>NZ_VLLA01000010.1 GCF_007830635.1 Bradyrhizobium huanghuaihaiense | reverse complement strand
GCTAGAGCATGATGTATTTACACGGAAACATAGCCTGAGTTTTTGAAGTAGTTGGTGCACTCCGCCTCGGAGAAGAGATCGAGGAGTTCACCAACCTTCCGCCAGGTTGCCTCCACGTCACGAGGCTCTGCGGCTCGCATGAGGTGTTTGAGTTTGGCGAAGACTTGCTCGATCGGGTTGAGGTCAGGGCTGTAGGGCGGCAGGAAGATACGGTGGGCGCCTCTGGCCCGGATAGCTTGGCGAGCCGCTTTGCCCTTGTGGCTGCCAAGATTGTCGAGAACGACGATCTCGCCCGGTGCGAGGGTGGGTGCCAACACCTTCTCGACGTACAGCGTGAAGAGTTCACCATTGATAGGGCCATCAATCACCCAAGGCGCACTGATCCGATCGTGACGCAGCGCCGCGATGAAGGTCATGGTCTTCCAATGGCCGAAAGGTGCAGATGCTTGGAGGCGCTGTCCACAAGGCCCCCAGCCGCGTAGCGGCGCCATATTGGTCTTGATCCACGTCTCGTCGATAAAAACCAACCGTGCGACATCGATCCTGCCTTGATGCGCTTTCCAGCGGGTCCGCTTACGTGCGACGTCTGGGCGATCCTGCTCGGCTGGTAGAAGCGTTTTTTTTGAAGCTGAGCCCCTCGGCGTGAACAAAAGTCCACACCGCCCGCACGTCTGTCTTGATCCCCCGTGCAGCCAGCTCCTGCGTCAGCTTGCGCAAGGTGAATGGCCCCGAGCGAATGCGTTTGCGCAGCCAGTCGGCGTTGGCATCCGACAGAACCCGCTTCTTGTGGCCGCCGATCTGGCCGGGCGCCAGGCCTCCGGTATCACGCCTTAGGTTCTTCCACTTCGTCACGCAGGAGGGGCTGATCTGTAGCGCCTCTGCGATCGAACGAACCGTCTCGCCCGCGTCAGCGCGAGCCAAGGCGCGTTCACGGATGTCTTCCGAATAGGGACGCGTCATCCATGCTGGCCTCCCCCACCCAGCATGGAGTTTGAATCAGAAATCGCCCCCTCTGGGAACCCCGATTCCAGTCAAAAACAACATGCTCTAGTCAATGCTTGCGTTGGCCGCCACGAACTCTGCTCAGGAAGATTCGAATGCGGAGAGAGCGTTGGATTGGTGATCGGCGCTTTGGCGTCAATTACTTTGATGGCACGTATCTGCACGCAGATCCTTTCAAACGCCTCGATTGACCTGCAAGGTGTGCCGATATCCGATCCGTCTCTGCTTATGGTCTCGGAGAACAGCCCGTATATGTGAGTGCTAGGCCGCTCTAACGCTGCTGGTACGCCCTAAGCGTACGGTGGCACGTTCACTAGCGTACCTATCAGGCGCAGAAGGGCCTGGTGCTCGGGTCCTTTCGGCTCACTTCGCAAGAAATCGCCGAGTTCAATGTGTGTCAGTCGGCCGCCAGAAGGCGCATTTGGCTGATGAATGATGAAAGCATGTCCATTGGCCGGCTCGCGTCCCAGAAACCAAGCGTCGCCGTTGGTACTACGATATAGCTCACGTCGTTCGCTCATCTGACGCTCCTTGTGGGCTAAAGCTTCAAAGTTCATCTGGCCGGTTTCCCCGCTCGCAGATCGCGGCGGCGGAGAAACGCCTGCGTATCAGCTAAGCCCGACTCCTCTGCTTACCTCGCGGGCTTCTCCTGGCGCGAGTCCAACAGTCAGGCCGAGCGCTGCAGCTTGCTCCAGGGCGGTGCCCCCGCGATCGATTAGTTTGGCGGTCCATCCCTCCGGGATGGCATCCAAGACGAGCTGAACGGCCTCTTCTTCCGTACCGGCTGCTAACCAAAACCGGCACTCGCCATCGTCAGTAGTGACCTGCAGAAGATGCGCTTCCATGCATGTGAACAGCCAAAGCCATACTTGGTTGCTATCCCCCTACTCGCGCCGCACGTCCTAGGGCGGCTCTGCCTACGTGAGCCACGGTGGCGGCTTCCAGGGATCGAGCCCAGGAAGCACCGCGGCGGCATTAACGAGACGTTCGACAAGGTCCGCGCCGGCTTCGAGGCGGCATGGCAGAGGTGGCTGGCAACGCGGTCCGAGATCGATTACGAGGCTTGGCGCAGCTAGCGCGACTGGACCGCCTGGAAGAACTGCATGCACAGGCTGGCTCTGCCGTTGCCGACTCAACGGCCGGACGGGAACGCCCGCTGCTTTTGCGGTGAGATGGTCACCATCCGCACTCTGGATGGCCTGCTGAGGCCGCGCTGAGGAACCGGCAAAAGAGGTTTGTGATCGATGGCGAGGCCGTGATCCTGAGTTTGCCGCCCTTGGCTCCGGAATGACGCCTAGTTGGTTCTCCAACCGTACAGGTCGGCCCAGAGCGGTTCGGACTTGTCGAGGAAATCGGTGAAAGCGGCGCTCTCGAGAACTTCAATCTCGCGGGGCTCGTTGTTGTGAAGTTGTGCTGTAGCTGAGCCGGCCACTGACCACTGCGAAGCGGACAGCGAGCTCGCCGAGAAACGCTTGTTGCCCTGGCGTAAGGCGGGGCCCACGCTGATGCAGCATCAAAGCCGGTCACTTCAGCGAACGCGGGCAGCCGGCCATCCGGCGACACGGGAAGCGGAAGGTGAGCGACATTGAGCATGTCACTCAGAAGGTTAAGGGTGCTTTCTATTTTGGTTTGCCCGCGACGTGGGAGCACGACGAACCTGTTTCTGTTTTTTTAAACGAACTGGGCCATCGGGCTTGCGAAGACAGGGGAGGCGAGTTTCGCCAGAATTTGTCTGACGCTCCACGAGACGGTCCGCCTGCGCGAGCTCCTGGTTTATTGGATGGCTCCACCCCTTGAAAGGCGCCCGGGAGCATCTAGATACATCCACACACCATCCAGACGGATGGTGCAGGGATGTTTCACTATGGCCGGAAATGCACACGAGCTGCGACCCAAGGCCCCCGACACCGAGAAGATCACGATCAACCTTGGCTATGTCGACCTCGGTCATGTCGATCTCATGGTGCAGGAAGGGTTCTATTCGAACAGGACCGATTTCATCCGGACAGCAATCCGGAACCAGCTCGAGCGACACGTAGAGGTCGTCAGACAATCCACGGCCCGGAAGAACTTGGACCTCGGGCTGCGCAACTACACACGCGAGGATCTCGAAGCGGCGCGGCGCGCCGGCGAAATGCTGCAGATCAATGTTTTGGGCTTAGCCACCATCGCCCAGGACGTCACTCCCGAGTTGGCGCGCGCCACGATCGCGTCGGTTTCGGTGCTGGGGGCCCTACACGCCACTCCCGCGGTCAAGGCCGCTCTCGCCGACAGAACGAGGTGAACGATGCTGAATCAAGACATAGTCCGCGAAGCAACCCGCCTCACGCGTGCCGGCCAACTGGTCGAAGCCACCGCGCTGCTGCAGCGCATGCTCCAGGGCGATCGCGCTCCAAGACCGGAGTCGCGCAGCGCCTCTCAGGCTCCGCTCTCGCGGCTCGATCCGCTTACCATCGACGCCATGGCCGACGTCGTCGAGGAGCGAGAAGCTCCGCAGGCCTCGTCGGCCCGCTCTGGTCAGGGACGCAGACGCTCCTTACCGCTCGACGGAATGCGGGATTTTTCCGGGCTTGGCCTGCGAAGTCCGATTACGCGCGCTCCTCTGTCGCCATCGGACATCGTGCCCGAGGGCACACGGTTTATCGCCGGTACCTTCAGTAACGCCGCGGGAAGCCGGACCTACAAGCTGTTCATCCCGAGCCGCTGCCAGGGACAACGGCTTCCCCTGATCGTCATGCTTCATGGCTGCACCCAGTCGCCCGACGATTTCGCGGCCGGCACCCGGATGAACTTCCTGGCGGAAGAGCAGAATTGCTTCGTGGCCTATCCTGAGCAGCCGAGCGGAGCCAACCAGTCGAAGTGCTGGAACTGGTTTCGCACCGGTGACCAGCGCCGCGGTGAGGGCGAGCCTTCGATGATCGCCGGCATTACCCGCCAGATCATGCGCGACCATCCGATCGATCCGAAGCGCGTATACGTCGCGGGTCTCTCTGCCGGTGGGGCCGCCGCTGCCATCATGGGCGCCACGTATAGCGACCTATACGCGGCCGTCGGCATTCATTCAGGCCTGGCGTGTGGGGCCGCCAGCGACCTTCCCTCCGCGTTCGTCGCCATGCGGCAGGGAGGCGGCTCCAAGGCAATTGCGGACGGCAAAACTTCTGTGCCGACCATCGTTTTCCATGGCGATCGCGACACAACGGTGCATCCAAAGAATGGCGATCAGATTATCGAGCAGGCCGCCAGGGCAACGAGGCCGACGATGAGGGTGCTGCGCGGACGCGTACCCCACGGCCATGCCTATACTCGCACCGTCCTGATCGACGGGGCCGGTCGGGCGACTTCCGAACACTGGAACATCGATGGCGCCGGACACGCATGGTCAGGCGGCAGCCCCGCCGGGTCCTACACTGACCCGCAAGGGCCGGATGCCACGAGGGAAATGCTGCGCTTCTTCCTCGAGCATTCGCTCGGTGGGTAGTCTGGCTTCTCGGGGCGGCTCAGAGAACGTGCGATTTATCTTAGTTCATTCGACCAACAGTGCACGGGCTTGGAACGCCACGTCACAGAGCCTGTTGTCCTTTCGGAAATGACCGTTGTGGTCGCACCCCCATTTTCTTGGAGCGTCAGATGAGCAAACGCAAAGCGGCGACAGCGGCAAAGCGCGCCCGCAACCCGAAAATGGCCGCGCGGGCCCAACGGAACAAGCAGGCCATTGTTAGAAGCCCGAAAGACAATTCACTTCACTCTGCTGCGGCAGACTCGGTCGAACCGCCTCCTGAGCTTCATGATGATCCTAAACACCAGGTTCCCATCATTGAGCCTGAGGCGGATGCCTTAGTAGGTGACCGCAGCCAGAGAATGACGGATAGCGATCCAACGAAAGGCTTTGCTCTACCGACAGCAAACATGCAGGCGTATCAAGCGAAGCTTCTTGAGATAGCCGGGGCCAACGCGCAATTCGCTTTTGAATTCAGCCTGAGACTTGCGACGATCAGGTCACCAACTGAATTTTTCGGCGTCATTACGGAGTTTACGAGCAGACGGGTCGATATGTTCGCGCGGCATTCGAAAGAACTGGCGGCATATCCGTTCTTGCGGATCAAGCCGCCCCGAGAAGTCACGGCTCTGCCGGGACGATAACTGCAAGCCTTACCCGCTGCGGCAAAGGATGGACGCAAACGCGGATCAAGCACGCGGGTCACGGTTGCTGCTTTCGGCTAGGGAGCGCGACTCACAACGAGGGAGCGGAATCAGCGCCGGCCATTTTGGTGCCGATCTTTGTCTTGACCGCAGTTTCTGCGTGAGGGGCCATCAAACCGCAGTCAGGGGCAAGTGCCTTGCCTTGCGACGCCGCGCTTCAGATGGGCCCATCAAATTGGAACACGCCAAGGATGTCGGGCTCGATTTGCTTCCCTGGCAACCCGCGATTTCTGCGCTGTACCCCAAGAGTTAGCGGACCGAGGCTGCTGGCGCGAGTTGAGGACCCTGCCATCTCCGGGACGCGGGTTCGGAATCAGGTTTGTTCGGAAGATCGGCGGAAGCTGGTGCAAGACGGCGCCTGCGGGTTTTTGCCAATACTTAGCAGGCGGTGCACGCCTACATCTGATCGCGTCGGCGCTCTCGCAGCCTCTGAAAAACCTTCCCGACATGGCGACGAACGTGTCAATGGCGTCGGCGACGCATCGCGGCGGCCGTCCGATATTCCGGATAACTCCGCCGGTGTGTTTTCTCGCTGAGCCGCCCCTCGAGAAAGGCGCGCGCATAGATGCCGGGCGAACTGTGGCCCTGAACCAGGATCAGATCGCCGCCATGGTTCTCCGAAGCTGCCAGGCGGTTCGAGCGCGACGCGCCCATCCTTGACGAGCAGACGACGTCTGTTCTGCTGGCTTATGCATGGCCGGGAAATGTGCGCGAGCTTCGCAATGCCGCCGACCGTTTCGTGTTGGGTGTGCTCGACGGCAAGACGATCAACAAATCCGGCCTTGGCGGCGCGGACGTCTCGTTGCCTCGCCAGCTCGAGAACATCGAACGATTGATCATCGAGGATGCATTGCGCCGCAAGCAGGGCGACGTCCAGACAACAGCTGCGCTGCTCGGCCTCCCCAAGCAGACCTTGTACGACAAGATCAAGCGTCTTGGGGTGAACGTCGACGGCATCAAGGAAGGTTCGAGTCTCCGCCGGGGATTGTGTTCGAGTACGGACGCCGGGATGACGTGCCGCCGACGTTACCCGCCAGCTTGAAGGCCGCGGGACAGACGCGGCGCCGGACCAGGAAACGCACTCCCTGAGATCCCCACGAACTGCCTCAGGCGACAGATCGAATAAGATAAGACGTAGCCGAGTTCCGGGCACCCCTGACCGAGGTCGCACAATCCGAAGAGGCGATCGGGCTCGTCTGGATCGACTTCAGTGATGAGCCACGTGGCTTGTGCGTCCCGTGCGAAAAATTTCGCCACTGGTACGTGGGTCACCGCCGTTGATTTGCGTTCACCAAGAGTTGGACGCGGTCTGCCACCGTGCGGAGATCGACGTTGAACATCAAGCCGCTCCCAGTCAGAGCGTTTGGGTAAATCGACGATTGGATATGTCGCACAATTCATTGGTACAAAGGGCAAATTGGTCGGTCCGGTAAGTCATTGTTTTTGCTACTCTCGATCGGTCGCTCCCTCGGGGGCACCCCGTCGTCTGATCTCGTCCTCGATTTCTTCAAGAAAATCGAGGATCTCGGGAACGTCCATGTCCTCAAGCGCGTCGAGCTTATAACGCTCCACGATCGTCAGTTCAGCCTCTGAAAGAGGTCCGGCCCCATTTTGCATCACCGTCTCCCGGTTTATTGGACGAGCAGGCAGGCGAGACCGACTGATGACGTTCTCATCACCGATAAATGCCTAGGGCCTCGCGGTGACAGGTTTTTGTTAACACCTATGGCGGTACCGAATCTGAGCAAATTTGACCATCTCGCACGAAGCGAATTGGGACAGCCTAGCGCTCGTCCTTGGCGCTGTGATGAAGATTAAAAGCTCTGTCGTACTTGTCGCGGGCTTCGGTACCAACGCTGTATCGGCCAGGCCACCATGAATGTGGTGGATTGTAGTTGTCGTTCTCAGCGTCTGCCTTGGCTTTTTCCTCCAGCTTCTCGGGCGTCCAAAGCGACATTGATCTATCTTTACCCCACATCTTGGGCCTCACTAGTGACTTTACTGCGGCTTATGGCGCCGGCCGCAATTTGAACAAGGTGCCAATCGTCCAACAGCTTCCCGCCAGAATGCCGAATCCATCCCGCATGGTGTGGTCAAAGATGATCGCCCGATCGAGGGCGGCTGGCCCTATCTGTTGTCCTCCCGAATGGGAATCAGGTCTTGGCCGCCGTCTTGGCAATCTCCGTCTCGATGCCGGTGGCGCAAGCCTTGGCGAATGAGTAGTCCATGCTCGTGGACGCCACACTCTTCACGAATTCGCTGACGACGTTTTCTCTGGAATAAGGGCCGGTCGCCTTGAACTTCGCGAGAGCGCCGTCCGCGGCTGTAAACTGAGCGACACACAGCGGTACCAGAACGGACATCCGGCCACTGGTCTCCGCCGAGACCCGCATGACCCTGGCGGACTCCCCGGTGATCCAACCGCCCCAGGCAAATCCAATCGCCATGGTCGCCACCGCGCCGAAAGCAATTCCTTGAAGGAAGCGGGTCCGCGCCTCGCCTTGTAATATTGCAGGAAGCTTCATGATGGTTGCCTTTCGTGAGCGCATGAGGACGTGCACCGGCGCTGCTGACGCACGTTGGTAAAATCCAGTTTTATGATTGCGCCTTCCGATGGCACGTGAGCTGCTACTACGACGACGCGCGGCGACTTCGGAAGTCGCTGCTTCCTGGGCAGCTTCAAGGTGAGCATCTGCCAACCTCTAGCCAAACCTTATATCTTCAGATTGACCGTGTAAATGACGTTCCGCGCGACGAGCCTTCTTGGCTTTGCGCTAGTCAGACGAACTGCTTTGCCAGAGCGTCACGGCTACGACGAGGTGAGAGTAATTGGCGTGTCTGAACTCCTCATCCCAACGGATAAGATCGTACGCGACCTTGTGCGGCGTAAAGGCTCGGAAGTTGAAGCCAGCCGAGAGATGCCGCGCGGCGGCACCATCCAGGCCTTCCTTGGTGACGTCCGTCATACGGCGCCCTTCTGCAAATCCGCTTTCGCTGCTGAACGCGCTTCCGTTCAAGGCCAGCTCCTCGTTCGGACGACGCTGCGCTTCGTAGCAGGGAACAGCCAGTGAAATCGGGGTTCCCGAGCAAAAAATCGAGGTCTGTCCGCTCCTTGCGAGGCCGAGAAAGTTGTAGCTATTGCAGCTCGGGAGGCGCACGCTCTTTCGGGCAGAGATGATATCGATCGGTGCGGTGTGCCGTCGCAATGGTCCGGAAGGCGACCGCACTCCGTCGCTCTCTCGCCGTGTTTGAGAACGACGCAAGGAGCTGTGCGATGAGCAGGTGGTCGTGGCAGGGATCCACCGGAACCCTAAGCGGCCGGGTTCATTAGCTCGACACGGACAGAAAAATTGGCCAGATGCCCCGCCCTCGCAGGAGATGACTGGCTCCGGCTCACATGCAGCGGCATCGCCGTTATCACCCTCCAATCAAATGATGTCAGAGATGTCCAGGTCAAAAGCAGTTCTCCAGAAGTCACCAGCGGCGACAGCTGAGCAAGGCCGGACGGTTCGGCTGACGCGCGAGCTTCTCGACCAGGTTGATGCATGGGCGCTCAGCCAGAAGCAGAGGCCCAACCGGTCAGAAGCGATACAACTGCTGGTGAAGACGGCGCTCAAAGGGCTGCGTGATCGGCCTATGCGCGAAGCTCCGGATTCGAATCGTGAGAGCCCTCGGATCCGCGCAAAGGAGCTGGCCTCTGACGCAATTGACAGGCTGGGTGATGCGAATGCGACATCTGAAGACAGGGCAAGCCGGAAGGGCAGGTTAATGAAAGGCCCCGAAGAATTTCGCAACGTCCGGCGGGACAGATCGAACAGTTGAGGCTGATCGTGTGACAGAACGACAGGCCGCATCAATGTCCGAGTCTTTCAGCAATCCGACTGGGGCTAATATGTGATCATTTTCCGGAGCGCTCGATGAATCGGTATTTCTTTGACATCCAAAGTGGTCGCGATTTCTTTGCAGACCAGGAAGGTCTACCCCTTCCCAATCTGAAAGCCGCCGAAGTCAAAGCAATGCAAACCTTGACTGGAATCGCCAAGGAATCCGTCTTCCCAAGCAAGCGGCCGGATTTGGCGGTGGAAGTGCGCTCCAGCACCGAACAGCTGTTCTGCGTTTCGATAGTCTATCGGAATTCGAGCACCAAGCATTGAAGCCGGTTCCCATAGGCCAATATGGTGGTGCTAGCTTGCATCGGCTACAGACGCAGAGGTGCGCCGGGTCCTGCCCGCGACGTGAGTGGAACGATCGCTTTCCGATATCCCCGCGTCCTGCAGGGCAAGTGCAAAACGACCGTTGTACCGCAGGTTCCGGCCGCAAAGTCGCGCGGTTCTCCCCGCTGGCGGAGCCAGTTGTGACAGCTCGGGAGCCAGTGGCTATACTCTAGGCTCGGCGCTTCGGAAGGGCACGGCATTCGCGAGCAGCGGGCTTGTGCCTGCTCGATCTAGGGCTCGCGTCATCTACTTGGGGGCGGCTTTGAGTACTTGGGGGCGGCTTTGAGCAATTCCACTGAGCGGCCAAAGTACGAACGCCTGGCTGACTTCATTCGACGGAACCAGGCTCCGATCGTGAAAGAATGGACGGAGTTCGCTCGAACTCTGTCACCGGCCAGCGATCGAATGACGAAGTTGGCTCTGGAAGATCATATCTTCGATCTTCTTAGGTTTGTGGCGGACGACCTCGAAACCGCACAAACCCCGCGGGAGCGATTTGATAAATCGCGAGGCGACGGCCCGAAAGACAGCCCCTTTTCTCAAAGCGCGGCTGAGCTCCATGCCGCTCTGCGTCTGGCCGACGGCTTTAACATCGACCAGATGATCTCGGAATATCGGGCGCTTCGCGCAAGCGTCGTCAAGCAGTGGGTTGCTCATCATCGAAGCCTTGCGGACACCGATATTGAGGACTTGACGCGGTTCAATGAAGCGATCGATCAGGCCGTGACGGAGTCGGTGGCCCACTATACCAAGACGATAAATGACTCGCGCAACCTGTTTCTGGGCGTCCTCGGCCACGACCTGCGCAATCCTCTCGGCGCCGTTTCAATGGGCGCTCAGTGGATGGAGCGATCGGGGACAACCGACGCGAAGCAGGCCAAGGTTGTTTCGGAGATCAAGCTGGCCGCAGGGCGGGCGACGCGAATTCTGAACGATCTGCTCGATCTCACACGCTCGTCCTTCGGCACTCAAATCCCCGTTACAAAGACCGAGAACGACGTTGCGGCTCTGTGCCAGGAAATCGCAGATGAGTTTCGCGCCGTCAACGCAGATCGAAAACTTCAGGTCGCGACGAAGGGCGATCCGTTGGTTTCCTGCGACCGCGCCCGCCTGGGACAGGTGCTGTCCAATCTGATGGGCAACGCGGTCCATTATGGCGACGTAGCGACGCCCATCACAGTGACCGTCGCAGGTAACGATCCCGATGCTGTGACCATCAACGTGCACAATCTCGGCTCCTCAATCCCGCTTGAAGCGCAAAAATCAATCTTCCAATCCTGGACGCGAGGCCACGATGACGGAAGTCCGCCGGAGCACAGTACCCACCTCGGCCTCGGCCTCTACATCGCAAAATTGATCGTCGAAGCCCATGGCGGCGAGATCTCTGTGGCATCCAACGAAGAAACAGGCACGTGCTTTTCGATCCGACTGCCTCGCAGGTGACGGTCATGCTCTGAGTGGAAGGGGCGGCGTCGATGCGCTCACCCTGCGGCGATGGGCAGGCAGGGTCGCCAGACGCACATTGCCGACGGGGCGACTTCCACGCTCATTCGGCGGAAGTGGCGGCGCCTCATGGTGAACCCTCGGAAACCGTCAGCCGCATTGTCGATGCAAAGATTGCTCAGAAACAATCGGCCATTCGGAACGTCGGCTGCTGCCATCGCTTAAAGCCGTGACTGCGGATGTCCCGACCGGGTGGCGTCTCCTGCATTAGAAAGGGCTGATATGCCAGAGCAAAGCTCTCCTCGCGGCAGTTGCGTCTTGATCGTCGAGGACGAACCGATGCTCCTCTTGATGGCAAGCGACATCGTCGAGGACGCGGGACTGCATCCGATTCTCGCCGGCAACGCGGATGAAGCCATCAGGATACTTGAGGCCCGAAAGGATGTCTGCGTTGTCTTCACAGACGTCAGGATGCCGGGTTCGATGGATGGCGTTCGGCTCGCCGTAGCGGTCCGCGAAAGATGGCCACCGATCAAGCTGCTGATCGTCTCGGGGCATCTCGTCAAGGATTCCGATCTGCCCAAGGGGACGAGATTCTTCAGCAAGCCGTACCCGTCAGAGGCCATCATCTCAACGCTTCGAGAGCTTGCGGCCTGAGCGTGAAGAGCATTTCTAGCCCATTGCGACGGGGTACGGGCGGTCTTTGTCTTCAATGATCCGACGACCAAAGGCTTTCGGGTTTGGTGCTGGAGTCGCGCATTCTTGCAGGGTGACGGTGTCCCTGTCGCCTTCACGGCCTGATCAATACTGACCAGCGTGTCGGACGGCGAACTGATACGCTTTATCTGTCACCGCGCGGCCCTCGGCATCTGTCGGTGATGAGAACGCTGTCGCGCTCCCGCCTTCTTCCCTGGGAAAAGGAGCACGCTATGCAGCGACGCCGTCTGAAGCAAACCACCTCCTTTGAAGAACGCCTTGCCGAGCATGGGCGAGCCCTTCGTCAAAAGGCAAAGTCGCTTCCGCCAGGTATCGAGCGGGACCAAACAATCCGCAAAGCTCGGCAGGCGGAGACCGGGGCCCAAATCAGCGAATGGCTGTCCACACCGGGATTACCGGCTCCAGAATGAAGGAACGGGAGGTCGTCCGGGGCGTTCCTCCCGCATGACCGAGCCACTTCCAGTTCTCATTGAAAACTCGCTTCAGATAGCCTGGGACTTCCTGGACCGCTCAGGTGGGATCGCCGATCCTCAGCAGGCGGCCGAGATCCTACTTCAAAGTATCAAAACGCAAATTCTCAAGGGAGAGAGCCGCACCCTGATGCTTTCGAATCGGGCCATCGCTGCGTTCGAGCAGCATCAGAAAGCAGCATGATGTTGCGCGCGGATCCTGCTGGCAGGCCCCGCGCGCCGGCTCACGATCATTGCGTTCAGTCCCGGTCGTTCGCCTCTTCCTTGATCACGGGCGGTGTGTGGCCGAGCTCAATCTTTTGAGCCAGTTGCGCCCGCTCCTTGTCTGCCGGCTGATCTTCTCCGCGTACGCGCATGATGCCGTGGTCTGATGTCTTGGTCATGGTGACCTCCTGCCGGACCAAGCCCGGCTTAACCACAACGTTCCAAATACGGAGAATGCCCCGCCGCCGCGGGCGAGCGGTCGCGTCATTCCGGTTGCTTCGCCACAATTGGCCGCGGCCTCGTTCTGAAACGTCGCCTGAGCCGCTTCCATTTCATCTCGATCCAACGCAACATGGCGAGGAGAGGTTTTTGCAGGATCGGCATGTCCTGCGCGATGAGAAGAAGTCCAAGGGGGAGCATCCAGAGGCCGAAGAGGGGCAAGAAGCTGAAGATGCCCCCGAGAATGAGTCCCCCCGCAACGATGATCCGGATCCAGAGTTTGGATGGCTCCCGCAGCCAGCGAATGAAAGTCCCGACTTTCGTGGGCACTGAACGCTCGATCAATGTGAAGTATCTGTTCAGCCCTACTGTGACGGAGGCCATGCCAAATCCGATTCGCGTGAGTGTTAAAGAACCGCATCGCAAAATGCTGCTCGGAACTAAACCGGCTGGGGGCGAAGTGTTCCCAGGTCGTGGTTGGGATCGGCTTTCTCGATTGCGGCAGCCAAGCGACTTCACAAGAGATGCGCCATCAAACAAAAGCCGCTCGGGCGTTACACCGAACGGCTTTTCTTCGCGGCTCCCAGTCTCCTGGTTCTGCCGCCCAACTCAAGCCGCCTCCTCACCCCTTTGTTCCCTCGGGCGTCCGGCTGTCAGCTAATCGGTGGCGCAGATGAGACGAACGATGACTCTCCGGCTGCCGCATTCTTCAATGAGTGCAGAATTCCAACCTGCCCTAGAGCTGTCTCTGGGATGGCAGATGGTCGAAGAGGTTCATGGGCGGCCCTCAGTTCATCCGTCCGCGCCGCCGTTTGACGAAGGGGCGTAACGCTACGTGGCCGTCTTCGGTAAGTGGAGGTATCCCGCGTCGAAGTCTCCGACTTCCTGGAGCCGGGTCCAATCAAGCACCGTCAAGTGCCGGCTTTCGAGGTTGATCAAACCCAGCTTGCGCAGCTCCTGGAGCACGCGGTTGACGTGAACAATCGAAAGGCCCATGGCATCGGAAAGCTCTTCCTGCGTGATCGGCAGTTCGCATGAGTAATCTTCCACAAGGCCCATGGCTCGCGCACGGACGATATATTCGCACATAAAATGCGCTGCCCGGCCTAGCGCCTGCCGACGTCCGATATTGGTGATCCATTCGCGGAACATCGCCGCATAGATAAGTGTTTCACGCCAGAGGGCCGCCGCGACGCGGGCTTGGCGTTCGCACAGGCGCTGCAGATCCTCGTGCTGAATGAAGCCGACCTTGCAAGCCGTGATCGTTCCGATGCTGATGTCCAGCGTCTGCAAGTGCAGGCTCTGAAGGTCCGGCATGTCGCCCGTGATGTGAAATGCGAGGATCTGGCGCTTGCCCTCGCCTGTCATTCTGAAGGCGCAAGCCACGCCATCGGCAATGACGAAAGATCGGCTCGGGCGATCCCCCTCGCGTACGATGTCCTGATGGGCCTCGATCACCCTCTGATCGATCGGGAGCGCCAGTATCGCCTTCCGCTCTTCGTCAGAAAGCGGGAAGACAGTTTCCAGCTTGCGGATCAGCGGGTGAGTATTCCTTACATTGGCCGCAGACACTTGAAAGAGCCTTCGAATTCAGTTCCACAAATTAGCATCGTTGCTGTCCCTGAGTCTGTTCCTTTTTGACGATTTAAGCCGGGCTCCGTGAGCAGCGGTTCTTCTAGGAACGGAGTGGGATGGCGAGTATTGTCGCCTATCTCCCGTGACCATCAGGCGATCCGGAGACTGAGAGATGCCACGCGCTCCCCGCCAAAATGAAGGAGCGTCCCATGCCGCGCTATCATTTTCACATTATGGACGGCAAGGCTGGTCTCGATCACCACGGCACCGAGCTTGCCGACCTAAATGCTGCAAAGGAAGAGGCCGTAAAGCTGGCGGGTGAAGTCCTTCGAGAGTCGAAGCCGGGCGACATATGGGAAATCAAGTCCTGGAAGCTTCTCGTCAATGGCTATCCCTCGCCCGAGGCGGGCCGCACCTATTTTACGTTGGCTCTGTCCGCGACGGACGATGTGTCTACTTGACCGGCCGGGGGCTACCAGTTGGCCGGTCCGCTCGATGTGCCTTTGACATGGTCTCATGTGCGGCGAACGGTCCGACCAACTGATCGGAATTGCAAGCGGAAGTGCGGGCCCTTCCTCGCCACCGCCACTTTGCAGATGCTGCTTTGACCACGGACGTACCGGCAGGACCTATGGCTTCGCAAGCCGCGACACGTTTTCCTGCCGCGCGGTTGTTTTCGTGCCCAAAGAAAATGCCGCCACAGCGCGCGAGCCGTCCTAACGGGACGGGCCCCCACGCCAAACCGCCGAGGTCGTCAGAGTGTCTACCCATAGTCATACGAATCAGGAACACGACATCATCTACCCGCAGGTCCTCCCGTTTCTGCTGATCCACGCCGGTTGCCTCATGGCGACATGGTCGGGCGTCTCGTGGCCAGCGGTTGCGATGTGCATCGTCTTATATTGGTTACGCATGTTCGCGATCACTGCTGGGTATCACCGGTACTTCTCGCATCGAGCCTACTCAACGAGCCGAACGTTCCAGTTCGCTCTTGCGTTCCTCGCCCAAAGCAGTTCCCAAAAAAGCGTACTTTGGTGGGCTGCGAAACATCGACATCACCATCTTTACTCCGATACGGAGAAAGACGTGCATTCGCCAAGCCAAAAGGGCTTCGTTTACAGCCACGTCAGCTGGATTTTCCATCGCCAGCATGATGCGACCGACTTGACGAAGGTTTCGGACTTTGCGTCCTACCCCGAGTTGATGTGGCTTCATAAACTGGAGCTTTTGCCTGCGATCGTGACGGCAGGTCTTTGCTTCCTCATTGCCGGGTGGTCGGGACTCGTGGTCGGATTCTTCTGGAGCACAGTGCTCCTGTATCATGCAACGTTCTGCATCAACTCCCTTGCACATGTTCACGGCCAAAAGAGATATGTTACGGGCGATAACTCCCGCAACAACTGGCTTCTGGCTCTGTTTACGATGGGCGAGGGGTGGCACAACAATCATCACGCCTACCAAAGCAGCGCCAAGCAAGGCTTTCGTTGGTGGGAGATCGACGTAACCTATTATATTCTGGTGGCCTTATCCCGGCTCGGCATCGTCTGGAACTTGAAGACGCCGCCGGAGCAGGTTCTCCGCAACGAGCAACGCTTGGGATCTCGTGTCATCAGGCGGACAGCCGAGCAACTTGTTCGTCGTTTCAATCCCGAGGGCATCGCACTGGCGATCAGATCATCAGTCCATCAGACCGACTTGTTCCCGAGGGACGTTGTTTTGAAGGGGTATCCTCGCGTGGAGATGCATCTGCCCAACATGCCGACTCGCGGCCAATTGCTGGCGGAGGCCCGCGTGATGTTCGCGAAGACGACTTTCTTGGATGATATCGTCGATCGCGCTCACGAACTCCTGTTCGCATCGGTCGCTTCCTACCTGGCCGTTCCGCCTCTCGTGGCCGTCAAAGATCCGGATCTTGAACGAAAACGTAGGATTGTGCGCGGGCCACCGCATGTAAGACCAATGTGAACTGGCAAAAATCCGGCACGCGAGCTCTTTCCTCACAGAGGCCGTTTCGCTCCTGATGAGGACCGCCGGAGCGTTGACTTCTCAGCCCAAGAAGGTTCGCACCTTTGTCACGGCGTCGTAAATTTCGATCTTGAGCTTCGGGTAAGTCGATTTAAGTGTGCGGCCCGAGGATTCCGCAGCTTCCGCTGTGTCAAACCTCGACTTGAAGTGCCCGTCGACAATGACCACAAATCCGTCCGCTGGCGGTCTGTCGGCACGTGGCGTTTTCGGCTCGGGCTCGTCAACTGAGTGAACTGGTTTTTTCATCGGAACTCCCATGAATCGCAGAAGCGTGGCAAGCGGCTCCCTGACACCGACGGCATGCCGCAAAAGAACACTTATGCCGGCATCAGGGGCTGGCAGCCGAGTTGCGTCTCAGAGTGCAGACAGCAGACAGAGGGCACAAGCTTTGCCCCGCCAGGCTCTGACAGGAACGACTCTCCCGTCCTGAGGTTGTCGTATTGGTCTGTGGCGCGATAACTGACCCCTCAGCTCGCGCCATCCACCCGGGATGGCTCATCGTGGGACGCGCGTCTTGCGATGAGTCGATTCTCGGAAGGGTGTCTCAGTTGGTCCTCAGGTTCTTTCCGCGGCTCTTCGAAGAGGCAAAGTCGCGGGCGTTGTCGGACCTATTCGGCGGGCTTCTCTTTGCGCGGAGACGGGAGCGTTCGATTTTCGTCAGTCTGCTCCGCGTCACCGGGCTTTTTGCCCGCCATATTTCCCGGATTGTAGTGATACTTACCTTCCGGATTTTCGCCGGGCTGCTTCTCATCCGGGCTTCTGTTGTTGTTTGCCATTTATCCAGTCGCTTTCTTGGCAAGAGTAACAAGGTTGAACAAGACCAACGTCGACATGTTCCACGCGATCATTTCTTGCCCCCAGCGCGCTGGGCCGATCAATTGGAGTGACTTGAACCGGCGACAGCGACAACGATGCGCTTCAAGGTACGTTTGGAACGAAGACTTGGCACCGACGGTTAACGATAGCCTGCAACATCTCTCAATCTCCCTGAGGCATCGTGCAGACCACCAGAGGTACTGCACATGGAACTCCCGCGAACACGCTCGCCCTCGCTCCAGTCTGACTACACCACTCCCTTGCGGCGACATCCTGCGCTTGCGGCCTTTGCAGGGGCAGCTTCCCTCCTCGGGGCCATGGCGATCGTAAATGGGCGAGTCGCCAAGAAAGCGGAGCGCGATAACCCGCCTCGCGGGCAGTTCTTGGAGATCGATGGCGTCCGACTGCACTACGTGGAACGCGGCAACGGCCGTCCGCTTGTGCTCCTGCACGGCAACGGCAGCATGATCCAGGATTTTGAATCCAGCGGCTTGATCGACCTGGCGGCCAACCGGTTTCGGGTGATCGTATTCGATCGCCCCGGATTCGGACACAGCTCGCGGCCGCGGAACGTGATATGGACCCCGGAAGCCCAGGCCGATCTGTTCAGAAAGGCGCTTGATCGGCTGAGCGTTCAGCGGGCGATCGTGCTTGGACATTCATGGGGTGCGGCGGTCGCTCTTGCGCTGGCAACAAGACATCCGTCATTTGTCGAAGCTTTGGTGCTCGCATCAGGCTACTATTTTCCAACCGTCCGTGCTGATGCGGCGGCATCTTCGATGTCTTCGATGCGCGGGATGGGCGATGCGCTCAGTCACACGATCTCGCCGATCGTCAGCCGCCTTTTGTGGCCTTCCATGTTGCGAAAAATGTTCGGTCCGCGGCCAGTCCCTGACAAGTTCGTCGGCTTCCCCAAGGAGTTGGCGTTGCGACCGTCACAGATGCGTGCCAGCGCGGCGGAGGCAACGTTGATGATCCCCGCTGCATTCGAGTCGTCGAAGAGCTACGACCAACTCAAGATGCCCACCATCATCATCGCCGGCGATGAGGATCGCCTCATCGATATCAACAAGCAATCGGTCAGACTTCACGGCGAAATCACTCACAGCAAGCTGCACCGCGTCGCTGGGGCAGGGCACATGATCCAACAGTCTGCCACGGCTCGGTTGATGGCGGCCATCGATGAAGCCGCTGCTGCGACCGACATTGGCGGGAATGCACCGCACCGGTTCGCGAGCGCCTAGGAACGCTCCGGCGGGGCCACGTGTTCTCATTCTTCAGTTGGCGAAGAGGCCCGCCGCGGCCGAACCGTCCAGCCGGACCGACTGCTTATCCGGCTAAAGGCTCCTGCAGCCGCATCGCGCCCTTCCGACCGGTGCGAAGCTGACTCAGCGGGTTGGGGCAGGCCCCTTGATCGGGATGGAGAAAAGCGTCGTGGTCTCGCTGTCAAAGTTGCCGCATGAGCCCCCCTGGTCCCCGGGGCAGAATGTCGGCGTACCG
Organism: Bradyrhizobium huanghuaihaiense; assembly: GCF_007830635.1. Taxonomy (GTDB): domain Bacteria; phylum Pseudomonadota; class Alphaproteobacteria; order Rhizobiales; family Xanthobacteraceae; genus Bradyrhizobium; species Bradyrhizobium huanghuaihaiense. The sequence continues at coordinate 253,837 of NZ_VLLA01000010.1, read as the reverse complement.
GAACCGGCTGCCTCGCCACCGCAGGCGGCCGACGATATCGAAATGCCGCTGCCGTCCAGCCCGCAGACGTTCTTTCTCGGTAGTCTGCTAACACTGGCCGTGCTGGCAGCCATGCATGTGGCAAGCTCGATCATATTGCCCGTGGTGCTCGCCTTCGTGCTGCAGCTCATTCTGCACCCCGTCGTGCATCTGCTCGAGCGTATAGGTCTCCCCCGTGCCATCGGAGCGCTCTTGGCGATCCTGGTGGTGGTGGGAGCGCTCGTGGGGTTTGTGGCAGCCTTGTCGCTACCTGCCGCGACCTGGGCGGAGAAATTGCCGGAGGGCCTGCCTCGCCTCGAAACTCACTTGGTCGTTCTAAAGCGCCCGATCGAAGCGCTGCAGAAAGTCATCCAGCAGGCCGAGCACGTCGCCGACGCTCCCGAGAAGAAAGGAGCCATCGTTTCGGTCCGCAGCGATCTCGGCCTGACCGGCGCGCTCTTCGCTGGAACGCGGGCTGTCATCGACGGCCTTTTTACCACGGTTCTGGTGCTCTACTTTCTCCTGGTCGCAGGCGACGTTTTTCTGCGACGTATCGTCGAGGTCCTCCCAAGTTTTCGCGACAAGAGGCAGGCGGTGGACATCTCCCAGCAGATCGAAGCGGACATATCTGCCTATCTGCTTACAATCACCGCCATGAATGCTGCAGTGGGAATTGCAACGGCGGTTGCGATGTATTTCTGCGGGCTTGGAGACCCGCTGTTGTGGGGAGCCGCGGCCTTCCTGCTCAACTACGTTCCAATTCTGGGCCCACTGTTAGGCACCGTCATCTTCCTGCTGGCCGGAATGTTGAGCTTCGACAGCTTGTGGTGGGCCTTGCTGCCGCCGGCCCTCTACTTCTGCATCCACCTCGCCGAAGGCGAAACCCTGACGCCCATGTTGCTTGCCCGACGCTTCACGCTGAACCCGGTGCTGGTCATCCTGTCGCTGGTGTTCTGGTTCTGGATGTGGGGCGTGCCTGGCGCGATCCTGGCTGTTCCGATGCTGGCCATCCTCAAGATCGTCAGCGATCGCGTGCGTCCGCTAAGAGCTTTGGGCCACGTCCTCGAAGGCTAGTCCGGTGTCGCTCTCGGGAGAAGATTGAGGACCGCGCCGTCGAAAGGCGGCCATTGCAGCATGCATGTTACGCCAGCGGCATTGAGAAACTAAAGCGGGTCTCCGCGGGTGTCGATGCGACGGTCAATGCGCCCCCATGCGCCTTTGCGATCTGCGAGGCGATGTACAGCCCAAGTCCAAGCCCTTGCTTGCTCGCACGGGCCTTGCCGCGGAAGAACGGTTCGAACAGCTTGTCCATCACCGTTTGCGGAATAGCCTCACCGGCATTGGCGACCCAGAGCTCGAACAATCCATTTCGCGTCTCGGCGTGAACGGTGATGGGCTTGTTGGCCGTGCCATGCGTCACGGCGTTGCCGAGCAGGTTGGAAAGGAGCTGGCCGATGCGGATGCGATCGCAGTTTACCGGCCCGTCGACGGCAAACTCGAATTCGATGACGCGACCGGGCGAAGCCAGCCTCAGTTCGTCGATCACCTGGGCAAGGACGGGCTCCAGCGGTCCTTTCGCATCGTATTCCAGGGTAATGCCGCCGCCCAGACGACCGCGTGCAAAGTCGAGGACGTTGTCGATCATCGAGGCCATGCGCATGACCGTCGTCTGCATCATGGCGACGATCTGCTGCTCCTTCTCATTCTGCACGGTACGGCCGAGAAGTCTCGCGCCAGCGCTGATGGAGGCGAGAGGATTGCGAAGATCGTGACCAAGTACGGCGATGAACTGTTCCCGCAGTTCGGAGGTTTCGTGCTCGAGCAGCAGCACTTCTTGGGTCGCCCTTTCGGCAGCAATGGCCAATTCTCGGCCGGCGAGGAGCTCCTGTTCGTAGCGCCGTCGGTCGGTCGCCTTGATCAACGCAAGACGGATCAGCAGCAGCTTTCCATCCGCATCGCGGCGCTCGTTCGCGTTGGCGATCATGTGGAGCGGCTCACCGGCAGCGGTCACCATGTCGATAGCGAATTCGTTGAAGAAGCCCTGCATCCGCAGCAGCGGCGCGATATGAGTTTCGTAGTAGATGCGGCCTGGCATGGTCAGGAAATCGGTGAAACGCTTGCCGACCATCTGGTCTGCCGGGTGCCCGCTCCACGCCAGCAAGGTCGGGTTGACATGCTCAATGCGGCCGTTCGGGTGCAGGGTGACGTACCCGCACGGGGCGTTGTTGACCATGTCCTCGAAGTCTGGACCGGAGACGCTCACGAGACGAAGGCTCGAATCGCCGCGATGACCTCGTCGGGCGCACTGAGGTTCGGGCAATGCCCGGTCGCGTTCAGGACGATCATTCGACCGCCGGGGATACTACGGGCAACGAAATCGCCGACCTCCTGGGAGGCGATGATGTCCTCCTTGCATTGGAGGACGAGGACTGGAACGGAAACTTCCGCGAGATCCTTGCGGTTGTCGGAGGTGAAAGTCACACGGGCGAACGCTTTGGCAATATCGGGGTCCGTGCGGCAGAAGCTGTTCGTGAGCTCCTGACCGAGTTCCGGGCGGTCGGGATTGCCCATGATCATCGGCGCAATCTGTGTTGACCAACCCATGTGGTTGGATTCGAGAAGCGCGAGCAATTCACCGATCTGCTCGGCACTGAACCCGCCAACATATCCTTCGTCGTCGATGTAGCGGGCTGAAGGGCCGATGAGCACGAGCTTGCCGAACCTGCCTGGCGCTTGTCGCGCCGCCAGCACGCCGATCATGCTGCTGACGGAATGCCCGACGAAGACGCAATCCTTCAAACCTAGCTCGGCGCCGATTTCGACCACGTCGTCGGCGTAACCGGATAAGGTTGAATACTTGGCCCAGTCATAGGCCGACAGATCGGATCCGCCGGCGCCGACGTGGTCGAATAGAACCGTCCTGAAGTCCCTTTCAAACGCCGGAGCCACGAACCGCCACATGTTCTGATCGCACCCGAAGCCGTGGGCGAAGACCATCGCCCGGTCGCCCGCGCCACGAACGTGAACGTTATTCCGTTCGGTTACATTTGCCATAAAGCCTCCCTTACGCATCATCGTGCAGTTTTCTATCTTTGCTAAGCGCAATGCGGCCCTGGCCAGGAGCACTCGTCGAGCTTTGGCTCCAGGGCAGCGTCTCGGTTCTGCGTCGCCCAGATCAGAACCATTAGGAACATCATGATTTCCTACCCGTGTAGATGACCAGCTGCCGGATATCGCTCGAGCCATCTGATGCAATCTCGAACGGCCCCAACGCCGGGACAGTTCCAGCGGGAAGCTGGCCGCGCTTCAATAGAATGATCTGGCGAGATCAGAGCCCGCGACTGGCGACGCGCGAGGCGCGTCCTGCGAACTGTCGATCCACTCCACGTCCGAAAGTCACATCTTCGATCTCGAGGCGGTGCATCTGGGATGCTGTAGTTGACTGCTGTTCACACTGATGACGTCTCAGCCATTGTCATGGCGCGCCCAATGTCGCTTGACCGACGAGACCCCACGCCATCTCGATATCATCTCCTGGGCGGAAATGTGCCACGAGTGACGGCTCCACTTGCATCCGCTTCATCGTCGCGCCGAACCAGATAGACCAAAGGCGAGTCGTCCGCAGCTCTCTCCGTCTTCGCGTCGACGTAATACACTTCTTCTGCTGGATCGGCGCGACGCACCCTAATCGGAGACGTCCCATCCCAAAGCGGTCTGTGTCCGAGCGTCATTCGCTTCAAGTCCTCTAGGAGCCATTGCTCCTGGCCGAGTTCTCTGGCCTGGAAAAGCGTGGCAGCCATGAGCGCTAAGATCGGCTGGCCATCGATCTCCAGCACGAACACGCCCGCAGGTAACTCCTCGGTTTTCACTGGCACCATCATCTGAACCACTCCTTTTCCTCGGCCGGTCGAAGCGGTCGAGCCCCCCGGGGCGAGATTCGGGCCTCTTGTCCGTCGACGCTTGCGCTCCGTACGTTCCTCGTCCGATGTAAGGCGCATCGCCCGCTTGTCGAACCGCGCCTGGCACGGCTGGCAACGAGCCGGCGGCCCCCAACTTTATCTTGCCTTGCAATGCTTGACTTCGTCATCAGGGACAGCCGGTTCACCGCTTGCGTCTGGCAAGGCTTCGCAAGGAAGATGCGATTTGCCGCCGCTGATTCCGGTCAGGTCCCGGCGGGAGCGTCCGAGCAAACCGGAGCATCTGATGGCGCAATTGAACGAGTTGCGAGACGCTGTAGCCGATTTGTTTGTCTGTTCGCTTGCACAGAAGTGACGGCATGACCATGGCCAGGCGGCGCGCTGACTTTCCCTCACCGAGGGCTACGCAAGTCATATTGAAACCTGGCTTGTCGCCTTGCTGGTCAATATTGCTCACTCGCAAGTAAATGTGCTGAATCCGGCGAGCCGGAAGCGTACGCTTCGGTCGCTGCCTGCCTTCAGGATGTTAGGCCAGCCTATGAAATGCCGGGGGTAATGCTTCTCGAACCAGTTCACTTAGATCCAAGGTCTCGCCACTTTCGGAAATGTCAGAGAACAGGACCTCCACGAAGGGATGTTGGCGGTTGAACGCGGCACCTCGCTCGTATTTCGCGCGCACAATCCGTTGAAGTGCGGGGAGGTTCAGTCTGCCAAGCGCATTGTATTGATCTCGGAAAAGACTTTGACGTCCTCCAAGATGCTCGACGGATTCTGCCCAGACGTCCATCACCTTCCGGCTCATGAATGCCTCGACCTGCTTGTTCCCATCCCGTGCAATGAGTCGGAGCCCGTCCATCGTGTGCGGTCCTTCATCGATTCGAAAGTGCGCAAGTGGCATGGAATCCTCCTGTTGTCGGCGACCTATTCAGGCCGGCAGCCTGTCGCGGGGCGTTGCACTCAATTGGCCCAATGGTCCGATCAGACACACAGGATATGGGTATGGAAGCGTCGAATAGCGAGGGGGTGCAAAGCAGGGCCCGCAAGGAGTTCGGGCGCTGCCTAACTCCATGGTGAGCTATATTGACCAGCGCGTCGTGCCGCCGGGTCGGCATACTTCCATGCTCAATCGTAAAGTCGTGCCACGCGCAGGGCGACCGTCGCTTCGCCCGAGAATGCCTGCTGATGGGCGCGCAATGAGCCGCGCCCTTTGGAAAGTGGCTCTTCCCTAGAATTGCGAACAATCAGGGAGTAAATTCTGCCCAATAGGGCCGCTGCCGCAAGGTCTGGCCGGCAAGGAGCAACCGTTCGTCGCTTGGTCAAGAAAGCCGTTCCCTGGCAGCCGATCGAAGCGAACAAGTTTGGTCGATTCAAAGGAGTCCACGCGTGGCGAAGCCGTCCAAGGACACGTTCGATCCCCAACATTTTCTCGGCAAGGTGGGCGCCGGCAAAGCCATTCTGACGTTTCGCAAGAACCAGCATGTGTTTCAGCAGGGCGACGCTGCTGACTCGGTGTTCTACATTCAAAGCGGCAAGGTCAAGCTGACGGTCGTTTCGGAGCAGGGCAAGGAGGCAGTCGTCGCCATTCTCGAGCCCGGTCAGTTCTTCGGCGAGGGATGCATGAATGGTCATCCTCTGCGGATCGCGACGACAACGGCGATGGAAGATTGCGTCATCACGTCGATAACCAAAGAAGCGATGATGTCGGCTATCCGTGAAGAGCCGAAATTCTCCCAGCTGTTCATTTCGTATCTGTTGACCCGAAACAGCCGGATCGAGGAGGACCTGATCGACCAGCTATTCAATTCCAGCGAACGGAGGCTGGCTCGCCTGCTGTTGCTGCTCGCGAATTTCGGCAAGGAAGGCAGTCCGCAGCCGATCAGTGCGAGCATCAATCAGGAGACACTGGCTGAGATGATCGGGACCACGCGATCGCGGGTCAGCTATTTTATGAACAAATTTCGAAGGTTGGGGCTCATCAGCTATAATGGCCACATCGAGGTCCACAACTCGTTGTTGAGTGCGGTGTTGCACGAGAAGCCCGTGCTCAGAGAGCGCGACTAGAGAGGCTCCCAAGCGACGGCCCCAGAGCGTGGGGGCGCAATGAGGCCGTCATTTCCTCGGATGCTGTGGGGGGCGTTTGCATCCGGTCGTCCTTACCAAGTTGCGACACCGACATTCGTTCCGGCAGAAGCTCAACTCGCTTTCGTACGGTCAAGTCGAGTCGCAAGTCCGGGATCATTTCTCCTGAAGCGATTCAGGGCTCAGCCTCACTTCATCCTGTGCTCACGAATGGATCTCGTCGGTCCACACCTTGAAGCTGACCAAGGTGTTAGGGCCAAACGTCTGGGTAATCGGCACGTCGGCCGCGTCACGTCCTTGAGCGATCAGCACACGTCCAATCCGGGGGACGTTGTTGCGTGGATCGAATGTGTACCAACGTCCGCCGATGTAGGCTTCGAACCATCCCGCGAAGTCTCCTGGGGCGTAGGGGGGAGGCATGCCGATGTCGCCGAGATAGCCGGTGCAGTATCTGGCGGGAATGTTCATGCAGCGACAGAACGTGATGGCCAGATGCGCGAAGTCTCGGCAAACGCCCTTGCCTTCGTTGAAGACGTCCCGGGCCGTCTTGGTTGCGCGCGCGTGTTCGTAGCCGAATTGAATGTGATTGTGAACGAAATCACAGATCGCCTGAACACGGGCCCATCCGGGCGAGACCTTCCCGAAAAGTTTCCACGCGACATCGGACAGATGATCGGTTTCGCAATAGCGGCTGCCGAGCAGATATACGATTGTCTCTGCCGGCAAGTCCTCGACCGCGTGTTGGGTAGCCGAGGGCATAACGACGTCCGGCAAGCCGGTGTCGCGAACCATCCCGTCAGCCGCCAGGCGCATTCGGCCGGCTGGAGCAACGATGCGGCTGCACCAGTTGCCGAAGCCGTCACGATAGGGGACGATCGCAACCGAAGGCGTGGTAGTCAGATAATCGGGCACGACGACGTCCGATGCCCGAGAGAAATGAACGCCCAGGACCATGATCATGGGTGTGGGCTGCGGAAAGTCGTAGATCATCTCATAGCCGACCCGGATCTTCACTCGGCGTCCTCCAAAGTCGACAAATTGCCGCGGCTGCTTCGATCTCGATTATGCCTGTCGACACAGCGCGGCGTTCGGAAGTTCCAACGCGCTGGCGGGGGGCGTGTTCCTGCCTCTTCATTGAACGACATTACGACAGAGCCGACGCTGTTTTGACGTTCACGTCCACATCCATCCCAAGCTCGTCCTCACGAGCTCCCCAATAAGTGCCGAACAGGGGAATGGCCTGGCTTGGGACTCTGGCCACCGCCACGCGGATCAGATCGCGGTTTCCGACGATTCCATTGGTCGGATCGAACTCGACCCAGCCGGAGCCGGGGACGTAGATCTGGCACCAGGCATGGGTGGCTCCCCCGCCCAGCCAGACAGGACCATCGCGATCCGGTACGTAGATATAGCCGGTGATAAAGCGTGCGGCGAAGCCCAGGCTTCGCGCAGCTTCAATCATCAAGACGGCAAAATCCCGGCAGGTGCCCTTCCTGCGTTCGAGTGTCGTAGAAGGACTTTGCGTTCCTGGCGCCGTGCGGCGGTCGTAGGCGAAGCCATCCGAGATTGCTTCATTGAGGGTCATCAGGACCTGTCCGGTAGAACGTCTGGTCCCGCGCACGAGAAACGTGTCCAGCCACCTGCCGAGATGGTCTTCCGGGTCTGAGAACCATCTCTGAACATAGGGTGCCAGGTCGGGCGCCTCCTCCGCCTGATACGCAAACGGATGGTCCTTCGCGTGGTCCTCAATTCTGAAGTCGGGCGCGTTCTCCGGCGTGTGGTCGACCTTGATGACACACTCGAATCGCAAATTGTCGCTGTCACAGCCAAACTCGACCTGCGCAACACAATTCCCGAAGACATCGTGCAGCCACCTCACCTCAGAAGGCTCGGGCGTCACATTGAGCGAGAAATCAATCAGTCGCTGGTCGAAACTATCGCGCGGCCGTGCCATTAATTGATGTCGGCCGAGCCTGACCGCGCGCCGGTACCGATATGTCGTGATATGCCGGACGAGGAAGATCGCCATGGTACCGCCGATCGACGAGAGGTGAGAGCTTGCTCGCTGGCCGCTTGACGCGGAGACCGGACGATGGTGGGTCCTCTCACGCGCCTCGGGCGTGGCCAATCATCCTACGAATACCAGCTTTGATCTGCCAAGCCTGGAGCGGCTTACCATAGAACTCGCTGCAAGGGGGAAGATCGATGCTCGGCGGGTTCAATTTCTCGGACATCAGGATGAGGTCGATTGCCGGCCACCGTCTACGCACGGTGTGCGCAAGGCCTATGCCGTCTATGCTGCCCGGCAGCTGGATGTCGGCGCAAACGAGCGCGATGTCGGATCTGGAGCTCAGGATTGCGAGGGCTTCGTCGGTATCCAGCGCTTCCAACGGCGTGTAGCCGGCGTCTTCCACCATGCCAACTGCGCGCCTGCGGAGCACCATCTCGTCTTCTACGACGAGAACGAAGGCTGGAACGCGTGATGGACCGAACGTCATTGAGACTCACGGCTGCTGTGGGTGCGCACCGATGATCGGCACGCCCCTCTATGGTTCCTGTCTCGCTGCCGCATCCCTTTATCCGTTGAGATGCAATTTCATGATCTCAGAGAGTTGCGCCGCTGCGGCCCGCGGGCGGCTACCATTGAATGAGCACCGCACCAGCGATCACAAACGCGAAGAAGATCGGCAGAACGACCGGCGGCACCAGCCACTCGCGCAGTCCGAATTTTGAGATGTTTGACATATTGACCGCCTTTTGGTCGCGGCGGGAGCACGATGCTCTCAGTCACCGATAACAGCCGGGAAGCACGCGGTGATATTCAAGATATAGTGCCCGTCCGCGGAATAGCGAGGTCAGGCAGAAACTATTTGCTGTGACAGGGCGAACGGGATTGTAGTTCGCTTTCCACGTAGCCATCTAAGAGTTTGCGGGCGCCTCAACGCTCTTCCAGCGCCAGGTTTGGCACCGTCGCTCGCAAGGGCGGTCGCAGATCGGCCGTCCAAAAGGTAAATCGCGTCGAGCTGGCAAGGCAAGGAAGTCACCTTTCCACAACGGATCGGCTCCGGCCACATGATCGAGTTTCCAAACCATAGCCGTTCATACGACCGCACGCGGCGTGCCGTACGGTTCTGGGGACACGATAGCGCCATTGAGGCATCGTTTTTCATCGAAGAAGAAGCGCTGAAGCGAATTCAACCCGATACCGGTTACGATGAGTCGAGCCTTCTCCACGCTTTCGATTCCAATCGGGACTTGATATGCGCCGCCGCCGCCAAGGTGTACGTTCGCGGTACCAGGGGCTCTTACGATCTGGTCGCCGGCAATTTTTGACCCGATCGGCGCCTTTTAAGGGTTTCGCACCCGAGCCAAATGAACCGCTCTGCCTGTGCCTATAGGCAGATGGAGTCTGTTTCTGTTTCAAGGCAGGAGCGTAGCCTTTTCTAGCCCGGCAATGGTCTGCCCCAGAGAGTTGCAAACGCCCTCGAGCAGTGATTTGCACTCGACGCCGGCCGCATCTGGACCGATGGACTGCGGTCCTAGATGTCAAGGAGTGACTGCTAACGCATTTGCTGCAGGCACATGGGTGTCCGCCCCGCTTCAGCAGGTCGGATATGTCCCTCGACCGATCGACGGTGGTACAAGAGCAAATCAATAGTGCGATAAGCCGTCGTTTTGTTGAATGGGTGAGCGCGGCGGATCCACTATCATATCTGACCTGCCACCGAACTTTCATCCGGCCGCGGTTAGTCGCTTCGGAGACCCCGTGCTTGCGAGCTAGGTCGGCCGTCTTCGCCCCGGCCTCATGCTCAGTCCATATCCGCCCGTTGTTCAGGCGGGCTCCAACAGTCGGTTGATGCACTCGACCACCGTTTGACCACCGAAACCCCATGTACAAATAGCGATAATGGTGGTCAGTCCGCACGAGATTCAATGTTTTCGTTGATCTTTTCTATTGCTGCTTACGTTCGGACGCAGTGGGCGCCTCGATCAGATCGCAGCCTGGATCAGGCTGCTTGCCGAATTCTTTCCTCCTCCTCGCTGAGGGGCGCTGGCTTCAATTGGAAAAGGCTGACGACTCGTCGGCTTGCCGCGTGACCGAGCCAATCTGACAACGGCCCTTGTCCTACGAGCGACTTACCGAGACCAGAAAACGCAGCCGTACTAATAGCTTGCTGCTGGCTGCGCAGGTGGTCTTCAACCAGCTTGTGTCGAGTGACATAGCCTGCATTCACACCAGGGATCGAATGGTTCATAAGGAGCTTGGCGTCGAATTCGGAAACGCCAGCAGCGGCGGCAATTGTCCGAAATGTCTGACGAAGGTCATTGCCCCATTTCGACAAGATATCTCTATCTTCCTTTGTTTCCGCCAGGTGTCCAGAGGCGCTCTCAGCTGGGAACAACCATTCTTGCGCCTGAGACGGATGTATTTGCCTGCCGAAACGAAGCACTCGAATGAGGCTCAGGATCATCTCCCGAGACAGTGGAATGTCGAACGCTCGCTTGCTGCCTCCCTTGGGCGTCGGGATGTGGAGCGTTCGCCGCCGAAAATTGATGTGTTCGGGCTTAGCCTGCTGCAATGCGGTGGGCCTAGACCCACACAGCAATGTGAAAAGATGGAATTCGCGCCGGATTGGGTTGTCTAGATTGGCTAGCTCGAGAAACCATCCTTTCAAATCGCCGGTCCCCATACCGGTGTTCCTGCGCTCTTCCTGATTCCAATCGACTGCATCTGCGGGGTTGTCGCGCGGCAGCGATCGATTGGTCTTCCGAGCATGATTGTAAATGGCCCGCAGCGTCCGCATGCTGCCATTCGCCATGTAGGGACCGTTCTCCTTGGAAAGCTCATCATGCTTTTCGGCGACGCGACCGGGATCGTTCGCGAGGTCGAGCAGAGGGGTGTCAAGCCATTCGGAAAAGAGACGCTCGACGTGATCCCGATAGCCGCTTATCGTTTTTTTGCTACGGCCTTTTCGAATCAAGTGGGCTTCCAGATAGCGTTGCCAAGCCTGCTTCAGGGTAACGCTCGCTACAGCTTCATCCCGGTTGGTATTGCCCTGTTCGGCGTTTCCGTCTTGCCTCGCTTTCGGGTGCTTTCCCTTGCTGATTTGAGCAAGATATTCCTTGGCAAGCGAGCGGGCCGCTCGGGTCGTTAACTCGCTGGCATCTCCAATAGACACTCTAATGGATGAGGCCCGCTTTCCTCGTTGCCTAAGATCACCTTGAACGGTGAAGGTCCTTTTCCGCTTCCCCACGACCACGAAGAAGCCTTTCAGCTCGGTGTCGCGAGCCAGATACCAGCCATCTTCAGGAGACGGTAGCTGAGCGATAGCCTTGTCGCTGAGAGCAATGCGAATATCGGTCATGGGGGGACGTGAACTGTTAAAACGGTTTTCAAACGGTTTTGGCGAGCCGAGGTGTTTGAAGGTCTGCGTTCGCCGGACTGCGAAGCTATGCGACAAGTCCCTATAAATAAAAGGTCTTCTTCGACCTCACCGTAGTGTAGCGCAGATTCAGAAATCGTAGAGAGGCGCCGGTTTTGAACTCTTAATCAGCGGGTCCCAGGTTCGAGCCCTGGTGCGCCCACCATTCCAAAGCCCTGCTGATGCAGGGTTTTTCGTTCCGGCCGTGAGCACAGAGCGTATCTCGTGCGACGTTCCCGTGGTCGAGCCTCGCACCGCCGGACTGCTGAGCGACTGGCTCGTTCTTGTTGTGGCTTCACCCGTCGATACAGCTCCTAGACCCGACCGCACAGCCCGATGACGCCTTCGTCGTAGAATAGGATATTCGAGCGAGCAAAGCGGACACTCCGTGGTGTTCGCGGTCGCGCCTCCGGAAGCTGAGGTTGCAGAGCCTGCGAAGCGATTGAGTGGCGGTTAGGGCGGTGCCGGCGCCGAGCGACAACCAGGATCGATAGCTGGTCCGGCGAGTGCGCATCAGAGGTTACCTCGGTGGGTTATCGCGTTCGATTTCGGCGTGTGTGCGCCGACAGGCCCGTGTGCAGCGCTTCGAGAATATGGGCCGCGAAGATGCCCGTGCTCAGCATTGCCAGAAACGCTACCAACATCTTGATAGACCTTTATCTGATCAGCTTTCAGCCGCACGAGGGTACGACCGCGATCGCAGTTCGCGCCATGTGGCAGCTGGAGGGCTGTGCCGTCCTGCGTGCATTTTTGGCTTCGGTCGCATAGCTGCGTGATCCGGAGCCGAGTACCTCGACCGTCGCGGTGGCGCCCGCAACGAGTTCGTTTCGCTCGGTGCCGTCCAGCGCGATCCGGACCGGGACGCGTTGCGCCAGGCGGACCCAGTTGAAGGTTGGGTTGACGTTGGCAAGAAGGGTTGAGCCGTTGCTGCGATCGCGGTCCTCGATACCGGCTGCAACGCTCTCGACCTTGCCCAGCAAGGCACGGCTGCTTCCCATCAGCCGCACGTTGACGGGATCGCCGACATGGATGCGCTGCAGCTTGGTTTCCTCGAAGTAGCCCTGGACGTGCAGGGTGTCGGTATCGAGCAGCGCCATCACGCCCTTTCCGGGGGTGAGGTAGGCGCCCGGCCGCAGCTCGTTGTTGGTGACAATGCCGCTGACCGAGGCCCGCACCTCGCTGCGTTCGATGTTGAGCTTCGCAAGCGCAACATCCGCGACGGCCTGGTCATAGGCCGCCCGGGCCGAGCCCTGGATGGCGACGACTTGGTCCATCCGCTGCGTGGAAACCACGACGCCGGGTGTCAGCGCACTGTAGCGCTTCAGATCAGCATTGGCATTGTCGAGCGTGGCGCGCTTGCCTTCCTGTACCGCCTCTGCCTGCTTGAGCGCGATTTCATAGCGCGCCCGGTCGATCCGGAAGAGCACGTCGCCCTTTTGTACTTGCTGATTGTCCCGAACCAAAACCTCGCTCACAAAGCCGGAAACATCGGGAGCCACGGGCACCACGTCGGCCCGCACATGTCCGTCACGGGTCCAGGGCGCATCAAAGTAGTAATCCCACAGCTTGTAACCGGCCCAAAGCGCGACCAGCACGATGAGACCGGTCAGCGCAAAAGGACGCAGCAAATTCACAACGGCTTTCATGACACCAACTCCTTGGAGGCGAGGTGAGAAACGGGCGTGACGCCATCAGGGACTTCTCGATCCCGGCGGCGTCTGGCGGCCTCGAAGCCGTGCATGCCGGTCTGCCATTGCAGGCCGACAATTGTCCCCTTCACGGGCTGCAGCAGAAAGAATGCGGAAAGCCCGGTGACCGGGAGCCAGATCAGCAATTGAAGCCAGGCCGGAGGTGAATAGGTCATCTCGACGGCTAGAAGCCCAGGCACGACGAGGTGGCCGACGATCGCGATCACAAGATAGGCCGGAAGGTCGTCGGCGCGTTGCGGCGTGTAATCTTCGCCGCAAACCTCGCAGTTGCCGACTACCTTGAGGAAGCGGCCGAACAGACGGCCCTGGCCGCAGTTCGGGCACTTCATCGTGAACCCGCGCCATATGGCTTTCTGGAGCGAAACGGGTGCTGTCATGAGAATAACTCCGTGGAGCCTAAGACGAGGCCGGTGACCAGGCAGATGAAAAGCGCGAAATCGAAGAGTGCGGGATGCCAGATCCATCGATAGAGGCCGATACGAGCAATCAGCTTGCTGACGACGCGCGCCAGCACGTAGGCAACCACGCTCCAGAGCAGGAGCGTCGGAACGAGCACGCCGAAAAGGTCAAGTTGGTATTTCATGCGGCGATCGTCCCAGGTTCGATTTGCTGCGGTTGATAGGCCGGCGACTCCGGAAACAGCCCGGAACGAACGCCTGTGAGACCGATCAGGACGTTATCGCGGGCTTCGCTCAAGGGTTCCTGCAACGTCAATGCGATGGTGCTATCGAGCTGTCCGATTAGGCCATCTGGAAGCGGCCCGGCCGTATGGGTCCTGCAAATCGGGGCAAGGCGGGCGAAAAAGGCTTCGACTGCCGCTCTTGTGCAGCGTGACAGGCCCAAGCTCGCGCGCCTCACGCCGACAATGTTGAGCGCCGTCCGCAGCTGGCGAAGATTGGCTGCGCCGCTCCTTGCATCGGCAGGAACGACGGTGATACGCGCAGCAAGCAGGGCGAGGCGATGCTGCATGAGACTGGCAAGTGCAAAGGGACCTTGATCCGACGTGCGCTCGGCGACCGATGCAAGCGTGGTCCAATTGCTTCGCAGCAATCGGTTAGCGATCCAGTCAGCCCCGACCAGGCGAACGATGCCGCAGGTCACGCCGGTCAGCGCCACGCCCAGCATCAGCGCAATGCTGGAGTTGGCATAGGAGGTAAAGTCGGCCGAATAGGTCTCGGTCAACGCCAGTTGCACCGAGAGATAGATGGCAAGTATGGAGCCGAGGCGTGCGGTCGCGGGCCGCGCAGCCATCCAGCCGAACAGCAGGAAAGTCGGCATCAATGCGACGACGAGCACCTCGAGAGTCGTAATCCGTGGCAACACGCCAAACAGGTAGATGCCATGGACGGCGATAACGACGACGAACACTCCGTAGAAATTGCGGAACGCCGGAAGCGGATCGTCCACACCCGCCAGAAAGCTGCCGACGACGGCGGCGAAGAGCGGAGCAGCAACCCCGTCCGACCAGCCGGTGGCAATGGAGAAGCAACTGCAGCAAAGCACCGCAAGGGCCACGGAGCCGGCCGCCAGGAGCGCAGACCAGTGGTCGCGATGCGGGATGACAACAGCCAATCCGCCAGGAGAGAAGGCGAGTGGAAGCGATTCGGGATTGCGCCCCTCGGAGATGGCCTCGCGCAGGAGCTGGCAATCCTGCATGACGTCGACAAGGTTACGAAGCCGGACCACGAGACCAGAGATCGCAATGTCGGTCCAGTCGGGATCTACGCCCAGCTCCGGTCGTATTTCATCGAGTGCTGTGCGCAACGCGCTTGCTTGCTGTCCATCGCGCCCGCCCGCGTCGAGCCATGCCGCTGTCTTTGTGCAGATGCAGGCAACGCGCGCAGCAGCCTCCTCATGCCAGTTGAGAGGCAGCTTGCGGTCTTCGATCGATCCGAGCAGCGGAAGCAGCGATAGCATATGCTGCCGGAGGCGCTGCAGCGCTCGCCCGGTATTTGCAGAAGCGGTCGCCTCATAGCCGAGATGGCGCCCAAGCTGGTCGATTTCGGAGGCCGCAGCGGCAAGACGCATGCGTTCGCTGTCACGCTCCTGACCGATGCCGCGGCCCGTCAGGATGCCCGCGGCGAGCCGGCGCGCGCCGGCGAGCCATGCGTCGGTTTGTGCGGTGACTGCGGAGGCCACGCTGCGCGGCAGCACGAGCATCGCGACGACGCTCGCGCAGACGATTCCGAGCACGATCTCCTGCACGCGGGAAACCACGATGTCGAAGGCCGATTGGGGCGTCGAGACGATGGGAAATCCGAGCAGGGCCACGGTATAGCCGGCCAGCAGGAAGACGTAGCTGCGCGGCGTGCCGTCGATCAGCGAGAGATATAGAAAGATGCCGACCCACAGCGCGATGCAGAGGCTGAGCAGCTCCGGCGCATTGACGAGGTTCGGGATCAGCACGATCGTTCCTGCCCCGCCAATCAGCGTGCCCAGAATGCGGTAGACGGCCTTGGAGGTGGTCGCCCCCGTGAACAGGTTCGAGGTGATATAGACCGACGCCATGGCCCAATAGGGACGCGGCATGTCCAGCAGCAGCGCGATCGAGAACGCCAGCATCGCCGCCGCAAAGGTCCGCAGCGCGAAGATGAGGGCGGCGTGTCGGTCACGGAATGAGGCAATTTTGGTCATGGCGATCGTGGCGTCGGCGGACGGTTGCTTCAGCAGTGAGCGATGTTTCTATGTGCGATGCATGACTTCGCGTCGGCTAGCGAAGCTGTCGCAAACAGGTTCGAGGCGCAGTCCCGCAGTCCTGAACGTTCCCTGCAGTCGACAGGAGCCGCCGACGTCTGGAGAATGCCGACGACGTCGGGTTTCACGACGTTCACGAACATCAAGAGGCATAGAATCTTGCCAGCGAACACGGCGAGGCACAGAACGTCTTTCATGTCAGCTCCCGATCAATCGGTTTTGGCTGCACTGGTCATACGAGCTCTGGGCCGCCGCGGCTTTGCCCGGATTGCCGGTCCGTTTTCATTTGTTGCTGTCGGAGTGGTGGCCGGAGCTTCCTCCACCGCCGCGAACGCTTCGCGTGGACTGCGTTGCGCGGTCAGGGGAAGGTCGTCGTGAACGGCGTTCGGCTCGGGCCCGGACGCAGCAGCGAGCGGCACCGCCGCATGCGCGGTGTCGAACACCACCCGTTCCGGCCATTTGTGATCCGAACGAATGCGCAGATTCGCCCGTTCACTCGGAGCGATCGCGGAATGCGAATGAGCAGGGGGCGCTGGAAGCAACCAATCGGCTGCAAACAGCGACAGGAGCAGGACGCTTCCCACCCACACAAAGTACTGACGTATCGGCATGGCAAGCGGTCTCTCAGCGACTTACCACGGCGAAGATAGTCGGATGACGGCCCGCGTGCTTTGCATCGCGTGCTGCCGTCTTGTCCTTTATTGCTGACCGCCAAAGCGCCGGTGAGATGCAATCTCAAGCCGAAGCCGGAAGCGATTGCGGGATATTCGTCAGAGAGGGCTCGGGTGGACGTATCCGGCTGCTTGACGATATCGACCGGGCGCGTGTCCCGTCGCCTGCTTGAAGGCCCGCGTAAAATTGGCCTGGCTGGAAAAGTTGAGCGAAAGCGCGATGTCCACCAGGGGGCGGTCGCTACGGATCAGCAAGGCCTTCGCGCGTTCGAGGCGCCTGGCACTGACGTAGCGGTGGGGAGAATCTCCGACGGCCTGTCGAAAGGCGCGCGCAAAATGGTATTTGCTCAGGCACGCGATCATTGCCATGCATTCAAGGCTGAGATCGCCTTCCAGGTTTGTATCAATATAGTCCAGCACGCGGGAGAGCCTGCGCTGATCGAGCCCCTGATGTGTACGGCAGGGAAGAAGCTGAGTGCGTGGCGCGCTGGTGCGCTTCTGAAGCAGCCTCGCCGCCAGACTGGATGCGAGGGATTCGACGAGCAGTCCGCCGGCGGAAGTCTCGGCCTTCAGTTCGGAGGCGACTGCATATCCGATCTCGGCAAGCAGCGGGTCTTCGTAAGCTTCTTCGTAGCCTAGCGCGTCGATCGCGCAATTGCCGGTGTCGTTGTCGAATTCGCTCGACGAGAAGTGGCTGAGTGGAAGATGGATATGAAGCAATTCCGGTATGTTCTGAGCGAAATCGATCGAACCCTCCTGCATGCCAGGAGGCGAAAGCCAAACCGTGCCCTGCTCAGCGACCAATTGACTCTCGATGCCTGGCGCCTTCCGCGTGACAATCGTTTTGGCGCTACGGACAGCGACGCAGATCCTGATATCTGATTGTGGAGTTCTCCATGGGATCTCGCCTTTTCTAGCAGTACATAAGTCGGCCGACAGGCCGGACCAGGGGCGATCCGCCGAAGATAGAAGCAAGGTCGCACAAACCGGCTTTCGGACGCTACGAGGCGGCCACGTCTCATGGCGGGCTTCGACGGTCGGCTGTTTCGCTTGCAACTCCATGGGCGCTCCAGGATCGCATCAACATTGTGCAAGACTAACTTGGCATAGGCGGCGCAATTTGCTCGTTATCGGTTGTTAGAGGCTGTTAGGGTTTGCGAGTCTCGCACATCGCCAACAATCGGCTCACACGAGATAGCCGGAGACCCCATCCCACAGTAGCTTCAGCGCCGTCACGACCAGCAATCCGTAGCAAACCCGATAGATCTGGCGCTGGTTCAGGCTCCCGTGGAGCCGCCAACCCGCCCATACGCCAGCGGGAATGGCGAGCAGGCAAAGCGCCATCAACGTCCAGACGTTTCCCGTCGGCTTCACCAGCAAGAGCCAAGGCACGGCCTTGGTCGCGTTGCCGACAGTGAAGAACAGACTGGTTGTTCCTGCATAGATCTCCTTGCTGAGCCCGAGCGGAAGCAGATACATCGCGAGCGGCGGTCCGCCCGAATGCGCTACCATTGTCGTGACTCCCGAGGCGAGACCGGCGGTGATCGCCTTCGGCGTTGAACGTGGACGAGTTATCACTTCCGCGCCTGCAGCAAGCCACAGTGCCACGAAGATCAACGTGGTCGCGGCCATCGCGATCGCGATTGCGCGGTGGTCCAGGAAACGGAACAGCAGATACCCGAATCCAATGCCGGTCACGAGACCCGGCAACAGCAGCAGAAGATCCGGCTTCGACCAGGTCGAAGGCTTCCAGTAGCGAAGGGCGAACAAGTCCATCGCGATGAACAATGGCGCGAGAAGGCCGCCGGCGGTGACCGGATCCATCACGAGCGACAATAGCGGAATGCCCACAATCGAGAATCCGCCGCCAAACGCGCCCTTCATGAAACAGATCAGGAATACGCCGGCAAAGGTAACCAGTATCGTGGCGACTGTCAGCTCCATGGCGCCGACTCCAAGGTTGGCGCGCGCCGACGCTCGCGTGAAATCGTTACCGCCGCGGGGGTCACCACCTCTTCGTCCGCTTGAGCAGAGACTGTGATGAGACCGTCGACAGCGGCCTCGATCTGAAAACGGCGGATGCCGATGTCCCGCAGTGCGCGGTCGTCGAGATCGTGAAGGCAGGCAATGGCGGTCCGCCGGCCGAGGTAGCCCGAGAACCTCTCGCAAGCGCCGGCAAGCAGCCGAGATGCGATCCCGGACCCCTTGATGGCAGCAGAAAGGATGATCGTCGAGACTATCGCAGGCATTTTGCTCTCCAATGCTCCGAGCTAGGATTTCAATGCTCCGAGAGGCTGACATTCGTCGGCTGGCGCCGATAATGGCTCGGGAAATGGTTCTGAACGCTGGCCTCTCGATATGAGCTCCTCGGATGAGCAGAATGATCCGATGCAATTCTCGGTGCAATCGAAACATTGCACCGAGTGCAATATGTCGAGCTTCGGCCAGTTCGGATTGTCGAAGCCGGCCGACACGGAAGACCGGTCGGCTGTGCAATGGCCAGCCGGCACTCAGCAATCCGCCGAATCCGGAATCATCCACGCCGAAACCGTCTGCCAGACGCCGTCGCTCGACTTGCGCTGATACGCAACGAAGTCGGCGTCGTCGCTGTACTGGATTTCGTACCGATAGGATTCGATATGCGCTGTCATTGAACTCTCCTTGTCAGTGTTGAGGACGGCGTTTCCCACGCCATCATCCAAGGAGATCGATTGGAGAGCCCGCCTGAGAAAGGGTCGTATGTGGAAAGGGTCCTTCCAGGCAGCGGAAGGTTCGCTCGATAGGGGCGACGTCGTCTTCCGAAGTCCGGGGCGATATGGCAAAATCGGAAGGTATCCTCCCGAATTATGGAAGGGGATCCGATGGATCGCCTGGAAGCGATGTCGACCTTTCTGACCGTGGTCGAGCAGGGCAGCCTGTCCGCGGCGGCGCGGCGATTGAAAACGCCCCTCACAACAGTCAGTCGCAACGTATCCGAGCTCGAGGCTCACCTGCGGACGAAGCTCTTCAACCGATCGAGCCGG
This sequence comes from Bradyrhizobium huanghuaihaiense, assembly GCF_007830635.1. Taxonomy (GTDB): domain Bacteria; phylum Pseudomonadota; class Alphaproteobacteria; order Rhizobiales; family Xanthobacteraceae; genus Bradyrhizobium; species Bradyrhizobium huanghuaihaiense. The sequence continues at coordinate 234,303 of NZ_VLLA01000010.1, read as the reverse complement.
CAGCTGGTGCTGACGGATGCGGGCACGTCCTACGTTGCGGCTTGCAAGCGCATCCTCACCGATGTGCTCGAAGCGGAGCGTACCGCCTCCGGCGAGTATACCACGCCGACAGGCGAGCTGGCGGTGACGACCCCATTGGGCCTTGGGCGCATCATCCTCATGCCGATCATCGCGGACTTCCTCAAGACCTATCCGGACATCAAGGTCAGGATGATCCCCACCGATCAGAAGCTGAGCCTGGCCCAGGAGCAAATCGATGTCGCGGTGCGCATCGGCGAGTTGCCGGATTCGAGCTTGGTCGCGCTGCGGCTCGGCAGGACGCGCCGGGTGGTGTGCGCGAGTCCCGCCTATCTGGCGGCGCGCGGAACGCCGCGCACGCCGGAAGATTTGGCCGGACATGATTGCATCAGCTATCCCGGCTTCTCGCCCCCCGATGTCTGGACATTCGTCAAAGGCAAGGCGACCGTCGCGGCGCCGGTGCATACGCGGCTCACCGTGGGCAGCGCGGAAGCGGCTTGTACGGCCGCCCGCGCAGGCGTGGGAATTTCCATCGCCTTTGCCTACCAACTCGAGGCCGGTCCGGAAGCAGGAACATTGACGACCTTGCTGGATGAATTCCAGCCACCGTCAATGCCGGTTAATCTCGTCTACACGGCCAACAGGTTTCTGCCGATCAAAGTAAGAGCGTTCCTAGACTATGCGGCGCCGCGGCTGAAGCGAGTTTTCGCGGAGTAGACCGGGCCGTGCGAGCTCCGCTGTCGAGCTTCCGAAATCTGGAAGGATGACTCCCGATTTCCCGGCCTGTTGACCCAGGCCTTTCGCCCCACCTGCCAGTCATGACCTGCCGGACAACGGCGTTACGAACTGGAGGCGAATATGGGTGAAGTCATTCAATTTATCCCGAAGGCCGAGCGCGAACGGCTCCGCCTGATACGAGAAGCCCGCGCGATCTACGACAGTGTGTTCCCGCCGGCCGATCCGGTCAGCGGGCAGCCCGACAACGCACCAATCGTCATCAACGGAACCTGGATTCATCGGGGCGGCGAACCGTTGTCGTGATCAACGACTTCGCTGTGCTCGATCGTCAACCATTAGGAGGAATCGTCATGTCAATCCGCAACACGCTTTTCGCCGTTGCATTCGGTCTCGTCTCCCTGACGGCCGCCCAGGCAGAAGGGCTGCGTCCCATCGAGGCCAAGAGCATCGACCTCGGCGGGATATCGGGGGTCGCCTACTACACTGTCGAGCGCGATGGCTTTCGCGTGGTCGCCACTCTGGCGCAGGGCGAGACAGGAACACCGTTCCGCGTCGTATCTCTCCTCGCACCGGGTCAGCGCCTGCTTCTCTCGACGCCGAAGCCGGCGGGCGTGATCGAGATCAGCCGGGAAGGCGACAGCGTGCTCGTTCGCAAACCGAGCACGGCCTCGAACTGAACTTCGACTCGAACGGCTGCGTTCGCCAAGCGGAACGCAGCCAGGGAAACTGCACATGTCCACCATCCGCCTTCATCGGAGGACCACTGCGACGCCCGAGCAGTACGTGGCCGGCCTGACCGATTTCGGACCCGGCCGCTCGAAGCTGTTTGGCAACAGCAGCGATGCGTATCTCAAGGTACATCATCAGAGCGGCTCGCATGCCGATGTCACGGAAGGCTCGGGCGGGATCTGGGAGCGCCTGCACTACGACTGGTCCGATCCTGCCCGCGTCGTCCTCACGACGATCGATTCCAACGTGTGGGGTAGCGCGTCGGGGCACATCTACACCTTCACGCGTCAGCCCGACGGCACGACAGACATCGATGTGGTCGTCATACGCGACGGCAAGAATCTGACGGGGCGGCTGCTCGGCTTCGTGCTCGGAAGGATCGGGAGGCGGGTTCTGGACAAGGCGTTTGAAGACTCCGTCAGGGCCATCGAAGCCCGGAACAAGGCTGGGCGTGCGAATGCAGGCCGCTCCAGCATCGCAGCCTGAGGAGGCCCACATGACCATGGTCCAAGTGAGCCGCGAGGCTGCAAGACAAATTCCAGCAGAAGGGCTCTATCTTGACGACCTTCAGGCCGGGCAACGCTTCACCACCGGAACGTACAGGCTCGACGAAGCGCAGATCAAGGCATTCGCTGTTCAGTTCGATCCGCAACCCTTCCATACGGACGAGCACGCTGCCGAGCGGACGTTCTTCAAGGGCTTGGTGGCGAGCGGCTGGCACACCGCCGCGATCACAATGCGTCTCAACGTCGAGAGCGGTCCGCCACTCGCCGGCGGCTTCGTCGGCGCCGGGGGCGAAGTGAGCTGGGCGGCACCGGTCCGTCCCGGCGACGTGCTCCACGTCGAGAGCGAAGTCGTCGAAGTCACGCCGTCACGCACGCGGCGCGACCGCGGAACGATCGTCCTTCTCAGCCGGACGATAAACCAGCGCGGCGACGTTGTTCTGGTTCAGAAAGCCAGGCTTGTTGTTCTGCGCAAAGCTGCGGCATGAGGAAACCTGGCTTGCAAAACCGGCCATGATGGGGGACGCCGCCGATCTCAGGACCTCAGTCTCCCGGATTCCGGGCTGAACAACGTTGAAGCTCTAACTCTGTAGGAGCGTGTCTTGGACATCCAACTTGATCAGGCGGCTACTGCAACCCGATATGGATTGGAGCACTACGGTTTCGAGGGGGTCCTGTCATCTTCGGCGGATCGAGGTTGGTTAGGCCTGTCGGCCCAGCTGTGTGGGACCGTTCGCAAAGGGGTGATCCCATGGAGAACTCCACAATCCGACATCAGGATTTGCTTCGATACTCACGGCAATGAATCGCTGGTTACGCGGCGCGCCCCAGGCATCGAAAGCCGGGTCATCGCAAGGCGAGGTACGGTTTGGCTGTCTCCTCCCGGTCTGCAGGAAGGTTCGGTTGACATCGCCGAAGATATGTCGGGAATTCTGCATATCCATCTTCCACTCAGCCACTTCGCGCCTTTCAATATCAATATCGATCTGGCCGCAGTCCACGCGCTGAGCTACGAAAGCGCTTTCGAAGATCCGCTGCTGGCCGAGATCGGACGTGCAATCTCGGCGGAATTGCAGGCCGAAACGTCCGCCGGCAGTCTGCTCATCGAGAACCTTGCATCCAGCCTGGCGGCGAGGTTGGTTCAAAAGTGCATCGGGGCACCGGCCGGCCAGCCCATTGTCTCTCGCGCAAGTGGAGCGCTCGATCGACGCAGGCTTCAGCGTGTGCTGGATTACATCGAAACGAACCTGGAAGGCGATCTCACCCTTGATCTCATGGCATCCACTGCTTGCCTGAGCCGATACCATTTTGCCCGTGCCTTCAAGCAAGCCGTCGGGCAACCTCCTCATCGCTACGTTAGCGCCAGGCGGCTTGACCGCGCGAAAGCCTTGTTGGTGCAAGGTGAGCGATCGTTGATGGACATTGCGCTGGCGCTCAGCTTTTCCGACCAAGCCAGTTTTACGCGCGCATTCAGGCAAGCAACAGGCCAGGCGCCGGGCCAATATCGCCGCGAGCTTGGATCGCGACAACACGATTCGTCACCGGCTTTTATCAAGCAGGCTCTCATGCTGGCGTGAATCCGCAGCTCGCAACGGCCTCACCCTTTGCTGTTGGTGATTCAACATCTGTCATCTCCGGCCAGCAAAAAATGACAAAACGAAAGCATGCGAAGCAAAGAAATTCGCCCGGTCCCTTAACTATGTTCGATCGCGACGAAGCAAGGCACACGAAATGTCCAGCGATTGCCTAGCGCCGATTTCGAACGGCAAGACGACTGAGGAGTTCCGTGATGAGCATCATAGATGCAAGCGCACTGTCAGGTTTTGCTCGCAAGACGGCTGAGTCAGCATCCAACCGGCCCAAAATGGCGGGCCAAGCATCAACCCAGGCAAAGCGCCGGTTCTGAAGCCGTACCGTCAGCCGGGCACCATCAGCTGTCGCCGGTGTATGTACGCCAGCGCGGCACGGCCGACCCCATCCGACAGTCCATCGAGGTTACGCAATCATGTTCGTGATTCCAGTGTACCTGCTGGCCGTTTCGCTCTTGATCAACCTGGCGACAATCTCGAAGGTCGACACCTCGGAGCGCATCCGCATCACCAATCGAGCTTCGGATCACAGTCGTTGGACGGAAATCCGGGGATGGATGCTGCTCGTTGGCGCCTTCCTCTGCATCGCTTTGATGGCTGTGCTGAGCGGTTCGGTCCATGCCGGCGTCGCTCTCGAAGAACGCAAACTGCCGATGAAGTTCACTTGGGTCGATTGCCAGCCGAATTGCCGGGGCTGGGTCCGCGCAGCCGGGATCGTGACCGCCGACAGTCCAAGGGACTTTGATGAATTCGCCCATGGGCGACAACTCGGCGGCGCGACCATCGTGCTGGATTCCAGCGGCGGTTCGGTCAACGCCTCAATCGCGCTTGGAAGGCGTTTCCGCGAGCTTGGGGCACTGACCACCGTCGGCGTCAGCGTCCAGACCAATACCGCTCAAGGTGCTCCTGCCAATATGGCGCCCGTAGCCTATTGCGAATCGATGTGCGTGTTCCTTCTGCTGTCGGGCAAGACGCGTTACGTGCCCGAGACTGCCCACGTCCGGGTACATCAGATCTGGCTTGGGGACCGTGCCAATGACGCTAAGGCCGCAACCTACAGCGCAGATGATCTGATGATCGTGGAACGCGATATCGGGCGTCTTGCCAAGTACACCTTCGATATGGGCGGCGCGGGCGATCTGTTGTCGCTGTCGCTGAACGTGCCACCGTGGGAAGATCTGCATGAACTGTCTCGGGATGAATTGCGACTGACCAATCTCGTCACCACCGATAAGGTGGCTCGGGCGGGAAGTCCCGATGCAGCGATGGTCGAGCTGATGCCCAAACCGCTGCAGGGTCGCATCGTAAGCAGCGCGGTTGCGACCTCCCCGGAGCCCAATCCTATTAAGTCGGCTGACGCTACGAGCCGCATGGGCGGCGGGCAGGCGGCGATGACTCCCCTTGGGCAGACTAGCAGGTAGCGCCTGGTCGCGTTGTTCGGGAGATCGCATATATCCTACTGGCTCGCGTTGGCCGTTAGAGCATGCTTGCCTCCGCGGCCTCGTCATCTGACGCCCGAGCTTCATCGGTGTCACGGGGCCTGGACACTTGCGATCCGTGCTCCAGGCCGCACCGGTCGTGCGCACGCGACTTCCGCCCGCATGAGAACGGGCGTCGAGGGCCGAGGCAGGCTCTCCGCTCCGTCTTTAACGATGATGCAGTTCCCCGCATCGGCGATGCTGTCAACGTGCACGCCGTCGCCAATTGCTCGGGGTCTCGCCGGTCAGCTTCCTGAAGGCAGCGGCGAACGCGGTCTGGGAGGAATAGCCAAGCGCGACTGCGACCGAGATGACCGACGCGTCGGTGTCGCGCAGCATGTTTTTGGCCTCCTCGAGCCGGTGCTGACGCAGCCAGGCATGCGGCGACAGCCCGGTGCTTTTCTTGAAAGCGCGGCAGAAGTGGAAGCGCGACAGACCGGCATCCGAGGCGAGCGCGGCGAGAGAGACGTCCGCATCGCTGTCCGGGCGCAGGCGCTCGATGGCGCGGCTCAGCACCTTTGGCGAAAGGCCACCCATGGTCGGCTGGATCGTGGTTGGCAAGCCGGAGTGCGCAGCCAGGAGACGCGTGGCCAGAAGGCTTGTCAGTTGACGCCTGAACAGCGTATCCAGAGCCTCATTGCCCTCCAGGGTATCTGCCGCGGTCAAGAGCAACCGGGATGTAACGGGGTCGGGATGCGCCGTTCGCTCCAGGAGATTGACCGGTCCGGCGGTGTCGGCTTCTTCGGCCACGCGCTCGAGCGTCGCGTGCGGAAGATAGAACTCAACGACATCAACAGGTTTTGGAATGTCCCATCGGGAGCTTGATCCTTCGGGAATGATTATCACAGCCCCGGGACGGAACGTTCCGGTCGCAACTGATCGTCCCGACCGCCGTTCCATGCGCTGCACCGAGCCGTTGTAGGCCATGATGACGTGATGGGTCTTGGGCCCGCAGACGTCGTGCACTCGTTTGTATTTCCGGCGGGCGATCGCGGCACCGGAGGTATCCAAAGCCATGCGAAATGCGGTGGTCCCGAGCACTCGCGCCGTTACCGCACCGGCGTGAGGGCGCTCGGCATTGGCCGGACTGATTACTTGGCATGCCTCAGGCGCAACTGATGCGTCATCCAAGGAATCGCGCAAGATATGCTTGTTCATGAACGTATCCTCGCATTGGGGATGCGATGCAGGTGGCGGGACGAAATGCCGGGCGGCCGGATTGTTTGCGTCAATCGCGAAGCTCAATGTGCGTCGGGTGCGGACCGGGCCAACCATTTATCGAACCGGGCTTGTTCCCGAAGGGTGAGAAAACGTGTACTGTTCCGAGCGGAAAAAGCCTTGCAGCCGGCTTGAATTGCGATTGGGTTTTCCGTGGCTTCTTGTCCAAGAAGGATCAGAAGTGCCGCTTCTGTTCGAAGATTATTGCCTCGACGCTAACCGGCGCGAGCTCAAGCGAGGCTCCGAACTCATCGCCGTTGGACCGAAGGTGTTCGATCTGCTGCTCTTCCTGGTCCAGAACCGGGAACAGGTCGTCACAAGGGATGATCTTCTGAAGGCGGTGTGGGAAGGACGGATCGTGTCCGAATCCACGCTGACCAGCCACGTCAATGCCGTGCGCAGGGCAATCGGGGACACCGGCAAGGAGCAACGCCTGATCCGGACGGTTTCTCGCAGAGGCCTCCGGTTCGTTGGCAAGGTCATCGAGGAAGAAATGCCCGCGCGAGCCTTGGTCACAGATCCGGGTGCGGATCCTGGCGTTCAACATGTAAGGAACATTCAGGAGCCAATCAGGGCCTTTGAGGTCGGTGCGCCGGCTGAAGCGCGAGAGGCTGCGCCAGTTCTTGCTGCCGAGGCCGAGAGCCCGCCTCCGCTGCCCGACAGACCTTCCATTGCGGTGCTTCCGTTCCAGAATATGTCAGGCGATGTCGAACAGGAATACTTTGCCGATGGAATGGCCGAGGACATCATCACGGCGCTGTCCCGTTTCAAGGCGCCATTTGTCATCGCCCGAAACTCCAGCTTCACCTACAAGTCGCGCGCCGTCGACGTGAAGCAGGTGGGACGCGAGCTTGGGGTGCGCTACGTGTTGGAAGGGAGCGTTCGCAAGGCGGCAAACCGAGTGCGCATTACGGGACAACTCATCGATGCCGCGACCGGAGCACATATTTGGGCCGACCGGTTTGATGGCGAGTTCGGCGACATCTTTGATTTGCAGGATCAGGTGACTGAGAGCGTTGTCGGGGCGATCGCGCCTGCGGTGGAAAAAGCTGAGATCGAGCGCGCCAAACGCAAGCCGACCGCTAGTCTCGACGCCTATACCCTCTATTTGCGCGGTTTGGCCCGGCTTCATCAGTTTGGTAATCGGCAAGCGAACGACGAGGCATTGCGTCTGTTCAACCGCGCGATCGATCTCGACCCGGAATTTGCCACCGCCTACGGTCGTGCAGCCTCTTGCTACCTCATTGCCAGGATCAATGGCTGGATTCCGGACACAGCGAACGCGATTGCCGAAGTGAAGAAGCTCACTCAACGGGCAGTTGAGTTGGGCAGGGATGACGCGATCGCGCTCTCCGCTGCCGGGAATGCGTTAGCTTTTGTTGCTGGGGATCTTGGGGTAGGTGCCGGCTTGGTTGATCGCGCGCTCGCGCTTAATTCCAATTTGGCTGAGGCATGGAATTTCGGCGGCTGGGTAAAACTCTGGCTCGGCGAGCCGGAATCGGCGATCGAGCGCTTCGCGCGTGCCATTCGCCTGAGCCCACTTGATCCGTGGCTGATGGGCATGCGAGCCGGAACCGCATATGGGCATTTCTTTTTGGAGCGCTATGACGAAGCGGCATCATGGGCGGCAATGGCACTGCAGTGCAGTCCGGACTATCAACCTGGATTACGTGTCACCGCCGCAAGCAACGCAATGGCCGGTCGGCCGGAGCAAGCACACAAGGCAGTGGCTCGGCTGCGAGAACTGAGCCCCACGCTGCGCCTTTCCAATCTCAAGGAAGTGCTTGGCCCTTATCGACGTGCTGAGGACGTCGCGCGGTATGAAGAGGGATTGCGGCAAGCAGGGCTGCCCGAATGACCATCTCGGCCAAGGTATTCGCCTTGGCCAACGAGGTGATCGAATAACCGCAACTTCCGCTAATGGCCCATCGCGACATATTGTGCTGCCGCACGAATTTGGTCGCTATAGGAGCAAAGCGGACGGAGTCACCAGTCACATGACGCCGCCGTGTTTATAGGTACACGGCCTAAGACGAGCTCTTCCCTAATCTGAATATGTCCGAGTGCTCCCGTGATGCCTACCTGATCGAAGCACACGTTCGGCATTTTCGTAGTCCGCCATCATCTCAGACATCTTGAGTACGGCGCGGCCAGTTGTCCCGCATTTGCATCTGCCACCTCGCTCGCCAGCAACAAATGACAAAACGACAGCACGCGATGCAAAGCCGCATGCGGGCCGCTTCCCTATGTTCGATGCGTTGGAACGAGACGCCTGCTGCAGTCGCAGGCCCCACATCGAAACGGAGATCGAAATGGCCACCGCTGCTGCACTGAAACCTTCGGCACCGAAACAGCTTCCTCCGCCGAACGCCGACTTCTTTCAATTCGCCGACACGCTGGACGAGGAGGAGAGGGCGATCGTCAAGAAGGTGCGCGCCTACATGGAGACGAAGGTTGCTCCCATCATCAACAAGCACTGGGTCGAGGACTCATTCCCGTTCGAGCTGCTCCCGTCTTACAAGGAACTGAGCATCGCCGGCCTCGGCATGCACGGTTACGGTTGCCCCGGCGGAAGCCCGTTGCTGGTCGGCCTGGTCGCCCTGGAGATCGCACGGACCGATGTTTCCTTCTGCACCTTCCACGGCGTCCACACCGGTCTTGCGATGAATTCCATCTACCTCGCGGGCACGGAGGAGCAGAAGCAGAAATGGCTGCCGCCGATGGCGCGCATGGAAAAGGTCGGATGCTTCGCGCTGACCGAACCGCTGGTGGGCTCGGGGACCGGTGCAGGTCTCACGACGACGGCGAAGCGCGAAGGCGACACCTGGGTCCTCAACGGCCAGAAGCGCTGGATCGGCAACGCTCCGTGGTGTGACATCTCGATCGTCTGGGCGCGCGACGTGGCCGACAATCAGGTGAAGGGGTTCATCGTCGAGAACAAGACGACGCCCGGGTTCAGCGTCGAGAAGATGCAGAACAAGATCGCGCTGAAGGTCGTGCAGAACGGCCAGATCACGATGACCGACTGCCGCGTGCCCGATGCAAACCGCCTTCAGGGCGGCAAAGGGACGTTCCGCGATCCTGCGCTGGTGCTGCGCGGCACCCGGCATGGCGTCGGCTGGGAAATCACCGGGGCCCAGATGGGCGCCTACGAGAACGCCCTCAAATACGCGCAGGCGCGCCTGCAGTTCGGCAAGCCGATCGGGTCGTTCCAGCTCATTCAGGAGCTTCTCGCGAAGATGCTGGCAAACATCGTGGCCTGCCAGAGCATGCTGGTCCGCGCGATGCAGCTGGAAACCGAAGGCAAGCTGACGGATGCGCAGGCAGCGATCGTCAAGGCGTTCTGCACGTCCAAGGCGCGGGAAACCGTCGCCTGGGCCCGCGAGCTGATGGGCGGCAACGGGATCCTGGTCGACTACAACGTCGCGCGCTTCTTTGCCGATGCCGAGGCGATCTACTCCTACGAAGGCACCTACCAGATGCAGAACCTGATCGTCGGCAAGGCGATCACCGGGTTCAGTGCCTTCGTCTGATGTCACGAACGGGCCGGCACTCGGCTGCCGGCCCATCCCTCAGCCAGGATCAATCAACATGTCAACATCATCATCAGGAGTTGTCTCCGACGCTTTGCCGGCACCAGCTCCGACACTTGCGAACGTTCTCTATGAGAAGCGTGGCGCGATCGCCTACGTGACGGTCGACCGGCCGAAGGTGCTCAACGCCCTGAACGTGCCGACATGGCAGGACCTGCGGACCGCATTCGAGGCTGCGCAGAACGATCCAGCGGTGCGCGGCGTCATCCTGACGGGAGCGGGCGACAAGGCCTTCATCGCCGGCGCTGACATCAGCGGTTTGGCGCAAGCGAGCGCGATCGAGGCCGAGCAGTCCAGCCGCTTCGGACAGGAGGTCCTCGATCTCATCGAGAATCTCGGCAAGCCGGTGATTGCGGCGATCAACGGCTTTGCGCTCGGTGGCGGCTGCGAGACCGCGATGGCCTGCACCATCCGCATCGCGGTGGAGCACGCGAAGTTCGGCCAGCCGGAGGTGAAACTGGGGCTGCTGCCCGGCGGGGGCGGCACGCAGCGGCTGCCCCGGCTCATCGGCAAGGGCCGCGCGCTTCAGCTCATCCTGTCGGGCGGGATCATCAGCGCGCAGGAGGCGTACCGCATCGGGCTGGTCAACGAGATCGTCCCCGCATCCGACCTGATCCCGCGCGCCGAAGCGATCCTGAGCGAGATCGCCGCCAACGCACCGCTCGCCGTCAAGTTCGCGCTGGAGGCCACCAACAAGGGAATGGATACGAGCCAGAGCGAAGGCCTCGCCCTCGAAGCCTCCTATTTCGGGCTGTGCGCGGGCACGGAAGACAAGAAGGAGGGCACGTCGGCCTTCCTCGAGAAGCGCGCGCCGCAATTTCACGGCCGCTGAGATTGCAAGCCACTATCGAACTCAGGAGCCATCAATGGCAAACGACAACATCTTTTCCGGCTTGAAGGTCGTCGACTTCTCGAGCTTTGTCGCCGCACCGGGCGCGGCCGTGATCCTCTCCGACTTCGGCGCCGATGTCATCAAGGTCGAGCCGCCGCACGGCGATCCCTGGCGCAATGGGCACAAGGTCCCATTCCAACCGAGCGCCCACGATCCTTATCAGTGGCACCTCGCCAACCGCAACAAGCGCAGTATCGCGCTGGATCTCAAGTCACAGGGCGCGCAGCAGATCATCTTCGAGCTCGCCAACTGGGCCGACGTGTTCATCGTCAACACGCCGCACCATGCACGGAAGAAGCTGAAGCTCGAATATGATGACGTCGCGGGATGGAATCCGCGCCTGATCTATGCCGACCTCACGGGCTTCGGCGAGCACGGGCCGGACGCCGAACTGCCCGGCTTCGACATCACCTCCTACTGGGCGCGCAGCGGTCTGTTGTCGATGACGCGTGATGCCGGCGCGCCGCCGACCTGGCCGGTGGGTGGCAGCGGCGACAACGCCACGGCCGTCGGTCTCTACGCGGCGATCGTCACCGCCCTGTACCGGCGCGAGCGTACCGGCAAAGGCTCCTATGTCACGACCTCGCTGCTGGCCCAGGGCGTGTGGTCTGCGAGCGTTTCCATCCAGGCGGCTCTCGCCGGCGCCAAGTTTCCGCCGATGCACGACCGCACGCATCCGGCCAACGCCGCGGCGAACGTCTATCGTTCCTCCGACGGCACGTGGTTCGTGCTCATCGTCACGCCGGACAAGGTTGTCCCCGTCGTGAATGCAATGGGCCGGCACGACTTGCTGACCGACACGCGCTTTTCCGATCCTGCGCATCTGGTCGCGAACATGCCGCAACTGACGGCAATCTTCGACGAGGTTTTCGGCGCCAAACCGATGGCGCACTGGCATGAAGTGTTTTCCGGCGTGAACGTCACTTTTGGCGAAGTGCGCGGGCCGCAGGAGGTCGTCAACGACCCGCAGCTCGCGGCCAACGATATCGTCGTGCCGCTCAACGGCGCCGGCGGCAAGCTGACCTCGACGATCTCGAGCCCGATCACGGTGCATGGCGTCACCAAGGCTCCGGCCCAGCGCGCGCCCGACCTCGGCGAGCACACTGAGCAGATCCTCGGTGAACTCGGATTCGACGCCAACAGTATCATCAACCTGCGCGAAAGCGGCGCCATCGCGAAGGCGGCGCCACCGCGCAAGCAGGAAAGCGCGGTCTGACCGCCGCAAGACCATCGGGAAAGGAAGTACGCAATGAGCGACATCATCACCGAGCGTTCCGGCAGCATCTTGCGGGTCGAGCTCAATCGCCCGGCCCAGAAGAACGCGATGACGGCCGGCATGTACACGAGCCTCGCCGGCTCTACGACGGCACAGAAACTTGCGGCAAAGCCGGCAGGCGCGTTGCGCGCTTCCAAGCGACTCCTCAAGCAGACGTCTATCGGCCAGCTCAGAGAGGCCGCGAAGTTCGAAAGCCGGGAGTTCAGCGCACGAGTTCACTCAGCAGAAGCCACCGAAGCCTTCACGGCATTCCGAGAAAAGCGGGCGCCCAATTTCACCAACCTGCCGAAGCCCCGCGCGGCCGAATAGTCCGGCGCCAGCGAAGCGACACCAAAGGACAGACCATGACCATACTCCATGCCACGCAGATAAAAGCCGCATCGGGCACGACACGCTCCGGCCGGTTGTTTCTTCTCGACTTGAGCGGCGGCCGCGTGCTGTCGATGAATCCGGACGGCTCGCATCCCTACATCATCGCGGCCGACTGTCCGCATCCCGACGGGATCGTCGTCGACGTGGCGGCTGGTCACGTTTACTGGACCAATATGGGCGTTCCCAGCCGTAACGACGGCTCGATCGAACGCGCCGACCTCGATGGCAGCAATCGCAGGTTCGTCGTCGCGCCCGGCGGCACGTTCACGCCGAAGCAGCTGCATCTCGATAAGGCGAACGGCAAGCTGTACTGGTCCGATCGCGAGGGCATGCGAGTCATGCGCGCCAATCTCGACGGTTCGCAGATCGAGACGCTCGTCCAGACGGGCCAGGGCGAGAACGACCGCCGCGATCAGAACAGATGGTGCGTCGGGATCGCCGTCGATCCCCTACACGGACAGATCTACTGGACGCAAAAAGGCGGCGACAACGCCGAAGTCGGACGCATTTTGCGCGCCGGGATCGAGATCCCGAAGGGCGAGACGGCGGTTGATCGCAGCGACATCGAAGTCTTCTTCAACGGGCTTCCCGAACCGATCGATCTCGAAATCGATCTGAAGCATCGCATCCTTTACTGGACCGATCGCGGCAATCCTCCACGGGGCAACACGGTGAACCGCGCGCCGATCGACGCCAGGCCCGCGCAAAACGTGCCGCAGATCGTGGTCTCGGACCTGATGGAAGGGATCGGCATCGCGCTGGATGTTTCGGGCAACCGCATGTTCGTGACCGATTTCGCCGGTTCGCTCTATGCGGCGAAGCTCGACGGGACGGAGAAGCGGATGCTTCTCGCCGCCCAGGGAAATCTCACCGGCGTCGCATACGTCGAAATCTGACAAACGCATCGGAGCATCCCCATGACCAATACCAAACCCATTCGCCGCGTCGCAATCATCGGCACCGGCGTGATCGGCGCGAGCTGGGCCGCGCAGTACCTCGCCAAGGGGCTTGATGTCGTCGCGACGGACATCGCGCCCGACGCGGAGGCCGCGCTGCGGAAGTTCGTGGACTCGGCCTGGCCGGCGCTCGAACGGCTGGGCGTGTCGCCTGGCGCATCGCAGGCGAAGCTGAAGTTCACCGCCGACCTTGCCGAAGCGGTTGTCGGTGTCGATCTCGTGCAGGAGAACGGACCCGAGCGGCTGGAGTTCAAACAGAAGCTGTACAAGCAGCTCGACGAGCTGCTGCCGCCGGACGTGATCATCGCGTCGAGCTCGTCCGGGATCAAGATGAGCGACATTCAGTCGGGCGCTGAATTGCATCCTGAGCGCTGCGTCATCGGTCACCCTTTCAATCCGCCGCACCTGATCCCGCTGGTCGAGGTCGTCGGCGGGACCAGGACCTCGGAGCAGACGATCCAGCGTGCGATCGCATTCTACAAGTCGATCGGCAAGAAGGCGGTCCGGCTCAACAAGGAAATGCCGGGCCATGTCGCCAACCGCCTGCAGGGCGCACTGGCCCGGGAGGTCTACTACCTCGTTGCCGAGGATGTGCTGAGCGCCGCCGACGTCGACGACGCCTTGTCCTGGGGGCCTGGTCTGCGCTGGGGTATCATGGGCAACATGATGCTCAATCATCTCGGCGGCGGCCCGGGCGGCATCGAGCATTTCTTGCACCAGTTTGCCGGCCCGTTTACCGCAACGTGGAAGACCCTCGGTACGCCCGAGCTCACTCCTGAGGTGCAGAAGAAGCTGATCGACGGTGTTCATGCCGAGATCGGATCGCGCAGCGTCGAAGAGCTGGAGGCGGAGCGGGACGAGATCCTGCTCGGTCTCCTCGAACTCCGCAGCAACCGTCGGAAGACGGTCTCCCCGCGCAAGGTCGGGGCCGAGTAGCGCGGACGATCCGAAGCCAAGGGAGCGTAGTTGCTTTTGTCGTTGTCGGGCTTGACCCGGCAACCCCCTTTCTGAAGAATGATAAGTGCATCGGGCCCGGCATGGCGCGTGGCATCACCGATGTAAAGGACCGGCTGATCGCGCATGCGACGACAACGTGCGTTGTGTTCGAGAGTCCGAAAGGGAACGTGCTGGATCGAAGATAGAGGTGCTTCATGTTCGAAGGATGGGATGCGGTCACGCTCGCCCGCGCACAATTTGCGTTCACGATGTCGTTCCACATCGTGTTCCCCTCGTTCTCGATCGGGCTTGCAAGTTACCTCGCGGTGCTGGAAGCGCGGTGGCTTTTGACCGGACGCGAAGTCTTCCTCAACCTGTTCAATTACTGGCTCAAGATCTTTGCGATCGCCTTCGGAATGGGCGTGGTGTCGGGCATCGTGATGGCCTACCAGTTCGGGACCAACTGGTCGGCCTTCGCCGACAAGACCGGCCCCGTGATCGGCCCGCTGATGGCCTATGAGGTGCTCACAGCGTTCTTCCTCGAGGCCGGCTTCCTCGGCGTGATGCTGTTCGGCCTCAAGCTCGTCGGCCCCCGGCTGCATTTCCTGGCGACGCTGATGGTCGCGATCGGCACGCTGATCTCGGCGTTCTGGATTCTCTCCTCCAACTCCTGGATGCAGACCCCAGCTGGCTATGCGGTGAACGCCGACGGCCAGTTCGTTGCGGCGGATTGGCTCAAGGTGATCTTCAACCCGTCCTTTCCCTATCGCCTTGTCCATATGGTGCTGGCGGCCTACCTCACCACGGCGCTGGTGGTCGGCGCGGTCGGCGCGTTTCATCTATTGCGCAACCCACATCTCGCCGGCTCCCGCGTGATGTTCTCCATGGCAATGTGGATGGCCACCCTGGTGGCGCCGATCCAGATTATCGCCGGCGACCAGCACGGCCTCAACACGCTGGAGCACCAGCCCGTGAAGATCATGGGGATGGAAGGACATTACCAGAGCCATCCCGGTGGTGCGCCGCTGATCCTGTTCGGCCTGCCTGACCAGCAGGAAGGCAAGGTCAAATACGCCCTCGAAATTCCCAAGCTGGGCTCGCTGATCCTGAAACATTCGCCGGATGCGCCGATGCCGGGCCTCGACACCGTGCCGCGTGAAAACTGGCCCCCGGTGCCGATCACCTTCTGGTCGTTCCGGATCATGGTCGGCATGGGCTTCCTGATGTTCGGCCTCGGCCTGTTCAGCCTCTGGTGCCGCTGGCGTGGCAGTTTGTTCGACTCGCGGTTGTTGCATGTCTTTGCTGTTCTGATGGGACCGGCCGGCTTCATCGCCGTGCTCGCGGGCTGGATCACCACCGAGACCGGCCGGCAACCGTTTACGGTGTACAATCTGCTACGGACTTCTGAATCCGCCTCACCTCTGGCGGCCCCTGCCGTCGGCTCCTCACTGCTCGCCTTTGTCATCGTCTATTTCGTCGTGTATGCCGCCGGCGTGACCTATCTGTTGCGGCTGATGGCGCAGCCTCCGCATCCCGGTGAAGTCGGACCACCGCACGAGATGCCGACACGTACGGCGGGCATCACGCCCGCGATCGAAGGGGTGAGCCAGTGAGCCTCGCCATCGACCTCGCAACGGTTTGGGCGCTCATCATTGCCTTTGCCGTGTTCGTCTATGTGGTGATGGACGGCTTTGACCTCGGGCTCGGCATCCTGTTTCCGTTGTTTCCAGCGAAAGCCGACCGCGACGTGGTCATGAACAGCGTAGCGCCGGTGTGGGACGGCAATGAGACCTGGCTCGTGCTCGGCGGCGGCGGCGTGATGGCGGCATTTCCGCTCGCCTACGCCGTGCTGATGCCCGCGCTCTATACGCCCATGATCGCGATGCTCATCGCGCTCGTCTTCCGCGGCGTCGCCTTCGAATTCCGCTGGCGGGCGCAAGGAGAACGCAACCCCTGGGACCTCGCCTTTGCCGGCGGCTCGTGGCTTGCGGCGCTGGCGCAGGGCGTCGCGCTCGGCGCCATCCTGCAGGGCGTGAAAGTCGAGGCGCGGCATTATGCGGGCGGCTGGTGGGATTGGCTGACGCCGTTCTCGATCCTTACCGGCGTGTCGCTCGTGATCGGCTATGCGCTGCTCGGCGCGACTTGGCTCGTCATGAAGACCGAAGGGAGATTGCGCGACCGCGCCTATCGCCTGAGCTGGCTATTGTTGTTTGCTATGTTGGGGGCGATCGTTGCGGTCAGCATCGCAACGCCGCTCCTGCATGTGCAGTACACGCAGCGCTGGTTCGCCTGGCCGAATATCATCTTCACGGCGCCGGTGCCGATCGCGGTCGCCGCTGTCACGGTGTTGCTGCTCCGCGCGCTCGCGAACAAATACGACTACCAGCCGTTCTTTCTGTCGCTTGCACTATTCGCGCTGTCCTATGCCGGGCTTGGCATCAGCATGTATCCCTTCATCGTGCCGCAGAGCATCACGATCTGGCAGGCGGCCGCGCCGCCGAACAGCCAGATCTTCTTGCTGTTCGGCGTCTCCGTGCTGATCCCCCTGATCCTCGGCTATACCGCGTGGGCCTATTGGGTGTTTCGTGGCAAGGTACGGCCTGAAAGCGGGTATCATTGATGCAACCCGATCGGAATCCGCACCCGCTCGCGCAACGCCTGTTGTGGTTCGTGGCACTCTGGCTCGGTGGCGTCGGCACGGTGGCGCTGATTTCGCTCGCCTTGCGGCTCTGGATCGCTCCGAAATGACGCAGGTTATGCGCGAAGGATCCGGGGGCGAAAGATGCTGCGAGATTTTCAACGAGGTGCGGCTCGCTCGTTCCTCGTCCGGAGGACGGATTGCGAAAGATCTCCGCGCTTTTTCGTTCATCGCACGAACCGGGTGCGGCGTGCGGGCCGAAGGTCGTTTTCGGGCGGCGGGTCCGGATGCAATGGGCATAGCCAATGGCCGGGTCTAGACCGCATCGCGGTCGGGCGAAGTCGGCCGATGGCTTGATTTGAAAGCCGCTTTCGTGCGTTCGCGGATGCGTTGAAAGACCACATAGAGCATCGGCACCATGAATATCCCGATCGAGCTCGCGGCCAGCATGCCGGCAAACACCGCCGTGCCCACCGCGCGACGGCTGAGCGCGGCTGCGCCCGTTGCGACGACGAGCGGCAGCAGGCCGAGGATGAAGGCGGCCGAGGTCATCATGACGGCGCGAAAGCGCATATGGGCGCCCTGGACTGCGGCCTCATCGAGCGCCATCCCCGCCTCGCGCTGCTCCTTCGCGAATTCGACGATCAGGATACCGTTCTTGGCGGCGAGTGCGATCAGGACCACCAGGCCGATCTGGCCATAGAGATCGAGGTTAAGCCCGGCGACCTTGATGCCGAGATAGGATCCGAGCACGCCGACGACGACCGAGAGCAGCACAGGGATGGGGATCACCGTGCTCTCATAGAGCGCGACCAGGAACAAATAGGCGAACAGGACGGCGAGCATCAGCACGATGCCGGTCTGGCCGGCGGCCTGTTGCTCCTGATAGGCGGTGCCGGTCCATGCAAAAGTGTAACCGGACGGCAGCACGGCATCGGAGATCTCAGTCATGGCAGCCATCGCGGTGCCCGAGGAGATGTTCGGCGCCGGGCTGCCGTTGACGGTCACCGAGCGATAGTTGTTGTAGCGGGTGATGACCTGCGGTCCGGTGACGATCTTCAGCCCGGCCAGCGATCGCAGCGGCACCATCTCGCCGGTGCTGTTGCGCACATAGATCCGCCAGATGTCCGAGGTGTCGGCCCGGTCGAACGCCTCGCCTTGAAGATTGACCTGCCAGGTTCGGCCGAACAGGTTGAAATTGTTGACATAGATGCCGCCGAGCGTGGCCTGCAGCGCGGTGAAGATGTCGCTGATGGTGACGCCCAGCGCCTGGGCCTTGCGGCGGTCGATATCGAGATAGAGCGACGGGTTGGTCGCGGTGAATGTCGAGAACACGCGCGCGAGCCGTGGATCGGCATTGGCGGCGCCGATCAGCGCGTTCGTCACGCTGGAGATCGCGGCCGGACTCTGTCCCTCCAGCGCCTGCAGCTGATATTCGAATCCGCCTCCGGTCGAGAGCCCGATGATCGGCGGCAGGTTGAACGGCAGCACGTTGGCCTCTCGAATCTGCGCGCCGGCTGCAAACATCCTGGCGATCAGCGCCTGCGCCGAATCCGCCGCCGCCTTTCGGTCGGCGAAGGGTTTCAGGCGCGCCACCACCAGCGCGCTGTTCGGCTCCGAGGCGCCGTCGAGCAGCGAAAAGCCGATCACCGCCAGGACGTGGTCGACGGCCGGTATCTGTTTCAGGATGTCTTCGACCTGCTGTGTGACCGCGCTGGTCCGCGCCACCGAAGCGCCATCGGGCAACTGCACCGAGGTGAAGAAGGCACCCTGGTCCTCTTCCGGCAGGAAGCCCGTCGGCGTGACCAGCGACAGGCCGAAGATCCCGCCGGCAAAGACCGCGACGAGCAGCAGTGACAAGGCGGCCATACGCACCAGGTGGCGGACGCCGCCGCTGTAGCGATCGCGCACCCAGTCGATCCCGCCGAGCACGCGGCCGATGAGACCTCGGCGCGGGCCGCCGTGGCGCAGCAGCAGGGCGCACAGCGCCGGCGAGAGCGTGAGCGCATTCAATGCCGAGATCATCATGGCGGCGCTGATGGTCACCGCGAACTGACGGAACAGCGTGCCCGAGATGCCGGGAATGAATGCGATCGGGACGAACACCGAGAGCAGCACCAGGGTGATGGCGATGATCGGCGCGGTGATCTGCCTCATGGCCTTCTTGCTGGCCTCCGCCGGCGACAGGTCGGGCTCTTCCGCCATGACGCGCTCGACGTTTTCCACCACGACGATGGCATCGTCGACGACGATGCCGATGGCGAGCACCATGGCGAGCAGGGACACGGTGTTGGCCGAATAGCCGAAGGTCAGCAGGACGGCGAAGGTGCCCACCAGGCTGACCGGTACGGCGACGGCCGGAATCGCCGTGGCTCTGAGGTTTCCGAGGAACAAATAGACCACGACCACCACGAGGACGAACGCCTCGCCCAGCGTCCGCAACACCTCCGCGATTGTGTCGCGGACGAAACTCGTGGAGTCGTATTGCACGAGATAGCTGAGGCCTGCGGGAAACCGGGCGGACAGCCGCTGCATCGTCTCCGCCACCGCGCGCGCGGTGGTCACCGCATTGGCGCCCGGCGCGAGATAGATCGCGATCGGGACGGCGGCGCGCCCGTCGATCCGCGCTTCGCTGTCGAGATTTTGTGCGCCCATCTCGACGCGGGCGACGTCCTTCACCAGCAGCGATGATCCGTCCGGATTGGCGCGCAGCACGATGTTGGCGAATTGGTCGACGGTGGCGAGCCGGCCCAGTGTCTGCACGTTGAACTGGAACTGCTGATCGTTGCTGATCGGCCGCGCCCCGATACGGCCGACGGGAGCCTGGACGCTCTGCGCGCGGATTGCGGCGATCACATCCGTCGGGGTCAGGCCGAGGCTGGTGAGCCGCTGCGTATCGAACCAGATCCGCATCGAATAGTTCATCTTGGCGAACAGATTGGCCTGGCCGACCCCGGGCGTGCTGGCAATCGCGTCGAGCACGTTGATGATGGCGTAATTGGTGATGAAGAGCGGATCCTGCCGGCCATCGGCACTGTACAGCACCAGAAACTGCAGGATCGAGGAGGATCGCTTCTGCACCGTCACGCCCTGCTGCTGCACCTCCGTGGGCAATTGCGACAGCGCGCTCTGCACGCGATTGTTGACGTTGACGGTGTTGATGTCGGGATTGGTGCCAAGCGCGAACGAAACCGTCAGCGTGTAGCTGCCGTCGTTGGCGCTGGTCGATTTCATGTACAGCGCGCGGTCGACGCCGATGACCTGGGCCTCCAGCGGCTGGGCGACGCTGCTCTCCACCACTTCGGCCGAGGCGCCGGGGAAGGTCGCGGCCACGGTGACCTGAGGCGGCACGATATCCGGAAACTGCGCCACCGGAATCTGCGTGAGCGCCAGCGCGCCGGCGATGGTGATGATGAGAGCGATCACCATCGATAGCCGCGGGCGGTCGACGAAGACGTCCGATATCATGGGCTGCCGTCCGCCGGGCGTGTCGGGAGGAGGGTGCCGTGGTCGGCCGGTGGCGCCGGTCCGGTCGCTGCGCCCTTCATGCTCGACAGAATGAGTGCGCTTGCCGGATCCGGGGTGACGGTCTGGCCGGCACGAACCCGCTGCAGGCCTTCCGCGATCACCTTGTCGCCGGCCGCAAGCCCGTCGATGACCGCGGCAATCGTCGTTGTCGATTGTCCGAGCTGAATGCGCCGCTGCTCGGCCTTGTTGCCCGTGCCCACCACGAGGACGTAGTCGCCCCGCTGGTCGGACAGCACCGCCGAGCGCGGGATCGCCAGCACCTCGATGGGCTGGACCCCTTCGAGCACGACGGTCACGAACTCGCCGTCCGTCAGCTCGTGGGTGATGACGCCTGCCGCGGAGGAGGCGCGCAGGATCGGATTGGCGATCTCACCCCGCACCGTGATCGTGTCGGTGTTTTGCGCGATGCTGTTGTCGACGAAGTTCAGCTTGCCGGACTGGCCGTACATGCGCCCGTCGGGCAGCCGCAATCGGATCACCACCGCCTCAAGTCCGCCTTGCGGACCGTATCGCTCGCGCAGCTCGAGTCCCTGGCGCAGCGGCACGGGAAACGTGACGTACATCGGATCCTGGCTGACGATCGTGGTCAGCACGCCCGACGAGGGGCTGACGATGTTGCCTTCCGTCACCGCCGTGCGTCCGATCTTGCCGTCGATCGGCGCGCTGATCACGGTGTAGTCGAGGTTGATCTGCGAGGCCTGGACCTGCGCCTGCGCGGCCTGCACCTGGGCTTCCAGGCTGCGCTGGTTTGCAATCGCGGCGTCATAGGTCGACTGCTGCCCGGCCGGTCCGCCGAGCAGGGTCCGTGCGCGCTCGGTCGTCAGCCTTGCATTCTCCAGCGTGGCCTCGAGCTGCGCCACCTGCGCCTTCTTGGCCGCAAGATCGGCTTCGAATGGACCGCGCTCGAGGCGATAGAGCTGGTCACCTTTCTTGATCTCCGCGCCCTCGTTGAAGAGCCGCTGTTCCAGAAAAGCGGTGACGCGGGCGGCAACGTTGACCCGGTTGATCGCCTCGATGCGGCCGAGAAACTCGCTGCTCTCGGTGATCGGACGCCGTGTCGCTTCGACGATCCCGACTGAAGGCGCGGAGGCGGCAGGCTGCGTCCGGGCGGCCCCGCCGGTCAGCACGATCATGAGACCTGCCGCCAGCAATCGGATCGGGACGTCCGCATGGTTCATCGTCCGCTCCTTGCTCCAGGCTCAGAACAGCGGACTGGGTCAGTCTCGCGCGGCCCTGTCGCTGCGCGCGGGTTCGTCGTAGCCCTTGCGATGGCTGTAGAACATCAATGCGATCAGGCCGCAGCCCGACACCAGGACGAGGACCGCGGCCCCGGCCAGGATGACGTTGCCGTAGACCGGCATCGCCGGCGTCGAGCGCCAGACCGACACGCAGAACCAGGTCGCCGCAACGAGAAGCGCGGCCAGCACGGCGGCGAGGACCCATTGGTAATTGTTGCGCACGATTCCCTCCATCACCTTGGCAAGGGCTCGGGACGCGTCCTAGCGCCAGCGCCATCCGCAATGACGACGACCGCGATGCCACCAGCACACCCAGCGGCGACGACGACGCGGCGGTGGGGGACGCCAACCGGGACGCGGTGGCGGGGCGCCCCAGCCCGGGCTGCCCCAGCCCGGGCCGGGTCCCGGTCCCCACTGCGCCGGCATGACAGGGAGCGCTGACTCGCCGGCCCGTCCGGGATCGGGGTCGACCGGCATCGCCTCCGCGACGCCGATGAGGCGCGCGCCGACGGTGCCGATTGCGGCCGCGGCAATGGCATTCGTTGCAAGACCGAGGAAGGCGCGGCGGTTGGGAGCAATCATTGTGCTTCTCTCCTTTGTGACTCGGCCGTCCGCAGCGACTGCAGCGCATAGAGCAACCAGGCGAGGCCATGCGAGATCAGGTCGACACCGAGCAGGAAGCCAAGCGCCCAGACGCTGATGTCGGGGAAGCCGAACAGGATCAGCACGCCGGCGATGACGGCAAAGATGCCGGAGATCAGCATCATCCAGCCGTTCTGATGCCAGTAGGCAAAACTCAGCACGCACCGAATGACGCCGGACGCGAACAGCACCGCGCCGAGGAAATAGGTCAGGATCAGCGCGCCGGAGGCCGGTTGGGTCAGCAGGATGAGGCCGAAGACGAGGTAGAGCGCGCCGAGAACGATCCGCCACAGGAAGCCGCCCCATTCCTTGGTCCAGAACGCATGCGCGATCTCGAATCCGCCGGCGGCGATCGCGGTCAGTCCGATGAACTTGACGCTGATGATGGTGGCAAAGGCGAGGTCGCCGAGCGCAAAGAAGCCGGCGGCAATCAAGACCGCGCCGAGGAGCGCACAGACCCAGAGTGGCGGAGGGCCCAGCGCTGCGATGCCGGACCGGCTGTCATAGGCTGTCATGCGATCCTCCCGGACAACGATGGTTCCATCGACAGATGGTGAATCCTAGCGGCGAACCCGCCATGCCGACATCAGACGAAACCCTGAGCCGCCGGGCGGTAATGTTCGCATCCCCCTTCGGGTCTGTACCCGGTCGGACGCAAGATGATCCCGCGGGACCTCACTGCAGGAATTGCCGGAAGCGACGCAGCGACAGGAAGAACAACAGTCCGCCGATCACCAGCAATGCTGCGAGCTGCGGCCACACGACGGCGAGCCCGGCACCGCGGAACAGGATGGCCTGGGCCATGATCACGAAATGGGTGTTCGGCGCGGCGAGCATGATGTTCTGGATCAGCTCGGGCATGCTCTCCCTCGGTGTCGTGGCGCCCGACAACATCTGCAGCGGCATCAGCACCAGCATCAGGAGCAGACCGAATTGCGGCATCGTGCCGGCGGATGTGGCGAGAAAAATGCCCATGCTGGTGGTGGCAAAGAGATAAAGAGCGGTGCCGCACAGAAAGAGCGGGACCGAGCCGCCGATCCGGACGGCCAGCAGTCCCTGCACGACAAAGATGAGCGACACGCTGGCCGCGACGAGGACGACTAGGCCCATCGACCAGATCTTGCTCGCCATCACCTCGAAGGGTGTCACCGGCATGACCAGCAGATGCTCGATCGTGCCGTGCTCGCGTTCCCGGATCAGGGCCGCCCCTGTCAGGATGATCGACAGCATCGTGACGGAGGAGATGATGTTGTTGATGGCTCCGAACCAGCTCTTGTTGAGTTCGGGATTGAAGCGTGCGCGCAGCGCCAGGTCGATCGGCAAGGGGGCAGCCGAACGATAGCGGGACAGGAACTCGCTGACCTCGTCGCTGACGATGGACTGGATATAGCCGCTTCCCGTGAAGGCCTGCGACATCCGGGTCGCATCGACATTGAGCTGGATGGCCGGCGATCTCCGCGCAAGCAGGTCGCGCTGGAAGTTGGGCGGGATGTTCAGCGCGAAGGTGTCGAGGCCCGCGTTCATGCGGCTCATCATGTCCGATTGCGATATCAGTCGCGGAACCGCGAAATAGGGCGGGCTGAACGCCGTGATGATGCGCGTGGCGGCGGGCGACTTGTCCTCGTCGACGATGGCCAGTGCCGCCTGGTTGAGCGTTTCCGGCTGGGCCCTGGAGGCGGTGTAGATCGAGACGGTAAAGGCATAGATGATCAGTGCGAGCATCATGGGATTGCGCACGAGGCCGCGCAATTCCTTGACGCCGAGCTGAACGATGTTGCCTCCGCGCATCTAGTTCGCCTGCTTTCTGAGGAGCGCGACGC
The DNA here is from genome assembly GCF_007830635.1 of Bradyrhizobium huanghuaihaiense. GTDB lineage: Bacteria > Pseudomonadota > Alphaproteobacteria > Rhizobiales > Xanthobacteraceae > Bradyrhizobium > Bradyrhizobium huanghuaihaiense. Next base: position 210,139 of record NZ_VLLA01000010.1, on the reverse strand, counting down.
CGAGGACGAGCAGCACCGGGATGGTTACGAGAAGTGCCAGGAACGGTCCGGAGAGATCGCCGAAGTCGAGCCCCTTGGAGAACGTGCCGCGCGTGATGGTGACGAAGTGCGCGGTCGGATAGATCCGCCCGATGATCGCGCCCGCGCCCTGGAGCGAGGATACGGGATCGACGAGCCCCGAATATTGCGTGGCCGGAATCATGGTGAGCAGCGCGGTCGCGAAGATCGCGGCAATCTGGCTCGTCATGAATGACGAGATCACCAGACCCATCGCGGTGGTGATGACGACGTACAGGAGCGCGGCCGATGTGAACACGACGAAGCTGCCCGTGAAGGGGACACGGAATATGAATACCGCAAAGGCGGTCAGCAGGAAGAAGTTCAGCATGGCGAGCGCGACATAGGGAAGCTGTTTGCCGACCAGGAACTCGATCCGCGTCACCGGCGTGACGTAGAAATTGATGATCGATCCGAGCTCCTTCTCGCGCACGACGCTCAGCGTCGCCAGGATCGCCGGAATGATCAGCAGCAGGAGCGGGATCACGGCCGGCGCCATCGCGACGATGCTCCGGATGTCGGGGTTGTAGAGGAAGCGGACCTCGAGCTGGAAGTCGCCGGTCGTGGCGGCATCGCCATAGAGCAGCCGGGCGCGTTGCGCCAGCCAGGTCGCGTGCATCGCCTGCACGTAGCTGCGCACCGTCTCGGCACGCGACGGCATTGCGCCGTCGACCCATGCACCGATCTGAACGTTGCTGCCGCGCGCGACGTCGCGGCCGAAGCCCGGAGGAATTTCAATGGCGAGGCTGAGTTCGCCGCTGCGCATGCGGCGGTCGAGATCGTCATAGTCGGTGATCGGGGCGAGCTCGGTGAAGTAGCGCGAGCCGGCGATCTGGAGGATATAGTCCCGGCTGACTGTGGTGTCGTCGCGGTCCATTGCGGCGAAGGAGAGGTCTTCGACGTCCATGTTGATGCCATAGCCCATCACGAACATCAGGATGAGGCTGCCGAGGATCGCGAGGGTGGCGCGGATCGGATCGCGCTTGAGCTCGAGCGCTTCCCGTTGCGTGTAGGCGAACATGCGGCGCGGATCGAAGAAGCTCAATGCGCCATGCACCGCTCCGTGCGTCTTTGCGGTTGCGGGGGTGGCCGTGTACGGCGCGGGAGCTGCCTTGGTCGTTTCCGTCGCGGCGATCGCGTCCTTGAGATAGGCGACGAAAGCCTCCTCGAGGCTTCCATTGCCGCGCCGTGCCGCGATCCGTTCCGGTGTATCGCTGATCATGACCTTGCCGGCATGCATCAGCGAGATGCGGTCGCAGCGCTCCGCCTCGTTCATGAAATGGGTGGAAACGAAGATCGTGACGCTGTCCTGTCGCGACAGGTCGGACAGGATCTGCCAGAAGCCGTCGCGCGCCACGGGATCGACGCCCGACGTCGGCTCGTCCAGAATCAGGATATCGGGCGCATGGATCATGGCGACGGCCAGCGACAGGCGCTGGCGAACGCCGAGCGGGAGGGCGTCGGGCAGGGCGTCGATCACCCTGGTGAGATCGAAGCGTCCGGCCATGGCGTGGACTCGATCCTCGATCGTATCGGGTGCGAGCCGGAAAAGGCGCGCGTGCAGCTCGAGATTCTGGCGAACCGTCAGCTCCGAATAGAGCGAGAACGCCTGCGACATGTAGCCGACGCGATGTCGGACATCCATGTCCCTGGGATCGACCTCGCGCCCGAGCAGCCAGGCATCGCCCTCGCTGGCCGGCAACAGTCCGGTCAGGACCTTCATCGTCGTGGTCTTGCCGCAGCCGTTGGAGCCGAGAAAGCCGAAGATCTCGCCGCGGGCGATGCGGAAGCTGACATTGTCGACCGCCGTGAAGTCGCCGAATCTGACGGTGAGATGCTTGGCCTCGATCGCGATGTCATCGTCGTGATCGCTTGCGCGAGCCGGGATCACCACCTCCCTGTGGTCCCGTCGCTGCTGCTCGGGCAGCAGTGCGATGAAGGCGGCATCGAGATTGTCGGTGCCGGTCTGTCGCAGCAACTCGGCCGGTGTCCCGGTGGCGAGCACATGCCCGTCATTCATCGCAACCAGCCAGTCGAACCGCGCCGCTTCCTCCATGTAGGCGGTCGCGACGATGACGCTCATGCCGGGGCGATCCTTCCGGATCTCGTCGATCAGCTCCCAGAACTGGCGGCGCGAGAGTGGGTCGACGCCGGTGGTCGGCTCGTCGAGGATCAGCAGGTCGGGATCGTGGATCAAGGCGCAGCAGAGCCCGAGCTTCTGCTTCATGCCGCCGGACAGCTTGCCCGCGGGCCGGTCAGCGAACGGCGCAAGGCCTGTATTCCCCAGGAGCTCCCGAATTCTCTCCTCGCGCTCGCGCCTGTCATGACCGAACAGGCGGCCGAAGAAATCGACATTCTCGAATACGGAGAGCGTCGGGTAGAGATTCTTGCCGAGGCCCTGCGGCATATAGGCGATCTGCGGGCAGGTCCGCCGCCGGTGGGCGGCGTCGGCCATGTCTCCGCCGAGCACGTGAACGCGGCCATCCTGGATCGCGCGAGCCCCGGCAACGAGCGAGAGCAGGCTGGATTTGCCGACGCCGTCGGGTCCGATCAGGCCCACCATGCGTGCCGCGGGAATCTCGAGGGCGATGCGATCGAGTGCGCGGATCGCCCCGTAGTGCAGGCCGACCGCCTCGAGGCGTATCACCGGCGCGAGCGAGGATCGAGGTTGAGACGCGTTGTTCATTTGACGAGGCGTCCCGTCAGCTCTGCCGGCCACGCGGCGTTGGAATCGATGCGGACGAAGGCGCGGCCGGGCAGGCCGGTTTTGACCTGCTCGATGTTTCGCCGCAGCAGCTCCGGCGAAATATGCGCCCTGACGCGGAACATCAGCTTCTGCCGCTCCTCCTCGGTCTCGACCGTCTTCGGCGTGAACTGGGCAACGCTGGCAACGAACGTCGCCGTGGCCGGGATGACCCATTGCGGCGCGGCGTCGAGGATGAGGCGGACCTCCGAACCGATCGCGACGCGGCCGGCCTGCGCCGTCGGCAGGAAGAAGGTCATGAAGACATCGCCGAGATCGACGAGATTGAGCACGCGTCCGCCGGCGCTGAGAACCTCGCCCGGCTGGGCGACGCGAAACTGGACGCGCCCGTCGCGGGGTGCGCGGAGTGTCGAATCGTTGAGATCGGCCTTGATGCTCTCGATGGCCGCTTTCGCCGCTTCGACCGCAGCCTCCGCATCGATCACCTGCGCCTCGGCCGCACTGATGGCGGCGCCCGAGGCGGCGAGCTGGGCCTCTGCCGCCGCGACGGCTGCACGGGCGCCGTTGGCAGCCGCGCGGTCGTCGTCGAGCACCTGCTGAGGAACGGCATTGGTTCTGATCAATTGCTCGGAGCGTTGCAGCTTTCGATCGGCAGCGTCCAGCTCTGCACCGCGTTGGTCGACAACGGCTGTTGAGGCTTTCTTCTCGGCCTGGCGCTGGGTCACGAGGCTCCGGGCGGTCTCGATGCCGATCGTGGCTCGCCGTAACTGGGCCTCGGCCTGGCGGTACTGCGCCTCGAGCTGCACGGTATCCATCTGTGCGAGCGCCTGTCCCGCCGAGACCAGATCGCCTTCCCGCACCAGGATGTCGCGGATGCGCCCCGGCGTCTTGGTGGCGATGTCGATCTCGACGGCCTCGATGCGCCCGTTGCCGCTAGCGAACCCGCTCGGAAGTCTGTCGCCTCCAAGCGTCTGCCAGGCGAAGTACCCGCCTGCGCAGACAGCCGCGACGAGGATGGCGATCAGCCAGCGTTTCCGATTGCGTGTCATGGTCCAGGTCGTTTTCATCGAACCACCAGACAGGATGCGGATTATTGCGGGCCTCGCGGTCCCAACGTCAGATGGGTCACGCCAGCCGCGAGATTGAGCCCGATCGAACGTTCGATCGAGATCGGCTGCAACATCACGCTCCTCCGCGAGCCGCCGATCAGGACGTTGGCGCCGAGGCCGGGGCCCAATGCAAAATTGCCGCTCGCGCCGACATAGCTGCCGCGCAGCGTGCCGGGGCCAATCCGCGAATTCCGGGCGAAGACCGCCCAGGACAACGTGCCGGCGCTGGTCACGCCGAGGTCTAGCCCGACGCGCCTGATCCGACCCTCGTAGACGTATTGCCGGGGCGGACGTATCGCGCTGAACACGCAGCGCATCGCCTGTGTCGATCCCAGCACCAGCCCGACGCGAGGCTCGGAGAAGCACAGCAGCCTGCCAATCCTGAATCTCTCGGCGCGCGCGGACGTGGTGGTGCAAAGAACGGTCAACACGCAGATGACCGCAACATAGCGCAATGTTCGCATTCAACCCTCCGTCTGGTGTTGGGCTCTCGTCGTGCCGCGCGACGGGCGGCTGTCCTGGCGCAGCCAGAACGAGATCGCGAGACCGATCAGCAGCACGGCGCCGAGCAGGAAGAAGAAGATGGACTGCTTCAGCCAGGATATCGCCGGGACGGCCGCGCCCATCGCAAGGCCGAGAAAGGCGATCTGCAACGACAGCAGGCTGATGCCCGCAAGGAACGTGCCGAGCGCAAGCAGCGTCAACAGCACGAGACCGGTCGCCGGGGTTGGAAGCATCTGCTGGACACCGGAGACCAGCATGATGTTCATCGTGATCAGGACCGCGATCCAGTGCAGCGCCTGGGTCCACACCAGGCGGATCTGCCTGTCCCTGCCTTCGGTCTCCGGCCATTTGGTGATGACGCAGACGACGCCGATGGCAAGCGCCAGGAATTCCCAATAGCCGACCAGCGGTTGGTGCGAGACGTTCGTATAGGCGACGCCTGCGATGGCGAGCAGCAAGGCAACGGCGTATGGAAGCTGCTGCCAGAGAAAACGGCCGGCCCCTGCGCGCGTCAGGGGAGGCTCGGGAGCATCGCGTTGCTGTGCATCGGTTTCGCTCATGGTGGGTCACTCACGATTTTCGGTTGCCGGCGCGCGACCGTCGCCGAGATAGTCCTCGACGTAGAACCGGATGATCGCGACCCGCCCGACGGCGACGAGCGGCATCGCCAGCGCAATGCCCATGACGCCGAACAGGGCACCGAGCAGGACGATCGCAACCAGCGTCCAGGCGGGCGGTGTCTCGACCGCCCGGCGCTGGATCAGGGGGCCGATCACGTAGCCCTCGATCGACTGGATGATGGTGTAGACGGCGACGGCCCAGATCAGCAGCGAGGCGCCGAGCGGCATCGCCACGAGCGCGATCGGGATCGCGGCGACGATCGGCCCGAGATAGGGGATGAAATTCGACAAGCCCGCCTGCAATCCCAGCAGGAACGGTCCCGGTAGCCCGATGAGATAGAGCGCCGGCCAGACGCAGAGCGTCATCAGGATGATGCGGATCAACTGGCCGACGAGCCATAGCCGCATGACGTTGCCGATTTCGTCCATCACGGCGCGCATGCGGGCGCGGTAGGATGGCCTGACCAGCACGACCAGGCTCTCGCGGTGGCTGGTGGGATCGAAGGCAAAGAGAATCCCCAGGAACACGACCACGAGCACACCGGTCAGAAGACTCGAGGCACCCCCCAGCAGGAATTGCGCGTGGCTGAGAAACCGGCCCTGATCGGCGAACAGCCATTGGGCGAAGTCGCGCCCCCATTCCGGGCCGAGCAGGTCCACGCCATAGGACAACAGGTGCTCTTGCAGAATATCGACCTGGGCATCCATGACCTTCAGCAGCAGGCGCGTCTGCTCCGGCAGCTTGCCGGCGCCCCAGACCAGTCCAAAGCCCGACAAGGCTGAGAGCAGCAGGAGAACGAATGTCAGACGCCAGATGCGGCTGAGCGGAAGGACCGGCGCCAGAGCCCGCGCCGCGGCATCCAGAAAGGCTGCGAACAGCACCCCCGCGAAGACGATGAGGAGGCTGGACACCGTTTGCCACACCAGGAACAGGGCAACGGCTGCGGCGAGCAAAGTGAGGCCGATCGCGAGCAGGCTCGGCCCTCCGGCTTGCCCGGATTCGTCGACGGGGCTCGCGTGCAGAACGACCCCGTGGACTCGCTCTGGTCCGATCCTGGAATCGCTCATTGATCGGTCCGCCGTCATGTGGCCTTGTCTCAGGTGCGAACGCGGCGGCTGCCATAATGCGGATGCTTGCCGCCGCGATGACGCCAATAGCGGTGCTTGACCGGATTTGTATTGGTGTTGGGTCTTGCATCGCTTGGCGCAGCCGCGCCGGTTTGCTTCGGCGCCGCCACGGTGCCGTCCTTCGGCTGAGCCACGGAAATGGTCGACGGCGCGGCGACGGCCACCACTGCGCTCAGCATCAAGGTGCGATACACGGTCCAGATGTTCATACTCGCCTCCATGCGGTCAGCGACAATCGGTCAGATCGAGATGGCTCCGACAGCCAGCCCATAGATTCCGGCGCCGGCGGCGATAGCGATCGCCGCGAACAGGACGGACTCAACCGGCCTGAACAGCCTCTCCTTGCGCTCGCGCTTGGCGATCAGGAACAGCAGCGTTCCCGGCGCGTAGAGGATTGCGGACAGCAGGAGAAATTTCGGTCCGCCGGCGTAGATCATGCCGGCCGCGTAGAGCGTCGCGACCGCTGCGACGATCCCGTCGGTGGTGCGGGCGCGCTCGCCGGCATCATAGGTCGCGCCGGTCGATGCGAGCTTCAGGCCGTACGCCGCGACGAGAAAATACGGGATCAGCGTCATCGCGCTCGTCATCTTCAGGGCGAGCGTGAAGGCATATTCGGCGAACCAGCTCACGAGGAGAAATGCCTGTATCACGCAATTCGTGAGCCAGAGCGCCCCGACAGGAACCTTGTGCGCGTTCTCGCGCGCGAGAAAGGCCGGCATGGTGCGCTGGTTCGCCGCCGAGTGCAGGATCTCGGCCGCAAGCAGCGACCAGGACAGGTAGTTGCCGAGGATCGAGATCAGCAAGGCGATGCTGATGAACACGCCGCCCCAGCGGCCGACCATCGCTTCCATCACGCCCGCCATCGACGGTGTCGGCAGGTCCGCGAGACCGCTCCGCGGCAGGATGCCGTAGGACAGGAGCGTCACGAGCACGAGAAGACAGAGCACCGTCAGAAAGCCGGTCACCGTTGCGATGCCGATGTCGGCACGCGTCCTGGCATAGCGCGAATACACGCTCGCGCCCTCGATGCCGACGAACACGAACACGGTGAGCAGCATCGTGCCACGGACCTGGGACAGCACGTCCCGGGCGTCCGGCCGCTCCGCACCCCAGAAATTCCCGGAGAATACTTCGCCGTTCAGGGCGATCGCGGCCACGATGATGAACAGCACGATCGGAATGATTTTCGCGAAGGTCGTGGCCGTGTTGAGCGCGGCAGCCCCCTTGATGCCGCGCAGCACCAGGACATGGACGCTCCACAGCAGCAGGGACGCCGAGGCGATCGCGGTCGGCGTCGTGCCGTCGCCGAAGACGGGGAAGAACTGCCCGAGCGTGGCCTTGATCAGGATGAGGCAGGCGACGTCGGCGAGACAGCAGCCGATCCAATAGCCTACTGCAGAGGCAAAGCCGATATAGTCACCGAAGCCGTCCTTGGCGTAGGCGTAGATGCCGGCGTCGAGCTCCGGCTTGCGGCGGGACAGCGACTGGAACACGAAGGCCAGCGTCAGCATGCCGGTGCCGGCAATCACCCAGGCGATGATCGCGCCGAGCGCGCCGGTGGTGCGTCCGAACTGGGCCGGCAATGCGAAGATGCCGGAGCCGACCATCGACCCGATCACAAGCGCAATCAGCGCGTTGCGCGAGAGTTTCTGATCGGCCTCGTTCGCCGCCATGACGGATGGCCTTCCAATCCAAGGCGGCCGCAGTTGCAGCGACCGCCTCATGCGCGGACCTTAGAGGGCCGCACCCCGTGCGCCCATCAGGGATTCTCTGTAGGGAGCAGGGCAGGAAATCGGCGGGCGCGAAGCGTCAGGTCCGGTCGTCAGGTACCGTCGTCAGGGCTTGGGAAGCAACGCCTCGTCCTCGCTCGCGGAGCAGGAGAGGAACTCCGTCGTCCGGGCAACGAGCACGACACTGCCACGGAAGAATTCGCCGGCCTTGGCAAGCTCGGCGGCAAGGCGGCTGGCATGCAGGACGGCTGCGTCCTGCCCGGCATATTCGCATCCGATCCCGTCGGTCGAGACACCATATTTGTCAGCGATATGGAAGAAGAAGCGCATGCCCCCGATTAGGCCGGGCCGCGGCGGGCCTCCAGTGACAACGGCGTAAGGTGCCTCCGCCAAAAGGCTGAGAGGCGCAAAAGAGGTTCCCCACTTGCGGATTGGTAATGAACAGGGGAGCCGTGGGCGCTCCGGCGGCGCCGTGCCATTTGCAAGGCAGTGGTTTTCACTGATGGCGCTCGGGGGATTGTCCGATGTTGGTCTGCAGGTTCGAAGGCTAACGTGGCCCCACTCGGCGAGCGCCAGAGGAGGCAAGCGATGTCGAACTATGATCACAACCTGACGGCTACAGACACCGCCGGCGGCGTCGCGGTGGATGCCGGATTGCGCGACTACATGCTTCGGATCTACGGCTACATGGCCGCCGGTGTCGGCCTGACCGCCGTCGTCGCCTGGGTGACCTATCAGGCCATCGGCCCCGAATTGCTCCAGAGTCCCCTGATGTGGGTCTTCATCCTGGCGCCGCTCGGCCTGGTGTTCTTCATCGGCTCGCGCATCAACACGCTGTCGGTGTCCACGGCGCGGATCCTGTTCTTCGTCTATTCGGCCCTGGTCGGCGTATCGCTATCGATATTGCTGCACATCTACACGAGTTCGTCGATCACCCGCGTCTTCTTCATCGCGGCCGCAATGTTCGGCGCGCTTAGTCTCCTCGGTTACACGACCCGGCGCGACCTCTCGGGATTGGGCACCTTTCTGTTCATGGGCCTGATCGGGATCATCATCGCGAGCCTGATCAACCTGTTCCTGGGGTCGACCGCACTCGATTGGCTGATCTCGATCGTGGGCGTCGGCGTGTTTGCCGGCCTGACGGCCTACGATACCCAGCGGATCAAGGGGATGTACGACATCTCGGATGACCACACCGCCGCGGGCCGCAAGTCGGTCGTTGCCGCGCTGTCGCTCTATCTCAATTTCCTCAACCTGTTCATGATGCTGCTGCGACTTGCCGGCGGCCGCCGTTGAGGCGCGAGAGGACGGCGGCTCAGGCCGCCGGCCGCTCCACCGCACTGGCGAGCGCGTCGCGCAGCGCCGCTTCCTTGGTCTCATCGAGCGAGGTCTTGAGCACGACGCCGCCGGCGTCCTTGATCTCCTTGATCACCTTGTCCGCGGTCATGTGCTTGATCAGGACGAACAGGGCGGCGTTGCCGGTCTGGAGATTGGCCGACAGGTTCTTCATGAAGGAATCGTCGATGCCGAAGTCGGACAGCGCGCCGCCCAGCGCGCCCGACGCGGCACCCACGGCGACCCCGAGGATCGGATTGAGAAAGAGGACTCCGATGAGGAGGCCCCAGAAGCTACCGGTCATCGCGCCCATGGCAGTGGTGTTGACGAGTTGATTGAGCTTGATGCCGCCCGAATCCGTCTTCACGGCGATCACGGCGTCGCTGATCGTGATCAGATATTCCTTCTGCAGCTTGAGCAGCCGCTGACGCACTTCTTCGGCTTTTGCCTCGGACGGATACACGATCGCGACCAGATCGGACATGAAGACCTCCCTTGGATCGAAAATGCGGACCAAAATGTTGGTGCGGACGGTATCCCGCGGGCGGCACCTCCGGGATCAGAGGAAACCCTGCCTCAGGCGGATGAATGTCCCAATAGGTGCGCCCGCACCGTGGCCCTCTTTGGAGTTCGGGCGGCGCGAGACGACCGGAAAATCGTCTAGCGACGCCCGACCGGCGAGGCCTGGACGAGCCGATCCCTATTGCCACGAACGATGATTCCGAACGCAGGTACCGTTTCGTCCGCTGATGGATGCGCGGCATTGTTGGCGCGTCGAGTACATGCAGTTGGTCATTCCCTTGATCTTCGTGCACCACGCCAGATCTTGCGCGCGTCCTGGCGCAGCCGCTCCCATGACGCCAAGCGTCATGGTGATCGCGGCTGCCAGCAAAGCCAGCTTTTTCATGGGGATCCTCCTGTCCTCGAGTGAAGCGTCCGGAGCCCGAGCAACCCGCTCCGTCGTGCGCCGGTGTCTTGGCGGACGCAGGTCGCGCCACCATGATGGCCGGCGCACGTGTTATGCGCCGCGTGCGAGGCTCACGCTATTGGGTGATTGCCTGACGCGGGAGAGGGAATCATCCAGTCCCTGTCGCGCGGTCGATCATGTCTTTGGCAAGAATCTTGGGCAAGAACCTTGGGTAAGAATTTTGGGCAAGAAGCGTCGACCACGATTGTATCCGCGGGCGCTCAGTAGATTTACCGATACAAGGACGATGGCTCCTCGGCAAAATCAGGTCCGGTGAAGTCGATCGGTGATCATCTCATGCCGACGCTCAGGACAATGGTTATTGCCGGCGCGGCATCGCTGCTGCTGGCGGCCTGCGAAAGGGAAGCGGCCAGCGACGTCGCGCCGGCGCCACGCCCGGTTCGCACGACGACGATCGAGAAGCGGGAGTCGCCGACGCCGTTCGTCTTCACTGGACATGTCGAAGCCGAAGACGAGATCAGCGTTGCGTTCCGAATTTCGGGGCGGCTGCTCGCGAACAACACCAGGCTCGGCGAGCGCGTCGAGGCCGGCCAGCTTCTGGCGCAACTGGAATCGCAGAATGAAGTGAACGCGCTGCGTCAGGCGCAAGCGGCTCTCGCCGCCGCGCAAGGACAGCTCACCCAGGCCCGCAATCATTTCGAACGTCAGCAGACATTGCTCGCGCAGGGATGGACCACGCGCGCCAATTTCGAGACGGCAACGCAGGCGCAACAGACGGCCCAGTCCCAGGTCGACGCGGCCGAGGCCCAGTTGAGCGCCGCCCACGACCATGTCAACTTCACCGAGGTGCGGGCCGATGCGCCCGGCAAGATCACCGAGACGGGGCCCGCCGCCGGCGAGGTGATCCAGGCCGGACAGACCATTGCCCGGATTGCGCGGCAGGATGGCCGCGATGCTGTCTTCGAGGTCCCTGCCCAGCTGGTGCGAGCGGCTCCCGCCAATCTGCAAGTGACCGTCAGCCTGACGGACGATCCGGCAGTGACCGCGCAAGGGCGCATCCGGCAGGTTGCCGCGCAGGCAAACCCGGTCACACGGACCTTCGAGGTGAGGGTGGGACTCAGCGATCCGCCCGCCGCGATGCGGCTGGGGGCCACGGTGATCGGTCGCGCCGAGGCGAGCGCCGGACCGATGATCGACATTCCCGCAACTGCGCTGACCAGGATGAACCAACAGCCGGCCGTCTGGATCCTCGATCCCCTGACCAAGACGGTCTCTGCCCGGAACGTCGACGTGCTGCGGTTCGATCAGGCACAGGTAATCATTTCGCGCGGGCTCGACGCTGGCGAGATCGTCGTGACCGCGGGCGTTCAGGCGCTTCATCCGGGCCAGAAGGTGCGCGTGCTCGGGTCGGAGCCATGACCGGCTTCAACCTCTCGCAATGGGCGCTCGAGCGCCGCTCGCTCGTCATCTATCTCATGCTCGTTGCCGTGCTCGCCGGCGGACTGTCCTATGTCCGCCTCGGCCGGAACGAGGACCCTGCATTCACCATCAGGACCATGATCGTCCAGGCGGCGTGGCCAGGGGCGACGGCCGCAGAGACGATGAAGCAGGTGACGGAGCGGCTCGAGCGTCAACTGCAGGAGACGCCGCATCTCGACTTCCTGCGCAGCTTCACCCGGCCCGGCCTCACCACGATCTTCGTGAACCTGAAGGGGAGCGCCAACGCACGAGATGTCTCCGACACCTGGTATCGGGTGCGGAAGACGATCGGGGACATTCGCCATACGCTCCCTGCGGGGGTTGTCGGCCCGGCATTCGACGACGATTTCGGCGACACTTTCGGCATCGTCTACGGCTTCACCAGCGACGGGTTTACCGAGCGCGAGCTGCGTGACCGGGTCGAGGCGATCCGATCGCGTCTCCTGGGCGTGCCCGACGTTGCGAAGATCGAGCTGCTGGGCGCGCAGGACGAAGTGATCTTCGTCGAGTTCTCCAAGAAGGAGCTCGCAAATCTCGGCGTCGATCGGACAGCTCTGATCGCCGCTCTGCAGGCTCAGAATGTCGTGATGCCGACCGGGACGATCCAGACCGGCTCCGAGCGAATCTCGCTTCGGGTGTCGGGAAGCTTCCAGTCCGAGCGGGACATCGCCGGCATCAACTTCGCGGCCGGCGGTCGCATGCTCCGCCTGAGCGATCTTGCGACGGTGCGGCGCGGCTATGCCGATCCGCCGCAGCCGCTGTTCCGGGTCAACGGCCATCCGGCAATCGGGCTCGCGATCGCCATGCGCGACGGCGGCGATATCCTCGCTCTCGGTAGGAACGTCAAAGCTGCGATGGCGGCCATCACCGCCGACCTGCCGATCGGAATCGAGCCGAGCCTGGTTGCCGATCAGGCCGTCGTGGTGGACAAGGCGATCGGCGAGTTCATGACCTCGCTGGTGCAGGCGATCGCCATCATTCTCGCGGTGAGTTTCGTCAGCCTTGGCCTGCGTCCCGGCCTCGTCATCGCACTGGCGATTCCGCTCACGCTCGCCATCGTGTTTCCGACCATGGACCTTCTCCGCATCGATATGCAGCGAATATCGCTCGGCGCTCTCATCATCGCACTCGCGCTGCTGGTCGACGACGCCATGACGACCACAGATGCCACGCTCAACCGGCTGGCGCTGGGCGACAGCAAGATGGCGGCTGCGAGCTATGCTTTCCGCACCCATGCGCTCGCAATGCTGGCCGGTACGCTGGTGACCATCGCCGGCTTCATTCCGGTCGGCTTTGCCGCCAGCGCCGCCAGCGAATACACGTTCTCGCTGTTCGCAGTGGTTGCGATCGCACTGCTGGCATCGTGGTTCGTCGCGGTCATCTTCGCGCCGCTGCTGGGTGTCGCCATCCTTCTGCCGCCCAAGCAGACGGGCGCTCCGGCTCCCGGAGCCGTCTTCCGGCTGTATCGGCGCTTTCTGGTGCTGGCGATCCGCGCCAAATGGCTGACGCTGGGCGGGACGGCAGCGCTCTTCGTCGCATCCATGCTCGCGCTTCCGCTGATTCCGCAGCAGTTCTTTCCCTTGTCCGACCGGCCGGAGCTGCTCGTCGACATCAGCCTGCCGCAGAACGCCTCGATCTATGCCAGCGAAGCTGCGGCCAGGCGCCTGGACAAGGCGCTGACCGGCGATCCCGACGTCGAGCATTGGAGCACCAATGTCGGCCGCGGCGCGATCCGCTTCTATCTGCCTCTCAGCGTCGAGCTGCCGAACGAGTTCTTCACCCAGGCCGTCGTCGTCGCCAGAAGCGTTGCGGCGCGTGAGCGCTTGCATGCAAAGCTGGAGCGGTTCCTGGCGAATGAATTCCCGAACGCGATCTCGTCGGTTTCGCCGCTCGGTCTCGGCCCCCCGGTTGGATGGCCGTTGCAATATCGCGTCAGCGGCCCCGACGTCGAGCGAGTCCGCGACATCGCGCTCGAGGTGGCGCGGATCCTCGCCTCCGATCCGAGCGCCAGAAGCACGAACTTCGACTGGATGGAGCCGGATCGCCAGGTGCGCATCCGCGTCAATCAGGATGAGGCACGCCTTCTCGGTCTGAGTTCACAGGCGATCTCCACCGTCCTGAACACCGTGATCTCCGGTAGGCCCGTCACACAGGTTCGGGACGACATCTATCTCGTCAACGTGGTGGTCCGCGCGACCGACGAACAGCGTGTCTCGTTGGCGAGCTTGCGAACGCTGCAGGTGCCGATCCCCGGTGGACGGACCGTTCCGCTGAGCCAGTTTGCCTCCTTCGAGTACGATCAGGAATTCCCCTTGATCTGGCGGCGCGACCGCGTGCCCACCCTGACGGTGCGAGCTGCCATTCCCGACGGGGTGCTGCCGGAAAGGATCGTCAATACGCTGGCGCCCGCCATCGCCAAGCTGAGGACGACGCTGCCGCCGTCCTATGATGTCGTGGTCGGCGGCACCGTGGAGGAGAGCCGGAAGTCCCAGGCCTCCGTCATGGTGGTCGTGCCGGTGATGCTGTTCGTCATGTTCACGGTTCTGATGGTCCAGGTGCAGAGCTTCCCGCGGCTATTGATGGTCGTCAGCGTTGCACCGCTCGGCCTGATTGGCGTGGTTGCGGCGCTGCTCCTGTCAGGGCGGCCGCTGGGTTTCGTCGCCATTCTCGGCGTCCTCGCGCTGCTCGGGATGATCAGCAAGAACGCGGTGATCCTGATTGGGCAGATCGAGGCTGAACGCGCGCAGGGGAAGGGACCCTGGGAGGCCGCGGTCGATGCCAGCAGCTCCCGCTTTCGTCCGATCATGCTGACGGCGGTCTCCACCGTCCTCGGCATGATTCCGATTGCGCCGACTGTCTTCTGGGGGCCGATGGCCTTTGCGATCATGGGCGGACTGCTCGTCGCAACCGTTCTGACGCTCGTCTTTCTGCCGACCTTGTATGTGGCCTGGTCGGGCGGAAAGGAGCCGGTCGCGGCTCCCGAAGCGCCGAGCGTGGCCTGAGCGTCGGGCCGTGAGGGTAATCCCGGACTCCGACTAGGTAATCACCTGATAGGCCGCCTTCATATCAGAGCGCATGGTTCGGGCTCGGAATGAGCAGGCCGATCGGTCACGGCATCGGTCATCGTTCGCGGTTCGAGGTCTCCCCATGACTGCGACGCCAACGGTCCAAAAGCTTTCGTTGTTCGCACTGACGGCAATGGTCGTCGGCTCCATGGTGGGCTCAGGCATCTTCTCGTTGCCGCGGACGTTCGGCATCGCCACCGGCCCGTTCGGCGCCATCTTCGCCTGGTGCATCGCAGGCGGCGGCATGTACACGATGGCGCGCGTGTTTCAGACTCTGGCCGAGCGAAAGCCGGATCTCGATGCCGGCGTCTACGCCTACGCGAAGGCAGGTTTCGGCGACTATCCCGGCTTCCTGTCGGCGCTCGGCTACTGGACCGGCAGCTGCATCGGCAACGTGTCCTACTGGGTCCTGATCAAGTCGACGCTCGGCGCGTTCTTTCCCGTGTTCGGCGACGGCAATACGGTCACCGCGATCATCGTCGCCTCGATCGGGATCTGGCTATTCCACTTCATGATCCTGCGTGGCGTGCAACAGGCCGCCGCGATCAACACCATCGTCACCGTCGCCAAGATCGTGCCGATCCTGATCTTCATCGTCATCCTGGCGTTTGCCTTCAAGGCCGATCTGTTCCGCGCCAATTTCTGGGGCGGCGAGGGGATGCCGGACAAGGGTCTGTTTGATCAGATCCGCGCGACCATGCTGGTCACGGTGTTCGTCTTTCTCGGGATCGAGGGGGCCAGCGTCTATTCCCGCTACGCCAAGGAGCGGTCCCATGTCGGCGTCGCGACGATCATGGGCTTCGCGGTCGTTACGACCCTCATGGTGCTCGTGACGATGCTGCCCTATGCCGCGCTGCCGCGCGCGGAGATCGCCGACGCGCGGCAGCCGTCGATGGCGACGGTGCTGGAGGCGGTGGTCGGGCATTGGGGCGCCGTGTTCGTCAGCATCGGACTTCTGGTCTCGGTGCTCGGAGCCTATCTCGCCTGGTCGCTGATTTGCGCCGAGGTGCTCTCCGCCGCCGGCCGTACCAGGGATATGCCGCGCGTGTTCGGCACCGAAAATGCCAACAAGGTGCCGGCCGCAGCGCTCTGGCTCACCAATATCGTCGTGCAGCTGTTCGTCATCAGCACGTACTGGTCGCGGGATGCCTTCGCGTTGATGCTCAATTTGACGAGCGTCATGAACCTCATTCCGTTCTTCCTGGTGGCCGCTTACGGGCTCCTGCTGGTCAAGCGGGGCGAGACCTACGAAAAGAGCCCGGGCGAACGGCGACGCGACCTGATCTTCACCGGCATCGCCGTCGTCTACACGCTGTTCCTGATCTATGCCGCCGGGATGAAATATCTGCTCCTGTCGGCGATCCTCTACGCCCCCGGCACGGCGCTGTATTTCTGGGCGCGCCTCCAGCAGAAGGCGAAAATCTTCACGTCGATCGATTGGGTCATCTTCATCGCAGCCGTGATCGGCGCCGTGGTCGGGATTCATGGCCTGGCCACCGGCTACATCACCATCTAGGCGAGGCATCTCCCATGGCGACAGCACAGGCGTCGGATTCAAGGATCCCGTTCGGTGTTCATTCGGAAGTCGGTCAGCTGCGCAAGGTGATGGTCTGCTCGCCGGGCCGCGCGCATCAGCGCCTCACGCCCACGAACTGCGATACTTTGCTGTTCGACGACGTGCTGTGGGTCGACAATGCCAAGCGCGATCATTTCGACTTCGTGCAGAAGATGCGCGACCGCGGCATCGATGTCGTCGAGATGCACAATCTGCTCACCGACACCGTGGCCATTCCGGAGGCCAGGAAGTGGATTCTCGACAACCAGGTCGTTCCCAACCAGGTCGGGCTCGGGCTGATCGACGAGCTGCGCAGCTATCTGGAAAGCCTCAAGCCTCGTGAGCTGGCGGAGACCCTGATCGGCGGACTGTCGACCCACGATTTTCCCGAGGCCCATGGCGGCGAGATGCTTCGGCTGATTCGGGAAGCGGCGGGCATGACCGAATATCTGCTGCCGCCGCTTCCGAACACGCTGTATACGCGCGATACCACCTGCTGGATCTATGGCGGCGTGACACTGAACTCGCTGTTCTGGCCGGCGCGCCATGAGGAGCCGATCCTCGCCGCTGCCATCTACAAGTTCCACCCGGACTTCGCCGGCAAGGTCAATGTCTGGTGGGGAGATCCGACGCAGGATCACGGCCTCGCCACGCTGGAAGGCGGTGACGTGATGCCGATCGGCAAGGGCAACGTTCTGATCGGGCTGAGCGAGCGGACCTCGCGGCAGGCGATCAGCCAGCTTGCTGCGGCGCTGTTCAGGAAGAAGGCGGCCGAGCGGGTGATCGTGGCGGCGATGCCCAAGCTCCGCGCTGCGATGCATCTCGATACCGTCTTTACCTTCGCCGACCGCGATTGCGTGCTGCTCTATCCCGATATCGTCAACAACATTACCGCATTCTCCTATCGGCCGGCGGACAATCCGGCCGGCCTCGAATTGCGCAAGGACGAGAAGCCCTTCGTCGACGTCGTCGCAGAAGCGCTCGGCCTGAAGAAGCTGCGCGTCGTGGAGACCGGCGGGAACGCGTATCTGCGCGAGCGGACCCAGTGGGACAGTGGCGCCAATCTCGTCTGCGCGTCCCCCGGCGTCGTATTCGCCTATGACCGCAACACCTACACCAACACGCTGCTGCGCAAGGAGGGGATCGAGGTGATCACCATCGTCGGCGCGGAACTCGGACGGGGACGCGGCGGTGGTCATTGCATGACGTGCCCAATCACCAGGGACGCGGTCGACTACTAAGCGTGCGCGATCCGGCGGTCTGCACCGACGCCGGTTGATTGGATCAACCGGTGATTTTAAAGTGTGACATTAACACGCCACAATCATTGCGCAGCGTGGCGCAAAACCCGGTCTGCGCAGCAGCATCGGAGGTGGGCGCGATGCGAAGCTCTGGATTTGTTCTGCCGGTGGTCGGCTGGCCCGTCCTCGGCTTGCTCAGTGTGGGCACGGCCGGGGCAGCGGACCTTGATCTCAACGAGTTCAGGACGACTCCGATTGCTGCTGTTCCCTACTATTCCGCACCGTCCTGGAGTGTCGTCGGTTCCATCTCGCCGACCTTCACCGACAACGCGCTCTTCACCCGCGACAACCGCAAGTCGGACATCTATTACGAGCCGGACGTCAGTGTCAGGCTCGACGGAAACCTCACCAACGATCTGTCCTACCGGCTCTACGCACGGGCCCAGTACGAGGCCTTTTCGCGGGAGAAGGACGGCAACTTCGCCGTGGCGCGCATGGGCGCGCGTCTGACCGAGAATTGGAACGGCTGGCGCTTCTCTGCCATCTATGAAAATCGCTATGATTTCGACGGGGTTTACCGCGACCTCGCATTCACGTCGCATGATGTGATGGGCTCGGTGGCGCGCGACTTCCGCTTCGACAACACGACGTTCTCGCCGCTGCTGCTGCTGACCTATCGGTTCTCAGACCTCGCGGAAGCGCGTCGTTGGCGCTTTGACGCTGTGCTCGGTATCGAGGTCAAGCTCGATCCCAGATGGTCGATCGTGAGCACGCCGCTGTTCGAGGCCTATTGGTTCACCGATGGGCTCAACAGCGGCCGGGAGGATCAACTCTATTCGGTCGATGTGGGCCTGAAGTATAATTTCGCCAGCAATGTGTCGCTCACGACCACCGTGCTATACGAGGCGCGAACGTCGAACGTTCCGTTGCGGCGGTACAGGGACGTTCGCATCGGCCCTCGCCTGGATTTCGCCTTTTGAGTGAGACCTGAAAGATGCCCGCAAGACGCCTGTTGACGCTGAGCTGCATCGTCGCCGGAAGCCTTGCGGCATCGATGGCGCTCGCCGATCCGCGCGATGCGGTGGATCGAGGCCAGCGTCTCGATACCGATGCGCTTCGGGATGATGCCGCGATACACCGTCTGCAGCAGCCATCGCATCCTCTCGATATCGCGCCGCCTCGTCCCGCACCAGCGGCGAAGGCGGTGAGGAAGAAGAAGCCGGGCACGAGCAGCAGCCGCTAGGCTGGTCGGCATCCGTGGCCAGCGGGGCGGGAATGTTGCTGGCAAATTGCGACAGGCTTGCTGCTGCGTATTGGAGCAACCACGTTGCCACAGTGACCTCGCGGCCATCCACATCTTGATTTTGAATCTCTGTTGCATCGGATTTGACGTCGCGGGCGTGGCACAAACTGCATAGTGCTCCGCGCTGAAAACATGCCTCACGAATTCGAGATTTCAATCTGGAAATTATACTACCTGATGGTGTGGTCGCGCGACGGGGTGTATGATTGGTCGGCCCCAATGGCGTGCGTCTTCCGGATCCGGTGGCGGATGTCTCGCCGGTGGGGCGGGGAGGGGACCTGCGATATAGTCGCCGATATCGGGCGTCGCCGGAATATAGTGAGTGCGTACCGTGAAGCCACATGGCTGCCCCGACAGTGAGTCGGATCGAACCGGTCTGAAAAACTGGTTGCGCATAGGTTCGCAAGAATCGATCGACGAGCTCTATTGGACGTCTTCGGCAGATCTGCTCTTCGCCGCGCGTCCGTCGTTCCGCGGACACTTCGCCTATGAGGGAATCAATCCGGCATTCGAGTCCCAGCTCGGCGTATCGTCGGAAGACGTCAGCGACATGGACGTCTTCGATTGCATGAGCGCGGACGACGCAAGGTCCGTCTGCGAGGCGCTTCAGGCCGGCCTCGCGGAGGGAACGGAGGTCAGGATCCGCCAGCGGCTCGCGCTCGGCGGGTCGCCGCGGGCGATGGAAACGACGGTCACGCCGATCGTGGACGGCGGCGTGGTCCGGTTGATCGGCAGCCACCGCGAGCTGCGCAACGGTCCTTTCGAGCACGCCGCCGCATGCGACGATGGACTCGATATCGACGTCGGCCTGCTCGCCATTCAGGAAGGCATCCAGCAACGGATCGCCTCCGATCTGCACGACTCGACCTGTCAGCATCTGATCGCCGCCAGCCTCGGCCTGATGCGGATGCGGAGCAATGTGGGCGACGCGGCCCTCGCGGAACGGCTCTGCGACGAAATTGACGCGTCGATCGACGAAGCCCTCCGGGAGCTCCGCGCCTTTGCCTATCTCCTGCATCCGCGGAATCTGGCGGGTGAGGGATTGAAGGCCGCGATCGAGCGATACGCGGAAGGATTTGCGGCGCGCACTTCGTTGCGCGTGACCGTGAACATCGTGCCGGATGTCGATCGGCTGCCGTATGAAACGAAGCGTTCGCTGCTACGCGTCGTTCAGGAGGGGCTCACGAACGTCTACCGCCATGCGAAAGCGACGGAGGTGGCCATCGCCCTCGACCTTGCCGACAGCCGTTTCGTGCTGACGATCAGCGACAATGGACGCGGTCTTCCCGATGTGGTCGGGCGCGGCCACAAGGCGGTATCGGTCGGGGTCGGCATTCCCGCGATGCGGGTGAGGCTGCATGAGATCGGAGGTACGCTGGACATCCGGTCCAGCCGGACCGCGCCACTTTCCGGAACCGTCCTGTGCGCGGTGTTTCCGCGTCGCTTTGCGGCGAACAGGCGGAACCGGCGAAGAGCCACGACCATCATGAGGGCCCACGCAGGCACACGATCAGCGAAAGAACACTAGCCCGCGGCGGCAGGCCGGATGGGCGGCCGAACCGCCGTGAAGGATTGGGAGCGTGCTGCCATGAAACGAATTCTCATAGCTGACGATCACGAAGCGGTGCGGTCTGGCTTGCGTGCGGTGCTCGAACAGCGGGCGG
This sequence comes from Bradyrhizobium huanghuaihaiense, assembly GCF_007830635.1. Taxonomy (GTDB): domain Bacteria; phylum Pseudomonadota; class Alphaproteobacteria; order Rhizobiales; family Xanthobacteraceae; genus Bradyrhizobium; species Bradyrhizobium huanghuaihaiense. The sequence goes on along the minus strand of NZ_VLLA01000010.1, from coordinate 189,717 downwards.
ATTGGGAGGTGGTGGCCGAGGTCACCGATGGCGGCCGGGCGGTCGCTGCGGCGATCGAGAGCCAGCCTCACGTCGCCATCCTCGATTTCTCGATGCCCCGCATGACCGGCGTGGAGGCGGCGCGGCGGATCAAGGACCATCCATTGCAGACCGAGGTCCTGATCTTCACCGTGCACAATTCGGGCCTGATCGCGCAGCAGGCATTCGAGGCCGGCGCGCGTGCGTTCCTGGTCAAGTCGGACGCCAACAAGCTGCTGCTTGCGGCGGTCGAGGCGTTGCTGCTGCACCGGCCGTTCTGCACCACGAGCTGCGTGACGGAATTCGACCGCGGCTCGGGCGCCAACGGCGAGCGGCATCACGAGCTGACGGCGCGCGAGCAGCTCGTGGTCAAGCTGGTTGCGGAAGGCTACAGCAACAAGGGGATCAGTGCGATCCTCAATCTCAGCGTCAAGACAACCGAGGCGCATCGGGCGGCTGCGATGCGCAAGCTCGAGGTGAATTCGACGGCGGGCCTCGTCCGATACGCGGTCCGGACCGGGCTGGTCGAGGCCTGAACGGTGACGTCGGCGAACCGACCCTGGGCGTCAGTACCTTCGCCGGGACATCTCAGGGTTTTGTTGGATAACGCTGGCCGCAGGGCGCCGTATGATCGTTCGACCCTACGGCCGGTCACTGCCGTTGTCCGCCCGGTCGGATAGGAGCCGGCAAACGGGAACGATGTCGTGAAACGCATCTTGATTGCGGATGATCATGAAATCGTACGTTCCGGCCTTCGCGCGATCGTTGGAACGCGGTCCGACTGGATCGTGAGCGGAGAGGCCACCAACGGCGAGCAGGCCGTCGCGCTGGCGCTCGAAACCCGACCGGACATCGTGATTGTCGATTACTCCATGCCGATCATGAACGGCCTGGAGGTCAGCCGCCGCCTCAGGACGCTGCATGTGCGAACGGAGGTGCTGATCCTGACCATGCACGAAAGCGAGGAACTGCTGACGGAGGCCATCCTGGCCGGCATTCGCGGCTTCCTGTTCAAGTCCGATGCCCGCAAGCACCTGATTTCCGCTATCGAAGCCTTGCTCGACGGCAGGCCCTACTTCACCAGCGTCCTCCTGGAGAAGCTGCTGCATGATTACCAGGCGAACAAGCAGAACCGGGCCGACATGCTGCTGACATCACGCGAGCAGAGCGTGGTCCAGCTGATCGCGGAAGGAAATACCAACAGATCCATCAGCGCGATCCTGAATCTGAGTGTGAAGACCGTCGAGACCCATCGCGCCTCGGCCATGCGCAAGCTCAGAATGTCGTCCACCGCCGAGCTGGTGCGCTATGCCGTCCGCAAGAAGCTGGTCTCGCCCTGAACCGATGCTGATGTGGCGCGCCGCTTTGGTGCGTATGACGACCTTTTCTAGAAATCCGAGACCTTTCCGACCGCAAGTCCGGCAAAGCGATCCGGCCGATAGGATTGGGGATCGACGATCGGCGCGGCGCCGGTCACAATGTCCGCGATGAGGTGCCCGGCTCCCGGACCGATACCGAAGCCGTGGCCGCTGAAGCCCGCGGCCAGGACCAATCCAGGCAGGCCGGACGTCTCTCCGATGACCGGCACGCCATCGGGCGTCGAGTCGATGTAGCCGCCCCACGCGGCGGTGATCCTGGTGTCCTTCAGGGCGGGCAACAGCTCGAGCGCCCGCCGATGGGTGAGCGCGATCGTGTTCTGATCGGGCGTGGGATCCAGAATGCGCATGCGCTCCATCGGTGTCGGCTCGCTCACGCGCCAACGCTGCAGCGTTTCGTGCCCGGACCTGGCGCCTTCGAGGCCGCCCGGGAGCAGACTGCGCCAGCGCCGCAGAAACATCGGCAGGAATTGCGGGGCGAAGCGCAGCTGTTGCGCAGTCGGATCGACCCGGCCCCGGCCGCTGATGGCGAGCGTATAGCCGCCGTCGCCACGTTTCGTCACCGAAACAGCGGCAGTGTGGAGTGCATCCGGCAAGCCCTTCGCACCTTGCGACACCGACAGGATGGACGAGCGGATCGAGGCGAGTGGCAGACGGATGCCGGCCTGATGGCAGAACGACGACGACCACGCGCCGCCCGCCAATATGGCGATACGTGTGCGAATCGTACCGCGCTCCGTCACGACCGCGCTCACGCAGCCGCCTTCGGTCTCCAGCCCGCGCGCTGCGCACATCTGATGCACCGTGCCCCCGCGCCTGAGCATTGCCCGCGCCACCGCTGGCGCAGCCCTGGCGGGATCGGCGATGCCGTCGGTCGGCGAGAACACGCCACCCTTCCAGTCGCGTCCCGTCGCTGCGCCGCGCTGGGTCGCCGCGGTCGCATCAAGCATGTGCGTGGTGACGCCGGCCGTCCGCGCGAAGTCGCGCCAGCGCGCCCAGCCCTCGAGCTCTGCCTCGTCGTTGCTGAGATACAGAAGGCCGCAGCGGGAGAAGCCGGTGCTCTCGCCGCTCTCACTGCCGAACTTCTCCCACAGGTCCAGGCTCTTCGTGGCCATCGGCAGCTCGCGGGCATCGCGATTTTGCTGCCGGCACCAGCCCCAGTTGCGGCTGGACTGCTCAGCCCCGATTCGTCCCTTCTCCACGAGGGCGACGCCAAGCCCCCGCAGGGTGAGATAGTAAGCTGCGAACACCCCGATGATGCCGCCTCCGATGACCACCACGTCGGCGCTATGGGGAAGATCCGGCGAGGTCTCGATATGGCTGAGTGGGGCAGGCATCCTGGTTTCCTAGATTTCGCTCGTCACAGGGTAAATCGCCCATCGGCGCGAGCGGCACTGGATTTGATGGTAGTCCAGCATTTTATGCTGTATCCTCAAGGCATCGCAAAACCACGTTTTTCTCGAACAATACGGCTTCGATGGGAAACGATGGCTGCGGGCAAGGTGAGCCTTCAGCTCATTGTACCAAATTTTCTGTTGTGCCTTCTGGCGCCTGCTCGATGGAGAGAGACCAATGAAGCTGGATCGGATCGACATCAAGATCCTCCACGAACTCCAGAAGAACGGTCGCATCACCAATGTCGAGCTTGCCGAGCTGGTGAATCTGTCGCCCAGCCCGTGTCTCATGCGCGTGAAGAGATTGCAGGCCGAGGGCTACATCGAGGGATATGCCGCCCAAATCAACGTGCGCAAGCTGGGACAGACGCTGACGGTGTTCACCGAAGTGACGTTGAAGAACCATCGACAGATCGACTTCGCTCGTTTCCTGTCGGCGGTCGACAAGGTCGACCAGTTGATCGAATGCCATCTGGTCTCGGGAGGTTACGACTACATGCTGAAGTTCGTCACCGCCAGCATCGGCGAGTACCAGACGATCATGGAACGGTTGACGGACATGGATATCGGCATCGACAAGTATTTCAGCTTCGTCGTCCTCAAATCGCCCATCGTCCGGTCGCAGATGCCGCTGACCAGCCTGTTTCCGGCTTGATGCCGGCTGCGCCTACGGATGGCCATAGGCCCGGACCTGTTCGGCATCCCGTTCCAGATTGTCGAGCCAGCGGGTATCGAGCTTGGGCACCGAAGAGAACAGCAGCCGCGTATAAGGGTGCTCCGGTGCTGCCAGACGGGTTGACGCGATCTGTTCGACCTTCTGACCGCGATACATCACGATGATTTCGTCGCAGATCGCCTCGACCACCGACAGGTCATGGCTGATGAAGATGTAGGAGATGCCGAGTTCGCGCTGCAACTCCTTCAGCAGCTCGACCACCGCGGCCGCCACGACCGTGTCGAGGGCCGACGTGATCTCGTCGCACAGGATGAGCGTCGGCTCGGCAGCGAGTGCCCGGGCAAAGTTCACGCGCTGTTTCTGGCCGCCTGACAGCTCTCCCGGCAATCGATGCCGCACGGATTTGGGCAGCCGAACCAGATCGAGCAGATCGTTGACGCGCGCATCGCGCGTCTTGCCTCTCATGCCGTGGTAGAAGGCGAGGGGACGCCTCAGGATGTCTTCCACCGACTTTGCCGGGTTGAGCGCGGTGTCCGCGTGCTGGAACACGATCTGGATCTCGCGGAGCTCGTTGCGGGTGCGGTTGCGGCCGGCCTTTCCCAATTCGCGCCCGTTGAAGACGATGTCGCCCGCATGGGCCGGCAGGATGCCGGCAATCGCCCGGGCAAGCGTCGACTTGCCGCAGCCGGATTCGCCGATGATGCCGAGATTCCGGCCCTGATCCAGCTTGAGGCTGACCGCCTGCACGGCCTTGATCAGCGGCTGTCCGTCGCGCGAGCGAGGTCCGTAGCCGACCGTGAGATTGTCGACCTCCAGCAACGGGCGCTTCGTCGCGCTCTTGCCGTCAGGCTCCCGTTGCTGGGCCTTTGGCCTGAACGCGGCCAGCAGCTCCCTGGTGTAGGGGTGCTGGCCCCCCTCGAGGATATCGTTGGTCGCTCCCATTTCCTGGACCGTACCGTCCTTGAGCACGACGATCCTGTCGGCGATCTGGGCGACCACGGCCAGATCATGCGAGACGTAGACGCCGGCGATGTTGTGCTGCGCCGTGACGGACTTGAAGGCCCGCAGCACCTCGACCTGCGTCGTGACATCGAGCGCCGTGGTGGGCTCATCGAAGATGACCACCTTCGGCTGGCCGATCAGGGCCATCGCGGCGGCAAGGCGCTGCAGCTGACCGCCGGAGACCTGGTGCGGGTAGCGGTTGCCGATCGTTTCGGGGTGCGGCAGCGACAGGGCCTTGAAGAGCAAGAGGGCTTTCGCCTGCGCCTCAGTGGCCGACATGAGCCTGTGAATCCGCGCCACCTCGATGACCTGGTCCATGATGGTGAGCGCAGGGTTGAAGGCGGCCGCAGCGCTCTGTGGCACATAGGCGACGCCCGTCCCGCGAATGCCGGCGCGTTCCGCTTCCGAAAGCTTCACCATGTCGACGCCGCCCACCCGCACCTCGCCGCCGGTGATCGCGCAGCCCTGCCGCGCGTAGCCCATCAGCGTCATGGCAATCGTGGTCTTGCCCGAGCCGCTCTCGCCGATGAGGGCGACGATCTCGCCTTCGGCAATGTCGAGGCTGACGCCCTTGATGATCTCGACCCGCCTGCCGGCGTCGGTCGTTGCTTCAACCCTGAGATTGCGGATCTCGACGAGGTTTCCCGTCATTCGGCGCTCCGGTCGCGGATCCTGCGCGGCAGGTTATCGATCAGAAGGTTGACGCTGATGGTGAGACTTGCGATCGCGAGCGACGGGAAGATCACCGCCGGCGCGCCAAAGGGCAGCCCGCCGATGTTCTCGCGAACCAGTGCACCCCAGTCCGCGTAGGGCGGTTGCACGCCGAGCCCGAGAAACGACAGGCCGGAGAGCAGCAGCACGATGAAGACGAAGCGCAGGCCGAGATCGGCGAGCACGGGGCCGAGAATGTTTGGAAGAATCTCGGAGGCGATGAGATAGGGCAGGCGTTCGCCTCTGATACGGGCGACCACCATGAAGTCCATTGTATTGACGTTGACGGCGAGGGCGCGAGCGAAGCGATAGGCGCCGGGCGTATAGATCACCGAGAGCGTCGCAATGAGTGCCGGGATCGACGAGCCGACCGCGGCGACCACGACGAGGCCGAACAGCTTGCTGGGAATAGAGTTGAGCGCATCGAGAAACCGGCTCAGCAGGCTGTCGCACCAACCTCCGGCGACTGCCGCAGTCATGCCGAGCGCGACGCCGCTGAAGCAGGCAATGGAGACGGCCGCAAGCGAGATGCCAAGCGTATAGCGCGCGCCCATCAGGATGCGCGAGAAGATATCCCGGCCGAGATAATCGGAGCCGAACCACAGGTCCCGGCTCATGGGGCCAAAATAGTCGGCGTCGACGATCTCGCCCACGGAATGCGGGATGATCTGCGGAGCGAACAGGGCGACGCCGGCCCAGAGGAGGATGATGCCAAGGGCCGACACGCCCACGAGATTGAAGCGATAGCCCAAGCGCATGTTGAGCCGGCCTGACGAGGTCGGATTCGTCATCGGAGCCTCGGATTGGACACGACGGCAATGATGTCGGCGGCCGTGATCAGTGCCAGATAACCCAGGCAGAAGATCATCGCGCAGGTCTGGATCAGTGGCAGGTCACGGGTCGAAACGGCATCGACCATCAGCTTAGCCACGCCGGGATAGTTGAAGATGGTCTCCACGATGATGACGCCGCCGAGCAGGTACGACAGCGAGAGCGCGACTGCATTGACGATGGGGCCGAGCGCATTCGGCAGGGCATGTCGCAGCACGAGCCGGGGACGCGAGGCGCCCTTGAGCAGCGCCATCTCGACATAGGGTGTGTTCAATGTTTCGACCACGGCGGCGCGCGTCATGCGGATCATCTGCGCGGAAACGCCGAACGTGAGTGTCATGACCGGCATCGCGTAGATCCGCACCAGGTCATGGAACGACTTGACCTCGTTGGTGAGAGAAAGCGCCGGCAGCCATTTGAGGTAGACCGCGAAGAGCAGCACAGCCAGCGTTGCGATCATGAACTCCGGCACCGAGATGATGCCGATGGTTCCGACGGTCACGATGCGGTCGTACAGCGTGCCGCGCCACATCGCAGCGGTGATGCCGAGCGTCAGCGCAAGAGGGACTGCGATCGCGGCAGTCAGTCCAGCCAGCTTCATCGTGTTGACGAACCGTCCGCTGATCAGAGTAGCGACCGGGGCATTGTTTGCATAAGACTTGCCGAAATCGCCCTGGAAGAGGCCGGCGATCCATCTCAGGAAGCGGATGATGGCGGGATCGTCGAGATGCATGGCCTTGCGCAGGCCCTCGACGGCTTCAGGTGTCGCGGATTGCCCGAGCAGGATGGTGGCAGTGTCGCCGGGCAGGAGCGCGGTCGCAAAGAAGACGGCGAAGGAAACGATCACGAGCGTGATCAAGGCGATGAGTAGCCGCCTCACCACAAGCGAAGAAACTTGTCCTCTCACATTCGTCCTCCACGCCCCGCCCCGTCATTTCATTCAGCTCGGGTTCCGATCTCGGGATCCCGAGGCGTGACTTCGCCTGGCGCCGGTCAGGCGGTCAGCCAGACATATTCGGCGAAGGCGTATCCCATCATGCCGCCGAGCGGGTTGGGCTGCAGTCCCTTCAGCTTGGCGGTGATGGCGTCCACGTTGGAGATATAGGCCGGGATGATGGTGCCGGCTTGTTCCGACACCAGGACCTGCATTTCATTGTACATCTCGCGCCGCTTGGCCTGATCGAGCGAGCCGCGGGCCTCGACCAGCATCTTGTCGAATTTCTCCGAGACGAAGCGGCTCTCGTTCCACGCCGCATCCGACTTGTAGAGGAGGGAGAACAGGATGTCGGGTGTCGGACGCGGGTTGATATTGCCGAAATGGATCGGCGCCTTCAGCCAGTAATTGCTCCAGTAACCATCGGAGGGCACGCGCTTCACATCGAGCTTCATGCCGATCTGGGCGGCGCTTGCCTGGACGATCATGGCCATGTCGATCGACGAACCGGCAGCCTCGGAAGCGATGACCTCGATGGTCTGACCCAGCACGCCGGCCTTCTGGAAATGGAATTTTGCCTTGTCCGAATCGAACGATTTCGGCTTGAGGGCCGCATTGTGGTAGGCGTTGGCGGGCGAGACGGGTTGGTCGTTGCCGACGACGCCGAAGCCGCGCAGAGCCGATTTGACGATCTGCTCGCGGTTGACGAGGTATTTCATGCCCTCCACGAAATCGCTGACGTTGCCGGGCGCCATGTCCATGCGGATGTTCAGGTCGGTGTAGGTGCCCGACGTGGTCGTCGACAGCGCAAGGCCATCCTTGCCGTCGAGGAGGCGCACCGATCGTGGGTTGATCGAGGCGGCGAGATGGATGTCCCCGGACAACAGGGCATTGATCCGCGCGTTTTCGTCCGGAATCGCGAAGAACTCGAATGAATCGACATTCGGCCCTCCCTTGAAGTAGTTCGGATTCCGCGCGCCGATCGAGCGTTCGCCGGGGGTGAACTGCTTGCACGTGAAGGCGCCGGTGCCGTTGCCCGAGGAGAAGTCGGTGGTGCCGTCGGCCACGATCATGAAGTGATGCATGGACAGGATCGTCGGCAGGTCTGCGTTGGGATTCGCCAGCGTCACCTCGAGGGTGCTCTTGTCGACGGCCTTGAAGCCGGTCATCTGGGACGCGATCGCAGCGACCTTCGATCCGGTCGCCTTGTCCAGATGGCGCTTCAGCGAGAAGATGACGTCGTCGGCGCTCAGCTCCTTGCCGTTGTGGAAGGTGACGCCCTTCTTGAGCTTGATCGTCCAGGTCTTGGCATCGCCGCTCTCGATCGATTCGGCGAGCTCCATCTGGGGCACGCCGGTCTGGTCGAGAAATGTCAGGCGATTGTAGAAGGAGCAGCAGCGAACATAGTCGGTCGAGAGCGAGGCCTTGGCCGGGTCCAGCGTGTCGGCGGTCGAGGAGGACCAGGCCGCGGCTTTCAGGGCGCCGCCTTTCACGGGTGTCGCCGCCACCGCTTCCGACGCGCGGCCGAAGATCGTGCCGGCTGCCGCCATGGCCACGCCATTGGCGAGCATCAGCTTCAGAAGATCGCGGCGCGAAGCCCCGCGCCGAATGGCGTTCTCGATCGTGGCATCGTCTGAACAGGACCAGTTCGTCGTGTCGCTCATGTCAATCCCCTCGCTGGCTAAGGCTACGACCCGTACTGCGGTGAGCGGCAGATTGTTCTGCCGCGCCGTTGTGGTGGATGCCGGCGTGGTCCGTCGTAACGACGGTGCCCTGTCTCCACTCAGAACTGCACTTCTTTCCTGCGATCAAAGTCTCGCAGGATAGTTCGGCGGCTTTGGCCGAAAAACCCGCGAGCCGCGGCACAAAATTGCGAAGATGTCTCTGTTTCCAGTGTTTCGGACCTGCCTCCAGCCCGCTCGTTGTGCGTGCCTATTATTATCGCAGTGCGGCGCGAACTTCGGCATCAGCCAGCGTATCGTCCAGTGTCCTGGCGGTGCGCTCGATGATGGCGTCGATCTCGGACTCGGAGCAGCAGAGCGGCGGGGCGTAACCCAGTACGCCGGTGGGGAAAGCCCGGATGACGAGGCCGTTCTTCCAGGCGCGGTCGAAGATGCGCTTCGCCGGCTCGGCCGCGGCAGGAAGCGGCGTCTTGCGTTGCTTGTCGGTGACGAGTTCGACGGCGGCCAGCATGCCGCGGCCGCGCACGTCTCCAACCAGGGGATGATCCCTGAGCGATTGAAGCCCAGCGATCAGACGCGCACCCGCTCTCGCGCCATTCTCGAGCAGGCCGTTTTCGTAGAGGCGCAACACTTCCAGGGCGACCGCGGCGCTGACTGGATGGGCGGAGTAGGTGTAACCGTGGCCGACGGCGCTGGAGCCTGCGGCATCGGCAATCGCGTCGTAGACGTGATCCGACATGAAGACCGCGCCCATAGGGACGTATCCCGAGGTCAATCCCTTGGCGACCGTCATGAGATCGGGGATGATGTCGTCCTCGCTGCATGCGAACAGCGGCCCGGTTCTGCCGAACCCCGTGATGACTTCATCTGCGACGAAGAGGATGCCATGCGCCTTGCACCGCGCGCGCATGGCCTTCATCCAGCCCTTTGGTGGTACGAGCACGCCACCTGAGCCCTGGATCGGTTCGGCATAGAACGCGGCGACGCGTTGCGCGCCGCCGATCTCCTCGATCTTCGCGTCGAGCGCGGCGAGCGAGGCTGCGATGATGGCGTCATCATCCGCGCCGGCCGGATTGCGATAGACATAGTGCGAGGGGATCCTGTGCTGCCAGCTCAGCGGCACGCCGAAGCCGGCATGGAAGGCGGGCAGGGCCGTCAGCCCGGCGCCGACGGTCGAAGACCCGTGATAGCCCTGTTCCACCGAGATGAAATGCTCGCGCAGCGGCTCGCGCCGGGCGTGCCAGTAATAGCGGACGAAGCGGACCGTGCTGTCGACGGCGTCCGAACCGCCGAGCGTGAAATAGACATGGTTGAGGTCGCCGGGCGCGCGCTGCGCCAACTCGGCAGCAAGGCGGATCGCGGGCTCTGAGCCAAGGCTGAAATAGCCCGTCGCGTAGGGAAGCTCCCGCATCTGGCTGGCAGCGGCCGCAACGATGCTCTCGTGCCCGTAGCCGGCATTGACGCACCAGAGTCCGGCGAAGCCGTCGATCAACTGATGTCCGGAAGCATCCGTCACGGTCGCTCCCCTGGCCGACGTGAGAACCTTGACGCCGGCCGCTTCGTGACCCCGGTAGGATGCGACCGGGTGGATGAGGTGAGCCCGGTCGAGCTCGACGAGCGAATTGCTCAGCATCAAAGTCTCCGTCTATCCAAAAGCCTGGCTGGCGAGGGCGAATGTCGTGAATGTCGTGGATGTGGAGGGACTGGACTGAACCGCGACGGGGCGCTGCATGGCGATGCCGTCGCCCACCTGGACCAGCCCTTGCTCCGAGAGCCAGGCGCTCAATTGCGAGGCTTCGGCAGTATCGACGCGAACGAAACGCCCTTCGCTTCGGGCCATGAAGAAGCTGAGCAGGGCTTTTCCGTCATCGACATTCGCTGCAACCACAGGTCCGATCACTTCACCCCTGCCGAAGGCGCGCGACGCCGCAAATCCGGTGATCCCGCGGCCATGATCGAGCACGGCGAGTTGGCCGACCTCCGCGAGCGTCCGCAGCAGACATCTGCGGTCGGCGCCGAACGCGCTTCGGTCGAGCTCGAGGACGTCGAAGACGTCGTGCGACCCGGCCGGCCGGACATTGGCGGGCGCGGCGACCGGCAAGGCCGTTCCCTGGTGCTGGATGATCGTTCCGGTCCTGTGAAAGCCGAGCTTTTGATAGAGCGGCAGGCCTTCGCCGGTCGCAACCAGCCTCAGCACACGCAATCCCGCCTGCTCAATGATGGCTTCCATGAGCCGGCGTCCCAATCCGCGGCCGCGGGCGGATTCATCGACGATGACCATGTTGACGGTCGCGACGTCCCGTTTGTAGGGCGTCATCAGGATCGTTCCGACAACGGTCGAAGCATCCGTATCCAGGGCGACGACCCCCGCGCTGAGGTCGAGCGCCAGTTGCCAGTCCTCGAGGCGGTGCGGCCATCCGGCTTGGCGCGAAAGACGTAAGGCGCCCTCGAGATGGTCGGGGCGAAAGGCCGTGAGCGATATGGTGCTCTGGGTCATTGACTCGTGTTCCTGTCCGGCACCAGTTTCTTATCTCGGCGACGTGCAGATCGTCTGAAGGGCCCGGCGCGAACGATATCTTCCACCGCAGCCGGCGAAAAAGCCGCATCTTATGCCGCGTTGACGTTCTATGGTTGCAGCCCTGAGCGCGAGCGCACCAGGATAGGATGATGAGCCAGTTTCGCCCGAAATACGTGACCTTCGACTGCTACGGCACGCTGACGAACTTCCAGATGGCGGAAGCGGCGCAGGATCTCTATCGCGCGCACCTTCCTGAAGCGCAAATGACCGCGCTCGTGCGCGATTTCGCGGCATATCGGCTCGACGAAATTCTCGGCGACTGGAAGCCCTATGCCGACGTGATCCATAACGCGCTGGAGCGTGCATGCAAGCGCAACGGCGTCGCCTTCAAGTCCGAGCACGGGCAGATGGTCTATGACCGCGTGCCGAGCTGGGGACCGCATCCCGACGTTCCTGCCGGCCTTGCCAGGGTCGCCAAGGAGATTCCGCTCGTCATTCTCTCCAACGCCATGAATGCGCAGCTTCCGTCCAACGTTGCCAAGCTCGGGGCGCCTTTTCACGCCGCGCTCACCGCCGAACAGGCCCGGTCCTACAAGCCTCGCATGAAGGGCTTCGAATTCATGTTCGACACGCTGGGTTGCGGGCCTGAGGACGTCGTGCACTGCTCCTCGTCCTTCCGCTACGACCTGATGACCGCGCACGACCTCGGCATCAAGAACAAGGTCTGGGTCAATCGGGGGCATGAGCCTGCCAATCCCTATTACGGCTACGTCGAGATCAAGGATATCGGCGGCCTGCCCGGCGTGTTCGGACTCTGAGCCGGCGGGATCTGCGGTGAAATACGTCTCCTACTGGCACGATACCGCACCGCGCTTTTCCGGCGGCGCCGAAGGTCCCGTCGGAGGGCATTATGACGTCGCGGTGATCGGCGGTGGCTTCACGGGTCTCGGAGCCGCGCGCCAGCTCGCCAAGGCGGGAACGAAGGTTGTCGTGCTCGAGGCGGACCGGGTGATCGGCGGCGCATCGGGCCGGAACGGCGGGCATCTTAACAACGGTCTCGCCCACAGCTATCTCGCCGCCAAGGCGGAATTGGGCAAGGAGCGAGCCGTCGCGCTCTACCACGCGCTCGATGCTTCGATCGACACGCTCGAGGCGCTGATCGCGGAGGAGGGCATTGCATGCGATTTTCGCCGCGCAGGCAAGCTGAAGCTCGCCTCCAAGCCGAAGCATCTCGACGCCATCGCGCGCAATTTCGAAGCGGTTCATCGCGAGGTCGATCCGGACACCGCATTGCTGTCTGCGGGGGATCTCGGCGCCGAAATCGGCTCGCCCTTCTTTGGCGCGATGCTCTCGAAGAAGAGCGCGATGATGCATATGGGACGCTATGGCATCGGGCTGGCCGAAGCCGCCAAGCGCCGCGGCGCGATCGTCTTCGAGCAGGCGCCAGTCACCGCGCAGGTGCGCGAGGGATCGCGCCATCGCCTGACCACACCTCGCGGCAGCGTCACCGCCGATCAGGTGCTGCTGGCGACAGGCGCCTACACGACGCCGAATTTCGGCTACTTCCGGCGGCGCCTCGTCGCCGTCGGCAGCTTCATCGTCGCGACCCGTCCGCTGGACGCGGCCGAAATTGCGGCCACCATGCCCGGCAATCGCACGTGCGTCACGTCGATGAATGTCGGCAACTATTTCCGCCTCGCCCCCGACAACCGTCTGATCTTCGGCGGACGGGCGCGCTTCTCGGCGACGTCGGACCAGCGCTCCGACGCAAAGAGCGGCGCCGTTCTCGTCGACGGTCTCACGCGAACCTTCCCGCAGCTCGCCGGCATCGAGATCGACTATTGCTGGGGTGGGCTCGTCGACATGACCAGTGACCGCTTCCCGCGCGCCGGCCATCAGGACGGGCTGTGGTATGCGATGGGTTATGCAGGTCACGGCGCGCAACTGTCGACCCATCTCGGCATGATCATCGCCGATGCGATGCTCGGACGCGAAGACCGAAATCCGATGAAGGGCCTCGACTGGCCCGCGGTGCCCGGTCACTTCGGCAAGCCGTGGTTCCTGCCGCTGGTGGGATTGTACTACAAGATGCTTGATCGCGTGCAGTAGGGCGAAAGGGCTACGCCTTTCGCCCGCTGCCGCCTAGCCCAGCCCACCAATGTGGAAGGCCTTGGTCGCGAGGTATTCCTCGATTCCGATCTGTGCTCCTTCGCGTCCCAGGCCGGATTGCTTGATGCCGCCGAACGGGGCGACCTCGGTCGACACCATGCCGGTGTTGAGGCCGACCATGCCGGCCTCGAGCGCCTCCGCAACGCGCCAGGACCGCTTCAGATCGCGCGTATAGAAATAGGCGGCGAGGCCGAAGGGCGTCGCATTTGCGATGGCGATCGCCTCCTCGTCGGTCTCGAAGCGGAACAGAGGCGCCACGGGACCAAATGTCTCCTCGTGCGCCAGCACCATGTCGGTGGTCGCCCCGGTCAGGACGATCGGCGCGGTGAATTGCGGGCCCTTGGGCAGGCTCGCCGGTTGGGCGGCAATACGGGCGCCCTTCGACAGTGCGTCGGCGACATGGCGATTGATCTTGCTGATCGCCGCTTCGTTGATCATCGGCCCGATCGCCACGCCCGGCTCGAGGCCCGATCCCACCTTCATGGACTTGACGCGGGCGACGAGCTTGTCCGCAAAGGCATCATAAACGCCGGCCTGCACGAGGATCCTGTTGGCGCAGACGCAGGTCTGGCCGCCGTTGCGGAATTTCGACATGATTGCACCCTCGACCGCGAGGTCGAGGTCGGCATCGTCGAAGACGATGAAGGGCGCATTTCCGCCGAGCTCGAGGCTGACGCGCTTGATGCTGTCAGCGGCACCGCGCATGAGCAGCGAGCCGACGCGGGTCGAGCCGGTGAACGAAATCTTGCGCACCGTCTCGTTCGCCATGAGCTCGGCACCGATCTCGGTCGGCAGGCCGGTGACGATGTTGATGACACCGGCGGGAATGCCGGCGCGCTCGGCCAGCACGCCGAGAGCCAGCGCCGAATAGGGCGTGAAGTCCGATGGCTTGATCACGACGGTGCATCCCGCCGCGAGCGCCGGAGCCACCTTGCGGGTGATCATCGCGTTCGGGAAATTCCAGGGCGTGATGATCGCACACACGCCCACCGGCTCCTTAAGCACGACGATGCGCCGGTCCGGTGTGGGCGAGGGGATCGTGGTGCCAGCGATCCGCCGGGCTTCCTCTGCGAACCATTTGACGAAGGAGGCGCCGTAGCGAATCTCGCCCTTGGCCTCCTCCAGCGGCTTGCCCTGTTCCAGCGTCAGGATGCGCGCGAGGTCGTCGAGATGCGCGATCATGAGGCCGTGCCAGGCTTCCAGAAGCGCGGCGCGCTCGGCATTGGTCTTCGCGCGCCAGGTCGCGTAAGCCTTCGCAGCCGCTGCAATGGCGGCGCGTGTGTCGTCCCGGCCCATATCCGGCACGGTCCCCAGAACGGTTTGCGTCGCCGGGTCGATCACGTCGATCGTCGCGCGCGAAAGCGCCGCTTGCCATTGGCCGCCGATCAAGCCCTGCTGGCGGAAGAGTTGCTGGTCGCTCAGGTTCTGCATCTGTTGTGCCTTGTCGTTTCAGGAGAGACGGGAGAGTACGGCCGCGCTGATCGCTTCGCTGCGCTCCTCGGGATCGAAGCTCAGGCTCATGACACCGTGACGTAGATCTTGCGGACGGTCTCGATGGTCTTCCAAACGCCGATAAAGCCGGGCTTCATGACGAAGCTGTCGCCGGCCTTGAACGTGATCGGCTCGCCGCCATCCGGCGTGATCTCGATCCTGCCGGCGAGGATGTGACAGAATTCGAAGGTCTCGCCCTTGATGGAGCGCGTCTCGCCCGGCGTCGCTTCCCACACGCCGGTATGCACCAGCTCACCCTTGGCCTCGTCCTGCGCCCAGGTCTTGAAGTGCGGCGCGCCGGCAATGAGCCGCTCCGGGATTGGGCCGGATTCCTCCGGGGCGAACGTCGGGTTGGGATCAATCCGTTTCAGCAGCAAGTTGGGCTCCTCTCAGTAACCACAAGTCCGATCCAGCAGCCCGACGCGGTCGAGCCGCCTCATATCGCTTGATGTTGTCGATGACCGCGCGAGTGGCGCTGTCCGCCGGGGTTTTGGACACGCAGGGCATGGCGGGGTCACCCGATCGCACTATGCTATCGGAGCGGTGTTCCATCCGGTGCCGAAGGCAAGCGCGATTTGGTGGATTGTTTCGCCAGATGGCTGTTCTGAAACGTAATCTGCGGCGGGGTTCGGTTTATGCTGAGCGCCACAGCGGCCCTGGAGCGAACTCGGAACACACTACCGCGACCAAGGTCAGGCCGATCAGGGGGAGACATGAAGTCCCGCACGACCCGTTCGCTGACGATCGACGCATTCGATGCGCGTGCGGTTGACATCGACACGGTCGAGCTCGACCAGCTTTACACCCTCTCGATCGGCGTCGGCTGGCCGCACCGCCCGGAGGACTGGCAGTTTCTGCGCGACACCGGCCACGGCATCGTCGTTCATGATGAAATCGGGCGGGTGCTGGGATCGGCGATGTGGTTTCCCCATGGGACGGATTTTGCCACCGTCGGCATGGTGATCACCTCGCCCCGTCTTCAGGCGCTTGGCACAGCCCAATGGCTCATGAAGCGCATTCTGTCCGCCGCCAAGGGACGCAATCTCCGCCTCAATGCCACGCGTGCAGCGCGCAAGCTTTATCTCTCGCTCGGCTTTCGTCGCGAACGAACGGTGTTCCAGCGGCAAGCCGAGGCGCAGCGGTTCGGTGAGGTGCCGAGCCCTTCCGAAGGGGCCGAGCTGCGGGAGCTGGATCGGAAGGACCTGCCGGCCATCGCTCAACTGGATGCGCAGGCGTTTGGCGCCTCGCGCCTCGACTTGATTGCGGCGCTGCTCGGACAATCCGCCGCGTTCGGACTCTATCGGCAAGGTCGTCTCGAAGCGTTCGCATTGTGCCGCCCGTTTGGGCGAGGGCACGTCGTGGGGCCCGTCGTCGCGTCGAGCGACGAGGATGCGATCCTGGTCGTCGCGCCGCATGTCGCGGTGCACGAAGGACAGTTTCTGAGGATCGACACGCATCTGGCCGACGGGGAGTTCTGCTCCTTCCTGGCCCGGTGTGGCCTCGTCTTTTTCGACACCGTCACGACGATGTCGCTGGGCGGAGAGTTTCGTGATCCGAACGATCGCTCCGGAGACACACCTGTGACCTACGCGCTCGCAAGCCAGGCGCTTGGCTAAATCGAATTGGCCGACGCGCCGCAGCCGGCGTCAAGCTAACCATTGCCGCGCCCGTACCTTTCAGCACGCGATGACGGACGGTCCGCCAATTCAGGTCTTTAGACCGCTGGCGTTTGCGACCCGAGACAATCCACCTTCTAGAGCCGCTCGACTTGCTTGATGGGTTTGGAACGCGGGCTGGCGCCTGCAGTTCCTATCCTCAGGCACGAGAGGGAGGGTCGACATGGCCGACGAACGCTTTGCTTATCTGCTGGGCCAGGCCGCCATGGACGTATGGGGTGATATGCCGCGCGACGTCCAGGAGGCGCTGTTCGAGACGGCGATGAAGGGGCATGCCTCGGAGCGGGAAGCGCTTGCGCGGCTGCTGCACGATCGTCATCCGCGCACGGTACATCCAGCCAAACCTGTTTGAACGGGGGACGAACAACGTCTCGCTGATCGAGGCGTTTTGCGAGTGTTGACCATGGAGCCGATGGAAGCCGAATCCGTCACCGAGCTTCCGCGCGGGGCGCAATGGCAATACGAGCCGAAATGGGACGGCTTCCGTTGCCTGCTCATTCGCGACGGCCGAAGCGTTCGCATGCGGTCGAAAGGCGGCCGCGACCTCGTCCGCTATTTTCCGGAGATCGCTTCCGCCGCATCGGCTATAACTGCGGGCTCCTTCATGCTCGACGGAGAGCTGATCATCCAGCTTGAGGAGGGCTACTCGTTCGACGCCTTGCTTCAGCGCATCCATCCGGCAGCCAGCCGGGTGAAGCGTCTTGCCCGGGAAACGCCAGCACACTTCATCGCCTTCGACCTGCTGCGGTCGGCGGAGGTGGATGTCGGAGCGCTGCCGCTGGCAAAACGACGGCTTGCGCTTGAAAAATTCGCGCGGCGCTACTTCCGGGGCAACGAGGTGTTCGAGCTTTCGCCGGCGAACCGCGATTTTGCCGAGGCGAAGCGGTGGCTCCAGCATGTCGAGGACGGCCACGATGGCGTCGTGGCAAAGCGGCTGGACCTTGCCTACCGCAGCGGCACGCGGGACGGGATGCAGAAGATCAAGCTGCTGCGATCGGCCGATTGCGTGGTCGGAGGCTTCAGATATGGCGAGAAGAAGCAGGGCAAACGGAAGGTGCTCGGCTCGTTGCTGCTTGGCCTGTACGACGACGCCGGCCGCCTGCATCACGTCGGCTTCACTTCGGCGATCAAGGCGTCCGACAGAGTGGGCCTCACCGAGAAATTCGAGAAGATCGTCAGCAAGAGCAGCTTTACCGGCAAGGCGCCGGGCGGGCCCAGCCGATGGTCGACCAGGCGATCTGCCGAGTGGCAGCCGGTGCGGCCGGTTCACGTCGTCGAGGTCTGCTACGACCATGTGTCCGGCGGCCGGTTTCGCCACGGCACGAAGATCCTGCGTTGGCGCCAGGACAAGAAGCCTTCGCAATGCCGCATGGACCAGCTTCGCCAGAAATCAGCGAAGCGACTTCAGGCACGAGCCGCGAAGCCGGATGAGCGATAGCGACGCGCGTCCGCGCCTGGAACGTGGGGTGCGGGACGACGTTGAGATCGCATCGCAAGATGGCGGAACCCGGCTCCGCCAAGCACTAGCCGGTGAAAGCGAGGAAGGAGATTGTCATGTTTCAGAAGTCAATGTTGGTGGGCGCTCTGCTCGCGCTCAGTTCGACCATCGCGCTCGGCGGTCCGTGCAATACGGCCAGCCGCGATGCCGGCTCCGGGCCGGTGACAACCGGGAAAGCCGGTGAGACGACGGGAGTTGCTTCATCGAATGCCAAGGAGCATCCGCCGACCTCGGCCATGAACAAAGCGACCGAGGGGACCGCGGCCTCGTCGCAGGATGCCCAGCGTCAGATGCAGAGCCAGCCGACGGCTGCCGAGCAATCGACCAAGTCCACCGCGGCCGATGCCAGCAAGTCAATCGCTGCCGACGAGGGCTGCTGACTGCGGTCGCCTGTCGTTGTGTTCTGACGAACGAGGGCGCCCCGTTACCGGGACGCCCTTTTTTATCAATTCGCGCTAAGGCATGGATTGCGGCGTCTCTGCCGGGCGGCTCGACCAGCGGTTCGAATGCATCATCCAGGCAGAAAGTGGCCGGCCGTCCCTGTGCCGTCCTCCCGCAGCGGCGCCAGCCCAGGCGGCAACGGCTCCAAACAGCAGCGCAGCAGCGGCCGAAAAAGCCAGGATTATGCTCGCCGCGCGCGCCCTGGAAATGGCTTGCTTGGCATTCGCAATCGTCGCATCGACCCGCTTCTCCGAATCCGGCCCGGTCAGGCCGGTCAGCGCGGTGACCTGCTGGACGAGGTAAGCACGATCGTCGGTCGCAACGCCGCTGTGGCTGGACGACGTCATCAGGATGCGTGCGGCTTCGGCTCGTTCGGCGCTCAGATCGACGTTCGGCGGCCGACGCGGCGCGCGGAACAGGCGATCGAGCTCGAAACTGAGAACCGATGGTTCGGAAGCCGAAGACGTCTGCATCGACGAGGACGGCTTGCTGGCCGCCCATGCAACCAAGGCGGTCAGGACGGCGCCGATCACGACGGCAAGCGCCCAGGAGGCAACGCCATGCATCCCGTCGCGGGTTGCGACGTCCTCGTTGACGGACGCATAGGGCGATCGGATACGCCCGGCAAAATAGCCGCCGCAACCGAAGCTGATGAGGGCCTGAAAGATCAGATAAACGCCCGAGAGCAGCCAAAGCGCAAACGAGGTATCCCGCCAGGTCGGAGCCGCCGAGGCGACGCCAAGCCCGAGGGCGGCCGCAAACGAGATCAGGATCAGCGAAAGCGCCGATGCTGCCAGGGCGCCGGCGATGACAGGCGTCCATTGCAGACTCCACGGTTGCAATCGGCCTTGCTCGCGCACCGTCGCGTCTTCGGCTCTCACCAGCGTTTCCATGATGATCACCGCAAGCCGAACAGAGACAGGATGAACATGATGATTACGATCAACCCAACGAGATAAATGATCCCATCCATGTGAAGTCCTCCGAATTGTGCGGTACCAATTCAGTGTTGACGCGAGGGTTCCTAATCAGGCCGGTGGATGATCCGGGAAGACCGTCCGCACGACATCCACGTCGCGGTACGCTCGTTTCATGGAGCGGTCAGCGGTACGTACTTTTCAGCGGGGAAAGCGGCCGGTTTTGCTGTCCTACATCCAAGGCTATACGATCGGCGCAAGGAGCGCCGCGGAATGACAGCTTGGCCGGTCCACCTTCGCGCCAATCGGCGCGGCCGTTCAATCGTCGCGCCCGTGCACCTGCGCCGGCGGTGCCGTCGCCTCAATCGCGGTAAAGGTCTTCTGAATCCGGTAGGCGTGCTTTGCCTGCGCAGGAACGAGCCAGGAATCGCCGGATTTCAGATTGATCGTTTGGCCTTCAAGCGTGAGTTCGGCCTGCCCCGCAATGACGTAGCCAACGGTCTCGTATTCTCGCTGCGTCGTCGCGCCCTGTTGCGGCGCCTCGTTCTGCCACAAGCGCATTGAAACGTGCTTTCCGGAGACCAGGTACGTTTGTCCCATGTCCCCCACCGGGGAGTGGCTGGCGGAAACCTTCTTGATCGTGGTGTCACCCATGCTGACCTCCGACGTCGTTCTGTCCGGTTAAGAAGCCTGGCTCCTGCTTGTTCCTCGCAGATGCGTCTTGGAACCAGCGTTCTGGTTTCAGGTTTCTTGGGCAGGCCTGCAGTGGCCGGAAACTAGTCTGCGCGTCGCACCGCACCTCCTGGCGCGGGCGCTGCAAGCGGACCGGTCGGGCTCGTGAGTATGGGTGATGCAGGCGAACGGTGGAAGATAATGAGGGATGGCAAGTCGGAGGTCGCGGAGATTCGTGGCGCCGTTCATCTCTGCATCGACATGCAGAACATCTTTGCGCCCGGCGGTCTCTGGGAGACGCCGTGGATGGAGCGAGTCCTGCCAACGATCGTTACGATCGTGTCGCGCTACGAGGTGAGAACCGTGTTTTCGCGCTTCATCACGCCGCAACACCCGGAGGACCGTCCCGGCCAGTGGCGCAGCTATTTCCAGCGTTGGGAGCAGGCCACCCGCAACCATCTCCCGGCATCGGCGCTTGACCTCGTGCCGGCCTTGGCGCGCCACGTTCCGCCGGCTCGCGCAATCGACAAGCCGGCCTATTCGGCGTTCAGCAATCCGGCGCTGGCGACCTCGTTGATCGAAAAAGCAATCGGGACGGTGGTCGTCACTGGCGCGGAAACCGACGTTTGCGTCCTGTCGACGGTCTTGAGCGCGGTCGATCTCGGCTTCAGGGTCGTGATCGTGGAGGACGCTCTGTGCAGCTCATCCGACGTCGGCCATGACGCGCTCATGACGATGTATCGTACCCGCTTCCATGGTCAGGTCGATCTGGTGACCGCCGAGGAGCTCGCGGAATTCTGGCGCGAATAGCAATGGAGTCCTGCGCGCGACCTATAGCAGCGACCGAAGCTTCAGGGCATCGCTCGGTGCCGCGCTCTTCTGGTCGTTGTCGAAATAGACATAGACGTCGCAGCCCTGGCGCTTCCATGACTTGATACGCTTGGCCCATTCGGCAAGCACCGGCCGACGGTAGTGGCCGTAATAGCGTCCGCTCGGCCCGTGCCCACGTACGTAGACGAAATCCGCTGTCCGTCGCCACGGCGCCGGTGCGTCGTGATGGTCCGACAGGCAAAGCGAGATGTTCTCGTCGGCCAGCATTCGCAGGATGCGAGGCTGATACCAGCTCGGATGACGAAACTCGAAACTGTAGCGGCGCTTGGTGGAGAGCAGCTTGAAGAAAGAGGCAAGGCGGTCGGCGTTTGCTTCGAACTGAGGCGGAAGTTGAAACAGGATCGGCCCCGCCGCGGGACCGAGCAAGGAGACACGATCCTCCAGCAGCGCTAGGCTGTTCCTGGAGTTGTCGGACAGCCGTTTCCAGTGCGTGATGAACTTGGAGGCTTTCCACGCGAATACGAAATCTCCGTCGACCTGAGACCGCCAGGTCCTGACGGCTTCTGGCGTCGGCGTGCGATAGAAGACGCCGTTGAGCTCGGTCGTGTGGAATTGACCGGCGTAATAGCTGAGTTGCTGCTTCAGGGGTAAATCGCTCGGAAAGAATGGGCCTCGCCACGAGGCGTAGTGCCAGCCCGAAGTTCCGATATGTACGCGAGCCATCTGTCGCCACGCTCCCTCGTCGGCAAACGTCCCGGCGCCGGATATGTTGCGTCCAAGGGGCGCTTTTCGTTTCGGCCCTCGCCTTAGGAACCGCATGCGGCACTCTCCGGTTGATCGGATCGCACCGATATCCAGAGGAGTCAGCATGACGGATCCGGACATTCGCAAGGGGATGCCGCCCGTCAAACTGTCGCGCGAGGAGTTTGAACGCCGCTACAGGGACCAGTTCGTTGATCCCTCGTTTGCGCCCCTGCAGCATGAGCTGGATGCTGTGATCGGAGCGGCCTGGGATGCCTACAGTCATTCGCGCAAAGCCCCGGTGACCCGAAAGGCAGGACCAGGCTTCTCCGATCCGGATTACGAACTCGCGGTCGACTGGCTGAATGCCCGGTCCGCGGTCCTCGAGGCCCAGCGGCGGCATGATGACGCCCGTGCGCCTCTCCGCGTCCTTATCATCAACGGGTCAGCGCGCAGCGAGCACACCTGTCCTGGCGAGATGTCCAAGACCTGGCGCATGGTCAAGATGGCCGAGCCGGTCTTGATCGAGATGGGCTTTGCCGTGGACATCCTTGATCTCTCCCGCCTGACCTCGGAGTTCGGCAAGAACATCCATCCCTGCAAAGCCTGCGTGTCCACCGCCATGCCGCTCTGCCACTGGCCGTGCAGCTGCTATCCGAACTACGCGCTGGGCCAGACCAGCGACTGGATGAACGAGATCTATCCGCTCTGGGTTGCCGCCCACGGCATCCTGATTGTGACGCCCGTGAACTGGTACCATGTCCCGGCCGGACTCAAGGCGATGATGGACCGGCTCGTGTGCGCCGATGGAGGAAATCCCGATCCGACCTCGACGCACGGCAAGAAGGTGGATGAGGCCAAGGCGATCGAGCTGAAAGGCTGGCCCTATCCGCGTCATCTCGCCGGCCGCCATTTCGGCCTCGTGGTTCACGGCGACAGTGTCGGCACCGAGGGCGTGCGCAGACCCCTGTCTGACTGGCTGACGGACATGCACCTGATCTCGGCCGGTCGCTTCGGCGAGCTCGACGGCTACGTCGGTTATATGGAGACATATGCCACCTCGCATCGGGAGCTGGACGAAGACCGCGAATTTCAGCAGGAAGTGCTGAACGTGGCACGCGCGCTGGGAAATGCGATCCGGCTTGCGAGGGACGGCCGGTTGGATGAACCGGGCGCAGGATTGGAAGAGCCTAACCCGAAGTGACGCGAAGGCGTTCGGCGCTAACTTCAGTCAAACGCGGAAATCACGCCGCCGATGAGATTGCATGCCAGCAAATGGTCGCTCGTGGGCGCGGCGGTCCGCTGGATCTCGATCAAGGATGCATCGATGCGCCTGATCCGTTCGCGCATGTCGCGGGCGAGCTGCACGGCGACGTCCTCCTCGATCGCCTGAAAACGAACGCGTTCGCCGGGGCGGAGCTGAGCAAGCCGCGGCAGGTCCGCCGAGATCACGGTTGCGATCTTTGGATATCCGCCGGTGGTCTGGCGATCGGCGAGCAGGATGATCGGCTGGCCATTTCCGGGAATCTGGATGCTGCCGAACACCGTGCCGTCGGAGACGATACCCACTGCGCCCGCATGCTGAACCCGCGGCCCTTCGAGCCGGCATCCCATGCGATCGGACAGCGCCGTGACGGTGTAGTCGGAGGCGAAGAACGTCGCGATGCCCTCGGCGCTGAAGGCATCGTCCTGCGGGCCGAGGAGGACGCGGACGGGGCCTTGCGTGCGGCGGCGGTGCACCGGGGGCACCATCAGATGTGGCCGTGCCGGCAGTCCGGGAGCTGCCAGCGGCAATCGATCGCCCGCCCGCAGCGGACCACCGTCGAGCCCGCCGAGCTGGCTGCGCGAATGCGTCGAGACGCTGCCGAGCATCGGCGCGACCTGAAATCCGCCGGAGACGGCGAGGACCGCGCGTGCGCCATCCCGTGCAGTCCCGATCGAGAGGCGCTGGCCTGCCTTCAGATCGTGTGTTTCGTGCGACGAAACCGGCCGGCCGTCGATCGCGATAGCGAAGTCCGCGCCTGCAAGCGCGAAGCGGATATCGGCGCCGGCGCAGGTGAGCGTGGGTCCCGCGAGGGTGATTTCGAGGGCGGCCGTTTCAAGCTTGTTGCCGACCAATGCGTTGGCGGTTGCCAGCGCAATCGGATCCATCACGCCCGACGCAGAGATGCCAAAGCGCTGGAAGCCGCTGCGGCCAAGATCCTGGAGGGTCGTAGCAAGACCGGGCTCGATGATTTCGAGATCGACAGACATTGCGCCGCTCAGACCTTCAACTCTTCTCTCTCGGCGACGATCGCGCCTGCTTCGGCCGCGCGCTCCAGCGCGGCAAATTCGGTGGCAGCGATGGGATGAAATCGCAGCAGGTCGCCGGCGCGGAACAGGAAGGGCTCGTGCGTGCGTCGCGGGTCATAGGAGCGTACCGGCGTTCGCCCAAGCATGTGCCAGCCGCTCGGCGCGGCGAGTGGCGGCGCAACCGCGGCCTGCTGGCCTCCGACGGAGACGCTGCATGGGGGCGTCACGAGCCGGGGTTCCGGGCGCCGGTCGACGTGAAGCGCGGGATCGAGCCCGCCGAGATAGGCAAATCCCGGCATGAAGCCGATCATGTAGACGCGGTATTCGGCTGCGCTGTGCCGCGCCACGATCTCGTCCGTGGTGGTGTCGAGCCGCTGTGCGAGCCAGTCGAGATCCATGCCGTTGTCGCCGCCATAGGCGACGGGAACGGTCCAGCGGCGGCGGACCTGTCCCTTCGGGGCGACCGGCGGCCACAGCGCCATGATCTCTGCTTCGATGTCGCGCCGTGACAGCATGACCGGATCGAAGCAGACCAGCAGCGTGCGGTACGTCGGCACGATCTCGACGATGCCGGGCAGCGCACGCTCGGTCAGCGCACGGTCGAGATCGACGACCCGCGCATTGACATCGGCGTCGATGCCGTCGCCGACCTCGACCGTCAGCGCGGTATCGCCCGATCGGCGGAAGCGCGGCACCGCGTAGAGTGCATCATTGGCCTTGCTCATTGAGGCCCTGTGAGGTCGTTGGACGTAGACATGTTCCTCGAAAAACGTCACCGCCCCATGCAAGGGGCGGGCCGAATTTGTCGTGACGCACACCGCGTATCACGGGTATATCCAATCTGCACGCCAAATGAGGACGACGATGACTCTGATCGATATGAACTGCGACATGGGCGAAGGTTTCGGCGTCTATACCCTCGGCGATGACGCCGAGATGCTGCGGACCGTCACCTCCGCCAACATCGCCTGCGGCTTTCATGCCGGCGATCCGCTCGTCATGCATCGCACCTTGAGCGAGGCGAAGGCCAACGGCGTGCAGGCCGGTGCGCATCCCGGCTTCCTCGATCTCTGGGGGTTTGGCCGCAGGCCTATCCAGGGCGAACGCCCCGCCGACATCGAGAAGATCGTGCTCTACCAGGTGGGCGCGCTGATGGCGCTGGCGTCCGACGCCGGTCACCCCGTCCGCCACGTCAAGACCCACGGTGCGCTCGGCAACATCGCCGCGGAGGATCGCGACCTCGCCGAAGCCGTGGCGCGTGCGATCCGCACCATCGACCGCAACCTGATCTTCGTGGTGATGCCCGGCCAGGAGACGGAACGGGCCGGCGAGAAATTCGGCCTGCCGCTGGTGCGCGAGATCTATGCCGATCGCGCCTATGCCGACAATGGCAATCTGGTGTCGCGCCGCCTCGCCGGATCCGTCATTCACGATGCCGAGGTCGCGTCCGAACGGGTCATTCGCATGATCGAGGATCGCGCGATCACGTGCCTGTCGGGAGCGCAGCTGCCGACCCGCATCGACAGCGTCTGTGTCCACGGCGATACGCCGGGTGCGGTCGCGATGGCGCAGCGCCTGAAGGCGCGCCTTGCCGTAGCGGGTGTCACTCTGGCACCCATGGCTGAGGTCATCGGCGCCTGAGCCGCCCTTCGTCTGGTCTCCGCGCGGCGGATAGGCCTAGACGTGGATCGCGTGGCCGAGCGCCTTGAAAGCCGCTTCCTGGATTGCTTCGCCCAGCGTGGGATGTGCGTGGATCGTGCCGGCGATGTCCTGCAGGACCGCGCCCATCTCGATCGCCAGGCCAAACGCGGCAGAAAGCTCCGACACGCCCTGTCCAACGGCCTGGATACCGAGGACGCGTTGATTGTCGGCCCTGGCGACGACGCGCACAAAGCCAGGCTCGCCATGGCGCGTCATCGCGCGGCCGTTGGCTGCAAAGGGAAATTGCCCAAGCTTGATGTCGGTGCCTGCTCGGCGAGCCTCTTCCGGTGACAAGCCCGCCGAGACGATCTCGGGATCGGTGAAGCAGATCGCCGGGATGCACTGCTTGTCCCACGCGCGCGGCATGCCGGCGGCGATTTCCGCCACCATCTCGCCCTGCGCCATGGCGCGATGGGCCAGCATCGGCTCTCCCGTGACATCGCCGATCGCATAGATGCCGCGCATCGAGGTCTCGCAATGCTGGCCGATGCGGATGAAGCGGCCGTCCATGTCGAGCACGAGTTGCTCCAGTCCCAACGTAGCGGTAACCGGCGCGCGGCCGACCGTGACGAGAATCTTGTCAGCCGAGAGGCTGCGCTCGCGACCGTCGGCCGTCTCGATGCGCAATCCGTCGCCCTGGGCGGTCAGGCCGAGCGCCCGGGCGCCGGTCAGCATCTCGACGCCGAGCGCGGCCAAGCGTCTCGTGATCGGAGCGGTCAATTCGGCATCGTAGAGCGGCAGGATGTTGTCCTGCGCCTCCACCACGGACACCTTGCTCCCCAGCTTGGCGAAGGCGGTCCCAAGCTCGAGTCCGATATAGCCGCCGCCGACGACCACAAGGGACTTTGGCACTTTTGCGAGCGAGAGGGCGCCGGTCGAGGAGATCACCCTGCCGCCGAACGGCAGGGACGGCAACTCGACGGGCGCCGAGCCGGTCGCGATCACAACCGTCTCCGCCTTGATCGTCTTCGGACCGGTCTCGGTCTCGACAATGATCGTCTTGCCGTCGCGGAAGCGCGCATGGCCCTGAACGATCTTGACCTTGGCCTTGCGGAGCAGCGCGGCGACGCCGTTGTTCAGCCGCTGGACGATACCGTCCTTCCAGGCGATCGCCTGCCTGAAGTCCAGCGCAGGATTCGCCGCTGTCAGGCCGAACGGCGTCTTGCCACTCGCGGCCTCGGTCAGCTTCTCGAATTCCTCGGCGACGTGAATCATCGCCTTCGAGGGAATGCAGCCGACGTTCAGGCAGCTTCCGCCCAGCTTGCCGCGTTCGACGAGAACGGTGTCGAGGCCGAGCTGGCCGGCACGGATCGCGCACACATAGCCGCCGGGGCCGCCACCGATAACGACGAGCTGACAGGTGATCTCGGTCATTGCTTCTTCCGCCTCAGGGGTCGACGAAGATCGTCGCCGGATTCTCCAGCAGCTCCTTGAGCCTCTGCACGAAGACGGCCGCGTCCCATCCGTCGATGACGCGGTGATCGAAGCTGGAGGAGAGGTTCATCATCTTGCATGGCACGAACTGCGTGCCGTCCCAGACCGGACGCACCGCGATCTTGTTGACGCCGACAATGGCGACCTCCGGATGGTTGATCACGGGCGTGGTCGCAAGGCCGCCGAGTGCGCCGAGCGAGGTGATGGTGATGGTCGAGCCGGTCAGTTCCTCGCGCGTCGCGGTGCCCTCGCGGGCGCGATGCGCGAGACGGTTCAGCTCGATGCTGCAGTCCCGCAAGTCGCGCGCCTCCACATGCTTCACCACGGGCACGACGAGTCCCGACGGAGTCTGCGTCGCGATGCCGATATGGATGCCGGCATGCTGATGCACGATGCCGGCCGCGTCGTCATAGAGCGCGTTGAGGGCGGGCTGCTCGGCAAGCGCCTTGGCCATGGCGCGCATCAGGAACGGCAGCAGCGTCAGCTTGGGATGCTCCGGCGCGGGCTTCTTGTTCAGCGACGCGCGAAAATCCTCCAGCGGCGAGACGTTGACTTCCTCGATGATGGTGATGTGCGGGATGCGCGACTTCGACAGCGCCATCTTCTCGGCAATGCGGCGGCGCAGGCCCACCACCTTGACGTCGGTGACGGCGGTCTTCGGGCTCATGCCGCGACCGTGGAGCAGTGCCGGACCGCGCGACAGGAAGGCGTCGATGTCCTCATGGGTGATGCGTCCGGCGGGGCCGGTGCCGTGGACCTGACGCAGGTCGACGCCGGCTTCGCGCGCCTTGAGGCGTATCGCGGGCGAGGCCAGCGGCTTTTCGCCCGGCGCGCGGCGCACCGCAGATGTGATCGCCGGCCGGGCCTCGATCGCCGCGGGGTGAACGCGGGCAGCGGGCGCCGGCCGAGCGTCCGGGGCTTCGGCTTTCGCCACGGCCGATGGCACTGCTACGTCTTTCGCCGGCGCCTCGTCCGCCGGCTCCGAGGCGTCATCGCCGGCGACCTTGAGCTTCACCAGCGTCGAGCCGATCGCCACCGCTTCACCGATCTGGGCGCCGACCCAGCTGATCTCGCCTGCGAGCGGCGATGGAATTTCGACCGAAGCCTTGTCGGTCATCACGGTGGCAAGCAGGTCGTCCTCGCGGACGAGATCGCCCACCTTGACGTGCCATTCGACCAGTTCGGCTTCGGCAATGCCTTCCCCGATATCCGGAAGCTTGACGCTGCGCTCGCCCATCAGCGTGCCTCCACGATCTCGCGCAACGCCTGCCCGAGTCTGACAGGGCCTGGGAAATAGTCCCATTCCTGCGCATGCGGGTAGGGCGTGTCCCACCCGGTGACGCGCATCACCGGCGCTTCGAGATGATAGAAACAGTGCTCCTGCACCAGCGCCGTCAGTTCCGCGCCGAAGCCGGAGGTCAGGGTTGCTTCGTGCAGCACGATGCAGCGGCCGGTCTTGGCGACGGAAGCCGCGATCGTCTCGAGATCGAGCGGAAGCAGGGTGCGCAAGTCAATCACCTCGGCATCGACACCCGTCTCCTCGACGGCCGCGAGGGCGACGTGAACCATGGTGCCGTAGGCAAGGATGGTGACAGCCTCGCCGGCGCGTCGCGTCACGGCCTTGCCGAGGGGCGTGGTGTAATGTCCCTCCGGCACTTCGGAGAGCTCGTGCCTGGCCCATGCGGTGACCGGTCGATCGTGATGACCGTCGAACGGGCCGTTGTAGAGCCGCTTCGGCTCCAGGAAGATGACGGGGTCCGGATCCTCGATGGCCGAGATCAGGAGGCCTTTCGCATCATAGGGATTGGACGGCACCACGGTCTTCAGTCCCGCGACATGCGTGAACAGCGCCTCGGGGCTCTGGCTGTGGGTCTGCCCACCGAAAATGCCACCGCCGGTCGGCATGCGGATGACCAGGGGGCAGGTGAAGTCGCCGGCCGAACGATAGCGCAGGCGCGCTGCCTCCGAGACGATCTGGTCGTAAGCCGGATACATGTAGTCGGCGAACTGAAGCTCGACGCAGGGGCGCAGGCCATAGGCGGCCATGCCGATCGCGGTGCCGACGATGCCGCATTCGCTGATCGGCGCATCGAAACAGCGCGAGACGCCGTATTTCTGCTGCAGGCCCTGCGTGCAGCGGAACACGCCGCCGAAAAAGCCGACATCCTCGCCATAGACCACGACGTCGTCGTTGCGAGCCATCGAGACGTCGAGCGCCGAGCGGATTGCCTCGATCATCGTCATGCGCGGCATGGCTCAGACCCCGATCTGCTGGCGCTGGCGGCGCAGATGCGGCGGCAGCTCGGCATAGACGTCCTCGAAGATGTCGCGCGCCGAGGGTTTGCCGCCGGAATGCAGGGTGCCGAATGCCTCGGCCTCCTTCTGCGCGGCGATGACGGTGGCAAGAATCTCGGCCTCGGTCTGCTTGTGGCGCTCTTCCGACCAGGCGCCGGCCGCGATGAGATGCTGCTTGAGCCGGATCACGGGATCGCCCAGCGGCCACTCCTCGGATTCGTGCTTCGGCCGGTAGGCGGAAGGATCATCCGACGTCGAATGCGCGCCGGCGCGGTAAGTGACGTATTCGATCAGTGTTGGCCCGAGGTTGAGCCGCGCCCGCTCGATCGCCCATTTTGCGACGGCATAGGTCGCAAGATAGTCGTTGCCGTCGACCCTGAGCGCGGGGATGCCGAAGCCGAGGCCGCGCGCTGCGAAGGTGCCCGAGCCGCCACGCGCGATGCCCTGGAAGGTCGAGATGGCCCACTGATTGTTGACCACGTTGAGGACGACCGGCGCCTTGTAGGTCGAGGCGAAGACAAGCGCCGCATGGAAATCCGACTCCGCCGTCGAGCCGTCGCCGATCCAGGCGGCGGCAATGCGGTTGTCGCGCTTGATCGCCGACGCCATGGCCCAGCCGACCGCCTGGACGAACTGCGTGGCGAGGTTGCCCGAAATCGAAAAGAAGCCGTGTTTTTTCGAAGAGTACATCACGGGCAGTTGCCGGCCCTTCAGCGGATCATGCTCATTGGAATAGATCTGGCACATCATATCGACGAGCGGGTAGTCATGCGCGATCAGCAGGCCGGCCTGGCGATAGGTCGGGAAGTTCATGTCGTCGGGGCCGAGCGCGATGCGGAAGGCGCAGCTCACCGCTTCCTCGCCGGTGTGCTGCATGTAGAAAGACGTCTTCCCCTGTCGTTGCGCCATCTGCATCCGCGCGTCGAACGTCCGCAGGGTCATCATGTGGCGCAGGCCGGCGACCAGCTCGTCCTGGGAGAGGTCCGGCACCCATGGCCCGATTGCCCGGCCCTCGTGATTGAGCACGCGGATGATCGAGTAGGCGAGATCACGAATCTCCTCAGGGAGCACGTCGACCGGTGGACGCCGGACCGAGCCTGCCTTCGGAATCGAGACGCCGGAGAAATCCGGCTTGCCTCCCGGTCGGCTTGCAGGCTCCGGAACGTGAAAATGAAGGGGCGTGGGGCTGGTCATGGGAGCATCCGCTCGTCTGCGGGGTGTGACGCGGCAACACCCGGTTGATCGGACTGTTCGCGCGAAAGCTCCGCGATGCGAAGGTCCGTGATCGCCGGGTGCCGTGACAGCCGTTCCGCAAGGTCCGCGCAATCGGCCGACGGCTGGACTTCAAGAACCATCCGTATGGTTCGGTTCCCGTCGGAGCGCGTGGTCATCGAGATCTGGTCGAGGCCGAAGCCGAATCGGCCCGCGTCGAGGACAAGTCGGACGATGCCGTCAAAAGGGTCGGACGTGGTGGCCGTCACGCTGACGCTGCGGCGCTGTTGAGGTTGCATGTCAGGTTCTCTCGCGGCACAATGATAATCTCTTCATTCGCAAAGATTTCCCAAAATTCCGACGGATCGGCCGAAATTTCGGGATATTTTCCCGTAATATGACTAAGATACAGAAGGAACATCCGATGCCTGCCAAGCGCGGCCCCGTCGAGGAGCTCGATCAGCTCGATCGCCGCATTCTCTCGGCTCTGAGCGAGAACGGCCGCCTGACGACGAGCGCGCTGGCGGAGCAGGTCGGGCTCTCGAGCTCGCCATGCTGGACCAGGGTGAAGCGCCTGGAGGAAAACGGCGCGATCGAGAAATACGTCGCGGTGCTCAATCACGCCAATCTTGGCTACAACAACGTCGCCTTCGTCGAGATCACGCTGGACAAGCACGACGAGAAGGTGCTCGAGCGCTTCGGCACCGCACTGTCGCGAATTCCGGAGGTGATGGAAGCCTATCTGGTGACCGGCGAATACGATTATCTCATCAAGGTCGTCGTGCAGGACACCGATCACTACGAGCGCTTCCTGCGACAGGCGTTGTACAGGATACCGGGCATCCGGCAGTCGCGAACGACGTTCGGCCTGCGCACGCTGAAGCGCCAGATCTCGATCGATCCTTCCAAGGCCGGTCAGCCCTGACATTCGCCATGACGCCCGCTCCCATGTTCGACCCGAAGACCGCGGAGCATCAGAATGCAGTCCCCGCCATCGTTGCGGACCCTGCCCGAGGCGAAGAATAACAGCTATGAAAGCGCGAAATCAAACGGCGGCGGGGCATCCATCCTCGCCTCCGTCGAGACAGGAGTACTTCGATGACGAAAGCTGAGATCCGATTTCCGGTCGACGGCCGAACCCGAAAGATGTTCGTCGACGGCGCCTGGGTGGAAGCCCGCTCGGGCAAGGTCTTCGAGACGCGCAATCCGGCGACCGGCGACGTCATCGGTCGAGTCCCGCGCGGCGAGGCGGCCGATATCAACGCTGCGGTCGCCGCGGCCCGTCGCGCCTTCGTGGGACCATGGAGCCGTTTCAAGCCGTTCGAGCGGCAGGCGCTGCTGCTGCGTGTCGCCGACCTGTTCGAGAAACACTGGGAGGAGATCAGCCAGTCCGATACGGCCGACATGGGAATGCCGATCGTCCGGACGCGGGCGAACAAGCTCCGCGTGATCGGCATGCTGCGCTACTACGCCGGCATGGCGACCGCGCTCCACGGGCAGACCATCGATAACTCGCTGCCGGGGGATATCGTCTCGTTCACGCGGAAGGAGCCCATCGGCGTGGTTGGCGCCATCATTCCGTGGAATGCACCGACGGCCGCATCGGTCTGGAAGATCGGACCTGCGCTCGCGACCGGCTGCACGATCGTGCTCAAGCCGTCGGAAGAGGCACCGCTGACGCCGCTGCTGATCGCGGATCTGATGAACGAGGCCGGCGTGCCGCCCGGCGTCGTCAACGTGGTGACCGGAACCGGGCCTGAGGCCGGCGCGCCTCTGGCCGAGCATCCCGGTGTCGACAAGATCGTCTTCACCGGCTCCACCGCGACCGGCCAGGCGATCAT
This sequence comes from Bradyrhizobium huanghuaihaiense, assembly GCF_007830635.1. Classification (GTDB taxonomy): domain Bacteria; phylum Pseudomonadota; class Alphaproteobacteria; order Rhizobiales; family Xanthobacteraceae; genus Bradyrhizobium; species Bradyrhizobium huanghuaihaiense. Next base: position 157,364 of record NZ_VLLA01000010.1, on the reverse strand, counting down.
TCGCGCGTCGGCCGGCAACCTCAAGCGGGTGTCTCTCGAGCTTGGCGGAAAATCACCGGTCATCGTCTGCGCCGATGCCGATCTCGACAAGGCCGTGCCTATTGCCGCGATGGCCGCGTTCGCCAATTCGGGCCAGATCTGCATCGCCGGCTCGCGCCTGTTCGTGGAGCGTAAAATCCACGATGAATTGGTCGAACGGCTCGGCAAGTTCGCCTCCGCGCTGAAGATCGGCGATGGCGCGGATCCGGCGACGGAGATCGGGCCTCTCGTCTCCCAGCGACAACTCGACAAGGTGGAGGGCTTCCTGCAAAGCGGGCGCGACGAAGGCGCAAAGGTCGTGGCCGGCGGACGGCGCGCAAAGGAGGGCAGTCTTGCGAAGGGCAACTTCGTCGAGCCGACCGTGTTCGCCGGCGTCTCCGACGACATGCAGATTGCCCGTGACGAGATCTTCGGCCCGGTCATTTCCGCTTTGCCGTTCGACACCCTCGACGAGGCCGTGGAAAGAGCCAACGCGACGCCGTACGGGCTCGCGGCAGGTGTCTTCACGCGCGACGTGAGCAAGGCGCACGTGATCTCGCGCAGCCTCCGTGCAGGGTCGGTGTGGGTGAACACCTATCACGCAATCGATCCCGCAATGCCGTTCGGCGGCTACAAGATGAGCGGATATGGCCGCGAGGGGGGCACCGAGCAGCTCGACGAATACCTGCAAACGAAGGGTGTCTGGATCAAGCTGGACTGACTTTGGGACGACTGCGATTAGGGCACTCGTTCGATATGTGCGCGGATCGCCTGTCGTTCGGCATCGATCCAGCCATGCTCGCGGGCCTTGGCCACCATCACCGCGTAGTCCTGGTCCCAGCTTGCATCGTCGGGACGGCCCGGCAGGGTCGGGACCAGATCGATCGAGACGAGCGCATTGCGATCGTCAAGAAGCGTAATGCCATTCCAGCTCTGTGTGTCCGTGCGGACATCGGCGCGCAGCACCAGCTTGAACTTTCTGAAGTCGGATGGCTCTGTCAGACGGACGGCGCCGCCGTCCAGGCATTCGATGATCACGACGCGGCTCCTTCTCGCGCTTACGGCCTGCTGGGTGATGACAGCAGGATCGCCACAAAGGATGCGGCTAAAGCATGATCCGGAAAAGTGCGAAGCGGTTTTCCGGAAAGATATGCGTAGACAACAACCTGAAGCGCGATGACGCTCCATCCAAATCTCATCGCGCTTTAGGCTTGCGGCAGCGCGCGCAGTGCGCCCTGGAAATTGACGAGGGGATCGCCGTTGCCGCCGCAGGTGGCCACGATCCTGCCGATGAAGAGACCGTGCGTGCCTACCACCTGGTGATGGTGGAGCACGCATTCCAGTGCGCCGATCGCCGGTCCGAGCAGCGGCACATCGAGAATGCCTTGCTCCCATGGCGCCGTCGCGAAGCGGTCGATGCCCTTGGCGCCGCCGGCGAAACGCAGTGCCAGATCCTCCTGCCCGCTGCCGAGCAGACTGATCCCGAAGCGACCGTTGGCGAGGATGGCGGCGTGCGTTTCGGAGCTTGAATTGACGCCGACGAGAAGGCAGGGCGGGTCCATGCACAGCGAGGTGACGGAGCTGACCGTCAGCCCGCGCCGTGTGGTTTCCGTTCCCGTCGCCACGATGGCGACGCCACTCGCGAGGTTGCGCATGGCCAGCCGGAATTCGGCGGCTTCGACCGAGCGGAAATCGGTCATTTGAGACATCTGACATCCCATGACGTGCCTCCGAACCTCGCGCTCGCCGGTTGCGCTTACGCCGAGACCGCTTCGCTTGCGACCTTGCCGCGGCCGGATTTCAGTTCTTTTCGGATCGCGGGAATGATCCTGCTGCCCCACAGTTCGATCTGGCGCAGCATCGTGCGCTGATCGAAATCGCCGAGCTGGGTCTGCAGCGCGATGTGGGTCGGCTTGAGGATGCTGATCTCCTCCAGCATGCGGTCGATCACCTGGTTGACGCTGCCGACGGGCAGGTTCTTCCGCATCGTCTCCAGGCTCATGTCGTTCGGGCCCGCCTCTTCCTTGATCAGGTAGCCGTCGTCGCTCTGGGCGCGCCGGAATTTCAGGCTTTCGGACAGCCGGCGCTGGAAGCGCGCGTTGTCCAGATACGACTGGATCTCGCTGTCATTGTCGCTGGCATAGGCGCAGCGCAGGAAGCCGAGGCGCGTGTCGTCGATGGAGCGTCCTTCCGTCGCCGCGATCGCCTCGAGACGTTCCCGCAGGGCCTTGATCGCGTCGAGCCCGTTCAAGAGCGCGGTGACGAACAGGTTGTGATTGTCGCGAATGGCGCGGCCGAGCGTCTCGCCATGGCCGGACGTGACCCAGATCGGCGGCATCGGCTTCTGCACCGTGCGCACGGCGATGGCGGTCGGCGGCATCTTCAGATGCTCGCCGGAATAGGAGAAGATCCGCTGCTGCATGCCGGCGTGAAGCACGTCGTAGAATTCGGCGAACAGTGCATGCGAATGGTCGAGGTCCACGCCGAAGCGGTCGAACTCGAACTTCTGATAGCCGGAGCCGATGCCGAGATCGAGGCGTCCGTTCGAGACCGTATCGGCAAAGCCGATTTCGCCGAGCAGCCGCGCCGGATTGTACAGCGGCAGCACGCAGACGGCCGTGCCGAGGCGAATGCGCTTGGTCAGGCCGGCGCAATGCGCCACCATCATCAGCGGCGAGGGGCACAGGCTGTAGTTGTTGAAATGGTGCTCGGCGTACCAGGCCGTATCGAAGCCCGCGTGCTCGGCGATAACCGTCTGCTCGACGGCGTTGTTGATGACCTGCTGCGAGGTTTGGTGATAACCGCGCTGCTGCGCCAGAATGAATACGCCGAATTCCATTGGTTGCGTCCTCCACCTCATCGGTCGCTGTTGCGACGCGTTCTCATCAGGCTAGGGGCTTGAGCTTTTTCGAACAATTGACGTATTCTGAGCATGTCCTTTGCAGAATCTGAAAAGATCGATGAACCGCCTCCAGGCCATGGAATTGTTCGTCAGCGCCGTCCGTGAGGGCAGCTTCTCGGCCGCCGGGCGCCGCGTCGGGCTCTCGCCGGCGTCGGTTTCCCGCTATATCGGTGAGCTCGAGGCGCAGCTCGGCGTGCAGCTTCTGAACCGCAGCACGCGCCATCTCGGATTGACCGATGCCGGCAAGATCTTCTTCCAGCGCACCGAGCAGGTGCTGCACGGCATCGAGGATGCCGAAGCCGCCGCGCTCGCGCTGCAGACCGCGCCCCGCGGAACACTGCGGGTGCACTCGCGGACGCTGTTCGGCATCAAGGTGCTCTCGCCGCTGATCCCGGGCTTTCAGAAGCTCTATCCGGAGCTGAAAGTGGAGCTGCGCCTGTCCGAGCGGCGCCCCCAGCTTCGCGAAGATGAATTCGACGTCGACTTCCAGATCCAGGCGGCGAAAGACCCGGCCCTCATGCAGCGAAGGCTGCTGAGGAGCGAGCGGATTCTCGTGGCTTCACCGGACTATGTCGCCCGGATGCCGAAATTGCGCGAACCGGAGGACATCACCCGCCACCATTGCCTGACCTACTGGATGGGTCCGGACGACGTGGTCTGGAAGTTCATGCACAGGAACAGGCTGCGTGAGATCGTGGTGCCGTCGTCCTTCAGCAGCAACAACGGGGTGGTGCTTTGCGATCTCGCCGCGGGCGGGCACGGCATCGCCCTGCTGGATGATTACACCGTGGCGGAGGAGTTGAAGCGTGGCCGCCTGATACGGCTGCTGCCGGGCTTCCGGGTGACGAATTCCACCTTCGACGAGGGCATGTATGCGACGTTTCTCCAGAGCAGTTATCTGCCGGAGAAGATCAGGGTGTTCGTGGACTACATGGCGGAGCACGTGCCGAAGCAGGTCAAGAGATCGGCGCGGTAGCCGCGCGGCCAGTCAGCCCGCGCCAAATCTGTGTGCCGGCAGGCCGCGAACGCCGAGGGCTTCGACGGCGAACAGGCCGCCGGCATCGGGATGATCGTCCCTGAGAGCATGACTGCGCGAGATCGATGTGACGTAGAGTACATCGAGATCGCGTCCGCCGAAGCACACGCTGGTCGGATGACGGACCGGCATGTCGATCGTCCGCACGATCCTTCCGTCCGGTGCAAACCGCGCGATCTTGCCGATACGCACGAGCACGGACCAGAGATGACCGTCCGCATCGACCGTTGCGCCGTCGCAGCCGGACCCTTGCGCTTCCGTGTCGACGAAGACGCGCTTGTTCGCGAGGGGGCCGTCCGCGCTGTAGTCATAGGCCCAGATGATCCGCCTCGCGCTGTCGGCGATGTAGAAGGTCCGGCCGTCCGGGCTGAAGCACGGTCCGTTGCTCACGGCGAGGTCCGTCTCCAGCAGCTCCAGCGTGTCCTTTGCGTCCAGCCGGTAGAGGCCGCCGAGCGGCGCCTCATCGGGAGCACGATCGCCGTGCATCGTACCTGCGAGGAAGTTGCCCTGGGGATCGGCCTTGCCGTCGTTCAGCCGCACCTTCGGGTGGTCGAGGCCGATCGATGGGCCTTCCGTCAGCGCGCGCCTGTCGAAATCGTAAGCCGCAAATCCGTTGCGCAGGGCCAGGACCGTGCCGCCGTCGCCTCGCAGCGCCAGCGAGCCGATCGGCGCGGGCACGCTGAACTGCTCGGTCGCGCCGGTCGCGGGGGCTAGCGCGTGGATCAATCCGGCCAGAGAGTCGATCCAGTAGAGGCGCTGCCGGCGCTCGTCCCACACCGGACTCTCGCCGAGCAGGTCCCTGGTGACGCCGAGGCGCCTGATGCGGGCTGCGCTCATGGTTCCTTCCGCGGGAATCGCCGGGCTTGACCGATCGGTCGGTGAAAACCTAGTTTCATTCTAAAGACTCTTCTGGCTGACGAATGGATTGCGGAGTTCATGACTGAACTGTCAACGATGAAGGACGGCGTTGCGAACCAGGCCGAGGCCTCGGACCGCGTGCTGCAGATCCTCGCCGAGGCCGGCAGGCTGTTCGCCAGCAAGGGCTTCGAGGGCACTTCGATGCGCGACATCGCGCTCGCCTGCGGCATCTCCAAGTCGCTGCTCTATCATCACTTCTCCAACAAGGACGAGATCTACGCGCGTGTCGCGGTCGGCTCGACCCTCGAGCTCTATCTGTTCGTGCGCGACCGGATTCCCGACGGGCCGCCGTCGCAGAAGATCCGCGCGTTCATGGTCGCCACAGCGGAGTATTTCCGCCGCTACCGCTGGGCCTGGATCGCCTCGACGACCGCGTTCTGGAACGACCCCGATCGCCAGCGGCACAAGGAGCGGCTGACGCGCCGCGACCGCTTCGAAAACTTCCTGCGCGGCCTGATCCAGGAGGCCATCGATGCCGGCGAGATCCGCAAGGTCGATGTTCCCATGACCGGCCGGCTGATCCTGTCCTCGCTCAACTGGATGCATCGCTGGTACAATCCCAACAAGTCCGCGACACCCGAGCAGATCGCGGAGATCTTCTTCGACATGATCTTCAACGGCCTGCGCAGCGGCGAGCTTGTCGAACTTCCGGCGACGGAGCCGCCCAAGGCCGGCCGGCGCAAATCGCGCTGACCGGGCGGGCGGCGGCCTCTCATTCCAGAACGATGTTCTGCGCCTTGATCACCGGCCCCCAGAGCGCCGCGTCCTTGGTCAACTGGGCGTCGAGCCGTTCCGGTGCGCCGGTGTCGACCATCAGGCCGTCGGTCTCGAGCTGCTTTGCGATTTCCGGCTTCTGCATCGCGGCGTTGGCCGCCGCGTTCAGCCGCGCGATAACGTCGCGCGGCGTGCCCGCGGGCGCGTGCAGGGCGGTCCAGAACGAGGCCGTGAGGTCGGGATAGCCGGCTTCGGCCAGCGTCGGTGCCTCTGGAAGGCTCGCCATGCGCTTTTCGGAGGAGACCGCGAGGATGCGGAGCTGACCGCCGCGCGCATGCTCGATCACGGCGGCGGGCGTTGCGAAATTGAGATCGCACTCCCCCGACAGCGTCTCCATGATGGAGGCCGGATTGTTGCGATAGGCAACCTCGGTGACGGCAAATCCCATCGACTTGCCCATCATGATCCCGAACAAATGCGTGACGCTGCCCGGACCGAGCGTGGCGTAGAACAGCGGCTTGTCGCGGCCCTTGGCGTAGGCGACGAAGCTTTTGACGTCGGTGGCTGGCGTCCGCGCGTTCACGGTCAGTGACAGCGGCCCGTTGCAGAGCATGGCGACGGAGGCGAAGTCCTCGAGCTTGTAGGGCAGGTTCTTGCGCAGCAGGACGTTCAGCGAAATCGGGCCAGTGCCGCCGGCCAAGAGAACCGATCCGTCCTTCGGCGCGCGCGCGACGTATTGCGATCCGACGATGCCGTTGGCGCCCGGCTTGTTGTCGACCAGGACCGGCTGGTCGAGGTTTTCCGCCATGGCCTTTGCGATCGAGCGCATCAGGCCGTCGATTGAGCCGCCCGGCGCATAGGGCACGATGATGAAGATCTGCGACGCGCGCGCCCGGACGATGGCGGGCGCGCCAAGCGGCGCGGCGAGAGCACCGGCGATCAGAGCTGTCGCCTGGCGTCGGCTGATCCTGGGCATGGAAATCCTCCTCAAGCTCATTCTTGTTTGCCGTGAAATCTATCGGCTGACCGATCGGTCGGTCAATAGATGAGCAGCAGGATATTGCAAGTGGAAGTGGTTGGTGTTATCAGCGCAGAAAGCTGACCGATCGGTCAGGCCGGTCAGGACGGCCGCAAGCAATACGAACAGAAGCCAAAGGAGGAAGCCCATGTCAGGAGATATCGTCACCCTCGAAGTGTCCGATAACATTGCGCTGGTGACGCTGAACCGGCCTCCGGTGAATGCGCTCGATCGTGCCATGCGCGACCGCATCGTCGCCGTGTTCGACGAGATTTCCGAGCGCCAGGACGTCAGGGTCGCGATCCTGACCGGCGCCGGAAAGGTGTTTTGCAGCGGCGCGGATCTGAAGGACCGGCCGGACCCGAACAAGATCGGCGCATTTCACAGCCACAACCGCATCACGCGCGAGACCGGCAACTGCATCCGCGAATGCGCGAAGCCCGTCATCGCGGCGATCAACGGCGTCGCGCTGGGCGCGGGTGTCGGCCTGATGGCCTCCTGCGACATCTTCTACGCCTGCGAGGAAGCCGTCTTCGGCATGCCCGAGATCAATGTCGGGCTCGCCGGCGGCGCTGCGATGCTGAACACATTGTTCGGCCGCTCGCTGATGCGTCGCATGTTCTTCACCGGCTATCGCGTGCCGGCCGCCGAGCTCTATCGTCTCGGCATCATCGAGGCCTGCACCACCAAGGAAAACCTGCTCCCCGAAGTGATGAAGCTCGCCCGGGAGATCGCATCTAAGAGTCCGATCGCGATGGAGTACGCCAAGAACGCGGCGAACATGGTCGAGCTGATGCCGCCGCGCGATGCCTATCGCTTCGAGCAGAACATCACGATGGCCCTGTCCAAGACTGAGGACGCGAAGGAAGCGCGCATGGCGTTCCTGGAGAAGCGCGCGCCGGTGTTCAAGGGGCGCTGAGATGCGGCCGGGAGAAGGTCTCGACGCGCTGATGTTGCCGCAATCGATCGCGGTCATCGGCGCCTCGCAGGAAGCGACCAAGATCGGCGGCCGGCCGGTCGATCTGCTGCGCCGGCACGGTTATGCGGGCCGCATCTATCCGGTCAATCCCAAGGCCGCGACGGTGCAGGGGCTCAAGGCCTACGCCTCCGTTGCGGACCTGCCGGAAGCGCCGGATCTCGCGATCATAGCGGTCGATGCGGAGCGCGCGGGCGACGCCGTGGAGCAGTGCGCCGCCCGCGGAGTCCGCAGCGTCGTCGTGTTCTCGTCGGGCTTTGCCGAGCTCGGCGCGCAGGGCCGCTCCATGCAGGAGCGGCTGCGTGTTGCTGCGCGTAACAGCGGCATGCGCCTGCTGGGGCCGAACTGCCTCGGCGCGGTCAGCATCGCCGAGAAGAGCATCGCGACGTTCTCGATCGTGCTCGAGCACGGCATGCCGGCAGCCGGTTCGCTCGGCATCGTGTCGCAGAGCGGCAATCTCGGCAGCTACACCATGCGCCTGGCCAGTGAGCGCGGCGTCGGCGTCAGCCGCTTCATCACCACCGGCAACGAGTGCGACATCGACATCGCCGACGGCATCGCCTGGATGGCGCGCGATCCCGCCACCAAGGTGATCCTGTGCTGCCTCGAGGCATGCCGCGATGCCGGCCGCCTGATCTCCGCGCTGGAAGAGGCGCGCGATGCCGGCAAGCCGGTCATTGCCATGAAGATCGGAACGTCTGAGGCAGGTCAGGCCGCAGCGGCCTCGCACACCGGTGCCATGGCCGGGTCGGATGCCGTGTTCGATGCGCTGTTTGTCCGTTGCGGCGCGGTGCGCGTGCGCAGCGTCGACGAGCTGATCGATCTCGGTCACGCCGCATCGATCCTGTTGCCGGATCGGTTGCCGAAGGGACCGGGCATCGCAATCCTCACGGCGTCGGGCGGCTTCGGCGTGCTGCTCGCGGACGCCGCGCAGTCGGTCGGGCTGACCTTGCCGGAGCTCGGCGAGGAGACGCAGCGCCAAATTCTGGAGCTGGTGCCCTTTGCTTCGGCCCGCAATCCGGTCGACGCCACCGCGCAGATGTCGAGCCGTCCTGATCTTCTGGAGAAGATCATGACTGCCGTCGTCGCGGACGAGCGCACGGACACGGTGATCCTGCCGCTGCCGTTCTCGCTGCACCTGCCGCGCCTGCGCTCCATCTACATGGACACGCTGCGCAACATGCGGGCGCAATTTCCTCGCCGTCCGATCGTCCTGTGCGTGGACGGTCCCGAGGACGCGCTGGCCGAGCTGCATGCGCTGGGCTTCCCGACTATCGCCAGCTTCGACGGATGTTGCGCAACTGTCGCCGCGCTGGTGCGGTTGCGGGCCGCGGCGCAGCGTCCGCAGGGCAAGCCTGCGGCGGTCGCGCAGGCGGCACCGCTTGCTGCCGACGCTTTTCGCCACGAGCTTGGCGCCAAGCGCGCGCTGGCCGATGCCGGGGTGCCGGTGCTGGCCGAGCGTCTCGTCCAGGATGCGGATGCGGCGGCGCGTGCCGCCACCGAGATCGGTTTTCCCGTGGTGCTGAAAATCGCCTCGCCCGATCTGCCGCACAAGACGGAGGTCGGCGGCGTGATCGTGGGCCTCGGCTCGGAAGCCGACGTCCGGCGCGCCTATGCCCAGATGCGCGATCGGGTCGCCACCAGGGCGCCCAATGCAGTGATCGACGGTGTGATCGTGGCGCCGATGGCCAAGGGCGTCGCCGAGCTGATCCTCGGCAGCCGCATCGATCCCGTGTTCGGGCCGGTGGTGATGGTCGGTCTCGGCGGCATCTTTGCGGAGATCCTGCAGGACTCCGCCGTGCAGATGGCGCCGGTCAGCGAGGCGCAGGCCATGGCGATGCTGAAATCGCTCAAGGCATTCGCGGTGCTCGACGGCGCGCGCGGGCGGCCACGCGCCGACCTCGACGCCGCGGCGCAGGCCGTTGCTGCGCTGTCGCGCTTTGCCGCCGCGCATGCCGACACGATCGCCGAAATCGACGTCAACCCGCTGCTGCTCCGCGCCAGGGGCGAGGGCGCCGTGGCGCTCGACGCGCTGCTGATCCCGCATGGAGAGCGGCCGGCCAGAGGTCACTGAACTCAACGACAAAGAGGCCGCAGAAGCAGGCCCAGAGGAAACGCAAGGAGCAGGAGGATAGAATGAGGAGATTGACGATTGCGGCGCTCGGCATGATTGCCTTGCTGTTCGCGCACGTGCCCCTGTCCGCACAGGGCATCTCGGGCGATGTCGTCAAGATCGGCATCATGAACGACCAGAACGGTCCCTATGCCGACAATTGCGGTCTTGGCTCGGTCGCGGCCGCCAAGCTCGCGGTCGCCGATTTCGGCGGAACGGTCGGCGGCAAGAAGATCGAGCTCGTCATCGCAGACGACCAGAACAAGCCAGATGTCGGCGTCGCCATCGCCATGCGCTGGGTCGACAATGAAGGTGTCGATGCCATTGTCGGCTGCTCGGCCTCCTCGATCGCGCTTGCGGTGCAGGAGATGATGAAGAACCGCAAGAAGCCCTACATGCTGGCCGGCACGGCGGGCTCGTTCTTCACCAACGACAAATGCTCGCCGATGACCACGCAATGGGTGGTCGACACCTATGCGCAGCCGAAGGCCACGGTGAAGGCGCTGCTGGCGCAGGGCGTTGACAGCTGGTTCTTCCTGACCGTCGATTACGCCTTCGGCAAGGCCTGGCAGGCCGACGCGACCAATTTCATCAAGGCCGGCGGCGGCAAGGTGGTCGGCTCGGTGCTGCATCCGCTGAATGCGTCGGATCTCTCCTCGTTCCTGCTGACGGCGCAGGCCAGCGGCGCCAAGGCGATTGCGATCGCCAATTCGGGCTCTGATTTCGCCAATACGATCAAACAGGCGCAGGAGTTCGGACTGACCAAGTCGCAGCTGCTCGTTCCGCTCGGTCTCATGATCAGCCAGACCCACGGGATCGGTCTCAAGGACCTCCAGAACGTGCGGCTGACGACGCCGTTCTACTGGGATATGACCCCGGAGAGCCGGGCCTTCGCCAAACGCTATGCCGAGGCGACGGGCGGTCAGCTGCTCAACGAGGGCAAGTCCGCCACCTACAGCGCCATCACGCACTATTTGAAGGCGGTGGCCGCGGCCGGTTCCGACGATGGCGATGCCGTGATGCGGCAGATGAAGAACACGCCGGTCAACGATTTCGAGATGAAGAACGTGAGCATCCGGGCCGACGGCCAGGTGATGCGTCCGCTCTATGTCGCGCGGATCAAGACACCGGCGGAATCCAAATACACCTACGATTATTACGAGATCACCGGCACGATCGCGCCCGAGGATGCGTGGCGGCCGGCCTCGGAGAGCGCCTGCGACCTTCTCAAAGTCGCAGTGAAGAACGAATAGCCGGCAGGACGTGACGGTACGTATGGCGAAAGCGGGAAGCAGGCGATGAGTGTACTTGAAGCGGTATCGACGCAATCCGTCGCAGGTGAGAACCTGACGGGCGAAGCCTATCGCGATGCGATGCATCGCTGGCTGCATGCCAATCTGCCTGCCAGCTTCCGCAGCGACAGCGCCGCGTTCGCGCCGCCCACGCTGCAGCAGTCGGTGGCCTGGGAGGCGGCGATGTATTGCGCCGGCCTCACCGGCATCACCTGGCCGCAGGCTTATGGCGGGCACGGCCGCTCCTTGCGCGAACATCTCATCGCCAATCAGGAGATCGGCCGGCTCGCGATGCCGGAGAGCGTCAACTCGATCGGCAAGGAGCTTGCCGGCCCGATCATCCTAGCGGTCGGTACCGAGGAGCAGAAGCGGCGTTTCCTGCCCGCGATCCTCGAGATGCGCAACACCTGGTGCCAGGGCTTTTCCGAGCCCGAAGCCGGCTCCGACCTTGCGGGCCTGCGCACGCGCGCCACGCAGAGCGGCGACGGCTGGCGGATCAACGGCCAGAAGATCTGGACCAGCGGCGCCTATCGCTCGCAGCGCTGTCTCGTGCTCGCCCGCACCGGACCGCTGGAGGATCGCCATCGCGGCCTTGCCATGTTCGCGGTGCCGCTCGATGCCAACGGTGTGCGCGTGCGCACCATCAAGTCGATCGACGGTCGCGAGAGCTTTTGCGAGGTCTTCTTCGACGAGGTCGAGGTTGCCCAGCAAGATGCGATCGGCGCGCCCGATGAGGGCTGGGCCGCGGCCATCCGCGTGCTGGAGATCGAGCGGGCGACCAACCGCATGTATCGCGCCTGGCGCTTCGAGAACGAGCTGCGCCATCTGATTTCGGCCTGCAAGACTGACACGGCGCTGTCGGCGATGGTTGCGGACCGGCACTATTCGGTCAGGCTCGGCGAGGTCGCCGTCGAGATCGAGGTGCTGAAGGCGCATGTCGAGACCGCCGTCGAGGCACTCGCGAGCGGTGACAAGATCGGAGCACGCGGCAGTCTTGCGAAGCTCTACTGGAGCGAATCGCATCAGCGCTTTGCCGCGCTCGCGATCGAATTGCTGTCGCAGGCATCGCTGCCGCAGAACCCCGCGATCAAGGTGGCCCGGCGACGGTTCGAGGCGATCTATCTCGCGGCCCGCGCCGAGACGATCTACGCCGGCACGACCGAGATCCAGCTCGGCATCATCGCCGACCGGATTCTCCAGCTGTCGCGAGGCAAATGATGACCTCCCAGGGCAAGGTCGCGGGCCTGCTGCACGGTCGTCTCGTCGTGGTGACGGGGGCCGGCCAGGGGATCGGACGTGCCATCGCGCTCGGCGTCGCCGCTGTCGGGGCGAGGGTGGTCCTGACCGATCTGCGGCAGGACCGAGCAGAGTCCGCCGCTCGCGAGATAAGGGACGGCGGCACCGAGGCGGTCGCCTGTTCCCTCGATGTGACGGATGCTCAAGCCTGTCGTGACGTGGCGAAGCGTGTCGACGAGGAGATCGGCCCCGCCGACGTTATCGTCAACAATGCCGGCATCATCATTCGGGAGTCGATCGACAGCGAGCGCGCCCACGAGAACTGGCGCCAGGTCTTCGACGTCAACGTCAACGGCACCTTCAACGTCGTTCATGCGTTCATCCCCGCGCTGCGCAAGACGCGCGGGACCATCATCAATGTTGCCTCCGCGGCGGCCTTTGGCGGCATGAATGGTGCGCTCGGCTATTCGCCGTCCAAGGGGGCGGTGAGGCTGTTCACGCAGGCGCTCGCCCGCGATCTCGCGCCTGATGGCATCCGCGTCAACGCTGTCGCGCCCGGCATCATCGCGACCGAGATGAGCGAGATCACGCGTGACGATCCGGCGCGGCTGTCCGGGCTGATGGCGCGCACGCCGATGAAGCGTGTGGGACAACCCGACGAGATCGCCGGGCCGGTGATCTTTCTGGCGTCGGCGATGGCATCCTATGTCAACGGCGTCATCCTGCCGGTCGACGGCGGTTATCTCGCCTAGTGAACGATTGGTGTTGCAAGGGTTTTAGAGAGGACGATGATGAGCATGGCCGAAGGACTTCAGCCCGACGAGTTCGCGGCAACCGCGGTACGCGCTGTGACCGCGTGCGCCGGTCTGGGCGTCCGCGAACAGGCGCAAAATCTCGCCGGTGATGGTCTGCTCGGAATCATCGCGGATGAAGAGGTCGGGGGACTGGCCCTGCCGCTCGGTTTCGCGGTGCCGGTGATCGCCGCCGCTCACTCGGGTCTGCTCGGCTTTCCGCTGCTGGAGACCATTCTCGTCGGCCGGCTGCTGCAGTCATCGCTGACGCGACTTGCCGCCGCGATCGTGTCCGGCGACAAATTGGCGACGATCGCCTGGCAGGGCGAGGCCATCGCCGAGCGGGACGGCGGGTTGTTGCTGCTGAACGGCTCGCTCGCGCGCGCTCCCAGCGCGGCGTCGGTCGACCATATCCTGGTGCGGATGAGCGGCGGCGCCGCGGCGCTGATCCCGGCCGACGCCAAAGGCGTCGTGGTGGAGGACGCGGCCGGCCTCGATCTCACCGTGCCCGAGCACGTGGTGCGGCTGGAGAAGGTCGAGGTTCCCATCGGCTCCATCCTGCCGGCCGGCACCTGGGATCTGCTCAGCTCGGATGCCAACGTGCTGCGTGCCGCGGCCATCCTGGGATCGGCCGAGGCGTGCCTGGCGCTCGCGCAGGAGCATGCCTCGACGCGCCGCCAGTTCGGCCACGCTCTGTCCTACAACCAGGCCATCCGCCATGCGCTGGCGCGCCAGAAGCTCGGCCTGGAGAGCATTCGTCACGCGATCACGCGCAGTCTGTCAAGGGATGGCGGTCCGGTGCAGCGCGATGCCGCGTTCCTGGCAGCAGTGACCTATGGCAGTTCGATCAGCGAAGGCGCGCTGCAAATCCATGGTGGCATGGGCTTCACGTGGGACGTGCCGGTGCATCGCCATCTGCGTCGCATTCGCACGCTCCAGGTCCAGGGTGATGCCAGCGGCCTGATCAGTACGTTCGGCCGCCGTTACGTATCGGAAGTCGCTCCGTTTGCCGAGGCAGGAGCGTAAGGGAGACAGCCATGACCGAAACCAGGGATCAGACGCTCGCGGGCCGCGTCGCACTCGTCACCGGCGCCGGCAACGGCATCGGGCGCGCAACCGCACTCAAGCTCGCCGCGCGCGGCGCGATCGTCGGCGTCAATGATTTGAAGCCGGAATTCGTTGGTAGCACCGTGGAGGCGATCAAGGCAGCCGGCGGCAACGCCGTTGCCGTCACGCAGGACGTCGCCAGCCGCGAGGGTATGCGGCAGGCGGTTCTGGGATTGGCGGAGAGCCAGAAGCGCTTCGACATCCTCGTCAACAACGCCGCGTGGGTGCGCTATCAATCCGTCCCGGACATCGCTCCGGAAACCGTCGATCGCATGCTCAACATCGGCTTCAAGGCGATCATCTGGGGAATCCAGGCCGCCGCGGAGGTCATGAATGCGGAGCGCGGCGGCGCCATCGTCAACGTCGCCTCGGTCGCCGGTCTGATCTCGGCCAAGAACAGCATCGTCTACAGCGGCATCAAGGCCGGCGTCATGGGCATCACGCGGGCGGCCGCTGCCGAGCTCGGCGAGCGCAACGTCCGTGTCAATGCCGTCGCGCCCTCGGCGATCCCGACCGAAGGAACCATGCGCAACCGCAACGCCGAGCTCGACGCGCGCCGCGTCGCGCGAACGCCGCTGGGCCGGCTCGGCACGGTCGACGACATTGCCAAGGCGATCTGCTTCCTCGCCGGCGACGAGGCCGGCTTCATCTCGGCGCAGGTGCTCACCGTCGATGGCGGCATCACCCTGACCAACATTGCCTGACGGGGCTATCGCGATGTCCGACCTGACGCCCGAACAGCAGGCGCTGAAGGAAGCTTATGTCAAGGCGCGCGGCTATTGGCGGCCCTGGACCGAGGGCCTGCTTCGGCTCGATCCGGTGTTCCTCGAAGCCTACGGCAAATACGGCGGCTATGCCGCAGAGAAGGGACCGCTGTCTCGCAAGATGTGCGAGCTGATCTACGTCGCGCTCGATGGATCGGCGACGCATCTGTTCCGCCCCGGCCTCGCGCTGCACCTTCGCCTCGCGCTTCAGGAGGGCGCCACGGCGCGGGAGATCATCGACGTGTTTCGCCTCGCGACGATGCAGGGGCTGGACGGCTGCAACGTCGGTATCGGCATTCTGGCCGAGGAATTGGCGAGCGCCGGCCTCCAGCCCGATTATTTCGAACTCACGAAAGAGCAGCTGGCGCTACGCGAAGCCTACGTCGCGCAATTCGGGGACTGGCCGGATTTCTGCGAGCAATGGCTGCGGAGCGATCCCGGTTATTTCGCCGTCCTGCTGGATCTCCTCGCCGACCGGTCCGCAGGCGACGGCCTCGACCGACGCTCGCAATGTCTGATCTCACTCGCGCTGAACGCCTGCTTCACCGCGCTCAATCCGCAAGGGCTGCGTGTCCAGATCAGGCGGGCGCTGCGGCTCGGCATTGAGCAGCGGGAGATTCGTCAGGTTCTCCAGATGGCCGCGCATCTCGGCGTGCATGCCTGCGCCATCGGCGTGCCGGTTCTGATGGAAGCCCTCGAGGAGCGCGCCGCTAAGGCCAGTGCAGGCGAGGGAGGACCGGAATGAAGGGATTGGCAGTCCGCAATCACAGGGCCTTTGCCTCCGGCGCCTTGTTCCTCGCCTTTGCAATCTTCTTCTTCGTGACGGCGCTGCAATACCCGGCAGGCACGGCCGCGAAGATGGGGCCGGGCTATTTCCCGCGCCTGCTCGCGATCGTGCTCGCCGCCATCGGACTTGCCGTGATGTTCGGTGCGATGAAGCCGGCCGCGGACCGGCAGGTGTTGCGCGCATGGGACCTCAAGGGCCTCGCCTGGATCACCGGGTCCGTGGTCCTGTTCGGTGCCCTCTTGTTTCCGCTCGGCCTGGTCGGCGCGCTGTTCGTCCTGATCATGGTGTCGAGCAGGGCCAGTCCCGAATTCACCTGGACCGGCGCGCTGACCAACGCGGCGGTGCTCATCGTGCTGTGCCTTGCCGTCTTCGTCTACGGTCTCGGGCTGCCATTGCCCGTCTGGCCCTCCCTTCTCAACTGAGCGAGCCGGACGATGGATCTCTTCCACAATCTGGCGATCGGCTTTGCCACGGCGGCCCAGCCCGCCAACCTGCTCTACGCCTTCTTCGGCTGCCTGCTCGGCACCTTGATCGGTGTGCTTCCCGGACTCGGTCCGCTTGCGACCATCGCGATGCTGCTGCCGATCACCTATGCGCTGCAACCGGACGCCGCGCTGATCATGCTCGCCGGCATCTACTACGGCGCGCAGTATGGCGGCTCGACCACGGCCATCGTGGTCAATCTGCCCGGCGAGTCCTCGTCCGTCGTGACCACGATCGACGGCTACCAGATGGCCAAGCAGGGCCGCGCCGGCGTGGCGCTCTCAACCGCCGCCATCGGCTCGTTCTTCGCCGGATGCGTGGCGACGCTCGCTCTTGCGGCGCTTGCGGGTCCGCTGACCGCGACCGCGCTGTTGTTCGGTCCCAAGGAATTCTTCGCGCTGATGATCCTGGGCCTGATCCTTGCTTCAGTGCTGTCGAGCGGGCCGTTCATCGAGGGCATCGGCATGGTCGTGCTCGGCATGCTCCTGAGCCTCGTCGGCACCGATTTGAACAGCGGCAGCCAGCGCTTTGCTTTCGGCATTCCCCAGCTGTTCGACGGCCTCGATTTCGTGCCGCTGGCGATGGGCATCTTCGGCTTTGCCGAGATTGTCAAGAACCTCGAGCAGGACGACAAGCTGTCGCTGGTCACCCAGAAGATCACCAATTTGTTTCCGACCCGCGACGACTTCCGTCGCATGGTGCCGGCGATGCTGCGCGGCACGACGCTCGGCACACTGCTGGGCGTCCTGCCCGGCGGCGGTGCGGTGCTGTCATCCTTTGCGTCCTACACGCTGGAGAAGAAGCTGTCGCGGCATCCCGGGCAGTTCGGCAAGGGCGCCATCGAAGGCGTTGCGGGTCCGGAGTCCGCGAACAATGCCGGCGCCCAGACCTCGTTCATCCCATTGCTGACGTTAGGGGTTCCCTCCAACGTCGTGATGGCGCTGATGGTCGGCGCCATGAACATCCACAACATCCATCCGGGCCCGGAGGTGATGACGAAGAACCCGACGCTGTTCTGGGGCTTGATCGCCTCGATGTGGGTCGGCAATCTGATGCTACTCATCCTCAACCTTCCGCTGGTCGGGCTGTGGGTGAAGCTGCTCACCATCCCCTATCGCTATCTCTTCCCCGCGATCATGGTGTTCTGCTCGATCGGCGTCTACTCCATCAACAGCGGAACGTTCGAGGTCTACGAGGCGGCCGTGTTCTGCGTGTTCGGCTACATCCTGATCAAGCTGCAATTGCCGGCGGCGCCGCTGCTGCTGGGGCTGGTCCTGGGCCCGGCGATCGAGGAGAACTTCCGCCGCGCCATGGTGCTGTCGCGGGGCGATGCCACCGTGCTGCTGACGTCGCCGATCTCGGCGAGCCTCCTGGCCGCGGCCGCCATCGCGATCATCCTGATCATGCTGCCGACGATCCGCGCGCGGCGCGAGGAAGCGCTCCAGGAATGAGTGACATCGGAAGGCTCGCGCCATGATCCGTGAACCTGCTGCCTTCGAGGCCCTGCTGGAACGCGTCCGGCGCTTCGTCCGCGACATCGCCATTCCGGCCGAGGCGCGCGTCGAAGACGGCGATGAGGTCCCGGCGGACATCGTCGCCACCATGCGCGAAGAGGGCTTCTTCGGCTGGAGCATTCCCGAGGCCTATGGCGGGGCCGGGCTCACCACCGAGGAACTCGTGCTGGCGGCGTTCGAGCTGTCGCAATGCTCGGTCGCCTTTCGCGCCCGCGTCGGCACCAACACCGGCATCGGTTCGGAGGGCATCGTCGCCGACGGGACCGAGCAGCAGAAGAAGGCCTATCTGCCGCGCCTTGCCAGCGGCGAATGGACCGGCTGTCTCGCCGTGACCGAGCCCGACGCCGGCTCGGAAGCCTCGAACGTGCGGACCACCGCTCGCCGCGAAGGCGATCATTATGTTCTCGACGGCGAGAAATGCTTCATC
This sequence comes from Bradyrhizobium huanghuaihaiense, assembly GCF_007830635.1. Classification (GTDB taxonomy): domain Bacteria; phylum Pseudomonadota; class Alphaproteobacteria; order Rhizobiales; family Xanthobacteraceae; genus Bradyrhizobium; species Bradyrhizobium huanghuaihaiense. The sequence goes on along the minus strand of NZ_VLLA01000010.1, from coordinate 139,268 downwards.
ACCAACGCGCCCGTCGCGGACGTCTTCACGGTCACGGCGCGAACCGATCCGCAGTCTAAAGGTGCGGCGGGCGTCTCGGCCTTCATCGTCGAGCGCGGCAGTGCAGGCCTTGCGACCGGCGCGCCCTATCGCAAGATGGGGCAGGCCGGCTCGCCCGTGAGCGCGGTCTATTTCAACCGGTGCCGGGTGCCAGCGGCCAATCTGATCGGCGGCCGCGAGGGCGCCGGCTTCAAGACCATCATGAAGGTGCTGAACAAGCAGCGCATTCATCTGGCCGCGCTGTCGACCGGGCCGGCGATCCGGATGCTCGACATGGCGATCCGCCATACCAGCAGCCGCGTTCAGTTCGGCGAGCCGGTCGCGAACTACCAGCTCGTTCAGGCGATGATCGCCGATTGCCGGACGGAGATATTCGCGGCGCAGTCGATGATCCTCGAGGCCGCGCGCAAGCGCGACCGCGGCGAGGACATCGCGCTCGAAGCGTCGATGTGCAAATATTTTGCGACCGAGATGTGCGGCCGCGTGGCCGATCGCTGCGTGCAGATGTTCGGCGGCGCCGGCTATATCGCCGATCATTCGTCGATCGAGCGCTGGTACAGGGACGTCCGGCTGTTCCGGCTTTACGAGGGCACCAGCCAGATCCATCAGCTCAACATTGCGCGCCTGCTGCTGCGGGATGTGGCGTGAGCCGTCAATCGAATTCAATGGGTTCAGGGAAGTGAAATGAGCGGGCCGCTCGAAGGGTTGAAGGTCCTGGATATCGCGACCATCGTCGCTGCGCCGTTCGCCGCGACGCTGTTGGCCGATTACGGCGCCGATGTGCTCAAGATCGAGATGCCGGGGCAGGGCGACGGCGTGCGCGCCTTTCCGCCTTTCAAGGATGGCAAGCCGTTGTGGTGGAAGACCGTCAACCGCAACAAGAAGTTCGCAACGCTCGACCTCCGCAAGCCGGAAGGCGTCGAACTGTTCAAGCGGATGCTGCCGCATTTCGACGTGCTGATCGAGAATTTCCGGCCCGGGACGCTCGACCGCTGGGGATTGTCCAAGGAGGTGCTGTGGCAGATCCAGCCGCGCCTCGTCATCCTGCGCGCCACTGCTTTCGGCCAGGACGGGCCGTATCGCGACAGGCCGGGTTTTGCGCGGATCTTCGAGGCGATGGGCGGGCTCACCTACATCACCGGTGAGGCCGACGGCCAGCCGATGCACCCCGGCTATCCCCTCGGCGATGCGATCGGCGGCCTGTTCGGCGCAGTCGGCGCGCTGGCGGCCCTGTGGAAGCGGGCGAAAAATCCTGACGCGCCCGGCGAGGAGATCGATCTCGCGTTGACCGAGGCGGTGTTCCGGCTGCTCGACGTTCTCGCCATCGAGTTCGACCAGCTCGGCGATGTGCGTGGTCGCATCGGAAACGGCAACGCCTATTCCGCACCGGCGGCGGTCTACCGGACCCGCGATGATCGCTGGGTCACGCTTGCGGGTTCGACCAATGCGCTGTTTGCCGCGAATTGCCGGGCGATCGGCCGGCCCGACCTGATCGATGACCCGCGCTTTTCCAACAATGCGCGGCGCGTCGACCATTCAGCGGAGTTGAACGCAATTTTCGCGCAATGGTGCGGCGGCCATCCGCTCGAAGAGGTGCTTGCCGCCTTCGAGGCCGAGGAAGGCACATTGGCGCCGATCTACGCGATCGACCAGATCGCGACCGATCCGCAATCCCTGGCGCGCGAGATGATCACTCGCGTACCCGATCGCCATTTCGGCTCGGTGGCGATGTCCAATGTCGTGCCGCGTTTCACGGTCGACCGCGCACAGCTGAAAACATCCGCCGGCGATATCGGCCAGGACAATCGCGAGATCTACCAGCACTGGCTCGGTCTGTCGGAGGACGAGATCGATCGCCTCGCGCAGGCGAAGGTCATCTGACGCGCCGCGCGCGCGGCTATTGTCGCGCAGCGATCGCAGTCATCTCGAGCTTCACGCCCGGACCGAGATCGGCCACGCCGATTGCGGCGCGCGCCGGCAGATGCGCTTCTGTGAAATGCGCCTTCCAGGCCGCATTGAACTCGGCCTTCTCCTTCAGGTTGGTCATGTAGATGGTCACCTGAAGGACGTTGGCGAGGTCGGATCCGAGAGATTGCAGCAGGCGCGCCAGCTGCCCGAGGACGTCGTTGGCCTGGCCCGACATGTCGAGGCTGGTGTCCTCGGGAACGATTCCACCGATGTAAAGCACGCCGTTATGCTCGACGACTTCGTGGAGCAGGCCTTCGTAGGGCAGGACGCGCTGGATCATGATAGGACCGATGTTGGTTTAAGGGGATGGGCGGGCATATCGCACATTTCCATGTCCGTGTCGCTGCAGGAGATTTCGCGCGTCTGCAAAATGGGTTCGACCGGGGCGCTCCGCAGATGATCCGATAAGGCTTTGAAAATAAAAGAATATTTGCAGGTGGAATCTTCGTCGATCTCTCGCCGAATGTTCACCAAGATGTAGTTGCGCACGAGAGCCCAGCATTTCCGCCGACCCTGAGCCCGACGACATCGGTGGGTGGATCGGTATACTGCCACCGGAATTGACTCGGGGCGCGGCTGAACCGTGCCACGCCCCGGAACCAGGATCAGATGATGGACGATACGATTGGCTTCCCCGACCCCGGTCTCGACCTCTCGGATGGCTTCAAGCCCCATACCTCCCATTGGGGTGTATTCTCGGCGCGCAACGGCGCGGCCGGGCTCGAGGTCAGGGCCTATGCGGGCGATCCCGATCCGAACGGCATCATCGACAATTTCCCCGGCGCGCTCCGCCATCAGGCGCGCATTGCGCAGCCGGCGATCCGCCGCGGCTGGCTCGAGCGTGGCCCCGGCCCCGACGATCGCCGCGGCCGTGACGAATTCGTGTCGGTGAGCTGGGAGAAGGCGCTCGACCTCCTCGGTGACGAGCTCGGCCGCATTCGCGACACGCGCGGGCCCGGCGCCGTGTTCGGCGGCTCCTATGGCTGGTCGAGCGCAGGCCGCTTCCATCACGCCCAGAGCCAGGTGCATCGCTTCCTCAACATCGCGATGGGCGGCTATGTGCGTTCGGTGAACACTTATTCCTCCGGCGCGTCCTCGGTGCTGCTGCCGCAGATCCTCTGCGGCTACGAGGACATCACCAAGCGCAACGTCACCTGGGAGCAGATTGCGACCGAGACCGATGTCGTGCTGGCCTTCGGCGGCATGGCGCTGAAGAACTCCATGGTGGCCGGCGGCTCGATCAGCAAGCATGTCGAGCGCGGCGCCATGGAAGCTGCGCGCCGGCGCGGCTGCGAGTTCATCCTGGTCAGCCCGCTGCGCGACGATCTGCCGGTCGAGGCCGGCGCCGAATGGATGAGTTGCGTGCCCGGCACCGACACCGCCTTGATGCTCGGCATCGTCCATACGCTGGTCAGCGAGAATCTCCACGACCAGGCTTTCCTCGATCGTTACACCGAGGGCTGGCCCGTGTTCCTGCGCTATCTCACCGGTGAGAGCGACGGGCAGCCGAAGCACGCCGAATGGGCCGCCGCGATCTCGGGCGTCGATGCGGGCACGATCCGCAAGCTGGCGCGCCGCCTTGCCGGAAAGCGCGCGCTGATCACCGTCTCGCACTCGCTCCAGCGCGCCGAGCATGGCGAGCAGCCGGTGTGGATGGGCATGGTGCTGGCGGCAGCCCTCGGGCAGATCGGTCTTCCCGGCGGCGGCTATGCCTATTCGCTGGGTGCGATCGGCTATTACGGCCGCCGCGTCAACGACGTGCCGGGGCCGACGCTCGGGCAGGGACGCAACGGCGTCGCCGATTTCATTCCGGTGGCGCGTATCGCCGACATGCTGCTCAATCCCGGCACGACCTATCGCTACAATGGCGAGACGCGCACCTATCCTGACATCCGCCTCGTCTACTGGGCGGGCGGCAATCCCTTCCACCACCACCAGGACATCAACCGTCTGCGCAAGGCGTTTGCGAAAGCGGACACCTTCGTCGTACACGAGCTCGCCTGGACCGCGACGGCGCGTCACGCCGACATCGTGCTGCCCTCGACGATGACGCTGGAGCGCGAGGACATCGGCTATTCCACCAACGATCCTCTCATGGTCGCGATGCACCACATCGCCGAGCCGTTCGGCCTTGCGCGCGACGATTACGATATCTTCGCCGATCTCGCCGAGCGCCTCGGTGCGCGTGAACCCTTCACCGAGGGCCGCACGTCTCGTCAATGGCTGGAATATCTCTACGAGCCGACCCGCGCCTCGCTCGCCAAGCGCGGCCTGGAGGCCCCTCACTTCGATGAGTTCTGGCGCCGCGGCAGCCTGGTCGTGCCGCAGCAGCCCGATGACGGCGGCCGGCTCCGCCGCTTCCGCGAGGATCCGGTCAATCACGCCCTGCCGACGCCGAGCGGCCGCATCGAAATCTTCTCGGCGAAGATCGCGGCCCACGGCGATGCCGATTGTCCCGGCCATCCGGTCTGGCTCGAGAAGACCGACATGCCCAAACCCGGCACGCCGTGCTTCCTCGTCGCCAACCAGCCGGTGACGCGCCTGCACAGCCAGCTCGATTTCGGCGGCCATTCGCTTGGAGCAAAGCATCGCGGCCGCGAGGTCGCGCGCATGAACCCGGTTGACGCCGACGCGCGCGGCATCAAGGACGGCGATATCATCCGCCTGTTCAACGACCGCGGTGCCTGCCTCGCCGCCGTCCACGTCACCGACGGCATCGCGGCCGGCGTCGTCCAGCTGCCGACCGGCGCCTGGTACGATCCGATGGATCCCGAGGACGACGCCCCGCTCTGCGTTCACGGCAATCCCAACGTCCTCACCCGCGACCTCGGCACCTCCGCCTTCGCGCAGGGTTGCACCGGGCAGCTGACGACGGTCGAGGTGGAGAAGTTCACCGGCAATTTGCCGCCGATCCGGGCGTTCGATCCGGTGTAGGGACTGGTTTGTTGCGCTCGCAATGACGGTGTGGAGAGGGCTGCGCGACACACGCCACTCTCGTGCCCCGGACGCTGCGCAGCGCTCCTTCAGCGGTGCGCTGCAGAGCCGGGGCCCATCTCTCCGCATTGTGCCGTGTCGCCTCCTGGGTCCCGGCTCTGCGCCGCGTCACTGCGTGCCGCGGCGCGTCCGGGACACGAGAGCCCCTCGTGCGAATTCGAAATCGTCGCGCGCATGACGAAAGAACCACAAGCGCGGCGCTGCTAAGGGTTCGTCTCCTCACCGACGGATCAACGAACATGACCAAAGCAGACCTTCAAGGCCCGACCGATCTCGGCGCCAACGCGAACCGCGACATTCCGGCCGCGCTACGCGCCCTGCTCGCCGACGTCTTCGCGCTCTATCTGAAGACCAAGAACTTCCACTGGCACATGTCGGGCAGCCATTTTCGCGACTATCATCTGCTGCTCGACGAGCAGGCCGACCAGATCTTTGCGATGACCGACGACATCGCAGAACGCGCCCGCAAGATCGGTGGCACGACGCTGCGCTCGATCGGCCAGATCGCGCGCGAACAGCGCATCCTCGACAACGACGCGGACTATGTCGATCCCCTGGACATGCTGGCGGAGTTACGCAGCGACAACCAGCAGCTCACCCGCGAGATGCGGCGCGTGCACGAGCTCTGCGACGAGTATGGCGATGTCGCAACCGCAAGCCTGATCGAGAACTGGATCGACGAGGCCGAGCGACGGATCTGGTTCCTGTACGAGTCGGGCCGCACCGGCGCGCATGGGTGATTCCCGACGCCAAGAAAAAGGGGCCGTCCTGTGTGGGAGCAGGGACGGCCCCAACTGGCTCACAGACCCGGGAGGAGGAGGGTGCGAGCCGGCGCAAGCGGCAGGGCGCCTGCGCCAAAGGCAGGGAACGATGGGCTAGGCAGCCGCGCTGGCGATCCAGTCCCTGTCCGCAGCGGGCCGATGCCGCGGCAGCGGTTCGATCTCACAGCGCTCGCCGTTGCTGGCGAGGCGCCAACGTGCCGGGGACTGGCCGCTGATCCGCTTGAAGACGGTCGAAAAATGCGCCTGCGTCGAGAAGCCGACGGCAAGCGCGATCTCGGCCAGCGGCCGTCCGGTCGTCGCCAGCAGCGTCTTCGCATGTTCGATCCGGTGATTGAGCAGATATTCGCGCGGACGATAGCCGGTCGCCGCCCGGAACTGCGCCGCAAAATGCATCCTGGACAGGCCAGCCACGCTGGCGAGTTCGGACAGGCTGATGCTGCGGTCGAAATGATCGGCGATATGCTGCTCGACGCGTCGCAGCCGCCATTTCGGCAACGCATTGACCCGCGCGCGTGGCGGCTCGAGCCGGGTGAGGTGCATCGCAAGGGTCTGGCCGATACAGCGCACGAATTGACGGTCCGCGGCATCGCCATGCTCGATCAGCGCCTTGGCGAGCTCGGCGGCGAGCGGATCGCGTAGCAGGACGAGGTCGCCAAGCCCGTCGGTTACGGGCGATTGCGCCGGGAATTGGTCAGCCCGGATGTGGAAGTGCAGGAAGGCGCAGGGCGCCTGGAATTGTGCACGGAGGGGCGTCGACGGCGCGCTGACATACAGCGTGCCGGCGGGCATGGTGCCGTCGAAAATGATCTGACGGTCACGCGTCAATTTCGCGCGCGTGGTCTTCAGCGCGATGCCGACGAAATAGTTATTCTCCGGTGTCGTCGCCTCGTGCGACGAGCCGTCTCTCACATCCTCCCACCGCGAAATCGTGATGTCCTCGATGGCCGCATTCGGGCCGCGCTCGACCCGGCGCCATCCGCTCTCCCTGGGAATCGGCTGTGCGGCCTGATGCTCTTGGTGATCCCGCGGGCTGGCCTGAAGATCAATCCAGGCATGTGCCGCCTGCAAATCGGTAAACATCGGTCATTCTCTCCGCATCGCGGTCGCTGGTGGCGACCGGCAAACTCTCAAGCCCCCTGTCACCAGGCTTTCGAGAAGGCTTTCCATGCTCGGAGGATAGGCGTGGGCCCGACAAGAAGCCCGTTAGGGGTGATTAGGATGTGTTAGATTTTGTGCGAGTGCACAGGATGTGACAGCTCGTCGCATTTGGTCTGACTTCGTCAAGCTTTTCAATTTCTTGCGCCGGCCGGCGTGGTGCGAGGACGGCGCGGGGAAGTTCGACCGGCCTTACGCGCGGTGCGACGGAGCGCCACGCCGTCGCCGTTCAGCCCGTGTGCCCACCGAGCCGTGCGAGGAAGTCGCGCACGAGCCCGGCGATGTCGTCGGTCGCCTCGTCCAGCGCGAAGTGACCGGCTTCGAGCATGTGGACTTCGGCATCCGGCACATCGTCGCGATAGGCGGCGGCGCCGGCGACGGTGAAGGAGCGATCATATTTGCCCCAGACCACCAGCGTCGGCGGCCGCGTCTTGCGCAGCCAGTCCTGCCATTTCGGATAGGACGCGACGTTGGTCCGGTAGTCCAGGAACAGCGTGGTCTGGATCTCCGCCTGGCCGGGACGCGTCAGAAACGCGTATTCGTCGATCCAGGTGTCAGGGTCGTAGCGCTCGGGATGCGGGCTGGAGCCGAGATGGCGCTGCCGCGTCGCCTCCAGAGACGTGAAGTTGGCCCTGAGCGCCTCGAGCTCATGCGCGGGATCGGCCCAGTATTTGCGGCGCGCTTCCCACAGCGGGCTCAATCCCTGCTCATGCGAAACGGCGTTCTGGATGATGATGCCGCGGATACGTTCGGGATCGGCCAACGCCATGCGGAAGCCGACCGGACCGCCATAGTCCTGCATCAACAGGACGTAGTTGGTGAGACCAAGCTTCGCCGTGAGCTCGCCGATCACGCCGGCGATGTTGTCGAATGTGTAGCTGAAGTCCGATGGCGGCGGTGCGCTGCTGTGGCCGAAGCCGGGATAGTCCGGCGCGATCAGATGATATTTGTCCGCGAGCAGTGGCAGCAACGGCTCCCACATCCGCGAGGAGGAGGGAAAGCCATGAAGCAACAGCACGGCCGGAGCGTCCACGGGCCCAGCCTCGCGGTAGAAGATCTTGAGGCCGTTTACGTCAACGCTGTGATAGCTGATCGAGCGGCGGCTTGATCGCACATGGTCTGCCGAAGCCTGCGCGCTCGTTGCCCCGCCGCCGCTGCTACTCGAATACGGCATCAAAAATCTCCACGTCCATCAGCACGGGCTTGGCGATCACGGTCCCGTCAGGCTGCAGCGCCTGCGCGCGCCGAAGCGTCGGCACCACGATGCCGCCGAAACTGTCATGGGCCCAGGAGTAGTGAGCGACCTTCGTCCCGAAGAGATCGTGATCCGTTCGCCGTTGCAGCGCGTTCTCGTCGAAATAAAAGATCTGATCGGGCGCGAGCGTGATCAGGCTCGGGGGAAATTGCGCGCGCAGCCGCCGCCAGGTTTCGGTGTTCTCGCGCCACGGCGGCAGTTCCTCCAGCACAACACCGGGATGGGCGAGCAGGAATGGATTGGTCAGATAATTCCAGATCGCGACGCCGCAGAAGTAGACGAGGTGCAGTTCGTCCGCGAGTGCAGCAGAGCCGGTCTCGGGAAACGCCAGGCTCGGATTGCTCCAGGCCCGCAGCACCTCGCCGTCGGGACTTTCGATCGTGATCGCATCCGGTTGAAACGAGCCCGAGTATTCCCCGCCGGTGATGCCGGTGAAACGGACGGATTGCGTCCGGGTCGAGCCTTCCGCAGTCACATCCTTGAATTCCCTGGCATGTCCGGCGCTTGCGAACAGCGTTCCGCCGACGGACAAATGGAGCGTGAACCGGTTCAAGCTGTTCCAGCGCGCCAGACCGCCGCTGGCATCGATTACATCGTCGAGAAGAGCCATGTCCCGTCACATCCGCCGTGAAGTGCCACCACCATGGCGGGGCGCTTGCGGATTGGCGTGTTAGAAGTTGTTAGGAGTTGCGAGCCGGGATTTGGGCGGTATCTCGTTGAACACGCTGTCAATTCAGCGCGCCCAGCAGTCCCGTTGCGGCGACCAGATCACGAGTCGCGAGTCCCTCCTGGTAGCGCGCCACGAGCGGGGCGAGCAGGTCGCGTGCCTCGCGGCCTTTTCCGGCCTGGTGCCAGATGCGGCCGAGGCTGATCGCTCCGCGAAGCTCCCAGCCGAGAGCGCATTGCCGGCGCGACAGATCGAGCGATTTGCGCAAGCAGCTTTCGGCTTCCGCCGCGTTGCCCGACCGGGCCAGGATATCGCCCTTAACCCTGAGCATTTCCGGCATGTCGAAGGATTCGCCGTGATCGGGAATCTGGGCGATGGCCTCATTGATCGTGCGCAAGGCCTCGCCGGTCTGGTCCTGCGCCGCGAGACCCTCCGCGAGCGCCGTCGCGAACACCGTCGTCATGATCCGGTGCCGCGTCGCATGCAGTGTTGCCTGGCTGCGGCGAAGATGCTCGATGCCGCCGGCAAGATCGCCGCGGCGCAGCATCAGCTCGCCCTTCTGGCCGATCCCGACCGCGTGATAGGGCCCGAGGAAGTGCCGCGCCGAATGATCGATCAGCCGCTCGATCAGGGCTTCGGCATTGGCCCAGTCGCCGACCCAGAGAAAGACGTAGATGGTCCAGATCAGGGAAATGCCGAGCGTGAGCGGCTGCTCGAGCAGCTCGGCCTCGCGCACCGTGTATCTGGCCGCCTCGACCGCGTGATCGGGCCGGCCGGTGAGCCAGAGCCCGCGCGCCAGCGCCACCAGCGCGACGATGCGGTCGTCATATCCGAGATGTCCGATATTCAGCCGCTGCGAGCCGGGATTGTGCACCATCGCGCTCTCGCAGAACTGCACCGCCTTGTCCTGGTTGCCGATCAGATGATGCGCGACGCCGAGCATCCATTCCACGTTCAGTGCGGCAGCAGGATCGTTCAGCTTGCGCGCAACGCTCTCGCCGTCGACGCCGATCCCGAGCGCGCCGTGAAAATCTCCGACCCTGGTCAGGTAGATGTGCAGGCCGCGCAGCAGCCAGAGCTGCCAGTGCAAATCCTCGAGCTCGCGGGCGAGCTGCAGGCTGCGCGCGAACGTGGAGCGGACCGCTTCCGTATTGCCTTGCGTGAACATCACGGAGACGCCGAGCGCGGCCTGCAGCGTCATCTCCTGGCGGCGGTCCAATGTGCCCGCATCGGAAGCGGCCAGCGCCTGCTGCGTCCAGCGAAGACACTCCGTCAGCAAGGTCAGCTCGAGGAAGAACTGCGCGGCCGAGGCCGCCAGCTCCACGCCGAGCGTCCGGTCGCCGCCGTCCGAAAAGCTCCAGGTCAGCGCGGCCCGGACATTGGGCAAATGGTCCGCATAGGGCAGGAAGCCGCCCGCGCTCTGCAGCCCCGAGGATTTAAGCGCGATGTCGCGCAGCAAATCGCGGAAATATTCGGCATGTGCACGCGCGACGCGGTCCGCTTCCCCGTTCTCGACGAGCTTGTTGCCGACGAAGGTGCGGGTGGTATCGAGCAGACGATAGCGCAGCCGCCGCTCCGCAGGCGAGGTTGCGATCAGTGATTTGGAGAGCAGGTTCGAGATCGCCTCGACCGCCTCGGCTTCGCCGATGCCCTGGCTGGATGCGACGGCCAGTGCGGCTTCCAGCGTGAACGGCCCGACGAACACCGACAATCCGCGCAGCGTCGCGCTTTCGGCTTCTGGCAGCAGATCATAGCTCCAGGCCAGCGCGGCGCCCAAGGTCTGATGCCGTGGGATGGCGGTGCGCCGTCCCCGCCACAGCAGCGAGAAGCGGCCGTCGAGCAGCGAGGCGGTCCCGGCGATGCCATAGGCGTTGACGCGTCCGGCGGCGAGCTCGATCGCGAGCGCGATGCCGTCCAGCCGCCGGCAGATTTCGGCGACGAGCGGCGCATCCTCCTCGCTGAGCTCGAAATCGCCGAGGCTTTCGGCAATACGTTCCACGAAGAGCTGGCTTGCAGGATAGGCAAGGATGTCGGCAATGCCGAGCCCGTCGCGCTCGGGCGGGCAATCCAGCGGAAACAGCCGGTGCACGCGCTCGCCTTCGGTGCGAAAGGATTCGCGGCTGGTGGCGAGAATGTGCAGCTCGCTCGCCTCCTGGACGAGACGCTCGGCCACCGGGGCGAGCTCGTCGAGGATGTGCTCGCAACTGTCGAACAGCAGCAGTGTGCGCCGGCTACGCAGGAAAGTCAGCAGGCCAGGCATCGGGTCGTCGGAATTGACCGTCAAGCCGAGGGCTGCGGCGATCGTTCCGGGAATGAGGCGGGTGTCCGTGAGCGCGCCGAAATCGACGAAGCACACCTGGCCGTGGAAGGCGTCCAGCTCGCGATGCGCGACGGCGAGTGCGACCGAGGTCTTACCGATCCCGCCGGGGCCGACGATGGAGACGAAGCGATGCAGGGCGAGCTCGGCGGAAATCTTCGCGACGGCATCGTCCCGCCCGATCATCCGCGCAAGCGGTGACGGCAGCGCGTGGGGCGAAGCGACTGGGCTGGCCCGGCCGTCCGAAGCAGCAGGGCGGAGCAGCGGAGCAGCGAAGCAATAGCCGCGTCCGGGAACGTTGACGACGTAACGCGAGCCCTCACCGGCGTCGCCCAGGACCTTGCGCAGCGTCGTGATATGGAAGCGCAGGCTGCCTTCGTCGACGTTCACGTCGGACCACACCTGCTTGATCAACTCCCGCTTGTCCACGACCTCACCGGCGCGTTCGGCGAGAAAGATCAGGATGTCGAGCGCGCGGCCGCCGAGATGAAGCGGAACACCGTCCTTCTCCAGCAGCCGCGACTTTGCAAACAGCCGGAATGGTCCGAAGGAGATTGCCGAATCCTGGTCGTTGGTGTCCGGCACGAGCCAATGGTTCCAATGAAGGGGATGCTGTCTGCAACTTTGGTCTAGCAGAGCGACATCGCGAGTAAACTGGTCGAAAGTGGCGAAATGGCGTGGCGATCGCCGGAGCGCGCCCCCGAGTGTAACACTCGCAAATTTTGCTTAAACGCGAGAGGCTTATCACGCGCCCCGCGACAATTCGTCAGTGTGCTTGACCGTCGCGACGACGGTCTCCGATGCCGGATTGTGACGCCGCCGATCATAACAGAATCTTGCAAAGTCTAACGAGCAAATCGCAGGCGATGCATTCAGTATAGCCTTCGAGTTAGGTCTCATTGCAGCGGGAGGCTGTCATGTCCGCCATCGGCTCGCCGAACGGCAGTGCCGTTCGATCTCAATTCGCCGCAGGTCGCGACGATCAGTCGCGCGATTGGGAGCTCGTGCTGCGCGAGTCCCACCATCGCATGAAGAACACGCTGACGATGCTGGGTGCGTCAGTCCGCCGCGACTTCACGCGGGCCGCCACCAGGGACGTCTCGCTGGCGGTGGACCGGTTCGAGCGGCGCATCGTTGCCTTTGGCAGGCTCTATCAGCTCTTGTCCGACAACGACGATCCGTCGCCGGTCTCCGTCGCGCCGTTCTTCGAAAATCTGTGCGGGGCGCTCTTTGAGGCGGTGCTGGAGCCGGCGGGTATCCGCTGCGAAGCCGCCATCGAAGACGACACACTGCCGTCCTCGCAATGTCATCGGCTCGCGTTGATGCTGACGGAGCTGGTCACGAATGCGGCGAAGCACGCCTTCCCGAACAAGAATGGCGGGTTGATCCGCATCGACGTCGCGCGCCGCGACGGCGCCTGGGTCTGCACGGTGGCCGACAACGGCATTGGTGCGGTCGGTCCGCTCCGGGGCACCGGCAGCCGCATCCTCGAAGGGCTCGCCCACAGCATCCATGCACGGCTGCATGGTGAAGCCGGGCAGGGCGGCACGCGGGTGAGCATCGTGATGCCGGCTGCCGCCTGAAGGATCGCCTCAACTCACACCACGGGAGCTCGACATGGCCACACTCGAAATCGACCGCGATGCCGCGGCCAAGCCTTCAACATCGCGCAGCGTTGATCTGAAGCTCGAAGTCGTCGTCATTCCGGTGTCCGATGTCGACCGCGCCAAGGCGTTCTATGCGCGGCTCGGCTGGCGACTGGATGCCGATTTCGCCTCAGGCGACGACTGGCGCGTGATCCAGTTCACGCCGCCGGGCTCGGCCTGCTCGGTGATCTTCGGCAAGAACGTCACGGCGGCGGCGCCAGGCTCGGCGCGCGGCATGTATCTGATCGTCTCTGATCTGGAGGCCGCGCGGAACGATCTGCTCGCGCGCGGCATTGCCGTCAGCGAACCCTTCCACGGTGCCGGCGATGTTCATGCAGGGCCCGATGAGCCGTATCTTTTCGGCAGCGTTCGCGTCAGCGGCGCTGACCCGAAGCGCGGCAGCTACAGCTCATTCGCCTCGTTCAGCGATCCCGACGGCAATGGCTGGCTGTTCCAGGAGGTCACGACACGGTTGCCCGGACGCATCGCGGCAGACGACACGACATTCGCATCGCAAACCGATCTCGCCGCGGCGCTGCGCCGCGCCTCGGTGGCGCATGGTGAGCATGAGAAGCTCACCGGCGGACACGATGAGAACTGGGCGGACTGGTACGCCGACTACATCGTGCGCGAGCAGGCCGGTCAGGAGCTGCCAACCTGAAGCAACTGCATCCTCAGACCACGGCGCGCGATGACTTGGGCCTCGCGCATCGGCGACAGGCGGTCACGCTGATGTCGCCTTCGGCCGGTACGGAGCGCCGGTTGTCAACAACAAACAAGGAGAACTGAGATGATCCGCAAGGCAACAGCAGTCTGGAAGGGCACTGGTCGCGATGGCGCAGGCCATTTGTCGAGCGAATCCGGCGTGCTTGCCAGCACGCCCTACTCGTTCAAGACCCGTTTCGAGAACGAGAAGGGCACCAATCCCGAAGAGTTGATCGCCGCGGCCCATGCCGGCTGTTTCACCATGGCGCTCGCCTTCGGCCTTCAGCTCGCCGGCTTCACACCGGACGAACTCTCGACGGAAGCGGCCGTCACGCTCGAGCCCGAGGGCAAGGGTTTCAAGATCAGCAAGTCGGCGCTGACCTTGCGCGCAAAGGTGCCGAACCTGGACGAAGCAGGTTTCGCCAAGATCGCGGGCGAAGCCGAGAAGAATTGCCCGGTGTCGAAGGTGCTCAACGCCGCGATCACGCTCGACGCCAAGTTGGGCTAGAGACGCGTTTTCAATTTGGGTCCATCCGGTTCCGGGAGCCGGGTGGACACGCGCGGCTTTCAGCCGGGCGGCCGAGAGCATATGATGCGGTAGATGCAGAGCGATCAATTGGGAGCGGACAGATGACGACCGAGCGCGCAGTTTTAGCCGGAGGCTGCTTTTGGGGCATGCAGGATCTCATCCGCAGGCAGCCGGGCGTGATCTCCACCCGCGTTGGCTACACTGGCGGCCATGTGAAGAACGCCACCTACCGCAATCATGAAGGCCACGCCGAAGCCATCGAGATCATCTTCAACCCCGCGAAGACGAACTTCCGGACCATGCTGGAGTTCTTCTTCCAGATCCACGACCCGACCACGCTCAACCGCCAGGGCAATGATCTCGGCACGAGCTACCGTTCCGCAATCTTCTATACCAGCGACGAGCAGAAGCGGATTGCCGAAGACACCATCGCCGACGTCGAGGCCTCCGGCCTGTGGCCGGGTAAGGTGGTCACCGAGGTCGCGCCCGCGGGCGAGTTCTGGGAAGCCGAGCCCGAGCATCAGGATTATCTCGAGCGCTATCCGGACGGCTACACCTGTCACTTCATCCGGCCGGACTGGAAGCTGCCGCGCCGCGCGGTGGCGGCGGGAGGCTAAAGCATGATCCGGACCCGAAGGGCCGCGTAGCGCAAAGTGCGAAGCGGTTTTCCGGAGAGATCATGCTCAACCAACAACCTAAAGCGCGATGACGCTTCATCGAAATCTCATCACGCTTTGGCGCGCATCAGCGCGCGGTCAGTTCCGTAGTTGCGCGATCAGTTCGCGCGCGGTGCGCAGGTCGGCGATCCCGGCACCCTCCGTGAACGATCCGGAGACGTTCTCCAGAATGGCCAGAGCGTCCGCGCTCCGACCGGCCTCGCTCATCAGCCGCGCGAGGCTGGTCGCGCAGCGCAGCTCCCAGAAGCGCGCGCCCTGCTGGGCCGCGATGCCCATGGCCTCGCGAAAGTGGGCTTCCGCGTCGCCCGAATGCTTCGCGCTCCGGCGCATCAATTCTCCCTTGATGCGGGTCAGCTCCGGCAGATACCAGAGCTCCTGCCGGTCGTGGCAGCGGGTCAAGACGTCCTCGATCACGTCGAGGCCACGGTCGACCTGGTCGGCCTCGCCAGAGCACGCCGCGAGCTCGCCGAGCAGGGGAAGGAAGCGCGGCAGGAAGCGCGCATCGCCGGCGCGGTTGAGCTCCTCGCGCAGCAGCGGCAGGCCGCTCGCGACGTCGCCGCGCCTGGCGATCACCGCCGCATTGAAGGCCCGCGCCCACAGTCCCCACAGCCGGATCGCGTGCCGTTCGGTATGTTCGAGCAGCTCGGTGCCGTGGCGTTCCGCAGCGTCGAGATCGCCGGACCAGAAGGCGATCGGGCAGGCGGCCTGTCCCAGCACGCTGCAGAAGGTCAGCGCGTGGCCGTTGGCGCGGCCCTCCTCGATGTTTCGGGCGGCGAGCGCCTGAGCCTGGTCGGCGAGACCCTGCAGCCACAGGATGCGGGCGCGGAAATATTGCGTGGAGATTCTCAGATCGAGCGGGAAGATCTTCGGCTTCTCCGCCAGCACATGCAGCGATGCATGCACCCGGTCGATGCGCAGCCGTGCGTCGTTCTGGTCGCCGAGATAATGCAGCGCGACGGCCGTGAGCCGGTCGCCCAGCATCACGTCGGTCCTGTCGGGAGAGTTCGCGGCCGCGTTCGCAAAACGATCGGCGAACGCACGGGCCTTGCCGAACTGTCCATTGTTGAACTGGTCGATGCACAGGCCCCAGAGCGCGCGCAGCCGGAAATCCTTGTCGTCGAGCCTGTCGGCGAGCTCGAGCGTCGTCTCCAGGATCGGGCGCGCCTCGCGCGCGCGGCCCTCGCCATACATCAGCGACCAGCCGAGTGCCGACAGGAGCTGCATGCGGATGCGGTCGTCGCCGGTGTCGCCGAGCGCCGCGAGTGCGATCTTGCTTCGTTCGCGGCATTCGGCGAACAGGGAAAGCCGCACCCACAGCGTGACCGCGGCCGCCGTCAGCGCGATTCCCAGCTCGGTGTCGCCGTCGGGCGCGAAAGCCCAGTCGAGCGCTGCGCGCACATTGTCCAGCTCCGCACCATAGATGCCGAGCCATTCGGGCAGCGGCGTCGACGTGTCGGCCTCCGCATGCGCGAAGAAATCGCGAAAGTACTCGGCATGACGGCGTGCGAACTGCCTGGTTTCGCCGAGCGCGCTGAGCTTTCCGTGCGCATAGGCCCGCGTCGTGTCGAGCAGGCGATAGCGCAGCGTCCGCGCGCCGGACGGCGAGATCAGCGACTTGGTGACCAGGCTGTCGATGGCCTCCAGCGTTTCCGATGCGCTGAGGCCGTCACCGGATGCAACCGCGGCAGCCGCCTCCGGCGCGAAAGGTCCGGCGAACACCGAGAGCCGGCGCAGGGTCGCGCTCTCGGCCGCAGGCAGCAGGTCATAGCTCCAGTCGAGCGCGGCGGCGAGGGTCTGGTGCCGCGGCACGGCCGTGCGCCGGCCACGCCATTGCAGCGAGAAGCGGCTGTCGAGCAGCGAGGCGGTGCCGGCGATGCCGTAGGCATTGACGCGCCCCGCCGCGAGCTCGATCGCGAGCGCAATGCCGTCGAGGCGCCGGCAAATGCTCGCGACCAGCGGCGCTTCGTCCGCACTGAGCTGGAACGGGCCGGAGCTCTGCGCGATGCGCTCGACGAAGAGCTGGGCGGCGGGATAGGCGAGGACCTCGGCGACATCGATCCCCTCGCGCTCGGGCGGGCAATCCAGCGGGAACAGGCGGAAGATGCGCTCGCCTTCGCTGCGGAACGATTCGCGGGTGGTTGCGAGAACACGAAGCTGCGGCGCCTCGCGCACGATGTGCTCGACGAGTGGGGCCAGATTGTCCAGCACATGCTCGCAGCTGTCGAGGATCAGCAGGGCCGGGCCGACCTTGAGGAACGTCAACAGGGCCGGCGTCGGATCCTCTGCGCTGATGGTCAGGCCGAGCGCGGAGGCAATGGTGGTTGCGACGTGGCTGGCATCCCGGAGCGGGCCGAAGTCGACGAAGAAGGCGCGCCCGCGAAAATCCTGGGAGCGGCGGTGTCCGACGGCGATGGCGACGGCCGTCTTGCCGATTCCGCCCGGGCCGACCAGGGTCATGAAGCGATGGAGCGAGAGTCCGCTCGATATCTTTTCGACGACCTCCTCCCGTCCGACCATTTTCGAGAGCGGCGCGGGGAGGGCGCGGGGCGGCAGGATGTCGATGGTCGGCTGCGTGGCGGGCGAGGCCGGCGGGGCGAGCGAGGCGACGAAGCAATAGCCGCGGCCGGGCACGTTGACGACGTAGCGCGCCGACTTGCCGGTATCGCCGAGCGCTTTGCGCAGCGCTGCGACATGGAAGCGCAGGCTGCCTTCGTCGACATTGACGTCGGCCCAGATGCGCTTGACCAGCTCTCTCTTGTCGACGACTTCACCGGGCCGCTCGGCCAGGAAGATGAGGATGTCGAGCGCGCGGCCGCCGACATGGAGCGACACGCCCTCCTTCTCCAAGAGCCGGGACTTTGGAAACAGTCGAAATGGCCCAAATGAAATGGACGAGTCTTCGCTACGATCTGGCACGCGCCATTACCCCCGCGACGGGAGTCAAAAGGTATTTCTTTGTGGTCTATCAGAACGAACCGTACAGTAAACTGGCCGAAAGCAGTGGGCAGGGCCGGCAGCCCTGCGTGGACCGCGTGGGTCGGTCGCCTTCCGAAATATTGTTTTAAAAGTAATGGGTTAGAGCACGCGGCATGGCGGTGAGGCCGCCGCATAGTCCGGATGGAGCATTGACGTCGGTCGCCGATTGCTGCGATGGGATCGTCCGGGAGCCGGTCCCGGCTCGGGCCGTGACCAACCGCTTCCGGAATTCGGGCATGTCTTCCTACTCGCGGCGACACTTCGTCCATGCATTACCGGCGGCGGCGGTGCTCGCGGCGATTCCGCGCATCGGGCAGACCGCCGATTATCCCTCTCGTCCCATTCGACTGGTGATTCCCTATGGGGCGGGCGGATCCGGCGACCAGATCGGGCGTCCCTGGGCGGAGAAGATGTCGTCGCTGCTTGGACCCGTCTTCATCGAAAACATCACCGGTGCGGGCGGCGCGATCGGGACAGCGGCGGTCGCGCGCGAGAAGCCCGACGGCTACTCGCTGCTGCTCGGGAACGACAGCACGCAGGCGGCCATTCCGCTGCTGGCGCAAAATCCGTCCTATGCGATGGCCGATTTCCGCGCCATCTGCCGCCTCATCACCAGCGCGCTTGTTTTCGTCGTCCATCCGTCGGTACCCGTCACAAATCTGCCTGAGCTGATTGCCTACGCAAAAGCCAATCCTGGAAAGCTGTCCTACGGGACCCCCGGTATCGGCAGCGGAAATCATCTCGTCGGCGAAGCCTTCAAGCTGCAGGCGGGCGGGCTGGACATCGTCCATGTCCCGTATCGGGGCATCGCTCAGGCCAGCAACGACCTCCTCGCCGGCCAGATCCCCCTGATCATTGCCGTGATGTCGGTGCAATTGCAGCAGTGGAGAGAGGCCGGCAAGATCCGGATGATCGCGGTCGCCACCGAGAAGCGGCTGAGCGTTGCCCCCGATATCCCGACCGCCATCGAATCCGGCATGCCGGGCCTCCGCTATGACGGCTGGTTCGGCCTGTTCGCGCCCCGGCAGACCGACGATGCGATCATCGACCGGATCGCGCAGGCGACGCGCATGGCCATGGCCGACAAGGCGATGCAGGCCAACTACCGCGCCGAGGGCATGGAGCCGGACAGCGATTCGAAGCCGGCCGAATTCCAGCGCCTCGTCGAGGCGACTTCGGCGAGCCTTGCGGGCATGATCAAATCGATCGGGCTGGAGAGGTTTTGAGACGACTCAATCCGCGGGGCGCGTGACGATGCGCGCCGACAATGTGACCAGACACATCAGCGCGGCCAGAAGCCAGAACGCCATCGGCAATCCGCCGAGGCGGGCGACGAAGCCGACGCCGGCGGGGCCCACCAGGATGCCGGCATAGCCGGCGGTCGTGATCGCGGCGACGGCGAGCCCCGTTGGCATCACCGTCTGCCAGGCTGCGCGGCGGAACAGCACCGGTACGAGGTTCGAGGCGCCGAGGCCGATCAGCAGGAAGCCGGCCATCGCAACCGCCGCAACGGGAGCTGTGAGCAGCACCACGAAGCCCCCGATCGCAATGAGGCTGCCCCAGAACAATGTCGCGCGGTCTCCGATGCGCGCGACGACGGCGTCGCCGCCGAGCCGCCCCACTGTCATCGCGATCGAGAACACGATGTAGCCGGTCCCACCTTGCGCCTCCGGGACGAGGCCCGCGCCGATCACGAGCAGCGCGCCCCAATCGAGCATCGCGCCTTCGACCAGGAAGGTGATGGCGCCGAGCAGCGCCAGCAGGAGCACCGAGCCGTGCGGCAGCACCAGGAGCGGCCCGTCCTGCACCTGCACCGAGCGAAGCAGGCGCGGCGACGTCACCACCATCGCGGCCAGCATCAGGGCGGAGCAGATCAGCGTGCAGGCGAGCGCGCCGAGCCGCAGCGACAGCAGCGCGGTCATCAGGGCCGATCCGGCGAAGCCGCCGATGCTGAAGAGCGCGTGGAAGCCGGACATCAGCGGAATTTTTGCGGCGCGCTCCACCTCCACCGCATGGATGTTCATGGCGACATCGATCGAGCCGAGCGCGGCGCCGAATGCGAGCAGCGCCAGTGCCAGCGATGCGGGCGTACTCGCGATCGCGAGCAAAGGCAGCACCAGTGCCAGACCAAGCCCGCCGGCGATGATGATCGGCCTGCTGCCGTAGCGCGCGCTCATGATGCCGGTCAGCAGCATCGCGGCGACCGAGCCGATGCCGAGGCTGAGCAGGAGCAGCCCGAGCATGCCGTCGTCGACGCCGAGCCGCGTCTTCGCGAACGGCACCAGCGGTGCCCAGCAAGCCATGCCGAAGCCTGCGACGAGGAAGGCAAGCCGTGTCGCAAGGCGTGTCGCCGGCCGGTCGGCGGAAGACATTGGAACTCCGGGAAGCAGGATTGAGGGAGGTGAAGCCGACAAGCCCGAGGATTGCCGCGACTTTATGGCCGGGATGCCTCCGGCGCCGCGCCGGTCCTGGCGAGCTGCAAGCGGACGCACAGGCCTTTCGGCGCGTTGTCGCGCAGCTCAAGGGTTCCATCATGCGCGGTCACGATCGCCTGCGCGATCGAGAGGCCGAGGCCGAATCCGGTCGTCTCGTCCATGGTGCGGGCGTCCTCACCGCGCACGAAGGGCTCCAGCATCGCCGCCTTCCTGTCATCGGGAATGCCAGGTCCATCGTCCGAAACCTCGATGACGAGCTGGTCCCCCGATATCGACAGCGCGACGTCGATCCTGGTCCCGAAGCGCGTTGCGTTCTGGACGAGGTTGGTGACCGCGCGGATGATCTCGTCCGGCCGCAGCACGAAGGCGGCGCGGTCGGGGCCCGAATAAGTCACCGCATGGCCGCAATCGGAAAATTGCTCGCACACCATCTGCAGCAGCGCCGCGACATCCACCAGTGTCGGCTTCACCGGGCTTTCACTGCGCAGCAGGGACAGAACCGATTCCAGCATCGACTGCATCTGGTCGAGGTCGCGCACGGTCTGCGTGCGCTGCGCCGGATCCTCGATATATTCCGAGCGCAGCCGCAGCCGCGTGATCGGCGTGCGCAAATCGTGGCTGATGGCCGCGAGCATGCGCGTCCTGTCGTTCATTAGCGCGGTGATGCGCTCGCGCATCCGGTTCAGCGCTCTGGCTGCGGACCTGATCTCCTCCGGTCCGTTCTCCGGCAGCGGCGGCGAGGCCCGGTTCAGGCTGAAATTCTCCGCCGCGCGCGCGAAGGCCGACAGCGGCGAGGACAGCGCGCGGCCGGCCCAGACGCCGAGCAACGTGACGCTCGCCACCAGGAACAGCAGCGTCGAGGTCCAGAGGCCGCTGACGAAGGCCGGTATCTGGGGCAATCCCATCGTCGCTTCGAGCACGTCGTCCTTGGCGAGATAGAACCAGACGCGATCCTGTTCTGCGCCGCTGCCGCGAATGAGCTCCGCCCGGCCGCCGAGTGCGGAGGGGATGGGCAGGGGTGTCCGCGCCGGCAGCGGCATAACGGAAGTCGAAACACCGTCCCGCAATTGCAGCTTGAGCGCCGGAAAGGTCCGGCTGATGCTGTCGAGGACGAGCGCGCGCTCCGCCTTGGGCGTGTTGGTGATGATCCGCGCGATCAGCTCGAACTGCTCGACCGGCGAGTTCGCGAGCAGCTTCGGCTGGTTGAGCAGGAAATATCCGGCGATCAGCACGTGGATCAGGATCAGCGAGACCAGGATCAGGGCGGCGATCTGACCGCTGATCCGCCTGAAGCTGAACAGCGCCAGGATGTCGGCGGCGCGGCTCATGCTTCCTCCACCCTTGGTGTGAAGATGTAGCCGCCGGTGCGGATGGTCTTGATCATGGAGGTGTCTTCGCTGCGGTCGAGCTTGCGGCGGAGACGGCTGACCAGCACGTCGACACTGCGGCCGAAACTTCCGCCGGGGCGGCCGCGCGTCATGTTCAAGAGACTGTCGCGGCCGAGAACACGGCCGGCGCGCTCGCAGAAGGCTTGCAGCAGGTCGAACTCGGCGCTGGTCAGCGGCACCTGCGCGCCCTCCGGGTCGCGCAACTCCCGCAGGCGCAGATCGATGGTCCAGCCCTGGAATTTCAGCCGCGTCGCGGTGGAGGCGGCCGCAAGACCGCTGGCATGCCGGCGCAGCACCGCGTTGATCCGGGCGAGCAGCTCACGGGGGTTGAACGGTTTTGGCAGATAGTCGTCGGCGCCCATTTCGAGGCCGAGGATGCGGTCGAGGTCCTCGCCCTTCGCGGTGAGGATGATGATCGGCGTCGTCGTTTCCATCCGCAGCCGGCGGCAGAGGCTGAGGCCGTCCTCGCCCGGCAGCATCAGGTCGAGCACGATCAGGTCGGCGCGGTTCTGCGAGAGGTGGCGGTCCATCTCCCTGCCGTTGGTGACGGCGCTGACCGCGAACGAATGCTCGCGCAGATAACGCGAGATGAGATCGCGGGTCGGCTGGTCGTCCTCGACGATCAGGATGTTGGGCGTGCCGTTGGTCATGGTTGAGATCGCATCGGGGGCGCCGATCGTTGGTCGATTTGCGGACGATTGTCTCGTCCGAAGAACTACGGTCATGGTGCAATCCTACGGTCAGTCACGGCTCAGCGCCACCACGGGGTCGAGGAAGGCGGCGCGGCGGGCGGGGAAGAAGCCGAAGGCGATGCCGATCCCGGTCGAGGTCAGGAATGCCGCGCCGATCGAGAATGCGGAATAGCTGACCTCGAAGCCGGGCACCGCCACGTTGATGGCGACGCCGAGCAGGACCGCAATGAGGATGCCGGCGATGCCGCCGATCGAGGAGATCAGGGTCGCCTCCACCAGGAATTGCTGGAGGATATCGCTGCGCCTCGCCCCGACCGCCATGCGCACGCCGATCTCGCTGATCCGCTCGGAGACGGACACCAGCATGATGTTCATGACGCCGATGCCGCCGACGACCAGCGAGATCACCGCGATCGCCGCCACCAGGAAGGCCAGCGTCTGCGTCGTGCTGGTGATGGTGCGGCGGATGTCGTCGGTGTTGAGGATGACGAAGTCCCTGGTGTTGTGCCGCTGCGTCAAGAGCGTGGTCACCGCGTCCTGCGCCAGATTGGTCGAG
Source organism: Bradyrhizobium huanghuaihaiense (assembly GCF_007830635.1). GTDB lineage: Bacteria > Pseudomonadota > Alphaproteobacteria > Rhizobiales > Xanthobacteraceae > Bradyrhizobium > Bradyrhizobium huanghuaihaiense. The sequence goes on along the minus strand of NZ_VLLA01000010.1, from coordinate 116,487 downwards.
ACCTCGTCGCTGATCCGCAAGAGGATGCTGCGCAGCGCGCGGCCGCCGGTGAACTGCGCCTGCACGGTGGTGTAGGGCAGGTACACCGCCAAATTCTGATTCGAGCCGAACCCGCCCTGCTGCTGCGCGATCACGCCGACGATGCGGCACGGCACCTTGCCGAGCCAGATCACGCGGCCGATGCCGGAAGTCTGGTCATCGGCAAAGAAGGTTTTTCTGGTGTTGTCGTCGATGACCGCCTGTCGCTCGATGTTGCGGACGGCGTCTGCGTCGAACAGGCGGCCTTTCGCCAGCTTGGCGCCCTTGACCAGGAAATAGCTCTCGCCGACGCCGTTGACGAGCACATTGGATTCGTTGCCGCGATAGCGCACCGTGGTGCTGGTCGAGACCGTCGGCGTGACGCCGGCGATGAAGCCCTGCCGGTCGAGCGCACGGGCATCGTCCAGCACCAGCGTCTTGATCTTGCCGGCGCGCGCATCGCCAAAGTCCTTGCCCGGAAACACCTCGATCGTGTTGGTGCCGAGGCTCGAAATGTCCGACAGCACCTTGCGCTGCGAGGCGTTGCCGAGCGCGACCACCGACGATACCGCGGCGATGCCGATGATGATGCCGAGCATGGTCAGGAACGCGCGCAGCCGGTGCGCGGCCATCGCCACCAGCGCCATGCGTGAGGCCTCGCGCAGCCGTCCCAACGCGCCGGTCCAGCCGACGCCGCCGTTCGATGCTGTGCGGGCGACCGGCTCCGACGCGCCCGCGCTCTCCATGCGGCGATCGGAAACGATCCTGCCGTCCCGCAACTCGATGATGCGCTCGGCCCGGGCAGCGACATCGGCATCGTGGGTGACGATGATGATCGTCCGTCCCTCGCGATGCAGCTCTTTGAGGATCTTCAGCACCTCCTCGCCGCTGCGCCGGTCGAGCGCACCGGTTGGCTCGTCCGCGAGGATCACCTCGGCGCCGTTGATCAGCGCCCGCGCGATCGAGATACGCTGCTGCTGGCCGCCGGAGAGCTGGTTCGGGCGGTGGCCGCCTCTCGTGCCGACGCCGAGCCGCTCGAGCAGCGCGCTCGCGCGCGTCCGGCGCTCACGCGCATTGAGGCCGGCATAGACGGCGGGGATTTCGACGTTCGCGGCAGCGGTGAGATCGCCGAGCAGATTGTAGCGCTGGAAGATGAAGCCGAAATGCTCGCGTCGTAGCGCGGCCAGCTCGTCTGCATCCAACTCGGCAACGTTCTTGCCGGCGACGCGATAGGCGCCCGACGTCGGACGATCGAGACAGCCGAGGATGTTGAGCAGCGTCGATTTGCCTGATCCGGACTGACCGATGATCGCGACCATCTCGCCGGGCTGGATGCTCAGTGAGAGGTCATCGAGCGCCATCACAATGGTGTCGCCGGCTGCGAACTCGCGGCGGATGTCCTGGAGGTCGATGATCGGATCGGTCATGTCAGGGACCTCCCCCGCCGGGAGGTCCGCCCGGCATGCCGCGCGATGCGGTCTGCTCGCTGGCCTCGCCGGTCACGACCCGCTCGCCCGCCTCTAAGCCGGATTTGATCTCGACGGTGGTGCGATCGTTGAGGCCGGTCTTGACCTCGCGCTCGCTGACGTCGCCCGACGTGCTGAGGGTGCGCACCGTGCTGCGTCCATCGGACTTGCGCATCACGGCGAGCGCAGGGATCGTTTTCACCCGCTTGGCCTCGCCGGTGATGATGTGCACCTCCGCGGTCATGTAGGTTCGGAGCGCATAATCCTTGTTCGGGACGTTGAAGACGCCGATGTAGTAGATCGCCGTGCTGGTCGAGCTCGACGAGCTCGAGCTTGAGCTCGTCGTCGTTGAGGTCGAGGAGAAGCTGGCGTCGTTCTTGATCGACTCCGGCGCCGGCTCGATCTGCTCCAGCCGCGCCTCGTAACGGTGATCCTGGTCGCCGAGGATGGTGAAGTAGAGCGATTGTCCCGATCGGACCTTGACGATGTCGGCCTCGGAGATCTCCGCCCGCACGGTCATGGTCTCGAGCTGGCCGAGCACGACGATGGTCGGCGCGGACTGCACCGCGTTGACCGTCTGTCCCTCCTGCACGACGGTCGCGAGCACCGTGCCGTCGATCGGCGCGGTGATGCGGGTGTAGTCGAGGTTCACCCGCGCCGTCTCGACGCTGGCCTCGGCGCCGACGATCAGCGCTTCCAGCGCTGCGATCTGGGCGTGGGTCTGGCGCACGGTCGCTTCCGCGCTGTCGAAATCGCTGCGCGAGGTCGCGCGCTGCGCAAGCGTCGCCTGCTGGCGCGCAAGGTTGGCGTCGGCCAGCACCAGCGCGGCCTCCTTTTCGGCCTTCTGCGCGCGATAATTCTTCAGCGACGCTTCCGAGTTGCGCAGATCGTTCTGCTTGGTGACGGGGTCGATCTGGGCGATGACGTCGCCGGCCTTGACCGTGTCGCCGACGCGCACGTTGAGCGCGGTGATCCGGCCGGACACCTGCGCGCCGACGGCGGTCAGCCGCGCCGGCTTCAGCGTGCCGCTGGCGAGCACCTCCTCGCGGAGATCGCTGACCGCGACCGGCGCGGTGATGTAGGATTGCGCCTTGCTCGACGTCCCCGGCGAACGCGTCGCCAGCACCATGCCGGTCGCGACCACGGCAAACACCGCGGCCGTGATCTTCACGCGCTTGACGGTGATGATCCCAGTCACTTCTGCGCCTCCCGGACGTGAGGTCCCGTATTGGTATCGACGATAACAGGCGTCGACACGTCCACCGGATCGGCCCAGCCGCCGCCGAGCGCCTTTGCCAGCGAAATGTAATCCTTGGCCGCCGACACCTTGCTCTGGATCAGCGAATCCTCGGCCGAATAGAGCGAGCGTTCGGCGTCGAGCACGTCGATGAAGCTGGCGCTGCCGGTCTCGAACAGCGATCGCGACAGCTTTGCGGCCTCGCGGTAGTTCTTCGCCGCTTCGGTCAGCTTGGTCGCGCGCACGCGCTCCTGTGACAGCGACACCAGCGCGTTCTCGACATCTTCGAGCGCGGTGAGCAGGGTCGAATGGAACGTCGCGAACGCCTGGTCGCGTTGCGCTTCCGCGATCTTGACCGTGGCCAGACGCTTGCCCGCATCGAACACCGGCACGGTGACGGAAGGACCGACCGACCAGCTCACGCTGGAATATTTGGCGAGATCGCCGGCGCGCAGTGCAGAGGTGCCGACCGAGCCGGTCAAGGACACCGCCGGATAGCGATCGGCTTCGGCCGCGCCGATCTTGGCAGTCGCCTGCGCCAGCTTGCGTTCGGCGCCGGCGACGTCGGGACGGCTCATCAGGCGATCGGCGGGCAGGCCAGTCGGCAGCGGCATGCGCGGTGCCGGCACGGGTGTCGGCCGCGCCATCAGCGAAGCGACGGCATCCGGCGGCCGCCCGAGCAGGATGCCGAGCCGGTGGATGTCGGCGGCGAGCGCGGCCTGATAGGTCGGAACGTTGGCCTCGGTGCTCGCGGCCTGTGCAGTGGCCTTGGCGAGATCGACGGCGTTGCCGCTGCCGGCCTCGTATTTGCTGCGGGTGAGCTTTTCGGTGTCGCGCTGCGAGACCGCGGTGCGCTGCGCCAGCGCGATCCGGGCCTGATAGCCGCGTGCCTCGACGTAATAGGCGGCGACGTCGCCGATCAGCGTGACGAGGCTGTCGCGCAGATCCTCCTCGGCCGATTGCGCCCCGCGCACCGCCGCCTCGATGCTCCGCTGCGTACCGCCGAACAGGTCAAGCTCCCAGCTCGAATCGAAGCTCGCCTGGTGCAGCGTGTAGGGCGCGCTGTCGACGACGGCTGATGCGGAGCCCGAGCTGGTCTTGTTGTCGGTCACCGAGGCCGAGCCGCTGACCGACGGAAACAGGCCGGCGCTGGTCTGCTGCACCGTTGCCCGCGCCTCGCGCACCACCGCTTTTGCCTTGGCGACATCGGGGTTGGCCTCCACGGCCTGTTCGATCAGGCGGTTGAGCAAGGGATCGCGCAGGCGTAGCCACCAGCGATCGAGCGTGCCTGCGCCGCGCCGCGAAGCGGTGTTGGTGCTCCAGTGCGACGGCAGGTCGAGCCTGGGCGGGCCAGCATAGTCCGGCCCGACCGCACAGCCTGCCAATGAGCCGCTCAGTATCAGCGCGAGGCATGCCGATCCGGCACGGGAGAGGGCTTCGCGCAGCAGGCGGGGCGTCGGATGACGGTTCTCCTTTGCGGAAAGCACGGGGACTGCGACGGACGAGTATGACGGCATCAAATCGGCTGAGATTCATTGGCCTCGCCCGGGAAGGAGGAGAGCGCTCACGGCCCTCGGAGAGGCAGGACGAGGCGGGAACCACTAGCCTAGGGATCGTGGCCTTTCGGCAGCCCGAATGTTGCTGAATGTAAACAGATGTTGCGCGGCATCTCGGCGCCGCGGGGCAGTTCTCAGGCAGAACATCGGGCCCTGTTTCGCAGCCGAGTCAAGGGCTGCCGGCGAAAAGATTCCGCTTTACCGAAATTCGGATTTGTCGTATGTGTCGCCCATCCCGGCTCATCCTTGAGGGGCGATCATGTGGTCGTCATTTTCGCGAGTCGGGCTTGCGGTGGACGCGGCAGCGTCGGGCGCGAGAGGTGTGGGCAGGGCGGATTGCTCTCCGTGAGCCCAAAACTTCGTGCGGACGAACGGCGCTGACAGGTTGGTCTCGTCTGTAAGTTTCCGGCTCTGTCGACGGAGCTGGGAAAACTGCGGCGAAATGGCGGACCGCGCGTACGGCAAAACCGTGTGGTCCTGGCCGTCGTTGCTACGGTCAAGCTCTTGCGGAGGCGGTGATCGCGTCAACCGGCGCGGTGCTGGTGAATTTCGCGGGAGTGAGGGAGGCCAGAGGGAATTCGGCTCCCGGGAGAGCGCGGCATAAGCCGTCCGACCATCGCGCAGGGAAGGCCGAGTGATTGGCACCACCTGTATGCTGCTGTGCGGTTCCTTTGCGCTACATCTTCGCGCAGCGGACCGCGGGTGCGAGGTCAGCACCTGGCCTTCCCTGCGCCCTCTTGATTGAGAGGGTGGAGCGACGAAGCAAAGCTCGGGCGAAACCAGCCGCGAGGATGCGAAGGCGTGTCCTCTTCGAGAATTTCAAAATCAATGATGCGGGTTCAAATTTATGACCGTCACCCTGAGGTGCGCGCTCTGCTGCGCACAGCGCTTGCAGAGCAAGCCTCGAAGGGCGACGGCCCGGCTGCATCTGGGGCCGCTCATCCTTCGAGGCTCCGCATGGGACGCGTTGCGTCCCATGCCTCGCACCTCAGGATGACGGAATTGATAGCTCCGTCATTGCGAGCGTAGCGAAGCAATCCAGAATCCCTCCGCGGAAAGGCTCTGGATTGCTTCGCTGCGCTCGCAATGACGATGTGGAGGTAGCGAGCGCCACACTCCGCTCTCGTGCCCCGGACGCAGCGCAGCGTCCTCCCGGCGATGCGGAGCATCGTCCGGAGCGACGGTGCGCTGCAGAGCCGGGGCCCATCTATCGGCGCGGGGCCGTGTCGCCTTCTGGGTCCCGGCTCTGCGCCGCAACGCTTCGCGCGTTGCGGCTTGTCCGGGACACGAGCGTGGCCAATGGCGCTACCACCGATAGCTCAACGTCCCGATCACCTGACGCCGTGCGCTGGCGTAGCAATAGCCGGACTGGCAGGTGTCATACTTCTTGTCGAACAGGTTGGTGGCGTTCACGCGCATGTAGGCGCCGCGAAAACTCCGGTCGAGCTTGCCGAGATCGTAGTCGACCACGGCGTCGAACAACGTGACAGCGGCATTCTCGAAAGTATTCTGGTCGTTGCCGAAGTTCGCGCCGATATAGCGCAGGCCGAGGCCAAGTCCCAGTCCTTCCACCGGTGTGCCGGACTGGAACGTGTACTTGCCGAACGCCGCGAACGAGTCTCTCGGGATGCCGGAATACTCATGGCCCGTCGTATCGGAATTGCCCCGCGTGATCACGACGTTGAGATGGGTGTAGGCCGCGGTGAGGTCGAAGCTGGGTGTGAGCGCCAGCTTGGCCTCGAGCTCGAGCCCCTTCGATTCGATCTGTCCGGTGGCCGCCAAGACTGCGATGTTGTCGGGGTTGGTGCGCAGAACATTGTCCTGCTTGATGTCGAACACGGCGGCGGTGAGCAGCAGCGGAACGTTCGGCATCTGATACTTGACGCCGACTTCCGATTGCTCCCCGGTGGTCGGCTTGAAGGCGGCTCCCGTCACGTCGACGCCCGTCTGCGGGCTGAACGAGGTGGCGTAGCTGACATAGGGTGCAACGCCGTTGTCGAACACATAGCTCAGGCCCGCGCGACCGGTGAAGGCCGACGGCTTCTGGGTGTCCGGGGGCCCGTCCAGGGTGGTCGTCGTGCTCTGCGAGACCCAGCTCTGACGCCCGTTGAGCGTCAGGATGAATCCGCCGAGCCTCGCCTGCTCCTGCGCGTAGACTCCGATCTCGTTGGTCGACTGCTTGGTGAAAATCGAGAATGCCGGCGTGGCGATCGCCTGCGTGCCGTAGTTCATGGTCGCAAGATTGAGGTCGGGCGCCGGTCCGTACCCGATCTTGTCGTCGTAACGGGAATTGCTGTAGTCGACGCCGAACAGGACGGTGTTCTTGACCGCGCCGAGCATGAACTTGGCTTCGGCCTGGTTGTCGAGCGTGGCGGTCTTGAAATTGTCGAGAATTCGCCAGGCCGAACGCGTCGCGGTCTGGGTCGCGAAGTCGAGATTATCGATCTGGGAGTATTTCGCGTCGGTGTTGACCTGATAGAACCGGAAATTCTGCCGGACGGTCCAGGTGTCGTTGACGTTGTGCTCGAATGCGTAGCCGACGCGGAACTGCTTCTGGTCCATCGCGCTGAACGCCGGATCGTTCGAGTAGATGTTGGTCAGCTTGCCATCCACCGTGCGCGCGTTGCCGATGCTCGCAGCGGTGCGGCTGGTCTGATACTCGCCGAGGATCGTGAAGGTCGTATCGAGGTTCGGTTTCCAGGTCAGGGCAGGCGCGATATAGGCGCGGTCGTCGTCATTGCCGGGAAACCACGTTTTTGCGTCGCGCAGCAGGCCCGTCAGCCGGTAATACAACTGGTCGCTGCCGGGGACCGGGCCGCCGACGTCGAAGGCGCCCTGGTAGCGATCGTAATTGCCGGCCTGCAATTGCACCTCGCCGAACGCCGTCTGCGGCGGCCGCTTCGTCGTGACGTCGACGATGCCGCCGGGGGAGCCGAGGCCATAAAGGCCGGAGGCCGGGCCGCGGAGGATAGATACGCGCTCGATTCCATAGGGCTCGATCTTGGGAATGGCGAAATTGCCGCCGCCCTGCCGCAGGCCGTCGCGATAGATGCCGGTATAGGTCACGTCGAAGCCGCGGATGGAAAAGGCGTCGAAGCGCGGATCGTAACCGAATGCCGTGGTCGTGACGCCGGGTGTGTAGTTCACGGCGTCCTTGAGCGTCTGAACGTTGCGATCTTCGAGCTCCTTCTTCGTCACGACGGAGAGGGATTGCGGCGTCTCGATCAGCGGCGTGTTGGTCTTGGTGCCTGCAGTGCCGCTGGTCGCGACGTAGCCGGTCGTCGTACCAGTCGCGCCTCCAGCCGCCTGCGGTGCGCGATTCTGATCGGCTGCCAAATTGCCGCGCCGATTCGTCGTGGCTGCGCGTTGCGACCGCGCGCGCTGATTGGACGCGGTGCTGTTGCGCGTCTTCGGCGCGCTCGGTGCTTCGACGGTGACCGGTGGCAGGTCGCTGCTCTGGGCCTGTGCCCGGGAAGCCAGGACGTCAACAGATACGAAAACGATCGAACCGAACATCGTGGCGTTGATCGCTGCTGCGCTTCCAAACCAACGAAGTTTCCTCTCCGACAAAGCAACGCCCACCAATGATGATCCCCAATTTCGCCGAACTGAATCACGCGAACGCGCGCAGCTGCGTGCTGATGCGCGTCGAGCGATGCGGACTTCTATGGGTGAAGCGATCGGAATTCCACACGCGCAAAATAGAATTGCTTGAAGCTGCGATGAGCGGATTTGGAATGGTTCGAGATGAATGTGGAGAACATGAAGTCGCGTGCGGCAGATGCGCGCACGCGCACGTCATCTCCGCTCGTGCGCGATTGCCAGCGGACGACCGACGCAATACCGATGGAAGCAACGCATTGACTGTCGTTTCGCTCATCGAGGAGATGAGCAGAGATTTCGCAAGCCGATCACCACGAGATCGGGATTCTCGATACGAACCCGCCAAAATCCGAGTCGGGGCTCAGCGGCTGGCGATCGAGCGGCCGGTTGTTGTTCTCGCGTGCGAACGAGATGCCGGGCGGGAAGGCGTAGTCGCTGAACTTGCGCTCGCCGGGGAGCAACTCGGTCCCTCCGTCCAGCCAGGACCGCTTGCTGACATAGATGCGCGTGTGCGGGCCGGACTGATAGGACTGGTTGGGGCCGCGCGGACCGTACTCATAGACCGCATTTTGTGCCGTCTGTCGTTGATCGAGCTTGCCGGTCGTCCCGGCATGAGCGGCCAAGGTCGAGGCGAGGAGGGCGACCAGTACCGTTCTGGTCATGACAAGCGCGTTCATCGACGAATACCCATGCAAGTTCCTGATGTCGTCGCCTCTCGCACCGGCTTAAGCCTCTGTAAAGAATCCGGGCGTTGCGCGATGTTGCTGAAGGTCTGCATGGGCAAGCCGTATGCGCAGCGGGCGCCATGCCATTCGGTCACCGCCGGCAGGCCCGCGCGATCGTCACGGCTGCTGCGTTTGCGTACTGATCCGCCAATCAAATTGAACGACCGGAAACAATGCAGAAATCACAAAGCCACACCGCGGCCACAGCCGTCTCGTTTCAGAGCAGGCTAGGTGCTCTTGAGGTGTGGAATGTCGTTTTTGCGGCCCTGGCTGATCGCGGTGGTGATGTGCGGTGTATCGATTGCGAGTTCGGGTCCTGTCGCGCTGTTGCCGCAGCCGGCGGCCGCACAGGCGGTGGAGACGATCGTCGTCGAGGGCAATCGCCGCGTCGAGGCCGAGACCGTGCGCTCCTATTTTAGGCCCGGCCCGGGCGGGCGCCTTGACCAGCCGGCGATCGACGACGGCCTCAAGGCGTTGATCGCGACAGGTTTGTTCCAGGACGTGAAGATCAACCAGGCCGGCGGTCGCATCGTCGTGTCGGTGGTCGAGAATGCCGTGATCGGGCGCATCGCCTTCGAGGGCAACAAGAAGATCAAGGACGAGCAGCTCTCGGCCGAGATCCAGTCCAAGGCGCGCGGGACCTTCTCGCGGGCGCTGGTGCAGTCCGACACGCTGCGAATCGCCGAGATCTACCGCCGTTCGGGCCGCTACGACGTGCGCGTCACACCCGAGATCATCGAGCAGCCGAGCAACCGCGTCGATCTCATCTTCACGATCGTGGAAGGCGTCAAAACCGGAGTGAGGTCGGTCGAGTTCATCGGCAACAGCGCCTACTCGGCCGCGCGCCTGCGCGACGTGATCAAGACGCATGAGAGTAATCTGCTCAGCTTCCTCGGCAACAACGACATCTACGACCCCGACCGCATCGAGGCCGATCGCGACCTGATCCGCCGGTTCTATCTCAAGAACGGCTTCGCCGACGCCCAGGTCGTGGCCGCGCTCACCGAATATGATCCGGAGAAGAAGGGTTTCAACGTCACCTTCAAGATCGAGGAGGGCCAGCAATATCGCGTCGGTTCGGTCGATTTCCGCTCCAGCATCGCCAATTTCGACGCGAGCGCGATGCGCTCCTATTCGCGCGTCGGTGTCGGCTCGCTCTACAACGTCGAATCGGTCGAGAAGTCGACCGAGGAGATGCAGATCGAGGCCTCGCGTCGCGGCTACGCCTTCGCCGTGGTGCGGCCGAGCGGCGACCGCAACTTCGAGGCGCACACCGTGTCCGTCGTGTTCAACATCGACGAAGGCCCGCGCTCCTATATCGAGCGCATCAATCTGCGCGGCAACACCCGCACGCGGGACTACGTCATCCGCCGCGAGTTCGACATCGCGGAAGGAGATGCCTACAACCGCGCGCTTGTCGATCGTGCCGAGCGTCGGCTGAAGAATCTCGACTACTTCAAGAGCGTCAAGATCGTCACCGAGCCGGGCTCCTCCAGCGACCGCGTCATCCTGATCGTCGATATGGAGGAGAAGTCGACCGGCGACTTCTCGATCTCCGGCGGCTATTCCACGACCGATGGAGCCCTGGCCGAGGTTTCGGTCTCCGAGCGCAACCTGCTCGGCAAGGGCCTCTACGCCAAGGCGTCCGTCAGCTACGGCCAGTACTCGCGTGGCATCTCGCTGTCCTTCGTCGAGCCATATCTGCTCGATTACCGGCTGGCGCTTGGATTCGACACCTACTGGCGCCAGCAATTGTCGAACAGCTATACGAGCTACGGCGTGACGACGCTGGGCTTCTCGCCGCGCCTGGGCTTTGCGTTGCGCGAGGATCTCTCGCTCCAGCTCCGCTATTCGCTCTATCAGCAGAGCATCACGCTCGCCAGCGCGTACAATAACTGTAACAACAACGCATCGAATACGTCGCTCGCCTACAACCCGACGCCGGCCTACATCAAGAATGTCCTGGGTGGCGTCGACCCGACCAACGCCACGGATTCCGGCGTCTATGGCTATGGCTGCTACGGCGACGGCGAGTCGAGCCTGCCGGTCCGGAAAGAACTGGCGAACGGCGCGACCTGGACGTCGGCGCTCGGCTACACGCTTAACTACAACACGCTCGACAACACCAAGAACCCCACGGACGGCTTGCTGGTCGACTTCCGCCAGGATTTCGCCGGTGTCGGCGGCGATGTCACCTATCTCAAGACTGCGGTGGACACCAAATACTACACGCCGCTGGTGTCCGAGATCGTCAACGTGATCCATCTGCAGGGCGGCATCCTCAACAAGATCGGCAACAACGATCTGCGCATGCTCGATCATTTCCAGATGGGCCCGAACCTCGTGCGCGGCTTCGCCTCCAACGGCATCGGCCCGCGCGACATCACCTACTATAATTACGGCTCCAACGGTGATGCGCTCGGCGGCACGAAATACTGGGGCGCGTCCATGGAATTGCAGATGCCATTCTGGTTCCTGCCGAAGGAGGTCGGTCTGAAGGGCGCGGTCTATGCCGATGCCGGTTCGCTCTGGGGCTACCAGGGGCCGACGTCGTGGACGGCCACCGGCGAGGTCAACACCAAGGCCTGTCCGACCTGCGGGCTGCAATATGACGACGGCAACGTGGTGCGCTCCTCGGTCGGCGTCGGCCTGATCTGGGCCTCGCCGTTCGGACCGCTGCGCTTCGACTACGCCGTACCGATCACGAAGGGCAAATACGACATTGTCCAGGAGTTCAGGTTCGGAGGCGGCACCTCTTTCTAGGTCGCGGCGCTGCGGCGGGGAGTCTCGGCATCCGTCGTGCATTTGTGAAAATCTGTGATAGGGCCGGTGCGCGAGTGCGTGGACAGCCCTTGGCGAATGTCCGATAATGTGTCCTGCAAATTGTGGGCCCTGGGGCCTGCACTTGAGCTTCCGCAGAAGGACGATCCCGATGACACAGGCTGGCGCCTACGGGCAGAGGCTTGGGCAGTTCCTGCGCTTGAAGGACGCGCCGCCCGCGCTGGTGGCGCGCTCGCTGCGTAGTGCCGAGCTGGCAGTCACCGAGACCCGGAACGACCATCCGGAGCGCGGCCTGTCCGGCTCGCTGGCCGCGGAGGACGCCTTCCTGGTCAGCCTGAAGCTGCACGATTACCCGGATTGCGAGCTCTGGGAGCGCGGCAAATCCGTCATGAGGGCGGACGTTCGCGCCGGTACGACCTACCTCTATGACCTCAAGCGCGATCCGCGCTACGTGATCGACAAGCCGTTCCATTCGCTGTTCTTCTATATTCCACGCTCGGCACTCGACAGCATCGCCGAACAGAGTCATGTACCGCGGGTCGATGATCTCGACTGCCAGGTCGGTGTCGGCCATGATGACGGAATCATCCGCCACATCGGCGCGTCGCTGCAGGAAGGGCTGCGCAGGCCGGACGAGGCCAATCAGCTCTTCATCGACCACATGATGCTCGGGCTCACCGCCCATGTCGCCCAGATCTATGGCGGGCTGCAGCGTAAGTCCGCGCCCGCGCGCGGCGGTCTTGCACCCTGGCAGGCGAAGCGCGCGTGCGAGCGGCTGGAGTCGGATCTCGGCGGCAAGCTTTCGCTGCAGAAGGTTGCGGCCGAGCTCGATCTCTCGGTCAGCCACTTCTCGCGCGCGTTCCGCATCTCCGTCGGCATGCCACCGCACCAATGGCTGCTGCATCAGCGCGTGAAGGCGGCCAAGCAATTGATGGGCGTCCGCGATCTGCCGCTGTCGGAGATCGCGATGTCGGCCGGCTTCGCCAACCAGAGCCACTTCACGCGCGTATTCTCTTCGATCGCCGGGGTCAGCCCGGCCGTGTGGCGTCGCGAGGCGCTCGGTGCTTCCAGCGGCGAGGCGTGAAGCCGGACGCCTGCGTCGTCAGCGGCGTTTCGCGAGAGAGATGGTGTAGGCGGCGCGTCGCGCGGCAAAGATCTCGTCCGGCGGGTGACCGATGCCGTCGGCGAGATTGGCCGGATTGAAGATGGAGGCGTCGCAGGCCTGATCCGGTTCGAAGCCCGTGATCACGATCGTGCCGAGCCGCACCTCCTCGCGATGATCCTCATCCGGCCAGCGTATGGTCACGTCCATGGTCGGATCGCCCGGGCGGTCGAGCAGCGCCATGACGTTGAAGCGGACATTGCCTGTAGCGATCCGCGCACCCAGATCGTCGCGCAGGAAATCGGCCGGCTTCGTTCTGGCCTCGTCCGCGTTGAGCGTGATCTCGCCGCCGGCCGGAACGACCTTGAATTTGATGAAGCGCGTCTCATTCGCGACATTCGTCGCAGGAAAGGAATGCACGCCCCAATAGGTCGTGCCGGCAAGGCTTCCGGGCACCGGACGCGCGGCGATGTAGTTCGCCTGGTTGAGCGTCTCAGGATTGGCCGCCGAGAAAGCCTTGACCTTGGCCATATCAGGCTTGCCATCCGGCCCCGGCCTGCGTGCCTCGAGGAAGGCCAGCATCTGGTCGAGCGTTCGCGCAAAATGCACGGGCGCGCTCTCCACCAGGATATCCGAGCGGTGATCGTCGTCGCCGAGCTTGAAGCTGAAGCCGCGCAGCACCAGATTGTTGGTATCGGCGACGGCAGGGTTACCGCCGCCGACCGAGAAGCGTGCCAGCACGCGCGATGGCCTTGTGAAGCTCTGCGATCGCGTGACTTCGCCCGCCCGGTCCGACGGTGTGTAGGTGCCGCGAACGCACCAGCCCTTGGCAAAGCTGGCGCGGACCTTCGGCGGATTACCGGCGACGGCTTTGAGGGCGTCGACGATGGATGCGGGCGTTGCGGCGGGGACGTCGGACATGTGAGCCTTCTCGCGTGGGGCGGGCAGGCTAGGCGTTGTGCGAACCGGCGTCTTTCCCAAAGCGATCGGGCCTTGCACGATCCTGCTCAAGGCGCGTTCAAGGTGGAACGAATGTGATTGGTTGCCGTCCTGTCGGCGCGATGCGGAGGACCGCGTCCCTGGCTAAGCGCTCAGGATGCGCCGGCAGGCATCGACGAAGACCTGCGCGCCGGTGACGATATCGACGTCTGCGGTATTCTCGGTCCAGTGATGGCTGATGCCGCCGATCGACGGCACGAACAGCATGCCGGCCGGCATGACGGTCGCGAGCATCTGCGCGTCGTGGCCGGCGCCGCTGGGCATGCGGATGGATCGGCCGCCGGCAACCGCCTTGCTCGCAGCTTCGATCGCGTCCTGAAAGCCCGCGTTCATCATCGCCGGTGCGCCGGTGCGGATTTTCTCGACGCTGACGGTGCAGGGGCCCTTCGCACTGGCCTCATCCGCCATGGTCCGCAGCAGCTCCTCCAGCCGTGCGATGACGGCGGGATTGTCATCGCGGATCTGAAACAGCATTTCGGCGCCGCCCGGAATGATGCTCGGCGCGCCCGGCTCGAGCGTGATGCGGCCGGTGGTCCAGACCGTGCGCGGACCGCAGGTATCAGGGAAACGTTCGTCGATCGCGACGCAGAATTTTGCCAGCGCGAGGCCGGCATCCTTGCGCACGGCCATGCGCGTGGTGCCGGCGTGGTTCTGCTCGCCGCTGAAATTGATCCGGTATTGCCAGATGCCCACGATCGAGGTCACGACGCCAACCGCAAGATGACTGCTTTCGAGCGTGTCGCCTTGCTCGATATGCGCCTCCAGATACCCGACGTGCCGGCCCGGTTCGACGGCGACACGTGCGCGCCCCGAGAGACCCATCTCGGCGAGGGCATCGCGCATGGCGCGACCGCCGGTGCGATCGCGCGCGGCGTCGATTTCAGCCTCCGTCACTTGCCCCACATAGGAGCGCGAGCCGAGGAAGCTGCCGAAATGTCCTTCCTCGTCGCACCAGGCGGCGACTTCGACGGCGCCCTTCACGGAAGGGTCGGCATTGAGCACGCGGGCGGCTTCGAGCGCATAGATGACGCCGAGCGGGCCATCGAGCCAGCCGGCGTAGTTCTGGCTCTCCAGATGCGAGCCGGCGAGAAGCTTCGGTCCAGCCTTCGTGCTCGTCCCCAACACATTGCCGATGCCGTCGATCGTAGCCGAGAGGCCCGCGTCGGGCAGCTTCTGAACCAGCCAGTCCAGCGATTGCCTGTGCGGCTCGGAGAAGGTCGGCTTGTGCACGCCGGTCTTGTAGGCACCGATGGCGCGCAGTGCATTGAGATCGGCGAGGACGCGCTCGCCATTGGCGTTGGTCTGAGTGTCAGGCATGTTCGGCAACCTTCAGCGCCTCGGTGCGGATCTCCTCGACCAGCCGCTCCTTGAGCTGGACGAATTCGGGCGTGGTCTTGATCTTGTACGAGCGTGGATGCGGCAGGTCTACATTGATCTCGGCCTTGATGCGGCCGGGGCGGGCGCTCATGACGACGACGCGGCTGCCGAGGAAGATTGCCTCCTCGATGTCGTGGGTCACGAACAGCACGGTCTTCTGGTCGCGCTCCCAGATTCCGAGCAGCATTTCCTGCATCAAGGCGCGGGTCTGGTTGTCCAGCGCGCCGAAGGGCTCGTCGAGCAGCAGGATTTTTGGATCATTGGCGAGCGCACGCGCAATCGCGGTGCGCTGCTGCATGCCGCCGGAGAGCTGCTTGGGCCAGTGGTTCTCGAAGCCGGACAGTCCGACCTGGCGGATGAAGGCATCCGCGATCTTGTTTCGGTCCTGCTCGGACACGCCGCGCTCGCGCAGGCCGAAGGCGATGTTCTCGCGCACGGTCAGCCAGGGGAACAGCGTGTAGGACTGGAACACCATGCCGCGATCGGCGCCGGGGCCGGTTACCTCGCGCCCGTCGAGCGTGACGCGGCCGCCGGTCGGGCGGTCGAGGCCGGCAACGATGCGCAGCAGCGTGGACTTGCCGCAGCCGGACGGGCCGAGGATGGTGACGAAGTCGTTGTTGCCGATGGTGAGGTCGGTCGGCTCCAGCGCCCTGGTCGGCGCGTTGCCGTGGCGTGCTGGGAAGGTGCGCGAGACCTGTTCGATCTTGAGAATGGTCATGCGAGCTTCCACGGAAACAGCCAGGCGTTGAACGCCTTGAACAGGAAGTCGGAGACGAGCCCGATCAATCCGATCACGATGATGCCGAAGATGATCTGGCCGGTATTGAGCAGCGCCTGGCTGTCGGTGATCATGTGGCCGATGCCGGATGATGAGCCGATCAGCTCGGCGACAATGACATAGGTCCAGGCCCAGCCCAGCACCAGCCGCAGGATCTCAGCGATCTCCGGCGCAGAGGAAGGAAGCAGCACACGCCGGATGATGCCGCGGTCCTTGGCGCCCAGCGTGTAGGCCGCCTCGACCAGGTCGCGTCGCGTGGCACCGACGGTCACGGCGACCATCAGGATGACCTGGAACACCGAGCCGATGAAGATGACGAGCAGCTTCTGCAACTCGCCGATGCCGGCCCACAGGATCAGCAGCGGAATGAAGGCCGACGCGGGCAGATAGCGTGCAAAGGAGACGAAGGGTTCGAGGAAGGCCTCGACCGGCTTGTAGGCGCCCATCAGAACGCCGAGCGGCACCGCGATGATCGCCGCGAGCGCAAAGCCGCCGACGACGCGCCAGATCGTCATGCCGATGTCGAACAGGAATCCCTGCTTGGCAAGCAAGTCATAACCTTCCTGCACCATGGTCAGCGGGTTGGCGAGGAAGGTCTTCGACACATGGCCGCCGAAGGTCGCCCAGGACCAGAGGGCAACGAAAAGCACGAAGAACGTGAGGCCAAAGGCCACGCGCTGCCTCGATGTCACGGGATCCAGGGGACGCATCAAACTGTCTATCCGGGTGGTCGATCACGCGCCGATCCCGCCTCGTGGCGGGACCGGCAGCTCGGTGAAGCTTACTTGATGAAGCTGGCGTCGTAGAGGTCTTCGACCTTCGGCGCGGCCTTGATGATGCCGATCTCGAGCAGGAGCTCGGCAGCGTCCTTGTTGAAGGTAAGGAAGTCGCCGGCGAAGAACTTTTGGTTCGCGGCCTTGTCCTGCCAGCGCAGGTACTTTGCCGAGTTGCCGAACTGCTCGCCGGTCTGCTTCACGTCCGCGCCCATGATCTCATAGGCCTTGGCCTGGTCCTTGGCGATCATGTCGAGCGCCTCGAAATAGCTGTTGGCAAGCGCCTGCGCGGCCTTCGGGTTCTCGCTCAGGAATTTCGGCGTGCAGCCAAAGGTGTCCATCACGATCGGATAGTCCAGCGTGGTCGCGATGATCTTGCCCTTGTCGGGGGCGGCGCGCACGGTCGACAGATACGGCTCATAGGTCATCGCGGCGTCGTTCTGGCCGGAGACGAAGGCCTGCGCTGCGGCTGCCGGCTCGAGGTTCACGACGGTCACCTCCTTCGTGGTGAGGCCGTTCTTCTTGAGCATCCAGGCCAGCGCGAAATAGGGCGACGTGCCCGGCGCGGACGCTGCGACCGTCTTGCCCTTCAGGTCCTTGATCGCGGCGACGTCGTTGCGCACGGCCATGCCGTCGGCGCCATAGCTCTTGTCGAGCTGGAAGATCTGCTTGGTGGCAACGCCATTGGCGTTCCAGGAGATCCAGGTCTCGACCGTGGTGGCCGCGCACTGGATGTCGCCCGAGGCGATGGCGAGGTGGCGGTCCTTCTGCGGGATCTTCTTGATGGTGACGTCGAGGCCGTTCTTCTTGAAGATGCCGGCTTCCTTCGCCAGCGTCAGCGGCGCGAAGCCGGTCCACCCGGAGATGCCGACGCCGACCTTGACGTCGTCGGCCAGCACCGGAGTGGCAGCCGCAAGTGCAATGATTGTCGCAAAAATTGTCGAACTACGCATGATTGTCGTCCTCTTGCCGATCGATGGATTGACGTCCTGTTGATCCCTATTGGTCCACGCAGACCGTTGCCCGAAGCATTGCACGAATTGTGCCGACATTCTCCCCTCAGCCTCCCTTGAATCGGGCGACAAGGCGGTGAGAGTCACCGGGATAAAGCAGCCGCACCGCGGTGATGGTGCGCGCGCTACGCCAGGTGTAGCGGTCGATCACGAGGCATGGCGCGCCGACGGCGATGTCGAGCGCTTCCGCCGTGCGATCATCCGCAACGATGGCGCTGATCGTATGCTCGGCCTCTGTCCATGGGACATGGTGAAGCAGCCAGGAACCGGGCGGCTCGCGCGAGAAATCAGCGGTCGCAGCATTCGGCACGGATGAGAGATCGATCAGCCTGTCCTCGACCGCGAACGGTACCTTGTCGGCGCTGTGCCGGCAGGTGATCGCGACCACCTTGCCGGCCTTCTTCACGCCGAGACGGTCGCGGTCGGCAGCGGTTGCCGCACGCAGCTTGCGGCCGATCAGCTCGTAGCCGTAGGCGCGCCCCAGCGCGGTGATCTCGGCGCGGATGTCGGCGATCTTGAGCACCGCCGACTGATGCTGCGGCCGGCGCACGAACGAGCCGGCGCGCCGCCGTCGTTCGATCAAATCGGCCTGGGCGAGTTCCGACAGTGCCTTGTTGACGGTCATGCGCGAGCAGCCGTAGCGCGCGACCAGCTCGTGCTCGAAGGGAATGCGATGGCCGGGCGGCCATTCGCCGGTCAGGATGCGCTTCTCGATATCGGCGCGGATGCGCTTGTAGAGCGTCGGCTGGTCGGCTGCGTCTGCGGTGAGGCTCATGCGACGAGCCCCCGCACCGCTGCGTTGAAGCGCTCGCGCGCCGTCTGGCGCAGTCTGTGCCGCCCGCCTTCGACCACCTTGTTGCCGCCGGCCCAGACGCAATCGACCGCACCGCCGCCCGCGGCAAAGATCCAGCCGTCGATGACAGCGTCGTGCGTGCGTCCCGCCAGCGACGGATGCGCGGCGTCGAGCGTGACGATGTCGGCGCGTGCGCCGGGCGCGAGACCCTCAGTCGGTTGCGCCAGCGCCCGCGCGCCGCCGGCAAGGGCATCGTCGAACAGCGTGCGTCCGGTCGAGCGGCCTGCGCCGCGGGAGAGGACGTTGCGCTGCCGATGCTTGAGGCGCTGGCCGTATTCGAGCTGGCGCAATTCGTCGGCGGCGCCGATCAGCACGTTGGAATCGGTGCCGACACCGAAGAGGCCGCCCGCGTCGAGAAATTCGCGTGCCGCAAAAATGCCGTCGCCGAGGCTTGCTTCCGTGATCGGGCAGAGGCCAGCGACCGCGCCGGTCTTCGCGAATGCCGTCACTTCCTCAGTCGTCATGTGGGTCGCATGAATGAGACACCAGCGCTGATCGACGGGTGCGTGTTCCAGCAGCCATTGCACCGGGCGCCGGCCCGACCAGGCCAGGCAATCCTCGACTTCCTTGACCTGCTCGGCGGCGTGGATATGCACCGGTCCACCTTCGGCGAGCGGAATGATCGCGGTCAGCTCGTCCGGTGCCACCGCGCGCAAGCTGTGCGGCGCGATGCCGATATTTGCGCCCGGCAAATTTGCGATGGCCTTGCGCGAGGCCGCCATCAATTCGGCGAACTGATCGACCGAGCAGATGAAGCGGCGCTGGCCGGCATGAGGCGCTGCGCCTCCAAAGGAGCCATGCGCATAAAAACTCGGCAGCAAAGTGAGCGCAATGCCGGAGGCCTCGGCTGCCTGCGCGATCCGCGCGGCCGTCTCCGCGATATCGGCATAGGGCGAACCGTCGCGGTCGTGGTGCAGATAGTGGAATTCGCCGACGCGGGTAAAACCCTGCTCCAGCATCTCGACATAGAGCAGCGTCGCAACAGCCGCGACGTCGTCCGGCGTCATTGCGAGGGCGAAGCGATACATCGTCTCGCGCCAGGTCCAGAATGTGTCGGTGGAATCGCCGCGCAGTTCCGCGAGCCCCGCCATGCCGCGCTGGAAGGCGTGGCTGTGCAGGCTCGCAAGTCCCGGAAGCGCGATGGCGTGACGCTCGTCGCCGGCGGCCGGCGCTACGCCCGGTGTCACCGCCGCAATCGCGCCGGCGGTGACGACCACCTGCACGTCATTGGCCCAGCCCGAAGGCAGGAGCGCGGAAGCGAAATGCAGTCGGGACATGATGACACGCCGGCTGGACAGAACCGCCTTACGATTATATGTCTAGACATATAAGTCAAGCATCCGACGGCGAATGGATACCCGCATGGCAGAGCGCTTCGACCGGATCTGGCACAATGCCCGGCTCGCCACGATGCGCGCCGACCGTCCCGATCTCGGCGAGATCGAGCATGGTGTCATCGCCGCGCGCGGCGGCCGCATCGCCTATGCGGGCGCGGAGGCGGATTTTCCTGTCGATGCTGACGCGATCGATCGGATCGATTGCGAGGGACGCTGGATCACGCCGGGTCTCGTCGACTGCCACACCCATCTCGTCTATGGCGGCAACCGCGCGCATGAATTCGAGCTGCGCCTGAAGGGCGCAAGCTACGAAGAGATTGCCCGCGCCGGCGGCGGCATCGTTTCGACGGTGGCCGCGACGCGCAAGGCGAGCGAAGCCGAGCTCGTCGCAAGCGCGCTGCCGCGGCTCGATGCGCTGATCGGCGAGGGCGCGACCACGGTCGAGATCAAGTCCGGCTATGGCCTCGATGCCGAAACCGAGATGCGGCAGCTCGCGGCCGCGCGCAGCCTCGGTCGTCAGCGGCCGGTCGCGATCCGCACTTCCTTCCTCGGCGCCCATGCGCTGCCGGTGGAGGCCGAGGGCGACAAGGATCGCTACATCGATCTGGTCTGCAAGGAGATGCTGCCGGCGGTCGCAAAAGCTGGCCTTGCCGACGCCGTCGACGCCTTCATGGAAGGCATCGCGTTCTCGGCAGAGCAGACCGCGCGGGTCTTCGAGGCCGCGGGAGGGCTCGGCCTGCCGGTAAAGCTCCACGCCGATCAGCTCTCGAATCTCGGCGGCGCCGCGCTTGCCGCAAAATACGCCGCATTGTCGGCCGATCACCTCGAGCACACGGATGAAGCCGGCGCTGCCGCCATGGCGAAAGCCGGAACGGTGGCCGTGCTGCTGCCCGGCGCGTTCTACTTCATCCGCGAGACGCAGAAGCCGCCGGTCGAGGTGTTCCGCAAGCATGGCGTTCCCATGGCGCTCGCGACCGACTGCAATCCCGGCAGCTCACCGCTGACATCGTTGCTGCTCGCCATGAACATGGGCGCAACGCTGTTCCGGATGAATGTGGCCGAGTGTCTTGCGGGCGTCACCCGTGAAGGCGCGCGCGCGCTCGGTGTGCTGGATGAGACCGGCACACTGGAAGCCGGGAAATGCTGCGATCTCGCGATCTGGGACATCGAGCGTCCCGCCGAGCTCGTCTACCGCATCGGCTTCAATCCGCTGCATCGGCGCGTATGGAGGGCACAGTGACCGAGCAGGGCGCGGCGATCGTCGTCAAGCCGGGGACAGTGAGCCTCGAGGATTTCGTGCGCGTGCTCGAAGGCGCCCCCGTCGTCCTCGATCCGTCGTTCTGGCCGCGTGTGGAGGCGGCTGCGCAGATCGTTGCGCGAGCCGCGCAGGCCGATGTTCCCGTCTATGGTATCAATACCGGCTTCGGGAAGCTGGCCTCGAAGCGCATTCCACCCGACCAGACCGCGCTGCTCCAGCGCAACCTCATCGTCTCGCATTGCTGTGGCGTCGGCCCGGCAACGCCGGAACCAATTGTCCGCCTGATGATGGCATTGAAAATCGTTTCGTTGGGACGCGGTGCTTCCGGCGTGCGGCGCGCGGTGATCGAGCAATTGCAGGGCATGCTGGCGCGGGGCGTCTATCCGCTGGTGCCGCAACAGGGCTCGGTCGGCGCCTCCGGCGATCTCGCGCCGCTTGCGCATATGACGGCGGTGATGATCGGCGAGGGGCAGGCGATCGTTGACGGTAAGACGGTGTCCGGCAACGAGGCGCTCGCCGCCGCCGGTCTCGCGCCGCTGACGCTTGGACCCAAGGAAGGCCTCGCGCTGATCAACGGCACGCAGTTCTCGACCGCCTACGCCATATCGGGCGTGCTGCGCGCATTTCGCCTCGCCCGTGCCGCGCTCGTGACGGGCGCGCTGTCGGTGGATGCGGCGATGGCCTCGACGGCGCCGTTCCGCCCCGAGATCCAGGCGTTGCGCGGTCATGCCGGGCAGATCGCGGCGGCCGCGACGCTGACCGCGCTGCTCGACGGCAGCGACATCCGCCTGTCGCATCTCGAAGGCGATGAGAGGGTGCAGGATCCCTATTGCCTGCGCTGCCAGCCGCAGGTCGCGGGCGCCGCGCTGGACCTGATCGCGCAGGCCGCACGCACCCTGATCGTCGAGGCCAATGCGGTCACCGACAATCCGCTGGTACTGGTCGAGACCGGGGAGATCGTCTCCGGCGGCAATTTCCACGCCGAGCCGGTCGCCTTCGCCGCCGATGCGATCGCGCTGGCGCTGTCGGAGATCGGCGCGATCAGCGAGCGGCGCATCGCGACGCTGGTCGACCCTGCGCTGAATTTCGGCCTGCCGCCGTTCCTCACCCCCGATCCCGGCCTCAATTCCGGCTTCATGATCGCCGAGGTGACGGCGGCCGCGCTCTACGCCGAGAACAAGCAGCGCGCGCTCGCATGCTCGATCGATTCGACGCCGACCAGCGCCAATCAGGAAGACCACGTCTCGATGGCCGCGCATGCGGCGCGGCGCCTCTCCGACATGGCGGACAATCTCGCCGCCATTCTCGGCATCGAGCTGCTGGTGGCAGCCCAGGGCATCACGCTGCGTGCGCCGCATGCGACCAGCGCGCCGCTGGTCGCCGTCATCGCCGCGCTGCGCGAGCAGGTGCCCGCACTCGGCGCCGACCGCTACATGGCCGGCGATCTCGCCAAGGCCGCTGCGCTGATCGAAGCCGATGCGCTGCCGACCGTGGCGCTCACCAAGCTTTCAACCGATCCATTTCCGCGATTTGACTAAAGGGTGTTCCGCATGAACCGCCGACTGGACAATGACCGCACCATTCGCGCACCGCGCGGCAGCGACATCAGCGCCAAGAGCTGGCTGACGGAAGCGCCCTTGCGCATGCTGATGAACAATCTCGATCCTGACGTGGCGGAGCGTCCGAGCGAGCTGGTTGTCTACGGCGGTATCGGCCGCGCCGCGCGCGACTGGGAGAGCTTCGACCGGATCACGGCCGCCTTGCGCAAGCTCGAAGGCGACCAGACGCTGCTGGTGCAGTCCGGCAAGCCGGTCGGCGTCTTCCGCACCCATGCCGATGCGCCGCGCGTGCTGATCGCGAACTCCAACATCGTGCCGCATTGGGCGACGCTCGATCATTTCAACGAGCTCGATCGCCAGGGCCTGATGATGTACGGCCAGATGACGGCGGGGTCGTGGATCTATATCGGCAGCCAGGGCATCGTGCAGGGCACCTACGAAACCTTCGTCGAGGTCGGCCGTCGCCATTATGGCGGCAGCCTCGCCGGCAAATGGATCCTCACCGCCGGCCTCGGCGGCATGGGCGGAGCGCAGCCGCTGGCCGCGACCATGGCCGGCGCGTCGATGCTTGCGGTCGAATGCCAGCCGAGCCGCATCGAGATGCGCTTGCGCACCGGCTATCTCGACCGACAGGCTGCAACGCTCGATGAAGCGCTCGCGATCATGGTGGACGCCGCAAAGACGAAGAAAGCTGTCTCGGTCGGCCTGCTCGGCAATGCCGCAGAGATTTTCCCGGAGCTGGTCCGTCGCGGCGTCAAGCCCGACATCGTCACCGATCAGACCAGCGCGCATGATCCGATCAACGGCTATCTGCCGAAGGGCTGGACGCTCGCCGATTGGGAAGCCAAGCGCGCCTCTGACCCAAAGGCGGTCGAGCGCGCCTCGAAGACGTCGATGGTCGAGCACGTCCAGGCCATGCTGGATTTCCACGCGCAAGGAATCCCGACGCTCGACTACGGCAACAACATCCGCCAAATGGCGCAGGACATGGGCCTGAAGAACGCCTTCGATTTCCCGGGCTTCGTTCCTGCCTATATCCGCCCCTTGTTCTGCCGCGGTGTCGGGCCGTTCCGCTGGGCCGCGCTGTCGGGCGATCCCGAGGACATCTTCAAGACCGATGCCAGGGTCAAGGAGTTGATGCCCGACGACAAGCAGCTGCACAACTGGCTCGACATGGCCAAGGAGCGCATCAAGTTCCAGGGCCTGCCCGCGCGCATCTGCTGGGTCGGCCTCGGCGATCGCCATCGCCTCGGTCTTGCGTTCAACGAGATGGTGGCGCGCGGCGAGTTAAAAGCGCCGATCGTGATCGGCCGCGATCATCTCGACAGCGGCTCGGTGGCGAGCCCCAACCGCGAGACCGAGGCGATGAAGGACGGATCGGATGCGGTGTCCGACTGGCCCTTGCTCAACGCGCTGCTCAATTGCGCCAGTGGCGCGACCTGGGTCTCGCTGCATCATGGCGGTGGCGTCGGCATCGGCTATTCGCAGCACGCGGGCATGGTGATCGTCGCCGACGGCACGCCTGAGGCTGCAAAGCGCATCGAGCGCGTGCTCTGGAACGATCCCGCCAGCGGCGTCATGCGCCATGCGGACGCGGGTTACGACATCGCGATCGACTGCGCCCGCGACAAGGGGCTCGATCTGCCGAGCCTTTCGAAGTAGCCGCGCCTCAGGCCACGACCTTGGCTCCCGCGCCGCCGAGGCGCTGGCCTTCGTTCGCGAGGTAGTCGCCGATCGCGTCGCCCGGCATCGGCTTTGCGAAATAATAGCCTTGGATGAAGTCGCATCCCAGCCGCCGCAGGGTATCGAGCTGGGCGCGCGTCTCGACGCCCTCGACGACGCAGGCGATCTCCATGTCGTCGCACAGGCCCGTGAGCGACTTGATGATCTTGTGGCTCACCGGATTGTCGTTGATGTCGGCGACGAAGCTGCGGTCGATCTTGATCTTGTCGAGCGGCAGCCGGTGCACGTGGCTCAGCGAGGAGTAGCCGGTACCGAAATCGTCCAGCGAAATGCCGCAGCCCATCGCCTTCAGCGTTGCGATCGACTGCTGTGCGCGCACGAAGTCGAAGGTAACGGCGGTCTCGGTGATCTCGAAATCGATCCGGTGCGGCGGCAGTCCGCTCTTCTCGATGATAGAGATCAGCGGCAGGATGCCCTCGGCCGCGCAGACGTCGTGAGCGGAGAGGTTGAACGACAGGCGGATGTGGTCGGGCCAGGTCTTGGCCGCCGCGAGCGCGCGAACCAGCAGCGCCTGGGTCAGCGGCCGGATCAGGCCGATGCGCTCGGCGGCCGGGATGAAGTCGGCCGGCGACACGAGGCCAAGGCGGGAGCTGTGCCAGCGCGCGAGCACCTCGAAGCCGGCGGTGTGCTCGCTCATGGCGTCCACGATCGGCTGAAACACCAGGTCCATCTCGGTGCTGAAATCTGCGGTGCGCAGCAGATTCTCGATCACGCCGCGGCTGCGGATCTCGGCCTCGAGCTCGCTCGAGAAGATCACGGTGCGGCCGCGCAGATGGCGCTTGGCGTGATAGAGCGAATAATCCGCGCATTCGTAGAGCGCTTCGGCCGTCGTTGCCGATTGCGGGAACAGCGCAAAGCCGATCGAGCAGGACAGCCCCGTATGGGCGGTGTCGAGCTGATAGGGAAGCTTGACCTGGTCGCCGATGCGCTGGCCAAGCCGGAGCAGATCCGCATCATCGGGATCGCCGCACACGACGAGACCGAATTCGTCGCCGCCGAGCCGGGCGAATTCCACCCGCTGCGGACCAAAACCCTCGCAGACCTCGCGGATGCGCCGGCCGGCCTCGATCAGCACGCGATCGCCGACCGAGTGACCGTAATTGTCGTTGATCGGCTTGAAGCCGTCGAGATCGATGATGCCGACCGCGACGCGAACGTTCCTGCGCTCGGCATCGGTGAAGGCACTCGACAGCTCGGCGAAGAAGCGGCGGCGGTTTGGCAGCTCGGTGAGGGAATCGAGATTGGCGAGGCGGAAATTCTCGTCCGACAGCGCTTGCGTCGCAGCCTGTTGTGCGAGCAGCGATTTGCGGCTGGCGACGAGATCGGCGAAGTCGCGATAGTAGATGACCAGCACCGTCACCATCGCGCCGGAGACGAGCAGGTTGTTGATCGCGATCGCCTTCAGCGTCGGCTCGCCGGTGGCCCAGAAGAACAGCACATAGGGCACGTCGACGACCAGCGTCACGATCAGCGCCGCGGAGCGCAGATGCATCAGCGAGAAGATGCAGCCGATCGCGGTGACGGCCATATAGAAGGCGACCTGGCTCTTGGCGAAAGGATCGCCGTAAGGGAAGAGCGCGAAGGACCAGGCGGTGAAGCCCGCGCCGATCGGCAGCGTCATCCAGTTGGTGGCGCGCAGATTGCGCAGGATGTCGGCGTCGCTGCGCACGAGATGGCGCTGCCGCAGCCACCAGAAGGTGCGCAGCGCCGCCAGCACGGTGAGCACGCTCGGCACGATCATCGTCAGCCAGTCCGGCGCCACGTTCAGGTAGGTGTAGGCGACGGCGATCGTATTGCTCATGAGGATGAAGTAGAGCAGCGGGATCTGCTTGGAGAAGGCGTCGAACTGCGCGCGCGTCAGGTCCGGATTGTCGGCCGGCACGCGAAACAGCCGCATCGCGGCGGCAAGGTGAGACTTCAAATCGACGACAGGCATTGCAATACGCGCCCCGGGGTCCCTTCAAAACGGGGACGATCTTGCACGGCGGGGGTAAAGGGCGCGTTAGACGGGTTCCATGCGAAAAGGCCAGCACAGGTTGCACGCGGCCGCAGGAATTTCAGGCCGCGTGCATTGGTGAGGCTGCGTTAACGATACGAGGCGGGGGAGGCGAGCCATATCAACTGCGAAGTGCTGTAGAGCCGCGGCTACGCTCTGCTAACCATGGCGCCGGCACAACGTGTTGCCGCGCCCCCTCCCTCGCCGGGGAGAGGCGGGCAGCACCTGCCGGCCGCTATTTCTTCTCCAGCGCAGCGGTCTGCTTCGCGAGCTGCTTGTCGAATTCCTCGGAGAGGCTGGTTGCGTAAGTTACGAGCTCGCCCGGCTTGACGAACGGGTTCGGTGCGCCGTCCTTCATCTCCGCGCGCTTGGCCTGCATGCCATAGACTTCCGGATGCGGTCCGAGCAGCACGTCGATCTTCATCGCCTTCACCTTGTCGTAGGTCGCGCGGTAGTCATCGACGATGCCGGGATAGGTGGGCTGGCCGACCAGCCGGTTCAGCGCCACCGTGCCGCTACAGAAGAACAGCACTTCGCGGTCCTCCCTGCCGTCCTTGACGGTCATCTCCCAACTGGTGCAACCCGGTGAATGGCCGGGCGTTGCATGCGCGGTGAGCGTTGTGTCGCCAAGCGTGACCTTGTCGCCTTCCTTGACGGTACGGTCGACCTTCACCGCGGGGAAGGCGAGATCCTCGTTCTTCTCGTCGCCCGGATAATAGCCGCCTTCGAGCAGCGGCTTGTCGCGCTCGCCGGCGATGAGCTGTGCGCCGGTCTCCTTCTTGATCTCGGCAAAGCCGCCGGTGTGGTCGAGATGCGCGTGCGAGTTGAGGATGATCTTGATGTCGGCGACCTTGAAGCCGAGCTTGGCGATGTTGTCCTTGATCATGCCGGTAGACTGCGGCATCGCCGTATCCATCAGGATCAGCCCCTGCGACGTCTTGATGACGTAGACGGCAATGCCGTCGGTGCCAACATAGTAGATGTTGCCGATGAGCTGGAACGGCTCGAACGGCGCCGTCCATTTCTTCATGGCGATTGCCAGGAAATCCTTGATGGTCTGCGCCTGCGCGCCAGTCGAGAGCAGGGCCAGTGCACAAAGCGCGGCCGCGAGCCTTCTCATAGTCTGCCTCCCACAGTGTTCTTGTCATTTTGGTCGGGCGCGGACGTCGTGGCCCGGGCGGTGCGCAAGTTACGTCGTGGCCGGCGTTGAGGGCAACAGTCTTGTGTCCGCAAAAAATGCGTGGGCCTTGCGGGAATAGCGGCGGGTTTGCTGAAAGCGGAGCGGGAGCCTATCGCCCGATCGTCACGCCCGCGGTCGAGCGCATGGCGTCCCGCAGGCTCGTCGCCTTCTTGTCGTCGAGGACTTCTCGCGTCAGCACGGTGGTCTGTCCGGGCGTGTTGAGGATCGTCTCGCCACGCGAGGACGAGAGCCGGTCGGCTTTGTAGCTCGCTGCGACATCGGCGGCATGCGCGGTTGGCGGCACGTGACGCGGCCGTTTGCTGGACGCTGCAAAGGCTCCTTGCGAGAAGCAGAGGGCCGCGATGACGATCAATCGCAACGATGTCGCGCGCATGCGATCTCCCATAGCCGGGGCATCAGCCTAGCATATGGCAAGCATTCTTCGTAGAAAAGGATCAGGCGAGTGCGGCCTGGCGCTCCCGCACGGATTCACGGACCCGGTCCGGAACTCGCGGCTCGGCGAGCCGGGTGAAGCTGCGATGGCTCGCCTGCACGGGCGCCTCGACGATGACGCCCTCGCACACGATCTGACCGCCGAGCATCCTGAATTCCAGCTTGTCGTAGCGCGGCAGGGTCTCGCCGGGGGCGGGCGGCAGCAGCTCGATGCTGCCCTGGATGTTCAGCGTGGCATCGCCGGTGCCGTGAAGCCGCGGATTCCACATCCTGATCCCGGTCTCGGCCCAGCGCTGCCGGATCAGCGCGGCACGATCGGCCGGTTCCGCGGGCTTGGCGCGAACTTTCGGTGTGCTGCGGACCTCCGGCGCTGGAGGCGCCGAGTCCTGCTCCGGCGCGATGTCCGCGACGACGCCGGGCGAGTCCTCCGAGGAGGTCTCAGTGACGACTGCGGCGACGACCGGCGCAGGATCGTTGGCGGGAACCGACTCGATCTCGACCGCGACGCTGGAGGACGGTGCGTTGTCGATGCCGCTTTCGGAGACGTCCTCCACCGGGGCTTCGCTGTCGCCAAGCGCGACGCAGAGCGCGTCGGCGACGGCGGGCTCGACAGCAGCGGGAATGCCAGGGGAGTGATCGTCGTTGACGCTGAGGGCGTCAACCGGCGCGATCGCGACGTCGACGGACACGACCTCGGTCTCCTCCGCGACGACGGGCTCGATGCCGGCCGGAAGCTCGGGAGATGGATCGCTGCTGATAGCAATGGGCTCGGCGTCGACCGATTCTTCGTCGGCCTCGCCACATGCGACCACGGTTTGCTCGGTCTCGTCGGGCGCAACGTCAGCCGAATCTTCCGCCGGCGGATCGTTGTCGATGATGAGCTCGGGGACATCGGTCGGCTCGGGTGCGATGTCGACCGGTGAGATTGCAGCCTCGGCCACGACGACCGGCTCGGCTTCTGTCGGCGTCTCCGGCAATGAATTGTCGGTGACGTTCACATCAGCCGGCGCGGCCGATGGGCTCTCCGCGACGACAGGGATCGCGGCTTCGTCCGCGACGACTGCGGCGCTGGGCGGTGGATCGGCGCTGATGCTCGGAGCCGGCGCAGTTTCTGCAGCGTCGACGATGAGAACTGGCGAGCTTTCTGCGGCAATCGGGGCGGCGTCGATGCTGCCGCCGTGCGGCGTGGGCCGAAGCCGGGTCAACGCCCATTTCACCGCAGGGATGCGGTGCAGCAACGATATCAGTCTCGAAAGCACTGGGAGTTGTCCAAGAGGTACTCGGCGTGAGGCAATCGCTGATTCGTCAGCAATGTGAAAAACTGCCCCGGCCGTCACACCGATGTCAATGTAGGTGGGACCAATTGCAGAACATGCGCGCGCCGCTGGCTAGCCTCTCGATTCGAATCTGTGGCGCGGCGCGACACTGCCGATCGATCTTGCCTTCCCGTGGGAGAGGAGGGAACATCCGCCCCCTCTCACGATATCGCGGTTACTTCCCGGAGCCTGCGCCACCGCCGGCCTGGCTGTCCATGTTGTTGGTGTTGCTGCCGCCGGCCGAAGGCGACTGCTTGCCCTTGCTGTCGGCGGCCTCGTTCTGCGTGTTCGAGGAACGCCCCGTCGTCATCCCCTTGGTGGCAGGGCCTCGCGATGAGGGACCGACCTCGCCCTGACTGGATGCGCTTGGAGCGGGTTGTGTCTGCGCGAAGGCGCCGCCGGTTGCCAGCGCCATGATGCACGCCGATGCCAAAATGATCTTCTTCATGTTGTACTCCTGCATTGCCCGAGACAACCTGTGCGTGGAGGGGGCGTTCCAAACTCGGGCGTGGCGCGTCGCAGCAATGTGAGTTGTGCCGAATGTGGGGGTTCCCTGTGGTGCGGTCTCAAGGTTAACTTGGAACTCCCGGGCATCTGGTGTGAGGACGAGGCATGAAAAGAATAGTCGCCATCGGAGCGGTTCTGCTCTGGTCCACCATTGCATTCGCGCAGAATCGCACCATCACGGTGGCCTCGACGACGTCGACCGAACAGTCGGGTTTGTTCGGCCATCTGCTGCCGCTGTTCTCGAAGGCCGAGGGCATCGACGTGAAAGTCGTTGCCGTCGGCACCGGCCAGGCGCTGGACATCGGGCGGCGCGGTGATGCCGACGTGGTGTTCGTCCATGACAGGCCTGCCGAAGACAAGTTCATGTCGGAAGGGCAGGGCGTGAAGCGCTTTGACGTGATGTACAACGACTTCGTCATCATCGGCCCGAAAAGCGATCCGGCGCAGATCGCCGGCAGCAAGGACGTCACCGATGCGCTGCGCAGGATCGCGGCGGCAAAGGCGCCGTTCATCTCGCGCGGCGACAAGTCCGGCACCCACGCAGCCGAGCTGAGATTGTGGAAGGAGGCGGGTGTCGATGTCAGTTCCGGCAAGGACAGCTGGTATCGCGAGATCGGCCAGGGCATGGGGCCCGCGCTGAACATGGCCTCGTCCTCGAACGCCTATCTGCTGTCGGATCGTGGTACCTGGTTGTCGTTCAGGAATCGCGGCGAACTCGCCATCCTCACCGAGGGCGACAAGCGGCTCTTCAACCAGTACGGCGTCATGCTGGTCAATCCGGCCAAGCATCCGAATGTGAAGGCACAGGACGGGCAGGCCTTCATCGACTGGCTGGTGTCTCCCAAAGGACAGCAGGCGATTGCCGGCTACAAGGTCGGCGGCGAGCAGCTATTTTTCCCCAACGCGGCCAACTAGCAGAAAGGCGACGGTCGACACCGCAACGCTGAGTGCGAGCAGGATCAGCCCGAGACCCAGCGCCAGCGGCAGGTCGCCCTTGCTGGTCTCCAGCGCGATCGCGGTCGTCATCGTGCGCGTAAAGCCGCGGATGTTGCCGCCGACGATGATGATGGCGCCGACCTCCGCGATGGCGCGGCCGAAGGCCGCGAGAAAGGCCGTCAGCAGCGAGGTCCGTCCCAGCGCGAGCAGGAGCGCCATGCTGCGCAGGGCCGACAGACCGTCGATCCGCGCCAGATCGCCATACTCCGCCCAGAGCAGGCTTGCCGGCCGATGCACCAGCGCCACCACGATCGGCGTGGCGAGCAGCGTCTGCGCGATCACCATGGCGGTGGGCGTGAACAGCAGCCCGGCCGCTCCGAGCGGGCCGGACCGTGACAGCAGCAGATAGAGCGCGAGCCCTACCACGACGGGCGGCAGGCCGAGCAGCGCATTGGTCAGCACGATGATGACCTGCCGTCCGCGGAAACGGCTGATCGCGAGCAGTGCGCCGATCGGCGCGCCGATCAGCAGCGCGACGATGCTTGCGGTCAGGCTGACGCGGACCGACAATGCGACGATGCCGAGAAGCTCGGCGTCGGCCTCGCCGATCAGCGTGAAGGCGGCGCCGATGGATCGCGCGAAGTCGTTCATCCGCGCCCGCGCTTCGATGTTCGAGCGCGTGCCTCCGGGGCGTCGATGTCGAGGCGGCGAAGGTGCGTCACGGACTGGTCCCTGCAAATGCCATTGTGTTCAAGCGGCGGCCGCCGCCTTCGCTGAGCTAGATCAACCCACGCAGCACGTCGATCAGCCGGCTACACTCTGCCTCCGTTCCGACGGTGATGCGCAGGAAGTCCTCGATGCGCGGCTTCTTGAAGTGCCGGACCAGTACACCACGCTGGCGAAGGGCGGTCGCGAGATCGGCGCCACTCCGGCTGCGATGACGTGCGAACACGAAGTTCGCAAGCGACGGCAATACTTCGAAGCCGAGTTGCCCGAGATCGCGCGCCAACACGTCGCGGCTTGCAATGATGCGGGCGCGGGTCTCGAGGAACCATGCGTCGTCCTCGATGGCGGCGACGGCGCCGGCGATGGCGAGACAATCGACGGGATAGGAGTTGAAGCTGTCCTTCACGCGCTCCAGCGCCTCGATCAGCGGCCGCTGGCCGATGGCAAATCCGACCCTGAGGCCCGCGAGCGAGCGCGACTTCGAGAAGGTCTGGATGACCAGCAGATTGTCGTGGCGCGCAACGAGCGGCACGGCGCTCTCGGCGCCGAAATCGACATAGGCCTCGTCCACCACCACCAGCCGGTCCGGATTTTCCGCGAGCAGTGCGGCGATTGCCTCGCGCGAAAGGGCGATACCGGTGGGCGCGTTGGGATTGCAGAGCAGGATGGCGCTCGACGGCCGCCTGTAGCCGGCGGTCTCGATCCTCATCGCGGCATCGAGCGGCACTTCCTCATGCGCTATGCCATAGAGGCGGCAATAGACCGGGTAGAAGCTGTAGGTGACATCGGGAAACAGAAGCGGCTTATCGTGCTTCAGGAGCGCCTGGAAGGTGTGAGCCAGAACCTCGTCCGACCCGTTGCCGACGAACACCTGCTCGGGCGCAACGCCGCTGTAGGCCGCGATCGCCTCGCGCAAGCGGGTGGCGTGCGGGTCGGGATAGAGGCGCAGCCGCTCCGCAGCCGATGCGATCGCCGTCAGCACGCGCGGCGAGGGCGGATAGGGATTCTCGTTGGTGTTGAGCTTGACGACGCCGTCCTGCTTCGGCTGCTCGCCCGGCACGTAGGGCGAAAGCGTGTGGACGACCGGACTCCAGAAGCGGCTCATGATCTCCAATCCGGGTTGATCCGGCACAGTAGGGGATGCGGGGCCTCGGAGGAAGGGCACTTGCCGTCGGCATCCTCGACAGATCCGCGCGGGCCTCATGTCGGGCGACGTTCCCCCAAGCGCGGCCTTCATGCTAGCCTCATCGTGCAAACGCAAGACCTGAAAACAACAAAGAAGGCCGGCGCAGCCCAAGGCTGCGCAGAAGAGCCGCAAAGAGAGGAACACATGCCGGGTGCTGCCCTTGTCACCGCTCCCTCCATTCCGACCGTGCCCGTGACGCCGGCCGTTCTCGACCGCCTGCGAGCCATCGTGGGCGACAAGGGCCTGATCCTGGATGAGCACGACAAACGGCCGTTCGTGACCGACTGGCGCGGCGAGCTCACCGGGCAGGCTGCAGCGGTCGTGCGACCAGCCAGCACCGCGGAAGTCTCCGCGGTCGTCAAGCTCTGCCACGACAATGGCATTGCCATCGTGCCGCAGGGCGGCAACACGGGCCTGATGGGCGGTGCCACGCCGTGGCCCGTGCATCGCGGCATCCTGCTTTCGCTCGGCCGCATGAACCACGTGCTGCATGTCGATTCCGTCGGCTACACCATGACCGTGGAGGCGGGCTGCATCCTCCAGACGCTTCAGGACACGGCCGCGCGCCATGATCGCTTGTTTCCGCTCAGCCTGGGCGCGCAGGGCTCGTGCATGATCGGGGGCAATCTCTCTACCAACGCCGGCGGCGTGCAGGTGTTGCGCTACGGCAATGCGCGCAATCTGGTGCTGGGCCTCGAGGTCGTCCTGGCCAACGGAGATGTCTGGGACGGGCTGCGTGCGCTCAAGAAGGACAACACCGGCTACGACCTCAAGCACCTGTTCATGGGCGCTGAAGGCACGCTCGGCATCATCACCAAGGCGGTGCTGAAGCTCTGGCCCACGCCGAAGGACGTCTGCGCGGCGTGGCTCGCAATCCGCGATCCCAGCGCCGCGATCGAGCTCCTGTCGGAGGCGCATGCGGCCTCCGACGACAATGTCAGTTCCTGCGAGCTCATGAGCCGCGCATGCATCGATATGGTGCTGCGGCATATTCCCGGCGCGCAGGATCCTCTCAAGGCGGAGACCGATTGGTATCTCCTGCTCGAATGGTCGTCGGCCCGCCCGCGGCAGGACGGCGGTGCAGGCATGTCGGACAGGATGGAGCAGTTTCTGGCTGATCAGCTCGATGCGGGCCGGGTGCTCGATGCGGTGATCGCGCAAACCGAAACGCAGTCGCGCAACATGTGGCGCATCCGCGAAAGCGTGGCCGAGGCCTCGCGCGCCGAGGGGCCCGGTTTGAGCTACGACGTGTCGGTCGCGATCTCCCGGATTCCCGAATTCATCGACAAGGGTCTGAAGTCCGCGCTCGACATCCTGCCGACGATCCGCCCTTATCCGCTCGGCCACATCGGCGACGGCAATGTGCACTTCTCCTTCATGGGTCCGAAGGGCATGGATCGCGCCACGCTCGGCCAGTATTCGCCGGCGATCACACGGGCCGTCAACGACCTCATCACGTCCATGGGCGGCTCGATCTCGGCCGAACACGGCATCGGCATCGAGAAGCTCGACGAGCTCCAGCACTATCGCGCCAGGACCGAGCTCGACATCATGCGTACGATCAAGCGGGCGCTCGACCCCGACAACATCATGAATCCGGGCAAGGTGCTGCGTCTCGGGTGAGATGAGGGTCGGCGGAGGTGGGATGTGGTGCAAACCCGGGCAAAACAGGCTCCAACGGTGCCAAATCATGCCTTTTCGCCGCGGACGAACGGCTTTATTCCCTCCTTGGATGCTTTAAGGAAGAGGCAGGATCAGGTCGCAGGCGCCCCTTGGCGGTGCTAGACCCTGATGCAGAAACAATGGGGCCGGGCCGGTAGCCGGCTGGCCCGCTAGGATGAAGGATATGAGGCAATGATCCAGAGCGTTGGCATCATCGGGGCAGGCACCATGGGGAACGGTATCGCGCAGATCTGCGCCGCGGCTGGGCTCTCGGTCGTGATGGTCGACATCTCCGACGCGGCGGTGAACCGCGGCCTGTCGACCGTTGGCGGTAGCCTCGAGCGGCTAGTCAAGAAAGAGAAGATGTCGGCGGCCGACCGCGAGGCGACGCTCAAGCGCATCACCGGCACGACCGACCGCGCGAAGCTGTCGAATTGCGACCTCGTCATCGAGGCCGCCACCGAGAACGAGGAGCTCAAGGTCAAGATCCTGAAGGATCTCTGCGCCAACCTGTCGCCGCGCACGCTGGTTGCCACCAACACCTCCTCGATCTCGATCACCAAGCTCGCGGCGGCGACCGATCGTCCCGACCGTTTCATCGGCATGCACTTCTTCAACCCGGTGCCGGTGATGGCGCTGCTGGAACTCATCCGGGGCTTGCAGACCTCCGACGACACCCACGCCAAGGCGCTCGATTTCGCCCAGCGCGTCGGCAAGGTGGCGATCACCGCCAAGAACAGCCCGGGCTTCGCCGTCAACCGCATCCTCTGCCCGATGATCAACGAAGCGATCTTCGCGCTCCAGGAAGGCATCGCGACCGCGGAAGAGATCGACGCCGGCATGAAGCTCGGCTGCAACCATCCGATCGGGCCTCTGGCGCTCGCCGATCTCGTCGGCCTCGACACCATGCTCTCGGTCATGGAGGTCTTTTACAAAGGCTTCAACGATCCTAAATATCGGCCAGCGCCGCTGCTCAAAGAGATGGTCGATGCCGGCCATCTCGGTCGCAAGACCGGGCAGGGTTTTTACACTTACAACGCCTGATCAAGGCGTCGGCGGCGGGCGTCGAGCGTCCGCCGCCAGATCCCGCAATTTGCGCTGCGACAAAGACGCCGCGCGCGATTGGCCCGACAATGTCGAACGGGCGGCCTTGCGGGAACAACGGAACGGAAAACAAAGGACATGTCGGATCGACTGAAGGCCGAGCGCGAAGCTGCGGCTGTGCGACGGAACCTGTTGACCCAGGATGCGATCGAGCGCACCGGGATCACTGAGGAGATGATCGGGGAGCTCGTCACCCGCTTTTACGGGCGCGTGCGCAAGGACGCGCTGCTGGGGCCGGTGTTCGCGATCGTGCAGAATTGGGACGAGCATCTCGCCAAGCTCACGGATTTCTGGTCGTCGGTCGTGCTGATGAGCGGCCGCTATCATGGCTCGCCGATGCGGGCGCATCTGCCGCTGAGCCTGGTCGGCGGCCATTTCGATCGCTGGCTCGATCTGTTCGAACAGACCGCACGCGAAGTCTGCCCGCCTCCGGCGGCCGCGCTCTTCATCGACAAGGCCCGTCGTATCGCCGACAGTTTTGAGATGGCGTCGGCAACTGTTGCAGGCCGCATCGCTTCACCGCGTCACGTGCTCAGGTCGTGAATACAAAATGCGTGCCTGAGAAATGTGCAGCACGCATCGCGTGATGGCGCGTTGCACCAATTCCTGTAGCATCGGTCTGATCTGCAAAATCATCATGCTGTTCGCGCAATGCGAAGTAGAATTTGCGAAAACACGCTTGCTCGCGTTCATTCTCATTCAATCAACGCGAGCAAAGCCATATTGATGCACTGCGGCGCCAATTCTTCGCCTTGTTTTCGGCAGAGTTCCAGCGCCTGCTAGCGGGCATGGCTCGCGCATCGTTCAACACCACATCTTCACCCTCCGAGAGTGCTGCGGAACCTGAAGTTGACGCGGGCACCGAGCAGACGCGGCGAACGCTGCTGCTCGGTGCACTCGCCACCACCGCATGCCTCGGCTGTTCTACCCAGGCGCGCGCCGGCGAGGATGCGCCTGGCTCCGACGAACGGCCTCAGAAAGGTGACGTGCTCGTCTTCTCCGAAGGCGACCAGGAAGGAAAGCCGGTCACGTTGGCCGATCTGGCGGCCGGCGGGCCGCCGGTGCATGCCTGGCCGAAGGACCCCAAGACGTCGGTGGTGCGCAGCGCATCCCGGCTCAACGAGATCCTGATCATCCGCCTCGATCCCAACGAGCTCGACGAAAAGACCCGTGAGCGTGCCGTCGATGGCATCCTCGCCTATTCGGCGATCTGCTCGCATGCCGGCTGTCCCGTCACCGCCTGGGTCAAGAGCGATGTCGGCGACAAGGAGGTGTTCAAGTGCATGTGCCACAACTCCGAATACGATCCTCGCGCGGGCGCGCAGGTCGTGTTCGGACCGGCGCCGCGGCGGCTCGCGGCGCTGCCGCTCGCGCTCGCTGATGGATCACTCAGCGTCGCCGGCAACTTCGTCGGAAAGGTAGGTGGCGCGCAGCCGGGATGATGGACGGTGCGGGGTATGCCCGCGTCACGAGAGGCCGCATCCGCCGACGGGCGGACGACGGGACGAACGACAAGAATTCACAAGAATTCAAACGGATGAAAAGGGGAACGTCCATGACCAGGAAGCAATGGTACCTGTCCGGCTTCGTCGCCTTCACCTGTCTTGCCGCGACCGCCGCAATCGCCGGCCCGATCGAGAGCTACACGCCGGTCACCGCGCAGCGGCTGGAAAATCCGGAACCCGCCAACTGGATGCTCTACAGGCGGACCTATGACGGGCAGGGCTACAGCCCGCTCGACCAGATCAACGCCTCGAACGTGAAGAATCTCACGCCGGTCTGGACCTTTGCCACCGGCGTGGTCGAAGGCCACGAGGCGCCGCCCATCATCAACAACGGCGTGATGTTCGTGGCGACCCCGATGGGGCAGGTGATCGCGCTGAACGCGAAGACCGGCGACGAATACTGGCGCTACAAGCGGCAACTTCCGGATGATCTGTTCCAGCTGCATCCGACCAGCCGCGGCGTCGGCCTCTGGGAGGACAAGCTCTATCTCGCCACCACCGACGACCACGTCGTCGCGCTCGATGCCAAGACCGGCAAGGTGGTGTGGGACACCAAGGTGCAGGACTACAAGAAGGGCCAGTACATGACCCTGATGCCGCTGATCGTCGACGGCAAGGTCATCGTCGGTGGCTCCGGCGGCGAGTTCGGCGTGCGCGGCTATGTCGCCGCCTATGACGCCAAGGACGGCAAGGAGCTGTGGCGGACCTACACCATTCCCGGTGAAGGCGAGCCCGGTCACGACACCTGGCAGGGCGACGACTGGAAGAACGGCGGCGGCTCAGCCTGGATGACCGGCAATTACGACAAGGACACCAAGACGATCTATTGGGGCGTCGGCAATGCGGCGCCATGGCCCGGCGAGACTCATCCCGGCGACAATCTCTACACCTCGTCGGTGCTCGCGCTCGATCCGAACAACGGCAAGATCAAGACCTATCACCAATATCACCAGAACGATTCCTGGGATTGGGACGAGGTCGAGGCGCCGATGCTGATCGACCTGCAACGCGATGGCCGCAACATCAAGAGCCTGGTCCACCCGGGACGCGACGCGATCTTCTGGGTGCTCGAGCGCACGCCGACCAAGATCAACTATGTCGCCGGCTGGCCATTCGTCTCGACCGATGTCTGGAAGGGCATCGATGCCGAGAGCGGCAAGCCGATCGTCGATCCCGCGCACAAGCCCGTCATCGGCAAGCGCGTCGAATTCTGCCCGTCGCTGTGGGGCGGCAAGGATTGGCCGTCGGCCGCCTATAGCGAACGGACCAAGCTGGTCTACGTGCCCGCCAACGAGAACTTCTGCGGTGGCTTCACCGGCGAGAAGGTTGCGCTCAAGCCGGGTGAGCTCTGGCTCGGTACCAAGCCCGAAGACATCGGGCTGAAGACAAAGCCTGGCGCCGATCATTTCGGCGAGCTGCAGGCGTGGGATCCCGTCACCGGCAAGAAGGTGTGGCAGCACAATTTCCCGAAGTCGCAGCTGTTCGGATCGGTCACGGCAACCGCGGGCGATCTCGTCTTCGCCGGCGGTACCAACGACCGCAACTTCCGCGCCTTCAACGCCAAGACCGGTGAGCTGTTGTGGGAGCAGAAGACCAACTCCGGCATCATGGGCATGCCGGTGTCCTATGAGGTCGACGGTGTCCAGTACATCGCGATCCAGTCGGGATGGGGCGTGGATGCGCAGCGCATCCAGGATGCGCTGGTCACCAACAACATCGGTATCGAGGCCAACGTGCCGCAGGGCGGCGTGATCTGGGTGTTCGCGCTGAAGAAATAGCTCCGCGGGCGGATCGACGAAGGCGGAGCAGCAGGGGGGTGGCGAATGCGGCGGACGGCAACGTCCGCCGCATTTTTGCGTGGGCCTGCGTCCTTCCCCTTGGCAACAAGCGTCGTCGCCTTCCCCACAAGGCAGGATGAGGCTAAGCAGCATTGGCCCGCTGAGATTGCTGCCGCACACTCCGTCCTCATCCTGAGGGCCCGCCATCGGCAGGCGTCTCGAAGGATGGGCCGCGGGCGAGCTATCCGCCACGCTTCTTCAGCCCTGCCCGCAAGCGGAAGGGACATATCAATGCGCAGGCGCCAAACCGCTACTTCCCCTGGCGATCCACCTTGTCCTTCTCCTTCTGGTTCATCTCCCGAACCTTCGGATCCGGACTGCTCTGCCCGGTGGTCTGGGTCGTCGACGCCGGTGGAGCGTTGGCGTTGGGCAGCGAGTTCTGGTCCGGCGCGGTGGGGCGCGTGGCTGTGGTCGGGGGCGTGGCGCTGCTCTGGGCGGATGCGCCTGCGGCAGCCAAAAGAAAGGCGCCCGACAGCGAGACTGCGAGCGCCCTTGAGATGTTGATCATCGATCTGCTCCTGTCAGATCGATGGAAACGGCGCGAGGCCGCCTCTGTTCCGTTCCCTTATGCCTCCAATTGCTTGCCGATCGGCAAGCTCCGGATGCGTTTCCCGGTCGCCGCGAAGATGGCGTTGATCAGCGCCGGCGCCAAAGGCGGTACGCCGGGCTCGCCGACGCCGCTCGGCGGCGTGTCCGGGCCAGGCGGCACGATGTAGACGTTGGTCACCACAGGAGAGTCATCCATCCTGACGACCTGGAAGTCGTCAAAGTTCTTCTGCTGCACCTTGCCGTCCTTGAACGTGATCTCGCCGTATTTGGCGATGCTCAGGCCCATGATCGCCGCGCCCTCGATCTGCGAGGCGATGCGCTCGGGGTTGACATAAGTGCCGCAGTCGATCGCGGTGTCGACCCGCGGCACCGTCAATTTGCCCTTCTCATCGACGGCGACCTCGACGATGGTCGCGATGTAGCTGACGAAGCTGCGGTGCACGGCGATGCCGAGACCGTGCCCCTTCGGCACCTGACGTCCCCATTCGCCCTTCTCGGCGACCAGCTCGACCACCTTGCGCAGGCGCGCGGTATCGATCGGGTAACTGTCAAAGGGCTCGCCATAGTTCCAGAGGTCCTTCACCGCCGGCTTGACGATGCGCGGGCTGCCGATCAGCGCGAGCAGCGTCTCCTTCTGGTCGCGGCCTGTGGCCTGCGCGATCTCGCCGACCATCGACTGCACCGCGAAGGCGCGCGGGATGTTCGAGACCGAGCGGAACCAGCCGATACGGGTGTGCGCAGCCGCTTCCGGATTCTCGCAAGAGATGTTGGCGATCTCGAACGGCATGTCGACGAGGCCCATGCCGATTTCGAATGGCGCCTGATGCACCGTGCCGGCCGCAAAGGTCGAGGCGATGCTGGGGGCCACGCTACGGTGGCGCCAGGCGACCACCTTGCCGCTCTTGTCGAGACCGGCCTCGATCCGCTCGACCGAGACGGTGTGCAGGAAGCCGTTGTGGATGTCGTCCTCCCGCGTCCACTGCACCTTCACCGGTGCGCCGAGCTCCTTCGACAGGAGCGCGGCTTCGAGCGCAAAGTCGCATTTCGACTTGCGACCGAAACCGCCGCCGAGCAGCGTCACGTTGACGGTGACGTTCGCTTCCGGAATGCCGAGTGTCTTGGCGACATCCTCGCGCGTGCCGCCCGGGCTCTGCACCGGCGCCCAGATCTCGGCCTTGTCGCCCTTGACGTCGGCCACCGCCACCGGCGGCTCCATGCTGACATGGGCGAGGTGCGGGATGTAGTACTCGCCCACGATGACCTTGTCGGCGCCCTTCAGGGCGGCGTCCGC
Source organism: Bradyrhizobium huanghuaihaiense (assembly GCF_007830635.1). Classification (GTDB taxonomy): domain Bacteria; phylum Pseudomonadota; class Alphaproteobacteria; order Rhizobiales; family Xanthobacteraceae; genus Bradyrhizobium; species Bradyrhizobium huanghuaihaiense. The sequence goes on along the minus strand of NZ_VLLA01000010.1, from coordinate 76,060 downwards.
ATCGCCCTCCTGGCGCAGGACCAGGCCGGGCTTGCGCGAGGCCTCCTCGAGCTCCTTGCGATAGGCGGCCGACTCGTACTTGCCGTTGGGGCCGTCGTCCCAGGTCAGCTTCAGCGCATCGCGGCCCTTGATCGCCGCGCCGGTGTTGCGCGCGATCACGGCGACGCCGCCGAGCGGTTGGAATTTCGACGGCCACGGCCAGCCCTGCACCTGCATCACCTTTTCGACGCCGGGCACCTTCAGCGCCTCGTCCGGCTCGAACTTGACCAGCTTGCCGCCGGTCACCGGCGGCCGCGCGATCGCCGCGTACTTCATGCCGGGCAAGCGCACGTCGGCGCCGTATCGCGCCTTCCCGGTGGTGATGTCGTGAAGATCGACGATGCCGATCTGGCCCTTGCCGAGATAGCGGAAATCCCGGGGGTCCTTCAGCTTGAGGCCTTCGATAGCAGGCACCGATTCCTTGGCGGCGTCGGCAGCAAGCTCGCCGAAGCCGAGCTTGCGTCCGCTGGCGCTGTGGACGACCTCGTGATTGACAGCCTTGACCTCGGTCGCCGGCACCTTCCAGCGTTTCGCCGCGGCCTGCTCCAGCATGGTGCGGGCGGAGGCGCCGATCTGGCGCATCGGGATCAGATAGTGCCGCGTGCTGCGCGAGCCGTCGGTGTCCTGGTTGCCGAACTTGACCTCGTCGCCATGGGCCTGCTGCACCTTGACCTTGGACCAGTCGGCTTCCATTTCCTCGGCCACGATCAGCGGCAGGCTGGTGCGCACGCCCGTGCCCATTTCGGAGCGGTGCCCGACGATGGTGACGATGCCATCCGGCGCAACCGAAACGAACACGCGCGGATCGATCACGACGCCGTGCGGCATCTTGCCGGCGCCTGTCTCATAGGCGAGGGCCTGGCGTGACATCACGGGCGCGGCAAGCACGAAGCCACCGGTGACGCCGAGCCCCTTCAGGATGCTGCGGCGCGAGACCTTCTCGACCCTGATATGCTTTTCGAAGCCGCGAAGCTTGCGGGGATTGTCGATGAAATTCATGTCACACTCCCGTCGATGCGAGATGGACCGCGTTCTCGATGCGCTGATAGCAGCCGCAGCGGCAGATGTTGCCGGCCATCGCCTCGCGGATCTGGTCGTGCGACGGCTTTGGATTGTCCATCAGAAGCGCGGCGGCCTGCATGATCTGGCCGGCCTGGCAGAAGCCGCATTGGGGAACGTTGACCTGGCGCCAGGCCTTTTGAACCGGGTGATCGCCGCTCGGGTGCAGCCCCTCGATCGTCGTGACCTCGCGTCCGGCGACGTCGTTCACCGACGTGATGCAGGCGCGCACGGCCTGCTTGTCGATGATGACGGTGCAGGCGCCGCACAGGGCCTGGCCGCAGCCGAACTTGGTGCCGGTCAGCCCTGCCTCGTCACGCAGGAACCAGAGTAGCGGGAGATCCGGGTCGCCGTCCCAGCTCTGTTCCTGGCCGTTGATCTTCACCTTGATCATGATCGTCCCTCGCTCTTCATAAGCATGCCAAATTCAAATCGCCGACGTGAGTCGGCGGTGGTTCGTGCGTCGTGGCGCCACATCCCGCCATCATCCCGCGCGGGCAAATCCCGGAGGGAGGCAGGAACGCCGATGGCGATGTCTGGATGTGCTCGATACCTCCCCGTGTTGTTCTTAATTGTTTGAATTTCGTGCGGCATCGTGACGGTACGAACCTAGCAGAGATCGCACCGGCCCGGCGTTCACAGCCGAGTGTTCTCACCGGGAAAAGATTGCATCGATGGTTTGTCAAAAGCAGGGCGCGACATCGCGCCACGCGCACCGTGCGCCCGCGGATGGGTAACGAAAAAAGGCTTCGTCCGCCAGGAAGACTGCGCGGACGAAGCAGGATGCCTCAGTCGAGGGAGGGAGAAACGCAAGCGCCGCAAACTTCAAGACGGAAGCTGGCGGCCCTGCGCAGTCATTCAGAGACCAGGACTGAGGGAGCCGATGGTTCTCGCCAGTCCATCGAAGGCGAGGAGGCGGCTTCGCCGCGATCGTCCAGGGCCAGGCCCGTCCGGTTCGCTGGGAGTGGGGCAACCAGCGATCGGACGGGCGTGGCGAGAGCGTGGGCCGCCGGCTGAGGCGGCCCGTTCAGTTCAAGCTGCCTTGTTCAGGCGGCCTTGGCTTTGGCCACGTGGGTCGCGATCGCGTCCATCAGTGCAGGCGACAGGCAGTCATAGGGCTCAAGCCCAAGCTCCTTGAACCGAGACCGTATTCCGCCCATCTGCTCCGGCTTCACGCCCGATTCGATCACCGACGAGACGAAGGCGGCGAATTGCGGCGCTGCCGAACCCTGCTCCTGGAACAGTTCGGCGTGGATGAAGTCGAGGCCGTAGAACGGATGGTTCTTGTTCTCGATGCGGCCGTACATGTGCGTGCCGCAACCGGTGCAAGCGTAGCGCTGGATCACCGCGGAGGGATCGACGATCTGAAGCTTGTCGCCGTTCTCGAGCACGGTGATGTTCTGGCGCGGCACCACGGCCACGACCGAGAAGATCGCGCCCTGCGGTTTCCAGCACTTGGTGCAGCCGCACGCGTGGTTGTGGGCGACGTCGCCCTTGACGGCGACCTTGACCTGATGGTCCGCGCATTTGCAGGCCAACGTGCCGCCGGCAAAGCTGCCGCTGCCCTGTTTGACGCCGTTATCGATCGAGGGATGGAGTGCAACAGTCATGGGTCGATCCTCCTTTGGGGTGACGATTTCGAGCTAGAACACGACGACTGAACGGATGGATTTTCCCTCGTGCATAAGGTCAAAGCCCTTGTTGATCTCTTCGAGCTTGAGCACGTGGGTGATCATCGGATCGATCTGGATCTTTCCGTTCATGTACCAGTCGACGATCTTCGGCACGTCGGTGCGGCCGCGCGCGCCGCCGAACGCCGTGCCGCGCCAGTTGCGCCCGGTGACGAGCTGGAACGGGCGGGTGGCGATCTCCTTGCCGGCTTCGGCGACGCCGATGATGATCGAGGTGCCCCAGCCGCGATGGCAGGCTTCCAGCGCCTGGCGCATCACGGTGGTGTTGCCGGTGCAGTCGAAGGTGTAGTCGGCGCCGCCATCGGTGAGGCCGACCAGGTGCTGGACGATGTCGCCGGTGACCTTCTTCGGGTTGACGAAGTGGGTCATGCCGAACCGGCGGCCCCAATCCTCCTTGGAGTCGTTGATGTCGACGCCGATGATCTTGTCGGCGCCGGCCATCTTGGCGCCCTGGATCACGTTCAACCCGATGCCGCCGAGGCCGAACACGACCACGTTGGCGCCCGGCTCGACCTTGGCGGTGTTGACCACGGCGCCGACGCCGGTGGTGACGCCGCAGCCGATGTAGCAGCTCTTGTCGAAGGGGGCGTCCTCGCGGATCTTGGCGACCGCGATCTCCGGCAGCACGGTGAAGTTCGAGAAGGTCGAGCAGCCCATGTAGTGGTAGATCGGCTTGCCCTTGTAGGAGAAGCGGCTGGTGCCGTCGGGCATCACGCCCTTGCCCTGCGTCGCGCGAATCGCGGTGCAGAGATTGGTCTTCTGGCTCAGGCAGCTTTTGCACTGCCGGCATTCCGGCGTGTAGAGCGGGATGACGTGGTCACCCGGCTTCACCGAGGTCACGCCGGGGCCGATCTCGCGGATGATGCCCGCGCCCTCATGGCCCAGGATCGACGGGAAGATTCCCTCGCTGTCGAAACCGTCGAGCGTGTAGGCGTCGGTGTGGCAGATGCCCGTTGCCTTGATCTCGACCAGGACCTCGCCGGCCTTGGGCCCTTCCAGGTCGACTTCGACGATCTCGAGCGGCTTCTTTGCTTCGAAAGCGACGGCGGCACGTGTCTTCATTGGTAGCTCCTCAAATTCTCGTAAGACGCCAGGACGTAGTCTCGGCGGTCCTCGCAACGTTCATTTCTTGCCCATGCAGGCGTCTTCGGCCTTGGTATAGGCCTCATTCTTCTCCTCCTTCTTGGAGGGACGCTGTCGGCCCCACGCCTCGTCGGAGCGCGCGCGCAGATAGACATAGAGATCATCCATGTAGCAGGCGACGTTGGGGTTGTCGCCGAAGGCGGGCATGACGTTCTCCTGCGCAGTCGAGATGTTCTTGCGACCGGAGGCGACGACTCCAAGGAAGTCGCCATAGCTCATCGTCTTGACCGAATCCTTCAGCGCCGGCGCGTAGGTGGATCCCATGCCGTCGGGGCCATGGCAGACGTGGCAGTCGGAGTGATAGCGGCGGTAGCCGGAATAGGTGAACCAGTCCACGGTGCCGTCGGCCGAAATCTTGTAGGTCGGGTTTCCTTCCTTATCGAGCCATTTCCCGTCGTCTTCTTTCTTCACGGCGGCCGGGTCGCCCGGACCGTCCGCGGTCGCAATTCCTCCCGACCCAACGAAGATCATCGCAGCAATGACAAAGCAGATTTTACGCAAGAGATTTTTCCTCGAAGGCGTTCGGTGGAGACGAGCCGGCGCGTGGAGTTGATCCACGCGCCGGAGCGATACTGAACGGGCCTAGTTCGTCGGCAGCGAGAACACGGTCAGCGTACCGCCGAGCGCCGTGTAGTTGCTGAGGGCCGCGTAGCCGCCGACTGCGCCGAGCCCGGCGGTCGGATCGGTCAGGCCTGCGGCCAGACCAATGCCGGCCCAGCCACCGACGCCGGAGAGCACTGCGACATACTGCTTGCCGCCGTTCTCATAGGTCGTGACGTTGCCGATGATGCCGGAGGGAGTCTTGAACTTGTAGAGCTCCTTGCCGGACTTGGCGTCGACCGCCTTCAGGTAGCCTTCGAGCGTGCCGTAGAACACCACGCCGCCGGCTGTTGCGAGCGCACCCGACCAGACCGAGAACTGCTCCTTGTTCGACCAGACGATCTTGCCGGTCTTGCCGTCCCAGGCGATGAAATTGCCCATGTGGCTTTCACCCTGCGGCGGATACATCGAGAGCGTCGCACCCACATAGGGCTGGCCCGCGGTGTAGCTCACCTTGAACGGCTCGTAGTCCATGCAGACGTGGTTGGTCGGGACGTAGAACAGCTGCGTCTCCGGCGAGTAGGCTGCGGGCTGCTCGTCCTTGGTGCCGAGCGCGGCCGGGCAGATGCCCTTCACGTTGTGGTCTTCACCGGCCTTGTCGGTCGAAGCTGCGTCGAGCACCTTCGGACGGCCATAGGTCGGCGAGTTCTTGTCCATGTCGACGCCGGAGGTCCAGTTCACCTTCGGATCGTACTTTTCGGCGACCAGCAGCTCGCCGTTCTCACGGTCCATGGTGTAGGCGAGACCGTTGCGGTCGAAATGGGTCAGGAGCTTGCGCGCCTGGCCGTTGATCTGCTGATCCGAGAGGATCATCTCGTTGACGCCGTCATAGTCCCACTCGTCGTGGGGCGTCATCTGATAGACCCACTTGGCCATGCCGGTGTCGGCGTCGCGCGCGAAGATGGTCATCGACCACTTGTTGTCGCCCGGACGCTGCTTTGGATTCCAGGTCGAGGGGTTGCCCGACCCGTAATAGACCAGGTTCAGAGCGGGATCGTAGGACATCCAGCCCCAGGTGCAGCCGCCGCCGATCTTCCACTGATCGCCTTGCCAGGTCTTCAGCGAGGAGTCGGCTCCGACCGGCTTGCCGAGCGACGTCGTCTTGGCCGGATCGACCTTGATCTGGTCATCCGGACCTTCCGAGAAGGCGCGCCAGACTTGCTTGCCGCTCTTCAGATCGTAAGCGGTGACGTGGCACTGCACGCCGAATTCGCCGCCGGAGATGCCGACCAGGACCTTGTCCTTGACGACGAGCGCCGCCGAGGTGCCGGTCTCACCCTTCGCAGGGTTGCCGTTGGTCGAGCTCCAGGCCACCTGGCCTGTCTTGGCATCGAGCGCGACGAGGTTGGTGTCGGCCTGATGCAGGATGATCTTGCCGTCGCCATAGGCCAAGCCGCGATTCACCGTGTCGCAGCACATCACCGGAATGACGTTCGGATCCTGCTTGGGCTCGTACTTCCAGATGATCTTGTTCTCATTGGAAAGGTCAATAGCGTAGACCTTGTTCGGGAACGGCGTGTGGACGTACATGACGTTGCCGATGATCAGCGGGCCGCCTTCATGGCCACGCAGCACGCCGGTCGAGAAGGTCCAGGCCACCTGGAGCTTGCCCACGTTTTGTGCGTTGATCTGGTTCAGCTTGGAATAGCGGGTATTGGCGTAGTCCCCCGCCGGCATTACCCAGTCCTTCGGGTTCTGCGACATCTTGATCAGCTCGTCATTGGCTGAAGCGCTGCCGACGGCGAGAGCCGCCGCGGAGCCAAGATAGGTCGCCAGTAGCACCTTGCGCATAGTCATTTCCTCCGTTGGTCTCGTTTATTGTTTCCGAAGCATTGCTCAATCACCGGGCTTCTCGTCCGGCGTCTGCTCGTGCAGGGCGGTCACTTTGGGACCAGAAACGATGCTGTGGTGTTTCCTCCTCCTGATGAGAGCCACGGGTCCACGTGCAGGAGCGGCCCGTTCTTGTTGTTCCTGCCGCAATCCCTAACCACTTCGCCATCGGGAAACTTGCCCAAGAGAGAAGGCGGTTTGCTTGACAGCGCACGGAGGCGAAGATTTTGATTTTGCAGTAGCGAATTCAGCGGCTTCGGTAAGCCTTTTGCACCGCCTTCAACGCTCAGGTTCCCCTTGACGGCGCTGCAACTAAGGCGGAGGATTAAGTTTCAAGAGTGGCAATGGAACGATGGCGCTCGTTGCAAAAGACCGCTCAAATTCGAGGTAAACGTCACGCAATCACGGCTGAGGGCTCCGGTGGCGCTGGTCGCGATTCGCGTCGAATCTCCGGATCAAACCAGTGGCTGGATTAATGTCCGACACCATTCACACGCTTTCGACGACTGGAATGACGCCGAAGCGGCAGATCCAGAGTTGGATCGACGGGCTGACGAGCCTGTGCGGGTATTTCGACGTCGATCCGCTGGAGGCGTCCTCTCTCGAAGGCCGCATCGACTACACCACGGTCTCGCGCCTGAAGCTCTGTCAGATCGAGGTCAGCCAGCATCGCATCGCGCACACGATGGCGCGCGCCAAGGCCAATGAACACCCGTACATAAAAATTCACTTCCAGACCTACGGGGTGTCTTATTTCGAGCAGGAAGGCCGCCACATCGAAATCAATCCGGGCGACATCATCGCCTATGACGTCTCCTGCCCGCATTCGATCATCAGCCCCGCCTTCACGCGTCACGATGTGGTGATCGTGCCGAAGGCGCTGCTGCGCGACCGCGGCTTCCCCTCGCAGCGGATGCCCGCGTGCAAATTGTCGGCGAAGACGGGGACGGGGCGGATCGCCCATGATTTCGTCCATGCGACCTTCGACGAGGCGGCAAAACTGTCCGCGAACAGCGCGGTCGGCGTCGCCGATTCGCTGATCGACCTGTTGCTGCTGCCGCTGCGCGAAGCCGACACGATGTTCGACCGCGTCGGGCCCGAAGCGATGTATGTGCGCGCCCAGTTCTTCATCCGCGAGCACCTGCGCGATCCGGATCTTTGCATCGATCAGATCTCCGCCGAGCTCGGCTGCTCCAAGCGCTATCTGCACATGCTGTTCTCCGAGCGCGGCACCACGGTGAGCGACTACATCTGGCAGGCGCGCCTGCAGAACTGCCGCCAGGAGCTCGAGGCGCACGCCGGCAAGACCATCACCGACGTGGCGTTCTCCTGGGGGTTCTCCAGCTCATCGCATTTCAGCCGCGTGTTCCGGAAGTATTTCGGCGTGGTGCCGTCCTCGATCCACAAGGCCCAGCAGGGCACGGCGGCCTCGGGCGAGCATTAGGCGCACGCCGGAGAACTTCCGGCGCGTCGGCCGACGCGCTTACGCAGCCGTCGCAATATAGGGAATGCTGGCCACGAGAGCGACGAGCAGCGCCGCGTTGCCCAGCATTCCGCTCCAATGCAGCCGGCGCAACCGACGCGGAGCCTCGGTATCGCCGGCGTCCCTCGCGCTGAGCTGGTCGTCCATCCGTTGCATGAACCAGCGGCGTCCCCAGATCGCCAGGGCCGCGAGCACGCCGACGCCCATCGCGGCAAGCAGGCGGCCGTCGAGCAGGAGAATCACCGTTCCGATGATTCCGGCAACGCGCATCACCAGGAAATGGGCGTTGAACATTCCGCGCAGCAACTGCGCGACGGGCTGGATATCGAGCTTCACCAGCAGGAAGGCGGGCGATGCCAGCGTGAAATAGCCCATCGGAAAGAGCAGGATGACCATAACGGCGACGGCGACTGCATCCGGTGTCATGCGATCGGCCCTTCTTGTCCGCCCCATGCGGCCCACGGCAACGGCACAATCATAGCGTGAAAATGCGTTTCCAACACTAGGCTTTGGTCGGACGCCGGGCCGCGCAGCGGACGCTTTTCCGCTGCGCCTTGCCCAAGGTTCAGGCCGGCTCGAGCCCGAGCGACTTTGCGCTCTCGATCCAGATCGGCAGCTCGCGCTGATACAGCTCGTTGGTCTCCTTGAAGCCGATCGCGGGTTCGAGCACGAAGGTCGCGAGAACCTCCTTCACCTTCGGATCGTTGTTGGCGGCGACGCAGAGCTCGGCGAGGCGGTCAACCACCGGCTGTGGCGTCGCCTTCGGCACCGCCCAGCCCGAGAAACCGCTCACCGTGAAGAACTTTGAGGTCGCGCCCTGTTCGGGCAGCGTCTTCACGTTCGGGATCGCATCGACCTTCTTCGAATGCACCGCGAACACGGTGCCGCGGTCGCTTTGCAGAACCGACTGCGCGGCCGTGTAGCTGCCCATGGCGGCATCGAGCGTGCCCTCAAGCATGCCCGTCCACATCGGCGCCTCGCCGCGATAGTGCACCGGCTCGATGGTGAGGCCGTACTGCTTGTTGAGCTCGTTGATCGTCATGTGCGGGGCCGAGCCCGCGCTGTAGGTGCCGAAATTCACCTTGCCGCTCTTGCGCGCGAAGGCGACGAAATCCTCCAGCGTCTTGACGCCGGTTTTCGGGTTCGCCACCAGCAATAGGCCGGCGCCCGGAATGATGCTGACCAGCGTCAGATCCTTGTCCATGTCGTAGCCCGGGTTCTTCATCACCACCCGGTTCATGATGTAGGTGGTCGAGATCGAGCACAGGATGGTGTGGCCGTCGGGCTCCGCGCGGGCGACCTCAGCGGTGCCGATCGCCCCGGAGGCGCCGGGCTTGTTCTCGACGACGACGGTCTTGCCGGTCTGCTTGGAGATGAATTCGCCATAGGCGCGTGCGAGCAGGTCGGTCTGCCCGCCGGCGGGATAGCTGCAAATCATGCGGATCTGCCGCGACGGCCAGGTGCCTTGCGATGTGCCCTGTGCCGAGGCGCTGCGCGAGACAAAGGGCATCGCGAGTGCGGCGCTGCCGGCGGCGACAAAGTGACGGCGATCGAGTTTGGCGGACATGATTCTCTCCCGGTTTTTGCCGAAGGTACTGCATCGGGCTGGCGCCGGCATGGCCGGTGGGCGAGACAGATTGGCGCATTCGAGAGAGCGGCGCTGCTCATTTGCGCGTCACCCGGACGGTCGCACCTTTCGTACGACCCGCAGCCAGACGATTTCGGTCAGCGCCACTGCAATCAGGCCGAAGGTGCCGCCGATCAGGACGTTGACGATGCGCTCCTCGGCGATGCCGCTCGCGCCGCCGGCAAAAGACGCAGCCAGCGCAATGAAGAAGCAGCGCAGGCCGAAGCCGACGATGTAGCGGGAGAACGAGATCAGCGTGAGGGTGGCCGCGAGCACAGCGACCGCATAGCCGACCCGGCTCTGCGGCAGCGCCATGCCGGCGAGGAAGCCCAGCGGCACGCCGACGAGGGCGCCGATCGCCCGCTGCTTCAGCTTGCCGGTGGAGGCGGCGAGGTCGCCGACGACGACGCTTGCGGCCGACCACATCACCCATTGCCCCTGCGCAAGGTCGAGCATCTCGACCAGCGCGGCCGCAGCGAACACCGCCATGGCGGTTGCGAGCGCGGGCAGAAACCACGCGTCCGCTGGCGACCCGAACGAGGTCGAAGCGGCACCGTCGCGCCGGCGCCGGTCGTAAATCTGGATGGCGCAGACCAGCGCCAGCGCGATCGGAGAGGAGACGATGATCACGCCGGCATGGCGCAGCGCCTCGGACGCGCTGACACCCTCCCGCACTTCACAGGCGAGATAGACGGCGGGAATGAACACCCAATTGCCGAGGGTGCGGAAATGCTCGCCATAGCGCGTCCCCGCCACCGCCAGGAAGCCGGCGAGCGCCGTCAGCACCGCGAACAACGGCTTGATCGGAGCAGCGAGAAAGAGCGCGGAAAAGGTGACGAGAATGGCAAGGTAGTGCCACGCGATCACTTTGGGCGGCAGGTGCAGCCTGAGCGCGGGAATGAGCAGCGAGACCGCGACCAGGGCGAGATTGAGCAGCGCCGTCTCGCGCGCGATGAAATAGGCCGCGACCATCGGGCCGACGACGATCAGCGCGCGAGAGAGCTCGCGGGTCTTGATTTCGCGGGAGAGGACGTCGCGCAGGTCGGCGGCAGGCGGCATGGTGGGGGAATTCACGGGGCACACAAAGGGCGAATGAATTGCGAACATTATAGCCGTTCAGGGCGGGGCTAGGCGAGTCGATGTCGGGCTCCACGCGCCGTCATTGCGAGCGCAGCGAAGCAATCCAGGATCTTTCCGCGAACGGACTCTGGATTGCTTCGCTTCGCTCGCAATGACGATGCGGAAATAGTCGTGCGCAAAACGCAGGTCTCGTGCCCCGGACGCAGCGCAGCGTCTCTCCGACGGTGCGCTGCAGAGCCGGGGCCTACGCAGCAGCGAATTGCGTAGCTTGCTGGGTCCCGGCTCTGCGCAGCAACGCTTGCGCGTTGCAGCGCGTCCGGGACACGAGAGCTCTCACCGCTGAATGATCTTCATCCAGACATCACCCAGGATCGCCGGCTCGCGCGGCGGCAGATAGGTCAGGCCGGCCTGCTTGCCGAACTCTGCGATCTTGTCTTCCGCGGCAAGCTCCGTCAGCGCCTTGTTGACCGCCTCGATCAGCGCGGGCTCGCCGGCGAGCCCGACATAGCCGCGATTGGCGCCGATCGGGTAGTAGTAGCCGGACGCGGTGATCGCCGTATCGGGATGCGCGGCGCGATAGGCGTCGAAGCGACCGAGGTCGATCAACGTCGCGTCATGGTCGCCGCGGTTGAGCGCGCCGAGCAGGTCGCCGCGGCCGGGGACGAGATGCGTGATGCTGTCGATCAGGCGTCCCTTGTCGAAGGTCATCAGGATGGCATCGCCGAGCGAGCCGCTCTCGATCACGAGGCGGAGGCCGGCGAGATCGCCGATGTCGGCGATCTTGCGCCCCTGCGCCTTCGGCCCGAGCACCACCGTCATGGGCGAATAGACGTAAGGCCGGCTCGGCGTGAGCACGCCGAGCGCGACGCGGCGGCGCCGGTCATCGCGGGTGGCGCCAGTGAAGTCCGGCAGGCGCGCCGTCTTCATGCCGGGCTTGACGAGGGAATCCGTCGTCAGCGCGTAGCCGCCGACCAGCGCGCAGCGCCCGTCTGAGAGCAGTGCATTGGCCTCGAGCTGCGGGCTGGAATCCTCGTCCAGCTTGCTTTCGAACCACTGGATCTTCAGCGGCCGTCCCATCCGCTCCGCAATCGCCTGCGCCAGCAGCATGTCGAAGCCGGCGTCCGGCTTGCCCTTGTGATGCACCGAGAGCGGCGGCCGGTCCTCGTCGAGACAGATTTTCAGCGGATCATCGGCCGCATGCGCGGTGGCCGCCGCGAGCATCGCAGCAACGCTCCACACCGCGAGCCAGCGTCTCATGGCTTCCTCCGACTCGAGACGAAGGCCCAGAGATCACCGATCTCGTCGTCGTTCAGGATATCGCCCCAGGGCGGCATCTTGTTGTTCTTGCCGTTCTTCACGGTGGTGACGAAGCGCGTCTTGTCGTCGGGAAAGGCGCGCAAATCCGGCGTGATGGTGCCGGAGTTCATCATGTTCGGGCCGTGGCAGTGCGAGCATTTCGAAGCATAGGTCGACTTGCCGTGGTCGATCTGCATTTGGGTGGGATTGCCGGTTGCGTCATCCGCGGCGCGGACGGTCGCCGCAAGCGCGACCGTCAGCACCGCGACGGTGGCGATCGTCGCCACCGTCTTCTGGGCTACGTCTTTCAGCATCGTGCCGTGGTTACTGCTTGACCGCAAAAACCCACAGCGAGCCGCCGGGCGGCACCTTGGCAAGCCGCTCGTCGCCGGAGAACAGCGAGTAGACGCCGCCATAGCCGCTCGTGACCGCGACATACTGCACGCCGTCCTGCTGCCAGGTCACCGGTTGTCCCTCGATGCCCGAGCCGGTCTGGAACTGCCAGAGCTTCTTGCCGGTGTCGGCATCGAAGGCTTCGAACTCGCCGGTCAGCGCGCCGGTGAAGACGACGCCGCCCGCGGTCGACAGCACGCCGGAGAAGCGCGGAATGTCGGCGGGAGCTTCCCACTTGGCCTTGCCGGTCATGGGATCGATCGCCTTCAGATGACCGCGCGCGCCGTCACCCCATTCCCAGAGGTCGGTGAGGTCCATGCCGAGATACCATTCACCCTGCTTGAAGGTAACGGGCTCGGTCTTGTACCTGCCGCCGAAGGCGAGGGTGTTGGCGTAGGCGAGGCCGGTCTGCGGGTTGAACGACATCGGCTCCCAGTTCTTGCCACCGAGGATCGACGGATAGACCGTCACTTTCTTGCCTTCGCGCGCGTCCTTGCTGACATCGGTCTCGATCGGACGGCCCGTCTTCATGTCGATGCCGGTCGCCCAGTTGACCTTTACGTAGGGGTTGGCCGCGAGCAGCTTTCCATTGGTGCGGTCGAGCACGTAGAAGAAGCCGTTGCGGTTGGCGTCCATCAGCACCTTGGTCGGCTTGCCCTCCACGTTCATGTCGGCGAGCACCATCTCGGCCACCGAGTCATAGTCGAACGGATTGTTCGGCGAGAACTGGTAATGCCACTTGATCTTGCCGGTCTTGGGATCCATCGCCAGCACGGAGCAGGTATAGAGATTGTCGCCGGGGCGAACCGCCGAATTGAACGGGCCGGGATTGCCGATGCCCCAATACACCGTGTTCAGCTCGGGATCGTAGGACCCGGTGATCCAGGTCGAGCCGCCGCCGAGCTTCCAGGTGTCGCCCTTCCAGGTGTCGCCGCCGGGCTCGTCCGGCGAGGGAATCGAATGGGTACGCCAGAGATGCTTGCCCGTCGCCGGATCCCAGCCGTCGATGAAGCCGCGGGTGCCGAACTCGGCGCCGGAGATGCCGGTGATGACGACACCGTCGGCGACCAGCGGCGCCACCGTCATCGAATAGCCTTCCTTGATGTCGGCCGCCTTCTGCCGCCACAGCTCCTTGCCGTCCTTGGCGTCGAGCGCGATCACGTTGGCATCCAACGTGGTTCGGAACACCTTGCCGTCGTAGAGCGCCGCGCCGCGATTGATGATGCCGCAGCAGACGATACGCGGCGTCTCGGCGGGATATTCGATCTTGGATTTCCAGATCTGCTTGCCGGTCTTGGCATCGACCGCCATGGTCGCGTTGTGGGAGGTCACGTAGATCACGCCCTGGTACACCAGCGGCTGCGATTCCTCGCTGCGATCGTCATTGAAGGAGTAGTTCCAGACCGGGACGAGGTTCTTGACGGTGTCCTTGTTGATCTGGTTCAGCGTCGAGAAGCGCTGCAGATTGTAGCCCATCCCATAGTTGAGAACGTTCGATGTATCGGTCGCGCCCTTGACCAGCTGCTCGGTGGTCTGTGCGTACGCACACGTCGATGCAAGCATGACGAGGCCCGCGGCCATCGCAAAGCGTTTCATCCGTTCCTCCCAATATGCGCGCCTTTTGACGCTGCGACGGCAACACTCCGCCCGAATGCAAAACGCGTCAATACGAAAGTCGTAATCGCGACGCGGATATGTTGAGCGCCGGATGCCAGTCACCTGACGGAGACCTTACAGACGACTCTCACTTGCGTGCAGGCGCTGGAAAAATTCCGCGGCATGACGCAGTGCTCGGGCACAGGTGCGGCACCTGGGTTCCCTGAGGTTGCGGCGCGCAGGTTGTAATTCTGCTTGAACCTGGGCTCGCCTTGCCGACTTATGTTGCTCTGATCCCGCTCGAATCGGGGCTCTTGGTCTGGGAGGTCTTGATGATATCGCGTCGCTCTGTTGCACTTGCGCTCACGCTTGCAGTTCTGTCCGGCCCGGCCTGGTCGGCATCCGCCGTCAAGATGTTCGATACCGACAATGACGGCACGCTCGATCTGGCCGAGGTGAAGAAGGCTGCGAGCGCGCTGTTCGCAAAGCTCGATCCCGATCACGACGGCACGCTGGACGCGCGCGAATTGCGCGGACGGTTAACGGCGAAGGAGCTCGCCGCGGCCGATCCCGATCGCGACGGGACTCTCACGCTCGACGAATATCTGTCCGTGGTGGAGCAGCGCTTCAATGCGGCCAATCCCGACAAGGACGGAACGCTGGATGCAAAGGAGCTCAACTCGCGCGCCGGCCGGGCGCTGCTGCGATTGCTGCGGTAGCGCTTGACTGGGAGCGAAGGCGATTTGCACGAGAGCGAAATTCGCAAGCAATATTCGACAGTTCGCTGTAACAGCGGTTCGATTCCAGCTTGCACTGTGCATGATGCAGCCCTAGGTTTTGCCCCGCGCGATGTCGCGCTCAATCCCTTGGGAGACCCCGAATGGCTTGGAAAGCTCCGAAGATCGTGGAAGTGCCGGTCGGCATGGAAATCAACATGTACGCCTGCGCTGCGCGCAAGTAAGACTGACGAACCTGCCGCGGCTTCGGTGGCGAATGCCATCGGAGCCGTGGTAGTGTTCGCCGGATGCGCATTGGAGCCCACACAATTTGGATGGCGGTCGCGTGCACGGTCGCGCTCGCGCCGGCATGCGCAGGCGCCGAAGAGGGTTTTGATACCGAGCACATCTTCGGCTTCATGATCGGCACCGATGTCGGCAACGTCGGCGAGCGCGAATTTCAGACCCAGACCACGGGCCGCTTCGGCAAGGGCGACGGCGCCTATCGTGCCCTCGCGCAGGAGGTCGAGATCGAAGTGGTGCCGCTGCCGAACTTCCGCATCGAGCTCGGCGGCACGGCCAGCCTGCACGACATCACCGGCGTCCCCGACATCGACGACCGCCGCCAGTTCAATTTCCAGGGCGCCTCGCTCGACCTGCGTTACCGCCTGCTTGATCGCGAGCGTGCTCCGTTCGGTCTCACCATCGCCGCCGAGCTCCATGGCGACCGTATCGACGAGACCAGCGGCGCCAAGGGGCGGATGTACGGCACCGACTTCACGCTCGCCTTCGACCGCGAGCTCGTGCCGAACTTCGTCATCGGCGCGCTCAATTTGATCTATCAGCCGGAATGGGCACGCTTCGAGCTGGCGGGGACGTCCGAGAAGAGTTCGACCATCGGCGCGGCGTTTGCCGCCCTGGCGCGGGTGCGCCCCAACGTGCTGCTCGGCGGCGAGATGCGCTATTTCCGACAATATGAGGGCATCGGCCTCGGGGAGTTCTCAGGCCAGGCTCTGTTTGTCGGGCCGACGGCCTATTTCCAGCTATCGGAGAAGTCGCGGCTGACCCTGAGCTGGAGCATGCAGGCCTGGGGTCGCCCGGCCGGCGCAGGCGGCAATCTGGACCTCGTCAATTTCGAGCGCCATCAGGCGCGACTGGTGTTCGGCGTGAATTTTTAGCGTGCTTGCTTCGCCTCTCCTTGCGTGCGGGGAGAGGGAAACATCCGTTTCTCACCCCCGTTTGAAACTTCCCGCTCCCTGGAACGTAACCCTTCATGCTATTCTCCACCGCCCCTTGCGACAGGATCCCGGCATGAACCCGATTGACCTAGTGGTGACTGTGTGTGCGGTGCTCTCGCCTGCGACCTGCGAGGAGCAGCATCTGGTGTTCAACTATTCGGGGTCGCCCCGTCAATGCGTGATGGCCGCGCCGCCCTATATCGCGCAATGGGTCGGCGAGCATCCGAAATGGCAGGCGGTGCGCTGGCGCTGCGAATATCCGCACCCGAACGACAAGGCGTAAGTCGGGCGCGCTACTCTAAGATCTTCATGGTGAGGAGCGCGAAGCGCGTCTCGAACCATGTAGGCCCGGCTCTCGCCCGCAGCCATCCTTCGAGACGCCCGCTTCGCAGGCTCTCAGGATGAGGCGAAGTGCTTGCGGCGCGCTACTTCGTGCAGTCCTTCAGATCCTTGTCGGCGATCGAGAACACAGCGTCCGCCCTGATCTCGATGTCGCGGACGATGCACTGCCGCGCATTGGGATAGCTGACCTTGGCGTCGTAGCGGCCCGGCTCGACGCCGGTGATGCGCAGCCGCTCATCGTGGTCGACCTCCTTGTCCTTGTCGTTGAGGCACTGGTTCGGTCCCCAGTCGGTCCTGCCGGCCGGCGAGAGCTGGAAGCCGGAGATCGTTTCCGTCGTCAGATTCCAGAGCCGGATGCCCTTGCCCTTGGCCTGCGCGGCGGCTTCGCCCGCAAGCGTCAACAACGCGATCAAAGCCAGAACCCAACGCATCAGCCAGTCCTCCCAAAGGCGCGCCGTCATTCCCTGATCAGGCGCTCGCGGTTCTTTGCCTTGTCGAAATTTTTGGCGCGGTCAAGGCCGTTCGGTGCGATCAGCTTCGCCGAGACGAGATCGGCGCCGTCGAAGTCCGCGTCGATGACGATGGCGCCGGTCAGATCGGCTCCGCCGAGCTGGGCGTTTTTCAGTGATGCGCCGCTCAGGTCGGCGCCCCTGAGGACCGCGAATTCGAGGTCGACACGCGACAAATCGGCGTTGCGCGCGTTCAGCCGTTCCAGGTTGGCGGATCTCAGCACCGCGCGCATCAGCCCCATCGACTGGTTACGCATATCGGCGCCAAGATGCGCGTCCGCGATCGAGGCGCCGACCAGGCTGGCGCCGGTGAGGTCGGCAGCGATGCGCGCTCCCGACAGGTTCGCGCCGTCGAGGCGCGCGCGGGCCATTTGCGAGGCGAACAGATTGGCGCCTTTCAGGCTTGCGCCAGTCAGATCCGCATCCAGCAGCCACGCCTGATCGAGGATCGCACGGTCGAGCCTTGCGTCTCGGAGTATTGTCTTGTTGAGCCGCGCGGCGCGGAAAATTGCGTTGGACAGGTCCAGCCCCGAGAGATCGAGGCCCGACAGGCGTTTGCCGGTGAAATCGGCGGGCCGCGCGGCGCTCGCCTTGGCCAGCACGGCCTCGACCTCTGGCCTCGTCATTTCGGCCGAGACCATCGCGGGAGAGGTGAGGTCGACGTCGCGCATCATGTCCTGCGCGCTCGCCGTCATCGCGACGAGCGCGAGGCTGAGCGCTGCAAGGCCAAGCGTTGCGAGGGTGGCCGTTCGCGTCATCGTCAACTCCGCCGCCGGCCTGTCTAGCACGTCCGCCAGGCGACCGGCTATGAGACATCTCGCTCAGTGCGGTCGCCATGAATCCGTTGGGCGAGGCCGGTCTTGATCGCCGCAATCTCGGCGTCGCCGCGCCTGTCGCGCGGAATACCGATAGGCACCTCGGCCACGATCCGCGCCGGCCGTGGCGACAGGAAGAACAGCCGGTCGCCCAGGCGCACTGCATCGTCCAGGCTGTGTGTCACCAAAAGCGTCATCACCGGACGGCTCGCCACCAGCGTCGCGATCTCGTCACGCAGGCGGCCGGCGAGGGCGTCGTCGAGCGAGGCCAGCGGCTCGTCGAGCACCAGCAGATCGGGCTCGACCGCGAAGGCGCGCGCGAGCGCGACGCGGCGGGCAAGCCCCAGCGACAATTCGCCGGGGAAGTGGCTGCGATGGGCTTCCAGCTCCAAGATCCTGAACAGCTCGGACAGCTTGGCTTCGGTGACATCGGGCGCCGCCAGCCGCACATTCTGCTCGACCGAGCGCCACGGCAGCAGTCGCGGCTCCTGGAACACCATGCCGATCCGCGCCTCCGGCGGCCGCGCGATGCGGCCTGCAAAGTCGTGGTCCAATCCCAGGATGATCCGCAGCATCGTGCTCTTGCCGCAGCCGGACGGGCCGATCAGCACGCCGACCTCGCCTGACTGAAGCGCGAACTTGACCGGCGCCAGCACCTCGTGCGTTCCGCCCGCGGCACTCCTGAAGGTCTTGCCTGTGATATCGACCTCAAGCCGCACGGGGCCGCCACCTGTTTGCGCGGGCTTCGAATGGCTGCACCAGCAAGGTCTCGATGACGAGCACGACGGCTGCGAAGGTCAGCGAATAGGCCAGCAGCCGCGGCGTGTCGAACAGCTGGAAGGCAATGCCGATCTCGAAGCCGACGCCGTTCGGCCGTCCAAGCAGCTCGGCGACCAGCACGATCTTCCACACCAGCGACAGGCCGGAGCGGGCCGAGGCCGCGATATAGGGCGCGAGCTGCGGCAGCACGACGTGGCGGAACGCGCGCCAGCGCGGCATCGCGAACACGCTCGCCATCTCGTCCAGCGACCGGTCGAGCGCGCGCGTACCCTCGCGCAAGGTGACGATAGCCGTCGGCAGCTTGTTGATGGCGATCGCGGCGATGGCCGCGGCTTCGGTGAGCCCGGCCCAGATATAGGCGAGCACGATCACGACGAGCGCCGGCAAATTGAGCAGCAGGATCAGCCAGGGATCGCCGAGCCGATCAGCAAGCTTCACCCGGCCCATCAGGTAGCCGATGGCGCTGCCGAGCGACATCGCCAAGATGAAGGCGAGCGCGACGCGGGCCAGCGTCGCCCCGAGATGCAGGAACAGCGCGCCGCTTGATGCTTCCGCGACCATCACCTGCAGCACGGCCGGCGGGGAGGGCAGTTTTGCGCCGCCGACGAGGAGCGCGGCAATCCACCAGATCACGAGAAACAGGGCGAACGACAGAAGGCGCAGCACCTCAGTCTCCGGGGATTGCGTGATAGAAGGTGCCGGGATCGAGTTCGGCCGCGGGGCCGACGAGATCGCGGCCGCCGATCTCGGCCAGCACGCGATAGAGCACGCGCGCGTCCTTCTCCTCGTCGTCGATGCTCCGGTGCGGAATGCCGTCGCGGTAGCGCTCGCGGTAGGTCTTGAGCATGGCCGGATCGGTCGTGCCGGTGAGCGGCGCGACCTTGTCCCAGGCGGCATCCGACGTCACCAGCAGCTGCTTGGCCTTGCGGGTCATCGCGATGAAGCGGGCGACGGCATCCTTGTGGCTCGCGGCCCAGCTCTCGTCGAAGACGTAGCCGACCGCAGATACCGCGCCCTTGGCGCCGAGCTTCGGCAAAATCTCCTCGATGCCGGCGAGGCGCCTGAAGCCCTTGGCCTCGAGCTGGGCACAGAAATTCCAGAAGTTGAGGCTCGCATCCATTTCGCCATCGAGCGCCTTGGCCGCGATCAGGGGCGGGGCGCCGTAGACGATGGTCGCGTCCGATTTCAGGTCGATGCCGTCCTGCTTCATCCGCGCCTGCAGCAGCAGCCAGCTCTTGTCGATCGCCCCGCCGGCGACCGCGAGTTTGCGGCCCTTGAGGTCGGCGAGCGTTTTGATCGGCGAGGACGCCGGCACCATCACCGCGCCGAGCGCGCTGGAATAGGGATAGAAGGTGAGCTTGGCGCCGAGCGCGCGCTCGCGCGACACCCACAGCCAGTCCGACAGGATGATGTCGGCGCTGCCTGCACGCATCGCGATCTTGCCGGCTTCGGTGCTCGCGAGCTCGGTGACCTCGAGCGACAGGTCGGCCTCCTTGTCGAGGCCGGTGCTGCGGATCGCGGCCAGCTCCCAGGAGAATGTTCCGGTCTTCTGCACCGCAAGGCGGATGGTATCCGCGGCGCGGGCCGGTGCAGCCAGCGTCAGCACCAGCGTCACCGCGAGCGCTAATAGTCGTCCCAAAACTCTCGTCACCTTGTAAGCCGCTTCCTCTGACAGAATGCTTTTCAGGACAATACGCATAGCATAGCTTTGGTCGCAACCAGCGGGAGGACGCGCATGAAACTGGCCGGGCAGCTACGACCGATTGTCGCCGCATTGGCGGTATTGGCGGCGACCGCATGCGTGGCGCGGGCCGGGGAGGCCAATGACTATCCGACCGCAGCGCGCGCGGAATATGTCTATGGCTGCATGAAGGCCAATGGCGAGACACGGTCAGCGATCGAGCAATGTTCCTGCTCCATCGACGTGGTCGCCTCGATCGTGCCCTACGAGCGCTATGTGACCGCAGAGACTGCGCTCAGCATGTCCCAGGTCCGCGGTAATCTCGGCGTGCAGTTTCGCACCTCGGAGCAGGCGAACTCGGCGGTGAATGATTTGCGCCGGGCGCAGGCGGAAGCTGAGGTGAGGTGCTTTTGATCTTGCACCGTCATTCCGGGGCGATGCGAAGCATCGAACCCGGAATCTCGAGATTCTCAGGTGCGCAATTGCGCACTATAGTTCGGTCCTGCGGACCGCCCCGGAATGACAGCAAGAAACGCAGCTAGGTCCCCGGCTTCTCCACGTCCCATTCATTCCGGAACACGTGCCCGTCCGTGTCCTTGGCTTCCGCGCGAAAACGCTTGGCGCCGTTGGAGACGTAGGTGAAGCGCAGGTTGGGATCTTCCGAGATCGAGATGCCGCCTTCCATCGACAGCACGGGGCTGTCGTCCTGCGTCAGGCTCAGCTGGTTGATGAAGAAGGCGGGAATGTAGAGCTGCGTGACCTGGTCCATCTGTAGCCCGGAATTGTTGGGATGGCCGATCATGATCTGCGCCTCGCGGACGCGGCTCGCGGGACCGTCCTCACGGACGAATTGCCGGTAGCGCATCTGGCCGAGACGGTTCCTGGCCTCCTCGATGTTCTTTCCCGCCGGTGCCGAGCAGCCGCCGGAGGCCTTCACATAGACTTTCGAGACGTAGAGCTGGCCGTCGCTGAGCTCGGCGACCGCGTGGACGTCGGTATAGTTGTTGACGCGCACGCGGGTCGAGATTTCCGTGACATTGGCCTCCGGGCCGAGCTCGAACTTCGCGGCCATCGGCGCCGGATTGCGGTCGATCACCAGGGTGATCGAGCGGATGCGGCGGCTATCAGCCGGCGACAGCTTGCTGCGCAGGGTCACCGGCACGATCGCCGCATCCTCGGCACGATACGGCATCTCGATCCCGATGATGTCGGCACCGTCGTTCATCGGACGGTTGCTGAAGATGTCCTGCACCAGGCCCGGCCAGGGATCGTAGGCCTCCTCAGCCTGCGCCGGCAGGGCGAAGGCGATGCCGAGGAGCAGGGCGATCAGGGGCAGGCGGCGTGTGCATCCCGTCATGGTTATGGTCCGGTCATGGTCCTACGCGCGAAGCAGAGTTCAGCCTGAGCGTAGCGTGCCAGCTACTCCCATTCAATTTCCGAAAATGCTGCAGTTGCGTTGCGGGCGTTGTAGTCCTCGAAGAGCTGCCAGTGCGGCCGCTCCTCAGCGGCCGTCTTGTCCGCGGCGGCCCGGATTGGCTCGCCTTTCTTGTTCAGTGCGCGGACGTCGGACAACAGCGTTGACAGGTAACGCCGTTCATCACTCAGCGCCGCAGGCCACTCGCTCACAGGGCCGTGACCGGGAACGACGCGCAGTGCCGGGATGGCCTCCAACGCCTTCAGCGTGGCAAGCCAGCCGCGGATGCTGCCGTCCATCACCGGAATGTGGCGGAGAAAGACGAGATCGCCTGCGAACAGGGTTTTGGTGGTCTCATCGAATACGGTCAGATCGTTGTCGCTGTGTCCGGCCGGCCATGCCCGCAAGGTCAGGCGGCGCGAGCCAAGGTCGAGCGCCAGTGTGTCCGTGACGAGCAGGGTGGGTGGCACGATCTTCACGGGATCGATCAGCTCGCCGCCCATGATGCGTCTGAAATTGTCGAGATAGAACGGCCCGCGGCTGGCCAGCGCCTGCGGCAGCTTGCTGTGGCCGACGAAGCTGGTTCCGTCGGCTACGAAGGCGGCGTTGCCGAAGACATGGTCGGGATGGCCGTGGGTGTTGATGACGTACCGGATCGGCTTGGTGGTGCGTGCCTTCACCGCCGCCAGCAGCGCCTCGCCCTCGCGAAAACTGCCGCCGGTGTCGATCACGGCCACGGCATCATCGCCGACGATGAAGCCGACATTGGCGATGTCGCCCTCGTTCTCGCGGCTCATCAGGGCGATGGTCCCGGAGTGTACGAAGATTCCCGGCGCGACTTCGCTCACAGGCAATTCGGCTGCTCCGGCGCGTGCTAGCGTCGCTGCTCCGAGGGACAAGGCTGCGATCACGAGAGCAATGCGAGACACTTTTCCGCCTCAGTTCGAAAGGTTTGTCGCATTGCACTGCAGCAAGGCGAAGCCAGCACAAAGCTTGGCAAAACATGGCGCGTCATGCGTTGCATGGATAACATTCAAACAAAACGAGGAGGAAGCGCGATGACGGAGGCCGGACGACATCGTCGCTGGTTGTTTTCACTATGGGTCCTGGTTGCATGCTGCACACTCGGCGATGTCGCCGTTGCGCAGACGAATGAGACCGGCGATCTCTCGTTCGAACTGGTCGATCCAAAGGTGTTGCGTGTCTGCGCCGACCCGCGCAATCTGCCGTTCTCCAACGAGAAGGGCGAGGGCTTCGAGAACAAGCTCGCCGAATTCCTGGCGGACAAGCTGCAGAAGAAGCTCGACTACGTGTTCTTCCCGCAGGCCACCGGCTTCGTGCGGATGACGCTGGGCGCGCATCGCTGCGACGTCATCATGGGCTTCCCGCAAGGCGACGACCTCGTGCAGGGCACCAATCCCTACTACCGCACGACCTACGCGCTCGTCGCCAAGGCCGGCAGCGGGCTCGAGGACGTCGACACGCTCGAGGACGCGCGCCTCAAGGGCAAGCACGTCGGCATCGTCGCCGGCACGCCGCCGGCGACCAACATGGCGCTTGCAGGCCTGATGGGCGACGCAAAGCCCTATCCGCTGATGATCGATACGCGCTTCGACAATTCGGCGCAGGCGATGATCGACGACCTCGCCGCCGGCAAGATCGATGCCGGCGTGCTGTGGGGGCCGATGGCGGGCTACTATGCCAAGAAGGCCGGCTCTTCGCTCCATGTCACGCCGCTGGTGAAGGAAACGACGGGCCCGAAGCTGGTCTATCGCATCGGCATGGGCGTGCGGCCCGCCGATCAGAACTGGAAGCGGCAGCTCAACAAGCTGATCCAGGAGAACCAGGGCGAGATCAACAAGATCCTGCTCGACTTCGGCGTGCCGCTGCTGGACGAGAGCGACCGGCCGCTCGGTGCGGAGACCGCCAAGAAGACGCCATGAGACAGCGTCTTGCCGCTGTGCTGGTTGCCGCCATTCTGGCGGCGCCGGCATTCGCGCAGCAGCAGGAGCCGTTCGAGCCCGAGGGCTATCGCACCGATAATTATCGCGCGCCGGTGCCGGCGACGCTCGCTGGCGCGCGCGTGCTCACCACAGCTGACGCCGAGGCCATATGGCGCGCGAAAAGCAGCGTGTTCATCGACGTGATGCCGCGTCCGCCGAAGCCGAAGAACCTGCCCGAAGGCACGGTGTGGCGCGATGCGCCGCGCAGGAACATTCCGGGCAGCCTGTGGCTGCCCGATACCGGTTACGGCAATTTGCCGCCGGCCATGGACGATTATCTCCGGCGCGGCCTCGCGGCTGCCTCGCGCGGCGACAAGGCCGCGCTGCTGGTGATCTATTGCCTCGCCGATTGCTGGATGTCCTGGAACGCCGCCAAGCGCGCCTTGGCTTACGGCTATTCCAACATCGCCTGGTATCCTGACGGCACCGACGGCTGGGAGCACGCGAAGCTTCCGACGGACGAGGCGCAGCCGGAACCGCGGCCGGAGCAGTGATGCAGGAGGCTGTGGCCACGTTGCAAGTCCGCTCCCTCGCGCCGCTTGCAGAGTGAGGGGAGTCTCCGCGGGGGTGGTGTCAGAGAGATACGCAGCCTTCTCCGCGTCATTGCGAGCGCAGCGAAGCAATCCAGAGTCCCTCCGCGGAAAGATGCTGGATTGCTTCGCTGCGCTCGCAATGACGTTGTGGGCAGAGCGCTACGTGCGAATTCCGGCCTCTCCCCGCGGCGGGGAGAGGCGAAGAGATCACCTTACTGCTTCTGCAGCTTGGTCAGTGTTCCCGTGCCGTTGGTGTCGGTGGCGGAATACGTCACCCTGTCGCCGGCGTGGACCGCATCCAGCATTGCGGCATCCTTGGCCTTGTACTCCTGGAGCGCGCCGGCGCCGCCGGCGCTGGCGCCGACCGTGCCTTTCTGGGTCTGCTGGATCGAAATCGTGCCGTTGAGCCGATCGATCCGCGTGACCATTCCGGTCATGTCGTCAGCGAGAGCGCTGGATGCGAGCATGGCGAGGGCGCCCGCGAAAATGAATCTTGTTGTTCCCATCGAGGTCTCCCGACGTCTGGAGTTGACTTCGACAAGCCATCATAAATCGGTTTGGTTCCGGCACATAGCGCGGCAAAAAGTTAACGCTCCCGAGGCGATCGCGGGAACTTTTCGTGAGCCGTCAGCTTGGCTGACGCTATTCCATTTCCTGCTGGATCACGCGGCCGAGCGCGAACAGGCGCTGGTCGATCGAGGTCGGAACCTCGCAGACGAAGCGCACCACCTTGTGGCGGTCCTCGAAGATGCGGGTCTTCCAGATCAGCTCGTTGCTGAGCGCCTCGACCTTGGCTTCGTCGCGCGGTGTCGCGCCCTGCAGTGCCTGGAGCTGAAGCGTTTCCTCGCGGATCTTGTCGGCGGCGTCGCGCTGCTTGCGGCTGACGCGCTCGAGCCCGAGCATGACCTGGGAGCGCTGGGCGTTGAGCGTGTCGAACAGGCCGGCGAACAGCAGCTTGGCGTTCGCGGACTTGTCGGCGGCGGAGCCGCTCAGGAACTCCTTCACTGATTTCTCGGCCTCATCCAGCGGAGTCTTGCGCGCCGCCAGCTTCGAGACCAGCGCGCTGACCTTGGCGTCGTCCTTCCATTTTGTCTCGGCGTCACCGAGCGCAGGACCGGCCCAGACAGCGGCAAGCGAGATCTCCGGCACTTTTGCCTGTGTGCACGGCCAGTCCGGATAGCGCGGATCGGCCGCGCGCGCGGCCGTGCTCGCAAGCGCAAGCGCCAGAACAGCCGTCGCCAGAACCCGAACCGTCATCCTTCGCCTCCCGCGGGCCCTCGCCGCGCCAGCCCGCGCGAGGGATCATAGGCCAGAATTGCGCCGATCATGAAGACGATTGTGCAGGCTGCGACCACCGCCAGCGAAATCCAGTTGATTTGCCCGTAGAGTGCAAAACGTATCAGCTCGACCGCATGGGTGAACGGATTGGCCACGCAGAGATAGTAGAGATAGGGGCTGCCCTCTTGCACCCGCCAGAGCGGGTAGAGCGCGGAGGAGGCGAAGAACATAGGGAAGATCACGAAGTTCATCACGCCGGCGAAGTTCTCCAGCTGCTTGATGCCCGACGAGATCAGCATGCCGAGCGATCCCAGCATCAGCCCCGACAGGATCAGCGCCGGCAGCACCGTGAGATAGCCCGACGGCGGCGGCGTGATGTCCCAGAACCAGGCGATCAGCAGGAACGCATAGACCTGGAGCAGCGACACCGCTGTGCCCGCAAGCAGCTTGCAGAACAACAGGAAGCCGCGCGGCAGCGGGCTCACCAGCAGCGTGCGCATGTTGCCCATCTCGCGGTCATAGACCATCGACAGCGAGGACTGCATGCCGTTGAAGAGCTGGATCATCGCCATCAGGCCCGGCGCGATATAGACCTCGTAGAGGATGTAGGTCTCGTAAGGCGGGATGATGGAGATGCCGAGCACCTGGCGGAAGCCGGCGGCGAAGATGAAGAGCCACACCAGCGGCCGCACCAGCGCCGAGACGAAGCGCTCGCGCTGATGCAGGAAACGCAGTCCCTCGCGCCAGACGATGCCGGTGAGGCAGGTCATGTACTCCTGTAACGAGAAGCCGCGCGGCGCATCGCGCGTGGTGATGCTGCTCATGCCCCGCCTCCCGGCATGGTTTGCGCGCCGGTCAGGCGCATGAAGGCGGTGTTGACGTCCTGCGCGCTGGCCTCCGCGATGACGCGGCTCATCGGACCCTGCGCCAGCACCTTGCCCTGATGCAGCACCACGAGATCGTCGCCGGCCATGATCTCGTCGAACAGATGCGTGGCCCAGAGCACGCCGATGCCTTGCTCGGTCACGAGCTGGCGGACATGGCTGATGATGTCGGCGCGCGCCTTGACGTCGAGGCCGACGGTCGGCTCGTCCAGCAGGAGCAGGCGCGGCCGGTGCAAGAGCGCACGCGCGATTTCCAGCCGCCGCATCTGGCCGCCCGAGAGGTCGCGGACCTTGCTTCCGGCGCGATCGGAAAGCCCGATGCGGCCGAGCAACTCGGCGCTGCGCGCTGAGGCCTCGCGGCGGCTAATGCCGTGGAGCGCAGCGTGATAGAGCAGATTCTGCGTCAGCGACAGGTCGAGATCGAGCGTGCGCGGCTGGAACACGACCCCGAGCAGCCGCAGCGCCTCGCCGGGACTTTTGCTGACGTCATGCCCGAAAATGCCGACGCGGCCGCTCTGAATGCCGAACAGCCGCGTGATGAGCGAGAACAGCGTGCTCTTGCCGGCACCGTTGAGCCCGAGCAGCGCCGTAAAACTCGCAGGCTGCACGTTGAAAGACACGTCCATCAGCGCACGGCGCGGGCCATAGGAATGGCTGACACCATCGATCGCGAGCGCCGGCACCGTGGCCGGATCGGGCCTCGACGTCTCGCGTGGTTCGGTGATGGGGGCAGGGCTGGTCATGGCGCGATCGTGATGCCCCAGGGCAGTTCGCCCACCTGAATGGTCTTGATCACCTTTTGCGCGGCAACGTCGATGACGGAGACGTCGTTCGACACGCCGTTGGTGGTGAGCAGGTATTTTTCGTCAGGCGTGAATGCCATGTGCCAGACGCGCTGCCCGACCAGCAAATATTTCGTCACCTTGCGCGAGGCGACATCGACCACGGCGATGCGGTTGGCGGGGCCGAGCGCGACGAAGGCGGTCTTGTCGTCTTTGGTCATGCCGATGCCGACCGGCTGAATCGCCTCCTTCCGCAAGCCCGGGATCTCGAAGGTGACCTTGCCGATCACCTCGTGCTTCTTCGGATCGATCACCGATACGGTGCCGCCGATCTCCGAGGACACCCAGACTTCCGAAGAATCATGCTTGAATTCGGCAAAGCGCGGCCGCGCATCGACCAGCACATTGGCGACGATCTGGCGCGACGAAGTGTCGATGAAATGCGCCATGTTGGTGGTCTCGGACGTGTTGATCAGCGTTTTGCCGTCAGGGCTGATGGTCATGCCCTCGGGCTCGACGCCGACCTGGATGTCGCCGAGGCGCGCGCGCTTCTCGAGGTCGATCACCGTCACCGTGTTGTCGTTCTCGTTGGCGACGTAGAGGATCTTGCCGGCGGCGTCCTGCGCGAACAGCTCAGGGTCGGGACCTGAGGGCAGGCTGTCGACCACGCTTTGCGTCTTCGCATCGATCACCTGGATGGTGTCGTCGTCGCCGACCGCGACCATCACGAACTTGCCGTCGCGCGTGAAATCGATGCCGCGCGGGCGCTGGCCGACCTTGATGGTCTTGGTCACGGTCCAGCTGTCGGTGTCGATCACCGAGACCGTGTTGCTCTTCTCGTTCGAGACATAGGCGATGAACGCATGCGCGGGCGTGGCGGCGAGCGCGAGAGCCAACAGCAACGGCGCCCGTAGCATGCGCGACATCTGTCCGCGAGCTGTCTTCACCTCCCCCGCTTGCGGGGGAGGTCGTATCGCATCGCTAGATGCGATACGGGAGAGGGCTCTCTTCTCTTGGGTGTTATCGCGCGTGGAGACACCCTCTCCCCAACCCTCCCCCGCAGGCGGGGGAGGGAGCGCAGCGTCGTCGCGGCGAGGGCTCGATCTCATCACATCGCTCATTTCAGCTTGCATTTGCTCTCCGGGCGGTCGTAGCCGAGCGTGTCGAGCTCGGAGACCTGGTGCAGGAATCCTTCCTGCGGCGACACCGACACCACCATGCGGCCGTCGACCAGCAGAATGGGCTGGCGCAGTTGCAGATTCCAGTCGCGTAAGGTGAGCCGCGTGCCCTTGAAGGCGGCGACCGAGAAGTCCGGGCCCTTGATGAAGTCGGTAACCTTCTTGACGTCGCCGGAATTGGTGCGCGAGGTGGCTTCCCCGATCATGCGCACCGCAGTCCAGGCCTGCATGTCGAGCGCAGTCATGCGCCGCGCGTTCAGCTTGATGAAGCGGTTCTGCATCTGGATCGCGCCCCACTGGTCCTGCGATGCGTCCCAGCTGCGCGGCACGAGGCCGGCCGAGCCCGCGACCGGCCGTGGATCCCAGGTGCGATAGGGCAGGTAGGCGCCGAATACTTCGCTCTCGTCGGCAGCGACCAGCACGTCGTAGGCGGGCGCCTGTTGCGTGAACACCGGCATCTGCCGCTGGATCTGCGTGACACCGGAGTCGGTGCGCCGCGCGCCGCCCTTGTCCTCGAAGGTCCGCTCCTGCACGATCTTGGCGCCGAACCGCGTCGCGGTGCGCCGGAGCGCGTCGGCGAACAGCTTGTCCTCGTCATGCGAGCCGACCACCAGAAGCCAGCGCGACCACTTCTTCCACACCAGATATTGGCCGAGCGCGTCCGCCAGCATCGCGCGCGTCGGTGCGGTGTGGATGACGTTGGCGCGGCAATCGGCCTCGCGCAGCCGCTCATCGATCGCCCCGGCGTTGAACAGCAGCGTGCCGCGCTCGCGCAGGGCGTCGGCGACCTTCAAGAGCGCATCGGCCGGCAGATCGGCGATGATGAAGCCATTCTTCTCGGCGAGCGCGGTTGCGGCCTGCACCGCGTCCTCGCCTTCCCTGATGCGGCGCTCCTCCAGCGTAAACCGCTGGCCCGTGAATTTTCCGGTGGTGTTGTTGTCCTCGATGGCGAGGCGGGCGCCGGCGACGCCGTCATTTTCGGCGGGCTGCTCGACCAGCGACAGCGTCGATCTGGTGCCGGCGATTCCGAGATAGCCGACGCCGATCGTGACAGGGTCGGCCGCGAGCGCGCTCGTCGCGGCAAGACTCCAGCCGATCAGGCCGACCAACCATCGGATCATATTTCCTCCAGGCGTTCTCCCCGGCTTGACCGCCGGTGGAGAATTGTTTCTGCTTCAAGCATGACCGATTTGTCAGGGCATGCAACCCCGCATTTCGTCGTCGCGGCGAGAGGAGGCGGAATCACGATCATGCGAGCGCTGATATGTTTCATCGCTTTGCTGTTGACGGGCTCGGCCGCGTTCGCCGACCCGCCGAAGCTTGCTGTGTTCGATTTCGAGCTGATCGACACCAGCCTGCCCGGCGAGTTCTACGGCTCCAAGCCGGAAGAGGCGCGGCTCCAGCGCATCAGCGAGCAGCTGCGCAAGGAATTGGCAGAGTCGGGGAAGTTCCAGGTGCTCGACATCGCGCCGGTCAGGGACGCCGCCCGTCATGCCAATTTGCAGGCCTGTGGCGGCTGCGACCTCAAGCTTGCCGGCCAGCTCGGCGCCGAGCTCGAGATCACCGGCATGGTGCAGAAGGTCTCGAACCTGATCATCAATCTCAACGTCTATCTGCGCGACGTGAAGACCGGCAACATGATTACCGCCGCCAGCGCCGACATGCGCGGCAACACCGACGAATCCTGGACGCGCACGATGAGCTACCTGATCCGCAACCGCCTGCTGGCGCCGAATTACGGCAAGCCGGAGTAGGGGTTGTTGACCCTCCCCTGGAGGGGGAGGGTCGATCGCGCGAAGCGCGAGCGGGGTGGGGTGACAGTCTCTCCCTTGAAGCGGTGCCCGAGTGGAGAGATCACCCCACCCCGCTTCACCTCTCGCTTCGCTCGATGCGAAGCGACCCTCCCCCTCCAGGGGAGGGTAAGAAAGATCACGCCGTCAATCTTGCCGCATGCCAGTGCAGATGATCGCTCATGAAGGTCGAGATGAAATAATAGCTGTGGTCATACCCCGCCTGGCGCCGCAGCGTCAGCGGGATGTTGGCCTTGCTGCAGGCGGCGTCCAGCAGCTCCGGCTTGAGCTGCTCCTTCAGGAAATTGTCGGCATCGCCATAGTCGACCAGGAAGCCGGAAAATTTCGCACCGTCCTCGATCAGCGCCACGGTGTCGTGGTTGCGCCAGGCATCCTTGTTCGGCCCGAGATAGCCGGTCAGGGCCTTGATGCCCCAGGGCACCTGCGAGGGCGCCACGATCGGCGCGAAGGCGCTCGCGGCGCGAAAACGGTGCGGGTTGCGCAGCGCCACCGTCAGCGCGCCATGGCCGCCCATCGAATGCCCCATCACCGACTGCCGCTTGGCATCGACGGGAAAGTTCTCCGCCACGAGCTTGGGGAGCTCGTCCGTGACATAGCTCCACATGCGATAGTTGCGCGCGAACGGCTCCTGCGTGGCGTCGACATAGAAGCCGGCGCCGAGACCGAAATCATAGGCGTTGTTGGCATCACCGGGCACGTCGGGCCCCCGCGGAGAGGTGTCGGGCGCGACGAAGATCAGGCCGAGCTCGGCGCAGGCCTTGCGGAATTCGCCCTTCTCGGTGACGTTCGCATGCGTGCAGGTGAGGCCGGAAAGGTACCAGACCACGGGCAGCTTGGCGCCGTCGGCATGCGGCGGAACATAGACCGAGAACACCATGTCGGTGCCGGTCGCCTGGCTCGCATGGCGATACACGCCCTGCACGCCGCCGTAGGATTTGTTGGTCGAGACAGTCTGAATCGTCATGCCCTTAGCTCCAGTGGCACTTAACCACATCAACATTGCAACGCTTGTGTGACCGAATTTGCGGCGGCGCGCGTCGTCAGGCGACGCCGCTGTCGATCGCGAGCCGGACCAGCTCGACCGAGGTCTTCACGCCGAGCTTCTGTCGCATGATCGAGGAGGTGTTGGCCACCGTCTTGTAGGACGACTGCACCAGCCAGGCGATTTCGGATAGGCTCTTGCCGGCGCTGAGCAGCCGCAGGATCTCCATCTCGCGTGCGTTCAGCTTGGACAGCGGACTTTGCGTCAGCGCCGGTCCGGCAAAGGCGATGCTGCGCGCGATTGCGGTAGGCAGATAGGTGCCGCCGCCGCCCACCGCGCGGATCGCCTCGACGAGGTCGTCGGGATCGCCGGTCTTGGAGACGTAGCCCTTGGCGCCGCATTCGATCGCGCGCGCGGCGAAGGCGGGATCGTCGTTCATGCTGAACATGATGATGCGGGCCTCGGGCGCGCGCTCGAGGATGCGGCGTGCGAGCTCGAAGCCGGATACGGTCGGCAGGTTGATGTCGATGATGCAGAGGTCGGGGCGCTCGACGATGAAGATGCTCTCGCCGTCTTCGGCGTCGGCGGCCTCCAGGATCTCGATCTCGCCCTCGTCGGCCAGCACGGCACGGCAGCCGGAGGCGACAATGGGATGATCGTCGACGATCAGAATGCGCATAGGCGTTTCCCCGTAACAGCGCCGGCCTGTTGTCGCGCCGCATGATACCGAACAGGAGCGCCGCGCGCCCTCATGTCGCCTCATGCAACCCGGTCGGGATTGCTGTACGCTTTCGATTAGATATCGGGCGCTTCGCCCCTGTCAACGTCATCGGACAGGCGCGGGCCAACCTTCGCGAGGCATGGGCGACATCAATGTGGCAGAATCTATCCTTGCGCGGGCGCATCAACCTCTTGCTGGCGCTGCTGCTGGCGCTGGGGCTCGCGGTCAATATCGGCCGCCAGGTCGCCGAGGCCGGCCCGCGCGTGCAGGCCGAGGACCAGAGCGTGATCCGCCTCGCGCGCGAATTCATCGAGATGATCGTTGCCGATCTCAACGAGGCGCCCGATCCGGATGCGCGGCTGAACCAGATC
The DNA here is from genome assembly GCF_007830635.1 of Bradyrhizobium huanghuaihaiense. Classification (GTDB taxonomy): domain Bacteria; phylum Pseudomonadota; class Alphaproteobacteria; order Rhizobiales; family Xanthobacteraceae; genus Bradyrhizobium; species Bradyrhizobium huanghuaihaiense. The sequence goes on along the minus strand of NZ_VLLA01000010.1, from coordinate 44,185 downwards.
GCCCGCGATCTCAGCCGCCTGCGCCATGTCAGCATCGCGCTTCACGATGCCGGCGGGAACCCGCTGACGCCGCCGCGGCCCGATGCCGACGACGACACCCGCGCCCCGCCGGCCTGGTTCGTCAGCCTGGTTCATCCCGAGCAGACCGCGGTGAGCGTGCCGGCGTCGATCCATGGCAGGCCGGGCTCGCTCCGGATCACCTCGCATCCCGATGACGAGATCGCCGAGATATGGGACGGCATCGTGACCCAGCTGGAGGTCGGCTCGGTGATCGCGCTCGCGCTGTTTTTCCTGATGATGAATGTGGTCGGCCGGGCGCTGGCACCGCTCCAGTCGTTGACGGAGGTGATGGGGAAGCTCGAAGGCGGGCACTACGAGGCGCGTGTCGCGCCGGGCGGCGCGCCGGAGCTCGCTGCCATCTGCACCAGGCTCAATCATCTTGCCGCGACGCTCGGCGAGGCGGTCGAGGACAAGCGGCGCCTCGCTGAGCGCGCGGTGTCGCTGCAGGACGTCGAGCGCAAGGAGATTGCGCGCGAATTGCACGACGAATTCGGGCCCTATCTGTTCTCGCTGCGCGCCCATGCCAGCGCGCTGGCAAAGCTCGCGGACGGGAAGGCGCCAAGCGCAGAGGCGGTGCGCAAGCATGGCAGCGCCCTCCTGGAGCAGATCAACGCGCTCCAGCAATTCACGCGCCGCGTGCTGGAGCGCCTCCGCCCCGTCGGCCTTGCCGAGCTCGGCCTCGGCCAGGCGCTGGAATCGCTGTCCCGGCTGTGGCGGGAGTCGCATCCCGCCGTCACCATCGAAACCACGATCTCGCCGCGGCTTGGGGCGACCGGCGAGACCGCCGACCTCACCATCTACCGCGTGGTGCAGGAGGCGCTCACCAACGTGTTCCGCCATGCCGGCGCGACCGCGGTCAATGTCGTCATCGAGCCGGCGGAGCAGCTCACGCGCGACGGCCGGCTCTGCGCCCGGGTGCGCGTCAGCGACAATGGCCGCGGCATGGAGCCGGGCCAGAAGCTCGGCTTCGGCCTTGTCGGCATGCGCGAGCGGATCCTGGCGCTGGGCGGCACGCTCAATGTCGTCTCCGGCGATGGCGGCCTGACCGTCGAGGCGCTGGTGCCGACGGCGGCGGCCTGATGGCGCGACACGATCGGGAAAAATTCCCGATTTGGTCGGGAAAACGGGTGCGGATATCGCCCGACCTTTTGTGGCTGGCGCGTGAGCTGCTGCCGATTACACTCGTCTGCACCAAACGGCGAAGATCAGAACAGCCGGTGGTTACGGGTGGGAAGGCTGGGATGGGCAAGCGTTTTCGGATCAAGCGTCGTTGGTTGATGGCCTCGGTGTCGACGGGGCTGCTGTCGGGATTGGTCGTCGCGAGCCCTGCCGGGGCTGCGCAGGACGAGGAAACCAACGTCCAGAACCTGCCGCCGGTCGAAGTGTCGGCACCGTCGCCGTCCATAGCGAGGCGCACGACGCCAACGCGGCCGGTGGCCCAAGCTGGAGCCTCGTCGTCGAATCGCCCCAAGTCACGAATCTACGTCTACCCGACCTCGCCGGGCACCGGCAGGGGGCTCGACGTCGACAAGGTTCCTTCGGCCATCAACGCGGTCGATGCCAACCAGATCAGGCGCACCGGCTCGCTCAACATCACCGACGCGCTGCGCGACAACATCGCCGGCGTCAACATCACCGAGGTCACCGGCAATCCGTTTCAGCCCGATGTCGAATTCCGCGGCTTCGTCGCCTCGCCCGTGACGGGCACGCCGCAGGGCCTTGCGGTGTACCAGAACGGCGTGCGCATCAACGAGGCCTTCTCGGACGCCGTCAACTGGGACCTGATCCCGACCGCCGCGATCAGGTCGGTAACGCTCGTCACCAATAACCCCGCTTTCGGCCTCAATGCGCTCGGCGGCGCGATCAATCTGCAGATGAAGGACGGCTTCACCTATCAGGGTGCCGAGCTCGATCTGATGGGCGGCTCGTTCGGCCGCGTCCAGGGCTCGGCGCAATGGGGCAAGACCGTCGACAAGAATTACGGCGTCTATGCCGCGCTCGAAGGCCTGCGCGACAACGGTTTTCGCAATTTTTCCCAATCGACCGTGCGGCGCTTCTACGGCGATGTCGGCTACAAGGAAGGCGACAGCGAATTCCACGTCAACATGGGCCTTGCCAAGAACGATTTCGGCGCCAGCGCCACCGTTCCGGCCGAGCTGCTCGAGAAATATTGGGGCGCGACCTACACGACGCCGCAGACCACGAGCAACCGTGTCGGTTATCTCAATTTCACCGGGAAAGTCGATGCGACGCCGACCTGGACGCTGGAAGGCACCGCGCATCTGCGCAGATATGAGCAGAAGCTGGTCGACGGCAATCCGACCGACGTGCAGGAATGCGGTGCGGATCCAACGCTGCTCTGCTTCGGCGACGATACGACGCCCGCGAACGGCACCAACGGCGTGCAGCTTGCCAATCCTTTTGCGCCGGGAACGATCCTCGGCGAGATCGACCGCAGCTCGATACGCTCGACCACCTTCGGCGTGTCGGGGCAGGCCACCAACACCGATCAGCTGTTCGGGCACGACAACCGTTTCGTCATGGGCACAAGCTACGACGCCAGTGTCACGCGCTACAACGCGACCGCCGAGATCGGCACGATCGGAGAAAACTACGTCGTCAGCGGCAGCGGCATCTTCCTTGGGCCGACCGGCGTACCTGACACCGTCGCAGGTCCCGTCTCGCTGCGGACCGTCAATCAATATAACGGCCTCTACGCGATGGACACGTTCAACGTCACGGATGCCTTCGCCATCACCGGCGGTGGGCGCTTCAACGTGGCGCGCATCACGCTGGAGGATCAGCTCGGCACCAGCCTCAACGGCGACCACACCTTCACCCGCTTCAATCCGGTGATCGGCGGCACCTACAAGATCACGCCGGAGCTGACGGCCTATGCCGGCTATTCCGAGGCCAACCGCGTGCCGACGCCGCTCGAGCTCGGCTGCGCCGACCCGGTCCGGCCCTGCCTGCTCGCAGCGTTTCTGGTTTCGGATCCGCCGCTGAAGCAGGTCGTGTCCAAGACCGTGGAGGCCGGCTTCCGCGGCACCAGGGAGCTGAACATCGGCTCGCTCGGATGGAAGGTCGGCGCATTCCGCGCCACCAACTATGACGACATTGTCGCCGTTCCCGCAGTGGGGCGCACCGGCTTCGGCTATTTCACGAACGTGGGCCGCACCAGGCGCCAGGGGCTCGAGGCCGAGGTCAACATCAAATCGCCCACGCTTCAGTTCCAGGCGAGCTACGCCTTCGTCGACGCACGCTATCTCGACGCTTTCGAGCTCGGCTCTGAAAGCCCGTTCAGGGATCCCGTGACCGAGACGATCCAGGTCCTGCCCGGCGATCAGATCCCCGCAATCCCGCGCCACCGGGTCAAGGTCGGTATCGACTACAACGTCACTGACGTCTGGAAGGTCGGCGGCAACGCGCTGTTCGTCTCGAGCCAGTATTTCGTCGGTGACGAATCCAACCAGTACTCGAAGCTGCCATCCTACACCGTGTTCAATCTCCACACCTCCTATCAGGTGACGAAGAACTTCCAGCTCTACGGCCGCGTCGACAACATCTTCGACAAGCGCTACGCCACCTACGGACAGTTCTTCGACCGCGAAGCCTTGCCCAACTTCACCAATGGCGGCGCCGACTTCACCGATCCGCGCTCGCTGAGCCCGGCCCGGCCGCGCGCGTTCTATGCGGGGATGCGGGTGACGTTCTAGGCGCGCCGAGGGTCCCGGACGGAGAGGAGGGGAGCTCAGGGCGGACATACTCCGTCCGCCATGCGCAGACAGCTTGCGTAGAATATCCCGCCTCCGGCATCATGGGCCCGGAGGCTCGCTTTGTCGTGTCATTGAAAAATCCGGACGCCGTCGCCGCGATCGTCGCGGCGCTCCGACACATTTACGGTGACGAGGTCGCGCGCCTCATGCTCGTCGAGGGCATGAGCCTCGCCAACCTGATCGATGCGATGTTTTCCGCGCCCTTGACCCACCGCGAGGCGATCAGGGCCATCACCGACGGACTGGACGACTTCGTCATTTCGCCGGACCTCGGCCGCATGTGGCACCTCAGGTACATCTATGCAGACGAGCCCGGCTCCCTGCATGTCGTGGACATGGAGATCGCCACGCCGAGCGGTACGCTGGTGAGCAAGGACGTCTGGCTTCGACTGTCGTCCTAGCGAGGCTCACCCTTCGCCGCGGCGACGCCTCCCGTAAGGGGACGTGAGCCGGGCTGGGTTCTACTTCCGGCCGATTGACTCAATGTTCATGATTTGTTCTTATGCTGCACGTCCAGCCAAGGAGCGAGCCATGGACAACCGCATCAATGAAATCCGCAAGATCATCAGGGCGTTACGTGTGAGCATGCGTGAGGCCGAGGCCATCATGCATGAGCAAATCAATCGGGACGAAGACTGCACTTTCGTGGCCGAGGAGGTCATGAAGATGCGCACCGTGATGAGCGGGCTCGTCCAGGAGCGGGCTGCCCTCGGGGACACCGACCCGATCGTCGTCGCCAGCCTCTTCGTTCCCCGCCGGCGGCCGGCGCCATCGCGCATCGGTGTCGAGAAGCGCCGCCTTGTTCCGCCAAGAGAGGTGGCGCGGGCATGAAGGGAGAGAGGCCGACCTACTTCTCCGACATGCAGGAGCCTCCGGAGTTTCTGAAGGCTCTCGAGCACGCGCGGCGCCTGTCCTGCCTCGAAGGCTGGTGCCGCATGCACGTCGAGGCGATCCAGGTCGCGATCGATCAATACGCGGAAGCAGCTCTCGGCAATCGGGAGTTTTTCCTCAACAAGCCACACAGCATCGGCGAGAGGCGCAGGAGCGGCGAGGTGCCGTAGGATTGAGAGGCTCCTGCGCGCGGGCGAAAGCCGGCGCCGCGTTGGCTTTTACCGATCGGAAACCATGTCAAATGATCCGAAAACTTTAACGAAACTGCTGGGCTGTCTCCGCGTCATTTCGTCGGAGGGCCCATCTGATGACAGAGCACCAGTTGAAAGAGCGGCAATTCCAGATCGCGCGTTACCGGCGTTTGGAGCTGGAAGTGACCGACCCGCTTGCCGCGTGTCTGCTTCACAGCATCATCGAGGAGCTTGAAGAGGAGCTGCGCAGGGACGTCCCGGAATGTCACGGGCCGCGTGATTAACGCTTTCTTAGCGCTGATCGTGCGGATTGTCTGTGTGGGACTACCAGGGGAGACTGCTCCCATGCTGAAGGACGGCACCTACGCGGCTTGGTACAAGACGCCGATCGATCAGGGCACCGGGATCGTCCATGTTGCAGACGGCCAGATCTGAGGCCGCGACAGCCTGATGACCTATCACGGCTCCTGCAAGGTGGACGGAGATCGCTTCACCGCCACCGTGTCGACGAAGCGTCATACCGACGGACGTGCAACGGTCTTCGGCATCGAGGACGAGCTGACGCTGGACATCGAGGGAAGCTGCCCCGGCAAAATCGCGACCTACACGGCGACGGCACAACAAGTGCCGGGAATGGTCCTCCATGGCACGCTCATTCTGACGGAGCAGCCTCCGGCGGTACCCGAACAAACCGGACAGCTGCCGGCGTTCGATCCTCACAAGCTTCCAAAGCTGCCGAAGCGCTCGCGCTGACCGCAGCGCTCCATGTCTCCAAGACGAAGCTAGGCCAGCAATCCGTCGAGATCGGAATAGATGACGTCGGCCGTACGCTGATAGTGCTGCTGAAGCAGATGCACGGCCTGCTCGCTGTCCCTGGCGAGAACCGCCTGGAGGATATCGCTGTGCTCGGCGCCGACCTTGCGCGCCGGATAGGCCTTCGCAATCGACATCATGCGATACCGATAGAGCCGGTCGGCGAGCTGCTCGCAGAAGCCGAGCAGCGGCCGTGAGCCGCAAAGTCCGATCAGCGTCGCGTGGAAGGCGCGGTGCACCTTCTCCCAATCCGGATTGTCCTCGAATGTGTCGGGCTTGAGCGAGCGCGGCGTACGATCGAGCCGGTGATGCGCAACCAGCAGAGCCTCTTCCCAGGTCTGGGTCGCATTCTGCATGGACTCGCGCAGCGCCAGGCCCTCGACCCAGCACCGCGTCTTGGTCAGCTCCTGGAGCTCCTCCTTGCTGACCTCCTTCACATAGAAGCCGCGCTGCTCCATGCCGACGACGAACTCTTCGGTGGTCAGGCGGTTGAGCGCCTCGCGCAGCGGGGTCTGTCCGACGTTGTACTGCTCCATCAGGAAGCGCGACTGGAGCTTGCGACCGGGCTCGAGCCGCGTCGTCAGGATGTCGGCCTTGAGGCGTGCGTAGATCGTGGTCGCCAGCGTTGCCGGTTGCTCGACCCTCTGGCTTGGCAGGTCAGTGCTCATGTCAGTTCTCATGGGCATCCATCAGAATCTCCAGCACTTATGTACATTAGCAGAGTTCTCGGTGATTATTTATAAATTTTTCCTTTACGTGCGATTTTGTACATATTAATGAAAGTGACGTTCGCATCCCCTGATAAGGACGCCCAATGCCCGACTTTCCCGTGACGGCCCTGCGCAGCGTCGAGGTCACGACATCGCAGCTTGCCGGCTCGGTCGAGTTCTACAGCAAGGTCTGGGGCCTCGACGTCGCGGCGGAAGCGGGCGGCACGGTGTACCTTGCCGCGACGGGCAGCGACTTCCACGTCCTCGAGCTCACGCCGGGTGAGGCGACATCGCTGCGCAAGATCAGCTTCCGCGCCCGCTCGCACGATGATCTGCACCACCTTTTCGCGCGTGCGCGGCAGGCCGGCTGTGAGGTGATCAGCTCACCCGCGCCGTCGCCAGCGCCGTCGGGCGGGACAAGTTTCGTGGTTCGCGAAGCGCAGGGATGCGTCATCGAGTTCGTTCATGGCGATCGCACCAGGCCGGCGCGCGTGATCGCCGATCGCCCCGAGCGGCTGGCACATGTCAACATCAACAGCGCCGACATCGAAAAGCTTTCGGCCTTCTACCAGGAGACCTTGGGATTCCGGCTATCGGATCGGTCCAAGCTGATGGCGTTCCTGTGCTGCAACAGCGATCACCACGCGATCGTGCTGGCGGAGGCCCCTCGCAACGGCCTCAATCACGTGGCCTTCCTCATGCCTGACCTGGAGTCCGTCATGCGCGGCTCCGGCCGCATGATTGATCACGGTCATCCGATCGGCTGGGGCGTCGGCCGTCACGGACCGGGCGACAACGTGTTCGCCTATTTCGTCGATCCGGCCGGGTGCGTGATCGAATACACCGCCGAGGTCTTGCAGATCGACGACAGCTATGTCGCGAAAGGTCCGAGCGATTGGGTCTGGCCTCCCGGCCGAACCGATCAATGGGGCATCGCCCCGCCGAAGTCGGAGGCCTGTAAAGCGGCGCAGCTCGCCATTCCCTTCGCGGCGGCGCGCGCATGACGGATACGGCTGGCGCCATTGACTATGACGTGCTCGTCGTCGGCTTCGGGCCGACCGGCGCCGTTGCCGCAGGCCTGCTCGGCCGCCTCGGTCATCGCACGCTGGTCATCGACCGGCTGACCGACGTGTACGACAAGCCGCGCGCGATCGCGCTCGATCACGAGATTTTCCGTCACTTCGACAATATGGGCCTCACCGAGGCGATCTCGCCCCATATCGAGCCTTTCACCGCATCGGAGCATTTTGGCGTCGACGGCCAGTTGATCCGCCGCATCGACATGGTCGCAAAGCCCTATCCGCTCGGCTACACGCCGAGCATGGTGTTCAGCCAGCCCGCGGTCGAGGCCGAGCTGCGCCGCCATGCGACCAGCTTTTCCAATGTGCGGGCCGAGCTCGGCGTCGAGCTGCTCGATCTCGTGCAAACGTCCGATCGCGTCGAGGCGCGTCTGAAGGACAGCGATGGACGGCATCGTTCCGTGACGGCGCGCTATGTGCTCGGCTGTGATGGCGCTTCGAGCACCGTGCGTCAGATCGCAGGTCTTGCGCTCGAGGATCTCATCTTCGATGAACCCTGGCTGGTGGTCGACGTGCGCGTGAACGAGAGTGCGCTTGCCCGTCTGCCGCAATGCTCCGCACAATTCTGCAATCCGGCGCGCCCCGTGAGCTTCCTGATCGGCCCGAAGAACCACCGCCGCTGGGAGATCATGCTGCTGCCGGGCGAAGACGCGCGGCAGATGGAACGGCCCGACAATGTCTGGAAGCTGCTTGCGCCATGGCTCACGCCGCAGGACGGGGAATTGTGGCGCGCAGCCTCCTATCGCTTCCACGCCCTCGTTGCCGCCGACTGGCGCAGCGGCAGGATCCTGATTGCCGGCGACGCCGCGCATCAGCAGCCTCCCTTCATTGGCCAGGGCATGTGCCAGGGCCTGCGCGACGCCACGAACCTCGTCTGGAAGCTGGATCATGTGCTCAAGGGCGTCTCCTCTGGCAGCCTGCTCGACAGCTACACGGTCGAACGTAAGCAGCACGTCATCGAGCTGACCGGCAAGATCAAGGCGATCGGCCAGTCGATCTGCGAGCGCGATCCGGCCGCCGCCCGGCGGCGCGATGCGCACATCCTGGCCGAAGGTGGCGGCAAGCCGCTGCTGCTGACGCGGCAGGAAATCATTCCGCCGCTCCGCGCAGGATGCCTGTCGCATCACGAAACGCCGGCTCGCGGCACTCTGTTTCCGCAGCCGCGCATCGCGAACGGCAGTACGACTCGCTTGCTGGACGAAGTGACCGGCCCCGGCTGGCGCGTGTTGATCGACGGCCGCAGCAATGATGCCGCTTCGATGCTCGCACTCCGTGCCGTGTGCCCGGACGTATCGGCGACGGCAGTCGCGCCTGCCGGCGCAGGTCTGCCGAATGCGCTCGAAGAGGCCGAGGGCGTGCTCGCGAACTGGTTCGACCGTCACGCTGTCGTCGCGGCGGTCGTTCGACCCGACCATTACGTCTTCGGAACCGCGCGCGATGCCACCGAGCTCGGCGACCTCCTGCGCGAGGTCGAGTTGCGTCGTCGCGACGTCCCGGCCGAGCAAGACAAGATTCCCGATCTGAAAATGGAGAGAACACCGTGAAACTTGCCACCGTAGCGATCGACGGCCGCACCACCTGGGGCATCGTCGAAGGCGAGACCTTTCTTGATGTCGGCGCTGCGCTCAAAGCGCGCTATGCCGATCTCAAGGCCGCCATCGGCGCCGCCTTCGCCGGCGTTGCGGATGCAAAGTCTTCCGCCGCTGCCGTTCCGACCTCAAAAGTCACTTGGCTGCCGGTCATCCCGAACCCGGACAAGATCCTGTGCGTGGGCCTGAACTACGAGACCCACCGCAAGGAGACCGGCCGCGCCGAGGTCGATCATCCCACCATCTTCTCGCGCTACGCCAACAGCCAGACCGGACATTTGCAGCCGATCGTGCGGCCGCGCGTCTCGACCCACCTCGATTTCGAAGGAGAGCTCGCGGTCATCATCGGCAAGGCCGGCCGCTATATCTCCCGGGTCGACGCCATGGACCACGTCGTGGGCTACTCCTGCTACAATGACGGCAGCATCCGCGATTTCCAGCGTCACACCCATCAATTCACGCCGGGCAAGAATTTTCCGGATACCGGCGCGTTCGGGCCCTGGATGATGACGCCGGACGAGCTCGGTCCGCTCGGTGAGCTCAAGCTGCAGACCCGCCTCAATGGACAGGTCATGCAGGAAGCACTGATCAAGCAGATGATCTTCGATATCCCGCGCCAGATCGAATACTGCTCGACCTTCACCCGGCTCGAGCCCGGCGACGTCATTGTCAGCGGAACGCCGGGCGGCGTCGGTGCGCGGCGCGAGCCGCCGCTCTGGATGAAGCCCGGTGATGTCGTCGAGATCGAGGTCGAGCGCCTCGGCGTGCTCAGGAATGTCGTCACAGACGAAACCTGATCGATCAGCCGCAGCCGGCAACGGCTGCGGCCTGCGAACGACCAATAAAGCCCGCAAAGCGGCATCTTTCAGGGAGGAACACCCATGTCCGGACTATCCCGTCGTCTGCTGCTCGCCGGCGTTGCGCTTTGCTTCTCTCTTCCGGCCTTCGCGCAATCGTGGCCGCAGAGGCCCGTGACCGTCGTCGTGCCGCAGCCGGCGGGCAACAGCCCGGACGTGATGTGTCGCCTCATCACCGAAAAACTCTCCCGGACCTTCGGGCAGCAGTTCGTCGTCGAGAATCGTCCGGGCGCCGCAAACCTGGTCGGCACGCAGGCGGTCGCCCGTGCAGCGCCAGACGGCTACACGTTCCTGTTCGCCACATCGGCGGCGCTCGTCACCAATCCCTACACATTCAAGAAGCTCCCCTACGATCCCGTGAAAGACTTCGTGCCGGTCGCGATGGTGGCCAAAAGCAACCACGTCCTCCTCGTCAATCCCGAGGTGAAGGCCAATACGCTGCCGGAATTGATCAAGCTCGAAAAATCGGCGCCAGGTTCGCTGAGCCTCGCCGTCGACGGTGCGCGCAACCTCTCGGGCCTGATCGCTCAAGCCATCAACAAGAGCGCCGGGACCGGTTTTGTCCTCATCCCCTACAATACGACCACGAATGCGGTGCAGGACGCCATCTCCGGCCGTATCCAGGTGACGATCCAATCGGCATCCATCGCCGAGGCCTTCATCAAGGCAGGTACGCTGCGACCTGTTGCCGTTGCAGGTTCCAAACGGGTCGACTCCCTGCCGGACGTTCCTGCGATCGCGGAGATGCTGCAAAGCGTCGATCTCCAGGGCTGGTTCATGTTCATGGCCCCGGTCGGCACGCCGGCCGATATCGTCGAAAAACTAAGCGCCGAGATTGCACGCGCCCTGGAATCGTCCGATGTGCGCGAGCGCGCGCCGACGCTCGGCTTCGATGTCCGTGTCGGCGATGCCGTCACGACGGCAGGCGCAAAACGCTTCCTCGACGACCAGCTCGCCTCGTCCGGCAAGATCATCCAGGGGCTCGGCATCGAGCCTGAATAGTGCGCTGCGGCGCGGGGGCGCGCTTCTGCATTTTTGCATCGTCAGCTCCTGCCTCCACTGCTTCTCAAATTGCCCGTGACCGGTCATTGTGCGGCTGCAACAACCATTTCGGGGCAGCATCACATGTCGGACAAGGTCTCGCGTCGCCAGTTTGCCGCGCTGGCGGGATTGTCCGCGGCAGCAATCGCAAACCCTCTGGACGGCGCCGACGCCAAGGCGGCGGCCGCGGCGTCGCGCGAGAGCGGCTTTCCGGCAGGCTTTCTCTGGGGCACGGCGACCTCGTCCTATCAGGTCGAGGGCGCGGTCAATGAGGGCGGGCGAGGGGTCTCGATCTGGGACAAGTTCGTGCGCATCCCCGGCAAGATCGAGGACGGCTCGACCGGCGACCGCGCCAACGAGCACTACCACCGCTACAAGGAAGATATCGCGCTCATCAAGGAGCTCGGCTGCAAAGCCTATCGCTTTTCGATCGCCTGGCCGCGGGTGTTCCCGGATGGGGACGGCAAGCCGAACGCTGGCGGGCTCGACTTCTACAATCGCCTCATCGACGAGCTGCTCAGGAACGGCATCGAGCCGTGGGCGACGCTCTATCATTGGGACCTGCCGCAATCGCTGCAGGACCGCTTCGGCGGCTGGCGCTCGACCGAGACCTGCAAGATCTTCGGCGACTATGCGGCCTATGTCGCCGAGCACCTGACCGATCGCGTCAAGAACGTGTTCACGCTGAACGAGAGCGGCCGCTTCGTGCAGTTCGGCTATGGCCTCGGCATCGACGCGCCCGGCCTGACGCTGCCGCAACGAGAGGTCAACCAGATCAGGCACAACAGCGCGCTCGCGCATGGGCTCGCGGTGCAGGCGGTGCGGGCCCATGGCCGCCACGGCACCAGGGTGGGACCTGCCGAAAACATCGACGTCTGCGTTCCCGCCATCGACACGCCCGAGCATGTCGTTGCCGCCGAGATCGCGCTGCGCGAGATGAATGCCGGCTATCTCAACGTCATCATGGAAGGCCGTTACACCGACGCTTTCCTGAAATATGCCGGCGCCGATGCGCCGAAATACACCGACGCCGAGTTGAAGATCATCTCCTCGCCGGTCGATTTCCTCGGTCTCAACATCTACGCGCCGCAGAACTATGTGGTTCCGTCCGAGGAGGGTGCGGGCTTCAGGCCGCTGCCGATCCCGAAATCGTTCCCGCACATGAGTTCGGACTGGCTGCGCATCGCGCCAGAGACGATGTACTGGGTGCCGAAGCTTGCGGCGAAGATCTGGAAGACGGACGCGATTTACATCACCGAGAATGGCACCTCCGGCGACGATGTGGTCTCGCCCGACGGCAAGATCTACGACACCGACCGCATCATGTACCTGCGCAACTATCTCGCCCAGCTGCAGCGCGCCACCGCCGAGGGCGTGCCGGTGCGCGGCTATTTCCTCTGGAGCCTGATGGACAATTTCGAATGGGTGTTCGGCCTCAGCAAGCGCTTCGGCCTCTACCACGTCAATTTCGACACCCAGGTCCGCACCGCAAAGCTGAGCGCGAGTTTCTATCGCAACGTGATCGCGAAGAACGCGGCGGGGGTGTAGCTCTTCTCCCTCTCCCCGTTCTTACGGGGGCGCGACGAGCGTCGCTCGCGCTGGGAGGGTAGGGGTGAGGGGCTCTCTCCGCGAGTCCATCTGTCACCGTCCTTGCCGAAGCTCCCCCTCACCCGGATTTTCCGCTGCGCGTAAAATCCGACCTCTCCCCGCAAGCGGGGAGAGGCGAAGGGCAGGGGTCCCGCATTGACACCACTCTCCCCCTTATTCAAAACGTCCTCAACACTCATAACAAGAGGACAACGCCCATGACCGACGCGCTGATCATCGATGCCTGCCGTACCCCGCGGGGCGTCGGCAAGGCCGGCAAGGGAGCACTCTCGGGGATTCATCCGCAGCAGCTCGGTGCAACCGTGCTGCGTGCGCTCGCCGAGCGCACCGGCATCAATACCGCCGACGTCGACGACATCGTCTGGGGCTGCAGCGCGCAGGTCGCAACGCAAAGCGGCGATCTCGGCCGCATGTCGGCGCTCGATGCCGGCTATGACGTGCGCGCCAGCGCGGTGACGCTGGATCGCTTCTGCGGTTCCGGCATCACCAGCGTCAACATGGCGGCATCCTCGATCATGGCGGGCGCCGAAGACCTCGTCATCGCCGGCGGCTGCGAGATGATGTCGATGGAAGGACGGCGCGGCGGCGGGCCGATGATGATGGACTCCGGCAATCTGCGCCTGCGGGCAAAGCATCCGCAGTCGCATCAGGGCGTCTGCGCCGACGCGATCGCGACGCTGGAAGGCATCACGCGCCATGACGTCGATGCGCTCGGTCTCGAAAGCCAGAAGCGCGCCGCGCACGCGATGGCGAACGGCCACTTCAAGAAGAGCCTCGTGCCCGTGCATCGCGAGGACGGCAGCCTCGCGCTCGACCACGAGGAATATCCGCGCCCACAGACCACGATGGAAGGCCTCAGCAGCCTGAAGCCGGCGTTCCCTGCCATCGCCGACTATGCGCTCGACGACAAGGGCACCACCTATCGCGGCCTGATCCTGCAGCAATATCCGGACCTGAAGATCGACTTCGTGCATCACGCCGGCAATTCATCCGGCGTCGTCGACGGCGCCGCCGCGATCCTGCTGGCTTCGCCTGCCTATGCCAAGGCGCATGGCCTTAAAGCCCGCGCCCGTGTCGTCGCGATGGCGAATATGGGGGACTCGCCGACCCTGATGCTCAACGCGCCGGTGCCGGCGACGCGAAAGGTGCTGGCCAAGGCAGGCCTCTCCATCGACGACATCGATCTGTTCGAGATCAACGAGGCCTTTGCGGTGGTGGCGGAAAAATATATCCGCGACCTCAAGCTCGACCGCGCCAAGGTCAACGTCAATGGCGGCTCGATCGCACTCGGCCATCCCATCGGCGCGACCGGCTCGATCCTGATCGGCACCGTGCTCGACGAGCTCGAACGGCGCGACTTGAGGCGCGGTCTCGTTACCATGTGTGCCGCCGGCGGCATGGCGCCCGCCATCATCATCGAGCGCGTCTAGCCTCCTCCTCTTCACTTCTCCCCGTAAAAACGGGGAGAAAAAGCGGCTGCAGTGCGATCCACCCTTATTTTTCAGGGTGAATCGCGTGCTGACGTTCGGTCGTCGCTTGTCGAAAGCCGCGAATCAGCTTTAGCAAGGTTGCGTGCGGGCCTTTGAAACAAGGTAAAATCCGCTGCCCGAGGCTTCTTCCGCTCCGGAAGTAGCTAAAAAGCAGGGTTTTTTGCCACAGGGGGCCAAAAAAGCCCGTAAAATCGCGACAAAACTGTGCAGAAGGCTATAGGCCTTCGCCGCTTGGTCTAATATGCAACCGGCAACGAATCAGAGGAGACACGATGCCAGCCCAAATGTCCAAATCGCAGTTGATCGAAAAGATTGCGACCGCCACCGAGCTTTCCAAGCGCGACGTCAAGAGCGTCATGGAGACGCTGACCGACGTCGGTCACAAGGAGCTCAAGAAGAACGGCCTGTTCCTGGTGCCGGGCTTCGCCAAGTTCGTGGTCATCAAGAAGCCCGCGACCAAGGCGCGCAAGGGCACCAACCCGTTCACGGGTGAAGAGATGATGTTCAAGGCCAAGCCGGCCCGGAAGATCGTCCGCGCCCGCCCGGTCAAGGCTGCCAAGGACGCCGTGGCCTGATAAACGCAAAGGCCCCCTCGCAACGAGGGGGCCTTTTATTTGGGGCAGCCGCGAGGGCCTGAGACGGAGGGCTCAACCCTTGCGGCGCTTCACCCGGACCGGGACCGGCTGAAGCCGCGGCCCGGGGCCTGCGAGCGCATCGCGAACCCGGTCGATGGCGCGATCGAGCAGCTGGCGCAGCCGCTGCGTCTTCCGCGATCTCTTCGCTTCTTCCAGCAGTTTCTTCATCGCATCACTCCGCCGCTTCGACGTTCGCATCGACTTGGGCTTCCGCCGGCTCGAGCGCTGCGGCGATGGCCTCGTCGACGCGCTCCAGCCAGATGAATTCCAAATTGTCCCGTGCGCTCTGCGGGATGTCGTCATAGTCCCGCTTGTTGCGCGCCGGCAGCATCACCCGCTTCAAGCCGGCGGCGGCCGCAGCCACCACCTTCTCCTTGATGCCGCCGACCGGCAGCACCAGGCCGCGCAGCGAGATCTCGCCGGTCATCGCGGTGTCGCTGCGCACCGTACGATTGGTGAGCAGTGACGTCAGCGCCGTGAACATGGCGACGCCTGCGCTCGGTCCGTCCTTCGGGGTCGCACCCGCCGGAACGTGAACGTGGATGTCGCTCTTCTCGAACACGGACGGATCGATGCCGAGCTGCGAGGCTCTGCTCTTCACCAGCGTCAGCGCAGCCTGCACGCTCTCGCGCATGACCTCGCCGAGCTGGCCGGTCAGGATCATGCCGCCGCGGCCGGGCACGCGCGAGGCCTCGATGAACAGGATGTCGCCGCCGACCGGCGTCCAGGCAAGGCCGGTGGCCACGCCCGGAATGCTGGTGCGCTGCGCGATCTCGCCCTCGAAGCGCGGCTGGCCGAGCACGGTGGCGATGTCCTTCGGGCTCACCACGACCTTGGTAGTCGTGCCTTCGGCGACCTGCACCGCGGCATGGCGGAACACCTTGCCGATCTCGCGCTCGAGGTTACGCACGCCGGCTTCGCGGGTGTAGCCCTTGACGATCAGCTTCAGCGCCTCCGGCTCGATCTCGGCCTGCTCGGCCGTCAAGCCGTTGGCCTCCAGCTGCCGCCGCACCAAATAGCGCCGCGCGATCTCCAGCTTCTCGTCCTCGGTGTAACCGGCGAGGCTGATCAGCTCCATGCGGTCCAGGAGTGGACCCGGGATCTGATCCAGCATGTTGGCGGTCGCGATGAACACCACGCGCGACAGGTCGAAGGGCACGCCCAGGTAGTTGTCCCGGAACGTTCCGTTCTGCTCGGGGTCGAGCACCTCCAGCATGGCTGCGGAGGGATCGCCCTGCACGCCACGGCCCATCTTGTCGATCTCGTCCAGCATCATGACGCAGTTGCGGCTGCCTGCCTTCTTGATGCCCTGGATGATGTTGCCGGGCAGCGCGCCGATATAGGTACGCCGGTGACCGCGGATCTCGGCCTCGTCATGCACGCCGCCCAGGCTGACGCGCACGAAGGGGCGATCCATCGCGCGTGCGATGGACTGGCCGAGCGAGGTCTTGCCGACGCCGGGCGGGCCGACGAAGCACAGGATCGGGGCCTTGCCCTGCGGAGCGAGCTTGCGCACCGCCAGATATTCGATGATCCGGCTCTTGATCTTCTCCAGGCCAAAGTGATCGGCATCCAGGATGCGGCGTGCCTCCTTGATGTCGATCGGCTTCTCCGCAGGCAGCGCCCAGGGCAGCTCGATCAGCCAGTCGAGATAGGTGCGGACCATGCCGGCTTCGCCGGCCGCCTCGGGCATGCGCTCGTAGCGGCGCAGCTCCTTCTTGGCATGCGCCTCCGCCTCCGGCGGCATGTTGGCCTTGGCGATCGCGGCCGTCAGCTCGGTGACCTCGGCGGCCTTGCCGTCGCCTTCGCCCAGCTGGCGCTGGATGGTCGCCATCTGCTCGCGCAGGATCGCCTCGCGCTGCCGCTCGTCGAACGTGGCGCGGGTCTTCTGGCCGATTTCATTGGTGATGCGCAGCACCTCCAGCCGCTCGGCCAGATGCTTCGACACCTTCTCGACGCGCAGCGCGAGGTCGATGGTTTCCAGCACCTCCTGCTTGTCCTGCGGCTTGATGTCCATGAACGAGGTCGCCAGATCCGCCAGCGCGCCGGGCGCGCTCGTGCTCTGGAACATCGCGACCAGCTCGGGCGGCGCCTGCGGCAGCAGCTCGATCGCCTCGATGGCCTGGCGCTGCAAATTCAGCGCACGCGCCTCGATCTCGGGCGAGCTCGTGGTCGGCTCCGGAATCTGCTGGATCCGCGCAGCCGGGAACGGCGTCCCCGGCAGAAAGTCGAGGATGCGCGCGCGCTGCACGCCCTGGCAGACGATGTGATGCGTGCCGTCGGGCGCGGTGATGTAGCGCACGATGTTGGCGATGGTCGCGACCCGGTAGAGATCGTCCGGGCCGGGCTCCTCGATCTCGGGGCTGCGCTGCAGGACGATGCCGACCGGGCGCTGCTCGCGCAGCGCCTGCTGCGCGGCGGCGATGGACTTCGCGCGGCCGATCGCGATCGGCGCGATGGCGCCGGGGAACAGCACCATCTCGCGCACGGGAATGATGATCAGTGCGTCCTCGGGGATCTTCACGTCGGAGCCGTTTTGGGAATTGGTCTGTGCGGTATTCATCTGTTCGGTGGCCATGATCGACCTCAGGATTTGGCGAGGCGCAGTGCGACGCAGCCGTCCATCACGAAGCGGCTGATGGCGTAGCGGCCAAGGGGCAATGCGATGCGGCGCTCGAAACGCCCCTGCGGCAGCTCGAGCCGGTGGATGCGGGCGTTGCGAAGCTCCGGCGGAAGCGTGCGCTGGCCGGAGATCACGAGCACGCCGTCATGGATGACGGTCTCGACATTGTCCGGATTGACGCCGGGAAGCGCGACCAGGATCAAAAGCTCATGCTCGGTCTCGAGCACGTCGATCGGCGGCTCCCAGCAGGCTTCCTGGCGGCCGAACTGGTGCCGCAGCCGTTCGGCGCGGGTCAGCGAGTCCAGGGCTTCGGACAGCATCCAGTCGAGGGGATTTTTGGGTTGCATGATGCGGACTCGGGCTGGGAAAGCCTGCATATGGGGCTGGTTCCCCGGAAATCCAGTGCAGTGGCGCTGACGTGCCATGCGCCATCGTGCGATCCAACAAGCAAACGCCGCGGCCTGGCCGCGGCGTTCTGTCGTGAGAGCGCCGCGCGGCATCAGGCAGCGGCGCGATACTCGTCTTCCGCTTCGAGGTTGATGACGGAGGTGGCGAGCTCGGTCAGCGTGCGATCGGTCGCCTCTTCCTCGTCCAGCGTCTCCTGGAGCAGCCTTGCTGCGTCCTGCATGCCGAGCTCCTCGGCCCAGGTGCGCAACGTGCCGTAGCGGGAGATCTCGTAATGCTCGACCGATTGCGCCGCTGCGAGCAGTCCGGCGTCGAGGGCGGGGGCTCCCTTGAACTCCTTCATGATCTCGGCGCCCTCGTCCGCGATGCCGTTGATGGCCTCGCAAGGCTTGCCGCGTGCGGGCTTGCCCAGCATCTTGAAGATCTGGTCGAGACGCTTGACCTGCCCCTGGGTCTCGCGCAGATGCTTGTTGAAGGCAGCCGTGAGGTCCTTCGACTGCGCGGCCTTGGCCATCTTGGGCAGGGTCTTGATGATCTTGTTCTCGGCGAAATAGATGTCTTTCAGCGTTGCCAGGAACAGGTCGCTGAGCATCTTCGGCGCCTGACGCGGCCGGCGCGCCGCGGTCTTGCTCGTGCGTTTCTTCGCTCGTCTAGCCATACATCCTCCTCTTGAGGTGACACGGGAAGGCGTCGCCTTCCTCAAATCCACAGGCGATCAAGAGTCGGGATGGGCAAATGTTCCTCGCGAAGGCGGCCGCGAGCCGCTATGGCTTCCTGCCTGAGCTACGCCAGAGACGCTTTCCAATGCTCGACTTCGCCCTGTCCGCCTTCGTGACGCTGCTGCTGGTGGTCGATCCGGTCGGCCTTGCGCCGGCCTTCCTGGCCGCGACCTCCGGCATGCCTGACAAGGTCAAGCGGACGATCGCGCTGCGGGCGCCGCTGATCGCGGCCTCGATCCTGGTCGTGATCGCGCTGGTCGGAAACTGGCTGCTCCGCCAGCTCGGGATCGGCATCCCCGCCTTCCAGATCGCGGGCGGGCTGCTGCTGTTCGGCGTCTCCTACCAGATGATCTTCGGCGACCGTCCGCATCGCGAGGCGCGCGAGGCCGACAAGGCGACCTCGGAGCATGCCTCCGACGTCGCGGTGTTTCCCCTGGCCATCCCGATGATGGCCGGCCCCGGCGCGATCGCGACCACGCTGCTGCTGTCGGGCGACGCCGGCTACGGCGCGCGGCTCGCGATCATCATCGCGATTGTGCTCGCGGTGTGCCTGCTCTGCATGCTCTGCTTCCTCTCCGCAAACCTGATCGCCCGCACCCTCGGGCGCACCGGAAATGCCGTGCTCTCGCGTGTGCTCGGCATGCTGCTCGCGGCCTATTCGGTGCAGTTCGTGATCAACGGCATAGCGGCCGTCCGGGCGAGCCTCGCCTAGGCCTGCGACAATCTGTTAATTTGTTGATTTTACGACCTATTTCGAGAGCGGGCATGCGCGCCGTCCAGCGGTGGGACGGACCGGTCGCTTTCGCTTGCACTGCCACGTTGCTTTGACGTACTTCCCCTTTCACCAGCGCCAGGACATCGGGATGTCGATGACAGCGGACGAACTCGCCAAGAGACAGGCCATCATCGACGCCTGCCGTCGCATGAACGCGCTCGGCATCAACCAGGGCACCTCAGGCAATATCAGTGTCCGGCATGCGGACGGGCTTCTGGTCACGCCGACCAGCGTGCCCTACGACGCCATGACGCCCGAGCAGATCGTGTTCATGGCGATGGATGGCTCGCACGCACGCCATCAAAAGCCGTCCAGCGAATGGCGCTTCCATCGCGACATCCTGAAGTCGCGGCCCGACGTCAACGCCGTCGTCCACGCCCATCCGACCTATTGCACCATCCTGGCGATCATGGGCATGGAGATCCCGCCCGTGCACTACATGATCGCGGCTGCCGGCGGCGACAGCATCCGCTGCGCGCCCTATGCCACCTTCGGAACGGAGGAACTGTCCGAGCATGCGGTGCGGGCGCTGGAGGGGCGGCTCGCCTGCCTGCTCGACCATCACGGCATGATCGCGATCGGCAAGACGCTGGACAAGGCGATGTGGCTCGCAGTCGAGGTCGAGACGCTCGCGCGGCAATATCACGGCTGCCTCCAGATCGGACAACCGCCGCTGCTTTCCAGCGACGAGATCGAACGGGTCCGCCAGCGCATGACCGGCTACGGCCTGTCGGAAGGGTAGGGGCGGGTAGAAGGTGTTCGTACGGCTCAGGCGTCTCGTCGATCGCAAGGGAACGAACCGCACCATGGTTCGGCTGCGCGCGCTGCTGCGCAGCAACGAGTTCTACCTGATCCCGCTGGCGCTCGTGATCGGCACGCTTGCCGGCGCGATCGTGACGCTGATGGCCGAGATCGCGCAGATCGCCCATGTGGTGATCTACGGCATCCCCGTCGACGTTCGCCTGTCGGCCAATGCGCGCGTGAGCCCCTGGGCCGCGCTGCTCGCACCTGCGCTCGGCGGACTTGCGCTCGGCATCATGGAATGGTCGCGGCGGCGCATGAAGATCTCCAACGCGGTCGACCCGATCGAGGCCAACGCGCTGCGCGGCGGCAATCTCTCGATGCGCGACAGCGTGGTGGTGTCGAGCCAGACGCTGATTTCCAACGGCTGCGGTGCGTCGGTCGGCCTCGAGGCCGGCTATACCCAGATCGGCTCCGGCATCGCCTCGCTGCTCGGCAAGTTCTTCAATCTGCGCCGCAACGATTTGCGCCTGATGGTCGGCTGCGGTGCGGCCGCCGCGATTGCGGCGGCGTTCGGTGCGCCGATCACCGGCGCCTTCTACGCCTGCGAGCTGATCGTCGGCGTCTATTCGGTCGGCAGCGCTGCGCCGATCCTCGCGGCCTCGCTGGCGGGCGCGCTGACCGCGCAATGGCTCGGCGGCGCACCGTATTCATTGGAGATCCCCAAGGTCAGCGCCGTCGGCGTCGAGCAATATCTGGCGCTGATCGGGCTTGCGCTCATCACCAGCGGCGTCGGCATCGCCGTGATGCGTTCCTCGCCGATGTTCGAGCGCCTGTTCGCCTGGCTGCCGGTCTGGCTCCGTCCGGTGGCGGGCGGCCTCATCGTCGGCGGCTTTGCGATTGTCACGCCTCAGGTGCTGGCGGCCGGCCACGGCGCCATGGTGCTCGATCTGTTTCACGACATGACGATCGGCCTGATCGCGCTGATCATCGCATTGAAGGTGACGGCCTGCCTGATCTCGCTCGCCTCGGGCTTCCGCGGCGGTCTGTTCTTCGCCTCGCTGTTCGTCGGCAGTCTGATCGGGAAGTTCTTCGCCGAGCTGTTGGAGCTGATCAGCCCGAACTTCGTGATCGATCCGCTGGTGGCGATGCTGACGGGCATGGCGACGCTCGGCGTCGCCATCGTCGGCGGCCCCCTGACGATGTCGTTCCTCGTTCTCGAGATGACCCGCAATGTCGACGTCACCGCCGTGGTGCTGGCCGGCTGCATCGTCACCTCGATCTGCGTGCGCTTCATGTTCGGCCACTCCTTCTCGACCTGGCGCCTGCATCTGCGCGGCGAGACCATCCGCAGCGCCAACGACGTCGGCTGGCTGCGCAATCTCACGGTCGAGCGCCTGATGCGCTCGGATGTCGGCAAGGTGCCTTCGACCACGACGATCGCGGCCGTGCGCCGCGAATTCGCGCTGGGGTCGCGGCCCGGTATAGTCATCGTCAACAACGCGGACGAATATGTCGGCCTCGTCCTGCTGCCCGACCTGTACTCCAGCGATCTCGACACCATCGCCGACGACATCCAGGTGATCGAGCTGGCCCGGCTGATCGACATCGTGCTGATTCCGGAAATGAACGTGAAATCGGCGATGGCGGTGTTCGACGAGGCCGAGGCAGAGATGCTGGCGGTTGTCGATTCCACCGACAGCCGCAAGGTGGTCGGCTTCCTCACCGAGACCTTCGCCCGCCGCCGCTATGTCGAGGAGATCGACAAGGCGACGCGCGGCGTGCTCGGGGCATTGTCGTAAGGGTCTGCGGCCTCGGGGGCGAGAGAGGTATTGGGGGAGGGGACCATGGCACCCGTAGTCACCCGGCCTCCGAATTTCCTTGAAGGCGTCTTGCTTTGGACAAACCGCGTCAGCGATGATCAGGGCAAGCAAATGCGACGGACGCCTTCGGGCGACATTGGGCTGGGAAGGGGAGCGCCAATGAACTCCGTAACGACACCGATCGAGCCGCGTTATGCGCTGTCCGCGCGCATGGACGCAGAGCTCACGCATACCTTCGAGAAA
This sequence comes from Bradyrhizobium huanghuaihaiense, assembly GCF_007830635.1. Classification (GTDB taxonomy): domain Bacteria; phylum Pseudomonadota; class Alphaproteobacteria; order Rhizobiales; family Xanthobacteraceae; genus Bradyrhizobium; species Bradyrhizobium huanghuaihaiense. The sequence continues at coordinate 22,116 of NZ_VLLA01000010.1, read as the reverse complement.
ATCAAGAGCGTGGATGAAGAGATCGCGCGCGCCAGCGAGCAGCTTGCCCGGCTGGAGCGCGATCCCGTGCGCAGTCGCCCGCGGCGTGGCGGGCCAGCGCTGCGCGGCCTCGTCGGTCTCGGGCTGGCTGCGGGGATTGGCATCGCTGCCTTGGTCTCGCAATCATCCCACGGTGATACGGTCAGGCAGATGATCGCAGGTTGGGCGCCGTTGCACGCTGAGACATCGTCGCAGTTGCAAGCAGAGCCGGCGCGCGAAGCTGAGACGAGCCCGACTGCTCAATTGGCCGAGGCATCGCCGCAACCGGCATCTGCCGCCGAAACCATACCGGAGGTAGTCGCGCCAACCGGCAGCACGCTCCCGCCGGAGTTGACCGAATTGCTGCAGAAGCTAGCGAGCGATCTCGCAAACGTGCAGCAAGGCATCGATCAGCTCAAGGCGAGCCATGCGCAATTGAAAGCGAACCAGGAGCAAATGTCGCTCGACAATCTCAGGCTTGCCGATGAGTTGAAGGCAGGCCAGGAACAAATGGCGCGGCTCGTCGCCAAGATGCCTGAAGACAAGGCGTCTGAAAACAAGATCGCCGGGAAAACGACCGACCGGTCGAACGCGGGGCAGAAGACGAGCGCAGCACCAGTGCCTGCGCCACGTCCGGCTGCGGCCCAGACGCCCAAGCCGGCGCCGGCAACGTCGTCACCGCATGCCGCGGTGCGACGGGCGGCCCCGGTCCTGCTGCAATCGGCGCGACAATAGTCGCGATCGATATGGGCCCGTAGTCGCGGCCGCATTCACGACAACGATCGCCCCACATCGATGGTGCCGACGCCGCCGAGAACTACCGCCGGCATCGCGCCGAGTAAGACGGCGGTCACGCCGCTGATCGTATGGCGCCCATCGCCATCCGCGTGATGATCGAGCCCTGCGAGGCCGAGAGAATAGGCGCTGCCGGTTCGTGCACAGATCTGCCAGCCAATCGCCGCGGTGAGCGACTTGATAGGAGCATTCCGACAGGGTTCGCGACGCGATGTAGAGCAGCAGTCGACGATGTCGCGACAAGGCAACGGGTAGAGAGAGTGGAAGCTCGATCCAAGGTGTCGAGTAATCATGGAAGCGGGACGGCGTGCTTCATGCGCGCCGCCCGCGCCTTCTATCGGCCTGGTTGAGATGGGGACGCGACAAGGCAGGCTACGATCCGGCGGACCAGTGGCAGCACCATCAGCAGCGTCGGAAAGGCGACGAGCCATGACAGCCCCCAGGCGCCCGGCCACGTCGCCAGGAACGCTGGCGTTGCGCCAAGGCTCCGGAGTGTCGAAATGATCGACACCACGGCTGTCATGAGGATGGACAGCACGAATGGCATCACGAACGGCGCATAGCGCGCCGGCAGTTTGCGAACCGCAATCATCTGATTTCTCTTGAAGAATAGGACGCGTCAGTCACGTTGAACCCAAAAATTGGCATCGATCCCGACGGCGTCGGTTGATGCGTTGGTTCACGTGAAACGCTTACGGCGACCGAAAAACGGCGCGGCCGTTCATTATCCGCTCAGGTTGAGTGGCGCAAGCTGCATCGGATCGTTCGGTTTACAATCGCTCAAAGCGTGGCAGATTGCCGCGATCATGAAACCATTTCAGTGGTTTGCGCGTTATGGCTCGTTTGCACATGTCACTTTGGGCGAGAACAGAGGAAGGTTAAGATGATTGGCCCTATGATTTCAGCAGCCGGCCGCAATACGGTGCTGGCCGCGTTCGCAAGCCTCGCCCTGGTCGCGGCCTCCGCGACGCCGTCCGCTGCAGCCTCGTCCGGGACTCCTTCCAAGGCGGCCGTCGCTGGCCACGCTGCGTCCGACGCCACCGATTTCAGCGCGGCCAGGCGCCGTTATTATCGCCGCGGACCGAATGCTGCCGCCCTCGGCATCATGGGCGCGGCGACCGGTCTGGCCATCGGCGCGATCGCCGAAAGCCGGCGCCGCGACTATTACGAGGATCGTTATTATTACGATCGGGGCCCTGGCTATTACGGTGGTCCGGCCTATTACGGCGGCTCCCACTATTACCGGGGGCCGAACCGTCCTTCGGGCCCTTACATCCCTGGGGGCTATTGTGCCGGCGGAGGCCCCTCGGCCGTCTGCGGCAATTACGACCATTGAGTTCGGACGCGGCTGTCGGGCCGGACAGCTTCGCAGGGATTGCCATGAGTGGGTTCGCGAAAGCGGAACCCACTCCTTTTTGTTTGTCGCTTCGCAGTCGTGTCGGGAAGCTAGGTCCGCAGCATTCCCACTTTCACATCAACGTCCTGCAGGCGCCGACATTGCGCCGTTGGAATAGCGCGACCAGCTTGTAGCCCGGATGAGCGAAGCGACATCCGGGGGCGGCGTGGATTCTGTCCCGGGTATCGCTTCGCCCACCCGGGCTACAAGACCTTGGGCTGCCTGTCAGGCAAAACACGCGATCGCTGGGTCAATCGACCGGTGCAAAATATTCCGTTTTACCGAAATTCGGAAATGTCGTATGTGTCGCCCATCCCGGCTCATTCTTGAGGGGCGATCATGAGGTCGTCATTTTCGCGAGCTGGGCTTGCGGTGGACGCGGCAGCGTCGGGCGCGAAAGGTGCGGGCAGGGAGGGTAGTCCCCGGTGAGCCCGCGGCCGCGCGCGGACGAACGGCGCTGACAGGTTCGTCTCGTCTGTAAGTTTCCGGCTTCGTCGACGGGGCTGGAAAAACTGCGGCGGAAATGGCGGGCCGCGCGTACGGCAAAACCGTGTGGTCCTTTCCGCCAGCTGTTTTTCGATCTTGCGGAGGTGCGATTAAGTATTTTCAAATAAAGGTATTTCTCGATTTTTGCGAAGTTGCAGACGGCCCTCCGGAAACTTGCCGGGCCCTATTAGGCCCTATTTCACAAACGGCGGGGCGCGACTAACTTGTAATCCCCGCCTACGGCAAGACCGGAGGCAGCCGCGCGCAAGCTGGTCGAACTCGCCGCCAGCATTCCGCCGGTCCAGACGAGTGCATCCATATCGAGAAGATCAACGTGCCGTTTCTTTACCAGCTCAAGGCCAGCGGCCCGGAGTTTGGCGCGGGCATCATGAGCTGCTCAAATAACGAGTTCTCACCAACACACGTTCACTGGCCTGAGCCTCCAACCCCAGCCAGTCCAGACGCGACGCCATCGTGTGCAACCGCCATACGCTGCGTAACTCCAACCCGGCGCTCCCCAGCCGGGTCCCCAAGCGGGTCCTCCCCACCCCCAGCCGGGTCCCCAAGCTGCCGCGCTGGCTAGCCCAAGGCCGAGACCTATGCCCACAGCTGGTGCACCCCATCCGCCGCCGCGCCATCCGCCGCCGCGCCAACCGCCGCCATGCCAACCGCCGCCGTGCCATCCTCCATGAAAGCCGCCATGGCAAGCACCGCTGCGACAATGAGAGCGAAAAACGCCTTCTTGATCATGACAACCTCCGGTTTGAGTTGCGCGGCATAAACGCTTCGCGATCGCCTTTGTTCTGATCGCGCCCAACTTGCTTTAAATGATTAGGTCGGCCGACATTGAAGCCCACGGCTGATCACGGACCAGCAGGAACAACACACCGGCTGTGAAATTTGGTTGCTCGTTGGCCCTTCTCGCGGGCTGGCCTGAAGGGTTGGCGGGACGGCTCGGGTCCCCCGGGTCAACCGGGGCCGTCTTTCCTCTAAGTCGGTCGCCTCGAATGTTAATCTGCGATCCGGTTCATTTCGTACAGACGAAGAGAAATCCAAAGGCCGAGATTACTGCCAGCGCATGCGTCGGGTTAGCGTGCGCTGGCGGCCCCGGCTCGTCCCCTACCAGCCCCGCGGATGGGCTTGGGGCCTCTAGCCGTGTGAACTGTTCACTTTGGCACGGACCCTTGCTCAGTGCATGTCCTCTATGCGCGTGCAAAGGACGACCCAAGCTACAATCCAGTGCACACCGTCAGCATGACCGATCCTTCCAATCCCCACGCCGAGGCTGCTGTGCAGCTCTTGGTTTGGGCCCTGGAAGAAATCGAAAAGGCTGGCAGCATGGAAGCCGTGAAGCATGCTCGCCGCGCGCTCGATGCACTGCAGAAGAGCAACCCATCGGTCCATATCGACCCAGGGATTGGCGACGCTCATGGGTGATCGTGCGTCAATCGTCCCAGACGCAGTCGCGCAATCTCGGCTTTTTTTGATCTCGAGCTCCGACCGCGTTACTGCGGCAAATCCTTGCAGAGTTTGATCACGATCATGATCATCGAGCCGATTGCGACGACCACCGGGCAGACAAACGGCAACTCTTCGAGCACGCCGACAACGGCCGCTCGAACACGGGACGATCGTTTCAGCTGCGCGAAACGCAAGCCTGCCGCACCCATCGGACATCTCCGTTTGGCCCCCAGCAGCAGCGGTCTGATATTCGGCGCGAAATGGGGCCGAGCTATTACCAGTTCAGGTGTTCCCTAGAGCAAGGTGAAGGAACTCTTTAGCTCGTAGGGAGGCGCATTACCGGCAGAATGATCGGCAGCGATTGCCGTCGCGATAAGCTACGTGGCTTTGATTGGACCCTGCTCACACCGGGGTCGTTCATGTGATCTGAGGCTATTGCTTGCTAGGATATCGCCGCATGTGGAACTGGATGATGCTCGGGCTGGAAAGCAACCGCGTGATCGGCCTGCGGATGGCGAAGCTAATGCGCGGCGGCAAAGCCGCTCAACGTGAAGCCCAACTGATGGTAAGCGAGAAAATCTTTGCGGCGGCGAAGGCCGGTAAAAGCCTGATCGCTGGCGCATCCGGAGACAAGATTGTTGCGCAGTATCGAAGGAAGGTGGCGGCCAATGCCAAACGGCTCAGCCGCAAACAAACACGCCGCAAGCGAAAAACCCGGTGATCCTTCGGCAGGGCTTACTTGCGCGGGCGATCCGCTACCGCATTTTTAGTTCTTTGATCGCCAGAGCCGATATCACTGCGGGGTCACGGACATCGGTTTGCGCGATCTTGATGATCCTTTTTGCGATCATTTCGGTCAGGGGATCATCGCGATCCTTGACGCAAAGGTTGTGGAGGGCTTGCTCGTAAGCTGCCGTGATCGAGCTAATCTCTTCCGGCCTCATGCCGGAGTTTTGTAGTAGGCGGTAAATCGCCATCTCACTGCTCCTCGGCCTTGGCAATGGGCAAGATGGAAACGGCCGACGTGTCATCCTCGTCTCGCTCAGGCAGCGATAGGATCGCGTAGTGCTGGCGACCAACGAAAGTGCCGGGCGCTGGCGACTTTAGTATTTCCCGAGAGTTTGCCACTGTCTCACGCGTACGCGCGCAGATTTCCGCGATCTCGGAAGAGCCAGCTCTGATAGTGCTGATATCGCTGTGTGCCAGCATGCGATCCCCCTCATTGTACAGGCGGGAGCGCAATCGGTCTCTCAGCCACCGACGCCTACGGGCAGTGCCTCGGCCGGTGATGCGAATAACAATAGGACCGAACCGAGTAGGTTCCTAGAAGAAAGATCAGTCTGTTTTACCGAATTGTGCGGACGCGGATTGTGCCTAACGCCCACGCAGATTTACCTATGACAAAAATATCCGGTCGTGCCGGACCTGAGCAAGTCCGATGCGCGTTGTGAGCGCAAGAGCGCGGAAGTCCGGGCAACGAAGCCCACGAAGCCGAGGGTGGCCGTCATGGTCGAGGTCCCTGCAACCTACTTCACGCCTGACCATTCCCCAGACCCAGAGCAATGCCAAGCGATCCGCAAGGAGATCGGTGAGCGGCTTCGTGGTGCCCTCGCGGAGGATGTCGAGCCGCTACCGATGCGACTGGAAGGTTTGGTCGAGCGGCTTGCCGAGTTGGACGGCGGCGCGCCCTCAATCGCTCCTAACGGCGGGGACGCGTCTGCATTCCTGCCAGTCTGGAAGCTTCTGAGGCGTCTAGTGGCCTTGTGGCGGTTCCCCTAAGCCGCCAAACCGGATGCGGGCTCAGAACTGATCCTGCACGCGCCGCTATGCCGGATGCTTCGCGTTCTTCACCCACTCAAAGGGTACTAGGGCGAACGGCTCAGGCTGAACGGCGGGAATTTCCATGCGGATGGTGCTTGAAGAAGAGATCAAGCTTCACGGGTTCGCCGGTATCTCGCCAGAACAATCTTTTGCCCATGCTGCCCGCCACCGCCAGGCGATGGTGGCCCCCGAGCAGAATATGATCATCCGTTGCTATGGCGATGACCTCGCCGGTTTCATCAACGATGACTTTCATGCGGCGCCTCCAATGCAGCGCGCGTCCGTCAGCGCAGCGCGATGATGCGCAAAAAGCAAACCTTATGTCGGTCTCCGCGTTCCAACCGTGAAGATCACGGCGTGCGTAAGCCACTCCGCGCACCGCATTTCTGTGCGAATTGGTACAAAACGAAAGCGCGAAATCAAAAACCGCAAATATCCTCACACGGCGCGGTCGCGCGTACCCCGCGAAGCGGGCGATCGCGCGGCATCGTCATCGACCCGCGTCACGATCTTGGGCAAATCCGTCACAGCCATTGGATTTGGATCTGCGTCACCTGGCGGCAGGCGGCGCGCACCGGGAGCAGACGGCATTACGTCGTCACTGATGATGCGTTCGCTTGTGACGCACTGCGGGCTTTCCGCCTTTCCCGGCATAGTAGGGATTGACCACGCATGATGCAGCGCGGCCCGATGCGGAGGCCTGACACTGGGCGATATTGGAGTAGGCGCACTCGAAATAGTAATCCATGAAGCCGCCCGTATAGACTTGAAGGCAAACCGGGTAGGCGGGATCGTAGGTCTGCGCTTGCACGGATGTGGCGGCGCAGAGTGCGCCGCTCACGAGAATTTCAAGGACTGGAAGGCGCATCAGAACACTCCTCAATCAGGCCAGGACGTTTAACTGTCCTCGCGGAAGAGGTGACACCGTTTCGATCTCAGGCGCAAATCCCGCACGCTCCCTTCGAATGTCACATCCGCACTTCCTAGGCAGAGATAGCGGCGATAAAGCACATGAGCTGGGCGAATGTTTCGCCCGCGAACAGGCCTATCGGAGGGCCGGGCCCAAAGGACCAGAAACCGGATAGGAGCTCCTGGTGTGCGTTCGCGATGCTCGAACGATCAAGTGCTGGTCTCGTGGCCGCGCGCTCTGGAGCCTCCCTCCGTTTGTGCCCGGCACGTTGTCCACCGCAGTCTGTAGCGGCTTGCGGTCCGGCGATCCTCCCTGCTGGCATGGGCACCAAATCACGTGAGACCCATTTACGCGGCTCGGTCAGGCGGCTGCGGAGCAGGCGGTGGAAGCACGCAAGCGAGCCGACCGGCTTGCCTGCGAGGCATGGACCCCGCATGCTCGGCTTCAAGGGTCCGGCGCAGCCGACGCCGACGTTGGGCGACGCGCTCAATGCTGGATACTGCTATCTCGAACGCCTGGCCCTATGGAACCTTCGGAACGTGCAACTTATTGAGCGGTTATTCACGTAGAGGACGCTCTGTGAACCACTTCGCCGTTATCTTGATCTTACTCGTTGGCGGCGCTTCGCTCGCGTTCGGCCAAAGTGCGGGTGGATCGAGCAGTGGCGGCTCCGCGGCGAGTGGAAGCGCGGCCACCGGCTCCACAGGTTATGCCGGCGGCACCTTATCGACCGGGCATGCCATAAGCGGCACGGCGGGCTCCTCCGGTCCCAACGTTGGCAATGCGCTCAGCCACGCAGCGAGCGGTGACGTGGATGCTTCCTCCGTTAGTCCGGCTCCAGCCTCCCACGACAACGCGGTGGATACGCCCGCCGCCGAGCGCGCCATAAAGAACTTAGGCAACACGGATATCGGCATTCTCAAGAAGTAAGACCATTCTGCAAGCGGGCTCGATCTTGGCGTTTGCGGCCCTCTACAGCATCACAAGGGCCAAGAGGCCATCATTCGTCTGTTCCGCCTGGTCAACTGCCACGTCGGAAACCTCGCGCCGATGAGGGAGTGTTTCCAGACTATATCGCGCCGGGATTCACAATGCGGTGGGGCATGCCGCCACCACGCGCACCGGCGGGCCGCCGGTTAGTAATGTCCGCAACAAGTCGCCGCACTTGGATCAGGCCGGACACCGGTTCCTCGTCATACTCTAGTCGCTGCGCCGGCGCCGCCCCTTACCCCGAGCCCGCTGCGGGTCGAATTCATTCACTGCGTTCTGCCACGTGACGATCTGGTCCTCGTACCAGACGCGGCGGTTGGGGCTGATGTACGTGGACTTCGGAAACCTGCCAGCCTTCTCCATGCGGTAGAGCGTGGTGCGGCTGACGGGGATGATCTCCAACACCTGCTGCTCGTTGAGCATGCGACGGGGGGCGCACTTGGGCTCTCCGTTCATCTCGGTGGGCGCTGGCTTTGCTGCGGTCATTACGAACCTCCTCAAAGCCCGGTCTGCTACTCAGTCGTCGTTCTTTTTCTCGTTTCGCATTAATTGTCGAAAACGACGGATATCGAACTCGTCAGATCGCAAGCCGAGCGGTCTGACCCTGCGACGGTAATTCCGGGCTATAGCGCGTCCGATAGCCTCAGGAGGATCTTCGGGGCCGGCCTGCTGCTCTCGCGTTCCCAACGTGATCAATGGCTTCGCAGCCAGGTCGGACGGGCTGATGGGATAGCTCATCACCTGGTCGGCAATGGCCGCCATGAATGCAGAGCGCGCGCGTTCATCGCCCCACCACGTCGTGCCGAAATCGCGCATGGTCTCGTGCGCCAGAAACAAGATCGCGTAGATCAGATCGAGCGTGTGACCGTCACCCTCGATGTCGAAGGACATTTCGAGGCGCTGGCGAATATCTTCCGCGACCGACCGGAAGTTGCGTGAACTAGAGTCATCAAGTTTCGCGCGAAGTTCATCACCCAGGGTGATCTTGAACTGGTGCTGTTTCAACCTAGAGGACCCTTGTTATTAATATTCAGGACCTTACAATGATACGCAGTTAAGGGTCAATTGGAACCTAAACTGCAATGAATAGTCCAGAAAACACCATCCACCGCGTCCTCGATCAGCGCTGGGACGGTCGCTCGACGTTCACCGTCGAAGAGGCGGGATGCGAAATCCTGGGCCTCTCGAAGTGCAGTGCCTACGCCGCCGCGAACTCCGGCGAGTTGCCGGCGATCCGGGTGGGGCGCCGTTGGATCGTGCCGCGGCACGCGCTGGAACGCATGCTGAGCGGTTGACGAAGCGGGCGGATTGAAAGTGATCGGGCGCTAACGGGAGAGCGCATGTGAATTCTATTGAGCAGATCGCTTCGGCCTGCGGCCATGCTAAGCGGACGGCTCGCGGTTTCATGTGTCGCTGTCCGGCCCACGAGGAGAGGACTGGCAGTCTCTCGCTCGGATACGGCCGCGACGGGATCGTCCTCGTCCATTGCTTCGGCGGCTGCAGCCAGGCGTCAGTCATTGATGCGCTCAAGGGCCTCGGCGTGTGGCCGGGGCCGCACGTCGTCGGGCCGCGCAACGTGTCGAAAACGCCGGTGTCGAAAGATGCCGGCGTTTGCAGCTCTGCTTCGTGGGCAGCACGGATTTGGAATGCCTCAACTTGCGCAAAAGGCTCGCTGGTTGAGATCTATCTGCGGCGGCGTGGCCTCACGGTCTCAATTCCCTCGGCCATTCGGTTTCACCATGGTCTGAGGCACCCGGAAGGGTCGAGCTGGCCGGCAATGATTGCATTGGTGTCCGACGCACTCGGCGGCACTCCGACCGCTATCCACCGCACGTTTCTCTCGCGCGATGGCACCTCCAAGGCTCCTTTGCAGACCACCAAGATGATGTTGGGACCCTGCCGCGGCGGGATCGTGCGCCTTGGTGGTTGGGGAAACGTCCTTCTGATTGGCGAGGGGATCGAGACCTGCCTCTCGGCAATGCAGGCAACAGGACACCGGACGTGGGCGGCGCTCTCGACTTCAGGCCTGCGGACGATCGCTCTGCCTGATGACGAGCAGGACATTGTCATCCTTGCCGACGCCGACCGGGCAGGGGAGGCGGCGGCCAAAAACGCGGCGCACCGCTGGGTGCTCGAAGGGCGCCGCGTCCGGATCGCTCGCCCGCCGCCGGGACTGGATTTCAACGACATGCTGATCGCTTGCGAACCGTCGAGCGGTCTGCGCGGTGACGGGGACATGCCATGTTGGTACACGCAGTGAATTGCGAGCACGGGCTCCCGCGGTTTCTCTGCCAGCGGTGCGAGCAAAACGGTCGCGCGGTAGGAGTCTTTTCGCTCCGCACCGATCTGATCAATGTTGCACGTGGAACGTCTCAAGTTGCGCAGCGTCGCATTGCGGCGACGATTGCCGCCGCTGAGGAGGTGTACGCCCCCTTGGAAGGTGGGCTCGAACGGGCCGGCGCGCCTCAGGACACTGCCGTTAGGACGCGACCGACGCAGGCCAATATTCTGGCCGAGGTCGCGCAGAGCGCCGAATTGTTTCATGCGCCCGACGGAACCGGCTACGCCGATCTGGACATCAATGGTCACCGCGAGACTTGGCCGATCCGCTCCAAGGGGTTTCGCCGTTGGCTCACGCGTCGGTTTTTCGAAGAAAAGGGAGGAGCGCCGAACTCCGAAGCAATGCAGTCGGCACTGAACCTTGTGGAAGCAAGGGCACACTTCGGTTCACCCGAGAGGTGCGTCTGCATTCGGGTAGGGGCGCTTGAGGGTCGTCTCTACCTGGATCTTGGTGATGAAGAGTGGCGCGCAATCGAGATCGATTCCACTGGTTGGCGGATCGTCAATGACCCGCCGGTGCGTTTTCGTCGCGCTACCGGGATGCAACGCTTGCCGGATCCTGTGCGGGGTGGGTCGGTCGAAGCGCTGCAGCGCTTCTTGAATGTGCATTCCAACAAGGACTTCGTTCTGGCCGTGTCCTGGGCGCTGGCCTGCCTGCGCAATCGTGGTCCTTATCCGGTGATTGCGCTGGCAGGGGAGCAGGGCTCGGCCAAGTCCACTTTTTCGGCGATCCTGCGGTCGCTGCTTGATCCCAACTCCGCTCCCTTGCGCGCGCTGCCGCGTGAGGATCGCGACCTCTTCATTGCTGCCAGCAACAGCCACGTGTTGGCCTTCGACAATGTCTCAGGTCTGCCGGCCTGGATCTCGGACACGCTCTGCCGGCTGGCGACCGGCGGTGGCTTTGCCGTCCGCCAGCTTTACACGGATCACGATGAGGTACTGTTCGACGCCACCCGCCCGGTGATCCTTAACGGGATTGAGGAAATTGTCACTCGGCCCGACCTCGCTGACCGCGCCTTGTTCTTGACGCTGCAACCGATCCCCGAGGAGCTCCGCCGGCCGGAACGGGAGCTGTGGGCTGCATTCGAGGCTGAGCGCCCGAAGATTCTCGGCGCTCTCCTCGATGCCCTTGTGGTCGGCCTGAAACGCATGCCTGAGACACGTCTGCCGAAGTTGCCGCGCATGGCGGACTTCGCCCTGTGGGCTACAGCATGTGAGACGGCGATCTGGTCCGCCGGCACGTTCATGTCAGCCTATGTTGGCAACCTCGCTGGTATCACCAACGAGATCCTCGATGGGGCGCGGACGGAAGGCCCGCATGCGGACGATGTCAGTGAGCGCGATCATCAGATCGTCCGCGACAACTCCCGCGAAGACAAGGCTGAGGACGCAACGGACGATGCGGACGCAACTCTTCCCCAGCACTTTGAGCCCAGCCCGTCGCAGGCACCAGGCTGGAGGATGCGGTTATGACGGTTTGCGAAGCTCTCAGTGCGGCTCGTGCCGCAGGCATTTGCCTGGTGCTCGACGGCCACGATCTCTTGCTGACGGCAGCCGAGGCACCTCCGGATGAGGTGCTCAGCGCGCTGTCCCGCCACAAGCCTGAAATCGTCACGCTGCTGCGGTCCACCCACGAGCGCTGGTCGGAGGAGGATTGGCTGGCTTTCTTCGACGAGCGGGCGGGCATTGCCGAGTTTGATGGCGGAATGGAGCGTCGGGATGCCGAGGCGCGCGCTCTTGAATGTTGCGTCGTCGAATGGCTGAACCGCAATCCGGTCTGCTCTCCTCCCGGACGGTGTCTGCACTGCGGCGGCAGCGAAGCCACGCTCGACGAACTGGTGCCATTCGGTACGGAGCTGAGTGGTCACGTCTGGTTGCATTCACGGTGCTGGGCAGCATGGCATGGCAACCGGAATGCTATGGCCGCCGCTGTTCTCTCGGCCATTCTGAGGGGCAGATGATGCGATAAGGGGAGCGAAATCGATGCAAACGGACATTATGAAAGACGACATCCGGGATTTGTTCGCGGGCTTCGTCGTGGCAATCGAGCTGGATCAGCTTCGGGTGGACGCATTGCCGCCAGAGGCCTTCCTAGACGATTACTCGGACAACACGTGGCGCATCTGGCGCCGCTGCCATCTCGAGTACCTCAGCTTGCTGCTCTCGACGGTCGATGAGATCCAGCCAGTCACTTTGGAAAAGTTGACGTGGATTGCCGTCAATTATGATCCCAAGTTCGTAGGCGAGCGGCTGCTCGACGTACTCGGCGCGGCTTCTGCCGACTCGGTTCCCCGCGAGGACGTTGCTACGGCTGAACTCTTTCTCAAGATGTTGATCCAGGACGTTTCCGGCCGGACCGAGGGTAGATCAATCGCACAGGACGCCAGCACTTTGATGAAGCGTTGGCTGCGCGACACCGATCCCCTTCATATCGCTCGAGATCCGGAATGCGGCTATGGGCCGTACCTGGGTGGGTACGCGGCTTCGTAAGCTGCCACGGCGCAGGTGCTCATGCGTAACCACCGTAACCACGCTCGCCTCACTGAAGCTCCATATCGAGCGGTCTGGTGATGTTGGCTGTAGCAAGTCTGTAGATTGAGGGCGGCTTTCAGAATAAGATCAGGTTCTTACGTCCGGCGAAAATGCCGAGGAGCCAATGGGACGACCGCTCGGAAGCCCGAACAGGGAAAAGCCGTTTCAGGACGCGCTCAGGATCGCGCTGCGTAACCGTCCCCTGGCGCTGCGCAGGGTGGCGGACCAGCTGCTCGACAAGGCGGAGCAGGGCAATCTCGCCTACATTCGCGAGCTTGTTGATCGCCTGGATGGCAAGCCGGTCCAGGTTGTTGACCGGCGCGACGTGCCAATCGACCAGTTGAGCGATGCCGAGCTGTATCGCATCGCGGCGGGTGGGGGACTGAGCCCGGACACGATGTTGCTGCTGCCGCCGGCGAAGGTCAGGTCGGACGATCCGAGTTGACGCTAGGCACGTCACCTGAGAACTGCAAGCGACTGAGCAGCCTGATCACCTGAGTAGCCTGCCACTTGCCACCTCTTGGCGTTGTCACGCCTCGATCATTCAGGATCATCGAGATCCGCTTCGCAGGCAGATTACGTATCGGCTCGATAATGGGACGAAAATGCTCCGCGTGCTGGTCTGCTTCGGCCTTGCGAGCTTCTCCGATACCAGGATTGCCGAGCAACTGACCGCGAGCCTTGGCCGCGGTGAGGGCTTCTCTTGTGCGCTGGGCAATACGCTCGCGCTCCTTCTCCGCGACAGCAGCGTGAATGTGTAGCATGAACGGATCAACGTCGGGCCCGAGCTCGGTCACGATGAAGGGGATGCGCTGCACCATCAGGCCGGAGATGAAATGAACGTCGCGGCTCAGCCGGTCCAGTTTGGCAATGATGATCGGGGCGGCGCCAGTTTTTCCACCCTTGCCAAGCTTGCGGGCGAACTTCATGGCTGCTGCGAGCTCAGGACGACGCTCCAGCGCGTCTGCGCCCTTGCCGGTCTCGACCTCACGATACTCGGCTTCGATGCTGTAGCCGTGCTGCGCGCAGAACGCCTTGATAGCAGCCTGCTGAGCCTCTAGCCCGAGACCGCTGCGGCCTTGCTTGGGTTTTGAAACGCGGATGTAGGAAACGGCGGGTCGCATAGAATGTTCTTCCTCCCAAAGTTTACAAGCGATTGAACGTCTATCTGTAAACACCGCGAGTCTAGCGAACGAAAACGCAATTCGGAATCCTCTTTCTTCTGAAACCGCGATTGAGCCGCACTCCGGCCGCCGTCAGCGCATCACCAACTCGAGGATGCGTTCGACGGCGTGCTACGACGGACGTGCGTCGTGCGTACCCGCGCTATGCGCTGGCGAGTAGCCGTCTACTCCTGTTCGAGCGTCTCCTCCGGTAGTTTAGACCGGGCCAGCGCCATCAGCCGTTCGTCTCGGTCGGCCGCGAGCCAAGCGAATGACATGGGACCTTGAAGGGCCTCCATCCCAGCGCGCCTTTGGTAGGCGGATGATTTCTTGTGCCCAGGGGGAGGGGGAGGGAAAAAATCTCGGAAAAGCATGCTTGTGCTTGTGAGCCAAGCTCAGAGGAAACTCCACAATCTTTGCGGGCCGGGACTAGAAGCCAAATCCGCGACCAATCTCCCGAGCGAACCTGAGTGCAGCGTCGGTATGGCGACCATACAAAAGCAACTTGTCAAACTGAGACAGAATGCTCATTCCAAATAGTGCTATAGCAATGCCTCTAAACATGGTTGTGGTCCGGGTTGAACGATGCTGTGAAAGTTCAAAACGGCCCCAGCCGCAGGATTGGGGTAACAGCCGGGGCCGGCATTCCCATTCCAATGTGCCGCATCGGCGGTAATCGGCACGCTTCTAGTTGGGCACAGAGAAGCTAACGACTATTTAAGAACCGACAGGTTGGGCGACCGTCGCATAAACCTACTTGCAATAGCAGTGGTCCTTAAGACGATCGTTGCGTGTGACTTGCAGCACCGTGGCACTGGTTCAATGCGACGCGCAGCGCGGGCATTCGCCATCTGCTGCTTCCGCGAGCTGTCGTCCGATCTCTTTCCTAAGATTTGCGGGCTCCCAGTTGGTGCCATCGCGCTTGACGATCTTCTTCGCCCGCTCCAAGGCATGGCTCTCGGCCGCATCGTCACCTATGCGGATAATCACTTCAGGGTGAAAGGGACAGCTCGCGATTGCACGAGTTGTTTCCAAGGCATACCGCACGGTGGCGCTAAGCTCGTCGGTGTAATCTTTAGCGAACATATCTGGCCTCCTGTCGCGCGCTTGTCCGGCGAGACCAATACTCCGTAATGCATGTGCGACGCGGATCGGCAGTTAGGCGAGGCTCGGTCTGCCTACGAGGCCGAGCCTCATAACCTCAGCAGCCTGACAACAGGTTATTCGGCTACGCTTCCAGTCTATTCGAGTTAGCCGGACTTCGCCTTGATGTTGCGCAAAGGCCGCCTCGAGCCAGCCTGGCCCTCTTGCGGAGAGGGAGTGCGGGGCCAGGCGGCCCGACGGCTGGCGCGCGAGGATGGTTGCGCCATGCGAGCGAAGTCTAAGTCCAATCGGCAACTTCGTTGTGTGCACTTGTGACCTAAAGAAGTAATTGTAATGTTCCTGTCAGGGAACATTGAGGCGCAAATCAAAGATAGCGGGCCGGCGAGAGAAGCTTCGGCAATACGCCGCCGAGCGCCGCCATCGCAGTTGCAGATCCATGGAAAGTATCGGCGCTTGGCGCTCGCTGGGTCAGTGCAGCGGACCATTGATGCATGGAGATTGCGCGTCCAATAGACGCATTGGAAATTCAAAGATGGAGGTTTTTGCTCGACGATGCGTAACCCCGCAACTGATCTGGGAGGAAACGATGAGGTATCATCTCAATCCATCGTGGATGTCGGGTTGTGTTTTGCTTGCTTTGGCAGGCTCGTCGGCCGCTGTCCCCGCGAAAGCGGAAGAATCGGGTCAATGGTTTGGTCGAGCTGTTCTGGTCGCGCTGTCCAGCAAGAGCGTGAAGGTGGAAGACCGGGCTGACCATGCGGTGTCGGTCACCGAATACGACGGCGCCGTGTTCAATGCCGACGGCAAACCCTTCCTCGACAAAGCCCGCTATCAGGTGGTTGATCTAACGGATGCTGGCACCTCCAGCGGCGGCCACAAGACCTTCACAGAGGCCGATGGATCTAAAGTGTTTGCCAAGTACGTCCTGAAAGACGCGAAGCCGAAAGAGTTCCGCGGTACCTTCGAGTTCACTGGTGGCACGGGCAAATATGCAGGGATTACGGGCCGCGGTGAATATCACGTCGTGCTCGTCAGCGACACGGCCTTGTGGGATGAACTCCGCGGCGAGTACAAAATTCCGGCTACCGTTGGAAGTGCGCGACCTGATCCTAACAAATGAGCGTCAACCGCTGTGCGCGCGCATTTCTGATGGGCTGATCGACTGGCGTATGGATGTGCGTAAGTGACATCCGCGCGACCAGTCTCAGTCGATCATCTGCGGAGTAGCGCAGTCTGGCGACAGCCGGACGGACAGCTTTGAATTGGCCACTCCCCTTGCGCCGGACTGCACTGAACGGAGCCGGCGTAAGGTGACTTCGCTGGAGGCTTCGTCGCTCGTACACTCGATATCAGCTTCATCCATTTGCGATGGGCGACGCTGAAGCCGACACGGCTGCAAGTCGGACTTGGTTCCGGAATCTGACATTCCTCTCGTCGTGACGTTTCACCGCGCCCTCCGCCATACCGTTTTGAGATAAGGTGGAGCACCTAGCGCCTCTGAAGAGTGTAAGCCGGGAGGAGCCCATGGACGTCGCGGCTTGGCTGCATGGTCTGGGGCTGGGACGGTACGAGCACGCTTTCCGCGAGAACGACGTCGACGCCGGGGTCCTCGCTGACCTCACAGCTGACGATCTGATTGAGCTCGGCATCACCTCGATCGGCCACCGTCGCAAATTACTCGCGGCGATCGCCACTCTGCGCTCCGGCTCAGTTCCGGAGACCGCACCTGCTGCGCCGTCGTCCGCCGCGGTCCCCGGGAAGGCCTTGCTTGCGCCTGAGGGCGAGCGCCGCCAACTCACAGTGATGTTTGTCGACCTGGTCGACTCGACCGCCCTCGCAGGGCAGCTCGATCCGGAGGAGATGGCCGAGGTCCTGCGGACCTATCAGAGTGCAGTGGCGGGCGCGATCGCGCGGTTCGAAGGGCACGTATGGGCGATGGTGTGCTGGCCTATTTCGGCTATCCGCGCGCCCACGAGGATGAGGCCGAACGCGCCGTGCGCGCTGGACTTGCCGCGGTCGTAGCGGTGCACGGCCTCCTTTCACCGCCCGGCGAAACGCTGGCGGCGCGAGTCGGCATCGCGACCGGCCCGGTGGTTGTCGGCGAGTTGATCGGCGAAGGTGCAGCGCGCGAGGAAACGGTGGTCGGCGACACGCCGAACCTCGCGGCGCGACTGCAAACCCTGGCCGAGCCGGGCACGGTGGTGATCGGCGCGCGGACCCGGGAGCTCATTGGCGGGCTGTTCGATCTCGCCGAGCTCGGCATGAAGATCTTGAAGGGATTTCCCGTTCCGGTCCGGGCGTGGCGCGTGGTCGGGGAAGGCGCCGCGGAGAGCCGGTTCGAGGCGTTGCACGGGTCCGACCTGACGCCGCTCGTCGGTCGCGAGCATGAGATCGGCCTGCTACTCGAGCACTGGGAGCGCGCCAAGGAGGGTGAGGGCCAGGTGGTGCTGCTGGCGGGCGAGCCTGGTATCGGCAAGTCGCGCCTCGTGCGCGCGCTGCGCGGGCGACTTGAAAATGAGCCGCATACGGCGCTGAGCCACTACTGCTCACCGCACCATCAGACCAGCCCGCTCTATCCGGTGATCGGCCTGCTGGAGCGGGCGGCGGGCTTTGCCGCCGACGATCCCGCCGCGACGCGGCTCGACAAGCTCGAGGCGCTGCTTGCGCTCTCGGCCGATGATGTCATCGCGGTGGCCCCGCTGCTTGCGGCATTGCTGTCGCTCGAGACGGCTGCGCGCTACCCGCCGCTTGAGATGAGCCCGCATCGGCAGAAGGAGCGGACGCTCGAGGCGCTGGTCAATCAGGTTCTCGGCCTCGCAGCACGGCGGCCCGTGCTTGCTATGTACGAGGACGCGCACTGGGCCGATCCAACCTCGCTCGAGCTGCTCGATTTTCTGGTCGACCGGGTGCAAGACGCCCCCGTGCTCGTCCTCATCACTTTCCGGCCCGAGTTCGCGCCGCCCTGGACGCGCCATGCCCATGTCACCGCGCTGACCCTCAGCCGGTTGAGCCGCCGGCAGGGTGCGGCCATGGTCGCACGGCTGAGTGGCGGCAAGGCACTGCCTCCTGCGGTGCTCGACCAGATCGTTGCCAAGACGGACGGCGTCCCGCTGTTCGTCGAGGAGCTGACGCGGACCGTGCTGGAGGCCAATCTCCTCCGCGATGAGGGCGATCACTACGCGCTCGCGGGGCCGCTGCCGCCGATGGCGATCCCTGCCACGCTTCAGGAGTCGCTGTTGGCGCGGCTCGACCGGCTAGCTCCGGCCCGGGAGGTGGCCCAGGTCGCAGCCGCTATTGGCCGGGAATTCTCTCACGAACTGCTCGCGATTGCGGCCGCGCTGCCGGAGAGCGATCTGCAGGCGGGATTGGACGACCTCGTCGGTTCGGGCCTGGTCTTCCGGCGGGGAACGCCACCTCAAGCGACCTATAGCTTCAAGCATGTACTCGTGCAGGACACCGCCTATGCAACACTGGTTCGCGCGAAGCGGCAGCGCTTGCACGCCCGGATCGCTGCCGCGCTTGAGCAGCATTTTCCAGAGAGGGTGCAGGCGCAGCCCGAACTTCTGGCCCACCATTACATGGAAGCAGGACTGGCCGAACCGGCGATCGACTATTGGCTGAGGGCGGGACAGCGAGCCATCACGCGCTCGGCTATGACCGAAGCGCTGGCGCAGTTGCGGAATGGGTTGGACCTGCTCGCGGATCTGCCGGAAGTCGATCGCGCGCGGCGAGAACTCGACCTCCAGGTGGCGTCGGGTGTGGCGCTGATGGCCACGCAAGGCTGGGCAGCGCCGGAAGCCGGGCGGGCCAACGCCCGTGCTCGCAAACTCTGCGAGCAGCTCGGCGCCACCGCCCAGCTCTGGCCCGTGCTCTACGGTCAATGGGTGTTCCACGGCGTGCGGGGCGAGCACAACGCCGCGCAAAATGTGGCAGACGAGTTTCTTCGCCGGGCGCAGGACCATCATGACACGTCCGCAGCGGTAGTTGCTCACCGCATCTGCGGGACCGGTGCATTATGGCGCGGAGAGCTGTCTGCTGCCCGCATCCATCTGCAGCAGACGCTTGCCCTCTACGATCGGCAGGAGCATCACTCGCTCGCCTCGCTCTACGTGCAGGATCCGCGGGTGGCGGCGCTATCGGGGCTCTCATGGACGTTGTTTGCGCTGGGCTATCCGGAGCAGGCCCGGACGCGGAGCCGCGAAGCCCTCGATGCGGCACGTGAGCTCGCTCACCTCAGCACAGTGGCGTACGCCCTTTTGTTCGCGTCTTTCTTCGAGCAGTATCGTTTGGCGTGGCGCGAAGCGAAGGACCGAGCGGAAGCACTGGTTGAGCTCTCGACCGAACAGGGATTTCCGCATTTTCTAGCGCCCGCCATGGTAATCCGGGGTTGGGCTCTGACCCAGTCGGGGGAAGCGGAGACAGGGCTCGCGCAGCTTCGGCAGGGCCTGCCCGGATGGCGTGCCACCGGGGCTGGTCTCTATGAGCCGTATTTCCTTGGTCTGCAGGCTGAGGCGTGCGGCTGTTTGGGCGCAGTGGAGGAAGGTTTGGAGATGGTTGCAAAGGCGCTGGACCGCGTGGAAGAAACCGGCGAGGGATGGTTCGAGGCCGAACTCCATCGAATTATGGGTGAGCTGATGTTGCGGTTGCCTAAGCCCGACCCAACCGCCGCGGAAGCACGGTTCGGGCATGCCGCTGCAAGGGCGCGCCAGCAAGGCGCCAAGCTCTGGGAATTGCGCGCAGCGACACATCTTGCACGACTATGGAAACAGCAGGGGCGGTGCGGCGAGGCTCGCGACCTGCTCACACCACTTTATAGCCAGTTCACCGAGGGTTTTGGGAGTCTGGACCTACAGACTGCCAGAGCAATACTTCAAGAGACCACGGCTAGCTCCGAGCCGAAGAACCCGATCCCAAATATCAGCAGTTAATTCTGGATACGAGCGTCGCAGATCTCTGGGCTCGACTTACAAGGTCATGCGCCCATTTTCGATGTAATCGCCGGCACTAAGTATCTTTCGTACAGCTCCGCCGCACGTCGAGTTGCCAATGGTGGAGATCAACCATTGTGGCCTCCCAGCTCCTGACTAGCCCTTATAGCATCGGTCTCGCTGGTCGCCCGTGAAGCGAGACGTCCCCTGCGCTCGCGAATGCCGTGACAAACCAGTGGCGTCACAGTACTGCTATAAATTCCCTACGTTTCACTCAATCCTCATCTCAGCTTGAGGAGATAGGTGCAAATTATCAGGTTTCGCCAATCGGACCACCATGTCCTCTAGCTCCAACACCAGTATCGCCAAGAGAGCTCGCACGAAGGCCGAGGCGGATTTTGCCACCTGGCTCATGATGGCCAAGCTCGGTGGTTTCGATGACCTTCCGTCAAACGCACAGAGTTTTCTGACAAACTTTCGAACCCGACTTGAGACGATGAGCGAGGCCGAGTCCACGGCCCTGGCCGTTCGCGAAATCTACAGCGCATATTACAGCGAGATGGGAGGCGTGGGCGCGCCGCCGGAACTAAAGGCTCGCACACCAACGACAGAGAGAAAAGGCGTGCGGTTCCAGACAGGGCCTAAACATCAGCCCGGTCTATCGGCTGCGCGCCATTCGACGAGGCCAATGATCAGAAAATCGCTTTCGGCACTGCTGATTTTCGCGAGCATGGTGGCACTGATTGTCGCATATAGATTTCTGACGCAGTAACAGCGCAGCGGATTGTGCGGGGAAGAAGCGCCGCTCACAGTTCGCATTTGGGCCAAAAGGCGAATTACAGCGTAACCAGCGCACGGAATCCCAGGTTAGGCAACGGTGTGCGGCGTCGCTCTCCCATTTGTCAACGTGGTTGACGGTAATTGCCCGGAATTGCTGTTCCGCGAACTATTGGATGGAGTCTTCCGGCAACCAGCCATGATGAATTTGCCTTCGCAGAACTGGTCATGGTGGTTGAAATTCGGCGCATGTGTGACCGGCTGCATTAGCGGTGTCATGGCGCGCGATATGGACTCCGAGGTGAATAGCGCCGTTGAAGTTACCGTCGCCCGCACCTCTTCCCTAATGATCCAATGGCCGGCAACAGCGCGACCGGCGACGGTGTCGTCATGCTGGCGGGAGCGCAGCCGCGGCGGACGACGGGATTAATTATCTGAGCAATTGGGAAAGGCGTTATCCAACAGAGGAGTAACCTATGAAGTTGGCTCAAACATCAGCACTAGTCATTTTTCTGCTCGGCGCGCCGGGAATTTCGCTGGCCGCGGACGCCAAGGGGGACGTGGAGAAGGCTTACGCCGCCTGGGATGCCGCATTCAACAAGCGCGACGAGAAAGCCATCGGCGCCTCCTATGTCGCGACGGCAAAATTGATGCCGCCCACACATCAGGTCGCGTCGGGTCCGGCTGAGATCGAGAAGTTCTTTGCCGGACTCTTCGCCAACGGTGTGACGGATCACAAGTTGGAGATGATCGACGCCGGCGGAGACGACAAAATTGTGTTCGGCACAGCCAAGTGGAGCGCCACGGGTAAGGACAAGGAGGGCAAGCCATCTCCCTTCAGTGGTTTAGCGACGCACGTCTTCGAACGCCAAGCCGACGGATCGCTCAAATTGAGGCTGCAAACATTCAACTAAAACGGTAGAGGCTTCATCGGTCCGGTGAGGCGGCGGCCTTACCGGACCACCCAATCGCTCCCAAGCTGGACAGCGATTGACGGCTTGCCGTTGACTGGCACCGTGCCCGGCTGCAGGAATATCTTCGCCGCCTTTGGCTATGGCGGCAACGGCATTGCCTTCAGAGCTGGCCCCGGTTGTTTGGACAGCGCCCCGCTGGATTTAAGTGGATTCCTGCCGGGTTATGCTGAACGCGGGGCTTTACGATTTTGTCGTTGCGTCGGGAGGGCGTAGCCCGACCAGAGCGACGACAAAATCGTCGGCGACGGTCATGCGGCCATCACCATAGCTTGCGTGCCGAAGTAAGCCTCGTCGGGCGTGCGCCCGTCAAGGCTCGAGTGAGGGCGTCCCTGATTGTAGAAGGCCAGATACTTGGCAATTGACGCTCGCGCCTCGGACACGCTGTCGTAGGCGCGGAGATAAACTTCTTCGTATTTGACCG
>NZ_VLLA01000009.1 GCF_007830635.1 Bradyrhizobium huanghuaihaiense | reverse complement strand
GCCCGGAACAGATCGTTCGATCCCGTCGTCTTGTGCTTCTTCGGCCGCATCGTTCCCTCCGATGCAGACAAGGAATCATGCTTCCCGCTTCGAGGGAATCCACGAAAACCAAATCGCAAGGTTCTGACGCCCAAAGCATCAAAACCTTGCAATCTGGAAATGCCCCTTAGCCCAAATCGAGATTCCCGATCAGTGGCTTAGTCCTTCTTCACGGACGACTAGTTCTCGGGAAACCATGGACCGCCGCGCGGTCGCGCCGCTTCACCGCTCCGAAAGCTATCGCTGCGCATATTGCGCCAAAAAGGTGCGCCAATGCTCGGTTTCCTGTTCGGCTTCAATGCCCGTCTCGGGCGCTTGCATTTCTTCCTGGCGACGGTCGCGCTTGCGGTCCTGATGACCGCGATCTGCTTTGCGATCGCGATGGCCGTCCTCCGCGACACCTCGCCTGGCATGATCCGGCCGGACGAGCTCGTGAGGAACCGGGCGATCATCGCTGCGATGGTGTTGTTCGGAGCCGCCACCTTCACGCTGCAATCGATGCGCATCCGCGACATCGGCTGGGACCCGGTCTGTGTGGTCCCCGCCTGGATCGCGCTGATGGTCGTCGATCACGTCGTTGCGGGTCGGTTTCAGGCCTGGGCGATCGGCCAGGAGCACCAGGGCACGGCCGTCGGCGCGCTGGTCAATCTCGTGCTGATGCTCGCGCTGACGTTCTGGCCGAGCGCCGACAGTGAAGGTTCTTATGCCGGACCTTTCCAATCGCGCACGCACGCGGCCTCGCCGTCACTGACGAACGAGCGCCTGGTGCGCGTGTCGCAGGGCGCGTCGCGCCCGACCTGGCGTTGATGCAGCTCGAGAGCTAAACGAACGGCGGCTTGATGTTGCTGCGCTTCTCCAGCCATTCCGGCACCGGAAGGTTCTTGGCGCGCATGAAATCCGCGTTGAACAGCTTGGACTGATAGCGGCTGCCGGAATCGCACAGCACGGTGACGATGGTCTTGCCCGGCCCGAGCTGCTTGGCGAGGCGCATCGCGCCCGCAATGTTGATGCCGGTGGAGCCGCCGAGGCACAGGCCTTCGTGCAGGAGCAGGTCGTAGATCACCGACACGGCTTCGGTGTCCGGAATCAGGAAGGCATCGTCGACCTTGGCGGTCTCGATCACGGGCGTGACGCGGCCGAGGCCGATACCCTCGGTGATGGAGTCGCCCGGGGTCGATTTGGCCTGGCCGTTCTTGAACAGCTCGTACATCGCAAACCCTTGCGGATCCGCGCAGGCGTTGACGATGCCGGGGTGCTTCTCCTTGAGATAGCGGCTGGTGCCGGCCAGCGTGCCGCCCGTGCCGACCGAGCAGATGAAGCCGTCGATCTTGCCGCCGGTCTGCTCCCAGATCTCGGGTCCTGTCGACTCGTAATGCGCCTTGGCGTTGTCGAGGTTGTTCCACTGGTCGGCGAACAGCACGCCGTTCGGCTCGGTCTTGCGCAACTCGTCAGCGAGCCTGCGGCCGACATGCTGGTAATTGTTGGGATTGGCGAATGGAAGGGCCGGGACCTCGATCAGCTCGGCGCCGCACAGCTTCAGGAAGTCCTTCTTCTCCTGGCTTTGGGTCTCCGGGATCACGATCAGCGTGCGGTAGCCGCGGGCGCTGGCGACGACCGCCAGGCCAATGCCGGTGTTGCCGGCGGTCGCTTCCACCACGAGGCCGCCGGGCTTGAGCTCACCGCGCTTCTCCGCCTCCAGGATCATCCATTTGCCGGCCCGATCCTTCACCGACTGGCCGGGATTCATGAACTCCGCCTTGCCCAGGATGGTGCAGCCGGTCAATTCCGAGGCGCGCTTGAGCTTGATCAGCGGGGTGTTGCCGATGGCTTCGACAACGTTGGTTCGAAAGGTCATGTCGGGGGAAATCACTGGCAAAGGGTTGATCTGATTGGCCAGAACCTAGTGCCTGGGAGGCCAAAGGGGAAGGCTTTTGCGCTGCGGCGAAAGTCCCGACGCGGCTCGCGGAGCGGCGATAATCCCGCGCAAAGAACCGCGCGAATGATGCCGGGATGCGATCCCGGATATCGGCGGAACGAATATGCCCGGTGACCGTCGGGGGATGGGAGAGATCAGTCGTCGCAAGCAGCTCTGATAGCCAATCTCTATCGCGTGCGAGCCGGACCGTGATTGGGTGCAAGCGGCTTGGCCGCACGCGGTTCCTGAACATGCGGAACGCGGACATGAAGCCGCGGTGGCCGGGTTTTCTTGCTCGATCGCCGGCGGTCTCGCGCGAGTGGCCGGCTGCTGCTTGAGACGGAGCTGAGGGCCGGGTGCAGCTCGTTGCTGACCGATGCAGCCGGATCAAGCCAGTCCCATTGGGTGTGGCGCCAATATCACATGAAATCTTGGTAAGCTTGAACGCTCTTTCCGATGCTGTGAAAAGTCGAAAAGTCTCTGCAAGACAGGCATATTTTGTATTTGCTTGATCGCGTTGGGAAGGCGCGGGGCCAGCCATCTCGCATCTGCGGGACTGTCCCGCTGTTCCCCGCCCGGCTAGTATGAAGCTCAAGGTTCCGCAGAAAGCATCAGCTGTGAACGAGTTGCCAAAAGCCCCCCGACCGTCCGGCCGCGAATCGGTTAATCCGGCTTCGCGGTGGCGGCTTGATCTGCCCGGCGGGGGGTGGATGTGACACAGCTTGTTCCGGTGATCGCCGTCTGGCGGTCTCTAGGGTCTGCGTCCCGGACGCGCCGTGCAGCGCGCTGGCTTGCTGTCGCGTGCCTCGCCGCAAGTTCTGGAGCATGCGTGCTGACGCAGGATCTTCCGGATCCCGCGCTCGATGTTCCCACGCAGTACAAATATGCCGGGAAGGGCGATGCGCCGCCATCGCTGGACTGGTGGCGGGGCTTCCGTTCCGCCGAGCTGACGCAGCTGATGGAGGAGGCGCAGACCGTCAATCTCGATATCGCTGCCGCCGTCGCGCGCATCGTCCAGGCTGACGCCCAGGCGCGGCAGGCCGGCGCGGCGTTGTTGCCGAGTCTGTCTGGCACCGGCCAAGAAACCTATTCGCGCACCTCCGGCTCCTCGGCCTCGGGGCTCACCAATGGCGGCCGTGAGGTCGTCAACTATCAGGCTTCGCTCAGCGCGAGCTACCAGCTCGATTTCTGGGGCCAGAACCGCGATGCGCTGCAGACGGCGGAAGAGACGGCGAATGCCAACCGTTTCGATCGTGACGTCGTCGCCCTGACGACGCTCGCCGGCGTCGCCAACGCCTATTTCCAGGTGCTGGCCTCGCAGGACCGCCTGCGTACCGCCCAGAGCAACATCGCCAGCGCGCAGCGCATCCTCGATGCGATCCGCGAGCGCCGCAAGGCCGGCACCGGGACCGACCTCGATGTCGCCCAGCAGGAAAGCGTGCTCGCGAACCAGAAGGCGCTGGTGCCGCCGCTGCGGCAGACGCTGGACCAGAACCGAAATGCGCTCGCCGTGCTGGTGTCTCGCCCGCCGGAAAGCGTGCGCGTCGCCGGTGGTTCGCTGAACAGCATCGCGATCCCGCGCGTCACGCCCGGCCTGCCGTCGGAGATCCTGACGCAGCGGCCGGACATTCGCCGGCAGGAAGCGCAGCTCGCCTCAGCGACCGCGAACATCGGCAATGCCCGCGCGCAGTTCTTCCCGACCATCCAGCTCACCGGCAATGGCGGCTATCAGAGCTCGGCGCTGGTCTCGCTGTTCCAGCCGCATGCGGCCTTCTTCCAGCTCGTCGGCAGCGCCACGCAGCCGATCTTCGACGGCGGCAAAATCCTCGGCAATTTCGAATTCGCCAAGGCGCGGCAGGACGAGTTGCTCCAGACCTACCGCAAGACCATCATCCAGTCGTTTGCCGACGTCGACAACGCGCTGTATTCGATCAAGCAGACCACGATCAAGCTACAATTGCAGCGCGATGTCGTTACCTCGTCGAAGCGCGCCTTCGATCTCGCCGAGCAGCAATTGCGCGCCGGCACGGCCGACATCGTGACCGTGCTGAACGTCCAGCAGACACTATTTCAGGCCGAAGACGCGTTGTGGCAGGCCCAACTCGCACGGCTTCTCGCCATCGTCAGCCTGTATCAGGCGCTCGGCGGCGGCTGGGAGCCGCGAATGGAGAAACCGGTCAATGCTCTTTAAGCCGGATACCAAGCAAGACGCGAAGGAGGGCAAGGCGACCAGGTCGCGCGGCCGCGGCTTCGTCATGACCCTGATCACGCTCGCGATCCTCGGCGGCCTTGGTTACATCGGCTGGACCGTCATGCACCAGCAGCAGGCGAACAACCGCAACCAGCGGCCTGATCTGCCGGTGCCCGTGCTGGCAGCGACCCCGCGCATCCAGGACGTGCCGGTCTATCTCGACGGCGTCGGCGCGATCCGCGCGCTCAACACCGTGACCGTGCGCTCGCAGGTCGACGGCAAGCTGATCGCGGTCAACTTCACCGAAGGCCAGGACGTCAAGAAGGGCGACGTGCTCGGCGAGATCGATCCGGCGCTCTACCAGGCGACGTACGATCAGGCGGTCGCCAAGAAGGCGCAGGATCTGGCCCAGCTCGCCAACCAGCGCATCGACCTTACGCGCTACGAGCAGCTCGCCGCCTCCAATGCCGGCTCCAAGCAGCAGGCCGACACCCAGCGCGCGCTGGTCGCGCAGACCGAGGCGCTGGTCAAGGCCGACCAGGCTGCGATCGACAATGCGGCGGCGACGCTCAGCTACACCAAGATCGTGGCGCCGCTCTCGGGCCGCGCCGGCCTGCGCCAGGTCGACCAGGGCAACATCATCCACGCCGCCGACACCACCGGCCTCGTGGTGATCACGCAATTGCAGCCGATCGCGGTGTGGTTCAGCCTGCCGCAGCAGCAGATCATGCGGGTCAACGCGGCTGCGGCAAAAGGCACGCTTGCGGTCGACGTGTTCGGCAATGACGGCGTCACCGTGATCGACACCGGCAAGCTGACCGGCATCGACAACCAAGTCGATCAAACGACCGGCACGCTCAGGCTCAAGGCGGAATTCCCCAACGCCAATTACCAGCTCTGGCCGGGTCAGTTCGTCAATGTCCGCCTCAAGGTCGAGACCTTGACGCAGGCGCTGGTGGTGCCGACCTCTGCCGTGCAGCGCGGCCCGATCGGCACCTTCAGCTATGTCATCGGCGAGGACAATATCGTCTCCGCCAAGCCCGTGACCGTGACCCAGCAGAACGAGCATGACGCCGTCATTGCCAGCGGCCTGTCGGCGAACGACAAGGTCGTCACCACGGGCTTTGCCAATCTGTCCGACGGCTCCAAGGTGATCGTCGGCCGCGACGACCAGACCCCGTCGGCTGATCTCGCCCCGCGCAAGCGCTCGCGCGGACCGGACGCCCAGAAGAAGGATGGCGTCAAGGAAGGCCAGAAGGATTCGCAAGGTAAGGACGGCGAGTTCCGCGCCAAGCGAAACAGCAGCGAAGGCGACCAGAAAGGACAGACCGGTCCGGCACCGGGGCCTGGGGCATCGGGATCTGGAGCCAAGCAGCCATGATCCCGACAACAGCCGCCTAGGCGGCAGGCGTAATCCATGGGAGTCTCCGAACCTTTCATCCGCCGGCCCATCGCGACCTCGCTGCTCGGTATCGCGCTACTGATCGGCGGGCTGCTCGGCTATTTCTCGCTGCCGGTCTCGGCGCTGCCGCAGGTCGACTTCCCGACCGTGCAGGTGACGACGCAGCTGCCGGGCGCGAGCCCCGACGTGATCGCCTCGCTGATCACGGCGCCGCTGGAGCGGCAGCTCGGCCAGATCCCGTCGCTGTCGGCGATGAACTCGACGAGCTCGTACGGCGTCAGCCAGATCTCGCTGCAGTTCGACCTCAACCGCGATATCGACGGCGCCACGCAGGACGTCCAGGCCGCGATCAACGCGGCTGCCGGCGTGCTGCCCAAGACGCTGCCTTACCCGCCGACCTACGCCAAGGTGAACCCGGCCGATGCGCCGGTCATGACGCTGGCGCTGCGCTCGGACACGATATCGTTGCGGGTGATGAGCGACATCGCCGACACCATTCTGGCGCAACGCTTGAGCCAGATTTCAGGGGTGGGGCGCGTCTCCGTGCTCGGCGGGCTGAAGCCGGCCGTGCGCATCCAGGCCGATCTTGCGCGGCTCGCGGCCTACGGCATCGCCATGGAAGATCTGCGCACCGCGATCGCCAATGCCAACGTATCAGGGCCGAAGGGCTCGCTCGACGGCGCGCAGCAATCCTACATCATCGCCGCCAACGACCAGATCGCCGCGGCCGAGGCCTACAAGCCCGTTATCATTGCCTACCGCAACGGCTCGCCGGTCACGATCGCCGACGTCGCGCAGATCGTCGACGGCCTCGAGAACGACCGCACCGGCGGCTGGTACCAGGGCACGCCGGCCGTCATCATCGACATCCAGCGCCAGCCGGGCGCCAACGTCATCGACGTCGTCAGCCAGATCCGCGCCGAGATCCCGAAGGTCCAGCGCGCCATTCCGGCCGGCGTCAACCTCACCATCGTCTCCGACCGCACCGTCACCATCCGCGCCTCGGTGCGCGACGTGCAGTTCACGCTGATCCTCAGCGTGGTGCTGGTGACCCTGGTGGTGCTGCTGTTCCTGCGCTCGCTCAGGGCCACGCTGATCGCGGGCGTCGCGCTGCCGCTGTCGCTGATCACCAGCTTCGGCATCATGTACTTTGCCGGCTTCAGCCTCGACAATCTGTCGCTGATGGCGCTGACAATCGGCACCGGCTTCGTGGTCGACGACGCCATCGTCATGATCGAGAACATCGTCCGTCACATGGAGAACGGCGACGGGCCGATGGAAGCCTCGCTCAAGGGCGCCAGCGAAATCGGCTTCACGGTGATCTCGCTGACGGTGTCGCTGATCGCGGTGTTCATCCCGCTGCTGTTCATGTCGGGCCTCGTCGGGCGCATGTTCCGCGAATTCGCGCTGACGCTGACCATTGCGGTCGTGACCTCCGCCGTGGTCTCGCTGACGCTGACGCCGATGATG
Source organism: Bradyrhizobium huanghuaihaiense (assembly GCF_007830635.1). GTDB lineage: Bacteria > Pseudomonadota > Alphaproteobacteria > Rhizobiales > Xanthobacteraceae > Bradyrhizobium > Bradyrhizobium huanghuaihaiense. Next base: position 267,647 of record NZ_VLLA01000009.1, on the reverse strand, counting down.
TGCTCGCGGCTGCTGAAACACGCCCATGAGGAACTGGCGGTACCGGGCCTTGCCGCCATCAGCCGTTTCATCGACCGCACCGTCGAGTTCTACCACCGCACGCTGCTTGTGGTTCTGCAACACCAGCGCCTCACGCTGGTCGTGACCATCGTAACGCTGATTGCAACCCTCGTTCTCTACGTCGTCGCGCCAAAGGGCTTCCTGCCGCTCCAGGACACCGCCTCGATCACGGCGGTGACGGAGGCGGGACCCGACGTCTCGTTCGCTGAGATGCAGAAGCGGCAGGCCGAGGCGGCCGACGCCATCAAGGCCGATCCTGACGTGGTCGGCGTGGTCTCGGTGATCGGCGCAGGCTCGGTCAACCCGACCACCAATGTCGGCCGGCTCGTCATGACCCTGAAGCCGCGCGGCGAGCGGCGCGACGATGTCGGCGTGGTCGTGACCCGGCTGAAGGAGCGGGTGTCGGGCATCCCCGGCATGACCGTCTATTTCCAGCCGGTGCAGGACGTGCAGATCTCGACCCAGTCGAGCCGCTCGCAATACCAGTACACGCTGACCGGCACCGATGCGGCGCTGGTCTCGGAATGGGCGCGCAAGCTGGTTGCGGAGATGCGGCGCGATCCCTTGTTCCGCGACGTCTCCTCGGAGGCGCAGGAAGGCGGCCTGCGGGCACAGCTCGATGTCGACCGCACTCGGGCCGGACAGCTCGGTGTCAGCCTCCAGGCCATCACCGATACGCTGAACGACGCCTTTGCGCAGCGGCAGATATCGACCATCTACGGCCAGGCCAACCAGTACCGCGTGGTGCTGGAGGCGCTGCCGATGTATCAGCGCGATCCCTCGATCCTGTCAAAGCTCTATCTGCCGGGTGCGGCGAGCACGATCGTCGGCGCGCCGAGCGCCCAGGTGCCGCTGTCGGCCGTGGCGACGCTGAAGCGGACCACGGCGCCGCTCGCGATCTCGCACCAGGCGCAATTCCCGTCGATCTCGCTCAGCTTCAACCTCGCACCGGGCGCGGCCCTCGGCGATGCCGTCGAAGCCGTGAAGACGATCGAGACCCGGATCGGCATGCCCAACAGCATCGTCGGCGTCTATGCGGGCGACGCCGCCGAATTCGCCAAGGCGCTCGCGGGACAGCCCTGGCTGCTGCTTGCTGCGGTCATCACGATCTACATCGTGCTGGGCGTGCTCTATGAGAGCTACATCCACCCGATCACGATCCTGTCGACGCTGCCCTCGGCCGGCGTCGGCGCCATCCTGGCGCTGGTGCTGTGCGGGCAGGACCTCTCCGTCATCGGCCTGATCGGCATCATCCTGTTGATGGGCATCGTCAAGAAGAACGCGATCATGATGATCGACTTCGCGCTCGAGGCCGAGCGCGGGCAGGGGATGTCGCCCAACGAGGCGATCGTGCAGGCGTGTCTCTTGCGCTTCCGCCCGATCATGATGACGACGCTGGCGGCGCTGTTCGGCGCGCTGCCGCTGGCGATCGAGAGCGGCACCGGCGCCGAGCTGCGCTTTCCGCTCGGCATCTCCATCATCGGCGGCCTGCTGCTGAGCCAGCTGCTGACGCTCTACACCACCCCCGTGATCTATCTCGCGCTCGACCGCATCAACCGCCGCCTCGAACAGGCGCTGCCGCCGGCCGAATCCGGCGGCCCGCCGGTCGCCGGCGCGACCGAGGGGATGCAGTGATGGCATCGATCTCGGAGCCGTTCATCCGCCGCCCGGTCGCGACCACCTTGCTGTCGATCGGGTTGTTCCTGCTGGGTGTCGTCGCCTACGAGTTCCTGCCCGTCGCCTCGGTCCCGAACGTCGACTTCCCCGCCATCTTCGTCTCGGCCAGCCGGCCAGGCGCCGATCCTTCCGTGATGGCGGCGACTGTAGCCTCGCCGCTGGAGCGGCGGTTAGGTGAGATATCGGGCATCAACCAGATCACCTCGACGAGCTCGCTCGGCGTTTCCAATATCCAGCTCCAGTTCGACATCGGCCGCAACATCGACAAGGCCGCGCGCGACGTGCAGGCGGCCATCAACGCCTCGCTGGTTGACCTGCCGAGCGATCTGCCGACCCTGCCGCGCTTCCGGAAAGCGAATACGGCCGGCGCGCCTGTCTTCGTGCTGGCACTGACCTCGAAGACACTGTCGGCGAGCGCGATCTACGACGTCGCCGATACGGTGCTGGCGCAGCGCATCTCCCAGGTCCCGGGTGTGGGCGACGTGACGGTCTCAGGCGCCGACCAGCCGGCGGTGCGCGTGCAGCTCAATCCTGTGGCGCTGTCGAATGCCGGCATTGCCACCGACGACGTCCGGACTGCGATCATCAACGCCAATCCGCTCGGCCCCGTCGGCATCTTCAACGGCGAACGCCAGAGCGAGACGCTGTCGCTGAACAAGCAGATGCGCACGGCAAAGGAATTCCGCGACATCGTCATCAAGAGCTCGAACGGCAATTTCGTCCGGCTTTCCGACGTCGCCGACATCGAGGATTCCGTCCGCAACGCCCGCTCGATCGCCTGGTTCAACAAGCAGCCGGCGGTGCTGATCCAGATCACCAAGCAGGGCGATGCCAACGTCATCGACACCGTCGACCGGGTGAAGGCGCTGATCCCCCAGCTGAAGCAGTGGATTCCGGCTGGCGTCGAGATCTCGACCCTGGTCGACCGCACCGGTACGATCCGCGCCAGCGTGCTGGACATGCAATGGACCCTGCTGGCGACTGCGTTCCTGGTGATGGTCGTCGTGTTCGTGTTCCTGCGGCGGCTGACGCCGACGATCGCGGCCGGCATCTCGGTGCCGCTGGCGCTGGCCGGCACCTGTGCGGGCATGTGGGTCGCGGGCTTCTCGATCGACAATCTGTCGCTGATGGCGCTCGCCATCTCCGTCGGCTTCGTGGTCGACGATGCCATCGTCATGATCGAGAACATGTTCCGCAACCTCGAGCACGGCATGCGGCCGTTCCAGGCAGCCCAGGAGGGGGCAAAGCAAATCGGCTTCACCGTGGTCTCGATCAGCCTGTCGCTGATCGCGGCGTTCACGCCGCTGATCTTCATGGACGGCATCGTCGGCCGGCTTTTGCGCGAATTCTCGCTGACGCTGACCTTCGCGATCCTGGTCTCGACGCTGGTGTCGCTGACGGTGACGCCGATGATCTGCGCGCATTACATCCGGCAGACCACCTCCGGCACCGCGACGCTGTTCGACCGGATCATCGAGGGCTCGCTGTCGCGCATCGTCGCCTTCTACGCGCGGTCCTTACGGACCGTGCTGGAATATCCGATGCTGACGCTGCTGGTGTTCTTCGCCACCATCGGTCTCACGGTGACGCTCTACATCAAGGTTCCCAAGGGTTACTTTCCGACCGATGATTCCGGCTTCGTCATCGGCGCGACGCGCGCCTCGGCCGACATCTCGTTCCAGTCGATGCTCGGCCTGCAGCAGCGCCTCGCCGACATCGTGATGCAGGATCCGGCCGTGGCCGGCATCGGCTCGACCGTCGGCAGCGGAGGCGGGGGCCCGGGGGCGGCGACCTCGAACCGCGGCACCATGTTCATCAGCCTGAAGCCGCCGGAGGAGCGCGACCACGTCTCGACGCAGGTGGTGATCGACCGGCTCCGGCGTGCGTTGTATCCGGTGCCCGGCATCCGCCTCTTCATGTTCGCCGCCCAGGACGTGCGCGCCGGCGGACGGCAGAGCGATTCCGACTACCAGTACACGCTCTCCTCGACCGACCTCGACCTGTTGCAGAAATGGGCGCCGATCGTCGCCAAGCGCATGGAGAGCGTCGAAGGCATCACCGACATCTCGAGCGACCGCGATCCCGGCGGGCTTCAACTGACCTTGTCGATCGACCGCCAGAAGGCCTCGGCGCTCGGCGTCCGCGTCCAGGACATCGACAACGCCCTCAACAACGCCTTCTCGCAGCGGCAGATCTCGATCATCTACACCCAGCGCAACCAGTACATGACGGTGCTGGAGATCGACCCGAAATTCCAGGTCGATCCGTCAAACCTCGATCGCATCTACGTCGCCGGCGCCGGCGATACGCAGGTGCCGCTGTCGGCGGTCGTGCGCGCGACGCGCGGGCTGGCCGCGCTCGCGGTCTATCATTCGCAGTCGTTCCCCTCGACCACGGTGTCGTTCAACCTGCTGCCGGACGTGCCGCTGCAGGCCGCCACGCAAAACATCCAGCGGGCGGTCGAGGAGCTGCACATGCCCGAAGGCATCCGCGGCAGCTTTGATGGCAATGCCGGCGATTTCGCCAGGACCAGCGGCCGCCAGCCGCTCTTGATCCTCGGCGCGCTGGTGGCGATGTATATCGTGCTCGGGGTGCTCTATGAGAGCCTCGCCCATCCGCTCACCATCATCTCGACGCTGCCCTCGGCCGGCCTCGGCGCGCTGCTGGCCCTGCAGGTCACCAACACACCGCTGACGGTGATCGCCTTTGTCGGCATCATCCTCTTGATCGGCATCGTCAAGAAGAACGGCATCATGATGGTCGACTTCGCGCTCGATGCCGAACGCCAGCGCGGCCTGTCCTCGGCGGAGGCGATCTTCGAGGCCTGCCAGGCGCGCTTCCGGCCTATCCTGATGACGACCATGGCGGCGCTGTTCGCCGGCATTCCGCTGGTGGTCGCCACCGGTCCCGGCACCGAGCTGCGGCGACCGCTCGGCATCACCATCATCGGCGGCCTGTTCGTCTCGCAGATCCTGACGCTCTACACCACGCCAGTGATCTACCTGCTGATCGACCGCCTGCGGCGCCGCTCCGGGCCGCGCCCGGTCCCTGCGCCGGCGGAATAGGCCGGTTGTTGAGGAGCCGCTTCGGGCGTATAGCGGCGACCATGTCGAACCCCACCGCCGCCGCGCCGGCCGAGCCGATCCCCGAATGCCCACACTGCCAGAAGCCGATGCCGCTGTGCATCTGCGACAGCGTCACGCCGATTGAAAACCGCCTCTCGCTGCTGATCCTGCAGCATCCGCAGGAGCAGGACAGGGCGCTCGGCACCGCGCGGCTGCTGGCGAAGCATTTTGCCGATGCAACGGTGCGCGTCGGCTTGTCCTGGCCGAGCCTGTCCAAGGCGCTGGGGAGGCCGATCGAGAACGCTTCGCACTGGGCCGTGCTCTATCTCGGCTCGGCGCGCGCGGCCGATCTCGAGGCCGAGGCCGAGATCGTGGCGCTGAACCGCAAAGGGGAGGTTGCGGACAACCAACGCGCGCTCCTTGGCAAGCTCGAAGGCGTGGTGCTGCTTGACGGCACCTGGAGCCAGGCCAAGGCGCTGTGGTGGCGCAATCCCTGGATGCTGAAATGCCAGCGCGTGATCCTCAACCCATCGCGCCCTTCGCGCTACGGACGGCTGCGCAAGGAGCCGCGCAAGGACGGTCTCTCGACCATCGAGGCGGCCGCGTCGATCCTGTCCAGCCTCGAGCGGCGCCCCGACATCGCCGAGACCCTGCATGCCAGTTTCGAACGGATGCTGACCCGCTACCGCGAGGTCCAGGCCGAGATGCCGGAGCTGGCGCCAAAGCCCGCCGCAAAGGGCCGCCGGCGCGACTTCCGGCGCGGCAAGCGCGCCTGAGCTTGGTCCACATCGGAAGAGGTGATCGCCGCCAAAGTCGGACGAAGGCGGTTGCCTAAGCCATTGATCCCCTATATTGGTCCGCCCTTACGGGGCCACGTGGCGGAGTGGTTACGCAACGGTCTGCAAAACCGTGTACACCAGTTCAATTCTGGTCGTGGCCTCCATCACAAATCTCTGATCTTCCAGCAAAAATCTGATTTCTGCGCGGTTCCGCCGGGCTGCGCGCGCCTTCGCGCCACCGGGTTTGCCCGGGGCTTGGCGGAAAGCTGCGATTCAGGCCCTCTGGCATAGACTTCGCATCTGCGAAGGGACGCATTCCCAACCCTGGAGCTGGAGAGCACGTGGGCGACGTCGTTCGATTTGTCCCGAAATCCGAGCTGGAGCGGGCCCGCCTCATTGCCGAGGCGCGCGCAATCTATGACAGCATCTTTCCGCCGGCTGCACCCGACCGGGCGCCGCAGGACGGCGAGGAGCGCGTCAAGACTTGATCGGGGCTGCGCCGGTCCCCGGCGCTCGGTGATGCCGAACCGCCTGCAAGAGCGGCGCATCAGGTCACGGCAAGGCGGGCCTCAGCAGGCCGCGTACCAGCCGTCCGGAAACGGCAGCAGGGGCCAGGCGCCCTCATTGTCGTTGGCGGCTTTGGGTGTTGCGGCGTACGACCAAGAGCGGGGCACGAAATTCTCCTCCGGCTCAGGCGCGAAATCTTCGTTGATCATGGCGTCCCGGACGGCATCCAGCAGCAAGTTGAATTCGGCTTCGCTCATCACACCCTCGCAGAACGCGGATGGCGCAATGTCGCAAAGCCGGTTTGTTACCCGATTGAGCCGATCGTTCGCATTTTAACGATCCGGCGATCGAGTCCCGATTGGTTAGCGATTCCTGAAAAAATCCCCGCGGGAACCTAGGCGTCCGTGGCCCGCCGCCAGTGTGAAAGAGATCACATTCTCGGCGATTTATTTCTCCTACCCCTTCGCAACGACCGGCCAACGCGGGCCGGGAGCGGGCGGGCAGAACGGGAGACTTGGTCATGAAGACGAGGTTCTTGCGGTTTGCGGGCGTGAAGAGCCGGGCGCGCCGCGCCTCGACCGTCGGGCTGTTCCTGACGCTGTTTGCCTCCGCCGCTCAGGCGCAGCAGGGGACACCCGAACAGCGCCGGGCCTGCACCCCCGACGTCTACCGGCTCTGCGCCGGCGAGATTCCCAACGTCCGCGCCATCACCGCGTGCCTGCGCCGTAACCGATCAAGCTTGAGCGAGGCTTGCCGCACCGTGTTCGATTAGGCCGGCGGCTGACATGCCAGCCCTGTGAGTTTGTGCGCAGCAAGTGGCTCGTGCGGTCTCGCGAATCCGACATAGTGAGGCTGTGGATATGCTGCGGACAGGCTGTGAAGTGCTGTGGATATCGGCCGCAGATCCGTTCGCCCCGGGCCGCATTTCCGTCAGCAGGCGTCATATCTCTGTCAAATAGCCTCACCAGATGATTCCGGGATCGTGCTGATCGCTGCGGCATCCAGGATCATTTGGTTCTCCCGAATTCGGAATCCCGCACCCGCGTCGAGTTGCGACCAGCGAACAGTTTTTGTGCAGCCGCTTGCCCAAATCGCGGGCCGCCTCCGTCCAATTTTTTGTACGCCCGCGGACAAGCTTTCCGGTTCGCATCCCACCTAGGCTCGCTCCCGAGATCTGGAACATGGCTGATGCCATGGCAATTCGAGGGAGTTGGAGATGGAGACACGGGTATTGCCCCAGGCGCGGGGGATGTCGCGCGCATTGCCGTGGCGCAAGGCCGCGCTCGGCGCAGCCATCGCTTTCGGCCTCGTCGCCGCCGCACCGCTGAGCGCACAGGCCGCAGCGCCCGCCGCCTGCGCCGCGCTCCAGGAGAAATATCCGGACTGGAAGGGCAAGACGCTCGTCAACGCCATCAACCCGCACACGCCGGGCTATGAGACCATCGATCCCAAGGATCCCAGCAAATATATCGGCTTCGACATCGATCTCGGCGAAGCCATCGGCGAATGCCTCGGCTTCAAGCTGACCTACAAGCCGGTGACGTTCGCAGCCCTCCTGACCACGCTCGCGGCGGGACAAGCCGACATCGTCATCTCCGACATCTACGCCACCAAGGAGCGCGCCAAGGCCGCCGACTTCATCACCTATTCGAAGGTGTTCGACGGCGTGCTGGTCGCCAAGGGCAATCCGAAGGGCATCAACGGCATCAACATGTCGATGTGCGGCGCGGCTGCCGCCGAGAACACCGGCTATGTCGAGGTGCCCCTGATCCAGGCGCTGATCCCCGAATGCAAGAAGGCCGGCAAGGCGGAGCCGACCATCCAGCTCTACGACAACAACGCCAACTGCATCCAGGCGATCCTCGCCGGCCGCGCCGACACCTATGTCAACGACGTCAACACGGTCGACAGCGCGGTGAAAGCCTATCCGGACAAGCTGGAGAAGGCGATCGCGGTGACGATCCCATACTCGGTCGGCATCGCCGTTCCCAGGGACAAGCCGAAATTCCGCGACGCCGTGCTCGCTGCGCTGATCGAGGTGCAGAAGGCCGGTACGCACATGGAGCTCCTGAAGAAGCATGGGCTCGATGTGAACAACTTCAAGGAGCCGGACATTCTGACGGCCGACTGATGTCGCTGTTCCTCCACTACCTGAGCATGCCGTACCTGCTCGAGGGCATCGAGCTCACCCTCGAGGTGACCGCCCTCGGGCTCGGCGGCGGATTGATCCTCGGACTGATCCTCGCCGGCATGCAGCTCTCGCGCTTCTGGCTCCTGGCGGCGATCGCCAGGGCCTACACCGTGATCTTCCGCGGCACGCCGCTGATCCTGCAAATGGTGTTCGCCTACGACGCGCTGCCGCATATCGGCATCAAGCTGCCGGCGGTGCTGGCCGCCGGTCTTGCGCTTGCCTGCAACGAGGCACCGTTCATCGCGGAGATGCTGCGCGCGGGCGTGCTCGGCGTCGACCGCGGGCAGGTGACGGCGGGGCAGGCGCTCGGCATGACGCCCCGGATCCTGATGTGGCGGGTGATCGCGCCGCAGGCGATCCGCACCATGATCCCGGCCTTCGGCAACGAGGCGGTGAGTGCACTGAAAAATTCCTCGCTCGCCTCCGTCGTCGCGGTCCAGGAGCTGACGCTGCGCTCGACCCAGCTGGCGTCCTCCACATTCGACTTCTTCTCGATCTTCTTCGCTTCGGGCCTGCTCTACCTCGTGCTGACCGCGACCATCAGCGGCATTCAGCTGTTCGTCGAATGGCTGCTCGATCTCGACCGCGCGAAAGGGCGTGAGCGCAAGCTCGCCGATTATCTGCCCTGGCGCCGTGTCGACCTCGTCGCCAGGCTGGAGCCAGCCGATGCCACCGCGATCGATCCCGAGCCCGCGCAAGCAGAGCTCGCGGATACGCCGCCGCTGGCCCTGACCCGCGAGGAACGCGCCCGCCGCGCCGCGACGATCGCGCGCAACAACATCGCGGTCGAGGTGAAGGATCTCACCAAGAGCTACGGTCCGCAGAAGGTGCTCGACGGCCTCGACCTCACGGTCCGTGTGGGCGAGGTGGTGGCGCTGCTCGGTCCGAGTGGCTCGGGCAAGAGCACGCTGCTCCGCTGCATTAACCATCTCGAAAACTGGGATGCTGGCACCGTGCGCGTCGGCGGCCGGCGCCTCGGCTTTGGCGAGGACGGCAAGCCGCTGTCGCCGCGCGCCATCGCCAACGAACGCGCCAGCGTCGGCGTCGGCATGGTGTTCCAGCAGTTCAATCTGTTCGCCCATCTCTCGGCGAAGGAGAACATCGCCGGTCCCTTGCGCTGGGTCCACGGCATGACCCGCATCGACGCCGACCGCCGCGCCGGCGAGCTGCTCGACCGCGTTGGCCTCTCGCATCGTGCCGATGCGCTGCCGCGGCACCTCTCCGGCGGCCAGCAGCAGCGCGTCGCCATCGCCCGCGCGCTTGCGCCGAACCCGAGCGTGCTGCTGCTGGACGAGCCGACCTCGGCGCTCGATCCTGAACTCGTCAACGAGGTGCTGGAGGTGATCCGGCGTCTCGCCATCGACGACGGGCTCACCATGATCATCTCGACCCACCAGATCCGCTTCGCCGACGAGGTCGCCGACCGCGTCGCTTTCCTGAGCGGTGGCGCGATCATCGAGGAGGGGCCGGCGCACGAGGTGCTCTCGAGCCCGCGCAATGCGCTGACGGCGCGTTTCCTCAGCGTGATGGAAGCCGACAAGACTCCGGAGGCGGTGCGATGAGCGGCGCATCCACAAGGTTCAAGACTCCCGAAGAGGCCATCTCATGAAGCATGTCACGCTGCCGGTTTCGCCGAAAACCGTCCACTGGGGCTATTTCTCCAAGAAGGTCACCCCAGCCCTGACGCTGCGCTCCGGGGATCGCGCCACCATCGAGACGCTGACGCATCATGCCAACGACGACTATGAACGTATGATCCAGGGCGATCCCGGCGCCGAGAGCGTGTTCCAGTGGACGCGCGAGCACAAGGCCGTAGCGCGCCGCGGCTCGGGCCCGGTCGAAGGCCCCTTCATCCGCGGCGCAGGCGAGGGGATCGGCGTGCACCTTCTCACCGGCCCCGTGGCGATCGAAGGCGCCGAGCCCGGCGATATTCTCGAAGTGCGCATCCTAGATATCCGGCCGCGGCCGAGCTGCAGCGCCTGCCATGCCGGCCGCTGCTTCGGCTCCAATGTCGCCGCCAACTGGGGCTTTCACTATCACGACCTGATCGAGGAGCCGAAGCCGCGCGAGGTCGTCACCATCTTCGAGCTCGACACGTCAGGCGAGCCCTATGCGAAGGCGGTCTACAACTATGTCTGGACGCCGCAGACCGACCCCGACGGCATCGTGCATCCGACCATCGACTATCCCGGTGTCCGCGTCGATCACGCCACCATCAGGAAGCGCGAGAACATCCTCTCCAGCGTCAAGGTGCCGGCACGATTGCATTTCGGCACCATGGGCCTTGCGCCGTCGGAAGCCGATTTCGTCAGCTCGATCCCGCCGGGCTATACCGGCGGCAATATCGACGACTGGCGCATCGGCAAGGGCGCGCGGATGTTCTATCCGGTCGCCGTGCCGGGCGCCTACTTCTCGGTCGGCGATCCCCATGCCGCGCAGGGCGATAGCGAGCTCGGCGGCACCGCGATCGAGACCTCGCTGACCGGCGATTTCGAATTCATCCTGCACAAGAAGGCCGATCTGGCCGGCACCAACCTCGAAGGTCTCGACCATCCGATGCTTGAGACCGATCACGCCTGGTCGTTCTACGGCTTCACCTATCCGAACTATCTCGCAACGCTCGGCGCTGACGCGCAAACCGAGATCGCCAATCACTCGAGCCTCGACCGTGCGATGCGCGATGCGTTCAGAAAACTCCGCCGGTTCCTCATGACCGTGCACGGCCTCAGCGAGGACGAGGCGATCTCGCTGATGTCGGTCGGCGCCGATTTCGGCGTGACCCAGGTGGTCGATGCCAATTGGGGCGTCCACGGCACGATCCGCAAGAACATGTTTCGATGCGACTGATGCGTGTTCAGTCCCGTAGCCCGGATGGAGCGAAGCGCAATCCGGGACAGCGTCAATGGCGGCCCGAATCCCGGATTACGCTTCGCTCCATCCGGGCTACGCAACCTCATGCTGATATCAGGCTCCAACACATTGAAGAACAGCGCGTTTTCTGGATGAACAGGTGACCAACGAAGCCCATCTGCGGCCCGTCGCTACGACGGATGACGGCGTTCGACTGGCACAGAGGTTGCTTCGATCGACCGCAATCTGGGTCGATCCGATGAGCTTCCGGCCGTTCACGAGCGAGTCCTACGCGCAAGACGACCGCCCCGAAGCCTGGCGGGACGTGCTGGCGGCGGTCGGCCTGCAGCCCGCAGGTAGTCATTCCTTCTTCGACGGGCACGCAACCGCCTCGCATCGCCAGGCCGCAGGTGTCGCGCTGACGCGCATGGCCGCGGGCGCGCAGAGCATCGCGCCCCTCTCGCAAGCCAACGAAGACCTCCCCATCGCGCTGATGCCTGTCGAGGACGGCATGGTGCTCAGAAGCGCCGGCGGGCACCGCATCGTTCCCGTCGGCCATCTCGTGCTGCTGCCGCGCAGCGGGGATTGGAGCATCGTGTTCCAGCGCGACATGCGCGCCATCGTGCTGTCGGTGACGTCGGAGGCGTTGCACAGACGCCTCTCGGGCAAGCCGCGGCTAGGCGAGCCCCGAGTCGTTCCGCCCAGCGGGTTCGCCGAGGTGTTCTCGCGCCTCATGGACGCGACCGCGCGCACGCTCGACACCTTGAGCGATGCCGAATGGAATTCGCTCGCGCAGTCGCTGGTCGACCTGCTGCTGACGCTCGCGCATCAACTGGCGGCGTCGACGTCCGACGCCGGGTCGAGCGCGACGCAGGCGGCGCTGCTGCACCGGATCTGCCAGACCATCGAGCGCCGGCTCGACGATCCCGATCTTGTGCCGGCGCGTGTTGCGCAAGCCGAGGGCATTTCCGAGCGCTACTTGCAAAAGCTGTTCGAAACGGTCGGCGACAATTTTACCCACTACGTTCGCGAGCGTCGGCTCCAGCGCGCCTGGGCCGATCTCTCCAACCCGACCGAGGCCCATCGCTCGATCTCGGAGATCGCCTACGCCTATGGCTTCGGCGACTCCGCGCATTTCAGTCGCGCCTTCCGTCATCGCTTCGGCCTGCCGCCGCGCGAGTTTCGCCAGCAGGAGGCGGAGCGGGCGACCTCGCAGCATGGCGTCGCCGGCCAGCGCGGCTGGCCACAGGAGGCGCTGGCACAGCTCCGCGCACATCAGAGCGTCGAGGCACGCAGCAACGTCGCCCGTGCCGGCGCCGAGGAGCGCGCGACCACGGAGCGCAGGCATCATCATCTTCCGGTCGAGGCCAGCCGCGTTCATTGGGGCTATTTCAGCCGCTCGCTGCCGCCGCAAATCGAGATCGCATCGGGCGACACCATCACCATCGAGACGCTGACCCAGCACGCCTCCGACGCACCGGAGATGATGATCGCGGGCGATCCCGGCGCCGAAAGCGTGTTCGGTTGGACGCGGAACAAGAAGAACGTCGACCGCCGCGGCGCCGGACCCATGGATGCCAGCGTGTTCGGCCGCGGCGCCGGCGAGGGGTTTGGTGTGCACATCTGCACGGGGCCCGTAGCGGTGAAGGACGCGCAGCCCGGCGACGTGCTCGAGGTGCGCATCCTCGACATCGTGCCGCGCGCAAGTCGCAGCCCGAACCATGCAGGGCGCGTGTTCGGCTCCTCGGTGGCGGCCTGGTGGGGCTATCACTACAACGAGTTTCTCGGCGGTCCCAAGCCGCGCGAGGCCGTGACCATTTACGAGATCTTCGACGATGTGGACGCGCCGCATGCCCGCGCGCTCTATTCCTATCGCTGGGAGCCGCAGACCGATCCCTTTGGCGTGGTGCATACGACCTACGACTATCCCGGCGTTCCCGTCCCGCCCGGCACGATCAAGCGCCGGCACGCCGTGCTCGACGGCATCCGCATTCCCTTGCGGCCGCATTTCGGCGTGATCGCGGTGGCGCCGCGCGAGGTCGATTTCGTCGATTCCGTGCCGCCGTCCTATTTCGGCGGCAATCTCGACAATTGGCGGCTGGGGAAGGGCGCGGCCGTCTATCTTCCGGTCTCGGTGCCCGGCGCGCTGCTGTCGGTTGGCGATCCCCACGCCGCCCAGGGCGACGGCGAGCTCAGCGGTACCGCGATCGAGTGCTCGATGACCGGCACCTTCGAGGTGATCCTGCACAAGAAGGCCGATCTCGCCGCTCGTCCCTTCGCCGATCTCTCGTATCCTCTGATTGAAACCGCCACCGATTGGGTGCTGACCGGCTTCAGCCATCCCAACTACCTCGCGGAGTTCGGCGCGCAAGGACAGAGCGAGGTCTATGCAAAGTCCTCGCTCGACCTCGCCATGAAGGATGCGTTCCGCAAGATGCGGCGCTTCCTGATGAATACCAAGGGCCTCAGCGAGGATGAAGCGATTGCGCTGATGTCAGCCGCCGTCGATTTCGGCGTCACCCAAGTCGTCGACGGCAATTGGGGCGTGCACGCCATCCTCAGCAAGCGCCTGTTCCAGGACGCATCGTAACAAGGACAGCTCAAGTGAAATTCCACATGATCAGCGACGGCCCGAAGCCGGTCGCGCCTTTCAGCCACGCCGTCGAGACCGACGGCTTTGTCTTCGTCACCGGCCAGATGCCCGACACGCCGCAGACGCCGGGCGTGCTGCCCGACGGCATCGTCGCGCAGACCCGCGCGGTGATGGAGAACCTGAAGGTCGTTCTGGCCGGCCTCGATCTCGGGCTCGAGCACGTCGTGATGGCGCGCGTCTACCTGACGCGCTTCAAGGAAGACTACGCCGCGATGAACGAGACGTATCGCAGCTTCTTCGCGCCGGATCGCTTGCCGGCCCGCACTTGCGTTGGCGTCACCGGCCTCGCCTATGACGCGTTGATCGAGATCGACCTGGTGTGCCGGCGGCCGTGACAGGCCGCCTCGTTTCGTAGCGATGTGACAAAGCAAAGCTCGGGCGAGATAGGCCGCGAGGATGCGGAAGTGTGTCTGCGCTCTGAAGTGAGAGTTGACGAGGAGAGGTGGCGCGTCAGACTCCGTCATTGCGAGCGCAGCGAAGCAATCCAGAATCCCTCCGCGGAAAGACTCTGGATTGCTTCGTCGCAAGGGCTCCTCGCAATGACGACCGAGACGCTTGGTGCATTTCGCCTCAAATTGCAACCCGCGCGTGCAAGAAGTCTTGATCGGCGGTGATCTAGAGGTGATGGCCCGCCTTGAACGCGGCCCCGGGCGACAGCGACTAACCCCTAGAGTGCACAAGGATCAGTGGAACGTGATCGCATCTCCCCTTCCTAAAGCACCAAAATGGTGCTTTAGTGCTTTCCATGAGCCAGTCGCCCCGAAACGCGCCGTCCGCGCTGCGTTACAGGCTTGCCCCTGACCCGGCCGCCAAGGCCGCCATCGAGGCGACATTCCAGGCCTATGACCGCATGATGGAGATTCTCGACGAGGTGGCCCGGACCCACAATGTGGGGTCCAACGTCGTCCTGCTCCACGCCCACGCCTATGAGCCGATCCGCAAAGAGACCGCGCTGCCCTCGCGCCTGGTGACGCTGGGCCTGCGCGACCGCAACGAGTATCGCGCGGCGCAAGGCCGCCGCCTGCCGCTCGACGACAAGCTCGCCAAGATCAAGGGCCCCGCCACCATTTCGATTGCGACCGTGCAAGGGCGCTTCAGCGTGCCCTTCGACTACGCCGGCTATGCCGAGGGCTGGGGGCAGAGCGTGCCCGCGCACCTCATCCGCACAGACGACGGCTTTGAAGTTCACTACGGCGTCACGCCGAACAGCCTGCCAGAGGAGGAGAACGCCATGGATACCATTGCTGCCGCCCCCGACAACTTCCTGTCCCGGGTCGGGCGTCTGATTGCCGGGATCGCCTATGACGCAATCGAGCAGGCGGAGGGCAAGAACAAGCTCAAGGTAGTTGGACAGGCCATCCGCGAGATCGAGCGCGCCGAAAGCGAGGCGCGCGACGCGCTCGCGGCCGCTCGCGCCGAGGAATACCGCCTCAACGCGCGCCGTACCGAGATCGAGCGCGAGATGACCGATCTTGCGCCCAAGATCGAAGGCGCGATCACTGACGGCCGCGACGATCTCGCCCGCGCCGGCATCGCCCGGCAGATGGATCTGGAAGCACAGTTCGAGGTGCTCTCCCGCGCCATCGACGAGAACAACGAGAAGATCGAGCAATGCGTGACCTCGCTGCGCGCAGTGCTGTCGGCGCTCCAGGATGCCGAGCAGCGCCGCGCCGATCTCGAAAAGAGCGAGGCACATGCCAGCCACCAGGCCGCGACGTCGCCCCGGAAGTCCGGCGGGGCGTCCGCTACGGCCAAGGCCTTGCGGGCGGGCAGGGCGGTGGCACGCGCGACCGGCGTGCCGCAGGGCATTCCGTATTCCAGCGACATCGATGAACTGAGCGCGCTTCATCGCGACAAGGAGATTGCGGCGAGGCTCGCACGGTTGAAGTCGCGCTCCTGAGTGCCGTGTCATGAGCGCATTGCTCGAACACGTCATGTCGCCCGAGGTCAGGCCGTTTGCGATCGCGGCGGCCATGATCGTCATCGTCGGCACGCTCGAGGTGATCACGATGCTGGTCGGGGCTTCCCTCAGCGAGATGCTTGGCACCAGCATCGATTTCAGCCACCCCAGCGACAACGGCGTCCTCAACGCCATCTCCTGGATCAATGTCGGCGGCGTGCCGCTCTTGATCTTCCTGTTGCTGGCGCTCGGCGCCTTCTCCATCACCGGCTTCCTGATCCAGGACGTCGCACGGATGGTCGCCGGTCCCTTGCCGGCGACGGTCGCCTCGCTCGGGGCCGTCGCGGTGTCGGTCCCGCTGGTGCGCGCCGCCAGCGGCGCCATCGCGCGGATCATTCCCAAGGACGAGAGCTATGTCGTCGGCCTCGGCGATCTCGTCGGCCGTGTCGGTGAGGTCGTCGTCGGTCCGCTCGACCAGGGGCCGCCTGGCCGGGTCAGCGTCGCCGACGTCCACGGCAACCGTCACTTCGTCCTGGCGGTCGCGGCACCTTCGTCGTCGCCTCTGCCGCAGGGAACCCTGGTCCTGCTGGTCGATCGCGATGGCACCCGCTTCGTGGCGGTCAAGGCCGAGGATGAACTCAAACCGTCCAAGCCCACTCTAAGCAGCTAGCAAGTCATTATCGGAGAAAATCATGTTCGACATCGCAGTCCCGGCCATGATCGGCGTCGCGCTGATCGTCGTCCTCGGGATCGTCTTCACCATTCTCTACAAGCGCGCCACGCGTGACGAGGCGTTCGTGCGCACCGGCCTCGGCGGCAAGAAGGTCGTGCTCGACGGCGGTGCCATGATCCTGCCGATCTTCCACTCCTATGCCAGCGTCAACCTGAAGACGCTGCGGCTCACCGTGGAGCGCAAGGAGCGGGAATCCCTGATCACCAAGGATCGCCTGCGCGTCGACATCGTCGCCGAATTCTACGTGCGCGTTCGCCCCGACGAGGAAAGCATTGCGTTGGCGAGCCAGACGCTGGGCGCGCTGACCAACGATGCCGAGGCGCTGCGCAACCAGGTCGAGGCGAAATTCGTCGACGGCCTCCGTTCGGTTGCCGCGACCATGAGCATCCTGGAGCTTCAGGAGAAGCGCTCGGACTTCGTCAAGCACGTGCAGTCAACAGTTGAATCCGACGTGAAATCGAACGGGCTCGAGCTTGAATCGGTGTCCCTGACCAAGCTGGACCAGACCGACGTCAAGTTTTTCAACCCCGAGAATTTCTTCGACGCCGAAGGTCTCACCCAGCTCAAGACCGTCACCGAGACCCGCCGGCGCGACCGCAACGCCATCGTGCGCGACAACGAGGTGGCGATCGCGCAAAAGGACCTCGAGGCGCGGCAGCAGACCCTCGGCATCGAGCGGACCAAGAAGGAGGCCGAGCTGTCGCAGGAGCGCGACATCGCCAACAAGACCGCCAGCACCCGCGCCGAGGTCGCGACCGCGACCCAGACCGCGCGCCTCACCGAGGAGAACGCCCGCATCGACACCGACCGGGCCGTTGCCGAGAAGGAGGCTGGTGCCAAGCAGGTCAAGGAAACCGCTGTCATCGAGTCGGATCTGGCGATCAACAAGCGCAAGACCGACGCCCAGCGCGAGATCCAGATCGCGACGCAGGAGAACGAGATCCAGATCGCGGCCAAGAGCAAGCAGACCTCCGAAGCCGTGGCCGAAGCCAAGACGGCTGAAGCAGTCGCCGTCTCGGCGGAGGAAAAGGTTCTGACCGCACGCGCGGTCGAGGTCGCCGATCGCGCCCGTCTCACCCAGGTGCTGGCCGCGCGCACCGAGGCCGAGCGCAAGTCGACCGAGCTGATCGTCGCGGCCGAAGCCGAGAAGAAGGCCTCGCTCGACCGCGCCGAAGCCGTCAAGACGCTGGCGACAGCCGAAGCCGAATCCAACAAGATCAAGGCGGTCGGTGTCCGCAACATCGGTGAAGCCGAAGCTGCCGTCATCACCATGAAGAACGAGGCGCAGAACAAGCTCGGCAGCAACGTCATCGATTTCGAGATCGCCAAGAAGCGGATCGAGACCATGCCCTCGGCGCTGGCCGAGATGGTGAAGCCGATCGCGAACCTCAAGGATGTCCGCATCCTGCACACCGGCGGTGCGTTCGGCGGCAATGGCGCAGGTAGCGGCAACGTCGGTTTCGGTGAAGGCCTTGCCGGCGAGCTGCTCAAGGTGCACGCGCTGCGTCCGATGATCGACGAGATCCTGCGCCAGAGCGGCTTTGCGCCGGGCGACGATCCCGTGAAGGCGCTGGTCGGCGCCGTGACCGGCAAGAGCAACGGCGCCGCTGTGCCGGCTCCCGCGCCTGAGAAAACAAACAGCGCCGATCTATGAATGCCGGTTCATTGCTGCTGAGAATTCGAAACGATAAGAACAGGCCCGTTGCGCGTCTCGCGTCGCGCAGCGCGCCGGAGTGCGGATCGATCGCGTATTGAATCCGTCGATCGCACTCCGGACGACTCTTCGAGGCAACGCCATTTGTTGCCGCGGCGCCTGCGCCGATCGACGTCAGGCGCTTACAGCCTGTTTCGATCGGGAGCATTTCACATGAAGTATTTTCTGTCCGGACTGATCGCGATCAGTCTTTCGATCGCGGCCACGGGGTCGTTCGCTGCCGATGCCCGCAACGTCACCGTCGTCAACGAGACCGGCTATGCCATCAAATTCCTCGGCTTCAATGCGCCGGACGACGGCCTGGACGAATGGGAGAACGAGCTCGACAAGGTCTTGCAGAACCAGGCGAGCACCTATGTCGAGTTCGACGAGGATGACGAGGGGTGTGTCTGGAACATCCGCGTCGACTGGCAGAACTATGACGAGGCCGTGCTCTGGAAGAACGTCAACCTCTGCAAGTTCACCGCGCTCCGGCTGCGCTACGACTCCGGCACCAAGACCACCTCGTTCGTCGCGGAGTAGTTTCGCCTGACAGATGGGGAGGGGGCCGGCCCGGCCCCTTCCTCGGATGCGTTGCGGAAGATGACGAATTCGTCCTTTGCAAGCGCAACCGGCTTTGTTATACGCACCGCGCGCGGACGACAGTTCGCCCTTTTCCTCGGTAGCTCAGCGGTAGAGCATCCGACTGTTAATCGGATGGTCGCTGGTTCGAATCCAGCCCGGGGAGCCAAATTCCGCTGTAAATTCATTGACTTGTGAGCCGTCACTGATGCGACGCGTGATGCTGCTCGAGTCATCTTTCAACACTTGTCTCAACACGTGGCGGCCCGATCCACGCAGAATCGCGTTCAAGCAGTTGTGTCCGGCAACGCCACCGCAGCCGCCGGGATGGCACCAAATCGACTTAATTCAAATCGAGCTTCGCTGAGCCGGACTCTTACGGAGCTGATTCCCATGCCCGACATCCAGATCGACCGCGCCCAACTGGCTCCCTCGATTCTGCCGGCCGACGTTCCCGAGCTCAGCGACGATGAATGCCTCGCCTGCCTGGCGCGTGCGGTCGAGACCCCCGATTCGGCGCGGCTGGATGAGGTGGCCGCCCTGATCGGCCGCCTCGCGGTGACGATCGAATAATCCGTCCTGTTCCCTGATGCGGGTGAGTTGCGGGAGCCTTGGCCGGCTAGCGCCAACGGCCATGTTGCGTTTTCGCCGAGCATGTTCCAAAGATGCCGCCAACTTCCGTCCGCGGCATCGTCCGCATCTCAGGGTCCGCAAATGTCCGGTTTCTCGACCGCGCGCCTCAAAATGGTCGATGGCCAGGTGCGCACCAATGACGTCACCGATCGTCGTATTCTCGATGCCATGCTCACGGTTCCGCGTGAGGCCTTCGTGCCGGCGAGCCGGCAGGCCTTGGCCTATCTCGACCTCGACCTCGATGTGAGCGAGGGCCCTGCCAAGCGGTTCCTGATCAAGCCGCAGCTGACCGGCAAGCTGCTCCAGGACGCCGAGATTGACGAGGGCGACAGCGTCCTGGTCGTCGGCTGCGCGACGGGCTACCTCGCCGCGCTGGCGGCCAAGCTGGCGCGTCAGGTCACCGCGACGGAGTGCGATTCGGCTCTGGCCGCGAAGGCCAGGGAGGCCTTTGCCACCCTCGGCCTCGCCAACGTCACCTGCAAGGCCGCTGCCTGCACCGAAGGCGATCCGTCTGCCGCACCCTATGATGTGATCATCCTCAATGGCGCCGCCGAGGTGACCCCGGAAGGGCTGCTCGGGCAGCTCAAGGAAGGCGGGCGCCTAGTGGGCGTATCAGCCGAATCAAGGCCGCCGCGGGCGGTGATCGTGACCCGGACCCACGGCGAATTCGGCCATCGGGCGCTGTTCGACGCCACAGCTCCGGTCCTTCCCGGGCTGGAACGGGCCGCCGCCTTCGTCTTCTGACGGCCCAAAGCCCGTTAAAATCCCGTTCTGAATCAGAAGTGTGGCCGGGATGCTGCACGTGAAGAGTTTCCACCGAGAACTACCTTGGGGTAGTTCCGTCGCGGCCATCCGCGTCCTATGTTGCGGCGGGGCAACGACTCCACTCGGTAGACGGTAACCCGGCTCGCGGGCACGAGCCGGGCGTTAAAATGAAACGGAAATTTTGGGATGCATGGGGTGAAGCTCTTCACCGGAGCTGCGGTTTCGGTCCTGCTGCTGGCGCTGGCCGGGCCGACGCCTGCCTTGGCGGACACGATCGAGGCCGCCTTGGTGCGCGCCTATCAGAACAATCCGCAGCTCAACGCACAGCGCGCGCAGGTGCGCTCGACCGACGAGAACGTGCCGCAGGCTTTGTCCGGGTATCGCCCCAAGGTCGCACTGACCGCGAGCGGCGGCTATCAATATACGGATTTGCAGAGCGGCGTGGGGAGTAACGCAATCCACGGGTCGGTGTTGCCTCGCAGCGTTGGCGTTACCGCTACGCAGACGCTCTACAATGGCAACCAGACCGCCAACCGAACGAGGGCGGCGGAGAGTCAGGTGTCGGGCGCACGCGAAGCGCTGCGCAGCCTCGATCAAACCGTGCTGCTCCAGGCCGCGACGACCTACATGGATTATCTGCGCGATGCCGCGACGCTGGAAGTCCAGCGCAGCAACGTGCGCGTGCTCGAGCAGACGCTGAAGCAGACCCGTGATCGTTTCAACGTCGGCGAAGTGACGCGCACCGACGTTGCGCAATCGGAAGCGCAACTGGCGGCCGGCAAAACGCAGGCGCTCACCGCGGAGGCGAACCTCACCACGACGCGGGCGAACTTCCGCCGCATCATCGGCAACGAGCCGACGAACCTCGCACCGGGCTCGCCGGTCGACCGGTTCCTGCCGTCAACGCTCGCTTCGGCGGTCGAGCTCGGCCTGATCGAGCATCCCAACGTCACGGCCGCAATGTATGGCATCGACGTCAATTTCCTGCAGGTCAAAGTTGCCGAAGGTGCGTTGCTGCCGACGGTTACGGTCCAGGCAGCGGCCACGCAGTCCAACGAACAGTCCTTGATTCAGTTGCGCTCGTTCAACGCATCCGCGATCGCGCAGGTCTCGGTGCCGATTTATCAGGGCGGTAGCGAATATTCGCTGATCCGCCAATCCAAGGAAAACCTGGCGCAGCAGCGTCTCAACCTCGAAACCACGCGCGACCAGACTCGTGCGAACGTGGTGCAGTTCTGGGGGACGTTGCAGGCCGGCAAGGCGCAGGTGCAGTCTGCGCAGGCGCAGGTGACGGCGTCCGAGATCGCACTCAACGGTGTGCGCGAGGAAGCCAAGGCCGGTCAGCGCACCACGCTCGACGTGCTCAACGCGCAGCAGGCGCTGGTCAATGCGCGCGTCGCGCTGGTGACCGCGCAGCACGACCGCGTGGTGGCATCGTATAACGTCCTTGCCGCCGTCGGCCGTCTGGCGCCCCAGGTGCTTGGTCTTTCGACCACGGTCTACGATGCCAGCGTTCACTACCATCAGGTCCGCGACAGCTGGGGCGGCGTACGCACGCCTGACGGGCGCTGATCCCGTAGTCATCCGGTCGGCCTCGCGAACAATTGCGGCCGACCGGTGCTTTGCTTGCAATCATCAAAATCCCTGACATAGCCTTGCCAAGAAGATGCGGATCGATTCGCTCCGCAACCGATGTCGTATGCGTAGAGCTCGAGTGCCGAGGGCAGGGCACGCCGCCGCACGTTGAGCCGTGATCTGGGGACAAGTCGGGCTGCCGCGGCGAAAATGTCGGGGCGCTCGTTGCGGAACCGGCCAATCCTGTCGTGCTTGGTGTAAAACAACGCATGCGAGGGCGTTGATGATGTGGAGTCGGAGATGACGCAGCCTGCAAAGGTCACAGAACCCTCCATGGAGGAGATTCTGGCCTCGATCCGGCGCATCATTGCCGACGACGAGGCCAAGCCGCCGCCGGCTGAAGCTGCGAAGCCCGAGAAGGCTGCGACGCCCGCCGCGCCGCCGAAGCCGATGAACGACATTCCGCCATCCAAGGTCGCTCCGCCCAAACCTGCCGCCGAAAAGCCCGCACCGCCGTCGGCCCCAAAGCCGGCTCCCGCGCCGCCGCCGCCCGCGCCCGCTGCGGATGCCGGACCGAACAGCCAGGACGATATCGACGCGCTGCTGGCCGGGCTCGACGCGGCCACGCCTGCGCCCGAGGTCCGTGCTCCGGAGCCTGAGCCTGAGCCTGAGCCTGAACCCGACGTGCTCGAATTGACCGACGAAATGGCGATGGACCCGGCGCCGACACCGCCTCCGCCAAGCTTCCGCAAGGTCGAGCCGCGCGACGATCTCGAATTCGCCGAATCGCCGCCGCCGCGTCCGGCACCTCCGCCGTCCTACGCGCCGGTGGACTTCGATGCACCGCCGCTGCCGCCGCAACAGCCGATCCTGGCGCAATCGACCGTCTCCGCAGTCGAATCCGCCTTCAACTCCCTGGCCCATACGGTCCTCAGCAGCAATGCGCGGACGCTGGAGGATCTGGTCAAGGAGATGCTGCGTCCGATGCTGAAGTCCTGGCTCGACGACAACCTGCCGGGCCTGGTTGAACGCATCGTGAAGGCCGAAATCGAGCGTGTCTCGCGCGGCGGCAGGTAAAGCCGGCCGCAGGGCCCTCATAAAGCCCGGCTTACAGGTCATATTCGGCTCCGGACCGGGCCAGAAAGCGCTGTTGCCGCCTCGCTTTCCGCTGACCTTTTCGTTGACTTGGCCCCCGCGCGCGGCTTTCTAGCAGCCCCATGATCGAGAAAAATTACCAGCCCGCCGATATCGAAGCCCGCATGTCCGTCGTTTGGGAGGACAGCCTTGCCTTCAAGGCCGGCCGTCCCGACCGCCGCGACGCGGTGCCCTTCACCATCGTGATCCCGCCGCCGAACGTGACGGGCTCGCTGCACATGGGCCACGCCCTCAACAACACGCTCCAGGACATCCTGTGCCGGTTCGAGCGCATGCGCGGCCGCGACGTGCTGTGGCAGCCCGGCACCGACCATGCCGGCATCGCCACCCAGATGGTGGTCGAGCGGCAGCTGATGGAGCGCCAGCAGCCCGGCCGCCGCGAGATGGGCCGCGAGAAGTTTCTGGAACGGGTCTGGCAGTGGAAGGCCGAGAGCGGCGACACCATCATCAACCAGCTCAAGCGGCTCGGCGCGTCCTGTGACTGGTCGCGCGAGCGCTTCACCATGGACGAGGGCCTGTCCAAGGCGGTCGTCAAGGTGTTCGTCGAGCTGCACCGCGAGGGCCTGATCTACAAGGACAAGCGGCTGGTGAACTGGGACACCAAGCTCCTGACCGCGATCTCCGATCTCGAAGTGCAGCAGACCGAGGTCAAGGGCAGCCTCTGGTATCTGCGCTATCCGATCGAGGGCAAGTCCTTCAGCCCCGAGGATCCCACGACCTTCATCGTGGTCGCCACCACGCGTCCTGAGACGATGCTCGGCGACACCGGCGTTGCCGTACACCCGGAGGACGAGCGCTACCAGAAGCTGATCGGCAAGAACGTGATCCTGCCGCTGGTCGGCCGCAAGATCAAAATCGTCGCCGACGAATACTCCGATCCCGAGAAGGGCTCGGGCGCGGTCAAGGTGACGCCGGCGCACGACTTCAACGATTTCGAGGTCGGCAATCGCCACGGCCTGCGCCGCATCAGCGTGCTCGACAAGGAAGGCTGCCTCGATCTCCTCGACAACGAGGATTACCTGCGCGACCTGCCGGAAGGCGCCGCGCAATTCGCCGAGGAGTTCAACAAGGTCGATCGCTTCGCGGCGCGCAAGCGCATTGTCGAGCGTTTGGAGTCGTTCGGCTTCGTCGAGCGGATCGAGCCGCACACCCACATGGTGCCCCACGGCGACCGCTCCAACAGCGTGATCGAGCCGTACCTGACCGACCAGTGGTATGTCGACGCGAAGACGCTGGCAAAGCCGGCGATCGCGGCGGTGCGCTCGGGCGAAACGACCTTCGTGCCGAAGAACTGGGAGAAGACCTATTTCGAGTGGATGGAGAACATCCAGCCCTGGTGCATCTCGCGCCAGCTGTGGTGGGGCCATCAGATCCCGGCCTGGTATGGGCCCGACGGCAAGGTGTTCGTCGCCGAGACCGAGGAAGAGGCGATCAGCCACGCGCTCGGCTATTACGTCGAGCAGGAGGTCATCACGGTCGAGCAGGGCCGCGAGATGGCGCTCGATCGCAACAAGCGCGAAGGCTTCATCACGCGTGACGAGGACGTGCTCGACACCTGGTTCTCCTCGGCGCTGTGGCCGTTCTCGACGCTCGGCTGGCCCGACGATACGCCCGAGGTGCAGCGCTATTACCCGACCAATGCGCTGGTCACCGGCTTCGACATCATCTTCTTCTGGGTTGCCCGCATGATGATGATGGGCATGCACTTCATGAAGGAGATCCCGTTCTCGACGATCTACATCCACGCCCTCGTCCGCGACGAGAAGGGCGCTAAGATGTCGAAGTCGAAGGGCAACGTCATCGATCCGCTCAACCTGATCGACGAATATGGCGCGGACGCGCTGCGCTTCACGCTGGCCGCGATGGCGGCGCAGGGACGCGACATCAAGCTCGCAACCAGCCGCGTCGAGGGCTACCGCAACTTCGCGACCAAGCTCTGGAATGCGTCCCGCTTTGCCGAGATGAACCATTGCGCCGTGCCCGACGGCTTCGAGCCGGCCAAGGCGAAGGAGACGCTGAACCGCTGGATCGCGCATGAGAGCGCGCACACCACGCGCGAGGTGACCGAGGCGATCGAGGCCTATCGCTTCAACGATGCCGCCGGTGCGATCTACCGCTTCGTCTGGAACGTCTATTGCGACTGGTATGTCGAGCTCGCCAAGCCCGTGCTGCTCGGCCCGGACAGCCCCGCCAAGGACGAAACCCGCGCCATGGTGGCCTGGGCGCGCGACGAGATCCTGAAGCTGCTGCATCCCTTCATGCCCTTCATCACCGAAGAGCTGTGGGAGGTGACGGCCAAGCGCGACGGTCTGCTCGCGCTGGCGCCGTGGCCGCTGAAGCCGGCTGAGCCTACGCCGGAGCAACTCGCGATGCTCGCCGCGGCGGCCGGCCCGACCGATCCGCTGATCTCGCCGGCCCTGGTCTTACCGATCTTCGACCATGCCGACTTCACCGATCCCAAGGCGGAAGCCGAGATCGGCTGGGTCATCGACCTGGTGACGCAAATCCGCTCCGTGCGCGCAGAGATGAACATCGCGCCGGCGACGCTGACGGCGCTGGTGCTCGCGGGCGCCTCGACTGAAACGAAGGAGCGCGCGCCGCGCTGGACCGACGTCATCAAGCGCATGGCGCGGCTGTCCGACATCTCCTTCGCCGACCGTGCACCTGACGGTGCCGTTCAGCTGCTTGTGCGCGGCGAAGTGGCTGCGCTGCCGCTGAAGGGCGTGATCGACGTCGCCGCCGAGCGCACGCGTCTCGACAAGGAGATCGGCAAGGCCGACGCCGACATCAAGCGCGCCGAATCCAAGCTGGCGAACGAAAAGTTCGTCGCCAACGCGGCCGAGGAGGTCGTCGAGGAGGAGCGCGAGAAGCGCGAGGCGGCGCTGGCCCGCAAGGCCAAGCTGCTGGAGGCGCTGGAGCGGCTGAAGCAGGCGTCGTGAGACGTCCGTCATTCCGGGATGTCCGAAGGACCAGACCTCAGGTGCGCAATTGCGCACCGGGGAATCTCGAGATTCTCAGGCGCGCAATTGCGCGCCGTAGTTCGGCTCTTCGAGCCGCCCCGGAATGACCATCAGCGGGGAAACGGCTTGCTCAAAAACTTCGAGCCCCTGACGCCATAGCGCCAGGGCAGCTCGACGGCCTTGGTGATGCCGATCCGGATGCCGGTTGCGACTTCCATCTCCTCGGTGCGCGCGTGCAGCGCGATTGGCGGCCGGTCCAAGGGCAGCGTGTTGTGCGCGATGGTGATGCCGAGCGCCTCGGTCAGCTTGCCCGGGCCCGAGCACAGCGCGTGTAGATCCTGGAGATGGCGACGGCGGCGCATCGCAGCCAAGCCATGTGTCGGCTCCAGTGCGCGGATCAGGACGGCGCTGGCCGAGCCTTCCTCCTCGCAGACGAAGTTCACGCACCAGTGGATGCCGTAGGAGCGGTAGACATAGGCATAGCCGGGCGCGCCGAACATCACCTGGTTCCGCGGCGTCGGGCCGTTGTAGGAGTGCGCTGCCGGCTCGGTATGATGATAGGCCTCGACCTCGACAATGATCCCGCCGACGCCGTCGACCAGCATGGTCGCACCGATCAGGTCGTGGGCGACCTCGCGGACGTTGCGCGCGAAAAAGGCACGCTTCAGGGCCTTGCCAAGCCGAGGTGTGGAAGGTTTCGAGACTGGAGCCATTCGAGGTGAGAATCGCCTGAGAACAGAGCAGGATATTGCCCATATCTGCCATGTTCCCTGAGGTGGTGCGAGCCGGGTTGCGATGCCGGGCCAGACCGACTAGGTAGGACCTGAACAGACCGGATACCCCATGGTCGTTATTGTCGATACCATCTCGAACCCGCTGCGCCCGCGCCACCCTGAAAAGGTGAATCGTCCTGATTCCGCTTCGCCGCCGAAGCCGGACTGGATCCGCGTACGCGCGCCCAATACCCGCGGCTATGCCGACACCCGCAATATCGTGCGCGCCAACGGCCTGCACACGGTGTGCGAGGAGGCGGGCTGCCCGAACATCGGCGAGTGCTGGGACAAGAAGCACGCGACCTTCATGATCATGGGTGACACCTGCACCCGGGCCTGCGCCTTCTGCAACGTCAAGACCGGCTTGCCCAACGCGCTGGATGCGGCCGAGCCGCAGAACGTCGCGGAGGCCGTCGCCAAGCTGGGTCTCGCCCACGTCGTCATCACCTCGGTCGACCGTGACGACCTCACTGACGGCGGCGCCGAGCATTTTGCCCAGACCATCGGCGCCATCCGCGCCGCGTGCCCCTCGACCACGATCGAGATCCTGACGCCCGACTTCCTGCGCAAGGAAGGTGCGCTGGAGGTGGTGGTCGCGGCGCGGCCCGACGTGTTCAACCACAATCTCGAAACCGTGCCGTCGCGCTATCTCACGGTGCGGCCCGGCGCGCGCTACTTCCATTCGATCCGCCTGTTGCAGCGGGTCAAGGAGCTCGATCCCACCATCTTCACCAAGTCCGGCATCATGGTCGGCCTCGGCGAGGAGCGCCACGAGGTGCAGCAGGTGATGGACGATCTGCGCTCGGCCGACGTCGACTTCCTGACGATCGGGCAATATCTGCAGCCGACCCGCAAGCATCACGCGGTGATGCGTTATGTGCCGCCGGACGAGTTTTCGTCCTATGAGAAGATCGCCTACACCAAGGGCTTCCTGATGGTGTCGGCGAGCCCGCTCACCCGTTCCTCGCATCATGCCGGCGAGGATTTTGCGAGACTGAAGGCCGCGCGGGCAGCTAGCGCCCGCTGAACCGATATGCCCAAATTTTCGAGCAAGCGCCGTGTCAATCACAGCGCATCCGAGATGTTTGATCTGGTCGCCGACGTCGAGCGCTACCCGGAGTTCGTGCCGCTGTGCAGCGCACTGAAGGTGCGTCAGCGCATGGTGAAGCCCGATGGCACCGAGGTGCTGGTCGCGGACATGACGGTGTCGTTCAAGCTGGTCAAGGAATCCTTCACCAGCCGCGTGACGCTCGACCGCGGCAATTTGAAAATCCTCGTCGAATATCTGCAAGGTCCGTTCAGTAAGCTCGAAAATCGCTGGACGTTCGAGCCCAAAGGCCAAGAGGGGGGTGAGGGCGTCTGCGACGTCGGTTTCTTCCTCGCCTACGAGTTCAGGAGCCGCATGCTGGCGATGCTGATGGGCTCGATGTTCGACGCCGCCTTCGCGCGGTTCTCGGCCGCGTTCGAGAAACGGGCGGATGTGATCTACGGGCGGCCGAAGCTGGCGTCGACGTAGTCTTTACGATCGGGCACGCTCTCGTGTCCCGGACGCGCTGCAACGCCCTTAGCGTTGCTGCGCAGAGCCGGGACCCATAGCCAGAGACTCCTCACTCGATAGATGGGCCCCGGCTCTGCAGCGCACCGCTGAAGGAGCGCTGCGCTGCGTCCGGGGCACGAGAGCCATCCTCAATCCACCGCCTTCACCACATCAGGCGGCTGCGAGGCGTAATACGCCGCGGCCTGCTCGATCTCCTGCGGCGTCATCGCGCGCGCGATGTTGCGCATCTGCTGGCTGATGTCGTTGCGGCGCTCGCCGGAGGCGAAGGCCTGGAGCTGCGCCTTCATATAGGCCTCGGACTGGCCTTCCAGCCACGGGCTGCCGGTCTTGTTGTCGAGGCTGCCGTGACATGAGCCGCAGGGCGCGATCCCGCGCATCGGCGCGCCGTAGATAACGATGTTGGGTTTGGGAAGCTGCGGCGTCGGGTGATACGCGGGCAGCCGCGGCAGGTAGGCGTAGTAGAGCGAGAGATCGGCGATCTCCTGATCGGTCAGATTGACGGCGAACGGCGACATCACGGCATTGGTGCGTGCGCCGGAGCGGAAATCGTGCAGCTCCTTGTAGATCACGGCCGCATATTGGCCGGCGAGGTTCGGTGAATCCGCGCGGCTGATGCCGGTCGGGCCGTGGCAGATCGCGCAGCGCTGCGCCAGCGTGGCGCCGCGGCCGATCGCCTCCTGGCTCGGACGGGCCAGCGTGTTCGACGTGAGCACGACCTCGGACAGGCGTTTCTCGTGTCCAGGTGCCGCAACGACCGGCGCGCGCTGCGGCACGCCGGCGGCGCTGCAGATCGCGTCCCAGACATTGGCGAACTGGACCCAGGGCTGGGCGAAGGGCAGCACGATGAAGCCCACAATCGCGGTCACGATCAGAATCGCAGCGGTGATGCCGACGCCGCGTGTGAAATGCGGATTGCTGAAGGTGAAGAGGTCGCGCGCGCTCATCACTGCGCTCCCACATAGACGGCCGGCACCGACGTGCCCTCGGTCATCGCCAGCGTCAGGATCGGGTAGCCGTAATTGGTGAGGGTCAGCGCGATCATCAGCGCCACCCAGAGCGCGTGGGTGTTGAGCGCGATCGGCACGGTCGCGGGCTGGTGCACGGCCAGCGCAAAGCGATAGGGTCCGGCCTCCGCCTGAGGTGCGCGCATGCCGCGGGCGAGGATGACCAGGAACAGGATGCCCGAGGCCAGCAGGATGAAGCCGCCGATTGCGGAGAAGGTGACCGAGAGCGCCTGCGGCGCGATCGCGGGATCGCCGAAGTCGAAATAGGCCATGCGGCGCGGCATGCCGAGGATGCCGACCCAGTGCCACGGGAACGTGGTGACGATCATGCCGATGAACCACAGCCAGAGCTGGGTGCGGATCAGGCGGAGGTCGATGAGCTCGCGCCCGGTCAGATGCGGCCACAGATCATAGGCGATCGCGAAATACATGATCACGATGGCGCCGCCGAAGATCAGGTGAAAATGGCCGGTGATCCACTGCGTGTTGTGGATCGACGCATCGAGCTGATAGCTCATGTTGATGAGTCCGCCGGCGCCGCCGAAGCCGAGCATGACGAAGGAGAAGGCCAGCGCCAGCATCATCGGATTGTCCCAGGGCAGGGCCCTGATCCAGCCGAACATCCCGCGACCGCCACGCAACCGCGCCGCGATCTCGACCGAGGCGCAGATCGTGAACACCGTCAGCAGCGTCGGCAGCGCGACCAGTGCGGTGAACGCCGAATGGATGAACTTGAAGCCGGCGCCGACCATCGGATCGGCAAAGGTGTGGTGCATGCCGATCGGCATCGCCACCACCAGGAACAGGATGAAGGAGATCCGCGCCATGCTGTCGGAATAGACGCGGCCGCCGATCGCCCGCGGCACGATGGTGTAGTAGGCGATGTAGGTCGGCATCAGCCAGAAATAGACGATGGCGTGCAGCGTCCAGGAGAAAAAGACGCGGGCGAGGCCAGCGTCGATCGTGGCCTTCAGTCCCGCCGCGACGGGAATGATTTGAAGCAGCAGCTCGAGCGCGGCGCCAACGGCGGTCCAGGCCCAGAGGTAAGCACCCGCGACATTGGCGAACATCGCGAGCGGCACCGGCGCGCCGGGATGGGCCTTGCGCCAGACGCGCAAATTGATTGACATCAGCGCGACCCAGATCCAGGAGCCGACCACGACCAGCACGACGCCGAGATAGTAGAACACGTTGCCGATCAGCGGCGGATAGAAGGTGTAGAGCACCGAAGCGCGCCCCAACGCGACCGGAATCACCGCCATGACGCTGCCGATGACGATCAGCCAGAAGCCGGTCCAGGCCCAGCGCACGCCGACCAGGCGCTGCTCCAGCGCGGACTCGCTGATGGCATAGCCAAAGCCCATCGCCACCAGCGTCGGGAAGACATAGCCCATCACCGTGCCGTGCGCGGTCAGCGAGCGGTAATAGAGCTCTGGGTTGGACAGCCAAGTGCCGATCGGACTGCGGATGAACATCTGCCAGGCGCCGAGCGTCAGCGCGATGCCGAACACCGCAAAGGCGAGCCAGAAATGGGCGAGGATGAGCTTTCTATTGACCAACACAGCTCAGCCTCCCGCCGCCCTTCGCACGACCCGCGAAGTCGGTCTTGTCGATCACCTTGACCTTGCCCCACATGCCCTCATGGCCGAAGGAGCAGAACTCCTGGCAGGGCATCAGATAGTCGCCGGTCCTCGCAAAGCGCATGAGCTGCTCGGAGATGTAGCCCGGCACCAGCATGGTGTTGATATTGGTGCCCTGGATCAGGATGCCGTGCACGACGTCGGCGCTGGTGGCACGCAGCGTGATCGGCGTGTCCACGGGCACCACGATGCAGGCCGGCGTGAAGGAATACTGCTGGCCGATTGCGCGCACGGTGACGTTGCCATTGGCCTCCAGCACGCTGCCGAGATTGCTCTCGACGAATTCGCCGGACAGATGAATCCGCGAGGGATCGGTGGTCTCGACGCGCGGCTGCGGCATGGTCGCGCGGTGGATGCCGGCGAAGGCCGCGAGCAGCGCCATCATCACGATGATGATCACGGCGATGGTGGCCCAGCGCCGCTCCACGCGGGCCGCGACCTCGGCGCTGGCGCTGCCGTTTCCATGGGTTTCCTCAGTGCTCATTGCAGCGGCCCGCGCGGCAGGAAGACGAACAGATAGAAGGCAAGCCACATCGCGACGACGCAGGCCGTCGCGATGCCGGCGAGCACGATCGCTCCGGAGGGGCCTTGCGCCACGACCTCTTCGACGGCCTGGTCGGCGGCGGCTGGGCTGGTCGGCGGATCGGAATTGATCATGACGTCTCTCAATTCAGCGGCGCGGAGCGCAGCTCGTTGGCCTCGCGCGCCGAGACCGGCGTGCCGCGATTGCCCCAGGCGGTGCGGATGTAGGAAACGACGGCAGCGACCTCGTTGTCGGAGAGGAGCCCTGCGAAGGGCGGCATGCCGTAAGGCATCGGGTTGCCTTTTGTGCCCGGCGGATAACCGCCATTGAGCACCATGCGGATCGGGTTGACCGCCGACTCCATCTCGATCGACTGGTTGTTGGCGAGCGGCGGCCAATGCGGCGGCTTGCCTTCGCCCTGCGTGCCATGGCAGCTCGCACAGTTCTTGTCGTAGACGGTCTTGCCGAGGCTGATCAGCAGGCTGCTCTCGGTGGTCGGCAACGCCGAGCTTGCCGGCGGCGGCGGGGAGGGCTCCGAGATGCCCTTGAGGTACACCGCCATCGCGCGCGTATCCTCGTCGCTGAGATATTGCAGGCTGTTGTGCACGACCTCGGCCATCGGGCCGTAGACCACGCCCCGTGCCGAAACGCCGGTCTGGAGCAGGTCGGTGATGTCCTTGATGCTCCAGTCGCCGAGTCCCGCCTCGCGGTTGGAGGTCAGGGACGGCGCGTACCAGTTCTGCATCGGGATCAGGCCGCCCTTGAAGGCGTCCGATTTCGAAGTGCCGCCGAGCGCGTTGATCGGCGAATGGCACATGCTGCAATGGCCGAGGCCTTCGACGAGATAGGCGCCGCGATTCCATTCTGCCGACTTGGCCGGGTCGGGCTTGAACTCGCCTTCGCGGAAATACAGCGTGCGCCAGCCGAGGATGAGCTGGCGGTTGTCATAGGGGAAGCGGAGGTCGTGCGGCCTGTTCCTCTGGTTCACCGGCGGGATCGAGCGCAAATAGGCGAAGATCGCGTCGCTGTCGGCGCGCGTGACCTTGGTGTAGGAGGCGAACGGCATCGCCGGATAGATCAGCCCGCCATCGGGGAAGCGGCCGCTGTGCATGGTCTTGTAGAAGTCGTCGGCGCTCCATTTGCCGATCCCGGTTTCGGCATCGGGCGTGATGTTGGAGGTGTAGAGCGTGCCGAACGGGGTCGGCATGGCGCGGCCGCCGGCGAACAGGCGGCCCTCCGGCGCGGTGTGGCAGGCGGTGCAATCGCCGGCGCGCGCGAGATATTCGCCGCGCGCGATGATGTCGCCGGGTTTGTCGCTTGTCTTGTCCTGCGCCTGCGCCTGCGCAACCGTCGTGAGCGCGGTGAAGGCGAGGATTGCGATCGACAGTTTCGAGCCCATCATCCGCCTCGTCAGTTGGGCTGGCTGCCGCAGCCGAACGGCAGCGCGTAGGTGCCTTTCGGCACGGGAGCCGGGTTGGCAGGCGCAGGACGCGCCGCGAGCCAGGCTGCGACGGCGGTAACATCTGCTTCCGTCAGGTGTCCGGCGACGAGCTGCATGCAGTCGGGCGACTTCGCCGTGCGCGTGCCGTATCGCCAGGCGCCGAGCTGCGCGCTGATATAGGCGGCGCGCAGGCCGAGCAGGCCGGGAATGCCGGGCTGCATGCCCGTAAGGCCCGGGCCATGACAGCTCACGCACGCCGGTATGTTACGACCGGCGTCGCCGCTGGTCGCGAGCAATTCGCCCTGCGCGAGGACATCCTTGCTGACCTCGCTCGGCGCCGGCTGCGGCAGCGGCGGATGCTCGCTGGCGAAATACTCCGCCATCGCTTCCAGATACGGATCGGGCAGAAACTCCAAGAGATAGTTCATCGGCGGATATTTGCGCCGGCCGCTGCGGAAGGCGAGGAGCTGGTTGTAGAGATAGCCGGCGGGCTTGCCGGCCAGCCGCGGGAAATAGACGTCGCTGGTGCCTTCGCCCTTGTTGCCGTGACAGGGCGTGCAGGCTTCCACCCGCGCCGCCATCGTATCCGGCGGCTGGTTGGCGGTCTGTGCGGCCGCACCATCAAACGCGGCCAAAGTGACAATGACGGCGGCCGAGGCCGCGGTGCGAGCGAACACTTGCGTCGCCCTCCACAAGACTGGTCCGGTTGATTCCGGATCACAAGGTAGAGCGGCATTATTGCGCCAATATTTTCCTGCGCAAGATCAGGCACGTGTGACGACGTTTGGTCGCGCCTGCACATTTATGATCCCGATCGTTTTCGACAAAAATTGCGTGCTTTTTGGAAAGCAGACATGACACTTTGATCTCGCGACGCGTTTCGTCCGAGCTTTGCTTCGTCGTATCGCGCTCACTTTGTCAGAGGGCGCAGGGAAGGCCGGGTGCCGGCCGGGCACCCACGGTCCACTGTGCGAAGGTTGCGCTACAAGAAGCTGCACAGCGGCATACAGGTGAAGCCCAACACACGGCCTTCCCTGCGCAGTGGCTTGACGGCTTATGCCGTGCTCTCCCCGGGGAGCGATGCACTATTGCCCCCGTCGCCTTGCAGATGGCTGATGTACGTACCCGGTCGGGCCGCCGCATCACTGCAAGACTTGGCGCACAGACCCCGGGCGCCAGGACGACACGGTTTTGCCGTACGCTGGAATCACATCGGTCGTGTGCGCGATGGCCTTCGCTCACGGTTGCCCGCCCTGCGATGCCTGTCGCGCCGATGTGACCAGCGTCCACCGCCGCTCACCCCGCATGTCGTGACGATCGCGATACGCCCCTCTGACCGGGATGAGGTGGCGCAGGAATACGCCAAAGCCGAATTTCGGTAAAGTAGAATATTTTCACGTGCGGTCATTGACCCGCCGGCGGGTGTTTTGGCCGAAGGGCAGCACAAGGCCTTGTAGGGCGGGCGGACACCCGCAAGCCCGGGCACGCAATCAGGGATTCAGATGTCGTGCGAATGAAGGTGACAAGTGCAGTTTGTGCCAAAACGCAGGGCCATAACGGAACACCCCTTGCCGCAGGCGGTACACCTGCAAGGGCTGTATTTCCTAAGATGTTCAACTAAAGTCTGAGTCGGGCGCAGGGGCTTGTGGAGTGGGACTGGAGATATGGCGCGCTGGAAGCAATCGTGGAGCGAGGACGATCTCAACCGGCTCAGGAAGCTCGCAGGTACCAAGCCAATCACGACGATCGCGAAAGAGCTCGGACGAACCACGGGAACGGTGCTCGCGAAGGCGATCGAACAAAAGCTCCCCGTCATCTATCGGACCGAGCGAACGGCGCAATGACAGGCGCGTGCTGCTTGCAGCGGCGTGAGATGCTTCGCCGTGCGCAGCCCGGATGGAGCGCAGCGTAATCCGGGACCCCTGCGCCCGCGGATGCAAATCCCGGATTGCGCTGCGCTCCATCCGGGCTACGGGCTCAGCCCCTTGGCGAGCGTGGCGGCCGGCGCTTCACCGCATGCCGGCGCGGCGAGCGGGTGACGCGCGGGCGCAGGCGGCTGGCGGCGGTGCGTTGCGGCTTGGCGGCGACTTGCGGGCCGCGGGCGAGGTCCATCAGCATCCGCAGCGCCTCGACCACCGAGCGGGCGCGCACGGCGCTGCGGCCGATGGCGCCGAAACGGTGCTCGCGGTGAATGATGCGGCCGTCGCGCGCGGCAGCGGCAAAGTGGACGAGACCGACCGGCTTGCCCGGCGTGGCGCCGCCGGGGCCGGCGATGCCGGTGATGGCGACGGCGAGATCGACATCGGCACGCTCGAGCGCGCCGATCGCCATGGCCGTTGCGGTCTCCTTGCTGACCGCGCCGAAATTCGTCAGCGTGCCGGCTTCGACGCCAAGCATCGCGCGCTTGGCGTCATTGGAATAGGTGACGAAGCCGCGGTCGATGACGTCGGAGGAGCCGGGGATGTCGGTCAGCGCGCCCGCGACGAGGCCGCCGGTACAGGACTCCGCCGTCGCGATCGTCAGCTTGCGCATCCGGCACAAATCCAGCAGCGAGCGGGAGAGGGCGCGTGCGTCGCTGCCGCCCATGACCTAGACGCTCCAGGGAAGGCGGATGGTGGCGCTCGCGGTGGCCGCGATGCCTTCCTCGCGGCCGGTGAAGCCGAGCCGCTCGCTGGTCGTCGCCTTCACCGCGACGCGGGAGATGTCGACGCCGGAGATCTCGGCGATGCGCGCGCGCATGGTATCGCGCAACGGGCCGATCTTCGGCCGCTCGCAGATCATGGTGACCTCGAGATTGGCAACGCGGCCGCCGCGCTGGGCGACGCGCTCGATGGCGTATTTCAGGAACTGGTCGGAGGAGGCGCCCTTCCATTTGGCGTCGCTCGGCGGGAAGTGCGAGCCGATGTCGCCGTCGGCGAGCGCGCCGAGGATGGCATCGACCAGCGCATGCAGGCCGACATCGCCGTCGGAATGCGCCAGGAAACCCTTGCTGTGCGGCACGCGCACGCCACAGATCATGACATGGTCGCCTTCGCCGAAGGCGTGCACGTCGTAGCCGGTGCCGGTCCTGATGTCGCCGAGCTGGGCAGCCAGGCGCGCTTCCTCGCGCACGAAATCCTCGGGGGTGGTGAGCTTCATGTTGGCAACATCGCCTTCAAAGGTTGCAACCGTCAATCCCGCCCATTCGGCAATCGCGGCATCGTCGGTGAAATCGGAGCGTCCGTCCTTCGCGGCGCGACGATGCGCCTCGAGGATGACATCGAAACGAAAGGATTGCGGCGTCTGCGCGATCCGCAGGCGCGACCGGTCCGGCGTGTCCTCGACATTGCCGCTCTCGCCGGTGAGCTTGATGGTATCGGTGACGGCAACGACGGGAATCGCAGCGCCGGTGCGGCTCGCCGCCTCGATCGCGCGCGAGATCACGCCTTCGGAGACGAACGGGCGCGCGGCGTCATGGATCAGCACGATGTCCGGCTTGTGCTTGGCCAGCGCCTCGAGACCGGCGAGCACCGAAGCCTGACGGGTGGCGCCGCCATCGGCCGGCGGCTCGTGTTTCAATCCTGTGACCGCCGCCGTGAACATGGCGCTGTCGTCGGGGTTCACCACCGGCTGCACCGCAAACACATCAGCATGGCGGCTGAAGGCTTCCATGGCGCGATAGATCACAGGCACGCCGCCGATCTCGCGATATTGCTTCGGCCCGCCGGCGCCGGCGCGCAGGCCGCGTCCGGCCGCCACGAGGACGATAGCGGTACGTTGTGATTTCGCCATAGGACTCAAATACTCAGTTGCTAATGAAAGAGCAGGGGGTGATTTGCCGGCATGCCTCTAGCACGGCAGGCCCGCAAAAAAAGGGGGTTTCCCCGGATTGTGGGAAACAGCATTTTGCTGCACTGCACTTGAAAGATCTGCAGAACTGTCTAAACTGTAGGCATGACGCTTGACTGCACAAGAATTGTGCGCAAGATAGGTCATGGCCAGCGCGATGAGGCGCTGCTGAGTTGACGAGACCCCTGTGACAGGCCCGGCAGTATCCGGCTCTAAGCCGTTGAAAATAGGCGATATTGAAGTCGCCACCCCGGTCTTCCTGGCGCCGATGTCGGGGGTGACTGACTCGCCCGTTCGGCGGTTGGTGGCCGAGCTCGGGGCCGGTCTGGTCGTGTCCGAGATGACCGCGAGCGATGAGCTTGCCAATGGCCATCGGATGTCGCGGTTGCGTTGCGAAGCGACGGGAATCGGTCCGCACGTGGTCCAGCTCGCCGGCTGCGAAGCGCACTGGATGGCCGAAGGCGCCCGGATCGCGGAAGCCGAAGGCGCCGACATCATCGATATCAACATGGGCTGTCCGGCCCGCCACGTCACCGGCGGCCAGTCCGGCTCCGCCCTGATGCGCGATCTCGACCACGCCGTCAGCCTGATCGATGCGACGATTGCGGCGGTGAAGGTGCCGGTGACGCTGAAGATGCGGCTCGGCTGGGACGACCGCAGCCGCAATGCGCCGGAGCTGGCACGCCGCGCGGAAGCTGCCGGCGTCAAGCTGGTCACCGTTCACGGCCGCACCCGGTGCCAGTTCTACAAGGGCGAGGCCGATTGGGATGCGATCCGCGCCGTGCGCGAGGCGATCTCTCTCCCGCTCATCGTCAATGGCGACATCACGTCGTACGAAAAAGCGCGCGCGGCGCTTCAGGCCTCCGGCGCCGATGCCGTGATGATCGGCCGCGGCGCGCAGGGCCAGCCCTGGCTGCCGGGCCAGATCGGTCGCCGCCTCATGGGCGAGGCGGCAGAAGCCGCGCCGTCGCTGCAGACGCAGCTCCATTATGTCCGCACGCTCTATGATGGCGTCTGCGCACTCTATGGAATGCGCGTCGGCCTCAGACACGCGCGCAAGCATCTGGGCTGGGCGCTGGACGTCGCGGCCGATGCGAGCCGCGCGCCGGCTGCGAAGCTGAAATCCTGGCGCCAGAAGATCCTCACCTCCGAGGATCCGCGCCTCGTTCACAGTTCACTGCAAGACGCCTTCGACGACTTCGCATGGAGCGCTGCTGCATGAGCTCAGCCGCTGAACATCGTCGGCCGCTTCCGTCCGACAGCGATGCGATCCTGGATGCGCTTCCCAATCCCGTGCTCATGATCGGGCCGGACGGCAAGATCGTCGCCGCCAACATCGCAACCGAAGCCTTTTTCGAGATCTCGACGCAGTTTCTGAAGCGGCAGTCGCTGAAAGAGCTGGTGCCGTTCGGCAGCCCCTTGCTGGCGCTGATCGACCAGGTGCGCTCCTCGAATTCGCCGGTCAACGAATACAAGGTCGATCTCGGCACGCCGCGCATGGGCGGTGACCGCCAGGTCGATCTGCATGTCGCTCCGCTCACCGAGCGGCCCGGCCACATCGTGGTGATGCTCCAGGAGCGCACCATCGCCGACAAGATGGATCGGCAGCTCACCCATCGCAGCGCGGCGCGCTCGGTGATAGCGCTAGCAGCCATGCTCGCGCACGAGATCAAGAATCCGCTTTCGGGCATTCGCGGCGCGGCGCAGCTCCTGGAGCAGCAGGCCTCGTCCGAGGACCGCATGCTGACGCGGCTGATCTGCGACGAGGCCGACCGCATCGTGACGCTGGTCGACCGCATGGAGGTGTTCGGCGACGAGCGTCCCGTGGTGCGCGGCCCCGTCAACATCCATTCGGTGCTCGACCACGTGAAGCGGCTGGCGCAGTCGGGATTTGCCCGCAACATCCGCTTCATCGAGGATTACGATCCATCGCTGCCGCCGGTGCTGGCGAACCAGGACCAGCTGATCCAGGTGTTCCTCAACCTCGTGAAGAATGCCGCCGAAGCGCTGATCGACGTGCCCGACGCCGAGATCCAGCTCACCACCGCGTTCCGCCCCGGCGTGCGCCTGTCAGTCCCCGGTCAAAAATCCCGGGTATCCCTGCCGCTCGAATTCTGCGTGAGGGACAATGGACCGGGCGTGCCCGATGATCTTCTGCCCAACCTGTTCGATCCCTTCGTGACCACCAAGCAGACCGGTTCTGGTCTCGGCTTGGCGCTGGTCGCAAAAATCGTCGGCGATCACGGGGGCATCATCGAATGCGAATCTCAGCCGCGCAAGACCACCTTCCGCGTGCTGATGCCGATGTATTCCACATCGGTGAAACATGCCGATCAAAGCAGTCGCGACGGCTCTGCCGGGAAGTCGTCGTCTGCGTCACAGGGGGCAAAATGAGGATTAACGATGCCCGCAGGTAGCATTCTCGTCGCTGATGACGACACCGCCATCCGCACGGTTCTCAATCAGGCACTTTCCCGCGCCGGCTATGAAGTCAGGCTCACCGGCAACGCCGCAACGCTGTGGCGCTGGGTCAGCCAGGGGGAGGGCGATCTCGTCATCACCGACGTGGTGATGCCGGACGAGAACGCCTTCGACCTGTTGCCGCGGATCAAGAAGATGCGGCCGAATTTGCCTGTCATCGTCATGAGCGCGCAAAACACCTTCATGACGGCGATCCGCGCCTCCGAGCGCGGGGCGTATGAATATCTACCAAAACCCTTCGACCTGAAGGAGCTGATCGCCATCGTCGGCCGCGCGCTGGCCGAGCCCAAGGAGCGGGTCTCGACGCCGGACGAGGACGCGGAGATGGAGGCGATCCCGCTGGTCGGCCGCTCGCCGGCGATGCAGGAAATCTACCGCGTGCTGGCGCGCCTGATGCAGACCGATCTCACCGTGATGATCACGGGCGAGTCCGGCACCGGCAAGGAGCTGGTGGCGCGCGCGCTGCACGATTACGGCAAGCGCCGCAACGGCCCGTTCGTCGCCGTCAACATGGCGGCGATCCCGCGCGACCTCATCGAATCCGAGCTGTTCGGCCATGAGCGCGGTGCCTTCACCGGCGCCAACACCCGCGCCTCGGGCCGGTTCGAGCAGGCCGAGGGCGGCACGCTGTTCCTCGACGAGATCGGCGACATGCCGATGGAGGCGCAGACCCGCTTGCTGCGCGTGTTGCAGCAGGGCGAATACACCACCGTCGGCGGCCGCACCCCGATCAAGACCGACGTGCGCATCGTCGCGGCCTCCAACAAGGATCTGCGCGTCCTGATCCAGCAGGGCCTGTTCCGCGAAGATCTGTTCTTCCGCCTCAACGTGGTGCCGCTGCGGCTGCCGCCGCTGCGCGAGCGCATCGAGGACCTGCCGGATCTCGTGCGTCACTTCTTCTCGCTGGCCGAGAAGGACGGTCTGCCGCCGAAGAAGCTCGACACGCTGGCGCTGGAGCGGCTGAAGCAGCACCGCTGGCCCGGCAACGTCCGCGAGCTCGAGAACCTCGCCCGGCGCCTTGCCGCGCTCTATCCGCAGGACGTGATCACGGCCTCCGTCATCGACGGCGAACTGGCGCCGCCCTCGGTCAGTCCGGGGGCCGCGGTCCAGCAAGGCGTCGACAATCTCGGCGGCGCGGTCGAGGCCTATCTGTCCTCGCACTTCCAAGGCTTTCCGAACGGCATGCCGCCGCCGGGCCTCTATCACCGCATCCTCAAGGAGATCGAGGTGCCGCTGCTCACGGCGGCGCTCGCCGCCACCCGCGGCAACCAGATCCGGGCCGCCGACCTGCTCGGTCTCAACCGCAACACGCTGCGGAAAAAGATCCGGGATCTCGATATCCAGGTGTATCGGAGCGGGGGGTAGGCTTCACGAGCCGACGGTGGCTCAGCTCCCCCTACCACAGCGGAGCTGAGCCTGTCCGGATCGCGCTGGCCCTTGTGGCTGGCGCGGTGAGCAGAAGTCCCGATGGGGCCGAAATGTTCCGTGG
This sequence comes from Bradyrhizobium huanghuaihaiense, assembly GCF_007830635.1. Taxonomy (GTDB): domain Bacteria; phylum Pseudomonadota; class Alphaproteobacteria; order Rhizobiales; family Xanthobacteraceae; genus Bradyrhizobium; species Bradyrhizobium huanghuaihaiense. Next base: position 227,132 of record NZ_VLLA01000009.1, on the reverse strand, counting down.
GAACCGTTCAAATTGGTCATTCGGCCGCAAGACGCGGCGTCGTACTATCTGACCGGGCGTGCAGGCACCGGCACCACATTGGCCAGTTGCGTCGGCGGCGGCTGCAGGCCGACGCCGTTGACCAAGAGGTCGGCGGCCACAATCAGCAGCAGCACGGCTGAAACCATCGTCGCGAGAAAGACTCTATCCATCTCGGTCAATCCGGACATGAGGGAATCCGTTCCCGGGAGAGAGTGCCGATCAGCAAACTCCTGTGGATTTCGCCATCCGGACGCCACCAAGAGTTTCCTAGCAATTACAATATCTTACAAAGGCTTCGTTCGCCGGCGCGGCATGTCCCGGCAGACCGGCTGGCACAGCGATCGGTATGATCGCGCTCAGGCCGCATGAGATCGGGAACGAAGGACGCGTCTCCCGCGCCCGCTTGATCTGGATCAAGAATGCCGTGCGGCGGAGGCCGCTACGTCCATCGGGTATCCGCACTCCCGGAAGGACGGTCGTCTTGACCACACTTCGCAAGCTTCTCTCCGCGGAGCAGATCGTCCAGCTCGTGATCCGTCTCGGATTGCTCGCGCTGTTGATCGCATGGACGTTTCTGATCATCCACCCCTTCGTGCCCATCCTGACCTGGAGCGCGGTGCTCGCGGTCGCGTTCTATCCCGCCTTCAGCTGGCTCGCCAAACGCCTCGGCGGTCGCCCCCGGACGGCTGCGGTCATCCTCACGCTGATGATGCTTGGCATCATCATCGGTCCGGCGGCATGGCTCGGGCTGAGCGCGGCCGAGGGCATCAAGGATCTCGCGACCCAGATCGGCACCGGCGATCTCATGCTCCAGGCGGCGCCGGAATGGCTCAAGGACTGGCCCCTGATCGGCCCCCAGCTATTCGATCTCTGGACACTGGCCTATACCAACATTCGCGCCGTTCTGCGCGAGGTGGCGCCTTATCTGAAACCGCTGGCGGGGGTGATGCTGTCATTCGCCGGCAGCGCCGGTGTCGGCACGCTGCAGTTCCTGCTCTCGGTGCTGGTCGCCGGCTTCCTGTTTCCGTACGGACCGCAGCTCGTTGACGCGGTCCGCGGTTTCCTGTTCCGCATCGTGCCGGAGCAGAGCGAGCATTTTCTCGAACTGGCGGGCGCGACGATCCGGGCGGTATCGCAGGGCGTGATCGGCGTTGCGATCATCCAGGCGCTGCTGGCCGGCATCGGCCTCAAGCTTGCGGGCATCCCGAGCGCCGGCTTGCTCGCCATCCTCGTTCTGCTGCTGTCGATCGTGCAGATCGGTGCCGCGATCGTCCTCGTGCCCGTTGTGATCTGGATCTGGATGGACAAGGACGTCGCGACGGCGGTGCCACTGACGATCTTCCTCGTCGTCGTCGGTCTGCTCGACAATATCCTCAAGCCATTGGTCATGGGCCGCGGCCTGAGCACGCCGACGCTCGTCATCCTGATCGGGGTCATCGGCGGCACATTGGCGCACGGCATCATCGGTCTCTTCATCGGCCCGATCATTCTGGCGGTCGCCTGGGAGCTCGCAGCGGCCTGGATCCAGATCGACCGTTCCGCAGCGCTACGGGAGCAGGAACAGTCCGGGATTTCCACTGCCGTCCAATCGCATGGGCACCCCTGATGCTGCTTCAAGTCCTCGTCGGCGCGCTGGTCAGCGCGATCAATATCGGAATCCACGCGCTGGCGACCGTCGTTGCCGTGTCGATCGCGCGAACGGCCGGCCTGCGACACACCAAGGGTCCGCGACTGCATTTGATGGGCGTGATGGTCGCAACGGCGGCAGCGCTGAGCGTCGCGCACACCCTGGAGGTCCTGGTCTGGGTCTGCACCTATTGGTTCGTCCAGGCGGCGCCGCCGGGAAGTGACCTCTTGTATTTCGCCTTCGTGAACTACACCACGCTCGGCTATGGCGACATCACGCCGGTGCCCGAATGGCGGCTGATCGGGCCGCTGACGGCCATGAACGGCATCCTGCTGTTCGGCTGGTCGGCGGCCATCCTGTTCGAGGTCCTGCGCAAGACGATCGAGCATCTCGAAGCGATCGCGCGGCTTCCGGGCAGGACAGGACAGTGAGCCTGCCGCTCAGGGCTGAAGATCGAGGCTCGCGAGCTGGTCGCGGTTCAGGAGCACGATCTGGCGCTGGGTGTTGCCGATGAAGCCGAGGATGCCGAGCTCATGCAGCCGCGAGAGCGCGCGCGAGACGGTTTCCAGCGTCAGGCCGAGATAGTCGGCGATATCGCGCCGCGACATCGGCAGCGCGAGGACGCCCGCAGCGGTCAGCCTCTTGTCCATTTCCAGCAGGAAAGCCGCGACCCGCTCCAGCGAGGTCTTGCGGCCGAGCAGCAGCATGTGATCTTCCGCATGCTGAAGATTGTTCGTGGTCATGCTGAGCAGGTTTTTCGCGACCATGGCATCGCTCTCGGCCACCATCTCGAGGCTCTCCCGCCTCACGAGGCGCACTGTGGTGTCGACGATCGCCTCCGTGGTGAAGCGGTGCTCGTACCCGTTCTCCAACCCGAAAATATCGCTGGTCAGGTGAAACGCGCCGATCTGCCTGCGGCCGTCCGACAGCAGCTTGTAGCTCCGCACCGCACCAGACTTGACCTGGTAGACATACTCGGCGGGTTCTTTCTCGCCATAGATCTCGGTGCCCTTCTTGTAGGAAAACTCGATTAAACTGACAAGCGCATTTGAATCGCTTGTCATGCCGAGGTCGCGAAGAGAGTTGGGGCGCAGCGCGGAATCAGTGGTGATGCGAACGAACATGGGCCAGCTCCTCAGCTTGCCGTCGAATTTGGTCTTTGAGACAAAAAATCTCTTGCACCGGAATACGCCGCGCAATCGCACTCCCGCCGAGGTTGATTTACGACTAACGAGGTATTCCAATCCATTGTCCCAAGGGTCAATGTCCCAAGGGACAGCGGGGGGCGTTCGCTGCGCGGACTGAGAAAGACCTCGATGGAGGCCGAAAAGTATTCTGTTGCGAAGCATATGTTTCGGTTTTTGAACCGTTGGCAACCACGCGGCCTCGGTTAAAAGATTGCTTTACTGAATTTTACGCGAGGTAAATGGTGCCCGGCCTTGTCCACGTGGTCGATGACGACGCATCGTTCCGGACGGCGATCGAGCGCCGGCTGAAACTTGCGGGTTATGACGTCAAAACCTACGCATCGGCGCAGGATCTTCTGGACGCAGCGCCAGACGATGAGCAGCCGGGATGCATCCTGCTCGACGTGCGCATACCTGGCTTGAGCGGTCCTGAACTGCAAAGTCGTCTTATCGCCGCGGGCTCGACGTTGCCGATCATATTCCTGACGGGGCACGCCGACACGCCGACGACCGTGCAGGCCATCAAGGCGGGAGCGGAAGACTTCCTGACCAAACCGGTTTCGTCGGAGCTGTTGCTCGATGCGATCGCGCGTGCACTGGCGAGGCAAGATGCCGCGCGCAGCCAACGCGGCAAGCTCGAAGCATTTCGCGTGCACCTTGCAACGCTGACGCAGCGCGAACGGCAGGTGTTCGATCTCATCGTCCGCGGCAAGATCAACAAGCAGATCGCGTACGAGCTCGGGACGACCGAGCGGACCGTGAAAGCCCATCGCCATCAGGTGATGGAGAAGATGCGGGTTCATTCGCTTGCCGAGCTCGTTTCGATTGCGGAGCGGCTTGGAATGCTGGATTCGAATAGCGGTTAACTATTCCGTCGCTTCGAATCCAGTTCCCGCCATGTCACTGCCCCAAAGGACAATATGAAGCGCATTGACGTGGTGCTGCCATGCAACTGCGCCACCCGCACTGGTTGCGGCTTCTGCAGGACCATCGTGGCGAGTCCGAAAGGTCGCTTCTTGCCGATGCGCGGATCAGTGTTCATCGTCGACGACGATCCATCCATGCGAGTCAGCATGAACAGGCTGCTGCGCGCACACGGATTCGCCGTGACGCTGTTCGATTCCGCGGAGGCCCTGCTTGATCACGGTGGTTTCGACAAGGCGATCTGCATCGTCATCGACATCAATCTCGACGGCAAGTCGGGCGTCGAGCTGCGCCGCAAGCTGGCGGAGGAAGGCGTCACGGCGCCAGTGATCTACGTTACCGGCAATGACAGCCCGGTGAACCGTAGTGCCGCGGTTGCGTCGGGTTGCGTCGCCTATCTGACGAAGCCGTTCACGGCGCAGTCATTGATCGACTCGGTCACGCGTGCGGCTGCGGCTTAGCGCGGAAACGCCGATCATTCGTCGACATACTGCTCCAGCATTTTCGTGGGCGCACCTTTGTGGACCGTGCCGAACTGCGCCAGCGGCACCAGGGTCGTCAGCGCCAGCAGGTTCGAATCGACAACCTCGAGCGCCATTGTCTTTGCCGACTCCATTTCCTCGACGATCCCGGACGGGACGACGTCAGCCGCGATGCAGATATTGGTCAGGCACCAGCTGTAGGGGACGCTGAAGCTGCTGCCGGGGTCGAGGGACAGCTTGGGCTGCCGCTGCAGGTACATTCCAACGGGCACGAAGAGTTGCAGCCGGGCCGTCGGGGTGCCCTCGCGTTCGATCAGGTCGACGCGCACAGCTACCTGGCCGGTCGGGAATGTCCCGGTGATGGTCGTCCGGCACAGCATCGGCGCGCCGCCGGCCTTGAAGCAGAACTTCTGCCAGTCACCGTAGCTGATGTCCTTGGCTTCGCGCTGACCGCGCGTGGCCACCTCGGGAGGTTTATCGGCCGGTGCGGCTTTCGGCGACGCGACAGCAGGATATGTCGCAAGCCCGACGAGGGCGCCAACCAGGACGCCACAGAGATGATCACGGATGGTGAACATGGTTACGCCTCCAGGCCAGGCTCTACTTCTGTGCATCGAGAAATTTTGCCACCAGCGGTGACCAGAGCGGGATCGCATCCGGCGAGCCGATGAAGAAATGCCCCTCGTTGCCGAACGGCGGCATCAGATGATATTCGGCGCGGCCGCCGGCGGCCGTGAAGGCTTCATGCATCCGCTTCGACAGGTCGGGCCCGAAGAACGTGTCGTTCTCGATGTAGATCCACAGCATGGGCACCCGCGAGGTGCGGCCGAAATCCGCGGTGGCCTCGACTAGCCTGTCGGGCGCGCAATTATTGTTGGGCTTGCCGCCGACCCGGCCACCACGGCCGGCGGCGAAGGTGATGATGGCCTTCACCTGCGGTGGATTGACGCTCGACAGGCCGATCGAGGCCCAGCCTCCGGCGGACTGCCCGACCACGATCACATCCTTGGGGATGATGCGCTTCTGAGCCGCCATGTGATCGATGATCCAGAGATCGACCTGCGCGACTGCAAGGGCGGCATCACGGAAGTTCGGATTGGTGCACTTGCCGACCTTGGAGAAGAACGGCCCATAGAGCGCACGCTCGGGAATGTCGATGGCGGCTGCGCCATAGCCGGTGCCGACGGGTGCAACCACGAGATAGCCGCGCCTGGCGAACCATTGTGCGGCGTCGCGGAATTCCACCAGCGGAAAGAAGCCGCGGTCGGGAGGGTTGAGCGAGACGCCGTGGTTCATGATCACGAGCGGAAAGGGGCCGTCGCCGACCGGGCGCACCACATAGGCGAACATCGGCAGGGGCAGCGACAGCCCCCAGATCTCCTCCTGGATGCGGATTTCGTCCTCGGCGCGGGCGGGCGCCATGAGCCCGACGAGAAGGAGCAGGACGGTTGCAAGGAAGCGACGGATTGCAGGGAGATCAAAGCACATCCTGGCCTCCTCAACCGCTGAACGTGGCGGCCACCACGATTGGACCGAGCACGGTGAGGACGACATTGCCGACCGCGTAGGGGACGGCGACGCCGAGCACCGGGGTCTGGCTCTCGGCCACGTCGCAGGCACCGGTGACGGCGGCATCGACCGTCATTGCGCCGGCGAGCGCACCGCAGGTCACGACCGGGTTCATCCGCAGCAAATAATAGGCAACGAGCGTTCCGACCGTCATCGGAATCAGCGTGACGACGATGCCCATGCCGACCAGCAGGAGACCCTGCGTCTGAATCGCCGACCAGGCAGCAAGCCCGTTGCCGAGTCCGACGGCCGCGATGAAGCCGCCGAGCCCGAGATCGCTCAGTGTCTGTTGCGCGGCCGGCGGCATCGCGCCGATACCAGGCTTGCGCGTTCGCAGCCAGCCGCAGACGAGCCCGGCGATCAGCGCGCCGCCACCGCCGCCGAGCGTCAGCGCGACAGTGCCGACCTTGAAGCTGGCAAGACCGGCCAGAAGACCGGCAGCGATACCGACCGCAAGGAAGGCGATGTCGGTCCGGTCGCTCGTATTGAGGGCATGTCCGACCTGCGCCGTGGCCCGCGCGATATTGCCGGTGCTGCCGACCAGCGTCATGACGTCACCGATGTAGACCCGCGTGTCGGGACCGAGCGGCACCTCCCGGCCCATGCGGGTGAGCGCCCGCAGGAACACGCCGCGCGCATTGTCACCCAGCCGATCGACGATCTCGCGGAGCGAGCGGCCATGCAGTTCGCGGTTTTCGACCAGCACCTCGATCACGTTGCCAGGAAGATTGCGCAGCAGCTCTCCCGCATCGATCTCGGCCCCGAGGATGGGCTTGGCCGCAACGATCGCGGCGGTCGGACCGGCGATGACGATGTCGTCGCCGGCCTCGAGCACGATGTCATGCTGCAGCTTGATGTCGGCTCCGCCGCGCACGATCCGTTCCACCACCGTGCGGCTGCCGATCTCGGCCTCGATCGCCGCTACGGTCCGGCCTGCGCCGGCCGACACACGATAGGCGCGGGCCTGGAATTTGCGATAGGACAGGTTTTCCGTCTTCGGCGGCGCGCCGCCGGCGAGCTCGGCCTCGAGCTTCTTCGCCTCCGCCTTCAGATCGATGCGCATCAGCCGCGGCGCCACGAACGGCACGAACAGCAGCGTCAGGATGTAGCCGAGCACATAGGTCACGGCATAGCCGGCCGCGATGTTGGCTTCCTGCTGCTTCAGCACGTCACTCGGAAGCCCAAGCTGCGCCAGCGCGCCCGAGGCCGTGCCGATCACGGAGGACTGGGTCAGCGCACCGGCGGTCAGCCCCGCCGCAGTGCCTGCATCAAGCTTGAACGCATGGGCGAAGGCGAGCACCAGGACGAGCCCGGTGGCCCCGATCACCAGCGCCAGCACGACCTGCGCCAGAGTTCGAACGCTCAAGGAGGCGAAGAATTCCGGCCCCGAGCGATAGCCGATGGTGAAGACGAACAGGCTGAACAGGATCGCCCTGAGGATCGGCGGGAACGTGAAGTGCCCGAGTTGTCCGATCAGCACCGCGACGATCAGGATGCAGGCCGTGGTCCCGATCGAGAATCCACGGATCTTGATGCGGCCGAGGAGGGTGCCGATCGCCATCGCCAGCAGCAGGAAGATTTCCGGTGCGGTGGTGATGATCCACCTGACGGTATCCATGGTCGCATTTCCCCGGCATATTGCGGCGGATTTGAGTGGGCGCGCGGGAAGGTTGCTTGATCCAGATCAAGCCTTGCCGGCGGCAAGCCGCCGCCAATGCCGTCATGAAGAGTTCGCGACAGCGGCCATTGCCGACATGAGTACGCTGGACGTCGCAGCCGGCGCGATCCGCCGCGATGAGACCGTCGAAATCGTGATGCTGCTCGCTTTCGCCGGCGGCTATATCGACGCCTATACCTGGATCATCCATGGCGTGATGGCCAATGCCCAGACTGCCAATGTGATCCTCCTCTGGGTCTACGCGATGGCCGGCGATTGGATGCAGGCACTTCACTTCGCACCGCCGATCCTGGCCTTCACCGTCGGCATCGTGATCGCGGCCTGGCTGCGCCGTGCTGCCGGCGACCGGGCCAGCGCTCTCACGATCCTCGTCGAGATCGTGTTCTTGATCACGATCGGCATCCTGCACAACCGGCTCCCGAATCTGGCCGGCACACTCGGCATTTCCGTGGTCGCGGCGATGCAGGCGGCCATGTTCGTCAAGGTCGAGGGCTCCGTGTGCAGCACGGTGATGATCACCGGCAACATGCGTCAGTCGGTCGAAACCATTTTTGCGGTCATCTACGGAGGGGCGCCGCTCGGGACACTGCGCAAATCGGTCATCTTCTTTGCGTTGTGCGCGGTGTTCGGCTGCGGCGCGGCTGCCGGCGCCTTCGCCACCAAGGTCTTTCCCGACCTCGCGCTCGGCATCCCCGTGGTCGCGCTGCTGATCGTCCTCTTGCGCTGCGAAGCGACACCACGTGAGGTGATGTGATGAAAGCGCCGCCTGACGCACACTGGACGCGGTTCTTTCCGCCGGCCGGCTGGCTCGCCGCCTACCAGCGTGAATGGCTGCCCTCCGACGCCGTCGCGGGCATCACGCTCGCTGCTTATGCGATCCCGGTGTCCCTGGCCTATGCGGCGCTCGCCGGCCTGCCGCCTCAGGTCGGCGTCTACGGCTATCTGCTGGGCGGCCTCGGCTATGCCTTGCTCGGCTCGTCACGCCAGCTTGCGATCGGCCCGACCTCGGCGATCTCGCTGATGATCGCCAGCACCGTCGGCGCGCTCGCCGGCGGCGACGCCGTGCGCTATGCGCAAATCGCGAGCCTTGCGGCGTTCGCGGTCGCTGTGCTGTGCTTCATCGCCTGGCTGTTCAAGCTCAGCGTGCTGGTTCGCCTTGTCAGCGACAGCATCCTGGTCGGCTTCAAGGCCGGGGCAGGGCTCACCATCATCATGAGCCAGCTGCCGAGCCTCCTCGGCGTCGCCGGTGGCGGTCACAATTTCTTCGACCGGGCCATCAAGCTGATCGGACAGCTCGGCCAGATCCATCCGATGGTGCTGGCGATCGGCGTGGTCGCGCTGCTGCTCCTGCTGCTCGGGGAACGGCGGCTGCCGGGCAAGCCGGTCGGCATCACCGTCGTCGCGCTGGCGATCCTGGTCGCGACGATCTTCGGCTTTGCAGCGATGGGTGTGCCCGTTACCGGGAAGATACCGGAGGGGCTGCCGGCGGTGGGGATGCCGACCTTCGGCCTGCTGGAGTTCGACGATCTGTTTCCGCTCGCCGCCGGCTGCGTGCTGCTGGCCTATATCGAAGGTGTCTCCGCCGCGCGCAGCTTTGCCGCCAAGCACGGCTATGCGCTCGACGTGCGCCAGGAATTTCTGGGGCTGGGCGCGGCGAACCTGGCTGCGGCCTTCGGCCACGGCTATCCCGTCGCCGGCGGCCTGTCGCAATCCGCCGTCAACGACAGCGCCGGCGCGCGAACGCCGCTGGCGCTGGTGATCTGCTCGGTGACCCTTGGGCTCTGCCTGCTGTTCTTTACAGGACTATTGACCAATTTGCCCAAGGCGGTGCTCGCAGCCATCGTCTTTGCCGCGGTCTACAAGCTCGTGGATATCGGCGCACTCGTGCGAATGTGGCAGGTCAGCCGGATCGACTTCCTTGCCGCGTCCATCGCGCTGGTCTCGGTGCTGCTGCTCGGCATTCTCCAGGGCGTCCTCTTGGCATCGATTGCCTCGATCTTCCTGCTCCTGGCCCGTGCCTCGCGGCCGAACGTGGCGTTTCTCGGCCGGCTGCCGGGCAGCGGCCGCTATTCCGACAGCGCCAGGCATGAGGACGTCGAGCCGCTTGTCGGCGTCATCGCGTTCCGACCCGAAGCCTCGCTGCTTTACATCAATGCCGAGACGATCCTCGATGCTGCGCTGGTCGCGCTGCGGGGCTCCGCCGGCATCAGACTGGTCGCCTGCGACCTTTCGGCATCGCCCTATATCGATCTCGCCGGCGCGCGCATGCTGCGCGATCTGAGCGATGAGCTTGCCGCGCGCCGGATCTCCTTCTGCATCGTGGGCGCGCACGCGCAATTGCGCGATCTCCTGCGCGCCGAGGGATTGGCGGAAAGGACCGACAGCAGCCAGTGGCTGCGCTCGCTCGACAGCGTCCTCGGCGAGGATCGCGCCGGAACGGCGCAACGCACCGCCTGACACGACGTGCTGCGTTGCAAAGAGCGTCGGATCCGGCTCGTCCCATCATAACGCGCGACCGTTGACTTGGATCAATGGAGCCCCCCGCGCCGCACTCACTGTCCGCCATCACCTTCGCCCAATGGCCCGCACCGATCGGGAGAGAGACATGTCCAAGGACACCACCCCCGCACAGAAGCGCATCGACAAGTTCTTCTCGGGCCCCGGCGCCCGCGCAGACGATTGGCGTGACCTGGTGGAGGCTGCGAAAGTCTGGGCTCGCGTCGGCAATCGCGCCGCCTATGACACGGCGTTGGCCGAGCTTTCGGTCACGGAGGAGTATCACGGTTATCCCGGTCCGCAACTGATGGAGGCGTTGCGGGAAGCAGCAGTCGCCGGGGACGGTGCGACATCGTTCGCCCTCGCGACGAGAATTGCCCAGGCGCTGGCGACGCGATCCTTCCGTCAGCATGCGAGCGACTGGAGCGCAAAGGACGACGGCAATGGCGATGCGCCCGAGCTGGCACCGCCGAGCTTCGGCGTACATGCGGCGCGCCGGCCCTATTTCGAGACCCTGATCGTCACCGGCGTATCATCCAGCCAATGGCCGGCACTGGCCGCGGAATGGCGCAAGCTGCGGCGGCCGGTCGATGCGTTCATTTATGAGTCCGTCATCGTCGGCAGCCTGGAGGATGCCTTCTGCGCGACGTTACTCAATCCGAACATCGGCGCCGTCGTCATCAACGAGGGCTTTGGTCTGCGTTCGCGGCACAATGCGCCGGTGCTCCGCTCGATCATGGCCGCGGCCGGCCTCAGCGACGAGACCGACGCGTCAGCCCTGCGGCTCGCACAGATCATCAAGCGGGTCAGGCCCGAGCTCGACCTTTACATGATCTCGAACCGCGACGTGGAGGAGCTCGCCGGCAATCCCGAGGCCAACGTCGTCCGCCGCATCTTCTATTCGGTCGAGGAGCTGCTGGAGCTGCATCTGTCGATCCTCGAAGGTATCCAGGATCGCTACGACACGCCGTTCTTCGACAATCTCAAGAAATACGCCCAGCGTCCGATCGGCACGTTCCACGCGCTGCCGATCGCCCGCGGCAAGTCGATCTTCAAGTCCGACTGGATCCGCGACATGGGCGAGTTCTATGGCCCGAACCTGTTCCTGGCCGAGAGCAGCGCCACCACCGGCGGCCTCGACAGCATGCTGGAGCCGACCGGCAACATCAAGAAGGCGCAGGAGAAGGCGGCGAGGGCGCTCGGCGCCGATCGCGTCTTCTTCGTCACCAACGGCACGTCGACATCGAACAAGATGGCGGTTCAGGCGCTGCTCGCACCCGGCGACATCGCGATCGTCGACCGCAACTGTCACAAGTCGCACCACTACGGAATGGTGCTCGCCGGTGCCCAGCCGCTCTACGTCGAAGCCTTCCCGATGACGGAATATTCGATGTATGGCGCCGTGCCGCTGAAGACGATCAAGCAGGCGCTTTTGAACGCCAAGGCCGACGGCCGGCTCGACCGCGTCAAGTTGATCGACCTGACCAACTGCACCTTCGACGGCCACATCTACAACACACGCCGGGTGATGGAGGAATGCCTCGCCATCAAGCCCGACCTGATCTTCCTGTGGGACGAAGCCTGGTTCGGCTTCGCGCGTTTCTCGCCGTTCCTGCGCCGCCGCACCGGCCTTGGCGCCGCCAACGAGATCGAGGCGTGGATGCGCGATCCCAAGTCGGTCGCGGCCTATGAGAAGCAGCAGGCCGAACTCGGCAAGAACCCGTCGGAAGAGCTGCTGCTCAAGACCCGGCTGATCCCTGATCCCAGACAGATTCGCTTGCGCGTCTACCAGACCAACTCGACCCACAAGTCGATGTCGGCGATCCGCCAGGGCTCGATGCTTTCGGTCAAGGACGTCGAATTCCACACGGTCGAGCAGCAATTCAAGGAGGCGGTGTTTACTCATGCCTCGACCAGTCCGAACCAGCAGCTCATCGCCAGCCTCGATATCTCGCGGCGGCAGATGGAGCTGGAGGGATATGGCCTCGTCGCCAATGCGATCGAGATCGCATTCGCCATTCGCCAGGCGGTCAACAACAATCCGCTGATCTCGAAATATTTCCGCATCCTCGGCGCCGACGCCATGGTGCCGGCGCAATATCGCCAGAGCGGCTTCACCGACTTCCTCGCCGCCGGCGTCAACTGGGCCAACACACTCAAGAGCCTGGACGAGGACGAGTTCTGCCTCGACCCGACCCGCATGACGCTGGTGTGCGGCATGGCCGGCTTTGACGGCACGCAGTTCAAGAGCATTTTGGCCAACGAGTACAACATCCAGGTCAACAAGACCTCGCGCAATTCGGTGCTGGTCCAGTCCAACATCAACAACACCCGCAGCGACGTTGCGCATCTGATCCGCGTGCTCGCCGAGATCGCGGGCGAGCTCGACCGCGGCCTTGCCCAGGGCGGAGCCAATGCCAGGAAGACCTTCGAGGCGCGGGTGACGAGCCTGATGAAGGACGTGCCCGATCTGCCGAACTTCTCGCATTTCCACCCGAGCTTCCGCGGCGATGCCGGCGCCAAGACCAACGAAGGCGACATCCGCAGCGGCTTCTACGCCGCCTATGACGTCGCCGGCTGTGAGCACATCCGCCTCAACGATCCCGAGATCGACCGGCGTCTGAAGGCCGGACCGGAGCTGGTCTCGGCCAATTTCGTGATCCCGTATCCGCCGGGCTTCCCGATCATGGTGCCCGGCCAGGTCATCACCCAGGAAACCATCGACTTCATGCGCAAGCTCGATGTGAAGGAGATCCATGGCTACGACGCCAAGGAGGGATTGAAGCTCGTGCGCGCGGAGGCCCTGGCGAAACTCGGCCGGCCGAAGCCCGGTGCTCAGCCGAAGCTGAAGGCCGCGTCATAAGGCTTGGAGGGGACCAACATGCAGGCGTTCTTCGCGTTCCTGCAGCAGAACCCGTATCTGCTGCTGTTCTTCGTCGTCGGTCTCGCCGTCTATATCGGGCGGGCCAGCATCAAGGGCTATGGCCTCGGCATGGTCGCCGGCGCCATCGTGGTCGGCGCGGGTCTGTCGGTGTGGGCCTCCACCTACGGCGTGAAGCTCGAGCTGAACAATTTTGCCAAGAGCCTGTTCTACTATCTCTTCATGTACGGCGTGGGCCTGCGGGTCGGACCGTCCTTCATCAACAGCCTGAGGGGCGACGGCCTCAAATTCTGTCTCCTGGCCGTGGTGTCGAGCGTCATTGGCCTCGCACTTGTCGTGATCGGCGCCAAGATGTTCTCGCTGCCGCCCGGTGCGGCCGGCGGCATGCTCGCGGGGTCGCAGACCATGTCGGCGGCGATCGGTTCGGCCGAGCAGGCCATCACCTCCGGCGTCGTCAAGCTGCCTGAAGGCATGAAGCCCGAGGAAGCCTCGGGCATGATCGCGCTGTCCTACGGCATCACCTATATCTGGGGCACCGTCGGCATCATCCTGATCTGCAAATATCTGCCGCGGTGGTGGGGCGTCGATGCCAAGGCCGCCGCCAAGCAGTATGAGACGGAATTCGGCGTCAAGGATCTCGAGGGCGGCGGCCTGACCGGCTTTCGCCAGTTCGGCCTGCGCGCCTACCGGCTGGAAAATCCGGCGACGGTCGGCATGAGCATCGCGAAATTCCGCGCGGTCAATCCGGAATACCGCATCGTCAATGTGGGACGGAACGGCGAGCCGCAAGGGGCCGATCCCGAACTCGTGCTGCAGAAGGGCGACATCGTCGCGCTCGGCGGCTCGACCGAGCATCTCACCGAGAAGATGGGCCTGATCGGTCCGGAGGTCGCCGATGCCAAGACACTCGGCATTCCCATGGACCAGGCGGAGATCCTCATCACCAACAAGGAGATGGTGGGGCGCACTTTCGAGTCCTTCCGCGATACCGCGATCGCCGGCCAGCTGCAGGTCACCAAGGTCGAGCGCGGCGGCGTGCAGATTCCGGCCGGTCTCAAGACCAAGCTGGAGCGGATGGACATCGTCTCGGTGGTTGGCCTCAAGTCCGCCGTCAACGAGCTCGGCGAGATGTGGGGTCGCATTGCGCGGGCCAACACCTCGACCGATCTGCTGACGCTGGCGGTCGGCATGATCGTCGGCTTCCTGATCGGCATGATCGAATTCCCGGCGTTCGGCGCCAAGATCGGGCTCGGCAACGCCGGTGGCCTCCTGCTGTCGGGCGTGATCGTGTCCTCGGTCGTGTCGCGCCTGCGCTTCTTCGGCAACACGCCGAATGCGGCGCGGAATGTGCTGGAGGATCTCGGCCTCGTCGTGTTCGTGGCCATCGTCGGCATCAATGCCGGCGCGGGACTGCTGGCGCAGCTCACCGGCGCGGTTGCCTTGAAGATATTCATCGCCGGCTTCATCGCCTGCACGATCCCGCCCTTCATCGTCTGGGCGATCGGCTACCACGTCTTCAAGATCAATCCGGCGGTGCTGATGGGCGGCGTCGCCGGCGCGCGCTCGCATTCCGGTCCGTGCCGCGAGGCGGCCGTCGAAATCCAGAGCTCGGTGCCCTGGATCGGATTCCCGGTCGGCTATGCCGTCTCGGGCATCCTGCTCACCGTGTTTGGCTACTTCGCCATGATCCTGGCTCAATAGGGGGAAGAAAACGTCATGAGAAAGTTCACCATCGGCGCCGTCCTTGTCGCCTCGCTCGCAGCCATTGCCGGTTTCAGCACGCCGTCGCGTGCCGAGACCGGCGACGTTGCGGTCGTCTTCACGAAGGGCGGGTTCGTCATCGGCGTCGGCGGCGGGGAGGGCGTGCTGCTTCTGAGGGGCAAGAAATATCCCTTCACCGTATCAGGCATGAGTGTCGGCTTCACCATCGGCGCATCGACCAGCAAGTTCGTGGGCAAGGCCATCAATCTGAAGGGGCCCGCGTCGATCGAAGGGTCCTATGCGGTGGGCGGAGCCGGCGGTGCGGTCGCAGCTGGCGCCGGTGCCGTGCAGTTGCAGAACGGCAATGGCGTGATCCTACAGCTCACCGGTCCCAGGGTCGGCGCAGAAGTGTCGGCCGCGGTCGGCGGCGTGACGATCCGGCTGAAATAGGCCCGACAAGGGCCTCACGGCAAACGGGCTGCGTCACCGCAGCCCGTTTCGCTTTTCAATATCGCGCGGTTCAGTACCGTTCCTCGACGAACTTCAGTCCGCGCAGGCTGGCCTGGTCGTTGTAGCGTCCCTTGTTCGATCGCGGCGGCAGCTTGACCTTGTCCCGCTTGACCTTCTTGTAAGGGATGGTTCCCAGGATGTGCGAGATGACGTTGAGCCGCGCGCGCCGCTTGTCGTCGGAGCGGATCAGCCGCCATGGCGCATGTTTGGTGTCGGTCGCCTCGAACATCATGTCCCGCGCGCGCGAGTAATCGTACCAGCGCCCGAACGACTCGGTGTCCATCGGGCTCAGCTTCCACTGCCGCAGCGGGTCCTCGATGCGCGCCGTGAAGCGGCGTTCCTGCTCCTCCATCCCGACCTCGAGCCAGAGCTTGATCAGGATGATGCCGGCGTCGACGGCGAATTTCTCGACCAGCGGGCACAATTCCAGGAAGCGCTTGTGGTCGGCCGGCGAGCAGAAGCCCATCACATATTCGACGCCGGCGCGGTTGTACCAGCTGCGGTCGAAGATCACGATTTCGCCGCCAGCCGGGAATTGCTCGATATAGCGCTGCAGGAACAGTTGGGATTTCTGCCGGTCCGAGGGTGCGGGCAGGGCGCAGACACGGAAGACGCGCGGGCTCACCTTTTCGGTCAAGGCCTTGATGGTGCCGCCCTTGCCGGCGGCATCGCGCCCCTCGAAGATGATGATCACCTTCAGTTTCTGGGCTCTGACCCAGTCCTGGAGATGGCATAGCTCGACCTGGAGCTTTTCGAGCTCCTTTTCGTAGTCCTTCCGCTTCATTCGCCCGGCAGAATCGTCCTTGGCCATGCCCGTCCTTCCGCTGCTACGGCGCTACTCGTCGCCCCATGAAATGGTCACGCCGATGTCGCCGGGCACGCCGCCAGGAAATTCGATGATCTGATAGGCGATGCGATAGCCGCGCGGCTTCAGATAGTCGGTCCAGAGCTGAAAGATCTCCTTGGGGATGCCGGTCAGCGTATTCTCCCAGCCCTTTTCCATCTGGTTGATGGCGCGTCCCTTGTCGGTGCAGAGCGTGTTGGGGAAGCGATAGACCATGACCTCGGACATTCCGTTTCGCACCGCACGCTGGATGATCGTCGAGGCGAGCTTGATCTTCTCCTCCTCGGTCTTGCCGGAAGGTTTGCTCAGTCGCTCGATCAGGGCGCGCTTCTCGGCTTCGGCGGCCGCGGCGAGACGGACATATTCTTCCGCCTTCTCGGCCTCCTTGAGCGCGGCCTCTTTGCGGATCTGTGTGGCACTGGGAATGAGTTCGTCGAGGCCGGGCATGGCGGCGGCTCCCCTGGATTGTGTATTCTGTTCCTGGGACGCTATGTCCGGCAACGGGCGTTCTCTTGATTCAAATCAAGCAAATTGGAAGCGGCCCGAACACAGTGCCGCAAGTGGACCTTCCGCTGACGGGAGAGACGTTTGAGCGACCAGCTTCATCCGATGGCTCCGCACCATCTGCCATTCTATCTCGCGCCGGGAAGCGGCACCGATCCGCTCATGGTGGTGATGGGCGTGTTCCTGATCGGCACCCTGTTCTGGGTCGGCACGCTCTATTGGAAGCTGCATAGCTTGCCGGAGCGGATGGCGCACAAGTCGCAGAAGCTGCAGTTCGAGCTCGTCGCCGTGCTTGGCCTGATCTCGCTGTTCACGCACATGCACATTTTCTGGGTCGCGGGTCTCCTGCTCGCGTTGATCGATCTGCCCGACTTCGGCACGCCATTGCGCAGCATAGCCGGGTCCGTCGAGAAGATTGCCGACGCGACGCCGGCGGCCGATGGCGGCGACGTCCCGGCCGAGGCTGTGGCGGCGGCGCCTCCGGCAGACAAGCCGGGACCCGTCAAGGAGAAGGAGCGCAGCCATGTTTGAGCTGATGTTCTGCTCGCTGCTGACGATCTTACCCGACTATCTCTACCGCCGTTACGTCCAGGGCAAACGCTTCGGCAAGGAGATCACCTTCTTCTCCGTCTGGTACGAACTGCGCTGGGGCATCACCGGTTGCCTGATGCTGACGGTGTCGCTGATCACGATGATTTTCTACTTCCACCCGTCGACGTCGTCGGCGACGCTGTATTTCCGCACGGTGCCCATCCTTCCCGAAGGCTCGGGCCGTGTTGCCGAGGTCAAGGTCGGCTTCAGCGCGCCGGTCAAGAAGGGCGATGTGCTGTTCACGCTCGACAGCTCCAAGCAGCAGGCTGCGGTCGAAACCGCCAAGCGAAAGGTTGCGGAGGTCGATGCCGCCATGCAGACGGCGCAGGCCGACGTGGTCAAAGCCGAGGCGCAGATCGGGGAGGCGAAAGCCAACTACCAGCAGGCCAAGGACGAGCTCGACGTCAAGACAGAGCTCCAGCGCCGCAACCCCGGCATCGTGCCGCAGCGAGATATCGAAAAGCTGCAGGTCCTGGTCGATCAGCGCCAGTCCGGTGTCGACGCGGCGACGGCTGCGAAGCAATCAGCATCCTTGCAGGTCTCCACCCTGTTGCCGGCGCAAAAGGCCAGCGCTGAGGCCGCGCTAGACCAGGCCCAGGTCGATCTCGACAAGACCATCATACACGCCGGTGTTGACGGGCGGGTCGAGCAATTCCTGGTTCGTCCCGGTGACGTCGTCAACCAGCTGATGCGCCCGGCCGGCGTCCTGATTCCGGAAGAGGCCGGCCGAAAGGTTCTTCAGGCCGGCTTCGGCCAGATAGAGGCGCAGGTGATGAAGACCGGCATGGTGGCGGAGGCGACCTGCGTATCCAGACCCTGGGTGATCATCCCGATGGTGATCACGACCGTCCAGGACTACATCGCAGCCGGGCAATTCCGGTCCGGCGAGCAATTGCTGGAAGCGCAGAATGCCGTCCGTCCCGGCACGATCCTCGTATACCTCGAGCCGCTCTACAAAGGCGGGCTCGAGGGCGTGACGCCCGGCTCGAGCTGCGTCGTCAATGCCTACACCAGCAACCACGAGGAGATCTCGGCCAAGGACACGCCGACCAGCCGGAAGATCGCACTTCACGTCGTGGACGGCGTTGGCCTCGTGCACGCGATGTTGCTGCGAATCCAGGCGCTGTTGCTGCCGATCCAGACACTCGTGCTGAGTGGCCATTGAACGGTGAGAAAAGGACGGATCACATGGCTTCACGGAAATTGGTGACACTCGGCGCGACGTTGATCTCGCTGGTCTTTGCGGCCGCCAGCGCCGAGGCTCTCGACCTCAACGGCGCCTGGGCCGGCGATGCCGACAATTGCAGCAAGGTGTTCGCGCGCAACGGCGCGCAGCTCGGCTTCACCGACATGTCGGACGTCTATGGCGGCGGCTTCATCGTCGACGGAGATCAGATCGTCGGAAAATTCGCGCGCTGCCGGATCAAGGCAAGAAAGGACAACGGTCCGAACGTCAATCTGATTGCAGCCTGCGCGACCGACATAATGCTCTCCAGCATTCAGTTGAGCCTGAAGGAGCTGGACGCAAACAGCATCATCCGGCTGTTCCCGGGCATGGAGGACATGGAGATCCGCTATCATCGTTGCCCGGCCTCCTAGCGACAGATTGTGCCTTTGCCGCGAGATTGTCCTGGAATGGCACGCCCCGCCTCGGCTTCCTCGCAGAGGCGCAGACGACGTCGGGACGTCGGTTCACGCCGAGGAGCTATGCCTACGGACGCATCACCACACGCTGCCGAGACGTGCTCTCACGGGCTGTCCGTGCGCGACGATTACCGCTAGAATTGTCCGGAAAGCAGCCACCGGAAGCTGCAAGGATTGGAGCTGAGCGGACGCATGTCCTCTGACTCGGTCAGGTCATGGCCGGCCGTGCTGTTCTGCCTGGGCTTGTTCGTCGCCGCGTGCCTGTCGCCCGACCAGGCCCGTGGTGTCGAGCGGAGCCTGCGCGGTGAGCTCAAGCGTGTGCTCTTGCTGCATTCCTTTGGCCGCGAGTTTCGGCCGTGGAGCGAATACGCACGCGACATCAAGGCCGAGCTCGAGCGGCAATCGCCGTGGCCACTCGACATACAGGAGCATGCGCTGCTGACGGCGCGGTTCAATAATCCTGGTCCCGAGGCGCCCTTCGTCGAATATCTGCAATCGCTCTACCAGGGATCGTTGCCCGATATCGTGTTGACCATTGGTGCGCCTGCCGCCCGGTTTGCGCAGAGATACCGCGCAAGATTGTTCCCCAACACGCCGTTGATTCTTTCCGCGGTCGAGTACCGGCTGATCGACCGTGCCGATCTTACCGACAACGACGTCGTCGTGGCGATCCGCAACGATTTCACGGCTGCATTCGCCAACATCCTTCAGCTGCTGCCGGATACCAGGGCGGTCGCAATCGTGATCGGCGCCTCGCCGCTCGAGAAGTTCTGGATGGAGGAGGTGAAACGCGAGCTGAAGCCCATGGGCGAGCGGCTGGAGCTGATCTGGTATTCGGACCTGTCATTCGAGGAGATCCTGAAACGTGCATCGAGTCTTCCCCCGCACACGGTGCTGTTCTGGGGCCTGATGTCGGTTGACGCAGCCGGGATCGTCCACGAGAGCGACATCGCCCTGCGCAGCCTGCACGCGGTTGCGAATGCGCCGATCTTTTCCTACCAGGACCCGTTCTTCGGCGGCAGCACCGTCGGCGGCCCCATGCATTCGGTCGCGGAAACGAGTTCGAGGACCGTCAGCGTCGCTCTCCGCGTTCTCGGAGGCGCAAAACCTTCGAGCATCACCTATGAGCCGCTCGGCTTCGCGGCGCCGCGCTATGATTGGCGCGAATTGCAGCGCTGGGGCATCAGCGAGAGCCGCTTGCCTCCCGGCAGCGAAATCCTGTTTCGCGAACCGAACATCTGGGAGCGCTATCGCTGGCAGATGCTGATGATCTCGGCCGTGTTCCTGGTGCAGGCCGGACTCATCAGCGGGCTGCTGCATGAGCGCCGCCGCCGCCGGCTCGCCGAAGTGGAATCGCGCCAGCGGCTGGCGGAGCTCGCCCACGTGACCCGGTACTCGGCCGTTGGCGAGCTGACGACCTCGATCGCGCATGAATTGAACCAGCCGCTCGGATCCATCCTGACCAACGCCGAGACCGCGGAGCTCATGCTCAGGGCCGCCCCGCCCGATATCGACGAGATCCGGCAGATCCTCGCCGACATCAGACGGGATGACCAGCGGGCGAGCGAGGTGATCCGCAGGCTGCGCAGCGTCCTGAAGAAGACCCCGTTCGAGGTCAGGGATATCGAGCTGAACGACACGGTGCGGGAGGCGATCGGGCTGGTGAGCGCCGTCGCCGATGGACGCCGCATCGCGCTGGCCTACATGCCCGTGCTCGCGGATCTGCACGTCAAGGGCGATCCCGTGCAGCTTCAGCAGGTCGTGCTCAATTTGATCATCAATGCGATGGATGCAGTCTCGGACGCCGACATGAAAAAGCGCGACATCGCCGTGTCGACCATGCGGGCCGGCAGCCAGGCCGAGATCAGGATTTCCGACACCGGTCCAGGCATTGCTTCCGCGGATCTCGCAAACGTCTTCAATCCGTTCTTCACGACCAAGCCGCAAGGAATGGGAATGGGACTTGCGATCGTGAAGACCATCATCGAGGCCCATCACGGCGCGATCGCCGCTGAGAACCAGCCGTCGGGCGGAGCCCTGTTCACGATCAGGCTGCCGCTCATTCGCTGACAGCGGTATGTTGATCTCGATCAAACCTTCAGCCCGCTGAGGCCGTTTCCTTTCGCGGTTGCGTCATGGCCGGGCTGGACGCGGGCATGGTGGGGGTGGTGGTTTGATCATGAGACGCCGCGAGTTCATGGCTCTGCTTGGCGCTGCGGCTGTGTTTCCGGTCTCCGCGCGAGGGCAGGAGAGGGCACCGTGGCAGTCGATGCCTTCGGTGGGCGTGCTGACCGGAAATGTTGCGGGCGATCCCGGTGCCCAGATGCGGGTCGATGCGTTCCAGCAGGGGCTGGCCGATCGCGGCTGGATTGCCAACCAGAACTATCGGCTCGAAATACGCTGGCCGGGTCCCAATCCGGCGCGGCAGAAACTGGAGGCACTCGAGCTCGTCGCCACCATGCCGGACGTCCTGTTTGCGACCAGCACGGGCACGACCCGGGCACTGCGCGATGCGACCCAGAGAATTCCGATCGTCTTCGTCGGGCTCTCCGATCCGGTCGGGACCGGTCTGGTTGCCAATCTGGCGCGACCGACCGGAAATCTGACCGGCTTCTCGCTCTACGAGCACTCGATGAGCGGGAAGTGGCTCAGCCTGCTCAAGGACATGGTGCCCGGCATGACTCACGCCGCGGTTCTGTTCAATCCGGACTCGGCACCTTATGCGCCATTCTACATCGATGCCGCGCACCAGATGGAAGGCCGTCTCGGCATGAAGATCGCCGGCGCGAGCGTTCGGAGCGGAGCCGACATCGCGGGGGTGATCGAGGCGGCGGCGCGCAATGGAGCCGGCCTTGTCGTGTTGCCGGACGGCGGCTTCTTCGGCGCACAGAGCGCGATGACGATTCCCTTGCTGGCACAGCGCCGGGTGCCGGCCATCTTCGCGGTCCGCTTCTACGCCGCCAATGGCGGCCTGATGTCATACGGTGCCGATCTGACCCAGCAGTTTCGCGATGGTGCCGGTTATGTCGATCGCATCCTGCGAGGCGCGGACATCCGCACGCTTCCGGTGCAATTCGCCAGCAAGTTCGACCTCGTCATCAACATGAAGGCCGCCAATGCGCTTGGGTTGACGGTACCGAACCGGCTCCTGATGGAGGCCGAGCTGATCGAGTGAGGCCTTGGTCTCGCGTTGCAACAGATGCGGCGGCTCCCGTTTCGTTGATCTCGATCAACAAACGCCCATGCCGTGGCCCCGATCTTCGCGGTCGGAATGTTGGATGGAGGGTGGAATGTCTCGCTGCGGCAAGACCCTGATGGCAATTGCGCTGATGCTGGCGATGCCGGCTGCGGCAATTGCCCAGACGGCGGACAAGCCGGCGACGCCGAGCACGCAGGCGCAGCCTGCAACCGCGCAAGCACCGGCTGCCGAGCTGTTGAAGCCGGAACAGCTCGAGGCCCTGGTTGCACCGATCGCGCTCTATCCCGACGAGCTGCTCGCCAACGTTTTGGCCGCTTCGACCTATCCGCTCGAAGTGGTGCAGGCCGACCGCTGGCTGAAGGAACGCAAGACGCTGAAGGGCGATGCGCTGAAGACCGAGGTCGACAAGCAGGGCTGGGACGACAGCGTCAAGGCGCTCGCGAGCACGGCCGAAGTTCTTTCCATGATGAGCGACAAGCTCGACTGGACCCAGAAGCTGGGTGATGCCTTTCTCGCCCAGCAGCCCGACGTGATGGATGCGATCCAGCGCCTGCGCAACAAGGCCTATGACAACAAGAAGCTGGTGACCACCAAGCAGCAGAAGGTCAGCGTCCAGTCGCAGGAAGGCAAGCAGGTCGTCGTCATCCAGCAGGCCGATCCTGCAGAGATGTACGTGCCATACTACG
Organism: Bradyrhizobium huanghuaihaiense; assembly: GCF_007830635.1. Taxonomy (GTDB): domain Bacteria; phylum Pseudomonadota; class Alphaproteobacteria; order Rhizobiales; family Xanthobacteraceae; genus Bradyrhizobium; species Bradyrhizobium huanghuaihaiense. The sequence continues at coordinate 204,588 of NZ_VLLA01000009.1, read as the reverse complement.
ACCCGGCGACGGTCTACGGCACCTGGCCCTACGCGGAATATCCCCCGTATTACTGGGGCTATCCCTCCTATATCGGCGCCGGCGTGGTTGCCGCCGGCCTCGCCTTCGGCACGGCCTGGGCGATCGGACGCTGGGGCAATTACTGGGGCGGCGGCTGCAACTGGGGCAACCGCAACGTCTACGTCAATCATCGCACCACCAACATCGCCAACGGCTGGCAGCACAATCCGACGCATCGCCAGGGTGTGCGCTACAACAACACCAATGTTCAGCAGCGCTTCGGCAACAACAATCTGAAGGCCGGCGTATCGGACCGGATGGATTTCCGCGGTCGTGACGGCAACCAGGTGCTCCGTCCGAACCAGGGTGCCGGAGACCGCGCGGGCGATCGTGCAGGCGATCGTGGCGGCCCCGGTGATCGCGCCGGCAATCGCGGCGATCGTCCTGGCGCCGGGGATCGCCCCAGTGCAGGGACGCGCGACCGGCCCGGCGGCGGCGATCGTGCCGGTGCCGGTGACCGCGCCAAAGGCGGGGGTGACCGCGCCAAGGGTGGCGGAGATCGTGCAAAGGCTGCGAACCGAGCCGGCGGCGGTGCGGCCAATCGCGGCGGCGGCGGCAATCGCGGCGGCGCGATGAACGTTTCCTCCGGTCGGTCGGCGGCTGCAGCGTCGGCGCGCGGTCGCGCCAGCATGGCGAGCATGCCGCGCGGTGGCGGCGGTGGGCCGAGCTTTGCCGGACGCGGTGGCGGGGGCGGAATGGCAATGCGTGGTGGCGGAGGTGGCGGCTTTGGAGGAGGCGGACGCGGCGGCGGCGGTGGCCGGCGCTCGGATATCGCGCTGAAGCACGACATCGCGCTGCTTGGCCATCTCGGCAACGGCCTCGGCTATTATCGCTTCAGCTATATCGGCAGCGACAGGGCCTATGTCGGCGTCATGGCGCAGGAGGTCGAAAGCGTCGTGCCTGATGCGGTGACCCGCGGCAGCGACGGCTATCTGCGCGTGCATTACGAAAAGCTTGGGCTGAAATTCCGCACCTACAGCGACTGGCTCGCCGGTGGCGCGAAGATTCCTGCGGAGGTCGCGCCATGATCGGTCTGATGTCGCTTTGTCGCGCGGTACTGCCGGGCATCATGGTGCTGGCGCTTCTGGGATCTGTGTCGCAGGCGCAGGAATCCTACAAGACGCCGGAGGACGCGGCCGCTGCACTCGCTGCTGCGGCCAAGAGCGGTCCGCGCGACCTCCTGAAAGTGCTGGGCAGGGCGGCGGACGACATCGTCTCGTCCGGCGACGAGGTCGCCGACGCCGACATCCGCGCGCGGTTCGTCTCGATGTATGAGGCCAAGCACGCAATCAAGGCCGAAGGCAACAAGACGGCCACGCTGCTGCTCGGACCGGACGACTTCCCGTTCCCGATTCCGCTGGTCAACACCAAAACCGGCTGGGAGTTCGACACCGACGAAGGCCGCATCGAGGTGCTTCGCCGCCGCATCGGCCGTAACGAGCTCGATGCGATCCAGACCGCGCTGGCCTATGTCGACGCGCAGAACGAATATGCCGACAAGGATCGCGGCGAGGGCGCAGGCGTCTACGCGCAGCGCTTCCTCTCCACGGCCGGCAAGAAGGACGGCCTGTTCTGGCGTGATGATGCCGATCCCAGTCCACTCGGCGCGCTGGTCGCGGAGGCTGCGGCCGAGGGCTACAAGCAAGGCGCGGGCGACGAGCCGGCGCCCTATCACGGTTACTACTTCCACATTCTGAAGGGCCAGGGCCCCAACGCGCCCGGCGGAGCGCTCAACTACGTCGTCAAGGGCAAGATGATCGGCGGCTATGCGCTGATCGCCTGGCCCGCGGAGTACGGCAATTCCGGCGTGATGACCTTTCTGGTCAACCATGCCGGCACCGTCTACCAGAAGGATCTCGGCACGCGGACCGATTTCGTCGCGCCGCGCATGACGCTGTTCGATCCCGACCAGACGTGGAAGAAAGTCGATGCCGAGAAGCCCTAGGCCGGTCCGCGTCCTGCGCGCCATCGCAGCCGGCCTCGCGGCGCTGGTGCTGGTCCTGCTTGCGATGCCGGTCACGCCATCCTTCGCGCAGGCGAGCGGGCACGTCCGCGTCAAGTTCGTCAAGGCAGGCCTTCTGGTCGGCGGCGGCGCAGGCAGCGGCGTGTTGAACTATCGCGGCCGGAACTATCCCTTCACCGTCGGCGGCCTGAGCTTGGGCATCACTGCCGGCGCGAGCGTTGGCCGGTTCGAGGGACGGGCGTCGGGGATCCGGGACGTCGCCGACTTTGCCGGGACGTACAGTTCCGTCGGCGGCGGCTTCGCTCTGGTTGGCGGCGTCAATGGCGTTCAGCTGCGCAACGAAAAGGGCGTGACCCTCGTGCTGCAGGGTCCGAAGGCGGGCCTGGAGCTCGCGGCCAACATCAGCCAGATCACGATTTCGCTGAAGTGAGACAGTCGCCCGACCTCATCGACGACTGTCGAATCCCGACTGCTCCATTTTGGTAAATCGTGGCCAAAAGAAGAAGTTGAATTCGGTAAGCTACTGAGATTACGTGGCTAATTGACACTGTAGTGTCTCGGCAACAATGTGGTACGAATACATCAGTCTCCGCCCGCCGCGGACCCGTTTTCAGCACCATTGTCGGAATGACCAGCGCAGATACCTCGGCCGCATCCTTTGACACGGCCCCAGCCGAAGAGCCGCGACGCTGGTCGCCGCGACGCTGGCTGGCGCCCTTTGCCGTGGCGCTCGCACTGCTGTCGGGCCTGCTGACCTTCCTGGTCCTGACCGGCCTGACGCGGATCGACCCGACGCCGGAGGTGGTCCGCTCGTTCTACCTGATCAATGCCGGCACGATCCTGCTGCTGGTCGGGATTATCGTCCGCGAGCTCTGGCAGCTCATCCTGGCGCGGCGGCGGGGCAGGGCGGCGGCGCGCCTGCATGTCCAGATCGTCAGCCTGTTCTCGATCGTGGCGGTGCTGCCGGCGGTGCTGGTCTCCGTGGTCGCCAATGTCACCCTCGAGCGCGGCCTCGACCGGCTGTTCTCGGGGCCGACCAAGGAGGTCATCCAGAACTCGCTGAACATCGCGCGCGCCTACATGCAGGACCATGCGCAGCTGATCCGCGGCGACATTCTCGGCATGGCCAACGACATCGCCCACGCGAGGCCGCTCTACGACCAGGACCGGCGCTCGTTCCGCGAGATGCTGACCGCCAGCGCCAGCTCCCGCAATCTGCCGGGCGCGATGATCATCGACAAGAACACCAACATCCTGGAATCCGCCGACACCGGCATGCGGCTGGCCTATTCGCCGCCGGCACCGGACTTCCTCAGCAACGTCAACGAGAACGAGCCCGAGATCGCGGTGCTGCCCGATGCGAGCTTCGTCGCCGCGGTGATTCGCCTGCGTGCCTTCAACGACACCTTCCTCTACGTCGCGCGGCCGCTCGACCCGAATGTGGTGAACCAGCTCAAGCAGACCGAGGTCAGTGTCGCCGAATATGCCCAGATCGAGTCGCGACGGCTCGGCATCCAGGTCGCCTTCGCACTGATGTTCGCGGTGATCGCGCTGACCATCCTGATGGCCTCGGTGCTGATCGGGCTGAACTTCGCCAACTCGCTGGTGGCGCCGATCCGGCGGCTGATGAACGCGGCCCATACGGTTTCGACCGGCGATCTCCATGTGAAGGTGCCGGTAGACCAGTCGGAAGGCGACCTCGCCCAGCTGGGCGAGACCTTCAACAAGATGACGCAGGAATTGCGCAGCCAGCGCGACGAGCTCGTCAATGCCAGCGATCTCATCGACAGCCGTCGCCGCTTCATCGAGGCCGTGCTGTCCTCGGCGAGCGCCGGCATCATCGGCGTCGATACCTCGGGCAGCGTCGGCATTCTCAACCGCTCCGCCGAGAAGCTGATCGGGCACTCCGAAGCCGAGACGCTCGGCCATCCGCTCTCGGACGTCCTGCCCGAGCTCGACGAGATGATGAAGACGGCGCGGGAAGGGACCCAGCGCCTGGTGCAGGGCCAGATCACGATCACCCGCGACGGCGCCGAGCGCAACCTCTCGGTCCGCGTCAGCGCCGAGAAGAACCAGCCGCACGACAGCTACATCATCACGCTCGACGACATCACCGAGCTGGTCTCGGCACAGCGTACCTCGGCCTGGGGCGACGTGGCGCGCCGCATCGCCCACGAGATCAAGAACCCGTTGACGCCGATCCAGCTCTCCGCCGAGCGCATCCGCCGCAAGTTCGGCAAGGACATCACCGAGGCCAAGGACAAGCAGATATTCGACCAGTGCACCGACACCATCGTGCGCCAGGTCGACGACATCAGGCGAATGGTCGACGAGTTCTCGCGCTTTGCGCGGATGCCGAAGCCCGTGATGGAGGGCGAGGATGTCGCCGACACCGTGCGGCAGGCGGTGTTCCTGATGAAGGTCGCTCATCCCGAGCTCGATATCGAAGCCGAGTTCAAGGAGGATCCGCTCCGGGCCCAGTTCGACCGGCGGCTGATCTCGCAGGCGGTCACCAACATCGTCAAGAACGCCACCGAGGCGATCGAGCAGGTCCCGCCGGAGGAGCTCGGCAAAGGCCGCATCGACGTCGTGGTGTCGCGCGACGGCGACGACGTGCTGATCGACGTGATCGACAACGGCATCGGCCTGCCCAAGGTCGCGCGCTCGCGGCTGCTCGAGCCCTATGTGACCACGCGCGCCAAGGGCACCGGCCTTGGCCTTGCGATCGTCGGCCGCGTGCTGGAAGACCATGGCGGGCGCATCGAGCTGAAGGACGCCTCCGACTTCCGTGAAGGCCAGCGCGGGGCCTGGATGCGCATGCGCTTTGCGATTTCCGGCCAGGCCAAGAAGGCCGAGGGAGCCGAGCAGGCGCCTGTGGCCAAGGAAGGGATGAAGGAAGGCGCGAAGGACGCGGCCGAGGCACCCGTCAAGGACGCAACCGCCCCGGATATCAAGGAAACGCCTGCGGATTCCATCAAGGCGCAGGAAACAAAAGAGCCGGCCGCCGAAACCAAAGAGGCGGCTGAAAAGACCAATGATTCAACGAAAATCGAAGCCTCTACAGGCAGCTGACAAGACAGGCGCGACCCATGGCTAGTGAAATTCTGATTGTCGATGACGAGGCCGATATTCGGGATCTCGTCGCGGGCATTCTCGAAGACGAGGGGTTCGTCACAAGGACCGCACGCGACAGCGACTCGGCGCTCGCCGAGATCGCCAATCGCAGGCCGCACCTGGTGTTCCTCGACATCTGGCTGCAGGGCTCCAAGCTCGACGGCCTGCAGCTCTTGGAGCAGGTCAAGAAGGACAATGCCGACCTGCCGGTCGTGATGATCTCGGGCCACGGCAACATCGAGACCGCGGTGGCCGCGATCAAGCGCGGCGCCTACGACTTCATCGAGAAGCCGTTCAAGGCCGACCGCCTGATCCTGGTCGCCAATCGCGCGCTGGAGAACTCGCGGCTCAAGCGCGAGGTCAAGGAGCTGAAGCAGCTCGCCCCGAGCGCCAGCCAGCTCGTCGGCCGCTCGCCCAGCATGAACCAGCTGCGCCAGACCATCGAGCGCGCCGCCAAGGCCAACAGCCGCATCCTGATCGTCGGCCCCGCCGGCGCCGGCAAGGAGCTGACCGCACGCACGCTGCATGCGGCCTCGGGCCGCGCCGACGGTCCCTTCGTCGTCATCAACGCCGCCGCGATCACGCCCGAGCGGATGGAGCACGAGCTGTTCGGCATCGAGCAGTCCAACGGCGAGCAGCCGCGCAAGCCGGGCGCGCTCGAAGAGGCGCATGGCGGCACGCTGTTCATCGACGAGATCGCGGACATGCCGCGCGAGACCCAGAACAAGATCCTGCGCGTGCTGGTCGAGCAGTCGTTCCAGCGCGTCGGCGGCACCGGCAAGGTGCAGGTCGACGTCCGCATCATCTCCTCCACCGCCCGCAACCTCGAGGAGGAGATTGCCGCGGGCACTTTCCGCGAGGATCTCTATCACCGCCTCTCGGTGGTCCCGATCCGCGTGCCCGCGCTGTCGGAACGGCGCGAGGACATTCCGGAGTTGATCGACTACTTCATGGAGCAGATCTCGGCCGGCAGCGGCCTGCCGAAGCGCCAGATCGGGCAGGACGCGATGGCGGTGCTGCAATCGCACGTCTGGCCCGGCAATGTGCGCCAGCTCCGCAACAATGTTGAACGAGTCATGATTCTGGCCGCCGGCGGCCCGGAGGTCATCATCACGGCCGACATGCTGCCGCAGGACGTCGGCTCGATGGTGCCGGCGATGCCGACCAGCAACAATGGCGAGCACATCATGGGCCTGCCGCTGCGCGAGGCGCGCGAAGTGTTCGAGCGCGACTATTTGATTGCACAGATCAGCCGTTTTTCAGGAAATATTTCTCGAACGGCTGAGTTCGTTGGCATGGAACGGTCGGCACTGCATCGCAAGCTGAAGGCGCTCGGCGTCGGCTGAAACGTTCCGAGTGAGGTGGATACCGGTCGGCATACAGAAAACGCCGCGACATCGCGGCCGCTCGTCAGGGATAAACGAGGAAAATCATCGATTTCCGTAGTTTTTCGGGGCAATAGAGCGCGGGCTGCCGCGTGAAGCGGCTTGCCTAATAACCCGACCTGTCCTCTAATCGAACCGCTGTTCCTCCGAGGGGGATCTCATGAGGAGCGGCAACCGGAGGAGGCCCCGAATTTCACAAAGAGGGCCGCATCCGGCGCAATAAAAAGAAACTCAAAGCGAGAAAAAAACAATGGCGGCAGACCGCGCACAAAACCTGCAGGACACCTTCCTTAATCACGTTCGCAAAACCAAGACGCCACTGACGATCTTTCTGGTCAACGGAGTGAAGCTCCAGGGCATCGTGACCTGGTTCGACAATTTCTGTTTGCTGCTTCGTCGCGACGGTCACTCGCAGCTTGTCTACAAGCATGCGATCTCGACCATCATGCCGGGCGCGCCCATCCAGTTGTTCGAAGGCGGCGAGGATCAGCCGGCTTGAGAGTGATCTGATTGGAACCCCGGAATTTCGACGGGGACGCCGACCGTCCGCGGTCGGCAGGGGCTAAGCAGACGGGGCGGGTGCTTGTCATCGGTCCCTATTTGCGAGTGCGCGCGGGAAGTGCCGACGCGCAATCGGAAAGTCATGTCCAACGCGACGCCGAGGCCCGGCTTGATGAAGCCGCGGGCCTCGCGCGCGCGATCGACCTCGTCATTGCCGATGCGATCATCGCGCCGATCAGCCAGATCAGGCCCGCCACCTATATCGGCAAGGGCAAGGTCGAGGAGATCGCCGCGCTGGCCAAGAGCCTCGACGTCGAGCTCGTGGTGATGGATTGCGCGCTGGCGCCGATCCAGCAGCGCAATCTCGAGAAGGAGCTGCACGCCAAGGTGCTCGACCGCACCGGTCTCATCCTGGAAATCTTCGGCCGCCGCGCCAAGACCAAGGAGGGCTCGCTCCAGGTCGAGCTCGCGCATCTCAACTACCAGCGCTCGCGCCTGGTGCGATCCTGGACCCATCTCGAACGCCAGCGCGGTGGCTTCGGCTTCATGGGCGGTCCGGGCGAGACCCAGATCGAGGCCGACCGCCGCCTGATCCAGGAGCGCATCACCAAGCTCGAGAGCGAGCTGAAGAAGGTGCAGGCGACGCGGCGGCTGCATCGCGCCGGCCGCCAGCGCGTGCCGTATCGCGTCGTGGCACTGGTCGGCTACACCAACGCCGGCAAATCGACGCTGTTCAACCGCCTGACCCGCGCCGACGTGCAGGCCGCCGACATGCTGTTCGCAACCCTCGACCCGACGCTGCGCGCGCTCAACCTGCCGCATGGCGGCAAGGCGATGCTGTCCGACACCGTCGGCTTCATCTCCAACCTGCCGACCCAGCTCGTCGCCGCCTTCCGCGCCACGCTGGAGGAGGTGCTTGAGGCTGACGTCATCCTGCATGTGCGCGATATCTCGCATGAGGATGCCGAGGCCCAGCAAAGCGACGTCGACGCGGTGCTGCGCCAGCTCGGCATCAATCCCGATGACTCAGGCCGCATCATCGAGGTCTGGAACAAGATCGACCGTTACGACGTCCAGCAGCGCGAAGAGCTTCTGAACATCGCCGCGCGCCGGCCGGAGGATCATCCGGCGATGCTCGTTTCCGCCGTGTCGGGCGAGGGCATCGACGTACTGCTTGCCGCGATCGAGGAGCGGTTAGCCGCCAAGCGCACCACGCTCGATCTCTCCATCGACGCCGCCGACGGCGCCGGCATCTCCTGGCTGCACCGCAATTCGGAGGTGCTGGCCAAGGAGCTGCACGACGGCCGCTTCGACATGACCGTGCGGGTGGATGAGACCAAGCGGGATATCGTGGTGAACAGGTTCGACGCCGTGCCGCATCTGTCGGCCCCAGAGTCGTCCTGGCGAAAGCCAGGACCCATTACCCCAGAGCACAGTTTGGCGAAGACTCGGAGTTACGTGTTGGTCGTTACGAAGACCGCACAACCTCGATAGATCACGCGGTATGGGTCCTGGCTTTCGCCAGGACGACGACGGAGCTAGCGGCGCGCTGTCTTGTGTCCCTCTAACGCCGGTTTCTCGTCTCCCTTCGCCGCATTCCACAGCGCATCCATCTCCTCGAGCGACGCCTGTTCGAGTGTGCGCCCCTGTGCCTCCAGCGCGCGCTCGATGAACGCAAACCGTCGCTCGAACTTCGCGTTGGTCGCGCGCAGTGCGGCTTCCGGATCGGCATCGACGTGGCGGGCGAGGTTGACGAGGGCGAACATCAAATCGCCGGTCTCTTCGGCGATCTCCTGCTTGTCGTTGCGGTCGAGCGCGGCCTCGATCTCGTCGGCTTCCTCGCGGATCTTTTGCAGCACCGCGCGCGGGTCATTCCAGTCGAAGCCGACGGTGGAAGCCTTGCGCTGGAGCTCCATGGCGCGGGTCAAGGCGGGCTGGCCGGTCTTCACGCCCGATAGCAGCGACTTGTGCGTCGGCGTCTCCTCCGGCGGCCGGCGTGCGGCGCGCTCGGCCTTCTCCTCCGCCTTGATGCGGTCCCAGACTTCCTTGACGTGGTGCGGGGCGAGGTTGCCGTCCTTGTCGGCGAAGACATGGGGATGACGGCGGATCATTTTCCGCGTGATGGCCTCGACCACGTCCCCGAAGGCAAAGGCGTTCCGCTCCTCAGCCATCTGGGCGTGGAACACGACCTGGAGCAGGAGGTCGCCAAGCTCCTCCCTGAGATCGTCGAGATCGCCGCGGGTGATGGCGTCCACCACCTCATAGGCTTCCTCGATCGTATAGGGCGCGATCGTCGCAAAATCCTGCTCGAGGTCCCAGGGGCAGCCGGTCACCGGCGTGCGCAGCGCCGCCATGATCTCGATCAGGCGGGAAATGTCGCGGGAAGGGGTCATTGCGGGGCGGTCTCCTGGGTCCCAAGCGTTATGCCAAAAGCGGCCCGCCGTTCCCAGCGCCGGCATACGGAACAGGCCGATTTCCACCGATTGGCGGGCGAGGTGCGCAGTGCTAAAGCGCGGGCCATGATTGACGCATTTTCCTCGCAAACCGCGCTGGTGCTGTTTTCCGGCGGCCAGGATTCCACCACCTGCCTTGCCTGGGCGCTGAACCGCTTTGCCCGCGTGGAGACGCTGGGGTTCGAGTACGGCCAGCGCCACGCCATTGAGCTCGCCTGCCGCGACCGGCTGTTCGACGGCATCAAGGGCCTCCGCGCCGATTGGGCCGCAAAGCTCGGCGAGAGCCACACACTGTCGATCCCGACGCTGGCCGCCGTGTCCGAGACGGCGCTGACCCGCGATGTCGCGATCGCGATGGGCGCCGATGGCCTGCCGAACACATTCGTGCCGGGCCGCAACCTGGTGTTCCTCACCTTCGCCGCCGCCCTGGCTTACCGGCGCGGCATCACCCACATCGTCGGCGGCATGTGCGAGACCGACTATTCCGGCTATCCCGATTGCCGCGACGAGACCATCCGCGCCATGCAGGCCGCGCTCTCGCTCGGCATGGCGAGGCCCTTCGAGCTGCACACGCCGCTGATGTGGATCGACAAGGCCGCGACCTGGAATCTGGCGCATGATCTCGGCGGCGACGGGCTGGTCGACCTCATTCGCGAGCAGTCCCACACCTGCTATCTCGGCGAACGCGGCGCGCAGCACGACTGGGGATATGGGTGCGGGGAGTGCCCGGCGTGCAGCCTGCGGGCGAAGGGGTGGCGGGAGTATGTGGCGGGGAGGTGAGACCTCACGGTACTCGTGCCCCGGACGCAGCGCAGCGCTCCTTCAGCGGTGCGCTGCAGAGCCGGGGCCCATGTTTCCATGACGTATCGTGTTGCCATCTGGGTCCCGGCTCTGCGCCGCAACGCTTGCGCGTTGCAGCTTGTCCGGGACACGAGATTCGCAATGACGAACTCAGCGACAGCTACCCAAAATCCTCGTCCCTGAGCTCGATCGGCTTGCCGTGGGGCGTGCGATCCGCGGCGTGGTCCCAGGCGTCGCGATAGCGGTGCAGCGTGTCCATCGAGGCGACGCCTTTCCGCGCGACGAGGCCTTCCAGCGTGGCGAGCCAGTGCAGATAGTAGGTCTCGCCCGTATCAGGATCACCGGCGGCCTGCGCGCGCTTGATCTCGGAGGCCAAGGCTGCGGCCCATTCCGGCCAGGTGAACACGCCACGCTCGTGCAGCGTCAACGCCATCGCGAACGCATGCGCCTCCCATGGCGCGCGGAATACCGGGCCGTCGTCGTCACGGGGAATGCTTGGAATGGCCGCCGTCGCGGCGGCAGCAGCGCTACCACTCATTACGCCGGATCCAGATAAGGCTCGAACGCGTCGATCGAGACCTTCAGCGTCGGATCGCCGTCCTCGCCCCAGAGATCGCGCCCCTCGAACACGACGGTGTAGAGCCATTGCGGATTCTCGCCGAGCTCCATCGCCGCCGAATCCGGGAACACGTGGCAGCCGTGATTCAATTCGACCACGCCGACATGGCCGCGGACATAGCGCGGCAGCCGCGTGTGCGTCGCCGGATGGATGTTCTTGGCGCGGACGCGGTCGCCGATGTTGAATTTTGCCGCCGCCGGAGCAGGGCGGGCGAACTTGCCGCGCACCATGATGCGCTCGACCTGGGTGAGATCGAACTTGCCGTGCTTGAGCGCCTTGGCCGGTTGCATCGCGTGACCGGCAGCGACCTCCTCCCTTGTGAGGTAGCCCTTCTCGATCAGCATCTCCTCGAGCCCGAGAAACCATTTCTTGTAGTAGGAGCTCGACAGATAGACGTGCGGCGGCAGCGTCTCGCGATAGAAGCGCGAGGTGTCGATGTTGAAGGCGCCGGCCGCGCCCATCGCGCGCACCATGGCCAGCACGCGCGACTCCCATTCCTCGTGAAACATCGGCTCGTTCGGCTCGGGCTCGACCTTGCCGAACCCGTCCATGCCGCCCATGTCGTGCACGCCGTTCATGACGGCGCTCCCGGCGTCCTGGGAAAGCCGGTCCCGATCATGGAATCGCGCGTGACGAGCTCGGCGAGCTGCTCCTCGCTCCAGCCTTCGGTGCCCGCGGGGCGCATCGGCAGCACCAGGAAGCGGGTCTCGGCTGTGGAGTCCCAGACCCGGATTTCCATACCCTTCGGCAGGCTGACGTCGAAATCGGCGAGCACGCCGCGCGGGTCCTTCACTGCGCGCGAACGATAGGGCGCAGCCTTGTACCACACCGGCGGCAGCCCCAGCATTTCCCAGGGGTAGCAGGAGCACAGCGTGCACACGACCATGTTGTGTCGCTCTGGCGTATTCTCGACCACGACGAGATGATCGCCGACGCGGCTGACATGACCGAGCGTGCCAATCGCCTTGGAGCCATCCTCCAGCAGCGCCTTCTTGAAGTCAGGATCGGTCCAGGCCTTGGCAACGACGCGCGCGCCGTTATGCGGGCCGATCTTGGTCTCGTAGGCCTGGATGATGGCATCGAGCGCGGCCGGCTCGACATAGCCTTTTTCGGTCAGGATCGTCTCGAGCGCGCGCACGCGCAGCTCGGTCTCGGACAACTCGGAATGGTCGTGATCGTGGTCGTGATGATGCTCGCTCATGCCGCGAAGATAGTCCCAGAATCCGGGCCTTGTCGAGGCGAAGACTCTGCTAACATCGTGCCATGGGCTTGGCTGGACGAACCGGAATAACCGCCGCAATTGCGGCGCTTGTCGCACTTGCGGCACGGGATGCGCACGCGGCGAATGGCGCCTATGCGGTGGATGCCGCCGACATCTCCGAGGTCGGCTCCTGCAAGGTCGAAAGCTGGATGTCGGCGGCGAGCAACACCGATTTCCTGGCGGTCGCAAATCCCTCCTGCGTCGTCGATCCCTTCAGGCCGATCGAACTGAGCATGCAGACCATCCGTGGCCGCAGCGATGGCGACTGGAGCACGACGGTGGCTCCAAAAGCCAAGACCAATTTCATCCCGACCGGCGTCGGCCGCTGGGGATTGTCGGCCTATGGCGGTGGATCATTCGACGTGGCGACCGGCGAGGCGCTGACCGCCTTTGCCGTCATACCTGCGACTTACCGCCTGTCCGAGACGACGCGTATCAACGTCAACGCCGGCTGGCTGTGGGACCGCACGGTGAGCCATCACTATTTCACCTATGGCATCGGCTTCGACTGGAAGTTCACGGACACGTTGGAATGGACGATCGAGACGTTTGGGCAGGCCGGCACCGCCGAGACCGCGAGCGTCGTGCAACCGCGCTTCCAGACCGGTGTGCGCTACCGGCCCAACGAGATATTCTCCGTCGACGTGATCTACGGCCGCAACATCACCGGCGAGAACGCCAACTGGATCACCATCGGCACCACCATCCGGTTTCCGGTCCACGGCAGTGAGCCGGAGCATCGGCGCACCGGGCATTTGTGAGCCTACGGAAAATCGGGCGCGGAGCGACAGAACCCGAGTCTGGCCATTGATCGCGCTGCGGACAGTTCGTATACGCCGAGCTGGGACAAAAACGGCCCGGCCAACGGGCGCACGATGTGACGGCAATCGAGGGGAGGGCCCATGGCCGCTGGTTCGCAGGCGCCTGAAGCAAAAGGGTTTCGCTGGAAGCTGATCGCGCCGCTCGTGGTGTGGCTGGCGATCTATCTGTGGCCCGTGCCCACGGGGCTCAACGTCAATCAGTGGCACTATTTTGCCGTTTTCGCGGCCGTCATCACTGGGCTCATCCTGGAATCGATGCCGGTCGGCGCGGTCGGCTTCATCGGCCTGACGGTCGCAGGCGTCGCCGGCTATATCGATCCCGATCCCGGCAAATCGTTGCGCTGGATGCTGGCGGGTTTTGCCGAGAGCACGGTGTGGCTGATCGTCGGCGCCTTCGTGTTCTCGATCGGTTACCGCAAGAGCCAGCTCGGCCGGCGCATCGCGCTGGTGCTGGTGCAGCGGCTCGGCCGCAACACGCTCGGCCTCGGCTACGCGGTTGCCATGTCGGATTTCCTGCTGGCGCCGGCAACGCCCTCCAACACCGCGCGCAGCGGCGGCATCGTCTATCCCATCATCAGCAACATCCCGCGCATCTACGGCTCGGAGCCCGGACCGACCGCCGGCAAGATCGGCACCTATGTGATGTGGACGGCTTTCGCCGCGACCGCGATCACCAGCTCGCTGTTCTTCACCGCGCTCGCGCCCAACGCGGCGGCGCTGGCGATCGCCAAGAAGACCGCCGGGGTCGAGGTGAGCTGGGGCCAGTGGTTCATCGGCTTCGCGCCGCTCGGCATCCTGCTGATGGTGCTCGTTCCGCTGCTTAGCTATTTGGTCTGCCGTCCCGAGGTGAAGCGCAGCCCGGAGATCTCCGAATGGGCGGCGAAGGAATTGTCGGCCATGGGGCCGATGTCGCGCAACGAATGGATCATGCTGGCGCTGATCGTGCTCGCGATGTTCCTGTGGATCGCGGGCTCGAGCCCTGACATCCACGTGCCCGTGCTCGGCTCGAACTTCGTCAACGCCACCACCGTCGTGTTCATCGTGATCTCCTTGATGCTGGTCACCGGCGTGATCGAGTTTGCCGACATCGTCAGCGAGAAGAGCGCCTGGGAGGTGTTCTTCTATTTCACCTCGCTGCTGACGCTGGCCTCGGGTCTCAACGAGATCGGCTTCATCAAATGGTTCGCGACCGAATACGCAAAACCGCTCGCGGGGCTGTCGCCGTCGACCGCGATGCTGCTCTTGGTCGCGCTGTTCTTCTGGATCCACTATTTCTTCTCGAGCATCACCTCGCATGCGGCCGCCGTGCTGCCGGTGGTGCTCGCGGTCGGATCAGGCATCCCCGACCTGCCGGTCACGACGCTGGCCATGCTCTGCATGTATTCGCTCGGCCTGATGGGCGTGATCTCGCCTTACGCGACGGGCCCTGCGCCGATGTATTTCGGCAGCGGCTATATCGGGAAGGGCCAGTTCTGGGGCTTTGGGCTGATCTTCGGGCTGCTCTATTTCGCCGGCCTGCTCTTGATTGTGCTGCCCTGGTTGCAGATGCGGTGAGCCGGGCGGGAGGCTGATACCCCCCGGCGGAGGAATATTCTTCTCCGGGGAGGGATTGGGAAATCTTCGTCCATCCCCCCGCAAATATCTGAAATTGCAAGAAAGACCGGAAAAGGCGATGGTGCGTGCTGCGGTGCAGCGCGTTCCTTCCGGACCCTCACCGACGTTTCACTCCCCGTCGCTCGATGCGACCCGGTTCCCGTGCCCCGGGACAGCGAACTATTGTGCATGAAGGCCGCTTCCATGAATGCCCACCAATCGCTCGCGATCGGAAACCCGATCGAAACGCTTGAAGCGATTTCACCCGCTGCGACCGAGCCGGACGCGATGGTCCGTTTCGAAAGCATCTCGAAGACCTATCCAGCCTATCGCGGCAAGCCCGGCGTCAACGCGCTGCAAAACATCGACTTCGCCATTCCGCGCGGTTCCATCACCGGTGTGATCGGCCGGTCCGGCGCCGGCAAGTCGAGCCTGGTGCGGCTCATCAACGGCCTGGAGAAGCCGACCACGGGCCGCGCGATCGTGGACGGCCGCGATATCTCGGCGCTCGCGGGCCGCGAACTGCGGCTGGCGCAGCGCTCGATCGGCATGATCTTCCAGCACTTCAACCTGCTGTCGTCACGCACCGCCGCCGACAACATCGCGCTGCCGCTCGAGATCGCCGGCTGGTCCAAGGCCGATATCCGCGTGCGTGTGGCCGAGCTGCTCGCCCTCGTGGGGATCGCCGACAAGCACGACCGTTACCCCTCGGAACTGTCCGGCGGCCAGAAGCAGCGCGTCGGCATCGCGCGAGCCCTCGCCACGCGGCCGAGCGTGCTGCTGTCGGACGAGGCGACCTCCGCACTCGATCCGCAGACCACGCGCGCGATCCTCGACCTGCTCGCCAACATCAACCGCGAGCTGGGGGTCACCATCGTGCTGATCACCCACGAAATGTCCGTGGTGCGCCAGCTCGCCAAGGAGGTGGTCGTGCTCGATGCCGGACACGTCGTCGAGAGCGGCCATGTCGCCGACATCTTCACCCATCCCAAACATCCGATCACGCAGTCCTTCCTGGCCGAAGTGGTCGGCGACAGCCTGCCGGTCTCACTGGCGAGCCGGATCGTGGCGGAGCCGCCCGCGGGCGGACAGGCCGTGATCCGCGTGCAGGTGCGCGGAGCAGGGGCCGGTGACACGGTGGTGGCGCGGCTTGCGCGCGAGCTCGGCCTCGACGTGGCGCTGCTGTCGGCCCGCATCGACGAGATCGGCGGCCAGCATGTCGGCTCGCTCGTTCTCGGTGTCCCCGGCAGCGAGGACGTGCAGGCGCGGGTTCTCGCCTGGCTCTCTCAGTATCAATTCTCGGCGGAGCATCTCGGCTATGTCGCCTGAACTCATCAACCTCATCATCCAGGCCACGGGCGAGAGCCTGTACATGGTCGGCATCGCGGCGCTGCTCGGCACCGCCTTCGGCCTGCCGCTCGGCGTCTTCCTCGCGACCAGCCGGAAGGGCGAGCTGTTCGCGGCCCCAATCGTCAATCGCGTGCTCGGCGCCGTCGTCAACGCGACGCGCTCGACGCCCTTCATCATCCTGGTCGTCGCCATCATCCCGTTCACGCGGCTCATCGCCGGCACTTCGATCGGCTCGACCGCGGCGATCGTGCCGCTGACCATCGCCTCGGCGCCGTTCATCGCGCGCTTGGTCGAGGCCGCGATCCGCGAGGTCGATGGCGGGCTGATCGAGACCGCGTCCTCGTTCGGGGCATCCCCGATCCAGATCGTGCTCAAGGTGCTGATCCCCGAGGCGCTGCCGGGCCTCTTGCTGGCGCTGACGCTCGCGGTGGTCAGCCTGCTCGGCTATTCCGCCATGGTCGGCGCGGTCGGCGGCGGCGGCCTCGGCGATCTCGGCATCCGCTACGGCTACCAGCGCTTCATGCCGGAGATGATGCTCGCCGTCGTCGTCGTGCTGATCGCGCTGGTGCAGCTGGTCCAGAGCGCGGGCGACTATCTGGCGCGCCGGGTCAACCGCCGGCTGCGGCATCGCTGAACCCAACTTTTTCGAAACTGGAGACATCAATGCGTTTTCTCGCAACCCTTGCGGCTGCAGCCTTGCTTGCGACCTCGGCTCAGGCTGAAACCATCCGCGTCGGCGTCACCGCCGGTCCCCATGCCGAGATCCTCGACGTCGTGAAGAAGGTCGGCGCCGAGCGCGGCCTCGACATCAAGGTGGTCGAGTTCACCGACTACGTGATCCCGAACCAGGCGCTGGCGCTGAAGGACCTGGAAGCCAATTCGTTCCAGCACGAGCCCTACCTGAAGAACCAGATCTCCAAGACCGGCTGGAAGATCGTCAAGGTCGCCAACACGATCGGCTCGCCGCAGGGCGTCTACTCGCAGAAATACAAGAAGCTTGCCGATCTGCCGGAAGGAGCGCGCGTCGCCATCGCCAACGACCCTTCCAACGGTGCGCGCGGCCTGATGATCCTGGCCCTTCATGGCGTGATCAAGCTGAAGGACCCGAACAACGTCTCCTCGACCATCGCCGACATCACCGACAACCCGAAGAGGCTGCGCTTCGTCGAGCTCGATGCCGCCCAGCTTCCGCGCGCGCTGCAGGACGTCGACGTCGTCTCGATCAACAACAATTATGCGGTGCAGGCCGGCCTCAATCCCGCGACCGACGCGATCGCCCGCGAAAACCCCGATGGACCCTGGGTCAACATCCTCGCCGTGCGCGAGGAGGACAAGGACAAGCCCTGGGTGAAGCAGCTGATTGAGGCCTATCACTCCGAGCCCGTGAAGGCGTTTCTGGAGACGCGTTTCAAGGGCACGTATCTGCCGACGTGGTAAGGCAGCAGCCCGTCAGGCCGCCAGCCTGGCGCGCCGGAGCGTCTCCGAGGGCTTTTCGGAGAAGTGGCGCTTGTAGTCCAGCGAGAACTGGCTGAAGTGCCAGAAGCCGTGCTGCACGGCGATGTCGTAGATGGACGTCTCGGCGGCGCCGCCGGCGCGCTTCAGATCGCGCCGCACCCGGTTCAGCCGCATCGCGCGCCAGTAATGCATCGGGCTCGTGCCCAAAACCTCCTGGAAGCAATAGCCGAGCTTGCGCGGGCTGGCGCCGACCGCCTTGCAGACCTCGAGCAATGAGAGGGAGCGATCGGCGCTGCCATGCATCAGTGCGCGGGCGCGATCGACGGTGCGCTTGCGCGCCGCGGCGCTGCGGCCGGGATCGCTCGGCCGCGCCGTCGGCAACATGTCCATGATCTCGACGAGGAGGGCATCCTCCAGCGCCTGCCGTGCCGCGGGATCGTCGAATAGCGCGGGTGCCGTCGTGATGGTCTCGTGAATGGCGGCGAGATGCGCGCGCAGCCGCGCGACCGGCGCCTCCGCCATCTCGATCACCCGCAACTGATGCCAGACGCTGCGCGGCAGCGCGATGTCGAGACATGCCGCCAGCTCCTCGATCAGCGCTGCGCTGGCGACGATGCCGCGCAGCTCGAACGCTTTCGGCGTGCACATATCGACCTCGGCGTCGATGCAGGCGATTACCTGGGCACCCGCAACACTGGCGCCGTTGCAATTGACCTCGCCGTCGCCATCCCAGGGCAGACCGATCCCAAAACTGTCCGCGCCAAGCTGGCCATACTGGCGAACCTGCTGGCTCGTGATCTCGCGGAAGACTTCGACGCGGGGCAGGGAGAGCTGCGTAAAACTGCCCTGGAAGGCGCCGGCGCTGATCTGGTCGTAGCTCAGGTGCCAGCGGCCGAGCGAGGCGCAATGCTCATCGACATCCGTGCTGCTGACCTGCAGCAGGCTGGCAGCCGAGTCCTGAATCGGAAGAGTTGCGCTTAAGACCATGACGATACGTCGGAATTTGCCAGCCAAGAAGCCGGCAGGAACTACGTCAAGACTGGCACGCCCGGCGCCCCTGTCCAGCAAAATATTGCGGGATTTCGATAACGCCTGGCCACGCCGCGGTGCAGGCTTCCCGTTCCGACATCGCAGTCGGGATTTTGCTTCGCGGAGGGATCGAGATGCGACCGACCGATATCATGCGCGGCAGCCCGCCCGCGCCAGAGGCCCAGGTGACCCGCGCCAACTGGCGCAGCTTTCCCGCGATCCGCTGGGGCTTCACCCACACCCGCGAAGTGCTGCCGACGGCCGAGGTCCGCCGCTCCACGCATCCGTCGCCGATGCCAAGCGCCCGCCGCGAGCTGCAAAAGCTCGGTTTCACAGCGCCGGACGGCAAGCGCACCACGATCGAGGCGACATTGCGCGAGACCTTCGCCGATACGCTGCTCGTCATGCACCGGGGCACCCTGATCCACGAATGGTACGGCGACGGCATGACCGCGACCACGCCGCATCTGATCTGCTCGATCAGCAAGGCGATCGCCGGTACGCTCGGCGGCATTCTGGCCGCGCGCGGGCTGCTCGATCCGGAAGCGAGGGTGGTGCGCTACGTGCCGGAGCTGGAAACGTCAGTCTACGGCGGCTGCACCGTCCGCAACCTGCTCGACATGGCCGTCGCCATCAAGTTCGAGGAGGATTACGAGGATCCTGCAGGCGACGTCGCGCGCTATCGCTTCTCCTCGGGCTGGGACGTGCCGCCTCCGGGCGTCGATCCCAGTCATCAGCGCGCCTATCTCACCACGCTGCGCGGCACCGGCAAGCCGCACGGCAAGGTGTTCCACTACGTCTCGACCAATACCGAAGTGCTCGGCTGGGTCTATGAGCGCGCCTGCGGCATGCCATACCATCGCATCCTCTCCGAATATCTCTGGCAGCCCTTGGGCGCGGAGGAGGACGGCTCCCTCACGCTCGACAGCCACGGCATGGGCCGCATCGCCGGCGGCATCTCCGTCACCGCACGCGACCTCATCCGCTTCGGCGAGATGATCCGCTGCCGCGGCGTGGTCGAGGGGCGGCAAGTGGTGCCCGGCTGGTGGATCGACGACATCCGCGAGAACGGCGATCCCAAGGCCTGGGCCGACGGCGACCTCGCCGAGTTCTTCCCAGGCGCGCGCTACCGCAGCAAATGGTTCACGATCGATCCGTCACGCAACGCGCTCACCGCGATCGGCATTCACGGCCAGCACCTCTATGTCGATCTCGACTCCGATACCGTCATCGTCAAGCTCGCGACGCAGCCCAAGGCGATGGACGTGCCGATCGATCAGCGCTGGTTTGCCGCCTTCAGCGCCATCACCGCGCATCTCGCCTGACTTTTGGACATGCCCATGCTCGATACCGTCAAAGCCAAACCGCAAGCGCAGGCTGCTGCGCCGCATCCGCTCGATCCGCTGACGGCTGAAGAGATCACCGCAGCCTGCACCCTGGTGCGTGCCGCCGCGACCTCACCGGAGAACTGCCGCTTCCCGACGGTGCGGCTGGAAGAGCCGACCAAGCAGGAGCTGGCCGCAGGCGGGGCAGGGCGCCGCGCTTTCGTGCTGACGCTGGACGTGGCCACGGGCGAGGCGATCGAGCACATCGTCGATCTCAGTCGTGGCGAGATCGTCGCGCGAAAAATCATTCCGAACCGCGAGGCGCCCTACGGGCAGCCTCCGGTGATGCTGGAAGAGTTCTTCAAGTGTGAGGCCGTGGTGAAGGCCGACGCCAGATGGCGCGCGGCGATGGTCCGGCGCGGGCTCAGCGACAAGGACATCGAGCTGGTCCAGGTCGATCCGTTCTCGTCGGGCTTCTTCGACAAGGAGTTCGAGCGCGGCGCCCGCATCGTGCGGGCCGTCAGCTATTTTCGCGAGCACCTGCAGGACAACGGCTACGCCCATCCGATCGAGGGCGTGGTCGCCGTGGTCGACCTGATCGGCGGCGAGGTCATCGATCTCACCGACGAGGACCCGATCGTGCCGATCCCGCGCAAGAAGCGGAATTACGGCGCGCATGAACTCCAAAACCCGCGCACCGACATCAAGCCGCTGCATATCGAGCAGCCGGAGGGCGCGAGCTTTCGCGTCGATGGCTGGAAGGTCGACTGGCAGAAATGGAGCTTTCGCGTCGGCTTCACCCCGCGCGAGGGGCTGGTGCTGCATCAGCTCGCCTATCAGGACGGCGCGCGCAAGCGCTCGCTGATCCATCGCGCCAGCGTCACCGAGATGGTGGTGCCTTATGCCGATCCGACCGCGAACCATTTCTGGAAGTCGGCCTTCGATGCCGGCGAATACGGGCTCGGCATGCTCGCCAACGCGCTCGAGCTCGGCTGCGACTGCATCGGCAACATCCATTATTTCGACGTGCCCGCCGCCGACGGCAAGGGCGAGCCCTTCGTCATGCAGAACGCTATCTGCATGCATGAAGAAGACTACGGAATTGCCTGGAAACACTACGAATTCCGTAATGGCCTGTTCGAGGTGCGCAGGTCGCGCCGCCTCGTGATCTCGTTCTTCGCCACCGTCGGCAATTACGACTACGGCTTCTACTGGTACCTCTACCAGGACGGCACGATCCAGCTCGAGACAAAACTTACCGGCATCATCCAGACCGCGGCCGTGCCATCAGGCGAAACGTACAGATGGGGCGGCATGGTCGACGACAATCTCGGCGGTCCCACGCACCAGCACTTCTTCAACGTGCGCCTGCACATGGATCTCGATGGCGGCGGCAACACGGTGACGGAGCACGACTTCGTGCCGCGACCCTGGGGCCACGACAATCCCCACGGCAACGTGTTCGACACCACGACGCGCGTGCTGTCGCGCGAGCGCGACGCCGCGGCGGTCGCCAATGGCGAGACCGGCCGGTTCTGGAAGATCAGCAATCCCAACGAGATCAATTCGGTCGGCAATGCGCCGGCCTACAAGCTCGTCGTCAATCCGAGCCCGCTGATGCTGGCGCAGGAGGGCAGCTACGTGCGCAAGCGCGGCGGCTTCGCCACCAAACACGTCTGGGTCACGGCCTTCGACAGGGACGAGAAATATGCCAGCGGCGACTATCCCAACGTCCATGCCGGCGGCGACGGCCTGCCGCGCTACGCCGCGCAGAACCGCAACATCGAGAATACAGATCTCGTGGTGTGGCATTCCTTCGGCCACACCCATGTCTGCAAGCCCGAGGATTTTCCGATCATGCCGGTCGAATATGCCGGCTTCATGCTGAAGCCGACCGGCTTCTTCGCGGCCAATGCGGCCTTCGACATCCCGCCGGAGCGCAACAGCCGCAGCGTGCTCGCGGGCGAAGGGAAGGGCGCCGCCTCGTGCTGCGACAAGGACTAGCGGCGCGGTAGTCAGCCCGCCGCCAGTTCGGCGTCGCCGACGGGAGGCAGAGCGATGGACGCCGGGCCGGCAACCAGGCTGTCGAGGTCGACCAGCAGCAGGTCGGCAATGTGCGTGAGCTGGTAGAGGGGGATGCTGATCTCACCGCACTCGGCGCGGGAGATATCCTCGGGTGAGATACCAATGAGGTTCGCCATCTGGCTCTCGGTATAGCCACGCGCCTCGCGTGCGCCGCGGACCTGTGCGCCGATATGCCGCCGGTGCAGCGCCTGCTCTTCCTCGGTCATCATCAGGGCCTGCTCGTCGAGGCTCGCAACGCCGTCCGCGAAGGCGACGCCGAGCAGCCGCCGCTTCTGCCAGGCGACACGACAGGTCTTTCGCAAGCCGTCGGCAAAGGTCAGCGTGGCCTGTTTGGGCAACGCCAGCGACCAGTCGAGCTTCAGCCTTGCTCCGGTGCCTGAGACGTCCGCGATCGTGCAGGGGATGCTGACGGTGCCCCTGGCGCCGTCAAACTCGACGAGCCCCGTCCTCGCGGTCGATTGCCTGGTCGCAGCGCGCAATTCGCTCATGGACGTCGCCCCCGGATGCGCCGGCACAGAACGTTGCGGCACGGTCTGCAATGCAAATGAAATATCCCGCAACAGATTCTACCCCCACGGTTCCTCAGGCTCAATCGAGCGCCGAGGCCATGGTAAAGGATTCGTTCTCCGCGCCCGCTTGCGATGTCACTGGTGCTCGCGCCTCGTCGCATCGACCACAGTCGCCTAGAAGGATTCCAAATCCGCTCTCTCTGCGCCTGAGCGCATTCGCCGCACATGCTGCGCACAGGTCTGGAGAAGTTCTAACCCGGTTCCTATCGCGCTCCGAAATCGCCTGCGTTAGGGCGAGGCATCAAAAACGATACCGGCGAAGCCGGCAGTGCGTGGGGCTGCTAAGACGTGACTGACTTCCAACTTCCTGCGTGTTTTCAAACGCGCCATCGACAGCTTCAGGTGCTCTTCTTCGGAGCCGTCAGCTCAGCGGCTCTCCTCCTTCCCCTTGGTCCCGTGCAGGTGCAGGCGCAGACGCAAATTCCCTCGGTCACCGTTGACGCGCCGGCCCATCGCGCACGTCCTGCGGCGACCGCGGCCTCGCGACGATCGGCATCGACGCGCACCTCCCGCGCCAATCGTCGTGCTCCCGCGCAGCAGGCCGCACCAGCCCAGTCGGCGTCGAATGGCGCGACGGGTGAACGCGCCGGCGGACCTGTGCGCGGGTTCGTCGCCACGCGCAGCGGCACCGCCACCAAGACCGACACGCCGCTGATCGAGACCCCCCAGTCGGTCTCCATCGTCACCACCGACCAGGTCCGAAACCAGGGCGCGGTCTCGATCGGCGAGGCGCTGCGCTACACGGCCGGCGTCAGCGGCGACGTCAATGGCGGCTCGGACACCCGCTTCGGCGGCCTCCAGATCCGCGGCTTCGACATGACCATGCCGGGCCTCTACATCGACGGCCTGCGAATCCCCTCCAGCAATTACGTGCATTTCAACGGGCTCGATCCCTACGGCGCCGAACGCCTCGAGGTTCTCAAAGGACCGTCTTCCGCGATGTATGGCGGCAGCGGCACCGGCGGCCTGCTCAACTACGTGACAAAACTGCCGACGGCGCAGCAGTTCGGCGAGGTCTCGATCTCCGGCGGCAGCTTCAACCGATATCAGGGCCAGTTCGACATGGGCGGCCCGGCCAACAAGGAAGGCACCGTGCTGTGGCGCCTGACCGGCGTCGTGCGCGACGGCGAGACCCAGGTCGACTTCAGCAAGGACAATCGCGTCTTCATCGCGCCCGCAGTCACCTTCAAGCCGAACGAGGACACGACCCTCACCGTGCTCGCCAACTATCAGAGGGACCGGGCAGGGTGGGGCCTCCAGTTCCTGCCAGCCTCCGGCACGGTCTGGCCGAACAACGGCCGCACCATTCCGGTCTCGTTCTTCGCGGGCGTGCCGAGCTTCGACGCCTTCAACACCGAGATCGCGACCGCCGGCTACCAGCTCTCGCACGATTTCACCGACAACATCACGTTTCGGCAGAACCTGCGCTACGCCTATCAGCACAATGAGGAGAAGGTGTTTTACGGCGGCGGCTATACCGACGAGGCCGCGGGGCAGCTGGCGCGCTATGGCAGCTACAGCAACTCCTATATCAACTCCTTTGCGGTGGATAACCAGCTCCAGGGCAAGTTCACGACCGGAATCCTGAGCCACACTACGCTGGTCGGGGTCGACTACCGTAACACCACGTTCCGCGACACCGCCTTTGGCGTCACGACGTCGGCGCCCACGGTCAACGTCTTCAACCCGGTATACAGCTACGACTACGCTGTGGACGCCGTGGCGAGCGACAAGACCGGCGTCAAGCAGTCGCAGGCCGGCGTCTATGCGCAGGACCAGATCAGGCTCGGCCGGCTGTCGTTCCAACTCGGTGGCCGCCAGGATTTCGTGACGACGCAGGTCGACAACGGAATCGCCAACACGTCGGTCTCAAAGGATGCCTCGGCCTTCACCGGCCGCGCCGCGGTGATGTACAATTTCGACAACGGCATCGCGCCTTACTTCAGCTATTCGGAATCGTTCCTGCCGGTGCTGGCGACCGGTTTTGGCGGACAGATGCTCGATCCGGAGACGGGCGTCCAATACGAAGTGGGCGTCAAGTACCAGCCACTCGGCTGGAACGCGCTGTTCACCTTCGCCGCCTTCGACCTGTCGCGCGACAATGTCGTCACCTACGTGCCTGCAGCGACCTATGCCGAACAAACCGGGCAGGTGAAATCGCGCGGCATCGAGCTCGAAGGCACGATGTCGCTCGCCGACGGCTGGAACCTGCGTGCGGCCTATGCCTATGTCGATGCCATGGTCACGCAGGATCCGGTGAATGTCGGCAAGGCGCCGGTCACCGTGCCGCTCAATCGCGCCTCGCTGTGGAGCGACTACACGCTCCAGAACGGGGTGCTGGCGGGCCTGCAGTTCGGCGGCGGCATTCGTTACGTCGGCGCGACCTGGGGCGATGACGCCAACACGTTCAAGGTGGGAGCCTCGACCGTGCTGGATGCGCTGCTTGCCTACACCAGGGACAATTGGCGCCTGTCGCTGAATGTCACCAACCTCGCCGACACCCGCTACGTCGCCGCCTGCTACAACCTGTCGGGCTGTTTCTACGCGGAGGGACGTAAAGCGATCGGCAAGCTGACGTACCGCTGGTGAGTTCGAACTGAAGATGGTCCGGCAATGGGGAGCCGGACCTGCTGGATGAGAGAAGACGATGAGAGCAATATTCGGCAAACTACATCGCTGGGCGGGATTGCTCACGGCCGGATTCCTGTTCTTCTCCGGCATCACGGGCGCGATCATCTCCTGGGACCATGAGATCGACGACGTCCTGAACAACCATCTCTTCGATGTCTCGACCAAGGGCCCGGCCATCCCGTCGATCGAGCTCGCCAAGATGATCGAGCAGCGCGATCCTCGTGCGCGCGTCGTGTATCTCTTCATGACGCCGGAGGAGGGCCACTCGCTGTGGTTCTTCATCATGCCGCGGATCGATCCCGCGACCGGCAAGCGCTATCCGCTCGACTACAATCAGGTGTTCCTCGATCCCAACACCGGCGCCGAGCTCGGCCGGCGCTATTGGGGCGCGGTGTGGCCGGTCACGCGAGAGAACTTCGTCTCGTTCCTCTACAAGCTGCACTACACCATGCACATCCCGGAATTCTGGGGCAGCGACCGCTGGGGCATGCGCGTGCTCGGCATCATCGCCATCATCTGGACCATCGACTGCTTCGTCGGCTTCTATCTGACGCTGCCCTCGCGGCGACGCGCCAAGGCGGCGCGGGCGCCCGAGGTCACGCGACAGCTCGACCGCGGCTTCTGGGCGCGCTGGGCGCCGGCCTGGACCATCAAGAGCTCCGGCAGCGCCTACCGGATCAATTTCGACATCCACCGCGCCTTCAGCCTGTGGACCTGGGGCGTCCTGTTCATCATCGCCTTCACGGCATTCTCGCTGAACCTCTATTTCGAGGTGTTCTCGCCGCTGATGAAGATGGTGTCGAACTACACGCCGACACCTTATGAGCAGCGGCCCTATCGCGATCTCGATAACCCGATCGAGCCCAGGATGACGTTCGCCGAGATCGCGGCCCGCGCGGCCGCCGACGGCAAGGCGCGTGGCTGGACCACCCCGGTCGGCGCGCTCAGCTACGGCCCGGCCCATGGCGTCTACGCCGCCGCCTTCTTTCATCCCGGCGACGATCACGGCGCCGGCGGTGTCGGCCCGGCGCAGCTCTATTACGACAGCGAGGACGGCCGTCCGATCGGCGAGCGGCTGCCCTGGGTCGGCACCGCCGCCGACATCTTCGTGCAGGCGCAGTTTCCGCTGCATTCGGGCCGCATCGTCGGGCTGCCCGGCCGCATCCTGATCTCGATCATGGGCCTCGTCGTGGCCGCGCTCTCGGTCACCGGGGTCGTGATCTGGTGGCGCAAGCGCCGCGCCCGTGTCCGCGTGCGCGAGACCGCTGCGCTGCGCCTGAACCGGCAGCTCACGCCGGCTGAGTAGGGCGCCGGGCAAGTCTGTCCGGGCCCACCAATGCATTCAAATAAAAGTTGTGACGCGCCGCGCCTTTCCGTAAGGTTGCAAGGGTGAACGCGCTGCCAGGCAGCGCGGGTGATCATTCGCCGGGAGCGTCCAATGACCACGCCTTGTCACTTCAACTCCGCTCAGTTGTCATTCGAGGGATCGCCGCTGGATCAGGCCCGGTGCCTGCTTCGCACCGTCAAGCCCCACGGCATCGTCGCCGAGGCGCCAGCCGATCTGCCGCCGGTGCTGTCCAGCCTGCTCGCCAGTCCCGCAGCGCTGGGAGTGACCAAGGCGCAGCTGCGATCTTTCCTTCAGACGCAGGGGATTGCCGAAAGCACCGTGGGCGGCTCGGTGACGGATCGCATCTGCCACGCCAATTCCGACGACCCGAACGCACCGCTTGCGCGTTATTTCGTCATCCACGACACCAGCTTCAAACTGGGGGCCGGACAAGACTTCGACCCGGATTTCATCAACACGGCCGCCTGGTCCGGCAACAAGCTTTCGGGTCTGCCTGACGGCAAGACCCACATCTACATCACGCGCCTCGGCGAGACACGGACGGACCGGACCTACGGCACGCCTTGGCGCGCGACCCAGTTCGAAAAGCCGAGTACCCGCTTCAGGGGACTGTTCCTGCATCACGAACTGGTGCAGCCGCGCATGGGCCCCGGCACCCAGGACTTCCAGTCGCCCGACCCCGGATTCACGCCCGCCCAATATGCCAGGCTCGCGCTGCAATATGTCATCGCCGGCGTCAGGCGCGGCGAATGGATGGTCCCGGTCTACCATTGCGTGCTGGATCTGGGCGTGGGCGACCACGACGACCCCCAGCATTTCGACCTCGCGGCCTGGGACGCGGCCCTCCAGACGACGCTCGCGGGCGTCCGTGCGGAGCAGGCAGAGGCCGACGTGGCGGTAATTGCGGCGGCCCCGACCGCACCGCGCGCGCGGCGGACCAGGCCACGGAAAGCCGGACGGACCAGGACGGCGAAGAAGGCCGCGCCGCGCAGGAAGGTCGCGGTCGCCAGGAAGCCCGCGAAAAAGACCTCCGCAAAGAAGAAGTCGCCGGCCAAATCGCCTGCCAAACCGCCTGCCAAGTCGCGCAAGACAGCCGCGGCTGTGAAGAAGGCGGGCAAGAAGACAGCCAAGACCCGCGCCAGGAAAAGCAAGAAGCGCGCATAGGCGCCACGTAGACGCCTACGGAGCAGGGGGAGAGGGGCGGCGGGCCGCAAGTCCTGGCCTGTGCAAGACTTGGCTGTGCAAGACTTGGCTGTGCAAGACTTGGTTGTGCAAGTCTTGGCCTGTGCAGGTCCTAGCCTGTGCAGGTCCTTGCCTGCCGGTGAACCTTCACGCGGGGCACCGGCACCAAGACTGGAGATTGCTTCCAGCCTTTCGGACATCGCATGAGATCGCTCGCCTTGCTCTGCCTGCTCGTCCTGGCCATACCCGCGCGGGCGGCCGCGCCCGAGCAGAATTATCTCGACCTGCGCGACCGCTACATCGCAAAGTTCTCCAAGGCCAAGGAGAACGACGAGACCTTCAAGCAGCATGACGCGGCGCTCGAGGAGTTGGCACGCGTCCTGCGCGGCCTGGTGGGCCCGGTCACGATCAAGGGCCTCCCGGCTGACGGCAAGTCGAACGTCGATACCCTGTTCAAGGGCGATTCAGGTTTCGGTCATCTCGATGGCCTCGGCTTCGCCTCCGAGGGCGACAAGATGCAGGCCGTGGTGACCACGACGGGGCTGTTGAAGCACTGGCTGGGCGAGCACCGCGAGGACGGCATGCCGCAGGAGATCGGCGCGGCGATCAGGTCGGACCGCTTCTACTATCAGGCGATCCAGGACGCCGCCTTCGCCAAATATGCGGAGCTGCCGGTTACAAAACCCGCAGGCACGAGCGCCGCGGTCGCCGTGCTGGGCGTGCGCGGCAACGGCGATCTGAAGGGCTCGCCGGGCGAAATCGGCGTGGTCGCGATAAAGGGCGACAAGGTCTTTTTCCTCTCTTCAAGCCACGCCGTGAAGACGGCCGAGATCCCGGCCTGTGAGAAAGTCTGGAAGCAGATGATGGCCAGGAAGACCCCGCAGGACGCCATGGCCAAGGAAGACCAGGCCATGGACGCCTACACAAAATGCTTCGCCAAGGAGGCTCCGAGCCAAAGCTGGTTCGGAGCAGCGGTGAAGAAGGCGCAGAGTCAGCTCGACCTGCTGCCGCTGCGCTGAGGCGAACGGCCGCCTTGCTTCAGAACGGGTAATGGCGAGGTCCGGTCTGCACCGTGATCCAGCGCAGCTCGGTGAACTCGTCGATGGCAGCCTTGCCGCCGAAGCGCCCGTAGCCCGATGCCTTGGTGCCGCCGAACGGCATCTGCGGCTCGTCATGCACGGTCGGCGCATTGACGTGGCAGATCCCGGCTTCGATCCGCTTGGCGACGCCAATTGCGCGCGCGATGTCGCGGCCGAACACGGCGGAGGACAGGCCGTATTCGGTGTCATTGGCAACCCGGACCGCTTCATCCACCCCGCTGACCCGCACAACGGTCACGACCGGACCAAAGCTTTCCTCGCCATAGATGCGCATCGCCGGGGTGACGTGATCGACGATGGTGGCCGGCATGATCGTGCCGCTGCCGTGTCCGCCTGCCGCAAGCACCGCACCCTTGGCGACGGCATCGTCGATCAGGCCGCGTACGCGGTCGCAGGCAGCATCGCTGATGAGCGAGCCGAGCACGACATTGCCCTTGCGGGGATCGCCGTGGGGCAGGCTCTTCGCCTTGGCCGCGAACTTGGCGATGAAGGCGTCCGCCACCTTGTCGTCGACGACGATCCGTTCCGTCGACATGCAGATCTGGCCCTGGTTCATGAAGGCGCCGAAGGCCGCGGCATTCACGGCCGCATCGAGGTCGGCATCGTCGAGGATCACGAGCGGGGCCTTGCCGCCGAGCTCCAGCAGCGCGCGCTTGAGATGCTTGGCGCAAGCGAGCGCGATCAGACGGCCGACCCGGGTCGAGCCGGTGAAGTTGACGCGGCGGACGGCGGGATGGGCGATCAGCGCCTCGACCACGGCCTGCGCATCTTCCGGCGCATTGGTCACGACATTGACGACGCCGTCGCCAAGGCCGGCTTCGGTCAGGCAGCTTCCGATCAGCCGGTGCACGCCGGGACTCATCTCGGAGGCCTTCAGCACCACCGTGTTGCCGCAGGCAAGCGGCATCGCGACCGACCGCACGCCGAGGATGACCGGTGCATTCCACGGCGCAATCCCGAGCACGACGCCGACCGGCTGGCGGAAGGCCATTGCGAGATTGTCGGGCTTATCGGACGGGATGACCTCGCCCGAAATTTGCGTTGTCATGGCGGCGGCCTCGCGCAGCATGCCTTCGGCGAGATGCACGTTGAAGCCGGCCCAGCCCGCGGTGGCGCCGGTCTCGGCGACCATCAGCGCGGTGAACTCCGCGGCCCGGCGCGCGAGGATGTCGGCGGCTGCGCTCAGCCGCTTGCGGCGCTCGGAGGGGCCGAGCTGCGACCAGGCCGGGAAGGCGGCGGCCGCAGCATCGGCGGCGCGCATCGCATCGTCGATCGAGGCCGCGGCCACTGTTGTCGCGACCTCGCCGGAGATCGGGTTGCGGCGCTGGAAGGTCCGCTGGTTGCTGGCCGACCGGTCCTTGCCGCCGATGAGAAGGTCGATTGCGTTCATGGCGCTCTCCATGGGGTGATCAATGTGGGGGCGATGCGGCGCGCGCCTTGCCGAGATAGGCGCGTTGGATCTCGGGATCGTTTCTCATCGCAGCGGCTGGTCCGCTGCCGGCGTTGCGGCCGGACTCGATCAGGTAGACACGATCGGCGATGTCGAGGCTGGCGCGTGCATTCTGCTCGACCAGCAGCACACCGACGCCTCCGGCGCGGATCTGCGCCAGCGCGCGAAACACCTCGCGGCTGAGGAGGGGCGACAGGCCGAGCGAGGGCTCATCGAGCAGGAGCAGCAGCGGGTTCGACATCAGCGCCCGGCCGATCGCCACCATCTGCTGCTCGCCGCCGCTCATGGTGCGGACGGCCTGGGTCATGCGCTCGGCAAGGCGCGGGAACAGTTGCAGGATCCTTGCGAGCCGATCCGCCTCGCCGGCACGGGCGCGGGCGGGATAGGCGCCGAGCTGCAAATTCTCGGCAACCGTCAGTTCGCCGAAGACGCCGCGTCCCTCCGGCACCAGGGCGATGCCGCGCTCCACGATCAGATGGGCGGGCAGCTCGCCGATGCTCTGTCCCTCGAACGTGATCCTTGCGCCCGGAACGGGCCTGACCAGCCCGGCGATGCTCTTGAGCAGGGTGGACTTCCCGGCGCCGTTGGCGCCGAGGATCGCGACGATCTCGCCTTTGGTGATGCCGAGCCCGACGTCGGCCAGCGCCTGGTGCTTGCCATAGAAGTGGGAGAGGGCGGCGACCTCAAGCATCGTCACCTCCGAGATAGGCGGCGACGACCTTCGGATCGGCCAGGACATCGTCCGGCGTGCCGCGCGCGATCACGCTGCCGGCGTTCATGACGATGCAATGGCCGCACAGCGCGCGGATCGCATCCATGACATGTTCGACCATGATGATGGTGAGACCGCGCTCGCGCAGTTTCGCAATCAGGGCGATGCCGGTCTCGAGCTCGCTCGGGTTGAGGCCCGCCAGCCATTCGTCGAGCAGCACGAGGCGCGGCTGCAGCGCAAGCGCACGGGCAAGCTCGAGCCGCTTCTGGTCGATATAGGTCAATTCGCCCGCGGGGGCTTCGTGCATGGTGCCGAGCCCGACCAGGTCCAGCAGCTCGCGTCCCGTCGCGTCCGAACCGTTCGACGTCGAGAACAACCGCGCCGCAGCGACGTTCTCGGCGACGGTCAGGTCCGGCATCACCCGCACCAGCTGGAACGTACGCGCAAGCCCCAGCCGCGCGATCTGGTGCGCGCGCAGGCCGTTGAGGACGGTGCCGCTGAAGCGGATCGTGCCCGACGAGGGGCGCAAGGCGCCCGACAGCGTATTCAGCAGCGTCGTCTTGCCGGAGCCGTTGGGGCCGATGATGCCGATGATCTCGCCCGGCGCGACCGTGAAGCTGACGTCCTCGACGGCGCGCAGCCCGCTGAACGATTTGCTGACGCCGTCGACCGCGAGCAGCGTTGCATCCATCTTGCGGGCGGAAGCGGTGGCGGGATGACCTGCCGGGACACGCCAGCGGCCCGCCCCGAACAGGCCGATCACGCCATTCGGCAGCACCATGACGATGAGGACGAAGATGATGCCGAGCACGATGCTGAAATGGTTGGGCAGCGTCGCGGTCAGCACCTCGAACAGCAGCACCAGCGGAACGACGCCGAGCACGGGGCCGAACAGCGAGCCGGCACCGCCGAGCAGGGCCATGATCACGACCTGGAACGAGATGGTCGGATTGAAGGCGATCGCGGGATCGATATAGGTCCAGCGCGGCGCCATCACCGCGCCGGTCATCGCCATGAACGTCGCGCTCAGGATGAAGACGCCGAGCTTGATCCGCGTCGCGTCGATGCCGGAATGGCTGGCCGCGGTCTCGTCGGCGCCGATGGCGCGCAAGGCCAGCCCGTAGCGCGAGCGCCCGAGCAGCCAGCCCACCAGGAAGACGATCGCGGTCAGGCCCAGCAGCTGCCAGTAGAGAATGTCCTGCGTCACCGCGCTGAAGAGATAGCGGCCGACCGATTTGTGGATGTTGACCTCGTACCAGATCACCAGCTGCCGGATCAGCTCGGCCAGCCCGAAGGAGAAGATCACGAAATAGATGCCTGACAGCCGCAGCGTCGAGAGTCCGGTGATGGCGGCGGTGAGGACGCCTACACCGGCCGCGGCCAGCAGCACGACCGGCCAGGGCATGGTCTCACCCAGCACCGCAGCGGTGTAGGCGCCGAGGCCGAAGAAGGCGACCGTTGCAAGCGAGATGTAGCGGGTGGGACCCGAGAACATCGCCCAGGCGGTTGCGAGGATCGTGAAATAGAGGACGCTGATGCCGAGCGCGAGATAGTAGCCGTTGGCATAGCGCGGATAGGTGACAACGGCCGCAGCCAGGGCAAGCGCGGCACACCATAACAATGCACGCAGAGGCCCGGTCACGACGCGGCTCTCCCGAACAGGCCGGTAGGTTTGATAAGGAGCACGCCGAGAAACAGCGCGTAGGTCGCGGCCAGCGTCAGCCCGGGATCAACCAGCCGTGCCACCGCGGTCTCGACCACGCCGAGCAGCAGCCCCGCAACCAGCGCGCCCAGGACGTTGCCGACGCCGCCCATGATGACGACGACCAGCGCCTTCATGGTGAAGATCACGCCCATTGCGGCGTTGAAGGTCAGGAACATGCTGACCAGCACGCCGCCGACGGCGACGAGGCCGCCGCCGAAGGCAAACGCAAATCCTGACAGCGCGGCCACGTCGATCCCGACCAGGCGCGCGGCGTTCGGGTCAACGGCGATGGCGCGCACGGCGGTGCCGATCCGCGTACGGGTAAGGGCGAGATAGACGGCGCCGCCAACCACGGCGGCGAACAGCAGCGCGACCAGGCGATTGACCGCAAGCGTCGAGCCCATGATCGTAAGCGGAATGGAGAGATAGCTGTAGCTGTAATACTGCCCGCCGAAGGCGACCAGCATGGCGCCCTGGATCACGAACAGCGCGCCGAAGGTCACGAGGATGCTGTCGATCTCCTGCGCGCCGCGGTCCTTGCCCCGCCGCATCAGCCGTTCCAGCAGGAAGCGATAGAGCAGCCAGTTCAGCAGCATCGCGACCGGGACCGCCAGCAGCAGCGCGGCCAGCGGGCCCAGGCCAAGGCCGCTGTAGAGCGAGAACGCGCCGAAGGCAGCCGCGACCAGCGACTCCCCGTAGGACAGGTTCATGATCCGCGCCACGCCGTATTGCAGCGTCAGCCCGAGCGCGATCAGCGCGTACATGCCGCCGAGCACGAGGCCCGGCAGGATGATGTCGACGAGCAGCATGAAACCGAGCCCTTTAAGCGGACGGCAGGCCTCGCAGCGCAAGGCCTGCCAACGGCCTTACTGCCACTGTGCCTTGGGCACGACCGGCGCACGCGCGCCCGGCAGCGAGGCCGGCGCAAGCGCGTAGAACTCGCCGTTCTGCCACTGGCCGACGCTCCAGACGTCCTGGAGCAGTCCGTCCTTCAGCTTGACTTTGCCGATGATGGTGTCGAACGTGCCCGAGCGGATTTCCGCTGCGACGGCGGCGCGATCGAGCTTGCCGACCTTTTCGATCGCCTGCTGCAGCACCTGGAGGCTTGCATAGGTGATCGAGCTCGCCCAGCGATCTGGCTCCTTGCCGGTCGCGGCCTTGTGGCGCGCGAGATAGTCCTTCAGCTGCGGCGAGTCCGCGTTCCAGCCGCCGATCCCCATCACGCCCTCGCTGTTGGCCGCGAACTTGCCCTTGTAGAGCGGGAAGGCGGTACCGACACCGACGTAGAAGACCTTTGGATTGAATTTCAGGAGCTGCGCCTGCTCGGTCAGCGCGATCGTATCCGGCGGATAGCTGAAGGCGACGAACGCATCCGGATTCGACGCGATCGCGTCCTTCAGCAGCGGCTGAAGATCCTGCGCGCCCATCGGATAGGTCTTGTCATAGGTCAGCGTAAATCCGTGCTTCTTGAAAGCCTCGCGGCCCGCTGCGGAGAGCTCGATGCCGAACTGATCGGCGATGCTGACCA
The DNA here is from genome assembly GCF_007830635.1 of Bradyrhizobium huanghuaihaiense. GTDB lineage: Bacteria > Pseudomonadota > Alphaproteobacteria > Rhizobiales > Xanthobacteraceae > Bradyrhizobium > Bradyrhizobium huanghuaihaiense. The sequence goes on along the minus strand of NZ_VLLA01000009.1, from coordinate 170,548 downwards.
TCGCGATGTTCGCCCCGATCTTGCCCTCGCTCTTCAGCTTGCCGAGCAGATCCGCCAGGCCCTCGGAGATCTGCGCCGACGTCCCGAGCCAGAATGTCGCGTTCGACCAGCGCTTGGCCAGCTCCGGCGCCTTGTCGGTCACCGACGTCACCGCAAGGTGAGGGTAGCCGAGCCGGTTCAGCGTCGGGCCGACTGCAAGGTTGAGGCCCGTGCTCCAGGGCGGAAGGATGAAATCAACCTTGTCCTGGTTGGCGAGACGCTCGATCGCCTTGACGGCTTCCTCCGAGCTGCTGCGGTCGTCATATTCGACCACCTCGATCGGCAGCTTCTTGTCGCCGAGCTTGATGCCGCCGGCCGCGTTCACGTCCTTCACCCACAGCTCGTAATTGGGCAGGGTGGTGATACCGGCGCCGCCGGCATAGGGGCCGGTCTTGGAAATGGCATAGCCGATCCGGATCTTCTCCTGCGCATCGGCCGCGGACGCAAAGCTTCCCAGCGCCGTGGCGACAGCCGCAAGGCCAGTGACGCGCAGCAACGTTCGACGGTTCGCCGAAAACATGTCGATCCTCCCTCGTTGTTTCACTCCAGCGGTTGTCCGCTAGCGATGTGAGTGGGCCGTTCCTCTTGGTCCCGGTTTCTTTTCGGCACGGCTTCAGGAAGCCGGCCGCGACCAGGACTTGACCTAGCAAGCACCGAGGGGTTTGTTCGCACAATGGACAGATCCGGCGAAAGATTGGACGTTTCTGGTCGGGGCGGCCAGGTGCGTCGAGGCGTCGCGGACAGCACTCCAGCAGGCGCGAGCGGCCCTACGCCCGTCGGCGCCGAGCTGATCGCCTCGCACTACGTTGCGCGGCGCTGGATGCTGACATCGAAAGCGGCGCGGCCGTTCATCCATCTGCTCTGCCTGCACGTTGGAGCCGCCGCCGAGGTCGGCCGGCCCGGCAAGACGACGGCGTTTACCGGCCCGGCCATTGTCTGGCTGCCGGCGGGGTCGGCCGAATGGCTCGAGGTGCCGGCCGGGGCCACCGCCGAGCTGCTGCAACTGCGCGCGGGCGTGTGGCATCGCTACCTGCCGCCATCGGCCGAACCAGCCTATCTCGCGCTCGAAGCCGCCGGTGGCATCATGGCGCGGCCGGTCGAGCCCGACCTCGTCACCACGATGTCACGGTCGATCGCGGCGATCGCCGCCGAGATCGCTTCGCCTGCCCGCAGCGGCGCGGCATCGATCATGTCGGCCGAGCTGACGCTGTGTGTTCTGCGCTTCTGGCGCCTGTTCGCCGGCGCGACCGACGATCGGGACGAGGAGGGGAGCAGTGCCGAAATCCTGACACGCTTCCGCCGACTGCTCGAGGAGCGCTATCAGCAGCACCTGCGCGTGAGCGATTACGCGAACCTGCTCGGCATGACGCCGGACCGCCTGCACGCTTTGTGCAGCCGCGAGCTGAAGCGTTCACCGAGCGAACTGATCCAGCAGCGCCTCGTCAAGGAAGCCGCGACACGGCTCGAGGCCGGCACCGTTGCCGTCAAGCAGATCGCCTTTGCGCTGGGCTTCAAGGACACCGCCTACTTCAACCGCTTCTTCCGCAAGCACACCGGCGAGGCGCCGGGCGTCTGGCGCCGGCGCGTTGCGGCGCGCGTGCGCGCCGGCCGATCGCGGCCGACGCTCAACTTTGCCGACTGGCCGTAAGCGCCAACTGGACAGGTGAGCGTCTCCAGCTAGCGCCGGTGCCGGAGGTCCTCAGTCGTGCGCCTGAGGACGTCGTGAAGCCAGTCATGTGCCGGCTCGCCCTCGATACGTTCGTGCCACAATAGCCGGACTTCGACCGGAGTTGTGGCGTAAGGCAGCTCGTACGCGGTGACGGCATGGGCGCGTTCGAATGCCCGCGCCAATGGACGCGGAACGATGGCCGCCAACTCGGAGTCCGCGAGCAGGGCGGGCAGGGCAAGAAAATGCGGCAGCGAAACAGCTATTCGCGGCGGCCGGTCGCTTTCGGACAGTGCCCGTTCGAGCGCTGCGCGGTCATACATCTCCGATCGACGGGCAAGGCCGCGCTCGGAGATGAAGCCCCCGATCGCGCCCTCCTGCTCGCCGCCGAAGGAGACGACGACCAGCGGCATGCGCGCCAGCGTCGCGTTGGTGATCCGGCCGAGCTTGCGCTTGCCGCCCACGATCAGCACGTCGTCATATTCGAACAATAGCGAGGTGCGGAAGCGGCTCGGCGGATCCGAGAAGACGCCGATCGCAACGTCGATGCGGCCGAGGTCGATCTGCTCCGCGAGGTCGATCCGCGTCACCGGCTTGATGATCAGGTCGATCGCCGGCGCTTCAGCCTTCAGTATCTTCAGGAGCGGTGAGGCCAGCACCATCGTGGTGAAGTCGTTGGCGGCGAGGGTGAACCGCCTGGTGGAAGCCGCCGGAACGAAGCGCGGCTGCTCGACCGCCGCTTCGAGCGATCGCAGCGCTTCGCGAACCTGCGGAGCCATCGTCAGCGCCCGCGCGGTCGGTTGCATGCCGGTCGCCGTGCGCACGAACAAATCGTCTTCGAGCATCTCGCGCAGCCGGGCGAGCGAATGGCTCACGGCGGATTGACTGAGGGCGACCCTCTGGCTCGCCCGCAGCACGCTCCGCTCCTCCATCACGGCGTCGAAGACCTTGAGCAGGTTCAGGTCCAGCGTCTTGAAGGAAACGGCCACGTGCGCGTCTCGAGGCGGATCGCGCGCCCGTTGCTTCATTGCGATCGCTTGCAGTTAAGGCCAACCACGCAGCCGACGCAACCGACCAGGGCCCCGGAGCGCGATGCCTGGCCGCTCGCCCCACCAAACTGAAGGCGGTTCAGGATCACTCTGCAAGAGTTTCACTTCCGCAATCGCGCGATCCCGTCATCATCCCGGCGCCGGATTTGGAGGAGACGGGCAATGAAATCCTGCGGGATCTCGATCGGAGCTTTCGGACTAGCACTGACGCTTCTCACGGCGCAGGCGATTGCACAGGATGGACCTGTGAAGCTCGGCGTCCTCACCGACATGTCCTCGCTCTATGCCGACAATGGCGGCCAGGGCTCGGTGGTCGCGGCGCAAATGGCGGTCGACGACTTCGGCGGCCAGGTGCTCGGGCGCAGCATCCAGATCGTCGCGGGAGACCACCAGAACAAGGCCGATGTGGGATCGACCATCGCCCGGCGCTGGCTCGAAAATGAAAACGTCGAAGTCATTCTCGACGTGCCGAATTCTGCGGTCGCGCTGGCGGTGCAGGGCATCACGCGCGACAAGAAGAAGCTGTTCCTCGCCACGGGCGCCGCGACGTCCCGCCTCACCGGCGACGAATGCTCGCCGACCGGAATTCACTGGACCTACGACACCTACGCGCTGTCGCAGGGAACGACGCGGGCGATGTCGCGTCTCGGCGCAAGCTCCTGGTTCTTCGTTTCGGTCGACTACTCTCTTGGAGCCCAACTCGAGGCCGACAGCCGCCAGGTCATCGACGCCATGGGCGGCAAGATCCGCGGCGCCGTGAAGCATCCGATCAACACGCCGGATTTCTCGTCCTTCCTGCTCCAGGCGCAGTCGTCGAAGGCGGATGTGATCGCGCTCGCCGATTCCGGCGGCGACTTCATCAACGCCGTCAAGCAGGCCGGCGAATTCGGCATCACCCAGCGGCAGAAGCTGGTCGGGCTGCTCGTCTTCATCGCCGACATTCACAGCCTCGGGCTGCAGAGCGCCCAGGGCCTGATGTTGAGCTCGGCCTTCTACTGGGACCTGAACGATGACACCCGCGCCTGGTCGAAGCGCTTCATCGCAAAGACCCAGAAGGTCCCGACCATGATCCACGCCGGCACCTATGGCGCGGTGACGCACTACCTCAAGGCAGTGCAGGCGGCCGGCACGCTGGATGGACCGACCGTCGCCGCCAGGATGCGCGAGGCGCCCGTGAACGATTTCATGACGAAGAATGGCCGGATCCGCGAGGACGGCCGGCTGGTCCGCGACATGTATCTGTTCCGCGTCAAGTCGCCCGAGCAGTCGAAATACAAGTTCGACTATTACGAGCTGCTGGCAACGATTCCGGGTGACGAGGCTTTCCGGTCGATGGAGCAGGGTGGATGTCCGCTCCTGAAGAAGCCATGACCGGCGCGGTCGCGGCTACGCGAAGCCAGATCGACGAGATCATCGCAGGCCGCTTTGCGTGCCGCGATTTCTCGGACGCGCCAGTCGGACGAGGGACCATCGAGCAGATCCTGCGCGTGGCGCGGTTTGCACCAAGTGGCGCCAATATCCAGCCCTGGCATGTCTACGCGCTGGCGGGCACTGTCAAGGACACGGTGTCCGTGGCTCTCCGCGAGGCGCACGAAACCGCCCGCGACGCGCACGTATCGGAATACAGCTATTACGCCAGCGACCTGCCCGAACCCTACCTGCGGCGACGCCAGGAGTTTGGCCGGCTGTTCTATGGCTCGCTCGGCATCGCCCAGACCGATCTCCAAGCCAGGAGCGGCCAGACCGCCAAGAACTACGCGTTCTTCGGCGCGCCCGTCGGGCTCATCGTCACCATCGACCGGCGCCTGCAGGTCGGAAGCTGGCTCGACCTCGGCATGTTCGTCCAGAACGTGCTGCTGGCCGCGGCAGGCCATGGGCTTCAGTCCTGCCCGCAGGAGACGTTCTCGAAATACCACCGGATCCTGCGCCCGCTGCTGTCGATCCCGGCGGAGCAGATGGTGGTGTGCGGCATCTCGATCGGCCGCGCCAGGGACGTCGCCAAGGGCAGGCTGATGCCACGCGCCGACATCGCAGAGTTCGCCTCTTTCGCTGGCTTCGAAGAACAAAGTGCAACCCAAATGGAAAGGACAAGGCCATGGGAAGCCGAGACGAGCTGATTCAGTGCAGCATTCCGTTTCTGCGCGAGGTCAAGGACATGACACCCGGCGCGGAAATGGAGCGGTGGCTCAATCAAAAATACGGCGAGCCTAGCCAGCTCTACCAGGACCTGGCGCGCCTGATCAGGCTCGGGGTCCAGGAAGGCTGGGCAGCCAACCAGGAGGTCGAAGGTCCGAACTACCGGCGCAGCCGCATTCTGGAACCGGTGCCTGAGACGTTCCAGTTCAGCATCACGGCGGTCTACATGAACAGCGCCGATCCGCGCCGCTTCAAGGACGAGGACGACCACGACGTGCTGCGCGGGCAATATCATGGCCACCCATACGGGGAACTGAACCTGGTCGTGCCACTGGACAAAGGCGCCGAGCTGAAGGGGCTGCAGGGGTGGCAGGGGCCCGGCTGGACCGCGCCCGATCCCGGAAGCCGTCACTATCCCGAGGTCCGCGGCGGCGCCGTCATCGCACTGTTCTATCTGCCCGCCGGACGCATCTCCTACGACTTCGCGGCGCCGTCCTGATGGCCGGCCGGACGATCACAGGCGACGCCATCCGCGAACTTCACCCGTGTTGAAGAACGCACCATTGGGTCCGCAGAGCGGCCATCCGTCGCGATGATCCCGGGTGCAACGGCGGCACGCCATGATCGAACGGGATAGGCTCTGAGTAATTCACGACGTGCACCTCGAGGCTCGAACTCGCCCTCGCCATCGAGCCGTCCAGCGTGTATTGGCAAGGGCGCCGTGCCTCCCTGCGCCTTGCGATGAGAACACGAGAAATTGCATGCCTAGGAAACTCACTCATAGCGCCGCTATCGATCCACTGCACGGATTCCCTGTTTCTGTGCAACCGCTGCAGCCCTGTCCTTTCTGCGGCGGCTCGGAAGTTTGGATCAACAGCGACATCGTGCCGAAATTCGTGGCATGCAGGAAATGTTGGGCGTTCGGCCCCAGTGCGCCGACCGTTACACAGGCGGCCGAGCGCTGGAACAAACGCGCCACGCCCCCTGGAACGAACACGGCTGCAGCGACCTCTGGCTAATCTAGCTCTCAATCAATAGCTGGACGATCTGGTTTTTCGCTTTGCATTGCGAATGCCCAGCGGTAGGCAGCTCCTTTTGCTGGAACCGTCTGTCGAGCGACGTCTCCGGCCGGGGGCCGCGGCAACCTTTGGGCCAACAACAGAAGTGCAGGTCGGTTTGCTGGCAACCTGTTTCCTCGCACAAGGCCAGGAACTTCGAATTTGAAATCGTTTTGTCAGCTTTTGTAGCGACCGCCTTGCAATGCAATCTCATCCGTCTCGCGCCGCGATGATTTCGCGCGGCTGCCCTTGGTCGCGCACCAACCAATAGACGGCGCCCAGCGCAAGGATGGCTGCGGCGAGCGCCAGCAGATGGAAGGCATCCGTGCTTGAAAGATCGAGAATGATCAATTTGCGTACCACCGCCAGCAACGCAATCAGGATGACAGAGCGTACTTGCACAACACTGTCGCGCCGCTCCGCTACCACCAGAAGGGAGCGCTTGAATTCAAGTGCAATGATGACGGTAAAGATCATACCGAACACCGTCTGGAACACACCATAATCGGTCGGATCGAAATTGGTTGCCCAGATGCTGAGCAGGATTTTCAGCGTCAGATTCCACAGCGCGAGGACAATGATGATGGCGATCAGCATGGTCAGCATCAGGATGCAGACTTGCTCGAATTTCTGGTAGAGCGTCAGCGGCTCGAACGACAGACGCAGATCAGAGAATTCCTTTTCCAAGGACATCGTCGGCTCCATCAGCCAGCGGGCTTTAGGCATAGGATGATTTTCACAGATAATGCCGTACGGTCGTGACGCCCGCTATGGGTCAAGCTGAAAGAACTCAGTGCGAGCATATATTTTCCGCTTTGCCCTCGTTGCAGCGGAGCACTCACGATGTCGGCTCTGGGCTAAGGCTGACGCAAGTATGGATCAAGCATGGATAAAGCGCTCCCCCGTCCTCGGGTGGCCTTCGGTTCCAAAAGTCGAAAAGCTCAATGAAGAGCCGAAGAACGTTGGATCCCAGTCGCACTCCCTCCGCCAGCTAGAGGACGTGTACTCATAAATCCAGCCCAATGTCCGCTTCAGTCCGAATGCGACTGAATTGCCGCGTAGCAGCGAAATGACGGAGTGCCATCGGCGAACCTCAGCAAAAAAGCATAATCTCCTGCAGTGCGGAGACGGGGGAGGGATAGGGGGGCATGCCGCAGCCGGCACATTTCGACTGTTTTCTGCCTTCGCGCGATTGCGCCAAATTGTTTCCGAACTCTTTCACTCTGGCCGCGTTCTCCGCCTGAAGCCTCCATGCCGGCCCTTGCGATCCATCAATGACCCCGCGGGCCGCGGCGACTTTTGATCGCGAAGCTTGTGCGCGCAGGTGTCGCACGCGCGGAACTGCACATAACAACTACGGAAATCGTTCAGTCAGGGAGAGGCGGTCATGGCCAAGCGATGCGATATTTGTGGGATTCGGCCCGCCACCGTCCGCGCGCAGGTGACCACCAGCGACGGCGACACACAGGTTCTCGACCTCTGTGAAGTCGATTACCGGCGTTTGGCGCGCCAACAAAGGCAAAGCTCTCCACTCGAATCGCTGTTCCGCGGGCGCGGTGGCCTGTTTGAGGATTTCTTCGGCGACGATTTTTTCGGCAGCCGATCATCCCGCGGCCCTGATGCGGAAACCGCGGGCGCCGATCGGGACGCGGACGCCGCCACCATACCGATCCGCTCCTCGCAATCGTCCCGTCCATCCCACAGCCGGCGAGGCGGCAGTGCCGAAGAGCGCCTGAGCGAGCACGCCCAGGAACTTTTGCAAACGGCGGCGCGAAAGACGGTCGAGTTCAGCCGCGGCGAGGTCGATACCGAGCACCTCCTGCTCGCTCTGCTCGACAGCGAAGTGGTGCGCACGATTCTTGGACAGTTCAAGGTCTCGGTCGACGATCTGCGCCGGCAGATCGAGCAGGAAGCTCCGCGCGGCAAGACCAAGATGGAGGAGGGTGGCGAGATCGGCGTGACCCCGCGGGTCAAGAGCGCGCTGGGGCATGCCTTCGCGGTCTCGCGCGAGCTTGGTCATTCCTATGTCGGGCCCGAGCATTTCCTGATCGGGCTCGCCGAGGAGGAGGGCGTTGCGGGTGATGTGTTGCGACGGTACGGCCTGACGCCGCAGGCGATCCGCCAGCAGGCGGTCAAAGTCGTCGGCCGCGGCGCCGAGGAAGGACAAGTCGGTGCGCCTACCAACACGCCGACGCTCGACAAATATTCCCGCGATCTGACCAAGCTCGCGCGCGAGAGCAAGCTCGATCCGGTGATCGGCCGCGCCAGCCAGATCGAGACCACCGTCGAGGTGCTGGCCCGCCGCAAGAAGAACAATCCGGTGCTGATCGGCGAGCCCGGCGTCGGCAAGACGGCGATCGTCGAGGGATTGGCTCAGCGCATCGTCGCCGGCGAAGTCCCGGAAGCATTGCGCGGCAAGCGGCTGGTCGAGCTTGCGATCAACTCGCTTGTTGCCGGCTCGAAATATCGCGGCGAGTTCGAGGAGCGGGTGCAGCAGATTCTCAAGGAAGTGACCGACCGTCAGGACGAGCTGATCCTTTTCATCGACGAGATTCACACCATCGTCGGCGCCGGATCGACCGGCGGTGAGGGCGGCCTCGACGTTGCCAACGTGCTTAAGCCAGCACTTGCCCGCGGCGAGCTCCACCTGATCGGCGCGACGACGCTCAACGAATACCAGAAGCACATCGAGAAGGATGCCGCCCTGGAGCGGCGGTTCCAGCCGGTCTTCATCCCCGAGCCCAGCGTGGCGCAGACGATCATGATCCTGCGCGGCCTGCGCGACACGCTCGAGGCGCATCATAAGGTCGCCATCACCGACGAAGCGATGATCGCGGCGGCCGAGCTCTCCGACCGCTACGTCACCGGCCGTTATCTGCCCGACAAGGCCATCGACCTGGTCGACCAGGCGGCGGCGCGCGTGAAGATGTCGGCGACGGCGCGGCCGGTGGAGGTGCAGGACCTGGAGTCCGAAGTCCGGCAGCTCAAGCGCGAGCAGGATTACTCAACCTCGCGCAAGCAGTTCGACCGCGCATCCGATCTGCAATCCCAGCACGAGGCGAAGGAAAAGGAATTGCAGCAGTCGACGGAGCGCTGGAAGCGGAGCCTGGGCTCGGCGTCGGCCGAGGTGCGCACCGAGCACATCGCCCAGGTCGTTTCAAAGCTCACCGGCATTCCGGTTACCGAGCTCACAACCGAAGAGCGCGAGCGGCTGATCAAGCTCGAAGAGAAGCTGCATCATCGCGTCATCGGCCAGGACGAAGCCGTCAAGGCGGTGAGCGACGCGGTGCGGCTGGCGCGGGCGGGCTTGCGCGAAGGCCGGCGGCCGGTCGCCAATTTCCTGTTCTTGGGACCGACCGGGGTGGGCAAGACCGAGCTGGCCAAAGCGTTGGCCGAGGCGGTCTATGGCGACGAGGACGCCATGATCCGCATCGACATGTCGGAATACCGGGAACGCCATACGGTCGCCCGGCTGATCGGCGCGCCGCCCGGCTATGTCGGCTATGAAGAAGGCGGGCAGCTGACCGAGCGCGTTCGGCGCCGGCCATATTCCGTCATTCTGCTCGACGAGATCGAGAAGGCGCATACCGACGTCTACAATGTCCTGCTGCAGGTGTTCGACGACGGGCGCTTGACCGACGGCAAGGGCCGCGTGGTGGATTTCACCAACACGATCATCATAGCGACCAGCAATCTCGGCGCCGACGTGATCGCCCGGCAGCTGCGCCTGGATGCAAGCGACAAGGAGGCACAGGAACGGCTCCGCCGCGACCTTATGGAGATCCTGCGAGGCCACTTCCGGCCGGAGTTCCTCAATCGCATCGACGAGATCATCGTCTTCCACTCGCTCACGCGCGAGCAGCTCCGCGACATCGTCAATCTGCAGCTCGAGCGGGTGAAGCGGACGGCCCATGGCCAGGGCGTCGACCTGGAATTCGACCCGACGCTGGTCGACCATCTGGCCGTGGTCGGTTACCAGCCCGAATTCGGCGCGCGGGAGCTGCGCCGTCTCATTCGCTCCGAAATCGAGACCGAGCTTGCCCGCGCCATGCTGGCCGGCGAAGTTCAGGACGGCGACCGCGTCACGGTGCGCCGGGACGGCAACGAGCAGAAGGTCACTTTCGAGCGTCAACCCAAGCCGCAGCGTGTCGTGGAAAAGAAACCGCCGGCGCCGAGCACCTCCGTGGCGCCCAAGCAAGCGGAGCGGCTTGCGGCGCAAGGAGCCTCGTCGACCGGCAAGCCCTCCCAACGTCAGGCAGGCTCGCACCGGCACAGAAAGGCGTCATAGACCGTCGGTCAACGTGAGAGGTGACAGGCCGCACCAAGCCCGCAACACCATATCCGTAATTCGCATAAGGTATATTATGGAATGTTTTTATATACAATTAGATCAGATATTTAGGGAGAACTTCTGACACCGCACCTTCGCTCCGGCGCCGTTTCCGGCCCAGCACTCGACCAATGTCCCAGCCCTTGACGGCTACTGTGCATGGGGTTGTTTTCGTACTTTTTTTGTCGGGCCCCATGTGGCGAAAGCCGATATTGCCGTGACGTTGTCCGGCTGCAATAAGCGAGCTTCGCGAGATCGCAGATGACCTTCTGACGTGACGTCCGTATAGGTTTGCATCTCAGAACAAAAACAATCCTTCCGAGGAAGCAGACCCATGGTCTTTTCAACGCGCTTTTCCCGACGCACGCTTCTCAAGGCCTCCGCCGCGACCGCGGTCCTGGGCGGCATTGGCGCGCCCCATGTGGCCCGCGCCCAGAGCGCCGAGTTCACCTACAAATACGCCAACAACCTGCCGGACACCCATCCGCTGAACGTGCGCGCCAAGGAGATGGCCGCGGCGATCAAGGCCGAGACCAACGGCAAGTTCGACCTCCAGATCTTCCCGAACAACCAGCTCGGCTCCGACACCGACATGCTGAGCCAGATCCGCTCCGGCGGCGTCGAGTTCTTCACGCTGTCGGGCCTGATCCTGTCGACCCTGGTGCCGGCCGCGTCCATCAATGGCATCGGCTTCGCATTCCCGGACTACGACACGGTCTGGAAGGCCATGGACGGCGACCTCGGCGCCCATGTCCGCGGCGAGATCAAGAAGGCCGGCCTCGAGGTCATGGACAAGATCTGGGACAACGGCTTCCGCCAGACCACGTCCTCGACCAGGCCGATCACCGGTCCCGACGACCTCAAGGGCTTCAAGATCCGCGTCCCGGTGTCGCCGCTGTGGACCTCGATGTTCAAGGCGTTCGATGCCGCGCCCGCCTCGATCAATTTCAGCGAGGTCTATTCGGCGCTCCAGACCAAGATCGTCGAGGGCCAGGAGAACCCGCTGGCGATCATCTCGACCGCCAAGCTCTACGAGGTGCAGAAGTACTGCTCGCTGACCAACCACATGTGGGACGGCTTCTGGTTCCTGGCCAACCGCCGCGCCTGGAGCGCGTTGCCGGAGGACGTGCGCACCATCGTCGCCAAGAACATCAACGCCGCCGCCGTCAAGGAGCGCGAGGACACCGCCAAGCTCAATGCCAATCTGCAGCAGGAGCTCGCGGCCAAGGGCCTGACCTTCAACCAGCCCACTGTCGCGCCGTTCCGCGACAAGCTGCGCTCCGCCGGCTTCTATGCCGAGTGGAAGGGTAAATATGGCGACCAGGCTTGGGACCTCCTGGAAAAGGCCGTGGGCAAGCTGTCGTAACGCGTTGGGGCCGTCATGGCTCATGTCGAGGTTCAGGTGACCGAAGTGGCGGGCGAGGCGGCTGTTCAGTCCCCTCGCCGATCTTCTCTGCTGGCCTCGGCGGAGCGCCTCCTCGGCCTCCTGGTCGAAATCCCGGCGGCCATTCTGGTGGTCGCCGAGATCGTGATCCTGTTCGCCGGCGTGGTCGCGCGCTATGGCCTGCACCGGCCGCTGATCTGGTCGGACGAGCTCGCCTCGATCCTGTTCCTGTGGCTCGCCATGCTGGGCGCGGCGGTCGCATTCCGCCGCTCCGAGCACATGCGTATGACCGCCGTCGTCGCGAGCGCGGGACCTGCGATGCGGGCCTATCTCGACCTGATCGCGACTTCTGCGGCGCTGGCATTCCTGGCGCTGATCGTCTGGCCGTCCTGGGACTACGCCTACGAGGAAAGCTTCATCACCACGCCGGCGCTCCAGATCTCGAACATGTGGCGCGCTGCGGCGCTGCCGGCCGGCATCTGCCTGATGGCCGCGTTCGCGCTGCTGCGGCTGCTGCGCGCCGCGGACTACCGGATGGTGCTTGCGGCCGTAATCTCGGTTGCCGTCGTCGTCGGCCTGTTCTGGCTGGCGCAGCCATATTTGCGGCCGCTCGGCAATCTCAACCTCGTCATCTTCTTCGTCGGCGTCGCCGGCTTCTGCGTCTTTGCCGGCGTTCCCATTGCGTTCGGCTTTGGGCTGGCGATCTTCGGTTATCTGGCGCTGACCACGCGCACGCCGGTGATGGTGCTGGTCGGGCGGATGGACGAGGGCATGAGCCACCTCATCCTGCTCTCGGTGCCGCTGTTCGTGTTCTTAGGCCTTCTGATCGAGATGACCGGCATGGCGCGGGCCATGGTGGCCTTCCTGGCCAGCCTGCTCGGCCATGTCCGCGGCGGCCTGCATTATGTGCTGGTCGGCGCCATGTACCTGGTCTCAGGCATATCAGGCGCCAAGGCCGCCGACATGGCCGCGGTCGCGCCCGTGCTGTTCCCGGAGATGAAGCAACGCGGCGCCAAGCCCGGCGATCTCGTCGCGCTTCTGGCTGCAACCGGCGCCCAGACCGAGACCATCCCGCCGAGCCTCGTGCTGATCACCATCGGCTCGGTTACCGGCGTCTCGATCGCGGCGCTGTTCACCGGCGGCCTCCTGCCCGGCGTCGTGCTCGCGATCACGCTCTGCATGCTGGTGTGGTGGCGCTACCGCCACGAGGACATGAGCCACGTCCGCCGCGCAACGGCTGGCGAGATCGGCAAGACCTTCGTCATTGCCCTGCCCGCGCTCGCGCTGCCCTTCGTGATCCGCTACGCCGTGGTCGAGGGCATTGCGACCGCGACCGAGGTCTCCACCATCGGCATCGTCTATGGCGCGCTGGTCGGCCTCCTCGTCTACCGCCGCTTCGACTGGCGGCGGCTGTTTCCGATGCTCGTCGAGACCGCGGCGCTGTCGGGTGCGATCCTCCTGATCATCGGCACGGCCACCGGCATGGCCTGGGGCCTGACGCAATCCGGCTTCTCGCGTTCGCTGGCATCCGCCATGACGGGATTGCCGGGCGGGGCTGCGACCTTCATCGCCGTCTCCATCCTGGCCTTCACCATCCTCGGCAGCGTGCTGGAGGGAATTCCCGCGATCGTGCTGTTCGGGCCGCTGCTGTTTCCGATCGCCCGCGCCGTCGGCGTGCACGAGGTGCACTATGCCATGGTGATCATTCTGGCCATGGGTATCGGGCTATTCGCCCCGCCCTTCGGGGTCGGCTATTATGCCGCCTGCGCCATCGGACGCGTCGATCCGGCCGAAGGCATCAGGCCGATCTGGGGCTATCTGCTGGCGCTGCTCGTGGGATTGATCATCGTTGCGATCTTCCCCTGGATCTCGATCGGATTTCTTTGACGCGGTTTAAGGAGGGTGTCGATGAGTGAGCGACAGAACCCGTACAATATCGGCCTCGACAAGACCCCCGCCAACTATGTGCCGCTGACCCCGCTGAGCTTCCTTGCGCGCAGCGCGGCGGTCTATCCCGATCACGTCAGCACCGTCTATGAAGGCCGCAGCTTCACCTGGGCGCAGACCTATGAACGCTGCCGGCGCTTTGCCTCGTATCTCGCCGGCAAGGGCATCGGCGTCGGCGACACCGTGGCGGCGATGCTGCCGAACATTCCTGCGATGAACGAGGCGCACTTCGCCGTGCCGATGACCGGCGCCGTGCTCAACGCGCTCAATATCCGCCTCGATGCGCCCTCCATCGCGTTCCAGCTCGATCATGGCGGCGCGAAGATCATCCTGGTCGATCCCGAATTTTCGGGCGTCATCACCGATGCGCTGGCGCAGATGAGCGGGCCAAAGCCATTCGTGATCGATGTCGATGATGCCGCCTTCAAGGGCGGCAAGCGGATCGGCGAGATTGAATATGAGGCCGCTGTCGCGCAAGGCGATCCCCGCTTCAACGCTGTTCTGCCGCAGGACGAATGGGACGCCATCGCGCTGAGCTACACCTCGGGCACCACGGGCAATCCAAAGGGCGTCGTCACCCATCACCGCGGCGCCTATCTCAATGCCGTCAGCAACATCCTCGCCGGCAATCTCGGCCAGCATCCGGTGTATCTCTGGACGCTGCCGATGTTCCACTGCAACGGCTGGTGCTTCCCCTGGACCATCGCGGCCGCGGCCGGCATCAATGTCTGCCTGCGCAAGGTCGAGCCGACGAAAATCTTCGAGCTCATCAAGACGCACAGCGTCACCCACATGTGCGGCGCGCCGATCGTCTACAACACGCTGATCAATGCGCCCGACGCGCCGAAAGGCAGTGCCGCGCGCCGCGTCGTCGGCCTGATCGCCGGCGCCGCACCGCCGGTCGCCGTGCTGGAAGGCGCAGAGAGCATCGGCATCAAGCTGACGCATGTCTATGGTCTGACCGAGGTCTACGGCCCCGCCTCCGTCTGTGCCGAGCAACCCGGCTGGGATGAGCTTCCCGCGCCCGAGCGCGCGCGCATGAAGCGGCGGCAGGGCGTGCCCTACGCGCTCGAGGAAGGCGTCACCGTCATCAATCCGCAGACCATGCAGGAAGTGCCGCGCGACGGCGAGACCATCGGCGAGGTCATGTTCCGCGGCAACATCGTGATGAAGGGTTACCTCAAGAACGAGAAGGCGACGACCGAAGCCTTCGCCGGCGGCTGGTTTCACACCGGCGATCTCGGCGTGCTCGACGAGCACGGCTATGTCATCATCAAGGACCGCTCGAAGGATATCATCATCTCCGGCGGCGAGAACATTTCGTCAGTCGAGGTCGAGGACATCCTCTACAAGCATCCGGCCGTGCTGTTCGCCGCGGTCGTCGCCAAGCCCGATCCGAAATGGGGCGAGGTGCCTTGCGCCTTCGTCGAGCTGAAGGACGGCGCCAGCGCGACCGAGGCCGAGATCATCGCCTTCTGCCGTTCGCAGATGAGCGGCTTCAAGACGCCGAAGGCGGTCGTGTTCGGACCGATCCCGAAGACGTCCACGGGCAAGATCCAGAAATTCCTGCTGCGCAACGAAGTGGGATCAGTGAAGGCGATCTCGGCCTGAGCCTGGACACATTGGGAAACATTGACCGCGTCTCGACGGCGATTGCCGCATCGTCGAGAAACCGTTTGTGCGGGATCGACGACATCAGGACACACCAGGAAAAGATTGGAAAACGTTAGAGACGCATTTACGATTCAGCTCCGTCGGATTCGCCGATTCCACCTGATTCGTCGCGCGGGCTGCGCGGCCGGCGTCCGGCGCGGTTGGGGCGCTTCATGCGGTTTGTGTCTTGAGCGCAGACGTGCGTGCGCGTCTGGCGCTGCTGCTATTGACGGCCGGATTGCTGCTGCCGCGCGTGGCGGATGCGCAGGTGATGCGCGAGTTCGGCGCGTTCGGGGGCGCCGAGAATTTCGGTCCCCCTGGTCCGAACGCGCCCGGCAACGGTTTCAATAATTTCGGCGGCATGAATGGCCCCATGTTCGGCGGCCCGCAAGCCCAAGGTTTTGGCGGAGCGCCGTTCGGCAACGGCAATGGCGTCGGCATGCCACCGAACTACGGCTGGAACGGCGAGCCGCCGGGATTTGCCGGCGCGGCACGGTTCGGCATGCGACAAGCCTTTGGCGGCGGCTCCGATGGTGCTCCGCGCGGCGAGACGGCGCAGGCCACCTTCCTGGCGATGAGGCAGTTCACGCTCGCCCTGCTCGATCCCGCCATCGACGGCCGCGGCATCGGTCCGGCCGAACTGGACGCAGAGCTGGCGGCCTACGCCGATATCGGAAACGACCGGACGCATGGCGGCATCGGGCGCGAGGCCTATGGGGCGATCTACGGCAGGCCAGCGCTCGCGGCCCCGCACTGGAACGTCTGGGCTGCGGGTTTCGGCGGCTCGCAGGTATCGACCGGCGGCACCGGTTCGACCAGCCGCAGTTTTGGCACCGTGGCCGGCGCCGATTATTCGCTGTCGCCGCAAACCCGGATGGGCTTTGCGCTGGCTGGAGGCGGCACCGGCTTCACCAACAATTTTTCGAATGGCCGCTCCGATCTGTTCCAGGCCGGCGCCTTCGTCCGGCACAGCGTCGGATCGGCCTATGTCGCCACCGGTCTCGCCTATGGCTGGCAAGCCATCAGCAACGATCATCCGGTGACGCCGGCCGGCTCCGGACAGCTCGCCGCGGCGATCAACGCCAACGCCTATTCCGGACGCGTCGAAGGCGGCTATCGTCTTGCCACAGCCTGGTTCGGCATCACACCCTATGCGGCGGCGCAGGTGACCACCTTCCGCCTGCCCTCCTCGAGCGGGGCGCAGCCGCCCGAGGGGGCCAACGCATTTTCGACCGGGCCCGGCAGCGACAGCTTCACCGACAGCCGCACCGAGCTCGGCCTGCGCATGAGCACGCAGCTTGTGTTGCCGGGAAGCGTGGTGAGCCTGCGCGGGCGGCTTGCCTGGGCGCATGACTTCAGCGCAGGTCAATCGATCCCGGCGGCGCTCCTGTCCCTGCCCGGTCAGAGCCTGACCGCGAGCGGTGCAGCCCTGGCGCCGAACGCAGCGCTCAGCGGCATTGCGCTCGAGCTGCGCGCCGTGAACGGCTGGTCCGCATCGGCGAACTTCGACAGCGAAGTGTCGAGCCTGGTACGTGCCTACACGGGCAAGGTCGCGCTGCGCTACGCCTGGTAGGCGCGCGCTTTTCGGTTTGACGCGTTTTCTTGATGCGAACCGATAGCCGCTTGGCTCGAAAACGCTCTAATGCGTCTCCAGCTGCAAGCCGTCATAGGCCGGCACCACGCCAGCAGGCAGCGATTGCCTGATCACCTCATAATCGACGTCGGCCGTCATGTTGGTGATGACCGCGCGCTTCGGCTTGAAGCGTTCGA
Source organism: Bradyrhizobium huanghuaihaiense (assembly GCF_007830635.1). GTDB lineage: Bacteria > Pseudomonadota > Alphaproteobacteria > Rhizobiales > Xanthobacteraceae > Bradyrhizobium > Bradyrhizobium huanghuaihaiense. Next base: position 153,516 of record NZ_VLLA01000009.1, on the reverse strand, counting down.
TCCAGGACAGCGCATCGTTGATGCTGAAATGGCTGACATGACTGGTGTAGCGCAGGCCGTCGACGATCCAGAGGTCGAGATTCTCCAGCGCGCCCCAGCTCTCGCGCGGGATGTCGTTGAGGTCGGGCGTGTAGGCGGCATCCCCGATGCGATAGCCGAGCGCGGGAATGGCGCCGTGCTGCACCAGGAAGGCCGTCATCGTCACCGCGCCGCCCTTCCCCAGAATGGTCTGGCTTTCGCCCGCCTCGATCGAATGCCGCGTCAGGATCGGCGGATAGTCGCTGCCCTCAGGTGAAATGAAGCAATACGAGAACCGCGCCATGATGTCCTTGGCGGTCGACAGGTTGAAATAGGTCGGGATACGGCGGCGCATGTGCATGACGACCGAACGAAGATCGTCCATGCCGTGCGTCTGGTCGGCGTGCTCATGGGTCAGGAATACCGCGTCGATGTGATCGACATTGGTCGAGAGTAGTTGCTCGCGCAGGTCCGGCGAGGTGTCGATCACGATCCGCGTGGTGCCGTGCTCGGACTTCCGTTCGACCAGCAGCGAACAGCGGCGGCGGCGGTTCTTCGGATTGCTGGGGTCGCAGGCGCCCCAACCGAGGGCCGGGCGCGGCACGCCGGCGGAGGAGCCGCAGCCCAGGATCGTCAGCGTCAACGTCATGCGGCTTCCAGTCTCAAGCTTTCACCTTGGAGAACAGGCGGAAGAAGTTTTCGCTTGTTTGGCGTGAGATCTCATCGAATGACACGCCGCGCGTCTCGGCGAGCACTTTGGCGACCTCGACCACGTAGGCCGGCTCGTTGCGCTTGCCTCGAAACTTGCCCGGCGCAAGATAGGGCGAGTCCGTTTCAACCAGAATACGGTCAGCGGGCAGCTCCGCCGCAAGCGCGCGCAGGGCCTCCGACTTCTTGAACGTCAGGATGCCCGTGAAGCCGATATAAAGTCCGAGCGACACCGCCTTCAGCGCCAGCTCGCGCCCGCCGGTGTAGCAATGCAGCACGGCGCGAAACGATCCGCGTGCGGCCTCCTCTTCCAGGATGCGGGCGCAATCCGCGTCGGCCTCGCGGGTATGGATGACCAGCGGCAGGCCGGTCGCGCGAGCCGCGGCGATATGGGCGCGAAAGCCCCTCGCCTGCGCTTCCGGCGAGCCGTTGTCGTAGAAATAGTCGAGCCCAGCCTCGCCGAGCGCGACGACCTTGGGGTGCTGCGTCAGCGCGATCAGCTCGTCCGGCGAAATGCCGTCTTCCTCATCCGCGTTGTGCGGATGGGTGCCGACCGAGCAATAGACGTCCTCGTAGCGCTCGGCGATCGGCAGAAGCTGGTTGAGCTTCTTCACCCGCGTCGAGATCGTGACCATGCGGGTGATGCCGGCCGCACGCGCGCGCGACACGATCCCGTCGAGATCTTCCGCGAAGTCCGGAAAATCCAGATGGCAGTGACTGTCGACCAGCATCGTCGGAACGCCTCAGGCCGCCGGCTCGATATAGCGCGGGAACGCCGGCGTCGGCGCCGGCAGCGTCGAACCGGGCGCGATGCGCTTGGCGCCGCCGAGTGTCGCAAAATTGCGCTCGTCCGCGGGAATGCCGAGGCTGTCGAGCAGCAAACCCGAAGCAGTCGGCATTGCCGGCTGGGCCAGGATCGCGATCTGACGCACCACTTCGGCGGTGACGTAAAGCACCGTCTTCTGTCGGGCGGGATCGGTCTTGGCGAGCGCCCACGGCGCCTCGCCCGCGAAATAGCGGTTGGCCTCCGCGACCACGGCCCACACCGCGTTGAGCCAGTGATGGATCTGCTGCGTCGCCATGGCTTCACGCGATGCAGCGATCATGCCGTCGGCCATCGCCAGGATCGCCTTGTCATTGTCGCTGAACTCGCCCGGCTCCGGCAGCACGCCGCCGAGCTGTTTGGCGATCATCGACAGCGAACGCTGCGCGAGATTGCCGAGATCGTTGGCGAGGTCGGCATTGATGCGCGCAACGATGGCCTCGTGGTTGTAGTTGCCGTCCTGCCCGAACGGCACCTCGCGCAGGAAGAAATAGCGCATCTGGTCGACGCCATACTGCTCGGCGAGGTTGAAGGGATCGACGACGTTGCCGACCGACTTCGACATCTTCTCGCCCCGGTTGAACAGAAAGCCGTGGGCATAGACCCGCTTCGGCACGGGAATGCCGGCCGAGATCAGGAATGCCGGCCAGTACACCGCGTGGAAGCGGATGATGTCCTTGCCGATGATGTGCACATCGGCCGGCCAGTAGCGCCAGTTCCCGTCGCTCTCGTCGGGAAAGCCGATGCCGGTGATGTAGTTGGTGAGCGCGTCGACCCAGACATACATCACGTGCTCCTCGTCGCCGGGCACCTTGACGCCCCAGTCGAACGTGGTGCGCGAGATCGAGAGATCGCGCAGGCCGCTCCTGACGAAGCTCACCACCTCGTTGCGGCGCGAGTCCGGGCCGATGAAGTCGGGATTGTCCGTGTACAGCTTCAGGAGCTTGTCCTGATAGGCCGACAGGCGGAAGAAATAGCTCTTCTCCTCCACCCACTCGACAGGCGTGCCCTGCGGACCGAGGCGCACGCCGTCGTCGTTCAGGCGCGTCTCGTCCTCGGCGTAATAGGCTTCGTCGCGCACCGAGTACCAGCCGGAATAGGTGTCGGCATAGATGTCGCCGTTCGCCTCCATGCGCCGCCAGATCTCCTGGGTCGAGCGATGGTGCTGTTCCTCGGTGGTGCGGATGAAGCGGTCGAACGACACGTTCAACCGCTCGTCCATCTCCTTGAAACGGCCGGCATTGCGGGTCGCGAGCGCTGCGGGCGTCAGGCCCTCGTTCTGCGCAGTCTGGACCATCTTCAAGCCGTGCTCGTCGGTGCCGGTCAGGAAGAACACGTCCTTGCCGTCGAGCCGCGCAAAGCGCGCCAGCACGTCGGTGGCGATCGCTTCATAGGCGTGGCCGATATGCGGGCTGCCGTTGGGATAGGCGATCGCGGTCGTGATGTAGAAGACGTTGTCGCGCGCCGGAGTGGCGACCGGCGCGGCGGCTTGCGGAGCTGCGACGGGCTTCGGCGCAGGCGGCGCCTTCGGCTTCGACACCTTGGGCTTCGAAACCTTGGGCTTCACGGCCGCCGTCGGCGCGGCAACCGGAGCCGGCGCGGATATCGCGGCAGGCGCAGCCGCCTTTTTCGCAACCTTCTTCGCCGGAGTCTTGGCCGGAGCCTTGGCCGGCTTCTTGGCAGCGGTCTTCTTCGAGGCCTTCCTGGCGATGACCTGCTTCTTAGAAGCCTTCTTCCCGGCCTTCTTTGCCGTCTTCGCGGCGCTCTTCTTCACGCCCTTCTTTGCAGCGGCCTTCTTGGCCTTCTTCGCGGTCTTGGACGCACGCGCCTTCACGGCCTTTTTCGCGGCTTTCTTTTCGGCCTTCTTGGCAGCCTTCTTCTTGCTGCTCTTGGCTTTGACGGTTTTCTTAGCTCGCGTTGCCACGACGAATTCCTTTACCCGGCTGTATCAAAATTTGGAAACGAACCTGCGTTAGGTCATTGTTTTGAGCACGATCCTCTCGGAAAACCGCTCCACACTTTTCCGGATCATGCTCTAGCGCGTTGCGTCCGCCAGCCAGCCGAACACCGAGAAAACCAAGGGCTTTCGCTCCAGATTGTAGGTTTCGGTGTCGCGCGCGGCGCGGACGATCTTTTCCCATACCTCAGCTAGGCGCGCAAGGCGCGGCAGGTTCTGGTTGGCGTTGGCCTCGTCCGCATGCAGACGTTCCGCGATCCAGCGGTCGATGCCGTCGATGAAGGCCGCGAGCGCAACGCGGTCGCTGGTGCCGAGCGAATCGCCGAGCGTATGCAGTTCGCGCGGATCGACCTGCGGCAGTCGCGCCAGCAGCGCTGCCGTGCGCTGCTGCAGTTTCAGGGCGTCTCCACCAAGCAACGTCAGGGCGCGTGCGACGCTGCCCTCGGAGGCCTCCGCGGCCTCGCGCAGCGCCAGATCGGTCGGAGCAAGGTCGGCGGCAGCGGCCGCGGCGCCGATCACCTCGTCCGTTCCGAGCGGCCGCAGGCGCAGCTTCCGGCAGCGCGACTGGATCGTGGCGAGCACGCGCGCGGGCGCGTGGCTCACCAACAGGAACAGAGATTGCTGCGGCGGTTCCTCAAGGATCTTCAGAAGCGCGTTGGCCGCATTCGGATTGAGCTCGTCGACGGTGTCGACGATGCAGACGCGCCAGCCTTCCGCCGCAGCGGTCGAGCCGAAGAAGCCGATCGTCTCGCGCGTCTCGTCGACGGTGATCACCGTGCGCATCACGCCGCGATCATTGGCGGTGCGCTCCAGCGTCAGCAGCCCGCCATGCGAGCCGGCCGCGACCTGCCGCGCCACGGCGTCATCGGGATCGATCGCGAGGCTTTCGGCGGTCTGCACGGCCGGCGAAAGCGGCTGACCGTGCGCGAGCACGAAGCGCGCCATGCGATAGGCCAGCGTCGCCTTGCCGATGCCTTGCGCTCCCCCGATCAGCCAGGCGTGCGGAATCCGCCCGCTGCGATAGGCCGTCAGCAGCGCCGTCTCGGCCTCGCGATGGCCGAACAGAAGGCTCGTCTCGCGCGGATGCGGAATGGCGGTCTCACGCTCGGCCTGACGCGGGCTCATGCTGAGATCACCGAGGCGGTCGTGGGAAGGAGACGCTCGCGCAGCGCGGTCCAGACGCGGTCTGCGACGGTGTCAGGATCGGAATTGGCGTCGATCAGCACGCAGCGCGCGGGCTCTTCCTCAGCGATCTTGCGATAGGCTTCGCGCAGGCCCTGATGAAAGCTGAGCTGCTCGCTCTCGAACCGGTCGGGCGTGCCAGCGCCGCGGCGTACCGCGGCACGCTGCAAGCCGATCTCGACCGGCAGGTCGAGGATGATGGTGAGATCCGGCTTGAGATCGCCGATGGTGACGCGCTGCATCGCGTTGATCAGCCCGATCGGGACGCGGCCGAGGCTGCCCTGATACGCCCGCGTCGAGTCTGCAAAGCGATCACAGAGGACCCACGCGCCCTGGTTCAGCGCGGGCTGGATCACGGTACGAACATGATCGTCGCGCGCGGCGGCAAACAGCAGCGTCTCGGCTTCGGGCCCGAGCAGCTTGCCCATCCCCGACAGCACCAGATGGCGCATGATCTCGGCGCCCGGCGATCCGCCCGGCTCGCGCGTGACGAGGATGCGCATCCTGGCCGCCTTGAGGCGGTCGGCGAGCTTCTTGATCTGGGTCGACTTGCCCGTCCCCTCGCCGCCTTCAAAGGTGACGAAGCGTCCGCGTCCGGACGGTCGCTGTACCTTGCTCTCACTCATGATCAGAGCTTCTCGGCGCCCGCGCGGAACATGCCGATCACGAGCTCGCTGGCACCGTCGATCGCGCGCCGCATGGTCGAGCCGGTGCCGATCGCTTCACCTGCATAGACCGGCGTCTCCACCGCGATGTTGCCGCTACGCCAGACCTTGACCACGCCGACTTGCTGACCGGCCTCGACCGGCGCCCGTACCGGCCCCTTGTAAACCACGCGCGCGATCAGCTGGTCGCTGCCGTTCTTGTGCACCATCACCTTCACGGGCATCTTGGCGACCAGCTTCACCGAGCGGCTCTCGCCGCCAAACACTTTTGCGTAGCCGACCGGTTGGTCGGCCGCGATCAGAGTGCGGGTCTCGAAGTTGCGGAAACCCCATTCCAGCATCTTCTTGGCTTCGGTGGCGCGGTCCTCGGGGTCTTCCAGGCCGTTGACGACGACGATCAGCCGGGTGCCGTTCTGCACCGCCGAGCCGACCATGCCGTAGCCACCCTCCTTGGTGTAGCCGGTCTTGAGGCCGTCAGCACCTTCCATCGAATTCAGCAGCGGATTGCGGTTGGGCTGACGGATCTTGTTCCAGGTGTACTCCTTCTCGCCGAACAGTTTGTAGAACTCCGGAAAGTCCAGGATGATGTGCCGGGCGAGGATGCCGAGCTCCCGCACCGTCATCTTGTTGGCCGGGTCGGGCAGACCGTTGGAGTTGCCGAAGGTCGACTTGGTCATGCCGAGCTCGCGCGCCCGCTTGGTCATGAAGTCGGCGGCAAAGATCCGCTCATTGCCTGCCATGGCTTCGGCGAGCGCGATGCAGGCGTCATTGCCGCTCTGGATGATCGCGCCATGCAGGAGATCGTCGACCGAGACCTTGCTGTTGATGGCGGCGAACATGGTCGAGCCTCCCGAGGGCGCGCCGCCCCTGCGCCAGGCGTTCTCGCTGATCCGGTACTCGTCGGTGAGCTTGATGTCGCCTTTCTTGATGGCGTTGAACACGACTTCCGCCGTCATCAGCTTCATCATGCTGGACGGCGCGCGCAGCTCGTCGGCATTCTTCTCGAACAGCACGCTGCCGCTGGACGCCTCGATCAGGATCGCGGTGGGCGCATCGCCGTCGAAGCCGGCGTCTTCCGTCTTCTTGGCGCCCTGGACGCTCTGGTTGGCCGCATAGAGCGCCCCACCCCAGCCAATCGCCGCCACCAGAACAGCAGCGATCAGCCCGCGCGCCATCGCTCCGGCGGTGAACCGGGGGCGGTGGAGCGAAAAAAGACGAAATGCCATGGCGAAGCCCTGAGAGCGGCGTTCTAACAGTTGGAACCGGTACGAACAACACGAGGCCGGCCCCGGCACCCGAGTTTGCATGATTCTCGTCACGCCCCTATCGTGACACCTTATATTTATCGACCAAACCCCTGAAACAAGGCGGAAAAGCGATGTCCTCCACCCGCACGATCAAGGCCAACGGGATCGACCTATACATCCGCGAAGCCGGCCAGGGTCCGCTGGTCGTGCTCTGCCACGGCTGGCCGGAACTTTCCTACTCCTGGCGCCACCAGATCCCGGCGCTGGCGGACGCCGGATTTCACGTCGTCGCCCCCGACATGCGCGGCTACGGCCAGAGCGCAGCGCCGGCCGAGGTGAATGCCTACTCGATCTTCGACACCGTCGGCGACGTGGTCGGCCTCGTCCGGGCGCTCGGCGAAACCAGCGCCATGGTGGTCGGCCACGATTGGGGTGCGCCGGTGGCCTGGCACGCGGCGCTGTTTCGACCCGACATCTTCACGGCGGTCGCGGGCCTGAGCGTGCCGCCGCCATTTCGCGGCCGCGGCAAGCCGCTCGACCTGCTGCGCGAGGGCGGCGTAACCAACTTCTACTGGCAGTATTTCCAGGCGCCAGGGGTCGCCGAGGCCGAGCTGGAGCGAGACGTCGCCCGCACCATGCGCATCGTGCTCGGCGGACGCGGCCTCGCCGATCCCACCGCCGCCATGTTCGTGCAGGAAGAGAAGGGCTTTCTCGGCCACGCGACCGCCGGAGAGCCGCTGCCCGCCTGGCTCAGCGAGGCTGACCTCACCTATTTCACCGAGGCCTTCCGCAAGTCAGGCTTCCGCGGCGGGCTGAACTGGTATCGCAACCTCGACCGCAATTGGGAACTGACGGCGCCCTGGCAGGATGCGCAGATCCACCAGCCGTCCCTCTTCATTGCCGGTTCGAAGGACGCCGTCATCACCGGGCTGATCGGGGCCAAGCGCGTCAACGAGCTGGAACGCGTGCTGCCCAATCTCACACGGAAGCTGATCATCGAGGGCGCCGGCCATTGGGTGCAGCAGGAGCGGCCCGAAGAGGTGAATGCGGCGCTGGTGAAATTCTTGCGCGAGGCATCGGCGCGCTAAAGCGTTTACGCATGATCTTTCCGGAAAACCGCGTCGCACTTTGCGCTAGCGCGGCCCTCCGGGTCCGGATCATGCTTTAGGCCGCAAGATCCTTCCGCATCGCGAGGTGCGCTGCCCCCAACATCCCGGTCTCGGCAAATCCATGCCGCTGATAGAACCGGCGTGCGGCCTGGTTGCCTGCGAGCACCGTGAGCGTCAGCGCCGAGACGCCCTGCCGCCGCGCGTCCGCTCCGAGAGCCTCGACGATCTTCGTCCCGGCGCCTCGACCGCAATCGGCCGGCAGCAGCGCAATATCGACAATGTGCCAGCGTTCGCGCGCGCAATGAAGCAGCAGCCGGCCGATCGCGGTCCCGTCTCGTGTGACGATCAGCGAGATCGCGCCTGGAAATTGCGTGGCATAGCCGGCCAACTGGCTGCGGAACTGTTGCGCGATGAGCTGCCTCACGATCGGTCCGGACAAGCCCGTTGCGGTGAATTGGGCTGTCCTCACCTCCTCGAAGAGATGCCGGATGAACGGCGCGTCGATCGGGCCGTCGCACCGAAGCCGCAGAGCCGGATCGTCCGGGACGATGTCGAGCGAGATGCCGTCGGTCATGCCGTCACACGGCCCGTTCGCTCAGCCGAAGGACGGAAAGATTCCCGCATAAGCGATACACCAGATGATGGCCTGGGTCGGCTGCATGTTGTCGTGGGGGAGCCCCTGCCCGGTCAGCGTGACGGCATTGGCCGCCAAGGTGAGGTTGCCGGGCGGAGCGATGAAGCCGTTGAACTGGGGATCGATCGCGACCATGGTCTGCGACGTTCCGGGACCTGGCGCCGCATTCGGGGCGTTGCCGGCGCCGAGCTGCAGGGCGTGCGTGTGGATCGCCATCTCGGTCGAACTCAGGTTGACCGTCGGACTGCCGACGGCCTCGCCGATGACGTAGTTCTGCAATCCCAGACCCTGGCCCTGGCTGATCGCAACCGAACCGTTCAGATTGGGCAGGGCGAAATTGGTCGTGCCATTGCCGCCGTAATAAGTACCGATGAGCGAGAATAGCGGGGTGTAAGCCTGAATGGGAACGAGCTGGCCAAAGCATGGCAGCCAGGCAGAGTTGAAGCCGTTTGTGGCAAACTGAAACGTAAAGGCCTGTATTTCCCCGACATACGGACTTGACATGGTGTCTCCTCGAGACTGGATACGGACCGGCGCAGGCTAGCCGGGCGAAGGGAAGAGGCCGTCGTTGCAGATGCAGTAATTGGCAACCACGCTCGGCATCATGTTGTCGTGCCCGATGCTGTTGCCCGCCGGAGTGACGCAGGCGGCCATCGTCGCGTAGGGTGCTGCGTCGGCCGTCGGCGCATAGAGATTGCCGGTTGATGCGGTGGCAAGATGGACCGTCTGTCCGGGCTCGGATGTCTCTCCCGTCCCTGTCGAGGACATCAGCGCGTGACTATGGGTCGGCATTTCGCCTTCGACCAGCGTATGCGTTTCCTCTCCCCCGATCTGGCCCAGCACATAGAACGGGAAGCCGGTCCCCTGTCCCTGTCCGATCGCAACGCGGCCGCGAAGATCGGGAAGATTGAAGGTGTTGACGCCATCGCCGCCATAGGTGGTGCCGATCACGGTATAGAGCACCTGATACTGCGAAATCGACATCGCCTGACCATTGCAGGCAAACCAGCCAGTGGGCACCCGCGGAAAGCCGAACAACCTGATCTCGCCAACAAACGGATCTGACATCGCCTCTGATCCTCTGCCCGGGGCGTCCCCATCCGATCGGGGGAGGCGCCAATCTTCGAAATTGATATGAGAAGAACTCGGCTGCGAAAATGTCGCTGCGCAGCCGCCTAGTTTCGACTCGGATAAATTCCCTGCAACGCGATCAGATAGCTGATGGCGAGATAGGGCTGCATGTTGTTGTGCGGCGCGCCTCCGCCTTCGTTCACCAGATTGGTGCCGGATGCCAATGGCGTGTCCGCGCTCCCGGCTGGTCCAAAAATCGCCTTCGGATTATCGGATGGCAGCGTGTTCGTACCGAAGATATTGTTGGCGGCCGAAGCACCACGTCCGCTTCCCTGCGTTGCAACAGCCTGGATCAGATGATTGTGAGCAGGCAATTGAGGCACGGTGAGCGTGACCGACATCGATCCGCTGGTCATGCCCAGGGGATATTGGCCGCTGCCGCCGGACGAGCCGAGAATGGCGCGGCCCCGAAGATCCGGAAGTGCAAAGGTTCGGACGCCGTCACCGCCGTAATACGTGCCGAGCAGCGAGAACAGCGCCTGATTGGTCGGGATGGCCAGCAACGCACCGTTGCATTGCGCCCAGCCTCTGGGAACGATGGCGCCCGCAAAAGGCATGATCTGGCCGAGAACTGGCTGATACGGCATGACCCCTCCCCAAAAAAAGATCAGGCGCCCCGTCGTGTCGCAAGGCGACGACGACAGCTTCTAAATTAAAAAATGAACGGCAAACGATCTACTCGCCAAGATTGTTAAACAGCCCGCGGCAACAGTCAAGCTCCAGCGCAACCTGAAATGCGCTCGCCATCATGTGATGTATCGCTGAGTGATCACGCTTTTGTTGCCGCAGCGCAACGGTTCGCTGAAAAGTTGCGTCGCGGGCAGGGCTTTCGACGATTTGGCCGGCTGCCCGCTTGCGTTGTGCACCGCGTCTCAGCCAAATGCACGCAACGATATACGTGAAAATTTACACAATCAGGGATTTCAAGGCGGAGCTCTTCGAAAGGGTCCCGCGAAGGGGGGCCGGTGAGTCACGCAATTGCGGTGGCCGTGCCAGAAATGAGCGGGGAGCTGGCAGGATCGGCGCATAGCAGCCGGACCGGTCGACAGGGCATTTTGCTCCGCCTTTGGCGCGCAGCTCAACGCATTTGCCTCGCGACAATCTTGATGATCAGCGCCATGGCGGCGGCGCATGCGACGTGTAACTTTACGAGCGGCTCGACAAGCGCTGCGACCATCACGATCAACGCCACCGGGAACACGGTCGGTCTCTGTGTCACCGACGGAAAGGTTCGCGTCGGACTTTACGGTACATCCAACGGCTCGAACCCGAATGTGGATGCCCAGAACTTCCTTCCGGTTCAGGGGACCACTCTGTCGTATACAGCGCTCTCCTATGCGTCGACAAAAGCAACCTATACGATCACGGCCGTCAATCCCGGAACGGACTCCTTTCACGTCGACGAGTACGATATCCAGCTCAACTCCCTCTCCGGGGGAGGCACGGACACGATCACGCTCTGGTACGCGAGCGGCTGTACCTACAACAGCGGAAATCCATCCGCCACCTGCGGTGGCGTATCTCAATTCACCAACACATCCTTCACCATCACTGTCAACCTGCCTACGCCCACGGTGACATCGATTTCACCGACGTCCGGCCCATTGGCGGGCGGCAACAGCGTCGTGATCACTGGCACCAACTTCACCGGAACGACCGGCTCCGGAGGCGTGAAGTTTGGCGCCACCAACGCGACCAGCTACACTGTCGACTCCGCGACGCAGATCACGGCGGTCGCGCCGGCTGGCGCCGCGGGCACGGTCGACATCACGGTCACCAACAACGGCGTGACCACCGCGACATCCGCGGCCGACCAGTACACTTACGTCGCCGCGCCGACTGTGACCTCGATCTCGCCGACCACCGGCCCAACGGGCGGCGGCACAACGGTCATCATCACCGGCACGAATTTCAGCACGACCTCCGGCGCTGCAGGCGTTAAGTTCGGCGCGACCAATGCCACGGGCTACACGGTCAATTCCAATACACAGATTACAGCGACATCGCCCCCAGGCACTGGCACGGTCGACGTCACGGTGACGACTGCGGGCGGAACGTCGGCAAATTCTGCCGCCGACCAGTTCACCTATGTCGCCGCGCCCACCGTCACCTCGATCTCGCCGACGACAGGCCCCGCTGGCGGCGGCACTACCGTGACCATCACCGGCACCAATTTCACGGGCGCGACAGCGGTGACGTTCGGCGCAACGGCTGCGACCGGCTTCACCGTCAATTCCGCCACCCAGATCACCGCGACCTCGCCTGCCGGGAGCGGCACGGTCGATGTCAGGGTAACGACAGCCGGCGGCACCTCGGCGACCTCTGCCGCGGACCAGTTCACCTATATTGCCGCTCCCACGGTCACCTCGATCTCACCCACGGCCGGACCCACGGCGGGCGGCACTTCGGTAACGATCACCGGCACCAATTTCACCGGCGTCACGGCCGTGACGTTCGGCGCAACGTCCGCGAGCTTCACGTTCAATTCGGCAACATCGATCACCGCGACCTCGCCGGCAGGCGCCGCCGGAACGGTCGATGTCAGGGTCACGACACCTGGCGGGACCTCCGCGACCTCGGCGGCGGACCAGTTCACCTATGCTGCTCCGCCGACCGTCACCTCCATCTCGCCGACATCAGGTCCGCAGACCGGTGGCACGACCGTGGTCATCACCGGCACGAACCTCTCCGGCGCATCCGCAGTCACGTTCGGCGCAACGGCTGCCACAGGCTTCACCGTCAATTCCGCGACCCAGATCACGGCGACATCAGCCGCGGGTACGGGCACCGTCGACATCACTGTGACGACTGCAGGCGGGACGTCGGCGCCCTCCGCTGCGGACCAGTTCACCTACGTCCCGGCGCCGACCGTCACCTTGATCTCGCCGACGTCAGGTCCGGGTGCGGGCGGCACCACCGTCACCGTCACCGGCACCAATTTCACCGGCGCGACGGCCGTGACGTTCGGAGCAACGGCGGCAACTGGCTTCACGGTCAATTCGTCGACATCGATCACGGCAACCTCGCCGGCCGGGACCGGCACCGTCGACCTCCGCGTGACCAATCCAGGTGGCACCTCGGCGACATCGGCCGCCGACCAGTTCACCTATGTGGCCTCGCCAACCGTCACCTCGATCTCGCCGACTCTCGGCCCGCAGGCCGGTGGCACGTCGGTGATCATCACCGGCACCAATTTCACCGGCGCGACCGCAGTGACGTTCGGCGCGGCGGCTGCGACGGGCTTCACAGTCAATTCCGCGACCCAGATCACCGTGCCCTCGCCGCCCGGGGCCGGCGTCGTCGACGTCAGGGTGACGACCACTGGCGGCACCTCGGCGACGTCAGCGGCGGACCAGTTCACCTATTTCGGCACGCCGACGGTGACATCGATTTCGCCGACGGGCGGACCGCTGGCCGGCGGCACGTCGGTGACGATCACCGGCACCAATTTCACCGGTGCGACCGCCGTCAAGTTCGGAACGACGACGACGGGTTTCACCGTCAACTCGGCGACCCAGATCACCGCGACCGCTCCTGCGGGAACCGGCACGGTTGACCTCACGGTCACAACGCCAGGCGGAACGTCGGTCACCTCCGCGGCTGATCAGTTCACCTACGCCGCGGCGCCGACGGTGACGTCGGTCTCGCCGAATGCAGGCCCAACGACGGGCGGAACGTCGGTCACCATCACCGGCACCGCCTTGTCCGGCGCGACCGCCGTGAAGTTCGGCGGAACCAACGCGACCAGCTTCACGGTCAATTCCGCGACCTCGATCACGGCGACTTCGCCGGCCGGCGCCGGCACGGTTGACGTCACCGTGACGACGCCGGGCGGAACATCCGCCACATCCGCATCCGATCAATTCAATTACTCGCCGGCCCCGTCGGTGACCTCGATCTCGCCGACATCCGGCCCTGCGGTGGGCGCCACCTCCGTGGCGATCACCGGGACCGGCTTTACCGGCGCCACGGCGGTGAAATTCGGCACCAACACTGCGACGAGCTTCACGGTGAACTCGGCAACGTCGATCACGGCGACTTCGCCGCCAGGCTCCGGCACGGTCGACATCACGGTGACCACGGTCGGCGGCACCTCGCCCACCTCGGCCGCAGACCGGTTCACCTATCTGTCCTCCACGACGACGACCGAGCTGACGTCGTCGCAGAATCCGAGCAGCTACGGCCAGTCCGTCACCTTCACCGCCAAGGTAAGCAGCACGGGCGGAACGCCGACCGGAACGGTCACCTTCAACGACGGCGGCGCAGCGATCGGAACGTCGGCACTGTCGGCCGGCGTTGCGACCCTTGCGACGACCACGCTCGCCGTCGGCAATCACACGATCACCGCGACCTACAGCGGCTCGCCGGCGTTCAATGCCTCGACCTCGCCGGCCCTGACCCAGTCGGTCGATATTCCCGCCGACAGCGCCAGGCTGCGCGCGCTTCAGCTCAACGTCACCAAGGTCGTCGCGCAAAGCTCGGGACAGGCGATCTCCGGTGCCATCGACACCGCCATCTCCGAAGGTTTCAACAATGGCGGACAATACATAACGCCGGGCGGCGGCGGGGTGCGCGTCAACTTCGCCGCCGCGCCCGATGGCGACGATGAGCCGCCGGCCGGTCGCCCAACCGATCCGCAGAGCTCCAATGCCTATGCCGGCAACGGACGCTCCGGCGGGACCGGCCGCGGGTCTTCGCGGATCGATGACGCCTTCGCCGCAATCGATCGGGCGGCGCCGACCAAGGCACCACCCGCGCGGTTCAAGCAGCAGAAGGACTGGCTGTTCTGGATCGACGTCCGCGGCACCGGCATCGACCGTTGGGGCTCGTCGGGCAATATCGGTCAGGGCGCAACCCAGGCGACGCTCTACGGTCAGCAGATCAACCTGGTGTCCGGGCTGACCTATCGGGCCGCTTCGAATCTCGTGGTTGGCGTGGTCGGCGGCTACGAGAATTTCAGCTACACGGAGACCGACATCAACGGAAAGCTGAAGGGCGACGGCTGGACCGTCGGCGCCTATCTTGGCTGGAAGATCATCCCGACGCTGCGTTACGACGCAGCGGTGACCTATTCCGGCATTGGCTACGACGGCACGGCCGGCACGGCACAGGGCAATTTCAACGGCAATCGCTGGATGTTCGCGACCGGCTTCACCGGCAGCTACAGCTGGGCCAATTTCAACATCGAGCCATCGGCCAAGGTCTACGCGCTGTGGGAGCGGGAAAACGCCTATGTCGATTCGCTCGGCACCCCGCAGGCCGCCCGGACCTTCTCCAGCGGCCGCGCCTCGGCGGGCAGCAGGGTCTCCTACCCCGTGCCCTGGCTCGATAGCGTGCTGCTGTTGCCCTATGCCGGTGTCTACGCCGACTACTATTTCACCCAGGACGATGCCGCCGCAATCATTGCCGCGGGCGGCATCCCGCTGGCTTCGACACCATTGCTTCAGGGCTGGTCGGCGCGGGTCACCGGTGGCCTCGGCGCAAGGCTCGCGAGCGGCGCCACCGTCGGCTTCGGCGCCGAGCTCGGCGGCATCGGCGGCAACACGCAGATCTGGACGTTCACGGGACGCGCGCGCATCCCGTTCTGAGCGCAAGCCGGCAGTGGGCGACGCCGCGCGCCGGATGCTCCGGGCTTAGTAGAGGCCGCGGCCGCTGAGGATGCTGCGGGCTTCGGCGGCGCCGTCCGAGGCATAGGCGGCAGACGGAGCGCTCTCGGTGCTGTAGCGGCCGTCCTCGTCGTAGGACACGGCGCGCGCGTTCTGGAGCGCCCGGCCCCGGCTGCGGCTCGAGGCCGACATTTCCGAGGTCGCGTTCAGCGAGGCCATGTCGGCGGAGGTATTGCCGAGATTGTAGGGCCGTCCCTCCGGCATCGGAACCTCGCCGCGAATGGCGCCGCGGGTCGATGACGGCAGCTCGGGCACGAAGGGCTTCGCCGAGGCAACCCGGACCATCGAGGGCGACGGCGCCGGGATCCCGGTGCGCAGGGTGGCCATCAGCTGGCGGTCGTCGGAACCTTCGAGCGGCGCCCGGCCGACATATTCGACGCGGACCTTGGCGACGCCGTTTCCTTTGAATTCAAGCAGTTCGGCGGCTTTGTTCGAGACGTCGATGAGCCGGTTGCCGTGATAGGGCCCGCGGTCATTGACGCGGACGATCAGCGACTTGCCGTTCGACACGTTGGTCACCCGCGCATAGGACGGCATCGGCAGGGTCGGATGCGCCGCCGTCAGCGAGCCCATGTCGAACACTTCGCCATTGGCCGTCAGACGGCCGTGGAAATCGTCGCCGTACCAGGACGCCATGCCCTCGGCGCGATAGTTGACGTCCTCCTCCGGCACGTAGGTCTTGCCGGCCACCACATAGGGCTTGCCGACGCGATAGGTGCCGCCGCCCTTCGGGACCGGGTCGCCCCAGGCCACGACCCGGGGGCTCGAGGACACGCCGTATTTCGGATCGACACGGCTGGCGAACTTGTTGGAGGAGGCGCAATTGGCGAGCGCGAGGCAGGTCGCGGCCGCCGCAATTCCACGCGCGGCCCGCAAAACCGAATCTGACCGTCGGATCCCCATTCGCCCCAAATACCATTCCGCCGGAGGCGTACCCAACCCGCTTTGGGTGACGGGCACGCGCTGTCCGGTCCTTTGCTCCGAAGCGGCCCACCACCGCATCGGATGTGGTAACGATAACGCAACCCGAACACGGCGGAAATGGGGAGCCCGCGGCGATCACGCCGAGATGGTAAACACCCCGTTCGTTTGTCCCCGTTGATCTACGGAGCGCAGGCCGCCTGCTCTGTGCCACTCCTGGACATTCTGTTGCGCCAAATCCTCACTCCACCCCCATTGTCGCGCCGCTCACTGGAATTCTTTTGACTGTGCAAGGCCGCACGCGTTCTCTCGCATGCAAGGGCGGGATTTGGAATTTAACGATGATCGAGACGGTTTCGGCACTGATGGGTCTGGTTAGCGCGGGGATTTTCCTGGCCCATGCGTTTGAAGGTTACCGGACGAGGGCCTGAAGGCACTCGCGCGGGCGGCAAGCATCACCTCTTTCACGGCGGCACGTTCGGACAGTTTTTGATCGATCCGACCGGGCATCGAACACGAGAGCGGCAGGTGTCCCATGCGTAACCATGACCTCGTATCCGATGGCTTCCTGGCATTGACCGCAGGCGGCTTGGTGCTGTTGTGCTCGAGCCTGGTGGCACTGGCCTTCGCCTGAGCACGACCACGACTTTCCTTATTTCTAACCACAGCTACACCGCGACGCAGCATGCCGTCCGTTCCGGATTGTCCTGCTCTCTTTTAGTTGATTGAATTTCTGCGTTTGGCGCCTCGACTCATTTCAAGAGGCCATCACCAACGAAGGTGACGCAAATGCTTGCTGAGAAATTTTTTCTGGTTCTAGAATCGTTGATCCGCGGCGACCGCACCTATCCCGACGGAAGCCCCCGCATCATCAGCACCGCCCCGCACGTCCCCGTGAAGCTGCCGAGCCAGAAGTAACGGCGTTCCGAAGGGCTGGTCACGCGCTCAGCGCAGGCCGAGCAATGACCGCCTATAGAAGCTCTCGCGGGCCTCGTTACGGCAGACGAAGCTGCCGTCAAAGCCCTGGCCGTAGCGCTTCTGGCCCCGGGCGTAGTAGACGCCCTTCCTGAAATCCAGCCAGACCACCTGATCATGCGGACAATGGCGCTGCGCCTGCGCCTCGTAGCGAAACGGCGTCAGCGGCGTCGCCGACACCCCGCCTGCACCGAGCATCATCGCCACAACAAGCGCGATTCTCCCGAGCCCGCCGCCAAAGCTGTTCGGCACGTCACTCCTCCTTGAGCCGGGCCGTCGCCCGAGGGCCGCGTCCACGCTAGCACGAAACGGCGCGATTGCCGGCAAGCCTTGCCAAGCGCACCGCACGTCTTCCGCCGGCCATCTTGTCGGGGTACAGAAAAGCGAGATCGTCTCCGCTCGCGAGGATGCTGCCTGAATGTCGGTTGAGCCTGAGCCAAGGACCGAACCCCGCCTGCCCTCGCCGCGCCTTGGCGTGCTGCCGATGATCATCTTCGGCTCACGCTGGCTGCAATTGCCGCTCTATCTCGGGCTGATCGTGGCGCAATGCGTCTACATCGTGCTGTTCCTGAAGGAGCTCTGGCACCTCTCCTGGCACGCGATCGATCTCACCGAGCAACAGATCATGATGAGCGTGCTGGCGCTGATCGACGTCGTGATGATCTCCAACCTGCTGGTGATGGTCATCGTCGGCGGCTACGAGACGTTCGTCTCGCGGCTCGACCTCCAGGGCCACCCGGACGAGCCGGAATGGCTCGGCCACGTCAATGCGAGCGTGCTGAAGATCAAGCTCGCCATGGCCATCATCGGCATCTCCTCGATCGCGCTGCTGCGCACCTTCATCGAGGCCGGCAATCTCGGCTCGAGCCGCGCCGGCTTCACCGAGACCGGCGTGATGTGGCAGGTGCTGATCCACATCACCTTCATCGTCTCGGCGCTCGGAATTGCCTATGTCGACAAGCTCAGCGATTCCGGAATGCGCAGACACGCCGAGTGAGGCGTTCGAGTTTGCGATACACCGTCTGGATCCGGAGTCCCCATGCCCGCTGACGACATCTCCTTCAGGCCGGCGTGCGCGGACGACGCGGAGACCGTGTTTGACATCACCAAGGCCTCGATCGCGGGTCTTTCGCGCGGGTGCTATTCACCGGCCCAGATCGAGAACTGGATGGGCGAACGGACGCCCCGGTTCTATGAAGAGATCATCGCCAAGGGGCGGATGACCGTCTGTCTTCGCAACGACGTCGTCATCGGCTTCGTCGATGCCGACCCCGGCGAGGTCACCCGGTTGTTCGTGCTGCCCGCGGCGGCCGGCTCCGGTGTCGGGAAACGGCTGCTCGACATCGGCGTGGCCCGGGCGCGGCTCGGCCATGGCGGGCCGATCCGCCTTGAAGCCACGATCAACGCCGAAGCCTTCTACCGACGTTACGGCTTCAGAAAAATGGGCCGAGGCCAGTTCTCTCACGGCCTCGGCGGCGAGCCCATCGAGATCATCCACATGGAGCTATGAGCAACGGCGCGCGGCGCTCACTCTTTTTTTGCTTCGAGCTGCTGCATGGCCTGATGCAGGCATTCCTGGAGCTTCTGGGCGACCTGCTCGCGCGCCACCCCCTTGCCGGCAAGATCGGCCGACACCTTGTCCAGGACCTCGTCGATCGTCCGGCTCTCCAGATGGTCCGTCACCAGCGCCGCCGCGTAGCTGGCTGCGGCATCGCCGCTGAGGCCGAGCTGGCTGGCGGCCCAGAGGCCAAGCAGCTTGTTGGACCGGGCCGTCACCTTGAACATGAGCTCCTCGTCATGGGCGAATTTGGCCTCGAAGCCCTGCTCGCGCTTGTCGAACGTGGTCATGGTCAGCTCCATTGCGTTGTCACTGAAGGGGATCGGATTGGCCGGAAGCGAACGTCTCCGTATTTCGCGTCAGTTGAGGATCATTTGAAGCTTCCGGCGGAAGCCAAACGCCGTCAAGCCTGCCGCGTGCAACAGGCGCGTGTGTTCACCGCTGCCGCCAGCTCCGTGCCAGCCAGATCAGCTACTGGAGAGTGTTAACCGTCTATTAAGCAGACTCAGCGCCGCATGGCCGGGGGACATCGAGAGCTGACGCATGAACAGAGAGCTGCGGGAGTTTCGACGGCTTGAACGCCTCTGCCTGGAGCAGGCCGCCCTTTCCACCATGGACCTGGCACGAAGCGGGTTGCTCAAGGTCGCCAACGACTGCCGCGTCGCGGCCGAAGCGATCGAGGCACAATCGCCCCGCGGTGCATTCGCAGAAGCCGTCCAGGCGCTCAAGCTGGCCTTGAGCGCGAAGAGCACGTCCAAGCGGCACTAGGCATCGGGCGGTCGATCCAGGCGATATCGGCGGGCTGCGGCCGGGCGCCGTCAGCCCTTCGCGGCCGCAGCTTCACGTGCGAGCCGCTCGGCCCTCAGCCGTTCCTTGTTGGCGTAAAACGCCTTCTGCGCCGCTTCGTGATCGCGCATGGCCTTTTCGGCCTCGATCCGGCGAGCCGCATCGCGCGCCTGGCGCTGTTCGGGGGTCAGGGGTTTGCGTCGGAAGGAAAGGTCTTCAGTCATGGCGAGACAACGCGGAGGTGAGGAATGAGTTCCGCGTGTCGGATCCCGCGTGCTGCGGGGCAAACCAAAATGCCTGCCTTTTCAGGGTGATACCGGCAGAAGCTCACGCCCGGACCGGCCGGCCCGCCCACAGCGGAATCGGAGCCGTCCATCCCACCTGAAGGCCGCTCAAGCAAAAATGGCGAAAACAACCCCATGCACAGTAGCTAAGTCGTGTTGGCACAACGACTTTTTATGCACCCACGAAGGCCCGTCTGGCCCGTCGGGCACAACAGTGGCATCCCGGCATCTTCGGAAAATCCGTCGCCGCTGCCAGGGACGCGAGCCGATAACGGTTCGGTGAAGGAAACCACTTGCCTGCCCGCGCGAAGCATCCCGGAAACAGAGCGCTGCTAGTTTTTCCCGGTGTTTCAAGGGGAGACTGACGATGATTGCTCTCAAGGTGATGGCGCTTACGCTCGGTGCTGGAATTGCTTTCTGGATGTACTCAGGCGAACTCGGCGCCGACGTCGTGCTTGCCATCCTGGCCTGCCTCGCCTGACCAAAAAGACCCGCTGGTAACGGGCCGCGGCGGGTTTTCTGGGGACATCATTCGGGATCGCCAGCCGGGCCTACTCTCATCTCGATTTCCAGACACGACCATGAGCCTCGCAGGTTCTGCTGCGCCCGCTCCAAAACGGTCGTCCACCCATGGCAGGGCAAAAGTTCGATCTTGTGAATTGGCGACCTGTGTCGCAACCGGACTGACGTCCTGCGCAGTCCCAAGCGGTCTCCATCATAAAAACGGCCCCGCTCTCTCCGGGCAGAGAAAGCAAGGCCGTGCATTCCCAGATTTGCGGCCGATAGGGGCTTCAATGGACACGGCCGCACCGTGGAGCTTACATGATTCCCGATCGGTCGTTGCCACTTTTTCCCGCAATGCGCGTCGTTCACGAGGCCAACAAAAGCGTCCTCCCCTGCGAAGACATTCAACGCATTTGTCCTCGAGAAGGACAACCCATCACCGAGCCGGTCGATGCCCTTCCTCGTCAGGAACCTTACCCGCGCACTCGAATTCACAGGCAATGAAGCGTCTGGTTTTCGGGCTTGCGGCGCTTTGCGGCACGGTGCTTTTGGCGCTGGTCTGGCTTGGCCAGCACGAACGCCAGGCAGCCATTGAGCGACTGGAGAGGTACGAATTCTCGCCCCGCTAAGACGCAATGAGCGCCCCTTGGTGTCGCAGCACTGTGACGGCAGTCGCGGTCGATCTGGTATGGCTGGAGCCGCGCAGCGCTAGAGCACGGGTCGTAACTTCTCCCCCGCCTGCCTTTTGCCCCGGATTGTTGATGGCGGCGTTCGCGGAATCCAGGGCGTCGACGCGCCAACTGAGCGCTCCGATCGGATAACAGCTTCCGCTCACCGCCTTGCGCTGCCACTTTGCGCTGCAGATCCGCGAACTCATCGGCGAGCTTCTGCCGGTTCGCGTGATCGTCCTGACCGTCTCCCCAGGGCGGCCAAGAGCCTGCGGTGCCTGAGCCCCGCACTTCGCGAGCTCGCGCGCACGTAGCACCAGGACCGGGCCATGCTGTACCAAAGGTCAGGTTTCGCTTGCAGGTTGACATTTGATAATGCGGGAACTTTCGGCAATTGGGTACGTTGCCTCTGCTGCTGATGATCCAGCTGTCGTCATCCCTTCGTCTGAGGAACTGCCGGTGAACCGGGAATTAGAGGAATTCCGCAGACTCGAACGCGCTTGCAGAGAGCACGCGGCCATTGCTTCCTTCGACCTTGAGCGCGAGGGTCTTCTCAAGGTGGCGGAGTATTATCGGAACGCTATCGAAGCCCTGCAACGCCGCCCCACTACCGACAGCCCCCCGTAAACGTCTCCCGCCAGCTCGGCGCGGTCGCCCCTTGCGAATAAGCGGGATGGCGCGCCCAAACCGCCTAAAAGGCGCAAGCGCAACCAGTACGCCGAGGTATGAATCAAGGTCAACGGTGAAGTCGATGACATCACCAGCAGACGCAAGGCCGACGTATTTCGTAGACCAAGTGCCGTTAACGAAGATCGGGCCAAGCCGACGCCTACATGCTCATTGAGATGATGGCTGCCAAGCCCAGGGCGGCTGCACCCCACGCCAGCCCATGCAACATCCAAGGCCGCATTGTCATTGTCGCCTCCCAGCGGATGGGAGGATGCCGGCGGCTCGCGTGAGCTACTTGAGATAAATCAAAGACTAAAGATTATCGCCGTTGCGGCGGCCACGGTGAAAACACCAGCGCCAATGGCAAGCACACCCACTAGTAGCTCTCTACCCATGCCCTATCCTAACCTAAGTTACCTCAGGCCTGGCTATGCAGTTTGTGCCAGATTGTCCCGGAGGCAAAAGGAAGGTCCAAGCTGTGTTTCGATCTGGCCGCTCTATCCTGAAACTGGACCGGCTAACATTTGAAGGCCAGCGCAGTTGACGGCAAGGTCCGGCTCCGGCTGTGCGACACCGCTCTTGGTTGCCGCGTCATCAGCAAAACGCTTAGGCGGCATCCCCAGATCGTCGGCTGACTGATGATCTCCCCGCGTCGTCCGCTGCTGTTCCAACGTCTCTACATGCTGAAGAATCATTCGGCGCAGGTCCGGGTCTTTGATCTTCTGAAATGCCAGGATTAAACGAAACAGATCATGATGGTCGGCTGCCAATGCCATTCGGAAAAACCTTTTCGACGAATCTAAATCACCAAACCAGCATTTATGCATGCTCTTAAATGTTTATGAAGCCACTACTGAGGCAGCGACCCGCGTTACGCGCCAATCTCTCCTAGATGTCTGCATGCGCTGGCTCAATGTTGTGCAACAGCTTCCTGTTTAGGCAGGCATAAAAATATCGCTCAATTTATGCTGCTCCGGGGCATTTTTAACTGAAAGGATTTAATCATGAGAATTGCTGCCGTGATGTCGATCGTCTTCTTGAGCGTTTCCTGCTTCCCGGCGGACGCACAAGACTTACCGGAGCACACTGTTCTGGCGTTCAATCTGCCCAGCTGTCCGAAAGGGTGGCAGGAGTATGCACCTGCTGCCGGGGCTCTTGTTGCCGGGGTCGGCAATACATTCCAGCTGGGCGCAAATGGAGTAAGCCCAAGCTTTACAGTTGCAGATGCCGGAGGCGGAGCATCGGCGCCCAAATCAAGAGTGGCAGGGCTTCTGTTCTGTGAGAGAAACAAAAATCGGCGATAGACTTCACCCTGAAAAGGCCTCGCCCTCGCTCGCGAAAAGCGAGGGCGGTGCATCCGCAGAGCAGCGCGTCTTTTGTGCGCTCACTGAGAAGTTACCTCATCTATCCGCTGAATCTGATTTCCCAGGTCCAATTTCCACTTTTTCCCGGTTGATCCGGTTTCGGGTGAGAGCAGCCTGTCTAATCTGCTACGGGCCAACGCCCCCTAGCGGCTTTTTTGCCAACCGCAGCTTTGCCCTTGAAAACAGCCCCGGGTTGATTCAGATTCTCAGAAGAGGGATCACCGTGGAGACGACGATGGCTACCATCGGTACCGTGGCTTTTCTCCTGCTCGTCAGCGTGGCGATGCTAGCCAAGGCGCGTTTCAAAGAGCGCGCGTCCTGGCGCCGTCAGATGACTGACAACGCTATGCGGGCCATGGGCAACTAGGGATCTATCGACCCACCGCCGCTAGCTGCCTGGCCAAGGCCTGGCCGGCCTGGAACATCGTTCTCCCGACCTCGTCTCTGCTGGCATCGCCGGAAATGGTGATGTTCATACTGTTATTGTTGGTTGTCCCACCCATCTCAACCTACCTTCACGCTCGCGCGAAGAATGTGGCGCCTGATCTCCAGCGCCGCGAGCCGCGTCTGATTGATCATCAGTCCTCCACCACCATATACGGGGGCGGCCCCTCAAGATCATCCCAAAGCGGCGCCGCGTGCCATGGCGGGAGATTCAGTGCACGTCTCGGGCATGCGAAGCCAGACATCACCTTGCGTGTCTACGCCCACTTGTTTAGGAACGACGACGGCAAGGCGGCCGCGGCGATCAATGCGGCGCTGGCACGTTAGGTGCCATTCGGGTGCCGATTTCGTGGTTTGTTCTCTCAGAACCTACCGCTAAGCACTTGAAATTGTTGAGATGGAAGGGTGGCCGAGTGGTTTAAGGCACCGGTCTTGAAAACCGGCGTGCCCGCAAGGGTACCGTGGGTTCGAATCCCACCCCTTCCGCCAGTATCAAAGCGCCCGGCCCGGCCTCACAGCGATGTCGAACGGCACCTCAACGCAGCGCCAAGCGCGCGCTGATCTCACCATCCAGCACGAGGTCATCGCGTGCGCCGAGCAACCAAAGCTCGTCCGCCTCGACCCGCAGCAAGCTCCGTGACCACCAGCGCTCGATCATCGCCGCGAGAATCGCGGCCTCGTCGGCATCGAGATCGTCCATCAGGTTCCAGAGTCCGACCACGTAGAGGTCCGTCGTCGGGCGACCGAGCACGCGCTGGACCGCATGGAAGAGGTTCGCGCCATCGCGCTGCTCGGGGTAGACCCGAAGATAGAGCCGTCCCCGATTCACATTCCCGGAGAACAGCCCCCGGACCTCGGCCCTGATGGGTCCGAGCTCGGCCATGGCCGAGCGACGGGCGGGCTCGATGGCCGGCGGCTCGGAGCCGAGGCCACCGCAGATGGTGGCGTGCAGATGCTCCCGCCGCCTGTCCATCACGTGCCACGCCACCTTGTTCGCAAACGGAGCCGTCCGCAGTTCCGCATCAAGCGCCTGATAGGCCGGCGAGGCTTCGAGTGCGTCGGCCGAGATGGGCAACACCACCGAGTAGGCCGTGGGGTGGCGTCCCCTGTCGTAAGAGGTGCCCTCCTTCGCTGCGATCACGCGAGGATCGTGCGGAGCGACCAGAGGCAGATGCGCCAAACGGTAGGCATCGTCGAGCAACAGGCCTTGACCGGCGACGAAACGCGTCCGGCTGCGCTCGTAGGCGAGTGCGTCGTCACTGCAAAACATGTCCGGGTCGAGATTGAGATGCCGTTCAGTCTGAAGCACAGGGGTCATTCTCTCTCTGTGAATGGTCAGGGTCGCAAGACCAAGGCTGAACCCAAATCTGATCGACGCGAGCGAACCGGCAACCGAGAAGCTCGAAGGGCGCGCGGTTTCGTTCCGCCAATGGGTTAGAACAGCTCCGCCGAACCTGGCAAGCGGACACTGCTGGGACCCTTCGGTTGCACCGACACGGAGGGGAATCTAGAGCACTGCAAATCCGAGGTACGCCGGTTGCCCCATCGCGAGCGACCTTGGTTCGATGGCAAACGTTGAGTCCGGGCTAAGCGTAAGCCTTGCTCGCCCGGCAACTCTGGCCCCAGCTCCTCCTGTCACTGAGTTGGGGCCGTTTCCTCAAAACGCGACAAGCGCTCGTTGTTGCGCCCGCTCCTTAGCGGCCCCCCGCGCGCGGGGACATCAGGATACGTAGCAACTGTTCGGCGCGCTCCTTCGTCAAATTGGCCGCCATGTCGGTCCCGATCAGTGCTGGGCCCATGCGCTCTCGATCGTAGACCATCCAACCTTTGCCTCCCATTCGAATGAAAAACCTGCTCTGCATCGGCTCTTTGTCAGTCATTGGTGACCCCGGTTGCTCGACGAGCAAGGAAAGGCGGCCATGCTTCTGCTTGCATTAATCTGTGTGAATCGGATCGGGAAAAAATGGCAAAGTTCCGCTCTGAAATGGCATCGCAATGTGCTGAAGCGAACAGAACCGCGCCGGGAGCGCAGAGTAAGCTATCGATCGCTTGGCCTTCCCCAAGAGTCCAAGCACCTCCAGCGGCCCCGGCCTTACCTCAAAAGCCCCCCACCACAGCCGGGGCCGCCCTGTGGCTGTCGATAACCCCATGACCGACCGCGTAAGCCAACGCGAAATTGGCGGGCTCGCGGCGGCCTCCCCTCGTCCCATGGAAATCGCTCTGTCAGGCGAGTGTCAGCCAGGTGCCCTAGCCTAGGCGGGACCGTCGACACCGCCCAGGGCGTTGCCGGTTGCGGGGTCCGGCCGGAGTTTCTGCTTCAGGTCCGGGCCCCGTTGCTTGCGGCCAAAAGAAAGCGCGGCGCCCGAGGGAGCGCCGCGCGAAATTCGTTCGTTGCTGCGTCGGCGTCAGTAGCCGCAGGATGCGCAGCCCATCTGCACCGGGGCGTAGTAGGAATAGCCCGGCGAGACCATCTCGACGCGCTGGCGCGTGGCGTATTGCGGCGGGATGCGCTCGTACTGGACGCCCGGCGGCGCCACCATCACGGTCTGCGGCACCATCACGGTGCGGTACTGCGCGGGCGTGCGATGCGCGACGACGGAGCCGGGCGACACCATCACGGTCTCATCGACGGCGCGGTATTGCGGCGGAACGTATTGCTGCTGATAGCAGGTCGTGCACGGCGGCGGCGTGTAGCAATTGTAGCAGCCGGCGGAAGCGGCTCCCGTCATCGAAATCGCGGCGACGACTGTTGAGAAAACGACAGCAAGAGTACGAGACATTATGCGGTGCCCCAGTTGCCCGAAATGGATTTGCGAAGGTGGCCGCAGTATACGCCGTAATACCTTGCTGTGCTGAAGTTCGTCGAGGCATCCTTAATGCGAACGGCCGGCTTTCGCCGGCCGTTCAGGACTTGTTGACCATGCACGTGTGGCGCGAGCGATGCAGCGCTCAGTTCGAGCGACGCTTCACCTCGCGCACAGCGCCGCGCGCGGCGCTGGTGGTGAGTGCCGCATAAGCCTGCAGCGCGGTCGAGACGTTGCGCTTGCGGCCCGTCGCCTGCCAGGCAGCATCGCCCTTCGCCTCTTCCGCGGCGCGGCGCTTGGCGAGCTCCTCGTCGGAGACCTCAAGCGTGATGCTGCGGTTCGGGATGTCGATGGCGATGACGTCGCCGGTCCGCACGAGGCCGATGTTGCCGCCTTCGGCGGCTTCCGGCGACAGATGGCCGATCGACAGGCCCGAGGAGCCGCCCGAGAAGCGGCCGTCGGTGACAAGCGCGCAGGCTTTGCCGAGGCCCATCGATTTCAAATAGCTGGTCGGATACAGCATCTCCTGCATGCCGGGGCCGCCGCGCGGGCCTTCGTAGATGATGACCACGACCTCGCCGGCCACGACCTTGCCGCCCAGAATGCCTTCGACGGCGGCATCCTGGCTTTCGAACACGCGCGCCGGTCCGGAGAACTTCAGGATCGAGGCATCGACGCCGGCGGTCTTCACGATGCAGCCGTCCTGCGCGAGGTTGCCGTAGAGCACGGCGAGGCCGCCGTCCTTGCTGAAGGCGTGCTCGAGATCGCGCACGACGCCCTTCTCGCGGTCGGCATCGAGCTCGTCGTAGCGCCGCTCCTGGCTGAAGGCGACCTGCGTCGGGATGCCGCCGGGCGAAGCGCGATAGAACGTGCGCACCGCCTCGCTCTTGGAGCGCTTGATATCCCAGCGCTCCAGCGCATCGTTCATGGTCGGCGCGTGCACGGTCGACACCGAGGTGTCGATCAGGCCGGCGCGGTCGAGCTCGCCCAGAATGCCCATGATGCCGCCGGCGCGATGCACGTCCTCGACGTGCACGTCGGCGACGGACGGCGCAACCTTGCACAGCACGGGCACGCGGCGCGACAGCCGGTCGATGTCCTGCATGGTGAACGCGACCTGCCCTTCATGGGCGGCGGCGAGCAGATGCAGCACGGTGTTGGTCGAGCCGCCCATGGCGATGTCCAGCGTCATCGCGTTCTCGAACGCCTTGAAGTTGGCGACGTTGCGCGGCAGCACCGACGCATCGTCCTGCTCGTAATAGCGGCGGACGAGGTCGACGATGGTGTGGCCGGCCTCGACGAACAGGCGCTTGCGGTCCGCATGGGTCGCGACCACCGAGCCGTTGCCGGGGAGCGCCAAGCCAAGCGCCTCGGTCAGGCAGTTCATGGAGTTCGCCGTGAACATGCCCGAGCAGGAGCCGCAGGTCGGGCAGGCCGAGCGCTCGATCACCTTGACGTCCTCGTCGCTGACCTTGGAATCCGCCGCGGCCACCATCGCGTCGATGAGATCGACGGCCTTGGTCTTGCCCTGCAGCTTGACCTTGCCGGCTTCCATCGGCCCGCCGGAGACGAACACGGCGGGAATGTTGAGCCGCAGCGCGGCCATCAACATGCCGGGCGTTATCTTGTCGCAATTGGAGATGCAGACGAGGCCGTCGGCGCAATGCGCGTTGGCCATGTACTCGACGCTGTCGGCGATCAGTTCGCGCGACGGCAGGCTGTAGAGCATGCCGTCATGGCCCATGGCGATGCCGTCGTCGACCGCGATGGTGTTGAACTCCTTGGCGACGCCGCCGGCCTGCTCGATCTCGCGGGCGACGAGCTGGCCGAGGTCCTTGAGGTGGATGTGGCCGGGCACGAACTGGGTGAAGGAGTTGACGACCGCGATGATCGGCTTGCCGAAATCTGCGTCCTTCATGCCCGTCGCGCGCCAGAGGCCGCGGGCGCCCGCCATGTTGCGGCCGTGGGTGGTGGTGCGGGAGCGATAGGCTGGCATGGCGGTTTCCGTCCTCGGGTTTGGGGCCGGGCGGGAAAATGGGAGCCGCCTCAGGCCTTTCCGGCCGGATACCGCACGGGGTGGACGCGCGCAACGGGAACTTGGCTTGGACAGGGCCGGATCGGCCTTTCGCAGGCCTCCCCTGCTCCCGGCGCGGGCTGTGCAGGGTCGCGTCAGCGCCGGACGGAGACGCTGCAGCTAGCGCTTCGGCTTGGGCAGCACAATTCTCCCCTGGGAGGCAATGCCACCCCATTTAGCGGACCAGCCGATTTCCGAAGCCGAGGATGGCTCAATGCTGGTCGGACCCCGGGCCCCCTGCAATGCAAACAAGGCGCCCTGGGGATCGACGCATCGTGCGATCCAGCAGCCATCAGGCAATTCGATCGGACCCTGAAGGATCCGGCCTCCGCCAGCGTTCACATGTTTCATGGCAGAACCGATGTCGTCGACGTTGAAGTAATGCAGCCAGCTCGGCTGCGTCACGCTCGGAAGTTTGGTGAGCATGCCGCCGACCGTCTGGCCACCCGCCGAAAACAATTGATACCAGGCCGCTGGTTCGCTTTGAGCATCGGCCTTCTGCCAACCGAATAGTTCTCTGTAGAAATCGAAGATCACGGTCCGGTCGGTAGCCAGTAACTCATGCCAGCCGATACGCCCCGGCTCGTCCAGCCGGCCCGGTTTCCGTCGGCCATAGGTCGGTTCTTTGATCAGCCCGAACGTCGCCTCCTGCGGATCGGCAACGACTGCTATGCGCCCAATATTGGTGTCGGTCGGCGGCACAAGGATCGTGCCTCGAAGACGCCTGATCTGCGCGGCGGTCGCGTCCAGGTCGTCGACGGCGACGTATCCCATCCAGCGCGGCGTCGCCCCCAACCTCCGCCCCTCCTCCGGGATAACCATAAGTCCGCCCAGCGGAGCGCCGCCGCTACGAAGCACCATGTAAGGTAGATCCGGGGTCGATTCATCCTTCACGCCCCAGCCGACGGCCTTGCGATAAAATGCGCTCGCCGCTGCGACATCCGTGGTCAGGAGTTCATACCAAGCGAAACGCCCTGATCGATCTGCCACCCCGAACTCTCCGTTCAAGCTGCGATGCGCTTGCGGCACTGCAGCAAGCTGCACGCGCACCGAGAGCGTGGATCGTTGACGCGTTGTGTCAACTGGCTGTGCTGATTGCCGTTCATGAAGATGAATACATCCGAACGTGCAGCGCCGCGCTTTTGTGCGCGTAATTGTTGCTCGCGTTATTTCCTGAGCGTAGACTTACCGCGGCTGGGATGCTTCTTGCAATGCTCGGAGGGTCGACCATGCGGCAGGCGAAGAAGACCTCTAAAGGGAAGAAGCGAGTAACCAAAGTCGCCGTGCCGGCGTTCGGAGCGGCAGGGTTGACGTTCTCGCTGGCGGGAGGCGCATCGGCGTCCGCCGTGCCGACATCCGACGTGCAACAATTGCCGCACTTTGGAACGGGTCAGGCAATCACTCTCGATGAAGAGGAAATGGCTGACGTCAGCCTGGCCACCTTCCATCTCTTCGACAAGGAAAACGCCGGTAGCCGCGTGCAGCTGGCATGGCGCGGATGCGGCGGTTGCCGCGGCTGCAGAGGCTGTCGGGGTTGCCGTGGTTGCCGATGTGGCGTCGGTTGCCGATGTGCGGGTTGTGCTGTCGGCTGTGGCGTTGGTGTGGTGGGATGCGCCGTATCATGCGCGGGTTGCTGCGCATCGTGGGGCCGCTGCCGCTGGTGCTAGACCCCTGGCGCGTTCCGAACGTCAAATTCGCGGGTTGATAGGTCATTGGCCGGCCTCAAGAAAGGGTCCGGCCAATTGCTTGATTTCGCTACGACGCTCGCATCGGCGGCTTGCGGGTGAGAGCTGAATTCGCTTCAATTCTCTGGGAAAATGCCGGCGCGCGGTCGTGACGATCCATCTTGCGCCGGCGATCTAGCGTGACGGCAACAGGATCAGCGTGCTGACTCAATGACTGCAACTGGCAAGACCCGCGTTGCGCGGCAGACCCACAAAGACATTCTCCGATTTGCACCGAACTTCACCGCTTACGTACTGCCTCCCGACGCGGTCTGCCTTTATTCTGAGGACCGCAAGTTCTTCCTGCACGGCGAGCTCTACTGCACCTTGGCCACCGCGATCGGAAAACACGGCAAGGCTTGGCCGGAGATCATTAGCCAGCTTTCGAAGCACTTTCCGGCCAACAAGATCGAGGAAGCGATCAAGCGGCTCCTCGATCGCCGATATGTCGTCGCGCGGAAGCCGAAAGCATTCGACGACGCCATCGGCGGTTTCCTGGCGAGCCTCGGCATCCCTTTGGAGGTCGCCGAACAAAATCTTCGCAATTGCCCCGTCCAGATCGAGACGATTGACGTCAAAGGCGCCAGGGAGCTGACCGCGGCGCTGAGCAAGCTCGGTGTTCAAATCGCCAAGCGAGCGCCGAAGTTCACGATCACGCTGGCGAACGACTATCTCGACCGGCGACTTGCTGAACTGAACCAGGAACGCGTGGCCGGCAAGACGCCCTGGCTGCTGGTGCAGCCATCCGGCGCGTTTCCGCTGGTCGGGCCCGTGTTCAAACCGGGCGAGAGCGCCTGCTGGACCTGCCTGTTCGATCGCATGATCCGCAACCGGGAGATCAAGGGGTTTCTTGATCGGGGACCGGCGCGTGCGGTTGCCATATCGCCGCTCGTCAGAGAAAGCGTCGGCCAGACTGGAATCCATTTTGCGGCCGTCGAAATCGCCAAGGCAATTGCATCGGATTTTCGCACCGATCTGTGCGATCACATCGCAAGTTTCGACCTCACCGGCGCCGCCATCGCCAAGCACTATGTGACGCGACGTCCACAATGTCCGACCTGCGGCAGCAGGAAGCTGAACAACCCGCGCCGATCTCCGGCCCTGGTCGAAATTGCCGAGGGCAAGAGGCTCGTCATGACCAGCGGTGGTTATCGCACCGTGACGTCGCGGTCGACGGTGTCGCGCTTCCGCAAGCATGTGAGCCCACTGACAGGGGTGGTGACCAGGCTCGAACGAATCGACGTCGACCTGCCGATGAACACCAACTACTTCGCGCAGCATAATTTCTCCGCGCCCGCCCACAGCATCGACCAGCTCAGGTCCGGATTGAGCGGCGGCAGTTTTGGCAAGGGCTCGACCGCCGAGCAGGGCGAAGCCAGCGCGCTGATGGAATCGATCGAACGCTATTCGGGCATTTTC
Organism: Bradyrhizobium huanghuaihaiense; assembly: GCF_007830635.1. Taxonomy (GTDB): domain Bacteria; phylum Pseudomonadota; class Alphaproteobacteria; order Rhizobiales; family Xanthobacteraceae; genus Bradyrhizobium; species Bradyrhizobium huanghuaihaiense. Next base: position 122,182 of record NZ_VLLA01000009.1, on the reverse strand, counting down.
CAGGGCGATGAGATCAGGACGATGCGTCGATTTGCCGATTTCGCGCCTGGCGACGCGCTTCTTCCCAACGATGTCCAGCTCTTCAGTGAAACGCAGTTCAAGCACAGATTTCTCCAGCAACCGGACGATCCCCATCCGGTTCCAGAGCCGTTCGATCCTTCGACGAGGACCGAGTGGTCGCCCGTCTCATCGTTGCGCGACAAACGCTTCAAATATCTGCCGACGGGCCTCCTGTACTTCTTTTATGGCGGCTTCCATACGGATTCCAACGGCTGCGCGGCCGGCAACACCCGCGACGAAGCGATTGTCCAGGGCTTCCTCGAACTGATCGAGCGCGATGCCTACGCGATCTGGTGGTACAACCGGGTGCAGCGCGCCGAGGTCGACCTCGAGCAGTTCGACGATTTCTACGTCCGGGATCTCCGGACTCAATTTACGGAAGCCGGGCGCAAGCTGTGGGTGCTCGATGTCACCACCGATCTCGGCATTCCGACTTACGTGGCGATCATGCACTGGATGCAGAATGGAGACGAGCATATCGAGTTCGGCTCCGGCGCGCATTTCGACCGCCGCATAGCCCTGCTGCGCTCCCTCACCGAGCTGACCCAATTCATGTCCGTCAGCATGATGGGCGGTGCGAGCGGCGAAAAGCCGACCCTCGACGGTGTTACCCCGCTGCGCCTGGAAGACTACCCGTTCCTGACACCGAGCGATCGCCCGATCGTCCCCCCGGCGCCGAGCCTCGAGCTTCACGGCAATACGCGTGACCAGGCCATCGCCTGCGTCGAGATCGCCGCCCGTGCGGGCTACGATTTCCTCGTCCTCGACCAGACACGTCCCGACGTCGAGGTTCCGGTCGTCAGAGTGCTCGTTCCGGGCTTGCGTCATTTTTATCGCCGCTTCGCGCCGGGCCGCCTTTACGATGTGCCGGTGAGGCTCGGATTGTTGGACCGGCCGCGGCTCGAAAGCGATCTGACTTCATTCCTTCCACACACCTGAAGGCCTGTCGTCGTGCGTGCTCCCCGGAAAAAGCCGACCAGGAAGATGGCGCCGGAGATTGCTGCCCGATTGAGCCATCGCTTTTCCCTCCAGATGCAGCCGGACGGAAACATCGCCGCCTCTCTCGGCGACTATTCCGTCAACCTCGGGCAATTCAGCGAGGCTGCGATAGACCGTGCGCGACATCTGAGCACCGGCCTTCCGCTCGCGTCTTTTGCAGGCAAGAGCATCCTCGCCAGGGAAATCGACGCACTGGTGCATCGCTTGGCCCGGCAAGGGCTTCTGGAATACCGCCTCTCCTCTTCGCGTGGCACGCAGGACTTCGTGGTCATCGAGCCCCAAGTCCCCGAATACTGGCCGCGGCGCGCGAAGCTGGGCAGTCGTGACACCATTGTGCTATCGCGCTTTGCCTTTCTGCGCCGGCGCGGCAACGAGTTGGTGCTGGAATCGCCACGCGCCGGCGCGTTGTTCCGGATTGGCGATCCCGCCATCGCCGCCACCCTTGCTGCGCTGTCGCAGCCTCGGAAGATCGGCAAGCTCAACCAGAAGATGGCTTCCTCCACCCTCCATCTGCTCGAACTGTTGCTGGACAGCCAGATCCTGCTCAAGCTCGATGCGAAAGGCGGCGACGGCTTGCGGGTGAATGAAGGCGACGGCAATCTCGTTCTCTGGGATTTCCACGATCTGGTGTTTCACACGCGGAGCACGGAGGGTCGGCAAGCCAACCCGGTCGGCGCCGCCTTCACCTATGCCGGCGTCGTTCCGCCGTCGCCGGCGGTGCGTCCGCCCTGGGCCGGCAGCAAGATTGACCTGCGCAAATTCTCCTCCGCGGAGCCAAACTCCCACTTCCCGAAGCTGTTGCGCGAACGCCATTCAACACGGGATTTCGACGACAAGCATCCGGTCACGCTCGGCGAACTCGCACAGTTTCTCGACACCACCGCACGCGTCGTGTCCGAATGGAAGAGCGAACCGTATTTCGAGGGCGGTTCCGAAGTCACCTACAGCACAAGGCCTTATCCGTCGGCAGGCAGCGCGTACGAACTCGAATTGTACCTTACCGTCGCGAACTGCGACGGGCTTGCGCGCGGACTCTACCACTATGATGCAGGGAGCCACGCGCTAGTCGCGATCAGCGTCTCCCCCCAACAACTCCAGGCGCATTTGGCCGCTGCCCAATTCGCCATGGACGCGCCGGGTCAGCCACAAATCCTCATCACGATCGCGGCGCGTTTTGGGCGGGTCTCCTGGAAATACAGCTCAATCGCATATTCGTTGATCCTGAAGGATGTCGGCAGCCTGATTCAGACGCTTTACCTGGCGGCGACCGATATGGGCCTCGGCGGCTGCGCCATTGGCAGCACCAACATCGATCTGTTCGCGAAAATGACGGAGTTGGAATTCCATATCGAGGGCCCGGTCGGTCAATTCGCGCTCGGGCGCGGCAAGAAGCCGGAGGTCCAAGGCTAGACCAGGGCTAGACCAAGGCTAGAAGCGGCGGCAAATCGGCCCACGGCTCCAGCCAGTCGCGCTATTGCAGCGTCGGATCGAGCCGGTCGCGCAGCCAGTCGCCGATGACCGAGACCGCCAGCGTGGTCACGACGATGGTTGTCGCCGGAGCCAGCATGATCCAGGGGGCCCGGGTCAGGTACTCGCGGCCATAGCCGACCATGTTGCCGAGGCTGGTCATCGGCGGCTGCACGCCGAGGCCGAGAAAGGACAGGCCGGATTCCATCAGGATCACCTCGGGGAAGACCAGCGTGGTCGAGACGATCAGGGTCGAGGCGATGTTGGGCAGGATGTGCCGGAGGTAAATCCGCGACGGCGTCGCCCCAAGCTGACGGACGGCGGCGGCGTAGCCCTGCGCATTGGCGGAGATGGCAAGGCCCCGCGCGATGCGGGCATAGCGCTCCCAGCCGAACAGGCCCATCAGGCCGATCAGCAGCGGCAGCGAATTGCCGAAGAAGGCGAGCACGGCCAGCGCCATGATCAGGAAGGGCATGCTGGCCTGGAAGTCGGTCAGCATCAGCACGAGCTGCTCGACCGCCCCGCGGAAATGCGCGGCCAGGAAGCCAAGCGTTGTGCCGACGATGGCCGAGATTGCGGTGGCGCCGAAGGCGATCAGCAGCGAGATGCGGATCGACACGAGCAGCCGCGACAGCACATCGCGGCCGAGCTCGTCCGTGCCGAGCCAGTGCGCGACATTGCCGGGTGCCGCGAGGCGGTTGCGCAAATCGAGCTGGGTGAAGCCATAAGGGGTGATCTTCTCGGCAAAAGCGGCGATCAGGAGCATCGCGACGATCCAGGTGATCGCGAGACCGACTGAGACCGGAATCGCCGGCAGGCTGATGCGGCGGCGGACAGCCGTGTCCTTCAGCGTGGCGTCGGTCATGCGTGGGCCCCCTTGGCGCGCAGGCGCGGATCGAGGAAGCCATAGAGGAAATCGACGACCAGGTTGGACGTGACCATGGTCATCGCGACCAGCAGCAGGATGCATTGCACGACCGCGAGGTCGCGATTGGCAACCGCAACGACAAGAAGCCGCCCTACTCCCGGCCAGGCAAACACGCTCTCGACCACGACCGCGCCGGCGATCAGCGTGCCCACCATGAAGCCGAGAATGGTGACGGTCGGGATCGCCGCGTTCGGCAGCGCGTGCGATGTCACGACCTTGCGCCACGGCACGCCCTTGGCGGAGGCCGTGCGGATATAGGGCTGGCCGAGCACCTCCAGCATCGCGCTGCGGGTGAAGCGCGCCAGCACCGCGGCGCCGCCGAGGCTGAGCGTTGTGATCGGCAGAATGGCGTGGCGCCAGCTGTCCTGCCCGCCCGAGGGCAGCCAGCCGAGCTGCACGGCGAAGACCAGAACCAGCAGCAGCGCCAGCACGAAGCTCGGCACGGTGAAGCCGGCGACCGCCGTCATCATCACCGCGCGATCGATTCCCGAGCCCCGATGCAGCGCCGCGTAGATACCGGCGGGAACGCCGAGCGCGACCTTGAAGAAGAAGGCCGGCAGCGTCAGCGCCAGCGTCGCCGGGATGCGCTCCAGCACCAGCTCGATCGCGGGCCGCCCGTCGCGCATGGAGCGGCCGAGCTCGCCTTTGGCGATGGCGCTGAAGTAATCGAGGTACTGGAACCAGATGGGATCATCGAGGCCCCAGGCCTTGCGGAAGGCGGCGATCACCTCGGGCGGTGCCTCCGGTCCCAAAATCATCAGGGCAGGATCGCCCGACAGCCGCAGCACGACGAAGGCAAAGGTGACGACGAGCACGATCGTCAGAGCTGCGCGCCCGATGCGAATGGCGAAATAGCGTCCCATCACGCCGCGTCCCGCGTTTGAGCGCCGGTGACGAGATGGCAGGCGACCTGTCTGTCACCGCCCACAGCCGAGAGCGCCGGCACCTCGCTCGCACAGCGCGCGATGGCGCGTGGACAGCGCGGATGGAAGGCGCAGCCTTGCGGGCGCGCGGCCGGGTTCGGCGGATCGCCAGCCAGCACGATGCGGCCGGCACTGCGACGGCCTGGTGCGGGCGAGGCCGAGACCAGCGCCTGTGTGTAGGGATGCTCGGGGCGCGCAAAGAGATCGTCGGCGCTGCCGACCTCGACGATGCGGCCGAGATACATCACCGCGACGACGTTGCTGATCTGCCTGACGACGCGCAGATCGTGGCTGATGAACAGCAAAGTCAGCCCGAGTTGCGCCTGGAGATCGCAAAGCAGGTTCACCACCTGCGCCTGGATCGAGACGTCGAGCGCGCTGACCGGCTCGTCGCAGACCAGGAAATCCGGCTTCGTCGCCAGCGCCCGCGCCAGCACGATGCGCTGGCGCTGTCCGCCCGAGAGCGCGCCGGGATAGCGCGCGCCATGCGCCGGCGTGAGCTCGACTGCGCGCAGCAATTCGCGCACCCGCTCCTCGCGCATCGAGGGTGTGCCGACGCCGTGGATGTCGAGCGGCTCGCGGATCTGTGTGGCGACCGGCAGCCGCCGGTCCAGCGCCCCCAGCGGGTCCTGGAAGATCATCTGCATGCGGGCCCGCTGCGTGCGCCACGCGGCCGTCCCTAGCGCGGCCATCGGCTTGCCGCCAAACCGCACCTCGCCGCAATCGGGAGGCTCGAGGCCGAGCACGATGCGGCCCGTGGTGGATTTGCCCGAACCGGACTCGCCGACGAGGCCCAGCGTCTCACCTTTGGGAATCGTGAGTGACACGCCGTCGACGGCATGCACGGCCGTGGCTCGGCCGAACATTCCGGAGCGCATGCTGTAGCTGCGGGAGATCGCGCGGACCTCGACGAGCGGCGCGCTCATTCGGCGGCGATCCCGAGCAGTGCGCGGCGAGAGGCGTCGGCGCGGATGCAGGCGACGGTGCGGTCATTGGCAATGGGCGCGAGGGTTGGTGCCGCAAGACCGCACGGATCGGTCGCCAGCGTACAGCGCGGCGCAAAGGCACAACCGGTCGGCATGTGCGCCGGATCGGGCACGGTGCCGGGAATGGCGGTGAGACGGCGCCGCGGTCCGTCGAGCGGCGGCAGCGCGCCGATCAAACCCTGCGCATAGGGATGCAGGGGATCGGCGAAGAGCTGGTTGCTGGGCGCCTGCTCGACGATGCGGCCGGCATACATCACCGCGACGCGGTCGCAGTTCTCGGCGACGACGCCGAGATCGTGGCTGATCAGCACCATCGCCATGCTCATCTCGCGGCGAATGGTGGAGAGCAGCTCCAAAATCTGCGCCTGGATGGTGGCATCTAAAGCCGTGGTCGGCTCGTCCGCGATCAAGAGGTCGGGATTTCCAGCGAGCGCCATCGCGATCATGATGCGCTGGACCTGGCCGCCGGAGAATTCGTGCGGATAGGCTTCGAGCCGCCGCGCCGCATCGGGGATGCCGACGAGATCGAGCAGCCGCTTCGCTTCGGCCTTCACGGTCTCGCCCTGGAGATCGCGATGCAGCGCCAGCGCCTCGCAGAGCTGCTTGCGGATGGTCAGCACCGGGTTGAGCGCGCTCGCCGGATCCTGGAAGATCATGGCGACCCGCCCGCCCCTGACGCGGTCGAGCTCGGCGGCCGGCGCGCCCAGCAGCTCGCGCCCGTCGAGCCGCACTGAGCCCGAAATCTTCGCATGCCGCGGCAGCAGGCCGAGTGCGGCGAGCCACGTCACAGACTTGCCGGAGCCGGACTCGCCGACGAGGCCGAGGGCCTCGCCCTTGCCAAGAGCGAGGTCGACACCACGCAAGACCGGCACGCCATTGAAGGCGACGCTCAGGCCTTCGATGCTGACCAGCGGCGACACCTTCAGGCCTCGAAATTGCCGGCGCGGAAATCCATCGCGAAGGCGGGCGAGGCCTTCCACCTGATCGATTTCGGCTTGGCCGTGAAGGTCGCGTTCTGGTGCAGCACCGTATAGGCGGGATCCTCGCGCTCGGCGATCTCCAGCATGCGGCGGAACGCCTTCTTGCGCGCGGCGCGGTCGGTCGAGGTCTCCAGGAATTCCGAGAGCGTGTTCAGCTCGGCATTGGTCCATTCGCCGATCTGCTGCTGCTGGCCGTTCGGCCCGTGCTGGGCGACCAGCGAGGACACCGGATCGTTGAAAGCAGCCGAGTTCGACCAGTCGCGCACGGCGCGGGTCGGCGCCCGCTCCATGATCTGCGACCAGTTCTCCTTGGTCTCGATCTGCACGTTGAGGCCGACCGACTTCCACATCTCGACCAGCACCTGCGCGGTTGCGACCTGGTTGGTGTAGTAGTTGTTGAGCAGCCGGTACGGGATCGGATCGCCCTTGTAATTGGCCTGCTTGAGCAGATCCTGCGCGAGCTTCGGATCGTAAGCCGGCACGCTCCAGTCGGCGTTGAACATGTCGCCGTAGAACTCCCACTGCAGGCCCTTCGGCACGCGGGTGCGGCCGGCCCACAGGCTGTCGACGATGGCCTGGCGGTCGATCGCATGGGTGAAGGCGCGCCGCACCAGCGGATTGGCGAGCACGGCGTGGTTCTTGTCGAACACGGTCAGGCGGTGATTGAGGATGGTGCCGCCCTGCACTTCGAACGCGGCGTTCTTCTCGATGCCGGCGATCTGGTCCGGCGGGATGTCACAGGCGAACTGGTATTCGCCCGAGAGCAGCCCGTTGATGCGGCTCGCGACTTCAGGGACTTCGAGGAAGCGGATGCGCTTGAGCGGCGGGCGGCCGCCCCAATATTCGTCGTGTGCTTCCAGCGTCAGCGACACGTCGGGCTTGAGCTCGACGACCTTGTACGGCCCCGTCGTAACAGGCTTGCGCGCCCAGTCGAGATAGCTCGCGGACTCTTCCCAGGCGCGGCGGTTCATGATGTCGGAGCCGTAGCGCGACAGCCGACCCTCGATGGTGACGTCGGGCGTCGCGTTGTAGAAGCGCACCGTGTACTTGTCGACGGCGTCGACGCGGACGAGGTCCGGCCAGATGCGGCGGGCGACGGCCGGCACATCGGGCGGCAGCTCCTTGCCGGGACGCGGCGTCGGGATCTTCTCGAAGGCCTGGATGGTGGAGCGGCTCTTGGCCTCGGTCTCGCCGAACATGCGCTGGCGGCTGAAGGTGAAGACGACGTCTTCGGCCGTGAGTTCGTCGCCGTTGTGGAACTTGACGCCCTGCCGCAGCTTCACCTCAACGGTCTGGTCGTCGATGCGGCGCCACTCGGTGGCGAGGCCCGGCACGGCCTCGAGGCTGCCGCGCCAGTTCTTGGAGATCAGGCCTTCCCAGATCGAGGAGAAGAACACGCGCTCGCCGACATTGGACTGCTCGCGCAGCACGTCGAGCACGTTCGAATTGGTCACCTTCTGCACGGCGATCGTCACCGACGGACGGTTGTCGGCCTGACCGATCGCAAAGCGCGGCAGGAGAAGCGTGCTCGCGGCAGCGCCGCCGGACTTCAGGATGGTGCGACGGGTGAGTTTGCTCATGACAATAAGCCCTGCCCTCTGTGATGTCGGTTATTCGGCGAGACCGAGCGCGGCGAGATGCGCAGCGCCCTTGCGGACGTCGTCGTGGTTGCGGAGCTCGAGGATCAGCCGCGGGTTGGAGGTCAGCCGCCCCAGCGCGCGGAACACGGCGACCCACGGAATATTGCCTTCGCCCGGCGCCCAGTGCCGGTCGGCAAAGCCGTCGGTGTCCTGGAGATGCACATGCGTCAGCATGTCGCCGGCGGTCTCGACGTAATAGTCGACCGGCGGCGCGCCGGTGGAGATGTGGGCGTAGTTGGCGTGACCGGTGTCCAGCGAGACGCGGACCTTGTTGCTTTCGAGCGCCTTGGCGAGGCGCACGCGGTCGCGCGGATCCTTGTCCTCGATGTTCTCGATGACGATCTCGCAGCCGATCGTCTCGGCGCGCGCGATCACTTCGGCGAGCGTCGCCTTGACGCGCTCGACGATATTTGCGCGGTTATCGGGATACAGATCGAGATTGTTGTGGTCCCAGGTCGTGAACGGCGAATGGATCACCATTTGAGTCGCGCCGAGGAACTCGGCGGCTTCCAGCCCCTGCCGCAGGCGCTTGGTCACGGCCTGGCGGATCATCGGGTCGTGGCTGTCGATCTTGAAGCCCCAGAAAGGCCCATGAATGCCGAGCCGGCCGGTGTGACCGGCAAGCATCTGCTTGATCTCGCCGGCCGCGCTACGCCAGTCACCGTCGAGCAGATCGGCGCGGAAAAAATCCTGGATCTCGAGATCGCGCTGCCGCTCGAGGAGCCAGTCGCGATGCGCGGGGATCGATCTGATGGACAATGCGGCGCCCAACACCGGCTTCGACATGGCTTGCTCCTTCGGTCGTCAGCGATGACGAGGAGCAGCGCTAGACCAGTTCAATGACAGGCCCGTGAAACCGAGATTCGGCCGCGTCGAGCAGGTGTGGACATCCTGCGCATCGCCAGCATCGATCTTGTGCAGCCGTGCTGCCGTCGATGCAGGCACGTGCAGTTTGCCGCAGAAGCAAGCTCAATCGTGTCCGTAGTGATCCGGAATGGAATCCTATTTCGATCTCGCGTACATCGCGCGACATCGATCGGCGGCCACTTCCAGGGGCATCACCCTCTGATCGCGCACCAAGGGGTTGGGGGACCACATGGGGCGGGGGATCGAAGGCTGGGGCAAGGTTGCGAGGTCCGGACTCCTAGGCACTCCGGACCTCGCACTTTCCAGCAGCGCGAGCACGCCAGCATATCCCTGAATCCACATATGCTTGCCGCGACGAAGCTCGAGGTGAGCGTCAGCTCACATCGCATCCTTCAGCGTCAGCCGCGCCGTGAACGTCACGCTGGTCTTGCCGACCAGCGCCATTCCCTCGACTTCGGCGCCGCCGGGGAAATAGTCGCCGGAAAAACCGCAGGTGACCTCCCTGCCTCCGAAGGCGAGCGTCCTGCCGACTGCCTCGGTGTGCTGATTGACGATCATGTCACCGCGCCACTTGCCGTTCCGGAAAGTGTAGCTGCCGGTGTAATAGAAATAGCTGTCGCCACCCATGATGCGGCCGTCGCAGAGCACGACCACGCCTCTCGCCTGCCCGCGCTTGCCGTCGCGCATTTCGATGTCGAAGATGTAGAGGCCGTTGACGACGCTGGCCCCTTCACCCGCTTCCGAGCTTTCACCGGCCGACATCAGATCGCTCCCAGCAATATCGATCCGCCGCGCCAATCAGTTCGGCACGTTGCGCTCGAGATCCTCGAGCCAGGCCGCGGCGCTCGAATCGGACGGCGCACGCCAGTCGCCGCGCGGCGACAATGAACCGCCGGCCGACACCTTCGGACCGTTCGGCATGGCCGAGCGCTTGAACTGGCTGAAGGCGAAGAAGCGGCGCAGGAACACCTCCAACCAGCGCCGGATCTCGGGAAGATCGTAGGCCCTGCGCTTGTCGTTCGGGAACGCCGGCGGCCATTCGCCCTTGCCGACGTCCCTCCACGCCTGGAGCGCCATGAAGGCGATCTTGGACGGCCGCATGCCGAAGCGAAGCGTGTAGAACAGGTTGAAATCCTGCAGCTCGTAAGGGCCGACCGAGGCTTCCGTGCTCTGCGGCTTCTCGCCGGGCTGCACGGGCACCAGCTCGGGCGAGATTTCCGCGGCAAGGATCGAGCCCAAGGTCCGGTTCACGTCGCCGCTGAACTGCTTCGAGGCGATCACCCAACGGATCAGATGCTGGATCAGCGTCTTCGGCACGCCGGCATTGACGTTGTAATGCGCCATCTGGTCGCCGACACCATAGGTGCACCAGCCCAGCGCGAGCTCGGAGAGATCGCCGGTTCCAATGACGATACCACCGTGATGATTGGCGAGGCGGAACAGATAATCCGTGCGCAGGCCCGCCTGCACGTTCTCGAAGGTGACGTCGTAGACCTTCTCGCCCTTGCCGAAGGGATGGCCGATGTCCTTCAGCATCTGCGTCGCCGTGGTGCGGATGTCGAGCTCCTGCCAGCTCGTCTGCAACGCCTTCATCAGCGCCAGCGCATTGGTCTTGCTCTCGCTGCCGGTGGCGAAGCCCGGCATGGTGTAGGCGAGGATGTTCTCACGCGGCAGGCCGAGCAGGTCGACCGCCTTGGCGGCGACGATCAGCGCATGCGTGGAGTCGAGGCCGCCCGAGACGCCGATCACGACGCGCTTGGTGCCGGTCGCGCGCATGCGCTGCACGAGGCCGGCGACCTGGATGTTGTAGGCCTCGTAGCAATCCTGCTCGAGCAGGCTCTCGTCGCTCGGCACGAAGGGAAAGCGTTCGACCTTGCGCAGGAATCCGATATCGGCGGCCGGCGGCTTCAGGGCGAACGTCACCTTGCGGAAGAAGGCCTCGCGCTGGCGCCGGTTGTCGTCGAACGTGCCCATCAGCGCGCGCTCCTGCCGGAGCAGATCGAGGTCGACATCGGCATAGGTGATCTGGCCGCCCTGGCGGAACCGCTCGCCCTCGGCCAGCAGCACGCCGCTCTCGTAGATCGAGGTCTGGCCGTCCCAGGCGAGATCCGTGGTCGATTCCCCCGCGCCCGCGGCGGAATAGACATAGGCCGCGAGGCAGCGCGCGGAGGTCGACTGGCACAGCAGCGCGCGCGAGCGGGCGCGGCCGATCGTGATCGGGCTGCCCGAGAGATTGATCAGCACGCTGGCGCCCGCCAGCGCGAGCTCCGAGGCCGGCGTCACCGGGATCCACATGTCCTCGCAGATCTCGACGCCGATGGTCAGGCCCGGGACGTCCTCGGCCGCGAACAGCAGGTCGGCGCCGAACGGCGCGTGCAGACCGCCAAAGGCAATGGTCTCGCCGGCGATGCCGGCGCCGGAGGCGAAATGGCGTCCCTCGTAGAACTCGCGGTAGGTCGGCAGGTAAGATTTCGGCACGACGCCAAGGACGTTGCCGCGATGGATGACGACGGCGCAATTGTAGATGCGGTGGACAAAGCGCAGTGGCGCACCGACAATCAGCACGGTCATCAGAGCGGTCGAGGCCTCGACGATGCTGGCAAGCCCGCGCTCCACAGCATCGAGCAGCGGGTCCTGCTTCACCAGATCCTCGATCGCATAACCGGACAGGCACAGCTCGGGAAATACGGCCACCGCCACCGACTGTTCGTGGCAGGCATTGGCCGCCGCCAGGATCGCCTTCGCATTGGTCGCGGGATCGGCCACATGGGAGGTGGTCACGCAGGCTGCCACGCGCGCAAATCCGTGGATGTAGATCGAGTGGAAAGTCATCGAGCGCAGTACCCTTAAATCTCTTCCGGCCGGCCGCCGCCGTCAGTTCATATGTAGCCCATCGATCCGGCCCCGTGCAGGCCATCCGCCGTCATGCATAACGGATTTGCGCCCCGGCCGGTCCAGCGCTGGCGATATCAGGCGCTGCGGGCCAGGACGCCGGACAGATCGTTCCGCAGCCACTCCGCGATCCGGGGCCAGGCATGCGCGTGGGTCCGCGCGCCCATGAACAGGCCGAGATGGTTGCTCGGCTCGGACGCCGCCGCGATGAAGGCGGGCGGCGTACCGACAAGCTGGGCCGTGGCGAGCGCCTGCGTCGCCGGCACCACCTCGTCGTCGAGCCCGGCCAGCAGGAAGATCGGCGCCTTGACGTCCTTGAGACGAACCTTTCGGCCAAGCGCGACGAAGTCGCCGCCGGCGATCCGGTTCTCCCGGAAAATCCAGTTGACGATCTCTAGATAATAAGTCCCGGGCAGATCGAGGGTCTCCACATTCCACTGATCGAAGCGCGCGAGCAGTGCCGCACCTTCCTCGTCCGAGAGCTCCCTCTGCAAAGCGGCTGCGATATCCTCGCGACTTGGCGTTTTCGACCAGAAGCGCAGCATCTCCTCGCCGCTGACATTGCCACCGCCACGCGCGACGAGCTGGTCGTAGACCATCCCGGGCGCGTTGCGGGCGAGCCGCGACATTGCCGAGTCGATCGACAGGTCGACTGGGGCGCCCGCCAGGACCAGCCGCCGCACCTTGGCGGGAAAGCGCGCCGCATAGAGCAGCGACAGCCAGCCCCCCTGGCACAGTCCGACGAGATCGACCGGCGCGCCGATCTCGTCGATGGCGACGTTGAGATCCGAAAGATAGCTGTCGATCGAGAGATAGCGCATATCTGACGTCGCCGACCGCCAGTCGGTGAGATAGACCCGGTCGATGCCGCCATTTTGCAGCGACTGCACCACGCTGTGCCCGGGCGCGAAGTCGGCAATCAGGGCGCGATGCAAGGCATAGGGCGCGCAGACCAGCGCCGGCTGGCCGGACCGGTCCGTCGTGCAATCGCGCAGGCGCATGGTCGCAAGCTCCAGCGCGACCCTGCTCGGCGTCGTCGACGGCAGGCTGGTGTCGGCCGGCTCTGCCGGCCCACGCTCCATCCACCAGAAGCAGGCATCCATGGCGAGCCGCGCCGCTGCAAACGGCCACAGCAGCGGGTCGTCGGGGATGTGATCCGGTCCACCCGGCTGTTTGCCTGTCTTCTGCGCCACGTCTATCTCGCACCCCTCACAGGAACGCCTCGAAGCTGATGACGGAAATGCCGAGCTCGCCAAAACTCCGATGGGCCGCCGCCACGGAGCCGTCGAGGTCGATGCCGCGGCAGGCATCCTCGATCACCGCGACCTCGAACCCGGCCTTGCGGGCATCCTCCGCCGAAAAACGGACACAGAAATCCAGCGCTAAACCCGCAACGAAGACGGTCTTCAGCTCGCGCTCGCGCAAATAGCCGAGCAGGCCCGTCGGCGTCCTGTGGTCGTTCTCGAACAGCGCTGAATAGGAATCGATACCGCGGCGAAAGCCCTTGCGCACCACCAGGCTCGCCTTGGTGACATCCAGCTCGCGGTGGAATTCGGCGCCGGCCGTGCCCTGCACGCAATGCGACGGCCAGAGCACCTGGGTGCCATAGTTCAGCTCGATGGTCTGGAACGGCTGCCTGCCCGCGTGGTTTGGCGCGAAGGAGACGTGATCAGCTGGATGCCAGTCCTGGGTCAGCACCACATTGGTGAATTTTTGGGCGATGCGATTGATGGCGGGCACGACTTTCTCGCCGCCGGGCACGGCCAGCGCCCCGCCGGTGCAGAAATCGTTCTGGACATCGATCACCAGCAGCACGTCGCGGTCAGAAATCTTCATCGCAAGGTCCCATTCCACCCACCCCTCGCCGAGCGCCGAATGCTGCGTCCAATGTCGACCTTCCGGCGCAACTTCGCAACCACTGACCGCGCGGGCGATAGCGCGCTGACGACCAGGAGGCATGCCAGGATGCAACGGTTTGGCCTTGTCCGTGTTGACTAGGCACAATCAAGCGAGGATTCTCGGACCGTCCGCGCAGTTGCGGATCGGATCAGGAACGGAGGCAGGGGTTCCCGAGGGCCGGCAAGGCCGCGGCAGCCACAGAGCCATGGGTATCGGCAAGACAGGACAAATTCTTCTCGCCGATATCGGCGGCACCAATGCGCGCTTCGCGCTGAGCCAGCGCGATGGCCACGAAACCGGGCCGATCGACTACGTGAAGGTCGCCGACTTCCCGACCGTCCGGGAAGCCATTGCCGATGTGCTGGCACGCAAGTCTGGCGGCGAGCCGCCGCGACGGGCCGTGCTGGCCGTGGCAGGCCCCGTCACCAACAACCGCTGCGTCATGACCAACAGCCCCTGGGTCATCGACGGCAACGAGCTCCAGCCGGCGCTCGGCTTCGGCAGCGTCCACGTGCTCAACGATTTCGAGGTTGTGGCCTGGTCCCTGCCCGCCTTGCAGCCGGCCGATCTGATCCCGCTCGGCGGACAGGACGGCTTGCCTGGAGAACCGCTGCTGGTGGTCGGGCCTGGAACCGGCTTTGGCGTCTCCTGCCTGGTCGAGCGCCACGGGGCGCGCCTGGCCGTCGTCACCGAAGCCGGACATGCGACGCTGCCGGCCGAGAACGAGCGCGAGGAGCGCGTGATCGCGTGCTTGCGCAAACGCCTCGGCCATGTCTCGATCGAGCGCGGCGCGCTGTCCGGCTCGGGCTTGCAAAGCCTCTACGAAGCTCTCGCGGAGGTCGACGGCGCCCAGGTGCCGCAGCGCGATGCCGCTGCCATCACCAAGGCGGCCCTGGACGGCAGTTGTGCACATAGCCGCGCGACGCTGGAGATGTTTTGCGCCACCCTCGGCTCGGTCGCCGGCAATCTCGCGGTGACCTTCGGCGCCCGCGGCGGCGTCTATATCGCCGGCGGGATTGTCCCGCGCTTTCCCGAGTTCCTCGCCGCCTCGGCCTTCCGCGCCCGCTTCGAAGCCAAGGGACGCTTCCAGGATTACTTGCGCAACATTCCGACCCGTCTGGTCACCAGACCCGATGCGAGCTTCCTCGGCCTGAAGATGTTCGCCGATCACAATCCGGATTGAAGCGCAGCCGGCAGAGACCGTCCCGGTCCGTTAACTAATTCACAGCTGATTGCATCCAAAGCCAGGTTCCACGCAGGATCGTGCTTGCCCGATTGTTTCCCATGGGAAACAATCCGCCGAGTGTGTGGCGTTGGTTGCGGGGGGCGTGACATGCGTAAGCAGGACGTTGGGTTCGACTATCACCGCTATCACCGCCTGCTGACCGAGGCGGACGACGAGGACAAGCGGCTCGCCCTGATCGAGCTCCTGATCGAGGAGAAGGCGCGAGACCGGCTGGCCGCCCAGCGCGCCTCGGATCGCGCCGCCATGACCGCCCACACCATCGCTACCGTCCTGAGGAACGGCCGCAGCTGAGACTTGCGAGCCCGGGACGGCACGCGCGCTGATGCGTGCCGGTTGCGATTCCGTTAAGGATCCCTCGCAAGCTCACGTCAAACTTTTTGCTCTAAGAGTTCCCTCACCTGATGCAATTCAGGATCAACAAAGGGGGGAATGAACATGAGCATGATTTCGCTCGCCGCGATGCCGGCTGTCGCCGAAACGCGTTTCGCCAGTTCTTCGTTCAAGACCATCTTGCTGTTCTGCTGCGTGGGCCTTCTCGCCTCGTTCGACCTGATGGCGCGCGGCATCGATCTCAGTGCCGGCCTGATCTGAGGCCGCGACGGATTTCTTCGTGAAATGGCCGCCCCCACGGGCGGCCATTTTCGTTGGCGATTTCAGCGCGGCAACTTTGCCGTCGTCAGCGTGGCGCCTCCGCTGTGGCTTCCGGAAACAGCGTCTCGATCATTCCCTTGAGCTGGTCGATCGAAATCGGTTTGCGCAGGATCGGCCTGCGCCGGAGCAGGGACGGCAGCAATTCCGGCCCGTAGCCGGTGGCGAACAGGAACGGCTTGCCGCGGCGCTCGATCAGGTCGGCGACGGGATCGACGTAGAGACCCTTGAGATTGATGTCGAGGATGGCGAAGTCGTATTGCGCGGTCATCGCAAAGGCGCTCGCGTCCCGGACGTTGTCGGCTTCCGCGACGACGTGGTGGCCGAGCTCTGCCACCATGTCGGCGATCATCATCCGGATCAACGCCTCGTCTTCGACCAGGAAAACGGAGAGTCCGTCCGCCATATCAACCCCGCAGTCAGCCTTGCGAAGCTAATCATAACCGAATTGCGGAGAGGATTCACGAATTCGTGGCGAGCGCCGTTAATTCAGGCGCCCGCATTCCGATTCAACTTGATCAATCCAGTCCGCGTTCGTGGCTGAGGCGCACCATCTCCTGGATGAAGACCTGCCTCTGCTTGTCATCGAGGCTCGAATAGAGCGGCTCGGCGGCGTCGGCGACGTTGCGTTGGTCGGCGGCGCGGTCGATCAGGAATTGCGCCTCGTTGCGCATCTGCTCGATGATGTCGTCGGGCGGATCGCGCTTGGCGCGCGCAACCCGCAGGTTGAGTCGTTCAGCGCCATTATGCCCCAAGTAGTGCATTGCGCTCGAGAAGCCGTACCAGTGCTTCTCCTGGTCAGGCGTGAGGTTCAGCTCGGTCTTGATCCGCTCGATATAGGAATCGCTGTTGGCCACGATCTGCTCGGCGGTTTGTTGCGGCGCGCCGGGCTGGGTGAGGACGGTAACGTCCTTGTTGTCCTGCGGCGCATTCGGCGCGTTCTTGGCTTCCTTGGTCGCCTTGGCGCCCTTGCCCGCCTTGGCGTTCTCCTTGGCGCTCTTGTCCTTGCCGGCGCCCTGCTGCTTGGCGTCCTTCGCATCCTTGCTGGCGTCCTTATTAGCGTCCTTGGCGGCCGGAGCCTGGTTGGCATTGTTATTGTTGCCGACACCGAGCACGCCGGTAAACACGCCGACCACGCCGCCAATCGCGCCGCCGAGCACGCCACCGACCGGGCCGGCCGCCTTGTTCCCGGCAGCCGCCCCTTCCTGGACGCCTTTCACCAATCCTTGTGCGTTCGCGACTGCGGCGACGCCGAGCAGCAACGCGAGCACTGACCCCAGCGCGAGCGATCGTCGCAAGTAATGTCGCGCTGGCGGCGCCGGGTGGATCATTCTCGTCTCCATCATCGAACTGATTGGTCTGTCGGGATAGGAGCTACCCGCTGGTTGCAACTCTATCGTTTCCGCGGCTTCGAGGTCCAGACGCAGCCGTTTGCTGTCCACGCCCGAAAAGTGTTTCGCGCGAAGCGGTTATGCAGGCTTATTCGGAACTGCGGCGTAATTGCGCACGGCCCGTTCCCGACCGGCTGACGCAATGTGTGCATCGCAAAAAACGAGCGAGTGCGATTCCCCTCCCACGCGCGATGCAGGAGGCGCTGCCGCGCTTTCAGGCACAACGTTAGTTCTAGACGAAGCGTCTTCGGCTTTCTCGACAGACGCGGTCAATCATGATCTGATCGCGCTACCAATTTTGCCGTGCGACGCATGATCCAGATCGACGCTGACGGCGCCGACAAGAAGCGACCAACAAGAAAAGCCAACAAGAAAATCAAAAGCAAAACTCGGAAGAGTTCAGAGGAAACACCAGAACAATAAAACACCCAAGCGAGGAAACGAGATGTCACGCAAGACACTGACGCGACGTCAATTTGTGGCTGCCACTGCAATGTCCTCCGCGGCGCTGATCACGGCGCCCTACGTCCGGGGCGCTTACGCTGCCGGCAAACTCTCGATCGGCTTCTGGGACCACTGGGTGCCCGGCGCCAACAAGGCCTCGACCGATCTCGTCAATGAATGGGCTGCGAAGGAGAAGGTCGAAGTCTCCATCGACTACATCACCAGCAACAACAAGAAGATCGAGCTGACCGCGGCGGCCGAAGCGCAGGCCAAGTCCGGTCATGACATCCTGCAGATGCCGAGCTGGTGGCCGCAGGCCTATTCCGAGAATCTTGAGCCGCTCAACGACATCATGGAGCCGCTGCTCAAGCAGAATGGCGAGGTGAACGGCACCGTCAAATATCTGGGACAGTCGGGCGGCAAATGGCTCGCGGCGCCCGCGACACCCGGCAGCCAGATCAAGGGCCCCTGCTCGCGCATCGATCTGATGAAGAAGCATGCCGGCATCGACGTGCAGGAGATGTATCCGGCCGGCGGCCCGCCCAAGGTCGAGAACTGGACCATGGAGACCTTTCTGAAGGCGGCCGAGGCTTGCCACAAGGCGGGCTTCGCGTTCGGCATCGGTATGGGCGAGACCACCGACAGCGTGGACACCGCCGGCGCGATCTTCCAGTCGTTCGGCGCCGAGCTCGTCAATGCCAAGGGCGACATCACGGTGAAGACCGATCAGGTTCGCCAGGCGATGGAGTTCTACAAGAAGCTGATCGCCTTCCTGCCGCCGGATGCTCCGTCCTGGGACGACGCTTCCAACAACAAATGGCTGATCTCCGGCCGCGGCGCGATGATCCTCAATCCGCCGAGCGCCTGGGCCGTTGCCAAGCGCGATGCGCCGCAGGTCGCCGAGCAGTGCTGGACGCACGGCTTCCCGTCCGGTCCGAAGGGACGGTTCGCACCGTACCTGCCCTACTTCTGGGGCGTCTGGAGCTTCGGCAAGAACAAGGAGGCGGCCAAGAGCCTGCTCGTTCACCTGTCCTCGCCATCGTCGATCGAGAAGTTCGTTGCAGTGAGCGGCGGCTACGACCTGCCGGCCTACGCGAACATGAGCAAGTTCCCGACCTGGGCGGAAGAAGGGCCGCCGAAGGGAACGCTCTTCCACTATCCGGACCCCTACAAGCATCAGACGCTGTCGATCGCCGCGTCGCCCGCGCCGCCCAAGATCGCGCAGCAGATCTACTTCCAGGCGACGCTGACCAAGATGGCGCTGCGCTTTGCGCGAGGCGAAACGATGGAGCAGGCGCTCGCCTGGGCCGAGGGCGAGTGCGAAGGCTTCATGCGGAGCTAGGCCGGGATGTGCCGGGGCGGTTCACGCCGTGTGCGTGGGCCGCCCGCATTCCCGTCATCCGGATCCGCATGATCGCGAAGCCGACCCACCGGCCGGCCTCGTCGGAACGTCTGCAAGAATGCTGACTTGAGGAAGCTGATATGGCTGATGTCGTCGTTGAGCGAGGTCGCGTCGCCCGTGCGACAGGCGCGCGCAAGGGAAAGAGTCTGCGCAATGCGCTCGGGCGAAAATCGACGGTTGCGTTCTTCCTGACGCTGCCGCTGATCCTCCTGATCGCGATGCTGGTGCTCTATCCCGCCTTCTATTCGCTCTATCTGGCGACGCTGAACAAGGCGATGACGAAATTCGTCGGCCTCAGCAATTTCACCTTCCTGTTCAAGCGCGAGACGTTCTGGATGGTGGTGCAGCAGTCCTGCATCTTTGCGATCACCGCCGTGATCTTCAAGGCGCTGATCGGCTTCATCGTCGCGCATTTCGTCCACAACATTCCCGGCAAGAAGCAGCGCAAATGGCGCGGCATGCTGCTGGTGCCCTGGGTCATTCCACCGGCGATGAGCACGCTGGCCTGGCTGTGGCTGTTCGATCCGTCCTACAGCGCCTTCAACTACACGCTCTCCTTCTTCGGCGTCGGTCCGATCCCATGGCTGGGTGACACCTTCTGGGCGCGCTTCTCCGTCATCCTCGTCAACGTCTGGTACGGCGCGCCGTTCTTCCTGATCATGTATCTCGCCGCGCTGAAGTCGGTCCCCGATCAGCTCTATGAGGCCGCGGCGATCGACGGCGCCAATTGGTGGCAGAAGATCTGGCATATCACCTTGCCGATGATGCGCAATATCATCGCGATCACCACCTTGTTCTCGCTGATCGTCACCTTCGCCAATTTCGACATCGTGCGCATCCTGACATCGGGCGGCCCGCTGGATACCACGCATCTGTTCGCCACCTGGGCCTTCCAGGTCGGCATCCAGAGCAGCGACATTCCGCTCGGCGCCTGCGTCTCTTTGTTCATGGTGCCGATCCTCGCCGTCGCAGCGATCTTCATCCTGCGCGACGTCTCCAAACGCGGGAACGAAGCCTGATGAGCACGCTCACAATCGACAAGGCCGGACCGTCCCGCAAGGTCAAGTATGGCAGTATGAGCCGGGACCGCACCTGGGCACTGCGCTGGTCCTACTTCTTCCTGGTGCTGTTTGCGATCTTCTTCCTGACGCCGCCGATCTACATGCTGATCACCTCGCTCAAGAGCAGCGCGGAGATCTCGGCTGCGACCAATCCGTGGTGGGTGTTCCACCCGACGCTATCGAACTATGTCGAGCTCCTGACCTCGAACCAGTTCCTGCGGTTCTTCTGGAATTCGTCGATGATCTCGATCATCGTCGTGATCGTGACCATGCTGATCAGCATCCCCGCCGCGTTCGCGCTGGCGCGGATGAAGTTCTGGGGCTCGGCGACTTTGGCCACCGGCGTCTTCCTCACCTATCTGATCCCGGACAGCCTTCTGTTCATCCCGCTGTTCAAGATGCTCGGCGTGATCCAGGAGTACACCGGCATCACGCTGCTGAACCGATGGTACGTGCTGCTGTTCATCTATCCGACGCTGACGGTGCCGTTCTGCACCTGGATCATGATCGGCTATTTCGCCTCGATCCCGAAGGAGCTCGATGAAGCCGCACTCATCGACGGCGCTTCCTGGCTGCAGACCCTGACGCGGATCTTCATCCCGGTCGCGCTGCCCGGGCTGATCGCCGCGACCATCTTCGCGTTCACCGTGTCCTGGGCGCAGTTCCTCTATCCCCTGGTGTTCACGACGTCGGTCGATCAGTTGGTGCTGCCGGTCGGCATCACCACCACGCTGATCAAGGGCGACGTCTTCAACTGGGGTCAGATCATGACCGGCGCGCTGCTCGGCGCCGCGCCACCGCTGGTCATCTACGCATTCCTGATGGACTACTACATTGCCGGCCTGACCGCCGGTGCGACAAAGGGTTGATGACTCATGGCTGAGGTTGCTTTGCGGAAGGTAGTCAAGCGTTACGACGATGTCGAAGCCGTGCGCGGCATCGACCTCGACATCGCCGATCATGAGTTCATCGTGCTGGTTGGCCCCTCCGGCTGCGGCAAGTCGACGACGCTGCGCATGATCGCCGGGCTCGAGGACATCAGCGACGGCGACATCATGATCGGCGGCGACGTCGTCAACGACGTGCCGCCGAAGGACCGCGATATCGCGATGGTGTTCCAGAACTATGCGCTCTACCCGCACATGACGGTCGCCGAGAACATGTCGTTCGGGCTGCGGCTGAAGCACTATCCCAAGGCCGAGATCAAGGCCCGCGTGACTGAAGCCGCCCGCCTGCTCGACATCACCGATTTGATCGACCGCAAGCCGAAGCAGCTCTCCGGCGGCCAGCGCCAGCGCGTCGCGATGGGCCGTGCCATCGTGCGCAACCCGAAGGTCTTCTTGTTCGACGAGCCGCTCTCCAATCTCGACGCCAAATTGCGCGTGCAGATGCGTATCGAGATCAAGAAAGTGCACCAGAAGGTGCGCACCACCACCGTCTACGTCACCCACGACCAGGTCGAGGCGATGACGCTGGCCGATCGCGTCGTGGTGATGAACAAGGGCCGCATCGAGCAGATCGGCACGCCGAACGAGCTCTACCACAAGCCGGCGACGCGCTTCGTGGCGGGCTTCATCGGCTCGCCCGCGATGAACTTCATCCCGTGCCGGCTCGAGGACGTCGGCGGCACGCTTCAGCTCCGCCTCACCGACCGCATCGCGTTTCCGCTGCCGCCGGCCCGCGCCGCACGCTACAACGCGCTGCCGCGCACCGACAAGCTGCTGCTCGGCCTCCGGCCCGAGCATCTCACGGAGTCGCACGCGCATCTGGGTCCAGGGGTCGAGACCTTCGACACCGTGCTCGACGTCACCGAACCGATGGGCATGGAGACCCTGGTCTATTTCGGGCTCGAGGGCACGCCGGTCTGCGGCCGCGTCGATCCCAATGCCGGCGCCAAGGACGGGGCCCCCATGCGTTTGGCGATGGACCTCAACAACATGCACCTGCTAAACGAAGAGACCGGCGTCGTCTTGTGACGCCGGCTTAGGAAACGCGAGGCAGGCAGGGGAGCGATGGCGACCAACAAGAAGAAGATTTTCGTTACACAAACTTTGTCGCAAGGGGCACGCGCCCTCCTCACCCAGCGGGACGATATCGAGCTCGTCGAGTTTTCCAACCTGATCTCCGCCAAGGACTTCGAGGTGCTGCTGAAGAGCCATGCGCCGGTCCACGGCGTCGCGCTCGGTGCCACCGCCTTCGGCGAGACCGAGCTCGAGGCATCAAAAGACATGAAGGTGGTGACCCGCATCGGCGTCGGTTATGACGCCGTCGACGTGCCCGCCCTCTCCCGCCGCAAAGTGCCGCTGATGGTGGCGGGCAGCGCGAACTCGCCCTCGGTCGCGGAAGCGGCGCTGTTCATGATGCTGACCTTGGCCAAGCGCGCGCAGGAGCTGCATTCCTGCGTCAAGGACGGTACATGGGCCGACCGGCTCGGCATGCTGCCGTTCGACCTCTACGGCAAGACCCTGCTCGTCATCGGCTTCGGCCGCATCGGCAGCCGCACCGCCAAGCGCTGCCTGGCGTTGGAAATGAAGGTCCAGGTCTACGACCCCTACAAGCCCGCTGCCGATATCAAGGCGGCCGGATGCGAGCCGGTCACCGACCTCGACGCCGCGCTGCCTCACGCCGACTTCGTCAGCATTCACTGCCCGAAGACGCCGGAGACGGTCGGCCTGTTCGATACGGCGCGGATCGGACGCATGAAGCCGAAATCCTACCTCATCAACACCGCGCGCGGCGGCATCGTGAAGGAAGCGGCGCTCTATGACGCGCTGGTGTCCGGAAAGCTCGCCGGCGCCGGCATCGATGTGTTCGAGGTGGAGCCGCCGCCGGTCAGCAACGCGCTGTTCGCGCTGCCCAACGTCATCATGGCTCCGCACGTCGCCGGCGTTACGGTCGAGGCGGTCCAGCGCATGAGCGAGCAGACCGCGCGCAACATCCTGAGCGTGCTGGACGGCGATCCCATCCGGCAGAACGTCATCAATCAGGACGTGCTGGGCTGAGTCCAACCGAAGGCGGGCCGCCCATCGGCCCGCCTTCGGGACGCCAGAAAGCGTCCCATTTTGGTGCAGATCGGGCCCCAACTCAGCCTTAATCAAACGCGCCTAATGTTCCCGGCCGCGGCGGCAGTGGGACAGACTTGCCGGCCGCGTCGAGCTGGAGGATGGACCCTTGTCAGAGATCGACCCGACCGACCATGCGCTGGCGACCATCGCCAGCATCCTGGAGAACCCCGAGCCCGTTCTCGTCGTGCGCGACTCCGAGACGCCAGCTGCCGACGAGGAGCCGGTCGCCGACGAACATCCGGCCGCCGCTGACGAGCATCCGGTGATCGCTGAGCACGAACATCCCGTGGTCGAGGAACAGCCGCTGGTGCCGGAGCACACCGATGCCGACGGCTACAGCAAGGTCGGTCCCGGACCAATGGTGGCGATCCGTCTCAAATGGGCGGTGCATCGCGGCGATGACGGCCAGTACTACGTCCACGAGACCATCGGCGAGCAGTCCGCGCCCGTGGTCAGCGGCCCGATGACGAGCGAGGCCGCCGTGCATTTCGTCGACGCGCAAGAGGAAGAGGCGAACAAGCGCTTCGAGCTGCTCCGCAGCGAGATCGCCGGCCGCAGCTCGCTCGCCGATTACGAGCGCAAAGGCGAAGCCTGAAGCCTGCTCCGGATATTGTTGACCTCTCCCCGCTGGGGAGAGGTCAACGCGAAGCCCCTACTTCCTTCCGAGATAATCCTTCTTCACGAGCTCGACGCCTGCGTGCCGCAACAGGTCGTAGGCCGTCGTGACGTGAAAGAAGAACTGCGGAATGCAGTTGACGAGCACCAGCGTCCGCCCGGTAAAGGGAAGCTCGGTTCCGTCCTTCAGCCTCCAGACGACCTTTCGTTCCGCAGCGGCGTCGATCTCGGCGCGCGGCAGGCTCGCGATGAATTCAAGCGACGTCGCGATCCGCGCCTGCAGGCCGGCCATGTCGTGCTCCAGCGCCGGCAGCGCGACCGGTTCGCGACCTGCCAGCAAGGCCGAGGTGACCGTGGCGTGGCGGCAGGCCTCGCCGACCTGCTGCGCCAGGTCGTACATGTTCGGCGCAAGCCGCATCCCGAGCAGCACCTCCGGATTGAACTTGCGGGCCTCGGCATAGGCGACGCCCTTGTCCAGCAGCGCGGACAGATTGCGCAGATACGGCACGAAGAGGCCGACCGAGGCCTCGTACATCGAAATCGTCACCCCAAGCTTCCTTTCAATTCCGCCTCGCCAGCGACGGGCATCTGGTCTAAATCCAGGTCAGAGGAGCTGTACAATGACAGCTCGGGCATGGGTGGAAAAGAGATGACCGTTCGAATATCCGTTCGAGTTCTGGCGGCCTTGGCCGTGGCGCTGCTGATGAACCTTTCGGCCCACGCCCAGCAGGCGGCGCCCTCGCGCCTCGACGAGATCATGAAGCGCGGCACATTGCGAGTCGGCATGACCGGCGACTACAAGCCCTTCACTTATCTCGACAAGGCCACGCAGCAGTTCTCTGGCTTCGACGTCGACATGGCGGAGGCGCTCGGCAAGGCGCTCGGCGTCAAGGTCGAGTTCGTGCCGACGGCCTGGCCGAAGCTGATGAAGGATTTCGAGGCCGATCAGTTCGACATCGCCATGGGCGGCGTCTCGGTGACGCTCGACCGGCAGAAGAAGGGCTTCTTCTCGGCGCCGATCATGCGTGAGGGCAAGACGCCGATCGCGCGCTGCGCCGATGTCGGCAAGTACCAGACACTCCCCGATATCGACAAGAAGGGTACCCGCGTCATCGTCAATCCCGGCGGCACCAACGAGCGTTTCGCGCGCGCCAACATCAAGGACGCCGAGATCACCGTCTTCGCCGACAACACCGTGATCTTCGACGAGATCGCCAAGGGCAATGCCGACCTGATGATGACGGACGCCTCCGAGACGCGCTACCAGCAGAAGCAGCATCAAGGCGTGCTCTGCGCGGTGCATCCCGAGAAACCGTTCGACTTCTCCGAGAAGGCCTATTGGCTCCAGCGCGACATGGCGCTGAAGCACTTCGTCGACCAGTGGCTGCACATTTCCATGGAAGACGGCAGCTACAAGAAGATCTACGCCGCCTGGTTCGACTGACATGCGGAGGGAATTAGCGGTCGCAATTGTGCTCGGGATCAGCGGGGTCCACGGTGCGTTGGCGCAGACGAAGTTCACACCCGCAACCGGGCCGGCATGCAAGGACGAGTCGACCGACGAGCTCGGCCTCTGGACGTGCCCGGGTCCGGCCGGTTACGTGGTGCGCTTTGCCGACGAGGGCAACATCGTATCGGTCACGATTGCGCCTCGGCGCGGAGTTGAGAAGGTGTCCGGGCCGACCGCGCAATGGCGCGGTGCCGGCAAGTCGTTCGGCGAAAAGGTGCAGTGGATCATGCGTGCCGGCGTACCAAGGGCCGCGGTGATCCGCACCTGGCGACGGGTCGATGAGGACGAGAAGGAGCTGCAGGAGCTCTCCGTGTTCGCGATCAGTGGCGCAAATGCCTGCCTCGTTGGTTCGGTCGATGTCCATGCCGATAAGGCCAACGACGCAGCGCTTGCCCGCGCCCAACAGGCGGCCAATGCGGGTTGTCCGCAGAAGTAGACGCGGCGCGCTGATTTTTTGCCGGTCAGGCGCGCCATTGGGCCCGGCGCCGCCCCGCCCCATTCCGGGCGGAGTTCCGCACCATTGAACCAAGATCGGTGAGAGGACGACTCATAGCTTGAAAGTGATCTAGATCACGCTACGCGCGGGGCCGGAGCGTAAGCGTCGACGCGGGGACCACCTGCTCAGGAGACGGACATGAAGAAGCTGTTGGCCGCGGCCGCATTCCTTTTGGCGAGCACCGCTGCGCAAGCGCAGTACACCTTCGAATATGGCGGGCGCACCATCCGCATCGATCCGGACCGCGGCACGGTGCAGATTCCCGGCGTGTACGACAACACCGGGCAAGGCAAGGCCAAGAAGGCCAAGAAGAACGAGACGAGCCCGGGCCAGCAGGCGCCGCAGGAGGCCAAGACCGATCCGCAGTCGCCGGCCGCACCGGCGCCTCCCCCTGCTGCCGCAGCAGCGCCTCCCGCAGCCACCCAGGCTCCCGCGCCCGTCGTGGCGGCGCCGCCTCCCACGCCCCCTGCACCACAACCGGCGGCGACCGCCACTGCTGCGCCGGCCGCTGCGGCTGTCGCGCCTCCACCAGCGCCGCCTCCGGCTCCCGTGGAGCAGCAGGCAGCTCCCGCGGCACCACCGCCGGCTGCTGTGGCTGTTGCGCCTCCCGCGGCCCCGGCGCCACCGCCAGCCCCGGCCGTGGCTGCGGCACCTCCGGCGCCGACGCCGCCACCTGCGCCCGCGCCGCTCCAGTCCGCCGCCGTCGCTCCCCCGGCTCCGGCAGCCGCATCCACGCGCGATCTCAATTCGCCACTCGGCGTCTGGCTCACCGAGGAGAAGGAAGGCAAGGTCCGCATCGAGCAGTGCGGCAGCAATCTCTGCGGCTATTCGGTCGACAGCAAGTCGAACCAGAACGGCGAGCAGGTTCTGATCAACATGAAGCCCGGCAAGGATCAGAACAAGGACCAGAAATGGTCAGGCCGCATCCTCGATCCCAACTCCGGCTCGACCTACGATTCGACGATCGCCATGAAAGGCACCGACCGGCTGCGCGTGCAGGGCTGCGCCTTCGGCGGCATGTTCTGCGGCGGCCAAACCTGGACGCGGGTGAACTGAGTTCGGCCTCGTTACGTTGGCCAAAACAAGGGGCCCGCGATCCGGGCCCCTTTGCTTTGTCCGCGGTGTCACAGCGACGTGCGCCACCTCACAGTGCCGGCCGCAGGCGTGAGCCCCCTCACATCGCCGGTTCCGCGCGCCGTGCCACGTTCCTCTGCATGGTCAACCACAGGGGCATGCCATGAACGGCATTTGCAAAGGTCTCTTCTTCGCTACCCTTGTCGCCATCGCCTTCCCGCTGACGCAGGCCGGTGCTGCGACAAGCACTTTCGACGGCACATGGAATGTCCGCATCTCGTCATCGAGCGAGACCTGCGGCAACGGCGCGACCGTCGCGATCGGCATCAACAATGGTCAGATTGCATCAAGCAGCGCCACCGTGAACGCCTCCGGCCGGGTGGCGGATGCCGGCAACATCAACGTCACCTTGAGCACCGGCATCAAGCGAGCGGTCGGCTTCGGTCACCTCAGCGGCACCTCGGGCTCCGGCACCTGGCGCGGTGCCATGTGCACGGGCACGTGGACGGCGGAGAGGATGTAGCTGGCCGTGTCCCGGACAAGCAGCGACGCGAAGCGTTGCTGCGCAGAGCCGGGACCCAGCAGTCTTCGTGATGCAAATCTCTGGGCCCCGGCTCGGCGACGCATCGCCAAGGGCGATGCGTCTTGTCCGGGGCACGAGACTAGCCCAGCGCCGCGCCGTACTCGGCGTCCGTCACCGGCTCCAGCCAGGTCGAATAGACGCCGTCGAGTGCTTCCTGCATCGCGATGTGGCACATGCCGTTGGTCGGCGATGCCCCATGCCAGTGCAATTCACCCGGCGGGATCCACACGGTGTCGCCGGGGCGGATCTCGCGGATCGGCCCGCCCTTGGTCTGGACACGGCCGACGCCGGAGATGACGTAGAGCGTCTGCCCGAGCGGATGATGGTGCCAGTTGGTGCGTGCGCCCGGCTCGAATGCGACGCGCGAGCAGTTCAGCCGCGCCGGCGCGGGCGCCATGATGACGGGGTCCTGCCACACGGTGCCGGTGAAGTTTTCCTTGGGCGCGCGGCGGGTCGGCCGCGTGCCTGCGACGGTGATCTCCATGGGGGTCCTCGCTTCCGTTACTTCTTGCTGGCGGCGTAGCGTGCCTTGGTCTCGGCGTTCATGGGATAGAGGCCCGGCAGCACCGCGCCGTTGTTCACCTCGTTGACGATCCAGGCTTCCATGCGCTCCTGCTCGACGCCCTCATTGAGCACGTGGTCGAGCATCGCCTGCGGGATCAGCACGCAGCCGTCCTGGTCGGCGACCACGATGTCGTTCGGGAAAACGGCAACGCCGCCGCAGCCGATCGGCTCGCCCCAGCCGACGAAGGTCAGGCCCGCGACCGACGGCGGCGCGGCATAGCCGTCGCACCAGACCGGCAAATTGGTGCCGAGCACGCCCTCGACGTCACGCACCACGCCGTCGGTGACGAGCGCAGTGACGCCGCGCTTCATCATGCGCGCGCAGAGGATGTCGCCGAAGATGCCGGCATCGGTGATGCCCATGGCATCGACCACGGCGATGCAGCCCTCGGGCATCGCCTCGATCGCGGTGCGGGTCGAGATCGGCGACGACCAGGATTCCGGCGTCGCCAGATCCTCGCGTGCCGGCACGAAGCGCAGCGTGAAGGCAGGTCCCACCAGGCGCGGCAGGCCCGGGCGCAGCGGACGCGCACCGCGCATCCACACGTTGCGCAGGCCCTTTTTCAACAGGACCGTGGTGATGGTGGCAGTGGTGATGCCGGCGAGGGTCTTGCGGGCTTCGGGGGACAGCGACATGGACGAGAACGAGCTCCGGATAGGCGGGAAAAGAACGCGCGCATCTTGCGAGCCGAGCGGTTTCCGTCAAGGGCCAAAAGACCCACAAGAATGCAAGGCCGCAAGGCCGTTATGCGACGCGATAACAAGGGTTTATCGTTTGCCCCTGCATTAATTTATTGGACTTGCGGGCGCATTTACGCGAAGCAGGGACGCGCGGAACTCAACGCTGAGCCCGCGTTTCCTGAGAAGCCCGATTTCGACAGCTCTTCGACAGCTCATGGCCGCGACGCTTCCCCCGCCCCGCCTCCTGCCCAGTGGCGACAGTGCCGTCACGGTCGAGTTCAGCCGCACCATCGATGACGACGCCAACCAGCGCGTGCTGGCGCTCGACAAAGCGCTCGCAGCGAGCCCCATCGACGGCATCACCGAGACCGTGCCGACCTATCGCTCGCTGCTGGTGCATTACGACCCCGGCAGGATCGACTTCGACGCGCTCGGCGAAAGGATCCTCCCGATCGCGACCCGGCCGCTGCCGCCGGCCACCAAGGCACGCCGCTGGCGCATTCCCGTGGCCTATGGCGGCGAGCACGGCATCGACCTCGAGGACGTCGCCAAGGCGCTGAACACGACGCCCGATGACATCATCGCCCGGCACGCGGGCGGTGACTACAAGGTCGCCATGATCGGCTTCACGCCGGGCTGGTCCTATCTCAGCGGCCTCGACAAATCCCTGCACATGTCGCGGCGGCAGTCGCCGCGGCTGCTGACGCCGGCCGGCACGATCTCGATCGGCGGCATCCAGGCCGGCATCCAGTGCCTGGCCGCCCCGAGCGGCTGGCACCTCCTCGGCCGCACGCCTGTCAGAACCTATCAGCTCCACCGCAATCCGACCTTCCTCACCGAACCCGGTGACCGCGTGACGTTTTTCGCCATCGACCACAAGACGTTCGAGGAGATGGACCGCGCCGCCGAAGCCGGCGAAATCGTCGCCGAGCAGGTGACTGCATGAGCCGGCTCGTCGTCGCCAGCATCGGCCCTGCAAGCTCCGTCCAGGACGGCGGACGCCACGGTGCGCAGCGCTACGGCCTGACGGTCAGTGGCGCGATGGATCGCCTGTCGCTCGCGGCGGCGAACACGCTGGTCGGCAATGAGCCGCTCGCGGCGGCCGTCGAGATCGGCCCGTTCGGCGCCACCTTCACCGCGCGTGACGGCGCCGTCCGCGTCGCCATTGCCGGCGCGCCACGCAACGCCGATGTCGCGGGGCGGCCGGTCGCGATGGGCACATCGGTGACGCTGAAGGACGGCGAGACGCTGACGCTCGGCTTTGCCCGCGGCGGCGCGTTCACGTATCTGGCGATCGAAGGCGGGATCAAAGGCGAGCCGGTGTTCGGCAGCCTCGCGGTGAATGCCCGCGCCGGCCTCGGCAGCCCCTACCCGCGCCCGCTCCAGGCCGGCGACGAGTTCACGGTCGATGCCGCGAGCGGCGCGCCTGAATTGCGGATCGAGCTGCCGAAGCCTGCGACAGGTCCGATCCGGGTGCTGCTGGGGCCGCAGGACGACGAGTTCGACGACGCCAACAAGGCACTGTTCTTAGGTAGCGAGTGGAAGATCTCGGCGACATCGGACCGCATGGGCTACCGGCTCGAAGGTCCCGCGATCAAGCACCTGCACGGCCACAACATCGTCTCCGACGGCACCGTCAACGGCAGCATTCAGGTGCCCGGCAACGGCTCGCCGATCGCGCTGATGATGGACCGCGGCACCTCCGGCGGCTATCCGAAGATCGCAACCGTGATCACGGCCGATGTCGGCCGGCTGGCGCAGACCTCGGCGGGAACCGGGTTCCGCTTCAAGCAGATCAGCATGGCGGAGGCGCAGGACGAGGCCCGCAAGTTCGCGCAACTGATCCGCAGCCTGCCCGACCGCCTGCGCTCCTCCGACACGGTCGAGCTCAACATCGAGGCGCTCAGCGATGCTAACGTTGCCGGCTACGCGGTGAGCGCGGTCGATGCCGGAACCTGGCAGGTGACGGCGGAACCGTAAGCGGCAGCAAGACCAGAGGCGGAGAGCAACCCATGAAGACGATCGACCTCAATTGCGACCTCGGCGAAGGGTTTGGCGCGTGGGAGATGGGCAACGACGCCGCGATGATCGTGCTGGCGAGCTCGGTCAACATCGCCTGCGGCTTCCACGCCGGCGACCCCGACATCATGCGCCGGACGGTGGAGCTTGCGAAAGCGCGCGGCGTCTCGGTCGGTGCCCATCCCGGCTATCGCGATTTGCACGGCTTCGGCCGGCATCCGATCGCGGGGCTCAAGGCTTCCGAGATCGAGAACCTCGTCGCCTACCAGATCGGCGCGCTGCAGGCGATCGCAACCGCGGCCGGCCACAAGGTCACGCATGTGAAGGCGCATGGCGCGCTCTCCAACGTCGCCTGCGAGGACGACATGACCGCGAAGGCGATCGCCGCCGGCATTAGGGCGGTCGACCCCAATCTCATCTTCGTCGTGCTCGCCAATTCGAAGCTGGTGAAGGCCGGCGAAGCGGCCAATCTGCCGATGGTGCACGAGGTGTTCGCCGACCGCGCCTATGAGGACGACGGCAACCTCGTCTCGCGCAAGAAGCCCGGCGCGGTGCTGCATGATGCCAAGATGATCGCCGACCGCGTGGTGCGCATGGTGCAGGACGGCGCGGTGGTATCGGTCACCGGAAAGGTCATCAAGATGCGCACGGATACGGTCTGCATCCACGGCGATACGCACGGCGCGGTCGAGATCGCGCGGACCTTGCGTCAGGCGTTGAAGGAAGCCGGGATCGAGGTCGCGCCGTTCAAGCGCGGGGCGTGAGGCACGTCAGGTGCCGTAGGGTGGGCAAAGGCGCACAGCGCCGCGCCCACGATCTCTGCCTGATTGAGACAGGTGGTGGGCACGCTTCGCTTTGCCCACCCTACGAGACCGAGCGAGACGTCAGAACGGATGCACCGACAGCGTGCCGAACACGATCGCGGCGATGACGGCAAAGGCGCTGTAGAGCGCCAGATGATGGGCGCTCGCCCCGGTCCGACGCGAGAGCGAGCGCGCGTAGAAGTGCAGTCTGGCTTCCGCCGATAGTTCGCGCATGGTCGATCTCCAACGCCCCATTTGCGGGAGTATGAAGGATCAACCCTGGCGGGAGGCAAGATGGCGGCGGAAATAGCGATGATGGTTCTCTGAAAGGGCGCGATCGCAGGCGCAAATTCTTCTGAGGTCAGGGTTCCGAGAATCTTATTCGTTAAGATCCGAGCCAGTTGGAACCGGCCCGGATGACGGCGGGATGACAGCTCTCGTAGGGTGGGCAAAGGCGCGCCCTTCGCGCGCCGTGCCCACGAGAACGAAGTGATGGGCACGCTTCGCTTTGCCCACCCTACGGCACCGAGCAAGTGGCGACGGGTTTCCCGAAGCTGATCCCGCGGCGGCTTAGTACACGTCAGCCTGGAAGCGGCCGGTCTTCTTGAGCTCGGCGACGAAGCTGACGGCCTCATCGGTCGAGCGCGCGCCGAACTGGGCGACGATGTCGACCAGCGCGCGCTCGACGTCCTTGGCCATGCGCTTGGCATCCCCGCAGATGTAGATATGCGCGCCCTCGGCAAGCCACGTCCACAACTCGCGGCCGACCTCGCGCATGCGGTCCTGCACATAAAACTTCTTCTCGCCGTCGCGCGACCAGGCCAGCGACAACCGGGTCAATTGGCCCGAGGTCTTCATCGCATTGAGCTCTTCCTGGTAGAAGAAATCGCAATCGCTGCGCTGGTGGCCGAAGAACAGCCAGTTCTTGCCGGCCGCGCCGGTCGCCTTGCGATCGAGCAGGAAGGCGCGGAACGGCGCGATGCCGGTGCCGGGGCCGATCATGATGATGGGCGTCTTCGGATCCTGCGGCAGACCGAAATTGTGCGCCTTCTGCACATAGACCTTGAGCTTCTCGCCATCGGCGATGCGCTCGCCGAGGAAGGTCGAGGCGACGCCGACACGCTTGCGCTTGCCGATCACGTAGCGCACGGAATCGACCGTCAGCGACAGCTTTCCCGGCGTGGCATTGTGCGAGGACGAGATCGAATAGAGCCGCGGCTGTAGCGGCTCCAGCGCCTCGACGAATGCTTCGGGATGCGGACGCGTGCCGGAAAACTTCTGCAGCGCCGCCATCACGTCGAGGGTTGCGGCGTCGCCATCGGGATCCTCGCCCTGCGCCAGCGCCCGCGCCTTCTCACGCTGCGCGCCGCCGGTGATGAAGGAGATCAGCTCGAACAGCGAATCCGGCGCCGGCGACAGCGAGACGTCGTCGATCAGCACCTCGCGCAGCGTCTTGCCGTTGACCTTGGTGGTGTGGGACGCGCCGAGCAGCGCGATGATCTGGTCGACGAGGCCGACATCGTTGCGCGCGAATACGCCAAAGGAGTCACCGACCACGTAGTCGAGCTTGCTCGCGGAGAGATCGAACTCGATGTGATAGGTCTCCTTCTCCGACTTGCCCTTGTTGAGAAGGCGGCGCGACAGGAAGGTTGCTTCGGTCGGATTGTCGCGCGAACGGCCCGGCTCGGCGATGGTTACGGTCACGGCGGGCGCAGCCACCGCGTCCGTCTTCTCGGGCGCTTTCGTCGCCGGCGCCTTGTCGAGCTCCTCGTAGAGCGACTTCAGCATCCGCGCGGTTTCCTTGCCGCCGGGAACGCACAGATTGAGCCGCGCTTCGCTGCGGCCCGCGATCGCCTCCGAATAATCGTGGCAATTGTAGCCGCACTGGCCGCAATCCTGCTGCGCCATCGCCGCCATCATCTTGCGGCGCAGGGGACGGCCCTCGGCGAGCTTCATCCGGTCGGCGATCGGCATGGTCTGGTCGTGCCATGGCGCTTCGCCGTCGTCGCCGTCGCCGGCCTGCATGACGGCGGCGCCCTGCTCCGCCGACAGCGGCGTTGCGACGTCAGGCGACAAAAGTCCGGCAAAGAAGCCGTTCAGCCAGGACCGCTGCGCGTCGGAGAACGGCGCGCTGGCGGGAATGATGTCGAGTTTCGGCGGAGGCGTGATCTGGTTCATGCGGACACCTGTGCATCGGCAAGCTTGCGCAGCGTTTCGCCGTCGTGGCGGCGCGCAAAGGAGAGGAAGGTTTCATCCGGCGAGGCGCGATGGGCGAGATAGGCCTTGAGCAGCGCCTCGACCGTCTTTGGCGCGTCCTCGGCCTTGAGGTCGTGATAGACCTCCTGCCCGACATCGGCATCGGGGCCGAACCCGCCGCCAGTGAAGAGGTGATAGCCCTCGACCGTGTCCTCCTCGTTCACGGGCACGCGCGCCCCGATCAGGCCGATGTCGCTGATGTAGTGCTGCGCGCAGGAATGGTGGCAGCCGGTCAGATGGATGTTGACCGGCTTGTCCATGGCGACGCGCGGCTCGCACCAGTCGCCGATCTCGGCCGCGTTGCGCTTGGTGTTGGACGCCGCGAAGCGGCAGCCGGCATTGCCGGTGCAGGCGATCAGGCCGGCGCGGATATGCGAGGCCTCGACCGCGAGCCCGATCTGCTTGATCGCGGCAATGGCGAGCTCGACATTCTCGTCGCGCACGCCCGAGATCAGAAGGTTCTGCCAAACTGTGAGGCGGATCTCGCCGTCGCCGACGTCGCGCGAAACCTTGGCAAGGCCGCGCATCTGATCGCAGCTGAGCTTGCCGAGCGTCAGCGACACGCCGATCCAGTTGAGGCCGTCCTGCTTCTGCTTGTGCACGCCGACATGGGCCATGCGGTCCGCGGCGGGGCGCGGCGCAAACGCCTCTTCCGGCACGCGCGTGAACGGCGCCTTCAGCCGCTCCTCGACCAGCTTGAGGAAGCCGTCATGGCCCATCGCGTCGAGCACGTATTTCAGCCGTGCCTTGTTGCGGTTGGTGCGGTCGCCATGGTCGATGAAGACGCGCACGATCGCGTCGGCGACGGCGGTCGCCTGCTCCGGCTTGACGATGATGCCGGAATATTTCGCAAAGTCCTTGTGGCCGGTGATGCCGCCGAGACCGAGCCGGAACCAGACCCCGGGCTCGACGCCGAAACCGTCCTTCACCTCATAGGCCGTGAAGGCGATGTCGTTGGTCTCTTCCAGCACCGCGATCTTGCCGGCGCCGTCGAAGGCGACGTTGAACTTGCGCGGCAGGCCGTAGAGCGAGCGGTCGTTGAGGATGTGATAGTGCCACTCGCGTGCATAGGGCCGCGTGTCGATGATTTCCTGCGGATCGATACCGGCGGTCGGCGTCCCCGTCACGTTGCGGATGTTGTCGGCGCCGGAGCCGCGCGAGCACAGGCCGAGATCCTGGATGCCCTCGATCATTCTGATCGCGTGCTTCGGCGGGATCTCGCGCAGCTGGAGATTGGCGCGCGTGGTGACATGGCTGTAGGGACCGCAGAGCTCGTCGGCGAGATCGGCAAGGCCCGACAGCTGCCAGTGCTTCATGATGCCGTTCGGGATGCGCAGGCGGCACATGTAGGAGTCCTGCGTCGGCGCGACGTAGAAGATGCCGTAATAGCGCCAGCGGAAATTGTCCGCAGGGCTCGGCGGCGTGTTGTCGAGCGCCTGTTGGCGAAGGCGCGGATAGGCATCGAAGGGATGCTCGTCGCGCTTGAACTTCTCCTGGTCGGCGAGCTTCTTGCCCGACGCGATGATCTTGTCCTGCGCCTTGATGTGCACGGCATCAGGGCCGGTCGGCTCGGCATTCGCCTTGCCGCCACCGCCACCAAGGCCGCGCCCGACGCGGCTGATCTGCAGGCCGGTCGTGAAGCCTTCGAGATAGCGTTTCTGCTCGTCGGTAAAGTCGACTGAGACCGTATCGATTTTCATGGTCGGTAACGAAGCTCCTGCGGCCACCTCGGTGGTAACGACGGACAATTGCGCGACCCGCGGGGCACTCGGCTGGCTCTAGAGCCTGCTTCGCAACCCGACGGTCCAATCAGCTTCGTTGCTGTGGGACTTGGCTCAGCAGGCACCAATGACAAGCTGGCCGCAGTGCAACATACAAGTTGCGTGCCAGCTTTCCTGAAAGGGAAACTCTCGACGTTTCAATGGAATATGGGCGACCCCGGAAAATGCCGGTCTCGGAACTCACACGAAATTCGAGCACTCGGCCTAAAATTTAGCCGCTGCCACCCGATGCTCAAAAACGATGCAGGGGGACGAATCAAGCCTTCCAGCGGCCGACCTCGAAGGCCTCGAGGTGGCCCCGGATGTTGTCGGGATCGAAGGCGGGTCCGGCGAACGCGCCGAAGGCCGCGGGCGCCTCAGCGGGCGGCTGGCGGCCGACGGCTGCGTCGTAGAGATCCGGCCTGAACACGGCCATGGCGGTCTTGACGCCGTCAGACGTCAGCGCCGTCTGTCCCCAGCGCACCATCTGGGCGTAGAGCCATGCGGCCTGCACCGGCTCGGGGCGCCCTGCCCCTTCGCGTCCGACCAGCAGATAGCGGCCGCTTTCGCGGAAGGTGCCGTCCGGCGATATCTTCAGACGTCCCGTAAGGGTCCGCTGGATGACTTCGGCATCGACACCGATCCGCTCCGGCTGGGCCAGGATCTGCGCCGCCTCAGCGAGGTTCGCAGGCTGCTCGATGAACTCGGCGCCCTTCACCGCCGCACGAACCAGGGCTGCGACCACGTCCGGATTCTTGTCGGCCCAGACCTGACGTACGGCCAGCACCTTTTCGGCGGCACGCACGAGGATATCGGAGACGAAGTGCAGGATATGCCCGATGCCGAGATCGACCGCGACCGAATTCCAGGGCGCACCGACGCAGAAGGCATCGACATGGCCGCTCTTGAGGCTGTCGACCATGTAGGGCGGCGGCAGCACCACGAGGCGGACGTCCTCATCGGGATCGACGCCGGCCGCCGCCATCCAGAATCGCAGCTGGTAATTGTGGGTCGAGAACGGGAAGGTCATGCCGAAGGTCAGCGGATCGACCCCGGCCTTGCGCCGCTTGGCGACCACCTTCGCCAGCGCCTTCGCGGTGGCCATCGGATCGAAACGGTCGCCGTCGATCTCCTCCATCAGCGCCCCATGCAGCGTCGGAGACACCGTGATCGCATTGCCGTTGATGCCGAGATTGAAGGGCGCGGCGATGGGTACCTTGACATGACCGAGCCCGAGCGAGGACGCGATCGCGACGGGCGCGAGCAGATGGGCGGCGTCGAACAGGCCGATATTGAGCTTGTCGCGCACGTTGGACCAGGACACCTCGCGCACCAGCTCGACATCGAGCCCTTCGGCGGCGGCAAAACCCTTGTCGACGGCGACGATCAGGGCTGCGGCATCGACCAGCGGGATGAACCCGATGCGGAGCGGTCCAGTCATTTCAGCATCTCCGATGCGGTGATGATCGACTGGGCGATCTCGCCGATTTTCTTCTTCTCGCGCATCGCAGTCGAGCGCAGCAGCACATAGGCCTCGTCCTCGGTGAGGCCCTTCACCTTCATCAGGATGCCCTTGGCGCGTTCGATGATCTTGCGGTCCTCGAGCTGCGACTTGGTGCGCTCGAGCTCCTCCTGGAGTTTCGCGAAGGCGTTGAAACGGGACACGCAGAGGTCGAGGATCGGCTTGATGCGCTCCTTCTTCAGCCCGTCGACGATGTAGGCCGATACCCCCGCCTCGACCGAGGCCTGGATCGAGGCTGAATCGCTCTGGTCGACGAACATCGCGATCGGCCGCTTCACGGCGCGGCTGACCTGGAACATCGCCTCAAGCACGTCGCGGCTGGGGTTTTCGAGATCGATCAGGATGATGTCGGGGTCCACCGCATAAATACGGGCGAGCAGGCTCTGCATCTCGCGGATATGGACGACCTGGGTGAATCCGGCCTCCCGCAACCCCTCTTCGAGGATCGCAGCCCGGATCGGGCTCTCGTCGACAATCACGATTTTGGGCGACTGTTCGGCGCTCATGGCTCACTCACGGCAGGTGATTCATCCATAGCACGCCGGGGGGCGATGCAAAGGGTTGTAATTATGGGCAATTGGGACTAGCTCAGGCCTGTCAATCAGGCCGATCAGATATGGATCAGACGGCCGCGCCCAAGGTCAGCTTCGTATCGCTCGGGTGTGCCTGAGACAACGAATGTAAACTTTCGGAGCCTCTCACTCCCAAAGAAAAAAGCCGCCCGAAGGCGGCTGTCATCTGGGCTTGTGCCCTCACGGAATCTTCGCGCCAACGATCATCTTGTCGAGAAGTGGCACGGCGGCCAACACCGCCCTCTCGTTCTTGCCGGAGACCGCCAGGCGCACGACGTAGGAATTGCCGTCCTTGTCGACATCAACGTAATGCGCGATCACTTCGAACGGTTGATCCTTCAGGGACGGATTGTCGTACCGGTTGATGATGACACCGGGGCTGGCCGAGGGAAGCGAGGTGATCTTGGCATTCTTGCCGGACGTCGCCGCCCAATCCTGATCGCTGGTTGCGACCCATTGAACCAGTTCGGTCCGATCCTTGTTGTAGCGGCCTTCGGCATAGATGATTGCTTCGGCGTTACCGAATCCCTTCCCCCTGGGCACGAACATGGAGGCGCCGTATTTGAGGCTTGCGGCCTCGTCCCTCGCCCACCCGTCGGGCGCCTTCACGCGCGGCCTGAATTCCGGGCACAGGCCTTTTTGCCCGTCGCAAACACGTAAGATCTTGTCGACTTCAGCCCGCGCCGGAAACATCGCGCTCCAGGAAATAACAGCGAAAACCATGCTGAAGATGAAGCGGCGCATCGCAGTTTAGCTCCGTGGAATACGCAAGAACAGAATAACAACGAAAACGTGCACGTTGAGCAATCCATCTCGGCTCCTGCACTCACACGATCGGAACCGGCCCATAGGTTAGTTATTGAATTTCGCCATCGGTTCAATTAGTTGGATCGCTAAATCCGGACAATTCAGATCTAGGCTCCAGGCGATACCATGGACAGAGCGCCCCGCATTTCATTCACGTCACTCGGTTGTCCCAAGGCATTGGTGGATTCCGAGCGCATCATCACGCGCCTGCGCGCGGAGGGCTACGAGCTCGCCCGCAAGCATGACGGGGCCGACATCGTCATCGTCAATACCTGCGGCTTCCTCGACAGCGCCAAGCAGGAGTCGCTGTCGGCGATCGGCGAGGCCATGGCCGAGAACGGCAAGGTGATCGTAACAGGCTGCATGGGCGCGGAACCCGAGCAGATCGAGCAGGCCTATCCGGGCGTGCTCTCCATCACCGGCCCGCAGCAATATGAGAGCGTGCTCGACGCCGTGCACCGCGCGCTGCCGCCGGCGCACAATCCGCATCTCGACCTGGTGCCGCCGCAGGGCATCAAGCTGACGCCGCGCCACTACGCCTATTTGAAGATCTCCGAGGGCTGCAACAATCGCTGCACCTTCTGCATCATCCCGAAGCTGCGCGGCGATCTGGTCTCGCGCCCGGCCGACGACGTGCTGCGCGAGGCCGAGCGCCTGGTCGGCGCCGGCGTCAAGGAGCTGTTGGTGATCTCGCAGGACACCTCGGCTTACGGCGTCGATCTGAAATATCCCGAGAGCCCGTGGAAGGACCGCCAGGTCCGCGCCAAATTCCTCGACCTCTCGCGCGAGCTGGGCGAGTTAGGTGCCTGGGTCCGCCTGCAATATGTCTACCCCTACCCGCATGTCGACGAGGTCATCGCGCTGATGAATGAGGGCAAGGTGCTGCCCTATCTCGACATCCCGTTCCAGCACGCGAGCCCCGAGGTGCTGAAGGCGATGAAGCGTCCGGCGGCGCAGGACAAGACGCTGGCGCGGATCAAGCGCTGGCGCGAAGAGTGCCCCGATCTCGCTTTGCGCTCCACCTTCATCGTCGGCTTCCCCGGCGAGACCGATGCCGACTTCGCCTATCTGCTCGACTGGCTCGATGAAGCCGAGATCGATCGCGTCGGCTGCTTCAAGTATGAGCCGGTCGCCGGCGCCACCTCGAACGCGATCGAGAATCCCGTTCCCGAAGAGGTCAAGCAGGAGCGCTACAACGCGCTGATGGCCCGACAGCAGAAGATCTCGGCGCGCCGGCTGAAGCGCAAGGTCGGCACGCGCCAGCAGATCATCATCGACGAGGTCGGCCCGACCGTCGCCAAGGGCCGCTCCAAGGCCGATGCGCCGGAGATCGACGGCGCGGTCTATCTGTCGAGCCGCCGCCCGTTGCGCGTCGGCGAGATCGTCACCGCGAAGATCGAGCGCGCAGACCAGTACGATCTGCACGGAAGCGTCGCGGGGTTTTGAGGGTAACCCTTCATTGCTGGCGCAGCGATGACCGCTCCGTCACCGTCATCCTGAGGCGCTCGCTCTGCGGCGCAACCGCGCCGTAGAGCGAGCCTCGAAGGAAGACGGCCCGGCGCCATACCGGCCGCTCATCCTTCGAGGCTCCCCATGGGACGCCTTGCGTCCCATGCCTCGCACCTCAGGATGACGGGTCCACTATCGCCTTTGCCGCGCTCGCGATGACGTCATGTCGCTTCTCCCGGCGCCTGCGGTCCGTCATGCGCGGAAAACGCCTCCTTGGCTGCGAACAACCCGTTCACCGCCGCCGGGAAGCCCGCATAAACGGCCATCTGCATGATGATTTCCACGATCTCGTCGCGAGACAGCCCGACATTCGGACCCGCCTCGATATGCACTTTGAGCTGAGGCGCGGCGTTTCCGAGCGCCGTCAGCGCTGCGATCGTCGCGATCTCTCGATCGCGCAGGCCGAGGTCCGGGCGGCTGTAAATGTCGCCGAAGGGAAACTCGATCACGTATCGTGCGAAATCCGGAGCGATGTCGGCGAGTGAGGCGACGACCTTTTCGCCGGCTCTGCCGTCAATGCGTGACAGGGCCCGCTGGCCGCGATCGAAGCGGCTTTCGGCTTGTGTTTGGGCGTGCGTCATTTTCCTTCGTCCTCTGTTCGTCGCCGGCATAGCCGGCGATCTTGGTATCAAGGACGAGCAGGCATTCCTGGAGTTCGGCAATCTGCGTGCGAACCTGTTCCCGGTGGATTTCCAGCATCTGCCGCCGGGCTGGCCCGGTGGCTTCGCCTTCATCACGAAGCGCCGCATAACGCAACATGTCCCGGATCGGCATTCCCGTGGTCTTGAGCCGACCGATGAACGTGATCCATGTGAGGATCGATGCGTCAAAGTCACGCTGGCCGGAACGATCCCGGTCTGCGTATGGCAGCAGCCCGATGCGCTCGTAGTAACGCAACGTGTGTGCCGACAAGCCGGTTCGTTTTGCGAGGTCGCCGATCTTCATGGGTGCCTGTTCTCGTACTGACGCACGTACAGATACCCCTTCGAGCGCGCTCTAAGTCAAGGGGGATCGAAGGTGCCGTTCCCGCGAGGTCAAGTTGGCACGACAGCAGGGATTTCGGCGCGCCGGGCGGGCGGCAGCATCACGGGATTCCGAGCTTCAGGATGCCGCCAGCCATTTCGGCACCCAGCGCTCCGGGCGTGGGGCGCGGGCGAGATCGGCTTTCGCCTCGGACAGCTTCGCCGGTTCGCCGTCGATGGTCGGGCGCAGATCGTATTCGAAGCTCGGCATGATGCGGCCATCGGCATAGAGTCCGAAATTCATCACGTACCACAGGCCAAGCTCGGGCTGCGCGCGGCGCATCCCCTCGCGCAGATCGCGCAGCAGGGATTCGATCGAGCCTGCTTCCTCGAACGGCTGCGGTCCGCGCGTCAGCACGCGGGCCTGGTATTGGGTCCCGACGATCGCGATCTCGAAACGCGTCTTGTCCCAGG
Organism: Bradyrhizobium huanghuaihaiense; assembly: GCF_007830635.1. GTDB lineage: Bacteria > Pseudomonadota > Alphaproteobacteria > Rhizobiales > Xanthobacteraceae > Bradyrhizobium > Bradyrhizobium huanghuaihaiense. The sequence goes on along the minus strand of NZ_VLLA01000009.1, from coordinate 81,077 downwards.
GATTCTTGCCCTTGGGCAGATGGGCGGCAAGCCGCCAGCCGAGTTCGGCCATCAGGCGATGGTTGGCCCAATAGTCCTCGCGATCCCGGCTCCATTTCTCAACGAAACCGCGGAAATCGGGCAGCTCGGATGTGCCGTCGTCCGGCGCAGCCGCCTCGCCGGTCGGCCGTTCGGCGAGCCATTGCGCGAGCTCGACCGTCTGGCACTCGACCTCCTCATGCGGCTTGAGAACGCTCCAGGCCTTGTCGAATTGCTGCGACGTCAATTTTGCCAGCAGCCCGTCGAGGCTCGGTGCGAGCAACTCGTAATCGCCCTCCGATCCCAGTCCGACGATCGGCGGGTTGTCGCGGTCGAGACCGGCGCCATACCAGCCGCCGACAGCCGAGCCGTCGGGCAAGCGCATGAACAGCGAGAACCTGTCGCGCAACGGACTGCCGTCGACGATCGGCGCGGAATCGGAGAACTGGCCCTGCAGGGAGAAGCAGCCGACACTGCCCCAGGGGCGCCCCTTGAGCCAGCTGGCAAAGTCGACCAGCAGCGGCGGCGCTTCGCTTCCCGGCGGAAACGCGCCGCGAATGCTGTCGAGATCAATCGGGTAAGGGGTATCGGACAAGGCTGAAAACTGTCTGGTTGGTCCCGTCTCCCTTGGTCTGAGCCGAGTCGCATTCGGTTCGAACCAATTGGCGTCCGTTGATCACAAACGCGCTAGAGGCTCAATGGTTTCTATGCGGTGATCGATGAAAAACAATCACAAGGTTGGTATCCGGAGCGGGCTGTACGCGATTGGCACAGCATTGATCCTGCTCGCGCTTCCCGCCGCTGCCCAGTCCCAGTCACCCACGCAGGCGCGGCAATGGTGCTTTGCCACCGACAAGATCAGCGACGAGCAGCGCCTCGCCGGCTGCTCGGCGGTGCTGAGAACCAACCCATCCCATGCGCGGGCGCTTGCCAACCGCGGCGAAACCTTCCGGCGCAAGGGCGACATGGAGCGGGCTTTGGCCGATCTCAATCGCGCCATCGATCTCGAGCCGAGGGACGCCATCGCCTGGTACAATCGCGGCATTATCTATGACGATCTCGGCGATCGCGACCACGCCATCGCGGACTATACGAGCGCGATCCGGCTCGAGCCCAATGACGCGCAATACTACAACAACCGCGGTAATTCCTACTCCGGCAAGGACGACTACGAGCGCGCGATCGCCGATTACGATCAGGCCATCAAGCTCGATCCGAAATTCGCGCTGGCCTATTACAACCGCGGCTCGACCTATCGCGAGCACGACGAGACCGATCGGGCGCTCGCCGATCTCGACATGTCGATCAAGCTCGACCCGAATTACGGGCCGGCCTATGGCAATCGTGCGCGGATCTATCGCGACAAGGGCGACCGGGCGCGGGCGCTGGCCGATTTCGGCAAGTCGATCGCGCTCAACCCGAACAACGACATCGATCTCATCGGCCGCGCGGACATGTATTTCGATCAGCACGATTATGCGCTGGCCCTGGAGAATTACGACCGCGCGATCAAGGCCAATCCGCGCTATGCCGGCGTGTTCAATTCGCGCTGCATGACGCGCGCGATCCTCGGACGTTTGCAGGAGGCGCTGGCCGATTGCGAGCAGTCGCTGCGAATGGCGCCCAACGACCCTGATACGCTCGACAGCCGCGCCTTCACCTATCTCAAGCTCGGCAACCTCGACGCGGCGATTGCCGACTATGACGCAGCGCTGGGCACCAGGCCGAAGTTCGACAGTTCACTCTACGGCCGCGGGCTTGCGAAGCGGAAGAAGGGCGACAACGAGGGCTCCGAGCGCGACATCGCAGCGGCGAAAGCGATCAACGCCGGCATCGCCGACGTGTTCGCCCGATACGGCGTAGAGTGAAGAACTCGTCATCGCCGATGCACGCCGGGCGGGAGTCTTGCAAAACGCCCCGCTTGACAAGTCCTGGCATTCGGCTGTAGGGACGCGCCCCATGATCAACTCTCGGACCCACCGCCGCGCAGCTTTCCGTCGTCGCACCCGCGACGATGATGGGTTGCGCCATGTCCGACGACGCCGCTGAACACCTGAATTCAGCATAGTTTTCGAGAAGGCCGCACCCGCAAAGTGCGGCCTTCTTGCTTTTCGCGCGCCTTTTTCCACCCGCCTCCAGAGGAGTTCGACATGACCACCGCCACCCATCCGTATGACGCGCTGATGGACATCACCGCACGGCCCAAGGCCGTGTTCGTCCGCGGTGCCGGCTCCTACCTCTGGGACGACGGCCGCAAGCGCTATCTCGATTTCGTGCAGGGCTGGGCCGTCAACTGCCTCGGTCACTCCCCGCCGGCGATCGCCGACGCGCTCGCCGCGCAAGCCAAGCGGCTCTTGACGCCAAGCCCGGCGTTCTACAACGAGCCGAGCCTCAAGCTGGCGCAGGCGCTGGTCGAGAACAGCGCGTTCGACCAGGTGTTCTTCGCCAATTCCGGCGCGGAAGCCAACGAGGGTGCGATCAAGCTCGCGCGCAAATATGGCAGCCTGCACAGGAACGGCGCGTTCGAGATCATCAGCTTCGAAGGCGGCTTCCACGGCCGGACGCTGGCGACGATGTCGGCCTCGGGCAAGAAGGCGTTCGAGCCGCTGTTCGAGCCGAAAGTATCGGGCTTCAAGAAGGCGAAGCTGAACGACATCGCCTCGGTCGAGAAGCTGATCAACGCCAACACCGTCGCCGTGATGCTCGAGCCGATCCAGGGTGAATCCGGCGTGTGGCCGGCGACCGATGCGTTCCTGCGGGAGCTGCGCGCGCTGACCGAAGCGCACGGCCTGCTGCTCATTTTCGACGAGATCCAGACCGGCATGGGCCGGACCGGAAAGCTCTTCCACTATGAGCACGCCGGGATTTCGCCCGACATCATGACGCTCGGCAAGGGCATCGGCGGCGGCGTGCCGCTCGCGGCCCTGCTCGCGACCGAGCGCGCCTCGTGCTTCGAGCATGGCGACCAGGGCGGCACGTTCAACGGCAACCCGATCATGTGCGCGGCGGGGCTTGCGGTGCTGGAGGAGGTCAAGAAGCCCGACTTCCTGAAGTCGGTCACCGAGACCGGCCTCCTGCTCGAAAGCGAGCTGCAGAAGGTCTCGGCCCGGCACGGGCTCGGCGGCGTGCGGGGACGTGGCCTGCTGCTGGCGCTCGACCTCAAGCTGCCGATCGCGCCAGGGATCGTCGCGCAGGCATTCGAGGCCGGCGTGCTGCTGAACGCGCCGCAGGTGGATACGCTGCGCTTCATGCCGGCGCTGAATGTCACGAAGGGAGAGATCGCCGAGATGATCGATTGTCTCGACGGGATCTTGACGAAAGCTGGGGCGGCGAGACGAGTGGCGTGACGACAGTCTCGTGCCCCGGACGCAGCGCAGCGCCCCTTCGGCGGTGCGCTGCAGAGCCGGGACCTATCTCTCCGCAGAATCCCGTGCCGCCTCCTGGGTCCCGGCTCTGCGCAGCAGCGTAAGAACGCTGCAGCGCGTCCGGGACACGAGAGCGGAGAACGACGTCGAGACCTACGGCTTCAAAATCGACGCGCCCGTGGTCTTGCGGCTTTCGAGATCGATGTGCGCCTTCGCGGCATCTTTCAGAGCGTAGGCATGGTTGATCGGCACGTGCAGCTTGCCGTTGATGACGGCGGCGAACAGCGTGTCGGCGCCTTCCAGCAGTTCCTTGCGCGTGCCGATATAGTCGTTGAGCTTCGGCCGCGTCGCGAACAGCGAGCCGTGATTGTTGAGCTCGGCGATCGAGAACGGCGGCACGGGGCCTGACGCATTGCCGAAGGAGACGAACATGCCGCGCGGCTTCAGGCAGGACAGCGAGCCCGGGAAGGTCGCCTTGCCGACGCCGTCATAGACGACGTCGCAGCCCTCGTTGCGGCTGATCTGCTTGACGCGGGCGACGAAGTCTTCCTCGTTGTAGAGGATGACGTGGTCGCAGCCATTGGCCTCGGCAAGCTCGGCCTTCTCGCGGGAGCCGACGGTGCCGATGACATGGGCGCCGAGCGCCCTCGCCCATTGGCAGGCCAAGAGGCCGATACCGCCGGCGGCGGCGTGGATCAGCACGCGGTGGTGCGGCTCGACCTTGAAGGTCTTGTGCAGGAGATACCACACCGTCAGCCCCTTCAGCATCAGCACGGCGCCCTGCTCGTGGGTGATGTGATCGGGCAGCTTGACCAGCTTCTCCCAGGGGAGGTTGCGCTCGCCGGTATAGGCACCCAGGTTGTGGTAATAGGCGACGCGGTCGCCGGGATGGAAATGCGTGACGCCCGGCCCGACCGCAACCACCTCGCCCGAGGCCTCGTTGCCGGCGATGAAGGGCAGCCCCGGCGCCTTGTAGAGGCCAGTGCGATAATAGACGTCGATGAAGTTGAGGCCCACCGCGTGCTGGCGGATGCGCACCTCGCCGGCAGCAGGCGCCGGCACCTCGACGCTCTCATAGACCAGGGCTTCGGGACCCCCGACCTTGTGCACCCGGACGGCTTTGGTCATCGCCTGACCTCCTCTTCTCCAAGGCTGAGCGAAAGACATCGCGCCCGCCTTGTCAACTCAACGCCCACGGGAACGGCTAGACCGACGCCCTGCGCGCCTTCCTGCGGTTGCGCTTGGCCAGCACGTTGAAGAATTCGACCGCCGCCGAGAACGCAATTGCGAAATAGATGTAGCCGCGCGGGATGTGGAATTTGAATCCGTCCGCGACCAGCGCGACGCCGATCAGCACCAGGAAGGCCAGCGCCAGCATCTTCGTGGTCGGATGCTCGGCGACGAATCGCGACACCGGCCCGGACGAAATGTACATGATCAGGCAGGCGATCACGACGGCCGCGATCATGATCTCGATGTCCTGTGCCATACCGATCGCGGTGATGATCGAGTCCAGCGAGAACACGATGTCGATGATCACGATCTGGACGATCACCCAGAAGAAGGCGCTGCCGCCGGATTGCTCATCGCCCTCGTCGTCATCGGCCTCGACCTCGGCGTGAATCTCGTGCGTCGCCTTCGCGATCAGGAACAGGCCGCCGCCGATCAGGATCAGGTCGCGCCACGAGAAGTCGTTAGCTGCAAACGAGAACACCGGCGCGGTCAGGCCGATCAGCCAGACCAGCACGCTGAGCAGGATGATGCGGAAGATCAGCGCCAGCGCCAGCCCGATCTGGCGGGCGCGGTTCGCCTGCTGTTCCGGGATGCGCGAGACGATCACCGACAGGAAGATGACGTTGTCGATGCCGAGCACGATCTCGAGCGAGGTCAGGGTGAGCAGCGCGGCCCACGCCTCGGGGCTGGTGATCAGATGCATCATACGAAGGATCTTGCGAAGCGGATCAACGCGTCGCTGAAGCTGATCCAGAGCGCGATCGCGCACAGTGCAGCCGTCACAACGGGGCCGACGTGGAAGTCCATGTCCAGCGTGTAGAGGGACAAGAGCGCCCAGATCGCGATCAGCGACATCGTCAGCCAGCGCAGCCGCACGACTCGGACCGGATGCAGCACATGGAACGGCACGAAGGTCAGCACCACCAGGGCCGTGACCAGCAGCGTGGACCACAGCGGCGACCAGTGCAGCAGGAACAGATAGAATGCCGCCGCATTCCATAGCGCCGGGAAACCGCGGAAGTGATTGTCGTCGGCCTTCATGCGCAGATCGGCGAAATATAATGCGCTGGTGACGATGATGGCGACGCCGAGCACGGGCGCCGCGACCGGCAGCAACAGCCCGCTCGCCACGATCGCATAGGCCGGCACGAACACATAGGTGACGAAGTCGACCACGAGATCGAGCACGTCGCCCGACCAGTTGGGCTGCACGTTCTTGACGTCGAGCCGGCGCGCAATCGGACCGTCGATCGCGTCGATGATCAACGCGACGCCGAGCCATTGAAACATCGCCGCCCAGTGCTCGCGCACGGCCTCCAGCATCGCGAGCAGCGCGATCGCCGCACCGAAGGCGGTGAAGATATGCACCGAGAACGCCGCGGCACGGATCGCGGGTGTCGGCTTCAGGGAATCCTCTCGGCTGTCCATGGCTTCTGCTATCAGAATGGGGCCGATTTGCACATAAGCCATTGCGGCGCCCGACCACACAATTCGCCATAAAACCTAGGAAAAATAGGTGGGCTTGAATTTGCCGCGGGGCGTGTCATTTGTCGTTCCATGACAGACGTATCGACACTTTTTGACGCAGCCGTGATCGGCGGCGGACCGGCCGGCCTTAGCGCGGCCATTGCGCTGGCGCAGGCGGGCGCACGGACCGCGCTGGTGGCGCGGCGCCTGCCCTATGCCGACAACCGCACCACCGCGCTGCTGGGGGCCTCCGTCGATCTGCTGGAGAGCCTCGACGTCTGGCCGCGCTGCAGGGACAAGGCGGCAGCGCTCGAAGTCATGCGGCTCGTCGACGACACCGGCCGGCTGTTCCGCAGCCCCGAGGTCCGTTTCTCCTGTCACGAAATCGAGCTCGACGCCTTCGGCTACAACATCGACAACCGCTCGCTGATGCTGGCGCTGGAAGAGCGCGCGGCCGAGTTGCCCGGGGTCGTCCGTTTCGACGACGAGGCCGAGAGCGTCGTCATCGAAGCCGACGATGTCGCGATCCGCACGGCCTCCGCGCAATTCCTCTCGGCCCGGCTCGTCGTCGGCGCCGACGGCCGGCATTCGCTGTGCCGGGAGGCCGCCGGCATCGCCGTGACGCGGCGCGAGCTGACGCAGACCGCGCTGACCTTCAACGTCGGCCACACGCGGCCGCATCGCAACGTCTCGACCGAGTTCCACACGCCGCACGGGCCCTGCGTGTTCGTGCCCCTGCCCGGCGACCGCTCCAGCATCGTCTGGGTCTCGGCGCCGGCGGACGCCGCGCGGTTGCGCGGCCTGAGCGACGAGGAGCTGTCCGCCGCGATCGAGAAGCAGTCGCATTCGATCCTGGGACGCATGACGGTCGAGCCCGGGCGCAACCTGTTCCCGCTGGCGATCGAGCGTCCAAGATCCTTCGGCCGCGATCGCATCGCGCTGGTCGGGGAAGCCGCCCATGTGGTCCCGCCGATCGGCGCCCAAGGCCTCAATCTCGGCCTGCGCGATGCCGCCGACATCGCGCGGCTTGCGGGCGAAGCGCTCGCGGCGGGCCAGGATCCCGGCGCGGACGACGTGCTCAAACGCTATGATCGCGCCCGGCGGCCCGACATCCTGAGCCGGACCTTTGCGATCGACATCGCCAACCGTTCCCTGCTCAACGATTTCCTGCCGCTCCAGCCGGTCCGCGCCGTCGGCATGCACCTGCTCGGCGCCATCGGCCCGCTCCGGCGTTTCGCCATGCGCGAAGGTCTGACGCCGACCTGGCGAAGGTAGCTCTACGAAGCCAAAATTTTTGAATTGAGGGATTGGCCGCAGGCACGGTGCAACCTCTCCCGCTTGCGGGGGAGGTCGGCGCGGAGCGCCGGGTGGGGGCTCTCTCCTCCCAGAGATTTCCTCGGCAGACCTCTGACAATCCCGACGCGGAGACACCCCCTCCCCAACCCTCCCCCGCAAGCGGGAGAGGGAGCGCACCTGCCGAGCGGCAAGCGACGAACCTCAATCCCATCGCGCTGCGCACGCCCCTCACGGAAACGCCAGCCGTCCCGTCTGGATCGCCCACATCACGCTGGTCAGCGTGACCACCGACGCGAACGTCCCGAGCAGCACGGCGACGGAGGCTGACTCGATCCAGGCATCGTTCTGCCGGGCGATGACGAATACGTTCAACGCCGGCGGCAGCGAGGCCATCAGCACGGCGGTCGCGGCCCAGGGCTGCGCGAACGGGCCGAACGCCAGCATCAGGCCGAACGCTGCGAGCGGATGAATCAGGAGCTTGACCGCAATCACGCCGGGCACCTCCCACGGCACGCGGTCGAACGGGCGGAGCGCCACGGTCACGCCGAGCACGAACAGCGCGGTCGGCGCGGCCGCGTTCTGGAGGAAGATGATGGTGCGGTCGAGCGCAACCGGCAGCTCGATGTGGAGCGCCGCCACCGCCGCGCCGAAGCAGGCCGACATGATCAGCGGGTTGAGCACGATCTGCTTCAGCACCACGCCGAACGCGTGCACGATGGAGGGATGGTCGCGGTCGGAGAGCTCGATCAGGAGCGGCACGATCGTGAACAGGAAGATGCTGTCGCAGCAGAAGATCAGCGCGGTCGGCGCCGCGGCCTTCGTCCCAAGCACTGCGAGCGCCAGCCCCGGTCCCATGTAGCCGATGTTGCCGTAGCCGCCGGAGAGACCGGCGAGCGTCGCCTCGCGCAATGTCAGGCGTCCCAGCACCTTGCCGACGACCAGCGCGAGCGTGAACGCGGCCACCGTCGACAGCGTGGTTGCGATCAGGAACGGCGGGTTGTTCAGCTCGGCAAACGGCGTCTTCGACATGATCGCGAACAGCAGCGCCGGCAGCGACACGTAGAGCAGGAAGAAGTTCATCCAGGCGAGGCCCGATTCCGGCAAGGCCTTGACCTTGCCGCAGGCGAAACCAACGAAGATCAGGCCAAAATAAGGTAGAGCCAGGTTGAGGATATCGACCATTGATGAAGTGTTTTCTGAGGACTTGGGGGCTATCCGCCCCTTACGCGAAGGTTAATTCCCGCTAAGGCCACTAGCATCGGCCACAATCCTGGTCTATCGACGGGGAATGATTAAAGCGAGGACCGCCAAATTCCAGATCGGACAGGTCGTCCGCCACCGGATCTTCTCGTTCCGGGGCGTGATCTTCGACATCGATCCGGAATTCAACAACACCGAGGAGTGGTGGCTGTCGATTCCCGAGGAGGTGCGGCCCCACAAGGACCAGCCGTTCTACCACCTGCTCGCGGAGAACGCGGAGTCCGAATACGTCGCCTATGTCTCCGAGCAGAACCTGCTGCCGGACGATTCGGGCGAGCCGGTCCGGCATTCCCAGGTCGCCGAGATCTTCATCAAGGACAAGACCGGCGGCTACCGCCCGCGCAATCCGTCGCTGAACTGATCTTCGCCCGGACACGGCGGGTCAGCAAAAAAGGCGCTCGAATGAGCGCCTTTTTCATGTCCGGGATTTGATCCCAATTACTTCTGGGCGGTCGGAGGAGCGCCGGGCGCGCCACCCTGCTGCTCGAGCTTCTTGCGCTGCTCGTCAGCCTTCTTCTGAAGCTCTTCCTGGAGTTTCTTCTGGGTTTCCTCGAACACCTTCGGATCGGTCGGCGGACCGTCATAGGCCTTCTGGAATTCGCCGGCGAGCGGCAGCGGCAGGGTCAGCGGCGCGCCGTTGGCGTTGATCGCCTGGACAACCAGATTCTGGCCCTTCTTCATGCTGGCGATGAGCTCGGGCGTGGCCTCGTAATCGGACATGCAGCCGTTCTGGAAGCAGATCACATAGGGCTGCTGCAGCGGTGCGTTGCTATCCACGATGATCCGGGTGCCGTGGACCAGCTGCATGCCGAGCGGCAGCGTCACGCGCAGGATCTTCTTGGGCTCGCCTTCCGGCTCGATGATCACGGCGGCGATGACCGGCTGGCCCGATTCGATGCGGCCGTCCTTGCCGGTGAAGCAGACCTGCTTGGCGTTGGCGTCCTGGCCCTTGAGGCAGAACTTGGTCCAGGGGGCATAGATCAGCTGGATCTGCTGGTCCGCGGGCTGGGCTGCGCCCTGCTGCGCCGGAGCGCCCTGGGCAGGAGCTTGGGCGGGCGCCTGGGCCGCTGGGGCCGGAGCCTTGGGGGCCGCCTTCGGAGCGGCCTTAGGAGCCGCCGGAGCCGCCTTGGGCGCGGCGGGCGCACCGGGAGCCGGCGCCGGGGTCTGGGCTTCGGCGGCAAACGGGACGACCAATGCCGTCGCCGTCAACAAGGCGAGAAGTCGCCCGCGCGGCCGGACGGACGCGGCCAAATAACGGAAATTCATTGCAGAAAACCCTTTCTGAACGGGAAGCGCCCGAACCGCTCCGAAGCGCCGAACAAGCCGCTTTGGGCGCGGCTCTCTCCCCGTCAAATGAGGCGGATACGTGACGGGCTCGGCGCTCTTGCGCGATTGGGTGCCTTCTTAGCGTGGCCGACGAAAAGATCAATGCCGACAAGCGTCTTTGACCACATCCGCAGCTACGCCCAGTGAAATTCCCTGTGATAGGATTCAGGCCTGCCGGTCCTCGAATCAACGTGTGCCGATGTTCATGTTCCAGCGCCTCTTCGAGGGCCCCGGTCTCCGCCTCTGCATGCTTGCCCTTGCGCTCAGTTCGGCGCTCACTTGGGGCCTGTCGGCGGGCGCCGTACGGGCCGAGGAGGCCCATGCCATCGCCATGCACGGCAAGCCGGCGATGCCCGCCGATTTCACCCATATGCCCTACGCCAATCCCGATGCCCGCAAGGGCGGCCGGCTGACCTGGGGCATTCTCGGAACCTTCGACAGTCTCAATCCCTTCATCGTGAAGGGATTGCCCGTGCATCAGATGCGTAGCTACGTCGTCGAGAGCCTGCTTGCGCGCGGCCAGGACGAGCCGTTCACGCTCTACGGCCTCCTCGCCAGGTCCGTCGAGACCGACGACGACCGGACCTTCGTGACGTTCCGCCTCGATCCCCGCGCCCGATTCTCCGACGGCAAGCCGGTAACGGCCGAGGACGTGCTGTTCTCCTGGCAGCTGCTGCGCGACCGCGGCCGCCCGAACCTGCGGCAATACTACGCCAAGGCCACCAAGGCTGAGGCAACCGATCCCCTCACCGTCCGCTTCGATCTCACCGGGGCCAATGACCGGGAGCTGCCGCTGATCCTCGGCCTGATGCCGATCCTGCCGAAGCATGCGGTCGATGTCGCGACCTTCGAGGAGACGACGCTAACGGGGCCGGTTGGCTCCGGCCCCTACCGCGTCACGGCGGTGAAAGCCGGCGCCAGCGTGACGCTCACGCGCAATCCCGACTATTGGGGCCGCGACCTCGCCATCAATCGCGGGCTCTACAATTTCGATGAGATCAGGCTCGATTATTTCCGCGAGGCCAACGGACAGTTCGAGGCTTTCAAGCGCGGCCTCTACGATTTCCGCGTCGAGAACGAGCCGCTGCGCTGGCACGACGGCTACGACTTTCCGGCCGCCAGAAGCGGCGAGGTGATCCGCGACACCGTCAAGCCCGGCGTGCCGCAGCCTTCCGAATTCCTGGTCTTCAACACCCGCCGTCCGATCTTTGCCGACATCCGCGTGCGCCGAGCCCTGACGCTGCTGTTCGATTTCGAGCTGGTCAACCGCAACTACTTCTTTGGCCTCTACTCGCGCGTCGCCGGCTATTTCGCCGGCTCGGAGCTGTCGGCCTATGGCAGGCCTGCGGATGCGCGCGAGCGCGAACTGCTCAAGCCGTTCGCCGCGCAGATCCCGCCCGAGATCATGGACGGCAGCTACCGCCTGCCCGTGACCGATGGTTCGGGCCGCGACCGCACCACGCTGCGCGCCGCGCTGAAACTGCTGTCGGAAGCCGGCTACGATCTCGACGGCACGGTGCTGCGCAACCGCACGACCAGGGCGCCCTTCACCTTCGAGATCATGGTCACGACCCGCGACCAGGAGCGCATCGCGCTCGCCTTCCAGCGCGACCTCAGGCGCGCGGGCATCGAGGCCAGCGTGCGCGCGGTCGATCCCGTGCAATTCGACCAGCGCCGGCTCGCTTACGAGTTCGACATGATCCAGAACCGCTGGGACCAGTCGCTGTCGCCCGGCAACGAGCAGTATTTCTATTGGGGCAGCGCTGCCGCCGACAATCCGGGCACCCGCAACTACATGGGCGCCAGGGATCCCGCCGTCGACGCCATGATCGGCGCCCTGCTGGAGGCCCGTGAACATACGGAATTCGTCTCGGCGGTGCGCGCACTCGACCGCGCCCTGATCGCGGGCTGCTACACAATCCCGCTGTTTAACGTATCCGAGCAATGGATCGCGCGCTGGAATCGGATAGAACGGCCAAAGGCCACCGCGCTGTCCGGCTATTTGCCGGAAACCTGGTGGTCGAAGGGTGAGCCTCAAGCGACGCAAGCGAAGTGACGCCGTGAACCAGCCAGCCGTATCGCCGACGCTCGACACGCTGTTTCAGCGCACGCTGATGCGGCAGCCGCACGCCACCGCTCTGCTCGATCCGCTCAACAAGGCGCGCATCACCGGACATCAGCCGCGGCGGATGACCTACACCGAGGCCGACACCGCCATCGAGGCACTGTCGGCCCATTTCGTCGAATCGGGCCTGCCGGCCAATTCCGTCATCGCGATCCAGTTGCCCAACACGGTCGAGTTCGTGCTCACCGTGCTCGCCGCCCATCGCGCCGGCCTCGTCGTTGCCGTGCTGCCGCTGCTGTGGCGGCATGCGGAGCTGACCGCAGCGCTCAACCGCACCGCGGCGCGCGCCATCGTCACCATGAGCACGGTCGACGGCGTCGGCTATGCCGACCTCGCGATGCACGCCGCCGCCGAGGCGTTCTCGATCCGTCATGTCTACGGATTCGGACGCGACCTGCCCGAAGGCATGGCCTCGCTCGACGACGTCCTGGCCCGACCGCCCGGCACCTCGCGCGCCGTGATCCAGGACGGCCGCAAGGCGGCGATGATCTCCTTCGACGTCACGGCGGAGGGCTTTCGCCCTGTGCCGCGGCCGCATTTCAGCCTGATCGCCGGCGCTCTCGCGATGTCGCTCGAAGCCGACATCAAGCAGGGCGCAACCGTGATGGCGGCGTTCACGCCGATGTCGTTTGCGGGCCTCGCCTCTTCGCTGGCGGTGTGGCTGTTATCGGGCGGCACGCTGGCGCTGCATCATCCGTTCGAGAACGACGTGCTGGAGCAGCAGATCAACGAGCACGAATGCGAGGTGCTGATCGCGCCGGCGCAGCTCGCGCTGCGGCTGGGCGATGCCGACCTCGCGGCGCGAATGCCGACGTTACGCAACGTCGTCGGCCTGTGGCGCGCTCCGGAGCAGGTGGCGGCGAGCGATGCCTGGATCGCGCCGCATGCTCCGCTCACCGACGTCTATCTGTTCGGCGAGGCCGGACTGTTCGGCGCCCGCCGCGGCGAGGACGGCATGCCTGTGCCGGTGATGCCCGGGCCGCACGGCGCGCCGCGCGAGCAGGCCGGCTCCTCCATCGCCGGCGAGATCCTGCTGACGCCGAAGGGCACGCTCGGCCTGCGCGGGGCGATGGTGCCGATCGCGGCCTATGCCCCGCCGCAACCGGTCGGCGAGACGCTGATCGCGCAGCCGCCGCGCGATTATGTCGATACCGGCTATGCGGCGCGGCTCGACCGGGCGAGCGGCGCGATCTGTATCACCGCACCACCCTCCGGCATCATGGCTGTCGGCGGGTACCGCTTCCTCTCCAACGACCTCCAGGAATGGGCGCGCCGGCTCGGCCAGGGCGCCCTGCTCACCGCGCTGCCCGACCGCCTCTCCGGCCACCGGCTGGCAGGGCGCGCCCTGGACAATGCCCGCGCCCGCGAGGCGCTCAGCGAGCTCGGGCTTAACCCCCTGATGGTCGAGGCATTTCGCGACCGCTCCGGGCCGGGCTGAGCACAGTTTCGGTGCTTCCGTTGACGCCGCATTAAGGCGGCCAAACTAGATTGCGCGGCAGCTGTTGCGTGATCAGAGTTGTTCGATGTCCCAGGCGGGCCCGATCCTGTTTGTGTCCAATGCCGAGCGCCCCGCCTTCGTTGCGGCGCTGGACGAGGCCCGGCTCTTCCCCGTGGTCGACACCGACTGGGCCAGCGCGACGCGGGCGGTCGAGCAGGTGCAGCCGGCTGCGGTCCTCGCCGCGATGCACAGCGGACATGAGCCGCATCTGGCACTGCTCGCCAGGAAGATCGCCGACCAATCGCCCTACCTTCCCTTCGTGGCCCTCGATGCGGCGGGCACACTGCCGCACAACGCCCTGCCCTTTGCTTCGCGCGCCGGCCATCCCGATCGCCTGAGTGCGCGTTTACGCGCTGCGCTGCGCGTCCGCACGTTGCATTCGACGGTGCTGCGCCGACTGCCCGAGACGAAGATTGCGCTGCCCGCGGGCGATCCGTCGCGCGATGCCACTGTGCTGCTGATCGGCCGCGGAGCGGCCTATCCCGCGCTGTCCGTCGCACTCGGCGAGCGCGTCGGCGTGGTCGGCGCGCTCTCGATCGAGGCGGCGGCGAAACATCTCAACACCCGCGACATCGACGGCGTCGTGCTCGCCGAAGGGTTTACCGCGCGCGTGACCGACGCCTTCCTCACCGTGCTCGCCGAGGACACCCGCTTCCGCACCCTGCCCGTAGTCGTCACCGCGCACCAGCTCGTGCAAAGCTACGACCTGCCCAATCTCGAACTGATCGCTGGCGAGCCGGCGAAGGTCGCCGCCAACGCGCTGCCGCTGATCCGCCAGCACGCGATGGAAGCGCAGTTGAGCCGCACGCTGCGCTCGATCGACGCCGGCGGCTGGCTCGACCCGCGCAGCGGCCTGCTCACGACGGAAGCCTTCGCCCGCGACTTTGCCAAGGCGGTCGAGCAGGCGCTGGCCCGCGGCGGCGGCCTGTCGGTGGCGCGCTTCGCCTTCGATCCCAACAATCCCCGCGCCCAGCTCGATGCCGCACGCATCCTCAGCCGCCTGATGCGGCAGATGGATTTCGGTGCGGCCCAGAAGGACGGCTCGGTCATCGTCGTATTCGCCGAGACCGACTTCCGCACCGCGCATATGATCGCGCGCCGCCTCTCGGCGGTGATGCGGCACACGTCGAACGGCAAGCACGAGATGCGCAGTGATCCCGTGGTCAGCGTGGACTCGCTGTCGCCGTCGGATACGGCAAGGTCGCTGCTGGCGCGGCTGTCGGCCGATGCGTCGAGGGCGGCGTCGTAGTCACGACCTCGCTGCCGTAGGGTGGGCAAAGGCGCGCTTGCGCCGTGCCCACCATCTCTCCGCCATGACGGAAGCGGTGGGCACGCTTCGCTTTGCCCACCCTACGAGATCTCGCTTCGCGCCTACGCCGCCTTCTTGCTTTCCGCGAGCTGCGCGAGCTGGCGCATGATCTCGGTGGTGCCGGCGAGACGGTCTTCCGGCGTCTCCCAATCCTGCAGGAACACCACCTTCATGTCGGGCCGCACCTTGGCGGCCTGGCCGTAGCTGCGGATGAAGGTCACGAGGCGATCGGGATAGGCGAAGGAATTGTCGCGGAAGACGATGACGGCGCCCTTCGGGCCGGCGTCGATCTTCTCGACATTGGCCCTGCGGCAGAACGCCTTGATCGCGGCGACCTTGAACAGGTAGCGCACCTCGTCCGGCAGCACGCCGAAGCGGTCGCGCATCTCGGCGCCAAAATTCTCGATCTCCTCCTCGGTGTCGAGATCGGCGAGGCGCCGGTACAGCGACAGCCGCACCGAGAGATCGCTGACGTAATCCTCGGGGATGAGCACGGGCATGCCGATCGTGATCGACGGCGACCAGCGGTCGGCGGCAGGCTCGGAGACGCCGGCCTTGAGGTTGACGATCGCCTCCTCCAGCATCGATTGGTAGAGCTCGAAGCCGACCTCCTTGATGTGGCCGGACTGCTCTTCGCCGAGCAAATTGCCGGCGCCGCGGATGTCGAGATCGTGCGAGGCGAGCTGGAAACCCGCACCCAGCGTCTCCAGCGATTGCAGCACGGTGAGCCGGCGCTCGGCCTGCACCGTGATCTTCTGCTGCGCCGGCAGCGTGAACAGCGCGTACGCCCGCAGCTTGGAGCGGCCGACGCGGCCGCGAAGCTGATAGAGCTGGGCCAGGCCGAACATGTCGGCGCGATGCACGATCAGCGTGTTGGCGTTGGGAATGTCGAGGCCGGATTCGACGATCGTGGTCGACAGCAGGATGTCGAACTTGCCGTCGTAGAACGCGGTCATGATGTCCTCGATCACGGCGGGCGGCATCTGCCCGTGCGCGACCGCGACCTTCATCTCCGGCACGTTCTTGTCGAGGAAATCCTTGACCTCGGCGAGATCGTCGATGCGCGGCACCACGTAGAACGCCTGGCCGCCGCGGTAGCGCTCGCGCAAGAGCGCCTCGCGGATCATCAGCGGATCGTGCGGGGCGACGAAGGTGCGGACCGCGAGGCGATCGACTGGGGGCGAAGCGATGATCGAGAGCTCGCGGACGCCGGTCAGCGCCAATTGAAGCGTGCGCGGGATCGGCGTCGCCGACAGCGTCAGCACGTGCACCTCGGAACGAAGCGCCTTCAGCCGTTCCTTATGGGTAACGCCAAAATGCTGCTCCTCGTCGACGATGACGAGGCCGAGATCGCGGAATTTGATGGCCTTGCCGAGCAGCGCGTGGGTGCCGACGACGATGTCGACGGAGCCGTCGGCGATGCCCTTCTTGACCTGGTTCAGCTCCTTGGTCGCGATCAGGCGTGACGCCTGCGCCACGTTCACCGGAAAGCCCTTGAAACGCTCGGTGAAGGTTTTGGCGTGCTGGCGCGCCAGCAGCGTGGTCGGCACCACGACAGCGACCTGCTTGCCTTCGAGCGCAACGGCAAACGCCGCGCGCAACGCCACCTCGGTCTTGCCGAAGCCGACGTCGCCGCAGATCAGCCGATCCATGGGACGGCCGAGCTCGAGGTCCTTCAGGGTCGATTCGATCGCCCCTAACTGGTCCTCGGTCTCGTCATAGGGGAAGCGCGCGCAGAACTCGTCATAGAGGCCCTGCTGCACCGGCAGCTTGGGCGCCTCGTGCAGATGACGCGCGGCAGCGATCTTGATCAGCTCACCCGCGATCTCGCGGATGCGGTTCTTGAGTTTCGCCTTGCGGGTCTGCCAGCCCGAGCCACCCAGACGATCCAGCTCGACCGTGGTCTGGTCCGAGCCGTAGCGCGACAGCAGCTCGATGTTCTCGACGGGCAGGAACAGCTTGGTCTCGGCCGCATAATGCAGCTCGAGGCAGTCATGCGGCGCGCCGGCAACATCCAGGGTCTGCAGGCCGATGAAGCGGCCGATGCCGTGCTCGACATGGACGACGATGTCGCCGGCGGCAAGGCTCGTCACCTCCGAGATGAAATTATCGAGCTTGCGGCTCGCCTTGCGCGGCCGCACCAAGCGGTCGCCAAGAATGTCCTGCTCGCTGATGATGGCGATCTCGTCGGTCTCGAAACCGCTCTCGAGGCCGAGCACGGCGAGCATGGTCTCGTTGCGCGGGGTTGCCTGCACCGTGCGCCAGCTGTTGACGCTGGTGGTATGGGCGAGCTTGTGATCGCGCAGCATCGAGGTCATGCGGTCGCGCGAGCCTTCGGTCCACAGCGCGATCACGATCTTCTTGCGCTGGGCCTGCAGCGCCATGACGTGGCTGACGACGGACTCGAACACGTTGACGGTGGTGTCGTTGCGCTCCGGCGCGAAGTCGCGGCCCTTGCGTGCGCCGGCATCGACGACGCTCGTTCCGTCCGTCGGCACCGAGAACGGCGTCAGACGCGCCAGCGGGATATCGCCGAGACGCTTGGCCCATTCCTCATCGGTCAGGTACAGCCGATCGGGCGGCAGCGGCTTGTAGATGGCGCCGCCGCCGGGATGCTCCATCGCCTCGCGGCGGGCCTGATAGTAGTCGAGGATCTGCTTGAAGCGCTCGCGGACGGCGTCCTCGGCCTGCGGCTCGATCGCGATGGCTGCCCCTTGCAGATAATCGAACAGCGTGTCCATCCGGTCCTGGAACAGCGGCAGCCAGTGCTCCATGCCGGGATGGCGGCGGCCCTCGCTGACGGCCTCGTACAGTGCATCGTCGCGCTCGGGCGCGCCGAACTCGGAGACATAGCCCATACGGAAACGACGGATGGTGTCGGTGACGAGCTGGAACTCGGAGACCGGCACGAGGTCGAGCGAGCGCATGTCGAGCAGCGTGCGCTGGGTCTCCGCGTCGAACGAGCGGATCGATTCCAGGCTGTCGCCGAAGAAGTCGAAGCGGACCGGCTGCTCGAGGCCGGCCGGAAACAGGTCCAGGATGCCGCCGCGCACGGCATATTCGCCGGGCTCGCGCACGGTGGAGGAGCGATTGTAGCCGTTATGCTCGAGCCAGGCGACGACGGCGTCCATCGGCACGACATTGCCCGGCGCGACCGACAGCGCCTGCGCCGCAACGAGCTCGCGCGCAGGCACGCGCTGCACCACGGCGTTCACCGTGGTCAGCACGATCAGCGGCTTGTCGCTGCCGGTGAGCGAGGCGAGCCGCGCCAGCGTGGTCAGGCGCTGCGCGAGAATGCCGCCATGCGGCGAGACCCGGTCATAGGGCTGACAGTCCCAGGCCGGAAAGGTCAGCAACGGAAGATCCGGCGCAAAGAATCTGAGCGCGCGCTCGAGCTGCTGCATGCGCCCGCCGTCGCGGCAGACCACGGCGAGGCTGACGGCCGGCTTCTTCGGCCGCGCCGCGATGGCGCGGGCGAGATCGGAGACGACAAGGCCTTCGGCGCCCTCGGCGACATTGGCGAGCGTCAGCGCGCGGCCGGGCGTGAGCAGCTCGGCCGGCGATTTCATCCCCTGCTTCATGCGTTGCCGTCCGCGATCGGAAACGCCTTGATGCGGGCGAACAGCGCGCCGGCGACATCGGCCGGCAGCACCTTGTCGCCGGTGATGGCGGCATAGAGATCGGGATCGTTGACCTCGAGCAGGGTCTCGAGCTCACCGAGCTCGGCCTCGGACAGGTTGCCGATCTCCGCATCCGCAAAGCGGCCGAGGATCAGGTCCATCTCGCGCGTGCCGCGGTGCCAGCAGCGGAACAGAAGCCGCTTGCGGCGGTCATCCAGCCCGCTGCTCGATCGTGTCGTTCCCGTCATGTTGCAAATCCAGTCAAACGCAGAAAGCCCGGACGTGCCGGGCGGGGGTGATATAGCCACTCGAGGTGCCCATGTCAGCCCTCGATTTGAGCCCTGATTTGTTTTGGCCCTCCGCCCGCATCGGGACGCGAAAAAAGCCGTGGATGCCCGGCACAAAGCCGGGCATGACGAGCCGAAACGATCCTAGATTCGCCTGATGCGCCCCAGCCTGCTCAATCCGCTGTTTGCTCCCGTGACCAGCCTGCCCGGCGTCGGTCCGAAGCAGGACAAGCTGCTGCAGTACCTGCTCAGCCGCAATGAGACGCCGCGGCTGGTCGACCTGCTGCTGCACCTGCCGAGCCAGGTCATCGACCGCCGGGCGCGGCCAAAAATCCGCGACGCGGCCGTTGGAACCATGGTGACGCTGGAAGTCACCGTCGATCGCCACCGCCCGCCTCCGCCGCGCAACGCGCGCGCGCCGTACCTGGTCTATGCCAGCGACGATACCGGCGACGTCGTGCTGACGTTCTTCCGGGCAAAACCCGGCTATGTCGAAAAGCTGCTGCCAATGGGGGAGAAGCGCTACGTCTCCGGCACGCTGCAGATGTATGACGGCATCCCGCAGATCGTGCATCCCGATCGCGTGCTGGACGAGGAGGCGATCTCAAAGCTCTCCGGCATCGATCCAGTCTATCCGCTGACCGAGGGGCTCGCGCTCGGCTCGCTGCGCCGCGCGATCGCGCAGGCGCTGCAGAAGCTTCCGGCTCTGCCGGAATGGATCAGCCCCGAGGTGCTGCGCCGCTGCCACTTCCCGCCAATCGCGGAAGCCCTCACGCGCGTGCACCAGCCGGTCGAGCTGACCGACATATTGCCGGACCAGCCGTTCTGGTCGCGCCTCGCCTTCGATGAGCTCCTGGCCGGCCAGCTTGCACTCGCGCTGATCCGCGCCCAGCTGCGCCGCCCCGCCGGCGTGCGCAATGCCGGTGACGGCCATCTGCGCAACAAGATCATCGACGCCCTTCCTTACGCGCTGACGCCCTCCCAGCGCAACGCCGTCGCCGCCATCGCCGAGGATCTGAAGCAGCCGGTGCGCATGCTGCGGCTGCTCCAGGGCGACGTCGGCTCGGGCAAAACGGTCGTGGCGCTGCTCGCGGCCGCGGCTGTGGCCGAGGTCGGCAAGCAGGCCGCGCTGATGGCGCCGACCGAAATCCTGGCGCGCCAGCACATCAAGACCATCGCCCCGCTCGCCGAGCGCGCCGGCCTGCAGGTCGCCATCCTCACCGGCCGCGAAAAGGGCAAGGAGCGGCGCGAGATCATTGCCCAGCTTGCCGAGGGCGAAATCGACCTGCTCGTCGGCACCCATGCACTGATCCAGGACGACGTGATCTTCAGGGACCTCGCGCTCGCCATCGTCGACGAGCAGCACCGCTTTGGCGTGCGCGAGCGCCTCGCGCTGACATCCAAGGGCGAAGCCGTCGACGTGCTGGTGCTGAGCGCGACGCCGATCCCGCGCACGCTGGTGCTGACCTATTTCGGCGACATGGACATCAGCGAATTGCGCGAAAAACCCGCCGGCCGCCAGCCGATCGACACCCGGGCGGTGCCGATGAGTCGGATCGAGGAGGTCATGGAAGGTGTCGGGCGCGCGCTCGACGCCGGCAAGCTGGTCTACTGGATCTGCCCACTGGTCGAGGAATCCGAGGCCGAGGGCACCGAGCATCTGACCAACGCGACCAAGCGTTTCGAAAGCCTGCAAAAGCGCTTCGGCGACCGCGTCGGCCTCGTTCACGGCCAGATGAAGGGCACGGAAAAGGACCGTGTCATGGGCCAGTTCGCCGCCCACGAGATCGGCCTGCTCGTCGCGACCACCGTCGTCGAGGTCGGCGTCGACGTGCCCGCCGCCACCATCATGGTGATCGAGAATGCCGAGCGTTTCGGCCTTGCCCAGCTGCACCAGCTGCGCGGCCGCATCGGGCGCGGCTCGGAAGCCTCGACCTGCATCCTGCTCTATGGCGAGCCGCTCGGCGAGATGTCGAAGGCACGGCTGAAAGTGATCCGCGAGACCACCGACGGCTTCCGCATCGCCGAGGAGGATCTGAAGCTGCGCGGCGAAGGCGACGTGCTCGGCGTCCGCCAGAGCGGCCTGCCCGGCTACCGCATCGCGCGCTCGGAAGTGCACGGCCAGCTCATCACCCAGGCCCGCGACGAAGCACTGCGAATCCTGAAGGATGATCCCAAGCTCAAGGGCGAGCGCGGCGAGGCGCTCCGCTGCCTGCTGTATCTCTATGAGCGGGACGAGGCGATCCCGCTGATCGGCGCGGGCTAGTTAGCCCCTGCCCTTCGCCGCCCGATCTCGTACGCCGCCACATGCGCGCGGGCCAGATCCAGCAGCGGCGTGTCGATGCCGAGCGTACGGGCCCGATTGGCCATATCGCCCAGAATATGCTCCGCCTCGGTGATCGAGCCGCGCTCGATGTCGCGCAGCATCGAGGCTTTTAGCGGCGAATCCAGCGTGGTGAACAGCTTCCGGTCAAACTCGATGAACGGCGCACGTGGCTCGAAACCTGAAGCCGTCGCAACGGTGCAGCATTCCGCAAACAGCCGGAAAATCGACTGCTCGCCGTTCGGCACGGCCAGGATGTCGCCGATGCTCGCGCGCATCAGGCAGGTAATGCCAGCGAGCGTGCTGAGCTGAACGAATTTCTCCCACATGTCCTGCATGATCGCTTCGCTGGCGCGCACGTCGATACCGGGGACCTGGAGCAATGTCTCCAGCGCGAGCGCACGCTCGCTTAGCGACCCGTTGGTCTCGCCGAAGACGATAGTCTGATTGGCCATGAACTGGACGACACGGCCATCCGCATCGAGCCCGGCGCTGACGTTCGCGAGTCCGCCGAGAACGTGCGCGGCGCCGAACTTTGTGGTCAAGGCGTCGATGTGTTTCAAGCCGTTGAGGATCGGCAGAATCATCGTATCTGCGCCAACGGCAGGAGCAAACTGGCTCATGGCATCGTCGAGCGAATAGGCTTTCACGCCGACGAGGACGACGTCGAACGGCTCCCTGAGATCGCCAGCTGCAAGAAGCTTCGGCTGCACGGCGAAGTCGCCGTGCGGGCTCACGACCTGTAGTCCATCCCGCCGCAATTGCTCGGCCCGCTTCTCGCGCACCAGAAAGGTCACGTCGCCGCCCGCGCGGACGAGGCAAGCTCCATAATAGCCCCCGAGCGCCCCCGCACCGATGACAAGCACTCTCATTCGAACTCCCGTTGCAGGGACTGCGTCCGCAGAACAATAGCAGATAGCCTCCGCGACGTCTTCTCCTCGTCGTTGCGAGCGCCGCGAAGCAATCCAGACTGCCTCAGTGGAAAGATTCTGGATTGCTTCGCGGAGCCTGTCATCGGGCCGCGCTTCGCACGGACCCGTTGGCTCGCAATGACGACGACTAGGTCTTCTTCTGCGCGACGCTTGCAGCGAATGCCTTCATCAGCTCCGCATCCACAGCCTCGCCATTCGCATCCTCCGCGAGGTGCTCGAACCAGCGCGCAAAACCCTCATAGATCTGGCTGGCCGGATGATCGTCACCGAGAAAGCCGGAAATCTCCCGCATCTCCGCGACCCAGCGATAGGCTTTCGGGATCATGTCGGGCAGCGCCACTTCGAGGCGGGCCAGGATCGCCGGCTGGCTCAGTGCGAGCTCGTCGCGCAGTGCATCCGCCGCGCCCGCTTTCGTTGCCGCAATCACCATGGCCGAGCCGATGCCGGCGAGGCCCTTGACGATGCCGGCGTAGGACATCTTGAGAGCCGACGCAGCGCCGACCGGTCCTTCGACGATCCGCACGTCGAGCCCGAGATCCTTCAGCACCGCGACTTCGCCGGCGTGCTCGCCGGACATGTAGAAGGCCGGGCTTTTGCCACCTCGCTGCGGCGGAAAGCCGATGATGCCGCCGTCGACGAAGGGCGCCTGCGCCGAGCCGATGATCTCCTCGATCCGCTGCACGGTGTCGACATTGACGGCGTTGCAGTCGACCACGACCGGCTTCTTGGCGCGCCGGACGATCAGCGCGGCCAGGCGTTCGGCGAGTGCAACAGCTTCGCCCGGCGGCACGATCGAGAGGATGATGTCGGCCTCCGCAATCGCATCGTCCTCGGCGCCGATCATGCCGGCGTCGGCAGCCCGTTTCAGCGTCGCCTCGCTGCGGCCTTTCAGGGAGGTCAGCACGCGCGCGCCGTTTTCGCCGAGGCGGCGGGCCACGGCGCTGCCCATGGCGCCGGGGGCGAGGATCGCGATCGTTTTGGACATCGTGCACTCCAGGTCGAATTCCGAGCGAGTCGCTCAGATCGACCGGAGACTAGCAGAGGATGCGAGTCCTTGCGTGAACGCGGCCATCCCGCAGCGGAATGGCCCTACTCCACCTTCGCAGGCTGAGGCTGGAGCGTCGAGGCGTTGGCGATGCGCGCGGCATTGGCCATGCCCGCGAGCGCAGCCGCCTTCTTCGGGTCGGGCGCCGAGCCCGGCTGCACCACGCCGGCCGACATGATCAGGGTTGCGGCATCTTCGGCGCTGAGGTCGACCTCGATGATCTTGCTCTTGGGCACGTAGAAGAAGAAGCCGGTGGTCGGGTTCGGCGAGCACGGCAGGAACACCGAGACGTGCTCCTCCTGCCCCGGCAGGCTGCGGGCGATGTCCTCGCTCGGCGATTGCGAGATCAGCACGATCGACCACATCCCCGGCGAAGGAAACTCGACGAGGCCCACTTTCCGGAAGCTCGAGCCCTTGCCCGAGAACAGCGTCTCGAACACCTGCTTCAGCCCGCGATAGATGGCGCGCACCGCCGGGATGCGGCCGAGGAAGGTCTCGCCGACGTCGACCAGCGTGCGGCCGATCAGGTTCGCGGCGAGGAAGCCGACCAGCGTCAGCGTGAAGAATGCGACAATCAGTCCCCAGCCGGGAACGCCGTAGGGCAGATAGGTCTCGGGCCGATAGGCCAGCGGGACGAACGGCCGCACCACGCCATCGACCCAGGTGACGAACCACCAGACGAGATAAAGAGTGATTGCGATCGGCCCCGTCACGACGAGGCCGGTCAGGAAGTAATTGCGGAAGCGGCCCATCAGGCCGGTATGCGGTTCCGGAGCGGGATCAAGCGGCGCGGGGACGTCGTCGCGGGTGGTCATTCGGGTTCCAGGTCAGTCGCTGCACTCAAGCTAGGGTCTTCTAGCAGGTTTTGGAAGAGTGCAGCCCGGTCCCTTCTGCCTATTCCACGGTCACCGATTTCGCGAGATTGCGCGGCTGGTCGACGTCGGTGCCCATGATGACAGCCGTATGATAGGCGAGCAGCTGCACCGGGACGGCATAGACCATCGGCGTGAACGCCGCCGCCATGTCGGGCATGACGATGGTGACGAGCGAGTCGACAGTCGCCTCCTCCGCGCCCTTGGCGTCGGTCATCAGGATGATCCTGCCGCCGCGCGCGGCGACCTCCTGCATGTTCGAGACGGTCTTCTCGAACACCCGGTCATAGGGCGCGATGACGACGACCGGCATGGTCTCGTCGATCAGCGCGATCGGGCCGTGCTTGAGCTCGCCGGCGGCATAGCCCTCGGCGTGGATGTAGGAGATTTCCTTCAACTTCAGCGCGCCTTCGAGCGCGAGCGGGAAGCTGGTGCCGCGGCCGAGATAAAGCACGTCGCGCGATTTCGCGATCTCGCGCGAGAGCTTCTCGATCTGCAGCTCGGTGGTGAGCGCATCCGACATCAGTCGCGGGACCTCGACGAGGCCATGGACCAGCTTGGTCTCGTCCTCGTCGGACAATTCGCCTCTGGCCTTGCCGGCCGCGATCGCGAGATTGGCGAGCACCATGAGCTGGCAGGTGAAGGCCTTGGTCGAGGCGACGCCGATCTCGGGTCCGGCCAGCGTTGGCAGCACGGTCTCGCTCTCGCGCGCGATGGTCGAGGTCGGCACGTTGACGACCGCGATCGTGTGCACGCCCTCGCCCTTGGCGTAGCGCAGCGCCGCCAGCGTGTCGGCGGTCTCGCCGGACTGCGAGATGAAGATGGCGAGATCACCCTTGCGCAAGGGCGCTTCGCGGTAGCGGAATTCGGAGGCGACATCGACCTCGACCGGCACGCGCGCAAAGCGCTCGAACCAGTACTTTGCGACGAAGCCGGCATAGCTCGCGGTGCCGCAGGCCGTGATGTTGATGCGCTGAATGGTCTTGAAGTCGAACGGCAGCTTGACCGGCAGCGCGACCCGCTCGGTCGCCATGTCGACATAGCGCGCCAGAGTGTGGCCGACCACTTCCGGCTGCTCGTGGATCTCCTTGGCCATGAAGTGGCGGTAATTGGCCTTGTCGACCAGCGAGGTCGAGGCCGCATGCCTGATCTTCTCGCGCTGGACGGCGTTGCCATCCTTGTCGAAGATGGTGGCGCTCTTGCGGGTCAGCACGACCCAGTCGCCGTCCTCGAGATAGCTGATCGTGTCGGTGAACGGGCCGAGCGCGATGGCATCGGAGCCGAGATACATCTCGCCGTCGCCGTAACCGATCGCGAGCGGCGGGCCGTTGCGGGCGCCGATCATGAGGTCGTCGTCGCCGGCGAAGATGAAGCCGAGCGCGAAGGCGCCGCGCAGGCGTCCCAGCGCGAGCTTCACCGCTTCCACGGGCTTGTTGCCGCGGGTGAGCAGATCGTCGACGAGATGCAGCACGATCTCGGTGTCGGTCTCGGTGTGGAACACCGTGCCCTTCTTCTCGAGCTCCTCGCGCAGCTCGCGGAAATTCTCGATGATGCCGTTGTGGACCACGGCGACGCGCTCGGTCGCATGCGGGTGCGCGTTGTTGACGGTCGGCTTGCCGTGAGTGGCCCAGCGGGTGTGACCGATGCCGGTCGTGCCCTTGAGCGGCTCGGCTTCCAGCCGCTTCTCCAGATTCTTCAGCTTGCCCTCGGCGCGGCGGCGCTCGAGATGCTTGCCCTCGAGCGTGGCGACGCCCGCGGAGTCGTAGCCGCGATATTCAAGACGTTTGAGCGAATCCACCAATTGCTCTGCAACCGGCTCGCGCCCGAGAATGCCGACAATCCCGCACATGCGGATCAATATCCCCCAAATCGTCGAAAAATCGCCAAAACGACGCGCTCAGTTTTTAGCGAAATTCCGAGGGAACCATATACTCAATAATTATTGCTGATTGAGACAGCATTCGCCGGCACCATTGCTCTGTCTGCGTCGATGTGGCCGGCCTTTAACCCCGCACGTTAACTTGTTGTCAACAAGTTTGACCAACGATTCCGGGGTAGGAGAACAAGGCCATGAAAGGCTCATCCGACCGCAAAGGTCTGTCGTCGTCGTATCTGCGTGCCAGCGAGACCTCGGGCACGCACCTCGCCCATTGGCCGCCGCCCCAGCGCGGCAAGGAAAGCAAGCCGGTCTTCATCAAGCATAAGCAAGGCGAGCCGGCCAAGCGCGCCAAGCCGCGCGGCTGGCGCCTGACCCGCGCGATCTTCTCGGAATTCGCCGACGACGAATAGCGGCGCGCCTCACCATCCCAGCACCAGGGCGAAGACGAGAAAACGACGAACGCCCAGAACGCCAGTCCGGTGACCAGCGACGCGGTCTCGGTCGGGCGGGGATCGCCGACCTGTTCCAGCACCCATCTTCCCGGCGGTGTGACGACGCGCTTGACGAGGAATGAGATCGTATCGTCGACGAGGTCGTCGTCCATGAGCGCAGCCCTGGCAACACCGATCGGGCGCCGGCACTCGGCCGCTCACTTCTCCGGCTTCTTTTCCAGTTTCTTGCCGCCGGTCTTCATCTCGCGATAGCGCGCCGCACCGCCTTCGCGGATGGTCTGCTGGTTGCGCTCCAGCGCCATGGCATCGTCGGGCACGTCGCGCGTGATCACCGAGCCCGAGCCGATATAGGCGCCGTTGCCGATCTTGACCGGCGCGACCAGCGAGGAATTGGTGCCGACGAAGGCGCCCTGCCCGATGATGGTCTTGTGCTTCTTGAAGCCGTCGTAGTTGCAGGTGATGGTGCCGGCGCCGATGTTGGAATTGGCACCGACCGTGGCATCGCCAATGTAGGAGAGATGGTTGACCTTGACGCCGGCCTCCAGCGTCGCCGCCTTGGTCTCCACGAAATTGCCGATGCGCGCGCCGTCGCCGAGCGTGGTGCCGGGACGAAGCCGCGCATAGGGGCCGATCGAGACCTTCTTGCCGAGCGTGGTCTCGACGATGTGCGAGAAGGAATGGATCACGGCGCCGTCGGCGATCGACACGCCCGGCCCGATCACCACGAACGGCTCGATGGTGACGTCCTTGCCGAACACGGTGTCGGCGGACAGATAAACGGTCTCGGGAGCAATCAGCGTGACGCCGGCCTCCATCGCCGCCTTCCGCAAGCGCGCCTGCATCACGGCTTCGGCCTCGGCGAGCTGCGCCTTGGTGTTGATGCCGCGCACTTCGTCTTCGCTGGTCTCGATCACCACGGACTCCCATCCCTGCTTGCGGACGATTTCGACCGCGTCCGTCAGATAATATTCGCCCTTGGAATTGGCATTGCCGATCTTGTCGAGGATGTCGAGCGCGCGGCGGCCGTCGATCGCCATGACGCCGGCATTGCACAGATCGATCTTGCGCTCCTCCGCGCTGGCATCGGCCTGCTCGCGGATCGCGACCAGGCGGTCGCCCTCGACGATGAAGCGGCCATAGCCGGTCGGATCGGCGGCGCGGAAACCGAGCGCGGCAATCGCCGCGCCCCTTTCGAGCGGCGCGCGCAGCCGCGCAAACGTCTCGGCCGAGATCAGCGGCGTATCGCCGAACGCGATCAGGAGATCGTCGGCGCCGCGCGCGATGGCCTCGCGCGCCGCCAGCACCGCATGCGCGGTGCCGAGCCGTTCGCTCTGCACGAAGGTGAGCGCGTCGGGGCGGATGCGCTTCGCCTCATCCGCCACCGCCTGATGATCCGGTCCGATCACGACGGCGAGCGAGGTGCCGGTTCCCTTCGGTGCGGCGGCGAGCACATGGGCGAGCAGGCTCTGGGAAGCTACGGGATGCAGCACCTTCGGCAGGTTCGATCGCATCCGCGTGCCTTCACCGGCGGCGAGCACGATCGTGAGGCTGGAACGGGCGGTCATCGCAATCCTGTCAGATACGGCCGAATCGATTGGCGCGGCAGGCGGCGCGCCGCCCTCGTGAGCTGCCGCCTTGCTACCCCCGCAAACGCCCGGAATTCAAGTGCGACCGAGTTTTCCTGTTAATGTTCCCTGATTGATTCGGGGAAGCCGGACAGGGCTGGGCATTTAACGTTCATGGCAAAGGATTCCGACCCACTGGCGGACGCCTTCGGCACCAAGGAGACCGGCGGGCTGTTCTCCGGACTTTTGGCCGAGGAAAGCGCGTTCGACCGCCGCATGATGTGGCGGCTGGGCTCGTGGGGCGTGGCCGCCGTCGGCGCCGTCGTCGTTGCCGTGATGGCCAACCAGGCCCAGCTCGGCTGGCGCCGTGACCAGGTCGCCTCAGCCGATCTCGCGCGCCAGGCCGACCGGCTGCAGTTGCTGACCAAGGAAAGCCAGAACGAGGCCCGCCGCCTCGCCGCCGCCATCGAGACGCTGAACACCGATCGCGACCGGCTCTATTCACGCGTCACCGTGCTGGAGCAAGGACTCGATTCCGTCACCGGCGCCATCGCCCGGCAGAGCGCAAAGCCGCAGGACACGCCGGCCCCTGACGCACAGCCCGCGGCGGCTGCGCCCAGCGTCGGGCCGGTGGCCTCGGTGCCGGCGGCCCCTAACGACAAGCCGCGCGCGGCCGCCAAGGACCAGGCGAAGGAGCCCGCAAAGGACGCAGCGAAGGAGCCGGCAAATCCGCCGCCGCAGACCGCTGCTGCCGCCTCCCTGGTCTCGCAGGCGCCGGCAACGACCTCGGCGCTGCCGATGCTTCCGCTGGTGCCGTCCAAGTCGATCATGGCGCCGCCCGATCCCGCCGCATCCAGACTGGTTCAGCCCGAGACGGAGAAGAAGCCGGAGCCCACGCCCGCCCCGACCGAAGTCGCCGCGGCCGCACCAGCCAAGGCGCCGGAGGCAGCCGAAGCCGAGGCGCCGGCGATCGCGGTCCAGCAGACACGCTTTGCGATCGACCTCGGCGGCGCCAACTCGATCGACGGCCTGCGCGCGCTCTGGCGCGGCTTGACCAAATCCAATCCGGAAGTCGCCGCGCTACGTCCGATCATCATGATCAAGGAAGGTGGCAACGGCATGCAGCTGCGCTTGGGGGCCGGTCCGCTGATCAACGCCGCCGCCGCCGCAAAGCTCTGCGCCGGACTATCCGAGAGCAGCCGCCACTGCGAGACCACCGTGTTCGACGGCCAGCGGCTGTCGATGCGTGGCGGTTCGGAGAAGGCGCAAGAGAAGGGGCAAGAGAAGGGACAAGAGAAGTCTCAGGACCGGGTTCAGGAGAACAACGCCGAGAAGACGCAGGACGCGGCGCCTCAAGCCGAGACTGCACCCGCGCCCGCACCAAACGCAAAACCGGACAAGCGCCGCCGCAGCTACTCTTCCAAGCGCTCGTCGAAGCGCGAGGAGCCCGCGCCTGCACCGGCGCCGCAGCAGCCCGCGCAGCAGGCTAAGCCGGAGGCGGCGTCGGCGGGATCGACGCTGACGTCGTTCTTCAGGCGGTAGGGCTTCCCTCTCGGGAAGCAGAAAATCGAAGCACTGGTGGTCGGCAAGTATTCTCGCGGTGAATCCCGTTCCCGATTTTCTCAAGCAGACTTGCCGAAAAACCTTCACCTGCCCTGTTGCCCCCTTCCCCCATCCCGACCATATTGCGGCCATGACAAAGAAGCCCTTCCGCCTCACGCCCTACCAGGTGCAGTTCCTGATCGTCGTCGGCTTCGCATCCGTCGGCTATGCGCTTTACCTGCGCTATCTCGGCATCGAGC
This sequence comes from Bradyrhizobium huanghuaihaiense, assembly GCF_007830635.1. GTDB lineage: Bacteria > Pseudomonadota > Alphaproteobacteria > Rhizobiales > Xanthobacteraceae > Bradyrhizobium > Bradyrhizobium huanghuaihaiense. Next base: position 51,403 of record NZ_VLLA01000009.1, on the reverse strand, counting down.
TCTCGACCGTGGGCCTTGCCTGCGACGCCGGCCTGCAGACGCTGATCTGCAAGGCGCGCGCGGTGTCGACCGTGCTGTTCAAGAATTCGGTGTTCGGCATCGTCGCGCTGGTGGTGGCGACGCTCAACCTGATGCGGCCGTCGATCGTGCTGCTGACCGTCGGCATCATCGCCGCCGGCCTCGGCATCGTGCTCTACAATGTCGTGCTGTCGGGCCTTGCGATCGGCCTGCTCATTCTTGGATTTGCTCGGCCCGCGCCCGCCACAGCGTGAGCGCAAGCAAGAGATAGATCGCGCAGGTCCACAGCGACTGCCAGTTGTCGCGCCCCTCGTTGATGAGCACATAGATCGCCGACAGCGCGAGCACGCCGGCGAACACCGCTTCCGCGATCGGACGCTGGCCGATCTGCGGACGGTTCAGCATCAAGAGCGCGAACGGCACCACCGCCATCGTCAGCGAGGCGTAGGGGAAGTCGTGGTAGCGCGGGTCGAACACGAAGCCGAGCGCGGTCTCGGCCGCGATCACCGCGGTCACCGCCAGCGTCAGGCCGAGCACGGCGGTGAGCTTCGACCATTTCCGGCCCTCGCGCGGACCGAGCAGATCGAGGAAGGTCGGCAGACTGCGGCCGATCACCATCGCCTGCGCGCAGAAGATCGGCGACAGGATGCCGGCGAGCAGCAGCGCGCCCCAATGCACCCAGCCGCCGAGGCCGAGGCTCTCATAGAACATCTTGTCGGCGCCGATCCCGAGCAGGCTCCCCGCCGTCGTTGCCGAGATCGCGACACCGAGCCAGGCCGAGAAGCGCGGCGTCCACGGCCGCCGGCGCAGCGTGATCAGCGCCACCGCGAACACCAGCACGCACAGGCCCATGCCGGCGCTCATGTACCATTTCCAGTACGGGAAATTGCTGATCGGCTGGCCCGGCGGATATTTCAGGTTCCGGCGCACGGAGTCATAGAGTCCCCAATAGCCGCCAACGGTCCCTTCCAGCTTGCGCTTCCACGGCTGGTCGTAGGACTCGATCAGGTTGACGCGAAACTTGTTCGCCTTTGCAAGGCTGAGGATTTCCGAAACGACGCGCGCCTGGTTGGTGCGTGACGGCAGCGCGCCCTCGCGCATGCGCCCCGCGCTCGGCCAGCCGGTTTCGCCGATCAGGATCTCCTTGCCGGGGAACGCCACCGCCATGCGCTCGCGGATCGCCTCGACATGGGAGGCGGCGAATTTCGCCTTGACCGGAAAGTCCTCCCAATAGGGCAGGATGTGGATGGTGACGAAATCGACGGCGTCGTAGACCTCGCGGTTCTTCAGCCAGAACTCCCAGACATCGGCATAGGTGACGGGCACGCTGACCTGCGCCTTCACCGAGCGGATGATGGAGACGAGATCGGCGGTCGTCATCTCGCCGCGCAGCAGCACCTCGTTGCCGACGATCACCGCGGTGATGACGTTGGGAAAGTCCTTGGTGAGACGGACGGCGAGCGCGGCCTGCTCGAAATTCTTGGTGCGGTTGCTGGAGAGCCAGATGCCCTGCAGCACCTTCATCCCGCCGACCTTGGCGGCGATCGCCGGAACCTGGTCGAGCCCATTCTCCATGGAATAGGTGCGGACGCAGTCGGTGATCTCCTTGAGCTGGCGCAGGTCCTGCTCGATCTGGTCGGCCTCGATATGGGTCCATGCGTTCAGCGGCGACTGCTCGCCGCGGAACGGCGCATAGGAGACGCATTGAACCTTCTCGGCGGGATCGATCGGCGCGCGCGCGAGCGTGATTGGCGTGGCCAGCCACCACCACACGGCAGCAATCGCACCCAGTGAAACGAGCAGAAGCGCCAGTGGCGTACGAAGAGAAATCGGTTCCGTCCTCCGCGAAGGGCCGTCGATTACCTGCTCGCACGCCGTCTGCCAAGGGGGCACTCCAGGTGGATCCTCCGCGCCCCCAAGGAATTTACCTGCGGCCGTTCGACAGAGGCCTAGGATTGTGACTTTGCTGGACAAAATTCGAAATACAGGTCATGGGACTCGGCGGGATTTTTCCGCCGCATTGGAGACCCATTTGGACGCCATCACGGCGCGTCCGCGGGATCCTGACGCGGGCGGTCAGTGGAGAAGTTGGGGAATTCATGCGGCAACGGGTGCGTCAGTCACGAAATGCGGTCCTGCGGCAGTTCGCCGCCACCTTGGCCGTCTCCGCCCTTCTTGGTCTGGCGGGCCTTAATGCTGCCTCCGCCCAGAGCGGCACGCCGGCCCCCGACCAGGGCAAGGCCGCCGCCCAGCCCGCCGACGCCGCCAAGGACGCCGCCCAGAACCAGCGCCGCACCGACGAATTCGCCGAAGCCGCCCAAGTCATCAACGGCCCGGCCGGCAATCCTGAGTGCGTCTGGCTCGGCCGGCGCGTGGTGCGGCTGATGTGGCGGGATGACCTCGATACCGCGTTCCGCCATCTCGACCTCTACGACCGCTTCGGTTGCCCCGGCGGCCATATCCAGGCGGCGTTCCGCTGCCTGACCCGCTTCGGCGGCCAGATCGATCCCAAGGTCGCCGAGACCCTGGACAGCCGCGTGCACGCTTGCTGGATCAACCCGGCCTCCCAGCCGCAGCAGGCAGCAGCTAGCGCGTCCCAGCCGGCAGCGCCGACCGCCGGCAATGCGCCTGCTCCGCAGCCGGCCGCGAGCCCCTCGCCTGCGGCAAGCCCGACACCGGCGCCCCAGAAATAGTCGCGATCGTTTCAGCTCTCGTTCAGGAACGATCGGCCATAGACGCGGTTGGCACTGCCGCGCGTCGTTCGAAAAGCCCATGCCCTCATAAGGACATGAGCCCATGACAGTTGTGAAACCGCGCGGCAGAGGTATGCTCCATTTGCCGCGGACTTGGTCGGATCTCGGGGTCGGGTCCGCTTCCCTGCCACCTCAGCCCCTTTTGGTTTAGCCGCGATGCGCGTTGTCGCCGCCGTTCTGTTGCTCGTGTCCGTGCTTCATGCTGGGCTGTGGGGAGTCTTGCGCGACAAGGAACCCGCTCCCGATTTCAGGGGGCTGCTCCCCAGCGTCTCCTATGCGCCGTTCGAAGGCTCGGCCCACCCCGACATCGACAACATCCCGAGCGTGGAGAAAATCCGCGCCGACCTGAAGACGCTGTCGACGATGACGCGTGCGATCCGCCTCTATTCGTCGACGGGCGGCGTGGAGCTGGTGCCGCCGATCGCGGCCGAGTTCGGCCTCAAGGTCACCGTCGGCGCCTGGATCGACAAGGACAAGGATCGCAACGAGCGCGAGATCAAGGCCGCCATCGAGCTCGCCCGCAAGAACAGCAACGTCGTCGGCGTCGTGGTCGGCAACGAGGTGATCTACCGCGGCGAGCAGAAGGTCGAAGACCTCATCGACATGATCAAGAAGGTGAAGGGCTCGGTCCGCGTGCCCGTCACGACCGGCGAGATCTGGAACATCTGGCGCGACAATCCCGACCTTGCCTCCAACGTCGATTTCATCGCCGCCCACGTGCTGCCCTACTGGGAAAACTTCCGCTCGGACCAGGCGGTCGACCAAGCCGTCGACCGCTACAACCTGCTGCGCAATTTGTTCCCCGGCAAGCGCATCGTAATCGCCGAGTTCGGCTGGCCGAGCCAGGGCTACAACTTACGCAACGCCGACCCCGGTCCGTTCCAGCAGGCGCTGACCTTGCGCAACTTCGTCAGCCGCGCCGAAGCCATCGGCATGGAATACAACATCGTCGAGGCCATCGATCAGCCCTGGAAATTCTTCGAAGGCGGCGTCGGTCCGTACTGGGGCATTCTCAACGCCAGCCGCGAGCCGAAATTCGCCTGGACCGGCCCGGTGGAGAACCCCGACTATTGGAAGCTGATGGGAATCGCGCTCCTGGTCGGCGTCCTGCTGTCGCTGCCGATCCTGCGGCTTGAAAAGCCGACCGCAAAGCAGGCCTTCCTGCTGTCGGCGACCGCCAACGGCGTCGGCGCCTGGGCGGCGACCGTGTTCGCGTTCTGGAACAGCCACTATTTCATCTTCGGCTCGGCCTTCGCGCTGACGCTCGGCATGATCCTGCTTGTTCCGCTGGTGCTGATCGCGATGGCGCGCATCGACGAGATCGCGGCGGTGGCCTTCGGCCGCCCGCCGCAGCGGCTGCTCGCCAAGGGCAAGCCGGTCGAGAACGTGCCGGAGAACTACTACCCGAAGGTCTCGATCCACATCCCCGCCTACTTCGAGCCGGTCGACATGCTCAAGCAGACGCTGGATGCGCTGTCGCGGCTGAACTATCCGAACTACGAATGCGTCGTCATCATCAACAACACGCCCGATCCCGCATTCTGGCAGCCGATCCAGGATCATTGCCGCGCGCTCGGTGAACGCTTCAAGTTCATCAACGCCGAGAAGGTGCAAGGTTTCAAAGCCGGCGCGCTGCGCATCGCGATGGACCGCACCGCCGTCGATGCCGAGATCATCGGCATCCTCGATGCCGACTATGTCGTCGATCCCGACTGGCTGAAGGACCTGGTGCCGGCGTTCGCCGACCCGCGCGTCGGCCTGGTGCAGGCGCCGCAGGAGCATCGCGACGGCGACCTGTCGATCATGCACTACATCATGAACGGCGAATATGCCGGCTTCTTCGACATCGGCATGGTCCAGCGCAATGAGGTGGGCGCCGTCATCGTGCACGGCACCATGTGCCTGATCCGCCGCGCCGCGATGGACATGGCCGGCGGCTGGTCAAGCGACACGATCTGCGAGGACTCCGATCTCGGCCTTGCGATCCAGGAGCTCGGCTGGACCACGCACTACACTCGCCACCGCTACGGCAAGGGACTGCTCCCCGACACCTACGAGGCCTTCAAGAAGCAGCGTCACCGCTGGGCCTATGGCGGCCTCCAGATCGTGAAGAAGCACTGGCGGAACTTCCTGCCCGGCAAGAGCCGGCTGACCTCCGACCAGAAGCGCGAATACGGCCTCGGCTGGCTGAACTGGCTCGGCGCCGAAAGCCTCGGCGTGGTCGTGGCGCTGCTGAACCTCGTCTGGGTGCCGATCGTCGCCTTTGCCGACATCGCCATTCCCGACAAGATCCTGACGCTGCCGATCATCGGCGCCTTCATCGTCTCGCTCGCGCACTTCCTGTCGATGTACCGCGCCCGTGTCGCGATCAAACCCGGCCAGATGCTGGGCGCCATGATCGCGGCGATGAGCGTGCAGTGGACGGTGTCGCGCGCGGTGGCGCAGGGCCTGATCACCGAGCACATCGCCTTCGCCCGCACCTCCAAGGGCGGCCTCAGCAGGATGTCGATCGAGTTCCAGGCGTTCTGGGAGGCCGTGATCGGCATCCTGCTCCTGGTCGGCGCCGGCGTGCTGGTCGCCTCCAACAGTTTCCGGCAGATCACCGAGATCTACATCTTCGCCGGCGTCCTGGTGCTGCAAAGCCTGCCGTTCCTGGCGGCGGTCGCGATCGCCATCCTCGAGCTCAGCCGCATCAACTCGTTCCAGTTCTGGCGCGACAGCGCGATCCGCACCGCCGAGCTGATCGGCCTGCGCCCGGTCGCCCTGCCGACCCCCGCCGGCACGCCGCAGCCGGTGCCGAACGAGGTCCGGCGGGAAGCGAACTGACGAGCCGAAGACATCGCGGCGCGGGCGAGCCCCCCGCGCCGGCGTCCCATACGGCAGTTCGGCGTGGATGGCGCCCCGCCAATCGGGTTGAAAATCCCGCCTTAAGCTGCGGGCACCGTAAGCAAATCCCCGCTCCTGCCAAGAGTTTCGGCAGCCACCCCGCTATTGACCTCCGCAGCCACTCCCCCTACACAGCGCGGGCCGAAAGCATGATCCGGAAACAGCCGGTTTTCCCCGCAACGCGAGTTCAGCGTGGCGGCAAGACATGCTTCTCGAATGTCCGAAGACGATGGCGATCTCTTTTCGAAGCCATCAGCGGCCATGGGAGCGCGTAGCTCAGCCGGTAGAGCACGTGACTTTTAATCACGGGGTCCTGGGTTCGAGCCCCAGCGCGCTCACCACAGCCAGCTCAATGACAATGAGCCCAACATTCAAATCACATCGACGGATCTGTCCTCGGTCAGGGCGACGACCTTAAACCTGGCTGTCATGTGCGAAGGAGGACGTAGGATGGGTTGAGCTCTTGCGAAACCCATCATTCGTTGCTGCGATCCGTCATCGACTTTCGGAGCGATCCTCAAGGGCCGCGGAGGCCCCCCCGACCGGTTCGCCGGCGATGGGGATATCGATAGCGGGAGAAAAACGGCCCCGGCTGGGGTTTCGTGGTGGGCGTTGAGGCCGGGGCCGTGGGGTGCTTGGACCTTGGGGAAGCTCAAGCGACTTCGAGCCTACTCACAGATCGAAGCGCGTTCTGTTCGCTTCACAACATTGTCGGTACTGTTACGGACAGGAATAGCAAACTCTTGCGCAACGAATGACCGAACGAGGCTGGAGGCAGCCCTTCGACGATCCGATGCAGAGTGCGTAGGATGGGTTGGGCTCTTGCGAAACCCATCACTCGTTGCTGCGATCCGTCATCGCCTTCGGAGCGACCCTCAAGAGCCGCGGAGGGCCTCGACCGGTTTGCCGACGATGGGTTTCTTTCGCAAAAGCTCAACCCATCCTACGCACTTCCCCCCGCTACGGGTCTTCGGCTTGTTAGTTGCGGAAAATGGCGATTGCCTTTGCGCGCCCGCTACGGTTGTATGATCAAGGGAGGGGATGCCATGCAAACCATAGTTAGGATCGGCTCGCGCACGTTTGCCGCACTATCTTTAGTTAGCCTTCTAGGCGGCTGTGGGGTCGCGGCCAAGATCGAAGCGAGAAACGATTACCGAACCTCGGCTGATCAGTACAAGGCCTGTCTCACTGCCAATCCGGCCGCGCCCCAAAACTGCGAAGGCCTACGGCTCGCGATGGAAACTGATGAGCGGAAATTCAACAATCTGTCAGCCGGCACAAATCCCGGCTCTCAGATTTCCCATAACGTAACGATCCTAAACCGCTAATGCAGATCATCTGACGAGAGAATTCGCCGTCTTCGTTGAGGCTCGGATAGGAGAAAATAGCATTGGCATCCTCGCGCTGGGTAAGAGCCTTCAGCGTTCTTCTATCAGTCTATCGCATCGATACCCCTCAGAAGGCTTTCGCTCGCCTGGGGCCACCCGCCTTGGCGCTAGTCATGTTCGTAGTGTTCTTCCCGAAGGAGTTTGGCGATCATTGGGCTAAAGCCGCGTCGGCAGTGATTGCCTTCGCGCTAATTTTGCCAATCGTCTACCTTTGGACATTCCGCACGCTTCCCGAGGATCAAAAGCCAACGGTCGGGTTGAGCCCGCTCTATTTCCCCGAGGGTAGACGGCACTATCGAGCAGAACAGCAAGCTCTCAAACAGCAAAGAGATCAGCTAGAGGCGCAGATAGTTCAACTTGCTGCCGAAATGAAAGATCTCGATCTAACGTCACAAGAAGGTCAACAACGACTAAAGCAGCTATCTGAGAGGAAATCAGGCGCAGAGCGGAAGTTAGCAGCAATTCCCAAGCCAGGCGCGATCGGCTTCGGATGAATCGGCGCTAGATGCCCCGATGCCGGGCAGGCAAATTCACGATGAAGCCGCCAGAGTGATTAGCGTCGAGAAGATCGAAATCGGATTTCTGTCTAAAGATGAGTTGATTGCTCTATATCACGAAACCGGAGGCCTCCTACACCGAGGCACGTTGCGCAACTACAAGCCTCGAACCTCTCGCGACTTTGACAAGATTCTCCACACGACGACGAGGATCGTCACCCTTCTCAACCACCATCAAATTCAACTTAGCGATCCGGACTATCAACTATGGGTAATCTTGAAGACCGCAAAGGACGATAAAGTTCATGCTTGGATTCTTCAAAAAACCGCTTAGGCCACTGACGACAGATGAGCGACTGAGTAGGGGCATCAAGCCAGCACGTAGGATGGGTTGAGCTCTGCGAAACCCATCACTCGTTGCGATCAGCGCCACTGCGATCCGCGATTGACTTTCGGAGCAGCCCTCAAAGCAGCGGCAGTCAGACCGAATTGCCGGCGCTGGGTTTCGTAAGAGCTCAACCCATCCTACGCGCTCGATGCCGGCGAGTACATCGCCGCACTGCCGAAGAAAGAGCACACCGCGCCGGAATGGCGAGCCGCAATGGAAGCGCTGCTCCTGGTGGTCGAGTTCGCCGGGCCCACGATGTTCGCCCGGATCGGCATCATGCGAGCCTTGAACCGCGGCAAGCCGCCTCCAGATTCTGGACCACGACGCAAGAAGACCAAGGCCTATAGGGTGATCCGATGACAGTCTTCGTCTACGTCAACACCGCAAAGCAGGTTGGCGATAAGGACCACATCAAGGTGTTCGCCAACCAGGATGCCGCAGAGAAATGGTTCGAGGAGAACGACCCCGAGGGCGTGGCGTTCGAATATGAGGTGTTGGAGTAGGCCCGCCAGCGCGGGTTCCAACTAGGGGTCCCAGCCTGTCTTGCCGAGGAGGCGGAACGCGAAAGCTAGGGATGGCGTTGGTCTACATGCTTCTCCGAGACGAGCTAAAACCGGTGCTTATTCTTCTGGGAGCCGTGATCGTTGGTTTGACGATCAAGGAGATCAAACTCCATGGTGGCGTAGCGCACCAATCAGCGGAAATCACGGAACAGATTGCGCTTGATTGAGTCCGCCATTGGCTGAATAGAGCCCACGGCCCGCCAGCGCGAACCGGCGGGCCGTGCTTTTCCACACCCACGACACGCAGTAGCTCGCACGCGCTCCGAGGCCCAAGGGATTGATAATTTGCGAGGTACTTACGAAGCCGCTCTGATGGGTGCATGCCTCGCCCTCCCCGACGCTACACGCCTACGCACGCCGACGGCCGTCCGCTCAAGATCACGTTCGGAGAGATGCGCGAGATGGGCTTGCGCGGCGTCCTGGTCTACTGCCATTGCGGCCGCCAAGTCGCGCTGGGAGCCGATCGCAGGCCGGATGAGGTACGGCTGTCTGACATCGAGCCGCGCTTCGTGTGTCAGGGGTGCGGCAATCGCGGCGCCGAGGTGCGCCCCGACTTCAAGCGTGGCGACTTGCGGCTGGCTATCAGGGGATACCGAAACACACGATGACCAAGGGCTGGGGGCGGCCTTTCGAGGAGCCAATCGAGGTCGATGGTCGCAGCCTAGCCGCTGCCGAAGCGGACTTCGGAAGCCTGGTGGCCTATACTTGGCCGAGTAGCCAGTCACAGTTTAGCTGGAGTGGCCGCCATGATGAAGAACGTTGTAGCCGGATGCGTCGCAGGGGCTTTGATTATCCTGGCCTTGATTGGCTTCGCCCAAAAGCACCGTGAATGTCGGAACGGGTACATTTTCCAAACTTGGCACGGGCACGTGCTCAAAAAAACCCACGAGCCCTGCGGGTCCGTCAGCCCTTCAATATAGGCGCGGGACCGAAGCCCCGCGCCCTTGTCGTTCACTGCCTCAATCGGCGATCGTGGGCCGGTTGAGCTTCCGGCGTGCTCGGCGCCGGCGCTTCATGCGGTGCTCTCCGCGCTGTCTATCGTCGCCTCGCCGAAATCTGCCCTATATCGCTCTTCCAGGCTCTCGATCATCTCCTCTAGGTGGTACACGGCAAAGACTAGCTTATCGTTGGCGCCGTCGTCGGCTTCATTCATCAGCCCGTAGGATGGGTTGAGCTCTTGCGAAACCCATCACTCGTTGCGATCAGCGCCGCTGCGATCCGCGATCGATTATCGGAGCGATCCTCAAGAGCCGCGGAGGGCCTCGACCGGTTTGCCGGCGATGGGTTTCGCAAGAGCTCAACCCATCCTACGCACTGATGAGGGAGGACTATGTCGGCCCCATCCAACGCGCTCGCCGCGGCGCATAGGAACCTTTCCAAACGCGGGGAATCTTACAGTCGCAATCGATCCTTTTGTTGCTCGTGGATCGAACGATGGACAAAGCTGTTGCCTATGCCATCTCAGTGCTCCTCGTGGGCTTCGGTGCCTGGATACTGATCGCTGGCCTTTCCTCTGGCTCGCCCGTCCTTTGGACCGTCGTGGCGCTGGTCCCGATCACGATTGGACTCGTGAGCGCTTTTGGTCCGGCGTGAGTGATGGGGAAAATCGGCGTTGGGTCAGTGCGTCTGCATTTTCCGAATCGACATTCCATGGTCGCTCCGCTCATGCGTCGCGTTCAGGGGTGTAGGTGTGAGCCAGTTTCTATCGATGCTGCTGCTAGTGACCGCCGTCGTTCTGACCGTCTGCTTCGGCGTGGCGGCCTGGCGCCTCTCTGACGAGAAGGATCTCGACGTCACCGGCCAAATCGCGCGTCAGTCCTATGGATGGAAGGCGCCTCCGACCCGGTAACCCCCGCGCTCGCCTCGGCCGTCACTCGGCTGCCGAAGGGGCCTTACGTTCCAGCGCCTTTGTCTCGCTCCAGCATCGCCAGCTCGACCTGTTCCGCGAGCACGGTCAGATGATTGGCCAGCCGATCAAATAGCTCGCGCTTGGCTTTGTCGCTCGCAAGATCGCGGATCAGTGCACACTCGGCAGCGTCCGTGCGCAACTTCTCCAGCTGAGCCTTGTAGTCTTTCATCGCTCATCGCCCGATTGCCACTTTTTCCCGAATAATTCGACGGGGAAGCTGCAGAGTCAATCCAGCTTGCGGAGGAGGCCTCCCCCAAAACGCCGCGAGACAACACGCAAGAAAAGTGTAGGATTCGAGAAACAGGAGGGAGCGGCATGTTTGAAATCAACGGTTTCGACACGGCAGGCGTCGTCAGCCTCAAGCGGCTGTCGCTTGCGGCCGCCCTCAAGAAGGCTAGGGAACTGGTCGAGGACGGGTGCTGGGACGTTCAGGTCGTTGATCCCACGGGTCGGGTCTACACCTCATTCGAGGAGCAGGCCGCCTAGCCACTCTTAGGAAATCAGTCCTCCATCAGATCGCCGCCGCGGGCTGACACCACGACCGATCGCGGTGGCTATCCGCCTCGGCCGACATTGGACGAGGCACTGTTCAGCCAGCGCTGCGTTGCTTCATCGCTCCAGCCGGGGACCGCGAAGCGTGCCCGAGGATCTTCGTCTGCGCCGAAACGATCGACCGCGGGATAGCGCGGATGATGTGTGCGGGAGCGATGCGCCGTCGCAGCGTTCGCAGCTGCGCACAGGACAATCAACAGACCCAAGGCCAGAACAGAGCGCATCATACCAGTTCCAATCGAACGCCGCCCGGGTTGATGTGATGCGTCAACGATCCCGCCGCAATCCAACGCGGCATCACAGCTCAGCGATGGACACGTGACGGCAACACTGTTGCGGCGGCCCGGACCAGCCCTCAACTGCCGCGCGCCATGCCGTTGCCAATCAACTCGTTTAGGAGCACGCTCTCTCCAGGCGCTCAAGACGCCGCACAGGGAGAAACACATGAAGGAACATGGCCTGGATGGCCGCCACCGCGACAAGGATGGTGGGATCAGCAAGAAGCATGGCAGCACGCTGGTCGGCACGTTGCGCAAGATCTACGGAAAGGGTTTTGCGGCCGGCTATCCCGACACGACCCAACTCAGCGAGGTGCTGCTTCAGTTGAACGAGACATCGCTGAGCCAGTTACGTCGCGATCACGACACCGGGCATTTGCAGCACAAGATCGACCACGCCTCGAAGTGACGGGCTGCACTCGTCCAACCTTGTTCAGTCAGGGAGTTAACGCCTTCAGCTCTCCGGAGCCGACGCCGTAGCCGGCACGCTCAGCGGAGCTCCCCCAACCGACATAGGCCCTACAGGCCCTGTAGGCCCTATAGGCCCTACAGGCTTCGATTCCCGCGCCATCCGCCTGCGCATCGTTGCGGACAGTCCAAAGCGCGCATTCGCTCTCCGGACGGAGGACGTAACGTCCGACATCATCGTATTCTGTAGCGCGTCGACCTTCGCGATCAGCGTGGACAGCTGCGACGATATCTTCCTCACATCGACCCGTTCGTCTGTGATGCTCTGTCGCAGGGACAGGAGCACCAATGTATCCTGCTGCTGCAGAACTGCATTTTGCTGCACCAAGGCGTTGTTCTCCTGCAGCGAAGCCGTGTGTTGCTGTTGGGCCGACTGGATATCCTTCAAGGCGGCGACGACCGGATCCGGTTTTGGCGCGGGCGATTCCGGGCGCGGAAACAGTTCAGCCAACTTGCGGACATTGAGCGACGGAAGCTCGGACGGCCACGTATAGATGGCCGCCGAACCGTTGATGGCGAGGGCACATACCGAGAGCGCCAGGACCGATTTCCGGCTGGACCGCCTGGTCGGCACGGGAGCTTCCGGAGCTTCGGGTTCGGGTTCGGGTGCTGCGGCGGCCGCAAGGGCTGCGGGGTCGAGTTGTTCGACGAGGCCTTGCGCTTCGGATGTCGTGGTCATCTGCATTGACCTCATGAGCGAGCAAAAGGAAGCCGTCGCCGGAACGTCGTCGCGACGCCTCCCTTACGCAGCACCCATACACAACTGCCTAAAATTGTGAGCTTTTTGGATTAATTCCACGTTAGCGGGCGGGCCCGGTCACTCCGGCCGAATACGGGGCCCATGCGACGGGATGACTCAAATAGCTGGGGCTAAGCTGACAATGGGTGTCGCTGCGGCCCACCGAACAGCCGGCTCCGCACGAAGCTGCCTTCTCCGCGGCGGATTTTCCGAAGGTGACAGAATGCCACTGTTTTGCCCGACGGGTCAAACCGGCTGCGAGCCGGAAGCATGGCGTCGAACGATGCGACGCGACGGAGAGCAGTTGAACCTGATCATGGGCCCGCGCCGGCCCTTGCGCCGGCTGCAGAACACATTGTGCCAGCAGCACTTGGCTACTGTGCATGGGGTTGTTTTCAAATTTTTAGGGGGCCGCCCTACCCCTCGTCCAGCGCCTCGAACAACTCCTCCACCCGCTCGAACGGCGCATCGCGCATCGGGCTGTGATAGACGACGCGGTCGCCGTCGCGCTGGAGGGACTTTCCTCTCGACTTCCGCAACCGTCCGGGCAGGAACGTCGCGGCCACCGCGCCGGGGCCGACGTCGAGGCGGATGATGCCGCGGCGCTTGCACTCGATCCTGAGTTTCGCTGCGTCAAAGAAGTCGCGGGCGATCTTCGGCAAAGGTCCGAAGCGGCGGGAGGTTTCCTCCTCGAGGTCCTCGAGATCGTCCTCGTTGCTGCATCGTGCGGCGCGCGCATAGAGCTCGAGCCGCACGGGCTCGGACTGCACATAGGTCTCGGGGAGCATGTCCCCGACCGGCAGGTTGAGGTCGGGCACCCACACTGCGGCGCGCTCCTCGTCGAGCTTCTCCGAAGCCATTTTCAGGAGGTGGCTGTAGAGCACCGGCCCGAACACCTGGACATGGCCGGACTGCTGCTCCGAGAACAGATCGCCCGCGCCTCGCAGATCCAGGTCGCGCTCGCTGATGGCAAAGCCGGCGCCCGGCCGGCTGAACTCCTCGAGCACGGCCAGCCGCTTCTCGGACTGCCCGGACTCCGTCTCGGTCAAGAGATGGGCGAAGGCGCGAATGCCGCCGCGCCCGACCCGTCCGCGCAGCTGGTGCAGCTGGGCGAGGCCGAATTTTTCGGGCCAGCACACAACGATGGTGTTGGCACGGGGAATGTCGAGGCCGCTCTCGACGATGTTGGTCGCGAGCAGGACGTCGGCCCTGCCCTCGACGAAGCTCATCATGCGGTCGTCGATCTCGTCCGCCGCCAGCCTGCCGTGCAGACAGACGATGCGAAGGTCGCCCGCCACCGCCTGCACCCGGGCCAGCATCGGGTCGAGGTCCTGGATGCGCGGACAGATCAGGAAGCTCTGCCCGTGGCGGCGCTGTTCGCGCAACAGCGCGGAGGCGATGGCGGCATCCGACAGCGGCGCGATCCTGGTCGCGACCGGAAGCCGGTGCACCGGCGGCGAGGCGATCACGCTGAGATCGCGGAAGCCGGCAAGGCCCGCGGCGAGCGTCCGCGGGATCGGCGTCGCACTCATCATCAGCACATGGACATTTTTGGCGAGGCCGGCGAGCTTTGCCTTCTCGGCCGCGCCAAAATGCTGCTCCTCGTCGATGATGACGAGGCCGAGATCGTCGAACTTCACGTCCTTGGCGGTGAGCGCCTGCGTGCCGACCACGACCTTGATCCGGCCGCTGCGCAGGCCCTCTCTCGTCTCGCGCAGCTCCGCGCCGGACGTGGCCCGCGACAAATTCCCGACCTCGATGCCGAACGGCGCAAAGCGTTTCTGGAAGGTTGCGACATGCTGCCGGGCCAGCACCGTCGTCGGCACCGCGATCGCCACCTGCTTGCCGGACAGCACCACAGCGGCCGCCGCGCGCAGCGCCACCTCGGTCTTGCCGAAGCCGACGTCGCCGCAGACCACGCGGTCCATCGGGTGACCGGAGGCAAGATCATCCAGCACGTCGTGGATCGCCTTGGCCTGGTCGGTCGTCGTGAAATAGGGAAACCGCGCGACGAACTTCTCGTAGGCCGATCCCGGCGGCACCAGCTTGTCCGCGCGCCGCCGGCGGCGCTGGCTGATGTGCTTGGCCAGCACCTTGCCGGCGATCTGGATCTCGCGCTCGGCCTCGCTGCGCCGTGCCCACCATGTGCTGCCGTCGGCCTTGTCGAGCGCCAGCTTGCCGAGCTCGGCGGCGTAAGGCCACATGAGCGCCAGATCGGTCGGCGGCACCAGAACGGCATTGTCGCCCGCGTACTTCAGGCGGATCATCTCCCGCATGGCCCCGCCGCCGGTGTTGACGGTCTGCAGGCCGTCGAGCACGGCAAGGCCGCGCTGGAGATGAACCACCACCGTGCCCTGCTCCGGGACATCAGCATGGTCGAAGGCCGCGCTCCAGGCGCGTGCCATCGGCTGCGCATGATGCGCCCGGCTGCCGAGCACGTCGGACGCCGTCACGACGACGAGAGGCTTTCGTCCCGGCACGACGAAGCCCGCATCGAGATCGGCCAGAAGCGCCGCCTCGCCGCTTCCCCCGCGCGCCGCCGCCTCGTCCCAATCCTCGCAGCGCTGCGCCTTGACGCCGCTCATCCGCTCCATCACGCGCAGATCGTCCGCTTGCGCGGCGACGAGGATCAGCCGCGAACCGGCCCGCCGCGTCTCCTCGACGAAGGCGCGCAGCGCTTTCCTTGCGGATGTCAGCTTCGAGAATTCGGGCACGGCCTGGAACGATGCGGTCCGCGGCAGCACCTTCATGCCCCTGGAGAGCTGCTTCCAGTCGCGGCGTCCGAGATATTCGCGCTCCCGCTCCGCGCGCGGCGCAGCCTCCTCGATCGTATCGAGCCAGCCATCGGCATGCGCAGGGACCCCTGCATCGGCGATCCATTTGGCGCGTCCGCAATAGTCGAACAGGCTCGCGCGCTTGCCGCCCTTGCCGGCAAAGCCAAGCCGCTCCGACATCGGATCGACCACGAGCTCCTTCGTCTCGAAGATGATGTCGTGCTCTTTCGGATCGAACGCCACGATCCGGTCGATCGCGCGATCAGAATGCTCGATCCGGAACGGACCGAGCGCGCCTGCGGGAAATATCTCGAAGGTCTGTCCATGAAACAGCGCCCCGCCCGGATAGTCCGGCTCGTCGTCGAGATCGTATCCGAGGGACTCGAGGCGGCTCTCGAGCTCCCGCTCCGAAAACGCGCCGCCCACCTTCAGGCTGACGCTGAGGCGCAACAGGCTCGCCGGCGGCGGCAGGCGCTCCATCACCGCCTCCGCGGTCGAGACGAGAAACAGCGGCTTCCTGGATCTTGCGAGGCGCCGCAGCACGGAGGCCCTGCGCCCCGCAAGCTCGTGCGAAGGCTCGAGCTGGTCGAACGGCAAGGTGTTCAGCCGCGGAAAAACCAGCACCTCGCAGGTCGGATCGAGCGCGTGAATGACGCTGCCGAGCCGCTCCGCCCTGCTCTCGTTCTCGGCGAGAAACACGATGCCGCTGGGTCCGGACTGCTTCCATTGCGCGAGCAGATGAAGCGCCATCGAACCGAGGGGCGACGACGACGAGATCGTGGCGCGCTGCGCCCCCTCGCTCTTCCTTGGCGACGCCTTGGTCATGAGCGACGCCTTGGTCTTCAGCGATGTCTTGGCTTTGAGCGATGTCCTGGTCTTGGGCGATATGCTGGTCTTTGGCGATGCCTTCTTTAGCGATGCCTTGGCCGCCCGCGCCTTCTTTGCAAGCCTCACGTGAATCCGTTTCTGGTCGTAAACCGCCGCAACTGAACGCGCGCCGCCCGCATTTCGATTCGGCGACGCGCCGCCATGCATATGGGATTTGCCCGGCGAACGCACGCCTCGCGGCAACGTTCCGTGCATCGACAGAGGGGAACCGGGTCCCGTCCGAACCTTACAACGCAGCGTGGGATCGTGTCTCACTTGAACAAAGGCTGATGCGATCGAGGACCGCATCGCCAGCACGAAAAACCCCGGCGCTTGGACGCCGGGGCGTTTCGTTGAAAATGATTCGGTCAGGCAATGACACTTTCATAGCAGCGAACTGGTCGAGCGCTTGTGAACTGGTTCACACGCCCTGTCAGCGCAGCTGCGGCGGAACGGGGTACCGCGGGACTCCGGTTTGAGCGTCGGCACGCCGCGCGCTAGGATGCCTTTTTTTATGGAGGCTTATTTGAGACCATTCATTTTCATCGCCGCCATCGTGCTGCTTGCAACCCCGCCCGCCCGCTCGCAGGCGCTGGTCGATCCCAGCAAGGTCGCCCCCGAATTCCGCGAAGCCGCCGAGAAGCGCCGTGCCGAGCAGATCCGGCAGCGCGAATGCGCGCTCAAGGCGGATCTCGAGAAGGTGCTGCCGAGAGATCGCACCGCTTTTCTCAATCATTGTCTGGAGACCATGGCGGCCAAGCAATAGCTTCGCCGCGCGCGTGACGCGAGCATCGCCGACATGCTCGCGCCCGCTGCATCGGCTTGCGGCAAGCTGGCGGTGAATTCGCAAAAGCGTTTCAGGCTTTCTTCAGACATTTGCGATCAGCTGATGGTCCATTTCCATCAGTCATCGTCGGTCGCGCATGAGTTTCGTCCAGATTCAGTGCACGCGCTGCAAGGTCATGTTCCGCGATCGCGCCATGCGGTTGCAGGACGGCTATTCCCGGCAATGTCCGAGTTGCGAGGTGGTGCTGTTCTTCGCCGAGGATTCCATGCACCCCTTCGTCAAGCGCGCGATGCGCAATGCGCGCAAGGTCCGCAAGGAGCAGCGCGAGGCCGAGGCGGTGAGGCGCGCCGCGCCGGAGCCGCGCCTGGCGCGGTCGAGGTCGTTCGCCGGCCGGACGCAATCGGCGGAGCGAGAGGACTAGGTGCGCCGCCGCTTCCTCGGAAACAGGCGGTCGCGGATGTAGCGCGAGGTCGGCGTCAGGCGGATGCCGCGCGGCTTCTGCCAGGCGGCGCGGTCGATCTCCTTCTTGTCGCCGATCGCCAGCCTGCCCTTGGCACCCTTGGCGATGAAGATCGCATCGCTCATCTTGCGGCCGGAGCGCTTGTTCCTGGCCTTCACTTCCTTCCAGAGGCTGACCCTGCCGAGCTTCAGCTTGGGCAGCTCCTCCTTGATCTCCCGCCGCAGGCAATCCTTATCGGACTCGCGCGCGCGCTTGCGGCCGCCCGGGAACATCCACAGGCCGTCCGACCGGCGTCTGACCAACAATACCTTGCCGCGCTTTGCGGCAACCAGCTTGGAAGACTTTGCCATTGCTGTCGCAATCGAGAATAGAATCGTCCCGATCGTAACTTGTCTAGTTGGATAGACAAGTTCGGGCCGCATCTTGATCACAGGCTGCGATATCAGTCTTCGCTGGCGCCCGCCCCTGCGTCCGCCCGGTCCTCCGTCCTGATCCAGGCCATCATCATCTCCCAGGCCACCGACAGGATGATCGGCCCGATGAACAGGCCGACGATGCCATGGGCGAGCGTGCCGCCGATCACGCCGACGAAGATCACGATGGTCGGCGTGCTCAGGCCGCGCCCCATCACCAGCGGCTTCAGCATGGTGTCGATGAAGCCGACCAGGACCAGAAAGACCGTCAGCACCAGCGCCGTGGTGACGTCCTTGGCGGTCCAGATCCAGATGATGACAGGCAGCAGCACGAGGAAGGCGCCGATCTGCACGATCGAGAGCAGCAGCACGATGAAGGCGAGCAGGCCCGCGCTCGGCACGGCAGCGAGCTTGAAGCCGATGCCGGCCAGCAGCGCCTGTACGATCGCGACGCCGATCACGCCCTGCGCCACGGCGCGGATGGTCGCACCCGCGAGCCCCAGGAAATGCTCGCTCTGCTCGGGCACGATGCGGAACAAAAAGCTGCGCCCGGCCGCGACCAGCCGCGGCCCATGCGGGAACAGGAAGCCGGCCACGAACACCGAGACCAGAAACTGGAGCGTCCCGACGCCGGCATCGCCCGCGAGCGACAGCAGCGGCCCCGCCAGCGGCTGAAGATACGGCGCCACCTCGCGCAGCACCGCGCGGATGTTGGTGTAGGCCTGGTCCCAGAGCTCATAGAGCCAGGGGCCGACCAGCGGCCACGATTTGAGCTGCTCCGGCGCCGACTGCAGCGCGAGGTCGCCGGTGCCGAGCTGGTGCGCCAGCTCGCGCACGCCGTCCACCGCGCTGATGCCGAGCCAGGTCGCGGGGCCAATGACGATGCCGAGCGTGATGAGGGTGAGGATCGCCGCCGCGGTCTTGGGGCGTCCGCCGAGGATCTTGGCGACCCAGCTGAAGGCCGGATAGAACGCAACCGCAAGCACGCCGCTCCAGGCCAGGATCGGCACGAACGGACGGATGATCAGGAAGGTCCAGATGATCAGCAGGGCGAGCAGGCCGAGCCGGATCACGAGCTGGATGATGTCCTCTCCCGTGAGGAGCTGACGGAGGCTTTTCACGGGCACGACCTTCCTTGCGGCATCGACGCGGGTTCCGGCACTTGCACGGGCCGTTATTGCCAGCCCCGGGGCGGGCGTCAAGACGACCGCCATTCGCTTCGGACCCGCCGACCGCCGGATTAGGAACGCATCGGCCGAAAAAGCATTCCGAGACAATGCCGCACCGCCCCCGAGAGCCCGATCAGCATGCGGGAATTCACCGCGGCATCCGCTTTTCGGTCAAGCGAAACGGGCTCCCGGCTATTGGCACTATGCCTACGCGATCGATGACAAGGTCCGCGCCGGCCGGGTGCAAGGCAGGCTGCCGCTGCTCGCCATCCGGCGCGTGCAGATGCGCATCGACCGGGACATGCGGCCGGGCCGGACCGAGGGCTGATCCTGCCGTGACGCCGGCGCGGCTTGGCTAACGGCGATTAACCGGATTTTCCCTGACCGGTTTACGCCGATGCAAACGCCCGCTTCTACCCTGCATCGAGGTCCCAAGAAACAGCGCGTGCAATGGCCAACAGCATCTGGACGATCGAAGAATTCACCTGCACCGGTTGCAGCATGAACTACACCGCGACAAGGGAGGAGCATGCTGAGGAGCATGTCGGCCACTTCAAGTGCAACATCTGCAGCAGTGTGGTGCACAGCTGGTCCGGCAAGCATCACTTCTTCGGCTGGCAGGCGGTGAAGACGAAGCCGCCGGTGTTCGGACGCCGCTGGGCGGGCGTGGAGTGGTAGGCTGAAGGCAGCCATTGCGGTCTGCACGAACGATGGCTTCTGCTCGTCTGCGGTGCGAGCTACACTTCCCTCCCCGCAATCGAAGCCGACACGCGATGACCGCTCCTTTCATTCCGCAGATCACCCTCTACCGCAACTGGCTCGCCGAACAGCGCGGCCTGTCCTTCGCGAGCTACGAGGACATGCGGCAATGGTCGGTGCGCGACCTCGACGGCTTCTGGCGCAGCATCTGGGATTACTACGATCTGCAATCGCCGACGCCGTTTGCGGCCGTCATCACCGAGCGCAAGATGCCGGGCGCGGTCTGGTTTCCGGGTGCGCAGGTCAACTATGCCCGGCAGGTGTTCCGGCATGTCGAGGCGGCCGATGCCGCCGGCCTGCCCGCGATCGTCAGCGGCGGCGAGGACGGCAAGCTCAGGGAAACCAGCTGGCCGGAGCTGCGGCGCAAGGCCGCGGCGCTCGCGCTGCATCTGAAGGAGAAAGGCGTCAAGCCAGGCGACCGCGTTGCGGCCTATCTGCCCAACATCCCCGAGACCATCATCGGCTTTCTCGCCAGCGCCAGCATCGGCGCGGTCTGGAGTGTCTGCGCGCCCGACATGGCCGCGCCCGCCGTGATCGACCGCTTCAAGCAGATCGAGCCGAAAGTGCTGATCGCCTGCGACGCCGTCACCTATGCCGGCCGGCGGCACGACCGGCATTATGTGCTGGCCGAGCTCCGAGGATCGCTCCCCACCGTCGAGCACGTCATCCTGCACAGCGAGGCCCACGCGCCCGCCGCGCCGGACGCTCTGCTCGCCGATATCCTGGCAAGGACGGGCGCCGCGATCGACGCGTTCGAGCCGATGTGGCTGCCGTTCGATCATCCGCTCTGGATCGTCTATTCCAGCGGCACCACCGGCCTGCCGAAACCGATCGTGCACGGCCATGGCGGCATCGTCATCGTGGTGCTGGCGCTGCTCGGCCTGCACAACGACGTCGGCTGCTCCTATCACCCAAACTCGTTCGGCGAGCGCTACCACTGGTACTCTTCGACCGGCTGGATCATGTGGAATTCGCAAGTCGGCGGCCTGCTCAGCGGCACCACCTGCTGCATCTTCGACGGCAGCCCCGGCGGCACCCGGGACAAGCCGGACTGGACCACGCTGTGGCGCTTCGTGGCGCAGTCGAAAGCGAGCTTTTTCGGCGCCGGCGCGGCGTTCTTTGCCAACTGCGCCAAGGCCGAGATCGATCTGACCGCTGCCGGCGATCTGTCGCGGCTGCGCTGCCTCGGCTCGACCGGCTCGCCGCTCAGCGCCGACACGCAAGCCTGGTTCAACGCGCGCTTCGCAGGCCTCTCGAAGACCAACGGCAGCAAGGCGCAGGCCGACATCTGGTGGGCGAACATCTCCGGCGGCACCGATTTCGCCGGCGCCTTCATTGGCGGCAACCGCGAGCTGCCGCAGACGCCGGGCGCGATGCAGTGCCGCCTGCTGGGCGCGGCCGTCGAAGCCTTCAGCGAACAGGGCCGCGCTGTGATCGACGAGGTCGGTGAGCTCGTCTGCACCGAACCGATGCCCTCGATGCCGCTCTATTTCTGGAACGACAAAGACGGCGCGCGCTATCGCGCCAGCTATTTCGAAACCTATCCTGACAATTTCGACGGCAGCGGCCGCGGGCCGGTGTGGCGGCACGGCGACTGGCTCAAGGTCAATCGAGACGGCTCCTGCATCATCTATGGCCGCAGCGACGCCACCATCAACCGCCACGGCCTGCGCATGGGCACGAGCGAGCTCTATTCCGCGATCGAGGCGCTGCCGGAGGTGCTCGATTCCCTCGTCGTCGACCTCGAATATCTCGGCCGCGACAGCTACATGCCGCTGTTCGTGGTGCTGCGAAGGTGTCGCACTCGACGGCGCGATGCAGGCCAAGATCAACAAGGCGATCGAGGCCGGCCTGTCACGCCGCTTCCTGCCGAATGAAATCTTCGCAGTCGCCGAGATCCCGCGCACGCTGTCCGGCAAGAAGCAGGAGCTGCCGATCAAGAAGCTGTTGCTCGGCCAGCCGGTCGAGAAAGTCATCAACAAGGAGGCGATGGCCAACCCCGCCTGCCTCGACTGGTACCTCGCCTTCGCCCGCGACTATCTGGCGCGGACCGCGGCGTAGTGTCGATCAGCCTCCGCCGAAATTGGAGGGATCGAGATTCCTGTTCTCCGACGGCGGGATCGGCGGCCACCCGGGAAATTTGTACCAGCCGGGCGGCACCGGCGCGTCCTCGGCCGGACGGGCGACAACGGGGTGGTGCGGACGGGCGCGGTGCGCCGGCGCGGCGACGGCAGCCGTGCATGCCGACATCAAGAGGATCACAATCGGGATAAACCGCATCGCATGGGCTCCAAACGTCCGCCCAGGCTGACATGTGGTGCGGGAACCATGCTGGGCCCACGCATACGCGCCGTCACGACCGGTCACAACGGCGGCACCGCGACAGGCGGACGATCAGCCCAATTGCGCCGATGCCGTTTGGACTCCGTTCACCGATCGCCGCTAGATCGGGACGGATCCTCTGCGCTGAACACCTGACATGGCCGACCTCAACGCCATCCTTGCCCGTCTCAACGACCGCCTGCTCCGCCTCGAGGGCGAGCTGTTCGTGCTGCGCTCGCTGGCGCGCGCGACGCTGACCGCAGGCGACGATCATGCCGAGCGCATGCGCAAGCTGGTTGAAGCCGCCAAGGTCGCGCTCGACGACGACGAGGCGCAGCGGCCCCTGGACAAGCCCACGCGGAAATATGTCGAGGCCGCGAGTGCCATGGTCGAGGAGCTGCTGGTCGAGCCGACCAAGGCCCGACCGCTGTTCACGGTGATCGACGGTGGGAAGTCCTAACGCCCGTACAGGCCGGGGGCGTGTGCGCGGTTCGGAAAGCAATTGCCGTTCGAGTAATTGTAGTCGTAGCCTTCGGGGCAAAGTCCGCCGCGGCGCCCATACTCGGGTTGCCCGTACATGCCGGGCGCCCGCGCACGGTTCGGATAGCAATTGCCGTTCGAATAATTGTAGTCGTACCCTTGCGGGCAGAGTTCGCGTCGGTACGTCGGCTGGGGAGCCGTGTAGTAGCCGGGCGCATGATAGTTGTTCGGATAGCAACGGCCGTTCGAGTGGTTGAAATCATACCCCTCCGGGCATTGCCCACCTGGACCACCGCGGAACTGAACCTGCTCCACAATGGGCGCCGGCGATGCCGCAGGCGCGCTTGCAAACGCAATCAGGCCGGCCAACGCAAGCTCGATCATGACGTCTCCTCCAAATTACCGGGACAGGCCTAGCAGGATTCGTGTCCCACGGAATGACCTGCCGATAGAGACATGGCCGGGCTGAACCGTGCATGAACCGGAAGCGACCAGCAACGATGCGCAGCACCTCGGTCCGCGCAAGAGTTCACTCGCCGAGCCACGCTACGCTGCCGGGGAATTCGCCGCCTTCAGCCGGCTGAGACCCGCCTCGATGATCGCGATCTCCTCGTCGATCTGGCCGATCGGCAGGCTGAAATCGTAGCCGGACCTGCTCTTCAGATCGACCGCGAGCCGCTGCCTGTGCATCATCAGCTGGTCGAGCCCGCGACGGTTCTTCAGACGCACATAGGCGTCCACGATCTGCTCAATCGCGCTCGGCATGAAATCGGTCCCGGCGAAAAGGCCCGCACGGCGCACCCACGCCGGCGGGACATTTTCGGTGTCGCGGTACGCAATACAAATCCGCGACGGATTCGTCGATACGACAAGCTGGTTGAGAACGTATTACCGTCAGATGATTTCGTGACGCACGGCATGAAAAAGCCGCTGGCATTTACGCCAGCGGCCACAGCCGGGTTCGAAAACGGATTCGGACTGAAATGTCGCCAGCCCCGGTTGGGTATGTTCTAGCGGCAGACGGGGATCGCTTCAGTTCGGAATGAAACACAGGAACCGCATGACGCCATTTGCCGTCCGACCGTGGCCCCCTGGCAACGCTAATCCGTCACGCAGAAATATGTCCGCAGCGGTTTGCGATAGGCGCTGTAACGGTAGTACGGCCGATAGGCATAGCCGCGATAGATCGCCGGCGGCTCCTCGCCGTAATAGGCGCCGTGGTAGAAATTGTAGGGCAGCCCTTCAGCACAGCGATAGGCATCCCAGGTCGGGCCGATAAACGGCGCCACCCCGATCTCGGGCGGCACTGCCGGGTACGGCCCGCCGGCGTGGGCTGGAGCGGCCGCAAGCAGTGTCGCGAGAAGAAAAAACCACGCGCTTCGCATGCACTCGCTCCTGATAGGCTGCAATACGCCTATGGAAGCACCGGAACGAGCGGCCGCGCAATCGCGGAAATCAGCACGTCCCGCGCCCGGTGCATTGTTGATAACCGCTGCAAACGGCCCGCGGGTGGTGACACGGCGCCCGGACGTGTTATCGGGGGTATGACGCAGTTGCGAAACGGATCGGACCCCCATGCGAATTACCCTCGTCGGCTCCCGCCATTTCGGTGTGACCACTCTCAACATGCTCCGGGAGCACAGCGTCTCGATCGCACGGGTCGTCGTGGCCGACGCCGAGGATCGCCTGGCTGCAGCGGCCAGGGCCGCCGGCATCGAGGTCGTGGTCCAGGCCAATCCGAAGCTGGTGGTGGCCTCCGAGATCGCTCCTGACACCGATTTGATCATCACCGCACATAGCCATGCCCGGATCGGCAAGGACGCGCTCGCCGCCGCCACGTACGGCGGGATCGGCTACCACCCCTCGCTGCTGCCGCGTCACCGCGGCAAGGCCGCTGTGGAATGGACCATCAAGGAGGGCGATCCGATCGCGGGCGGCACCATCTATCATCTCGCCGACCGCATGGATGCCGGCGCCATCGCCGCCCAGGACTGGTGCTTCGTCAAGAAGGGCGAGACCGCCCGCGACCTCTGGGAGCGTGCGCTCGCGCCGCTCGGGCTCAAATTGCTGGCCGACGTGATCGATTATATCAAGGTTCACAAGGCACTGCCGTCCAAGGTCCAGGACGAGCAGTTCTCGACGTCCGCGCCGAGTCTGTCCTGAGTCTCTGCTGACGTTTACCCTTAACGTGAGGGGGCCTTGATTCTGCTTCGAAAATTGGAGTCGAGAACGCAAATAAACCATTGTTTCCACAGGAACAATTTTCGATTTGGCATCGCAACAAATTTCCGTCACATTTCGTCCGAATAAGCGTCAGCATATCAGACAAATTCAAGGACGGAATTCATGCGTTTTGCTCGCATCGCGGCGTTCTGTGCCGCTTCAGTTTTCACCGGCACCCTCGCCGCTCCCGCCTTCGCCCAGAGCCCCTATGACGGCAACTGGCAGGTCACCATCGTGACCAAGAGCGGCTCGTGCGAGCCGACCGCGAGCTCGATGCTGACGGTTGCCGACGGCAAGATCACCGCGCCCGGCGCTAACGTTTCCGGCACCATCGGCAGTGGGGGACTTGTGAAAGTTTCGATCAATGGTGCATATGCCAACGGTCAACTCAACGGCAACGCCGGATCGGGGAAGTGGAATGGAGCATCTGCAGGCATACCGTGCAGCGGGCGGTGGGAAGCATCGCGCCAATAGACCAATCGAGGCTCGTGCCCGGAACCGGCGGCTGCTGATTGCGGCCGCCGTTTTGTTTGCGGCGGGGCTTGCCAGCTCTGAAGGCAAGGCCCAGTCCGGCCCCTTCGCCCCGCTGGCGGGCAGCTGGAGCGGCGGCGGCACAGTTACGCTGGATGACGGCTCGACCGAGCGGATCCGCTGCCGGGCCAAATACGCCCCGATCGGACCGACCATGGAGATGTCGCTGACCTGTGCCAGCGACGCCTACAAGTTCAACCTCGGCGCCAACGTGAGGGCTGAGGGCGGCGCCATCGCCGG
Organism: Bradyrhizobium huanghuaihaiense; assembly: GCF_007830635.1. Lineage (GTDB taxonomy): Bacteria > Pseudomonadota > Alphaproteobacteria > Rhizobiales > Xanthobacteraceae > Bradyrhizobium > Bradyrhizobium huanghuaihaiense. The sequence continues at coordinate 25,939 of NZ_VLLA01000009.1, read as the reverse complement.
CAGCTGGTCCGAGGCGAGCCGCAACATCTCCGGATCGCTCCAGGGCCGTGGCGCTGGCGGCAATTACGATCTGGTCGCCTCGACCGCCGGCTTCAACGCCAACATCTCGCTGAAGACATCGGGCAACAAGCAGAGCGTCTCGATGCGCGCGGACAGCCAGTTCCGCGGCGCCAACATCTCGCTGTCGAAGTAAGCCACCAGCCGACACGACGATCGATCCGGCGGCCTCGCCGGGTCGATTTTTTATGTGCCCGGGACGAACGCCGTGACCTCTATTTCGACCTTGGCCCGCTCGTCCACGAGGCCGCCGATATAGAGAAGCGTTGAAGGCGGGAAATTACGCCCGAGCGTCTCCTTCCAGGCCGCACCGATACCGGCACTTGCGGCCTCGTATTCGCTGCGGCTGGTCAGGTACCAGGTCAGGCGGACGATGTGCTCGGGACCCGCGCCGGCCTCGCCCAACAGCTTGATGATCCGCTGCAGCGCTACGCCGACCTGCGCCGCCATGTCAGGCGCGTAATTGCCCACCTCGTCGCCGCCGGTCTGGCCGGCGAGCACCACCCACCGGCCCGGCCCCTCGACCACGACGCCATGGGAAAAGCCGCGCGGTTTTTTCCATTCGGCCGGCTGCAAGATGCGCATGAGCGAGATCTCCCGATTTTCTCGTTGTTCGCTGATGCCTTAACACGCCGGCCTGCATCGCTGCATCCGCAGATTTGGCCGTTGCAAACGGCGGCGATGTCGCCGATACCGGCCGTCCCTTCGGATTCCACCCCTTCCCGCGTCCGCCGCAATGAGCACGACACCGTCCAAAACGATGGCCGCACTGTGGATGGCCGGCTGGCTGTCGCTGATGCTGATCATGGCGGTGGCCGGGCGCGAGACCACACGCGAGCTCAACGTTTTCGAGATCATGGAGATCCGGTCGCTGGCGGGCTTCGTCCTGCTGGCGCCGATCATCTATCGCGCCGGCGGCTTCAAGGTGCTCAGGACATCGCGCCTGCAACACCACGTCGCGCGCAACCTCGTGCACTATGTCGCCCAGCTCGGCTGGTTCTTTGCGCTGACGCTGATCCCGATCGGCCAGGTCGTGGCGATCGAATTCACCATGCCGATCTGGACCGCGATCCTCGCGGCGAGCTTCCTCTCCGAGCGCATGACGCCGTGGAAGATCGCCGCCATCGTGCTCGGCCTCGTCGGAGTGATCGTCATCGTGCGGCCGGCCACCGGCGAGATCAATCCGGGCCAACTCATCGCGCTCGGGGCCGCCATGGGATTTGGCGTGTCGATGGCGCTGGTCAAATCTCTGACCCGCACCGAAAGCGCGCTGTCGATCCTGTTCTGGATGCTGGTGGTGCAGTCGGTCGCGGGCTTCGTGCCGACGCTGCTGGTCTGGACCTGGCCGTCGGCCTACGCCTGGGCCTGGGTCGGCGTGATCGCCGTCTGCGGCACGTTCTCGCACTACTGCCTCGCCAGCGCGATGCGCTATGCAGATGCGACGATCGTGGTTCCCATGGACTTCCTCCGGGTTCCGCTGACCGCAACCGCAGGTTGGTTGCTGTATTCGGAGCGGCTCGACGCCTGGACCGTCCTCGGCGCGGCGCTGATCCTGTGCGGCAATCTCCTGAACTTGAAGCCGGCGCCGGTTCCCGCTCGCGCGCAGTGAACCTCGCGCCGCCTCACGCGACAAAACCAAGTGGCCGTGTGATTTGGATCACGTTGGAGAGCCCCTCCATCGTGCACATTCGGCCACACAGCAGCGGGTTGAACGCGACGTACCGCCGTTTTGGTGGCGCGAAGTCGGGCACTTCGTGTAGGTTCGCCGCCAATTTGTTGCTGCCTGCAATTCGATTCTGGGGATTTCAGAATGCGCTATCTCACCCTGCTCGCCTCGCTCATGTGCGTGGCACTGCCGGTCAGTGCCGCGAAGGCGGACCGTCGCGTCGCCTTCGTCGTCGGCAACGGCTCCTACAAGAACGTCGCACAATTGCCGAACCCGCCGATCGACGCCAAGACGATGGCGGCGACGCTGCGCAATGTCGGCTTCGAGGTGATCGAGGGCTCCAATCTCTCCCGCGACCAGATGACGGAGAAGCTGCTCGACTTCGGTCGCAAGGCGCAGGGCTCCGATATCGCGCTGTTCTATTATGCCGGCCACGGAATCGCCGTCGGCGGCACCAACTACCTGCTGCCGGTCGATGCCGACATCAAGACGGAGATGGACGTCAAGCTGGGCGCTGCCATCAACATCGACCTGACGCTCGAACAGACCATGGGCGATGCCAAGGTCAAGCTCGTCTTCCTCGATGCCTGCCGGGACAATCCGTTCGCCGCCAAGATCAAGTCGAACTCGGCGACCCGCAGCGTCAACGTGCAGAGCGGTCTTGCCGAGATGAAGTCCGGCGAAGGCACGCTGATCGCGTTCGCAACCGGCCCGGGCCAGACCGCGCTCGACGGCCAGGAGGGCAATAACAGCCCGTTCACCCGCGCGCTGATCGACAACATCACCAAGCCCGGCGTCGAGATCCAGCAGGCGATGACGTCGGTCCGTGCCCAGGTCAATGAAGAGACCCACAAGGGCCAGCTGCCCTGGGGCCACACCAACCTGATCGGCGCCGTATATCTCAACCAGGCTCCGACCACGCAGGTTGCCAACGCGGCGCCGACCGCTTCTGGCATCTTGTCGACGGCGAATGGAAGCTCGGACGGTGTCGAGCTCGAATACTGGCGCTCGGTGAAGGAGAGCAACAAGCCGGAAGAGCTCAACGCCTACCTTTCCGCCTATCCCAACGGTCAGTTCAAGGCGCTGGCGCTGGCACGTCTCGCGGCTATCAAGAGCGGCCCCTCGACCGCGACCCGCACGCTCAACTCCGGCGTCGATCCCGCAGCCTTTACCGATGAGGCCTCTCAGCTCACCGAGGACCAGATCGGCCTCGACAAGAACCAGCGCCGCGACGTGCAGCGTCGCCTCACCGGGCTTGGCTTCGACACCAAGCAGACCGGCGTCTTCAGCGACGAGACCCGCGTGGTGCTCAAGCGCTGGCAGGCTGCGCGCGGCTATCCGTCGTCAGGCTACCTCAACAAGCCCCAGCACAAGGCCCTGCTCTCCGAGGTCGTGGCCGCACCGCCGACCGCAAGCGACAGCAGCCAGAAGGCGGCCCGACGTGCCAGCGCCCCCGCAGCCAGCAGCGCGCCGGCGCCGGCACCGGCACCTCAACAGCGCAGCAGCAGCCCCGGCGATGCCGCCGGTGCGGCCTTCGTCGGCGGTGTCGTCGGCGGCATGATGGGCGGCATGTTCCGCCGTTGAGGCAGGACGGCAGGTTCAAAAACAAAAGCCCGGCTCGCGCCGGGCTTTTTCGTTGGTGCGGACAGTGTCGCAGCAAACTCCGTCATTGCGAGGAGCCCTTGCGGCGAAGCAATCCAGGCTGTCCCCGTGGAAAGATTCTGGATTGCTTCGCTACGCTCGCAATGACGAGCTCCCTTACTTCCCCGCCGCCTTTCGCAGCGCTTCGTTGATGCGGTCCTGCCAGCCGGGGCCGCCCGCCTGGAAGAACTCTAGCACGTCCTGGTCGATGCGCAGCGTGACCTGCTCCTTGATGCCGGGAACTGCGTTCTGCTTCGGCGCCGCCGCCGCGACCTTGGCCGTCACCTTCTTGAACGCCGCCTCAGCCTCGGTCCTGGCATCGCCAAGCGTGCGTGGCCGTCTCGGTTGATCCGCCATATCCTAGATTCCCTCGAACAGAGCTGTCGAAAGATACCGCTCCGAGAACGACGGCACGATGGCCAGAATGGTCTTTCCCGCAGCTTCCGGCCGCTTGCCGATCTGGAGCGCGGCGGCGATCGCCGCGCCCGAGGAGATGCCGCCCGGAATGCCCTCATGCCGCGCCAGCGCGCGCGAGGTGTCGATCGCGGTGGTCGAGTTGATCTTCACGATCTCGTCGATCACCGAGCGGTCGAGGATGTCAGGCACGAAGCCTGCGCCGATGCCCTGGATCTTGTGCGGCGTATGCTGGCCGCCTGACAACACCGGGCTCTCCTCCGGCTCGACCGCGATCACCCGCAGCGACGGCTTGCGCGGCTTCAGCACCTGGCCGACGCCGGTGATGGTGCCGCCGGTGCCGACGCCTGCGACGAAAAAGTCGATGTTGCCGGCCGTGTCGTTCCAGATCTCCTCGGCCGTGGTGCGGCGGTGGACTTCGGGATTGGCCAGATTCTTGAACTGCTGCGGCATCAGCGAGTTCGGCGTCGTCTTCAGAAGCTCCTCGGCGGCGGCGATCGCGCCCTTCATGCCTTGCGCAGCCGGGGTCAGCACCAGCTCGGCGCCGAGAAAGGCCAACATCTTGCGGCGCTCGATCGACATGGATTCCGGCATCACCAGCTTGAGCCGGTAACCGCGCGAAGCCGCCACGAAGGCGAGCGCAATGCCGGTATTGCCGGAGGTCGGCTCGATCAGCACGGTGTCGGGCTTGATGATGCCGGCCTTCTCCATCGCGATGATCATGGCCGCACCGATACGGTCCTTCACGCTCGCGGCGGGATTGAAATATTCAAGTTTTGCCAAAATCGTCGCGTTCACCCCGTGCTGGCCCGGCAGGCGTCGCAAGCGCACGACCGGCGTGTCGCCAAAAGCCTCGACGATTGAATCGTAGATCCGGCCGCGGCCGGGTTGGTGCGCTGCACTCGTTTTGGACGATGCGTCCATCATGAACTCCCTTTGGCGACAAATTGGACCGCTGTCGCAGCTGTTCCGCAGTTACAGACAGCTTGTGGCGACACGCAAGCGGCAATCCCGTGACCCGGCCGGCCGCCATTTGCAGGAGGCCCGACTTTACCGCCCTGCCCGTTGCCGTTGTCAATCTGTTCACGATTGCCATGGTGAAGTGCCGGACCAGCGTCCAGCCTTCCGATCATCGCTTGTGCCTTAGCCAAATACCCTCCCGACAGGCGACGTCCGTTGCGGGCGGCGGGAGCGCAGAGAACGCCTGATGCATCAACGGCTCGCCATCATCGATACCCTGCGCGGCATCGCCGTCTTGTCGGTGGTCGTTCAGCACGCGCTCGAGGTGATCGTGCGGGAACATCAGACCGGCGCGTACCATTCGATCTTCCACGACGCGATCGGCTATTACATGAATTTCGGCCGGTTCGGCGTCGCGCTGTTCTTCTTCGTCAGCGGCTTCGTCATTCCCTTCAGCTTTCCCGCCAGCGCGTCTCCCGTGAACGACTTCGCGGTCAGTCGCTTCTTCCGCCTCTATCCCGCCTACTGGACCTCGATCGCGATCGGGCTCGTCACGATGCAGGCGGTGGAGTTGAGGACCTATCCCCTGTCGCAGATCGTCGCCAACATCACGATGCTCCAGAGCTTCCTGGAGGTCCGTCACCTCTGGGACTTCTACTGGACGCTGACGATCGAGCTGCTGTTCTACGTCGCCTGCACCATTCTCTTCGCGGCAGGACTGCTGACCCGACGCCTCACCGCCGTCGCGATCGTCGTTGCGACCGCGCTGGCCGGGACAGCGGTCGCCGTCCTGGTGGAGGACCGGGCAGCCTGGGTGATGATGGAGATCGGACTGAACCTTTCGGCGATGTTCCTCGGCAAGATCATTCGCGACACTGTCGTCGGCGGAACGCTGCGATGGCGGCATGTCGCCGTCTGCACGGCGCTCTACGCAGTCTTCGCGATCACGCTGGCCGGCAGGCGCTATGGCGGGGCGTATGAGGACAATTTCTTCTACAGCTATTCGATCGCGGCGGCCTATGTCAGCGCTGCCGTCGTTTTCATTGTGTTTGCCGCATTCGGCGAGCGGATGGCCTGGCGTCCGCTAGCGTTCGTCGGCCTCATCAGCTACTCGGTCTACCTGATGTCGCCGTTCGCAATGGTCTGGGTTCATCAGTACGCGTGGCCTGGCGACGGGCCGCTGGCATGGCTCGTCTTCGTTGCCGAGGTCGTGACGTCCTCGATCCTTGTCAGCTGGATGACATATTCCCTCGTCGAGAAACCCTGGATTTCGTTCGCACGCAGGCTCCGCTCGGGCCACAGCACCCCGGTCGTGCTCGAGCCTGCTCTTGGCCGGCAGGGTGCGGCGCAGTAATCGAGCGTCATGACGCGTGAAGCAGCGCAACGAATTATCGCAACGCACACGGGATTGTTTGCGCTGCGATACCAAGGCTGCGAGCAAGCCAGCAATCACGTCGTGGTGACGGCAATTTTATAAAAGCCAGCGGGTTTGTGTTGCGACCTCGTCAAGTACTTCTGCTTATGTTAGACTTACGTCTCAAAGCAGGGAGGTCACCACGATGTCAGCAGTTGCTGAAGTGATGTCGACCGTCGCGCTGAACCGCGATCCGCGTTGCAGCGAGTTGCCCACCTGTCCCGTCTGTGCCGACTCCATGGTCGCCGCCGAAGCATCCGCCTACGTCTCGGACCACATGATCAGCTATCTCTGGACCTGCGACAATTGCGGCTACGGTTTCGTGACCAAGCATGCCGTCAAGCAGCGGATCGTCTGCAATTGACGTTGCTCAGCGCGGGGCGATATCGCCCCTCGCCCAATCCTCACGCGTACGCTGATAGAACTCATCGAACGTTCCGTGTGCGATCGCGTCCCTGATGCCCTGCATCAGGGACTGGTAGTAAGCGACGTTGATCTCGGACAGCAGCATTGCCCCCAGCGTCTCGCCCGCCTTGACGAGATGATGGAGATAGGCGCGCGCACAGTTGCGCGTCGACGGCCATGAGCTCTCTTCATCGAGCGGGCGCGGATCGTCGGCGTGGCGCGCGTTGCGCAAATTGACCTGACCGAAGCGCGTGAAAGCCACGCCATGCCGGCCATTGCGCGTCGGCATCACGCAGTCGAACATGTCGATGCCGCGCTTCACCGCTTCGAGGATGTCGTCGGGCGTGCCGACGCCCATGAGATAGCGCGGCCGCTCTTTCGGCAGCATCGGCGCGGTCTCGTCGATCATGGCCAGCATCACCTCCTGCGGCTCGCCGACGGCAAGGCCGCCGATGGCGTAGCCGTGGAAGCCGATCTCGACGAGGCCCTGGGCGCTGGCATGACGAAGCTGCGGGATGTCGCCGCCCTGCACGATGCCGAACAGCATGTAGCCGTCGGGCGCGCTCTCGAAGGCACGCTTGGAGCGCTCGGCCCAGCGCAGCGACAGCCGCATCGCGCGGTCGATGTCGTCGCGTTCGGCGGGCAGCCGCACGCATTCGTCCATCTGCATGGCGATGTCGGAGCCGAGGAAGCGCTGTACCTCGATCGAGCGCTCCGGCGATAGCTCGACCTTGGCGCCGTCGATATGCGAGCGGAAGGTGACGGCGTGCTCGCTGACCTTGCGCAAGTCCGCCAGCGACATCACCTGGAAGCCGCCGGAATCCGTCAGCATCGGCCCGTTCCAGCCGGTGAACCGCTGCAAGCCGCCGAGGGCTGCGATCCGCTCGGCGCCGGGCCGCAGCATCAGATGATAGGTGTTGCCGAGCACGATGTCGGCGCCGGCCTCGCGCACCTCGCGCCAGTGCATGCCCTTCATGGCGCCGGCGGTCCCGACCGGCATGAAGGCCGGCGTCCGCACCACGCCGTGCGGCGTGGTCAGGCGGCCGGTGCGCGCGGCACCATCGGTGGCGAGCAGCTCGAAATGATTGGGAAGATTGGTGTCGGGGAGATTCATGGCGTGCTTATTGCGTGCCGGGCGAGGCCGATCAACCCGCCCGAACCACAGGATGCGTCAGACTGGGACAGATTTGACGCGGACTTTCATGTTCCGCACGGCTTGCCAAATAAAACGATACAGTGTAGTTTTACCGTGGGGCCTGGACGAGATGCCGCGGTGAATCTGCCGGCGGCCGTATTTGTGTGATCGCCAGCCGCCGACAATGCCCTCCGCTTCATGTTCGACCGAAATGTCCGGCCCTTCGCATGACCGGATATGGCAGACCGCCGCCCGCCTGACCGGACTTCTGGTCCTGGCCTTAAGTCTGGCCCTGGCCGGCTGCACCTCCCTGCCCCGCACGCCCTATACCGCCGCCGAGGCCAGCGCATCGCGCGTGCTCGATATCGACGGCCTCCGCCGCTACGCCGACGAGCCGGTCACGAAGTTCAGCTTCGAGAAAGACACCAGTACGGCGACGAAGACCTATCTGGCGCTGTCCGGCGGCGGCGCCGACGGCGCCTACGGTGTCGGCGTGCTCAACGGCTGGACCGCAGCCAGGACTCGCCCCACCTTCTCGGTCGTCTCGGGCGTCAGCACCGGCGGCCTGATCGCGCCGTTTGCATTTCTCGGCTTCCAATATGACGACACGCTGAAGGAGGTCTACACCAGCGGAATCGCGGAGAGCCTCCTGAACGATCCCAGCATCATGCGCGTGCTGTTCGGCTCCGGCCTGTTCGGCAATACGCGGCTGCGCGAGCTGGTCGCCCGCTATGTCGGGCCTGAAATCATGGCGCAGGTCGCGCGCGAGAACGCCAGGGGCCGCAGGCTGCTGATCGTGACGACCGATCTCGACACCCAGCGGACCGCCATTTGGGACATGGGCAAGATCGCGGCCGTCGGCACGCCCGAGGCGCTCAAGCTGTTTCGCGACGTGATGGCGGCCTCCGCCAGCATTCCGCTGGTGTTTCCGCCCATCATGATCGATGCCGAAGGCCAGGGCCGCAGATTCCAGGAGATGCATGTCGATGGCGGCGTGACGGCACCGGTGCTGACGCTTCCGGAAGCATTGCTGTTCCAGGGCAGCCGCCTGCCGGGCACCGCGAAGATGGACATCTACATCCTCGTCAACAAGAAGATCGAGCGCAATTTCGAGCTGGTGTCCAACAGCACGATCGACGTCGCCTCGCGCAGCTTGTCGGCGATCACGCAGTCGCAGACCCGCTCGATCATCTTCTCCACCTACGATTTCGCCAAACGCAACCGCCTGGGCTTCCATCTCTCCTACATCGCGCGCGACTATCCCGCGGCTCCCTCGGAAGGATTCGACACCGCCTATATGCGGGCGCTCTATCAGTACGGATATGAGAAGGCCGCCTCCGGCCAGGCCTGGACCTCGGCGCTCCCATGAGCCCGTCGTGACGGAACGAGGTCCTATCGAAACCGTTGAGGATACGGCCAATTCGGCCAGATTCGCGATGACGCCCCCGCTCCTGCGCGATATAGAGCGAATGACAGGCAACGCGCAGGAATCATTGGGCATGGGATTGACTGCGACCAAATCACGATCGGCATCGCCGCGGCGCGAGGTGCCGAAATCGCGCGGCGGGCGGCCGACCAAGACCGCCGCGATCGAGCGCGACCAGCGGCTGATCGAGGTCGCCACCCGCCTGTTCCTGGACCGCGGCTTTGACGCGACCTCGCTCGATGCGGTCGCGGAGGCGGCGCGGGTCAGCAAGCCCACCGTCTATTCCCGCTACGGCGACAAGCGCGGCCTGTTTGCGGCCGTGCTGAGGCGCGAGATCGAACGCTGGCTTGCGCCGCTGTCGGCTGCCGCGGAAACGCAGCTCTCCAGCGCCTCGGACATTTCGGTCGAGCAGCGGCTGGTCGAGATCGGGCGCGAGATGCTGACCTTCACCTGCGGGCCCGATGCCGTCGCCTTCAGCCGCATGATGACGTCGCAGGCCATCAACTTCCCCGACGTCGCCAAGCTCGGCAAGGAGGAAGGCTGGCTCAAGGCCGTCGCCACCACGGCGCGCTTCTTCGACCATCTGGTGGCGCAAGGCGCGCTGGACATCGAAGACACCACCATCGCAGCCGAGGTGTTTCTCGACGTCGTCGTCGGCCACACCCACCGCATGGCGACGTTCGGAACGGCGCTCGAGATGAAATCCGCGGAAAAGCGGATGCGCACCGCGATCAAGCTGTTCCTAGCCGGTGCGCTGGGCCCCGCCGATCGCGTCAAGGAGGCCGCCAAGGGCACGCCGCGGCGCCGTTCCTCCCGCTGACAATTCCGTGAGCTGGCGGTCTTTCCCCAAGGGGGCCGGCGCGACGGCATTGACCAAAATAAAACGATACGGTATGGTTTAGTTATAGCAGCACTGACCGCTTTTTCACCAGCCCCAAAGAGGTTCGTGCTGTTTCGAACGCCGCGGCGGGCACAACCTGCTACGACGCTCCGCGGCCGGCCTTGCCCAAGGTCGGCCGCGAAATCTTTACGATCATCCGGCACACTCGCTGTGCCGAGGGTTTCGAGCATGAAGGCAGCACGACAATACGCCTGGACGTTTTTCGCGACCGCCCTGTCGGCGTTGCTCGTCGCAGCGCCGGCGCAGGCGATCGTCTCGGCCGGAAGTACACCCACCGCCCTTCACAGCGAGACAGATGGTGATGCCGAGGCCGACCGCCAAGCAGTCAGCCGCGAGATCGAGCGCTTCCGCAGCTCGTCGATTTCGATCAGTCAGGCCATGGCGATTGCCGAGGCCCGCCACGCCGGCGCCACGACGGCGGATGTGAGTTTCGACGGGGCTGCCCGCGTGCCGGTCTACCGGGTGAAGACCCTGCACAACGACCGGATCTGGCGCCACACCATCAACGCCGCGACCGGCGAGCTCGTCGGCGGCGAAGCCGCCCTGCCGCTCGCCGAGCTCGACCACGACGATCGCAGCAACCTCGCAGCGCTCGGTGCGATCAGGCACCGCCTTTCCGATGCTGTGCGCGTCGCCGAGCGCGCAGCCTCGGGCAAGGCCATCAGCGGCGGCCTCGTGCGCGAGCGCGGCCGGCTTAGTTTTGCGATCGTCGTGATCAGCGGCGACGACCTCAAGGAGGTCATCCTGGAGCCGCCGGGCGCGCGCGCCAAATAGCGGCAGGTCCGTCGCCGGCCACATTCCTGCCGAAAAGCCATTGACGGGCGCAAAACTCTCCCGCATAAGTCGCCGCCATGTTCACGACCACCAAACGCACGACCAAAACCACCACGGCCCCAGGGGCCCGGGGAGGCGTGCGCGCGTAGGTCGTCGACTTAAACGCATCAGCTCTACCGAAGCCCCGCCCTCGATGGTCCGGGGCTTTTTTGTTGTCTGAATCTCAAATGCAATGGAGGACAAAGTGAGTAACGATCCCGTCGTCGCGATTGTCGGCGTCACCGGTGCGGTGGGCGCCGAATTCATCGCCACCATGGACAAGCGCGGCTTTCGCGTCGGCAAGCTCAAGGCGCTCGCGAGCGCCCGCTCGGCCGGCAAGACGGTGTCGTTCCGCGGCAAGGATGTCGTCATCGAGGAGTTGACCGAACGCGCCTTCGAGGGCGTCGACATCGCCCTGTTCTCCGCCGGCGGCAGCATCTCCAAGAAGTTCGCACCGATCGCGGTCAAGTCGGGCGCCGTCGTGGTCGACAATTCCTCCGCCTTCCGCATGGATCCCAACGTGCCGCTGGTGATCCCCGAGATCAACGCGAACCGCATCCGCGACCACAAGGGCATCATCGCCAACCCGAACTGCGCCGCGATCACCGCGCTGGTGCCGCTCTGGCCGATCCACCAGAAGAACCGCATCAAGCGCGTGATCATCTCGACCTACCAGGCGGCTAGCGGCGCCGGTGCTGCCGCGATGGAGGAGCTCGTCGAATCCACCCGCGCCAATCTCAACGGGCAGGTCTATACGCCGAAGGTGATGCCGCACCCCTACGCCTTCAATCTCTTCAACCACAACACCGCGGTCGATCCTGAGACCGGCTACAACGACGAAGAGACCAAGGTCATCAAGGAAACCCGCAAGATCTTCGAGGACGAGAGCATCGCGGTCGGCGTGACCTGCGTACGCGTGCCGGTGCTGCGCGCCCATTGCGAGGCCATCACCTTCGAATGCGAGAAGCCCATCACGGAGGACCAGGTCCGCGCCATCATGGCGCAGGCCCCCGGCGTGAAGGTGGTCGATGACCGCGTCAAGAACTACTTCCCGATGCCGATCGACGCCTCGGGCCAGGACGACGTCCTGGTCGGCCGCATCCGCAAGGACCTCAGCGATCCCTCAGGGCATTCGATCTCGATGTTCGTGGCGGCCGATCAGCTGCTCAAGGGCGCCGCGCTGAACGCGGTGCAGATCGCCGAGCTCTTGCCGCAGCGGGTGATGGCGTAACGCGCTCTCGACCCGTCATCCTGAGGTGCGAGCCGTGCAGCGCGAGGCGCTGCACGGGGAGCCTCGAAGGATGTACGTCCGAGATGCAGCAGCCGGGCCGTCGCCCTTCGAGGCTCGCCGAAGAGGCGAGCACCTCAGGGTGACGGTGATGGATTTGCGATTGCTGCCAGCTTCTAGGACCGAAACAGCAGGCACGCATCGCCGTACGAATAAAACCGGTATCCGCTCGCGATCGCGTGCGCGTAGGCCTGCTTCATCGTCTCGAGCCCCGAGAAGGCCGACACCAGCATGAACAGCGTCGACTTCGGCAGGTGGAAATTCGTCATCAGGATATCGACGGCGCGGAAGCGATAGCCGGGGGTGATGAAGATCGAGGTCTCGGCTGCGAACGGCTGGATCGTGCCGTCTTCGCTCGCTGCGCTTTCGAGCAGACGCAATGACGTGGTGCCGACCGCGACGATGCGGCCGCCATTCCTTTTCGCGCTGTTGAGCCGCTCGGCCACCTCGGCCGGGATGGTGCCCCACTCGGCGTGCATCTTGTGGCCTTCGGTGTCGTCGACCTTGACCGGCAGGAAGGTCCCTGCCCCGACATGCAGTGTGACGCGGTTGATGCCGACCTCGCGCGCGCGCAGCGCCTGCTCCAGCGCGGGCGTGAAATGCAGCCCCGCGGTTGGGGCAGCAACCGCGCCTTCGTTCGCCGCGAACATTGTCTGATAATCCGCAAGATCCTGATCGTCAGGCGTGCGCTTGGAGGCGATGTAGGGTGGCAGCGGCGGGTTGCCGAGATCGGCGATGGCCTGGTCGAGCGCCGGGCCGTGGAATGAGAACGACAGCGTCACCTCGCCCTCGACGCCCTTGGCCTCGACTTCGGCATCGAGATGGCCGAGCAGGCAGACCTTGCCCTCATTGCCGAAGCGGATGCGGTCGCCGGCTGTGAGCTTCTTGGCGGGTTTTACCAACGCCTGCCAGCGCGAGCCGTCGAGCCGCTTGATCAGCGTCGCCTCGATCTTCGGCTCGGTCTCGCGGCCGATGCGGCGGCCCTTCAATTGCGCCGCGATCACCTTGGTGTCGTTGACGACGAGCTGGTCACCACGCCTCAGCCATTGCGGCAGGTCGGCAATGACCTGATCGCGCAGCGCGCCGTTCTCGACGACCAGCATCTTCGCGGAGTCGCGCGGACTCGCCGGGCGCAACGCGATGCGCTCGGCGGGCAGGTCGAAATCGAAGAGATCGGTGCGCATGTCTCACTAGCACCGTCATTCCGGACGCCGCGCCTCGAGCGCGGCGATCCGGAATCCCGAGATGGGGGTGCGAGATTCCGGGTTCGCGCTTCGCGCGCCCCGGAATGACGGGTGACTATTCCTTGTCCGCTGCCATCCGCGCCTTGACGATCTTGTCCGGGTTCTGCACCGGCTCGCCGCGCTTGATCTTGTCGACGTTCTCCATGCCCTCGGTGACCTTGCCCCACACCGTGTACTGGTTGTCGAGGAAGCGGGCGTCGTCGAAGCAGATGAAGAACTGGCTGTCGCCGGAATCGGGATTGGCGGCGCGCGCCATCGAGGCGGTGCCGCGCACATGCGGCTCCTTGTTGAACTCGGCCTTCAGCTTCTTGCCGGAGCCGCCGGTGCCGGTGCCGTGCGGGCAGCCGGTCTGGGCCATGAAGCCCTCGATCACGCGGTGGAACACGATGCCGTCGTAGAAGCCCTCGCGGACCAGTTCCTTGATGCGCGCGACATGGCCGGGCGCAAGGTCGGGCCGCATCTCGATGGTGACGGGGCCCTGCGTGGTTTCGAGGATCAAGGTGTTTTCGGTGACGCTCATACTCGTCTCTCTTGCGTTGGGGGTGAAGTCTTGCGGTTACGGAACTGGATCGCGAATGGACGCCCCGCCGCGGCGCCGGCCATTGCATCGGTAAATGGCATCGGCGTGCAGCGTTGCAACGCCTCCATCACCGCGATCCGGTATTGCAGCCGGTCATTGTCGGAGGCCTCCGCGGATTCATAGGTAATCCGCGGATGGCCCAGAATGTTTCCGTCCCGGTTAAAGCTCACGACGACGGTGATGTCGAGTGGGCGGGCCCTGGCGGGCGGCGGCGGCTTCCAGCAGGTGTGCAGATGCCGGAAGACGTCCTGGATGGTGTTGACCTGTGCGCCCTCGGCCTTCGCGCCTGAGACACCGAGCAGCAGCACCGCGGCAGCGACCAGAAGCCTGTTGCCGCAGCGCGCCATCGCGTGTCCCTACTTGATGTCGGAAGCGACCTGCACCTTCACCATCTTGTCGGGATCGGTGACGGTGCCGCTGCCTGATCCGGGAGGCGCCTTCTTCAGCTTGTCGACGACGTCCATGCCCTGCACGACCTCGCCGATCACGGTGTACTGGCCATCGAGGCTGCCGCCATCCGCGAACATGATGAAGAACTGCGAATTGGCGGTGTCGACGCTGTCGCCGCGCCGGGCCATGCCGACAATGCCGCGGGCAAAATGCACCTTGGAGAATTCCTGCTTCAGGTTCGGATATTTCGAGCCGCCGGTGCCGTTGAATTTCTCGCCGTCGCCGGTCTGCGCCATGAAGCCGTCCATGACGCGGTGGAACGGCACGTTGTTGTAATAGCCCTCGCGCGCAAGCGTCTTGAGGCGCTCGGCGTGCTGCGGCGCCAGATCGGTCCTGAGCTTGATGACGATGCGGCCCTTGGTGGTGTCGATGACCAGCGCATTGGCCTTGTCGAGGTTCGCCGGCAGCTGCTGCGCCATCGCCGGCGCCGCGCCAATGAGCGCGGCAAAGATCGTTGCAAGAATTGCGAGACGACGGATCATGAAAACTCCGGATCTGATGAATTGAGGAAGCGCGCCGTTATCCGGCGAATTTGGCCTTGAGCAGGGTGTCAACGAGCGGCGGCACGAAGGTCGAGACATCTCCGCCCATCCCTGCGATCTGGCGCACCAAAGTGGCGGTGATCGGGCGGACCATGGGAGAGGCCGGCAGGAAGACCGTGTGCACCTCGGGCGCCATGGCCTCGTTCATGCCGGCAAGCTGCATCTCGTAATCGAGGTCGGTGCCGTCGCGCAGGCCCCGAATCATGATGGTGGCGCCGTGCTTGCGCGCCGCGGTCACCGACAGATCGTCAAACGTCACGGCTTCGAGCACGCAGCCGGCCTGGGCCGCGATCGGGCCGCAGACGTCCTGGAGCATCTTCAGGCGCTCCTCGGTCGAGAACAGCGGCTTCTTGCCGGGATGGACGCCGATCGCGACCACCAGCCTGTCGCACAGCGGAACGGCATGGCGAACCACGTCCAGATGGCCGTTGGTGATGGGGTCGAAGGAACCCGGATAGAAGGCGATGCGCGGCATGGCCCCCTCCTACCGCGCCCGGCCCGGCCCGGCAAGCCGGGCAGGTTCCTTCTCCGTTTCTGCCCGTTTGCCGAAAAATGTCAGCTGGAGGTGTCGGCGGGGGCCGGTTTGTTTCGTCCTGGGGGCGGTCACGAAACAAAACAGAGTGCGAACGAAACCATTTCCAGCCTCCGCGAAGACGTCCGGAAACTGGCCATGGTTACTAATCCGGCCAACGAACGACGGGCCGCAGACTGGGCGTAGGCGGCCGCATCACAGGGGACAGTCAATGATCAAGGCGCTTTCAGCGATCGCACTCTCTGCGTGTGTTGCCGCAGCCCTCACCCTCCTGCCCGGCTTTGCCCCGACGGTCGAAGCCAGCGTGCCGCAGCCGCTCGCCAAGAGCGACCGGCTCGATATCCGCACCATCGGCCGTGACTGCTCGCAGCAGGCCTGGCCGAATTTCGAGGCGTCCTGCCTGCGCCGCGCCGGCAGCAAGGCCAATGTCCGCGAGGCCCGCCTCGTGACCGCCGACCGCACGCCGTAGTCGGCCCTGTCAGTTTCGCGTCAGGAAAGCCCCTCAGGATAAACCCCATGGATATTTGCGACGTCTCGTCGCAGACTGCGTGATGCTCGCGCCCGTCGGAATGGCCCGGCGGGCGCGATCCCATCGGGGGGTGCCTTTGTCCAGTACGCCTGCAGTCGCCTCCGGCCATCACCCTGATCCGCTGCCGCTTGCCATGACCATGGGCGCCCTCGGGGTGGTCTATGGCGATATCGGCACCAGCCCCCTTTACGCCCTGAAGGAAGCCGCCAAGGCGGCTGCCCATGGCGGCACGCTGAGTCACGACGCTGTCCTGGGGGTTGCCTCGCTGATCCTCTGGGCGCTGCTGCTGATCATCTCGCTGAAATATGCGCTGCTGATCCTGCGCGCGGACAACCGCGGCGAAGGCGGCATCGTTGCCTTGCTGGCCCTGCTCCACGCGC
The DNA here is from genome assembly GCF_007830635.1 of Bradyrhizobium huanghuaihaiense. Classification (GTDB taxonomy): domain Bacteria; phylum Pseudomonadota; class Alphaproteobacteria; order Rhizobiales; family Xanthobacteraceae; genus Bradyrhizobium; species Bradyrhizobium huanghuaihaiense. The sequence continues at coordinate 9,562 of NZ_VLLA01000009.1, read as the reverse complement.
GCAACGCCCAACCTGGCACCTGGCGGGCGCATCTCCTGGTGGTCGGCCTCGTCGGTGCCGCCCTGCTCTATGGCGACGGCGCGATCACGCCGGCGATCTCCGTGCTCAGCGCCATTGAGGGCCTCAAGGTCGACGCGCCTTCGCTGGCGCCGGTGGTCGTGCCGGTGACCGTCGTCATCCTGATCGGCCTGTTCATGATGCAGAAGCAGGGCACCGGCTTCATCGGCCGCATCTTCGGACCGGTCATGCTGGCCTGGTTCGTCGTGCTCGCCGCCCTCGGCATCCACGGCATCGTCAAGGCGCCGGCGGTGCTGGCCGCGCTCAGCCCGTTCTATGCCTTCAACTTCCTGATCCACCAGGACTTCCACATCTCGTTCGGAATCCTCGGCGCGGCCTTCCTCGCGGTGACCGGCGGCGAAGCCATGTATGCCGACATGGGGCATTTCGGCCGCATGCCGATCCGGCTGGCCTGGTTCGCGATCTGCCTGCCCGCATTGGTCCTGAATTATTTCGGCCAGGCCGCGCTGCTGATCACCGATCCCTCGATGATCGAGAATCCGTTCTTCCAGCTCTGCCCCGACGCCCTGCACTATCCGCTGGTCGCCTTCTCGGCGGTCGCGACCGTGATCGCCTCGCAGGCGATCATCTCCGGCGTGTTCTCGCTGACCCAGCAATCGATCCAGCTCGGTTTCCTGCCACGCATGCAGATCCGGCATACCACCAGCCACGCGATCGGCCAGATCTACGTGCCGCTGGTGAACTGGCTGCTCGCCGCGGCAACGCTCGGGGCGGTCTTGAGCTTCGGCACCTCGGACGCGCTCGCCGGCGCCTATGGCATCGCGGTGTCGCTGCTGATGGCGATCACGACGCTGCTTGCCGCCCTCGTTGCGATCCAGTGGGGCTATTCGCCGTGGCTCGTGGTTGCGGTCAACGGCTTCTTCTTCGTGATCGACGTGATCTTCTTCTCCGCCAACTCGATCAAGCTGTTCGAGGGCGGCTGGTTTCCGCTGCTGCTCGCCGGCCTCGTCGCCTTCCTGATGCTGACCTGGCGTGCCGGCGTGAAGCTGGTCGAAGCGGCACGCGGCCGGCTGCGCCAGCCCGAGGAGGACCTGATCGAGACCGCGGTCAACAAATGCAGCGCAAGGCTCCCCGGCACCGCCGTGTTCCTGGCGTCGGCGGCGCGCGGAGTGCCGCTCGCGCTGACCCAGTTCGTCAAGCACAATCGCGTGCTGCACGAACGCGTGCTGCTGGTCACCGTGCTGATCGAGGAATCCCCGCACATTCCCGACGAGGAACGCGCCGAGGTGATTGAAATCATCCCGGGCATCACCCGCGTGGTTCTGCGCTACGGATTCATGCAGAACCCGACCATCTACGAAGGGCTGACTCTCACGTGCCGGCAGGGCAAGCTGCCCGGCATCGATCTCGCCGACATCACCTACTACGTCGGCCGCGAGACCATCATCCCGCGCGAGGACGTCCCGGGCATGTGGGTCTGGCGCGAAGGCGTATTCGCCTTCCTCCAGCGCAACGCCGAACGCTCCGCCGCGTTCTTCGGCGTGCCGACCAGGCAGGTCGTCGAGTTCGGCACGGAGCTGGAGATCTAGGCGCCGCGGCCCCCGCGAAGTAAATCCAAATGTCCAACGATGCGCCCTTGCAACTGAAACCTCGGCTGGCAATCACGGTCGATCAGGCGCAATCGATCGTCCGTCGGATGGCTCCGCACGCGTCGGTGCTCGGCATCACCGAGCTGCATGGCGGGGAGATCAGCACCGTGCTCGAGATCACGCTGGCGGATGCGCCCGCCTGCATCCTCAAGGTCTACCCTGCATCGCTGCAGTGGAAGATGGCGAAGGAGGTTTACGTCCTGGGACTCCTGCGAGACCTCAGCACGTCCATTCCCAAAATCCTGCTTGCCGACGACACGCGAACGGCGATCGACCTCAACTACGTGCTCATGACCAGGCTCGACGGCGCGATACTCGGCCGGCGCGAGGCGACGCTGTCGGAGGCCGAGTTGTTTGCGATCTATGCCGAGATGGGCGCGGCGCTGCGCCGGATCAACGACGTCGCCCTCGACAGCTTTGGCTATATCGGCCCGAACGGTGTGTGGACGGCGTATCCGAGCAACCACGCCTACATGTCCGCGCAGTTCGAGAGGAAGCTGACGGAGTTCTGCACGCGCGGCGGTGATCCCGCGCTGGCCGCGCGCCTGCGAGGCAGCGTTGCAGCACGGCAACATCTGTTCGAGGCAGCCGTCACCCCTCGCCTGTGCCACTACGATTTCCATGCCGGCAACGTGCTGGTGACGCCGGAGGGCGAACCGCATCTGACGGGTATCGTCGATTTCGAGAATGCGACATCCGGCGATCCGCTGATGGATATCGCGAAAGCGCTGTACTATTTCACGCCGAAGGATGCGCCGAAGCGCGACGGATTGCTCGCCGGCTACGGCACGATCGCGCACCCCGACTGGGAGCAGACGCTCGCGCTCTACCACATGTATTGCACGTTGGAGCTCTGGTGCTGGATGGCCCAGATCGGCAAGCGAGAGATGCTTGCCGATCTTACCACGAAGCTCGCGAGCGCTGCATAGAACAGGGCATCACGCCCCGTTCCCGCCCTCGCCGTTGCCACTCTCTGCCTCTTCCGTGATGTGCTCCACCGAGACGACGTGCTCGTCCTCGGCTGTATCGAACACGATCACGCCCTGGGTCGAGCGGCCGGCGATGCGGATGCCTTCGACCGGACAGCGGATCAGCTGGCCCTTGTCGGTCACCAGCATGATCTGGTCGGCCTCCTCCACGGGGAAGGACGCCACGAGATTGCCGTTGCGGTTGTTGACGCTCATGGCGACGATGCCTTTGCCGCCGCGGCCCGTGGTGCGGTACTCGTAGGACGAGGTCCGCTTGCCATAGCCGTTGACGGAGACCGTCAGCACGACCTGCTCCTGCGCCGACATCTCGACATAGCGCTCCTGCGGAAGCTGGAAGCTGCCTGAGGTCTCCTCGGCCTCGGCATCCGCGGCTGCCTCTTCCGAGGCGGCCTCACCCGCGACCGCGCGGCGCATCTTCAAATACGCCGAGCGCTCGTCCGAGGTGGTCTCGACGTGGCGCAGGATCGCCAGCGAAATCACCTTGTCGCCCTCGCCGAGCGCGATGCCGCGCACACCCATCGAGGTGCGCCCGGTGAACACCCGCACGTCGGTGACGGGGAAGCGGATGCACTGGCCGCCGGCAGCCGTCAGCAGCACGTCGTCGCGCTCGGTGCAGATCTGCACGTCGACGATCGCCTCGTTGTCGTCGAGCTTCATGGCGATGATGCCGGAGCGGCGGACGTCGACGAAGTCGGACAGCTTGTTGCGGCGGACGTTGCCGCCCGTGGTGGCGAACATCACGTCGAGCTGGCCCCAGGTCGATTCATCCTCCGGCAGCGGCATGATGGTGGTGATGCGCTCACCCTGCTCCAGCGGCAGGATGTTGATCATGGCCTTGCCGCGCGCATTCGGCGCGGCCATCGGCAGCCGCCAGACCTTTTCCTTGTAGACCTGGCCGCGCGAGGAGAAGAACAGCACCGGCGTGTGCGTGGAGGCCACGAACAGGCGGCTGACGAAATCCTCGTCGCGGGTCTGCATGCCGGAGCGGCCCTTGCCGCCGCGGCGCTGCGCCCGGTAGGCCGACAGCGGCACGCGCTTGACGTAGCCGGCGTGCGAGACGGTGACGACCATGTCCTCGCGCTGGATCAGGTCCTCGTCCTCGACCTCGCCTTCCTGCTCCATGATCACGGTGCGGCGGGGCGTCGCGAACTCCGCCTTCACCTCGGCAAGCTCGCTCTTGATGATGTCGAGGATGCGCGCGCGCGAGCGCAGGATCTCGAGATAGTCGCTGATCTCGCCGGCGAGCTTGGAGAGCTCGTCGCCGATCTCGTCGCGGCCGAGCGCGGTGAGGCGCGCCAGGCGCAGCTCCAGGATCGCCCTCGCCTGCTCCAGCGAAAGGCGGATCGTCCCGTCGGCATTGATGCGGTGGCGCGGATCGTCGATCAGCGTGATGATGTCCTCGACGTCGCGGGCGGGCCAGTCGCGCGTCATCAGGGTCTCGCGCGCTGCAGCCGGCGTGGGTGAGGTCCGGATCACGCGAATGATCTCGTCGATGTTGGCGACCGCGATGGCGAGGCCGACCTGCTCATGCGCGCGCTCGCGCGCCTTGCGCAGCTTGTATTTGGTCCGGCGGGTGACGACCTGCTCGCGGAAGCCGACGAAGATCGTCAGCATGTCCTTCAGGGTCATGGTCTGCGGACGGCCGGAATCGAGCGCGACGGCGTTGACGCCGAAGCTCGTCTGCAGCGGCGTGAACTTGTAGAGCTGGTTCAGCACGACGTCGGGCACGGCATCGCGCTTGAGCTCGACGACGACGCGATAGCCGTCGCGGTCGGACTCGTCGCGCAGGTCAGAGATGCCCTCGATCTTCTTTTCCTTGTAGAGCTCGGCGATGCGCTCGACCATCGTCGCCTTGTTCACCTGATACGGGATCTCGGTGATGACGATCGCCTCGCGTTCTTTCCGGACCGTCTCGAAGGTGACCTTGCCGCGCATCACGATCGAGCCGCGGCCGAGATGGTAGGCGCTGCGGATGCCCTGGCGCCCGAGGATGATGCCGCCGGTCGGGAAATCCGGGCCCGGGATGATGTTGATGAGCTCGTCGATGGTCAGCGACGGATTGTCGATCAGCGCGACGCAGGCGTCGATCACCTCGCCGAGATTATGCGGCGGGATGTTGGTGGCCATGCCGACCGCGATGCCGCCGGCGCCGTTGACCAGCAGGTTCGGGAACCGCGCCGGCAGAACCACCGGCTCTCTTTCGGAGCCGTCGTAATTGTCCTGGAAGTCGACGGTGTCGTCGTCGATGTCCTCGAGCAGCTTCAGCGCGATCTTGGTCAGGCGGGACTCGGTGTAGCGCATTGCCGCCGGCGGATCGCCGTCGACCGAGCCGAAATTGCCCTGCCCGTCGATCAGCGGCGCGCGCATCGAGAAGTCCTGCGCCATGCGCACCAAGGCGTCGTAGATCGCCTGGTCGCCATGCGGGTGGTACTTACCCATGACCTCGCCGACGGCACCGGCGGACTTCTTGTGCTTCTTGTCCGGTGTGTCGCCGCGATTGTGCATCGCGAACAGGATGCGGCGGTGGACCGGCTTCAACCCGTCGCGCGCATCGGGCAGCGCACGCGCCACGATCACGCTCATGGCGTAATCGAGATAGGACTTCTTCATCTCCTCGTAGATGGAAACGGGGCGAATGTCCGAGGGATGCACCGGCTGGTCGCCGGGCTTGTTGTCGTCGTCAGCCAAGGGGGAATCCGGTGAGTTTTTGTCTGGGAATCATATAGCGCATCACACCCCTGATAACCACCCTTGCCGGGTCTCGGGAAGCGCTTTTTCCGACTGTTTTTCCAGAGACTTACGCCCCTCCCAACACTGTCCCGGACGGCGCCGGAACAGACCGGACGGAACCACCCCTTACGCGCCGAAAATCACCCGGTGCATGACGCGCCCGGGCACCAGCGTGAACAGGCCCGCCACCACCAGCGCTCCGGCGAAGATGAGGATCATCATCCGCCGGTGGTCGGCGACACGGTGCGTGCGCGCCCGCCACACCGCGAGCGGCAGAACCACCAAGGTGAAGATCGACAAGAGATGGATCGGGCTGAACGGCCCGACCAGACGGATCTGGTGGATCCAGAACGACGAGGCGGCCACGACCAGCATCAGGACCACCCAGATCCAGCCGATCGTCCGGTGCGGCAGCGTGCCCTTGGGGGCGGAGAATTGGACGAGGCCGAGCACGAAGGCGGCCATGGCGGCAAAGGCATGCAGCGGGATCGCTGGCGCGGCCTCAAGCAGCGGCGCAAGGCTCATGCGGAGCTCCCTCAGGTCGCACGGCGACCGATGTGAATGGGATTAACATGAAGTTAATATCATTCACATCGCACCCCGTCAAAGACTTGAGGTTGCACGTGAGGCAAGCGCGGAAAACCCGAGCCTTGCCTGCTGATTGATAAGAAATCCTGCCACTTCACGCGAGCGGGCAACGCGATACAGGAGCGTTCCCGACCAGCGTCAGAGCGGACGTCATCGATTCCATCGACCAACAAGGGGTATTTATGTAGGAACTCGGGGAGCCTGCCCGCAAAGCACCGGCCGGACATTCCTACGGACACCTGATCGATCATCACCAAGAGCGGTAAGTGACCAACGTCCTTTTCGTCTGCAGCGCCAATCGCCTCCGCAGCCCTACCGCCGAACAGGTGTTTTCGACTTGGCCGGGAATCGAGACCGACTCGGCCGGCATTGCAAACGGCGCTGACGTGCTGCTGTCCGCCGAGCAGGTCGAATGGGCCGACATCATCTTCGTCATGGAGAAGACCCACCGCAACAAGCTGAACCGGAAATTCCGATCCAGCTTGAACAACAAGCGGGTCATCTGCCTCGACATTCCGGACGACTACGAATTCATGGATCCTGCCCTGGTCCGGATCCTTGAAAACCGAGTTGGCCGTTATCTGCGCCGGGATTAGCCGGCTCTCCCGCAGCCCTCAGAACGGGATGTCGTCGTCCATGTCGCTGTTGCGGCCGCCGCCGGCGGCAACGGGACGGCGCGGCGCGCTGCTGACCGGACCAGAAGAGCCGAAATCGCCGCCCGGCTCGTCGCCGAAGCTGCCGCCTCCGCCGCCGCCACCACGGCCATCGAGCATCGTCAGCGTCGAGTTGAAGCCCTGGAGCACGACCTCGGTCGAGTACTTCTCGACGCCGCTCTGGTCGGTCCATTTGCGGGTCTGGAGCGCGCCCTCGATGTAAACCTTCGCGCCCTTCTTCAGATACTGCTCGGCGACCTTGCAGAGCCCTTCATTGAAGATCACGACGCGGTGCCACTCGGTCTTTTCCTTGCGCTCGCCGCTGTTCTTGTCGCGCCAGGTTTCCGAGGTCGCGATGCTCAGATTCGCGATCGGCCGCCCGTCCTGGGTGCGGCGGATTTCAGGATCCTTGCCGAGATTTCCAACCAGAATGACCTTGTTGACGCTTCCCGCCATCGCCGCTCTCCACTCCAAATGCACTGAATTCGTAAGGCTGCATTCGCAAGGCCGCACCGCGCCCCGCGGTCCTCTGCAACCTGTTTGACGCGACCCTATACGCTTGCGCGGACCGATCAGCCCATCAGCGCTCGGGTTATCCCCACATATAGCATCGCCTGCCGGTCTGTTCCAGATTTGTTCTTTCCGGGTGGCTGCGGAATATTCGCCCCGGACGGTGCCTGCATGCCTATCAAATGATGCGCTCCGGATGGAACTTTTTCGGGTTCCCTAAATCGGCGAAAACTACTTAACATTCATCATGTTAGCTGCCTCGCACTTGCCCTGTGACTGTTGCATTTCGGAGACGGACTCTGCCTCCCGCTTAAGCTACGGTTGCCTCGGAATTGAGTTCAAATGGGCGTCGCGCCTGATCGGCCGCTTCGGGGGACCCTCAAGAAGCGGACCTTACCCGGGGAGACTGCAATGAATAAGATTTTAATTGGTACAATCGGTGCTGTGGCGTTGGGCCTGTCGGCTCCCGCGAGCGCGGCGGATCTGGCGGCGCGTCCTTACACCAAGGCTCCGCCCCCGATGGTCGCGACCATCTACGACTGGAGCGGCTTCTACATCGGCATCAACGGGGGCTGGGGCTCCAGCCGCAATTGCTGGGACTTCGTGACCCCAGTCACCGGTACGCTGATCAACGACGGCTGCCATAACGCAACGGGCGGCACAATCGGTGGTCAGGTCGGCTATCGCTGGCAGTCGGCCAATTGGGTGTTTGGCGTGGAAGGCCAGGGCAACTGGGCCGATTTTAGCGGAAGAAACACCAGCCCGACCGCGCCAGGTCAGGAGAACCGTACGCGGGTCGATGCCTTCGGCTTGATTACCGGTCAGATCGGTTATGCCTGGAATAACGTTTTGGTCTACGTAAAGGGCGGCGGCGCCGTCGTGGACGACAGATACGATCTCCGCATCGCGCCGGGCTTTGTGGGTGCTGGCACGACGTTCGGTTCGGCCAGCGGAACACGCTGGGGCGGAACGGTCGGCGCGGGCGTCGAATTTGGCTTCGCTCCGAACTGGTCGGTGGGCTTCGAGTACGATCACATCTTCCTCGGCACTCGAAACGTCGACTTCACCTTGGGCGGAGTCTTCGTTCAGACCGAACGCGTCCGTCAGGACGTCGATCTCGCCCTTATCCGCTTGAACTACCGTTGGGGCGGCCCGGCGATCGCCAGGTACTGATCGCGAGCATAGTCTTTATCTGACGAAAGGCCGGCCTTGTGCCGGCCTTTTTGCTGCGTGCGAGCGAAGGAAACAATCAGTCAGCGATTATGACGTTTTGTGACTGTTGTGGCTTTTTGGGTACACAACTTGCGGCTTCGCTGGTGTAAGCACGACGCCAGTTGGACCACGGCGTCCGATGCCCTTCCGTTCACGGAAGGCAACAACAGAAACTGGGACTGGGATTAGGTTGAAAATGAAGAAGGTTTTGTTGGCTTCGGCCTGTTTGTTCGCTCTGGCTGCCCCCGCGTCGGCGGCTGATCTCGCGGCCCGCCCGTACACCAAGGCTCCGGTGGCTGTGGCTTCGGTCTACAACTGGACCGGCTTCTACCTCGGTATCGTCGGCGGCGGCGCTTGGGAAGACGCCAATAGCCCCCGCATGCAGGGTGGCTTCGTCGGCGGCACCGCCGGCTACAACTGGCAGACCGGCAACGTCGTGTTCGGTATCGAGGCCGATGGTTCCTGGGCTGACGTCAGCGCCTCGGCGACCGCTCTCGGCGTCACCGTGTCGTCCAAGACCGACGCGCTCGGCACCGTCCGTGGCCGCATCGGCTGGGCCGTCAACAACGTCCTGTTCTACGGCACCGGTGGTTACGCCTGGATCGACAACAAGATCACCGTCTCCGCGCTGGGCGTTTCAGTGTCGGACAGCAAGTTCCACTCCGGTTGGACCGTCGGCGCCGGCGTCGAGGCGTTCTTTGCTCCGCAGTGGTCGGTCAAGGGCGAGTACCTCTATCGCAGCCTCGGCAGCGAGAACTACTTCTCGAACCTCGGCGCTCCGCTGGCGTCCGGCACGCTCAACTTCCACACCGTGCAGGTCGGCGTGAACTATCACTTCGGCGGCCCGATCGTCGCGAAGTACTAAGCTTCGTCTCCGACGCTCTTGCGTTACGAAAGGCCGGCCTCGCGCCGGCCTTTTTGTTGTGTGCCGAGTATGAGCGACAGCTTGGAGGTGGAAGTCCTCTATCCAGCCTGATGGCGGCGAAGGATTAGCGAAGCGCAAGGGCGTCATCGTGAGGTGGGGTCTGAAGAAAGCGTGGAGCAAAGCCGCGGCCCGATGGACAAACACCGGATAACGAGGCCTACCCGGCCGGACGAGCGAGCAATTGATCGCGAAGTCCAAGGTCATCAAAGGTCGGGGTGGTAAATTCGGCGGGCGTGCGGTGAAGGCGGTCGGTCTTACCTCGGGAGGTCTGCGCTGTGTCTCGGCAAC
>NZ_VLLA01000008.1 GCF_007830635.1 Bradyrhizobium huanghuaihaiense | reverse complement strand
TCAGGCCGTCTTGCGACGGTCTCAGTCTCGTTGCCGAGACACAGCGCAGACCTCCCGAGGTAAGACCGACCGCCTTCACCGCACGCCCGCCGAATTTACCACCCCGACCTTTGATGACCTTGGACTTCGCGATCAATTGCTCGCTCGTCCGGCCGGGTAGGCCTCGTTATCCGGTGTTTGTCCATCGGGCCGCGGCTTTGCTCCACGCTTTCTTCAGACCCCACCTCACGATGACGCCCTTGCGCTTCGCTAATCCTTCGCCGCCATCAGGCTGGATAGAGGACTTCCACCTCCAAGCTGTCGCTCATACTCGGCACACAACAAAAAGCCCGGCCGAGCGGCCGGGCTTTTGATCTCTTGCAATCGACGCCAGACGCTTACGCAGCCTCGTCGGCGACGGTGGTGTCGTCGCCATCGGTATCGTCGGCATCGCCCTCGGCATCCGCCTCGCCCTCGGCGGCCTCAGCCTTGGCGTTGCGGCGCGGGCTCTTGGCGAGCTGGGCCTCGATCTCCTTGACCGCTTCGGTCTCGGTCGAGTGCTGCACCACCGCGATCTCGCGGGACAGGCGGTCGAGCGCCGCTTCATAGAGCTGGCGTTCGGAGTACGACTGCTCCGGCTGCGATTCCGAGCGGTAGAGGTCGCGCACGACTTCCGCGATCGCGACGATGTCGCCCGAATTGATCTTCGCTTCGTATTCCTGGGCGCGGCGCGACCACATGGTACGCTTGACGCGGGCGCGGCCCTTGAGGGTCTCCAGCGCCTTCTTGACCAGCGCCGGCTCGGACAGCTTGCGCATGCCGACATTGGCGACCTTGGCGGTCGGAACGCGCAGCGTCATCTTGTCCTTGATGAAGTTGATGACGAACAGCTCGAGCTTCGCGCCGGCGATCTCCTGCTCCTCGATGGCCAGGATCTGGCCGACGCCGTGGGCGGGATAGACGACGAATTCGTTGGCCTTGAAGCCCTGACGCTGGGTCACGACCTTCTTTTCCTCGACCTTCGGCGCAGCGGCGGGCTTGGCCGCCGGCTTGGCAGCAACGGGAGCCTTGGCAGGAGCAGCAGCAACAGGGGCCTTCGGCGCGGGCTTGGCAGCGGGAGCCTTGGCAGCAACAGGCTTGGAAACGGTCGCTTTCGCGGCCGGCTTGGCAGTCTTGTTAGGCATTGCGCTTCTTTTGTTCTTCGAGGACTTTGCAGCCGGCGCCTTCGTCGCGGTCCGACCTTTGGATGCGCTACGGCTGGCCGCGGCGACTTTTTTGGCCTCCTTATGGGAAGCCCTCGCTGAAGTACTCTTTTTACGCGTTTTCTGTGACACAGCCTGCGCGCGGAAACTGCCACGCCCCTGTTCGACATTTGGTTTCACGGGAACCCAGAGGGGCCAACGGGGCTGACGGGGTTCGGCTTAATGTGCCCAATATAGCACATTTCCCGCAAAAATCAATGATTTAGGGGTCTTGAGGGCTGGTTTTCGGCCGCAACGAAGGTATTAGGGTTAAGTTTGGGACCGAATTAGTCTCCGGAACCCGGGTTCGGAGAAAAATATTTCTCGAACTTGCCTTCCATGCCGTCGAATTCCTTCGCGTCGGCGGGTGATTCTTTCTTCTGGGTGATGTTCGGCCAGCTTTTGGCGTAATCGGCGTTGACCTGGAGCCATTTTTCCAGCCCCGGTTCCGTGTCCGGCTTGATGGCGTCGGCGGGGCATTCCGGCTCGCACACGCCGCAATCGATGCACTCGTCGGGATGGATGACGAGCATGTTGTCACCCTCGTAGAAGCAGTCGACCGGGCAGACCTCGACGCAGTCGGTGTACTTGCACTTGATGCAGTTTTCAGTGACGACGTAAGTCATCCAACGCTCCGAAAAGCTCTTTTAGAAGTCGCGGCTTGCGTAGCGCGGATGGCCCGGCGCCGCAAGGTCGGGAAGGCCCGATCATGACGGCTTTGTGTGTTTGATCGACCAAGAAATGAATTTGAAGCGCAATTAATTGCGTTTCGCTTCACTCAGCTCCTCGTAGAGCGCGCGCGCCGAGGCAGCATCGCCGCGGCGCTCGTTGAAGGCCGTCACCTTCAGCACGCGCACGGTGCGATCGAGTGCCACCGTGATCACGTCACCGATCTTGATCGCATGGCCGGGCGATTTCTCACGGGTGCCGTTGACGCGGACATGACCGGACTCGACCAGCTCGGCCGCGGAGGTGCGCGCTTTCACCACCCGCGCGTGCCACAGCCATTTGTCGAGGCGCTGCCGCTCGGTGGTCGTGGGCTTACTCCTTCCGACCGGACAGCTGCTCTTTCAGCGCCGCGAGCTTGGCGAAGGGCGAGTTGGGATCGATCGGGCGATCGCGCTCGCGCGGGTTCGCGCTCGAAGCGTAGGGACGCAGCGAGGGACCCGACTCGCGGTCGCGACGATCGCGGCCCTTGTCGCGGTCGCGGCCACCGCGGTGCTCGCGGCCGCTGTCGCGATCACCGGGCTTGCCCTTGCCGCGATCACGATCCTTGCCCTCGAAGCGGCGGTTGTTGTCGCTGCGCTGCTCGCGGCGATCGCCGCCACCCTCTTCGCGGCCCTTGCGGAAGTCCTTGCGATGACCGCCATGACGATGGCGCTCACCGGGCTTTGCTGCGCCGTCAGCCGACTGAGCAGCCTCACCCTCAGCGGGCGCAGCACCCGCTTCGGCACCGGCCTGCGGGCGCGGCTGATTGTGGTGACGCTGGTGGCGATGGCGCTCGTGACGCGGCTTGCGATCCTCGTGACGGCCACCGGGACGCCAGACCTCGACCAGCTCGGGCTCGGCGGGCGTCGCCGCGGCCTCAACCGGCGCGGCAGCATCGGGCGATGCGGCGGCTTCCGTGGCCGCGGTCTCGGCCGGAGCCGCGTCAAGCGGTGCAGCGGCCTCTTCGGCCGGCGGCGCGATGCCGGGCGCATCTTCCGGCGTGACGGGCGCTTCAGAAGCTTCGAGCGCCGGCTCCTCAGGAGCGGGCTCGTCGTGCTGCTCCATGCCGGGCGCGTCTTCGACGGTGACGGCTTCAGCAGCGACCTCTGCCGCCGGAGCCTCCGGCAAGCCGGCAACGGCTTCCGCAGCGGTCTCGGTCGACGTCTCCGCGCCGCCCTCAGCGGGCGGCGTCTCGGCCGCAACCGTCTCAGCAACGGGCGCCGCGGGCTTCACCGGCAGCGGCGGACGCTTCTCCATGCGATAGCCGAGCGCGCGCAGCACGGACGCAAAGTCCTCGCCGGCCGAACCCGTGAGCGAGGTCATCGCCTGCGTCACCACAAAGCTGCGGCCGTCGAACGCGCCGGCGGGCTTTTCGCCGGGCGAGTTCTCGCGCCAGGCCAGCGCCGGGCGGATCAGATCGGCAAGACGCTCCAGGATGTCGACACGCACGGCGCGCTCGCCGGCCTGCTTGTAGCCGAGCACGCGATAGGCATCGCGCGGCAGGGCCTTGTCGACCGGGAACGAGGTGCGGCCCGACGAGGCCAGATGCTGCGCGCCTGACAGCGACGACAGATCGACATTGTCCTGCTTCAGCGCCCACAGGAGCGCTGCGAGCGCACGCGCGGCGGGCTTGAGCAGGCCGGGGAAATAGATGTGGTAGGCGCCGAAGCGCACGCCGTATTTGCGCAGCGTCGCGCGCGAGGGCTGATCGAGATCCTTCAGCTCGTTGGCGATTCTGGGACGCTCGAGCACGCCGAGCGCCTCGACCAGCTGATAGGCGATGCCGCGGGCAATGCCGGTGACATCCTCGGCCTTCGACAGCTCGAACATCGGCCCGAGCAGCTTCTCGATATGCGTCTTGACCCAGAGGTCGAGCCGCGCCTGCACCTTCTCGCGGGGGCCGCCGGTGAGGCGCTCGTCGGAGATGATGCGAATGCGCGGATGCAGCGCGTCCTCTGCGGCAGACAGCCGCGCCACGGCGTCGCCGGTCCAGCGGATGATGCCTTCCGAGGTCAGCACGAACTGGTCGTCCGGCGCGTTGCCCAGTTTTTCGGCGCGCGTGTTGATCTCGCCGGCGAGCACCGCTTGCGCTGCAGCCTGCAAGGCTTTCGCATCGGAGCCGGCCTCCGCCGCATCCGGTGCAAAGGTGAAGCCGTCGAGGCGGCCGATGACATGGCCTTCGACGATGACTTCGCCGGTCTTGCCGATTTCAGTATTCAAGCTCGTGTTCTCCCGCAGGCGGCGCATCAATACACTGGTCCGACGATCAACGAAACGCTCAGTCAAGCGTTCATGGAGCGCATCCGATAATTTATTTTCGACCTCCCGCGTGACCCCCTGCCAGCGTTCGGGGTCTTTCAGCCAGTCCGGGCGGTTGGCGACGAAGGTCCAGGTGCGGATCTGCGCGATCCGGGCCGACAGCGTGTCGATGTCGCCGTCGACGCGGTCGGCCTGCTCGACCTGGGCGGCGAACCAGGCGTCGGGAATGCATCCCTTGCGCATCAGGAAGCCGTACAGCGTGGTCACCAGCTCGGCATGGGCGGCCGGCGACAGTTTCCGGTAATCGGGGACCTGGCATGCCTCCCAGAGCCGCTCCACCGCCGCCTTGCCATGCGCGATATCGCGCACCTCGACGTCGCGGGCGGCATGATCCAGCACGCGCATGTCCTCGGCGATCGGGGCGCGCGTCAGCGCCTCGTGCCCCGGAGGTAAATTCAAGGACACCTGGAGCGCGCCGAGCGAGGAGAAATCCAGCTTCGCGTTGCGCCATTGCAGCATCTTCACGGCGTCGAAGGTGTGGTTCTGCAGCGCGTTGACGAGCTCGGGCTCGAACGGCGCACAGCGGCCCGTGGTGCCGAAGGTGCCGTTGCGCGTGGCGCGGCCGGCGCGCCCCGCGATCTGCGCGAATTCGGACGGCGTCAGGCGGCGGAACTGGTAGCCGTCGAACTTGCGGTCGGAGGCAAAGGCGACGTGGTCGACATCGAGATTGAGGCCCATGCCGACGGCGTCGGTGGCGACGAGATAATCGACATCGCCGTTCTGGAACATCGCCACCTGCGCATTGCGCGTACGCGGCGATAGCGAGCCCAGCACGACAGCGGCGCCGCCATGCTGGCGGCGGATCAGCTCGGCGATGGCGTAGACTTCATCCGCCGAAAACGCGACGATGGCGGTGCGGCGCGGCTGGCGCGTGATCTTGCGGTCGCCGGCGAATTCGAGGGTGGACAGGCGCGGGCGCGTGATCATGGAGACGCCGGGCAACAGGCGCTCGATGATCGGGCGCATCGTCGCAGCGCCCAGCAGCAGCGTCTCGTCGCGGCCGCGGCGATTGAGGATGCGGTCGGTGAAGACGTGGCCGCGCTCGAGATCGGAGGCGATCTGGACCTCGTCGACGGCGAGGAAGGAGACGTCGAGGTCGCGCGGCATCGCCTCGACGGTGGAGACCCAGTAGCGCGGATTCTTCGGCTTGATCTTCTCTTCGCCCGTCACCAGCGCGACGCTCTCCACACCCGCGCGATCGGCGATCTTGTTGTAGACCTCGCGCGCGAGCAGGCGCAGCGGCAGCCCGATCACGCCTGAGGGATGCGCCAGCATCCGCTCGATGGCGAGATGGGTCTTGCCGGTGTTGGTCGGCCCGAGCACCGCAGTGACGCCCGCGCCGGGTGCGCGCTCGGAGGCGAAGGGGGAGGGAGAGAAGGCCATGTCTGGGGGATTAGGTAGTGCCGATTTGGGCGAATGTCAGTGCCAGATGGGGCGGTGAGGCGACCGGGGTGCCGACCATGTCTCCGAACGCGGAGCGGCGGCCGCCCCCACTGCTGTCATCGCCCGGCTTGACCGGGCGATCCAGTACGCCGAGGCGGTCGTGACGGAACCGAGAGGCCGCGGCGTACTGGATGCCCCGGTCAAGCCGGGGCATGACAGCGGAGCGTGTAGGAGCCGCTCCCCAAACCTCGCGCAACTGTTTCACTTTGCGACGCTTTTTCCGTTCTCTTTAAGCTTCGGAACGACTCTAGAACGAATCGCGGCCGAATCGCTGACTCCCGCCAGAGTCCCGTTCCGTTCACGCAACATGTCGCGGGACTCCTGTTAGTTGCGCACTAGATGGAGTTTTGCCCTGCCGCACAAGTGACGTTTCGATGGCGGGTTCCTTAAAATTGGGGACGGCGCGGAGTCGAATCAGAATCGGGGCGGAGTCAAATGGATTCCCGGATCGGGGCTGCCAAAACAAAAACTGCGAAAACAACCCCATGCACAGTAGAAACGGGGGTGCGGTGGTTGGTGGGGTGGCGGCCTGTAAGATGTTGAAGCGGCACGCTTTCT
Source organism: Bradyrhizobium huanghuaihaiense (assembly GCF_007830635.1). Lineage (GTDB taxonomy): Bacteria > Pseudomonadota > Alphaproteobacteria > Rhizobiales > Xanthobacteraceae > Bradyrhizobium > Bradyrhizobium huanghuaihaiense. The sequence goes on along the minus strand of NZ_VLLA01000008.1, from coordinate 295,169 downwards.
TACCCTCCCCTGGAGGGGGAGGGTCGGCGCACGTTGAGCGCAGCGAAATGTGCGACGGGGTGGGGTGATCTCTCCATTCGGGGACCGTTCGTGAGGAGAGATCACCCCACCCCGCTCGCGCTGCGCGCGATCGACCCTCCCCCTCCAGGGGAGGGTAAGATCACTGCGTCTTCGCCACCCTTGGCGGCTGGGGGGAGGTGATGAAGCTCGTCGCTTCCAGCATCGCAGGTCCCAGCGGCGTCGGCACTTTCAGCCAGAATGGAACCAGGATGCGGGTGCCCGCCACCGGCGCAAACGCGATCTCGATGCTGCGCTGGGCGGCGAGGTATTTGATCACGGGGCGATCGGGGATGTAGCCGGCAACGGGCACGAAATAGAGCGCGCAGACCACGACCGGGCCGCGATAACCCTTCTCCGCCTTCACCGTCTCCATGCGCTTGAAATCGAGCTTCAGATCGTAGCGCATGCGGCCGTCGAACACGGGCGCGGCGTTGTGGCAGGCTTCCGGCGTAACAGGGTCGCCGGTGCCGGGCACGCGCAACAGCGAGGCCGTCATCGGGTCCCAGACGCCGCGGCGATGCGCGTCGGTGACGACGATACGGTCAGGATCGACCGGCGGCTCCGGCTCGATGCCGAACTCCTTCACATTGCCCTTGTCGAGGGTGATGTGGATGTTTTCCGTCTTCTTCGAGGTGGTGGTGGAGGCCTGGTAGCCGGTCGCAACCAGCGCGCCGTTGACGACGCGGCCCTGCGAGGCGCCGGTGCCGGACCCGCCCGCGAACGACTTCAGCAGCCCCGTGGTACCGCCGGAGGCCGCGGCCGCGAACACGTCGTCCTGGATGTCGATGTTCCAGGCGCCCTTGCCGACGGGAATGCCCGCCAGCGTCGCCTCATATTGCGCCTCGAGCTTGCCCTGCGCGGCCACAGGCTCGGCCCCCCACGCCAGGACGAGCCCGCAAAGGGCCGCGAACGCCAGCCGGCCGGTCGCGCGCAGCCGGGGCAGGTAAGGGGTCAGGGTATCCACGAAGCCATCCAATGGGGCCGTCAGGCGTTGTTAGTTAAGCCAAAAATCGCGGCAAACAATCCGTCCGGGTGCAAAACTCCGGGAACTCCACCGGAGTCTTCGGGGGCGAATGCGCCCTTTATGTGATGGTAAGGCGTTTCAATCATTGCCGTTTTGGTGATCGGGGTGCGTCGCGGGAGCGCACCTCTCTCCGCTACCTCCGCCTCTCCCGCCTGCGGGAGAGGCCGCGCGAAGCGCGGGTGAGGGCTTTCTCCTCTGGGGGGCACTCGCTATTGTCCCGCCGCGGAGGCACCCTCTCCCCACCCCTCCCCCGCGAGCGGGGGAGGGAGCGCACCGCCGCCGGCGCGAGCATGAAACCCCGCCCAAATCCTTGACTACCCGCCCCTTCCCCCCTATACGTCCGCCCGCTCCCTGCAAGGACAGAGAATTTGCCCCTGTGGCGCCCCGAATGGCGGCCGCAACTCGTTTGGGGCTCGAACTTAAGGATTTGTGACATGTCTCGCCGCTGCGAACTGACGGCCAAGGGCCCCCTCGTCGGCCACAAGGTCAGCCACTCCAACATCAAGACCAAGCGCCGCTTCCTGCCGAACCTCGTCAACGTGACGTTCATCTCGGAAGCCCTGGAGCGCAACGTGCGCCTGCGCGTCTCCACCAACGCGGTGAAGAGCGTGGACCACAATGGCGGCCTCGATGCCTTCCTGCTCAAGGCCAGCGCCGACGCCCTGTCGCCGCGCGCCCTCGAGCTGAAGCGCGCCATCCAGAAGAAGGTCGGCACCACCGCGCCGGTCAAGAAGGCCAGCTAAGACAATTTACCGTTAGGGCGGGGGCTAAGTCGCGTCGCGTGGCGTAAGCTTAGCCAGTAGAGTTTTGCGTGACGGCCGGATCGAAAGATCCGGCCGTTTTTGTTTTGTGTATTACTCGCCTAAAAGCAACCATCTCGAATTTATTCAATTAATGTTTGTAGAGGCCAATTTTTTATACGCCGGGGTTTTTTCAGTGCCACTTAGTCTGTTGAAGTTCGTGCGGTTCGTTATTCCGGCCGCCCTAATGCTTCTCTATGCCAAGCTTCTCGGTCAGATGACGGGGCTATGGTCCACCACGCTTCCGGACTTCGAAAAGTCGTCGTATCTCCCGATCGTGGTCATTCCTGCTGTTCTCTACTATGTAACACCGCTTCGCAAATGGACCAACGCGTATCACCACCGACGCGTCGTCGAGCGACTACGCGAGGGCCTCGTTAAGATCACCGGATATCCGGATCACAAAGATCGATATACTTGGAAAAAGCTACGGCCACTCTTCTTTACCTTGGTCGACAGCGATGAGAGTCTCAAACAAAAAGCAAGTTTGGCCTACGCAAACGGCGCCATATGGACGTCGTGTGCAGACTCCACGATCTTGGCCCTGCTGTTCTTTCTCGTTTCAATGTTGCTCTTCTATCTGAAGATCGAAGAAGCTTTCCCTGCGGGTATGATTTTTCTTTTGATTGCGGTCTTCTCCTTCGCGGGCTCTCTTGCGTGCACTTCTCGTCAAATCGGCATCGGTGCAGAGCAACTCGAAGTGATCGACCTGAAATTCAAGTCTGAGGTCGAGAAGCGATTAAATGCTCTTGATAAATGATCCGGTACTCCTCTCAATTGAAATGACTACTGAAGCATTACGGGCCAGAAGCACAGCGCATTGGATCATCGCATTCTCTGGCGGGAAAGACTCGTCCGCAGCGCTAAAGATTTTTCTCGCCGCTTATCGTCGCGCGGGGGTCAGACTCTCTCGAATAACCCTGCTCTATTGCGACACCGGTGTCGAGAACCCCGTCCTAGACGCCTACGTAAAGGAGTTTCTTCGGAAGGCGGAGCAAGAATTCGCCGAGCTTGGACTATCCATCAATATAGAGCTGCTCAAGGCGCCCATTCCTGATCGCTTCTTTGTCAGGATAATAGGGCGTGGCTACCCGCCACCCACCAACAGCTTCCGATGGTGCACGACCGGATTGCGGATAAAGCCCGTCTCAGAATTTATCGCAAAACAAAATCCGAATAATACAGTCGTTGTCTTGGGCTTAAGGCAGTCTGAAAGCAGACAGCGAGATCGCGCGCTGGCTCTAAGCCCTAATCTCTATTGGCAGAAGCAGCGAGAGGGTAAAGGGGACTACGATCTCTTTCTACCGATCGTAGAATTGAGCGTGCCTGAAGTATGGGATGCTATTTTTGGTCTTTCTCTCCCGAAGGCACTAAACAAGTCTGCTTTAGAGACGCTCTACCGTGGAGCTTCGGGCGAGTGCCCTGTCATCAAAGCTCCCACCGCTCCTCCGTGCACCTCTGGCAGGTTTGGATGCTGGACTTGCACAGTTGTCCGGAAGGACAAGTCTGCTAGCGAACTGATAAAGTCAGGCCATTTCCACTTGGAGCCGTTCCTAACATTTCGTGATTGGCTCGCAGAATTCCGTAACGATCCCATCAACCGATGGCATACGAGGCGTAATGGGCGCGCTGGATTGGGCCCGTTTACGATTAATGCCCGAAAGGAGATCCTCCGGAGAGTCGACGCACTCGAAGATTCAACCAGAACAACAATCATCGATACCGAAGAGCGCGGCGTTATTGCGGCTCTATGGACCATGGATAATTTTGCCCGGTTGGCCTTTAGGCGACAGAGCGATTTGGGTGCAAGTAAATCCGATTCCGATGCGATTTTGGGTAACTTGAGCACCGCTGGCACGTAGGCGGGACTCTTGCATCGAACGCTCTGGTCTAAAGGCATAAAGGGGGTAGCCCCCGAATGAGATTTATCGGACGTGACAGAGCACCTCGCTCGCATCCGCTATACTCGCCCGGGTTGCATCACCTGGAGGCGCATCCCGTGCAGCACGCGCGCGACATCGACCATAACCCGAGCCGAAAAACTCGTCATCTGTTGCGGCAGCATCGGCAACGGAATCTCAGAGAGCATTTCCAACGCCCTGAAACTCCATCGCGCCTGCGTAAGACGGACAGACCGGGCCGCGGAAGATGGTGTTTTACGATCCAGGCGTCGGCACTGTGACGGAGCCTAGGACGTGGAATCGCTGGAAAGTCCAACATCGCGTTAGTGCTCCGGGCTTCGTTTGTCGATAGCCACCGGCTACGATAGGCTGCTACCTCAAGTCGAAACGAATGCGTGGAGGCGACATTAGAGGATGGCGATTTTAGCTGAGCTATACGTCCGTCTCGATCCGTACGATGCAACAGAAGCGGAATACGAACAATTAGGTGAGCATCTGCATGAGGCGGCTATTGGTACCGCTCTGCGGACTTACGGAGGCGACGTCACCGTAGAGGTGACTATTACCGAAGGCTCCGCCAAGATCAAAATGCGGGTCATGCAGACGATCTTAGCGCTAGATCTGATTTACGGTCATATGGCCGACTGGAAGAGCTTTAAAGAGCAAGTTGGCACCACATACGAGGCGACTGTCAGGTTTCTCAACACCATGGCAGAGGAAATCCCTAAAATCACTCAGGCGAGCCCTAAGCAAGTCAAGCGATTGGACAAGCGGGATAAGGCGTCCGGTAAGCTCAAAGAGCTTGTAGACAGCGTGGATATGTTACGCCAGCCAATGCTCGAAGGGGCCAGCGCGAAACCCTTACTGCGCCGGATACAGCGGCTTGCAATCGAAGCTGAGAAAGACTTAACGGACAACGAGCGAAACAAGCTTACCTCCCTGGTTACAGAAGAGGTACCGGATATCGACGATCTGCCACAAATGACGACGGCGAAAGTTGCGTTGCTTCCGTCCACCCCCAAACTGCCTACGCCGCCCGGAGGTGCTGCGGTCCCTCCCAAGACAAGGCGTCGAAAATCAAGAGTTGTCTTTCACAAATCGACGCAAGTGCCAAGAGCGCGGCAACTTAAGTGACTGCATTCCGACCTCACCGTCCCGTGGGAGCTGGCTTCCCCCCGATCACAGCTCGCATAGACTTGCTCCGGTAGCATCTTAATACTCGCGCCATGCTGCAACGGTGGACTTAGAATGATTTTTGAGAGCAGCCCTTGGAAGCAGCAACTGCTTCGAGACGCAGGGAATCTAAAGAGAATATCCAAGAGCCCCCTTGGAGAGAGCAATGAAGACGTTTTGCTCACGCGTCTTGAGCGTCTGATTTTTGTTGGCGCCTATTCAATGCGCAAGCTTCACGAATCAGGAAAACTTTCGACCGATTGGACTAAGATCAAGCTGTCGTGCACTCGCTTCGAATTTGTCGGCAAATGCGCGCCCACCATTTTAGATGCCCACAAGATTGATAGATTCTACGAACTTGCCAATCCACTAGACATAAGGATGCCATCCGACGAATTTTGCGACCGCGTCGTGCATAGCTTCATCTTCGCACCAGTTGTGGGCGAACAAGGCTGCGTCGATGGATTTCATCTGACTTCGGATCGTTTGAAGAAGCAGTGCCTTTGGTTTGTTCCTTTAGCCGAGGTCATTACCCTGATGGTAAGAACAGGGAAGGATTACCCAAGCGATGGCGTTTGGATCAGAACCGCAAGCGGCGAGCTAAAGATCTGGGCCGGAAATGGAGAACCGCCTGCAGGTTGGCTCGCTAGCGCCAAAAAACTGCGACGCTAGCAGCCTTCAGGCGTACATTCCGGAGGTCTTTGCTGATGGAGATAGGGTCTCGATCTACCCAAAATTCCGCCATCCTCGCCCCGGTAGCATCACCCGGAGGCACATCCCGTGGAGCACGCGCGCGACACCGGCAGCAACCCCTCACCGAAAAGCCTCGTCATCTGCACTGTGACGGGACCGGCAACGAGATCTCGGAGAACATCTCCAACGTCCTGAAGCTCTAGCTCTGCCTGCGCAGGACCGACGAGACGCAGCCGCGGCAGATGGTGCCTGCGATCCCGGGGTCGGCACTCCGATCCCAAGCCCGGCACGGCCAGGCCACCCGTAAACAGCACCGCGCGCGCGTTAACCCTCCGTTAACCAACGCACCCTAGCCTGCGGTAATCGTCCAGCCACCATTAGCTCGAAATGCCTTCCCGGTTCGCTCCAGGAGAAGCGCCGATGTGCGTTGAGTTGTTGACGTATGCCGATCTCAGTGCCCGCCTCGATATCTCGCGCGAGGCCGCGCGGTCGCTGGCGAGACGTCGCCGCCTGCCGCGCTCGCGCTCGGAGGACGGCAAAGCCCTGGTGAGCGTTGATCTCTCCGCGCTCCGCTACACGCCCCGCCCACGAAAGGGCCGCCGGGCAGACCCCGTCGATGCCTCCATGGCAAAGATCGAGGCCATCAAGATCGGGGCCTTCAAGGCGGAGATCGCGCGGCTCGAAGACGTCGCAACCGCCTACAGGGCGGTGTTCGAGCGCGAGCGCGAGCGTGCCGATCGCCTCGCCGTCGAGCTGACGCAGGCGGCCGCCGAGACGACGGCAGCCAATGCGTGGGCGGCACGACTGGAAGAGGAGGTGACGGCGCTGCGGAACGATCGCCGCCCTGGCGGGGGGATCGCGGGATACGCCGCGCGTCGATTGGGGCATCTGGCCGCCTCCATCGTGCAATCAGACCGCGCGGCCAATGCGCGATGAGATCAGGATGAATCGTCATCGCGGATCATGCTGTAGCAGGTAGCACTCGAGACTTTCTTTAATCCCCGGCTTGCCGGACCAATCGCGAGGGAAAAATGGCAGGCAATACCGATATCCATGAAATGAAGGCCCGCATCGTCGTGTTCGGCGTCGGCGGCGCCGGCGGCAATGCCGTCAACAACATGATCACGGCCGGTCTGCAGGGGGTCGAGTTCGTCGTCGCCAACACCGACGCGCAGGCGCTGGCGATGTCGAAGGCGCAGCGCCTCATCCAGCTCGGCACAAGGGTGACCGCAGGCCTCGGCGCCGGCTCGCAGCCGGAACTGGGACGCACCGCGGCCGAAGAGGCGATCGACACGATCCGCGAGCACCTGACCGGTGCGCACATGGTGTTCGTGACGGCCGGCATGGGCGGCGGCACCGGCACCGGGGCTGCACCCATCGTCGCCAGAATCGCGCGCGAGCTCGGCATTCTCACCATCGGCGTGGTCACCAAGCCGTTCTACTTCGAGGGCCAGCGCCGCATGCGCTTTGCCGAAGCCGGCATCGAGGAGCTGCTGAAGACGGTCGACACCCTCCTGATCATCCCGAACCAGAACCTGTTCCGGGTGGCCAGCGAGAAGACCACGTTCGCCGATGCCTTCGCCCTTGCCGACCAGGTGCTTTATTCGGGCGTGGCCTGCATCAGCGACCTCATCGTCAAGGAAGGCCTGATCAATCTCGATTTTGCCGACGTCCTCTCCGTCATGAAGGAGAAGGGCAAGGCCATGATGGGACGGGGCGAGGCTTCCGGCGAGAAGCGCGTGCTCGCCGCCGCCGTGGCCGCGATCTCCAATCCGCTGATCGAGAATCCCTCGATCAAGCGTGCCAGTGGTCTCATCATCTCCATCACCGGCGGCAGGGATCTGATGCTGTACGAGGTCGACGAAGCCGCGACCCGCATTCGCGACGAGGCCGACCCGGACGCCAACATCATCGTCGGCGCGTCGTTCGACGAAAGCCTCGAAGGCATCGTCCGCGTCTCGGTGGTGGCGACCGGGATCGACAATCTCGATCCGGCGCAGCTGGCGCCGGTGGAAACCGCCCTCACCCAGCTCGCCGGCAGGCTGCGCAACGACGGCCGCCGGATCGCCGATCGCATCGAGCGCAGTGCCCCCCTTCCGCAAGCGGGAAGCCCGCCGCTGCGCCCGCAGCCGCACCACCCCGTGGGGCCGCCGGCAAGGCCGGGTCTGGACTATGCGCCGCAGGCGGCGCTCCAGCCGCTCGATCCTTACGGCCGCGCGCCTGCGCGCAATGCGCCCGACGAGGCCGCTCTCGATATCCCGGCCTTCCTGCGCCGCGCCGCCAACTGAGCGGGGGCGAGCGGGGGAGTTACCTGTCTCCAATACGAAATTGGACCGATGCTGCGTAAGTTTCTTGGCGTGCGCAGTGCGCCGATTGTCGAGGCGGCAACTTACCTATCGAACGTAGGCGACTAAACTCCGTCGTCGTCCCGGACAAGCGCGCCTCAAGCGCGCGCAGATCCGGGACCCATACCCACAGGGAGTAGTTTTGCGAAGACTCGGAGTGGGAGTCTCGCGCCACAACTTCTCCCTGTGGTTATGGGTCCCGGCCCCCCGTGCGCAATTGCGCACCAGGCCGGGACGACAATTGTGGTCACGCCGCCGTGCTGCGCGGGCTCTCGGCGGTGTCCTTCCTGTCCGTCTCCTTGTCGCGGGACAGCCACGCCGGAAAACGAAGCAGGCGCTCGTTGGTGTCCTTTGGCAGCTCGACGGGCGGCGCTTCGATGGCCGAACTCGGCAGGTCCAGCGCCGCGTGTCCGGTGCGCACCGCATCCGCGCGCTGATCCAGTTCGCGGAGCAGGGGATCGAGCACGCTGTCGATCTCGGTCGCCACCGACACCAGGAAACTATTGAGCTCGCGCGCCTCGGGCACAACCGCCGCAGCCTGCTCGACCGCCCTCGAGAGACCATCGACGACAGGCGCAAACGCGCCGGCGGCTTGCTTGATTCGCGTCTTGATCGCTTCGACCTCGCTCAAGACGCGCTCACGCTCGCGCCGTTTCTTTTCCTCCGAAAGACGGGCTTCAATTTCGGCGATCTGGGCCGCCAGGGTCGTGGCTTCGGATGCGAGCGCATCTCGTCTTCCGCGCGCGCGATCGAGATCGCGGCTGAGATTGTCCACTAAGTCGTCCTTTCCGAACATGGCTTTGCTCCGTAGGACAGGCGCTTTGCCCTTTAGGACGGCCCTGGCGCGAACCGCCAGCCTCGCCACCGACCGGATGGCCGGATCGGCCGAAACAGGCATCAACCTCGGTCGCGTCACATGGGCCGACATGGTGATCCCCCCATCGTCAACATTAGGCAACCGCATGGTTAACGGACGGTTAATGTCAACAGACGATGCCTGCGCAAGACAGACACGACGCGGCCGCCCTCCCCCTACCCCCGAAAATCAATGCTCCGCAGCACGATGCCCGGCGGGGTGCCTTCGAACTCGCAGGCGCGGTATTTGCTGGCGGCGCAGGCTTCGATGCGGTCGCGCAGCCGGGTGAACTGGGCTTCGCGCTGCTCGGGAGCGACCTTCGGGCCGCGTTCGAGGTCGTCCATCGCCGAGGTCGAGATCGCGCAACCGATCTCCCGCGAGCCGTCCTGCATGGAGAACAGCACGATCATCCGGTCGTATTCGAGGCCGATGTAGCGGCCGCTGGTGAGGGTCATGGGATTACTCCTTTACGGCGCGTCGTCCTGGCGAAAGCCAGGACCCATTACCCCGGTCGGCTTTGCTAAAGCACGCTGTCGCCACAAGTATCGGCAACAATTCGCTTCGGTGGTTATGGGTCCTGGCTTTCGCCAGGACGACAGCGGTTTTCCACGCGGACACCGTTCCCATGCGCGCATCCTCGCCGCCGCCCGCAGCCGCCTTCAGCTCTCCCCGCTCAGCCTCGCGAAATCGTCGAACAGCGCAGCCACCAGCGCGCGGTGGCGGGTGTCCTCGACGGGGAGGCTGGCGGCATAGAGGTTGAGCAGGTAGCGCGCCTTCACCGCGGCCTCGGGCCAGGAGGCGGCGGGCACCGTCATCAGGCGGTGTTCGAGATCGGCCTCGCGCTCGCGCAGCTGCCTGACATTGCTCTCGACCTCGGCCAGCGCGCGGCGCAGGTCGGTCGCCTTCTGCGCGGCCATGCCGCGATGCTTGTCGAGATCGACGGGGTGGTCAGTCATTGGCGACCCTCGCGTCGATTGCTATCGCATCCGCAAGGTCGATGGCGCGGATCGACAGCATCTCGACCGAGCCGAGCACGCCTTCCACGGGCACGATGATCGACGTGCCGACGCGGCGCCAGGCCGAGAAGGTTTCGGTCTCGATCGTCTCCTCGTCGGCGATCACCTGATAGGCGCCCGCCGGCAGCACGCGCTCGATGCCGTGGATGCGGAACGGATGCTTGAACGTGACGGTTTCCCGCCGCGAACGGATGGTCATGCACGCCTGCCTTGCTGCGAGAGCGGGCCCCAAACCGACGCCGGCGATTGCGACCATGCGCTTGTCGCGCGGCAATAGCCAGTACAATCCACCGCGCCGTACGCGGCGTTTTAGTCCTCGCTATTGGCGTGCGGCAGGCGTAGGCTTGCTTACATCACCGCATCTTCCGCTACGGCATCGACCGGTGACTGAGGGTCACGTGCGCTCCCGCCGGGAAACCAGTCACTAGGGCACGTCGTCGTGCGCGTGCAGGAGGATGCGATGTCGCGTTTTCGCGCCTCGGAATGGATCGTTCCGCCTGTTATCGTTCCGCTGTTTCTGCTGCTTCTCGTCTGCGCTGCGGCACTCTTCCATGGCTAGGCCGATCCGCGTGCCCTATCTCGTCTGGGCGACGGGCGAATATGGCAGCACCAATCTCGGCCGCGGCAGCGCGACGGTGGCATTGCGGCTGGCGCGAAAGCTGCTGCGCGACGGCTACATGGACGTGCGCGTCTGCACGCCGCGCGGGCGTGTGCTGCAGGCGGACGAACTCGGCGAACTCGAACCAGAGGAGAGCGACATGGCCAAGGGACAGCAACGCAGCAATCGCGAGGCCAAGAAGCCGAAGAAGGACAAGGCCAAGGTGATCGCCGCAGCGCCAAGCCGCAAGGAGGCGGCCTGGCAGCCGGATTTCGGGCCGGCGAAGAAGAAGTAGGCGGAGGCGAGCGCTGCGCGCTCACCCTCCCCTGGAGGGGGAGGGTCGATCGCGCGGAGCGCGAGCGGGGTGGGGTGATCTCTCCACTCGGGCACTGTTGGATGGGGAGAGACCGTCACCCCACCCCGTCTCGCATTTTCTCTGCGCTCAATGCGAGCCGACCCTCCCCCTCCAGGGGAGGGTAAGAAGCACCATCGTCTCTTCTCCGTCGCGCTTTTCCGCTATACTCGTCCCGGTAGCATCACCCGGAGGCACATCCCGTGGAGCACGCGCGCGACATCGACCGCAAAACCGAGCCGAAAAACCTCGTCATCTGCTGTGACGGGACCGGCAACGAGATCTCGGAGAACATCTCCAACGTTCTGAAGCTCTATCGCTGCCTGCGCAAGACGGACAAGACGCAGCCGCGGCAGATGGTGTTCTACGATCCCGGGGTCGGCACGGTGACGGAGCCGACGACGTGGCACCGCTGGAAGGCCAACATCAATTTGGTGCTGGGGCTCGCCACCGGCTACGGGCTCGATGACAACGTGCTCAGCGCCTATTGCTTCCTGGTCGAGCATTATGCGCCCGGCGACAGGATCTATCTGTTCGGTTTTTCGCGCGGGGCCTACACGGTGCGGGTGCTGGCGGGGCTGATCCACAAGATCGGACTGATCTCGCCGGAGCAGGTGAACCTCGCAGGAAGCGGCATGGTCGCCTACAAGCAATACTCCGGCACCGGGCGCGGCAACGACGTCGAGGACCTCAGCGACGTCGCCGTCGACGACCAGGGGCCGCTGCCGAAGGACGCGTTCGACCTCGCCGCCCAATTCGCGCGCATCACTTCGACGCGCTGGCCGACCATCCACTTCATCGGCGTGTGGGACACGGTGGCGAGCGTGATCGTGCCGCGGCGCGACAATTTCTTCTTCGTGTTCAGCCTGGAGGAGCTCGCCTTCACGCGGCGCAATCCGAGCGTCAACATCTTCCGGCAGGCGATCGCGATCGACGAGCGGCGGCGCATGTTCCGCCTCAACAAGTATGAGGAGCCGCAGGATTATTGGAGCAACCGCTACGTGCCCGAGGAGAAGAAGGTGGCGCAGGACATCCTGCAGGTGTGGTTCGCCGGCGTGCATTGCGACGTCGGCGGCGGCTATGCGGAGGCCGAAAGCGGGGAATCGAAATATCCGCTGATCTGGATGATCGAGGAGGCCGAGAAGGCCGGGCTGAAGTTCAACCCGCGCACCGTGAACCAGCTCGCCTGGGGCGTCCAGCGCAAGAACTCGCCGTTCAAATATGTGCCGCCGGCCTACACGGGGAAGACGGGCGAGCTGCACGATTCGATGAATGCGGCCTGGCTCGTGCTGGAGTATTTGCCGAAGAACGCGAAGTACAGGGAATGGCCGGAGCGGAAGGTCTATTTCGGCCTCTACATCCCCGATTGCGAGCCGCGCCTCATCCCCGAAGGCGCGCATGTGCATGAGAGCGTGCTGAAGCGGATGGCGGTGGAGCCGGGCTACCGGCCGGTGAACATGCCGAAGGATTACGTCACCGTGCCGATGCCGGTGCCGCCGGGGGTGGATGTGGCGGCGGCTGGGGTGGAGGAGGGGGTGACGGGGTGAGGTGGCAGGCTCGCGCCACATCGTCGTCATTGCGAGCGCAGCGAAGCAATCCAGCATCTTTCCGCGGAGGCAGCCTGGATTGCTTCGCTGCGCTCGCAATGACGGTGGTGGGCAGAGTCGCGCAACAACTTTCAGCCGTCGTCCTGGCGAAAGCCAGGACCCATACCGCGTGATCTCTCGATTGCGGAAGGCAGATGTACCGAACGGAAAATCTTCCAAACTCCTCCCTGGGGTAATGGGTCCTGGCTTTCGCCAGGACGACGGCGGAAGTTGAGGCGGCGCTTTCCGCACCCAGCTACCGCCGCTTTCTCCGTTCGCCGCAGCTTTTCATTAAAATTCTCACCCCGACCTTAGCTGGATCGCATCATCTCCTTTGCATCATCCTGCACAGAGCCCGCCGCGAGCCGCGGAGTTGGAGGAGATGTGCCAATGCATCCGCGTAAATATGCCCGCGTGAAACCCGCAGGCCTGGTATCCCGCCAGGCCAAGATCATCACCGACCCGCGCGCGCCGGTGATTCCCTGCACGCTGATCGACTATTCGCCGGGCGGCGCCTGCGTCGATCTCGGCGGCCAGGTGCAGATCCCCGACCGCTTCGAGCTGCTGCATGTGAACACCAAAAAGCGCTGCCGGATCGCGTGGAAGCGCGGCACGCGGGTGGGCGTGGTGTTTTGATTTCGTCGTCGTAGCCGAAGGCGCCGCCGCATCCTCCGCCGTCGTCCCGGCGTAGGCCGGGACCCATACCCACAGGGAAGGGTTTGGCGAAGACTGGTCGTTCGGGATTAGCACTGCCCACAATCGATCGATCACGCGGTGATGGGTCCCGGCCTTCGCCGGGACGACGGCGGTGTATGTGGCGCGCACCTACACCCCTACTTCCGCATCCGCGCCTTTGTCCCCGCGACGATCTGCATGGCGACGCCGCCGGTCCAGCCGAACAAAGCGAGCCAGGTCCAGGCCAAATGCGGGTCGAGGCGGAGCACGATGACGGCGACGGAGGCGAGCGCGGTGAGCGTGGCGCAGAGCGTGCCGGCCGAGCTCAGCAATTCGGCGGCGTCGATGCTGCTGTGCTCTTCATCGAAGGGCATCTGCGGCGTGTCGATGCCGAGATAGAAGCCGACCGCGCCGAGCAGCATCATCAGCAGCAGGAACCCTTGCGTCGTCAGCGGCGCGATCGCCGATCCGACATAGGCGCCGACGAACAGCCCGCACGCGGCCCCCGCCATCGCGAGCCCCACGCGCTCGAACACGTGGGCAGCTTTACGAACACGAAACCGCATGGCCGGCCTCCGCGAGGCATTGACTGCGTGCAAGGTTAGGCCAGTTTCGGGGTGCGTGGAAGGTGAGGAGAGTTACGGATGCGTGAGGGGATGAGGGACGTGCACGAACCACAAGTTCAGTGTCGTCCCGGCGAAAGCCGGGACCCATAACCCCAGGAAGCAGTTTGGCGAAGACTCAAAGTTACGTTGTCAACGCGCACCGCGCGCCATCGTGAGATCACGCGATAAGGGTCCCGGCTTTCGCCGGGACGACACTGGTGACTATAGCACCACCATCGCGCCTCACGCGCCCTCTCCTCATCTCGCCCCGAACGTGGTCTTGCCGAACAGCGCCTTCTGCGTCGAGGGCTGCGAGCGCCAGTATTGCGGCGGGGCTTCGACTTCGCCGCCGAGCTCGGCGGCGGCGTGCCAGCCCCAGCGTGGGTCGTAAAGCATGCCGCGGGCGAGCGCGACCATGTCGGCCTTGCCGCTAGCGACGATCTCCTCGGCGTGCTTTGCCTCGGAGATCAGGCCGACGGCGATGGTGGTCGCTCCCGTCTCGTGGCGGATCGCTTCTGCAAACGGCACCTGATAGCCGGGGCCGAGCGGAATCTTCTGCAGCGGCGAGACGCCGCCGGAGGAGGCATCGATCCAATCGATGCCGCGCGCCTTCAACGCTTTGGCGAATTCGATGGTCTGCGCCAGATCCCAACCGCCCTCGACCCAGTCGGTCGACGACACCCGCATGCCGATCGGCTTGTCGTGCGGGAACACGGCGCGCACGGCGTCGTAGATTTCGAGCGGGAAGCGCATGCGGTTCTCGAGCGAGCCGCCATATTCGTCCGTGCGCCGGTTCGAGATCGGCGACAGGAACTGATGCATGAGATAGCCGTGCGCGCCGTGCAGCTCGATGGCGTCGATGCCGAGCCGGTCGGCGCGCCTGGCGCAGTCGACGAAGGCGTCGCGGATGCGTTTCAGGCCCGCGCTATCCAGCGCGAGCGGGGCGGCCTCGCCCTCCTTGTGCGGCACCGCCGACGGCGCCACCGTCTGCCAGCCGCCCTCACTGATCGGAATCAGCTGGCCACCGTCCCAGGGCCGCGCGCTACTGGCTTTGCGGCCGGCATGAGCGAGCTGCATCCCGATTGCGGTGGAGGAATGCTTGCGCACCGAGGTGAGGATCTGCTTCAGCGCGGCCTCGCAGGCATCGCTGTAGAGCCCGAGGCAGCCCGGCGTGATGCGGCCGATCGCCTCGACATGGGTCGCCTCGATGCAGAACATCGACGCGCCCGACAGGCTGAGATTGTTGATGTGGGTGAAGTGCCAGTCGGTGGCGACGCCGTCGTCGGCCGAATACTGGCACATCGGCGACACCACGACGCGGTTCTTCAACGTCAGGCCGCGCAGCTTGATCGGGGAAAACAGGGCGCTCATGCGGGTTCCGGGGGAATGAGGGATGAAAGCGATTGCATGAAGTTTAGTCAGCCGATGGCGAATTGCCAGCCGCGCGGGAGGCATGCCCGCTGCTGAGGCTATGCATGCGGGCCACTGCTAACTCAGCTGTCATCCGGGGCACGCGAAGCGTGAGCCCGGGATCCATAGCCACAGAATCGGGTTTGGCGAAGATTGGCAATCACCAGTCTCCGTCAAACCTCTCCCTGTGGTTAAGGGTCCCGGGCTCGCGCTTTGCGCGCCCCGAGACGACGGGGGAGATTGAGGCACGACCTAACGGGAACGGCCCGTTACCGCTGGAAAACCCCGCGCCGCAGCTTGCCGATGCGACTCTTGTCCCCGCGCCCGAGCGTGATCGTGGCGTGGGCGGCGAACTCGATCGAATAGCGGCCGTCCTCCATTTTGGTCAGGCCGCAGAGTTCGCCGAGCTCGTCGGCCAGCGCCTTGTCGTCCTCGACGAAAAGACGGTAGTCGTTGAAATCGAAGCGGCGCGGCCCCCGCCACTTCACAGTGGGGAAATAGGTGCGCATGTCGTCGTCGGTCTTGACCACGACGGTGCGGCCCGTCGCCTTGCGAAACAGGTCCGGCGTCTCGATCAGCCGCGCGCGATGGCCTTCGATCGCATAGATGTTCAGCGTCATGATGTGACGCTCGGTGCGGAAGGAGACCGCGACATAGCGGGAGTCGGGCGACCACTCCGCGTAATAGGCATCGGAAGCGGTGTCGAGATTGTTCTCGTGGCTGATGTTATCAAGCACGGCCAGTGGGCGATGCTTCGGCTCCGACATCAGATAGGCGTGAAACTTGTCATGCGCGCCCTCGCCCTCGCCATGAACGGCGATGGCGAGCCGCTTGTTCGGCGCCCACCCGCCCGCGATGATGCCGTACTCGCCCCTCGCATAAGTGTGCTCGGCCGTGGCGCGCGCCTGCGGCGTCGCGGCGAGCAGGACGAAGAGCGCGGCAGCGATGGCGCGGCGAAGTTGCATCACGGTTTGTCGCGGCACAGCGCTCGGGCGTTCACGTCGTCGTCCTGGCGAAAGCCAGGACCCATTGCCCCAGGGAGGAGTTTGACGAAGACTTGTCGTTGGTACTTCGACCTGTCGCACTCGATAGATCACGCGGTATGGGTCCTGGCTTTCGCCAGGACGACGGCGGAGGGTTAGCGCGCCCTACTCCACCAGCGTGAACTGCAGCAGCAGGGTGCGCTGGAGCATCGAAAAATTGTCGTCGGAGACGAGGGTCAGCACGGTCTCGCCTTCCGGCGTGACGTGGGCGTCGATGCCTTCCATGTTGTCGATCTCCTGGCCGAGATCGGCCTTGAACAGCGCGGGGCCGTCGACCAGCGCGCCAGGCGCGATGGACTTCAGGGGGATCGAGCGGATGCGGATGTCGACGCCGGTGAACCAGGAGAATTTGCGCTCGAGGATCAGGAGCTCGCCGGAGGGCAAGAGCACCGCATCGCTGATGTCGAATTTCTCGGTACGGCGGACGCTGAACTGGCCGGGCGTCGGACCGCCGATCAGGAACGCGACCAGATTGCCGTCGGCGTCGAGCCCGCGCTCGGAGAACGCGATCAGGCTGCCGGCGAGAGGTTGGCCCTTCGGCACGAAGACCAGTGCTTCCAACCCCTTGTTGTGCGGCAGCTTGCGAACGCCTGATGGCACCGGGATCGGCTCGCCTCGGGCGCGGACGCCGCCTTTGGCGAAATCGTAGCGCAGGATCTGGTTGACGCGCTCGAGCCCGACATAGACCACATTGCCGTCGCGCGTCAGCGATTCCGAATCCCACCACATGCGCTTCTCGGTGATCGGCCGCCCCTCCGGGCCCAGCAGCGGCGCGGCCTCGACCTCGTCGAGCCCGGCCATGGCCTTGCCGGAATAACGGATGCGGCCGGTGAACCAGCTGCCCTGGTCGGAGATCGCGAGGAAGCGCTCGCCTTTGGCGTCGAGCCGGATGCCGGACAGGCCGCCGAAACCGCGAAAGGGCGAGGTCAGCACCAGGCCGCTGCGATAGTCCAGCGAGCCGAAGCGCGTGCGCGAGCGGTCGCGCGGCTCGAAACTCGGAATGGGGCGCGCATTGACCTCGAGACTCGCTGGCTCGGCAACAGCATGCTCGACCTGGAGCGGGCGCGGTGGCGGCTCGGTCGCCGCTTGCGCCTGCGCCAATCGGGAGAGTGCAAGAGTGGAAAATCCCGCCGCCGCGTGGCCAAGAAAGCTGCGGCGGGATGATTGCGTGCTCACGAATGCAGTTTGCGTCGCGGGCGACCGGCCGGCTGGGTTGGTGCGGTGTTGGTCTCGCTGAAGAGCTCGGCGAGTTTCTCGGTGATGGCGCCGCCGAGTTCTTCCGCGTCCACGATCGTCACCGCGCGGCGATAGTAGCGCGTCACGTCGTGGCCGATGCCGATCGCGATCAGCTCGACCGGCGAGCGGGTCTCGATCTCCTCGATGATGTGGCGCAGGTGCCGCTCGAGATAGTTGCCGGGATTGACCGACAGCGTGGAATCGTCGACCGGCGCGCCGTCCGAGATCATCATCAGGATCTTGCGCTGCTCGGCCCTCGCCAGCAGGCGCTTGTGCGCCCAGTCCAGCGCCTCGCCGTCGATGTTCTCCTTGAGGAGACCCTCGCGCATCATCAGGCCGAGATTTTTTCGCGCACGGCGCCAGGGGGCATCGGCCGACTTGTAGATGATGTGACGGAGATCGTTGAGACGGCCGGGATTGGCCGGCTTGCCGGCGGCAAGCCACGCCTCACGCGATTGCCCGCCCTTCCAGGCGCGCGTGGTGAAGCCCAGAATCTCGACCTTGACGCCGCAACGCTCCAGCGTGCGGGCCAAAATGTCGGCGCAGGTCGCGGCGACCGTGATCGGGCGGCCGCGCATCGAGCCGGAATTGTCGAGCAGCAGCGTCACCACGGTGTCGCGGAACGTCGCCTCCTTCTCGTGCATGAAGGACAGCGGGTGATAGGGATCGGTGACGACGCGCGACAGGCGCGCGGGATCGAGGATGCCCTCTTCGAGGTCGAACTCCCAGGCGCGGTTCTGCTGCGCCATCAGGCGGCGCTGCAGCCGGTTGGCGAGGCGGGCGACGATGCCTTGCAGATGCGCGAGCTGCTTGTCGAGATAGGCGCGCAGGCGCTCCAGCTCGTCATGATCGCACAGGTCTTCGGCGGCGATGACCTCGTCGAACTTGGGCGCGAAGGCGTGATATTCCGGCCCGCGCGGCTCGTTCCTGCCATGCGCGTTCGGACGCGTCGCCTCGCCCGGCGTCTCGTCGTCGCCGAGCTCGCCGTCGTCGAAGGTGTCGGAGGTCGAGGCCTGCGCGCTTTCCATCGCGCTCTCGCTCATCTCCTCGGATGATGCCTGCGCCTGGTCGGCGCTCATCTCCTGTGCGGCGTCGGAATCGGGCGAGCCTTCGGCGCCGGACTGATCGTTGTCGCCGTCCTGGTTCTCGTCGTTGTCCTCATCGTCCTCGCTGTCGGCGTTGCGCTCGTCGCCGAGCTCGAGCGCCGACAACAGATCATGCACGGCGTCGCCGAACCTGGCCTGGTCCTCGACCACGCCATCGAGCCGGTCGAGCCGCCTGCCGATCTTGTCTTCGAGGATGGGCCGCCAGAGATCGACCATCTTCTTCGCCGCCGTCGGCGGCGCCATGCCGGTGAGGCGCTCGCGCACCAGCATCGCCAGCGCGTCCGCGAGCGGCGCATCGGCGCGGTCGGTGATCTCGTCGAACTTGCCGCGATGGAAATGGTCGTCGAGCATCGCGGTGAGGTTTTTCGCAACGCCCGCCATGCGGCGCGCGCCGATCGCCTCGACCCTCGCCTGCTCCACCGCCTCGAACACGCCGCGCGCCTGCGGATTGCCGGGCATCAGCTTGCGATGAACCTTGGGATCGTGACAGGCGATCTTGAGCGCGATGGAGTCGGCGTGGCCGCGCACGATGGCGGCGTCACGCTTGGTCATCTTGCGCGCCGGCTCGGGCAGCCGCGCCTTGCCCGGTGCAAGCCCAGGACGCTCGGCCGCGAAGGAGACGTCGAGCTCGGGCGATTTCGCGATCGCCTTGAGGCAGGAGGCGACCGAGCGCTTGAACGGCTCGGTCGGCGCTTCCTTGCTGCTACGGAATTTGGAGTTTGATGATGATGTGCTCATCTCGATCTCACCGTCGTCCCGGCGAAGGCCGGGACCCATAACCACAGGCAGCGGTCGTTGAGCACACAGCCGACTCCGATCTTCGCAAAACCACGGCCTGTGGTTATGGGTCCCGGATCTGCGCTCCGCTTCGCTGCGCTTGTCCGGGACGACATCTCAAACCTCAGCTGAGCGCCACGTTGACTGCCGATTCCGGCAGCTCCGCGTTGAAGCAGCGCTGGTAGAACTCGGCGACCAGGGGACGCTCGAGCTCGTCGCACTTGTTGAGGAAGGTGACGCGGAAGGCGAAGCCGATGTCGCCGAAGATGTCGGAGTTTTCCGCCCAGGTGATCACCGTGCGCGGGCTCATCACCGTCGACAGATCGCCATTGGCGAAGGCGTTACGGGTGAGATCGGCAAGGCGGACCATCTTGTTGACGATGTCGCGGCCTTCCTGGGTGCGATAGTGCTTGGCCTTGGCCAGCACGATCTCGACTTCCTCGTCATGGCTGAGATAGTTCAGCGTGGTGACGATCGACCAGCGGTCCATCTGGCCCTGGTTGATCTGCTGGGTGCCGTGATAGAGGCCCGAGGTGTCGCCGAGGCCAACCGTATTCGCCGTGGCAAAAAGCCGGAAGGCCGGATGCGGCTTGATCACCTTGTTCTGGTCGAGCAGCGTCAGGCGGCCCGAGACTTCGAGCACGCGCTGGATCACGAACATGACGTCCGGGCGGCCGGCGTCGTATTCGTCGAACACCAGCGCGACGTTGTTCTGCAGCGCCCAGGGCAAAATGCCGTCACGGAATTCGGTGACCTGCTTGCCGTCGCGGACCACGATGGAGTCCTTGCCGACGAGGTCGATACGGCTGATGTGGCTGTCGAGGTTGACGCGCACGCAGGGCCAGTTCAGGCGCGCGGCGACCTGCTCGATATGGGTGGATTTGCCGGTGCCGTGATAGCCGGTCACCATCACGCGGCGGTTGCGGGCGAAGCCGGCGAGAATGGCGAGCGTGGTGGCGCGGTCGAAGCGATAGTCGGAATCGACTTCGGGCACATGAGGATCGACTTCGGAATAGGCCGGCACTTCGAGATCGCTGTCGATCCCGAACACCTGGCGGACCGACACCTTCATGTCGGGCAGACCGGAAACTTCCTCAACTTTTGACATGGCGGCGGTCGTCATCAATCCTCCGAGGCCCCGGGCGATCCCGAGACCAGTTATTGCACGTTGGCTGCGGCTGGGTGCGCTTTCGAACCTATCAGAGACAACGTGCTGGCAGAAGCCCGCCCCTCAATCAAAGTTCCGTTGTCTTTTCATTTAGATAGGTGAGGAACGCAGTTTTGGGAGGGCTGCCTTGCGAATCACGCTCGAATTTCGGGCGGGGTAACGGGGCTGCCCACGCAAATGGCACTTTCGCCGCCTCTCCCTACATATGTAGGGTCCGAACCGAAAAGCCCCAGCCCGCCACAGAGACGACGTGACGTCCTTCCTCGATCCCCTCATCGCCTTCGTCTCGGCCCATGCGTGGCTGGCCTATCTGACCCTGTTCCTGGCGGCCCTTCTGGAGGCCGTGCCGGTGGTGGGATCGGTGATCCCCGGCTCGACCATCATCCTGGCGCTGAGCGCCCTGATTCCGGGCGGCGAGCTGAAGCTGCCATGGGTGCTGCTGGCGGCCGTCCTCGGCGCCATGCTCGGCGACGGCTCGGCCTACTGGATCGGGCACCGGCAGCAGCGCGAGATCCTCAACGCCTGGCCGCTGACCAACTATCCCCGCGTGGTCGCCGAGAGCGAGACCTTCTTCCACCGCTTCGGCACCTGGGCCGTCTTCTTCGCCCGCTTCGTGCCGCCGATCCGCGCCTTCGTGCCGGTGACCGCCGGCGCACTGGGGATGACGCCCACCAGATTCTATACGGTGAACATCCCGGCGATCCTGGTCTGGGCCCCCGCCCATGTGCTGCCGGGCGTGCTGGCGGTGACGGCGCTGCACGAATATGCCGGGCTGCACCACCATGGGCACGTCGGCAAGCATCTCTGGATGCTGACCGTGGTTGGGGTTGCGATCGTGGGGGGCGTAGCGGTGTGGATCTATCGCCAGCGGAATGGCGGTGTCGCGGAAGCGAAGCCGCGGGGCTAATTAGCTTTGGCTGCTGCGGCGACGGAGGTGCGCTCCCTCCCCCGCTTGCGGGGGAGGGTTGGGGAGAGGGTGCTTCCCCAATCGAGAACCCCCAAGAGGAGAGAGCCCTCACCCGCGCCTTCGGCGCGACCTCTCCCGCAAGCGGGAGAGGTTAAGACCCACCCACCCTTCGCCCCGGTGCCGGCCCCACATACCTTGCCCTTGGCCGGATCAGCTTGCCGAACTGCAATTGCTCGCTGGCGTGCGCAATCCAGCCGACGCTGCGGGCCATGGCGAACAGCGCGAGCTCGCTGCCGGCAGGCAGGCGCAGCGCGTGGACGAGCACGGCGAGCGCATAGTCGATGTTGACGAGCTCGCCGGTCGCCTCGACGATCCGCTCCGGTACTTCTTTCGTGAATTTCCTTGGCGCGCCGGCGCGCGACAAGGCGTTCAGCAGCGATTGCGCGCGGGGATCGCCGCGCTTGTAGACGCCGTGGCCGAATCCGGCAAAGCGCTCGCCGAGCGCGACGCGCTCGCGCACCATCGGGGCGACGTCGCGATCGATCAGCGTTTTCACCAGTTGCGAGGCGAGCACGCCGGCGCCGCCATGCTTCGGTCCTTTCAGCGCGGCTAGTCCGGCGATGACGGAGTCGTAGAGGTTGAGGCCGGTCGAGGCCGCGCAGCGCGCGGTGAAGGTCGAGGCGTTCAGCTCGTGATCGGCGAGGAGAACGAGCGCGCGGCGGATCAGATCGGGCGCGTGCTTGTTATCGGGCGCCCAGGCACGCGCGACCTGCTGATGCAGCGGCTCGGCCGACGGTTCGACGTTGAGCATGGTCGCGACCAGCAGGCGGACGATGCGCGCGCCGACCATGGCGCGGCCATCGGGCGCGCGGGTGAAGGCGCGGGGATCGGCGCTGGTGGCGAGCGCCAGCACGGCGATGGCGCGGTCGATCGGCGCCGCCCTGCGCGCGGCTTCCGCGATCGCGCACATCTCATCGGACATCACGGGCTGATTGTCGGGCGCGAAGGGATCGACGTCGGCGACGTCCCACAGCAGCGTCGCGGTGTGCTCCAGCGTGTCGTTTTCGGCGAGATCGACGCAATTGACGCCGCGATAGATCGCACCCTCCTCGGTGATGGTCGAGATCTCCGTGTCCATCACCGGCAGGTCGGCATCGAAACTGCGCAGGCCGCGCGGTTCCGGCGAGGGCACCCGGCGCTCCTTGAGCGCTCGGACGTCCTCGGCGCGGTAGCGGTTCTTGCGCGAGTCCGGCGTCGGCTCGGAGCGCATCAGGCCGCGGCTGACATAGGCGTAGAGCGTGGCCGGCGAGATCGCGAGCTCGGCGGCGGCTTCCCGGGCGGAGAGGTAGAGCTCGCCAGAATTTTTCATATTGATTTATGTAATCAAGATTGATCAATCTGTCGAGAGGACCGACCTTTCCCCTGCGTGCAATGCAAAAGGGAGATTGGGCCATGAACATCCACCTCACCAAAAGCCAGATCGGACTGGACGGCGTTCCCGCGGCCGAGACCGTGCTGAGCCATGTCGACGGCGAGCGCGGCGAGCTGATCATCGCCGGCGAGCATGTCGGCCGCCTCGCCGCCAAATCGAGCTTCGAGGGCGTCACCGCCCGGCTCTGGAACGGCGCCAGCAAGACGACCTTAAGCGAAGCCAATGTGCGGGCGAGCCTGGGCGCGGCGCGCGAGCGCGCCTTCGCGCGGCTGGACGAGTTGCTGCCGGCGACCCGCGGCATGGGCATCGTCGACGGGTTTCGCGCGGCGGTCGCCGGACTTCGCGCCGAGCACGGGCTCGAACATGAGGCAACCATCGTCGGCGCATTTCCAGTGATCGCGGGCGCGCTGGTCCGGCGCGCCAAGGGGCTCGAGCCGATCGCGCCCGATCCAAACGTGAGCCATGCCGCCGACACGCTGCGCATGCTGCACGGGCGCTCGCCCGCGGCGCGCGAGGTCACCGCGCTCGATGCCTATCTCGTCACCGCCAGCGACCACGGCATGAACGCCTCGACCTTCACCGCGCGCGTGGTGGCCTCGACGCAGGCCGATCTGTTTGCCGCGGTGACGGCGGGCTATTGCGCGCTCACGGGTCCGCTGCATGGCGGCGCGCCGGAGCCGGTGCTGGAAATGCTGGACGCGATCGGCTCGCGCGAGCGCATCCAGCCCTGGGTGGATGCGGCGCTGGCGCGCGGCGAGCGCATGATGGGCTTTGGTCACCGCATCTACCGCGTGCGCGATCCGCGCGCGGACGTGCTGAAGACCGCGGTCGAGGCGCTGGCGTCCAACGGTACCGATCTGCCGTTTGCCGGCGAGGTCGAGGCCTATATCCGCGCGGCCTTGCGGAAGAAAAATCCGGAGCGCCCGCTGGAGACCAACGTCGAGTTCTTCACCGCGATCCTGCTCGATGCGCTGGCGATCCCACGGCAGGCGTTCACGCCGATCTTCGCGGTGGCCCGTTCAGCGGGATGGACCGCGCATGCGCGCGAGCAGCAGCGCACGGGACGGTTGATCCGGCCGAGTTCGTCCTATGTGGGGGCGATGCCGGAGACGTGAGATTTCGCGGACGTCTCCGCGAGTCCGCACTCGTAGGGTGGGCAAAGGCGCACTTGCGCCGTGCCCACCACCTATCTGAAATTGCCAGGGAAGTCGTGGGCACGCGTCGCTTTGCCCACCCTACGATACGGTCGTCCCGGCGAAGGCCGGGACCCATACCGCGTGATTTATCGGTGAAGGTAGGTGCCAGTACCGCAGGAAGATCTTCACTACGGGTCTTCGCCAAACTACTCCCTGGGGTTATGGGTCCCGGCCCCCCGTGCGCAATTGCGCACTAGGCCGGGACGACACCGAGAGTGTGGCTGCGACTTCCGCTCCTCCGAGAGAACGCTAGGCGAGGCCTCAGGCCTCCCGCACCACCGTCTTCAGATAATTATACGCCTTGATGATCTCGATCAGGCGATCCTCGGTAGAGCGGTCGCCGCCATTGGCGTCGGGGTGGTGCTGCTTGACCAGCGCCTTGTACTTGCTCTTGACGTCGGCGAGCGTGGCGTCGGGACCGAGGCCCATGACCTGGAGCGCCTTGCGCTCGGCGTTCATGACCTTGCGCGTCTCGGCCTTGGGCTGGGCGTCCGGGCCCTTGCGCCAGTTGGCGCGGCCGTTGATCTCGCTGAACATGCTGAACGGATCGGACGCCATGTCGATCTCGGCTTCCGCACCCTTCTTGCCGCCATTGGCGCCCATCTTCCAGGTCGGGCGGTGGCCGGTCAGCGCGTCCTTCTGGTAGCGCGCGACGGCGTCGGCATTCATGCCGGAGAAGAAATTGTAGTTCTGGTTGTACTCGCGCACATGGTCGAGGCAGAAGTGCCAGTACTCGCGCTGGTTCTCGCGCCCCTTCGGCGCACGGTGCGCGCCCTTGTTCGCGCAGCCCGCCCACTCGCAGTTGACCACGGTGTCGCGCGGCTTCACTTCCGGCTGCTTGCCTCGCGGCTTCACGCGGATGGAGTCGAAGAACTTTGATGAATCGATCGGCATGGCTGACTTTGACTACGCAATGCAAAAACCTTCAAGTCTTGACATTGCATTTAGCTGACCACCCCGGCAATTGACGGGGCGCTTGCGCACGCTTTAATGGCACTCATGGTTATGAAAGATACTATCAGCAACAAGTTGCAGGAAGCTTTCACCCCGGAAAGCCTGCAAGTCGTCGACGAGTCACATTTGCATGAGGGTCACGCCGGCCATCGGCCGAGCGGCGAGACGCATTTTCGGGTTTATATCGTGTCTGATGCCTTCAAAGGGAAGACCCGGGTCGAGCGCCATCGCATGATAAATTCGGCGCTGGCCGCGGAACTTTCCGGCAGCGTGCACGCACTGGCGATCCACGCACAGGCGCCGGGGGAAGGCTGATCGCTTACCCTCCCCTGGAGGGGGAGGGTCGCTACGCATGAAGCGTAGCGCAATGCGTAGCGGGGTGGGGTGACGGTCTCTCCGCAATGAACAGTGCCCGTGTGGAGAGATCACCCCACCCCGCTCGCGCTACGCGCGATCGACCCTCCCCCTCCAGGGGAGGGTGGGAAATCAAAACGACGTTCCGGCCCTTCTCGGCCTGGGTTCTTCCATCTCGGCCTCGCGCGGCACCGGTGAAATACGGAGCGCGGTGATGCGGTTGCGTTCGCGGCGGAGGACGCGGAAGCGGAAGCCGTGGAAGGTGAAGCTCTGGCCGCGGTCGGGGATCGAGCGCGCCTCGTGGATGACGAGGCCGGCGACCGTGGTTGCCTCCTCATCGGGCAGATGCCAGTCCATGGCGCGGTTGAGATCGCGGATCGGCACCGAGCCGTCGACCACGACCGAGCCGTCCGGCTGGGCGCGCACGCCGGCGACCACGACGTCGTGCTCGTCGGAGATGTCGCCGACGATTTCTTCCAAAATGTCTTCCAGCGTCACGAGACCTTCAACTTCGCCGTACTCGTCGACCACGAGCGCGAAATGGGTCTTGCGGCGGCGGAACGCCTTGAGCTGCTCGGCGAGCGGCCGCATCTCCGGCACGAACCAGGGCGGCAGCGCGATGGTGGATACGTCGATGCGCGAGGTGTCGCCGTCGGAGGCGCGGATCGCGCGCAACAGATCCTTGGCGTGCAGCACGCCGATGATGTTTTCCGGCTTCTCGCGCCAGAGCGGAATGCGGGTGTATTCGGTCGCCAGCACCTCGCGCACCAGATCGTCCGGCGGCATGTCGGCGTTGATCATCATCATCTCGGTGCGGTGGATCATGACGTCGGAGACCTGGAGCTCGCGCAAGTCCAGCAGGCCGCCGAGCATGTCGCGGTCCTGCTTCTCGACCTTGCCCTCGTGGTGCAGGAGGTCGACCGCGCCGCGCAGGCGCTCGGTCGGCGACAGGATCGCCTGGTGCTCGCCGGCGAGGCCGAACAGCCGCATCAGCAGGCGCACGATGACTTCGACCACCGTCAACAACGGCCCGAGCACATACATCGTCAGCCGCATCGGCCGCGCCACGGCGAGCGCGACGCGGTCGGGCGCGTTGATGGCGATGGTTTTTGGCAGGACTTCCGCGAAGATCACGACCAGCGCGGTCATCACGCCGGTCGCATAGAGCACGCCGACATCGCCGAACCAGGACGTGAAGATGCCGGTGGCAAGCGCAGACGCCCCGATATTGGCGATGTTGTTGCCGAGCAGCAGTGCGCCGATCAGCCGCTCGCGCATGTCGAGCAGCTGGGAGACGACATCGGCCTCGTGATGACCTTGTTTCGACAGCCGCAGCATGCTGGCGCGCGAGGCGCCGGTCAGCGCGGTCTCGCTCGCGGCGAAGAACGCCGAGACCAGCAGGCAGAGGACGACGATGGTGAATCCGAGCCAGTCCATGCACCACTCTATTCTGACGCGTTTTCCTGGCGCGAACCGGTATCCACTTCGCTGGAAAACGCTTTAGCGAAATTCAGCTCAGCCCGCGCATCAGGCCGTTTGCGCCAGCTTCTCTTTCAGGAAGTCGCGCACCGGCGCCGGCTCGACGTCCTTCGCGATCACCGCGCGGCCGACGGCCTCGAGCAGGATGAAGGTGAGCTTGCCGCGCTTGACCTTCTTGTCCTGCGCCATCAGCGCCATCAACGCGTCGGCGTCGGCAAGCCCTTCCTGGGCAAAGCCGGCGATGTCCTGCAAACGGGTCGGCAGGCCGGCCTCGATCAGGTGCCGCTCGACGCGCGCGGCATCAGCCTCGCCGATCATGCCGAGCTTCGCCGAAAACTGCGCCGCCAGCGTCATGCCGATCGCAACGCCTTCGCCATGGAACAGGCGATCGGAGAAGCCGGTCGCGGCTTCCAGCGCGTGACCGAAAGTGTGGCCGAGATTGAGCAGCGCGCGCTCGCCGGTCTCGCGCTCATCGCGGGAGACGACACCCGCTTTGGCGCGGCAGGAGGTCGCGATCGCATGCTCGCGCGCGGAGCCGCCCTTGAAGATGTCGGAATGGTTCTTTTCCAGCCAGGTGAAGAAGGCCTCGTCGCCGAGCACGCCGTATTTGGCGACCTCGGCATAGCCGGCGCGGAACTGGCGCGGCGACAGCGTGTCCAGGACGGCGGTGTCAGCGATCACAAGCACCGGCTGGTGGAAGGCGCCGAGCAAATTCTTGCCCTGCGGCGAGTTGATACCGGTCTTGCCACCGACGCTGGAATCGACCTGTGCCAGCAGCGAGGTCGGCACCTGCACGAAATCGACGCCGCGGCGCAGGATCGCCGCGGCAAAGCCGGCGAGATCGCCGACCACGCCGCCGCCGAGTGCGATGACGAGATCGTTGCGCTCGATCTTCGCGGCGATCAGGGCCTCGCTGACCTTTTCGAGGCCGGCATAGGTTTTCGAGATCTCACCTTCCTCGACCACGATGCACGAGGTCGGAATGCCGCTGGCTGCGAGCGAGGCCTCAGTCGGCTCAAGCCAGTATTTCGCGACGGTGCGGTCGGTGACGATCGCCGTGCGCACGCCCGGCCGCAAGGCCGCGATCCGTTCGCCGAGCGATGAGAGCACGCCGCGGCCGATGACGATGTTATAGGCGCGATCGCCGAGCGCGACGTCGACGTTGACCGGATCGGAAAGTTTCAACGGCGCAGTCATCGTGCGGCACTCGCAACATCGGCAGGTGGTGGGGCGGACTGTTCGCCGCAGAGATGGGCGTGCAGCGTCTCGATGCATTCCTCGACGATCTTGTCGTGAGGCACGTCGCGCGAGGCGATGGTGAGGTCGGCCTTGCCGTAGATCGGCTCGCGCTCGGTGAGCAGGCGCGTGACGGTTCCCTCGGGGTCGGCGGTCTGAAGCAGCGGGCGATCGGCGCGCCGGCGGACGCGGCGCATGATGACGTCGTGGTCCGCCCGAAGCCAGATCGAGATCGCCTTGGCCGCGATGCGCATCCGCGTCTCCTCGCGCATGAAGGCGCCGCCCCCGGTCGCCAGCACCACCGGACCGCCCTCGAGCAGGCGCGCAATCACGCGGGCCTCGCCATCGCGAAAGTGCTGCTCGCCGTGGCGCTCGAAAATCTCCGGTATGGTCATGCCGGCCGCCGCCTCGATCTCGGTGTCGGCGTCGACGAAGGGCAGCTTGAGCCTGACAGCCATGCGGCGGCCGATGGTGGATTTGCCCACCCCCATCATGCCGACGAGCACGATCGAGCGCGCACCCAGGGCCGACAGGATGTCGGCCTCAGGCGAAGCGGGAATCGGCAACGCGGCGTCGGACATGGATATTGCTCTGGATCTCGCTCTGGATCTCGCTCGATCTGCCGCCAAAGGCGGCATGGTTTGGCCACCTATACGACCCCGCAGGGGGCCTCGCCAGAGGACTCTTGCCACGAAACGGCGAACATGTTGGATGATTTCATTGGTTAATTTGGCTGCCAAGCCCACTATCGAGTCCCCGACAGAGACCCCAGACCGATGCCCAGCCTGTTCCGCTTCCTGACGGTCGTCGCCGTGATCGCCGGCATCGTCTATGGCGTGATCTTCGCGCTGGCGAACTTCGTCAACCCGAAGCCGCGGGAAATGACGGTGACGATCCCGCCGGATAAGTTTCTCAAGAAATAGCCGCTAGGGTCCGGGGCATGCGCGTAAAGCCCTCCGACAACAAGCTCACCGGCCTGTTCCTCGACATGCTCGCGGCGGAACAGGGCGCCGGTCCCAACACGCTCGATGCCTACCGCCGCGACCTCACCGATTTCTCGGAATTTCTGGGCCGCGTCGGCCGTAGTTTCGCGGACGCGGAGACGCAAGTCCTGCGCGATTACCTTGCTGACCTCGACGCGCGCGGCTTCAAATCCACCAGTGTCGCGCGGCGGCTGTCGGCGATGCGGCATCTCTACCGCTTCCTGCTGAACGAGCGGATTCGCGGCGACGATCCCGCCGCGATCCTGTCCGGTCCGAAGCGCGGCCGCGGCCTGCCAAAGGTGCTGTCGATCGCGGATGTCGACCGCATGCTCCGCCGTGCCAAGGAATTGAGCGAGACGGAAGAGGTATCGCCATCGAAGCGGCTGCGCTCTTTGAGGCTCTACTGCCTGCTCGAGGTGCTCTACGCCACGGGCCTGCGCGTCTCAGAGCTGGTGGCGCTGCCGCGCACGGCGGCCAAGCGCGACGCGCGCATGATCGTGGTGCGCGGCAAGGGCAACAAGGAGCGCCTGGTGCCGCTCAACGACGCCTCGCGGCAGGCGATGGCGGATTATCTCAGCGCGACGGAGGCCGCGAAAACCGAGAAGAAGAAAGACAGCCTCGCCGCTTCGAAATGGCTGTTCCCTTCCTTCGGCGAGAGCGGGCATCTGACGCGGCAGCACTTTGCCCGCGATTTGAAGGAGCTCGCGGTCGCCTCGGGCCTGCAGGCCCGGCTGGTCTCCCCGCACGTGCTGCGCCATGCCTTCGCCAGCCACCTGCTGCACAACGGCGCCGATTTGCGCATCGTGCAGACCCTGCTCGGGCATACCGACATCTCCACGACCCAGATCTACACCCATGTGGTCGAGGAGCGGCTGAAGAGCCTGGTGCGCGACCTGCATCCGCTGGCGGAGAAGTGACTGTCGTCCCTGCGAACGCAGGGACCCATACCGCGTGATCTATCTGTGACGGCCGCTGTGAGTACCGTGGAAGGGCCTATTCACCGTCAGTCTTCGCCAAACTTCTCCCTGTGGTTATGGGTCCCCGCGTGCGCGGGGACGACAGCGGGGGGAACGAAACCGCCTTGACTTCGGCCACATCTCCGCAGAAAGAGCCGGGGCCTCACGACTGATTTGGCCGACTGCCACCAGCACACAAGCCAACTCGTTGAAGAAGCTACACTTCTTTCCGCGCTCCAACCTCGCTTCGCTTCTTTCGCCCCGTCCCCCTATACTGAGTTGATGCAAGACCAGATGCGCAGCTATCTCGACTTCGAAAAGCCCGTCGCCGAGCTCGACTCCAAGGTCGACGAATTGCGCGCGCTCGCCGCCACCGGCACCGACATCAGCGACGAGGTCGGCCGGATCGAGGACAAGGCGGCGCAGGCGCTGGCGGACCTCTATACGAACCTGACGCCGTGGCAGAAGACGCTGGTGGCGCGGCATCCGCAGCGGCCGCACTTCAACGACTTCATCAAGGGCCTGATCACCGAATTCACCCCGCTCGCCGGCGACCGCAAGTTCGGTGAGGACGAGGCACTGGTCGCCGGCTTCGGCCGCTTCCGCGGCGAGCCGATCTGCGTGATGGGCCAGGAGAAGGGCGATTCCACCGAGAGCCGGATCCGGCACAATTTCGGCATGGCGCGGCCCGAGGGCTATCGCAAATGCGTGCGGCTGATGGAGATGGCCGAGCGGTTCGGCCTGCCGGTGCTGTCGCTCGCCGATTCCGCCGGCGCCTATCCCGGCATCGGCGCCGAGGAGCGCGGCCAGGCCGAAGCGATCGCGCGCTCGACCGATGCCTGCATGGCGCTGACCGTGCCGAACGTCGCCATCATCACCGGCGAGGGCATGTCGGGCGGCGCCATCGCCATCACCACCGCCAACAAGGTGCTGATGCTGGAGCACGCCATCTACAGCGTGATCTCGCCGGAGGCCGCCTCCTCCATCCTCTGGCGCGACGGCACCAAGGCGCAGGAAGCCGCCAACAACATGAAGATCACCGCCCAGGACATGCTCCGGTTCGGGGTGATCGACCAGATCCTGAAGGAGCCGGTCGGCGGCGCCCACCGCGACCCCGCCGCCATGATCGCCACCACCGGGGACGCCATCGCCAAGGCCTTCGACGAGCTCCGGGGCCTCGACGGCGACGCCATCCGCAAGCAGCGGCGGCAGAAATTCCTCGATATCGGCCGCAAACTGGGCTGATTCGCCTCGATTCCGGTCTCGTAGGGTGGGCAAAGCGAAGCGTGCCCACCATTCCGAGCGGTGCAGGTGGCTAGATGGTGGGCACGGCGCTTCGCGCCTTCGCCCACCCTACGAGACCTTTCGAGCCCCCGGTAACCCCGCGTTAACCCTTTTTTTGCCCAAATCGGCGATCTCAGTGGCGGTTTGGCCGCAAGGCCCAAGTTCCGGCCCAGTTCCAGGTTACGCCTGATTTAAGTCTCTGTTGACCACACCTTTGGGCCAACGCCCTCGTGATCCCCGCTCGGGTTGCGACCACATGACCCAGAGGTTAGAATTTTAATCAATGGCTTCAGGGCATAAGCGCTGGAGCGTGGTCTGAACGAGCCCGCCGCGGCGGGTGGTTTTCCGGTCGGATCACGCGCCAAAGAATTGGGGTTCGCGCTCCTTGCCCGGCACGGTGTGGGGTCCATCTTGATTTCTCGTTCGCTTGCTCGCGCGCTCTTGGTTTCGGTTGCGCTGATGACGGCCGGCGGCCTGCTCGCCGGCTGCGACACCGACCAGGTCTCGCTCGCGACCAACGCCAAGGCCAATCAGCCGGTGCCGCCAAAGCTTCTCGCCGCGATGGTCGAGAAGGACATGGACCTGCAATCGCCGATCCTGGTGCGCCTGTTCAAGCAGGAGGCCGAGCTCGAGGTCTGGAAGCAGGCCCGCAACGGCCAGTTCGCGCTGCTCAAGACTTATCCGATCTGCCGCTGGTCCGGTGACCTCGGCCCCAAGGTGCGCGAAGGCGACCGCCAGGCGCCGGAAGGATTCTACTCGATCAATCCGGGCCAGATGAATCCGCAGTCGGCCTATTACCTCTCCTTCAACACCGGCTATCCGAACGCGTTCGACAAGGCGCTGGGCCGCACCGGCTCGCAGCTGATGGTGCACGGCGACTGTTCTTCGCGCGGCTGCTACGCGATGACCGACGAGCAGATCGCCGAGATCTATTCGCTCGGCCGCGAGTCCTTCTTCGGCGGCCAGAAAGCGTTCCAGCTGCAGGCCTACCCGTTCAAGATGACGCCGGTGAACATGGCCAAGCACCGGAACAATCCGAACATGGCCTTCTGGAAGATGATCAAGGAAGGCTATGATCATTTCGAGGTGACGCGGCAGGAGCCGAGGGTCGATTTCTGCGAGAAGAAGTACGTCTTCGACGCCGCGAAGCCGGCCGACGCCAAGCGCGATCCGGTGTTCGACGCCTCCGCAAAATGCCCGGCCTATGTGATCCCCGAAGACGTCGCCAGCGCCGTGCGCGAGAAGCAGGCGAAGGACGAGGCCGAATACGCCAAGCTCGTCGCCAAGGGCACGCCGGTGGCGCGCATGAACACCGGCATCGACGGCGGCATGAACAAGATCTTCGCCGCGAAGATTCCGGAAGGCTCGACCGGCCTGTCGGAAGGCGCCGAAGGCACCACGCTGCAGATGCTGGCGATGGCGAAGGCGCCGGGCACGATCCCCGGACACGTCAATCCGCCCAAGCCGAATCTCGAGGCGGCCGCGGCCGCGCCTGCGCCGCAGGAAGAGCCAGTCGTCGCCGTCAGCGCGCCCGCCGCGGGCACCCGCGTCGCGACAGCCGCACCAGCCGAGAAATCGCAAAGCGGCGGCTTCTTCTCCAACCTCGGCCGCAAGATGGGCATGGGCACCGCCGATACGACGGCGACCACGCCTCCGCCGCAAGCGACCGCATCGGTTGCGCCGGCCACGACGCCGCCGACCGCGGCGTCCCGGCTGAAGGCCGCTGTGACCCGGTTCGTGCCGGGCCACGACAAGTCCAAGGATGCAGCGAAGGACGCGCCGAAGCCGGCGGTGACCGCCACCAAGCCGGCAGAGCCGCCGAAGCCCGACACCCGCCTCGCCCAGACGCGCCCGGCGCTGAAGCCGTCGGTATCGGATGGCGCGGCTGACAGCGGCCAGATGGCCGGCGCCGCGCCGGTGGTGTCGTCGAATTCGTTCGACAGCCGCTTTGGGGCGATGAAGTAGGACGGACCGCGCGCAGCGCTCGGGTCTTTCACAATCGAAGATGTCTTCCCGTCACCCTGAGGTGGCCGCTTCTTAGCGGCCCTCGAAGGGCGACGGCCCGGCTGCATCCCGGCCGTTCATCCTTCGAGGCTCCCCGCGCGCCGCGTTGCGTCGCGCGGCTCGCACCTCAGGATGACGGGACTGGCTGCGCGTAGCCCGGATGAGCGAAGCGACATCCGGGAATGTCGCAGACGGCCCCGCATGTCGCTTCGCTCATGCGGGCTACGGCAGTGGAAATTTGGGTGAGAGCGCCGCGCTTCAGCGAGGCCCTACGGCGCCAGATACCGCATCAGCTCCGGATTGCCCCTCACCTCGCCCGCCTGCCCCTGCAGCGCGACCCTGCCGCGATCCAGCACATACGCATAGTCCGCGACGCGCAGCGCCAGATCGAGATGCTGCTCGACGATGATCACCGCGATGCTCTTCGCGAGCTCGATCAGGCGCTCGGTGATCTCCTCGATGACGCCGATCCAGACGCCTTCGGTCGGCTCGTCCAGCAGCAGGAGTTTTGGATCCCCCAGCATGGCACGGCCGATGGCGAGCATCTTGCGCTCGCCGCCGGAGAGGGTGCCGGCGGGCTGGTCGAGGCGCTGGCCGAGCTTTGGGAAGATGGTCAGCACGCGGTCGACGGCGGAGGCATCCTTGTTCGCAAGCGAGCCGACCGCGAGATTGTCGCGCACCGACAGGCGCGCGAACACCGAATGCTCCTGCGGCACGTAACCGATGCCGGCGCGGACGCGCTCCTGGGTGGCGCGGCGGCTGATGTCGCGGCCGTCGAAGGCGACCTCGCCCTTCCAGGCCGGCAGCTCGCCGACGATGGTCTTCATCAGCGTGGTCTTGCCGGCGCCGTTGCGCCCGAGCACGGCGACGCCGCCGCGCCAGGGAATGCCGAGCGTGACGTCGAACAGGACCTGGCTGCGGCCATAGCCGGCGTCGAGATGCTTGATGTCCAAAAATTCAGGCACGGCGCAGATAGATCTCCTGGACGGATTTGTTGGCCTGGATCTCCGACACCGTGCCCGATGCCAGCACCTTGCCCTGGTCGAGCACGGTGAGGCGATCGCAGATGTCGCGGATGAAATCGAGATCGTGCTCGACGATGACGAGCGAGCAGTGCTTTTTTATGGGCTGCAGCAGTTCGCCGGTGACGCGGCGCTCCTCGAGGCTCATGCCGCCCGTGGGCTCGTCGAGCAGCAGGAGCTTTGGCTTGCCGGCGAGCGCCATGGCGATCTCCAGCCATTGCTGCTGGCCGTGCGACAGCGCCGCCGCCGCATCGAAGGCGCGGTCAGCGAGGCGGAACTGCGTCAGCATGGTCATGACCTGATCGTGCAGCGCGCCACGGGTGCGCGAGAACACGAGATCGAACAGCGAGGACTGCGCCTGCAGCGCCAGCAGGATGTTGTCGTAGAGCGTCAGCGTCGGCAGCACGCTGGTGATCTGGAATTTCAGGCTCATGCCGGCGCGGGCCCGCTCGGTCGGCGTAAACGCGGTGATGTCGGTGTTGACGAAGCTCACCTTGCCCTGCGTCGGCACCTCGGCGCCGGCGATGCACTTCATCAATGTGCTCTTGCCGGAGCCGTTCGGGCCGATCAGGCCGTGAAACTCGTTCTCGCCGACGGTGAGCGCGGCGCCGTCCAGCGCAGTGAGCTTGCCGAAGACCTTCTTGATGCCGGCGGCCTCAAGGAGCATTGCGCGTCTCCTTGATCTTGACGCCGAAGCTGCCGACCCGTTCACGCTCGCCCAGCACAAAACTAATCAGGCCAAGAGGCCGGAACAGGATCACGAGCAGCAGCAACAATCCCAAAATGATCGGCCAGATGTCGCGGTAATTGTCCGACAGCCAGAAGCTGACGCCCTCGACGATGACAGCACCGATGACGGCACCAATCAGCGTGCCGGAGCCGCCGAACAGCACATAGAGCACGACCTGCGTCGAGACCACGACGCCGACCATGTTGGGCCAGACGAAACCTTCGTGAAAGGCGTAGAGGCTGCCGGCAAGACCGGCGATGGCACCGCCGATGGCGAAGATGATCGCCTTAAGGTGCTGCGCCTTGTAGCCAAAGAAGGCGATGCGCTGCTCGTTTTCGCGGAGCCCTGCGAGCGCGAGACCAAATTGCGAGCGCACCAGGAAGCGGCAGAGCAGATAGACGACGACGAGGATACCCAGCACGAGATAATAGAAGGCCGGCCCTTCCGAGAATTCGTAACCACCGAGCGACATCGGCGCGATCGAGGGGATGCCGTTCTGGCCGCCGAGATAGTACCAGCCGCGCGCGAGGCGATCGGCAGCGTAGGAGCCGGTGAGCGTGCCCAGCGAGACGAAGATCACGCTGGAGGGATGCCGTCCCAGCAGCAGGAAGCCGCCGAGCAGGAGCGCGAAGGTGAGGCCGATCAGCGTGCCCGCGGGCAGCACCAGGAAGATATTGGTGATGTCCAGATCGCGCGCGAGCAGAGCGACCCCATAGCCGGCCGAGCCGAAGAACAGGGCCTGGCCGAAGCTCATGATACCGGCATAGCCCCAGACCAGATCAAACGACAGCGCGAACAGCGCAAGGATGATCACGCGCGTTGCGAACACGGTGAGATAGTCCTGCAGCACCAGCGGCGCGAGCAGCGCCGCGACCAGCACGACGCCCTCGACGATCGGCAGGACTTTTCGTCCCGCGGCAGCTTTGGCCGCCGTTCCGCTGCTGCCCACCGCGGCGTCCATATCCCCGCCGATCTCGGCGGGGATCGTCTGCTTCACTGCGCCCATCGCTTTCGGCATTCTACGTCAGCATTCCTTGGGATCGACGAGGCCGCTGCTGCGCGCGACGATCTCGTAGTTCCCGCCCTTGGCGACTGCGGTGTACATCTTCATCTTGCAGTGCCGCTTGCCCGGCACCATCTCGGCTGGGCCACCCGGACCTTCGGCGATCTTGGCATGGTCCAACGCGGCGGCGACCGAGTCGCGGTCGATCTTGCCGGCTTCCTTGACGGCGGCTTCCCACAGCTTCAGGCCGCGATAGGTGCCGGTGGCGGCGCTGCCGGCGGCGAACAGGAAGTTGCCCGGAAAATCCTTCTCGTAGGCCGCCTGGATCTTGGCGTCGAACGGGTTCTCCTTGGTCAACACCTTGAAATAGTCGAGGCAGCTTGCGAGGCCCTCGATCTCGCTGGCCTGGTTGATGTTGAGCGTGTTCTCGTCATAGTAGACGCAGGCCAGACGCCCGCCGTTCTTGAGAAAGCCCGCTTCATAGAGCTGCTTGAAGAACGGGCCGACACCGGGGGGAATGACCGTGTTGAAGACGACGTCGACCTTGTTGGAGACGATGCGGTTGACCGTCGCGGAGAAGTCGACCTGGTCGAGCGGGTAGTATTCCTCGAACACGACCTCACCGCCATTGGATTCGATCACCTTGCGAGCATAGACGTTGAGCGTGTGCGGCCAGACGTAGTTGGCGCTTGGCAGCGCGAACTTCTTGCCGCCGTTCTTGATCAGCCAGGGAATGAACTCGTCGCACTGCTGCGCCGGCGTCGGCCCGGTGCAGAACAGATAGGGCGTGCACTCCTTGCCCTCATAGAGCTGCGGATAGATGTAGAGCGTCTTGCCGCGCGCGACGATCGGGTCCTTGATCGCGTTGCGCATCGACGAGGTGATGCCGCCCAGCACCATGTCGACCTTGTCGCGCTGGATCAGCTTGCGGACGTTGCCGACGGCGACGGATTCGTTGGAGGCGGTGTCCTCGATATAGAGCTCGAGCGGACGGCCGAGCAGGCCGCCGGAATTGTTGATCTCCTTGATCACCATCTTGGCGACATTGGCGTCGGCATTGCCGGCATAGGCGATCGGGCCGGTGAGATCGGTGGCGATGCCGACTTTGATCGGGCCTTCCGCCGCGTTGGCCCAGTCGGCCGGGATCACCCAGCTGCCGACGCCGGTCGCGACCGCGCCGGTGGTAAAGGCGAAATTGGAGAGGAAACGGCGGCGTGTGAGCTGAGTGCGATTGAACATGTGACTAAACCCCTTTTCCAGCGATGAGGCCCTGCGGGCGGAATTTGATGAAGACAATGGCGAGCACGAAGACGAGGACGTCGGCGACGACAGGCGCCATCACCCATGGCAGTGCGGCACTCAGCGTGCCGATGACGCCGGCGCCCGCGACCGGCCCGATGAAGGAGCCGACGCCGCCGACCATGACCGCGACAAAACCCTGGATCAGGAAGCGCAGGCCGAGATCGGCAAACAGGCTGAACACCGGCACGATCAGCGCGCCGGCAAGACCGGCGAGCGCGGCACCGAACGCGAAGGTGGCGCCGTAGATCAGCGGCGTGGAGATGCCGGACGCACGCGCCAGCGACGGGTTCTCCAGCGTGGCGCGGACGCGCAGACCAAAGCTCGTGCGCGAGAGCAGGAGGTAGCAGCCGCCCATCACCAGCAGCGTGATGACGATGATGGTGAAGCGCCAGGCCGAGATGTGCATAGCGCCGATGTCGATCGAGCCGCCGATCGGCTCGGGCACGGTGAGATAGAAGCCGCCGATCAGGCCGCGGACGGATTCGCGGATGATGAGGCCGAGCGCATAGGTGCCGAGCATGGCGACGATGGGCGCGGCATAGAAGCGGCGGATGATCAGCGCCTCCAGCACGAAGCCGAGCGCGCCGACCAGAAAGGGCGCCGCAACCATGCCGGCCCAGATCGGCAGGCCCTTGGCATGGGCGAGATAGGTGATGTAGGCCCCGAGCAGGACGAACTCTCCTTGCGCGAAGTTGAAGATGCCCATCATGCTGGCGATGATCCCGAGCCCCAGCACGATCAGGACGATGATCGCGCCGAAGCTCAGGATCTCGAACGCCGCGACGAACGCATTAGCCATGCGGTAGAACCGTCTGCATGAATTCGCTTCTCACATCTTCTTCCAGTCGCCGATCTGCTCGAAGGCATGGGCGGCGCGGTAGATGGTGGATTCCTCGAACATGCGGCCGACCAGCATCAGGCCGACCGGCAGGCCGTCGACCATGCCGCAGGGCAGCGACATCGCGGGATGATGGGTGATGTCGAACGGGGCGGTGTTCGAGATCATCTCGAGCGCGCGTGCAACGTATTCCTCGCGGCTGGCATTGGGCTCCGGCAGCTTGGTCGCCTTCATCGGCGTCGTCGGCAGCAAGAGCAGATCGTAATCCCCGAACGCCTTGTCGTAGGCGGCGGTCAGCCGGCGGGAGATGTTGAGCGCCTTGCCGTAGAAGCGTGGGCCGAAATTGTTGTTGATGTAGGTGCCGAGCATCATGAACAGCTTCGTGGTCTCCGACAGCGAGTCGGCCTGCCGGCGCCAGCCGCGATGAAAATCCATCAGCGAGGTCGAGTAGAGATCGCCGCGGCTGAGGCCGTAGCCGTCGCCGAACATCATGGTCTGGGTCAGGCCTTCGGTGCCGATCGGGGTCCAGATCGCGCCGCCCAGGAGATGCATCGGGATCGAGACGGTCTCAACGGTGGCGCCGAGATCCTTGAAGCGTTTTGCCGCCTCGCGCACGCTTTCATTCACCGCAGCCTCTGCGACCGGCTGCTCAAAGCCCTCCTTGAGGATGCCGATCTTCATGCCCTTGACGCCCTGGCCGAGCGCCTTGGTGTATTCCTCGACCTTCGGCGCCTTGATGCGTGGATCGTAGCCGTCGTCGCCGGCAAGCACTTCGAGCAGCAGCGCGTTGTCGGCGACCGTCGCCGTCATCGGACCGGTATGGTCGACATAGATCTCGATCGGCATGATGCCGGTGTAGGGCACGAGGCCCCAGGTCGGCTTCATGCCGTAGATGCCGCAGAACGAGGACGGCATGCGGATCGAGCCGCCCTGATCGCCGCCGATCGCCATGTCGACCTCGCCGAGCGCGACCACGACGCCCGAGCCTGACGACGAGCCGCCGGCCGAGTAACCCATCTTGTGCGGATTATGCACGGGGCCGTAGGAGCCGGTGTGGCTGCCGCCGGACAGGCAGAAATGCTCGCAATGCACCTTGCCCTTGATCTCGGCACCGGCATCCAGCATGCGCGTGACGATGGTGGCGTCGAAATCGGGCACATAGCCTTCCAGCGTCGACGAGCCGTTGGTCATGGGCACGCCGGCAAGCATGATGTTGTCCTTCAGCGCAATGGTCTTGCCCTTGAGCTTGCCGCTGGCAGCGCCCTTGACCGTCGACTTGCGATACCAGGCATTGCGCGGGTTCTCTTCGGCCGAGGGCCGATACCCCGGCGTGCGCGGATATTTCACCTCCGGCAATTCGTCCGGCATCGCGGCAACGAGATTGTAGGCTTCGATCGAGCCCTGCATCAGGCCGCGGAACGAGGCGACGTCGTCATCGGTGAGCGAAAGGCCGCACTGCTCGGCGACACTGCGAAGTTGGGCGGGCGTGGGAAGGACAACTGTCACGGCGCTCTCCTCTGAGGCTTCTTGATCCCTGGCGTTGGACGGAAGCCGCTCGCTCGCGCCTGCACGGCGCGGGCCAACCGGCTCCGCGGCGATATTACAGACGGAAATATTTTCCTTTTCAAGTATTATTTCGCAAGTCCGCGGCGGCGTATCAGCGACCGCCTCTTAAAGCGTCTTGATGATCCTGAAGTCGAGACCGTCGGCTTCAGCGAGGTACATCGGCATCTCGGCGCGGCCGTCGCGAAGCGTCACGGGGCCGCGGCCAGCCGTATAGACGGTGTTGCGCGCGGCCTTGAGCAGCGGGCGAAAGGCCAGCGAGCCCGCGCGGTTGGCGACGGATTCCAGAAAGCGCAGTCCCTCATAGTTCGACTGACCGACGGAGCCGACCGGCGGCGCGTTGGCACCGAACATGGAATGATAGGCACTGAGGAACTTGTCATTGGCGCGCGAGGCCATGCCGTTGAAATAGCCGGAAGCGCAGAACAAATTCTCGGTGTTGTCGGCGCCGATGCCGAGCAGCACGGTCTCGTCCATGGCACCGGCAAGCCGCAGCGTCGAGGTGGCAAGTCCGGCTTCGGCGAAGGCGCGGTTGAAGGTGATGCTGTCGGTGCCGATGAGCGAGATCAGCACCACGTCGGGCTTGGCGGCGCGGATGCGCGCCAGATGCGGCTCGTGATTGTCCTCGCCGACGGGCACGAACTCCTCGCCGACCACCTGTCCGCCAGCTTCCTTGATGTAGCGCTTCACCGATCGATGCGACTGCCACGGCCAGACGTAATCGCTGCCGATCAGGTACCAGCGCGCGCCCTTCTTGACGTCCGCCAGCCAATGGATCGCCGGCCGGCTCTGCCAGCGCGGCGTCTCACCGATCGCCATCACGCCCGGCGTGCGCTCGCCGCCTTCATAGACCGGGGTGTAGATGTAGGGGATGCGGTTGCCGGTGACCTTGCGCAGCGCGACGCGGACCGCGCTGATATGCGAGCCCATGATGAGGTCGACCTCGTCGAACGCGATCGCCTGCTCGGCGCGGCGCACCACCTCGTCGATCGGACCGCCGGAATCGTAGATCGACAGCTCGAGCTCGCGGCCCAGAATGCCGCCGCGCTTGTTGATCTCGGCAACCGCCAGCATCGCGCTGTTGGTGGAGGTCGGGCCCCAGATTCCGGGCGAGCCGGTGAAGGTGAGGAAATTGCCGATGCGCAGCTTGTTGCGCGCGCCGCGGCGCTTCATGAAATGCGCGTCGACCGGAGACAGGTCGAAGTCAGCCGCCGACGACGACAGATTCCTGAACAGCAGGGACGGCGGCAACGCCGGACCGCCGTGAGCCGGGAAGTTTACCGTCGCGCGCACGCCAACTCCTGTCTGGCACCAGACCTGAAAGCACATTGAGCAGGCGGCCGCGGCTTCCGCCCTTTTGTTGGGCAATGATCCTATTTTGAAAATATTGAATATTCAAGAATTGAAGTGCATATAGATGCAGCATTGATTGCAAGACATTCACTCATTTGGGTCAAGACGAAGTCTTAGCCGTGGCAAAACCGTCGAAAGAAAACACCCCGATCACCGAACATCTCGCTTACCTGCTCGCGCAAGCCAACCGGGAGATCAACCGGCAGCTGGAACTGCGCTTGAGCAAGGAAGGCGTTCCCGTCGAGCAATGGCGCATCCTGAAGGTTCTCTCCGATGGCAACGGCCATTCGATGGGCGAGCTTGCGGACGCGGTGCTGCTCAACCATCCGACGCTGACCAAGATGATCGACCGCATGGTCTCCGACACGCTGGTCTATCGCGTGCAGGACCCCAACGATCGCCGCAAGGTGCTGATGTTCATCTCCGACCGCGGCAAGGTGCTGTGCAAGAAGCTCAACTCGCTCGCGGTGGATCAGGAGGAGCACATCCTGGAGAGCTACGGCGACAAGTCGACGAGCGAGCTCAAGCGGCTGCTGGAGAGCTTGATCGACAGCTCGAATTGAGCTGCGCGAATATCAATTCCATCGTCGTCCTGGACAAGCGAAGCCCGCGACAACGCGTAGCGAAGACTCGCGGTTGCCAGCGTCGCGCCGCAACTTCCCCGCTGGGGTAATGGGTCCTGGCTTTCGCCAGGACGACGATGGAATGAGCGCGACGCCGCCTCCCCAACAAGGCTGTCGTCCCGGCGAAGGCCGGGACCCATAGCCACGGGATCAAGTTTGGTGAAGACTGCTAGTTGCGCTGGGTCGCGCGGTACGACGACCGCACACTATCGATAGATTCCGCGGTATGGGTCCCGGCCCCCGTGCGCAATTGCGCACTAGGCCGGGACGACGGCGGAAGTTGAAGCGCGAGCTTCGCGCCTCAGGCGTGCTGCGCCTTAGGCATACCGCCCGTGGCAGTGCTTGTACTTCTTGCCTGAGCCGCACGGGCAGTCCTCGTTGCGGCCGACCTTGCCCCAGCTCGCGGGGTTCTTGGGATCGCGCAGCGCGGCGTCGGTGGCCTGCGCGCCGAGCGTGACGCTGGCGAGCGCCATCTCGTCCTCGCCGGTGTTCGGATCGAACTTGTGCGCTTCCATCGCCGGCAGCACCGGGGCTTCCTGCTCCGGCGGGACGATCTCGACCCGCATCAGCTGCGCCGTGACGGCCTCACGCAGATGCGCGCTCATCTCCTGGAAGAGGTTGAAGGCCTCGGTCTTGTACTCCTGCAACGGATCGCGCTGGCCGTAGCCGCGCAGGCCGATGACCTGGCGCAGATGGTCGAGCATGATCAGGTGCTCGCGCCAGAGATGGTCGAGCGTCTGCAGCAGGATGGTCTTCTCGACGTAACGCATCACGTCGGGACCCCACTGCGCGACCTTGGCCGCCATGTGCTCGTCGGCCTTTGTCTCGATGCGCGTGAGCAGCTCCTCGTCGGCGATGCCCTCTTCCTTGGCCCAGTCGTCGACCGGCAGGTCGAGATCGAGCACGCGCTTCAATTCCTCCTTCAGACCGGCGACGTCCCACTGCTCGGCATAGGCATGCTCGGGCACGTGCTTGGCGACGAGGTCGTCGATGAAGGCGTGGCGCATGTCGGTGACGGTCTCGGCGACGCTGTCGTCCTTCATCAGGTCGACGCGCTGGTCGAAGATCACCTTGCGCTGGTCGTTCTGGACGTTGTCGAACTTGAGCAGGTTCTTGCGGATGTCGAAGTTGCGCGCTTCGACCTTCTGCTGCGCCTTTTCGAGCGCCTTGTTGATCCAGGGATGGATGATCGCCTCGCCCTCTTGCAGGCCGAGACGCTGGAGCATGCTGTCGAGGCGATCCGAGCCGAAGATGCGCATCAGATCGTCTTCCAGCGACAGGAAGAACTTCGAGCGGCCGGGGTCGCCCTGACGGCCGGAACGGCCGCGCAGCTGGTTGTCGATGCGGCGGGATTCGTGGCGCTCGGAGCCGATGATGTAGAGACCGCCGGGCTTCTTCACGGTCTTGGCGGCTTTGCTGCCCTTCGCCGGCTCGATCTCGACGGTTTCTTCCGCCTTCAGCACGATGTCGCGGAAATGCGCGATGTCGGCCTTGATCTGCTCGATCTTCTTCGCCTTCTCGGCCTCGTCGGTGATGGCAGAGGTCTCCTGCTGGATGCGCATCTCCAGCGAGCCGCCGAGCTTGATGTCGGTACCGCGGCCGGCCATGTTGGTCGCGATCGTGATCGCACCGGGCACGCCGGCTTCGGCGACGATATAGGCTTCCTGCTCGTGGAAGCGCGCGTTCAGCACCGCGAACAGCTTTGACGGCTTGCCGGCACGGGCGGCGGCATAGAGCTTGTCGAGCGCATTCTCCTTGCCGAAATCGATCTGCTTGTAGCCGTTCTGCTTCAAGAATTCGGCGAGCACTTCCGACTTTTCGATCGAGGCGGTGCCGACCAGCACCGGCTGCAGCCGCGCATTGGC
Organism: Bradyrhizobium huanghuaihaiense; assembly: GCF_007830635.1. Lineage (GTDB taxonomy): Bacteria > Pseudomonadota > Alphaproteobacteria > Rhizobiales > Xanthobacteraceae > Bradyrhizobium > Bradyrhizobium huanghuaihaiense. The sequence goes on along the minus strand of NZ_VLLA01000008.1, from coordinate 251,661 downwards.
GCGCTCGATCTCGGCGAGGATGGCGGCGTATTTTTCCTTCTGGGTGCGATAGACCTCGTCGTCCTCGTCGAGGCGCGCGATCGACAGGTTGGTCGGGATCTCCACGACTTCGAGCTTGTAGATGTCGAACAGTTCGTCCGCTTCGGTCGCGGCCGTACCGGTCATGCCCGCGAGCTTTTCATACATGCGGAAGTAGTTCTGGAACGTGATCGAGGCCAGCGTCTGGTTCTCGGGCTGGACCTGGACGTGCTCCTTGGCTTCCAGCGCCTGGTGCAGGCCTTCCGAATAGCGCCGGCCCGGCATCATGCGTCCGGTGAACTCGTCGATGATGACGACCTCGTCGTCGCGGACGATGTAATCCTTGTCACGGGTGAACAGCGTGTGGGCGCGCAGCGCCTGGTTGATGTGGTGCACGACGGAGACGTTCTCGACGTCGTAGAGCGACTCGCCCTTGAGCTGGCCGGCATCGCGCAGCAGGGTCTCGATCTTCTCCATGCCGGCCTCGGTGAGCGTCACCGTGCGCTGCTTCTCGTCGACCTCGAAATCGGTCTTGTCGAGCTTGGGCAGGAAGCCGTCGATGGTGTTGTAGAAATCCGAGCGGTCGTCGAGCGGGCCGGAGATGATCAGCGGCGTGCGCGCTTCGTCGATCAGGATGGAGTCGACTTCGTCGACGATGGCGAAGAAGTGCGGCCGCTGGACCATGTCCTCGAGCCGGTACTTCATGTTGTCGCGCAAGTAGTCGAAGCCGTATTCGTTGTTGGTGCCGTAGGTGATGTCGCAGGCATAGGCCGCCTTGCGCTCGGCATCGTCCAGGCCGTGCACGATCACGCCGGTGGTCATGCCGAGGAAGCCGTAGATCTGGCCCATCCAGCCGGAGTCGCGGCGGGCGAGGTAGTCGTTGACGGTGACGACGTGGACGCCCTTGCCGGCGAGCGCGTTGAGGTAGACCGCGAGCGTTGCCACCAGCGTCTTGCCTTCGCCGGTCTTCATCTCGGCGATGTCGCCCTCGTGCAGCACGATGCCGCCGATCAGCTGGACGTCGAAATGCCGCTGGCCGAGCGTGCGCTTGGCCGCCTCGCGCACCGTGGCGAAGGCGGGCACCAGGAGATCGTCGAGCGTCTTGCCCTCGGCGAGCTGCTTCCTGAACTCGGCGGTGCGGGCCTTGAGCGCCTCGTCGGAGAGTTTCGAGACCTCGGGCTCCAGCGCGTTGATCGCGTTGACGCGGGACTGGTATCCCTTCACCCGCCGGTCGTTGGCGGAGCCGAAAAACTTGCGGGCGAGCGCGCCGATCATGCCTAGTTCCTGTGTTCGCGATTCAACCGCGTTGCAGCCAAGAAGTTGTCACCCGCCTGCCTATCAACTCACCGTGACGCCTGATGGCGTCAGAGCCCGGACTGCGGGGGTCATCCGCCATATGGGTGGGAATTGGGCAAGTCTGGGTTCAACGGCCAAAAACGCAGCAAAATAAACGCCATCGCCATGGACGCGACCGGGCAGAGATATGGCCCGGTCATGGCCTTGTCAACGGCGGGCGCATTGCGGCTAATTCATCATTTTGACAGACTTTTCGCGTTGCCAAGCCCCCTTGATTGGGCGAGTGTCCGCCCCGCTCGAGCAGCCCCCTGCTTCAACAAAAGGATTTTCCATGACCACCTCGTTCCCGGTAACCAAAACCGGCCTGCGCTTCGGCCTCGCCACCGCCCTCGTGGGCTGCCTTGCGCTGGCGCTGATCGCGGGTCCCGGCCGGGCTGCCGACGATCCGGTCCTGGCGAAGGTCAATGGCGCTGAAATCAAGAAGAGCGACGTCGCCATGGCCGAGGAGGAACTCGGGCCGAGCCTCGCCCAGATGGACCCGGCGACCAAGGACGAGAACGTCCTGTCCTTCCTGATCGACATGAAGATCGTCAGCAAGGCTGCCGAAGATAAGAAGGTCGCCGATAGCGAGGAGTTCAAGAAGCGCCTGGCGTTCGCCCGCAACCGCCTGCTGATGGACAGCCTGCTCGCCAATGAGGGCAAGGCCGCCACCACGCCGGACGCCATGAAGAAGGTCTACGAGGAAGCCTCCAAGCAGATCACCGGCGAGCAGGAGGTGCGCGCCCGCCACATCCTGGTCGAGACCGAGGACGAGGCCAAGGCGGTGAAGGCCGAGCTCGACAAGGGCGCCGATTTCGCCGAGCTCGCCAAGAAGAAGTCCAAGGATCCCGGCTCCGCCGACGGCGGCGACCTCGGCTTCTTCACCAAGGAGCAGATGGTGCCGGAATTCTCGGCCGTCGCCTTCGCGCTCGAGCCGGGCAAGATCTCCGACCCCGTGAAGTCCCAGTTCGGCTGGCACATCATCAAGGTCGAGGAAAAGCGCGCCCGCAAGGCGCCGGACTTCGAGCAGGTCAAGGCCCAGATCGAGAACTACGTCACCCGCAAGGCCCAGGCCGACTACGTCGCCAAGCTGCGCGCCGAGGCCAAGGTCGAGCGGCTGGACCAGCCGGCGGCGGACGCCAAGCCGGCCGACGCGGCCAAGCCCTCCGACAGCAAGATGGCGCCGCCGGCGAAGAAGTAAGCCGCGAAGACATTTCGACGTCGCGATGGCCGGGCATGTCCCGGCCATTTGCTTTTGGGGCGTAGTGTGGACGGGCGCGGCAACTACAACTGTCGTCCTGGCGAAAGCCAGGACCCATACGCCGCAACAAGTGTTGGTTTGCGCCAGCGGTCGTGGCCTTCGTGAACAATTGATGACGGTGGTAATGGGTCCTGGCTTTCGCCAGGACGACGATGAAGCGCGCCTCTCCCAATCCGCCGAGTGAGATGATAGGAAGCGCCTCCCTCCCCGTTACCGGAAGCTCACGATGTCCACCTCCGTCTCCCCGCTTGCCCCGAAACACGTTCCCGACATGCCCGTGATCGCGGGCATCCGCCTTGCGACGGCCGAGGCCGGCATCCGCTACAAGAACCGCACCGACGTGCTGCTGGCGGTGATGGACAAGGGCACGGCGGTCGCCGGCGTCTTCACCAAGTCGAAATGCCCCTCCGCGCCGGTCGAATGGTGCCGCGCAAAACTAAAGGGCGGCAAGGCGCGCGCGCTGGTGGTCAATTCCGGCAATGCCAACGCTTTCACCGGCAAGACTGGCCGCGCCTCCACCGCACTGACCGCGAAGATCGCGGCCAAGGCGGTAGGATGCAGCGAGAGCGAGATCTTCCTGGCCTCGACCGGCGTGATCGGCGAGCCGCTGGATGCGACCAAGTTCGACGGCGTGCTCGGCCGCCTCGCCGAGACCGCCGAACCCGGCGACTATCTCGCCGCGGCCAAGGCGATCATGACCACCGACACCTTCCCGAAGGTCGCGACCGCGACCGTCAAGCTCGGCAAGGCCAAGGTCACCATCAACGGCATGGCCAAGGGCGCCGGCATGATCGCCCCCGATATGGCGACGATGCTGTCCTTCATCTTCACCGACGCGCCGATCGCGCCCGCCGCGCTGCAGGCCCTGCTCAAGAGCGGCGTCGAGGACACGTTCAATGCCGTGACGATCGATGGCGACACTTCCACTTCGGACACGCTGCTGGCATTCGCGACCGGCGCCGCTGCCGAGCATGGCGCACCAAAGATCAGCCGCGCCAGCGACCCGCGCCTGAAGGCCTTCGTCAAGGCCTTCACCCAGGTGCTCGCCAACCTCGCCGAGCAGGTCGCCCGCGACGGCGAAGGCGCGCGCAAGCTGGTCGAGATCACCGTCGAGGGCGCCAAGACCAAGGCCTCGGCGCGCAAGATCGCGATGTCGATCGCGAACTCGCCGCTGGTCAAGACCGCGATCGCCGGCGAGGACGCCAATTGGGGCCGCGTGGTGATGGCCGTCGGCAAGGCCGGCGAGCCGGCCGATCGCGACAAGCTCTCGATCTCGTTCAACGGCATCCGCGTCGCCAAGAGCGGCGCGCGCGATCCCGACTACGACGAGGCGCAGGTGTCGGAAGCGATGAAGGCGCCGGAGATCGCAATCAAGGTCTCGCTCGGCCTCGGCAAGGGCCGCGACCGCGTCATGACCTGTGACCTCACCAAGGAATATGTGGCGATCAACGGGGATTACAGGTCTTAGTGCAGCCGTCATTCCGGGGCTCGCGAAGCGAGAACCCGGAATCTCGAGATTCCGGGTTCGATGCTGACGCATCGCCCCGGAATGACGGCTCTGGCATCACCCCGAAATCCTTGCGTCGGCGACCGCCTTCTTGAACAGCGCGTTCATGGCGTCCGAGATGCCTTGCGTCGGGCTCACCTCGAAATACAGCCCCGGCGAGGCACAGCTCTGCATGTTCTGCGCGATCTCGCTGTTCGGCGACGGCCCGAACGGTCCCTTGTTGAAGGGGTCGACGTAGGTCATGTACCAGGAGTTGGTCGGCAGCTGCAGATAGGTGGTGTAGAGCACCGCGATCTTGATCGCGCGGTTCTTGATGGTGGTGCAGAGCGAAACGTCGATCGGCGACTGGCAGCGTCCGCCGCTCACGGTCGGCTTGGAGCAGCCGGTGTTGTACTCGTCGGCGACGCCGTCGGAGACGAAGAACAGATATTTCATCGGCGCCGCCGACGTGCCGGCGCCCGGCGCGCTGATCGCGCTGTTGAGCGCCGGGAACACCGTGCTGAACTGCGTATCCTTGTCGGCGGTGTAGGAATCGTTGTTGCCGTAGACGCCCATCAGGTCGATGGTGCCTGCCGCCGTCTTCGCGCTCGAGAGGCTCGCCGACAGCGAGAACAGCGCGCGCAGGCCGATGGTCTTCGACGAGGCGCCGAAATCGTAGATCGCCATGCGGAACTGGTTCGAATAGGTCTCGGTGGCACCCGCCGTGTCCATCAGCGACTGGGTCGCGCTGCGCAGCACGTCGATCCGCGTCGTCACCCCGAGCGTCTTGGCGAGGTTGTAGTAGTTGTTCGCGTCGTTGTAGTCGTGACAGGCGAAGGCGCATTTGTCGGACGTGTTGTTGACCATCTTGCTGACGTCCGCCGGCGTCGCCGCCACACCCATCGATGGCGAATTGTCCAGCAGGAGGTAGAAGTCGACATAGAGCGGCATGGTCGCCGTCGCGGTCGACGTCCCGCTCATGGTCATCGCGCTCCTGCCGATGACGCCGAGGAACATGGTGTTGATGGTGCCGGTGAACGAGACTGTCGAGGTGACAGTCGAGCCGGACTTGACCACCGTCGGCGTGACGCTGTTCAGCGTATAGCCGGTCAGGTTGGCGACGTTGGCATTGAAGATGTTCGTGGCGTCGGTGACGCCGGCCGGGATCGCGCCGTCCGAGGTCATCGAGCCCGCGGCCGCAAAGGCCGGCGAGGTCTTGGCGACCGAGCCGACGCTGGCCGCATCGGCCGCGGCCTGGAGCTTGGAGCGGACCTGCGTCGCACGGGAGTAATCGACCGCACAGCCGACCACCGTGATCAGCGGGACACAGCACAATGCGAAGATCACCGCGACATTGCCGCGCCGGTCGCGGACAAGACGGCGCATCATCGAGCAAATCGCAGCGCGCATGGGTCGGCCCCGGAATGGTTCAATCGTTTCCACTCTAGGAACCGTCGATTAAATATGACTTATGGGAGCGGTAGAAACGCGGACCGCGACGGAGTTAACGAACCGTTACGGCCCCATCCTCAGCGAGCGACTTCAGGCATGGCCGATCTCAAACTGACACTGGTGGTGGCCTGCGCGCTGGTGGACGCCGACAAGCGCGTCCTGATCGCGCAGCGCCCCGAAGGCAAGACACTGGCCGGCCTGTGGGAATTCCCCGGCGGCAAGCTCGAGCCGGGCGAACGGCCGGAGCAGAGCCTGATCCGAGAACTGCACGAGGAGCTCGGCATCACCGTCGCCGAGCCGTGCCTGGCGCCGCTGACTTTCGCCAGCTACGGCTACGAGACGTTTCATCTGTTGATGCCGCTCTACATCTGCCGGCGCTGGGAAGGGATGGTGACTGCACGCGAGGGCCAGAACCTCGCCTGGGTCCGCGCCAACAAGCTGCGCGACTACCCGATGCCGCCCGCGGACATTCCGCTGATCCCGCATCTGATTGATTTGCTGATGTGAGCCCGCTGTGCCCCGGACGCAGCGCAGCGCTCTTGCGGTGCGCTGCTGAGCCGGGGCCCATGCTAGCGGCAGGCTGGGTCCCGGCTCTGCGCAGCAGCGTAAGAACGCTGCAGCGCGTCCGGGACACGCGTCACTCCTTCCCCGCCTTCCTCACCGCCTCCGCCAGGCTCGCTTTCGCCGACCCCGGCTTGAGTGGCTGCTGCTGGCTCGCATGCGGCGCCCAGCCGGAGAGCCAGATGATGTCGAATGTCGCGCGGATGCGTCCGTCGGCATCGGCAAAGCGCTCGGCATAGATCTCGGCCATCCGCAGCAACGTCGCGCGGCGGCTCGGTGTGCGGCGGCGTTCGATCAGCACGTTGGCCGCGCCCATGCGGCGGAGATCCTGCATCAGCGCGAACGCATTGCCATAGCGCACCACGACGCGGTCGACGTCGGTCACCGGCAACGCGAAGCCCGCCCGCTGCAACAGCGCGCCGACGTCGCGAAGGTCAGCGAAGGGCGCGACACGCGGCGACACACCGCCCTCACATTCAGCTTCCGCCGCGGCAAAGGCCTGCCGCAGCTCGGACAGGCTGTCGCCGCCGATCATCGCGGCAAGCAGCAGCCCATCCGGCTTCAGCGCGCGACGGATTTGCGCGAAAACGCCCGGCAGGTCGTTGACGAATTGCAGCGCCAGCGCCGAGACGACGAGATCGAGGCTTTCCGGCGCGAAAGGCAGTTTTTCGGCGCCGGCCGCATCGAGCGCGAGCCGTTCGATTGACGGAAGGTGCGCGCGCAGCGAGGCCAGACCCTCGCCGGGGCTCCAGAGATCGACCGGCGCATGAAACTCCCGCATCACTGCGGCCAACCGGTCGGACATGTCCTCGCCGACCCGATCGAGCAGGAAGCTCACGGCACCTTGTGCCTGCGCGCGCTGCTGCCGCGCATGCAGCAAGGCACGATCAAACAGGGCGGGCGGGGTTTGGGGGTTCTGGACCATGCCGCTGGTTACGCCGATCATGCTGGTCATTGCAATCTCCTCTCTCGTGTCCCGGACGCGCTGCAGCGCTCTTGGCGCTGCTGCGCAGAGCCGGGACCCAGAAGGCAACGCCATATGCTGCGGTGAGATGGGCCCCGGCTCTGCAGCGCACCGCACCGGACGATGCTTCGCATCGCCGGGGGCGCTGCGCTGCGTCCGGGGGCACGAGAGAGCGGCTTGAGGCGCGGCAAGCAGAACGCTAGCCTTCCCGCATGGAAACCGACGCCGCCCCAGCCCGTTCTATCGCCGCACCGCTGCGTGCCGCATGGACGGCTGGCCGCCACGTGCTGTCACGCGCGGCGCGGCTCGCCCTCGACATTGCGCTGCCGACGCTGTGCGTGTCCTGCCGCGAGCCGGTGGACGGCGAGGGCGTGTGTGCGGCGTGCTGGGCGCGCCTGTCGTTCATCGAGCGGCCCTATTGTCCGCGGCTCGGCATTCCCTTCGTCTATGATCCCGGCCCCGACATGCTGTCGATGGAGGCGATCGCGAGCCCGCCGGCCTACCAGCGTGCCCGCGCGGCGGTGCGCTATGATGACGTCGCGCGCACGCTGGTGCATGCGCTGAAATACCAGGACCGCACCGACCTGGCACCGGCCATGGGCCGCTGGATGGCACGCGCGGGTGGCGGGCTGCTGACCGGCGCCGACATGCTGGTGCCGGTGCCCCTGCATTGGCGGCGGGCCTGGCGCCGCCGCTACAACCAGTCCGGAGCGCTGGCGCGCGTGATCGAGCGGCAGAGCGGCGTCAAGGTGCGTGGCGACGTGCTGCGGCGGGTGCGCGCCACCGAGCAGCAGATCGGCCTGTCGCGGGCCCAGCGCGCCACCAATGTGCAGGGCGCATTCCAGGTATCTCCGGACCGTCAGGCCGAGGTCCAGGGCCGCCGCGTCGTCCTGATCGACGATGTCCTGACCTCGGGTGCGACATTGGATGCCTGCGCGCGCGCCCTGCTCCGTGCCAAGGCAGCCCAGGTTGACGTGCTGGTGTTCGCCCGGGTTGTGGAGGTCAGGTGAAGTCCCATATAATTCAATGAATTCATGACATGAAAGCGCCAGACGAGATGACTGCTGCTGTCGAGATCTACACCCGGCCGGGCTGCGGCTATTGTTCCGCCGCGAGGTCCCTGCTGACCCGCAAGAAGGCGACCTTCGCCGAGTTCGACGTCGCCAAGAACCCAACCTGGCGCCAGGAGATGTACGACCGCGCCGGCGACGGCTCGACCTTCCCGCAGATCTGGATCGGCGGCACCCATGTCGGCGGCTGCGATGACCTCTACGCGCTGGACCGCGAGGGCAAGCTCGACGGCCTGCTCGAAAGCGTGAAGGCGGTATCATGAGCGACAATAGGACCTTCACCGCCGCGATGGTGCAGATGCGCACCGGTCTGTTGCCGGAGCCCAGCCTTGCGCAGGCCACCAGGCTGATCCGGCAGGCTGCTGCGGGCGGCGCCGACTACGTGCAGACGCCCGAAGTCAGCAACATGATGCAGCTGAACCGCAAGGCGCTGTTCGAGCATCTCCAGAGCGAAGAGGACGACACTTCGCTGAAGGCCTACCGCGCGCTGGCGGCGGAGCTGAAGATCCACATCCATGTCGGCTCGCTAGCGCTGCGCTTCTCGGAGGAGAAAGCGGTCAACCGTTCCTTCCTGATCGGGCCCGAGGGCAATGTGCTCGCGAGCTACGACAAGATCCACATGTTTGACATCGAGCTGCCGGACGGCGAGAGCTATCGCGAATCCGCCAACTACCAGCCGGGCGAGACCGCCGTGATCTCCGACCTGCCCTGGGGCCGGGTCGGACTGACGATCTGCTACGACGTGCGCTTCCCCGCGCTGTACCGCGCGCTGGCCGAGAGCGGCGCCTACTTCATCACGGTGCCGTCCGCCTTCACCCGCAAGACCGGTGAAGCGCATTGGCACGTGCTGCTGCGTTCCCGCGCAATCGAGACCGGCTGCTTCATCTTTGCCGCGGCGCAGGCAGGCCTGCATGAGAACAAGCGCGAGACCTATGGTCACTCGCTGATCATCGATCCCTGGGGCGAGATCCTCGCCGAGGGCGATGTCGAGCCCGGCATCATCATGGCGAAGATCGACCCGGCCAAGGTCGAGACCGCGCGCCGCGCAATTCCCTCGCTCCAGCATGGCCGCCGCTTCGGCGTCGCCGACCCCAAGGCCGGGCCGGACCATCTGCACCTCGTACGGGGATCGGCATGATCCGCTATGCGCTCCATTGCGACCGTAACCACGCCTTCGAGAGCTGGTTCCAGAGCTCGTCGGCCTATGAGTCGCAGGTAAAGCGCAAGCTCGTGACCTGCCCGATCTGCGGCTCGGCCAAGGTCGACAAGGCGATCATGGCTCCGCGCATCGTCGGCAAGAAGGGCCGCGGGCGCGCGACACCGCCGCCGGAACCCGTGGCTGCGACCACGCCCGAGGCTGCGCCGTCAGGGCCGACCTCGCTGCTGATGTCGCAGGAGCGCGAGCTGCGCGCCAAGCTCAAGGAGCTGCGCGATCACATCGTCAAGAACGCCGACAATGTCGGCGAGCGTTTTGCGAACGAAGCCCGCGCCATGCATTACGGCGACAAGGAGCACCGCCCGATCTACGGCGAGGCCTCGCCCGAAGAGGCAAAGTCGCTGATCGACGAAGGCATCGAGGTCTCGCCGCTGCCGACGCTGCCGGAAGACCGGAATTAGGCCCCCACCAGCACCGCAACGCCAATCACGATCAGCGCGATGCCGATAAGCTCGCGCGGCGCGATCGGCTGCTTGAACGAGTAGTAGGCGACGCCTTGCGCGAACAGCACCTCGATCAATGCGAGCGTGCGGACATTGGCGGCCGCCGTCAGCGCGAAGGCCAGGAACCAGAACTGCGAGGCGAAGGCGCCCGTGAAGCCAGCCAGCATCGACGGCCGCCACATGCCGAGGATGCCGCGCAGCACGTCCGGCGCGCGCCAGAGCAGGTAGATCGTCAGCACCAGCGTCTGCACGAACAGGCCGAGCACCAGCGTGAACGACGAGGCCGTCACGAACGACACGTTCGGCACGGTGATGATCGCGCCGCGAAAACCAACCGCTGAGAGCGCGAACGCCGCCGCGGCGACGAGGCCGGTGATGGTCGGCTTCAATTCCGCAAAACTCTTCTCCCCGCCGGGGCGCAGCGCGGTGATGACGACGCCGACGGTCGCGATCACGATCGCCAACACCTTGAGCCAGGTCAGATGATCGCCGAGGAAGACGAAGCCGAAGATCGCGGTCTGGATCGCCTCGGTCTTGAGGTAGGCCGTCGTCACCACGAAGGAGCGGTCGTTCATCGCGAGCAGCATCAGGCCGGTGGCAACGATCTGGCTGAGCGCGCCGAGCAGCAGCCACGGCCAGAATACGGCCGGCGGCATACCGATATGATCGCCGGTCGCGACCAGCACCACGCCGAGAAACAGCAGCGAGAACGGGAAGCCGAACAGGAAGCGGATATTGGTCGCGCCCCAGGTCCCCAGCGGCTTCGTCAACGACCGCTGCATCGCATTGCGCGCGACCTGGCCGAGCGCAGCAATGACGGTGAAGGGAATCCAGAGGCTGGTGACGGTGAGCATGGGGGTGGCATAGGGGGGACTGAAGAGCTCGGTCAACAACCTGCCGCCAGCGGCGAAGCAGGTCAATCACGCGGATGTCATGGGTGCGATGCTCTCGCTACAAACTCCGCTGTCGTCCCTGCGAACGCAGGGACCCATAACCCCAGGGAGCAGTTTTGCGGAGGCTGCCAACCCGTGAGTCCAACATCGTCCGCCACCGATGGATTCCGCGGTATGGGTCCCTGCGTTCGCAGGGACGACAGCATTTGCTTGGCAGCGCTCACACCGTCAAACCAAGAGATCGCTCAGGTCACGCCACTCCGGATTGTCCCGCTCGATCAGCTCGATCTTCCAGCGCTTTAGCTGTTTTTCGCGGGCGATCGCCTCTTCCGCCCGCTCGTAGGCCTCGGTGTAGACGAGCCGGTTTACGCCATAGCGCTTGACGAACTCGGAGCCCTTGCCGGCGCGGTGCTGCTCCAGGCGTTTCTGGAGTGAGTTGGTGACGCCGATATAGAGCGTTCCGTGATGGCGGCTGGCGAGGATGTAGACGTAGTACAAGCTCGGGGCGCCTATCTTTGCTAACTACAGGGGCCTGTGGTTATGGGTCCCTGCGTTCGCAGGGACGACGCCAGTCTCGGAGTAACGGCTCGTACCTCACCCACGGTAGTTCACACCATCCCTTCCGCGACCACCATGTAGTTCACGTCCATATCCGACGAGAGGCTCCATTTGTCGGCGAAGGGTGAGTAGACGACGCCGGTCTGCTCGGTGATGACGAGGCGGTTGTCGAGAAGGTATTTCGTCAGTTCGTCGGGGGTGACGAACTTGTTCCATTCATGCGTGCCGCGCGGCAGCCAGCGCAGGACGTATTCGGCACCGACGATGGCGAGCGCAAAGCTCTTCCAGTTCCGGTTCAGCGTCGAGACCACCATCAGCCCGTTCGGCTTCAGCATCGCGGCGCAGCGCTTCAGGAACATGCCGACGTCGGTGACGTGCTCGACCACCTCCATCGCCAGCACGATGTCGAAGCGCTCGCGCGGGTCGATCTCTTCCACCGTGGTGCAGCGATAGTCGATCGCAAGATGGCTCTTGTCGGCATGCAGCTTTGCCGCTGCGATGTTGCTCACCGAGGGATCGACGCCGATGACCTGCGCGCCCAGCCGCGACAGCGGCTCGCAGAGCAGGCCGGCGCCGCAGCCGATGTCGAGCACGCGCAAGGACCCGAGGCAGTTCAGGCTGCGCACGTTGCGCTCGAACTTGCGGCAGGCGGCGTCGCGGATATAGCCGAGCCGCAGCGGGTTGATCCGGTGCAGCGGCGCCATCTTGCCCTTGGGGTCCCACCACTCCGCCGAAAGTTTTGAGAATTTCGCGATCTCGGCGGCGTCGACGGTCGAGCCCGGCTGGGCGGAGAGGGAAGTATTTTGCTGCATGCTCATGGTTACGCGCGGTCCTACCGCGTGGTGATCGAACTACGGAAGGCGAGCGGCGAGGCGATGGTCCTGATCGTCTCGATCCCCTCGCCGACGCCGCGAATCGTCACGTCGCCGTAGTTGAGAATACGTCCAAGAATGCTCTGATCGACATCGACGCTCTCGACCTTGTCCAGCGCCATCTCGAAGGTGCGGCGCTTGATGAACCCGGTCTTGTGAACGACCCGCAGATTGGTGACGTCGGTCTCGGTGCTGAAGCGATGGAACCAGCCCTTCACGGTCCAGAACAGGGCCGGCAGAGCCGCCACGCCCGCGGCGATGAGACACAGAATCACGAGGCCGTCGGCCGCGACCTGCCGCGACAGGATCAGCAGGACCAGCGCCACGATCCAGGCCACAATCGCCGGAAAATAGAAGATCCAGTGCGCGTTGGTCGAATACAGCACCCGCTCGCCCGGCTGCAGGATCTCGTCGATATAGCGCGCCATGATCTTGGTTAACCCACTCCCCCGACCTGCCCCCGCAGGAACCCGCTTGCCCCCGGCCCCGCCGCTCTGTATACGCGCGGTCGGTGTCCGCAGGCACCCGTCCGGTGCGGGTCACCATACTGATCCTTATGAGGGAATGCACGCGTCGTCATGAGCCGCCTCGTGATGAAATTCGGCGGCACATCCGTCGCCAACATCGAACGCATCCGCAACGTCGCACGTCATGTGAAGCGTGAGGTGGACGCCGGCCATGAAGTGGCCGTGGTCGTCTCGGCGATGTCGGGCAAGACCAACGAGCTGGTGGCCTGGTGCACCGAGGCCTCGCCGATGCACGACGCGCGCGAATACGACGCCGTCGTCGCCTCAGGCGAGCAGGTCACGTCCGGCCTGCTTGCCATCGTGCTGCAGAGCATGGGCATCCAGGCCCGCTCCTGGCAGGGCTGGCAGATCCCGATCAAGACCAGCGACGCCCATGCCTCGGCCCGGATCGAGGACATCGACGGCAGCGAGATCATCAAGCGCTTCCAGGAGCGCAAGGAGGTCGCCGTCATCGCGGGCTTCCAGGGCATCAACGCCGAAACGGGCCGCATCACCACGCTCGGCCGCGGCGGCTCCGACACCTCGGCCGTGGCGATCGCCGCAGCCGTCAAGGCAGACCGCTGCGACATCTACACCGATGTCGATGGCGTCTATACTACTGACCCGCGAATCGTGCCGAAGGCCAAGAGGCTCGACAAGATCGCATTCGAGGACATGCTGGAACTGGCCTCGCAGGGCGCAAAAGTGCTCCAGGTCCGCTCGGTGGAACTCGGCATGGTCCACAACATGCCGATCTTCGTCCGATCGAGCTTCGACAAGCCCGAGGATATCGACCCGCATGCCAACCAGCCGCCCGGCACGCTGATCTGCGGCGAGGAGGAGATCATGGAAAACCACGTCGTTACCGGTATCGCCTTTTCGAAGGACGAGGCCCAGATCTCGGTGCGCCAGATCCAGGACAAGCCGGGCGTTGCGGCCTCGATCTTCGGCCCGCTGGCCGAGGCCAACATCAACGTCGACATGATCGTGCAGAACGTCTCCGAGGACGGCAAGACCACCGATCTCACCTTCACGGTCCCGGCCGCCGACTACACCCGCGCCAAGGACACGATTACCGCCGCCAAGGCCAAGATCGGCTATGCCCGGCTTGATACCGCTACCGACGTCGCAAAAATCTCGGTGATCGGCAGCGGCATGCGCAGCCACGCCGGCGTCGCCGCCCAGGCGTTCTCGGCCCTCGCGGGGCGGAATATCAACATCCGGGCCATTACAACCTCCGAGATCAAATTCTCGGTTTTGATCGACACCGCCTATACCGAGCTGGCGGTGCGCACCCTGCATACGCTCTACGGCCTCGATCAGGCCTAAAGCGCGACCCGTGGTCGCGCTTTAGATTGTCATTTGAGCATGGTCTTTCCGGAAACCGCTTCGCACTTTTCCGGACCATGCCTGGGCTAATTTTCTCTTAGCGGTCGCAGCAAACGCGAAGGTGTACACACCTTCGCGTTTGGCAGGCGTTTTGCTTGGCAAAACAAGCCCCAATTCGCTATACGCGGACAGGGTGGGCTGCCGGAAACTGTGCCCCAGTTCAGGCGGTGCTGATTCGGCTCCGGCAACCGCCGGGGCCGGCGCCGGACGAGCAAATTTGTTGTTTTTCTGGATTTCGGGCGAGCCGCCGCGGGCCCTTTCGGCCCCGGCAGACGGAGGAGATTGACGGTACATGCGGAGCGCGTCGGGAGGTCCCCGCGTCTTGTTGAGACGGCTCCGCGAAACCATGGCGGAGCAGGTCTCGGCCCAGGAGCGGCTGGACAAGATTGTGGTGCTGATCGCCGCCAACATGGTGGCCGAGGTGTGCTCGGTCTACGTGCTGCGCGTCGACAACACGCTCGAGCTCTACGCCACCGAAGGCCTCAACCGCGAGGCTGTGCACCATACCGTGCTCAGCGCCCATGAGGGCCTCGTCGGTCTCGTCGCCAGCGAGGCGACGCCGCTCAACCTCAGCGATGCTCAGAGCCATCCGGCCTTCTCGTTCCGTCCCGAGACCGGCGAAGAAATCTACCACTCCTTCCTCGGCGTGCCGATTCTGCGCGCCGGCAACACGCTCGGCGTGCTGGTGGTGCAGAACCGCGCCAAGCGCAACTATGTCGAGGAGGAACTCGAGGCACTGCAGACCACCGCGATGGTGCTGGCGGAGCTGATCGCCTCCGGCGAGCTGTCGGCGCTGGCGCAGCCCGGCCTCGAGCCGGCCGCGCGCCATTCGGCGCAGAAGGTCGGCGCGATCCTGTCGGAAGGCATCGCGCTCGGCCATGTCGTGCTGCACGAGCCGCGCGTCGTCATCAAGGACTACATCGCCGAAGACCTGCCCAAGGAAATCAAGCGGCTCGACACCGCGCTCGCCAAGCTGCGCGCCGATCTCGACCGCATGCTGGAGCGCGGCGACGTCGCCGAGGGCGGCGAGCACCGCGAGGTGCTGGAAGCCTACCGCATGTTCGCCAACGACCAGGGCTGGTCGCACAAGCTGCACGAGGCGGTCGCCACCGGCCTCACCGCGGAAGCCGCAGTCGAGCGCGTGCAGTCCGACACCCGCGCGCGCATGCTGCGCTCGACCGATCCTTATTTGCGCGACCGCCTGCACGATCTCGAGGATCTCGGCTACCGCCTGATGCGGCAACTGGTCGGCCAGGATCACGCGCCGTCACGCGAGCAATTGCCCGACAACGCCATCGTCATCGCTCGCGCGATGGGCCCCGCGGCGCTGCTCGACTACGACCGCAAGCGCCTGCGCGGCATCGTGCTGGAGGAAGGCACCGCCAACTCCCACGTCTCGATCGTGGCGCGCGCGCTCGGCATCCCTGCGGTCGGCGAGGTGCCAAACGCGCCCGGTATCGCCGATCCCGGCGATGCCATCATCGTCGACGGCACCTCCGGTTCGATCTATGTGCGTCCGTCGCAGGAGATCGAGGCCGCCTTCGCCGAGCGCGTGCGCTTCCGCGCCCGCCGCCAGGCGCAGTATCTGGCGCTGCGCGACCGGCCCTGCGTCACCAGGGACGGCCAGAAGGTCGAGCTGATGATCAACGCAGGGTTAGCGATCGACCTGCCGCATATCGAGGACACCGGCAGCGCCGGCATCGGCCTGTTCCGCACCGAGCTGCAATTCATGGTCGGCCAGAGCCTGCCGCGCACCAGCGACCAGCTCGCGCTCTATCGCACCGTGCTGGATGCCGCCGGACCTAAGCCCGTCACCTTCCGCACCCTCGACATCGGCGGCGACAAGGCGCTGCCCTACATGGAAGCGGTGATCGAGGAAAATCCCGCGCTCGGCTGGCGCGCGATCCGACTCGGGCTCGATCGCCCCGGCCTTCTGCGCGGCCAGATCCGCGCGCTCTTGCGCGCCGGCGGTGGCCGCGCGCTGCGCATCATGTTCCCGATGATCTCTGAGGTCGCCGAATTCGACTCGGCGAAGGCGCTGGTCGAGCGCGAGCTCACTTATCTGCGCCAGCACGGCCACACGCTGCCTGAAAGAATCGACATCGGCACCATGGTCGAGGTGCCCGCCCTGCTCTACCAGCTCGATGAGCTCCTGAAGAAGGTCGATTTCATCTCGGTCGGCTCCAACGATCTGTTCCAGTTCCTGTTCGCGGTCGACCGCGGCAATGCAAAAGTCTCCGAGCGCTTCGACACGATGTCGGCGCCGATCTTGCGCGCGCTGCGCGACATCGCGCGGAAGGCGCAAGGCGCGCAGAAATCGCTCTCGCTCTGCGGCGAGATGGCCTCCAAGCCGATCGGCGCACTGGCGCTGATCGCGCTGGGCTATCGCTCGCTGTCGCTCTCGGCGACCGCGCTCGGCCCTGTCAAGGCGATGGTGCTCGATGTCGACGCGAAGAAGGCCGAAGCGATGCTCAACCCTCTGCTGGATGCGCCCGCGGGCAGCGTCTCGATCCGGCAGAAGCTGACGGAATTTGCCGAGGCCGAGGGCCTTGCGTTGTAGCGGGCCTGTCGCCCGCTCCCTGCCGCCCTCGCCTCCTTTCGCCCTTTGAGACTGAACCGATGTCGTCACTCCCCGAAGCCAAACTGGACGTCCTGCTCGCGCATCACGCTTCGCTCGAGGCCGAATCGCTCGGACAGCTCGCCTCCGAACGCTATGTGCAGATCACGCGCGAGCTCGCCGAGATCACCCCGCTGATCGAGGCGGTCAAGACCTATCGGTCCGCCGTCAAGGAGCTCGCCGATACCGAGGCGCTGATCGCCGATCCCGCGACGGACGCGGAGATGCGCGGCATGGCGGAAGCCGAGCGCGACGAGCTGACGCCAAGGATCGAGGAGCTGGTCCAGAAGATCCGCGTCGCGCTGTTGCCCAAGGACGCCATGGACGACCGCAACGTGATGCTGGAAATCCGCGCCGGCACCGGCGGCGACGAGGCCTCGCTGTTCGCCGGCGACCTGTTCCGGATGTACGAGCGTTTCGCCGGCTTGCAGGGCTGGAAGGTCGAGGTGATCTCGGCCAGCGAAGGCACCGTCGGCGGCTACAAGGAAATCATCGCGGAGGTGCAGGGCCGCGGCGCGTTCTCGAAGCTGAAATTCGAATCCGGCGTGCATCGCGTGCAGCGCGTGCCCGACACCGAGACGCAAGGGCGCATCCATACGTCGGCCGCTACCGTCGCGGTGCTGCCGGAGGTCGAGGATGTCGACGTCGACATCAAGAACGACGACCTGCGCATCGAGACCATGCGTGCGCAAGGAGCCGGCGGCCAGCACGTCAACAAGACCGAATCGGCGATCCGCATCACCCACATCCCGACCGGCATCGTGGTGATGATGCAGGACAGCCGCTCGCAGCACAAGAACCGCGCCTCCGCCATGAACATCCTGCGCTCGCGCATCTACGACGCCGAGCGCCAGCGCGTCGACGCCGCGCGCTCGGCCGAGCGCAAGGAGAAGGTCGGCTCCGGCGATCGCTCCGAGCGCATCCGCACCTACAACTTCCCGCAAGGGCGCGTCACCGACCACCGCATCAACCTGACGCTCTACAAGCTGCCGCAAGTGATCGCCGGCGAAGCGCTGGGCGAATTGATCGACGCGCTGACCACCGAACACCAGGCCGCGCAGCTCGCCGCGCAAGGCGCGGCGGCGTGACGCGCCGCGTGAGCAGCGCCTTCACAGGACAATCGATCGAGAGCGCACGCCGCGCGCTGGCGGCGCAGCTGCGATCCGCACAGCTCGACGAAGCCGAGCTCGACGCCCGCATGCTGATCGGTGCCGTGCTTGGACTCGATCTCACCGGCCTGATTGCGCAGGCCGTCCGCCTCCTCACGAGCGCCGAGGCGCTGCAGCTCGCGCAATATGCCGAGCGCCGGATCGCGGGCGAACCGGTGGCGCGCATTCTCGGCGTGCGCGAATTCTGGGGCCTGCCGTTCCGCCTCTCGGAGGCGACCCTGGTCCCGCGTCCTGACACCGAGACCGTGGTCGAGCGCGCGCTCGAGCTTTTTCGCGAGCAGAAAATCCACCGGCCCCGCATCGCCGATATCGGCACCGGCTCAGGCGCGATCCTGCTGGCGCTGCTGCACGAGATTCCCGATGCCTTCGGTGTCGGCACCGATCTCAGCCTCACCGCTCTCGGCACCGCGCGGGGCAATGCCGCCGCCCTCGGCCTCGGCAACCGTTCTGCCTTCGTCGCCTGCTCCTATCTGGCGGCGCTCTCGGGTCCATTCGATCTCATCGTGTCGAACCCGCCCTATATTCCCTCGGCCGAAATTCCGAAATTGAGCATCGAAGTGCGTGAGCACGATCCGCATCTGGCCCTCGACGGCGGCAATGACGGATATGACGCCTACCGGGTCCTGACGCCGCAGGCGGCCGAGCGCCTCGCCCCCGGCGGGGCCCTGATCGTCGAGGCCGGACAGGGCCAGGCCCGAAATATTGAAACCTTGATGGCCGCTGCCGCGTTAGTGGTGGACAGGTCACCCAAGGCCGATTTGGCGGGTATCCCACGGGCCGTTTCGGCCCGAAAAATGCCCCCATAAAAGCCGGATTGGTCTGTAAAAAGCTCTTGGAATATCCCTTGGGAACGACTACGTTCCGATCAACACATCGGTGCCGGCCCCGTAGACCTACGGGTGAAAGCCGGGCTCTCGGGCGAGAGCTTTACTGATTAAAGGTTCCAAGCCGCAGGGTTGAGCGCGATGGCCAGCGAGCTGCGCTGCTCTCCGACCGCAACGTGAACGAAAGCCTGATATTGCGCTTGAAGACTTACGCAAGAAAGCTGGGCTTGTTTCGGCAGGCGATATGAATGGGTTCGCTGGCAATGAATGCTGGCGGGTGGGGAACGCGTCTTTGTTGAACGCGACGGTCGACGAACATTGGCAGGGTTCAATCCGCTCTCGTGCGCGGTGCGTACGAGCGATGTGAACCGCTGTCACCAGGTCAGTCTCAGCAATCAGTAATGCGTGCAACCTTTAGGGCTGGAATTAAAGGCAGGACATGAGAAACGGTCAGAACAAGCAGCGGATGCGCAACCGCAACAACAATAACAACAACAACAACCGGCGCGGCCAGAACCCGATGACCCGGGTCTACGAGTCCAACGGGCCCGACATCAAGATCCGCGGCACGGCTTCGCATATCGCCGAGAAGTATCTGCAGCTCGCGCGCGATGCGCGCTCCTCCGGCGACCCCGTTGCGGCCGAGAACTACTACCAGCACGCCGAGCACTATTTCCGCCTGATCGCGGCCGCCCAGGAGCAGTTCCGCCAGAACCAGCAGCCGCGTGGCGACGAGCCGATCAGCAACACCAGCGGTGATGACAGCGAGGACGACGGCGAGAATTTCTCGGCGTTCGGCCAAGAGCCGGGCTTCGTTCCGCAGCCGCCGCAGCAGCAGCCCTTCATGCGCGACCGCGACGGCCAGCGCGATCATCACCAGCGTGATCACCAGCAGCGCGACAATCAGCAGCCCTATCAGCGCGACAACCAGCAACCGCGCGAGCACCGCGAACGCGATCATCGCCCGCAGCCGCAATATCAGCCGCAGCCGCAACCCGCGAACCAGCCGCAGCCCGTCATCGCCGATGCCGGCAGCGTGGACCGCCTGCCCTCCTTCATCACCGGCGCACAGCCGCAGGTGAATGGCGCCCAGGGCGGCTTTGAAGGCGGCGGTGGCGGCGGCGAACGCTTTCCGCGCCGTCGGCGCCGGCCGCATGGGCCGCGTCCCGATCGTGAAGCGGCCCCCGCTGCGTCGAGCGACGAGGTCGCCTCCGGCGAGTAAGCCTCTTCTGATTTTCTGACTTGAATCGTCCCGGCCTCGCCGGGACGATTTGTTTTTGGTGATAGTCGGTGGCGGTGTTGCACCTCTCCCGCTTGCGGGAGAGGTCGGCGCAGAGCGCCGGGTAAGGGCTCTCTCCTCTTGGGGAATCTCTCTGCGGAGGCACCCTCTCCCCAACCCTCTCCCGCAAGCGGGAGAGGGAGCGCTGTATCTTAGCTGCGCGTCACTGTCGTCGAGGACGGCACCAGCACCGGCTTGCCCAGCGAGGGAATCAGCCGCGCCCGCTCGCGCTTGGCGGGGATCGCGCGATAGACCTGCTTGGTCGCCTCGACGATGTGCACACCCGCAAACGGCAGCGACAGCGCCGCGCCGGCACGCTCCCACATCTGCGCGGATTTCAGCACCCAGCCGCCGGCATAGGGCGGCATGAACAGCGCTTCACCCCAGGCCGTGGGCGTGAACCAGGTCTGGCGCAACAGATCAGTGATCTGCGAGCGCGAATAGGGCCGGCCGTGACCGAACGGCGTGCTGTCGGTGCGGGTCCATACGCCGCGCCGGTTCGGGATCACCGCGATGACGCGGCCCGAGCCAGACAGCACCCGCCACACCTCGCGCAGCAGCGCGGCCGGATCGTCCGACATCTCCAGCGCATGGACCAACAGAATGCGGTCGACCGCGGCATCGGGAAGCGGCAGCGAGAACTCATCGACCAGCGAGGCCAGAGCCGGCCGGCCCGTCGGCCATTTCAGGACACCCTGGGCCGCCGGCATGAAGGCGAGGCAGCGCTCGGCGTCTTCGCGGAACAACCCCAGATAGGGCGTCGGATAGCCGATCCCGAGCACGCGGTGGCCCTCGGCGCCCGGCCAGCGCTCCCGGATGCCGCGATTGATCATTTGCCGCGCCACGATGCCGAGGCGGCGGGAATAGAACTCGCGGAGGTCGACGACATCGATTGTCATGACGGCAATGTAACATGCGCGAGGGCACGCCTGCGCGCGGAATATTGCATTGCCTGCGCAACGTTAACGCCATATTTGTCTGGCGGGGCTGAGCGCGATGGAGAGGTCATGGCCGCCGAAATTCGTACTTTCACCTGTTTAAACGACAATTTCGGTTATCTGATCCACGATGTGGAAACCAAGGCGACGGCGTCGATCGACGCGCCCGAGGCCGGCCCGATCCTGAAGGCGCTGGAGCGCGAGGGCTGGCAGCTCACCGACATCCTGATCACCCATCATCATGGCGATCACGTCGGCGGGGTCGCCGAACTCAAGCAGAAATACAATTGCCGCGTCGTCGCGCCGCATGACAAGACGACCAAGATCGCCAACGTCGACCTGCGCGTCGCCAATGCCGACGTCGTCAAGATCGGCAATCTGCTGGCGCGCGTCGTGGAGACGCCCGGCCACACGCTCGACCACATCTCCTACGTGTTCGACAATGAGAAGACGGTGTTCGCCGCCGACACGCTGTTCTCGATCGGCTGCGGCCGCGTGTTCGAGGGCACCTATCCGATGATGTGGGATTCGCTTTTGAAGCTGCGCGCGCTGCCCGACGACTTCAAGCTCTATTGCGGCCACGAATACACCGCGTCCAACGTCAAGTTCGCCCTCACCATCGACCCCGACAATGCGGCGCTGCAGGCGCGCGCGGCGGAGGTGGCCAAGCTCCGCGCCGAGAACAAGCCGACCATTCCCTCGCTGCTCGGTGACGAGAAACGCGCCAACGTGTTCCTCCGCGCCGATGAGCCGTCGGTTGCAGCCAGGCTCCACATGAAGGGCGCAGATGCCGCCGCGGTGTTCGGCGAACTCCGCGAGCGCAAGAACAAGTCCTGAAGAACAAGTCCTGACGGGGATCGATGCCGACCGCAGCCGAGATCATCGCACGCCTCGAACTCCGCCCGCATCCCGAAGGCGGGCACTATCGCGAGACGTTCCGCGACCAGACCACGGACGCCAATGGCCGTTCGCGCTCGACCCTGATTTACTTCCTGCTCGCACGCGGCGAGCGCTCGCACTGGCATCGCATCGACGCGGTCGAGACCTGGCACTACTACGCCGGCAGCCCCTTGACGCTGCGCATCGCCCATGACGGTTGCTCGCAGCACGAGGTGCGGCTCGGCACCGATCTCGTCGGCGGCGAGCGGCCGCAGGGAATCGTGCCGGCCAATGCCTGGCAGATGGCGGAAACCACGGGCGAGTGGACACTGGTCGGCTGCACCGTGGCGCCGGCGTTCGAGTTCGCGAAGTTCGAGCTGGCGCCGAAGGGCTGGGAGCCGTAGCTCCCCCACCGTCATTCCGGGTTCGCACTTCGTGCGCCCCGGAATGACAATCATCGCTTCCGCAGCACCATGTCCTTCGCCGCGATCAGGCCGCCGCCGGCGATCAGGACCGCGGCGATGGCGATGTTGGCGCTGGCTTTGGCAAAGCCGGCGGCGATGAGGAAGCCGGTCGAAAGCAACGGCGTCGCGTAGGAGGCGGCGCCGAGCACGCGGATGTCGCCGCGCTTCATGCCGATGTCCCAGGCGTAGAAGGCGGCGCCCACCGGACCGATGCCGAGCGCGATCACGGAAAGCCATTGCAGCGTGGTCTCCGGCCACACCGTGGTCTCCAGCACACCATGCATCACTGCCGCGAGCGTAGCGGTGGCAAGACAGAAGCCCGCGACCGCGTCGGTCGGCACCGCTTTCAACCGGCGCGACAGCACTGAATAGGTCGCCCAGACAAAGGCGGCGATGAAGGCCGCGACCAGCCCCGGCACTGCGCCCGGCGCAAACCCGCTGGTGTTGCCGGCGAACAGCAGCACCGTGCCGATCAGCCCAAGCACGGCGCCGATGACATGATGCACGGCGAGCCGCTCGCCCGGCAGGAACGACGAAAACAGCACGATCAGGAGCGGCCAGAGATAATTCAGGAGACCGGCCTCGGCCGGCGGCGCGAAGCGCAGCGCGAGGAAATACAGCGCGTGATAGCCGAACAATCCGCCGACGCCGACGGCCCACACCACCAGCGGCTGGCGCAGGCTTTTGGCGGCCTCGCCACGGCCGATCCAGGTCAGCAGGCCGACGAGACCGCCGATCGCAAACGTCATCGCGGCGAGTTGGAACGCCGGAATCCTTCCGGTCGCCACCGTCATCACGGAGAGCAGCGACCACATCAGGATCGCCGTCAATCCGATCAGCGTCGCGGTGCGGGGAGTCATTGCAGAAAGCCTCGTCGTTCCGGGATGGCGCAGCAGCGCAAGACCCGGAACCTCGAGATTCCGGGTTCGCCGCTGTCGCGGCGCCCCGGAATGACAGGACGTGATGACCGGGGCAAGCCCGGGCATCACGAGACGTTGGCTTTATAATCGAACGTGACGCCTAAGCATCACACCATGTACTGGCCGCCATTGACGGAGAGCGTCGAGCCGGTGATGGCGCCGGCCTCATCGGCGGCGAGGAACACGACCGCGCGCGCGATCTCCTCGGGCTCGCCGAGCCGGCCGATCGGGATCAGCGGCAGGATGGACTTTTCCAGCACGTCCTTCGGCACCGCCTGCACCATCTCGGTGTTGATGTAGCCCGGACAGATCGCGTTCACGGTAACGCCGCCCTTGGCGTTCTCGATTGCCAGAGCCTTTGTGAAGCCGATCTCACCGGCCTTGGCCGCGGAATAGTTCACCTGGCCGAACTGGCCCTTCTGGCCGTTGATCGAGGAGATGTTGATGATGCGGCCGAACTTGCGCCCGCGCATGCCTTCGATCACCTGGCGCGACATGTTGAACAGCGAACCGAGATTGGTGCCAATCACGGCGTTCCATTGCTCGAGGCTCATCTTGTGGAAGGCGCCGTCCTTCGTGATGCCGGCATTGTTGACGAGCACGTCGACCGGGCCGACCTCGGCCTCGACCTTCTTCACGCCTTCGGCGCAGGCGTCGAAATTGCTGACGTCCCATTTGTAGACGGCGATGCCGGTCTCGGCCTTGAACTTCTCCGCCGCCGCATCGTTGCCGGCATAGCTTGCCGCGACCTTGTAGCCGGCCGCCTTCAGCGCCTTGCTGATCGCAGCTCCGATGCCCCGCGTACCACCCGTCACCAGTGCAACACGTGCCATATCGTATTCCTTCCCTTGGACTCTTCCTTGGACTCTTCGGACGCTTTTGAGTGATCGTTTTTAGCTACGGATTATGCGGGACGTTTGACGGACATCAAGAACAAAACGCCCGGCGGAGCCGGGCGTTTCTCTTTAGTCGAGGCCTGCGCGGTTGCGAAGAATATTTGATTTGCAACCGCCGCCTTTTTAGTCGCGTGCAACGCACTCAATCAGGTGTGCGGCGCACGCGTCAGTTTCACGTCAGCGACCTTCAGTCGCGCGCCAGACACATCGCGATACCCATGCCGCCGCCGATGCACAGCGTGGCAAGGCCCTTCTTCGAATCGCGCTTCTGCATCTCGTGCAGCAGCGTCACCAGCACGCGCGCGCCGGAGGCACCGACCGGATGGCCGATCGCGATCGCGCCGCCGTTGACGTTGACCTTCGAGGTGTCCCAGCCGAGGTCCTTGTTGACGGCGCAGGCCTGCGCCGCGAAGGCCTCGTTGGCCTCGATCAGATCGAGATCGCCGACGTTCCAGCCGGCCTTCTTCAGCGCGGCACGCGAGGCCGGGATCGGGCCCGAGCCCATGATCTTCGGATCGACGCCGGCCTGCGCCCAGGACACGATGCGCGCGAGCGGCTTCTTGCCTTCCTTGGCGGCCTGCTTCGCCGTCATCAGCACCACGGCGGCAGCGCCGTCGTTGATGCCCGAGGCCGAGCCCGCGGTTACCGTGCCGTCCTTCTCGAAGGCGGGACGGAGCTTGGCCATCGCGTCGAGCGTGGCGCCATGGCGCGGATATTCGTCGGCGCTGACGACCACGTCGCCCTTGCGGGTCTTGATGGTGACGGGGACGATCTCGTCGTTGAACTTGCCGGCCTTCTGCGCGGCCTCGGCCTTCTGCTGCGAGGCGACCGCGAACTCGTCCTGCTGGGAGCGGGTGATCTGCCACTGCCGCGCGACGTTCTCGGCGGTGTTGCCCATGTGGTAGCCGTTGAAGGCATCCCACAGGCCGTCCTTGATCATGGTATCGACGAATTCGAGCGCGCCCATCTTGACGCCGCCACGCAGGTATTGAGCGTGCGGGGCCATGCTCATGGATTCCTGGCCGCCGGCGACCACGATCTCGGAATCGCCGTTGAGCAGCGCCTGGTAGCCGAGCGCGACCGTGCGCAGGCCCGAGCCGCAGAGCTGGTTCACGCCCCAGGCCGGGCTTTCCACCGGAATGCCGGCGGCGATCGAGGCCTGGCGGGCCGGGTTCTGACCCTGGGCGGCGGTCAGGATCTGACCCATGATGACTTCCGAAACGCGGCCGGGCTCGATGCCACCGCGCTCCAGCGCGGCCTTGATGGCGACGGCGCCGAGGTCATGGGCAGGAAGGGTCGCGAAGGCTCCGTTGAAGCTTCCGACCGGGGTGCGGGCGGCGCTGACGATGACGACATCGTCTGACATGGGGCATCTCCTGGGGCTTGAGGTTCTTGTAAGGGGGCAGGCGGGGCTGGAAAAGCGCTCGCCAGTCTCGTCAGCCATCCTGTTAACGTCGTTGAGGCATGTCAATCGGCGGGGGGCCGAATTCATGCCGCAGCGCATTCAAAATAGCGTTCTTGGCGCTTTCGCAAGCACGTTTTTGCTGCCCGATTAACCGTGGCGCACAAAACGGTAGCGTGACCCCTTTGAAAATGCTTATTTTGTTGCGTTGCGTACTCTTCCCGCCCTGCGGCATGGCCGCCGGGTTCCCGTTCTCAGCGTTTTTGCAAGTGAGAGCCCATGGCGAAATCAGACCAACCCACCACGATCAAGAAATACGCGAACCGCCGGCTCTATAACACCGGAACGAGTACTTACGTGACGCTGGAAGACCTCGCCGCCATGGTCAAGGACGGCGAAGATTTCCTGGTCTACGACGCCAAGACCGGCGACGACATCACCCGCTCCGTGCTGGCCCAGATCATCTTCGAGCAGGAGAACAAGGCCGGCCAGAACCTCTTGCCAACCACCTTCCTGCGCCAGCTGATCCGCTTCTACGGCGACAGCATGCAGATGGTGGTGCCGAAATATCTGGAGCAGTCGATCGCGACGCTGACCCAGGAGCAGGAGAAGTTCCGCAAGCAGATCGCCAACACGCTGTCCGGCACGCCGTTTGCGCCGCTGGAGGAGCAGGTCCGCCGCAACATGGAGCTGTTCCAGCAGACCTTCTCGATGTTCAAGCCGTTCGCCGCGCCCCGCCCGGCGGCAAGCCCCGAGCCGGAGCCCGATGCAAGCGCCGAGGCACCGAAGGACGGCAACATCGACGACCTGCGCCAGCAGATGAAGGAAATGCAGGAGCGTCTCGAGCGGATGTCGAAGAAGGACGAGTAGGTCCTTCGTTCGTGCCGGCGCGTCCGCATGCGGCGGACGCGCGAATTGCCAGTTGATCCCGGCAGCGCCGCTTACGCGCTGCCGTCCCCCGGCCAAGGCCGAAGCACGCCATGTCCGACCGCACCACGCACTGGGACAACGTCTACGCCACCAAGGGCGAGGCCGAGGTCAGCTGGTATCAGGACAGCCCGGCGACCTCGCTCGCGATGATTCGCGCAGCCAACTCCGATCATGACGCGGCCATCATCGATATCGGCGGCGGCGCATCGCGGCTGGTCGATGCGCTGCTGCAGGATGGATACCGCCGTCTTGCCGTGCTGGACCTGTCCGCCAACGCGCTCGACGTGGCGAAGAAGCGAATCGGCAAGGCCGCTACAACGGTCGACTGGATCGTCGCCGACGCCACGACATGGCAGCCGACGAGGACCTACGATGTCTGGCACGATCGCGCGGCGTTTCACTTCCTGACCGATCCCGATGACAGAGCTGCATACGTCGAGCGCCTGCGATCGGCGGTCAGCCCCGGCGGCCAGGTCATCATCGCCACGTTTGCACCCGACGGACCGGAGAAATGCAGCGGCCTGCCGGTGCAGCGCCATGACAGCGCCAGCCTTGCGGCCGAGCTCGGACCGGCGTTCGAGCTGGTCGAGACGCGGAGCGAGACGCACCACACGCCGTGGGATTCGACGCAGGCGTTTCAGTTCAGCCGGTTTCGAAGGCGGGGCTCATAAGGCGCGGCGCGGCTTGACGTTGTGGATTGCCGATGCTCCCACAAGCTCGTCATTGCGAGCGCAGCGAAGCAATCCAGACTGCCACCGCGGAACGATTCTGGATTGCTTCGCTGCGCTCGCAATGACGGAGTACGCGGGAAGCAACGAGACCTACGCCGCCAGCTTCACCGCATGCGCAAAGTCCCAATAGAGCTTTCGCGCCTTGGTGTAGAACGGTCCCGGCTTCAGCTCGCGCTCGTCAATGCGGATCACCGGCGCGACCTTGGCGAAATTTCCGGATGAAAAAATCTCGTCGGCGGCGAGGAAGTCGGCATAGCGCAGCGTCTTCTCGACCACGGTGACGCCATCGCCGCGAAGCAGGCTGATGACACGCTGGCGCGTGATGCCGTTGAGGAAGGTGCCGTTCGGCACCGGCGTGAACACCACGCCGTCCTTGGCCATGAACACGTTGGAATTGCCGAACTCGGCGACATTGCCGAGCATGTCGAGCATCAGCGCGTTCTGGAAGCCGCGCGAGGCCGCTTCGGCGAGTGCGCGCGAATTGTTCGGATAGAGGCAGGCCGCCTTCGCTTCGACCGGCGCGCATTCGGTCGTCGGCCTGCGGAACGGCGACAGCGTGATTGCGTTGCCGACGGGTTTTGGTATCGGCGCCTCGTAGATGCTCAGACACCAGTTGGTGGAGTCAGGATCGAACAGCACGCCGCCGCCGAGCCCGCTCTGCGCCCAGTACATCGGACGGATATAGAGCTCGGCATTCGCGGCGAAACGCGCGATGCCTTCGTTTGCGAGCGCGAGCCAGGTGCCGGCATCGACCACCGGCTTCAGGCCGAAGCTGATCGCGGATTGATTGGTGCGGGCCATGTGAAGGTCGAGATCGGGCGCGACGCCTTCGAACGCACGGGCGCCGTCGAACACGACCGAGCCGAGCCAGGCCGCATGCGTGCGCGGCCCCATGATCGGCACATTGCCGTCATGCCATTTGCCTTCAAAGAAGGTCCAGCTCGGTGAATATTCGATGGGCTTCTTGATCTCGGCCATAACCGGCCTCCCTTGGCACGATGCCGCACTATAGCGCCACTATTGGTGGAACTTCTAAATGATTCCCTGCGCAGAAGAGGTAGGTTACCCTTTCCCATGAGGTAGGCCACGCTTTCCCGTAAGGGAGAAGGAAGCAGCATGCCGCTCGATCCGCTCGCAAAGCGTTTGTTGACCATGATGGCTGCGGCCGGGCCGCAGGCGCGGAGCCGGCCGAGTGTGGAGGCACGGCGGCAATCGCTGGCAAAGCTGATGCAGTTCGTACGCGCTGATGCGCCTGACGTGACCGCGTCCGACGGCATGCTGCCCGGCCCCGGCGGAGAGCTTCCCTACCGGCTCTATTCGCCCGCCTCTGCCGGCGAGCGCGCGCCGGGCTTCGTGTTCTTCCATGGTGGCGGTCTCGTTGCCGGCAGCATCGCCACGCATGACCGCATCGCCGCGGCGCTGACGCACGCGACCGGCTGCCGCCTGGTCTCGGTCGACTACCGGCTTGCGCCCGAGCACAAATTTCCCGCGGCCGTTAACGATGCGATCGCCGCGACCGAGTGGGTCGCGCGCGAGGCGTCCTCGCTCGGCATCGATGCCGAGCGGCTGGTGGTCGGCGGCGATTCCGCCGGCGCCACGTTGGCGGCGATCGTGTGCCAGGAGGCCTTGCAAAACGCCGGCCTCTCCATCGTGGCGCAATGCCTGATCTGCCCGGTGCTGGATTTCGAGGAAACCTCGCCGTCGCGCAAGGAATTTGCCGAGGGACACCTGATCGACCGCATCACGATAGAAGCTGACCTTGCCGACTATCTACCCAGCGACGTCGATGCCGCCGATCCGCGCATCTCGCCGCTGCGCGCGACACGCCTCGCCGGCCTGCCGACCGCGATCATCCACACCGCCGAGTTCGACCCGATGCGCGACGAGGGCAATGCCTATGCGCGCAAGCTTCTCACCGCGGGCGTGGCCGTCGAGCACGTCTGCCATGACGGCATGGTCCATAATTTCCACGCCATGGGTGCGATCCTGCCACAGGCGCAGCTCGTGCTGTCGCAAATCGGCGAGCAGGTACGGCGGGCGGTGGAGAAGTAAACGCGCGAATCACACACGCGCGCCAATCACAGCCCTGGCTGCCACGACATACTCCGGCCAGTGCGCATCCGCGTAGCGTTCAGCCCGGCGCGCGCAGCTGATATCGGGCGCATGCGCGGCTGCGATCGTACGCGCGAAACGCTCTTCGGCGACCGTCACGTCGGCGGGTTCGGCCGACGGTACAGCGGCGGCAACGGCGGTCGGAGCAACAGCGAGCCCCGCCAGACCGGTGAGCAGGATACGGCGTGACGTGTTCATTTCTGTCATTCTCCTATGTCCGGCCTGCACTCTGGCCGGCGAGTGTGTCAGTGCGATCACGGCAGGGTACCCGCGCACATCCGCGTCGTCCATCGTCTGCGGATACCGCTTGACCACGAAAGCGATCACGTTCCATCTAACAACGGTTTTGCCATCAAATCGCCACGCGTCGGATCGTCACGTGCTCCATCACAGCCACTCCCGTCATCCGGCTTTGCGCGCTGCCGCGACGGGACTGCTTTGTCTGGCGATCCCGGCGGGCGCCGCGGTCGCGGCCGACGACGAGGAGGACAAGCCCGCAAAGCCGGCCGTGCCGAACATCTATCTCGACCTGCGCACCAGCTACGCGGCGATCCCGGCGGGCACGCTCGGGCTCGGCTTCGGCACCACCTCGCTGTCGGCCGCATTCGAATCGCTGGCGATACGACGGGGCACCACGCTGCCGAACGGCTTGCCGGCGGCGAAAGCCGTCGCCATCGACCTGCCGCTGACCGTCGATGTCACCGACCGCGTCTCGCTTTATGGCGGCGTGTCGGGCTCGACCGTGGATATCGGCAGCGGCTGGTCATCCCTGGACATCACCAGCTGGAACATCGGCGTGCAAGCCGACCTCTACCAGCAGAATGGCGGCAAGATCCCGACCATCACGCTGCAATCGACACTGACGCAGTCGGTGCCGAACGAGCAGGGCATGACGAACTCCTTCAACAACATCCTGGAATTCGACTACGCGCTCGACGAGGACGAGACACGGGGCTGGCTGGCCGGCCTGCAATATACCTACACCACCATCGCCAGCCCGTTCGCCAGTATCCGGCCGAACACCATCCTCTATGCCGGCGGCTACTACCAATGGCCGAGCATCTGGAAGTTCACCGGGCGGCTCGGCATCCAGTCGTTCGGCGGCGCGCAGTTCGCCGGCCGAACGCTGGCGGAGCCCTTCACGCAGCCGACCCTGCGGCTCGACCTCGACCGCATGGACGACAACGACAACCGCCTGTTCGGCATCACCGCGCAGATCGCGTGGACGCCGAAGCCAGCCTACCAGCTGACGTTACGCACGCCGCTCTACGCGGTGCGCAATTGACGGGGGTCGTATCGGATTCGATAAAGCGCGACGATCGCGATCGACCGGCCGGAACAGCATTCCCGTATTGCGCGTCAACGAATCGTTAATCCTCATCCCAAAACATCAATTGCGTTACACCGGCGCAAGGAACCTTGCGCGACACTACGCCAGCTTTCACGTCGTTAGGTGTCGGAGACTGCGAATGTCCCGCTTGGTTTCGGAACGGACGTTCCTTGCTGGGAAGATCTTCTTCAATTTCGGCCAGTCGTCGATCGATTGCATCGTACGCCGGCTGACCGAGGAGGCCGCGACGCTCGAGATGGAGAGCGGCCTCGGCGTGCCCGAGCGGTTCCAGCTCAGGCTCGCGGGGCGCGAGATTCTCGCCTGCCGCGTGGTCTGGCGATCGGACCGCCAGGTCGGGGCCGCCTTTGAGCAGCCGGGCAGCGAGCGCCCGGCGGGCGAGGAGCGGGAACGCTCGTCCGACGCGTTGATGCGCGGCCAGATGCTGGCGCTGCGCGCCGCGCTCGATCATGTGCCGACCGGCATCGTGCTGCTCGACTCCCACCTCAGGGCGCGCCTGATCAACCGGTCGTTTCGCCAGATGTGGCGCCTGCCCGACGAGGTTGCCGACAGCAATCCATCCATTCTCACGCTGCTTCACCACGGACGCGACACCGGCGCCTATGAGGTGCCGGACCCCGAGCTCGATGCCCTGGTCGCGGAGCGCGTCCGCGTGATCGAGGCGGGCGATCCGACCCCGATCGATCTGCGCCGGACCAATGGCGACGTCGTGCGCGTCCAGGTCACGCCATTGCCCGACGGTGGCCGCATGCTGACCTATACGCCCGTCACCGACATCGTGCGTGCCTCCGACGAGCTGAGGCTGCTGCGGGATGCGCTGGAGAATGTCCAGGACGGCGTTCTGCTGCTCGATTCCGACCTGCACGCCACCTTCATGAACCGGCGGATGCGGCGGTTCTGGGAGGTCAGCGAAGACGAAGCTGCAGGCCGGCCGGCCTATTCATCGCTGGTGCGGCGCCTGCATCGCGCCAGCGCGCCCAATCTTCCAAACAGCGAGCTCGCGAAGTTCCCGGCGCGGCGCGTCGAGGAGGTCAAGGCCGGCGATCACGTGCGCGACCTGCAGACGCCGGACGGCCGCCGCATCAGGGCTCATTGCACCACGATGTCGAATGGCGGGCGCATGCTGACCTATGTCGACATCACCGATCTGACGCAAAAAGCCGCGATGCTGGAGACGCTCGCCACCACCGATCCGCTCACCGGCCTCTACAACCGCCGCCACTTCCTCGAGAGCCTCGAGGCGGAATGGAGCCGCTTCCAGCGCTACTACCGCTCCGTCTCGGTGCTGATGCTCGACATCGACCACTTCAAGTCGGTCAACGATCGCTACGGCCATGCCGTGGGCGACGCCGCGATCAAGGCCGTCGCGGCCGCGTGCCTCGACGGCAAGCGTAAGTCGGACATCGTCGGCCGTCTCGGCGGCGAGGAATTCGCCATTCTGCTGCCCGAGACTAGTCTGTCCCGGGCGAGGACGGTCGCCGAGCGCATCCGCAAGCGCGTGATGAGCACACAGGTCCTTGCCGAGAAGATCCAGTTCGGCCTCACCGTAAGCATCGGCATCGCCGAGGCCACCGCCAGCATGTCCGTCATCGACGCGCTGATGGGCGCAGCCGATCATGCGCTCTACCGGGCCAAGGCCGAAGGCCGCAATCGCTGCATCGCCTTCGCGCCCCCGCCGCCTGCAAGCAAGGCGGCGGAGTGATCGACGGACGCTGCGTCTACTCCGGCACCGGCACGTCGAATGTGTTGAGCGTGACCGAGACCATGCAATAGACGCCGACGAGATAGGATAGCTCGGCCGCGCCATGCTCGCCGAACTCCTTCACCGCCGCCCGATAAGTCAGCTCCGGCAGCACGCCGCCGCTCACCAGGGCCGAGGCCATGTCATAAGCGACCGCCTCCTGCTTGGTGAGATCGACTGGCCGCTGGCCAGCGACGATGGTCGCGAGCTTCTCGTCGGAAAGGCCGCGCTGCTCGGCCACCAGCACATGGGCATAGAGCTCGTAGCCCGAACGGAAATGCGAGCCGGTGACGAGGATCGCGACCTCGCGCACGGCTGCGGGCAGCAGCGGGTTCGACGCGATCGCCTTGACCAGCTCCCACACAGGTTTGCCAAAGCGCGGCTCACGGATCCAGGGATTCCAGGGCCCGAGCAGCGCGCCGTCGTCGCGCATGTTCACAAAGCCCTTGAAATGGTCTTTGATGCCGGCCTGCATGTCGTCATAGAGCGGCTTCTGTTCGGCGGTCAGATCCTTGGGATCGAGAATGGGGAGGCGCACGGCGGGATCTCCTCGTTGAGAAGACGCGACCGTCGCCCGCACGAACGCGCATGGCAAGTGAAGTTGCCGTGACGACCGTGCCATTTTGCAAATCGCACGGAGACAGTCGGCTATCAGGCCTCGACGCTTCCCTGCGGATTGACAACGTCAGCGACGTCGAGCGCCAATGGCTGCCCGCTGTCGAGGAACGACGACAGGGCCGCCTCGAACGGCGCGGGATCGAGGCCGCGTGCTTTCAGCCATTCCGGCTCGTAATAAGTCTGCCGGTATCGCTCGCCGGAATCGCAGATCAGCGTCACCAGCGATCCCGTCACATTCGCCTGTCGCATCTCCGCGGCGAGCCGGCACAGCGCCAGGAAGTTCGTCCCGGTGGAGCCGCCGACCACGCGCCGCAGCCGGCGCGACAATACGTTCATCGCCGCGATCGTTGCCGCATCCGGGATCTTCATCATGCGGTCGACCACACCGGGCACGAAGGACGGCTCGCAGCGGGGACGGCCGACGCCCTCGATCAGCGACGGGCGATCGCAAACATGGGAGCGATCCTGCGAGCGGAAGCAGTCGAAGAAGGCGGAATGCTCGACATCGGCGACGCATAGCCGCGTCGGATACTGGCGATAGCGCAGGTAACGTCCGATGGTGGCCGAGGTGCCGCCGGTGCCGGCCCCCATCACGATCCAGTCCGGGATCGGCCGCGGCTCGCCCGCCAATTGCGTGAAGATCGATTCGGCGATGTTGTTGTTGCCGCGCCAGTCGGTAGCGCGCTCGGCGAAGGTGAACTGGTCCATGTAATGGCCGTTCAGGCGGGCGGCGAGCGCAGCAGCCTCCGCATAGAGCGCGCGGCCGTCGTCGATCAGATGGCAGTTGCCGCCATAATGCTCGATCGCGGCGATCTTCTCCGCCGAGGTCGTGCGCGGCATCACGGCATAGAAGGGCACGCCGATCATCTGCGCGAAATAGGCCTCCGACACCGCGGTCGACCCCGACGAGGCCTCGACCACGGGTGTGCCTTCGCGGATGTGACCGTTGCAGAGCGCATAAAGGAACAGCGAGCGCGCTAGGCGATGCTTCAGGCTGCCGGTCGGATGCGTGGATTCATCCTTGAGATAGATGTCGATGCCTGACAGCGCCGGCACTATCAAACGGATCAGATGCGTGTCCGCGGTGCGGCACTGGTCGGCCTCGATCGCGGCCACGGCCTCGTCGACCCAGCCGCGCCGATAAGATGGCCCGGCCGGATTGTGCTGACGGAAGGGGAATGTCTGCATCTCGTGAATCTCTCATGATGCGGATCGCGCATCAAGTGCGCTGGATTTTGTTTTGACGCGTTTTCTGACGCGAACCGGTTTCCACTTCGCTGGAAAACGCTCTGCTTCAAAACTCCAGCGGCGCGTTGTCGACGACCTCCTTCATCACGAAGAAGGTGCGGGTCTGGCGCACGCCGGGCAACGCGATGAGCTGCTCGCCATGGATGCGGTTGAAGTCTTCCATGTCGCCGACGCGGATCTTCAGGAAGTAGTCGAAGTCGCCGGCGACGAGGTGGCAGTCCAGCACGAATTTCAGCTTGGCGATGGCCTGCTCGAAAGCTCTCCGGAGTCGAGCGGTCGAGCACCACGCCGACCATGACCAACGTGCCCTTCGCCACCTTCTTCGGGGCGACCATGGCGCGGACAGCGGCGATGAACCCGTCCTCGAACAGGCGTTGGGTGCGGCGGTGGCAGGTAGCGGGGCTGATCGCGACCGTTTCGGCCAGCTCGGCATTGCTGAGCCGGCCGTTATTTTGCAGCAATCTCAAGATCTTAAGGTCAGTGCGATCAAGCCGAGCGGACATGGAAGAAGCTTCCACAAGTTTGGGATATTCTGGAAGAAATATTACCTATAGGCGCAATCTACGCAAGAAGACGTGCAATATCGACGCAATATTTGAGAGCACATTTTCCTACGGCAATGCTAGCCACATCCCAGATCAACGCCAATCGGGATGACCTGACCATGCTGGAAAAATTCGCGCGCTACCCGCTGACCTTCGGACCGACGCCGATCGAGAAGCTGGAGCGGCTGTCAAAACATCTCGGCGGTAATGTCGAGATCTATGCCAAGCGCGAAGACTGCAATTCCGGCCTCGCCTATGGCGGCAACAAGCTGCGCAAGCTCGAATACATCATCCCGGATGCGATCGCCTCCAACGCCGACACGCTGGTGTCGATCGGCGGCGTGCAATCCAACCACACCCGCATGATCGCCGCCGTCGCCGCCAAGATCGGCATGAAGTGCCGCCTGGTGCAGGAAGCCTGGGTACCGCACGAGGACGCCGTCTATGACCGCGTCGGCAACATCATGCTGTCGCGCATCATGGGCGCCGACGTGCGCCTCGTCGACGACGGTTTCGACATCGGCATCCGCAAGAGCTGGGAGCAGGCGATCGAGGAGGTGAAGGCGGCGGGCGGCAAGCCCTACGCGATTCCCGCCGGCGCTTCCGTGCACAAATATGGCGGGCTCGGCTATGTCGGCTTCGCCGAGGAAGTGCGCAAGCAGGAGAAAGAGCTCGGCTTCAAGTTCGACTACATCGTGGTCTGCACGGTGACCGGTTCGACCCACGCCGGCATGCTGGTCGGCTTCGCCGCAGACGGCCGCGCGCGAAAAGTGATCGGCATTGACGGGTCGTTCACCCCGGCGCAGACCAAGGCGCAGGTGCTCTCGATCGCGCAGAACACGGCGAAGCTGGTTGAGCTCGGCAAGGAGATCGTCGCCGACGACGTCGTGCTGATCGAGGACTACGCCTATCCCGCCTATGGCGTGCCGTCGGAAGAGACCAAGGAGGCCATCCGCCTCACCGCGCGTCTCGAAGCCATGATCACCGACCCTGTCTATGAAGGCAAATCGATGCAGGGCCTGATCGATCTCACGAAGAAGGGCCATTTCGAGAAGGGCGCGAAGGTCCTCTACGCCCATCTCGGCGGCGCGCCTGCGCTGAACGGCTACGGGTATGCGTTCCGGAACGGCTAGCTCCTCTGTCGTCCCGGGGCGCGACGAAGTCGCGAGCCCGGGACCCAAAACCCCAGGGAGCCGTTTGGCGAAGACTCGTGGTGACCAGCTGGCCGTAACCACATCCGCTTGTGGTTATGGATCCCGGGCTCGCGACTTCGTCGCGCCCCGGGATGACGGCGGAGTTTTCGTCGCGCGCCCTACCGCGTCCTGATGATCTGCAGCAGCTCGTCGCCGTAGTGCTCGAGCTTCTTGTCGCCGATGCCGGGGACGTTGCGCAGCTCGTCCAGCGTGGTCGGCCAGGCCCGCACGATGCCGTCGATGGTGGCATCGTGCAGCACCACATAGGCCGGCACGCCGCGCTCGCGCGCGACCTCCGAGCGCCAGGACCGCAGGCGCGCGCGCAATTCGGGATCGACGTCGCCCTGCGGCGCGTTCGCCGCGGGCGCAAGATCACCGCGGCGGGATTTTGCCCGGCTGGAGCGGATGCGGCTGCCAGGCGTCTCCTCGCGCAGCCAAACTTCCGTTTCTCCGCGCAGCACGCCGCGCGCGGACTCCGTCAGCTTCAGCGCGCCATAAGCCTCGCTGTCGCTCTGCAAATGACCCATCGCCACCAGCTGCCGCAGCACCGTGCGCCACTGTTTTTCGTTCAGCTCGCGCCCGATGCCGAACACCGACAGCTTGTCGTGGCCGAACTGCGTCACCTTCTCGGTCAGGCGCCCGATCAGCACGTCGATCAGGTGCATCGCGCCGAAACGCTGTCCGGTGCGGTAGACGCAAGACAACAGCTTCTGCGCCAGCACCTTGCCGTCGCGCATCTTTGGCGGCGTCAGGCAGTTGTCGCAATTGCCGCAGGTCTCGGCCGTCACGTCCTCACCGAAATAGCCGAGCAGCCGCTTGCGTCGGCAATGCGCAGTCTCGGCGAGGCCGACCAGCGCATCGAGCTTGCGAATCGAGACGCGCTTGAAATCCTCTGACCCGGCCGACTCGTCGATCATACGGCGCTGCTGCACGATGTCGGAGAGGCCGTAGGCCATCCAGGCTGCCGACGGCTTGCCGTCGCGGCCGGCGCGCCCGGTCTCCTGGTAATAGGCCTCGATGCTCTTGGGCAGGTCGAGATGGGCGACGAAGCGCACGTCGGGCTTGTCGATGCCCATGCCGAAGGCGATGGTCGCGACGATGACGATGCCGTCCTCGTTGAGGAAACGATCCTGGTTGCGCGAGCGCACGCTGCTGTCGAGACCGGCGTGATAGGGCAGCGCGGCAATGCCGGCCTCCTCGAGCGCGGCGGCGACCTCCTCGACCCGGTTGCGCGACAGGCAATAGACCACGCCGGCGTCGCCCGCATGGCGCTCCCGGATGAATTCTTTCAGTTGCGACACCGCATTGCGCTTATCGACGATCTCGTAGCGGATGTTCGGACGGTCGAAGCTCGAGACGAATTGGGGACTGTCGGCAAGCTTCAAACGCTCGACGATCTCCTTCCGCGTCAGTTCGTCGGCCGTCGCGGTCAATGCGATACGGGGCACGTCCGGAAAGCGCTCGGCGATGACGGACAGACCGACATATTCGGGCCGGAAGTCGTGGCCCCATTGCGAGACGCAATGCGCTTCGTCGATCGCGAACAGCGCCACCTTGGCCTGGGCCAGCATCGACAGGCAGCGCGGCGTGACCAGCCGCTCCGGCGCGACATAGAGCAGGTCGAGATCGCCCGCGATCAGGCGCCGCTCGATGTCGGAGGCCTCCTGAAATGTCAGCGACGAGTTCAGCGCGGCGGCGTTGACGCCGGCCTCCAGCAGGCCCGCAACCTGATCACGCATCAGCGCGATCAGCGGCGAGACCACGATGCCGCAGCCTTCGCGCAGCAGCGATGGAAGCTGATAACACAGCGACTTGCCGCCGCCGGTCGGCATCAGCACGAGGCAATTGCCGCCGTCGGTGACGTGCCGGATGATGTCGCCCTGCGCGCCGCGGAACCCCGGCAGGCCGAACACCGAATGCAGCACCGACAGCGCATCGCGGCCGTTGGCCGGCGCGGGCAGCGGAGCGGTGGAAGGGGCGTTCATGGGTGTGTCGGAGCGCGGCCGTGGGATTCGTCACAAGGCCAGTCGCATGCTGGCGCGGCCGTGGCAAGACTGTTTGGGGGGCTTGCACCGCTGCTTCTTCTCCCTCTCCCCGTTCTTACGGGGAGAGGGTTGGGGTGAGGGGCATCTATCCGCAGATGAGTTGCACGTGAGACCTGTCCCCCCTCACCCGGATCGCAAGAGCGATCCGACCTCTCCCCGCAAGCGGGGAGAGGTAAAGTAGCTACGCCCCGATTCGCCGCAGCGCCTCGGCGACCGTCGCGATCGGCATGTTGCGCTTGCCCGCCGCCTCCAGCGCGTGGCGCATCAGGCGCGGCGTGCAGCCATAGGGGCTCGGCGCGTTGACGACGTCGTGGCTGTAGAAGATGAGCCAGCCGCCGCTTGCGACCGCCTCGTCGAAATAGCGATCGACGCCTGCCGGATCGATTTCGCAATCGACCAGCGGCGAGGCGCGCAGGAACTGAAGATCGATGACGTCACGATTGACGCCGGGAAGAATGCCGCGCGCCGAGCGGAAGGCTTTTGCCAGCTGCGGCTTGCGCCAGACCGAGGCGATCCCATAGGGGTAGGCGAAATTCTCCAGCGTGATCGAGGAATCGATGCCACGGAAATGGCTGCGGTTCCGCTCGATCTCGCGGGCCATGGCGGCCTCGTCGAGATTGGCCGAACTCTGATGCGAGAAGGTGTGGCAGGCAATCTCGTGCCCGGTCTGGTGAAGCCGCACGATCGCGTCGTTCGACAGCCCATGCCAGTGATCTGACGGCTGATCGATCAGGCTGCCGGCGATGTAGTACGTGCCACGGCCGCCATGCGCCTCGAGCAGCGAGGCGCCCTCGCCGGCGGCGCTATCGGGAGCATCGTCGAAGGTAAAGCTCACCATCGGCGCATGCGCAGGCAGCCGGTGCGGCGCGGCGCGGAAATGCCGGGCCAGCCGATTGCTCACGCGTCCCTGGAGTGCCGACCACACGACAGCGTTTCCTGTGATTCCGTATTTCTCTACTGAAACATTCGTGCGCTGGCTGAGGCAAGCCTAACGCTTTGGTAATCCTAACGCGGAATCAACGCCCTTTGGCCTAGCGCGACAGAACCGAGGTATCGGCCTCCGCGCCGAGATAGTGCAGCCAGTTGCGGAAGAGCGCCGCCGCCGCGCTGCCCGCGGCGATATCGGCGCGCAAATTCAGCGCCGGCAGGTCGTTGGTCAGCGCCGGATGACGCTCCTGTCTCGCCCGCTTCTCGAACCGCGCCAGCTTCTCTTCGGTGACTGCG
This sequence comes from Bradyrhizobium huanghuaihaiense, assembly GCF_007830635.1. GTDB lineage: Bacteria > Pseudomonadota > Alphaproteobacteria > Rhizobiales > Xanthobacteraceae > Bradyrhizobium > Bradyrhizobium huanghuaihaiense. Next base: position 212,514 of record NZ_VLLA01000008.1, on the reverse strand, counting down.
TCAAAATAGCTCACGGGCACGTGCGGGTAATTCTCGCGCTCGCGCGCAAGGTAGCGGCCGATGTCGCGCAGATATTCGCGCTGGAGCGACAGGGCATCATATTCCGGATGGCCCTGGAAGAACACGAAGCGGCTGGCATATTGGCGGACGAAGACGTCGACGCCGGCGAGGGCCGAGCGGGTCAGCACCTGATAGCCGGCCCGCGCGAGGTCGCTCTCGGCGATCTCGTTCAGGCGCGAATGCGACACCTTGAGCGGTGCAGGCGCCGCCTGCGTGAGGGAATCATCCACCACCGCTTCGCAGTCGAAGACGCCGTGACATTTGGCCGGCAGACGGCGCCGTTCAATGCCGTCGAGATGCAGCACCGCGGCGTGCGCGGCGAGGCACGACCAGATCGTCGAGCGCGTGTTGGCCTTGGCCCAATCGATGAGATCGGTGAGGTCGCGCCAATACGGCTCCTGATGTAGCTCGGGCGCGACCGGCTCGGCGCCGGTCACGATCAGTCCGTCGAAGCGACCGCGCTTGAGATCGGCGAGATCGGAATATTCGCTCTCGACATGCCATTTCGCTTCCGGCGAACGCTTCACGCTAGGAAGCGAGAAGCAGTGAAAGCGGATGCGGCGCGGGCCCGCGGCGGCCTGCAACAGCTTCATGAACTGCCGCTCGGTGGCCTTCAGCGCCGGATCGGGCATGTTGTTGATCAGTCCGATGGTAAGCTCGGCGCCGGCATGATCGCGCGCCAGATCGCCCTCGGCCGGCACCAGCGCCGGGCTCGATATGCCTTGATCCCTGTCGATCAAGATCGTCATCGGGCCGTCCGCCTACTCCGCGGCCTGAAGACGCGACGACGGACAGGCGTTCTCCAGCGCCTGGTCGATGTCCTCGATGATATCTGAGGAATGCTCGATGCCAATCGACAGGCGGATCGTTTCCGGCAGCACGCCGGCGGCGCGCTGCTGCTCCGCCGACATCTGCCGATGCGTGGTCGAGGCCGGATGGCAGGCCAGCGACTTGGCATCGCCGATATTGACGAGGCGCGTGATCAGCTTCAGCGCATCATAGAAGGTCTTGCCGGCTTCCATGCCGCCCTTGATGCCGAAGGTGAACAGCGACGAGGCATTGCCGTCGAGATACTTTTGGACGAGCGGGTAGTAGGGGCTGTCGGGGAAGCCGGTGTAGTTGACCCAGGCAACGCGCGGATCACCACGGAGGAATTCGGCGACCTTGCGGGCGTTCTCGACATGGCGCTCCATGCGCAGCGCCACGGTCTCGATGCCCTGGAGCAGCAGGAAGGCATTGAACGGCGACAGCACCGAACCCATGGTACGCTGATAGACGCTGCGCGCGCGCTCGATATAGGCGGTCCGGCCGAAGCGCTCGGCATAGACGAGGCCGTGATAGGAGGCGTCCGGCTTGTTATAGGCGGGGAAGCGATCGGCGTATTTCGCCCACGGAAAATTTCCGGAATCGACGATGGCGCCGCCGAGCGTGGTGCCGTGGCCGCCCAGGAACTTGGTCAGCGAGTGCACGGCGATATCGGCGCCGTAGTCGAACGGCTTAAGCAGGATCGGGGTTGCCACCGTGTTGTCGACGATCAGCGGCACGCCAAGCGCATGCGCGATCTTCGCCAGCGCCTCGATGTCGCAGACATTGCCGGCGGGATTGCCGATGGTCTCGGCGAACACGGCGCGGGTGTTCTCGTCGATCAGCTTTGCGATCGCCTCCGGCTTGTCGCTCTCGGCGAAGCGGCCGGTGATGCCCTGGCGCGGCAGGATGTGCGAGAGCAGCGTGTGCGTGGTGCCGTAGAGCTGCGGCACCGAAACGATGTTGCCGCCGTGGTCGGCGACGTTGACGAAGGCGAAATGCAGTGCGGCCTGGCCGGTCGCGACCGCGAGCGCACCGACACCGCCTTCGAGCTCGGCGACGCGCTTCTCCAGCACTGCGCTGGTCGGATTGGCGATGCGGCTGTAGCGGAAGCCTTCGGCCTCGAGATTGAACAGGGCCGCGCCATGATCGGCGCTGTCGAAAGCGTAGGCCGCGGTCTGGTAGATCGGCACGGCGACCGCATGCGTGGTGGCTTCGGGTTCGTAGCCGGCGTGAATAGCGATCGTCTCGTTGCGCATCGTGCCACCTCCGCGTGGAGCGGGCCGCACTTATTGGCCTGTATGAGGCGCGTGCGTTGTCCGCCGTCCCTCTGTTAGAGGCGGGTGGTAAAGCGGACAATAATTCGCTTAGAGATCGAGGAAGTAACCCTAACGCTTGTTGGTGAATTGGCTAAAATTCGAGTTAATTTGGATTCATCAATTGATGCACCATGGCGGCCCTGCCGAAGGTGCCATCCGCCTCCGCTCCGCAACGGCCCGGCATGAGCCCCCGCCCCAATCGTTTCGCAACATCTCTCAAAGCTCTGGCGACACGATCCGCAATCAGCGGACATCGACGATCACGCTGCGGTCAATCGTTGCGTAAGTTCGTCGATTTTACGCTGGCGCATCACTTCTTGCTTTGGATATGCCGCTTGACGAACGCCAACAGAGGTCACCTGCTCTCGCGCTTCGTCTCCGATCGACGCGGCAACATCGCCGTCATCTTCGCGCTGGCGCTGGTGCCGCTGCTGTCCTTCGTCGGCGCCGCCGTCGACTACTCCCTCGCCGCGCGGGCGAGAACAAAGCTGATCGCTGCGCTCGACACCGCGGTGCTGGTCGCGACCGCGAAGAGCGAGATCACCAAGAGCGCATCGGCCGCGCAGAGCGATGCGCTGAACACCTTCACCGGGCAGATGTCCGCGTACGGCCTGGCGACGGGCTCGGTGACCATCACCGTGACCGACAGCGTCACCACGCGCACCGCCACGGGAACGGCGGCGTCGTCGGTGACGACCTATTTCATGGGAATCCTGGGCTACAAGACGCTGGACTTCTCCGCCACCTCGAGCGCGGCGGCCTCGCTGCCGTCCTACATCGACTTCTACGTTCTGCTGGACAACTCGCCGTCGCAGGGGCTCGGCGCCACCACGGCCGACATGACCGCGCTGCAGAACGCGACATCCGACAGCTGCGCCTTCGCCTGCCATGACACCTACACGTCGAGCTCGAAGAAGACCAAGCAGACCAACAGCTATTATTCGATCGCAAAGAAGCTCGGGATCAAGATGCGGATCGACCTGGTGCGGGACGCAACGCAGTCGCTGACGGACACGGCGACCGCGAGCCAGCTCGTCAGCAACCAGTACCGGATGGCGGTCTACACCATGGGCAGCGATTGCGGTTCGATCGGCCTCACCACGATCTCGGCGCTGACCTCGAGCCTCTCTTCGGTGAAGACAGCGGTTTCCGCCGTCGACCTGATGACGATTCCCTACACCAACTACAACAACGACATGTGCACGGATTTCGACGGCATCCTGTCTTCGATGAACGGCGCGATCCCGACACCCGGAGACGGCTCCTCGTCCTCGCCGCAGAAATGGCTGTTCTTCGTCGCGGACGGCGTTGCCGACTACTACTACCCTTCGAGCTGCACTCAGACCGTGATCAGCTCGTCGGGCCGATGCCAGGAGCCGCTGACGACGACGATCTGCGACACCATCAAGGCGCGCGGCGTCAAGATCGCCGTGCTTTACACCACCTATCTCGCGATCACCAACAACAGCTGGTACAACACCTACATCGCGCCGTGGCGCAGCTCGATCGCCACCAAGATGCAGGCCTGCGCGACGTCGGGCTATTATTACGAGGTCTCGAGCGATTCGAGCATCACCGACGCGCTGAACGCGCTGTTCCAGAAGGCGATCGCCTCCGCGCATCTGACCAACTGATCGGCCCCCGCGGGGTCCGCGCGTGACGCGGAGCCCTTGCACATGGCATCAAGCCAGCGTCTCCCAGAGGCGATGGGCGATCACGCCGGCACGCTTCTCGATCGCGGCTGCGGCATCGAGCGCGAGGTCCTCGCGATAGCGGCCGGCAATGAGCTGCACGCCGATCGGCTTGCCCTCGTTGACGGCCACCGGCACCACCGCGCCGGGCAGGCCCAGCACGTTGATCGCGGAGATGAAGCGAATCTCGCCCCAGAAGATCTCCTGCACCCGCTCGGCGCTGACCGTGTCGTCGCGCGGGCCCGGCGTCGGCTTTACCGTGGTCGGTGCCAGCACGACCGGATACTCCTCGAAGAATAATTGCCAGGCGCGGATGTGACCGTTGCGCGCGGCCGTCGCCTGCATCCAGGCCTTGAGATCGAGCCCATTGGCCTTGGCCCTCATTCCGCCCCAGGCCTTGTGGAAGTCCTCGGTCGTGACCTTCAGCATGCTCGCTTCCTGCATTACCACCGTCTCGTTGGTGATGATGTCGCACCAGGTCTGCCAGACGCCGTTGATGTCGGGCACCTCGACCTCGCTGACGCGATAGCCGGAGCGCTCGAGGTGATCGGCGGCCTGGCGCAGCGCCGCGGCGACGGACGGATCAACATCCATGTCCTCTGGAATCTTTGCGAGTGCGACCTTGATGCGACCCTTCGGCTTCGGCCCGACCAGCGGCGCCGGCACCCACCAGGGATCGCGCGGGTCGCGCTGGCTCATCGCCTCCAGCGCAAGGCGAACGTCGGCGACATGGCGGGCGAGCGGCCCCTGCGCCGACATCAGATGCGCCAGCATCGGCCGCTCGGCCGTTGCGCTGCCGTTGAAGGCGGGGATGCGGCCCTGCGTCGGCTTGATGGTGGCAACGCCGTTGCAATGCGCCGGCCAGCGCAGCGAGCCGCCGATGTCGTTGCCATGGGCGATGGTTCCGATGCCGGCCGCGACCGCCGACCCCGCACCGCCCGAAGAACCGCCGCAGGTGATGTCAGGGTCCCAGGGATTGAGCGTCAGCCCGTGCAGGGGATTGTCGGTGAAGCCGCGAAAGGAGAATTCCGGCGTGTTGGTGAGACCGATGACGATGGCGCCGGCCTTCTTCAGGTTGCGGACGACAGGCGAATTCGATGGCGCGATGAGATCCTTGTTCGCCGGCACGCCGTTGAAGTTCGGCCGTCCCTCGTAGTCGACGTTCTCCTTGATGGTGATGGGCACGCCATGCAGAAGGCCGAGCTCGCCGCCCTTGGCGCGCTGCTTGTCGGCCGCATGCGCCGCCTTCAGCGCCTCCTCGCCGAGATCGACGACCACCGCATTCAGCCTCGGATTGACGGCGCGCATCCGATCCAGATGCGCCTCGACGGTCTCGACGGCAGTGATTGCGCCGGAGCGGATCGCGGCCGCGGTCTCGACCGCAGACCATTGCCAGACCGGACCCTTGGGGCGACGTGCCGCGCCTGGCTTGCGCGATGCCGCCGTCTTGACTGTCTTCTTCGCGGCTTTCGCGACGGTGCCCTTTCGGGCGGAGCTCGTCTTGCTCGAGGTCTTCGTTACCTTCTTTGCAGTACTTTTCTTCTTGGCTGCCGCCTTCTTCGCCACGTCGCATCTCCCAAAAATTGCGCCGCGGAGGTTATGGAGGTCACGCGACCGTGTACAGGTGCGTTTCTGCATGGCGCATTGTCGCGACGCTCTGTCACGCCCAGACGATCGTGAACCTTTGGGCGATCAGGCTCGACCTATATACTGGTTGAGTGTTTTAGGACATGACCGCCAAGATTGCCGCATAAACAGGTTCAGTAACGCAGCTATTTTGACCTCGACAGATTGGAGCATTGCCATGCTCACAGAGTTCGACGCCGGATACGGCGAACAACCCTTTCGCGATCTGTGCAGCAACTATCCCGGCCCTGAAGCCTACGATCCCCACGATTTCCGCATTGAATGGGGACCGATCTTCCATCGCGGCCGGCTCGATGGATCGGCGCGTGTGCTTGTCGTCGGACAGGACCCTGCCCAGCATGAGACGATCGTGCGCCGGATTCTGGTCGGCACCGCGGGACGCCGGACGCAAGGTTTCCTGGCCAAGCTCGGCATCACGCAGAGCTACGTGATGGTGAATACGTTCCTGTACAGCGTCTACGGGCAGAGCGGCGGCTCCAAGCACAAGAACGAGCCCGGCATCGTCGATTATCGCAACAAATGGTTCAAGGCCGTGCTCGCGCCCAGCAACATCGAGGCCGTTGTCTCGCTCGGCGGCCTTGCCGACGAGGCCTGGAAAGCCTGGCTGAAGACCGCCGATGGCGCGGCCTACAAGACGCTCGCCTATCAGCACATCACGCATCCGACCTGGCCGGAAAGCTCCGCCCATGATGCCGCCACGCAGGCCGCGAACACCAAGCTCATGCTGACCAAATGGAATGCCGCCCTCGCCGCGCTCGCGCCTGCGGTCAAACATCCCGACGTCCAGACTGCGCTCGTGCCCTATGGCGATGCCTTCAAGCCGACCGAACTGGTCGACATCATCGCCAAGGACCTTCCGGCGGGCCTGCCGGCCTGGATGCGCGGAGACACGCCATGGGCCGTGCGCCAGGGCACTGATGCGGTCACCAAGCGGCGCAACATCACGATCACCATTCCCAATGGGGTGATCCCATGAGCCCGGCCGCAGGCCCGAAGCGCTGGGCGCTGAGCGGGCGGATCGTGACGATGGCCACTGACGGCGACGTCATCAAGAGCGGGACGATCTTCATCGAGGATAGCCGCATCGCCGCGATCGTTCCGAAGGGACAGCCGGCCCCAGCGGGCTTCGAGACCGTGGCTCCGGTGGCGACCGGGGGCACCATCTATCCCGGCCTGATCGAGCTGCATAATCATTTGAGCTACAACATCCTGCCGCTCTGGCAGGTGCCTCAATCCTACGGCAATCGCGACCAGTGGCAGAATGCCAAATCCTACAAGACGTCCGTGACCGGCCCGATGAGCGCGATCGCGCTCGCCGATGACGGCTCGTTGCTGCCGGCCCTGGTCCGTTATGTCGAAGCCAAATGCATGGTCGCGGGAACGACGACGAGCCAGGGAATCACGCTGTCGAACTGGAGCGGCACGATCCACAAGTACTACAAGGGCGCGCTGCGGGCCGCCGAGATCGGCAGCCCGCCGGATCTGCCGCGCGCTCACTCCAAGATTCCCGACATCGATGCCGAGGACTGGGCGAAGTTCGACAAGGAGCTGAAATCGTCGTCGTGCTTCCTGCTGCACCTGAGCGAGGGCATCGACACCAAGGCGCACAGCCACTTCCTCGCTTTGCGCAACCCTCAAGGCGACTGGGCAATCGAACCGTCGCTGGCCGGCATTCATTGCACGGCGCTGGACGCGACCGACTTCGGAACGATGGCCGAAAATCATGCCAAGGTCGTCTGGTCGCCGCTGAGCAATCTGCTGCTCTACGGCAAGACGACCGACGTCGCGGCCGCACGCACCGCCGGCCTCACCATCGCGCTCGGCTCGGACTGGTCGCCATCGGGCAGCAAAAACCTGCTCGGCGAGCTGAAGGCGGCGAAGGTCGTGTCCGCGCATTTCAGTCTCGGCTTCAGCGACTTCGACATCGTCGCGATGGCAACGCGCAATCCCGCCGCGATCCTGAAATGGGATGCAAAGCTCGGGACCATCGCCAAGGGCAAGTTCGCCGATCTCCTGGTCGTGAAGGGCGTCACCGGCGATCCCTACGCCCACCTGATCAAATCGCGCGAGCAGGATATCGTTCTGGTCACGATCGGCGGACGGCCGCGCTACGGAACGAAGACGGTGATGCAGAAGGCCGGCGGAAGCGGCGAGGCCCTCAAGATCGGCAGCAGCGCGCGCGTGATCGACTTCTCCTCGCCCGACCAGGATCCAGGGATCGAGAAAGTCACGCTGGCGGAAGCGACGAGCCGCCTGAAGGCCGCACTCGGAAATCTCGGCGCGCTGCAAACGGACAGCCTCGCCATGAGCGATGCGATCGCCCGCGGAACGGTGTCACGCACCGGGTGGCGCCTCGCGCTGGACGAGCAGTTCGGCAACAATGTCCAATTGCGCCCGCGGCTCGAATATGACGGCGTGCGCACCGGTCCCGATCTGGCGGCAGTGGCCGTGACCGACGAGCCGCTGCATCCGATCAAGCTGGATGGCCTCACGGTGGCGGGCGATCCCGCCTTCCTGGGCACGCTGAAGAGCGAGACGAACCTTCCCGACGGAATCGCAACGGCTATCGCGGCGTTCTATCAGTCACCTGCCTAGACCAGGGGCGGGTTCAACCGCGCAAAGCCTTCCTGGACGCGGTAGGGATAATAGGGATAAGCGGGCATCACCGCGCTGGCCTCGTCGAGACGCCTGATCTGATCCGCGTTCAGCGACCAACCGACGGCGCCGAGATTGTCGCGCAGCTGCGCTTCGTCGCGGGCACCGATGATCACGGAGGAGACCGTGGGGCGCGACAGCAACCAGGCGATCGCGACCTGGGGCACGGTATGGCCGGTCTCTGCGGCAATTCCATCAAGCACATCAACGACGGCGTACAGACGCTCCTCATCCACGGGCGGACCGAACTGTGCGGTGGCGTGCAGGCGGCTCGCTTCCGGCAACGGCTGGCCGCGCCGGATCTTTCCGGTGAGCCGGCCCCAGCCGAGCGGGCTCCAGACCAGCGCGCCGACGCCCTGATCGCGTGCGAGCGGCATCAGCTCCCATTCATAGTCGCGGCGGAGCAGCGAGTAATAGACCTGGTGCGCGACATAGCGCGGCCAGCCATGCCGGTCCGCGATGGCGAGCGACTTCATCAGCTGCCAGCCGGCGAAATTCGAGACGCCGACATAGCGCAGCTTGCCGGCGCGCACGAGCGTATCGAGCGTGGACAGCACCTCCTCGATCGGCGTGAACGCGTCGAAGGCGTGGAGCTGGAGCAGGTCGATGGTGTCAGTACCAAGCCGGCGCAGCGCCGCGTCGACCGAGGCCAGCAGTCTCTGCCGCGACGAGCCGGCGTCGAGCGGGCCGTCGCCCATCGGCAGGCTCATCTTGGTTGAGATCAGCACCTTGTCGCGGCGGCCCTTGATCGCAGCACCGAGGATCTCCTCGGAGGCGCCGTTCGAATAGACGTCGGCGCTGTCGAACAGATTGACGCCGGCATCGAGGCAGATGTCGACCAGCCTACGGGCCTCCTCAGTGCCGCTGCGGCCCCAGGCCGAAAACAGCGGGCCCTGGCCGCCGAACGTGCCGGTGCCGAAGCTGAGGACGGAGACCTTGAGCCCGGATGCGCCAAGATTGCGGTATTCCATGATCGCTCTCCTATTCCGCCGGGCACGCCGCGACCGCGGTCGTCGTGCGATCGAGCTGGAGGCTCCACAACGCCAGCACGAGACCGATCGCGGTGATGCCGGCTGCGACCAGCGGCAGCGCCGAGAGGCCGAGCCCGCGATCGATGGCGACGCCGCCGGCCCAGGCTCCCAGTGCGTTGCCGAGATTGAACGCGGCGATGTTGAGGCTGGAGGCGAGCGTGCGGCCGCTGGGACCTGCGGCTTCCAGCACGCGAAGCTGGAGCGGCGCGACGGTTGCGAAGGCGGCGATACCGAGCAGCAGGATCAGCGCGATGGCGGCGATCTTGACCGACAGCACTGCGGCAAGGCCGAGCAGCACGATGGCGAGCGCGGCGAGCGTGCCGATCAGGGCGCGCTCGAGGCCACGGTCGGCGAGCTTGCCGCCGGCGACGTTGCCGATCGCAAGGCCAACGCCGAACACCAGCAGGATCGGCGACACCGCGGCTTCCGAAAAGCCGGTGAAGCGGGTCAGGATCGGCTGGATATAGGTGAAGACGACGAACAGGCCGGCGAAGCCGAACACGGTCATGGCAAGGCCGAGCAGCACCTGCGGACGGCCGAGCACCGCGACTTCCTCAGCAAGCGAGATCGGCTTGTCGCCCTTGCCGACATGACCGGGGACCAGCACCGCGACCACCGCGAACGCCATCACGCCGATCACGGTCACCGCCCAGAACGCCGCGCGCCAGCCGAGCATCAAGCCGAACCAGGCGCCGAAGGGTACGCCCAGCAGCGTTGCGACCGTCAGGCCGATGAACATGGTCGCGATGGCGGAGGCGCGCTTGTCCTCGGCGACGAGGCTGGTGGCCACCACCGAGCCGACGCCGAAGAACGTGCCGTGGGCGAGCGAGGTCAGCACCCGCGCCGCCATCAGCAATTCGTAGTTGGGGGCCAGCGCGCAGGCGGCATTGCCGAGCGTGAAGATCGCCATCAGCGCCAGTAGCACGGTTTTGCGCGGCAGCCGTCGTGTGGCCAGGGTGAGGACTGGCGCCCCAACGAAGACGCCGAGTGCATAGCCGGAGATCAGCAGGCCCGCGACCGGCACGGAGACATGCATGTCGGCGGCGACCTGGAGCAAGAGGCCCATGATGATGAATTCGGTGGTGCCGATGCCGAAGGCACCGGCGGTGAGCGCGAGAACGGCGGGAGGCATGCGTTGCTCCAATGGATGAGACGAGCCACGCAGATAGCTGCATCGCGACAAAACCATTAGAATGTCCGCAATCCAATCATTTATGACGTGAATTCAACATGGCCCGTTTCGATACCAACCGCTCCGCCGAGATGGAGGTCTTCGTCCGCGTCGTCGACCTCGGCGGCTTCACCCAGGCTGCGCGAAAACTGCGCCTGACGCCGTCGGGCGTGAGCAAGCTGATCTCGCGGCTGGAGGCGCGGCTCGGCTCTCGCCTGATCAACCGCACCACGCGCAAGCTCTCGCTGACCGAGGAAGGCCAGGCCTTTTACGACCGCGCCGTGCGCATCCTCAGCGAGATGGAGGAAGCCGAGCGCGAGGCGGCCTCGGGGGCCGCGCCGCGCGGCCGCCTCACGGTCAACAGCAACATCCCGTTCGGCATGCTGCATGTAATGCCGCTGATCCCGCGCTTCCTCGAACAGCATCCCGAAATCACGCTCGACCTCATGCTGACCGATACGCTGATCGACCTGATGCAGGAGCGTGCCGACGTCGCCATCCGCGTCGGGCCTCTGAAGGCCTCACGCCTGATCGCGCGCAAGCTCGGCACCAGCCGCATGGTGGTGGTCGGCACCCCAAACTACCTGGCGCGCTTCGGCACGCCGAAGACGCCCGAGGATCTCGCCGATCACCGCGGCATCGGCTGGACCTTTCCACGCATCCGCGGCGGCTGGCCATTCCGGCGCGGCGATCGCACCGAGGAAGCCGTGCCGCCGCCGATCGCGCGCGCCAGCGACGGCGAAGCCGCCCGGCGCCTCTGCCTCGGCGGCGTGGGACTAGCCCGCCTCGCCCTCTTCCACATCGGCCCCGACATCGAAGCCGGCCGCCTCGTCCCGGTGCTGCAGAGCTACAATCCCGGCGACCGCGAGGACATCCACGCCGTCTATGTCGGCCACACCGCGCCGCTCCCCGCGCGCGTGCGCGCCTTCATCGATTTCCTGGCGGAGCATGTGAAGGTGAGCGATCCCGCGCTGAAGCGGGCGGGGGATGGGAGGTGGAGGCTGGTGAAATGAGGCCCATGGCGGAGAGAGTGGGATTCGCCCCCGCCGGTGGCGCGGACCACTTAGATTCAAGTTTATCCTTCGATTCAAGGGCTTCTTGAGCCTCCGGTGCTACACCGGGATGCTCCACCATGCCCTCGATCAAGATGCCGACCCCAGTCAAGCGTCCCAACAGCCAGCACTACTGGATCCGGAAGAAGGTTCCGCGCCGCTACCGCAAGCTCGTCGGTAAATGGGAGGTTTGGAGGAGCCTTAAGACGGCAGATCCCGCCGAGGCAAAGAGGAAGCTCGGCACCGTCAACGACCAAATCGAGGGCGAATGGGCCCGTCTGGCCACGGCGGCGGCGGTAGCCGCGCTACCGATGAAGCCGCCCAGACTGCCGCCCGTCGAGGAGAGTTCGAATCCCGCCCCGGGATCCGAACCCACGGCCCTGCCACGCCAAGACCTGCTCGCGCTTCGCGCCGCCGCACACGTCCGGATCCGGGACGGACATATCGCCAACCCACCTGGCCCCGGCTTCCGCACCACCATCCTGCTTGCCCGCGATGTCGACGAAGCGATGGCCGAATTTCTCGAAGAGCAGGGCGTCGAGATCAGCCCCGCAGATCTCGAGAAATTCCGGCCGATGTACATCCAGGCCAGGCAGGACGCCGTCGATGATCTGAGGCGCGCGAGACTGGAGGACGACTACAGCCCGAACCCCGTGCTGGCGAAGCTGCCGAAGGCGCGCGCGGCGCCGGAACTCGACTTCATCAAATGCTTCGAGGAGTACGCCTCGAAAGGAGGACTGAAGGGCGGCGTCGACGGGCCGACGGCGAAGCGTTGGCGGCCCAAGATCCGCGATTTTTGTAAGTGGCTGGGGCACCGGGACCTGGCGAAGGTGACGACGAACGACGGCTATCGATGGGCCGACCACCTGATCGACAAAGACTATGCCCGCAACTCGGTCCGCCTGGTCTGGATCGCCGCGCTGTCGGCCACCGCCGGCTTCATGGTCGAACGGCGGCGCCTGGCGCAAAATCCGTTCCGCGGCATCGTCATCCGCGACGAGGTCGAAGAACCGAAACCTGGCGAGGAGCCGACGCCGCCCCGACAGAAGGGCTTCACGCAGGCGGAAGCCAAGATCATCCTTACGGCGACGCTCGCCACGCCGTCGAACATGATCTCGCCGGAGAAGCGCGCGGCCAGGCGATGGCTGCCGTGGCTTTGCGCCTACAGCGGAGCGCGGGTCAACGAGATCACGTCGCTCTATCCGGGCGACGTCAGGCAGGACTCGACCTCCGGCAAGTGGTGCATGATGATCAAACCGTCGCTCGAGAAGACATCGCAGTGGCGGGAGGTGCCGATACACTCGCACGTCCTCGAGCAGCAAGACGGCGCCTTCCTCGCCTACGTCGAGGAGAGGCGGAAGCTCGGCAAGCCGCTGTTCTACGATCCCGCGCGATCGCGCGGCGGGAAGCCGGCCAATCCGCAGTTCAAAAAGACGGCCGAACGCGTCGCCGATTGGGTGCGCGACGGTCTCGGCATCCGGAACGTCCAACCGAACCACGCGTGGCGGCATCTGTTCAAATCTGTCGCGCGGCACGTGAAGATGGATCGCGAGGTGGAAGGCTTCATCACCGGACACCGGCCGAAGGACTCGAACGCTGGTCACGACTACGGCGACCGCTGGGTCGCGACGATGTCGGCGGAGATCGAAAAGTATCCACGCTTCGACATCCCTGCGCTGAATGCGCCACCGGCGCCACATAGGGTCCGTCGCCGCACCTCCGATCAGATCGCTGCCGACGCCGCCGCCCAGGCCGCGCGGAAGGCCTCGCGGTCTAAGCGGGCCGCCTGAAAACGAAAGCCCCCGGCTTCGCAGCCGGGGGCCATCTCAGGAGAAGCAGGCGCTCGGTCTACCCGCGACGGTCGTCTGCGCGGAAGGTCATTCATTTCAAGTCGGCTTACCCGCGATAAGGCGGAATGCCCCGGAGAGACTCCGTGGCGGTCGCGCGAGCGAGGCGCTCGTCGAAGTCGTCGTGGATGAACGTGCCATTGTCCCTGATGCCGATTGTGATCGGCAGGGTCTCGCCATCCGAGGCGACGGGAACGAACGTCGCCTCGCCACGTCCTGCGATCACGTGATACCGCACCTTCCTGTCCGGGAACGCGGTCTCGATCTTATGAAAGGCGTCGCTCAGCTTTGTCGTCTTCATGTTCTACTCCTCCAGTTCGCGCAGCATCTGTCGCGCCATTTTCTCAAGCTGCGCGCCGGCGACGCGCATGCGGGCCGCCTCCGCTGCGATCGCGGCGGCGATCTTGCGGTAGGCGTCGTCACTGACCGGGCGCTCCCCGCGCGATGAAGCTCAGCATCTGCTGCGAGACGCCGGTTGCCGTGGCGAGCTGCGTCATGCCGCGCGGGCCGAACGCCGTCTCCGCGGCCGTCTCGATGCGCGCAGCTCGGGTCGAGAGCTTCGCCATCTACTTCGACCGAACCAGCATCTGTGCGAGCCCATCCAGGATCACGGGGCGCTGCGCTTTCCATGCCGCCTCTTCCTTGATGATGCGGTCGATGCGCGCGCGAGCGTCGGCGAGCGTATCCTGATAACGGGACTGAAAGTCCTCCTCTGCGGGGATTTCCCATTCCGGCTTGCCCGTATACGGGCTGATCCGGCTGGACTTGATGATGTCGTAGCCGCGGTACTTGTGGTTCGGCATGTGTCCTCCTCAGGCGACGGAATAGTCGAAGCCGTGGTCGGCCTCGCGGTTGACGATGCGTTCGGCGTGCTTCCAGGCGGCGAGCTGCGCGCGGCGGCTGGTCATGGCCGGGAACTTCAGGCCGTTCCAGTACGGATCGAGCCGGTCCTCGAGCGTGGCGGCGTAGCGGAAGAAGCCCTTGCGGACGGTTTCGGGACGCTGAAGCGCGGGCGGTCGCCGACGCGAGCCTGCGTGGGATTGCGGTTCGACATGTTGCCTCCTCTCGGCGCCGCGAAGGCGGCACCCTCTGACGCCCCGAGCCCGGGCGTGAGGTCGATGTTGTGCGGGCTTAGGCAATCGGTGTCCGCGAAGAAGGACGATGCGCTGAGCGGAGGTCTCCTCCGCGATGCTTGGCGGCCAGCATCATGATGAACTCGTCGGTGAATCCGGCCGGGCCGGCTTACATCGACGAGAAGCATCCCTCCTTGAAAGCGCCCGGGCCGAAGGATTCTTGCGTCTCGGAATAGAGCCTGTCGCCGATGGCGTTGCCCTCTCCCGGGAAGCCGTAAAGACTGTTGATGTCGGCCTCGTTCTGCTCGCGGTCAGCGTAGTTGCGTTCTGCCATTCTGTCCTCCTTCTCTCGGCGCCGCGAAGGCGACGCCATCTGACGCCCCGAGTCCGGTGAGCCTGTCGGCCGCCGGGCGTGAGGTCGATGTGGTACGGATCAGCCGAAAACCCGATCGAACACAAAACCGTCGCCGGGCTGCGGCGGCTCGCGGTCGACGATCACGTACTTGCCGTCCCGCTCGATGAGCAGCCTCTTGTCGTCAAACGACCAGTACGCCACCCCAACCGGCGCCGGTCTCTTGCCGAACGCAAAGAAGCATCCGGCTTCTTCGAGGCGGCCCTCGAGCGTCTCGCCCGGCCGGAGATCAGCCTGGATCGCGTTGTAGACGACGCAGAGTTCGTCGAGGGTGGACGCGTTCATCAGTGCGCTGGCCGTGGCGAGTTCCTGGCCGTCGCAGAGCAGCGTGTTCGCCGCCTCGAAGGCGATATCCTTGTCGTCGAAGTCCGTCATCGTAGCCTCCTCCGACGCCGGAAGGGCGTCTCTACGGCCCCGAGCCCGGTAGGCCATCGCTGGCCGCCGGGCGCTGGTGGCGTATTCGCAAACTTAATTCGGCGCGGCTTTCTTCAGTACCGCCATGGTCTGCGCGAACACGTGGTCAGGAACGCCTTTCTCGCTACCGATGCAGCACTCGACAAGGGCGCCATCCTCTTCGCGGCGGGCGTCAATGTTGTAGTAGCCCTCGGGCATGTCCTCGCCACTGAACTTGCGCGTCCTGATGCTGACGGCGAAACCCGCGCCTTCGATAGCGCGGACCGTTTCGAGCAAAGTCTTCATACTCTTCTCCTCTCCTCGCCGCCGCCAGCGGCACGTCTTCGGGTCCTTCACTGGCGAACCAGCTTTGCGCGTGAGCGTTATGCCCCAGCCTGAATGTCGGCCCACACCTCGCGTTCGACAATGGCGAAGTCGCCATCCGGGCCGGTCACCATCAGTTCGTCGGCATCCCATGACCAGACTTCATTCGTGTCCTCCGGCTTTTCGCCGCCGAACGTCGGCAGAGACGACATCGACACGTAGTCGTCGAGATCGCCGAGGTCTTGCTGCCCCAGGAAGTCATAGGCATCCACAACCGCGCTGCGCAATTCACGAAGCGAGGTGGCAAACTCGATGTTGCTGATGTAGTCGCGAAGTTCAGGCATCTTGATCTCCTTGTTGACTTTGGGCCTCGTCAGCGCCGGCATCCACCGGACAGGCCATTGGCGGCCCGCAGGCCGCCGCCTAGGTTTCGGCCTCAGGCGAGAGCGGCAAGCGCCGCGTCGTCCTCTGCTGAAAGGACAGGAGGCGCTTCGACGCGTTTCGGCTCATCGAACAACGCGGTGGCGATAGGCTTCCACGTCGGCTGCCTCGGCAACGCTAAGCCCGCATCCGCCAAGACTTTGTGCGCGCGCGCCCGTGCGACCCATGCCGAGCGCGACCAACGCGCGCGAGGCTCTTCGATTTTGGAGCTAAAGACCACCCACCGCGTATTGTCAGACCACGTTCGGCCGGAGCACGGCCTCATGCGGCTGCCCTTGACCACGGCGGCGACATAGTCGTATGCGGCCTTAGTCTCGATCCCGAGGGCGGCGCGATACGTGGCAACGTCGTCCCGCTTGCCGCGGCCTAAAGCAATTTCAGAGCACACGAATGACCGCCAGACGATATAACCGGCTACGTCACTGAGCGCGATACGATAGCGACCGTCAGGCTCCGCGGGCCAGGCCGCGATGACGGCGGCAATCGCCGCAGCGCTATTCTCGCGCGACACACGTCCCAAGCCAGCCAGCACCAGGCGGTCGGTGCCATGCGCCGTAAGGCCTGCGACAAGAGCCGCTTTGAATTCTCGGCTTACAGAGAAGATGATCATCGCGCTCAGCCTTAACGTGAGTACGACTGGGCGAACTTCGCCGCAGTCCCTCGCCGAAGATGGTCCTGCAGGCGGGCGCGATGGCATCCGCGAACGCCCGCGGCATAGCCGGCCCGACGCGACGCGTTAAAGAGACTAATGTTGAAATGCATAGAGCTCTCCGTAGTTGGCTTGAAGCAAGGGTGATCGAGCCGCCGTGAGCGGGTCACGGCAGCGCCTGCCACTCGGGCAATAGTGCCCAAGCTCGGGGCCGCTAAAGAGCGGAGAAATGGCAGACCCGCGAGAGCGCGGAAAAAAGACCACCGCCAAGAGACGGAGCCACGCCGGAAAACAATCCAGCTGCACATGAATGTCTGCGCCTCCCGCCCGGAAATCAAGCCCAAACGCGGGTATGGTTAACGTAAGCCAGAGCGCAATACGGCACATGTCGCCAGCGCTAACGCGGAAGGCAGATTGCAATGCGACGGCTCGCATTGTGTGAGACTTAGCGCAGCGCAGATATGTTCATCGTGATGTGGAAACCTAGCTGGATCCGTTCCCAGGGGTTGGCGTTGCCAACATTCGAGCTTCCGCACTGAATTGGTTGTGCACTCTGAGATGATCTAAACGACCACCATCGAGGCTGACGCCGCTGAAAAGCCAGATCCGTGGATCCAGTCATTCGGCCAATTGACACATCCCGGTCCAGCTGCAGGTAATGTCCTCTGCAAGCGCATTCCCCTCGAGAAACCAAGCATCCCAGATTTCCTAAAAAGATGCGTCGCACACGGCGCAAAACCTTTGCTTGTTTACGGTTGGCGGCGCTAAACTAAGCGTCGGCTGGGGGGAATAATGGTCGCAGAAGTTGCGCATCTTTTGGCGCGAGACGCGGCGCCCGAAAGAATTCGGGCGCTCATTCGAGCCACCATTTCCGAAATCGAGACGGCGTTCGCCACGATTGATAATCTGCAAGCGCGTACCCGTCTTGCCCTCACTCTATCGCTGTTGGAACGCAGTCCTCAGGAGCCGTCTCTTCGATATAGCAGGGTGACTGCAGCGCTTCGCGCCGAGATGAACAAGCTCGATGTAGACGACCGTCACTACTGGATCAGCACCTTCTACACCTTGCTGATGAGCACGTCCTCCAGGCGTGAAAAAGCCACCTATTTCACACCGCCGGCCATCGTTCGCCACCTCATCAGCCAAGCCGAGAAAGCCGACCTGGATCTTACGACTGCGCGGGTCGTCGATCCGGCTGCGGGAGGCGCCGCATTCGTATCAAGCCTCGCGGGCCGCATGACGGAACTCGGCTGCGTTGCGGGCGACATTAAGACCAGAATTTCGGGCATCGAAATCGATCCCCATCTTGCCCTTTTGGGCGAGGCGCTGGTGAAAGACCGGCTCGGATCTCAGCGCAGCAAAAGGAGACTTATTCGCACCGGCGACTCTCTGACCGTTAGCGAGGTCGCAAAATACGATGGAGTCTTCGTGAATCCGCCCTACGGCCGGATTCTGGGTCTAGGCAACGAGATCCCTGTCGAATGGCGCGACTTCTGCGCGCCCGGCCATGTCAATCGCTATGCGCTATTCATTGACCTCGCTTTCCGGATGGCGAAGCCGGGCGGCCTTGTCGCAACCGTGACGCCGTCGAGTTTTATTTCAGGCCCGTTGTTCGACAAGCTGCGTGAGAACATCCGTATGCGGGCAGACGTGCTGCGCATCGACGTACTCGAACGCAAGGATGTGTTCCACGACGTCCAGCAGGACGCATGTGTTTCGATCTTCCGGATCAAGGGCAATTCGCGCTTGGCGACGAAGTCGTTTGCCCCGAAGGTCGGGCGAATCGACCGGAATTGGAAGTTCGCGGAAGACGGAGTCGTGACGACGAACGACGCGGCTCTGACGGCTCCATGGATCCTGCCGGGAGCAGACATCGGCTTCGAAGACTGCCTTGGTCGCCTCAAGGATTACGGTGTCACACCGAAAGCCGGATCGTTCGTTTGGAATCGCGAGACCGCGCGTCTACAGCGCGGGAAGAAGGTGGGAAAAGCGTTCCCGCTGTTCTGGGGCACGAACATAAAACCCGGAAAGGCTTGTCTGCCGCGCAGCAAAGACGATGGAGGCACGGATTTTGTCGTCTACGAAAAGGAGAACTCCGGAATCATCCGCAAGCCGTCCGTCCTGCTGCAGCGCACGACCAACAGTCGACAGCCCCGTCGACTTGTGGCCGCCGCCGTTCCCCGCAAGGTTCTAAAGAAGCACAAGGGGTTTGTTTGCGAAAACCACACCATCGCGTTGGTTCCGGATGGCCGCGCCAACCTCTCGCTGCTGGTCAGGCTGCTGAACACCGATGCCGTCGACAAGCGTTTCCGACGGGTGGGCGGCACGTCGAGCGTTTCCATCGCTGCGTTGCGCAATCTGCCGCTGCCTAGCCCCAAACATCTGCGAAGCGCTATCAAGAAAACGAACGACTTCGAAACCGCGGTCGAGCTCGCCTACTCGATGACCCAGAGCCCTGCATCAGGTCGTAGGGCGGCATGAAACCCAGGAACCACAACGATAGGTTCGGGCGCTCTAACCGGGACCTAAACCCGCTCGCCAGGCAGGAACAGTCGCGCGCACAAGCCGAGCGCGCCCGCATTCTGCTGCAATCCGCTCGCGCACCCGCCCCGGCCACGCAACTGCTGCGACCTGGCGTTTCTACAGCCACGCCCGTCAGGTACTCCACGACCGCCGACCCGACCAACTGGATGTCGATAGATGCCGGCAGACCGCTCATCGAGGCCGCTTTCGATACCGTTAAGGACGCTGCTGACAGAGCGATCATTGCCTGGCCCTCAAGGCCAGGTGGCGGCTTCGTGCCCGCCTGCATTTTCCTCAGGGAGGCGCGTGCGTCGGGGCGCCTAGCCCATGCCACCGTTGGTTACTGGCCTTGGCGCGAGGGAGCCCTCCGTGCAGCGCGCTCGATCCTGGTTTCCCCGGACGACATCGGCCGCGCATCGCTCGCCGCCTACAACGACCCGAAAAAGAGCGACTGGCAGGCCGGTACGCTTGCGCATCAGTCACTCTGCTTGCTCGAGATGCGCCTCAAGGATCTTGTGAAGAGCCGCCCCAGCGCTGCGAGAGTTGCAAGCATCAAGTCCATCGTAATCCGGAGCCCGACGCTGCTGGAGACCACGTCGGTCTTCGCTCCTGACCGAAAAAAGGGCGCCAGCGCATATCAGGTGGCTCCCGACCAAGTCCTGCGTCGCGTGCGAAAGTACACGTCGATGGGCGAACCGAATGCAGGCTTGGTCGAGCACGTCGGCGCCATCGGAGACCCGACCCGCACGCCCTTCGCGCTGCTAGGTCTGCCTCCGGTGCAGGCAGCGGAGGGATTCACGCGCTATCTCGGGTCCGAACGCATCCGACGGCATGGGCTGGACCTGATCGTCGCCGACCTGACGCGCATCGGACGATCGGAAATCGAGGACGATTGGGAACGGAGACTCGACGCCCTATTGACTGCCCTCGATGGCGTCGAGGGCAGGAGACCCGGGGTTCTCGTCGTGGCGGAGGAGTCGTTCATCCATCGGCGGGCGTTCCGGCTGCTCAAGAATCATGCCGAGATGCGACGGCCGAGGGTGAAAGCCCTGCAGATCGGGCTGTACCTGGAAAGCCCGATGTTGCTCGGGGAAGCGCCCGATATGCCGGCCGAGCTGCCTCCGATCTCGTTCCAGGCAGACATCAAGGATGCCTCTCTCGCGCCTCTGCGGAAGGAACTTGTCGCTCTCGGACGCCGGATGCGGGATGAAGGAGCGCCGCGTGCCGCCGAGTCCGTTTCTCGCGTGCTCGCCTTCGTCAGGCGCTGCGCCTCCCTTCCGCTCGGGTTGACGGACGCCAGGGACATCGCCGACATCATCTACGACGAAGACGGCGAGTTCGATGCGGCGCTTCGGGCGCTGTTCCGCCCCAAGATGGTCCTTTCGGACCTGATCGCCGCCGGCGAGCTGCATCCGGTCTTCGCCGGCGACATCAAGAAAGCCGTCCAGAAGATCGAGGCTAAGGTGGCGGATTGGGAGAAGGACACTCCGGTCGCTGCAAAGTTGGCGGAATTGCTCGCCAACCCGGAGATGGACTCGCCGAGAACGACCGTCTCGCTCGCCGACCGTCGCGTCGCCGAGGTGTTCATGGCGTCCGACCGCGCCGTCGGCTACCGCTGCACGGTCGTCGATCACCGAAGCCTGGCAACCCACTTGGCAGTGGTCTCTCCGGCACGCCTGATCGTGGTAGGCCCGACGTCGGAAGCTGTACAAGCGCTTCTTACGACAAAGAGCCGACTGAAGACTTGCTACCTTCTCGGCGACGCCGCCGGCAGCGCGCTGCTTTCGGCGGAGTTATCATCGATCGAGTCCCTATCCGCCTTCCAGTCTTTCGCGGCTCGAGCGAAGCTGCTCGTCTCCGCCTTGAAGCGGGGCGGATCCGACGAGTCGCTGGATCATGCCGAAGCCGAGTTCAGTGTGGCGAGCGTGATCAAGGAGCGCGAGGTCGACCTGACCCAGGCCGATGAGGCCTATCGCGGCGAGGTGATCCAGCTTACCATGCAGAGCGGTCTGCGTCTGGACTATCGTCCCGGCGGCGAAATTCTGCTTCTCTCGCCGGGTGAGCTCCGTCCCTTCGAGAGGATACAGGCTCGAGAAGTGCAACCCGGCCAGCGGATCCTGGTGCTGGACGCTTCCATCCGCGAGCCGCTGCGTCTGGCGATCGCCGGTTCGAGAAAGAGCCAACAGCAGCTCGCGGCGTATCACAGCCACATCGCGGACATCTATGCGAAGACGCCGGGCGATTCTACGACCAGCAAGGCGCGCAACGTGCTTACCAAGATGCACGCCATTGACCCGTCGACCGGAGACGAGATCAACAACATCAAGCGTTGGCTGAAGGCGGATGTTGCCCGGACGACAGTGGAGGGCAGCCGTGCACCGGGGGCCGCACGCGATTGGCCTAGATTTCGCCTTTTCATGGAGGCCGTCGGCGTCGAGGAGAGCCTGTCGTCGCTCTATTGGAGGTTCGCCGTGCTTCCCGCCCGTTCGTATCGGGCTCAGGAAGGCCATTTGTTCAATCAGCGCGTCGTCCAGTTCGTGCTGGATCCGGAGTCCGCAGGCATCTGGAAGTCGATGCAAGGGCTTTGGCAGCAGGTCATGGAGGCGGTCGACGTGATCGAGGACGTCAACAAGGTAGCGTTCGAGGGCGACAATGGCTGAACCGACTGCTGTGGCCGACATGTCTGCCGACGACCGGCAAGAGCTGAAGGAGGCGGTCTGCGACGCGGTGCTGGAGCGCACACGTCAAGCTGTCAGCGGCGACGGCGAATTCGGCAGGATCGTCGTAGGCGACCGCCCCGCGCGAAAGCTTTCGAGCGGTTTTATTCTGCCCCGCCTCGACGAGAACGGCGACGACGAATCCAGCGACATCCGGATCGCTACGCACGGGCTCGACTTCCGGATTCTGCCAAGCACTGCTGGCGCTCTCGTCATCCAACCGGTTTTTAGCTGCTACGTGCGCGCGCTGCCTACGACCGACGAACTCTTCGCGCGAAACGGATGGCTCATACCGCCGCCCGGCTTCAGTCAGGCCGCCAAGACGCAGATCAGGGATCAAATCCGCCAAAGGGCGCAGGCCGAGATTCCCCAAGGCGCGTCTTCCAGCGAGCGCTTTCGCATTCGATCGCAGATATCCCGCGAGGTCCATTTAGCGATGGGCGTTGCGCTGCCTCGCGAGGCTCTCCCTCCCCCGGTCGGCGACAATCCGGAGATCGACGACGCACAGCCCGATACCGGAGTCACCGACCCTCTCGCTCCGACGGGCGCCGAACGACTTCGGATTCCGAGCGCAGTGTCGCAGCGATACGACGTGCCGCAGAAGTGGATCAGATTGGCGGTACCTCTGGAACCACTGACGCTCCCGCTGCCGTGCAACCCGGCGGCCTGGACCACCGCTTCGTTGGCATACAAGCAGGTGCTCGAGACCGCGATCAAGACTTCCTATCGAAGCTGGCTGGCAACCGAGGAAGGCAAGGCGAACGCCTGGCGGAAATTGAATCCTCCATCCGAGGCGTTCTGGTCGAGGGAGAACTGGGAGCGCTTCCTCACCGATGCGCGCGCGCGACCTCCGGCCGAGGCTGACCTCGTACCGGATTTCGATATCCAGGTGCTCGCTCAGGCTCTGCCAGACCCGCTGGTCGATGGAGCTTTCTCCGTGCGGATCGCGCTGGAGAACCTGCAGGAGAACGACTCCGCGCAGGAGTCCGGGCTTTTCGGCGTTGCTCTCGCGGTCGACATTCCGTTCGACGCCTTGGGTCCGATGCGCCTAGAGCGCGTCCGCCGCAGTTATCATCTGGCCGGCTTCATGACGATGCCGGCGATCGGCGTCAATGGAGGCGTCGAAGATCTCGGCACCTTCGAGGAACACCGTAGGCTTCGTACCACCTGGATGCCGCGCTTCGTGTTGCCGCGCACCAAGGCGACCGAGATTTCGGACGTTGTCACTCAATATGAGGCCCTCTCCTCCGCCGATACCGCAATCGGTTCGCTCGAGGCGCTCACAGCCGAGATGGATCGCTGGATCGATCGGGTGGCAAGAACCACTGCCATCACTCAACCGGGCGAGCAGGGGACGGAAGCGGACGAGGCTGCGCAACGGACGAGGTTCGAAGACGACCTGCAGGCCTGGCGCCGCGAGGCGGATCGGATCAGAAAAGGAATCCGCCTCGTCGCTCGATCGCAACAGGCTTGGCGCAGCGACGCAGGGTCTCCGGCCGCGATCCCGTACCGAGCGTGGCTACTCCTCAACCGGACCTTT
The DNA here is from genome assembly GCF_007830635.1 of Bradyrhizobium huanghuaihaiense. Taxonomy (GTDB): domain Bacteria; phylum Pseudomonadota; class Alphaproteobacteria; order Rhizobiales; family Xanthobacteraceae; genus Bradyrhizobium; species Bradyrhizobium huanghuaihaiense. Next base: position 189,165 of record NZ_VLLA01000008.1, on the reverse strand, counting down.
GCGGGAGCAAACCCGGCGTCGCAGGATCAGAGGCCCGGCTGGCGTCTATTCCAGCTCGCATTCGTGCTCGCGCACGTGCCGACCTTCGCCTCGCGCGTTCCTGCATACGCGGACGAGTTCGATGCTGCCTTCGATGAAGATGCCGCAAGCCTTCTCTACATGGCGACCGGCGGCGGCAAGACCGAGGCTTTCTTCGGCGTGCTCGTCTTCGCGCTCTTCATCGATCGCCTGCGCGGAAAGGCGCGCGGCGTCACGGCCATGATGCACTATCCGTTACGCCTTTTGACCGTGCAGCAGGCGCAGCGCCTCGCCCGGCTGCTGGCCAAGGCGGAGATGGTTCGGCGTCGCGAAGGGGTGGGGGGCGCACCGTTCGAGGTCGGCTTCTGGGTAGGCAGCGGAAATACGCCGAATACCACCGAAACGAGATTGGGCACCTTGTCGGACGAGATGAGGTGCATTCCCGTCGTGGGCAGTCCGCGCGCCCGAGACGAACAGGCGATCCTCGACGGACAGGAAAAGGCGGACCGGGAATACGTCACAGCAAACGCGGCCTGGAACAAGCTACCCCGCTGTCCATTCTGCAACTCGGCGCGCGACACGGGCTTGCGGCTCTACCCCGAGCGGCACAATCGACTGGGCATCGTCTGCTTCAACACCCGGTGCGAATGGAATGTGGAGACGAGCGACCGGCAGGGCCAAGCCGAGCCGCTCCCGTTCCTGATGATCGACACGGACGTCTACCGGGCCGCACCGTCCGTGCTGCTCGGCACGATCGACAAGCTGGCCCTCCTCGGCCAGAATGTCAGCACGATCGATAAAGTCGCGGGCATGTTCGGCATGGCCCGGTACGTGCAGGGTGGCCCCTTGGGGCTGCTGCACATGGTTGGCAGCCCCCAACCGAACGAGACGCCGGCGGACTACAGACGAGTGGCACCTTCGTTTCGGTCCGGAGAAGAGGTTTTCTTCGATCCGTTTCCGAGCCTGATCGTCCAGGACGAGATGCACCTTCTCGAGGAGAGCCTCGGCACGTTCGGCGGCATCTTCGAGACGGCCCTCTTTCAATGGTTGACGCGCTTGGCGCCCTTGTTAGGAAATCGTGTGGTGGAGGTGCCATCGGCGCCGGGCCGGCCCCGCCTTCCTCACGTCATCGGCGCGACAGCCACGGCGGCCGACGTCGCCAAGCACACGCGCGCACTTTACCAGCGCAGAGTTGTCCAGTTTCCGCATCCCGGTCCGGCCCTTCACGAAGGCTTCTACACCCGAATGGCCACTTTCGAGCCTGAGGGCGACGCAGCAGGGGCGAGGGCTGCTTCCGGGATCACACCTCGCGGGTTGGAGCTCGCTGCCCCTTGGGGCCGCGTCTACGCGAGCCTCATGACCAATGGCCGGCTTCACACGGTCACGACATTGTCCGTTCTGGCGGCACATGCGGCGACGATAACGAGATGGCAGCGCGACCTGAGCGCGACCGACCCGACGCGGCAAATGAGGGCGGCGGAAGAGATGATATCCTGCGTCTCGACGGCACCGTGGTCGGAGCGGCGGGTTGCGGCTCTCCGGTCAGCCGCGCAGGACGGCCGATACGACCGGCTGGCGCAACTGGTCGATCTGCATCGCATCGAGCTCACGTACGTAACCAACAAGAAAGGTGGCGATCAGATCCTCTCGGCGCTGGAAACCGAGGTGCGGGAAGTCCATGCCGCCATGGGCGTGCAATACGCCCTCACCGACTTCTCCATGGAGCTGATCTCGGGCGGCGTGGATATCGCCGACATTCAGGGCGTCATCCGCAAAGCGGAGTCGAGTTTCGATCCGATGGCCGATGACATCTCCACGGCGCTGCGTGGAATCGTGGCCACATCGGCGATCTCGCACGGCGTGGACGTGGAATTCTTTAACGCGATGGCCTTCGCGGGCATGCCGTCGGACATCGCCGAGTACATCCAGGCATCGTCCCGCGTCGGGCGCACGCACGTCGGCTTTTCGCTGCTAATTCCCATTCCGCAGACCCGGCGAGACCGGTTCATCGTGGAGGTCCATGAATCTTTCCATCGACTTCTTGAGCGGATGATTTCTCCGCCCGCAGTCGAACGATGGGCTGATCGCGCCATCAAGCGGACCATCCCTTCAATGGTGCAGACCTGGCTCGCCGGCGTGAGGCACAACGAACGCTTCCTTCCCGCGCCCGACGATCAGAAGGGCCCAGTGGCGCTTCCCTCCACGGTGGAGGCCGCGGCCAGGCTGCTGCGTTCCCGTCAGGAGTTCGACGATTGCGTCCGCTTCGTCGGCGCCGCCATCGGCATCGGAGCTCCGATCGGGTCGCCTACCAATCCGGAATATTACAGCAATCTCGCCCGTTCCGAAGTTGAGCGCATTCGGCAGGTGCTTGACAGCAAGAACTACACCGGCAGCCTCAACGATTTCTGGAAGGCCACCAACACCGACCTTATGCGACCGATGACTAGCCTCCGGGATGTGGACGTTCAGGGACGGATCGAAGGCAGCCGCCGTTCGCAGACGAACAAGGCGATTACGGAAGAACAGTTGACCGACGCCATCTCCATGATCCGTAACCGCGGCGTCGCACTCGGAAGGCGTGGCGCCTACAGCGAACTCGACAGCGGTGCAGACACGGGACAAAACCCATGAGCAAGCCCGATACGATGCAAAGGTCGCGTGGACAGCTTGCGACCGCCTATGCACCGCACAGCCTCTTTACATTCGAGGGCGGGTCTGGAGCATGTTTTGCGCTGCCGAGCCCGGGCAATAGGACGGCTGGAGACGAACTGCGCCCCAACACGCAGCGCATGATCTCCGAGCAGATCCAGGAATATTTCGAGGCTTGGGCAACGAGGGCCAGGCGAGGCACGAACCTCCGGCATGACGTACCGTTGAACCTGGCCGTGGACGGACGCGTCATTAGCGACGACGCTGTTCGAGTCCGCTTCGGGGATCTCGCATTCCAAGTGCCGGATCGGGTTGGGTACGTCCCCTTCCCTCTCTCGTTCGTCTGCACTCGTTGCAAACTGCACCGGCACAGCGACCGGGTCGAGCGGCTCGCCGATGAAGCTGCTCGGTTCAGGAATGCATGCCCCTCCGGCGCCGACAACTGCGCCAACGACTGGCAGCAGCTGGATGTCGTCTACGCGCACTGGTCCGGAAACGTGGAGCCGATCACGCCGAAGTATCGGTCGTGGCAGGACGGTCAGGTGCGCGACCTGGACCGCTGCACGTCGTGCGGCTCCGATCGCTTCTTGCTTCACCGCCCTCCGGGGCGGCTCGGCAACTGGGAATTCCAGTGCGTAAACTGCAAGCTGCCGAGGCCGATGCAGCAGAGGGACCTGACGACGCTCGAAGAGCTCGGCCCTCTGCTTGCCCAAAATCAGGCGCTGCCGGCGGAGATCAATATGGAGCCCGTCTCCTACCGGGCCTCGGCTGCCTACTACGTCCACGGGGACAGGCTCCTTGTGTTTGATCAGGAGCGGTACATCCAACTGCTGGGATCGGCGCAAACGACGCTCCTGAGCGCATTTCTGTCGACCGAGTACGGCTATCCCCCGACTAACCTCGACGACGCCGAAAAGGAAGCGCTGCTACAGGCGGCCGGACAGTCCGCCCAATGGGACACGTATCGGCGCGTGAGAGATCTCATAGCGACCCTCGAACGAATGCCCCAGATCGAGCCTGCAGCCATCGCCGCGCAACGGGAAATGATCGCTCGACAGGAAGCCGAGTGGAACGAGACGGTCTTCGCCGGACAGTTCGAGGCCGTGGAAGGCATCGACAGAGCCTGCCGCGAACGGGGCGACTATGTGCGGCGGTTCGATCCGGTCCGCATGGCGCTTGAACACAAGACCCTCACCGAGGAGCGTCTCCAAGGCCGCCAAATGCCTGACGGCAAGAGTGCCTCGGTCGACGTGACGATCCTCGACGACTTCCTGTTCCCGGACGATCTCGATGCGGACGCACGCGCACGACTGCTGGATCAGGTGCGCCTCCGTAGAGACCTGCTGGGCATCGAGGAGATGCGGCTCGTCCGCGACGTGCGGGTCTGCGAATACACTTTCGGCTACACGCGCACCAGCTCGTCACCCGTCGTCATGCGGGACAAGGCCGGATCTGCCGAAATGCCCGTGCGGTTGCGCTTGTTCGACAAGGTCCCGGTTGGGGATCGAGCTCTTCATCCCGTGCTCTGCCTGATCCAATCCAATGAGGGGCTGTACGTCCGCCTGAACGAGGCGTGCCTGCTCGAATGGCTCGAAGCGAATCAGATCCAGTTGCCGGTAGCCGATCCCGGCGTCCGTCTGGGAGGCCGCCTCATCGAGCAGTTCGCACGGATGGCCAACGACGAAGACGTTCGCTTTTCGCGTTTCCTCGACGAATATCGCCGAGAACGCAGCGTTCCCCGGCTGGCATACCCCTATGTCTACACGCTGCTACACACGATGGCCCACCATCTGCTGGGCATTTCTGCGTCAATGTCCGGATTGGACTTAGGATCGTTCGGCGAGCACATCTTTGTCCCAGACCTTGCCTTCCTAGTCTACCGTCGCGGCATGACGATGGACCTGGGTAACCTGTCATCGATGTGGCGCGATCGGGGTGACCCCGCCTATGGCAACGAGGTGTTGGACCGGATGGTCGATCCTGCCAGTCTACGCTGCGGATCTGAAAGCGTGTGCAATCACCGAGGCGGAGCCTGCCCCGATTGCCTGCTTATCCCGGAGACCGCCTGCCTCACTCGCAACGAACTGCTTTCCCGCTCCGTGCTGATCGGCCGGGGTTTCCCACGCTGGGATGCCGAAGGACGCGCTCTCACGGGCTACTATGAAGTGGCGCGACGGCGAACGCGGGCGGACGCCACGCCATGAACGCGACGATCGGAAGCTCGCTTTCGAGATCGCTGGTCAGCGAACTGGGCGATGACTGCGCGGCAGCCGCCCAGTTGGCCGCAGCCATCGCCGACCGTCCGGCCGGCACCATCGATAACGCCAGCTTGGGATTTATGCCGAGAACCACGCTGTCTCGCGTCGCTGCCGACTTCGTCAGACGCGGTTGGCTGACGCCATCCGATTCCGGGTGGAGGACCGGACCGGCCCCTCTACCACGCGCCGTCGTTTCCTTCTTGGAAGGTGCGGCCGCGATGCGCTCCCACGATGCGTTTCGTGAAACGGCCACCGCCATCGTGACCATGCCGCCCCCGCCGAGCGCAATCGCCGCGGCCCTTGGGCAGACAGGGATGGCCTACGCTTCACTTGTTTCTACCAACGAAGCACTGCAAACAGTCGCCGACAAGGCCATCGACACCTTTACGATCATGACGCCGTTTCTGAACCAGGAAGGACTAGAGTTCGCGCAGCAGCTTTTCGCCAGAACTAAAGCGCCGAAGAGAAGGCTCATCGTCCGCAGACCGGGTGATGCGACGCGCATAGTCCTCAACAACGCGGCGACGCTGGCAAGGCTCGGCATCGAAGCGTTCGACTACACAATCGAGGCCGAAGAAGGCTATGAAACCTTCCACGCAAAGGTTGCACTGGCCGACAATGAACTTGCTTACGCCGGTAGCGCGAACATAACCGTCTTCGCTAGACACTCAATGGATCTTGGATTTTTAGTTGAAGGTCGGTCAGCAAGAGTGGTCGCAAACGTCGTGCGTGCCGTCGTCAAAATCTCTTCGCGCGTACCCCTCGGCTGACTTCCCCCGCCGCTCCAGAAACTCCTTCGTGGCCTGCTCCATCACGTCCCAGGCAGCCCGGCGGCGGAAGGCGACATGCTCGACGCGGAGGACCATCTGGACTCCACACGCTGTCGAGGGCCGACGGCCGGCACCCTTCAGTTCAGTCAGATCGAGGAAATTAGTCCCTGGGACGGCGCTCTCTCGCCGGAGGCCGAGGCTCAGGTCGAGTAAGCCATCGGCCGGGCGGAAGTGCGCAGCGCGACGACCTGCAAGCTCTACGCGAGCCCATCATGGCGGCCTGGGGGCAAACGACGCGCTGCGAGGCGCATCCCATGCGCCTCATGCCGGTCTAGGCCATGCGGGACGGCCAGCACACCGGCGATTTCGCCGAGGGAATCATCAATCAGTGCGACTCTCCTTCTTTCGCCTGATTCAGCATGCTCAGATGTTCATCGTTAACGACTGGCGCGGCTCGATCTCGACGACGAGCGTCGGATCGAAATCGGGGTTCTCGCGCATGCCGTTCGCCAAAGCGTCACCACGCGGATTGCAGACCACGTGAGGCCGTCTACTATGTCGCTACTGCCGTACAGCCAGGAGTGCATGTCCTTCGTGTTGACGCTCGACGCCGGACCCATATGCGAGACGCACACCGTCTCGCCTTCGTCCTGCGTCGAGAGCACTCGCTCGAAGAACGCGAAGGATTCCTTGTGCATGCGCAGCGTGTCGCTCGGCGACAGGCGGTGCCGGTTGTTGCCAGCTCCCATCCTAATTTCGACGTAGTCGTTGTGCCGGTCTCGCCGGCTCCACCTATCGTCACCCAGCCGACCGTTCTGGCTATAGTACATCGCCTGCCTCCCCGTCCATCCGGGTGGCAACAGGCTGAAATCCGACCACAGCGTAGCGCCAGCGATCCTGACACCAAACTCGTCGAGATGCAGAACGTCATTTTGCAAGAGATCGTTTCCCAAGCTCGCAGCGATCTCGCGCCCGCGCGCCATCTGGTCTTCGTGGAACGTGTTCTCTTCTCCTGGAGCGCGGTAGAAATCGTGATTGCCGGGCACGTAGATGCACCGCTTCACGCCGCCGCATAGGTTGTTAGCGATCCAATGCAGCCCGCGGGTCATGGCGTTCGTCGTGTCGCCGATGACGATTAGCACGTCGGCCTCGACCGGCGGCGTCGGACAGCCGTAGCGCTCATGATCGATGTGCTGTTCTGACTGAACTGCGAGCAGCGTCAACCAAACCTCCGCTTCGGTCCATAGCCTCGGTCGCTATCGGTCAGGTCCTCGGCAGGGTAGTAGTTTCGAAAAAAGCAGCACGCACTGCAACGACTGCACCGAGCGGATACCATCGATGCGGCCTCCCGACACGCCGGGGATGAACCTGATAATCGCCGCCGTGTTCGCCGCTGCCCCAGTTTGTCGACGTTCGGACCCGCGAGCGAGTACATGATGTCCCCGGACGTGCGCGGCCGCATCGCGGCGAGCTGAGGTTCGCTGACGGTCGCGCGCGCCCAGACTCCGACCTGCAGCGCGATCGTGCGCTCGTCGAGATCGAGAACACGCTGGGCGCTTGCGGAGACCGTGCGGGATGTCAGCGTTGGTGATCTCGACGCTCAAGGCTTCACTCCATCGTTCTCGAAGTCGTCGCCACTCTCCGGATCCACCAGCGGCGGCAGAGTAGCGAGGTGCGCCTTGATCTGACTGAGCCGCACCGGTGCCGGACCGAACACGTCGACGCCGATGTCGCAGCTCTGATTGTTGCCGGGTAGACGGCCGTGGTAGTGGCCGTACAACATCAAGGCACCACGCTTCATCCGCGGCCAAGATCGCCACGGATAATGAGCCAGGACGCAGTACGTGCTATCGACGGTCACGTAGGCCACGTCGTGGATGCTGGCCCACGGCAGGCTCAGGGTGTTGGGCCCATCATGGTTGCCTTTGATCAGTCTTTTGACGCCGGGTAAGGAATCGAACAGCTTGCGCAAATCTTTCGGGTCGGCGCGGTGCGCGAAATCGCCGACCACGATGACCTCATCGGTCGGCCTGACGCCCGACCAGGCTGCAGCCATGGCGTCGTTCATCTCCTCTACGCCGGCATAGGGGCGCGTCTCAGGGCAGAACTTCAACATGGCGCCGTGGAAGAAATGGCAGTCTGCTGTCAAGAACGTGCTCACTGCACCCTCCCCTTGTCCTGGAACCACATCGCCTTGGCAGCCGCGAAGTCGGCGGGGTGCGGGTCGGTGTCGCCGTCGCCCTCGCCGGGTTCGTAAATAAGCTCAATAAGCCTGCAGAGCAGGACCTCGCTTGGCTGCGTGACGAGGACGTGGCCTGGCGCGGTCTGGTCGTTCGAATGAAACCTCACAGCCCGGTCCTCTTCGTGGCGCCAGCTTTGATCCAGTCCTTCACGTGACGCATGGTGTCGGCGTGGGCGCGCAGCTCCTTCGCCGACGACAACGGCATCGCTGGCCGAGACGAGCACCTCAGCACTGGGCGCACGATGATGATGCCGCCGTCCTCGCTTATGACGGCGCAGCCGCGGTCAAGACTCTGGTCCGTGATGAACCTCATTTCGTCTCCTTGTCGGCGCCGACCGCCTTTTCATAGTCGCGCCGCGCCCGCTCCTGCTCCTCGGGAGTTATCTCGGACCAGCGCACGATGACGTCACCGTAGAGCGGGTCGTGGATTTCGGGCTCGCTCATCACAGCCTCCATCCGGGCGTCGGCCGACGCTCGACCTCGACGACCAGAGCCTGATCGAAGTCCGGATTCTCGCGGCCGCCGGGCGCCGGATAGCCGCGCGGATTGCACAGCACCCGCACGTCACCGACGGAATAATCCAGGCTGCGGTGAACATGCCCGTGCAGCCACAGCTCGGGCGCCGTGTCGCCGGTCATCAGATGCTCGAGATCGCTCGCATAGCAGTAGTCGAGCTGCTGGAATCCGCGCGGCTTCTCCGGATCCCAGCCGCTGAGCGATCGGTACGACGGGCACATGTGCGTGACGACGACCGTGGCGCCGTCGAACGGCATCGCCAGCGTCTGCTCGATGAAGGCCACCGAGCGCTTGTGCGCGTCGACCGTGTCGCCGGGCCGCAGTTTGTCGCGACCCCGGCCGCGGCCGGTCTTGATCATCGAATAGTCGTTCATGCGGCGCCGAGCCTCCTCCGCCGCGTCGCCCCACATCATGTGCGGCGGTCGGGCCTTGAACGAGCTCCAGAGCGTGCTGCCGATGACGCGCACCTGCTCGCCCGCGACATCGAACACGTCGACATCGTCGTCGAGCAGGCTGATGCCGAGCGCGGCGGCGACGTCGCGCATGCGCTCGCGTTCGGCCTCCCACGTCGTCTTCAGCGACGGATCGCGAGCCACGATCTTCGGGTTGTTCTCCGAGTAAAAATCGTGGTTGCCCGGGACGTAGACTAGCGGGATCGACGTCTCGGGATAGAGCCGCCTGACGAGCCGCAGCGCATGCGATCCCGGCGCCATCGCATCGCCGGCGACGACGATCACGTCGGCGTCGACGACTGGCCAATCGCCTATCTGGTTGCCAGCGATGTCGTCGTGCAGATCGCTGACGGCATGGAGGCGGATGCTCATGCGCTAGATGCCGTTCTCGTCGACGAACTTGTCGACGGCGGCCGCGAGCTTCGGCTCAGCGCCGTGCGCAGCGGCCGCGATGACCTTCCGCTCGACCTCGGCGAAGTGGCCTCCCACGTACTGGAGCGCCGAGCGCAGCGAGTTCGCGTTTGCGGGCCAAGTGCTCGCCACCTCGCAGAGGTCATGCAGGTCGATGTGCGACTCGAGCTGACGGAACATCGCGGTGATGTGGATGAGCGAATGCGAGACATCGTCTGCAGCGCCCTGCGCGCCTCGTACAACCTCGTTCTGGGTCTCGCTGGTGATGATGGGTTGCCTCTCCCGTTCTGGAAATCGACCGATCGTTAAAGAATTCGACCGCCGATTAACAAATCCTAGAGTAATGTTCGCCTAGTGTTGCTTATTGTCGTACAAGTATCGTTCTAAGTCAAGCCCGAAGGAGCTCTCCTGTGAACCACACGAACTTCAACCCCAGCACTTTCACCGCCGGCGCCGTGGGCGGATCCTTGACCCTCGCCGGCGCCTTCATCGGCGCGGTGCAGGCCGCAGCCGAGCTCAACACCGCGAACCAGTGGGCGCGGTACGACCGCGGCCAGCTCCAGAAGATCTTGAACGTCTCCGAGCTGCTGCGCGAGCACGCAGTGCGACGCGCCGAGCGCGCCGAGGCCGAGCTCGATGCCCTCAACCGCCTCGCGCTCAAGCGGGTCGGCGTGCTGCCTCGCAGGTAGCGTCGACAGCGAAGACCGGAGCCGGCTGACGTTGGGCCGGCTCCGGAGCCCACTCCTTCACCGGCGCCAGCGTCTGCACTTTTCTCACGCCAGGAAGCCCGTACAGGCCGCGCACATGAGCCTGAATGGCCTGTTTTTCAGCGGAAACGATGGTTTCCGCCTCGTTCGCCGTCAGGCCCGGCAGCCACGCCTTCACCGGCCGAGGCAGCCAGGACGGCACCGCCACTGGGCCGTCGGCGATGAGGGACTCTACGCACCAGTGCCAGATCGCGTCGGCGATCCGCTTCCAGTTGTCCTGCTCCTCGGCGTCGGCCGCCGCCAACCGAGCGACGAGATCCTGCACCGCCGGCGTGTCCTCGGCGGGCGGCGCGGAGCCGCCTCCGAAGAGTGCTGCGGCCAGGCGACCGGGGACCGACAGTACGCCACCGGCGAGCGCGAAGACGGCGCGCAGGGCGGCGCCGACCGCGGAAACGATGCTCTTCAACATGGATGGGTGTCCTCCTCTTTCCGGCGACCATGAGAGCACGGTCGTCCGCAATTCCGAAACGGCCCGGCTCCGGGAAGGATTCGGAAACCGTCTTGACACCTGCCGACGTCGGACGCATTCTGTCCGACGAATGCTGACGAAACCGTGAAGGAATCGAGTGTGAAGGAATCCCCGAAGACCCAGGCCGACCGCATCGACGTCGTGGCGACGACGGTCTACGGCGCGTACGGCCGGATGTCCCGCCTGGCCGCCGGTCTCGGCATCAGCCGCTCGCGCTTGTTCGACTATCGGCGCGGCGCCCGCACCTCCCGCGACATCGACGGCATGCTCATCGACCTGATCGACCGCGAACGCGATGCCGCCGCCGCTCGCGTGTCGGCGCTGACGGCGCTGCGCAACCAGATGCTCGGTCTGATCGCCCGCGCCCGCAAGCAGGAGCGCCGCGATGCAGCTTAGCCTCCCCCTCGAATGGAGCGCGCCGCGGCCGGCGCCGGCGAACTCGACGATGCCGTGGTCGGAGGCCGACTACGGCCGCCTCGCGGATCTCTATGTCGAGACCGGCGGCGATATCCGCGCCATCGCCGCGCTGATGGGGCGCAGCGCAACGGCCGTCTGGACCAAAGCGAGCAACTTGGGCCTCGCGGTGACGGGCAACGACGTCAGGCTGCGCAAGTGCCTCGGCGACGGCTGCCGCGGCCAGAAGCTGTTCATGAGCCCCGACAGGGGCACGCGCATCTGCCCGCGCTGCAAGGGCGACCGCCATCTTCCCTGGGGAGTCTACTGATGTCCGAAGTCATTCGCCTCGACGACCACCGCAAGGCGCCCGAGCCCGCCGTCGTTCACGTCGACCGCGTGATGACGGTCTTCGGCCGGGACTACCCCGTGCGCCGCACTTCGATGAACGGCAGGGTCGGATGGTTCTCGGTCAGGGATCCGCGCGGTCAGATGATGTTCGTCAAGACCGGCGACCTGCAGGACGCGCAGATCGTCGACATGATCGGCGCCTGGGTCGACGGCTACAACGTCGGCCGCCGCGAGGCCGCGCGCGCCGCAGTGCGCGGCGGCACGGGAGACATCGTATGACCAAGAAGATGCCGAACACGAAACACTGGCAGGACACCTGGGAAGCGCTCGATCGCATCGCCGGATCTAGCAAGCGACGCTACGGCGAGGAGCTGTTCGGCCTCCCGCGCGGTGGCCTGCGCGCTCACATCGACCGCCACGACATCACCCATGAAGAGCTGGTGCGGATCGAAGACCTTATCGCGGCGGCATTCCGTGCGGTGATAGAGGATTGGCGGCGAGGCCTGGAAGAGATCGAGCGCGACGCCCGCGTCTTCGATGGCAAGTCCGCCGTTCGCCGCTTCGAGGTCAGGACGGCCGAGATTCAGGACTGCAACGACTACGCAGAGGCGTTCGCGAACCAGTGGTGCGAAGATAACGTGATCGGCTGGAAGAAGAAGGAGGCCGCATAGTGGTCGGAGGATTCCCGCAGCGCCGGCCCGTGCCGGCTAAGATCGCAGAGGTGCCGACGGTCGCGGCCGAAGACGTCGAGTTCGACGAGGACGGGCGACTCCGCATCAGCAAGCCGCTCGCGCCGGCGCCGACCCGGCCCCTGCCGAGCTACGCCCGCCCGCTGCCGCCGATGCCAACGGCGCCGAAGCCGACGCTGCCGAAGGTCGGAGGCCTGCCGCTGGTGCCGCGTCGCCCGACGGCGCCGACCGTCAAGCGCGAGGGGGAGCTGCCGCCGACGAAGGCCGCGACGCCGGCGACCGCCGCCGTGAAGCCGCCGCCGACGCCGTACGTGCGCAAGCCGCCGTCGCAGTATCTCGACCCGGAAAGCATTCCGTACGACCCGCCGCGAAACTATCGGGGCCGCTGATGAACGAGCAGAGCGAGATGGACTTCGGGATTTTCGCTACCGCCGCCGCGAACCACGCGCGCCGCCGCAACGCGCCGCCGCAGCCCGACCGCGATGGCCTCTTTGACGCCGAGGGTGTCACGATCATCGCCGGGCGCCGGCAGTGCGCCGTCGAAATGGGGAGCGAGCTGTTCGCCGACATCCGGTTCAAGGAAACGAAGGTCCGCGCGACGGCGATCGCGCCTGGGCGGTGGGATCCGGTGGCCGCGCTGTCGGCCTGCACCAAGGCGCACGGCAACCGGGCCTACGAAGTCGACTACGCCGCGGCGAAGCCGACGAACCCCGGCGGCCTGGACGAAATCGGGATCGCGCGCGTAGTCGGCGCCGACGGCCTCAGGCCGTACCTTTCGAAGAAGGGCCGGTACTTCGAGGCTGCCTATGGTGTGTGGGCTCCGGTCGAGCGGCCGCTGGAGACGGAGCAAGGATTCCGCGAAGCGTTCCGTGTGTCGGCAGGCAAGCCGACATGGGCGTTCCGCAAGCTGTTCGACGGTTTCGCTCCAGACGGGCGCCACCGCTTCACCGGAGACTACCGCGTCAGGCGCGCCCTGCGGGGCCTCGAAGACGCCGGCCTCGTCCGGATCGAGCTCGGCCCGCGCGGCGGCATGGCGACGGCGAAGGTCACGTGGCTGCCGCGCGCGTATCTGGCGCCGGAGCGCCTCGCGAAGGAGGACGAAGCAGCCATGGAGATGCTGGCATGAAAGCCTCGGATTACACGATGGACCCGCGCAACTCGCTCGCGATCCGATTCCTTCAGAGCCGCCCGATCCAGATCGGCACGTCCGGATTCCTGATCTCCGTCGCGCAGGATCTCGACAATCGCGGCAGCCTCCTCTCGAAGGGGCAGAGAGAGTCCCTGGAGAGCATCGCCAAGAAATCGAACTGGCAGCCGCCAGACCCGCTGCCACCGGCGGTCGACGACCGCGGTGAGCGCGTGCTGGTCTACGTCACGCCCGGCCATCATCCGGGCAACGAGTTCATGCAGGCGCTCGGCGAGCAGTACAAGCCGCTGGGAAAGATCGGCGTGCGCGTCGTGCACCATCCTGTCTTCATGGCCCTGCTGGACCCGCGCCGCTTCCCATGGACGCGCCGTATCGACTCTTCACCAGTCTCGGCGCCTACGAACTCACGGGCACCGGATGGGCGCGCGCCGGCTTCAAGCCGCGCCACCCCGAGTCCGCCGATACGCTCAACGACGTCGTCTCGCCTCTGCTGTCGACGCAGGACAGCGAATTCGTCTTCCGCAACCGCCTGATCGACGGCTCGAAGCGCGGCGGCGGCAGGACGTGGTGGGTGTTCGGCGAGCGCAGGGCGAATGCCATCCGCGAGGTCGGGTCGAAATGCGCCTGACGCCGGCGCCGTTGCACCTCCTCGTCGCCGTCGCGCGCGGCGCTCGGCTGCGGCATGTCGACGGCTGGTTTTCCGTGATCAAGCGGAATGGCGACTTCGAGCGCGTCCACGGCCGCTGCGTCAACACGCTGATCAAGAACGGCCTCGTCGAGCGGATCGACAGGTTCGACTGGCGCCTTTCCGACGCCGGCGCGGCTTGGTTGGCCGCGAACGGGATTGCGGCGAAATCGGACAAACCTCGAAATTAAAGGCGGCGCCGCCCAGGTAGTAACGGGGGGCGTCAAGGAATCGGACATCAGCGGTGATGGCGTCACCTGTGACGCTCAACGGGATCGCACGGTGCAGTGACGGCAGGATACCGTGCGATAATGTGAAGCTAACTGACCTTAACTTCCCTTCGGCACCACGTCCGGACCCGAGCGCCGATGTGAGAATGCAGGGGGCTAAGCGGGTTCCCCGCCCCCGCGTTCTCACCTCGACAGAGCCGGCGCCTGCAGAAAACGCATTACGGCTGCAGAAAAAGCATTATTTCGGGGGCCTTCGGCAGAAAATGCATTACACCGGCGGAAAAAACTTAATTCAGCCGACCCCCGGCAGAAAAAGCCTCACTCCGCCGGGCGTCCAATGATGGCAGCTTGAACTAGCTGCCGGCGCCGTCGAGCAGTCGCTGGATCTCTCGCTCGAGGTCGAAAGCAAGGTGATTTACGCACCACGGCACTTTGACGCTGCTCGTTGCCATTGCAGCTTCAACAGACCTCATTCTGCTCGGCCTTGCAATTTTTCTGTCGCTGTGACTCTCTTGATTTAGAGGAGCGAAAACGATGCCAGCCAATCATCCCTGCGATCGCCTCTTTAACGATATCCTTGAAACGTTCGAGCGCATTGCCCGTGGCGCCTCTCCGAATTGCGCGGATGTGCTGGTTAAAGTTCTTCTCGACTATGGACTTGTTCGGCCAACGGTACGGGTGATCGACCGCGACTCGCTTGGGCCCATCGTTCGTCACGGCTATTCACTGTCTTCTGACGTTCGATCGGAAATGGCATCTTCGCTCAGTTGAGCATGAAGCGGTGATCACTCGCGCTCGAAGTTGCCTCAACGTTTACGCTGGTGCCCTGTCCTCCCTTCGATCATGCCACTGCTTCGTCCGGAAGCTTCAAGACCGTCAGAATTTCCTCATCCGGCAACCGAAAGGATTGCTCCTCGACCTCGAAGCGATCGCACCCCTTGAACCCGAACCACGCGTCGGCCGGCATCTTCCTCGGAAAGTTTTCTTCGGCGGCCTCGTTGAACAGCATGTCCGCGGCGAACGTCGCGCGATCCAGCGAGTCCAAGGGGAACCACCACGGCTGAAGCATCGGAGATCTCTCGAACCAGCGCCGCTTCGTCTTGTTGTAGCAGGCGATTATGATGGGAAAGCGGTTCAAGGCTGTCATCTTGAAGAGCGTCGCCGTCAGACTCGCCGAATATTCTTCGGCAATCTCTCTGGCTGCCGCGAGCGTCGGCCGCTTCACGCGGCGCAGCCTCGGGCTCAACAGGTAATTCGGCAGAATGAGGTCCGACGCGAACGCATCCGCTTGGCGCTCGGGGTCGAGTGGGCTGTTGGCGAAGTTGCAGACGTCTCGCCCGCCGCAGAAGAGCATCTTGCCCTTATGATGGTGCCAGTGCCCCAGTTCATGAGCGAGCGAAAACCGGCGGCGCTCGGGAGGGCTCCGACCGTTTACGGTGATCACCGCCCTTCTCTCGGACCCGACGATGGTCGCTTCGCAGCGATCGAGCGGACGATAGTTGACAACCGCGCCGCGCGTCCACGCGATGGCTTCCAAGTCGATTTCGCTTGGGGCCTCGATTCCCAAGCCTTTGAGAATGCGCTCGGCAGGGGTGAGCGCGATCATTCGTCCTCCGAATCCTCGGCCTCAAGCGCCGCGAGTTGGGCAATGTCGTCCAACATACCCTGTTCGTCGCCTTCGGATAGACCTTTGCCTTTCCGCGCCGCCATCATGTCGAATGCGTCGGTCGCTTCGCCGGCGCGCATAGCATCCAGCTTTCTCCGTGCGGCATTCCTGCCGTCCAGATTGGCCCTCGTCGGCCGGGATTTGAAGGCCACGACCGCTTGCCTGGCCTGCTCGAACCTCTTCTTGGCGGCCACGGACTTGGCGTGCGCCGTGGCGGCGTCCATTTCCGACACTACGGCGTCGGGGTCGATGCCCATCGCCGCGAGCTCCTCACGCAGCTCCTCCGAAGAAGCGGCCAGAATGCTCTCGTCGATCGCGTCGTCGAGCTTGCTGAGCTCGTCCTGCGAGGTGCGCTTACCGGTCATGACCGAAATCCATCCGGGAGCTTCTTGGCCAAGGTCCGTCTGATCCGCTTCATGATGTAGTCGTAGCCAGCTTGATCGACTCCGATCTCATCGCGCAATGCCTTTCCTCGATTCTGGCCCGAAATGGCGATGACGGCCAATTGCGCCTCCTCATCGCCTTCGAGGGCTTCGTAGATGACCTTGATGACGTCTTCGGCCTGCTTCTCGATTAGCAGCGCCTCCGGGTCGAGCTGATCCGAGGCGAGCTGCTTCTCGCCGCCGTCATGCCCACGGCCGTCCGAAGTCAGCGACTCCGTGCGGCCGAGCGCCTTCCTGCGGTGCGATGCAATGCTCCGCATCGACTGCGCCAGGAACGCGACGAAGGATTCCTCTCTCGGGCAATGGCGTTGGCCGACGATCGCCTGGGTGAGGGCCTCCCGATAGAGCTCGTTCTCCTGGAAATCGGTACCGCCCCGCCGGCGCCGCTCGATGAGCCGGAGCTTCCGCTTGTCGTCGGCGGACATGGAATCGAGCTTCTCCAGCACCTCCTCGGGAGCAAGGTGCTCTGTCTCCGGGGCGGCGGTCACGCCGCCTTTCGGGGATCCGCTCTTGTCGTCCATGGTCTTGAAGACCCTATGCCGTGCTCGGCGACGGAATCGGACAAAAAACCGTCCCGGGCGAAAAATAAATGCTGTCCGAATCCGCGCCTCTTGCCGGCATACCCCGGGAGAAGCCGAAGCCGGATGAAATAGACCAGCTTCGGCGTGATACAACCGGGAAGCCGGCGGTGCAACCTTGAGCGGTCGCCCGAGCAGGAGGCGAGCGCTTATGCCCAAAAATATCGTCGTCTTCTCGGACGGCACCGGTCAGGACGGCGGCGCCCGTCCCGAGCAGCGGATCAGCAACATCTACAAGATGTACCGGATCTCGCGCGATCACGCGGACACCGGCATCCATCCGTCCCGCCAGGTGGTGTTCTACGACGCCGGGCTAGGCACCGATATCGGCACCACGGCCCTGACCGCTCCCGTCCGCTTCGTCCAGAAGCTGCTGGGGTCCGTGACCGGCGCCGGCATCAAGCGCAACATCGCCGACTGTTACGAATTCATCGTTAACCATTACGAAGAGGGCGACAGGATCTTCCTCTTCGGCTTCAGCCGCGGCGCCTATACCGTCCGCAGCCTGGCCAACCTGCTGATGCTCTGCGGCGTGCCGACGAAGGCCCCCGGCGGAGCGCTGACGCGCTATCGCAAGGCTGTGAAAGACATCGCTTGGGAAGCCGTCGATACGGTGCTCGAGCACGGCGCCGGTCACCCGAGGGCCGAGTTCGAGGACGAGCGTCTCGAACTGGCCAAACGCTTCCAGCTCAAATACGGCTCCGGCGACGGCTCCGATTCGAACGTGGCCCCCTACTTCATCGGCGTGTTCGATACCGTCGCCGCCCTGGGCGCCAGCGGACTGCGCTACCTCGTCATCCAGGCGGGCCTCGCCGCCGGCGTTGCGGCCGCCGCCTTCGCGGCTGGGTTTCTTCCGTCCGTGCTCATCGCGCTGCTGTGGTCCTGGTGGTTCGGCGCCGGCTTCATGCTGACCGGCTTCATCACCCAGGTCACGATCATCGCCGTCGCGCTCTGCGCATTCTGGTACTGGCAAAACAAGTCGACGACCAAGACGATCGTCGACTATCCCAAGCCGGGGGAGTCGCGGTCGCACAAGGCCGTGTGGAAGGGCGCGAACTTCGACCGGCTGCTGAGCCGCCACGTCGCCTTCGCGCGCTCGGCCAACGCGATCGACGAGACCCGGAAGGACTTCGACCGGGTGGGCTGGGGCGGAAGGGACGCCGGCGCGCCTCACTTCGCCGGCCACGAACGCCTGCGCCAGTGGTGGTTTGCCGGCAATCATTCCGACGTCGGCGGCTCCTATCCCGAGCCCGAGTCCCGGTTGTCGGACATCGCGCTCGACTGGATGTGCCGCGAAGCCGTTTCCGTCCCGGACGGCCTGCTCACGGGCCCGATCATCGTTAGCGGCGAGAAGCTGGAGGGTAGCGGCGATATCGGCCAGGCACTCTACGTCTATCCGGACGCCGGCGGCGTGCAGCACTGCGAGGTCGCCGGCATGCGGGACACGCTGGATGCCTTCGCGGGCAAGCTGCCGAACTGGTCCTGGGTCCGAAAGCTGATCGGTCGCCAGAACTGGGAGATCAAGCTTCGCGACATCGACGCCGCAGCCAAGGCCCACCCGACGGTCGGGCAGCGCTTCGAGATTCCGACCGTTGTGCAGTGCGCGACCGGAGCAGCCCCCTACCGTCCCGACGCACTCGCCGGGCACAATGATTTCAAGCGGTACTACCCGGGCAAGGCTGACGCGTCATGAAACTGGTCGCGCTGTTCGACGACTTTCTGAAGGAGACCGTCAACCTCAACAAGACCAGGATCGATCTTCTGGAAGCCAGCTTCCCTGCGCTCAAGTCGTTCGTCCGCGAGTCCGACTGGAAGCCCAAGGTCCGCACCTTCGTGGAGCAAGGTTCGTGGGCTCACGAAACGATCATCCGTCCTGTCGACGGCGGAGAATTCGACGCCGACCTTCTGGTGATGGTGGATCCAGCCGACGGCTGGACCGCGGCCGAATACGTCGAGAACCTCGGGCGTGTGTTCTCCGGCAGCAAGACCTATGAAGACAAGACCAAGACCTGGAACTATTGCGTCACGATCACCTACGCCGGCGACCGCAAGATCGACCTCGCTCCCTGCGTCGTCGGCCGGCGCTGGGACGGGAGCATGGAGGTGTGCAACCGCAAGGGCGGCTTCGAACTGTCGGCTCCAGTCGACTACACCGCGTGGATGAAGGAGAGGAACACGTACTCGGGCGGCAATTCCTTCCGCAAGGTGACGCGCCTGATGAAGTATCTGCGCGACGTCAAGACGACCTTCACCTGTCCGTCCGTGCTCCTGACGACCCTTCTCGGCAACCAGATCCACTGGTTCGACAAGGACACGGACGCGTTCGCCGACGTTCCCACCACTCTGCAGACCGTGGTGGGTCGTCTCGACGACTGGCTAAGGATGCACCCGAACAGGCCTTCGGTCACCAATCCGAAGCTGTCGAGCGAGGATTTCTCGCCGCTGTTCGGCAGCGACGATCAGTATTCCAACTTCCGCACCGTGATCGCCCGCTACCGGAAATGGATCGATGAAGCCCACGCGATGGAAGGTCGTCAGGAGAGCATCGCGGCGTGGCAGAAGGTGTTCGGCGAGGAATTCGGCAAGGCCAGCGTCATCAAGGTCGCGGCCGATGCCGCGGCGGACGGGCTCGCGAAAGTCCGCGGGCTGCTGTCATCGACGGCGGCCCATCTCAACGAGCTGGTGGACGTGGTGAAGAACTACGGCATTTCGGTGCTGCCGCTCGACTTCTGCCGCCCGCCGCACATCCGGCAGCCGACCTGGCGGCAGGCGCCGAATCTCGCGACGGTCCTGGTCACCGCCGAATGGCGGGAGCGGCGGGCTTCCACGGGACGCGCGATCCGCGCCGGCGACGTACTCCGTCCGCACGGCGGCCTGCATTTCAAAACCTTCGACACCGACGGCAGACCGATCCCGCCGGCGTTCGAAGTGCAATGGAGGATCACCAACACCGGCGCGGTCGCCATGGCCAAGGGCGCCGGCCGCGGCGGCTTCTATCCCGAAAACTCCTCGCATGGGCGCTGGGAGACGCTGGACTTCCGCGGGGTGCATCTTGCCGAAGCCTTCGTCGTTCGCCGAAGCGACGATGTGCTGGTCGGCGTCAGCAAACCGTTCTACGTCGTCATCGAGTGACGGCGAGAACCGAGGTCATCGAACACATGGCATACACGGTCGAAGCATCGTTCAACGCATTCTACGACGAGATCAACCTCGGCGGCGACCATCGCGACACCGCGAACAAGCGTCGCGACAGGATCGTCGATCTCCTGAAGAACGACTTCACGATACTGGAAGCCTACAGCGCGGGATCGATCCCGAAATACACCGCCCTGCGCGGCCACGCGGACCTCGACGTCATCGTCGCGCTGCACTACGGGAAGCACGTCAAGGACAAGCTTCCGAGCGTCGTCCTGCAGAACGTTAGAGACGCCTGAGCGCCTATAGGACCGGCGTTAGAAGCAACGGCCAGGCCGTCACCCTGTACTACGACACGTGGCCGAGCGTCGATATCGTTCCCGTCAGCCGCGTCACCGACAACAACGGCACGGTGACGCACTGCGAGGTGCCTAATTCCAGGACGGAATGCTGGATCCCGAGCAAGCCGAAGGAGCACGCCGCGCTGATCGAGACGGCGTCGACCAAATGCGGCGCGAACTTCCGGCGCATCATCAAGATGGCGAAGGAATGGAATCGCGTGCACAGCGAGTATCTGACGGGCTATCACATCGAGGTTCTGGCGCTGAAGACGTTCGATTCCGACTTGGACGACCTGCCTTGGCATCTGCACATGTTCTTCGACAAGGCGCGCGATCTCGTCCGGCAGCGTCTTTGGCACCAGGTCTCCTACGTCGACGACTACCTCTCGGCCACGGGCCGTGCCGAGGCGGTCAAGCGGCTGGAGACGGCGTACTCGAGGAGCTTGTCCGCCTGGTATGCGACGCACGGATCCAACAACGACCACGCGACCGCGATCGGACTCTGGAGACAGATTTTTGGAGACAGGTACCCCGCCCATGGCTGAACAACCGCCACGCAGCGATCCGATCGGGGATCGCTTCTTCGAACCGCTCGTCAAGGCCGACAAAGTCTCGGACATCCTCTTCTACGTCGCCGGCATCCTGTCCCTGCTCGCGCTGGTCGTGGAGCAGGGCTCCCGGCCGCAACTCTATTCGCTGGTACAGATCGGCTTCGTCGTCGTGGTCGTCGCGCTCTTCGCAGTCACTCTCGCGGTGCGGCTCTACTTTTCGCCCCGGGCGCAGCAGCGACGCTATTCGGATTTCCTGTCGCACGCGTTCGATCGCCCTTTGAGCTTTCAGCAGACCACGGGCTACTACAACAATTCCGCGCAGAACGGATGGCGGCGCATCGCCGCCCAGGTGCTCGAAAACTCATTCTACACCGGGGATACGCTGGCGCAGATGTGCACGGCCGAGAGGATCAGGGTCGCGCTCTATTTTGTCGTTTGGTTCGTCGTCGCGCTCAATCGGACTACCAATCTGGCCACGATAGGCGTGGCGGCCCAGATCCTCTTCAGCGAGCAGATCGTCTCGCGCTGGTTCCGGATAGAATGGCTCCGGAGGGAGTGCGAAACGATCTACGGCGAACTCTTCCGCCTTATACAGGGCAAAGGTCTGACCGAGGTGCTGGCTCTCGAAGCGCTCGGCCGCTACGAAATCTCCAAGGCCACCGCGGCGCTGGTGCTGTCTTCGAAGATATTCGCACGCCGTTCACCCGTCACCGACGCCGATTGGGCGAAGACGAGGGCGACGCTAGGTCTGTAGCCCGATGTTGGATTTGCACGCCTCGACCATCGACCGACTCGACTCTATGTTCATGATATGTTCTTATGGCGGGATGATCGACCATCCCGCCGGCTGGCGCATGCCGACCCGAAAACAGATCGAAAGGCTGGCATCCGCCTCGCCGGTCGGCAGAAACGCATCAGGATCGCCCGCGATCGGTCCGGGCGACGACATGCCGCCCGAATACTGGCGGGCCGTCCTGGACGACGCCTCCGCCAACGCAAGACCGACCCCAGATCCGATCCGGACGCAGCGGCTCTGCGACATCGACCGCCACCTGCTGCGAGTTGGCTGCCGCCGCTGCGGTCGCACCATCGAAATCCAGAAGGTCGACGCGGTTCGTCTGTATGGCCCGGATTCGATTTGGCGGAACGTCAGCCAGCGCTTGCTGGACAACACGTGCGCTCAGCGCACCGGCCGCCATGAGGAGGACGGCTGCTGGCCGTCGTACGACATCTAAGCCGGCGGACGGCCATGGCGCCCAAGCACCACCCGACGCCGCTCTCCGGAGGCGACCGAAAGGCACTCGCCAAGGAGCTTGTGCGCGCCCGCACGATGACAACGATTCTCGCAGCGCAGGCGGACGAGGCCCGGGCCAAGGGAGAGGCGCTGATCCGGACGGCCGACAAGCTGCTGTGCGAGAGCTGGAACGAACGCATGTGGGCGGACGGCCAGCCGATCGATCCATCCTCGGCAATCGATCAGGCCTTGAATGGCGGCTACCCTTGGCTCGAGATCGAGTGCTCGCGCTGCAAGACCAAGCGGGACGTCGACCTGGCCGCGCTGCGCCATCCGCCGACCACCTTCGTCCACGACCTGGTGAGCCGGCTCCGCTGCAGCAAGTGCGCCAAGGCCAATCGTCGTCCGGCGGCTAGGCTGCTACAATTGGCGCAGCGCCCTCGCCAGGCCGCTGTGGAGACCTGACGAGATGTGCAATCTGTATTCGATCACCACCAACCAGGCCGCGATTAGCGCGCTGTTCCGTGTCGTCAACCGCTACGTCGGCAACCTCGCGCCGATGCCCGGCGTTTTTCCGGACTACAAGGCGCCGATCGTCCGGAACGGGATCGACGGCCGCGAGCTCGCTATCGCCCGCTGGGGGATGCCCTCGTCATCGAAGGCACTGATGGACGCGACCAAGAAGCGCGCGGAAAAGCTGCAGGCCAAGGGCAAGGCCGTCGACTTCAAGGAATTGCTCCGGATGGAGCCCGACGGCGGGACGACCAACATCCGGAACGTGAAAAGCAAACACTGGGCGCGGTGGCTGGGTCCAGAGCACCGTTGCGTGGTGCCGTTCAACAGTTTCTCCGAGTTCAACAAGGCCGAAGGCGGCGACATCTGGTTCGCGCTCGACGAAACCCGCCCGCTCGCCTGCTTCGCCGGCATCTGGACCAACTGGACGTCCGTACGGAAAGTGAAGGAAAGCGAGACCACCAACGACCTCTTCGCGTTCCTGACGACGGAGGCGAACACGGAAGTCTTCGCCATCCACCCGAAGGCGATGCCCGTGATCCTGACGACGCTGGAAGAGGTCGAGACCTGGATGACCGCGCCGGTGGAGGAAGCCCTGAAGCTGCAGCGGCCGCTGCCGGACGGGACGCTGCGGATCGTCGCCCGCGGCGTGAAGGAGGATGCGGCATCGACGGAATAGTTATCCGCTGGCTTGAAACGGTCGGACCGACTAATTGCTGGTATCCTCCTTCGAGGCCTCCGCCAACGCTTGCGTGTCGATGTATTCCCGGATGTGCGTGAGTTTTCGGTCTCGAACGGTTATTGTGAACACCCAGTGATCCTCGAACGCCTTGTTCGTGGACCTGACCGTTCCCTTGGCGAATCCGATGACGAGAACACGGTCACCCTGCGCTACGAACTCCGGAGGCGCCGGGTACGAAATCTGCGTCGCTTCGGACGCCTTTTGAAGCAAGCTCGTCAGCCCGGCGTGACCGCGGTACGTGCCGGCCAGCGCCCAGTCCTTACCCGGAATAATCCACTCGATGTCGTCGGCGCACGACGCGAGCAGCCCTTGCCGGTCGCCGCGCCCGAGCGCGGCGAAGAAGTCCTTCACGATCCGCGTATTCTCTTCAATGCTCATGGTGTGTCTCCTTATGCGCATGGAATCGTCGACTTTCCACGATCGACCGTGGCCGCTTATCCCTTGGGCTTCACGAACCGATAGGCGAAGCGGTCGGTCTCGCCCTTGACCGAAGGATCGAACACTTTGACGGAATGGGAATCGTACGTGTTCGCGAGCATGGTACTTTCCGCGTCCAGCACGAAGCCGGCCGCTTCCACCTCCGCCCGGACAGAAGTAGGGTCGATCCGATGCAGCGATTGGGCGTCGTTCGTGCCCGTGCCCGCGGCGGCGGCGTGATCGACGATCACGTAGAATCCGCCAGGCTTGAGGCGCCCGTAGACCGCTCGGTTGAAGTCGGGTGCCGTCCCGCCCCTCGCTCGCATCAACTCGGTGTGGAGATCGTGGTAGAAGAGGTGCAGCCACAAGACGTCCGCCGGGCCGGCGGCGCCGGGCAACGCCACCAGATCCGCCGAAACGGCCTGCACGTTTTCTCGGCCAGGCTCTTTCGCCAGCGTCTGGATGCGCCCGACCGGATCGTTCTTGAAGTGCGCGACTTCCGCCGGAACGAAGCTGTGGACGCGTCCTTCGGGCCCCACGATGTCGGAGAAGAGGCGGGTCCAATCGCCATCGCCAGGGTAGACGTCGATGACGGTGGAGCCCGCGGCTACGCGCGAAAAACTGATCAATTCGGTTTGCTTCGAGGAGGGGTACATTGGTGATCTCCGATCTGGTGAGGCGCTTGTTCAGATCGCCGAGAAGCCGCCGTCGACGGACAGCTCCAGCCCATTCACGAAGCTCGAATCGTCCGAAGCCAGAAACAGCGCGGCCGCTGCGATCTCCTCGGGACGGCCCATCGTTCCCCGCGGGATCAGGGATTCGAACATCCGCTTCGCTTCCTCGGTGAGAACCTGGTCCTGCATCGGTGTGGCGATCGGCCCCGGGTGCAGCACGTTCACTCGGATGTTCCTGGCCTTCAGTTCGTTGAGCCACCCGCGTGCGAAGGCGTGCAGCGCCGCCTTGCTCGCCGCATACACGCTGTAACCGGGGAAGCCTTTCAGCGAAGCGACCGATCCGGTCATGAAGATCGATGCGCCATCGCTCAACAGCGGCAACGCCTTCTGCACGGTGAACAGCGTGCCGCGCGTGTTCAGGCCGAAGGTCGCGTCGAAGTGCTGCTCGGTGATCTCGCCCAGCGGGACGGCTTCGCCCGTGCCGGCGCTCGCGTACAGGACGTCGATCTTGCCCGTTTCCCGCTTGACCGTGTCGAACAGGCGATCGAGGTCGGCGAGATTGGCCGCGTCGCCGCGCACGCCGGTGACGTTCCGTCCAATCGACTTGACGGCCTCGTCGAGCGTCTCCTGCCGCCGGCCGGTGATGAAGACGTAGGCGCCTTCTTCGACGAACCGCTTTGCGCTCGCGAGCGCCATCCCACTCGATCCGCCGGTTACGACCGCGACCTTACCGTCTAACTTTCCCATGACATCTTTCCTTCGGGCTTTGCTTTGATTTTTCGGGGACGTCCCCGCGACGTCCTCGAAATAGGCCTGACCGGGTCCGGCTTTGAGTGCGTAAACGCGCACATCGCTGGTGCGAAATCGAACCGGTTCGGAGGCTGCGGTTCCGACCAAGCTCCACAGAGACCGGCCGTTAGCAGGCGGCCCTTTCTTGTTCGCAAAAGCCTACGAATGCGGCTATGTTTTATTGATCTGCCACCTAGACGGAGGCTTCGGAATGGGCTCCAACCGGTGCTGTATTGCACCATGATCGATTGGGATGACGTTCGCTATTTTCTCGCCGTCGCGCGCGGAGGTTCGGTGAGAGCGGCCGCCGAACGCGTCGGCGTGAACCATGCGACCGTGCTTCGGCGCGTCGCGCAGCTGGAAGAACGCCTCGGGACGCAGATGTTCGAGAAGCTGCCCTCGGGCTACCGCCTGACGGCGGCGGGCGAGGAGGTTCTCGAACTCGCGGAGCAGATGGAAGCGTCGTCGCACAAGCTTGAGACGCGTATCCTCGGACGAGACCAGAGCGTACGCGGGCTTCTGCGCGTGACGCTGGCTCCTCCTCTCGCGACGTACCTACTCATGCCCGACTTCGCCGAGTTCGCACGGCAGCATCCGGACATCGAGATGGACATCTTGGCGTCGGGCGAGTTGGTCAACCTGACCAACCGGGAGGCCGATGTCGCCATCCGCGTGGTCTACGACCGCAAGACCTTGCCGCTCAATCTTCACGGCTTGAAGGGACCTGACGTGTTCGGAGGCGTCTACATGTCCCGCGCACGCCTTGCCGCAATGCGCTCGGGAGCGCCCGACCCGGCTCGGTGGATCGTCATCAGCATGCATGGCATCCCGGACTGGGCCAGCGCGGGCGAGCTCCGCACCACGCAGGTTCCGTTTAGGGTCACGGACGCCGAGGGTCAGGTTGCCGCCGTCCGACAGGGACTGGGGATCACGACGCTGCCGTGTTTCGTCGGAGATGCGGACCCGCTGCTGGCGAGAGTGCCGGGCAGCGACCTTCACACGTACGGCACGCTTTGGCTTCTCACGCAGGGGGAGACCCGCAAGACGAAGCGCGTGCGGCTTTTCACGGAATTCCTGGCCAGCAGGCTCTCCACTTACGCTCCTCTTCTTGCAGGGCTGACGAAGACCAATCCTTCGACGAAGGTGCGGCGGACTCGGTCGGTGTAACGACCATTGCACAGACCCAGCGGAACACGTGGACAAGCGGTAGCCCTAACGATTGCGAATCCCTGACCCGTGCTAACCGCCGGGAACGAGCGGGCGGCCGGAAGGATTCGTCCCGGCAGGAGCAAATCTCGATGCTGGTGACGAAGGAACGACGATCGGCGACCCGGACGCTCCGGGGCTGGGCGATATCGGTGCTGCAGGAAGCCGGCGCCATCCGCGAGTGCGAGGAGCACGGGTGGATGCAAGATCGGTCGGACCCTCACGCTCGCGAGCGGGCCTTCGTCATCGCACGTCAGGATTCGCCGGCCGGCTTCTCTCCGGAAGAGACTGTCGCCGAGGTCCGCGATGTCCTGGAATCGATCGGCGACACCTGCCCGGAGTGCCCGATTGAGTCCGACTAGACGGCTTGCCCGTCCGGCCGTCCTCACGGAGGCAGCCGCCCGCAGACGCGTGAGCTACGCCAGAGCGCTCTGCATCATCGCGCCCCCTGCCGCGATCACGCGGGGGCACGCCCCCTTGACGCTCCAAGGCTGAACATCCATATACCATCCAAATGGATGTCTTAGGGATGGTAAGGTGATGCCGAGCAACATTCTCGAAATCCGACAAAAGCCGTCCGACACGGAAAAAATCACGATCAATCTTGGCTTTGTCGATCTCGGTCAGGTCGATTTGATGGTGCAGGAAGGCTTCTATTCGAACCGCACGGATTTCATTCGGACCGCGATCCGCAACCAGCTCGAGCGCCATGCCGACGTGGTCAAGCAGTCCACGGCGCGAAAGAGCCTGGACCTGGGCTTGCGAAACTACAGCCGCGATGATCTCGAAGCAGCGCGGCACGCGGGCGAGATGCTGCACATCAATGTTCTGGGCCTTGCCACCATCGCCCAAGATGTCACGCCGGAGCTTGCCCGCGCGACGATTGCATCGGTCTCTGTGCTGGGGGCCCTGCATGCGAGTCCGGCGATCAAGTCCGCTCTCGCCGACAGGACGAGGTAAGGTCATGCTGAACCAGGACATCATTCGCGAAGCCACACGCCTCACGCGCTCAGGTCAACTCGTCGAGGCCACCGCGCTGCTTCAGCGCATGCTTCGGGGCGAGGAAGAGCGGGGCGCTACCGCACCGACGACCCGTCACCCCGCCCCTGCCGCAGGAATAGAACCGCCGACCATCGAGGCCAAGGCGAACGCCAGGGAGATGAGGCGTCCGCGTCGCACGGCCCGGCCGCAAGTGGATCTTGCCAACAGCATCCACGGGCTCGGACGAGGAGCCCTGAGGCGTGCGCCGCCGTCCGTGGCGGATATCGTGCCGGACGGCGCCAGGTTCGTCGAAGGCGTCTACGCAAACGCCGCAGGGAGCCGCGCCTACCGTCTCTTCATCCCGAGCGGCTATCATGGCCAGGCCATTCCCCTGGTGATCATGCTCCACGGCTGCACGCAGTCGCCTGAGGATTTCGCCGCGGGCACGCGGATGAACTTCATCGCCGAAGAACAGACCTGCTTCGTGGCCTATCCCGAGCAGCGGACGGAAGCGAACCAGGCGAAATGCTGGAATTGGTTTCGGCCGGCCGATCAGCAGCGCGACAGAGGCGAGCCCTCGCTCATCGCCGGTATCACCCGCCAGATCATGCGCGACTATTCAGTCAATCCGGAACGCGTCTACGTCGCCGGACTGTCCGCCGGGGCCGCGGCCGCGGCCGTCATGGGATCGACGTACGGCGACCTCTACGCGGCGATCGCCATTCATTCCGGACTGGCCTGCGGAGCAGCCAGCGACCTACCCTCCGCGCTGATGGCCATGAAGCAAGGCGGCGGGCCTGAGGCAATGCCGGGCGACGGCCCGCCCGTGCCCACAATCGTCTTCCACGGCGATCGTGACACCACGGTGCATTCCAAGAACGGCACTCGGATCGTCCGACAGTCGCTCGGCGAATCCCGCACGAAGGCGAAGGTGCATCGCGGGCGGGTACCAGGAGGGCATGCCTACACTCGCACGGTCCACGCCGACTCCGGCGGGCGCGGAATCCTCGAACACTGGGAAATCCACGGAGCCGGACACGCATGGTCGGGAGGCAGCCCCGCCGGATCCTACACCGATCCGGACGGACCGGATGCGACGAGGGAGATGCTGCGTTTCTTTCTCGAACATTCGCTGCAGCAGAGACGAAACTAGCGTCACTGCGGACGCAACGATCAGGTCTTGGACTTGTGTTCGACGGCCGCTTCGCGAGCCAGCCGCTCCGCCTTCAGGCGCTCCCGGTTCGCATGGAATGCCTGTTGGTCGCGCTCATGCTCGGAGACCGGTGCCTCCGCGCGCGTGTCGCGAAACACCTTCTGGGCTTCCCGTTGGGCCGCGGTGGGCATCCTCCGGTTTGAGGTGCGATTGTTCATTGCTCCCTCCTTCGGGCGCAAACGGTCCTTGCGCTATGTTGCGCATTCGGACCGCCAACCTAGGGGGTAGGTTTTCCCCCGGCGGGGCTTTTGGGGGCCGGGGGCAAGGATTCGACGCTTCGCGAACCCATTCGTTCCAATCCGCTTGGTGTCTCAGAAGATTACGCCGACTTCCGCTGCGGCTTGGCCGACTTTTTCGCCGCCGCTTCCTTCGCCGGCTTCTTGCCCTCGATCGACATCAGCATTTCCTTCTGGCCGGCTGCCGCCTTGCGCGGCTTCTTGGCCGGGTTGGCAGCCTTCGCCGGCGCGGCCTCCTTGCCGACGGATCGGCGCAGCGCCTCCATCAGGTCGACGACATTGGTCGATGCTGGCCGCTCCTTCGGCGTGATCGGTTTTCCGGCGCGCTTCCGGTTGATGAGGTGGATCAGCGCGGTCTCATAGTGGTCCTCGAACTTCTCCGGCTCGAACCGCCCGGCCTTCTGATTCACGATGTGCTTGGCGAGATCCAGCATGTCCTTCGTGACCTTCACGTCCTGAATCTCGTCGAAATACTCCTGCTCGCTACGGACTTCGTAGGGGTAGCGCAGCAGCGTACCGACGAGCCCCTTGTCCATTGCCTCGAGGGCGACGATGTGCTCGCGGTTGGTCAGCACCACGCGGCCGACGGCGACCTTGTCCATCTCGCGAATTGTCTCGCGGATCACCGCGAAAGCGTCGTGGCCGACCTTGCCGTCCGGGCGGACGTAGTACGGGCGGATCAGGTAGCGCGGATCGATGTCGGCCTTGTCAACGAACTCGTCGATCTCGATGGTGCGAGTGGACTCCAGCGCGATCTCCTCGAGCTCTTCCTTCGACACCTCGATGTATTGGCCCTTCTCAAACTCGTAGCCCTTGACGATGTCCTCGTTCTGCACCTCGTCGCCGGTATCCGCATCGACCTTCAGGTATTTGATGCGATGGCCGGTCTCGCGATTGAGCTGATTGAACGAGATCTTCTCGCTCTCCGACGTCGCGGGGTAGAGCGCCACCGGACAGGTGACGAGGGACAGACGCAGGAAGCCTTTCCAGTTGGCGCGCGGGGCCATGTTACGCAGAACTCCATTGGGGTGGCCTGGAGTCAAGACGAACGGCAGATGGCAGTTCCGACGGGCGGGCCTCTCCGGGCGAAGATTCATCCGTACGGTCCTCGCCACCGGCGGAATCCGACGGATGCCCATTGACTCATATGGAACAAATAGAGAACATAGAAAGCATGTCCGCCGCTTCCGAACCTGCTGCGCTCGCCAAGGGCGATCTTGAGCGCGCCGCCGACCAGGCCATCGAAGTCTGCGGCGGAGACCCCCGGGAGGCGGTCAAGGCGTTGTTGATCGCCATCGACTTTCTCGAGGCCGAGGCCAACGAGCTGCGTGCGGCGGTCTCGAAAGGATATTCACGGGGGCGGCATGGCCCGCACCGCGAACGCAAGGAGTGACTGCGATGGACGTCACCTACTACGTGGCATTGCCGTTCGTCATGGCCGATGACGGCGTCGCGCCCGGCGAGGCGGTCGAGTGC
This sequence comes from Bradyrhizobium huanghuaihaiense, assembly GCF_007830635.1. Lineage (GTDB taxonomy): Bacteria > Pseudomonadota > Alphaproteobacteria > Rhizobiales > Xanthobacteraceae > Bradyrhizobium > Bradyrhizobium huanghuaihaiense. Next base: position 158,923 of record NZ_VLLA01000008.1, on the reverse strand, counting down.
CTGAGTGCCAACGCCGCCGTCATGCGCGCCGAAGCGCTCTCGCGGAAACCAGGCTGCACGGGCGCGGTCGCCTTTTCGCGGACTGGAGACCCGTCCAGCGGCGACTTCGGCGACGCCAAGCTGATCCGGAAGTTCGGCGAGGTTCCGGACGATCTCAGCGCGCTCTGACCGGCACGAACCGATCATTCCTCGCCCGGGGCGGCGGCATCGCCCGACTCGAGCAGGTTCAGCGCGGTCTCGATCTGCGCGAGCAGGCGCTCGATTTCCTCGCGTTCGTTCGGTCCGGTACCGCTCTGCAGTCGCTCCATGAGCGCCTGCTTTCGCGCAAGCAGATTTGCGACAGCCGACACATCGCACCTCCCCATGTTTGGCATCTACAAGGGAGTTGGTGCGGCCGTGACGAACTTGCCAGTCCCGATGCTGCGAGGTCCGGACCAGCCCGGGCCCTCCGGACCGCTATTTCGCAGGCGGCCGCAGCGGGCCGTCCACCCACTTCCGGGCGGTGGGGTCGTGCAGCGGATCGTCGTCGCAATCGGAGCAGACGTAGCGCTCTCCGCCTCTTGCGCCCTCGTCGCGCACGAGCTTCATCGCCCGCCCACAGTGCGGGCACGGCTTCCGGATTGGATGCTGCAGCGACATTTGCCTTCCCCCACCTCGGTCAGCGTAGTGCCCTTTGCCGGGCGGGCACAAGCGATCTCTTGACGTGAGCCTCGTCGACCATCGAAGATCGGCATTCGGTGATGTTGTGGGGTAGCGTCATGGAAGAGTTCTACAGTGGCTTCGCACAGCGGGCGCGCGATCTGGCCGAGAAGGCCGACCCGTTCACTAGGCGGCGGCTTCTCGATCTGGCCCAACGGTACGAGCTCAAGAGCAGACCGGGATCGAGCTACGGACGGCCCTCGCCGCCCACGCGCGCGACCCCACCGACGGTGCTCTTCTCCGGCTCCGGCGAAGCCTGATACCGGGTCCGCTCTCGCGCTATGCGAAACACGGTTTCCGGGCGATTTCCCGGTCAACCCGGCGATGTCGCGCCGCCGAGTAGCTGCGAGACGGCGGCAGCCAATTGCGCCGGCGCAAAGGGCTTTTGGATCAGGACGCTGCCGTCGACGCCCTGCGATTGCCAGTCAGGCGCGCTGGCGCTCGTCATGTAGACCACAGGAAAGCCAGGCGTGATTTCCCTGATCTGCCGCGCCAGCTCCCAGCCGCTTATGCCGTCACCCAGGTTGACGTCCGTCAGCAGGACTCGACATCCCTCGCGGCCATCGCAAAAGGTGCACATGGCCTCTTCCCCCGAATGGACCGAGCAGGCCTCGAAACCGCCGTCGGACAAGGCGTCCTCGACGAAGCTTGCGATGAGAGCTTCATCCTCCACGACCAGAACACGAACGGCATCACTCACTTTCAAATCTCCTCGGCGACCGAGCCGGGTCGTCTCGCGTGCGGCAGTGCGCTGGTCCGTAGTCCGGCGGAAGAGCAACCTCCGCCGTCAGCCAGCCAAGCACCGTAATGCGCCGTGTCAAGCCACCGGCACACCATAATATGCGTTCACCGAGCGCGTCGTCGCCGGGTCGCTCCAATTCCAACTGCTCTCGTCGGCGTATTTGGGGGCGCCGCGGAGCTGGTCCTGGGAAATGCCGGTGACTACATAGCCGCCGAGGTTGGTGTCGTATTTCAGCGTCTGCCATGGCAGCGGATAGTGATCGTCGCCGATGCCGAGCAGGCCGCCGAAGCTGAGCACCGCGTACGACACCTTGCCGCTGATCTTGTCGATCATGACGCGCTCGATGTAGCCCACCTTTTCGCCCTTCGCGTCGTACGCGTTTGTGCCCTCGACCTTGTCGCTGCCGATCAGGCTGAACGTCTCGCGATCTTCCATGGTCATGTTGACCTCCTGGCTGGGTGTTGTCTTCGGGAATCAACGGGGCCACGATGCCTCTGTTCCTGGCACAATCCGGGGCGAAAAGTTGATTTCTCAGGGATGAAGCGGCCGGATCGGATGACGCGCCGCAATGTGCCGGAAAAGTCGGCGAGCGGAGTTAGAGCATGGAGCTGACCGATCTGGAGCGGGATTTTCTGAGGAAGCTCCTCGGCGAATCCTGGGTCAGCCCGCCGACGTTCGACCATGAAATCGTGGCGCGGCTCGTGGAGCTCGGTCTCGTGGAAACCGAACCGCTTCCATCCGGAGATATCGAGTATCGCATCACCGAGGCCGGACGGGCGGCGGCTACCGCGTGAACCACAGATCGGCGAGCCGCGGGCAGATCGGAGGAACGATAGCCTTGCCGCCCTATTGAACTGCAGGGACCGTCGCCCGCCGTTGAACTACGGCGCCTGTCGCGGATAGCCAAAGGTCTCACGACCCGCTATTCAGAACTAGCGCTCGCGAGGATAGCCAAAGGCGGCGGCCTCTCCGAAACCTCGGTATTCTCGCAGCTATGCGCCTTCGCGCCCTCGCCGGCAGGCGCGATCTCCATCCCGCCCGCCTTATCTGTTCCTCAGCGAGAGACTGATGCGCGTTACGATGTGGTCCCACTCGCGCTCTTCGCTCGCCGGGTAGTTGAGCAGGACGCAGTGGATCAATCCGCTCGAGAAGTTGCACCGGTTGTACCAGACCTTGTCGCGCTTGTAGCTGGACACCGCAAAGAATCGAGGCGTCGTCCGCTTGTACTGAATGCGCGCGGGCGGATGCTTCTTTGCGAGAAATGCAGCGGGTGAATCGTTCGAGACGTTGGGTGCGGCCTGTATCGTGAGGTCGGCTCGGCCGTCAGCCGTCCGAAATCGCTGTCCGTACCCGTCCGGACGGCCGGCTTCTTCGGTAAAGATCGAGGCCGGGAAATCGACAGAGGTGCCTGTCTGCGGGATGGAAAACGTCGTCCATCTCACCGGCTCCGCCGAGACCGTGGAGCTCGAGGCGACAAGTCCGAGAACGAGCGCCGACACTGCCGATTTCATCCCGTCTCCTCCATGAATCACGAAGACCCGACGAGCGGCGTCTCGGGTTCGATCATCAGGGTGCCGCCGGTCCGATCGGCTTCGGGCGCAAGGCGGCGTCGCGACGAACTGAGCGCCGCTTCGGAAGGTCACTTCCGGCCCGATGGCGCCTGAGCATTCGAATCGTTCGGGTTCTTCTTGTTCGCCTCATGATGGCCGATCACGCAGCCGGCGGCAGCGCCGAGCTTGCCGTGCCCCGCCATGTGGCCCGCGACGCCCCCGACGATGGCGCCCTTGATGCAGCCCTTCGCGTCCGCGCCGTCGGCCGATGCCAGCGCCATTGCGGCCACGCATGCCGCCGTGAAGATCCATTTCATGAGCGTTCTCCGGGCTCGGTTTCCGCGAAATCAATTCGATCCGGAGGCTGTCGTTCCGCTGCGGGCATGTTCCTGACGGCAGCTCCGCGATTTTGCTCGTGGGCAGCCGGCCTCGTCGGCGCGAGCCGCCCCCCGCGTGTAGGAGCAAGTCGCTGGCCTCCGAGTTTCTCATCTGCTGGAGCGAAGTCGTTCATGCATGGAGAGGTCGTGCGCGCGGTCAAGGAGAGCAAACGGTCCAAGCGGTCCCGCTTCCTCCGCGACGCGATGGTCGACGTGCAGATCGCCGGCCGCGGCATTCGCAGCAGGCGAGTCCTGCTGGCGATCCGGCAGGTCCCCCGCGAGATTTTCCTCGATCGGCGGTTCGCGGAAGCCGCATAAGAAGACTGCGCGGTACCGATCCCGAAAGGGCAGACCATTTCTCAGCCCTACATCGTCGCCAAGATGCTCGAGGCTGCCGCGATCGCCAAATCGGAGCGGGTTCTGGAGATCGGCGCGGGATCGGGTTATCTGGCGGCACTCGCCGCCAAGCTGGGGCGGGAGGTTTGCGCGGTCGAGCGTCACGAGGCATTGGTGCAGCGCGCCCGATCGCGCCTCCGGCATCTCGGCTGTCGCAACGTGGATCTGCGTCATGGCGACGGAACCGCAGGATGGTCGGAAGGCGGCGAGCTCGACGTGATCCTGGTCTCGGCCGCCACCGCGCAGACGCCCGCGGCTCTCAAGGCTCAACTGGCTCCGTCGGGACGACTGCTCATCCCGCTCGGCGATCCGGACGGTGTGCAGTGGCTGACAAAGCTGACACGCGGGCCGGATGGTCGTTTCATCGAGGAAAGGATAGAGGAGGTCCGCTTCGTTTCTCTTGTTCAGGCTGGGAGCCGCGGTAGCCATAACGAGAGTTGAACTCGCGAAGTCGTCCGGCTCAAGATGCGTTGGCCCGTGATCGTTCGCGAGCTTCTCGACGCCGCTCGCGACGTTTGCGCCGCCGTTTCGCCCGCTCGGCCGGTTGCCGCAGCGCAGGCACCGGCGCAGCAACAGTCTCGGTCAGGGGCGCCTGCAATATCTGGTCTGTCCCGGGGCGGGCCTCCAGGAATTCCAGCACCGCCCGCCCCTTCTCGGTGATCTTCCAACCGCCGCTTTCGCGCTCGACCAAGCCTTGCGAGAAGATGTCGAGGTCCGGCATGCGCGAGGCGAGTCGCTTCGTGCGCTCCGCCCAATCCCGGCCGCTGGTCGCCAGGATCGCCATGTCGCGCTTGAGGTCAGCCATCACGGCGAAGCCGCCCGGATAACTCACCAGAATCTTCAGCACCGTGATCTGGAAGTTTCACCGTCGGCCCCCTCGCTGGATCAGCGCCACATCGTGGGCGGGCGGGAGAGTGCTTCGCGACCGACCAGTCGGAGAGTTTCGGGCGAGATTTCGCCCTTGGTAGCGGCCTCCAAGATCTTCGAAGCGACGTGCGTGCGCGCCCCGATCTCGCGGTGCGAAACGCTCTCGCAGACTTCATCGAGGACCGGGCGCAAAAGCGCGGTGGTGGCGGTATCGAACATGAGCTGCCCCCAGACGTGAAAACCCGAGCATAGCTGCCTTTTCAGGTCTTGGGAGTCAGATATGTTGAAGCGCCCGCCACCAGACGGGCTTGCTCGTTTACGGGCGCTGCCGCTGCACTGACCGACGCAGGGCGCCCGCAATTGAATCCGCAATGACCGAAAACCCCCGTGAATCGCTCGGTTTGGGCTATTCGGATTGCGGTGTGGGCTCGGGGTGAACTGACGTAATTCCGTTTGCTCGGCTGGTCCCGACCAGCCAGGCAACGTTCCCCGGGCAACGCCTCTCGATCGCCAGCGACAACGTCACTGCTGCTCCGGGTTCTTGGCCGGCGGACCGCTCTTGTTTCCGGGCAGGCCCTTGATGTTGGACGTGTCCTGCTGCTGGATCGTCGGATTCTGCTGGTTAAGCGTAGAGCTGGAGCCGACCGTCTCGCCCGGCTTTGCCGCCGGACCATTCTTGTTGCCAGGCTGACCGGCGATGCCGGCGCCCGAGTTTTGCGCGCTCGGCGCGGCGGAGACGTCCGGTTTCGTGGTTTGGGCAAGTGCGGCCGGTGCGGAAAGCGCCAGTGCGAACAAAAGTGCGCTCGCGATGAACCTCATGATGGCCTCCTCTTAGCCGTTCGGAAGCGCGGGTTGCGCGTACCATGTCCGCAAACGCCCCGTTGCAGGGAGCGTTCCTCTGATCTGCATCGTCATCAGCGTCATGATCGCCCTGCCTCAGGGGCTCGCCTAACCCGACTTCCGCCGCGCCCCGGCGACGGGCTTTTTGGCGGCGGCCTCTTTCGCCGGCTTCTTCCCGGCGATCGGCATCAGCATTTCCTTCTGACCGGCCGAAGCCTTCTTCGGCTTCTTGGCGGGCTTCTTCTCCGCCGCCGTCTCGGCCGCAGCGCCGCCCACGCTCTTGCGCAGCGCGTCCATCGGATCGACGACATTGGTCGCCGCCGGCTTGGACTTCGGGGTGATCGGCTTGCCGGCGCGCTTCTGGTTGATGAGGTCGATCAGCGCGGTCTCGTAGTGGTCCTCGAACTTCTCGGGCTCGAACCGCCCTGCCTTCTGGTTCACGATGTGCCTGGCGAGATCGAGCATGTCCTTGGTGACCTTCACGTCCTGGATCTCGTCGAAGTATTCCTGCTCGCTGCGGACCTCGTAGGGGTAGCGCAGCAGGGTGCCGACAAGACCCTTGTCCATCGGTTCGAGCGGGATGATGTGTTCGCGGTTGGTCAACACCACCCGCCCGATCGCGACCTTGTCCATCTCGCGGATGGTCTCGCGGATCACCGCGAAGGCGTCATGGCCGACCTTGCCGTCCGGACGCAGGTAGTAGGGGCGGATCAGATAGCGGGGGTCAATATCGGTCCTGTCGACGAACTCGTCGATTTCAATCGTCCGCGTCGACTCCAGTGCGATTTCGTCGAGCTCCTCTTTCGAGACCTCGATGTACTGGCCCTTCTCCAATTCATAGCCCTTGACGATGTCTTCGTTCGGCACCTCGTCGCCCGTGTCGGCGTCCACCTTCAGGTACTTGACGCGATCGCCGGTCTGCCGGTTGAGCTGATTGAAGGAGATCTTCTCGGACTCTGAGGTGGCCGGATAGAGCGCCACCGGGCAGGTGACGAGCGACAGTCTCAGGAAGCCTTTCCAGTTGGCGCGAGGGGCCAACTTTCCAGTTGGCGCGAGGGGCCATGTACGCAGAACTCCGATAGGGCGGCTCGGATTCAGCGAACGGCCGGCTGGGGTTCCGACATGGCATATGGAGAAACGGCGGGCCACCCATCGACGGACGGCCGCCGCCTTGATCAGAACGATACCGGCCGAAAACGCCGTGAATCGCTCGATTTTGCGGTACCGAGTGGGCCTTTCTTGTGCCAAACCGGTCTCCGGACAAGCAAATCCTCGAGAACCGATGCTCCACGACCCGACCGATCTGGCGGCCATGGCCGAGGCCTTGAGCCGGTCGGCCGACTACCGGGTGCTGCGGCGCTTGGTGCCGCGGCCCGTGTCCCCGCCGGCGTTCGGGCAGGAAGTCAGGACCGGCATTCTGCTCGACACCGAGACGACCGGCCTCGAGCATGCCAAGGACGAGCTCATCGAGCTCGGGATGGTCAAGTTCGACTATACGCCGGACGGCCGGATCGTCGGTGTCCGCGACACCTTCTCCGCCTTCAACGAGCCGAGTGCGCCGATTTCCGCGGAGGTGACGGCACTCACGGGCATCACCGACGAGATGGTGGCCGGCCACAGGTTCGACGACGCGGCCATCACCGCCTTCGCGGAAAACGCCGTCATCGTCATCGCGCACAACAGCGGCTTTGACCGAAAGTTCGCCGAACGCTACTGGCCCCTGTTCGAGCACAAGGCCTGGGGCTGCAGCATGAGCGAGATCGACTGGCGAAAACACGGCTTCGTGGGAGCGCAACTCGGCTATCTGCTGAACGGTGCCGGCTTCTTCCACCAGGCGCATAGGGCGGTCGACGATTGCCACGCACTGCTGGAGGTACTCGCTTTCGAACTGCCGACGACCGGATTGCCGGCGCTGGCGCTCTTGCTAGAGACCGCCCGCAAGGCGACGATGCGGGTCTGGGCGGAGCAGACCGCGTTCGAGCTCAAGGACTCGCTGAAGCGGCGCGGCTATCGTTGGAATGACGGCAGCGACGGGCGTCCTAAGTCCTGGTTCATTGACGTCGACGAGACCGCTCTCGAAGACGAGATTGCCTTCCTGCGCACCCAGATCTACATGCAGGACGTCGAGCCAACCGTGCAGAGGCTGACCGCTTTCACGCGGTTCTCCGGCAGGATTTGAGGGGCCTAGCGGCCGAGACGCTTCTCGACGCGCTTGCGGCTGTTGCCGACCTTCTTGACTGCCTTTTTCACGGCCGATGCCGAGCGGCCGGTCCTCTTCGCTTCGTAGCCGACTTCGTAGTCCTGTTCCTTGGCGACGCGTGCCCGGTCCTGCTTGCGTCCACGCGCGGTCTTCTTCTTCGCTGCCGCCATCGGCTCCTCCTCTTGCGAACTAGATGGCGATTCCAACGCAGCAAGGATTCGCGGGTTCCGGAAACGAATCCTGCCGTCCCGACTTGAGTCAGCGAGTTGTTGCGTTGGAGTTCGTTGCGTGGCGTTTCAGCGGCGTAACCGGCGGCGATCGGCGTGAAGGCGCCGTTCCCCGGCTTCGTAGAACCGGCCTTGGCATCGCCGATCGAGAGGGTGCCGTCCGGAGCGCGATGGATTCATGAAATCAAGTTCGATGGCTACCGCGTCCAGGTCCATCTGGCGAACAAAGCCGTGAAGATCTTCACCCGCCGCGGCCACGACTGGACCAACCGCTTCAAGAAGGTCGCAGACGACGCCCCGGCACATCAAGGCGGGGTCGGCGATCATGGACGGCGAAGTAGTGCGCCGCGGACGGCACAACGGACTTCTCGGTCCTTCAGAACGAACTGAAAGGCAGATCGACCAGCATCGTCCTGGTCGCCTTCGATCTCCTTTACCTGAACGGCCGCGACCTCCGGAAGCTGCCTCTCTTCCAGCGCAAGACCGAGCTCAAGAAGATCATGGTGGGCACCGAGATCCAGTTCAGCGAAAGCTTCGAGATCGAAGGCCGCGAAATGTTCGCGCACGCCTGCAAGGTGGGCCTCGAGGGCGTGGTCTCGAAGGTCCGCGACAGCGTTTACGCCAGCGGCCGCGGCAACAACTGGGTGAAGAAGACATGCGCGCAGCGCGAGACGCTGACGATCGCCGGCTTCGCGCTCGACGAGGGCAAGTGGGATGGCATCTACCTCGGTCGGCGCAAGGGCAACGACCTGATCTACGCCGGAAAGGTCGACCACGGCTTCGACAAGGTCTCCGCAGCCGACCTCCAGAAGCGGTTGAAGCCCTTGATCCGGAAGACCCAGCCCTACGCGAAACGGATCGCCCACAAGGGCATCTGGGTCGAGCCGAAGCTGCTCGCCGAGGTCGAGTACCGGGCGAAGTCTGCGGAAGGGAAGATCCGGCACCCGTTCTTCAAGGGGCTGCGGGAAGACCTGTGATGGATGCCTGGCCGCGGCGCCGGTGTAGCCGGATGCCACGTTACGCCCCGAACCGGTCCGAGAAGCCGCCGCCTGTGAGATCATCAGCCGGTGCTCCCGCGCAATCCGGCTTCGGTAGAGTTCGCGTTCAGGTTCGGTTTTTGCGGGAAACGCCATGCGCAAAGAACGTCATGAAATCGCGCGTGTTCTCGTCGTTATGCGGGAATCATCCGGCTCGATCGACTGTGAATAGAGCGCGGACACGCGACAGTGCCTGCTAAGACGCGCTCTGTTCCATTTCAGAACTGCAACCATATTTGTCAGGCGGCGCTCGTTGGAAGGTGGTTAGCTGTAACCGCTCCGGGCGGAGAAGTTTGATCCCGATCTATTTTGGCCCGGTGGTTAACTGAAGAGACCGCCTTCGGGCGGTCTTTTTCCGTCCCGGACTATCCGGTTGGAATGACGCCTGCCTATCAAAAGCGACGCTGATTTAGGGCACCTGAGGCCACGCTGCTGTGCGCGCCCGGTCCGGCCCACCTCAAGCGAGTTCGCCCGCTCGCGGCATGCGGTTCGATCAAGACATCTGCACAAGAGCCTCAGCGTGATTGGCGCCGAGGAAGGTCTACCGTGCTCTCGGCCTGCGCTACATCGAGCCAGAGTTGCGAGGAGCGCGATGAGATCTACCTCGGGCTGAAGGAGCTGCCAAAACTGGTCACTGATCAGGACCTCCGCGGAGTCCTGCACCGCCATAGCGACGCTACCTTCATCGGCATTAGCATCTCCTCCGCCGCCTGAGCGGCATTTTTGGACGGGACGAGGCGTTGCGTGCCTTGACACGGGTGACCCGCGATCGCTTTGCCCATTGATATTCTGTGACATCGGTCGGATACTCGATTGAGGTCCTTGGTCACCAGCAATCCGAGGAGGACGATCGTGGCAATTCAGATCGTTATGGACCGTAGCGGCGACAGCCGACATTATTTCAACGCGGATAACGCACCAGAACTGGCAAGAGCGGAACAGCGGTTCTACGAACTCACCAATAACGGCTTCACCGCGGCGGTCCGCACGGGCCCAGGTCAGGTTTCGCAGATCAGATCGTTCGACCCGACCGCGAAGGAAACTGTCTTCTTCCCCAGATTGGTCGGCGGGTAGCGGGGCAGTCATGTTCGGCTTTCAACCTTCGCGGGGCGGCCGCTCCCGAATGAAGGCGGTGAGAACGCTCTTCATCAGGCACGGCGCCGAGGGCACGGCGGAGGGCCGGTCGCTGCGGCTCTTGCGGGAATGGCTGTCGCCGGCGCAGCGGGAGCAGTTCGTGAGGAAGGGCTATTTCGAGGTGATCGGGAGCGACAGCGGAATGCGTTACAGGATCCACGCCGGGGCCTCGGTTAACGTGTGCGAACTCGCCGAGACAGGTCACCGAAAGGTGGGATTGTGTTTCATGCCCATCGGCGCTCTGCCGATCGGTGACATTATGCTCGCACAGAAGATCGCGCTGGAAACATGCGAGGGTGAAGTGCTCAGTTTGGCCCGGAGGTTCGCGCCCAACGGTTTCCATTTCAGGCAAGCACGCCCGCTCGGGTGAGGACTCATAGCCCCCGTTTGGCGCAGGCTTCTTTGCGGCCGCTTGGCCGTGGAGCTTCTGGCGGTGCAGCGCACGGAGCTGCTATGCCGTCGTAATAGTCGTCGACCGAGCGCGCCATCGCAGGATCGGACCAGGAGCAGGATCCGGAACTGCCGGTCATCTACGCGACGGGCTTTTCGCCCGGCCCATTACGCCTCGTTCCCAGCAGCCGGATTGTGCGCAAGCCCTTCCATCCGAAGGAGATCGCCCGGATGATCAGGAGCTCAGCGAGGAAAAGGGGGCGCTGTCGGGTTGGCTGCGGCCGAACCTTAGCCGCGATCGCCATAGCCCGGACCGCCGTCGGATCCGTCGCTTGGGTGCACCGGCCCTTCCGCGGAATCAACCTTTCGGCAGGCCTAGTTCCTCGACGGCTCGACCGCAGATCGCACCGGGATCCTTGAGGCCGGTCTGACCGATCTCGATGATCTTCTTGGCAATCAGTTCTGTGAGAGGATCGTTGCGATCCTGTACGCCAATCGCGCGGAGGGCCTGTTCGTAGGCTTTGGAAAGCCGTGTGATCTCTTCGGGCCCAAGAGGCGAGTTTTGAAGTATTCGGTAGATGGCCAACTTGTTGTCCCCTGGGCGCACCGTAGCACCGATCTGCTGAAGGAGCATTGCTTCTTAGCGGCCAATTTTAACTTTCGCAGACTGCCCCCCGCTCGCGTCCTGCGAGCTTGCAGGCGGCGAGCGGCGAAGAAAATCGTCGCGGACGCGTACAGGGCCTCCGCGCCTTTCCTGGCGATTCGACCCGACACTTCGCAGCGCGAAGAGGAACGATAATGCGAATGCCAAGTTTTCCCGACGCCCCTGCCCCAAGGGGCGAACCCCGTACTGGCCCCAGCTCATAGCCCCCTGCCCCCCGAGCTGGGGCCTTCGTACGCCAATCCTGGGAAGCGCTGCGAGGCGAAGGCTTCGGTGAAGCTTTCCGCTTTCTCAATCCTTCGCACCCAGGACTATTGATGCTCGCCCGTAGCGGCGGAATGCTTGGCGGCGAGCAGCTTCAGCGCGGTCTCGATCTTGGCGAGGAGCGCCTGGAATTCGGCGCGCTCGTTCGGACCGGGATCCGCTTCGAGCCGCGCCAGCAATTGCTCCTTTTGGACAGGAGCTTCGCAACAGCAGACATCTCATCACCTCGATGTCGAAAGGGCCGCTCAGAGAGCGGCCCTTTTTCCTAATTCACCAGCTTCGGGTGCCGAAGCTGAAACCGATGCTTGGGCCACCGCCGTAGTAGCCGTAGCCGCGATCGTAGTAGCCGGGCGCGCCATAGGAACCGTAGCTTCGGCGCACCACATAGCCATCGTCTCCGCCGTAGTACCGCTGGACGTAGCGGGGACCGCGGGTGCGGTAGCAGCGGCCGTACTCGTCGCAGACCAGGCGAACCTGGTCGACGTTGGCCACCTCCGCCGACCCGATCGAGGTTTCATTGAGCGGAGCTGCCGACGCTGCCGACGCCAACAGGACCGTCGCGAAAGCTCCGAGCGCAATTGTCTTCATGTTCGTCTTCCTCCGTTTGGCGAGATCAGTCGATCTCTTCGATGACGCGACGTTCCTGCGGTTCGACGATGTAGGTGCGGCTATCCCGGTGAATGTACCGGTACTCCCGCAGGCTCGGCGCGTCGCGATAGACTTCTTCGGGGAAGGCATCGATCTCAACGCCCTCGGGCACGCGCTCGCCCCGGCGGATCTCGGTTCGGACCGTGCTGCCGGTCGTTTGCCGCTCGCGCTCGACGGGACGGGCCTTGGCGTGCTTGCGGATCACCTCGCGATCGCGGTCGCTGAACGTCACCTTGCGCTGCTCGGTGCGCGCCGGCGCCGACGCCGTGGAGCGCCCCGAATACGGCAGGACGGTCACGATCTTGTAGCTGGAGGGCTCCACGATCACGATCTCGTCCTTCACCAGGACGAAATTGTAGCCACGATACTGCGGCACGATCTCGACGACCTCGGCCGGCAGCGGCTGCAGGCGAATATCGCGCGGCACGACCGTGCCCACCGAAAGGGAGAAGTTCACGTTGGTGAGCGGCTGCACGTTCAGATGCGAGATCGACGTGCTGATCCGGGTCCGCTGCTGATCGTTGATGTTCACCGACGCGTTCACGTTGGTGTTCGACGAACGATCGGCCGTGTTCTGCTGACTGTTCGGCTGCTGGGCCGTATTGGTCGACCCACTACCCGTCGGAGACTGCGCCTGATTGGTGCCCGAAGCCGGCGGATTCGCGCTCTGCGTCTGACTGTTCGCAGGCGGATTGGTCTGCGCCTGGTTCGAAGGCGTCGTGGTCTGGTTTGAGGGCTGGCTGGTCTGCGCCTGGTTGGTCGAGTTGTTCGAAGCCGGCGCCTGCGTGGTGTTGGTGCCCGTGCCGGAATTGAACGACTGACCTGTCGCGGTCTGACCCGCTGACGGCGTAGACTGCGTCTGGGCGGAATTCGTCGAAGGACTGGTCTGTGCCGATCCTGAAGACGGACTGGATGACGGTGTCGACGTCGAAGACGGCGGTGACGAGGTCGATGTGGAATCCTGTTGACGATGCGTAGCCGACGGGGTGGAGCTCGAGGTGCTCGGAGAAGATTGCGCGAAAGCCGAAGTCGCGATCGCGACTGCAGCGGTCGTAGCCAAGAATAAACGCTTGTTCATCTGAAACCTCCAAAAAGCGGACGTCGATCAACATCCGACGAGGTGCGCGGTTCCACTTCGGGAAAACTCGGCAATGTCGTCTGGATTTCTTGGGAAGGAAGAGGATTGCCCTGTAGCGAAATGGGACGCGCGCGGAGGCGTCGGGAAGAACCGGAACATCGATCGATCCTCCTCGTTGGCAGTGACTACTTACGAAGGATTTTTTTAGGAGGACACCATGAAGAAGCTGATCGTGTGCGGCGCGCTCGCCGCCTTCGCCCTCGGCACCCAGGCCGCCAGCGCCGCCGAGTTCTATATCGTTCGCGACGCGACCACCAAGAAGTGCACCGTGGTGGACACCAAGCCGACGACGACCACCACGACCGTCGTAGGCGACGGTGTCTACAAGACCAAGGTCGAGGCGGAGTCCGCCGTGAAGACCACCAAGGTCTGCACCGAACAGTAAACGGTTGTCGCAGGGCCCAGCCGCTCGGCGAAACCGTCTGACAAAAATGGAGGAGCAAATGCCCGTACTGATTTTGTGGGCCGTTCCCGCCGTCCTCGTTGTTGGCGGCGTAGGCTATTGTGATCGTTCACATGCACTAAGCGATTGACGCTCGCGTGAACGGCCTGCCCGGTAATTTGGGCGGGCCGTTTTTTTTCGTGCAGCATCGGTCGCGCGGCCCTGAGGAGAGAAAAAGGGCCCCGCGGTGGGGGCCCTAATCTCCAAGAACGCTCGTCCTGTTAGTTGTAGTCCGAGTACTTGAACTGCGGGAGCGCTTTCAATTGCTCCTTGTTGCCGCTCATGACGGCGTGGTCAGGCACCCAATCGTTCACGTTGCGGTTCGTGGTCGTCGTCGACGCGGCGCCGGTCGTGGTGTCGCGCGAGGTGGTCGAGGTGCTGGTTGAGCTGGTCCGGACAGGCTCTTCCACAAATTTCAGCTTGTCGATCGAGACGGCGATGTCGTGCTCGCCCATTCCCAGGAAGCCGCCGATGCCGATGACCACCGCGTTGATCTTGCCGCTCTTGTCAACGAGCAATTCGTTGATGTCGCCGAGCTTCTCGTTGGCTTCGTTGTAGACGTTCAGCCCCATGAGCTTCGAGGCACGCCAACTGCCCTTGAGCGCCATCTTCGCATCGGCTGATTGGGCGGTGGCCGCCGGCGCGGCGCGATCGGCCGGCTGAGTGGATTGCGCGAACGCGGCGCCGCCGATCACGGCAGTGCCGAGCAGAGCGACGGCAAGAAAGCTTTTCATCGATTATCTCCTCCCACGTGAGCCAGCACCCTTTCAGATGCCCGGCCCAACGCCCGCAATTGACACTTGTTCCTGATCACTTTCACTCGGAATGGTCTGAAAGGATTCGATCCAAAACTTCGCTGGCGGCCGGACCCAGTCCACTACCGACGTTCGGTGGTCACAAGCCGCACGGCAATCCCCTTGCCTTCGGAGCGAAGGCAAGCCTGCGAGAAATGCGGCCAAACCTGCTTCGAACAGTCGTCCGATTCCTTCGCGGAGTCGCCGGCCTGCTGGACCTTCGGCTGTGGAGGAGGCACTTCGTCTGCAAGAGCGACCGTCGCGAGAAGAACAAAAGCCGCCGCCGCGGAAAGAATGGTTTTCATGGGAGCCTCCTGATCGGCAACTCAACGAAGAGGCTCCGAAGCCGTTCCGGCCGCGAGACGAGATATAGCTGCCCCCTTTTCGAATCCTTCGCGTAATCCGCGACTGAGCAGCTCGCGATATCGGCCTTCGTACTCCCTCGCCATCCGGCTCGCGGCGAAACGCTCCTCGAACCGGGCGCGGACCACTTGTCTGTCCAGCCGCTCCAGTTGGTCCACTGCCCTGATCGCCTGCTCCTCACCATCGACGATGAAGCCGGTGACGCCGTGCTCTACGACTTCCGGCACCGAGCCTGAGCGATAGGCGATTACGGGCGTTCCGCATGCCATCGCTTCGATCATGACGAGACCGAATGGCTCCGGCCAATCGATCGGAAAGAGCAGGCCTGCTGCGTTCGCGAGGAAAGATTGCTTCTTCGCATCGTCGACTTCGCCGACGAGCTGGACCTTCTGGCCATCGATGTTCGGCTCGAGCTTGTTCTTGAAGTAGGCCGTCTCCGCGCGAGGTATCTTGGCTGCTATCCGCAGCGGCATCCGCGCGGCGCGTGCGATGCGCATGGCGGCTTCCGGTCCCTTGTCCGCCGTCAGCCGCCCGAGAAAAGCCAGGTACGAACCACGTTCGTAGGACGGCCTAAGCAGATCCTTGGGCAGCCCGTGCTGGATCGTCGCGATCCAGTTCGCGTCTGGAAGGGGTTGACGCTGGTTGTCGGAAATCGAGATGAAGGCCGCGTTCGGAAAAGCCCCGATCACGTCGGACAGACCGGGAAGGTCGAGGCGGCCGTGCATCGTCGTCAGGAACGGCACGCCGGTCCGGCTCAGCACCGGAAGAGGCACCCAGTCGACGTGGGAGTGGATTAGGTCGAAGTCGCCCGCGCGCTCGGCGATCGCTTCGATCAGCAGCGCGCAGGCGGCGTTTGGATCAGTGCCTCTCCGCCCCAGGCGCAGGGCGCGCGGCCAGACAGGGTGGAGCTTTCCCTTCGTCTGCGAATCCCCGCTCGCGAAGAGGGTGACGTCGTGTCCGAGCTCCACCAGTTCGTCGACAAGCCAGGCGATTACGCGCTCCGTACCGCCATAAAGCTTCGGCGGAACGCTCTCGGCCAACGGAGCAAGCTGGGCGATCCGCATCGGCTAGGCCCCGACCACGCACCGCAGGGCAATCACGATGACCGCGGAAATGAGATATGAAATCGCGAGCAGCGTCCAACTGGGCCTTGTGCTCTCGCGAACCACGCGCGCGACGAACATCTTCATGCCCGTCAACATTCGTCTTCGGGAAGCTGGTGCAGGTAGGCTATCCCGAAGCTGGCGAGTTCTTCGGCATCGCTCTCTCGCTCTTCCCGTCTCCTGTGCAGATAGCGCTCGAGCAGGCAGCGGCGGCTGTCCTGAACGTCGATGTCAGGGTGCGCCACCCGGTACACGGTCCAGGCCGTCTCTGCCGCCTTTCTCACCGTGACTTCGTCGACCATTCTCACGCTCCAAGCGACTGGATCCAGTCGCTGCCAACTCAGCGCGATGGCGAAAGTTTCTAGTTTTTCCCGAGGCTTCGACCTTTGGCGGAGAAGCGCTTGGCGGGTCTATCAGGAAGCTTTCGGTCGCGGGCGGTTCGACGGCGCTGCCGGCGTTGGGCTCGACCAAGCCGAAATGAGTCGTGACGGCGAGGCGCCGGCAACGGTTCAACTACGGGCGGCGGCCCTTCTCGGTGATGCGCCAACCCCCGTTCAGGCGCTCGACCAGTCCTTGGGAGAAAATGTCAAGATCCGGTGGGCGCGCGGCCAAGCGCTTGGTCCGCTCGGCCCAGTCCCGTTCGCTCGTCGCAAGAATCGCCATGTCGCACTCGAGGTCCGCCATGAGGGCCGGCGCTTGGCCTGCCGCCGCCTTTGTTCCTTCTCGAAGTGGGCGGCGACCTTTCGGGCTTCCCCTTCACTGATCTTGGGAGCGGCTCTCTTCGCCGGCTTCGCGCGAGCTGTTCGCGCTGCGCTCCGTTCTCGCCGGATTCCAGAGCGAAGGGAAGACCGGGTTGCTCGCCGAAGCGTGGGTTCGATCTGGCGGCCCGCCGCCTCTCATCCTGAAGAAGCGGATCGCGCACAAGGGCATCTGGGTGGAGCCGAAGCTGCTCGCCGAAGTCGAATATCGGGCCAAGTCGCGGAAGGAAAGGTGAGGCACCCGTTTTTCAAGGGGCTTCGCGAGGACCTCTGAGAAGGCGGGTGGCGGCCGAACTATCGACGGGAACGAGCGTTATCGATCATGTCAGACGCATTCGACTATTTCCGCGCCTATGCTGTCCGAGCTCTTTGCAATGCGCGATCGATGCCGAAGGGCCGGATGAAGCACCTGCAGCTTGTGGTCGGCCGGATCTATAACCTCCTCAAGAAGGAGGCGGCCTACGGCCCCAATATCCAGCACTTGGACGACTTTCGCGCAGCCCAGAAGCTCGAGAGCTCTCTCGATCGCCGGTCAAATGACCACTCCGGCGGTCGCCTTACTCCGGCGGCGCCGCAAAGCTCGGACCGGGAGGCTGGCTGAATGTCTTCGCTCGACGCGCGCGGCGTG
The DNA here is from genome assembly GCF_007830635.1 of Bradyrhizobium huanghuaihaiense. GTDB lineage: Bacteria > Pseudomonadota > Alphaproteobacteria > Rhizobiales > Xanthobacteraceae > Bradyrhizobium > Bradyrhizobium huanghuaihaiense. Next base: position 141,665 of record NZ_VLLA01000008.1, on the reverse strand, counting down.
GCAAGTCTCCTGCGAGAGTACGCGCAGCGCACCGCCTTGCGAGGCGGCAATCCCTACCGGGCGAAAGCCTACTCTCGGGCCGCCGACAGCCTGGCGGCCCTAGCCGTTCCTCTAGACGTGCTCATCGCCGCAGATCGACTTACTGAGATCCCGGGCGTCGGCGATGCTATCGCCGACATCATCACCAAGCTCCACAAGACGGGCAGCCATCCGAGCCTCGAAAAGCTGCGGAAGGAGATTCCCGAGGGCGTGCTCGAGATGCTCGCCGTGCCCGGCCTTCGTCCGGAGAAGGCGCTGCGCCTGTATAACGATCTCGGCATCGCCTCACTCGCGGAATTGGAGGCCGCTGCCAAGGACGACCGCATCAAGAAGACGAAAGGACTCGGCGCCGCGCTGCAGACCAAGATCCTGCAGAACCTGGCGATCGCCAAAAGCGGAGAAGGCCGCCTTCACCTTCATCGGGCCGCCGCTCTGCTCGCGCACGCGCAGGACTCGATCCGCAAGGCTCGCCCCGAACTCAAGCGCGTGACGATCGCCGGCGATTACCGTCGAGGCTGCGAGCTCGTCGGCGATCTCGCCATCGTCGCGGAAGCTCCGGAGGCCGTCAAGGCACCGAATCCGTCACCCGCCGAGGGACTGCAGATCCGGCTGTCAGATCGCAAACACTTCGGCGCTACGCTTCTGTTCGCCACCGGCTCCGCCGCACATATCGAGCAGCTCCAAGCCTTGGCTGCCGAGAAGGGCATGCGGTTGAAGGCCGACGGCCTGCACAAGGGCCGCGCGCTGGTCGCCGGCGAGGAGGCCGAGATCTACCGCGCCCTCAGTCTGCCCTTCATCGACCCTGAGCTCCGGGAGGGGCGCGGCGAGATCGAGCTGGCTCTGAAAGGCAAGTTACCGAAGCTCGTCACCGACCAGGATCTGCGCGGCATCCTTCACTGCCACACCGATGCCTCCGATGGCACGGAGACCCTGGAGAGCATTGCCAAGGCCACGCGCCAGCGAGGCTTCGAGTATTTCGGGGTCGCCGACCATTCCAAGTCTGCGCACTATGCCGGAGGTCTGTCGGTGGAGGAGATTGCGCAGCAACATCGGGAAGCCGACCGGCTGAACAAGCGCTTCGGCAAGGATTTCCGGATCCTGAAAGGCATCGAGTCCGACATTCTGGCGGACGGGTCTCTCGACTATGACGACGAGGTGCTGGAGCGCTTCGACTTCGTGGTGGCCAGCATCCATGGCCGGTTCAAACTGGACCGCAAGGCCCAGACGCAGCGCCTGCTTCGGGCTATTTCCGACCCTCACACCACCATCATCGGCCACATGACGGGGCGACAGCTCCAGCGGCGACCGGGCTACGAAATCGACGTCGAGAAGGTGCTCCGGGCCTGCGCCAAGCACGATGTCGTCGTCGAGATCAATGCCCATCCATGGCGGCTCGACCTGGACTGGCGTTGGCACCAGGCGGCCCTCGACTTCGCCTGCATGCTGAGCATCAATCCGGACGCGCACTCGATCGCCGAACTCGACCACATGCACTGGGGCGTCCAGATGGCCCGCAAGGGCGGCGTCCCTGCCGACCGGGTCCTGAATGCGATGACGCTTGCGGAGATCACGCGCTACCTACGCCAGAAGCGGCGCTCGCTCGCCCGCGCCGCGTGATGTCGCAGGGGCACGATCTGGCGCTCGAGGGGAGTGTCGTGGCGGTCGCCGCCGATCGCGGTCACCACTTCAGCAAACCAACTCAGGACCGCATTATCCTGGCGGAAGGTCACGGCGTCGAAGGCGACGCTCACGCCGGCCCGTTCGTCCGGCACCGCTATTTGGCACGCCGCCGGCCCCGGCTGCCCAATCTCCGGCAGGTCCACCTGATCCCGTCCGAACTTTTCCCGTCTCTCCTCGAAGCTGGCTTCGAGATTGGCGCCGGCGACCTCGGCGAGAACGTCACCACCGCCGGCTTGGACCTCGAACGGATGCCGCTCGGGACCCTGATCGAGCTCGGACCGGCCGCAGTCGTCGAGCTGACGGGCCTGCGGACGCCCTGCGTCCTGATCGACCGCTTCCGGGCCGGCCTGAAGCGACAGGTGCTCTCGTCGGCGGAAACGGGCCCTGCGTTCAAATCTGGAGTGCTGGGCGTGGTCCGGGCCGGGGGACCGGTCGTGGCCGGCGACAGCGCGCGGGTTCGCCTTCCATCCTCCTCGGTGACAGACATCAAGTCGAACCTTCCAGACCGGACGACGCCTCTCGGTGCGGAACTATTCAAGCGGTACCGGTGGCAGATCCAGATTTACGCCGTTCGTCGAGCAGTTTCGCTGATCAGGCCGAGCTTGCGGAAGCAGGATCGGTTCAAAAATTTGCGGCGACCAGATCGTAAGAGCCCCTGCTGCCGCGGACGTACATCTTAGCAGCGGCGGCGCATATCAAGTCACGATTGAAATCGAACGCGTGCAGAAAACCCGACTCATCGTAACCGGTATCTGGTTGAATTCGCTTCAGCGCATCTTCGTTTATGAAAAACGATGCCTCAATAGCGCTGTCGTGTCCCCAAAATCGTACGGCACGCCGCGTGCGGTCATATGAACGGCTATGGTTGGGAAACTCGATCATGTTGTCGGGGCCGATCAGTTGTCGGAGCACGAGACCTCCGTGCCGGCTGCACGCGATTTGCGTCGCGGCATATTCGATGGCGTCCGATCCTGTCTCCGGCGCACTCGCGTGCAACCGGTCGATACGCTGACAAGGTATCCGGTAGCCAAAGCTTGGCGCGAAGCGCGAAGGGAGGGACGTTGGAGCGATCCGGTTGCGCCAACCTCTAACTGGGTATGCTGGAAGCGGATCACAACCCCGCTCGATCCCGCCACAGCAAATAGTCGCGCCTGGCCTCGTTATTCTGCGGATCGGCACTATATCTTGGATATCACCGCGCGCCCCTCGGCTGTTATCGGTGACTGAGAGCAGTGTGCTCCCGCCGCGACCTAGAGGCGGTTACTATGTCAGATATCTCCAAATTCAGCGTTCGCGAGTGGTTGGTGCCTCCGGTACTGCTGCCGATCTTCTTTGTGCTGCTGATCGCTGCTGCGATGCTTATTCAGTGGTAGTTCCCCTCGTTGGGCCCGCGCCGTCTGCTGAAGCCAACCGCTCATTCCGGCCAGTCAAGCGAGTCCAATCGTCGTTAGCTTGCAAGCTGAACATCCGGGCGGCAGACGCCCTGGATGGAGCCCGCAAGATGCCGCCGGGAGACGAGCGCGCGGAGGCAATGAAAAAGGCTACGATCCTGGAGAACGCCGCTGAAATGCTCGAGCATTTCAGCCGCAGGGTCGGCGTGCCGGCAAAATGACGGTTGAGGGCTAGTTTCTTCCCCCGCTCCACCGTTCACGCCCAAACTCGGGCACTTAGGAAAAGAGCTCCTGGGCAGGCATGGATCGTAGGAGCACCGAGATGCTTGTCCCAGATCGATCGCTCGTTTCAGTCAACACCCGTTTTCCCGTGGATGCCTATCCGATGGTACCCGATCTTTCACGCAGTCCGGCCGTCGTTCTCGTCGTAGAGGACGACATGATTCTCCGCATGCGTGCGGTCGACATGGTGGAAGACGCCGGTTACACGCCGGTTGAAGCTCTGGATACCGACGAAGCCGTCGCAATCCTCGAATCCAGGTCCGACATCGCGCTCATATGCACCGACATTCAATTGCCCGGCAGCATGGACGGCCTGAGTCTTGCGCATACCGTGCATAAGCGTTGGCCGGCGATCAAGATCATCCTGGTGTCGGGACAATTGAACCCATCGAGCATCGATCTTCCCCCCTGTAGCAGATTTTTCGGCAAACCACTCCAAGCCTGGCAAGTCATAGCCCAGATGCGCAGCATGATAGGCCACGCCTGAATCTCGTGGTTCTTGGCGCCGGATGCCGCCAGACCTTTCAATGCCAACACCCGGCCGAAATCAAGTGCGGTACCCCGCCCAAGGTGATACAGTTGCAAATGCTTGAAGTCGATCTCCGCACAGACAGGCGTCCGGGCGGCGCAGAATTCCAACAGGACTTTCTGGCGGCAGAGAATGTCAGCCTGCGGTTACTCCTGGCGCAGGCTGAGATCAATACGAGGAGCCTGCTTGCCAAGGCCGGTATCGATGCCAAAGAGCGCGAGGCATCCGACAAGCTGCAGAAGCTGATCCTCGAAGAACTGCACCACCGCATCAAGAACACGCTCGCGACCGTCGCCGCAATCGTCTCCCAGAGCCTGCGCAACCTGCAGGGGGGCGAGCACGCGCAACATGCCATCGAGGGCCGGCTTTTGGCACTCGGCCGGGCCCACGATCTCCTTCTGCAGGCAAAATGGTCCAGCGCCGATCTTGGCACGGTCGTCCGCAGCGCCATCGAAGCCTTCGACAATCCCGCCGAGTCGAAATTCTCGATCACGGGACCCGATATCCGGATGACGTCGGCTGCCGTCATCGCCGTCGCGATGACGCTCAATGAGCTCTGCACGAACACCACGAAGTTTGGCGCCCTGTCGGTCCCGGAGGGGCGCGTCGACCTCGTCTGGACGGTAGACCAACCGACACAGCGCTTGCACCTCACCTGGACCGAAAAGAACGGTCCGGTTGTCCAGCCGCCCGCCAAGCGCAGCTTCGGAACACGGCTGATCGAGACGCTTGGCAAGCAGCTCCAGGGCAATGTGCAATTAGCCTATGCGTCGACGGGTTTCTCGTACACGTTCGACGTACCGATAGCTTCTTTGAGCTCCCCGCCGGCATAGCCAGCGCGCATGTGGTCACGTGAGTGGATCAGTATTTACGTGAGTGGATCAGTATTTCTCTTCGTCCCTTTTTGTTGGGCGCCTTCGAGGCGACGACCAAAGCAAAGCCGTCGTTGAAGGGGTCTCCCATTCGCGGGACCCACGCGGGATCCTGGGAGCCGGCGCATTGCCGATTATGCAGCGTGCTGCATCACTCAGAGCGGATCCACAGTCGCGGGGCCGGTAGCCAGGTCACAGCGGGCGGTCGCGAGTCACTCTGCGGGAATGCGTTACCATCGCCGACCCCAATTGCCGCCCCACCTACTTCCCCATCCGCTGCCACCTCGAAGCAGCCGCACGATGAGCAGCAGCAATATCGCTCCGATGGTGGCGTTGACGATCGCGCTGATCATCCCTCTACCGAGATGGATGCCTAGCTGAGGTAACAACCAGCTTCCGATAAAGGCGCCCAAAATCCCGACAATGAGGTCACCGATAATTCCAAAACCGGTCCCCTGGACGATTTGACCAGCCAACCAGCCCGCAACGAGACCGACAAACAGTATGACCAGCAGGCCTTCGCTCGACATATTCATTGTGACACCTCGGCATTCTGGTTTGGACGCAGTATTCCAAGCTGATCCGCCTGGTGTCTGTGCAAATTTGATCAGCTTGTTGGAATATTGGCTTTGGCGCCAGGTATGGCCTCACGCCATCGGCCTCGTCGCAATTGGTTGAGCTCGCCTGTCAGGGTAACAGGCAGTCCACCACTCCTTTGGTCGCAGGTAGAGGCACGCGCGGTCGATTTGAAGTCTCATTTCGAACCGTTTTCTGACTCGCGAGCTGCACTGACAAGGCGCGCCTCGAGTTTCGCGCCATTCCCGTGCAGGCACGAGCCGCTGAAGTGAGGCCAAGTCTGCTTTGCGCAGCCCGTGTCGACAACATGAATATCGCGCCGGTTGCTCTTCTGGAGGGCGGCCGACTGCCCAGGTTCGACCTCTGGGGCATATACAGACAGTACGAACAAGGCGGCGACAATGAAGGCGGAAATTGCGACGGCCGAGAGCGTTTTGATCATTGGTTGCGGTCGTGTCATTCGCTGCTTTGGCTCGTGAACTTAATGATGATTCGCGCTTTGGTTCGTTGGAGAATCTAGCTTGAGCCGTATATTCAAACCCTTTGTGCTTCTGATCGCCGCCATCTACTTCCTGGTGGACGCCGTCTTTTTCACTCTCTTCAAACCTGTCCTTCGCCGGATGGCGGATTGCTGGGTATTCGAAAGCTTGCGAGCGTGGATTGTGTCGCTTCGCCCATATCCTACTCTGGCGCTGTTCATCGTGCCGGTCATTTTGCTCGAACCTGTTAAGCCTGTTGCGGCTTACCTGACGGCGACAGGCCACGTCGTTGACGGGCTTATGGTCCTCATCGTTGGCGAGCTTCTCAAGCTCCTGCTTATTGAGCGTCTCTTCAGCGTTAGCCGCGATAAGCTTATGTTAATTCCTGTTTTCGCCTGGTGCTACGACAGGTTTTGTCAAGGCCAGGACTGGGTCGCATCCCTGCAGGCATGGCAACTCATGCGTCGTTGGAGCTCCAATGCCAAGCACGCTGTTCAAAGATATGTCCTTGAATTTAAGGCTGCGCAGAAGCGAAAGAGGCTTTTTTGGCGAGCGCGCTGAACGTCGGCGCACGGCTGAGCAAATAGCGCCGCCAGATGTTTGTTGAAAACTATTCCCTTCTGACAGGTTGTGTCGTCGCCCAGATCCCCATCTAGGGAACCGTGTTGGGATCTAAACCGGAGGCCGCAGCCCGGAAGAAATCCACTTCATCGAATGGGTTTCGCTGACGACTTTATCGACGTGATGGCAATTGACGCCCTGAAACGTACGAATCTCGAATCCGATCCGAGAGGGCTTAATGTGCGTCAGGGTCATTGGACCCAAGCATTGGGGGCAGGTATGGGGCTGAACCGCTATGCGGCTTGGGTCGAACAAGACTGCTAAGGATGACATGATGCTCACCTAAACTCAGGCGGGAGCGTTACAGAACTCTCAGTCACCGATAGATGCCGTGATGGGGGCGGTGATGGCGGCACCATGGAATCATCGCTATCCCAGCGCCGTTCTATTTTGCTCACTTTCGAAAAGTTAACGAATTAGGACCCGGGAAAGCACAACGCCACCAAGCCCAATAATGCTTGGTGGCGTTGGATTAGGTCCGGACAGCGCAATCCCCCGGTTACCACCAAAACAGCAGATATGCACTGCGATCGTCTGTTCAAAATTGCTCACTTTCAAATTAGATCATTGCCATTTTTAAGACTAGGCCACTGTCGTCTGAAACAGGCCAGTACCTACCGTCCCGAGCCGTCCTGATCAGGACACTCGCAATTTGAAATTTTGACAGTGAGCAAAAGTGAGCAAGCGCCGCTGCGGCTGCAAACGGAAACCGCAGCCATTCTGTGAGTTCTCTCAAGATCCAGACGGCGCTGGGCCGTGCGGGGATCGACAGCCCATGCATCGCAACAGTTTTCTGATACTCGATCGCCTCGTGGGCGAGCAGCAAGCGTGGAATGGTGAGAGCTTAGATCAGACCACATTTGCAAGCCGGTCTTCTGTGCGCGCAGGAACGTAGCCTGATCTTGTCAGTTAGCGCTCCGAGACTTCATCTTAGGGAGTGTTCGCTATGGAGAACGATCGAATTGCCGGCTCGGCGAAGGACTTCGCCGGTAGGGTCGAGGGCACCGTCGGCGATATCGCCGGCGACGCAAAGACCCAGGCAGCAGGCCGCATCCGCGAGGCGACAGGCACCGCGCAGAACCTGTATGGCCAGGCCAAGGATGCAGCGCGGGAAGCTACGGATGCCGCCGTCAACTACGCCAAGGACGCTTATGAGAACAGCGGTGATACTTTCCGTGACGGCTCGCAAGCGATCGCGAAGAAGGTGCAGGACAATCCCCTCGGTTCGATGTTGATCGCGGGCGGGATGGGCTTTGCGTTGGGGCTATTGCTGACGCGCCCGCCGCACCATCCGCCGCAGCGCGGGCGACAACGGCTATGACGGCCATATCGGAGCTATTCACGCTTTTTGATTGATTGGCTGTTTGTTGACTTGGAGATGAGATCGTGAGTGATGACATCCCGCTGGCCCCTTTCGCCCATGAAAGCTTGGATTCCGTTCCAGAACCGAAATCCACCATCGCGGAAGTCTCCGAAGCTGTGAAGGGGGCAGTCCATCGAGTTAGCGGCGCGATAGAAGCGGGTCGAAAGCCAGGGATGCCGTTGAGCATCTTGAGCAATATCGCGCGCGAAGCGCCACTTGGTTCGCTGTTAGTCGCGTTCCTGTTGGGCGTTGCCGTCGCACGCCGGCGATGATGGTTTTGGGGGCGCGCTAACCGTCCCAGGCTATACAGATCTCAGGACTCCTCGGTAGCTGCTTAGAGCAGGTGCCCGATACCCGCCCGCAATGGCCGAGAAGGGTCCTGTGCCATGGTCACCTCCTTGGTGAGGGCGGTAGGCTAAGTGCGCTTAGAGCGGGCATCTTCAGAGCGAGACGGCACGTAGAACAAATCGGTTTAGACTTTAGCTTATTGAATCATCCCGCTCTATTTCAGGCTTTTCACGCAAAACGGCGTTCAACAGCGGATTATGAACCTCAATCTTTCCATTGTAGCTGATGAGTCCGAGTTTGCGGAATTTGTTCATGAAGTAGCTCACGCGGGATCGGGTCGTTCCAATCATCTCAGCCAATGTTTCCTGGCTGATATCCAATAGAATAGGCTGAAGTACTCCTTCCTTTCCGAAATGCGCGAGCAGAAGAAGAAGGCGCGCGAGCCGCTTCTCGCTTGAATTAAAGAGCTGGTCGATCAAGTCCTCTTCAACTCGGCTGCCGTGTCAAGAGATACGCCATGAACAGCTCGGAAAAGTTCGGCTCGGAACGAAGGGTGGCGATCATCGCTTCTTTGGTTATTGAGGTGATCACACATTCTTCCATCGCCGTCGTCGTCGCGATCCGCAATGGTTGGCTATTGAGGCACCCCTCGCCGAAGAACTGGCCCGGTTCTAGAATCCCGACCACCGCTTCCTTGCCTTGCTCCGATAGGACAGTAAGCTTGACCCGTCCCTTTTGAATATAGAAGACCCTCTCCGCCACGTCTCCTTGCTCGAAGACGTGCTGGTTTCTCTCCAATTTCAAGATCGTTTTGCCAGCTCCTACCTTGGCGAGAAAGGCTTTGGGGTCGAACCCTTCGTCGGCAAGCTTGGCCACAGGAGCCTCCTTTGCTCCGGACATGCGCGCCAGCATTATAGCGGTTCCAACACCAAAATGAAGCGGCTGCTTACGCAGTCACCACTGTCGTTGGCCAGCCGTCCTTGATCTCTGCTTTGGGCGGTAGCGGATCTTCGAAATTTTCCCGTGGCCAGAAACTCCGGCGCAGTGCAACACTATGTGTTACGCCCTTTTGCGAAGTCTCGACACTAGGCGAAACCGGCGACGACCCGTATGGCTCAGTCTTACCATTGACCGCTGTTGCGCTACCGAGCGACATTACTGACCTCTCCAAGCTGCCCGATCGCGCGTAGCTCGTCCTTCGTTTACAAGAGAGCAGCGATCTCGGTGTCTGACGCTGGGCGTCCGCCACGTGCTGGAGGCAGCGTACGCAAGGCGGGCAATCGGGTCCGGGTCACCGCGCCATTGATCGATTCGAGACGATTTCGAGCGCCGTGTCGAAGGACTCCGCAAGGCCGGAGCTAACAGTCTGACACGCTTGCCCATTGACGAGTCCCGACGATGAGCCGCGCCCACGATCTTCTGCCGCGGACCCGCACTTGTGCGATCACCGTTCCCCCTCAAGGTGTAAGCCGCGCGCCGTCTACGGCCCGCACGCCTTTCAAGCGATTACCGTGGAAACGGTCACTACACTGAATTAGCATTCCGCGATTCGCGGTGGTCGTAAGGGGTGGTCGTAAGGAGTGTGCCAGATGGCCGCATTCTGATTCAGGCGCCATCGAAGGAGTTTTGATCGCCAAGACGCGAACCCACCTAGAACGCCGGCCCTCCTTTTGCCAGGGTCGAAGTGTCGCATCCCGTCAAAAAACGCCGTATGTCGAGAGTTAGTACTTAAACTCCGGCATGGCCTTCAATTCGTCCTTGGTCGCGTTATACACCGCGTGATCGGGATACCAACGCGTACTGGCGCTGGTTGTGGTGGTTGTCGTGGTGGTTGTTGCGGCACCGGTGGTGGTTCGCGTGGTGCTGTCTGGAGCGGGAGTGGTTGCAGGCGCATTCGCCGGTGCGGACGTTGTTGACGAAGTTGTCGAGGTCACCGGCTGGTCAACCCACTTCAGCTTATCGAAGGCGACCGCCACGTAGTGTTCGCCCAGGCCGAGAACGCCGCCCACACCCAGAATGACATTGGCCACCTTGCCTGACCTATCCAAAATCACGTCGTGGATGTCGCCGATCTTCTCGTTGGCTTCATTGTACACATCGACGCCGGCGAGCTTGGACGCGCGCCATTCACCCTCCTTGTGCGTGGTAGCACTGGTTGTCGAAGCCGCTTGGTTTGTGGCTGTTTGCGCCGCCGCCGCGCCGGTCATCGACGCGATAGCCAGGAATGCTATTGCAAGACATTTGGAAATCATGATGTTCCTCCATTGTTTTGGTGAACAATAACGCGGTGTGACTTTGGTTCCAGCGACGGAACAGTAAATCATCTCCCCGCGGCAAGGTCTCAGAGAGGCGGTGGACACCCGCGCTCAAATATTGCGCTACTCATTCGATCACCTCGTCGGCGCGAGAGTAGCGTGAGTTGCGGCCTTCTCGACACCCGCGCGGCAGATAATCAGCCGGTTTGCCCAAATCACATTCTGCACCTTAAGGTGCGTTTCGCTCGTTGGCATTGCGGCGGAGTCGACTGCGATCGCTCGGCGCTACCCGGCAAACTGCGCCTGGTGATCATCGTACGAACATACAAGCACCGCCTAATTAAAAGCGAGAACTGAGATTCCGAAGCAACCATTGGTGGCGCGCGGCATTGGTCCACTGTTAAACAAACAAGGGAAAGTTCAAAAAATGTCGAACGCAAATCAGATTCATTCGAATCAAAATTTCGAGCACCAGCAGAATAGTAACGAACAAATCGATACAGGGACTGCGTCATCTAACGCCTTCCTGGCGATTGCCACTGCTTACGGTGACTGCACGAAAAAGTCGTTTGAAGACACGAAACTGTTCGTTGAGAAGCTCTCTGGCGTGAAGTCGCTCGACAAGGCGATTGAAGTTCAAACCGAATTCGCCAAGACGGCCTACGAGACGTTCGTTACGGAGTCACAGAAGATTGGCGGACTGTACAGCGATTTTGCCAAGCAGTCCTACAAGCCATTCGGTGATCTTGTTGCAATGATGACCTCGACAAATCGATAAATCGTTCCCCGCGGTGTGTCAGAGCACAAATACCCTGCTCATCGCGAGGTTTTTTTCCGATCATCACTTAATCCGTCTAATCCTGGCAGCTGAGAGCTTGCGCTCGCGTTTGCTACGAGGAGCATATGTCCAATCCTAATCCGCTTTTCCAAGAGTTGTCCTTTGATCCAGAGCAGGTAACCGCCGTGAATCAGGCCTACGACCTGGCATGTCGAACACTTCAGAATATCGGTCAGTTGGAGGTAGATCGCGAAATTATTGCTAAGGGTATTTTGCAGGCTGCAGGCAGCGGCGAGCGGGACGCCAACAAACTATGTGAACGTGCTATCCTTGGATTGACCCCGGTGGACTATCGGCAGCATGGCACTTAAAACAACCAACGAAGCGACCGGTTTCGGCTTCGAGACGGAGACATCGGCCTGCCAATCAAGAGGCCAGGAGACGCTATTCTGATGTCGAGACCGCCAGCTGACCCGATAGGGCTTGTTACTACCTCCGCCGTGCTGCAGCGGACCATTTCACCTTGGGCTGGCTGATGCACGGCCTTCGCAAGCGATCCTTCGGGATCATCATGATCCTGCTCGCGCTGGTCGCGCTCGCACCGGGCTCTCGATCGTAGCTGGCCTGCTACTCACGATTCCCGCGTTCCAGATGATCGCGGGCAAACCCGCTCCGGTCTTTCCACGCCGCATCGCCACTCGTTCCTTGCCGACGAAACACCTCGCTGCTGTGGTGCAGCGATCCTTACCGGTGCTCAGATATCTTGAGAAGGTGGTTCATCCACGGTGGCGCACCCGTTGGAGGCAACCAAGCGCCTGGTCGGCTCGTCGTGGTACTGAGCGCTACTCTGGTCTTCATTCCAATACCCCTGAGCAACGTCGTCCCCGCTTTGGTGATTGCCTTGATCTCCCTTGCCTATCTCGAGGAGGATGGGGGCCTGTCTCTCGATCGCCTTGCTGGCCGCCGCCATTTGTGCGGTCGCGACGGCGGTAGTTTGGCAGACGGTCGTCGGCGCAAAATGGATCATCGATCTCTGGTAGCGACCTGTCGCTGGTAACGAACCGTGCGATGCCGCTTGCTGGCCGCGCCAACAATACTCGCGTCGCTTCTGTCCGGAGACCGTTTGAAGCCGCAAACAAAGGCGTCAGCGCTGCTTCGCTCGACCACACGACCAGCGGAGCTACGGGACCGAAGCGGGAAAGAATAGCCTTGCTGGCGGGAGAAACCTTTCCTTCGGATCGATGTTGTCATTCCAGCAACAGAACCGGGCGACTGGCAGTTGCTCGAAAAGCCGCTCGGCGTAATGCCCGGGCGGCTTTTTCCTTTAACGTGGGAGGGTGCAATGCCAAATGATAAGCCCCTCAAGCCCGACGACTTTCCGGTTGAGGTTGAGGGCGACGAATTAATGACTGCGGACGGCAAGCCAATCGCCAAGGCGAAAACGCCAGACATCGCAGAGGATATCGCGGACCGTCTCAACGAAGACGATTGCCGTAAAGAGCAGGACAGATGGTCGGCTTGATTTTGCCTGTGGTCGCGTCGAAGCATGCCGCTTCATCGCCAGTTCGAAAACCGTTGTGTCTCCCCCTCCCGCAGATCGCCGGGTTTGGTACCCTACAGAATTCTGTTGAAATGATACGCAGCCACCGCCAGGTGCGTGCAGGTTCGCTCCGTATCGGATTCTCCTTGTCGCTTCACGCAGGCTTGCACCGACGGCAAGATCAGCCTTTCGGCTTTAACCTGAACGTTCCTGATATGGCGTTGCTCATGCGGGTCTATATTTGGCCAGATCGCTCTTTGCTAGTACGCCCATTCCTTTCCGGCCTTTCCGGGTGGGTCCGAGCGAGAGCAGAGAGGTTTCCTCGTTGCTTGGCGCCTGGTCGAGCCCAAGAAATGACTTAGCGCACACAGGGGTTGAACGTTCTGGCGACAGCCCAGTGATCGACGCGATCACTCGCATTACTTCCCAATACATCTCCCAACCCAAGATAGAAGCGGAACTATAGGCTGTTGGGGCCGTTCCACTCTATGGCCGACCTTCGTCGGCATGGATTCAATTTGAATTGGAAAAATCAGATGAGAAAGCCATTAATGGTGTCCGTGGCCGTTGCGGCCTTGTTGGCCACGACCGGGCTTGCGACAGCTCAAGGCGTTAATCAAGGAGCAGCGAAGGAATCTCCGACTGTCGCTTCGCCTAAAGGTGATACTGCGGCGCCGATGAATGCACCCGCAAAGGGCGCCGAGACCGCTACACCCGGCGCTGGGTCAAAAGAAGCGGCGCCTCAACATGCGCAGGGCAAGCCGGATGCAAAAACGACCGGCGACATGAAAGCTGATGGCAAGTCGAAGGCTTCAGAGTCAATTACTCCGACCACCACTTCGAAGGACATGAAAAATCCGACCGCCGAAACGAAGTCGCCTTCTGACAGCAAGGCGACGAGCGACATGAAAGCCGACAGCAAGGCGAAATCACCTGATTCGACCACCACCTCAAAGGACTTGAAATCTCCGACTGCCGAGACCAGGCCTTCGACACCCGACAGTAGGACGACCGGCAATGCCGCAACCTCGGCGACATCAGCGCCTCCCGCCGAAAAGCGCACCCAGATAACCTCGGCGATCAAGCAGGAGAAGGTTGAGGAAGTTACAAACGTGAACTTCAACCTCTCAATCGGAACGGCTGTCCCGGCGGGTGTCCGCTATCATCCGATGCCAGCACGTATCGTGGAAATCTATCCGGAATGGCGTGGATACGATTTCATCCTTGTGCACGGCAACTACATCATTCTTCGCCCGCGCACCCACGAGATCGTTTACATCATCGAAGGTTAGGCGAACTCGCCAAGCACACGACAAGCAGCTACAAAAAACCAGAGGGGGGCTTAAGAGCCGTCCTCATTTTCTGAGCCAGCGGCCGCGGAAGGTCCTATTTGTCCTCTTCGAGTCTTTTTTCGAAAGCGAGCAGTATTGACCAGTGTGGATGGAACCAAGACACTATATTGGTTAGATCACCGCCCTACCATAGGCAACAATCGGTGACTGAGAGTGTCGCACTCCCGCCTGGGTCTTAAGGGGAGTATCATGCCGTCGACTCAATCCCATCCAAGTGTTGGTGTTGCAGACTTCAGAATTCATAACTGCTCGAAATGCCGAACACCAATGAGGTTGGTCTGCATCGAGCCGGACAAACCTGGTTTTGATGTGCGCACCTTTGAATGCGCAAAGTGCAGTGCCGACGAAACCCTCCTCGTTGCCATTTAACTGAGTTTCATATCCCGCTTGATTGCGCCCGCCTACAGAGCAGCGCAAGAGCTCCTACGCTAGAATGCATGATTGTGATGCCGCAACCGCGGAAGCTATTGCGGCCGATCGCATGATGCCGCGGGGAGCGGTCCGAAGGACACAACTCGTTTCGCCGGCTCGATCATCGCAAGGATCATTGGCGAACCGCATCCAGTGCAGCCGGCACGATCTTGTGGAGAGTTGGGATTGAAGCTGTCCCTATTTTACTGGGGAAGGCGAAGGACAATCAGTGAGCAGCGTTGCTCCTTCCCATGTATGGGCGTTCAGCCAATCATTGTTCTTGAACAGGGCTCGAAGTGATAAGGCTATCTGTCGCCGCTGATTCCGCTCAGCCCCCGGCGGGAACGAGCGGGCATAGCGCAACATATCGCGCCTTATCTGGATAAACTCCTCAATGCTGTGACGCTGCTCGAAGGTTGGCAACCGGTGGACGGAAGACATGATGCTCCCCTGACGTTATCGGCGAGAGCGCTACCGGGCTCTCAGTCACCGAAAGCTGCCACTGACGGGGCGGTGATGAGGTAGTTTGTACCCCGGCGGCGATGACTACTGGTCAATATTGCTCAGTTCTCGAATTTGTTCCTCTGTAGGTTTGTTACGCCCGCGCTCTTCCGGACGAACTCGTTCGCTGAAAGGGGTTATGATTGACACCGGAAGCGATCATACGCTCCCATTCAGAGGGAAAGCCATGGTTGCCGCCATACCGCCAACACAGTGTCCTTCCTTCCCGCTGGATGTTGATCGGCCGGAGCCACATGCCGCTGCGACGGAGGCCGCCGACGAGGCGGAGATGCCGCTGCCATCCGATCCGCAGACGTTCTTTCTCGGTGGTTTGTTCGCGTTGGGCGTCCTGGCGGCACTCTATGTGGCAAGCTCGATCATCCTTCCTGTCGTGGTCGCCCTCGTGCTCAATCTCCTGCTTCAACCCGCCGTTCGCCTCTTGGGGCGTTTGCATCTACCCCGCGCTGTCGGAGCGCTCTTCACCGTCTTCCTGGTGATTGGAGCGCTTGTCGGTACGGTGGCAGCGTTGTCGGTACCGGCCACGACCTGGGCCGAGCGGCTACCCGAGGGCATCCCCCGCCTGGAGGCACACCTGCGGGTTATAAGCGCGCCGATCCAGGCGTTGCAAAAGGTAATCCAACAGGCCGAGCAGGCTGCAGACGCGCCGCCTGGCCGGGGTTCGATTGTTTCGGTTCGCCGCGATCTGGGCATAACGGGCGTACTTTTCGCTGGCACGCGCTCCGTACTCGACGGCCTGTTTACGACTGTCTTGGTGCTCTATTTTCTCCTGGTAGCGGGCAATATATTCCTTCGACGCACCGTTGAGATCCTGCCGACATTCAACAACAAGCGACAAGCCGTCGATATCGCTCAGCAGGTCCAGGAGGACATATCGGGCTATCTGGTGACAATCACGGCCATGAATGCCGCCGTCGGTGTCACGACGGCGGCCGCGATGTATCTTTGCGGCCTGGGAGACCCCTTGTTGTGGGGCACCACAGCCTTCCTGCTCAACTACATTCCAATTTTGGGACCGCTTGTCGGGGTATGCATCTTCGTGCTGGTCGGAATGCTGAGCTTCGAAAGCTTATGGTGGGCTTTGCTGCCGCCGGTCCTCTACTTTGGCATTCATCTCGTCGAAGGTGAAACAGTGACGCCCATGCTGCTGGCGCGGCGCTTCACGCTGAATCCGGTATTGATCATCCTATCGCTGGTGTTCTGGTTTTGGATGTGGGGCGTGCTTGGCGCGATCCTGGCCGTCCCGATGCTGGCTATTCTGAAGATCATCTGTGACAGGTTGCGCCCGCTCAAGGCCTTGGGGCACTTCCTCGAAGGGGAATAGCGGCATTACCGCTGGTTCGCATGACCCGTAGCAACCGAAATGTGGGTGACGACTTTGGGCTGACGGTTTTTGAGAACGGTGGCTGCCTCGGAGCGCGCCCTACATTGATGACCGGGATGACGCGATCGGAGAACCATCCGCCGTCCAGTCGATTCGCCGTATTGGATGCGGTTTACGTGTGCGCGAAGGCGATCAGACCTACGATAAAGTGACGAAATTCCCGAACAACTGCGCACACGTACGCTTGCCGTGAAGTCATTCGAAGGAAATGATGGCCGATAACCGGTTAGTCGACGGTCTTCAGACCGAACCAGTCGTAGAAGAGTGGTGGCTCGCGCCGTCGAATGTCGACTATGCATATTCCCTTTGCGGCAGCTGGTTGCTACATCGCAAGAGTGGAGAGGACCGGTGACCTTGAGGTTTCCGCCAGCAAGGTCCCGTCGGAGAGCTATTGAACGAACTCGGTAGCAACGAGTTGTCCCTGATGCCTAAACGCAAATCACCATCCACGGGCGCAATGAGCATGCAGCCTGTCGAGCATAGCTCGACAGCGCCAACCCAGCTGGCTATGGCGCCAACGGTCGGCGAGCAACACAGGACGCCACTTCCGAAAGAACAACAAGCAAGGGCGGATGCAGTCCGCACCGCGAACGCAAGAATGATGCGGCGCAATTCCCTGCGGACGCAGCGTCAAGCGCAGAAGGGCTAGTGCAGGCCGACAGGTTGCCTGTTCAGTTGCTGGAATCGATCGCCCGGTCCAGGTCGCGAAGGTACGATAGTCCGTGCACCGTCAAGCGGTGCTGGTCTTTTTCGCCGCCGATGTACAATTTCATCAGATGCTTGGAAAGACATTCACGGGCGCCCTTCGTCTCGGAGCGGTCCGCAAGGACGCCGTATATGCTTAGCGCGCGATCAACGGGGACGATGTTCATTGGATTAACTCATGGGACCGTTTCAGCTCTGAGAAGGTAAGGTTCGCTGCTTCGTATCGTTCCAAGAAATAGCCCGTCTCATGATGCGATTTTGAGCGCGAAGTGATTGCGCCCCTCGCTCTGTGATGCACAAACGCCGCCAGGCGGAAATGATCCCCTGACGGCGTTGCATGAGGCTGAATGCTAAATCCCTTTCACGAGAACTGGTCCGGGACTTCGGAAAAGGATCAACCGACCAAAAGCGGCTTGACCTTCTGCCGGAACCAATGTCGTCGGCGCAACTTGGTGACGGGTGACCGGATGCATGTGCCCCCAAGCATCCGATGAAATGACGGCCTCAGCTCGTCCCCCCGCGCGCTGGGGCCGTTCCTTGGAACGGTGCTTCTAGTCGCGCTCTCTCAGCAGGGGCTTCTCATGCAAGACCGCACTCAACAGCGAATTGTGGACCTCAATGTGCCCATTATAGCTGATGAGGCCCAGCCTGCGAAACTTGTTCATGAAATAGCTGACCCGGGATCGCGTGGTCCCGATCATTTCAGCCAATGTTTCCTGACTGATGTTCACGCTGATCGGCTGCGGGCTCCCTTCCTTGCCGAAATTCGCGAGCAGCAACAGCAGCCGAGCAAGCCGCCGCTCACTCGAATTGAATAGCTGGTCGATCAGGTCCTCCTCAATCCGACTGTTCCGGGTCAGGAGGTATGACATGAATAGCTCTGAAAATTTCGGCTCGTCACGAATAGCCGACATCATGGCTTCCTTGGTGATCGACGTGATGACGCAATCTTCCATCGCTGTTGTCGTAGCGATGCGTAACGGGTGACCATTCATGCATCCTTCGCCAAAGAACTGGCCGGGCTCCAGAATTGCGACGACCGCTTCCTTGCCCTGCTCAGACACGACCGTTAGCTTGACTTTGCCTCTTTGAATGTAAAAAACGGTGTCCGCGACGTCGCCTTGCTGGAACACATGTTGGTTCTTGGGAAGTTCGAGAATCGTTTTCCCCGCGCCCACTTTGGCGAGAAACGTTTTGGGGTCAAACATCTCCTTGGTTGGCTTCGCCACGGGAGCCTCCTTTGACTCAGCGAATTTGCTCGATTTCGGTTGGCTGCCAAGCGCCAAGCCTTTCGAGCCGAGCGGCGAGCTGCTGCTTTAGCCAACTGATCACTTTTCGGGGCTTGCCCCGTTTCGCAGACATTACCCCCTGATTGCCCGCAGTTCTACGGAGAAGGCCCGCCTTTTTGAGCCCCTCGGTTCGCTGTGCGCCGGGCGACATCGCCTGCGCTTCCTCAAGCGCGTCAATCGCTCTCGCGTGCAGGCTGCGGCTGTCACTCACCAGACCAGTTGCGACCGTGACGATGTGAGCATGATCGCACTTGGCGCACTCAAGTGCGCGGATATCGAAGCCGGATGGCCCTGCTCCAAATGCATCCTCGCGTTGCATTTTGGACAATGCGGTTGCTGGCTGGGCGAGGAGTGAGACGCGGGACGAGAAATAAGTCTTTGCCATCAACCGTCCACCTGTGCACGTCTACCCAGCCCAGAGATCGGCGTGGGAAGGCAGTTTGCCATTCCGAGTTGAGGACGCGTCCTATGTCTTGGATCGCGGTCAGCCGGTCACTTTCGGTGCGCCGTTGGGCTTTTTCGGTATCAGCCATTTCCTCATGTCAGCGGCAAAGCCAAGTTGTTCGGCTTTTCTGATGGCTTCGGATCGCATCGATCCGGCCGGCAACTTCTCTGCCCGTGCCAGAGCCTCAGATGCCCGGGCAGCCCAATCGTGACTACCGAGATCGTTGCGCGGCAGCTCTGTCATGTCATGATCCTTACTGCGGCCCTCGCAGGTGGCTGTGTTCCCAATCGACAGCACCGGACTTCATCGGGTCGGCGGCTATCTGCGCCTCATGAATATGGGCGCACCTGATGCAACGCAGGGTCCAGTGCTCGAACCGAGCATGGGCCACCGCAACGTTTCGCACCTCTGTACGCGACTGCCATTTGGGACAACGAGGCTGCGCCGCCGCGCGAGGTGATAGGGTCTTTGCTTGTGATCGGGCAAACTTGCCCCCTGTGGGACAGGGCGGGCGCACTGTCCAACTCTCTGTCACCGATGGGTGCCAACGGTCGGCGGTGATCACAGCAGTATCGACTCGGAGCGCGGCCCGCTGGTCAATATTGCTCACTCATGAGAATTTGACGGGATGATTGTAATCAGCTGTAGCGGCGAGCCTCTTTGAGAGACACGAGCGTTAGACGCCAACCATTGCCAACTAGCGCGGTCTTTTCGTACCAGTTTATTTGTGCCCTGGGCTCGTTATTCGAACCTTTGGTCCCCATATCTATGTATGTCTGATCAACCATCGAAGTTGGTCGGAATGGGCCGAGACTTTCAACGAAAGGGGCCCGGCATGTTTAAATCTCAGCAATATCGTGCAAAGGCAGTCGAGTACGGCGAACTGATTAAGCGTTCGATCGGTCCGGCTGAGATCCGTAAATTTCAACAACTGCAGGACCGACTTGCCTCGCTCGCGGATAACGAGCAGGGTCTGGCGGACGACTATGACAATGCAGTGCACGTTGCGGAGCAGGACGGATCGAGCGGCGCAGCCCTTGCGGCCGAAGAAGAGCTCGTTTTGCGTTGTCTCGGCGCGGCCATCATCATGCAATGGAACGCCCTGCCGACGACGCTGCGGCGAGAGATCTTCGACACCGCCGGGTCGGTCGGCAAGTTGTTGGAGACGGCGGCGCTCCGCGGGCAAATCGCGCGATTTCTGCATAAGCACAAGGATGATGCCGGTCGTAGCAAACTGCCTTTAACAGAAGGCACGCCTAGCGATGTGAGAACGGTCGCTCTGGCTCTGTCACGGTGGGACAACGAGGGAGGCGCAGTCCGCGACGTGGCTGCCGATGAAAATAGACGTCGATAACAGGAGGACTCCCATGTCATTTACACAGTTTCGAGTTGATGACGGACCACACACCATGGACGGGCTACGGCTTTTTGCTCTGGATGGAAATGAACGGGTCGAGGCGTTCATGGGCCGGAAGGTGATGGACGTTTGGGCGGAGTCTGTCGAGCATCGTGGAGGACGACAAAGTCTGTTCCGCGATCAATACAATGCGCTTGGCAGGCTGAACCTTGCCGCACTTCAGCGGATTGTGAGCGCGAAATACCAGCGAGGCGCCGCATTCAACCGCCAGCATCCTTTTGTCGAGGTTCTATTCTCTGACATTACGGAAAGCGGCGAGGCTTTGGATCTAAGTGAACTCGTTCGGGAGGCGTTGCCGCCAGCATTTCATAGACTGGCCTGAGACCTGGATCACGAGAGTCCCGCGACTGGAGTCATGTGCGCTCAGTACCACAATCGTAGAAGAATGACCTGCGCTTGGCGATAAGCAGAGCCGTGAAACCACAGCTCGGTCGTGGCGGCAAGATCCTGGAGGATCAGTACAATACGGTCTCGACTCACAGTACATTCAACAACAATTCGGGGAACAAGATCGATATCGACCCCGACAAAAGTGCCCAATGCGATCCGGAATGCCTCCTCGGTGGCAGCTCTCTTGATCAGCAGGATGGCCATCGTCGCCGAGCCGAAGCTCCGGCCGCCGGCGGACACATGGCGCCCGAGAATGTGGATGCCGACGCCGGGACCGGGAGGAACCGATGTTCATTCGGGTACGAGATTCCCATTTTCGCTCTATCGTCAAGGCCGTCAGTTGGAGGATTACCGGTAGTATCGACACCTTCGTGCTGAGTTTCATCTTCACGGGCAGCGTAAAGGTTGCAGGCTCGATCGCCGGCGCTGAAGCGATCACGAAAATGATCCTCTACTATCTTCACGAAAGAGCCTGGTCCGTCATTCTCTGGGACCAGCGAGGTCCTACCGGTGGCGAGTCCAGCTCAACCTGATTCGCGCTTCGGCTCACTGCGCAAGAGCGACTTCGGCCTATTTAGCGGTTGGAGGAGCGAGCGTCGACCGACATAGGTAAGTTCTGCAAAGCGTAGAACAGGAAGATTGCGGTTAAATTCTCTCTCTCGCGCGTCGACACCGCCTGCGCCTGCCCCGATAGGCGATCTTTCTGTAGGCCTCGTTGGTGCTCTCTCGCAAAGCGATCAAAGTGAGCAGCTGTGTATTGAGATCCTTTGAAATGGATTGGAGGTAAAAAAGCTTATCGTCGAGTGACTGCATCGATCCGCCAACCCCCATTTTGGCGAAATATGACCTGAAACTCTTACAGCTGCTGGTCAATATTGACCACCCCCCGGATCAATAGATAGCCGTTTTGGTCGCGGGAAGGTCAATTGGTTTCATCTTCCGCAACGAGGTGACCCAAAGCGGGAGTTATTCATCAGGTGCAGAATCGGCGTAGCGTGCTGGCATCCTCGAGCGGATTGCTTGTCCGAGCGCTACCCAAAGACGGCGACGCACCGAAGTCATCGCTTCCGCAAGTCAGTGCCGGCGGTGAGCCCCGGGGGCGGAGGGGCACGTCCTGAGTCTTTAGAATATTGCCCAAGTTAGGACAGGCAATACTCTCAAACGGCTGGAACGATTGATCTTGGGACTTCTTGGTCCTCCGCAATCGGAGATCTTATCTTCGAGAACCAAGCCCACTGACCGGTCGACATTTTGCCCCAATGCCCGGCGGAAGGCTTAGCGGCCTCAGATGCCCCCGCACTGAGGCCGTTGCCTTGGCCGAGGCGAAGGTGTTCACGTGGTGCGCAAAACGACTTGACGAACTGCTTCAGGAACATCGCGAGCAGCCTGTGCCTTGACTAGCGGATCCGGTCGAACTTGGCGTCGCCTCGAAGGTGTCAGCGCTACAAGTGCCCTCTAACTGACAACCTCGACGATAGAGCGGGAATGAAAATCTCGTGCCCGATAAACATCAGTGCTTCCCGCTTCCCTTCTGGTCCATGATAGACAAGGTCGTCACCGCCTAGGTCTTGCCCGGCACCGCTTCGGCCTCGATAGCGGCGACAAGCTCGGGCGCAAGGTGCGCGGACAAACGCTGAATGATGTTGAGTAGCTGCAAGATTTCTTGCTCGCGCAAGGCGTCAATCTTGTTGTGCAACAATTCGATCTCGAGTTCAGCCTTCACATTTATTCGATAGTCGTGTTCTGCGTGCCTGCGGTCAATCTCGGATTGACGGTTCTGGCTCATCATGATGATGGGCGCCGCGTAGGCTGCTTGGAAAGAAAGAACCAAGTTCAGCAAGATGAAGGGATAAGGGTCCCAATGGTTGATGAATGCGATCATGTTCAGAATGATCCAAATGCCGAGTAGCACGCTTTGGATAATGATGAAGCGCCAAGAACCAACTGTTTCAGCAACCCGGTCGGCAAGCATCGCGCCCGGCGTCAGTGCGAGCTTGGGTAAGTTGCGGGCTGGCTTTTGCGCCCGAAGTTCTCGCAACCGCTCCTGGTCTTCGGGACTTAGGTGCACTTTGTGGCTTTGCTCGTTGGTCATTCGTTAAATCCACAGTCAGTTAGGAGGGCCATGACAATCGGGTACAGGGCGTTTTGAGATGAGAAGGGGCTGATTGGGGTGCCTCGCGCTGAGCCAGCAGAATAAGTTTACTACGTTGACGCGGAGGCGGAGAAGGCGGCGGGCGACTTGCCTGTGGTCTATCTGGTCAGCGCGGCGATCAGGCGGATGCAAGTGGTCCCGTCACTCGAGGATCATTTACGCCAGGGAGAGGATTTCCAAGTACCATTTTATCGGCGGACTGGGGCGACTTGGTTGACGAGCGGATCACGACCTGCTGCAGTGATGCTACCCTCCGAACGACATCCCCAGTTAGCTGCTGAGTGCCCCGAGGAAACTCTCGCGCCATGCCATAATGCTATTGCGGCGCAGCACCGCCATCATGGCCCCCCAACGCTCGCATCGCTCCTCAAGTGGCATCCCCAGCGCTGTCCGCAATGCTTCGGCGACGGCGTCGGGGTCATAGGGGTTGGCGATCACGGCAGCGTCGAGTTCATAGGCCGCGCCCGCGAAGGGCGAGAGAATGAGCACGCCGGGGTCATCGGGGTTCTGTGCAGCGACATACTCCTTGGCAACCAGGTTCATTCCGTCGCGCAACGGAGTGACAAGAGCGACGCGACTGAGCCGAAAGAAGCCAGCGAGCGAGCGCTGGGAAAAGCTCCTGTTCAAATACTGGATTGGCGCCCAGTCGAGTTCCGCGAAGCGTCCGGCCACGTCGCCCGCCAGCGCACCGAGCCTCTGCCGCAGCGCACGGTATTCAGGAACGTCGCTGCGCGTTGCGGTGGCGATCTGCAGCAAGCGGACGTGGTTGCGGTATGTGGGATAGCCCTCGAGAAAGGCGGCGAACGCTTTGAACCGGTGCTCGAGACCCTTACTGTAATCCAGCCGGTCCACCCCAATGATGAGCTTGCGCCCCCGGAGACTCTCCTGCAGCCGGCGTGCCGTTCGGGATTTCACAGCGCGACTAGCCATTTCGGCGATCGCTTCAGTATCGATACCAATCGGGAAGGCGCCGGCGCGCAGAACCCGATCGAAAGCGTGAACGTGGCCATCGGACGAAATCGTGCCTCCTGCACGGCGAAGGATGGCGTCATGGAAGGCGGTCAAATCCTCCACCGTCTGGAAGCCGACGAGATCGTAAGCGCACAGTGATTTCAGCAGGTCGCCGTAGTGAGGAAGGGTCGCCAGCACCCCCAAAGACGGAAACGGCGTATGCAAGAAAAACCCGATCCGCTGTGTGGCGCCGGCGCGGCGAAGTTCCTCGGCCATCGGGATCAGATGGTAGTCATGCACCCAGACGAGGTCACTCGGGCTGAGCAGGGGCGCGAGGGCGTCGGCGAGCACGGCGTTCACCCGTCGATAGGCGGCCAAGTCCCGGCGGGTAAAGTTCATGAGGTCAAGGCGATAGTGGAATAAGGGCCACAGTGCCGCGTTGGAGAAGCCGCTGTAGTAGCCGTCATGGTCCGCGCGGGTAAGATCGACGGTAGCGTACGTCACTCCCTCGGTCTCAAAAACGTTCGGCTCTGGTGTTGTTTCTCCAAGCTTGCCACTCCACCCGAACCATAAGCCTCCAGCCTGATGCAGAGCGTCGACGAGGCCGGTCACGAGCCCGCCGCTGCGCTGCGCAGCTTCTGCCGGCAAGGCGACACGGTTGGAGACGATGACCAAGCGGCTCAAGCGGGTTCCCTCCGCACTGTCAGGGTTGCGTCGAGCCGAGCCGCCAAAAGATCTCGGCGAACACGGCAACGCAATGATCGGCGGTGACATCCGCCGGAGCCCACATTCGCTCGGTCCTCGCGCGAAAATCCACAATTCCTTCTACCGGAACTGACGGTCCCGTCATCAGGCAATCTGGGCGGGCGTTACCTGTAAAACATATAGATCTTCCCGCAGTAAATATAGGATACTCTGCCGACGATCTGGATTGTTGGGCGCTGTCTAAAGCTGATCTTCGCCAGGATTTCGACGGCAGACGCCCCGGGTGTGCCTCTCGATCTCAGCCAGTGCGGCGTCGAGCGAGGCGTGCGGCCCTTGCTGTATGCCGGCCATAGTTTCCGATGCGTGGCCCTCCGGATGGATCATGAACTGACGTGGAGCGCTTGCCGTGATGCGCCCCATCGAGCGGCCGAGCAGGTCCGTCAGCTGCCAAACCGTGCCTCCCTCTGCCGGTGTAACGATCACATCCATGGTGAACCTTGAGTCTGTACGCCGCGCGAACAAACCGCTGCAATAACCGATGGGCGAACTACCGAGTTCCGCGGCCGCGGCATTCTCGGTACTGGAAGGATTGGCGCTTCGGATCGCCCCGCGATCGAGCGAATGGCGCTTAATGCCGATATATGCGACTATATAGAATGGTCAAAAAGAAAGGTCGAAGGCCAACGTCGGGAGAAGAAATGGCAACCGCTCTCGACCGTTGGGACGAGGAAGGCGGAGCGCAGGAGTTGGCGTGGCCTTTACCCTATGAAGCCAGCGATTTGCGCGATGTGGAGCGCAGAGTCCTGGAATGTCTGGGTGCCGCCCTTGTCAGCGAATGGAATGATCTGCCTACTGACGTCCAGCGCAGGCTCTTCGAGCACGCGGCCTCGGGCAAATCGCACGACGCCACCGTGTTGAAGACGCGGATCGCCCGTTTCCTGCACGATCATAAAGGCGCTTCGGGCGGGCGCTAACACGACTTTGGCAGATTTGTTCACGCCTTGCTCTTCGCTGACCTGTGTTCTGCAGTATCCGTATCGCGGATCTGATGGCTGAAGAATGAGAGCGACGATGGCGGGACGCGCGGCTGGCAGGTTGGGCTGAGGTGGTGGCCGTCGTTTCATTTTTGCGCCCCGTCTTGGCAATGCGGAAGTGCTGCAAGAAGGCGTAAGCAACCATCGTCATAAGAGCGTGACGATGAAGACCGTGCCAGAACCGTCCCATCGCGCCATGACGGTTGTAGCCAACCGCTGCAAGTCTATCTCGGCTGGTAGATTTGCGAGATAGCATTTCTTCTCTCCGAGTCGCGATGCTTGCCGATCGCCAACTCGCATTTTTTCACTTGGCATCAGCAAGCATTTCGTCCGCCGGCATCTATAACAAATCCGCGATGTGTATTGCCTTGTGTTTGGTGACTTCGCAGCCATCTCATGATAAAGAGTTAGCTAATCTCGGCACAAAGAGCACTGTAAACGGATTGCTTCACTATCGCGCCGATGCAAAGCCGTTTCTGAAGGATAGCCGATCATGACCATGCGCTCCCGACGCGAAACGGTCACCTTCAAGCATCCCTTCCGGATCAAGGGCATCGACCGCCTCCTGCCTCCGGGTGCCTACGAGGTCATCACCGATGAGGAGATGATCGAAGGATTGTCGTTCGAGGCGTTTCGCCGGGTTGCCACTATGATCACGGTGCCGGCGGCGCCGCCGCGCACTTCAACGGTGGAGAGGATTTCCATCGACCCGGTCGATTTGGCTGACGCTCAGCGCATTGATGCCGAAGCGCCTCGCGAGTGACGAGCCACTCGATCTCGACAAGCACCGCTGAATGGCTGCACAAGAAGCGACCGACGTCCGGCGTATTCTGGCGCACGTCGAGAACAACGCAATGCCCCTGCGCGATGGGAAGCTTTCTTAAATTTGATGACGCGGCGTCCAACGACTTTCGCACCACACAGCTGGCCTTCACCGGATCCTTAGCCGCCGCGGTCTTGGCAGCTATTTCGTGATGCTCTGAGCAGAATATCGTTTCGGGACGGTCTTGTACGTCCCCTTGCGGCGGCTTATGTGCTGATTAGCACTCGCTGGCCACGACTGCCATTTCGTCCAAAGCAACAACAACAAGAAAACAGGAGGACAGCATGAAATTCCGTCCGCTTCACGACCGCGTTGTGGTCAAGCGCATTGAGGCCGAAGACAAAACCGCTGGTGGCATCATCATTCCGGACACTGCCAAGGAAAAACCTTCGCAGGGCGAGATCACGGCGGTTGGCCCAGGCGGCCGCGATGAATCCGGCAAGCTGATTCCCATCGATCTCAAGGTTGGCGACCGCGTCCTGTTCGGCAAGTGGTCAGGCACCGAGGTCAAGCTCGATGGTCAGGAACTACTGATCATGAAGGAAAGCGACATTATGGGCGTTCTCACTGAGCTGCCCGCCGCCAAGAAGAAGGTCGCATAGACGCCAGCCAATTTTCCTTATCCTGAGCCGTCCCTGCAGCCCGCGTCTCGAAGGACGAGGCCTGCAAATTCAAGTCCCGCCACTTAAGGGCTCGTCCAGTCGCACGGTCCTTGGATCTGACAGTTGAAAACGGAGATCATGATGTCGGCCAAAGAAGTTAAGTTCGGCGTCGACGCCCGCGACAGGATGTTGCGCGGTGTTGAAATTCTCAACAATGCGGTTAAGGTCACGCTCGGGCCCAAGGGCCGGAACGTCGTGCTCGACAAGTCGTTCGGCGCCCCCCGCATCACCAAGGACGGCGTCACCGTCGCCAAGGAGATCGAGCTTGAGGACAAGTTCGAGAACATGGGCGCGCAGATGGTGCGAGAAGTTGCCTCCAAATCGGCAGATGCAGCTGGCGATGGCACCACCACCGCGACCGTGCTCGCGGCTGCGATCGTCCGTGAAGGCGCAAAGGCGGTTGCCGCCGGTATGAACCCGATGGACCTGAAGCGCGGTATCGACCTCGCGGTGGAAGCCGTGGTCGCCGATCTCGTGAAGAACTCCAAGAAGGTCACCTCGAACGAGGAGATCGCCCAGGTCGGCACCATCTCGGCCAACGGCGACGCGGAGATCGGCAAGTTCCTCTCCGACGCCATGAAGAAGGTCGGCAACGAGGGCGTCATCACGGTTGAAGAAGCCAAGTCGCTCGAGACCGAACTCGAGGTCGTCGAAGGGATGCAATTCGACCGCGGCTACATCTCGCCGTACTTCGTCACCAACGCCGACAAAATGCGCGCCGAAATGGAAGACGCCTACGTCCTCATCCACGAAAAGAAGCTATCTCAGTTGAATGAACTGCTTCCGCTGCTGGAAGCCGTCGTCCAGAGTGGCAAGCCGCTTGTGATTATCGCGGAAGACGTCGAGGGCGAAGCGCTCGCGACCCTGGTCGTGAACCGCCTCCGCGGCGGTCTGAAGGTCGCGGCCGTGAAGGCTCCGGGCTTCGGCGATCGCCGCAAGGCCATGCTGCAGGACATCGCGATCCTGACCGGCGGCCAGGCGATCTCGGAAGATCTGGGCATCAAGCTCGAGAACGTCACGCTCAACATGCTCGGTCGCGCCAAGAAGGTGATGATCGACAAGGAGAACACCACCATCGTCAGCGGCGCCGGCAAGAAGGCCGACATAGAGGCGCGGGTGGCGCAGATCAAGGCGCAGATCGAGGAGACCTCCTCGGACTATGACCGTGAAAAGCTGCAGGAGCGTCTTGCCAAACTCGCGGGCGGCGTCGCGGTGATCCGCGTCGGCGGCGCGACCGAGGTCGAGGTGAAGGAGCGCAAGGATCGCGTTGATGACGCGATGCATGCGACCCGCGCGGCCGTCGAGGAAGGCATCCTGCCGGGCGGCGGCGTCGCCCTGCTGCGTGCTTCCGAGCATCTCAAGGGGCTGCGCACCAAGAACGATGACCAGAAGACCGGCGTCGAGATCGTGCGCAAGGCGCTGTCTGCGCCGGCCCGCCAGATCGCGATCAACGCTGGCGAGGACGGCTCCGTTATCGTCGGCAAGATCCTGGAGAAGGATCAGTATGGCTACGGCTTTGACTCCCAGTCCGGCGAGTACGGCAACCTGGTCACTAAGGGCATCATCGACCCGACCAAGGTCGTTCGTGTGGCGATTCAGAATGCGGCTTCTGTTGCGGCGCTCCTGATCACTACCGAAGCCATGGTGGCCGAATTGCCAAAGAAGAACGCCGGCGGTGGCGGCATGCCTCAAGGTGGCGGCATGGGTGGTATGGATTTTTAAGTCCTACTCGTTCAGAGCTCAACAATAACGAAGGCCCGGCAGAGATGCTTGGGCCTTTTTTGCAGGAACCAGCAAAAAGCGGCCGCCGAGAAGCGTGATGAATTCTCGCCGTTTCACGGATTTCCGTGAGGACGCCTTGTGCAATATCTCAAAATCAGCACTTTGCATTGCAGCCGGGTGGCGGGTGAGAATTGTTACCAAACCAGTCAGGACGCACCCCACCGTTACTGGATTTTGGGAAGTGCATAGCTCCGCCCTGGTTGGTCGCCCCCGTGATTAGACCGAAGACCGCGATCATCTGGGACGCGGGGATCATGAGTAGCAGGCCGGCTACGATCGAGACATCCGGTGCAATAGCGACCACAGCGAGCAGCGGCATAATAGGGCCGAAGGAGCGCTTGTGTAGGCGACCCATCAGCCAGCCCAGGGTAAAGCGATCTTGCCGGTGCCTCGTCGTGCAGCCGCTGCAGCAGGACCGAGGCAGGCACAAACACCCCTTCATCGGCGGGCATTGTCGGCTTCAGCTGGTCGGGGCTCGTTGGGACCCGGTACGCCGGGGACAGGATATTTTGGGAGGCGCCCGGTCGACACAGCCGACCCTGCGAGGGTCAGAGCCGACCCAGAAGTAGCAATACGACGAGGATGACCAGGATGGTACCGATGACCCCCATCCCACCGTGGCCATAGCCGTAGCCGTAGCCGCCGAAGCGGCCGCTGAAGCCACCAAGCAGGAAGATGATGAGGAGGATGATGAGGATAAGTCCGATCGACATTGTCCGACTCCTTTGGTGGGACCTTGTGGATATTGGGTCTCAAGTTTTGTCTGTCTTGCGAGTCGTCGACCTCCTGCAAGAGTCCGCAGGCGACCCCGGATGGGAGGGGCCGATGCAGTTGACCGGATCACAAGGGCGCAGCCGCGCCATCGCGATCCAGTGCGCGCTCGAGCGCGTGTTGAGTGGGAATGGTCTGTGACAGAGGTTGCCACGCCCAAACAGCGTCGCTCGTGCCCTCAATACGGGGCGTAGTATTGGCGGCGATAGGGATACGGGCCGCCGTAGTAATCTGGCGCATAGTAGCCCGGCGCGTAGCCTGGCCCGTAGGCTCCGTAGGCGGCGGCTCCAGCCGCGGCACCCAGGATGCCAAGACCAATTGCGGCCCCCGGAGCGCCGTAGTAGCCGCGACCGCGGTAGTGGCGTCGGTAGTAGACTTCTGTCACTGCGGACGACGAAGCCGCTTGTGTCGGAAGAGTCGTGCTCGGCGAGATCGGAGCTGCCCCCGAAGGCAGCACCGAGGCGAGCGTCGCCGCACCGAAGAGTGCGACCGCAATCGCGTATCTCATTGTCTGCTGGTTCATGGTCGTATCCTCTCGAATTTGGAGCATCTCAAGCGGCAAGTCGATTGCGTGCCGCTGGCCGATAAAGAACCTCGACCCAGGGCGCTCGAGGCGCTGGTGGGGGCGGATCCGAGGATTCGTGGTTCTAGCGAACTCGCAGAGCCGCCTTTGTACTCGCGCCGCGACTTAACCGATTACTTGGCGCAAGTTTTGTCCGCCTTCAAAGCCGCTTCTGCCGAGGCCTTTGTCGTGTGAGCGGCGCCGACAACCTTCATGCTGCCGCCGGCAGCAGGCTGGCTCTCGACGATCTGACACTTCATGGTCGCAGTATCCTGAGCCAGGTAGAACGAGGAGGGCGATTGGCCAACGGTTTTGCCAGTCTCCGCCGCGAACGACGGAGAAGCGAATGCGAGAACAGAGACTGTCGCTAATAGAATTCTTTTCATAGTATCCACCAATTCTTATGCGTCCGGAATCGGACAAAGAATGAACAGGGCAAGCCGACAAGAGTTCCAGCTATCGCCGATTTGTTTGTTTCGTGTGGATTGACGTGGGTCAGCGACAGCCCTGAAAGTCTGTCGACAGGTTATGCCAATCGCCCAATTCCATCCTGCCTAGCGGCGATCCTTCAGCGGGTGTTGCCGTTAGCGGGAATCATTTGGCTATAGCTGCGCTCCTCGCAAACATTCTCTCAATCATCGATGGATGCCGAGAGCAGGGCGGTGAGAAGTATTGTGCCGCAACGCGGCGCGAGCTCAGGGTCAAAATTGCTCATTCAAGAAAATTTAACGAAAGGGAATTTGCCATCAGATTAGGACGGCATCACTGATCGCAATGTCACTCTTTGGCCCAAGCCCCACTGACGAGTAGGCGCAACAGGCGATGCCCATCATGAGCGGGCGCCTGAAGTCCCTTCTAGAAAACGTGAGGGCCTTGAAGCTGAACGGCTGATCAGAAAGGTTGCCGAAGGTCCAATGCGTCGATCTATGATGTGACAAGAACTTCTACGGACATCCCGGCGAAGGCGCCGATGCTGCCGACGAAGCTGCCGGACACTGGAATCGTCTGCCGGATGTCGCGCGCGACCGCGACTGGGATCAGATTGAGGCCGCCGAGGCTGCGATTCGTCGGGTCGAAAGTGATCCAGCCGGCGCCCGGTACGAAGACCTCGGCCCACGCATGGGTTGATCCCGCATTGCTCGATCCGACGCTCTGTTGCTCTGGATTGTAAAGATAGCCGGAGACGATCCTGGCTCCGAACCCGAGCATGCGTGCTGCTTCGGTAAACAGCATCGCGAAATCCCGGCATGACCCCCAGCCACGATTTAACGTTTCTACCGGCGTTTGGGTACCCTCATCCTCACGGCTCTGGTACCGGACAGCTTCCGAAACGCCGACGCTCAGGTCCTTTAGCAGCGACAGCGTATCAGTCCGACTTCCTCGAACGAACATTTGTGCCCAACTTCGTAGGACCCCCGCCGTGTCCGAGAACTGGGGGAGAGCCAGGGCGCCGAGATCGGTCCAATCGTCATCAGAATAGCGGAATGGGTAAGACATGGCCGAGACAGCGATATCGAACACCGGCCATGCAACCGCGTCGAGCTGAAGCTCCGCGACGCTGGCGATCACCAGGTTGGAGGCTGTCATCTGAAACGTGGCCGTCGCGATTGCATTGCCAAACACATCGTGCGCCCAGGTCAAGGCCGCATGCGGCGTCACCGTGACGTTGCTCGAAATCAAACGAAGCTCGCGGCTTTCGCGCGGACGAAGCATCAAGCGGTGCGGCAACAGGTGCACGTGTTCGTTGAATCGATAGGTCGTCGTGTGAAGAACCTTCAGCGTAATCAACGCAAGCTCCAATCCGCGGCAGCGTCTGACAGGCCCTTATCCGGTGGTCCCCTCGGGAAGTATGGCCAAGTTGAACGTGCCCATGCAAATGTCAATCCAGACGACCGAAACCCGGGCGGATTTGCGGACGAGGCACCGAGCAAGAACGCTGCGATTCATTCATACGGTCATGTTGACGGGTGTCGAAGTGCAAGCACAACATCAGTTTCGCGGTGCGACAGGATCCGACAAGTGTGACGTGACCGCTGGTCGGAGGGCCGCAAATGATGGACAGCGCCGTGTCGGCGTGACAACCCTGGATAGTGAGGCGACTAGGAGGGATCGAACCATGAAGAACCGGCCACCGCTTCCGCAACATTTGAGTCGCCATAGGTATCACGCGCTGCTGGTCCGGCCGCAAATCGAGCTCGTCAAGCTGCAGCGCAGCGTGATTGAGCGCGGCCAGCGAATCCTTGGCATCGTCGAAGGTCGCGACGCCGCCGGCAAGGATGGCACGATCAAGTCGATTGTCGAACATCTAAGCCCGCGTGATACCCGCATCGTAGCGCTGGGGCCGCCGAGCAATCGGGAGCGGTGTTCATGGTACTTCCAGCGTCACGTTTCGCACTTGCCCGCGGCAGGAGAGATCGTGCTGTTCAATCGCAGTCGGTACAACCGTGCTGGAGTTGAGCGTGTCCGTGGTCCGGGCCGGCGACAAGGAACATGCGCGACTTAATATCATTCGCGATGTTCTGTGGCGGCTGCACTATCCCGGAAAGCACCGTCGTCTCCACAGGCCCGATCCGGCGGTCGTTTTTCCTTACTATAAAGCCTGCTATGAGCGCGGCCTGATCGAGGCTTAGGTGGCTTACCTTGATGCCTCAGTTTGCATCGAGCGAAACTCTGTAGCCTGCACTTTCGAGAGCGGCGAGGACGGCTGTTGCGATAGTCTTGCATTCGTTGGGCTCTTTGTAAGTTTTCGGCCACACCGTCCCGTTTCCCGCGTCTGGAAAATCAACGAAAGCTGATTGGATAGCGCGTTCGATGATCCTTTGGAGCTTCTCATCCCGTATCATTGCCTCGTCTCCCGCTTCTCGACGATCGTCACAATATCATCATTTTACCTAGAGCCGCTGCGGTACGCTGCCAATGCGCTGGAGTGCACAATATCCTGTTTGAAGGAGTAAAACGTATTCTCGTTCCTCCGACGATCAGCGCAGGCGAGCGTAGCCCTCACCGATTTGCGACGCTCAAGCCGGGCCTCTTTGCGGTTGGCGACGTGGGGGACGGCGTCTATCGGCAAGCTGTCACGCCGGTCTCGGCTGCATGACGGCACTTGAGGCCACTCGCTTTCTCTTGGCCCAATGTCCTTCCAGCCGGCGCGCTTGTCCTGTTGAAGATAGGCTCAACCCTTAAGCGGCAGGTCGAGCAATGTATGGCTGTAATTTCAATTACATTCGAGTTCGCAGTTTTGTTCTGAGTGGCGCGCCATTCAGAACAGTCCAACGAACTCTGACTCAGTACGTCTTCAGCATTGTGAGCTCGCCGGCATCGGCTCGGTTTTTGGCGGCGGGTGCGGTCATCCAGGTCTCGATCTCGTCGGGCGTCGTCAGGATGACGGGCATTGCCTTCGGATGGATGGCGAAGACTTCGGCGTTCGCCTCCGTCGTCAGAAATGCAAAGAGGTTATTGGTGGTCTCGCCTTCCTTGACCTTCCGGACCGACGTCCAGTTGGTCCAGATGCCGGCGAAGCATGCGAGCGGACGGCTTTCGTCGAGCGCGAACCAGATGTCGCCGCCTTCGGCCTTGTTGAACTCGCTGAACGAGTTGAACGGCACCACGCAGCGGTGCTCCGGACCCAGCCAGCGCCTCCAGTGCTTCGACTTCACGTTTCGGATGTTGATGGTGCCGCTGTCCGGCTCCATCCGCAGCAACTCCTTGAAGTTGATGGTTTTGCCTTTCGCCTGCAGTTTCTCGGCGCGTTTCTTGGTTGCCTGCAGGAGGGCTTGCTGGGACGACGGCATCCCCCACCTTGCGGTAGCGAGCTCCCGGCCATCGGCACTATTGCGCACAATCGGCGCCCTGTAGTCCGGAAAGACGCCGGGCATCAGCGCAAGGTTGCCGACGTAGCGGTTGACGACGCGGAACAGAGCGCTGATAGCGGCTTGGTTGGTCGTGATCGAATAGAGATTGCCCATCGGTATTCCGGATCCGGCTGGCGGGTTCGTTGCTGGAGCTTTAGCAGTCTGGCCTCGCGGCAGCGACCGGGAGCCGGTCCATTGCGGCTGCGTTGTCTTTTTGATACCGCAGCGGGGCACTCGCCACGTGGGTAGCCGTACTTACCGGCGTCCGGCGCCGATTTACACGTCAGACCCGCTCGTTCGCGCGGCGATTGGCCTCGGCAATAGCAGCGTCGACATCTTTGATCAGAAACCGGATGCCCGGCGTCATATGGATCATAATCGCGTCGCCGGTACGCGTGTGACCGCCGCCTGGGAAGAGTTCATACGTATTCCCGTAGACGCCAAGCCCGTGACCAGCCTCCTGGATCCTTACTGACGTGTCCCAGCACGAATAAGTGCGCGGTTTGCCCATCTATCACTCCTCTTTCTACCACTGCGGGAGGCGGCCAGCCACCCGTCGGCACTCTGGGATTCACGGCGCCTAGCAATCGTGCCGTGAGTCCTTGATGGCTTACGTGCTACACTGCGCAAAATCGACAGTTGTGCGCTTCAAACCGCATCCGTCGGTGCCGGCTCGCGGGACAAACTACAGCAACCAGAAGAACGATTCGCGGCCCTTCACGTAAGCCGCCTCCATGTTGGCCACGCCGGCCTTGGTCATGACGTAGCCCTCCTCCTGGTCGACATAACGGCCCCCGAAGGCCTCGCAGAGCCGGTCAACGCGGTTCTTGATCCCATGACCATCCTCCAGCGGGCGAACGATGACGCGACCAGAATCCGTCTTGTTGATCGTGAAGGGCGGAAACATATCGAGCTGAACACCAGACTTCGATTTAGACATACTGATACTCCTCTGCTCGCTTCCACGTCGAAGCTATGGCTCAACATGCCGCGACTGCGGCGGGCGCGTCGAGAGCCTTCGCAGAGTCGATGAAGGCATCATGATCGCGGGCTGGAAAGAGCTCAGGATGGGCCTTCTCGTCGGCGCAAAGCACGATCCTGAGCGCAAGGAAGAACCAACTCGGCGGAGGCCTCGCCAGCATGGTTAAATTCGCTTCTGAGGCGCCAAAGCGCGGACCTGGCGCTGTCCAAGCTTTTCCACAACTATCAGCGATGGCCGTCGGACTCGATGGCATCCAACTCGGCTAGAGTACGTAATCCATATTAGTCGCGAGACTGACGATCGTCCGGATACGGACTACGGTCAATCCTATGATTTGTTGACGAGGCTTCGCGCTCAGAACGGCAGCTTGCGCTCGTCGTCCTGCCAGATCGGCGGGCCGCAGCCCTCGGACTCCTCGCCGGCGCGGTCGCCGGGATCGACGAGACGGAGACGAAGCCGGCGCATGGTCTTCTTCGCCTCCTCGATCGAGAATCCACGGGCCTGCAGGTCCAGGAGTGCGCGGCTGAGCAAGTCGTAGTCGGCTTTCGTCAGCGGGTCAGACCACGACGTGGTCGCCAGCGCGACTGCGAGCGACATGCCCACCTCGCTGACGGTCGGTGCCCGGCGCCGGTCCTTCTCGCTCCGCCACCTGGCTGTCCTGAGTCTTGCCTTTGCCCGGCTGACCTCGACAGGTTGCCGTCGACGGGGTTTCACGAACATGTTGTCCGGCCGGTCCGGATCACGCTGGAAATACGCTCCGCGTGCAGAGTCCATCTCAGCGATCCGGTCGACATCCTCCTGAGTCAGTTGCCTTCTGATCTTCGCCATGTTGCCTCCATCGTCCCCGACCGGCTGACCGATCGGCTTCGCACGTGGTTATCCGGTGCAGCGCCGCAAGGGTCAACGCTTCAGAAGATTCAGCATGTGGCCGGAGGCTTCGCGGTCGGCGCCGCAGGCTCTGCAGTCCGAGCCCCGGAGGTCTTCGACGATAAGGGATGAGAGATGAAGGCTTGAGCCGGAGGCCCTGAGGGCTACGCCACGGCCGACCGGAGCACGGGATTCTTGATCGACCGGTGGAGGGTCTTGATGCCGGAGGCCCGGAAGTCTACGAAGAGCGAACCCGGCTGACGAACCTGCTGCACGGCGCGGACTTCGGAGGGCCGCAGGCGCCGACGCTTCGCATGCTCGATGCGACGAAGCGCGTCGACGATGAAGTCGTCGGGGTCGAACTCGTCAGCGCCGGTCGTTCCGAGGAGGTCGGCAGGGTCAGGATCGATGGTTTTGTCCGGGCTTGCCGGTGCTGATGCCTCCGGCGGGTCGGCTTCCGGCACGATGAAAGGGGCGGAATCGGGACCGGCGGCCTGGCCCGGAAGGGGGTGGAAGGCAGGAAGAGCAGGGATACCCCGAAACAGACCCCTTAGTGAAAGCGAGGGAAGCCGAGCCTCCTTCGGCGCGGGAATCCTCGACTTTGCAACGGCATAGGCCTCGTCGAAGTGCCGCGCAACGGTGTTGTAGCAACGCCCGCGCCCCGCGACGCTCGCGATGGTCGGCGTGCGTCCGCAGAGCAGGTCCAGCCGGATGATCTCAGCCAGCATCTCGACGGTCTTGCCGATGCGGACGGGCCCGGAGAACTCGCCGCCGACGACATAACGCTGTTTCATCGTCATGTCCGGCTCGATCAGGTGCGCGGCTGCGCCGTGGTTGCGGCGTTTGCGGTCGCACTTGGCCGGGTCGAAGGACTCGGCGGCGTAGTCGCAGACCTTCTCGATCATCTCGGACAGGTCCTCGGACTGCTTGCCGGACGACGGACGCAGCTCCTTGGTCAGCGGGCCGGAGATCGCGCGGCGGATCTTCTTGGCGAAGGCGCCGCGGTCACCGAGGTCGACCTTGCCGGAGCGATAGAACGCCTTGGCCGTCGAGAACGCCACGCCCTGCACAACGCGCCACCAGGCCGCGCTCTCCTTGTCGACCGACTGGGCCGCGTCGTGGAGGTTGGCGATGGTGACGTCGTCCGGCATGCCGTCCGGCTCCCACTCGCAGCCGAGCGCCTCGAACCATTCGATGAGTGTCGGCATGCGCTCGGACATGATGCACGACTTGGTCAGCCAGGAGAGCGGATTCTTGCCGCTGTAGGGGTGCGCGGTACCGCCCTTGTCGCCGCCGAAGATCTCTGTGAGCTTCGCGATCACCGCCTTCAGCATGCGGTGCTGGCGCTCGGGCGACCACGGCCATACCCCGCTGCCCTCGGGCAGGCGGAAGTAGAGGTGCGGATGGTTTGCCTCGCCCGGGCGACGATCATCGGGAAACCACGCGCCGATTTGCGGGCCCGACGGCAAGTCGTGCTCATCCACCTTGTTCGCGATGTGGGCGCGCATGTGCGCTTCGGACGGGAAGTCGATGTCCAGCTCGATACGGAAGAAGTCCTTGCAGACAGCCGAGAAGAAGATCTGCGGCTTGTCGAGCGCGTAGAGCTTGCTGACGTGCTTGTGGCATGAATCCTTGGTGTCGCCGGCGAACAGGTTGCCGCGTGCGGCCTTGCCGACGGACGCGGCGAAGGCCTTGTAGTGCACGTGCTCGTCGCTCTTCTTGCCCGCCTTGCTGAAGGGGGCGCGCAGATACTTTCCGGCGACCAGACCGCCGGGATGGTGGAAGACCCCGTTCGCGTCGCGGGTCGCCTCGTCGTACAGCTTCGCGCAGAACGCCTGGGCCTTCTCGACGTCGTTGATGAGGCGGCGGTCTTCGTCGCTCACGTGCGGCATGTCGGGGTCCGCGGGCGGCTCCTTGTTGAATGCCGCGACGGCGGCGTCCGCCATCTTCCTGGCGTGCTCGTCCGTACATCCTGCGGACTCGAGGTTCTCGGAATATACGGCGACCCAGACCTTGGCGCGGGCCTTCTCCATCCATTCGACGTAGGCTCCGACGCGCTTCATCGCCCCTTCCAACTGGCGGTCGCGCCACTCGCGCAGCGACAGGCCCTCTTCGGCGGCGATCTCGCTGTCGGCTTTGTCCTTCGCGTCCTTCTTCTTGGCGCGCTTGATGCGGGCGCACCTGCGGTCCTCGGCGACGGCGTCGTAGTCCGGCTCGAAGGAATCATTGGTCTGCCGGGCCGGCTTGGAGCCCTTACCGCGCAGGCCGGGGCGCGGGGCCTTGTGCCTGGCGGGCTCTGTTTTGGCGGGCGCCGCGGCATCGACGATGCCAGCGATCACCTCGGCCGGCGTCGGGCCGGCATCGGGCCGATCCGGGCGATCTACGAGCACGAAGCCGGTAATGCGGCGCGTGAAATCGCCGTCTGCGCGAACGTGCGCAGGCGTCAAGGATTCGGAAATGGTCGGTACTGAGTCCATGCTGTCTCGGTCGATCCAGGAGACAGCATGCAGCTGACGTGCAGCAACATGCAATCGAATCCTTGCGGGCGGCCGCCGAATTCGTCGGACGACGGTGGACAGCGAGGCACCAAGTCCGGTTCCGGTGCGCCACGCCGGGGCGGGCGAATTTCTAGACTCGTAATGTCGTCCTTCTAGAGTCGTAATGCCGAACCACGCGAAAAGAGGTCGCTATGATGGCAAGGAACAGAGACGACGTGCCCTGATGTCATTGAAGTATTTCGGCGGAGAATTCGAGTCTTTGAACATCAAGGAGTCGAATTGTTCAGGCCTCGTCGTCCTGCCCGAACCAGTGATCCTGCGGCTGGTCGACCCATTTAGCCGGCGCCGACTGGTCGAAAAGGAGCGAGTAGATCTGGTTGAATTTGGCCCATTTGGCGCCGAAAAGCATGGAATTCTTGTTCATCAGCTCGAACGGATGCGGGGCGTTTTCCACACGTTTCCCCTTGGAATCGACCTTCGGGTTGCGGGGATCGGCCTGCACCCAGGCGACCAGCAATTGCTCGACATAGGCCGAGCGCGACATGTTCCGCTCGTCGGCGCGCCGCTGCAGGATGTCGATTAGGTCGCTATGAACCCGTAGGGTCAACCGCTCGTGCTTGACGTCCTCGTCGGCCACCTTCGGACCCGGTTTCACGCGCATTTTTCTTTTCGAATCCTTAACCATGGCGGCTGCAAGTCCTTGATTTTTGGCGCAACTTGTTCGACAAGTGTTGCCAATGATGGCAACTCGGCACACCACGGATAACACGTCTCAAAAGGATTCGTCGAGGCCGGCGGCTCCGCTTTTCCGTGCATGGTTGCTCGATCGTATCGCCGAAGACCGCGCCGAGACCGCGCCACCGCCGGAAGAGGAGGACGACCGATGACGAAGCTTCAGCACCCCGCCCTCATCACGCTCATGGCCGGCCGCTGGGACGATGCGTTCGGTGATCTGCACCACCTCTCAGAGGAGACCCTGGGCGCCGAGTGCGCGCAGCGCCTCCTCGACAAGTGCGGCGACCGCCGGGCCATCCAATCCGAGATCCGCGAGACCGTCGACGAGCTCTACAAGCGCGGCACCCATCAGGCGGGTGAGCTGGCGCTGGCCTGGTCGATGATGACCTGCCGACCGAGCTATCCGCCGAGCTTCCGGAGCGTGCTGCCGCAGCTCCAGTATGCGCTCGACGCCGCCGACCTGAGCGCCGACGATGATGGCGACTGCCGAGAGCGGCTTCGCATCTGGTGGGCCGCCGGCGCCGGCGACTACGTGAGGGAGAAGCGCTCGCCGTTCGCGCTGGCGGCCGCCGTGCTCGCGGGCGAGATCGAGAAGGAGTCAGCTTTGGTGTCGCTCGCTCATGAGGTCGACGTGGCGAAGTGGTTTCGGTCGCCGCATGTTGGCCCGACGCTGACGGTGATGCCGGCGTCACGGGCTACGAAACTGAACTCGCATAATCGCCCGTTCGCCGAGATCCTCGATAAGGAGCTGCCGCTGGTCTGCGCTCGCAATCTCGACCAGGCGCGCCGGCGCTTGTCGAACGAGTTTCCGCACGCGTCGGCAGCGATCGCGGCGCTGTTCAGGGATTTGCGCGAGGGCGAGCCGATTAAATTCAGGCCGACCATCTTGGTCTCGCAAAAGCCTGGCACAGGCAAGAGCCGTTTCGTAAGACGTATCGCCACGGCAATCGGTCTGCAGCACGTGCACCGCTACGACGGCGCCGTGTCCGACGGGCAATTTTCGGGTACATCCAAGGGCTGGAGTAATACCGAGGCCTCAGTGCCAGCGCGCGCGGTGCTGGCCTCTCGGACCGGTAACCCGCTGGTGTTCATTGACGAGCTTGACAAATGCAGCGGCGGCCGAGGTTCGCTGAACGGATCCTTGACGTCGGCGCTTTTGCCCTTCCTAGAGGTCGAAACGGCAAAAAGCTATAGAGATCAAAGTCTTGACTGCGAGTTAGACCTCTCGATGGCGTCGTACATCTGCACGGCCAACGACGTCTCCCTGCTGCCGGACTACTTGAGAGACCGGTTCAGAATCGTTCGCGTGCCGGCGCCGCGGCTCGTCGACCTGCCGCTGCTGGCGTCGTCGGTCATGGAAGACCTCGCCCGTGAGGATCCGGAGCGCGCCGGCGACGAGCCGCTGGCGCCGGACGAGCTGATGGTGATCGCGAAGGCTTGGGAAAAGGCCGGCTTCTCGCTGCGCAAGCTGCAGGCCATTATCAGGGCGACCCTCGAGGCCCGCGACGCACACGCAATGAGGC
Source organism: Bradyrhizobium huanghuaihaiense (assembly GCF_007830635.1). GTDB lineage: Bacteria > Pseudomonadota > Alphaproteobacteria > Rhizobiales > Xanthobacteraceae > Bradyrhizobium > Bradyrhizobium huanghuaihaiense. The sequence continues at coordinate 101,162 of NZ_VLLA01000008.1, read as the reverse complement.
ATTAGCGATGTCGAACACAGGATGGAAGGACGACCTTGCTCGCGACCTTGAAGCCTACGGGTTCGGCGAGGAGCCGTCGGCGTTCGAGATGGCGCGGGCGTCGGTGATCGAGCACTGGTCGACCGAGATCAGGAGAATCGGCAAGGGGTTCAAGCTCGTCGTCGTGGGCCAGGCGAGGCGGCATCCCGACTACGAGGACGGCGACCGCATCTGCACCGCCGCCGTGCACTGGTTCGACCGCCATGCGCGCTTCGTCCGGACCGCGCACCGGATCTACGTGCTGGGCGAGCAGGCCGGCGAGGAGATCCCGGAGGACGGGATCAACACCGAATGACCATGCCGTCAGTGAAAATTTTTCACTCAGAAGTCGTGAACGGTCAATTGGTTATCGTCGTCCAAAGGCGCGGCATGATGAGAAGCACGCTCGCTCAAATCGAGCGCTCGGTGTCGGAAGCGCTCGGCGGAGCGCGCGTCGCCGTCGTCACCGAGGCAAGTGCCGTAGGATACGGAAGGCGGCTTAGCTTCCCATTCACTGCATACAAAGCCGACGGAGTGGATATGCTCGTAGTCGGCGGACCCGTCTTCCGCGCGCGCCATGGCGCGCGCTCTCGAAGGCGCTACCTGAAATCCGGCCAGCACCCGTCTTTTTCGTGCCTCCCGGTCCTGCTCATGCAGCCGTCGGCGAGCAGGCGCATCGCGACCTCCTTCCAGAGTGAGCCGACGTCGAAGCGAGTCATCGCATCATCTCGTGCGATCCGGACGACGCGGAAGCACTTCAAGCATTCGACCTTCAGCTCCGAGGACCCGATCTCCGCGAGCGTGCGCCTGGCGTCCGGCCGGTTCGTCTCGGCGCGCGGATCCGCCAGCACCGACGCCCACCACGCCTCATCGTCGTCGACGGAAACGCGGCGCCGCTGCGCCTCGGCCAGGCGGCGCGCCGTCTCCTCTGCCTTCTGCTGCTTTGCTGTTGGGAAGCGCCACTCTGCACACCGTCTTCCGGCCATACGCTAAACTCCAATTGACCAAAGAACAAATAGAGAACAAGATGGTTTCTCCGTAAATCAGGAATCCTTCGCCATGGCCGCGCCCGTCGAGCAGCAACCCGTCGACGAGGCCGCCGAGTTGGAGATCGCGGCCGCGCAGGCGATCGAGGCGTGCGGCGGCGACTTGGTCCAGACGATCAAGGCGCTGATCGTCGCGAACGGGATGCTCGAGCAGGAGCTGTCCGACGTCTATGCGAAGGCGAGCCGCGGCTTCCTTCGGGGTCGCAGGGTGGCGAGGCGCAAGGACTCATCGCCGGCAGAAAAAGCTGAACCCGCCCAGAAAAAACCGAATTCCGCTTAGGTTGGCGCTGCAAGATCGTTACGGCCGCTGCCAATTGATTATGACGAGGGGTGCCGGCTGCAAAATCGTTACGGGCCGGTCCAACACCAAGGTCTCAAATCTCTTATGCCGGTCTCAAATCGCTTACGCGGAGGCCCCTCGGTCTCAAATCTCTTGCGGCTGCGTCAGGTGTAAAAATCCTCATTGAGGTGTAGAAATCCTCATTCTAGGCGTCGCAGGTGTAAAATCCGCATCCTGGATGATACGAACTTGGGGCACGACCTCGCTTCTGCCCCGAGTTCGTATCATCGCCAAGGATTCGGACTCGCGCCGGCCCACCAATGATGGCAACGTGACTCGGCCCGCGGCTGCTCCACTCGGTGCTCCACTGCGGTGCTACACCGTCGATTTCCGGCGGTTCGGGATGGGCCTTGTTTTGTAGGGATTCTGCGTCGTCGCGGTGCGCTGGCGGAGAGAGTGGGATTCGAACCCACGGTACGGTTTCCCGCACACACGCTTTCCAAGCGTGCGCCTTAAGCCACTCGGCCATCTCTCCGGAGCGCCCTCTCTTGAAGGGGCGCCGGTGATTTTGCAAGGGATCGCGGGAAAATCGGGTGAATTTTCCGTAAGTTGTTGTATTTAAACAATAATATCAGGCGTTAGCGGGCTCTACGGAACCGCCCGGGGCTGAACCCGAGGCGGGTTTGGCGCGACGATTCACCTGAGGCCACCAAACACGACCGGGGACGCCATGACCATCCGCAAGACCATCGCAGCGCTGGGCCTGATTTCGGCCCTCGCCTCCGCCTTTGCCGTGCCGGCGCTGGCACAGGTCTGCACCCGGCAGGGCGTCGATGTCAGCTGTGACGACGGGCGGCGCGGGGTGCTGTCGGGCGATGCCATCCTCTGGCCGGACGGGACGCGCTCGAGCTCGACGCCACATCAGAGCGTCATCATCGGCAACAAGAGCTCGATCCATGTCGGCCCCGGCGTGTTCGTCGGCCAGGGCAAGGGCATGGTGCCGCTGGACGATCCCAACGCGCCGAACAAGCGGCAATGCGCGATCCTGGAGGGCGTGTCGTATTGTTATTGAGGCCGTCGTTTTTCACTCTCCCCGTAAGAACGGGGAGAGGGAGAAGAGCTAAATCAACCGCACACCCGATATCGCCGACTTCAGCCAGCGCAGTGCTTGCGGCGGCTGGGCGGCGAGCGGGGCGACGGCGGCCTTCTGCGTGCGGCACTTTTCCAGTTCAGTGACGAAATCGGTGGACCATTGCTGAATGGTGTGCCCGCGCAACTTCTTCATCATCGCGTCCCAGCGCATCTTGCGCTCGGTGAGCGGCATCGAGGCTGCGATCGCGATCGCGCGCGCCATGCCGTCGATGTCGTGCGGATTGACCTGCAGCGCGGCGTCGAGCTCATTGGCGGCGCCGGCAAATTTCGACAGCACGAGCACGCCGGGATCCGCCGGGTTTTGCGCGGCGACATATTCCTTGGCAACCAAGTTCATGCCGTCATGCAGCGGCGTTACCACGCCGACCTGCGCGGTTCGGTAGAGCCCCGCGAGCACGGCCTGGCTAAAACCCTTGTTCAGATAGCGGATCGGTGTCCAGTCGACCTCGCCGTGACGGCCGTTGACGTCGGTGACGAGGCGCGCGACCTCGTTCTGGAGATTGCCATAGGCCTCGATCGCGCCGCGCGAGGGATTGGCGATCTGAAGCAGCGAGATGCTGCGCGAAAACTGCGGCTGCTCGGTCCAGAGCCGGTCGAACGCGCTGATGCGGTTGACGAGGCCCTTGGAATAGTCGAGCCGATCGACGCCGATCGCGAGCCGCTCGCCATTGAGGCTGCGGCGCAGTCGCGACACGTCGGGATGCGATGCCGACTTGGCGGCATAGGCTGCGAATTTCTCCGCATCGATGCCGATGGGGAAGACTTCGCAGCGTGTGCGACCGTGCTGCGAGACCACGACACCGTCTTCGATGGCGAGGCCAAGCTCGCCGCCGACATAACCGAGAAAATTCTGCCGATCCTCCTCGGTCTGGAAGCCGAGCAGATCATAGGCCAGCATCGCCGTGATCAGCTCGCGATGATTGGGCACGCCCTGCATCACCGCGACCACCGGCCAGGGCGTGTGCAGGAAGAAGCCGATCGGATCATCGACGCCGAGTTCGCGCAGCTCCGCGCCGAGCGCGAGGAAATGATAATCCTGCACCCAGAACGCGGTCCGGGCTTTGCGGAAGCGCATCAAGGCGCGCGCCATGAAGGCGTTGACCTCGCGATAGCTGACATAGTCCTCGCGTGAGACGCGGATCAGATCGCTGCGCGAATGCAGAGCCGGCCACAGCGCCGAATTGGCAAAACCTTCGTAATAGCCGCCGTAATGCGCCGCCGGCAGATCCAGCGTTGCGATCGCGCCCGTACCCAGCGCCTCGATCTCGGCAAACGGTTCCTTCTGATGGCCGTCACGCACGCGGCCTGACGACCCCACCCAGATGGCCCCTGAATGCTCGACAACGGGAAGCAATGCCGCAGCGAGGCCACCCGTCATGGGTTCATTCGGCTTGCCGCGAGCGACGCGATTTGAAACGACGACTAAGTTCACAGGTCGTCCCCTCCTGTTCATTCCACCCCGTTTAACTGCCGTTCATCAATATGGTTCCTGTCATGATTTCTTCGGATTGAAACCAAAATCGGGCATGCGCGTTGGAGCAGGTTTCGCCTGCGGAACCTGGAAATTTCACTGCAAAGACAGCATTTGCGACCTTGTCGCGCAGCATGCATTGCGTAGCGCAATGGTGCCTTGCCGAGAGCATTGTGTCTGTGACGTGGCGCTGCCTTCGTTTCACCTTGGATCGAGCAGGCGCGCGAGGAACATGCGCACATCGGCGGGCGCATCGAAGTGACCATTCACGCCCATGGCACGGCGGCCGACCGAGAAGGCGAGCCCGTCCATGTCGGGCATGATCGCGAACACCGTCTCATCCGTGACGTCGTCGCCGATGAACAGCGGCCGGCGCCCCCGAAAAGGTTCATGTTTCATCAATTCGCGCACGCCGCTCGCCTTGGTGAAGCCGGAATGCTTGATCTCGCAGACGAACTTGCCCGGCAGCACTTCGATGGGCGCGCTGGGCAGGTCGGCGCGGATCAGCGAGACGGATTCGTAGATCGCCTTCTCCGCGTGCGGCGCGAGGCGGTAATGCAGTGCCAGCGAATAGCCCTTGTCCTCGAGCAGAATGCCGGGCGAAAGCTTGGCGATCGCGGCGAGCCGCCGCTTCAGCTCCTTGTCCAGCGGCGGCGCGTGCACGTCATCCGCTTCGTTGTCTACCGACAGCCGCATCTCAGCGCCGTGACCCGCGACGGCGCGGAAGACGTCGGGCGCGAAGATCAGGTCGATGTCGTTGAGCGAGCGGCCGCTGACCAGCGCCAGCGCTCCGGAGGTGCGCTCCGTCAGCCGGTTGAGCGTCTCCGACAGGCCGGGCGGCACCCACACCTCGCGCGGCGTCGGCATCAGGTCGAGCAGCGTGCCGTCGATGTCGAGCAGGATCGCAGTCTCGTCGAGATGCGGGACGAGCGCATGCGGCACCGGCACCGCATCCGGCTTCTCGTTGTCGTTGCGCACAGCGCGTTCGTCGACCATCGACATGTCCGCAAGTTCCGATTTCATCAGTCTACTCCATAAAGGCGAGCGGCCGCGCGATTTGTTCGAGCGATTTTCGTTCCGCGGAGACGGCATAGCGCCACGCCACGATCGCGGCCGCGATCATCAGGAAGGCACCCAGCAGATAGCCGGCGAACACGCTGGTGCGTGATCCCGTATCGATCAGCGCGCCGAACAGTGCCGGCCCGATCACACCGCCGATGCCGGTGCCGATCGCATAGAACACCGCGATCGCCAGTGCGCGCACTTCCAGCGGGAAGGTCTCGCTGACGGTGAGATAGGCCGCGCTCGCGGCGGGCGAGGCAAAGAAGAAGATCACCATCCAGGCGATGGTCTGTCCTTGCGCACTGAGTGCGCCGATCGTGAACAGATAGCCCGAGATCGCCAGCAGCAGGCCGGAGATGCCATAGGTGAACATGATCATGGTGCGCCGTCCGAGCGTGTCGAACAGGCGGCCGAGCAGCAGCGGACCGAGAAAATTGCCGGCGGCAAAGGGCAGCAGGTACCAGCCGACATGGTCGGCGCTGATGCCGTAGAAATCGGTCAGCACCAGCGCGAAGGTGAAGAAGATGGCGTTGTAGAAGAACGCCTGCGCGCTCATCAGCACGAGGCCGACCAGCGCGCGCTGGCGATAGGTGGAAAACAGCGTGTGCACGACTTCGCGGATCGGCGTGTGATCGCGCATCTTCAGCCGGATCTTTGTGAAGCGTCCGTCGCTCGCACCGTGGTCATGCCCGATCACCGAGCGCTCGATGTCGTCGACGATGGCATGGGCCTGGTCAGGCCGCCCGTGGATCATGAGCCAGCGCGGGCTCTCCGGAATCCACATCCGCATCAAGAGCACGACGAGGCCGATGGCGGCGCCGATGAGATAGGCGAGCCGCCAGCCGAGATCGGGGCCCATCAATGCAGGATCGAGCAGCACAATGGCCGCGACCGCCCCCATCGCAGCGCCGATCCAGAAGCTGCCGTTGATGACGAGATCGGTCCAGCCGCGATAGCGCGCCGGCACCAGTTCCTGGATGGTCGAGTTGATTGCGGTGTATTCGCCGCCGATGCCGGCGCCGGTGAGGAAGCGAAACAGCGCGTAGCTCGCGATGTCCCAGGACAGCGCGGTCGCCGCGGTCGCCGAAAGATAGAGCGCAAGCGTGATGAAGAACAGTTTTTTGCGGCCGATGCGGTCGGTGAGCCAGCCGAAGCCGAGCGCACCGAGTACGGCGCCGGCGAGATAGGCGGAGTTGGCGATGCCGAGATCGAGATTGGAGAACTGCAGCGTAGGACTCTGCTTCAACGCGCCGGAGAGCGCGCCCGCAAGCGTGACCTCGAGACCATCCAGGATCCAGGTAATGCCAAGCGCCAGCACGACGCGGGTGTGAAAGCCGCTCCACGGCAGCGCGTCAAGGCGCGAGGGAATGCTGGTCTCGACGATGCGATCGACCGCAACCGCCGCAGGGACGGCAGGTCCGTAGTTCAGCGCTGGGGTTTGCTGCAATTCCATCGGGTTGTTGGATCTGACCAAAGGATGCAGCCCCGGTTCACATGAGGTGGACGGGGCGATCCGATCATCGGGGTGCGGCACCTCGCCTGCCACATGCGACAACGTCTGCGGCGATGCCGGGTTCCCGCAGGAACAGTCTCACGGGCCGCCCGTTTGCGACGCAGCCGCAAGGAGTTGACGCATGGCTCATGTCAGAAAGACGACACATTCGCGAAAGAGCGGCGCGCACAAGACCGCACGCCGAAAGACCAGCGCGAGGCGTAGCACCGCGCGCAAGGGCACGAAGCGCGCGACGCCGAAGCGCTGGTCACAGCGCGTAACGAGGGAGAGCGACGCGCTCGATCTCAAGCAAGGCGTGTTCAAGCTGACCAGCGCGAAGAAGATCGCGGCGTCGCTGAAGCGCTCGGCGGAGCACAGCTCACGCCGCAAGACCGGCGCCTACCGCTCGGCGCTGTCGATGCTGACCTTCTACGTCAACCGCGCCGGCAAGACGCTGCCGAAGACCCAGCGCACACGACTGGAGCGCGCGAAGGTGGAGCTGAAGCGGGCGTTCGGGAGGGAATGAGGCTTGCGTCTCCTAACTCCGCTGTGCCAGCGAAACACTCAGACGTCGTCCTGGACAAGCGAGCGGAGCGAGCGCTGATCCAGGACCCATTACCACAGGGAGAAATTTGGCGAAGGCTCGTGGTTGCCAGTCTTCGCCAAAACACGTCCTGGGGTAATGGGTCCTGGCTTTCGCCAGGACGACGGTGGAGAGAGCGCTTACGCCGCGCGGATATTCCCCATGAAGCGGTCGAGCTCGGCGCGGAGGCGGGTGCTTTCGCTGGAGAGCGACTTGGCCGAGTTCAGCACTTCTTCCGAGGCCGAGCCGGTCTCGGCGGCGCCGCGGTTGACCTGGCCGATGTCGGTGGCCGCGGTCTGGGTGCCCTGCGCGACGGTCTGGACGCTGCGGGCGATTTCCTGCGTTGCCGCGCCCTGCTGCTCGACGGCGCTCGCGATCGAGGTCGAGATCGACGAGATCTGGCCGATGGTGGCACCGATCTCCTTGATCGCGGCGACCGATTCGGCGGTGGCGCCCTGCATGCCTGCGATGTGCGAGGAGATCTCGTCGGTGGCCTTGGCGGTCTGGCTTGCCAGCGATTTCACCTCGCTCGCGACCACCGCAAAGCCGCGACCGGCATCACCGGCGCGCGCCGCCTCGATGGTGGCGTTCAGCGCCAGCAGATTGGTCTGCTCGGCGATCGCCGTGATCAGCTTGACCACTTCGCCGATCTGCTGGGCGGCATGCGAGAGCTTGCCGATGCGCCCGTCGGTTTCCTTGGCCTGCACCACGGCAGCTTCCGCGATCCGGCTGGAATCGCGGACCTGGCGGCCGATCTCCTCGACCGAAGCCGAGAGCTCTTCGGTTGCGGTCGCGACCGACTGCATGTTGGAGGAGGCCTGCTCGGAGACGCCGGCGACCTGGCTCGACAGGCTCTGCGTGGTCTCGGCGGTCCGGGTCAGGGTGGAGGCCGCCGATTCCAGCTGCACGGCCGAGGCCGAGACGTTGGAGACGATGGCGCCGACGGCGTTCTCGAAATCGTCGGCAAAGCGGATGAGCTCGGCGCGTCTGCTGGCGGCCTGCTCCCTGTTCTGGACTTCGCTCGCGGCAGCATCGCGCTCGGCCTTGGCGACCGCCTGAACCTTGAACTCTTCGACCGCACCGGCCATCTCGCCGATCTCGTCCTTGCGGCCGAGGCCGGGCAGCACGACGTCGAAATTGCCCGAGGCAAGCTCGCGCATCGCCTTGCACATCGCGATCATCGGCCGCGAGATGCCGTTGCCGAGCATCAGAGCCAGCGCCGCGCCGACAGCAAGGCCGCCCAGAGCTAGCATCAGCATCAGCCGCTCGGTCTCAATAATCGTCGTGTTGGCACTGGCCTCGATGCGCTGCTGGTCGGCAGTGAGGTCCGAACGCAGATCGGCCGAGAGCTTGAGGATGGACGCGGCGGTCTTGGTCATGTCGCCGTTCGACTTGACGATGACCTTCACGTTCTCGGTCAGCTTCGAGAACGAGGTACGGTACTGCTTCAGCAGATTGCCGATCTCGGTGACGCGATCGGTAATCTTCTGGTCATTGGCGTAGATCGAGACCAGCAGGGTCTCCAGGAACTTGATGCGGGCGATGACGCCATCGGCGGTCTTCGGCTCGGGCTTGGCGACGAAGGCGCTGACCGAGGTGGAGACCGCGAGATATTGCGAGGTGACGTCCTTGGCCGTGGTCTGGACCGAGGCGAGGCCGGCGAGCGCTGCGGTATCGGCGAGGTCGTCGAACTTGAAACGGATCTTGTTGCCGACGCTGTTGAGCTCGTCGGCCGCGATCTTGTTGTTCTCGCGCGTCAGGGTGATGATCTCACCGAACACCTTGGTGAAGCGCTGGAACTCGGCCTCGAGCTTGCCGACCTGCTCGCGGCGCGCAGCGCCGGTCGTGGCCGCCATGGACTTGGCGATTGCGCCCCTCAGATTCTCTTCCGCCGCCTTGGCCGCGGTCTCGTCATCATTCGCGCCGGTCAGCGTGTAGGCCCGCGCCAGCCCCTGATAGGAGATCAGCTCGCGGTCGACGGTTCGGGCGAGGTCCGCTTCCGACACGCTGGTGCGGTAGGAGGCCACGGCAGCCTGGATCCGCTCGAAGCCGAAATAGGCGAAAGCCATGCTGACGGCGAGGATGGCCAGCACCGCCACGAAGCCGAGGATGATTTTTGCGCGAAAACGCAAGGTGAGCAGCTTTGATGTGTTCGGCTTCGACTTGACGGGCATTCCCCCACCCCATTCCATTCGCGGAAAACCAGGCGCAGCCCGGGAGCAGCCCGCTCCCCGACTCGTATGCACGGTAGTCGGCAAAGGATAAGCCACGGTAAATTTATGGCGTCGCAACTAGCGGTTAGGTGTCGCGGGGAGTGTTAAGGCGGGCTTTCTCGCGCTGCTAAAATTCTGCTGTCGTCCTGGACAAGCGAGCGGAGCGAGCGCTGATCCAGGACCCATTACCACAGCACGTGGTTTGGCGAAGGCTCATGGTTGCCAGTCTTCGCCAAACTACTCCCTGTGGTTATGGGTCCCGGCCTTCGCCGGGACGACGAGAGAGGGAGCGCCTACGCCGCCCGGATATTCCCCATGAAGCGGTCGAGCTCGGCGCGGAGGCGGGTGCTTTCGCTGGAGAGCGACTTGGCCGAGTTCAGGACCTCTTCCGACGCAGTGCCGGTCTCGGCGGCGCCGCGGTTGACCTGGCCGATGTCGGTGGCCGCGGTCTGGGTGCCTTGCGCGACGGTCTGGACACTGCGGGCGATCTCCTGCGTCGCCGCGCCCTGCTGCTCGACGGCGCTTGCGATCGAGGTCGAGATCGATGAGATCTGGCCGATGGTGGCACCGATCTCCTTGATCGCGGCGACCGATTCGGCGGTGGCGCCCTGCATGCCTGCGATGTGCGAGGAGATCTCGTCGGTCGCCTTCGCGGTCTGGCTTGCCAGCGACTTCACCTCGCTCGCGACCACCGCAAAGCCGCGGCCGGCATCACCGGCGCGCGCCGCCTCGATGGTGGCGTTGAGCGCCAGCAGATTGGTCTGCTCGGCGATCGCCGTGATCAGCTTGACGACTTCGCCGATCTGCTGGGCGGCATGCGAGAGCTTGCCGATGCGGCCATCGGTCTCCTTGGCCTGCACCACGGCGGCCTCCGCAATACGGCTGGAATCGCGGACCTGGCGGCCGATCTCCTCGACCGAGGCCGAGAGTTCTTCGGTCGCGGTCGCGACCGACTGCATGTTGGAGGAGGCCTGCTCGGAGACGCCGGCGACCTGGCTCGACAGGCTCTGCGTGGTCTCGGCGGTGCGGGTCAGGGTCGAGGCCGCCGATTCCAGCTGCACGGCCGAGGCCGAGACGTTGGAGACGATGGCGCCGACCGCGCTCTCGAAATCGTCGGCAAAGCGGATGAGCTCGGCGCGTCTGCTGGCGGCCTGCTCCCGGTTCTGGACTTCGCTCGCGGCAGCATCGCGCTCGGCCTTGGCGACGGCCTGAACCTTGAATTCTTCGACTGCGCCCGCCATCTCGCCGATCTCGTCCTTGCGCCCCAAACCCGGCAGCACGACGTCGAAATTGCCCGAGGCGAGCTCGCGCATCGCCTTGCACATCGCGATCATCGGACGCGAGATGCCGGTGCCGAGCAGGAAGGCGAGGATGGCGCCCAGCAGCGTGCCGCCGACGGCCAGCATCAGCACCAGCTGCTCGGTCTGCCCGATGGTCGCTTCCGACTCCGACTCCAGCCGCTGCTGCTCGGCGACGAGGTCCGCCTTCATGGCGGTCGCACCTTGCAGGATCGCACCGGCCGAGCCGCTCATCTCGGTCACGAGATCGTCGACCATCTTGGCGTTGGCGATCAGCTTCTCCAGCGACTCACGATAGGCGACGAGGATGGTCTTGGCGTCCTTCAGGCCGGCGACGATCTTGTCGTCCATGGAATAGACCGCGCCGAGCGAGTTCTCGACGAATTTCAGCCGCGCCAGCGCGCTGGTGGCAATCGTCTGGTCGGACGTCAGCACGAAGTTGGTGGCCGCAGCACTCGCGGTTTGGAACTGGGCGTTGACCTGCTTGGTGCCGAACTCGATCGCCTGCGCCTCGGAATCGGAGGCGTTGTTGCCGATATCGTCGAGCTTGTACTTCAGCAGGTTGGCGTTCCGGGTCAGCTGGTTCTGCACCAGCAGCGCGCTGTCACGCTTGGCCTGGAGCACCTTTGCGAAGGTCGCGGAGAAATTGGTAAACTCCTTGGCGAGCTTGTTAAGGCTCTCCTGCCGCGCCGGCTTCTTGGCGCCCCTGATGGCCTGGTCGATGGCGCTCTTCAGGCTTGCCTCGGCGTCCAACGCTGCCTTGGCATCGTCTTCCTTGCCGGTGACGACGAAATATCTGACGGCCGAACGGTAGGCGAGCAGCTCGCGGTCGATGTTGCGGGCGAGGTCAGCCTCCGTGACGCTCGTGCGGTAGGATCCGACCCCGGACGACACCCGCTCGAAGCCGAAATAGGCAAAAGCCATGCTGCCGGCGGAGATCACCAGCACCGCGGCGAAGCCCAGGATGATCTTTGCGCGGAACCGGAGAGTTGGAAATATTGCACGCTTCGACGGCGACGCGGTACGCCCGGACATTCCCAACCCCCAGCTTATGTTCTTGCAACGATTTTGCGGCTCGGAAGCAGCCCTTTCCGAACCGTGCGGAAAATTAAGGCAGAATCGTCAAGGGGTGGTAAATCCGTCCGGTCTGCATCCTTGCAGGGACCGGGCGCCGTGTTGCGGCTCACCGGAAAACGCCCTACTCTCGAATACTTATCAGGCACTTGGCATCAGACCGAGCCTGTCCTCGAGGGGAGAAACGGAGTGGGGCAAACCGATTTTCGGTTTGGCGGTGCATCTGGCGTTGCCGTGGCCAAGTCGAAGGCTGCGAGCGTCGACGAAGCCGTGGCCGAGCTGGCGGCCCAGCTCCCCTCGGACGAGCTGGCGCTGATCCTGGTGTTCCTCTCCCCCAGCTACGATCCCCATCACTTCATCGCCGAGATCACCCGGCACTTCGATGAGACCCAGGTCTGTGGCTGCACAACCGCGGGCGAGCTTGCCCCTGATGGCTGGGACGAGAACAGCGTCGTGGCGCTGGCGTTCAGCCGTGCCGACTTCTCCGCGGCGGTGCGGCCCATCTTCAACCTCGACAGTTTCCGCGTCGAGGACGGCCGCAGGATCGGCGGCGAGCTCCGGCACGAGCTGTTGCGGGCCACTCCGCAGGTCGACCGTGGCAGTCCCTTCGGCCTCGTCCTGATCGACGGCCTGTGCCGCCGCGAAGAGGCGGTGATGTCCGCGATCTATGCATCGCTGGACGATATTCCGGTGGTCGGCGGGTCCGCCGGCGACGGGATGCGCTTCGAGAAGACCTTTGTGTTCGTCGATGGCAAGGCGCACACCAATGCCGCCCTGCTGATCCTGTTGAACACCTCGTTGCCGTTCCGCGTCTTCAAGTGCGACAATTTCGAGCCGCGGGCGCAGAAGATGGTCGTGACCGAGGCCGACATCGAAAATCGAATGGTCAGGGAGCTGAACGCGGAGCCCGCCGCACTGGAATATTCGCGTGTGGTCGGCATCTTGGACGCCAAGCTCGATCCGTTCTCCTTTGCATCGCACCCGGTCCTGGTGCGTGTCGGCGGCTCCTACTACGCGCGCTCGATCCAGCGCGTCGAACCGGACGGCTCGCTGCATTTCTTCTGCGCCATCGACGAGGGCATGGTGCTGACGGCCGCGACGTCGCGAAGCCTGGTCGGCGCGACCTGCGAGACCTTTGCCGACATCCGCGACCAGATCGGAGACGTCTCGCTCTATATCGGTTTCGAGTGCCTGCTCCGCCGGCTCGATGCCGAGCAGCATCAGCTCACCCGCGACATGTCCGAATTGTACCGGCAGAACCGGGTCGTCGGCTTTCATACCTATGGCGAGCAGTTCGGCTCCATGCATGTGAACCAGACCTTCACGGGCGTCGCGATCGGAAGGCGTCCGTCGTGACGGACATGTGGCAGGGCCCTGATGCGGTCGACCAGTTGCGGCGCGAAGCCGCCAAGCTGAGGAAGATCAACGCCGCCCTGATGTCGCGCGTCGAGCGCTCGATGGACCAGCAGCTCAACGCCTTTTCATTGTTCGAAACCGCCATTGCGCTCGACCACAAGGTTCGCGACCGGACGCACCAGTTGCGCGAGGCGCTGCATTCGGTCGAGCGCGCCAATGAAGGGCTCTACCGCGCCAAGCAGCAGGCGGAGGCGGCAAGCTCGCTGAAATCCTCGGTGTTGATCTCGGTCACCCACGACCTGCTGCAGCCGCTCAATGCGGCGCGCCTCACCCTGTCGGCGCTGACCGAGATGATGGAATCGCAGGAGGCGGGCCTGCTCATCGACCAGGCCGACCGCTCGCTGCTGATGCTGGAGGACCTGCTGCGGTCGCTGCTGGAGATCGCCAAGCTCGACGCCGGTGCGCTCAAGCCCGACGTGCGCGCGATTGCGCTCGCGCCCTTGCTCGAGCAGCTCCGCAACGAGTTCGAGCCGATCGCCGCGCGGCAAGGCCTGTCCTTGCGCATCCGCTCTTCACAGCTGGCGGTGATGTCGGATGCGATGATGCTGCGGCGGATCCTGCAGAACCTGCTTGCCAACGCCATCCGCTATACCCGCAGCGGCGGCGTCGTCATGGGATGCCGGCCGCGGGGCGACCAGATCTGCGTCCAGGTCTCCGACACCGGGCCTGGAATTGCGCAGGCGCAGCAGGAGGCGATCTTCCGCGAATTCCAGCGCGGGGAGGCGATTGCGACCGACCAGGCCGGCTTCGGGCTCGGTCTCTCCATCGTCCGCCGCTTCGCGACCGTGCTCGGGCACGAGGTACGGCTGTTGTCGCAGCTCGGCAGGGGATCGACCTTCACCCTGGAGCTTGAGCCGGCCGATCTCACTGAAGTCGGCGACCAGGTGCACGAGGTCAAGCTCGCCGAGCGGCACTACAGTTATAGCGGGCTCGAAGGCGCCAAGATCCTGCTGATCGAGAACGATCCGAACGGCTCGGAGGCGATGGCCGCGCTGCTGGAGGGATGGGGCTGCGACGTCGCGACCACGCGATCGGGCGCGGACGCGCTGGTGCGCCTCAACGAGCTCGGCGGCGCGCCCGATGCCGTGATTGCCGACCTCCATCTCGATCACGGCGAGAGCGGCCTGTCGGCCATCGCCGCCGTCCGGGAGCAGTTGAAGCTCGACACGCCGGCCATGATCATCACCGCCGACTATTCCGAAAAGGCGGCGAAGGAAGCGAGCCTGCATGGCCTCGAAGTGCTGAAGAAGCCGATCAAGCCGGCCGAGACGCGGGCGCTGCTGTCGTTCCTGCTGAGCTAGCGCGCGGCTGCTCACATGAATATCGCAAAACAACCCCATGCACAGTAGAGGTAACATCTTACGCTGAGCCAGGGCTTTGATTTATCTATGAATCATCTGCCGGATGTGGCGCGCCCGGCGCGACGAAAAGAGACCAAATCGCGTCATTGCGGCTCTGGCCGGCCGCGCTCGCGCCTCGTGCCCTCGGCTGCCAGCGTCGCGAAATCGATCCGGGACATTTCGACGATGGCCTTGGTGCGGCTCAGCACGTTGAGCTTGCGCAGGATGTCGGAGACATGGACCTTCACCGTGGTCTCCGAAATCTTCAGCTCATAGGCGATCTGCTTGTTCTGCAGGCCGCGCTTGAGCATTTCGAGCACGCGCAATTGCTGCGGCGTCAGATCGTGCAGACGTTTCAACAGATCCTGCGCGGGGCCGGCCGCACGTTGCGGGCGCACGAGCGCGCGATAGGCCGCGGGAACGCAGACCGCGCCGCGCAGCACCTCGCCGATCGACTGCGCCAGCTCCTGCTTGGACGATGATTTGAGGATGTAGCCGGACACGCCGAGCGACAAGGCGCCGGACATGATCTGCGGATCCTGATGCCCGGATACGATGACGACGGGGATCCTGGGAAATGCCTTGCGGATGCGAATGATGCCCGAAAGACCTGTGGTGCCCGGCATCGACAGATCGAGCAGGATGAGGTCGAGTTCGGTCATCGCCGCGACCTGCTCGAGCGCACCGTCGATCGACGTCGCCTGAAGGATCTCGGCCGCGGGCGCCACCATCTGGAGCGCGCCCTCGAGGGCCTCGCGGAACAGCGGATGATCTTCGACAATCAGAAATCGCATCACGCGTGAGCCATGCCCTGATTATTGTCGGAGTGGACGTAGAAGCGAGAATGTCTCAGTCCGGTCAGACCGGGTTGATTCAGGTCAAACACGAGATCAAGCACGACATCGCACCTCATTGCGGCCGCCCGCGGTCGGCCCGCGCATAGGGCCGGGCCTTGGGATCGGGCAAGTCCATCTTGCCGATCTCGATGATCGCCTTGTTGCGGCTGAACAGGCCGAGCTTGCGCAGGATCTCGGTGATGTGCGCCTTCACCGTGGATTCGGCGAGCTGAAGCTCCTGGGCGATCTGCCGGTTCGGATAGCCGCGCCGGAGCAGATCGAGCACGCGAAGCTGCTGCGGCGTGAGCTCGCGCAGCTTGACCTCGAGCGCCTTGCTGGCTTCCGCCCGCCGCCGCGGCGCCGCCACGAAATCCTTCGGCACCGACACCGATCCCTTCAGCACGCCCTCGATCGATTGCGCCAGCTCGCGCTTCGACATCGATTTCGGCAGATAGCCGGCGGCCCCCAGCTCCAGCGCCTCGCGGACGACGCGCTGGTCCTCGTCGCTCGACACGATGGCGACCGGCAGGCGCGGATAGGCCTCGCGCAAGCGCAGGAAGCCGGAGAAGCCGGTCGAATCCGGCAGCAAGAGGTCGAGCAGCGCGAGGTCGATGCCCTCGCCCTGCTCGGCCGTCAGGATGTGAAGGGCATCCTCGATCGACATCGCCTCGAAGATCCGCGCCTCCGGCAAGGCCAGACGCACCGCATTGCCGAGCGCCTCGCGGAACAGCGGATGATCGTCGATGATCAGGAAGCTGGTCATGGCGCCTTCACAGGACTGCACCGCCGAATAGTGCACCGCACGGGCATCCGCCGCCGGAGCGGAAGAGGCAGAACCATGCGGCACCCGTCCGGCACCGGGATGATGCCGGACGGACGCTACCACATCCTCCCGATCGGGTTCGGTCAAGATCGTTCAGTCGTTCGATTCGGACTGGACCGTCAGCAGGAAGGAATAGATGCTGTCGAACTGGTCGTCGGTGTACACCTCCTTCCAGGCCGGCATGCCCTTGGTCGGCCGTCCCTCATGCACGGTCGTCCAGAACTTCTCGCGCATCTCGTCGCCGTAGCGATGACGCAGCAGCCGCAGATCGATCTTCCGCTCGCTCTGGATGGCATCGGGACCGTGGCAGTGCGCACAGGTTCCGTTGAAGATCTCCTTGCCCGCGCCGACGGCCTCAGGACCCGGCGCTGCCGCATCGCCCTTGGTCTCGGTCGCCACCACATTGGCGACCTGCGCCACGGCGGCTCCGGTTCCCGTCCCCGTCGTCGTTCCCGCCGGCACCGCACCGAAGCGAACCGGCGCGCCGATCGGCAGGCCGTATTTCACCGCGAGTGCGCCGATCGTGCTCTGAAGCTGCGGCAACACGGCATCGACGCGATCGCGCAGCTCGGTCGAGGTCTTCGCAAAGCCGATGGCGGCATCCCATGACAGGCCTTCGCCTTCGATGAGCTCGATTTGATAGCGGCCGTTATAGGTAGTCTTGTTCAGCCAGCCGGCCACCGGCCCCCAGATGAAGGCGACGTCGGCCCTGCCCTGGTCGAGCGCCTGCATGCCTTCCTCGGGCGACAGCACCGTCACCTTCTGGATGTCGTCGCGGCTTGCGAGCAGGTTTTGCGGCGTGCTGGCGAACTGCACGGCAACACGCTTGCCCTTGAGGCCGTCGATGCCGCCGGGTGCTTGGCCCTTCGCAGATTCCTTGGCGGCGACGAGAGCATAGCCTTCCTTCGCGAAGCTGCTGGAGAAGATCACGGGCGGTCCCATGAAATCCTCGGACCGCGGCAGCCCGATCATGGCGTCGCATTGCTTGCCGAGCAGCGTGACGCGCACGGTGCGCTTGCCGAAATAGGATTTGTACCAGTCATAGGCGATCGGCCGGCCGAGCGCCTGCGCCAGGGCCTGCCCGATCTCGACGTAGAAGCCCGGCTGCGACGGACTATCGCTCGAGAACGGCAGATTGGTCGGATCGGCGCAGAGACGGAGCGGCTGCGCTTCGTCGGCGTGCAGCGGCGAGGCCGGAACGATCAGCGCCGCGGCGGCACATGCGAACAAGGCTGAGATGGAGCGGCCTCGGCTCGCACCGATGGCAGAATGATTGGCACGCATCCTCGTCTCCCATAACGTTGTTGGGCCGGAGTTCGTTGAGCCAGGCGCCGCGGCATCAGGCATCGGCCGATGCCGCAGCTAAAGTCTGAAAAAAGCGCGCGCGTATCCCGTCACCTCGAGAGGATACGCGCGCGAGTGGTCACTGGACGGAGAACACGAAGAGCGAACCGCCCTCGGGAGCTGCGGCCGTCATCTTCTTTCCTACCTCGCCCAGGAACGCAGGCAGCGCAGCCGTGCGGCCGACGACGATGGCGACATATTGCTTGCCGTCGACCTGATAGGTCACCGGACCTGCGCCGATGCCGGAGCCGAGATTCTTGCTCCACAGCACCTTGCCGGACTTCGCATCGATGGCGCGGAAATCGCCATGGATGTTGCCGGCAAACACGAGACCGCCGCCGGTGGTCAGCGTGCCGCCGTTGAACGGCAGGTCTTCCTTGATCGACCAGACCTTCTTCTGCGCGACCGGATCCCAGGCCACGAGCTCGCCGAGGAAGCCGCCGGGGCCTTCCTTGGTCGGGAATTCGGCGCCGAGATAGAACACGCCGCGCTTGTAGGCGACGTCACTGACCGACCAGTCCATGCAGACATTGTTGGACGGGATGTAGACGAGGCCGGTCTGCGGGTTGAACGACATCGGCTGCCAGTTCTTGCCGCCGATCAGGTTCGGGCAGATGTCCTTGGCGGGATGATTCGGTCCGGGGCGCTTGTCGGGATCCTCGACCGCGCGCATCGTGGCGACGTCCCACTTCTTGGCCCAGTTGGAGAACACGTACTTCTCCGCCGACAACACCTTGCCGGTCTCACGGTTGGCGACGAAGAAGTAGCCGTTGCGATCCGCCTTCATCAGCGCCGGAACGGTGCTGCCGCCGATCTTCAGATCCGCGAGCACGGCTTCGTTGACGCCGTCATAGTCCCAGGCATCGGCCGGCGTGGTCTGGATGTGCCACTTGATCTTGCCGGTGTTGGGATCGAACGCCACCGTCGAGGCGGTGTAGAGGTTGGTCAGCTTGCCGAAATTGCCGTCGCCGGTCGAGCGCACCGCCGTGTTCCACGGGCCCGGATTGCTGGTGCCCCAATAGACCGTGTCGCTCTTCGGATCATAGGAGCCGACCAGCCAGGCCGCGCCGCCGCCGTGCTGGGCGGAGTCGCCCTTCCAGGTGTCGCCACCGGGCTCGTCCGGCGACGGAACGGTGAAGGTCTGCCACACCTGCTTGCCGGTGTTGATGTCGAAGGCCTGCAGCGAGCCGCGCACGCCGTATTCGCCACCGCCGAAACCGGTGATGACCTTGTCGCGCACGACGAGCGGCGGCGAGGTGATGACCGACCCCTGCTTGTAATCGACCACCTTCGTCGTCCACAGCGCCTTGCCGGTCGCGGCGTCCAGCGCCGTCAGCTTGCCGTCGAGGCGGCCGACGAAGATCTTGCCGTCGGCATAGGTGACGCCGCGATTGTTCACGTCGCAGCAGGCGTATTGCAGCACGTCCTCGGGAATGTCGGGCTCCCAGGTCCATTTGCGCGCGCCGGTGGCCGCATCGAGCGCGTAGACGTATTTCGGCCCCCACGAGCTCGAAACGTAGAGCGTGTTGCCGATGACGATCGGCGAAGATTCGTTCGACCGCAGCGACGCCAGCGAGAACGAATAGGCGAGCGTCAGCTTGCCCGCGTTCTCGGTGTTGATCTGCTTGAGCGGGCTGAAGCGCGTGTTGCCGTAGTCGTGGCCCGCGACGGCCCACTGGTTCGAATCGGACTGCGCCTTGAGCACGGTCTCGTTGGCGCGGACGCCCGGTGTAGCGGCGGCGAGCATCGCAATCATGGAGATGCCGGCCAAGAAGCCCTTCGTTCCAAAGGTCATGTATTCCCTCCGCGATGTTGTTGTGAACGCCTCGTTGGGCGCCTGAGCGCGCTGCGCTCGTGATGCGCAGTTCGTCTGCGAGCCATCGTTCGAAATTACAGCATCGCGTTTGCGCGCTTAGTATAGGCGGAAGGTAGTAGTGCAGATCATCGGCGGCTTTCGCCGCTCATCTCGTTGCCGAAGCTCGCGTCTTGCCCGTATTTTTCAGCTCGAAATGCGCCATCGGATTACGGCAGCATCGCGCCGCAATCCGATTTGTCCGGCCCACTCAGCGCAGTAGGGTGGGCAAAGCGAAGCGTGCCCACCTCTTCTCTCGCACTCGTGGATTAGTAAGTGGTGGGCACGGCGCAAGAGCGCCTTTGCCCACCCTACAAGTTCGCGTCGGGGCGCCGAGGACGACGTGCTGATCAGGATGATGGCGCTACCAGGCCGGCAAAACTTTCGAAGAAATTCGCGGCGAGTTTTCGCGACGTTGAGTCGATCAGCCGCGAGCCGAGCTGTGCGAGCTTGCCGCCGATCTGCGCGTCGGCCTCGTAGTGCAGGATGGTGACGTCGGGCGATTCTTCTTCCAGCCTGACCTTCGCGCCGCCCTTGGCAAAGCCGGCGACGCCGCCGGCGCCCTCACCGACGATGCGGTAGCCATTGGGCGCATCGATGTCGGTCAGCGTCACCTTGCCGCTGAACGTCGCCTTCACCGGGCCGACCTTCAGCACCACGGTCGCCGTCATCTCGGTCGGCGATGCCATCTCGAGCGATTGGCAGCCGGGAATGCAGCGCCTGAGAATATCGGGATCGTTGAGCGCAGCCCACACCGTGGCCTTCGACGCCGGGATCCGCTGACTGTCGTTCATCTGCATCGCTTCCACCCCTTTTGGCCGTTGCTTGTTCGCTTCGACTAGGAGGACGCCCGGCTGCGATCAATCGCCAGGAAGTACTAGGAGGTCGCGAGCGACGCGGCTCGCCGGCGGGCCTCGTGCGGGGGCGCAGCTTCGCTGCATCGCAGCGAACAAAATCAATGACTTAGCTCGCTTCCGCCTACTACCAAGATCGCGATTACAAGGGCGTGAGCGCGTGCTCCTATTCGCGACAAGGAACAAGGCATCAAGGGGAGAAGCGACGCGCGAGGAGCGCGACGTCCAAGGCCAGCGCTCAAAAGGCCAGCGCTTCGCGCGATAGTGGTTGAGCGCAGGCCGCTGCTGACGACGTGGACACCGTTTTCGCTGGGCTCATTGCAAGGTTGCGCCCTGCGCTGGTGGCGACACGAAATGTCGCGACCGAATCGTACATCTACGGCGACCGCCACGATGACCTTTCCATGACGCGCGGTCAGCAAAATCCCAGTTGCAAAGTTCCGTTCGCGCTGTCTCTAATTAGAATAACTACAAACATTCGGGAGGAGTACGCCGTGTCTACAGTCAAACTGACGGTCAACGGCAAGGCCGTTGCCGTCGACGTCGAGGACCGCACGCTGCTGGTCCATGTTCTGCGCGATCACCTCAACCTCACCGGAACCCATGTCGGCTGCGACACCAGCCAGTGCGGCGCCTGTGTCGTGCACATGGACGGCCGCGCGGTGAAGTCCTGCACCATGCTTGCGGGCCAGGCCGACGGTGCCAACGTCACCACGATCGAGGGCATCGCCAAGGGCGACGAGCTGCACCCGATGCAGGCCGCCTTCCGCGACAATCACGGCCTGCAGTGCGGCTATTGCACCCCGGGCATGATCATGTCGGCGATCGACATCGTGCACCGTCATGGCGGCCAGCTCGACGAGGCCACCGTCCGCCA
Organism: Bradyrhizobium huanghuaihaiense; assembly: GCF_007830635.1. Classification (GTDB taxonomy): domain Bacteria; phylum Pseudomonadota; class Alphaproteobacteria; order Rhizobiales; family Xanthobacteraceae; genus Bradyrhizobium; species Bradyrhizobium huanghuaihaiense. Next base: position 80,131 of record NZ_VLLA01000008.1, on the reverse strand, counting down.
GGAGCTCGAGGGCAACATCTGCCGCTGCACCGGCTATCACAACATCGTCAAAGCCGTGCTGGATGCGGCCGGGCGCATGAAGGTCTCGCAGGCGGCCGAGTAAGGCCGCCCGCTTCGAACAAAGAACCACCGCTGCAGCTTTCGAGGGAAAGCGCAGTCGAAACAATTTCCGGTCGGGAGGACCAGACATGGGTGTTGAAGGCATCGGCGCGCGCGTCGTGCGCAAGGAAGACAAGCGTTTCATCACCGGCAAGGGCCGGTACGTGGACGACATCAAATTGCTGGGCATGACCCATGCCCATTTCATCCGCAGCCCGCATGCACATGCCAAGGTGAAGGGGATCGACTCCTCCGCGGCACTGAAGATGCCGGGCGTGGTCGCGGTGCTCACCGGCCAGCAGCTCGTCGACGACAAGGTCGGCAACCTGATCTGCGGCTGGGCCATCACCTCCAAGGACGGCAGCCCGATGAAGATGGGCGCATGGCCGGCGATGGCGCCGGAGACCGTGCGCTTCGTCGGGCAGGCCGTCGCGGTCGTGATCGCCGACAGCAAGAATCTGGCGCGTGACGCGGCCGAGGCCGTGGTCGTGGATTACGAAGAGCTCCCGGCCGTCGCCGACATGCACGCCGCCATCAAGGCCGGCGCGCCGCAGCTTCATCCCGAGGCTCCCGGCAACCAGGTCTATGACTGGGTGATCGGCGACGAGGGCGCGGTGAGCGCCGCCTTCTCGAAGGCCGCCAACGTCGTGAAGCTCGACGTCACCAACAACCGCCTCGCCCCCAACGCGATGGAGCCGCGCGCGGCGATCGCCGACTATGACGCGGCGGAAGAGCATTTCACGCTCTACACGACCTCGCAGAACCCGCACGTCGCCCGCCTCGTGCTGTCGGCATTCTACAACATCGCCCCTGAGCACAAGCTGCGCGTGATCGCGCCCGACGTCGGCGGCGGCTTCGGCTCGAAGATCTTCATCTACCCCGAGGAGATGGTGGCGTTGTGGGCCTCGAAGAAGGTCGGCCGTCCCGTGAAATGGACCGGCGACCGCACCGAAGCCTTCCTCACCGACGCACATGGCCGCGACCATGTCACCCATGCCGAGATGGCGTTCGACGCCAACAACAAGATCGTCGGCCTGAAGGTGAAGACCTACGCCAATTTCGGCGCCTACATGTCGCTGTTCTCGTCGTCGGTGCCGACCTATCTCTACGCGACGCTGCTGTCGGGCCAGTACAACATCCCGGCGATCCATGCCGAGGTGATCGGGGTCTACACCAACACCACGCCGGTCGACGCCTATCGCGGCGCGGGCCGGCCCGAGGCGAGCTATCTCATTGAACGTCTGATGGAGACGGCGGCGCGGCAGCTGAAGGTCGATCCGGCCGCACTGCGCCGGGCCAACTTCATCACCCAGTTCCCGCACCAGACGCCCGTGATCATGGCCTATGACACCGGCGACTTTAACGCCTCGCTCGATGCCGCGATGAAGGCGATCGACTATGCCGGCTTCGCCGCGCGCAAGGCGCAGGCAAAGTCGCAAGGCAAGCTGCGCGGCATCGGCGTGTCCTGCTACATCGAGGCCTGCGGCATCGCCCCGTCGAAGGCGGTCGGCAGCCTGGGTGCCGGCGTCGGCCTGTGGGAGTCCGCCGAGGTGCGCGTCAATCCGGTCGGCACCATCGAGATCCTCACCGGCTCGCACAGCCACGGCCAGGGGCATGAGACGACGTTCTGCCAGCTCGTTGCCGATCGCCTGGGTGTTCCGATCAGCCAGGTCTCGATCGTCCATGGCGACACCGACAAGGTGCAGTTCGGCATGGGCACCTACGGCTCGCGCTCGGCGGCCGTTGGTCTCACCGCGATCCTGAAGGCGATGGAGAAGATGGAGTCCAAGGCCAGGAAGATCGCCGCGCATGCGCTGGAGGCGTCGGAAGCCGACATCGTCATCGAGAACGGCGAGTTCAAAGTGACGGGCACCGACAAAGCGATCGCCTTCCCGATGGTCGCACTCGCGGCCTACACCGCGCACAATCTGCCTGACGGGATGGAGCCGGGCCTGAAGGAAAGCGCCTTCTATGATCCCTCCAACTTCACCTTCCCGGCCGGCACCTATATCTGCGAGCTCGAGGTCGATCCTGGTACGGGCAAGACCTCCTTCGTCAACTTCGTCGCGGCCGACGATTTCGGCCGGCTGATCAACCCGATGATCGTCGAGGGCCAGGTCCATGGCGGCCTGGTTCAAGGCATCGGGCAGGCGCTGCTCGAGCACGCCATCTACGACGCCAATGGCCAACCGGTCACGGCCTCGTTCATGGACTACGCCATGCCGCGCGCCGACGATGTGCCCTCCTTCAACCTCTCCCACACCACGACGCTCTGCCCGGGCAATCCGCTGGGCATCAAGGGTTGCGGTGAGGCCGGCGCGATCGGGGCGTCAGCGGCCGTGATCAACGCGATCACGGATGCGATCGGCAAGAACAATCTGGAAATGCCCGCAACCCCTGATCGGGTGTGGCGCACGATCAACGCGGCTTGAGAGGGAGGAACGAACATGTACCAGACCACATATCATCGCGCCTCCTCCGTGGACGAGGCTGCCAGTCTGTTCGGCAAGAGCAGCGAGGCCAAATTCCTTGCCGGCGGGCAGACATTGCTGCCGGTGATGAAGCAGCGCCTCGCGGCCCCCACAGATGTCATCGACCTTGGCAAGATCAAGGACATGATCGGCGTCGAGGCCTCCGGCGACACGCTGACGATCAAGGCCGCCACGCCGCATTACGATGTGGCGACCAGCGATGCCGCGAAGAAGGCGATTCCAGCGCTCGCCTATCTGGCGTCGCTGATCGGCGATCCCGCCGTGCGTTATCGCGGCACGATCGGCGGCTCGATCGCCAACAACGATCCGGCCGCGGATTATCCGGCCGGGCTGCTCGCGCTCGGCGCCACCGTGAAGACCAACAAGCGGTCGATCGCGGCGGATGACTTCTTCAAGGGCCTGTTCACCACCGCCCTCGAAGACGGCGAGATCATCACCGCCGTGTCGTTCCCGGTTCCGGCGAAGGCAGGCTACGCCAAGATGCGGCATCCCGCCTCGCGCTTCGCGCTCACCGCGGTGTTCGTCGCGCAGACGAAGTCCGGCGAGATCCGGGTCGCGGCGACCGGCGCGTCGCAGAGCGGCGTGATGCGCGTTGGCGTCATCGAAGCCGCGCTGAAGGCGAACTGGTCGCCGTCGGCGCTCGACAGCGTCAACATTCCCGCGAGCGGATTGCTGGCCGATATCCACGGCACGGCCGAGTACCGCGCCAACCTCGTCAAGGTGATGGCGCAACGCGCCGTGGCTGCCGCGGGCTGACAATCCCGCGCCAGCGCCTCGACGCAAATTTTCCGCGGCGCGCACTTCGGTGCGCGCCGTTTTTATTTTGCCCATGCGGCATGAAAACCGCTTGCCTCGCTGGCGGGAAGGCGAGAAAAGTTAATCAGCCGATTAACTCGCCCCCAAGTGCGACGTAAGGCAGCAACGTGAGGCGCCTGCCGGATCACCGGCATCGCCCGCGACCCGAGGAAACAACAACGTGCTCGACAAACCCTCCCAAAACTCTTCCGTCCGCACCGCCGGCCCGCTCTCGGGCTTCCGCGTCGTCGAATTCGCCGGCATCGGGCCCGGCCCGTTCGCCTGCATGATGCTGGCGGACATGGGCGCCGACGTCGTCACGCTCGACCGCGTCGGTGCGAAGAAGAGCATGAAGTCGGTGGCGGGCCGCGGCCGCAAGGTGATCGAGCTCGACCTCAAGGACAAGGCGGCGATCGCAGAGGTGCTTGAGCTGCTCGCCAGCGCCGATGCGCTGGTCGAGGGCTTTCGTCCCGGCGTGATGGAGCGGCTCGGGCTCGGCCCCGAAATCGTGCTCGCGCGCAACCCAAAGCTCGTCTACGGCCGCATGACCGGATGGGGCCAGGAAGGCCCGCTTGCGAATGCCGCCGGCCACGACATCAACTACATTTCGATCACCGGCGCGCTCGCCGCGATCGGCACGAAGGAAGCGCCGGTGCCGCCGCTCAACCTGGTCGGCGATTTCGGCGGCGGCGCGCTCTATCTCGTGGTCGGCGTGCTCGCGGCGCTGCTGGAAGCGCAAAGGTCCGGCAAGGGCCAGGTGGTCGATGCCGCGATGTGCGACGGCGCCGCGTCGCTGATGTCGTTCTTCTTCGACATGACCACGCTCGGCCGCTGGACCGAAGGCCGCAACCAGAACTTCCTCGACGGCGGCGCGCATTTCTACGGCGTCTATGAATGCGCCTGCGGCCATTTCGTCTCGATCGGCTCGATCGAGCCGCAGTTCTACGCGCTGCTGCGCGAGCACGCGGGCCTGACCGATGCCGATTTCGACGCGCAGATGAATCCCAAGGCCTGGCCGGCGCTGAAGGAGAAGCTGAAGGCGGTGTTCAAGAGCAAGACGCGCGAGGACTGGTGCAGGATCATGGAAGGCTCCGACATCTGCTTCGCGCCGGTGCTGACCATGTCGGAAGCGACGAAGCATCCGCACATGGTCGCCCGCGAGGTCTTCCTCGAGCGCCACGGCGTGAAGCAGCCGGCACCGGCGCCGCGGTTCTCGCGCACGCCGTCCGCGGTGCGCGAGCCGGAGGCGGCGGAGATTGGTGCGGTGACGAAGGCGTGGAAGAGGTAGAGGCTCCAAACTTCACTGTCGTCCCGGCGAAGGCCGGGACCCATAACCACAGGGAGTGGTTTGGCGAAGACTCGGAGTTCGGTACTTTCACCGATCACTATCGATAAATCACGCGGTATGGGTCCCGGCCTTCGCCGGGACGACACCTGTTGTGAAGCAGCAGCGAGGGCAACAGCGGAAGCTTACGCCGCGTTCCCCACCTTCAGCACCCCGCGCCGGATCTGATCCTCCTCGATCGATTCGAACAGGGCCTTGAAATTGCCCTCGCCAAAACCGTCGTCGCCCTTGCGCTGGATGAACTCGAAGAAGATCGGGCCGATGGCGTTGGCCGAGAAGATCTGCAGCAGCACCTTGGTCTGGCCGCCTTCGACCACGCCTTCGCCGTCGATCAGGATGCCGTTCTTCTGCAGACGCGCGATATCCTCGCCGTGCTTGGGCAGGCGCGCATCGATCCGCTCGAAATAGGTCACGGGCGGCGACGGCATGAACGGCAGGCCGGCGTCGCGCAGGCCTTCGATCGTGCTGTGGATCTCCCGGCAGCCGCAGGCGATGTGCTGGATGCCCTCGCCGCGATAGGTCTTCAGATATTCCTCGATCTGGCCGGAATCGCCGGCGTCCTCGTTGATCGGAATCCGGATCTTGCCGTCCGGGCTGGTCAGCGCGCGCGAGAACAGGCCGGAGGCGCGGCCCTCGATGTCGAAGAAGCGGATCTGGCGGAAGTTGAACAGCTTCTCGTAGAAGCCGGCCCAGACATCCATGCGGCCGCGATGGACGTTGTGGGTGAGATGGTCGAGATAGAACAGGCCGGCACCTGCGGGCCGCGGGTCGCGTGCGCCCAGCCATTCGAACTCGGCATCATAGGCCGAGCCATTGGCGCCGTAGCGATCGACCAGATACAGCAGGCTGCCGCCGATGCCCTTGATCGCGGGCACGTCGAGCGTCTTCTGCGCCGATGACACATCGGCGGGCTCGGCGCCGAGCGCGATCGCGCGGTCATAGGCCGCCTTGGCATCGACCACGCGAAACGCCATCGACGGCGCGCAGGGGCCGTGGGCGGCGACAAACTCATAACCGTGGGTGCCGGGCTCTTCGTTGACGAGATAGTTGATGTCGCCCTGGCGATAGACCGTGATCTTCTTGGTTCTGTGCCGCGCGACGGGCGCATAGCCCATCAGCTTGAACAACGCGTGCAGCTCGGCCGGATCGGGATGCGCATATTCGACGAACTCGAAGCCGTCGGTGCCCATCGGATTGTCGGCACTGATGGTGGCCGGCGGTGCATCGTGCGGAAACGGACCCATGCTGCTCTCCCAATTGCGGCTAGGGAAGAACTATCCTTCATAAGACACGCAAGGAGCGTGCAAACGGGACGGGATTTGGCTATCATGTGCACGATCCGTGCATCATTTGGACAAAACACGCATGATCTCCGTGGACGCCTTCGACCTCAAGATCCTGACCGCGCTGCAGGACGACGGCCGCCTCACCAACCAGGAGCTGGCCGACCTCGCGGGGCTATCCGCCTCGCAATGCTCGCGGCGGCGGATGCGGCTGGAAGAGGAGAAGGTGATCTCGGGCTATCATGCCGATCTCTCCAGCGAGGCGCTCGGCTTCGGCGTCATCGCCTTCATCCAGGTGGGACTTGCGACGCACTCGCCGGACAATTCCAAGCGTTTTCGCGCGCTGGTGAACCGGATCGACGAGATCCAGGAAGCGTATTCGCTCACGGGCGATGCCGACTACGTGCTGAAGGCCGTGCTGCGCGATCTCAAGGGCCTCTCCAACCTCGTCAACGACGTGCTGATGCCGCACCAGAGCGTGGCGCATGTGCGCTCCTCGATCGTGCTCGATCGTCTCAAGGAAAGCGCGAAGCTGCCGCTGAGGGAGTTGAAGGCTGGCTGAAATCGAGGGAACTACGGCCTTCGCGCGTCAAGCGCCGTCTGCGATGATCAGGGTCAAATCCGGGAGACTCCGCCATGGCCCTCCAGCTTCGACCGAACTGCGAATATTGCGATTGCGATCTGCCGCCGAGCGCGACAGATGCGCGGATCTGCTCCTATGAGTGCACGTTCTGTGCGGACTGCGTCGAGACAAAACTCTTCAACGTCTGCCCGAACTGCGGCGGCGGCTTTGCCCCGCGTCCGATCAGGCCGGCGCAGGAATGGCGGCCGGGTGTGTGCACGACCAGGCAGGTGCCATCCGACAAGCGGGTGCATCTGAAGTACAGCGTCGAGGATGTCGCCGCGCATTGCGCGCGGGTGCGCGACGTGCCGCCGGAGAGGCGGTAGGCTCTCTCCACGTCATTGCGAGGAGCCCTTGCGACGAAGCAATTCAGACTGCCGCCGCGGAAAAGATTCTGGATTGCTTCGCTACGCTCGCAATGACGGAGATCGTGGCGGCAGGGGCGCCCTACTCCGCCGCCACAATCGTCCCCTCGACCTCGCCGAAGCCGACGCGATAGCCGTTGCCCTGGCACCAGCCGCGCATGACGAGGCTGTCGCCGTCTTCCAGGAACGAGCGCCTGGCGCCGCCGGGCAGCTCGACCGGCTCGGTGCCGTTCCAGCTGATTTCGAGCAGGCTGCCGCGCTGGTTCTTCTCCGGGCCGGAGATGGTGCCGCTCCCTAAGAGATCGCCGACATTCATGGCGCAGCCGCTCGAGGCGTGATGCATCAATTGCTGCACCGAGGACCAGTACATGTACTTGAAATTAGTGCGGCTGATGCTGCCTGGCGCGTTGGCGCCGGCAGCGCGCAAGGAGACGTCGAGCTCGACGTCGTAGTTCTGCGGCTTGGTCTGCTTCAGATAGCCGAGCGGCACGGGCTCCTGCTCCGGCCCCTGCAGACGGAACGGCTCCAGCGCCTCGCGCGTCACCACCCACGGGCTGATCGAGGTCGCGAACGCCTTTGCCAGGAACGGGCCGAGCGGCACATATTCCCATTGCTGGATGTCGCGCGCGCTCCAGTCGTTGAGCAGCACGAAGCCGAAGATCATCTCTTCGGCTTGGCTCTCGGTCAGCATGCCGCCCATGGCTGAGGGTTGCCCGATGACGACGCCCATCTCCAGCTCGAAATCGAGCCGCTTGCACGGCGCAAAGCTCGGCACGTCCACATTCGGCGGCTTCAGCTGCCCGCGCGGGCGCTTCACCCTGGTGCCGGACACCACCACGGTGGACGCACGGCCGTTATAGGCGATCGGCATGTGCAGCCAGTTCGGCTGCAGCGCGTTGTCCTTGCCGCGGAACATCACGCCGACATTGGTGGCGTGCTCCCTAGACGAATAGAAATCGGTATAGCCGGAGACCGCGAACGGCAGATGCAGCCTGGCATCGCGCATCGGCACCAAGGCTTGGTTGCGCAGCTCCTCGTTGTCGCGCAGCTCCGGATGATCCGCGCGCAAGAGCTCGCTGATCCGCGCACGGGTCTTGCTCCAGACCTGCGGCCCCAGCGTCATGAAGGGATTGAGCGAAGGCCCGGAGAACACGCCGAGCGGACCGACATCGAGCCGGGAATCCTGCTCGAGCTCCCAGAGATCGAGCACGTAATTGCCGATCGCCACGCCGACCCGCGGCGTCGGATTGGCCGCGGTCGAGAACACGCCGTAGGGCAGGTTCTGGATCGGGAAGTCCGAGGCGGGATCGACGTCGATGAAGGAGCGGAGGCTGGGGTCGTTGGGGTGAGGCATTGGTTTCCCGTGCGCAGCGGTGGCGGTGTCACCCTCCCCTGGAGGGGGAGGGTCGGCTCATATTGAGCGCAGCGAAATATGAGACGGGGTGGGGTGATCTCTCAACACGGGCAGTGTTCCTTGCGGACAGACCGTCACCCCACCCCGCTACGCATTCCGCTTCGCTGCATGCGTAGCGACCCTCCCCCTCCAGGGGAGGGTAAGAGACATCACGGCTTACTCGGATCGAAGCGTTTCTCGAGGCCCTTCCAGCAATCCGCGTAGTCGTCCTGAAGCGTCGACGAATTCGCAGCGTGTGCCGTGACGCGCTGCGGGTAGCGGGTCTCGAACATGAAGGCCATGGTGCCGGTCAGCTTCACCGGCTTCAGCTCGCCATTGCTGGCGTGCTCGAAGGCGTCGCGGTCGGGGCCGTGCGGCAGCATGCAATTGTGCAAGGAGATGCCGCCGGGGACGAAGCCTTGCGGCTTGGCGTCGTAGACGCCGTAGATCAGCCCCATGAACTCGCTCATGATGTTCATGTGGTACCAGGGCGGACGGAAGGTGTTGTCGGCAACCATCCAGCGCTCGGGGAAGATGACGAAGTCGATATTCGCGGTGCCCGCGGTCTCCGACGGCGAGGTCAGCACCGTGAAGATCGAGGGATCGGGATGATCGAAGCCGATCGCGCCGACGGGTGAGAAGGTGCGCAGATCGTATTTGTAGGGCGCGTAATTGCCGTGCCATGCGACGACGTCGATCGGCGAATGCGGCAAGGACGTCTTGAACAGCGAGCCGCCCCATTTCACGAACAGCTCCGTCGGCGTGTCCTTGTCCTCGTAGTTCGCGACCGGCGTGAGGAAGTCGCGCGCATTGGCGAGGCAGTTGGCGCCGATCGGGCCGCGCTCCGGCAGCGTGAAGGCGCCGCCGTAGTTTTCGCAGAGATAGCCGCGCGCCGGGCCGTTCGGGATCTCGACCCGGAACTTGACGCCGCGCGGGATCACCACGATCTCGCCGGGCTCGGCGTCGATGCGGCCGAACTCGGTGACGAGGCGAAGATTGCCCTGCTGCAGCACGAACATCAGCTCGCCGTCGGCATTGTAGAAGTGCTGGTCCACCATCGACTTGGTGATGAGGTAAACGTGCGCGGCCATGCCGGCCTGCGTGTTGACGTCACCGGCCGTCGTCATGGTCTGCACGCCCTGGACGAAGGTCACCTCCTCCTTCGGCAGCGGCGTCGGGTCCCAGCGCAGCTGCGCGATCGGCAGATCGTATTCGTGGCACGGCGCCGAACGCCACAGTCCGGCATCGACCTTCTCGAAGCGACCGGAATGCTTCACCGAGGGACGGATGCGATAGAGCCAGGAACGCTCATTGGTGCCGCGCGGCGCGGTGAACGGCGAGCCGGAGAGCTGCTCGGCATAGAGCCCGTAGGCGCAGCGCTGCGGCGAGTTGCGCCCGATCGGTAGCGCGCCCGGCAGCGCCTCGGTTTCAAAACTGTTGCCGAAGCCGGACATGTAGCCCGGCGTCACCTGGGCCGAGCTTCGAACGATCTGGTCAGGCGAGGTATTGATGTTCATGACTATCCTCCTCCTTGCAGGGCAGCCCACATTTCCTGGTCGCGCTTGTCGGTCCAGATCACGGGGTCGTCGATTCCCGACGCTTCGTCATAGGCGCGCGACACGTTGAACGGCAGGCAGTGCTCGTAGATGGCGAAGCTCGAGAATTTCGGATCCATCACCTCGCGCGTCGCCGCCATCGATTCCTTCAGCGTGCGGCCCTTGGCGACCGAGATTTCGGCGGCGCCATAGAGCGAGGTGACGAAGTCGCGCGTCATCGCGATGGCCTCGCGCACGGTGGCGGTGCCCTTCAGCGCATCGCCACGGCCCGGCGCGATCGCCTTCGGATTGAAGTTGCGGATTTCGTTCAGCGTCATCGGCCATTCGCGCAGATGCGCATCGCCGCAATAGCAGGCCGAGTGGTACTCGATGAGGTCGCCCGAGAACATCACCTCGGCATCCGGCACCCAGGCGACGATGTCGCCCGAGGTGTGACCTGCCCCGAGCTGCATCAGCCGCACCTCGCGCTTGCCGAGATAGATCGACATCTCGCCTTCGAAGGTCAGCGTCGGCCAGGTCAGGCCGGGAATGCTTTGGGCATCCTGGAACAGGCGCGGGAAGCGGCCGTATTCGGAATCCCAATCCTGCTTGCCGCGCTCTTCGATGAGACGATAGGTCTCCTGCGAGGCGACGATGCCTTGCGCCTTGTAGGCGGAGGCCCCGAGCACGCGCACGGCGTGATAGTGCGACAGCACGACATATTTGATCGGCTTGTCGGTGACGGCGCGCACGCGCTCGATCACCTTGTTCGCCATCGCCGGCGTTGCCTGCGCGTCGAACACGAGGCAGCCGTCGTCGCCGACGATCACGGCCGTGTTGGGATCGCCCTCGGCGGTGAAGGCATAGAGATCGGTGCCGATCTCGGAGAAGGTGATCTTCTTCTCGGAGAGATCGCCGGTGGATGCGAAGTTCTTCGCCATCGATTCGTCCTTACGAGTTATTGCTGTTGCTGTTGTTGCTGCTGGCCGTCGATCATGCGGCGCCTGGCGAGCCCGATCGCTTCCCGCAGCACGTCGATGTCGCCGATATGGTTGGCGAGGATCAGCACCAGCGCCGCATCGAAATCGGCGCTCTGCTCCTCCGTGAGACCGCGATGCGCCTCCACGATGGCGCGGAAGGCATCGTCCGGGCGTGCGAAGTTCGAGCTGGTGGAAAGCGGCATGCGAAACCTCAATTCAAGCCTGCGGCACGCGACAGCGCTGTCTGTATCGCTTCGCGCGTCGGATGCCGGAAGCGCGCCGCGACATAGCCATCGGGCCTGAGCAGATAGGCCGCACCGGGCTCTGCGTCGTAGCGCTTTGTGGCGAGACCCGAGGGATCGCCAAGCCCTCCCTCTCCGCCGATGCGGATATCCTTGACGCCGTCGGGCGCATCGAACGCTACGCCATTGCTGAACGACAGCAGGGTGAAGTCTGTTCCGCCCTTGCGGAAGGCGTCCGTTAGATATCCCCGCTCGGCGACGGGCGCATCGAGCATGGAACAGCCGGGACGAGGACCACCTGTCCACGCATCGGCGTCGGGTGACGACAGCGCCGTATCGTAGCTGCAAGGCACCGACAGCCGGCCGCCATTGACCATGCGCTTGCCGAACTCGGTCTCCTTGGCCAGCGACAGCACCGCCTTGCGCAGCCGCGCCTCCTGATGCGAGTTCGGCGCCATGAAATCCGTCGAGCGGGTGGATTCGCGGATGTTCTCGTCCGCCGCCATGCTGCGTTCGACGTGGTAACTCTCCAGCAGGCTCGCGGGCGAAGTCCCGCGCAGCACGCGATCGAGTTTCCACGAAAGATTTTCCGCGTCCTCGAGTCCCGAGTTCGCCCCGCGCGCACCAAAGGGCGAGACCTGATGCGCGGAATCGCCAGCAAAAATCACGCGGCCATGGATGAAGCGGTCCATTCGTCGGCACTGGAATTTGTAGAGCGAGATCCACTCGAACTCGAACTTGTCGTGGCCCAGCATGCGCGCGATCCGCGGCCGCACGTTTTCCGGCTTCTTCTCGACCACGGGATCGGCGTAGCGGTTGAGCTGGAGATCGATGCGCCAGACATCGTCAGGCTGCCGGTGCAGCAGCGCCGAACGCCCGGCATGGAACGGCGGATCGAACCAGAACCAGCGCTCGGTCGGAAATTCCGCCGTCATCTTGACGTCGGCGATCAGGAACTGGTCCTCGAACACCTGGCCGGCAAATTCCGCGCCGACCATCTGCCGCAGCGAGGACCGCGCGCCGTCGCAGGCGACGACATATTGCGCATTGAGGCGATAGGCGCCCTCAGGCGTTTCGATGGTCAGCAAAGCGGAATCGTTGCGCTGCTCGAGTGCCGTCACCCTGTTGCGCCAGCGCAGGTCGATCTCGGGCAGATCGTTGATGCGATCGACCAGATAGGCCTCGGCGTAATATTGCTGCAGGTTGATGAAGGCCGGCCGCTTGTGGCCGTCCTCCGGCAGGAGGTTGAACTGGTAGAGCTGCGACTCGCCGTGAAAGATCCGTCCCACACTCCACACCACGCCCTTGTCGACCATGCGGTCGCCGACGCCGAGCCGGTCCCAATATTCCAGCGAGCGTTTCGAGAAGCAGATCGCGCGCGAGCCTTCGCCGATGCGGTCGGCGTCATCCAGCAGGACGACCCGCTGGCCGCGCTGGGCGAGATCGATCGCCAGCGAGAGGCCGACCGGGCCGGCGCCGACGATCACGACCGGATGCTCCGCGGGGCTTGGCCCGGGGCGGTCCTGATCGGGATGACGGCGATAGCCGAACTGGGTTTTGGCCTGATGCGTATTGGCCGGCGCCATACACTAACCTCGGCTCTGGTCAGAAGAGGACTGATCTGCTAGATAGTCTCACGTGCAACTATTTTGGACCGGAGCCGGCCGGCCGTCAACTGGAAATCGGAGCGCTCTCCTTGGCGAGGACATCCAGCGACATCGCGCTGAAGAGACAAGAGGCGAGCGAGGCTGCGCCGCGGCCAAAGGCGCGGCTCGATCTGTTCAAGTTCGTGCCGTTCCGCCTCAACCGGCTGGCGGCGGAGGTGAGTTCCGCGCTCGCGGTCGAATATCAGGAACGCCACGGCCTCGACATTCCGGCCTGGCGCGTGATCGCCACGCTCGGCTTCCGCGTTGACGCCTGCAGCGCACAGTACATCTCGCAATGCACCCGCACGCACAAATCCACCATCAGCCGCGCGGTCACCACGCTGCTGAATGAAGGACTGATCGAGCGGGTCGAGAACGAAGCCGACCGCCGCGAATTCCGCCTGCAACTGACGAAGAAGGGACGCGCGCTTTACGAGGAGCTGTTCCCGCAATTGCTGCGGCGTGAGGACGAAATCCTCGCGTGCCTCTCCGCACAGGAGCGCAAGCAGCTCTCGGCCCTGCTCGGCAAGATCGAAACGAGCCTCGATTTGATCCAGACCAGCGAAGAAGCCGACGCGAAGCAGGCGTACTAGGGACTCATAGAGGCGCCGACGGCGTTGGGGGTCCGGTTGAGGAAGCTTGGTAGGCCCGTGACGGCACTGGCTTGTATAGCGGCGCTCCTTGTGGCGCTTGCCGCGACTCGCGCATACGCCGCTGACATAGGTTATCTGGCTCCCCCCGGAGTCGCTGCAAACGAGTTTCTCTCACCGCAGCGCCCTGTTGCACGGATCGTCAGCCCACGTCGCGCCGCCGAAGAGCGCCGCGACTCCCTCGATGAGGCCGGTCAAATCGCACGTATTCTTGAGCTGAAACCAGGCATGACAGTCGGCGACATTGGAGCGGGCGATGGCTACCACACGGTCAGGCTCTCGCACCTCGTCGGACCCGCCGGCTCTGTCATTGCCCAGGACGTCACGCGGGATTACCTCATCGAACTCGCCAGGCGAACAGAACGTCTGAAGCTGACGAATGTGCAATTCGCGCTCGGCGAACCACACGACCCGCGTCTACCCGCTTCCTCGCTGGATGCCGCAATCCTCGTGCATATGTATCACGAGATAGCCCAACCCTATGCCTTCCTCTACAACCTCGCGCCCGCCTTGAAGCAGGGTGCGCGGGTCGGAATTGTCGATCTCGAGCTTCCGACGTCGAAGCATGGCACGCCGATTGAGCTCTTGCGCTGCGAATTGACCGCCGTCGGCTATCGCGAGATCGCCACATATAAGCTCGCAGGTGACGGAGGATATTTGGCGGTATTCTCTCCGCCGGAGCCAGCGGCTCGAAAATCCCCCGGCGACATCGTTGCTTGCAGGAATCCTGCCGGCGCTCGTTGACACCACGCCAGATGCCCGTCTCAGAGGCTGCGTGATGACGAATTCGGCGAAGCGTCCCCGCTCAATGTCGACCTCGATCTTGCCTCGGGCCACGAGCAGCGAGTGTTGGCAGACCGGCTATGAACACATCGATGGCGCCTTCATAACAATCATCGTATGAAGGTGCGTCGTAGAACGAGTCCATTACCTCGTGCATAACGAATCCGCGAACAAGGCTGCGGAGGATTCGCAGAGCATCGTCTGCGACTGTCTCACACAATCCACATTCGGACAGGATTTTGGTCATAAACATCCGCAACCTGTCCAGGGCACCTCGCCATTCAGCAGTATCGGTCGTGGGAGTACGAAACGTTGCAGCGAACATTGCCGGGCGCTCGAGCGCATACCATCGCATCGCATGTGCTGCCGCTCTCAGCGCCTCGAGAGACCGCTTGTTTTCGCACGCAGCCTCTAATCGGTTGAGCAGATCGCGATAACCTTTCACCGCCAGGAAACGGCGCATTTCTTCAACACTGGATCGCTTTTCACCCGAGTAGCGTTCAAGATCAGCAACAATGTCGTTCGCAAGCTTTCGCTCCCACGGGGTTGAGAAAATGTGCCCAACATTGATGTCTTGGTCCATCACCGGTCATTCTCCATTGAATAGCACGGGCGCAGGCGCCCGTATTCAACCCAGACGTACTCGCCCTCGCAGCGAACGCGCCTGCAGAACCGCGAAACGACCGTTGGAGACCAGGCAAACTGCAGGACGAACTTGGAAGGCGGCGGACGTTTCATACGCAATCGCGCGCCCGTATCCCAAACCGTCGTTACCTCGCATGCTCTGCTTCGGAGTCCATTTGCAGTGAGAAATCGAGCACGCAGCGGTGGTTCGAAATGGACCTGCTTTGGTTCCTGCTTGCGTTGGACAGGAAAGCCTATGGTGACGCGTTTGCCGGTGACGCATGAGTGCTGTTTTCCAAGCTGAGAAGCTGTGACACTTGGTTGCTGCTGAGCTGGTTGGTTGTGCATCGGAACCTCTCGACTTCGATGTTCTTTCCTTCCGTACTTTCACGGTTTGGTACGAGATCTCTTTCCTTTCACTCGAAAAGTTGCCAAGTGCTCGTGAAGCTATCCGCACGGGACCAGTGTTGCTCGGCTGAATTGGAACTTCTGCTCGGCTGCCGCACCCTTAAGGGAGAGTAAATTGCGGACCATCTTCACGACGAAGGACGTGCATCCACGTGATCGCTTCGAGTACTGGCACAGCGTGGCCTGCAAGGAGATCGTTGAACACGACTCCTTCCCCACCTCGCGGGTTCGCTTCGAAGCGGAAATCGAGGTCGGATCGGTAGGGACGCTGGACCTTGTAGCTTTCGAGAACACTCCGCTCCGAGTGGAACACACACATGCCCATATTTCGCGGAGGAGCTCCGACCAATTGTTCTTCTGTCGAGAGGCGAGCGGAAGTGTGAGTATGGAGCAGGATGGGCGGCAAATCACCCTTCATCCCGGGGACATGACGCTGCTCGACCCGGCGCTCCCCTATTCGGCAACGTTCTCGGGCGGTTCGAGGACTTTGGTCCTGAAACTTCCTCGACGTGAGCTGCAGGCGCGCCTGGGAAACCCGCGCAGCATGCTCACACGACGAATTCAACTGGATGCAACGGACGACGCTTTGACCTCGTCTTTCAGCACAGCGCTGCCAGGTCTGGCCGGGCTGGTGCGCCCCGTTTGCGGACAGTTGGCAGCGAATTTCATGCTCGATTTGGTCGCTCTGTCGCTCGCCAAAGCAGCCGAGAGCACCACGCTGCGCGTCTCCTCCACGAAAGCGATGGCAATCCTGGAAATCCGCGCGACGATCAAATCGAGGTTGGCGGACCCGGAGCTCGACGCTCAGTCGGTCGCCGACGCCGTCGGCCTCAGCGTCCGGTACATCAACAAAATTCTCGCTTCGCAAGATACTTCGATAGCGCGCCTGATTTTGAGAGAGAGGCTTGAGAGGTGCCGGCAGGCACTCGAAGACCCTGTGCAACCGTATCGCTCCTTGAGCGAGGTTGCGTTCGGGTGGGGATTCTCCGACCTGACGCACTTCGGCCGGTGCTTCAAGAAAGCATATGGAATTTCGCCCAGCGAGTACCAGCTCTCGCATCGAAAGACGTAGACGGACAGATTTCGATCAGTTGCCGGCACACCGGCCTTTGCGAAGACTGCCCTCCCCAATCAACCTCGCGCAAGAATACGTATCAGACGATAGCGCGAGCTATGGGCAGGAGTTAATTTCCGCCACACCGTTGCCTCGATATCCACGATTTCCCAGCCCATCCGTGCGCGTACCGGGTTACGCTCCGGCACCGCGCCAGCCGCCCGTCTCAGAGCTGAACGTGTCCGAAGAAAGGGGGCAGACCGAAAGTCGCTTGGCTGAGACTCAAACCCGGCGCTTTTGACCCGCAAGAGACATCACTCAGCTTCGGGCAACGAAGATAATTGACGGCTCAACCTCGATTAAGAATTCCTCTCGCGCCAGGCTCGGCACACCTATCCAAGTAGCACACGGCGGCCGGTCACCAAAGGTTTCCATCAGTGCGTCGCTGATCGCCTTGCCTTGGTCGATATGGCTTTGCCGGATGTAAAGTCTTATTGCCCCGACTTGATCGAGTGTCGCGCCGACCGACGCCAACGCTGTGGCTAGATTCTCCAGACTTTTCTTCAGTTGAATCCCGATGTCATTCGCACCCACTATGTTGCGGTCCGCGTCCCAGGCTACCTGTCCCGAAACATGAACTGCATCGCCGAAGGGCGTGGGCACGGTGGAGACCTGGGCGAACCCGAATGGCAGGCTATCGAAGAGTGTTAGTGGAGACTGGACGGAACGTCCCATTGCATGTCCTGCGGTGTTGACTGATAGACGGCCAAGTTTAGCTCATACCCCAGCGCAAATCGTGCCTGCTGGTCAGCAGTCGATGTCTGCGTTGCAAAAT
Organism: Bradyrhizobium huanghuaihaiense; assembly: GCF_007830635.1. GTDB lineage: Bacteria > Pseudomonadota > Alphaproteobacteria > Rhizobiales > Xanthobacteraceae > Bradyrhizobium > Bradyrhizobium huanghuaihaiense. The sequence goes on along the minus strand of NZ_VLLA01000008.1, from coordinate 62,980 downwards.
GATTCAGCGCCGCGAGATCCTTTGCATTGCGGTTTTGACCCAAAAGCGGGCCTCAGGACGACCGGCCTCAATAGCAAGCAAGCCAATTGTTCCCACGCGGACTCAGGGCTAGTTTATTTCTCTTCGCTGCCCGAAAGCCGGAGGCGAACATGGCACGGTTGGGAGCGACTTTTCAGGCGTTAGTTGCACTGCCCATGATTTTCGTATCTGCGGCGGGCGCGCAAGCGCAGACCACCGACAAGCCGCCGTTCTGGGCCTACACTTACAATCCGCCTGACTTCAAGCCGCCGTCCGATGACGGCCAACCTCGCCACGTTCCCGACAGCACGGTGAGCTATACGGTTCCACAAACGCGCGATCGCTTCCTCGCACCGGATTGGCACCCGGGTGACCATCCGGCGATGCCGACGGTGGTGGCGAGCGGCCGCGCGCCTGACGTCTACGCCTGCGGCTTCTGCCATCGCGCCTCTGGCACGGGTGGTCCGGAGAACGCCGACATCGCCGGCCTGCCGGTGGCCTATTTCATTCGACAGATGCAAGACTACAGGAGCGGCAAACGCGCGACAGCACGACCCGACCGCATTCCGCAAGCATGGATGATCTCGCTCGCGAAGGCAGCGAACGACGATGAGATCAAGGCGGCGGCTGAATATTTTGCCGCCATCAAGCCAAAGAAGTTGGTTGATGTGGTGGAGACCGAGACCGTGCCGAAACCGACGGTCGCCGGCTGGTTCTTCGTCACCAAAGGCGATGAACGCGAGCTGATCGGCATGCGCATCATCGAGACACCGGCGGACGTTGGCCGCTTCGTCAACCGCGACGCGCGCGTCCGCTTTACCGCCTACGTGCCGCCCGGTAGCGTCGCTGCCGGTCGTGGGCTGGCCGCGAAGCCGGAGATCGCCTGCGCCGGCTGCCATGGCGAGAAGCTGACCGGCACCGACGTCGTGCCGGGCATCGCCGGGCGCTCGCCGACCTACATCTTCCGCCAGCTCTACGAATACCAGCACGGCTTCCGCGCTGGGCCGGAGAGCAAGCCGATGATCGATGTGGTCAAAACGCTCAACGAGGCGGACTTTTTGCCACTTGCCGCCTATCTCGCCACGCTCGAGCGGTGAAGCGGCCGAGTGTTAGCTGGTGCTGTCATTCCGGGGCGCCGCGACAGCGGCGAACCCGGAATCTCGCGCGACACCTTCTGGATTCCGGGTTCGCGCTACGCGCGCCCGGATGACGACTACGCCGTCACTTCGCAAACGAGCGCGTCGGCGGCAGGTGCAGCGCCCAGGCGTCGACCTTGTCGCTGGCGCGCGGATAGATTTCCGTCACGATCGGATCGTGGCCGGGAATGTAGCGGTCGGGGTGGCCGGCGAGGCGCTCGATCGTCTCCCAGCCCTGCGCCATGTCGCCGACATTGTAGACGATCGGGAATGGGCTGCGGCGCTGAAGATTGGCGTAGTAATGCGCGGCATCGGATGCCAGTACCACGGGCCCGCGCGCGGTCTCGACCTTCACCACCTGCAAGCCGTCGGAATGGCCGCCGACCCGGTGCACGGTGACGCCGGGCGCGACCTCGCCGTCGCCTGAATAGAAGGTGACACGCTCGCCATAGACATGGCGCACCATCTGCGTGACGTGCTCGACCGAGAACGGATGTCGCAGCAGTCCGTTGCACATGCACCGTCCCGTCGCGTAAGCCATCTCGCGCTCCTGAAGATGGAAGCGCGCGTTCGGAAAGCGGTCGAGATTGCCGGCATGGTCGTAATGCAGATGCGTCACGATGACGTCGCGGATGCTCGAAGCCGCAACACCAAAGCGCTCCAGCGCATCGACCGGATTGAGCGTCAGCTTGCGCGCCCGCGCGCTCGCCTCCTCGGCATTGAAGCCGGTATCGACCAGGATGTCGCGCCCTCCACCGCGGATCAGCCAAACGAAATAGTCGAGATCCTGCGCCGCGCTGTCATGCGGATCGGGCGCCAGGAAGTTCATGCTGGGGGTGCGCGGCGACATCGTCGCATAGCGCAGGGCGTAGATTTCGTAGACGTTTCCCATGGCTCTTGGCTTTGCTTTTTTGTGAGGGGAGCTGAACGAGCGGACGCACCAAGCCATCGTCCGCCGCAAAGGTCAAACAGCCGGGGCTTGCTACGACCGCGGGCCTGCAATGTGAGACCAATCACATTTTCGTCGCCATGAGTCTCCTAACATGACCGCTGCAAACATGGCCGCTGCCATGCCCAACAAGGTCGGGTCGAACCAAACATGACAGCCCGTTCATCCCGCTACCCGCGCACCCCTGCGTTGCGGTCAATCGCCGCGATAATGCCGAATCTCCAAGAGGTTGACGCCCCCTCCCCCCGGTTTGATAATGCATAGAGCGTAAGTTAAGGTCGCCGCGGCGCAAGCTGGAACGGCGCCTTTTTGGCTGGACCGCGCTGATTATGAAAATTCGCTTTCTTTTCCTTCTCCCGTTGCTCGTTTCGCTCGTCCCGGCTGCGCCATCGCTGGCGGCCGGCGACCGCTATGCGCTGGTGATCGGCAACGCCAAATATCCGGATGCGGATGCTCCGCTGAAGGAACCGCTCAACGATGCGCGCGACATGGCCGATGAGCTCAAGCGCGACGGCTTCTCGGTCGAGATCGGCGAGAACCTCACCGGCGACGGCATGCGCCGCGCCTTCGACAAGCTCTATGGCAAGATCAAGCCGGGCTCGGTGGCGCTGGTGTTCTTCAGCGGCTTCGGCATCCAGTCGGCGCGCCAGAGCTACATGCTACCGGTCGATGCGCAGATCTGGACCGAATCCGACGTGCGCCGCGACGGGTTCAGCCTCGAGACCGTGCTCGGCGAGCTCAACACGCGCGGCGCCGGCGTCAAGATCGCGCTGATCGATGCCTCCAGGCGCAACCCGTTCGAGCGCCGGTTCCGCAGCTTCTCGGCGGGCCTCACGCCCGTCATCGCGCCGAACGGCACGCTGGTGATGTATTCGGCGGCGCTGGCCTCGGTGGTCTCGGACGCCGGCGGCGAGCACAGCCTGTTCGTGCAGGAACTGCTGAAGGAAATCCGCGTCCCCGACCTGATGGCCGAGGAGACGCTGAACCGCACCAAGATGGGCGTCACCCGCGCCTCGCGCGGCGAGCAGGTGCCGTGGATCTCCTCCTCGCTGGCCGAGGATTTCTCCTTCATTCCGGGCGCCGCCGGCTCGCGCCCGACGACAACCACGACGGCGCCCCCGCCGCCTGCGCCGCCCGTCGTCGCCAACAACCCACCGCCGGCACCACCCGCGCCGCCGTCACCGCCGGCGCCGCCCGCGCCCTCGAAGCCGGCTGACAATGTTGCTGCGCCTGCCCCTCCGCCCCCGCCGCCCGCACCGGCTCCGTCACCGAAGCCGCAGGTCGAGGCCGCCCTGCCCCCGCCGCCACCGCCGGCGAAGCCGGCCGATCCCGCACCCGCGCCGAACGCGGATGGCGGGCCGAGCGCGGCCGTCCTGGCGGAAGATCCCACCATCAAGGGCCTGACGGCCAAGATCGCGGCCAATCCTGACGACGTGAACGCGCTGTACCGGCGCGGCCAGGTCTATGCCAGCAAGGGCGCCTACAACCTCGCCATCAAGGATTTCGACGACACGCTCCGGATCAATTCGAAGGACGTCGAGGCGCTGAACAACCGCTGCTGGACGCGCACCGTGATCGGCGACCTCCAGGGCGCGCTGAAGGATTGCAACGAGGCGTTGCGGCTGCGGCCGAACTTCGTCGATGCGCTGGACAGCCGCGGGCTCGTCAATCTGAAGTCGGGCGCAGTCAAGAACGCGATCGCCGATTTCGATGCCGCCCTGAGGATCAATCCGCGCCTCACCTCCTCGCTCTATGGCCGCGGCCTCGCCAAGCAGCGTAACGGCTCCGCCCAGGAAGGCGCGCTGGACATTGCCAACGCCAAGGCGATGGATCCGAACATCGTTCAGGAATTCGCAAGCTACGGAGTCCGCTAGTATTTTTTTGGGTTCAGGCCGCCGACGCCTCGAACCCTTGGCGGCCCACGGAAGACTAACGCTCGGATGCCGCAGGCGGCCTTTCCCGGGGGGCCTATTGCAGAAATTTTGGAACCGCGCGGGCACGGCTGCGCAGGAGGGACTAGCTATGAGATTGGCTGCAAAGGGACTGACCGCAATCCTGTCCATCATTGCCATCGGCGCGGCACTGTCGCTGCCGGCCGCTCCCGCATTCGCCGGCGACGACGGCAACAGCAAGAACGTCACCGAGGACGAGATCCTTCGCGCGCTGGCGCCGCCGGCGAAGAAGCCGCTGACCCGCGGCCTTTCGATCGGCGCGCCGCAGGCCGATCCCGCGCCTAATGCGGCCGAGACCAAGCTGATCCAGTCCGTGCGCGGCCGCTCGACGCGCTCGCTGTCGTCGACCGAGCGCGAGGAGATCGCGTCCGTCGCCAAGGACAAGCCGAACATCGATCTCGAAATCACCTTCGACTACAACTCGGCCAATATCAGCGCCAAGTCGCTTGCTTCCGTGCAGGCGCTCGGCCGCGCGCTGACCAGCCCCGACCTGAAGGGCTCGACCTTCGTGGTCGCCGGCCACACCGACGCCGCCGGCGGCGAGGGCTACAACCAGGACCTGTCGGAGCGCCGCGCGGATTCGATCAAGCGCTACCTCGTCGAGAAGTACAGCATCTCGGCGACCGACCTCGTCACCGTCGGCTACGGCAAGAGCAAGCTGAAGGACCCGAGCCAGCCCATGGCCGAGGTCAACCGCCGCGTGCAGGTGGTCAACATGGAAAACAAGACCACGGCCTCGAAGTAAGCACGACGTAATCCTTTGCAGTGACCCGTCGTGATGTGGTGTAAAGTCTCGCTTCCAAAGCGCGTCCCGCAGCCTTGCGGGACGCCGCTTTATTTCAGGGAAATGCTCTTCATGGGCCTCGTGCGGACGGCCGTGAGCCAGGCCAGGATGATCCGGCGATGAACCTTTCCGAATATCTCAAGCCAGCCGGAACCGTGGCCTTCGTCGTGGCCCTCGGCGTCGGCTATTATCTGTTCGAGCATCGGCGCCGCCCCGAGGTGAAGGAGGCGCCGAGCACGGCGCTCGTCATCGTGACGAAGTCGACCAATGCCTGCTTCTCCGACCTCGTGCGGGTGACCGGCTTCTTCGTGCCGCGCCGCGAAGCCGTGGTCGTCGCCGACCAGGAAGGCTCCAGGGTCACCGACCTCTTCGTCACTGAAGGTACTCTGGTCACCGACAACCAGGAGCTGGCGCGCCTGACCGCGCCGCCGCAGATTCCGGGCCAGCCGCAACGGCCGGGCCCGCAAGGCCCGATCTCGCTGAAGGCACCTGCGCCGGGTCTCGTCACCGAGGTCCGCACCATCGTCGGCGCGCCCGCGTCCCCGCAGGCCGGCCCGATGTTCCGCATCGCCGTCAACAACGAGATCGAGCTCGACGCTCAGGTTCCGGCGGTCCACATGCCCAAGCTCAGCCCCGGCGCGACCGTGCGCATCAGCCGCGACGACGCGCCCGATCTGATCGGACGGGTGCGGCTGGTCGCGCCCGAGATCGACCGCACCACGCAGCTCGGCCGCGTCCGCATCAGCGTCACCAACAATCCCTCGCTGAAGGTCGGCGTGTTCGCCCGCGCCTCGATCGACGCCAAGCGAAGCTGCGGCGTCGCGGTCCCCAAGACCGCGATCGACCATCTCACCGTGCAGGTCGTCAAAGGCAACACGGTCGAGACGCGCAAGGTGCGGGTCGGACTGTCGTCCGATACCGCGACCGAAATCCTGGAAGGGCTCGAGGTCGGCGAAATCGTCGTGGCCGACGCCGGCTCTTCCCTCCATGACGGCGACCAGATCAAGACCATGTTCGCCGATGAACTCGATCGCACGCGGGTACGCTGATGGCTCTCAATATTTCGGCATGGTCGATCCGTCACCCGCTGCCCTCGGTCGTCTTTTCGATCATCCTTCTGGTGCTCGGCTGGACCTCCTTCGTGAAGCTCGCGGTGACGCGGCTGCCCTCGGCCGACATTCCCGTGATCTCGGTCGCGGTGTCGCAATTCGGCGCAGCGCCTGCCGAGCTTGAATCCCAGGTCACCAAGACGGTTGAAGACGCCGTCTCCGGCGTCGAGGGCGTCAGGCACATCACCTCGTCGATCACCGACGGTCTGTCGGTGACCACCATCCAGTTCGCGCTGGAGACCAACACCGACCGCGCGCTCAACGACGTCAAGGACGCGGTGACGCGCGTGCGCTCGAACCTGCCGCAGAACGTCACCGAGCCGCTGATCCAGCGCGTCGACGTCATCGGCCTGCCGATCGTCACCTATGCCGCGATCTCGCCCGGCAAGACGCCGGAGCAGCTGTCCTATTTCGTCGATGACGTGGTCAAGCGCGCGCTGCAGGGCGTGCGCGGCGTCGCCCAGGTCGAGCGCATCGGCGGTGTCGAGCGCGAAATCCTGGTCTCGCTCGATCCCGACCGCCTGCAGGCGATGGGACTAACCGCGGTCAATGTCAGCCAGAGCCTGCGCGGCACCAATGTTGACGTCGCCGGCGGCCGCGCCGAGATCGGCAAGAACGACCAGGCGATCCGCACGCTCGCCGGCGCCAAGACGCTGGGCGATCTCGCCGGCACCATGGTTCCGCTGTTCGGCGGCGGCGAGGTGCGGCTGGACGATCTCGGCACCGTCACCGACACCATCGCCGACCGCCGCACCTTCGCCCGCTTCAACGGCGAGCCGGTGGTCGCGCTCGGCATCAAGCGCTCCAAGGGCGCCAGCGACGTGAAGGTCGCCGCCGCCGTGCAGAAGCGCATCGACGCGCTCAAGGCGGCCTATCCCGACGTCGACCTCAAGCTGATCGACACCTCGGTCGAATACACCAACGGCAATTACGAAGCGGCGATCTCGACCCTGTTCGAGGGCGCCATCCTCGCCGTCGTCATCGTGCTGCTGTTCCTGCGCGACCTGCGCGCCACCATCATCGCCGCGATCTCGCTGCCGCTGTCGATCTTCCCGGCGTTCTGGGCGATGGACCTGCTCGGCTTCTCGCTGAACCTCGTCAGCTTCCTCGCCATCACGCTGTCGACGGGTATTCTCGTCGACGACGCCATCGTCGAGATCGAGAACATCGTCCGGCACATGAACATGGGCAAATCGCCCTACCGTGCCGCACTGGAAGCCGCCGACGAGATCGGCCTCGCCGTGATCGCGATCTCGCTCACCATCATCGCGATCTTCGCCCCCGCGAGCTTCATGTCGGGCATCGCCGGGCAGTTCTTCAAGCAGTTCGGCATCACCGTCTCGGTGCAGGTATTCTTCTCGCTGCTCGCCGCGCGCTTCGTCACGCCGGTGCTGGCCGCCTACTTCCTCAAGCATGGCCATCACGAGGAGCCGCCGCCCGGCCGCATCTTGCGGTCCTATCATGGGATCGTGGCCTGGTCGGTGAAGCACTATTTCATCACGGTGCTGATCGGCTTCGGCATCTTCGCCGCCTCGATCTGGAGCATCACGCTGCTGCCGCAGGGCTTCCTGCCGGCGCAGGACAGCGCGCGCTCGCTGCTGGCGCTCGAGCTGCCGCCCGGCACCCAGCTCGCCTACACCGAGAAGGTCACCGAGGACATCGTCGCGCGGCTGCGCAAGCGGCCCGAGGTGAAGAGCATCTTCGTCGACGGCGGCCGCGTTCCGCCCGGCACCCAGGAAGTCCGGCGCGCCGCCCTGATCATCAATTACACGCCCAAGGCCGATCGCGACATCACCCAGCGCGAGCTGGAATTCTCGATCAGCCAGGAGCTGGAGAACATTCCGGACATCCGTTTCTGGTTCCTCGACGAGAACGGCCTGCGCGCGATCTCGCTGGTCGTGACCGGCGTTGACGCCAACATCGTCAACAACGTCGCTAGCGAGCTCGCGACGCAGATGAAGCGGATTCCGACCATCTCCAACGTGATCTCGGAAACCACGCTGGAGCGGCCCGAGCTGCGCATCGAGCCGCGCGCCGATCTCGCCGCCCGCCTCGGCGTCTCCACCGAAAGCCTGTCGCAGACCATCCGCGTCGCCACCATCGGCGACGTCGGGCCGGCGCTCGCGAAATTCGACGTCGGCGACCGCCTGGTGCCGATCCGGGTCCAGCTCGAGGACGCCGCGCGCGGCAATCTGAAGACGCTCGAACAATTGCGCGTGCCGCTCGGCGAGCGCGGCGAGAAGGGCGGCGTGCCGCTCTCGGTCATCGCCGACGTCAAGCTCGACCAGGGTCCGACCAGCATCAACCGCTACGACCGCGAGCGGCAGGCGACGGTCGCGGCCGACCTCGTCGGCTCCGCCGCGCTCGGCGACGCCACCAAGAAGATCTACGACCTGCCCGTCATGAAGACCTTGCCGAAGAGCGTGAAGGTCTCACCCTCGGGCGATGCCGAAAGCCTGAACGAGCTGTCCGACGGCTTCGCCACCGCGATCACGGCGGGCCTGATGATGGTCTATGCCGTGCTGGTGCTGCTGTTCGGCACCTTCCTGCAGCCGATCACCATCCTGTTCTCGCTGCCGCTCTCGATCGGCGGCGCCATCGCGGCGCTGCTCATCACCGGCAAGCAGCTCACGACGCCGGTGTGGATCGGCATCCTGATGCTGATGGGCATCGTCACCAAGAACGCGATCATGCTGGTGGAGTTCGCGATCGAAGCGATCCGCGACGGCAAGCCGCGCGAGGAGGCCATGATCGACGCCGGCATGAAGCGTGCCCGCCCGATCGTGATGACCACGATCGCCATGGCCGCGGGCATGATGCCGAGCGCGCTCGCGGTCGGCGCCGGCGGCGAATTCCGCTCGCCGATGGCGCTCGCGGTGATCGGCGGCCTGCTCTTCTCAACCATCCTGTCGCTGGTGTTCGTGCCCGCGATGTTCATGGTGATGGACGATCTCGGCGCCCTGATCTGGCGGTTCGGCAAGCGCCTGATCGTGCACAGCGAGGATGCGGAGACGGACGGTCATCACGGAGCGGCACCGGCGGAAGCGGGGCCGGCGCCGAAGAACATTGTGCACCCTGCGGCGGAGTAGGATTCGCGCGATGGGCGGCCATGTGCCGCCCCGCATCCGCGATCTGAGTTACTGACGTTGCGTTACGTGCGAAGCAGCCTAGCCCCCTTACTCGTTCCGCGCGATCGCGGTCAGCTTGGTCATGTTCCGCAGCAATATCCGGCCGCGCTGGAGATCGAGGATCGCTTCCTTGCGCCAGGCCTGGAGCTGGCGGTTGACGCTCTCGCGGGCGGCGCCGACGAAGACGCCGAGCTGTTCCTGCGAGATGTGCACCTCCGAGCCGAAATCGGCGGCGAGCGCGCAGAGCCGCCGCGCCAGGCGCACCGGCAGCGGCTGCAGCATGGACTCTTCCATGCGCTCGCTCTGCCAGCGGATGCGCTGGCAAAGCAGCGCGATGATCTTGATCGCGACCTTGGGCTCGCGCTCGAGGAAGCCGAGGAAGTCTTCGCGCCGCAGCACGAACAATTCGCTGGCTTCGCCTGCGGTCGCGTCCGCCGTACGGTCCTGGCCGTCCAGCACCGCGACCTCGCCGAACAGATCGCCGGGCCCCATGAAATTCAGCGTCAGCCGGCTGCCGTCGGAGGCGCCGGTCTCGATGCGGACCTGGCCGCGGCGCACCCCGAACAGCGCATCCCCGGCATCGCCCTTCTGGAACAGCACCTCGCCGTTCGCCAGATGCTGGGTGTGGCAGAGATTGGACAGCCGCTGGAGCTCGTCCGCGCCGAGATCGGCGAACATCGGGTTCATCTTCAGGATGACCGCAAATTCGGCCTGTTTGCTCATTTGAACGTCCTTGTGAATTTGCTTGTCAACGTCACCGGCAAATCGCTTGGAACCATCAACTTCAGGATCGCGTAAAACCGCACCGGAGAAGTGTGTCATAAGTCACATAACTTTGCAGCACCCCCTGACTATTTTTGACCGCTTGGAGCGGCTTCCCGTCCGGGGATAAACTCACGCGCAAGGGACGGGTGAGCGGCCGGGTTCGGCGCCGTTCGTCCGTCGTTGGAAAGTCGACATGAGAGCAGTGAAATTCGCCGGCGCCGCGGTCGCCGCTATCATCATCGTGATCGCGCTTCTGCTCGTGGTCGGAATCCCCTCGGGCTTCCTGACCTCGACGATCGCCGCGCGCGTCGAGAGCGCGACGGGCTATCGCCTGTCGATCGACGGCACCACGAAGATCAGCCTGTGGCCGACGCTGAACGTCACGCTGAACGACCTGACGCTCCAGGACCCCAAGGACCGCAGCGGCATCACGCGTCTGACGGTCGACAGCGTGCAGGCCGACATGTCGCTCTCCAGCGTGTGGTCGGGCACCCCCAGGATCAGCGAGCTCGTCGTCACCCATCCCGTGCTCTACCAGCCGCTGCTGCGCGAGCGCCTGCCGAACGCCGGCGCCGCGTCGAAGCCGATCGCGCTCGACACGGCCGGGGCGACCATCGACCGCGTCAAGCTCGTCGACGGCGAGGTCGCATTCGCGCGCCTGCGCGACCGCGTCGAGGGCCGCATCAGCGCCATCAACGCCGACGCCGTCGTCGGCCGCGACCGCAAGGTTGACATCACCGGCACTGCGCGCGTCGGCGATCACCCGACCAAGTTCGACATCAAGGCGACGGCGCCGACGCCGCCGGCCGAGCGGCCGACCGTTCCGGTGGATTTCGCCATCGACATGCCTGACGTGCTGAAGTCCCAGCTCACCGGTCATGCCGAGATGCGGCTGAATGGCGATGTCGTGATGATCAACGGCGTGAGCGGCCGGCTCGGCGACGGCGCCTTCAACGGCTGGGCTTCGGTCGACATCGCGAGCAAGCCGCTGGTCAAGGTCGATCTCGATTTCCAGCGGCTCGCGATCCCGTTGGCGAAAACGCCTGATGGTGCGTCGGGACAGCCCTGGAGCAATGCGCCGATCGACGTGTCCGGGCTCAATTACGTCGATGCGCAAGTCAGGATCTCGGCGAACGAGGCCGTGATCGGCGATGCGCGCCTTGCGCCGCTGGCGCTCGACGCAAAGCTCGCCGGCGGCGTGCTGAAGGCCGGCACCGCCAATCTCGGCGCCTATGGCGGCCAGGTCTCCGGCGAAGTGATCCTGGATGCGACCACCGGCGCGCCGAGCTTTGCCATGCATTCCGACCTCGTCGGCGTGCGCGCGCTGCCGCTGCTGCAGGGGCTCGCCGAATTCGATCGGATCGACGGCAAGCTGCAGGCCAAGCTCGCCCTGCGCAGCGCCGGCACCAGTCAGCGCGCGCTGATGGCGAACATGCTGGGCACGGCCTTCGTCAATTTCCAGGACGGCGCCATCCGCGGCATCAATGTCGCGCAGATGATCCGCTCGCTGACGACCGGAACGCTTTCGGGCTGGCAAGGAAACCAGGACTCCAGCCAGGAGCAGAGCACGGATCTGTCGCAGCTCTCGGCCTCCTTCCGCATCGACAAGGGGCAGGCGGTGACGACCGATCTCAACCTGATCGGGCCGCTGGTGCGCGTCACCGGCGCCGGCACCATCGCGCTCGACACCAAGATGATGGGCTTTCGCGTCGAGCCCAAGCTGGTGATGACGACCGAAGGCCAGGGCCGCACCTCCGACCCGGTCGGGTTCGGCATCCCCGTGATGATCCAGGGCAGCTGGTCGCAGCCGAAGATCTACCCTGACATGGCCGGCATGCTCGACAATCCGGACGCTGCCTATGCCAAGCTGCGCGAAATGGGCAAGGGCCTGTTCGGGCCTGACGGCGCGGGGCTCGGCAATATTTTGGGAAGCCTGGGTCTCGGCGGAGCCACCGCGCCGGGCGGCGGCAATGCAACCGGCAATGCGAATCCGCAGGCCCAGCAACCGGGACAGAACAACCTGCTCGGCGGTCCTCTCGGCGAGGCGATCGGCAATCTGATCCAGCAGGGGCTGTCCAGTGGTGCGGGATCAGGCACTGGCACCGCGACAGGCACCGGCCGCAGCCGCAGCCTGCCGGCAACGCCGTCGACCCCGGCGCCACAGGCCTCGCCCGCGTCCCCCGCTCAGGACGACCCGCCGGCGGCGCAGCAGGACAGCCAGCCGATGAACGACGTGCTGCGGCAGCTCTTCAATCGATGATTGCACGCCAATCCCCCTACATCGGCTTCCCGTGCGCTGCTTCGGATGAGGCTGCGACAATTCATCACTCTTCGGCCCCTCCCGGCATCCGCAACGGGTAACCACACCGGCGGTCCACCCGTCCGGTGGCCCAAATTGTGGTAGAAGGGGCAATTGGGCTGCACGGCCCGTAGCGCCAGCGTCGATGGCGCAAGAGGATCCGGATGGCTGGGGCGAACGACAAGACACGGTTTCTGCGCGAGGGCCTGTTCGCCAAATACGTCGTCTCCCTCGTCGGCCTCGTCGTGTTCGTGCTGGCCGTCAACGGCGCGATGGAGACCTGGATCTCCTATCGCGCCACCAAGACGCAACTGACCGGCGGGCTGGAGGACAAGGCGCAGGCCGCCGCGCGGCGGATCGAACAGTCGATCTCCGAGCTCGAGCGCCAGATCAGCTGGGTGACGCGGGCGAGCCAGGACACGCTCGAGAAGCGCCGCGCCGATTACGCCTCGCTGCTGCACCAGGTCTCGGTCGTCAACCAGCTGTTCCAGCTCAACGGCGACGGCCGCGAGGTGCTGCGCGTCTCGCGGCAGTTGACCACGACCGGCGGCAATGCCGACCTCTCCCGCGACATGCGCTTCACCGACACCGTCGCGCGCGGCGTCAGCTACGCACCGGCCTGGTTTTCCGACCGGACGCCCTTCATGTCGATCTCGGTCGCGCATTCCGGTTTCAACGCCGGCGTCACGGTCGCCGAGATCGACCTCAGCTTCCTCTCCGACTTCCTGTCCGACGCCCAGGTCGGCAAAGCCGCCTTCGCCTATGTGGTCGACCCGCGCGGCCGCGTGCTGGCGACATCCGCCAGAGGTCCCGATGTCGGCAAGGATTTGTCGAAGCTGCCGCAGGTGGCGGCCGCGATTTCGCCCGGCGGCGCGCCCGAGACGTCGGGCACCGACTTCAACGGTCATGAGGTGCTGACGGCTGCGAGCACCGTGCCGAAGCTCGGCTGGAGCGTGATGTTCGAGCAGCCGACCACGCAGGCCCTGACGCCGATCCGCGACCAGCTGGTGCGCATCGCGCTTCTGATCGGCATGGGCCTCATGGTCGCGATCCTCGCCGGCACGCTGCTCGCACGCCGCATGATCATCCCGATCACCGCATTGCGCGACGGTGCGCACAAGCTCGGCGAAGGCGATTTCAGCCATCGCATCGACGTGCACACCTCCGACGAGCTGGAAGACCTCGCCGGCCAGTTCAACCGCATGGCCACGCAGCTCCAGGAGACCTATTCGAACCTGGAGACCAAGGTCGAGGAGCGCACCCGCGATCTCGCGCAGTCGAACCACGAGCTCAAGGTGCTGGAAGAGGTCGGCCGCGCGGTCTCCTCCTCGCTCGATCTCAACGCCGTGCTGCCGACCATCGCCGCGCGCGCGATCGAGATCACCCACGCCGATGCGGTGCTGATCTACGGCTACGACGCCGAGGCGCGCCGCTTCAACGTGGTGGAAGCGGGCGGCATCGACAGATCGGCCGAGGGCGCCCATGTCACCATCGACGAAGGCGACAACATCCTGAGCGATGCCGCCAGAAGCGGCGAGCCGATCGCGCTTGCCGATCTCGAGCAGGCGGCCGGGCAGCCGCTGCGCGATGCCGCGATCGCTGCCGGCTTCCACTCGGTGCTGGTGGTGCCGCTGGTCGACCAGCAGGGCACGCTCGGCGCGCTGGTGGTGCTGCGCCGCGCCGGTGGCGAGTTCGCCGGCAGCCTCATCGGACTGATGCGCACCTTCGCCAACCAGGCGGTGCTGGCGATGCGCAACGCGCGGCTGTTCACCGAGGTCGATCACAAGAGCCACGCGCTGGAAGCGGCGCACGAGACCGTGCGCGCCCAGGCCGACAAGCTGCGCGTGCAGACCGAGCAGCTCAAGGACTGGAACAAGTCGCTGGAGGAGCGCGTCAGGACCCAGCTCGGCGAGATCGAGCGCATCCGCAAGCTCGAGCGTTTCCTGGCGCCGCAGGTGGCGCAGCTGATCGCCTCCTCCGACAGCCCCGAGGGGCTGCTCACCAGCCAGCGCCGCGAGGTCACCGTGGTGTTCTGCGACCTGCGCGGCTTCACCGCGTTCACGGAAGCGACCGAGCCGGAAGAGGCGATGAATGTGCTGCGCGAATATCACGCGGCGCTCGGCAAGCTGATCTTCAAATACGAGGGCACGCTCGACAAATATGCCGGCGACGGCGTGATGATCCTGTTCAACGCGCCGATCCAGTTCGAGGACCACACCCAGCGCGCGGTGAAGATGGCGGTGGAGATGCGCGACACCATCGGCCCGCTGACCGAGCGCTGGCGCAACCGCGGCCACAGCCTCGGCTTCGGTATCGGCGTCGCGCTCGGCTACGCCACGCTCGGCCAGGTCGGCTTCGAGCAGCGGCTGGAATATGCCGCGATCGGCAGCGTCACCAACCTCGCCTCCCGCCTCTGCAGCGAGGCCAAGCCCAACCAGATCGTGGTCAGCCGCCGCGTCTACGGCATGGTCGAGCCCTGGGTCGAGGCCCGCGCCCTCGACGATCTCCAGCTCAAGGGCTTCAATCACCCGGTGCTGGCGATGGAGATTTTGTCCTGGCGCGAGGAAGTGGAGAACGTGGTGGATGCGTCGGCGGTGCGGCGGCGAGGGTAGCGGTCGCGACGACATCGTAGCCCGGATGGAGCGCAGCGAAATCCGGGGTCGTGCCACAAGCGACAGCGGTCCCGGATTGCGCTTCGCTCCATCCGGGCTACGAGACCAAACAAAAAGTCGAAAACAACCCCATGCACAGTAGACGGGGGCTGTGCGATCAATGACTTACGCGGGCGCCGACGCGGTTTGACACGTCGGGCAAAACACCGGCAGAATGGCGTCATCCCCCCCTCCCACGAACCCCAACGCCCCTCCCCGCGACTAACCATCGCCTCAACGGCGAGGCAGGCTTCGGATGGAGACGACCTGTGGCGTTTGCCTTGCCTTCGCGTGCGTATGATCTGCAGATGCTGGACCGGCCCGCCGACCGTGCGCGCGACCACGGCTGGGTTTATGGGCTGCCGCCGGGGATCACGAGCGAGCAATGGCCGCTCGATCCCGTCACCGGCTATCCGCTGATGCACGGCTTCACCCTTCTGCTTCCGGAGGATTATCGCGTGCATGGCGCGGACATCGTCGCGGTGTCGTTCTTTGCGACGCCGCCCGATCACAATGACGGCGGCGCGGTTGACGATCCCGAAATCCGCGACGCCGTGCTGGCGCGCACCCCGCATCCGCGGCTGTCGCGCATGACCGACATCCTCGACTACGAATATGCCGCGCTGCTGCTGACCAGAAGCGAATACGAGGGCGCACTTGCGACGCCGCCCGCGCCGCTCGCGCTGGCGACGGCGGAGCGGCCGCGCTGGCTCGATGTCGGCGGCGCCAGCGCCTTCTTCGAGGCTGCCGCGCCCTTCGCGCAGAAGATGTTCGCCGGCCCTCCGCGGGCCGATCTGGCAGAGAACCTCGGGATCGCCTTGATGCCGCGCGCGACCGATCCCAACGCCGGCAAGGCCCCGCAGGACCCGCACATCCCACGCAACCCGCCGAGCGATTATCAGTCCTACTACTACTTTGTCGGCGGCGTCCCGAGCTCTGAGAATTACCGCTTGCACGATTGGGCCAAGGACCACGCCCACAACCATCTCGGCGGCACCATGCGGCCGTGCCAGGCGGTGCCGGAGATGAGCCCGTTCTACATCGAGTTCGAGGAATATTTCGGCGGCTACAATTTCGGCACCGGCAACGCGCAGCTCGACTTCAAGGACATGAAGTTCGACTGGGCGTGCGGGTGATCACACCCCCCGCTTCGGCCCGATCGCCTCGAAGCCCGCCTTCTGCTCGTCGCTCAAGTCCGCCTCGAAATCGTCGAGCGCATCAGCGACGCCGTTCACTGCCTGCAGCATCCTCTCCAGCCGTGCCTTCACCTCGGTGAGGCGGCCTTGCGGCGTCTCGGCGGGCTTGGTCGGACAGGCGCTCAGCGTCTCCATGGTGCGCAGCGTGGTGTCCTGGAGCACGTCGAGGCGGGCGCGCGCGATCTCGTCGAGGCGAAGCGTGGTGGCCATATCCGCGACGGGCCATTGCTGCTGCACGAGCTGCTCATACTGGCGCTGCAGCTTCTCGTCATAGCGGGGATCGCTGTTCGGATCGCAGGCGCTCGCGGCCTGCGCATCCCTGGGCTGGCCTGCTGCGAGCGCGGCGCGGCGCTCCTTGGCCAACCCGTCGAGCTTTGCCTTCTGGCGCTCGTCGAGGAGCCCCTCGAATTTCGCGAGCGGTGGCGCGAGCGTATCCATCGCCTTGATCATGACCGCAAGACGATCGCGCATCAGACCGAGGCGCTCCGCTGCGGTCGCCGGCACCTCTGTCGGACAGGTCGCGCGAATGCTGTCACGGGCAGACTGCCAGGCGCTCACGAGCTCGTCGAGCGCGGTGCGCTGCAATTCGTTGGGGTGCACGGCGGCGGCCATGAGATCCGCGGGGAAGCCGGCGGGATCGCTGACATCGCAGATGTTCTGCGCCGACGGGATCTTGCGCGCGCGCCTGCCTTGCGGCGCGGTGTAGGCGGCGAGCTCGGTGGCCGCATAGGGCGAGAAGAGCGCGGCATAGATGTCGCCATAGCCGTAAAGCGAGATGCCGGTGGTGTCGGCGAAGATGACCGCGTTGGCGAGATCGTCATGTGCGAATGGCCAGAACACTGGGCCGGCCCAGCCATAGCTGCCGTCGGGATGACGCCACCAGCCCTGCGGGCGGCGGCCGCCGTGCCAGCCCGCGAGCGCGGCTTGCGCCGAGAGAGCCGCGCGGATGATGTAAGGATTGGAAGGCTGCCCGCGCTCGGCTCCGCGCGGATCCTGGGATCGCAACGCAGCGGAACGGTAGCGGCCACCGCGCACCGCCATGCGGGCGTGGCGCATGCGCGACATACCGATGACGTGACCGACCGCGAACCGCGCAACACCGAGCGGACCGCCGCGCAGCCCGAACTGCGCCTGCGCCGTATTCGGCAGCAGCACTGCCGCAATCAGGAGGGTCGCGCCAGCGAGCACCAGCCCCATGCGTCCCGACATGATCGCAGACCCGAGCGCTGACTTGGCCACGTCCTGGCCCTCCCTCCCGCACGACGCACGCAATGCGTCTCACCACGATGACGCGCAGGGGAACCAAAGGTTCCCGACATGCGACGATCAAACCGTCGCGGGAGAGAGAATGCCGATAGTCGCAGCGCTGGGGACCGCGCTCACTGCGGCTTTTGCGGCAACACGAACGTCTGGCCGGGATAGATCAGGTTCGGATTGTGGATCTTGTCGCGGTTGGCCTTGAAGATCACCGCGTAGCGGGCACCGTCGCCATAGGCCAGCCGGCTCAGCGCCCACAGGCTGTCGCCGCGGGAGATCACCCGGCTGCCGCCTGCCTCGGCCGGTGCGGTGCTGAGCGCGTCCGCCGGCGAGGCCGATGCGACTGTCGTGGCCGCCGGCACCCGCGCCATGGCTCTTGGCTTTGTCGCGCCCATCATCCTGGGCCGGACCGCGGAAGACGTTGACGCCAAATGCGGTGCGGCCGATGGCAGCGAGGCCACAACATCCGATTTGTCGTCCATCCTCTCGGCCTGCTTCGCAACCGGCGCAGGTCGCGCGGGCGGCGGCGCGATTTCCGCGATCGTCACCGGCATGGTCCGGCTGGACTGCGTGACGGTGCCATCGGGCGCCCTGGAACGCAGCGTCAGCTCGTAGCTGCCGGCGGGAAGCTGCGGCGGCGTCATGACGAACTGGCCCGACGCATCGGCGGTGACCGAATGAAGCGGCTGGCCGTCGCGCAATAGCTCGACCTTTGACCCCGGCGCGGCCTGGCCCGCGATCACCGCCGCCTCGCCATGATCGTCGACGCGGGCGACGTCGAAGCGGGGCCCGGCGTCGGTCGCGGAGGGCTGCGGCTTGACCGGCGCGAGATCGGCGAGCGCGGCCGTGACCTGCTTCTGGGTTTCGGCCACGGGCCCCGCCGGCTTCGGCGCTGCGGCCGGCGCCGGGGATGGCGCGGGCTGCGCGGCGGCGAGCTTCGGTTCTTCGGGCTTCGGCTCGACCTTGGTTGCGGCTTTGGGCTCAAGCTTGGTCTCCGCCTTGACTTCGGGCTTGGCGGCGACAGCGATCTCGGTGCCCGCTCCGCCCGGCAACAGGCGGCGCAGCTCGGCGGGACCGATCACAAGGACGGTGCCAACCACCGCGAGCAGGCAGAACGCAATGAGGGCCTTGGTTGCGGTCATCATCAGAAGTCGAATCCTTGCTGGCAAATCAGCCGATGACCGTAGCCTGCGCCGATTTGGTTACGGCAGCAAGTCGCCCGAAGGGATGATCGGCCATCGTTTCCGCCCGCTGCGGGTGAACCGGCGCGACCCCTTCGGCGTCAAATGAGCGAGGCCGCGCAGCGGCTATTTTTCAAGGATTTTTCCATGACTTCATCCTTTCGAACCGCGCCATGGCTGGCGCTCGCCCTGATGCTCGCCGCCTCCCCCGCGCTCGCCGCCTCCGGCCCGCCGCCGGGCTACGTCCTCACCGACAATAAGGACCTCGCCTTCACCTCGCCCGACGGCGCCACCAAGCTCGAGCAGTACATGAAGGACAGTGAAGACCTTTTCGGCGTCAAATGGCAGGTCTGGGCGCGGCGCGGCGACCAGATGACGGAGCTGAAGCCGGAGCAGGGCTATGGCGCCGGCTTCCGCTTCACCAGCGACTCGCAATGGCTGGTGCGGATGCAGAAGACCGGCTCGGGCTCGCAGGATCTCTTCCTCTACCATGTCGAGAACGGCGCCTTCGTGAACGCGACGAAGAAGTCGCTCAGCGATCTCGCCTGGGCCTACTTCCACAGCCGGCCCGACACGAAGAACATGAAGCTCGACTACCACATCTCGGCCAATCTCATGAAAGGCACGGAGGACGGCTATCGCTGGCTCGGCGTCGACTGGCCCAACAACCGCTACCTGCTGATCTCGCTGTCGGGCGAAATGGACAAGCATCCGAAGAACGTCGCCGTCAAAGGACTGGCCAACTGGCGCTGCCGCTACGACCTCAAGACCGGGACCTTCGACGTGCCCAAGATGTTCGCCAAGGAAAACGCGGCAGCGCTGGAGTGGGAGATCAGGCGGTAGGCGACTGGGATCGTAGGGTGGGTTAGCTGGCGGCTGCGCGAAGCGCAGTCGCAAGCGTAACCCACCACTTCTGCCGCCGCCGAGACTAAAGAGGTGGATTACGCTGCGCGCTAATCCACCTACGGTCTACCAGGGAACCAACCCCCTGATTCCACTCCGATTCATCTTTTCCTAACCCTCCATGGTAACGGGGTCTTGTCGGTTTTGCTGCATCTTGCATCCCACGGGAGGGCTGGATGGGCACATCGATCAGATGGACCGCGCGGATGCGTGCGCTGCTGCGCCGCTGGCGCGGGGCGCCGCTGACATGGCTGATCGCCGGCGGCTTCGTGCTGATGCTTGCGACCGGCATCGGCACCGCGCTCACCGTCGACCGCTTCCGGCAGAATGCGATCGAGAGCGGTCGCGACAGTCTCGAGAGCGCGGTGCGGCTGCTCGCCCGGCACTACGACCGTGAGTTCGCGGATTTCGCCGTGTTCCAGAAGAGCGTCATCGCCGAGCTCGAGAGCCATGGCATCGAGTCCGCCGACCTGTTCCGCAGCCAGATGAGCACTCTCGCCGTGCACGAAGCGCTGCGCGCAAAGGCCAGCGGCTGGACCGACGTCGCCGGCGCCAATGTGTTCGATTCAGAGGGTGTGCTGATCAATTCGTCGCGGCGCTGGCCGGTCGCCGACGTCACGGTCGCCGACCGCGGCTATTTCAAGCGGCTCAAGAACGATCCGATCGCGCAGGAAGAGATCGAGGTCGTTCCCGGCCGGCTCGGCAACGGCCCTGCCATCGTGTTCGCGCGGCGCGTCTCCAGCCCGCGCGGCGAGTTCCTCGGCATCGTCACGCGCGCGATTGCGCCCGACCAGCTCGAATCCTTCTTTGCCTCGACCGGGCTCGGCGAGGAATCCTCGATCGCGATGCACCACCAGAACGGACAGCTGCTCGCGCGCATCCCGCATGTCGACGCCATGATCGGGCAGAATTTTCGCCAGGGCACGCCGGAGCAGATGGCGGTGTTCGAGCGCACCTTCGTCACGAGGCAGCTCGCGAGCCCGATCGACGGCAAGGACCGCATCGTCGCCTCGCGCCTTTTGACCGGCGAGCCGCTGGTCGTGGTCGCCACCAAATCGCTGGACGCGACGCTCGCCACCTGGCGCACGCAGACGAAATTCTTCGTCGCCGTCGCCGTGACGTCGATCGGACTGCTGGTGCTGACGCTGTTCCTGATCTTCCGCCAGATGACGCAAAGGCTCTCGGTCGAGAAGCAGCGGCTCGACACCGCGATGAACACCATGACGCAGGGCCTCTTGATGTTCGACCAGGACGAGCGGCTGATCGTCTGCAACCGGCGCTACATCGAGATGTATGGCCTCTCTGCCGACATCGTGAAGCCCGGCGCCCATTTCCGCGACGTGATCCAGCACCGCCATGACACCGGCTCCTTCGACGGCGACGTCGATGCCTATTGCGACGGCATCCTGGGCAGCGTCGAGCAGACCCACAGGACGATCGTGGAGACGGGTGGCGGCCGCCTGATCGAGATCAAGAATCAGCCCGGCGCCGCCGGCGGCTGGCTCGCCACGCATGACGACGTCACCGAGCGCATCCGCGCCGACGAACGCATCGCACATATGGCGCATTACGACGCGCTGACCGACCTGCCCAACCGCGTACTGATGCGCAGCCATCTGGAGCGCCGCGTCGCGGAGCTTGCCGAGGGCAGGCCGTTCGCAATCCTCTATATCGACGTCGACGAGTTCAAGGGCGTCAACGATTCGCTGGGACACGAGGTCGGCGACGAGCTGCTGCGCCAGGTCGCCAGCCGCCTGCGCGCCTGCGTCAGCGGCAACGATCTCGTCGCGCGGTTAGGGGGCGACGAATTCGCCATCGTCAAGGCCGGCACCAACGATCAGGCCGAGTTGACGAGGCTGGCGGACACGATCCTGTCGGCGTTGCGCGCGCCCGTGAGCTGCAAGGGCCAGGAAGTCTTGACCGACGCCAGCATCGGCGTCGCGATCGCGCCGGAGCACGGCGACAATCTCGACGACCTGCTCAAACGCGCCGATCTCGCGATGTACGCGGCGAAATCGGAAGGACGCGGCACCTTCCGCATCTTCGTGCCCGAATACGACGCCAAGGCGCGGCAGCGGCGCCAGCTCGAGCTCGATCTGCGCCAGGCGCTCGCGCGCGGCGAGTTCGAGGTGCATTACCAGCCGCTGGTCGATCTCGCCGCCAATGTCGTCACCGGCTGCGAGGCGCTTTTGCGCTGGCGCCATCCCGAGCGCGGCATGGTCTCGCCGGCGGATTTCATTCCGGTCGCGGAGGACACCGGCCTGATCGGCGAGATCGGCGAATGGGTGCTGAAGCAGGCCTGCAATGAGGCTGCGAGCTGGCCGGGCAATATCCACATCGCCGTCAACGTTTCACCGGTGCAGTTCCGGTCGCGGTCACTGGCGTTGAAGGTCGCTGCGGCGCTTGCGGACTCAGGTCTCGCTCCCGGACGGCTCGAGCTCGAGATCACCGAGACCGTCCTCATTCGCGACGACGAGGAGGCGCTGACGATCCTGCAGCAACTGCGCGAGCTCGGCGTACGCATCGCGCTCGACGATTTCGGCACCGGCTATTCGTCGCTGAGCTATCTGCACCGCTTCCCCTTCGACAAGATCAAGATCGACCGCAGCTTCATCAGCGACATCGGCGAGCCCGAGGATTCCTCGCCGATCGTGCAGGCCGTGGTGCACATGGCCGCCGCCCGCCACATGGCGACGACGGCGGAAGGCGTCGAGACCGAGGCCCAGCGCGAGGTGCTGCGTCAGCTCGGCTGCAGCCAGATGCAGGGCTGGCTGTTCAGCCCGGCCGTGCCGGCGGCGAAGCTGAAGCAGCTTCTCTCGGCGCAGGCGGCTGCCTAGATCGGCAATGTTGTTCGGGCACGACGAGATTTCGAAGAAAATCCTGTAGTGCCTGAAACGATCGGCCGGCCCCGGCCCCGAAATAGCACCGAGCAAACACAGCAGAGAGCCCGACGCGTCGACATCCCTCGTTACCCCCTTGCGCACAGTTACGTGCACAGCTCATCGAGAGCCACAACTTGAAGTCACGAGGCAGGTCAAGGTTCTTGATCTTGGTCAATGTCGGCGCAACCGGCGAGCCTTCTCATGCAAAAGGGGGACGACAGCATAGGAGCAAAACGATGAAGCAGACGGCTTTCAGAAATTTTGCAATTGCAACTGCGACTATCGCTTTTGCGGCACTGTTCACCGTCGACTGGTCTGAACAGCGCGGGCTTTCGCTCTCAGTCGAGAGTGCGCAAGCGAGGCGACTCTATGTCAGCCCGTATCCCTATAATCAGTACATACCCGATCAGACCGGTCTCCCCTGGTACGCAGTGCGGGCCTACTACGCTGGCGGCCCCTGGTGTGGCGTCGGCGGCAGGACCGGATACGGCACGGCCGTTGGAGTCTTTGGACGTGCTTCCCATACCTGCTACGACGGTTGGGATAGCTATGCGAAGCTCAACGGTATTGGTTGCACGCCCGGCACGTTGATCAAGGGCGGTGACGGAATCATGTACGTCTGCCAGTAAGCACGCGAACCACAAGGAGAGGCGGCACGATCGCCGCCTCTTTCATCTTGAGAGCGCTGTCCATTCTCGCCGTCAAGGGCTCGGTTGGCTCGACCCGCACCATCGAAGAAAACGCGTTGGTCGCGTCAAAGTCTCTGCCTCATCCGAGCTCGCAAGCCCCCTCGTCCATCCTTGATCTAGCGCAATGCTCACCCCGGTGGGGAGGCAGCATCATTTCAGCATGGGGCAAGCCAGTCATGGAGCAAGTTCATGAGACAGATGCATCTGACAAAACTTGCAATCGCGGGCTCAACTGTCGCATGCGCGGCGCTGTTCTCGTTCAGCTGGTCTGAACAACGCGGCATCTCTTTGTCGGTGGAGAGTGCCCAAGCACGGGTCGGTCGACCGCTGACCCCAATGAGCGTCGCAGGTGTTGCTCGCCGGCAAGACCGGCGGGCTGCATATGGGTATGGAGCCGGGGTCGTCGGCGCTGGCGTCGCCGGCGCGGCCGCCGTGGGCACGGCTGCTGCCGTGGCGGCCACATCCCCCAACTGGGGATGGGGAAGCGGCCCTTACACAGGCGCCGGCAGCTATGGAGTTACGGGCGTGAGTCCCTACAGAGGTGGGACTTCCTCCTATGGTGGAGGCTTGGGAGCTAATGCCTACTATGGTGGAGGCCTGGGAGCTAATGCCTACTATCCTGCGTCCACAGCCAGCGCCAGCACTGGCTGGTACATAACGCCCACCGGCATGGCCTGCACATCGGGGACTTTGGTCACAGGCGCCAACGGCATGCCGTTCCGCTGCCCGTAAGACACAGACGAAAGTGGGTACAGGGGACATGGACTTCGGCCCGGAGGCGGTCCACGCGGCCGCCTCCAGATCAAACTCTTTCTGACCCCTGCATGCGGACTGATGCTGCCTTCGAAGGGCGCCAACCTTGCTCTGCATGATTTCAAGAGGAGAGTGACGATGATCAGGTTATTTGCTGTTGCCGGTTTTGCGCTGGCCATCGCGACATCGACGCAGGCAATGCCACTCGCACCGATTCAGTCGGACGACCTCATCACGCAAGTCGCCGCCGGCTGCGGACCGGGCAGGACGATGGTCAATGGTGTGTGCGTAGCCAGAACCACAATCCGTCAAACCCGCCGGGACGTCCGCAGGTGCGTGCGATGGAATGCAGGCGTTTGCGCGCTGTATCAGTGAACCACCATCGCGCAGGCATCTGATCGGCCTCCCGCAATTCAAACGCGAGAAAACGTAGTTCGCCGCGCCTGCTACGCGTCGGAAGAGCGAACACTCGCGAAGCTACGCAGGCGTCACCTGTTACCGCAGCTTCCCTTTCGGACAATGGTGCGAGCAGCAATTTCAAGCTCCAAATTAGCGGCTGACCTCTCGAGCAAGTGTGCGCCCGTAGGTCGGCTTGGGGGCTCCAGCTCAGTAAAGGTGAGTCATGCTTGTCCGGGGATGGCGACAATTGTGTTCCCTGCGGGGTGTGCGCCCGCGCATCAGTGTGCGCGCGTGGCTCACGGCGATTCACAAACCCTGTTCGTCAAATGAGTATTCTCTTGATCCGCTCACATCCCCGATCGTCATGGGTTGGATGAAGGGCAGCTTGCATCCGCCCACGAACGATTGGCGCGGCGTCAAGGCCGTTTCGTTCCTCAAGACAGCGACCAGTCTTGATGGAGAGGCGATGCTGTAAGCCCGTCGTGCCTGAAATCTGCGGCCTTGGTAGTTCGGACGAACGCGGCCTCTCGCGCCTTTGGCTATGCGCTTCCGGCGAGACTGACGATGTGAACACTGACGCTGCCGCGGGTTGCCGCCACGTTGGTCGGCTACAGCACTTTGAATGCGGCCTGGGGATGTCGTCCCTGGCAAAAGGGGACATCTCCAGGCCTAAAGTTGGTTAGCCGCGCAGGTTCAGATCATCACGCGGCGCGTATGAATCAACATCCTGCTTCAGTCTTCATCCTCGGCCTGCGCACGACGTCGCTCCACGACATCGCTCATGTCGTGAAGGACAAGGACCGCGAGGGCCCCCATGCGCTGCCTCTGTTCAGGATTGAGGGTCTTGTAGAGTGGCTGCCACGCCTCGGCGAGTTTATCCAAATCGGCTGATCGTTGAGCCAATGCCTCCGAGCGTCGTTGCAGGAAGGCGATGGGATCACGGTTACGTATCGTTTCGACGGCATTCTGGTCGGCCCGCCGACCCACTGTTTCCGAGATTTTTGCAACACGGGCCCTCCGATCTTCCGCTCTGGCACGAATGGCGCTCTCGACAGGCGGCCAGAGCTTTTCCTGGTCAGGGGTCAGCTGCAATGCGGCCTTGGTCAAATCGATCCGCATGTCCATCAGTGTATTCCGGTCCACTGCGTTGAGCCGTTCTGACGTCGCAGGGGACGGAGCTTGCGCGCTGGCAATCGACGGTGCGGCAAGAACGAGTGCGGCTGTTCCGATCACGATTATTTTCATCATCGGCGACCTCCTAGGTGAGTAGCCCCCAGGCACCACGCTAACAATGGTCGGCAAGGCGATGTCACATTGATTCAAATCAAGGGACTTGGAGAAGGAATTGTGGGGCGCAGGCCGAGCAAGACCTGCGGCATGTCCGTTCTTGCGCCACCATTCTCCACCTGTAATTGCGCGACGACGACCGACCCCTGTCCGCAAAATAGGATCAAACGCTGCGGATCGTAGTTATCGCTCCGCTGAACCGGCCGGAACCGCGGCCGGCGAGCGTCAGCCAGCATCACATCACACACATCGCAGGCGACTTGCGCCTGCGTTGTTGCGCGCGTGCGCGGATCGAGCGAGGCGAGATGGCGATCGTGACCTTCAGGATGATTCCTCTGCTGGCGGCTATCGCCATGATCGGCCTGTCGGCGGAGGCCCGCGACGACGGTCGCTACGCGAATTCTCCGCTCAAGGGCTGGTTCGAGAGCCTGAAAAGCAAAGCTGGAGGTCCGTGCTGCGCCGACGCCGACGGCACCGCGCTGGATGAGGTCGACTGGGACACGCTGGACGGACACTATCGCGTTCGCCTTCTCGGCGAGTGGATCACCGTGCCCGACGATGCCGTGATCAAGGAGCCGAACCGCGCCGGTCGCACTTTCGTGTGGCCCTACTACGTCAACGGCCGCGCCATGATCCGCTGCTTCATGCCGGGCAGCATGACGTGAGATCCTATCTCGCATGCCGCGGGCCATTCGTGGCGTTCATGGCGCACCGACGATTGCGGTGAGGTGACCTCACGATAAATCCGCGCTAGCTTCCCCTTGCAAGAACAAGAGGAAGCGCCAATCGTGTACGACTACATCATCGTCGGCGGCGGCTCGGCGGGGTCCGTGCTGGCCCACCGGCTCTCCGCGAAGAGTGCCAACAAGGTCCTGCTCTGCGAGGCCGGACAGGACACACCACCCGGCAACGAGCCGGCCGAGATCAGGGACAGCTATCCGGGCACCGCCTATTTCGATCCGCGCTTCCACTGGACCGAGCTCAAGGTCACGACGCAGGTCGTCAGCCACAACAATCCGAACGAAGCGCGTCCGCCCTTGCGCAAGTACGAGCAGGCGCGCGTGCTGGGCGGCGGATCATCGATCAACGGCCAGATGGCCAATCGCGGCGCGCCGACCGATTACGATGAGTGGGACGCGCGGGGCGCCGAGGGCTGGGCGTGGAACGACGTGCTGCCCTTCTTCAGGAAGGTCGAGCGCGATCTCGATTTCGACGGGCCTTATCACGGCAAGGACGGCCGCATTCCGGTGCGCAGAATTCCGAGGGAGCACTGGACGCGGCATTCGCAGGCGTTCGCCGACGCCTTCCAGCAGGCCGGGCATCCATTCGTGGCCGACCAGAACGGCGAGTTCGTCGACGGCTATTTCCCGGTGACGCATTCCAACCAGGCCGAGCAACGCGTCTCGGCCGCGATGGGCTATCTCGATCGCGACACGCGTCAGCGCGCCAACCTCACCATCTCCACCAACACGCAGGTGCGGGGGCTGCTGTTCGAAGGCACGCAATGCGTCGGCGTGAAGGCCGTGGTCGACGGGCGGGAGCAGGAATTCCGCGGACGCGAGATCATTCTCTCCAGCGGCGCGATTCATTCGCCGGCGCATCTCTTGCGAGCCGGCATCGGCCCGGTCGGCCATCTCAAGGATTTGGGCATTCCCGTGCTGACGGGCTTGCCGGGTGTCGGCCAGCGCCTGATGGACCATCCCTCGATCTCGCTGTCGTCCTTCGTCCGCCGCGGCGCGCGCATGAACGAGCACACCAGGCGACACATGCAGCTCGGCCTGCGCTATTCGTCGGGCCTCGCCGGCGTACCGAAGGGCGACATGTTCGTTGTCCTGCTCAGCAAATCCGCCTGGCATGCGGTCGGCGAGCAGATCGGCTCGCTGCTGACCTTCGTCAACAAGACCTATTCGGAGACCGGACAGGTCAAGCTTGCCTCGCGTGACCCCACAGCCGAACCGATCGTCGAGTTCAATCTCTTGTCTGATCGGCGCGATCTCGATCGCCTGATGGACGGCTTCCGCAAGATGGCCGCCATTCAGATGAGCGACATCGTGAAGAAGGTGACGGACAAGCCGTTCCCGGCCGCCTACACCGACAAGGTCCGCAAGATCGGCGTGGTCAACACCAAGAACAGGATCCTGACCAAGATCGCCGCAACGCTGATGGACGGGCCGGCGGCACTGCGTCACTATCTGATCGACAATTTCGTGGTCGAAGGCTTTACCTTCGACCAGGTGATGAACGATGACGAGGCGCTGGAAGCCTTCGTGCGCAAGGCGACCATCGGCGTCTGGCACGCCTCCTGCTCATGCCGCATGGGCCGCGCCGACGATCCGATGGCGGTGGTCGACAACCAGGGCCGCGTCAAGGGCATCCAGGGATTGCGCGTCGTCGACGCCTCGATCTTCCCGGTGGTGCCGTGCGCCAACACCAATTTCCCGGTGCTGATGACGGCGGAGAAGATCGCTGCGGCGATGGTGCAGTGATTGGCTCTCGTGTCCCGGGCGCAGCGCAGCGTGTAACGATGCGCTGCTGAACCGGGACCCAGAATGCTTCGGCATGGGCCCCGGCTCTGCAGCGCATCACTTCGTGCTGCGCAGCGTCCGGGGCACGAGACCGTCGGAAACTACGCCGCCCGGAGATCCCCGACGAAGCGGTCGACGTCGCGCTTGAGATCATCCGACAGGCGCGCCAGCATTTTTGCGGAATCCAGCACCTCGCCGGCGGCAGCGCCCGTCTGGCCGGCGGCTTGCGAGACGCCGGAGATGTGGCGCGAGACCTCGTTGGTGCCTTGCGAAGCCTGCTGCACGTTGCGCGCGATCTCGCGCGTCGCAGCGCCCTGCTGCTCGACGGCCGCCGCGATCGCGGCTGCGATCTCGTTGACCCGCTGGATGGTGGAGCCGATCGACCGGATCGCGGTCACCGAGGATTGGGTCGCGCCCTGGATCGCGGCAACCTGGCCGGTGATCTCCTCGGTCGCCTTCGCGGTCTGCGTGGCGAGGTTCTTCACTTCGGATGCGACCACCGCAAAGCCGCGGCCGGCTTCGCCGGCGCGTGCGGCCTCGATGGTGGCGTTGAGCGCGAGCAGATTGGTCTGCTCGGCAATGCCGGTGATCAGCGCGACGACGTCGCCGATGCGCTGCGCGGCATCGGCCAGCGCCTGCACCTCGCCATTGGTGCGGTCGGCTTCGGCCGAAGCGGCACCGGCAATGCTGGAGGATTCGGCGACCTGACGGCTGATCTCGCTGATCGAGGCCGAGAGCTCCTCGGTGGCGGCGGCAACCGTCTGAACGTTTGAGGACGCATCGCTCGAGAGGCTTGCGACCGAGGCGGCCTTGGACGAGCCCTGCTCGGCGGTCGACGACATCGACTGCGCGGTGGCGTTCAGCTCGCCTGAGGCCGAGGCGAGCGTGTGCAGCGATTCCGTCACGGTCTTCTCGAACTGTTCGATCAGCCGTTCGACGGCGAGCTGCCGCCGCTCCTTCTTCGCCTGCTCGGCGGCCTGTTCCTCGGCGAGGCGGTCGCCGGTCATCATGTTCTCCCTGAACACGGCCACCGCGCGCGACATCTCCCCGATCTCGTCGCCGCGCTCGATGCCGGCGAGCTCGATCGCATAGTCGCGTTCGGCGAGGCGGCGCATCGCCTGCGTCATCTTGCGGATCGGCGTGCTGACGCGGCGGTTGACGAGGATGAAGCCGAACACTGTGATGGCGAGCGCAACCAGCATCATGCCGCCGTTGAGCGCGAGACTCCATTTCGCCGATGTCATCTGCTGCCCGGCGCGGGCGACCATCTCGGCGAGCGCGGCTTGCCCGGCCTCGACGCTGGAATTGAGGATGGCGGTATTGAGCTTCGACAGATCCTCGATCTTGATGTCGATGGTCTGGTTGTTGCTCAGCGCCTTGATGAAGCCCTGCTGGCGCTCGGCCATGGCCGCGGCCTCGCCCTGCTTCGAGCGCGCGATGACGTCGGTGAGGCTTGCCGGCGCATCGGCGCGCGCGGCTGCATCGAGCACCTGGCTCCAGGCTTGTTTGGCGCGGCCGGTATCCTCGGCGGCGCCGACCATGTCGGCAGCACTCCAGGGCTTGCCGCTCGCGGCCGCAGCTTCCAGGCGGATGGCGACGAGGCCGCCGAAATTGCGTGCGGCCCAGGCCGACTGCTTCACGGCGAGCAGATGATCGACCACGGGATCGGTGAGCTTGAGCGCGTTCTCGAGCTCGGCGGTCAGGGCCAGAATGCCGTCGAGATAGTCCTGCGCGGCCTTGCGGAATTCGTCGCCGACCTTCGGATCACGCTCCGCCTTGGTCTGGTGAATGGCGGCCTCCGCCTTGGGCCGGAGCGGCACGAGCGCGTCATGGATCGCAACGAGCTTGCCGAGCGCAGCGGCGAGGCGCGGATCGGCCACGCCATCGAGACGCTCGAGCACGCTTTTGTAGGCGGCTTCCGACAACTGCCGGTTGGTGGCGATGCGGTTATCGGCGTTGGCATTGGCCGGCGCGTCCGCGACCAGCGCCGACAGGAAGGTGCCGCGTTCGAGCCGGAAGCCGAGCAGGGTCGCAAACAGCTGCTGGTCCGTGCTGGCGAAACGCTCGACCTTCTGCGCGGCGCCGTTGCGCTCAATAGCCCCCAACAAACCGGTCGCGAGCTGCCCGACCAGGAACAGGCCGAGGACGCCGATGATGGCGCCGAGAACGGAACGAATGGAGGGATTGCCGAACAATGCCATTGGGAGCGCCGGGCCTCTGCGGAAAAGATGCAGAAAAATACCGGTCGCCCCCTAAGAATTGGTTCACCAAATGCGCTCCCTGCCCACAGGGGGCGAGCCGGCCAAGACCAAGCTACGGAGACCGAGCTACGGAAATGAAAGCCTGAAGCGGGACCGGCTCATTTCATCTGCTTGGCGGCACGGATCTCGGCGAACTCGGCGTCGGGATGCGTGACGATGGTCGTGAACATGATGCCGCTGATGATGATCGACCAGGCGGTGTCCCAATAAATCCAAAACACGTGCCACCCTCCGTTTTGGTGTCCTTCGCCTGCGGGATCAGGGTAACGACAAGGCGAGGCTGCCGTTCCTGACGCGCGTTCAGCGCGGGCGAGGCGCTATTTGGATTTGGTCGGCGGGGGGCTGCGATCGGTTTCACCGGTGTGGCGCTTTGCCACGACATCCTCGTCACGCGGGCCTTCGTGTGGGCGCGGCGGCAGCCTGGGCTGGCCGGCCTGACCGCCGTGCTTGCCGCCCATGTCGGGCTTGCCTTCGAGATCGTTTTCGCGGGGCATATCGGTTAATGCCTGTGCGCGGCATTGGTTCGCTTGCGCCCGCGCTGTTCTCGCCTGTGAACGAGTTCATAGAAGCGTCGCCCGTTGCAGTGCACGATGTACCCGCGTGCGTCGCCGCATGCATTTGACGACGGGACTTGCCCAGAGGGGACTTGCTCAGAGGGGACTTGCTCAGAGGGAAATTGGCCTGATGCGAAAACGACTGGTCGCCTGGACGCTTCTGACCTGCACCCTGCTCGCGGTCGCGGTGTGGACCGTGCTCGGGCCGCCGGACCGCCCGGCCGGCCCGCATCTGCCCTCCCGCAATTTGACGGCGGCGGTGCGATAGCCACACCCGTGCGACCGATACAATTTCGGTATCGATCAATCTCAATTGGAATTTGGTGCGGCAACCGGCTGCCCGCTATCCTCTCCGGCAAAACGACAACACCTGGTCCCGAGGAGAACGCCCATGTCGAGTCCGACCCGCCGCATCGCAGCCAGAGCACCCCGCGCTGCGGTCGCCACCACTCTCACCTTTCTTGCCCTCACCTTGGGAGCCCGTGCCGGCATGGCCGAGACCTTCGCCTATGTCGGCAACGCCGACAGCAACGACATCAGCGTGTTCAAGCTGGCCGAGAACGGCGAGATGACACCGGTGCAGACCGCCGCTTTCACCGGTGTGGAGAAGCCGGGCTCCTCGACGCCGCTCGCGATCACGCCCGACCACCGCGTGCTGATTGCCGGCGTCCGCTCGCAGCCATTCCAGGCGGTGAGCTTCTCGATCGACCAAAAGACGGGCCAGCTCAGCCATATTGGCAACGGACCGCTCGCCGACAGCATGGCCAACATCGCCACCGACCGCGGCGGCAAGGTGCTGTTCAGCGCCTCCTATGGCGGCAACAAGGTTGCGGTGAATCCGCTCGGAGCGAACGGCGTGGTGGCCGCGCCGACCCAGGTGATCCCGACCGGGCTGAACGCACACGCCTTCCTGCCCTCGCCCGACAACCGCTTCGTGTTCGCAACCAATCTCGGCTCCGACCAGGTGCTGAGCTTTGCGTTCGAGCCCACTACCGGTGCGCTCACGCCGAGCGATCCCCCCGTCTACAAGGTGCCGGAAAAATCGGGGCCGCGGCACTTCGTATTCCACCCCAACGGCAAGTTCGTCTATCTCCTCCACGAGCTGAACGGCGATGTCGCCGCGTTCAACTATGAGGCCAAGAGCGGCGCATGGGACGAGATCCAGCGCACCACCGCTCTGCCTGAAGGCTTCACTGGAAAACCCTGGGCCGCCGACATCCACATCACGCCTGACGGGCGCTTCCTCTACGCCTCCGAGCGCACCACCAACACGATCGCCGCCTACAAGGTCGATGCGGCCACCGGCAAGCTGACCACGATCGGCAGCGTACCGACCGAGAAGCAGCCGCGCGGCTTCAACATCGATCCCAGCGGGCGCTACCTTGCCGCGGTCGGCGAGCTCTCCGACGGCATGACGGTCTATGCGATCGACCAGTCGAGCGGCGCGCTGGCGAAGCTGAAGTCCTACCCCACCGGCAAGAAGCCGAACTGGGTGGAGTTTTTGAGCCTGCCGTGAGGGGCTGCGACCGACCTACGTAATCATCCGTAATTTCGGAAGCCCCGGCATTGCCATCATATGGCGGTCATGGACCGCCATATCCTCTTCAAGTGCCCGCAGACCGGCATGAACGTGCAGCATCGGCTCGGCGACGCGCCAGCCGAGGGCACGCACGTGTCCGTCCCCTGCCCGGCCTGCACGCGGTTGCACCTGATCGACCGTTCCACCGGCAGGCTGCTCGGCGATCGCCGGAGCTGAGCCGTCCCCTTTGGCCCCGTGGGGCCGGCCCGGTCGGCAGCGAACCTGTTTCCCAATTCCGCGACTAATCAAGGACTTGCCGCGCCAGCCCGGGCGGCGTGGCATCCCGCTCTGGGACAACGCTGCCGTAGTCCGGGCTCCCGCCATCTGCTATCGGTTGGAGGCATCGCCCCCGTGGAATTTCCAATGCGTCATTTGCCCCGCTCCGTCGTTCGAAGCCTGTTTCCCGCCGCCATCGCCGGAGTATTCGTCCTCGGCGTGCAAGGCGCGCCTGCCGCCGATGACGACACGCCCAAGGGGCCGGCGGTCACGGTGCTCAAGGTCGCGAAATCCTGCTTCTCCGACATCGTCGAGGCCACCGGCACCATCATCGCGCGCGAGGAAACCTCGGTGCGGCCCGAACGCCCAGGCCTGAAGGTGACCGAGGTGCTGGCGGAAGCCGGCGATACCACCACGGCCGGCCAGGTGCTGGCCCGCCTCGCGCTGCCCGAAGGCGGCACGCTTCAGGTCACGGCGCCCGTGGCGGGCGTGATCGCGACCTCCACGGCGCAGATCGGCAATCTCGCCTCGGCCAAGGGCGAGGCGCTGTTCACCATCGTAGCGCGCAGCGAATACGATCTCGTCGGCCTGGTCGCGACCACCGACATGCGCAAGCTAGCCGTCAATCAGCCCGCGACCGTGCGTATCGCTGGCGCCGGCGACCTCGAGGGCAAGGTGCGCCGCATCGGGCCGACCGTCGAGCCGAACATCCAGCAAGGCATGGTCTATATCGGCATCTCCTCGCAGAAGCGGCTGCTGCTGAACGCGAGCGGACGCGCGCTGATCAAGACCGGCCAGAGCTGCAACGTCGCAGTCCCCCTCACCGCCGTGCAATATTCGTCCGCGGGCACCGTAGTGCAGGTGATCCGCCGCAACCGCGTCGAGACCAAGCGCGTCGAGATCGGGTTGATGTCGGGCGGCAATATCGAGGTCCGCGACGGCCTCAATGAAGGCGACGTCGTCGTCGCCCGCGCCGGCGCGCTCTTGCGCGAAGGCGACCCCGTGCGCCCGGCGATGGCGAGCGCGGAAGCGGGGAAGTAGCAGCCACGATCGTCATTGCGAGCGAAGCGACGAAGCAATCCAGAGTCTTTCCACGGAAAGATTCTGGATTGCTTCGCTACGCTCGCAATGACGGTGTGGAGGCAGACGTGCGCCAAGGCACGGCTATCGTAGGGTGGGCAAAGCGACTTGTCCGCCATAGCTCGAAGAGCGGCGGCGGAAGCGTGCCCACGTCTTCTATCGAAATCCTGGAAAGATCGTGGGCACGGCGCTTTGCGCCTTTGCCCACCCTACGAGAGCTACGGTTGCCGAGAAAAACTAGCCGCCGGCCTGGTCGAACTGCACGTCTTCGAGCAGCGAGGACGAAACGGTCGGGACCTGGCCGCCTTCGGAGGCGCGGGAGATGGCGACGCGGGTCTTGTTGAAGACGGCTTCTGCGCTGCCGCTCTGAGCATTGAGATTGCCGAGCAGCTCGCCGACCAGCACGCTGTGCTCGCCCTTGCCGTCGTCGACGACCTTGCCGGGCGAGGCCGAGGAGAGGATCAGCGCATTGTCGGGCGCGCTGATCGGCGCGAGGCCGTGGCTGTAGGAACGGAAGCGGCGCTCGTAGGGGTTACGGCGGGAGGCGTCGACGACGACGAGCTTGGCCTTGGCGCCCTGCTCCTTCATCATCTCGAGCACGCCCTCGATCGAGACGCCGTGGCGGCGGACGTCGCTTTCCTTCCAGATCACGGCATCGACCGGCAGCATGTAGCTCTCGCGGCCCGCCTGCACGCCGAAGCCGCCGAAGAACAGCATGACGACGGTGTCGCGCTTGATCCGGGACTTCAGGCGATTGACGGCGCGCACCATGTCGTCCTTGGTCGCGTCTTCCACCATGTCGACGTCAAAGCCGCTCTTGCGCAGCGACGAGGACAGCGCGCGGGCGTCGTTGATCGACTGCGTCAGCGGCGCGCTGGCGTCGGGATAATGTCCATTGCCGATGACGAGCGCGAGGCGCGAGGTCTGGCCGATCGAGCCGGTGATCTGGTCGGTGGTAACGGCCTTGGCGGCATCGAGCGCACGCATGTTGAGGGCAGCATGCGCGCCGATCACCAGCGAGACCGTGCCGATGAGGGCTGCGGCCACCGCGATGGTGCGTCGGGAAATGTCGAGCTGCCTTACATTCATCTCGGTTCATTCCTGTCAGTGCCAAAGACCAGCCAAGCGCGCGCACACTGTTTGAGTAGCGCGATAGCGTCTTTAGGTTTGAGGGATTGGCCGGGGGAGTGCCCCCGAATTGCGCGCAATTTGCGGCGCCGCACCAAACAAACCCTTAACCGGATATCGCCCCCCGAGCAATAGATCGTCCAAAATTTGAACTAAGTCACTGAAGTTATTGGTTAATTCTCCAGGCCGATTTTCTCGATTTGTGGCATCCCCGTAAGCACCCGGGGACTGATCATGCAGGCTCCGTGCCGGTTAATTCCGTGACATCAGTCACGTTTGTTTTTCCTGCGAATCCGGGTAGTTTTTCAAAGACTTGCAGGGGGCGGCGGGCGGTCGGGTGCGCGCGCTCGCCGCTTCCGCGCAAGGCCCCGCGACCAGGTATTTCATGAGCTTTCATTATTTTGCCGGCGCCGCCTGCCGGGCGCTGACGGCGCGGAAGGACGGCCCCTCGCTTTATGAGGTCTGCGATCCCGTGCTGGCGGCCAGCGCCAGCGGCGATCCGCACCTGGCAAAGTTCTACAAGACCGCGCTCGGCAATCCCGCATTGCGGATGCTGCTGCGGCGGGCCGGACTGCCCGAGCTGCGCGACGCGGCGAAGCTGACCCGGCTGCGCGAGGCCCTCGCCCGCGCCCGCGATGATGCCGAGCCGGATTGGGCGGCGGTCGGCCAGCCCGTGGCCGATCTCGTCGACAGTATCGCGCTCGACCACCCGAAGCCGCCGCCGGCGATGTTCACCGGCACCATGCCGCAGACCGCAGAGATCGACGGCGTGATCCGCGACTGCGCGCAGCATCTGCTCGGCTCGTACCGCCGGAACGGCTTCCTGCCGACCTACGCCGCCTTCAACCTGATCGGCGACCCTGATGTCCGCGGCCGTGAGCTGATCATGGCGCTGACGGGACTGAATGCGCGCGGCTACAAGAACTCCTCGCTGCTGTTCAACCTCGCGCGCGTCTTCATCGCGCGCTCGCACGCGCGGGCCGTAGTCAATCCGCCCTGGAAAGGCATCGCCGAGCCGATGTGGGAGCCGGTGCAGATCCGCCACCGCTCGGCCTATTACGATGCGTTCTTCATCGAGGCGCTGCTCGGCTATGTCGAGACCGGGCTCGCCTCGCCAGCGGACAAGACGGCGGCGGAGCGCGCCATCGCCGACATGGTCGATTTCTGCGTCAATATCAGCCGCGAAGAGGTCGAGGGCACGGACGGTGCGCGCTTCAACGTCATCACGGCGCTGGCGCCGGCGCCGCATCCGCGCTTCTCCCGCTTCTTTGCCCAGATCAAGCAGGAACTCGGCTTCGGCATCTATGTGCCGGATTGCGACACCACGGCGTGCTCGATCTCGGCGGCGACGCAGGCCGGCTGCCTTGATGCGATCATCGACCAGCCGCTGCTCGACTTCTACAGCGGCTATCAGGTGCGTGCCGGCGTCAACGCGCCGCGCGTCACCGTGCCGCTCAATGACAACATCGACTATGAAGGCGGCGTCGCCACCTGGATCGACAATCTCAAGGGCGAGCGGCCCTATGGCAACGATCTCGATCCGACGCTCAATCTCGACATTCTCGAGGTGAGTTTTCGCAATCTGACGCGCTGGAAGATCCTGGAAACACCGGCGCGGCTCGCGACCGTGCATCGGATCATCGGCTTCCAGAAGCGGCTCGCCGCCAGCGGCGCCTTCGGCAATCCGCGCTCGCACATCTATTATCTGCCGGAGCTCTACAGCGCCTATTTCGGCCGCTGTTATGCTGCGTTCCTTGCGCTGCCGCTGGCGGCGCAGGCGGCGATCGATCCCGACGGCGATTTCGATTTCATCCGTCACCGCGTGCTCTCCTACGTCAAGGGCGAGCTGATGGCCGCGGAGATGAACGTGTTCGACGCCGCGCTGGCGCTGATCGCGCTCGGCCATCTCGGCGCCGACCCGCGTGCCTTTGCGCCGGCACTGAACGTCATCATCGCAAGCCTCGGCGAAGGCGGCCGCCGCGGCCCGTTCCGCGCCTATGAATGGAACAAGATGAAGACGCCGACACGGATCCTGGTCGGCGGCCCGGAGGTGACCTCGGCGTTTGTGCTGATGGGACTGGCGGTGGCGAAGCGGGCGATGGCGCGGGGGTGACTCGGTCTCGTGCCCCGGACGCAGCGCAGCGCTTCTTCAGCGGTGCGCTGCTGAGCCGGGGCCCATGCCAAGACCGACGCTCGCAACTTTCTGGGTCCCGGCTCTGCGGAGCGGCGTTACACGCCGCACCGCGTCCGGGACACGAGACCTCCCACAATGACAGGAAGTTGAAAGCCCAACTGTTAGGCATAAGCTGGCCGAGTGGCCAAAAGCCGACCACAATCGCGCGGCTTATCGAGATTGTCCTGAACACCCGGACCGGCATGTTGCGAAAATTCCTGATTGCGCTGTCCCTGCTCGTCCCGTCGCTCGCCCAGGCCGCCGACATCACCGGCACGGCAAAGGTCCGCGACGGCGATTCCATCGTGATCGGCAACACGCGGATCCGGCTCGGCGGCATCGACGCGCCGTCGTCCGACCAGCTCTGTCTCAACACCAAGAGCGAGCGCTGGACCTGCGGCGTGGCCGCGCGCGAGGAGCTCGCCAAGTACACGGAAGGCAAGACCTGGGTCTGCCACACCCGCGCGATCGACCGGCGCGGCCGCACCGTGGCGCGCTGCGAGGTCGGCGGCGAGGACATCCAGAAATGGCTGGTGCGCAACGGCTGGGCACTGGCCTACACCCGCGTCTCCAAGGACTACGAGCCCGACGAGGCTGCGGCACGCGAGGCCAAGGCCGGCATGTGGCAGGGCGCCTTCATCGCGCCCTGGGACTGGCGCGTGCGCAACAAGAAGACCGCCATCCTGGGCGCCACCAAGCCGCCGGACGGCGCGCATGCCGTGCTGCTGGCCTCGGCCTCGGGGCCGGTCGCGCCCTCGCCCGACTGCACCATCAAGGGCAACGTCAACACCGCCGGCGAGTGCATCTATCACCAGCCGACCAGCCGCTGGTACACCCAGATCAAGATGAAGATCAGCAAGGGCACCCGCTGGTTCTGCTCGGTGGAGGAAGCGGAAGCCGCCGGCTGCCGCGAGACCAAGAGATAACCCAGTTCAGACCTGCGTTTTCCGGGCTTTTCTTGGCTCCCAGCGCCACGTAAAAGTGTGAATCAGCGATACCATCCTGTTCTCAAGCAACAAGGACCGACAGCAATGACCGTTCGCGCGGGCCGGGAATTTCTGGCCATCCCCGGGCCCACCACGATGCCCGACGAGGTGCTGCGGGCGATGCATCGTCCGGCGATCGACATCTACTCCAAAGAGATGCACGAGCTGACCGATACGCTGCTCGCAGACATCTCGAAGCTGTTTGCGACCAAGGGCAAGTCCTACATCTACATCGCCAACGGTCACGGCGCCTGGGAAGCGGCGCTGAGCAACGTGCTGTCGCGCGGCGACAAGGTGCTGGTGCTGGAGAGCGGTCGCTTCGCGATCGGCTGGGGCAATGCCGCAGCGCTGATGGGCGCCGAGGTCGAGGTGCTCAAGGGCGACTGGCGCCGCGCGGTGCGGCCGCACGAGGTCGAGGAACGCCTGCGCCGCGACAAGGAGCACAAGATCAAGGCCGTCGTCGTCGTGCAGGTCGACACGGCCTCCGGCGTGCAGAACGACATCGAGGCGATCGGCAAGGCGATCAAGGCGAGCGGCCATCCCGCGCTGTATATGGTCGACACCGTCGCCTCGCTCGGCTGCATGCCGTTCGAGATGGACAAATGGGGCGTGGACGTCGCGATGTCCGGCTCGCAGAAGGGCCTGATGACGCCGCCCGGCCTCGGCTTCGTCGCGGCGAATGCGCGCGCGCTCGAGATGCAGAAGAAGGCCAATCTGTCGACGCCCTATTGGAGCTGGAGCGAGCGCGAGGGCACCGAGAACTATCGCAAATATGCCGGCACCGCGCCCGTGCATCTGCTGTTCGCACTGCGCAAGGCGATCGACATGCTGCACGAGGAGGGGCTGGAAAACGCCTTCCGCCGCCACAGCCTGCTCGGCGAAGCCGCGCGCCGCGCGGTTGCGATGTGGTCGGAAGGCCAGGTGCTCGGCTTCAACGTTGCGGAGGCGAGTGAGCGCTCCAACACCGTGACCACGGTGACCATGAACAACGGCCATGATCCGGCGGTGCTGCAACGCTATTGCAAGGACAAGTGCGGAGTCGTGCTCGGCACCGGCATCGGCGACCTCTCCGGACAAGCCTTCCGCATCGCCCATATGGGCCATGTGAACGCGCCGATGCTGCTCGGCACGTTAGGGGTGATCGAGATCGGCCTCAACGCGCTGAAGATCCCGCATGGCAAGGGCGGGCTCGAGGCGGCGGTGTCGTATCTCGGTGAAGAGGTAGCGGCGTAGCAGCCGCCGCTGTCGTCCCGGCGAAGGCCGGGACCCATACCGCGTGATCCATCAGTGACGCATGGTGTGCGTACCACGAGAAGACCCTTTAACCGCAAGTCTTCGCCAAACTCCTCCCTGGGGTTATGGGTCCCGGATCTGCGCTTCGCTTGTCCGGGACGACAGCGGAAGGTTTGGTTACGGCCGCGGCACGCGATAGGCCTCGACCTGCGCCTTCAACTGATCCAGCGAGGCGAGCGGCGTCCTCGGATCGACGCGATACTCCCCGCTTCTCAGCCATTTCAGCACCATCGCGTCCACCACCGGCGAGTGGTGGATGACGTCGCTGTAATTGTTGAGGTCATGCGTCACCGCCTTGACCGCGCGGAAATCGTGCAGGCGTACGTTGGGCAGCTGCGTCAATCGCTGCGCGATATGCGCCGTGAGATCGGTGACGATCTTCAGCGTCTCGGGTGAGGCATCGCGCATGGCGACGAATTGCAGGATCGAATAGGGCGGGAAGTAGACTTCGAAGGTCACGTCCGGATGGCGCGTGATGAGACCGACGGCGTCCTGCTCGAAATGTCGGACCATGGCCTCATAACCATAGCCTTCGCCGAGGAAACGGCTGCGCGCGGGGGCGGTGATGTAGGCGAAGGCGGCGAGCGTCTTCTTTGCATTGTAGTCTCGCGCAACGTCGAAATTCCGCGGCAGCGCGTAGATGTCGTCGACATCCTCCAGCGCGAACTTGACGGGAAGATAAGGCGCCGCTCGGGTCAGAGGCTCGCGCAGCGGCGGGACAGACCGCATCACCGTGAACAGCGACTCCTTCGCCATCGCCGCACTGAAGACGTAGGACGCGATCCCCCTGGCCGTCCCGCGATAGAGATCGACGGACAGATAGGGATCGGCCTCGATATCGGCCGCATCGACGAAGCTGAAATCGTCCATCGCCCAGATCACGCGTCGGGCGCCGCGGTCGATCGCCTGCCCCAGCACGAAGGCCTGCTGGCGCGAATTGGAACCGGTCATCGCCAGCTTCAGCGAGCGGACGCCGAGCACCCGGTCGATGTCGCTCTGACGGAAATGGATCGCGAGCGAGGTGCCCATGAAGGCGGTGTCGAACGACTGGCTGCGGATCAGCCCGGCATTCTGCACGCGCGTGTCGTCGGAGTAGAACGCCGCCATGAGACGCGAGGGACGAAACAGCTGCAGGGGATCGACGACGTAGGTGAGCACTGCTGCGCCCAACAGGCACACGATGCTCGCGAGGAGAAGACGTTTCAGGCTGGTGAACGATGTGCGCATCAGAACCGGAAATAGATGAATTCGCTGTGGCTCTGGATGCCCAGGATGCCGAACGCGAGCACCAGCGACGCCGCAGAGAGAGCCAGCGGTCGCACGCGCCCTGCCAGCAAGGCTTCGCCGACCCGGCGATTGCCGTGATCGTAGCCCATGATGTCTTGCGTGTTCGGCGCCAGCCACACCAGCGCGGCATAGACCGTGACCTGCACCAGCGCCGCGATCTCCTCGCGCCCGAAGACGATATTCGCAGGATCAGCCATCGCATGCAGAACCCGCAGCGCCCAGGCGACACTCTCGGCGCGGAAGAATACCCAGGCGACGACGACGGCGAAGAAGGTCAGCACGGCACCGGCGATACGGACCGGGCGCGCAAGCAACGCCGGAACGTTCGGCACCAGCGCGTTGAAGGCGTGATTGACGCAGAGATAGGCGCCGTGCAGCGCGCCCCACACCACGAACGTCCAGGCCGCGCCGTGCCAGAGCCCGCCGAGCAGCATCGTGATCATCAGATTGACATAGCGCAGCACGCGGCCACGCCTGTTACCGCCGAGCGGGATGTAGAGATAGTCGCGCAAAAACTGCGACAGCGTCATGTGCCAGCGCCGCCAGAACTCGACGATGCTGAAAGCCTTGTACGGCGAGTTGAAGTTGATGGGCAGGAAGATGCCGAACATCAGCGATATGCCGATCGCCATGTCGGAATAGCCGGAGAAGTCGAAATAGAGCTGGAACGTGTAGGCGAGCGCCCCAAGCCAGGCCTGGTCGAAGCTCGGCGAGCGCGCCTCGAAGGCGAGCGCGACCAGGGGCTGAATGCCGTCGGCAAGGCAGGTCTTCTTGAACAGGCCGATCGCGAAGATGATGATCCCGCACAGGATCAGATGCGCATGCGGATGCTTGGCGTCCTCCCGCTCGAATTGCGGGATCATGTCCTTGTGGTGGAGGATCGGCCCCGCGATCAGATGCGGGAAGTAGGTCACGAACAGCGCGTAATGCGGCAACGCATAGGCCGCGACCTGGCCGCGATACGCGTCCACGAGGAACGCGATCTGGGTGAACGTATAAAAGGAGATGCCGACCGGCAGCAGGATATGGATCGCAACATGCGTGCCGAGCAAAGCGTTGATGTTCTCGGTCGCGAAGCCGGCATACTTGAAGATGCCGAGCACGAGGAGGTCGCCAACGACACCCAGCGCGAGCGCCGCCTTTCGCTGCGCCGGGCCGAGTTTCGCCACGATGAGGAGATGACCGACGCCATAGTTGAACGCGATCGAGAGCAGCAGCAGGGCCACGAATTGCCAGCTGCCGATCGCATAGAAGGCGATCGAAGCCAGCGCCAGCCAGATCACCGGGGTCAGATTGCTGCGCCGCCCAAGCCAGAAATAACCGGCCAGCACGACCGGCAAGAACAGCAGGATGAACGGGTAGGAATTGAACAGCATCGGCTGGACCGGCGGCGGGGGTATAGCCCTAAAGCATACAAGGGGCGGGTCAACAACCCGGCGACTTGGCGCAGGCATCGAAACGGCCGCGCTGGCAATTCGCGAAAGCGCGACGATATAAGTGGAATGCGGCGAGCCTGTTCCTTCCCCGTCGCCCCGCTTACGGGGCCGGGTGAGGGGCCTCTCTCCGCGAATGAGAGATGATGAGGACCGAGTGACACAAGCCAAGACGCCTTCGAAGCCCCCCGTCGCCCCGCGCCGGCCGCATTCCCTCACGCGGCACGGGATCACCGTGACCGACGACTATGCCTGGCTGAAGGACGAGAAGTGGCAGGAGGTGTTGCGCGACCCCAAAGTCCTCGATCCCGACATCCGCAAATACCTGGACGAGGAGAACGTCTACACCGAGAGCCTGCTCGGCCATACCGCTAGCCTGCAGAAGACTCTGGTCGGCGAGATGCGCGGACGTATCAAGGAGGACGATTCCAGCGTGCCGTCGCCGGACGGCCCCTTCGCCTATTTCCGCAGGTTCCGCGAGGGCGGCCAGCACGAGCTGTTCGGCCGCATGCCGCGCGACGGCGGCGAGGGCGAGATCGTGCTCGACGGCGATGCGCTCGCAAAAGACCACAAATATTTCAAGTTCGGCGGCAGCCGGCACTCGTATGATCACAAGCTGCAGGCCTGGAGCGCGGACACCAAGGGCTCGGAATATTTTTCGATCCGCGTCCGTGACTGGGGAAGCGGCAAGGATCTCGGCGATCTCGTCGAGGAGACCGACGGCGGCGTGGTGTGGGCCGCGGACTGCAAGAGCTTCTTCTATGTGAAGCTCGACGACAACCACCGGCCAATGCAGGTGTGGCGGCACAAGCTCGGCACCAAGCAGGCCGACGACACGCTGGTCTACGAGGAGCAGGATGCCGGCTGGTTCACCCATCTGCACGAGAGCACCAGCGGCCGGTTCTGCGTAATCGCGGGCGGCGACCACGAGACAAGCGAGCAGCGGCTGATCGATCTCGCAAACCCTGAGGCGCCGCCGCGCCTTGTCGCGGCGCGCGAGGAAGGCGTGCAATATTCGCTCGCCGACCGCGGCGACGAGCTGTTCATCCTCACCAACGCCGATGACGCCATTGACTTCAAGATCGTTACGGCGCCGCTGGCCTCGCCCGAACGCAAGAACTGGCGCGACCTGATCCCGTATCGGCCCGGCATCTACATCATCGACCTCGATCTCTATGCCGGCCATCTGGTGCGGCTCGAGCGCGCCAATGCGCTGCCATCGGTCGTGATCCGTGACCTCGCGACAAAGGACGAGCACGCGATCGCCTTCGACGAGGCGGCCTATTCGCTGGATACGATGGGCTCCTACGAATTCGAGACGACGAATCTGCGCTTTGCCTATTCGTCGATGACGACGCCGTCGGAAGTCTACGACTACGATATGGTCAAGCGCACGCGTACCTTGCGCAAGCGGCAGGAGATCCCGTCAGGCCATAACGCCGCCGACTACGTCACCACGCGCATCATGGCGAAGGCGCAGGACGGCGCCGAGGTGCCGGTCTCGATTCTCCATCGCCGCGGGCTCAAGCTCGATGGCACCGCACCGCTGCTGCTCTACGGCTACGGCTCCTACGGCATGGCGATGCCGGCCTCGTTCAACGCCAACCGCCTGTCGCTGGTCGACCGCGGCTTTGTCTACGCCATCGCCCATATCCGCGGCGGTGCCGACAAGGGCTGGGGCTGGTATCTCGACGGCAAGCGCGAGAAGAAGACCAACTCGTTCGACGATTTCGCCGCCAGCGCCCGCGCGCTGATC
Organism: Bradyrhizobium huanghuaihaiense; assembly: GCF_007830635.1. Classification (GTDB taxonomy): domain Bacteria; phylum Pseudomonadota; class Alphaproteobacteria; order Rhizobiales; family Xanthobacteraceae; genus Bradyrhizobium; species Bradyrhizobium huanghuaihaiense. Next base: position 19,371 of record NZ_VLLA01000008.1, on the reverse strand, counting down.
GATGCGAAGTACACCAGCGCCAAGCGCATCGTCGGCCATGGCGGCTCGGCCGGCGGCATGCTGATGGGCGCGGTCGCCAACCGCGCCGGCGAATTGTTCGCAGGGATCGTCGCGGAGGTGCCGTTCGTCGACGTGCTCAACACCATGCTCGACGACACGCTGCCGCTGACGCCGCCGGAATGGCCGGAATGGGGCAACCCAATCGAGAGCGAGAAGGATTTTCGTACCATCCTGTCCTATTCGCCCTACGACAATGTCGCGGCGAGGGACTATCCGGCGATCCTCGCAATGGGCGGGCTGACCGATCCGCGCGTCACCTATTGGGAGCCCGCCAAATGGATCGCGCGCCTGCGCGCGACCATGAGCGGCGGCGGCCCGGTTCTCTTGCGCACCAACATGGGCGCCGGCCATGGCGGTGCGTCGGGACGGTTCGACCGACTCGACGAAGTCGCGATCGTCTACGCGTTCGCGCTGTGGGCGGCGGGGATGGCGGAGGCCGGGGTGTAAGAGCTCCCGCGTAGCCACACATTCATCTCGTCGTCCCCGCGTAGGCGGGGACCCATAACCACAGGGAGTAGTTGCGGCGCAAGCTGCTAACTCCGAGTCTTCGCCAAACTACTCCCTTTGGTTATGGGTCCCGGGCTCGCGCTTTGCGCGCCCCGGGACGACAATGGGGTTGTGGGGCGAGTTACCGCCCTACCAACACCTCACACCGCCCCGTGCGCCTCGACGTAGAGCGCATAGACCGAGTGGCTGCTCGCCATATAGAGCCGGTTGTTCTTCGGCCCGCCGAAGCAGAGATTGGCACAGCGTTCGGGCAGCTTGATGAAGGCGAGCGGCTTGCCTTCGGGATTGAACACCATCACGCCATCGAGGTCTTCGGACTTGCCCCTGAGCTGAAACACCTTGCGGCCACCGATGTCGGTCGGTTCGCCCTGCAGCGCGCCGTTGGAGCCCCAGCCGCACCAGAGATTGCCGTCGCGATCGACGCGAAAACCGTCGAGCGAGCCCTGGTCGGCGGCGTCGATCAGCTTGGTCTTGCCGCCGAGCGAGCCGTCGTCGCCGACATTGTAGCTCCAGATGCTGCGGTTGGGCGTGCCCTTCCATTCGACGACATAGAGCTTCTTCTCGTCCGGCGAGAAGGCGAGGCCGTTCGGGTTGACGAGGTCGGTGAGCACGGCGCTGATCTTGCCGTCCTTGGCGATGCGGTAGACGTTGGTGGTGGCCTGCTCCGCCTTCTCCTTCTTGCCTTCCCACTCGCCATTGATGCCGAACAGCGGATCGGTGAACCAGATGCTGTCGTCGGACTTCACCACGATGTCGTTCGGCGCGTTCAGCCGCTTGCCCTCGAACTGGTCGGCGAGCACGGTGATCTTGCCGTCCTTCTCGGTGCGGGTGATGCGGCGGGTGACGGAGTGCTCGCAGGTGACGAGGCGGCCCTGGCGGTCGCGCGCATTGCCGTTGGCGTAATTGGCGTTGGCGCGGAACACGCTGGTCTGTCCGGTCTTCTCGTCGAACTTCATGATCCGGTTGTTGGGAATGTCGGAGAACAGGAGATAGCCGCCTTCGGGGAAATAGGCGGGTCCCTCGGCCCAGCGCATGCCGGTCGCGACCTGCTCGACCGTCGAGGAATAGAGCCGGTATTCTCCAAAGCTCGGATCGAGGATCTGGACGGCGGGATCGGGATAACGCTGGTTCGGCGTGAACGCGAACGGCTGGGCGCCGACGGCGCGGGCGAGCAACGTGGAAGCAGCCGCCGCGCCGGCGCCGGCCATGAGATTGCGTCGTGTGAAATTCATCAAAGTCCTCCCTGCTCGATAAAAGGCCGGCGCCTGATGCGCCGGCTCATGTCTTGATGCGAGTTCGTCTCGGTTCTAGCGGCCGTTCTTCTTCCGCCATGCCGCAAAATCGGTGAGCGTCTGCGGATCGGTCGCCGGATAGAGACCGAAAATGCCGCGGCCCTTGCCGACTTCCTCGGTGACGAAATCCTCGAACGCGGTCATCTCGAAGGTCTCGCTCGCGATCTCGTCGGCGAGATGGGCGGGGATGACGATGACGCCGTCGGCATCGCCGAGGATGACGTCGCCGGGAAATACCGGCGCGTCGCCGCAGCCGATCGGGACGTTGATCTCGATCGCCTGGTGCAGCGTCAGATTGGTCGGTGCCGAGGGGCGATGGTGGTAGGCGGGAATGCCGAGCCTGGCGATCTCGACGGAATCGCGAAAGCCGCCGTCGGTAACGACGCCGGCAACGCCGCGCTTCATCAAGCGCGTCACCAGGATCGCACCGGCCGAGGCCGCGCGCGCGTCCTTGCGGCTGTCCATCACCAGCACCGCGCCCGGCGGACAGTCCTCGACCGCCTTGCGCTGCGGATGGGAGCGATCCCTGAAGACGTCGATGGTGTTGAGATCCTCGCGCGCCGGCATGTAGCGCAGCGTGAAGGCCTCGCCGACCATGGTCGGCTGGTCCGCGCCGACCGGGTGCACATCCTGGATCATCTGGATGCGCAGGCCACGCTTGAACAGCGCGGTGGCGACAGTGGCGGTGGAGACGGATTTGAGCTTGTTGCGGGTGGCTTCGGATAGTTTGGGCATTGGCTGAACTCTCTCCTTCGTCATTCCGGGGCGCTCGCGTTAGCGAGTGAACTACGGTGCGCAATTGCGCACCTGAGAATCTCGAGGTTCCGGGTTCGATGCTTCGCATCGCCCCGGAACGACGGTGGGTGAAACTAGTAAATCGACGGCTCGCCGATCGGCGCGCCGAAGTCGGTCTCGAGGAAGTCGAAGTCGCAGCCGTCATTGGCCTGCTTGATGTGCTTGGTGAACATCCAGCCATAGCCGCGCTCGAAGCGGCGCTCGGGCTGCCTCCACGCAGCGCGGCGCTTGGCGAGCTCGGCCTCGGGCACATCAAGGTTGATGGTGCGGGCGGCAACATCGAGCGTGATACGGTCGCCGTTCTGCACCAGCGCCAGCGGACCGCCGATATAGGATTCCGGCGAGACGTGCAGGATGCAGGCGCCGTAGCTGGTGCCGCTCATGCGCGCATCCGAGATGCGCACCATGTCGCGCACGCCCTGCTTCACGAGTTTTGTCGGAATCGGCAGCATGCCCCATTCCGGCATGCCCGGCCCGCCCTGCGGCCCCGCATTGCGCAGGATGAGAATGTGATCCTCGGTGACGTCTAAGTTGGGATCGTCGACCGCCTTCTTCATCGAAGGATAGTCGTCGAACACCAGCGCGGGGCCGGTATGCTTGAGGAACCGCGGCGCGCAGGCGGAAGGCTTGATGACGCAGCCGTCGGGCGCGAGGTTGCCCTTGAGCACCGCGAGCGCGCCTTCCTTGTAGATGGGATTGTCGACCGAGCGGATCACGTCGGCATTGTGAACTTCGGCGCCGTCGATATTCTCAGCCAGAGTCTTGCCGGTCACGGTGACGCAATCGAGATGCAGATGCTGCTTGATTTCGCCCATCAGCGCCGGCAGTCCGCCGGCGTAGAAGAAATCCTCCATCAGATAGGCGTCGCCGCTCGGCCGGACGTTGGCGATCACGGGTACCTTGCGGCTGGCGATCTCAAAGTCGTCGAGGCCGATGTCCTGGCCGGCGCGGCGCGCCTGCGCGATCAGATGGATGATCGCGTTGGTGGAGCAGCCCATCGCCATCGCGACCGCGATTGCGTTCTCGAACGCCTTGCGGGTCTGGACCACCTTCGGCGTCAGGTCTTCCCACACCATCTCGACGATGCGGCGACCGCATTCGGAGGCCATGCGGATGTGGTTGGCGTCGGCCGCGGGAATCGATGAGGCGCCCGGCAGCGTCATGCCGATCGCTTCCGCGATCGCGGTCATGGTCGAGGCCGTGCCCATGGTCATGCAGGTGCCGTAGCTGCGGGCGATACCGGCTTCGATGTCGAGCCAGTCCTTGTCGGAGATCTTTCCGGCGCGGCGCTCGTCCCAATATTTCCAGCCGTCGGAGCCGGAGCCGAGCGTCTTGCCCTTCCAGTTGCCGCGCAGCATGGGACCGGCCGGCAGATAGATCGCCGGAATGTTCATCGAGGTCGCGCCCAAGAGCAGCGCCGGCGTGGTCTTGTCGCAGCCGCCCATCAGCACCACGCCATCGACGGGATGGCTGCGCAGCAGCTCCTCGGCGTCCATCGCGAGCAGATTGCGGTAGAGCATGGTGGTCGGCTTGAGCAGCGATTCCGACAGCGACAGCGCCGGCAATTCCAGCGGCAGGCCGCCCGCCATCAGGATGCCGCGCTTGACGTCGTCGACGCGCGACTTGAAGTGCATGTGGCAGGGCTGCGCATCCGACCAGGTGTTGAGGATCGCGATGATCGGGCGGTCCTTCCACTCCTCGGGCGCGTAGCCCATCTGCATGGTGCGGGAGCGATGGCCGAACGAGCGGAGATCGTCGGGCGCGAACCAGCGCGCGCTGCGGAGCTGGTCGGGCGTTTTCTTCTTGGTCATGATTGGGTGCCCCATTTCTGGACGGTGTTCCGCTCGATGGCGCGGAAGATCAGGTTCTCGACAAAGAGCCCGATGATGATCACCGTCAAGAGGCCTGCGAAGACCGCAGGTATGTCGAGGAGGTTGCGGTTCTCGAAGATGAACCAGCCGAGTCCACCCTGACCCGAGGACACGCCGAACACCAGCTCGGCCGCGATCAGCGTGCGCCAGGCAAAGGCCCAGCCGATCTTGAGGCCGGTGAGGATCGAGCCGAACGCCGCGGGGATCAGGATCTTGGCGACATAGGGCAGCCCGCGCAGGCCGTAATTGCGCCCGACCATGCGCAGCGTGTTGGACACGCTCTTGAAGCCGGAATGGGTGTTGAGCGCGACCGGCCACAGCACCGAATGGATCAGCACGAAGACGAGGCTGCCATTGCCGAGCCCGAACCAGATCAGCGCCAGCGGCAACAGCGCGATCGCCGGCAAGGGATTGAACATCGCCGTGACCGTCTCGAGGAAATCGGTGCCGATGCGAGTCGAGATGGCGAGGATGGTGAAGATCGCGGCCAGCACGATGCCGGCCGAATAGCCCATGAACAACACCTTCAGCGAGGTCCAGGCGCGCATTGGAATGGTGCCGTCCTTGACGCGGTCGTAGAGCGTGGCGATCGTGTCGTGCAGCGTCGGAAACAGCAGCGGATTGTCGAGGGTCACGCCGTAGGCTTCCCAGACCGCCGCCAGGAACAGGATGATGACGGTCTTGCGGACGAAGCCGTCGTTCCAGAGCAGCTCGGCCACGCTCAGCTTGCGCTCGACCTCGTCTGCGCCAGTGACGGCAGCAGGCGCGTCACGGAGCAATATTCTCGCTTCGCCCATGGCAGGCTCCTTCAATGCGCGGTGGCTTCGCCGGCGAACAGAAGATCGTGGATCTCCTTCTCCAGCCGGCCGGCGCTGCCGTCTTCGTTCGAGACCTTGTCGACATCGACCACCTCGGCCTTGACCCGGCCGGGATGCGGCGACAGCAGCAGGATGCGGTTGCCGATGCGGATCGCCTCCGCGATGGAGTGGGTCACGAACAGCACGGTGAATTTGGTCTCGCTCCAGAGCTGGAGCAGCTCGTCCTGGCAGGTGCGGCGCGTCAGCGCGTCGAGCGCGGCGAACGGCTCGTCCATCAGCAGGATGTCCGGCTCCATCGCCATGCCGCGCGCGATCGCGACGCGCTGCTTCATGCCGCCGGACAGCGTGTGCGGATAGGCATCGACCACGCGGGTGAGACCGACCTTCTCGATATAGGCCCGCGCCTTCGCCTCGGCGTCCTTGCGCGACAGTTTTCGCGCTGTGAGCAGAGGGAACATGACGTTGGCCAGTACGCTCTTCCAGGGCAGCAGCTGGTCGAACTCCTGGAAGATCATCATGCGATCCGCGCCGGGGCCGTGGATCTCTCGATCGCCGATCGTCATGCGGCCCTCGCTCGGGCTCATGTAGCCGCCGACGGCCTTGAGCAAGGTCGACTTGCCGCAGCCGGACGGTCCGAGCAGCACAAAGCGATCGGACTTGTCGACGGTGAAACTCACCCTTTCCGTGGCGGTGACGACGGCGCTGGAGGTCTTGTAGCGCAGCGTCACGCCGCTGACGTCGAGCAGCGCCATCAGTTGCCCTTCAGGTCGTGCGCGACGGGGAGATAATAATCCGTCCAGGCCTTGGGCTGGTTCTTCAGCGTGCCGGTCTTAAACAGATGCGCCGCGAACTTCATCGTGCCCTGCGGCTCGAGATTCCACTCCATCATGCCGGGCTCCTTGAGGAGATCGAGCAGCTCCTCCACCGACGTCTTGTCGCCGGTGATCTCCTTGTAGATCTCGACGGCCTGCTTGGTGTCGCTGCGGATCAGGTCCTGCGCTTCCTTCGTGGCGTCGCGCACGGCCTGGATGATCTTCGGATTGGCGTCGGCGAATTTGGTCGTGGTGAAGAACTGCGCCTGGCTGAGCGGGCCGCCCATCACGTCGGGCGATGACAGCACGACATGCGCGCCCGGCACGTTCTTCAGCTCCAGGAAGGTGAACGGCGGGATCGAGAAGTGGGTGTGCACCTCGTGCTTGGGATTGGCGAGCGCCGCATAGGCGTCGGGATGGCCGAGCTGCACGGTGTTGGCATCGAGCTTGGACCATTGGTCGGCGCCGAAGGCTTCGGCAGCCGCGATCTGCAATACGATCGCCTGCGTCGAAACTTTCACGGTCGGCACCGCGATCTTGTCGCTCGGGCCGAAATCTCTGATCGACTTGATGTTGGCGTCGCGGCTGATCAGCGTCATCGGCTGCGCCGAGGTCGCGACGATGCCCTTCACGCCGCCGCGGGTGCGATCCCAGAGCAGCAGCAGATTGCCGGTACCGGTGTTGAGGATGTCGACGCCACCCGCCAGCAGCGCATCGGTCTGCGCGCCGCCACCGGAGAAGGTGATCCATTTGGTGGTGACGCCGGCGACGCCGAGGGAAGCCGCGTGCTTCTCGATCAGCTTCAGCTTCTCCATGATGTGGCTCGGCATGTAGAAAATGCCGGGCTGGCGCGACAGCGCGATCTCGGATTTCTGCTGCGCGTGCGCCGCGGGCGCGAAAAGTGCGGCGGCGGTCAGAACGGCGGCCGCAAGCTTGCTGCGAAGATGCTCGATCATTGTTGTGTGTTTCCTCCGGGTGCGCGTCGTGCTGCGTTGACCCTGCTGATGCACTAATATATTAGTGCATCAAAGGCAAGCCCGCGGGACCCGACATATGGAAGCAGCCCATACCGCGCCGCGCGCGGCGTCACGACCCGCCCGGCTCGACCGCGCCCGCCAGGCCGCGCCGCAGGTGTTCGAGCGGCTGCGCAACGCGATCATCGCGCTGGAGCTGCCGCCCGGCGCCCCGCTGTCGCGCGCGGAGCTCGCCGCCCAGTTCGGAATCAGCTCGACCCCGGTGCGCGACGCTCTCATGCGGCTCGAGGAAGAGGGCCTGGTCGACGTATTTCCGCAGCATGCGACCGTGGTCAGCCGGATCGACATCAGCCGCGCCCAGCAGGCGCATTTCCTGCGCCAGGCGCTGGAGCTGGAGATCGTGCGGCTGCTGGCCGAACAGCACGATGAGGCCCTGATCATCCGCCTCGACCACGCCATCGCACTCCAGCAGCAGTTCGCGAAAGCCGGCGAGTTCGAGGCCTTCATGGCCGCCGACAATGACTTCCACGCCCAGCTCTATACGGCGGCAGGCAAGCAGGATCTGTGGGCGCTGGTGCGCAGCCGCAGCGGACACATCGACCGGCTGCGCCGGCTGCATCTGCCCTCACCCGGCAAGGCCCAGAACATCGTGCGCCACCACCGGCTGATCACGCGCGCGATCGAGGCGGCGGATGCCGATGCCGCGCAACAGCATCTGCGCAAGCATCTGTCGGGCACGCTGAGCGAGCTCGACAAGATCCGGAGCCACCATCCGGAGTATTTGACGGATTGAATCAGGCCGCGTCGCGGCCGCTGCGCCGTTCCGTCGGACCAGTGCGCAGCCTGACGAAGAAGGCCTGAACCTCGGTGGCGAGGCGTTCGGCCGCCCCCGAGACGTGGTTCGCGGCTCCCATCACTTCGTCGGCCGAGCGGTTGGTTTCCGCGATCGCGCCGGAGACGGTGCCGATGCTGGTTGCCAGCGTCTGCGTTCCCGACGCCGCCATCTGGACGTTCTGCGAGATCTCCCGCGTCGCCGCGCCCTGCTCCTCAACGGCGCTGGCAATCGCCGCGGTCACCTCGTCGATCCGGCGCATGGCGGTTGCAACCTCCTTGACGGAGGCGACCGCGCTGCCGGTCGAGCTCTGGATCGCGGCAATGTGCTGCGCGATCTCCTGCGTCGCATTGCGGGTCTGGTCGGCCAGCGCCTTGACCTCGGACGCGACCACGGCAAAGCCGCGACCGGCCTCGCCGGCGCGCGCGGCCTCGATGGTGGCGTTGAGCGCCAGCAGGTTGGTCTGGGCCGCGATCGCCTGGATCAAATCGACCACCGAGCTGATGCTCTGCGCGGCGTGTGCGAGTCCTTCGATCTCGCTCTCCGAGCGCGCAGTCACCTCGCCCGCCGAGCGCACGGTCTTGTTGGACAGTTCGATCTGCCGGCCGATCTCGACAATGGAACTCGCGAGCTGCTCGGCCGCCGCGGCAACGGTCTGGACGTTGACCGCGGTTTGTTCGGAGGCGGTCGCTGCGGACGCGGCCTGGCTCGTCGCATGATTGGCGATGCCGCCGAGGCTCTCCGCGGTCTGCCGCATGGTGCCCGCATTCTCGCCGACCAGCGCGAGCAGGTCGCGCGAGGTCCCACGAAAGTCCTCGACCGCGTCCTCCATGTTGCGGTTGGCGGCTTCGCGCGCCTCCGCTTCACGCGCGAGAGACGCCGCCGCCTGCTGCTGGGCGATCACGTTGTCGCGGAATTTGGCCACCGCCTGCGACACCACGCCGATCTCGTCGCCGCGCTCGGCGGTCCTGAACTCGACACTGGTGTCGCCGCCGGACAGGCGCGCGGAATCGCCCACCAGCTCGACGATCGGACGCGTGATGGAGCGCGCAACCAGGATCGCAATCACTGTGGCGAGCGCAAGCCCCGCGGCGAGCAGGATCCATTGCAGCAGCAGCAACCGCTCGACCGCGTCGGCCACATTGCGGGCGTCGTCGGCAAGCTTCGACTGCTGGTCGCTCTTGAGACCGCCGGAACGCTTGCCGTCGGCGTCCTTGCGACCGTCGAGCAGATCGAGGATGCGCGCGGCGCGCGGCGCGGCCTCGGTGGACAGGATGAAGACCGGCGTGTTCCATTGCGGCGTCTGGCGGATCGCGAAGATCTTCTGCGGCAGCGGGGTGAAGGCCTCATTCGCCTTGACGATGGCCCGGTAAGCGGTCGCCTGCCGTTCGGTGAGCAGGTCCGCCTGGGTGCCGACCGATGCGAGCGCAGCCCTGAAGGTCGCCAGCGGCTTTTCGAACTTGTCACGATCGGTGGCCTCGCCCGAGGCCACGTACAGGCGCAATTGCGATCCCGCGGCGGCGAGATTGCCGCGCACGTCGGCAAAGGTCTTGAGCAGGCGCTTGCGCTGCGGCGTCGCCTCCAGCGCCTCCTCCTCGTCGATCATCGCGGTGATCTCGGCGAACATGGTCGCGATCAGCGGCGCGGCCTCCTTCGCCAGGAGCTCGCTCGCCGGATAGGCCGATGGGGTGAAGGCAGCGAGCTCGGCCTTGTCCTGGGCCTGGCGGAACTCCGCCATCAGTGCCCTGGCTTCGCTCCAGTTGGTCTTGTTCTGCGGATTGGAAAAGCCCTCCGCCATGCGGTCGACCGCAGCGGCCGTGCGATCCAGTTCGGCCCAGACGGCGGCCCGGTCGCGTTTGCCCTGCGCATCGCCCGTCAGCAGGTAGCCGCGCAGCGTCGAAAGCGTGGAATAGAGATTGCCGACGAGCTCCGTGCTGGCAATCGCGACCGGCGCACGCTGGTCCACGACCTCCCTGATCCGCGACGAAATGTCCGAGACGGCGGCAACTGTGTAGATCACCGTCGCCGCGAGCAGGCCACAGATCAACGCAAAGCCGCCGAGCAGCCGGGTGCGAATTCCGGTGTTCGCGATCGATTTGAACATGAGAGGTCTCGTGCTGTGCCGGTTGGGGGAGACGGCTTCGTCGGTTGCCAGAATGCGGAAATGAAATGCGCGAAATACGTTCGGAAACTATCGGAGATTGTAGCCCACGGCCTTTAATCCATCGTGAAGGCCGAGGCGCCGTACAACTACGGCGAGAGTAATATCTCTCGTTTCTGAAATGGGTTACGGCATTTGGAACCGAAATTTGAACTCATATGCACGCAAGAGTGCGTATGGTATTTCGAAGGCATTGGCTCCCGGCGCGCCAGGAAAGGCAATCGCGGCAGACGCGAGGCGCTTGCGGCGCAGCCAGAATCCGCGCAACAATTTCGCATTTGTTGCTTTGATTTGAGGTCGCGGGAACGTGCCATGCGACCCGGAGGATTCTTGACGTGGCCAACATCCTGATCGTGGATGACGACCCGGCCGTGCAGATCACCATCCGGCTGCTTCTGGAAAGGGCCGGCCATCACGTCACTGTCGCCGGCGACGGCTACAAGGGACTTGCGCTGTTCGAGGCCAGCCCGTTCGACCTGCTGTTTCTCGACATCTTCATGCCCGGCATGGACGGGCTGGAGACGATGCGCCACATCCGGGCGCTAGCCCCGGCCACTCCGATCATCGTCATTTCCGGGCGCTCGATCACGCCGGACGCCTATGCGGAACCGGATTTCCTGAAAATGGCGACCAAGCTCGGCGCGGTGGCGAGCCTTCAGAAACCGTTCCGGCCCCACGCGCTGCTCGCCGCGGTCGACGGCTGCCTGAAGACGAGCGAGCCGGAAGAATCCGATGTCAACTCCGGCCGCCGATGACGAGCCCCTCCTCTCTGCACCGGACCGGAGCAGGCACGGCCGTCCGGCAAGTCCTGCGAACATCCGCATGACGCTCGCAACGCGGCTGGCCATCGCGATGATCCTGCTGGTGGCGGTGACCGTGGCCGCCGTCGGCTGGCTGGGCTATCGCAACACCACACAAGCGGTCATTCCGCGAGTCCTGGAGCGGGTCGAGGCCCAGTCGCGCCTGCTGGCCACCAATCTCGAATCCTACGTTGCCGGCGCTCGCGGCGATTTGACCGGCTATCGCTCCGCCGCAGCCATCAACGGACTGATCCGCGCTCACCTCGGTGGAGGCATTGACGCTTCCGACGGCGTTTCAGAGCAAACCTGGCGCGATCGCATCGCGGCGCGGCTCGTAGCCGAGATCGAGGCCAAGCCCAGCTATGCGCAGTTTCGCATCATCGGCGTCGACGATAACCAGCGCGAGCTGGTCCGCGTCGACCGCTCCGGCCCGGATGGAACGGTACGGATCGTCCCGGACAGCGAACTGGAGCACAAGAGCGAGCGAAGCTATTTTCAGGAAACGATACGGCTGGCACCCGGCGAGATCTACGTCTCGTCCATCGATCTTGCCACCCGCCAGGGCGGCACGACGGGCCTCCACATTCCGACTCTTCGCGTCGCGATGCCCCTGTTCACGCCGGACGGCAAGCCGTTCGGGATCGTCATCGCCAATATCGACATGCGTCCGGCGCTCGACCGCGTCCGCTCGACCAGGAGTCCGGGAGGAGAGATATACGTCGTGAATTCGCGCGGCGACTATCTCGTCCATCCCGACCGCACGCAGGAATTCGGCTCGTTGCGCGGCCATCCCGCCGATTGGCGCAAAGACTTTCCGTTGTTCTCGGCGCTGGCTGGCACTCCGGACGTCGCCACGCGGCTCACAACCGACGAGTCAGGCCGGCCGAGCGGCGCGGCGATCGCGCCGGCGCTGCTCGCGGGCAAGGAATGGGTCGCCATCATCGTGACCGTTCCCCCGTCCGTCTTCGGTCGCGTGCCAGCCGCCATTCAAAAGACGTCCCTTCTCGTCGGCATCCTTGCCGTGCTCGCCGCGGCCGCGCTCGCGGTGCTGCTGGCGCGCTCATTGACCCGTCCGATCGGGCGCCTGACCGCGGCGGTGGAGGCCATCGGCAGCGGGTGGCCCGCAGACATTCCCGTCGATGCCAGCGGGGAGACCGGCGTGCTGGCGCGGGCTTTTGCCCGGATGATCGAGGAGACGCAAGCGAAGACGGCCGCGCTCGAACGCGAGGTCCGGGAGCATCGACGCACCGAGGCGGCACGAAGCCATCATGCGGCGCGCGAGCAATTGTTCAGCGCTGCCGTCGAATCATCCGACGACGCGATCGTCATGCAGTCGCTCGATGCCGTCATCACGGGCTGGAATCCCGCCGCCGAACGTCTCTATGGCTATGCGGCGAGCGAGGCGATCGGACAATCCACCGCGATCATCGTGCCGTCCGACCGCCGCGAGCAGGGCAAGGACTATCTGCGACGGATAGCCCGGGGCGAGCCGATCGAACGCTTCGAAACGATACGGCTGCGCAAGGACCGCACGCCGGTCGAGATCTCGCTCAGCCTCTCGCCGATCAAGGGACCGTCGGGCGAAATCGTCGGCGCCTCCGGCGCCGCGCGCAGCCTCACCGAGGCGCGACGGGCCGAGCGGGCGCTGCAACAGCAGCTCGAGGAGCGGCGACAGCTTTTCGACGCCTCGCAGGACCTGATCATGATCATGGACCCGGGGGGCCATGTCGTGCAGATCAGCCCGAGCTGCGAAGCCATTCTCGGCTACCGGCCCGACGAGATGATCGGCCGCAGCGGCGTGGATTTCATCCATCCCTCGCACCTTGAGCGATCCCAGGAGGAGATGCGCGCGCTCAGGCGCGGCGAGCACCCGAAGCTTGCCGACACCCGCTGCTTCCACAAGGACAGGCGTGAGGTCTGGCTGTCCTGGCTCGGCAACTGGTCCGAGAAGGCCAAGCGCTTCTTCTTCGTCGGCCGCGACATGACCGAGGCGAGGCTCGCGGAAGAATCCCTGCGCGAGAGCGAGCAACTCGCGCGCAACATCGTCGAGACCGCGCTCGACGCCTTCGTCCAGACCGACGAGCGCGCCATCATCCTGAACTGGAGCTCGCGGGCCGAAGAGCTGTTCGGCTGGCGCCGCGACGAAGCGCTGGGCCGGAGCTCGATCGACCTCATCGTCGCCCCCGGTGAGCGTGACAGGGTCAGGGAAGGCCTTGCGCACTTCCTCGATTCCAGGGACGGCCAGATGCTCAACCGCCGCCGCGAGCTGATGTGCTGCCGCCGCGACGGCAAGGAATTCAGGGCCGAGCTGAGCGTCACGGCACTGAAGCGTCGCGAAGGCATCCTGTTCAACGTCTTCTATCGCGACCTCACCGACAAGATCGCGTCCGAGGAACGCATCCGCCACGCCGAGAAGATGGAGGCCGTCGGCCAGCTCACCGGCGGCGTGGCGCACGACTTCAACAACATCCTCACGGTGATCACCGGGACGATCGAAATTCTCGGCGAAGCGGTGGCCAAGGAACCCGAGCTCGCGGCGATCACCAGGATGATCGACGAGGCGGCGGGACGCGGCGCCGAGCTGACCCAGCACCTGCTTGCGTTTGCGCGCAAGCAGCCGCTGCAGCCGCGCGAGATCGACATCAACTCGCTGATCATCGACACCGCAAAGCTGCTGCGGCCCACGCTGGGCGAGCAGATCCAGATCGAATCGGTGTTCGAGGACGAGAGCTGCGTGGCGATCGTCGATCCCAACCAGCTCACCACCGCGATCCTCAACCTCGCGCTCAATGCCCGCGATGCCATGCCCGGCGGCGGCAAGCTGATCGTGGAGACGGGCACCGCCTATCTCGACGAGGTCTATGCCAGCGTCAACGATATCAGGCCCGGCCACTACGTGCTGATCGCCGTGAGCGATACCGGCACCGGCATTCCCGCGAACATGCTGGCGCGGGTGTTCGACCCCTTCTTCACCTCGAAGGGACCGGGCAAGGGCACCGGGCTCGGGCTTTCCATGGTCTACGGCTTCATCAAGCAGTCCGCCGGACACATCAAGATCTACAGCGAGGAAGGCCACGGCACCACGATCAAGATGTACCTGCCGCCGGGCAAGACCGCGACCGCGGTCGGCGATGGCGTGACGCCCGCGACGATCGAGGGTGGACACGAGACGATCCTGGTGGTCGAGGACGACCGTCTGGTGCGCGACTACGTGCTGGCGCAACTGCATGCGCTGGGCTACGTCACCCTGCAGGCTGCGAACGCCGCGGAGGCGCGCGCGATCGTCGCCACCGGAAAACCGTTCGACCTGCTGTTCACCGACGTCATCATGCCCGGCAAGATGAATGGACGGCAGCTTGCCGACGAGCTGACGAAGATGCGGCCCGATCTCAAGGTGGTCTACACGTCGGGTTATACCGAGAATGCGATCATCCATCACGGCCGGCTGGATTCCGGCGTCCTGCTGCTGGCAAAGCCCTATCGCAAGTCGGATCTGGCGCGGATCATCCGCAAGGCGCTGAACGGGTGAGGTCCCGTAGCCCGGATGGAGCGTAGCGTAATCCGGGACAGACTTGCCGCGCGCGCGATCCCCGGATTGCGCTGCGCTCCATCCGGGCTACGAAACGTCACTGAGAACCTTACGACGCGCGCTGGGCCGCGGTCATCACGATGCGGATCAGGTCGGCGGCATTGCGCGCACCGAGCTTCTTCATGATGTTGGCGCGGTGATCCTCGATGGTGCGCGGGCTGATGCCGAGGGTGCGGCCGGCTTCCTTGTTGGAGGCACCTGAGGCGAACTGCTCGAGCACCTCGCGCTCCCTGCGCGTCAACGGCTCGCGCCCGGGGAAATGCAGCGAGCCGAATTTCGGCGACGCGTTCTCTGCCTGCCGGCGTGCATAGGCGCCGATCGCCTCGTCGAGACGACCGACGATCTCGCTGCCACGGAACGGTTTCTCGATGAAGTCGAGCGCCCCGTTCTTGATGGCGCTCACCGCCATCGTGATGTCGCCCTGCCCGGAGATCATGAAGATCGGCGCCGGGTAATCCTCGCCGTGCAACTCCTTCAGGATGTCGAGACCCGACTTTCCGGGAATGTGCACGTCGAGCAGGATCGCAGCCGGTGTGCGGTTGCGCGCAACGGACAGCAGCGCTGCACCGTCCGCGAAACAGATCACCTCATAGCCCGCCGCCTTCAACACCATCGACAAGGTATCGCGAACGGCAGGGTCGTCGTCGACTACGAAGATTTCACCGCGAGAGCTTTGTTCGGCCATGTGCCACATCCAGTTGGCATGAAGGACTCGCGTCCGCGCCTCCCGTTATGGCGTTCGGCGCGGATTCGGCCCACCCGTATTTGTACGGGACATGGACTTAACGCACAAGTAGCGGCAGGGTGCCTTATTGCGGGAGACGGAGAATATCCATGCTAAATTACGCAGGCACACCCCCGCTCACCGCGATGGCTGACACCGACAGCCGTCAGTTGATTGCAGCCGAACTTCGCTCTCTGATCGCGCGCATCGACCTCAGTATGCGTCTGATCGACGCGGCCATGACCGTGGACGACATGGAGCCGGAGGACGACAGCGCTACCGCGGGTTCCAGTGCGATCTTCGTGCTCGACGACGTCACGCCCCGTTTTGCCACGGCAGGCGCCGCTCTCAACGCCTGCCGGGCGGAGCTCGACCACGCCCTGCAGCAGCTGTCGGCATCGGACGGTCCCGCGTAGGCCGCAATCGCGCACGCGCCGCGACCCACCGCATGGCAGGCCCGCGCGTCAGGCGCGGTGCCGCTCCACGATCGCGTCGGTCGCGACACCACCCCAGGTGTGAATCGCCGGCAGGCCCATCGCGGTCTTGCCGAGATTGGCGAGGCTGATGCGCAGGGCGGCCAGATCGAGCGGCTTCGGCAGGCTCTGCAACTCGATCCCGACCGAACGGGCAAAGCTGCGGGCGGCGCTGCGGCGCTTGCCGTCCATGCCGCTGATGACGATCACCGCGCCGGCGAACTTCGCCTCGGCCATCTCGCGCAGCACGTCGATGCCGTCGCCATCCTCCAGCACGAGATCCAGCGTCACGCAGTCGAAGCGCGCGGCGCGGAGCTTTTCGATCGCCTCCGCCACCGACGGCGCCACGGTGACCTCGTGGCCGGCCTGCTTGGCGGCGACGGTGATCAGGCTGCGCTGCGTGGCGTCGTCGTCGACGACCAGGAGCTGAAGCGCACGCCGCTCGGCGACGTCGGGCAGGTTCGATGTGACGGGGGAGAGGGAACTTCTGGGCATTGCCGGATCCTGAGATTGAGACGGGCAATGGATACACGGCGCGCGCTTAGGCCCCGTAAAGCCGCTGCGGCAAATTCGTTCGGATGTTTCAGCAAATATAAAGCAACGTAGCGGAAAGCGCTGGGCACCACGTGCCGATCAGGCTGCCGCGTCGTGACCGCCGGCTGCGCCGCGCTTCTTGCGGTTCTTGCCGCGCAGGAACTGGATGTCCATTTCGGCGCCGTTGACCCGCACCAGCTCGCAGCGACGGTAGGCAAGGCCGGTCGACGACAGCAGCAGGAAGAACTCCTTCAGGTTCAACCCCTGGATCGAGCCTTCAACTGTCAGGATGGCATCGGTGTCGGAAATGGCGTTGAGCTTGCAGTCGCGACGCCAGGTGCCGTCAATGGCCATGATGCAGACATCATAGCCGCGGCTGAACGTGACGCGTTCGGCGCCCTTGCCATCCTCGGCCATGCCTATCGTCCTGCCATCACCGCCATGCGCGGCGCCGCGCCGGCGAGAGCCGGCCTGGCAGCCGCGGCACGCGGATCGTTCGGCTTGTACAGGCCGCGCCGGTCCGGAATCGGCCTGAACGTATCGGTCAATCCGACCACGGTTTCCGCCGCGCCGAGCACCAGGAAGCCGTCGGGCTCGATCTGGCGCGCCAGGCGGTTGAAGATGTTGATCTTGGTATCCTGGTCGAAATAGATCAGCACGTTGCGGCAGAAGATGACGTCGAACGTCCCGAGCTGGGCAAAATCGTGCAGCAGGTTGAGCTGCCGGTGCTGGATCATCGCCCGCAATTCGGGATTGATCTGCCAGGTCTCGCCGGTCTGCTTGAAATACTTCACCAGCATCTGGATCGGCAGGCCGCGCTGCACCTCGAACTGGCTGTAGACGCCGGCCTTGGCCTTTTCCAGCACCTCCTGCGACAGATCGGTCGCAATGATCTCGACGCGCCAGCCGGTGAGGGCCGCGCCCATCTCCTTCAGGCACATCGCCAGCGAATAGGGTTCCTGCCCGGTCGAGCCGGCGGCGCACCAGATCCGCACGCTGCGCTTGCCGGCGCGCGCCTTGATGATCTCCGGCATGATGTGATCGCGGAAATGATCGAACGGGACCTTGTCGCGGAAGAAGAAGGTCTCGTTGGTGGTCATGGCTTCGACCACGTCGGTGATCAGCTGGCGCGAGCCGGCTTGCAGCTTCTGCACGAGCTCGGGGATGCCGGAGAGCCCCGCCTTGCGGGCGAGCGGCAGCAGGCGGCTTTCGATCAGATATTGCTTGTCTGCGGACAGGTCGAGACCGGAATTATCCTTCAGAAACTTACGTAGATACTCGTACTCGGTCGGGGTCACGGATGGCCTCTCAGAAAGCTGTACTGGAACACTCTGGCCCAAACACTCAGGCCAGACACACTCAGACCATGGCTTGTCCGACCGGGATCAAACCAACTTCAGCGAACTTGTCGGCGATAATGTCTTTGTCGAAAGGCTTCATGATGTACTCGTTGGCGCCGCCGCTGAGCGCCTGAGCGATATGAGCCACGTTGTTCTCGGTGGTGCAGAACACCACCTTGGGCTGGTCGCCGCCGGGCAGGCGGCGCATGTGGCCCATGAACTCGAAGCCGTCCATCACCGGCATGTTCCAGTCGAGCAGCACCGCGTCGGGCAGCTGCCGCTGGCAGATCTCGAGCGCCTTCGAGCCGTCCTCTGCCTCGGTGACTTCGAATTCGAGGCCTTCCAGGATCCGGCGTGCGATCTTGCGTACGACGCTGGAATCATCGACCACCAAACACGTTTTCATTTTGGTTCTCCGGCTTCGATGTTTTCGTTGGCTTACGCTGCCATTTGCACTTTGGTTTCGAGGTCGAGGACGCGATCGACGTCGAGCACGACCATGAGCTGGCCGTCGAGGCGGTGGACGCCGCCGGCGAGCTTGGCCATGCGGGGATCGAGGTTGACGGGGTTCTCTTCCATGCCGGCCTCGGGCAGGCGCAGCACCTCGCCGATCTGGTCGATCAAGAGGCCATAGGATTCACCGCGCAAATCGACGCCGACCGCCATCGGGGTCTTGCCGTCCTCGTCCCTGGGCAGGCCGAGACGCGAGCGCATGTCGACCACGGTGACGATGCGGCCGCGCAGGTTGAGGACGCCGGCGATCTCGCGCGAGGACAGGGGCACGCGGGTGACGCGCTCGGGCATGAACACGTCCTGGACGCGGGAGATCGGCAGGCCGAACAGCTGGCCGCCGATCATCGCGGTGACGTATTCGACCATGGCGCCTTCGCTGGATTGGGTCTTGCTGCTCATCTCGTGTCTCCTCGTCCCCTTTAGGCCGCGGCCCGGCTCAGCTCGGAGGCGCCGGCGGCGCCCGCGGTCTGCTCCTTCAGCGCCGCGATCAGACCGGGACGGTCGAACTTGGCGACGTAGTCGTGGAAGCCGGCCTGCCGGCCGCGCTCGATCGCCGCCGGCGACACCAGCGCCGAGAGACCGATGATCGGCGTCGCGGCGAGGTTGTTGTCGGAGCGGATGGTCTCGGCAAACTCGAACCCGTTCATGTCGGGCATCTCGATGTCGGTCAGGATCACGTCGAAGTTTTGCGCGCGCAATGCCGCCAAGCCTTCCTGCGCGGTCGGCGCGGTGCGGACGCGGTAGCCGGCGGCCTTCAGCACCGGCGCCAGCATGTTGCGGAAGAACGCAGAGTCGTCGACCAGCAGCACCGACTGCGAATGCATCGACGGCTTCATCTCCTTGCGGGTGAACCAGTCGGCGAACGCCATCGGCAGGAAGTGGCCGACGTCGATCACCTCGGTGGCCTGGCCCTTGATCACGGCCGAGCCCAGGATGCCCTGGCTGGAGCCGCCGACCTCGATGTTGAGGCGTTCCTCGACGATGTCGATGATCTCGTCGACGACGAGGCCCATGGAGCGGCCGTCGTCGGCGAACACCAGGATCGGCTGGGCGCCTTGGCTGGCAATGGTGACGCCTTCCATGGCGACCAGCGGCATCAGCTGCTCGCGGTACTGCACCATGTAGCGGCCGTTGGAGAACTCGATCTTGTCGGCGGGGAGCTCTTCCAGGCGCGTGACGAGGCCGAGCGGGACCGCCTTGGGCTGCGACGAGCCGGCGCGGAACACCAGGAGCGAGGTGGTCTGCTCGCCCGAGCCGATGTGGTGCGCGCCGTTCT
>NZ_VLLA01000007.1 GCF_007830635.1 Bradyrhizobium huanghuaihaiense | reverse complement strand
CTAGAGCATGTTGTTTTTGACTGGAATCGGGGTTCCCAGAGGGGGCGATTTCTGATTCAAACTCCATGCTGGGTGGGGGAGGCCAGCATGGATGACGCGTCCCTATTCGGAAGACATCCGTGAACGCGCCTTGGCTCGCGCTGACGCGGGCGAGACGGTTCGTTCGATCGCAGAGGCGCTACAGATCAGCCCCTCCTGCGTGACGAAGTGGAAGAACCTAAGGCGTGATACCGGAGGCCTGGCGCCCGGCCAGATCGGCGGCCACAAGAAGCGGGTTCTGTCGGATGCCAACGCCGACTGGCTGCGCAAACGCATTCGCTCGGGGCCATTCACCTTGCGCAAGCTGACGCAGGAGCTGGCTGCACGGGGGATCAAGACAGACGTGCGGGCGGTGTGGACTTTTGTTCACGCCGAGGGGCTCAGCTTCAAAAAAAACGCTTCTACCAGCCGAGCAGGATCGCCCAGACGTCGCACGTAAGCGGACCCGCTGGAAAGCGCATCAAGGCAGGATCGATGTCGCACGGTTGGTTTTTATCGACGAGACGTGGATCAAGACCAATATGGCGCCGCTACGCGGCTGGGGGCCTTGTGGACAGCGCCTCCAAGCATCTGCACCTTTCGGCCATTGGAAGACCATGACCTTCATCGCGGCGCTGCGTCACGATCGGATCAGTGCGCCTTGGGTGATTGATGGCCCTATCAATGGTGAACTCTTCACGCTGTACGTCGAGAAGGTGTTGGCACCCACCCTCGCACCGGGCGAGATCGTCGTTCTCGACAATCTTGGCAGCCACAAGGGCAAAGCGGCTCGCCAAGCTATCCGGGCCAGAGGCGCCCACCGTATCTTCCTGCCGCCCTACAGCCCTGACCTCAACCCGATCGAGCAAGTCTTCGCCAAACTCAAACACCTCATGCGAGCCGCAGAGCCTCGTGACGTGGAGGCAACCTGGCGGAAGGTTGGTGAACTCCTCGATCTCTTCTCCGAGGCGGAGTGCACCAACTACTTCAAAAACTCAGGCTATGTTTCCGTGTAAATACATCATGCTCTAGCGTGGCGCGCGCTCAGGTGCAGCGCGCGCTCAGTCCGGATGCGCTGAGCCTAGCCATGACCTCCTCGAGATGCGCGCTGTCGCGGGTCTCGATCACGAGTTGCAGCAGCGTCGCCTTGGCCGGCAGGTCGGAGAAGGTCCGCTGGTGCGAGACCTCGATGATGTTGGCGCCGGCTTCGGCCAGCAGCGCCGCCACGGCGGCCAGCTGCCCGGGCCTATCAGGGATATCGAGCGACAGTTGGGTCAGGCGCCCCTCCCGCGCGAGTTCGCGGGTGAGGACGGAGGCGATCAGCCTCGTATCGATGTTGCCGCCGCTGAGGACGAGGCCGACCTTCTGGCCGGCGAAGCGGGACGGATCGGACATCAACGCGGCAAGGCCGGCGGCGCCGGCGCCTTCGACAACCGTCTTCTCGATCGAGATCAGGGTCGCCAGCGCGCGCTCGAGCTCGGCTTCGTTGACCAGCGCGATATCGTCGACGAGGCGGCGGACGATCTCGGTCGTGATCTTGCCCGGCGATTTCACCGCGATGCCTTCGGCGAGCGTGTCGCCGCGCGCCGGAAGATGGCCGTCGTGGATCGCATTGTGCATCGACGGATAAAGCCAGGCTTCGACCCCCAGGATCCGCAGTGACGGCTTGATCGACTTCGCGGCAATGGCGATGCCGCTGATCAGCCCGCCGCCGCCGATCGGGACGACCAGCGTGTCGAGCTCCGGCACGGCCTTGAGCATTTCGAGGCCAACGGTGCCCTGCCCCGCGATCACGAGCGGATCGTCGTAAGGATGGACGAAGATCATGCCGCGGGCTTCGCCGTGGCTGCGCGCAAAGGCGGCCGCCTCCTCCAGCGTCGCGCCTGTTACCACCACCTCGGCGCCGTGATGCCTCGTGTTCTCGACCTTCACCATGGGTGTGCCGATCGGCATCACGATGGTGGCGGGAATACCGAGCCGCCTGGCGTGATAGGCGACGCCCTGCGCATGATTGCCCGCTGACATCGCGATCACGCCCCGCGCGCGCTCCTCAGGCGTCAGTGCGGTGAGCCGGTTCAACGCGCCGCGTTCCTTGAACGAGGAGGTGAACTGGAGGTTCTCGAATTTGAGCCAGATATCGCAGCCGCAGATGCTGCTCAGCGTGCGACTGTAGCTGCAGGGCGTCTCGACGACGGCGCCCCGGATGGTCGCGGCGGCAGCGTGAATGTCGCCAGGCGCGACCGGAAGGCCGCTGAGATCGGAGGAGGTGGTTTGGGATAACTCAGCCATGGGACAGCATAGAGCATTTGGCCGGCTCGAGCGATAAGCCAACCGCTAATTGGTAAACTCCCGGGAACGTGAACCCCGCCAGAGCGTCCACAGCGTCCGCAGCCGCGACGGAGGCTGCGGCGCAAACGGATTGCGCCCGGGCTGCGACAGGCGCTTGAGGTCGGTCCGCACCAGGCTCAGCGGCAGAAACGCCGGCCGCACCGACGGCGGCACCTGCGCCAGCAGCGACAAGGCCGTGGTCACATGCTGCTGTGCCTCGCCGGCGAGCTGATCCAGCACGGCACGCAGGCCCGGCGTCTCCTTGCCGGCGAAGACATCCTCCATGCTGCAGCCATGGCTCGCCAGCACCTGTTGCGGCACGAACAATTGCCGGTGCGCTGCGTCGCGCGGCAGATTGGCGATGATTTGCACGATGCCCTGCGCCAGCCCGGCGTGCCTCGCGAGATGCTCGGCCGCCTCCGACGGCGGCCCCAATACCTGCGCCGCCAGACCGAACAGCGCAGATGAGGTCGCGGCCAGATAGCCCTCCAGCGCCGCCATGGTCGGCATGGGATCGTTGTAGAGATCGAACTGGTGCTCGTCGGCGAGCAGTGAGAGCGGCTCGACCGGCAGCTCGAAGTCGCGGATCGCGCGCAGCAGCTCGGCCGCGACCGGATTGCCCTCGGCGCTGCCATGGACATGGCCCGAGAGCATGTCGGTCCACCATTGCAGGCGGATTTCGCCGGGCAAGGGCTGGCTCACCTGGTCGCGGACGCGGACGATCTCGACATTGAAGGCATAGAGCGCCAGCAGCGCGCGGCGCTCGGCCGCGGGCGCGAACAGGGTCGCTCCGTAGCGCGGAAAGTCGTGGCTGCGCACGAGATCGGCGCAGAAGGCAGCGGAATCGGACGGCGGCGCAGCGCTGCTCATGGCACGGCGATCAGCGCGGCTGCGACGCGCCGCCGTTCGCCGATCATGATGTTGTAGGTGCGCACGGCGGGCCCGGTCTGCATCGTGTCCAGCACCACCCTCACCGCCTTGAGAGCCTGACGCAGCTCCGGCGGCGGCAGCCAGTGGCCGGTTCCGGTGCCGACCAGGAGCGTGTCGATGCTGTTGGCGGCTGCGAACACCCGGTCCAGCGAATAGCGGTCGATCTTCGCGGGGTCCGTCACGTCCCAGGCCCAGATCGCGTCGGGCAGGCAGAGCAGCGATCCTCGATGCGACATGCCCGCAAAGGCGAAGCCGCCCTTGCCATAGGCATCGATCGGCGCTGAGCGCGGAAAATGCGGTGCGTTGGGGTCGCCGGCCATCTGGTTCGTCCGAATGAGCTTATTGCCCCCGCAAACGCCTGCGGGGGCCTGCAGTTCGGATCATGCCTTGTTTTTCTTCGCCGGCGTAGCCGTCTCGGGTGCATCCTCGCGATGCTCGCCGACGCCGAGATAGATCAGGATCGGCGCCGCAATGAAGATCGAGGTGTAGGTGCCGACCAGCACCACGCCGAACATCATCACCGCGGTGAAGCTGTGGATGGCGTGACCGCCGAACAGCAGCAGCGCGAGCAGTGCCAGCGTCACCGTGACGTGGGTGATGATCGAGCGCGACAGCGTCGAGTTGATGGACTCGTTGAGCAGCTGCGGCATCGGCATCTTTTTGTAGCGCCGCAGCATTTCTCGGATGCGGTCGTAGATGACGACGGTGTCGTTGAGCGAATAGCCCAGAATGGTCAAAAGCGCCGCGATGCTGGTCAGGTCGAAATCGACCTGGCTGATCGACATGAATCCGATCGTCAGCACGATGTCGTGCACGTTGGCGATCATGGCGCCGAGCGCGAACTGCCATTCGAACCGGAACCAGAGATAGATCAGGATCGCGACGATCGCGAGCATCAGGCCGAGCATGCCATAGGCCAGGAGCTCACCGGCGACGCGCGGACCGAGCACCTCGGTGCGCTGAATGTCGACACTGTCGCCGAGCGCGCCACGAAGCTTCTGCAGGGCTGCCTGCTGTGCGGCATCGCCCCCCGGCTGTTCCGCAACGCGGATCAGCACGTTCTCGGGGCCGCCGAACTGCTGCAACTGGACTTCGCCGAGACCCAGGGCGTCGAGCTTGGTGCGCATCGCCGCGATGTCGGCGGTGCCGGACCTCGCCTTCACCTCCAGCAGCGTGCCGCCCTTGAAGTCGATACCGAGGTTCAGGCCGTGGGTGAAGAACAGCGTGATCGCGACGATCGACAGCGCGGCCGAGATCGGGAAGCTGATGCGGCGGAAGCGCGTGAAGTCGAAATGCGTGTTGTCCGGAACGATGCGCAGCGACGGCAACAAGCCGAGCGCCGCGACCACGGTGAGGATGGCAATGAGGACGCCGAGCCCGATGAGAACGGTGTGAGTCACGATCAGGCTCCTAGATCGGCACGCTCTGCGGCCGCTTCCACCGCACCCACCAGGCGACGATCAGCCGGGTCAGGGTGAAGGCGGTGAACACCGTGGTGATGATGCCGATGCCGAGCGTCACGGCGAAGCCGCGCACCGGGCCGGTGCCGATGTAGAACAGCACCGCGGCGGCAATGAAGGTGGTGATGTTGGAATCGAGGATGGTCGCGAGCGCCCGCTTGAAGCCCGCGTCGATCGCCGAGATCGCGTTGCGGCCGCCGCGCAGCTCCTCGCGGATGCGCTCGTAGATCAGCACGTTGGAGTCCACCGCGATGCCGACGGTAAGCACGATGCCGGCGATGCCGGGCAGCGTCAGCGTGGCGTTGAGCAGCGACAAAAGGCCGAAGATCATGGCGACGTTGATCGCGACCGCGATGTTGGCGAACACGCCGAACAGCCGGTAGGTCAGCAGCATGAAGATGATGACCAGGATCGAGCCGACATAGGCCGCAAGCTCGCCCTTCTCGATCGAATCCTGGCCGAGGCCCGGACCGACGGTGCGCTCCTCGACCACGGTCAGCGGCGCGGGCAGCGCGCCGGCGCGCAGCAGAATGGCGAGGTCGTTGGCCGATTGCACCGTGAAATTACCGGAGATCTGGCCCTGGCCGCCGGTGATGGGCTCGCGGATGACGGGCGCCGAGATCACCTTGTTGTCGAGCACGATCGCGAAGGGCAGCCCCACGTTCTCCTGCGTCGCCTGCGCGAACTTGCGCGCACCCGAGGTGTTGAACTTGAAGCTGACGACCGGCTCGCCCGTGCGCTGGTCGAAGCTCGCCTGGGCGTCGGTCAAATCGCCGCCGGCGACCAGCACCTGCTTCTTGACCACGTAAGGCGTGGGCGGCGGCGAGGCGCTCATCAGAAGCTCGGATTCCGGCGGCAACCGTCCCTGCTGCGCCTGATCAGGCGGCACGGAGGTGTCGACCATGCGGAATTCCATCTTCGCGGTCTTGCCGAGCAGCTCCTTCAGGCGGGTCGGGTCCTGGAGGCCGGGGACCTGCACCAGGATGCGGTCATTGCCCTGGCGCTGGATGACGGGCTCGACGGTGCCGAGCTCGTTGACGCGGCGCTCGACGATCTGGATCGATTGCTCGATGGTCTTGCGCATGCGGTCGAGCATCGCCGCCTGCGGGATGCCGAGGCGGATCACGCCGCCGCCGGCGTCGGACACCTCAAGGTCGCGCTGACCGCTGGATCCCATCAGGCCGCCCAGCGGCTGGGATAATTCGCGCAGCTTGGCGAGCGCCGGCTGCACGTCGGTTTCCTTGGTGATGCGAACCTCGGCCGCGTCGTTGCGCACGGTGACGCCGCCGGTGAAGCCGATCTTGGCGTCGCGCAGCGTCCGGCGAACGTCGTCGCGGATCTGGTCCAGCCGCTCCTTCTTCACGTAGTTGGAATCGACCTCGAGCAGCAGATAGGAGCCGCCCTGAAGGTCGAGGCCGAGCACGAGCCGGCGCTGCGCCCAGGCCGGCCAGGTCTTGACCGTCGCCTCGGGAAAGAAGTTCGGGACCGCGCAGAGGCACACGATCAGCGCTGTCAGGATAATCCCCAGCGCCCTCCACCGCGTGAAATACAACATCGACTGGACCTGTCAGATCAGGAGACTCAAGAGGCTCGCGGAAGCGCTCACTTCGACGCGGCGTCGTCCTTGGCGCTATCCTTGGATTCTTTCGCCGGCTCGCCCTTGGCGCGCACGCCGGAGATCATCTGGCGCATCTGCCGCACGCGCACACCGTCGGAAATCTCGAACTCGATCTGGTCGTCATCGACGACCTTGGTGACCTTGCCGACGAGGCCCCCCGAGGTCACCACGGTGTCGCCGCGGCGGATGTTCTTCACCAGGTCGGCGTGGTCGCGCACCTTCTTCTGCTGCGGACGCAGAATCAGGAAGTACATGATCACGAAGATCAGGGCGAACGGCAGCAGCGACATCAACATGCTGTTGGTGTCACCGGCGCCCGCAGCCTGGGCATACGCAGGGGTAATCAACATTCGGACGATCCTCGTGAGAACGGGGGAAAGCCGGTCAGGCCCTCGGGGGGGCGACCGGTTCGGTCAAATTCGCGCGGACTATAGCGGCCACCGCCCCAATTGCAACGCTGCCAGACCGTCGATTTGGCCACCTTGCGGCGCGCCGTCAGGCCCGATAAGGCTGCATTCTCAGGAACTTCGGACATGCCCAAAAAACCAAGCAAAAGCCCGGCCGGCAAAGGCCCCCGTACCCCTGCCAGCAAGCCCGCCGGCGTCGCGGCAAAACGCCCCACGGAGGCCGTCAAGGCGGCCGTCAAGGCGGCCCCGGACCTCTCCCAGGAGCGCCTGGTCCGCGCGCTGGAGACCATTGCGGCGCACCTCGCCGCCCAGGGCAATCCGGCCATCGAACCCGAGTCGTTCGAGCGGGCCGATGCCTATGTCTGGCACCCCAACGGCCGGCTTTCGGCCGTGCCGCGGGTGAGCCGCGTCGAGCTGTTCCTGCTCAAGGGCGTCGACCGGATGCGCGACATCCTGATGGAGAACACCGAGCGCTTCGCAGCCGGCCTGCCCGCCAACAACGCCCTGCTCTGGGGCGCGCGCGGCATGGGCAAGTCGTCGCTGGTGAAGGCGGCACATGCCAGCATCAATGCCGACCGCAAGCCCGCCGACAGGCTGAAGCTGATCGAGATCCACCGCGAGGACATCGAAACGCTGCCGATGCTGATGGAGAAGCTCCGCGACGCCAGCTTCCGCTTCATCGTGTTCATCGACGACCTCTCCTTCGACGGCAACGACGCGTCCTACAAGTCGCTCAAAGCCGTGCTCGAAGGCGGCATCGAGGGCCGGCCCGAGAACGTCATCCTGTACGCCACCTCCAACCGCCGCCATCTGCTGGCGCGCGACATGATCGAGAACGAGCGCTCGACCGCGATCAATCCCGGCGAAGCGGTCGAGGAAAAGGTCTCGCTGTCGGATCGTTTCGGTCTCTGGCTCGGCTTCCACCGCTGCAGCCAGGACGAATATCTCGCCATGGTGCGCGGCTATTGCAGCCATTTCGGCATCAAGATCGACGACGAGGCCCTGGAGCGCGAGGCGCTGGAATGGTCGACCACGCGCGGCTCCCGCTCGGGCCGCGTGGCCTGGCAGTTCGTGCAGGAGCTGGCGGGCCGGCTCGGCGTGAAGCTGACGGCGACGTAGCGGTCGGATTGCAACCGGTTACGGCTGTCTTTCCCCGAAAGCGGGGAATCAAGGGCGCGTGCGCATCAAGCCCGGTTCTGGCGGCGTGTAGGGATCTGGTGTGCCAAGTTTGATCGGAGGGTACCTCTTGAAGCTCGCTTCCAGTTCTCCGATGATTCTTACTGCGGGATCGGCGACCCAGGAGTTTTGCGCGCCAACATCGCGTTCCTCCTTCCGGTCGGTCAGAAGATTGATGATTCTTGGCAAGGCCAATTTCTGCGGCGTGGCGTACATGGTTTCCTGCCAGATCAAATGGACTTTCCAGTTTCGCCATTTAACGGCTGACAGCCGGTCGGCCACGTAGGCGGGAAACCCCTCACGGTTTGAGGCCTCCTGCTTGCCCAAGAAAAAATCCAGCTGATCCACGCCGTCAATCGGGCGATCCGTAGGGACCTCCGCGCCCCCGACCCGCGCAAGCGTCGTGAAGATGTCGACGATGTGAACGATTTCATTGCTGATGCGGCCTGCCGGCACCTTGCCGGGCCAGCGAATGATGAACGGTGCCCGCAGTGAACCTTCCATCGCCGTGAAGTAGGTTCCGCGCCAAGGTCCGTTGTCACCCTCCCAGGGGTTGGTTGCCTCCGGACCATTGTCGCTGGCGAATATCACAAGTGTGTCGTTTTCGATGCCTGCTTGCTTGATCGCATCGAGGATTTGCCCGGTGCGGTAGTCCATTTCGGCCAGGCAATCGGCCCAATCGCCGTTGCCGGTTCTGCCCGCGAACTCAAGATTTGGGAGCGTCGGCATGTGAACGTGCGCGAATGGAACGTAGGCATAGAACGGCTTGCCTGAGCTCGCGTTGCGCTTGATGAACTCCACTGCGCGGCTGGTGATCTCCGCGTCCATGGTGCGGCGGTGATCCACATCCAGCACAGCGACCTGTCGAGGCTGATCGCCCTTGCGTGCTTCATAGATATGTTCGGGGTGAACGACTTTCGCATTCCAGCCCTGCCTGTTTCCGACCGACGGCCACATGCTTTTTGTCTCGTCGAGGGATGGCCACATCGCCTCGTCATATGTGCGCGGGATGCCATACCACTCGTCGAAGCCCTGATTGGTAGGCATCCGGTCTTCGGCGCTACCAAGATGCCATTTGCCCCACATCCCGGTTGCATAGCCCCGCCCCGACAACAGCTCCGCGGTCGTGATCTCCCACTGTGTCAATCCGTCGGGGGTGCCGCCGATCGGAACTTCGTACGTGCCGGAGCGGATGGCAAAGCGCCCCGTGAGCAAGGCCGAGCGGGACGGCGTACACTGCGCTTCAACATTGAAGTTGAGCAGGCGCATGCCCTCACTGGCAAGTGCGTCAATACGTGGCGTGGGCGCGCCGCGCAGGATACCGCCGCCATATACGCCCAGCTCGCCGTAGCCCAAATTGTCCGCGAGCATGACGACAATGTTGGGCTTCTGCTGCGCCGCGGCAGGTGCGATCGTAATTGTTATGGCGACGACTGATGCCAATGGGACCCAGATGCTTTTGCTCTTCGGCATTTTTGCCCTCAGATCAAGCCATCGAATTCGCTCGCGCGGCCAGGAGCCCTACGATCTCGCCGCTAATCGAACGAAAAGATCCTCTTCCAGTCCTTCCTCATGTCCACGACGGTCCACCTGTTCAGCGCTGCGGCATCGAGAGCGACATCGAGCTTGCCGAAATGTGATTGGCGATCGTAGGCATATTCACGTTCCGCGTCGGTATGGTGGACGATCAGGCCGAACCGCGCGCCGCTGGCACCGAGCGTCGCCCATTGCAGCATTTCGAGGTCGCCATCGGAATTACCGAATGCGGCGATCGGACGCCGGCCAATGTGGCTATTGATCCCGATCGGCTTGCCGGCCTTGTCGTCGATGAAATCGACCTCGGGCAAGCGAAACAGAACCGGCGTGCTGTCGCGCATTTCATAGCGGGTCTTGATTGACGATCCGACGACCTGCTCGGGAGGCACTCCATAAATCGTCTCGGTCCATGGCCGCATGAATTCGATGCCGCCCCCCGACACGATGAAGGTCTTGAAACCGTTGGCGCGGAGGTAAGCGAGCAATTCGAGCATAGGCTGATACACGAGTTCGGTGTAGGGGCGCTTGAAGCGACCATCACGCGCGGTCGCAAGCCACTCTGTGACGATCTTCTCAAACTCCGCTGTCGTCATGCCGGCGTGAGTCACCGCCACCAGCTCGGCCACGCCCTTTTCTCCGAAAGCTGCGAGCGCCTTCAGGTCCCCGTTCAGCACTGCCGCGAAGGGCTGCTTGTCCTTCCATTCCGGATGCATGGGTGCAAGAACCTTCACGCGATCCAGCACAAAAGCGAGCTGCACATACATCGGCTGCTCGACCCAAAGCGTCCCATCGTTGTCGAAGGTCGCGATGCGTTGATCGGGCGGTACGAAATAGGGCCCGCCACTCTCCGTGACCCGTGCGACGAAGTCGACGATCGAAGCTTTCGTCGGGCCTTCATTCCAAGATGGCAGAGGACCGGTTTGGGTCTGGGCCATGGCGGACGTGGAACGCAGGGCGGCAGATAGAAACGGAAGCATCGCCAGAGACGGGAGCAGTGCGCGACGGTCAAGGCTTGGGAATCGCATGATCTGTTTCATTGTCGACCCGCTTCGATTGTGCGGTCCCTACCGGTCAACATTGAAGGTGCGTGCGAGACTGGTGTGTCGTTGCTGTGCGTCGCACGCTTGCCAGCATGCGGCTTCGTGGGCAGTCGGATTCTGAGCGCAGTGGATTGGCGGGTGCCAAAGTGACGCCCGCCAATGCAGTATCCAGCCATTAGTCGCTGCGGCCGGCCGTCTTCATATTCCTGACCTGCCGCATGACCTGTTCCAGGTTGTAGCTGGCCGGGTCCTGCAGCGGCGGGAACTTGATGTAAGACTCGAGGTGCATCAGCCAAAGCTGCTGGCCGATGGGCAGCAAATTCCAGTCATAGACATAGGCCGTCGATGGAGAAGCAATCGACCCGCCCATACCGAAGAGCGTCTTCTGTTGCGAACCCACCGAGGTCTCGAAGGGATCGCGCTTGATGTTGACGACCTGGGTCCAGGAGTAAGGCTGCACTCCGTTAACGAAGCCCGCCGGGTCGTCGGACACCATTGCGAAATACATCTTCCAGTTCTTGTAGCGAACCGCCGACGGCGTCGTGCTGGAGTAATACAAGAAGTGGTCGCGTGACGACTTCTCAGACTTGCCGCTCAGGTAGTCGATCTGGTTGATGCCATCGAGCGTGGTCTTGACGATGCCGGGATAATCGCCGGCCTCGATCCGTTGCTTGAGTGCATCGCCTTTGGGGCCGCCGGCGATCTCGACGAGCGTCGGAAGCCAGTCCAGAGCGGAAAACATTTCGTTCTTCACCGTGCCGGGCTTGATGACGCCTGGCCACCGGATCACCATCGGGGCGCGCATGCCGCCCTCCCAGGTGCTCAGCTTACCGCCCTTGAACGGCGTGACGCCGCCGTCCGGAAAGGTAATTGTCTCGGCGCCGTTGTCGGTGGTGAAGACGACGATCGTGTTGTCGAGTTGGCCCATGTCTTGGAGCTTCGTGAGCACCACGCCGATATTGTCGTCCATCTGCTTCATGCCGGCTTCATTGATGCCCCAATCCTTGCCGCCGGGCTCGCCCACCATCGCCAGGTACTTGTCGTTCAGCACGGTCGTGATGTGCATGCGCGCCGGATTGTACCAGACGAAGAACGGCTTGTTGGTGCGGCGCGGGTCGTTGCGATCGAGGAAGTCGACGACCTTGGCCGAGATTTCCTCGTCGATACCCTTCGATCGATCGAGAGTCAGCGGGCCCTCGTCCTTGCATGTCATGTTCTTGGGGGTGCCATCTGAAGACTTGCACGCGAGCATTGGACGCGGGGGCGTCAGGCAGACCGTGGTCTTGGGGTCCACCGCGCCGGGAACCTCAGGTACGCCGGGGATCGGCGTGTTCTTGCATGGCGGCGCGACGGTCTGCTGGGCCGGGCTCTTGTTGATGTCGGGGAAGCTCACCCCCTGCATCGCGTCGAGGTGATACAAGTAGCCCCAGTACTCTTGGAAACCATGCGCAGTTGGCAGCGAGTCGGTGTGGTCGCCGAGATGGTTTTTACCGAACTCCCCAGTGTTGTAGCCGAGATCGAGCAGGAACCTGGCAAGCGACGGCGTCCCGGGCCGCAGATAGGATGGACTACCGGGAATCTCTGGCAAGGTCATGCCGACACGAACCGGCTGCATGCCGGTGAGGAAGGCCGTACGCCCGGCCGTGCAACTCTGCTCGGCGTAATAGTGCGTGAACATCGCGCCCTCGTTGCCGATGCGATCGATATTGGGCGTTTCCCCGACCATCAATCCGCGATGGTAGATGCTCGGCTGCATCCAGCCGATGTCATCACCCATGATGAAAAGGATGTTGGGCTTTTGCGCCGGCTGCTGGGCGGCTGCCGGAGTGCTGATCAAGCCCGACGACGGCATCATCATCGTAGCACCGAGCAGCGCTGTGCAGGACCGCTTGAGCCAACTGGGCGTCTTGCGCGGCGTTGCAACCGAAAGCTTGTCATTGAATACGCAATTCAACATGGCATTGCTCTCCCGTTATGATGCGTTAGAGACACCTCGCCTGATGCATCGAAATCCAAGATGACTTGTGGATGTGTCGACCGGCTCCGCATGCCGCGCAGCCGGCCGGTAGCGCCGGCAGTAATTCGGCGCGCACAAATGCGAGCCGCCTTTGATGACCTTGCGTGGAATCTTGACGTTGGTCGTTCTGGGGTCGTAGCTATCGGCCTCGCGGCCGCCGCGCGGGTTCTCTGGAATGCAGCAGGCTTTCGCAGCGTCGGCCTCATGCCGAGGCGCGTACCAGTCGGACGTCCACTCCCAGACGTTGCCGATCATATCGTACAGCCCGTATCCGTTCGGCGGAAATGCGGTGACCGGCGATGTCCGTTCGTACCCGTCGTCGCCGGTATTTTGGCGTGGAAATTCGCCCTGCCAGGTGTTGGCCATGTGACGGCCCTCGGGCGCAAATTCATCTCCCCAAGCGAACTCGGCGCCGTCCAGCCCGCCGCGCGCCGCGAATTCCCATTCCGCCTCGGTCGGCAAATCCTTGCCGGCCCATTTTGCGTAGGCGATCACGTCGCTGAACGCCACATGCACGACGGGATGATCGTCCAGCCCACGGATGTCGCTGCCAGGCCCGTAGGGATGCCGCCAGTCCGCGCCTCTGGCGAAGGTCCACCACTGGCTGAAGTCCCGGAGACTGACGGGATACGCGGGCGGAGAGAACATCAGCGAACCCGCGTAGATCATATGCGGGAGAATTCCGGGGTAATCCTTTGGATCGGGCGTGATCTCGGCGACGGTGACGTGGCCGGTAGCTCTGGCGAATGCCTTGAATTGCCGGTTCGTCACTGGATGGCGATCCATCCAGAACGCATCCACGGTGACGCGGTGGACCGGCGCTTCCTCCGGATAGTGCCGATCCGAACCCATGCGAAACGTGCCGCCCGGCACGTACAGCATCCCCTCACCTGCTGGTTGCTGGAAGGACTGTCCGGGATCAGGCGACGATTTCGTATCAGCCAGCTTCATGCCGATCTCCGGACCCGTGCATCATTGGCTTGCGCCGCCACGGAAACGGAACGCCACTCTTCCAGGTTGATCTAGATCAAAGGTTGCGGGCTGGGTCGTTCACGCCGGCGCTGGGTCGCTGGCAAGCCCAGCCATGTCCGTTGCGCCGTCGAAACCGAAGCAGACTCAAAACACTAAAAGATCACACCGACAGCCATCGGCTACTTTGCATGGGGTTGTTCTTCGAAATTTGATTTTCCGGTCGCAAAAGACTCAGTACGCCATGGTTCGAGGCAACTTCTGGGCCTGGCGACCGCCGCCTCTGGAATACTGGATCGCCCGCTCGAGTGCGCAATGCGCACAAGGCGGGCGATGACAGCACATTCGTGATGATTGCGCGTCCGACTTCTCGGGCCCGCGCCTCACGCTCCGTTCAGGAATTGAAGCGGGTCAACCGGGCTCGATCCCTTGCGGATCTCGAAGTGGAGCTGCGGCGACGCCACCTCACCGGATTGACCCGACTTGGCAATGACCTGACCGCGCTTGATGGTATCGCCGCGCTTCACCAACAGCTCACTCGCATGGGCATATGCGGTGACGTAGCCGTTGGAGTGCCGAACCAGGACCAGATTGCCGTAACCCTTCAGCTCGTTGCCGGAATAGGCGACGACGCCGTCTTCAGCTGCCTTGACCGGCGTACCCTCGGGCACCGCGAGATTGATGCCGTCGTTGGACTTGCCGTTGGTCTTGGCGCCGTAGGTCGTGACCACCTTGCCGCGCACCGGCCAGCGGAAGGTCGGCAGCGCGCCGGTGGCTTCCGCAGCCTTCGCCGGCATCTCGGCGGGCTTCTCTTCGACATTCGCCGTGGCCTGCGCCAAGCGGGCGCTCTGCACGGGCGCAGCCACTGCGGCCATCTTGGTGGCGGGCGCGGGAGCAGCCGCGACCGGCTGAAGCGTACCCGCAACCGGAGCAGCGCCGACCGGAGCCGCAGCAACCGGCGCCGCGAGGGCGGCGGTCTTGGCACCGGGCACAGTCAGCTTGGTGCCGAGCTTGAGCTTTGCCGAGGCATCGAGGCCGTTGGCGCGGGCGAGCTCGGCCGCGGAGATATGGTTCTTGCGCGCGATGCTGGCGAGCGTGTCGCCGCGATTGACGAAATGACTGCTCGGAGGCGCAGCGACGGCAGCAACCGGCTTGCCAGCAGGCGCCATCGCCGGAGCCGCGGCGACAGGAGCCATCGCAGGCGCGGGTGCAGCGGCCGTGGCCGGATGCGGGATGATCAGCTGCTGACCGGGCGAGAGCGCGCGCGGTCCCTTGTAGCCATTGGCGGCGAGGATCGCCTGCGACGTCACGTGATAGCGTTTGGCCAGCACGTCCAGCGTGTCGCTGGTGCCGACGATGATCTTGGTTCCACCCGCCGGCTGTGCGGCTGCGACCGAGCGCGGCGGCACAGTGGCCGTGGTCTCCAGGTGCGGCTGCGCCGGGGGCGCATAGGAGCTGACGCCGCGGCCGCCTCCGGACACGCCGCCGCCCGAAGTGACGGGATAGGATTGCGGTGCGGACACCGCCGGCGGCGGCAAGGGCTGCGACTGATAGGAACCGGGTTGCGTCTGCGGCCGCGCATATTGCGGCAGCTCACGCGGCTGCTGCGGCGGCGGCGCCTGCTGCACCGAACCGGTCTGATCGGACGCGAAGGGGTTGGAGAAATTCGATTGGGACAGCCGCGACGACATGTCGGCACTGCACCCTGCGAAGCTGAAGGAGATCAGCGCCAGCACCGCGACCTGCGGCACGCGGCGCGAGTAAAGCAACTCGGCGACGACAGACATGGTTACTCACTCGTACGCAACAGAACTGGTGTTTTAAGTAAACACGCGCCGAGTAAATAACGGCTTAACCCTCCCAATAAGATGTTGGCGGAACAGCCAATCCGGAATTCTACAGCTCTCGCGCCACGCCGGGCAGTGCCGGCACGAAGCGGACCTCGACGAGTTCCTTGCGCTCGATCCCGGCCTCGGTCCGGGTCAGGCGGATCAGCGTCTGCACGCCCTGATGCGGTCCGACCGGCGCGATCAGGATGCCACCGACATCGAGCCGCTCGACCAGGTTCTCCGGAAGCTGCTCCACCGCGGCGGTGACGATGATGCGGTCGAACGGGCCGATATTGGGCGGCAGGTTGAGGCCATCGCCGAGCATCACCTCGACATTGTGACAATCGAGCTTTTCGAGCCTGGCGCGTGCCGCATCGGCCAGCTTGCGATAGCGCTCGACGGTCAGCACCTGGCCTGCGAGCCGCGACAGTACCGCGGCCTGATAGCCGGAGCCCGCGCCGATCTCGAGCACGCGGTGCCGCTTCTGGAGCTGGAGCTGCTCGGTCATGTAGGCGACGACGAAGGGCTGGCTGATGGTCTGCCCGCACGCGATCGGCAGCGCGCTATCGCGATAGGCCCCCTCGCGATCGGCCTCATCGACGAAAAGCTCGCGCGGCACCTCCTCCATGGTCCTCAGCACCGCCTGATCGCTGATGCCCCGACGCCTCAGCGTGAGCTGAAACATCATCTTTTCCGGCGGATGCTGATTGGGAGTCATCGCTGCTTGTATCGTCTCGTCAGGTCCGGATCGTCGCTTGCAGAGCTCAAGGCCCGGGCGAGAATCTTGTTCCTGCCCCGGAACCCATGATAACCTTTTGCTGCAGTATTTGACCACAAATTGGCCTGCAGCGGTCTGGACGCCAAGGCCATTTTAACGCGCTCGTTCGCCGAAACGCGCATTGCGTCGATTCGCGTTATCTGCGAACGTTTTCGCAAATGGGCAAGGACTCACCGACAATGACTGCGACAGGGCTTTCGGGCCGCTCTGTATTCCTCGTCGAGGACGAGGTGATGATCAGGATGATGGTCGCGGACATGCTCGAAGAGCTCGGCTACAAGGTCGCAGCCGAAGCCGGCGATATCACCGAGGCCATGCGGCTCGCCCAGGCCACCGAGTTCGACATCGCCATCCTCGACGTCAACGTCAACGGCAAGGTCATCTCGCCGGTCGCCGATGTCATCAAGGCGAAAGGCTGTCCCTTCATCTTCGCCACCGGCTACGGCTCCTCGGGCCTGCCCGAGCAGTATCGAGACCGGCCGGCGCTGCAGAAGCCGTTCCAGCTCGACGCGCTCGGCAAGACCATCGAAGCCGCGCTACGCGGCGGCTAGCAGATTTCCGTAGCCCGGTTGAAGCGACGCGCAATCCGGGATCTTCCGCCACGAGCGACGACGGCCCCGGATTACGCTGTGCTCCATCCGGGCTACAGGTTCGTCGCGAACCGCTACTTCAACGTCGCGCTCAACGCCTCCGAGAACGCTTCGTTGGTGCGATCGAGCCTGAGCGGCGTGACCGAGACATAGCGATCGCGCAGCGCGGCGAGATCGGTGCCATCGGCCGGCGTATCCATCATCGCCGCGCGCTCGAAGCCGATCCAGAAATAGGGGTTGTTGCGCCCGTCCCTGCGCTCGTCGATCCGCAAGAAACCGAGATTGCGCTTGCCCTGCCGCGTCACGCGAATGCCGAGCACTTCTTCCGGCGCGCAGGACGGGAAGTTGACGTTGATGACGGTGTCCTTCGGGATGCCTGCGGCGATCACCTTGCGCAGGATGTCGGGACCGAATTTCCGCGCGGAGTCCCACAGCGGCCGTTCGCGGGTCTCGACGCTGAATTCCTGCGACAGCGCAAACGACGGCAGCCCCAGGATGGTGCCTTCCAGCGCGCCGGCGATGGTGCCGGAATAGACCACGTCCTCGGCGACGTTGCGGCCCTTGTTGACGCCGGACAGCACGACATCGGGCGGCTTGGTGCCGAGGATGTGCCGCGCCCCCATGATGACGCAGTCGGTCGGGGTGCCGCGCACGGCAAAGTGCCGCGGACCAACCTCGCGCAGGCGCAGCGGATCGTTCAGCGACAGCGAATGCGACACGCCGGACTGGTCGAGCTCGGGCGCCACCACCCAGACGTCGTCGGACAAGGCACGCGCGATCTCCTCCACGACCTTGAGGCCGGGAGCGTGAATGCCGTCGTCATTGGTGCAGAGAATGCGCATATGAAAGGTCGATTCCAGAAAGCGGGTTCCGAGCCGTCTTATCCGGCTCTGGCCGATCAGGCAAACCAGGACAATTTCGGGGCCGGCCAGGTTCCCGGGCTTGTCCCGTTACCGACGGACGCGCCATTGCGGCAGGAAGCGCGCCAGCCGTCCCTCGGCACGCAGTTGCATCGCAGGCAGGGCCGGGCTTACGACGGGCGCCTCGACCACGCCGAGCGCCGCCAGTTGCGCAATGATCGGGTCCGGTGTCTGCGGAAAACGCTCGCGTGCGACTGTCAGCGCCTTGTCGAAGTCAGCGGCATTCACGCCGGGCTTGGCCCGCCAGCTCTGCACGAGATCATCGTCCCAGAGCCGCGCGATCTCGATGTCGAGCACACCGCGCAAACGCTGGTCGACGGCCTGGATGCCGGCACCTGTCACCGCCCATTGTCTGCCGACCCAGAAGATATCGCGGTGCAAGGCCATGAACGGGAGTTTCGCATTGACGGGTGGCCGGCAGGATAACCGGCCGCCCGATCTTCGCAACCAAACGTTTCTCTCGTTTCAGACGGGCAACGCGATTACTCGCGCGCGACCACCTTCAAGCCGCCCATATAGGGCTGGAGCACGCTGGGGACCGCGATCGAGCCGTCCTCCTGCTGATAGGTCTCCATCACGGCGATCAGCGCGCGGCCGACCGCGGTGCCGGAGCCGTTCAGCGTGTGCACGAAGCGCGGCTTGCCGTCGGGCCCGCGCGAGCGCGCATCCATGCGGCGTGCCTGGAAGTCGCCGCAGACCGAGCAGCTCGAGATCTCGCGGAACATGCCGCCGTCGCCCTGCCCGGGCATCCAGACCTCGATGTCATAGGTTTTCTGCGACGAAAATCCCATATCTCCTGCGCAGAGCGTCATCACGCGATAATGCAGGTCGAGCTTCTGCAACACCTGCTCGGCGCAGGACAGCATCCGCTCCAGCTCGTCCTTGCTGGTCTCCGGCGTCGTGATCGAGACCAGTTCGACCTTGGTGAACTGGTGCTGGCGGATCATGCCACGGGTGTCGCGGCCCGCAGCGCCCGCCTCGGCGCGGAAACACGGCGTCAGCGCCGTGAGCCGCATAGGCAATTGCTTCTCGTCGAGAATGGATTCGCGCGCGAGGTTGGTGAGCGAGACCTCCGCGGTCGGAATGAGGCCGAGGCGCTCGGTCTTCAGCCGCTCATGGTCTGGCGAAGCGAGCAGCTCGCCCTTGATCGCCCAGAACTGATCGTCCTCGAATTTCGGCAATTGCCCCGTGCCGAACATCACCTCGTTGCGCACCAGCAGCGGCGGGTTGATCTCGGTGTAGCCGTGCTCGGTCGTGTGCAAATCGAGCATGAACTGGCCGATGGCGCGTTCGAGTCGCGCCAGCCCCTTCTTCAGCACGACGAAGCGCGCGCCAGAGAGTTTTGCCGCCGCCTCGAAATCCATGTAGCCGAGCGCGGTGCCGAGATCGTCATGCAGCTTCGGCGCAAAGCTGTAGCTGCGCTTGTTGCCGAAGACGTGATGCTGCACGTTGCCGTGCTCGTC
Organism: Bradyrhizobium huanghuaihaiense; assembly: GCF_007830635.1. Classification (GTDB taxonomy): domain Bacteria; phylum Pseudomonadota; class Alphaproteobacteria; order Rhizobiales; family Xanthobacteraceae; genus Bradyrhizobium; species Bradyrhizobium huanghuaihaiense. The sequence goes on along the minus strand of NZ_VLLA01000007.1, from coordinate 297,637 downwards.
CACACCATCGGGCACCTCGTCGAACGGAATGTTCGGGATCGCGGACAGCTCTTTGGTCAGCTCCTCGTCGGCGGCCCTCGCGGCGGCCTCGAGCTCCGGCATCGTGGTCTTCAGCTCGGCCACCTCGGCCATCAGCTTGGCTGCGCGCGCCTCGTCCTTGGCCTTCTTGGCGTCGCCGATTTCCTTCGAGGCCGCATTGCGCCGTGCCTGGGCCTGCTCCGAGGCCAGGATCGCCGCGCGCCGCCTCTCGTCGATCGCCAGCAGCGAGCCCGACAACGGCTTCAGGCCCCGCCGGGCAAGACCGGCGTCGAAGGCTTGCGGATTGTCGCGGATCGATTTGATGTCGTGCATGGCCGTGGTCCTGGATCAGCGCGTAAACATACAACGGCAAACGTTGTAAGTTGCATTGGCGCGCTTCCCCTAGCACAGCTGTCATCATCCGCGAAGGCGGATGATCCAGTATTCCAGAGACAGCAGTGATTTCTCGAGAGGCCGCGGCGTACTGGATTCCCCGCTCCAGTGCGCAATTGCGCACAAGGCGGGGAATGACAGCGGAGATCGGAGCGCCCTACTCGGCGGGTTTCGCCGGCGTCGACACGTCGGTGCCGGTGGCGGCCTGCGAGGCCGCCGCCTTCTTCTCCACCATCCCGACCGCGATGATCGAACCCTCGTAGAGCGCCAGCAAGGGGATCGCGAGCGAGCACTGGCTGAGCACGTCGGGCGGCGTCAGCACGGCCGCGATCACGAAGGCGATCACGATGAAGTAGCGGCGCTTCTCGCGCAGCATTTTCGAGGTGACGATGCCGATGCGGCCGAGCAGCGTCAGGATCACCGGGAGCTGGAAGGCGATGCCGAAGGCGAAGATCAGCGACATCATCAGCGACAGATATTCTCCGACCTTGGGCAGAAGCTGGATCTGCGCGGTCTCGTCGCTGCCGGCCTGCTGCATGCCGAGCGAGAAGCGCACCAGCATCGGCAGCACGACGAAATAGACCAGCGCCGCGCCCAGCACGAAGAAGAACGGGGTCGCGACCAGATATGGCAAAAAGGCCTGCTTCTCGTGCTTGTAGAGCCCGGGCGCCACGAATTTGTAGATCTGCGTCGCGACGATCGGGAACGAGATGAAGCCGGCGCCGAACAGCGCGAGCTTGAGCTGCGTGATGAAATATTCCAGCAGCGCCGTGTAGATGAACTTGGAGTTCTCGGGCCCTGCGACCCACACGAATGGCCAGACCAGCACGTTGTAGATCTGCTTGGCGAAGAAGAAGCAGAAGATGAAGGCCACGCCAAAGCCGAGCAGCGCCTTGATCAGCCGCGAGCGCAGCTCGATCAGGTGGTCCATCAGAGGGGCTTTGCTGGCTTCGATGTCGGCGTCGGTCATGACGCTTTGGCGTCCTTGATCGCTTCGGATGGCGCGGTGTCCTGCGCGACCTTTGCCTGCTCGACTTCACGGGTGATGGCGAGCGGCTCGTTCACGGCCGCATGCGCCTCGGCTTCGACGAAGGTCTCGGGCGTCGGCGCTTCCGGAGTGGTTGGTTTGACCGGCGCTTCGATTGAAGTCGCCGGCGCTTCACTTGAAGTCGCCGGCGTTTCGGCAGCACTCGTCGCGGAGGTTTCCGCCGGCTTGTCCAGCGCATCGACGCGCAGTGCGTCGCTGACGTCCTTCTGGAGCGAGGTCAGCGGATTGAATCCCGTGGCGGCTTCCTTGACCTCGTCGAAGCTCTTCTTGAGGTCGGCCATCTCGGCCTCGCGCATCGCCTCCTGGAACTGGCCCTGGAATTCGGCAGCCATCTTGCGGGCCTTGCCCATCCATTGTCCGACCATGCGCAGCACGCCCGGCAGCTCTTTCGGGCCGATGGCGATCAGGGCCACGACCCCGATGAGGACCAGTTCACTCCACCCGATGTCGAACATGAGGTCTTCCGTTCACGCGAAGCCGCAACCGGCCCAATCCCTTGCGCGCAGGATCGGGCCGCTACCCGCGTCTCGCGTGCTCTCTGGCTCAGACGGCCTTGCTGCCGACGTCGGACCGTGCCGCGGTCGGCGCAGCGTTGTGCTCGATGGACTTGGCCGGCTCGGGCTTCTCGGCAGGCTTGTCGTCGTCCTGCATGCCCTTCTTGAACGCCTTGATGCCCTGCGCCACGTCGCCCATCAGATCCGAAATCTTGCCGCGGCCGAACAGCAGCAGGACCACTGCGATCACCAAGATCCAGTGCCAAATGCTGAGTGAACCCATCCTGCAACCCTCCAAACGCGCATGGCCGGGGACCCGGCCGATCTTGACCGGAAAGTAGGCTTGGCGGGCCTTAAAAACAAGGACCAAGGCAGCGCCAATTCGCTGTTGGCGCTACGTAATCTTGCTAGTGTTAACTGGTCGCAGGGGGCCCGTCGAAGCCCGGAGGATTACTCCTCGCTCCCGCCCTCGCCACCCTGATTACTGCCTTCCGGCGGCGTCTCAGGCTCGACCGCAGGCGCCAACGCCAAATCCAGATCCTCGCCCGGTTCCAGCGGATCCTCGTCCTCACGCAGCGCCGGATCGTCCGACGGCGTCGGCACGCTGAAGCCGGTCGGCAGGCGCGAATCCAGCAGGCCCGTGCCCTTCAGCTCTTCCAGGCCCGGCAAGTCGCCGAGCTGTTCCAGGGTGAACTGCGACAGGAAGTCCTCGGTGGTTCCGAAGGTGAGCGGACGGCCCGGCGTCTTGCGACGGCCGCGCGGCTTGATCCAGCCGGTCTCCAAGAGCACGTCGAGCGTGCCTTTCGAGGTGACGACGCCGCGGATCTCCTCGATCTCGGCACGCGTCACCGGCTGGTGATAGGCGATGATGGCCAGCACCTCGATCGCGGCGCGCGACAGGCGCCGGGTCTCGGTGCTCTCGCGCGTCATCAACCAGGCGAGATCGCCGGCAGTGCGGAAGGTCCATTTGTTGGCGACCCGCACGAGATTGACGCCGCGCGAGGCGTAGTCGGCCTGGAGCTGCTCGAGCGCGGCCTTGACGTCCACGCCGTCAGGCATGCGCTTGGCCAGCGTTGCCGTATCCAGCGGTTCATTCGAAGCAAACAGCAGCGCTTCCAGCAGCCGTAGCTCTTCGGGACGTGCCTGGGTCTCGTTCTCCATCGGCTCGGCCTCTTCTACCCGCACTTCAGCCAGGCTTGCCATGACAGACTCTCCTTCTTGCACTTAAGCGACCGGCGCGTCGGGCGCAGGAGCTGCGTCCGGAACCGGCTTAGGGCGCCCCTTACGGAAATAGATCGGCGCAAACGCCTCTTTCTGGTTCAGCTCGAGCTGACCCTCGCGCACCAGCTCGAGCGCAGCGGCGAAGCTCGAGGCGAACACCGTCGCGCGCTGCGTGGGATCGGCGACGTGCCGGATCAGGAAGTCGTCGAGAACGCCCCAATCGTCCTGTTCGGTAATGCTGCCGACCAGCCGCTCCAGCGTGGCGCGCGCTTCCGCAAGCGACCACACGGTGCGCTTGGCCAGATGCACGCTTGCGAGCACGCGCGACTGCCGCTGCGAGGCGTAGGCGGTGAGCAGGTCGTAGAGCGTTGCGGTGTATTTCGGATGCTTGATCTCCGCGATCTGCTCGGGCTCGCCGCGCGGGAAGATGTCACGCTGCAATTGCGGCCGGTTCATCAGCCGGTTGGCGGCTTCGCGAATGGCTTCCAGACGGCGCAGCCGGTTGGCGAGTGCAGTCGCCATCTGCTCGGCGCTCGGCCCTTCCGCGCTCGGCGGCTCCGGCAGCAGCAGGCGCGATTTCAGGAAGGCGAGCCAGGCGGCCATGACCAGATAGTCGGCAGCGAGCTCCAGCCGGATCTTTCGCGCGGCTTCGATGAAGTGGAGATACTGGTCGGCCAGCGCCAGGATCGAGATCTTGGCGAGATCGACCTTCTGCTGCCGCGCCAGTGCGAGCAGCAAATCGAGCGGGCCTTCATAGCCCTCGACGTCCACCACCAACGCCGGCTCACCCTCGGCGAGCTCTGCGGGCCGCCCGGTTTCAAACGATAGGATTTCTGCGGTCATGCGGATGCCGTGTTTGCCCGTGCGATCAATGCGTCCAGCTCAGTGCGTGCGGCCACGCGGTCGAACGGCTGCGGCGGCTTGCGCGCTGCGAGCGCGGCGTTCGCCCGCTCCAGCGCCCTCCCCGACAGTTCAGGTGTCTGGCCGGCAACCTCGCGCATTTCCTCGAGGTTGCCGTTGCAATGCAGAGCCACGTCGCAACCGGCCGCGAAGATGGCGCGGGTCCGCTCGGCGATGCTGCCCGCCAGCGCGTTCATCGACACGTCATCACTCATTAACAAACCCTGGAACCCGATTGCGCCGCGAATCACCTGAGCAATCATTGTCGCAGATGTCGTCGCCGGATGGGCGGGGTCGACGGCGCTAAACACAACATGTGCAGTCATGGCCATCGGCAGATCCGCCAGCGGCTTGAACGCGGCGAAGTCGGTCCGATCGAGCTCGTCCATCGGCGTATCAACTGTCGGCAGCTTGAAATGCGTGTCCGCGGTGGCGCGCCCATGGCCGGGGATGTGCTTGAGCACCGGCAGCACCCCACCCTGCTCCAGCCCCTCGGTGACCGCGCGGGCGATCGCTGCGACCTTGCCCGGTGAGGTGCCATAGGCCCGGTTCCCGATCACGGCGTCGGCGCCAGGCACCGGCACGTCAGCCAACGGCAAGCAATCGACGGTAATGCCGAGATCGGCGAGATCGGCCGCGATCAGCCGGGCACTGAGCCGCGCCGCGGTGAGCCCGAGCGCCGAATCAGTGTCGTACAAAGTCGCGAATACGGCCCCCGGCGGATAGACCGGCCAGTGCGGCGGGCCCAGCCGCGCCACCCGTCCGCCCTCCTGGTCGATCAGGACCGGTGCGTCGGAGGCTCCTGCAACCGCCCGCAATTCTGCAACCAATGCAGCAACTTGCGCCGGGGTCGCGACATTGCGCTTGAACAGGATGAAGCCCCATGGGCGTTCGGCACGAATAAACGCCCGCTCGGCGGCGGTCAGTTCCGTTCCGGATACGCCGGTAATGAAGGCCCGCGTGCTCATAACGGCCGATTAACCCTGACCCGCGAGGGGGTCAAGGAAACGGCCGTTAATTCCTCTGGACGAAGCAGGTCGGGAGACCTGCAGACTTCAGGCTGTTGCAGGCATGCGTCGCTTCTTCGAGCGAACCATAGGGGCCGGCGAAGGCGCGGTAGACGATGCCCTTGCCCTTGTCGGTGAGATCGACCCGTTTGATCACCGGCGAACGTGACCCGAGCACGCTACCGTACTTGCCCTGAAGCACACGGTAGGACGCGGCGGCGCTGTCCTCATTCTGCTGCGAGGAGACCTGCACGATGAAGCCGCTACCACCGCTGCTCGCCGGCGCGATCTGTGTCGGATTGGTCGCAGCCATCCGCTGCGGCGGCTCGGCCGCCGGTACCGATTGCGGCGCCAAAGACATCGGCTGGTTGGCGCTGGCATTGGCCGAGGTCGGCGGATTGCGCGGCGCAGCCGGTGCGGCGGGCGCGGCAACAGGCTTCGGCGCCGCCGCCGTCTGCTTGGCAGCGGCCGATTGCGGCGTGGCGCTGTCGGTCTGATCACCCTTCACGGCCACGGTCCTGATCGGGCGCGGTGAATTGTTCGGCAGCGTGCCGTTGCTCGGGGTCGCCCCGGCGCTCGACGGCGGCACCGCAGACGGCGACACGCTCGCCACCGACGGCGGATTCGCATTCTGGTTCAGTGGCGGGAACACCACGCGAGGACCGCCCGCCCTGGCGTTGACGTCGACAGGCGCCTCCTCGCGCGGCACGATCTTCTCGGTGCCGTCACCGGTGACCATGCGATCCGGCACCTTTGCCGAGGAATCCGTCGGCGCCGGCACGATCTTCGTCGGGGTGTTGTCGGCCTTGATGATCGGCGGCTCGCCGCTGCGGGGCGAGCCCACATAGGTCTTGTAGGCGAAGGCCGCGCCGGTGCCGACCACCGCAAGCGCAAGGATCGCCGCGACCGTCATCATGCCGCCGCGCTGCTTCTTCGGTTCGTCGAGGTCGGCCTCGGGATAGTCGCTCTGGAATGCGTAGGGGTCGTCCGGATAGGCCGGATCTCGCTGAAAGTCCTGCTCGCCGGTCTCCAGGCGGCCATAGAGTGCATCGTCGTAGCGCGACGGATCGGGCTGCTGATGCGGCTCCTGGTAGGCCTGGTCCTGCTGGTAGGCTTGAGCCTGATAAGCCTGATCCTGGTAAGCGTGATCCTGATAAGCCTGCGGCTGATGAAAATCAGGCTCGGGCGCGGCCGGCTGAGCGGAATAGCGATGCAACGGATGAACCGGACTGGCAGAAACGGGATAGTCCGGCTCCGGCGCGGGTGCCGGCTGCGGCTGCACGTTGGCGCGGCGCATCCATGACGGCGGCCCGGGCGGAGGCGACGGAGCCGGCTCGGCGTAGTCCTGCCGATAATCGTCCTGACCGTAGCCGTCGTCCTGATAGCTCTGGGCGGGGGCTGCCGGCGGGCGCGCGGCGGGCCGGCCCTGCGCAGCGAACGGATCGGTCTGTCCGATCAGGCGGGCGAGCTCGGCCAACGGATCGTTATCCGCCTTCCCATGCTGATCGCCGTCGCGACCATAGTCATCGGAAGGAAACGGTCTGTCGTGATATCGTTCGGCCATCGTGATGATGCGTCCCTTCGGGAAAGCCGCGCGCCCCTCGACCAAGGCACGGCTTTCGACCCACAAGGCTTTCAACCAAGTCTAAGCGATCCGGCTTCTGCCGGTTACCCCCGAATTCCCATTAAGTAGTTCGCCCCAAACTACCGCATCTCGTCCGGAGCATGGACGCCGAGGATGGCGAGGCCCGATGCCAGGACAGAGACGACGCCCTGGACCATTGCCAATCGCGCCTTTGTAAGATCTGCATCATTATTGATAATGAAGCGTAAATAGGGCAAATCGCGCCCCTTCGTCCAAAGTGCGTGAAATTCGCTCGCTAAGTCATAGAGATAGAAGGCAATTCGGTGCGGCTCATGGGCCGCGGCGGCAGCTTCCAGCATGCGCGGATAAATTGCGAGGCGCTTAAGAAGATCGAGTTCCACGGGGTCCGACAGCCGCTCCACGGCCGACTCGCTGAGCCAGGCGATGCGCTCGCCGGCATCTTCGGGGAGATTCGGGAACACCTCGGCCCGCGCGTTGCGGAAGATCGAGTGGCCGCGGGCATGGCCGTACTGGACATAGAACACCGGATTGTCGCGCGACTGTTCCATGACCTTGGCGAGGTCGAAGTCGAGCACCGCGTCGTTCTTCCGGTAAAGCATCATGAAGCGGACGGCGTCATGGCCGACTTCATCCACCACCTCACGCAAGGTGACGAAGTCCCCGCTCCGCTTCGACATTTTCACAGGCTCGCCGTTGCGCAGCAGCTTCACGAGCTGGACGATCTTGACGTCGAGCGATCCCTTGCCCGAGGTCGTCGCCTTCACCGCTGCCTGCATCCGCTTGATGTAGCCGCCATGATCGGCGCCCCAGACGTCGATCATCTCCGCAAAACCGCGGTCGAACTTGTTCTTGTGGTAGGCGATGTCGGAGGCGAAATAGGTGTAGGAATTGTCCGACTTGATCAGCGGACGATCGACATCGTCGCCGTAAGCGGTCGCCTTGAACAGCAGTTGCTCGCGGTCTTCCCAGTCCTCCACTGGCGCGCCCTTCGGCGGCGGCAGGCGCCCCTCATAGATGTCGCCCTTGGCCTTCAGGAAATCGATGGTCTCGGCAACCTTGTTGTTGCCGGTCTCGATCAGCGAACGTTCGGAGAAGAACACGTCGTGGCGGATGTTGAGGGCGGCGAGATCGTCCTTGATCTCGTCCATCATCATCGCGATCGCCTTGGCGCGCACGGTCGGCAGCCATTCGGCCTCGCTCTTCGCGAGCAGCTTGTCGCCATGCTCCTTCGCAAGCGCGGCGCCCACCGGCTTCATATAGTCGCCGGGATAGAGCCCTTCCGGGATCGCGCCGATATCCTCGCCGAGCGCCTCGCGATACCTCAGGAACGCGGAGCGCGCGAGCACGTCGACTTGGGCGCCAGCGTCGTTGATGTAGTATTCGCGGGTGACGTCGTGGCCGCCGAACTGGAGCAGGCTCGCCAGCGCGTCGCCGAACACGGCGCCGCGGCAATGGCCGACATGCATCGGCCCGGTCGGGTTGGCCGAGACGTATTCGACATTGACCTTGGAGCCGCCGTGGACGCGACCGTAGTCGGCACCCTCACGCAGCACTGTCCGTAGCGCCTCGGCCCAGGCGGCCGGCTTCAGCGTCAGATTGATGAAGCCGGGACCGGCGACGTCGACCTTGGCGATCAGCGCGTCGGCACGCAGCCGCTCGGCGATCTGCTCGGCGAGATCGCGGGGCTTCGCCTTTGCCTCTTTCGCAAGCACCATCGCGGCGTTGGTCGCCATGTCGCCATGGGAGGCATCGCGCGGCGGCTCGACCACCACGCGCGAGAAATCGATGCCCTCGGGCCAGCCGGAATCCGCCGCGAGCGCGCGGCAGGCGGCGTGCACGCGTGCGAGCACGTCAGCGAACAGATGCAGGGATGAGGATGTCTGGGGCATGGCCGCCGCCTAACGCAAATCCGGGGTCGAGTCAAAAAGCCGCTGGTGCTCGGTCAGGGCGAAACGGTCGGTCATTCCGGCAATGAAATTGCCGATCCGGCGGGCCCGGTCGCCCTCGTCATCCGTCTCCGCCCCGAGCAGCCATTCCGGCGGCAGCTCGGCCGGGGATTTCAGGTATTTCGCGAACAGGTCGAACAGGATCTGCTCGGCCTCCCCCATCACGCGCATCACCCGCTTGTGACGGTACATGTGCTGGTACAGGAAGCCCTTGATGGCAGCCTCCTCCTCCGCGACCTCCGCGGGAAAGGCGATCAGCGCCCGACTCTGCTGGCGTACGTCCTGGGCCGATTGCGGCCTGGTCGCGGCGAGGTTCTTCTGCGCCTCGGCGAAAACCGCGCCGATCAGGTGCGAGATCAGCTCGCGCACCAGCTCGGCGCCGCGCCTGACGTCTTCGAGATCGGGATAATGGGCGGCGATCCCGGCGATGATCTCCGCGGTCAGCGGCATGACCTTGAGATCGTCGAGGTCGAACAGTCCCGCGCGCAGGCCGTCATCGATGTCGTGGGCGTCATAGGCGATGTCGTCGGCGATCGCGGCGACCTGGGCTTCGAGCGAGGCGAAGCTCCACAGTTCGAGATCGTAGACCTTGATGTAGTCGGCAATGCCCACGGGAACGCCATGCTCGCGATAGCGCCCGACCGGCGCGCCGCTGCGATCGGTCAGCGGGCCGTTGTGCTTGACGATGCCCTCCAGCGACTCCCAGGTCAGATTGAGCCCGTCGAACTCGGGATAGCGATGCTCCAGCGAACCGACGACGCGAAGCGTCTGGGCATTGTGATCGAAGCCGCCGAACGCCTTCAGACAGGCGTCGAGCGCCCGCTCGCCGGCGTGGCCAAAGGGCGGATGACCGAGATCGTGGGCGAGCGCCAGGGTCTCGGTGAGGTCCTCGTCCAGCCCGAGTTGCCGGGCCAGCGCGCGGGCGATCTGCGCCACCTCCAGCGAATGGGTCAGCCGGGTGCGGTAGTGGTCGCCCTCATGGAACACGAACACCTGGGTCTTGTACTTGAGGCGGCGGAACGCGGTGGAATGGATCACCCGGTCGCAATCCCGCCGGAACGGGCTGCGGGTCCGGCTCGGGGGCTCGGCGACCAGCCGGCCGCGGCTGCGATCGGGGTCGCAGGCATAGGGCGCGCGGGGGGCTGCCATTCCGACGGACACGGCGAATTTAGTCCCTATCCATTTGATTCTGCGTATGGTGGCACTTAACTATGTCAGGCGCGGGTTACCAAATGAATTGGGCAAGTGAACTTGGTATGACCGCGGGACTATCGGAGACGAGCAATGAGCACTGCCGTGACCATCAGTGACCGGGCCGCACGCCGGATTGGGGAGATCCTCAAGGGCGAAGGCTCAGGCGCGATGCTGCGCATTTCGGTCGAGGGCGGCGGCTGTTCCGGCTTCCAGTACAAGTTCGACATCGACCGCGCCCGTACCGACGACGATCTCGTGATCGAGCAGGACAACGCTGTGGTGCTGGTCGATTCCGCCTCGCAGCCCTTCCTTGAGGGATCGCAGGTCGATTTCGTGGACGATCTGATCGGCGCCTCGTTCCGCGTCAACAATCCCAACGCGACGGCGTCCTGCGGCTGCGGCACCAGCTTCTCGATCTGATCTTGCCGGCTACGCGCCGGTGATCTGCCTTTCCTCATCCGTCCACTCCACGTCACCCGGCAATAGCGCCGGTTGAAGCGGTGCGTCCTCCGACACCAGGTGGCCGTCCAGCGCGCGCAGCAAGGCTTCAATCAGCGCCGGCTTGCGCAGCGGCTTGGCCAGGAAATCGGACATGCCGGCTTCGCGGCAGATCCTGACGTCTTCGGGGAAGGCGTTGGCGGTGAGCGCGACGATCGGCAGCGCCTCGAAGCGGCCGCCCTGCGCACGGATCGCGCGGGTCGCGGCAAGGCCGTCCATGTCGGGCATGCGCACGTCCATCAGCACCACGTCGTAGTCGACTTCGGAGGCCGCCGCGACGGCTTCGACGCCGTCGGTGACAACGCGCAGCTCGACGTCGAAGGCCCCCAACATCTTGCTCACGACCATGCGGTTGACGGCATCGTCCTCGGCGACCAGCACCCTCAGCGGCCGATCGAGGCCGGCAATGCGGGCTTTCAGCTCCTCTGCCTCATCGCGCCCGGCCGTGGCATCGGAGGCCTGCGCCTGGCTCCAAGGCAGCACCAGCGTGAAGCGGAAGGTCGAGCCCTCGCCTGGCGCCGAGGTGACGCCGATGGTACCGCCCATCTGCTCGATGATGCGCCGGGAGATCGCAAGGCCGAGGCCGGTGCCGCCGAAGCGGCGGCTGATCGAGGCGTCGGCCTGGGCGAAATCGCTGAACAACTGGCCGAGCTTCTCGGGCGCGATGCCGATGCCGCTGTCGGTCACCGTCCATTCGACGGTCGCCAGCAGATCGCGCCGCGCTTGGCAGGTGGCCGATATCGTCACCTCGCCTTCGTCGGTGAACTTCACCGCGTTGGAGGCGAGATTGAGCAGCACCTGGCGGATGCGCGCGACGTCGCCGCGCAGCGTCGGCGGCAGGTTCGGATCGAGCTCGACCTTGACCGTGAGCGCCTTGCTCTTGGCGCTCGCGCGCACCACGGTCGCAACCGTCTCAGCCAGCGCCTGCGGCGCGAAGTCGATCGCCTCGAACTGGAAGCGGCCGGCTTCCAGCTTGGAGAGATCGAGAATGTCGTTGAGGATGCGCTGGAGATTGTCGCCGGACTCGCGGATCGTGGTGACGGCCTCGCGCTGCTCCGGATCGAGTTTCGTTTCCAGCAGCATGCTGGCGAGCCCGAGCACGCCGTTCATGGGCGTACGGATCTCGTGGCTCATGACGGCGAGGAAGTCCGACTTGGCGCGGCTCTCGGCCTCGGCCTTTTCTGCGCGCCAGCGCTCGGTGACGTCGCGGCCGAAGCCGCGATAGCCGAGGAACTGGCCGTCGCGGTCATAGCCGGGCTTTGCCGTCAGCGACCACAGCCGCGCCTCGCCGCCGGCGACGACCTTGAGGTTCATCTCGTGCAGCGGCTCGTTGTGTTCCATCAGGCCGACGACGTTGTAGGCCGCGGTCTTGTCCTCGGGGCAAAGCATGTCGAGCACGTCGGCGAAATGCGAGCCCTTCAGCAGCGGAAGCGGCAGCTGCGCAACATCGGCAAAGCGTTGGGGCACGTCGACCAGATGCCCTTCGGCGTCGGTCTGCCACAGCCAGTCGCTGGCGTTCTCCTGAAAGTCTTTCAGCAGCAGCGAGATGATCTCGGTCTGCCGCTCGAGCTCGAGCTGGGCCTTGAGGTTGCCGAGGAACAGATTGCCCTGCGAGACGATGTTGCGCGCCATGAAGAACGCGAACAGCAGTAGGAACACCGCGGTCACCAGATAGGGCCCGGTGCCGCATAGCAGCAGCGCGCCGGTGCAGGCGACCGTCATGGTGGCGAGATAGACGAGACCGGCACGGGGGAACGTCGAAAGCGTGAAGGCGCCGCCCGACATCATGCCGACCATCAGACAGGCGAGGATGAGCTGGCTGGTCGGCTCGATGCGGCTGAACAGGGCGAGCGGCAGCGTGCCCCAGATCGCAGCAAGGAAGAACGCCTGCCGCATCATCTGCCGCGCGGCGCGGGGCGAGGCTTCCTGCGGCGGGTTTTGATACGACCGCCGCCAGGCCCGCACCGCAAGCGAGGCGGTGACGGCAAGGGTCATGCCCCAGATCGCGAGAAAGTCGTTCCAGCCCCGGCCCCAGAACAGGATCAGCACGATGGCGACGTTGAGCATGGTGACGGCCATCGTCACCGGGATCAGCCGCGTCACGGCGTCGATCTGCTTGGCGCGGATACGGCGGATCTGGCGCTCGCTGAGATCGGCGGTCAGACCATCCTCAATCTCGAAGCCGCCGAGCCAATATAGGAACGCGCCGACAAGGCCGTCGCGCGGCTCAGTGCGTTGTGAAGTCTTGTCCGGCCATCCCATTCCAGCGGAACCTTTTCCGTATCAATGGCCTGCGGCCCGCTTAAGCCGGGTTAATTTTGTGGGATATTTTGCGGCGTCCTTGACGGGCAAGTTTGCATTTTGTTCTAACCATGGCCCCTGCCTGGAGCCCTTCCCCAATGCCCATCAGAGTTGCCACCTGGAACGTGAACTCGGTCCGGCAGCGGATCGATCTTCTCCTGACCTGGCTGAAGGAGTGCCAGCCGGACATCGTCTGCCTGCAGGAGATCAAATGCGTCGACGATGCCTTCCCGCGGCTGGAGATCGAGGCTCTGGGCTACAACGTCGTCACGCACGGGCAGAAGACGTTCAACGGCGTCGCCCTGCTCTCGAAGCTGCGGTTCGACGAGACCAAGTCGGGGCTCGCCGGCGACGATGAGGACTCCCATGCCCGCTTCCTCGAAGGCGTGGTGACGCTCAAGTCCGGCGTGATGCGGATCGCCTGCCTCTATCTGCCCAATGGCAATCCGGTCGGGACCGACAAATATCCCTACAAGCTCAAATGGATGTCCCGGCTTTTTGAGTATTCGAAGGAGCGCCTCAAGACCGAGGAGCCGCTGATCCTCGCAGGCGACTTCAACGTCATCCCGCATGCCCGCGACGTCTCCAATCCCGCCGCCTGGACCGAGGACGCCCTGTTCAAGGCCGAGACGCGCGAGAGTTTTCAGTCCCTGCTGGGCCTCGGCCTCACCGATGCCTTGCGAGCGGTCACCGACGAGCCGGGGCTGTACACATTCTGGGACTACCAGGCTGGCGCCTGGCAGAAAAACCAGGGGCTGCGGATCGATCATCTGCTGCTGTCGCCGCAGGCCAGCGACAAGCTCGCCAATGTCGGGATCGACAGCTATGTGCGCGGCTGGGAGAAGCCGTCGGACCACGTGCCGGTGTGGGCGGATCTGGATCTGGAGGCGGCGTAACCGTCAGATTGGTCATTCCGGGGCGATGCGAAGCATCGAACCCGGAACGACAGTGTCATGTGATTACTCGCGGCGGCCCTGCACCCATTGTTCCAGCATTTGCAGGCACATGGCGCGGTCGTCGTCGGAGGCCTTGGCGAAGGCGCGGTTGTAGCTTTCCTTGATCCAAGTCTCCTCGGCACCGGCGCTGTCGCGCGCCAGCGTCAGCCACATCAGGCCGCGCGCGGCCTGCCGCGGCAGGCGGTCGCCGTTGAACAGCATCTGGCCGAGCAGCGCCTGGGCCTCATGCTGGCCCTTCTGGGCGGCAAGGCCGAGCCAGCGGGCGCCATAGCGGAAGTCCTCGCGCGAGGCGTCCGGCGTCTTCAAGTACAGCCGAGCGAGGTCGTACTGGGCGTCCGCGTTGCCGAAATAGGAGGCCGCGTAGGAGAACATCTCCCGCGCCCGCTCCGGATCGGCCTTGATCTTCGAGTTCGGAATGCCGCTGAGGTAGTAGCGGCCGAGCGCGACGAAGGCGTTGGCGACGACCTGTGCCTGCGGCGCCGACGGGCTGTCCTCGGCATGCGCGTTGGCGATCCGGCTGAAATATTCGAACGCCCGCATGTCGTCCTGGGCGACGCCGTCGCCATTGGCATACATGCGGCCGAGCTTCCACTGCGCGATGGGATGACCGCCCTCGGCGGCATATTGCAGGGCGCTGAGCGAGGTTTCCTGGGTCGCCGGCGGCACCTTGCCGCGCACCGCACCCGCGGCGCCCGGCAGCGTGGTCACGACGGGGATGGTCGCGTCCTTCTGGTTGACCGGCGCGCCGTCAAAGGCGAGCGCCGGCGCGACCAGCGCACTGGCCCCCAACACAAACGCAACTATGGCACGCCTAGATGTCCGCATAGCACTGTTTCTCGTGCGCGCCGCCCGGATGGGTCACAGCCCCCCCGACCGCTGGTCCAACCTGCTGAGCATATTTCCAGAGCGCACCCGACGTGTGGTTAGTCGCGCGAGCGCTCCATTTGGTTTTGCGCTGGGTGAGCTCCTGGTCGCTCAATTTTACGTTAAGGGTACCGGCGTCCGCGTCGATCTCGATGATGTCGCCGTCCTCGAGCAGCGCGATCGGACCGCCGATGGCGGCCTCAGGCCCGACATGGCCGATGCAGAAGCCGCGGGTGGCGCCGGAGAAGCGGCCATCGGTGATGAGCGCGATCTTGCCGCCCATACCCTGCCCGGTCAGCGCCGCGGTGGTCTGGAGCATTTCCCGCATGCCGGGGCCGCCCTTGGGGCCCTCGTAGCGGATGACGATGACTTCGCCTTCCTTGTAGGTGCGGCTCTGAACAGCCTCGAACGCGTCCTCCTCGCGGTCAAAGCACCTGGCTGGACCGGTAAACTTGAGGTTGGACATTCCCGCGACTTTCACGATCGCACCTTCTGGCGCCAAATTGCCCTTCAGACCGACCACACCCCCCGTGACGGTGATGGGTTTGTCTGCCGGGTGCACCACGTCCTGGTGCGGATTCCATTTCACGCTTTTGAGGTTTTCGGCGATCGTTCGACCGGTGACCGTAATGCAGTCGCCGTGGAGAAATCCGTTGTCGAGCAGCGTCTTCATCAGAAGCGGTATGCCACCTACTTCAAACATGTCTTTGGCGACATAACGGCCGCCCGGCTTCAAATCCGCGACATAAGGTGTCTTTTTGAAGATTTCGGCGACGTCGAATAAGTCAAACTTAATGCCCGCCTCATGGGCGATCGCCGGCAGGTGCAGCGCAGCATTGGTCGAGCCGCCGGAGGCTGCGACGACGGCGGCGGCATTCTCCAGCGCCTTGCGGGTGACGATGTCGCGCGGCCGGATGTTCTCGGCGATCAGGTCCATGATCTTCTCGCCCGCAGTCATGCAGAAGGCGTCGCGGATCTCATAGGGCGCCGGGGCACCGGCAGAGTAAGGCAGCGCAAGGCCGATCGCTTCCGAAACCGTTGCCATCGTGTTGGCGGTGAACTGCGCGCCACAGGCGCCCGCCGAGGGGCACGCCACGCGCTCGATCTCGTCGAGGTCCTCGTCCGACATGGCACCGACCGAGTGCTTGCCGACGGCCTCGAACATGTCCTGCACGGTGACCTGCTGTCCCCGGAAATTGCCGGGCAGAATCGAGCCGCCGTAAATGAAGATCGAGGGCACGTTGAGGCGGACCATCGCCATCATCATGCCGGGCAGCGACTTGTCGCAGCCGGCAAGGCCGACGAGCGCGTCGTAGGCGTGACCGCGCACGGTCAGCTCGACGGAATCGGCGATGCATTCGCGCGACGGCAGCGACGAGCGCATGCCGTCATGACCCATGGCAATGCCGTCGGTGACGGTGATGGTGCAGAACTCGCGCGGTGTGCCGCCGCCGGACGCGACGCCCTTCTTCACCGCCTGCGCCTGGCGCATCAAAGCGATGTTGCAGGGGGCGGCCTCATTCCAGCACGAGGCGACGCCGACGAAAGGCTGGTGGATCTGCTCGGTGGTCAGACCCATGGCGTAGAAGTAGGACCGGTGCGGCGCGCGCGCAGGACCTTCCGTCACGTGACGGCTCGGCAGCCTCTGCTTGATGTTAGACTTCGCGTCCATACAACCAGTTTCCCCGGTCAACCCTTTCAGACCCGAAAAATCAGAGCCAAGATTTGAATCGACCTTGGGATTTCCCGTCGCCTTCGCGGACCGCCGCTCCCGCTGAAAAACTTAGAGCGATTTTATTCATGTTCGGGTGTGGCCAAAAAGCGGCGGTGATGCGAACGGCCGGCGATGACGGTTTAATCCGGAATGGGTGTGGCGTAGACAGCACAATCGTTACCGGGAAGACACGGAGATAGCTACTTGGGTACCGTCGCGAAGATGACAATCCACAATTTGAGATTTTATGTCGTGGTCGTCTCACCCCGACAAGACGTCAAGAACCGAACACGCCTCAACTGAGTCGGCGGCCCGCATTGCCAACCCCGTCATCCTGACGACCACATGATCGCCCTCCCGATGAGCCGGGATGGGCGACACATACGACAAATCAGAATTCGGTAAAGCGGAATATACTTACGATGACGGTTGACAGCCGGGACACAGCCCAGTGCCGTAGCCCGGATGGAGCGAAAGCGAAATCCGGGACCGCTCGTTCGGCGAGGCAGCTTTCCCGGATTTCGCTTCGCTCCATCCGGGCTACGAGTGGGTCGCTCAGGCCGACATCGCTCCCTTGCGCCCGAACGGAGCGACCAAGCGGACGATCTCGCAGACGGCGACGAGGCCGGCGAGCCAGACTGCGCTGAGGAGCCCAAGCCGCGTCACGGTGGCGGCTGTGAAGGCGCCCTCTCCACCTAAAACCGGCGTTGCGGCGAACAGCACGAGCTCATAGGTCGCGTAGGCGACAGCGAGCGTGCTCGCCAGCATCAGCGGCGTGCGCCCCTGCGGCAGCGCGCGGAGCACGGCGAACGATGCCGCGGTCGCAACCAGCGCAGCGACACCGATCACAAATCCCCAGGCGAGAGTGCTGCCATCGACCGGATAGTGCAGCATCCCGAAGCCGATGCTCTGGTTCACCAGCCATGCGCCGGTGACGACGAGCAGCGCCGGCCGCAGCGGCAACATCGCGGCCGCCACGACGGCCAACGCGGCAAACGGTGTTGCGCAGGCGAGCGCGAAGCTTGCCAGCGCGCATGACGCGGTCAGCAGCGCAAGGCAGAACATCGGCGCAAGGCGCGGCGCGACCGGGTGAAGGCGGAAACGATCAACGTCGGGCGAAAGCATCTCGGCAGGCATCATGGATCTCCGTTGGCGATCCTAGCACATGCGCCGAGGGGGTCGACATGACATGCACGCGAGAAGCGGACCGACCGGGCTACGCCGGCTCTTTCTCCGCAGGCGTCCTGATCATCGCCCGCTCGCCGGCGTCGACGAGCTGGCCGATGCCGGTCCGCCCTGCCAGCGCAGAGCGGATGATGTTTTCGGCGACCGATCTGCGGAAGCCATGGTCCTCGCCGTCGGGGCGATTGCGGCAGACCCGGTCCAGTGCCAGCTTCATGTTGATGCGGGTGCGGGTGTCGAAATGCTCGCTGATCATTCGCACGGCCTCAGTCGCGTTGATATCGGAGGCGGAAACGCTTCGGTGACCGGCCGGGTTCCAAAACAGAAGCGAGCGATGTGCCGGCCGCTACGTCCGGCCTCTCGGACGCTGCGCCAGAGCCCAGGCCACAGCAACGTCGCGCGGCGGGACGTCGACGCGCCGGATCGGCGTCAACTCGCCCGAGGCGGAGACGATCGCGGTCTCCTCGCGGCGGCAGCGCGGGCACACGAAGCGAACCTCATGCGGGGACGCCGACCAGCTCGAACGCTTCACATTGGCGGCCATCGGCCAGGCCTCGCATTGCGAGCACGACACCAGAAACCGCCCGGGATCGAGCATACCCATTCCATCGGACTCCGCGTCCTGCCTGCCCCTTCAATGATTAACCCATGTGAATCGTTCCGGTGCCTTGGCACCGTCAGCCTCGCCCCAGCGAAGCCAATGGACTCGCTGTTCCCGATGCCGGCCTCCGGCTTCGAACGGCTCAGTGCGCGCCCTTGAGGGTGCAGGAGGTGGTGCAGGTGACCGTGGTGCCGTGGTCGCACGCCTTGCAAGCGGCGACGCACTGGTTCATGTCGCGCGCATTGTACGAGCTGTAGTTGCGCATCGGGCAGGTCGACGTCGACCCGGTAATGTCCTGCTCCTGGTTGCAGGCTGCCATTGCGAGCGCGAGACCAAGGACTGCAAGAAGGCGCACGGGATTGCCCTGTAGAAGCGGCAAAGCGATGTCGGCGGGGCACGTCGCACCGCAACGGACCCCGGCATTCCCACTGGAGCAACCGTGGAAGCCCGACGCTCGCATTCCCGGAGGATGCGCGCGAAAGATTAAAAACGGATTGCAGCCGGCATCAGGCCGCAGTTTTGGTCGCGATCGCCTGCCGCATGTCCACCGCGAGTTGGCGGTACTGTTCTGACAGTTTCAGATAGAATGCGCGCTTGGTGCTGTCGGTGGCGAGCTTGGCGATCAGCTCGCATTCGGCCGTGAGCGTCTCGAACCGTTCCAGCCTGTCCTCAAGTTCTGTCATCGGCGTGTCCCCATCAAACGCCTAAGGGACAATGAACCTAAGCCCGGGAAATAGGTCACGGCGAACATCGTTATGGGGTAGCATCAATTTTCGCTGCCGCATGTAGCGAGAAGAGGACGCCGCTACCTATTTCTGCTCCAACCGCCATGCGCCGTCCCATTCCTCGCCCGGCGGATCGGACTCGAACTGCGCGATGCGGGCGAGCAGCGTGCGCGAAGGACCGTCGCCCGGGACGGCTTCGAGCGCCGCATTGAACGCGGCGCGCGCATCGTCGAAACGTTGCGCGCGATAGGCGGCAAGGCCTTCGCTGTAGCGCGTGCGCAGGCTCTCCTGGGGGACGCTGAGTCCGTGCGCCTTGCTCATCACCTCAAAAATGGCCTGCGGTACGCTCTGGCCGGCCACTGCGAGGCGATCGATCTCGCGCAGCTCGAGGTTCGATCCGATCGCATCCGCGGTCGCCTGCGAAATCAGGATTCGGGTTCCGTAGACCTTGTTGACCATCTCGAGCCGCGAGGCGAGGTTCACGGCGTCGCCCATCACGGTAAAGCTCATCATCAGCTCGGAGCCGATGCTGCCGGTCAGGACCTCGCCGGTGGCGATGCCGATGCGCAGGTCGCAGGGACCGGGCATGGCGCGGATGCCGAGCAGGTCCGGCAATTGCTTCTGCAGCGCGGGCACCTGGTCTGCCATCTCGATGGCGGCGTAGCAGGCGAACAGCGCCGGCTCGTCCTCCTCGATGAAGGGCGGGCCCCAATAGGCCATGATGGCGTCGCCGATATATTTGTCGATCACGCCACGATGGCTCCTCACGGGAGCGGACATGACCGTGAAATAGTGATTCATCACCTTGACGAGGCCGCGCGGGGTCATGCCCTCGCTCATCGAGGTGAAGCCGCTCATGTCGCAGAACATGATGGTCATCACCCGGCGCTGGCCGTCGATGGCGACCTCCGGCCGGTCGATCAGGCCCTGCACTACCTTGGGATCGATGTAGCGGCCGAAGGTCTCGCGGATGCGCTCATTGTGCCGGAGCTGCTCGATCATGCGGTTGAAGGCGGCGGCGAGTTCGCCGATCTCGTCTTGGGTGGAGACGGTGATGGGCTTGTCGAAGCGACCGGCCTCGACCTCGCGGGTGCCGGCGAGCAACAGCCGCACCGGTCGCGTGATGCCGCTGGAGACGAGGAGCGCGAAGGCAAATCCGACCACCGCCGCGAGGATGGTGACGATGCCGGAGATGATGATCGCCTTCCGCTGGTGGCTGACCACGGTCGACGTCGAGGCATAGACCTGCTTGAGCATGTCGGCACGAATGCCGTCGATCCTCTGGTTGAACTGGTCGCGCAGCGCGTCGAGATGCTCCAGCGTGCCGCGCGCCTCGGGCATCTGCTTGGCATCGATCTGCTTGAGGAGCTTGGCGTGCGCCTCGTTCATGCCCTGGCGCAGCTCGGTGACGGCGGTCTCGATGCGGGTGTCGATCCGCGCCAGCGCAGCATTGTCCGAGGGCGTCCTGGTGTCGTCGATGATCGCGTTGATGTGGCCGCGCGCGTCCGAGGTCTCCGCCTCGATCTTGCGGTCAGCCTCCTCGAACTCTTTCAGCCGAGCAGCGTACGCCTCCTCGTCCGGGGCTTCCTGCATCTTCATCATGACCATGCGCCGCAGCGCCACCGATCGCTCCAGCGAACGGATGTTGGCGCGCGCCAGATCGCCATAGGCCGGGATGTAGCGATTGGTCAGCTCGTCAAGGAGGACGCCGACCTGGCTCGACATCACCATCGACAGGATCGAGGTGACCAGCATCAGGACGATGAGTCCGAGGGCGATGCCGACGATCTTGCGCCGGATCGACTGGTTGAAAATCGGCATAGGTGCGGGGCAAAGGCTGCAAAGACGGGTTAGGGAACTGAATACACCGGATTTGGCGGCGGGAACACGCGCAATCTGGCCGCTGCGACGCTCCAGACGCCCACAACCGTCGCGCGAGCCCAAACCGTTAACAAAGGTTAAAGCGCCTGCCCTTTTCTCCTTTGCGGAAGTTCCCTTGCATCATCCGTATTTTGCCGCATTGTTGCGACAGCGTGAGACATGCGAAACGATGCCGTGGCATCGTTTTCGGTGTCTTTGATTCTCGAGCCGCATACGATCGCGGACCTTGGTTTGTAGTGGTTTCGCAGGGGGACCATCCAATGAACCAGTGCCTACGCTCGCTCGCGTGTGTCGTTGCCGTGGCCGCTTTGGCCCTCCTTCCGTCGGAGCTGGCGGCGAAGAGCAGTCACAAATCGTCTGCGTCGAAAAAGACGCATGAGGCGAAAGCCGGCAAGCAGCGCCATGCCGCGGCGAAATCCCGTCACGGCAAGCATGCCGAGGCCAAACGCAAGTCGAAGAAGCAGGACGACGCGCCCGCGGACAGGCCGGCCGCCCCGCCGCTCACCGGCGATCTCGCCGCACTGAAGGACGCGATCGATCTCGCGCGCAAGGGCAAGTCCGACGACGCGAGCGCGGCGCGCGACCGCATCGCCGACCCCGCCGGGCAGAAGCTAGCCGACTGGTTCATGCTGCGCCATTCCGAGAGCACCGCGAATTTCAAACGCTATGCCGGCTTCCTCGCCATCAACCCGGACTGGCCGAGCAGCGCCCTGCTCCGCCGCCGCGCCGAGGCCCGGCTGTGGCAGGAGAAGGCCGACGCCGCCACCGTTCACAAATTCACGATGGATCGCCCGACCAGCGCCAAGGGCAAGTTCGCACTCGCCCGCGTGCTGCTTGCTGAAGGCGAGACCGACAGGGCCGCGCGGCTGGTCCGCGAGGCCTGGCGCACGGACGAATTGTCCGAGCGCAGCGAGGAGGATTCCTACGAGGCGTTCCGCGATCTGCTGAACCGCGACGATCATCGCGCGCGCATGGACAAGCGCCTCGGCGCCAAGGACTACGCCGGCGCAAGGCGCGCGGCCAAACGGCTCGGCGAGGATGCGCTCGCGATCGTCAAGGCCTGTGCCGCGGTCACGGGCAAGGCCGACAAGGCCAAGGACTATCTCGACGATGTCGCGAGCGAGGCGCGCCGCGATCTCGGCTATGTGCTGTGCCGCGCGCAATGGCATCTGCAGAAGGACCGCATCGACGATGCGGCCGAAGTGATCCTCGCCGCCGCGCCCGAGACGATGGCGGCGCAGGACACCGACGCCTGGTGGCGCGAGCGGCGCCTGCTGGCGCGCAAGCTGCTCGACCAGGGCAAGTCTAGGACCGCCTACGACGTGGTCCGCACCGCGGCCGTGCCGGCGATGGAGGTCTACCGGGTCGACTATCACTTCATGTGCGGCTGGATCGCGCTGCGCTACCTCAACGATCCCAGGACGGCGATGGTGCATTTCGCAGCGATCGACGAGGGCTCGGCCAACCCGATCGCGCTGTCGCGCGCACATTACTGGCGCGGCCGCGCGGCGGAGGCCATGGGTGCGACCGCCGATGCGCGCATGAGCTACAAGGCCGCCGCGCGCTATTCGACCGCCTATTACGGCCAGCTCGCCCGCGCCAAGCTCGGGCTCGACCGCATCGAGCTGCGTGCGCCCTCGCCCGTGCTGGCCTCTGCCGACACGCCTCCCACTGATGAGCGCGTGCGCGCCGCCGACATGCTGTACGGGATCGGCGAACGCGACATGGTGTTCTACTACGCCGAGGATTTCGCCAAGGAGAGCACCGACGTCGCAGCGCTCGAAGCGCTCGGCGAGCTTGCCGGCCGGCGCAACGATGCGCGCGTGATGCTGGAGGTAGGCAAGTCGGCGCTGGCGCGCGGGCTCGCGCTCGACCATTACGCCTTCCCGACCATCGGCATCCCCGAGCACAAGCAGCTCGCTCCGCCAATCGAGACCAGCGTGATCTATTCGGTGGCACGCACCGAGAGCTCGTTCGACCAGCGCGACAAGTCGCCCGCCAACGCGGTCGGGCTGATGCAGGTGACGCCTGAAGCCGGCCGCGACACCGCAAAACGCTTCGGCCTGACCTATGACTGGGACAGGATGGTCTCCGATCCCGTCTACAACACGCAGATGGGCGCGGCCGAACTCAGTGCGCTGCTGTCGGAATATCGCGGCAACCAGATCATGACCTTCGCCGGCTACAATGCCGGCCGTGGCCGCGTGCGGGAATGGGTGCAGGCGCGCGGCGACCCCAGGGATCCCAATGTCGATCCGGTCGACTGGGTCGAGCGCATCCCGCTGTCGGAGACGCGCAATTACGTGCAGCGCGTGATGGAGAACGTGTTGGTCTACCGCGCACGATTCGAGGGCAGCGGCATGGTCGCGTCGAAGTCCGAGCAGCGCGTCACGACGCAGGAGGTGAGCGCGGAGCCAAGCGTATCGGCCGCAGCCCCGTCGCCCTAACCTCGCGACCGCCGGGGCTGGACGCGGCGCGAGTGGACGCGGTAGCTGCGGCCGACGGCTCTGCGCGGCCGGCAACGGGCAGTTAGCGGTCACCTCCTTCCGTGGTCAGAAGGACGTACTCGCGCAGATAGACCTCAGCCAGTGAGCGCGACAGCGCGCTCATCTGAATCATCCAGCTCCAGCCCGCCATCGCAGTCAGCACCGCGATCGCCTCGAACGGGCTACGCGGCCTCAGCATGTCCATGGCCGTCTGCTGGCGGTAGCAATCGTAGTCGCAATACCGTTCTTGCTTGGACACATGCCGGACGTAACTCGAGCCCAGCGGCTGGGCGCATGCGCTGCAGGCTGAGTTGTGGCTGGGATGTTCCTGATTGACGAGCATGAACCTCAATGTCGTGTCCTCTCTTGCCTAAGGCACGTCCGCCGATGCGTCCCGCCGGCCTGTCTGCTCAGGATGCCGCGCGCGTACGCCCCTCGATCGACCGCCCTGATTCCTGATGAATCGCGTAGCACTCGTAGCCGCAGTAGGGCAGCAGCGTCCTGGCGTCGCGCAGATATCCGCCCTCGATCTCCTCGCAGCACCACAGGCACGACGTCTTGCGGAACGGGGTTCTGCCATTCACCAATATGAATCTCACGTGGCACCTCCCAGCGCGAAGCAGTAGACCGTGTCGATCAGAGAGGCGGACGGCGGCGGCGCGCAGATATGGTTGCGGCCGTCGGGATTGTCTCTGTTGCGCTCGACCTTCTGGGACGGGATCAGGATGTATTTCCCGTCTTCCCGGCGCCGCGCGTAGATCCTGCCGTCGACGTAGCGTACCTCGGTCGGGTAGCAATCCGCATTGTTGCAGCAGCTCAGAACCGGATTGTCCGGCATGTGCCAGTTCGAATAGAACTTCTCGTGGAGCAGCTGATCCTGAGGCGGATGGTGGCGATGTGAACCATCTCGTACGACTTCCTCGGCCTTGACGCCCGTCAGCAGCAGAAGCGGCAGCGCGATCGCCAACAGGAGCTTGCAGCTACGGTTCAACTCACAGCCTCCGGGCGAAGACATGACCTGACGGGCTAGGTGCGGCGGCCGATCCTCATGCCGCTTGACATCGGAACAGCCAGAGCCGGTCGCGTTCGCGACGCGCCCTGAACCGATCGAGACATTTCCGCGAGCAGAGCGGCGCCTGCCAGGAGTAGTATCGAATCAGGCCAAACTTCCCGGCGCAGACGGCACAGCCTTTGGATTCGGAACGGCGCTCGGAGTACTCGGGGCTATCGCACATGATCCTCTCCTCTTGACTTCTTGGGTCCTGGCTTCCTGATGCGCAAAGGCAGAGGTCGCCACGGTCGTCACGGAAAATGCGGGCTTCTCAATCGTGTGGACGCAGAGCCTGGCTCTTTTGGGTGCAACACGCCGGGCGTTCCGGCAATTTGTGCTCCGCAATCGTCTCCTCTCGATTGACTGCAAGACTAGGCTCCTTGCAACGCACCGCTCAATTGTACGGAGGTAAATGCGCGCTAGAACTAGGATTGTGCGAGCTATACGTAGGTTTGTGCCGTAGTTTTCCGGACATCCGCCGCAACGAGACGGCGCAACGCGTGCAAGCTGCACGGCAATCGGGAATTTTGCGAGAGTTCGACTTTGGTCGGAGGGAATTGCCCCTGTAATGGCAAAGTGCTCTACTCGCTTTGACGCCAGCGAGCCGGGACGCTTGCGATGATGCCTGGCCAGATCACGAAAATCGGGAGTTCGGCCGCGCAATTCCTGCTCGGCGGCCTTGCGGCGCTTCGATCATTCGGCAACGGCGTGAAGGACCGCCCCGCCGTCGCGGACGCCTCGCGGCAGAACACCGATCTGCGTGACGCCATGAAGCAATGGCGCGAGGTGTTCGAGCACAATCCGGTCATGTACTTCATGGTCGATCCGGCCGGAACGGTGCTCAACGTCAATACGTTCGGCGCCGCACAACTGGGCTACACCACGGATGAGCTGATCGGCCAATCCGTGCTGAACGTCTTCTTCGAGGAGGACCACGACTTCGTTCGTCAATGCGTCGCCTTGTGCCTGACCACCGTGGACCAGTCGCACACCTGGGAGATTCGTAAATTCCGGAAGGACGGCTCGGTGCTCTGGGTCCGTGAAAACGCCAAGGCGATGCTGCGCGGCGACGGCACGCCGATCCTGCTGGTCGCCTGCGAAAACATCACCCAGCGCAGGGAGACCGAGGACGCGCTGCGCCAGAGCGAGGCCTATCTCGCCCAGGCCCAGGAATTGAGCCACACCGGCAGCTTCGGCCTGAACTTCGCGACCGGCGAGGCGGTCTGGTCGAGGGAGACCTTTCGCATCTTCCAGTGCGACCCGACGAGGAAGCCGACCCTCCGCTTCGTCTTTCAGCGCATTCATCCGGAAGATCGCGACACGGTCCGCAGCACCCTTGAGCGGGCCTACCGCCTGGCTGAGGATTTCGACCACCAATACCGCCTGCTGATGCCCGACGGATCGGTCAAATATCTCCATTCCGTGGCGCGCGCGGTGCGACATCCATCCGGGCGCATCGAGTTCGTCGGGGCCGTGACCGATGTCACGGTTGCCAAGGAAGCGGAACAGAGGCTGCGTCGTAGCGAAGCCTATTTGAGTGAAGCTCAACGCCTCAGCCATACGAGCAGCTGGGCCTGGGACGTTCATCGCCAGGAGTTCGCCTACCGATCGGCTGAACTCTACCGCCTGTTCGGGTTTGAGCCGGACCAGATCGATGTCCCGGCCCGGGCATTTCAGCAACGTATCTTGCCGGAAGACTTTCAGCGGATTATCGAGATGGAACGCGAAGCTATCAGGCAGAAGCAGCCCTTCCAGATCGACTTCCGGATTGCGCGCCCCGACGGCTCGATCAGACGCGTCCATAGCGAGGGACACCCCGTGATAGGCCACGACGGCGAGGTGATGGAAATCATCGGCACGCACGTGGACGTCACCGAGCAGTTCGCGGCAAAAGATGCGCTGCACAAGGCGTTCGACGAGCTCAAGGCATCCGAGCAGCGATTCCGCGACTATGCCGAAACCGCATCGGACTGGTTCTGGGAGACCGGCCCGGACCACCGCATCACGCGGATATCGGAACATGCCGACACCTCCACCGCCCCGCCGACGGGCTTGATCGGCCTGACCCGCTGGGACATCCCACCCGATGCCGAGCTCGAGCCGGAGAAATGGGAGCAGCACCGCGTGGCGCTCGATGCCCATGTCCCGTTCCGCGATCTGATCTACCGCAGCAGGGATCGTAACGGATCTCCAATCTACGTGCGCACCAGCGGCAAGCCCTTCCATGATGCGCAAGGCAATTTTCTCGGCTATCGCGGCGTCAGCAGCGACATCACGGCGGCGATCCGCGTCGAGCAGGCGGAAGAGGCGCTGCGCAAGGCGCAAGGCGAGCTTGCCCATGTCACGCGCGTCACGACGCTCGGCGAGCTGACCACCTCGATTGCCCACGAAATCACCCAGCCTCTTGCCGCCGTGATCTCCAATGCGGACGCCTGCATCGCCTGGCTCGACCGCGAACCGGCCGATTTGAAAGCTGCGCGCCGGTCCGCTGAATGGATTGTCGAGGACGCCAATCGGGCGACCGAGGTGATCCGCCGTATCAGGGCGCTTGCGAAGAAGACCGAGATCGAAGTCGTTCCGCTCGACATCAACCAGGTGGTCAGGGAGGCCGTGGCGCTCGTTCGGCGCGAGCTCGCGACCCACGCGGTATCGGTGCGCATGGAGCTGGCGTCCGACCTGCCCCGGATCTGCGGCGACCGGATCCAGCTCCAGCAGGTGCTGATCAACCTGGTGATGAATGGCATTGAAGCCATGCAGGGCAATCTCGATCGTGCTCGCGAGCTGGCGATCCGCTCGTGCCGGGCGGACGACGACGACCGCCTGCTCCTCACCGTGACGGACCGCGGCGTCGGCCTCGCCAAAGACGTCAAGGAACGCATCTTCACCCCCTTCTTCACGACGAAATCGAGCGGTCTGGGAATGGGACTCTCGATCTGCCGATCGATCATCGAGGCTCACGCGGGCCGGCTTTCGGCCTTTCAAAACGAGGGGCGCGGTGCAACATTCCAGATCGCCCTGCCCTTGCCCTTGCCACACAAGGACATGTCGTGACTGACCATGCCAAGCAGGCCGAGGGGAGCGCCGGTGATCCGATCGTCCTTATCGTCGATGACGATCCGTCGATGCGCCGTGCGCTGACCAATCTTTTTCAATCGGTCGGCCTCAAGGTCGAAGCCTTCAGCTCGGCGGCGGAGATCCTGGAAGCCAAACCGCCTGCGGTCCCCAGTTGCCTCGTGCTCGACATCCGCCTGCCAGGCGCGAGCGGCCTCGACCTCCAGGCCGACCTCGCCAAGGCCAATATTCACACGCCCATCATCTTCATCACCGGTCACGGCGATATCCCCATGACCGTGAGAGCCATGAAAAGCGGTGCCGTCGATTTCCTGACCAAGCCGGTGCGCGACCAGGACATGCTGGACGCAGTGCAAGCAGCGATCGAACGGGATCGCAAGCGGCGCGATGCCGAGAAGTCCATCTCGGGCGTGCGATCCCGTTTCGAGGGGCTGACGGCACGTGAGCGCGACGTCCTCGCTCTGGTTGCATCCGGCCTGATGAACAAGCAGGTCGCCGCTGAACTCGGATTAGCCGAAATTACCGTAAAGATCTATCGAGGGCAGATCATGCGGAAAATGGGGGCAAAATCGTTGGCCGATCTCGTCAGAATGACGGACGCGCTCGGAATCCCGCGCAACAGGGGTCACCTGCAAACCTAAGTATGCTTTCCAAGCTCGCTCTGGTGGCCCACTTTCCCTGAAGCGGCTGAACCGCGGCCGGCGGCTCCCCGTTCAGGAGCGATCATCTTGTCAGTGCCTTCGATCATTTCCGTCATCGATGATGATGCCTCCGTTCGCCTTGCGACGAACAACCTCCTGACGTCGCGCGGGTACACGGTCTACACCTTTGGCTCCGCTCACGAATTTCTCCAATCCGCCGAACTGGAGGCGACCTCCTGCGTGATCGCGGACGTGCAGATGGCGGCCATGAGCGGCGTCGAGCTGTTGACGCATATGCGCGGCCTCGGGCGCATCACGCCCTTCATCTTCATGACGGCTTTTCCCGACGAGGCCGTGCGCGACCGCGCGCTGAAGGCCGGCGCGATCGGCTTTCTCGCTAAGCCGTTTTCAACACGAGCCCTGATCGAGTGCCTCGAGACGGCACTTTCGGACGCCGGTGACGACACGATGTGATGCGGCGCCGCGTCGCGCCGGTCCTCACGGCAAGCACTGCGTGCTGCGGCCACAGCGAGGCACTCAATCCACCTTGATGTTGGCCGCCTTGATGATCGGCCACCACTTTGCAATCTCGGCCTTTTGCCGCGCACCAAGCGCCTCCGGCGCGAGCTGGTCCTGCGGCGTCATCTCCAGGCCCTGGCTTTCGAGCTGCTTCTTCACGGCGGGATCCTTCAGCGCCTCCACGGCCGCGGCGTTGAGTTTCGTCACGATCGCCTTCGGCGTGCCCTTCGGCACCCACATGCCCGACCACAGCGTCATGTTGAAGCCCTTCAGCCCGGCCTCCTCCGCGGTCGGAATGTCGGGCGCGGAGGCCAGGCGCTTGTCGTCGGTGATGGCGTAGGCACGGATGGTGCCGGCGCGGACCTGGTTGATGGAGTTGGAGGTCTGGTCGACGATGATATCGATCTGGCCGGCGATCAGATCGTTCAGCGCGGGCGCGGTGCCGCGATACGGGACATATTGCAGCTTGATGCCGGAAACGCTCTCGAAATAGACACCGGCGATGTGGCTGCCGGAGCCTGCGCCGGCCGTGCCCGCCGTCGGGGGCGAGGGCCGCGACTTCAGCCATTCGATCAGCTCTTTCAGCGAGGTCGCGGGCACCGCGTTCTTGCTGACCACGATCATCGGGTTGCTCGGCAGCAGCACCACGGGTTCGAGGTCCGCGACGAGATCGTAGCTGAGCTTGTAGACGGCGCCGTTGGCGACGTGAGTGCCGAGATGGCCGAAGGAGATGGTGTAGCCGTCGGGCGGCGATTGCACGGCGCGGCCGACGCCGATCGAGCCGCCCGCGCCGGTGACGTTCTCGATCACCAGGGGCTGGCCCAGCGAGATCCGCATCCGCTCGGCGAGCACGCGCGCCATCGCATCCGACGGGCCGCCAGCCGCAAAGGGAACGATGATGGTGATGGGGCGCGAGGGATAGTCGTCGGCGCGCGCGGCGCCTGCGATCGCGAGAATACCGATCAGTCCGGCCCAGACGGCCTTCTTCATTGTGCTCTCCCCAGCGATGTGTCTTTGTTGTTCTTGTGCCCTCCCGCGTACGGGAAGAGGGATCGGTCGTGAAGAGACGAAATGACGCGCCGGAGCGAGATCGCCGCGCTCCGGCAGTATGGTCGTGCCTAGAACTGCGAATAGTCGATCGGCTTATGGCGATCGAGCGTGCGGGTGACCGGCGGCAGCGGGTATTTCAGGCCGGTCGCGCAGTTAAACAGCATCACGCGATCGGTCTTGCTGACGCGGCCGTCGGCGAGGCTCTCCTTGTAGGCGGCGTAGGTTGCGGCGCCCTCGGGACACAGCAGCAGCCCCTCCTCGCGCGCGACCTCGTTCAGCGCCGCCGAGATCTTGTCGTCATCGACTGCAATGGCAAAACCCTTGCTCTCGCGCACGGCGCGCAAGATCAGAAAATCGCCGATCGCCTGCGGCACGCGGATGCCTGATGCGATGGTGTGGGCGTCCTCCCAGCGCGTGGCGTGCTCGGTGCCGGCCTCGTAGGCGCGTACCATCGGCGCGCAGCCCGAGGCCTGCACCGCGACCATGCGCGGGCGCTTGCTTCCGATGAAGCCGATCTTCTCTAGCTCGTCAAAAGCCTTCCACATGCCGATCAGGCCGGTGCCGCCGCCGGTCGGATAGAAGATCACGTCGGGCACGTCCCAGCCGAGCTGCTCGGCAAGCTCGAGGCCCATCGTCTTCTTGCCTTCGATGCGGTACGGCTCCTTCAGCGTCGAGGTGTCGAACCAGCCGACCTTGGCCTTGCCCTCGCCGACGATCTTGCCGCAATCGTCGATATAGCCGTTGACGCGGTAGACGGTCGCGCCCTGCAGCTCGATCTCGCTGACATTCACTTCAGGCGTATCGGCCGGGCAGAAGATCGTGGTCTTGATGCCGCAGGAGGTGGCGTAGGCCGCCAGCGCCGCGCCGGCATTGCCGTTGGTCGGCATCGCCATGTGCTTGATGCCGAGCGCCTTGCCCATCGACACAGCCATCACGAGGCCGCGGGCCTTGAAAGACCCGGTCGGCAGACGCCCCTCGTCCTTGACGATGATCTCGCCGCCGCCGAGCTTTGCGCCGAGCTTCGGCAGGCGGATCAGCGGCGTGGTGACTTCGCCGAGCGAGACGATGTCCTTGCATTTGCGCACCGGCAGCAGCTCGCGGTAGCGCCACATATCGCCGGGGCGCTGCGCCAGCGCGTCCTTGGTCAGCGCCTTCTTCACGCCCGCGAGGTCGTAACGCACCAGAAGCGGCTTGCCGGCCTTAGAGAGATTGTGGACCTGATCGGCGGCGTAGTGATCGCCCTCCATCGCGCATTCGAGATGGGTGACGAAGGTCGGGCGTTCGATGGTGAGGTTGTCGTTGTCGTGCATGGGGTGATTTCCTTCTTATTTTGAAAACGCTCTCTCGGCCCGTCATTGCGAGCGCAGCGAAGCAATCCAGAGTCTTTCCGCAGAGGCAGTCTGGATTGCTTCGCTTCGCTCGCAATGACGGCGGCGGGCGACGCGCTCGTCCATCAAATATTCAACACCCGTCCATACGCATCCAGCACGGCTTCCTTCATCATCTCCGACAGGGTCGGATGCGGGAAGA
Source organism: Bradyrhizobium huanghuaihaiense (assembly GCF_007830635.1). Taxonomy (GTDB): domain Bacteria; phylum Pseudomonadota; class Alphaproteobacteria; order Rhizobiales; family Xanthobacteraceae; genus Bradyrhizobium; species Bradyrhizobium huanghuaihaiense. The sequence continues at coordinate 266,739 of NZ_VLLA01000007.1, read as the reverse complement.
CCGTGTGCATCAGCTCTTCTTCCGTGGTCTCCAGGTTCATGGCGACGACGTAGCCCTGGATCAGCTCGGTCACTTCCGCGCCGACCATGTGGGCGCCGAGGAGCTGGCCGGTCTTCTTGTCGAAGATCACCTTGACCAGACCCTGGTCCTCGCCGAGCGCGATCGCCTTGCCGTTGCCGACGAAGGGGAAGCGGCCGACGCGGATCTCGCGGCCGTTCTCCTTGGCCTTGGCTTCCGTCAGGCCGACAGAGGCGACCTGGGGATGGCAATAGGTGCAGCCCGGGATCATGTTCTTGTCCATGGGATGCGGATGCAGGCCCTTGATCGCCTCGACACAGATTACACCCTCGTGCTCGGCCTTGTGCGCGAGCATCGGGGGACCGGAGACGTCGCCGATGGCATAGATGCCGGGAACGTTGGTCTTGCCGTAGCCGTCGACCACGATGATGCCGCGATCGGTTTTGACACCGAGCTTTTCGAGTCCCAGATTCTCGATGTTGCCGACGACGCCGACGGCCGAGATCACGCGCTCGAACTCGGTGGTAACCGGCTTGCCCTTGCCGTCGTCGATGGTGGCGACGACGCTGTCGGCCTTCTTCTCCAGCTTGGTCACCTTGGTCGAGGACATGATTTTGATGCCCATCTTCTCGAAGCGCTTGCGGGCAAGGCCTGCGATCTCGGCGTCCTCGACGGGGAGGATCTGCGGCAGCACCTCGACTACCGTGACGTCGCTTCCCATGGTGTGGAAAAAGGAGGCGAACTCGATGCCGATCGCGCCGGAGCCGACCACCAGCAGCGATTTCGGCATCCGCTCCGGCACCATCGCCTCAAAATAGGTCCAGATCAGCTTCTTGTCGGGCTCGAGCCCGGGCAGCACACGAGGCCGTGCGCCGGTCGCAACGATGATGTGCTTGGCCTGATAAGTCCCCTCGCCCAGCGCGCCCTTCGGGCCCTCGACATCGGACTTCTTCACGGTGACCTTGCCGGGCGCATCGATCGAGGCCGCGCCCCAGATGACGCTGACCTTGTTCTTCTTCATCAGGAAGCCGACGCCGTCGTTCAGCCGCTTCGAGACGCCGCGCGAGCGCTGCACCACGGCCTTCGGATCGAACGAGACTTTCTCCGCCGACAGGCCGTAATCCTTGGCGTGCTGCATGTAGTGGTAGATCTCGGCCGACCGCAGCAGCGCCTTGGTCGGAATGCAGCCCCAGTTCAGGCAGATGCCGCCGAGATAGGATTTTTCGACGATCGCGACCTTGAACCCGAGCTGGGCGGCGCGGATCGCGGTGACATAGCCGCCGGGACCGGAGCCGATGATGATGACGTCGAAGGATGTATCGGCCATGGCGGCTCCCATTCAACTCAAGCGGTCGTTGCGCCGCGGGCGCGGCGTTTGAAGATGTAGGTTCTGATCAGCCATTCGATGAGAATGACCACCGCCATGATGGCGAAGATGGTGAGCGCAATCGGCGCCCAGATGTTGCGCGACAACGCCTCGCCGGCAAAGAAGGCGGCCTCAATGATCTCGCGGCCATGCGGGCTGAGCGTGAGGATCAGCGAAATCAGCATCGAGATCCAGGGCCAGCGCGACGTCATGCGCCATCTCAGACCATCATCATGACGGGGTTTTCGATCAGCTGCTTGAACGCGCCGATCAGCTCGGCGCCGAGCGCACCGTCGATGGCGCGGTGATCGCAGGACAAGGTCACGCTCATCATGTGCGCGACCTCGATCTTGCCGCCGCGCACGACGGGACGCTCCTCGCTGGTGCCGACCGCGAGGATGGTCGCATGCGGCGGGTTGATCACGGCGGTGAAGTGGCTGATGCCGTACATGCCGAGGTTGGAGACGGCCGTCGTGCCGCCCTGGTATTCCTCGGGCTTGAGCTTGCGCGAGCGGGCGCGCGCGGCAAAATCCTTCATCTCGTTGGAGATGGTCGAGAGCGTCTTGGTCTCCGCTTTCCGGATGATCGGCGTGATCAGGCCGCCGGGCATCGCCACGGCAACGCCGACGTCGGAATGGTGATGCTTGACCATGCCGCTTTCGGTCCAGCTGACATTGCAGTTCGGGATCTTCTGCAGCGCGACCGCCATCGCCTTGATGACGAAGTCATTGACCGAGATCTTGTAGAGCGGCTTCTTCTCCTTGTCCTTCGGCGCAGCGGCGTTGATTTCCTCGCGCGCGGCGAGCAGCTTGCCGATGTCGCAGTCGATGGTGAGGTAGAAGTGCGGGACATTCTGGATCGACGCGGTCAGGCGCTGCGCGATGGTGCGGCGCATGCCGTCATGCGGGACGATGTCGTAGGAGCCCGGCTCGAACAGCGACAGGATCTGCTTGTCCGACATGGTCGGCGCGATCGACGGCGCACCTGACGGCGCCGCGGCAGGCGCCTTGAGGCCCTTGCCGGACTTGGCCTGCTCGACGTCGCGCGCGACCACGCGGCCGTGCGGACCGGTGCCCGTCACCATCGACACATCGATGCCGGCATCCTTGGCGAGACGGCGCGCCAGCGGCGACGAGAACACGCGGCCGCCATGGCCGTTGCTCTGCGCAGCCGGCGCTGCCGCCTGCGGCGCGGCAGCGGGCGGCGGTGCGGCCTTGGGCGCGGCCGGCGCGGGAGCCGGTGCGGCGGGAGCCTCCGCGGCCTTCGGAGGCGCGGCCGAGGCGCTGGGCTTGGCGCTACCCGCAGCCTTCACGTCCTCGCCCTCGCCGGCGAGGACCGCGATCACGTCGTTGACCGGGACGTCCTGCGTGCCCTCGGGCACGAGGATCTTAGCGATCGTGCCCTCGTCGATGGCCTCGACCTCCATGGTCGCCTTGTCGGTCTCGATCTCGGCGATGACGTCGCCGGATTTGACCTTGTCGCCTTCCTTCTTCAGCCACTTGGCGAGGTTGCCCTTCTCCATCGTCGGCGAGAGAGCGGGCATCAGGATGTTGATGGGCATGCTGACCTCAAGAAGAACTTTGCAAAACGTCGTCTCCGACAGCGGAGACGAACAGACCAGGTTTAGTTGCCGATGTCGCCCTGCCAGAGGCGCTCATTGGCAGGGATGGAACGCCAATTCTTCATCATGGTGATGGAGCGGTCGTCGGCAAGGTCGATCCAGGGGATACCGAACTTGTCGAGGATGTCCTTGGAGCCCTCGAAGGTGACGGACTCCCCGATCACCACCAGCTTGACCTTGAACAGCGCGAGCGCGCCGGCGCACATCGAGCAAGGCGACAGCGTCGTGTACATGACCGTGTCGTGGAACGTGATCGCACCGGCCTCGCGCAGGCAGCTCATCTCGCCGTGCAGGATCACGTTGTTCTCCTGCACGCGATTATTGTGGCCGCGCGCGATGATCTTGTTGTCGCGCGTCAGCACCGCGCCGATCGGCAGGCCGCCCTGCGCGATCGAGGCTTCCGCCTCGCGGATCGCCTCGAGCATGAAGTCGAAATGATAGGATTCGATCGCCACGTTCAGTGTCCCTTCCCGCGCGGCGTCGTGGTGCCGGTGTCCGTGGGACGCTCGATCTCGGCCTGGAACATGTCGAGGATCCGGTTCAGCGCATCCTCCTCGGTATATTCGCTCTCGCGCGCATAGGCGCGCGCGGCGTGGCGGGCGAGATCGACGAGCAGCAGGCCCCACATGTCGGGTTCCTCGAAGGCGCGCTGGAACGCCATCGACAGCCCGCCGTCCAGCACGAACACGCGCAGGATCTCGACCGCGTCGTCGCGGGTCATGACGTCAGGCGGCAGTGGCTGCTCCTTCGGGCCCGCCATGGTCTACCTGTAGCAGACGGCTTTGGCGGCCTCGACGACTTCTGCCGCCGAGGGCAGCGCGAGCTTCTCCAGGTTGGCGGCATAGGGCATCGGCACGTCCTTGCCGGAGACGCGCGCGACCGGCGCATCCAGATAGTCGAACGCGTTCTCCATGATGCGCGCGGCGATCTCGGCGCCGACGCCGCTCTGGGCCCAGCCCTCTTCCACCGTGACGGCACGGCCCGTTTTCTTCACGGAGTTGATGATGGTCTCGGTGTCCATCGGACGCAGCGTGCGCAGGTCGATCACCTCGGCCTCGATGCCCTCCTTGGCGAGTTCGTCGGCGGCCTTGAGCGCATAGGTCATGCCGTTCGACCAGGAGATGATGGTGACATGGCTGCCGGAGCGCACGATGCGCGCCTTGCCGATCGGGATGATGAAATCGTCGAGCTTGGGCACTTCGCCGGTGTGGCCGTAGAGCACCTCGTTCTCGAGGAAGATCACCGGATTGGGATCGCGGATCGCGGCCTTGAGCAGGCCCTTGTAGTCGGCGGCCGAGAACGGCGCGACGACCTTGAGGCCCGGGATGTTCGAATACCAGGCCGAATAGTCCTGGCTGTGCTGGGCGGCGACGCGCGCAGCGGCGCCGTTCGGCCCGCGGAACACGATCGAGCAGCCCATCTGGCCGCCGGACATGTAGAGCGTCTTGGCCGCGGAGTTGATGATCTGGTCGATCGCCTGCATGGCGAAGTTGAAGGTCATGAACTCGACGATCGGCTTCAGCCCGGTCATGGCGGCACCGACGCCGACGCCGGCAAAGCCGTGCTCGGTGATCGGGGTGTCGATGACGCGCTTGGCGCCGAACTCCTGGAGCAGGCCCTGGGTGACCTTGTAGGCGCCCTGATATTCAGCGACCTCTTCGCCCATCACGAACACGTCGGCGTCGCGGCGCATCTCTTCGGCCATGGCGTCGCGAAGCGCTTCGCGGATGGTCTGCGTCACCATCTCGGTGCCGGCGGGCACTTCGGGATCGGGCTCGGCGACGGCTTGCGGCGCAGGCGCAGCCTTGGGCGCGGGTGCCTCGGCCTTTGCTGCGGCAGGCGGCGCGGACTCCGCAGCCTTCGCGGCCGGCGCAGGTGCTTTCGCAAGATCAGCCGCGCTCTCGCCGTCGGCGAGAATAGTCGCGATTGGCGTGTTCACCGCGACATCGGCGGTACCTTCGGGGATCAGGATCTTGCCGAGCGTGCCCTCGTCGGTCGCCTCGACCTCCATGGTCGCCTTGTCGGTCTCGATCTCGGCGATCACGTCCCCCGACTTGATCGTCTCGCCCTCTTTTTTCAGCCACTTGGCGAGGTTGCCCTTTTCCATCGTGGGCGACAACGCGGGCATCAGCACTTGAATTGGCATATCGACTCCAAAAGAAAGCTTGCGCGCGTTCAGCGGTAAACGTCGGTCCAGAGCTCGGCGGCATCCGGCTCGGGATCATGCTGGGCAAAGTCGGCGGACGCGTTGACGATGTCGCGCACCTCGGCGTCGATCGCCTTGAGATCGGCTTCGCTGACCTTGGCCGCCAGCAGGCGATTGCGCACCTGCTCGATCGGGTCCTGGTCGTGACGGACCTTCTCGACCTCCTCGCGCGTGCGATATTTTGCAGGGTCGGACATCGAATGGCCGCGATAGCGGTAGGTCTGCATCTCCAGGATGAAGGGGCCCTTGCCGGCGCGGCACCAGGCCGCCGCCTCCTCGCCCGCCGCCTTGACGGCGCGGACGTCCATGCCGTCGACCTGCTTGCCGGGGATATTGAAGGACACGCCGCGCTTGGAGAAATCCTGCTGGGCCGAGGCGCGCGAGACCGAGGTGCCCATGGCGTAGCGGTTGTTCTCGATGACGTAGATCACCGGCAGCTTCCAGAGCTCCGCCATGTTGAAGCTCTCATAGACCTGGCCCTGATTGGCCGCGCCGTCGCCGAAATAGGTGACGCTGACATTGCCGTTGCCGCGATAGTGATTGGCGAAGGCGAGGCCCGTGCCGAGCGAGACCTGGGCGCCGACGATACCATGGCCGCCGTAGAAGTGCTTCTCCTTGCTGAACATGTGCATGGAGCCGCCCTTGCCCTTGGAATAGCCGCCGCGGCGGCCCGTGAGCTCGGCCATGACGCCATTGGCGTCCATGCCGGTCGCAAGCATGTGGCCATGGTCGCGATAGCCGGTGATGACCTGATCGCCCTCTTTCAGGGCCATCTGCATGCCGACCACCACGGCCTCCTGGCCGATATAGAGATGGCAGAAACCGCCGATCGCGCCCATGCCGTAGAGCTGGCCGGCCTTTTCCTCGAACCGCCGGATCAGGAGCATCTCGCGGAGCGCCTTGAGCTCCTGCTCCCTGGTAAATTCCGGGGGCGATGCGCCGTCGGTCTTGTCCTGTGCAGCGCCTGCGGCGGCTTTCTTGGGTGCGGCCATGGGAATTCCGGGTCAGAGAAAACTTTAGCCCTCTCTAACCCAAGTCAAACGCCCTTGGAAAGCACCGCGGCGGCATGGCACGACTTTCATTATGCCGCACTGCAACGTGGCCGAAACTTTGCAAAACCTTTAGGCTTGATCAGGCAACTTTAGCTCACGCGCCAGCGAACGTGGCGCGTGCCATCCACGCAACGAAATTCGGACGCGTTTATCCGCGGGTCTGAACCCTTGCACACGTCCGAATCGTCGCGTCGCCTACCAGCCCAGCTCGCGCAAATACGCTGCGCGGGCGGCGACGCCGGTATGCGTGAAGTCGCTGAAGACCCCATCGACGCCGAGCCGGAAAAATTTGAGATATTCAAGGCTGGGATCACCGCGATAGTCGGCTGCGAGATATTTCTTCTCGTTCCGGAAGGTGAAGACGTGCACGAACAGGCCGAGCTTGTGCGCATCGGTGACGAGGCTGGTCGGTTCCTGGGTCGAAGCGTCCGGCGTCGATCCCTTGTAGGGCGTGCCGTCGGCATTGCTGTCCTTCCACGGCGCGATCTTGAGTGGAACGATATAGGCCTTCCACGGACCGATGCCGTCGGCATAGGTCTTGATCTCGGCCATGCCCTCCGGGGTCAGCATCGCATCGTAGAGGCGCGCATCGCCCGCGACAGTCCAGTCGAACGGACGCGAGCTTGTGATGTTGTTGAGGAGCACCTCGCCGGTTTTGAAGTCGATACCGTTGCCGTCGATCAGCTGGACCTGCCGCGTCTGGAGCCCGTGGCTGCGCATATATTTCAGGCTGCCGGGCTCGAAGCTCTGGACCAGGATGGGCGCGTCCTTGGTGTTGAGGCCGTTGTCCTTGATGATCTTGATCAGGGCATCTTCGAGCGGACGGCTGCCGGCCGGGCCGCAGCCATTGGCGATCGCTTGGGCATTATTCCAGGTCGGGTTCTTGGTTTCGGGGTAGACGAGGATGGACCGCCCGGTCTCCTTGCTCCTGGCCTTGGCGATGTCGATGACGTCCTGAAAGCTGATGATCGGGAGCTTGCCATTGAAGACCTTCGGCCGCTCGTTGGCCGCGTCATAGGTGGTGCCGGCGATCCATTCCTTCAGCTCGGCCATCGTGAAGTCGGTGATCGACCAGTCGTTGGTGTGGTCCTCGCCGTCCACGATCAATGACTTCAGCACCGATTTCGGATCAGCCGGATCGGTGAGATCCGTCAGGTAATCGGCAGGCGCGCTCGGGGAAGCTGGCGCCTTGACGCGCACGCCGGGCACCGTGCGCTTGCGCGCGGCCACAGTCGCATTGGTCTTCGCGACCTCGGCAATGTCAGTGTTGTCGCTGAGCCAGGGATTATGCCGCACGACCAGCACGCAATCCTTGGTCAGGTGCAAATCCTCTTCGAGCGCGTCGGTCCCGACGGCCGCCGCGAGGTCATACGAGGCCTCGGTCTCTTCCGGCACCAGTCCCGGCAGGCCGCGATGGCCGAGGACGAGCGGCGCCTTGCCATCGACGGTCAGGAAGGGTTTTGCGCCTGATGGCGCAGCAGCGGACTGCGCGAAGGCCATCGACAGCGGGAGCACCGCGGCCCCGAGCAGAATCGCCCCAACATACATTGTCCGCAGTGAACGAATGTTCCGCATCGCCAAGCCTCCGTCTTTGCCCGGCATTGCTGCGAATGCCGGCAGCGCCGAACCCGGATAGGCGCGGCGCTGCCGTCTTGTCCGAATTCTCTGACAGATGGATGACGGTGGAGAGGGCGGCGCAGGGGTGCGCCGCCCTCTCCTGCCTGAACGATTCTTGCTCGATCAGAAGAAACCCAGCTTCTTCGGGCTGTAGCTGACCAGGAGGTTCTTGGTCTGCTGGTAGTGGTCGAGCATCATCTTGTGGGTCTCGCGACCGACACCCGACTGCTTGTAGCCGCCGAAGGCCGCATGCGCGGGATAGGCATGGTAGCAATTGGTCCAGACCCTGCCCGCCTGGATCGCCCGGCCGAAGCGGTAGCAGCGGTTGGCATCGCGGCTCCAGACACCGGCACCTAAGCCATAGAGCGTGTCGTTGGCGATCGCGAGCGCTTCGTCGTCGGTCTTGAAGGTCGTGACCGAGACGACCGGGCCGAAGATCTCCTCCTGGAAGATGCGCATCTTGTTGTGGCCTTCGAACACCGTCGGCTGGACATAGAAGCCCTTGGCGAGGTCGCCGCCGAGCTCGGCACGACCGCCGCCGGCCAGCACCTTGGCTCCCTCCTGCTTGCCGATGTCGATATAGGAGAGGATCTTTGCGAGCTGCTCGCTCGATGCCTGCGCGCCGATCATGGTGTCGGCCACGCGCGGATCGCCCTGCTTGATCGCGGCGACGCGCTTCAGCGCGCGCTCCATGAAGCGGTCGTAGATGTCGGCGTGAACCAGCGCCCGGCTCGGACAGGTGCAAACCTCGCCCTGGTTCAGCGCAAACATGACGAAGCCCTCGATCGCCTTGTCGAAGAAGTCGTCGTCCTCGGCGGTGACGTCCTTGAAGAAGATATTCGGCGACTTGCCGCCGAGCTCCAGCGTCACAGGGATGAGGTTCTGGCTGGCATATTGCATGATCAGCCGGCCGGTCGAGGTCTCGCCGGTGAAGGCGATCTTGGCGATGCGCGGGCTGGACGCCAGCGGCTTGCCGGCCTCAAGGCCGAAACCGTTGACGATATTGAGCACGCCCGCCGGCAGCAGATCGGCGATGATCTCGGCCCAGACCATGATCGAGGCCGGGGTCTGCTCGGCGGGCTTGAGCACGACGCAATTGCCGGCGGCCAGCGCAGGCGCAAGCTTCCAGCAGGCCATCAGCAGCGGGAAGTTCCAGGGAATGATCTGGCCGACCACGCCGAGCGGCTCGTGGAAATGATAGGCGATGGTGTCGTGGTCGATCTCGCCGATCGAGCCTTCCTGGGCGCGCACCACGCCGGCGAAATAGCGGAAATGGTCGATCGCGAGCGGCAGGTCGGCGGCGCGGGTCTCGCGGATCGGCTTGCCGTTGTCCCAGGTCTCGGCGACCGCGAGGCGCTCGAGATTCTCTTCCATGCGGTCGGCGATCTTGTTCAGGATCGCGGCGCGCTCGGCGACGCTGGTGCGGCCCCAGGCGCCCTTGGCGGCATGCGCCGCGTCGAGGGCGGCCTCGACGTCCTGCGCGTCGGAGCGCGCGATCTTGCACACGACCTGGCCGTTCACCGGCGAGGCATTGTCGAAATACTTGCCGGCAGCCGGCGGGACGAACTTGCCGCCGATGAGATTGTCATAGCGTTCGGCGAAGGGATGCTGGGTGACGCCGAGGAATTCCACCTTGTTCATTGATCACTCCCGATGTTGCTGTTTGCGCTTGTCGTCGCATGTTCGCGACTTGCGCAGACGATGATGCGGGAGGCGTTTTCTGTCAGCCCGGTCGGGAGCGATGGCGGCGCGGACCTGTCGCAGTTCTGAGACAGGTCCGGGGTGAGGCAGGTGCAAGATGGAGCGCTCGCAGCCTCCACTCGTCATTGCGAGCGCAGCGAAGCAATCCAGACTGCGACCGCGGAGGGATTCTGGATTGCTTCGCTGCGCTCGCAATGACGGCTGAGGAAACAGTAGCTCAGTGGTTCAGCTCGAACCGCTTCAGCTTCCGGTGCAGCGTGGCGCGGCTGACGCCGAGGGCCTTGGCGGCGGCGGAAACATTGCCGCCCGCGCGGAGCAGCGCCCGCTGCAACACCGCGCGCTGACCGCCGGCGAGGTGGTCATGCGCGACATCGCCGCCGAGCAGATCGGCCGCAGGCACTGGCCGCAACGGGCGGCCGGGCGCGATGCCAAGTCCAATGCCAAGTCCCATCCGGGCGGAGCGGGTCGCACCGATCACGAGGTCGTCCGCATCGACGGCCACGAGGCCGCCGCACTGGCCGTCCGCAGCCGGCGTCAGCACGATGCGGGCATGGGCGAAGGCGCGGCGGAACATGTCGGCCTCGATGCGTTTGGCCGCCTCGCCCGCCGCCAGTGCGATCAGGCTGGAAAACGCATCGGTGCGGTCGGCGCGGCAGGAGGAGACGTCGAGCACACCGGCGAAGGCCGCCTCGTGGTCGTAGATCGGAACCGCAGTGCAGCTCAGAAGCGTGTTGCGGGTGAAGAAGTGCTGGTCGCGGTCGATCGTCAGCGGCCGCTGCTCGACGACGCAGGTGCCGATGCCGTTGGTTCCCTCGTGCTCCTCGCTCCAGAGCGCGCCGGTCCACAGGCCCCAGGATTGGAACGTCGCATCGTCTGCGGGCGTGCCGCGACGGTCGACCGGGACCCCCTCGCCGTCGGCGAGCAGCACACAGCAGCCGGCCGCGCCGACCGCCTGATAGAGCCGGTCCATGGCGCCCTGCGCGGCGGCCAGCAGGGGCGCGATGCGCTCGCGCGCCGTGCTGAGTTCCGCCTCCGTCAGCCGCTTCGGCAGGCCGCGGCCAGAGGGGTCGAGATGATGCAATCGGGAGGAACGGCGCCAGGAGGCCACGAGCGCGGAACGAGCCGCCTGGCCTGATGCGATGGCGGCCTCGACACGGGCCGCGTGATGCTGGGGGGCTTGCCCATTCATCACCGTTTCCTCCGGGTGGCATTCTTAAGACGTGCCGGCGGGGCCTTGTTGATCTCCGTCAATCCTGGAGGCCGCGCGCCGCACAAGCCATGCCCCCGCCGGCGCCGCCCCGTCAAGGCGGCAAGCCGGCTGCCGCCTTGCGACCTTCGAGTGATGGAGATGGACCGCGAGGAGTCCCGACGCCAGCTTGCGAGGCTGGTTTCGAATCGCGCGAAAGCGCTAGTTCGGGGGGATCATCCGGACGAGATCATGCGGATTGACGTAGTCGAGCTGGAACCGGGCCCGCTCGTCCAGCATGTCGGGATCGATCCTCGAGGTGCGCAGCAGCGAGACGCGCTGCTCGCTCCTGGCGCGCTCGCGCTTGAGCTGCGCCAGCTCGCTGGTCAGCGCGATGATCTCCTGGTCGAGCTCCTGGCGCGCGTTGAGGCCGTATTTGCCGGTATAGGCGTTGACGCCGAAATAGCCGACGATGGCGGCCGCCATCACATAGAGGGCAAGACCGGTCAGGATCGATTTCAGGCGCGCGCGGGAGACCATCTCGGGAAGATGCGGCACCTTGGTTAAGGGAGCGCTAACGCCCTACCCGCGTCGTAGTCATGGCCGGGTCAGGCCCGGCCATGACGAGAGCGTGTGCTCACCCGTGATGCTTCGCCACGTGGGCGGCAAAGGCATCGATGTAGGCCTGCAGCACACCCTTCAGCGAGTCCTTGGTGAGGTTGCCCTCCGCATCGAAGGCATCGCCGACGGCGTTCAGATAGGTCTCGGGCTGCTGCATGATCGGGCCGGCAATGCCAGGCAGGATGTTCTGCAGCGTCTTGGCGGCGCTGACGCCACCGAGCGGTCCGGGCGAGTTCGAGATGATACCGACCGGCTTGCCGTTGAACGAGCTCTTGCCATAGGGCCGCGAGGCGACATCGATGGCGTTCTTCAGGGCGCCCGGAATGGCGCGGTTGTATTCGGGGGTGACGAAGATGACGCCGTCCGACTTCTGCAGCTTGTCGCGGAAGGCCAGCCAGTCCGCGGGCGGCGCGCCCTCCAGGTCCTGATTGAAGTGGGAGATGCCCGCCGGCGTGATGACCTCGAGCTTGAGCGAGGCCGGCGCGAGCTTGGCGAGCGCATTGGCGATCTTCAGCGAAAAACTGTCCTTGCGCAGGCTGCCGGCGATAACGACGATGTTGTAGGCCATGGGTGTCCTCGAGGGCTTGAGCGGGAGTGCCGGGGCGGCACTTAAGCGATCTGGCGCAGTGGATGCAAGTGCATGAACCGGTACGATCTGGAAACGCTGAGTTTCTCGAAAGCAGACGTTGAGGCCCGGCTACCGTAGCCCGGATGGAGCGCAGCGTAATCCGGGACCCATGTAGCTTATGGCACGATCCCGGATTACGCTGCGCTCCATCCGGGCTACGCTGCAAAACAGTCAGGCCGCCATGCGGCGGCCCGATCTTTCGCACAAACGTCTGGCCCGGATCAGATGGTCGGATTCCACGCCGACGGGATCAGCCGGTACTTGGCGCCGTCCTTCTCGACATGACCGACCGAAGGGAAGGTGAAGTGGAAGCCGATCACGGTGGCCTTCTCCGCCGCCGCCATGTCGTAGAATTTATGGCGAGTAGCCTGCGCCATCGCGGCATCGTTGTCGAACATCACGTGCCAGTCCGGATTGCGCAGAAAGAACTCCGGAATGTTGGTGACGTCGGACTGGATCAGCACCTTGGCATCGCCCGAGGCAACTGCGAACGAGGTGTGGCCCGGCGTATGGCCGGGTGTCGCGATCGAGGTGATGCCGGGTGCGACCTCCTTGCCCCAATCGTACTTCGTCACCTTGGACTCGAGTCCGGCGAAGGTCTTCTTCACGTTGGCGAAGTAGTTCTTCATCATCGGATTGGACTCGGCCTTTGCGGCGTTGTCCTCGCTGGTCCAGAACTCCCAGTCCTTGCCCGGCACCATGATCTCCGCGTTCGGGAACGCGAGCGCGCCGTCGGCGAGACGGATGCCGTTGGTGTGGTCGGGATGCAGATGCGACAGCAGCACGACGTCGATGTTCTTGGGATCGACGCCGGCGGCCTGGAGGTTTTGCAGGGTGCGGCCGACGGCGCCCTTGCTCGGCTCGAGATTGGCGACGCCGTTGCCGGTATCGATCAGCACCAGCTTGGAGCCGGTGTTGATGAGCTGCGGGTTGAACGGCACCGTGACCATGCCCTTGGGCATGTAGGCGGCCTCGCCGGCGGCTGCGGCTTCTTCCTTCGGTACGTTGACGACGAACTTGTCGGGCATCGGAAAGGTGCGCGCGCCATCGTTGATCGAGGTACACTCCAAGCTGCCGACCTTGTAGCGATAGAAGCCTGGCGCCTGCGTCCCGGCTGGCGGCACTGAGGCATTGGCAATGGTCGGGCGAAGTCCGGTGGCGGCAGCCGCACCGACGGCGGCGACGCCTGCGAGCAGGTGACGACGATTGAGATCGGTCATGGAATGAAGTCCCCTTCTGAGCGCCTTTGCGGTTTTTCCGCTTTCAACGGCGGCGGGAATAATCCCCGGCTTCGCTCAGAAGGCAAGTCCTTCTTTCGGTGATGCGCCGTCGCGCATCACGATAATTTATTTGAGGCGTTGGGGAATTTTTCGCCCGTAGCCTGTCCGCGCCAGTATCGCTTCGGCGCATGGCCGTAGACTCGCTTGAAGGCGTGTCCGAAGGCGCTCTCGGACGAATATCCGAGCTGCGCGGCCGTTGCCGAAACGGTCGCGCCACGTCGAAGCAGATCGCGTGCAAGTCGCATTCGCCATCGGAGCAGGTAGTCGAGCGGCGCCAGCCCTACCAGCGACTTGAACCGCTTCGAAAATGCGGATCGCGACATGGCGATCGCTTCGGACAATGCTTCCAGGGTCCAGGGTTGAGCGGCGTCTTCGTGCATCAGCCTGATGGCCTTGCCGATCCTGGCGTCGACCAGCGCGTTGATCCATCCCAAACCCTCGCCGGCACTCTGATCCAGCGCCGCGCGGAGCACCTGGACGAGCAGGACGTCGGCAAGCCTGTCGGTGAGTACGGCCGCTCCGATTCCCGTCCCCCTGATTTCAAGGTCGAGAATCTCGAGCGTGGAATGAATGACAGGTGCCGACGGACTGCGCGACGGTATGAGCAGGAAACGGGGGAGTGCATCGAGCAGCAATCCGGCGTCCGACGCTTCGAAACCGAAACTGCCGGCAAGCAGAACGGTGTCGCTGCCCGCATGACGCGCGACATCCGACTGCGACCAATCGAACGCCGCCATACCGTCTTCGGGTGCAAGGCGTTGGTCGTTGGCCAGAACATAGGCTGGTGCATTGGCCAGAAGAAAGCAGTCGCCGGTGGCAAGCCGATGATGGGCTTCGTCGCCGAAGTCGATCCAGCAATCACCTCGGATGACCGCGCCGAACTTGAGGGCGGGTTTGGCCGGGAACCGATACGACCAATTGCCGCCCGCCTCGAACCTCGTGCAACGCGCCGCGCGAACGTTCAGGAGCGAGAAGACCTGAGACAGCGGGTCCGGGGTCTTGTGCCTTTCCGAGGATTTGTCCAAGGCTTGATCCGATCTCGACGATTTTCGAGCATTTCGAGCATAGATCATCCTCGCTTCCGATGCGAAGTTCATCTCGCAACGAATTGCATGGAACATCTATGACGGGCATCGCAGGCAAGGTCATCGCCATCACGGGCGCGAGCAGCGGAATTGGCGAAGCCGCCGCCCGGCATCTCGCAGAACGTGGCGCCATCGTGATCCTCGGCGCACGGCGCGCCGACCGGCTGCAGATGCTGGCCGCGAGCATCGCCTCAAAGGGCGGAAAGGCATCATTCCTCGTTACCGACGTCAGGCAACGCGAGGACGTCGCCAGGCTCGTCGGACTTGCCACGGACCGATACGGGAAGCTGGACGTCCTGATCAACAATGCGGGGATTGCCCCGATTTCGCGCCTGGACGATCTGAGGGTCGACGACTGGGACGACATGATCGACGTGAACGTGAAGGGTGTGCTCTACGGGATCGCCGCGGCCCTGCCCGTCTTCCGTCGTCAGGGCTTCGGCCATTTCGTCAACACCCTGTCGACCGCCGGCATCAAGATCGTTCCGACAATGGCCGTCTATGCGGGGTCGAAGAATGCCGTCAGGGCGATTTCCGAAGGACTTCGCCAGGAGGCCGGCCCGTCCCTTCGCGTGACGACCATCTCACCCGGTTATGTCGACACCGAACTGCCGTCCTCCATGACGGATTCCGCGTTACGGGAGCAAGGGCAGGCAAGCATGAAGGCGATGGCCATTCCGGCGAGCGCAATCGCGGAGGCGATGGCCTTCGCGATAGCGCAGCCGGATAGCGTGGACGTCGGCGAGATCGTTATTCGCCCCACGGCTCAGGCCTGAATTCGATCAGGCCCAAAGCATGATCCGGAAAAGTGCGGTTTTCCGAAAAGATCATGCTCAAACAATAACCTAAAGCGCGATGACGATTCATCCCAATCTCATCGCGCTTTAGACGCCGTCGCGCGTCACGACTTATTCGGGTTGATGAGGAATTTTTCGCCGGTGGCGCGTTTGGCGTACGCCGCGACGTTGGCGGGATCGAGTGCCTCGGAAAGCGACACCACCTTGGTGTAGTGGCTGGCGAAGGTGGTCTTCAGTTCATTGACGACGCGCTGGCGCAGCCGTCCGATATCGGCCGGACCGATCTTCTGGAGGAACGGGGTCAGCAGCCAGCCGCCGACGCCCCAGGCCATGCCGAAGCCGCGCGGCAGCTCGATCGGACGGATGTCGAGCGCGCCGTAGACATAGACCTGCTTGTGCACGCTGGAGCCGTAGCGGCTGTATTCCTTGGCGGTCTTGTTGATTGCGATTTCCATGCAGTTGAGGATGTCGCCGGCAAGCTTGCCGCCGCCGATGGCGTCGAAGGCGATGGTGGCGCCGGTCTCGACCAGCGCGGCCGTGAGATCGTCGAAGAAGCTCGGCATGCTGGAATCGACGACGTATTTGGCACCGATCTTCTTCAGGATCTCCGCCTGCTCCTTGCTGCGCACGATGTTGACGAGCGGGATGCCGTCCGCAATGCAGATCTTGTTCAGCATCTGGCCGAGATTGGAGGCGGCCGCGGTGTGCACCAGCGCCTTGTGGCCCTCGCGCCGCATCGTCTCGGTCATGCCGAGCGCGGTGAGCGGATTGACGAACCAGGACGCGCCCTCCGCCGCCGTGGTGCCCTCGGGCAGCGACTGGCAATCCCTGACCTTCATGGTCCGGTACTGCGAATACATGGCGCCGCCGATCATGGCGACCGTCTTGCCCATCAACGCCTTCGCGGCATCCGACGAGCCGGTCTTGATGACGACGCCGGCACCTTCATTGCCGACCGGCAGGGACTGGTCGAGCCGCGCCCCCATCGCGCGCATCGCGCCGTCAGGCACCTTTGCGGTGATGACGGGCGCATCCTTCGTGCGCGAGGCCTTGGCGGTGCTCATGTCGGCGGCGCCGACGAGCAGGCCGAGGTCGGACGGGTTGATCGGCGCCGCCTCGACGCGGACGACGACCTCGTCGTCCGCGGGCTCGGGGGTCGGCACGTCGACGAGCGAGATCTCGAGCTCGCCGCTCTTCTTGATCAGCGAACGCAGTTGCAGTCCGGTCTTGCCGTCGCTCATGTCGATCCTCCCCTGTGTTTGCTAAGGCGCTGGCTTATGCCAGCGCCTTCAGTGCCGCCTTGCCGCCGTAGAGCGCCTGCTTGCCGAGCTGCTGCTCGATGCGCAGGAGCTGGTTGTATTTGGCGGTGCGATCGGAACGCGCAAGGGAGCCGGTCTTGATCTGACCGCAATTGGTGGCGACCGCAAGATCGGCGATGGTGGAATCCTCGGTCTCGCCGGAGCGGTGCGACATCACCGAGGTGTAACCGTTCTTGTGCGCCATCTCGACGGCGGCGAGCGTCTCGGTCAGCGTGCCGATCTGGTTGACCTTGATCAGGATCGAGTTGGCGCGGCCGGCCTTGATGCCTTCGGCGAGGCGCTTGACGTTGGTGACGAACAGGTCGTCGCCGACGAGCTGGCACTTCTTGCCGATGAGGTCGGTCAGCTCCTTCCAGCCGTCCATGTCGTCTTCCGACATGCCGTCCTCGATGGTGACGATCGGATAACGCGAGACGAGGTCAGCAAGGTACTTGGCCTGCTCGGAGATCGAGCGGGTCTTGCCCTCGCCTTCATAGACATACTTGCCATCCTTGAAGAACTCGGTCGAGGCGCAGTCGAGGCCGAGCACGATGTCGGTCCCTGCCTTGAAGCCGGCCTTGCCGATCGCGTTCATGACGAATTCGAGCGCAGCGTCCGCCGACGGCAGGTTCGGGGCAAAGCCGCCTTCGTCGCCGACATTGGTGTTGTGGCCGGCCTTCTTCAGCTCCGACTTCAGCGTGTGGAAGACTTCAGCGCCGTAGCGCAGGCCCTCGGCGAAGGACGAGGCGCCGACGGGCAGGATCATGAACTCCTGGAAGTCGATCGGGTTGTCAGCATGCACGCCGCCATTGATGATGTTCATCATCGGCACCGGCAGCAGCCGCGCCGAGGTGCCGCCGACGTAACGGTAGAGCGGCATGTCGAGCGAGTTCGCGGCGGCCTTGGCGCAGGCCAGCGAGACGCCGAGGATGGCGTTGGCGCCAAGCCGGCTCTTGTTCGGCGTGCCGTCGAGCTCGATCATGATCTGGTCGATCTGCGCCTGCTGCTCGACATCGAGGCCGCTCAGGGCCTCGAAGATCTCGCCGTTGACGGCGCCGACCGCCTTGGTGACGCCCTTGCCGAGATAGCGGGCCTTGTCACCGTCGCGCAGTTCCACCGCCTCATGGGCGCCGGTCGAGGCACCCGACGGCACGGCGGCGCGGCCGAGCGCGCCATCTTCCAGCACGACGTCGACCTCGACGGTGGGATTGCCCCGGCTATCGAGAATTTCGCGGCCGATGATGTCGATGATGGCGGTCATGATGTGCACTTCCGTTCGTTAGAGCTGATCGGTGCCGCGGGTCTTACACGGGCCGCAAGCAAATGTGAACGCTTGGGCGCCCGGCTTCGGCTGACGCGTGAAGCACCCGAGACTAAGCTTGAGAACATCGGGTCTGCGCGTCCATCCTCAATCCCAAGGAGCCGAGGTAACGCCATGAATCGCCGCCAGTTTCTTGCTTCGAGCGCTGCCGTCCTTGCCGCCCGCCCAAGCCTTGCGCAGGAGGCCTCGTTCCGGACAAAATATTTCCCGATCAGCGCCGGCATTGGCTTGCACGATCTCACGCCCGCCCCTGACGGCACGGTCTGGTTCACCGCCCAGGGCAAGGGCCTGCTCGGCAGGCTCGATCCCCGGGATGGCAGTTTCAAGACGGTCGGCCTCGGCCAGGGCGCCGCCCCGCACGGTGTGACGATCGGCCCCGACGGCGCCCCCTGGATCACGGAAGGCGGCCAGAACGCGATCGCGCGGGTCGATCCCGGCGATCTCAAGGTCGCGCTGTTCCGCCTGCCGGAAAAGTTCGCCTCCGCCAATCTCAACACCGGCGTGTTCGACAAGACAGGTACCTACTGGTTCACTGGCCAGTCCGGATACTACGGCCGCCTCGCGCCGAAATCGGGCGAGATGAACGTATTCAAGGCACCGAAGGGGATCGGGCCCTACGGCATCACGGTGACCCCCAAGGGCGATGTCTGGTACGCCTCGCTCGCCGGCAGCCATATCGCCAGGATCGACCTTGCGACGGGCAGCGCCCGTGTCGTCGAGCCGCCGACGCCAAACCAGGGCGCGCGACGGGTCTGGTCGGATTCGAACAGCCGTATCTGGGTCAGCGAGTGGAATAGCGGCCATGTCTCGGTGCACGATCCCGCCGACGGATCCTGGAAGACATGGAAGCTGCCGGGCGAGCGTCCCCGCACCTACGCGGTCTATGTCGATGACAAGGACAAGGTGTGGCTGACGGATTTTTCGGCCAATGCCATCGTGCGTTTCGATCCCGCCACCGAGAAGTTCACCGTCTTCGCCAGCGACAAGGCCAACGCCAATGTCCGCCAGCTCGACGGCCGTCCGGGCGAGCTGTGGGGCTGCGAGTCCGGCAACGACCGGATCGTCATGATCCAGACGACCGCCTCGGGTTGACGACGGCCGCGATTACGTCCATCCCGGCATCCGTAACAGGATGTGACGACGATGGCGAAAAAATCCCTCCAGCTCGGCCGCGCGGTCGAGTGGCCGCACACACCGGACGAAGCCCAGCTCGACCGCGTGCCCAATCCGCAAGCCGGCACGGACTATCTGGTGCGCTTCACGGTGCCTGAATTCACCTCGCTCTGCCCGGTCACGGGCCAGCCGGATTTCGCGCATCTGATGATCGACTACGCGCCCGGCCAATGGCTGCTGGAGTCGAAGTCGCTGAAACTCTACATCGCGAGCTTCCGCAACCACGGCGCCTTCCACGAGGATTGCACCGTGATGATCGGCAAGCGCATCGCGAGCGAGATCAAGCCGAAGTGGTTGCGCATCGGTGGCTACTGGTATCCGCGCGGCGGCATTCCGATCGACGTGTTCTGGCAGACCGGCCGCGTGCCGAAGGGCCTGTGGGTGCCCGAGCAAGGCGTCGCGCCCTATCGCGGGCGGGGCTAATGGGAGAAGAACAACAATGAAATCGATGTCAGCAACATTCCGCAACGTCGCCCTGGGCGTTCTGGGTGCCCTATGGCTCACCGGCGCCTCCGATGCTGCCGAGGTCCGGGTGATGATCTCGGGCGGATTGACGGCGGCCTACAAGGCGCTCGTGCCGGAATTCGAGAAAGCCACCGGCAACAAGGTGCTGACCGAATATGGGCCGTCGATGGGGACCACCACCAACGCGATTCCCGTGCGGCTCGAACGCGGTGAACCGGCCGACGTCCTGATCATGGTGGGTTACGCCCTCAACGATCTCGCGAGCAAGGGCAAGGTCGTTGCCGGCAGCCAGGTCGATCTCACCAAATCGCCGATCGGGATCGCCGTGAAATCGGGCGCGCCGAAGCCGGACATCAGCTCGGTCGACGCGGTCAAGCGCGCGCTGCTGGCGGCGAAGACGATCGCCTATTCGGACAGCGCCAGCGGCGTCTACGTCTCGACCGAGATGTTCGACAAGCTCGGCATTGCCGACGTCATGAAGGACAAGGCGCGCAAGATTCCGGCAACGCCCGTCGGCGAGATCGTCGCGCACGGCGAGGCCGAGCTCGGCTTTCAGCAGATCAGCGAATTGAAGCCCGTGAAGGGCATCGACATCGTAGGTCCCCTGCCGAACGAATTGCAGAAGATCACGATCTTCTCGGCCGGGATCGCGGCCGGTTCGAAGGAGCCCGAGGCTGGCCGCGCTTTGATAAACTTCCTCGCCTCGCCCGCCGCACGCGAAGCGATCATCGCGAGCGGGATGGAGCCGATCCCGGCTGGTGGAGCGAAGTGAGGCACCAGCCCCTCGCTCATGTCCCGGACGCGGTGCAGCGTGAAGCGCTGCGCCGCTGAGCCGGGACCCAGCACCACGAATTCTGGACCCCGGATCAGCAACGCACACGCCGCAAATGCGGCGCGCGGCGCTGCATCCGCGGAACGAACAACGATGTCTCGGTGCAATCAGTAAGCGCTGAGCAGATCGACCTTCGCATTGGCCGCAACCAGCCGCCGCGCCAGAATGGCGGCGAGGTTGCGCATGATCTTCAGCGACGTCTCCGGGTGCAGGCGGCGGTAATCGGCAAAGCTGTCGAGCGGCAGTTCGAGGCAGGTGACGGGCGTATCGGCGAGAACGTCGGCGCTGCGGCTTTGCTCCAGCATCGCCATCTCGCCGAACTCCATGCCGGGGCCGAGGGACGCCAGCCGCACGCCGCTGCGCAGCTTCACGCTGACCATGCCGCTCTGGAGAAAGAACAGCGAATTGGCGGGCTCGCCGGCGGCGATGATGCGCTGACCGGCCGCATAGTGCCGCGTGGTCGAGAGCTTGACGATCGCGGCGATCTCGTCGGCGTCGAGTTCGGCGAGCAGCGCCTGCTCGCCGAGATGCGCGCTCTCCTTGACGTCGGTGAAGCCGCCGAAACGGTAGATCACCTGATCCTCGGCCCATTCGATGGCATCATCGAGCAGCGGAAAACGGCGCAGCCGCCGCGGCTCGGCCGTGCGCGCGGCGATCGCGCTCCACACCGCCGAGTTCTCCTCGAAGCCGGACAGAACGGCGGTGACGCCGGCATTGCCGAGCGCGGTCAGCGTCTCGCCGAGCAGCTCCGCGCCGGCCGCGGTGATGTCGGGGACGCGGCGGAAATCAATGATCAGGAGCGGCGCATTCGGCGGCTCGCTGGTGAGCCTTCGCGTGACGTAGTCGATCGTGCCGAAATTCATCGCACCGACCAGCTCGAGCACGCGGATGTCGCTGTGGCGCTCGTCGAGGATCTGCTGCTCGTGCGGCTGGCGGCTGCGGCGCGAAGAGATGCCGTAGACGTCGTAATCCGCCATGATGCTGGTGCGCACGTCCGCGTTGCGGTTGAGCATGTGCAGGTCGAACCGCGCCGACAGCGCCTCGCAGACCTTCAGGCCGCGCACGCTGTTGAAGTGATTGTCGAGCAGCGGGGAGAAGGTGCCGAGCCCGAGCTGCGAGGGCAGCGCCGCGACGATGCCGCCGCCGACGCCGCTCTTGGCGGGGATGCCGACGCGATAGGTCCACTCACCGGCATAATCGTACATGCCCGAGCTCGTCATCACCGACAGCGTGCGCGCGACGATGTTCGGCGTGATGACCTGGACGCCCGTGACCGGATTGATGCCGCGATTGGCGAGCGTTGCCGCCATCACGGCGAGGTCGCGCGCGGTGACCAGGATCGCGCATTGGCGGAAATAGACGTCGAGCACGGCGTCAACGTCGTCGGGCAGCACCGCGTAATTCCGCAGCAGCCAGGCGATCGCACGGTTGCGATTGCCGGTCGCGGTCTCCGAGGCATGCACGGCCTCGTCGACGCCGAGCTCGCGGCCGGCAAACTGGCTGAGCTTGGCGCGGACACGCTCGAAAGCGCCCTTCCCGTCCGCCTCGTAGATCAGGCCCGAGCAGGCGATGGCGCCGGCATTGACCATCGGATTGAAAGGACGGTTGTCGTTGGTGAGCCGGATCGAGTTGAAGGCTTCGCCGCTCGGCTCGACGCCGATGGTGGCCGCGACGCGCGCCTCACCGACCATCTCCAGCGCCAGCGCGAAGACGAAGGCTTTGGACACCGACTGGATCGTGAACGGCACATCGCTGTCGCCGACCTCGTAGACGTGGCCGTCGATGGTGACGAGCGCGATGCCGAAATGATCGGGATTGGCGCGCTTCAGCTCGGGGATGTAGTCGGCGAGCTCGCCGGAATTGTCGGTCCGGAATTCGGCGTGGCAGTCGGTGAGGAAACGCCGCAGCGGTGGCCTGGTAGGATAACCGGTCGTGCGGGGCGTGCTGGCTGCGTTGGCGGAACGGCTGGTCTGGGCGTCCACGATCTCACACCTCGATTTGCCCAGAATAAAAGCAATTCGTGTGCCATGTATACGTTGCCGGTGGTGTCATGGTGCGGGACGACGCCCGGCTCAAGTCACCGAATGGACTTCAGCGCGCGTCGGAGGGCGCCCGCGGCTTGAGCAGCCGGGCGCAGACGAGGCCCAGCACCACCATGATCGCGGCGCTCGTGAGCAAGGTCGCAACCTTGCCGGCATGCTGCAGCCCGAAGCCGTAGGCGAGCGGGCCGACCGTCTGTCCCATGAAGAAGAAGAACGAATGCAGCGACAGCGCGGTCGCGCGCGCCTCCACCGACAGCTCGCTGGCGAAGACCTGCAGACAGCCATGGGCGATGTAAAAGCCCCAGCCCATCACGATGAGGTTCAGCGCCTGCACCTCCCAGCGCGGGCCAAAGGCCACGGCGATGAGCTGTGAGGCCACCAGCGTCATGCCCGCGATCATCATTCTCTTCATGCCCAGCCAGGGCAGCAGGCGCGACACCGTCAGCGTGTAGAACAGGCCGCCGACCGCAAAGCCCGCGATGACGATACCGGCGATCGACAGCGACGTCTGCCCGAGATCGAACAGGAACGAAGCGATGTAGGGAAACAGGCCGAGCACGCAGCAGCCTTCGATGAAAACGGCCGAGTAGCACACATAGGCATTGGGATTGGTGAAGATGGTGCGATAGCCCGCCTTCAGCGCGGACAGGCTTGTCTTCGGCGGATGCTTGACCTTCGCGCCACGAAAGCCGGCGGCGACCGCGATCGAGGCGACGATGACGAGCACGCCGAGGACCGCCAGCACGCCGCGCCATCCGAGGAAATCGCCGATCAGGCCGGACGCCGAGGCGCCGAGCAGATTGCCGGTCATGGCCCCGGCGAGCGTGCGGCTGATCGCGACCTGGCGCTTCTCCGGCCCGACCAGATCGCTGGTCAGGCTCAACGCCACCGGAAACACGCCGCCGGAGCCGATGCCGGCGAGGATGCGCGTGGCAAACAGCACCGAGAACGAGGTCGAGAGCGCGCCCAGGATGTTGGCAAGGCCCAGCAGCGCCAGGCACGCGATCATCAGCCGCGTCTTGCCGAACAGATCGGCCGCGGCGCCGATCACCGGCTGGATGATCGAGAAGGTGAAGGCGAACACGGCGGCAAAGCCCGCCGCGGCCGCGATGCTGACGCCGAAATCCTCGGCGACGTGCGGCAGCACCGGATCGAGCGCGCGCGCCGAGAGCGCTGCTGCGAAGCTTGCTCCGGAAATGACATAGAGCGCTGCCGGCAAGCCGTGATCGTGCGGCCCCGCCTCGCCTTGCTGCATCAGCGCGGGTTCTTTGCGAGCGCGTCGAACGCCATCAGCCTGGCGATCAGCCCCTCGAACTCGCGCAGCGGTACCATGTTGGGACCGTCGGAGGGCGCACGATCGGGATCGGGATGGGTCTCGATGAAGACGCCGGCAACGCCGACCGCGACAGCCGCGCGCGCCAGCACAGGCACGAATTCGCGCTCGCCGCCGGAGGACGTGCCCTTCCCGCCCGGTTGCTGCACCGAGTGGGTGGCGTCGAAGATCACGGGCGCGCCGGTGGTGCGCGCCAGGATCGGCAGCGCACGCATGTCGGAGACCAGCGTGTTGTAGCCGAAGGAGGCACCGCGCTCGGTGACGAGCACGTTGGGATTGTTGGCGCTGGTGATCTTGGTCACGACATTGGCCATGTCCCAGGGCGCCAGGAACTGTCCCTTCTTGACGTTGACGACCTTGCCGGTCGCAGCCGCCGCCAGCAGCAGATCGGTCTGCCGGCACAGGAAGGCCGGGATCTGCAGGATGTCCACGGCCTGCGCCACCTCGGCGCATTGCGTGGCCTCGTGCACGTCGGTCAGAACAGGCAGGCCGAGCGAGGATCGGATTTCGGTGAAGATCGGCAGCGACTGCGCCAAGCCCAGCCCGCGCGCCGCCGACGCGCTGGTACGGTTGGCCTTGTCGAACGAGGTCTTGTAGACGAGGCCGACGTTCAGCCGCGCCGCGATCTCCTTCAGCGCGGAGGCCACCTCCAGCGCATGCTGGCGGCTTTCGAGCTGGCAGGGTCCGGCAATGATCGCAATCGG
The DNA here is from genome assembly GCF_007830635.1 of Bradyrhizobium huanghuaihaiense. GTDB lineage: Bacteria > Pseudomonadota > Alphaproteobacteria > Rhizobiales > Xanthobacteraceae > Bradyrhizobium > Bradyrhizobium huanghuaihaiense. The sequence continues at coordinate 242,393 of NZ_VLLA01000007.1, read as the reverse complement.
CAGATCATTGCCGAATTTGACCCTGCCGATGGTGACGACTGGCGCAGCTGAATTCGAAGAGCTCAAGGCAAATCCCTCGTTTCGGCGCGACCATAGCCGCCGCGAGGGTCGGATCAACCCCATTCGGGCCGGGTCATCCGAATATCAGGGTTGCGCCGGGGCTCCCGGCGCCGCCCGTGCGTCGCAGGTTCCTACTTCACCGCCGAGAAGGCAGTCGGCGTCAGGAGCTGGCTGACGATATTGCCGACGATCTGGCCATCCGCTTCGCTTTCGGCGCGCGCCTTCATCCAGTCCGGATCGGTCATGAACTTGCCCCACTTCGTCTCGCGCTCGGCAAGCGAATCCCAGGCCAGGAAATAGGTCAGCTCCTGGTTGGATTCGCCGATCAGCGTGGTGAAGAACCCGGCTTGCTTGATGCCGTGCTTCTCCCACAACTTCAGCGTCACCGTCTCGAACCGCTTCAAAAGCGCCGGCAGGCGGCCGGGCACGCAGCGATAGACGCGCATTTCGTAGATCATTCATGTCCTCCCTGAACAGGTCCGGCGGTTATAGCGGCTCGCCCCGACGGTGTCTTGAGCCAGGCCCGACCGGCCCTGTGGCGTTCTGCGCATGGCTTGAAAGCTTCTGCCGAACCGCGCGCCGTCAGGCTCCCGCAATGCTGCCGCAATGATCGGGCCGCTACAAAGGCTCAGTTGCGGTTGAGGTGGCTGTCACATGCGGATTTTGCTGGTCGAGGATGAAGCGGAAATGGCCGGCGCGCTGGCCTCGGCGCTGAAGCGCTACGACATGGTGGTGGACCATGCGCCGACACTCGCCGAGGCGGAGGAGGCCATTTCCGCCGACGTCCATGCCGCGGTCCTGCTCGACCGCCAGCTTCCTGACGGCGACGGCCTCACCTTGATCCCAAAGCTCCGCGCACGCGCCGACGGTGTGCCGATCATCGTCCTCACCGCGCGGGGCGAGCTCGCCGACCGCATCGCCGGGCTCGACAGCGGAGCCGACGACTATCTGGCCAAACCGTTTGCGGTCGAGGAGCTGCTGGCGCGGCTGCGCGCCGTGCTGCGGCGGCCCGCGGGCCTCTCACCCGAAATCATCCGTGCCGGCCGCCTCGCCTTCGACCTCAGCCATCGCGAAGCCAGCATCGGCGGCGAGCCGTTCGAGCTGCCCCGCCGCGAGCTGCTGGTGCTCGAAGCCTTGATCCGCCGCATGGGCCGGACCGTGCTGCGCTCGGCGCTCGAAGAGGCGGTCTACAATTTCGACGACGAGATCCAGTCCAACGCGCTGGATACGCATATCTCGCGGCTGCGGCGAAAGCTCGCGGACGCCGACGCTGGGATCGAGATCCACGGCATTCGCGGCGTCGGCTATCTCCTCAAGAGGCTGCCAGCTTGAAGAAGCTAACATGAGCAAACACGACGATCCCTATTGCCTGCGCTCGCGCTTGAGCTGGCGCCTGCTCTCGCTTCAGGCCGCGATCCTGGTCGCGCTGGTTGCAGTCGTCCTGGCCGGGCTTTGCGCCTCCGGCCTCGTGCTGGCCGAGCGCGACGAGGACCGCGTCATCGATGTCGTGCAGCGCGCGCTCACGCGCGAGGCGCAAGGTGGACTGGCCTTGCGCCCGACGGCCGAGCTGCAGCAGTTGCGCAGCGAGACGCCGGACCTCTGGTTCCTGGTGCGCGACAAGCAGGGCCATTCGCTCAGCGAAGGCGCCGTGCCGGCCGAATTCGCTGCGATCGGCGGTGGCCTCGACCAGATCAGCCAGGCGCGGCTCGGCTGGCAGATGTTCGAGGACGATCCGCGCAAGCCGGCGGCGCGGCTGAAGCGTGTCGACACCGATGCGGGCAACGTGCAGGTCATCACGGCGACTCAGGGACGTCTGACCGGCGCCAAGGCGCTGTTCACGACATCGCATGCGTTTCTCGGCATCGCCCTGCCCGGCCTGCTGCTGATGGGAACGGCGACGTTCATTGCGACGCCGATGATCGTGCAGCGCGCCTTCAGGGGGCTCGATAGCGCAGCGGACGAGGCGCGGCGCATCGACATCCATCAGCGCGGCGCGCGGCTCCCGGTGGAGCGCATCCCGCTGGAGGTCGTGCCGCTGGTGACCGCGATCAACGACGCGCTGGCGCGGCTCGATCAGGGCTATGCCCGCCACAAGCGCTTCGTTGCGGACGCCGCGCACGAGCTGCGCACGCCGATCGCGATCCTGAACACGCGGCTGGAGTCACTTGCCCCTGGACCGGACAAGACCCGCCTGCTGGAGGATGCGGCGCGGCTGGCGACGCTTGCCGAGCAATTGCTCGATATTCAGCGGCTCGACCGCTGCGGCCATCCGTTCACGCGCGTCAATCTCGTCGCCGTTGCGCAAAGCGTCGCCGCCGATCTCGCGCCGCTGGCGATTGCGGCCGGCTACGAGCTGGCCCTCGATGCGCCGGCGACACCGATCGAGACGATTGGCGATGCGGCAGCGCTGGAGCGCGCGCTCACCAACCTCGTGCAGAATGCGATCCAGCACGGCCCGCGCCGCGGCACGATCGGGATTCGTCTCAGCAAGCCCGCGAGCATCGAGGTCACCGACGAAGGCGCCGGCATTCCCGCCGGCCAGCGCGAGCAGATCTTCGAGCCGTTCTACCGGCTGACGCCACTCGATCGTGGGGCCGGCCTCGGCCTCAACATGGTGCGCGAGATCGTGCAGCTGCATGGCGGCCACGTCTCGGTGGCGGACGGACCCGATGGCGGCGCCTGTTTCCGGATCACGCTGCCGGAAGTGCGGCAGAGCTGATTCAATTCGCATTCGCGCTCGACAGCGCAATGCTCTCGCAATGCGCTCCCGTGACACTGCATCCGTCTCACCTCTGATCTCAGGAGGTGCAAACCAAGATGCCGGAGTGCGCATGCCCAACGATTTTCTTTCGTTTTTCATGTCCTGGATGTCGTCCCCGCGCCGGGTCGGCGCGATCGCACCATCGGGTGCGGCGCTCGCCGATCTCATCACGCGCGAGATCAGTGCAACGACGGGTCCGATTCTCGAGCTCGGTCCCGGCACCGGCGCGTTCACCTACAAGCTGCTCAAACGCGGAGTCCGTCCGCAGGACCTCACGCTGATCGAATACGGCTCCGACTTCATGAAGCTCCTGCAGATGCGCTTTCCCGGATCGCGCGTGCTCTGGATGGACGCCGGCCGGCTTGCGACCGAGCGCCTCTATGACGGCGCCCCCGTCGGCGCGGTCGTGAGCGGCCTGCCACTGCTCAACATGTCGAGGCGCAAGGTGATCTCGATCCTCGGCGGCGCGTTCAGCTATGTCCGCCCCGGAGGCGCCTTCTACCAGTTCACCTATGGCATGAGCTGTCCGATCCCGCGGCCCATGCTTGACCGGCTGGGCCTGCGCGCAAAGCTCGTGGATCGCGCCCTGCTGAACGTGCCGCCCGCCGCCGTCTACCGGCTGACGCGGCGGCCACAGATGAAGCTGATCACGGGATCGCTCGCGCCTGAATCGTCAACGCAGGTCGCGCTGGCGCCCATGCATCACGCGCGCGACTACTCCGCCGCGCGCTGAAGCCGTCAGACCAGCCGGCTCTGCACCATCGCCGCCTGAATGAACGAGGCAAACAGCGGATGCGGCTCGAACGGCCGCGACTTCAGCTCGGGGTGGAACTGGACGCCGATGAACCAGGGATGATCCTCGTACTCGACGATCTCAGGCAGCACACCATCGGGCGACAACCCTGAGAATTTCAGGCCATGCTGCTCGAGCCGGTCCTTGTAGGCGGTGTTGACTTCGTAGCGATGGCGGTGGCGCTCGGAGATCTCGGTCGCGCCGCCATAGACCTGCGAGACGCGGCTGCCGCGGTTGAGCGCGGCGGGATAGGCGCCAAGCCGCATCGTGCCGCCGAGATCGCCGGCCTGCGAGCGCTTCTCGAGCTCGTTGCCGCGCAGCCATTCCGTCATCAAGCCGACCAGGGGCTCCTTGGTCGGGCCGAACTCGGTGGAGTTGGCGTCCTCGATGCCGACGAGATTTCGCGCGGCCTCGATCACCGCCATCTGCATGCCGAAGCAGATGCCGAAATACGGCACGTCGCGCTCGCGCGCGAACTGCGCCGCCCTGATCTTGCCCTCCGCGCCGCGCTGGCCGAATCCGCCCGGCACCAGGATGCCGTTGACGTGCTCGAGGAACGGCGCCGGATCTTCCTTCTCGAAGATCTCGCTCTCGATCCAGTCGAGATTGACCTTCACCTTGTTGGCGATGCCGCCATGCGAGAGCGCCTCGATCAGCGACTTGTACGCATCCTTCATGCCGGTGTACTTGCCGACGATGGCGATGGTGACGTTGCCTTCGGGATTGCGCACGCGCTCGTTGATCTGCTGCCAGCTGCGCAGCTCGGGCGGAATCCGCGAGCCGATGCCGAAGGCGGCGAGCACTTCGTCGTCGAGGCCAGCGTTGTGGTAGGCCTCAGGCACGGCATAGATGTTGTCGACGTCGCGCGCCTCGATCACGGCGCTTTCGCGCACGTTGCAGAACAGGCCGAGCTTGCGGCGCTCTTCCTTCGGAATCTCGCGATCGGTGCGGCAGAGCAGGATGTCCGGCTGGATGCCGATCGAGCGCAGCTCCTTCACGGAGTGCTGCGTCGGCTTGGTCTTCAATTCGCCGGCGCTCGGAATGTAGGGCAGCAGCGTGAGGTGGATATAGACGGCGTGATCGCGCGGCAGCTCGTTCTTGAGCTGGCGGATCGCCTCGAAGAACGGCAGGCCCTCGATATCGCCGACGGTGCCGCCGATCTCGACCAGCACGAAGTCGTAATCGTCATTGCCGTCGAGGACGAACTCCTTGATGGCGTTGGTGACGTGCGGAACCACCTGGATGGTCGCGCCGAGATAATCGCCGCGGCGCTCCTTGGTGATGATGTCCTGGTAGATGCGCCCCGTCGTGATGTTGTCGGCCTTGGTCGCCGGCCGGCCGGTGAAGCGCTCGTAGTGACCGAGATCGAGATCGGTCTCCGCGCCGTCATCGGTCACGAACACTTCGCCGTGCTGATACGGCGACATCGTCCCGGGATCGAGGTTGAGATAGGGGTCGAGCTTGCGGAGGCGGACCTTGTAGCCCCGGGCCTGCAGCAGGGCACCGAGTGCCGCTGAAGCCAGACCCTTGCCGAGCGAAGAAACCACGCCGCCGGTGATGAATATGTACCGCGCCATGGGACTTAACCTCTAATCCCTCGAATTCGATTCGCCAAAGCGATTCGTATTCCGCCCCAAAGATTTTGCGGGCCTGTGGGTGAGCCAAAACGAAGAGTGGTGACAGTGCCTTGATGGGGATTGTTGATGCAGGACGGTAGCCACCGCCCTGCATGGCCCCCCTGCTTTATTGCGAGCGCGGTACCTGCGGGCCGCTCGGGGCCGGCGCCTGCTGCTGCTCGTCGGCCTTCTTCAGCGTATCCAAGATGCCGCCCGAAGTCGGGGCCGTGATCGGCGATCCGCCGGCCGGCTGGCCCTGCGATGCGGGCGTGCCGATGATCGACGACGGCGCGCGGCTGTAGCCCGCGTGCCAGGACAGGAACATGCTGGTGAGGAAGAAGCCCGCAGCCAGGATAGCGGTGGTCCGCGTCAGGAGGTTCGCGGTGCCGCGGCTCGACATGAAGCCCGCGCCGCCGCCCATGCCGAGGCCGCCGCCTTCCGACTTCTGAAGCAGGACGGCGCCGATCATGACGGCGACGATCATGAGGTGGATGACGATGACAACGGTCTGCATAGTGTCCTTCCGTCACAAGCGGGCGGCGCCTGACGGCGGCCGATCGCGCTTCGCGGGTTTTCCTGAAGTTGCGCGGTGTTACACGATCGGAGGGGGCATTGCCACCCCCGATCGGCCCTGAACCAAAGCTTTGGGTTAGCTAGGGGCAGCCCTTGGCAATGGCAAGGAAATCGGCCGCCTTCAGGCTGGCGCCGCCGACCAGCGCCCCGTCGACGTTCTTCACGGCCATCAGCTCGGCCGCGTTGGAGGGCTTGACCGAGCCGCCGTAGAGGATTCGCATCTTCGCACCCTCAGCCTTGAACCGGGAGATCAGGAACTCCCTGATAAACCCATGAATCTGCTCGACATCCTGGACCGTGGGGGTCAGGCCGGTGCCGATCGCCCAGACCGGCTCGTAGGCCACGACCAGATTGGCCGCGGTCGAGGCATCGGGAAGCGAGCCTTGGAGCTGGCCGCGAAGGATGTCCAGGGTCTGGCCGGCGTCGCGCTGGCCTTGCGTCTCGCCGATGCAGACGATTGCCGTCACCCCTGCCCGCCAGGCCGCTTCGGCCTTCTGCCTGACCAGGGCGTCACCCTCGCCGTGATCCGCGCGCCGCTCGGAATGGCCGACGATAATGGCGGTCGCCCCTGCATCCGCCAGCATTTCGGCTGCGATATCGCCGGTATGAGCACCGGAGCTCTTCGGATGGCAATCCTGGGCTCCGACCGCGACCTTTTGGCCCCGCGCCTTATCGGCAAAGGCGGCGACCAGCGTCGCCGGCGGACAGACCAGCAGGTCGGCCTTGGCGACCACATCTGCCGCGCCATTGAGCATGGCGTCGAATTCGGCAGCCTGGGCCTTCAGGCCGTTCATTTTCCAGTTGCCGGCGATCAGCGGTCGGATGGCGTCGGTCATGTCAATTTCCAGCGATATGAGGTTTGTTCATGCGCTAGCAGAGGACCTGCCGCAGTTCCAGATTCTTGTTCTGACCCGTTTTCTGACGGAAAACGCTTTGGGGCTTTTAACCGCAGCTTCTCGCAGTCGCATGACCTGAGGTTGCGGGGGGAAAGCCGCCACTTTATGATGATCTATCAATTTGGTGACGCGCTTTTGCGGAATCTGCATTAAGACGCGCTCCCGTTCCCCTCCTGACCAAACAAGTTGGACCAAATGCTTCGAGGAATGCGCAAGGCCTCATCAAACTGGCTCGGCAAGACCATTATGGCCGTGGTGATGGGCGTGTTGATCGTCAGTTTCGGCATTTGGGGCATCGCCGACATCTTCAAGGGCTTTGGCCAGTCCACTGTGGCCAAGGTCGGCCGCACCGAGATCTCGCTGAACGAGTTCCGGCAGATCTATACCGACCGCCTGCAGCAGATCAGCCGCCAGTTCGGCCGTCCGCTGACGCCCGACCAGGCGCGCGCCTTCGGCCTCGACCGTCAGGTGCTACAGCAGACGATCGCCGAAGCCGCCCTCGACGAAGAGGCACGCCGGCTCGGACTCGGCCAGTCCGACGAGCAGATCCGCCAGGTCATCATGAACGACCCCAACTTCAAGGGCGTCGGCGGCAACTTCGATGCGAACCGCTTCCAGGCCATGATCCGCAATTTCGGTTACACCGAGCAGCGTTACGTCGCCGAGCAGCGCAAGGTGTCGCTGCGCCGGCAGATCACCGGCACGATCGGCGCCGGCCTCGAGCCGCCGAAGGCCATGATCGACGTGCTGACGCGCTTCCAGAAGGAGCAGCGCTCGATCGAGTTCGTCAGGCTCGACGCGGCCCAGGCAGGTACCATCGACGCGCCCTCGCCCGAGGCGCTGGCCGCCTATTTCGAGGATCACAAGGTTCAGTTCCGCGCCCCCGAATATCGCAAGATCGCCTTCGTCGTGATCTCGCCGGAAGAGATCGGCAAATGGTCCGAGGTCTCCGACGAGGACGCGAAGAAACTGTTCGAGCAGCGCAAGGACCGGCTCGGCACGCCGGAGAAACGCCAGATCCAGCAGCTTGTGTTCCCCAGCGTCGCCGAGGCGCAGGCCGCGCGCGAGCGGCTCGTCGGCGGAATGTCGTTCGAGGACCTCGGCAAGGAGCGCGGGCTCAGCGCCTCCGACGTCGATCTCGGGCTCGTGACCAAGTCCTCGCTCGACTCCGCGGTCGGGAATGCCGCCTTCGCGCTGCCGGCAGGTGAGATCAGCCAGCCGATCCAGGGCGCCCTCGGCACCTCCATCGTCAAGGTCGACAAGATCGAGCCGGGCAATGAGGCCGACTACGCGAAGCTTGCCGGCGACATCAAGCGCGAGATTGCGGCCGACCGCGCGCGCGTCAAGGTCGCCGACCTCCGCGACAAGATGGAAGACGAGCGCGGCGGCGGCTCCAGCGTGATCGACGCGGCGCAGAAGCTCGGCCTCACCGCCGTGACCATCGACGCCGTCGATCGCTCCGGCCGCGCCCCGAACGGCCAGCCGGTGGCCAACATCCCGCAGGGCCTCGACGTCGTGTCGCAGGCCTTCAACACCGATGTCGGCGTCGACAACGACGCGATCTCGTTCAAGGGCGGTTATGTCTGGTACGACGTGCTCGCCATCACGCCTTCGCGCGACCGTAGTCTCGACGAGGTCCGCGATCAGGTCGAGGCGCGCTGGCGCCAGGACCAGATCGCGACCAAGCTGAAGGTTAAGGCGACCGAAATGGTGAAGAAGCTCGAAGCGGGCGGCAAGCTCGCGGATGAGGCGGCCTCGATCGGCGCCAAGGTCGAGACCGCGACCGGCTTCAAGCGCGACGACTCGCCCGCCGGCGTGCCCGGCACCGTCGTGGCGGCCGCGTTCCGCACTGCCAAGGACGGCGTCGGACAGACGCCCGTGAGCGGCGGCAGCGAGGTGATCGTATTCCGCGTCACCGACATCATCGACCCCGCGGTCGATGCCGCCTCCGAGGCGGTCAAGAAGCTGAAGGACAGCCTCGACCGTGCCCTGACCGAGGAGCAGGTCGCCTCCTACGTCAACAAGCTTGAAACCGACATCGGGACCACCATTAATCAGGCCGCCTTCGCGCAGGTGACCGGCGCGAACCAGTGAGTTGAAAGCACGCGATGGACGACCTGAAATCGATCATTGGAAAAGTGGCGACCGGCGCCAGCCTGTCGCGTGACGAAGCCGCATCCGCCTTCGACGCCATGATGTCAGGCGAGGCAACGCCCTCGCAGATGGGCGGTCTGTTGATGGCGCTGCGGGTGCGCGGCGAGACCGTGGACGAGATCACCGGTGCAGTCGCGGCGATGCGCTCCAAGATGCTGACCGTGACGGCACCGCCCGACGCGGTCGATATCGTCGGCACCGGCGGCGACGGCTCCGGCTCGGTCAACGTATCGACCTGCGCCTCCTTCATCGTGGCGGGCGCCGGTGTGCCGGTGGCCAAGCACGGCAACCGCGCGCTGTCGTCGCGCTCCGGTGCTGCCGACGTCCTGGCTTCGCTCGGAGTGAAGATCGACCTCAAGCCGGAGCAGGTCGGGCGCTGCGTGCGCGAATGCGGCATCGGCTTCATGTTCGCCCCCGCCCACCATCCCGCCATGAAGAACGTCGGCCCGACCCGGGTTGAGCTCGCGACCCGTACGATCTTCAACCTGCTCGGCCCGCTGTCGAACCCTGCCGGCGTGAAGCGGCAGATGGTCGGCGTGTTCTCCAGGCAATGGGTGCAGCCGCTGGCGCAGGTGCTCAAGAATCTCGGCGCCGAATCCGCCTGGGTCGTGCACGGCTCCGATGGTCTCGACGAGATCACCCTCACCGGCCCGACCTTCGTGTCCTCGCTTCAGAACGGCGAGATCCGCAATTTCGAGGTGACACCGGAGGAAGCTGGACTGACGCGCTGCGAGACCGGTGCGCTCAAGGGCGGCGACGCCGACGCCAATGCGATCGCGCTGCAAAGCGTGCTCAACGGCAAGCCGAGCCCCTACCGCGACGTGGCATTGATGAACGCCGCCGCCGCACTGATCGTGGCCGGCCGTGCCAAGGACCTCAAGGAGGGCGTTGCGATCGGCACAAAGTCGCTCGACAGCGGCGCGGCGAACGCGCGGCTGAAACACCTGATCGCGGTCTCCAACGGCTGAGCCTGACATGTCGGATATCCTGACCAAGATCGAGGCGTACAAGCGCGAGGAGATCGCCGCCGCCAAGCGCGCGCAGCCGCTGTCGGCGGTGGAGGCCAAGGCCAAGGCGCAGTCCGCGCCGCGCGGCTTCTTGCGCGCGATCCGGGCCAAGCACGCCAACGGCGATTACGCGCTGATCGCCGAGGTCAAGAAGGCCTCGCCCTCGAAAGGGTTGATCCGCGCGGATTTCGATCCGCCTGATCTCGCCAAGGCCTATGAGGCCGGCGGCGCAGCCTGTCTCTCGGTGCTGACCGACACGCCCTCGTTCCAGGGCCATCTCGACTTCATGGTGGCTGCGCGCGCGGCGACCTCGCTGCCGGTGCTGCGCAAGGATTTCATGTTCGACACCTACCAGGTGGTCGAGGCCCGCGCGCATGGCGCCGACTGCATCCTGATCATCATGGCCGCGCTCGACGACGCCACCGCAAAGGACCTCGAAGATGCCGCCATCGCCCATGGCATGGACGTGCTGATCGAGATCCACGACCGCGCCGAGCTCGACCGTGCGCTGAATCTTCGTTCGCCGATGATCGGCGTCAACAACCGCAATTTGCGCACCTTCGAAACCACGCTCGCGACCAGCGAAACGCTCGCGCCGCTGATCCCCGAGGGGCGGCTGATGGTCGGCGAAAGCGGCATCTTCACGCCCGCCGATCTCGCCCGCCTCGAGCGGGTCGGCATGTCGACCTTCCTCGTCGGCGAGAGCCTGATGCGGCAGGCCGACGTCACCGCCGCCACGCGCACGCTGCTCGCGCGTGAGACCGGCGCTCGCGCGACGGGCACGCGCTGACATGGCGCGCAAGGCCTCCACGACCAAGCCATCGAAGACCAAGGCCGGCCCTGCCCTCACCCATATCGGCGCCTCCGGCGAGGCGCGGATGGTGGATGTGTCGGCCAAGCCCGCGACCGAGCGGCTCGCGGTCGCCGAAGGCCGCGTCGTCATGACCAGGGCGACGCTCGATCTGATCGTGTCCGGCAACGCCAAGAAGGGCGACGTGCTCGGCACCGCGCGCATCGCCGGCATCATGGCGGCAAAGCGCACCTCGGAGCTGATCCCGCTCTGCCATCCGCTCGCGCTGTCCAAGGTCACCGTCGACATCGAGCCCGATGCCAAGCTGCCGGGCTGCCTCGTCCGCGCCAGCGTCAAGGTGACAGGTCCAACCGGCGTCGAGATGGAAGCACTCACGGCCGTGTCGGTCGCCTGCCTCACCATCTACGACATGATCAAGGCCGTCGAGCGCGGCGTCCGCATCGAGGGCATCCATCTCGTCGAGAAGCTCGGCGGCAAGTCCGGCCATTACCGCGCCTGATCTTCTACTTCAGCGATGTGCTGATCGATCCGAACTTCAGCTTCAGCGTCGAGCCGAGATTGTTGACCACGGCGATGATCGCAAGCGCGATGCCGGCGGCGATCAGGCCGTATTCGATCGCCGTCGCACCGGATTCGTCGGCAATGAAGTTCTTCAAAACGGTTTTCACGATCAACTCCTCACTGTGTCGTTGGCAGGCATGTTCGCAAATCACGTGCCAATGGCGACTTGAGGATCGCCAACGCCTTAGATGGTTAAGCCTTGGTTGATCGCGGCATGGTCGGCAGGAACTGTCCGGCAGCGCAGGTGTCTTGCGGCAATTCCTGCACGGCTTGCTCCCGTTTTTCTGCGTGATGATTCATGTCGCATTAACCGCGCTTCCTAACTTCTGCTCCATACCGTTCCCGTAAACCAACGGATGTCTCGAGGATCAAGAATTGATCCTGGCGTGTGCGCGGCAGCGATCGACATGATGACGAAATTCGGCAGTCGCCTTTACGACCAGGCCTTCGCGCGCAGCGGACCGATCCGCTGGCTGGTCGTGGGCGGCACGCTGCTGATCGCCGCGATCGCCGTCGGCGCGACGCTGATGGCGCAGAACTTCCGCGAACGCGCGCTGCGTAATTCCGGCCGCGAGCTGGAAAACACCGTCTTGATGCTGGCCCATCATTTCGATCAGCAATTGCAGGATTTCGCGGTCATCCAGAAGGATTTCGTCGACCACGTCCGCACGATCGGCATTTCCAACGCGGAAGACTATCGCAAGCGCCTCTCGGGTCAGGACATCCACCGGATGCTGCGCTCGAAGATCGAGGCGCTTCCTTACATCGGCGGCGTCAACATCATCGATGCCGACGGCAATCTGATCAATTCATCGACGGCATGGCCCGCCCCCAAGGTGAACGTCGCCGATCGCGCCTATTTCCGCACCTTCAAATACGACCCCTATTCGCCTGATGTCCTGATCGAGCCGCTGCACAGCCGGATCTCCGGCGCCTGGACCATCCTGCTCGTGCGCAGGATCGTCGGCCCGAACGGTGAGTTCATGGGCGTGGTCGGACGCGGCATCGAGCCGGCCAATTTCGAGAAATTCTTCGAATCCGTGGTGCTCGGCGAAGGTGCGACGATCTCGATGTTGCATCGCGACGGCACGCTGCTCGCCCGCTATCCCCATTCCAGCGAATTGATGGGGCGGAATTTCAGGACCGGGCCCTTCGAGCAGCAGCGGGTCTTCGGGCTCGATCACTTCGCCGGACGCTTCATGAGCCCGGTCGACGGCGAGGACCGCCTGATCGCTTCGCACGCCCTGCCCCACTACCCGATCCTGATGATGGCCACGACGACACGCGCGGCGGCTCTGACGGACTGGCGCGAGCAGATCGGCATCCTGGTCTCGGTCGCCGCCTCTTCCGCGCTCGCCATCGCCGGCGTTCTGATCGCGATCGTGCGCAAGCTGCTGGAGCAGCACCGCCTCTCCAGGGAACGGCTGACGCTGGAGAAACAACGTCTCGACCGCGCCGTGAACAACATGACCCAGGGCTTGCTGCTGTTCGACGCGGACCGGCGGCTCGTGGTGTGCAACCAGCGCTACATCGACATGTACGGCCTGTCGGCCGCCGTGGTGGCGCCGGGCTGCAGCTTCCACGACATCATCGCGCATCGCAAGACGACCGGCTCGTTCACCGGCGACGTCGATCAATATTGTGAACGCGTGCTGCGCGACATTCATGTCCGCAATTCCATGGTCGTGGACACCGCCGACGGCCGCTCGATTCAGGTCCTCAACGAACCGCTCGTGGACGGCGGCTGGGTGGCGACGCACGAGGACATTACCGAGCGCCGGCGCATCGAGGAGCGCATCACCCACCTTGCCCATTACGACGCGCTGACCGATCTGCCCAACCGCGCCATGTTCCACGAGCATCTGCGGCAGGAGCTGGCCGCCATCGTCGATGGCGAAGAGGTCGCGGTCCACTATATCGACATCGACGAGTTCAAGGGGGTCAACGACGCGCTCGGCCATCTCGTCGGCGACGAGCTGCTGAAATCGATGGCAGCGAGCCTCAGCCGCTGCGCCGGTCCGACGGATTTCGTGGCACGGCTCGGCGGCGACGAGTTTGCCATCGTGCAGAGCGCGGTGACCTCGCCGGACCAGGTCAACGATCTCGTCGCCCGGATCTTCCAGGCCATCCGCACGCCATTCGACTGCATGGGCCATCATCTCACCAGCGACGCCAGCATCGGCATCGCACTGGCGCCGGGACACGGCACGGCGCTGGACCAGATCCTGAAGAACGCCGATCTTGCGATGTACGCCGCCAAATCCGCGGGACGCCGCACCTACCGCTTCTTCGAACCCGAGATGGACGCCAAGGTCCGCGAGCGGCGGCAGCTCGAGATCGACCTGCGCCACGCCATCGCGCGTGGCGGCCTCGAGGTCTATTACCAGCCTTGCCTCGGCCTGAAGGACGACCGCATCACCGGCTGCGAGGCACTGGTGCGCTGGCGCCATCCCGAGCGCGGCATGGTCTCGCCGGCCGAGTTCATCCCGATCGCCGAGGACACTGGCCTGATCAACGAGATCGGCGAATGGGTGCTGGCGACCGCCTGCCGGGATGCTGCCGGCTGGCCCGACGACATCCGCCTCGCCGTCAACGTCTCGCCGGTGCAGTTCAAGAGCGGCACGCTGGCGCTGAAGATCATGGCGGCGCTCGCCGCTTCCAACCTTCCGGCGAGCCGGCTCGAGCTCGAGATCACCGAGGCGGTGCTGATCCGCGACGATGACACGGCGCTCGCGATCCTGCACCAGCTCCGCGCCATCGGCGTGCGCATCGCGCTCGACGATTTCGGCACCGGTTATTCCTCGCTGAGCTATCTGCACCGCTTCCCGTTCGACAAGATCAAGATCGACCGCTGCTTCGTCGAGGATATCGCCGGCCCCGACGGCTCCGCCAGCATCGTCCAGGCCGTGGTCAACCTCGCCAGCGCCCGCCGCATGGCGACCACCGCCGAGGGCGTCGAGACCGAAGAGCAGCAACGGCTGCTGCGCACGCTCGGCTGCACCGAGATGCAGGGCTATCTGTTCAGCGCCGCAAAACCTGCCGACAAGATGCTGGAGCTGTTCGCGCTGCATCGCAGCCGGCTCGCCCGGCGCGAAGGCAGCGAGAGCCGCCGACGGGAAGCAGGCTAGATCGGAATGTCGCGAGCGTAGCCCGGATGGAGCGAAGCGTAATCCGGGTCCGTGTAGTGTGAATCCCGGATTGCGCTTCGCTCCATCCGGGCTACGGATCACCGAGACAATCCCCCAAACGAAATCGCCCGGGAGCGGTATCCACTCCCGGGCGATCGGTGTCTGGAGATCGCAAGGTCTAGTTCGGCACCGCGGCCTTCGGCGCGGGCTTTGAGGCGACGGCATTCGCGGTGACGCCGTGGAGGAAGTCATAGGCCGCGTGCAGGGCCTTGTCGTCCTTCTCTTCCGGCGGGACGTAGGACTGCGATCCGGTCTGCTCGGTGCCGTCGGCGGCTTGCAGATGGCCGCGCATCTGGGACTCCGCCATGGTGTCCATCCGGCCCTTCAGCTCGGGCGGCACATCCTGGAGGATCTCGATGTCGGGCGCGATGCCCTGGGCCTGGATCGAGCGGCCTGACGGCGTGTAGTAGCGCGCCGTAGTCAACGCCAGCGCGCCGTTGCCGGAGCCGAGCGGGATGATGGTCTGCACCGAGCCCTTGCCGAACGAGCGCGTGCCGATGATCGTGGCACGCTTGTGGTCATGCAGCGCACCGGCCACGATCTCCGAGGCCGAAGCCGAGCCGCCATTGACCAGGATCACGAGCGGCTTGCCCTTGGTGAGGTCGCCGCCATGCGCGGTGAAGCGCTGGGTCTCTTCCGGATTGCGGCCACGCGTCGAGACGACCTCGCCGCGCTGCAGGAAGGCGCTCGACACCGACACGGCCTGGTCGAGCAATCCACCCGGATTGTTGCGCAGGTCCATCACGTAGCCAACCAGCTTCTCCTGCGGCACCTGCTTGGAGATCGAGGCGATCGCCTTCTTCAGGCCGTCGGTGGTCTGCTCGTTGAACGAGGTGACGCGGATATAGCCGATATCGCCGTTCTCGACATGGAAGCGGACGGGGCGCACGTGGATGATCTCGCGCGTGATCGCCACGTCGAGCGGGGCGTCCGCGCCCTTGCGCACGATGGTGAGCTTGGTCTTGGTGTCGACCGGGCCCTTCATCTTGTTGACGGCCTGCTCGAGCGTCATGCCCTGCACGGCGTCGCCGTCGATCTTGCTGATGAGGTCGCCTGACATGATGCCGGCCTTCGAAGCCGGCGTGTCGTCGATCGGCGAGACGACCTTGACGAGGCCGTCCTCCATCGTGACCTCGATGCCGAGCCCGCCGAACTCGCCGGAGGTGGTCTCCTGCATCTCGGTCCAGGCCTTGTCGTTCATGTAGCGTGAATGCGGATCGAGCGAGGTCACCATGCCGGTGATCGCGCCTTCGATCAGCTTGGAATTGTCCGGCTTCTCGACATAGCTCGCCTTCACCCGCTCGAACACTTCGCCGAACAGGTTGAGCTTGGAATAGGCATCGTCCGCGCCCGCCGCCGCCCTCGCCGCCCATAGTCCGCCCTGCGGACCGGATACCAGAAGGGTCAGGCACACGCCGGTGAGCGCGCCAAGGGGGAACAGCAGGGATTTCCGCATGGAGAGTTAGCCTTCTTGCTCGGGGCTCGGGAGCCGCCATGCAAATGGCGATCCAGCCCGGTTCTCACAATACCATTCAGGTTTCTTCAAGGCCGGCCCGCAACGCCGGCGGGGCACCTGCAAAAATCCCTTCGTCCCGGCCTAAACTTTTGGCAACGTTCCGAAACCGTCTCGCGCGAAAGACGGGACTCGGTCGGCCGGCCCGCGCTTCGCAGCTATGCGATTTTAGGATGGTTTTGGAGAGGCGGACGGGTTAGGCGATGACACAAGGCTTCAAATTCTCGGGAGGACAACAATGAACGAAGCGCCCCGCATCCGGCCGGAACGGAACGTTGAACTCGGCGCCAGCAACGAGCCGTTCCAGAACCTGCACGAATTCATCCGGAAGGCGCGCGCCAACCTCAACCAGAATGCCTGGGACTATATCGTCGGCGCCGCCGAGACCGAGACCACGATGCGCCGCAATCGCATGGCGCTGGACGAGATCGCCTTCCGCCCGCGCGTGCTGCGCGACGTCCGCAAGGTCGACGGAAGCGTCGAGCAGTTCGGCCGCAAGATGCGCCTGCCGGTGGTGCTGGCCCCGGTCGGCGCGCTCGAGATTTTTGACCCGGATGGCGCCGCGAGCGTCGCACGTGCTGCCGGCACCTTCGGTGCGGCGCACATGCTGAGCTCGGTGTCCGAGCCCGGCCTGGAGAAAACCGCCGAGGCTGCCCCCGACGCGCTGCGTCTCTACCAGCTCTATGTGCGCGGCGATGACGCCTTCGTCGCCGATGTCGTCAGCCGGGCCGAGAAGAACGCCTACGCCGCCTTCTGCCTGACCGTGGACACCGCCCATTACAGCCGTCGCGAACGCGACATCGCCAAGCGCTACGTTCGTGAAAGCCGCCTGCGCGCCACCGGCGGCGACTACCAGAAGGGACTGGAGTGGCGGACGGTGAAGATGATCAAGGACAAGTTCAAGATCCCTCTGATCCTGAAGGGCATCGCCACCGCCGAGGATGCGCAGATCGCGCTCGATCACGGCGTCGAGTGGATTTACGTCTCCAACCATGGCGGCCGCCAGCTCGACCACGGCCGCGGCGCCATGCATGTGCTGCCTGAAATCGTCGACGCCGTGAAAGGCCGCGCCAGGATCATGGTCGATGGCGGCTTCTGCCGCGGCACCGACATCGTCAAGGCGATTGCGGCAGGCGCCGACCTCGTCGGCATCGGCCGGCTGCAATGCTGGGCCCTGGCCGCGGCCGGCGAGGCCGGCGTGACCCGGATGCTGGAGCTGCTGGAAGACGAGGTGCTGCGCTGCCTCGGCCTCTTGGGCGCCACCTCGTTCGCCGAGGTCGGCAGGTCCTGCCTGCATCCGGCCACCGCGACCAACGCGCCGAGCGTGTTCAGCGCGTTCCCGCTGTTCGAGCACGATCCCTATCGATACTGAGTGAAAGGATGCAGGTGACCCCGCTCTCTCCCGGCAGCGCAGACGCGCTTCTGTTCGATCTCGGGCGCGTGGTGCTCGACATCGATTTCTCCAGGGCGATCGCCTGCTGGGCGGGACACGCCGGCTGCAAGCCTGAAGCCATCGTCGCGCGCTATGTGCGCGACAGCGAAGCCTACCGGCTGCACGAGGTCGGCAAGATCAGCGACGCGGACTATTTCGCCTCGCTGCGCTCATCACTCGGGATCGCGATTTCCGACGCGCAGTTCCTGGAGGGCTGGAACGCGATCTTCGCCGGCGAGATGCCTGACATCGCGGAACTGTTGCCGCGTGCGGCGAGGCGGATGCCGCTCTACGCCTTCTCCAACACCAACCGGCCGCATGTCGACCATTTCTCGAAGGAATATGCCGGCCTGCTCGGCCATTTCCGCGAGCTCTACCTGTCGTCCAGCATCGGCCTGCGTAAACCGGACGCGGAGGCTTTCGACCATGTCGTGGCCGCTATGGGCGTGCCGGCGAGCCGCATCGTCTTCTTCGACGACCTCGCGGAAAACATCGAGGGGGCACGGGCGCGCGGGCTGACCGCGGTGCATGTGACCTCGCCCCGTGACGTCGGCGATGCGCTGAAGCAGCTCGGGATTTGACGGATCCGCCTCCCGGCAGGTGCGGTTCCCTGGAACTCGTTTGCCAAATATGAGGAACCAAATCACTTTGTGCATTTTTGTACAAAGTTCCGGGAACGGAATCTGCCCTTCCGGACTCTTGAGTCCGTTGGGACTTCTACATTGGACCGATCGACGTGCTGGGCAAATCCTACCTCACCAAGCAAGCCTCTCTCCTGCTCGAGTTCGCAAGAACCACCTCGGACTCCGACCTATCCGCCAAGTTGATCAGCAAGGCCGCCGACCTGAAATCCCAGGCCGACCCGCTGCCCGACAAGGACCAGGGTCCCAAAGCGCCGGATGTCAGTCCGGACGCGCCGGCAGGGAGTTGACCGATGCTGGCCGTGGCGCTCGTTCTTCTCGTGCTTGCCATGGCCGTCCTCGTGCCGGTCTGCCTCGCCTTCCGGATCATGCCGCGGCGGATTTGACGTCCATCTTTCGCGATAGAGCGAACGACGCAGGCTGAATCATCCTGCATCTCCCCTGTTTTGCCTCTGCGGCCGCACTCGGCTAGAACTCTCGCCGCCGATTTGCCGAACGTGCTCAGCAGGAGTTTTCACCCGTGGCTTTGATGCCGGTATCTGACGCGCTTGCCGCGGTGCTTGCCGGCGCGGAGCCGCTGCCTGAGGAGACGGTCCCCCTCGACCAGGCCTACCACCGCGTGCTGGCGCGCGACATCGCGGCGCGGCGTACGCAGCCGCCGCAGGCGATGTCGGCGATGGACGGCTATGCCGTGCGCACGGCCGACGCGGCGACGATCGATTCCCAACTGACGGTGATCGGCGAGGTCGCGGCCGGGCGGCCATTTGCCGGGTCGGTCGGCGCCGGCGAAGCGGTCCGGATCTTCACCGGCGGCGTCGTTCCCGCCGGCGCGGATGCGGTCGTGATCCAGGAGGATACGGTCGCTGACGGCAAGCGCATCACGATCAAGGAAGCGGCGATTCCCGGACGGCACATCCGGCGCGCCGGGGTCGACTTTGCCGAGGGCGACGTGCTGCTGCGCAAGGGAGCCCGGCTCACCGAGCGCGATCTCGCACTCGCCGCCGGGATGAATCACCCGCACCTTCCGGTCCAACGCCGTCCCAAGGTCGCGATCCTCGCCACCGGCGACGAGCTGGTGATGCCGGGCGCAACGCCCGGCCCCGGCCAGATCGTCTACTCCAACGGCTACGCCCTGCACGCGCTCGCCCGCCAGGAGGGCGCCGATACCGTCGATCTCGGGGTTGCCGCCGACACGCTGGAAGCCACCGCCGCCGGGATCCGCCGGGCCCGCGAGAGCGGCGCCGACATCCTGATCACGAGCGGCGGCGCCTCGGTCGGCGACCACGATCTGGTCCAGCAGGCGCTCAAGGCCGAGGGCATCGCGATGTCGTTCTGGAAGATCGCGATGCGGCCGGGCAAGCCGATGATGCACGGCCGGCTCGGCGCGATGCGCGTCATCGGCCTGCCCGGCAATCCCGTGTCATCCTACGTCTGCGCTTTCCTGTTCATGGTGCCGTTGATTCGCGCGCTGTCGGGCCGCTCGGTGATTCATCATCGCCGCGAGCACGCCGTGCTCGGCCGCGACCTCAATGCCAACGACCAGCGCGAGGATTATCTTCGCACGCGCCTGGAGCGGCGCGACGACGGCACGCTCATGGCCCTGCCCGTCAATCACCAGGATTCTTCGCTGCTTGCGAATCTCGCTGCGGCACAGGCACTTCTCGTGCGCGCGCCGTTCGCGCCCAAGGCCGAAGCCGGCTCGCCCTGCGAGGTGCTGCTGCTGCCCGTATGAACGCTGTCACCACACGCGTTCCGCGAACTTTGTCGCGTTCACGGTAAATTAAGCAGTTGCGGAACATGTATCGAACATATAGTGTCCGTTCATGATTTGTTTCGAGCATGCAGCGGCTTATCGCTGAACTGAGCGTCTCGGAATCGAACGACATCAACCGGGGGATTTTGGTCGAGATGTTAACGCGCAAACAATACGAGCTCCTGCGGTTCATCAGCGAGCGACTGAAGGAAAGCGGCGTGCCGCCTTCCTTCGACGAGATGAAGGACGCGCTCGATCTGCGCTCGAAATCGGGCATCCATCGCCTGATCACCGCGCTCGAGGAGCGCGGCTTCATCCGGCGCCTGCCCAACCGCGCCCGCGCGATCGAGGTCATCAAGCTGCCCGAGCTCCAGGCGGCTGCCGGCAGCCGCCGCGGCTTCACGCCGAGCGTCATCGAAGGCAATCTCGGCAAGGTGCGCACGACCTCCAGCCCGCCGGCTGACGAGGGTGAGCGTCCCGTCGCCGTGCCCGTCATGGGCCGTATCGCGGCCGGCACGCCGATCGAGGCGCTGCAGACCCGCAGCCACACTATCAGTGTACCGCCTGACATGCTCGGCTCCGGCGAGCACTACGCCCTCGAAGTGCGCGGCGATTCGATGGTGGAAGCCGGCATCCTCGACGGCGACATGGCGCTGATCCAGCGCAACGAGAGCGCCGACACCGGTGACATCGTGGTGGCGCTGATCGACGACGAGGAAGCAACGCTGAAGCGCTTCCGCCGCCGCGGCGCATCGATCGCGCTCGAGCCCGCCAACGCCGCCTATGAGGTCCGCATCCTGCCGCCCAACCGGGTGAAGATTCAGGGCAAGCTGATCGGCCTGTACCGGAAGTACTAGGTGCATCCCGCGGTGCCAGTTGGCGACCGCGCCTAAACGATTGGAGCGGATCATTGTCCGCTCCGGCTGGATAGTCTTTCTGGTTCTGCACAGATTATCCGGCCACCTCCCCCGCGCTAGATCCTCGGCACGCCGCGCAAAGCACGCATCGCTTTGCGGGCCTTTGAGAAACCGAGGAGACAACCATGCGCAAGATCGTCTTGAGCACCGTCGCGATGGCGCTGATCGCAACGTCAGTGTCACCGGCCGTCGCCGCACGATCGCATCATGTCCGCAAGACGACGCCAGCGCGTGAGCAATTGCGCAACGCACGCGACGCCGTTGCACAGCAGTCGCAACCGGCCTGGCCGTATTCGGGCTGGTCGGCACCTGCTGGCCGCTGACGAAGAAGAAGCTCGCAGAATGCACGGAAGCGGGCTTTGTTCCTCGTGCATCTGAAAAAGATATTGTGATGGCAGCCTGCGGAGCCAAGCCGCAGATTTGCCCACAACCAAGCAGACCGTTGTATGCTTCCACTCTGATAGAGGCTTGTGCCTCGACAAGAGGCGCGGGTCGCTATCTTCGAATGAGGAGCACCCCGATGTGTGACTACAGCCTGCACGCCGTCGCGACGCGTCCCGCCGAAGTCGGCGAGACGATCGTCACGACAACCTTCCGCGGCACCTCGACACGCGGCTTCGCCTCCGAAGCCGACATGTCCGTCGCGGTATGCCTGCTGCCGGGAACGGAGCTCGCCTTCGCCGACAACGTCCGCTACGACAATCGCTGGATCTGGACGCGCACCATCAACTCGCGCGTCGGCAAGTTCGGCAAGATCGACCCGCACATTCCGGATCGCCATCACGATGCGATCGAATTTCCCGACGGCAAATACGTGCTGGTGACTCAGCTCGTCGAAGGCCAGCGCGCAACCGTGCTGCAATTGCCGGTGACCCAGCCACTCGGCGAGCGCGAGCACAAGCCGCAGACCATCGCCGACAGGCCGACGATCACACGCCTGCCGATCGGCTGATCGTAGCTGCCCCGGCTCGCGGGTCGGGCCATGATTGAAATCGCCATCGCCGGCCGTGGCCGGCGACGTGGTGTGGTTTGCATCTTCGAAAATACCTTCGCCGGATCAGCCGCCGCTCTTCTCCGTCGCACGAAGTTTGCGCTGCCCTGCCTGAATTTTGAACGTCCGTTCCGCAGGCAAATGGCCGATGCTGCCAAAAGGCTTGAGGCGGCGGACACGTTCGATGAAGACCTTCATTCGCGTCGTTGAACTCTGGGTGCCCGACCGGACGCGTACGCGGCTGGAATTCGGCGGGGGCCTCTACGGCGAAGGGCTGTCCGCGTTCAAGGCCGCAAGTGAAGAGCTGCGCTTCGGTCGGGATGAGGGGCTTCCCGGCAAGGCCTGGGCTTCCGGCCACCCCGTCATCCTCACCAAATTCGCCAACTCCTATTTCAAACGGACCGACCAGGCCCTCGCCGCGGGCCTGACTTGCGGCGTGGCGGTGCCGGTATTTTCAGGCGAATTCCTGCAAGCCGTGATGGTCCTGTTCTGCGGCGACGACGAGGCGCATGTCGGCGCGATCGAGCTCTGGCACAACGACCCCGATACCTCCCACGAGATGGGCCTCGTCGACGGCTACTATGGCACCGCCGACATGTTCGAGTTCAACTCGCGCCACACCAGGTTTCCGCGCGGCTTCGGCCTGCCCGGACGCACCTGGAAAGCCGGCCTGCCGCTGATCATCAAGGACCTGCACAACGCCAAGAGCTTTCTGCGCTGGGAAGACGCCGCCGAGGTCGGGATCAATCTCGGCGTCGGCGTTCCCTACCGGACCGGCACCGACCAGACCTGGGTGCTGACCTTCCTCTCCGCGCAGGCAACGCCAATTGCGCGGCGCTTCGAGATCTGGGGGCCGGATGAGGCTCGTTCTGCGCTGGTCTTCCGCGCCGGCGATTGCAGCGCCCAGACCGATCTTGTCGCGCTCTATGCGGACAAGTCCATCACGAGGGGCGACGGCAGCATCGGCGGCGCCTGGGCCACGGGGATGCCTGCGCTCAACGATGATCTCGCGCATGACAAATCGATCGCCGCGGCCGAAGCCCGCGCGTCCGGGCTGAGCCAGATGGTTGCCTTGCCGGTGATCGGGAGCGCCGGGCTCGACGCCGTGCTGGCGTGGTACCTGTAGCCCGCCTCCTCAATCCTCAGCCTGCATGTCCGCCTCGGACGGCGTCGCATCCCGGCTACGGGGCACCGCCGCCGGCGGCGCAAGGCTCGCGCCGAAATCGCCTTCGCCGGCGGTTGCCGGCGCCCATGGGCGGTCTGCGCCTCTTGCCTTGACCGTCTGCACCGCAAAGCCGTCGCCCCGCCGTGTCAGCGCCAATGCGCCCTGCGCGGCAAGGCGCTGCCGGTCCACCACCATCGCCGCGCAATCCGGCGCAGCCGGCCGGGCCGTCACCACCAGCGCGGCGCGGCTGCAATCGTCCGCCAGCGCATCGATGCGCAAGGCCAGCGCGACGAGGCGCCCGTCGGCAAGCGGCGTCACGCAGCCGGCCTCGTCGCACGACACGCCGTCGGCCAGCGTACCATTGGCGGCATCGCGCGGGTCAGCGTCGGCTGCCAGCCACTCCTTCAGCAGAAAGCTGTCCTTGCCAGCCCGGATCATGTGCAGGTGTCCGTCCCTGCCCCGCACCGCAACGCTTTGGCCGTCTCCGGCGATCAGGATATCCGGCGGCCGCGCCGACAGGCCCCAGAGGATCGCAGCCAGCAGCACCAGCCCGCCTGACCAGCGCAGCGGCGTACGCAAGAGACCCATGACAATGATGCCGAGACTGGCCGCGATCAGCGGCGCGATGCCGAACGCCGGGATGCGGCCGACCGCGCCGGGCAGTGCCGCCACCCAACGCGACACCACGACCATCCAGTCGATGCCGATCCCCATCAGCCACCAGAACACGCCATCGAGCCCGAAGGGAGCAGCGAGCAAGCCCAACAATCCGGCCGGCATCACCAGCGCCGAGACCACCGGCATCGCGCCGAGATTGGCGAGCACGCCGTAAGGCGTGACGCGGTGGAAGTGGAAGGCAGCATAGGGCGTGGTCGCAAGCCCCGCGATCAGCGAGGCCAGGAACAGCATCGCGATCTCGCGGCCGCCCCACAGCGCGATGCGCGCGGTCGCGGAATGGTCGGGCGAGGCAAACAGGTTCGGCATGCCGATCTGCACCAGCGCCACCAGCCCGAGCGTTGCCGCAAACGACATCTGGAAACTGGGGTGAACCAGCGCCTCCGGCGCCACCGCGAGCACGATCAGCGCGGCCACGGCCAGCGTGCGGAAGGTGATGGCGCGGCGATCGACCATGACGGCGATCAGCACCACCGCGGTCATGAAGAACGAGCGTTGCGTAGCAACCTCCGCGCCCGAGAGCAGAAGATAAAACGCCGCGGCAACCAGCGCTGCAGCCGCCGACCATTTCTTGATGGGGAAGCCGACCGCCAGTCCCGGGATCAAGGCCAGCAGCGCGCGCACCGCGAAGAACACGACGCCGGCAACCACCGCCATGTGATAGCCGGAGATCGACAGCACGTGGCCGAGCCCCGAGACGAACATCGCGTCGTTGACGGGCGTCGTGATGGCATCGCGCCGGCCGGTCAAGAGCGCAGTCGCGATCGCGCGGTTGTCGCCTTCGAGCACGGCACGGATGCGCGCGTCGATCGCATCGCGCAGGCCCTGCATGAAGGCGGCGTAGCGCAGCCGCAAGCCGCCGGTCTCCGGCGGCACCGAAGCCGTGATGGCGCCCATCACGAAGCCCGAGGCACCGATGCCCTGGAAGAACATGTCGCGCGAGAAATCGTAGCTGCCGGGGCGCACCGGCGAGATCGGCGGCATCAGCCGCGCCTTGAGCTGCACGAAGCTGCCGACCTCGGGCGCTGTCCCCTTGCGAACCGAGAGCCGCACGCGCTCCAACTTGATGTCGCTGCGCTGCGCCTCCATCGCGGTGACGCGCAGCACGAAGCGATCGGTGCGCTCGCGGATGTCGCGCGTCTCGACGAAGCCCGACAACGACACTGAATAGAGCGGCTTTGCCAGAACGGTGTGCGCGATCCGCGCCGTCTTCCAGGTGGCGACGGCAAAGCCGGCCGCAACCGCCGCGATCATGATCGCAGGGGCAAACAGCCGGCTCCGCCGCACCAGGACGGCGCCGAGCAGCAGCGCGATCGCCGTTGTGGCAACGACCCACAGCACCGGCTCGTGGTCGGCCGCAAAGTAGAGTCCGATGCCGCTGCCGAAAGCGACGGGGACCCACGGCAACAGCCGGCCCGCGCCGGCCTCGGCGCTGGCCCATTGGCGCAATGTCCCGGCGATCGCGGACCAGAGGTCGAAGTCTGCGGGTGCAAGGCCGCCAGCGGACGCGGAGCGCCCCGCCGGCCAGGTTCCTGCGATCCCTTGCGAGACACGCTGCGGCCGGCCCGCCTCCGCCATTCCTGCACCTTATGATACGCGACAGGCTCAGAGGCTACCGGAACGTGCAGGCGGACGAATAGCGGTACAGATCAGGAACGAAGAGGGTGCGCCCTACTTTTCCTCTTCCATCGTCACGGCGACATCCGCCTTGGCCGACAGGCGCACCTTGTTGCCTTCGACACCGGCGACGAGGCCCTTGTCGATAAAGTGATGATGGCCTTTGTGGCTGCCCTCGCCGCTGTCCTTCTTCGTCAGCTTGATGCGGTTGCCCTCGACGCGATCAACGGTGCCGACGTGGACGCCGTCGGCGCCAATGACTTCCATATGCTCTGCGATGTTCTGCATAGTGGGCTCCTCGTTGGACCCACACAACGCCTGAGAGGCTTTTCCGTTCGTTCGTGACAAAAATGCCCGGCACGATGGGCGCCCGTTCCATCTCAGGACGGGTCAGCCTCGGTTCAGATCGATTGAGCCGAAAGTCTCATAAGACGCCAGCCCCGGCGGGATTACACTGCTTCACCGCCTCCCCGGCAGACGGGCAGGTCGTGATAGCTCGCGGTACCGAAGAGACCGCTGGAGCTCTTCTCAGATGGCTCAGGCCTCCCTGAGATTAGGCGTTGCGGACGCAACTCGCAATTTTCGCCTGTGGCGACGCGCACCAAACGTACTCCGCGAGCGAATGGGCGCTGAAGAGCGCCAAGAGTAGCGTTTGAATTCGATAGGAGCAGCACATGGCAGTTCAAGTACCGAGCGATTTTCGTCGCGTGATTGTTGCTGCGTCGGTGGGAAACGTCATCGAATGGTATGATTTCTATATCTTTGGCAGCCTGGCCGCAGTTCTGTCGGTCAAGTTCTTCGAGCAGTCCCACCCGGTTGCAGCCCTCCTCAGCACGATCGCGCTGTTCACTGCGGGCTTCCTGATCCGCCCGCTGGGAGCCTTCCTCTTTGGATGGATGGGCGACAGGGTCGGACGAAAATATACGTTCCTCATCACGCTGAGCGGAATGGGACTGGGCACCGGGGCAATCGGGTTGATCCCGACCTACCAGTCCATCGGTCTGACGGCGGCGTTCCTTTTATTCGGTTTGCGCATGATCCAGGGTCTGTGTCTGGGCGGCGAATATGGCGGCGCCATCACCTATGTCGCAGAGCATGTTCCGGACGACAAGCGCGGCTACTACACCGGCTGGCTACAGACCTCGCCAACTCTCGGCATCGTCGTGTCCCTGGCAGTGATCATCCTGACACGGACTTGGTTCGGCAATCAGGCGTTCGACGAATGGGCGTGGCGCGTTCCGTTCCTGGTGTCCTTCCTGCTGGTCGCCATCGCCATCTATATCCGTCTCCAGCTCCAGGAGACGCCGATCTTCCAGGAGATCAAGGCTCGCGGGCAGATGACCAGGAACCCCTGGAAGGAGGCCTTCCTGAGTTCGAACATCAAATACATCGGGATTGCCGTTGTGGTCCTGATCGGTCAGGGCGTGGTCTGGTACAGCGGTCAGTTCTGGGCGCTGTACTTCCTGCAGCAGGTCTCCAAGGTGGACGCGCTGACCTCCGCCTACATCGTGGGTACAGCGCTGCTGATTGCCACACCGAGCCTGATTTTCTTCGGCTGGCTGTCGGATCAGATCGGCCGGAAGCCGGTCATCCTGGGCGGCATGCTGCTCGCCGCGATCACGTATTATCCGCTGTATCTGTGGCTGGGAGCGGTCACGCAGCCCGGCAACATCAACTATCCGACCGCGATCTTCATCATCTTCATCCTCGTTTGCTACGTCGGGATGGTCTACGGGCCGGTCGGCGCGTTCCTGGCGGAATTCTTTCCCGGCAGGATCAGGTACACGTCGGTGTCGGTGCCGTACCACATCGGCAACGGCTGGGGCGGCGGATTGGTGCCGTTCATCACGTCGGCGGCCTTCGCGGCGACCGGAAGCATAGGCTACGCGCTGATCTACCCGATTGCGGTCCCCGCGGTGTGCTTCCTGCTCGCGCTGTTCCTGATGCCGGAGACACGCAAGATCAGCATCTGGCAACCGATCGAGCCCAGAACCGCATCGTAACGTGATCGCCTCTCCTCCGGCCGCCATACGATGGCGGTCGGAGAAGAGCCGGCAACCTCTCCTCTCAGCCGGCGCGGTGAGGCCAGTGATCGTGCCACCAGGCACTGAAGTTGCGATCGGTCATCAATTCCCAGACAGCGAGCAAGATCACCAATAGGCCGGACACTACGCTGCTAGCCGTGGCGGATGCGGACTCGTAGCCGACGGACCAGGGTGCCGCCACCAGAGCCAGTCCCAGCAGCATTTCGCCCCATTCTTCCAGGTCGGACGGGATGACAAAGGCTTCCACGGCAAACAGCATGACGCCTAGCCCGAGCGCGATGGTGATCCAGACCGCCGCCCCGGATAAGCCGAGGACAAAGGACGACAGGACCAGCCATACGCCCACCAACAGGCTGGCAGCGTCTTGCCAATGTTGGATGCGCATGATGCTCACCTCCCTTCTGGTATTCATATGGGGGCGCACCGATGATGAACCATCCGTCCGGCCTGCGTTGTGTTGCCGCGAGTGCGGTCCGGGAGCCGGCGTCAAGCCCGGCCGCCCATGCCTTGAGAGGGCCCTTGCGAGTGCGGCGCACCCGGATGCAGACTGTCGCCGCTTGACAGGTGTCAATGTCGACCGTTCCCGGTGCCGCTGAAGTTCGCGCCCGGAGCAGAGGGAGATGACGCCATGCGAGAAATGGAAATCCACGACTATGCGCGGCAGTTGCTGGAAGCCCATGGCCCCAAGGCCATTGCGGAAGCCGCTCAAAACGCCATCGACCTCGAGCAGAAGGGCGAACTCGAATTGGCAAAAACCTGGCGGCACATCGAAGATGCGATGAAGATGATGCGCGGGCCCCACCAAAGCTGACTGCCGGCGCGCGAAGCTTGCCTGACTGCGGCGACAACGCCGAACGTGGACGACAGTCCGTCGCGAGCCGCTAGGTTGCGGCCGAACGGCTACGCGATCTCGGGACGCTGACCTGGGAGCGAAGCCATGGTTGCGAAATGTACGACAGCAGAAGACCTCCTGAAGGCGATCACGGACGAGAAAGTCCAGATGATCGATTTGCGGTTCACCGACCTGCCGGGGGTGTGGCAACATTTTTCCGTCCCGCCAAGCGCGGTGAATGCCGATGCGCTCAATGAAGGCATCGGATTCGATGGCTCATCGATCCGCGGCTTTCAGGAGATCCAGGAAAGCGACATGCTCGTCGTCCCGGATCCGACGACGGCCTTCGTCGACCCCTATAGTCCGGCCAAGACGCTGGTTCTCATCTGCAACATCCGTGACCCCGTGACCGGCCAATCCTATAGCCGGGACGCCCGCTACATCGCCCAGAAGGCCGAAACCTACCTTGGGGGTACCGGGCGTGCCGATACGAGCTATTTCGGCCCGGAGGCCGAGTTCTTCGTCTTCGACGAGGTCCGCTACGGCCAGGGCATCAACTTCGCCATGCACGCGATCGACTCCAGCGAAGGCAGCTGGAACACCAGCACGGATGAAGGACCGAATCTCGGTCACAAGCCGCGCTCGAAAGAGGGATACTTTCCCGTTCCTCCGACCGACAGCATGCAGGCGCTACGCACCGAAATGGTGATGACGATGGAATCTCTGGGGATCCAGATCGAAGCCCATCACCATGAGGTCGCGACCGGCGGCCAGAACGAGATCGACATGCGCTTCACCACGCTGACCCACATGGCCGACAATTTGATGATCTACAAATACGTGGTCAAGAACACCGCGCATCAGCACGGCAAGACCGCGACATTCATGCCGAAACCGCTGTTCGAGGACAACGCGTCGGGCATGCACGTTCACCAGTCGCTCTGGAAGGGCGAGACCAATCTGTTCTACGACAAGGGCGACTACGCCGAGCTGAGCCAGCTCGCGCGCTACTATATCGGCGGGCTTTTGAACCACGCCTGGGCGTTGTGCGGGCTCTGCGCGCCCACCACGAACTCCTACCGACGCCTGGTGCCGGGTTATGAAGCACCGATCAACCTCGTCTACTCCCAGCGCAATCGCTCCGCCTGCTGCCGGATACCGATGTATTCGCCGAATCCGCGCGCAAAGCGCGTCGAGTTTCGTTCACCCGATCCGTCCTGCAATCCCTACCTAGCCTTCGCCGCGATGCTGATGGCCGGTCTCGACGGTATCGACATGCGGATCGATCCTGGCAGCCCGATCGACAAGAATCTCTACGACCTCCCACCTGCGGAGGCGAAGGAGGTGAGGTCCACGCCGGGATCGCTGGATCAGGCGCTCGACGCGCTCGAGCGCGATCACGCGTTCCTGCTGCGCGGTGACGTCTTCACCGCCGACGTGATCGAAACCTGGCTCGACTACAAGCGCAAGAAGGAGGTCGACCCGATCCGGCTGCGACCGCATCCTTACGAGTTCCATTTGTATTACGACATCTAGCTATTCACCGTCATTCCGGGGCACGACGAAGTCGCGAGCTATGATGCGCAATTGCGCATCTGAGAATGACGAAACTGATGGAGTCGTATTGTTGCTAGATCAGCGGCGCCTTCGACGAGGCATGGTGATTGACGATCTTCCAGTCGCCGTCCTCGCGGATGATGACCCAGCTCATCTTGACGACGAGGTCGGGGCGTTCGCCGGCGAGATCGAACGAGATGGTCGCGCCCATGTTGATCAGATCGGGACCGGCCTGCGCCGCGCTCACCTCGGAAAACACCGCACTCGGCTTGCGCCAGCGCGGCAGGCCGTTGAAATAGTCGGCGACGCCGTCCCGGCCCCGATAGAGTTTTGGGTTCGAGCCGAAGAAGAACGCGTTCCTCGAATACAGCGATGACAGCGCGGCCGCATCGAGCGTCGCGAAGCCGGCGCACCATTTCGCGATGATGACGGAAACGATGACGTCGGCTTCGCTGCTCATGTCATCCCTCAACCTTTCGCGACTTCCTTCGCGAAGGTGTCGCGCAGGCCGATGGTGCGCGAGAACACCGGCTTGCCCGGGGTCGAGTCCTTGTCGCGCACGAAATAGCCCTGGCGTTCGAACTGCATCGGCTCGGTGGAATTGCTCTCGGCAACCGAAGCCTCGATCCGTGCATCGGAGAGGATCTCCAGCGAGTTCGGATTGAGATCGGCCGCGAAGTTCGAGGCGTCCGGGCTCGGATTGGCGAACAGCTGGTTGTAGATGCGGATCTCCGCCGGCTTCGACGTCGCCGCCGGCAGCCAGTGCATGGTCGCCTTGACCTTGCGGCCGTCGGGCGCGTTGCCGCCCCTGGTCGCGGGATCGTAGGTGCAGCGCAGCTCCACCACCTCGCCGGCGTCGTTCTTGATCACGCCGGTGCACTTGACGAAATAGGCGTAGCGCAGCCGCACCTCGTTGCCCGGGGACAGACGGAAGAACTTCTTCGGCGGGTTCTCCATGAAGTCGTCCTGCTCGATATAGAGCTCGCGGCCGAACGTGATCTTGCGCGTGCCCGCCGACAGATCATCCGGGTGGTTGATCGCCTCGAGCTCCTCGGTCTGCCCTTCCGGATAGTTCTCGATCACGACCTTGAGCGGCTTCAACACCGCCATGCGGCGCTGCGCGGTGCGGTTCAGCTCCTCGCGGATGCAGAATTCGAGCATGCCGACATCGACGACGCTGTTGGCTTTGGCAACGCCGATGCGCTTGACGAATTCACGCAGCGCCGCCGGCGGCACGCCGCGGCGGCGCATCCCCGCCACCGTCGGCATGCGCGGATCGTCCCAGCCCGCGACGTGGCCGTCGCGGACAAGCTGGGTCAGCACGCGCTTGGACAGGACAGTGTAGGTCAGGTTCAGCCGCGCAAACTCGTACTGATGCGGCTCTGACGGCACCGGCAGCTTCTCGATGAACCAGTCGTAGAGCGGCCGGTGGTCCTCGAACTCCAGCGTGCAGATCGAATGCGTGATGCCTTCAATGGCGTCCGACTGGCCGTGGGCATAGTCGTAGCTCGGATAGATGCACCATGCGTTGCCGGTGCGCGGGTGATGCGCATGCAGAATGCGGTACAGCACGGGGTCGCGCAGATTGATGTTGCCCGCGGCCATGTCGATCTTG
This sequence comes from Bradyrhizobium huanghuaihaiense, assembly GCF_007830635.1. Classification (GTDB taxonomy): domain Bacteria; phylum Pseudomonadota; class Alphaproteobacteria; order Rhizobiales; family Xanthobacteraceae; genus Bradyrhizobium; species Bradyrhizobium huanghuaihaiense. The sequence goes on along the minus strand of NZ_VLLA01000007.1, from coordinate 211,220 downwards.
GCCCGCAGCACGCGCGCGCCGTTGGGGAATTCGCCGGCCTTCATGCGGCGGAACAGGTCGAGGTTCTCCTCCACCGTGCGGTCGCGGAACGGCGAGTTCTTGCCCGGCTCGGTCAGCGTGCCCCGCGAGAGGCGGATCTCCTCCTGGGTCTGGTCGTCGACATAGGCGAGCCCGTCCTGGATCAGCTTCTCCGCCCATTCGTACAGGCGGTCGAAATAGTCGGAGGCGAAGAAAAGGTTCTTGCCCCAGTCGTAGCCGAGCCAGCGCACGTCGGCCTGGATGGAATCGATATATTCCTGCTCTTCCTTGACCGGATTGGTGTCGTCGAAGCGCAAGTGGCAGCGGCCCGGAAACTCCTGGGCGATGCCGAAATTGAGGGCGATCGACTTGGCGTGGCCGATATGCAGGTAGCCGTTCGGCTCCGGCGGGAACCGGGTCACGATCTCCTTGTACTTGCCCTGATCGAGGTCGGCCTGGACGATGTCACGAATGAAATCGCGCCCAACCTCAGGTGCCACCGGTTCTGTCATTACGAAAATCCTGTAGGGAAATCAGCGGTCCTTCTGCCAAATTCGCGCCGTCAGGCCAAGCCCCATGCCCGCCCCCCGGTCAAACTTCGGCGATCCTGGCACGCACGCGCTCGACAAAGGCAGCCCGGGATGCCGGTGTCGACCGGTCCATATCGTAATGCGCCAAATAGAACGAGCTAACGCGAGGTCCGCACATCGGCTTCAGCGCCCGAAACAGGACCTTGCGGCCGGGGTCCTGCATGACGATCCGGGTCAGCCACCACGGCGAGCCGTAGCTCGTCACGACGCCGAACAGGCGGATATTGGTCAGCAATGGCCTGATGCGACCGCCGCTCAGATCATGGGCAAACGCGGTTCCGGGTGCCCAGACCCGGTCGAAATAGCCTTTGAGCATGGCGGGCATCGAGAACCACCAATGCGGAAAGCAGAAGATGATGCCGTCGGCGCGCCGCAAGTGCCCGATGAGGCGCGCCACTGCGTCCTCGGCATAGGGGCTCTGGTAGTAGCTGCGCCGCTCCGCCTCGGTCATCGCTGGGGAAAAGCCCTCGCGGTCAAGATCGGTCGCGATCACCTCGTGCCGGCGCTCCAGCGTCTCGACAATGGTGTGGAACAGCGCATGGTTGTAGCTGTCCGCAAGTGGATGGCTATGAACGACCTGGATTAGCATTGGCAAACTCTCCCATCCCTATGATACACGGTCGCCCCACAGCCTTACCTTCCCTGCTCGCTACAGAATGACCACATCCCCGATCGTCACCCGCTTCGCTCCCTCCCCGACCGGCTTCCTCCATATTGGGGGCGCCCGCACGGCTCTGTTCAACTGGCTCTACGCCAAGAAGCATGGCGGCAAGATGCTGCTCCGGATCGAGGACACCGACCGGGAGCGCTCCACGGAAGCCGCGATCGGCGCCATCCTCGATGGGCTGAAATGGCTCGAGCTCGGCTGGGACGGCGAGGTGATCTACCAGTTCAGCCGTGCCGCCCGTCACCGCGAGGTCGCCGAGCAATTGCTCGCCGACGGCAAGGCCTATCGCTGCTACGCCACGGCGGAGGAGCTCACCGCGATGCGCGAGAAGGCGCGCGCGGAAGGGCGCACCCGCCTCTATGACGGCATGTGGCGCGACCGCGACCCGGCCACGGCTCCGAGCGACGTCAAGCCCACCATCCGCCTGCGCGCGCCGCAGACCGGCGAGACCGTGATCGAGGACCAGGTCCAGGGCCGCGTGGTCTGGCAGAACGAGAACCTCGACGACCTCGTGCTTTTGCGCGGCGATGGCAATCCGACCTACATGCTCGCGGTGGTCGTGGACGACCACGACATGGGCGTCACCCACGTCATCCGCGGCGACGACCATCTGATCAACGCCGCCCGCCAGAAGCAGATCTACGACGCGATGGGCTGGGCGCTGCCGAGCATGTCCCACATCCCCCTCATCCACGGCCCCGACGGCTCCAAGCTGTCGAAGCGGCACGGCGCGCTTGGTGTCGATGCCTACCGTGCCATGGGGTACCTGCCGGCCGCGCTGCGCAACTATCTCGTCCGCCTCGGCTGGAGCCATGGCGACCAGGAGATCTTCTCGACCGAGGAGATGATCGAAGCATTCGACCTCGCCAGCGTCGGCCGGGCCGCCGCCCGCTTCGACTTCGCCAAGCTGGAGAACCTCAACGGCCATTACATCCGCCACGCCGACGATCAATCACTCGTGAGGATGTTCGAGGACGTGCTCGACCATGTCGTACCCAGCCGCGACGAGATTAAGGCGAAGTTAAACGACACCACGCGGGCGCAGCTTCTCAAGGCCATGCCGGCCCTGAAGGAGCGCGCCAAGACGCTGCTCGAGCTGATCGACGGCGCCTATTTCATCTTCGCCGACCGGCCGCTGCAGCTCGATCCCAAGGCGCAGGCGCTGCTGACGCCCGAGAACCGCAAGCTGATCGGCCAGCTTCATTCCGCGCTGGAGAAAGTCGAGACCTGGAGTGCGGCCTCCGCGGAAGCTGCTCTGCGCGCCTTTGCCGAGGAAAATAGTCTCAAGCTCGGCGCAGTCGCCCAGCCGTTGCGAGCGGCGCTGACCGGACGGACCACATCGCCTGGTATATTTGAGGTTTTGGACGTGCTGGGACGCCAGGAAAGTTTGGGCCGGCTTAAGGATCAGGCTACGACGTAAGTAGGCCATGCGTGCGGGTGATCTTGCAGCGCACACAGCAATAATATACCCATCTCCCCCGTACCTTCTGGAACATCCGGCCTGCCCCGCCATCTCATCGGGGCCTTCCGGGTCCGGCCCGTTTCACCATACATCGGGGACCTCTGATGGACGCAAAAGAAAGCCCAAAGACCGCCACGCTGACGGTCGGAAACAAGAACTACGATCTCCCGATCCTCAGCGGCAGCGTCGGGCCCGATGTCGTCGATATCGGCAAGCTCTACGGCCAGTCTGGTCTGTTCACCTACGATCCCGGCTTCACCTCGACCGCGAGCTGCCAGTCAAAGATCACCTATATCGACGGCGATGCCGGCGTGCTGGAATACCGCGGCTATCCGATCGAGCAGCTCGCCGAGCACGGCGACTTCCTGGAGACCTGCTATCTCCTGCTGTACGGGAACCTGCCGACCGCTGAGCAGAAGAAGGATTTCGACTACCGCGTGACCCATCACACGATGGTGCACGAGCAGATGGCCCGCTTCTTCCAGGGCTTCCGCCGCGACGCCCATCCGATGGCGATCATGGTGGCCGCGGTCGGCGCCCTCGCCGCGTTCTATCACGACTCCACCGACATCAACGATCCCAAGCAGCGCATGATCGCCTCCATGCGCATGATCGCGAAGATCCCGACGCTGGCCGCGATGGCCTACAAGTACACCGTCGGCCAGCCCTTCGTGTATCCGAAGAACTCGCTCGGCTTTGCCGAGAACTTCCTCAACATGTGCTTCGCGGTGCCTTGCGAGGACTACAAGGTCAGCCCGGTTCTCGCCGACGCGCTGGAGAAGATCTTCATCCTGCACGCCGACCACGAGCAGAACGCCTCGACCTCGACGGTGCGCATCGCCGGCTCCTCGGGTGCCAACCCGTTCGCCTGCATCGCGGCCGGCATCGCCTGCCTCTGGGGCCCGGCGCATGGCGGCGCCAACGAAGCGGCCCTGAACATGCTCTACGACATCGGCACGGTCGACAAGATTCCCGAGTTCATCGCCAAGGTGAAGGACAAGAACTCTGAAGTCCGCCTGATGGGCTTCGGTCATCGCGTCTACAAGAACTACGATCCGCGCGCCAAGATCATGCAGAAGATGTGTCACGCCGTGCTCAAGGAGACCGGCCATGGCGACGATCCGATGCTGAAGGTGGCGATGGAGCTCGAGAAGATCGCGCTCAGCGACCAGTATTTCATCGACCGCAAGCTCTACCCGAACGTCGACTTCTATTCGGGCATTACGCTGAAGGCGATGGGCTTCCCGGTCTCGATGTTCACCGTGCTGTTCGCGGTCGCCCGCACCGTCGGCTGGATCAGCCAGTGGAGCGAGATGATCGAGGATCCGCAGCAGAAGATCGGCCGTCCGCGCCAGCTCTACACCGGCGTCACCAAGCGCGATTACGTGCCGATCAAGGATCGCAAGTAAGTCTAAGGCCAATTCGGCTTTCGAAACGGCGCCATCTCACGATGGCGCCGTTTTTGTTTGGCAGGGTCCGACAGAGCGAGCGAAGCGTGGGGCGAGCCGATGCGGATCACGAACCCGGTGGATGGATGGTTGCAGGTCGTGGCCTGCTCGCCCTTCCCCGATGCCGCCGGCGAGATGGTGCTTCATCCCCGATGTGACATTGACGGGGTGGTCACCGCGGAGCGCCTTGCGGCGACGGCCGTGCAGTACAGCGGCTATGACGTGCCCAAGGCGAAATGGCCGCGCCCTGGTGTGATGCTTCCTGTCACCGTGAACCTCGCTGATCCCACGCGGTTCAGGATCGAATGGGATCTGGTGCCGACCGGGCGCGAAGCCGCCGAAACGCTGGCGGCAGATTTGCGTGGCGCGCAGCAGGCCGACACGCTCGGCCGCCACCGGTTTCCCCGCATCTGGCGCGAGGAAGAGCATGCCGCATCGTCGCCGGCGTTGATCAATGGGCTGACGCCGCAGCAGACGGAGATTGCACTTGCTGGCGGCGGCGCCGCCCTCGGCCTGGTTCCGACGACGGCGAAAGTACTGAGCGCGCATGAGTTGCAACCAAGCAGCGCACCGGGCGGGACGTGGGATATCGCCGTCGCTGTGAACGACCCCACCGGTGGAGCCGCCTGGCAAGCGGTCACGCGCATGTCATTCAGCAGCGCGAGCCGCCGCGAGCGCCGCATCACCGCGGGGGCCGAGTTGCCTGTCCTGGTCGACCCGGACAACCGCAAACGGATCATCGTCGACGTCGCGCGTCTCTCCTGACTGGCGTCACTCTTCCAACCTTGCTGCCGCGCACAACAACAAGTCGGCGCATCGCGCCGGCGATCGCTTGACAGCGGAAATGCTCCGCGCGCATTCTTACACTAAGTAAGAATGACGACAGGGATGGAAATGCCGGAGCAGCCGAGAAGTCGGCGGCAGACGCGCGCCGCCATTTTGACTCATCTGCTTCAGTCGGGCGGCTCGTTTCGGCCACCGCTGGCCAAGGCCGTGCGGCTGTCGGAAGCGAGCCTGTCGCGCATCCTGTTTGACCTCAAGGCCGAAGGCCTGATCGAGGAGGTGCGGCGCCCGGCCCCTTACGTCGGCGGCCCAACGGCGCTGGTCGCACTCGATGGCTCGGTGGCCCTGGCCGCCTTCGAGCTGAGCACGCAGCGGCTCAGTGTCGGCGTTGGCAGCCTGTCGGGCGAGCTGCACTACACGGAGCGCGTGCCGCTGCCGAAAACGCCGACCGCCGAATCCGTCGGCCGTGTGTTCCGCGAGGCCATGACGTCGCTGCGCGACTGGACGCGCCGCCGCCGCATCACCCTGGCGCAGATCGGCGTCTCCATTCCCGGCCTCGGCCGGCTCAGCGTGTCGGGCAATCCGATCATTCCCTGCGACGTCGGACGCATCCGCGACATGCTCGACGGCATGTTTGCCGGCGTGCCCGCCGAGTTCACCAATTCAGTCGTGGCGCACGCCACCTTTCACCGCTGCCGCACCGAAAACTATCCCTTCAGCACTACGCATCTGTTCGTCCTCGTCAGCCACGGCGTGGCCGGCGCGTGGATGGACGATCCGGGCGAGGCCGACGCCCTGCAACCGATCGAGCTCGGCCATATGGTGTTCGGGCCCGAAGGACCGCGCTGCCGCTGCGGACATCATGGCTGCGTCGAGGCCTATACGTCGCTTACGGCTTTGGCCGAGCTCCTCGGCGTCGCCGAAGCCGAGCTGCTCCAGCCCGGCAGCGAATGGGTGAACGCGATCCCGCTCCCATCGCGCGTTCGTCAGGAGCTGCACCGACGGCTGTTCAGGCTCGGCCTTGCGATCGGCAACACGCTGAACGTGAAGCCATGCGGCGGGGTCGCGATCAGTGGCTGGCCATCGCTTCTCGGCGATGACGACCGCCAGGCGGTGATCGACGGGATCGACGCCTGCCTGCTCGGCGGCCGGACCCTGGCGCAAACGTCCCTCGCCTTCGTGCCGCCCTCGACCGGCAACGATCCGCAGGCCGCGCTTGCCTTCGCCTGTTTTTGCCTTGCCAGAAGCGGCGGCATGCCCGCCGCATCGACGGAGGCTGCCTGACATGCTCTGAGCCGCGCAGTCTGCACGCACCACGAAAGTTCACACCCGGGAGGAACTTGCCATGCCGATCACAACAACAAGGCGCCGTCTGCTCGCTGGATCCGTTGCCACGCTCGCGCTGCCGGCATTTGCCCGCGCGCAAAGCGCGGTCAAGCCGCGCCTGACCGCGATCTCGCAATGGTCCGCGGGCAGCGACGGAGCGGCGATCACGGCGCTCGGCAAGAAATTCGAGGAAAAGGGCGGTGTCTGGCAGCACTCGCCCGTCCCCGGCTTCACCACCGAGATGATGAACAAGCTGCGTGCCCAGATCATCGCCGGCGATCCGCCGGCCTGTTCGCAGCTCAAGGGCCCGGAGATCGCGGCCTGGTCGAAGATTGCCCCGACCGTCGATCTCGACGCCCTCGTCGCGGCCGCCGGTTACGAAAAGGTCGTCGCACCAGATCTAGCCAAATTGCACAGGCCGGCGGGCAAGTGGATCGCGCTGCCGCTGCAGATCTACAGCACCAACATGCTGTTCCTGTCCAAGCGCGCGATGGACAAGGCCAAGGCCGACAAGACCCCCGTCACCTGGGCCGAGTTCAACGATCTCGCCGAAAAGATGAAATCGGGCGGCGTCGCATTTCCCGTCGCCAACGGCGGCACCCGTCCCGATGATGGGCAGAAGTTCGAGGCCGCTTTGGCCGGGATCAGTCCGGCCGTATATCGCACGGCCATCATGAATCTCGACGAGAAGGCGCTGAAGGCCCCTGAGATCAAGGCTGCCTTCGCGCAGGTCCGCAAGATCGCCGACTGGATGGACCCCAATGTCGGCGCCCAGCATTTCTCGACCAACTTGAAGCGCTTCGTCGACGGCGACATGGGCATGATGATCATGGGCGGTTGGGCGCAGGGCGTACTGCGCAACGCCGGTTTCAAGTTCGAAGACTTCGTGATCGCCCCGGGCCCGAGCGACAATGGCAAGCCGGTCTTCCTGCTGAATGCCGATGCCTTCATCTTCTGGCAGCGCAAGGAACCCGATCTGCAGGCGGGTCAGACATTGATGGCCCAGCTCGTCATGGATCCGGCGATCCAGACGATGTACTCGCAGATCACGGGATCGATCCCCGTGCGCACCGATGTCGATCTGTCTGGTGAAGGCTGGTCGGACGGTCAACGGCGGACCGCAGCCGCTCTGAAAGAGGCGATCGCCAGCAATCAGGCCGTCCTCAGTCTTGCGCACAACATGGCGCAGGAAAACGGCATGACCGCCGCGATGATCGACGTGATCACGGAGTACGTGAAGAACAAGACGATCAAGCCGGAGCAAGCGGCCACACGCCTCGCCGACGCCGTCGAGGGCGCACGTTGACCATCGCCGTCTCGACAGGACCGGGCCGGCCGGCGGCGTCTGAAATCGTCCGCCGGCTGCCCGAATATCTGACCATCTGGGTGCCGCTGCTGTTGTCCGCCGCGCATCTCATTGCGTTCTCGCTGTGGACGATCTGGATATCGTTCACACCATCCACGCTGGTCCCTGTTACGGGCTGGGTGGGTTTGCGCAACTATTCCGCGGTCGCGGCCTCGCGCAACTGGCAGATCGCCCTCGACAATCTGCTGCTGTTTGGCAGCGCCTTCGTGTTGCTGAGCCTTGCGACCGGCCTCATCCTTGCAATCCTGCTCGATCAGCGCATTCGCGGCGAGAATTTGCTGCGCTCCATCTTCCTCTATCCCCTGGCGGTGTCGTTCGTGGTCACCGGCACGGTCTGGAGCTGGCTGCTCAATCCCGGCCTTGGGATCCAGAAGCTGGTCCACGACCTCGGCTGGACCTCCTTCCGGTTCGACTGGCTGATCGACCGCGACATGGCGATCTGGACCATTGTCATCGCTGCGATCTGGCAATCCTCCGGCTTTGCCATGGCGCTGTTCCTCGCCGGCCTGCGCTCTGTCGATGCCGACCTGATCAAGGCCGCGCAAATCGACGGCGCCGGAGCTATCAGGATGTACCGGCGCGTCATCCTGCCGACGCTTTGGCCGATCACCATCACCGTCATCGTCATCCAGCTGCAGTTCGCGATTTCGACCTTCGACCTCGTCCGTGCGCTCACCAATGGCGGGCCCGGCATAGCGACGCAGCTGCCGGCACTCGTCGTCTATGACCTGATGTTCCAGCGCAGCCTGCTCGGACGCGGAGCGGCGGCGGCGGTCCTCATGCTGCTCATTCTTCTCGCGGTCTTGCTGCCCTATGCAGCGTGGCGTTACATCCAGCGGCGGCGGGCGAAGCATGCGTGACCGCACCTTCGCGCCAAGCCGGATCCTGATCTATCTCATCGTTTTGCTGATCGCCGCAGCATGGCTCGCGCCGCTCGCTGTTGTCGTGCTGAACTCGCTCCGGACCAACGAGGAGATCGCGCAAGGCTCGATGATCGGCTGGCCGCAACATCTGGCCTGGAGCAATTACGCCGCCGCCTGGAGCGGTTTCTGCGTCGCCGAGACCTGCGCCGGCATCCAGCCGTACATGCTGAACTCCGCGCTTGTGACCATCCCCGCGACGGTCTTCTCCACCCTGCTTGGCGCGGTCGCCGGTTACGCGGTGTCGCTCTGGCGCTTTCGCGGCGATAGCTGGATCTACGGCATCGTCACGCTCGGCATCTTCCTGCCGCAGCAGATGCGCCTTCTGCCCTGGACCATCGTGCTGCGCGATACCGGCCTGATGAACACGCTGACCGGCTTGGTCGTGATCCACACGATCCAGGGCCTGTCCTTCACCACCCTGTTCTGCCGGAACTATTACGTTGCCATCCCGCAGGAATTGATAAGAGCCGCGCGCATCGATGGCGCAGGATTCTTTCGCATTTTCTGGCGCATCATCCTGCCGCTCTCGCCGCCGATCCTGGTCGTCACCGTGATCTGGCAGTTCACGCATATCTGGAACGAGTTTCTCTACGGCGTGACATTCACGACCGGCCAGCAGCAGCCGGTCACCGCCGCGCTGATCGCGCTCTCCGCCGCCGTCGCCGATATCCCGCAGCATGGCGTGCAGAGCGCCGCGGTGATGATCGCCGCCCTGCCGACGCTGCTGATCTACCTGATCGGCGGCAAGTACTTCGTACGCGGCCTGACCGCGGGGGCCGTGAAATGATGGATTTGCCATGACAGCACTGAGCATTCGCGCCCTGTCGAAGCGCTACGCCAATCTGGAGGTGCTGAAAGGCATCGACCTCGACATCGAGAGCGGCGAGTTCACCGTGCTGGTCGGGCCGTCCGGCTGCGGCAAGTCTACGCTGCTCAACATCGTCGCCGGGCTGGACCGCGCCAGCGCAGGCACCGTGGAAATCGGCGGGCGCGTCGTCAACGATGTCCCGCCGAAAGACCGCGACATCGCCATGGTGTTCCAGTCCTACGCGCTCTACCCATCGATGACGGTGCGCCAGAACATCACCTTCGGCATGGAATGCCGTCATGTGCCGAAGGCCGAGCAGGAGAAGGCGGTCGCGAACGTCGCCAAGCTGCTCCAGATCGAGCCGCTGCTCGGCCGCAAGCCGTCGCAGCTCTCCGGCGGCCAGCGCCAGCGCGTGGCGATGGGCCGGGCATTGGTGCGCGATCCCCTGCTCTTCCTGTTCGACGAGCCGCTCTCCAATCTCGACGCCAAGCTGCGGGTCGAGATGCGGATGGAGATCAAGCGCCTGCATCAGCGCATCGGCGCCACCATCATCTACGTCACCCACGACCAGATCGAGGCCATGACCATGGCGACCCGCATCGCCGTGATGCACCGCGGCGTGGTGCAGCAATTCGCCGACCCTGATACGGTGTACCGCTATCCCGCCAATCTGTTCGTCGCCCGCTTCATGGGCTCGCCGCCCATGAACACGATGCCGGCACGGCTCGAGGCAGATAGCAGCGGACTGGTGGCCGTGATCGGCGCCGGTCGACCGGACGAGGTGCGTCTGCATCTGCAGGGCTACGATGCCGCCGCATCCTATGTCGGCCGCGAGGTGGTGCTCGGAATCAGGCCGGAATGCATCGCCGAAGGCGACCGCGCGTTCGCGGGCGCAACCGGCGCGCCGGTTGTCGTCACCGCGCCGGTCGAGATGGTCGAACCTACCGGGGCCGAGACCATCGTCCTGCTGCGCCTTGGCGGCGAGCCCGCGCAGGCGCGCATCTCGCCGGACGTCCGCCCCGCGCCGGGCGAATTGGCGCCCTTCGCGCTCGACACCCGTCGCATCTGCCTGTTCGACCCCGAGACGGAGCGACTGATCGCATGACAAAGACGAGCTATCCTGGCCTCGCCGACCGCGTGGTGCTGATCACCGGTGGCGCCAGCGGCATCGGTGCCGCCTTCGTGCGCGCCTTTGCCGGTCAAGGCGCCCGCGTCGCCTTCCTCGATTTCGACGAAGCGGCCGGCGCGGCGCTGGTGGCGGAGGTGGCGGCCGCGTCCGGCACGGCGCCGCTGTTCGTGCCTTGCGACCTCCTCGACATCGATGCCTTGCGCGCCGCCATGGCCGAGGTCCGCCGAAAGCTCGGGGACGCCGCGGTGCTCGTCAACAATGCCGCCAACGACCAGCGCCAGGTGCTCGCGGAGGTGACACCCGCCGAATTCGACTGGACGATCGGCGTCAACCTCAAGCACGTCTTCTTTGCCGCGCAAGCCGTGGTGCCGCAGATGCAGGCGCGCGGCGGCGGCTCGATCATCAACATGTCGTCGATCGCCTGGATGCGCGGGGCGCCGGCGCTGCCGGTCTATGCCGCCGCGAAGGCAGCGATCGTCGGCTTCACCAACTCGCTGGCGCGGTCGGTCGGCCCCGACCGCATCCGCGTCAACGCGATCGCGCCGGGCATGGTGATCACCGAACGCCAGCGCCGGCTGTGGTATCCGGATGAGCGGGTCATCGCAGAGTTTCGCACCCGCCAGGCCATTCCCGATGCGGTGACGCCTGAGGACATCGCGCGGATGGCGCTGTTTCTCGCATCCGACGAGAGCCAACGTATCACCAGCCAGTGTTTTCGGGTCGATGGCGGCTTGGCCTAGGACCGTCGTGCTGTAGGGTGGGCAAAGGCGCAAAGCGCCGTGCCCACCGTCTCTCAATGATTACGAAAGAACGTGGGCACGCTTTCGCTTTGCCCACCCTACGGGACCGTCGCCTACCGCCGCGCCTTTCGCATCGTCGCGAGGACCACATCGGCGGCGAGCACGCTCGGCGATTTGTTGCCGGTCGACATGATCCGATCGAGCCGGGCGAAGGCTTCGACCTGCCGCTGGCGCAGCGGTGTGTCGGTCAGCACCTCGGACAGCGCCAGCGCGAGCTTCTCCGGCGTGCAGTCCTCCTGCAAATACTCCGGAATGACATCCTCGCCGATCACGAGATTGGCGAGGATCACTGAGGAGACGCGGATCGCGCGGCGCAGGATGAAGGCCTCGATCGCACCGACGCGATAGGCCGTCACCATCGGAATGCCCGATAGCGCGAGCTCGAGCGTTACCGTGCCTGATTTCGCCAGCGCGGCATGCGCGATCCGGAAGGCGGCGCGCCTCTCGGCCTCGCCGATCACGATTTGCGGCTCGACCGGCCAGCTCGCAATGCCCTCGCGCACGGTGGCTTCGAGATGCGGCATGGTGGGCAGCATCAATTCGAACGCGCGCCCCTCCGCCTGCAACCGGCCGAGCGCCGCGCCGAACACGTCGAGATGATGCCTGATCTCGCTGCGGCGGCTGCCGGGCAACACCAGCAGCACCGGCGGCTCGGTGTTGCGGCGCGTCTGCTCCTCCACATTCGGCCGCAGCGAGGACAATTGCTCGATCAGGGGATGGCCGACATAGCTGCAGGGCGGCCCGCCGAGCTTGCGGTATTCCTCCGGCTCGAACGGCAGCAGGCCGAGCACGTGATCGACGTAGCCGAGCATGGTCCGCGCCCGCCCCGGCCGCCAGGCCCAGAGCTGCGGCGAGACGTAGTCGACGACCGGGATCGCGGGATTCTTTGCCCGCACGCGGCGGGCGACGCGATGGGTAAAGTCGGGACTGTCGATGATGACGAGCGCGTCCGGCGCGGCCTCGGTCACGGCATCGACGGTCTGGCGGATCAGCCGCAGGATTTTTGGCAATTGCTGCACCACTGCGGCAAAGCCGACGATCGACAGCTCCTCGATCGGAAACAGCGTCTCCAGCCCCTCGCGCGCCATGGTGCGGCCACCGACGCCGACGAACTGCACGCCGTCGCCGAGGCGCTGGCGCAATACCTTCATCAACGCGCTGCCGAGCCGATCGCCGGATTCCTCCGTCGCGATCAGAAAAATCTTTCGCTTGGGATCGCGGGTCTGCATCATTTGGGCAGGCCGATGACGAAGAGATATTTGGCATCGGCAAGCGCGATCATCGCCTGCGGCTCGGCAGCAATCGTGTTGCCGGCGATGACGGCGATGCCGGCAAGGCCGGCCTTGGCGACACCCTCGATGGTACGCGGGCCGATCGTCGGCAGGTCGAAGCGCAGATCCTGACCGCTCTTCGGTGCCTTCACCAGCACGCCGCGGCCGGTGGCGGCGCGGATGCGGCCCTCTTCGCGCAGGCGCGCGACGCGCGCGAGTAGCGCGTCGGTGCCTTCGATGTCCTCGACCGCCACCACATGACCGTCGATCACGACGGCAGCCTGGCCGATATCGAACGGGCCGAGCGCCGTCAGCACCGCGCGCCCGCGCTCGATGTCGGACTTGGCATTGTCATTCGGCCAGGCACGACTGATGCAGCCCTCGGGCATCAAGAGGTCGGGCGCCACATCCTTGATGCCGACCATGCGAAAGCCGTCCTGCTCGAGAAGACGGCCGACACCCGAGAGAAGATGATCGTCGCCGCCGCGAAAGGCACGGATGACGTTGCCGAGCAGGCGCAGCGTCTTGATGTCGAACCGGATCTCGGACAGCGAAGGCCGCACCAAGGTGCCGATGAAGATCAGGTCGCGGCAGCCCTCCTCGCGGAACAGCCGCATCGCGCGGCCGAGCTGGCCGACCGAGATCCAGCGGTGGCGGAATTTCTCCACCCGCGCCGGATCGCAGGCACCGCGCAACGGAAACAGCACCGGCGTGATGCCGCGCGCGGCGAGCGACTCGGCCACAGCGAACGGCATCGCGCCGCCGCCGGCGACCACGCCGACCGGCGATGAAATCCCTGGAGCCGCCGATGTCATGTCCGCGGCCATCCCGGTTTCACTTCGCGATGGCGGGAAGACAGAGCGGGCGCTTGCCCTTGCCGATGAAGTCGAGAATTTCGGCGATGGCCGGATCTTCTCCCGCGAGCGGCCGCACCGCCTCGAGCCGCTCGGCGAACGTGCCCGGGCCGTGGAAGAGCTTCTGGTAGAAGCCGCGCACCGTCGCAAGCCGCTGCTTGGTGAACTTGCGGCGCTTCATGCCGATGATGTTGAGGCCCTCGAGTGCCGCATACTGGCCGTTGACCAGCCCGAACGGAATGATGTCGTCGCGCACGCCGCAGACGCCGCCCACCATGACCTGCGGCCCGATGCGGGTAAACTGGTGCACTGCGGACAAGCCGCCGATGAAGACGAAGTCGCCGATCTCGCAGTGACCGCCGAGCGTTGCCGACGTCGCGAAGATCGCGTCGTTGCCGACATGGCAATCATGGCCGACGTGGCTGCAGTTCATGAAGTAGCCGCGGTCACCGACCGTGGTGACGCCGCCGCCGGCGACCGTGCCGGCGTTCATGGTCACGGATTCGCGGATGGTGCAGCCTGAGCCGATCTTGAGCTTGGTCAGCTCACCCCGATAGCTGAGCGACTGCGGCGGCGTGCCCAGCGAGGCAAAGGGATAGATGGTGCAATCATCGCCGATGGTGGTCTGCGCCGTGATGTGCACATGCCCGATCAGCTTGCAGTTTTTGCCGATCACGACGTTCGGACCGATGATGCAATAGGGGCCGATCTCGGTGCCCTCGCCGATCACGGCGCCGTCCGCGATCCGTGCGGTGGGATCAATCTTGCTCATCAAGCAATCTAACTCGTCAAGAAGGTCTGGTTATGTGTTGAAGTCGCTTGGTTTTCCGGTGGTTAGCGCGACTATGCCCGATCTGTCCAGTGACGTATCATCTCGGCGTGTTTCAAGTGCCGGATGAAGCGGCCCTTCCCGCCTTTCAACGTGCTCATGTGGAGCTTGAACTTATCATGGTCAGGGCCCTGGCACTTCTGCTCGCGCAGCTCGCGGCTGCGCCGATCGTCTCCGAAACGGTCGAGATCGGCGAGCGCGACCGCGTCGATCTCGGGGCATTCGAGTGCCGCGACATCACCCGGAGCACGGTGCTCCAGCGGGTCTGCTACGATCGCACGCGTCGGGACCTCGTCGTCGCAGCGAACGGTGCCTACGACCGCTATTGCGGGGTCACGGCCGAGACGGTCGACCGCCTCCTGGGCGCACCCTCGATGGGCCAGTTCTTCAACCAAAATATCAGGCGCGAGACTGCGGGCAGCCGCTACGACTGCCACGCGTGAATCCATTCGCGCTAGCTGCTCCCTCAATCCGTCAGCATGGCGCCGACGTCGGCCTCCGCAACCACCTGGCCGTTGACCTTGGCGTCGCCGTGAAACCACCACATGGCCTTGCGGCGGCCGAGAGAGCGCATGTGATACTCGATGGTATCGCCGGGCAGCACGGGCTTGCGGAACTTGCACTTGTCGATGGTGAGGAAATACACCGCGCGCGGCTTCTCGGTGCCCTCGACCGATTTGATGCCGATCACGCCCGCCGTCTGCGCCATCGCCTCGATCATCATGACGCCGGGATAGACCGGACGCTCGGGGAAATGCCCCTGGAAGGCCGGCTCGTTGAAGGTGACGTTCTTGATGCCGATGCCGCTGTAATCGGCGCGGATGTTGATCACGCGATCGATCAGCAGCATCGGAAAGCGGTGCGGCAGCGTCTGGAGGATCGCGTTGATATCCACCAGCTCGAACTTGATAGGCGATTCCTCCGTCATTCCCGTCCCTCGTCCTTCGGATCGGCCTTGCTGTCGCGTACCAGGCGCTCCACCGCGATGATCTCCTTGAACCATTGTTTGGTCGGCTTGGCGAAATGCCCGCCCCAGCGGCCGCCCGGCGGGATGTCGTCCTTGACCGCGCTCATCGCTGTCACCTGGGCTCCATCGCCGATCTTGAGGTGATTGTTGATGCCCACCTTCGCTCCGAGCGCCACGTTGTCGCCGATGGTCAGGCTGCCGGCGAGGCCGATCTGGGCCGCCAGCAGGCAGTGCCGGCCGATCGTGACATTGTGGCCGATCTGGACCTGATTGTCGATTTTGGTCCCTTCGCCGATGACCGTATCCCGCAACGAGCCGCGGTCGATCGTGGTGTTGGCGCCGACCTCGACGTCGTTCTGGATCAGCACGCGCCCGGTCTGGGGCACCTTCAGATGGCCCTCGGGGCCGAAGAAGATGAAGCCGTAGCCGTCCTGGCCGATCGAGCAGCCCGGATGGATCAAGACGTTGTTGCCGATCAGGGCGCACTGGATCGCGGTGCGGGCGCCGACATTGCAGTCCCGGCCGATCTTGACGCCAGGGCCGATCACGGCACCAACACCGACCACCGTGCCGCTGCCGATCTCGACATCCGCACCGATCACCGCCAGCGGCTCGACGATCACGCCGTCCTCGAGCCGGGCGGTGGGATCGATGATGGCCGACGGGGCGATGCCGTCATTGCCGGTCCAGGATTGCGGCCTCAGCGCGTCGCCGTGCCATTCCCGGGCAATGCCGACGAAGGCGCGGAACGGCTGCTTCGCCCGCAGCACGGCCACATGCGCGGGCACCTCGGCCTCGAAGCGCGGACTGACCAGGCATGCACCTGCCTTGGTTGCCTTGAGCTGATCGACATATTTGAGGTTGTCAAAGAATGCCAGATGCATCGGCCCGGCTTCGTCCAGCGAAGCCAGGCCGGTGATGACGAGGCCGCCCCTCGTGGGGTCAACCAATTGCGCCTTGGTCAGCGTGGCAATGTCGGCCAGCGCTGTGGCAGGCGGCTTTGTAAAGAAGGTCGGCTGCGCCATTCCACCCCGTCGCGGTCCGGCTTCGGCATGAAGCGGTCAGGCCGCATCATGCCTTATCTCATGGATTGAGCACGATCTTTTTGGAGATCGGCCCCCCAGGAAAACTGAGGGGCCGGATCATGCCGTGCTGTTCGAATTAGAAGGTGGTGCCGCCGCCGAACCGGAACTCCTGGGTACGGTCGTACTTGCCCTTGCTGAGCGGCACGGCGTAGTCGAAGCGCAGCGGACCGAACGGCGACTGCCAGATCAGGCCGACACCGACCGACGAGCGGATCACCTTGCTGTCGTCGTAGATCAGGCCGGTACAGGTTCCCGCGGACACCGGATTGGTGGTCGAGGGGATGCAGCCCGCCACATTGACCTCGTTGGTCGCGGTCCAGCTCGTCGGTCCCTTATAATCATAGAGACCGCCAGCGTCGGCATAGACTGCACCCTTCAGACCCACTTCCTTCGGCAGGAACCAGAACGGCATCTGCAATTCGAACGAAGCGCCCCAGTACTTGGTGCCGCCGAGTGCGTCCTGCGTGCCAAAGGGATTCAAATCGCGAGGACCGATGCCGTTCGGAGCAAAGCCGCGGACGAGGTTCGGGCCCATCTGGAAATGATCGAGCATACGCAGATCGCTGCCCATCTTGGTCAGGATACCGCCCTGGAGGTGGACAAGGCCCACAATGTCCGAGACCAACGGGGTGTAATACTTACCGTCCGCCGCGGACTTGAGGTAGGAGACGTCGCCACCGACGCCGGCGAAGTCCTGGCGGAAGTCGATGAGCAGACCGTCGGTGGGGTTCTTGTTGTTGTCCAGCGTGTTGTAGGTCAGCGTGTAGCCGAGCGCCGAGGTCAGGGTCTTGCCATTGGCAAGCTCCTTGCGCACTGGCAGCGAGGCTTCGCCGTCGCTGTAGCAGCCGAGGCCATTGGTCGAGGCCAGGCTGATACCGTTAGCATTGGCAAAGGCTGGGCTCGGATTGAACAATGGATTCACGCTGCCATCGGGCAGAAACTGCACGTTGTTACAGTTCGCCAGGTAGCTCGGCAGCGTGATTTCCTGCCGGTAGATCGAGTAGCGCAGCTGGAGCGCCAGATCTTCACGCAAGGAGAAGCCGAGACGGGGCGAGAAGCCGAGCGTCTTGGTGCCGTAGGAGATGTAGCTGTTGGACTTCTGCTCACGCTGATAGAGGTCGAGGCCGAGCGCGACGCGATAGTCGAGCAGATACGGCTCGACGAACGAGAGCGAATAGCCGCGCGCGTACTGGCCGTAGGTCACCGACGCCTTGGCGAACAGGCCGCGGCCGAGCAGGTTGCGCTCGGAGACCGAAACTTCGGCCAGCGCACCGTCGGTCGTGGAGTAGCCGCCCGAGATCGAGAAGTCGCCGGTCGATTTCTCTTCCATATCGACGATCAGGATGACGCGGTCGCTCGACGAGCCGGGCTCGGTCGTGATCTTGACGCTCTTGAAGTAGTCGAGGTTCTTCAGGCGCCGCTCGGCGCGATCGACCAGCGCGCGGTTGTAGGCATCGCCTTCCGAGATGTCGAACTCGCGGCGGATGACGTAGTCGCGTGTACGGGTGTTGCCGCGCAAATTGATGCGCTCGATATAGGTACGCGGACCCTCGTCGATGTTGAACACGACGGACACCGTGTGCGCCTCGAAATTGCGGTCGCCGCCGGGACGGACCACGGCAAAGGCATAGCCGCGGCGCGAGGCTTCAATCTGCATCTCCTCGACCGACTTCTCGACCGATTCGACGTTGTAGAGCGAGCCGACCCCGACGCGCGAATAGCCCCGCATCGAAGACGGATCGAAGTTCGGAATGCTGGAGCGGAAATCGACCGCGCCGACGCGATACTGCGCGCCTTCCTCGATCTTGAAGGTGACGTTGAAGCCCTTCTTCTCCGGATCGTATTCGGTGAGCGCGGCCACGACCTGGACGTCGGCGAAACCGTTCTTGAGATAGAAGCGGCGAATCAGGTCGCGGTCAGCCTCGACACGATCCGGATCGTAGATGTCGCCGCTGGCGAGGAAGCTGAGGAGGTTCGATTCGCGCGTCTTGATGACGTCCCGCAGGCGGTACGACGAGAACGCGACGTTGCCGACGAACTCGATCGACTTCACGCCGGTCTTGGAGCCTTCCACGATCGTGAAGATGAGATCGACGCGATTGTTCGGCTGCTCGATCACTTCGGGCGTGACGCGCACGTCGTAGCGGCCGGAACGGCGGTAGATTTCAGCGATTCGCAGCGTGTCGGACTGCACCATGGCGCGGGAGAAGGTTCCGCGCGCCTTGGACTGGACCTCGGCAGTGAGCTGCTCGTCCTTGATCTTCTTGTTGCCCTCGAAGGCGATGCGCCCGATCACCGGGTTTTCCACCACGGAGACGACGATCTGGCCGCCGGGGCCGCGGTTGATCCTGACGTCCTGGAACAGGCCGGTCTCGATCAGCGCCTTGAGGCCGTCATCGATGGCGCCTTGATCCAGGCGGCCGCCCGGACCCGGCTTGAAATAGGAGCGGATCGTCTCCACCTCGACGCGGCGATTTCCTTCGACGGAAATCGACTGGACGGTCTGAGCAAGCGCAGACGAAGACACAAAAGCAGCCCCGACCGGGGCAACCACCGGCGCGCCGAACATGATCAGGGTTGCGAGCAAGCCCCCCCGGAGTCGCAGTCCAAACTTCATGCGCAACGCGCCCTTATCATTCCGTGCCAGACCCACCCCAACGCCGGTCTGGAGATTCCCCAAGTTCAGGCCGCTTGTAGCCAATTTCGCCGACGCCGCAAACGGCCGAAAGCGCCGTGATTTCAATTTCATTCCAGGACGTTGCTCAACAGCAACGCCACAAAAAAGCCCCTATCAGGAAGCTGCCATCCGCAGGATGTCGTTGTAGGTCGCAAACACCATCAACATCAGCACCAAGCCCAGCCCGATTCGGAACCCCATCTCCTGAGTCCGCTCGGACAAGGGCCGACCGCGAACCACTTCGGCCGCATAGAACATAAGGTGACCACCATCGAGCAGCGGGATCGGGAACAGGTTCAACAGACCGATCGACACTGACAGCACGGCGCAGAGATTGATCACGAACTGGAACCCGGCACTGGCCGCCTGCCCCGACATCTTCGCGATGCCAAGGACGCCACTGACCTCGTTCGGGTTACCGTGTCCCACAAACAGCGAGCCCAGGAACTTGAAGGTGCTGGTGATGATGAACCAGACCTGTTCCACGCCGATCTTGAACGCCTCACCGACACCGACGGGCGCGGTCGAGGCCTCGCCGGCCTGAGTCTTGTGCTCGACACCGAGCACACCGACGCGGTGGCTGTTGCCGAACGGGTCCTTGCGCTCGAGCAGCGCCGGGGTCGCAGACAGCGCCACGATGGCCCCGTCACGCTTCACCTGGAACGCAAGCGTCGAACCAGCGTTCATCGCCACGATTCGCTGCATGTCGGCAAAGCTCTCGATCGGCTTGCCGTCGATCTGAACGACGACGTCACCGATCTTGAAACCGGCCACAGCCGCCGCGCCATCGGCGACGACGCCGTCGACGCGCGCGATCGTGCTCGGCTTGCCGTAGTACAGCGCCATGCCGGCGAAGATCAGCGCGCCCAGAATGAAATTGGCGATCGGACCGGCCGCGACGATGGCCGCGCGCGGGCCGACCTTCTTATGGTGGAAGCTGCCGGCGCGCTCCTCGGGCGTCATCGCCGCAAGTGTATCGGCCGACGGGGTCGAGGCCTCGCTCTCGTCGCCGAAGAACTTGACGTAGCCGCCAAGCGGGATCGCCGAGATCTTCCAGCGGGTGCCGTGGCGGTCGTTGAAACCGATTAGCTCCGGTCCGAAACCGAGCGAAAAGGTCAACACCCGAACGCCGGCCCAACGCGCGACCAGGAAATGGCCGAGCTCGTGGAAGAACACGACGATGGTCAGGACGAACAGGAAGGGAACTGCGTAGCCGAGGAGCCCATGGCTCAACGCATTGAAACTATGGACAAAAAAGTCGATCATCGATTTCCCTCATCCAGCGCCGCAAGGCCCTGGCCCCGAACCAACTAGGATGCCTTTAAGGCAATTTGAGGCAATAGGGCGGCAGCTCTATTTCGAGCAACATGGTCAACAGAGATTGCATCGTCGGCGGACGTCAGGGGCGCCTGGTTCCCGCCGCGGATCCAGTCATCAAGGGTCGCCTCGACCAGCCGGGCAATCGCGCCGAAGCGGATCTTGCCGGCGATGAAGGCGGCGACGGCGACCTCGTTGGCGGCGTTGTAGACCGTGGTGGCCCCCTTCCCGGTCCGGAGCGAATCGTAGGCCAGCCGTAGTCCCGGGAACCGCTCGAAGTCCGGCGCCTCGAAGGTGAGCTGGCCGATCTTGGCGAGGTCGAGCTTGGCCGCCGGCCCCTTGATGCGGTCGGGCCAGCCGAGGCAATGCGCGATCGGCGTGCGCATGTCGGGCGAGCCGAGCTGCGCCATGACCGAACGGTCGGAGAACTCGACCATGCCGTGGATGATCGACTGCGGGTGCACCAGCACGTCGATCTCGTCCGGCGAGAGCGCGAACAGATAGGAGGCCTCGATCACCTCGAGCCCCTTGTTCATCATCGAGGCGGAATCGATCGTGATCTTCTGGCCCATGCTCCAGTTCGGATGCTTGAGCGCCTGCTCGAGCGTCGCCTGCTCGATGTCGGCGGGCTTCCAGGTCCGGAACGGGCCGCCCGATGCGGTGATGATGACGCGCACCAGCTCGTCGCGATTGCCCGATGCCAGTGCCTGAAACAGCGCGTTATGCTCGGAATCGGCCGGCAGGATGCAGGCGCCCGCCTTCGCCGCGCGTTGCATGAAGAAATCGCCGGCGCAGACGAGGCATTCCTTGTTGGCGAGCGCGACATGCGCGCCGCGATCGACCGCGGCGAGAGCCGGCTTCAGCCCGGCGGCGCCGCTGACGGCCGCCATCACCCAATCCGCTGGACGCGCGCCGGCCTCGATCACGGCGCTTTCACCGGCGCCGCATTCGGTGCTCGTTCCCGCCAGCAGAGCCTTGAGCTCGCCGAGCTTCGAGCTGTCCGCGATCGCCACGAAGCGCGCGTTGAATTCCTTCGCGAGCTTGGCCAGCGCCTCGACATTGCCGTTCGCCGTCAAGGCCTCGACGCGGTAGCGCTCGGGCGAGGCGCGCAGCAGATCCATCGTGCTGTCGCCGATCGAGCCGGTGGCACCGAGGACTGTGACGCTGCGAATGTCGGACGCAGCAAGCCTGTTATTACGCAAGGGAACGGCGCTCATATCCTCACCAAACCATAAGACCGCTTCCGGCGCTATGCACACCGTGACGGAGAAAGCCGATAAACCAGGCCGCCAGGATGGCGGCAACAAAGCCGTCCAGGCGGTCCAAAAGCCCGCCATGACCGGGAATTAAGTGACTGGAATCCTTGACTCCGAACCGCCGCTTCACCGCGGATTCGAACAGATCGCCCAGCTGCGACACCACCGAGAGCACGGCGCTGATCAGCAGCAGCGGGACAGCCTTGCCGACCCCGCAAGCCGCAAAGCCGGCAGCGACCGCAAGGCTCGCGGCAAAGCCGCCGAGGGCTCCGGCCCAGGTCTTCTTCGGGCTCACCCGCGGCCACAGCTTCGGTCCGCCAATGCCGCGGCCGGCGAAATAGCCGCCGATATCGGTCGCCCACACCACCAGCAGCACGAACATCAGCGCGGAGAAACCGTTGACGAGATCCTTCCGCACCAGGATCGAGGCCAGCAGCGCCGCCGACGCATAGGCAAACCCGGTGGCTGCCCATAAGAACTTGCCCCGCGCGATCAGGGTCACGATCGCACCGCCGATGAGGCCGGTGACGACGGAGGTCTTGAGCCCGCCAAAAGCGACGGCGGCTCCCATCATGGCGATCACGACCGTCCCTGCCCCGGTCAGCGAAGCCGATCCCGCCCCCACCACCATCAGCCATTCCGCGAACAGCCCGATCGAGACCAGGGTGACGAGAAGCGCCCACAGCCAGCCGCCGGCATAGGCGATGGCAATGGTCAGCGGCGCCAGCACCAAGGCTGCGAGGACCCGCATCACCAGATTGCTCGGGGCAGGCTTGGCGCCCGCCGGTGCGGTGTCGGATTCGCTCACGAGGCGGTTTTCGCGACCAGGCCGCCGAAACGGCGCTCGCGCCTGGCAAATTCGGCGATCGCGCCCTCCAGCGCCGCCTTGTCGAAATCGGGCCAGTGGATCGGCACGAAGACGAGCTCGCTATAGGCGGCCTGCCACATCAGGAAATTCGAGAGGCGCTGCTCGCCGCTGGTGCGGATGATGAGATCGGGATCGGGGATGTCGGGCGCATCGAGATGCGTGCCGAGCGTCTCGGCGTCGATCGTGGCAGGGTCGCGCTTGCCGTCGGCAACCTCGCGCGCCAGCTTCTGCGCCGCCTTCGCGATCTCCTGCCGCGAGCCGTAGTTGAAGGCGACGACGAGCGTGAGGCGGGTGTTGTCCCGCGTCAGTTCCTCGGCTTCGTTCAGCAGCGCGCAGATGTCGCTTTCGAGCCCATCCCGCTCGCCGATGATGCGAACCTTGACGCCGTCGCGATGCAGGCTCGCCAGATCGTTGCGGATGAAGCGGCGGAGCAGACCGAAGAGATCGCCGATCTCGCTCGCCGGACGCGACCAGTTCTCCGAAGAGAAGGAGAAGATGGTGAGATAGCGGATGCCGAGCTCGTGCGAGGCGCGCACCACGCGGCGCAGGGCCTCGACGCCGCGGCGATGCCCCTCCGCACGCGGCAAGCCGCGCGCGGCCGCCCAACGCCCGTTGCCATCCATGATGATGGCGACATGCGCGGGCGCCTCGGACCGGTCGGGTCCTTCCGTAGCGGGCGCGGCGGCGTTGGACATGGAGGCAGCCTTAAACAGTCAGGATTTCTTTTTCCTTGGCGCCCAGCAGCTGGTCGATCTCGGCGATGGTGCCATCGGTCGCCTTCTGCACCTCGTCGGCGTGACGCTTCTGGTCGTCCTCCGACATCTCGTGATTCTTCTCGAGCTTCTTGAGCACGTCGAGGCCGTCGCGGCGGACGTGGCGCGCGGCGACCTTGGCGGCTTCCGCGTATTTGTGCGCGACCTTCACCAGCTCCTTGCGCCGCTCCTCGTTGAGCTCGGGAATGCGCAGGCGCAGCACCTGGCCTTCGGTCGCGGGCGACAGGCCGAGATTGGAGTCGACGATCGCCTTCTCCACCGCCTTGACCATCGACTTGTCCCAGACCTGCACCGAGATCAGGCGCGGCTCGGGCACGCTGACGGTGGCGAGCTGATTGAGCGGCATATGGCTGCCATAAGCGTCGACCTGCACGGGATCGAGCATCGAGGCCGAGGCGCGGCCCGTGCGCAGGCCGCCAAGCTCGTGCTTGAGCGAGGCGACGGCGCCCTGCATGCGGCGCTTCACTTCGTTGAGATCGAAATTACCCGTGGCCATCACGTTTCTCCTTCAAAATCCCGGCGACCTAACCCGCGCCCTTCCCTTGAGGGCGCGGCAGATGAGCCGTCAGCCGGCGACGATGGTTCCGTGGCCGACGCCACGCAGAATCGCACCGATCGAGCCCGGCGCCGCGATCGAGAATACGATGATAGGCAGCGACGTCTCGCGGGCAAGCGCGAAGGCGGTCGCATCCATCACCTTGTAGCCGCCTTCGATCGCCTGCGAATGCGTCAGCCGGTCGAACCGCGTGGCGCTCGGATCCTTCTTCGGGTCGGCCGAGTAGACGCCATCGACATTGGTCGCCTTCAGGACCGCCTCCGCGCCGATCTCGGCCGCGCGCAGCACGGCGGTCGTATCGGTGGTGAAGAACGGGTTGCCGGTTCCGCCGCCGAGCAGCACGATCCGGCCCTCGGCGAGGTATTTGTGCGCCGCAGTGCGGGTGAACAGCTCGGAAATCTCGGGCATGACGAAGGCCGACAGCGTGCGCGCCGGCGTGCCCTTGCGCTCGATCGCCGCTTCCAGCGCGAGGCAGTTCATCATGGTGGCGAGCATGCCCATGGTGTCGCCGGTGGTGCGCGAGACCCCCCGGGAGGAGACCTCGACGCCGCGGACCATGTTGCCGCCGCCGATCACGACCGCAACCTCGGTACCGAGCTTGCGGGCGGCGATCAGGTCGTCCGCAACCCGGTCGACGGTCGGCTGATCGATGCCAAACCCCTGCTGTCCCGCGAGATATTCGCCGGACAGCTTGATCACGACGCGACGATAGACCGGATCAGTCATGAGCACTTTCCTCGTCCGGGCGCCGCTTCCGGCGGCACGCCGGAAGGAACGTTCCGGCGCTTACTTCTTGCCGCTGGCCGCCGCGACCTCGGCTGCGAAGTCGCTTTCCTGCTTCTCGATTCCCTCACCGAGAGCATAGCGCACAAAACCGGCGATCTTCACTGCGCCGCCGACCTTGCCCTCGGCTTCCTTCACCGCCTGCGCCACCGACTTGCCGGTGTCGTGGATGAAAGCCTGCTCGAGCAGGCAGACTTCCTTGTAGTAGGTCTTCAGACCGGACTCGACGATCTTCTCGATCACGTTCTCGGGCTTGCCCTGCTGACGATACTTGTCGGCGAGCACGTCCTTCTCGCGCTTGACGACGGCCGGATCGAGGCCGGACGGATCGAGCGCCAGCGGGTTGGCGGCGGCGACATGCATCGCGATCTGGCGGCCGAGGGCGGCGAGCTCGTCGGCCTTGCCCGGCGATTCCAGCGCGACGATCACGCCCATCTTGCCGGCGCCGTCGATGACCGCACCGTGGACGTAGTGCGACACCACGCCCTGCGTCACCTCGAGGGCGGCAGCGCGGCGCAGCGTCATGTTCTCGCCGATGGTGGCGATCGCGTCATTGATGGCGGCCTCGATCGTGACGTCGCCGACCTTGGCGGCCTTGATCTTCTCGACGTCTGCACCTGCGTCGAACGCGACCTGGGCGATCATCTTGACGAGGCCCTGGAACTGGCCGTTGCGCGCGACGAAGTCGGTCTCGGAGTTGACCTCGACCACGACGCCCTTGGTGCCCTTGGTGAGCGCGCCGATCAGACCCTCGGCCGCGACGCGGCCCGACTTCTTGGCGGCCTTCGACAGGCCCTTCTTGCGCAGCCAGTCCTGCGCCGCTTCCATGTTGCCGTCGTTTTCGGTGAGCGCGGCCTTGCAGTCCATCATGCCCGCGCCGGTCGACTCGCGCAGGTCCTTGACCATCGCAGCTGTGATCGTTGCCATCGTTGAAAATCCTTTGTGCCTGCCGGTTTGCCGCGGCGTGGCATCCGATCGCGCCGCCGCGGTCCATCTCAGGGATTCGCGTCAACTGAAATGGTGGCCGGATCCTATCCGGCCAACCCATCGCTCTTTTTGACTATTCCGCTTCCGCGGTCAGCGCCTTGGCCTTGGCCACCCAGGCGTCCGCGCGGCTCGGCAGACCGACTTCTTCGCCGATCGTGTGCGCGGTGTCGTGGTCGAGCTCGGCGAGCTGCCAGTAGTGGAAGATGCCGAGGTCGTTGAACTTCTTCTCGATCGCGCCCGACACGCCCGGGAGCTTCTTGAGGTCGTCGGCGGTGCCGCGCGGACCTGCGAGGCCCTGGAAGCCGCTCGAGGACGCCGCCGGCAGCTCTTCGGCAACCGGACGAACCGAGGCGCCGATGTCGATGCCCGAATCGCCCTGGGCACGCGAGATGCCGTCGATCGCCGCACGGGCGATCAGGTCGCAATACAGCGCGATGGCGCGGCCGGCGTCGTCATTGCCGGGGACCACATAGGTGATGCCCTTCGGGTCCGAATTGGTGTCGACGATCGCGGCGACCGGAATGTTGAGGCGCTGGGCCTCCTGGATCGCGATGTCTTCCTTGTTGGTGTCGATCACGAAGATCAGGTCGGGCAGACCGCCCATGTCCTTGATGCCGCCGAGCGAACGGTCGAGCTTGTCGCGCTCGCGCTGAAGCGTCAGGCGCTCCTTCTTCGTGTAGGAATTGGCTTCGCCGCCCGAGAGCACGTCGTCGAGGTGACGCAGGCGCTTGATCGAGGCCGAGATCGTCTTCCAGTTGGTCAGCGTACCGCCGAGCCAGCGCGAATTGACGAAGTACTGCGCGCAGCGCTTGGCAGCATCGGCAACGCCGTCCTGCGCCTGGCGCTTGGTGCCGACGAACAGGATGCGGCCGCCCTTGGCCACCGTGTCGCTGACGGCCTGAAGGGCCGTGTGCAGCATCGGCACGGTCTGCGCGAGGTCGACGATGTGGATGTTGTTGCGAGCACCGAAAATGAACGGAGCCATTTTCGGATTCCAGCGGTGAGACTGGTGACCAAAGTGCACGCCAGCTTCGAGCAGCTGACGCATAGTGAAATCGGGCAGTGCCATCGTTCTAATTCTCCGGTTGGTTCCTCCGGAAACGTGTGAGCAAAACGGAGCGTTCTCGCCCCGGTTGCCACCGGACGGCCTTGTGAGCCATGTTTCCGTGTGAGATGGCGCGCTCTATAGCGCAATTTCGGCCAGAAGCAAGGAAATAAGGGCCTTTCGGGGGCGATTTTCGCCCGCCAGAGGCCCCTGTTCCATCAATACCGGCCCTGCCATCTAGCACTTCGGCTGGTTGGGCGGGCACTTCTTTGCGGGCGGCGGGGCCGCCGGGCGTGGCGGAGGTGCCGCCGGACGCGGCGGGGCCACGGCCACCCGTGGTGGCGGCGGTGGTGGAGCCGGCCGGGCAACAGGCGGTGGCGGCGCGGGACGGGCCGCAGCGACCGGCGGCGGAGCGGGTCGCGGCGGCGGGGGTGCAGCCATCCGCGGCGGCGGAGGCGCAGCCACCCGTGGCGGCGGCGCGGATACGCGCGGCGGCGGTGGCGGCGGCGTAGGCCGCGCCACGGCCTGGGGCCGCGGCGGCGGTGCAACGGGTCTCGCCGCCTGCGGCGGAGCGGCTGATGGCCGATTCTGCGGCCTGATCGGCTCATGCGCAGCCGAGGGCGGCGGCGCAACCGGCCTTCCGGCCGCGGCCGGAGGCGTGCCGGGCGACTCGCGGGTTGCGGACTTGGCGCGATCCGCAGGCCCGGCCCCCGGCGGGGTCTGTGCCACCGGCGGCTTCGGCGGCAGGCCGGGCGCGGCAGGCGGGCTTGTCGTGGTGGGCGCAGCCGTCGCAGAGCCGGCAGCATTTGGCGCACCGGGATGGGCAGGCAGCGTGGTCGTGCCGGGAGCCGCAGCCGTCGGCGCCCCCGGATGAGTCGGCGGCGGCGCACCGGGTGCAGTCGCCGTCGGTGCTGGCCTGCCGTTCGGCAGCGGGCCAGCCCCCGCCGGCGCCGCAGGCGGACCGCCATGGGCTCCTGGCACCGGCAACGTGTTGGCCGCGGGCAGCCTGGTCTGTGGTGCAGCGTTCGGGGCCGCACCTGGTGCGGCGGCGCCCGGCAGGGCGTTTGGCGCGACGTTCGCCGGCGCCGCCGGCGGCGCCCCGGGCCTCGCCGTTGGCTGGACCGTTGCGCTCGGCGGCAACGGCGCCTTGCCCTGCTGGATCAGGGCGGCGCGCTGCATCACCGCCTGCGGCACGGCCGGCGCCACCGGATTGGCGCGGCCGGCAACCGCCGGCGCCAGATTGGCCGGCCCGGCGCCCGCAGCAGGCGCCGGTGCCGGCGCCTGGTTGATCACGGTGTTGATGACCGTGGTGTTATGGATGTTGTTGAAGATGATGTTGTTCGGCGGCGGCGCGACATAGACCGGCGGCCTCACGAACACCGGGATCGGCACGAACACCGGCTGCGGCAGCACGAACAGGCCGACCACGGGCAGCGGCGGCGGCAGCACGACGAAATCCGGCGGCGGCGGCGGCAGGTAGTAGACCGGCGGCGGCGGTGGCGGCGCGAAGCCGAAATCGGGGTCGCTGAAATACAGCACCGGGCGATCGACATAGACCACCTCCTCCGGCGGCGGCGGCGGCACGTCGTAGTCGATCATCGCAAAGCTCGGCGGCGGCTCGACCGGCGCGGTGAGGATCGCAAGGCGGCGATGCGCATCGCCCGCGTGCGGGCCGCGCGGATAGCGGCGCAGATACGACCAATAGGCCTCCGGCGTGTCGGTCCGGTACGTGCGTCGCCAGGTGATCGCCTCGCGGCGCGCCGCGACGATCACCATCACGCGCTTGGACATCGGATCGTTCGGATAGGCCGCAAGAAATTCCTCATAGGACGGCAGCGTGTCGCGCGAGAGCGCGGCGGCATAGGCATCCTGCGCGCCGAGATCGCGGATCGGCTTGCTGCGGATCGCAGCAACCTGGTCCGGTGCCGTCTCCGGCGGCGGCGCGTCGGGCCCGCGCTCGAAGAAGGAGAATGGCGCCGATATCTTCTGCTCGTTCCAGGGCACCTGCGCGCCCTTGCTGGCCTCGTTGACGCGCAGGCGGACGCGGTCGAACACGTCTGCCAACGACAACCCGCCGGTCCGGATCATTTCCGCCAGCGACTGCGCGTAGATGCCATAGGGTCCCGGCTCCTCCGGCGCGACCGTGCCGGGGGCGGCGTTGAAGGCGATCAGCATGTTCGGATCGGGCTCGACCAGCGCCAGTCCGCTCGCGATCGGCTGCCCGCCCTCGATGAAGGGCTGCGCGCGGGCTGCATCGAGCACGACGATGTTGGCCTTGAGCGGAATGGCCGCAAGCTGGCGCGCATAGTCGCTGATGCGCAAGGCTTCGGTCGGAATGTCGGTGTCGCGCGTGATGTTGGAATCGACCGGGATGAAATAGTTCTCGCCGGCGAGCTGCACGCCGTAGCCGGCCAGATAGACCATCGCGACGGTGCCGGGTCCCGACGCCTGCGCCTTCTGGACGAAGTCGCGAAAGCTCTTGCGCAGCGTGTCGCCGTCGAGATCGCGGGCGCCGACGACGTCGAAGCCCGCTGCTTGCAGCGTCTGCGCGATCAGGCCGGCATCGTTCGCGGTCGTCGCCAGCGGCGACTTGGCATAGGCGCCGTTGCCGACAACCAGCGCGATGCGCTTTTCCTGCTGCTGCGCGCGCACTGGCCCCGGACTGCCAGCGGCAAGGACCATGATCGGCAGGAGAAGGCAGATGAAGACTTTGAGCGTCCCACGCATGGCTTGCTTGCCCGCTTTTGTCTTTGAGGTGCCAGCGTGCATGAAACGCCCGGCTGGCTGAATGGCTCTTGAACGAAAAGCGCGGATTGAGGCGGCGGCATGGCGCCCCCGCCTCATATCAAATCAAACCCTGCGTCAGGCTCGCGCAAGCCTTGTGACCGCACTGCGGCGCGAGCCGCGTCGGCCCGTTCAGCCCTGGATCAGGTCGACCGTTCCCGTCGTGAGACGGTAGATGCCGCCGACGACCTTGATCTTGCCCTGCTCCACGGCCGCGTTGAGGATCGGCGCGGCCGACTTCAGCTTTGCGACGTTGTCGATCACGTTCTGCCGGATCGCCTTGTCGAGGACATCCCCGCCGCCCTGCTGCATGGCAGCCTTTGCGGCGGGCGCGATCGCATCGACCAGCGAGGGAATGTGTCCCGGCGGCGAGGTATTGTCCTTGATCGCCTTCAGCGTCGCATCGACCGCGCCGCAACTGTCATGGCCGAGCACGAGGATCAGGGGCGCGTTGAGCACCGCGACTGCATATTCCATGCTGGCGATGGT
Source organism: Bradyrhizobium huanghuaihaiense (assembly GCF_007830635.1). Classification (GTDB taxonomy): domain Bacteria; phylum Pseudomonadota; class Alphaproteobacteria; order Rhizobiales; family Xanthobacteraceae; genus Bradyrhizobium; species Bradyrhizobium huanghuaihaiense. The sequence goes on along the minus strand of NZ_VLLA01000007.1, from coordinate 181,359 downwards.
CTCGGTGCCGGCAAAATTTCCGGCGACGCGACAGACGAAGAGATCGCCGCGGCCGCTGTCGAAGGCATATTCCGGCGCGATGCGCGAGTCGGCGCAGCTCAGAACGGCCGCGAACGGGTTCTGGCCACCGGCCAGCGCCTCGCGCTCGTGCTTGAAATCGTGGCGCCGCGATACGCCTTCGACATAGCGCGCATTGCCCGCCATCAGCCGCTTCAGCGCCGCATCGGGCACCAGCACGTTCTGCGGCTTGGGTGGCTGCTTGGCTTCCTTTGCCAAGGCGCGGTTGGCGAAAGCTCCGCCGGCGAAAGCCATGCCAAACGCGGCGGCGCCAAACAGCATCGCGGACCGACGTGACGGCGCGATGTCTTGATGCAGAGATTGATGATGCAGAGATTCAGAGCACTTGTCGCACATGTGATGTTTCCCCAGGTACCAGTGGACGAATGGAAGCGTTGCGATGATAGGTGCGCCGATATGAAGAAATCACCAATTATAATTGACGCAACTTATGATTGCTGCACCGCGAACCATGCTGCTAAGCCGAAGCGATCGCTCGCCTCACGCGCAGCGACTGCACGGGCCTGCGCGCGCCCGCATATATTCGCGACCGGCTGCTAGGGCATGATCCAAAAAAAGCGCAGCAATCTTCCCTCGCGACAAACGCGGCACGCGTTTGTACGGAGATCATGCTCCAACAACGATCCAAAGCGCGATGACGATTCTTCGAAATCTCATCGCGCTCTACAGTTGCTGCACGTCCACCACGCCCGCAACCGCCTTGATCGCGCCAGCGATCTGCGGCGAGACCTTGAAGCGGCCGGGCAGCTTCATCTCCACCTCGGTCTCGAGGTCGAGCATCAATACCAGCGAGACCTCGCCGTCGCCATTTGAGCGCGGCGCAATCCCGGGACTGCCGATCTTCGGCGCGGCACCGTTCGACGCGGCTGCATCGGGACCGGCGAGACGCTTGGCGATCGAGTCCAGCGGCTTGGTGTCGCGCAGGAAGATGCGCAGGCCCTTCTGCGTCTTGGCCGCGGCATCATCGAGCGGCTCGGCATGCAGCACGCGCGCGCGCACGTCCTCGCCCTGGAGCTCGGCGCCGAGCTGGAGCAGCACGGCGGCGCCCGGCTCAAGCACGTCGCGATATTGCGCGAGGCCTTCGGAGAACAGCACCGCCTCGAAATGCCCGGTCGGGTCCGACAGGCCCATGATGCCCATCTTGTTGCCGGTCTTGGTACGCCGCTCCATGCGCGAGACAACGGTCGCCGCGACCTTGCCGGCGGTGGCGCCGGTCTTCACCGCGCGTGAGAACTCGGCCCAGCTCTGCACGCGCAGCCGCTTGAGGACGGTGGCGTAATCGTCGAGCGGATGTCCCGACAGGAAGAAGCCGATCGCGTCGTATTCGCGGCGCAGCCGCTCGGCAGGCAGCCACGGCTCGATCTGGGGCAGCATGATGGTCGGCGCGTCCGCCGACATGCCGAACATGTCGTTCTGGCCGATCGTCTCGGCCTGATGCGCGCGCTGGCAGGCGGCCATGATCGAGTCCGCCCCGGCGAAGACCCGCGCCCTATTCGGCTCCAGCGTGTCGAAGGCGCCGGCGGCAGCCAGGCTTTCGATGATGCGCTTGTTGATCGCACGCGGATTGACGCGCGCGGCGAAGTCAGCGAGCGAGGTGAACACCCCCCGCTTCGTGCGCTCCTCGATGATCTGCTCAATCGCCTGGATGCCGACGCCCTTGAGCGCGGCAAGCGCGTAGTAGATGACCTTGTCACCGACCTCGAAGGTCGCCCCCGAGCGGTTGATGTTGGGCGGCTCGACCTTGATGCCGAGGCGCTGCGCCTCGGAGCGGAATTCGGAGAGCTTGTCCGTGTTGTTGAGATCGAGCGTCATCGACGCCGCGATGAACTCCACCGGATAATGCGCCTTCATATAGGCGGTGTGGTAGGACACCAGCGCATAAGCCGCCGCGTGGCTCTTGTTGAAGCCGTAGTCGGCGAACTTGGCGAGCAATTCGAAGATGGTCTCGGCCTGCGCCTTCGGCACGCCGTTCTTGACCGCGCCCGCGACGAAGATATCGCGCTGCTTGTCCATCTCGGCGCGGATCTTCTTGCCCATGGCGCGGCGCAAGAGGTCGGCGTCGCCAAGCGAATAGCCCGACATCACCTGCGCGATCTGCATCACCTGTTCCTGGTAGATGATGACGCCGAAGGTCTCCTTCAGGATCGGCTCGAGCACCGGATGCAGATATTCCGGCTCCTCGTCGCCATGCTTGCGCGCGCAATAGGTCGGGATGTTCGCCATCGGGCCCGGGCGATAGAGCGCGACCAGCGCGATGATGTCCTCGAAGCGGTCGGGGCGCATGTCGACCAGCGCGCGCCGCATGCCCTGGCTTTCAACCTGGAACACGCCGACCACCTCGCCGCGCGCCAGCATCTGGTAGCTCTCGGCATCGTCGATCGGCAGTGTGGCGAGATCGACATGGATATCGCGCGGCTTGAGCAGCTTGCAGGCGACGTCGAGCACGGTCAGCGTCTTCAGGCCGAGGAAGTCGAATTTGACGAGGCCCGCCGGCTCGACCCACTTCATGTTGAACTGGGTCACCGGCATGTCCGATTTCGGATCGCGGTACATCGGCACGAGTTCGCTCAAGGGGCGATCGCCGATCACGATGCCGGCCGCGTGGGTCGAGGCGTGGCGGGTCAGGCCTTCGAGGCGCTGCGCGATGTCGAAGGCACGCGCCACCACCGGATCTTCATCGCGGAACGCCTGCAGCTTCGGCTCGCTCTCGATCGCAGCCGCGAGCGTCACCGGCGCCGCCGGATTCTGCGGCACCAGCTTCGTGAGCTTGTCGACCTGGCCATAGGGCATCTGCAGCACGCGGCCGACGTCGCGCAGCACGCCGCGCGCCTGCAGCGTACCGAAGGTGATGATCTGCGCGACCTGGTCGCGACCGTAGCGCTCCTGGACGTACTTGATCACCTCGCCGCGGCGGTCCTGGCAGAAGTCGATGTCGAAGTCCGGCATCGAGACGCGTTCCGGATTCAGGAAGCGCTCGAACAGCAGGCCGAACTTGATCGGGTCGAGGTCGGTGATCGTCAGCGCCCACGCCACCAGCGACCCTGCACCGGAGCCACGGCCCGGTCCGACCGGAATGCCGTGCGCCTTGGCCCATTTGATGAAGTCGGACACGATCAGGAAGTAGCCCGCGTACTTCATGCGCATGATGACGTCGAGCTCGAACGCCAGGCGCTTGTTGTAGTCCTCCTCCGTCGTGCCCTGCGACAGGCCGTGCACGCGCAGACGGTTGGCGAGCCCCTCCTCCGCCTGCCGCTTCAACTCGGCCGCCTCGACCGCGGCGGCATCCGAGCTCGCCGCGGCGCCGACGGTGAAGAACGGCAGGATCGGCTTGCGCGTCATCGGGCGGTACGAGCAGCGCTCGGCGATCTCGACAGTCGAGGCCAGCGCCTCCGGAATGTCCGCGAACAGCACCGCCATCTCGGCGCGGGTCTTGAAGCGGTGATCGGGTGTGAGCTGCACGCGATCGGTCTCGGCGATCAGCCGACCGCCGGCGATGCAGAGCAGCGCGTCATGCGCCTCGTAATCGTCGGTCGCGGCGAAATACGGCTCGTTGGTCGCAACCAGCGGCAGGCCCTTCGCATAGGCGATGTCGATCAGGCCGCTTTCGACGCGCCGCTCCTTGTCGATGTTGTGACGCTGCAATTCGATGTAGAGCCGGTCGCCGAACAGATTGGCCAGACGCTCGCAGCGCGCCGCCGCGAGCTCGGCCATGCCGCCGGCAAGCGCCAGCGAGATCGGCCCGTCCGGACCGCCCGTGAGCGCGATCAACCCCTCCGTCTCGCCATCGAACCAGTCGAACTTGATGAACGGGGCATGGCTGTCGGGTGATTCCAGGAATGCCCGCGAATTGAGCCGCATCAGGCTGCGATAGCCGCGCTCCTGCGCGGCCAGCAGCACGACGCGCAAGGGTCCCATCGCATTGCGCGCGTTGGGATCCTGATCGCCGAAGTCGATCGCAAGCTCGCAGCCGACGATCGGCTGGATCCCGGAGCCCGCCATCTTGTCGGAGAACTCCAGCGCCCCGAACAGATTGTCGGTATCGGTCAGCGCCAGCGCGGGCTGGTGGTCTTTCTTCGCAAGCTCGGCGAGCTTGGCGATCTTGATCGAGCCCTTGAGCAGCGAATAGGCCGAGTGAACGTGAAGGTGGACAAATCCGGCGCTCGGCATGGTCGCGTGACGGCCTCTTGCAGATGAGATGGAGCGGTCGCCGGCTCCTCAAGGCATCATGCACTCGCGCGGCCGACTCGCATCACAATGGTGGGGTCTCGCGCCGCCAGAGTCCACGCCGGAGCGGCCGCTTCGCCGCGTCGTCCCGCTTTTCCCCAAGGCACCGGTTAAGAGGGCACCTGAAGAGGAGCACCGGTTTACAAAAACCGCAGGTCTAGAGCTGCGGAATCACCTGGGCCCAGATCGCGATCATCCCGACGAACAGCGTGATGGATGCCAGTGCAGCCGCCTCTTCCACGAAAATCCTGAACATGGTCTCGCTCCCTTGCTAGAACGTATGAAGAACATTGTTCTCATTTTGTTCACAGGAGTCAAGCGATCTCGGCGGCCTCGAAATGCGATGGTTAACTTGCTGAACTCAAACAACAAAAAAGCCCCGGCCAACGGCCGGGGCTTTCGAGAACCGCTCGCGAAGAGCGATCGGTATCAGTAACGGCCGAGCATCGGGCCGCCGAACTTGTAGTTCAGGCGGACGAGGCCCATGTCGACGTCCTGCTTGATGCGATCGGTGCCCACCAGGCCGGCGAAGGTGACGTCCTTGTCGGACAGGAAGATGTGGTTGTACTCGACGCCAACCGACCAGTTCGGCGCAAAGCCGTACTCGAGGCCGGCACCGACCGTGCCACCCCAGCGGGTCTGGTCGTTCGAAGCCAGCCGCGCGCCGGAGGCCCTGTCGAAGACTTCGTACTTGGTGCCGGCCACAGCGGCACCGCCCTTGACGTAGACGAGGACGTTGTTCCAGGCGTAGCCGACCTGACCGGTGATCAGACCGAACGAGTCGATCTTCGAGCGGTTGCGGGTCGTGAACAGCGCGCTGTCGTTGTCGCCCGAGAAGTCGGCCCAGTTGCCCTGGCCTTCCACGCCGAACACCCACTGGCCGGACTGCCAGCGATAGCCGATCTGGCCACCGACCGTGCCGCCGGTCGCGTCGTGCGAACCTTCGCGGCCACCGCCGACCAGATCCCAGGTCGAGTGCGACGAACCACCGCCGCCGTTGATGCCGATGTAGAAGCCGCTCCAGTCGTAGATCGCGGCGACCATCGCGGGCGCCTTGGTGTAAGGACGCGCGGCGAGGTCGGCAGCCAGCGCCGGTGCAGCTGCGCTGAGCGCGACGAGGCTCACAGCGGCAAGCAACAAATTCTTCTTCATTTCAATCCCGTTCCAGTTTCGTCGTTAGGCCCCCTGGCCGTGGCGTGGTCATAACAGCGATCGATGGAATTGCTGTAACCTCGACGCAACAGTTCACACCAAAGGCCCGCGCTTCATTAATGAAGATTTATCGGAGCGCGCTGGAAACCCTTTGAAACAAGTGTTTTCGAGAGTTCCAATGTCGACGAGACGAGATAAACTGCACGCGCGCGTAACATCGTCGCGCGCACAATCGTGTGATTGGAGAATCGAGAAATGCGCGCACGAATTGCCCTCCCCATTGTCGCCACACTTTCGCTTGCAATCGCCACATTCACGCTCGCGCTGAACCTAAGCACGCCTGCACGCGCGTTCGGTACGCATCACGCGTTCTGCCTCACGGGCGACGAATGGCCGGGGCTGAGCAATTGCAGGTTCGATACTTACGCGCAGTGTCAGGCAAGCGCATCGGGCCGCGCGCTGACCTGCATCGCCAATCCCTATTTCGGGGGACAGAGTGATGATCCCTACGCGTATCAGAATCGTCCGCGCGCGCTGGCGCCCGGCACCTTGCTCTCGCGCTGAGATGCGCAGCGCCTGGCTAGCGCTCATTGCGACCGGCACGCTCTTCGTGAGTGCGCAGGCGCGCGCGCAGACCTATGATCCCAGCTATCCGGTCTGCATGCAGATCTACGGCCAGGTGGGCTATTTCGACTGCCGCTACACCTCGCTCGAGCAATGCAGGTTTCTTGCCGTCGGGCGCTCGGCGAGTTGCGTCGCGAATCCGTATTTTTCGCAGCAGAGACCCGCTCCGCGGTCGAAGCGCCCCGGCTAATCGTCGGCACACGCAAATCGGGACGCTGATATGCGACCTGCCTTGCGCTGCGCCTTACGTGTTGACGCAGACAGATCCGGGTTTAAGTACGACGGACAAATCTTGCAGGGATGGCGACGTTCGCTGGGTTGGTTCCCGTTGACGCCAGCAATGCAGGACTCATGACGATCTCGCCTCTCGCGACCTCGCCCCGCGCCAATTCGGCCGCGGCCGCTCATCCCCCTCGCCTCGCCATCGTCCTGATCTCGCTCGCGATGGGCGGCTTTGCGATCGGGACCACCGAATTCGCCTCGATGAGCCTGCTGCCGTTCTTCGCCGCCGATCTCCACATCGACGAGCCGACCGCAGGGCACGCGATCAGCGCCTACGCACTCGGCGTCGTGTTGGGCGCACCGCTGATCGCGGTGCTGGGTGCGCGCTTCGCCCGGCGCACGCAACTGCTCGTGCTGATGGCCGTGTTCGCGCTCGGCAACGCGCTCACTGCTCTTGCACCCGGCTTCGGCTGGATGATCGCGGCACGCTTCCTCTCGGGGCTGCCACATGGCGCCTATTTCGGTATCGCCGCGCTGGTTGCGGCTTCGCTGGTTCCGCAACAGCGCCGCTCGCAGGCGATCGGCCAGGTCATGCTCGGCTTGACCTGTGCCACGATCATCGGCGTGCCCCTCGCCAACCTGATTGGGCAGTCGGTCGGCTGGCGGGCGAGTTTTGGTCTCGTGTCGGTGCTGGCGCTGCTCACGGTGCTGCTGTGCGCGCTGTTCGCGCCGCGCGACCAGGCGGGCCGGTCGGATCCACTGCGGGAGCTCGGCGCCCTCAGAAGCGGCCGCGTCTGGATCACGCTGGCGATCGGCGCCATCGGCTTTGGCGGCATGTTTGCCGTCTACACCTATCTTGCGACAACGCTGATCGAGGTCACCAAGGTCAGCCCCGCGACCATTCCGTTCTTCCTGGCATTATTCGGCATCGGCGCCACGCTCGGCAATCTGTTCGTGCCGCGCTTTGCCGACCGCGCGCTGATGCCAACGGCGGGCATCATCCTGCTGTTTGCTGCGGTCGCACTCCTGGTGTTTCCGCTCGCCGCCGGCAATCCCTGGCTGCTGGCGATAGACATCTTCGCGATCGGCGCCAGCGTCTCGCTCGGCGCCATCCTCCAGACGCGGCTGATGGACGTCGCCGGCGACGCGCAGGCGCTCGCGGCCGCGCTGAACCATTCGGCCTTCAACACCGCCAATGCGCTCGGCCCGTTCCTGGGTGGCCTTGCCATCCGCGAAGGGCTGGGCTGGACCTCCACCGGTCCCGTCGGCGCCGCACTCGCGCTTCTCGGTTTGCTGATCTGGGCCATCGCCCGGCGCGATGCCGGCTCTGCTCCGGTCGAGGTCGCCTCGCGAGGCGACGCTGCTCCGCTCGCGCCGTCGCTGGCGCCGGATCACCGAAGCCGTTCGGCGGTTCACAGGGATCTGCCCGCCGGGACGTCAGCAAAATAAACGCGAATTCGAGCGCCACCGCAAGTTGTGAAAGCGCCAAGCGTCGTATAGCGTCGATATCGGTTTGCACCGCATAGTCGATCATTTCATGCTCGCCCGTATTCTGCTTGCCGTCGCCGCCCTGTCGCTTCCCGGCGCATTGCGCGCTGAAACGCCGTCGGAGAAAGCCGGATTTGCGCCCAGGCTGACGATCTATCTGGCCAAGGGGGCGCCCGATGCGTGCGGGCCGGGCTGCGACCGCTGGATCGCCATCGAGGGCGAGATCGATGGGGACGCGGCCCCGCGCATTCGCCGCTTCCTCGCCGCGGTCAAGGACACGCAGCGGCCGATCTACCTTTATTCGCCCGGCGGGAACGTGGAGCAGTCCTACGCGATCGGGCGGCTGCTGCGCAGCCGCAAGGCGATCGCCCGGGTCGGCCGCACCATCGTGACGGCATGCGCGGCGGACACGCAGGTGGACGCCGCCTGCCTGAAGGTGAAGAACGCAAGCGGCGAGGTCGAGGCGGAGCTCACCACCCGCAAGGCCATGTGCAACTCGGCCTGCGGTTACCTGTTCATCGGGGCGACCTCCCGCGAGGTGGCGCCCGACGCGGCGCTGGCGGTCCATAATTCCAGGCTGGTCCTGCGCTTTCGTGGGGATCCGCCTCCACAGATCGTTGCCGAGGCGAGGCAGCGCCGAATGGCGAGCGCCGATCGCGATCGCACTGCGTTCATCACCTCGATGGGCATCAGCCGCGAGCTCGACGCGCTCATCCGGACCGTGAAGTTCGAGAACCTGCACGTGCTGACGCGCGCCGAGCTCTATCGTTTCGGGATCGACACGCGACCGCTCGCCGAGACGGCGTGGAAGCTGGAGAAGGACGCGCGGCCATACGTCCGCAAGATCGCCGTGATGAAGAAGGAGAACGACTCGTCGTTCCGGACCATGGAGTGGCGCCTGTCGTGCGAAAACAAGGCGCGCGTGCCGCTGTGGTTCGCGGCCGAAATCGACGAGGCGTCGACCGGCAAGAGCACGATCCTGATCACGGCGGACGCCGTCACGGACAAGGAGGCCGGAGGGTCACCGCTGCGATCCGGCAGGTACGAGGTCTGGCGCGGCAGCATCGACGCCGACATGGTCAAGGCGATCCTGGCCTCCCGCTCCCTCCATGTCCGCGAAACCACGACGATGCCCGACGACAAGACGGACATGACGAAATTCGACGTCGACCTCACGGGTCTCGCGCCGGCCTGGACGCAGCTCAAATCATCCTGCGCCTTGTCGGCGCTCAACCCGATCAGCCCCTGGCCGGCCACGGTGCCGGGCGTCAGCGCAACACCTCCGGCTGCGGCAGCGCCGTAAGCGCAGCCCAGCCTGGAGGCCAAGCCGGCCCATCGCTCAGAAAGCGGCCGGCGATTCACATAGCCTAATGCGCACCGCGCGGAACAACGTCAAAATCGTGTCCGGGATGAGGGCAACACGATGACGATGGATCGGGTCGAACGGGCTTTCATCGCGACAGCGATGCTGGGTTTCCTGGTGATGCTGGGAGCGATCATATGGATGATGGTGGCTTGACGGATTCCTCGTTGCGCCAGGCCATCTCGCAAGGCTTATTGCAAGCCTTGCCTTATCTCGGGATCGCCCTTTGCCTTGCCGTGGCTATGTGGCTGACCTGGAGCCGCCTGCTCTAAGCATGATCCGGAAAAGTGCGAAGCGGTTTTCCGATAGGATCATGCTCAAACAACAACCTGAAGCGCGATGAGGCTTCATCAATCTCATTGCGCTTCAGACCGGATCGCCCTCCCCGCGAACCGGCTCGACCGCAACCAGTCCATCCCGGACACGCTGCGCCCTTGCGATGTGATCGCTGTCGCGCAGTATCTTGAGGGCATCGCGAACCAGTTCGCGCGAAAAGGACAGGAGCTGCGCATCGCCCGCGCGGGGGGTGTAGATCATTCGAACCTCACTTGGATCAAGAGCGGGCAGCGCAACGGCGCGACGCTGCGCTTCAAGTCTTCGGCTTCTCGATCAACCCGGCCAGGCCGCGGACCATCGCTGCGATGTCGATCGGTTTTTCCCACAACACCACATCGTGAAATTGCGGAGCGATGCTGACCTTGTCGTAGCCGGTCGTGAACACGAACGGCACGTGGCACGCCCTGAGCTCCTGTGCAATCGGGAAAACCATTTCGCTGCGAATGTTCACGTCGAGCACTGCGCCGTCGAGGATACCACCGCCATTGATGATCGGGAGCGCATCGTCGAGCTCGCCGACGGGACCGGCAATTTCCGCGCCCGCCGACCGCAGCGCACGGCTGATGTCGTCGGCCAGGAAATACTCATCCTCGACCACGAGGATGCGACGTCCCGACAAGGGGGCGTGCCTGCGCGACAAGGTTGGCGATACCGCCATGTTTCCTCCAGTCCCCGCGAATAGATAGGAACATAGGCCTCAAGGCCGCCTTGGTGCAAACGAAGCATTGAATGGCGGGTTCCATGAGCAACCGCGACATCATTGTCATCGGCGGTTCCGCAGGAGCCACGGCCCCGCTGAAACGGATTCTGGCGGATTTGCACCCGGATGTTCCGGCAGCCGTTTTTATCGTGCTCCACCTTCCTGCGCAGGGCATCGGCATCCTGGCCACCGTCGCCGCTGCTGCCAGCAGGCTCCCGGTGCATCAGGCCATCGACGGCATGAAGTTCGAGCGGGGCCACGTCTATCTCGGCGCCCCCGACCATCATTTGCTGCTGTCAGGCGATCGTATTCGCCTCGGGCGCGGCCCGCGCGAGAACATGGTGAGGCCCGCAATCGACGCGCTGTTCCGCTCGGCCGCCCTGCATCACGGCCCGCGCGTGATCGGGGTGGTGCTGAGTGGACTGCTTTCGGACGGCGCCGCCGGCCTGAGCGCGATCAAGCGCTGCGGCGGAATGACGATCGTGCAGGACCCGTCGGAGGCGATCGCGGTGGAGATGCCGCAGCGCGCGCTGGAGGCAGCCACCGCCGACCTCTGCGTTCCCGCCGCGCGGCTCGGCGACGTCCTCTCCGATCTTGCCCGGGAACCGCCGGGCGCCGCACGCCCGATCGCTCCGGATATCCGCCTGGAGGTGGAGATCGCCGCGGGTGAAAGAATTGGCTCCGCGATCCTGGCAAACATCGCCGATCCGGCGGCGCTGACCTGCCCCAGTTGCGGCGGAGTTCTCTCTTCTGTGAAAGAAGCGCGTCCCATGAGGTTTCGCTGTCAGGTCGGCCACGCCTACACTGCCGATGCCCTCGCCAAGGAGCAGGAAGGGCAAGTCGACGAAGCCCTGCGCGTCGCGCTCCGGATCATCGAGGAGCGGGCCGAACTGGTGCAGCGCATGGCCGCAGATGGCCGTCGCAGCGGCAGGCCGGCAGTGACCGAAATGTACGAGCGGCGTGCGGCCGAATACCGCGAATATGCCGACATGATCCGGCGCGTCGTGCTACAATCGCTTGATCCTTCCCTCCCGCGAGGGAAGTGAAAGGCCGATATGGCAGTATCCCTTGCAGAGCGCACGCAGCAACTCCGCGACGAGCGGCGCCTTCTGAAGAAGGCCGACCTCGACATCGAGGAAGGCTGGCAGCGCATCCACAGGCAGGAGGATCGGGTGCGGGATCTGCAAGCCAGCGGATATGACTCCCAGCAGGCGGAACGGCTGGTCGACCTGCTCAAGCAGACCCTGGTGGAATGGGAACGGCACCGCACCCTCATCATTCAGAGGGTGAGTTACCTCCAGCAGGAGGTCGATCCGGTGCCGCCGATCACTTAGCGCCGGCAACGGTCCTCGTCGCCATGCCGAGGCCCACGCTTCGTTGGATCCGCGCGCGGCCAAGGTCGAACGTTTCCCGCTTTTAGCTGTTGGGATGATGTCGATTTCTGCTATTTGCAGAGACTGGAATCCGTCGGCCCCAGGGCAATTAGAGTAGCGGCAACCATGGACGAAGTCGACACGACGGCGGAGGAGCCGGAGCCTCAGGCCAAGGCGCCGCTGGTCATTGGCGTCGGGGCGTCGGCCGGCGCAATCAACAGAATCGAGCGGTTCTTCGCCAAGCTGACATTGGCCGACGACCAGGCGATCGTCCTCGTCCTCCAGAATGCTGAGGCGCTCGACGAGGCGCGGCTCCGCAGCATCGTCCAGCGCGCCGACGGCGCGCGTCTTGCCGACATCCGCGATGCGATGGTGGTCGAAGGGGGCGCGATCTATCTCAGCCCCGCGGCCATGATCACCACGATCCAGGACGGGCGTTTTGCGGTGCGCAAGGCCGAACAGGGCCCGGGCGAGCGGGCCACCATCGACAGCTTCCTGGTGTCGCTGGCCGAGGAGCGTGCCGAGCAGTCCATCGGCGTTCTCTTGAACGGGACCGGCGGCGACGGCACACTCGGCGCGGCCACGCTGAAGGACCATGGCGGGCTCGCGATTGCGGAAAGACTGGCCGGCGACGAGCAGTCCGACCATCTGGTCGACAGCAACAGGCCGGCGGCGATCGCAGACTATGTCCTGCCGCCCGAGGACATCCCGGACCACATCCAGATCTATGCCCGGCATCTGCGGCGGCTAGAGGAGAAGCAGGGCTTCGACGAGGTCCTGGCCGCGGCGGCAACCTCGCTGTCGCGCATCGCCGACATCCTGCGCAACAAGACCGGCAACGATTTCCACGGCTACAAGCAGAACACCTTCCTGCGCCGCGTGCAGCGGCGCATGCAGGTCGTGCAGCTCGAGGAGATCACCTCCTATGTCGACTTCCTGCGCAACGACAAGGACGAGGCCCATCATCTCTTCAACGACCTCCTGATCGGCGTCACCGAGTTCTTCCGCGACAAGCGCGAGTTCGAGGTGCTCGAGACGCAGATCATCCCGAAGATCTTCGAGGGCAAGGGAAGCGGCCAGCAGGTCCGCGTCTGGGTGCTGGGTTGCGCCACCGGCGAGGAGGCCTATTCGATCGCCATCCTGCTGCGCGAGCACATGGCCACGCTCGATTCCGCGCCGCAGGTGCAGATCTTCGCGACCGACATCGACGGCCGGGCGCTCGCGGCCGCCCGCGTCGGGCGCTACCGCACCAATATCGAGCAGGACATGTCTCCCGAGCGCCTGGCGCGCTGGTTCGTGCGCGAGGGCGACACCTATTGCGTGGTGAAGGAATTGCGGGAGATGTGCATCTTCTCGCAGCACAACGTGATCAAGGATGCCCCGTTCTCCAAGCTCGATCTCGTCTCCTGCCGCAACCTGCTGATCTATCTCAACGCGGAGCTTCAGAACCGGGTTATCCCGCTGTTCCATTTCGCGCTGCTGCCCGAGCGCTTCCTGTTCCTCGGCAACTCCGAGAACGTGACGCGGCACTCCAAGCTGTTTGCGCCGGTCGATCGTCGCGCCCGCATCTTCAGGAAGCTCGATACCGGCACGCGGCTTCCGCCGGAATTTCCGATCGCGACCGTGGCGGGGCGTGCGCCGGTCGAGGTACCGCCGGTCCGCTCGTTCGGGCCGGACGTGGGCCTCGAGCGCCGCGCCCAGCGCATCGCCGAGCGCTATGCGCCCGCTTACGTGATTACGGACGACAATTTCCAGATCCTGCACTTCTCCGGCCGCACCGGACGCTACATCGAGCCGACCGCCGGTGCGGCCTCGCTCGATCTGCTCCAGCTGGTGCATCGCGATCTCAGGCTGGAGCTGCGCACCGCCCTCTCCCGCGCCTCGGAGACCAACGAATCCGCCCATGCCGAGCAGGTTCAGCTCGGCGTCAACGGCCATCGTGTTCTCGTCGACATCACCGTCGAGCCGATCCAGGATGGCGCGGGCGGCCATCGCAACTTCATCGTCCTGTTCAAGGACGGACCGGCGCGGGCCGCCGACGTCCCCGAGAACAATCCCGGCGCATTGGTGCGGACCGAGCATGTCGAACGTCTCGAAGGCGAATTGCGGGCGACCCGCGAACGTCTCCAGGCAACGATCGAAGAGCTCGAAAGCACCAACGAAGAGCTGAAGTCCTCGAACGAGGAATATCAATCGCTCAATGAAGAGCTGCAGTCTGCCAACGAGGAGCTGGAGACCTCGCGCGAGGAGCTGCAATCGGTCAACGAGGAATTGACCACCGTCAATGGCGAGCTGGCGCACCGGGTTCAGGAGCTGACCCGCGCCACCAGCGACCTCAAGAATTTCCTCGAAAGCACGCAGATCGCGACCGTCTTCCTCGACAACGATCTCCGCGTCATGAACTTCACCCCCGCGATCACGCACATCCTTCATCTGGTCGAAACCGATGTCGGCCGCCCGATTGCCCACATCAAGGCACGCATTCCGATCGAGGAGCTCTACGACGACGTGCGCCGCGTGCTGCGCACGCTTGCCAGCGCCGAACGCGAACTGACCGCGCCCGACAGCGGCACGCGCTACATCGTCCGCATCCTGCCCTATCGCAGCATCGACAATTTCATCGCCGGCGTCGTGGTCACCTTCATCGACGTCACCGCGGTCACCCGCGCAGAGGAGCGGCAGCGCCTCCTCCTCGCCGAGCTTCAGCACCGCGTTCGCAATACGCTCGGCGTGGTGCGGTCGATCGCGCGCCGCTCCGCGGAGACGAGCTCCACGGTCGACGAATATGCCGCCCATCTCGACGGGCGCCTCAACGCCTTCGCGCGCACCCAGGCGCTGGTGACGCGGGATCCGGAGGGCGGCGTCGATCTCGAATATCTGGTGATCGAGGAGCTGCTGGCCTATAATGCCCACGAGGGCGAGCAGGTTCGCGCCTCCGGGCCGGCGGTTCGTTTCAAGCCGAAGGCGGCAGAGACCTTTGCGCTCGCAATCCACGAGCTTGCGACCAATGCGCTCAAATACGGCGCGTTGAGTCAGCCGGGCGGTCGGCTCGAAATCTCGTGGCGTATCGACGGGGCGGTCGAGCTCCCGCAACTGCTGTTCGAATGGCGTGAGCGCGGCGGTCCGGCCGTGACGTCACCACCGCGCAAGGGTTTTGGCACCGAGCTTCTGGAGCGCACCCTTGCGTTCGAGTTGAAGGGGCAGACGACCATGTCGTTCAACGCATCCGGCCTCATGTGCCTGATCGCGATCCCTTTGACCAGGCGCACCTTCCATACGCCGTCGCCGGAGGGATGATGCGAGCTCACGGGACCGAGGGCGGTGTGGCGCAGGCGGTCTTTCGCCGCTTCAACGCCTTGCGCCCGCTGCCTGACGAGGACGCCGCTGCGCTGGAGCATGCCATTCTCGAAGGTCTGCTGCGGGCCGGGCCAGGCGAGGACTTGATCACCGAAGGCGATCCCGTCGACAGCGTCCGCATCGTGCTCTCAGGTTGGCTGTTCCGTCACAAGACGCTGGAGGACGGGCGTCGGCAGATCGTCAATTTCATCCTGCCGGGCGAGACCTGCGACGCCCATGCCTATCTCCTGTCCACCCTGGATCATTCGATCACGACGGCGACGCCGGTCGCCTATGCCGAGATCAAGCGCGCGCGCTTCGAACAGCTGATGGCGGCTCACCACGCGCTGGCCGAAGCCTTCATGTGCGAGACGCTGCTGAACAACGCGATCCAGCGTGAATGGATCGTCAACCTCGGCCGGCGGTCGGCCTTCGAGCGCGTGGCCCATCTTTTCTGCGAAATCTTCGAACGGCTGCGACCCGTGGGCCTGATCGACGGCAATTCCTGCTCGCTTCCGGTGACCCAGACCGATCTGGCCGACGCGACTGGCCTGTCGGTGGTTCATGCCAACCGCACGATCCAGGAATTGCGCGCGTCCGGCCTGATCGTCCTGAAGGACCGGACCCTGACGATCGGAGATCTCGAAGCGCTCAAGAATGCGGCGATGTACTCGCCGGGCTATCTTCGGCTCTATCGGGCGAAGTGAACGCGGCCGACGACTTCAATCTGGCGGCTTCAAGGTGGCCGCCATGTTTCCGACAGCAGCACTGCCTGACCTATTGGAATTTCGTACAGCCCGCATTGGCTCTGATAGGAACGAGTTTGCCGCCCATTAGCTTATGTTAAAGCGGACGTATCGGGGGAGGCAGATGCGAAGCGCCGACGCCTTCGGGGGAACAGTGCCGCTCATTGACGACGGAGCGCTCGATCCGTTCGCCAAGGACACATGCTCGCGGCTTGTCGCCGAGTAGCAGACATCGGCCATCGTGGCGCGACCGCTGGGGAACGAGGCATTGGAGATCTGAGATGGCACGTTATTATTTCGATCTTCGGGATGAAGATGAGTTGGCGCCCGACGAGGAAGGCCTCGAGCTTTCCGGCCTTCGCGCAGCCCAGGTCGAGGCCGCCAGATCATTGGTCGATATGGCGAGAGAGGCGGCCTGCACGTCCGCTCCCGTGAATGGCACGCACCGCATGGCGATCGAGGTCCGCGACGCCGGCGGCCCTGTGATGCAGGTCAAGTTCACTTTCGAGGTCGAGACGCTGAAGCATTGAGGCGGCCCTGGGCGCCGCCGCTGCCGGCGCTCGACCTCCGTGTCTTCGCGCCTCACACCGGCGTGTAGATCACCAGCTTCAGCGCAGGATCGTCGTTGGCCTGGAAACTCGTGTGCTCGAAATGCAGCACGCCCTTTGTCGGATGGGTCATGGTCTTACGACCCGACAGGGTGCCGTGCACCTCGTGCGCGCCCCACCATTTGACGAATTCGGGGCTGCCATCGCGCAGCCGCGCCAGCAATTCCGCGAAGGCGGGATCGCCGGCCCAGACGTCGTGGGTGGCGCGAAACATCGCGACCATGCGCTTGGCCACATCGGCCCAGCCCGCGCCGTAGGATTTCCGCGTGCGCTTGCTGGTCATCATCAAGAGCAGCGTGTTGCGATCCTCCTCGGGCAGCCGGCCAAATGCGAAGACCTCCTCGGCGGCATCGTTCCAGGCCAGCACGTCCCAGCGCCGCCCGGTGATGTAGGCCGGATGCGGCAGGCTCTCGACCAGGCGCCGTATGGGCGGCGGCACCACCTCGCGGGTAAACGTGCCCCTCGCGCCGTCGCGCGCCAGCGCTTTGAGGTGCGTATGCTCGGTCTTTGAGAGGCGCAGCGCGCGGGCCAGCGCGTCGATCGTGGTGACCGAGGGGCTGACGGTGCGGCCCTGCTCGAGGCGGATGTACCAGTCGACGCCAATGCCGGCGAGCTGGGCGACCTCCTCACGGCGCAGGCCCGCTGTGCGCCGCCGCCGGCCGGCCGGCAGCCCGACGGTCTTCGGTGACAGCTTTTCACGGCGGGATCTCAGGAAGTCGCCGAATTCGACGCGGCGTGGATCGGCCATGGTGACAGTCCTCGATGGAGGGTCTTGGAAATACTAGGATAATACCAGGCCTTCCTGTCGCTTCAAGGGCGACGCATATCCAACTCACCCGTCCCCGAGGTGAACATCATGAAAGCTGCCGTGCTCAAATCCTTCGGCTCGCCGCTGGCGATCGAGACTGCCCCCGACCCGGTGCTCGGTACCGGCGAGGTCATCGTCGACGTCGTCGCCACGCGTGTGCTGTCCTACATGAACGAGGTCTTCAGCGGGGAGCGCAACTACGCGCTCGATCTACCGATCATCCCGGGCCCCGGCGGCATCGGCCGCGTGCGCGCAATCGGCCCGGATGCAACGAAACTGGCAGTCGGCGACTGGGTGTTCTGCGACCCGACGGTGCGCTCGCGCGACGACGCCGTGGCACCCGATATCGCCCTGCAGGGGCTCACGGCCGCCGGCCCCGGCGGCATGCGCCTGCAACAGCATTTTCGTCACGGCTCGTTCGCCGAGCAGATGCGCCTGCCGACCGAGAACGTCAAACGCCTCGGCGCGATCACGTCGGAGGACGCCACGCGGTGGTGCGCGCTGGGCACGCTGCTGGTGCCCTACGGCGGCTTTCTCGCCGCCAACCTGCAAGCAGGCGAGACCGTGCTTGTGAGCGGGGCCACCGGCAACTTCGGCAGCGCGGCGGTGTCGGTTGCACTGGCAATGGGGGCGGCCTGCGTGGTGACGGCGGGACGCAACGAAAAGATCCTCGCCGACCTCGTCCGCCGTTTCGGCAGCCGTGTGAAGCCGGTCAAGCTCAGCGGTCACGAGGACGACGACCGCGAAGCGATGAAACGCGCCGCGCCCGGGCCGATCGACTGCGTGTTCGACATCATGCCGCCCTCGGTGAGCCCGACCGTCGTGCGCGCGGCGGTCATGACGGTGCGCGCCTACGGGCGCGTCGTGCTGATGGGCGGCGTCGGCATGGCCGGCGGCGCAGGGCTCGAGCTGCCCTACCCCTGGATCATGCGCAACTGCATCAGCATCCACGGCGTCTGGATGTATCCGCCCGATGCGGCGGCCCGCCTGATCGCGCTGGTGCGCTCGGGCCTGCTGCGGCTGGAGGAATATGAGACGACGGCCTTCGACCTCGACCATGCCAACGAGGCCGTGGCGCATGCCGCGGCCAATGGCGGGCCGTTCAAATTGACGGTGATCAGGCCCTAAAACAGCCACCTGCCCGGCGATGCGCGGTCAGCGCCGTTTTGCCCGACACATCAAGCGCCTGGCGGGCGTCGGGCCGGCGCTGGCTGAAACAAGCCGGCTACTGTGCATGGGGTTGTTTTCGCAGTTTTTTTATTCGAGCTCGACCACCTGGCCGTTCGACAGCGAGACCCGCCGGTCCATGCGGCCGGCGAGCTCCATGTTGTGGGTCGCGATCAGCATGGAAACGTGGGTCGCCTTGACCAGCTGCATCAGGGCCTGGAAGACGTGATCGGCCGTGTGCGGATCGAGGTTGCCGGTCGGCTCGTCCGCGAACAGCACGCGCGGCGCATTGGCCACCGCGCGCGCGATGGCGACGCGCTGCTGCTCGCCGCCCGACAGCTCCGCAGGGCGATGGGTGATGCGGTCGCCGAGGCCGAGATAGCCCAAAATCTCCTTGGCGCGCTTGACGCTCTCGGACTTCTTCAGGCCGCGGATCATCTGCGGCATCATCACGTTCTCCAGCGCCGAGAACTCCGGCAACAGCCGGTGCGACTGGTAGACGAAGCCGATGTCGGTGCGGCGCAGCTGGGTGCGCTCGATGTCGGGCAGTTGCGAGGTCGGCGCGCCGTTGACATAGACCTCGCCGGAATCCGGCGCTTCGAGCAGCCCGGCAATGTGGAGCAGCGTCGACTTGCCCGAGCCCGACGGCGCCACCAGCGCCACCGACTGCCCGGCCCACAGCGCGAGCTTGGCGCCGTCCAAAATCGTCAGCGGCACCTCACCCTGCAAGTACTGCCGCTTTATCTCGTGGAGATAAATGACCGGTACATCGTCCGCCCCCTGCTGCTGCTCCATCAGCCCCTCACTCGTACCGGAGCGCTTCGACGGGGTCGAGGCGCGCGGCGCGCCAGGACGGGTACAGCGTCGCCAGGAACGACAGCGTCAGCGCCATGATGACGACTGCCGTAGTCTCGCCGATGTCGATTTCGGCGGGCAGCTTCGACAGGAAGTAGAGCTCCGGCGAGAACAGCTCGGTGCTGGTCAGCCAGGACAGGAATTGCCGGATGGACTCGATGTTGAGGCAGATCACGAGGCCGACGACGAATCCGACCAGCGTGCCGACCACGCCGATCGAGGCGCCGGTGATCAGGAAGATCCGCATGATCGATCCCTGCGAGGCGCCCATGGTGCGCAGGATCGCGATGTCGCTGCCCTTGTCCTTCACCAGCATGATCAGGCCGGAGACGATGTTGAGCGCTGCGACCAGCACGATCATGGTCAGGATCAGGAACATCACGTTGCGCTCGACCTGGAGCGCGTTGAAGAAGGTCGAGTTGCGCTGCCGCCAGTCGACCAGGAACACCGGCCGTCCCGCAGCCTCCGTCACCGCCTGGCGGAAGGCAACGATCTGATCGGGATTGGTGGTGAACACCTCGATCGAGGTGACATCGTTGCTGCGGTTGAAATAGGCCTGCGCCTCCGCCAGCGGCATGAACACGAAGCCGAGATCGTATTCGGACATGCCGATCTCGAACACGGCCACGATCTTGTACGGTTTTATGCGCGGCGTCGTGCCCATCGGCGTCACCGCGCCCTTGGGCGCCACCAGCGTGATGCTGTCGCCGGCATGCAGCGACAGCTGGTCGGCGAGGCGCCGGCCGATCGCGACGCCCTGCCCCTCGTCAAAACCCTCGAGCGAGCCCTGCTTGATGTTCTTGGCGATCGAGGTGAGGTTGTTGAGATCGTCGGAGCGGATGCCGCGCACCAGGACGCCAGAGGCGTTCCACGGCGAGGACGCCAGCGCCTGGCCGTCCACCACGGGTGCGGCGAGCCGGATACCTTTGACCTGGCTGAGGCGGTCGGCGACGTCCTTCCAGTCGGTCAGCGGCGATTCCAGCGGCTGCACCAGGATGTGGCCGTTCAGCCCCAGGATCTTGTCGAGCAGTTCCTTGCGGAAGCCGTTCATGACGGCCATGACGATGATCAGCGTCGCCACGCCCAGCATGATGCCGAGGAACGAGAACCCGGCGATGACCGAGATGAATCCCTCCTTGCGGCGCGCCCGCAGGTAACGCGCCGACAGCATCCACTCGAAGGGCGCAAAAGGCGCGGTTTGCACGGTTTCAGTCATGGTCTCGTCCATCGCTCGATAATCCCATGATTCGGGGTCAATTGTGGCCGGATTGGCGGCCGCGATATCGGGCGATGAACAATATTCAGCCGACCAGCCTTATCAGCCCACAAGTCTTGCGACCGCGTCCGCAGGCGACATGGTCTCGCGGGAGCCGTCGCTACGCCGCTTGATCTCGACCTTGCCGTCGGCGAGCCCCTTCGGGCCGATCATGATCTGCCAGGGGATGCCGATCAGGTCGGCAGCGGCGAATTTGGCGCCGGCGCGCTGGTCGGTGTCGTCGTAGAGCACGTCGACGCCCTTGGCCTGGAGCTCGGCATAGAGCTTCTCGCAGGCCGCATCGACCGCGGCATCGCCCTGCTTGAGGTTGAGCACCACCGCGCGGAACGGGGCGACGGCCTCGGGCCATTTGATACCGGCATCGTCATGGCAGGCCTCGATGATGGCACCCAGCAGGCGCGAGACGCCGACGCCGTAGGAGCCGCCATGGATCGGCACGTCGACGCCATCCGGGCCCGCCACGAGCGCCTTCATGGGCTCGGAATATTTGGTGCCGAAATAGAAGATCTGGCCGACCTCGATGCCGCGGGTGTTCACCCGCTTGTCGGCGGGCACTTCCTGCTCGAACCGGGCGGCATCGTGAACGTCTTCCGTCGCGGCATAGACCGAGGTCCATTGCTTGATGATCGGCGTCAGGTCGCTCTCGTAATCGACGTCCTCGCCCGGCACCGGCAGGTCGAGCACGTCGCGATTGATGAACACGCCGGATTCGCCGGTCTCGGCGAGCACGATGAACTCGTGGCTGAGATCGCCGCCGATCGGGCCGGTCTCGGCACGCATCGGGATCGCCTTCAGCCCCATCCGCGCGAAGGTGCGCAAATAGGCGACGAACATCTTGTTGTAGGCAACGCGCGCCGCCGCCTCGTTGAGGTCGAACGAATAGGCGTCCTTCATCAGGAACTCGCGGCCGCGCATCACGCCGAAACGCGGGCGCTGCTCGTCGCGGAATTTCCATTGGATATGATAGAGATTCAGCGGCAGGTTCTTGTAGGACTTCACATAGGCGCGGAAGATCTCGGTGATCATTTCCTCGTTGGTCGGCCCGTACAGCAGCTCGCGCTTGTGGCGGTCGGCGATGCGCAGCATCTCCGGGCCGTAGGCGTCGTAGCGGCCGCTCTCGCGCCAGAGGTCGGCGAGCTGCAGCGTCGGCATCAGCACCTCGATCGCGCCGGAGCGATCCTGCTCCTCACGCACGATCTGCTCGATCTTCTTCAGCACGCGGAAGCCGAGCGGCAGCCAGGCATAGATGCCGGCGGCCTCCTGCCGGATCATGCCGGCGCGCAGCATCAGCCGATGCGAGACGATCTCCGCCTCTTTCGGATTTTCCTTCAGAATGGGCAGAAAGAACCGCGACAACCGCATGGCAATACTCTGGGAATCAGTGAGGGGTTGCAGTGAAACCGGATTGCGAGCGAAAACACAAGGCCGGGAATGAGGAAAAGCCGCTAACGCAGCGGAATTCCTGTCATTTTTCCGTTGCCTTCAGATTCAGCTTGAACCGGTTTGCCTACGGCGCCAGCTCGAGGTCGTCCTCCAGCGTGATCTGCTCGAAATCGGTCACCAGCGCATCGATCCGCACGTGCCAGCGGCCAGCGAAGGGCAGCTCGACCTTTCGAACATGCCAGTAGCCGTCGGGCCCGAGCGAGGCAGCCTGCGCCATCGGCTCGATGCCCCGCTCCGGCAGGCTCAGGATCAGCGTCACCTCCTTCGCCCCAAGCAGCGTCCCCTCGCCGGTCATGAGCTGGAGCACGAAGTCGTTGGCGCCCGCCTTCCCCGGAGAGACCAGCACCTGGAACATCGCCTTGTCGGTGTGGATGTGGATCGCGAGCGGCGTCTCGGGAACGATGGTCCGCGGCGGCGGCGTGAAACGCCAGCCGGCAACGAGGGCGAAGATGCCGAGGGCGATGGCGCATTCGAGCAGGATCGAACGCCTGAGCGCGGGCGCGGCTTTTTCGTCCCGCGCCAGGGCCGAGGTCAGCCGGAACCGATTGAGTGCGGCAAGCGCCAGCAGCAACACGGCCAGACCAAGCTTGATCGACAGGATCGCCCCGTAACGGGTGTCGATCAGCGCGGACGGCCTTTCGAGCTGAACGATGGCAAGGCCAAGGCCGGTCAACGCCAGCATACCGACGGCCAGCACGGCCATACGCGAAAAGCGGTTCACGACCGGCAGCGCCGCAGTCGCCGGCTTCGACACCAGCGCGGCGAGCGGCGCGAGGGCTCCGATCCAGAAGGCGACGCCGAGGCCATGGAAGAAGATCGCCGGGCGTGTGAGCATCTCGGGCGGTGCCGTTGCTGCGTGCCCCGTCATGGCGAGCGACAGGCCGACGCCGATGAATGCGATCATCGCAAAGGCGCGCGCGTACCACGCGCTTCGCAGAGCCATGATGGCGAGCAGCATCGATGCGACCGCGACGAGTAGCGCGGGGCCAGCGCTGGTCGCGAACGCGACCTTCCACGGAGCAGCCGTCACGAGCGCCGCCGGCGGCAGGCCAAGGAGATCGAGGCCCAGCACGCCGAGCGAGACGATCGCACTCGGAATGCCGATGAGAAGCGCCATGCGCGGTACTGTCATGCCCGTCATCGACCATGCAATCCAGCGCGCGAAGAACACGCCGCCGACGCCAACGAACAGGCCGAGATAGAGACCGATCCGCGCGAGCCAAATCAGCGCACTCAATCCGGCGTCCGTACTGGTCGGCGGCTTCGTTGCCGTCGGAGCGCCGACCGAGAAGATCACCGATCCCGCGACGGGATGGCCGTCCTGCGAGATCACGCGATAGCTGACCACGGCCGTGCCTTGCGGCAGGTCCGGCGGCATCACGACCGAAATGGTCTCGCCCGCTGCCTCGATGCGCGCATCATCCCGTGCCCTGCCCGCGCCATCGATCAGCCGGATCGCGCCCGGCGTCACCGTCTCGTTGAAGCGCAGCTCCACCGCCTTCGGTGCGGTCTTCAGGATGCTGCCGCTCGCCGGATCGACCGAGACCAGAGCGGCATGCGCAGACGCGCCGGTCGCGAAGCCGGCAACGAGGAGCAGCGTCGCGAGCGCGGCGAAGAGGCGCATCAGGGCTTTGGCAGCAGCTTCACGCCTGGCGCCGGCGACTTGCCCTCGTGCGAATGCCCTGCCTGTTCCGCCGGGATTTCGATCCAGCGGCTGACGCCCGTTTCGCATTCCTGGACGACGGGAAAGTACAGCGTCGTGTTCGGCTTGAGCGCGTCGGTGAGCAGCGTCTGCATGACGAATTCGTCATAGTACTTGTCCGGCAGCTTGCCGCCGGACCACGCGACCTCCTTGACGCCCGAGGAGAGCTTGTTGCCGTGATAGTCGTATTCGGTTGCATATTTGCCCTCGACGACATCGACGCTCCAGCCCGCTTTCGGCATCGGTTTCACCGCGATCACCCCTTCGGGGATCTGCACCCGGATCTTGACCGTGGGCGAGCCCGCGCAGCCGTGGGGCACTGCGAAAACGGCCTTGTAGTACGAGCCAACCGTCGCCTGCTTGGTCTCGAGCGTGACATGTGCGGCCGCTGGCGAAGCAGCGAGCGCGGCCATCAGGAACAGAATGGGTCGCTTTGACATGGTCAGCCTCACGAGCGTGGTCATTTGATCAGGATCGGCGATTCCACGCTGACGTGATCGGCCTCGGAGATCGAAATCCCGAGCCCCAACGTCCAGCGTCCGGGCGTCAACTGCGCCACCTTCACACGCCAGCCATCCTCGCCGTCGCGCGATGCCTCGACCGGCGCGAGTTTCCGGCCGGTCTGCGTATCCACCAGCGTCACCGAAACGGCCTTGGCCGAGAGCGGCGTCTCGTCCGTTGTCTCCAACTGGATCGCGATCTCGACCGGGCCGGCGCGCCCCGGGGAAACCGTGACATTGGCCATCGCCTTCTCGGTGTGCAGATGCGTGAAGAAGCTGTCGTCATCGGTCGCCGCGGCAAGCGGTGTTGCGGCCACCGACAGCAGCGCAGTCATTGCGAACACGAGGCCCGCGATGGTTCGATTCGAGCTCATGAGGGACTTGATCTGTTTCATCACATCTTCATTCCCGAATGATCGTGCATCTTCTTCATCATCTGCCCGCCATCGCCCGGCGCCTGCGCGCCGACGCCTTGCACATCCAGGGAGACGGTGACCTTGCCAGCCTTCTCGAACTGAAGCGTCACCGGAACCTTGTCGCCCTGCTTGAACGGCCCCTTCAGCTCCTGGAGCATGAGGTGATAGCCGCCCGGAGCAAGCTTCACCGTCTTCCCCGGCTCGATGGCGAGCCCCTGGTCGAGGTGACGCATTTTCATCACGCCGTTATCCATCGCCATCTCATGGACCTCGGCCTTCCCTGCGATATCCGCGGAAACGCTGACCAGCTTGTCCGCGGCCGTCCCCTTGTTCTCGATCGTGAGATAGCCGCCCGCGACCTTGGCGCCGCCCGGCGTCGCCCGACTCCACGCCTGCGAGACGACGAGATCGCCGGCCTTGACGTCCTCGGCAGCCGCTGGTGCAGCTACGAGCACGAGAGCGAGCGCGGCGAGCATCACGTCTTTCAACATAGTCTTCATGTTAGTCTTCCCGTTTGCAGACAGATTTCAATGTGTGCCGAGCTGCTGGCCCGACCATTTCTCGAGATCGGCCATCTCGGCCGAGCCTTCGATTGTCATGATGGTCCCGTCCCGCGCGATCAGCATGGTTCGGGGAATGTCACCCTGCCAGGCCGGATCGATCTCGAACCGCAGCCGTTCGACAAAGCCGTCGCTGAAAATGAAATTCTCGGTCGCTGACAGCCCTGCCTTGTCGAGCATCGATTGCGTGGCGGCCGGCAGGTTCGGCACGAGATCGGCGCTGATCGTGACGACGTCGATCCCGGGGTGATCCTTCGCGAACTGCCCGAGCAAGGGGAGCTCGACCTTGCAAGGCCCGCAGGTCACGCCCCAGAAATGCACCAGCGTGGGGCGGCCCGCATGTTCCCTGAGCACGCTTTGCCACGTGCCGCGCTCAAACGGTTTGAGAGCCGGCGCCGCCCCGAGCATAGCGACCGACGCGACCAGGATACCCAGACCCAGGAGCCCTGCAAATCGATGTTTCATGGCTGATCCTCGATAGCTGTAAGACGGTATCCGTCCGCCTTCGTCATCCATGACAGGTAAGCCTGCCGGCCATTGGATACGAGCAAAGGATGGTCGGACGTGTCGGTCGTGCTCGATATCGTCTTCGGCGATGACCATGTCTCGCCATCGTCGCGCGAGATCGTCATCTGGACCGAGGTCTTTTCGCCATCGAACTCCTTCCAGACCATGACTGTTCCGGTCGGACCCGCAAGCACGTAGGGGCGCGTCGGATTGCGCCCCGGCTGCCCCAACGGCATCGGCGCCGAGAACGTGCGGCCCTCGTCGCGCGAATGCGCATAGAACAATCCCTTCCGCATCTTTCCGTTTGTGTACCAGGCGACGTGATAGATCCCATTCGGCGCAACGGTGAGGCTCGGCCCGTGATGCGGGCAGGCATTGATCTGCCAGTCGTCGTTACTGACCCGGCGGATTTCGCCTGGAGTCGCGACGTCGGTGAAGGTCATGACCGCATGATCGCGCACGCCGCCGTCAAAAATGTTTCTGAAGATCACGGCCGGCCGCCCCGGCGCCGCGAATGTCAGCCCCAACCGGCAGCATTCGCAGTGCCTTCGCGCGCCAGTCGGGCCTCGGCGTAGGTGGTGCCGCCGTCGCTGGATGAGGCAAAGAACAGCCCCGCCCCCTCGTACTTCTGTCCCGCTTCCTTCGCGAGAACGCGATTGCGCTTATCCAGCCACGCCGCAAAGACCGTTCCATCCTGATCGAGCGCAAGCGCCTCGAAACGCTGGCTCTCGTTGCTGGCGGTGATCGGCTTCAGTTCGGCAAAGCTCTTCCCGTGATCGACCGAGCGCGTGTAGAGCACTTGGCCGCTGAAGGCCTCGTCCCTGAAGATCGAGAACGCGAGCGCGATGCCCCCCTTGCGATCGACCACAATCTTCGGCCGCGCGTCTGGCCCCCAATCAAGGTTCAGCTGCTTCGCCGTGACCTGGGTGGGCGTCGAGAAGCTGCGACCTGCGTCCTGCGAACTCGCAACCGAAACCTGCCCGCCCGCCATCCAGACCAGCCACAGCGTTCCGTCCGGACCAAAGGCGGGTGTCACCTTGGTTGCGCAGCGCAGCGTCGGTTCGTCACAGGCAGCTTCAGAGGCATGCTGACCGTGCATCTGCGCGAGCGCCATGCCCGGCAAGAGCGCGAAAGCGACTATCCCGAGCAAGCCGCGTCGGACCATGGTCCTACCCCCTTCAAGAGCCCGGATCATTTGAATGCCACCTTCATACCCGCAACGAACAGGCGCGGCGAGCCGGCGTAGATCGAACCCGTCGTGTTTGCGAGCACGCTCGCAGAATTTTGAAGGCCAGCCGCCGTCACCGTGTTGGCGATGTTGTTTGCCGACGCGACATATGTGCGGTCGAACACGTTCCTGACCTCGAGAAACAGGTTCAGCGATCTGAAGGTGTCGGACACCAAATCGGTCTTGTAGTGGACATTCACGTTGACCAGTTCGTAACCCGGCGCCTTCAGTAGATTTGCATTGTCCATGTAGAAGGAATCCTTCCACTGGACCTCGACGAAGCCTCCGAGACCTGCGAGCGGCCCCGCAAACTCGTCATAGCCAACCCGGGCTGTCAGCTCGTTGGGAGAGATGCCGGGTATCTTGTTGCCGGCACGGTTGAAGCTGAACACCGCGCCATTGGTGATATTCTCGACATACTCGGTGTAGACCTCATCGAGGTAGGTATACGCCGCCATGAACCGCCAGCCCGGATAGAACTTCCAGTCGGCGGCGAGCTCGACGCCGCGATGCTCCGATCGCGGCGCGTTGAACGAATAATTTACGCCCGCGACCGGCGTCGCCTGGTTGACGATCTCGTTACGGAAAAACTCGTAAAAGCCAGTAGCGCTGAGCTTAAGTGCGTTGTTCGGCGTCCAATCGAACCCGAGATCGTAGCCAAGATTCTTCTGGGTCTGGAGCTGGGTATTGTTGCCCGACAACCCTGTCGGCAGGATGAAGAGGTTCGAAACCTGCGGAGTGCCGTACCCGGTGGCAACCCGTCCCCGGAGCAGCCACTCATTGTTAAGATTGTAGAGCAGCGCCAACTCAGGCGCGGCATTTTGAAACTGCCGGTCCGCAGTCGTGAGCGTTGTAGTGGTGATGCCAGTGGGGCCAGCATATGCGTATGCCGTATTGATTCCCCTTAGGAGGGTAGTCTCCCAGCCGATGCCGGCAACGGCCGTCAGCGAAGCTGCGAGCTTGAGCTCCTCCCTGGCGCGAACACCATAGTTGGTAGTATCGCTATAGAGGTTGCTCGAGAGCCTGCCGAGCCTGGCATTCCCTCCCGGCATCACATTCCACGTATCGCTCGAAGCCGTCAGCGTGTTGTAGAAGGCACCGAAGAACGTAGTCGACTCCAGGCCGAGAATTTCGCCGCGCTTGGTGACGTCACTCATGAAATTGTACGAGGGAAAATCTCCGATCGCGCTGGTCGTGCCGGTTGGCTGGTTGATGTTCCTGTCATCGAAGACGAACTGGTTGCGCCAGGTCGTGGTGTTGTCGAAATCGTGCTCCCAGCGGCCACCGACGATGGTGCGGCGATCATTGCGGCCGAGCCCGGCCTGCATGGCCGTCTCCGTGTCGGTTCCGGCGGTTGCGTTGAAGCCATTGTTGAACAGTCTGACCGTGCCACAGCCGGCCGCGGCCGTGACGCCGGTCGCGCAGCCCTGCTGGAACGGGTTTTGATAGTACTGGTTCAGCGACTGCCGGATCGGCAACCGCGCGCTGAGATCGTTGTTGATGATCTTGACCGTGAAGCGATCGTCCGGCGTCGCCTTCAGCGTTCCGAGGAAGTTGACGGTCTGCGTGTTGAACCAGCTATTGCCGATATAGCCGTCGCCCCGCATGTCACTTGCGAACAGCGAGCCCTCGAAATTCCCGACCTTCTTTCCGGCGGCAAGATAGTTGTTGAGATAGCCATAGCTGCCACCGTCGACGCCATATTCGACGCCGTCGATCGTGCCGCCGGGCCGCGTCCGGAAATTGAGCGCGCCGCCGGTCGCGTAATTGCCGTAGAGCGCCGACGAAGGGCCTCGGACCACGTCGATGGCACCATAGGCATGGGGATCGATCAGATCGCTCCGCGACAGGCCGTCCGGCTGCGTCACCGGAAAGCCGTCGTCGAAGATCACGAGGTTGCGGATGCCGAAGCCGTTCCTCGCGTTGGATCCGCGAATCGAGATGCCGAAGTCGCGCGGGCCGTTGCCCTGCTTGATGGAAATGCCGGGGCTGTCGCGCAGGACGTCGCTGACCGAGAACGCCGGGCGGTTGTCGAACTGGCTGCGATCGATGGTTGTCGCGGTCTGGCCGGCCGGCGCCTGATTGAGGCCATCTCGCGCTGCGCTTGCAGTCACGGCCCTGTTTTGGGTCGGTGCGCTGGCGCTCGCGGTCGGCGCAGCGGGTCTCGCCGCACGCCCGGCCGAAGCGGAGCGCGGTTTCGATGGCCGGGGAATCGGTTTGGCACGAGCCGCCTGCGGCGCATCGACGGTAACCGGCGGCAGCACTGTGCTGCTGCTCTGGGCGAGGACTCCGCTCGACGACGCAAGCAGCGCAGCCTGGACGGCAACGACGCTCACACCGCGGCGGGCATGACAACCTAACATGGGGTATTCCTGACGCCGGTTTTCTTCCCGGCTGTTCGACAGCATCAATCGCCAGCGGTCGAGCCGCGGCGATTACGAGGGTCGTCAGGAAATTCGAGGAGGCGCGCGCGCCTGGGCGCTTGAGCCCTTGTGGGCGACAACGGCAGACACATCCGCCGCGCGCCACACCACGCGTTCGGCGTGGCGGAACGGAGTGGCGAGCGCCAGCTGCGGCGGCGAATCGAGCGACGCGTTTGCCTGCGCCAGACAACAGAGTGCACACGCAGCGCCATGCGCGGTCGGCGAGCCGGTCCGATCGTTGAGGCCGCCCTGATCGCTCGCGCTATGGCAGATGACAGCGGCAGACAGCGGATCGGCAACGGCCTGGCCCGCCGCGAGACAGGCGGCAATCGGCGCCAGCACCTGCATCGCCAAAGCGAGCAGGACCAGAGGTAGGAATTTTTGCAGCCGTGCGCGCATCCACCGAACCATTCGTTCGTGCGCTAACTAAACACCGCGCCGGCACCCGAGTCGAGACCAGTTCCGCCATCCGCTTGGCCCAGCGCAAATTTCACTGAAACTGTGGTCGGATCCCCCTGCCCGCGGGCGGGGTCCGGCATTTGAGGCAGCCCAACCATCCCCGCCCATCCACAGATTTCTTATATTTGTCATATGCTTAGATGGCCAAAAGCCCGAACATTTCGTCAGCTGCTCTTATTTTGAACAATCGTTGCCGAAAATGATGACAAGTGAGAAAAGTTGATCTAGCATCCTCTTGCTCAGGCGCTGACCGCGAGGTCGAGGCCTGGTGGTCCAAGTCTCGGGAGGAGCCCCTGGCGCGCAAAATGCAGCGTCGCCCCGTCAATCAAGATTAAATCTTAAGATCGGGGATAATAGGGTCGACACAATTTTTGAGCGGGGCCAGGGCCCCGCTCTTTTTTTGCCCGCATGGCTAAAAAGCCGATGAATGCTTCTCCCAATTTGATCGAACAGAGTTTTGAGATCGCGGCACAGCGCTGCGCTGATCTCACGCCGCTCGTCTACCAGAGGATGTTCGAAGCACATCCGGAAACGCGAACAATGTTCCGGACGCAAGGCAGCGAGCTCGTGAAGGGATCGGTGCTGGCGCTGACGATCGAGGCGATTCTCGACTTCGCGGGCGAGCGCCGCGGGCATTTCCGGCTGATCGCCTGCGAGGTCGCATCGCACGATGCCTATGGCACGTCGCGCGCGCTGTTCATCGCCTTCTTCGCCATCGTCAGGGATACGCTGCGCGACCTGCTCGGCGATGAATGGACGCCGGACATGGCACTGGCCTGGGACGCATTGCTGGTCGAGATCGACACATACGCCGGCATTCCAGCCTGACGCTTTGCGCTGCACCAACGCGCGGGCAGCGGCGACGCTGCGGCGATCTCGCGATTGATTGCAGATTGAGTGCCAACAACTCTTGTGAGAGACTTTCGGACATCGGTCGCGCAGGCAATGACGCGCCGACGACAAAAGATATGGGAGCGAGCGATGTCCGGGACGAAAGATTTCTCGACGACGAGGCGCGATCTTCTTCAGGCGGCAGCGACCGCCGGCGCCGGGGCTGCCCTGTTCGGCAGCATGGGCATAAATCCAGCACTGGCCGCCGAAGTCGGGCGCAGCGAGAAGCCGTTGAAGGCGGCATTCTCCAACGCCGGCCTTCAGGCGACGTGGTGCGCGCAAGGCAAGCAGGCGGCGGAATTCTGGGGCAAGCTGTTCAACGTCGAGGTCACCTGGTTCGACGGCCAGCTCGATGCGGTGAAGCAGCGCGCGGCGATCGACAACATGGCCTCGCAGAAATGGGACTTCGTCGCGATCCAGGCGTTCGGCATCGGCACCCTCACCCAGCCGGTGCAGAAGATGATCGACGCCGGTACGCCCGTGATCGACATGGACACGCTGATCGCGCCGCTCGATCAGATCAACGTCCACTCCTTCCTCGCCCCCGACAACGAGTTCATGGGCGCCTCGGTGACGCAGGCGCTGTGCAACGCCATGGGCGGCAAGGGCAAGATCATCATGACGCAGGGCGCGCTCGGACATACAGGCGCGCAAGGACGAGCCAAGGGCTTCAATTCGGTCGTCAAGCAATTCCCGGGGATCGAGGTGCTCGACACCCAGCCGGCCGACTGGGACGTCTCCAAGACCGCCCGCCTCTGGGAAACGTACCTGACGAAGTATCCCCAGATCGACGCGGCGTTCTTCCACAATGACGACATGGCGCTCGCGGCGGCCAACATCATGAAGGCGCGCGGCCGTACCAACATCCTGATCGGCGGCGTCGACGCTATGCCGCCGGCGATCCAGGCGGTCAGCGAAGGCCGCATGTTCGCAACCGTCCGTAATCCGTCCTGCCGCATCCATGGCGGCGCGATCATCGCGGGCGTCTCCGCCGTGGTCGGCGGCGAGAAGAGCGGACAGGGAATCCCCAAGAACGTCGTCACCGACGGGCCGGTCGTGACCAAGGCCAATGCCGCCGGGATGCAGTGGATGCAGGATCACTTCCTGATCTGAGCCTCCAAGATCTGATCCTTCATGCCTGAGGTGCGTTCGCCCATCCTGGAACTGCAGGGCATCACGAAGAGCTTCGGCGGCGTCGAAGCGCTTCGTGGTGTCGACTTCGCGCTTCTCCCCGGCGAGATCCACGGTCTCGTCGGCGAGAACGGTGCGGGAAAAAGCACGCTGATGAAGATCATCGCCGGCGTGCACACCGAATTCTCCGGCCGTTTCCTGATCGACGGCAAGGAGACGCATTTCCGTTCGACCCGCGATGCGCATGCGGCCGGCATCGCCATGGTGCATCAGGAGCTCTCTGTCGCCCCCGATCTCACGGTCGCCGAGAACGTCTTCCTCGGCAACCAGCCAACCAACGCCCTCGGCCTCGTGCAATGGCGGCGGATGGCGCGTGAGGCCGGCGAGCAGCTCGCCCGCTTCGGCATCGACGTCGATCCGATGACAAGGCTCGGCGATCTCCCGATCGGGCTCCAGCAGCTGATCGAGATCGCGCGCGTCCTGTTCTCCGGCGCACGCATCGTCATCCTGGACGAGCCGACCTCCGCCCTCTCCCCGCCCGAGGTCGAGCGGCTGTTCGCGACGCTCCGGCGGCTGCGCGAGGAGGGCACGGCAATCGTCTTCATCTCGCATTTCATCGAGGACATCCTGCTCGTGTCCGACACGGTGACCGTGTTCCGCAACGGGCGGAAGGTCGCGGAGACCGCGAGCGCGGCGACCAGCAAGGGCGCGCTGATCGAGGCCATGATCGGCCGCGGCGGCGAGGCGCTCGAGCACAGCTACACCGACGATCTGATGCTGCCGCAGCCGAGCGACAGCACGGTTGTGCT
The DNA here is from genome assembly GCF_007830635.1 of Bradyrhizobium huanghuaihaiense. Classification (GTDB taxonomy): domain Bacteria; phylum Pseudomonadota; class Alphaproteobacteria; order Rhizobiales; family Xanthobacteraceae; genus Bradyrhizobium; species Bradyrhizobium huanghuaihaiense. The sequence goes on along the minus strand of NZ_VLLA01000007.1, from coordinate 148,934 downwards.
GAAGGCCGATCAGCTGTCGCTGGCGCGCAGCCTGAAGGACGTCTCCTTCGAGGCGCGCGCCGGCGAGGTGCTCGGCATCTACGGCTTCATGGGCTGCGGCCAGCAGGAGCTGTCGCGCATCCTGTTCGGCAAGCTGAAGCCGGACGGCGGCACGCTGGTGGTCGAGGGCAGGCCCAAGACCTTCGCCAGCACGGCAGCGGCCCGGCGCGCGGGCGTGGCGCTGGTGCCGGAGAGCCGGCGCGACATGCTGTTCCATCAGGAGCCGGTCTACAAGAACATCTCGATCAGCATTCTGGACCGCATCTCGTCCCTGCTGCTCAAGCCGGCGCAGGAACGCGACATCGCCAAACGGCAGGTCGAGCAGCTGCAGATCAGGCCGCCCGTGGTCGGCCTCGATCTCGGCATGCTCTCCGGCGGCAACCAGCAGAAGGTGGCGCTGGCAAAATGGCTGACCTATCCGCCAAAACTGCTGGTGCTGTGCGAGCCGACCCGCGGCATGGATGTCGGCGCCAAGAACGACGTCATCAACATCGTCCGCGACCTCCGCGCCAGGGGGCTCGCGATCATCGTGCTGTCGACCGAGCCGGAAACGGTGCTGTCGCTGGCCGATCGCATCCTGGTGCTCAAGCGCGGCACCTTGGTGCGGGAATTCTCGAACGAGCCGGTCAGCAAGGACCGCCTGCTGGAAGCGGCGTGACGGAGAGGCACATGAGCAGCGAGACGGCCTTTGCGGAAGCCCATCGGGCGCGAGGGCTCGCGCCCTTCCTGCGCTCGCAGATGCGCAACATCGCGCCGTTCCTGACGCTGATCTGCCTGTCCGCCTTCTTCGCCTTTGCCAGCCCCTCCTTCGCGACGCTGGACAATCTCGGCAACATCCTGACGCAGGTGTCGGTCACGGGCATCATCGCCGTCGGCCTCACCTTCGTGATCCTCTGCGCCGAGATCGACCTCTCGATCGCCAGCATCGCCAACGTCACCGGCATCGCGGTCGCCTACTTCACGCTGCAGGAATCCTACGTCAACATCGCCAACATCCCCCTGCCCGGCGCAGTCGCGATCATCCTGTCGATCCTGCTCTGCGCCCTGCTCGGCCTCGTCAATGCGCTGGGGCTGACCGTGATCGGCATCCCCTCCTTCATCATGACGCTGGCGATGATGCAGATCGCCGCCGGCATCTCGGCCCTCCTGGTGCGCGGCCAGATCGCCTACAAGGTCCCGAGCCTGATCACGACGCTCGGCTCGGGCTCGATCAGTGGCATCCCCTGGATCGTCATCGTCGCCGCCATCATGCTGCTCGGCGGGCACCTGGTGCTGACCTACACGCGCTTCGGCCGCTACGTCTACATGGTCGGGGGCAATCGCGAGGCGGCCGAATATTCCGGCCTCAACGTCAAGCTCATCTTGGGTGCGGTGATGGTGATCTCGGCGGTCTGCTCCGGCATCGGCGGCATGCTCGGCGTCGCGCATTTCGGCAGCGCGCAGCAGAACGAGTTCGACACCTACCTGCTCGACTCCATCGCCGCCGTCGTCGTCGGCGGCACCAGCCTGTTCGGCGGCCGCGGCGGCATCGGTAACACCATCGTCGGGCTCTTTGTTCTAGGTGTCCTGAATAACGGCCTCGACCACGTCAACATCGACAGCTTCCTGAAGATCCTGATCCGCGGCCTGATCCTGCTGGCGGCGCTGATCATCAACGTCTTTGCGCAGCGCTTGAGGGAAAAAGCGGCGGAGTAGACACCCCGCCGCTTGAAATCGCGAAAACAACCCCATGCACAGTACAAATCATTGAGGAATTCGGCGCGGGGCGGCCGGGACCTCCGCAGCAAAGACGTTTGACAGGTCGGGCAAGACACCTGCACAATTGCATCATGGCGCAGGTCGCGTGTCTGCGGAGCGCTGAGCCCAAGCCGGGGACGCCCGGCACCGTCGTTCGAGCCGCACTCGTCTCCTTAGGAGCTTGAATGACGGTTTGACGACAAAGCGGACAACACGCAGCCCCCAAGAACTCGCGCGTCCTCCCGAGTTCGACGCGCAGCCTGATGCGGGCATCGGCCTATTGTAGGAGGGCGGAGCAAAAAGCAGGTGCGGCGCCCCCCGCGACAGGCGCGCCACGCCAGTCGTTCTGCTATAATGTCACTATGACGATCGGGATTTCCGGACCCGAACGGAAGGCACCAGGGCGAAGCGCCGTGGTGGGATTCATCATCGCGGCCATCATCGCCGCAATCGGCCTGATCCTGCTCGCTCTCGTCGCCGACTTCCTGGTCGACTGGATGTGGTTCTCGTCGATCGGCTACAAGCGGGTCTTCTGGACCACGATCGGCGCGAAAGCCGCCGTCTTCCTCGTTGTTTTCGCGGCGACCGCCGCCGTCTTGTGGACAAACGCGCGCCTTGCACTTGGCCTCGCCGGGCGCCGAAGCCGGTTGCCTGCGGCCTTCGACCCGCCGCTTGCGGGCGCTGCGGCGTCGCCCGATCCGTTGGAATTCCTGCGCGAGCGGCTGCCGTGGCGCATTGTGATCGCCGCGAGTAGCGGCCTCTTCGCTCTGTTCGTCGCCTGGGGCGAAGTCGGCAACTGGAGCACTCTTCTGCGCTTCATCTATCAGGTGCCCTACGGCACCAACGATCCCTTGTACGATAAGGATATCGGCTTCTACCTCTTTTCCCTGCCCGCCCTGGTGGCCATGAAGAATTGGGCATTGCTGATGCTCGTCATGGGCGCACTGTTCGCCGGATCTATCTACTGGATGTATGGCGACATCGAAGACCGAGCCCAGCGAATATCGCCAGCGGCGATCTCGCACGGTTCGGCGCTTCTCGGCCTCTTCTTTGGCGTGAAGGCGTGGTCCTACAGTCTCGACCGCTATCTCCTGCTGTACGGCGACAACGGCGTGGTGGTCGGCGCAGGCTTCACCGACGTCAATGTGGAATTGCCGCTCCTGTGGCTGCTGATCGCACTTTCGATCGTCGCCGCCTTGGCGGCATGCGCGAACCTGTGGGTGCGTACCTACCGCCTTCCCACCGCCGCGATTGTGCTGCTGTTCGGCGGCGCCTTGCTGCTGTCGGGCATCATCCCCGCGGTCTTTCAGCGCTTCTACGTCGGGCCGAACGAGCTGGAGTGGGAGCGGCCTTACATCGAACGCAACATTACCCTGACCCGCGAGGCCTACAATCTCAATCGGATCGTACCGAAGCCTTTCCCTGCGGAACAGAACCTGACTTTCAGGGCACTCGAGGCCAACAAGGCCACCATCGATAATATAAGGCTGTGGGATTGGCAACCATTGGCCGACACTTACGCGCAACTGCAGGAGATTCGCACCTACTACAAACTGCGCGACCTCGATGTCGATCGCTACTGGTTTGGCGATACCTACCAAAGCGTGATGATCTCAGGCCGCGAGCTGAATTCCGCGCTGCTGCCATCCAACGCGCAAACCTGGGTCAACCGCCACATCCTGTTCACCCACGGCAATGGTGTGGTGATGAGTCCGGTCACCCAGAAGAGCAGTGAAGGACTTCCGCTTCTCTATCTGCACGACATTCCTCCGGTCGCGCACGGAGGTCCCGCCATTCGCGAGCCGCGCATCTACTACGGACAGCAGACTGAGGACTATGTCATCGTCAAGGGAACCGTGCCGGAATTCGATTATCCCAAGGGAAAGGACAATGTCTACGCGTCCTATGACGGCTCCGGCGGCGTGCCGCTGTCGGGCATGGTGCGGAGACTGATCTTCGCCCACCATTTCAACGATGTGAACCTGCTGCTGTCAGACTACATCGGCGACGAAAGCCGGATCATGATCTGGCGCAACATCCAGAAGCGGGTCGGCATGATCGCCCCGTTCCTCGCTCTCGATCACGACCCCTATCTGGTCGTCAGCGAGGGCCGGATGTTCTGGATACAGGATGCCTACACGACGAGCGAATATTTTCCCTACGCACAGCCTGCGCCCGGCCACAACCTGAACTATATCCGCAATTCGGTGAAGGTCGTGATCGACTCCTACAACGGCACCGTCGACTTTTACCTGATGGACCCGGCAGACCCGATCGCCGCGACCTATCAACGAATCTTCCCGGACCTGTTCAAGCCGTTCGCGGCCATGCCGTCCGATCTGCAAAAGCACATTCGCTATCCCGAAGACCTCTTCCTGATTCAGGCGCGGCTTTTCCAGACCTATCACATGGAAGCGGCCGACGTTTTCTATAACCGCGAGGACCTCTGGCAATTTCCGCGTCAGCCGGCCGGTGACGGCGTCTCGTCCATGGACGGCGTTACCACGATGGCCCCTTACTACATCATCATGCGGCTGCCTGGAGAGGCGCAAGCCGAGTTCTTCATCATGATCCCGATGGTGCCGAGCCGTCGCGACAACATGATCGCATGGCTCGCCGCGCGCTGCGACGAGCCCGGCTATGGCAAGCTGGTCGTGTACGAATTTCCCAAGGAGAAGCTGGTCTACGGACCGTTCCAGATCGAGGCGCGAATTCATCAGAACACGGAGATATCCCAACAGATATCGCTGTGGAACCAGATGGGGTCGCGGGTGATCCGGGGAAATCTGCTCGTGATCCCGATCGAGAATTCGATTCTCTACGTGTCGCCGCTGTATTTGCGGGCCGAGCAAGGACATTTGCCGGAGCTCAAGCGGGTGATTGCCGCCTATGGCGAGCACGTCGTCATGAAGGAAACACTTGCTGAGGCCCTGTCGGCACTCTTCGTGGACGATGGGCCCGCGCCGGCGCCGGCTGCGACCGCGGAATCGCCCAGCGATGGGTCCGCGGCAAGGCGCGCGCAGGAGGCGCTCGATCACTACAATCGCGCCATGGAGCGATTGAAATCCGGCGATTGGACAGGCTTCGGCAAAGAGATCGGCGTGATGCGCGGTATTTTGGAGGAGATCCGCCGGCAATCGGGTAGCCGCTGATTGACCGATGAGCGCACGACCCAGCCGTTCGCGAAGTCCGGCTGCCGGTCCCGCACTTTTCGCGCAGCGCCGGTGACGTCGGCGATGGCCAGGAATGCCCCGTCTCCACCATCACCGCGCGCGCGAGCCGCACGGCGCGTGTTTCGCCGATGCATCGCGCGGCGCACGCCCTCTTCAGGAGCTTGAATCACGGCCCGGTGGGATGGGCGGCAGCAGACGTGCCCTCCGTTCTAGGGATGCCCGCTTAAGCTCGACGCCAACGCCGCCTGACCGGCAATCTCCTCACTCCGCCAGCATCTCACCGCATGCCCGTCCGGCCGCGTCTCCAGCACCGGCCCCGGCTCGCTCCGACACACCGCTTCCGCGTAACGACACCGCGGGCTGAAGGCGCAGCCGTTCGGCGGATTGAGCGGATTGGGAAGGTCGCCGCCTGTCGTCGCCAGCGGTGCGTGGCGCAGCGGATCGGGGATGGCGGCGATCAGGGCTTGCGTGTAGGGGTGCGCCGGACGTTCGAAAATCTCGCGCCAGTCGCCGTTCTCGACGATGCGGCCGAGATACATCACGGCGACGCGGTCGCTCATGTGCTCGACGACGCCGAGGTCGTGGCTGATCATGATGTAGGACAGGCCGAGCGTGTCCTTCAGCTCCAGCAGCAGGTTGATGATCTGGGCACGGATCGAAACGTCGAGCGCCGAGACCGGCTCATCGCAGATGACGATTTTTGGATTGAGGATCAGCGCGCGCGCAATGCCGATGCGCTGGCGCTGGCCGCCGGAGAATTCATGCGGGTATCGGTCGGCCTGCTCGGGGCGCAATCCCACATGCTTGAGCATCGTCGCGACGCGGTCCTCGATCTCGCTTTTCGCGGCCACCCCGTGCACACGCAAGGGATCTTCCAGCGTGCGGCGAACGGTCTGGCGTGGATTGAGCGAGGCGTAGGGATCCTGGAACACGATCTGCACGGTGCGCGCCAGGGCCTTGCGATCGGCGGATTGGCTGTCCGTCGCGACCTCCCGCCCGTCCACCACGATATGGCCGTGCGTCGGCTTCAACAGCCCAAGGATCGACAAGGCGACCGTCGACTTGCCCGACCCGGACTCGCCGACAAGACCGAGGCATTCCCCTCGCCTCAAGCTGAGATCGACGCCGTCGACGGCACGGAGCAGCCGACGCTCGCGGCCGAACAAGCCGCCTCCCAGCGGAAAATGAACCGCGAGATCCTCGACCCTGAGGATGAGATCGTCGTCCGGCTTCCGCTGCGGCTCATGCATGGTGGTAACACCTGACGAAACCGCCGGCCTCGAGGACATCCGTGTGCGGCGCGACTGTCCGGCAGATGTCGGTCGCCTGGGCGCAGCGCGGATTGAACCGGCAGCCGTCCGGAAAACCGGTGATCGCCGGGACCACGCCCGCGATTTCCTTGAGCCTGGTACGACCAAGCGCAGCGCGACTGCCCAGCCGCGGCAGCGAGGCGACGAGGCCCTGCGTGTAGGGGTGCGAGGGCGCGCGGAAGATGTCGGCCGAGCCGCGCTCCTCGACAATGCGGCCGGCATACATGACGGCGACGCGGCGGCAGACATTGGCGACGAGGCCGAGATCATGGCTGATCATCAGGATCGCCGTTCCGCGCTCGGCACAGAGATTGCGCATCAGCTCGATGATCTCCGCCTGCACGGTCACGTCGAGCGCGGTGGTCGGTTCGTCCGCGATCAGGAGGTCCGGACCACACGCGAGCGCAATGGCGATCATGACGCGCTGGCGCATGCCGCCGGACAGCTGGTGCGGATAGTCGTTCACGCGCCGCTCCGGCGCGGGCACGCGGACGCTCGCCAGCGACTCGACCGCAAGCTGGTTGGCCTCCCGCCAGCTCTTGCCCTTGTGCAGCACGAACATCTCGGCGATCTGCCGGCCCACCGGCGAGACCGGGTTCAGCGCCGTCATCGGCTCCTGGAAGATCATGGCGATGCGGTTGCCGCGCAGCTCCCGCTGCCCGGCGGCGGAAAGGTGCTGGATCTCCTTCCCGTCGAACCTGATGACGCCGCCGCCGATCGACAAGGGCGGCCGCAGCAGCCCGATCAGGGCGAGCGCCGTGATGCTCTTGCCGCAGCCGGACTCGCCGACAAGGCCGAACGTCTCGCCCCGGTCGATGCGGAACGAAATGCCCTCGGCCGCCGCAACACGCCTCGATCCATCATCGAGATCGATGCGCAGATCCTCGACCTCGACCAGCGGCACGCCCGTCATGTCCGCCGGCTCCGCGAGTGGGGATCGAGGATGTCGCGCAGGCCATCGCCGAGCAAATTGAGGCCGAGCACGGTCAGGAAGATGGCAAGGCCCGGAAACAGCGAGAGCCACGGCGCGGTCGTGATCTGGTCGCGGGCCTCCGAGAGCATGCTGCCCCAGCTCGGAAAAGGCGGACGGACGCCGAGACCCAGGAACGACAATGCGGCTTCGGACAGCACCGCGCTGCCCATGCCCAGCGTGCCGATGACGACGATCGGCCCTAGCATGTTCGGCAGCAGCTGCGTGATCATGATGCGCAGATCGCCGTAGCCGAGCACGGTTGCCGCCTGGACATAGCCCTGGTTCCGCAGCGACAGCGCCGAGGCCCGTGCGAGGCGGCAGGTGAAGGACCAGTTGGTCAGCCCGAGTGCGATCAACAGGCTGGTAAGGCCCGGTCCAAGCACCGCCATGATGGCGAGCGCGAAGATCAGCGAGGGGATCGCGAGCATCAGATTGGTCAGGGCGTTGACGACATCGTCCCACCAGCCGCCAAAATAGCCGGCGCTCAGGCCTAGCGCCACGCCGATGACGCTGTTGATGAGCTGGGAGACGATGCCGACCGTCAGCGAGACGCGTGCGCCGTAGAGGACGCGGGAATAGATGTCGCGGCCCTGCCCGTCGGTGCCGAACCACCAGGTCCAGCTCGGCGGCTCCTCCGCATTCATCAGATTGGCGTCCATCACGGGGTCGGTGTGCGCCAGCCACGGCGCGAGCAGGCCGACGATGATCGCGAGCGCGAACAACGACCCGCCGATGACGAGATTGGCGCGGAGCTTCATGCGTATCTGATCCTGGGATCGATCACGCCGTAGAGCACGTCGATCAGCAGATTGATCGCGAGAAAGAACAGCACCACCACGAGTATGGAGCCCTGGACGGCGGGAATGTCGCGCTGCAGCACACTGTCGACCAGCAGCGAGCCGATGCCCGGCCAGGAGAACAGCTTTTCGACGACAACCGCCTGCCCCATCAGCGCGCCGAATTGCAGGCCCATGGTCGTGAGGATGAGGACGAGCGCGTTGCGCATCACGTGCCACTTCACGACGCGGGTCTCGCTCATGCCCTTCGAGCGCGCCGTGCGGACGAAGTCGGCCGTCATGATCTCGAGGACCGCCGCGCGGGTCGTTCGGGCCAGCAGCGCCATCGGCGACACGCCGAGCGTCACGGCCGGCAGGATCAGATATTTGAGGCCGCCATCGCCATAGCCAAAGCTCGGCAGCCAGCCGAGTTTGAGCGCGAACAGGTACATCAGGAGCAGTCCGAGCCAGAACTTGGCCAATGACAGGCCCGACACCGCCAGGACCATCGAGACGGTGTCGACGAGGCTGCCCGGCCGCAACGCCGCGATGAAGCCGAGCGGCACGCCGAGCAGAACCGCAAACGCCATTGATGCGAAGATCAGCTGCAGCGTCGGCCATGCCCGCTTGGCGATCATGGTCGTGACCGGCTCGCGCGTCCGGAACGAGGCCCCGAGATCACCGGTCGCGAGCCTTGCGACATAGGCGCCAAAGCGCATGTAGACGGGCTGGTCGAGGCCGAGCTGCTTCTTCATGCGCAGCTCGACCTGCGGATCGCTGTCGTCGCTCATGGTCGAGGCGATGCTGCCGGGAACCACGCTGAACAGCACGAAGACGAGCAGCACCACGGCGAGCACGGTCGGAATGGTCTGCAGGAGGCGACGGATCAGGAACGCGAGCATCTCAACTTTTCCCGGCTCCCTCCATCGCCCGTTGCGCCGGAGGGAGCGCGCGTGTCACTTCGCGGGCGAGGTCTCGTCGACCCAGAGGTCTTCGACGTTCTGGTGGGTCAGCTCCGTCGCGTTCAACTGAACTCCCTTGAGCCAGGGCTGCACCGCCATGACCGCCTTGTTGTAGTTGAAGAACCAGACCGGCGCCTCGTCATAGAGCAGCGCATTGGCCTTTTGCAGAAGCTGGCCGCGCTTGGCGGGGTCGTCGGCCTGCCCGGCCTCATCGACCAGCTTGTCGAAATCGGCATTCTTGAAGTTCATGTAGTTGCAGGCCGATTGCGGCGTCGATGAGTGGAAGCATTTCAGCGCCGCCTGGGGATCCGGGCCGCTCTGCTGGGAGTAGACGAAGGCCTGGTAGTCGCCGCTGCGAACCACTTCCGCCAGCACCGCGGTCTCGACCTGCTTGACCTTGGCCTTGATGCCGACCTTGTCCAGCATCGGGATCACGGCCGTGACGATCGGCAGGCCCCAGCTCTCATTCTGGCTGGTGGTCCATTCGAACTCGAAGCCGTTGGGATAGCCCGCGTCTGCGAGGAGCTGCTTGGCCTTGGCGGGATCATAGGCGTAGGGCTTCATGGTCTTGTCGTAGAGGGGCGAGGTCAGCGGCAGCCAGCTGGTGGCGCGATAGGCCTTGTTCTTGACCAGCTTGTTGATGATCAGGTCTGTGTCGATCGCATAGTTGATCGCCTGCCGGACGCGCTTGTCGGCGAACGGCTTGAAGGAGGGGTTCATCCCCATGTAGCGCGTGAAGACCTCGGCGACCTCGACGATGGTGCCCTTGAGGGCGGCGTCGGACTGGTAGGCGACATACTGCGCAGGCCCCAGCACCGAGGTGTCGATCTCCTTGTTGCGGAAGGCGACATCGCGTGCCGCTGCCTCGCCCATGACCGAGACGATGACCTTGTCGGCGTAGGGCTTGCCAGGTTTGTAGAACCGGTCCCACCGCTCCAGCACGATGCGCGATCCCGGCACGTGCTCGACGAACTTGAAGGGGCCGAGACCGATCGGCTTCTGGATAAAGCTCTCCTTGGCGGCCTCGTCGGCGGGATAGATCGAGGTCAGCGCGGTGAAGAAGTAGAAGCCCGGATCGACCTTCTCGGTCAGCTTCATCTCGAGGGTGAAGTCGTCGATCTTCTTCAGGCCGGAGATGTCCTTGGCCTGGCCCTTCTCCACTGCGGCGGCGCCCTCGATCACGCGGACATAGCGCGCGCCGGGATAGGCTTTGGTGCCGTCCATGATGCGATTGTAGGACCAGATGACGTCGTCGGCCGTCATCTTGCGGCCATTGTGGAAATAGGCGTCGTCGCGCAGCTTGAAGGTGTAAACGAGGCCACCACCCGAGACGACGGCCTCCTTGGCAAGCTCCGGAACCGGCTTGCCTTCCGCGGAATCCCAGATGTAGAGCGAGCGGTGCAGCCCCTTGGCGTAGATCTCGTCCTGGGCGCGCTGGGTGGTGTGAATGTCGAGGCTGGTGAAGCTGGAGCCATAGGGCGCCGTCATGCGGATGGTTCCGCCCTTGCGTGGCGTCTGGGCCTCCACTGTTCCGGCTAGCGCCAGCCCCAAGCCGGCGACGATTGCAATCACCCTGAACATCATGAGTCCCCCAACAACGCAGGTTTGTTCCGACAACAGATTTGATCATTCGTCGCCTGTCGAAAGCAAGCTTCGTTTTGGTGGCAATCGATGCCGGTTCCTGAGGCAGTCCTCGACGGAGACCGCGGGGCAAGCCGATTGACGCGGTGCGTCATCCAGGGACCGGTGAACATTTTTCGTGATCGAGGCGACCAAGCTCAGGATCGTTATCTGAGCGCCAAGGATCGCGGAAAAAATGAATCGCCGAACGCTAGGTGCCCTGCTCGCCGGCAGTCTGGTCGTCGCCACGGCCGTGCTGGCAAGCCCGGTCGCGGCCAGCCTCGGCCGGGAGAGCTCGGCAGACAGCATCTGCTTCGGCTGGAGTCGCACCACAGGCGTGAACAACTATCTTGACGAAACGTGGTGGGCGGTCCGGGGCCATGACACTCCAGATAATTTCGTCGAACGACTGCTCAGCATCGCCGTCGGAGCGGTCGCACGGGGCGCAGGTGCGGGTTTCGAAACCAGAGTTTCCCAGGGCACCGGTCTGCCACTGCCAGAGAGCTGGAGCATCGCTACGGCGAAGAATTCGCCGTTCATCACGTCGGTCTACGCCGAGACCCCGCGCGATCTCGCGGCGGTGCTCGGCTTCTATCGCGCCGAGCTCGGCAAGCGTGGCTGGATCGAGACGGTGGTCGAACCGGACCGGGCCGTGATCACTTTCACGACGCCCCGTGGACCGGTCCTGCTCCGGCTTTCCCGTCAGGACGACAGGACAATCGCCGAGCTTTCGCTGCGCAGGCCGGGTATCGCGGATCCCGGCCTCCCGCCGAGGCCGAGGCAGGCAAAGCTGGTGCTCGGCAACCAGTCGGACGAAGCGGCGGTCATCACCATCGCCGACCAGACCATCAAGCTGCCGGCGCACGCCGGTGAGAAACTGGCGGACTCCGACTCCGCCGCAGCCGAAATACCGGACAGCCAAAAGATCGATCTGCCGCCGGGCAGGTACAAGGTCACCCTCAAGGTTGACGGCCGTGCGGCAGAGAGCCGGCAATTCGAGGTCGCGGCCAACGAGACCTGGGGTCTCCTGGCCGGCACGGACGGTGCCCTGCTGCCGATGCGACTTTATTGAGGCGCGCGACGATCTCTCGCCTCGTCATTGCGAGGAGCCCTTGCGACGAAGCAATCCAGAGTCTTTCCGGAGAGGGACTCTGGATTGCTTCGCTGCGCTCGCAATGACGGAGTGCGGCGGCACGCTCCTTGCCACAACGCTCTGTCAGCCCGTTCGCTCCGGCGCCCAGTCCCGCAGCTTTCGCGCGGCGCCTGTCACGTCGGCGATCGTCCGGAACGGCGCCGTCTCCACCATCATCGCCCTCGCCAGCCGCACGGCGCGGGCTTCAGTGGTCGCCCGATGCCTGGGATCCTCGATCAGCTCGAAATCGATATTGTGGGCGAGACCGAAGATACGGCGGATGATCTTGGCCGCGGCGAAGCCGACCGCATCAGTGAACAGGCGCTGCATGTAGGCCTGCCGCTCGGCCTCCAGCCGCGCGGCGCCCTTCTCACCGGGAAAGAGCGAGGCCGGATAGGCGTCACCGGCCACGCCGGCGCGCCAGAGGTCGAGGAATTTGCCGGCGAACCCGGTCCAGACCTTTTCGACTGCCTCCAGCACCCAGGCCTCGAAAGCGGCCCGTTCGCCCGGCGCGCGCTCGTGACCGGCGGAGGCGAAATAGGCCATCAGCAGATTGGCCAGCACCGCGCCGACGTCGAAACCCATCGGGCCGTAGAACGCAAATTCAGGGTCGATCACCCGCGTCTGGCTATCCGTCACCATGATCGAGCCGGTGTGGAGGTCGCCGTGCAGCAGCGCCTCTGGGCTCGCCATGAATTTCAGCTTCAGCCGGGAGATCGCGACATGCAGCTCCAGGTCGTCGCGCAGATCGGCCGCGAGGCCGTCGAGATATGGCGAGGTCCAGCAGTTCTGTTCGGCGATGCGGTATGGGTCGGTGAAGATCAGGTCTTCGGTGATCTTGCAGAGCGCGTGGTTGCCGGCGAAGGCCGCGATGCCCTCCTTCTTCTCGGCAGCTGACAGCGCGAGGTCTGAGGTGAAGAACAGCGTGCGCGCCATGAAAGTGGTGATGTCGTCCACGAAGCGCGAATAGCGCGTTCCCGCGACCAGTCCCTTGCGCATGATGATGTGGGGCTCGAGCAGCTCCATCACCGTCAGTGCCAGCTTTTCGTTGTGATGCAGCAGGGCCGGCACGAGGCCGGGCGCAAGCTCGGCCTGCCGGGACAGCGCGAGATATTCGTAATGGGCCCGCGACAGCGGCAGCGGCCAGCTTTCGCCGACGAGGCGGACGTAAGGCAGCGCCTGCTTCACGGCGATGCCGCCGTGCGCGCCCTTGACGATGAAGACGAGGTTGAGATTGCCGTCGCCGACCTCGGTGATTTTCCAGGATGCGGGATCGCCGCCGAGCACCGCCTTCAGGTCCGGAAGGCCCGCGAGATAGTCCCGCAGCGCCGCCTCATGCAGAATCCGATAGTCCCCTGCCCGGTCCCCGGTCATGCCGATCCCACCCCATGAAAATGGGCCGGATCGTTACTCCCGCTCCAGGAAGCTCGAGCCGATCTCGGCCTTTCTTTTGATCGGATCGTAATCGCAATAGACGCTGTCCGCCACCAGCGTGTAGCTGGCGACGACGTTGTATTTATCCGGCTTGACCGAGTTCAGGCCGATCACCGAGGTGCTCTTGCCGCCGTTCCATTTGAACGGCGTCGAGCTCTTGGCCTGCTCGCAGGCCATCACCGCTTCGTTGAAGACATAGCCCTCGACGAACGCCTTCAGGGTCCGGGCCTGAACGGCGATCTTCCATTCGAAATAGCCGATCGCGCCAAGGCCGGCCACGATCAGCACCAGAAGCGCAACGACGATCCTTTGAAATGTCATTCGTTCCCCCAATATACGAACTATCTCCGCCGTCTTTGCGAGCTTGGTCGATATCCTTCGTCCCTTACACCTCTAAAACGGCATGCCCATCATTTTCGACAGGCGTTCGATCGAGAGATAGCCGGCATGGTAGGCCACCATGCCGAGGCCGTAGATGACGGCCGAGATGATCGTGGTCCAGATCAGCTTGCGGCCCATCCGCGTCAGGACCGGCGCACCGGGGTCGGTCCCGGGGGCGCCGACGCCGTCCTCGTGCTGGCTGCGCACGCCGAATGGCAGCGTCAGGAACAGCGCGATCCACCAGATGACGAAGTAGATCGCAAGCGCGGTCGAGATCTGGATGGCCATGGGACGGCCTTACGCCTGCTCGATTTCGACCAGCGCGCCGGAAAAATCCTTCGGATGCAGGAACAGCACCGGCTTGCCGTGGGCGCCGATCTTCGGCACGCCGTCGCCGAGCACCCTTGCGCCCTCCTTCACCAGCGTGTCACGCGAGTGGATGATGTCGACGACCTCGTAGCAGACATGGTGGATGCCGCCGTCGGCATTGCGTTCGAGGAATTTTGCGATCGGCGAGGACTCACCAAGCGGCTCGATGAACTCGATCTTGGTGTTGGGCAGTGTCGCGAACACGGTGGTGACGCCATGCTCGGGCAGCGGCACGGCCTCGGAAATCTGGGCGCCGAATGCCGCGCCGTAGATCTTTGCGGCCTTGACGGCGTCCTTGGTCGCGATCGCGACATGGTTGAGGCGACCCAGCATGTTTCTTCTCCCTCAGCGCATGATCCGCAAGACCACGCCTAGTCTACACCGTCAGGACGTGTACCAGACAGGGGGGCTTTTTGCCCCAATGTTCGTTGATGACGGCCCGGACGGCGCGTCGCACCGACTCGGCCAAGGCATCCGGATCGCGCCGGCGCGCCCGCGGCAGCCCCTCGATCGTGGACATCACGGCATCGAAGACCAGGTCGTCGAAGGTCTCGCCCGCCCTGTTCTTCTCGGGGACGCCGACGAGATCGACCTCGGGTTCGTCGACGAGCTCGCCCTGCGCGGTCATGGCGATGGCGACGAAGGCGCAGCCGGAGAAGGCCATGCGGCGCCGCTCGACCACGGCACGGGATTTGGAGTCCTCCAGGATGGTGCCGTCCTTGTAGAGACGGCCCGAGGGCACCTCGCCGACGATGCCGGGATCGCCGGGGCCGAGCTTGACGAGATCGCCGTTGCGGCAGACCAGCACGCGCGGCACGCCGGCGGCGCGCGCGAGCTTTGCGTGCTCGTGCAGATGCAGGGCCTCGCCGTGGACGGGGATCAGCAGCTGCGGCTTCACCCAGGAGATCAGGTCGCGCAGCTCGTCGCGGCGCGGATGGCCGGAGACGTGGACCAGCGCATCGCGGTCGGTAATGATTTCGACGCCCTGGAGCACCAGATTGTTGATGATCGAGCCGACGGCCTTCTCGTTGCCGGGAATGGTGCGCGAGGAGAAGATGACGCTGTCGCCGCGGTTCAGGGTGATCTCGGGATGGTCGTCATTGGCAATGCGGGCCAGCGCGGCGCGCGGCTCGCCCTGGCTGCCGGTGCACAGCGCCAGCACCTTGTCCTGCGGCAGATGGCCGTAGACCTCGGGCGAACGGAAATTCTGCACGCCGTCGAGATAACCGGTCTCGCGCGCGACCTGGACCACGCGCTCCATGGCGCGGCCGACCACGACGACCTCGCGGTCGGCGGCTTTGGCGGCGTCTGCGACGGCTTTGACGCGGGCGACGTTGGAGGCGAAGGTCGTGACCGCGACGCGGCCCTTGGCCGATTTGACGAGGTCGATGATGGTCTTGGCGACCTCGGCCTCCGAGGGCGAGCGGCCGTCGCGCACGGCGTTGGTGGAATCGCCGATCAAGGCGAGCACGCCCTCCTCGCCGAGCTCGCGCAGCCGCTTCTCGTCGGTCGGCGCCCCCAACGTCGGGGTCGGGTCGATCTTCCAGTCGCCGGTGTGCAGCACGATGCCGGCTTCGGTGTGGATCGCCAGCGCATGCGCTTCCGGAATCGAATGCGCGACGGGAATGAACTCGACGTTGAACGGGCCGATATCGACGCGGCCGCCTGAGGGCACCACGGTCACCGGAATCTCGGGCGCATTGCGCTCGGCGGCGCATTTGGCCTCGAACAGCGCCGCGCTGAACTTCGTGGCGTAGATCGGGCATTTCAGCTTCGGCCAGAGATCGATGATGGCGCCGAAATGATCCTCATGGGCGTGCGTCAGCACGAGGCCCATCAGGTTCTTGCGCTCCTTCTCCAGGAAGCTGATGTCGGGCATGATCAAATCGATGCCCGGCAGATGCTCCTCGTCGCCGAAGGAGACGCCGAGATCGACCGCGAGCCAGGCACGCTGGTGGCGGTTGCCGAGGCCGTAGATCGACAGGTTCATGCCGATCTCGCCGACGCCGCCGAGCGGCGCAAACACCAGTTCGTCGGGCCTCGCCATCACGCAGCCCCCACTGAGCGGGCCGGGCCGAAGAACACCTCTCCCGCCGCGACCGGCACGCGCCGGCCCTCGGCGGTGCGGACGATCAGGCAGCCGGTCTCGTCGATGGTGTCGAAAATGCCTTCCAGCGTCGTCGTCCCCGTATGGATCGCGACCTTCTCGCCGAGGCCGGCGGCGCGCTCAAGCCACAGTTTACGGATATCGGCAAAGCCGCGGCCATTGTCCCAAATGCCACGGAACTCGACCCAGGCGTCCGACAGAGCCGTAAACAGCTCCTCCGCGCTGATCTGGACGCCGAGGGCGGCCAGCGACACGGCGGGCGTCGGCGTGCCCTCGGGCGCGGCGACCACGTTGGTGCCGATGCCGACGACGATGGCGAGACGGTCGCCGACGGCCTCCGCCTCGAGGCCAATGCCGACGAGCTTCTTGCCGTTGGCGAGGACGTCATTCGGCCATTTCAGGGCGTAGCGGGGACGGCCCTCGCCGAGCCGCAGCGCGGCCTCGAGGCTGACCTTCTCCAGGGCGGCCTCCTCCGCCAGCCCCGCCGCAAACCCGATGGTGGCGGCAACCGCGGGCGCGATGTCCAGGACTTCGAGCACGCTGGCCGCGAGATTACCCTTTGGCGCGATCCAGGCGCGCTGGCGGCGGCCGCGGCCGGCGGTCTGCTCGGATGTGACGAACCACATCGGGCCGCGTTCGCCGGCCCGTGCGTGCTCGATGGCGTCGGTGTTGGTCGAGCCGGTCCGTTCGAAAGCGGCGAGCTTGTAGCCCGCCGAAAGTGCGCGAGGACCGAGCGCGAACCCCATCCTAGAACAGCGACTTTGCCGCGGCCGAGGCAACGCTCACCACGGGGCCAGCGAACAGCGCGAACAGGATGTTGAAAAGGCCCGCAACCGCCAGCACCGTCTTCACCTCGACGCGCACCGGATCGACCTGCCCGGCCGGCTCGTCGAAATACATCGTCTTGACGATGGCCAGATAGTAGTAGGCGCCGACGACGCTGGAGAGCACGCCGATCACGGCGAGCGTGAACAGGTTCGCCTTGATGGCGGCGACGAAGACGTACCATTTGGCGAAGAAGCCGGCGAGCGGCGGAATGCCGGCGAGCGAGAACAGCAGCATAGCGAACATGAAGGCGAGCAGCGGATTGGTGCGCGACAGACCGGCGAAATCGCTGATCTGCTCGACGGCCTGGCCGTTGCGCTTCATGGCGAGGATGATCGAGAACGAGCCGAGCGTCATCGCGACATAGATCACGATGTACATCAGGACGCCCTGCGCGCCCTCGACCGTGCCGGAGGCAAGGCCGACCAGGGCGAAGCCCATGTGGCCGATCGAGGAGTACGCCATCAGGCGCTTGATGTTGCTCTGGCCGATCGCGGCGAAGGAGCCGAGCGCCATCGAGGCGATCGCCACGAACACCAGGATCTGCTGCCACTGCGAGACGATGCCCGGAAATGCGGTCAGCGTGACTCGGGTGAAGACGGCGAGCGCGGCCACCTTCGGCGCCGAGGCGAAGAAGGCGGTGACCGGCGTCGGGGCGCCCTCATAGACATCAGGCGTCCACATGTGGAACGGCACGGCCGAGACCTTGAAGCAGAGGCCGGCGAGCAGGAAGACCAGGCCGAACACGAGGCCGATATTCGAGGCCGTCACGGCCGCGGCGATACCGGTGAAGCTGACGGTGCCGGTGAATCCGTAGACCAGCGAGGAGCCGTACAGCAGCATGCCCGAGGACAGCGCGCCCAGGACGAAATACTTCAGGCCGGCTTCGGTCGACTTGGCGTTGTCGCGGTTCGAGGAGGCCACGACGTAGAGCGCCAGCGACATCAATTCGAGGCCGAGATAGAGCGAGATCAGGTCGCCGGCCGAGATCAGCACCATCATGCCGAGCGTCGAGAGCAGCACCAGGATGGCGTATTCGAAGATGCGGCGCGAGGGATCGGACAGGAACTCGGTCGACAGCACCAGCGTCACCGCCGAGCCGATCAGGGACAGGATCTTCATGAAGCGGGCGAAGTCGTCGACGATGAAGCTGCCGCCGAAAGTCACCTGCTTGCCCGCGGGCTGAGCGTAGACGAGCACGCCGACCACGACCAGGAGCAGGACCGCCAGCGACGTCACCGTCCTGGTCGTCTCCTGCCCGCGATAGGCCCCGAGCATCAGAAGCGCCATGGCGCCGACCGCGAGCACGAGCTCGGGCAGCACCGGCGCCAGTTGATAACCTGCAGTCGAAAAGCTCATGGCGATATCCTGACCTGCCCGATCACTGGAGCAGTGCGGCGGCCTTCACGGCCGTCACAGCGGTGTTGTAATTGTTGACGAGTTGCTGGACCGAGGCGGCCGACATGTCGAGCACCGGCTTCGGCCAGACGCCGAACAGGATCGTCAGCGCGACCATCGGGAACAGCGTCACGCATTCGCGCAAGGTGAGGTCCTTCATGCTCATCAGCGACGGCTTGACCAGCGCCCCGAACACGACCTTGCGGTAGAGCCACAGCGCGTAGCCTGCCGACAGGATCACGCCGAAGGTGGCGAAGAACGCGGTCGGGATCGAGACCTTGAAGGTGCCGAGCAGCGTCATGAACTCGCCGACGAACCCGCTCGTTCCGGGCAGACCGACATTGGCCATGGTGAAGACCATGAAGGTCATCGCGTAGAGCGGCATCCGGTTGACGAGGCCGCCATAGGCCGCGATCTCGCGGGTGTGCAGGCGGTCGTAGACGATGCCGACGCAGAGGAACAGCGCGCCGGAGACGATGCCGTGCGAGATCATCTGGAACATGCCGCCGGCGACGCCCTGCATGGTGCCGGCGAAGATGCCCATGGTGACGAAGCCCATATGCGCCACTGACGAGTAGGCGATCAGCTTCTTCATGTCCTCCTGCATCAGCGCCACCAGCGAGGTGTAGATGATGGCGATGGCCGAGAGCGTGAAGATCAGCGGCGCGAAGTCGTGCGAGGCCAGCGGGAACATCGGCAACGAGAAGCGCAGGAAGCCGTAGCCGCCCATCTTCAGCAGGATCGCGGCGAGGACCACCGAGCCCGCGGTCGGCGCCTCGACGTGCGCATCGGGCAGCCAGGTGTGCACCGGCCACATCGGCATCTTCACCGCAAAGGAGGCGAAGAAGGCAAGCCACGCCCAGGTCTGCAAGGACCGCGGCACGGCGGTGTGCATCAGGGTCGGGATGTCAGTGGTGCCGCCGTTCCAGTACAGCGCCATGATGGCGAGCAGCATCAGGACCGAGCCGAGCAGGGTGTAGAGGAAGAACTTGAACGAGGCATAGACCCGGCGCGGACCGCCCCAGACGCCGATGATCAGGAACATCGGGATCAGGCCGCCCTCGAAGAACAGGTAGAACAGCACGAGATCGAGCGCCGAGAAGGTGCCGATCATCAGCGTTTCCAGGATCAGGAACGCCATCATGTATTCGCGGACGCGGTTGGTGATCGCCTTCCAGCTCGCGATGATGCAGAACGGCATCACGGCGGTGGTGAGGATCACGAGCGGCAGCGAGATGCCGTCGACGCCCATGTGGTAGGTGATGCCGGTGGCGAGCCAGTTCGCCTTCTCGACGAACTGGAAGTCGGCGCTGTTGGGATCGAAGCGCATGACCAGGATCACCGACACCGCGAAGGTGATCAGCGTGGTCCAGAGCGCGATCCAGCGCGAATTGCGCCTGCTAGCCTCGTCATCGCCGCGGCTGAGATAGACGATCAGCGCGCCGACTGCCGGCAGGAACGTCGTGACCGAAAGAATGGGCCAGGTTGTCATTTACTGGCCTCCAAAGCCGAACATGAACCAGGTGATCAGGCCGGCGGCGCCGATCAGCATGGCGAATGCATAATGATAGAGATAGCCGGTCTGGATCTTCACGACGTTGCGGGTGACATCCAGCACGCGGGCGGAGACGCCGTCGGGACCGAAGCCGTCGATGATGAAGCCGTCGCCCTTCTTCCAGAGCTGATAGCCGATCCACTTCGCCGGACGGACGAAGATGATCTCGTAGAGCTCGTCGAAGTACCATTTGTTGAGCAGGAACTGGTACAGCATCGGATGCTCTTGAGCGAGCCGAACGGGGATGTAGGGCCGGCGGATGTAGAACAGGTACGAGACGAGGAAGCCCAGCACCATCATCACCGTCGGCAGGAAAGCGATGGTCTCGGGGATGTGGTGCATCTCCTCGATGATGTGCGGGTTCATCTTCACGGACTCGCGGAAGAACTCCTCGACGCCGTGACCGGCGAACAGCTCCTTGAACGGCAGACCCGCGACGAACGAGCCGACCGCGAGCACGCCGATCGGGATCAGGATCCAGAGCGGGGCCTCATGCGCAGCCTCGTAATGATGCTCGTCATGCGGCTCGCCGTGGAAGGTCTTGAAGATCAGGCGCCAGGAGTAGAACGAGGTCAGGCCGGCGGCGACGACCGTCATCAGGAAGCCGTAGACCCCGAACGGATTGTGCGAGGCGTAGGCGGACTCGATGATCGCGTCCTTGGAGAAGTAGCCGGCGGTGAGCGGGAAGCCGGTCAGCGCCAGCGTGCCGACCACCATCACCGCATAGGTGTAGGGGATCTTGCGCCAGAGGCCGCCCATGTTGCGGATGTCCTGCTCGTGGTGCATCGCGTAGATCACCGAGCCGGAGCCTAAGAACAGCAGCGCCTTGAAGAAGGCGTGCGTGAACAGGTGGAACATGCCGACCGAATAGGCCCCTGCTCCCATCGCCACGAACATGTAGCCGAGCTGCGAACAGGTCGAGTAGGCGACGATGCGCTTGATGTCGTTCTGGACGAGGCCGATCGTGGCCGCGAAGAACGCCGTGGTCGCGCCGAAGAACATCACCACGGCCTGGGCGGTCGGGGCGAGCTCGAACAGCGGCGACAGGCGCGCCACCATGAACACGCCGGCGGTGACCATGGTCGCGGCGTGGATCAGCGCCGAGACCGGGGTCGGGCCCTCCATCGCGTCCGGCAACCAGGTGTGCAGCAGGAACTGCGCCGATTTGCCCATCGCACCCATGAACAGCAGCAGGCAGGTCAGGGTCAGCGCATCGGCATGCCAGCCGAGGAAGTTGATGGTCTTGCCGGTGAGGCCCGGCGCGGCATGGAAGATGGTCTCGAAGTCGGTCGAGCCGGCCAGCATGAAGATCGCGAAGATGCCGAGCGCGAAGCCGAAATCGCCGACGCGGTTGACCACGAAGGCCTTGATGGCGGCCGCATTCGCGGAGGGCTTCTGGTACCAGAAGCCGATCAGCAGATAGCTGGCGAGACCCACGCCTTCCCAACCGAAGAACAGCTGGACCAGATTGTCCGCCGTCACCAGCATCAGCATGGCGAAGGTGAACAGGCTGAGATAGCCGAAGAAGCGCGGCCGGTACGGATCCTCGTCCATGTAGCCGATGGAATAGAGGTGCACGAGCGAGGACACGGTCGTCACCACCACCAGCATCACGGCGGTGAGCGTGTCGACGCGCAGGGTCCACCAGACCTGGAGGTCGCCGGAGAAGATGAAAGGCAGCAGCTGGATGCGGGCGTCATGGTGCATGAGGCCGACGTCGACCAGCGTCATCCAGGACAGCGCCGCCGCGACGAACAGCAGCCCCGTGGTGATCAGCTCCGCCGCGCGCGAGCCCGCAGCAGCCGGCTCGACCGGGCCGTGGCCGTGATCGTCATGGCCGTGATCGTCGTGGCCATGGTCATCATGGGCCGCCGACGCATGCGCATCACCGTGACCATGATCGCCATGATGCTCGACCTCGTCGCCCGAGGGGTTGCGGGCATGCGCGCCGACCAGGGAGATGAGGCCGGCCAGAATGGCGCCCAGCAGGGGCAGGAAAACGATTGCCTGAACCATTTGAGAGCTCAGCCCTTCATCAGATTGACGTCCTCAACCGCGATCGAGCCGCGGTTGCGGAAATAGACCACCAGGATGGCGAGACCGATTGCAGCTTCCGCAGCCGCAACCGTCAGCACCAGGAGCGCGAAGACCTGGCCGACGATGTCGCCGAGGAAGGTCGAGAACGCCACGAGGTTGATGTTGACCGAGAGCAGGATCAGCTCGATCGACATCAGGATGACGATGATGTTCTTGCGGTTCAGGAAGATGCCGAGGATCCCGAGCGTGAACAGGATCGCGCCGACCGCCAGATAATGTCCGAGCCCGATCGTCATTTCACCCACTCCGCCGCATCGGCATCCTGGAGTCCCTGCCCCGGCGCCACCTTGCGCATCGCCATCGCCATCTCGGGCGTGCGCGCGTTCTGAACGTTGATGTCCTGCCGCTTCACGTTCGCCTTGTGGCGCAGCGTCAGCACGATGGCGCCGATCATGGCGACCAGCAGCACCATGCCCGCGAGCTGGAAGTAGTGGATGTACTTCGTATAGAGCACGAGCCCGAGCGCCTCGGTGTTGGAGACGTTGGTCGGGATCGCCGCCGTGATCGTCTTGGCGACGCCGGGGTTGATGACCCAGAAGCCGACGGTGAGCAGCAGCTCGAACAGGAAGATGCCGCCGATCACGAGGCCGACCGGCAGGTACTCGATGAAGCCCTCGCGCAGCTCGAGGAAGTCGACGTCGAGCATCATGATCACGAACAGGAACAGCACCGCGACCGCGCCGACATAGACGACGATCAGCATCATGCCGAGGAACTCGGCGCCCATCAGCACGAACAGGCCGGAGGCGTTGACGAAGGCCAGGATCAGGTACAGCACGGAGTGCACGGGATTGCGCGAGACAATCACCATCACCGCCGAGGCGACGCAGATGCCGGCGAAGAGATAGAAGAACAGCGCGGGAAGGATCATGCCCTCACCTCACCGGTACGGCGCGTCGAGCTCGATCGCTTTCGCGATCTCGCGTTCCCAGCGGTCGCCGTTGGCGAGCAGCTTGGCCTTGTCATAGAACAGTTCCTCGCGGGTCTCGGTCGCGAACTCGAAGTTCGGACCTTCGACGATGGCGTCGACCGGACAGGCCTCCTGGCAGAGGCCGCAATAGATGCACTTCACCATGTCGATGTCGTAGCGCACGGTGCGGCGGGTGCCGTCGTTGCGGCGCGGACCGGCCTCGATGGTGATGGCCTGCGCCGGGCAGACCGCTTCGCACAGCTTGCAGGCGATGCAGCGCTCCTCGCCGTTCGGATAACGGCGCAGCGCATGCTCGCCGCGGAAGCGCGGCGAGATCGGGCCCTTCTCGAACGGATAGTTCAAGGTCGGCTTCGGCTGGAAGAAATAGCGCATGGCGAGGAAGAACGCCGAGACGAATTCCGACAGCAGAAGCGAGCGTGCAGTGGCGTTGATGTTGATACCCATGACGGCCCTCACTTCGGCGCGATACCGGCGAAATGCAGCACGCCGGCCACCACGATCACCATCGCCAGCGACAGCGGCAGGAACACCTTCCAGCCGAGGCGCATCAGTTGGTCGTAGCGGTAGCGCGGCACGATCGCCTTTGCCATCGCGAACAGGAAGAACATGAAGAACAGTTTCAGCGCGAACCAGATGATGCCCGGCACCCAGTTGAAGGGCGGCAGGTCCACCGGCGGCAGCCAGCCCCCGAGGAACAGGATCGTGGCCAACGCGCACATCGTGACGATCGCGACGTATTCGCCAAGCATGAACAGCAGGTACGGCGTCGAGCCGTACTCGACCATGAAGCCGGCGACGAGCTCGGATTCCGCTTCGACGAGGTCGAACGGCGGACGGTTGGTTTCCGCCAGCGCCGAGACGTAGAACACCACGAACATCGGGAACAGCGGCCAGACGTACCAGTTCAGGATGGTCAGCTGCGGCAGCCCGATCAGGCTGGCGAGGCCCCGCGCGTGCTGCGCCTCGACCACGGCCGAGAGGTTCAGCGTGCCGGCGCAGAGCAGCACCGTGATGATGACGAAGCCGATCGAGACTTCATACGACACCATCTGCGCCGCCGAGCGCAGCGCGGCCAGGAACGGGTACTTCGAGTTCGACGACCAGCCGGCCATGATGATGCCGTAGATCGACAGCGACGAGATCGCGAAGATGAAGAGGACGCCGACATTGATGTCGGAGATCACCCAGCCGAGATTGGTCGGGATCACCGCCCAGGCCGCGAGCGCGAGCACGCAGGACACCAGCGGCGCCAGCAGGAACACGCCCTTGTTGGCGCCGGCCGGGATGATCGGCTCCTTCAGCACGAACTTCAGGAGGTCGGCGAAGGATTGCAGCAGGCCCCAGGGGCCGACCACGTTCGGGCCGCGGCGGATCTGCACCGCCGCCCAGATCTTGCGGTCGGCGAGCAGGATGTAGGCGATCGCCACCAAGAGGACGACGAGCACCAGGACGCTCTCGGCGACCATGATGATCAGCGGCCAGAGGAAACCGGTCCAGAATGCGCTTTCGAAGAATTCCATCTAGCTCACTCCGCTGCGGTCAGCATCTGCCCGGAGGCAAGCCGCGAGCATTCCGCCATCACGGCGGACGCACGCGCGATTGGGTTGGTCAAATAGAAGTCCTCGACCAGCGGCTTGAACGGCGCCTTCTCGGGCGAGCCGCCCTTCCCCGCCAGCTTCTTGACCTGGTCGGCGGAGCCGGCCTCGATCTGGTCGAGACGGATCAGATGCGGCACGGCCTTGAAGATCGCCTGGCGCAGGGCGGGAAGCGAGTCATAGCCGAGCTTCTTGCCGAGCGCTTCCGACAGCGCACGGACGATCGCCCAGTCCTCGCGGGCTTCGCCCGGCGGGAACGCGGCGCGACCGGTCATCTGCACCCGGCCTTCGGTATTGACGTAGATTGCGGACTTCTCGGTGTAGGCGGCCGCCGGCAGGATCACGTCGGCGCGGTGCGCGCCGCGATCACCATGGGTGCCGATATAGACGACGAAGGTGCCGTCCGGCGCCTTGATCTCGTCGGCGCCGAGCAGGAACAGCAGGTCCAGCGTGCCGAACGTCGTCATCTGCGCCGCGTTCAGCCCGCCCGCGGTTGCGGCGAAGCCGATGTCGAGCGCGCCGACGCGCGAGGCGGTCTCGTGCAGCACGCCAAAGCCGTTCCAGCCGTCCTTGAGCGCGCCGACGTCGAGCGCGAGCTTGGCGGCGGCGGCGAGGATGGCGGCGCCGTCGTGACGGGCGGCCGCGCCCGCGCCGACCAGGATGATCGGGTGCTTGGCGTTCTTCAGCACGTCCATGAAGGAGTGCTTGCCGGCCGCGAGCTCACTGAGGGTCTCCGTGCCCGCGCCGAGATGGTCGTAATCATAGGTCAGGTCGGCCTTGGCGCCGATCACGCCGACCTTGAAGCCGCCGCCGCGCCAGCGCTTGCGGATGCGGGCGTTGAATACTGCCGCCTCTTTCCGCGGATTGGCGCCGATGATGAGCAGTGCGTCCGCCTGCTCGACACCGACGAGGGTCGGATTGAAGATGTAGGAGCCGCGGCCGAGCGCGGGATCGAAGGCGTCGCCGCCCTGCACCGCCAGATTGCTCGAACCGTACTTCGCCAGCAGGTCCTTCAGCGCGAACATCTCCTCGACACCGGCGAGGTCGCCGGCGATCGCGCCGATGCGCTTGCCGTCGGAGCGCCCCGCCTTGGCGGCGATCGCGGCGAAGGCCTCGGGCCAGTTCGCCGCGCGCAGCTTGCCGGCCTCGCGGATATAGGGCCGGTCGAGGCGCTGGGTGCGCAGGCCGTCGACGATGTGGCGGGTCTTGTCGGAGATCCACTCCTCGTTCACGGCCTCGTTGATGCGCGGCAGCACGCGCATCACCTCGCGGCCGCGGGTGTCGACGCGGATCGCCGAGCCCAGGCCGTCCATGACGTCGATCGACTGGGTCTTGCCGAGCTCCCACGGACGCGCCGCGAACGCATAGGGCTTCGAGGTCAGCGCGCCGACCGGGCAGATGTCGACGAGGTTGCCCTGCAGTTCCGACGTCAGCGCATGCTGGAGATAGGTCGTGATCTCCATGTCCTCGCCGCGGCCGGTGGCGCCCATCTCGGGCGCGCCGGCGACTTCCGCCGAGAAGCGGACGCAGCGCGTGCACTGGATGCAGCGGTTCATCGAGGTCTTGACCAGCGCACCGAGATACTTGTCCTCGACGGCGCGCTTGTTCTCGGCGAAGCGGCTGGTGTCGACACCATAGCCCATCGCCTGGTCCTGGAGGTCGCACTCGCCGCCCTGGTCGCAGATCGGGCAGTCCAGCGGATGGTTGATGAGAAGGAATTCCATCACGCCTTCGCGCGCCTTCTTCACCATCGGCGAACGGGTGGAGATCTCCGGCGGCTCGCCCTTCGGGCCCGGACGGCAGTCGCGCACGCCCCAGGCGCAGCTGGCGACCGGCTTCGGGCCGCCCTTCACCTCGACGAGGCACATCCGGCAATTGCCGGCGATCGACAGCCGCTCGTGATAGCAGAAGCGCGGAATCTCGGCGCCGGCCGCCTCGCACGCCTGAAGCAGCGTGTACTCGGCGGGGACATCGATCTCTTTGCCGTCGATGATGAGCTTGGTCATGTCTCTTACTCCGCCGCGACCATGTTCACGGGATCGCGGACGCCGATATCGTCGACATCGGCCTTATGCGAATATTGGTCGATGCGCGCTTCGATCTCGTGACGGAAATGCGCGATCAGGCCCTGGATCGGCCAGGCCGCTGCGTCGCCGAGCGCGCAGATGGTGTGGCCTTCGACCTGCTTGGTCACCTCGAGCAGCATGTCGATCTCGCGCTTGTGGGCGCGGCCTTCGGCCATGCGCGTCAGCACGCGCCACATCCAGCCCGTGCCCTCGCGGCACGGCGTGCACTGGCCGCAACTCTCGTGCTTGTAGAAATAGGAGATGCGGGCGATGGCGCGGATCAGGTCGGTCGACTTGTCCATCACGATCACGGCCGCGGTGCCGAGGCCGGAGCGCAGCTTGCTCAGGCTGTCGAAATCCATCGGCGTGTCGATGATCTGCTCGGCCGGCACCATGCGCACCGACGAGCCGCCGGGGATCACGGCCTTGAGGTTGTCCCAGCCGCCGCGGATGCCGCCGCAATGCTTGTCGATCAGCTCACGGAACGGAATGCCCATGGCCTCTTCGACGTTGCAGGGCCGCTCGACATGGCCGGAGATGCAGAAGAGCTTGGTGCCGACATTGTTCGGACGGCCGATGCCGGCGAACCAGGCGGCGCCACGGCGCAGGATGTCGGGCGCAACGGCGATGGACTCGACGTTGTTGACGGTGGTCGGGCAGCCGAACAGGCCGACATTGGCCGGGAACGGCGGCTTCAGGCGCGGCTGGCCCTTCTTGCCTTCGAGGCTTTCGAGCAGCGCGGTCTCTTCGCCGCAGATATAGGCGCCGGCGCCGTGCGCGACGTAGATGTCGAACGGCCAGCCGTTGACGTTGTCCTTACCGACCAGCTTGGCCTCATAGGCCTGGTCGATCGCGGCTTGCAGATGCTCGCGTTCGCGGATGAACTCGCCGCGGACATAGATGTAGCAGGCATGCGCGTTCATCGCGCAGCTCGCGATCAGGCAGCCCTCGATCAGGAGATGCGGATCATGCCGCATGATCTCGCGATCCTTGCAGGTGCCGGGCTCGGACTCGTCGGCGTTGACGACGAGATAGCTCGGCCGGCCGTCGGTCGATTCCTTCGGCATGAAGGACCACTTCAGGCCAGTCGGGAAGCCGGCGCCGCCGCGGCCGCGCAGGCCCGACGCCTTCATCTCGTTGATGATCCAGTCGCGGCCCTTGTCGATGATATTCTTCGTACCATCCCAGGCGCCGCGGCGCCGCGCACCCTCGAGGCCCCAGTCGTGGAGGCCGTAGAGGTTCTTGAAGATGCGGTCCTTGTCCTCGAGCATATCAGTGCTTTCCGATCAACGATTGGACTGCTTGTAGGCGAGTCCGGCGGCGCAGACGGCGAAGGTCAGCGCCCAGAGCAGGCTGGATTCCAGCGACGCGTTCAGGCTGAAGCGTTGCAGGAGAAAGATGAACGCACCCGCCACCGCGGCATGCATCGCGATGAAGCCCCACTTCTTCATGGCACCGCTCCCCTGCACCGAAGGCTGCGAGAGACCACGCATCAGGTGATCTCCTTCAGCGTGGTCGGCCCGGTGATCGGCGCCGAGAACTGGCGGCCGTTCTGCGGGCCGGGCTTGGGCGGATTGCCCGAAGCAAAGCCGTCGAGCACCTTGCCGAAGCTTTCCTTGGTCAGGTCCTCATAGGTGTCCTTGCCGATCAGCACCATCGGCGCGTTCACACAGGCCCCGAGGCACTCGACCTCCTCCCAGCTGAAATTGCCGTCCTTGGAGAGATGGAAGGGCTCGTGATGGATGCGGTGCTCGCAGACGTGGATCAGATCCTCGGCGCCGCGCAGCCGGCACGGCGTGGTGCCGCAGACCTGGACGTGGGCCTTCTTGCCGACCGGGGCGAGCTGGAACATCGTGTAGAAGGTCGCAACCTCGAGCACGCGGATATAGGGCATGTCGAGCATGTCGGCGATGACGCGGATCGCGGCTTCCGAGACCCAACCGTCGTGCTGCTCCTGCGCCCGCCAGAGAATGGCGATGACGGCGGAGGCTTGCCGGCCGGCCGGGTATTTCGCGATCTGCTGCTTGGCGAACGCGAGGTTCTCCTCCGTGAACGCAAAGCTCGCGGGCTGGACTTCCTTCGGTGCTAATCGGCGAACGGACATCTCTTATCTCTCACTGCATGCGGCGCGCGGTTTTCGCATTCAGGGCATTGATCCTCTCCTGCCAGAATGCGCTTGCGGTGCCGAAAACATTGTAGCCGACGTGGGTCGAGACCTTGATGCGGTCGAGGATCGACAGCTCGGTCACGGTCTCCATCCGGTTGCTGCGCGGATCGAACACGATCAGCTTCAGCGGGGTCTGTTCGAGGATGTAGCGCGACACCGCGTGGGAGCGGTCGCTGCCGTGCTCCTCGCACATGATGACGCTGTCGGCCTGGAGCAGCCGGGCGCCGCCCTTGATCGCCTCGATCTCGACACCCTCGACGTCGAGCTTGATCAAGTACTTGCCGCTGGCGGCGATCTTGCCGTCGTCGATCAGATTATCCAGCGCAATGACCGGCACCTCTTCGCCCCCCGCGGACGGATCGCCGGCGATGCTGAAGGCCTCGTGCTTGGTGCCGGAGAGCCGCGCCGTGCCGCGGGCGGCGCCGATGGCGCACTTCATGGTCTCGAAGCGATTACCGTTCACGCGGGCGTTATTGGCGAGCTTCGGATAGTTCTGGCCCGACGGCTCGATCGCGATCGCCTTGTGCGAGCCGAACGGCCTGCTCGACACCAGCACCGACCAGTAGCCGTAATTGGCACCGCAATCGAGCAGCGTGTAGTCGACGTCGATGGAATCGGCGAACAGCAGCTCGAGCTCGTCCTCGTAATTGTACGAGCGGTTGAGCAGCTTGCTCCAATAGCCGTCGCCATAGGGGAATTCGAACACGGCGTCGGGGTTGAGCTTGATCGCGATGTTGCGCCTCGGCAGCGTCTTCGCCAGCAGATTGGCGCAGGCGATGTAGCCCATGTGCGAGAAGTGCGAGGAGATCTTCGATCCCGTCACCAGCGCCAAGGCAGCCGTCCGCTCCCACAGGTTGGCCCCTTCAAGGGCCCCCGAGGCGCGGTCAAACTGGATTGGCGCCTGCGCCATCACCGATCGACCTCTCCGAACACGATGTCGAGCGAGCCCAGGATCGCCGAGACGTCGGCGAGCAGATGGCCGCGGCAGATGTGGTCCATCGCCTGCAGATGGGCAAAGCCCGGCGCGCGGATCTTGCACTTGTAGGGCTTGTTGGTGCCGTCGGAGACGAGATAGACGCCGAACTCGCCCTTGGGCGCCTCGACCGCGGCATAGACCTCGCCGGCCGGCACGTGGACGCCTTCGGTGTAGAGCTTGAAGTGGTGGATCAGCGCTTCCATCGAGCGCTTCATCTCGCCGCGGCGCGGCGGGGCGACCTTGTTGTCGGCGACGACGACGGGGCCCTTGCCCTCCGGTGCATTCAGCTTCTGGATGCACTGCCTCATGATGCGCACGGACTGGCGCATCTCTTCCATGCGGATCAGGTAGCGATCGTAGCAGTCGCCGTTCTTGCCGATCGGGATGTCGAAATCCATTTCGGCGTAGCACTCATAGGGCTGCGACTTGCGCAAATCCCAGGCCGCACCCGAGCCGCGCACCATCACGCCCGAGAAGCCCCACTCCCAGGCTTCCTTCAGCGGCACCACGCCGATGTCGACGTTGCGCTGCTTGAAGATGCGGTTGGCGGTGAGCAGCCGATCGAGGTCGTCCACGACCTTGAGGAACGGATCGCACCAGGCCTCGATGTCGTCGACCAGCTTCTGCGGCAGGTCCTGATGCACGCCGCCGACGCGGAAGAAGGCCGCATGCATGCGGCTGCCCGAGGCGCGCTCGTAGAACACCATCAGCTTCTCGCGCTCTTCGAAGCCCCACAGCGGCGGGGTCAGCGCGCCGACGTCCATCGCCTGCGTGGTGACGTTGAGCAGATGCGACAGGATGCGGCCGATCTCGCAATAGAGCACGCGGATGAGCTGGCCGCGGCGCGGCACCTCGATGCCGAGCAGCTTTTCGGCAGCCAAGCAGAAGGCATGCTCCTGGTTCATCGGCGCGACGTAGTCGAGGCGGTCGAAATACGGGATCGCCTGGAGATAGGTCTTCTGCTCGATCAGCTTTTCGGTGCCGCGATGAAGCAGGCCGATATGCGGGTCGACGCGGGCGACGATCTCGCCGTCAAGCTCCAAAACCAAGCGCAGCACGCCGTGCGCGGCCGGATGCTGGGGCCCGAAGTTGATGGTGAAATTGCGAAGCTGTTCGGGTTGCTCGTTCATGATCAGACCTTCGGTCCCGCCTTCTCGTCACCGGGAAGCGGATAGTCCGCCCCTTCCCACGGCGAGAGGAAATCGAACTTGCGGAATTCCTGGTTGAGCCTGACGGGCTCGTACACCACCCGCTTCTCCTGGTCGTCGTAGCGGACCTCGACGAAGCCGGTGAGCGGGAAATCCTTGCGCAGCGGATGGCCCTCGAAACCGTAATCGGTGAGGATGCGGCGCATATCGGGATGGCCGACGAAGAACACGCCGTAGAGGTCGTAGGCCTCGCGCTCGAACCAGTCGGCACCGGGGAATTCGTTGATCAGCGACGGCACCTGCGTGGTCTCGTCGGCGGCAACCCGCAGCCGGATCCGCGTGTTCAGGGTCGGTGACAGGAAGTGATAGATCACATCGAAGCGCTTTTCGCGCGAGGGGTAATCGACCGCGGTCACGTCGGTGATGTTGACGAAACGGCAGCTCGGGTCGTCACGGAGGTACTTGACCACCTCGACGATCTTGCCGGCCTCGACATCAACCGTGAGCTGGTTGAAGGCCACCGTGTGACCGGTGGCGGCGCCCGGAAGCGCGCTAACGATCGTTTGCCCAAGGGCGTCGAGCTTGCCGTCGTCCATGACGTAAAACCTTAGCGTTCGATGGTGCCGGTGCGCCGGATCTTCTTCTGCAGCAGCAGCACGCCGTAGAGCAGCGCTTCCGCCGTGGGCGGGCAGCCCGGCACGTAGATGTCGATCGGCACGATGCGGTCGCAGCCGCGCACGACCGAGTAGGAATAGTGATAGTAGCCGCCGCCGTTGGCGCAGGAGCCCATCGAGATGACGTAGCGCGGCTCGGGCATCTGGTCGTAGACCTTGCGCAGCGCCGGCGCCATCTTGTTGGTCAAGGTGCCGGCGACGATCATCACGTCGGACTGGCGCGGCGAGGCACGCGGGGCGAAGCCGAAGCGCTCGACGTCGTAGCGCGGCATCGACACCTGCATCATCTCGACGGCGCAGCAGGCGAGACCGAAGGTCATCCACATCAAGGAGCCGGTGCGGGCCCAGGTGATGAGGTCGTCAGTCGCGGCCACGAAGAAGCCCTTGTCGGACAGCTCGGAATTGACCTCGAGGAAGAACGGATCATTGGCCCCGACCGGCTTGCCGGTCGACGGATCCAGAATGCCCTTGGGGGCCGGTGCAACGACCGGACCGGCGGACGGTGCAGGATTCAATCCCATTCGAGTGCCCCTTTCTTCCATTCATAGGCGAACCCGACCGTCAGCACGGCGAGGAACACCACCATGGACCAGAAGCCGGTCGCGCCAAGCTTGCCGAACGCCACCGCCCAGGGAAACAGGAACGCCACCTCGAGGTCGAAGATGATGAAGAGGATGGCGACCAAATAGAAGCGGACGTCGAACTTCATTCGCGCGTCGTCGAAGGCGTTGAAACCGCACTCATACGCCGACAGCTTTTCCGGGTCCGGCTGCTGGAACGCCACGATAAAGGGCGCGA
Source organism: Bradyrhizobium huanghuaihaiense (assembly GCF_007830635.1). Classification (GTDB taxonomy): domain Bacteria; phylum Pseudomonadota; class Alphaproteobacteria; order Rhizobiales; family Xanthobacteraceae; genus Bradyrhizobium; species Bradyrhizobium huanghuaihaiense. Next base: position 116,691 of record NZ_VLLA01000007.1, on the reverse strand, counting down.
TCAGCAGCACGAGGCCGATGAGGCCTGCTACCCCTATAAAGACGACGAGTGGAAGATAGTTCTGTAGAATGCCGCTCATTGACGAGCCCTTTTTCCCGCGACGTCGGGGAGCCGCGGATTCGTCCCGATTTGGAATTATTCTGAGCCTTAGCGCAGTGCACCAATGGGCGCAAGACACGCTCTTTTTAGGCCCTTTGTCGCCCCCAGAACGGTGGAAATCCCGGAATCACCCCGCGGCTGGTATGGAGCAGATCGCTCAGCCCAGCAAGGGCGACCGCAGTTTTGCACGGTGGCTTGTTCTGAGATTGCGGGGCACGGACCGGGACAGCGATCCGCCACACAGCATCAGGTCAAAATGCCCGATTTTTTCGTGCGGCAGCGCACCCAGACCTTGGCAATAACGGCCGTGGCGGCCCTTTCCGTCACTCAGGCGACATACTGGCCCGGCCGGGTGGCGCAACGGGCGGCCGGTGAAACTCGCGGGCGCAGGCAGGAACATGCGCGTCCGTAGGCGCGGCGGATCAGCCATGCATCATGACGGGACCGCACCTCGTCCGGCGAATGCGTCAGGGCAGCATCCGATCCGGAGCGACCGCGAGCGCGGCGGCGACTTGCTGGGCCGTCGCACACGCCGCGCTCGCATGAGCTTCGGGCCGGGGGGCATAGCCCGGGAGCTCATCGATCTCCCGATGGAAGATCAGCGGTCGTCCGGTCGGTAGAGCCTAGGAATGGCCGAGATCAGGGGCGCCTGACGCTGCACTCGCCTCTCCGCATCCCTTGCCTCACCATTTGTAGGAGACGCTGGCGGTCACGCGCCGGCGGTCGCCGTAGAAGCATGACGTCGCCGACGCACAGCTCGCGACGTAGATCTTGTCGGTCAGGTTGATCACGTTGAGCGCCGTGCGCCAGTTCTGCCATTCGTAGTGGAGCGCGAGGTCGCCAAGCACCACAGCGGGAACCTCAAGGGTGTTGGCGGTATCGGCCCAGGACGCGCCGATATAGCGGACGCCGCCGCCGAAGCCGAAGCCCTCGAGCGGTCCGTCCTTGAAGGTGTAGTCGGCCCAGCCCGACACCAGCATCTCGGGCGTGTTGGTCGGCGTCTTGCCAACCAGCGACGGGTCGAGATCCCGGCTGTTGAAGAGATGGTAGGCGGTGAACGCGCCGATCAGCTTCAGCTCCCTGGTGGCGTTCGCCACCGCTTCGAGCTCGATACCGCGCGAGGTCACCTCGCCGGTCTGGGTCTGCAAGACCGGCGTGGTCACTGTGGTCGTCGCGACGTTCTGGCGTTTCAGGTCGAAGAACGAGGCGGTGAAATAACCGTCGAACCCCTTCGGCGCGACCTTCACGCCGATTTCAGCCTGCTTACCGGTTTCCGGCAGGAACAGCTGGTTCTGCGCGTTGAGACCGATGATCGGATTGTAGCTCGTCGAATAGGAGACATAGGGCGCAATGCCGTTGTCGAAATTGTAGATCAGGCCGGCGCGCCCGCTGAACTTGCTGTCATTGCGGCTGGCGACATTTGCGCCGGTGTCGCGAGCGTCTTGCGTCGTCTCGACCCAGTCGTTGCGGCCGCTCAGCACGAGCGTGAAATTGCCGAGCTTCATCTGGTCCTGAAGATAGGTGCCGGCCTGCTTCTGCGTGATGAGGAAGTTGCGGAACGGCGCGCTCGGGAGCGGAGTTTCGGCTGCCCCATAGACGGGATTGAAGATGCTGATCGAGGGCACGCCAAACCCGAAGGCCTGATAGTCGTCGATCTGATAGCCCTTGAGATCGAGGCCGAACAGCATCGTGTGCTTCACCGGGCCGGTGTTGAAGCGATACTCGAGCTGGTTGTCGAGATCGGCCTGATTGGCCGTGTTCTTCGCATACCAATTGTATCGGCCCATCGTGGCCGTGTTGATGTTGTCCCAGCCGTTGCCGACGTAGCCGCGATAGGTCACGTCGACATGCGCAAAGCGCGCATTCTGGCGGAACGTCACATCGTCCGTGAGATTGCGCTCAAACTGGTAGCCGAGCATCTCCTGCTCGCGCGTGAACTTGTCGACGCTGGGATCGCCCACGAAGAAGCTCGTCGGGATCTTGCCGAACGGAGCGCTCGTCACCGTCCCCTGATAGGGCAGGAAGTTGATGCCGCGGGTGTCCTGCTTCGAGGCCGAGGCCAGCACTGTGAAGGTGGTGTCGGCATCCGGCTTCCAGGTGAAGGACGGCGCAATGAAGTAGTTGTTGTCGGGCGTGAAGTTGACCTGCGTCGGACCGTTCTGGACCTGGCCGACGACGCGGTAGAACAGCTTGCCGTCCTGGGGCTGCGTCGCGACCGGCCCGCCGAAATCAAACCCTACATAGGCGTTGCCGAAATTGTTGACGCCGGTCTCGACGTAGCGGATCGGCTCGGCCGGCGGCATCTTGCTGATGACGTTGACGATGCCGCTCGGGCTCGATCCGCCATAGAGCACTGCCGACGGACCGCGCAGCACCTCGACGCGTTCCATGTTCGGTGTCTGGAGCTTCCAGCTCGCATAGGACGTGTAGAACAGCTGCATGCCGTCGAGGAACAGTCCGATATCGTCGGACTTGAAGCCGCGGATCAGCCACCAGTCGTTGCGCGTATCCGCGCCAAAGGTCCCTGCCCGCACGCCGGCTGTGTAGCGCAGCACCTCGTCGAGCTTGTTCGCCTTCTGGTCGCGGATCTGCTCCGCGCCGATGACGGACACCGATTGCGGCGTCTCCATGATCGGCGTGTCGGTCTTGGTGCCCGACGAGCTGCGGCCGGCGACGTAGCCGTGCACCGGTCCACGCGGCGTCTCGACGAAGCCGGCGTTGCGCTGGGGCTGCGGCTTGCTTCTGTTCGCGGTCTGCACCATCCGCCGCGGCGCACTGCGCGCGGCGGATGCGGGTGTGCGGCGGCGTGCTTCCGGTGCGGTGACGGTCACGGACGGCAGGTTCTGCGCGCCGCTCTGCGTGGACGATTGTGCGAGCGATGCCTGCGGCATCAAAACCCAAGCCGATGCGGTCGCCAATACGGCCGACCGCAGCATTCCAAGACTGTTCAACGCGCCACCCCAAAAGCTGCATGTTTGATGCGTCATGCCGCCGTGTCCCCGGGGCGGCCTGCGCTTGCGGTGACGCTTATGTGAGGGTGCGCGAATTCCCTAATTGAAAGCCTCTTAGAGAGACTCTTAGAAGCGATCCATTGTTCCCCGGGACTATCGGAACGTCAGCGCGCGTTCTTCTCGCTCTCGAGCATCTCGGCGGCGATCGTCGTGAGCTGATCGACCTGCTGCAGCAGCATGTCGAACTCGGCGGCGCTCAGATGTTCCAGGAGGCGGCGGTTGCGCTCCTGCGCGCCTTCGACGATCGCATCATGCGCGGCGAGGCCCGCCGCGGTGAGCGAGATCAGCACCTCGCGGCTATCCTTCGGATTTGCCGACTTCGCGATCAGCTTGCGCGACACCAGATTGGCCAGCGCGCGGCTGATCTGGCCCTTGTCCTGGCCGACGGCCTCGGCGAGCCGCGCCACGCTCATCGGCGGACGCCGGCCGAGCGAGGCGACGAGACCGAACTCGACGGAGGACAATCCGGTCAGCCGCTTGTAGCGCAGGATGGCACCGCGCTTGAGCAGATTGGCGAGCACCATCAGCCGCGAGGACAGCATCGCGGTGATCGGCGCCGGCTCGCTCTCGCCCGGCTCGGGGGCCGTCCACCCGTCCCTGCTCGGTGTCTGGTTCATCGTCCACCTCTGCCAAGAAAGCCCGGTCCTGCCAAGCCTGAGCCGCCGCGGCCGGCCGTTCTCCTCAAATGCGATTAAGAGGCATTTAGAAGATCGTTGACAATGTCATCGATTTATCTTTCACTGCTCGCAAGACAGAAAAAAGGCCCGGACAGCACGGCCGGGAGCGGGAGGACCAGCATGACCATCACCCAGCGGGATCGCGATCTCGGCACGGCCTATGCGATGAAGCCGGCGCACACGCGCACCGAGCTCACCTCGGTCGTGCGCGGCACGCCGATGGGTGAGCTGCTGCGCCGCTACTGGCATCCGGTCGGGCTCGTCGGTGACGCCAGCGGCACGCCGAAGAAGGTGCGCGCGCTCGGCGAGGATCTGGCGCTGTTCCGTGACAAGCATGGCCGCGCCGGCCTCCTGCACGCGCGCTGCTGCCACCGCGGCACCACGCTCTACTATGGCAAGGTCGAGGAGGACGGCATCCGCTGCTGCTATCACGGCTGGAAGTTCGACACCGAAGGCCGCTGCCTGGAGCAGCCCTGCGAGCCCGATGGCGGCCAGTTCAAGGACAAGGTGCGCCAGCCCTGGTATCCGGTCGAGGAGCGTTACGGTCTGATCTTCGCCTATATGGGCCCGGCCGAGAAACGCCCGGTGCTGCCGCGCTACGAGTGCCTCGAAAACATGGACGACGGCGAGCTCGTCGAGGCCGACGATTCCTCGATCGGCGGCGGCGGTCCGGCGATCATCCCCTGCAACTGGCTCCAGCATTTCGAGAACGTGGTCGACCCCTACCACGTGCCGGTGCTGCACGGCTCGTTCTCGGGTCCGCAATTCACCAACATGATGGCCTCCATCCCGGAGGTGAAGTTCGAGAAATCGCCGCGCGGCGTCCTCGTGCGCTCCGAACGCAAGCAGGACGACGGCAAGGTGTTTTATCGCGTCAGCGAGGCGGCGCTGCCGACGCTGCGCGTGGTGCCGAACCCGCGCGTCGCGCAGTTCGCCCGTGTCGAGTCTATCGGCTGGGTGCTGCCGATCGACGATGCCTCGTTCCGCATCTATGTCGCCGGTCGCGTCAAAAATCCTGGCGACATCAGCCGCATGCGCTCGAAGTTCAACGGAAAATTCTGGTGGGACATGACGGAGGAAGAGCATCAGCAATTCCCGGGCGACTATGAGGCCCAGGTCGGCCAGGGCGAGGTGACGGTCCACTCCGAGGAGCATTTCGGCCAGAGCGACCGCGGCATTCTGATGATCCGGCGCATGCTGAGCGAACAATTGGAGGCGATGGAGGCAGGCCGCGACCCGATCGGTGTCTCGTTCGATTCGAGCGCCGAGCCAGTCGAATTCGAAGCGGGGAATTACATCCGCGAAGGCTGACCTGCCAGCTCGCATAGGAGCTGGACCGACAACGATAACAGAGACAAATTGGGGGAAGCGATGGTCGATGTAACGTCACAGATGTCGGTGCAAACGGCTGCCGCGGCAAAGCCCTCGGCGCGGCGCTACTACGTGCTGGGCTTGCTCACCGTCATCTACGCGCTGAACTTCCTCGACCGCACTATCTTCAACGTCCTGATCGAGCCGATCAAGAAGGAGTTTGCCCTCAGCGATACCATGATGGGCCTGCTCGCAGGCTTCGGCTTCGCGCTGTTCTACTCCCTGCTCGGCATTCCCATCGCGCGCGTCGCCGACCGGCTGAACCGGCGCAACATCGTCGCCGTCGCCTTCGCGTTCTGGAGCGCGATGACGGCCCTGTGCGGCGCCGCCACCAGCGTGACCTCGCTGGCGCTGGCACGCATCGGCGTCGGCATCGGTGAATCCGCGGGCTCCCCCGCCTCGCAGTCGATCGTCGCCGATCTCTTCGCCAAAAACGAGCGCCCGCGCGCGCTCGGCATCTATGCCATCGGCACCTATCTCGGCGTCTTCCTCGGCTATTTCGTCGGCGGCTACGTCAACCAGCACTTTGGCTGGCGGATGGCCTTCTACGTCGCCGGCCTGCCCGGCATCCTGCTCGCGGCTGTCCTGTGGCTGACGATCTCCGAGCCGAAGCGCGGCGCCATGCAGGAGAGTTTTGTGCCCGAGCCGCTCGGACCGACACTGCGCTTCCTCGCGTCCCAGCGCAGCTTCATCGTCGTCCTGATCGGCTTCTGCCTCACCACCTACACCAACTACGCGACCGCGGCCTGGATCCCACCGTTCCTCGCGCGCGTGCACCATCTGTCGAGCGCCGAGATCGGCACCTATGCCGGCACCTTCAAGGGCCTCGCCGGCATGGCCGGCACCCTGCTCGGCGGCTTCGTGGTGGCGCAGATCAGCCGCCGTGACGACCGCTGGAAACTGTGGGCCCCCGCGATCACCTCAGGGCTCGCCGGACCGGTGTTCGCGCTCTGCATGCTGACGCAGGATTTTGCGATGATGGTGGCGATGCTGGCGCTGACCTCGTTCCTGGTCGGCTTTCATCTCGGCCCGATCTTCGCGATCGCGCAGACCGTGGCCAAGCCCAGCATGCGGGCGCTGGCTTCAGCGCTGATCGCGCTCACCGCCACCTGCTTCGGCCAGGGCGTCGGTCCGCTCGCCGTGGGCATGGTCAATGACGCCCTGAAGGGCAGTTATGGCGCAGAAGCGGTGCGCTATTCCCTGCTTTCGGCGGCGGTCACGACCACGCTCGGCGCCCTGCTGTTCGTCTGGGCCGCCCGCTCAATCCGCAACGACATCGGCCGGGCGGCCGCCTGAGGCCCGCCCACCGCCAGCCCGGCGAAACCAAGCGGGCGCATTAATGAAACCATTTTGCGGAACCCGCGAAACCATCCGGAAACAGATGGTCCTTAGAAGATGAGCCCATAGACGACGGCAAAGCCCGTCGGGAGGCTCATATGAACCACTCAATTCACTCTGCTGATCGTGCGACCCACCTGAAGATCGTGGTGGTGGCGCTGGTTGCCGGCATTGCAGTGGCCGGTTTCGGGATTGCTGCCCGTACCAACGCCGATTACGGCCAGACCGCCCAGTCCACCCAGGTGATCAAGGCCGGCAAGCCCGTCGCGATCACCAGCGCGGGCACATCGGAGATTCGCTGACGGCGAAAAGGTCCGATTTGACTCCAAACGGCCGCCCTCGGGCGGCCTTTTGATTTCAGCCGCCGGCTGAAGGTGGCCTGCCAAGCCCTTGCAATATCGAGGGCGTATTCCAGAGCTCGACGAGTCGGCAGCCTGCGCCAACGTCAGTCGGCCCGGTAGCTGCCGCAGCAATGCTTGAATTTCTGCCCGGAGCCGCAGGGACAGGGATCGTTGCGGCCGGCATCGGCCTGCCCGTAGCGCAGCCGGTTCAATATCTTCCTGTTCTGTTCGAGGATCATCTTGCGGCGCACCTCCTGCACCTCGATGACCGCCGCATTGTCGCCGGCATCCCAGAATGCCTGCGGCTTCAGATGAGCGAGCTTGCCGCTGACATAGACGGGGTAAAACCAGCCGAGCGTTCCGTCGCGCAGGCGCTGCAGCGTCGTCAGGTCGTAGAGGAAGAAACCTGCCTCCAGCAGCGTCGCGTTGATGTCCTGGAAGTCGTCGATGTCGGCCTCGCACACGACGACGCTGCAATTTTCGAGCACGTAACGCGCGCCCTTCAGCGCGGCCTTTTCCGCGCCCTGTACGTCGAGCTTGAGCAGGAATGGCGGCTCGAGCGACAGTTCCTTGACCAGCGCATCGAGTGTCGTCGCCGGCACCTTGACCTTGCTCTTGATCAGATCGTTGACCCGCGCCCAGTAGAGATCGCCTGCCGGGCGCACAGACGACCAGTAGGGATGCACCGACTCGGTGATCTCGATCTCACCCTCATGGTCGGTGATGGCGCAGATGCGATAGTGGCCGCCAAGGGCCTCCTTGATGGCCTTCAGGGAGTCCTCATAGACCCGGTTGGCATCAATGTTGAGCGGCACCGCGCCACCGAGCCCTGACAGGTGGTTAAGGACGAAATGCCCATCGGCACAGCCAAGGTCGATCACGGTCCCGTAGCGCACGCCTTTGGCGAACAAATTTTGCAGCGTTGCGCTGAAATCGGCTGCCTGCATTGGATTGATCCGAATGAGAGCGGTTTGACCGGTCGTAGGCGGTCTGGCGGGTTGCACAATGTGTTGCACACCGCTTGCTGCGGGCAAGATCGGAAACACGAAGACATCGAAAATAACGACGGTCCGCTGGCCGGCCATCGAATCCGGTTTCGCTCCGCTGGCGGCTTGCCAAAGAGGGCTTGTATTCAGCGATTAAGTTATTGATTTCCGCCATAAAATGGCGCGAGAGACGGGGCTCGAACCCGCGACCTCCGGCGTGACAGGCCGGCGCTCTAACCAACTGAGCTACTCCCGCGTGGCGCACAGATGTCCGCGGAACGAGGGGGGACTTAAAGGCCGGGCTTGGTGAAGTCAAGGACGTTGCATCCACAGCCTGAAGAAGCGGATATCCGCCGGTGGCGCGCAGGAACGTGACCCGGCCGCGCCGGGCGGCGTAGTCAGTCCGGTCCCGAATCGTCTACGCCTCCGGGAACCTGCGGGGTCCGGGGGCGGTCTCCCAGCCACCGGCAAGAATCGAGGAGGCCAGACATGGCTAAGAAGGATTCGGCGAAGAAGGCAGCCGCTCCTGCCACCATCACGCTGAAGCACCTCGCCGCCGATATCGCGGAGAGCCAGGACCTGTCCAAGAAGCACGCCGAGGCCGTCCTGACCGACATGGTCGATCTGATCACCAAGCACCTGAAGAAGGGCGACCGGGTCCGCATCGTCGGCCTCGGCATCCTCCAGGTCCGCAAGCGTGCCGCCCGCACCGGCCGCAATCCCGCCACCGGCGAAGCCATCCACATCAAGGCCAGCAAGAAGGTCGCGTTCCGCCCGGTGAAGGAACTCAAAGAGGCGATTTAAGGCTACCATTCGTTAAGCCTGATCGGATGTCGTTCCTGGCCGCATCACGGCCCGCTTTTCTGATATACCGCCTGCATCCCCCAAAGACCCGGCGGTTTGACCAGAAATGTCCTCCCTCACCTTTTCGCACACCGTGACCGAGCGCTTCCTGCGCTACGTCACCATCGACACCCAGTCCGATCCCGATTCCCCTCACTCGCCCTCGACCGAGAAGCAGAAGAATCTCGGCCGCGTGCTCGCCGCCGAGCTGAAGGCCATGGGCGTCGCTGACGCCCATCTCGACGATTACGGCTATGTCTACGGCACCATCCCGGCCAACACCGACAAGAAGGTGCCGGTGATCTGCTTCTGCTCGCACATGGACACCTCGCCCGACGTCACCGGCAAGGACGTCAAGCCGCAAATGGTGAAGAACTATCGCGGCGGCGATATCGTGCTGCCGGGCGACACCAGCCAGGTGATCCGCTTCACCGAGCACCCGGCGCTGAAGAATCAGATCGGCAACGACATCATCACCACGGACGGCACCACGCTGCTCGGCGCCGACAACAAGGCCGGCGTCGCCGAGATCATGGATGCCGCGCATTTCTTCATCAACAATCCCGATGTGAAGCACGGCACCATCAAGATCCTGTTCACGCCGGACGAGGAGATCGGCCGCGGCGTCGACAACGTCGACCTGAACAAGCTCGGTGCCGATTTCGGCTACACCATGGACGGCGAGAGCGCGGGCTCCGTCGAGGACGAGACCTTCTCGGCTGATGGTGCCACCATCACCATCAACGGCGTCAGCGCCCATCCCGGCTACGCCAAGGGCAAGATGGAGCACGCGATCAAGATCGCGGCCGCCATCGTCGAGCGGCTGCCGAAGGAGGGCTGCTCGCCGGAGACGACGTCGGGCAAGCAGGGCTTCCTGCATCCGATCAGCATCGACGGCGCGCTGGAGCAGGCGAGCCTCTCCTTCATTGTCCGCGACTTCACCGAGGAAGGGCTGAAGGAGAAAGAGGACCTGCTCGAGGGCATCGTCAAGGACGTGATGAAGGACTATCCGCGCTCGACCTACACGCTCGAGATCAGGGAGCAGTACCGCAACATGAAGCAGGTGATCGACCGTCACCCGCACGTCCTCGAATACGCGATCGAGGCGATCCGCCGGGCAGGCCTGCGGCCGATGCGAACCGCCATCCGCGGCGGCACCGACGGCTCGCGCCTGTCCTTCATGGGCCTGCCCTGCCCCAACATCTTCGCCGGCGAGCACGCCTTCCACTCGCGCCTCGAATGGGTCAGCCGGCAGGACATGGAGAAGGCGGTGCAGACCATCGTCCACCTTGCGATGATCTGGGAGGAGAAGGCGTAGCTTGCGCTGAATTCAAATTCCGTCGCGGCTCACCTGTTCGTCCGTCCGGCCTCAGGCCGTCGCAGCAGCTTGCCCGCCGCGATACTCCGCCCACGCTTGCCGCAGGATTTGCAGCGATGAGGTGAGGAAGATTCCTGCCATCACCGCGGCGACAGCCAGATCGGGCCAAGCCGTCGCGGTGCCGAACACGCCAACGGCAGCAACCATCACGATGACGTTGCCAATGGCGTCATTGCGCGAGCAGAGCCATACCGAGCGCACGTTGGCGTCACCGTCCTTGTAGCGCGCGAGCAGGAGAACCGAGGTCAGGTTAGCCGCCAGTGCGGCCAGGCTCATCGCGCCCATCAGCTCTGCGCGGGGCAGCCCCAGGACGAGGGTCTGGTAGACCGTCGACCCGAACACCCAGGCGGCCATGGCGCTCAGCGACAGCCCCTTGAACAGCGCGGCGGTTGCGCGCGTCCTGATGCTCGCACCGATCACCGAAAGGCTTAGGCCGTAGGTGATTGTATCGGCCAGGAAGTCGAGGGCGTCGGCCTTGAGAGCCTGCGAGCCGGCCAAGTGGCCCGCCGCCATTTCGCTCACGAACATCGTTGCATTGATGGCGATGACGGTCCACAGCACGCGCTTGTATCGTGGATCGAGCCCGTCGAAGACCGGAACGCCTGCCGAGCAGCAGTCGGCGCAGCCTGACGTGGCGACCTTCTCCACTCGGGGTTTAACGGCTTCCCCGCAGCACGCGTCGTGTGAGCAGCAAGACTTTTCGGGCATTCCAGGCTCCTCTCCGCGTGCCATCTTACCATCCGCCCGCACCGGGTGACGACTCTAGGCATGTTCCACACTTGCCTGGGCCTCTAGCCCTTCGAGCGAAGCCATCCGACCCGCGTTGCGCCCCCCCTCGATCGGCCCCTTCGCACCGTGTTTCCCTTGAAGCCGGAAAATGAGAATCTTTCGAACTGACTGTAACCGGATCAGCAATACGACCGAACTAAGAGCCAAGTGGGTATGACGTCTCCAGAAAAAGAGCTCAAGGCACTGATGCTTGCCAGCCAGGACGGCGATGCGGCTGCGCATCGGGTGCTGTTGGAGCGGTTAAGCCGCCATTTGCGCGCCTATTACAAGGGCAAGCTCGCGAAAATAGGCCGAGGGCCAACGGAAGCCGAGGATCTGGTTCAGGAGGCCGTGCTGGCGATCCATCTCCAGCGACACACCTACGATCAGGAGGAGCCGTTAACGCCCTGGGTACACGCGATCGCGCGCTACAAGCTGATCGATTTTTTGCGCCGGAACCGGGCATCCGTCGCCGACGTGCCGATCGACGAAGCCCATGAAGTCACGGCGAATGACGATCACCTTGGCGCAGAGAGCAGCTTTGATGTCAGGCGCCTGCTAATGCACCTGCCCGAAAAGATGCGATGCGCCATCGAGGCCGTGAAACTGGACGGATTGAGCGTAGCTGAAGCGGCACGGCGCTGCCGTATTTCGGAATCTGGGGTGAAGGTCAATATTCATCGCGGGTTGAAGGCGTTGGCGGCGTTGATCGCACAGAGGACGCAAACATGAAGACGGACGAACTGATCACTGCGCTCAGCATGAACGTCGAACCGGTCAACCGGCGGCTGGTCAACCGCAGCGTAGGCATTGCGCTCGCGGTAGGAACTGCCGTTGCGATAGGTGTGACGCTCGTTGCGCTTGGCCTCCGCGCGGACCTGGCCACGCCTCGCGCCGTGATTTTCCTGTTCCTGAAGCTCCTGTTCGCGATCGGCACGGTGGGCGCGGCATCTGTCTATCTGGCGCGGCTGGCACGTCCCGGAGGGGAGCGAAGAGTCTCCTCAGGTCTCGCCGCGCTGCCATTTTTGGCGATCCTGCTGCTTGCCGGCGTCAGCCTGGGACAGGCGCCCAGCTCCCATTGGGACAAGATGGTGATGGGGAATGACTGGCTCGAATGCCTCGTTTCCATTCCGGTCATTGCGGTCGTCCCCTTTGCCGTCGTTATTTGGGCAGTGCGAAGGGCGGCCCCAACCAATCTGGTTCACACAGGCGCCTTCAGCGGGCTTGTCGCAGGCGGGATCAGTGCAGTCGCCTATGCGCTTCACTGTACCGACGACTCGCTGCCCTTTGTCGCGCTCTGGTATGGCGGCACAATTGTGCTGTGTACGCTCGCAGGCGCGATATTGGGGCCGCGGCTGCTGCGCTGGTAGCAGATCTCACGTCGGCGTGAGCTTGTAACCGCCGGACGGACGGCTCCGAACTCCTCAGTAGAAGCGCAATGAATGCGTTTCAGAAAAATGATGGAGCCGGAACTATGTTGACGAAAACCGTTCTCGCAATCACGCTTCTGGTGGCCCTTTCCGCCAGCGCTCAGGCAGGCTCTACCATTTCCGACAGGAGCTATTGGCCGAGCGAGGCCAGGCAAGCCACACAATCTAGCGGAGGTATCTCGCAACGCGACCTGAGCTCCGCGTTCGCCCGTCGGTGCATCCGGCTGGCGCTATGAGGGAGGACCCAAGTCCCACTAGTTCTTTGAGCGGCTTATATTCGCTTTGTCCGGCGTGGGATCGCGCAATAGTACGGTGGCGATCCCTCGCGTTCGAATTCACTGCGACGGGAGACACGTTTGATGATTCCAAGCGTCCATGCAGGCGTCAAAAAGGACGCAGACCGTTTTGAGCGACGATCCTTTCTGGGGTTGATCGCTGGTGCAACACTCGGAGTGGTGACGCGCCCCGCTTTTGCTGCTGAACCGGTGATCAAGGTTCACAAGGATCCGAACTGCGGCTGTTGCTCTGGTTGGGTACAACACTTGCGCGACGCAGGGTTCACCGTCGAAGCGGAGGATGCTTCTGACCTCCCGAGCGTGCGGAGGCGCCTGGGCGTCCCACCCGATCTAGCGGCGTGCCATACGGCAGAGGTGAGCGGCTACCTCATTGAGGGACACGTCCCGGCGTCGGCGGTGCAGCGGTTGCTGGCCGAACGCCCGAAGGCTACGGGGCTCGCTGTGCCCGGCATGCCCATAGGGTCGCCGGGAATGGAAGGTGGGGACCCCCAGCCTTATACTGTCGTGCTGTTTGGACTGGCTGGTCGGACGCCGTTCATGCGTTTTGTTGGCAAGGAAGCCATCGATTGACTCGTTTGAGACAATTTAACCACAGGACGCCTAGCTCGCGCATTTGTGAACCGGAGGACTTTCCAGCGCCTCCCCCGCGTGAGAGTGTCGCACCATGATTGCTCGTCGCATCCTCAGGCTTGTGCTCGCGGTCCTCGTGACCGCGGGGCTGATGGTTGCGCCGCTGGTGACACCAGCAGCGGCGGAACCTCTGATGGCGAGCGACATGCAGATGACCGACGCGCAGGACATGTCGGCCGACATGCCGTGCTGCCCCGACGAGCAGAACAGCAAGCAATGCCAGGACTGTCCGCTCCTCGCGATGTGCGTGCTGAAGGTGTTGCAGGCGGGACCTGCGATCGCGACAGCAATCCGCTATGCCCGTCCTCTCGCGCTGCTTCGGCCGCTCGATGATGCCCTCGTCGACGGCCTCACCCGCCCACCTCCGGATCACCCACCTCGATCGATCGTCTGACAGGCGCCCAGGCGCCTGGTGAACATGCGCGCCGGAAGCGGCGTGCATCGCTGCCTGCCGTCTCGCAACACGTCGCTGCGCGCGGCTCCATCAGACCCATCGAGGAATTGAAATCATGACAACGTCCAACTTCGCGCGTGCCGCCGTGGCCGCGCTGATCGCCTCTACTCTCGCGACTGCCGCGCGCGCCGAGATCAAGAACTACGAATTCCAGCTCGTGCAGCCGACCGTCAAGGCCGGCGCCGATCGCGTCGTGACGGTGCGGCTGGTCGACAAGAGCACCGGCAAGACGGTGCCCGACGCAGTGATCTTCGCCAGCCGGCTCGACATGGCGCCCGACGGCATGCAGGAGATGGCCACCAAGGTCACCGCGATGCCGGGCACCGAACCCGGCACCTATCGGTTCAAGGCGACCTTCGGCATGGCCGGGCGCTGGCAGCTCTCGCTCGGCGCCAAGGTGCAAGGCGAAACCGGAACGGTCGAGAACAAGCTCGTCGTCACGGCCGAGAAATGACCCGCCGCCTCCTCATCGGCGCTGCCGCTGCGATCCTCGCCACGGCAGGTATCATGCCGTTCGCGGGGCTGCTGCGACAGCAGCCGAGTGACAGCTCCATCGTATCCGCGGCAAACGCTGCGGATACGGCTGCCCCGATTTATTACCAGGACCCGGATGGCAAGCCGCTCTATTCGCTGACCCCGAAGAAGACCAAGGACGGCCGCGACTATCGTGCGATCCCCGCGGGCGCGGACATCAGCTTCGACGAGCCCGAGCAGCCCGCGGAGATGACGGCGGCCGAGCCCAAGACTGAGCCCAAGGCCGAGCATAAGGGCGATCGCAAGATCAAATATTACCGCAACCCGATGGGCCTGCCGGACACCTCGCCGGTGCCGAAGAAGGACTCGATGGGGATGGACTACATCCCTGTCTACGAAGGCGACGATAGCGACGACGGTTCCGTCCGGCTATCTCCGGGCAGGATCCAGCGTACGGGCGTCAGGTCCGAGCCCGCAGCGCTCCGCACGATCCGCACGAAGGTCCGTGCCCCCGGCGTCATTCAACTCGACGAGCGGCGAGTCTCCGTCATCTCGATGCGGTCCGAAAGCTTCATCCTGAAAGTCGCCAACGTGACGACCGGCTCCCACGTCGTGAAGGGGCAGCCTTTGATGGAGATCTACAGCCCCGCCGTCGCGACGGCAGCCGCCGAATATCTCGCCACCATCACGTCCAAGACGACGGGCGGTGACCAGGCCTACGGCCGCGGCTCCCGTCAGCGACTGATCAACCTCGACGTACCGGAAGCCGCCATAGCGGCGATCGAGAAAAGCCGGAACGTGCCGACCTCCGTCGAGTGGACTGCGCCACGCGATGGCATCGTCCTGGAGCGTAGCGCGATCGAGGGAATGCGCGTGCAGCCGGGCGGCGTGCTGTTCCGGATCGCGGATCACTCGGTGATGTGGGCGTTGATCGACGTAGCGGAACGCGATCTGGGCATGATCTCCAAAGGTCAGTGGGCTACCGTGCGGGCCCGGAGTTTTCCGGGCCGCGAATTCTCGGGGAAGGTCGAAGTGATCTATCCCGAGATCAACAAGGAAACCCGAACCGCGCGCATCCGCGTCGAATTGCCGAACCCAGACCTCGCGCTGCTGCACGACATGTACGTCGACGCCGAGATCGACACCGGGACGGGCGAGCCGGTCCTGACCGTCCCAGAGAGCGCGGTGATGGATACCGGCAGTCGGCAGGCCGTCTTCGTCGACAAAGGACAGGGCCGGTTCGAGCCGCGGGAGGTCAAGACCGGCCATCGCGGCTCGGGATACGTGGAGGTCAGGCAGGGTGTCGCCGATGGCGAGCCCGTCGTCGTGTCCGCCAACTTCCTGATCGACGCGGAGAGCAACCTGAAGGCGGCGCTCAAGGGCTTTGCCGAAGGAGCCCAGCAATGATCGCCCGCCTGATCGCCTGGTCGGCCCGCAATCTGCTGCTGGTGCTGTTCGGCGCCGGTTTCGCCGCGGCGGCCGGCGTCTACGCGCTTGTCCATCTGCCGCTCGACGCCATTCCGGACCTCTCCGACACCCAGGTCATCGTCTACACGGAGTATCCCGGCCAGGCACCGCAGGTCATCGAGGACCAGGTGACCTACCCGCTCACCACCGCGATGCTGACGGTGCCGAAATCGAAGGTCGTGCGCGGTTTTTCGTTCTTCGGCGTCTCCTTCGTCTACGTCATCTTCGAGGACGGCACGGACATCTACTGGGCGCGCTCGCGCGTGCTCGAATTCCTCAACGCCGCGACCTCGCGCATTCCCGCCGGGGTAACGCCGACCATCGGTCCGGACGCGACAGGTGTCGGCTGGGTCTACCAGTACGCCGTCATGTCGAAGGAATTGAATCTCGCCGACACGCGTACGATCCAGGATTGGAATCTGAAGTTCGCGTTGGCCAAGGCCGAAGGCGTCGCCGAGGTGGCGAGCGTCGGCGGCTTCGTCAAGCAGTACAACGTGATCCTCGATCCGCAGCGGATGCGCGACCTCGGCATCACCATGCAGAAGATGCGGGACGCGATCCGCGCCAGCAACGCCGACGTGGGCGGGCGGACCGTCGAGCTCTCCGAGTTCGAGTACGTGATCCGTGGAAAGGGCTACATCAAGTCCATCAACGACCTCGGCAACATCGTGCTGAAGACGAGCAACGGAACGCCGGTCAAGCTGCGCGACGTCGCCCGCGTCGAGCTCGGGCCGGACGAGCGGCGCGGCATCGCCGAGCTCAACGGCGAGGGCGAGGTGGCGAGCGGCATCGTGCTGCAGCGCTTCGGCATGAACGCGCTCGACGTGATCGAGAGCGTCAAGAAGCGGTTCAGGGAGATCGCGACCAGCCTGCCGAAATCAGTCGAGATCGTCCCGGTCTACGACCGCTCCAACCTCATCAAGGCCGCGATCGACACGCTCCGGCACACGCTGCTCGAGGAGAGCATCGTGGTGGCGCTGGTCTGCATCGTGTTCCTGCTGCATGTCCGCAGCGCGCTGGTCGCCATCCTGATGCTCCCGGTCGGCGTTCTCATGGCCTTCGGGGCGATGAAGCTGCTCGGAATCGGCTCCAACATCATGAGCCTCGGCGGCATCGCGATCGCGATCGGCGCCATGATCGACGCCGCCATCGTCATGATCGAGAACGCGCACAAGCATCTCGAGCGCGCCGAACCCGGCCAATCGCGGGTAACGATCCTGATCGAGGCCGCGGCGGAAGTCGGCCCCGCCCTGTTCTTCAGCCTCCTGATCATCACCGTCTCGTTCATGCCGATCTTCACGCTGGAATCGCAGGAGGGACGGCTGTTCAGCCCGCTCGCCTTCACCAAGACCTTTGCGATGGCGGCGGCGGCTTTGCTGTCGGTGACGCTGGTGCCGGCGCTGATGGTGATCTTCGTTCGCGGCCGGATCATCCCGGAGCACAGGAACCCGATCAACCGCTTCCTGATCTGGATCTACCGGCCGGTGATCTCAGGCGTGCTGCGGGCGCGGATCCCGGTGATCCTGCTCGCGCTCGGCGTGCTCGCCGCCTCGGTCTGGCCGGCCGGCCGGCTCGGCTCCGAGTTCATGCCGAACCTCAACGAAGGCACCCTGCTCTACATGCCGACGACGCTGCCCGGTATTTCCGTGACCAAGGCGGCCGAGCTGATGCAGACCCAGGACCGGATCATCCGCTCGTTTCCGGAAGTCGCCTCGGTCTACGGCAAGGCCGGCCGCGCCGCCACCGCGACCGATCCGGCACCGTCGGAGATGTTCGAGACCATCGTCGACCTCAAGCCGAAGGAGCAATGGCGCGCTGGGGTGACGATCGACAGCCTGATCGCCGAGATGGACAAGGCGCTGCAATTTCCCGGCGTCTCCAACGCCTGGACCATGCCGATCAAGGCGCGCATCGACATGCTCTCGACCGGCATCCGCACGCCCGTGGGCATCAAGGTCATCGGCACCGACCTCGTCGGGATCGACAGGCTGGCCCGGCAGATCGAGCAGGTGCTCAAGGCCGTGCCGGGCACGTCCTCGGCCTACGCCGAGCGGAGCCTCGGCGGCTACTATCTCGAGATCACGCCGGACCGCGAGGCGCTGTCGCGCTACGGCATCGCGGTGCAGGACGTGCAGGACACGATCGCCACCGCGCTCGGCGGCCAGACCGTGACGACGACGGTCGAGGGCCGGCAGCGCTTCACCGTCAACATGCGCTACCCGCGCGACCTGCGCGACAATCCGAAGGCGATCGCCAGCGACATCCTGGTGCCGATGCCGGGCGGCGGCGCCGTCCCGCTCGGCGAGGTCGCCAGCGTCACGCCGGCGCGCGGGCCGACCTCGATCCGGACCGAGAACGGACAGCTTGCCACCTATATCTATGTCGACATCCGCGACCGTGACCTCGGCGGCTATGTCGCCGACGCGCGGGCCGCCGTGCAGGCGAGCGTCCCGTTCCCGCCCGGCTATTACGTGGTCTGGAGCGGACAATACGAATATCTGGAACGCGCCACGGCGCGGCTGAAGATCGTGGTGCCGGTGACGCTGCTGATCATCTTCCTGCTGCTCTATCTCAACTTCCGCTCGATCACCGAGACCATGATCGTGATGCTGTCGCTGCCCTTCGCGCTCGTCGGCGGACTGTGGCTGATGTGGTGGCTCGGCTTCAACCTGTCGGTCGCGGTCGCCGTCGGCTTCATCGCGCTCGCGGGCGTGGCGGCCGAAACCGGCGTGGTGATGCTGATCTATCTCAACCAGGCCCTCGCCGAGACCAAGGCGCGCTGCGCGCATGCAGGCCGCGCCCTGACCCGCGCCGATCTCAATGAGGCCATCATGGAAGGCGCCGTCGAACGCGTCCGCCCGAAGATGATGACGGTGGTTGCGATCATGGCCGGCCTGCTGCCGATCATGTGGAGCAGCGGAACGGGATCGGAGATCATGCAGCGTATCGCCGTGCCCATGATCGGCGGCATGATCTCGTCGACGCTGCTGACGCTGATCGTGATCCCCGCCATCTTCGCCCTGGTGAAGGGTTTCGGGCTGCGTTCGGGCGACGCGGTTGTCGCGCCGAAGCAAATTCAGGAGGCCGCCGAATGAGCTCGCACATGTTGCGAGCCGGTCGCAGTCGCACGAAGACTCGGCTGCGACGTTGAGTTCCCCACACGTAACACTATTGCGGGTCGACACTGTTCCCGCTGCCATGCTAGGCCAGCCGGACCGACAGCAAGAGTGAATTCGTGCTCCCGAACCGCCGGCCCTTCAGACTGAGCTCCACGCGCAACTGGCGCGGGCTCGTGGCTGTGGTCGTCGCGGTCCTGTATCTGCTCTCGGGCGCGCTCCATGGCGCCCACGACATCGATGTGACCAGCCCCTCCGGCGGCTCGGAGATCGCCTCGATCCTCGACGAGGGCGCGGCCGGCCATGGCGACCACAAGGCGTTTGCCGGCCATCACTGCCACGGCTGCTTCTCCGTCGCTGTCCTACAGCCGATGCAGTCGGACGCCACAATCGATGTGATGGCCCCGCCGGTCCAACAGCGGCAGCCGGCGCTCGCCGGCATCGCGCCCGATACCGATTCCCCGCCTCCAAAACACCTGACCTGAACGGATCAGCCGGGCGCTACGCGCGCCCATCGGTTCTCCTTCACGGGTCTTTTTCATGTTTCGCAGACGAACGGCCGCGCGCATCGCGTGCGCGCTGGCTATTCTCATCAGCCCGCCCCTGGCGCTGACGTCATACGCCCAAACGCTGACCATGCGCGCGGCGCTCTCGCGCGCGCTGGCCGCGAGCCCGCGCCTGACGGCGGCGGAGCGTGATGTCGGCATCGCCACCGGCCAGCGCATCCAGGCCGGCGCGCTGCTCAATCCGGAACTGTCCTACGAGCAGGACAACTCGTTCGGCTCCGGCATCTATCGCGGCACCAAATCGGCCGAGACCACGCTCCAGATCAGCCAGGCCTTCGAGCTGTTCGGCAAGCGCGACGCCAGGATCGCCGCCGGCCAGGCCGGCATCGAGGTCGCCGCGATCCAGCGCAAGGCCGTCAGGCTGGAAGTGCTGTCGGAGACCGCCATCGCCTTCCTCAGCGTGCTCGGCGCGCAGCGGCGGATTCAGATCCTCGACGAGCAGATCGACGCGATCGACCGGCTGACGCCGCTGCTGCGCCGCCGCGTCGAGGCCGGCGCCTCCTCGCCGGCCGAGACCGGCCGCGCCGAGGTCGCCTCCGCGCTGGTGAAGGCCGACCGCGAGCGCCTCAAGGCGACGCTGGCGAGCGCCCGGCGCGAGCTTGCGGTGCTGATGGGCGATCCCGGGGCGAAATTCGGCGAGGTCTCCGGCCGGCTCGACACCACGGGACGTCCGCCGACGTTCCAGTCGGTGGTTGCCGCCATCGACGCCAATCCGCAGCTGGTGCGCTGGACCGCGGTCTATGCTCAGCGCAACGCCGAGCTGCTGATCGCGCGGCTCAAACCCTATCCGGACGTGCGGATCGCGGCCGGCTGGCGTCACTTCAACGAGAGCAATGACGACGCGGTGCGCCTCACCGTTTCGGTGCCGATCCCCGTGTTCGACCAGAACCAGGGCAACATCCTCTCCGCGCAGGAGAGCCTCGCCAAGACAAAAGCCGAGCGCGAGGCCAACCGAAACACGCTGATCGTGATTGCCGGCCGCGCCTATGACTCGGTGCAGGGCTCGCTGCGCGAGCTCGCGGTGCTGCGCGAGACCGCGATTCCCAAGGCCGTCGAAGCGTCCGAGGCGATCTCGCAAGGCTACGGCCAGGGCCGCTTCACCCTGCTCGAAGTGCTCGATGCGCAGGCGAGCGTCACGCAGGCGCGACTGCGCGAGCAGGAAGCGCAGCAGAATTTCCACGCTGGCGTTGCGACCATTGAAGGTCTCGTCGGCAATCCCTTTGCGCTTGCCCGGGAGAGCGCGCGATGAAGACATCCTCCACCATCCTCGTTGCCGTCATTGCGGCCGCCCTCGGCGCCTACGGCTATTCCGTGCTCGTGCCGGCCAAGGTTGCCTCGACGGAACATGCCGAGCATTCCGAACCGAAGAAACCGAACGACCATGTCGAGCAGGACGAGCACGGCGCCGACCGCATCCGCATCTCCGACGTCAAGCTGGCGGCCGCGGGCGTGACCTTGGCGGAAGCCGCGGGCGCCACGCTGACCGACACGCTATCGTTCAACGGCATCCTGCGCGCCAACCAGGAGGCGGTGGTTCAGGTCACGCCGCGCTTTCCCGGCATTGCAAAATCGATCCAGAAGCGGATCGGCGATAAGGTCGGCAAGGACGATCTTCTCGCCGCGATCGAGAGCAACCAGAGCCTCACCGTCTACGAGCTGAAGGCGCCGATCGCCGGCACCATCATCGAACGGCAGATCTCGCTCGGCGAATACGCCTCCGAGCAGAAGCCAGCCTTCGTCGTTGCCGACCTCTCCAGCATCTGGGTCGATCTGTCGATCTACCGGCAGGACCTGAAGCGCGTCCACATCAACGACGAGGTGCTGATCGATCCCGACGATGGCCGCGGCGAGATCAAGGGCACGATCTCCTACATGGCGCCGATCGGCTCGAGCGAGACCCAGACCGCGCTCGCGCGCGTGGTGCTGCCAAACCCCGAGGGCCGCCTTCGCCCCGGCCTGTTCGTCACGGCGCGGCTGATCCTCGCCGCCCGCAACGTCGCGGTCGCCGTGCGCCGAAGCGCGATCCAGACGCTGGAGAACAAGACCATCGTGTTCGTCCGCGAGGACGGCGACAAGATCGAAGCGCGCCCGGTGGAGCTTGGCGATTCCGATCCGAAATTCGTGGAGATCCGCGCGGGCCTGTCGGCCGGCGAGCGCTACGTCGCCGAGAACAGCTTTGTGGTCAAGGCGGAGATGGGCAAGGGAGACGCCGATCATGATTGACGCCCTGCTCGCCTTCTCGGTCCGCCAGCGCTGGCTCGTGGTCCTGCTCGCCCTCGCGGCCGGTGCCCTCGGCGCCTGGAATTTCACGCGCCTGCCGATCGATGCCGTCCCCGACGTCACCAACGTCCAGGTCCAGATCAACACGCGCGCGCCGGGCCTGTCGCCGCTCGAGGCCGAGCAGCGCATCACCTTTCCGCTCGAGACTGCGATGGGTGGCCTGCCCAGGCTCGACTATACGCGCTCGATTTCGCGCTACGGCCTGAGCCAGGTCACCGTCGTATTCCAGGACGGCACCGACATCTATTTCGCGCGCCAGCTCGTCAACGAGCGCATCCAGCAGGCGAAGGACCAGTTGCCTGCCGGCACCGAGGTCGCGATGGGGCCGATCTCGACCGGGCTCGGCGAGATCTATGTCTACTCGGTCGAGGCCAAGGCCGGCGCGAAATCGCCTGCTGGTGCCGAGTTCACGCCGACGGAGCTGCGCACCATCCAGGACTGGATCATCAAGCCGCAGCTCCGCACCATTCCCGGCGTGGTCGAAGTCAACTCGATCGGCGGCTATGAGCGGCAATTCCACGTGCTGCCGATCCCAGGCCGGCTGATGGCCTACAAGCTCGGCTTCCGTGACATCATGACGGCGCTGGCCGCCAACAATGCCAATGTCGGCGCCGGCTATATCGAGCGCAACGGCGAGCAATATCTCGTCCGCGCGCCCGGCCAGGTCGCCAATATCGAGGACATCAGGGACATCGTGATCGGCTCGCGCGGCGGCGTGCCGGTGCGCATCCGCGACGTCGCCGAGGTCCAGGAAGGCCAGGACCTGCGCAGTGGCGCTGCGACCACGAACGGCGGTGAGACCGTCCTCGGCACCGCCATGCTGCTGATCGGCGAGAACAGCCGTACCGTGGCCCAGCGCGTGAAGGCGAGACTCACGGAGGTCGCGAAATCGCTCCCCGACGGCGTGATCGCGCGCGCCGTCTACGACCGCACGCATCTGGTGGAAGCAACCATCCAGACCGTCGAGAAGAACCTCGTCGAGGGCGCGGCGCTGGTGATCGCGGTGCTGTTCCTGATCCTCGGCAACTTCCGCGCTGCTCTAATCACGGCCTGCGTCATCCCGCTGTCGATGCTGTTCACGATCACGGGCATGGTCGAGAGCAAGGTCAGCGCCAATCTGATGAGTCTCGGCGCGATCGATTTCGGCATCATCGTCGACGGCGCCGTCATCATCGTCGAGAATTGCCTGCGGCTGCTCGCAGTCGAGCAGCACCGGCGCGGCCGGCTGCTGACCCTGGACGAACGGCTCCAGACCATCCGCGCTGGTGCCAGCGAGGTGATCAAGCCGAGCCTGTTCGGCACGCTGATCATCGCCGTGGTCTATCTTCCGGTCCTTACCCTGACCGGGACCGAGGGCAAGATGTTCACGCCGATGGCGCTGACGGTGCTGATGGCGCTCGCCGGCGCGGCGCTGCTGTCGGTCACTTTCGTGCCAGCCGCGGTCGCGATTGCCGTCACCGGCAAGGTCTCGGAGACGGAAAACGTCTTCATGCGGGCCGCCAAGCGGCTCTATCTACCCCTGCTCGACCGCGCCATCCATTATCGTGGCAGCGTCGCGTTCGGTGCCGTGCTGATCGTCGCCGGCAGCATCTTCGCCGCGACACGCATGGGCGGCGAGTTCATCCCGAGCCTCGACGAAGGCGACATCACCATCGAGACCATCCGGATTCCCGGCACCAGCCTGACCCAGAGCGTCGACATGCAGCTTCGGCTGGAGAAGGCGGTCAAGCAGGTGCCGGAGGTCGCGACCATCTTCTCCAAGATCGGCACCGCCGAGATCGCGAACGACCCGATGCCGCCGAATGTCGCCGACACCTATGTCACGCTGAAGCCGCGCGAGGAATGGCCCGATCCCGCCAAGCCGAAGAATGAGGTGATCGAGGAGGTCGAACGCGCCGCCAACACCCTGCCCGGCACCGCCTATGGCATGACCCAGCCGATCCAGATGCGCTTCAACGAGCTCATCGCCGGCATTCGCAGCGACGTCGGCGTCAAGATCTTCGGCGATGATCTCGACGTGCTCGCCGGCATCGCTCAGCAGGTCAACGGCGTCGTTCGCGGCATCGAGGGTGCCGCCGACGTCAAGACCGAGCAGATCGCGGGCCTGCCGATCCTCACCGTCAAGCTCGACCGCCAGGCGCTGTCGCGCTATGGCCTCAGCCTCAGCGAGGTGCAGAACCTCGTCGAGATCGCGATCGGCGGCAAGCCGGTCGGCAAGCTGTTCGAGGGCGACAGGCGCTTCGACATCGTGGTGCGGCTGCCGGAAAGCCTGCGTGCCAATCCCGATACGATCAAGTCGCTGCCGATCCCGCTGCCGCCGGGCGAGGACATCGCTTCCGTCACGAAAACCGCCTGGCCGGGGACCTCGGGGACGACGCCGCGTTACGTGCCGCTCTCGTCCGTTGCGGCGATCGAGATCGCACCGGGTCCCAACCAGATCAGCCGCGAAAACGGCAAGCGCCGCGTCGTGGTGATGGCGAACGTTCGCGGGCGCGACCTGCGCTCCTTCGTCGCCGAAACTCAAGCCGCCGTTGCCGAGAAGGTCAAGCTGCCGCCGGGTTACTGGATCGGCTGGGGCGGACAGTTCGAGCAGCTGGTCTCCGCAACCAAGCGGCTGACGATCGTGGTGCCGGTGGCGCTGCTGCTGGTGTTCCTGCTGCTGTTCATGGGCATGGGATCGGCGGCGGATGCGGCACTGGTGTTCTCGGGCGTACCGCTGGCGCTGACCGGCGGCGTCGCGGCGCTGCTGCTGCGCGGGATTCCGCTGTCGATCAGCGCCGGCGTCGGCTTCATTGCGCTCTCGGGCGTCGCCGTGCTCAACGGCCTCGTCATCATCGCCTTCATCGAGCGGCTGCGCAGCGAGGGGCGGCCCATTGCGGAGGCAGTGCGCGAGGGCGCGCTGACGCGCCTTCGCCCGGTGCTGATGACGGCCCTCGTCGCCTCGCTTGGTTTCGTGCCGATGGCGCTCGCCACCGGCGCCGGCGCCGAGGTGCAGCGGCCGCTGGCAACCGTCGTGATCGGCGGCATCATCTCCTCGACCGTGCTGACGCTGCTGGTGCTGCCGGCGCTCTACGTGCTGTTCCGGCGTGACGGGGCGCACGAAACGCCTAGAATGGCGCCCGATTTGGCGGGTTCCGGGGAGCGCTAGGTTTGGGCAACCACGACCATCACCATCATGACCATGCCGGCCATTCGCATGATCACGGCCATGGTCACGACCACGATCATGGTCTTGGCCACGCACATGTCCATGCGCCCGCCAGCTTCGGCAGGGCGTTCGCGATCGGCATTACCCTCAATACCGCGCTGGTCGTGGCCGAGGCCGTCTATGGCTATATCGGCAACTCCACCGCCCTGCTCGCGGATGCCGGCCACAACCTGTCCGACGTACTGGGCCTGGTCGTGGCCTGGGGGGCATCGGTTGCGGCAAAGCGCGCGCCGAGCGGCCGCTTCACCTACGGCCTGCGCGCCTCCACCATCCTGGCAGCGCTGGCCAATGCGGTGTTGCTGCTGGTTGCGACCGGCGCGATCGGCTGGGAGGCAATTCTGCGCCTGCGCCAGCCCGAGCCGATCGCTGGCGTCACCGTGATGGTGGTCGCCGGCATCGGCATCCTCATCAACGGTTTCACCGCCTTGCTGTTCGCACGCGGCCGCAAGGACGACATCAACATCGAAGGCGCGTACCTGCACATGGCGGCGGATGCCGCCGTCTCGCTCGGCGTCGTGGTCTCGGCGGCGCTGATCATCTGGACCGGCTGGCTCTGGCTCGATCCCGTCACCAGCCTCGTCATCTGCGCCACCATCCTCTGGAGCACGACCAGCCTCTTGCGCGGCTCGATCGACATGTCGATGGCGGCCGCCCCCAAGGGCACGGACCTTGCCGCGATCAAGCTCTTCCTGCTGGAGCGGCCCGGCGTCTCTGCCATCCACGACCTCCACGTCTGGCCGATCTCGACCACCGAGACGGCGTTGACGTGTCACCTCGTCATGCCAGGTGGCGCCGGCGATGCGTTCCTGATGGAGACCGCGCGGATGCTGAAGGAGTCCTTCCGCATCGGGCACACCACGCTTCAGGTGGAGACGCATCCCGACAATGGCTGCGCGCTGGCGCCGGACGATGTGGTGTGAGGCGCTTACGTCGCCGTCACGCGAGTGCTCGGCTTCGAGCGGCTGCGATAGGCGACAATCCGATCGAAAGACAACCAGAGCAGGACGGCGCTCGCGCCGCCGAGGAAAGGAATGGTGTAATACGCGTAGCGATTGAGCCCGTAGATGAGGAAGGTGGGGAATGCGGCGCTGACCAGCGCAAGCAGGACCATCAATGCGCCGACGGCAACAAGGCCGCGGGGAAGCTGCCGGACGCCCCCCGCATAGCCCGCGGGAACGCCGACTAGAAGGATAAGAGCGAGAAGGAGTGTCGCCCCTGACAGCCACACGATCGGTCCGGGACGGTCGTCGTATTCCGTCGAGACCTTCAACCCGCAGCAGAACTTGACCAACCCCGAATTCGGCGCGTAGCCGCGCCCCATAAGCTGGCTCAGGCCGAGCTGAACCCCATCGGCGCCCGGCAGCAGCCGCGAGAGCGGCCACCAGGGTTTATAGTAGTCCTGAACCAGCTGTCCGGGCTTGAGCCCGGTCGGACTTTCGAAGAACGGAGAAGCATCCCGCTTGACGAAAAACTCGTAGGCCTGCGGATTGGGGGTCTGTCGCGCCACCGCGTTCCCGTCGAACAGCAGGAAATACATTTCCCGCAGGAAGTGCTTCGTGAGGTGTCGATAGAGCGTTGATGGCGTCGTCAGTGTTTCGATGAAGATATCGCGCACGACCCTCCCGAGGTCCGCGTCGGTGTCACCGGGCATCTTCAACCGCCCCACCGCCCCGAAGGGCCATTGATATTCACCGCCGTCGGCCCATCCGCTCGGAGTGTCCGCAGCCCGCATCTGTTCGACGAACGGCCGCGCCTGCGCCTTCCGGTCGAGATGAACGCCGTGATCGAAATCGCCGGAATAGCCGACCACGAAGGCCATCACAGCAGCGCTCTCGCTGCCTACGGCGGTCTTTCCAATCACTGCGTTGATCGCCGCTGGGGTGGAATAGACCGCGGAAGCAAGGACGGTGGCCAGCGCAACAGCACCCAGCCGACGCAAGACTCCCGCATCCAGCATCGAGAGCAGCCACAGCAGAATGACGGCGGCCTGACCGATCGCCGCCGACCGGCAAACCATCACCGCCCCGAGCGTCAGCCCCACTGCCGCCGAAGCGAGGACTACAGGCCATTTCCTGAAGGCGGCTCCAGCGGCAATGAAGGCCGCAAGCGCGACCAGGAAGTTGGTAATCGTCTCGGCGCCAACCGTGTTGTCATAGTGGATGATGCGGCCATGCAGCGCCGCGAAGAGAAAGGCCAAAAGCGCGAAGAAGCGGGGCGCGCCGGCCATGCGCACGGTCGCGGCGATGAGGAGTGCCGTGCCGACGCTGGCCAAGTGCTGGGCGACGACGAAGACCAGGATATGCGGGCCGAACAGCTTCGAAAGCAACACGAGGAAGACGGCCACGCCGTACGGCCGCTTGATCGCATCCTCGATATATTGCCCCTTCAGGATCGATTCCGCCTGAATGACGTAGGCACCGCCGTCCTCGTGGATGAAATGATCAGGCCAGGTCACCAGGAAAGCGAGGTGAACCATCAAGACGGCGCCGATCGCGCCGACCCAGATCCAGAACCACGCGACAGAACTCGCCCAGCCTGGCCGTGCGGGCAAAACTCCGGCGTGCCCGGCGCGTGCTCCGTTCATCTTCAATGCCCACCCTTGATATTCTCAGTCGCCGATTGACCGGGCGACGCCGCCGGGCGCGTGCCGGACACCGTCCAGCTATAGCCATGCCGGTGATAGAGTTGAACATCCGCAAATCCCGCATCCGACAACAACGCCTCGGCCTCGGCGCGCGTATAGTATTTCGCGTAGGCGGGATTGAGCTGGTCGTAGATGGTCAGGCGGCGAACCGAGCGCGGAAATTTCGCCAGGACGGAACGCATGTAGCTGCGCATCGGAAGCGGAAGAATCCGGCAGAGCCAGATATAGGCCGTTAGGGCTAGCTCCAGCAGATGCGACAGAGCCACAGCATCCGGTGCGGCATCCGCACTGTGAGCTTGCGCAGCGGGATTGCGATCGACAAATAGGTCTCGTTCCCTTCAACGCCGTAGAGCCACACGATGCAGCGTCCGCCCGGCCGCAGCGCCGCGAACGCGGCGCGGACGACGGGCTCCGGCACGGGGATATGGTGCAACACGCCCATCGAGACGACGTAGTCGAGCCCAAGATCGGGCGGCAGTTGATCGCCGGGCACCTGGAGATACTCGATGCGGTCCGCGTTGGCGGTGGTGTTCGCCTTCAGGACATCGAATGCAGCCGATGGTTCGACCGCAACGACGCGATCGGCGCCCGCATCGAGCAGCATGTTGACGATACGTCCGGTGCCGCTTCCGATGTCGGCGACCCTCGCGCCCTTCACATCGTCGAGCGTCAGCAGCGGACCGAACAGATCGGCGAGCAGATCCGCCGACCCGTAATAGCCGGGGTTGTCGCGGAAAGCAGTCCACTGCTCTCCGAAATCGCTGATCGTCTGTCCCTTCAGGTCCGGCATGCGCGCGTCCAGCTCGCTCAACGCGGCCGGGGGGCCGCGAGCCCCATCAGCCATATCCCCAACGTCAGAATGGGCCATAATGCGAAGGCGTTGTCACTGCGCCGCTCCAGATGGTCGCTCCACAGCGCCCGGATCGCATCCGGCTTGAGATAAGGCGCGAAAACGTCCGGCTCCTTGTTGAAGACGCGATCGCAGATCCCTTGCAGACCACCCCGCCTCATCAGCTGCGCGATGGGCACGTTAAACCCGCGCTTGCGCGACCACGCGGCCTCCCTCGGCATTCCCAGGCGCTCGGCCAGCGTGCGGAGCACGTATTTCGGAGCTCCTTTCGGCCACGGGTTGAGAAGGGCGACATCGATCGTGCCCGCGAGGTCCATGACCCGCCGGTCAAGGATCGGAACGCGCACCTCGAGCGAATGCGCCATGCTCATCGCATCAACCTTCGTGAGCACGCTTTGCAGGTGAAAACGCTGGTCGGCGATCAGCGCCCGATCCAGCACCTTGTCGTGCGGCTCCGCATAATATTCCGCATATTCCGCGAACGGATCCGCCGCCGCGACATCGGCCATCTCGGACGCGTAGATCTTCGCGGCAACAAATCCAGGGACCAGCCGCCGCCATTGCAAATGCGGGCTGTCGCCCTCCTCGCTGAGACCCAGTGCAAAACGGGCCAGTTGCGCCGCCGCCGGAAGACGTCTCTCATTGCCGCGGACGGCCGCATAGGCAAGCCGGCCGGTCATGCCCGCAACGCCGCGCGGCACGACGCGGCGCAAGGGCTCCGCCATGGCGGTTGCTGCGTAGGTCTCATACCCGGCGAAAAACTCGTCGCCGCCATCGCCAGACAGAACGACGCTGCAGTGCTGGCGGACTGCACCGGCGAGACGATAGAAGCCGAGAGCACCCGTATCCGCGCACTGCCCGTCGAAATGATGGACGATCGCGCGGAGGGCCGTCTCGGCATCCTCCCCCCCTTCCCCGTCGATCACGCTGACCGACAGGCCGGCGGCCGCGGCGATGTCCTTTGCTGCGGCGGATTCATCATGGCTCTTCTCGGTAAAGCCTGCCGTGAACAACGGCGGCTTCAATCCGAGCTGCTTCAGCGTGAGCGTGACGAGCGAGCTGTCGACGCCTCCGCTTTGCAGCACGCCGAGGGGCACGTCGCTCACCATCTGGCTCTCGACCACCGTCTGGATCGTCGATCGCAGACGGTCGACCGCGTCATCCAACCGGTCGATCGTTGGCGCACGAACGGGACGCCAGAAGCGGCGTTCGGTCCGTTCGCTGGCGGTGAAGCTCATCACCGTGCCCGGCGGCACTTGCCTGATGTCGCGGAAAAGACTCTGCCGCGTTCCGGGGTGCCCGGCGGCCAGGAACGTGTGCAAAGCAGCGGGATCGATATGCGCGGCCACGCGCCGGCTCGCCAGGATCCCCTTGGCCTCGCTCGCGAACACGACATCGCTGCGGTCCTCGAAGTAATAGAGCGGCTTGATGCCGATGCCGTCGCGCGCGAGGATCAGGCGACGCTCCTGACGGTCCCAGAGGCCGAGGGCGAAAAAGCCCTCCAGCCGTTCGAACATCGCCTCTCCCCAGGCGAGATAGGCATAGGGGAGAATTTCCGTATCGCAGTGCCCGCGGAACCGGAAGCCGAAGGAGCGCTCGAGCTCGTGGCGCAGCTCGCCGTCGTTGTAGATCTCGCCATTGTAGGTCACGACGATCCGGCCCGACGCATCGAGCATCGGCTGGTGCCCGGCGTCCGACAGATCCCGGATGGCGAGCCGACGATGGGCGAAGCCGACGGACTGATCCAGCCAGGAACCGTCACCATCCGGCCCGCGATGAATCAACGCCGCAGACATCGCTGCGACCGTGCCGCGGTCAGCCGCGCGGCCGTCGCGGTGGAAGATTCCGGCTATGCCGCACATCGCGCTTTGGCGTGATCAATGGTCATGGTCGTTGGTTCATGATCTGCTTCAGAAGCACCGCCAGCAGCCCCATCGCCACGACGAGAATACTGAGGAGGATGGCTCCGACCCCGAGGACGAAACCGCTGACGACCTGGAGAATGATCCCGCCGACCAGCGAAATCACGGCGAGCAGCATGCACATCATCGCCAGCAGCACGAAGATCTTCAGCGGGTTGTAGTAAGTGCAGGCTTCGAGGACGTATTGCAGCGTGCGAAGGGAATCGCGGAAGAGATTGACCTTGGACCGCCCGATCCGCTCCGCATAGTCGATGGGAATGTAATCGACGAATTTCGCGTTCATCATGTACGCGAGGGTCAGCGAAGTGGTGAAGCTGAAGAGATCGCTGACGTGGTCGAAAAAAGAAATGGCAACCTGGCGCCGGAAGGCGCGAAGGCCGGAATTGATGTCGGGGATCTCGCGATTGGCGGTGAACTCGACGATCACCTTGAGCACCGCACGAAGCGGCGACTTCAGCATCGACTCCCTGTAATTCGGGCCGGTTCGCGCGCCGACGACCATGTCGAACCCCTCATTGAGGCGTGCGATCAGCGCAGGTATGGACTCGATCGGATAGGAGCCGTCGGCATCGCTGATGACGATCGTCTCGAAGGACGCCATGCGAATGCCGTCCTTGAGCGAGCGCCCGTAGCCGATGTTGTGGGCGTGCCTCAGGACTTTTGCGCCGGCCTGCTCGGCCAAGGCACCGGTCCCGTCGTTCGATCCGTCGTCGACGACGATGATTTCGTAAGGAGTGAGTTGAGCTCCGTCGAGAACCGCTTTCGCCCGTGCGATCGTGTCAACGATGCCATTACGCTCGTTCAGCGCTGGAATGACGACTGAAATCATACGCGCCGTGCGATGCAGGTGACGGATTGCCCGAAAAAGCTCCGAGACAGGGGATCAAGCGCCCGCGACAACGGAACCATATACTTGTCGAACAGCGCGATCTGTCCATTCACGGCGTCGTCGTTCAAGGACTCGTGGCGTTTCAGACGGTTGGCGAGCCATCCCAACCCACCGATGGGATTGAAATAGCTGAGCCGGACCAGCTCGACAGGCTGCCCCGCCAGGATATCGCGCAGGCGCGTGGTGCTGTAGCGCCGGAAGTGTCCGGCAAGGCGATCCAGATCGTTGTAGAGCAGCATGAGGGCCGGAACGCTGATGAGGAGATGCCCGCCCGGCTTGAGCACGTCGACCAGATTGGCGACCGCCTTGGCATCGTCCTCGATGTGCTCGAGCACGTTGACGGTGAAGACCGCATCGACACCGTTGGGGAACAGCGTGCGGAGCTGTTCCGCGGCCAAAATGTCGCAGACGGCGAAGCTGCGGTCCGGCATCGCCCGACTGGCCTGCTCGACGCTGTCGCGGTCGTGGTCCACCCCGCAATAATCGCCGAGTTCCCCGAGCACCCTGCTGTAGAGCCCATGCCCAAACCCGACCTCAACGATCCGCCCCTTGAGATACGGACGGAATTGCTCGATGACCCAGTTCATGTAGTTCTGAGCATCGGCGATGCCGCTCGAATACGTCGCCGCCCCCGTCTTGAGACGGTCCTCAGGCGCAGGTTGTGACAGCCGAGTGACTTGAGCCATGGATCCCGAAACTCTGTTCGGCTGGGGATTAGCAGCAAGAGCAGGGTTTCTCAAGCGCGTTCGGCACCCGTTCGCCTGTCGGTTGAATCAGGCTCCGACCCGATCTCCCTTGCATCCTACGCCTCATGATGTCGACGCAGCACGCCGCACGGCTCGCAAATCACGTCCCACCCTCTCGCGCCCCGCGATCCGACCAACTGGATGCTTGCGCGGCAGCGATCATGCGGCATGAGAGCACCGGCTTCGTCGTCTGCCGATGGGGCGAAGGATTTTGCGTCTACCCCGCCTTCGCCGTCACGATCCAGATCGCGCCCTGCAGCGCCACGCTCTGTCCCTTCAGGAACGGCGCGAGCGTCTCGCGGATCGAGGCTTTGGCGGCCTCATAGGTCTCCGGCGGATGGCCCTGCAGCGCACGGCTGGCCGGGCCAATCTGCAGCGAGCCCTCGACCGCGGCGTCGAGGCCGCCGCCGATCGCGATATCCATCGCCAGATTGTGCGGCTCCATTGCGACGTCGACGAAGCCTCCGCCATTCAGGATGCGCATCACGCGCTCCTCCGAAGCAAAGGCGAACGGGCCCGGCTCCTCAGGCCCGACCGGAGGCATCTTCGGCACATGCTTATAGACCGCCATCAGCGGCGCCATCATCCAGGGATTTTCCTTCGGCTCGCGCCAGCAGACGAAGGCGAGCCGTCCCGAGGCCTTCAGCGCGCGGCGGAGATTGGCGAAGGACGCGACCGGATCGGCAAAGAACATGACGCCGAAGCGCGAGGCCAGGAGATCAAAGCTCGCCGGCTCGAACAGATGTACCGTCGCATCCGCCAGCACGAAATCGAGCGGCAGGCCCTTTGGCGCCAGCGACCGCGCCTGCGACAGCATCGGCTCGGACACATCGAGCCCGAGTGCAAAGCCATCCGGCGCGACAGCCCTCGCGAACGCCACCGTCGTCGCACCGGAGCCGCAGCCGACGTCGATCACGCGCTCGCCCGGCTTCGGTTTGGCGCGCTCGATCAGCACATCGGCGATCGGGCCGAGCAGCTTTTCCTGCACGGCGTGGCGATCGGCCCAGCGCTGCCCGCTGGGGCCGTTCCAATAGGCGATCTGGTCGGCGTTCTGCTCGTGTCCGCTAGGCTGTTGCATGCTGTCCCCGGTCGTTCCCGTCCCGCGCGATCCCCACCGCCACCGCGGTCCAACCGCATAGACCGGCACAGCGGCGATATCACGTCGGGATGCTTGGCGCACCTCGTGCTGCCGCCTGTGACCTTCGTCACACAGGGGTTTTTGCCTCGATGGCAGTCTGCGACTACTCTGGTCACATTGCGATTTGGGGCTGCAATGGGCGCGATTCGGATTTTTCTGTTTTTATTGGCCGTCTTCTGTCTTGGCTGCGGAAGTGCGCAGGCGGAAAAGCGCGTGGCGCTCGTGATCGGCAATTCCGCCTACAAGAGCGCGCCGAGGCTTGCCAATCCCGTGAACGACGCCTCGCTCGTCGGCGGCATGCTGAAGAAGGCGGGGTTCGACCTGGTCGACATCAAGCTCGACCTCAACGCTGCGGAGATGCGCAGGGCGCTGCGCGACTTCGGCGGCAGGACGCGTGAGGCCGATGTCGCCGTCGTCTACTATGCCGGCCATGGCATCGAACTCGACGGCACCAATTACCTAATCCCGACGGATGCCAGCCTCGAGACGGATAGCGACGTCCTCGACGAGACGCTGCCGCTGGAGCGCGCCCTGTTCGCGGTCGAGTCGGCCAGGCAGCTCCGGCTCGTCATCCTCGATGCCTGCCGGGACAACCCGTTCGCGAAAACAATGAAGCGGACCATGGCCGCGCGTGCCATTGGCCGCGGCCTCGCCAAGGTCGAGCTGACCAGCCCGAACACCATGATCGCCTTCGCGGCGAAGGCCGGCTCCACTGCCTCCGACGGAGACTCCAGGAACAGCCCGTTTGCGGCAGCGCTGGTCGAACGCCTCCCCACGCCCGGGCTCGACCTGCGCAAGGCGTTCGGCTTCGTCCGCGACGACGTGCTCAAGAACACCGGCTACAAGCAGGAGCCTTATGTTTACGGCTCGCTCGGCGGTGATGATCTGGCGCTGGTCCCGGCCAAGCCTGTCGCCGCAGGCCCGCAGGCAAACCCCGACAGCGAGCTCCGGCGCGACTACGAACTGGCGCTTCAGCTCGGGACGCGCGACGGATGGACAGCGTTCCTCAACCGCTTTCCGAACGGCTTCTATGCCGATCTCGCCAAGGGCCAGCTGAACAAGATCGCCGCCGAAGAAACCCGCGCGATCACGGCAGACAAGGCTCGCCAGGCGGAAGAGGAGAAGGCCCGCCTTGCCGCCGAGCGCGCCAACAAGGCCGAGCAGGAGAAGGCCGCGGCCGCAGCCAAGGCGGCCGAGGACAAGCGTCTTGCCGCCGAGAAGGCCAAGCAGATCGAGGAAGCCAAAGCCGCTGCAGCCGAGCAGCGGCGCA
Source organism: Bradyrhizobium huanghuaihaiense (assembly GCF_007830635.1). Taxonomy (GTDB): domain Bacteria; phylum Pseudomonadota; class Alphaproteobacteria; order Rhizobiales; family Xanthobacteraceae; genus Bradyrhizobium; species Bradyrhizobium huanghuaihaiense. The sequence goes on along the minus strand of NZ_VLLA01000007.1, from coordinate 82,499 downwards.
AGGACGCCGAAGCCGCGGTCGCGAAGGCGCTCGCCGAGAAGCAAGCCGCCGAGAAGGCGCTCGTAGACAAGCTCGCCAGCGACAAGGCCGCCGCCGAACTCGCCGCGAAGCAGGCGGCTGAGAAACAAGCCGCCGCCGCTGCTGCCGAGCAGAAGATCGCGGCTGTGACATCTTCCTCGACCCCTCCGGCCATGTCGCCGCAGGAAACCACCAAACTGGTGCAGTCCGAGCTGCGCCGCGTCGGCTGTTTGACCGCCTCGGCAGACGGCGATTGGAACCTTGCGTCACAGCGCTCGCTGACGCTGTTCAACAAGTACGCCGGCACCAGGTTCGACGCCAAGCTCGCCACCTTCGATGCGCTGGATGCGATCAAGGCCAGGCCGGGCCGCGTCTGCCCGCTGGTTTGCGACCACGGCTTCAAGGCCGACGGCGATGCCTGCGTGAAGATCGCCTGCCGCACCGGCTACCGCGTCAATGACGACAATGAATGCGAGAAGGTGCAGGACAAGAAGCCGGTCGCGACGCGCGATGAACCCAAGAAGCGGGATACTGAGCGCAAGCAAACGGAAGCCAAACCATCCAAGCCTCAGGCAAGCGGGCAGCTTATATGCGGCAACGCAGGCTGTCGTCCGGTCAAATCGGGATGCCGGGTCGAGGGTGGGAGCTCGTCGGGTGCGGGATCGGTCGGATACAGGGAAGTGTGTCCCTAACTCTTCGGCAGCTTCAGGAGTTTAGCCGGGTCGAATTTTGGTGCCGGCCCGTTCGGGCCCAGAGTTGGCTGTTCTTCACTTTCCGTGGTGCCAGCATTCCGCTCCCTCCCTAATCGTTGCCGATCTCGCTCAAGGCCGCCCCCGCGTGCATTTCATTGGGCCACCGCCTGTTGCGCAGGTGGATGTGCCTGCGGTGCACGTCGCTCCCGGTCGCATCGTGCCTGTCGAAGTGAACGCCGCGGGCGCAGCGCGGCGAAGGCGAGTCTTTCAAACTGGAACACCTGTCAAACCACGAGTGGTTTGATTGCTGTTCGACCTTTTGGCGTCGACGTTGAAGTGTTGCCTCGCTTTCGAGCAAAGCTTGGTGGGCGGTCACGGATTCGAACCGCGGACCCTCTCGGTGTAAACGAGATGCTCTAACCAGCTGAGCTAACCGCCCTCGCCGCCTCTTTAGCCTCACAGGCCCCGAAGGGGCAAGACCCCAGCCCAACGACGCCAGCCTCAATCCTGCGGCCTGCCCGGCAGCAGCGGCACGGCGTCGATCCACACGGCCGCCGACTGGCACCAGATCTGCCTGACGGGCCGCAGGGCGCCGCGCTGGCGGATGCTGCCCCAGCGGATGCCCCAATCGTCGGCCTCCTCGCCCTCGCCGCTGGTAAACAGCGGGGAACCGCAGTCGCCGCAGAAATGCTGGAAGCGCATCCGGCCGTTGTCGCCGCGCTTGCCGTAGACCTTGGGCGCGCCGGCGGTCAGCTTGACGTCGGCCGCGGTGCAGATCGCCGTCACCCGGAACGGTGATCCCGTCAGCGTCTGGCAGTCGGTGCAGTGGCACACCGAGACCGCCTCGGGGTCGATCTCGGCCTCGAAGGTGATCTTCCCGCAATGGCACTGTCCGTCGACCTGCATCGCTCTCTCCCGCCGCCGAAACGAAAACGGCGCCCGAAGGCGCCGTTTTATCATCTTTCGCTTGAGATCAGTGAGCGGTCAGGCCGCCGGCGGCTTCATCGCCGTCCGGCTTCACCGTCACCTTGGTGTCCTCTTCCCAGACGATCGGCACCGGCTTCTTCACCAGGGCCTTGGCGACGACGTCGTCGAGGCGCGAGACCGGGATGATCTCCATGCCGCCCTTGATCGCATCGGAAATCTCCGTGAGATCCTTGGCGTTGTCCTCGGGGATCAGCACCGTCTTGATGCCGCCGCGGGCCGCAGCCAGCAGCTTCTCCTTGAGACCGCCGATCGGCAGCACGCGGCCGCGCAGCGTGATCTCACCGGTCATCGCGACATCGTGGCGGACCGGGATGCCGGTCATCACCGAGATGATCGCGGTGGCCATGGCCACGCCCGCGGACGGACCGTCCTTCGGCGTCGCGCCTTCCGGCACGTGCACGTGGATGTCGCGGCGGTCGAACATCGGCGGCTCGATGCCGTAGTTGATCGCGCGGGAGCGGACGTAGGACGCCGCCGCCGAGATCGATTCCTTCATCACGTCACGCAGGTTGCCCGTGACCGTCATCTTGCCCTTGCCGGGCATCATGACGCCTTCGATCGTCAGCAGCTCGCCGCCGACATCGGTCCAGGCAAGGCCGGTGACGATGCCGACCTGCGGCTCGCTCTCGATCTCGCCGAAGCGGTACTTCGGCACGCCGAGCAGCTCTTCCAGAGTCTTCTCGGTGACCTTGACCGACTTCTTCTTGGAGATCATCAGCTCCTTCACCGCCTTGCGGGCGAGTGTGGAGAGCTCACGCTCCAAATTGCGCACGCCCGCTTCGCGGGTGTAGCGGCGGATCAGAAGCAGCAGCGCGTCGTCGTCGATCGAGAACTCCTTGGAGTCCAGGCCGTGCTTGGACACCGCGTTCGGGATCAGATGCTTGCGCGCGATCTCGACCTTCTCATTCTCGGTGTAGCCCGCGATCCGGATGATCTCCATGCGGTCCATCAGGGGACCTGGAATATTCAGCGTATTCGCGGTCGTGATGAACATCACGTTGGACAGATCGTAGTCGACCTCGAGATAGTGGTCGTTGAAGGTCCCGTTCTGCTCGGGGTCGAGAACCTCGAGCAGCGCCGAGGACGGATCGCCGCGGAAATCGGCGCCCATCTTGTCGATCTCGTCCAGCAGGAACAGCGGATTGGACGACTTCGCCTTCCGCATCGACTGGATGATCTTGCCGGGCATCGAGCCGATATAGGTGCGGCGGTGACCGCGGATCTCGGCCTCGTCGCGCACGCCGCCGAGCGACACGCGCACGAACTCACGTCCGGTCGCCTTCGCGATCGACTTGCCGAGCGAGGTCTTGCCGACGCCGGGAGGCCCGACGAGGCACAGGATCGGCCCGGTCAGCTTGTTGGCGCGCGACTGCACTGCGAGATACTCGACGATGCGTTCCTTGACCTTCTCGAGCCCGTAGTGATCGGAGTCCAAGATGGCCTGAGCGGCCTCCAGGTCCTTCTTCACCTTGGACTTCTTGTTCCACGGAATCGACAGCAGCCAATCCAGATAGTTGCGCACGACGGTCGCTTCCGCGGACATCGGCGACATCTGGCGCAGCTTCTTCAATTCGTGCTGCGCCTTCTCGCGCGCTTCCTTGGAGAGCTTGGTCTTGGCGATCTTCTCCTCGAGATCGGCGAGCTCGTCGCGACCGTCGTCGTCGCCGAGTTCCTTCTGGATCGCCTTCATCTGCTCGTTGAGATAATACTCGCGCTGGGTCTTCTCCATCTGGCGCTTGACGCGCGAGCGGATGCGCTTCTCGACCTGCAGCACCGAGATCTCGCTCTCCATCAGGCCCAGCACCTTCTCGAGGCGCGTGGTGACGGACAGCGTCTCCAGGATGCCCTGGCGGTCGGCGATCTTGACCGCGAGATGCGAGGCAACCGTATCGGCGAGCTTGGCGAAATCGGTGATCGCCTGCACGACGCCGACGACCTCGGCCGAGATCTTCTTGTTGAGCTTCACATAGCTCTCGAAGTCGGACACGACCGAGCGCGCCAGGGCTTCCGCCTCGACCGATTTCGCATCGGTGTCGGCGAGCGCCACGGCGGTGGCTTCATAGTAATCGGCGCGATCGGTGTACTTCTGCACGCGCGCACGCTCGAGCCCTTCGACCAGCACCTTCACGGTGCCGTCGGGAAGCTTCAGGAGCTGGAGCACGCTGGCAAGCGTACCGGTCTCGTAAATGGCGTCGGGCGCCGGATCGTCGTCGGACGCGTTCTTCTGCGTCGCGAGCATGATCAGCGCGTCGTTCTTCATCACCTCTTCAAGCGCGCGGATCGACTTCTCGCGACCGACGAAGAGCGGAACGATCATGTGCGGGAAGACGACGATGTCGCGCAGCGGCAGCACGGGATAGGCGTGCGCTTCGCCGTGGACGATGGTTGGCCGGGGTTTTGGATTAGTCATGGCCTTTTCCTTTTGCTTTGCCCCCTTGCACGCAGTCCGCCATGCTCATGCGCAACCGCCACAAGGTGCCGAGGTGATCCACAAAACCGGTCGGTCCTCTTGAAAGTTGGACCGGCTCGCCGGATCGGAACAGAGGCGAATCTTGAAGAGAATTCTCGCTCGCCGCCGACATTAGGTGGCTATCGACCCGGGGGGTGTCAAGTCATTGAAAAACGCGCGCCATCAGGCGCTTACGCACGCGGATAAGCGAACGCAACACCGGCTGCGGAGATACACGTCCGCAGCCCAACTCGATGAGACGATTGGAGCGTTCCAGCGCCGGAAATCAGGCGCTGGCATTCTCGACGGCGCGATCGGTCCGATCGGCGTAGATGTAGAGCGGACGCGCCGTACCTTCCACGACTTCGCGGGAGATCACGACTTCTTCCACACCTTCCAGGCCCGGCAGGTCGAACATGGTCTCGAGCAGGATCGCCTCGAGGATCGAACGCAGACCACGCGCGCCGGTCTTGCGCTCGATGGCCTTGCGGGCAACCGCGCCAAGCGCCTCGTCGGCGAAGGTCAGCTCGATGTTCTCCATCTCGAACAGCCGCTGGTACTGTTTCACCAGCGCGTTCTTCGGCTCGGTCAGGATCTTCTTCAGCGAGGTCTCGTCGAGGTCCTCGAGCGTCGCCACGACGGGCAGACGACCGACGAACTCGGGGATGAGACCGTACTTCAGGAGATCCTCAGGCTCGACGTGACGGAAGATCTCGCCGGTCCGGCGATCTTCCGGCGCCATCACCTGGGCCGCGAAACCGATCGAGGTCGACCGGCCGCGCGCCGAGATGATCTTCTCGAGGCCGGCGAAGGCGCCGCCGCAGATGAACAGGATGTTGGTGGTGTCCACCTGCAGGAACTCCTGCTGCGGATGCTTGCGGCCGCCCTGCGGCGGGACCGAAGCCACCGTGCCTTCCATGATCTTCAGCAGAGCCTGCTGCACGCCCTCACCCGACACGTCGCGCGTGATCGAGGGATTGTCGGACTTGCGGCTGATCTTGTCGATTTCGTCGATGTAGACGATGCCGCGCTGGGCGCGCTCGACATTGTAGTCGGCGGCCTGGAGCAGCTTCAGGATGATGTTCTCGACGTCCTCGCCGACATAGCCGGCTTCGGTCAGCGTCGTCGCATCCGCCATCGTGAACGGCACGTCCAGGATGCGGGCGAGCGTCTGCGCGAGCAGCGTCTTGCCCGAACCGGTCGGACCGATCAGCAGGATGTTCGACTTCGCGAGCTCGACGTCGTTGTGCTTGGTCTGGTGGTTGAGGCGCTTGTAGTGGTTGTGCACCGCGACCGACAGGACCTTCTTCGCATGGCTCTGGCCGATGACGTAGTCGTCCAGCACCTTGCAGATTTCCTTCGGCGTCGGAATGCCGTCGCGCGACTTCACCAGCGAGGATTTGTTCTCCTCACGGATGATGTCCATGCAGAGCTCAACGCACTCGTCGCAGATGAAGACCGTGGGACCCGCGATCAGTTTGCGGACTTCGTGCTGGCTCTTGCCGCAGAACGAGCAATATAGCGTGTTCTTGGAGTCGCTCGTGCCGACCTTACTCATTCATGTCTCCGTCCGCGGTTCGATCCCGTTCCGCTCGATCGCTCCATTCCGATACGATGGTCGGGATGAAGTTCAAATAGAGCAAATTCCGTACCAAAAAAGACCTACGCGTTACTACATCCCGTGCGAATCACGGTCACTCGATTCTCCCGCGATCATAGCCGATCAATCGTAGCCAACCATGCTGTCACCCGACTATCAAGAATTCGCTAATCGGGGGTCGCGCGCTACCCGTGACAATACCGTGATTTCCGGTCCTGGCACGGGCGAAGTGACCGAAATCACCCCGGCGTTGCTGGATTACCACGAAATAACAAGCACGAAAGCGGAACTTTCTGCCTGCCGCAGGGCCCAAAACGACGTTTTGCATTGCGCACACGCGTACCTAGCGTGAACGCCGCCCTGATGGGACCCCGGCGATCCCAGGGATCGCCGTTACGGTCCAGTAGTGCTACGGGGCCTTCGCCGGCGCCGGCTCCTCGGCGCGCTTGTCGATGACCTTGTCGACCAGGCCGAACTCCTTGGCGTCGTTGGCGGTCAGGAACTTGTCGCGTTCCAACGCATCCTCGATCGTCTTGTAGGTCTGGCCGGTGTGCTTCACGTAGATCTCGTTGAGCCGCTTCTTCAGGTTCAGGATTTCCTGGGCGTGCAGCATGATGTCGGTGGCCTGGCCCTGGAAGCCGCCGGAGGGCTGGTGCACCATGATGCGTGCGTTCGGCAGCGAGAAGCGCATGTCCTTCTCACCGGCGCAGAGCAGCAGCGAGCCCATCGAGGCGGCCTGGCCGGTGCAGAGCGTCGAGACCGGCGGGCGGATGAATTGCATGGTGTCGTAGATCGCAAGGCCCGACGTCACCACGCCGCCCGGCGAGTTGATGTACATCGAGATTTCCTTCTTCGGATTTTCCGCCTCGAGGAACAACAGCTGCGCGACGATCAGCGTCGACATGCCGTCCTCGACCGGACCGGTCACGAAGATGATGCGCTCCTTCAAGAGGCGCGAGAAAATATCGTAGGCGCGCTCGCCACGGTTGGTCTGCTCGACCACCATGGGCACGAGGTTCATGTAGGTTTCAACCGGATCGCGCATGAGTCACCTAGGGTTTTAGGAGGCGGACATCGCCAGTCTTGGCTGCCAGTTTGGGCTGGATGTGCCGGAAGGCCGATGGACGTCCCGTGATGCAGGAAGTTGGTAGAAGTAGAACGCTTGTTAGCAGAAGACTTGGGTACAGGGCGTACCGACACATATAGCCCAATTCGCGTCAGACAAGTGCGGAGCGAATTAAGGCTTAATCCACTGGGGACTTGAAGCTGATTCTCGCAAAAAGACCCAGCCGACCATCTGGCTAGCTGGGCCCCTTCGCTGATCATCCTTAATAGAAGACTGTCCTGGAGCCCCGTTCCGATGGAATCGGAAAGGGGCTCCAGCTTCTATTTTGACGCGTCTTCTTCACGCGAACCGGTATCCACTTCGCTCGAAAACGCTCTGGAGCCTTCAGGCTGCGGTCTTTTCCGCCTCGTCGTCCTTGTAGAGATCCTCGCGCGAGACCTTCCTCTCGGTCACGTTGGCAAGTTCGAGGATGAAGTCGACGACCTTGTCCTCGTAAATCGGCGCACGAAGCTGGGCCAGCGCCTGGGCGTTGCTGCGATAGTAGTCCCAGACCTCCTTCTCGCGGCCGGGCATCTGCCGGGCGCGCTCGATCACGGCGCGGCCGACCTCGTCATCGGTCACGGTGATCTTGTTCTTCTCGCCGATCTCGGAGAGCACGAGGCCGAGCCGCACGCGGCGGTCGGCGATCTTGCGGTACTCTTCCTTCGCCTTGTCCTCGGTGGTGTCCTCGTCGGCAAAGGTCTTGCCGGCGGAGTCCATCTCGGCCTTGACCGAGTTCCACATCAGATTGAACTCCTCGTCGACCAGCGAGGGCGGCGCCTCGAAGCGATGCGCTTCGTCGAGACGATCGAGCAGCGCGCGCTTGACGCGCTGGCGCGTCGCGGTCGCGAACTCGGCAACCAGACGCTCGCGCGCGGCTTCCTTCAGCTTGTCCAGCGATTCCAGGCCGAGTGTCTTGGCGAACTCGTCGTCGATCGCAACGTCCTGCGGCGCTTCGATCAGCGTCGCGGTGGTCTCGAACTCGGCCGGCTGGCCGGCGAGCTTCTCGCTCATGTAGTTCTTCGGGAACGAGACCTTCAGCGTGCGCGTCTCGTTGGCGCCGATGCCGATGAGCTGCTCCTCGAAGCCCGGGATGAAGGTGTTGGAGCCGATCACGACCTGGATGCCCTCGCCGGCACCGCCCTCGAAGGCTTCGCCGTTGATGGTGCCCTTGAAGTTGATGGTGACGCGATCGCCGGAGGCGGCCTTTTCGCCCTCGCCCTTGGCGGCATAACCACGGTTGCTGTCCGCGATGCGCTTGATCGCCTCGTCGACGTCGGAATCGGTCACTTCAGCAACGGGCTTCTCGACCTGGAAGGTCTTGAAGTCGGCGAGCGCGATCGACGGCACCACCTCGATCGCGACCGTGTAGGTCAGATCGGTCTTGCCGTTCAGCAGCTCCTCGACCTCGGCCTGCTCGGTCGGCATCGTGATCTTCGGCTCGGTCGCGAGACGGAAGCCGCGCTCGGAGAACAGCTGCGTGTTGGTGTCGCGGATGGTCTGGTCGATGGTCTCGGCCATCACCGAGCGGCCATAGACCTTCTTCAGATGCGTCACCGGCACCTTGCCGGGGCGGAAGCCGTTGATACGGACCTTGTCCTTGAGATCGACGAGCTTAGCGCCAGCCTTGGCGTCGAGATCAGAGGCGGGAACGCTGATCTTGAACTCGTGCTTCAAACCTTCCGAGAGGGTCTCTGTGACCTGCATGGCGTCCAATCTTCTTTTCGTTCGGCCCCGGCGCGCATGCGTCGGGACGCTGTCATTAATCGATCCGGCGCGAGGCAAGCGCCTCAACGCCGGTGGTTCATCGGACCGGCTTCAGGCGGACAACATCCGCCAGGAGCAGGCCCTCGTAATCCGTGCAAACGCGATAAGCGCTTGGTGCGGGCGGAGGGACTCGAACCCCCACAACTTTCGTCACTGGAACCTAAATCCAGCGCGTCTACCAGTTCCGCCACGCCCGCGTGAATTTGCATCAAGACCGGCCGCGATGCCGCGGGCGGCCGGGCTTATAACATGTGCCTGACTGTTCGCAGCAAAAAAATGGCCTGATGCGGGCAGGCTTAAAGTAGGCACGACGGCTGGACTTATCCAGCGCGGCGTGGTCCGGATCGCGCCATGAAGCCGCGGATTTTTGACCTGAACAGACGGGAGCTTTTGGCAGGCCTCGGAGCCTCGGCGGCAGGGCTGATCGCCGGCGGCGCCGGCCCGTCCGTGACCGCCCAGCTCGCACTTCAGGCAAGGCCGGCAACACTGGCTCTGAGATCGGGTCAGCCGGCGACACCAATCTGGGAGCTGGCCGCCGTAAGCCATCTCAAGGACGTCCGTCTCAAGCGCTTTGACCGCTGCGAGGTGGTGTTTCGGAACGACCTGCCTGTGCCACTTGCACCAGTCTGGTACGGCCTCAATGCCCCGGCCGCAGCGGACCCGCTCCGGGGACGCGCGCCGGCAGCCCCGAGCACGACCGAAACGTCAATTGTTTCAATATCTAACGCAGGAACCCTGCTGGCCGACTTCCGGCTCTTCGAGGACGGCCTGAAGCAGCCGGCGCGTCCGCTTCCGATCATCGCGGTCGAGACAAGCCCGGTTGCCGTCGATCGCGACGAGATCCTGCTGATCGAGGAATGGCGCCTGCGGCCGGATGGCACCGCGGTCCCGCCGGGCCAGGATCCCAAGGACACGACACCGCTCTACACGGTCAACGGGCAGACTTCATTCGAACTCTCAGCCGCAACCAATGAGAGGCTGCGGCTGCGCTTTATCAACGGCTCCCAACGTACTGTTCTGGCGATCAAATTGGAAAGCCATGAGGTCCGCGTGATGGCCCTGGACGGGCAGCCCGCCGAGCCGTTTCCGGCGCGCAACGGCGCCCTGGTGCTGGCGCCCGGCGGACGAGCCGACGCGTTTGTCGATACGGCCACAACGGCCGCATTCCTGCTGCATGACGGCAAGGAGGCGCGCCAGGTCGGCAGCCTCAAGATATCGGGCCAATCGGAGCGGCGCGCGCCGCTGTTGCCGCCGCAGCCCCTCCCATCGAACGACCTGCCCGAGAAGCTCGATCTGAAGGGCGCCCTGCGGTTCGATGTCGCGCTCGGCGCCCCCGATGCCGGCTGGGCCCGGCCTGCAAACTTCTCCACGGCCTCCGCCCCCGCCTTCCGCGCCAAGGCCGGCCGCACCGTCGTGCTGGCCCTCAAGAACCCTGCACCCGCGACCACCGTGTTCCACCTGCACGGCCATCCGTTCCGCCTGCTCGACAGGCTCGACGACGGCTGGAAGCCCTACTGGCTCGACACGCTCGCGATCGAGCCCGGCCAGACCCAGCGCATCGCCTTCGCGGCGACCTCGCCCGGACGATGGCTGCTCGAGTCGGTTGTGACGGACTGGGCCGCGCCGCGGCTGGTGCGGTGGTATGGGGTGGAGTGAGACTTCGTAGGATGGGTAGAGCGTAGCGAAACCCATCGTTACCGCACCAAGATTTGAGATGATGGGTTTCGCTTCGCTCTACCCATCCTACTTGGCAGCTCAGTATTCGATCCCCAGCGCATCATAGATGCGCCGGTGCACAGCCGGCAGCGTCTCGGTCAGGTCCTCCGCGATCAGGCCCGGCCCCGCTTCGCTTGCCCCCTCGCCATGCATCCAGACGCCGATGCTGGCGGCTTCGAAGGCCGGCACGCCCTGCGCGAGAAGACCGGCGATGATGCCGGAGAGCACGTCTCCGGCACCTGCCGTGGCCAGCCAGGGCGGCGCGTTGGCGGCGATGGTGGCGCGGCCGTCGGGCGCGGCGATGGTGGTATCGGGCCCCTTCAGCAGCACCACCGCGCCGGAGCGCTCGGCGGCGGCGCGGACGCGCTCGAGCTTGGAGCGGCCCGGATGCTTGTTGCTGAGATCGGAGAACAGGCGCGGAAACTCGCCCTCGTGCGGCGTCAGCACCACCGCACTGTCGTGCGAGGACTTGATCGATTCGAACAGGCGCTCGGGGTTTGCGGCAAAGCTCGTCAGCGCGTCCGCGTCCAGCACCAGATGGCGCTGCGCGGTGAGCGCGGTGTGCACCATGTCGCAGGTGCGCTCGCCTACCCCGGCGCCGGGACCGATGATGCAGGTGTTGTAGCGCTTGTCACCGAGCAGCTCGCCGAACTCGACCACGGTATCGACGGGGCGCACCATCACCGCGGTGAGCGCGGCCGCATTGATCGCGAGCGCATCGCGCGGAGTGGCCAAAGTCACCAGGCCTGCGCCGGCGCGTAGCGCCCCGCGCGCGGCGAGCCGCGCCGCGCCGGTCGCGGCCGCGTCGCCGGAGACCGCAAGCACGTGACCTCGCGCATATTTGTGGGCGTCGATGCGCGGCACCGGAAACGCCGCGCCCCAGAAATCCGGATCGTTCTCGAAAATCTGCGGCCCGATCTCGTCCAGAACCTGTGCGTCGATACCGATGTCGGCAACCCGCACCCGGCCGCAATGCATCCGTCCCGGCAGCAGCAGGTGCGCCGGTTTCTTGCGGAAGAAGGTGACGGTCTCGGTGGCGTTGACCGCCACGCCCAGCACCGCCGCGCTGGTGCCGTTGATGCCGCTCGGCAGGTCGACCGCGAGCACTGGCGCGCCGTTGGCGTTGATCGCCTCGATCATCTCCCACGCCTCGCCCTCGACGGGGCGGCTGAGGCCCGCGCCGAACAGCGCATCGATGATCAGCGCAGGTCTTCCGATCGCCTGCGGATTGAACGGGAGCACCGGATGCTTCCAGCCGCGCGCGGCCGAGGCCGCATCGCCCTGGAGCTGATCGCGCTCGCACATCAGGATCACCGAGACCTCGCGGCCTTGCGCGGCGAGCTCGGCGGCTGCGACAAAACCGTCACCGCCATTGTTGCCGGGACCGGCCACGATCAGGATCGGCCCCTCCTCCACCAGCGCGTTGGCGGCCTCCGCAACCGCCTGGCCCGCGCTCAGCATCAGCTTGAAGCCGGGGGTCCCGGCCGCGATCGCGAGCTGGTCGGCGCGCTGCATTTCGGCGTTGGTCAGAACTTCCATGCCACTTCCCTGGTACAAACGCCTCTTCAACAGGCATCTTTTGTGCCGATCCGTCCCCGGGGACGCCGATCTGCACAGATACTGAACTGTTTGCCTATTTCGTAGTCTTCGGTATTTTGGCCCGGTCGGCACCACCTATCAGAGATGCTCGTTAAAAGGCTGATAACGCTCCAATAATCAGGGCATTTGCAACTTGGCATAGACCCTGCTTTCGAGGAAGCCGCTTCGGTTCGTCGTGCTCACTGGCATTTATCAGGGTGTGGCCGGCCGTTGTTGCCGGACTGGTCAGGGATCCCGGCATAGCGAAGACAACATCGTGCGTTAAGAAAAGCGCATCCTGACGAAGACGTTGCTATTTGATCGAAAGGCCGGGAGGCGCGCAGTGAAGAAAATTGAAGCCATCATCAAGCCGTTCAAGCTCGACGAGGTGAAGGAAGCGCTTCAGGAAGTCGGCCTTCAGGGCATCACGGTCACCGAGGCCAAGGGCTTCGGCCGGCAGAAGGGTCACGCCGAGCTTTACCGCGGCGCAGAATACATCGTCGACTTCCTGCCCAAGGTGAAGATCGAGATCGTGATCGGCGACGATCTGGTCGAGCGCGCCATCGACGCGATCCGCCGCGCCGCGCAAACCGGGCGCATCGGCGACGGCAAGATTTTCGTCTCCAACATCGAAGAGGCGATCCGCATCCGGACCGGCGAATCCGGGCTGGACGCTATCTAAGCCGGGTGCTATCCCGCATTTTGCGACACTCTGACAAGAAATAAGGCTGCTTCGGCGGCCTGATTTCGTTTGTGCGGTCGCGCGCGAACTCGCCAAAAGCGAGAACAATCTTGCTCACCTGGAAACCGACCCGCAGAGCCAAAAGGGGTATGCATGAAGACCGCCAAAGACGTCCTGAAATCGATCAAGGACAACGACGTCAAATACGTCGACCTGCGCTTCACCGATCCGCGCGGCAAGTGGCAGCACGTCACGTTCGACGTCAGCATGATCGATGAGGACATTTTCGCCGAAGGGACGATGTTCGACGGCTCCTCGATCGCCGGCTGGAAGGCGATCAACGAGTCCGACATGTGCCTGATGCCCGATCCGGTGACCGCGACGATCGATCCGTTCTTCGCCGAGACCACGATGGTCATCACCTGCGACGTGCTCGAGCCGACCACCGGCGAGCCCTACAACCGCGACCCCCGCGGCATCGCCAAGAAGGCCGAAGCCATGGTGAAGTCGATGGGCGTGGGTGACAGCGTGTTCGTCGGTCCCGAAGCCGAGTTCTTCGTGTTCGACGACGTGCGCTTCTCCTCCTCCCCCTACAACACCGGTTTCCGCCTCGACTCCTCGGAACTGCCGACCAACACCGACACGGAATATGAAGGCGGCAACCTCGGCCACCGCATCCGCACCAAGGCCGGCTACTTCCCCGTCCCGCCGCAGGACTCGGTGCAGGACATGCGCTCCGAGATGCTCGGCGCCATGGCCAAGATGGGCGTCAAGGTCGAGAAGCATCACCACGAGGTCGCTTCCGCCCAGCACGAGCTCGGCATGAAGTTCGACACGCTGACGCTGATGGCCGACCACCTGCAGATCTACAAATACTGCATCCATCAGGTCGCCCACATCTACGGCAAGACCGCCACCTTCATGCCGAAGCCGGTCTACGGCGACAACGGCTCGGGCATGCACGTGCACCAGTCGATCTGGAAGGACGGCAAGCCGGTGTTCGCCGGCAACAAGTATGCCGACCTGTCGGAGACCTGCCTCCACTACATCGGCGGCATCATCAAGCACGCCAAGGCGATCAACGCCTTCACCAACCCGTCGACCAACTCCTACAAGCGTCTGGTCCCGGGCTACGAGGCCCCGGTGCTGCTGGCCTACTCCGCACGCAACCGCTCGGCCTCCTGCCGCATCCCCTACACCGCTTCGCCGAAGGCCAAGCGTGTCGAGGTGCGCTTCCCCGATCCGCTTGCCAATCCCTATCTCGGCTTCGCCGCGATGCTGATGGCCGGCCTCGACGGCATCAAGAACAAGATCGATCCGGGTCCGGCGATGGACAAGGACCTCTACGACCTGCCGAAGGAAGAGCTGAAGCAGATCCCGACCGTCTGCGGCTCGCTCCGCGAGGCGCTGGAAAACCTCGACAAGGACCGCGGCTTCCTCAAGAACGGCGGCGTGTTCGACGACGACTTCATCGACGCTTACATCGAGCTGAAGATGACCGAGGTCGAACGCTTCGAGATGACCCCGCACCCGATCGAGTTCGACATGTACTATTCGGGCTAAGCGGCCCGAACTCTCTGCAACAAGCAAAAGGCGCTCCGCGAGGGGCGCCTTTTCGTTTGGCATCGTAGGATGGGTAGAGCGCAGCGAAACCCATCATCTAACCATTTGCGAGATCGATGGGTTTCGCTGCGCTCTACCCATCCTACTCGGCCGCTACCACGTCGCCGTGAACGCCCGCTGCAGCTCGGCCGGCCCCGTCACCCCGCCCGCGATCAGCAACTGGGTGAGCACCCGCGCCTTCTGCGGATTGAGATCCTCGGACACGACAAACCCGTTCTTGTCGTCGTCGACCTCGACATTCCGCGTCACGAAGCCGGATCGAACCCGCGTCGAGCGGACGACGATGATGCCCTTCTTTGCGGCGGCCTCGAGCGCATCGAGGGCGGACTTCGACGTATTGCCGTCGCCGACGCCGGCCAGCACGATGCCCTTGGCGCCGTGCGAGATGGCATCCTCGATCGGAACGGCGTCCATATTGGCGTGTGAGTAGACGATCTCGACGCGCGGTAATTGCTCGCCGGCCGGGAGCTGATAGGTCGCGCGCTTGAAGCCGGCGGCCTGGGTCATGAAACGGATGCCGCCGGCGGTGTCGACATAGCCGACCGGCCCGTCATTGGGGGAGCTGAAGGTCTCGATGCTCGTCGTGTTAGTCTTCGTCACCGAGCGCGCGCCCTGAATCTTGTCGTTCAGCACGGCCATGACGCCGCGGCCGCGCGAGCGCGGATCGGCGGCGACCTGCACCGCCTCGTAGAGATTGCCGGGGCCGTCGGCGCTGACCGCAGTGGCCGGCCGCATCGAGCCGACGATCACCACCGGCTTGTCGCCGCGCACCACGTTGTCGAGAAAGAACGCGGTCTCCTCCAGCGTATCCGTGCCATGGGTGATGATGACGCCGTCGGCTTCGTTCTTGTCGAAGGCATCCTGGATGCGACGGGCCAGCGCGAACCAGACCTTGTCGTTCATGTCCTGGGACCCGATCGATGAAATCTGCTCGGCGTTCAGCTTTGCCAGCTTGTCGAGGCCCGGCACCGACGCCATCAGCTGCTCGCCGGTGATCTGGCCCGACTTGTAGGCGCCGGTCGCACGCGGATCGGCCTGGCCCGCGATGGTGCCGCCCGTCGCAAGCACGAGAATGCGCGGCAGGCTGCCGGCCGCAGCGTCCTTGCCCGGCTCTGCGGCGTGCGCGGCTGCGCCGATGCCGCCGGACCAGAGCGCAAAGGACAGCAGTGGAATGGCGAGCATGGATGTTCGAATTTGGCGACAGCTGGTTGGGCTGGCGGTAGGCTTCGTCATCGAATTGTCCTCACGTTTAAGGTGGGATCGATATTCGATACGCCCATTGAGGCCGAAGATGGGTCAGCCTGCTGCTTTCCCTAGGGGTTGTCCCGCCGTGGCATGAAATGATCGAGCAAACCCGTCGGGAGCGGAAAGACGACGGTCGACGACCGTTCGCCCGCGATGTCATGGAGAGCTGCGAAATAACGCAGCTGCATCGCCTGGGGCTCCTGCGCGAGAATCCGGCCGGCTTCGACGAGCTTTTCAGCAGCCTGCTGCTCGCCCATTGCATTGATCACCTTGGCCCGCCGCAAGCGCTCGGCTTCGGCCTGTTTGGCGATCGCGCGAACCATGGTTTCGTTGAGATCGACGTCCTTGATCTCTATGCCGGTGACCTTGATGCCCCAGACGTCGGTCTGCTTGTCGAGGATCTCCTGGATGTCGGCGTTCAACCTGTCGCGCTCGGCGAGCATCTCGTCGAGCTCGTGCTTGCCGAGAACCGAGCGTAACGTGGTCTGGGCGAGCTGGCTGGTGGCGGCCATGTAGTCGCCGACCTTGATAATGGCACGTTCGGGGTCGACGATGCGAAAGTACAGAACGGCGTTGACCTTGACGGACACGTTGTCCCGGGAAATCACGTCCTGCGGCGGCACCACCTGCACCATCACCCGGAGATCGACCTTGACGAGTTGCTGCACGACCGGAATGAGGAGGATGAGGCCCGGTCCTTTCACGCCGGTGAAGCGGCCGAGTGTAAAGACGACGCCACGCTCGTATTCGCGAAGGATTCGAATGGCCTGGGATAGAAACATGACGACAAGCAGCGCAAGCGCCGCATAAGTCAGATATTCCAGCATCATGATGGACCTCCCTCGCCGGTTCGGGCTGGTGCGCGCCGTATCAGCAGCGTCAGGTCGGTGACGCCCGCGACTTCGGCCATCTCTCCGGGCATGAACGTTTCGGCACCGCGCGCCTGCCAGCGCTCACCGTGGGCGAAGACATGACCTTCGTTCCCGTTCCAGTCGAGAACCTCCGCGGGCAAGCCTCGCATGGCCTTCGCCCCGACCAGTGCAGGAGCCTTGCGGATGCGCCGGAGTGAACCAAGCACGACGAGCGCAAAGCCGGTGAACACGGCCGTCGTGATGCCGATCACCCACCACGACAGCTGGTAGCCAGGCGCCTCGCCCCTGAAAAGCATCAAGGCTCCCAGCACGAAAGCGATGATTCCTCCGAGACCGATCACCACGGTCGGATTGAAGGCCTCGATCGTGAGAAGCACGAGCCCGACCAGCATCAGGGCGAAGCCGGCATAGTTGACCGGCAGCAGATTGAGCGCATAGAGGCCGATCAACAGGCAGATCGCGCCGATGACTCCCGGGGCGACGGCGCCGGGAGACATGAATTCGAAGATCAGGCCGTAGATGCCGATCATCAGGAGAATGAACGCCACGTTCGGATCGGTGATGACCGCCAGGAAGCGGGATATCCGTCCGGGGTCGATGGCTTCGACGACGGCATCCTTCGTCGCGAGGCGTTGCGTCCTGCCGCCTGCAACCTCCACCACACGGCCGTCGAGCTGCCTCAGCAATTCAGCCTGATCGCGCGCGACGAGATCGATGGCATGAGCCTCGAGCGCGCCGTTGGCAGAGAGCGTGGCAGCCTCTCGGACCGCCTTCTCCGCCCAGTCCACATTGCGGCCGCGCAGCTCCGCAAGGCTGCGGATGAAAGCGACCGCATCATTGGTCGCCTTCGCCGTCATTGGATCCTTGAGCTGATCCTTGAGCTGATCCTTGGCCTGATCCTTGGGCTCGCTCTGCTGGTCGCCGTCCTTCTTGTCCTTGCCGCCCTTGTCCGGCGCACCGCCGGGCAGACCCGGCAGCGGCCCGCCAATCTGCACCGGCGTCGCGGCGCCAATATTGGTGCCTGGCGCCATCGCCGCGATGTGGGTCGCATAGAGGATATAGGTCCCCGCACTCGCTGCGTGGGCGCCGGAGGGAGCGACGTAACCGACGATGGGAATCGGCGAGGCGAGCACATCCGCGATGATCTCACGCATGCTGGAATTGAGACCGCCGGGCGTGTTCATCCTCAGAAGCACGACCTCGGCGCGCCGTTCGCTCGCCTTGGCCAAAGCCTCCTTCACGTAGCTGGCCGACGCCGGGCCAATCGCCCCGTCGATCGAAACAATCAGTGCTACACGGCCGCTCTCCTCCGCTGAGCTGGGACGGAGGCAGCAGGTCAAAGCCACGACGGTGATCGCCGCAACGAGGGCCGCCTTCATGGTCTGCACGGCAAGGGCTCCCTTGCAGAGGATATGGTGTTCCTCTCGAGAACCTCAATGCTGCGCGTGGAGACCAACGTTGCGATTGTGCAACGCAATGGGAAGGCCATGCAGGATGGCGAGGTGATCGGTTGAGCAGAGGCAGTGGCGGACCATGACGACGACTGATCCGCCCCGTGCCAGCCGCTGCTACCGTGCCACCCTCACGCCATCGGCTCCGATCGCACCGAACGTGCTCGCGATGATCTCGCTCGTCGGCTGCATACCGCCGAGCGACCAGTGCGAGGGCTCCTGCTCCTCGATCCTGACCCAGACGTTGCGGCGGAAGTCCGGGCTGCCCTGCCCTTCGACCTCGACCATCACGTCGGTGATCCGCTCGAGCAGCGTCTTCTTCTGCGCGGCATCCAGGATGCCGCGGATGGTGGAAATGGTGATGTAAGGCATATCTCTCTCCAATCGTGTCGTGTGACGACGCTGCCAATTTGGACCCGGCAGGCCCGGCAAGGCAGTGGCGGATAAGCCAGAGATCGGGCAATTTCCGCCACGCGCGGGCGCGGCGATCGGCTAGGATCACAGCGTCCTCCTGGAGGTCTCATGAAGCTCGCAATTCTGGCACTGGAAGGTTGCATGCATTCGGCGATCGCCGGAATCGCCGACGTCCTCTCGCTCGCCAATCATGTGATGCAGCAAAGCGGCGCAGCGTCCCGCTTCAGCTGGCAGACGCTGTCGCTCGACGGCCGGGACGTGCGCGCCGGCGGCGGCCGGATGGTCGCGGTTGATGGCGCCATCGCCAGACGCGGCAGCTTCGATGCGATCCTCGTCCCCGGCAATCTCGTCGATCACGTCACGGCCGCGCGCCTAAAGCCACAATATGCCCGTGCCGGCGCCTGGCTGCGGCAGCAGCATGCGAACGGCCGTCTGATCGGCGCGTTTTGCAGTGGCGTCTTCCTGCTGGCAGGCAGCGGTCTGCTCGACAACCGCCGCGCCACCATCACCTGGTGGCTGCAAGGCGAGCTGCGGCAGCGGCATCCCACGATCGACCTCGCGGCCGACGCCGTCATCACGGTCGCGGACCGCATCGTCTGCGCGGCCGGACCGATGTCGTGGGTCGACCTCCTGCTCAGGCTGATCGAGATGGTCGACGGCAAGGAGATCGCAAAACTATGCGCGGACTACGTCGTGATCGATACCGCGCAGCGCAGCCAATCGATCTTCATGCCCGTCGGCTATCTGCTCTCGCAGGACCCGCTGCTGACCAAAGCCGATCTCCTGGTTCGCCGCACCGGCAAGAGGGCGATGACGGTCAAGCGCCTCGCGGGCGCGCTCGGCCTCAGCGAGCGCACGCTGAACCGGAAGTTTCAGGAGCTCACGCACGAGCCGCCGCAAGCCTTCATCATGCGCCGCCGCGTCGAGCATGCGCGCACGCTGCTGGAGACGACGACGCAGCCGATCAAGATCGTCGCCCGCGCCGCCGGCTATGAGGACGAAAGCAGCTTCCGCAAGGCGTTCCGCAAGCTGACCTTGATGTCGCCGCAGGCGTATCGCGCGCGACGGATGGAGCGAACGGCGTGAGGCAGGCCGCGAATGCCTGCTTCGCGAGCCGCTGAGCGGCCCAGTTAGCGCAGCAGCACAAAATGTCACGATGGGCAGTTGCAGACGAATTATTGCGCCCCGGCGCGGAGATGGGTTGGCCAACCGACACGGACTAACGTTTCATCTGGGTCAGAGATCGCAAATTCGTACATCCCCCACGGCTTGTCTTCGGGTGATTGCTGAAATTCGCGCGCTGCAGCATCAACATTCTCGAGGTAGAGATAAAGCCCAAAAGGGTTGCTGCCCGGCGTTAGCCATCCCTCGACCGCGTCCGTCAGATGTAGATATCCGCCCTTCCCGTTCGACAGCATGCGATAGGTGTCGGGCTCTCCCGGAGCAGGCCTTTCACCGTCCGGGCGCGCAAAGCCCAGCCGATTGTAGAACCGCTCCGACGCATCAAGGTCATTACACGGCAGGATCGCGATCAAAGCTCCGGAAGGACTCATTCGTGCACTCCAACGTCATGCAACCCGTCAGCCTTCGTTCCGCATCTGACTCCACTTCGTTCTCAAAGAACAAATCAGAGCCGCAAAAACAGGCCGGACCAATTCCTACTGATTGGTTTATCTCGTCCGAAATTTGGACTGCGCCTTGAATGCATGACGCAGTCCCGCAGGCCCTTCCCATCGCAAGCTACGGAAGCCGCAGATCTGAGTAGTGGCGCTCGCCTTCCCGTCATTGCGAGCGCAGCGAAGCAATCCAGATTCTTTCTGCGGAGGGATTCTGGATTGCTTCGCTGCGCTCGCAATGACGATGCGGCGAGGGCGTAGCTGAAACGCCTACTCACGCCTGAGTCCGCCCGCCTACGCCGCCGCCTTCTGCCGCGCCACCAGCGCTGCGCCGAAAGCCTCGAACAGCTTGCGGTTGATGGGATTGTGCTGCGGGTCGTATTCGGCATGCCATTGCACGCCGAGCGCAAAGGTCGGGGCTTCCGCGATGCGGATGGCCTCGATGGTGCCGTCCTCGGCGATGCCCTCGATCAGCACACGCTTGCCGGGATCCAGGATGCCCTGCCCGTGCAGCGAATTGACCCTGATCTTCTCGCAGCCGAGAATTTTGGCAAAGGCGCCTCCCGGCGTCAGGTCGACCTCGTGACGGTCGGCGAACACCACGGTCGGATCGGGATGGATCTCGCCGTTCTCGAGCCGGGGCATGCGGTGGTTCATGCGGCCCGGGATCTCGCGGATCTCCGGGTGCAGCGAGCCGCCGAAGGCGACGTTCATCTCCTGGAGGCCGCGGCAGATCCCGAACAGCGGCACGCCGCGCGCGACGCAAGCCACCGACAGCGCCAGAGCCACCTCGTCGCGATGGATGTCGTAGGGCTCGTGCTTCTCGCAGGGATCGACGTTGAAGCGGGTCGGGTGCACGTTGGCCCGCGCCCCGGTGAGGATGATGCCGTCGACGGTATCGAGCAGCGCCCCGATGTCGGTGATATCGGGCGAGCCCGCAAACATCACCGGCAAGCCGCCGGACACCTCGGCCACGGCGCGCAGGTTTCGCTCGCCGACCATCTGGACCTGAAATCGATTCTCGACGCGATGGGCATTCCCGATCACGCCGACGACCGGCTTTCTCATCTGTCGTTCCGACCTCCTCGCCGAAGAAGATTCTCCAAACATGCCCCTCGAATGGAACAAATTCAACAGAAGGGATCGCGGGACGGCAATGCTATTTTCGCGCAAATGCCGGGACCAGCGCGCGGATATGGCCCCTTTTGGCGCCGGGGACGTTGATGCTTTCAGGTTGGACGCGTCAAATCGGCACCGGGCCGGCACCGGGCCTGGCTTGATCCCCACCGGAATTTCGCGAAAGAGTGGCCGCCTGCAGCGTTCCGAAAAGGACCCGATGTGACCATTTCCAGAGATGAACGGCCCCGGACCCGCACCGATCAGGCTTGGGATCAGGCTTGGAATCAGGCCTGGGCGATCTCGGTCGGCGGCATCGGCATCGTGCTGTTCACCGCGCTGCTCGCCTTCACCTGGTATTTTGCGGCCACCCTGCTCCTGATCTTCACCGGAATGCTGCTCGGTGTCGGCCTCAACGCGCTGACCCATGCGCTCGGACGGCGCGTTCACCTGCCACACACAGTGCGGCTCGCGATCGTCTGCCTCGTCCTTGCGGTGCTGCTCGCAGGCGTCGCCTATCTCGGCGGCGCCACCATCGCCGAGCAGGCCTCCCTGCTCAGCAAGACCATCAAATCGCAGATCGGCAATGTCCGGTCCTTCCTGGAGAACCACGGCATCGACACCAGCGTGTTCGATCTCGGCAATGCCGCGCCCGCCACCTCCAGCGACGAGGGCTCGGCGCCCGCCCCAAGCCAGGCCTCGCACGGCGGCTTGCCGGGCGCAGGCGCACTCGCCTCCAGCGGCGGGGCGATCGTGAGCCAGACCTTCAAGCTGCTGTTCGGCGCGATCAGCGCCGTCGGCAACATCTTCATCGTGCTGTTTCTGGGGCTCGCCTTTGCCGCCCAGCCCGCCGTCTATCACGACGGCCTGCTGTTCCTCGCGCCTGCGAAGCACCGCACCCGCGTCACGCTCATCATCGACCGCATCGGCGAAACGCTGGAGCGCTGGCTGATCGCGCAGATCGTGGTGATGATCGCGGTCGGCGTCGTGACCTGGATCGGGCTCGCCATCATCGGCATTCCCGGCTCGTTCATCCTGGGGATCCAGGCCGGCCTGCTTGCCTTCATCCCCACCGTCGGCGCCATCATCGCCGGCGTCGTCGTGGTGCTGGCGAGCCTCGCCTCGGGCTGGATCCCGGCGCTGTCGGCCTTTCTGCTCTTCATGGTCGTCCACGCCATGGAGAGTTACGTGTTGACACCGCTCCTGCAGCGGCAGGCGCTCGACATCCCGCCGGCGACGCTGTTCGCGTTCCAGATCCTGCTCGGCGTCGTGTTCGGAATCTGGGGCCTCGCGCTGGCGCTCCCGCTGGTCGCCATCGCCAAGGTCATGATCGACCATTTCAAGACGTATGAGGCGCCGCCCCTCGCTGAGGCGGCGTAACCTCGCTCAGCTCGTCAGCACGGTCTCGGTGTGCTCGACCTCCGGCGGCGCGGCAAAATACTGGCCAACGAGGCCGCGCCATTCGATGAAATTCTCGGAGCCGCGGAAATCGACGGTGTGATTTTCCAGCGTCGCCCACTTCACCATCAGCCGGTAGCGCTGCGGCTTCTCGATCGACTTGTGCAGCTCGAAGCCGTGAAAGCCCTTGGAGCGGCCGAATGCGGCCTTGGCCTTGGCGACGGCGGCCTCGAAATCCTTCTCGCTGCCCGGCTTGACGTCGATTTGCGCGATCTCGGTGATCATCGGTTCCACCCTTTTTGTTGATGGCCGTGTCTACCGCAGACGGCGGCAAAGAAAAAGGCGCCGAAACGGCGCCCTGCCCGGCCAAAAAATGCAGGCCTGTCAGGCAAACAGCAGGGCCGTGCCCGCCACGATCAGCGCACAACCGACGAACAGCGCGAGCGGCCAATAGCTGCGGCCCTGCGTGTAGCGGCCCTGCGCACGGCGCTCGGTGATCAGCGCCGTCTCGTATTCGTCCGCGGTCGAGAACAGGCAGGCGAAGCCGCCGCGTGCCGAAGCGGCTTGCGCTTCGAGCGACATCAGGGCGGCCTGCGGGTTCTGTCGACGGATCGATTCCATGACCGCAATGGTAGGGATCGATTGGTAAACAGCGGATTACCGCAGGGCCGCCCTCGAGCTCACGCCGTGACCGGACGCGCCTGCGGCGCACCGACCCGCGCCGCGCTCTGGCGGCGCCAGTTCTCCAGCGACAGCGGCAGCTCCTCCGCCGCCTCGACGCGGTTACGGCCGCCGCGCTTGGCCTGGTAGAGCGCGGTGTCGGCCGAGGCCAGCAGCACCTCGAGCTCGGTGCCGGCCGGACCGCCGGCGACACCGATGCTGACGGTGGTGTCGACCGGGCCTTCATCGACGACGACGCCAGAGGTCTCGAACGCCTCGCGCACGCGCTCGGCCACCAGCACGCCCTCCTCCAGCGAACACGGCAGGAGCGCGGCGAACTCCTCGCCGCCGATGCGGCCCGAGAGGTCGGAGATGCGTAAGTTACTGACGACGACGGTCGAGAACAGTCTCAGCATCTCGTCGCCGGCGGGGTGGCCGAAGCGGTCGTTGATCGACTTGAAGTGGTCGATGTCGAAGATCATCACGGTGACGGGACGTCCGGCCTTGGCCTCGCGGTCGATCACGCGGCCGCAGGCTTCGGAGAAGCCGCGGCGGTTGAGCATGCCGGTCAGCGGGTCGGTCGACGCCGCGGTCCGGTGCGCCGTGACGGTGCGCTCCGACACCAGCATGAAGATCACGAAGACGGTGCCGACGGCGTAGAGCACGAGCTCGACCGCGAACACGGTGACCCAGATGCTGGAGGAGAAGCCGGCATCGTGCGGCCGCAGGAAGCTGCCGATCAGGATCGGCAGCATCAGCACGCAACCATGCATCACCGGCACGACAAAGGCAGGCCAGCGCCGTTGCAGGCTCTTGCGCCGCTCGACCCAGAGCTCGCTCGCCGTCACCGCCGCGTACACCGAGACGATGCCGGCGCCGATGATCATGCGCAGCATGGACGCAGTCGGATCGAGCAGCGTCACGGCGGCGACCCAGGCGAGCGCACCGAGCACGAGGCCGGGCCAGTTCGGCTTGCGGCCGTGGAACACGCGCGCCGCATTCCACACCATGCCGCAGGCCACGAAGCCGACGGCATTTAACGCCAGATAGAGATGCGGCCCCAGCCTCTCGCCGGCCGCCGTCCACAGTGCGACGGAGGCGGCACCGAGCAGATAGGCGGTGCCCCACCATTTCAGCGCAGGACTGTTCTCCTGCTTGCCAAAGAACACCATCATGGCGCCGAGCAGTGCGGCAACCATGGTGGCAACCAAATAGAGCGTGATGCTATCGAGCGACATCATGTCGGCCCCCTTGAAAACATAGCAGTTACGCGATCGGCACATCCGATTTGCGCGCCCTTCCGAATGCGACGCTATGTCCCGCGGGTTCCATTCAGGTTTTCACGCGTCCGCAAGTTTTCCGGAAACTCGTCGTCAATTTGCATACAAACGAACAATAAAAAGGGCGCTGAAAATCAGCGCCCTTTTGCATCTCATTGAAGCCGCTTTCGCGGCGAATGCGACCGAAGCGATTAACGCTTCGAGAACTGGAAGGACCGGCGGGCCTTGGCCTTGCCGTACTTCTTGCGTTCGACCACGCGCGAGTCGCGGGTGAGGAAGCCGCCCTTCTTGAGCACGGAGCGCAGCTCCGGCTCGAAATAGGTGAGCGCCTTGGAGATGCCGTGACGGACCGCGCCGGCCTGGCCGGACAGACCGCCGCCGGCGACGGTGCAGATCACGTCATACTGGCCCGAACGCTGGGCCACCGAGAACGGCTGCTCGATCATCATGCGCAGCACGGGACGGGCGAAATAGACCTCGACCTCGCGCGAGTTGACGGTGACCTTGCCGGCGCCCGGCTTGATCCACACGCGGGCGACCGCGTCCTTGCGCTTGCCGGTGGCATAGGCGCGGTTGAACTTGTCGACCTTCTTCTCGTGCTTGGGCGCCTCGGGCGCCGCCGCCGTCTTGAGCTGCGAGAGCTGGTCGAGCGACTGGATGGATTCGGCCATGTTATGCGGCCCTCGTGTTCTTGCGGTTCAACTTGGCGATATCGATCTTCTCGGGCTGCTGCGCCTCGTGCGGATGATCGGCGCCGCCATAGACACGGAGGTTGCCCATCTGCACGCGACCGAGCGGACCACGCGGGATCATGCGCTCGACGGCCTTCTCGAGCACGCGCTCGGGATGACGGCCCTCGAGGATCTGGCGCGCCGTGCGCTCCTTGACGTGGCCGACATAGCCGGTGTGCTTGTAGTAGGTCTTCTGCTCGCGCTTGCGACCGGTGAGGACCGCATGCTGCGCGTTGATGATGATGACGTTGTCGCCGCAATCAACGTGGGGGGTGTAGGTCGGGAGGTGCTTGCCGCGCAGGCGCATGGCAACGATGGTGGCGAGACGGCCGACGACCAGACCCTTGGCGTCGATCAGCACCCACTTCTTCGTCACCTCAGCCGGCTTTGCCGAAAAGGTTTTCATATCGGAGTTTCCGTGGACGGGAGATATCGGCGCGAACACCGCACCGGACTGGGCGGGTTTCTAGAGAAGTGGCGCGCAACGGTCAATGCCACAAGGTGGAAATTACACGCACAAAATCAATAGTTTAGAAATATGGTGCTATATTACCCGCAAAAAGCTCAAACATTTGGAATGGAATAGGTCGAGGTGACATGGGCGATCGGATCGGGTGAGGTGCCGGATAGGAGGTTCACCTCCCCGACCGCCAGGCGCTTGCCGAGCTTGAGCAGCCGCGCCTCGGCGAGCACGTCCTGCCCGGGCTGGCCCTTGCGCAGGAAATTAATGTTGAGATTGGTGGTGACCGCGAGGCCGATCGGGCCGATCGCGGACAGCAGCACCACGTACATCGCGAAATCGGCCAGCGCCATCAGGGTCGGGCCTGACACGGTTCCGCCCGGCCGCAGCATCCTTTCGCTGTAGCGCTGGCGCAGGAGGCAGGTCTGCCCGTCCGCGCTCTCGATCGTGATGTCGTCGCCACTGAAGGCCTGGGGAAACTCGTCACGGAGAAACTGCTCGACCTCCGCCACGCTCATTTTCGCCAACGCCATGCTGTTCCCCACCCTCGCTTCGGTCGCCCTGGTACATTAAGTTATCGGTGTCATCCAATTGCAATCATTCCACGGAAGTCGCGTCAATGTCCGTTCAGGCCGCCCGTGCCCCCTCCCCGCAACCGCAGATCCTGCTGCGGGAGACCGTCGGATCCATCGCGCTGCTGACGCTGAACCGTCCGACCGCGCGCAACAGCCTGTCGGCGGCGATGATCGCCGGCCTGCATGCAGAGCTTAATTCTATCCGCGACGACAAGGCGGTGCGCGGCGTCGTGATCGCCGCCAACGGGCCCGCCTTCTCCGCCGGCCACGACATGAAGGAGCTGACCGCGCGCCGCACTGACCCGGACCGCGGCCGCGCCTTCTTCGCCGAGATGATGAATGCCTGCAGCGCGATGATGCAGGCGGTCGTGCATCTGCCCAAACCCGTGGTCGCTGCCGTCCAGGGCATTGCGACCGCGGCCGGCTGCCAGCTCGTCGCCAGCTGCGATCTTGCGATCGCATCGGAGGATGCGAAGTTCGCGACGCCCGGCGTCGATATCGGCCTGTTCTGCTCGACGCCGATGGTGGCGCTGTCGCGCAACGTCCCGCGCAAGCAGGCGATGGAAATGCTGCTGACGGGCGAGCCTGTCACGGCCGACCGCGCCCGCGAGATCGGGCTCGTCAATCGCGTCGTGCCTGCCGGCACCGAACTCGGGGCCGCGATCGAGCTGGCACAACAGGTCGCGCTGAAATCCGCCTACACCGTCAAGCTCGGCAAGGAAGCGTTCTACCGCCAGGCCGAGATGAGCCTTGCGGACGCCTATCGCTATGCCGCAGAGGTGATGACCGAGAACATGATGGCGCGCGACGCCGAAGAAGGCATCGGCGCCTTCATCGAGAAGCGCACGCCGACATGGCGGGATGAGTGACCCCCGTCATTGCGAGCGCAGCGAAGCAATCCAGAGTCTTTCCGCAGGTAGCAGTCTGGATTGCTTTGCTGCGCTCGCAATGACAACAAGAAAAGATAAGTGATGAACCACGACGCCTATCCCGACAATTACATTCGCGGCATCCTCAACAGCGTGAAGTCGATCGCGATGGTCGGCGCCTCGCCGGTCAACGTGCGGCCGAGCTATTTCGCGTTCAAATATCTGGCGCAGCGCGGCTACGACATGATCCCGATCAATCCCGGCCATGTCGGCAAGGACCTGCTCGGAAAGCCGTTCGTCGCCTCGCTGTCGGACATCGGCCGCCCCGTCGACATGATCGACATTTTTCGCAACTCCAGCCACATCATGCCCGTCGTGGAAGAGGCGCTTACGCTCGACCCGCTGCCGAAGGTGATCTGGATGCAGCTTGGCGCGCGCGACGATGCCGCGGCGGCGAAAGCGGAATCGGTCGGTATCAAGGTGGTCATGAACCGCTGCCCCAAGATCGAATATGGCCGCCTGTCGTCCGAAATATCCTGGATGGGCGTGAATTCGCGCACGCTGAGCTCCAAGCGCGCGCCGGCACCGACGCAGGGCATGCGGCTATCCCTCAATCGGATGAGCGTCGGTGGCGGCGATACCGCAGCATCGGATCGCGCTGCGAAAAACAAGACCGAGCAAAGCTGACGCAATTGCGAAGATTTCGTTTCGCGAACGCGACAATGCGTAGCACGATCATTCCCAAATGATCCTGATGTGAAGCGGCGCCTTGACGGCGGACGCCCCGCCCATCAGCATGCCGCGCGATTTCAGACCAAGAGAACAGGACGCCTCAATGAGCGATCGCCCTCCGGGATTTTCAACCCTCGCCGTGCATGCCGGTGCACAGCCCGATCCGACCACCGGTGCGCGCGCGACTCCGATTTATCAAACGACATCATTTGTCTTCAATGACGCCGATCACGCCGCCTCGCTGTTCGGCCTGCAGGCGTTCGGCAACATCTATACCCGCATCGGCAACCCGACCAATGCCGTGCTGGAAGAGCGCGTTGCTGCGCTTGAAGGCGGTACGGCTGCGCTGGCCGTTGCTTCGGGCCACGCCGCGCAGGTCGTGATCCTGCAGCAATTGCTGCAGCCCGGCGACGAGTTCATCGCGGCGCGAAAACTCTATGGCGGCTCGATCAACCAGTTCACGCACGCGTTCAAGAGCTTTGGCTGGAACGTGGTGTGGGCCGATCCCGATGACATCTCGAGCTTCGAGCGCGCGGTGACACCGCGCACCAAGGCGATCTTCATCGAGTCCATCGCCAACCCTGCCGGCAGCATCACCGACATCGAGGCGATCTCGACGGTCGCGCGCAAGGCGGGCGTACCGCTGATCGTAGACAACACGCTGGCCTCGCCCTACCTCATTCGCCCGATCGACCACGGCGCCGACATCGTCGTGCACTCGCTGACGAAATTCTTGGGCGGCCACGGCAATTCGCTCGGCGGCATCATCGTCGATGCCGGCACTTTCGATTGGTCCACGGGCGGCAAATACCCGATGCTCTCCGAGCCGCGGCCGGAATATCACGGCATCCGTCTCCAGGAGACCTTCGGCAATTTCGCCTTCGCGATCGCCTGCCGCGTGCTCGGCCTGCGTGATCTCGGACCGGCGCTGTCGCCGTTCAACGCCTTCATGATCCTGACCGGCATCGAGACGCTGCCGCTGCGCATGCAGAAGCACTGCGAAAACGCCAAGGCGGTCGCCGAATTCCTCGCCGGCCATCCGGCGGTGGCCTCGGTGAGCTATGCGGGCCTGCCGAGCGACAAGTACAACCAGCTCGCGCGCAAATACGCGCCGAAGGGCGCGGGCGCGGTGTTCACCTTCAGCCTGAAGGGCGGCTATGACGCCGGCGTCAATTTGGTGTCGAAGCTGCAGTTGTTCTCGCACCTCGCCAATGTCGGCGACACCCGCTCGCTGGTGATCCACCCGGCCTCGACCACCCACAGCCAGCTCGACGACGCCGCCAAGGTGAAGTCCGGCGCCGGCCCCGACGTGGTGCGGCTCTCGATCGGCATCGAGGACAAGGAAGATCTGATCGCGGACCTCGAGCAGGCGCTGGGGGCGTAGTTTCCAGTCGTTCCGGGGCGCGCAAAGCGCGAACCCGGAACCTCGACGTTACTTTGCTCATCTCTAGATTCCGGGTTCGGTCCTACCGGACCGCCCCGGAATGACGGTGGCTGTTTTGGCCGCCGCCGGTTAACAGTCATTAACCATATCTGCCGCATACATCGTCCTTGGATCGCCCCCTTGATTCGGAGCCGACGATGCTGCGCTGGATGGTGCCTGCCCTTGCGGCGATGCTGACGGTTTCAAGCGCGCTCGCCGCCGATCTGCCGGCGACGGCGAAGCGGCGCGCTGCCGTGCCGCCGCAGGACCCGCCACAGGTCTATGTCGAGACCGATCCGGATGCGCTGATCTCGCCGGCCTACGGCATCGGCAGCTACATCCGCAACCTGCCGGGCACGCCACTCCTGCCCGGCTCCAACACCTTGCCGGGCTATTATGGCCGGCCCTGGAGCTACGATTATCAGGGCCCGTACTACGGCGGGAAGCAGGTCGATTATTTCTGGCGCCTGCCCTACGCCTGCGGCGTCTACGGCTATTGCTGATCAACCGGGCTGATGGTGATCAACCGGGCTGGCTGACAGGAACCGCGCGCGGCTGCGCTTGCGCAGGTTGTCGCGAGGCCAGCCGCTCCACCTGCATCACCGCCAGCGTCAGCACCACGATCGCGACCGCCTGGTGCGAAAGTGCGAGATCGATCGGCACCTGATTGAGCAGCGTGAGGATCCCGAGCACCGCCTGAAGGCTGATCGCCGCGAACAGCCACAGCGCGCCGCCGGCCGCTGCACCCGCGCGCGAGCGCACCGCATCGAACGCATGCAGCGCCGCCAGCAGGAACAGCGCGTAGGCCGTCATGCGATGCTCGAACTGCACGGTCAGCACATTGTCGAACATGTTGCGCCACCACGGCGTCTCGAACCACAGCCGCTCGGCCGAGGGAATGAACGCGCCGTCAATTTGCGGCCAGGTGTTGTAGGCGCGGCCGGCGCGCAGGCCCGCGACCAGCGCACCGAAATAGATCTGCACGAAGGTCACCACGAGCAGCAGCGCGCTGGTGACGCGCAGCCGCGCCGGCGCGGCGATCTGCGGCCGCTCCTTGAGCCGCCGCACCGTCCAGACGATGCCGGCGAAGATCAGCAGCGCCAGCAGCAGATGCGTCGCCAGCCGATATTGCGACACTTCCACACGCTCCGTCAGGCCCGAGGCCACCATCCACCAGCCGACCGCGCCCTGCAGACCGCCGAGCGCGAACAGCAGCCACAGCCGCCGCTTGAGCTCACCCGACAGGCCGCCGCGCCACAGGAAGAACAGGAACGGCAGCAGATAGGCGACGCCGATGAAGCGGCCGAGCAAGCGGTGGCTCCACTCCCACCAGAAGATCTCCTTGAACTCGGACAGGCTCATGCCTGAATTGAGCTCGCGATATTGCGGGATCTTCTTGTAGGCCTCGAACGCCTCGGTCCACTGCGTCTCCGAGAGCGGCGGAACGCTGCCCGTGACCGGTTTCCATTCGACGATCGACAGGCCGGATTCCGTCAGCCGCGTCGCCCCGCCGACCAGCACCATCAGCGCGATCAGCGCGGCCACGGAGATCAGCCACCAGCGCACGGCGCGGTGCGGCTCGGACGGGGTGGAAATCATCGTCATTTCAAGGACAAAACCAAGCCTGTGCCTAAGAGACTTGAACCGGACTGCGTGCCCCTTATAGTCCCCCGCTCCCGCAGCGCAAGTTACGCGAAAGCCGCAAAAAGTCGCCATGACGATCCGCACCCGCAAGTTCCTCGGCGCCATCCTGCTCCTGGTGCTGGCCACCGTCTGGGCCCTGCTCGGCATGGCGGCGGCGCAGATGCCGTGGATCGCCGAGTCCGGCTGGCGGCAGGCGATCTATTACGTCGTGGTCGGCATGGGCTGGGTGCTGCCGGCGATGCCGATCGTGAGCTGGATGCAGCGGCCCGATCGCGTCAAGTCTGGCCCGTAGTGCTGCCGGTCGGTCTCACCGGCGCAAAGGCGACACCTGATACCAGCACGCGCAGCATGCGCAGCGAGCGCACCCGTCCGTCCCATGAAATCCGCGGCAGCGCCCGCAGATTGGTGCGCCCCTCCGCCTCCACGATGCCCGGGATCGTCGAGACCGCGCTGGCAAAGCCCGCCTCCTCCGCCATCACAACGTGGTTGCGCCGGAACGAAGCGCGGTCGCCGAACGGAAACGCCAGATGCCGGATGTCGCGATCGAACGCGGATTCCGCCACGACCTTGCCCATCGTCATCTCGCGCAGCGCGGCCGCATCCTTCATGTTGGCGAGAACGGGATAGTTCACGGTCGCGCTGCCGATCGTGACCCGCGGGTCGGCAGCCAGCTTCGCCAGATCCTCCCAATCCATCGACGCTTCGCGCGAGAGCGCGGCGAGGTCAATCCGGTAGCGCGTGCAGAGATCGGCGATCGCAGCCGACAGATCTGGCGGGGGCAGCGAGCGCAGCCAGCTCTCCAGATACGAGAACAGCGCCTGCTTCTCGGCGTTGCCTGTGACGGTGAAGCGCTGCTCCCTGTCGCCCATCATCAAGCTGATGCGGCTCTCGCGCGCGATCACCTGCTCCAGCCCGAGCCACCAGGCTTCGCCGACGCCGTCGGGAAACGCGGTGGGCACATAGATCGTGAAAGGCACGGCGTGGCGTTCCAGGACCGGATAGGCGAAGGTGATGAGATCCTTGGGCGCGCCGTCGAAGGTCAGCGCCACGAAGCGCCGCTTCTCCGGCAGCGTCACCGCGCGCCGGCAGACCTCGTCCATGCCGAGAAAATCGTAACCCCACCGCTTCAGCGCCCGGATGGCGCGGTCGAGGAATTGCGGCGTGATCTCATGCTCGCGCAGCGGCTGAAATCCGCCGCGGCGCCGCGGCCGCACATGGGCGAGGCGCAGGATGGCGCCGGCCCCGCGACTGCGTAGCAGAGCCTGGCCGGTGAGCCAGGTCAGCTCGAGGCGCAGCCGTTCCAGCCATCTGTCGTCGGATGCCAATATCCCACCTTCGCGCTCGCCGGCGGCCCGTTCCCTCACCTATCCTCATTACTCTTTGTTGACATTTGTTTGCAAAGGTCGGCCACAGGCCGAACTACGCATTTTTTCGTTTTTCTCGACAGGTTTCGCGAATGACCATGGCTGCGGCGATGCAAAGCCGGACGGCAGAAGCGCCAGCGCGGTCGAAAGCGAGCCGTATCGCGCATGTCGATATCGTCGGAGACCTCGGCGAGGCCGAGGCGGTCTGGCGTGCCTTCGAGGAGCCCGGTCATCTCTTCACGCCCTACCAGCGCTTCGACCTGCTCGGCCCCTGGCAGCGGCAGGTCGGCGCTCACGAAGGCACCCGTCCCTTCATCGTCATCGCCCGCGACGCCGATCGCCGGCCGCTTCTGCTGCTGCCGCTCTCGCTGCGCCAGGGCCACGGCGTGCGCACGGCCTGCTTCATGGGCGGCAAGCACACGACCTTCAACATGGGCCTGTGGAACGGCGAATTCGCGGCACAGGCCGCCGCCGCCGATCTCGACGCGCTGCTTGCGCCGCTCGGCGCGCATGTCGACGTGCTCTCGCTGACGCAGCAGCCGCTGCGCTGGAACGATCAGCAGAACCCGTTTGCAGCCCTGCCGCGACAGAGCGCGATCAACGGCTGTCCGCTGCTGACGATGGAGCCGGGCGGCCCGCCCGCATCGCGGATCAGCAATTCCTTCCGCCGCCGCCTGAAGAGCAAGGAGAAGAAGCTCCAGACGCTCGCCGGCTACCGCTATCACCTCGCCACGACGGACGCGGACGTCACCCGCCTGCTCGACTGGTTCTTTCGCGTCAAGCCGGCGCGGATGGCCGAGCAGAAGCTGCCGAACGTCTTCGCCGAGCCGGGCGTCGAAGAGTTCGTCCGCAGCGCGTGCCTCGCGCCGCGCGGTGAAGGCCGCGTCATCGACATCCACGCGCTCGAATGCGACGAGGAAGTGATCGCGATCTTCGCCGGCGTCGCCGACGGCCAGCGCTTCTCGATGATGTTCAACACCTACACGATGTCGGAGCACGCCCGCTACAGCCCGGGCCTGATCCTGATGCGCTACATCATCGACCGCTGCGGCGAGCGCGGCTACCGCTCGCTCGACCTCGGCATCGGCTCGGACGAGTACAAGCGGATGTTCTGCAAGGACGACGAAGACATCTTCGACAGCTTCGTGCCGCTGACCTCGCGCGGCAAGCTCGCGGCGATGGCGATGTCATCGCTCAGCCACGGCAAGCGGCTGGTGAAGCAGAACCAGATGCTGTTCGATTTGGCCCGACGCTTGCGGCAGGCGTTCGGATAGACTTCGCAGTATCGTAGGGTGGGCAAAGCGAAGCGTGCCCACCATCTGCCGCGATCGTCGAAAGGTGGTGGGCACGGCGCAAGTGCGCCTTTGCCCACCCTACGATTCCGGACTCGCGGAGAGATAGCCTTCACCCGTCTCGCGCAAGGAGAGAGGGCCTACGCCGCCACCACGCGCAGCGTCTCTGCCGCATCCGACGCCTGCACGGGCTTGCTCAGCATCGTCACCTCGCTGAAGCCAACGGCCTTCAGCTGCTCGCACATCAGCGTGCGCGCATCCGCCGTCATCGACGCATCCGGAACCACGACGGCGCGGGCATGCGCCGTCAGCAGGTCGGCCGGAAGGTCGGAAGCACCGCCGGCATCAAGCAGCACATGATCGTAGGCACGGAGCAGCGCGTCGATCGCAAGGCCCACGCGCGGCGATTGCAGCAGGCTGCGGTCGAAGCCGGGACGTCCGGCCAGGACCAGATGCAGCCGCGAGAGCTTGTCGCGGGTGATGACCTCTGCGAACGAGGCTTCGCCCTGCATCAGCTCGGCAAGGCCGGGCGCGGAGGCGTCGACCGACACGGCGGCGATGGTCGGCGAGGACGCAGCGAGATCGACCACGACGACGCGCGCGTCGCGCGCCAGATGCCGGGCCAGCGTCAGCGCCGATAGCGTGACGGCTTCGCCCGAGGCGGTGCCGAGCACCGTGACCTTCTTCGCCGCCGCGCCCGCGGCACGCAGGCTGGCCGCCAGATGCTCGATCTCGGCGAATTCGGCGACAACGGCACCGGCCGTCATCTCCGGCTGAAGCGGCGCCGGCTCTTCGATGACCGGCTCGACGAAGGGCTCGACCACCGGCTGGACCGCCGGCTGGACCAATGGCTCCTGGCGAACCGCCGCCTGCGTTTGCGGCGCCGCCGGCGCCGGGGTGAAGACAGCCACCGCGCGCGGCGCGGTCTGGCGTAGCAGTTCGCCGGTGACGACGACGCCCGACGAGAGCAGCAGCGTCGCGATCGTCGCGATCAGCACGATCGGCAGCTTCTTCGGATAGGCCGGCGTATTGGAGACGATGGCGCGGGAGATGATGCGGCCATCGGTCGGCGCGGTGTCGATGGTCTCGCGGGTGTTGGCCTCGCGGTACTTGGCGAGATAGGTTTCCAGCAGGTCGCGCTGCGCCTTGGCTTCGCGCTCGAGCGCGCGCAGTTGCACGTCCTGCCCGTTGGTCGAGGTCGCCTGCTTCTTGAGCTGCTCGAGGCTCGCGGTCAGGCCGTCGACCCGGCTGCTGGCAATGCGCGCATCGTTTTCGAGCGAGCGGGAGATCTTCGCCGCCTCATCCCGGATCTGGTTGTCGAGGTCGCCGAGCTGCGCCTTCAGCTCCTTGATGCGCGGGTGGTTGCCGAGCAGCGTGGACGATTGTTCGGCGAGCTGCGCCCGCAACGTCACCCGCTGCTCCGACAATCGCCGCATCAGCTCGGAGTTCACCACTTCGGATGCCTCGATCGGCTTGCCGCTCTGGAGCATCTCCTTGATCAGCCGCGCCTTGGATTCCGCATCTGCCTTCATCGAGCGCGCATTGTTGAGCTGGGTGTTGACCTCGCCCATCTGCTGGTTCGACAGCGTGGTGTTGTTGGTGCCGACGAACAGGCTCGACTTGGACCGGAAGTCCTCGGCCTTGGCCTCGGCATCGGAGACCTTCTTGCGCAAATTGTCGATCTCGCCGGCCAGCCACTGGCTTGCGTTCTTGGCCTGGTCCTGGCGCGCACTCTGCTGCAGCACGAGATAACCTTCGGCGATCGAGTTGGCGACGCGCGCGGCAAGCTCCGGATCGGCGGACTGGAATTCGACCACGATGACGCGCGACTTGTCGACGGCGTAAGCCTGGAGCCGCTCGTAATAGGCATCCAGCACGCGCTCTTCCGGCGTCATCGAGAACGGATCGCGGCCGATGCCGACCAGGGCCGCCAGCGATTTCAGCGGCGAAATGCCTTGCAGCACCGGATCGAATTCGGGGCGTTCGGCCAGCTTGTTCTTCTTGATGATCTCGCGCGCGAGATCGCGCGACAGCACGAGCTGCACCTGGCTGGTGACGGCCTCGGCGTCGAGCGCCTGCCGCTCCTCGGTGCGGTCGCTGTTCGGGCGCAGGAACACGTTCTCGCGGCCGTCGATCAGGATGCGGGATTCCGACTTGTAGCGCGGCGTCACGAGGT
This sequence comes from Bradyrhizobium huanghuaihaiense, assembly GCF_007830635.1. GTDB lineage: Bacteria > Pseudomonadota > Alphaproteobacteria > Rhizobiales > Xanthobacteraceae > Bradyrhizobium > Bradyrhizobium huanghuaihaiense. Next base: position 46,964 of record NZ_VLLA01000007.1, on the reverse strand, counting down.
TGACGACGGCGATGGACGCGACGAGCGCCAGCACCGTGGGCACGATGATCCAGCCGCGCTTGCGGGCGAGCGCGCCACCGAGCGCATGAAGATCGATATCACCGGATTCGCTTGCTGCCTGCTTCGCGACAACGGGCGCAGGCTTTGCTTCAACCTTGGCAGGTTCAGACTTGATGGATTCAGTCTTGGTAGCTTCGGCCTTGAGCGCGGCTTCGGCTTTGGACTTCGAAACAGCCCGCTCGACCACCGCCTTGTCCTTGCCGGCACGCCAGAACGCTAAACGCATCGAACACTCCCGCAGGGGCAACGCCACCAAGCTACCTCAACCGCAGCGATTACACTCCATTAAGGTTGCCGCTGGGTTAATCGCAGCATCCCGCGCCTTGTGCCCGAATATCCGTCATCGTTTGTTAACCACGAAGGCTCTTAATCCGTCTCGATATTTCCTGGAATTGTTCGGTACTCGCCGTCGAGCGCTGGTTTTGATCATGCCCCCCTCACCCGACCAGCCGCTTCGAATCCTGCACGCCGTGCGCGCTCCGGTCGGCGGCATCTTTCGCCATATCCTCGACGTCGCCAATGGCCAGGTCGACCGGGGCCATCATGTCGGTATCCTCGCCGACAGCCTCACCGGCGGCGAACGTGCCGACAAGGCGCTCGCCGAACTGGCGCCGCGGCTGAAGCTCGGCGTGTATCGCATGGCGATCCGCCGCGAGCCGTCGCCCGATGATTTCATGGTGTGGATGCGGATGCGGCGCCTCATCGCGAAGCTCAAGCCCGACGTCATGCACGGCCACGGCGCCAAGGCCGGCGCCTTCATCCGCATGCGGCGGCGCACCGACGACACCATCCGCATCTACACCCCGCATGGCGGCTCGCTGCACTATCCGCTCAACACCTTGAAGGGCGAGTTCTACGCGCGGCTCGAACGCTCGTTGATGGGCGCGACCGACCTGTTCCTGTTCGAGAGCGCCTTTGCCCGCGACACCTATCAGCGCATCGTCGGAACGCCCAAGGGCGTGGTGCATTGCGTCTTCAATGGCGTGACGCCGGAGGAATTCGAACCTGTCATCACCGCCGAGGATGCGACCGATCTCTGCTATGTCGGCGAGTTCAGGCACATCAAGGGCGCAGACCTGCTGGTTGATGCCGTGGCACGGCTGCGCGAAGGCGGCAAGAACGTCACGCTCACCCTCGGCGGCGACGGTGAGGAGACGGCGGCGCTGAAGGCGCAGGTCGAGAAGCTCGGCCTCGCGAGCACCATCCGCTTCATCGGCCACGTCAAGGCGCGCTACGGCTTCTCCAAGGGCCGGCTGCTGGTCGTTCCCTCGCGCGGCGATTCCATGCCCTATGTGGTGATCGAGGCAGGAGCGGCCGGCATTCCCATGATCGCCTCGAAGATCGGCGGCATCCCCGAAATCTTCGGCACCGACAGCCCCGCTTTGTTCGCGCCCAGCAATCCCGAGGCCATGGCCGAGGCGATCGCTGCGGCGCTGGACGATCCGCAAGCGACCGCGCAACGCGCGACGACCTTGCGCGAGCGGATCTCCGCGCATTTCTCCCAGCAGGCCATGGTCGACGGCGTGCTCGCGGGCTACCGCGACGCATTTGCCAATCATTAACCATCCTTAAGGCCGCTTTAGAAAATCTTCCGATTTGTTCGGTAATCGAGTGCCAGGGGATGCTTGCCCGGGGCCGCAAAGTCGCGACCTAAGGGTGCTTGGAATGGACGTGGACGCCCGTGGAACCGCTCAACGCACGCTCGATGCTCGATGCCGCGGCCAGCGCCGCGGCGAGGCCCGCTGATCAGCCCTTTGTGGAGCGCCGCCGCCGGCTCTCGCCCGCCGCGCTCGAGGTCGTCAACCAGAAGGTCGCCCGCGCCTATTCGCCGATCGTGATCACCGGCTTCGTCCGCCTCATTGACTTCGCGCTGCTGAGCCTCGTCGGCATCGCGGTCTATGTCGGCTATGTCATGCCGCTCGCCGGCGGCTTCAGCTGGGTCTATCCTGCGGAGATCGTGGCCGTCGCGGTCGCGGCCGTGGTCTGCTTCCAGGCTGCCGACATCTACCAGGTGCAGCTGTTCCGCGGACAGCTCCGGCAGATGACGCGGATGATCTCGTCCTGGTCGTTCGTCTTCCTGCTGTTCATCGGCGTCTCCTTCTTTGCCAAGTTCGGCAGCGAGATGTCGCGGCTGTGGCTCGCCGCCTTCTACTTCCTCGGGCTCGCCGCGCTGATCGCGGAGCGTCTGGTGCTGCGCTCGCTGGTGCGCGCCTGGGCGCGCGAGGGCCGGCTCGACCGCCGCACCATCATCGTCGGCTCCGATCGCAACGGCGAGCAGCTCGTCGAGGCGCTGAAGGCGCAGGACGATTCCGACATCCACGTGCTCGGCGTGTTCGACGACCGCAATGACAGCCGCGCGCTCGACACCTGCGCCGGCGCGCGCAAGCTCGGCAAGGTCGACGACATCGTCGAGTTTGCCCGCCGCACCCGCGTGGATCTCGTGCTGTTCGCGCTGCCGATCTCCGCGGAGACGCGCATCCTGGAGATGCTGAAGAAGCTCTGGGTGCTACCGGTCGACATCCGCCTCTCCGCGCACACCAACAAGCTGCGTTTCCGTCCCCGCTCCTATTCCTATCTCGGCGAGGTGCCGACGCTCGACGTGTTCGAGGCGCCGATCACCGACTGGGACCTGGTGATGAAATGGCTGTTCGACCGTGTCGTCGGCGGCATCGCACTGCTCGCGGCGCTGCCGATCATGGGACTGGTCGCGCTGGCCGTGAAGCTCGACAGCCCGGGTCCGGTGCTGTTCCGCCAGAAGCGGTTCGGCTTCAACAACGAGCGCATCGACGTCTACAAGTTCCGCTCGATGTACCACCACCAGGCCGACCCGACGGCGTCGAAGGTGGTTACCAAGAACGATCCGCGCGTCACCCGCGTCGGCCGCTTCATCCGCAAGACCAGCCTGGACGAGCTGCCGCAGCTCTTCAACGTGGTGTTCTCCGGCAATCTCTCTCTGGTCGGCCCGCGCCCGCATGCGGTGCAGGGTAAGCTCCAGAGCCGCCTGTTCGACGAAGCCGTCGACGGCTATTTCGCCCGCCACCGCGTCAAGCCCGGCATCTCCGGCTGGGCCCAGATCAACGGCTGGCGCGGCGAGATCGACAATGAAGAGAAGATCCAGAAGCGCGTCGAGTTCGACCTCTATTACATCGAGAACTGGTCGGTGCTGTTCGACCTCGTCATTCTCCTGAAGACGCCGATCTCGCTGCTGACCAAGAACGAGAACGCGTATTGAGTTTTGTCGTGCCCGAGCCCCAACTGTCATCGCCCGGCCCGACCGGGCGATCCAGTAATCACCGGCAGTGGGAACTGCCACGAACGGCTCGGAGTACTGGAGGCCCCGCCCCCCGTGCGCAATTGCGCACTAGGCGGGGCATGACGGCGGAAGTTGTGGCGTAGCAGTTGCGTAAGCGTATGAGCGTGTGATGGCATATGCGGCGACAGCCGGTGGAGTGAAATTGGCCGCACCGGCTGCGCCCGGCGTGCTGGCGCTCCAGCGCGCGCTGGTGTGGCTGGTCGGCGCCTCCGGCGCCATCGTCTTCATCGAGCCCAGCCCCTACGAGATCGCGACGCTGCTCGCCACCGTCACCTTCTTCGCCACCGGCCTGCGCCTGCGGCTCGTGCTGATGCCGCTGGTGCTGATGCTGGTCCTGCTCAATGTCGGCTATACCATCAGCGCGATCCCGCTGTTCGAGCAGCCCGAGGTGGTGAGCTGGATCGCGACGTCCTGGTACATGGCGGTGACCGTTGTGTTCTTCGCCATGGTCACGTCCGAGGACACCGCCGCCCGGCTCGACATGCTGCGCCGCGGCCTCGTGGTCGGCGCGATGATCGCCTCACTCCTGGCGGTCGCCGGCTACTTTCACCTCGTTCCCGGTGGCGACGATCTCCTCACGCTCTACGGCCGCGCGCGCGGCACGTTCAAGGACCCGAACGTGCTCGGCGCCTTCCTGATCCTGCCGGCGCTGTTCGCGCTGCAGAGCGTGGTCTCCGACAAGCTGGCTAAGGCCTTCCGCAACGTCATCGCCTTCGGCATCATGTCGCTGGCGATCCTGCTCGCGTTCTCGCGCGCCGCCTGGGGCGGGCTGGTGCTGACCTCCGCCTTCATGCTGGCGCTGATGGTGCTGACCAGCCGCACCAACGCGCAGCGCTCGCGCATCGTCATCATGGCGATCGTCGCCGCGGTGTTGGGCCTCGCGCTGATCGCGGTGCTGCTGTCATTCGATTCCACCGCCGAGATGTTCAAGCAGCGCGCGAGCTTCGATCAGAGCTATGACGAAGGCCGCTTCGGCCGGTTCGGCCGTCACATCCTGGGTGCGGAGATGGCGCTCGACCTGCCGTTCGGCATCGGCCCGCTGCAATTCCACCGCTACTTCCCCGAGGACACCCACAACTCCTACCTCAACGCCTTCATGTCCGGCGGCTGGCTCTCCGGCGTCTGCTATCCCGCGCTGGTCTTCACAACGGTGATCTTGGGCTTCAGGCACATCTTCGTCCGCGTGCCCTGGCAGCGCGCCTATCTCGCGATCTTCTCCGCCTTCGTCGGCACCGTCGGCGAAAGCTTCGTGATCGACACCGACCACTGGCGCCACTTCTGGATGATGCTCGGCGCGATGTGGGGCATGATCGCCGCCGCGCAAATCTACAAGGCTAGCGAAGCTTCTTCAGCTTGAGATCGGGACGCTTCTCCGGCGGCGTGTCGAGAAGACTCTTCAGCGCTTCGGTCGCCGCGAGCACGCCCTTGTAACCCTCATTGGCGAAGCGCAGCAGCAGGCGCAGCTCCTCGTCCGAATAGGCGCCGAACACCTTCTCCATCGCCTGCTGCATCGGCACGTAGAACTGGCCGATCTTCATGGCTGCCTCCGGCACGACGGCGATGAAGACCTTGCGGCGGTCCTTCTCGTCCCGCTCGCGGCGCACGAGGCCAGCCTTCTCGAGCCGGTCGATCACGCCGGTGATCGCGCCCGTCGTCAGGCCGGTGACCTCGGCGAGCCGGCCCGCGGTGACGCGGCCCTCGAGATAGAGGATGTCCATGCATTCGAGGTCGGAGTTGGCAATTCCGGCAACGTTCGCAACGGTTTGGCCATAGAGCACGCCCTGCGCGGAGGACCTGCGCATCGCCGCCTCGAGCTCCTGCAACAGCGCAGTTCGCGCCTTCGTCCTTGACAAGGTCGGCCTCTTATCTTACTCGACATATATCTTAGTCACTAAGAGATTTAGCGACCGTAATTTCTCCTAGCACCACGGAAACGTCGGGAGCAAGCCATGTCCTATCGTCCCCGCAAGGCCCTCATCATCGGTGCCGGCATCGCCGGGCCCGTCGCCGCGATCCTGCTCCGCCGCGCCGGCATCGAGTCCGCGCTCTACGAGGCGTGGCCCTACTCGAAGGGCATCGGCGGCGGCCTCCAGATCGCGCCGAACGGCATGCATGTGATGGACGAGATCGGGCTCGCAAACGAGCTGATCAGCCGCGGCTCGGTCGCGGAAGCCTTCGACTTCTATTCGCAGGGCGGCGAGAAGCTCGGCTCGATCAACCGCGACATGGCGCGGCGCTTCGGCCAGCCGGCCGTCAACATCTCCCGCGCGACGCTGAACGAGATCCTCATCGACAAGGCCTGGTGCGCCTGCGTCTCGCTCTATTTCGAGAAGCGCCTGATCAAGATCGAGGATCGCGGCGATCAGCCGATCATCGCCTATTTCGCCGACGGGACCACCGCCGAAGGCGATTTCCTGATCGGCGCCGACGGCGTGCACTCGGTCGTGCGCCGCCAGGTCGTGCCTGATGGGCCGCAGCCGTTCGACACCGGCCTGATCGGCTTCGGTGGCTTCGTGCCGCATGCCGTCCTTGAAGGCAGGCCGATCGGCCGGCATGTCGAGACGACATTCGGCCAGAGCGGCTTCTTCGGCTACGGCCATTGCAGCCCGGATCCGAACGACGGCGTGATGTGGTGGAGCACGCAGCCCGCGCACGGCATGGACGCGGCGATGTTCCGCGCGCTCGACCACGCGACGCTGAAGCAGCATCTGCGCGGCTTCCACCGCGGCTGGCACGATCCGATCCCTGATATCATCGAAGCGGCCGAGAACATCGTCGTCACCGACACGCTCGACGTCGCAACCCTGCCGACCTGGTCGCGCAAGCGCTCGCTGCTGATCGGCGATGCCGCGCATGCGACCAGCCCTCACGCCGGCCAGGGCGCCTCGCTCGCGCTGGAGGACGCGATGCGGCTCGCCCGCCTGATGCAGGAGGGCCAGGAGCTCGGCGCCACCTTCCAGGCCTTCGAGGCCGAACGCCGCCCGCGCACCGAGAAGATCGTCGCGATGGCCCGCCGCAACGGCAACAGCAAGCGCGAGTTCAGCGCCACCGGCGCGTGGATGCGCAATCAGATGCTGAAATGGCTGCTGCCGCTGGGCTCGAGGAGCATGGAGTTCATGTACGCGTATGATGCAAGGGCGGCGTAGCGGCACGAGCGGTGCCGTAGGGTGGACAAAGCGCTGCGTGCCCACCACTGAGAGATGGTGGGCACGGCGCGTTGCGCCTTTGCCCACCCTACGATGCCTCGCAAGCGGAAAGACCGCTACCCTTCCACCCTGAACGTCAGCCCCGCATTGTCCTGCAGCCGCTTGATCAGCTTGTGCTGCATCGCTGCGCCCGGCGTCCAGAAGCCGGCGGGAACATCGCTCGCATCACGCAGCAGGCAGATCGCGCATTCGGAGATCATCTTCGAGGTCGAGCCGTAGCCGGGATCGCGATCGCCGGTGACGCCGGCGCGGACCATGCGGCCGTCGGGCGCGATCGCGACATAGAGCAGATTGAAGAGACCGTTCTCGCGCTCCTCCTTCGACGGCCCCTCGCCCGGCTTCGGCGCATTCGGCCCGGTCTTCTCGGCGTTGGCCGCCATCACGCGCTTCGCGTTGGCCTCGCCCTTCTCGCCCGGACCGGTCAAAACCATCTCGTCGTAGACGAAGTCCTGGCCGTAGGGAAAGCCCATCAGCATGTTGGAGCGATGGACGTTGCGCGTGTTGATCAGCGCCATCATGAACGGCGCGGCCCAGGATTGCAGATCCTCCTCGAAGACCGCCCTGTTGCCCTTGGGTTGCTTCGGGCCGGTGAAGCCGGGCGTCAGCGCGAAGTAATCGTTGAGGATGGCGACGAGGCTGAGGTCCTTGGCGACGGCGTCGAAGGTCGCTTTCGCACTCGCCGCGGTGCCGCCTGACAGCGTGCCGCGCATGTCGCGCACGCGGCCTTTCACGCGGGCCGCCGGCGCGCCGAACAGGCGCTTTGCTTCCTCCTGCACGAAGAACGTGCCGAGCTCGAACGGCACGGAATCATAACCGCAGGAGAACACGATGCGCGCGCCGCTTGCCTTGGCCGCCGCACCGTATTTGTCGATCATCTGCCGCATCCACACCGGCTCGCCGCACAGATCGAAATAATCCGCGCCCGCCGCGACGCAGGCAGCTAACAGGTCCTCGCCGTAGAATTGATACGGACCGACCGTCGTGATCACCGACCTGGTCTGCGCCACCATCGCCTTCAGCGAGGCCGCGTCCGACGCATCGGCCACGATCAGCGGCGTGTCGGCGGGCGCGCCGATGGCGTCGCGCACCGCTTTCAGCTTGTCGAGGCTGCGGCCCGCCATCGCCCATTTGAGCGCCTTGTCGTCCTTGTAATGCGCCGCCAGATATTCGGCGACGAGCTGACCGGTGAAACCGGTCGCGCCGTAGACGACGATGTCGAATTTCGCAGAGCTCATGACTGGCCTTTACTTCTTCGCGTAGCTCACGCCCATGCCGGCACGGACGTCGCTTTGAATACCATAGGGCGGGATCGGATAGCGCAGGCCGTTCTTCGCCAGCGCCTTCATGCCCTCGATTGCCTTGGCGAGATGCGCTGGCTTGAGCGCCATCAGCATCTCCTCGTCCGGCACGCCGCCATAGCGCCGTTCGGCATAGCATGGCAAGGACAGGCTGGGCTCCCCGGTCTTGAGCGCCCGGCCCCAGGAATCCGCGCAGGCGGTCTCGCCGACCACGCCCCACTCGAATTTCCTGTAGCCGGTATATTGCAGCCCGTTGATCAGGATGATCATTTGCCCCGGCGTCGCGTAGACCAGGCAGATGTCGGGCGGATCGAGCCGGCCGCTCGTGAGCGGGCTGACCGCGAGCGCCTGATAGTGCCCGAACGGAACCACGTCCAGCGCCTCCTGGCGCTTGCGTGCGTCCTCCGCCGTGCCGTGCCAGACCCCGACATAGTTTTCGCCGGCGAGCCATTTGTCGTCCTGGGGGCTAAGCCCGATCACCGCGCGGCACTGGCTGCCTACCAAGTCGTCGGCGGTGATGCCGACGGTCCAGCCCAGACGCGCGGCCATGCTGACGATCTGGTCGGTGGTGTGGATCGCATTCGGCCGGCGGATCTTCGGGATCGCTTCCATCTCCGCTGCTTGAGCGAACAGCTTCATGCCGATCACCGTCGTCTTCAGCCGCAACAGGCTGTTGAGATCGGCAACGAGGCCGGCAAGATCGATCCTCTCCGCACTCTGCTGCTGCATCGCGTCCTCCCGGCCGGCGGTCGCGCGCCGGTGCTGTGTTCTTGTTGTGCGACCTCGTTCTAGTCCCTGCCCGGCCCCGGTAGCAACTCGCCGGTCCGGCCCAGGATGCGGTACGTCAGAAGACCGATCCATTCGCGCATGGCGACATCGGTCCTGCCGAGACCCTCCTTGCCGATATGGGTGAACGCGAAGAGATCGTCGCGCCCGCCCATCCGCCAGTCCACCGGATAGGCCTCGACGTCAAATCCGGCCTTGTGAAAGATCCCCATCGCGCGCGGCATGTGGAACGCCGAGGTCACCAGCAGCCAGCGCTCGCCCGGCTTCGGCGACACCAATTGCCTGGTGAAGACCGCATTCTCCCAGGTGTTGCGCGAGTCCCGTTCGACGATCAGGCGCTCCTTCGGGATGCCGAGGCTTTCCAGGATCGGCGCGGAGTAGTCGGCCTCTTTCGCATCGGTGGAGACCAGGTTCGCCGAGCCCCCGGTGAAGACGATGCGCGCATTCGGATAGCGGCGCGCGAGCTCGGCCGGTGCCAGCATGCGATCGGCAGCGGAGGCGACCACCGGCGTGCGATGCGCGGCCGACAGATCGGTGTCGACGGAGCCGCCGAGCACGATGATGCCGTCGGGCGCGCCCCGCGACGGGTCCCACTTCGGATAGCGCGACTCCAGCGGATAAAGCAGCAGGTTGCCCAGCGGGGAGAATGCGGCCAGCGCCAGCAGGATCAGCGTGGTCACCGCGAGCTTGCGGCCGAGCGCGGCAAAGCGCGTCAGCATCAGCACCAGCGACAGGATGCCGAGCTCGACCAGGAGATTGATCGGCAGCAGCGCCGTGCCGATTGTCTTGGACAGGACGAAATACAGGGGAGCCTCGCTCGAATGACCGTGCCATGCGCGGGCTTGACCAGCCGGCCCATGATTGGAAATCTTCTTGAAAGAGGATCGCTCGCCGGGTCAAGCCCGGGCGTGACGAGCAAACCGATTGGACCGCCGCAAATGACCCATCACCACCTGCATTCCAGCCCCGAGACCTGTCATTGGGGCTTCTTCGAAGCCAAGCTCAAGCCTGTCCTCACCATCAAGAGCGGCGACGAGGTGACGGTCGACACCATCAGCGGCGGCCCGGACATGCTGCCCGACCGCGACAAGTTTCACATTCCGCCCGAGATGCACGAGGTTCACGCGCGGTCCGAGCGCATGCTGCCCGGCCACATCCTCACCGGACCGATCGCGGTCGAGGGCGCCGAGCCCGGCGACGTGCTCGCGGTCGAGATCCTCGACGTCCAGCTCCGGCAGGACTGGGGCTGGAACATGATCAAGCCGCTGTCCGGCACCCTGCCCGACGATTTCCACGAGACACGCATCCTCAACATCCCGCTGGACCGCTCGCGGATGGTCGGCCGCATGCCATGGGGCCTCGACCTGCCGCTCAAGCCGTTCTTCGGCGTGATGGGCGTCTCGCCGCCACCGAGCTGGGGCCGCATCTCCTCGCTGGTCCCGCGCGCCATGGGCGGCAATCTCGACAACAAGGAGCTCGGTGCCGGTGCGACGCTCTATCTGCCGGTGTTCGTCCCCGGCGCGATGTTCTCCTGCGGCGACGGCCATGGCGTGCAGGGCGACGGCGAGGTCTGCGTCACCGCGATCGAGACCGCACTGCAAGGCCGCTTCCGCCTGACGCTGCGCAAGGACCTCAAGCTCGACTATCCCCGTGCCGAAACGGCGACGCACTACATGACCATGGCGATGGACCCCGACCTCGACCAGTGCGCCGTGCGCGCGCTGCGCGACATGATTGCCCTGCTCGGCGAAACGCGAAACCTGTCGCGCGAGGACGCCTACACCCTGTGCAGCCTGGCGGCCGATCTGCGGGTGACCCAGACCGTCAACGGCTCCAAAGGCATCCATTGCATGATCGAAAAGGCCATCGTGCACGGCTGAGCCGGCCCGCACCTTCCGACCTCTAGACGCCACGCCGCCGCGCCGGTTTCCGCGCGGCGCGTCGTTGCTCGCCCGATTTCGCGAGCGATTCCAATGCACTGCGCTACGAATCGTGAACGTATTGACTTCCACCCCCGACCCTAAATAGAGTCTTAATCGTTACTTTTATGTACCCGAGTAAGAGGCTAGCGTTCGGGCCATGGCCACCGAAAAAGCCGAGACTGACCGCATTCCCGTAACCTTGGCGCTCTCGACCATCACCTATCTGGAGAAACTGGTGAGACAGGGCACCCACGGCACCAGCGTTCCCGGCGTCGCACGAACCCTGATCGAGGAAGGCATCCGTCTCGCCATCAAGGACGGACTTCTGTCGATTCGCGACAATGGCAGGACGTGAGCGCGCGCCGGACGTGAAGCGGACGGATCTTGCGATGCGGATGGCCGACATCTGCAACCTGGGACCGTTACAATGCCTGTTCTCTCACCAACCTGGACTGACGAACGAATTGAACTTCTGAAGCAGCACTTCGAGGCCGGCCTCTCCTGCCGCGAGATCGCCGCCGACATCGGCGTCAGCCGCAATGCGGTCATCGGCAAGCTGTCGCGGCTCAATCTGACGCGCAGCCGCGCGGTCGAAGACCGCAGGCTCGAGCGCAGCCTCGCGCCGCCGGCCCGCGCGACACGAGCGGTGCCGCGGCTGCAATACGAGATGCTCGCGACGATCTACGGCGAGACCGACGCGCCCGTCGTCGTCGGCCCCATCGACGACGCCAATCGCTGCTCGCTGCTGGAACTGTCCGAGAACTGCTGCCGCTGGCCGATCTCGAGCCCGGGCGAAGAGGATTTCTGTTTCTGCGGCAACGCCGCGCCCGACGGCCAGCCCTATTGCGCCGGTCACAGCCGCCTCGCCTACCGGCCGAACTCGCGCGCCCGCGTGATGCGCGGCTAGCGTCTTGCTTGACGCGAACCTTGCTCCAAAAAGAAAAACCTCCGGCGGGGCATCACCGGAGGTTCCTGGAGGCTTAGCGTGAAGCTAAGAGCCGCAACTTTCGTATTTGGCTGAAAGCTATATAGCTGATTAACTCAGGTAAGTAAATAAGTTTGAGGCGAGCTAATCGCATGGCTCGTCTTCGTCCACGGCAGAGGCCGGATTTTCCGAAAGCCTGTTCAAGAAAAAGCCCCGGCGGTTTCCCGCCGGGGCTTCATCAAGTTCGATGGACCAACCTTACCAGTTGCGCTGGGCGCGCAGCAGCAGGCTGTAGGTGTCCTGGTCCTTCAGCTCGTACGTGGCCGCAGGTTTGGCAACGCTCGTGAGCGCCGGCGTCGTGATCACGCCCGAGTACTTCTGGTCGAGGTGGCTGTAGGTGAAGTCAGCCGAGAAGGTCAGGTTCTTCACCGGCGTCCAGCGGGTGATGACACCCACCTGGCCGATGTTGAAGTCCGGGTTGCAGGCGCCGGTCAGGGTCGCGAACGCAGCACTGCTGCAGATCATGCTCTTGGCCGTACCGCTGTAGTTGACGGCGGCCCACGCACCGTAGAGCGCCGTGTTCCAGTATGGGCTCCAGTTGTGGGTGTAGGCACCACGGAAGCCGTAGGTCTTGGTCAGCTCGAGGCCGCCGCCGGGGCCGTACACCGCATCAGACACGCCAGCGAAGCCGATGCTCTGATACGCGCCGCTGGAGCTGCCGAACATCGAGTAGCTGGTCGCAGCCAGCTCCTGGAAGTTGTAGCGGCTCGCGCCCTCGGTGTAGACGCCCGAGACGTTGATCACGTCGCCGGCACCGGTCGGGATGTTCTTGATCTGCAAGGCAAGCTGGACGGCCCAGCCCCACTTGTCTTCCGGATGGCCGGTGACTTCGGTCGCGCCGTAGTAACCGACATGGTTGTCGTGCGCAGCCACCGACGCCTGGAACAGACCCCAGGCCTGGTCGACACGGACCATGCCGACGAGGTCGGGAGACCGGGTGCCGCCGATGGCGTTCGAGCCGTACGCACCGCCAAGGACGTTGGCGGTGGTCATGCCCGCGGTGTTCCAGAGGTTGGTCGTGAAGACCTGCGTCTGGTCCTGCGCCGAGAACGCCGCCGTCACGCCCTGGCCGAAATCGGCCGTGTAGGTGAACTGGGTGACGCCGTTGGTGGTGCCGCTGCCGCCGACGAGTTGGTCGAAGTTGTTGCCCGGATAGTTGATCCAGGGCGCGTCGAACTGCGACACGGCCTTACCCATGGTGAAGCCGGCGAACTGGATGAAGGCGTAGTAGACGCCGAGCGCGCCGCCCGAGAGGTTGCCGTCGGTGCCGTTGACGTTGCCGCTGCCCGAGCCGACGAGGCCGGTGCCCGCGGCGTTGAGGCCGAGCGTGCCGCTGTACTGGGTCGCGCCCGTGCCGCTGCCTGCGCCGACATAGTTGCCGGTCGTCCAGGTAAAGACCGCATCGAAATAGGTGCGGACCACGCCGTACTCGGTCGCGGTGCGCGTGTCGATGTTGAGATCTTCACGAGCACGCATCGAGTAGTAGTTCGTCAGGCGGTTGTTCGCCGCGAACACGCCGTTGTACTGGGCGCTGTAGTTGCCGCCGGCATTGAGCGCGACTTCGGCACGCAGATAGCCGCCGAGCTTGATGCAGGTATCGCTGCCCGGGATGTAGTAGAAGCCCGCGCCGTAGAGCGTGCAGATCTTCACGTACTCGACCGCCTTGGCCTTGACCGGAAGATCGGCCGCCTGGGCTCCGCCGACGGCGATCAGAACCGCCGAAGTGCCGAGCAAAAGGCTCTTCACCATTTTCATTTAAAACCTCCAAGTTGCTCATTTTACGGAGACTGGACCGTGAGGCCCCCCAGATCCCCGTCTCTTCAAATCCGCTCGGCCGCTTCGCGCTTTCGGACACACCCGCTTTCGACGCGAGGGACGTGAGCGAACCACCTGCAACGGGACGATCGAGTACCCCCCACCGTCGGTGAGCAATATGCCTGCGCCGTTCCACTAATCAAAATAGTTTATTTGATAAGCTTTCTGGTTTCACTAAACCTGTGCCCCGGGCGCAACACCCGGGCCGGGGGAATATGCTGACCGGCTCATCTTTGTAGTTTTAGTGACAAAATTACCCTGCTCTGCACTTGCGTCAGGGCAGGCTTGCGTGGACTATGCCCCGCCACGAACACCGGCCTGAAGAATCATTTCACGGGAGTGATGCTGTGTCCGCGACGAGGAAAGAAGGAGCGCGCCTGCGCTCCATCGGCAATCTGGATATCATCAGGCGCTTCACCTGGGAGATATCCTCGATCAACATGTATCTGGAGGAGCTGCGTCAGTTCTGGGCGAGAACGCTCGGCATCAGCGGCCCGCAATGGTTGATCCTGATGGCGATCTCCGACCTCGACAAGGACGACGGCGTGCCCGTCAACGTGGTCTCCAAGCTGCTCCACGTCGATCCCTCCTTCGTCACCACGCAGTCCAAGCTGCTGGAAAAGAAGGGCCTGCTGCGCCGGCGGCCCTCGCCGACCGACGCCCGCGTCGTGCGGCTGTCCCTGGTCGACAAGACCCAGAAGCACATTGCGAGCCTCAACGAGCAGTACAAGACGATCCGCGAATTCGTCTTCCAGGAGTTCGACGAGAACGAGCTGACGGAATTCACCACCAAGCTGGCGACGCTGAAGACCCGGCTGGAGAAGGCCTGCGTCAGGATCTCGCTGGATTTCTGAGAGCCGAGGTCGCGCTCAGGCGCGCCGTCCGGCGTCCAGCCGCGTCTCCAGCCAGTCGAAGATGTATTCGTTGGCAAGGCTGGGATTGTCCGCATGGGCCTGCGCCGCGCCGGTCTCCGCCGCGGTGAACACCTTCAGCGCGATGTCGGAGCTGCCGAGCCGGGATTGCTGGACGATCTGACGCGCCCGGTCGGCCTTGAGCCAGCCATCCTCGCCGAGCGTGATCAGCACCGGACAATCGGCGCTGGAGGCCATCAGCGGCGCATGCGGCACCGGGACGATGCTGAGGTCGCTCATCGCGAAACGGCTGGCGAAGAAGGATCGTTCGTGCAGATCCCACAGGCCGCCGTCGCAGACCGCCGCAGCCAGCCGCGGCTCCTGCAACACCGCGCGCGCCACGAAAGAGGAGCCCCACCCGTCCGCCACGATGGCGACGCGGTCGAAATCGACGTCGCCCCGCGTTTCCAGATAATCCATGACGCTCGCAATCGAGCTCTCGAGGTCGCGGCGCTGCAGAAGCGCATCGGTGAAGTCGTCGCGCTGGTCGCCGAGCAGGTCCAGCGCCAGCATCGACAGTCCGCGCTCGCGCGCATGCGGCGCGAGCTTGAACAGGAATTCCTCCTTGCGGTGCCCGGGCTCGCCGATGCAGATCACGGTCGGCGCCCGGCCTCGTGCCGACGGCGCGGGCAGGAAGTAGCCCTGCAACGCATGATCCTCGACCCAGGGAATCGTCACGACTTCGCCCGCCGGCGCGCGCGCCGTGAGATAGCGGCGGGCGCATTCCTGCATCGCCAGCACCGCAACCCAGCGGCGCTCGTCGGCCGGATCGAGCGGCATTGCGGCTGCGCCGTAGTAGTTGAGGGCCCGCAGCCAGTTGCGCTGCGCCGTTGCCATGTGGCCTTCCGCGAACGCGGCCTCGGCACGGTGGCGATTGGTCCGCGCCAGCTTCTTCCACTCGCGATGCCAGGATTGCTCGTCGCCCCGCTTGAGCTGCCGCGCGATCATCAGACATTCCGCGATCGTGGCGCCGCCCTCCTGGGCCGCGGTGAGGAGCCGCGTGAACTCAGAGGAGATGTCCTCTCGCTCCGGGCAAAGGGTCCAGTCGTCGGAGAGGCATGCGGGTATCATCGGAGCTACGCTCTATCATCGCGTTACCCCTGATTGACTAAACTATTTTGGTTCGCCAACCAAGCTGCCGTGCGCCGAATGAGACCCGTTGGACATCACCATCGCTTGAACGATGCTTGAACGATGGGCCGCGCCGCATGCGTGACATTCCAATTCGTCACACCGCTGTGAACAATGGCAAGAGGTGGCACGTGAAATGACCTGCGCACCTCTTGTCATGACGATCATCATACCCATATTCGCGCGTCGCCGGCCGTGACGGCGAAGCCAACTCAACCGAGTCGCCAGCCCACCTCCTGCGTGAAGCTTTCGTAGAAGGCGCGCTCATAGGCCTGCTCCGGCGTGGCGCGCACGCGCTCGTCGAGGCGCTTGGCGTCCTCGCCCACGAGGATGCGCCAGCGCTCCGCCTTGACGCCGTCGAGGATGATCTTGGCGGCCTGCGCGGCCGTCGTCGGCGCATCCTCCAGGAAGCTGCGGGCGCGCTCGGCGAACGCCGCCTGGATGTCCTCGTCCGACATCCTGTCGGCATCCGGCACGCCGGCGGCGACCATGCGCTTACGGGTCAGCGCGACCTCGTCGGCGTTGAGCCGCTCCGAGCCGTCCGCGCTCTGCACCTTGCGCGAATTGGAGACGATCGAGGTGCCGATATGGCCGGGCATCACCACCGAGCATTTGACGTGCGGGGCGTGCAGGCGCAGGTCGTTGATCAGCGCTTCGGTAAATCCCTTCACCGCGAACTTGGCCGAGCTGTAGGCGGTGTGCGCCTGGCCCATGCCGATCGAGGCCCAGAAGCCGTTGACGCTGGCGGTGTTGACGATGTGGGCCTCGTCGGCCGCGACCAGCATCGGCAGGAAGGTGCGCACGCCGAGATAGACCCCGCCCCAGCAGATGTTGAAGGTGCGCTCCCACTGCTCGCGCGTGTTGGTGAACAGGCTGCCGCCGCCGCCGATGCCGGCGTTGTTGAACAAGAGATGGATCCTGTCGGTCTTCTGCTGCTCGGCGAGCTCGTCGCGGAAGCGCTTGAGATGATCCTCGATGGCGACATCGGCGACGTGCGTCGTGACGCGCAGGCCCTGCGGCAGCTTCTCGACCTCGCACAGCCGCTTGGTCTCGGCCATCGCGGCCTCCGAGACGTCGCACATCGCGACATTGCAGCCTTCGGCAACCAGCTGCCGCGCGAGCTCGCGCCCCATCCCCGTGCCGCCGCCGGTGATGACCGCAATCTTTCCAGCAAAATCCTTCATGGGACTTTCGGCCCCTCCCTTTGTCGGTGTGTTTCTTGTCGCTACGCCGCTCTCGCGACCGCGCGCAAAATGTAGCAGCGCCGCATCCGCAGGTAAAAGCGGATCGGCGATGCCGTTCGACATTGGTTATTTCGGCGCGCGGATTATTCGGCCGCCGCGATGCGCGCCCCGCTCAGCGCGCCGAGGCCCTCCAGCGCCTTGCGGATCGCGGCCTGCTGCGCAGCTGATGCCTCCGGCATCGGGGCGCGCGGATATGTCCGGGGCAGGCCCTGGAGCATCTGTGCGTAGCGCGTGCAGGCCGGAAGATTGTCGGCAATGACCGCGTTCCACAGCGTCAGCAGCTTCTTGTGCAGGTCGAGCGCGCGCGGATGATCGCCCGCCTTCACCGCCTCCCACAGCGCGACGGACGCATGCGGCGCCGCGGTCAGGATCGCGGCGATCGAGCCATGGGCCCCGAGCGTGTAGGACGGGTACATCAGGGCATCGACGGCACTGTAGATCAGCTTGTCGGGCGCCATCATCATGAGGTCCGCGAACAGTTTCAGATCGCCCGCGCTCTGCTTGACGCCGACGACCAGCGGCACCTCGGTCATGATCCGCGTCAACAGCGCCGGTGACAGATACGACCACGGCACGACGTTGTAGATGATGATGGGCATGCCCGTCTCGTCCGCCATGGCGCGAAAATGCGCGACCATCGCCTCGTCGTCCGGCTTGAACAAATAGTGCACCGGCGTGACCTGGAGCGCGGCGACATTCATGTCGCGGACCAGCTTGCCGCGGCGGATCGCATCGCGCGTGGAATCGACGATGATGCCCGCGATCACGGGAATGCGTCCCATCACCGCCTCTACCGTCGCTTCCATGAGGTCGCGATATTCCTCATGGTCGAGCGTGTGGCCCTCGCCGGTCGAGCCGCCGGCCGCGACGCCGTGCACGCCGGCACCGATCATCCAGTCGACCTGGGGCGCCACGAGCTCGAAGTCGATCTCGCCGTCCTTCCGGAACGGCGTCGTCATCGGCGGGATCACGCCGGTCGGTCGTACCTTCATGGTCCGCCCTCGCGTTTCCTGTGGTGCCGCGGCAGCCCCGCTCTTTTGGCGAGTGCCCGCAACATCACGAATCGTATCGGCCGTGCGGGCCTTGTGAAGTGGCTCATACGCGGCGCTGCCCTGACAATCGATCATTCCTGGGGGCTCCTGCGGGTTCCCCATATTTGTCCGGCTTCGGGTTAATGGCAATTTTTTTACAATCCGAATCGCCAAATGAAGGACGCCAGGTCGAGTCGTCCAGGCCAGCGTGTTGTTTGTGTCACAGGCTCTGGCACTCCGCTTGCATCCTCTTCGTGGTCTGAAACTACCGATGAGGTGACTGGAATGTTCGTGACCGTCGTTGCCGTGCTCTGCCGGCTAGGTGCATCTGCCTCGGGCGCTTGCGTCGAGGAAATCGTGACCGACAGCAACATGACGCCCGAAATGTCGATGATGCAGTGTGCAATCGGTGCACAGGCACCGCTGGCGAAATGGATGGGCGAGCATCCGATCTATCACGCCAACTGGCGCCTCGAGCGCTACAAGTGCGTGCCGGGTCACTACGAGATCAAGGGCCACGCCTGAAGGCCCCGCAAAATTACTGGGTCCGGGTCGACGGATACCAGGACGACTGATCCAGGAGGAAACGCCCCGGGGGCCGCCTTTTCCCTCCGTGCGGGCACCGCCAGCGCCGGACCGATCGCGGCGGCGCGCTCTGTGACAATGATCACGCCACATTCCTAGCCAATCTCGCGCACGATGATTGCACGCGCCCGCCGTCCCTCCGGCGTCGGCATCAGCGCAAAATTGTGCGGCTGGTCACGCAACAGATGCAGCTCGACCGGCACGCCCACCGCCCGCGCCCGCTCCGCGAGATCGACGCTATCGGGATAGAGCAGATCGCGCGTGCCTGCGAAGATCGTCATCGGCGCCAGCGCGCGGAATGCGCCGTTGAGCGGACTGACGAAGGGATGGCCGACATCGAGCTCGCCGGCATAGAGCCGTCCCGCTTCAATGATCCCCGGAATGTCCTGCATCGGATCGCGCGCCGCGATCGCCACCTGCTCCGGACGGCTGACCGACGCATCGGCCGCGGGCGAGATCAGCATCAGCCGGTTCGGCTGCCGATGGCCGCGATCGCGCAGCCACTGGCAGGCCGCGAGCGCGAGGCCCGCGCCGGCGGAATTGCCGACCACCGTGACCTTTGCGGACCCCGCATCTTCCAGCAGCATGCGCAGCAGCTCGGCCGTCGCCGGCACGACATCCTTCGCGGTCGCGCGCGGCGCCAGCGGATAGATCGGCACGACGCAAACGACGCGCGCCTTGCGCGTCATCTCGCCAATGAGGCGCCAATGCGCCGGCACGATCTCGTTGATGAAGCCGCCGCCATGCAGGAACATGACGTAGTTGCAGCCCTCGTGGCCCGACGACGGCGCGGTGTAATAGACCGGCCATCCGCCCATCTTCGTCAGCGTCGCCTCGACGCCGCGGCCGAGCCCCGTCGGCTCGAACGAGGCGGGCTCCAATGCGAGCTTCTGCACATGCGCCTGCACGACTTCCGCGGATGCGAGCTGCTTCTTGACCGGAAGAAGGCGCAGCAGCAGGTTGAAGGCGCGGCTTTGCAGGCTTGGCGCGGGATCGCGCCGGGCCGATGGGCTGAATACGCAACCACCCGGGCAAAACTGCAAGGCCGACACGATCCTGGCAACGCTCATGGCCACATCCCCATCCGGCGCGTTCGAAACGGCGACAAAGAGGCTTGCCGACCCGCCGCCACTTGCCGCTATAATGCGAGCATTCACTCGCTTTTCCTACTCGCATTCAGATCACAAGGCCGTGGCCCGCAAATCGCACACAAACCCCCGGAAAAATGCCTCGCAGGAGCGATCCCGCGCCACCGTCGACGCACTGGTCGAGGCAACTGCTCGCATTCTGGTCAAGGAAGGCTTTGAGAAGGCCAGCACCAACCGCATCGCCGAGATCGCCGGCGTCAGCGTCGGCTCGCTTTATCAATACTTCCCGAGCAAGGAAGCCCTCGTCGCCGCCGTGATCGACCGCCACAACGAGGAGATCATGGGCCTCGTCCGCACGGCCCTCACGGAGGTCGCCGACGTCCCGATCGACAAGGCGGTGCGAAAACTCGTCACCGTCGCAATCGACGCCCACCGCATCAACCCGAAACTCCATCGGGTGCTCGCCGAGCAGATCCCCCGCACCGGCCAGCTCGCCGAAGTCGAAGCCTTCAACCGCGAGGTCCACACGTTAGTGCGCGCCTATCTCGAAAGCCGCCGCAAGGAGATGCGCAAGGTGGACGTTGATGTCGCAACCTTCATCTGCGTCAGCGCGATCGAGTCGGTCGCGCACAACACGGTGCTGAACCATGCGGAGATGCTGACGGAGAAAGCGGTGAAGGTGCTGGTGGACGAGACGACAAGGATGGTGGTGGGGTATTTGAGGTAGCGTAGTGGCCGATGGGGTGCCGTCCGGCAGGCACACCGTCATCGCCGAGCATATCGGACAGACTCATATCCAAAGGCTTCAGCAACCCGAATATCATCGCCCCCTCCCTAGCCGCCTTCATCTGAGCACTTTTACGCAACCTGCCGCCCCATGCGATGCAGGCCCCTGACAGAGCAACGGCGCAATGTAGCTGCCTGCCCACACCCCTGTTCGGCTCGCTCGGCTTCGTGGTGCGCTCCGCAATATTCCCTTGGAGTATTATGGCCACTTCGCGCGCAAGGCCGCCACGAACCAGCCACCAACTACGGACCCGTCGTTATGCAATCAATTGCAGCGGCAAAATCTATAATCTCGGGTCCGTTGGGATCGCGCAGGAAGTCAAACGGAGGAAAGCGCGCTTCTCTCTGGAAGTCTCTGGCCTTTATAGCGCAACTAACAAGCTTCTTATTTCCGAACGTAGCAGCGTGATCGTTCAGCTTCAGATATTTCATCATCTCGACTGTTTTCGACGACACGCATTGGTTGACTACCGCGATGCCTTTCTCTGGCAAAACGCTTCTGTCCGCAGACTCCGCGCAGATTACAAAGAGGATTGCCTTATTGTAGAGAAGGAACTTGATTCCGGACGTTCCTTCCGCAACTTGTTTGTCGGTCGATGGAGGCAGCTTCTCTCTGATCTTGCGCTGCCGTTCCTGCGCCGCCATTTCAAGAAATTTCTGGAAGTCGTCATAAACCGTGTCCTTAAGAGACTGATAGAACTTGTCGATAGACGGGTTCTCCTGAGCGACCGCAATTGCAGGCAAGCTGCAAACGGGGGCCAACAACATCAATGTTGCTTTGATAGATCTTCGCATCTCACCTGTCGTCGGCTCGAGATACACGCTTGACTTGTTTAGAACATAATGGGAACTTTGCCCAGCTATATCGATTGGGTTTCGTTATGCCTGAGTTCGCTGCGCCCCAATTTCCCAACGAATGCGGCGGATTGGATGCCGCTGCCGATCAGGCAAGGCAACTTGCGGCGGTAACGCGCGCGAAGCTATGAAGGCGCTGTTGATTGCGAATGAGTTCTCAGAGCCCAAGATCGAAGAGCGCGTGTCGCACGGGTACATTCGAGGCGTGAAGCACGGGCGCTTCAATACCTATTCGGATTGACCGCTGCGGCTCCTTAATAAACGAAGCTGCCATTGCAAAACGTTCCATTTGTCCGGACGACACTCAATGAACGAAACGCAACACCCTCTACTCAGCGTCGATGTTTCAGACGGCAGCCATCACCGATTTTATAGCCTGGACGAGATCGGTAACTGGCTTTCTCATGAACGCGCTGAGCTTAGTTGGTTCTTCGAAGGAGCTCCGCAGGCAGGCGGCGCCATATCTGATCTCCGTAACAACTACCAAAACAACTTCAACCACCTCGATCAAACGCTCTCGAAATGGAGAAATGAGCCCGAAAGCACGCAGAGGATGCAGCAATTCTACAATGCGTTTACCAGCGCTTATTCTTCGTCAACCACCGTACGCTCAGATCACCCGTTTGCCAGGATTGCCGCCGACATTTCGAAAAATGCAGGTCCGGCCGCCGCAGCGGCAGCCTTCGGCACACTCCTCGGCATCGGATGTACACTGAACTTTGAAACCGCGAAGGGCATTATCGCCGCAGTGTTGAAGCAATCCGGTATCGATCCGCAATCTCCTAACATCGTCAGCAAGGCTATCGAGGACTTGAGTTCCTCGGCTGCCGCGGATCGTGTCAGAACTAATGCCGAATGGGACGGCATCGCTCAAAGGGCTGAAAATCTACTACGGACGACGGATGAGTCGTTCAAGAACCAGACTGAGAAAGCTGAAAACGATACAGCGGAAGCAATAGGCCGCTTACAGGACTCGGTCGCAGAATCGATCCAGAGCATTCATACGACGGAGGCAACTTACAAGGAGCAGATGAAGCTACGAGCTCCCGTCGAATACTGGCAAGAAAAGGGCCGCAGGCACGCAGACGCACTTCAGAAATCGCGTCGCAACCTCATTTGGTTTGCGGCAGTGGGAAGCGCTGCCCTGGTCGGCAGCCTATATGTTCTGACCACAATCGCTCTTGATGCCTCGTCGAAATCAGCCGCTGACACCGTGATCTTCCTGAAGTTCGCTGCTATCGGCGCGGTGGTGACAACCATATTGTTTTGGGCCGGCCGCGTTCTTTTGCGCATTTACATGAGCGATCGACACCTTCTGTCGGATGCGGAAGAAAGGGTTGCAATGGTGATGACCTACTTAGCGCTGACCAATGACGGTAAGGTTGAGGCATCTGACAGGGCGCTCGTGTTGGCTCCTCTCTTTCGAACTGCGTCAGATGGAATCGTGAAAGATGACGGCCCCGATGCGTCCCTGACCGGCGTTGTGGCAAAGATCCTCGACCTTAAACCCGGCAGGTAGCAAATCTGGCGCGGCTTGCTATCGTTTCTTCCGAGCCGTCCACTACCTCTTGATAGTCAGCTTCAGAGCGGCAAGAAACGCTCGCCGCCTTGCCTCCGAAGCTTAGGCGGAACGATGACATTATGCCCCTGTTTTGCCCGACGGGTCAAACCGATTCGGAAAAACGTTACAGGCCAATGTCTTCGCTACTGTGCATGGGGTTGTTTTCGGCATTTAAGTTTACCGGCCACCGAAGCAGCTACCCGCTACTGGTCGCGGCGCATGCGTCACGGGCGGCGCAGCCGCCAGTCCACCCGACAGATGCTTTGAGAAAAATGGTCGGAGCGAGAGGATTTGAACCTCCGACCCCTAGTCTCCCAGACTAGTGCGCTAACCGGGCTGCGCCACGCTCCGAACGTCGTTCCATTAGCTAGGATCGCTGCTTTGCGCAAGGCGAGCTACGCCATTTTGGCGTACCTTCCTAAAGCCCACCGGAACTGCCCCGGAAAGCCGCCGACGGGCCGCCCCTACCCGTCCTTCAGCGCCTGATCCAGCATCTCGCGGCAGGCGACGAGGTCGGCGAGCGCCCGACCTAACCGCTCCCGGTCCAGCGCGCTGGGGCCGGCGGGCGCGGCCGTGCCGCCCTTGCGGAAGGTGGTGAGGATTTCCTCGTCGTCGACCTCCGTGAAGCGGAAGTCGATGCCTTCCTCCTCATCGCCCTGGTAGTCGTCATCGTCGGCATCAGTGATGCCCTTGATCGGGCCCTCGTCGTCCGGCTCCATCAGGCTCGCGCCGATGGCGTCCTCGATGGCCCCGAACGAGACCGCGGCCGCGCCGTCGGCGAGGCCCTGCACCGATTTGACGCCGTGCTCCTTCAGGATGCGCTGCACCCCGCGGATCGTATAGCCCTCCCCGTAGAGCAGCCGGCGGATGCCCTTGAGCAGGTCGACGTCGTCGGGGCGGTAATAGCGGCGGCCGCCGCTGCGCTTCATCGGCTTGATCTGGGAGAAGCGGGTCTCCCAGAACCGCAGCACATGCTGCGGAATGTCGAGTTCCTGCGCTACTTCGCTGATGGTTCGGAACGCATCCGGCGCCTTGTCCAAATGCCAATCCTTTCCGAAAGGCGGTTACGCCTCGGGTTGAACCTTGCTGCCGTCGCCGTTGGTCCGGTGCTGGGCGTTGATCCGCTGCTTCAGGATCGCGGACGGCTTGAACACCATGACGCGGCGCGGCGAGATCGGCACCTCGGTGCCGGTCTTCGGATTGCGGCCGATACGCTGACCCTTCTTGCGCACCATGAAGGAGCCGAACGAGGACAGCTTCACCGTCTCGCCCTTCTCCAGGCAGTCGGTGATCTCCTTCAACACGAGTTCCACGAACGCGGACGACTCCGTCCGCGACAGGCCCACCTTCTGGTAGACGGCTTCGCAGAGATCGACACGCGTTACGGTTTTACTTTGATCGGTCATCGCCCTGCCCCACATCACGGCGAACAATTGTTGTCTGAAATTATGAGGTTACGATACGGCGGTCAACAGCGCTCATCAATGCAGACGCATCGATAATCGCAGCTGATTCCGGCAAAATTTTATCAACTGTGGCGCTACCAGCGCACCAGCGCTGAACCCCAGGTAAAGCCGCCGCCCATCGCTTCCAGGAGGACCAGGTCGCCCTTCTTGATGCGGCCGTCCTTGCGCGCCACCGCCAGCGCCAGCGGAATCGAGGCGGCCGAGGTGTTGCCGTGACGGTCCACCGTCAGCACCACCTTCTCCGGCGCGATATGCAGCTTGTGGGCGGAGGCGTCGATGATTCGCTTGTTGGCCTGGTGCGGCACGAACCAGTTGATGCTGTCGGCATTGAGCCCGGTCGCCTGGAAGGCGTCGACGATCACGTCGGTGATCATGCCGACCGCATGCTTGAAGACCTCGCGGCCTTCCATGCGTAAGTGCCCGACGGTCTGGGTCGAGGACGGCCCACCGTCGACGAACAGTTTTGCCTTGTGGCGGCCGTCGGAGCGCAGATGCGTGGTGACGATGCCGCGGTCGGTCGCGGCATTGCCCGGCTGCTCCTGCGCCTCAAGCACCACCGCGCCAGCGCCGTCGCCGAACAGCACGCAGGTGCCGCGGTCGTTCCAGTCGAGGATGCGCGAGAAGGTCTCGGCGCCGATCACCAGCGCGCGCTTGTAGGCGCCGGTGCGCAGGAAATTGTCGGCGGTCGCGAGCGCGAACACGAAGCCCGAGCACACCGCCTGAAGGTCGAAAGCCGCGCCATGGTTGATGCCGAGACCGTGCTGCACGGCGACCGCCGTTGCAGGGAAGGTGTTGTCGGGCGTCGAGGTCGCCAGCACGATCAGCTCGATCGACTGCGCGTCCACGCCGGCATCGGTGAGCGCGGCCTGCGCCGCCTTGATGGCGAGGTGCGAGGTGAACTCGCCCTCGGCCGCGACGTGCCGCTCGCGAATGCCGGTGCGCTGGACGATCCACTCGTCGGAGGTGTCGATACGCGCCGCCAATTGGGCGTTGGTCACCACCTGCTCCGGCAGGTAGGAGCCGCAGCCGAGCACGACCGAACGAATCTGAGTCACGAAACATCCTCCGGCGCGGGCTGCACGGAACTGAGTGCACCACCCTCGCGGTTGAGCATCTGATTGATCTTGTTCAGGAGATCGAATTTGACCATGTCATAGCCAACATCGATCGCGTAGGCAAAGCCTTCGGCGTTGATTCCGCCATGGCTCTTGACCACGACGCCTTTCAAACCCAGGAACACCCCGCCATTGGACTTGTTGGGGTCCATCTTGTCGCGGAGGGCCTGGAACGCATTGCGGGCGAAGAGATAGCCCAGCTTGGACAACCAGCTCCGCTGCAATTCGTTGCGAAGGAGTTCCGCCATCTGCCGGGCGGTTCCCTCGGCGGTCTTGAGCGCGATGTTGCCGCTGAAACCCTCGGTCACAATCACGTCGGCCAGCCCCTTGCCGATGCCGTCGCCCTCGACGAAGCCGATGTAGTCGAGCTCCGGCAGGTTCCGCGCACGCAGGATCTCGCTGGCCTCGCGAATCTCCTCGTGCCCCTTGATCTCCTCGGCCCCGATGTTGAGGAGGCCAACCGTGGGCCGTTTCTTGTTGAACAGCACGCTCGCCATCGCCGCGCCCATCACGGCCAGCGACACCAGATGGTGCGCATCGCCGCCGAGGGTGGCGCCGAGGTCGAGCACGACCGACTGGCCGCGCTTGGTCGGCCATATCGCGGAGATGGCCGGGCGGTCGATGCCGGGCAGCGTGCGCAAATGGAAGCGCGACATTGCCATCAGCGCGCCGGTATTGCCGGCGGAGACCGCAACATCGGCCTCGCCCTTCTTCACCGCGTCGATGGCAAGCCACATCGAGGAGGTCCTGCGGCCGCGGCGCAGCGCCTGGCTCGGCTTGTCGTGCATGCTGACGGCAACGTCGGTATGGACGATCTTCGAGGCGGCCCTGAGCTGGGGATGCTTCTCGAGCTCGGGCTCGATCTTGGCCTGGTCACCGACCAGCAGGAACTCGGTGTCGCGATGCCTGCCAAGCGAGATGGCCGCGCCCGGAATGACCACGGCGGCGCCGTCGTCGCCCCCCATGGCGTCAAGCGCGATACGAACCTTGCTAGGCATGAACGTCCTGGAAACCTGGTCTGGTGCGGTCTTGAACAAGCGGGGCCGCAAATGGGTTCGCCATGACATGGCGACCGGCCAAGCGCCACGCCGCACCCGGACCGGGGCGCGACAATAGCGTTTTGTTATCCCGAAACAACCTCTTGCCCCCAGCCTTTTGCATTCAGGGCGATCCGGCCACGGACCGGAAAGTTGGCCGGAAACGTATAGAAATCAGATAGATAAATCTGACTCTCAAACCATCGCCGCAGACGCCTTCTGTGCCGGAGCCAGCGGTCTTACGGGGAATCGGCCTCTACCGGTTCTTTTTGTTGTCCTGAAGCGCCTTTAGCGCCGCGAACGGATGGTCCTCCGGGTCAGGGGCGTTGACCTCCGGCTCGAATACGACCCCCTCCTTGCGCGGATAAGGATCGATCGCCAGGAACAGGGCATCGGTGGCGATGCGACCGAGGTCGATGATGCCATTGATGATCGGCTCCGGCGGATCGACGACCTCCGGCGGCTCCTCGTCGTCCTGCCCCTCCTCGATCAGGTCGGCGAGGCGCCGCGCCTCGGCCTCGGGGGCGAACACCAGGTCCACCTCCTCGTCGATCTCGCTCTCGATCGGATCGAGCGTGACCACGCAGGTCTGGCCGACCCGGGCGCGGACCTGCCCCGTGACCTGGATCCGGCCACCGCTCTTCGGCACGACCTCGAAGCTGGCGTGAGCGGACAGGATCTCCCGGAGGCCTGCGAGCTCCGCCATTGCCTGCCGCTCGGCCGCCGATGCCTCGAGCTCGCGATGCAGGCCGGTGTCGGGAATCTGCGCGACGATGACGGGCGCCCGCCAGGGATCGGGCGAGGATGTGGTGCTGGGTCGGCTCATGGCGTGACATCCTCCCTGAACGCCGGCGGAAATTTGAAGGACGCACCAAGCAGTGCGGCCTCGTCGGTCCGGCCGAGATCGGCCTCGGTCGCTCTGGCATAGGCCGCGAGCTGCCGGGCCTGGTCCATGCCGGTCCCATTCAAGATATTCTTGCAGATCGCTGCGGCCAGCGCCTCGCCGTCGCCCTCCATGGCCTGGTCGTAGGCCTGGACGCGGCCGTAGAATGCCTCGCCGAAGGCCCGCATCCGCTTCGGCACGGTCTGGTCGCCGACCCCCATCTCGCGCAGATTGTCGTCCATGTCCTCGCAGAACCGGTCGAACAGCGCCTGGGACAGCTCCGTGGCGCGCTGGACCGTGCGCAGGCGGCGCAAGAGCAGCCACAGATGCAGCAGCAACAGGTCGAAACGCCCGTTAACCGTATCCGGCACACCCAAGTCGCGGTAAAACATGGGTTCTCGCGCCTGCGTCACGATCATGCCATAGATGGCTTCAATGGTGCCCGGCGGGGTTAGCCGGGGTTTCCTGAAGTGATTGAACGGCCAAAGCATTGTGGTTTCCGCAAGCGGGCGCGCGCGTGTTGCATTCAGAGCCCCCGCCCGGTACTTCAGCGCCTCGCGCGACGCAAGGGGACGGAATCAGTTCCGCTATGACGAAAACGAACCAGATCGGCCCGCGCGCGGACAAGCGGCGCGGCCTTCATGCACGCTGGCGCGGCTTGCGCCTGGCGGCCGCTGCCGCCTTGGTCGGCGTGGCGCTTGCGGGCTGCACCGGCGAGCAATTCCAGAAGGGCTACATCCTGCCGCCCGGCGCGCTGGAGCAGATTCCGATCGGCGCCAGCCAGGACCAGGTGCTGATTGTCATGGGCACGCCTTCCACCGTCGCGACGCTCGACGGCGAGGTGTTCTACTACATCTCGCAGCGCTCGGAGCGGATGGTCGCCTTCATGAACCAGAAGGTGGTCGATCAGCGCGTGATCGCGATCTATTTCGACAAGAACCGGCGCGTGCGCCGGCTGGCGAATTACGGCCTCCAGGACGGCAAGATCTTCGACTTCATCAGCCGCACCACGCCGACGTCGGGCCAGGAGATGAGCTACCTCACGCCGCTGTTCAAGCTGCTCAGCTTTAACTGAGCCTTCAGCCTGCGGCGTCGTGCCGCCGGTCGCGACTTGCCGTTGCGCGACGGGTTCCCTACGCTCCCAGCAAAACAAGAAGCTGGGAGTGGATTCGTGTCCAAGAAACTTCAGAACACTTTGTTGTCCCGCCGTCGCGTGCTTGCCGGCGCCGCCGGCCTGTCGGCCGCTGCGATCCTGCCGCGGTCGAGCCTGGCGGACTGGAGGCCGACCGAGAACGTCCGCCTCGTCGTACCGGCTGCGGCCGGCGGCTCGACCGATGTGATGGGCCGCCTCTTGGCCGCCCATCTGCAAACCGCCTGGGGCCAGTCGGCCGTCGTGGAGAACCGCTCCGGCGGCGGCGGCACGATCGGCACCGCCGAGGTGGTCCGCGCCAAGCCCGATGGTCACACCATCCTGATCGGCAACCCCGGGCCGAACGCGATCGCCTACAGCATCTTCAAGAACCTGACCTACAAGCCGGACCAGCTCCAGCCGGTCTCCAACATGATCAGGATCCCCAACATCGTGTCGGCGCATCCGAAGACCGGCATCAAGTCGGTCGCCGAGCTGATCGCGTACCTGAAGGCCAATCCGGACAAGCTCAGCTACGCCTCCTCCGGCGTCGGCCAGAGCCCTCACCTCACCGGCGCCTGGTTCCTCCAGCTCACCGGGCTGAAGATGACCCACATCCCGTTCCGCGGCGCGGGCCCCGCGCTCCAGGCTGCGCTCGCCGGCGACATCCAGATCCTGTTCGACAACCTCTATCCGAGCCTGCCTCAGGTGCAGAACGGCACGCTCAACGGTCTCTGCGTCACCACGACCGAGCGCAGCGACCTCGCGCCCAACCTGCCGACCATGCGCGAGAGCGCGCCCGAGCTGGCGAATTTCGACATATCGTCCTGGTTCTCGGTGTTCCTGCCGAAGGGGGTCTCACCCGAGGTGCTCAACGCGCTCAATCTTCAGGTGAAGGCGATGCTGGAGCGCGACGACATCAAGAAGCAGATCGCCGCCATGGGCGCCCGCGCCGATTACGGCACCCCGCAGCAGTTCGCCGACTTCGTGGACGCCGAGACGAAGAAGTTCGCCGGCATCATCCAGAAGGAAGGCTTGCAGATGGATGTGCAGTAGCGTTCACGCGAGCGCTGCTGCCTCCTTCGTCTTTGCGAGCGCAGCGAAGCAATCCAGACTGCCTCCACGGAAAGACACTGGATTGCTTCGTCGCAAGAGCTCCTCGCAATGACGAGGTGAGATCATACAATCCATCAAACAAAAAACCCCGCGGCGCGAGCCGCGGGGTTTTGTCTTATGCAATCGCTTCAGCTCAGTGCGCCAGGATCGCCAGCAGCAGCAAGGCCACGATGTTGGTGATCTTGATCATCGGGTTCACCGCGGGTCCCGCCGTATCCTTGTAGGGATCGCCGACGGTGTCGCCGGTCACGGCCGACTTGTGGGCATCGCTGCCCTTGCCGCCGAAATGGCCGTCCTCGATGTACTTCTTGGCGTTGTCCCAGGCGCCGCCGCCCGAGGTCATGGAGATCGCGACGAACAGGCCCGTCACGATCACGCCGAGCAGCATCGCGCCGACGGCAGAGAACGCCGCCGACTTGCCGGCCGCGCCACCACCCGCGATCGCGTAGATCAGGAAGTAGACGACGATCGGCGACAGCACCGGAAGCAGCGAGGGGATGATCATCTCCTTGATCGCCGCCTTGGTGAGCAGGTCCACGGCCTTGCCGTAGTCCGGCTTGTCGGTGCCCTGCATGATGCCCGGCTTCTCGCGGAATTGGCGGCGGACCTCCTCGACGATCGCGCTGGCGGCGCGTCCCACCGCGGTCATTCCCATCGCGCCGAACAGGTACGGCAACAGGCCGCCGAACAGCAGGCCGACAACCACGTAGGGATTGTTCAGCGAGAAGTCCGGATTGACGCCGGCGAAGTAGGTGTGACGCGCGGAATCCGCAACGAAGAACTTGAGGTCCTGGTTGTAGGCCGCGAACAGCACGAGAGCGCCGAGGCCGGCGGAGCCGATCGCGTAGCCCTTGGTCACCGCCTTGGTGGTGTTGCCGACCGCGTCGAGCGCGTCGGTCGACTTGCGCACCTCCTTCGGCAGGCCCGCCATTTCGGCAATGCCGCCGGCGTTGTCGGTGACGGGGCCGAAGGCGTCGAGTGCGACGACCATGCCGGCCAGCGCCAGCATGGTGGCGGTCGCGATCGCGATGCCGAAAAGGCCTGCCAGACTGTAGGTGACGAGGATGCCGGCGATGATGACGATCGCAGGCAGCGCGGTCGCCTCCATCGAGACGGCAAGGCCCTGGATCACGTTGGTGCCATGACCGGTCACCGAGGCCTGGGCGATCGACTTCACCGGGCGATAGTCGGTTCCGGTGTAGTATTCGGTGATCCAGATGATCAGCGCGGTGACGACGAGGCCGACCACGCCGCACTCGAACAGCGCCATGCCGGTGTAGTCGACGCCGTCGAGCTTGCCGAAGCCGATCAGGGCGTAGATCACGCCGCCGATGCCGATCAGCGACAGGATGCCGGTTGCGATCAGACCCTTGTAGAGCGCCCCCATGATCGACTGGCTCGGCCCAAGCTTGACGAAGAAAGTGCCGATGATCGAGGTGATGATGCAGATGCCGCCGATGGCGAGCGGCAGCGTCATCATATTGGCGAGGATCGGCGTCTTGGCGAAGAAGATGGCCGCGAGCACCATGGTGGCGACCGCGGTCACCGCGTAGGTCTCGAACAGGTCGGCGGCCATGCCGGCGCAGTCGCCGACATTGTCGCCGACGTTATCGGCAATGGTCGCGGGGTTGCGCGGATCGTCCTCGGGAATGCCGGCCTCGACCTTGCCGACGAGGTCGCCGCCGACGTCCGCACCCTTGGTGAAGATGCCGCCGCCGAGACGGGCGAAGATCGAGATCAGCGAGGCGCCGAAGCCGAGTGCCACCATGGCGTCGACCACGGTGCGGCTGTCGGGCGCGAGCTTCAGCGAGTGAACCAGGAAGCCGAAATAGAGGGTCACACCGAGCAGCGCGAGACCGGCCACCAGCATGCCGGTGATCGCGCCCGCCTTGAAGGCGAGCTCGAGGCCGCCGGCCAGCGACGTCGTCGCGGCCTGGGCGGTGCGCACATTGGCGCGAACCGAGACGTTCATGCCGATGAAGCCGGCCGCCCCTGACAGGACGGCGCCGATGGCAAAACCGATCGCGACATAAAGACCGAGGAAGTAGACGAGCAGCACGAAGATGACGATGCCGACGATACCGATCGTGGTGTACTGGCGCCGGAGATAGGCCTGCGCGCCTTCGCGCACTGCTCCTGCAATTTCCTGCATGCGCGGCGACCCCGCATCCGCGCTCAACACCGAAGACGTCGCCCAAATCGCGTAGACGACGGAAAGCACTCCGCAGAGCACTATCAACCATAATGCTGTCATGTGATTTTTGCCTCAGATCCTTGATGTACCCCCGGCGCCTTTTGTTGTCCGTCGTGCGGTGCGGCGCCTTGATTTTGAACAAAGCCGCCCCTTTCCCGAAGGGGCGGCTCCAGTCGGTCACAAGCTTGCCAAAATCAAATTGAGGGTGCAACGCCGGATGAGGCCGAAAAGACCGATCTCGGCAGGTATTTAGACGAACCTTGAGAACCTGGCCGCCGGTTTGGAGCAATTCCTAGAAGTGACTGTAGGACAGCCGCTTCAAGGTCAGCTCTCGCCCCTGCCCGTCCAGGAAGCGTGGCCGGTCGTGGCCAGCGACGATCGTGCCGATCGCGGTGACGGGAAGGCCCGCCGCCCGACCGGCTGCGATCAACGCATCGCTTTGCGCCGGCGGAACAGTGCACAGGACCTCGTAATCGTCGCCTCCGGCAAGCAACGTCTCGACGCCAACGACGTTACGGGCAATCAGCCCCGCCGCGGCAGCCGAGAGCGGCACGCTCGCCACGTCGACCGTGGCCGAGACGCCGGACGCTGCACAGAGTTTCGTCAGATCGCCGGCAAGGCCATCGGAGACGTCCATCGCGGCCGACGCATGGTCGCGCACGGCCTGCGCCAGCGCGTTGCGCGGCTGCGGCACGCGATAGCGCGACGCAAGCAAATCCCGTGCAGCGGGATCAGACACGAGTGCCCGGGCCACCGCGCCGCCGGTGAGCGCGTCGAGACCGAGCGCGGCATCGCCGATCGTGCCCGTCACCAGGATGCGGTCGCCGGCACTGGCGCCGGTGCGGCCGACCATGCGCCCCTTCGGCACCCGGCCGAAGGCGGTGATCGAGATCATCTGCGGTCCCGGCGTCGACACCGTGTCGCCGCCGAGCAGCAGGCAGCCGAACGTCTTGGCGTCCTCGCCCAGCGCGTCCGCGAACGGCCGGAGCCAGGAGTCCTCCTTGCTGCGCAGCGCCAGCGTCAGCACGAAGCCGGCAGGCGCCGCGCCCTTGGCGGCGAGATCGGACAGGTTCACCCGCAGCGCCTTGCGCGCGATGGTCGCAGGAGGATCAGTGGCAAGATAATGCACGCCCTCGACCACGGCATCGGTGGTGACGACGATGTCGTCGCCGGACGAGGACAGGATCGCGGCGTCGTCGACCAGCCCGAACGCACCGGGATCGGTCGCCAGCGGCTTGAAATAGCGCGCGATGAGGGAGTCTTCGGCGGAGGGCTGTGTTCTGTCCCGTGTCACGACAGTAAACCCGTCATCCCTGCGAAATGGCGAAGCCATTTTCGCTGGAGGTGCGAGCTCTTGCGAGCCTCGAAGGATGCACGGCCGAGGTGCACCTTCAGTGGCACGCCGTCGTCCTTCGAGGCCTTCGCTTCGCTACGGCACCTCAGGATGACGGCTACTGCAAGGGTCATCGACTGATCCTACCCCCGCCCGAACTCGTCGCCGCGAAACTGGCGGCCGATCTGGTCGAGCACGGCGTTGACCATGCCGGTCTCCTCGCGGTCGACGAAGGCATTGGCGACGTCGACATATTCGGAGATGACGACACGGCCCGGCACGTCCCTGCGGTGCTCCAGCTCGTAGGCCCCGGCCCGCAGCACTGCGCGCAGGATCGCCTCAATCCGCTTGAGCGGCCAGCCCTTCGACAGCGCTTCGTCGATCAGGGGATCGAGCTTCTTCTGGTCGCGCACGACGCCGGAGACGACGTCGCGGAAGAAGGCGGCTTCCGCCGGCAGATAGGTGTCGCCCTCGACCTCGTTGCCGAGCCAGTGGCTCTCGAACTCGGCGAAGATGTCGTTGATGCCGGCTCCCGCGATGTCCATCTGGTACAACGCCTGGACGGCCGCGAGCCGCGCCGCGCCGCGCCGGTTCGCCTTCTTCTCCGGAGCGCCCGCCGGTTTCTTGATCTCAGCCATGGCTCAGGCCCGCGCCAGACGGCGTTTGATACGCAGCATCGCGAGCGCCGCGCGCGCGGCATCGCCGCCCTTGTTGAGCTCGCTGGCGCGCGCCCGCGCCCAGGCCTGGTCCTCATTGTTGACGGTGAGGATGCCGTTGCCGAGCGGCAGCTTGCGCGCCACGGCGAGGTCCATCAGCGCGCGCGAGGATTCCTGCGAGACGATCTCGAAATGGATGGTGTCGCCGCGGATCACGCAGCCGAGCGCGATCACCGCGTCATAGGGCTTGCCGTTCGCCGCCGCGGCATCGACCGCGATGGCCACCGCCGCCGGGATCTCCAGCGCGCCGGGAACCGTGATGACGTCGTGCGTCAGACCGGCCGCCTTCAGCTCGGCCACCGCGCCGTCGAGAAGCGCGTCCTGGAGATCGTCATAGAACCGGGCCTCGACAATCAGCGCCCGTGCGCCGGAAATGTCGGTCTGGTCCTTCAGGGGTGCGCGCCGCGCGTCTGCCATCGTTCAATCCGTTTCGAAAGGGGTCGGCGCTATGTAGTCGCCGCAGGTCCGTAAGCCAAGTTAGAAACTGTCATTCCGGGGCGATGCGAAGCATCGAACCCGGAATCTCGAGATTCCGGGTTCGGCTCTTCGAGCCGCCCCGGAAAGACGGCTCTGCCGTCACTTCATTTCCGTCAGCCGCGCCGCATAGCGGGCCATCAGATCGACCTCGATATTGACCTCGGCCCCCGCCTTCCAGCTGCCGATGGTCGTGACATCAAGCGTATGCGGGATGATCAGCACCGAAAAGGTCACGTCGTCGACCGTATTCACTGTCAGCGAGACGCCGTCGAGCGTGATCGAGCCCTTGGTGGCAATGAACCGCGCGAGCTCGCGCGTGGTCGAGAGCACGAACCGCGCCATATCAGGCAGGTCCTCGCGGCTGACGATGGTCGCGATGCCGTCGGCATGGCCGGCGACGATATGGCCGCCGAGCTCGTCGCCGATCTTGAGCGCACGCTCGAGGTTGAGCTTGGTGCCCAGCTTCCAGTGCTTGGCCGTCGTCAGCGCCAGCGTCTCCGCCGCCGCATCGACGTCATACCAGGTCTTGCCGTCCGCGACGCCGGACCCAACCACGGTCAGGCACACGCCGTTGCTCGCGATCGAGGCGCCGTCGGCAATGGTGGTCTGATCGTAGCGGCAGGCGATGCGCAGCCGATGCAGCTGCCCCTGCGCCGTTGGCGTGAAGCTGACGATCTCGCCGATATCGGTGACAATGCCGGTGAACATGTTAGGCGCGCTCGTAGATGGTGAGAGTATCGTGACCGAATGTCTCGCTAGCATGAACCTTGTAGGCCTGCGACTGCGTGATTTTCGACAGGGGCAATGCATCGAGCGCATCGACACCGCCTTCGCCGACCGCTTCCGCCCCGCGGAACAGCCAGATCTCGTCGACAAGATCGGCCGCGACGAACGAAGCCGCAACCCGGCTGCCGCCCTCGACCATCAGCCGCGTGATGCCCTTCTCCGCCAGCGCATGCAGCACGGCCGGAAGATCGAGCCCGGATGCACTGCCTGGAGGCATGCGCATGATTTGCGCACCGGCCGCACCAAGGCGGGTTGCGGCCGCGGCCTCCGCCAGCTCGGAAGCCATCACCCAAAGCTGTGTCTCGCGCGCGGAGCGCACGAGCTGGCTCGATGCCGGAATGCGGAGGCTCCGGTCGAGCACCACGCGCACCGGCGAGCGCGCCGCCATGCCCGGCAGGCGGCAATTGAGCTGCGGATCGTCCGCCAGCACCGTGCCGATGCCGACCAGGATGGCGTCGCTCTGCGCGCGCAGAAGATGCACGCGATTGCGCACCGCCTCGCCGGTGATCGCGAGCGGTTTACCGCCGGCCGCGCCGATCTTGCCGTCGGGCGAGACCGCGAGCTTCAGGATCACATGCGGGCGCTTGTCGCGGATGCGGCGGAAATGGCCGGCGTGGTCGAACGCGGCCTCTGCGGCGCAAAGACCGACATCCACCGTGATGCCGGCGGCGCGCAAGCGCGCATGGCCCTGCCCCGCCACTTCCGGATTGGGATCCTCGATCGCCGCCACCACGCGCTTGATGCCGGCTGCAATCACCGCATCGGCGCAAGGCGGCGACTTACCGAAATGCGAGCACGGCTCCAGCGTGACATAGAGCGTGGCGCCCCGCGCCGCTTCGCCCGCGCGCCGCAGCGCTTCGGGCTCGCCATGCGGCCGTCCGCCGGGCTGGGTCCAGCCACGGCCGACGATCACTCCGTCTTTCACAATGACCGCGCCAACGGCCGGATTGGGCCACGTGCGCCCTTGCCCGCGCTTACCCAGCGCCAGCGCAAGCTCCATGAAGCGGCGGTCGGCGTCCTTGGCGTCGCGGGCCTTCTGCGCGAATTGATCCTCCAGGATGCGGAAGATCATTTGCGGATCGCGGCGAGCCGCGCTTCCTCCTCACCGGAGAGCTCGCCGAGCACGTCGGCGAAATCCTTGGCCTCGCGGAAATTGCGGTAGACCGAAGCGAAGCGCACATAGGCGACGTCGTCGAGCGTGCGCAGGTGCTCCATCACAGTCTCGCCGATCACCTCAGAGGAGATCTCGGCCTCGCCCCCGGTCTCGAGCTCGCGCACGATGGTGGAGACCATCTTCTCAACCCGCTCCGGATCGACCTGCCGCTTGCGTAAGCTGATCTGCACCGAGCGCATCAGCTTGTCGCGGTCGAACGGCACGCGGCGGCCGTTGCGCTTGATCACCGTGAGCTCGCGCAGCTGCACGCGCTCGAAGGTGGTGAAGCGGAAATTGCAGGCGACGCACACGCGCCGCCTGCGGATCACGGACGAGTCCTCGGTCGGACGCGAGTCCTTTACCTGCGTATCGAGACTGTTGCAGTTCGGGCACCGCATCCGCTTGGCCTGACCTTACTGGTAGATCGGGAACCGGTCGGTGAGCGCCTTGACCCGTTCCTTGATCGCGGCTTCCACCAGCGGCGCCTTGCCGTCGGAGGACTGCGCGATCGCGTTCAGGACCTCGGCGATCATGCCGCCAACCTGCTGGAATTCGGCGACGCCAAAGCCGCGAGTGGTCGCAGCGGGCGTGCCGAGCCGCAGGCCCGAAGTGACGAAAGGCTTCTCGGGGTCGAACGGAATGCCGTTCTTGTTGCAGGTGATGGCCGCACGGACCAGCGCCTTCTCCGAGACGTTGCCCTTCAGGCCCTTCGGCCGGAGGTCGACGAGCATCAGGTGGTTGTCGGTGCCGCCGGAGACGATGTCGAAGCCGTGGCTCTTCATCGCCTCGGCCAGCGCCTTGGCGTTCTCGACGACGTTCTTGGCATAGACCTTGAAGTCCGGCCGCAGCGCCTCGCCGAAGGCAACCGCCTTCGCCGCGATCACATGCATCAAGGGGCCGCCCTGCAGGCCCGGGAAGATCGCCGAGTTGAGCTTCTTGGCGAGCGTCTCGTCATTGCTGAGGATCAGGCCGCCGCGGGGACCGCGCAGCGACTTGTGCGTCGTGGTCGTGGTGACATGCGCATACGGTACGGGCGAGGCGTGCACGCCGCCGGCAACGAGGCCCGCGAAGTGCGCCATATCCACCAGAAGGTAAGCGCCGACGCTGTCGGCGATCTCGCGGAAGCGCTTGAAGTCCCAGGCACGCGAATAGGCCGAGCCGCCGGCGACGATCAGCTTCGGCTTGACCTCTTCGGCCTGCTTCTGGACCGCATCCATGTCGATGATCTGGTCCTCGCGGCGCACGGTGTAGTGCGCGGCCTTGAACCACTTGCCGCTCATGTTGACGGGCGAGCCGTGGGTGAGATGGCCGCCGGCCGCGAGATCGAGACCCATGAAGGTGTCGCCCGGCTGGAGCAGCGCCAGGAACACCGCCTGGTTCATCTGGCTGCCGGAGTTCGGCTGCACGTTGGCGAAGTTCGCGCCGAACAGCTTCTTGGCGCGATCGATCGCGAGGTTCTCGGCGACGTCGACCCACTCACAACCGCCGTAGTACCGCGCGCCCGGATAACCCTCCGCATACTTGTTGGTCATCACCGAACCCTGCGCTTCCAGCACGGCCCGGCTGACGATGTTCTCGGAGGCGATCAGCTCGACCTCATGGCGCTGCCGGCCGAGCTCGCCCTTGATGGCGGCTGCGATTTCCGGATCGGCCTGCTCGAGCGAGGCGGTGAAAAACGAATCGGGCGCGGAGGCGGTCTTTGCGAGGGTCATCTTGCGAATATCTCCACCGCCGCAGCCTTTTGGCGGGCTACGGGCGGGTCTGGTGTGGCGATCGGAAGCACGCGCGATCTACCACATCGCCCGCCCCCGGCCAAGCATTTGCGGGTCGGGCCTGAGATTTATGCAAGATGTGGTGGGGACCGGGGATTTGGGCGGCAGGACGGTTCTCCGGAACCGCCCCCGCTCCAATTCTGCCGGAAGGGGCCGTTTTGGACCCTAAAGAGGTATGGGCTCCACGGGCCAAAGCAGTCGGTTCACCTCTTACAAGCCGGTATACCCCGCCTTCACCGGGTCCACGCTGCCGTCGAGCTGGCGCAGATAGGTCAGGCCGCAGACCGTCAACCTGTGCGGATCCTTCTCGCCCGCTTCCACCAGGGTATTGAGGTAGTTCGTGACCTTGGCCCGTGCCTCCTCGCTGGCCGCCGCCGTGCGGTTGGCGAGCAGGTCATAGGTCTGCATGATGCGGTCGATGGCAGCTTCCATTGCACCCTCTGGTTCTTCCGAATTGCGGAAATTTTGATCAGGCAACCGCGCGGGCCTCGGACTGCGTCTCGAACTGGGCGATCGCCTTGTTGGCAAGCCTGATCTTGTTGAATTCACCGTGCTGGATCAGCTTGATGATGATCTCGAGCAGGCGTTCGTTGGTGACGAGCGTGTCGGGGATTGCGCCGGAGCGG
The DNA here is from genome assembly GCF_007830635.1 of Bradyrhizobium huanghuaihaiense. Classification (GTDB taxonomy): domain Bacteria; phylum Pseudomonadota; class Alphaproteobacteria; order Rhizobiales; family Xanthobacteraceae; genus Bradyrhizobium; species Bradyrhizobium huanghuaihaiense. Next base: position 8,584 of record NZ_VLLA01000007.1, on the reverse strand, counting down.
CGGAGGTAATTCGCGGCGATGGCATAGGCATCGCTCACGAGTTCGACGTTCATGGCCTGCAACCCGCGCCCGCCCGGCATGGTATCCTCCGATCCAGAGGACTAACTGCGATGCGGCGACCTGGTTCCGTGCGCGCGGGCATTTTTTCGCAATTGCGAAACGTCAAAACGCACCGGTCCGGGCAAGCCGGGCCGATGCGCTTGGGGAAAGTCAGGCACGTTCGGGAGGCTTGCCGGTCTTGTTGTCGGGCCGGCTTGGCCTTGATCCCTTGGAACTCAGAGGCGGTACAGGATCTGGTCGGTCCAGAACCGCTCGAGACGGTGCAGCGACTTGTTGAGCGTGGAGAACTCCTCGCCCGAGATGCCGCCGACCTGCTCGACCGTCTTGACGTGCTTCTGGTAGAGCGCGTCGACGATGCGGCGGACTTCTTGGCCCTGCGGGGTCAGGCGGATGCGCACCGAGCGGCGATCAACGCGCGAGCGCTGATGATCGAGAAAGCCGAGCTCGACGAGCTTCTTCAGATTGTAGGAGACGTTGGAGCCGAGATAGTAGCCGCGGGTGCGCAGCTCGCCGGCAGTCAGCTCCTTGTCGCCGATGTTGTAGAGCAGCAGTGCCTGCACCGAGTTGATGTCGGCGCGACCGCGACGATCGAACTCGTCCTTGATGACGTCGAGGAGCCGGCGATGCAGCCGCTCCACCAGAGTCAAAGCTTCCAGATAGAGCGACTGCACCGAACCCTGCTGGCCGGAGACGCGCTCTGCGGTATCTGCCGCAGTTGCGACGGCTTTCATCATGACACTTCCCCTGTTGTCGTTTTTATCGACACTTATTCGACGAAACTTGTGTCCCGTCTGATAGGTGCAACTTAAGGGGCTCGTTTGAAGATCGGCTTAAATAAGAGAATAAAGAGATCATGAATTTAAGACAGTGAATTGCGGATTAAGCCTGTGCCAGAAGGACTTTTCGCAACCGTCTGTTGACCTTCGCAAGGTCCTGTTCACCCTCCGTCCGCCCAATCTGTCGCATTCCAGAACAGCCCCGCCCCGTTTCGAAACGGGCCCGTAACAGCTGTGGCGGAACCGGCTGGTTAGTGAAAACTTACCGCAAATTCGAGGCAACCAGCGGTCAACCAATCGCGACACTTGTGTCCCGGACAAGCGCAGCGAAGCGAAGCGCAGAGCCGGACCCAGATGTTTCAAAGCGAGATTGCGGAGAGATGGGCCCCGGCTCTGCAATGCATCACGCCGTACTGGACGATGCTTCGCATCGCCAGGGGCGCGCTGCATTTCGATATCAGCGAAGACGTCGCGCTACGGCGGCCGTTCGCGCGCGGCCATCCAGGCGAGCGCGAGATAAGCGGCGAGCATGAAGACCTCGACGCCGACCACAACCAGGCTGCCGCCGTAGATTCCCGGGAACATCAGCTCGATCACCGCCATCGACACGACGGTCGTCAGCCACACCACCGCGCCCCACGGCGTGGCGAGCCACAGGCCGACGGCGGCGACGAGCTCGATCACCGCGAAGTAGACGGTCGCGGCCTGCCAGGCCATCGACTGGTTCTCGAACGCCTCGTCCTCGCCGCCGACGAAGCCGGTCACCTGCGCCCAGTGATAGAGGCCCTTGAGGATCGAGAGCAGCGCCATCACGCGCAGGAACAGCACGAGCCGCCGCGTCCAGACATTGTCGTCGGACTCAGGCCGCTCCGACGAGATCGCCGCCACCGAGAGTGCGCTCTCTCTGGCATTGTCTCGGGCAGCGTCCCTGGCACTGGCGCCGTCGCGGGCCGCATCGCGGGTGGAGATCTCGGACATGGGCCCCTTCTGGCTGCTTCCGCCCGCAAAATCAATCGGCTGCCATCACCTTGCGGCAGGTCAAGCCGCGGTGACGGGAACCATGCGAGCTGGTATAAGAATAATTCCAGCCGGAGGAAGAGTAATGGCGATCAAATACGGACGTCCGATCGAATTGCGCGAGGTGTCGCGCCGGGATGGCGGAGCCTCCCCTGCCCTCGATCTGACCGTCCGCCCGCGCCGCAACCGCAAGGCCGAATGGGCCCGGCGGATGGTGCGCGAGAACGTCCTCACCACCGACGACCTGATCTGGCCGCTGTTCCTGATCGACGGCAACAACAAGCGTGAGCAGGTCGCCTCGATGCCGGGCGTCGACCGCCTCAGCGTCGACCAGGCCGTGCGCGAGGCCGAGCGCGCGATGAAGCTCACCATCCCCTGCCTCGCGCTGTTTCCCTACACCGACCCCTCCTTGCGGGACGAGGAAGGCTCGGAAGCGACCAATCCGAACAACCTGGTCTGCCAGGCGGTGCGCGCGATCAAGAAGGAGTTTCCGGAGATCGGCATCCTCTGCGACGTCGCGCTCGATCCCTTCACCAGCCACGGCCATGACGGCCTGATCTCCGACGGCAAGATTTTGAACGACGAGACGGTCGCGGTGCTTGTGCGCCAGGCCCTGGTGCAGGCCGAGGCCGGCTGCGACATCATCGCCCCCTCCGACATGATGGACGGCCGCGTCGCCGCGATCCGCGAGGGACTGGACCGCGCTGGCCTGCTCGACGTGCAGATCATGGCCTATGCGGCCAAATACGCCTCCGCCTTCTACGGTCCGTTCCGCGACGCCATCGGCTCGGCCAAGACGCTCACCGGCGACAAGCGCACCTACCAGATGGACAGCGCCAATACCGATGAAGCGCTGCGCGAGGTCGAGCTCGACATCGCCGAGGGCGCCGACATGGTGATGGTGAAGCCCGGCATGCCCTATCTCGACGTCGTCCGCCGCGTGAAGGACACCTTTGCGATGCCGACCTTCGCCTACCAGGTCTCCGGCGAATACGCGATGATCGCAGCCGCCGCCAACAATGGCTGGCTCGATGGCGAGCGTGCGATGATGGAGAGCCTGCTCGCCTTCAAGCGCGCCGGCGCCGACGGCGTGCTGAGCTATTTTGCGCCGAAGGTGGCGGAGAAGCTCCGCAGCCAAGCATAGGTGCCGTAGGGTGGGCAAAGCGTAGCGTGCCCACCAATCCATCCATCGCGCACGACAACGGACAATGGTGGGCACGGCGCTCACGCGCCTTTGCCCACCCTACGGCTTCCGCGCCAGCGGCCACATCCGCCCCCGAATCGCCGGAATATTTCGGCTTGCTGACGCCTGCGCGCCCTTGGCACGGGGATGGCCTGTTCCCATGTCCTGCGACGGGGGCTTCGCTGGAGAACGGACTATGTCGTACGACTCGGGTAATTCAGGCGCCTGGCGCAACGACGGCGCGGTCCAGCCGCACGCCTACGATCCCTATCTGCATCCGGAACTGTTCCGCGGCGTCGCGACGCGGCGGGTGTTCGCGTTCCTGATCGACATGGTCGTGATCTCCGTTCCCGTCATCCTCGGCTACATCTTCATCGCGCTGTTCGGCGTGGTCACGCTCGGCATCGGCTGGGCGCTGTTCTGGCTGGCCTGGCCGGCCTCCGTGATCTGGGCCATCGTCTACTACGGCGCCTGCATCGGCGGGCCGTCCTCGGCGACGATCGGCATGCGGGTCATGGATCTGGAGCTGCGCACCTGGTACGGCGCACCCGGCTATTTCGTGCTCGGCGCCACCCATGCCGTGCTGTTCTGGGTGACGGTGTCGTTCCTGTCGCCCTTCGTGGTGCTGGTCGGGCTGTTCAACGGCCGCCGGCGGCTGCTGCATGATTTCGTGCTGGGGACGGTCGTGATCAACAATTCCGTCCGTGCCCCCGTGCCGCAAGGCGCAAGGACCTACTGAGAACCCGTGATCAAGAACCTATCAACCAGGACCGACTAAGCTGACGCATCTGACCTGCCGAGCAGACCAATTGACCGAGAGCTTCCGTAGCGCGATGCTGATACCCACTTCGGAGGCCCACGACGTCCCTTGACCCAGCACTCGCGCGACACCCCACAGTTTTACCTCACGGCGCCCTCGCCCTGCCCGTATCTGCCGGGCCGGCATGAGCGCAAGGTGTTTACGCACCTCGTGGGTGACCGCGCCGGCGACCTCAACGACCTTCTGACCCATGGCGGCTTCCGCCGCAGCCAGTCGATCGCCTACCGGCCGGCCTGCGATCAGTGCCGCGCCTGCGTCTCGGTCCGGGTCATCGCCAACGAGTTCCGCCCCTCGCGCAACTTCCGCAAGGTGATGGCGCGCAACGCCGACATCATCGGCGAGCAGCGCAGTGCGGTGCCGACCTCCGAGCAATATTCGGTGTTCCGCGCCTATCTCGACGCCCGCCACCGCCATGGCGGCATGGCCGACATGACCGTGCTCGACTACGCCATGATGGTCGAGGACAGCCATGTCGAGACTCGTATCATCGAATACCGCAAACGCGGCCCCGACAGCGGCATCACCGGCCGCGGCGAGGAGCTGATCGCGGTGGCGCTCACGGACGTCCTCAGCGACGGCCTGTCGATGGTCTATTCCTTCTTCGAGCCGAGCCAGGTCAGCCGCTCGATGGGCACCTTCATGATCCTCGACCACATCGCCCGCGCGCGACGCCAAGGCCTGCCTTACGTCTATCTCGGCTACTGGATCGAAGGCTCCAAGAAGATGGACTACAAGGCCCGCTTCCTGCCGCAGCAGCGCCTCGCCCCGTCAGGCTGGCTGCGGATCGACGCGCAGGGCGATACGGCGTCCGAGCCGCAGGATTAGCTTTCTGTCATGCCCCGCGAAGGCGGGCGATGACAGCTGCGTAGTGGCAACTTCACCCGAACAGCGTATCCGCCAGCAGCTTCACGTTCAGAACCACGATCACGCCCGCGACGATCCAGGCGATCGCGGCAACGGACACCGGTATCGCGAACTGGCCCATCTTGCGGCGGTCGGAGACGAAGCGGACCAGCGGGATGACGGCGAAGGGCAACTGCATCGACAGCACGACCTGGCTGAACACCAAGAGATCGGCCGTGCCGCGCTCGCCATAGATCGCGGTGACGATGATCACGGGAATGATGGCGATGCCGCGCGTGAGCAGGCGGCGCGCCCAGCTCGGCAGGCGCAGGTCGAGAAAGCCTTCCATCACGATCTGACCGGCGAGCGTCGCAGTGACCGTCGAGTTCAGGCCCGAGGCGAGCAGCGCCACCGCGAACAGCGTCGAGGCGATGCCGAGGCCGAGCAGCGGCGAGAGCAGCTCGAACGCCTGGCCGATCTCGGCGACGTCGGCATGGCCGCTCTTGTGGAAGGTCGCGGCGGCCACGACGAGGATCGCGGCGTTGATGAACAGCGCCAGCATCAGGGCGATGGTGGAGTCCGTCGTCGCCCATTTGATCGCCTCGCGGCGGCCCTCGTCGTTGCGCTCATAGGCGCGCGTCTGCACGATCGAGGAGTGCAGATAGAGATTATGCGGCATCACGGTGGCACCGATGATGCCGATCGCGATGTAGAGCATCTCCGGGTTGGTGAAGATCTCGCTCTTCGGCATGAAGCCGCGCAGGACCTCCGCGACCGGAGGAGCCGCCGCCGCGATCTGGACCACGAAGCACGCCGCGATCACCGCCAGCAGCGCGATGACGAAGGCCTCCAGGAACCGGAAGCCACGGTTCATCAGGATGAGAAGCAGGAACGCATCGAGCGCGGCGAGCAATGCGCCGCCGATCAGGGGAATGCCGAACAGCAGTTTCAGCGCGATCGCGGTGCCGATCACCTCGGCGAGATCGCAGGCGATGATCGCGGCCTCGCAGGCGAGCCAGAGCAGGAAGTTCACCGCCGGCGAATAGGTGGCGCGGCAGGCCTGCGCGAGATCGCGGTCGGTGACGATGCCGAGCCGCGCCGCCAGCGACTGCAGCAGGATCGCCATCAGGTTCGAGAGCAGGATGACGGAGAGCAGCGTGTAGCCGAACTTCGATCCGCCGGCGAGGTCGGTCGCCCAGTTGCCGGGGTCCATGTAGCCGACCGAGACGAGGTAGCCCGGACCGACGAAGGCGAGCAGCCGCCGCCACCACTGGGCCGCGACCGGAATGGCGACCGTGGCGTTCACTTCGGCGAGGCTCTTGGTGGCTGGCGCGTCAGTGCGCCAGCCGGCGGCATCGGGGGTTAAATCAGGCGATCGGGCATCCATACGGTCAGAATACCGAAGTCGGGGCTTATTGCAACTCATTTGCAACTGCATCTAGCCGCATCGGTTCCCCGGCACAGCGGAGCTCTGCCCTGCCCTGTCGGAAAGCGGGTGGGTTTGGCCGCGCCCGGAAGCGGATACTGGCGCCAATCCGACTTTGCAGGAAATGAGCCATGTCAAATTCGCAGCGCCTCCCTGACACCTTCAGCCGCCTCGCCTGGTCCAATCTCGCAGCGCAATCCGCCGAGCAGATCGCGCTCGCCGCCGCTCCGATCGTCGCCGTGCTGACGCTCGGGGTCGCCGAGGGCCAGACCGGCGTGCTGCAGACCGCGCTGACCCTGCCCTTCGTGCTGTTCGCCATTCCGGCTGGCCTGCTCGCCGACCGCATCTCCCGCCGCGCGCTGATGGCGGGCGCCGAGGCGCTGCGGGCCGCAGCCCTTGCGGCCATCGTGCTCCTCCTCGCGCTGAGCGCGCTCAATCTGCCGCTGCTGGCATTGCTCGGCTTCACGGCAGTGTGCGGCACCGTCGTCTACAGCGTTGCCGCGCCTGCGCTGGTGCCCTCGCTGGTCAACGCGGACCTGTTGCCGGCAGCGAATGCGCGGATCGAGCTTGCGCGCACCATTGCCTTCGCAAGTGGGCCCGCGCTCGGCGGCGCACTGGTCGGCTGGTGGGGGGCAAGCCTCGCCTTCGGCTTTGCTGCGGCGCTTTCGGCCATCGCCGTGGTGCTGCTCTCCGGCATCTACGAGCCCGCCCGCGCACCGATGCCACGGCGCCATCCGTTCCAGGAGATCCGCGAAGGCGCGGCCTTCGTGTTCCACCATCCGCTGCTGCGGCCGGTGTTCATCACCCAGTTCATCTTCAACACCGGCTGGTTCCTGCAGATCGCGGTGTTCGTGCCCTATGCCGTGCGCCATCTCGGCCTGACCGCCGCCGGCGTCGGCACGGTGCTGACGATGTATGGCGTCGGCATGGTGATCGGCGCGCTCCTTGCCACGCGCGTGATGCAGCGCATCGCCTTCGGCACGGTCGTCGGCCTCGGCCCGGTCACGGGCTTCGTCGCCTCGGTCGTGATGGCGCTGACGGTGCTGGTCCCCTCACCCTGGCTTGCAGGCTTGAGCTTCTTCCTGCTCGGCGCCGGGCCGATCCTGTGGGTGATCTCGACCACGACGCTGCGCCAGTCGGTGACGCCGCCGCGCCTGCTCGGCCGCGTCTCCGCCATCAACATCATGAGCTACGGCGCCCGCCCGCTCGGCTCGGCCCTCGGCGCGATCGTCGGCGGCTTCTGGAGCGCGGAAGCGTGCCTTTATCTCGCAGCAGCCGTGTTCGGCGCGCAGGCCCTGGTGATCTGGCTGTCGCCGGCAGCCGCGCTGGATCGGCAGCCGGTTATGGTCGGGGACGAAGTGGCGGCGAGCTGCTAGCAATTCGTCGAAGCTCGCCTTCGGCAAGGATATGCCCGCACTTGTTGTGTCATGCTTCGCCAATATAAGGTTGCATGGCAACAACTGTGGTGGTTCTCGGTCGTGATCAGACAATTCGCTGGCGGCATTGCACTCGCATGCTGGATCGTCGCGAGCACTTTGACGTCCGCAAGCGTCGCCGAGCCGATCAAACCACCCGGTAGCCGCATCAGCCTCGAGCCACCAAAGGGCTTTGCGGTCGCAACCACCTTCTCGGGCTTCCTGGACCAGGAAGGCAGCGCTTCGATCGTGCTGGTGGAGTTTCCGCCGGCGGCGTTCGAGCAAATTCGCGCCGGCATCAGCGCCGAAGCGATGGCCAGGCACGGCATGCGCCTCCTGTCCACCGAGACGATCGAAGGACTGCCCTACGAACAGGTGACCGTCAGGGCGGAGCAGCGCACCGGCAATCAGACCTTCGACAAATGGATGTTGAACGTCAAAGGCCCGGACATGGTCGCGATCGTGACCATGTCGATCCCGAGGCCCGCGCCGGCACGCCTCTCGGACGCGGTGATCCGGGCGACTCTGGCCAGCGTCAGAATCAGTGCGGTCAGCACAAGCGATCCGATCGCGGCGTTGCCATTCTCGATCGAGCCCACCTCGCGGTTCAAGTACCGCAAACCACTGGCGGGCCGCGGCCTCCTCGCGAAGGAAACGCCCCCACCGCCTGAGGGGAAGTTGGACGACGTCGGCTTCGTGGTGACCTTGGCGGCGGACGGGAGAGCTGGCCCCGGTTGTTTGGACAGCGCCCCGCTGGATTTAAGTGGATTCCTGCCGGGTTATGCTGAACGCGGGGCTTTACGATTTTGTCGTTGCGTCGGGAGGGCGTAGCCCGACCAGAGCGACGACAAAATCGTCGGCGACGGTCATGCGGCCATCACCATAGCTTGCGTGCCGAAGTAAGCCTCGTCGGGCGTGCGCCCGTCAAGGCTCGAGTGAGGGCGTCCCTGATTGTAGAAGGCCAGATACTTGGCAATTGACGCTCGCGCCTCGGACACGCTGTCGTAGGCGCGGAGATAAACTTCTTCGTATTTGACCGTGCGC
>NZ_VLLA01000006.1:161101-341073 GCF_007830635.1 Bradyrhizobium huanghuaihaiense | reverse complement strand
ACCGCCGGTATCGACCGGACCAAGATCCAGTCGGAAGTCACCCAGATCCAGCAGGATATGAAGCTGAAGGCCAACTCGGCCACGATCAACGGCATCAACTGGCTGAGCATCGACGTTACGCCCTCGTCGTCCACGGCCACGCCGACGACCTTCAACCTCGTGTCGTCGTACTCGCGTGTCGGCGGTACGCCCACCATCGGCTCCATCACGGTGACGACCGCCACCTTCGCGCTCTACACCACCGGCGGCTCAACCACGTCCGGCATCCTGGATACGGTGACCGGCAACAGCACGACCGGTTTCGCGTCGGTCGCCACGCTCGCTATCGGCTCGCTGACCGACTCGGCGACTGACCAGGCCAAGCTCGACGGCTACATCAACCAGGTCACCGCTGCGATCAACACGGTGGCCTCGGCTGCCGCCAATCTCGGTGCCATCAAGAACCGCATCGCGACCAACACGGAATTCGTCAAGAACCTGATCGACTCCGTGGATCGCGGTATCGGCCAGCTCGTCGACGCCGACATGAATGCGGAATCGACGCGCCTGCAGGCGCTTCAGACCCAGCAGCAGCTCGGCGTTCAGGCACTCTCGATCGCCAACCAGAACAGCCAGAGCATCCTGTCGCTGTTCAAGTAAGCCTCGACTTTGGAAACGACCGTGCTCCCCCGGGAGCACGGTCTCCGCCATGACCGGCGGATATGATGGCACAAGATGTGCCTGCAGTTGATCCCCTGACGCCAGATCTCGGGCAGTACGCCGCAGTCGATCGCGCCGCGATGAGTCCGGTTGTGCGTCTGTTGCCGATACGCGCGATAGCGTCCCCCGATTTCTTGTAAATTTACCACGCCTCGCCCGCGAACCGACACATTCGTGGCCTCGCGCAACCTTCAGACAAGGTTGGCAGCGGAGTGTCCTCTACGTTCGCATTGGTACGAGGTCATATGCTGTTCAGTCGTGCGCAGATACAGCAACTGCTCAACAATCTGCTGGAGCTCGGGCCACGACGGCTGATGGCCCTGGGACTGATCGGCTTTGCCGTTCTCGTCACCGTCGTCGGCGGTGCGTACTATCTGAGCCGGCCCGAGTTCGAGACGCTCTATACCGGCCTCACCCGGGAAGACGTGACGCGCATGGGCGCGGCGCTGCGCGAGCAGAACATCGCCTTCGACGTCAATACCGCCGGTGACGCCGTCTCGGTGCGTCCGAGCCAGACCATGCAGGCGCGGATGCTGCTTGCCGAGAAGGGCCTGCCGACCAGCGCCAATTCCGGTTACGAGCTGTTCGACAAGATCGGCTCGCTCGGCCTGACCTCGTTCATGCAGGAAGTCACGAAGCTGCGCGCGCTCGAGGGCGAGATCGCGCGCACCGTTCAGCTGATGAAGGGTGTGAAGGCGGCGCGGGTGCACATCGTGCTGCCGGTGCGCGGCTCGTTCCGCGCGACCCAGCAGCCGCCTTCGGCATCGGTCGTGCTGCGCACCGACGGCGCGATCGAGGCGCGCACGGCGCAGTCGATCCGTCATCTCGTCGCGGCCGCCATCCCCGGCATGAGCCGCGACAAGGTGACGGTGCTGGATGCCGACGGCTCGATGCTGCTCGCCGAGGAAGATGAGGCGAGCGCCGCTCCGACCAAGATGGCGAGCCTGCAGAAGACGGTCGGCGGGATGGTGCAGGAGAACATCCGCAAGGCGCTGACGCCATACCTGGGCCTGGATAATTTCGAGGTCAGCGTCGCCCCGCAGCTCTCCACCGACAAGCGGCAGACCAACGAGACCGTCTACGATCCGGAGGGGCGCGCCGAACGTTCGGTGCGAAACGTGCGCGAGAAGGAATCGTCGCAGAACGCCGACCGTTCGCAGCCGACCACGGTGCAGCAGAACCTGCCCGATCAGCAGGTGAACGCCGGCGGCACCAAGAACTCCAGCGAGGACAAGACCCGCCGCGAGGACGTCACCAATTTCGAGGTCTCGTCCAAGACCACGACAACGGTGAGCGACGGCTATTCGGTCAAGAAGCTCTTCATCGCCGTGCTGGTCAACCGTGCGCGGCTCGTCGCCGATCTCGGCGACAAGAGCAACCAGGCCATCGTCGACAGCAAGCTCGCCGAGATAAGCGCGCTCGCGGCCACGGCCGGCGGGCTGGACAAGGCACGCGGCGACCAGATCCAGGTCACGGCCGTCGACTTCATCGAAGGCTCGCGCGATCTCGCGCCGGTGCCGCCGATCAGCTTCGTCGAGATGATCAACAAGCAACTCGGCAGCGTCATCAACGCGGTGACGATCCTGGCGGTCGCCTCCATGCTGGTCTGGTTCGGACTTCGGCCCGCGGTCAATGGCATTCTGACCCATCGTGCGGCGCAGGAGCAGACCGAGGCGGCCGAGGCTGCCGAGCTCGAAGCCGCCGCGGCCCTTGCGCTGGCCGAGAGCCAGGATCCCGAGCTCAACCTCGTCGAAGATCTCGAAGGCAAGATGCAGCGAACACCGCAGAAGCGGCTCGAGCAGATCGTTCGGCTCGATCAGGCGCAAGCGGCAGCGATCCTTAAAGACTGGATGCGACGCGAGGAGGCGGCATGAACGCGGCAATCGGAAAACTCCTGACGCAGTTCGACGCGAATGGCCGGGTCAAGTCGCCGCCGCCGCCACCGCCGCCCAAGATCCAGGACGTGCTGACGAGGCCGAAGGAGGCGCGGCGCGAACCGCAACCCCAGGCCCAGCCGCAGCGTCAGCCTCAGTCGCAGCCGCAGTTTCAGCCGGCGCCTGCAGCGCCCGAGGCGGAAGCTCCGCCGGTCAATCTTCTCGACGATGCCTATCGTCGCGGCCATGCCGCCGGCGTTGCCGAGGGCGATGCCAGGGTCGCCGAGGAGCGCGTCCGCAGTGCGATCCGGCTCGGCGAGGAGCGCGCCAAATGGTCCGATCAGCAGGCGGCCGCGATCGTCGGCGGCTTCGAGGCGGCTTGCCGCGAGATCGAGACCAACATCGCGAGCTCCGTCGCGCGCATCCTGCTGCCTTTCCTCGCCGATGCGGTCCGCGACAAGGCGGTTGGATCGCTGGTCGAGCAGATCGCGGCGCTGACCGGCAATTCGCCGGTGCCGGTGTTCAAGGTCACCGGCCCGAGCGAGCTGCTCGACCTCGTGAGGACCCAGCTCGAGGCTAGCAGGCGCACGGGGGTCGAGTACGAGGTTGCCGAGACTTCTGAGGTCCGCGTCGTCGCCGACCAGACCGTGATCGAGACGCAGATCACAGCCTGGGGCGAGCGCCTGAAGGAAGCGCGCCGGTAGCAGCCATGGTGGAAGAGGTTAAGCAGGAGCTCGTGATCGTCCGCCGGCGCAGCGCCTTCGCCGAGGAGGCGCATCACGGCGGCGTATGGAAGATTGCCTATGCGGATTTCATGACCGCGATGATGGCGTTCTTCCTGGTCATGTGGCTGCTCAACGCGCTCAACCAGGACCAGAAGCAGGTGGTCGCGAGCTACTTCAACCCGATCAAGCTCGCCGAGAATGCGCCGGCACCGAAAGGTCTGAAGGATCTCACCAAGAAGGAGCCGACCACGTTCGACGGTCAGGAGGGCCGGCGTCAGCCGGGTGGGCCGAGCGAGGAACGTCGCGGTGACTCCCCGACGGCCGAGAAGCCGCCGTTCTACGAGGAGAAGGTCCTGTTCCGCGATCCCTATGCAACGCTTGCCGAGATCGCAAACAATGCGAACGAGGCCTCGGGCCAGCGCCGCGCCGGCTCGCTGACCTCCGCGGAGGAGGACGGTCTCAAGGGCGGCGACGCTTATCGGGATCCCTTCGATCCCGGCTATTGGAAGCTGGCGCCGCAGGCATCGAAGGACGCGGATCGCATCATCGAGAGCGAGCCGAAGCCCAATCCGTCCGCGCGCGACAACATGTCGGGCGCCGGTCAAGGCGAGCCGCAGGCGCGCCGCGCCAAGACGGACGATGCCGGCGGAAGCATCGCTCCGAACGCCGATGCATCGTCCGCGAGCCTGTCGCCCCTGCTGCCGCCGGGGCCCGCGCCGTCGCAGTCATCGCGCGAGGGCAGCGCCCAGGCGAACGCGCAGTCCGGCGCGCAGGCGCGTCCCAACGACGCGAAGAAGGATTCCGAACCGCGCGAAGCCGCGCAAACACAGCAGCCCACCGTCAAGCAGCTGCAGTCCGCGATCGCGGATGCGCTGTCGGACATCAAGGCCGGTGCGGGACCGGTCGCCGAGGTGCGTCAGGTCGAGGAAGGCCTGCTGGTCAGCCTGACCGACGATGCGAGCTTCGGCATGTTCGCGGTCGGCTCGGCCGAGCCGCGGCCCGAGCTCATCCGGGTGATCGACAAGATCGGGCCGCTGCTGGCGAAGCGTCCCGGCATGATCATCGTCCGCGGCCACACCGACAATCGGCCGTACAAATCGGAGAACTACGACAATTGGCGGCTGTCGACCGCCCGTGCGCAGATGGCTTACTACATGCTGGTCCGCTCCGGCGTCGATGCACTGCGAATCGAGCATGTCGAAGGTTATGCCGATCGGCGGCCGAAGCTTCCCAGCGACCCGGCAGCCGCACAGAATCGCCGGATCGAGATCCTGATCCGGGAGAAGCGTCCGTGATCAGGCCGCTCCTCTGCGCTGCCCTGTTGATGGTGCTGCCGCCGACGGCGGCGCCCGTGCTTGCCGATCCGGCGCCGGTCGCTGCCGCGACGTCAAGCGAACCGTATGAGCTCGTGCGTGCCTTGCAGGCCGTGCAGGACGGCATCGCCAACGGCGACACCGCGGCGCATGGCAGTCACATCGCGCTGATCCGGCAGATCGGCGAGAAGTTTCTTGCCGCCGATGCGAATGTGTGGAGCAATCCGCAGAACGGTCAGGCCGTCGTCATCTACCTGCTCAGCGGCGGCGCGCCGCAACTGGTCCGCAAGCTGCCACGCGACAAGATGAGCGTCGACGGTCGGTTGTTCGATGGCGCGCTCGCCTATGTCGAGGGCCGTCAGGACGAGGCGCGCGAGCTGCTCAAGGACGTCAAGCCGCGCACGCTTCCGTCGGGCCTGGGCGGACAGGTCGCGCTGGTGCAGGGCGCGCTGTTCGCACGCACCGAGGCATCGCTCGCGATCGAGCGACTGGACGATGCGCGTCTGCTCCTGCCCGGCACGCTGGTGGAAGAGGCGGCGCTGCGGCGCGAGATCCTGCTGGTCGGGCAGGCCGAGGATTTCGACAAGTTCGAGTTCCTGACGCTGGCCTATATCCGCCACTATCGCAACTCGATCTATGCCGGCGATTTCTGGCAGCGTTTCTCCACGGGCCTGACGCAATCGAGCCTGGCTCTCGACGAGCGCCGCTTTGCGCGCATCGTCACCCTGCTGGACCAGATCGACCGCGCCAGCCGCATCAAGCTGCATCTCATGATCGCGCGCAACGCGATGCTGCGTGGACTGATGCCCGTGACCCGGCTCGCGGCCGAGCGTGCGCTGGCGCTCAGCGCCGATGCCTCCGCCGAGCGCGAGCGCGCACATTTCTTCCGCGGCGCCTCGCGGGCGCTCACCGACGAATATGACGGTGGTCTCGCCGAGCTGAAGGCGCTCGATCGGTCGAAGCTGCCCGAGCGCGACGTTGCTCTCCTGAATGCGACGTTGCAGCTCGCGCTCGACGTTCGCAAACCATTTGCAGGCGGTCCCGCCGCCACCGCCGACAAGCCTCCGGCGACGCCGGCGCGCCTCGATCTCGCATCATCGAACGTGATACTCGCGCGCGCGCAGAAGCAGCTCGGCGAACTCGAACTCCTCGCCAAGGATCGCCGCCCATGACCAAACTCAGCGGAACCTCCGGACAGCTCTTCTCAGGCCTCGCCGAGAGCCTCAACATGCGCGGTACATCGCGCTCGGCAAAAGCAGCAGGGACGAAATCGCAGGCGGATTCGTCGTTCAACGATCTGCTTCACACCGTCTCGAACCTGGCGAAGCGAGCACTCAACGATGAGGCCAGCAGCACGACCGTGAAAGCCGGAACGTTGCGCGCGCGCCTGGCGCATCAGGCCGGGAAGGACGAAACGGGGCAGGAACGCACCGAGGTGGTCGACGAGGCCAGCTCCGGTCACAAGTCGTCCGGACAGAAGACCGACCACCCGTCGCAGACCCAAGGTCCGGTCGATGATGCCGCGAAGGCGGACGTTTCGAACCGGTCGAGCATGCCCGCGATCGTTGGACAGGAGCTCGCGGCCGTACCAGCCATGAGGTCGCAGGTGCAATCGCAGGCGGGTGACGGGAAGGACGCCTCCGCGCGCGACGAGCGCTCCTCCACGTCGAAGCGCGAGGTTCAGGCTGCGGGCGCGGCGAAGATCGCCGCCGCTGATCCCGCGCCGCCCGCCGCCGCCCCGATCGGCGCGCGTTCGCAGGCGGCAGTCGCCGCGCAGCAGGACAACGAGGGTCCGTCAAAGGCATTGCCCGCAACGTCAGGCTTCGAGGCCGTCACGGCCAATGTCGAACGCGCCGTCAAGGCCTCGGCCCGGGACGCATTGCCCGAGACCACCAAGGTCACCGTGGTCCAGCAGGAGACCCATCTGCCCCCGGCGCAGTTCAACGCGCCGCAACAGGTCGCCAATGCGGTGGTCGCGGAACTGAAGGAATCCTCAGTGCCGACGGCGTCGTCCGCAACCCCTGATCTCGCCGGGGCGCAGACCAATGCGCCGGACCAGCCGCTCAAGATCCTGACCGTCAACCTGGAGCCGCCGGCCCTCGGCAATGTCACCGTGCGCCTCCGCCTGGTCGGCTCGGAGGTCTCGATCCACCTCGCGGCCGAACGTAAGGACACGAGCCAGATGCTGGACCAGCAGCGCGACTCGATCCGCGATCTGATGCAGTCGGCCGGTTACGTCGCCGACGTCGCACCCGTCCAGCACGGCTCGCTCGATGGTTTTCAGAGCGGCTCCAGCCAGTCGCAGCCGCAGCCGCAGCTCTCGGGCCAGCAGCAGTCATCCTCACAGTCGCAAGGCACGTTCGACGGCGCCAGCACGTCGTCGGGACAATCGGACGGCGATGCGAGACAGGCCCGGCAGGAGCGCCAGTCCAACCAGGAGACGCGTCATGACCAGGACGTGGCGCCGCAGATTCGTCGCGGCCCTGTTTATCTGTAACGCGGGCGCCGCGGAGGCTGCCGCCGACAGCGCGCGCCCTTGCGAGCGCGAGATGGCGCGTGCAGCCCAGCAGCACGGCATTCCGCTCGGCATTCTCTACGCCGTCGGCCTCACCGAGACCGGACGGCGCGGGGCGCTCTATCCTTATGCGCTCGGCGCCGACGGTCAGACCGTGTTCGCCAAGGACATGACCGATGCGATTGCGAATTTCGAGGCGATGCGAGCCAAGGGCATCAAGCTGATCGACCTCGGCTGCATGCAGATCAACCACTATTATCATGGCGACAAGTTTGCCTCCGTGCAGGCGATGTTCGATCCCGCCAAGAATGTCGAATACGCCGCGCGCTTCCTGAAGGAGCTGAAGCAGCGCGAGGGCAGCTGGACCATGGCGGTCGCCCGCTACAATGCGGGCCCCAACAACCAGCCGGCGCAGAAGCGCTATGTCTGTCACATCGTCGCTCATCTCGTCTCGAGCGGCTTCGGAGCCTGGACCGACAAGGCGCGCTCGTTCTGTCAGCCGAAAACGACCTGACAACATGAAGTTGTGCATGGTTCCCGACCATCAGCCCCGCGCAAGCAAGAACCCTCATTGTAGCTGCAACCTACCAAAGGAGCCCAATTCATGAGCCTGTATGGTGTTATGCGCACCGGTGTTTCCGGGATGTCTGCGCAATCCAACAAGCTGTCGACGGTCTCGGACAACATCGCGAACGTCAACACGACAGGCTACAAGCGGGCTTCGACCGAATTCTCCTCGCTGATCCTGAAGAGCGGTTCGGGCAATTACGATTCCGGCGCCGTCGAGACGACGGTGCGCTACGCCATCAGCGACGCCGGGCATACGCAGTTCACCACGTCGACCACAGACCTCGCCGTCCAGGGCAACGGCTTCTTCGTGGTGTCGAACGCCAACAACACGCAGCAATATCTGACGCGCGCCGGCTCGTTCGTGCCGGACGCCCAGGGCAATCTGGTCAACGCGGCCGGCTACTACCTTCTGGGTCAGCCCGGTAAGGTGACCAATTTCTCGCAGAACAGCCTGTCCGGCATGCAGATCGTCAACATTGCCCAGGTTTCGCAAGTGCCCGTGCCGACGACGGCGGGAACACTCACGACCGGCAATCTGGATCCGAAAGCGGCTGTGATCGCCGGTCCGCCCGGACCGGCGTCATATTCGTCGAAGAGCTCGATCGTGGCCTACAACAATATCGGCCAGGCCGTTACGCTCGACGTCTACATGTCCCACACGGCGACGGCCGCCGGCTCGGACACCTGGCAGATTCAGGCTTACAACTCCGCGACGGGTGCGTCGGTCGGCGCCGCCACCACTTTCACCTTCGATACGACCGCAACCGGCAAAGGCGCGCTGGCCGCGGCGAGCCCGACGACTCTCTCCTTCACCGTCCCCGGCGGTGCGGCGACGACCCTGGATCTGTCGAACATGACGCAGACCGGAACCGACTTCAGCTTCAAGGCGACCGTCAATGGCAGCGCTCCATCGGCCATCGACAAGGTCGACGTCGACGAGAACGGGTACGTGACAGCCGTGCTCAAGAACGGGCAGCAGATGACGCTCTACACCATCATGCTCGCCGACGTCGCGAGCCCCGACAATCTGACGCCCGAGCCGGGCAACGTCTACTCCACCAACATGAATTCCGGCAACGCGCAGGCCGGGAATGCTGGTACCGGCGGCCTCGGCACGATCCAGTCCGGCGCCCTGGAAGACTCCAACGTCGACCTCGCGGACGAACTCACCGGGATGATCGAGGCCCAGCGCGGCTTCACCGCCAACTCGAAATCGTTCCAGACCGGCGCCGACCTGCTCGACGTCGTCGTCAACCTGAAGCGCTGAATTCTTCAGCGCCCGTTCCGGGCAAGAGCAAAACATGTCCCTTACCGCCGCTCTCGACTCCGCCCGCGCTTCACTCATGGCGTCGGGCATTCAGTCCTCGACGATCTCGCGCAACATCGCCGGTGCCAGCGCCACCGGCTATTCGCGCAAGATCGCGGTGCTGGACAATCTGCCAGGGGCCGGCGTCTATGTGGCGGCGATCCAGCGCGCCGCCAGCTCGGGTCTCTACAACAACGTCTTGACCGCGACCTCGTCGTCGGCCAAGCAAAGCGCGATCTATGACGGTCTCCAGAAGATCGCAACTGCAACGGTCGACGATCCGGAGCTCGACCAGTCGCCGACTTCGCAGCTCAATGCGCTGAAGAAGGCGCTGCAGCAATATGCCAACGCCCCGGACAACACCACGCTGGCTCAGGCGGCGGTCACGTCCGCCAAGGATATGGCGACCTCGCTCAACGAGGCGACCAAGACCGTGCAATCGGTTCGCGAGGGAGCGGATGCCGACATGGCGACCTCGGTCGCCAACATCAACCAGCTCCTCTCCCAGTTCGACAAGGTCAACAATGCGATCGTGAGGGGGACGATTGCCGGTGACGACGTCACCGACTATCTCGACCAGCGCGACAGCATCGTATCGAAGCTGTCGGAGGAGGTCGGCGTCTCGATGTCGATCCGCACCAACGGCGATGCTGCGCTCTATACCGACAGCGGCGTCGTGCTGTTCGACAAGACGGCGCGAACGGTCAGCTTCACGGCGACCAACATCTATTCGCCCGGCACCACGGGCAACGCGGTCGTCATCGACGGCGTCCCGGTGACCGGCGCCAATTCGGTGATGCCGCTGAAGTCGGGCAAGCTTGCGGGTCTAGCTCAGCTGCGTGACCAGGACACCGTCACCTATCAGAGTCAGCTCGACGAAATCGCGCGCGGGCTGATCAACACCTTCAGGGAGAGCGATCAGACCGCTGCGGCGCTGCCCGATGTTCCCGGTCTCTTCACCTATCCCGGCGCGCCGGCGATGCCGGCGAGCGCCACCGTCTCGGTCGGACTTGCCGGCCTGATCAGCGTCGCGGCGTCAGTCGATCCGGCGCTCGGCGGCAATCCCAATCTGCTGCGCGACGGCGCGATCAGCGGCAACCCTGCATACAGATACAACACCGCTGGCAATGGCGGCTACTCGACCCGGCTGCAGCAGCTCATCGGCGGCATGGATGCGGCACAGCCGTTCGATGCGACCACGCAAGGCAAGCCGAGCGGCAGCCTGATCGACTACGCGTCGTCGTCGACGAGCTGGATCGAAAACCAACGGAAGACCGCGGACTCCAACGTCACCTACCAGAAAACGCTGCTCGACCGCAGCACCGCGGCGCTGTCGAACGTCAGCGGCGTCAACATGGACGACGAGATGTCCTTGATGCTTCAGGTCGAGCGCACCTATTCGGCCTCGTCGAAGATCATCTCGACCGTCGACGAAATGTTGCAGAGCCTGCTGGCTGCCGTGGGGAATTAAGCCATGATGAGCGCGAACTACATCTCGACCTTGATGCTGTCTTCGTCGTTGAGGACGTCAATCACGAACAACCAGGCCGCGCTCAGCAAGGCGTCGACGGAAGCGACCACCGGCCGTTTCTACGATGTGGGCCTCGAGCTTGGGGCCACGACGGGAAGCGACCTCACCCTGCGGGCGGACTGGAGCTTCGCCGATCAGCTCGTCGATACCAACGAGCTCGTCTCGGGGCGCCTCGACGTGACGCAAGCCCGGATCACCCAGCTCGGCACGACCGCAACGGACTTCCTCAAGGACCTGATCGCGGCTCGCAGCACCGACAACGGCGGCCGGATCGTTCTGCCGCCTGCGTCCGCCAACCTGCAGGATCTGATCGGCGCGCTGAACGTCTCCTATAACGGCTCGTATCTCTTCTCGGGCGTCAACACCCAGAACCAGCCGGTCACGCCCTATGCCACGGGCTCGGCCAGCAAGAACCGGGTCGACGCCGATTTCCTTGCGACCTTCGGCTTCTCGCAATCCTCGGCCAGCGTGAGCGGCATAACCCCCGCACAGATGCAGACGTTCCTCAACACCACCTTCGATGCCGAGTTCGCGAGCCCGGCCTGGAACACCAACTGGTCATCGGCTACCGACCAGGTCATGCAAAGCCGCATCTCCACGACCGAGATCGCCGATACGTCCGTCAGCGCCAACCAGCCCGGCTTCCGCAAGCTCGCCGAGGCCTACACCATGATGGCGGATCTCGGTAACGCGAAACTGAGCCAGGAGACGTTCCAGGTCGTCGTGGACAAGGCCATCAGCCTCGTCGGCAGCGCAATTTCTGATCTCGCGACCCTCGGCGGCAGCGTCGGCACGGTCCAGCAGCGGATCACCTCCGCAACCGACAAGCTCAAGACGCAGCAGGACATTCTGAACAATCAGATCGTCGGTATGGAGAAAGTCGATCCGACGGAAGCCTCGGTCCGGGTCAACACCCTGCAGACCCAGATCCAGACGGCGCTGGCGCTGACCTCACAGCTCCAGAAGATCAGCCTCATCAACTATCTCTGAGCCAAGCTCGCTTTTTCGAGGTTCACGACCCTTGTCTTGTTATTCCGTTTCCTGCGCAGAGTGGTCCTGATGACGTTTGAAGCCTATGCATCGGTCGTCGACGAGAGCGGCTATGAGGCGAGAGGCCGCGAGCGCCAGGCGCTCAGTCTCGGCATCGATCGCCTCGAGCGGCTTCAGACGGGACACTACAGTTTCGAGGATCACGTCCAGAGCATGCTCTATGTGCGGCGGTTGTGGACGATCTTCATCGAGGATCTCTCGCATCCGGAAAACGGGCTTCCCGAGAAGCTGCGCGCGGAAATCATCTCGATCGGCTTGTGGGTCATCAAGGAGGCCGATCGCCTTCGCGAAGAGAGGTCGGATGACGTCGCGCAGCTCATCGAAATCAACCGCCTGATCCGAGACGCGCTCTAATGAAGATATCCTTGCGGGCGGGCGAACGGATCTACATCAACGGCGCGGTGCTGCGCGTGGACCGCAAGGTCTCCGTCGAGCTCGTCAACGACGTCATGTTCCTGCTCGAAGGGCAGATCATGCAAGCGTCCGACGCCACTACTGCGATGCGGCAGCTCTATTTCATCGTTCAGCTCATGCTGATGAACCCGACCGATGTCCGCGACGCTTCGGCGCTCTACGCGCAGCACCACGCGGCCCTGGTCGCGGTGTGCGAAAGCCGCGAGATGCTGGAGGGGCTCGCCGCGGTCGACGAGCTGGTCGAGGCGACACGTTATTTCGAGGCCCTCAAGCGGATCCGGGCGCTGTTCCCGGTGGAGCAGGCCATCCTGGCCGGCGCCACGATCGTTTCCCCATTCCAGGCTGCCTGACAGCGGAGAGGCACATGAACGTCACCAGCGCGACCGACAGCACCAGCAAGTCGACCAGCACCACGACGACCACGTCGAGCAACAGCGTCGACTACAATACCTTTCTTCAGCTTCTCGTCGCCGAGATGAAGAACCAGGATCCGACCAATCCGATGGACACCTCGCAATATATGAGCCAGTTCGCCCAGCTTTCGACGGTCGAGCAGGCCATGCAGACCAATACGAAGCTGGACGCGCTGTTGTCCTCGCAGTCGTTGTCGCAGGCCGACGCACTGATCGGAAAGACCGTCAGCTTCACCGACTCGACCGGCGCGACCTTTTCCGGCAAGGTCAAGTCCATCTCCATCAACAGCGACGGCTCCATCGCGACCCTCGAGAACGGCACGAAGGTCGCCGTCGGGCCCGGCCTCACGATCAGCCAGTCATGAACGAGCGCGACGCCCTCGACATCGTCCAGGCGGCGATCTGGACCATCATCGTCGCCTCCGGGCCTGCGGTCGGCGCGGCAATGCTGGTCGGCACCATCATTGCACTGATGCAGGCCTTGACCCAGATCCAGGAGGTGACGCTGACCTTCGTTCCGAAGATCATCGTCATTCTCGTGGTCGTCGCCGTCTCCGGCTCGTTCATCGGCGCCCATCTCTCCACCTTCACCGAGATGGTCTATTCGCATATCGAGCGGGGCTTCTGAGCCGCGAGGCGGCCACCACCCTCGCGTAAGCTTTGCGCGGCAGATTACGGGGCGGACCCTCTGCCGGTGACCCATGGCCGATACGTTAGCTGCTAGCCTGCCCAGCCCCCGCCGATTCGGGGCGGACGCCTTCTTTGCGGCCGGCATCGTGACCATGCTCACGATCCTGTTCCTGCCGATACCGCCGATCCTGATCGATCTAGGCCTCGCCTTCTCGATCGCGCTGTCGGCGCTGATCCTGATGGTCGCGCTGTGGATCCAGCGGCCGCTGGATTTCTCGGCCTTCCCGACCGTGCTGCTGATCGCGACCATCCTGCGCCTCGCGCTCAACATCGCGACCACGCGCCTCATCCTGTCGCGAGGCGGGGAGGGCGAGCACGCCGCCGGCTACGTCGTCGCCGGCTTCTCCAAATTCGTCATGGGCGGCGACTTCGTCATCGGCCTCATCATCTTCGCGATCCTGGTCACGGTGAATTTCGTCGTGATCACCAAGGGCGCAACCCGTATCGCCGAGGTCGGCGCCCGTTTCACCCTGGACGCCATCCCCGGCAAGCAGATGGCGATCGACGCGGATCTGTCCGCGGGTCTGATCGACGACAAGGAAGCCCAGCGCCGCCGCCGCGAGCTCGAAGAGGAAAGCGCGTTCTTCGGCGCCATGGACGGTGCTTCGAAATTCGTTCGCGGCGACGCCATCGCCGGTCTGCTCATCACCGCGATCAACATCTTCGGCGGCATCGTGATCGGCGTCACCCATCACGGCCTCACGCTGTCGCGCGCCGCCGACGTCTACACCAAGCTCTCCGTCGGCGACGGTCTGGTGTCGCAGATGCCGGCGCTGATCGTGTCGCTGTCCGCGGGCCTGCTGGTCTCCAAGGGTGGCACCAGGGGTTCGGCGGAACAGGCCGTGCTCCGGCAGCTCGGCGGCTATCCTCGCGCGGTGTCGGCCGCCGCGCTGATGATGTTCGTGCTCGCGCTGATGCCGGGACTGCCGATGCCGCCTTTCGTGCTGCTCGGCGGCGTCATGGCCTTCGTCGGCTACACCTTGCCCAAGCGGCAGGCGGCCGAGAAGCAGAAGGAAGATGCGCGCAAGGCCGACGAGCGCGCCCAGGCCCAGGCCAAGGAATCGGTCAAGGAATCGCTGAAGACGGCGGAGATCGAGCTGGCGCTCGGCGGCCATCTTTCGGTCCACCTCCTGGGCTCGCGCACCGAGCTTGGCCACCGCGTCGCCAAGATCCGCAAGAAGTTCGCCAAGCAATACGGCTTCGTGATTCCCGAGATCAAGCTCACCGACAATCTGTCGATCGATCCCAAGAGCTACCAGATCCGCATCCACGACACCCGCGTCGCCAACGGCGAGCTCAGGCTCGGCGAGGTGCTGGTGCTCGTCGACAAGGACGGCAAGCCCGACGTGCCGGGCGAGGAGGTGATCGAGCCCGCCTTCGGCATGAAGGCACTGTGGGTGACGGAAGCCTTCGCCGACGAGGTCAGGCGGCAGGGCTGCAAGCCGGTCGACAATCTGTCGGTGCTGCTCACGCATTTGAGCGAAGTCATCCGGGCGAACCTCGCCCAGCTCCTGTCCTACAAGGACATGCGCGGGCTGCTCGACCGGCTCGATCCCGAATACAAGCGCCTGGTCGAGGATCTCTGCCCCTCGCAGATCTCCTACTCCGGCCTGCTGGCGATCCTGAAGATCCTGCTGGCCGAGCGCGTGTCGATCCGCAACCTGCATCTGATCCTCGAGGCGATTGCCGAGATCGCGCCCCATGTGCGGCGCTCCGAGCAGGTCGCAGAGCATGTGCGCACGCGCCTTGCCCAGCAGATCTGCGGCGATCTCTCCGACAATGGCGTGCTCAACGTGGTCCGCCTCGGCAACCGCTGGGATCTCGCCTTCCACCAGAGCCTGAAGCGCGATGCCAAGGGCGACGTCGTTGAATTCGACGCCGATCCGCGGCTCATCGAGCAGTTTGCGACGGAAGCCAGCGCCGCCATCCGCAAGTTCACCGAGAACGGCACGAGCGTGGTGCTGGCGGTGACCCCCGAAGCACGCCCCTATGTCCGGATGATCCTGGAGCGGGTGTTCCCGACGCTGCCGATCCTGTCGCATGTCGAAGTGGCGCGCAGCTCCGAGATCCGTGCGCTCGGAGCCATATCGTGATCAGCGGCCTCGCCGACAGCGTGCTGGTGACGTTCATCGTGTTCTGCCGCATCGGCGCCTGCCTGATGTTCGTACCGGGCTATTCCAGCGTCAACGTCCCGGCCCAGGTCCGGCTGTTCATCGCGCTGGTCACGACGTTCGCGCTGACGCCGATCCTGATCGCGGTACTGAAACCTCTGACCGACAACGCGGCACCGCTGTCGCTCGCGCTGCTGATCGGCACGGAGATCCTGGTCGGTAGCGTCATCGGCCTCGGCGGACGCGTGTTCTTCCTCGCGCTCCAGACCATGGCAACCGTGATGGCGAGCGCGATCGGACTGAGCAACATCCCGGGAACGCCGGTCGGCGACACCGATCCGGCGCCGGCGCTGGTGCCGCTGATCATGGCATCGGTCACCACGCTGTTCTTCATGACCGACCAGCACTGGCAGGTGCTGCGCGGGCTGATGAACTCCTACGACGTCTGGCATCCCGGCAGCAGGATCGGCGGCAGCATGGCGCTCGACCAGCTCGTGGGCCGCCTGTCGGAGGCGTTCGTGCTGACGCTGCGGATCGCCAGCCCCTTCATCGTCTATTCCGTCATCGTCAACTTCGCGGTCGGACTGATCAACAAGCTGACGCCGGCGATCCCGGTCTATTTCATCTCGGTGCCCTTCGTGCTGTTCGGCGGCTTCCTGCTGCTCTACCTCACCAGCGACGAGCTCCTGACGCAGTTCATCCTCGGCGTCTCCTCCTGGCTGGCGGAGTGACGACATGAAGTCGCGCGCGGACAAGCTTGGTCGGATGGTCTCGCTGGTAAAGCTCCAGCTGCGGCTGTCCGAATGGCAGCTCGCGTACCTGCGGCAGCAGGAGCAAAGCTTGCAGGACGAGCAGGAATGGCTGGTCGGCGCGCTGAACGAGGGCAAGCCGCCGGCTGGATCGTCGAGCGAGTCGATCGCACGGCGACTCAACAGGACAAGCGTCGGCGCGCGCGCCGCGCAGGAGCAGGCCTCGCGGCAGCTCGATCAGGTTCGCCGCGAGACCCGCCGCGTGAAACAGCTCGAGGAAGTCGCCAAGGCGGCGCTCGCGGAGAAGCTTCGCGACGCCGAAAAGCGTTCGCTCGAGGAGATGACGGGAACAAGCCTCACCGTGCGCGCATGGACGCCGCGGCCAGCCAGCCGGACCAAGACATGATCGTGACAGCGACACCCGACCTCGTCCTTGACGTCCTCGAAGCCGCCGATCCCGTGACGCAGCGCGCGGCGACCGCGAAGCTCGATGCGCTGAAATCGTCGGGCGCCGATTTCGCTGCCACGATGGACGCCGAGGTCGGCAAAGCGGCCGCGGCTGCGGCTGCGGATCAATCCGCGGCGAAGGTCGCCGAAGCGCAGTCAGGCGCGGTGAACGGACCTCCGGTGCAGGTGATCAAGGCGCCGGCGTCCGGCGAGGTCTACCGGAAGTTCGAAGCCTTCATCCTCCAGAGCTTCGTCGAAACGATGCTGCCGAAGGAGTCCGAGGAGCTGTTCGGCAAGGGGACCGCGGGCAGCGTCTGGAAATCGATGCTGGCGGAGCAACTCGGCAACCAGCTCGCGAAGGGCAAGGGCATTGGCATTGCGAAGCAACTCGCCGCAGCAAATCCGGCGGGTCCGGACGTGACGGGAAAGGCCGGATCATGATCCGGAATGGGTGACAGAAGTTGAGGGGTGAATTTCCTATGCAGGCACAAGAAGGCGCGACAGCCCTGGTGATGGAGCAGCCGGTCGTGGACACCGAGGCGATGACGATTGCTGCAGCATCTCCCGATGCGCTGTTGCCGGTATTGCTACCCAATGTCAGCGGCGAGGCGGTGATCGAGGGCGCAGATGCGGTGAGATCGGACGAGGTGCGCGGCCTGTTGGCGGCGATCCGCCGGCTCGAAAACATCGTCGAGGAGGAGACGGTCGCGCTCACGACGGGCAAGAAGATCGACTTTGACGACTTCAGCGCCCGCAAGAGCCGCAGCATGCTGGAGTTCGTCCGCCTGATGCGGGCGCGGATGCATCTTGGCAGCGAGGTCGAGGTCACCGAGGAGATCCAGCGCCTGCGCGAGAAGCTCGAGCGCAACCGGTCCGTCCTCGAGATGCATTACGACGCGGTGCGCGAGGTTGCGTCGATCATCGTCAAGGCGATCAAGGAAGCCGAGTCGGACGGGACCTATACCGGTCGCACAGCACAGGACGGAAAATGATCAGACTCGTGCTGGCCGGGCTCTGGGTCTGCATCCTCACGGCGGGCACGAGCTACGCCGTGGCCTATTGGAAGGAAAACGGCAGCCTTTTGCCGGCAAAGGACGCCTATCTGGACGGGCTCCAGTACCAGAAGACGCGGGCGTTGAGCGTGCCCATGGTCGAGAACGGCAATGTGCAGGGCTATATCGTAGCGCGCTTCGTCTACACCGTGGAGGCGCGGACCATGCACCAGCTGAATGTTCCGCCGGAGCCGTTCGTGGTCGACGAGGCATTCCGCCGGATCTATGCCGACGACCGCCTCGATTTCAGGAAGCTCGCCCGCTACGACCTCTCGATCCTCACGACGGCCATCAAGCAGCGTGTCAACGAGCGGATGCAGGCCGACGTCGTCCAGGACGTCCTGGTCGAGGACTTCAACTACGTCTCCAAGGAAGAATTCCAGTCGAAGCCGTAGGCTTCACCGGACAGGCGTGAGGCGGCTTTTGCGGAAGCATCACGTCCGCATGAGATCCTGAGGCGCCATTCTCATCTCGTCGCGCCTTGCTGCGGCCGCGGCCGCGGTGTAAGGCCCGCGTTCTGCGCGCGCGGCTCCCGAAAGTGCAACGGCCTCCGCGAAGATGCTCCGCGGAGGCCGTTGTCGGTTTCGTGACGGCGCTCTGCCGCGTCAGTTTCCGGCCGGATATGCCGCCGGGGCGGCATGCGCCCTGTTGAGGAGAATGCCGACCTCGTCGAGCTCCTGCATCGGCACGTCGATGGTTTCGCCGGCCGGGATGTTGAGACGGTATCCGACGTAGCGGCGGGCCACGATCGCATCGAAGCCGAGGCGGTCGCGGAGCTTCTTGCGCAGCTTGCTGACGTGGCTCTCGATCACGCTCTCGTCGAACGTGGACTCGAAGATGCCGTAGACCGCGTTGAAGATCTGCGTCTTGGTGATCCACTTGCCGTGGTTGCTGACCATATATTCGAGAATGCGCAGTTCGCGGCGGGGCAGGGTGAGAGCGTGGCCCGCAATCTCGGGGTCACGCCCGTTGAAGAAGACCTGGATCCTGGTCTCGCAGGGCCTCGGCAGTTCGCCCACCCGGCGGCGCGCGATTGCGGCCGTCCGGGCGAGGATTTCGCGCAGGTGAATCGGTACGTGCACGACGTCGTCGACACCCGATTCGAACAGCTCCAGCGTGTTCTTGAGCATCTTCTGGCCGCTCATGGCGATGATGGGAGCCGCGGAGCGCTTGCGCATCGCCCGCGGCAGACTTCCGCGGGCATCGCAATCCCCGAGGAGGAACGCGTCGACCGCTGCCAGGTCCGATTCACTCGCAGATTGCAGCCAGTCCCAGAATTCTCCGGAGGAGAAGCCGATCGACGATACGCCTTCGCGAACGAGCCCTCCAACGTAGCTGTTCGTGACGCTCTCGCGATCATCAACGATAATATACATTAGTCTTTCGCCCCTGTTTCGCACTTGTCGCGGCCGGCTGGTTGTTGTGATGCACCGGCTCGGCGACCATGCTGTTTGACGATATTTCCATCCCGCGAACCGTTGTTATGGTTTCGATATTCGCGGGCAGCCCTACGCATTCAGTGCCTGCGTTTTCCGCGGGCCTGTTACTTCGACTCGATACTGAACGCTTACTGCGTGAGGCCCGGCGGGTGTCTTACGGATCACCTCGCGGGGCGGATTGAGACAGCGACCTAGAACAGTTGCGCCAAGTTGCCTATTGCGTCCGAACGCTACTGAACTTTGCCGATCTCCTCGCCAACTGGCGAGAATCACTTGAGTAGGACCGTAACAATTGCCGATTCCCGATCAAGCGCGCGTAACAAAGCGGTTGCTATGCGTGTTTGATGCTGTTGGTTTGTTGCGAGTTGTTTCTTGATATATCTACTCACACCAGTTGGTTTTGATGCTGAACTACTTTTGCACCGCGCTGGGTCTATAGTTCCGCATCCCTGTATAATCACTGCTATTTTGGGTGGTGATGCAGGTCACGCATATGGAGGGGTTTTCAACCCGGGATTGACTCTATCCACCGGGTTTCCACATGCGACAATTCGACTCATGTGTGGCGCGCCGACTCCAGCTTGGCGAAATCTTGGCGAGTGTGTGTCTTTCGAGTCGCACTCTCGCCGCGAGCGTGACGCTTTCGACTCATTCGGCGTCGCATTGCGCGTGCTGAAAAGTTTTCGATGCGCACGTTTCAGGCAAGCTTCGCCAAATAAATTCGTCGCTCGAAAGATCGAAGCGAACGGAGCATTTTCACATGTCGTCCGATGGACAAGCTCGTCCCGGCGCAACAGCCGATGTTGCCGCGGCGGCGAAGTCGGCTCCGGAAGCGCCCAAGACGAACCCGACGCAAGCGGCCAAGCCCGCAGCAAGTGCAAAGCGGATGTCGGCAGTGGCGAACGACGAAACGCTGGCAAAGGAGGCGCTCGAGGGCTTGAAGCGCATTCGTGCCAAGGCGCGCCTCGACAAGATGGCGATACCCAAGCCCGCGCCAACAGTGATCAAGCCGGCGGTGATCGTGGCCAAGCCGCCGCCGCCTCGTCCGACCTGGGTGGTGCCTCTCGCGACTTTGGCGGTCGCCGCCGTCCTGGTGGTGTGCGCCTGCACCGGCGTGATCGCCTATCTCACCACGCAGCCCGCCCAGAACAATGTCGCGGCCAATACCGAGATCAGGATTCTGCGCGAGACGGTCGCCCAGTTGCGCAAGCAGGTGTCGGGCGTGTCGGAAAATCTCGACGGCCTGCGGACCGCGGTCGATCAATCCAGCAAGGCAACCAATGACCGCTTCGGCCGGTTCGCCGAGAACCTCGACCGCATCGAACGGGTGAGCTCGTCCTCCACGGTGAAGCTCGACAAGCTCGCGCAAGCCCAGGCTCCGGCGCCGGCGACCGTTGCTTCGCAGCCACCCTCGCCGACGATGCCGATGATGGCCTCGGTCGCTGTGCCGGAATACACGGGGTCGGTGCCTGCCTCGGAACGTACGGCGGCACCGCGAAAGGTGGTCAAGGGCTGGTCGGTGCGCCAGGCCTATGAGGGGATCGCGATCCTGCAAAGTCCGAACGGCGTCATCGAGGCCGTGTTGGGACAGCAGGTGCCCGGCCTCGGCCGTATCGAGGAGATCCGGAGCGAGAACGGACGCCTGGTGGTGGAAACCAGCGGCGGCGTCATCTATTCGTCGCGCAAGGCTACGCCCTGATCGAAGCCCGCCGTCTACGGGCGGTGATGCTCGAACCCGGTGCAGAGCAGCTCGACCTCCGGCTCCGCGATCGGCGCGCGGAACAGGCGGCAGGAGAACTCGACCGTCGTCTTGCCGTCCGCGCTGGTGCGATCTTCCCGGAGGAAGATGCAGCGCTTGCAGACGTCGGTATGGTGCCGCTGCTCGGCGGCGTCGGACTGATCCAGCACGTGGCGGAGCGCGTCGCGGAAGCGGATCTTGGCCTCCTCGTCGAGCACGGCAATCGCGTCGACCAGAACGTTGACGGGATCGCGCGCCAGGAACTTCTTGCCCTGCTGCGTGACGCTCAGCAACACCGACCGCTTGTCCTTGGCCGAGCGCTTTCGTTCGATATAGCCGAGCCGTTCGAGCTCGCCGATGATGAACGAGGCGGTGCCGCGCGTGGTACCGACGTAACTCGCGAGCGCCGAGGGCGTGCGGGAAAACCGGTTGGCACGGGAGAGGAAACGCAGCGCCATCCACTCGCGATCGCGCAAGCCGTGCTTGGTGCCTTCGAACCACAGGATGCGTGCGACCTGCTCCACCAGTTCGATCGATTCGCGAGCCAAATTCATTTCAATTCCGGATCGGATAAAGCTTTATTCAATTGAGCCTTGGGTAGCGCAATCTGGTGGACGACAATGAAGCTCTCGGGCGATCCTTCGTCCTTGGCCGGACGGCGGAGCGTGCCTCGGAGGACCGCTCTCCGTTGCCGGAGATGGAACTTCCGGCCGTGGAACTAGAGCGTCACAAAGAAAGTTCGAGTAAACCGGACGGCTCAACTCTTCCGAAAATTTCAGTCAAATGACTGCGCATCACGTGCCGGAATCCGATGGCGCGCAGCATCCGGGCAACATGATGTGTCGTTGCGGCCACTGCACAGCCCATTTGTTGCGGCGGAGCGTTTCGAAATGGGCGGAGCGGCGGCGGATCTGCAACTTCTGACGGCGTGGAGTGGGGCGGGAGAACCACAATCTTGGGTTAATGGATGTTGCGCCGCAGTGCGGCCACGCGGTTAAAGCCTGCACACGATCAGTCCCCGGCGGACGGCTGATCTGGTCGGGTGGCGCGCGTGGTCCTTCGGCGGCCGGAGGCTGCCGAGGTGATCGCGCCAACGAAGGGATGAGACGGAGGGCCGCGTCCTCGCAGGCTGGTGACTTGCGTTTGTCCGACAACTATTGGCGAATGCGGCGCCCCAGGGGCATCAGCATGGGAAGCAGGAAGGGAAAGACCGATGAGCTTTGAGACCACCATGACATCCGACGTCGTCGGGCTGACGAAAGTCGCCCCGCTCTCTCGCCGCGGATTCATGAGCGCCACCGCGGCCGTCGCCGCTGGCTACACGCTCGCGGCCGGTCCGGTCCGTGCCGACATCATTACGACGGACACCAACGGCCTCCAGGCCGGCGATGCCAAGATCAAGGTCGGCTCCGAGGAGATGCCCGCCTATTTCGCCCGCCCCGCCGGCAACGCCAAGGCGCCGGTGATCATCGTGGCGATGGAGATTTTCGGCCTGCACGAATACATCAAGGACGTGACGCGCCGCCTCGCCAAGCTCGGCGCCTTTGCCATCGCACCCGACTATTACTTCCGCAAGGGCGTCGACCTGACCAGGGTCACCGAGGTCAAGGATCTCTTGCCGATCGTCAACGCCAAGCCGGACGCCGAACTGCTGTCCGATCTCGACGCGGTGGTGGCCTGGGCGGGATCGCAGGGCGGTGACACCGCGAAGCTCGGCATCATCGGCTTCTGCCGCGGCGGGCGCACGGTCTGGGAATATGCCGCCCATAGCGGCACGCTCAAGGCCGGCGTGGCCTTCTACGGCACGGTGGTCGACCCCGCCAATCCGCTGTGGCCGAAGAGCCCGATGCAGCTCGCCCCGGAGATGAAGGCGCCGGTGCTCGGCCTCTATGGCGGTGCCGATACCGGCATCCCCGTTGCTCAGGTCGAGCAGCTCAAGGCAGCGCTCGAGCAGAACAAGAAGACGGCCGAGTTCAAGATCTATCCTGAAGCGCCGCACGGCTTCCACGCGGATTATCGCGGCAGCTACCGCAGGGACGCGGCGGATGATGCCTGGAAGCAGGCCGAGGCCTGGTTCAAGAAGTACGGCGTGTTGAGCTGACGCCAAATTTCTAGGGCGGCCCGAGTGGCCGCCCTTTCCTTATCGAGGCACGGTCACTTCACCATCGCGCCATAGACAATGTCCTGGACCTGCTCGCGATAATATTTGCGGAGCTCGCCTGGCGCCGCCGTGCCCACGACGACGACGAGACGCTCCTTCGGATCGCAGAAGAACTGCGTCCCGTAGGCGCCGTTCCAGGTGAACTCGCCGGGATTGCCGGGCACCGACGACAGGCCCTCGCTGGTGCGGACCGCAACCGACAGGCCAAAGCCGAAGCCGCCGCGATGTGGCTCGACATTCGCCACGTTGTTCTTGATCTCGGGGCCGAGATGATTGGTCGTCATGTGGTGCACGGTCTTCGGGCCGAGGATGCGCTGACCGTCGAGCTCCCCGCCGTTGAGCAGCATCTGCCCGAAGCGGATGTAGTCGCCGACGGTCGCGAACGAGCAGGCGCCGCCGCAGTCGAATTGTGTTGGGGTATCGAGCAGCTTGATCGCCTGCGGCTTGCCGGTCAGCGGATCGTTCGCGAACGGGCGGGCAAGGCGAGGACGCTGCGCGTCGGTCGGGTGGAAGGTCGCGTCCTTCATGCCGAGCGGCTGCCAGACATTGGCGGCGAGATAATCGCCGAGCTTCTGCTCGCTCACCTTCTCGACCACGGCGCCGAGCACGTCGATCGAAAAACCGTACTCGAACTCGGTCGAGGGCTGATGCGCCAGCGGCAGTTTTGTCATGCGGTCGATGAAGGCCTGGGTGTCGCCCTCGATCGCGGGCGCGACGCCATCGGGATATTGCCGCGCCACCGGGCTCGATGAGTCCGGCCGGCCGCCATACATCAATCCGGACGTGTGTCGGTAGAGATCGTGGATGAAGATCGGCGAGGCCTGCGACTCGAGCTTGAGCGAGCCGTCGCTCTGGGGCACGCCGACCTTCATGTCCGCAAAGCCCGGATAGTAATCGGACAGCTTGGCCTGGAGCGGCAGCTGGCCCCTTTCCATCAGCGTCAGGCCGGCGACCGCCGCCATCGGCTTGGTCATCGAGGCCAGCGCGAAGATCGCATCGACCGGCATCGGCGTGCCCTTGTCCGGATCGAGCATGCCATAGGCCTTGTAGTGCACGAGCTTGCCGTCCCGCGCCACCGCGACGACTGCCCCGGGCACGCGCTTGGCCGCGATCTCGCGCGCGAAGAAGCTGTCGAGCCGCGCAAGACCCTGCTTCGAGAAACCGGCGTCATCGGGATTGGCTTCGGGCAGTGGCGCGGCACGTGCTGCGTTGAGCGTGATGGCGGCAGCCGCCGCCGCGATCATGGCGATCGTCTTGTTCATTCAATCCTCCCAGGCGAGCTCGTTATGCGGATGGCTCGCTCATGCCTAGATCACGGCCGCGCCGGAGCGAAGTCAAGCGCGGGCAGGGCATGTCTGGGAGGCGCCGGATGTAGCGGAACCTATCGTCCTTCGCCTGCGCGCCACAACGCATCCAGCGCCTGGCGATAGGTCGGATAAGCCAATTTGACGCCGAGCTCGCGCTTCAATTTCGCATTGGAGACGCGGGCGCTGCTGGCATAGAAGCTGCGCGCCATCGGCGACATCTCGGCCGTCTCGAACGCCTCTTCCGGCGGCGGCGCAACGCCCATGAGCTGCGCGGCGTAGGCGATCACGTCCTGCGGCGGCGTGGGCTCGTCGTCGCAGACGTTGAAGGTGTCGCCGCGCCCGTGCTCAATGGCGGCCATGATCGCGCTCGCGATGTCGTCGACGTGGATGCGGTTGAAGACCTGCCCCGGCTTGATGATGCGCCGGGCCGTGCCGGTTCGCAGCGTCACCAGCGCGTTGCGGCCGGGACCATAGATGCCGGCGAGCCGCAGGATCGCGACATTGCCGTACCCGCTATCGGTCCAGGCCTGCTCGGCCGCGAGCCGCAGGCGCGTGCGCTCGAAGGCGGCCTGCGGTGGCGTGCCTTCGTCCACCCACGCGCCGCCATGATCGCCATACACGCCGATGGTCGAGAGATAGATGATCTTGCGGTGACGCCCCGCCAGCACGCCGCCAAACGCCGCGATGGCGGGATCGCCATTGCTGCCGGGCGGGATCGACACCAGAACAACATCGGCCTCGCTGATACGTTCGAGCGTCGCGTCCGCGGGGCGGCTGCCGGAAAAGGCATGCACCTCGATATCCTGCAGGTCGGTTCGCTCGCCGGGATCGCGCACGGTGCCGGCGACATGCGGGAAGCTGCCGCCAAATTTGCGGGCGAAATGCCGGGCACTGTAGCCGAGGCCGAGGATGAAGAGCCGCATGCGTCTCCCGTGCAGGTCCGAGTTCCCGTCGCGCCAGCTGCGCGCCAGTCGCTCATAAGAGATTTTTGGGTCCGGCAAAAGATATTGCGATTTGTCTCGCCCGGCAGCCGGGGCGATGCTCGCCTGGCACAGGGAGGCATCGACCATGCAGGCAGAAGCGTTCGCTCTGGCGCCGGTGGATGCGGCCGAGCTGATCCGGCACGCGGCCGCGCTGATCTTCGATGTCGACGGCACGCTGGCCGAGACCGAGGAACTGCATCGGCTGGCCTTCAACCACGCCTTTGCCCGCGCCGGTCTCGACTGGCAATGGGACCGCTCCGTCTACAAGGATCTGTTGCGGGTGACGGGCGGCAAGGAGCGCATGCGCGCCTACCACGCGAGGCTGGGCATTGCCCCGGCATTGTCGGATGCAGACATTGCGGAGCTTCACCGCATCAAGACCGCGCACTACGCCGAGCTGATCGAGACCGGCTGCTGCCCGTTGCGGCCGGGTGTGGCGGAACTGCTTGCTGCAGCGAAGGCGCGCGGCCAGCGGCTCGCGATCGCGACGACCACGTCGCATGGCAACATCGATGCGCTGCTGTCGCAGGCGCTGGGCACGCGCTGGGCCGCGGACTTCGATGCCATCGTCGCCGGCGATGATGTCAGGCACAAGAAACCGGCGCCGGACGTCTATCTCGAGATCCTGGCGCGGCTGAAGCTCGATGCCTCCGATTGTGTTGCGATCGAGGATTCAGCCAACGGCCTGATTGCGGCCTCACGGGCCGGAATTCCCGTTCTCATCACCCGCAGCATGTTCTTCGGGGATGACGACTTCACCGCGGCGCGGGTGGTGCTGGACGATCTGGCGGGGCTTGGATGAGGCCGCCAACAAAAAAGTCGGAAAACAACCCCATGCACAGTACATTACGCCCGCGTGTCCGCCCCGGTCAGTGGACGCGGCGGCTCGTTCTATCGTCCTCAGCCTGCTCGACAATCTGGGCGATCGGGCTCGACTGGTGATGCACCAGACGCCAGCCGTCGCCGACGCGCCGAAAATGGTTGGCAGCCGCCAAAGCGGTGCCGTCGACGATCTCGATGCAGAGCACGCGGGCGCTGTCGCCGTCGACGATGGCCTGCGGCTCGGCGCAGACGATCTGCGGCCGCTGCGGGTTCTGCAGGATGTCACGCCAGCTTCCGATCACCGTGGCGCGCCCGATGATGGCCGGCCAGCCGGGATGGATGCAGGAAATTCCGTCGTCGTCCGCCCACATCCGCTCCATGCCGGCGACGTCTCCGGTGGAGAAGGCGGCATAGAAGGCCGCATTCGCGGCGATGACCTTGCTGTCCTTTGCCATGCCTCTCGGGTGCGGCAATGACAGGCAAAAATCAAGCGCGACTTGCGTTTGATTTTACGTTCGATTTTGACCGCAGTGCAGCATTGGGGAGGCCGCTGCCTGCTTTGTGATCAGGCCGAAACCAGCGTCTCCACCGCCCGTCGCGCGCCATCCCGATAGAGACGGCCGAGCGCCGCGGTGACGGCCTCGCGCAGGCGCGGCTCGGTGCCCAGCGGTCCGAACACCTTCTCGACCCCGAGCAGGGCCGGGGCGAGCCGTTCGGCTACGGGACCAGCCTCGCGCGCGATGCCTGCGAACTCGGCGGCAAGGGGGTCGCGCACGTCGATGGCGCGGCCTTGCTCGTCCAGCGCAGTGACGTAGCGCATCCAGCCGGCGACCGCGAGCGCGTGCGTCGCGATCGGCAGGCCCCTCGCGAGACGATCCTGCATCGCGCCGAGCAGGCGCTGCGGCAGCTTTTGCGAGCCGTCCATCGCGATCTGCCAGGTGCGATGATGCAAAGCAGGGTTGGCGAAGCGCTTGAGCAGCGAGGCGCGGTAGGCGCCGAGGTCAGTGCCTGCTGGCATCGTCAGCGTCACCGCGGCCTCTTCCATCACCCGCGCGGCGAGGCGCGCGAAGTGCGGATCCCGCATGGTGTCGGCGATGGTCTCGTAAGCAGCGAGATAGCCGAGATAGGCGAGCGCGGAATGACTGGCGTTGAGCAGCCGCAGCTTCATCAGCTCGAACGGCTTGACGTCGGTCACGAGCTCGACGCCGGCGGCGGCAAGGTCGGGCCGGCCCGCGGTGAAGCGGTCCTCGACCACCCATTGCGTGAACGGCTCGGTCATGACCGGCCAGGCGTCGCGAAAACCCAGCGCGTTCGAGACCGCGTCGCGGTCGGCATCCGTCGTCTCCGGCACGATGCGGTCGACCATGGTGCAGGGAAAGGCGGCCGCATCCGCGATCCACTTACCGAGATCCTTCGAGCGGAGCGCGGCAAACTGCGTCACGATCCGCTGTACGGTGTGGCCGTTGGCGGCGAGGTTGTCGCAGCACAGCACGGTGAAGGGTGCCAGTCCCTGTGCGCGCCGGCGCGCCAGCGCAGCAACGATGAAGCCGGGCGCCGAGCGGGGCGCGTCAAAATTGTTGAGATCGTGCACGACGTCAGGATGCCGCTCGTCGAGATCGCCGGTCTGCGGCGTGTGGCAATAGCCCTTCTCGGTGACCGTGAGCGAGACGATGCGGATGGCGGGATCGGCCATCCGTTCGACCAGCGCTGCAGGCTTCTCGCGCGCGACGACGCTGTCGAGCAGGGCGCCGATGACGCGGTGCTCGGTGCCTTCGGCGGCGCGGATGGCAACAGTATAGAGATGATCCTGCGGGGCGAGGGCGTCGCGCGTATCTGGGCTGCGCAGGCTCGCACCGACGATGCCCCAGGACAAGGCGCCGCTGGCGAGGCAATCGTCGACGACGACGGCCTGATGCGCGCGATGAAAGGCCCCGAGGCCGAGATGCACGATGCCGGGCGTGACGCGCGAGCGGTCGTAGGCCGGGCGGCGGATGGCCGGCGGCAAGCGGTCGAGATTGGCGCTGCCAAGGCGCATGGACGTCTCCCCCATTGCTTTGCCGCTGCTTGACATGGCGCCCGTCCTCGGTCAATGCTCCGGTCAATTGGTAAGACCAATTTTCCAAAAATTGGCGGGCCGCGGGTTTCAACGACCCTGCGCGCCCCTTCCGGGAGGACCAGCGTGCCGCTGGAAGCTGTGGAGGCGAGACGGCTTTATCGCCAGGTCGCCGATCAATTGCGAAGCCTGATCGACAGCGGCGAGTACGCGGTCGGCAGCCGCTTGCCGACCGAGCGCGAGCTCGCCGAGCAGCTCAAGGTGTCGCGGCCGACGGTGCGCGAAGCCCTGATCGCGCTTGAGGTCGAAGGCCGCCTCCGTATCCGCGTCGGGTCCGGCATCTATGTGATCGAGCCTGCCGCGTTTGCCGCGCCCGCAGCCGCTGCTGTCATCGAGGGGCCGTTCGAGCTGTTGCGCGCCCGCGAATTCCTGGAAAGCGCGATCGCCGAGCAGGCCGCGCGCGTTGCGACCAAAGACGATCTTGCCCGCATCGACGCCTCGCTTGTCGCGATGGAGAATGTCGAGCATCCCGGCGAGGCCTCGATGGTGCACGATCGCGCGTTCCATGTCGCGATCGCCGGAAGTCTCGGCAATGCCGTTCTGGTGCGCGTGGTCGGCGAGCTGTTCGACCAGCGTCTCAATCCCTATTTCGCGAAGCTTGCGCATTATTTCGAGAGCCCGGGCACGTGGCGCACCGCGCTCGACGAGCATCGCGCCGTGCGCGACGCGATCGCGGCGCATGATCCGGACACCGCGCGCGAGGCGATGCGAAAGCATCTGGCGCGCTCGCAGGAGCGCTTTGCGCAGAACTTTGGCGCCGAGAGCGCGGGAGGACCGGTTTCGGGCCACGGCCGTGCGGTGCGAGCGCCGGTAAAGCCATCGAAGCCGAAACCGGCATCGAAGAAGAAGCAGGCCGCGAGCAGCAGAGCGCGGCGGCGATGAGATTGGGCGGCCTGCATCCGCTTAAGGTGCGGGCGAACAAGAAGCAGACTTGAACGATGGAGGAAAAGTCAATGTTGAAGAAGATGACGATGATGCTCGCGGTCTCCGCCGCGGCAATGTTTGCCACGACCCATGCCGGCATGGCGCAGACCAAGCTCAAATGGGCCCATGTCTACGAGACCTCGGAGCCGTTCCACACCGCTTCGGTCTGGGCCGCGCAGGAGATCGGCAAGCGCACCAACGGGCGCTACACCGTCGACGTCTATCCGGCCTCGCAGCTCGGCAAGGAAGCCGACATCAACCAGGGCCTCTCGCTCGGCTCGGTCGACATCATCATCTCCGGCTCGAGCTTCGCGGCCAAGAGCTTCGCGCCGATCGGCGTGACCTATTATCCCTACACCTTCCGCGACTCGGACCATCTCCTCGCCTACACCAAGAGCGACATCTTCAAGGAGCTCGCCAAGGGCTATGAGGACAAGAGCGGCCACCACATCGTCGCCGTGACCTATTACGGCGTGCGCCAGACCTCGTCGAACAAGCCGATCAAGAGCTGCGCCGACCTCAAGGGCCTGAAGATGCGCGTGCCCGACGTGCCGGCCTACCTCGCAATGCCGCGCGCCTGCGGCGCCAACACCGCACCGATCGCGTTCGCCGAAGTCTATCTCGCGCTCCAGAACGGCACCGTCGAGGCGCAGGAGAACCCGCTGACCACGATCGAGGCCAAGAAGTTCTACGAGGTGCAGAAGCACATCGTGCTGACCGGCCATATCGTCGACCACCTCAACACGGTGGTGGCGGGCGCGCTCTGGAAGAAGCTCTCCGACGAGGACAAGAAGATCTTCACCGACGTCGCGCAGGAGGCCGCTGCGAAAGCGACCGCGGAGATCAAGCAGAACGAGGCCAAGCTGGTCGCCTTCTTCAAGGAGAAGGGCCTGACCGTGACCGAGGTCGACAAGAACGAGTTCCGCGACACCGTGCTGAAGAACGTTGCGTTCGAGACGTTCGGCTACCGCAAGGCCGACTGGGAGAAGATCCAGGACGTGAAATAAGCAACGCCGTCGTTCCGGGGCTCGCGAAGCGAGAACCCGGAACCTCGAGATTCCGGGTTCGGCTCTTCGAGCCGCCCCGGAATGACGTTCAAGTCGTTTGAGGAGTAACCCCATGTCGACCGCCGAAATACACCGGCAGATCACCGCGGACGAGATCGCCCACACCTTCGAGGAGGAGGCGACGCCCAAGGTCGATCTCGGCGTCTACGCTTTCGAGGACTGGGTGGCGCTGGCGATCTTCTGGGTGATGGCGCTGGCCGTCTTCCTCCAGTTCTTCACCCGCTACGTGCTCAACGACAGCTATGCCTGGACCGAGGAGATCGCGACCTATTGCCTGATCGGCGTGGTCTTCATCGGTTCCTCGATGTGCGTGCGGCTGTCGCGGCATATCCAGGTCGACCTGATCTACCGCTATCTGCCGCACGTCGTGGCGCGCGTGCTGTCGACCATCATCGACCTGATCCGGATCGCCTTCTGCGGCTACGCCATCAAGCTGGTCTGGGTCTACATCCAGATCATCGGCGATGAATCGATGACCACGATCAATCTGCCCAAGGACTACGTCTATTACGCCGTGCTGGCCGGCTTCGTGCTGATGTTCGCGCGCTCGGTGCAGGTGGCCATTCAACATTTGCGACAGGGTTATTCGATCCTCGAACGTCCCGGCGCCTACGACGGTTTTGAAGGGTAATCCCATGTTGCTGTTGCTTGGAGGCTTTCTCGTCCTGATGCTGCTCGGCGTTCCCGTGGCGATTGCCATGGCCGTGTCGTCGCTGCTCTACATCCTGGTCAGCGGCGTGACGCCCGACGTCACGCTGGCCCAGCGCATGATCGCCGGCGTCGAGAGTTTTCCGCTGCTCGCCGTGCCGTTCTTCATCCTGGCCGGCAATCTCATGAACATCGCCGGCGTCACCGGACGCATCTACAAATTCGCCGTCGCGCTGGTGGGGTGGATGCGCGGCGGCCTCGGCCACGTCAACATCATCGGCTCGGTGATCTTCTCGGGCATGTCCGGTACCGCGATCGCGGACGCCGCCGGCCTCGGCACCATCGAGATCAAGGCGATGAAGGACCACGGCTACTCCACCGAATTCTCGGTCGGCGTCACCGCGGCGTCCGCAACGCTCGGGCCGATCATCCCGCCGTCGCTGCCCTTCGTGATCTACGGCATGATGGCCAACGTCTCGATCGGCGCGCTGTTCCTGGGCGGCGTCATCCCCGGCATCGTCATGACCCTGCTGATGATGGCGACCGTCACCTATTTCGCGCACAAGAACAAATGGGGCAGCGATACGCCATTCTCCTGGCCGCAGCTCGGCTCGGCCGGCCTCGAGATCGCCATCGTGCTGGCTTTCCCGATGGCGATCTGGCTGATGGTGCTCGCCGGCCTCTCGGTCAACATGGCCGTCGTCATTGGTCTCGGTACGCTGCTCATTATCGACTGGTACTTCGACTTCTCCGCGGTGATGGCGCTGATGGCGCCGGTGATCCTGATCGGCGGCATGACGCTCGGCTGGTTCACGCCGACGGAAGCCGCGGTCGCCGCGGTGATCTGGTCGCTGTTCCTGGGCCTCATCCGTTACCGCACCATGACGCTGAAGACCGTGGCGAAGGCGACCTTCGACACCATCGAGACCACGGCCTCGGTGCTGTTCATCGTCACCGCAGCCTCGATCTTCGCCTGGCTGCTGACGGTGTCCCAGGCCGCCCAGATGCTCTCGGACTGGATGCTCAGCATCACCCACAACAAATGGGTGTTTTTGGCGCTCGCCAACGTGCTGATCCTGTTCGTCGGCTGCTTCATCGACACCACGGCCGCGATCACCATCCTGGCGCCGATCCTGCTGCCGATCGTGCTCAAGCTCGGCATCGATCCGATCCATTTCGGCCTGATCATGACGCTGAACCTGATGATCGGCCTGCTGCATCCGCCGCTCGGCATGGTGCTGTTCGTGCTCGCCCGCGTCGCAAAGCTCTCGGTCGAACGCACGACGGTCGCCATCCTGCCCTGGCTGGTGCCGCTGATGCTCGCGCTGATCGCGATCACCTACATTCCCGAACTGACCCTCTGGCTGCCTAAATACATGGGACTCTCCAAATGACCTCGACCGCTCTCGCCGCAACCCTGTTCGGCCCCGAAGACCTGCGCATGATCGAGCATCCGCTCGAGAAGCTTAGCCAGGGCATGGTGCGTATCCGCTTCGGTGCCGGCGGCATCTGCGGCTCGGACATGCACTACTTCCGCCATGCCCGGACCGGCGATTTCGTGGTGAAGTCGCCGCTGGTGCTCGGCCATGAGATCTCGGGCGAGGTTGTGGAGATCTCCGGAGCCGCTGCCAATCTGAAGGTCGGCGACCGCGTCGCCGTCAACCCGTCGCGCTGGTGCGGCCATTGCGTCGCCTGCCGCGAGGGCCGGCCGAACCTGTGCGAGAACATCTACTTCATGGGCTCGGCCTCGAAGACGCCGCACATGCAGGGCGGCTTCGCCAACTACTTCGATGCAGTCCCGGCGCAGTGCGAGAAGATTCCGGACCACGTCTCCTACCAGGCTGCGGCGCTCGCCGAGCCGCTTGCGGTCTGCCTGCACGCGGTCGCGCGCGCCGGCAATATCGAGGGCAAGCGCGGCATCATCTTCGGGGCCGGCCCGATTGGGCTTCTGACCATGCTCGCCGCGCACCGCGCCGGCATGGCCGACGTCACGGTCGCCGACATCGCGCCGGCGCCGCTGGCTTTTGCGACCAAGCTCGGCGCTTCGCATGTCGAGAATGTCTCCGCCGGCGAGGAAGGCTTGAAAGCACAAGCCGCGGCGCGTCCCTATGACGTCGCCTTCGAGGTCTCGGGTACGGCCGCGGGCCTTGCCAGCGCGATCGGCATCGTCAGGCGCGGCGGCGTCGTGGTGCAGATCGGCAATCTGCCGGGCGGGCAGATCCCGACGCCGTCGAACGCGGTGATGGCCAAGGAGATCGACCTGCGCGGCTCGTTCCGCTTCGGCTTCGAGTTCATGACCGCGGTGGAACTGATCGGCAACGGCAGCGTCGACGTGCTGTCGCTGGTCACCGCCGAGCGGCCGCTGTCGACCGCGCCGGATGCGCTGCGGCTGGCGCTCGACCGCTCGCAGAGCGTCAAGGTCGTGCTGACCGCGAACTGATCGGAGACGAAGCATGATGCTGGAGGGATGGCGCTGGTACGGGCCCGATGATCCGGTCTCGCTCGATGACGTCAGGCAGGCCGGGGCGAGCGATATCGTCTCGGCGCTGCATCAGGTTCCGATCGGGGAGGCCTGGACGCGCAAGGCGGTCGAGGAGCGCAAGAATTTTATCGAGAACGGCCAGCCTGGCCGCTCAAAGCTGACCTGGTCGGTGGTGGAGTCGATCCCGATCCCCGACGACGTCAAGCGTCTCGGCGGAAAGGCGACGAAGTCGATCGAGGCGTGGATCGCAAGCCTGGAGGCGGTCGCCGCCTCCGGCATCAAGATCATCTGCTACAATTTCATGCCTGTCGTCGACTGGTGCCGCACCGACCTCGAATGGGAGCTTCCCAACGGCGCCCGCGCCATGCGCTTCGACCAGGATCGCTTTGCCGCCTTCGAGCTGCATATCCTGAAACGCCCGGCGGCCGTGCAGGAATATTCGCCCGAGCAGCAGGCGCGCGCGAAAAAACTGTTCGAGCAGATGAGCCAGGCCGACATCGACTATCTCGTCATGGTCATCGCCAGCGCGCTGCCGGGCTCGACCACGGAGCCGATGACGATCCCGCAATTCCGCGACCGGCTCGAGACCTATCGCGACATCACGCCGAAAATCCTGCGGCAGCACCTCGCGGAATTCCTCGCGCGTGTCACGCCGGTCGCCGAGCAGCTCGGCGTCTCCCTGACGCTGCACCCGGACGATCCGCCGCGGCCGCTGTTCGGCCTGCCGCGCATCGCCTCCAGTGCCGACGACTATCAGGCACTGTTCGATGCCGTGCCGTCAAAGGCGAACGGCATCTGCCTGTGCACGGGCTCGCTCGGCGTGCGCGCGGAGAACAATCTGCCCGAGATGGCCGAACGCTTCGGCCCGCGCATTGCGTTCGCCCACCTGCGCGCGACCAAGCGCGAGGCGGATGGCCTGTCGTTCTACGAGTCCGATCATCTCGACGGCGACGTCGACATGGTCGCGGTGCTCAAGGCGCTCTTGAAGGAGAACGCGCGACGTTCGCCGGACAAGAGGATCGTGTTCCGCCCCGACCACGGCCACCGCATGCTCGACGATCTCGCCGCCACCAAGCGCACCAATCCCGGCTACACCGCGATCGGCCGCCTGCGCGGCCTCGCGGAGTTGCGTGGCGCCATCAGGGCGATTGAGCATCGGTAGTATCCACATCGTCATTGCGAGCGGAGCGAAGCAATCCAGACTGTCTCCTCGGAGGGATTCTGGATTGCTTCGCTTCGCTCGCAATGACGTGGAGAGAGAGGAAGCTTAATAGCACGCCTCCATCGCGCCGAGCTTCGGATAGAGCCGGTCGATCGCGGCGATCTCGCTTTTCATCTGGGCGATGATCCAGTCGCGGATCTCGGCGGCGATCGGGCGCATCAAGCGGTTGCGCGGCGGCAGGAATTCGCAGATGCGGCGCGTGGTGGTGAGCGTGTCGGAGGCTGGCACCAGCGCGCCGGTGAGCAGCCAGTGCGAGGCGACCGTCAGCCAGCCCAGCGCGATGCCCTGGCCGAGCAGCGCGGCCTGCACCACGACGGCATAATCGGTGAAGCTGAGCGCCTTGGCCGCGCCGCGGCGCCCGGTGAGAAGCGATGCGTAATCCGCAGCCCAGTCGCCCGGCGTCTCGGCGAGGCGGATGATGGTGTTG
Source organism: Bradyrhizobium huanghuaihaiense (assembly GCF_007830635.1). Lineage (GTDB taxonomy): Bacteria > Pseudomonadota > Alphaproteobacteria > Rhizobiales > Xanthobacteraceae > Bradyrhizobium > Bradyrhizobium huanghuaihaiense. The sequence continues at coordinate 306,281 of NZ_VLLA01000006.1, read as the reverse complement.
CCTTCAGTCGGATCGGTCTCGCCAAGATAGCCGGGGCTGCACATCGGCAGCATCACTTCCTTCATGATCAGCGTGCCGCCGGAGGAGGGCTCCTCGCGATCGCGAAAGCGCATGCCGAGATCGACATTCTCCACCGGCCCGCGCAGCGCGCCGGAGATGAGCTGGAAGCGCAGATCGACTTGCGGAAACTGCTTCTGCAGCTTGTCGATGCGCGGCATCAGCCAATGCGTGGTGAAGGCGGAGGAGACCGACAGCGTCACCGTCTCGGTGCCCTTGCGGCGCCGCTCGATCTCGACGAGCCCGCTCTCGATGCTGCGGAAGCCCTCGAGCACGCGGCGATAGAGCATCTCGCCTTCCTCGGTGAGCACCGCGCGGCCCGCCTTGCGATCGAACAGGCGGACGCCGAGATGCTCCTCGAACTGGCCAAGCATCCGGCTCACCGCCGGCTGCGTCACGTTCAATTCGGCGGCCGCCGCGGTGAAGCTGCCGTTGCGCGCCGCTGCGTCGAAGACGAACAGGGCGTTGCTGGACGGCAGCATGCGGCGGAGCTCTGGCATAACGTCATGTTATGAGCGCGGTGAGAATTTGGCAATTGCCGAGTTTTGGCAAGTCTGGTGTCATTGGGATGACAGCCTAAAGACAGGGCCTTCGAGAGAAGATTTGGTGCAGCGCACGCTTCGGCCGTGGCTGCCCAGAATCCCTGTCTATAAAGCAGGCTTATGGCGTGCAGTGAGGCACGCCAGCGCAGGGACATGGCGAGGTCGATCGTTGGACAAGCGAGCGGAAAGCGTCGAGATCAGGTCCGCCAGCAAGGCCTATGGCGCCGTTCGCGCCCTCGACGACGTTTCGCTCAATGTCGGCGCCGGTGAATTCGTCTCGCTGCTCGGCCCCTCCGGTTCCGGCAAGACCACGCTGCTCGGCATTTTGGGCGGCTTCATCCTGCCGACGTCGGGAACCATCCTGTTCGGCGGCCGCGACGTCACTTACATGCCGCCGCACAAGCGCGACATCGGCGTCGTGTTCCAGAACTACGCGCTGTTTCCGCATATGAGCGTCGGCGAGAACGTCGCCTTTCCGCTGCGTGCGCGGCGCCTGCCGAAATCCTCCTGGCCGGACAAGGTGCGCGCGGCACTCAGCATGGTCGGCCTCGCCGGCTATGAGGAGCGCGGCATCGCGCAGCTCTCCGGCGGCCAGCGCCAGCGCGTGGCGCTGGCGCGTGCCATGATCTTCGAGCCGCGCCTGATCCTGATGGACGAGCCGCTTTCCGCGCTCGACAAGCAGCTGCGCGAATCCATGCAGATCGAGCTGCGCGCGCTGCACAGGCGTATCGGCGCCACCATCATCTACGTCACCCACGACCAGCGCGAGGCGCTGACCATGAGCGACCGCGTCGCCGTCATGAAGGACGGCCGCCTGGTCCAGATCGACGAGCCGGCGCGGCTGCACGATCATCCCGCCGATTCCTTCGTCGCCAGCTTCATCGGCGAGGCGACGATGCTGCCGGTCCGCCGCGTCGATGCCTCCAGCGTCGCGCTCGGCAATGCCTTGCTGCGCAGCGCGCGTGCGATCCCTGATGGCGACGCGCTGATGCTGGCCGTGCACAGCGAGAAGCTGCTGATCGACGACGGGGCGCAGGATGCCGCCTGCAACCGGCTGACCGGGACCGTCACCGACATCGTCTACCAGGGCGAGAGCCTGCGCATTTTCCTCGCGCTCGCCGACGGCATCGCGCTCAGCCTGCGCCAGCCGAGCTACCACCAGGCCTATCACCGCATTCCGCCGCTCGGCGGCAGCCTCACCGTCACGCTCCATCCCGAGGACACCATCGTGGTGCCCCGGGTGGGGGACTGAATTCAAGCCGCGTCCAACCGGAGAGAAGAAACCACATGTCGACCCAAGCCGCGTTCAGCAATTTCAAGGTCCTCACCTTCGACGTCGTCGGCACCTTGATCGACTTCGAGACCGGCGTGCTCTCCGCGGTGCGCAGGATCTCGGGCAAGACGCCGGCCGAGCTCAGCGACGACAAGATCTTCGAATCCTACAAGCGCGGCCGCGACAAGCATTACGAGCGCTCGAGCGAGGTCATGTTCCACGTCTACCGTTATCTCGCCAAGGAGCTCGGGCTGCCGGCGGATGACGCCTCCTGCGACGTGTTCCAGCTTGCTGTGCTGCGCTGGGGGCCGTTCCCCGATTCCGTTGAGGCGCTCAAGCGGCTGCGCACGAAGTTCCGCCTGGTCGCGATGACCAATGCCGATCGCGTCGCGCTCTCGTGCTACGCGCATGCGCTGGGCAATCCCTTCGACGACACCGTCTGCGCCGACGACACCGGGGTGGCAAAACCGAACCCGGAATTCTTCGCCTACAACAAGGGTCGGCAGTCCGCCTTCGGCTACAAGCAGTCCGACATCCTGCACGTCGCGCAGAGCCAGTATCACGACATCGGGATCGCGCGGAAGCTCGGCTACAAGGTGTGCTGGATCGAGCGCCGCCAGGGCATCGCCGGCTTCGGCGGCACGCCTGCGGTTGAAACGCTGACCAAGCCGGACTTCCATTTCCCGACGCTGAAGGCGCTCGCGGATGCGGCGATCGGTCCGGCGGCGTAACGGAGAGCTGTGGCATGACACGGGACTGGCGCGCGCTGCCATCGGTCAATTCGCTGTGGGAAGCCACGGCGGAGCCGGCGCGCGACTATCCCGTGCTGTCGGGCGAGCAACAGGCCGATGTGGTGATCATCGGCGCCGGCTACACCGGCCTCTCCGCCGCGCATCACATTGCGAGGAGCGGGCTGAGCCCTGTCGTGCTCGAGGCCAACCGTCCCGGCTGGGGCGCGAGCGGGCGCAATGGCGGGGTGATCACCGCAAAGTTCCGCCTGTCGTTCCGCGAGATCGACGCCGCGCATGGGCGCGCCATGGCGCGGCGCATGTACGAGATCGCGCATGAATCGACCGACATGGTCGAGGAGCTCGTCTCCGAATTCGGTATCACCAGCGCGAACCTCACCCGCACCGGCCAGGTCAAGGCCGCGCATAACGAGACGACGCTGAAGGCCGCGATCGACGAAGCCAACTGGATGACGCGCGAGATGGGCTCGGCCGAGGTGCGCGTTCTCGACAAGAACGGCGTGCGCGAGGAGACCGGCTCCGACATTTTTGTGGGCGGTGTGCTCAATCCCGGCTCGGGCGGGATCCATCCGCTGAACTATCTGCGCGGTCTCGCCGACGGCGTGGCGCGCCGCGGCGTGCCCATCTTCCAGGAGTCGCCGGTCGTGCGGTTGCGGCGCGAGAAGGACGGCATCGTTGCCGAAACGCCGCGCGGCGCGGTGCGCGCAAAACAGGCGATCATCGCCACCAACAGCTATTCCGACCTGACCGGCGCGACCGCGCATCTGCAGCGCACGCTGATCCCGTTCCGCAGCGCCATGGTCGCAACCGAGCGGCTCCCCGGCAATCTCGCCGGAAAGCTGATGCCGACGGGGCGCACCTACACCGAGACCAAGCGCATGATGCGCTGGTTCCGCATGGTCGACAACCGCGTGATCTTCGGCGGCCGCGGCGCCTTCGGCAAGCAGGATTCGCAAGCCGCATTCGATGCCTTGCGCAAGGCGATGGTCGGCATCTTCCCCGATCTCGCTGACGTCCCACTCGCATACAAATGGTCGGGCCTCGTCGCGATGACGCTGGATTCGGTTCCGCATATCGGCCGGCTCGACGACCGCACGCTGTTCTCGGTCGGCTACAACGGCGCCGGCGTTGCGATGTCGAGCCTGATGGGCCGATATCTGGCCGCCTTCGTACGCGGCGAGACGCCCGACATGGGCCTGCTCGATGCACGGCGCATGAAGGCTATACCGTTCTATCCGCTGCGCGAGCCCGCCGTGCGCATGGTCGCCGGCTGGTACCAGTTTCTCGATGCGATCGGTCGGTGAGATCATTTGGAGGAGGTGAGGATGAATATGAAGCGCAATTTCGGACTGGGCTGCGCGCTGCTGGGCGCAATCGGATTGACCAGCGCGGCTGATGCCGCCGAGCAGATCACCTTCGTCTCGCAGGGCGGCGCCTATCAGCAGGCGCAGACGGTGGCGATCCTCGATCCCTCCGCCAAGAAGCTCGGCATCACCATCAACCAGGACTCCATTCCCGACGCCTGGCCCGCGATCAAGACGCAGGTCGGCAGCGGCAAGCCGATCTGGGATGTCGTCGATACCCCGACCGGCAACTGCCTGCGCGGCGGCGAGCAGGGGCTGATCGAGAAGCTCGACTTCTCGAAGATTCCGAACGGCGCGGCGATGCCGGAGGCCTATCGCAGTCCCTATTCGGTCTCCTACGAGTTCTATTCCAGCGTGCTGTCCTACAGCCAGAAGACCTTCCCGAAGGACGCGCCGAACAGCTGGGCCGATTTCTGGGACGTCAAGAAATTCCCTGGTCGCCGCGCGCTGCGCAACCACCCGTTCGCGACGCTCGAGGCGGCGCTGATGGCCGACGGCGTCGCGCCGGACAAGCTCCACCCGCTCGACGTCGACCGCGCCTTCAAGAAGCTGGAAGAGATCAAGCCGCACATCACGGTGTGGTGGACCTCGGGCGCGCAATCGGCGCAGCTGCTCAATGACGGCGAAGTCGACATGGAGATGGCCTGGAACGGCCGCGTCAGCGCCGTCGCCAAGGAGGGCGCCAAGGTCGCCTTCACCTACAACCAGGGCATCCTGCAGAGCACCTCGCTCTGCATTCTCAAGGGCGCGCCGAATCTGGAAACGGCCGTGAAGTTCCTCAACGAGGCCGTCGATCCCGTGCACCAGGCCAATCTGCCGCTGCACATCGACTACGGTCCGGGCAACCCCAAGGCGTTCGAGACCAATGTGATCAAGCCCGAGCGCGCCGCGCAATTGCCGAGCGAGCCGGCCAATGCGGCCAAGCAGGCGCTGATGTCCTACGCCTGGTGGTCCTCGCCGGCCGGCGAGGCCGCCGAGAAGCGCTGGGCGTCGTTCATGCAGAAGTAAGCCAGCCGGTTCGGCGGCCGCCGAACCGGACCACTCAACGAGCCGAGGCAGCGTTGACGACATCCGTGCCAGATCCCTCCCAAAAACATCAGCGCCGCGAGCACGGCCTGATGCTGGCATTGGTGTCGCCGGCGCTGCTGGTGATCCTGGCCCTGATCGTGCTGCCGGTCGGCTGGCTCGCCTGGCAGTCGATCTATCATGACGGCTTCACGCTGGAGAATTATCGCCGCGTCTTCACCGAAGACGTCTACTGGCGCAGCTTTGCGCTGACCTTCGAGATCAGCCTTGCGGTGACGGTGATCGCGCTGCTGCTCGGCTATCCCGTGGCCTATCTCGCCAATTCGGTGCCGAAAGGGTGGAGCATCCTGATCCTGTCGCTGGTCGTGCTGCCGTTCTGGACCAGCGTGCTGGTGCGTGCCTATGCCTGGCTCGCGCTGCTGCAGCGCACCGGCGTGATCAACCAGTTTTTGCGCTATCTCGACGCCATCTCCGAGCCGCTCGCTCTGGTCCACAATACCTTCGGTACGGTGGTCGCCACCGTGCATATCCTGCTGCCGTTCATGGTGCTGCCGCTCTATGCCACGATGCAGAAGATTCCGAACGATCTCATGCAGGCCGGCGCCAGCCTGGGCGCGAGCCCGTCGCTGACCTTCATGCGCGTGTTCCTGCCGTTGTCGCTGCCGGGCGTGCTCGCCGGCTGCACCATGGTGTTCGTGCTCTGCCTCGGCTTCTACATCACGCCGGAATTGCTCGGCGGCGGCCGCACCGTGATGGTGTCGATGCTGGTGAGCCGCAATGTCGAGCTCTACAACCAGTTTGGAGCTGCGAGCGCGGTTGCCGTGGTGCTGCTCCTCAGCGTGCTCGCGATCTTCTTCGTCGTCAGCCGCTTCATCTCGCTCGATCGCGTGCTGGGGCAGAAATGATGCGCGCCTCGCCCGCCCGAATGGCCCTCTACGTGATCAGCGCGCTGGTGCTGGTCTACCTGATCCTGCCCGTGCTGATCATCGCGCCGATCTCGTTCTCCAGCGCGCGCTTCCTGACCTTCCCGCCGCCGTCCTTCTCGCTGCGCTGGTACGAGCAGTATTTCTCGAACGCCGCCTGGATGCAGGCGACGCGGGTGACGCTGACGGTCGCGCTGCTCACCGTGGTGATCGCGACCCCGTTCGGCGTGGCCGCTGCCTACGCCATCAGCCAGTCGAAGCTGCGGATCATGCGGCTGATCCACATGGCGCTGCTGCTGCCGCTGGTGGTGCCGATCATCATCACTGCCGTCGGCATCTTCTTCGTCTATGCCAAGGTCGGCCTGGTCGCGACCATGCCCGGCCTCGTGCTGGCGAACGTGATGCTGGGATTGCCCTATGTCGTCATCTCCGTGCTGGCCGGCCTGCAGAGCTTCGATCCCGCCCAGGAGATGGTGGCGCGCAGCCTCGGCATGAACCGCCTGCGCAGCTTCTTCGCGGTGACGCTGCCGCAGATCAAGTCCAGCGTGGTCGCCGGCGGCATCTTCGCCTTCATCTCGGCGATGGACGAGACCATCGTCGCGCTGTTCATCTCCGGCGGCCAGTATCAGCCGCTGACCAAGCGCATGTTCACCGCACTCCGCGACGAGATCGACCCCACCATCGCCGCGATCTCGACGCTGATGACGGCGGCGTCCTTCATGCTGGTGCTGCTGGCGAGCACGCGGCAGAAGAGGAGTGGGTGAGGTTGCCGTAGCCCGCATGAGCGAAGCGACATGCGGGGCCATTTGTCCCGGATATCGCTTCGCTCATCCGGGCTGCGGGTCTCTCACTTCGCCCCCAACCACGCCAAGATCATCTCCACGATCTGCGCCCGGCTCTTCGCCAGTACCTTCGGCTCGCTGAGGTCGCGGTCGAACAGGGCGCCGAAGGTGTGGCGGTTGGCGACGCGGAAGAAGCAGTAGGACGAGATGGCGAGGTGCAGGTCGATGGCGTCGACGTCGTTGCGGAAGACGCCCTCGCTGCGACCGCGCTTGAGGATGCCGTCAAGGGTCGCGATCACGCTGGCGTTGAGCTGACGCAGCTGCATGTTCTGCTTCAGGTGCTTGCCGTGGTGGATGTTCTCGATTGAGACGAGGCGGATGAAGTTGGGGTTGCGCTCGTCATGGTCGAAGGTCGCCTCGATCAGCCGGCGCAGGCCCTCGCGGGCGTCGCAGCTTTCGATGTCGAGCTGGTCCTCCAGCGCGCGGATGCTGCGATAGGCCTCCTCCAGCACCGCGAGGTAGAGCTGCTCCTTGCCGCCGAAATAGTAATAGATCATGCGCTTGGACGTACGCGTGCGCGCCGCGATCGCATCGACGCGGGCGCCGGAATAGCCCTCCGAGGCGAATTCGGCCATCGCCACTTCGAGGATGTCGCGCTTGGTGCGCTCGGGGTCGTTGGTGCGCTTCGATGGGGGCGGCATGCGCTCGAGCATTGCTGTTTCTCCCACCAGTTTCCATGGATCGCCTTGAAGGTGAAGGCAAATTTCGTCCGCCTTGGCCGTGATCCAACGCGTATTGCATAAACGTACTAGTTCGTACATTATGAATTGAAACCAAGGTTGCGGCAACCAGAACCACAAAATGCGCGCGGGGCGGACGCCCTGACGAGCACCGCACCTCGCACATGGGGAGGAATTTGATGACGTTGACGTCAACCGCATCGCTGCACGCATCATCCGGCGCGGAGGCCGCGCAAAACAAGCTGCCCAAGCGCGCCGCGCTCGTCAGCTTCGTCGGCAGCATGCTCGAATACTACGACTTCTTCATCTACGGTACCGCGGCGGCGCTGATCTTCCCAAAGGTGTTCTTCGCCAACGTCGATCCCTCGACCGCGACGCTGCTTGCGCTCCTCTCCTTCGGCATCGGCTACATTGCGCGGCCCGTCGGCGCCGTCATCCTCGGTCATTACGGTGATCGCATCGGCCGCAAGGCGGTGCTGCTGTTCACGCTGGTGCTGATGGGCGGCTCGACGCTCGCGATCGGGCTGTTGCCTGACGCGAAATCGATCGGCAATGCCGCGCCTGTTATCCTGACGCTGCTTCGCCTGTTGCAGGGCCTCTCGGCCGCCGGCGAGCAGAGCGGGGCGAACTCGCTGACGCTGGAGCACTCCGCCAACTCCAACCGCGCCTTCTTCACGAGCTGGACGCTGAGCGGCACCCAGGCCGGCGCGATCCTGGCGACGCTGGTGTTCATCCCGGTGTCGAGCCTGCCCGAAGACCAGCTGCTGAGCTGGGGCTGGCGCATTCCGTTCCTGCTCTCCGCGCTCGTGCTGCTCGTCGCCTATCTGGTGCGGCGGACCATGCCGGAAACGCCTGTCTTCGAGGACATCAAGGACAAGGCGCAAGTGGCCCGCTTCCCCGTCGTCGCGCTGCTGCGCGACTACTGGCCCGATGTGCTTCGCGTCATCGTCTGCGCGCTGATCGCCACCGTCAGCACCATGACCGCCGTGTTCGCCCTCGGCTATGCCACCACCAAGTTCGGCGTGGCGCGTCCGACCATGCTCTGGGCCGGCGTGCTCGGCAACGTCACCGCGCTGATCACCCAGCCGCTGTGGGCCCTGCTCGCGGACAAGATCGGCCGCAAGCCGGTGTTCATCGGCGGCGTGCTCGGCTGCGCCGTGCTGCTGTTCCCCTATTTCATGCTGGTGACGTCGGGCAACACGATCGCGATCTTCGCCGCTGCAATGATCCTGTCCGGCGTGGTCTATGCCGCGCCGAACGCGATCTGGCCGTCGTTCTACGCCGAGATGTTCGAGGCGCGTGTGCGCTATTCCGGCACCGCGATCGGCACCCAGCTCGGCTTCCTCGCCGCCGGCTTCACGCCGCTGGTGAGCGCGAGCCTGGTCGGAGAAGGGCCTCAGGGGTGGATTCCCGTCGCGATCTTCGTCGCCTGCTGCTGCGTGATCTCGGCCGCGGCGGCTGCGACCGCGCGCGAAACCCACACCGTCGACATCGCCGATCTCGGCAAGCGCCGCGCTTGAGCGAAGGGCAGGGCATCGCATGCTGACCAATGCAGTTCCGACCACGAATGGTCCCGTTGTCGGGGCCGAGCAGGGGGCTGTGCGTGCCTTCAAGGGCGTGCCGTTCGCGACCGCGCGACGTTTTGCCAAGGCAACGCGGCCGCCTGCGTGGACGGAGCCGCGCCGCTGCACGGACTACGGCGCATTCGCGCCGCAGCCCGGACATCTCGATCAGGCGGAGGAGTCCTGTCTCAGCCTGAACGTCTGGACGCCGGCAGGGGTGGATCGCCCGCTGCCGGTGATGGTCTTCATCCATGGCGGTGCCTTCGTCACCGGCGGCGGCGCCGATTATGACGGCGGCTTCCTCGCCAAGCACGGCCCGGCGGTGATCGTCACCATCAATTACCGGCTCGGCCCGCTCGGCTTCCTGCAACTGCATCGTCACGGCCTGGGCGAGGCGAACAACCTCGCGCTCCAGGACGCGCTCGCCGCGCTCGACTGGGTGCACGCCAACATCGCGAATTTCGGCGGCGATCCGGACGCCGTTACTCTGTCCGGCCAGTCGGCCGGCGCCTCCATGGTGATTGCGCTCGCAACCCTGCCGCAGGCCAAAGGCAAGTTCATCCGCGCGCTCGCGCTCAGCGCGCCCGGGCGAACCATCATGAGCGCCGATCATGCCGACGAGGTCGCACGCCGCGCGCTCGACGAACTCGAGTTGGCGCGCGATCCGGCGGCGATCAGGTCTGTGCCGCTGCCAAAACTCTTTACCGCAGTGGAGCGGGTCGGCCGTAGGCTCGCTGATGAGACGGAGTCAGGCACCGTGTTCGGCCCGGTGCTCGACGGCACCGTGATCGCGCGCGAGCCGCGCGACGTCTTCGCCGACGGAAGCTTGCGCGACATTCCGCTTTGGCTCGGCTCCTGCCGCGACGAGATGGTGATGTTCCTGAAGAGCACGCCGCCCGCCGCGATGATCCGCACCACCGAGCGGCAGGTGCGTGCCGCCTTCGGTGATGCCGGCTGGGGACGCCTGCTGTCCTACTACCGCGCCACCGCACGTCCCGACGAGGATCCGTACGAGGCGCTGCTGTCGGATGCATTCTGGCACCGCCCGATGGCCGATCTCGCGCGGCTGCATGCAGCCGTCGGCGGCGCGGTGTGGCTGAGCCGGTTCGACCATCGGCCGGCGCTGGAGCCGTTCCTGTCGCAAGGGCCGACCCACGGCGCGGACAACGCCTGCCTCTGGGCGCATCTGCCTGACTTCATCGATCGCCCGATCCTGAAGCGCAAGGGCGGACCGATGACGCCTGCCGACATCGACGTCGCGGCGCGGTTTCAGGCGAGCCTGCTGCGCTTCGTCACGATGGGTGTGCCTGACGTTGCGGAAGCCTGGCCGCGGTTCGAGCTACCTCACGAGCCGCTCGCCGTCTTCGGCCAGCCGTTCCATGTTGTGCCGCTCAATGAAGGCGTGCGCTCTCGCCTGTGGGCGGAGCTGAGCGCGGGCGACAACGACAAGAAGAAAATCAGGGAGGCAGGATGAGCCTATCGAACAAGAAGGCCGGGCGGCGTGACCTGGCTCCGCGAGCTGGGAGCCGGCCTTCACCGAGGCTGCGCATTTCCGCTCGTTAGTGTACGACCAAAACCGGCACGCTTCCGTCGGCCAAGACCTCCGATGTTTGACTCCCCAAAAATAATTTCTTGAGACCGCGGCGCCCGTGAGAGCCCATGACGATCAAGTCGCAGCCTCCCGACTTTGCTGTTTCGATAATCGCGGTGGCCGGGTGCGCATTCGGAACGTGCAAGAGTTCTGCGGATAACCCGGCTTGCTCTGCCATGGCGCGCGCTTCGTCGAGGAGTTTGCCCGCACGCTCCTTGCAGGCCGCGTCGAAGCTATCGATTTCCTGCTGCGACGGTATCCATCCCGAGGCGTGTCCGCTCCCGTAGTCGATTGGCAGTGATTCCGTCACGGCGATGACCGTCACCTTGGCCTTCAAGGCCTTTGCCAAAGCAATCCCATGCTTGATGCCGTTTCTCGCGACGTCCGATCCGTCCGTGCTCAGGAGAATCCGGGTGTACATTTTGGGGCTCACATTCATGGACAGACCAGGACGGGTGTCTTTGCGTGCGTCAGCACCTTGTTCGTCACGCTCCCGATGAGAAGCGCGGCAAGTCCGCTGCGCCCATGCGACGACATGACGATGAGATCGCAGCCTTTGTCCGTGGCTGCTGCGATGATGGCCTGATGGGGTTGCCCGCTCTCCGCTTGAATCGTCTCGCAGGAGACACCGGCCGTCCTGGCCGCTTTTGCCGCGCCATCCAATACGCTCGCGGCCTGTTCCTTGCGCAGCTCGGCATATGTTGCGACTGCTTCGAGGAACCGGCCTGACACTTCGGAAAATGGTTCCACAACGAAGATGAAGGATACGGTGGCGCCAAGGGATTTCGCCAGCGCCAATCCATGCGCCACCCCGCGCTCCGCTAGCTGAGACCCATCTGTCGGAATGAGAATGTGCCGGTACATGCTCTACCTCCCGATTGTCCGGACGTATCGCTGCCTTGCGAGATAGGCTAGCTCGCGTTCCGAATGCAGTCTTGAGATAAATCAACCTGTTGGATCACCATGCCGCGATCCGGATGTTCGCAACTGCACAACCTCGGTAGGGCGATCGCATATGAAGAAAAACGTGGCGGGCAGCTTGCCTGCGGCCCACCCTTCGAGATGCCCGCCGATGGCGGGCCCTCAGGATGAAGGCGGAGTGCGCGGCGGCAATTTCAACGGGACCAATGCTGCTTAGCTTCAGAGGAGACCGCTGGAAGCGGTCGTCTCGAAGGACGAGGCGCTTGCTCCGCCCGTCCCCAAGAAGCCATCCGCGATAGCGTCCCCCACAAGGGGTTCCGCTTTAGACCGCCGTCAGAACTGCACCTCGCCCGGAATGTCGTCGGCGCTCAGGCCGACGGTTTCATAGGCCTTCAGCAGCCATTCGCGGGTCTGGCCCAGCGAACGGTTGTAATCGGCCCAGGCGCTGAGGAAATCCTTGTAGCGGCGATCGGCTTCGGCGCGGATGCCGAGATTGGTCGGCAACGTCAGGAGCGGCCGCGGGATCGCGAGCTCGCCGAGCGTCGGATTCTTCTTCAGCGTGAAGATCGAGAGCACCGCCAGCGAGACATTGCAGTCGGCGCGGCCCGTCGAGACCGCGAGGATCGCCTCGTCGCGCGTCTTGAAGCCGAGGATGTTCGCCTTCGGGCAGTAGCGGCGCGCGATCGTCTCGTGCGTCGAGCCGATGTCGACCGCAATCTTGACCTCGGGCTTGTTGAGCTCGGCCCAGGTCGCAGGCTTGGCAAAGCCCTTCTTGGTGATGACGGTGAAGGAGTGCACCAGGATCGGGGTGGAGAAGTCGATGACGAGAGAACGCTCGGGCGTCGGGTTCACGGCAAAGGCGAGGTCGATCTTGTCGGCCTGCAGATCCAGGATCTGGTTGCCCCAGGTCGATTCCAGCGGCTCGACCTTGGCGCCGAGCTTGCCCGCGATGTCGTTCGCCATGTCGATGCAGGCGCCCGACCATTGATTGGTCGCGAGGTCCTTGTGGAAATAGGGGTCCTGGCCGGCGATGACCGCGATCCGCAGCACGCCGGTCTTCTTGATGCGATCGAGCGTGGAGGTCGGCGCGGTATCGGCCTTGGCCGAGGCGGTCGCGGCCATTGCGGCGCCCGCCAGCGCGACGGTGGTGAGTGCGTCCCTGCGGTTCATGGTCAGTGCTCCCCTGGGGAATGATCAACAGCTCCGGCTCGTGGACTATTTCTGTATTCAGATCGTAATGCAATATGGTATTGCGACTTTGCCGGTGATTTGAGCGATGAGGCAGTTCGGAGCCTAGTCCGTTGGCAAAGCAAGAGAAAATTGCGTGAGACCCGGCCGGCTCGCGGTCCGGTCTGCGATCCGGGATGAGAGGAGAAAGTCTGTGCGTGCTGTTTTCGTCGATGCCAACGACACGCTGGCCGCGGTCACCGAGAAGCTGCTGGGTGCGGTCAATCTGCCTGTCAGCATCAACCGCAATCCCTCCATCAAGCCCGACGACCTGCCCGGCCTGATCGGCGATGCCGAGATCATGATCGTGGATCACACCGCGGTGCCGACGGAGATTGCCGGGAAGTGCAAGGCGCTGAAGCATGTCGTCTTCCTCGGCACCGGCGCGCGCAGCTACATGAACCCGGAAGAGCTTAGCCAGCGCGGCATCTCCGTGCACACCATCAAGGGCTATGGCGACACCGCGGTTGCCGAATGCGCGATCGCGCTGATGTGGGCCTCCGCGCGAAATTTCGGCGAGATGGACCGCGGCATGCGCGAGGGCAACTGGCTGCGCCGTGACGCGATGCAGCTCACCGGCAAGACGCTCGGCCTGATCGGTTTCGGCGGCATCGCGGCGGAAACGGCACGCATGGCGGCCGGCTGCGGCATGAAAGTGATCGCCTGGAACAGGACGCCAAAGACGCATCCGGGCGTCGCGTTCGTTTCACTGGAGAAGCTGCTCGCCGAAAGCCATGTCGTCTCGCTGCATCTTCTGCTCAACGACGAGACCAAGGGCTTTCTGTCGCGCGAGCGCATCGCGCAGATGCGCAAGGGCAGCATTTTGATCAATACCGCGCGCGGTGCCATCGTGGACGAAGACGCGATGCTGGAGGCGCTGCGTTCAGGCCACATCGCGCATGCCGGTCTCGACGTCTTCACCGTCGAGCCGCTGCCGGCCGGGCATCCCGTGACAAACCTGCCGAACGTGACGTTGTCGGCGCATTCGGCGTTCCGCACGCCGGAGGCGAGCGACAACCTCATCGGCGCCGCACTCGATCATTGCCGCCGCATCATCGCCACCGGCAAGTAAAGGGACATCCCATGTCAGATATCACCCGCATCGACCAGAACGCCCGCCGCAGCCGCGCCTCCGTGTTCGGCGATCTCGTCTTCCTCGCAGGCCAGGTGGCCGACACCAAGACCGCCGACATCACCCAGCAGACAAAGGAAGCGCTGGCCAAGGTCGACGACATGCTGGCGCGCGCCGGCACCGACAAGTCGCGCCTGCTCAGCGTGCAGGTCTGGCTCAGGACCATGGACGATTTCGACGCCATGAACGCGGTCTATGACGCCTGGGTCGTGCCGGGCAACGCGCCGACCCGCGCCTGCGGCAAGGTCGAGCTCGCCGATCCCGCCTACCGCATCGAGGTGATCGCAATCGCTGCGCGCGGCTGACATGCGTGCCGATGCCGTCTGCACTGTTTGCATCGGCCTTGCACCTGATGTCCGCCTGTCCTACGCCACCTCGGAACAAAACTTGCGCGAAGCCTTGAAGCGCATCGCCAAAGCCTGCAGGGAGCTGTCATGACCATTCGCAACACCCGCACCGGGGGCCAGATCCTGATCGATCAGCTCGTCGCCCAAGGCGTCGAGCGCGTCACCTGCGTGCCGGGCGAGAGCTATCTGGCGGCACTCGATGCGCTGCATGACAGCCCGATCGACGTCGTGATCTGCCGCGCCGAGGGCGGCGCCGCGATGATGGCGGAGGCTTATGGCAAACTGACGGGCCGGCCCGGCGTCTGCTTCGTCACCCGCGGCCCCGGCGCCACCAATGCCAGCCACGGCGTCCACATCGCGATGCAGGATTCGACCCCGATGATCCTGTTCGTCGGCCAGGTCGATACCGGCATGCGCGAGCGCGAAGCATTCCAGGAGCTCGACTACAAGGCGGTGTTCGGTCCCATGGCGAAATGGGCCGTCGAGATCGATCGCCCCGACCGCATTCCGGAGCTGGTCGCGCGCGCCTTCCGCGTCGCCATGCAGGGCCGTCCCGGTCCCGTCGTGATCGCGCTGCCGGAGAACATGCTGACCGAGACCGCCGCCGTTGCCGACGCGATGCGCATCGAGCCTGCCGTGAGCTGGCCGGCGCCTGCCGATATCGAGCAGGTCGGCGCGATGCTCGCGAGCGCCAAGGCGCCGCTCGTCATCCTCGGCGGCTCGCGCTGGAGCGAGGAGGCCACCAAGAGCATCGCGCGCTTTGCCGAGCGGTTCGACCTTCCGGTCGCGACCTCGTTCCGGCGGGCCTCGCTGATCGATGCCGATCATTCGCACTATGCCGGCGATCTCGGCATCGGGCCGAGCCCGAGCCTGAAGGCGCGCATCGACAATGCCGACGTCGTCCTGCTGATCGGCGGCCGCATGTCGGAGATGCCGTCCTCGTCCTACACGCTGCTCGACATCCCGACGCCGAAGCAGAAGCTGATCCATGTGCATCCGGGCTCGGAGGAGCTCGGCCGGGTCTATCAGCCTGAACTCGCGATCCAGGCGACGCCCGCCGCCTTCGCCGCCGCCGTCGAGACGCTGAAGCCTTCAGGTGCCGTTGCCTGGAAGGGCGAGGCGGCCAGGGCGCATGCCGATTATCTCGCCTGGACCGACAAGGCGCGCGAACTGCCGGGCTCGTTCCAGTACGGTCAGGTCATGACCTGGCTGCGCGACCGCCTGCCCAAGGACGCAATCGTCTGCAACGGCGCGGGCAATTATGCCGGCTGGATCCACCGCCATCACCGCTTCCACAGCTTTGCCGCCCAGCTCGCGCCGACCTCGGGGTCGATGGGCTATGGCGTACCGGCGGCGGTGCTCGCCAAGCGGCAGTTCCCGGATCGCGTCGTCGTCGCCTTTGCTGGCGACGGCTGCTTCCTGATGAACGGCCAGGAATTCGCGACCGCCGTGCAGTACGACGCGCCGCTGGTTGTCATCGTCGTCGACAATTCGCAATACGGCACCATCCGCATGCATCAGGAGCGCGATTATCCCGGCCGCGTCGTCGGCACTCAGCTCAAGAACCCCGACTTCGCGATGTATGCGAAAGCGTTCGGCGGCCATGGTGAGCGCGTCGAGCGCACCGAAGAGTTTGCGCCGGCGTTCGAGCGCGCGCTGGCCTCCGGCAAGCCGTCGATCCTCCACTGCATCATCGATTCCAGGGCGATTTCGGTCGGCAAGGACTTTGTGCCGCAGGTAAAGGCGTAAGCGATGCCTGAAGGCCGCCACGTCGCCATCATCGGAGCCGGCGCGGTCGGCGTGATCAGCGCCATCGAGGCGCTGCGCGAGGGTCATCGCGTCACCCTGATCGATCCGGGCGAGCCCGGCGGCGAACAGGCGGCGAGCTACGGCAATGCCGGCTGGCTGTCCTCGCATTCGGTGATCCCGCCGGCAGAGCCCGGCGTCTGGAAGAAGGTGCCGGGCTATCTGATGGATCCGCTCGGGCCGCTCGCGATCCGCTGGTCCTATTTGCCGAAGGCCTTGCCCTGGCTGATCAAGTACCTGCTCTCGGGCTGGACCGCGGCGCGGGTCGAGAAGACGGCGTTCGCGCTGCGCGATCTCCTGAAGGACGCGCCGCTGCTGCACCGGAAGCTCGCGGAAGAAGCGGGCGTGCCTGACCTGGTCGAGCGCAACGGCGTGATGCATGTCTTCCCGTCGCGCGGCAATTTCGACAACGATCTCGGCTGGCGCCTGCGCAAGAAGGTCGGCGTCGAGTGGCTGGAGCTCAACGCCGACGAGATGCGCCAGCGCGAGCCGGAGCTGCATCCGCGCTACACCTTTGGCGTCGTGGTGGAGGAGGCGGGCCGCTGCCGCGATCCCGGGGCTTACGTTGCGGCTCTCGCCAATCACGCGATAGCCAGTGGCGCCAAGCATGTGCGGGCCAGGGCGACCGGGCTGAAGCTCTCCGGCAACAAGCTCGTGGCCGTTCTCACCGAGACCGGCGAGATTCCTTGCGATGCCGCGGTGGTCGCCGCCGGTGCCCGCTCAAAACAGCTCACCGCATCGGTCGGCGATCCCCTGCCGCTCGAGACCGAGCGCGGCTATCACGTCATGATCGAGAATCCCGAGTCCGGTCCGCGCAGCTCGATGATGGCGTCCGACGCCAAGATGGTGGTGAACTGGACCAACAAGGGCCTGCGTGCCGCCGGCACGGTCGAGATCGCCGGCCTCGAGGCCGCGCCGAACTGGAAGCGCGCCGAGATCCTGCGCAACCACCTCCTCGGCATGTTCCCGAAACTGCCGAAGGATATCCCGGCCTCGCGCATCAAAACCTGGTTCGGGCATCGGCCGAGCATGCCGGACGGACTTCCCTGCATCGGCCACGCGCGCGCCTCGCGCGACATTGTCTATGCCTTCGGCCACGGCCATGTCGGCCTGGTCGGCTCCGCGCGCACCGGCCGTCTCGTCGCCCAGCTTCTGAGCGGCAAGCCGCCCGAAATTCCGCTCACGCCGTTCTCTCCCGATCGCTTCCTCTGAGATCGCACCATGACCTATCCTGCCAACTCGCCTTCTCGCATTGCCCGCGGCGGCAAGGCCGTCTACGGCGCGCCGCTCGGCATTTTGATGCTGGAAGCGCGCTTCCCCCGCATCCCTGGCGACATGGGCAACGGCACGACCTGGCCGTTCCCCGTGCTCTATCGCGTGGTGAGCGGCGCTTCGCCGGAGAAGGTGGTGCTGAAGGGCGCGGCCGGCCTGCTGCCTGACTTCATCGATGCTGCGAAGGACCTCGTGCGGCTCGGGGCCGAAGCCATCACCACCAATTGCGGTTTCCTCTCGCTGTTCCAGAAGGAGATCGCGGCGGCCGTCGGCGTTCCCGTCGCGACCTCGTCGCTGATGCAGGTGCCGTGGGTGCAGGCGACCTTGCCCCCCGGCAAGCGCGTCGGCCTCGTCACGGTGTCGGGCTCGACCTTGACGCCGGCCCATCTCGAAGGCGCCGGCGTGCCGCTCGATACGCCGCTGGTCGGCACCGAGCACGGCAAGGAGTTTTTTCGAGTCCTGATCAAGGCCGAGAAGGACGACATGGACATCGCGCAGGCCGAGCGCGACGTGGTCGAGGCCGGCAAGGAGCTTGTCGCGAAAAACCCTGATGTCGGCGCCATCGTGCTCGAATGCACCAACATGCCGCCTTATGCGGCAGCCTTGCAGGCCGAGGTCGGCTTGCCCGTCTACGACATCTATTCCATGATCACCTGGTTTCATGCTGGACTGCGCCCGCGCGCCTTTGCCTGATTCCGGTTGTCGCAAAGCTCTGAACAAGCTCTGCTAAGCAGCTGTTTGGATTGCAATCATCCACACAGCCCCAGTATATTGGGCTGTGTTCGGGCATGAATGCAGCTGATGATGAGCAACGTGGAACTGGCTTCCGACAGTATCGTCGATCGCGTCTATGAGCAGCTCAAGGCGATGGCCGTGAGCTACGAGTTCAAGCCGGGCGAACGGCTCAACGAGGGTGAGCTGGCCAAGCGCCTTGGCGTCAGCCGCACGCCGCTGCGCGAGGCGCTCAACCGCCTCAACACCGAAGGCTTCCTGCGCTTCACGCCGGGCAAGGGCTTCTTCTGCCGCGAGCTTGACGCGCACGAGATCTTCGATCTCTACGAGCTGCGCAAGTCGATCGAGGTCGCCGCGATCCGCCTTGCCATCAAGCGCGCCAGGGACGAGGACATCGACGCGCTGCTGAAATTCCTCGAAGCCACCGGCCCCGATCCCGGCGAGCGCTCCTCGGTGGAACTGGTCGAGCTGGACGAGACTTTCCACGAGCGGCTGATGGGGATGTCGAACAATGCCGAGATGCTGCGCGTCTTGCGCAACGTCAACGCTCGCATCCGCTTCGTGCGCTGGATCGACATGGACCGCATCAACCGCTCGAATACGCAAGCCGAGCACCGTGCCGTGGTCGAAGGCCTGAAGGCGCGCGACGAAGAGACCTGCGTGTCCGTGCTGGAAAAGCACATCGACCGCCGCCTCGATCGCATCACCGCCGCGATCAAGGAAGGTTACGCGCAGATCTACATGCCGGCCGCGGCAAGGTCAGCGGCGAATTGACGCCCGACAGGGCGTCCTGTTTTCGGGAGGCGCACACATGAAGCTCAACGGCAAGGTCGCCGCCATCACCGGCGCGGCGCGCGGCATCGGCAAGGCCTGTGCGAAGAGGTTTTTGGATGACGGCGTCAAGGTCGTCATCTCGGATGTCGATGCGGATGGACTTGCCGCGACGGCCGCCGAGCTCGGGCGGCCGGATGCGCTGCGTACCGTCGTCGGCAATGTCGCCAAGCGCGCGGACGTTGATAAGCTCGTTGCAACCGCCGTGCAGGAGTTCGGCCGGTTCGACATCATGGTCAACAACGCCGGCGTCGCCCGCAACCGGGACATCCTCGAGATCTCCGAAGAGGAATTCGACGAGATCATCGGCATCAATCTGAAAGGCGCGTTCTTCGGCGTACAGGCGGCGGCGAAGCAGATGATCGCGCAGGGCGGCGGCGGGGTCATCATCAACATGTCCTCGGTGAACGCGCTGCTGGCGATCCCGGCGCTTGCGACCTACGCGATGTCGAAGGGGGGCATGAAGCAGCTGACGTCGGTCGCGGCCGTCGCGCTTGCCCCGCACAACATCCGCGTCGTCGCGGTCGGGCCGGGCACGATTCTGACCGACATGGTGGCATCGTCGATCTACACGTCCGAGGATGCCCGCAAGACCGTGATGTCACGCACGCCGGCCGGCCGCGGCGGCGAGCCGAGCGAGGTGGCCTCGGTCGTGGCGTTCCTTGCCAGCGACGATGCGTCCTACATCACGGGACAGACGATCTATCCGGATGGCGGCCGGCTGATCCTGAACTACACGGTGCCGGTGAAGGACAAGTAGGGGAAGGTCGCTCCACGCCTTCGATGTCGTCCTGGCGAAAGCCAGGCCCCATTACCACAAGACGTGGTTTGGCGAAGGCTCGTGGTCGCCAGCTTGGGCGACGACTGCTCCCTGGCGTAATGGGTCCTGGCTTTCGCCAGGACGACTCATAGAGCTCACTCCGCTGCAACGGTCATCCCGTAGCCAAGCCGTTTCGAGATACCACCGGCGCAATCGCGTAGCGCATGGGCGATCGGACTGTCCCAGCGCGCATCAAAAGTGCCTTCCGGGCCCATCGCGGTGATGACGAGCGCGACATGGCCGGAATGGTCGAACACCGGCGCCGAGAACGCGTTGACGCCGGGCAGGGGGTCCCCGAGCGCACGGGCGAGGCCGTGCTTGCGCACCTCGGTGAGCATGTCGGCGACCTTCGCGCCTTTTACCGCTCGCTTCGGATTGTAACCCACGCCAAGGCGGTCGAGGCCGCTTTCGAGCGCGGCATTGATCGTCTTCTCCGGCAGGAAAGCGGCAAAGGCGCGGCCTGTTGCGGTCTCCAGTAGCGCCATCACTGAACCTGCGCGCATCACGATGTGCACGGGCTGGCCGGGCTCCTCTAACTGCACCACGGTCGGGCCATGCGTGCCCCAGACCGCCAGCGAGACCGCATGTCCGATCTGGCTCGCAAGTGCCGCGATCTTCGGCCCTGCGATGCGCACGCCGGAGAGGCGGCGCAGGCTGATCAGACCGAGCTCCAGCGCCAGCGCGCCGATCTCGTAGCGGCCGGTGGTCTCGTCCTGCTCGATCAGCCCGATGCGGGAGAAACTGGCGAGATAAGGATGCGCCTTGGCCGGCGTCATGCCCGCCTCGCGCGCGAGATCGCGCAGCATCATCGGCTCGCCGCTTCTGGCGAGGGCGCGGAGCAATTCTCCGCCGACCTCGATCGACTGGATGCCGCGGCTTTCTCTCTTCATGCGCCTCCAGACGTTGGCTTACGCCGCGTTGCGCCTCGCGGCGCTCTCGGCGAGATGACGGCCGGCAATGTAGCCGAAGGTCAGCGCCGGCCCAAGCGTGATGCCGGCGCCGGGATAATTGCCGCCCATGATGCTCGCCATGTCGTTGCCGGCGGCATAGAGGCCGGGAATCACCCGGCCTTCGCCATCGAGCGCCCGCGCGTTCTCGTCGGTGACGATGCCGGCATAGGTGCCGAGATCGCCGATCACCATCTTGATCGCGTAGAACGGGCCGTTCTCGATCGGCGCGACGCAGGGGTTCGGACCATGCAGCGCGTCGCCCTGATAGCGGTTATAGGCTTTTGAACCCTTGCCGAAGGCGGCATCATGTCCCAACGGCGCGGTTGCATTGAATTGCTTGACCGTCTCGGTGAACGCCTTCGCATCGATGCCGGCCTTTGCCGCCAGCCCTTCCAGCGTATCGCCGCGCATGAGATAGCCGGTATTGAGGTGATGACCCAGCGGCATCGGGAAGGGTGGCACGCAGCCGAGGCCGTATTTGCGCAGCGTCTGGTGATCGCAGACGAGGTACGCCGCGATCTCGTCGCCAGGCTTGGCGGCCTTGATCATGGCCTGGACGAAGTCGTGATAGGAATTGCCCTCATTGGCAAAGCGCCTGCCGTCGCGCATCACCGCGATCACGCCGGGCTTGGCGCGGTCGATGAAGTGCGGCATCACGCCCTTCGATCCGTCCTTGCGCGTGGTCAGCGATACCGGCACCCAGGCTGCCGCGTTCGGCAGGCGGTCCTCGATGCGTCCCCCGGCGCTTTCCGCAAGGCGCAGGCCATCGCCGGTATTGCCGGTCGGGCCGGGCGAGAAATGCTCATTGCCGGTCGGTGCGTGCGGGAACATTTTCTTGCGCCGTTCGACATCATGCGGGAAGCCGCCGCAGGCGAGCACGACGCCCTGCCGTGCGCGAACGCGCACGTCGCGTCCCTCGTGCGAGACGATGGCGCCGGTGACAGTGCCGTTCTCCACGGTCAGCTCGCGAACGGGCGAAGACAGCCACATCGGAATCTTGAGATCGAGCGCGGACTTCGCAAGGCGTCCCGCGAGCGCATTGCCATTGGTCAGCGTCATGCCGCGCCCGTAGCGCAGTACGTCCATCAGATGGCGCGACAGGCGCTTGGCGACATAGACCGCCGAAGTCAGCGATTTCGTCACGCGCATGAAATGGATGATCTCCTTGCCGCTTCCAAGCATCATGCCGAACACGGTGAGTTCCGGCAGCGGCATGCCGAGCGTCTTGATCTGGTCGCCAAGCTCGCGGCCGTCGAACGGGCGCGTCACCATGGAGCGGCCGCCCTGGGCGCCGCCGGGTGCTTCGGCATGATAGTCCGGGAACACCAGCGGCATGTCGAAGCGCAGTGCCGTCCTGGTGGTGAAGAAATCGACGGCTTCGGGGCCGGCGCTGAGGAAGGCGTCGACGCGCGCGGCGTCGTAATTGTTGCCGGCTTCGTGCCGCAAGTAAGTGCGCGCCTGCTCGGGTGTTTCCTCGATGCCGTATGCCTTCGCCAGCGAGGTGCCGGGAATCCACAGCCAGCCGCCGGAGCGAGCGGTGGTACCGCCGAAGCGCGGCTCCTTCTCGACGATCAGCACGTCGAGGCCGCGGTGGCGCGCGGTGATCGCGGCAGACATGCCGGAGCAACCCGATCCGGCCACGAGCACGTCGCACTCGTAAGTCTCAGCTGCGTTGTGCTCGTTGCCGGTCATCGCTCACCTCACTTCTTCAGCAGCGGACATTTGGACTCGGAGACCGGACGGAAGGCGTCCTCGCCCTTCACGGTCTTGACGATATCCAGATAATCCCAGGGCTCCTTGGACTGCTCGGGCGTTTTCACCTTGGCGAGATACATGTCGCGGATGACGCGGCCGTCCTCGCGCAACTTGCCACCGTGGACGAAGATATCCTCAATCGGCAGCTCGCGCATCTTCGCCATCACCTTGGCGGGATCGTCGGTGCCTGCAGCCTTGATGCCTTTCAGATAATGCAGCACCGAGCCGTACACGCCGGTATGGATCATGGTCGGCATCACCTTGGTGCGCTCGTAGAACTTCTTGGACCAGGCACGGGTTGCCTCGTCCATATTCCAGTACGCGGCCGTGGTCATGTAGGTGCCCTGCGCGGCCTTCAGCCCGATCGCATGCACGTCGGTGTCGAACATCAGGAGGCCGACCAGCTTCTGGCCGCCCTGGACGAGGCCGAACTCGCCGGATTGCTTGATCGCGTTGTCGGTGTCCTGGCCGGCATTGGCGAAGGCGACCACGTCGGATTTCGAGCTCTGGGCCTGCAGCGCGAAGGAGGAAAAGTCGGCGGTGTTGGTCGGATGCTTCACGCCGCCGAGCACCTTGCCGCCCATCTCGTTGATGAAGCGCGTCGCGTCCTTCTCGAGCTGCTGGCCGAAGGCGTAATCCGCGGTGATGAAGTACCAGGATTTTCCGCCTTCCTTGATCACGGCGGAGGCCGTCACCTTCGACAGCGCGTAGGTGTCGTAGGTGAAGTGCACGGTGTTGGGGCTGCACAGCTCGTCCGTCAGCGAGCTCGCGCCGGGGCCGGAGAGCAGGGCGATCTTGTTGCGCTCGCGCACCATGTTGTGCACGGCGATGGCGATGCCGGAATTGGGGATGTCGACGACCGCATCGACCTTGCCGTTGTCGAACCAGCCGCGCACGATCTGCACGCCGACGTCGGTCTTCATCTGATGGTCGGCGCTGATGATCTCGATCGGCTTGCCGAGCACGGTCGGCCCGAATTCCTCCACGGCCATCTTGGCGGCCTCGACAGAGCCCGGCCCGCTGTTGTCGCGGCCCCAGCTCGACAGGTCCGTCAGCACGCCGATCCGCACCGCGTCGTCGGAGACTTGCGCGGTAGCTGCGGTGGTCATGGCAGCCGAAGTCATGGCCGCGAGCATGGCGCCGGCCAGAAACACTCTCATCGTCGTTCCCTCGCTTTTTATGGGCCGCTTGGGGCGGCGGGTTGTTCTGGCGACAAATTAGATAATGGCGAATTAGTTTGTCAATGGCGAATAAGAGGGTGGGGATGGGTTCCACGGGGCAGGGCTGAGAGCGGTGAGTTGGAATGTCGGTGCCCTCTACGCGGTGTCGTCCTGGCGAAAGCCCAGGACCCATAACCACAAGAGGCTTTGTTTCGGACGCTGTAGCCACAGTGCGTGTTTGATAATGCTGACCGGGGTAATGGGTCCTGGCTTTCGCCAGGACGACGATGGTGAGGCAGGATGCACATCTGCCTCACCACCGTCATTGCGAGCCAACGGGTCCGCGCGAAGCGCGGCCCGATGACAGGCTCCGCGAAGCAATCCAGAGTCTTTCCGTTGAGGGATTCTGGATTGCTTCGTCGCAAGGGCTCCTCGCAATGACGGATGTGGCGGCACCCGGCACTCTCGTGTCCCGGACGCGCTGCAGCGATCTTTGCGCTGCTGCGCAGAGCCGGGACCCATGCCGCAGGGAGTGCTCGAGGAAATATGGGCCCCGGCTCTGCAGCGCATCACTTCGTGCTGCGCAGCGTCCGGGGCACGAGAGCGATCAAATGCCTCCGCAGGTTGCAACCCTACCCGCGATTGGCCATGATGCCATCCGGAAATCTTTTGGGGCATGGCATGACGGCAGCAACGGGGGTCGCCGCGGCGACGGAGAGATCGACGACGGCGCATGTGGTGTGGGCGAGCGCGCTCGGCACCGCGATCGAGTGGTACGATTTCCTGATCTACGGCACGGCCGCGGCACTCGTCTTCAACAAGCTGTTCTTTCCGAGCTTCGACCCGTTCGTCGGCACGCTGGTCGCGTTCTCGACCTATGCGGTCGGCTTCGTGGCGCGGCCGATCGGCGGCGCTATCATCGGGCATTACGGCGACCGGCTCGGCCGCAAGACCATGCTGGTCGCGACCATGATCGCGATGGGGCTCGGCACCTTCCTGATCGGCTGCCTGCCGACTTACAGCCAGATCGGCGTCTGGGCGCCGATCCTGCTGATCGCCTTGCGCTTCGTCCAGGGCATCGGGCTCGGGGGCGAGTGGAGCGGAGCGGTCGTGATGGTGATCGAGCATGCCGGCAACCGCCGCGGCTTCTACGGCAGCCTGGTGCAGATCGGCTTTCCCGTCGGCGTCGCCGCATCCACCGGCATCTTTGCGCTGATGACGCAGCTGCCCGAGGCCGACTTCTTGAGCTGGGGCTGGCGCGTGCCGTTCTGGATCAGCATTGTGCTGGTCGGCGTCGGCTTCATCGTGCGGCTCAGGCTGGCCGAGACGCCGCACTTCAAGGAAGTCGTCGAGCGCAAGGAGGTGCTGGCGCAGCCGGTGCTGGAGGTGCTGCGCCGCGACTGGCGCAGCTTTTTGCTCGCGGTCGGCATTACCGTGTCGGAGGTCGGACTCGCTTATCTCCTCACCGTCTTCACCGTGGTCTACGCCACGACGAAGCTCGGCCTTCCGCGCCAGGTGATCCTGAACGCGGTGGTCTATGCCGCGATCGTCGAGTTCGCGACGTTGCCGCTCGCCGGCTGGCTCTCCGACATCTTCGGCCGCAGGGCGCTGTATCTCGCCGGCGGCGTGTTCTCGGTGGCGCTGGCGTTTCCGCTGTTCTGGTTCCTCGACACCAAAGAGCCGGCGCTGATCACGCTCGCGCTCGTCGTCACGATGACGCTGACCCATGCGCTGCTGTTCGGGCCGAAGGCGGCGTTCATGCCGGAGCTGTTCCGCACCCAGGTGCGCTACAGCGGCGCCTCGCTCGGTGCCAACGTCGCGGCTGCGCTCAGCGGCGGCTTCTCGCCGTTGATCGCAACCGCGCTGCTGGCGTGGGCCGGATCGTACTGGGCTGTGTCGGTGTACATCATCGGGCTCTCGATCATCACGATCATCGCGACCCTGCTGGCGCCGGAGACGGCGCGCGACGATCTGAAATAGCAGCTAGCGTCAGCGACAGGCCGCGGTGTCCGGCATCACCAGGAAGGTGATGCTGGCCGGCGGCAGCCGGAGCCGACCCGCAGGCGCGGTGCGCGCCGCAAGGCGCGGAAGGTCGTCGTTGGCGGCCAATCTCAGGGGCTCGCCATTCAATCGGACGGTCGCGCTTTGCAGGCGATCAGCTTGCAGCGTGTAGCGCTCGGCAGGGCCTGCCAGCGTCACGACGTGCGGTGCGTTCCGCGAGGTGTTGATGAGGAGCACGGAGACGCCGCCCTTCGTCGCGGGATGACAATGCGCGTAGATGTGAAAACCGGGCATCGAGGCGGTTTCCGTTTCGAGCACGGTCGCGCCCATCAGCCGCCGCCAGAGCAGAGCGGCCCAATAGTTCGGCCGCGGACGAAACGACCACTCGTCGAGCAAGCCGTAGTCGCTGGCCGCGAGCGTGTTGTGCATCACCACCTGCACGCCGGCCTTTGCCAGACGGCCGAGCTGGTCGAGATAGCGGAATGTGTCGAGGAAGGTGGCATCCCATGGATTGCCGCCGCAGGCGGCGTCCGCCGTCTCCGTCAACCAGATCGGCTTGCCCGGCTCGAACGCGTCGCGCAGCGCGCGGTAGATGGCGAGTGTCGCGTCCGTGCGGGCCAGCCAGTCGTCCGACAGGGTCTGCATCGGATCGTCATGGACGCCGCAGCGGGGCGAGAGCGTGCCGTAGTGATGGTAGGAGAAGCGATCGAGGCCCAGTCCCATTGCTGCGAGCAGATCGCGCGTGCGGATGCCGCCGGCTGACGGAGATGGGGAGTCGCCGACGGAGCCCGGGCCGAGGAGCAACGTCTCCGGCGACGACCGCCGGATCCACGTGCGAAAGATCCTGAAGTCGCGGCCATACGCCTCCGCGTCATATCCCGGCGGCGCGCCGTTGTTCGCCGCCAGCGTCGGCTCGTTCATGAACTCGGCGGCGGCGATGCGGCCGCCGAGTGAGCGCGTGGCATCGATGAGGCGCTGCGCCTGGTCCGGCATCCACACGCCATTTGCGTCGCGGCTGCCGGGGCTGATGGCAAAGGACGTCACGATCTCCGCATCGGCCGCGCGGGCGAAGTCGATGACGCCGCGCCACTGCGCGCGGCTGAGCACGGTATTGAAGCCGGCAGGCGGAGCGGACGGCGCGCTCTCGGTGTCCGCGACATAGGTCGCGTTCGCCCAGGTGCCGCTGATGCGGATATAGGCCGGCGACAGCGCCGCCGCGAGCTTGCGAAGTCGTGGGTTGGCGAGATCAATCGGAGGCCTGTCGCTATAGCGATCGTGCTGCATCCTGTCTTGCGCGTAAGGCTTCCAGAAACGCCCGCCCGTCACCTCCACCATCTCGATATTGTAGGATTGGAAGCGCGCATCGACCGTGCCGATCGCCTTCATGCGCGACGGTGCGATCACGACTTCGCTCGCGCACGCTGCGCGACCTGTCGCCGCGACGAGCAATGCGGCACCGATCATGCTGACGATGCGGAGGTTGCCGCATCGTCCGATCGCCGTCCCAGTATGCACGTCCTGATGCCTTCTTATGCGCGCTGCCAAAAGCAGATGCAGCGGTCCGATCCATTAGCCGCGTTTATATCGCGAATTTTTACTTCCAATTTTACTTCGCAAAAACTCAGCCATAGCCTCACGCGCAACTGATCACATCCGCGGCCGATCAGTGGCGATCGGGGCGAGCGTTCATCGTAACCAATGAGGGTTGCCATGTCTGACAGGATTAAGGGGACATCCACTTCCGATCCGGCGGGAACGGAAGCGGCACTTACGAAAAACCTGAGCCGGCGCACGCTGTTGAAGGGGGCGGCCGCAGTTGCGGGCGCAGCCGCCGGGTCGGACGCGATCCGCGGATTCCCGACCATCTGGGCGCAGGAGATCAAGGACATCGAGCTGCGCCATGTCGGTGTGTCCTATTCGGTGGTCAAGGCGATCGGCGACCAGGCGGCCAAGGATCTCGGCTTCAAGGTGACGATGCAGAACCTCGACACCTCCGCCGCCATCAACCGCTTCATAAGCCAGCCTAATACGGTCGATATCGCCGATCTCGAGGGCTGGCAGGCCAAGCTGGCGGCCAAGCGCGGCGTGATCCAGGGCATCGAGGTCAAGAAGATCAAGGAGTTCGACAACATCCTGCCGATCTTCACCAAGGGCGAGATCGACGGCCACAAGATCCCGCGCCAGGGCATCTCGCCCTATGAAGCCATGTACATCGCCAAGCCCGATGCGACCGATCTCAATGACGGCGTCACCGAATGGGCGACCTTCCTGCCGCAGGTCTACAACGCCGACTCCATCGGCTACCGCCCCGACCTCGTCGGCCATGAAGTGACCGAGTGGAAGGACCTGATCGATCCGAAATTCAAGGGCAAGGCCGCGATCCTCGACGTCCCCGCGATCGGCATCATGGACGCCGCGCTCTGCTTCGAAAGCGCCGGGCTGATCAAGTACGGCAATAAGGGCAACATGACCAAGGAGGAGATCGACTTCACCTGCAACAAGCTGATCGAGCTCAAGAAGCAGGGCCAGTTCCGCGCGACCTGGACCACCTTCGACCAGTCGGTGCAGCTGATGGCGGCGGGCGAGGTGGTGATCCAGTCGATGTGGTCGCCGGCAGTTGCCGCGGTGCGCGTCAAGGAAATTCCCTGCGTCTACGCGCCGGTCAACGTCAAGAACGGCAAGGAAGGCTATCGCGGCTGGTGCAACGGCATGGGCCTGATGAAGCATCTCTCCGGCAAGAAGCTCGATGCGGCCTACGAATATCTCAACTGGTACCTCTCGGGCTGGCAGGGCGGCTTCGTCGCGCGCTACGGCTATTACAGCCCGGTGCCCTCGACCGCGAAGAAATTCCTCACTCCCGCCGAATGGGCGTTCTGGTACGAGGGCCAGCCCGCGCCGGAGGTCGTCAACGATCCCTACGGAGTCGCGATGGAGAAGGCCGGCACCAAGCGTGACGGCGGCTCGTTCCTCGACCGCGTCAAGAACATCTCGTGCTGGAACACGCTGATGGACGAGGCCGCCTACATGAACAAGCGCTGGAACGACTTCAAGGTGGCCTGAAACCTGCTTTCCCTGACGAAAGGCGCCGGCGCGGCGACGCGCCGGCGGGTGAGATCGACGTCGAGGCGTTCGCTGACATGCAGCCGAGTCCAACTCCAAGTCCAACTCCATCGCGATCCAATCTGGCCGGCTGGCTCTACGTCTCGCCGCTGGTCCTGGTGCTGGTGCCGTTCTTCGTGGCGCCGATCCTGGTCGTGTTGGCGGCAAGCTTCTTCGCCACCGATGGCTTTGGCGGGCTCACACCCGGCTTCACGCTGGCGAGCTATGTCGAGGTGCTGCACTCGGCGCTGACGCTGAAACTGTATCTGGCGACGATCAAGTTCACGGTGCTGACCTGGATCTTCACGCTGATCATCGGCTTCCTCGTCGCCTATTTCCTGGTGTTCCACGTCCGCAACCAGTTGCTTGCGATCGGGCTGTTCCTCCTGTGCACGGTGCCGTTCTGGACCTCGAACATCATCCGGATGATTTCCTGGATTCCACTGCTCGGCAAGGAAGGCCTGATCAACCAGGCGCTGCTCGCGCTTGGTGTGATCCGCCAACCGCTGGAAGTATTGCTGTTCTCCGACCTCGCGGTTGTGATCGCCTATGTCCACCAGCTCACGATCTTCATGATCGTGCCGATCTTCAATTCCATGGCGCGGATCGACAAGAAGCTGATCGAGGCCGCGATCGACGCCGGCGCCAGCCGCTTCGACATCATGCGCCTGATCGTGGTGCCGATGTCCAAGAGTGGCATCGCGCTCGGCACCATCTTCGTGGTCTCGATCGTGATGGGCGACTTCTTCGTGGTCAAGGTGATGTCGGGCGGCGGCTCGGCCTCGGTGGTCAGCGCCTTCTACGAGGACGTCGGTGTGCTGCAATATCCGACGGCGGCGGCCAGCGCCGTGCTGCTGACGCTGGTGCTGGTCGCGATCGTCTCGCTGATCCTGCGCACCGTCGACATCCGGCAGGAGATCACGCGATGAGCGCGGTTCTCGCCGACATGCCGGAGACGATTGCGCCTGCAACCAGCAAGGCGATCGCGCCGAGCAAGGGCGGCCGGCCCTGGACGTTCTACGTTCTTGCGACGCTGTTTGCGGCTTACGTGCTCGCGCTCTATGGCCCGATGTTCTGCATCTACATCCTGTCCTTCCAGGACATTCGCGGCGGCCTCGTGTTCCCGATGAAGGGCCAGTCGCTGCACTGGTTCGTCGATCTCTTCACCCAGGTGCGCACCGGCGACGTCAAGGGCTCGTTCGATCGTTCGATCAAGCTCGCCGCGATCGTCACCGTCATCACGGTGGTGGTGTCGTTCCTCGCCGGCCTCGGCTTCCGCAGGCGTTTCCGCGGCGACACCGTCGTCTTCTACGTGATGATCGGCAGCCTGGTTGCGCCCGGCCTCGTGCTCGGCCTCGGCACGGGGCTCCTGTTCCAGGCGCTCGGGCTGAATGCGAGCTGGTACACTTCGGCGCTGGGCGCGCAGCTGTCCTGGACGCTGCCGTTCGGCGTGCTGGTGATGTTCGCGGTGATGTCGCGCTTCAACCATGTCTGGGAAGAGGCGGCCTACGATCTGGGCGCCAGCCGCTGGCAGTCGATCCGGCTGGTGATGATCCCGGTGCTGGCGCCCGGCCTCGTCGCGGTCGCGCTGTTCGGCTTCACGCTGTCCTATGACGAGTTCGCGCGCAGTTTGCAGACGGCGGGCTCGCTGAACACGCTGCCGCTGGAAATCTGGAGCATGACGCTGAACGTCACCTCGCCCTCGCTCTATGCGCTGGGCACGGTGACCACCATCGTCTCCTTCCTCGTCATCGGTGCCAGCCTCGGCACCATCGTGCTGATCCAGAAGAAGCGCGGCAGCCGCACAAAGGGTCAGGAATGAAGAACGATCGCGGCGATATCGAACTGGCTGGCGTCTGCAAAAGCTTTGACGGCGTCACCAATGTGGTTGACGGCGTCAACCTCAAGATCGCGGACGGCGCCTATTGCTGCTTCATCGGTCCCTCCGGCTGCGGCAAGACCACGATTTTGCGCATGATCGCGGGCCATGAGGACCCGACCGCGGGCGAGATCGTCATCGGCGGTCAGAACGTTGTCGGGCTCGCGCCGGTGCAGCGCCGCACCGCGATGATGTTCCAGTCCTATGCGCTGTTTCCGCATCTGACCGTGCGCGAGAACATCGCCTTTGCCTTGCGGGTGCGCGGCATGTCCAAGGCCGATCGGCTGCGGTCTGCCGACGCCATGATCGAGAAGGTGCGGCTGACGCAATTCGCCGACCGCCTGCCGGCCCAGCTCTCCGGCGGCCAGCAGCAGCGCGTGGCGCTGGCGCGGGCGGCAATCACCGAGCCGCGGGTGCTGCTGCTCGACGAGCCGCTGTCGGCGCTCGACGAGCAGCTCCGCGTCCAGATGCGCCAGGAGCTCCGGCGGATGCAGCAGGAGCTCGGCATCACCTTCATCCACGTCACCCACACCCAGCTCGAGGCAATCGCGCTTGCCGACCTCGTCGTGGTGATGGAGCAGGGCAGGATCAAGCAGGCCGGGCCGGCCCGCGACGTCTACGCCCATCCGCACGACCGCTATGTCGCCGAGTTCATGGGTGGCCAGAACGTGCTGTCGGGGCGGGTCGAGAAGGTGAACGGCGCGAGCTTCACCCTCGCGCAGGCCGCGCCCTCGGGCATCGAGGTGCCGCTTCAGGCCCGCCCGACCGTCAGCATCGGCGACAAGGTCGATATCGCCGTGCGCCGCGACGACGTGGCGCTGGTGAGACCCGGCAAGGAGCTGCCGCTCGGCTGCACCACATCGCTGCCGAGCCGCGTGCTCGCGATCGAATACCAGGGCTATTTCGTCAAGGTCATGCTCGACACCGTGCCGGATGACGAGTTCGTGGCCTATGTGCCGGAAAAGACCTTCTTCGCAGATCCCTTCACCGTCGGCGATGTCGTGATGGCCACATGGGCCACCGGCAGCGCGCTTCCACTCGCCTAGACCCGTCGCGCACAGGAGTATGACCGTGCAGATATCCTTCACACTCAACGGACGGCCGACCACCGTCGATGTCGAGCCGGCAACGCTCGTCGCCGAGCTCTTGCGCGAGCAGCTCAACCTCACCGGCACCCATATCGGCTGCGACACCAGCCAGTGTGGTGCCTGCGTGGTGCACCTCGACGGTCTTCCCGTGAAGAGCTGCACCTTGCTTGCGCCCGCGCTCGATGGCGCGAGCCTGCTCACCATCGAGGGTCTGCAAGGCGTGCCGGGCTCGAACCGAATGCATCCGATGCAGGAGGCGTTTCGCGAGCATCACGGCCTGCAATGCGGCTTCTGCACGCCCGGCATGCTGATGACGGCCGTGGCGCTCGCCACCGAGAAGCCGGACCTGACGGAAGCCGACGTCCGTCACGGCCTCGAAGGCAATATCTGCCGCTGCACCGGCTACCAGAACATCGTCGTCTCGGTCATGGCCGGCGCGGCCGCCATGAACGCCAAGGGAGAGTGATCATGGGCAATGTGATCGGCATCGGCGCCGCACCGAAGCGGAAGGAGGACCAGCGCTTCCTCACCGGCCGCGGCAATTATGTCTCCGACATCAAGCGTCCGGGCATGACGGCCGGTGTGTTCGTGCGCTCGCCACATGGCCACGCGGTGCTCCGTGGCATCGACAAGAGCGCGGCGCTGGCCTCGCCCGGCGTCATCGCGGTGCTGACCGGCGACGATGTCGCCGACGACGGACTGGGCTCGCTGCCCTGCGGCTGGGGCATCACCGACGCCAAGGGTGTGCCGATGAAGGAGCCGCCATTCCCGATGCTGGCGCAGGACAAGGTGCGCTTCGTCGGCGACATGGTCGCCTTCGTCATCGCAGAAACGCCGGAGCAGGCGAATGCGGGTGCCGAGCTTCTGAAGATCGACTACGAGGTGCTGTCCTCCGTGGTCGGCGTGCTCGAAGCTGTCAGGCCCGATGCGCCGCAACTGTTCGACGACGTGCCGAACAACATCTGCTGCGACTGGGAGCTCGGCGACAAGGCCGCGGTCGAAACTGCCTTCAAGAAGGCGGCGCATGTTGCGAAGCTCAGCCTCGTCAACAACCGCCTGATCGGCAACCCCATGGAGCCGCGCGCGGCGATCGCCGAATACGAGCCGGGCACGGATCGCTTCACGCTGTGGACCACCAGCCAGTTCCCGCATGTCGTGCGCTTCCTGATGGGCGCGCTGGTGCTGAACATTCCCCAGCACAAGCTGCGCGTGGTCGCGCCCGATGTCGGCGGCGGGTTCGGCGTCAAGCAGTTCCATTACGGCGAGGAGGCCGTGATCACATGGGCCGCCAAGCGGGTGATGCGGCCGGTGAAATGGGTCGCGAGCCGCTCGGAGGGCTACGTTTCCGACCGCCACGGCCGCGACCACGTCACCGAGGCCGAGCTCGCGCTCGACGAGACCGGGAAATTCCTCGCCTTCCGCGTCAACACGCTCGCCAATATGGGCGGCTATCTCTCGACCTTCGGGCCGAACATCCCGACCAATCTCTATGGTCCCTTGCTCGGCGGCGTCTACACCACGCCCGCGATCTACTGCAATGTGAAGGTGGTCTTCACCAACACCGTGCCGGTCGATGCCTATCGCGGCGCGGGCCGGCCCGAGGCGACCTTCGTGCTGGAGCGCATCGTCGACGTCGCGGCCAGCGAGATGGGGATCGACCGCGTCGAGCTCCGCCGCCGCAACATGATCCCGAAGGAAGCCTATCCGTATCAGACGCCGGTGCTGGTGCAGTACGATTCCGGCGATCCCATGGGCTGTCTCGACGGCGCGCTGGTCGCCGCCGATGTCAAGAATTTCGGTGTGCGCAAGGCGGCATCCGCGAGCAAGGGCAAATTCCGCGGGCTCGGCTACTCCACCTATGTCGAGGCCTGCGGCCTTGCGCCGTCGCGCTTTGCGGGACGGTTAGGCGCGCGCGGCGGCCTCTACGAGAGCGCCACGGTGCGCGTGCATCCGACCGGCCAGGTCACGGTCATGATCGGCACGCACAATCACGGCCAGGGCCACGAGACCACCTTCGCGCAGATCGTCTCGGACAAGCTCGGCGTCGCCTTCGAGAATGTCGACATCGTCTTTGGTGACACCGACCGCGTGCAGTTCGGCATGGGCACCTACGGCTCGCGTTCGCTGGTCGTCGGCGGCGCCGCGCTGTCGAAGGCGACCGACAAGGTGATCGTCAAGGGCAAGAAGATCGCCGCGCATCTGCTCGAAGCGTCCGAAGCCGACATCCAGTTCGAGGCCGGAAAATTTTCCGTCGCGGGCACGGACCGCATCAAGACCTTCGAGGAGATCGCGGGCGCCGCCTACGTGCCGCACGATTATCCGCTCGAAGTGCTGGAGCCGGGGCTGGAGGAGCAGGCCTATTACGACCCCGTCAACTTCACCTATCCCGGTGGCTGCCATATCGCTGAGGTCGAGGTCGATCCCGAGACCGGAACGGTGACGCTGGTCAACTACACCGCGGTCGACGACGTCGGCACGGTCATCAACCCGATGATCGTCGAGGGCCAGCTGCATGGCGGCATCGTGCAGGGCGTCGGCCAGGCGCTGTTCGAGAACGCAGTCTATGACGAAGGCTCCGGCCAGCTGCTGTCGGGCTCGCTGATGGATTACTGCATGCCGCGCGCCGACCACCTGCCGATGATGAAAGTCGCGACGCATTCGACGCTGTGCACGCACACGCCGATGGGTGTGAAGGGGTGCGGCGAGGTCGGCACCATCGGTTCGCCCGCCGCCGTCATCAACGCGGTGGTCGATGCGCTCTCGCATCTCGGCGTCACCCATGTCGACATGCCGGCGACACCGAACCGGATCTGGCGCCTGTTGCAGAATGCGTCGCTGCCGGTCGCGGCGGAATAGGGAGGACAACAATGAAACCGTTTGCCTATCATCAGCCGGGCCAGATTCCCGATGCGGCCAAGCTCCTGACCTCGATCGAGGACAGCAAGCTCGTCGCCGGCGGCATGACGCTGATCCCGACGCTGAAGCAGCGGCTGGCGAGCCCCGTCGCGCTGGTCGATCTGTCGAAGCTCGGAAGCCTCAAGGGCATCGCAGATGAGGGCGCCACCATCACCATTGGCGCGATGACGCCGCATGCAGTGGTGGCGGCCTCAAAACTGGTGCAGACGAAGATCCCCGGACTGGCCGCACTGGCCTCGATGATCGGTGATCCCGCCGTGCGCAGCCGCGGCACCATCGGCGGCTCGGTTGCCAACAATGATCCGGCGGCCGACTATCCCGCCGGCGTGCTCGGTCTCGGCGCGACCATCATCACCAGCACACGCGAGATCGCGGCCGACAAGTTCTTCCTCGGCCTGTTCGAGACCGCGCTTGAGCCGAGCGAGATCATCACTGCGATCCGCTTTCCCGTGCCGCTCAAGGCAGGCTACGCAAAGTTCAAGGCGCCGGCCTCGCGCTATGCGCTGGTCGGCGTGTTCGTCGCGAAATTCGCCGATGGGGTTCGCGTCGCCGTCACCGGCGCGGGGCCGGGCGTGTTCCGCGTGCCGCCGATGGAGGCGGCGCTGTCGGGCAATTTCGATGCCTCCGCGATCGCGGCGATCAAGATCGATACCGACGGCCTCACCTCCGATATCCATGCCGAAGCCGATTACCGTGCGCATCTCGTCACGGTGATGGCCAAGCGCGCCGTCGACGCGGCGCTCAGCTAGCTCTTTAGGGTTGATGATGACTGATGGTTCCGGCCGAGCGGCCTTCCCGCCGGCGCCGACTGGCCTTGGCGCGCTCTCTGCAACCGAGATCATGGCCGGCTACCGGCGCAAGGCGTTCACTCCGCGCGATGTCGTCGACGACACCATCGCCGCGCTTCAGGCTTCGAACGAAGCCTGCAATACGGTCGTGACGCCGATGTACGAGCAGGCGAGGGCGGAGGCGGATCGTCTCACCAGGGAGATGCGTGCGGGCGAGGCCAAGGGTCGGCTTACCGGCGTGCCTGTCACGATCAAGGATCTCGTCTTCGTCGCGGGCGTGCCCGCTTATGCCGGCTCGCCGATGAACAAGGCGTTCGTGCCCGACGTCGATGCCGCCGTGGTCTCGGCCCTGAAGGCATCAGGCGCGATCATCACCTGCAAGACCACCACCTGCGAGTCCGGCTACAAGCTGACGGCGGACAGCCCGGTCACGGGAACGACGCGGAATCCCTGGAACCCTGATCGCACCAGCGGCGGCTCGAGCGGCGGCGCGGCAGCCGGCGTTGCCGCCGGCTGCGGGCCGATCGCGATCGGCACCGATGGCGTCGGCTCGATCCGCGTGCCCTCGTCCTTCTGCGGCGTGTTCGGTCTGAAGCCGACCTTCGGCCTCGTCCCGCGCTCGCCCGGCTTCTCGCCGCCGTCCTGGGCCTCGCTCGCCCATACCGGGCCGATCACGCGTACCGTCGCAGATGCGGCGCTGACGCTGGAGATCATCGCGGGTTACGATCTGCGCGATCCCGCCAGCCTGCCGGTGGCGCCGCGACGGTTTGACGTCAACGCCGCGTCATTGAACGGCATTCGTATCGGCGCCAGCGTGGACCTCGGCTATACCGCGGTCAGTCCCGACGTGCGCGCCGCGTTCAACAAGGCGCTAGCCATTCTCGACTCCTGCGGCGCGCAGGTCACCGTGGACGGTCCGGGCCTCGATCCCGGCATCCTGGAGCATACGCTGAAGCCGATCGCTTTCACCGAGCAGGCGGCGGCGGTGGCGAGCAAGACCACGGCCGATCTCGCAAGCTCTGAAGCCGATTATCGCGACGTCGTCAGCGCCGGCCGTCACTACAGCGGCACGGACTATGTCGAAGCCGGTTATCGCCGCGGCCAGGCGCGCAATGCGTTCCTGAAGTTGTTCGAGCGCGTCGATGCGCTGGTGACCCCGACGGTCGCTGTGACCGCGTTCGAGGCCGGGCAGATCGGCGTCGGCAAGATCGACGGCCGCGAGGTCGACCCGCATCTCGGCTGGTCGCCCTTCACCTGGCCAATCAACCTCGCCGGCCTTCCGGCGGCAACGCTGCCCTGCGGTTTCGATCGCGATGGAATGCCGATCGGCCTGCAGATCGTCGCGCCCTGGCTCGACGAGCCCACGATCTTCCGCATCGCCGCGGCGTTCGAAGCAGCGCAGCCCTGGGCGAAGTTCTGGCCGTCGATGGCGCTGAGCGAGCAAGGGCGAGTGCAGGCAAAAGCGTAGTGGGCCGGAACCGGACGGCCTCGTCCCCGCGGCTCGAAAATTTTTAGAGCCGCCCCCTTGAAATCGATATCGGTTTTTCTAAGTCATTTTTCGCCGCGAGAGCGGTGTGCCGGACGCCAGATCGGGTCCGGCGCGGGCGCCGGACTGGTCGTCGGACCTGTCTGATCCCTGTCCTGCGCTCCTTCGTATCCATCTTGCTCTCAGGAGGACTTGGTTATGAGGACCAGTTTCGACTTCGCGCCCCTGTGGCGCTCCACCATCGGCTTCGATCATCTGGCTGACCTCGTCGACAGCACGTTGCGCCAGGCGACCGAGGACAACTATCCCCCCTACAATATCGAGCGTTCCGGCGAGGACCACTACCGCATCAGCCTTGCGGTGGCGGGCTTTGGCGCCAGCGACATCTCGGTGACGGCCGAGCAGAACGCGCTCACCATCGAGGGCCGGAAGCCCGAGACGGCTGCGCACGAATATCTGTACCAAGGCATCGCCGCGCGTCCGTTCCGGCGCGTGTTCAATCTCGCCGACTATGTCCAGGTGAAGCAGGCCTCGTTCCAGGACGGGCTGCTGATCATCGACCTGGTCCGCGAGGTCCCGGAAGCCATGAAGCCGCGCCGGATCGCGATCACGAACGGCGCTCCTGCGGCATCGCAGATCGAGCAGAAGAAGGCGGCCTGAGCGCTCGATCGATCCAATGGCGGAACGCGGCGCGCGAATGCGCGGGCCGCGCTCCCGATGCATGAAGGAGGCAATCATGGGTTTTCGTGATCTCATTCCCTGGTCGAGAAACCAGGATCTCGTGCCCGCGCGCGAGAATTTCGATCCGTTCCTGACGCTTCACCGCGAGATGAACCGTCTGTTCGACGACGTCTTCCGCGGCTTCGGCGGGACCAGCCTGTCGCCGCTGATGGAGGGCCGTTTTGGTTGGCCGAAGGTCGAACTCAGCGAGACCGACAAGACGCTGACCGTTTCGGCGGAGCTTCCCGGCCTGACGGAGAAGGACGTCCAGGTCGAGGTCGCCAATGGCGTCCTGACCGTCCGCGGCGAGAAGAAGGCGGAGCGCAACGGCGAAGGCAGGTACTTCACCGAGTGCTATTACGGCGCCTTCGAGCGGCAGATCCCGCTGGAGGGAGTCGAGGAGGACAAGGCCGAGGCGTCGTTCACCAACGGCGTCCTGACCGTGTCGCTGCCGAAATCCGAGAAGGCGCGCGAAGGCGTCAAGCGCATCGCGATCAACACGCATTAGCGCCGAGCGGCGGCGGCGATTGTCGCCGCCGTCCCATCGTCAACAAACCCGTCCCTTGGAAAGGAGCATGAGGGGAGGTACCACCATGAGCAATGTGAATAGCAATGCCGGCACTCTCAATCCGCTGTTTCATCCCGCGGCCCACTACGACTCGCCTGCCGACGTCCTGAATGCGACAGAACTCTCTCCACCGGAGAAGCGGATCATTCTGTCGTCCTGGGCGTCCGACATGTACGCAGTCGAGTCCTGTCCAGCCTTGCGCGAGATCCCCGGCATGAGCCACACGGTTCGGCTCGCCGATATCCTGGCCGCCCTGCGCAAGCTCGACGGCGACAATGACAATGACGACCCGCCGCGCGGTGGCGGCGTCCCGATGCGGCTGCGGCGGCCCTGGGCCGCCGCGGAGGAGCGAGACGCATGACTGATCGTCAAGCCGCGAGGAATATGGCTCAAGCAGCGCGGTAGTCCAGCTCGCCTTGCAAGTCCTTGATCAGCCGCCGCTCGCGCTCGATGCGCTGGCGGTAGAGTTCGCGCTGGTGCTCGGTCTTGGCGCTTGCAAGGAGCAGTTCGTAGTGACCGATCACCTTTTCGCTGCCTCGAATGAGCAGCTCCCACCGTTCATTGCGTCGCCCTCATCTCGGCCGGCGTATTCGCGCCGCCGAAGGAAACCGGGAAGGTCGCCGCGGTCAGGCTTTCAAGCGCGCTGCGCTCTTCTGCGAGACGTCTTTCGATGAACTGACGCTCAAGCTCCGACAGCTTGGTCTTCAGAAGACGCCGGTAGCGGTGGATGTTGTTACGGTGTGCACGAATGCGGGCCAGTTTCTCATCGAACATCGTCGCCTCTCCAGACGGTCGCGTTGAGTCCTTTGATTTTTGAGGGCGAGAAAGAGCTTTCTCGGTGCAAAAAATATGCAGCCGGAATTCCGTGTCAAGAGGATTCCGGCGCGTCGTCGAATATCTGCTGTCGCAGGAGCTGCGACAGCTCGATCGGTGTGCCGCGGGTGAAATCGCGGCGCTTGCGCAGCTAGCTCACAAGGAACCATGCGAGTATCTACGCAGCAGATTCTATATTCACCAAAACTTCTCCGGCGATGATTTCGGGATCCCCAAGATCAAGGTCATGCAAGCTTGCTTGAATGAATCCCATCACCTTGGCGTTCGCCGCATTCGCGCTTTCGCGGTCCTCAAATATCGTCACGGCGACACCAACGCCTTCGCCCCCATCCAACACATAATATGACTTGAAGCCGGGCGACTCCCTCAGGATCTGACCGACGCCGCTTTTGGCGCGGCGGGCAGCATCCGCGACCGAACGAACCTTGGTGTACTTTCGAATGAGTATGAACATCAGGCCACCCTTGCGTCTCGGTTCCTGCTCACGCATCAAAGCATACCGGGCCGGTGCTGGACTAGGGCGTACTTATGAAATGGATCAAAAACGGAGGTCAAAGCAGACGCCGAGCAACGTCCGATCAGCCGCGTGATCGGCGGACGCTGTTGGGCTTCGGGGTATTTTTGACCACCTCTGCGATACGCTTCAGGAAAGCTCAATCGGCGCACCGCGGCCGCTGAGCTCTTCGTCGAGGCGCAGATAGTGCGCGAGGTAGTCGTGCAGCGCGGTTGCCGCCTTCGAGGTCGCGCCGCTTGACTTGTAAAGCAGCAGCTCGATCTTCGGCAGCGGCGGCAGGCCCTCGTTGGGGCCGATCTCACGCATCGCCGGCACCAACGCGCTGCGGCCGAGCACGGTGACCGCCATGCCGGCGAACGCCGCGGCCTGAAGGCCGCCGACGCTTTCGCTGACGCAGGCGATACGCCAGCGCAAATTCGCGCGCTCCAATGTGTCGATGGCGTAGTCGCGATAGATGTTGCCGGGCGGCAAGAGCGCCAGCGGGATCGGGCGCTCCTGGTGCGCGGCGGATTGCTCGCCGGTCATCCACACCAGTTGCTCGCGCCGAACCACTTGGCCGCCGGTGAAATCGTTCATGCGGGTGACGAGCGCGATGTCGACGTCGCCGCGCTTGACGAGGCCGACCAACGGTGTCGACAGCGCGCAGTTGAGCTCGACCTGCACCCGCGGAAATGACTTTCGAAACACACTGAGGATCTGCGGCAGCATGAACGCCGCATAGAGGTCGGGCGTGCCAAGCACGACCTGGCCCTCGATCTCCTGTGACGCCAGTTGCGAGATCAGCTCGTCATGCAACCTCAGGATGGATTTTGCGTAGGTCAGGACCGTGGTGCCGTCGTCGGTCAGCGTCAGCCTGCGGCCGCCATGCTCGAACAATTGCTTGCCGGTCAGCTCCTCCAGCCGCTGCAATTGCAGCGTGATCGCCGGCTGGGTGCGGCCAAGCCGTCGCGCGGTCTCGGTGATGCTGCCGGTCTCGACCACCGAGATCAGCGAGCGGAGCATGCGGATGTCGAGGCTGATGAGGTTCATGTGGCATCCATGTCGCCCAGAATTTATGCAAGTTCCATGCTAGCCGATTTCATTGATCGCCGGGGAGGGGCGCCCATAAGGCGATGCTAGATCGCGCAGCCCCGGCGTTGCTGGCATACTGAATATCGGTTATCAGCCGGATCGGCGCGCAAGAACGCCGCCCAACGAAGCCATGAGGGAGCAAAAACATGAAAAGGACCACGCGCCGGGACCTGCTCGCGACTGCCGCAGCCGTGACCGCAGCTTCAATCGCCGAAGCAACACCGGCCGCCGCGCAGGCCGCCCCCAAGCCGATCTTCCCGGTGCCGATGGTCGCGATTCCCGTTGTCGGCGAGACCCAGGTGTTTCAGGTCCGCCGCATCTACTGCATCGGGCGCAACTATGCTGCGCACGCGATCGAGCGCGGTTCGGACCCGAACCGCGAACCGCCGTTCTTCTTCCAGAAGCCGACGGACGCGATCCAGAACGTTGCGATCGGCGAGGTCGCCGACCATCCCTATCCCTCGCTGACCAAGAATTATCATCACGAGGTCGAGCTGGTCGCTGCGCTGAAATCCGGTGGCACCAACATCCCGGTCGATAAGGCGCTCGACCATGTCTATGGCTACGCGCTCGGCCTCGACATGACCCGGCGCGATCTCCAGAACGGCATGGCCGCGGAGAAGAAGCCCTGGGAGATCGGCAAAAGCTTCGACCACGCCGCGGTGATCGGTCCGATCCACCCGGCCGGCAAGACCGGCCATTTCGAGAAGGGCGCCATTTCGCTCGCGATCAACGGGACGGTGAAGCAGAGCTCGGATCTCAGCAAGATGATCTGGAGCGTCGCCGAGCAGATCGCAAAGCTGTCGGAAGCGTTCGAGCTCAAGGCCGGCGACATCATCTATTCCGGCACGCCCGAGAATGTCGGGCCGGTGGTGAAGGGCGACGTGCTGCTGTGCAAGCTGGAGGGCTTGCCCGACATGTCGATCAAGATTGTGTAGCTGCTGCCGCTTTCTTTACCTCTCCCCGCTTGCGGGGAGAGGTCGGATTGCCCCCGGCGATGCGAAGCATCGTCCGGCGCGATCCGGGTGAGGGGGTACAGGTCTATCGATGATCTCGCGTGTAGAGAGAGGCCCCTCACCCCAACCCTCTCCCCGTAAGAACGGGGCGAGGGAGCGCACCGTCGCGGTCGCGCCGTAGTTGCGCTGATCGGCCCCGCTTGGGTCTTGCCCTCGAATTGCCGGAGTTCCATCGGCGATTGCCCCGTGTTGGGCAACGGACAAACGTCCTGTGGCCATATTTGAGTAAGAGTGATCTCCCCTTGAGGGAGGCGCTCCGATGAAGAAAGCTCTGATCACTGCCGTCGTTCTGTTAGCTGGCGTGCCTGCGGGCGCTGCCGCACAGGAGCGTGCTGGTGCGGCAGCAATCGGAGCCGTGTCAGGCGCCGTGGTGCTGGGGCCGATCGGTGCCGTCGCCGGCGCGGTGGTCGGTTATACCGCCGGACCTGCGATCGCCCGGTCATGGGGCGCGAGAGATTCGCGCTCGGCACGACATCGCCAGCCGCCGCGTCGCGAGGCCAATCGCGCAGCCGGCGCTCCGCCGCGCACGCGCCAGGCGATGAACGCCAACGGTCAGATCAGAGCCGCCAGCAATCCGCCAGTTCAGGCCGCGCCGGTGGCGCAGCCCGTTCAAGCCGCGCCCGCAGAGCAGCCTGTTCAAGCAGCGCCTGCTGCGCCTGTGGAGACTACGTCGCCGCCCGTTCAGGGATTCGATTAGGGCCTCGGCCTCAGGCCGCAGAGGTCTTCGGCCGCAGCCGGTCGACCGTCCGCGCGATCAGCGCGGCCACCTCCGGCACCTTCGGACCGATGCGAAACTCCGGCCCGGCCACGACGACCGACAGTCTGCGGTCGCCGATCGGCAAGGGAATCGCGGCGCCGGCGAGATCGCGGCTGTAATCGGCAAAGCTCTGGCAATAGCCACGTGCGATCGAGTTGCGCAGCTCGATCTCCACGGCCTCGATGCTGATCGGCGTCGACGGGCCATACTGCTTGAACTCGATCTTTCGATAGACCGAATCGCGCTCTTCCTGCGAATATTGCAGCAGCAGCGCGCGGCCGCTCGCGGTGGCGTGGATCGGCACGCGATGGCCGATGGTCGCGAAATAGCGGATCGCCGCCTTGGACTCGACGACGTCGATGAACACCGCCATCACGCCGGCCGGCGCCACGATGGATGCGGTTTCGCCGGTTTCCGCCGAGAGATCGGAGATCAGCTGATGCGTCCAGGGCGGCAGCGGCTCGACCTCCGAGATCATCCGCGCCATCGCCAGCCACCGCGGCGTCGGATAGAATCCGGCGCGCGGCCGCGGCTCATAGAGATAGCCCTTCTCCGACAGCGTCGCGAGGAGGTTGAAGGTCGACGAGCGCGGCCAGCCGAAATGATCGGCGATCTCGGCAAGCGTCGCCGGCTTCTTCACTTGCGCGAAGAATTCCATGATCTCCAGGACATTTGCAGCTTGGCGAACGATCATGGCGAGGCTTGCGTTCCGGTCTAGGGCTGGCCGAGGATCTTCTTCGCGGCGCGAAGATGCGGCTTGTCGATCATCTGGCCGTCGAGCCGCAGCGTGCCGGAATTCGGATTGCTGGCGAACGCCGCGATGACCTTTTCTGCCCAGGCGCGCTCGGCGTCTGTCGGCGCGAACGCCGCATTGACGACATCGACATGCTTGGGATGGATCAGCGCCTTCGCCGAAAAACCATCGCGCCGCGCCGCGCGCGTCTCCTGCTCGAGGCCCGCGAGGTTGTCGATGTCGGTATAGACGGTGTCGATCGGAGCGACCTCGGCCGCCGCCGCGGCCATCAGGCAGAGATCGCGCGCGAGGCGGTAGGGGCTGTGGAACACGCCGCCGGAGGCTTTCTCGGTGGCGCCGAGCGAGGCGGAGAGATCTTCCGCGCCCCACATCAGGCCGGCGAGGCGAGGGGAGCAGCCCTTGTAGCTGCCGAGCCCGAAGATCGAGCCGGCCGTCTCGGTCGCGACGCAGACGATGCGGGTCGTGCCCACCTTGATGCCGGATGCTGCTTCCAGCGCTTCGAGCCAGGTCGCGACCTGGCGCACATCGTCGCCGCCTTGCGATTTCGGCAGTACGATGCCGTCGGGCCTGCCCGGCATCACTGCGGCGAGATCGGCGAGCGTCATGCCGGTGTCGAGTGCGTTGACGCGGACATAGAGCTGGTGCGGGCCGGGTCGGCTCTTCAGCATCACCAGCGTCAATCCGCGTGCTTCCGACTTCTTCTCGGTGACGACGGAATCCTCGAGGTCGATGATCAGCGCGTCGGCCTTGCCTTCGCTCGCCTTCTCGAATTTGCGCGGGGAATCGCCCGGCACGAACAGCATCGAACGCATCAGACCGGCCTCTTGTGCATCATCGCCATGCGGCGGCATTTGCCGACGATCTCGTCGTTCTGGTTCAAGGCGTGGTGCTCGAACTCGACGATGCCCGCTCTCGGGCGCGATTTGGATTCCCTCAACGAAAGCACCTTCGTCGTCGCCCGCAAGGTGTCGCCATGGAAGACCGGTTTCGGAAAAGTCACGTCGGTCATGCCGAGATTGGCGACGGTTGTCCCCAAGGTCGTATCATAGACCGTCATGCCGATCATGATGC
The DNA here is from genome assembly GCF_007830635.1 of Bradyrhizobium huanghuaihaiense. Taxonomy (GTDB): domain Bacteria; phylum Pseudomonadota; class Alphaproteobacteria; order Rhizobiales; family Xanthobacteraceae; genus Bradyrhizobium; species Bradyrhizobium huanghuaihaiense. The sequence goes on along the minus strand of NZ_VLLA01000006.1, from coordinate 262,157 downwards.
CGAGGGTGTAAAGGCTGTTGAAAATGCGCTGGCCGAACTCGGTCTTTTCGGAGAAATGCGCGTCGATGTGCAGCGGCTGCGGGTTGAGCGTCAGCAAGCTGAACATGGTGTTGTCCATTTCCGTGACGGTCCGGGTCAGCGGATGCCTGAACTCCTGGCCCACGGAAAAGTCCTCGAAATAAAGTCCGGCCATCGCGGTTTCCTCCCTGTCGTTGCGACTTGGCCAGCGCCTGCGCTTAAGGCGGCGCTGCCAGGTGAACTGCCTTTTGCTCTGCGAGCTCTCTGATCTCCTCGGCCGAGAAGCCGGCCTCGTGCAAAATGTCGCGCCCGTGCTGGCCGAGCGTCGGTGCGGGGCCGGCGGCCTCCGGCTGGGTCACGCTCCAGGTCGAGGGCACGCGCATCTGGCGAATGCGGCCTTCCACGGGGTGATCCACGGTCCTGAAGAAACCGGTGGCCTTGAGGTGCGGGTCATCCAAAATCGTCTCCAGCGTATGCATCGGCATCACGGGAATGTCGGCGCGCTCCAGCAGTTCGCGCCACTCGGCGGTGGTGCGCGTCGCGAAGATGTGGCCGATCTCCTCGTAGATCTCGTCGATATGCTTGGTGCGCGCGGCGTGGTTGGCGAAACGCGGCTGATCGAGGAAATGCGGCTGCCCGATCGCCTCGAAGAAGCTACGCCAGTGCTTGTCGTTGTAGATCAGGACGCAGAGATAGCCGTCGCTGGTCTTGTGGGGGCGGCGGTAGCGCGACAGCAGGCGGGCGTAGCCGCCATGGTCGAGCGGCGGATCGTAGGTCAGTCCGCCCAGATGATCGACCAGCACAAACTCCGCCATGGATTCGAACATCGGCACGTCGATGCGCTGGCCCTCGCCGGTGCGCTGCTGGTGCATCAGCCCGCCCATGATGGCGTTCACCATCATCAGGCCGACGATGCGGTCGGCGATGGTGACGGGGACGTAGCGCGGCGTGCCGTCGCCGGCGGCAGCTAACAGCGTGGGGATCGTCGCGGCGCCCTGGATCAGATCGTCGTAAGCGGGCTTTGCGGCATAGGGGCCGGACTGGCCGTAGCCGAACGCGCCGACATAGACCAGCGACGGATTGATCGCGGCCAGTGTCTCATAATCGAGGCCGAGCCGCGCCATCGCCTGCGGGCGCACATTGTAGACGAGCGCGTTGGCGCCCCTGGCCAGCCGCAGCAGCGTGTCGCGGCCTTCCGTCTTCTTGAGGTCGAGCACGATGCTGCGCTTGCCGCGATTGGCATTGTGGAACATCCCGCCCATGCCGGGCGTGCGGCCGGGACCGATCTGGCGAACGATGTCGCCCTCGGGGCTTTCGACCTTGATGACGTCGGCGCCCATGTCCGCCAGCACCTGGGTGCCGTAGGGGCCCATCAGCACCGAGGTCAGGTCGAGAATGGTGAAGCCGGCGAGCGGTCCCATGGGCCCTCTTGGGATGAATTCATATCCGTGGAGTTAGAGTTCATAAAAGTTCGGTGTCAATTCGACGTCGTCGGCCAGACGCGCATAGGGCCATGCATAGTTCATATACTTGACATATAAATTCACATATATGTACATTTTCCTCAAGCAAGAATTGGAGCGAGGACCGGGCGGTGCTGCAGCGTTTCGCTGCCGCCTTCCGCATGGGGACGCGTCAGGGAGAACACGATGAAGACGAAACTGGTCTGGGCCGCCGCGGCGTTCGCACTCTCGCTGCCGGTCTCGACGCTTCAGGCGCAGGCACTGGAGCTGAAGGTCGCCGACAGCTTCCCCGCCGGCCACTATCTCGTCCGCCTGCTGCTCAAGCCCTGGATGGACGACGTCACCAAGCGCACCAATGGCGCGGTGACCTTCACCTATTATCCGAACCAGCAGATCGGCAAGGCGGCCGACATGTTGCGGCTGACGCAGTCGGGCGTGGTCGACATCGGCTACATCGGGCCGTCCTATGTCTCCGACAAGATGCCGCTGTCGGAAGTCGCGCAATTGCCGGGGGCCTTTGAGACGAGCTGCCAGGGCACGATGGCCTATTGGAAGGCCGCGCGCGAAGGCGTCCTGGCCAAGCAGGAATATGCGCCCAACAAGATCAAGCTGCTGTTCGAGGTTGTGTTGCCGCCCTATCAGGTGTGGACCGCGAAAGCCAAGGTCGACACGACCAAGGACATGCAGGGCCTGAAGCTGCGCACCACGGGCGGCGCGCAGGATCTGACATTGCGTGCGCTCGGCGCGGTGCCGGTGCGCATGGCTGCACCCGATGCCTATGAATCGCTGTCGCGCGGCACGATGGACGGCCTGCTGTTTCCGATGGAGAGCGTCGTGGCCTATGGCCTGGACAAGCTGGTCAAGCACGCCACCGAAGGCGTCAGCTTCGGCAGCTTCATCGTCGCCTATTCCATCAACCAGTCGGTCTGGGACAAGCTGCCCGACGACGTGAAGAAGGCGATGAACGAGGCGTCCGAGGCGATCGAGCCGACCGCTTGCGCGCAGGTCGACAAGGAAACGGAGACCACCAAGAAAAATCTCCAGGACGGGGGCGTCAGCTTCGATCCGCTGCCGGAGGCGACCCGAACCGAGATGAAGGACAAGCTGAAGGGCGTCGGCAAGGAGTGGGCGAGCGGGCTCGACAGCCGCGGCAAGCAGGCATCCGCCGCGCTGAAGGAGTTCGAAGACCTGCTCGCCGCCGGCGGCAAGTAAAGCGTCAGGTAAAACGACAGAGAGAAGGAGGCGCCAGAGGTGATCAAGCGGGCAGGAGATGTGCTCGGCGCGCTGGAGCGCGCGCTGACGGTGATCGCGGTGGTGTTCCTGTTCGTGATCATGCTGCTTGTCGTGACCGACGTGTTCATGCGCTATGTGCTGAACAGTCCGTTCGCCTTCACCTATGATCTGATCGGCCTCTACCTCCTGGCCGGCGTGTTCTTCTTTACGCTGTCGGACGGTCTGCGCGAGCACGCGCATGTCGGTGTCGATATTCTCCTGTCGAAGTTCTCGCCGGCGGGACGGCGGCTGTCCGAGATCGTCACCGCACTCGCTGGCCTGTTCGTGTTCGTCCTGATCTGCAAGGTCGGCTTCGAGCGTGCGCTGGAGAACTACGAGCAGCACGACGTGCTGGCCGGCGCGATCGCCTGGCCGACCTGGATCTCGGCGGCGCTGGTGCCGTTCGGCTGTGGCGTGCTGGTGCTGCGGCTGGCGCTTCAGCTCGTCGGCAATGTGCTGAGCCTCGTCAGCGGCCGTGATCTCTATCCGCTGCCGCCGGTGACCGGCGTCGGCGAAGCACGAAGCTTCGAGTAACGGCAGGCCTCCATGACACCTTTCATCGTTCTCGCCCTGCTGTTCGGCCTGCTCGCGCTCGGCACGCCCGTCGGCTTCGCCATGGCCTTTTCCGGCTCGGTCGGCCTCGTCATGGTCGGCGGATGGTCCACGCTGTTCGGCATATTGCAGACCGCGCCGCTCTCGACCGTCTCGTCCTACGAGCTGATCACCATCCCGATGTTCCTGTTGATGGCGGATCTCGTGCTGCTGTCGGGCGTCGCGGATGATCTGTTCAAGACCGCCTCGGCCTGGGTCGGCCGCATTCCCGGTGGCCTCGGCATGGCGACCGCGCTCGCCGGCGCCGGCTTCGGTGCGATCTGCGGCACCTCGACCGCCTCCGCCGCGACGCTGTCCTCGACCAGCCTGCCCGCGATGATCCGCCAGGGCTACGAGCCGAAGATGGCCGCGGGTGTCGTCGCGATCTCGGGCACGCTGTCGATGCTGCTGCCCACCAGCGTCGCGCTCGTCATCTTCGGCCTGCTGGCCGAAGTGAACATCGGCAAGCTGCTCATCAGCGGCATCATCCCCGCGATCCTCGTCACCATCACCATCATGGCCACGATCTACTTCCTGGTCTGGCAGGATCCCTCGCGCGCGCCAGCCGCGAAATCGGTGCCGTGGCGCGAGAAATTCGCGCTGCTGTGGCAGGTCTCGCCGATGGTGGTGCTGTTCTCGATCGTCACAGGCACGATCTATCTCGGCGTCGCCACGCCGACGGAAGCTTCCGCCTTCGGCGCGTTCGGCGCCTTCCTGCTCGCGATCGTCAAGGGCAAGATCACGCCGTCATCGCTCTACAGGACGCTGCTGCGCGCCTGCCACGGCACCTGCATGATCATCATGATCCTCGTCGGTGCCTCGATCTTCGGCTATTTCTTCACGCTCACCCATGTGACGCAGGACCTCGTCGCCTGGATCGGCTCGCTGCCGGCCTCGCGCTGGGTGATCATCACCCTGATCCTGTGCGGCTATATCGTGCTCGGCTCCTTCATGGACCAGATCGCGATCCTGGTTCTGACCGTGCCGATCGTGCTGCCGCTGATCAAGACGCTCGGCTTCGACCCGATCTGGTTCGGCGTGATCAAGATCGTCACCGCCGAGGTCGGCATGATCACGCCGCCAGTCGGGCTGAACTGCTTCATCGTCGCCCGCTACGCCAAGCGGCCGGTGGCCGAGGTCTTCCACGGCACCTTCCCGCATTTCATCGCGCACCTGATCGCGATCGCGATCCTGGTGGCGTTTCCGTCTATCATCCTCTGGCTGCCCTCGCAGATGGGGCGCTAGGATCGGAGCCCGGCTCCCAAGAAGGAGATCAAGACCATGGATTTCGCGCTCACCGATCAGCAGGAAGCCATTCGCGACGCCATCGCCAAGATCTGCGAAGGCTTTCCCGATGCCTACTGGCTGAAGAAAGACCACGACGGCGGCTTCCCGCATGACTTCCACAAGGCGCTGGCCGACGCCGGCTGGCTCGGCATCTGCGTGCCGGAGGAATATGGCGGCTCGGGGCTCGGCATCACCGAAGCCGCGATCATGATGCGCACCATCGCGGAATCCGGCGCCGGCATGTCCGGCGCCTCCGCAGTGCACATCAACGTGTTCGGGCTCAATCCCGTCGTCGTGTTCGGCACCGAGGAGCAGCGCAACCGCATGCTGCCGCCGATGGTCGAGGGCCGCGAGAAGGCGTGCTTCGCCGTCACCGAGCCCAACACCGGCCTCAATACCACGCAACTGAAGACCCGCGCGGTCGCCAAGAACGACCGCTACATCGTCAACGGCCAGAAGGTCTGGATCTCGACCGCGCAGGTCGCGCACAAGATCCTGCTGCTGGCGCGCACCACGCCGCTGGAGGAGGTGCGCTCGCCGACCCATGGCCTCAGCCTGTTCTACACCGATTTCGACCGCAACAGGATCAAGGTCCACGAGATCGAGAAGATGGGGCGCGAGATCGTCGATTCCAACGAGCTGTTCTTCGAGGATTTTGAGATCCCGATGGAGGACCGCATCGGCGAGGAGGGCAAAGGCTTTCAGTACATCCTTGAAGGGATGAATCCGGAGCGGATTCTCATCGCGGCCGAGGCGGTCGGTTTGGGAAAACTCGCGCTGGCGCGCGCGACCGAATATGCTAAGACGCGCGTCGTCTTCAACCGCCCGATCGGCAAGAACCAGGGCATCCAGCATCCGCTCGCGGTGAACTGGGTCGAGCTCGAGGCGGCCTGGCTGATGGTGATGCAGGCGGCCTGGCAGTATGACAAGGGCTTGCCCTGCGGGGCCGGCGCGAATGCCGCGAAATATTTCGCAGGCGAAGCCGGGTATCACGCCTGCGAGCAGGCGGTTATGACCCATGGCGGCTTTGGGTACGCCAAGGAATTCCACGTCGAGCGCTATTTGCGCGAAGTGCTGATCCCACGCATCGCGCCGGTCAGCCCGCAGCTCGCGCTCAGTTTCATTGCGGAAAAGGTGCTCGGGCTCGCGAAGTCGTACTAGGCTGGGGGCTCGGGGAGGATCGCCATGAACCTCGCTCACCATCTCCTGCGTGCTGCCAGGGCTGACGCGTCCGCGCCAGCCTTGCTCAAGGGACTTACGCCGGTCGCGGACTACGGCCGGCTCGCCGCGACCGTGGCCTCGCTGGCCGCATCACTGCAGCAGCGCTTTGGCCTCGGCAAGGGCGACCGCGTCGCGCTGCTGATGAAGAACGTGCCCGACTATGTCGCCTGCCTCTATGCCTGCTGGCACGCCGGTCTCGTCGCCGTTCCCATCAACGCAAAGCTTCATCCGCGCGAGGTCGCCTTCATTCTCGACAACTCCGGCGCTGCGGTCATGTTCGTGACCGAGGACATGGCGAGCGTCGTGTCGGAAGCGCTGGCACTCGGCCCGGCCAAGCCGCGCGTGATCGAGATCGGATCGGCCGAACATCGCGGTATGGAGAAGGCCGATGGCATCGCCATCGCCGATGTCGCCATCACCGATCCCGCCTGGATCTTCTACACCAGCGGCACCACCGGCCGGCCCAAGGGCGCGGTCCTGAGCCATCGCAACTTGCTTGCGATGTCGCTGAACTATCTGGCGGAGATCAATCCCGTTGTCCCAGGCGAGGCGCTCTTGCATGCCGCGCCGATGTCGCACGGCTCGGGCCTCTACATGGTGCCGCACGTGCTCGGCATGGGTGCGCAGATTGTTCCGGAGAGCGGCCGCTTCGAGTCGGACGAAATTCTCGAGCTGACGACGAAGCGCGAGAACATCTCCTTCTTCGCCGCGCCGACCATGGTGCGGCGCCTGACGGTCGCGGCGGGAGCTGCGGGTGCGACTGCGCCCGGATTGAAGACCATTATCTATGGCGGCGGCCCGATGTACGTGGCTGATTGCAAGGCCGCGCTTGCCGTGTTCGGACCGAAGCTCGCGCAGATCTACGGTCAAGGCGAGACGCCGATGACAATCACGTATTTGCCGAAGAGCATGCATGTCGACGCCGGCCATCCGCGCTACGAAGCGCGTCTCGCCTCGGTCGGCATCGCGCAAGGCGTGGTGCAGGTGCGTACCGTGGACGAAGCGGGGCAGGACGTTGCGCCTGACGAGATCGGCGAGATCATCGTGCGCGGCGATACCGTGATGTCCGGCTACTGGCAGAATCCGGACGCGACCGCGAGCACGCTGCGCGACGGCTGGCTCTATACAGGCGACATGGGCGCCTTCGATGCCGACGGCTTCCTGACGCTGAAGGACCGCTCCAAGGACGTCATCATCTCCGGCGGCACCAACATCTATCCGCGCGAGGTCGAGGAGGTCTTGCTGCGGCACGAAGCCGTCGCCGAAGTCTCGGTGATCGGTCGGCCGCATCCGGAATGGGGCGAGGAGGTCGTGGCGGTCGTTGTTCCCGCCGCGGGCAGGGCGGTAACGCGAGATGAACTCGACCGGATGTGCAATGCCTGGATCGCGCGCTTCAAGCGGCCGAAGCATTATTACCTCACCGCCGAGTTGCCGAAGAACAGCTATGGCAAGATCGTGAAGACGGAGCTGCGCACGCTGCTCGGCGATGCCTCCGCGCGCCTCACCCCGATGGGCTGAGGCGGCAATGTCCGGGCACGCCTCGCCGATCGATTTTTCCGGTTTGATCCGAAACGGCGATCTCGTGGTGTGCGGGCAGGCGACGGCGGAGCCGGTCACCCTGACCGAGGCGCTGATGACGCAGGCTGCGCAGCTTCCGCCGTTTCGCATGATGATCGGGCCGGTGTTCTCGGAGACGTTTTCGGCGGCATGCGCGAATGTGTCGTTCCAGAGCTATGGCGTGATCGGCAATGCGCGTCGGCTTGCCAGGTCCGGACGGCTCGATGTGATCCCGAGCAACTACAGCGCCTTCTGCGCCGACTTCGCCGCGCGTCGCCACAGGGCCGATGTCGTCCTGGTGCAGCTTGCGGAGGCAAAGGGAAGGCTCAGCGCCAGCCTCTCCAACGACTATGTCATCGATGCCGCGCGCGGCGCACGCCTCGTCATCGCCGAGATCAATCCGGATGCGCCCTTCACGTTCGGTGCGGAATGGCCGGAAGATGTGCCGATCCATATGCGCGTCGCCGCCCGCCGTCCGCCGGTCGAACTGGCTTCGACGCCGCTCGACGACGTCTCTCGGCAGATCGCATCCCATGCCGCGAGCCTGATCGGCGACGGCAGCACACTCCAGTTCGGCGTCGGCCGCATCCCAGACGCGATACTTTCCTCGCTCTCGCACGCACGCAATCTCGGCATCCATTCCGGCCTGATCAACGACGCGGTCGTCGATCTGATCGAGCGCGGCGCGGTGACGAATGCGGAGAAGGGCATCGATGCCGGGATCACCGTCACCAACCAGGTGATAGGGACTCAGCGGCTCTATCGCTTCGCGCATGAGAACAAGGCGGTGGCGGTGCGGCCGACGTCATACACGCACGGCCAGGGCGTGCCGGCGCGGATCAACCGGCTGGTCGCGATCAACTCGGCGCTTCAGGTCGGGCTCGACGGCAGCGTCAATTCCGAGACGCTGAATGGCGTTCACGTCGGCGCGATCGGCGGGCAGCTCGATTTCGTGCGCGGCGCCAATGCGTCACCCGGGGGCAGGGCGATCATCGCGCTGCCGGCCACGGCGTCGGACGGGTCCAGCCGGATCGTCGCCAATGTCGAGACCGTGACGACGCCCCGCGCCGATGTCGATGCCGTCGTCACCGAATGGGGCGTTGCGGAGCTGCGCGGCTGCGGCCTTGCCGAGCGGGCGCGCCGCATGATCGCGATTGCCGCGCCGGAGCACCGCGATGCTCTGTCGGCGCAACTTCGCCGGCCCTCCGGCTAGCTCAGTTCATCATCGCAAGCGTCGGGCGCTGGTTCTCGCCGGCCCCGATGATTGCAGGAATATCCGTCGTCTCGCCGGCGATCATGCCCGACATCTGCCAGAACAGGTGCGCAAGGCGGGAGAACACCAGCCGCTCGCGCTCGGCAGGGACGGTGCCGTCAGGGATCGTCACCGTCTCCAGGCCGACGACCTTCTTGAAGTCCGGCCAGATCGTCATCGACTGCGCGATCACCGAATAGCAGCGCGGATCCTCGTCGCTGTCGTCGGGCGCCGGCGGCAAACCCGGATATTGCGTCGGCGCGGCGTAGAACTTGTAGGCGCCATAGCCGAGCCGGAGCAGGAATTTCTCGGGGACAGCGACGTCGGCGGCAAAGGACACCAGCCTCGCCTCGCTCAGCACGTCCGGATCGACGGCGCTGAGGTCAGACGCGCGCAGCGCCGAGCAGAAAGCGAGATCGCGATTGTGCTCGCGCAGCAGATTGGCCAGCGGCTGCTGCTGTTGCACGGTATCGGTGAGCAGGATGATGGTCTTGAGCATCGTCTGATATCCCTCAGGGGAAGAGATGGCGGGCGGTCATGACCGCTTGGTCGGCAGCGTGGGCGGCGAAGAAATCGTTGGCGATGCGCTGTCCCGGCGCGATCTCCAGGATGCGGTAGCGCGCGAGGGCCGCGGCTTCGCGCGCGGCGCCGACATCGTCCTGCCAGGCGCAGAGCGACAGCTCCAGCCGGCCGTAGCCGCCGCAATCGGCGGCATAGGCACCGGTCACGGCTTCCACGGTTGCAGCCACCGCGCCCGCGTCGCTGGCCGAGACGTCGCGCAGGATCACGGCGATGCCGTTGCTGGTCTCGGCTTTCGACGTCATCACGATGAAGGCATCGCGGGGGCCGGTGCGGCCGGCACGACGGGCCGTGCGCGCGATGCCGGCAAAGCCGGGATCGGGACCGAGCTCCAGTGTCGTGGTCTGCTGGTCATGCAGGATCGTGGCGCGCATCGCGCCGAGGTCACCTTTCAGTGAATGATAGGAGCGGGGGAGCCACACCGTATCGAGCGGCAGCTGTGACGAGGTCAGGCTCCAGGCCTGGTCGAGCAGATAGCCCTCCCAGATCGCAGGATAGGACGCGGCGAGCTGCTGCCAGGCGCGCAGCAGCATTTCGGCGGCCTCGGTGCGGCCAAGATAGAGCGTGCGCGCCGACATCTCCCAGCGATTCCATTTGTGGAGCGCGACGTCGCAGCCGAGGAAGGACGGCAGCAGCGGCGCCTCGCGCAACACCGCGCCGGCCTCGACGAACAGCAGCGGCTCGCGATACTTGTTCCACATCCGCATCATGAACTCCGCCTTCTCGAAGCAGAGGATGCGGTCGCCGAGCTGGGTATCGATCGGCTCGATATGGCAGGTGAGATCAAAGCGCTCGAGCGAGTGCCGGAGCGCGAAGGCCGCAGTCGCATCGCCCCCGCGCCGATGGCAGGAGACGATCCGCGGGCGGACCGGGGACGCGTTGGCTGAGGTGAGGAATTTCGACCAGCCGATGCCGCCCCACCACATCTCGTGAGGGCCGTCCGCGCCGCACGGGCCGACGGTGCCGAATTCGGTCAGCTTGGACTTGAGGAAATCGAAGCCGGGATTCTCGCTTCTGGGAATGACGACGGCGCAGCCGGGGGTGAGCGAGCGGTAGAGCAACTCGGCGGCCGCCCCGCTCAGAGGCTCCTTGAGGATGATGACGCCGTTCCGCCGGCCCTCGCTGAAACCATCGAGCGTTGGCGCACCATATTGCCCGACCAGCCAGCCCAGGCGGTCGCGCTGGATCGGGCCGAGCCTGACACCGCCGGATTGCAGCAGCCGATCAAGGTTTTCAAGCGTCCCGTCCGTCAATTCCGTGCCCCCTCGCGCCAGCCTTGGACTTCAACGTCCGGGGCGGCGCGATCAGGCGCATTATTTGGGGCCGGCGCCGAGCGGGGTGATCGCGACGGAATAGATCGCGATCTCCTGCGTCATCGGCGCCACCGGGATCAGCAGGCAGCCGTTGTCGGTTTCAGCGCGATAATGGCTGCCGGTCCGCTGCAGACCGGCGAAGATCAGGCTGTCATCGGCAAGGCCGGTGACGTCCTGGCTCTCGGCGGCGTCGCGAACGTCATCGCCCTGCTGCACGGTCACGCCATGAATGAGACCCTCAGGGGCGAATTTCGCCAGCGGCAGGGCGATCGTGGCGACCGCCATGGTCCGCGACAGGGGAATACGCAGGCGCAGCTCGCCGAGGCCATTGCGATAAACGGTGATAGGCTCCAGCGTCGCATCGCCGCCGGCACGGAACAGTCCAACCTGAACGGGGCCGCAGGGCCGTTCCTCAAAGACGTCGGCGGGCAGACGGTTGGCGCCGAACAGCACATAGAGATAGCTGTGGGAGGGTGACAGGCCGGCAAAACTGCCGGCGAGCCACATCGGCGGCGCGGCGGCGGTGCAGGCAGCCGAGAGCCCACGGGCGGTGATCTGGTCGCGCACGAATCGTTCGTCGCGCAACGGCGCGAGCGCGTGGGTGCCGAGATTGACATCGTGCTTCAATGTGCCGAGCAGCGCCAGCTCGTCATGGTCAGGCAGCAGCAGAAGCCGCGCCAGCGTCGCCGCGCACCAGCGCGCGGCGACATCGGGCGCAGCATAGGGAGCAAGGCCATAGTCGCGCGCGACGTCGTCCGCGCTCGCCGCAAAGGCGAGCGCGCCGGCCTGGATCTCCGCGGCCAACGCCAGTTGCTCCGCAGGACGTGGATTGATCTCACGCAACACTGCGCCGCCGTCGTAGTCCCGCACCGAGCCGTCGGCGGAGCAGCAGGCCTGCTCCAGCAGCGCGACGTTGCGGATCAGCATGCGCTTGACATGGGGCGTGACCACCAGGTCGGAGACGAAGCCTGCCGCGCTGTCCTGCTCGGCTATGTCGTCGAAGGTGTCGTCCAGCGACATCAGATAGGCGCCGTGGAGGCGGATATCGATGCCTTCCAGGTCGAAGACGCGGCGCAGCGCCTTCTGCACGCTGCCGGAATAGCCGACATCGGCGAGGACGAGGTCGGTACAGTCGTCGAACCCGGGGATGGCATGGCGCAGATAAGCCAGCAGCCGGGCGCGCAAGCCTGCGGCGAGCTCGACGATTTCAGCCGGGTCCATCAGTTCGGGAAGCGCCTCGGCGAGCGCGTCGCCGGAGACGATGCCGCCAGGAAAGCCGGCAAAGAAGGTCGCGACCTTTGGCGGCATGATCTTCACCATGTCGCCAAAGGTCGGCGCGTCGATCTTGAACACCTTGCTGAGGAGATCGACCAGCGGCTGCATCGTATCGGCCGAGGCGATCAGGCTGACGCGGCGACTGATCTCGACATAGGCCGCCGTCTCGCCGTGCAGGTTCTGCCAGACCCGGTGCGACAGAAAACCGTCGCGGCCGAGAAAGCCGAGGGCAACCTTCCGGCCGGCGCCGGCTGCTTCTTCGCAGCGCCGCGTCACGAAGGCGTCGAACGCGGCCATCACCGGACCGAGCACGGTCAGCCCGAGGTTGAACGCCGCAGACTTCTCGGCGCTCCGCGCGGCGACCATGCGCCGCAACGTGCGCGCGCCGTGATCGAGTCGCGATGGCGAACCCGCGCACAGCAGCCCGAACAGTGCCGTCTCGCGCTGGAACGTCGAGGCCAGCTGCGCGCTCGCCTGCGGATAGTAGCGCGGGCGAATGCCGTGGCGCTTCGCGCCCTTGATATCGGCCTTTTCATTGTCGCCGACGTGAAAGGAGGAGCCGGCATCGATGCCCTGCTCGGAGAGATATGTGGCGAACAGCGCTTCGCTCTTGCCGCTGCCATGATCGCAGGAGGCGTAGAGAAAGTCCCACACCAGGTCGGGCCGGCAGGCCCGCAGCAGCCGTGCCAGCCGCTCGGAATCCCAATAGGTATCGGAGATGAATCCGACGCGATGGCCGGCGCGTTTCATGTCCGAATATTGCCGAAGCATGTCTGGATTGACGCGACAGAGCTCGATCTCGGCCGCGAACTCCGATTCGACGAGGTCGCTCAGATCGCGGCGCGTGAGACCGAACAGATTGAACGGAAAGAACGAATAGATGTCCTCGATGTGAACTTCGACCGCGCCGCGCTTGTCCTTCGCGGCCCTGCGTGCGCGCCCTTCGGCCTGGATGCGATGCTGAACGAAACTGACGGAAATATTCGGACAAGTTCTTGAAATGCCCGAGAGCTCGTAAGTCCTTTCAAATACACCATCTGGCGTCGTGCAGGCGCGAACCAGAAATGTATCGAAAACATCGAACGACCAAGCAGAAACAATTTCGGCGCGGCGCGCTGCGCCGGTCGTTGCGATCGTCATGCGGCAATTCCCCGTCCAACATGTCGATTAACGTGCGCATTTGACGAGTCAGGCGCTACACGCGCAAAAAAGTTCACGCGCGATTCAAAAACGCATTCGCCGCGACTGACAGATTCAAAAAAATCGCTAGGTTCGAAAAAGGTGATTCGGAAAAAATTGCCGAGTGCGGAAGTCGTCTCGCGTTCATTCACACTCGGAAACAATCGCATCTTCATGCGCTGTGCGCGTGTCGCGTTCGATCGCCTAGTGCCGCGTAATGTCTGCGTTTTCTCTCCACGACATCTGTTCAGGATGGATGATCCGCCATGGCGCGAGACGATGTGATGATTGCAGGTTTGATGCGCGAGATGATCGCGCAGTCGGCAATTATTGCCCGACACTCGGCAAAAACGACCAGCTAACATCTTGAAAAATAACAAAAATTCTTCGCCTGGATTGTTTTGGTGGCCCGTTCAACGCCTGGAAGCCGTGTGGCATGTGCGCCTCCGGCATTGCGGGTTGGAGGTTGCGGGATGAGTTACGCTGCTGATGTCTGGGCTCCCGCCGAGGCCGAGATCACGACGACGGCGCCGGTCGATGCGATCGTGCAGGTCGCGCCGTCGGTGCCGCTCGCGCCGGACAGCGTGCCCGCTGCCGACGATGTCGTCTTCGATGAAGACAGCGAACTGCTGGACAGGCTCGCTGCCGACGACGAGGCGGCGTTCCGCATGCTGGTCGAGCGTCACATCGATCGCGCCTATGCGATTGCCCTCCGCATCGTCGGCAACGCGGCGGATGCCGAAGACGTAGTGCAGGACACCATGCTCAAGGTCTGGAGCCATCGTGGTCGCTGGCAGCACGGCCGCGCCAAGTTCTCGACCTGGCTCTACCGCGTCATCTCCAATCGCTGCATCGACATCAAGCGCAAGCCGCGCAACGAGAATGTCGAGACGGTGCCGGAAGTCGCCGACGGTCAGCCCGACGCCGTCGAGATCATCGAGCGCAACGAGCTGAACGACATGCTGGAGCTCGCGATGCAGCGCCTGCCCGAGCAGCAGCGCATCGCGGTGATCTTCTCCTACCACGAGAACATGAGCAACGGCGAGATCGCCCAGGTGATGGACACCACGGTCGCCGCGGTGGAGTCGCTGCTCAAGCGTGGACGTCAGCAGCTCCGCCAACTGCTGCGCAAGCACGAACGCGACATCCGCACCGCGTTTACCGATTGCTAACCATAAAATTCGCCTCGCAGGAATTTTCGCGCCTGATCTCTCTGCGCTCCGCCGTTTGAGCGAACGGACGGGGCTGCGGTCCGCGTCGTCGTAAGTCGATTTCAACGATGCGGCACGCTTGCCCATCAGCACAGGAGCTTCCAATGCCCGCAATCAATACCAATACAGCCGCCAACGCCGCGGTCCGGTACCTCAACATCAACTCCTCGCAGGAAACCAGCTCGCTCTCGAAACTGTCGAGCGGCTCGCGCATCACCTCCGCGTCCGACGACGCTGCCGGCCTTGCGATCTCGACCCGCATCTCCTCGGACGTCACCACCCTGCAGCAGGCCGCGACCAACGCCTCGCAGGCGACCGCGATCCTGCAGACCGCGGACGGCGGCGCCTCGAACATCTCCGACATTCTGGCCCGCATGAAGTCGCTGGCCTCCGAGTCCGCGTCGGGCACCACGACCGATTCCAGCCGTGCCTACATCAACTCGGAATTCACGCAGCTCACGAGCGAAATCGATTCGATCGCCTCCGGCACGCGTTATTCCAGCCAGAGCCTGCTCGACGGCTCCAGCGTGTTCGCCTCGGGCGTCTCGGTGCTGGTCGGCTCGTCCGGCTCGGACACCATCACCATCACGCTCACCAGCCTCACCGCATCCTCGCTCGGCGTCTCCTCGCTGGACGTCAGCACGCTGTCGGATGCGACCTCGGCGCTGACCACGCTCGACACGGCGATCGACACGGTTTCCGCGGCCCGCGCCAGCATCGGCGCCCAGGAATCGCGCTTCAACTTCAGCGCCGACTCGATCTCGACCCAGACCCAGAACCTGCAGTCCGCGAATTCGGCGATCAAGGACGTCGACATCGCGGCCGAGCAGTCCAAGCTGTCTTCGGCGGAAGTGAAGACCCAGGCCGCCGTCTCCGCTCTCGCCGCGGCGAACCAGATGCCGCAGTACCTGCTCAAGCTGCTGGGCTGATGATGATCCGAGCGGGCCGGCGTGACGCCGGCCCGCTCCCTGCCAGGGGATAGTCAGGCAAAGTGACCAGCGTCAGCTCGACCAGCAGCAGCACAAGTTCCGGCGTCACCGTCACCACGAGCGGGACGACCAATTCGAGCAGCATCGACTGGTCCGCGCTGATCCAGTCCGCCGTCGACGCGAAGACCGCGCAGGCGGACACGATCTCGACCACGATCACGAGCAACGAGGCCAAGATCTCGGCCTATCAGACGCTGCAGACCGATCTGCAGACGCTGTATTCGGGCCTGTCGTCGCTTTCGACCGCGGTGGTCAACTCGCTCTCCACCAGCGCGTTCGCGACGCGCGCGGCGAGCATCAGCTCGACCGGCGATGTCAGCGCCTCTTC
This sequence comes from Bradyrhizobium huanghuaihaiense, assembly GCF_007830635.1. Classification (GTDB taxonomy): domain Bacteria; phylum Pseudomonadota; class Alphaproteobacteria; order Rhizobiales; family Xanthobacteraceae; genus Bradyrhizobium; species Bradyrhizobium huanghuaihaiense. The sequence goes on along the minus strand of NZ_VLLA01000006.1, from coordinate 246,622 downwards.
GGCGCTCTCCATGACGATCAAGAACGGGGCTGCGGTCGGCGACCACACGCTGACGATCAGTCAGCTCGCGACCGCGCACAAGGTGTCCGGCACCGCGCAATCGAGCCAGACCGACGAGCTCGGCTATTCCGGCACGTTTTCGATCGGCCTTTCGGGCGGTGCTACGTCCGACATCACCATCACCAGCACGATGTCGCTGCAGGACGTCGTCGACGCCATCAATGCCCAGACCTCGACGACCAACGTCCAGGCGTCCATCGTGCAGGTCTCCAGCACGTCGTACCAGATGGTGCTGACCGGCACCGAGGATGCCGCCGATATCACCTATTCCAGCGCGTCCGGCGACGACATCATGAACGAGCTCGGCGTAACCGACAGCTCAGGAACCTTCACCAACGTCATCCAGGAGGCGCAGTCGGCCGAATTCACGCTCGACGGCATCTCGATGACCCGCGACACCAACGACATCTCCGACGTCCTGAGCGGGGTCACCTTCAGCCTGCTCCAGGCGACGCCGGACGGAACTTCGCTGAACATCAGCATCGAGACCGACACCAGCCAGATCGAATCGGCGCTGCAGACGTTCGTCACCAACTACAATGCCTTTCGCGACGAGGTCATCGCCCAACAGGCGACCGCGACCGACGGCACGGCGGACTCGAGCGCGGTGCTGTTCGGCGACGGCACGATGCGCAACATCATGGATGCGCTCCAGAATGCCCTGAACAGCACCGTGGGCGACATGACCATGGCCGATCTCGGCCTGTCCTTCAACGAGAAGAACGAGCTCGAGCTCGACACCTCGACGCTGTCGGAGATCTTGAGCACCAATCTGAGCGGCGTGACCAAGCTGCTGTCGGCGCAGACCACGACGTCGTCGAGCCAGCTCAGCGTCGTCAACACCGGGACCTCGCCGCAATCCTTCACCCTGGATCTCACCGTCGATTCCGACGGCAATCTCACCTCGGCCTCGGTCGGGGGCGATTCCTCGCTGTTCACGGTGAGCGGCACCACGATCATCGGCGCCGCCGGCTCGATCTATGCCGGCATGGCCTTCACCTATAGCGGCTCGACCTCGCAGTCGATCACGGTGACCTCGACCACCGGGATCGCATCGCAGATCTATCAGGTCGCGAAGAACTATTCGTCGTCATCCGGCGCGCTGCAAACGCAGATCACCAGCCTGACGAACCGCGACGACGAGCTTCAGCAGAAGGTCGACGACATCAACAGCGCGGCCTCGACGCTGCAGTCGCAGCTTCAGACGCAATACGCGAAGTACCAGGCCGCGATCGAGAGTGCCAACAGCACGCTCGATTATCTCAAGGCCCTGCTCAATTCCAGCTCGAGTGATTGATGATGCATAATCCGATGGCGTACATGGCCAACCAGGCCTATCGGGGAACGGCAACGACCGTGCCGCCGCTCAAGGCGGTCGCGATGCTGCTTGGCGGCACGATCACGTTTCTGCAGAAATCGCTGGCCGCCCAGGAGGCTAAGCGCTTCGAGGAGGGACACGACTACCTGATGAGGGCGACCGCGATCCTGCGCGGGCTCAGCCACAACCTCGATTTCACGAGGGGCGGTGACGTGGCGGAGCGACTGTTCCAGACCTACAACGCGATGATCCTGGCGAGCCTCAAGGCCTATGGCCGTCCGCACGCCCGCCAAAATTTCGGCCGCATCATCGCCGGGCTGACCGAGCTGCGGGAGGCCTGGGAGTTCGTCGACGGGACCGTGCGGAACGGCAAGCCGGGCCCAGCCGATTCGGCTCGCAGGGGCTGAAGACGCCTGCTCCTCCGCGAGGTGGGGAGGCAGGTCGCGGACGGTCGGCCGTTTCCACCGCTTTCCGTAGTGCTGCGGCCGCTTTTGACGCCTGAAGCCGCCGAAATCCGGTTTCCGCCGCGCCTGCAATGCTTTATGACGGGCCTGACCGAGGCGGGACCGGCGGGCGATGGACGTCACCGAGTTTGAGGAACTGATCGATCGGCTGGGCGAGGATCTCTCCCTCTGGCCCGACGACCGGCGTTTGCCCGCCGAAGCACTGCTGGCGCAATCTCCCGCCGCGCAGGCCGTGCTGGACGAAGCGCGCGCGTTGCGCCAGGCGCTCGCAGCGCCCCCGGTCCGCGCGCCCAAGGGCCTCGCCGACCGCATCGTCGCCGCCGCCGCGAAAATGAAAGGCGACACCGCCGAGCCGCGCACGGAAGGCGAGACGGCGGAGAGCTGAGCGGCTTCTCTCGACCAGAACTCGTTTCTTGCTTCGCCTCTCTCCGCTTGCGGGGAGAGGTCGCTTCGCATCGAAGATGCGAAGCGGGTGAGGGGGACTCTGCGCGAGTCCTTGCGGTTGATACGCTCGACGCTCCATCCACACCGTCATTGCGAGCGCAGCGAAGCAATCCAGAATATTTCCACGGAGGGACGCTGGATTGCTTCGCTGCGCTCGCAATGACGAGGAGGAGGGAAGCGCGTATCTCTGACATGCGCCGCGTGGCTGCCGCAACAATCGATCCCAACCTCATTGCGCTTGTAATTCGCATGCGGCAGATTTTGCCGCATCGAAAACCATTTCCACACACGCGAATCCTCGCCTGAATCCGCGCGCCCACGCGTTTCATCAGCACACAGATTTCAAGCGCAGCCGGCCGGCATCCGGTCGCAAGCAGCGCAGGAAAGTCGGAGTTTCTGATGACCGTTTCCGCCGTAAGTTCTGCGACGACTTCGACCGCCACGACGTCGTCGTCATCGAGCACGTCGTCGAGTTCGTCGCTCACCTCCAGCGATTTCCTCAGCCTGCTGGTCAGCGAGCTCCAGAACCAGGATCCGCTGAACGCGACCTCGACCACCGATTTCATCAATCAGCTCACCTCCTACGCCAATTTCACCCAGCAGCAGTCGATCAACTCCAACATGTCCTCGCTCGCGAGCTCGTTCTCGAGCCTCGTGACGCTCAACTCGGTGAACTATATCGGCCACACCGTTGAGGCGAAGACCGATACGTCGATCCTCAGCAACGGCTCAGCGACGTTCGGCTATTCGCTGTCCTCGGCCGCTTCGAACGTCTCGATCAGCATCTCGGATTCGTCCGGCAACGTCGTCTACACCAGCACCGGCACGGGAAACTCGGGTTCGAACACCTTCACCTGGGACGGCAAGGACTCCAGCGGCAACCAGCTCTCGGACGGCGGCAAGTACACCATCTCGGTGACGGCGACTGACAGCGCCGGCAACTCGGTCCTCAATTACACGACCGTCACCGGCACGGTGACCGGCATCGACACTTCGACGTCCACGCCCTCGCTCACGGTGAACGGCGTCGCCGTCAGCGCCGCCAACATCCTCGGCGTCACGTCCTGATCTCACCGCCTGCTTTTCTCGGAGTTTCATCATGAGTCTCACCGGTGCATTGTCCTCGGCGATCTCGGCGCTCAGCGCGCAGAGCCAGTCCTTGTCGATGATCAGCGACAACATCGCCAACTCCGATACGACCGGTTACAAGACGACGTCGGCGATGTTTGACGCGCTGGTGACGGCTTCGAGCAACACCACCTCCTATGCCTCGGGCGGCGTCACCGTCTCGGGACGCTCCAACATCACCCAGCAGGGCCTGCTGGCCGCGACCTCAAACGCCACCGACGTCGCGATCCAGGGCTCGGGCTTCTTCGTGGTGACCAGCGCCACGTCCGGCGGCATCACGTCCTACACCCGCAACGGCGCCTTTACGATCAACAATGCCGGCTATCTCGAGAACAACGGCAGCTACCTCGAGGGTTGGCGCACCGACGCGGACGGCAATGTCGTCGGCAGCGAATCGGCGAGCAATCTCGAGGCCATCAACACCCAGGTCGCCTCGACCAGCGGCAGCGCGACCACCAAGACAACGATCGCGGCCAATCTGCCGTCGGATGCCGCCACCGGCGACACCTATACCAGCTCGATGACGGTGTATGACTCTCTCGGTGCCGCAAATACGATGCAGATCACCTGGACCAAGACCGGCACCAACGCCTGGAGCGCGAGCTTCGCCAATCCGACATCGTCGTCGGACACCACGACCGCGACGGGCACCGCCTCGGGCACGATCGACATCACCTTCAACAGCGATGGCTCGCTGGCCAGCACCAGTCCGGACCCGGCGACCGTCTCGATCACAGGTTGGACCGATGGCGCGACCGACAGCACCATCACCATGGACCTCGGCACGGTCGGCGGCACGGACGGCTTGACGCAATACGCGTCCGGCGAGACCACGCCCTCGGTCAACGTCACCAGCATCGATTCGGACGGTCTGTCCTATGGCAAGCTGTCGAGCATCTCGATCGGCAAGAACGGCGTGGTCGACGCCACCTATTCCAATGGCGAGACCATCGCGATCTACAAGATCGCGGTGGCGACGTTTGCCGATCCCAACGGGCTTGCCGCTTCCAGCGACGGGCTCTATTCGGCGACCGTGACGTCGGGCAACGCCTCGCTGCAGGCCTCCGGCGAGAACGGCGCGGGCACGATCTACGGCAGCGAGCTGGAATCCTCGACCACCGATACCTCCAGCCAGTTCTCGAGCATGATCTCGGCGCAGCAGGCCTATTCCGCCGCGTCCCAGGTCATCTCCACCGTCAACAAGATGTACGACACCCTGATCTCGGCGATGAGGTGAGCGATGCCCGGTGAAAAGGCAGACGCGGCCGGCGAAGCGCTGTTGCGCCGGATGCAGCGGCTCCTGGCGCGGGCCGCGACCCTCAAGGGGCGTGACCGCAAGCAGCTCCTTGCTCTGCTCGACGACGTCGAGACGACACGCCGCGGTCTCCTGCGGGAATGCGCGGAGATCGAGGGCGAGATGAGGCAGGCAACCGTCAGGGCGACTGCAATCGGCGCTTATCTGCGCAACTCGCAGGTCCAGCGCGGCAACCGGCATAACTAGAAGGCGATGACCATGAGTGTAGCTCAAGCCAAGACGACGAACGCCGCCAATGGCGACGTCAGGATCAAGTCGCTGATCACACTGATCGACACGCTGACCGCGCTTGTCGCCGAGGAGAATGCCGAGCTCGCAAAGGGGCTCCCGGCCTCGCGCCTGAAACAGGTCGACGAGAAGAACCGGCTGGCGGAGACGTTCGAGCGGATCGTTGCCGAATGCGCGGTGGGCACGACCAGCCTGCACGTGCGCGACCGCATCCTGCGCGAGCAGCTGATGGACAAGATCCTGAAGCTGCGTGTGGCGATGGACGAGAATCTGGTGCGGCTGCGCGCGGCGATCGAAGCCAGCAACCGCCGGATCGAGGCCGTCATGCAGGCGATCCGCGAGCAGATCGCGGCGGTGTCGCCCTATGGCGCGTCCGGCCGCGTCGCCGCAGCCCGGGCGGTCTCCAGCGGCACCAGCCGCAGCGCCTGACGGGTCGAGGGGGCCGCCGTGTCACTCGATATCGCACGATCGATCGCTTTCAGCGGGCTGTCGGCGACGTCCGTGCAGATCAGCGTGACGTCGTCGAATATCTCGAACGCCGACACCACGGGCTATACCAGGAAGTCCGCAAACCAGTCGAGCAGCGTCACCAACGGCGTCGGCACCGGCGTCACGGTGATCGGCATCACCTCGACGGTCGACAAGCTGCTGTTGAAGTCGCTGGTCGGCGCGGATTCCGCTCTCGGCTCGGCCGACACCACCAACACCTATCTGACGTCGCTCCAGAAACTCTACGGCTCGATCAGCAGCAGCGACGATTCCTCGTCCGGGACGTCGCTTGCCAACAGCATCGCCGCTTTGGAATCGGCGCTGTCGTCGCTGGCGAGCACGCCGAGCAGCGCCTCATTGCAGTCCAACGTCGTCAGCGCGCTCGACGACGTCGCAAGCCAGTTGCGGGAGACCTCGAGCGGCATCCAGAAGCTGCGCTCCGACGCCGACCAGGACATCGCGTCCTCGATCGACGACGTCAACACGGACCTGCAGCAGATCGCGGATCTGAATGCCCAGATCAAGCAGACCGCCGCGGCGGGTCAGTCGACGGCGGACCTGGAGGACCAGCGCAGCACCGCGCTGCAGGACCTCGCCTCCAAGATGAACATCAGCTATTTCACGGCGTCGAACGGCGATCTCCAGATCTATACGACGTCAGGCCAGGCGCTGGTCGACTCGTCCGCGCACACGATCAGCTATACGGCCGCCGCCAATGTGACGGCGGCGACGACCTACACGGCCGGCTCGTCGTCGAGCGGCTTCAGTGCGATCACGGTGAACGGCGTCGACATCACCTCCCAGATCACGGGCGGGGACATCGGCGCGCTGATCACGCTCCGCGACGACACGCTGCCGGATGCGCAGTCCCAGCTCGATCAGCTCGCGCAGCAGCTTGCCTCCGCGATGAACAGCGTCTCGAACAGCGCCTCTTCAGTACCGGCGCCGACGAGCCTGACCGGCACGACGTCCGTCACCAGCAGCACGGCGCTGTCGGCCACCGGCACGGTGCGCCTCGCCGTCACCGACCAGAGCGGCAATCTGGTCTCCTACAGCGATCTCGACCTGTCGTCCTATGCCACGGTCGGCGATCTCGTCACCGCCATCAACGGCATCTCCGGATTGTCGGCGTCGGTCGATGCGGACGGCCATCTCTCGATCACGGCGACCGGCTCAGGCAATGGCGTCGCCATCAACGAGATGACGAGCTCGGTCGGGAGCTCCGGCGAGGGATTTTCCGAGTATTTCGGTCTCAACGACCTTGTCACGGGAACGAGCGCGTCGGACATCGCGGTCAACAGCAAGATCCTGTCCGGGACCAACGAGCTGCAGCTCGCAACGCTGGATTCGTCGTCGACCCTGACCGTCGGCAGCAACGTGCTGTCATCGGGCTCCGCCACCGTGATCAACGCCTTCTATGATGCCCTGACGGACTCGCGGACCTTCGCGTCGACCGGCGGCCTTGCCGCCACCACGGGATCGCTTGCCGACTACGCTTCGGCCATCGTGTCCGATGTCGCGAGCAAGGCCTCGCAGGCGTCCACCGATTACACCGCCAAGGAGACGGCGCAGTCGACCTATGCGAATTCGCTGTCGTCGCAGTCCGGCGTCAATCTCGACGAAGAATCGGCCAATCTGAGCACGCTGCAGAACAAATATTCGGCGGCGTCGGCGCTGATCCAGGCCATCAACTCCATGTACTCGGCGCTGCTCACCGCCGTGCAGTCGACGTAAGAGGGCGCGCGCATGGTCGCGATGCGGGTGGCCACCTTCGCTCAGTCGAACCGGATGATCGCCGACGCGATGCGCGTGGAGTCGGTCATGGCCAACAAGCAGATCCAGGAATCCTCGGGCGTCGTCTCGACCGATTTCGGCGGCTACGGCTCCGATGCGCAGCACGTCGTCAATCTCCAGGTCTCGGTGACGCGCGCGCAATCCTATATCGACGCGGCGACGCTCGCCGACAGCAAGGTCCAGGTGATGTATTCGGCGGTCGGCTCGGTTACCGACATCCTCACCCAGCTCCGTTCCCAGCTCAGCGCGGCGTCGACGGGAAGCTCGACCGAGGTCAATTCAGTGATCAGCTCCGCCCAGCAGATGCTGCAGCAGATGGGCTCGCTGATGAATACGCAATATGACGGCCAGTACGTCTTCGCCGGCGGCAAGACGGAGACGGCGCCGGTCGATCTCACCAGCTTCTCGTCCGGCGCCGGCTCGACGACCACGGCGGATACCAGCTACTATAACGGCGACAGCGAGATTGCGTCGGTGCGGGTCGCGGCCGATGAGACCGTGTCCTACGGCGTCACCGCCGACAATTCGGCGTTCGAGGAGGTGATGCGCGTGCTGAAGTTCGTCGCCAACAGCACCACGCTGTCTTCTTCGGACATCACCAGCGCGCTCGACCTCGCCAGCACGGCGCTCGACGACACCGCCGCCGTGCAGGCAAAGCTGTCGAGTTCGGCATCCTCGATCGAGACCGCGAGCGCCCGCCAGGCCGACTACAAGAGCTATGCCGAGACGTTGTCGAATGACCTGACCAGCGTCGACGTTGCCGCCGTCACGGCGCAGCTGTCGACCTACCAGACCCAGCTCACGGCATCCTATTCGGCGCTCGGCAAGATCCTGAGTCTGAACCTCGCGAGCTACCTGAAATAGGCTCAACGTACCCAGTGTCATTCCCCGCGAAGGCGGGGAATCCAGTACGCCGCGGCCTGTCGGTCCTATCACCACCGTCTCTGGAATACTGGCTGCCCCGCTTTCGCGGGGCATGACAACGCGTTGTGTGGATGCTCCTCGCCGGACGCTATTCCGCGGCGATCCGTTCCATGGCCATGCTGCGAAGCCTGGCGCGCTGGATCTTGACGCCATTGGCGCTGTCGGTGACGGGGAAGGCGTCGACCACGTAGATCCGTGCGGGCACCTTATAGCTAGCAAGACGCTCCCGCAGTCGGGTTGTCAGCGCCTCTTGCTGCGGTGGCTCCTTCGCCGGGATCACGAAGGCGACGCAGCGCGCCTGGCCTTTCAGGTCGACCGCGACGACCTGGGCATCGGCAACACCCGGGCAGGACTTGAGCTCGTCCTCGATCTCGCCGGGCGCAACGAGAAAGCCGCCGAGCCGCATCGCGTCGCCGGCGCGGGTTTCGTAAACGAAGGCACCGTCGCCGCGCAGCCGGCCGATGTCGCCGGTGAGGAAGAAGCCGTCGGCGGTGATCGCTTCGCGCGTCGCGTCTGGATTATTGAAATAGCCGAGGAAGCACGAGGGCGCGCTGATCTCGATCGCGCCTGAGACGCCTTGGGCCGCGAGCTCGCCGGTCTCGGTGTCCCGAATGCGCACCTTCGCCTCCGCCGACATCGGCCAGCCGCCGCCCTCGATGCGATCGGCGAAGGCGTCGCTGGCAAGGGCTATCGAGAACAGCGCCTGCACCTCGCTCGAGCCGTAGAGGCCGAACAGCGGGAGGCCGCGCGTCTCGGCCTCCGCAGCAAGCTCGCGCCAGCCGGGCTGGAACGCAGCGAAGCCGCAGACTTCGAGATGCGGAAATGGCCGTGGCGCACCGGTGAGGGCGAGAATGCGGCGGAACATCTCGTCGGAGCCGAATGAGTGGGTGATCTTTTGCTCGGTGAGGATTTTGAGAGCCGGCGCGGCCTCGAAGGCGTCGAGTACATGGACGGTCGCGCCCGCCGCGATGAAGCCGAGCATACTCGTCATGCCGAATGTGCCACAGAACGGCAGCATCGCCAGTAGCGAATGACGCTCCGGATCGAGCTTGAGCGCCTTGGCGACGGAGGCGGCGTGGCTCGCCAGAGTTCGCTGCGAATGCGCAACGAGTTTTGGTCCCTTGGTCGTACCCGACGTCGTGTAGAGCAGTACGGGCAGGCCGATATTGTCCTTGGCGGGTGGTGCTGACGGATAGGGTTTGTCGAACGCATCGAACCGCACGCAGGGCCAGTGCGTCGGGATCGCATCCGCGCCAACCACTGCAAGCTTCTGCAGCGCGGGCACCTCGGCCTTGGCGACATCGGCGAGAATGGCGGCGAAATCGATCGACCGGAATGCGGCCTCGACCACCATCAGCCTGGCGCCGGACACCTTGAGCAGATGCGCGACTTCTGCGCTGCGGTAGCGCGTGTTGACGGCAGCGACGACGGCGCCGAGGCGGGCGGCGGCGGACAGCAGCGCGATCCATTCGATCCGGTTGACCAGCCAGACCGCGACGACGTCGCCCTTGCCGATGCCTTGGGCTGCAAGCCAGGCCGCCGTCTGCTCGATCTTCCCCTGGAATTCCGCGCGTGAGACCGGCACGCCATCGAACACGAAGGCGGAATCGGCGGCCGCCTCAGCCCGGACCAGCGATTGCAGCGAAAAGTCGTCGGTGCTCATGGCAACCGGAGTAACCCGATCGCGCAAACCTGTCTACTTGGTGCCGAACATCCGGTCGCCGGCATCGCCCAGGCCAGGCACGATATAGCCGTGGTCGTTCAGGCGCTCGTCGATCGCAGCCGTCCAGACCGGCACGTCGGGGTGTTCGCTCTGGAACCGGGCGATGCCCTCGGGCGCGGCCAAAAGGCAGACGAAGCGGATGTCGCGGGCGCCGCGATCCTTGAGAAGGGACGCGCCGGCGCAGGCCGAGTTGCCGGTCGCCAGCATCGGATCCATCAGGATCACGGTGCGGTCGGACAGGTCCTGCGGCGCCTTGAAGTAATATTCCACGGCCTGCAATGTTTCGGGATCGCGGTAGAGCCCGATATGGGCGATGCGCGCCGAGGGCATCAGCGCCAGCATGCCGTCGAGGAAGCCGACGCCGGCGCGCAGTATCGGCGCCAGCGTGAGCTTCTTGCCGGCGATCTTCGGCGCTTGCATCGCCGCGATCGGCGTCTCGATCTCGACCAGCTCCAGCGGCAGGTCGCGCGTCACCTCGTAGCCGAGCAGCATCCCGATCTCGTTCAGGATCTCCCGAAAGCTCTTGGTCGAGCGGTCCTTCTCCCGCATCAGGGAGAGCTTGTGCTGGACCAGGGGGTGGGCGACGACGTTGACGCTGCTTGTGCTCATGAAACCGCTCTACACGGTTCCGTGAAATTGCGCCAGATCGGCAAGTACTTTTAGGCCAAGCCTTTTTCCGCGGGATACGGGGCCTCAGGCCGGCATCGCGACCGCGCTGCGCGCCCGGTTGCTTGCCTCATAGGCAGCCATGGTCAATTCACGGTCGATCGCCGCCCGCATGGCATCCATGGCCCCCTGGCGCAGGCGCTTCTTTGCGGTCGCGTGCGACGGTTTGTGGATCGCGCGCAAGGCCGCGACGATTTCCCCGAGGGCGTCGTCGACGGCCTCCGGCGCAACCACGCGATCCAGGAAGCCTGCCGTGAGCGCATCGTCGGGCTCGTACATCTCGCCCAGCGTCGCAGTGCGGCTGAGCCAGGCCGGATGCAGGCGGCTCCGTGCGAGCTCGATGGCGAAGCTCGGCGGTGCGATGCCGATCGCGACCTCGTTCAGTCCCATGCGGTGCGGCCCCTGCGCGCCGAGCCTGACGTCGCAGGCGAGCAGCAGGAAGGTCCCCATCGGATAGGCATGGCCCTCCATCACGCCGATGGTCGGATGCGGAAATGCCATCAGCCGCAGCGCAAGCTCCGCGCCGGCGCGGACCATTTCGAGGCTCTTGGCGGCCTCGCCTGAGGCGAACACTTTCAGGTCGAAGCCCGCGGAAAAAATGCCCGGCCGGGCCGAGCGCAACACCACGATCTCGGCTTCCTCCTCGGCCCGGTCGAAGGCGGCGCCGATCTCACCCAGCATCGCGGCCGACATCACATTGACCTTGCCGTCGTCGAGCCCGATCCGCGCCACGCCGTCGTTCAGCTCGTAGGTCACTGTCTTTGGCATCTGCTTCTCCTGTCGTTGGTCATGTCTTGACTGTCGGAGGCTGATGTAGACCAATCAATATAATTTCTGACCGGAGGGAGAGCACCATGCCGGCCGTGCCAAAGCACCGCCAACCCGTCATCAATGCCGCGGTGACGCTATTCCGCCGCCAGGGATATTCCCGCACCGGCCTCAACGACATCGTCGACGTCAGCGGCGCGCCGAAGGGCTCGCTCTATCACTACTTTCCGGATGGAAAATCCTCGATCGCGGTGGCGGCGGTGGAGGAGGCAGGCCGCCGCGTGGCGGCGACCGTCGCAGGCCTCGCGGAGGAGTGCGGTTCGACCGCCGAGCTTTTGCGTGCCCATGCACGGCTGCTGGCGGGATGGATGCGGGGCTCCGGCTTCCGCAACGGCTGCCCGATCACGACCGTGCTGCTCGAGCTGGCGCCGCGCGAGCGTGCGGTCGCGGAGGCCGGCCGCAAGGCCTATGCGGCACGGATCGCACTGCTGCGCGACAGGCTGATTGCGGATGGGTTCGCAAGGCCGCGGGCGGAATCGCTTGCCGTGCTTTGCACGTCGGCGCTCCAGGGCGCGTTGATCCAGGCCCGCGTCGAGCGCAGCGGCCGGCCGATCGAGGTCACCGCGGCAGAACTGGCACGGCTGATCGAGACTGAGACGGGGCGCTAGACGCCGAGCCCACGGGCCACAAGCGTGATCACGATCGTCAGGACCGCGCCCCAGACCAGGCTCAGCGTCATGGTCAGGATGGTCGTGGTGACGGCGTGCTCGAGATTTCCCTTCAGGAGCTGCACGCTACTTGTCCGGGGCGAGCGTTGCACCGACGCGCATGCCGAGCAGCAATGCACCCATCAGCGTAACCAGGATGGCGATCTTGAGCTCGATCATGTCTTCAGCCTTGCGACCATGCGCGCGAGCAGTCGCTTGGCTGCCTCCGCCAGCACGATCAGCGGATTGCCGCGGTTCTCGATGTCGAGCTCGAAGGTCTCGACAGGGAATACCAGGGCGCAGCGCACCGGCGCGCTCTGCTGCTTGGCGAAATCCACCGCCGAGCTCTTGAACAGGAACAGGCCGCCGATTCGTCCATTCGCTTCGCGTGCCACCCAGAGGCCGGCGCGGTTGCGCCCAATGAAGAACGCGGGGATGGCGGCACTGACGACATCCGGATCGAGCGGCCTCAGCGCTGTCGCTAGCCTGGTGTCGGGGCGGCGACGCGAGGCCTGAAGGGCAATTGCGGCCATGGCGGCCTCTTCACACATCTGCAAGGTCATAGGGGCCTCCCTGCGGGTCAGCCGTGCATGTGCCAGACATAGATTGCGGTCCTCAGCGCGATCAGCGCGGTGAGCACGCTCCCCATCGAGAGCAGCGTCAGTGCGCCGAGGGCGAAACCTCTGAGCTGCGCCTTGCGCGTCTCGGAGATGCGCGCCGAACGTTCGGGTTCGAAGGGGCGGTCAAGGCCATGTGTCAGGATCGACATTTGTTCAGTCCTTATCCGGTGCGGCGAGACGGCCGCTCCGATCTGTCTCGTATGATGGCCACCGCTGCGTAGGATTGCGAGGTGACCGCCACAGCCGCCGTATAGGAAAGTCATAAAGGCGCCGGCGGCCGCGCCGGCAGTCCTCTGAAGAGGTTCGGGTCGCGTTTCGGTTGCGGCTTGGATCGTGCCGGCTTCGATCGCGCGAGGCCGACGGCGGCGGCGAAGGCAAGCTGCAGCCGCGGCTCGTCGATCTGCTTGCAGAAACGGTCCAGGGTTGCTTCCGCGTCCTGCCGCTGGCCGCAGATCGCCGCGCAGAGATGGGAGCTGGTGCGCCGGAAGAAGTGCAGCGAGTCCTCGCCGCTGCGCTGGCCGCCGAGACGGTCGAGCTCGGCCGCGAGCGCGGTAACATTGACCCGGTCGGACTCGCTTCGCGTCACGGCAAAGCGCAGCACTGCCAGCTGCCAGGCGCGGAGCAGCCTGTGATGGTCTTCGACTGATGGAGGCATGCGAGATCCGAACGACTGCGCGAGGTGTCAGGCGCCGACGCTGTCGATCAGCTCCTCGTCAGCGATCGCGGCGAAGGCGCGCACCACCTCCCTCTGTGCGGCCGCGTCCAGCGGCACGATCGGCAGCCTTGTCGCCGGCGACATCAGGCCCAGCACGCTCAGCGCGCTCTTGAGCGCCGCCGGGCTGTCCTTGGAGAGACAGGTGACGAGTGGCATGAGACGCTTGTGCAGGTAACGTGCCGACTGCAGGCGACCTTGCCTGACTTGCGAGAAGATCATGCGGCACAGATCGGGCGCGATGTTGGAGATTTCCGAGATCGCGCCGTCGCCGCCACTCGCGATAGTGCCGAAGGCGGTGACGTCGTCGCCGGAGAGCAGGCGAAAGCCGGCCGGCAGCAGCCGGTTCAGGCGCATCGGGCGGGTGATGTCGGCGCTTGCGTCGCACAGGCCGACGAACTGGCGGGACTCGACGAGCCGCAGCAGCGTTTCGTCGGCAAGCGGGCGCAGCGTGCGGGAGGGAACGTCGTGCAGGATCACGGGCAGGCCGATCGCGTCGGCAATGGCGCGGAAATGCGCGAGCATGCCCTCCTGCATCGGCTTGTTGTAGGCGGGCACCACCGCCATGACGGCGTCGACGCCGGCCGCCTCCGCACGCCGCGCAAGTGCGATGGCATGGCTGGTGGCATTCGACACCGCGCCGGCGATGACCCGCACGCGGCCGCGGGCGACGTCGACCGCGGTGCGGATGACGAGCTCCTGCTCGGCCGGGGAGAGCGTTGGCGCTTCTCCGGCCGTCTCGCAGACCACGATTGCGGGCACACCGGCTGCGACCTGGCGCTCGCAGAGCGCGGCGAACGCCTCGACATCGATCGCGTCAGCCGCGTCGAACGGTGTCGGCAGGTCCGGAATGAAGCCGGTGAACCAGGCTGAGGGCGGGATGAACATGGTATGTCGCCTGTTGGCGCCGGCTCAGGCGGCGCGCTGCGAGACGATGATGTCGGGGCGCTTGCCCATGTCGAGCTCGATCTCGCGCGGCAGCTCGACGATGGTCTCGGGATGCTGTCCGTTCTCGAACAGCGCGTATTTGACCGCCTGGGCGCGGCTGACGAACAGGCCGCCATAGAGGCCGTTCTGCTCCTGCGCGACCCATTGCCCCCTGCGGTTGCGGCCGATGAAGACGACGGTCGAGAGGGAGCTGCACGAGGGAGGTTCGACGAGCTTCATTGACATATTCCTTCCGATTGACAGCGGCGGCGGGCGCGGGCCCGCAACCGTTCGATCAATATCTGTTCAAGCGAATATGATTTCGAGTGAGGCGCTGCGGCGATCTCATAGGAAGCTCATAAAGCTTCCTGTTCAGCTTTGCGCGTTGACAAGATGAACCAGCGCGAACAGCGCGCCGAATGCTGCGCATTCGTCCCAATGATTGAGGACGGCGCCAAACAGCCGCTCGCGCCGCAGGATCGCGACGGCGGCGCAGAGGATGATCGACATCAAGAGCAGGGTGGCGAGGCTGCGGCCGAAGCCGATGCTGCCGAACGCTGCAAACGCTCCGAGGAGGACGACGCGGACGGCAAAGCGCGCGATCACCCGCGCCGGGCTTAGAGCCCGCGATGTGTTCGACGATTGCGGCAAGACGCGAACCTGTCCGGCCGGCTTAGCTGAAGTTCTCGCAGGCAACCGGTTCGTAGAGCAAATCGGGGGCAGGGCGCACAGTGGGAACGCTTGGCCGCGATACCTCTACGGCCAACGCCTGCACCTCGATGAACGCCGACAGCAAAGCGAGCGAGAGGTCGGCATGGTGTGCCTCGACCGCCGCGTCCAGCCAGTCCGGCAATTCGCGCTCGCGCGAGAGCGCGCAGTGCCATTCGCCCTCGTCATAGGCGATGCGCCGGATCTGCCACAGCGGCAGCTCAAGCTCCATCAGCGCCAGCGCCGCATCGGTCCAGGCCTCCGCATCGATCAGGCGCATGACGCGCGCGGTGCGTTCGCTCTGGCCGAGCGACGGGAAGCGCCGGCAGGCTAGGATGATGTCGAGCATCAACGGCCGGGTCATTGCCTGCGCGTGACGAAGGCGCGCACTGAGCGATGGTGGATCGTTGTGACGGAGAACGGCGGTCATGTCAGGCCTCCTGGAATTGGCGTCGGTCAGTCGGCCGGCCTCTCCAAGATGGCTGGAAGGGTGTTTGAAAACGAGATGGGGATCGGGCGAGAGATATAGGGATTTCATAAGTGCCCGGATTCTTCCCGATAGGACCGACAGATTCGCGGCGGCCGTCTCCGCCGAAGGTGGTGGCTTATGGAGGCAGGGCGTTTTGAAAAGACCTTGGCCGTCGCCTGCCGTACCAACGAGAAGCAAGAGCGTCGGTGGATTGCGTCGCTGCACGGCTTGCAAAGCGCGTGCTCCCGGAATGCGTTGTCGGTGTCACATGATGGATGGCACGACGTGCCGGCCTTTATGAGATTCCTATAACGTCGCCATAGGCCCCATCTCGAAAACCTATGTGCGCAATGGCACTTCAGCGCGGTGAAGTTCCCGGCCGGGAGAGACACGTGTTGCATTTGCTTGCAGCAAGCGGCCTGCCGAGAATCCGGAGACAGGCAACGCCGGATATCGTCTCGTATTGAGGAGTATCGCCATGATGGACATTCTGATGCTGGCGCTGGGCTTCGTCTTCTTCGCCCTCGCGATCGGCTACACCTATGCCTGCGAACGGCTGTGAGGGAGCACACCATGATCTTCGATTATGCGCTCGCCGGCGCCGTCTCGTTTGGCCTTCTGGTCTACCTCACCTACGCGCTGCTGCGGCCGGAACGGTTCTGACCCGTGCTGCTGCTTCTCGAATTGCTGCTGGCGGACGCCGCGCTCGTCGCCGGCCTGCTTGCGATGCTCCTGCCGCTTTTGCGCCGGACACAAGGTCTGAAGGGTTAATGCCATGACTATGATCGGTTGGATCCAGATCATTCTCTTCTGCGTCATCATCGTCTCGCTCACAAAACCGCTCGGCGGCTACATGACGCGCGTCTTCAACGGTGAGCGCACGTTCTTGTCGCCGGTGCTGCGCCCCATCGAGGCCGGCATCTACTGGATTTCCGGCGTCGACGAGAGACGCGAGCAGCACTGGCTGACCTATACGGTCGCCATGCTGCTGTTCCATGTCGGCGGCTTCCTCATCATCTACGGCGTGATGCGGCTCCAGGCCGTGCTGCCGTTCAATCCCGCCGGCCAGGGCGCGGTCGTCGAAGATCTGTCCTTCAACACCGCGATCTCCTTCATCACCAACACCAACTGGCAGAACTACGGCGGCGAGAGCACGATCTCCTATCTCGTGCAGATGCTGGGCCTGACGCACCAGAACTTCCTGTCGGCGGCCACCGGCATCGCGCTCGCAGTTGCCCTGATCCGCGGTTTCTCGCGCGCCTCGATGCGCACGGTTGGCAATTTCTGGGTCGACGTCACCCGCACCACGCTCTACGTGCTGCTGCCGATCTGCGTCGTCTACACGCTGTTCCTGGTCTGGCAGGGCATTCCGCAGACGCTCGGGCCATATGTCGAGGCGACGACGCTCGAAGGCGCCAAGCAGACCATCGCGGTCGGCCCGGTCGCCTCGCAGGTCGCGATCAAGATGCTCGGCACCAACGGCGGCGGCTTCTTCAACGCCAATGCTGCCCATCCCTTCGAGAACCCGACCGCGCTGTCGAACTTCGTGCAGATGCTGTCGATCTTCCTGATCGGCGCTGGCCTCACCAATGTGTTCGGCCGCATGGTCGGCAACCAGCGCCAGGGCTGGGCGATCCTCGCCGTGATGGGCGTGCTGTTCGTCGCCGGCGTCACTGTGACCTATTGGGCGGAAGCGAACGGCACCTCGACGCTCCACGCTCTGGGCCTTGCCGGCGGCAACATGGAGGGCAAGGAAGTCCGCTTTGGCATCGTCGCCTCCTCGCTGTTCGCCGTGATCACGACGGCTGCGTCCTGCGGCGCGGTCAATGCCATGCATGACAGCTTCACCGCGCTCGGCGGCATGATTCCGCTGATCAACATGCAGCTCGGGGAGATCATCATCGGCGGCGTCGGCGCCGGCCTCTACGGCATGCTGCTGTTCGTCGTGCTCGCGATCTTCGTCGCGGGCCTGATGGTCGGCCGCACGCCGGAATATGTCGGCAAGAAGATCGAGGCGCGCGAGGTCAAGATGGCGATGCTCGCGATCCTGGTGCTGCCGCTGATGTATCTCGGCTGGACCGCGGTCGGCGTGGTCTATCCGGCGGCGGTCGCCTCGATGGCGAATGCCGGCCCACACGGCTTCACCGAGGTGCTCTACGCCTTCACCTCGGCGACCGGCAACAACGGCTCGGCCTTCGCAGGCCTCACCGGCAACACCTTCTTCTACAACCTCACGCTCGCATCGGCGATGTTCGTCGGCCGCTTCTTCATGATCGTTCCGGCGATGGCGATCGCGGGCTCGCTCGCGGCCAAGAAGTCGGTTCCGCCGTCGGCCGGCACGTTCCCGACCACCGGCGGGCTGTTCGTTGGCCTCGTCGTCGGCGTGATCCTGATCATCGGTGGCCTCACCTTCTTCCCGGCGCTCGCGCTCGGCCCGATCGTCGAGCAGCTCGCGATGAACGCCGGCCAAGTGTTCTGACTTCTGACTGTTCGGAGTGACCTCCATGGATACGATGAAACTGCAAAAACGCGCTCCAACGTCGGCGATGCTCGATCCCAGGATCGTGGTCCCTGCGATCCGGGCGTCGTTCACCAAGCTCGACCCGCGGCTGATGGTGAAGAACCCCGTGATGTTCGTGGTCGAGATCGTGGCCGCGCTCACCACGGTGATCTTCCTGCGCGACATCGTCACGGGCGGAGCTGGTCTCGGCTTCACCTTCCAGATCATCCTCTGGCTCTGGTTCACGGTGCTGTTCGCCAATTTCGCCGAAGCGGTGGCCGAAGGCCGCGGCAAGGCGCAGGCCGAATCGCTGCGCAAGACCCGCACCGAGAGCCAGGCCAAGCTCCTGACCGGCACCGGCCAGGCCTTCAAGCTGGTTCCCGGCACGAGCCTCAAGGTCGGCGACATCGTGCTGGTCGAAGCGGGAGACACCATTCCCTCCGACGGCGAAGTGATCGAGGGCGTGGCTTCCGTCAACGAGGCCGCCATCACCGGCGAGTCCGCGCCCGTGATCCGCGAATCCGGCGGTGACCGCTCGGCGGTGACAGGCGGCACGCAGGTGCTGTCCGACTGGATCCGCGTGCGCATCACTGCTGCGCAAGGCTCGACCTTCATCGATCGCATGATCAAGCTGGTCGAAGGCGCCGAGCGGCAGAAGACGCCGAACGAGATCGCACTCAACATCCTGCTCGCCGGCCTCACCATCATCTTCGTGTTCGCCACCGTCACCATTCCGAGCTACGCCGCCTATGCCGGTGGCTCGATCTCGGTGATCGTGCTGGTCGCGCTGTTCGTGACGCTGATTCCGACCACGATCGGCGCGCTCTTGTCGGCGATCGGCATCGCCGGCATGGACCGCCTGGTGCGCTTCAACGTGCTGGCGATGTCGGGCCGCGCGGTCGAAGCCGCCGGCGACGTCGACACGCTGCTGCTCGACAAGACCGGCACCATCACGCTCGGCAATCGGCAGGCGACCGCGTTCCGCCCCGTGCGTGGAGTCACCGAGCAGGAGCTGGCGGACGCCGCCCAGCTCGCCTCGCTCGCCGACGAGACCCCGGAAGGCCGCTCCATCGTCGTGCTGGCGAAGGAGAAATACGGCATCCGCGGCCGCGATATGGCCGAGTTGGGTGCCACCTTCATCCCGTTCACGGCGCAGACCCGCATGAGCGGCGTCGATGCCGGCGGCTCGTCGGTGCGCAAGGGCGCTGTCGATGCCATGCTGAACTATGTCGGCGGCGGCGCGCCGATGGCGGTTGCCTCCGGCAATACCGCGCGCGCCATTCAGCCCAGCGGGCTCTCCGAGGTCGGCCGCGAGATCCAGACCATTGCCGACGAGATCTCGAAGGCCGGCGGCACGCCGCTTGCGGTTGCCAGGGACGGCAAGCTGCTCGGCGTCATCCAGCTCAAGGACATCGTCAAGGGCGGCATCCGCGAGCGCTTCGCCGAGCTGCGCCGCATGGGCATCCGCACCATCATGATCACCGGCGACAACCCGATGACGGCAGCCGCCATCGCGGCCGAAGCCGGCGTCGACGACTTCCTGGCGCAGGCAACCCCCGAGGACAAGCTGAGGCTGATCCGCGACGAGCAGGCCAAGGGCAAGCTGGTGGCGATGTGCGGCGACGGCACCAACGACGCGCCGGCGCTC
The DNA here is from genome assembly GCF_007830635.1 of Bradyrhizobium huanghuaihaiense. Classification (GTDB taxonomy): domain Bacteria; phylum Pseudomonadota; class Alphaproteobacteria; order Rhizobiales; family Xanthobacteraceae; genus Bradyrhizobium; species Bradyrhizobium huanghuaihaiense. The sequence goes on along the minus strand of NZ_VLLA01000006.1, from coordinate 227,010 downwards.
GCCCAGGCCGACGTCGGCGTCGCCATGAACACCGGCACGCAGGCCGCCCGCGAGGCCGGCAACATGGTTGACCTCGACTCCAACCCGACCAAGCTGATCGAGGTGGTCGAGATCGGCAAGCAGCTGTTGATGACGCGCGGTGCGCTGACGACGTTCTCGATCGCCAACGACGTCGCCAAGTATTTTGCGATCATCCCGGCGATGTTTTTGGCGTTCTACCCGCAGCTCAACGTGCTCAACGTCATGAACCTGTCGAGCCCGCAGAGCGCCATCCTGTCGGCGATCATCTTCAACGCGCTGATCATCATTGCGCTGATCCCGCTCGCGCTGAAGGGCGTCGCCTACCGCGCCGTCGGCGCCGGCGCGCTGCTCCGCCGCAACCTCTTGATCTACGGGCTTGGCGGCATCGTCATTCCCTTCATCGGCATCAAGGCGATCGACCTCGTCGTTGTTGCCCTGCATCTGGCCTAACGCCGTCATTGCGAGCGAAGCAATCCAGAGATGCCTCCGCGGTCGAAAGCCCTGGATTGCTTCGTCGCTTCGCTCCTCGCAATGACGGAAGAAATCGGAGAAAACACATGCTCAGAGAAATCCGCCCCGCCATCGTCCTCTTGCTGGTGCTCACCGCCATCACGGGGCTGGCCTATCCGCTCGCAATGACCGCCATCGCCGGGGCGATCTTTCCGGCGCAGGCGCAAGGCAGCCTGATCGAGAAGGACGGCAAGGTGGTCGGCTCCGCCCTGATCGGGCAGGAGTTCAAGGACGACAAATACTTCCACGGCCGCCCCTCGGCGACGCTGGCGCCAGACCCGAATGATTCGACCAAGACGGTTTCGGCGCCCTACAATGCCGCCAATTCGGGCGGCTCCAATCTCGGACCGACCAGCAAGGCGCTGGCCGACCGGCTGAAGGAGGATGTGGACAAGCTCAGGGGCGAAAATCCGAATGCTTCCGTGCCGGTCGATCTGGTCACCACCTCGGCCAGCGGCCTCGATCCGGACATCTCGCCGGAGGCAGCGGAATTCCAGGTGCCGCGCGTCGCCAAGGCCCGGAATATGCCGCAGGACGCTGTGAAGCAGATCGTGGCTGCCAACGTCCAGGGCCGTCTGTTCGGCTTGCTCGGCGAACCCCGCGTTAACGTACTGGCGCTGAACCTCGCGCTGGATCGCACTGCCGCCAAGTAGCGGTCTAGGCTCGCGGTGCGCAGATGATTATATTGACAACATGGTCCGAGAGCGCCGCGATCCCGAACAACGTCCGTCTCCCGAGGCGCTGCTGGAAGCTGCGCGGCGGGAGGAAAGCGCGAGCGGCAAGCTGAAGATCTTCGTCGGCGCCGCGCCCGGCGTCGGCAAGACCTACGAGATGCTGCAGAGCGCCCATGCCAGGCGTAAGGCCGGCATCGACGTCGTGGTCGGCTTCGTCGAGACCCATGGCCGGGCCGAGACCGAGGCGCTGGTCCGCGGGCTCGAAGTCGTCCCTCGCAAGCGGCTCGATTACCGCGGCCAGATCGTCGAGGAGATGGACCTCGACGCCGTGATCGCGCGCCGGCCGCAAATCGCGCTGGTCGACGAGCTCGCCCACACCAATGCCGCCGGCAGCCGCCATCCCAAGCGTTATCTCGACGTCGAGGAGCTGCTGTCCCACGGCATCGACGTCTACACCGCCGTCAACATCCAGCACATCGAGAGCCTGAACGACGTCGTCGCCCAGATCACCCATGTCCGGGTGCGCGAGACCGTGCCGGATTCGGTCTTCGACCGTGCCGACGCCATCGAGCTGATCGATCTCACGCCTGACGATCTGATCCAGCGGTTGAGGGAGGGCAAGGTCTATGTCCCCAAACAGGCCGAGCGGGCGCTGGAGCATTATTTCTCGCCCGGCAATCTGACCGCGCTGCGCGAGCTCGCGCTGCGGCGGACGGCCGAACGGGTCGACGAGCAGCTGCTCACCCACATGCAGGCCAATGCGATCGCCGGCCCCTGGGCCGCGGGCGAGCGTATCCTCGTCTGCGTCAGCGAAGATCCACGCGCGGCTGGCCTCGTCCGCTACACCAAGCGGCTGGCCGATCGGTTGCATGCACCCTTCACCGCGATCTCGATCGAGACCCGGCGATCCCTGCAATTGTCCGACGAGGAGCGCGATCGCCTCGCCGATACGCTGCGGCTCGCGGAGGCGCTGGGCGGCGAGGCGCTGACCATTCCCGCCGTCGGCCGCCGCATTGCCGACGACGTCATCAACTTCGCCCATGGCAACAACGTCACCCAGATCGTGATCGGCAAGTCGACCCGCTCGCGCTGGTTCGAGATGACGCGCGGCTCTGTCGTGCATGATCTGGTGCGCCGCGCCGGCAATATCAGCGTTCACGTCATTCCGGGCGACGAGCTCGCCGAAGAGGCGGCGCCCAAGACGGCGGTGCAGACCGCGGCGCGGTCCGAGCCGTTCGATGCGCGTCCCTATCTGATGGCGCTTGGGATCACCGCGGCTGGCCTTGCTGCCGCCGTGGCCATCAAGCCGTATTTCGGCGTCGAGAACGTCGACCTGATGTTCCTGACCGCGGTGGTGGCCGTTGCCGTGCGCTACGGACTGTGGCCATCGCTGCTTGCGAGTGTTGCTGCGTCGCTGGCCTACAACTTCTTCTTCCTGCCGCCGGTCTATACGTTCACCATCACCGATCCAACCAATGTCGCGGCGTTCTTCTTCTTCATGCTGATTGCGTTCGTGGTGTCGAACGTTGCGGGACGCGTGCGCACGCAAGCCGACACTGCCATCGGCCGCATCAGGACCACCGAGCAGCTCTATGCCTTCAGCCGGAAGCTCGCCGGCACCGCTACCCTCGACGACGTATTGTGGGCGACGGCCTATCAGATCGCGCTGATGCTGAAGGTCCGTGTGGTGCTGCTGCTGCCGGAAGAGGGCCTGCTGACGGTCAAATCCGGCTATCCGCCGGAGGATGAACTCGACCAGGCCGATCTTGCCGCCGCCAACTGGGCCTGGAGCAACGATCGTACGGCGGGTCGCGGCTCGGACACCTTGCCGGGGGCAAAGCGGCTGTTCCTGCCGATGCGCACCGGGCGCGGCCCGATCGGCGTCATCGGCATCGACGACGACCGCACCGGCCCGCTGCTGACGCCGGATCAACGCCGGCTGCTGGACGCGCTGGTCGACCAGGGCGCGCTCGCGATCGAGCGCGTGCTGCTGGTCGAGGACATGGATCGCGTCAAGCGCACCGTCGAATCCGAGCGGCTGCGCTCGGCGCTCTTGACCTCGATCTCGCATGACCTGAAGACGCCGCTCGCCTCCGTGCTGGGCGCGGCCTCGACCATGCGCGATCTCGCCGGTGCCTTGTCCGACACTGAGAAGCGCGACCTGCTCGCCACCGTGATCGACGAGTCCGAGCGGCTCAACCGCTTCATCGCCAATCTGCTCGACATGACCAAGCTCGAGTCCGGCGCCATCGTGCCCAACACCGCATTGCACGATCTCGGCGAGATCATCGGCAGCGCGCTGCGCCGTGCCAGCAAGATCCTGACCGCGCACAAGGTCGAGCTGATGCTGGCCGCCGATCTGCCGATGCTCCAGCTGGACGCCGTGCTGTTCGAGCAGGTGCTGTTCAACCTGCTCGACAATGCAGCGAAATATTCGCCGCCCGACACCACCGTCTCGATCCGGAGCCGACGCGAGCGCGATCAGGTGGTGCTGGAGGTTGCCGACGAGGGCGACGGCATTGCGCCTGACGAGCTCGAGAGCGTGTTCGACAAGTTCTACCGGGCGCAGAAGGGCGATCATGTCCGTCCCGGCACGGGCCTCGGGCTCGCCATCTCCCGCGGCTTCGTCGAAGCCATGCGCGGCACGATTTCGGCCGCCAACCGCAATGACCGGCGCGGCGCGGTCCTCACCATCCGTCTGCCGGTTCCGGCCCAGACCAACGCATTGGATACCGCCGCATGAGCGCCGCCGCAATCAAGGTCCTGGTCATCGACGACGAGCCGCCGATCCGCAAACTGCTGCGGATGGGGCTGACCACGCAGGGCTATGAGATCCTGGAAGCACCGAACGGCAAGACCGCGCTCGAAAAGCTCGCTGAAGGGCCAGCACTGATCATCCTCGATCTCGGCCTGCCCGACATCCAGGGCCATGAGCTGCTGCGGACCATCCGGTCCCGCAACGAGGCCGTGCCGATCGTGGTGCTGTCGAGCCGGGGCGACGAGGCCGGCAAGGTGCAGGCGCTCGATCTCGGCGCCGACGATTACCTGACAAAACCGTTCGGCATGGACGAGCTGCTGGCGCGCCTGCGCGCCGCGCTGCGGCACCAACTCCAGGTCCAGGGCGAGCGCCCGGTGTTCCGCACCGGCGATCTCTCGGTCGATCTCGTCCGCCGCATCGTCAAGGTCGGCGAGCGCGAGGTCAAACTCTCGCCGAAGGAGTACGATTTGCTGCGCGTGCTGGTGCAGCACGCCGGCAAGGTGCTGACACATCGCTTCTTGTTGAAGGAGCTGTGGGACGAACTGACGGATGCGCAATATCTGCGCGTCTATGTCCGTCAGCTCCGGCAGAAGATCGAAGCCGATCCGGAGCGTCCGCAATATGTGCTGACCGAGACGGGGATCGGGTACCGGCTGAAGGCGGGGGATTGACTTTGGAAAATGCGTAGGATGGGTAGAGCGCAGCGAAACCCATCAAGCCGCTGCGCCCGCCGATGCATGATGGGTTTCGCTTCGCTCTACCCATCCTACGACAACTGTATCCACATCGTCATTGCGAGCCAACGGGTCCGCGCGAAGCGCGGCCCGATGACAGGCTCCGCGAAGCAATCCAGAGTCCCTCCGCGGAAAGAGTCTGGATTGCTTCGCTGCGCTCGCAATGACGGATCAGCCCGCCTTCCGATGCCTTGCCGTCGCCCGGTGCGTCTTCCGCGCGCTGCGTTGCCGCCCCGTCGCGCGCCGCGCATGCGACTTCGCCGCCGTCTTCTTCCCGCCGCGCCCCTTCAGGCTCTGCTTCAACGCATCCATCAGGCTGACGACGTTGCTCGGGCGCTCCTCGGGCTCGGGCAGTTCGATCTTCTTGCCGCTGGCCTTGCGCTTCACCAGCGCCTTCAGCGCGTTCTCGTACTCGTCCTTGAATTCGCCGGGATCGAAATGTGCGGCCTTGGTGTGCAGGATGTGGCCGGCGAGCTCGACCATGTCCTTGGTGATCTTGGGGCTTTTGATGTCGTCGAAGAACTGGTCCTCGTCGCGGAGCTCGTAAGGATAGCGCAGCGTGGTGCCGAGCAGGCCCTTGCCGAGCGGCTCGATCGCGATGATGTGCTCGCGGTTGGTGAGTACGATCTTGGCGAGCGCCACGCGATCCTGGTCCTTCATGGCATCGCGGATCACCGCGAAAGCGTCGGCCGCGGCCTTGCCGTCAGGCGCGATGTAGTAGGGATGGTTGAGATAGCGCTGGTCGATTTCCTCGCTCGGTACAAAGCTCTCGATGTCGATGGTGTGATTGCTCTCGATCTGCACCGCCTCGAGCTCCTCCGGCTCGATCTCGACATATTTGCCCTTGCGCAGCTCGTAACCGCGCCCCTTCTGGTCGCTCTCGACGACGTCGCCGGTCTCGGCATCGATCATCTGCTGCTTGAGACGGTTGCCGGTCTCGCGGTTGATCATGTGAAATCGGGTCTTCTCGGCCGCCGTCGTCGCGGGATAGAGCACGACGGGGCAACTGACCAGCGACAGCTTCAGCGTTCCCTTCCAATAGGCACGGGGGGCCATTCCATTCTCCAGTGTTTTCAAGACGATTTGGAACCCCAACCTCGCCATCGGGTTTTGGTTCCGGGTGGGACTTTTGCCGTGATAGGCTCGAAAGCCGAAAGAGAAGCGGGACCGGTCGTGCTGCGAAAACTCTCCACCTACCAACAGAAGCGTGATTTCGAGAAGACGCCCGAGCCATCCGGCAAGACCGCGGTGGCGCCGTCGGAGCAGCGCCGGTTCGTGATCCAGAAGCATGACGCCACCCGCCTGCACTACGATCTCCGGCTCGAATTCGACGGCGTATTCAAGTCCTGGGCCGTGACCAAAGGGCCCTCGCTCGATCCCCACGACAAGCGCCTGGCGGTCGAGGTCGAGGATCACCCGCTCGACTATGGCGATTTCGAAGGAACGATTCCGGAAGGCCAGTATGGCGGCGGCACGGTCATGCTGTGGGACCGCGGTACGTGGGAGGCGGAAGATCCGGAAGCCGGCTTCAGAAAGGGCGATCTCAAGTTCACGCTCCACGGCGACAAGCTGCAGGGCAGCTGGGTGCTGGTGCGCATGCGCAACCGCGGCGGCGAAAAGCGCACCAACTGGCTCCTGATCAAGCATCGCGACGACTATGCCCGCGAGGGCGCGGACAACGACATTCTCGACGAGGACACCTCGGTCGCCTCCGGCCGCGCGATGGAGCAGATTGCCGAAGGCAAGGGCCGCGCGCCAAAGCCGTTCATGCTGGCGAAGGGCGCAGGCAAGGCCAAGGCGGACGCGGTGTGGCAGTCCAATCGTGCGGAGGAGACGAGAGGCAGGACCTTGCAGCCGGCGCCGCGCACGGCGTTGAAGGTCGGAAAGAGGGGAAAGAAGACGACGACGGCGACGAACGCCAAGAAGGTCTCGGCGATACCGGACTTCGTCGCGCCGCAGCTCTGCACGCCGGTCGAGCGGCCGCCGGCCGGTGCGGGCTGGTGTCACGAGATCAAGTTCGATGGCTACCGCGTGCAGCTCCGGATCGAGGACGGCGAGGCCACGTTGAAGACGCGCAAGGGCCTGGACTGGACCGACAAGTTCGGCTCGATCGCGAAGGAGGCGACTTCGCTGCCGGACGCCATGATCGATGGCGAGATCGTCGCGCTCGACCATAACGGCGCGCCGAATTTCTCCTCACTCCAGGCCGCGCTGTCCGACGGCAAGACCGACGACCTCATCTTCTTCGCGTTCGATCTGCTTTTCGCGGAAAATCAGGACTTTCGCCGGCTGCCGCTCGGCGAGCGCAAGGAGCGGCTCAAGGCGCTGCTGGAGGCGCGCAAGCGGAAGTCGGCACAGATCCGCTATGTCGAGCATTTCGAGAGCGGCGGTGACGCCGTGCTGCAATCGGCTTGCAAGCTCGAGCTCGAAGGCGTGGTGTCGAAGAAGCTCGACGCACCCTACCGCTCCGGCCGCACCGAGAGTTGGATCAAGGCCAAATGCCGCGCCGGCCATGAGGTCGTGATCGGGGGCTACAAGACCACCAACGGCAAATTCCGCTCGCTGATGGCGGGCGTGCATCGCGGCGATCATCTCGCCTTTGTCGGCATGGTCGGGACCGGCTTTGGCGCCGACACGGTCAAGCGCATCATGCCGTCGCTGAAGGCGATGGAGAGCAAGGAGAGTCCCTTCGGCGGCAAGAATGCCCCGAAGAAGACGCGCGACGTGCATTGGCTGAAGCCGGAGCTCGTCGCCGAGATCGAGTTCGCCGGCTTCACCGCCGACGGCAATATCCGCCAGGCCGCGTTCAAGGGCTTGCGGCAGGACAAGCCGGCCGAGGAGGTCGAAGCCGAGACGCCGGTCGACACGGAGCTTGCCAAGCCCTCGGCAAGAAAGCGCGCTGCGAAGACCGCCAAGCGATCCAAGGACGCCGGCACCGCGGAAGTGATGGGCGTCGTCATCTCCAAGCCGGACAAGGAGCTCTGGCCCGAGGATGGTGATGGCAACCCGGTCACCAAGCTGGATCTCGCGCGCTATCTCGAAGCGGTCGGCGAATGGATGATCGTGCACCTCAAGGGGCGGCCATGCTCGCTGATCCGTGCCCCCGACGGCATCAAGGGCGAATGCTTCTTCCAGCGTCACGCCATGCAGGGAACGTCCAATCTTCTGGAGCTCGCAAAAGTCTCCGGCGATCGCAAGCCTTACTTGCAGATCGATCGGATCGAGGGGCTCGCCGCGGTGGCGCAGATCGGCGGCGTCGAGTTGCATCCCTGGAATTGCGCGCCCTATGCCTATGACACGCCGGGCCGGCTGGTGTTCGATCTCGATCCGGCGCCGGACGTGGATTTTGCCGACGTCGTGGAGGCCGCCAAGGAGATGCGGCAGCGGCTCGCCGACGTCGGCATGGAGAGCTTCTGCAAGACCACCGGCGGCAAGGGCCTGCACGTCGTGGTGCCGCTGCTGCACGGCGCGCGGGACAAGGTGAGCTGGAAGGAAGCCAAGGCCTTTGCGCAAGGGGTCTGCCAGTGGATGGCCGATGACGACCCCGAGCGCTATCTGCTCAACATGTCGAAGAAGCTGCGGAACGGAAAGATCTTCCTCGATTACCTGCGCAATGACCGCATGTCGACGGCGGTGGCCCCGCTGTCGCCGCGCGCGCGTGTCGGCGCCACCGTGTCGATGCCCGTAACCTGGGCGCAGGTGAAGAGCGATCTCGATCCGAAGAAATACACGGTGCGGACGGTGCCGGGCTTGTTGGGACGGTCCAAGGCCTGGGAGGGCTATGACGATGCGGCGGCGCCGATCAAGGCCGCGATGAAGAAGCTGGCGGGGAAGGTGAAGTAGGTCTCTGCCACAGGGAGAACTGCCGTAGGGTGGGCAAAGCGGAGCGTGCCCACGATCCTTTTTTTAACGGCGAGGAAGGTGGGCACGGCGCAAGAGCGCCTTTGCCCACCCTACGAGGTCTTCGCCGGGTCGCTAGATCCGTCCCATCAGCAGCAGGATCAGCAGGATGACGATGACAAGCCCAAGGCCGCCGCCGCCGTAATAGCCGGTGCCGTAGAACGGGCCGCCGCCAATGCCGCTGAAGCCGCCGAGCAGGGCGATGACCAGAATGATCAGAATGATCGTGCCGATTGACATGCGAGTCTCCTCCAGCCCTTGCAGAAAGGGTCGTTTGCACCTGTCCCGTGTGCGAGGGCAACTTGCCGCAGGTTTTAAAGTTCCGGTTTTGAAACGGGGCGACAGGTGCAAGTTGCATGGAACCTTTATCGCCGCGGCCGGCATGACTAAGTGAGGATCAATCAGCACGGGGCAGGACCATGTCAGCACCGCTTGTCGTTTCCATTCCGCATCGTCTCGGCCGCGAAGAGGCGGTGCGCCGGCTCAAGTCCGGGCTTGGCCGCGCGGCCGCCAGCATTCCCGTGATGCAGGTCGAGGAGGAGCGCTGGAGCGGCGACAGCATGAATTTCCGCATCCGCGCGCTCGGGCAGATCGCGACCGGCCAGGTCGACGTCGCCGACGATCACGTCAAGGTCCAGGTGGTCTTGCCGTGGCTGTTGCAGCGCTTTGCCGAGATGGCGCAGGCGACCATCAAGAAGCGCGGGCAACTGCTGCTGACCAAGGACGGCGGAAAGTGAGTTTCAGGCGCTTACGCGCTGCCGCGCAGGCCTGATGGCGCTCGCTGCGCGGGCCGGAATGACGGCTGCCGGAAGATCACGGAAAGCCTGTGCGATCGGCAGTGCGTTGCCCGCAAGTCCGGCCGCGGCATAGCCCGTGATATCGACGGTCGCGTCGAAGCCTCCAAGTGCGGGCCATTCCCGGCCCGCTTGCGTGAACGGCGCAAACTGGCGTCCGACCACGACGATCGCGGCGGCGCGGCCGCGGCGACGGGCGAACGCGATGACGTGCTCGGCGTGCGTGCCGCGCACCTCCAGCTTCTGGTAGTCGCCTTGCGCGAAGACGTCGGCGAGCTCGTTGCGCCGCCTGAGCAGTTGCCGCGTCCAGGCGAGCTTGAGCCGGCCATCCGGCCAGGACTTGATCAGTCCGCTCCAGTCCGGCGCTTCCAGCGCCGTCAGCGCCGCGTCGCGCGCGGCAAAATCCACGGGGCGGCGGTTGTCGGGATCGACCAGCGAGAGGTCCCAGAATTCGGTGCCTTGATAGACGTCGGGCACGCCCGGCAGCGTCGCCTTGAGCGTGAGTTGGCTCAGCGAGTTCAGCGCGCCGAGCAGCGCGAGACGGCGCGCCAGGGTCTGCAAAGCTTCCAGGAATTCACCTGACAGCGTGGGATCGAGGATCTTCGCGATGAAGCTCCTGACGCCGCTCTCATAGGCCTCGTGCGGGTTGAGCCAGCTCGTTTCCTCCTTGCCTTCGCGCGCGGCCTTGAGCGCATAGGCCTGGATGCGCTCGACGAAGCTTGCATCAAGCGGCCCCTGCAGCGGCCAGGCGCCGAGCAGGGTCTGGTAGAGCATGTATTCGAACGTCGCCGACGGCGCGCGCAGATGGCCGTGGAGCGCGAGATGCGGCGCGTTCAGGACCTTCCAGCGCGATACCGCGCTGGTCCATTCGCCGGGAACTTCGCTGAGTGCCGCAATCCGGGCGCGCGCGTCCTCGCCGCGCTTGGTGTCGTGGGTCGCGGTCGCCGTCATTCCTTGCGGCCACTCCCTGGCGCGCGCCCGCATCGCCTCGTGGAAGGCGGGAACGGTGAGGCCGGTGCTCGCGGGATCGCCGCCGACCTCGTTCAGCGCCAGCAGCCGATGGAACTGGTAGAACGCGGTGTCCTCCAGCGACTTCGCCATCACCGGCCCGGTGAACTGCTGCACCTTCAGCGCGAAGCGGCGTACGCGTGGCGTGCTGTGCGGGGGCCGGCCGGGCTTGAGCAGGTCCATGGTCAGCGCATCGCGCAGGAAGTCGAAGATGCCCTCGTCCGCGGCGAACCATTCGGCGCGGGCGCGCGCGATGGTGTCCTCGATCAGCTTGCGGTCGTGGGCGGTCGCCCCGGCCGTGGTCAGATAGGTGCGATAGACCGGGAAATGCAGCACATAGAGTTCGAGCGCCTGCCGCAGGCTGTCGGCTGAGAAGTCGCGCGTCGAATAATGCCCGTTGGCGATGCGCGCAAGCAGGCGCGTCAGCACGGTGAATTCGCTGGTCAGCAGTGTCTCCAGCACGCGCCGCTTGGCTTCCTTGACGTAAGGCGCAAGCCGCGGTGGCCGGTTGCTGATCTGGCGCCAGGTCTCGTCCAGCGCCTCCAGCCCCTTGGCGTCGACTAGCACCTGCGTGATGACGTTCATCCACTCGTAGCCGGTGGTGCCCTGGACGCCGGCGAAATGCGGCAGGTGCTCGTGCTCGCAGAGGATCTTTTCGATCACCGTATAGAACGGTTTTGTCTTGCCCTGCGCATCGCGCACCAGCCGGCGCAGCCGCTGGCAATATTGCGCGGGATCGCGCAGGCCGTCGATATGATCGAGGCGGATGCCCTGCAATCTGCCGTCGGCGACGAGCTGCTTCACCAGCCGGTGCGTGGCGGCAAACGTGCCGGGATCCTCGACGCGCAGGCCGGCGAGACCGTTGACGTCGAAGAAGCGGCGATAGTTGATGTCGCTGGAGGCAAGCCGCCAATGGCCGAGCTTGTAGTGCTGGCGCTCCAGCAGGTGATGCAGCGCCAGCGTCTGCGCGGGACGGTCCTTGGCGGCACGATAGGCGGCAAGACCGCGGCTGATGATGTCGGCGGCGCCTGCGATCTCCTTGAGCTCGGCCTTGAAGGCCGGCGCTTCCTTGCGGTTGGGCCGACGCAGCCCCGTATAGCGGGTTGCGAGCGCAAGCAGACGCTTGCCTGCCTCTGTCTCGGCGGCGTCCGCCTCCTTCACGATCACGCGCAGGATTTCGCCATAGCGCTCCGGCGCGATCGGCAGGCGGTGCTCAAAATACCAGGCGGAAAGACTGCCCTGTTCGGAATCGTATCGCAGCTCGATCTCGCCGCGCTCGAGTGCGTCGCCATAGGAGGAGCCGAGGATCGGCAGCAGCACGCCGCCGCGGGCGCGGTGGGGCAGGAGGTCCCAGTCGATGTCGAAGGCGGCCGCGTGCGGCGAGGCCTGGCCCCATTCCAGCACATCCAGCCACCAGGGATTGTCGGCAAAGTGCACGCCGACATGGTTGGGCACGAAATCGATGATGAGGCCGAGATCGTGCTTGCTGAGCGCCTCGCTCAGCCGCGCGAAGCCGGCTTCGCCGCCGAGCTCGGGACTGAGCTGGCCGTGATCGACGGTGTCGTAGCCATGCGTTGAGCCCTTGCGGGCCTTCATCACAGGGGAGGCGTAGAGATGTGTGATCCCAAGCGCCTTCAGATACGGCACTACGGCGGCAGCCTTGTCGAAGCCGAAATCTGCGGTGAGCTGAAGCCGGTAGGTCGCAAGCGGAATGGCCGGAGGCATGTCAACCTCCAAGACGCCAGACCACCGACCAGGGCGGAAGCAGATCGCCGATCACGCCGCCCCAGATCGACGTGCCCGTGCTGACGGTGGAGGTGATCTCGTGGTCCGACAGATTGGCGAGAAGGCGCAGCGTCGTGCCGTCGCCCATGCGCCAATGCGCGGTCAGCAGGCCATTGTCGGCCGCCTCGGCATCACCGAAGCTTGCGCCCTTGAGCCGCGGCATGATCTCCTTGCGGCGAAGCGCGAGCAGGTCACGCACCAAAGCCAGGCGCGCGTTCTGCTCCTGCGTGTGGCCGGTCCAGTCGAGCACCGCCGATTGCAGTGTTGCCGGATCGAGCGGGTCGGGCACTTCGTCGCCGTATTTCTCGTAGGCCCAGGCATATTCCTGCTTGCGGCCCTTGCGCACGGCATCGACAAGTCCGCCCTGGAAATCGCAGAAGAACGGGAAGGGGACCTTCGAGCCCCATTCCTCGCCCTGAAACAGCATCGGCACCATCGGCGCGAGCAGGGTCACGGCGAGCGCCGCTTCGATCTGCTGCGGCGATGCCAGGCTCTCGAGCCGCTCGCCGAGCGGGCGATTGCCGATCTGGTCGTGGTTCTGCAGGAAGTTGACGAAGGTTGCGGGCGGCAACTCGCCGCTTGGCTCGCCGCGCGGCTTCTTGCCCCAGAATTCCGAGATCTCGCCCTGGTAGACGAAGCCGGAAGCGAGCGCGCGCGCGAGGTCCATGCGCGGGGTCTGGTAGTCGCCGTAGTAGCCGGCGAGCTCGCCGGTCAGCATGACGTGCCAGACGTGGTGGTAATCGTCGTTCCACTGTCCCCGATACTTTCCGTTCGGCGGCTCCTGTGCGGCGTCGAGCAGGCTGGCGCGATTGTCGCCGTTCTCCAGCACGAGATGGATGTGCCGCCCCGTCGCCCTGGCAAGCTCGCCGGCGGTCACGCTGAGGTCCTGCAGCATCGATTGCTCGCCGGGGATCGCCATGATGTGGTTGGCGGCGTCCAACCTCAGTCCGTCGAAGCGGTAGTCGGTCAGCCAGGACAGCGCATTCTCGACCGCGAAGGCGCGCACCTGCGGCACGCGGTAGTCGATTGCGCTGCCCCACGGCGTATGCGCGTCGGTGAAAAAGGTCGGCGCATAGCGGCCGAGATAATTCCCCTCGGGACCGAAGTGATTGTAGACGACGTCGAGGAACACCATCAGCCCGCGCAGATGGGCCTCGTCGATCAGCGTCTTCAGATCGTCGGGACGGCCATAGGCGCCGTCGGGTGCATACCACAGCACGCCGTCATAACCCCAGCCGCGGCGTCCAGCGAAATCGGCTAGCGGCATCAACTCCAGCGCGGTGATGCCGGTCGCTGCGAGATGATCGAGCTTGTCGATCATCGCGCGGTAGGTGCCTCCGCTCGTGAAGGTGCCGACATGGGTCTCGATCAGCACCGTCTCTTCCCAGGGGCGGCCGCGCCAATCCTGCGCGCGCCAAGCGAACGCGTCGTGGTCGATCACCTCGCTTGGGCCGAAGACGTCGTCAGGCTGGAAGGCCGAGGCTGGATCGGGCACGTCGATCTCGTCGTCGATCCTGAATTTGTAGCGGCTGCCAGGGGTGAGGCCGACGATCTCGGTCACATACCAGCCGTCCTGCCGGCGCTGCATCGCGTGCCTGCGGTCGAGCAGAAGATCGACGCGGCGCGCGCCGGGCGCCCACAGCCGGAACGACACGCCGTCCTTGGTCGGCCGCGCCCCGAAGGATGGCCTCATGGCGCCCCCGCGAAGGCGAGCACGGAGCGCGGCGGCGCCTTGCTGTCGCTTCCGGACGGGAAGTCGATGGTGTTCAGCTTGGCATCGGTCGTGTTCAGGATCTGCTGCCAGCTCTTGTATTCGGACATTTTGGGCAATTTGAATGCGATCTCTTCGGGGGCGGCGTTCAGGACGATAAAGATCGCGGCGCTGCCGGGTTCCATCGGCCCCATCACATAGGAGAGAAACCGCCCGTCCGGGAATGTCCAGTCGCTCTCAGTCATCTCGTTACCTTCAGGCGTCAGCCACAGTGCGCCGTAGGAGACACCGTCCTTGGGACGGCCGTCGAGCCAGCGATGGCTGCGAAGCTGCGAGAAGCGGCGGCGGATGTCGGCAAGGTCGGCGACGAAGTCGACCATGTCCTCATCATCCTTGCCGAGATTGTCCCAGCCGACCCAGCCGACCTCGTTGTCCTGGCAATAGGCGTTGTTGTTGCCGGACTGCGAATTGCCGACCTCGTCGCCGGCGAGGATCAGCGGGACGCCCTGCGCCAGCATCAGACAGGCCAGCACGTTCCTGCGAAGCTGCCGGCGCAGGCCGAGGATCTTGGGATCGTCGGTCGGGCCCTCGACGCCACAATTGTTGCTGTGGTTGTCGTTGGAGCCGTCGCGATTGTCCTCGCCATTGGCCTCGTTGTGCTTCTCGTTGTAGCTGAAGAGGTCGGCGAGCGTGAAACCGTCATGCACCGTGATGTGGTTGATGCTGGCGCGCGGCCGCCTTCCGTCGTGATTGAACAGGTCGGAGGACGCCGTCATGCGGCTGGAGATGTCGCCGATCAGGCTGCCTTCGCCGCTCCAGTAGCGCCGCATGGCGCTGCGATAGCGGTCGTTCCACTCCGACCATTGCGAGGGGAAAGCGCCGACCTGGTAGCCGCCGAGGCCGAGGTCCCAGGGCTCGGCGACGAGCTTCACGGCGGCCAGCACCGGATCCTGCCGGATCGCGGTCAGAAACGAGCTGCCGCGATCAAAACCGTTCGGCCCGCGCGCGAGCGTGGTGGCGAGATCGAAGCGGAAGCCGTCGACATGGCAGACCTCGACCCAGTAGCGCAGGGAATCCATCACCATCTGCAGCACGCGCGGATGGGTGAGGTTCACCGACGAGCCGCAGCCGGTGAAGTCGTCGTAGTAGCGCGGGTTCTCGCGGTTGAGCCAGTAATAGGAGGCATTGTCGATGCCGCGGTAGCACAGCGTCGGGCCGAGGTGGTTGCCCTCGGCGGTGTGGTTGTAGACGACGTCGAGCATCACCTCGATGCCGGCATCGTGCAGGCGCGCGACCGTGGTGCGGAAGGAATCGAGCGCATTGTCCTGGGCGTAACGCGGCTCCGGCGCGAAGAAGGACAGCGAGTTGTAGCCCCAGTAATTGACGAGCTTCTTCTCGACCAGGATGCGGTCGTCGACGAAGCTGTGGATCGGCAGCAGCTCGATCGTGGTGACGCCGAGCTTCTTGAGGTGCTCGATCATCGCCGGCGAGGACAGGCCGCCATAGGTGCCGCGGAGGTTCGGCGGCACGTCGTCGCGCTTCTGCGTCAGGCCCTTGACGTGAGCTTCGTAGATGATCGTGTCTTCCCACGGAATGTTCGGCCGGATCTCGCGCCGGCCCCAGTTGAAGGTCTCGTCGACCACGACGGCCTTGGGCATGCCGCGCGCATTGTCGCGCCGGTCGAACGACAGGTCCTCGCGCGGTGAGCCGGTGCGGTAGGCGAAATGCGCATCGCTCCAGACCAGCCGGCCCGCGAGCCGCTTCGCATAGGGATCGAGCAGCAGCTTGTTGGCATTGAAGCGGTGGCCGTGCTCGGGCTCGTAGGGACCATGCACCCGGTAGCCGTAGAGCTGGCCGGGCGAGACGTCGTTGAGATAGCCGTGCCAGACGTCCTCGGTCCTTTCAGGCAGTTCGACGCGCTCGAGCTCGCGGCGGCCTTGGGCGTCGAACAGGCAGAGCTCGACCTTCTGCGCGTTGGCGGAGAACAGCGCAAAATTGGTGCCGCGTCCGTCCCAGCTTGCGCCGAGGCGTGCGGGCGATCCGGCGGTCAGGCGCATATGTCAGCTTTCCGGAACGAGGAAGATCGCGGCGAGCGGCGGAATGGTGAGGCGGAGCTCGGGCGTCTTGCCGTCAACGGTCTGGACCTCGCCGATGTTCCCGACATTGCTGCCGCCGTAATGGGCGGAGTCGGAATTGAACACCTCTTTCCACTTGCCGGCCAGGGGCACGCGAACGCGATAGCTGCGATAGACATTGGGGGAGAAGTTGACGATGACGAGGCATCGCGCGTGCTCGTCAAAGCCCTTACGCAGCCAGGCGAACACGTTGCGGTTGGCATCATCGGTGATCAGCCATTCGAAGCCGGCCTGGTCGCAGTCCATCTGATGCAGCGCCGGGACCGCGCGGTAGAGCCGGTTGAGGTCGCGGATCAGTGCCTGGATGCCGGAATGCACCTTGTATTCGAGCAGGTGCCAGTCGAGCGACTGGTCGTGATTCCATTCGCGGCTCTGCGCGATCTCGGCGCCCATGAACAGCAGCTTCTTGCCGGGGTGGCCGAACATGAAGCTGTAATAGGCCCGCAAATTCGCAAAGCGCTGCCATTCGTCGCCGGGCATGCGGCCGAGGATCGAGCGTTTGCCGTGCACGACCTCGTCATGCGACAGCGGCAGGATGAAGTTTTCCGAGAACGCGTAGTGCAGGCCGAACAGGATCTCGCCGTGATGATGCTTGCGGTGGATCGGATCCTTGCTGATGTAGTTCAGCGTGTCGTGCATCCAGCCCATGTTCCACTTGTAGCCGAAGCCGAGCCCGCCGAATTCGACCGGGCGCGAGACTTGCGGCCATGCGGTGGATTCTTCCGCGGCCGTGGTCGCCTGCGGGAAGCGGGCAAAGACCTCCGTGTTGAAGCGGCGCAGGAAGTTGATCGCCTCGATGTTTTCGCGGCCGCCATACTGGTTCGGAATCCACGCGCCAGGCGGCCGGCTGTAGTCGAGATAGAGCATCGACGCCACCGCGTCGACGCGCAAGCCGTCGATGCCGTAGCGCTCCATCCAGAACAGTGCGTTGGACACCAGGAAGTTCGTCACTTCGGTGCGGCCGTAATTGTAGATCAGCGTGCCCCAGTCGAGGTGGCGTCCCTGGAGCGGGTTGGCGTGTTCATAGAGTGCCGTGCCGTCGAAGCTGCCGAGCCCGTGCGGATCGTCGGGGAAATGGCCGGGCACCCAGTCAAGCAGCACGCCGATGCCTTCGCGGTGGCAGGCATCGATCAGCGCGGCGAAATCCTCAGGACTTCCGAACCGGCTGGTCGGCGCATAGAGCCCGGTCGGCTGATAGCCCCATGAGCCGTCGAACGGATGCTCGCTCACCGGCAGGAATTCGAGATGCGTGAACCCCATGTCGCGGGCATAGGCCGGCAGCTGCTCGGCGAGCTCGCGATAGGTCAGCCATTCATTGTCGTCCTTGCGCCGCCACGAGCCGAGATGGACCTCGTAGATCGACATCGGCGCCGACAGCGCGTTGATGCCGCCGGGCGCCGGGCGGGGCCGCGGCAGATGCGCCTCGTCGAGCACGATCGAAGCCGTCTTCGGCCGCACCTCGCTCGCAAACGCCATCGGATCGGATTTCAGCGGCAGCAGATGGCCGTGCGGGCCGACGATCTCGAACTTGTAGTGATCGCCGATCTTCGCATTGGGGATGAACAGCTCCCAGTACCCGCTGCCGCGCACCCGCATCGGATGACGCCGCCCGTCCCAGAAGTTGAAATCGCCGACCACGGATACGCGCCGCGCATTCGGCGCCAGCACCACGAAGCCGATGCCGTCGACGCCGTCGAGCCGCATCGGGTGCGCGCCGAGCTTGTCGTAGAGGCGCTGGTGGGTGCCTTCGCCCAGCAAATAGAGGTCGAAATCGGTGAGAATCGGCGGGAAGCGGTAGGCATCCTCGAATTCGACGACGTTGTTGCCGAATTTCGCGCGCAGCTGGTAGTGCTTCGAGCCGTTGGGCAGGGCTCCGATGAACAGGCCGGAGTCATGAACGCGGTCGAGCGGTGCGACCTCGCCATGCTCGCCGACCGCCTCGACATTGGAGGCCTCCGGCACGAAGGCGCGCACCACGCTCTTGCCGCCCTCGGGATGCAGCCCGAGATAGTGGAAGGGGTCGGAGTGGCGGCCCTCGATGATCGCGTAGGCTTCGGCTGGCAGTTTAGGCATGGGCTTCGCTCTCGGCACTGGACAGAATGCGAAGCAGTCCGGTCAGCGGCGCATGGAGCCCCTCGGGCCGGTGGGACAGTTCGTACTCTACGTCGTCGAACGCTTGATCAAGCAGGAAAAACCTTAACAGGCCTTGCGCGGTTTGCGGATTGTCCGGCCACAGCCGCCGGTCGGTCATGGCCTCGCGATAGGCGTGCAGGAACGTCGTGGTGGCGCGTTCGCGCCATTCGCCGAGCGCGGCTGCAAGCCGGTCCTGTTCGTCGGAGGCGCCCGTGAGCGCCCGGTTGAGGGCGACGTTAACCGAAAGATCAATCGAGCGGATCAGGCCTGCGACGTCGCGCGCGGCCGGCAGCTTGCGCCGCTTGTCGGCCAGCGGCCGGCGCGGATTGCCGTCGAAGTCGATGATGAAGATGTCGTCCTTCACGATCAAAGTCTGCCCGAGGCGGAAGTCGCCATGATGACGGATGTTCAACCCGCCGATGGCGGAAGGCAATAGTGCATTGAGGTGGCCGGGCAGGGCCGCGCGCGCTGCGCCGAGCTGGTCGATCAGCGGCCGGTCCGCCTCCCGCAGGCCGTCGCGGCTGTGGGCCAGGTGCTCGAATACGCGCTCGGCTCGCGCCTTGAGGTCGGACACCCAGCGCCTGGCGTGTTCGGAGCCGATCGGCTCCGGAGCGAGATTGTCCGGCTTTGCCGCGGCCAGGGCGACATGCAACTCGGCAAGCCGCCGGCCGATCTGCGCGATGAAGTGCAGGTAGGGCGCCTGCTCCTGGGTCTCGCGTGGTGCCTCGCCCGCGGGCAAGACCCGCTGCTCGTCGATATAGCGATCGAGATAACCGGTGGTCACGGTCCAGCCGTCGCCCTGGTTCTCGACAAAGGCGTGCAGCACGCCGAGCGTGCTGCGCCGAGCGTCCTCGACCAGCTCGACACTGCCGAGCAGCGCCGGCGTGTTGGCGAAGTGAGCCACCTCCGTGAGATAATGGCCGATCTCGATCTCGGGACTGGTGCCGCTTTCGAGCTGCCGATGGATCTTGACGACATACTGGTTGTCCACGAGCGCGGTGCTGTTGGACTGCTCGATCGCGCGGATGCGCTGGGGCTCCTTGATGGTGTAATCGGCGAACCGGCTGGTGGCTTTGAACTCCAGGCGTAGATTGTTCTCGTCCACCACCAGGTTTTGCGACAGACCCCGCAGGAAAAGCCCGATGAAGATCTGCTCAGTCGCAACGTCGAGCAGCGTGCCCTCGCGCGCACCCTGGCGCACGGCGGCGAGCGCCTTCGGGTTGAAGCGTTCGCGGTCGAAGCGTACCCATTCGATCTGCAGCGGCAGCACGTAGCGCGTCTTGACGTCGTCCCGCGTGGTCTCGAAGAACGCGATCCAGGGCCTGTTGTCGCCGATATCGCTGAAGGGTACCGCCGAGGTCAGCGCTGTCTGGATGTGCTTGGGATTGTGCTCCGGATACCAGCGTGTCCTTGCCAAAAATCCCGGCAGCACGTCGCGCTCGAACACGCCGCGCTCGCGCGCGAGCGACACCCAGTTCGAATTGACCGGCACGACCAGGGTCTCGAACTCCGGCACCGCGCGCGGCGTCACCGGCTCGGACTTGTCGCGCTCGGTGAGGTGGAACCAGTAGAAGCCGTAGGGCCCCAGCGTGATCATGTAGGGCAATTCGCCGATCGCCGGGAAACGCGTCCGTCCAAGCATCTCCTGCGGGATGCGGTCCTTCCACGGCGACAGATCGAGCTCGGTCGCCTGCGCGGCGCGCGAGAGATTGGCGACGCAGAGGATCACCTCGTCGCGATACTGCCGGACATAGGCCAGCACGGCGCGATTGGCCGGGCGGATGAAGGTCATGGTGCCGCGGCCGAAGGCGAGCGTCGACTTGCGGACCGAGATCAGCCGCTTGGTGGCGCTGAGCAGCGAGGACAGGCTGCGCGACTGCGCCTCGACATTCACGGACTCGTAGCCGTAGACGGGATCCATGATCAGCGGCGCGTAGAGCCGGGCGGGGTCGCAGCGTGAGAAGCCGCCGTTGCGATCCGGGCTCCACTGCATCGGCGTGCGCACGCCGTTGCGGTCGCCGAGATAGATGTTGTCGCCCATCCCGATCTCGTCGCCGTAATAGATGATCGGCGTGCCCGGGAAGGACAGCAGCAGCGAGTTCATCAGCTCGATCTTGCGGCGGTCGTTGTCCATCAGCGGCGCGAGGCGCCGCCGGATGCCGACATTGATGCGGGCGCGCGGATCGTTGGCGTAGGTGGTCCAGAGATAGTCGCGCTCGACGTCGGTGACCATCTCCAGCGTCAGTTCGTCATGGTTGCGCAGGAACAGCGCCCATTGGCAGCTTGCCGGGATGTCGGGCGTCTGGCGCAGGATGTCGGTGATCGGGAAGCGGTCCTCCTGCGCGATCGCCATGTAGATGCGCGGCATCAGCGGGAAGTGATAGGCCATGTGGCATTCGTCGCCACGGCCGAAATATTCCTGCACGTCCTCCGGCCATTGATTGGCCTCGGCCAGCAGCAGCTTGCCCTTGGAATAGGAATCCAGTTCCTGGCGCAGGCGCTTGATGATCGCATGCGTCTCGGGAAGGTTCTCGTTCGAGGTGCCCTCGCGCTCGCAGAGATAGGGAATCGCGTCGAGGCGGAAGCCGTCGACCCCGGCGTCCAGCCAGCGCTTCATCACCTGGATGAGCGCACTGACCACGCGCGGATTGTCGAAATTGAGATCCGGCTGGTGCGAGAAGAAGCGGTGCCAGTAGAACGCGCCGGCCTCCGGATCCCAGGTCCAGTTCGACTTTTCCGTGTCGGTGAAGATGATGCGTGTGCCCTGGTATTTCTGGTCGGTGTCGCTCCAGACATACCAGTTGCGGGCGCTCGAGCCGGGATGGCTGCGGCGCGCGCGCTTGAACCATTTGTGCTGGTCCGAGGTGTGGTTGACGACGAGCTCGGTGATGACGCGCAAGCCGCGCTTCTGCGCTTCCTGGATGAAGCGCTTGAAATCCTTCATCGTCCCGAAATCGGGATTGACCGAGCCGTAGTCGGCGATGTCGTAGCCGTCGTCGCGGCCGGGCGAGGGGTAGAACGGCAGCAGCCACAGCGCGGTGACGCCGAGCTCCTGCAGATAGGGCAGCTTCTCGGTCAGCCCGGCGAAATCGCCGATGCCGTCATGGTTGCTGTCGGCAAAGGCCTTGACGTGGAGCTGGTAGATGATCGCGTCCTTGTACCAGAGCTCATCCACGATCTCGGCAGCCTCAACTTTCTTGGTGTCGACGGAAGACAGAACATTCATGGCGTGACCCCTTACGCCAGGCAGCGGAACAGGAGCGCAGGATCGCGGTCGGGATCGATACGCAAGCTGATCCCGCCCCATTCGATGCGGCACTGTTCGCCGGTGAGGAGGTTTTCGAGTGCCGTCACATGGTGTCGCTGTCCACCGGCGTCAACAGTGACGTCGCCGAGCGGCAGCCAGAATTCGCGCGCATGGCGCGAGAGCGCAATCACGACGACCACCGTGTTGGCGGGATCGGCCGCCTCCTTGGCGAAGGCGATCGTCTCGCCGTCCTCGATGCCGAGGAAGCGCAAGGCCGCAGTCTGCTGAAGCGCCGCGTTGTCGTTGCGGATGCGGTTGAGCGCGGCGATGTAGGGCTTGATGTTGCCGGGCGCGTTCCAGTCGCGCGTTTTGATCTGGTACTTCTCGGAATCGAGATATTCCTCGTGGCCGGGAATCGCCTCGTGCTCCAGCAGCTCGAATCCGCCAAAGATCCCGTAATTGCCCGACAGCGTCGCGGCCAGCGCGAGGCGTGATTTGAATATCCAGGGCTCGCCACTCTGGAGATGATAGGGCAAGAGGTCGGCGGTGTTGACGAACAGGTTCGCCCGATAGAAGTCCCGCTCGGGATAGCCGGTCAGCTCGCCGAGATACTGCTCCAGCTCCCACTTCGCCGTGCGCCATGGGAAATAGCTGAAGGACTGCGCGAAGCCGAGCTTGGCGAGGCCCTTCATCAGCTTCGGCCGTGCAAAGGTCTTGGAGAACAGGATCACCTCGGGATGCCGGCGGCGGATGTCGCCGATGAGCCACTCCCAGAACGGAAGTGGCGCGGTGTCGTGATTGTCGATCGCGAAGATGGTGACACCATGGTCGATCCAGAACAGCATGGCGTCGCGGAACGCATTCCACAGCCCGGTGCGATCGACGCAGCCGAAATCGGGGATGACGATGTCCGAATAGGGCCCTTCCGCCGTCCGCACCGAGCGGTCCGGTCGCCATTTGAACCATTCCGGATGCTGGGTCAGCCAGGGATGGTCCGGCGAGCACTGCACGGCAAAGTCCAGCGCAAGCTCGAGCCCGTATTCGAGACATGTGGCGACCAGCGCGCGGAAGTCCTCGATCGTGCCGAGCTCGGGATGCAACGCATCGTGCCCGCCCTCGGCGGCGCCGATCGCATAGGGCGAGCCGGGATCGCCCTCGCTCGCGACCGGTGCGTCGTTGCGGCCCTTGCGGTGAGTGTGGCCGATCGGGTGGATCGGCGTGAAGTAGAGCACGTCAAAGCCCATGGCGGCGATATCAGGCACGCGCGCAATGCAGTCGCGCAAGGTCCCATGCTGGCCGGGGACCTCGCTCTGGCTGCGCGGCATCATCTGGTACCAGGCGCCGAAGCGCGCTCTGTCGCGGTCGACGATCAGCGGGAAGAGCGGCGAGCACGTCAGGTCGGGCCGCGACTGGCTCTCGGCCATCGCTTTGCCGAGCTCGTTTGCCAGCAGCGGAGCGACGTCGCCGGTCTGGAGATAATCCTCGCATTGCCTGGTGATGACCTGTGCTGCGTCCTGCCGCGCGCCATGTGCCTTGGTCAGCAGTCCGGCGCCCTCGATCGCATCGAGGCTGACATCGGCCCCGGTCCGCCGTTTTCGCGCGACGGCGTGCGACCAGGTCGCGAACTCGTCGGTCCAGGCTTCGATCGCGTAGACAAATTGGCCGGGCTCAGCGGGCGTGAACGCGCCGGACCAGCGGTCATTGCCGTGAGGGATCATCGGCTCGCTCCGCCATTCGCGGTCCTGCTCTCCTCGCCAGATCAGCGCGGCACTGATCACGGCGTCGCCATCGCGGTAGATGTCGGCCCAGACCTCGACGCGTTCGCCCGCGATCCGCTTCACGGCGAAGCGGCCGCCGTCGATCAAGGGATAGACGTCTTCGATGAGGAAAGCGCTGCCGGCTGCGGCACTCTCGACAGTTTGAATTGTCTTGTTCACGGTGATGCCATTGACAAGAAAGCAGGAGCCCGTTTCCCTTGTCGGGAACCCACGCTTGGTACCATTATAGAAAGCCGCTTGTGTGTCATTGGTTCCCTGGGGAACGGCAAGCGCAGTTTGCGAGTTACCCCTGACTAACCTCTTCCGCGACCTCGTTAAAATCCCTGCCCCCGGCCAAATAATGGCCTGCAAGCTGCGTGCCGAATGGATCTTTTAGCTCAAGCCCGGATCAAGGGCGTTCAGTCCGAATTCATTGACGCCCTCGGCAAGCTGCGGGTCACCGCGCCCGAGGCGCTCAAATCCATCCTCGATGCCCTGCCGGAGAAGCGGGTCTACCGCTTCGTCAGCGGGCCGGTCGTGGTGCGCGCCCTCGGACATCCGCGCACCGAACTCGCGGCAACCGGGACGCCGCCGCTGCAATGGAAGATCGTCGGCAACGGCAATGTGATCGCGGAAGGCGAGACACGCGAGCCGGTCATCGCCTGGCCTGCCGGCCTGCCGCTCGGCTACCACCGCCTGACCCTGACGGATGCCGGGGGCGCGACCGAAGAGGTGCCGATGATCGTGGCGCCCGAGCGCGCCTTCGGCGGCGATTTCGATCGCGGTTGGCTGCTCGCGGTGCAGCTCTATAGCGTCCGTTCGAACCGCAATTGGGGCATCGGCGATTTCACCGATCTCGCCGGTCTCGTCCGGCTCGCCAGGCAACTCGGCGCCGACGGCGTCGGCCTCAATCCGCTGCATGTGTTGTTCGACGACCAGCCGGCCGATTGCAGCCCCTATTCGCCGAACAGCCGGCTGTTCCTCAATCCGCTCTATATCGACGTCGAGGCGATCCCGGAATTTTCCGCTGATCTCGTCCCCGATGCGGCCGCGACCGCCGCGCGTCTGCGTGAAGGCGACCGTGTGCCCTATGCCGACATGGCGGCCCTGAAATGGCTGGCCTTGCGCGCGGCCTTCAACAGCTTCGTGATGAGCGCGAGCGCGGCACGCCGCAAGGAGTTCGATGCCTTCCGCGCCGCCCGCGCGCCGCTATTGTCCCGCTTTGCCTGCTTCGAGGTGCTGCGGCATCGCTTCAACCGGCCGTGGTGGGAATGGCCGTCCGAATGGCAACAGCCGGACGAAGCCAAATGCGCCGAATTGCGCAATGGCCCTGATAAGCGCGATGTCGAGTTCGTCGAATTCGTGCAATGGACGGCCGACAGCCAATTGCATGCCGCCAAGGAGCTGGCCGGCCAGCTCGGCATGCGCGTCGGGCTCTATCTCGACGTTGCCGTCGGCGTGCAGTCGAACGGCTTCGATGCCTGGAACGAGCAGACCGCGATTTCCCGCCACCTCGCCGTCGGCGCTCCGCCCGACGTGCTCAACACCATCGGCCAGGACTGGGGCCTCGCCGGCTTCAACGCCGGTGGCCTCGAGGCGCAATCCTTCGTGCCGTTCGCCCACATGCTGGCGGCCTCGATGCGCCACGCCGGCGCCATCCGGCTTGACCACGTGCTCGGCTTGAAGCGGCTTTATCTCGTGCCGCGCGGCTTCAAGCCGGACAACGGCGCCTATGTGCAGATGCCGTTCGAGGCGCTGCTCGCCGCGGTGGTGCGCGAGAGCGCGGCCCACAAATGCATCGTGATCGGCGAGGACCTCGGCACCGTGCCGGAAGGTTTTCGCGAGACCATGCAGGATTTCGGCATCTGGTCCTATCTCGTCATGATGTTCGAGCGCGACGATAGCGGCCATTTCCGCAATATCGATCACTACCGGCCCAACGCGCTGGTGACGCTGAACACGCATGATTTGTGCACCTATGCGGGCTGGCGTTCCTTCAGCGATCTCAAGATGAAGCGCTCGCTCGGGCTCGATCCCGGCGAGAACGACCAGGCCCGCTGGGACGCGCTCGGTGCGCTCGACGAGATTTTGCGGCAGAACGGCATCAATGCCAACGACCTCTATTCGGTGCTCGCCTTCCTGTCGCGCACGCCCTCGCGCCTGCTCGCGGTGTCCATGGAGGATCTGCTCGGCGTGATCGACCAGCCCAACATTCCCGGCACGATCGACGAACATCCGAACTGGCGCCAGCGCCTTCCAGTCGCACTCGACAAGATCGCCTCGAAGGTTGATCTCACGGCCTTGAGAGCGGCGACGCGGGAACGTTCCCTGACCGGCGGGAGTTGAACAGCCGGGGCTTCCCAGGCTCGTACGACATTGACGCAGAGGATCGAGGACTATGCGCTGATCGGCGACTGCGAGACCGCGGCGCTGGTCGGGCGCAACGGCTCGATCGACTGGCTGTGCTGGCCGGCCTTCGATTCCGACGCCTGCTTTGCCGCGATCCTCGGCAACCGCAAGAATGGCCGCTGGCTGGTCGCGCCAAGCGAGGACGTCACCGCGATCTCGCGCCGCTATCTCGGCAATACCCTCATCCTTGAAACGCGGTTTGAGACCGAAAGCGGCACGGTCGCGTTGATCGACTTCATGCCGCCGCGGGGCAAGGCGTCCGACATCGTGCGTCTGGTCCGCGGCGTCGGCGGCACCGTCAAGATGCGAATGGAGCTCGTCATCCGCTTCGGCTTCGGCGTCGACATTCCCTGGGTGCGGCGGATCGACCACGCCTTGCTTGCGGTCGCCGGCCAGGACATGACGGTGCTGCGCACGCCGGTCGAGACCCGCGGCGAGGATCTGACCACGGTGTCGGACTTCGAGGTGAGGGCAGGCGAGACCATTCCCTTCGTCCTGACCTACGGTCCCTCGCATATCGAGCCGCCCGGGCCGATTGATCCTGAGGTCGCGCTTAAGGAAACCGAGAATTTCTGGCAAGATTGGTGCAGCCATTGCACCCGCGACGGCGATTATCACGACCTGATCGTGCGCTCGCTGATCACGCTGAAGGCTCTGACCTTCGCCCCCACCGGCGGCATCGTCGCGGCGCCCACCACCTCCCTGCCGGAGAAGCTCGGCGGCGCCAGGAATTGGGACTACCGCTTCTGCTGGCTGCGCGATGCCACCTTCACGCTGCTGGCGCTGATGAACTCGGGCTACACCGAGGAAGCGTCGGCCTGGCACAATTGGCTGCTGCGCGCGGCCGCCGGCTCGCCGTCGAACATGCAGATCATGTACGGCATCTGGGGCCAGCGGCGGCTGCTGGAATGGGAAGCAGCCTGGCTCGCCGGCTATGAGGGCGCGCGGCCGGTGCGTGTTGGCAACGCCGCGCATGCGCAGCTCCAGCTCGACGTCTACGGCGAGCTGATCGACGCCTTCCACCAGTCGCGCATGGCCAAGCTGAAGCTCGACGAGGAGAGCTGGGCGCTGGAATGCAACGTGCTCAACCATCTCGCCGAAGTCTGGGACCGGCCCGACCACGGCATCTGGGAGCGCCGCGGGCAGCCCCGGCACTACGTCTTCTCGAAGGTCATGACCTGGGTCGCCTTCGACCGCGGCATCAAGAGCGCCGAGACTTTTGGCTTCAAGGCGCCGCTGCTGCATTGGCGCACCTTGCGCGAAGCCATTCATTGCGACGTCTGCAACAACGGATTCGATGCCGAGGAGAACGCTTTCGTCGAGTCCTACGGCTCAAAACTGCTCGATGCCAGCGTGCTGCTGCTGCCGGCGGTCGGCTTTCTGCCGGCCGAAGACCGGCGCATCCGGGGCACCATCGTAGCGGTCGAGACGTGCCTGATGCGCGACGGTTTCGTGCTGCGGCACGATCCGCGCGAAGTGCCCGCGGGCCAGCCGCCGCTCGAAGGCGCGTTCCTCGCCTGCAGCCTGTGGCTGGCTGACGCCTATGTGCTGTCGGGCCATCTCGACAGGGCACAGGTCTTGTTCGATCGCGTGGTTGGCGTTGCGAACGATGTCGGGCTACTCGCCGAAGAATACGACTCCGCGGCCCGCCGCCAGACCGGCAACTTCCCGCAGGCGCTGACCCACATCGCACTGATCAACACGGCGCATAATCTTTCGGCGGCGAGGCAGAGAAGCGAGAAGCCGGCGATGCAGCGTTCGAAGTAGTGAATTTGGATTAGCCTTGCGTGTATCCAGAGCGGAAGTGCGCTCCCTCTCCCGCTTGCGGGGGAGGGCTGGGGTGGGGGTGCTTCCGCAGGCGAGAACCCCCGAGAGGAGAAAACCCTCACCCGCCGCTACGCGGCGACCTCTCCCGCGAGCGGGAGAGGTTGAGCGAACCCGCGGCCCGCTCAGCCCACCCCGTTCCGCTTCAAGATCATCTCCATCGCCTCGGCAAAACCGTCCTGCTCGTTGCTCCCTGTGACGTGGGTCGCCTCGTCCTTGACGTTGTCGGCGGCGTTGCCCATGGCGATCGAGGTGCCGCTGACGCGGAACATCGGGAGGTCGTTCTGCATGTCGCCGATGGTCGCGACCGCGTCGGTCGAGATGTCGAGGCGCCTGGCCATGGCCTCGACGAAGGTGCCCTTGTTGAAGCCGGGCGGCGTGATGTCGAGATAATAGGTCTGCGAACGCACCGCGGTGGCCGCGCTGCCGAGCGCCTCCTGCATCGCCTTCTCGCAAGCCGCGAGCCCGGCCGCGTCGGCGCTGGCGCCGACGATCTTGCAGGCGCTCGCAACGTACGGCGAAAAATCCGTCACGATGGTCGGATCGGAGCGGATCGTGTGCCGCTCATGCGCGACGTATTTACCATCAGGATTGTCGATCAGCCATTTGTCGGTGGTGAACAGCCAGATGTCCGCGCCGTAGTCGCGGAGGATCTGCAAGGACCGCTCGGCAGCACCCGGCGGAATCAGGTGCTGCTCGACCGGCCGCATCTCGGGATCGACGATCGAGGAGCCGTTGAACGGGCCGACCGGCAACCACAGCGCCAGCGGCTCGATCAGGAAACGCATGCCGATTGCAGGGCGGCTGGAGGTGATGGTGAAGCCGATGCCGGCCTGGTGCAGCCGTTGCACCGCGCTCCGCGCACGCTCGGTCAGCGTCTTGTCTTTCGTCAGCAGCGTGCCGTCGACGTCGGAGACCACGAGTGAGATGGGGGTCATGGCAGAACCTTGGGTATTGCCCCGCCCAGTTTCAATTGCCGTACGATGCCGTCCACGATGGCCTCGACCGTCTCGTCGATCGAGACGGTGAGGACGTGCTCGCCTGCTTCCGGCGGCTCCAGCGTGTCGAACTGGCTCGTCAGCAGCCCGGGCGGCATGAAATGGCCCTTGCGCTGCGCGAGCCGCTCGGCGATCAGCTCTTTCGTGCCCTTCAGGAAGATGAAGCGGACGTCGTCTCGTCCGCGCAGCAGCACGTCGCGATAGGTATGCTTCAACGCCGAGCAGGCGATGATGACATGCCCGCCGCGTCCGCACACCTGCTCGATCTCGTCGGCGATGGCGTTGAGCCAGGGCCAGCGGTCCTCGTCGGTGAGGGGATGGCCGGCCCGCATCTTCTCGACATTGCTGGCGGGATGGAAGCTGTCGCCGTCCTCGAAGCGCCAGCCGAGCCGCTCGCCGAGCGCCCCTGCAACCGTGCTCTTGCCCGAACCCGACACGCCCATCACGATCAACGCACAAGGTGCTTCAACGCGGCCCACGAATTTCCTCCGGAAGCGCGGCCCTGTCGACCAGCCAGACGGTCTCACCATTCGAGCGCGCGCGTAAGGCCGGCAGATTCTCGCCATTGAGGAGGCGCGTCAAGATCGCCTGCTTGTCGTGCCCGGCAATCTCGAACAGCATTTCGTGGCAGGAGGCCAGAGCGGGCAGGGTGAGCGAGACGCGCGGCACGAAGGGCGCGACGTTCGCCTCGGGAACGCCGACGACCCAGCGCCGGGTCTCCTCGATCTCGGGAAAGCCGGGAAACAGCGAGGCGGTGTGGCCGTCCGGGCCTGCGCCCATCAGGACCAGGTCGAACAGCGGCCGCGCCGGATCGAGCTGGTCTGCGCCATAGAAGGCCTGCAGCTCGCGTGCATAGGCCTGGGCGCCGCCATCGGGATTCCCGGCCGTGGTCGGGATCGGGTGGATATGGCCGGCAGGCGCATTGCGATCGAGAAATGCCGCCCGCACCACCGCCATGTTGTTGAGAGGATCGCTTTCAGGCACGAACCGCTCGTCGCCGATGAACCAGTGCGCGCGGTCCCATGGGATTTTGTCGCGGCAGGCGTCGCTGCCGAGCAATTGATAGAGCTTTTTCGGGCTTGACCCGCCGGTGAGGCAGATCGCGATACGCGAGGGGTTGGCGCCGATCCGCGCCATCACCCGTTCGGCCGCGGTCTGCGCCAGCGCCTCGGCATCGGCTGCGACGATCAGCTTCGGCTGTCCGGCCGCAATCACGAAAATTTCCGCCAGCTTCGCCCGTCGCGCCGGAGCAGCTCGTCGGCGCAGGCGGGGCCGTCGCTGCCGGCTTCATAGGTCTCGATGCCGTTGGTGCCTTCGCTTTTCCAGGCATCCAGGAACGGCTGCACGGCCTGCCATCCGGCCTCGATGCCGTCGGCGCGCTGGAACAGGATGTTGTCGCCGATCATGCAGTCGTAGATCAGCGTCTCGTAGCCGGTCGAGGGATCGGCCCGGAAATAGTCGCCGTAGCGGAACTTCATCTCGACGCCGTCGATGGTGATGCTCGGTCCCGGAATCTTGGCGTTGAACTGCAGCTCGATGGTCTCGGTCGGCGCGATGCCGATGGTGAGAAAGTTCTGCGACAGGCGATCGACGTCCGTGCCCGAAAACATCGACAGCGGCGCCTGCTTGAACTTGATCGCGACTTCGGTGCGCTTGTGACCCAGCGCCTTGCCGGTGCGCAGGTAAAAGGGGACGCCGGCCCAGCGCCAATTGTCGATCATCAGCTTGAGCGCGACAAAGGTCTCGGTGGTGCTGTCGGGCTTGACGTCCTCGGTCTTGCGATAGTCCGTGATCGCGCCGTCGCCATTGCGGCCGGCGAGATACTGCGCGCGCACCGAATTCTTCAGCGCCTCTTCCCGGCTTGGCTGCTGGATCGATGTGAGGACGTCGGCCTTCTCGGAGCGCACGGAATGTGCGTCGAAACGTGCAGGGGGCTCCATCGCCACCAGCGACATCAGCTGGAACAGATGGTTCGGCACCATGTCGCGCAGCGCGCCGGTGGCGTCGTAGAAGCCGCCGCGATGGCCGACGCCGAGCTTCTCCTCCACGGTGATCTGGATGTGGTCGATGTGGTTGCGATTCCAGATCGGCTCGAACATGCCGTTGGCAAAGCGCAGCACCAGGATGTTCTGCACCGTCTCCTTGCCGAGGTAATGATCGATCCGGTAGATCTGGTGCTCGTCCATGATCTTGAGCAGTTCGCCGTTCAGCGCACGCGCCGAGGCGAGGTCGGTGCCGAACGGCTTTTCGATCACGAGCCGCCGCCAGGCGCCGTTCTCCTTCATCATGCCGGTGCGGCCGAGCTCGCGCGCGGTCGGCGCAAACGCCGCGGGCGGCGTTGCCAGGTAGAACAGCCGGTTGCCGCCGGTGTCCTGCGCGCATTCCAGCGAATCCAGATGCTCGCGCAAGCGGTCGAAGGATGGGGGATCCTTCGGATCAGCCTCGACGAAGGTCACGCATTCCAGCAGCTTCTTTGCGACGTCGTCGTCCACAGGACGGGTCGCGAACTGGTGCAGTCCCTTCAGCAGGCTGTCGCGCAGCTCGTCATCCGACTGGCCTCTGCGGGCCACGCCGACGACGCAGAATTTTTCCGGCAGCAGGTGCTCCGCTGCCAGATTGTAGAGCGACGGCATCACCAGGCGATGGGTGAGATCACCGGTGACGCCGAAGATGACGAAGGCGCAGTTTTCCGGCTTGCGCTTGGCTTGCGGGTCTTTTGTCACGAACGATCGGCCTTCGCTCTGTTACTTGTTACTCTGGTTTCGAAGCGCCCGGCTGCTTCGGCTCCTTGTGGCCGCCGAAACCCGCGCGCATGGCGGAGAGAATTTTTTCGGCGAAGGTGTGTTCCTTGCGGGAACGGAAACGTGTGTAGAGCGCCGCGGTCAGGACTTCGGCCGGCACGGCCTCGTCGATCGCGGCATTCACGGTCCAGCGTCCTTCGCCGGAATCCTCCACGAAGCCCGAATATTCCGACAGAAGCGGGCTGTCGGCGAGCGCGGTCGAGGTGAGGTCGAGCAACCAGGATGGAATCACGCTGCCGCGCCGCCACACTTCGGCGATGTCGGCGAGATCGAAATCATAGCGATGATCCGCCGGCAGGGCGTCGATATTGGCGTTCTTGAGAATGTCGAAACCTTCGGCATAGGCCTGCATCAGGCCGTATTCGACGCCGTTGTGGATCATCTTGACGAAGTGCCCGGCGCCGACGGGGCCGGCATGGATGTAGCCCTGCTCGATGCGGGGATCGCGCCCCTCGCGTCCTTCGGTGCGCGGAATGTCGCCGGCGCCGGGCGCAAGCGCAGCAAAGATCGGATCGAGCCGGTCCACCACCTGCTTCTCGCCGCCGATCATCATGCAATAGCCGCGGTCGAGGCCCCACACGCCGCCCGACGTGCCGACGTCGACATAGTGGATGCCGCGCGCCTTCAGCGCCTTGCCGCGGCGGACGTCGTCCTGCCAGAAGGTGTTGCCGCCGTCGATGATGACGTCGCCTTCCTGCATCACGCCCGCGATGGTGTCGATCGTCGCCTCGGTGATGCGCCCCGCCGGCAGCATCACCCAGGCCGTGCGCGGACGCTCGAGCTTGGAGATGAACTCTTCCAGAGTCGCCGAGCCGACTGCGCCGTCTGCGGCAAGGCCCGCGACGGCCTTGGCGTCCTTGTCGTAGACCACGGTCGAATGTCCCTGGCGCATCAAGCGGCGAACGATGTTGCCGCCCATCCGGCCGAGGCCGATCATGCCGAGTTGCATGTGAGAGGTTCCCTTAATTCAGTGCGTCGTTGAGCGCCGCATTGAGCGCCGCGAGACCCTTCTTGAGCCCGCCCTTCAGGTGGACACGCAGCGCGCGCCGCCCGCGTTCGGTGAGCACGTCGAAATCGCCGCGCGCCTGCGCCGCCTTGATCACGCCGAAGCTCGCCTTCTGGCCCGGCACCGCCAGGTCCTTGGCGTCGTCGGCGGTGATCTGGAGGAACACGCCGCTGTCGGGCCCGCCCTTATAGGCCTGGCCCGTGGAGTGCAGGAAGCGCGGGCCGAACTCGGCACAGGTCGCGACATGCCGCTTCTCGCGCACCTCGAGCCGCATCGCCTGGAGCGCATCGATCGTCGCCTTGTCGCGCGCGATGTAGCCGAGCAGGGCGACATAGTCGCCCTCGCCCGAGCGCGACAGATGCGCCTTCAGCCAGGACGTGAGGTCGCCATTGGCGCCGGCAGCGCGCAGCGCCGTGGCGTTGGCCTCGTCGGTGTAGAGATCGGCTTCCTTGGTGCTGACCACCGGTTCTTCTGCCGGCAGCTTGCCGGTCTTCTCGAACGACGCCGTGAGCTCGCGGGTCTTGATCTTGGCCGCTTCCACGTCGGGCTGGTCGAACGGGTTGATGCCGAGGATCGAGCCTGCCACGGCCGTGGCCAGCTCGAAGCGGAAGAACTCCTGGCCGAGATGCTCGATCGACTTCATGACGATGCGCACCAAGGGATGGCCGGCCGCTTCGATCGCGGCAAGCTGGGAGTCGTGTGCAGCGTCAGCTTCGCCGTCGATGCGGATGTCGATGAAGAAGCGGTCATTGCCATAGACCGAAGGATCGCCCAGCGGCTCGCCGTCGATCGGGATCAGGCCCTTGCCCTCCTTGCCGGTCGATTCCGCGATCAGCTGCTCGGCCCAGGCGCCGAAATCGGCGATCTTCTTCGATGACAGGATCGTCACCTTGTCGCGGCCATCGAGCGCGGCCAATCCCATGGCAAGGCCGAGCTGCACGCCCGGGTTTTCGGACGGCGGCACGTCCGGTCCGCACGAGCGCGCCATCGCAAGCGCAT
Source organism: Bradyrhizobium huanghuaihaiense (assembly GCF_007830635.1). Lineage (GTDB taxonomy): Bacteria > Pseudomonadota > Alphaproteobacteria > Rhizobiales > Xanthobacteraceae > Bradyrhizobium > Bradyrhizobium huanghuaihaiense. The sequence continues at coordinate 193,806 of NZ_VLLA01000006.1, read as the reverse complement.
GCTTGACGAAGGTCTTGACGTCGATGCCGGCAGTTGCCGCCGGCACCAGGCCGAACGGCGAGAGCACCGAATAGCGTCCGCCGATCGAGGGCTCGCCATGGAAGATACGGGCATAGTTCAGCGTCTTCGCCGCCTTCTCCAGCGACGAGCCGGGATCGGTCACCGCGATGAAGCGATGGCCGGTCTTCACCTTGGGGCCGACCGCCTTGGCAACCTGATCATGGAAATAATCCTTCATCGCGTTCGGCTCGGTGGTGCCGCCGGACTTGCTGGAGACGATGAACACGGTGTTGGCGATGTCGATCTTGTCTTCCATCGCCCGCACCTGCGCCGGATCGGTGGAGTCAAGCACGTGCAGCTTGGGGAAGCCCGGCTTCTTGCCAAAGGTCTCGGCCAGCACCTCGGGTCCGAGGCTCGATCCGCCCATGCCGAGCACGACGGCGTCGGAGAATTTCTGGCCCTTCACGCGGCCCGCATAATCCTCGTAGTCGGCAACGTCTGCCTTGGCGGCGCTGTCGAGCCAGCCGAGCCATTTGTCCTCGTCGGTGCCGGTCCAGACCGACTTGTCGCGCTGCCAGAGCCTGCGGATTTTTGCCGAGGCACGCCATTCCTCGGTGCTCTTGGCGACAGCCTTGCCGAGGCCGTCGCCGAGCGAAAGCTGCTGGCGATCGAGCGCCGGCCCGAGCACGGTGGCGCGCTTGTGGGCGACCGCGCCGTAGAGCTTGTCGGCGGCATCCGCAAACAGCTTGACGCCGTCCCTGACCAGCTCCTCGGTGATCGCATCCAGTGAGATGCCGGAGCGCTCCAGCTCCTCCAGCACGCGCCTTGCGTCCTCGACATTCTCTTCCAGGCTGTCGCGCGGCTTGCCGTGGTCGCGGAACGCATCCAGCGTTGCCGGCGGCACGGTGTTGATGGTGTCGGGGCCGATCAGCTCCTCGACATAGAGGACGTCGCTGTAGTCCTTGTTCTTGGTGCCGGTTGACGCCCACAGCATGCGCTGCGGCTTGGCGCCCTTGGCGGCGAGCTTCTCCCAGCGCGGACCCGAGAACAGGCGCTTGTAATCCTGGTAGGCGACCTTGGCATTGGCGATTGCGACCTTGCCCTTCAGCGCGGCGAGCCGCTCCTTCTCGGACGGATCGTTGGCGCGCGCGATCTTCTCGTCGAGCTGCTTGTCGACCACCGAGTCGATGCGGCTGACGAAGAAGCTCGCCACGCTGGCGACGTGCGACGGATCGCCGCCGCCGGCGACGTATTTTTCGAGACCCGCCAGATAGGCCTCGGCCACCTCGAGATAGACCGCCTTGGAGAACAGCAGCGTGATGTTGATGCTGATGCCGTCGCCGATCAGCGTCTCGATCGCCGGCAGGCCCTCGGGCGTCGCCGGCACCTTCACCATCAGGTTCTTGCGGCCAACGTCCTTCCACAGCCGCCGTGCCTCAGCGACGGTGCCGGCGGTGTCCATCGCCAGATAGGGCGAGACTTCCAGGCTGACATAGCCGTCACCGCCCTTGAGGCGGTCATAGACCGGGCGCAGCACGTCGGCGGCATTCTGGATGTCCTCGACCGCGACGGCCTCGAACAGGTCGGCCACGGTCCGGTCGCCGCGCTTCAGCGCCTTGCCGATCGGGGCGTCGTATTCGTCCGAACTGCCGATCGCCTTCTCGAAGATCGACGGGTTCGAGGTGACGCCCTTGACGCCATCGGTATCGATCAGCCGCTTCAGGTCGCCCTTGGCGATGAAACCGCGGGCCAGGAAGTCCAGCCAGACGGCCTGTCCGTGCTTTTCCAGTTCTTTGACGGGATTCATGATGCTTATTTATCTCCAAGCCTGCGGGCGAGGGGTTTCCGCGCCGGTCCTGACGCGCTATCCTCTAGCTTACATGCACCCGGGAGGGAACCAATCAAGGGTCTGAGCGTCATACTCTCAGTGTAACTCCGTCGCGATCATGGCGATCCAGGCGGCAGTGGCTGTGTTGCGTAAAAAGTCGTTGGCCGGAAAGGTTCGGCCGAGGTCTGGTTGCGTAACGTCTGTCGGCCGCTGCACAGCGTGTCGTCAGCAGATTCCGGTCTGCCCGATCGTTGGTGAACCGGTCGCGAATGGCCGTGCTGGGGGAAAGCATGCAAGTACATCCTGACGGCCCTCCGCCCGCCGTCTCCGACAGCCCGCAATCGATCACGCCGACTGTGCGCATCGATGTGCCCTACGATCTCGAAATCAACCAATGCACCACGCGCTTGCGACTGCTGGTCGCGGCGGGGTTCGCGATGATCCTGTTCAGCGCCAGCCTCGCCTTCGACTGGTGGGACAGCCTCGGCGATTACGACACGACGGTCGGCTATGCCGGCGTTGCGGTGTTCGGCCTGATCACCGGCTGGCTGATCTGGCTGCTTCCCGGCGAACGTGGACCGGTGGTGATCGTCACCCCCTACGGCATCCGCGATCTCCGCATCGGCAATGAATTTCTGCTGTGGGAGTCGATTGCGGAGATTTCGGCCGAGGATCGCCGCGGGCACAGATTGATCGTGCTGACGCCGACGCCGGCGTTGCAGCGGCAGCTCTCCTCTATCCGCGGCAGGAGGCGGGCGACATCGCGCGGCGCGCGGGACGATCGGATCGCCATTTCCACCGAGGGACTGGCGACCGATTTTGATACATTGCTGCGCGCTTGCCGTGAGTGCCATGCCGCCAGCGATGCACGCACCGCATTGCGGCGAGACCGCGATCAAGGCACGCAAGGCTCGGGTGCACAAGGCTCCGGTGCACAAGGCTTGGCCGTACAAGCGTCATAAAGCTGCCGCCGGCCGACGGCTATGCTGCACCGCCGGATGAGCTGATCCCCGGTAATGCCCGGATGTGGCGGCCGAGTGACATTTTCTGGAAATGAGCGAAGATATACATAGATTCGCATAAATAACAGGCAGGTGCCTGTTCGTAACTCACCCGGTTGCCTACGTTGTGCGTTGCGTCGAGTCGGTCCCCGGGTGTCCAATGATCGTCATGTGCTCACGCTGATTCGAAACGGCCTGAGGAACGCTCCGGTAACTGCTTTCGTTTCAGCTTGTAGCGGAACTCACGCGGAGAGGGATCATGTACAACGATTCTCTATTCAACGCTTTCGCTCGGTCGTTCGAGGCGAGAAGCCAGCACGACATGTCGATGGCGGAATATCTGGAATCGTGTCGAAGCGATCCCATGAAATACGCAAACGCGGCCGAACGACTGCTAGCAGCGATCGGCGATCCGCAGACGATTGACACGGCCAAGGACCCACGCCTTGGCCGTATTTTTTTGAACCGCACCATCCGCACCTATCCGGCCTTCGCCGGCTTCTACGGCATGGAAGAAACCATCGAGCGTATCGTCGGTTTCTTCCGGCACGCAGCGCAGGGCTTGGAGGAGCGCAAGCAGATCCTCTATCTGCTCGGCCCCGTGGGCGGCGGCAAATCCTCGCTCGCCGAGCGGCTCAAGTCGCTGATGGAAGTGCAGCCGATCTACGTGCTCAAGGCCGGCGATGAACTCTCGCCCGTGTTCGAAAGCCCGCTCAGCCTGTTCGATCCCGATCATCTCGGGCCGATGCTGGAGGAGAAATACGGCATTCCGCGCCGGCGTCTCACCGGCCTGATGAGCCCGTGGTGCTACAAGCGACTGGAAGCCTTCGGCGGCGATATCTCGCAATTCCGCGTCGCCAAGATCCAGCCGTCGCGGCTGCGCCAGATCGCGGTCTCCAAGACCGAGCCGGGTGACGAGAACAACCAGGACATCTCGTCGCTGGTCGGCAAGGTCGACATCCGCAAGCTCGAGACCTACGCGCAGAACGATCCCGACGCCTACAGCTATTCGGGTGGCCTCAATCGCGCCAACCAGGGCATCCTTGAATTCGTCGAGATGTTCAAGGCGCCGATCAAGATGCTGCACCCGCTGCTCACCGCGACGCAGGAGGGCAATTACATCGGCACCGAGAATATCGGCGCGATCCCGTTCACCGGCGTGATCCTGGCGCACTCCAACGAGGCGGAGTGGGCGAGCTTCAAGGCCAACAAGAACAACGAGGCCTTCATCGACCGCATCTGCGTGATCAAGGTGCCGTACGTGCTGCGGGTCACCGAAGAGCAGAAGATCTACGAGAAGCTGATCCAGGGCTCGGAGCTGGCGTCTGCGCCGTGCGCGCCGTCGACACTGGAAACGATGGCGCGGTTCTCGGTGATGTCGCGTCTGCGCAAGCACGAGAATTCCACGCTGTTCGGCAAGATGCGGGTCTATGACGGCGAAAGCCTGAAGGAATCCGATCCGAAGGCGCGCAGCGTCCAGGAATATCGCGATGCCGCCGGCGTCGACGAGGGCATGGACGGCGTGTCCACGCGCTTTGCCTTCAAGATCCTGGCTGCGACCTTCAACCACGATCCGCAGGAGGTCGCCGCCGATGCCGTGCACCTGATGTATGCGCTGGAGCAGTCGATCCGCCGCGAGCAGCTGCCGGAGGAAACCGAGAAACGTTACCTGGAGTTCATCAAGGCGGAGCTGGCACCGCGCTATGCCGAGTTCATCGGCAACGAGATCCAGAAGGCTTATCTCGAATCCTACTCGGATTACGGCCAGAATCTGTTCGACCGCTACGTGGATTACGCCGATGCCTGGATCGAGGATCAGGATTTCAAGGATCCCGACACCGGCCAGTTGCTCGATCGCGAGCTTTTGAACCAGGAATTGACCAAGATCGAGAAGCCGGCCGGCATCGCCAATCCGAAGGATTTCCGGAACGAGGTGGTCAAGTTCTCGTTACGGGCCAGGGCTCAGAACAGTGGCAAGAATCCGACCTGGACCTCCTACGAGAAGATTCGCGACGTGATCGAAAAGCGGATATTCTCCCAGGTCGAGGACCTGCTTCCGGTCATCTCCTTCGGGTCGAAGAAGGACGGCGAGACGGAGAAGAAGCACGGCGAGTTCGTCGCACGCATGGTGGAGCGCGGCTACACCGAGCGTCAGGTTCGCCGGCTCGTCGAATGGTACATGCGCGTGAAGCAGGCCGGTTGAGGCGGATGGGAAAGTGGCCATTCACATTATTGACAGGCGCCTGAATCCAGGCGGCAAGAGTCTTGAGAACCGGCAGCGGTTCTTGCGTCGGGCCAAATCCCTGGTGCAGGGCGCCGTCAAGAAGACCTCGCAGGATCGCGACATCAAGGACGTCCTGGAGGGTGGTGAGGTCACGATTCCGCTCGACGGGATGCATGAGCCGCGTTTCCGCCGCGAAGGCGGAACGCGGGACATGGTGCTGCCCGGGAACAAGAAGTTCATCGAGGGCGACTATCTCCAGCGTTCCGGCCAGGGCAGCGCCAAGGACTCCGGTCCCGGCGAAGGCGACAGCGAGGACGCCTTCCGCTTCGTGCTTTCCCGCGACGAATTCGTCGATCTCTTCCTCGACGACCTCGAACTGCCCGATCTCGCCAAGCGCAAGATCGCGCAGACCGAGAGCGAAGGCATTCAGCGCGCCGGCTACACCACGTCGGGCTCACCCGCCAACATCTCGGTGAGCCGCACGGTGAAGCTCGCGTTGGCGCGCCGCATCGCGCTCAAGCGTCCCCGCAAGGAGGAGATCGAGGAGCTGGAGGCGGCGATCGCCGCGTGCACCGACGAGGACGAGCGTACCGAGCTCATCGCCCGGCTCGAGGCGCTGAAAGCGAAGTCCAAGCGCATTCCCTTCATCGATCCGCTCGACATCCGCTACCGCCGCTTCGAGATGGTGCCGAAGCCGGTCGCGCAGGCGGTGATGTTCTGCCTGATGGACGTCTCCGGCTCGATGTCCGAGCACATGAAGGATCTGGCAAAACGCTTCTACATGCTGCTCTACGTGTTCCTGAAGCGGCGCTACAAGCATGTCGAGATCGTCTTCATCCGTCACACCGACCGCGCCGAGGAGGTGGACGAGCAGACCTTCTTCTACGGCCCGGCCTCGGGCGGCACGCTGGTCTCCAGCGCGCTGCAGGCGATGCACGAGATCGTGCGCGAGCGTTTCAATCCCTCGGACTGGAACATCTACGCCGCGCAGGCCTCCGACGGCGACAATTCCTATTCCGACGGCGAGCTCACGGGCCTGCTGCTGACCGACAAGATCCTGCCGGTCTGCCAGTTCTTTGCCTATCTCGAGGTCGGGGAATCCGGCGGCAGCGCCTTCGATCTCTCCGACTCCTCGCTCTGGACCCTCTACGAGCGCCTGCGCAACAGCGGCGCACCGCTCTCGATGCGCAAGGTCTCCGAGCGCAGCGAGATATTCCCGGTGTTCCACGACCTGTTCCAGCGCCGCGACACTGCTCAGGAGAAAGCCGCTCCATGACGGAACGTTTGTTCGAAGGCGCGGATTGGGATTTTCGCACCTTGCAGCGTATCACCGATGCCTGCGAAGAGGTGGCGTTGAAGGATCTCGGGCTCGACGTCTATCCGAACCAGATCGAGGTCATCACCGCCGAGCAGATGCTGGATGCCTACTCGTCGGTCGGCATGCCCTTGTTCTACAAGCACTGGTCCTTCGGCAAGCATTTCGCCTTCCACGAGGCCTCCTACCGCAAGGGCCTGATGGGCCTCGCCTATGAGATCGTGATCAACTCCTCGCCCTGCATCTCCTACCTCATGGAGGAGAACACGGCGACGATGCAGACGCTGGTGATCGCGCACGCCGCCTTCGGGCACAATCACTTCTTCAAGAACAACTATCTGTTCAAGCAGTGGACCGATGCCGAGGGCATCCTGGACTATCTCGATTTCGCCAAGAACTACGTCATGCAATGCGAGGAGCGCTACGGCCGCACCGAGGTCGAGCGCACACTCGACGCCGCGCATGCGCTGATGTCGCACGGCATCGACCGCTATCCCGGCAAGAAGAAGCTGGATCTGCGCGCCGAGGAGAAGCGGGCAGGGCGCAGGCGCCAGCACGAGGAAGAGGTCTTCAACGATCTCTGGCGCACCGTGCCGGCCGGCAAGAGCAAGAGCCGTTCGGCGCTCAGCGTCGAGCGGCGCCGCAAGCTGCTCGGCCTGCCGCAGGAGAACCTGCTCTATTTCCTGGAGAAGAGCGCGCCGCGGCTGGCGCCCTGGCAGCGCGAGCTCTTGCGCATCGTCCGCCACATCGCGCAATATTTCTATCCGCAGAGCCAGACCAAGGTGATGAACGAGGGGACGGCGACTTACGTCCACTATCGCATCATGACCCAGCTGCACCAGCAGGGCCGCATCACCGACGGCAACTTCCTCGAATTCCTGGGATCGCACACCAACGTGGTGTTCCAGCCCGAATTCGACGATCAGCGCTTCTCGGGCTTCAACCCCTATGCGCTCGGCTTCGCAATGATGCAGGACATCGAGCGCATCGTCACGAGGCCCGAAGACGAAGACCGCGAATGGTTCCCCGACATCGCCGGCAAGAACGACGTGATGGGCGTGCTGCGCGACGTCTGGGCCAATTACCGCGACGAGAGCTTCATCGGTCAGTTCTTAAGCCCCAAATTGATGCGGCACTTCCGCATGTTCCATCTCCACGACGACCCCGAGGAGCGCGCCGGCATCCGCGTCGATGCCATCCACGACGAGCGCGGCTTCCGCCGCGTCCGGCGCGAATTGGCGCGACAGCACGACGTCGGCTACATCGACGCCAATATCGAGGTGGTCGACGTCGACCTCTCCGGCGACCGCCGGCTGATCCTGCATCACCACGTCATCAAGGGCTCGCAGCTCAACGAGACCGACGCCAAGCGCGTGCTCCAGCACCTCGCCGATCTCTGGACCTACGACGTCGCGCTGATCGAAGTCGACGCCAACGACAAGGTTTTGCGCGAATATGTCGTGAGCCCGCGTCCGATTCCTGCGGCGGTAGCCTGAGGGCATCGTCTAGCGTCTGACGCTGTGAGACTCCAATATCGCCCCCACGGAGGTGCGCTCCCTCCCCCGCTTGCGGGGGAGGGCCGGGGAGAGGGTATCTCCACAGTGGGACTCCCCCAGAGGAGAGAACCCTCACCCGGCGCGCGGGACGATGCTTCGCATCGCCCGGGACGCGCCGACCTCTCCCGCAAGCGGGAGAGGTTGGAGCCAGTCCGCGGCTGCTATTGCGATCAACGGAACTCGTGGCGCTCTACGCCGGCTGCTTCTTGGCCGGCTTCTTCTTGGACGCATTCAGCTCCACCGCCGCGCGGACCAGAGCCTTCAACGCCTTCTCGTTGATCTTCTCGCCCTCGCGAATATCGATCGCGCGGCGCACATTGCCGTCGAGGCTGGAGTTGAACAGGCCGGCGGGATCGTCCAGCGCCGCGCCCTTGGCAAAGGTCAGCTTCACCACTTCCTTGTAGGTCTCGCCGGTGCAGATGATGCCGTCGTGCTCCCACACGGGAACGCCGCGCCATTTCCATTCCTCGACGACGTCAGGGACGGCCTGCTGGATCAGGCCGCGGATCCGCGCCAGCATCTCGCCGCGCCAGTCGCCGAGCTCCCTGATCCTGCCGTCGATCATCCTGGACGGCGAAGCGCCATCCGTCTTCGTCGCGCTGCTCTTCTTTGCGGTGACGGCCTTCTTCATGATCACGCCTCTTGCCGCGCGCCGTCGCGGTGGCCGAGATAAGGCAGCGCGAACAGATACAGCCCGGTCGCGAGCAGCGGGATCAGCGGCACGAGCGCCAGGAAGCCGATCCAGGCGGCATCGAGCTGCATGGTCATGGCGACGATGTTGGCGATGACCGCGACCGTGAACGCCATCGACAGCCAGCGATGAATCCGCCGAATCCACATGTTCGTGCTCATTGGGACCTCCTTTGGAAAATGTATGGAAGAGACGCCGGCGAGCTACTCAGCCCGCGCCAGCAGTTCGTCCAGCTTGGCGAAGAACTGCTTCCAGCCGGCATGCGCCCCGCCATAGGCCTGCTTCTGCGTCGGGCTGAAGCCCGCCTGTTCGACGCGCAGATGCGTGCCCGCGCCCGTCGGCGTCAGCGTGAAGGTCACGACGCTCTTCAGATCGAACGCGGCGTCCTCGTGCGAGAAATTCCAGGTATAGGCGAGCGCCTTCTGCGGCTCGATGGTGAGCACCTCGCAGTCCAGCACGCCGCCCCATTCGCCGCGCAAATTGAAGCGATGACCGACCACGGGCTTGAAGTCGTTCTTCATCAGCCATTCCTCGATCAGATGCGGCTGCGTCAGCGCGCGCCACAGCCGCTCCACTGGTGCGGCAAATTCGCGCTCGACGACGACGGATCGTGTTTCGGTCATTGGTCCATCCTCTTCAGGAGATCATCGAGTGCGTCGAGCCGGTTCTGCCAGAAGCCGGTCATCTGGCTGGTCCAGTCAACCAGTGGATTGAGCGCGCCGGGCTCTGCGCTGTAGTGGGTCTGGCGTCCTTCATGGCGGTCGCGCACGAGGCCCGCCTGCTTCAGCGCGCCCAAATGTTTCGAGACCGCCGGCTGGGAAACGCCGGATCGCAGCGTCAGTGCCCCGACCGTCTGCTCGCCCTCGCGGCACAGCCGCTCGAAGATCGCCCGCCGGGTCGGATCGGCGAGCATCCTGAACAGGAGATCGTGGGCGGAGGACATGGCTAATCCATAACTCAGAGGTTATGGGTTAATTCATAACCATAGGGTTATGGGTAAGTCAAGCGCGCTCCGCCGTCATTGCGAGCGTAGCGAAGCAATCCAGAATCCCACCTCGGAGAAAGTCTGGATTGCTTCGTCGCAAGAGCTCCTCGCAATGACGGAGGATGTGGCGGCACCGTGCAACCTTACGGCCGCAGATACAGATACCCCTGCGACTGCAGCTCGGCCAACCTGACCACGCCGCCCTTCTCCGCGCTGACGAAACCCGGCAGCAGATCCGTCAGCGTCACGTTCTGCGCCTTCATGGTGTTGCCGCAGGCGGCGAGCTCGACGCCATCCTTGGAGAATTCGCCGACGCGCTTGCTGATGTCGGGGTTGGCCTGCGCCGTGTGAAACGGCTTCAGCGCCGGACCGTGGATCACCAGCGCGATCGTCACGTTCGCCGGACCACCAACGCCGTCGATGTGGTTCTGGATGTTGCCGAGCACGAAATTGACCTTCTCGGCGTCGCTGAGGTGATAGACGACCTTCAGCTTGTTCGACGGTGGAGCCTCGGGCGCGGCCTTCGCGCTGGAGGCGCCGAGCGTGGCACCCAAAGTCGAGACGGCGCTCCACAGGATGTTACGGCGGTTCATGGCAGTCTCCCTGGATTGCCTGATTTTGCCGGACATATCACTTGTGGCGCAGTGCCGCGAGTTCCTTGCGGTCGGTCACGAGCGAAGCGCATTCGCTTGTGTCGGTGCGATCGAGACGGAAGATCCCGTCGTCGGCGCCGGCGACCAGCGATCGCTCGGCATCGTCGTCCGGCTTGTTGTTCTGCCAGACCCTGACCCGCGCGAGGCGCACGATCGCCGACCTGTCGTCCTTGGAGAGCGCAACGCCGATGCCGCCGCCCTCGCAGTCGACGCCGCAGCCGAGGCGGGTTTCGGTGCCGTCCTTGGTGAACACGGCGTGGTTACAGGAGCCGCTGGAATCGAAATCGCCGCTGCGGTGGCGATACCTGAAGCCGAGGCGGAACGAGTTGTGGAGCTGCTTGTCCTCCTTGTCGACCTCCGCGGAGATCAGCAGCTTCATCGACGCGACCTTCTGCTTCGGGTGCCGCGCCAGATGCTCGGCGTCGTAACGGCGGACAAAGCAGGCATAGGCCTTGTCGCCGGGCCTGCCCGCATACATGCGCGCGTTGAAGGTGTCGGCCTCGGCCTTGGTGGCCTCACGGATGTCGTCGGCCTCCTCGGCCCGGGCGGCGCCGACGAAGCCGGCAAGGACAAGCGGAAGGATGAGGGCAAGCTTCATGATCGCACCAGGGCGTGTGAACCGTCGTCCATCCGCAGCGCGCGGGGTGGCTAGCCGACTGGCATTTAGTCGCGGGCGGAAAGTCCTGCGTTCAAGCGTTCCTGGCCGCCCGCCTTGCGGGCAGCCTCACGCAAGGTTCCCGCTTTAACAATTTGGAAGGAGGGGCGCTGGTAAACCCCGGGTTGTTGCAGATGACTGGTGGCGGTCAGAATGTCCGTAAGTCAGAGCTTGCCCAACCTTGCGATCGGCTATTCCCTTCCGCGGCTGTTCAAGTTGCTGGGAGCCGGCCTGTTGGCGACGCTGCTGTGCGGCGCGCTCGCATTCAGCTGGCACTATGGCAAGGACATCGCCACGATCCAGATCGCGCTCAGCTATTTCGGCGTCGTGTTTTTCGGCCTGGCCACCTGCAGGACGCTCTGGACGTTGATCTCCGCCAGGGAGCCGGTCCTCTTCATCACCCGTATCGGCATTCGCGACACCAGGATCGCCGATGACACCATCTCGTGGCGATCGGTGAGGGACATATCGATCTTTCGGTATCGCAGCCAGAGGATCGTCGTTCTTCAGGTCGATCCTCTTCTCGCCGAGCGGTTCGAAGGCGGCTTTCTGAAGCGCGTCTTGTCGCTGCTGAACAAGCCCATTGGTGCGGACGGCGTGCTCGTCACGGGCGGCCTGACCGTGGACGGCGAAACGCTGTTCGAGACCTGCAAGCAGTACTGGACGGCCGGACGGCTGGCATATACGGGTCGCGCCGCAGCCGAGCCCGAGCCTGTCGGCTAGTCGAGGCCGCAGCCGAGGCGGACCGCGTTGCTTTCACGAAACACTGCGTGCTGGCAGTCGCCGCATGCGTGACGCATTCAACTCGCATCCACGCGCAGAGCGGAGCGAGGCGGCCTGGTTCCATGTGCGGCCTTAGTCGAACCTCAAGCCAGGAAGGTTCAATCGGCGCGGGCCATCGTTTTTTGGGAACCCGATGCCGTCAGCCATTCGACATTGTCCCCATTCGTCGATGTGATAGCCTTCACAGGCGATTGCTCTTGGCAGTCGTAGAGTGGGGCCGCCTCTCGTCGCGTGTGGAGTCCCCGCAATGGGCGAAATTCGCAACTTCAGATCCGGAAATCAGGACGGGCAGCCCCCACACGGCCCCATGCCTCGTCGTCTTGCGGCGATCATTGTCGGCGACATCGCTTCCTACAGTCGCATCATGCAGGCCGACGAGGAGGGAACGCATGTCCGCGTCAAGCGGATCGAGCGGGATATCATCCAGCCCAGCATCGTCGAGCACCATGGCACGCTGGTGAAGACGACGGGCGACGGCTTCATCGCCATCTTCGATAGCCCGGTCGAGGCCGTTCGATGCAGCATCGTCATCCAGCAGAATCTCCTCGGCCGCAACGCCCCGCTTCCCAAGCATTCACGGCTCGAATACCGGATTGGCGTCAATCTCGGCGACGTCATCGTGGAGCCGGACGATATCTACGGCGACGGCGTCAACATCGCCACACGCATCGAAGGCATTGCGGAGCCCGGTCAGGTCTATATCTCGGGTGCGATCTACGAGCAGATCAAGCACAAGGTCGTATGCGGCTATGAATCGCTCGGGGACCGCAAGGTCAAGAACATCACCGATCCGGTGCGGGTCTATCGCGTGCTGCCGGACGCAGACGCAGTCGGCAGGACGCGCGGCCGGCGCGAGAGCATCCTGCTCTTTCTTCTGATCATGGCATTGCTGGTGATTGCCGGCTACGTGCTTTGGTACGTGCTGGTGCAGCACCGCAGCCAGGTGGGGCAACAGGCTGCCGCTCCTCCGATCGCGGCGCCGTCGGCTTCGCCGGTGCCGCAATCCGTTCCGTCGTTACCGAGCCCGGCGGTACCGGCGCCACAAGCCGCACCCGCGGCTTCGCCGTTGCCCACAACGACGCCATCGCCCGCCGCATCGCCTTCACCATCTCCGGCATCCGCTCCATCGGTGACGGCGGTCCGAGAACCCGAGATGATCGCCATTCGCGGCGGCAGCTTCGCCATGGGAAGCAATGACGATCCGACGGAACGCCCGGTCCACCAGGTCACGATCAAGCCGTTCTCGATCGGCAAATATCCGGTGACCGTGCAGGAGTGGAACGATTGCGCCGCTGCGAAGGCGTGCTCCTTCACGGCCACCGGCAAAGACGACGCGCCGGTCAGCAATGTGAGCTGGACCGACGCGCAGCAATATGTGGCGTATCTCTCCCAGGCGACGAAGAAGCCGTATCGGCTTCCGAGCGAAGCCGAATGGGAGTACGCGGCGCGTGGCGGAACGCAGAGCAAGTATTGGTGGGGCGACAAGCTCCAGCCGGGCATGGCCGGCTGCAAGGATTGCGGCAACCTCGCCAGCGAGCAGCCGGCGAAGGTCGGCAGCTTCAAGCCAAACCCGTTCGGCCTGTACGACATGGGCGGCGGGATCGACCAGTGGGTCGAGGATTGCTGGCACAAGAGCTATCAAGGCGCGCCCGGCGACGGCTCGGCATGGACCGGCGCCGACTGCTCCTCGCACGTTCTGCGCTCGGGCTCCTGGAAGAACGATTCGCGATATGTGCGGCCGTCCAACCGCGATGGTTACGACACCAATGTCCGTTATCCCACACATGGATTCCGCGTCGCGCTCAGTCCGTAGGTGCTGGAGTGGATTTGATGAAGATCATTTTTTGCGCCGCATTGGCGGCGGCGCTCGCATTGCCTCCCGGCGGAGCCTACGCGCAAGGCAAGACCGCGCCCAAGGACGCCAAGCTCTATTTCATCAGCCCGCGTGACGGGCAGAAGGTTCGCGGTGCATTCTGGGTCCGGTTCGGTTTGCGCAACATGGGCGTGACGCATGCCGGCGACGACTACCAGAACGCCGGCCATCACCATTTGCTCGTTGACGTCAACGATCCCATCGATCCCAAGGAGCCAATTCCGCAGGACAAGTCGCATCTGCACTTCGGCGCCGGGCAGACCGAAACCCAGCTCGAACTTGCACCCGGAACGCACACGCTGCAACTGGTGCTCGGCGACGCCAAGCACTATCCGTTCGAGCCGCCCATCGTGTCCGAGAAGATCACCATACGTGTCAGGCAACCAGTTGCCGGCAAGTGATCAGCGCAGGCTGGCGTTGATCTTGTCCAGCGCCGCCGAACCCGGGCAGAGCGTGTCCGCTTCCAGCGTGTTGAGCGGGGTCTCGACCGTATTGAGGTGCTCGTGCAGGTCCTCCGCGTCGGGGTCGACATAGAGCAGGCCGGTGACGATCTGGCCCTTGGCGGCGTGCTTCGCGAGGAAGGTCTGAGCGCCGAGACGATCATGCGGATCGTAGTCCGCGTCGATCTTGCGCAGTGCGATCTTGCTGCCGTCGTGCTGCTCGACCACCTGCACCGTGCCCGGCGCGTAGTCCACCGCGATCGGATCGCGGCCGACCAGCACGTCGAGCCGGTTCACGGCGTCATTGTGCTCGCGGACATAGTCGAAACTCTTGGTCGAGCCGGCGTGGTTGTTGAAGGCGATGCAGGGGCTGATGACGTCGATGAAGGACGCGCCCTTGTGGCCGATCGCGGCTGCGATCAGCGGCACCAGCTGGCCCTTGTCGCCGGAGAACGAGCGCGCCACGAAGGTTGCGCCCAGCTGCAGCGCGATCGCGACCAGGTCGATGGCATTGTCGGTGTTGGTGACGCCCTTCTTGCTCTTCGAGCCGCGGTCGGCGGTGGCCGAGAACTGGCCCTTGGTCAGGCCGTAGACGCCGTTGTTCTCGACGATATAGGTCATGTTGACGCCGCGCCGGATCGAATGCGCGAACTGGCCGAAGCCGATCGAGGCGGAATCGCCGTCGCCGGAGACGCCGAGATAGATCAAATCGCGGTTGGCGAGGTTGGCGCCGGTGAGCACGCTGGGCATGCGGCCGTGCACGGAGTTGAAGCCGTGCGAATTGCCGAGGAAATAGTCCGGCGTCTTCGACGAGCAGCCGATGCCGGAGATCTTCGCCACCCGATGCGGCTCGATCGAGAGCTCGTAGCAGGCCTCGATGATCGAGGCCGTGATCGAATCGTGGCCGCAGCCGGCGCACAGCGTCGAAATCTTGCCCTCGTAGTCGCGATGCGTGTAGCCGAGCTCGTTCTTCTTCAGGCCCGGATGATGGAATTTCGGCTTGGCAATATAGGTCATGACCGTTTCTCTCTGCTCCCTTGCCGCAATCCGACGTCTCTTTGCACACGGCCGGGCTGTCGCAACCGCACTCCGTCATTGCGAGCGCAGCGAAGCAATCCAGAGTCTTTCCACGGAGGCAGTCTGGATTGCTTCGCTGCGCTCGCAATGACGATGTGGATGCAGTTTGCCATCATGACACGGCCTTGCGGAGCGGGGTCACCTTGAGGTGATCCTGGTGGTCGCCAATGGCTTTTGCGATGTAGCGGGCGGTAATCGGTGAACCGTCGTAATGCACGATCGGAACGAGCCGGACCGGATCGATGCCGTTCTCGTTGACGATGAGCTGACGGAGCTGGCTGTCGCGGTTCTGCTCGACGACATAGACGAAGTCGTGCTCGGCGAGGAAGCTCGCCACGCTCGAATGGAACGGGAAGGCGCGGATGCGCAGGCGATCGAGCTGATGGCCGCGCGCCTCCAGCAGGCCGATCGCCTCGTCCATCGCCGGCGAGGTCGAGCCGAAATAGATCACGCCATATTTGGTCGGCCGTTCCGCATTGGCCTGCAGCGGCCGCGGCACCAGGTCCTGTGCGGTCTCGAACTTGCGCACCAGGCGCTGCATGTTGTCGGCATAGACGGTGCCTTCCTCCGAGTACCGCGCATAGCGGTCGCGCGAGGTGCCGCGAGTGAAATACGAGCCCTTGGTCGGATGTGTGCCGGGATAGGTGCGATAGGGAATGCCGTCGCCGTCGACGTCGAGATAGCGGCCGAAGTCGCGGCCTTCTTCCAGCATCTCCGCCGTCATGATCTTGCCGCGGTCATATTGCCGCGCGTCATCCCACTTCAGCGGACGGCAGAGCCGGTGGTTCATGCCGATGTCGAGGTCCAGCATCAGGAAGATCGTGGTCTGGAGACGCTCGGCGAGATCGAAGGCGGCAGCCGCGAACTCGAAGGCTTCGGCCGGATCTTCCGGGAACAGCAGCACATGCTTGGTGTCGCCGTGCGAGGCATAGGCGCAGGCGATGATGTCGCATTGCTGGGTGCGCGTCGGCATGCCCGTGGAGGGGCCGGCGCGCTGGATGTTCATGATCACCGCCGGAATCTCGGCGAAATAGGAGAGGCCGATGAACTCCGTCATCAGGGAGATGCCGGGGCCCGAGGTCGCGGTGAAGGCGCGGGCGCCGTTCCAGGACGCGCCGATGACGATACCGATCGAGGCCAGTTCGTCCTCGCCCTGCACGATCGCGTATTTCGCCTTGCCGGTCTCCGGGTCGTGGCGATACTTCTTGCAGTGGGCGGTGAAGGCCTCCGCCACCGACGATGACGGCGTGATCGGATACCACGCGCACACGGTGGCGCCGCCATAGACGGCGCCGAGCGCGGCGGCGCTGTTGCCCTCGATGAAGATGCGGTCGCCGACCTTGTCGGACTTCTTCACGCGAAGCCCGATCGGGCATTTCAAATTCTGCAGCGCCCAGTCGCGGCCGAGATGCAGCGCATGGACGTTGGAGGAAAGCAGCTTCTCCTTGCCCTTGTACTGCTCGCCGATCAGATGCTCGATCAGCTTCGGGTCCATGTCGAGCAATGCCGACAGCGCGCCCAGATAGATGATGTTCTTGAACAGCTGGCGCTGACGCGGATCGGTATAGGTCGAGTTGGCGATCGCGGTCAGCGGTACGCCGATCACGGAGATGTCGTCGCGGAATTTTGTCGACGGCATCGGCTTGGTGGAATCGTAGAACAGATAGCCGCCGGGCTCGATGCCGGCGACGTCCTTGTCCCAGGTCTGCGGGTTCATCGCCACCATCATGTCGACGCCGCCGCGGGCGCCGAGATGGCCGTCTTCCGTCACCCGCACCTCGTACCAGGTCGGCAGGCCCTGGATGTTGGATGGGAAGATGTTGCGCGGGGACACCGGCACGCCATGGCGCAGGATCGCACGCGCGAACATCTCGTTGGCGCTGGCCGAGCCCGAGCCGTTGACGTTGGCGAAACGGACGACGAAGTCGTTTACGCTGCTGATCGGCTTTTTGTCGGACATGTCGAACCTGCGTGGGTCATATCGATGAAATATTTCTGCATGTCCCAGGCACCGGTGGGACAGCGCTCGGCGCACAGCCCGCAATGCAGGCAGACATCTTCGTCCTTCACCATCACGCGCCCGGTCTTGAGGTCGCTGGAGACGTAGAGGTCCTGGTCCGGGCGCGGCGAGGGCGCCTTCAGGCGCTGGCGCAGATCGTCTTCCTCACCATTGTCGGTGAAGGTGATGCAGTCCATCGGGCAGATGTCGGC
This sequence comes from Bradyrhizobium huanghuaihaiense, assembly GCF_007830635.1. GTDB lineage: Bacteria > Pseudomonadota > Alphaproteobacteria > Rhizobiales > Xanthobacteraceae > Bradyrhizobium > Bradyrhizobium huanghuaihaiense. The sequence goes on along the minus strand of NZ_VLLA01000006.1, from coordinate 176,514 downwards.
GCAGGCGTCGCACTCGATGCAGAGCGAGGTCGAGAACACCGTCTGGACGTCGCAGTTCAGGCAGCGCTCGGCTTCGCCCAGTGCGAGCTTGACGTCGTAGCCAAGCTCGACCTCGGCGCGGATGTCCTTTAGCGCGATCACCTTGTCGCGATGCGGCACCTTGAAGCGCTTGTCGTTGGAGATGTCGTTGTCATAGCTCCATTCGTGGATGCCCATCTTCTGCGAGGAGATTTGCACCTCCGGCAGCGGGCGCTCGGTGATGTCTTCGCCCGAGAGCATCTTGTGGATCGACAGCGCGGCGTCATGGCCATGCGCGACCGCCCAGATGATGTTCTTCGGCCCGAACGCGGCGTCGCCGCCGAAGAAGACTTTCGGGTTGGTCGAGACGAACGTCGTCGGATCGACCTTCGGCATGTGCCATTTGTCGAACTCGATGCCGCAATCCTGCTCGATCCAGGGGAAGGCGTTCTCTTGCCCGACCGCGACCAGCACGTCATCGCAGGGAATGGTCTGATCGGGGTCTCCCGAAGGCACCAGATTGCGGCGGCCTTTGGCGTCGTATTCGGGTTTGACGTGCTGGAAGGTGACGCCGATCAGCTTGCCGGCGACGTGCTTGAAAGCCACCGGGACCATGTAGTTGAGGATCGGGATGTCCTCGTGGAGCGCGTCTTCCTTCTCCCAGGGCGAGGCCTTCATCTCCTCGAAGCCGGAACGCACGACCACCGTGACTTTCTCGCCGCCGAGCCGGCGCGCGGTGCGGCAGCAATCCATCGCGGTGTTGCCGCCGCCGAGCACGATGACGCGTTTGCCGATCTTGTCGACATGGCCGAACGACACGTTGGCCAGCCATTCGATGCCGATATGGATATTGGCGGCGGCCTCTTTCCGGCCGGGAATGTCGAGCTCGCGGCCGCGCGGCGCGCCGGAGCCGACGAAGATCGCGTCAAACTTCTCCGCCAGAAGCGACTTCATGCTCTCGATGCGATGGCCGCCCTTGAAGTCGACGCCGAGACCCAGGATGTAGCCGGTCTCCTCGTCGATCACCGAATTGGGCAGGCGGAATTTCGGGATCTGCGAGCGCATCATGCCGCCGGCTTCGGGATCGGCGTCGAACACGGTGCAGTGATAACCGAGCGGCGCGAGATCGCGTGCAACGGACAACGACGCCGGACCGCCGCCGACAAGGGCAACGCGCTTGCCGTTCCTCGGCGAAGGCCGCGGCAGGCGCTGCCTGATGTCGTCCTTGAAATCAGCGGCGACGCGCTTGAGGCGGCAGATCGCGACCGGATTGTCCTCGACGCGTCCGCGGCGGCACGCCGGCTCGCACGGACGATCGCAGGTGCGTCCCAGGATTCCGGGAAACACGTTCGATTTCCAATTGATCATGTAGGCGTCGCTGTAGCGGCCTTGTGCGATCAGTCGGATGTATTCGGGAACCGGGGTGTGTGCAGGACAGGCCCACTGGCAATCGACCACTTTGTGAAAGTAGTCGGGGGCCGCGATATCGGTCGGTTTCATTCCTACCCTGTCCGCGCAGGCTCAAAGACCCCCGCGGCCTTTTCTTGAGCTTGGCGAGCGCTTTATCGCGCTTCGATCCGGTTTCTGAATGACGTCATTGGGTTAGCTTATTAGAACCATTCCGAAGCACAACGGCAAATTTGGGTGATCACCGCCTTTCATGGGAGCTGCGCGTGCACAGCATTAACGCGCCGCGCGCAGCAATGCGGCGGTGCAATATGTTGCGATGCGCTCCATCCTCGTCATTGCGAGGAGCCCTTGCGACGAAGCAATCCAGAGTGTCGCCGCGGCTGCAAGTCTGGATTGTTTCGCTGCGCTCGCAATGACGGCTTGGCGGGGCAGCGCAGCAATAGGCCCACGTTAGCTCCGCGCGATATCGCTCTTCGCGAGGTCCCACATCAGGCAGTAGGTGCCGACCGAGACCGGAAGCGGGAAGGGTGATGCGGCGGGACCGGTGAAGCGCTCGGCGATGACCGCCGAGACTGCGCCGACATGGGTGCCGTCGATCAGCACGAACCAGTCGCGCGCGCCCTCGTTGCGCACCGCTGGAATGTCCGCCGTTGCGCCCGACAATTCCGGCTCGCTCTCGAGCAGATGCATCGAGATGATGCCCTCGCGCTCCCCTGGCGTCAGTTTTTCTTGCAGTGCATCACGCCATGCCCCAGCATTATCAGGCGTCGGCCGCAGCCGTACCATGCCGAGCGCTGCGCCGCGGCCCGTGCCGTTGCTGATGGTGATGCGCGCGACGACGCGCAGCATGTCCTTGAAACGCGCCATGCTCTGCCGCGACCATTCGGTTTGGTTGGCGAGCCGCGCCCGGTAGGCCGGACTGTCGAGCACGTCGAGCGTCGCAGTCGAATACAGGGAGAGATATTTGGGATTGGCGGCGTGCGCGACATAGCGCCGCGCTTCCAGGAAACCCTCGATCGCGACGCGTTCTTCCAGATGCTCGCGATCGTACCAGCGATTGAACTCGGCCTCATCTGAAGCGTCGATGTTCATCGACGTCAGCAGCATGCCTTTCCCGGCGAGCGGCATTTTCTTGTGGTCCTGTTATTGCGCCTCAGCGCGCGGCCTTCGAAGCAAGGTCCGCGATCGACTTCATGACCGCGTCCCTCACGCCGCCATCATAGAGCGAATGCCCGGCTTCTTCCACGATGCGAATCTCGGAACCAGGCCAGGCTCCTGCAAGCGCATGCGATGTCTCGGGCGGGCACAAGAGGTCGTAGCGGCCCTGGACGATGATGCCGGGAATGCCCTTGAGCATCCCCGCATTCTGCAGCAGCTGGTCTTCGGTCATGAAGCTGTCGTTGACGAAATAATGCGCTTCCATGAACGGGGTCGCCGGCAATGTGCGCCAGACGTTCAGCGAGGCGAGGTCGAGCCGTGTCTTTGCAGGCTTGTGCTCGGACAAGATGCGCTCGGTGTCGTGCCAGGCCTTCGCCGCCGGGCCATGCACGGCCGGGTCGGCATCGAGGATGCGGCGCCAACAGGCGTCGACCGGCTGGTCCCGCTCCTCGGGTGGCAGCACGCTGAGGAAGTCCCCGTAAAGCGCGGGATAGAATTGCGACAGGCGCGTCGTGAAGGCCGTCACGACTTCGGCCCGCGTGCCGAGGAAGGTTGCACGGAGCGCGAGACCTAAGACGCGCTCGGGATGCGCCTCTGCATACGCCAGCGCCAGCGTCGCGCCCCAGGAGCCGCCGACCACCATCCAGCGGTCGAAGCCGAACTTCTCGCGGATCTTCTCCATGTCCGCGACCAGGTGCGCCGTGGTGTTGTGCTCGCGCGATCCCTTGGGACGGCTGCGGCCGCAGCCGCGCTGATCGAACAGCACGGCGCAGAAACGGTCGGGGTCGAACAGCCGGCGATGATCGGGCTGGCAGCCGCTGCCGGGCCCGCCATGCAGATAGACCGCAGGGATACCGTCGGCGCGGCCGACGCTCTCGACATAGAGCTCATGGCCGTCGCCGACATCGAGCATGTCGGAGGTCAGCGGCGCAAAGGGATCGGCACGCCTGACCGCTGTGCCTGCGTCGGCGTCAGGCGTCATTCTCGGATTCCAGGGTGCCGCCGGCGAAGTTGCGGTAGAGGAAGCGATTGGTCTCGCCCTCGGCCTCGCGCTCGGCCTGCTTGAAGATGGTCTCGTGCAGCGGCGACAGCGCGCAGGCCGGATCGGTGTTGGCGGCATCGCCCGTCAGCGCAAAGGCCTGGCAGCGGCAGCCGCCGAAATCGATCTCGCGGAATTCGCAAGACTTGCACGGCTCCTTCATCCAGCCGGTGCCGCGATAGCGGTTGAAGGCCTCGGAGTTCTGCCAGATCCAGGCAATCGAATGGTTGGAGCGCACCGATTCGAAATCGAGCCCCGTGATGCTCTCGGCGGCATGGCAGGGCAACACCTTGCCGGCGGGCGAGATGTTGAAGAACTGCCGGCCCCAGCCGCCCATGCACTTCTTCGGCCGCAACGCGTAATAGTCCGGCACGACGTAGTCGATGGTCAGTCGGCCCTTGAGCTGCTCGCGCGCCTCCTCGACGAGGCGGGTGCACTCATCGAGCTGCGCCACGGTGGGCATCAAGGCGGCGCGGTTCTTCAGCGCCCAGCCGTAATACTGAACATTGGCGACCTCGAGCCGGTCGGCATCGAGATCGATCGCCATCTGGATGATGTCGGGGAGCTGATGCAGGTTCTGCCGGTGCATCACCGCGTTCACGGTGAGCGGCAGGTCGAGCTCGCGCGTCCATTTCGCCACTTCGAGCTTCTTGCGATGGCCGTTTTTGTAGCCGGCGACGCGATCGGCGAGGCCTTCCTCGACGCCCTGGAAAGAGATCTGGACATGGCAGAGCCCGGCGTCGGCGAGCTCGCTGAGCCTCTCGCGCGTCAGCAGCACGGCCGAGGTGATGAGATTGGTGTAGAGACCGGCGTCGCTCGCATGCTTCACCAACTCGACGAGATCTTTCCGCGCCGTCGGCTCGCCGCCGGAGAAATGCACCTGCAGCACGCCGATCTCGGCGAGCTCACTCAGCACCTTCTTCCACTCATCGGTGGTCAGCTCCTTGCCAGAGCGATCGAGCTCGACCGGGTTGGAGCAGTAGGGGCATTGCAGCGGGCAGCGATGCGTGATCTCCAGCAGCACCGCGAGCGGAATCCCAAAAGTCTCCGCCGTCGAGCGCTGTTTCTCCAGCACCGCGAGGCTGTCGCTCATCCCGGGCTGGATGTTGCCGAGCACATCGCTCATGACGTCTTCTCCCGGGCCTCGGTGAGGAAGCCCTTGTCGGCGAGATCCTGCAGCATGGCGATGACGTCGGTCAGGATCGCCTCGCGCGGCGCGGCGTATTTCGCGGCCAATTGATCGGCGACGTCGCCGACATTGCGCTCGCCGTTGCAGAGCTGCAGAACCTCGACTGCGATCTCGTCCGGCGCCAGCACCCGCTCCGGCGCTAGGATCACCCAGACTTGTCGCGTCTCGTCATATTTCAGCTTGGCATGCCGCGGCAGCACGGGGCGGCTTGCCTCGCTGACGCTGATGTTCCGCGGCCCGGCCATCGCTCTAATCCTCAGCTCGCTTTGGGCACGAACGCGCCCGGCGGAATGTTGCCTTCGACATAGGCGTGCTGGAGCGCATCTAACTGCACCCACAGCACGTTGGTCTTGAAGATCAGCGCGTTGCACACAAGCGCGCGCTGCTCCGGCGTCGTGGCATGCGCCTTGACGTAGTCGAGCGCGAAATTGGCATCGCGCGGCGCCTGCGTCAGGCGGCGCTTGAAGTAGCTCATGATATCGGGATTGACGAAGTCGTAATGCTCCAGCATGCCGGAGATGCGCTCTTCATGCAGGTTCGGCGCGAACAGCTCGGTCAGCGAGGAGGCGATCGCCTCCAGCGGGCTTTTTTCGCGGCAGTAGTGCACGTAGGCTTCCACCGCGAAGCGCGTCGCCGGCAAGATGCCTTCGGTCGATTCCACGTACGCCGTGTCGAGCCCGAGCCCTTCGGTCAGCTTCAGCCAGCGCTCGATGCCGCCCTCGGAGCCGACATCGCCGTCATGGTCCTCGATGCGGTGGCGCCATTCCACGCGCGTGGCGCGGTCGCGGAAGCGCGAGATCACCACCGCGTCCTTGATCGGGATCGTGCTCTGGTAATAGTAGCGGTTGAGCGCCCAGGCCTGCACCTGGCCCTTGTTCAGCTTGCCGCCGTGCAGCAGCTTATGGAACGGATGCAGGCTGTGATAGCGCGTAGCTCCGATGTGGCGCAGCGTCGCCTCGAGCTCCTCGGCGCTGGTGAGCCTGATGTCCTTGCCGATCGAGAGCGCGGTCATTCCAGTCATTGACGCGGCATTCACAGCACGATCTCCGTTCCATCCCCAGGTATCTGCCAGCCCGCTTGTTCGACCGTTTTTCGCTCGCTTGAGCCTGGCAGCAGCGCCGGGTTCGAGTTATTGATATGCAGAAATATCTTCCTGTCGATATCGAGATCGGCGAGCCGCGCGATCGCGCCGTCGGCGCCGGACATCGCGACATGGCCCATGCTCTTGCCGGTCTTGTGGCCGAGCCCGGCCCTGATCATCTCGTCATCCTGCCAGACCGTGCCGTCGAAGAACACCAGCGCCGCGCCGTCGATCTCGGCCTTCAGCGCGTCGGTGACCTCGGCGCAGGCGGCGATGAAGTAGAAGCACTTGCCGGTGGCCTTGTCCGTGATCTTGAGGCCCAGCGTATCGCCGTCGCCGGTCTCGCCGCCCGGATGGGCCTTGCCTTCGAGGTACCAGGCCGACTTGCCGGGCACGGCAAAGGGCCGCACCTCCAGCCCCGAGCGGGCGCCGTCGGGCAGCCGCGGCTCGAACGGCTCACTGACACCGATCGGCTGGCGCTTGACGTTCTTCTCGTTCAGCACGTTGAAGATGCTGTTGCTGGCAAGGATCGCCAGCACCTTCTCATGAGCATAGACCGTGAAGGGCGAACCTTCGCGCATCGACAGCAGGCCGGCCACGGCATCGACTTCGCCGTTGGTCAGGATCACGCCCGCAACCGGCGTATGGCGCAACGCGCCCGCCTTGGGATGCAGCTGCGGCGTGGCGTTCAATTGCTGGCGAAGATCGGGCGAGGCGTTGATCAGGAACCAGTGCTCGCCATCGCCGCTGAAGGCAACCGAGGCCTGGGTTCGATGGAGCTCGTGTCCATAGCTGCGGGCCGCGCGGCAGCCCTCGCAACCGCAATTCCATTGCGGCACACCGCCGCCGGCCCCTGCGCCCAGGACGACGACGCGAAGCATGATCCGTCTCCTGGAGGGAACGTCGCGAGGTGGATCTCAGGCCGAGACAGTTTCGGACAAGGTTTCTGTCCCCAGGAAACGTATCGTGACCGCAAGAACCACCTGCGCAGAACGCGTACTCACCAACCGCTCACTTGCGGGTAGCGCTCACATACATGTTGATTTCCATGCCACAGGGCACTTCGACGATCTTCGGGGCTTTCCAGGCCATTTGGCTCTCCATTTTCGCGAAACCGGACGTATCCGCCCGCAGATAAAGTAATGCGGGCGGAAAAGTTCGCCAGTGAAATTTTCCCGACCTAGGTAGTAGACGGCAGGATTGTTGCACCGCAAAGAGAGCGTATTGCGGCCGTAAAGATGAGCGAATGACATCCGCAAAATTGCCGATAGGTCGTGATCCCTGTCGGGATAAACCAGTTGTGAGTATAGAACGGCTTCCAATCGGCCACAGGCGACCCCATTGGATCAGGCATGCCCAGATATTTCTTCAACACCCGTATCGGCGACGAATTGATCGTGGATCCTGACGGCGAGGATCTGCGCAATCCCGATCGCGCCTGGGAGGTCGCCCGCCAGATGATCCTGGAGGTCCTGAAATCGGAAGGAACCCAGCCGGCGCTGCTGGAGGCGGTCATCGAGGTCACCGATTCCGACGGGGACATCGTGCTGGAGTTTCCCTTCACCGAGGCGCTGCTGGACATGCCGGACCAGTCGGCGACCAGGCATTAGAGGCCCCCAGCTCTCTCCTCCGTCATTGCGAGCGTGGCGAAGCAATCCAGAATCCCTCCCCGGAGGCAGTCTGGATTGCTTCGTCGCAAGAGCTCCTCGCAATGACGGGGAATGAGGCACCACCCGGCACCAAACCCGCCCTTCGCCCCTGCGAAATCCGCATGGCTTTGCCGCGTTCCCGGCGCTAAAAGACGCCGGTCATACGGAGCAAGCCATGCAAGATCTCTGGCGCCTGTCGGCCGCCGACCTCGCCACCCTCGTCAGGTCCAAAAAGGTGTCCGCCAGGGAGGCCGCCAAGGCCGGCCTCGACCGCCTCGACGCGGTCAATCCCCAGCTCAACGCCGTGATCGACCACCGCCCGGAAGACGTGCTCAAGCAGGCCGACGCCGTCGATGCCGCCATTGGCCGGGGCGAGGACCCCGGCGTGCTCGCCGGCGTGCCCGTCACCATCAAGGCGAATGTCGATCAGGAGGGTTTTGCCACCACCAACGGCCTCAAGCTGCAGCGCGACCTGATCGCGCACGAGGACAATCCGGTTGTCGCCAATTTCCGCAAATCCGGCGCCATTCTCCTTGGTCGCACCAATTGCCCGGCCTTCTCCTATCGCTGGTTCACCACCAATCTGGTCCATGGCGACACCAAGAACCCGCGCGACGCCTCGTTGACGCCGGGCGGCTCCTCCGGCGGCGCCGGCTCGGCGGTCGCGGCCGGTATCGGCCATATCGCCCATGGCACCGACATCGCCGGCTCGATCCGCTATCCCGCCTATGCCTGCGGCGTGCACGGCCTGCGCCCGACGCTCGGCCGCATCCCGGCCTTCAACCCGGTGCTGCCGGAGCGCCCGATCGGGCCGCAGATCATGGCGGTCTCGGGCCCGCTCGCCCGCACCGTCAACGATTTGCGCATCTCACTCGAAGCGATGTCGGCCCGCGACATCCGCGATCCCTGGTTCGTGCCGGCCCCGCTCGAAGGCCCCGCGCGGCCGAAGCGCGCCGCGCTCTGCCTCAATCCGAACGGCCTTGCCACGACGCCGGAGGTGAAGGCCGCGGTGAGCGATGCCGGCAAGCGCCTGGAGCGCGCCGGCTGGACCGTTGACGTCATCGAGGATACCCCGCCGATGCGCGAGGCGGTCGAGTGGCAGATCAAGCTCTGGCTCGGCGACAGCTATGAGGCGCAGCTTGAAATGGCCGAGCGCGAGGGCGATCCCGGCGCGCTGGCCTGCCTGCGCGGCAACCGCGGCAGGGTCACGCCGATGGATCAGGCCAACTACGCCAAGGCGCTGACCCGAAGAGCCACGCTGACGCGCGACTGGATGCTGTTCTTCGAGAAATACGCCGTGCTGCTGACCCCGGTCTCCGGCGAATTGCCGTTCCCCGACCATCTCGACCGCAAGGACGACGCCTCCTTCAAGCGCGTCTGGGAAGCGCAGCTGCCGCAGATCGCGATTCCCTTCATGGGCCTGCCGGGCCTCGTGGTCTCCACCGGTCTCGTCGGCAAGGCGCCGGTCGGCGTGCACATCGTCTCCGGCCGTTATCGCGAGGACCTCTGTCTCCTCGCGGGCGAAGCGATCGAGGCGGGCGGCGTGCCGCCGTCGCCGATCGATCCCGTGGGTTAGCGATGTCGGTGATCTACGACTTCAAGGCCAACTCGCTCGCCGGCGAGGAGGTGCCCATGCGCCGGTTCGAGGGACAGGTGCTGCTGATCGTCAACACCGCGAGCAAATGCGGCTTCACGCCGCAATATCGCGGGCTCGAGGATCTCTATCGCGATCTGTCGCCGCGCGGCTTCGCCGTGCTCGGCTTTCCCTGCAACCAGTTCGGCGCGCAGGAGCCGGGGCAGGCGAGCGAGATCCAGGAATTCTGCTCGACCCATTACGACGTCACCTTTCCCCTGTTCGAGAAGATCGACGTCAACGGCGCCAATGCGCATCCTTTGTACGAGTACCTGAAACGTCAGCAATCCGGCCTGCTGGGGGCCTCCATCAAATGGAATTTCACCAAATTCCTGGTGGACCGTGCCGGCAAGGTGATCGCGCGCTACGCGCCGACGGCCCGGCCCGAAGGGTTGCGGAATCAAATCGAAACACTGTTGTGAGCGAGACAATCATGAGCGACGAATTTCCCGACCGCCTGTCGGTCGACCCGAACAGCCCGTACTACAACGCGGACATCCTGGCGCGCGACGTCGGCATCCGCTTCAAGGGCATCGAGAAGACCAATGTCGAGGAGTACTGCATCAGCGAAGGCTGGGTCCGCGTCACCGCCGGCAACGCCAAGGACCGCCATGGCAACCCGCTGACCATCAAGGTGCATGGTCCGGTCGAGCCGTATTTCAGGGATAAGAAATAGTTTGAGCTGAGCGCGCTGCTCTCTCCTCGTCATTGCGAGCGAAGCGAAGCAATCCAGAATCTTTCCGCGAGTGGCAGTCTGGATTGCTTCGTCGCTTCGCTCCTCGCAATGACGAAAACAACTACTGAGGCCACCCCCATGTCCGTCCGCATCGTCGACGTCCGCGAAATTACAAAACCGATCTCCTCGCCGATCCGCAACGCCTATATCGACTTCACCAAGATGACGACGAGCCTCGTCGCCGTCGTCACCGACGTGGTGCGCGACGGCAAGCGCGTCGTCGGCTACGGCTTCAACTCCAACGGCCGCTACGGCCAGGGCGGGCTGATCCGCGAGCGTTTTGCCTCGCGCATCCTGGAGGCCGATCCGAAGTCGCTGCTGGATAGCGCGAGCGACAATCTCGACCCCGACAAGGTCTGGGCCGCGATGATGACCAACGAGAAGCCGGGCGGCCATGGCGAGCGCTCGGTCGCGGTCGGCACCATCGACATGGCGGTGTGGGACGCGGTGGCGAAGATCGCGGGCAAACCGCTGTTCCGCCTGCTCGCCGAGCGCCACGGCGTCAAGGCCAATCCGCGCGTCTTCGTCTATGCCGCCGGCGGCTATTACTATCCCGGCAAGGATCTCTCGATGCTGCGGGCTGAGATGCGCGGCTATCTCGATCGCGGCTACAACGTCGTGAAGATGAAGATCGGCGGCGCGCCAATCGAAGAGGACCGCACGCGCATCGAGGCGGTGCTGAAGGAGATCGGCAAGGACGCGCAGCTCGCCGTCGACGCCAACGGCCGCTTCAACCTCGAGACCGGCATCGCCTACGCCAAGATGCTGCGCGATTATCCGCTGTTCTGGTACGAGGAGGTCGGCGATCCCCTCGACTACGCGCTGCAGGCAGCCCTCGCCGAATTCTATCCCGGCCCGATGGCGACGGGCGAGAATCTCTTCAGCCACCAGGACGCCCGCAATCTCATCCGCTACGGCGGCATGCGCCCCGACCGCGACTGGCTGCAATTCGACTGCGCGCTGTCCTATGGCCTCTGCGAATACCAGCGCACGCTCGAGGTGCTGAAAACCTACGGCTGGTCGCCAAGCCGCTGCATCCCCCACGGCGGCCACCAGATGTCGCTGAACATCGCAGCCGGCTTAGGCTTGGGCGGCAATGAAAGCTACCCCGACCTGTTCCAGCCCTACGGCGGCTTTCCGGACGGTGTGCGCGTCGAGAACGGCCACATCACGATGCCGGATCTTCCGGGCATCGGGTTTGAGGGCAAGTCCGATCTTTACAAGGAGATGAAGGCGCTGGCGGAGTAGGGGCGCTGGGGCGAGAGCGACGGCTGCGCCAAACACTCAGTGTCGTCCCGGACAAGCGCGCCCTAAGCGCGCGCCGATCCGGGACCCATAACCCCAGGGAGAAGTCGTGGTGCGACCAGGCAACTCCGAGTCCCCGTAACCACGTCTCCCTGTGGTTATGGGTCCCGGATCAGCGCTTCGCTCTAGACAACGCTACTCGTTGTCTAGAGCTACGCTTGTCCGGGACGACGACTGAGTATGTCCCCTACGACAGCCGCATATCCAGCAGCCGCCGCCCTTCGCCCTTGAGCAGCTTCTTCACCGCGCTGGACGCCACGACCTCGCCGTCATTGGCGTAGGCTTCGTGGTTCTTCTCGATGTCGTCGAGGCGGTAGAGGTAGTTGACCATCACGCCGGCGGACTCGCGCACGCCCTTCGGCGAGAGGTCGCCCAGCCAGTTGATGCGCTCGAGGCGGGCGCCGTTGCCGAGATGGAAGCGGGCGACGGAATCGATCAGCCGGCCCTTGGGCGTGCGCGCCTTCAGGAAATAATAGGCGGCGAGCGGCTCCAGCACGCCGCGGAGCAGCGTCATGGTCTCGGGGCTCTCGAACCATTTGGGATCGTCGAGGCGCTTCAGCACCTCGCGGTCCTCGTCGGGCAGCGGCAAATCCTTGTCCTGCTTCACCCATTGCATGAAGCCAGGCACCGGCGACAGCGTCACGAAGGTGTCGAGCTTCGGCGTCTCGCGGCGCAGCTCCTCCACCACCTGCTTGATCAGGAAGCTGCCGAAGGAAATGCCGCCAAGGCCGCGCTGGGTGTTCGAGATCGAATAGAACACGGCAGTGCGCGCCTTCTCGATGGGAAGGTGCTGGCGATCGACGGCAAGCAGTGGGGCGATCGCGCCGGGGATGGTCTCGGTCAGCGCCACCTCGACGAAGATCAAGGGCTCGTCCACCATCGCCGGATGGAAGAAGGCGTAGCAGCGGCGGTCGACCGGATCGATGCGGCGGCGCAGATCGTCCCAGTCGCTGATCTCGTGCACGGCTTCGTAACGGATGATCTTTTCGAGGATGTTGGCCGGGGTCGACCAGTCAATCCTGCGCAGCACGAGAAACCCCCTGTTGAACCACGAAGAGAGGAGATGCGAGACGTCGCGATCGAGCGCGGCGAGATCGGTGTGCCCGTTCATCATGCCGAGCAGGTCGGCGCGCATGGCGACGAGATCGCCGGTGCCGCCGGGTGCGCGGTTGAGGCGGCGGATCAACTCCTGCCGCCGCGGCTCCGAGGCGAAATGCAGCGAGCTGGCGTCTTCGTCGGTCGGCTTGGCGCGCCACTTCTCGATCGCCGCCGACAGGCGTTCCCGGTCCGGGCCGAAATCGCGCACCAGCGCCTCGAAGAAGGCGCGGCGTCCCGCCGCATCCAGATCCCGGTAGAGATCGAGCACCTCGCGTGCCATCGCCGTGCCGGAGGCTTCGCCCCGGCCCGACAGCAGCGCGCCGCAGAGCTCGATCAGCCCGTCGGCGTCCTGTCTGGTGTCCGCGCTGTCGCCGCGGCGAAGCAGCGTGCGGCCGCGCTCGGAGATGGTGGCGAGCAGGTCGGAGAAGAAGGCGTTGGCCATCTGGACTTTTCGAATCCGGTTTTGTGCGGTGCCGAAGCTTACACGGGATTTAGGCGGAAGCCGATCACAATCAAGCAGGGGGATTTTGTATCTTTAGTTGGGCCGTGCGTTTGGAGAATGCTGGCATGCCTGGCGGAGACGGGGCATCCGGTGACATTTGGAGAAGGGGGATGCTGCCTCAAACACCGTCATTGCGAGCGCAGCGAAGCAATCCAGACTGCCGCCGCGGAAGGATTCTGGATTGCTTCGTCGCAAGGGCTCCTCGCAATGACGGGTTGGGAGGGCACGGCCGCCTCACCCCTTCCCTGCAAACTCCGTCGGCGTCCGCCCCGTCACCTGCCGGAACGCGGCCGAGAACGCCGGCACGCTGGCGTAACCGAGCTGCGTTGCGAGCTGTTTCACGGACACAGTCGCGTCCGTGGACAGCCTCTGGATCGCCGCCGCAATCCTCGCGCGCTGGCACCAGCTCTTGAAGCTCAGTTGCGTCTCGCTCGAGAACAGCCGCGACAGCGTTCGCGCGGAGGTTCCGACCTCGCGCGCGAGCGTGTCGATGTCGTGCAGGCCGGTGGGATCGTCGAGCACGATCATCGCCGCACGGCGGCAGCGCGGCTCGCGCGGCAGCGGCACGAAGGTCGCGGAATCCTCGGCCTGGTGCAGTTCCAGCATCACCAGCCGCACCAGCAGCTCGGTGCGCTCCTCGGTATTCCGCGCGTCGAACAGCGCGAGGATCGCCTGATTGAGCAGCGGCGACACCCGCACCACGAACTCCCTGGTCAGTCCCTCATAGCGTTTTTCACGCTTGAGCCAGGACAGGTCGAAATACAGCGTGCGCATTTCGATGTCGGCGAGCAGGTCGAGGGCATGCTCGAGCCCGGCCGGCACCCAGACCGCGCGGTCCGGCGGCACCAGCCAGCGTCCCCCGGGCGTCGTCACCTGCATGGTGCCGCGTGCCGCATAGATCAGCTGCGCCTCGCGGTGCATGTGCAGGTCGATCCGCATGCCCCTGGGATAGTCGCGCGCGACCAGATGCACGCCCGCGGGCGAGCGATGGTTGCTCCGGACCTCCCGCAGGATTGGCGTTTCCAAGATTGGCGTTTCCAAGACAGTCATTGGCAGCATCCCGTCATGGGTCCGACATATAACTCATTTCGGAGCAGAAGAGGATTCGTAATGAACAGCCCCAGCCGGGTCATCAGTTTCGTCAACGCAGGCCATTTCATCGACCATTATTCGATGCTGATCTTTGCTGCCGCCGTGATCATCATGGGGCCGGCGCTCGGCATGGCCTATTCGGAGCTGCTGCCTTACGCGACGCCGGGCTTCATCGCCTTCGGCGCCGGCTCGCTGCTCACCGGCTGGCTCGGGGACCGCTGGAGCCGCCGTCACATGATGCTGATCTTCTTCGTCGGCATCGGCCTCTCCATGATCTCGGTCGGCTTCGTGCAGACGCCCCTGCAGCTCGGCGCCGCGCTGCTCGCGATCGGCATCTTCGCCTCGATCTACCATCCCGTCGGCACCGCCATGATCGTGTCCTATGCCGACCGGCTCGGCCGCGAGATGGGCATCAACGGCGTCTGGGGCAATCTCGGCGTCGCTTCGTCCGCGCTGGTGACCGGCGTGATCGGCCAATATCTCGGCTGGCGCTTTGCCTTCATCGTTCCCGGCGTGGTCACGATCCTGATCGGCGTCGCCTTCGCGATGATGGTCGTGCACGAGGACCGCAAGGGCTCGAAGCAGGCGGCAGCGCAGGCGCGGGTGGCAAAACAGGACATGTGGCGCGTGATCCTTGCGCTGCTGATCGTCGTCATCGCGATCTCCACGACCTTCAATGCCGTCACCGTCGCGCTGCCGAAGCTCTTTGCCGAACGCCTCGCGGATCTCACCAAAAGCCCGGCGCTGCTGGGCGTCATCGCGGCCTGCGTCTACGTGTTCGGTGCGATGACGCAGTACACGATCGGCCGGCTGCTCGACCGCTATTCGCTGAAGACGGTGGCGCTGCCGCTGTCCTTCATGCTGGCGCCGTTCCTGTATCTCGCAGCCAGCCTGGACAATCTGCCGCTGATCCTGGTCTCGATCGGCATCGTCATGGGCGCGTTCGGGCAGGTCACGGTGAACGATGCCATGGTCGGCAAGTACACCACGGAAGAGTGGCGCTCGCGCGCCTATGCCGTGCGCTATTTCGTCGGCTTCACCGCGGCCGGCGCGTCCGTCGGCCTCGTCGCCTGGCTCTACGAGCAGGGCGGCTTCGTCACCATGCTGCACGCCTTTGCCGCGCTCTGTCTGCTCGCGATCGTCGCCGCGCTGATCCTGCCGCGGGAGATCCGGACGCCGCAGCCGGCGTGAGGGCGCATCGCTCCCGTGTCCCGGACAAGCTGCAACGCGTGAGCGTTGCGGCGCAGAGCCGGGACCCAGACGCCGCGAACTCCCGTCTCGCATGGGCACCGGCTCTGCAGCGTACCGCCGAAGTGGCGCTGCGCTGCGTCCGGGGCACGAGCGCGGCGCAAGGCCGAGACTCTCACCACGTCGTCATTGCGAGCGAAGCGAAGCAATCCAGAATCCCTCCGCGGAGGGACTCTGGATTGCTTCGCTGCGCTCGCAATGACGGGGATGTGGCGGCCCCTTCCGCAACTCTCTCCACTCGTCATTGCGAGGAGC
>NZ_VLLA01000006.1:0-160916 GCF_007830635.1 Bradyrhizobium huanghuaihaiense | reverse complement strand
CTCCACTCGTCATTGCGAGGAGCGCTTGCGACGAAGCAATCCAGAATTTTTCCTCGGAGGGATCCTGGATTGCTTCGCTGCGCTCGCAATGACGGGGATGTGGCGGGATTGCTTCGCTTCGCTCGCAATGACGGGGGATGAGGAGGCACCCGGCCCATGCCACCCATGATGCCATTCTGCCCCTGTTTTGCCCGACGGAGCAAGTTGTTTCGGGAATACAGAAATTTTCTCGAGCTTTTTCAACGCCATCTCTACTGTGCATGGGGTTGTTCTCGCACTTTTTGTTTTCACCCCTTAATCCCCGCCGCGAGCGACGGGAACCCGCTCCACCTCCCGCGGGTTCTATTCCTGTGGCCTGGCAACCTCGCCGGGACAGCAAAAGGGGACAAGACACCTGCATGCAGTGGAGCCTGCTCCGACCGGTCGGCCTCGTCCCCGCGGTGCTCGTCCTCACCACCATTGCAGCGGGCGCCGAAGGCGGCAAATCGGCCGGCCCCTCCGAGTCCCTCCTGATTCTGCAGATCGTGCTGTTGATCGTCGTCGGCCGCGGCCTCGGCGAGATCATGCAGCGCGTCGGCCAGCCCTCGGTGATCGGCGAACTGCTCGCCGGCATCATCCTCGGGCCGTCGCTGCTCGGCTGGCTGTGGCCGGAGGCGCAGCACGCCATCTTTCCCAAGACACCCGAGCAGAAGGCGATGATCGACGGCATCGCCCAGTTCGGCATCCTGCTGTTGCTGTTGCTGACCGGCATGGAGACCGATCTCAAGCTGGTCAGGAAGGTCGGCAAGGCCGCGATCGCGATCTCGATCGCCGGCATCGTCGTGCCCTTCGCCTGCGGCTTTGCCCTCGGCGAGTTCCTGCCTGACGCGCTGCTGCCAAATCCGCAGCAGCGTCTGGTCGCCTCGCTGTTCATGGGCACGGCGCTGTCGATCTCCTCGGTGAAGATCGTCGCCGTGGTGGTCCGCGAGATGAATTTCATGCGCCGCGACGTCGGGCAGATCATCGTCGCGACCGCCGTGATCGACGACACCATCGGCTGGATCATCATCGCCGTCATTTTCAGCCTGGCCTCCCATAACACGCTGGATATCGGCTCGGTGGCGAAGGCCGTGCTGGGCACGCTCGTCTTTCTCGCAATCAGTTTCACCATCGGCCGCCGCCTGGTGTTCCAGCTCATCCGCTGGGCCAACGACACGCTGGTCAGCACCGCGCCGGTCATCACGGTCATTCTGCTGCTGATGGGCACGATGGCGCTGATCACGCACCTGATCGGCGTGCACACGGTGTTGGGTGCTTTCGTCGCCGGCATCCTGGTCGGGGAGTCGCCGATCCTGACGCGGCAGATCGACGAGCGTCTGCGCGGCCTGATCTCGAGCTTCTTCATGCCGGTGTTCTTCGGTCTCGCCGGTCTTGCCGCCGATCTGTCGGTGCTGCGCGATCCCAACCTCCTGATGCTCACCGGCCTCTTGGTCGTCATCGCCAGCGTCGGCAAGTTCGGCGGCGCGTTCGTCGGGGGCACATTGGGCGGCCTGAACTATCGGGAGTCGCTGGCGCTGGCGAGCGGCATGAATGCGCGCGGTTCGACCGAGGTGATCATCGCGACCATCGGCCTGTCCATCGGCGTGCTCAGCCAGAACCTGTTCACGATGATCGTGACCATGGCGATCGTGACCACGATGGCGATGCCGCCGATGCTGCGCGCGGCGCTGGCCAGGCTGCCGATGAACAAGGAGGAGAAGGAGCGCCTCGAGCGCGAGGAATTCGAGAAGCGCGGCTTCGTCGCCAATCTCGAACGTCCTCTGCTGGCGGTCGACGAGAGCGTCAACGCCACCTTCGCCGCCCACGTCGCGGGTCTGATCGCCGGCATGCGCGGCCTGCCGATCACCGTGCTGCATGTCGGCAAGCGCGCCACGGAGCAGGAGAGGGGCCGCGACGGGGAGGAGAGCCATGAAGCCGTGGTGAAGCGGGCGGCCGAAACGGTGACTTCCGATCCGGAGGCCGGGAACGTCGATGTGACGACGCGGATTCGCAGGTCGGACCTCGGCGAAGCGGTCGGCGAGGAGGCGAAGAAGGGCTTCGATCTCCTCGTCGTCGGCATCGACAAGGTCGTCGCGACCAGGGATCGTTTCGACAGGAAGGTCGAGGACATCGCCGCTCAATTCGAAGGGCCGCTCGCGATCGTCCTGGCCAAGGGCAGCCACCTGAAGCAGCCGGTGCCCGATGGGCTCAACATCCTCGTCCCGGTCTCCGGCAGCGCCGTCTCCAAACGCGGCGCAGAGGTCGCGGTCGCGCTGGCGCAGGCCGGATCAGGCTCGCTGCGTGTGATCTATGTGGCGACGACGCGGGACAAGGGCGCGCAACGCGGGGTGTCGCGTGGCCTCAGCCAGGAAACCGGCATCCTGAAGGACGCCAGTGATCTCGCCGCCCGCTACGATGTCGATATCACCACGACGCTGCGCGTGAACCGGTCGCCGGAGGCCGCGATCCTGCGCGAGATCGACACCACCGATGTCGATCTCGTGGTCATCGGCGTCGACCGCATCCAGGCCGATCATCTCTCCTTCGGCGGCGTCGCCGACGCCGTGCTGAGGCAGTCGAAGGTCTCGGTGCTGCTGGTCTCGAGCGGCGAGGCACGACGGGCATCAAGCGAGAAAGCCTAGCGGGCGGTGCGCATTCCGTCATTGCGAGCGAAGCGAAGCAATCCAGGCTGCCTCCGCGGAAAGACTCTGGATTGCTTCGCTTCGCTCGCAATGACGATCCGTTGTCTATCCTTTCACCTCCGCCACCGCCTTCGGCGCCTTCTTTGACGCGCGCCAGTTCTCGAAGCGCTGCACCACCACGAAGAAGGCCGGCACGAACAGCACCGCGAGGCAGGTCGAGGCCAGCATGCCCGAGAACACCGTGATGCCGATCGACTTGCGGGCGCTGGCGCCGGCGCCGGTCGCGAGCACCAGCGGCACCACGCCGAGGATGAAGGCGAACGACGTCATCAGGATCGGGCGGAAACGGGCGCGCGCCGCCTCGATCGCCGACTCCAGGATCGGCTTGCCGTCGCGGACGTGCAGCTCGAGCCCGACCTCGACGATCAGGATGGCGTTCTTCGCCGACAGCGCGATCAGGAGGATCAGGCCGATCTGGCAGTAGAGGTTGTTGTCGATCTTGAGGCCGCTCAGGATCAGCATCGGCCCGATCAGCGACAGCGGCACGGCGAGGATCACCGAGATCGGCGCGTACCAGCTCTCGTACTGGCCGGCGAGCACGAGGTAGACCAGCAGCATGGCGAGGCCGAACACCCAGTAGATCTGGTTCGAGACCGCCTTCTCCTGGTACGACATCGCGGTCCATTCATAGCCGGTGCCGGGCGGCAGCGTCTTGTCCGCGATCTCCTCCATCAGCTGCAGCGACTGGCCGGACGAGTAGCCCTGTGCCGGCAGGCCGATGATGGTCGAGGAGGGATAGAGATTGTAGAGGCTGATCAGCGACGGCCCCGTCGCCGGCGTGATCGTGGCGACGGTGCCGATCGGGATCATGTCGCCGTTCGAGTTGCGCACCTGCATGTTGGCGATGTCGCGCTCGGTGACGCGGAAGGCGGGATCGGCCTGCGTGTAGACCTGGAACACGCGGCCGAACTTGTTGAACTGGTTGACGTAGGATGAGCCGAGATAGGTCGACAGCGCCGAGAACACCTGGTCGGTGGTGACGTGCAGCGTCTGGGTCTTGATGCGGTCGATCTCGACGTTGAATTGCGGCACCGAGGAGCGGAACGAGGACTGCACGCGCTGCAGCGCGCTCTGGCTCTGGCCGTTGGTGACCATCGCGCCGGTGATCGCCTGCAGCTTGGCGAAATCGCTGTTGCCGTCGCGCAGCTCGACCTGCATCGAGAAACCGGCGGCGTTGCCGATGCCCTGGATCGGCGGCGGCGGCAGCACGATGGTCCGCGCCTCCATGATCACGGCGAGCTTGTCGTTGAGGCCAAAGACCAGCGAGCGCAGATCCTCGCCGGGGCCTTTGCGCGCATCCCAATCCTTCAGGATGATGTAGGCGACGCCCGCATTGGCAAGGCTCGCGCTGCTGTCGAGCGCGGAGATGCCGGCGATGGTGATGACCTGCGCCACGCCCGGCGCATCCTTGATGATATCGCTGGCACGATCGAGCACCTTCTGGGTCCGTTCCAGCGACGCGCCGTCGGGCAGCTGGATGGCGGCGATCAGATAGCCCTGGTCCTCGATCGGCAGGAAGCCGGTCGGCACCCGCGACAGGCCGTAGCCGCCGATCCCGATCAGCACCAGGGCGACCGCGACCGACGCCGTGGCGTGCCTGACCAGGAAGGTGATCAGCCGCGTATAGCCGCGCTCGACCCGGTTATAGACGTTGTTGAAACCGCGATAGAAGAAGTTGCGCTGCTCCGGCGGCACCGCCGGCCGCAGCCACAATGCGCATTGCGTCGGCTTCAAGGTCGCTGCGTTGATGGCGGACAATAGCGCAGTCGCCGCGATCACCAGCGCGAATTGCGAATAGATGCGGCCGGTGAGTCCTGCGAGGAACGAGGCCGGCAGGAACACCGAGATCAGCACCAGCGTGATGCCGACGATCGGCGCGAACAGCTGGTCCATCGCCCTGATCGCGGCGTCGTGGCCATTCATGCCCTGCTCGATATTGTGCGCGGCGCCTTCCACCACGACGATAGCGTCGTCCACGACGATGCCGATCGCGAGCACGATCGCGAACAGCGTCGACATGTTGATGGTGAAGCCGAGCGCCGCCATCGCGGCGAAGGCGCCGATGATGGTGACCGGCACCGTCGTCGCCGGCACCAGCATCGCGCGCCAGTCCTGCAGGAAGACAAGGATCACGACCAGCACCAGGAGGCCGGCCTCGATCAGCGTCATGTAGACCTCGTGCACCGAGGCCTCGACGAATTTGGTGGTGTCGAACGGCGTGTCGTATTTGATGCCTTCCGGGAAGCGCTTGGCGAGCTCCGCCATCTTCTTCTCGACCGCCTGCTCGACCTGGAGCGCGTTGGCGCCGGGCGACTGGAACACGCCGATGCCGGTTGCGGGCTGCTTGTTGAGCGAGAAGATCTGGCTGTAGGTCTGCGCGCCGAGCTCGACCCAGCCGACGTCGCGCACCCGCGTGACGTCGCCGCTGGTGCCCGTCTTGACGATGATGTTCTCGAACTGGGTGGTGTCGTCGAGTCGTCCGTTGACGTTGAGCGTGTACTGGAACGCCTGGCCCGGCGGCGTCGGCGGTGCGCCGACCTGGCCCGCGGAGACCTGCTGGCTCTGCTGCTGGATTGCGTTGATGACGTCCTGCGGCACGAGGCCACGGACCTGCAGCTTGTTCGGATCGAGCCACACCCGCATCGAATACTGGCCGGCACCGAACACCGTGACGTTGCCGACGCCGGGCAGGCGGGAGAGCTCGTCGCGGATGTTGATGGTGGCGTAGTTGCTCAAATAGAGGCTGTCATATTTGGCCTCCGGCGAGGTCAGCGTCACGAACAGCAGGATCGCGGTCGATTTCTTCTGGACGGTGACGCCCTGGTTCTGCACCGCCTGCGGCAGCTGCGCCAGCGCGCTGGAGACACGGTTCTGCACCAGCACCTGCGCGAAGTTCAGGTCGGTGCCGATCTTGAAGGTGACGGTCAGCGTGTAGGTGCCGTCGGAGCCGCTGTAGGACTGCATGTAGAGCATGTCCTCGACGCCGTTGACCTGCTGCTCGATCGGCAAGGCGACCGTGTCGATCACGGTCTTGGCGCTGGCGCCGGGATAGCGCGTGGTGACTTGCACTGTCGGCGGCACCACGTCGGGATATTGCGCGATCGCGAGGTTGAACAGCGCGACGCCGCCGATCAGGATCATCAGGAGCGCGATGACGTTCGAGAGGACCGGCCGCTCGATGAAGAACTTTGAGATCATGGCCGGCGGCTCCTACTTGGTGGACGCCTGGGACTGGTCGATCTTCGTCACCTGCGGGTCGATCTTCTGGCCCGGGATCACGCGCAGCAGCCCCGCGATCACGACGCGGTCGTCCGGCTTCAGCCCGCTTTCGATCACGCGCAGGCCGTTGTCGGTCGGCCCGATCTGCACCTTGCGCTGCTCGACGACATTGTCCTTGTTGACGACGAGGAGATAGCGGCCGCCCTGATCGCTGCCGAGTGCAGTGTCGGGGACGAGGAGGGCGCTCTTCTCCTGGTCGAAGGGCACGCGGACGCGAACGAAATAACCGGGCAGCAGCGCCCGCTTGTCGTTGGGTATGACGCCGCGCACCGCGAGCGTGCCTGTCGATGTGTTGAGGGTCGGCGAGACGTAGTCGAGGTGGCCTTCATGCGGATACCCGGTTTCGGTCTGCAGGCCCACCTGGACCGGCAACTGTTTGAGGTCGGCGACGGTCAGCCCGCGGCGGGCCGCTTCGGCGCGAATGCGAAGGACGTCCTGCTCGTTGACCGTGAAGTTCACCCAGATCGGGTCCAGCGCGACGATGGTCGCGAGCTGGGTCGGGGAGGAGACGCCGACAAGCTCGCCGACCGAAACCAGGTGCGCGCTGACGATGCCGTCGAACGGCGCGGTCACGTTGGTGTAGCCGTAATTGACCTCCGCGAGCCTGGTATTGACCTGGGCCTGCTGGAGGCTGGCCTGGGCGTTGTCGCGGGTCGATGTCGAGGTGTCCAGGGTGGACTGCGAGACCGCCTGACGCTGTACGAGATCGACCTGCCGCTTGTAATCGGCTTCGGCCTGCTTGACGGTTGCTTGCGCGCCGACCTCCGCGGCCTTCGCCTGCTCGACCTTGAGCTTGTACGTCTCCGGCTCGATCGTGAACAGCTGGGTGCCCTGCTTGACGAAGCTGCCGTCCTGGTAGTCGATCGATTGCAGGAAACCCTGCACGCGCGCGACGAGATCGACGCTCTTGATCGGCGCAGTATTGCCGGTGGCTTCGACATAGCGCGTCACCGGCCGCTGCACCGGGGGCGCCACGTCCACCTTCGGCGGCGGCGGCGCCACGAAGGCGTTCTTGTCCTCGCAGCCGGCGAGCGCGATCACGGCACTCGCGGCGGCCAGCGCCCGTCCGACATGTCTCCACGCGCCATTGCGATGGGCGAGCGATGTGGGATTCGCGCAGGTCATTCGGTGGCCCCCGATTTCTGTCTGTCGGTGCCGCAGGCTACCAATAAACGCCCGGCCGTGGAACACCATAGCCATGGCAGTCGCCGGCCTTGCACTGCAACCCGCGCCGTGGCCTTTGGCAGGTTTGTCATGACAAACCGCTTTTCACCGCGCGCACGATCGACCAGAATTGTGTCAGGCCGTGTGCCGGAGACGGAGCAGTTGAAAGAAGAAAAAAGGTGAGGAGAACATGACATGCCCACGATCCTCCACTCGGCCCTTGCCGGCCTCGTTCTCGCAGCGGCCCTCGTCATGCCCGCGCTAGCCGATGGCCTGAAGGACGAGATCGCGCCGACCGGCAAGCTCCGGGTTGCGATCGCGATCAGCCCGGCGGGCGGCGCGTTCTGGTCGACCAGGACGGACGCCGGCTTCGCCGGCGTGCCGGTCGACCTCGGCAAGGAGATGGCCGCGCAGCTCGGTGTACCCGTCGAATATGTCGTGCACCAGAATTCCGGACAGATCACCGACGCCGCCTCAAAGGGCACCTGGGACGTCACATGGCTGCCCAAGGATCCCGAGCGCGAGACCAAGATGCTGTTCGGCCCGATCTACGAGGTCGCCGACGCCACCTACATCGTCAAGCCGGGTTCGAGCATCGGCAGTTTCGCCACGCTCGACCAGGCGGGCATCAAGGTTGCGGCCGTCAACGCCACGACCACCATGCGCGGCGCCATTGCGCATCTGAAGAATGCGACGGTGACGGGCTATCAGACATACGATAAAATCTTCGGTCTGCTGAAGAGCGGCGAGATCGACGCCTTCGCGTTGTCACGCGACCAGCTCAACAAGATGGCGCAGAAGATTCCGGGGACACGCGTGCTCGACGAGACCTTCAAGAAGACGGTGACCGCCGTCGCCGTCCCGCTCGGCCATGGCCAGGCGCTCGCCTTCGTCAGCAAATTCATGAACGAAGCGGTGACGAACGGCACTTTGCGCAAGGCCTATGACAACAACGGCCTGAAGGACACGCCGATCCGGACGGAGTAGGGCAGGCGGCGCAGGGTGGCTGCGCCGCGCGCTGATCTCATGGCTCCGCGGTTCTGATCCCCGCGGGGCTCACCTGCAGCTTGAGCGTGGACGTCCTGGTCAGCGCCTTGCCGTCGAACGCGAATGCGATCAGCTCGTTCTCGACCATGCACTGCGCCACGACATGCTTGGAGTCCTTCGACCACACCATGCCCTGGCACCAATGGCCGATCTTGGCTTCCGCCACCGGCGCGAGCTCGGTACCCGAGATCCGGTAGACCTTGAGCAGGCCGAAATCGTTGAAGAACGGCGAGGCCGACGGCTTGTTCGAGCCGTTCATGACTGTGACGGCAACATGATTGCCGTCCGGCGACATCTTTACCGCTTCCGGCGTCTGTCCGACGGTCACCGTACTGACGACGCGGATCGGCTTTGCGGTCATGTCGATCAGGCTGATCGTGTCGTTGTCGCCGCTGCCGGCGCCGACATTGCCGACGACGGCCGCAGCGCTGCCGGTGAGGTCGATGTCATAGGGGCGAACGCCTGCGGAGAGGTCGCGCTTGGCGTACTCCACCTTGGTCCCGTCCACGGTGAGAAGCGAGATTTTGTTGTCGCCGTCGCGGGTGACCAGCGCGGTCGCGCCATCGCGCGAGAACACGGCGTGGCTCGGGCCCGACTTGGCATCACCAAGCTGGATCTTGCCGGCCGGCGTCAGCGTGCTCCCGCTGATCGCAAACACCGAGACGGTGCCTTCGCTGCGGTTCGCAACCAGCGCCAGCGTGCCCGCGCGGTTGATCGAGACGCCGGCCGCGCCCGCGCCGGCCTGGTGGGTCGCGAGCACTTTTGGCGGTGAGGACTTCAGGTCGATGACCGAAAGCTTGTCGTCGGGCACCGCCTTGGTCGGATCCGCCGGATCGATCTTCATCGCGCCCGTCACCAGCGCAAAGGCACCGTCCGGCGCAATTGCCACGCTCGGCGGAGGGCCGACGACGCTGGCAGGCGCCGGCACCTCGCCCAGCAGCTTCAATGCGCCGTCGGTGAAGTCGATGACGCTGACCGTATCCGGCAGCGGCTGCTTGCGCACCACGGCAGTGCCGTTCTCCAGCACCATCTTGCCGTCATTGGCGCTGACGACGATCTCGGCGTGGGCGGCAAAACTGGCAAGGCCGGCCAGGGACGTTGCGACCAGAGCTGACACGGCATGGCGCACGCGTATGCGAGGAGCGGCTTTCATGTTTCCCCCGAGGATTTGTTCTTGTCCGGCCAAGCTAAATGCAACCGGGCGCATGGCGCAACGATCTGGACGCGATCATTTTTGCCGTCGCCCACGGAATAAACCTGCATGCCTCGGCAAGGACGGCGCGAAGCAGGCGGCTGCGTGAAAAATCGAGTCTCGGCTACTGCGCAAAGTGTCTCGTGCGTCAAACTGACACAGCCCTGTCATCCGCCGCCATTACGTTCCCGAGCGTCGGCGTCAATCCTTCGGGGCAACACAACAATGAAAACCAGATTTCTGACGACGGTCGCGTTCTTCGCGGCCGCGACGGCACTCGCGTGCAGCATTCCCGTCCTCGCGGACGATTTCGGTCGGGACCGGGACCACGATCGGGATCATCACCGTCATCCGCACGACATTCATACGGAAACGCCGATCAAGCATCTCGTGATCATCTTCAACGAGAACCGCTCGTTCGACCATTATTTCGCGACCTATCCGAACGCGGCCAATCCGTCCGGCTCGATCCCCTTCGTGCCGAAGCCGCATACGCCGAAGGTGAACAACCTCGTCACGGCCAATCTGCTGGTCAACAACCCCAACACCAATCCGGCCAATGGCACTGGCGCGACCGACCCGTTCCGCCTCGACCGCACCCAGGCCAACACCCGCTCGCAGAACCATTCCTATACGCCCGAGCAGCAGGCCGTGGACAACGGCAGACCTGTTCCCGAAATTCACCGGCCGCGGCACCGCTGGCGGCGCCGGCGCATTCGGCACGAACGGGCAGGTGATGGGCTATTTCGACGGCAACACCGTCACTGCCTTCTGGAACTACGCCCAGCACTTCGCCATGAGCGACAACAACTGGACCGACACGTTCGGTCCGTCGACGCCCGGCATGCTCGAGGTGGTCGCCGCGCAGACCAACGGCGTGCAGCCGGTCATCGGCACGTCATCGTCGATCGCCGACGGTCAGGGCGGCCTGACACTGACCGGCGACACCGACCCCGGCAACGACGTCTGCTCGAGCGCGACGAGCACCATGCTGATGGGCGGCAAGAACATCGGCGACCTGCTCAACGCCGAGCACATCAGCTGGGGCAGCTTCATGGGCGGCTTCGACCTCACGCTCAAGAATGCCAACGGGACCACGGGCTGCGCCCGCAGCACCTTCTCCAGCAACGTCAACGGCACGATCGTGGACTACGTCCCGCATCACGCCTTCTTCCAGTATCATAAGTCGACGGCGAACCCGAGCCATGCGCGGCCGAGCTCGGTCCGTGCGATCGGCCATACCCATGACCTCAACGGCAAGGTCGATCCCGCCAATCACAATTACGACCTCGAGGACTTCTATGCCGCGGTGAAGGCCGGCAATTTCCCTGCCGTCTCCTACATCAAGATGCCGGCTTTCCGGGACGGTCATGCCGGCAACTCCGATCCGCTCGACGAGCAGGTCGGCAATGTCGAGCTGATCAACTTCCTGCAGAAGCAGCCGGAGTGGCGCGAGACCGCGGTCATCATCACCTATGACGACTCCGACGGCTGGTACGACCATCAATACGTCGCGCCGAAGAACGCCTCGTATGATCCGACCGCCGATCAGGTCAACGGCCCCGGCCTCTGCGGCCTTGGCGCCAGCAAGCAGCCGGCACCGAAGGGGCTCGAAGGCCAGCCAGTGAACGGCCGCTGCGGTCCGGGCACGCGCGTTCCCCTGATCGTGGTCTCGCCCTACGCCAGGACGAACTACGTCAGCCACACCTATACGACGCAGGCTTCGGTGGTTCGCTTCATCGAGGACAACTGGCTGCGCGGCCAGCGGCTCGGCGGCGGCGCATTCGACGCCACCACGGGGTCGATCATGGACCTGTTCGACTTCGACCATGACCACAGCCACGACCTCCGGGCCGATGCGCTGTTCCTCGATCCGACCTCCGGCACCGTCATCACCAGCCCGCCGGACGAGCACCACCACCACTAGTCCAATAGGATGCGACTAATGAACGGCCGCACCATGTGGCTCCTCGGCGCCGGCCTGCTTTGTCTGGCCGGCGCCGTCTTTGCTGCCGGAACGAAAAGATTTGCAGAGACGAATAAAGTGGGTGTGAACCCGAACCCGGTCCGTCTCATGCGTCCGGCGATCGCGCCGTTGTCTGCGATGGCACAGCTCGGCAAGGAGATCTTTTACGACGCCTCGCTCTCTTCGTCCGGAGCGCTGTCATGCGCCTCCTGCCACAGCCCGGATCACGCCTATGGGCCGCCCAATGACGGGCCGGTGATGCTCGGCGGCGCCACCCTGTTACGGCAGGGCGCACGCGCGGTGCCGTCGCTGACCTATCTCGAGCGCCATCCGAATTTCAGCATCGGCCCCGACAAGGGCGACGACGACAACATCATCGACCTCGCGCAGATGGCCGCGATCGGGCAGCAGGCCGCGCGCACGACCAAGACCGCGGGCGGCACCGGCGCATCGACGAACATCGTGCCGCAGGGCGGCCTGTTCTGGGATGGTCGTGCCGACACGTTGCAGGACCAGGCGCTGTTTCCGCTGCTCGATCCCAACGAGATGGACGGCGGCAGTGCCGAGATCGTCGCCGACAAGCTGCGCCGCGCGCCCTATACCAACCGCTTCGTCGAGCTGTTCGGCGGCGGTGTGCTCAGGAATCAGCGGCTCCTGATCGCGGAGGCGATGTTCGCGGTCGCGCGCTATCAGGTGGAGGAGCCGAGCTTCCATCCCTACACCAGCAAGTACGACTACTGGCTCGAAGGCAAGGCCCGGCTGTCAGAGAGCGAGCTGCGCGGCCTGCAGGCATTCAACGACCCTGACAAGGCCAATTGCGCGGGATGCCACACCTCGGCCCCGACGCGCGACGGCCTGCCGCCGCTGTTCACCGATCATCAATACGAGGCCCTCGGCGCGCCGCGCAATGCCGCGCTCGCCAATAATCGCGATCCCAATTACTTCGACCTCGGCGTCTGCGGCCCGCAGCGCACCGACATTTCCGAGCAGACGCAATATTGCGGCATGTTCCTGACGCCGACGCTGCGCAACACGGCGACGCGTCATGCTTTCTTTCACAATGGCGTTTTCCATAGTCTGGAGCAGGTGCTCGACTTCTACAATTTCCGCGACACCAATCCGGAGAAAGTGTTTGCGCACGCTGCCGATGGCACGGTGCTGAAATACGACGACCTGTCGCCAAAATATCACGCCAATGTGGATGTCACCGATCCGCCCTTCGATCGTCATCCCGGCGGCAAGCCGGCGATGACCGAGCAGGACGAGGCCGACATCATCGCGTTCCTGAAGACGCTGACGGACGGCTACAAGGTAGAGAATTGACGTCTGCGTGCGGTAGCGTGTAGCCACAATCTGGTTGACGTAAGCCGCACTATGCCCGGGCGTGGATGGTTCGAGCAGAGGTGCTGGTTCTGGTGGAGGAATTCATGACCGCACCCGCGATGCCGGCGGATCAGTTTTGGGAGATCATCGGGCGCGCCGGACAGGCCGACGCTGATCCGGTCGCTCATATCGATGCCTTGCGCGCGGAGCTGCGCGGGCTAGCTCTCGAGGAGGTCAAATCCTTCGAGATCGCGTTTCGGCGCCGTCTCAACGACGCGTACACTTGGGACCTTTGGGGGGCGGCCTACGTGATCCACGGTGGCTGCTCAGATGACGGGTTCGAATACTTCCGCCGCTGGCTCGTATCGAAGGGACGCGGCGTGTACGAGTCCGCGTTGGCCGATCCCGACAGCATGGCGCAATTGGATGTGCGAGCAGGCCCTGATGGGATGTGGGAGTTCGAGGAAATCTACTACGTCGCGAACCGGCTCTTCCAAGAGAAGGGCGGCCAAGGCGATGTGCGCGACTATTCCGAGCCGGAGGCGGGACTGGGAGGATCTGAGCCTTCCGGCGAGCCTTTCGAGGAGGATGAGGAGCATCTGGCCCGGCGCTATCCCAATCTCTGGCGTCGCTTCGGAGCCGAACCGCTGGGATAACGAGTTAAGGTGATCTTCCTACATGCCACGCGGCGAGCACGGCCTTCTCCTCATCCTCTGTCAGTCCGATGACAGCTCCGTTGCTGGCGCGGAGCCAGGCGCGCGTATCGCGCGCGGTGACCGCTGGCGGTCGCGAGGTCAGGCCAGCCTTCCGCGCCGGCGAAGTATCGCGCGTCATGAAGCCGGCGAAGTCGGGCAGGGGCAGCCACATCGGCAGTGACCGGGGGCCGGCCCAGCGCCGGACGTCATGCGCCTCAAGGAAGGTGCGATCGATCCAGGTGAATTTGCAGGACGGGTTCAGCGCAGATGCGCACTCGGCCAGAACTTCGCCGCGCGTGCGAACCGGTCCAATGCCGTCATAGATGCCCTTAAGGCCAATCTCTGCCGCATGCACGATCCATTGCGCGAGGTCGCGCACGTCGATGAACTGGACGGCGTCGTCAGGCGATCCCGGTGCCAGCACCTCGCCGCCGCGGACCAGTCGCGCCGGCCAGTACGAAAACCGTCCTGTCGGATCCTCCGGCCCGACGATCAGGCCGGCCCGGCAGATGAAGGCGTCGCTTCCGACCGCCTGTTCGCAGGCGACCTTGGCGGCGCCATAGATGGCGTCGGTGCTGTGCTCGGTATCCACTGTTACGGCCTCGCGGAGCGATGCCGTGTCGGCGCGCTGCCCGGGCGTGCGATTGTCCGCATAGACGCTGACGGTCGAGACGAAGCCCCAGTGTACGCCCGGCCGCTTCAGCGCCGCCACCGCGCGGCGGACCTGACCGGGATGACGTGAGACATCGACCACGGCATCGAACGTCCCGCCCGCAAGCGGCGCAAGCCCGTCAATGGTGTCGCGGTCGATCATCACGAAGCGGGCGGCCGCCGCGACCGGTCCCGCGAGGCCGCGGGCTGCGCAAGTCACATCGTGCCCGGCCGCGCAGGCATGGGTGGCGATCGCGCGCCCGAGAAACTGGCTGCCGCCGAGGATCAGCAGGCGCATGAGATGGCCGATGGCATCGTGGCGCGTCCTTCCCGATGACGAGTGGGAGAGGGAGCCTACGACGTCCGGTAGCAGTTGCAAACCGCTTCCTCAGCGCGACTTGATCTCCGCATATTTCGCCATCGCCCGCTCGAACTTCCGGTTGAACAGCCACATCGCCGCGAGGATCTCGCGGAAGCTGGCTGAGGTTCTCGCCCGGTCGGCCTGTCCGAACGCGAAAATGCTGTTGTTACGCAGGTGCTTCATGATGGTGGGGCTGGACACCCTGTAATTCAGCAGATCGCCCGATTTGAGCGCGGATCTGGTCGGGGTCGGCACGATCTGGATCAGCTCGAACAGCTTCATCTGGTCGATTGGGTCGGGCAACGTCTTCACGATTGCCGGGATCTCCCGGAAGATATCCGCATGCGCGTTCATCAGGCCGTCGCGCACATTGGTCCAGTGGTTGAAGCGGTGATCGGTGCCGCGGGCGCGCGCCTCTTCCTTGTCGTCACGCGCGTTCAGCTCGGGATCGATCGCTGCGATCTCGCCCTTGATGGTCTCCCATTTCCTGCGGCCGTTGCGGTCCTCGGACGGGCCGGTCTGGAAGCTGCCCATATAGGTGTTCGAGCGCCCATTGCGGACATTCTGCTTGCCGTTGGTCTCGGCAAAGAACAGTCCCAGGCTGATCCGGCCCGCAGCTTCGGCGTGAACAGGTGCAAGCCCCTTGGCGCGCGCGATCGCGGCCGCGAGATCGACGACGTCCTTGAAAGGCGTCGCCGAGTTCTGCGCATTGGCCGGCGGCGCCTCCATGATGTCGAATAACTTTCCGTATTCGTCGACCAGCGGCTCGATCTCGGCATCGAAATAGGCGGGAGGAATTTCGAACTTGTTGGGCTTGCCGATCCGTGACGGCATGACGTCGGTGAGATCCTTGTAGCTGCTGATCACAGCGACGCGCGCGAGATAGAGCGCCTGACCCGGCAGGTTCGGCAGCGGCTCCTTTGCCTCGATCTGGCGCCGCCGCTCGGCGAGGATCGATTTGAAATCACCGAGCGCGCGCTCGTAGGTGGCAAGCGCCTCGGATTGCTTCGGCGTCGGCGCGCCGCTCTGTGCAACGGCGGGCGTCGCGACGAAGAAAGCAACAGCCGCGAAAGCCGCGGCGGCAAGGCGTCTCGATCCCATGGCTGGTTCCCGTCGATTCGATGGCCAGGGAGATCGTAAGCACCAGACGCGAGCAGCCGCAATTCTCCTCTCATGCCGCCCGGTAGTCCGGCGCCGTCGCCAGGAACTTGGCATAGGCGTCTGCGTCCGGCGGCTGGAAGCGGCCTGCAAGTCCGCCGCGCTTCCAGTGTTTCGCGCCGATATCGGCCATCAGCTCGTCGAAATGGCGGTAGTGATAGGGCGCGACGCAGAGGCCGCCATAGACGCCCGCCGCCGGCCGCTCGACACGCTTGAAATGCAGCATCATCTCGATGTTGTCGCGCATCGCCTGCGCCGTCGGCTGGTTGGCCAGCTGGCCGTCGGCGTAGCGCACCAGCCAGTTGGCCGCGAGATCGGCGCAGAGCACGGTGCAGAACGAGGAGTTGAAGCCGACGAAGCCGAGCTCGGGCAGATCGGGATTGGCGATCAGGCGATAGAGCCGGTATTGCCCGTCGGCATCGACCAATTTCTGCCGATAAATCTCGGGCAGGAACGGCACCCCGAGCTTGTAGCCGATCGCGAGCACCGCGACATCGGCACTGACGCGCCCGCCGCCGCTCATCACGATGCTGTCGCCTTCGTAATGACCGAACGTGCCGAACACCGCCTTGATGCGGCCGTCTGCGACCATTGGATAGAAGCCCGGCGTTGCGATCGGCACCGAGCAGTTGACGCCGTCCTCGATCCGCTCCGTCGGGACCATCTTGCACTGCTTGAGCTTGAGCTGCGCCTTGAGCAGGCTCTCCAGCCCGCGCCAATTGGCCCACACCAGCGGGGATGCGATGCGATGCGCAAGCCTTGCCATCGCGCTCGCGCCCCAGCCCGGAAACATCTCCTCCTGCGCGCGGATGTAGAGGATGCGTTTGAAGTTCACGAGCCCGCCGATGAAATAGGGGATGCGCCAGACCGGCTCGCGCATCACGATCGTGACCTCGCGCGCGCCCGACTTCACCGCGTTCACGGCGATGTCGGTGGCCGACTTCGAGCCGCCGAGCACGACGACACGGCGGCCTTTCGCCAGCGTGGGATCGCTGTATTTCGACGAATGCAAAATCTGTCCGCCTTGCGCCAGGAAACCGTCCTCGCCCGGGCAGCGCAGCTCGCGCGGCTCGTTGAATTGGCCGGTACAGACCGCGACGAAATCGAAATCTTCGTTCGACGGCGTGCCGTCCTTGCTCGTCAGGGTGAGGGTCCAGCCCGGTCTGCCGTCGGCACGCCGAGCCATGCCGGCGACCTCGGTGTCGAGCCGCAGCATGCGGTCGAGGCTAAAGCTCTTCGCATAGTCGGAGAGATAGGCGTGGACTTGCGGCCCGGTCGGCCATTCAGGATAGACGTCCGGCATGGCGCGATCGGTGTAGCGGTAGAGATCTTTCGGGCTCTGGGTCTGCACCTCAGGATAGGAGCGCGCGGGCTCCCAGACGCCGCCGAGATCGCCGCTGCGCTCGACGATGGTGACGCGGTGGCCGCGGGTGGCGAACGCTTTTGCGGCGGCAAGGCCGGAGACGCCGGCGCCGATCACGCAGACATGCTTGGGACTGATCATGGGATTGCTCGATGTGTTCGCGCGCAAGCGGCCACGTTCGGCCGCTAGGCGCGGCCGGCAAGACCTGCAAGCAGATGACAGTGGACGAGGCGGCGACGGCTAGTCGTTGGCCTCGGGCGGCAGGAAGTCGACCTCGTGCAGCGCCGAGATGCGCACCACTTCGGCTGGGTCGGTCAGATTGTGCAGCTGGTTGAACAGCGCCTCCAGCTTCTGCATCGGCGAGACCCAGAACAGCGCGCGGCACGGCTTGTCGGACTTGTTGAAATAACCGTGCGGGATGCCGCGCGGCATGCGCACGAGGTCGCCGGCATGGGCCTTGACCCATTGGCCGTCGAGCTTGAGGTCGAGCGTGCCTTCCTGCACCAGGATGAACTCGTCCTGGGTCGGGTGGATGTGCACCGGCACGAACTGGCCCGGATCGCTGTTGGTCTCGAACGCGAAGGTGGAATCGGTGACGGCCTTGGGGAAATAGACCTGGCCAAGGATGTTCCAGCTCTTGCCGCCATAGCCCGTGCCGCTAGCGGTAATGCCCTTTTCGAGTGCAGTCATGGCTTGCTCCTCATGGATTCCGGCGGGGAGGGAGCTTCGGCCAGCCATGGGCCGCCTGTCTATCCGCTAAACGAATCCGGATGCGGCTATTGCCATGCAGCACGACGATTTTGCGGAGGCGGCCCTTTTCGCGTTCGGGGGACTATTATAGGCTTAAAGCAATTCCGTGACGCGAAGCGTGGTCGACGATGTCCGCAGCCGTGCAGGAGGTGAGCGCAAGGGCGTCCGCAGCCGAACGGCTTGCGGATTTCGCCTGCGTCACCACTGATGATGTCGACGAAGCGGCCGAGCAGATCGGACGCATCTTCTGCCCGCACGATCTCACACCGTCACGGCCACGCGCGGCCGGCTTCTCCGCCCGGCACAATTGCGCGGCATTCGCAGGGTTTTCCATCAACTACGTCGCCTATGGCGGATCGGTCAGCATCGATCCCGGATGCCTCGAGCGCTTCTTCCTGGTGCAGGTCCCGCTCACAGGCTCGGCCCGCATACGTGCCGGCGCCGGGGAGCTCGATGCCAGTCCGGGCCGGACGGCATCGCTGCTGTCGCCGACTATTCCGACCCGGATGATGTGGGCCGATTGCGCGCAGGCGATCCTGCTGCTCGACCGCCGTCTGGTCGAGCAGCGCGCCGCGGCGCTGTCGGGCAGGGCGGCTTGTGCGGTCGAGTTCGATGCTGCGATCGACCTGGACGCACCGTCCGGGCGCCGCCTGCAATCCAGTCTCGCCGAGCTGATGCTGATTGCCGAGCGCCTCGGGCCGTCCGGCAGGCTGTCGCCGGTCGCGATGTTCGATTGGCGCGAGGCGATGCTCGATCACCTCCTCAACGGGCAGCGGCATGGCTTGTCGGATGCGATCCGGACGTTCTCGGGCCAAGCCGAGCGACT
Source organism: Bradyrhizobium huanghuaihaiense (assembly GCF_007830635.1). Taxonomy (GTDB): domain Bacteria; phylum Pseudomonadota; class Alphaproteobacteria; order Rhizobiales; family Xanthobacteraceae; genus Bradyrhizobium; species Bradyrhizobium huanghuaihaiense. The sequence goes on along the minus strand of NZ_VLLA01000006.1, from coordinate 142,421 downwards.
GCCGCGCGCGCTTCGGGCCGCGCGCGACCATCTTGCGGACAATGCCGGCGAGCCGCTCGATCTCGTGCAGCTTGCCTGCGCCTCCGGCATCGGCATCCGCGCGCTCCAGCTCGGCTTCCGCCGTCACTTCGGCGTCTCGATCTCACAGATGCTGCTCGACATGCGCCTTGCCGGCCTGCACGCGCGTCTCGCCCAGGCCGCGCCTGATGCCTCCATCACCGGGATCGCCTTCGATCTCGGTTTCACCCATCTCGGCCGTATGGCCGGCGCCTACCGCGAAAAATTCGGCGAGACACCGTCGGCCACGCTGCGGCGAAGGATGAGCTAGGTCCAAGGCGGCTACTTTCGCGATCGCGAGGTGCCGCCGTCTTCAGCCGCCTGCCTGCGCAAGAAGCCGTCGACGTCCGCCTGCACCGAGTAGGGCGTCGGGATCGCATCGCCCGCGGAATCGACGGCGGTGTCGAGCGAGCGGCGCAGCATGCGCGCGAGCTCGGCCTTGCGGTACGGCTTCGTCAGCAGCGGTGCGCTCATCGTGGCGCGGCCCAGAGCTTGCGAGTCATATGCGTAGCCCGAGGTGAACAGCACCCTGAGCGAGGGCCGCGCGGCCACCATCTGCTCGGCGAGCTCGCGTCCGTTGATGCCGCCGCCCATGACGATGTCGGTGAACAGCAGGTCGAACGCCTTGCCTTCCGCCGCGATGGCGAGCGCTTCGGTGGCGTTCGCGGCCGGGATGACCTTATAGCCGAGGCTCTCGAGCTGCACCGTGACGTATTGGCGGACGTCGCGGTCGTCCTCGACGCAGAGGATGGTTTCCTGTCCCCCAACGATCTTGCGCTCGTCATAGCCGGCCGGGCGAAGCGTGCTGGTCTCGGCCTTCGGCAGGTAGATCGTGAATGTCGTGCCGCGGCCTTCCTCGGAGCCGACCTTGATGCCGCCGCCGGACTGCTTGACGAAGCCGAACACCATGCTGAGCCCGAGCCCGGTGCCCTTGCCGACCTCCTTGGTCGAGAAGAACGGATCGAAGATGCGTTCGAGAATGGCCCGGGCAATGCCGGTGCCGGTGTCGGCGATCTCGATCTCGACATAGTCGCCGGCATAGCCGGCACCGACCGCGACGGCCTCGCGGACGCCGAACACCACGTTGCGCGTCGTCAGCGTGAGCCTGCCGCCGCCCAGCATGGCGTCGCGGGCGTTGATGGCGAGGTTGAGCAGCGCCGAGCTCAGTTGACCGCGATCGGCGAAAGCCAGCCAGGCATTGGCGTCCAGCTTGGTCACGATCTCGATCTTCTTGTCGAAGGTCGCCAGCAGCAGCTTGGCCAGTTCCTCGAGCAGCTCGTTGACGTCGATCTCGGCCGGCTGGAGCGCCTGCTTGCGGGCAAAGGACAACAGGCTCGATGTCAGCGCGGCGCCGCGATCGGCGGCCTCGCTGATCAGCTTGGTGATGGTCGCAAGCGGCGGATTGTCCTTCACGGCGTCGGCGAGGATCTCGATCGTGCCGGTGATCACCGTGAGCATGTTGTTGAATTCGTGCGCGATGCCGCCGGTGAGCTGTCCGACCGCCTCCATCTTCTGGGCCTGGATCAGCTGCTCCTCGGCGGCCCGTTTCTGCGTGACGTCCTTGACGAAGGTGTTGATGATTTGGCGTTCCCCGAGACGCAGCGCCGTGCTGGACGCCTCGATCAGGATCTCGCCGCCATTCCTGTGCAGCAGGCTCGCCTCGAAGCGGATGCCGATCGGCGCATGCGCCAGTTCGGGCAGCAGCCGCATCATGCGTTGCCGGAAGCCGTCGCGGAGCGGCGCGGCGATGAGGAGGTCGACGACGTCGGCGCCGAGCGCTTCCTGTCGCGACCACCCGGTCAGGGCCTCGGCCTGGAAGCTCCACTCCAGGACGATGCCGCGCTCATCGGTCTGGACGAAGGCGTCGAGCGCGGTCTTGATGATGGCTTGCGTGATCTGCGCGCTCTCGGCGACGGTCTTCGCCTGATCGTGCTGCGTCGTCTCGATCGCACGCGTGCACAGACGCGCGATCAGCGCCGCAATGACAGTGCTTGCGAGCAGGGCAATGATCTGGGGCGTGCCGAAGCCGTCGGCGGCTCCGGTCACGGCATAGGAGGCGAGGAGGGCTGCGGCGGTCACGACGACCTGCACGGCCATCGCGAGTGTCAGAAGCCCCCTGAGTTTCATGTCTCACACCAAAGACGTCAGCCGCGCATGTCGACGAGCCCGGCATCATGTGAGCTACAGACTGCCCGGCTCTCCGTCGAGGGTCAATTTGCGCCCCCGAGGCCGCCGGGAACAGGGAACATGCTTCAACCTGGCGGCGAATCGGTCTTGAGCAGCGTCGTCACCCAGATTGCGCGCGCGACCTGCTGGGTCGGGTTGTCGAACATGTGCGGCACGATGCTCGGGAAGCGAAAGCTGTCGCCGGCCTCGAGCAGATGGGCCTGGTTGTCCAGCCACAGCCGCAGGCTGCCCGACAGGATGTAGCCGGCCTTCTCGCCGGTGTGCTGCAGGAAGTCGGTGCCCGAGGATGCCCCGGGATTGAGCGTGAGCTCGTAGAGCTCGAGCTGGCCCTTGCCGTCGGGGGTGAGGGCCTCCTTGACGACGCCGCTGGCAGTGAGCCGCAGCAGGCGCCTGGCGTTCTTGCGCACGATGTAGCGTTGCACGTTGTCGGGATCGCTGGTCTCGAAGAAGTAGGAGATCGGCACATCGAGCGCGATGCTGAGCAGGCGCAGCGTGCGGATCGACGGCATGGCGCGCGCGCGTTCGAGCTGGCTGATCATGCCGTTGGAGAGGCCGGTCTTGTTGGCGACGTCCTGGATCGAGAGCCCGGCGCGCTGGCGCAGCAGCCGCACGGTCTCGCCGAGGCGCTGGTCGACCGCATCGTCGGCCTCGATCGCCGGGACGTCCTTGGTGCCGTTCGTGTCGCCGCGACCATCCATGTCGCTCTCCCATGCATCGTCTCACCCCGCGACCGCATCGGGTCCGAGGTTCAGTCACAGTGAAAAGGTCGCGCATCCTAGCAATGTGATTGACAGCTGTATTTAGTCATGATGAACTTTTGATCGAAAAATTTAGAAGCACTAAAGCCCACTCCTTGTCCCTTGCCGGGGTCTCGGGGGCGCGGGAGACGGTGCCGCGTGCGACAAGGAGAGTGGGTCATGGCAGACGACACCGGCAGGTTCGGCGTTGGGGCAGTGCATCTCGGAGTTCCGAATCGCCGTCAGTTCTTCCAGCTCGGCGCCGGCGCCGCGGCGGGATGGAGTCTCGCGGGCAGCGCCTTTGCGCAGACCGAGCGCCCGACCAGCCCGCCGGACAAGCCGCGTGGCCAGGTGATCGCGGCGCTCTCGCAGGAGCCGACCGTCTTCCATCCGCTGATGCCCGGCATCGAGGTCGATCAGGGCATCTGGTGGCAGGTGTTTTCGCCGCTCTGGTACATCGACCCCGACGGGAATTTCGTTCCCGACCTCGCCCGCGAAGTCCCGACCCTCGAGAATGGCGGCCTGTCGGCCGACGGGTTGACCTGGAAGATCAAGCTCCGCAGCGACGTGAAATGGCATGACGGCACGCCGTTCACGGCGGAGGACGTCAAATTCTCCATCGAGCTGATCAACAATCCCGGTTTCCGCGCGCGCAGCCGGGTCGGCCATAGCCTCGTCAAGGACATCACCGTCGTCGCGCCCGACGAGATTCATTGGCGGATGGAAGCGCCCTATTCGCCCTACATGTCGATCCTGGCGTCGTTCACCTTCATCGTGCCCAAGCACATCCTGGAGAAGGTGTCCGATCCGAACGCTTCGCCGTTCCACAATGCGCCGGTCGGGACCGGTCCATTCCGCTGGGGCGAGCGCGTGCCTGGCGATCATATCCAGTTGAATGCCCACACCGGCTATCACGGCAAGGGGCCGTACGTCGAACGTGTGGTCTTCAAATACATTCCCGATCTCACCGTGCTCTACACCCAGTTCCGCACCGGACAGGTCGACTACACGGGCCTTGCGGGCATCCTGCCGAACTTCGTGCAGGAGGCGAAGACGCTGAAGGGCCGCAAGATCTTCGTCTCTTCGACGTCTTCGGTAGAGCATATCGCGCCCAATTTGGATTTTGGTCCCTTCACCGACCGCGCCGTGCGCGAGGCGCTCTATCTCGGCATCAACAAGCAGGCGATCATCGATGCGCTCTATTACGGCCTGCCGACGCAGACCGAGAGCTTTGTGCCGCAGCAGGCCTGGTCGTTCCAGCAGGGGCTGCCGCAGCACAAATACGATCCTGCCAAGGCCAATGCGCTGCTCGACGCTGCGGGCTGGGTTCGCGGCTCCAGCGGCATTCGCGAGAAGGGCGGCGTGAAGCTCGAATTCACCAATTCGACGACGGCGGGCAGTGCCGTGCGCGAGCAGTGCCAGCAGCTCCTGATCCAGGACTGGCGAGCCATTGGCGCGGCGATGCGCGTCAACAACATGCCGGCGGCCGTGATCTGGGGCGACTTCTGGCAGCAATCGAAGTTCAATTCCGTGATCGTCGGCGTCAACTTCATGCTGGGCAGCGACCCCGACGTGACGCCGCGCTTCGGCTCCGGTGCCATTCCCGCCAAGGGCGGTCGTGGCTACAACACTTATCAATACCAGAGTGCGGAGGCCGACCGGCTGCTGTCCCAGGGCGCCAAGCAATTCGACCTGGCGCAGCGCAAGGCGACCTATGGCGAGCTGCAAAAGCTCATCCGCAACGACCTCGCCATCCTGCCGCTGTTCCAGAGCTTCATCGCCGAGGGCATCAAGGAGGGGCTGCAAGGCTTCCGTCCCAACATCAACATGTCGATCAACAGCTGGAACATGCGCGAATGGTATTGGGCCTGATGTCTCAGGCCGGCTGGATCGCCTGAGATGGCCCGCTACGTCGCCAATCGCCTGGCACAGGCGATCATGCTGCTCGTGATCGTTTCGGCGATCGGCTTTGCCATTCTGCACCTGGCGCCGGGCGGCCCGCTCTCGCAGTTTGCCGTCTCCGGCCAGATGACGCAGGAGGATCTCGATCGCGTCACCAGGCAGCTCGGCCTCGATCGGCCGCTGCCGATCCAGTATCTCGACTGGTTCGGCCGCATGTTGAAAGGCGACTGGGGCAAGTCCTATCGGGACGGCGAGGCGGTGCTGTCGGTGATCTCCTCGCATCTCGGCGCGACGCTGGAGCTGATGGCGACGGCGACCATCATCGCGGTGCTGCTCGGCTGCTGGATCGGCATCCTTGGCGCGCTGCGCCGCTATTCGGTGTTCGATACGCTCGCCACCGTCGGCGCCATGATCGCGCTGTCGATCCCGACCTTCTGGTTCGGCCTCGTCACCATCTACGTGTTCTCGGTGAAGCTCGGCTGGTTGCCGGCCGGCAATCGCCAGACCGTCGGCGACGGCTCCTTCCTCGACCTGCTACATCATCTGATTGCGCCGGCGATGGTGCTGGCGCTGGTCGAGACCGCGATGTGGGGGCGCTTCATGCGCTCCTCGATGCTCGAGGTCATCAACCAGGACTACATCCGCACCGCGCGCGCCAAGGGCCTGCCGGAATGGCGCATCCTCACGGTGCATGGCTTGCGCAACGCGCTGCTGCCGATGATCACGGTGGCCGGCCTGCAATTTCCGACCCTGCTTGGCGGCGCGCTGGTGGCCGAGACCGTGTTCACCTGGCCCGGCATGGGCCGTCTGTTCCTGGATTCCATCGGCTACCGCGACTATCCCGTGGTGATGGGCATCCTGATGTTTTCGGCGACGATGGTGCTGATCGGCTCGCTGCTCGCCGACATCCTCTATGCCGTCGTCGATCCGCGCATCCGGGTGGGCTAGGCGATGGCGACTGTGGCCCTCTCCACCGTCCAGCGCACGCCCGGTCAGGCCGCGTGGCGGCGCTTTTGCCGTCATCGTCTTGCGCTTGCCGGTGCGATGATCATTCTCGTCCTCGTGCTCGGCTCGGCACTGGGTCCCTATTTCCTGCCGTTCGACGACACCTATATCGACATCATGAAGCGGTTCGCGCCGCCGCTGTCGGGCGCGCATATCCTCGGCACCGATGAGCTCGGCCGCGACGTGCTGGCGCGCCTGATGATGGGCGGACGGGTGTCGCTTTCGATCGGCATCGTCGCGATGGTGATGGCGATGGCGGTCGGTATCGTGGTCGGCGCCTTCGCCGGCTTCTATGGCGGCGCCGTCGGTGCGGTCCTGATGCGGCTCGTCGACGCCGTGCTGTGCTTTCCGACCATCTTCCTGCTGCTCGCGCTCGCGGCGCTCACCGAGCCCGGCCTCGTCACCACCACCGTGCTGATCGCAGCCACCGCCTGGATGGCCGTTGCCCGTGTCGTCGAAGCCCAGGTGCGTTCGCTGCGCGAGCGCGAGTTCGCCGTGGCGGCTCTCGCCTTCGGGTCGTCGAACCTGCGGATCATGTTCCGCGAGCTCGTCCCCAATGCGATCGCGCCGATCGTGGTGGCCGCGACGCTGAACGTCGCCAAGGCGATCCTGCTCGAATCCTATGTCAGCTATCTCGGCTTCGGCATCCAGCCGCCGGCGGCGAGCTGGGGCAACATGCTCAACAATGCGCAGATCTATCTCACCAGCGCGCCGTGGCTCGCGATCGTGCCGGGTGTCGCCATCACGCTCGCGGTGACCAGCTTCAACTTTCTCGGTGACGGCCTGCGCGATGCGCTGGATCCGCGAATGAACATTCCATGACGAGCAAGAGCTCGACCGAACTGAATGCCAGGAGTGCCCCATGTCCCCGCCGCTCACCCGTATAAATAGCGACGAACGCCTGCCGGCGCAGGCGGACGTCGTCGTCATCGGCGGCGGCGTCATCGGCGTGTCCGCGGCCTATCATCTGGCGAAGAAGGGCCACTCCGTCGCCCTCGTCGAGAAAGGTCATGTCGGCGGCGAGCAATCGAGCCGCAATTGGGGCTGGTGCCGCCAGCAAGGCCGCGCACGCGAGGAAATCCCGCTGGCGCGCGAGGCGCTGCGGCTGTGGGAAGACATGCAGAACGACGCCGGCGTCGATGCCGGCTTCCGCCGCACCGGCGTGTTGTTCCTCACCAAGAGCAAGGACGAGCTTGCCGGCTGGGAGCGCTGGGCCGCGATCGCGCGCGAGCAGCAGGTGCACTCCACCGTGCTGACGCCGGCCGAGGTCGCCGAGCGCTTGCCTGATAATGCCGACAAATGGGTCGGCGGCTTGCACACGCCGAGCGATGGCCGCGCCGAGCCGTCGATGGCCGTGCCCGCGCTCGCCACGGCCGCGCGCAAGCACGGCGTCACCATTCATCAGGGCTGCGCCGCGCGCGGGCTGGAGACGACCGGCGGCCGGGTCAGCGCCGTCGTCACCGAGAAGGGCACCATTCGCACGCAGTCCGTGCTGCTGTCGGGCGGCGCATGGTCGTCGCTGTTCTGCCGCCGCCACGGCATCGAGCTGCCGATTGGCCTCGTCAATGCCACCGCGTGCCGGACCACGCCGGCGCCCGAGATCACCTCGGGCGCACTCGGCACCGACTTCTACTGCATCCGCCGCCGCCTCGACGGCGGATTCACGCTGGCGCTGCGCAACCGCGGCACGGTCGAGCTGTCGCCCGATCTGTTCCGTTACGCGCGCACCTTCTGGCCGACCTATCTGCATCGCAAGAACGGATTGAAGCTGTCGTTCGGCAAGTCGTTCTTCGATCAGATCATGCGCGGCACGAGCTGGAGTTTTGACAAGCCGTCGCCGTTCGAGGCCGAGCGTGTGCGTGATCCCGCGCCCGATATGTCGCTGGTCAATGCGGCGCTGGCTTCGTTGATCAAGTCGAACCCCGAGCTGAAGGACATCGAGATCGCGGAAGCCTGGGGCGGCACGATCGACTGCACCCCGGACACCATTCCCGTCATCTCGCCGGTCGATGCGCTGCCGGGCTTCTTCCTCGCGACCGGCTTCTCCGGCCACGGTTTTGGCATCGGCCCGGCGGCCGGCAAGCTCGCCGCCGATATCGTGACCGGATCGACGCCGCTGGTCGATCCCGCCGCCTACAGCCACAAGCGCATGATCGACGGCCGCCGGCTCGCGCCGGTCAGCCCGTTCTGAGGGCGGGCGTGACATGACGGTTCTCTACAAGGCCAACACGGTGCGCGGCGCGGAGTGGGCGCGTTTCTTCGCGGAGCGCGCGCCCGACATGCCGTTCCGGCTCTGGCCCGACATCGGCGATCCCGCCGATGTTCGTTATCTCGTGACCTGGGTGCCGCCCGATGACATCGCGACGACGTTCCCGAACATCGAGCTGGTGTTCTCGGTCGGCGCCGGCGTCGACCAGTTCGACGTGACAAAGCTGCCGCCGCACATACCGCTGCTGCGCATGCTGGAGCCCGGCATCGCCGAGACCATGGTGGAATACGTCACCATGAGCGTGCTCGCCCTGCATCGCGACCTCCTGCACTTCATCAACCAGCAGACGGAGCAGGTCTGGCGCGAGATCCGGATCACGCCGGCCAAGCGCCGGCGTGTCGGCGTGATGGGGCTTGGCCAGCTCGGCCAGGCCGTGCTGGAGCGGCTCAAGGCGTTCGGCTTTCCGCTTCTCGGCTGGAATCGCTCGCCGCGCGAGATCGAAGGCGTCACTTGCTATGCAGATGCTGAGGCCTTGCCGGAGTTTCTCGCGCAGACCGACATTCTCGTCTGCCTGCTGCCCTTGACCGACGAGACCCGCGGCATCCTGAATGCGGACCTTTTCGCCCGCTTGCCGCGCGGTGCTTGTCTCGTCAATGTCGGACGCGGCCCGCATCTCATTGAGGCCGATTTCCTCGCCGCTCTCGACAGTGGCGCACTGTCGGGTGCGGTGCTCGACGTCGCCGAACCCGAGCCGCTGCCGGCGGGCCATCCGTTCTGGAGCCATCCGCGCATCCTGCTGACGCCGCACAATGCCAGCATGACCACGCCCGATACGGCCGTCGACTACGTGCTCGACATCATCGCACGTCACCGCCGCGGCGAAGACCTGCCGGGGTTGGTCGATCGTACGCGCGGCTATTGAGGGGTGGTGGTGATGGGAACATCGATGCAGCCGCGGACTCGGTGCACCTCTCCCGCTTGCGGGAGAGGTCGCGCCGAAGGCGCGGGTGAGGGCTCTCTCCTCTTGGGGGTCCTCGCCAGCGGAGACACCCTCTCCCCAACCCTCCCCCGCAAGCGGGGGAGGGGGCGGACCTCCGCCTGGGCACGTGCAGGGGTCCCCGCATGAACATTGGTGCAACGAGACCAGATCAAGTCCTGGCCGAAGCACAGTCCGCCGTGCTGTCCGTCTCGGGCCTCACCACGTCGTTCATGCTCGAGCGGCAATGGGTCCCCGTCGTCCGCAACGTCTCGTTCGAGATTGCGCCCCGCGAAACCGTGGCGATCGTCGGCGAGTCCGGTTCGGGCAAGAGCGTCACTGCGCTCTCGATCATGCGGCTCGTCCCGAAGGAGATCGGCCGCGTCGAGGGCCGCGTCACGCTCGCCGGGCGCGACCTCCTGACGCTGCCCGAAGCGAGCATGAAGGACATTCGCGGCAACGACGTTGCCATGATCTTCCAGGAGCCGATGACGTGCCTCAATCCCGTGCTCACCATCGGCTTTCAGATCGCGGAGGCGTTGATCCAGCATCGCGGCCTGTCGCGCGCGGCGGCAGAGGCCGAGACCGTCCGTCTGCTCGACCGCGTCCGCATCCCGGCGGCGAAATCGCGCTTCCACGAGCACCCGCACCGCTTCTCCGGCGGCATGCGCCAGCGCGTGATGATCGCGATGGCGCTCGCCTGCAAGCCGAAGCTCCTGATCGCCGACGAGCCGACCACCGCGCTCGACGTCACCATCCAGGCCCAGATCCTGGAGCTGCTGAAGGAGCTCCAGCAGGAGGAGGGGATGTCGATCCTCTTCATCACTCACGATATGGGCGTGGTCGCCGAGATCGCGGATCGCACCGTGGTGATGTATGGCGGGCAGGCGGTGGAGACGGATGCCACCTCGCGCATCTTCGCCGCGCCCTCGCATCCCTATACCCGTGCGCTGCTCGCGGCCGTGCCGCGGCTCGGCTCGATGGACGGGCGCCAGCGGCCGATGCGTTTTCCGATCGTCGACAAGGTGACGGGCACATCGGACGAGCCGATGGAGACCCCCGATACGGTCTCGATCGCCGAGCGGCCGCTGCTGGAAGTCTCAGGCCTCACCACGCGCTTTCCGATCCGCTCGGGCTTGTTCGGAAAAGTCTCCGGCCGCGTGCACGCGGTCGAGAACGTCTCCTTCACCTTGCGCGCCGGCGAGACGCTGGCGCTGGTCGGCGAATCCGGCTGCGGCAAGTCGACGACGGGCCGCTCCATCCTCAAGCTGCTCGAGCCCGACAGCGGGACGGTCCTGATCGACGGCCAGGATGTTCTCGCCATGAACGGTCGCACTTTGCGCGATTTCCGCAAGCACATGCAGATCGTGTTTCAGGATCCGTTCGCGAGCCTCAATCCGCGCATGTCGGTGGGAACGGCGATCGCCGCGCCGCTGCTCGCCAACGGTCTCGCCACCGCGTCGCAGGCGCGCGACAAGGTCTCGGACCTGCTCGTGCGTGTTGGTCTTGCCGCCGACATGGCCGCGCGTTTCCCGCATGAATTCTCCGGCGGCCAGCGCCAGCGCATCTGCATTGCGCGCGCGCTCGCGCTCGGGCCGAAGCTGATCGTCGCCGACGAGGCGGTCTCCGCGCTCGACGTCTCGGTCAAGGCGCAGGTCGTCAATTTGATGCTCGACCTTCAGGCCAGCATGGGGCTTGCCTATCTCTTCATTTCTCACGACATCGCGGTGGTCGAGCGGATGAGCCACCGCGTCGCGGTGATGTATCTCGGCGAGATCGTCGAGATCGGCCCTCGCGCTTCGGTGTTCGGCGATCCGCAGCATCCCTATACCAAGAAGCTGATGGCGGCAGTGCCGGTGCCAGACCCGTCGCGCCGCGGCACCAAGCGTGAAGCCTCCAACGACGAGATCAGAAGCCCGGTGCGCGCACCGGATTACCAGCCGCCGGTACGGCAGTATCGCGAAGTGTCGCCTGGCCACGTGGTGCAGGTGTGGGGTGAGGAGTGGTCGGCCTGATTGCGAACATCCTCCGGAATTCGTGATCGGATGGAGCGACAGGAAACAGCGGTGTGTGAACCGCTTCATAGTTCATCCCTCTCGTTTTGAACTAACACTCCGGCAAGAAATTGCCGCACCCGGACTCGAATTCGACAAATACGGGTGAGATGCAATGCCTGCGCAGCCGCGTGCGCGCAGCTTTGGATGGCTCCTCGTCTTGCGCACGAGCAAGCCAGCCCCATCACTCAGCACAGATTTTTCAGAAATTGGAATCGAGGGCATCGAGAAACTCGTCCAGGCAGATTCTATTTGGGGTCAGCCAGTAGGCTGCCAATTACTCAGAAGGAGCCCCCCAATGAAGATTAGCAGCGGAATTTCCAGCGCATTCTCTCTCCAAAGGCACGTCGGCAATCTTGGGATCGCCCGTTCCAGTCTGATCAAGTCGGCCCACATCCTTGAAAGAATTGGGCTGGCGGCCGTTGGGGCCTCTTGCGGCCTCTATGTCGGTGCAACCCTGTTGCGTCAGAAAGGCGGATTGTTCGAAAGCGGCTGGATTGTGCTCCTGACAATGCTCTACGGAGCTGTCAGCTGTTATGTCGGAATTGATTTGTCCGGCAATGTCTCGCGGAAGCCGACATCGAGCATCTCGGAAGAATGGACCGGCTCCGAGCCGGCTGAGATCATGAGTGCGGCCGGAACGTTCGGCGCGGCCATCGCCGCAACTTTGTCCGTCAGCATCCTTGTCCTTGATCAAAATCTGCCCAACGGCCTGATCGGCTTTGTTGCCGGCTGCTGGGTGGTTGGCTCTTCGCTTCAGATTGCAGCGGGCACGATGGCTCGCAGCCACGAAGCGTCCGCGAATGAGCCAATGAAGGAAGTGCGCTCACGGAAAGACGTCGGCTTGGCATCGCACGTGAGCGAAAGCCGCAGTGTTGGTTCGGCTTCTGGTCTGGAGTGAGCAGTGACGACTCATCGCAACCTCTGCCGTCCAACGCGGCGTGCCAACGATGTTTGGTAGCGCGGCCGTTTGCTTCGAGCACCGTCCCGGCCGAAATCCTATCGGTATCGAGTAACCTAAATTTTCGCACAGCAAACAAGACGTGCCATCATGGTGGCGTTGGGTTATTGTCTGCGCGCGGTCGTGGTCCAAGATTCTGCTAACTGCCAGCCACAACATCGGTGGTGCCATGCAGATTGCGGAGTGGCTCGAGAAGCTGGGGCTTGGGCAATACGCGGATTGTTTTGCCCAGAACGGGATCGACGTGGGCGTCCTCCCCGAGCTGATGGACGAGGACTTTGACAAGCTCGGAGTCCTGCTCGGTCATCGCCGCAAAATGCAGCGTGCCATTGCCGACCTCGATCCAGCCGCGTTGATCGCATCGCCCGCTCCTCCTCACGACGCCGAGCGGCGCCACCTCACCGTGATGTTTTGCGATCTGGTCGGCTCGACTGCGCTCTCGGCGCGTCTCGATCCCGAGGACATGTGGGAAGTGATCCGGGCCTACCGCGCCGCATGCGCGCGTGTCATTGCCGCTTATGACGGCAGGATAGCCAGGTTCGTCGGTGACGGGATACTCGTCTATTTCGGCTATCCGCGCGCCCACGAAGATGATGCGGAGCGCGCAGTGCGAGCGGGCCTCGACATCATCTCCGTAATTCGCCAGCTCAAGACAGGCGCCGGCGAGAAGGTTGAGCTGCGGATCGCCATTGCGACGGGGCTCGTAGTGGTCGGCGACCTCATCAGCGGAGACGCGTCGGAGGAGCACGCGACCGTCGGAGATACGCCAAACCTCGCTGCCCGGCTTCAGAGCCTGGCGGAGCCGGGAGTGGTCGTCGTTGCATCGTCGACGCGCCGGTTGCTTGGAGATCTCTTCACCTTTCGCAATCTCGGCCGCCGCGAAGTCAGGGGGATAGGCGAACCCATTGCGGTGTGGGCGGTGGAAGGAGCGACCGCATCCGAGAGCCGCTTCGAGGCGGTCCGCGCCGCGCGCTCGATCGGCTTTGTCGGCCGCAAGGACGAGATCGAATTCATTCTCTCGCGCCAGCGTGAGGCATGGCAGGGCCAGGGCCAGATCGTATTGATTTCCGGCGAAGCGGGCATCGGCAAGTCGCGCATTGTCGCAACGCTGTCCGAAAGTCCTTCGTTGGGGACACACCGTCGGGTGCGATATCAGTGTTCGCCATACCATACCAACAGTGCCCTGCATCCTTTTGTCGCGCAGCTCGAGCGCGCCGCCGGAATCCGCTCGCACGATACGCCAGAACAAAAGCTCGACAAGCTCGAGGCAATGCTGGCGCTGGGGACCCAGCAGGTCGCCCGGGCAACACCGCTCATTGCGGCCCTGCTTTCGATTCCAACCAGTGACCATTGCCCGCCCCTTGGCTTGAGCCCGGCGCAGCTGCGGCGACAGACATTTGCCGCCCTTCTCGATCAGCTTGAGGGGTTGGCGCGCGATCAGCCTCTGCTGATCATCTGCGAGGATCTGCATTGGGCCGATGCCACGACACTTGAACTGTTTGATCTCGCGGTCGATCGGATCAGGGCATTGCCGATACTCGTGCTCATGACATCCCGGCCGGAGTTCGAGCCTTCCTGGTCGGGCCTTGCCAACGTCGGTCTGTTGCGACTCGATCGGCTCGATCGGCAGGACACGCGCGCGCTGGTCGAACAGGTGGTCGTCGGTCGCCAGCTGCCGCGCGAGATGATGAAGCAGATCATCGACAAGACGGATGGTGTCCCGCTGTTCGTCGAGGAGTTGACCAAGATGGTGCTGGAGTCCGGCCTGCTCGTCGAAGATGCCGGGCGCTATCGCCTGAGCAGTCCGCTCCCGGCGCTTGCTATTCCCGCGACGCTGCAGGATTCGCTGATGGCGCGGCTCGACCGGCTCGCTCCGGTCAAGGAGGTGGCGCAGATAGGCGCCGCCATCGGGCGCGACTTCTCATACGCGCTGCTGAAAACCGTGGCGGGACGCGATGATCTGACGCTGAGCGATGCGCTGGCACAGCTTGAAGAGGCCGAACTGCTGCTTCGCCGCGGGGCTCCGCCCGAAGCAAATTATAGTTTCAAGCACGCCCTGGTTCAGGAAGCGGCCTACGAGAGCCTGCTCAAGAGCAAACGGCATCTGCTTCACACGCGAATTGGCGAGGTCCTGCGCGAGAAGTTTCCAGTCGTCGCCGAGACCGAGCCGGAGGTTCTCGCGCACCACTTCACGGAAGCGGGGCTGAGCGAGGTCGCCCTCGAATGGTGGCGCAAGGCGGGCCAGCAGGCGCTGAAACGCTCTGCCTATTCCGAGGCGATCGCGCATCTCGGCAAGGCCATTGCGACCGCCGACGAGCTGCCTGACGAACCTCGCCGGATGATCAGCAGGCTGCATCTTCAAATCTCATATGGCCGTGCCTTGCGGGGCAGCCTCGGGCACAGCGCTCCCGAAACCGTCGCGGCGTGGACGCGTGCGCGCCAGTTTGCAGTCGACATCGATGATCCCGTTGAACTTGCGCCGATCCATTCGGGGCTCTTCAATGCCTGCCTGACGCACGGCGAACTCGCTCCGATGCGGGAGCTGGCGGATGCCATCAGGAGTGCCGCTGACCGACGACCGGACTCGCCGGTGGCCGCCGTCGTCGCCCATTGGACGGGCGGCGTCACCAGCTGGTTCGCCGGCGATTACCTGAACGCGCGAACGCATCTCGAGCGGGCGCTCGCGATCTATGGCGCCGAACCGGATCCCGCGACATTCAGGGCTTCGGCGCTGGATCTGCCGTTCGTGATCATGAGATTCCTTGCACTGGTGCTCTGGCCGCTCGGTATCGTCGCGCGCGCACGCAAGCTCGCTGCCGAAGCGGTGGGTGCTTCGGCAGAAAAGCGCGCTCTGTCCCAGGCCAACGCGCTGGTTCATCGCGCCGTGTTCGACGGGGTATGCGGGGGCATGTTGCAGCAAACAGAGACGATCCTGGCGCTCGGTCTCGCGCGCGACCACACGATGCCGTTGTACGTGGCCGCGGGCACCTACCTGAATGGCCTCGCCAAGTGGCGGGCCGGCGACCGAATGGCCGGACTGGCGGACATGCGTCAGGGCTGGAGCTTGCTGCACGAGAACGATTGCTACCTGTGCGAGCCGTTTTGGGGGATGCATGTTGCCGTGGCGAATGCAGAGGTCGGCCAAGTCGAGACCGGGCTGGAGATCCTGAACGAACTGATCGCCCGGACCGAACAGTCCGGCCAGCATTGGCTTGATGCCGAGCTGCATCGTGTCCGCGGTAAACTCTTGTCGCGCCATGGTTCATCGAACGAATCCAGCGCCGAAGACGACCTCAGGCGAGCGCTGGACATCGCGCGACACCAGCAGACCAAGACCTTCGAGCTGCGCAGCGCTCTTGGACTTGCCCGCCTGCACAGGACAAATGGCCGAGCAGGTAGGGTGTCCGAACTGCTCGCTCCCGTGCTCGCTGGATTTGAGACGGAGCGAGATCTTCCCGAGCTCGTGGAAGCGAAAGAGTTGCTCACGCAAGCGCATTAGGCACGTGCCGCTTCCGCTGGCTGGCCGTCCTGTCGGCAGGGGATGACGGTTACGAATTCACGTGCACGAAATCCCGCAGCAGCGGATAGATCTCGTTGTTCCAGCGCTTGCCCGAGAACACGCCGTAATGGCCGACGCCGGCCTGCATGTGGTGGACGCGGCGGTAGGCGCGCACGCCGGTGCAGAGGTCTTGCGCCGCCAGCGTCTGGCCGATCGAGCAGATGTCGTCCTTCTCGCCCTCGACCGTCATCAGCCCCATGCGGCTGACGGCCCTGGTGTTCACGGGACGGCCGCGGTGCATCAGCTTGCCCTGCGGCAACAGGTGCTCCTGGAACACGTCGCGCACGGTCTCGATGTAGAACTCCGCCGGCAGGTCCATCACCGCGAAATATTCGTCGTAGAAGGTCTTGATGGTCGCGGCCTTCTCCTTCTCGCCCTTGGCGATGTGGTTGGCGAGGTCGAGATGCTGCTTGATGTGGCGCTCGAGATTCATCGAGACGAAGGCGGTGAGCTGCACGAAGCCGGGATAGACCTTGCGCAGCGCGCCGCGGCACTGCATCGGCACGTAGTTGATCAGGTTGCGCTCGAACCACTCGATCGGCCGGCTCTTGGCGAACTCGTTGACCCGGGTCGGCTGGATGCGCGTGTCGATCGGCCCCGCCATCAGCGTCAGCGTTGCGGGGCGCGAGGGGTGATTGCCCTCGCACATGATCGCGGCAGCCGCGAGCGCCGAGACCGAGGGCTGGCAGATCGCGACCATGTGCGGGCGCGGACCGAGCTGTCCCAGGAAGTCGATGAGATGCTCGGTGTAGTCGTCGAGCCCGAAGCGGCCTTCGCTGCGCGGAATGTCGCGCGGATTGTGCCAGTCCGTGATGTAGACGTCGTGGTCCTGGAGCAGCGTCTTCACGGTGCCGCGCAAGAGCGTCGCGAAATGGCCGGACATCGGCGCCACCAGCAGCATGCGCGGCTGCTCGCCCACGTCGTCCTTCCTGAAATGCAGCAGCGAGCCGAACGGCGTCGCGTAGGCGATCTCCTCGCGCACGGCGACCTCGCGGTTTCCGACCATCACGCTGTCGATGCCATAGGCCGGGCGGTCATAGGTGAGGGTGGAGCGCGAGATCAGCTCCAGCGCGGCCGAGAGTCGGCCGACCACCTGGTGCGACATTCCCTGGGGCGCCAGATTGAGGAATTTCAGCGCGGACGAGGCGCCCGCCCGCCACGGCGCCGTCAGATCCATATGGTTCTGAAAGGCCTGATAATACATCGACATCATACCGAATTGCCCACCCTGTTCCCTGCCGTCATGCAATATCGAAGCCAGACGGGAGCAGGACCGCCCGCAAAATTGGCACATCGCTTGCTCCGGAAGCGGGGTGAGGACACCGGGAAGCTCAGCGAATGAGCAAATCCGCGGCCGGGCGGGGTGCGGGTCACAGGCGTGAGGGAAGAGGCCATATGGCGAAAGCGACACTGACCATCAGCAGTAAGAACTATTCGTCCTGGTCGCTGCGTGGCTGGCTGCTGACGAAATTTTCCGGGCTCGACTTCGAGGAAGTTGTGACCGCGCCGGATGACGCATCGGCGCGTGCGGAGATCCTGCTGCTGTCGTCGTCGATCCTGGTGCCGTGCCTGCGGCACGAGGGCGCCGTGGTCTGGGATACGCTTGCGATCGCCGAATATCTCAACGAGGTGATGCCGTCAGCCGGGCTGTTGCCGGATGACCGCGTCCAGCGCGCCCATTGCCGCTCCATTTGCGGCGAAATCCATTCCGGCTTCACCACGCTGCGCGCATCGCTGCCGGTCAATCTCAAGGGCCACTTCCCCGGGTTCAAGATCTGGTCGCGCGCGCAGGCGGACATCGACCGCGTCTGGTTCATCTGGCGCGACTGTCTGGAGAAATCCGGCGGTCCGTTCCTGTTCGGCGAGCGGCGCACCATGGCGGATGCGATGTACGCCCCCGTGGTGACGCGCTTCGTCACCTATGACGTCAAGCTCGAGCCGCGCCTCAAGGCTTATGCCGATACCATCATGGCGATGCCCGAGATGAGGGAGTGGATCGCGGCGGCGAAGGAAGAGCCGGCCGAGATCGAGGAGCTCGAGGTCGAATATTAGGCAGGAGCGGCGTCGCCCTGCCTGTTTTGGGAGCGAGGCCTCGCGCCGCCGCCCCCTGCAGCCATGTCATTGAAGCCGTTAACTTTTGGGGCTCGTCCTCGGACGGGGCGGCCCCTCACGGTACGCAGATATTGTATGGGCCTTGGGGTTGGTTGCGATATCTAGCCGTGAACAGCTGTGTACGGAGCCGCTCCGCTGATTCGGACGTGATTCGTTCGGGCCGCGTTCCGTTCGTTAAGGCGGAGCGCGGCCCCGTCGCATTTTGGAACACAAGCCGCGGTCAGGCGACGCCCGTGTGCTTCACCCGCGGCAGGCGCCAGCCGATGACGGTCGCTTCGACTGCGATGCCGGCCTCGTGGTTTTGCCAGCGTCCTCCGACATAGCGGCAGGCGAACGGCAGCTGATATGTTCCGCTGTGATCCTCGCACAGCACTTCGACCGGCAGGCCAGGTGGCGGTTCTCCAGCGCCATCGAACTCCGCCAGACGTCTATCGCGCGTTGCCATTGTAAAAATCTCCCCTAAACAAAGCCGCGAAAGTGCGCCCACTTCCTTCGCGTGCGGTTCACTGCTCCCCGTCCCAGGGAACAAGCCAAGCTCAACGCGAGAATGCGGTACGAGTGTGGTAGCGTCCGGCCGCTGTGCGCAATCGGCGCACATTGCTGTGATCATTTGGCGAGGAACCCTGCATGCCGCTTCGAAGCACCGGCATTTTTTTCCCGATGTTGCTGCTCGCGACGCTGGCGGCTGCGCCGCTCCGCGCGCAGGATGTGCCGGGCATCGAGATCTGCACCGTCGAGAAGACCATGGAGCGCCGCACCAGCTGTCTCCAGAGCAATATCGACTTCCTCCAGAAGACGATCACCAAGCTCAACCTCGATCATCAGCAGAAGCTGGATGCGGCAGGTCGCCAGATCGACGCGCTGAAGACGAGCGTTGCCGGCCTGCAGAAGACGATCAGTGATCTCCAGGCCGCGCAGGCGAAGACCGCCGAAGATTTGAAGAAGAAGCAGGACGCGCCGCCGCCAAAGGACGCTGCGAAATAGGCGCGTCGATCACGCCACGCGATAGCGCTCCATCACGTCGCGATCGGGCTCATGGCCGAGCCCGGGTCCTGCCGGCACCGCGACATGGCCGGTGGCATCGGCATCGGCGCGGCCGCCCCACAGACAGGCTTCGCGCTTGAGGTAGAACATCTCGACCAGCCCGTCGTCGCGCGTCGCGAGCAGGTGCACCGTCGCCAGCAAGCCGGGACCGAAATAGGGGGAATGCGGGACGATCTTGACGCCGCGTTGATCGGCCTGCGCCGCGACCTTCAGGAACTCCGTGATGCCGCCGACCTTGATCACCGACGGCTGGGCGTGGCTCACGGCGCCGGCATCCATCATCTGGCGGAATTGATATTCCGTGCAGGCATTCTCGCCGGCGGCGATGCCGAGCCCGCCCTTGTTGCGAACGTCGGCGAGCGTGGCAAAATCCTCCGGCGGCCAGACCGGCTCCTCCAGGAACATCGGCTGCGCGTCCTTGCACGCCTTCGCGAATGCAATCGCCTGCTCGCCTGACAGCGGGCAGTTCATGTCGACCATCAGGGGAATGTTGGGCCCGATCGCCTCGCGCGCGGCGAACACCGCAGGTGTCGTGGTCTCATGCAGCTTGATCGCGCCATAGCCGAGTGCGAGCGCCTTCCGGCATTCGCCGGCGATGTTGTCGGGCGAGCCGATCCGCAGCAGGCTCGCATAGGCGGGAATGGCCGGGCGCCGGATCTCGCCGAGCAGGCGGTGCAGCGGCACGCCCCTGATCTTCGCAGCGAGGTCCCACAGCGCGATGTCGAGGCCGGAGATCGCGAACATGGTGATGCCGTAGCGGCCGAACAGATGCAGATTGCGCTGGATCTGCTCCATCGCCGCGGCAATGCCGGCGGCGTCAGGAACCTCGAGGCCGATGGCCTGCGGCGCGATCATCTCCTCGACGGCGCTCCGCGTGGTGCGCGGGCTGACATAGGCGAAGGCATCGCCCCAGCCGGTCAGTCCGGCATCGGTCGTGACCTCGACCAGCACCATGTCGAGGGCGGTGATGGCGGAGGCGCCCTGGCGGAAGCTCGCAACACCGGCGTCGTAGGGGATGCGGATATGGTGCGCCCGCACATCGGTGATCTTCATGTGGCGGTTCCTCCTGCTTTCTTGTGAGCGGTTTTGAGTTGTCGAATGTAGCCACGAACGCCCGGACGTTGCCAGTGGCAGTTCCGGCGCTATCTTCCTAAAGGACCGCAACGCCGATCAAGCGAAGCCGGCGGCCTTCGGTGCATCATGGTCTTGCTTCGAACGAGGTCCGACCGTCATGAACCCAGCCCAGCGCGCGCTCTGGTACATCGAGAGCCATCTGGCCGAGCCGATGACGCTCGACGAGATCGCCGCGGTCGCCGGCGTGTCGCGGTTCCACCTGGTGCGTGCGTTTGCCGCAGCCACCGGCCTGCCGGCGATGCGCTACCTGCGCGCACGGCGGCTGACGGAGGCCGCGCGCAGCCTTGCGAACGGCGCGCCGGACATCCTCAGCATCGCGCTGGAGGCGGATTACGGCTCGCACGAAGCATTCACCCGCGCGTTCCGCGACCAGTTCGGCACCACGCCCGAAGCTGTCAGGACCGCGACATGCGTCAGCCATCTCAAGCTTCAGGAGCCGATCCTCATGGACTCCACCATGCTCGACAACCTTGCCGCACCGCGTTTCGAGACGGCGAAGGCCTTCCTCGTCGCCGGCCCCACTGAGCGCATCGCCTGCGACAACGGCGCCATGATCCCGGGCCTGTGGCACCGCTTCCATCAGGAGGTCGCCGACATTCCCGCGCGCATCGGCAATGTCGCCTATGGCGTCTGCTGCAACGGCGATGATGCCGGCAATTTCGACTACATCGCCGGCGTCGAGGTCGCGGACTTCTCCGACCTGCCGCGCCGCTTCGGTCGCATCCGCATCCCCGAGCAGCGCTATGCCGTGTTCACCCACACCGAGCACGTCGCCTCGATCCGCCGCACGGTGAATACGATCTGGAATCAATGGCTGCCGGCCTCCGGCTTGCAGGCGGCCGATGCGCCGAACTTCGAGCGCTATGACGAAAAGTTCGATCCCGCGACCGGCAATGGCGGCTTCGAAATCTGGGTGCCCGTGCGGGAGTAAGCTGCAGGGCTGGCATACCATCCCGCTTGCTTGGCAAGCGGGGGTGACTTTGTCATAACCGCAGGCAAATCTTGCGTGTGGGGCCCGTGCCGGACATCCCGTGCAAGCCATAACAAGCAGCCGGGAGGGTCCCACATGTCCAACGTCCGCGTTCTCGCCACCGACCTCGAATTTCCCGAAGGGCCGGTCGTGATGCCGGACGGCTCGGTGGTGCTGGTGGAGATCCGCGGCCAGCGCCTGACGCGCGTCTATCCCGACGGCCGCAAGGAGATCGTGGCGAAAATTCCGGGCGGCCCGAATGGCGCCGCGCTCGGGCCCGACGGCAAGATCTACATCTGCAACAATGGCGGCTTCTCCTGGATTCCGACCCGCAACATGATCATGCCCGGCCCGCAGCCGGACGATTATCTCGGCGGCTCGATCCAGCGCGTCGACCTGCAATCCGGCAAGGTCGAGACCGTCGTGACGAAATGCGGCGAGCACGATCTGCGCGGGCCGAACGATCTGGTGTTCGACAGGCAGGGCGGCCTCTGGTTCTCCGATCTCGGCAAGCGCCGCGCGCGCGAGATGGATGTCGGCGGCATGTATTACCTCAAGCCCGGCATGACCGAGATCGTCGAAATCGTGCACGGCGTGCTGCCGGCCAACGGCATCGGGCTGTCGCCGGACGAGAACACCGTCTATATCGCGGAGACGCCCACGGGGCGGCTGTGGGCCTATGAGCTCTCCGCGCCCGGCACGCTCAAGCCGCGCGACGCGATCTATCGCGGCGAGCGGGGAAAACCGATCTGCGGCCTCGGCGGCTACCAGATGTTCGACTCGCTCGCGGTGGAAGCAAACGGCAATGTCTGCGTCGCCACCCTCGTCTCCGGCTGCATCTCGGTGATCGCGCCCGACGGCACCCTGGTCGAGCAGGTCCCGACCGGCGACCGTGTCACCACCAACATCGCCTTCGGCGGCCCCGGGCTGAAAACCGCCTACATCACGCTGTCGGGCAAGGGCGAGCTCGTCGCCATGGACTGGCCGCGCGGCGGTTTGCCTCTCAATTTCCTAAACAAGTAAACGGTGCTAGTGACCGTCATTGCGAGCGAAGCGAAGCAATCCAGGAATGCCCCCGCGGTGACAGTCTGGATTGCTTCGTCGCTTCGCTCCTCGCAATGACAACGGAGAGAGACTTCAATGCCCTGGCCTGATCCCATCACCCTGCGCGGACAGCATGCCCGTCTCGAGCCGCTGTCGCATCAGCATCGCGAGGGGCTGGTCGAGGCCGTCAAGGACGGCGAGCTGTCAAAACTCTGGTACACTGCGATCCCGCTGCCGGAGAACATGGGCAAGGAGATCGACCGCCGCCTGGCCTTGCAGGCCGCCGGCTCGATGCTGCCCTTCACCGTGTTCGACGCCGGCGGCAATATCGTCGGCATGACGACCTACATGAACATCGATGCCACCAACCGCCGCGTCGAGATCGGCTCGACCTGGTACGGCAAGGGCGCGCAGCGCGGGCCGCTCAACACGCAGTGCAAGCTGCTCCTGCTCCGGCATGCCTTCGAGACGCTGAACTGCATCGCGGTCGAGTTCCGTACGCATTTCTTCAACCACCAGAGCCGCCGCGCCATCGAGCGCCTGGGCGCCAAGCAGGACGGCATCCTGCGCAGCCATCAGGTCGCGCCGAACGGTACGCTGCGCGATACTGTAGTCTACAGCATCACCGCCGCCGAATGGCCGACGGTGCAGGCGCATCTGGAATTTCAACTCAACGACAAGCCGCGCTAGGGGCGGCCGAGGGACCATGGATAGATTCGATTATGTGATCGTCGGCGCGGGCTCCGCCGGTTGCGTGCTCACCAGCCGGCTCAGCGAAGATCCCAATGTCAGCGTCTGCGTGCTCGAAGCCGGGCCGAGCGACTGGCACCCCTACATCCATCTGCCGGCGGGTTTCATAAAAACCTTCCACATGAAGAGCATCAACTGGGCCTACCAGCAGGAGCCGGGACCCTATACCGGCGGGCGCAGCATCTACGCGCCGCGCGGCAAGACGCTCGGCGGCTCGTCCTCGATCAACGGCCACATCTACAACCGCGGCCAGCGCATGGATTTCGACACCTGGGCGCAGATGGGCAATCGCGGCTGGGGTTATGCCGACGTGCTGCCGTACTTCCGGCGGCTGGAAAGGCGCGTGGGCGAGGGCGAGGACACCTATCGCGGCCGCGACGGCAAGCTCACCGTCACCACCATGGACTGGCGCGATCCGCTCTGCGAGGCCTTCATGGAAGGCGCAGTCTCGCTCGGCATCCCACGCAACCCCGACTACAACGGCAAGACCCAGGAGGGCGTCTCCTACTGCCAGCGCACCATCGACAAGGGCCTGCGCGTCTCCGGTTCGACCGCCTTCCTCAAGCCCGCGATGAAGCGGCCCAACGTGCATGTGCACACGCATGCGCATGCGACCGAGATCTTTTTTGAAGGCAAGCGCGCGGTCGGCGTGCGTTACACCAAGGGCGGCCGTGGCGGCCAGCCCGTCGA
Organism: Bradyrhizobium huanghuaihaiense; assembly: GCF_007830635.1. Taxonomy (GTDB): domain Bacteria; phylum Pseudomonadota; class Alphaproteobacteria; order Rhizobiales; family Xanthobacteraceae; genus Bradyrhizobium; species Bradyrhizobium huanghuaihaiense. The sequence continues at coordinate 119,030 of NZ_VLLA01000006.1, read as the reverse complement.
AGTGCGCGCCAACAAGGAAGTGATCCTCTCCGGCGGCACCTATAATTCGCCGCAGCTCTTGCAGCTCTCTGGCGTCGGCTCGCCGGATCTGTTGCAGCAGCACGGCATCGCGGTGCGTCACGCGCTGCCCGTCGGCGAGGGCCTTCAGGACCATTACGCCCCGCGCACGGTGGCGCGCGTGAAAGACATCAAGACTATCAACGAGCTCCGCCGCGGCTTCTCGCTGTGGATCGAGGCGTTGAAATGGGCGACCGCGCGCCGCGGCCTGCTGTCGCTGTCGCCGACCATGGTCTATTGCTTCTGGCACTCCGGCGAGAGCGCTGAGAGCTCCGATCTCCAGCTCACCTTCACGCCCGCCTCCTACAAGGAAGGCGTGCAGGGGCAGCTCGAGGACGAGCCCGGCATGACGGTCGCCTCCTGGCAGCAGCGCCCGGAGAGCCGCGGCTATGTCCGCATCCGCTCCTCCGATCCGTTCGCGCCGCCGATCATCCAGACCAACTATCTCGATGCCGAGCTCGACCGCCGCGTCATCGTCGGCGGCATGAAGCTCGCGCGGCGCCTGCTGAAATCGGCGCCGCTGTCGCCCTATTACGCCTACGAGGATTTCCCCGGCCCCAACGTCAACACCGACGACGAATTCCTGCACGCCGCCACCGAGCGCGGCACCACCACCTTCCACCCCGGCTGCACCTGCCGCATGGGCCCGGCGGACTCGACCTGGGCGGTCGTCGACGACCAGCTCCGAGTCCACGGCCTCGAAGGCCTCCGCGTCATCGATGCCTCCGTCATGCCCCGCATGATCTCGGCGAACCTCAACGCATCAACGATGATGATCGCCGACCGCGCCTCGGACCTGATCCGCGGCAAGCAGCCGATGGAAGCCGCACGCATCCCGGACGCGGCGGTGGCGTGAGGCAAACTTCGTAGGATGGGTAGAGCGAAGCGAAACCCATCATCGTGCCGCGTTCTTTGAAGGTGCGATGGGTTTCGCTGCGCTCTTCCCATCCTACAAGCCCTTCACTATAGGTTGAGGTCGGAATTAGAATCGTCTGCAAGGTTGTGCTAAAATGAGGCATGACCTCCTATCGACGCAATTTCATTCCCGGCGGAAGCTTCTTTTTCACCGTCAACTTGGCGGATCGGTGCCTTCCGCTTCTGACGGCGAACATCGACCTATTGCGCGCGGCCTTCCGCGAGGTTCGCCAGCGGCATCCTTTCATGATCGATGCAATCGTGGTGCTGCCGGAGCATCTTCACACCGTCTGGACGATGCCTGGCGGAGATGCAGATTTTGCAATGCGCTGGCGACAAATCAAATCCGCCTTCTCCCGCCACCTCGTGCCCGGCGAAGTAGTCTCAGCGAGCTGCGTCAGCAGGGCAGAGCGGGGCATCTGGCAGCGCCGCTATTGGGAGCACACCATCCGCGACGAGGAGGATTATGCTCGGCACATCGACTACGTGCACATCAACCCCCTCAAGCACGGTCTGGTTAATCGGGTCTGCGATTGGGCACCGTCGTCATTCCATCGCCACGTCGAGATCGGCAACTATCCGGCAGATTGGGCCGGAGATCTGTCGCAATGCGACGACGGAGCCAAGTTCGGAGAGCGGAGTTGAGGGAGCAGTAGGATGGGTAGAGCGAAGCGAAACCCATCACCATCACCGCGGAAAGAACGCGATGGGTTTCGCTTCGCTCTACCCATCCTACGAAACTGGTCTCACGTCGGGCAAAACACCCCGCACCCCGTCAATCCCTTCCATCAAAAATATTCCACTTTACCGAAATTCGGAATTGCGGCATATATCGACACAGCCCGGCCCGACGAAGAGGGGCGGTTCGCGAGTCGTTCGAAACGCGGGCCGGGTTGCGGTGGACGCGGCAGCGTCGGCACGAGATGGTGCGGGCAGGGCGGGTAGTCCCTGTGAGTCCGCGGCCGCGTGTAGACGAACGGCGCTGAGTGCGTACGGCAAAACCGTGTGGTCCTGGCCGTCGTTGCTACGGTCAAGCCTTTGCGGAGATGTGCGCGAGCCCAACCGGGTCAACGGCATCGTCAATTCGCGAGGTGAGGGAGGTCAGAGGGAAAGTTCGGCTCCCGGGAGAGCGCGGCATAAGCCGTCCGACCACTGCGCAGGGAAGGCCGAGTGATTGGCTACACCTGTATGCTGCTGTGCGGTTTCTCTGCGCACCATTCGCGCAGCAGACCGCGGGTGCCGGTCGGCACCCGGCCTTCCCTGCGCCCTCTTTCTTTGAGGGGCGAGGAATGAAGCAAAGCTCGGGCGAAATGCGCCGCGAGGCTGCGAAGGTGTGTCTGCAATTAAGATGCGAGTTGGAGAATGGCGCCATTGCCCCTTGCTCCGTCATTGCGAGCGCAGCGAAGCAATCCAGAGTCTTGTCGCAGAGGGATTCTGGATTGCTTCGCTGCGCTCGCAATGACGATGGGGTGATAGCGTGCACCGAGCTCAGCTCTCGTGCCCCGGACGCAGCGCAGCGTCTCTTCGACGGTGCGCTGCAGAGCCGGGGCCCATGTCTCCGAGCAATCCGTGCGGCCTTCTGGGTCCCGGCTCTGCGCAGCAGCGTTTCACGCTGCAGCGCGTCCGGGACACGAGAGGCCCTACACTTCCCTTCTGCTCAAGAACGCCAGCCGCTCGAACAGATGCACGTCCTGCTCGTTCTTCAGCAGCGCGCCGTGCAGCGGCGGGATCAGTTTTCGCGGATCCCGTTCCCTCAACTGCTCGACGCTCATGTCCTCGTTGAGCAGCAGCTTGAGCCAGTCGAGCAGCTCCGACGTGGACGGCTTCTTCTTCAGGCCGGGCACCTCGCGCACCTCGAAGAAGATGCGCAGCGCTTCCTCGACCAGGCGCTTCTTGATGCCGGGGAAGTGGACGTCGACGATGCGGCCCATCGTGTCGGCGTCGGGGAACTTGATGTAGTGGAAGAAGCAGCGGCGGAGAAAAGCGTCCGGCAGCTCCTTCTCGTTGTTGGAGGTGATCATCATGATCGGGCGCTGCTTGGCCTTGATCGTCTCGCCGGTCTCGTAGACATGGAATTCCATGCGGTCGAGCTCGAGCAGGAGGTCGTTCGGGAATTCGATGTCGGCCTTGTCGATCTCGTCGATCAGCAGCACCGGGCGCTGCTCGGCCGTGAAGGCCTCCCACAGCTTGCCGCGCTTGATGTAGTTCTTGATGTCGGACACGCGGGCATCGCCGAGCTGGCTGTCGCGCAGGCGCGACACCGCGTCGTATTCATAGAGGCCCTGCTGCGCCTTGGTGGTGGACTTGATGTGCCAGGTCAAAAGCGGCGCGTTCAGCGCCTTGGCCACTTCCTCCGCCAGCACCGTCTTGCCGGTGCCGGGCTCGCCCTTCACCAGGAGCGGGCGCTCGAGCACGATCGAGGCATTGACGGCGACCTTGAGATCGTCGGTCGCAACATAGTCCTTGGTGCCGGTAAATTTCATTGCACGTCCTTGTTGGTCGTCGTCCCAGGCGTTGCCACTTTCATTGCTCTGGTCGCGACAAGGGAACGGCCGCTCGCGGCGGCCGTTCCTGGTTCGGTCAGGCTTTCAGACCCGTTTTATCAGCGAAAGGATGACGAGCACAATCACCGCGCCGATCGTGGCGTCCACGATGGCGCCGAGCGTGCCGGTGGCGAGCGCGATGTGCAGCTGGGGCAGCACCCAGCTTGCGACCAGCGCGCCGATGATGCCGACGACGATGTTGCCGATCAGCCCAAATCCCGCCCCGTGGACAATCTTGCCGGCCAGCCAGCCGGCAATCGCGCCGATGATGAGCGCTGCGAGAATTCCCATTGCAAACGTCCCCGAAACAACCCCTTGAGGCGGTCAATTCTAGAGCAAAAAGCCTCCCGGTCCAGCGCAGAGCGCCGGTCTCCGCCCCTTGACGTTCGCCCCCCGACGGGCAATCTGTCACCCATGTTCCTGCAATTCTTCACCTCTCTGCGCGACGCGCAGGTCCCCGTGACGCTGCGCGAATACCTCACGCTGATGGAGGCGCTCGACGCCGACCTGTCGGACTATTCGGTCGAGAATTTCTACTATCTGTCGCGCACCTCGCTGGTGAAGGACGAGCGCAATCTCGACAAGTTCGATCGCGTCTTCGGCACGGTGTTCAAGGGGCTGGAAAGCCTGCTCGACGCCATGGAGAAGGCGGAGATCCCCGAGGAGTGGCTGAAGAAGCTCGCGGAGAAGTATCTCACCGAGGAAGAGAAGAAGCAGATCGAGGCCATGGGCTGGGACAAGCTCATGGAGACCCTGAAGAAGCGCCTCGAGGAGCAGAAGGGCCGCCACCAGGGCGGCTCGAAGTGGATCGGCACCGCCGGCACCTCGCCGTTCGGCGCCCACGGCTACAATCCCGAAGGCGTCCGCATCGGCCAGGAGAAGAACCGCAACAACCGCGCCGTGAAGGTGTGGGACAAGCGCGAGTTCAAGGATTTGGACGGCAATGTCGAGCTCGGCATCCGCAACATCAAGGTGGCGCTGCGGCGCCTGCGCAAGTTCGCGCGCACCGGCGCGCCCGACGAGCTCGATCTCGACACCACCATCCGCGAGACCGCCAATCACGGCTATCTCGACGTGCACATGCGCCCCGAGCGGCGCAACGCGGTGAAGCTGCTGGTGTTCTTCGACATCGGCGGCTCCATGGATTCGCATATCGAGCAGGTCGAGGAGCTGTTCTCGGCGGCGAAGAGCGAGTTCAAGCACATGGAGTATTTCTACTTCCACAACTGCCTCTATGAAGGCGTCTGGAAGCAGAACAAGCGCCGCTTCACCGACCGCACGCCGACCTGGGACGTGCTGCACAAATACCCGCATGACTACAAGGTCGTGTTCGTCGGCGACGCCTCGATGTCGCCTTACGAGATCATGGTGCCCGGCGGCTCGGTCGAGCACGTCAACGAGGAGCCCGGCTCGATCTGGCTCGACCGCATCATCCGCACCTATCCGCATGCGGTGTGGCTGAATCCGGTCGCTCAGAAGCACTGGGACTATTCGGAATCGACCACCATCATCAAACGCATCTTCGCCAACCGGATGTATCCGATCACGATCGAGGGGCTGGAGAGTGCGATGAAGGAATTGACGCACTAACACGTGTCGTCATTCCGGGGCGCGCGTAGCGCGAACCCGGAATCTCGAGGTTCCGGGTTCGATGCTTCGCATCGCCCCGGAACGACGGAGAACAAGAGGGAGAACCACATGCCCCAGACCATCACACGCGGCATCAAGGCGCTGATCGACGAGGCCAATGCCGAGATCGAGACGCTCACCGCCAAGGACGCCATCGAGATCTCCAAGAACGGCGACGTCGTCATCGTCGATATCCGCGATCCCCGCGAGATCGAGCGCGACGGCCGTATCCCCGGTGCCTTCGCCTGCACCCGCGGCATGCTCGAATTCTGGATCGATCCGCAGAGCCCTTACGCCAAGCCGATCTTCCAGGAGGACAAGAAGTTCGTCTTCCACTGCGCCGGTGGCTTGCGCTCCGCGCTCGCCGCCAAGACCGCGCAGGACATGGGCCTCAAGCCCGTCGCCCACATCGCCGGCGGCTACGCCGCCTGGCGCGATGCCGGCGGCCCGACGGAGCAGTGGGAGCCGAAGAAGAAGGGGTGAGGGGGAGTCACTGCTCTCTCCACCCGTCATTCCCCGCGAAAGCGGGGAATCCAGTACGCCGCGGCCTATCAGTTGAATCACAGCCGTCTCGGAGTACTGGATCGCCCGGTCAAGCCGGGCGATGACAGCGGAGTTTGACGCGCGCTGTATCAACTTCGCCCGCTTCGCGCGCCCCGGAATGCCTACAAGGAAAGTTCGATGACCGCCACCGACCCCCTCGTCTCCACCGAATGGCTCGCCGCCCACATGGGCGAGGCCAACGTCAAGATCATCGACGCCAGCTTCAAGCTCCCGGGCGTGCTGCCGCTGCCGAAGGACGACTACCTCGCCGCGCACCTTCCTGGCGCCGTGTTCTTCGACGTCGATGCGGTGTCGGATCATTCCAACCCGCTGCCGCACATGTATCCGAGTGCCGAGCAGTTCGGTCGTGACGTCGGCAATCTCGGCATCTCCAACGCCGACACCATCGTGCTCTACGATGCCGGCGGCTGGGTGGCAGCGCCCCGCGCGTGGTGGATGTTCCTGGCCTTCGGCCATAGCAATGTGCGCATCCTCAATGGCGGCCTGAAGAAGTGGCGCGCCGAGGGACGCGCTGTCGAGAGCGGCGAGGTGAAGCCGAAGCCGGCGACGTTCAAGGCGAGCTACGATCCAAAGCGCGTGCGCAGCATGCAGCAGCTGATCGCCAACGTGGAAACCCGCGCCGAGCAGGTGATCGATGCGCGCGCCGCCGATCGTTTCGAGGGCCGCGCACCCGAGCCGCGGCCGGGCATCCGCTCCGGCCACATCCCCGGCGCCCGCAACGTGCCCTACAATCTGCTGTTCGATGCCGCGACCGGCGAGATGAAGCCGCTCGACGACTTGCGCGCCGCCTTCACCGGCGCCGGCGTCAAGCTCGATGCGCCGATCGTGACGAGCTGCGGCTCCGGCGTGTCCGCGGGCGTGCTCACGCTCGCGCTCTATCGTCTGGGGATCACCGATACCGCGCTGTACGACGGCTCGTGGTCGGAATGGGGCCAGGAGAAGGGCCCGCCGATCGCGACCGGGCCGGCGTGAAGCGGTAGCCACGACGACGGTGCGCGCCCTCGCCCCGTTCTTACGGGGAGAGGGTTGGGGTGAGGGGCCTCTCTCCGCACGATGAGACTGTCGAGGGACCTGTACCCCCTCACCCGGATCGCGCCGGACGATGCTCCGCATCGCCGGGGGCGATCCGACCTCTCCCCGCAAGCGGGGAGAGGTGAAGAAAGATCAGCGCGGGCGCGTGGTCGTCGTCGCGAAAGTCTGCTGCGGCTGCCCGAAGGGATCGAGCTGTTGCCGCAACTGCTGAGGCGGCGGACGCCGCACCACGACGCGATGCCGCTTCTTCGCCTTGGGCTTGGTCGCCTTGCTCTCTGGCTTGTTGGCGTCTGCCTTGGCTTTCGCCGGCGGATCCTTCGAGGCGATGGTCGCGGGATCGTTCAGTGCGGCCAGTTTGGCCGGGGCAACGTCGACCGCAGGGGAGGCTGGAGCGGCATCGGGATCAGCCGGCGCCGGTACGCTGGCGGTCGCGGCAGGCTTCGCCTCGGGAACGGATGCCGTGGTATCGGCGGGCGTGAGCGTGTCTGTCGCGGCGGGCGCTGCGGCTTCCGTCGTGGTCTCGGCCTTGGCCGGCTCGGTGGCGGGGATGTCAGCCGCGGGTGCGGCGACCTTTGGTGCCACCGCTTCGGCCTCGCTGGCCACCGAGGTCGTCGTCTGTTCAGGCTCCTGAACCGGCAATCCGATGGTCGGCACCTGGTCGCGCAGCGTCGGCGCGGGCTCGGCCGGCTCCGGCTCCGCGCGCAAGGCTGCGAGCACCGGCTGGACCGGCTCGGACGCTTGCGCGAACACCTGCTCCTGCGGGCCGTTCCGCCAGGAGGGGTTGCTGACATACTGCTCATGGGTCGCCCGCAGCAGCGCGGCGGCCCCTAGGCCGAACACCAGGATGGAGGTTGACAGCACGATCGCGGCAAACAGGAAGCGAAAGCCGGGAAGCATCGGACGGGTTATGAATTTCCGCCCCGGCGGGTGGCGACCGGGACCCAAGAGCCATCTGAACGCGGTGACGGTACTGCTTGCCGCGTTCGCCACGCGGGGATCGGAGCTCAAAGCGGAGGCGAATCAGGCTGATTCGAACATACCGCAACGATTCCGGCCCAATCCCTAAAAATCGGGGCCGAAGCTCCGGCAATTGACGGCGCAACACGATTTCCGCCCCGTGATGCAACGGGGCAACGGTAATCTTGCGGATCACAATTCGGCAAATCCGGCGCAAACCGGCCTGATATGTCTTGAATGTGCCGCTATCTTCGGTCATCTGGCCGTTAACGGTCCTGATGGGGCCCCGGGGCTATACAAGAGCGATGATGATCAAACATTTTCTGACGATATGCGCTGCCGCAACAGTCGCTGCGGCGGGAACCTCGCTCGTGCAGGCTCAGAGCTATCCGGTCCAGCAGGCGCCGGGTTATGGCGCCCCGGCCGAGTATCGGCCCGGTGACCGCACGCCGAACTTCGACGCGCTGGAAGATGACGACGACGCGATGCCGCAGGCCGCGTTGCCGCCGCCCGGCCCGGGTGGTCCGATCACCTCGCCCAACGATCCGCGCTACGGCCGCCCTGCAGGTCCCCCGGTCTATTCGGCGGCCCCGCCGCAGGGGCCGGTGATGTCGCCGGACGATCCCCGTTATGGCCGTCCGGCCGGCGCTCCGCCGGTCTATTCGGCTGCCCCGCCGCAGGGACCGGTGATGTCGCCGGATGATCCCCGCTACGGCCGCCCCGCCGGTCCGCCGCCGGTGATCTATGCCGACCGTCCGGCCCAGGCACCCGCGGGTGACGGCTTGCGTCCGCCGGAAGCAGTCGGTGGTCCCGCCGCGACCGGAACGGTCCAGGCCGGGCAGGCGCCCGTCGGCGCCGATGGCCGGCCGATGACGATCGCCTCGCTGCCGCCCGAGGAGCAGCCTGATGCTGCGCCGGCGCAGTTGCCGCAGAACCTGCGCCGCCAGGAGGTCGCGTTCCAGACCAAGGAGCCGGCCGGCACGCTCGTGGTCGATACGCCCAACACCTACCTCTATTACGTGCTCGGAGGCGGTCGCGCGATCCGCTACGGCGTCCGCGTCGGCCGCGACGGCTTCACCTGGACCGGCGTGCAGAAGATCACCCGCAAGGCGGAGTGGCCGGATTGGCATCCGCCGACCGAGATGATCGAGCGCCAGCCCTATCTGCCGCGCTTCATGGCCGGCGGCCCCGGCAACCCGCTCGGCGCCCGCGCGATGTATCTCGGCTCGACCGTCTACCGCATCCACGGCACCAACCAGCCCTCGACGATTGGCAAGTTCGTCTCGTCCGGCTGTATCGGCATGCTGAACGAGGACGTCTCGGACCTGTTCGATCGCGTCAAGGTCGGCACCCGCGTGGTCGTGATGCCGGGTGGCCCGCCGCCGGGAACGGCGACCGCGTCCGCAGCGCCCGCGCCGGCTCCGATGTCGGCCCAGGCCGGCCCGGTCCCCGGCACGCAGCCGACGGTCGTGCCGCCGCTGCCCGCCCCGGTCACCGTGCGCTAAGCGCTTCGGTCTATACCCAGATTGCAGAAAGGGCGTGCCGTCGGCACGCCCTTTTCGTTTCAGGCCAGCTTGCGCGGCAGTTCGCCGCCCTTGGAGAAGGCGTCGATCGCCTCGACCATCTGGCCGTAATGGATGCGCAACCCGTCCTCGGTCGCGTAGCCGAGATGCGGCGTCAGCACGAGGTTGTCGAGCTTGCGGAAGGGATGGTCGACCGGCAGCGGCTCGACCGAGAACACGTCGATGCCGGCGCCCGCGATCTTGCGCTGCTGCAAGGCTTCCAGCAGCGCCTGCTCGTCCACGATCGGCCCGCGTGCGGTGTTGACGAGGAAGGCCGTCGGCTTCATCCGCGCGAGATCGGCGCGGCCGACGAGGCCACGCGAGCGCTCGCTCAGCACCACATGGATGGTGACGATGTCGGCCTTCGCGAACAGCTCCTCCTTGGTGGCGTAGCCGACGCCGGCCGCCGCGCACTTCTCGGGCGTGAGGTTCGGGCTCCAGGCAATCACGTTCATGCCGAATGCCTTGGCGATGCCCGCCATCTTGGTGCCGAGCTTGCCGAGCCCGACGATGCCCAGCGTCATCCCCTCGATCTCGACTCCGGCAAAGGTCTGCCAGGCTTCGCCCGCATGCATGCGCGCGTTCTCGCGGCCGATGCCGCGGGTCAGCTCCAGGATCAGCCCCATGGTCAGCGGTGCCGTGGGATCGCGCGAATATTGCGTGCCGCCAATTGCAACGCCGCGTCCCTTCGCAGCCTCCATGTCGATCGAGGCGTTGCGCATGCCTGATGTCAGCAGCAGCTTCAGCTTGGGCAAGCTGTCGAACAGGCTCTTGGGAAACGCCGTGCGCTCGCGCATCGCGCAAATGATCTCGAAATCGGCCAGCGCGCTCGCCGCGGCCTGCTCCGAGGCGAAAGGATGGTTGAACACGGTGACGTCGACGCGGTCGGACAATTTCGGCCAGTCGGCGACGTCGAGTGCGAGATTGAAATAGTCGTCGAGAATTGCGCAGCGCAGCCGGCTCATCAGCGTTCATCCATGGCGAGAGGTGACGGCGCCGGGCGGGAAGCGCCATCGTCGGAACCGGGCCATGGTTGCGCGCAATCAGCCTCGTGCGCAAGCAACCTGCGTCTTCAAAAATCCGATAGGCGAGGGAGCTTTAGAGGTCCCGGGGCTTCAGCCGGATCGGCGCATCCATGCCATGCTTGGCGCGCCAGGCAGGGCCGGGGCCGCGCATGTAGTGCAGTTCGGGCCGGTAGGGGTTGAAGGCGGTGGCGAAGAAGCGCTTCCAGAAGGCCTTGATCTCCGAGGCGAAGCCGGAGACGTGTCCGGCTTCTGCCGGAACGGGAAGGGAATGGGTCTCGATCAGAGCCATGATGCGGCCTCGCTGTGCTCCCCGTTCGTTCTGACGGGCGGCGCTGTTTCCGCGCGAAACCGAGCTTTGGCCTGCTTTATTAAAAAATGGTTTCAATTGTCCGGATCGGTGGCCGGATGGTGTCCGTCCCGTATTCATCCGTGGTGAACGGAGGGAAAACGTTGCCCTTTGGGGGCGGGATCGTTACATCGGCGGCAAGCAAATTTCCTCAAATCGAAGGTTTCACGGGACCGATGGCGCGCCAGTTCATCTATTTCATGCAGGGCCTGACCAAGAGCTACCCGACCCGGAAGGTGCTCGATAACATCCATCTGAGCTTCTACCCGGACGCCAAGATCGGCGTGCTCGGCGTCAACGGCTCGGGTAAGTCGACGCTGCTCAAGATCATGGCCGGCCTCGACAAGGAGTACAACGGCGAGGCCTGGGTCGCGCAGGGCGCCCGCGTCGGCTATCTCGAGCAGGAGCCGCATCTCGATCCCGCGCTCAGCGTGCGCGAGAACGTCATGCTGGGCGTCGCCAAGCAGAAGGCCATCCTCGATCGCTACAATGAGCTGGCGATGAACTATTCCGAGGAGACCGCCGACGAGATGACCAAGCTGCAGGACGAGATCGAGGCCCAGGGCCTCTGGGATCTCGACAGCAAGGTCGACCAGGCCATGGACGCGCTGCGCTGCCCGCCCGACGACGCCGATGTGACAAAACTCTCGGGCGGTGAGCGCCGCCGCGTCGCGCTGTGCCGGCTGCTACTCGACCAGCCCGAACTGCTGTTGCTGGACGAGCCGACCAACCATCTCGACGCCGAATCCGTGTCGTGGCTGGAAGGCCATCTGCGCAACTATCCCGGCGCGATCCTGATCGTGACCCACGATCGCTACTTCCTCGACAACGTCACGAGCTGGATTCTCGAGCTCGATCGCGGCAAGGGCATTCCGTACGAGGGCAACTACTCGTCCTGGCTGGTGCAGAAGCAGAAGCGGCTGGAGCAGGAAGGCCGCGAGGACGCCGCGCATCAGAAGACGATCGCCCGCGAGCAGGAATGGGTGGCGTCCTCGCCCAAGGCACGCCAGGCCAAGTCCAAGGCGCGCTATCAGCGTTACGAGGAACTGCTCAAGCAGGCCAGCGAGAAGCAGACCCAGACCGCGCAGATCATCATTCCCGTCGCCGAGCGGCTCGGCGCCAACGTCGTCGATTTCGAAGCCCTCAGCAAAGGCTATGGCGATCGCCTTCTGATCGACGATCTCACCTTCAAGCTGCCGCCCGGCGGCATCGTCGGTGTGATCGGCGCCAACGGCGCCGGCAAGACCACGCTGTTCAAGATGATCACCAAGCAGGAAACGCCTGACAAGGGCACGATCACGGTCGGCGAGACCGTGCATCTCGGCTATGTCGACCAGTCGCGCGATGCGCTCGACGGCAACAAGAACGTCTGGGAGGAGATCTCCGGCGGCAACGAGCTGATCCTGCTCGGCAAGAAGGAGGTGAACTCGCGCGGCTATTGCTCGTCGTTCAACTTCAAGGGCGCCGACCAGCAGAAGAAGGTCGGTGCGCTCTCCGGCGGTGAGCGCAACCGCGTCCATCTCGCCAAGATGCTGAAGTCCGGCGCCAACGTGCTGCTGCTCGACGAACCGACCAACGACCTCGACGTCGACACGCTGCGCGCGCTCGAAGAGGCGCTGGAGGACTTTGCCGGCTGCGCCGTGATCATCAGCCACGATCGCTGGTTCCTCGACCGCATCGCGACCCACATCCTGGCCTTCGAGGGCGACAGCCATGTCGAATGGTTCGAAGGCAATTTCCAGGACTACGAGAAGGACAAGATGCGCCGGCTCGGCCAGGACAGCATCATCCCGCACCGCGTGAAGTACAAGAAGCTGACGCGGTGATGACGGCATGATGCGGCGGGCGCTCATCGCTGCGGTGATCGTCGTCACCTGCGGCTGGTCGTCCGCCCGCGCCGCCGATGCTGCCTTCACGCAGTTCATCGCCTCGCTCTGGCCGGAGGCGCAGGCCGCCGGCGTCTCACGCGCCACGTTCGACGAGCAGACGCGCGGGCTCGAGCCCGACTACAAGCTGCCCGATCTGATCCTGCCGGGCCGGCCCGCAACCGGCGCGCCGTCGCAGGCCGAGTTCGTGCAGGTGCCTGCGGACTACGTCAAGGACGCTTCGATCGCGCGGCTTGCCGGCGAGGGGCAGCGGCTGCTGCAAAAGTACAATTCCGCGCTGACGAAAATCGAGCAGAGCTCCGGCGTGCCCGCGACCGTCATGCTGGCGATCTGGGGCCGCGAGACTGACTACGGCCGCTACACGCTGCCCTATGATCTGGTTCGTGTGTTGGCGACGCAGGCCTATGTCGGTCGGCGCAAGGACACCTATCGCAACGAGTTCATCCTGGCGCTGAAGATCCTCGGCGAAGGCGTGGTGACGCGCAAGGACATGCGCTCGTCCTGGGCCGGAGCTACCGGGCTCACGCAGTTTCTGCCGTCGGAGTATTACAAGCACGGCGTCGATTTCGATCGCGATGGTCGCATCGACATCTGGCATTCGGTGCCGGATGCGCTGGCCTCTGCCGCGCAGCAGCTCGTCAACAAGGGCTGGCAGAGTGGCGTACGCTGGGCCTACGAGGTGCAGGCGCCGGCGAAGGTCGATTGCACGACGGGCGTGCCCGAGGTGACGAAGCCGATCGGCCAGTGGCTGCGTGAAGGCTTCGTGCCGGTGCGCGGGCAAAAGCTCAGCGCCGCAGAGCAGGCGCAGCCGGCCTCGCTGCTTCAGCCCGAAGGCATCTATGGTCCGTCGTTCCTCACGACGAAGAACTATTTCGTCATCAAGGAGTACAATTTCTCCGACCTCTACGTGCTGTTCGTCGGCCACCTCAGCGATCGCATGACGAGCCCGCTGCCGTTCGCGACGCCCTGGTCGGCCTCGAAGCAATTGCGCACCAAGGATGTCGAGACCATGCAGCGCGGGCTCACCCGCGTCGGGCTCTACAAGGACAAGATCGACGGCAAGGCCGGCATGCAGACGCGTGCCGCGCTCGGCGCCTATCAGAAGTCGGCGGGACTCAAGGTCGATTGCTGGCCGAGCGAAGAGGTGCTGCGTTCGATCCAGGCGGCCCGGTAGCGGATGACCAAAGAAAAAAGCCCGGCCGATGCGCTCGGCCGGGCTTCTTGATCGCGGCGCGCATGCGCCAGCCGATCAGATCAGTAGCAGACGCGAACCGGGCGGCTGACCCAGCCGTAGCCGTCCCAATAGCGCTCACGACGCCAGTAGCAGGGCGCGGGCGGCGGGGGCTCGGCAACGTAAACGGGGCCGCCATAGGCGGGGCGGCTCGACGCGATGGCGCCGCCGACGATGGCGCCGCCAATCAGGCCGGCTGCGATGCCGGCGCCGATGTTGTCACCGGCTTTGGCAGACGGAGTGGCGGTCACCAGCGAACCGGCGACCGTCGCAACCGTGAGGGCGGCAACTAAAGTCTTCTTCATGCTCTTGGCTCTCCTGGGAGATGGGTTCCTCTTGTTAGAGGCGCCCGGGGTTCAAAGGTTCACGCACACTCTGATGGAATTGGCCTTGCGGCTAGGAAGCGCGCAAATGGTCAATCCACGGTAAACGCACACGGAGCTGTGACGAGAAAAAGCGGTCTTTTTCGGGCTCCCAGATGAACGGCATATCCGTAGTCAACCGGTCCAGGCAAGCGCTGCAAACGAGCCGGCTCAAGCGCCTCAGCCGCAAACCCGGACGCGGCGGACGCGCCAGGCATAGCCGTCCCAGAAGCGCTGCTTCTGCCAGACGCAGCCTCCGTAATAGTCGTCGGCGACATATCCCGGGCCCGGCGCGTAGTAGCGGGGCGGGTAGTAGCCCGGTTCGTAATAGCCGGGGCCTGGTCCGTAATAATACGGAGAAGCCAGCGCGCCGCCGACGATGGCGCCGCCGATGATCCCCGCCGCCACGCCGGCAGCGACGCCGCGCTGGGCATGGGCCGGGGTACCGGCCGTCAGAGCCAATGTGGCGAGGGCAGCGACTGTCAGGAGGGACTTCTTCATCGATTGACCTTTTGCATAAGCACGCGGGAACTCTTTGGGAACAGAGTTCCATACTTCGTTTGAATGATCAATGAACGGCACCTTTGCCGGAGGCGACCAATTGGTATGCACCGCAGGTCGCCAGGGAGACGATGATGGGCAACGCGATGATCAATGCATTGATTGCGGCCGGGGTCATCTTCGCCATCGGTTACGGCTGGATCACCCATCTCAAGAACCGCGGTCAGCGGCGCTCGCGCGCAGGGGCCGGCGGTGATGGCGGAGCCGGCGGCGACAGCTATTCGGGGACCAGTGACGGCTTCTCGCTGGGCAGCTGGTTCTCCAGCGACAGTTCGAGCAGCTCGACCGACAGCGGCAGCTGTTCGAGCGGCGACAGCGGCAGCAGTGGCGGAGATTGCGGGGGCGGCGGCGACGGTGGGGGAGGCGGTGGCGGCGACTAGGCGTTGCAATCTTGATCCACCGCAATACCTTATTTTAGAGCCGTTCTAGGCTGTTTCCGGGCCAGTTTGGAATAGCTTCAAATACCGGTTTTTCCCTTTGCATCCGGCTGGCCCGTTAAATATCGATGATGGCGCATCACCGAAGGGCCTGCCGCTTCCATGATCGTTTGTTCCTGTAACGTGTTGAGCGATGATGATATCCGCGCCGCCGTCGCCGAGTCCGACGACGCCGTGCGTCATGCCAAGCAGGTCTATGGATGTCTCGGCTGTAGCGCCGAATGCGGCCGCTGCGCCCGGACCATCAAGACCATCATCGACGAAGCGCTTGGTCCCTGCGCAAAGTCCTGCTGTGCCGGCTGTCCGCATTCCCACACCGTGGCCGCCAATGACGAGACGGCCGAGCCCGCCAAGTTCGCACTCGCGGCCTGCTGAAATCTTCCGCACTATCGGCTGAGCTTTTCCCCGGCTGCGTCTCCGTAGCCGGTTGCTCTGGTCTTCGAACTGACTTAGAAGCATTCTAAATACGGTTAGGCCCGTTTTGGACTGCAAGAGCTGGAGTGAACCATGCAGGGCGACGCAAAAGTCATCGACTATCTCAACAAGGCACTGCGTCACGAGCTGACTGCGATCAACCAGTACTGGCTGCACTATCGCTTCCTCGACAATTGGGGCCTCCTCGACATGGCCAAGGTCTGGCGCAAGGAGTCCATCGAGGAGATGGAGCACGCCGACAAGCTCACCGCGCGCATCCTGTTCTTCGACGGCTTCCCGAACATGCAGGTGCTCGATCCCCTGCGCATCGGCCAGAACGTCAAGGAGATCATCGAGTGCGATCTCGCCGCCGAGATGAGCGCGCGGGCGCTCTATCAGGAAGCGGCCACCTATTGCCACAGCGTCAAGGACTACGTCACGCGCGACCTGTTCGAAAAGCTGATGAGCGACGAGGAGCATCACATCGACTTCCTCGAAACCCAGCTCGACCTGATCGGCCGCATCGGCCTCGAGCTCTACACCCAGAAGCACGTCGGCGGGCTCGAGGGCGAGGGGCATTAAGCTCCGGCGCTAGCCGCATACTCCGCGTTAGCTGCATACTCCGGTGTCGTCCCGGCGAAGGCCGGGACGACACTGTGGCTGCTGTAGTCGCCGCGCCAACTACAGCTGCGCCTTGTAGCGCTCTTCCGTAATCGCCTGGCTCTCCGGCTCGCCGAGGCCGGTCTGCTCGTGAATGACCTCGGT
Source organism: Bradyrhizobium huanghuaihaiense (assembly GCF_007830635.1). Taxonomy (GTDB): domain Bacteria; phylum Pseudomonadota; class Alphaproteobacteria; order Rhizobiales; family Xanthobacteraceae; genus Bradyrhizobium; species Bradyrhizobium huanghuaihaiense. The sequence goes on along the minus strand of NZ_VLLA01000006.1, from coordinate 102,744 downwards.
GATGCTCGGCATCACCGAGCGCTGCACCTTGTCCCCCGACCATAGCTTCGAGCGCATCAGCGCCTTGCCGCAGTGGAAATAGACTTCGCTGACGGCGACGCTCAGCACCGCGCGCGGCGGCTTGCCGAATTCCACCATGGAGGCGAGCAGGTCCGGATCGGCCGACAGCGTGCCGCGTCCGCCGACGCGCAGCGTCTCGTCGATGCCGGGGACGAAGAACAACAGGTGCACGAAGCCCGAGCCTTCGACGACGTTGCGAAAACTGTCGATCCGGTTGTTGCCGGAGCGGTCGGGCATCAGCAACTGGTTGGGACCGGCGACGCGGACGAAGCCGATGCCGCCACCGCGCGGCGAGGCGTCGACGCTCCCGTCAGTGCCCGACGTTGCGAGCACGCAGAACGGCGACATCTCGATGAACTTCTTCGCATGCGCATCGATCGCGGGACGTGCCTTCGCGATCACACGCGGCGTCGGTTTGGCATAGATGGTGGCGAGGGCTTCGGCGCAAAGATCGGTCAACGGCGTGCCTCCCTGTCGGCTCGGCGTCAAACTACCCGATCGATCTGCTTCCAGCCAATGAAATCCACCACGACGCGCTACACCGCATCGGCCGGCACGAAGCAGCTGATGATGATGGTGCCGCGATGGTGGACGTACCAGACCACGGCCTGACCGACCGGATTGCCCTGATCGCGGATGATGGCGCGTTCGGGGACCTCCATCCACTGACCCTCGATCGGCACCCAATAGGTGCCGCCGCGCACGTCGTATTCGGTGCGATGGCCGTCGGAGATGTCGCAGCAGGGCACGCCGTTCGGCGCGATCACGCTCTTGAACCAGGCGCGAATGTCGGGCGGGACGTGATCGTATTGCCCGTTGTCGAATGCGAACGCGGCGCTCGTCAGCGCGGCCAGCCAGACGCACAGTGCGAGCCTGTGCATGCGATCTTCCTCCTCGCGCATCGTTCATTGGCGCGCGACTGTCCCGCGCGTCGATTCGTCTCGTTGACGCGATTAAGCCCGAGCTGCCGCCGCATTGCATGCTCAAATAATATGCGGCGCCGAGGCGCCGCATATGATGCATTGCGATATGTGGATTTGCGCCCCGTCGTCCTACATCGTCCGCTGCGGCGCGGTTTGCAGAAATTGTCTGACTTGCTCGCTGTAGAACTTTGCATTGCTGGTGGTGCCGTGGCCGCGCGTCTCGGTGCTGGCGGGGATCAGGTAGAGGCGGCCGTTCTTGACGCGCTTCATCGCAGCGTCCGTGAGGCCGGTCTCGGGCGGGTTGCGCTCGTCGTCGGCGGAATTGATCAGCAGCAGCGAAGCCTCGATGGCTTCGAGCTTCTCGCTCGCATTGTAGTCGTGCGAGGATTCCCACTGGTAGAGGAAGTCGTTGGTATCCGCCGTGATCGGCGTCGCCAGCCGGTCGTCGACGATCTTGTCGGCCTTGGCCGCCGTCGGCGCCTGCGATTGATAGGCCAGCGTGCCGCCGATGCTGGCGATGCCGTAGGCGGTGATGGCGTATTTCATCATGCGCGGCTGGGTGGTGTAGTTGCCGCCGTTGTAGTCGGGATCGTTGCGGATGGTGTCGAGCATGATCCGCCGCAGCATCCAGTTGCGCGATGCCATCTCGGTCGGCTGCGAGGCCATCGGGATCAGCGCGTCCATCGCCTTCGGATATTTCTCGCCCCACAGCCAGGTGTGCATGCCGCCCATCGAATTGCCGATGACGAGCCGCAGATGCTTGACGCCGAGGCCCTCCGTCACCAGGCGATATTGCGCCTCGACCATGTCGTCGTAATCGTATTTTGGAAAGCTCGTCTTCATGCCGTCGGACGGTTTTGACGATTTGCCGTGGCCGATGCTGTCGGGAATGATGATGTAATATTTGGACGCGTCGAGCGGCTGCCCGGCGCCGAACAGCTCGCCGGCAAAGGACGGCGTCAGCATGCTCGCGCCGGAGCCGCCCGTCCCATGCAGCACCAATACTGGCTGGCCGGTCGGCTCGCCGATTGTGGTGTAGTGCAGCTTCAGCTCCGGCATGGCTTCGCCGGTGTGGAACTTGAAGTCCCTGGCGACCCAGTCGCCTTGCTTGGGCGTGGGATAATCGGCAGCCACCGCCCATGTCGAAAAGGACAGCAGAGCGCCTGCCAGCGCCGCGCAAGAAGCTTTCATGTCTCTCTCCCCGTGCGGCTCATGCTCAGCGGCCGCCTTGCGGCGGAACTTAGCAGAAGTGCGGGGAAGGATGTAGGATTTCGCCTCCGCCGATCGTCCTTATGGAAACCCAGGGAGAGAGACGCCGCATGTGCCGCAACATCAAGACGCTGTTCAACTTCGAGCCGCCGGCGACGGAGGACGAGATCCACGCCAGCGCGCTCCAGTTCGTGCGAAAGCTATCCGGCTTCAACAAGCCGTCGCAGGCCAACGAGGCCGCCTTCGACGGCGCCGTGGCAGAGGTCTCGGAAGCCGCGCGAAGGCTCCTGGTCTCGCTGCACACCCATGCCCCGGCGCGCGACCGCGAGGTCGAGGCGGAGAAGGCGAAGGAGCGTTCGCGGTTGCGGTTCGGCTAGCGGCGGGCTTCCCGGCCTGTTCCGTGATCTGGCTCACGGTAAGGGGCGTCTCACCTTGCGATGGTGCCTGCCGGGGTTTTGACAGCCCGGAGCACGACCATGAGCCGCCCCCTTCTTCCTCTCAAGGCAGGTGCCATCATCTTCACGCTGCTGTGGACCGCGTGGATGATGTGGTGGAGCGGCTCGTTCTCGAGCGCGAGCGTCGTCATCCTGGCCCTGTGCGGCGCAGCGGTCGGCTATCTCTGGTATCGCGCCATGCGCTGGCAGTTCGAGCGCATGGGCATGCTGTCGCGCCGGGATGATTCCTCCGGGGCTTCTTGATCGCTGCGTGTCCCGGACGCGGCGCAGCGCGCTAGCGGTGCGACGCAGAGCCGGGACCTAGAGGTCGCCTCCACGGCTCAGCGTCGTGGGCCCCGGCTCAGCAGCGCATCACTGCGTGCTGCGCTGCGTCCGGGGCACGTGTGCGGCCGCTAGCTCTTGTTGCCGTGCTTCTTCTTTTTCTTCTTTTTCCTGTGATCGTCGGCTTCGCCGTCGTCGCCCTCGTCATCGGCGATCGGCTCACCGGCCTCCTGAACGGCGGCCTCGAGCGCCGCGCGCTCGGCGGCTTCACGTTCGCGCTGGCGGCGGCGCTCGTCCCAGGCGTCGAAGAGCTGGTCGAGCCACGGCAGCACCTGCTCGATCGACGGCAGCGGGCCGGGCGGACCTTGCTCGCCGCGCGCACCTTGCGGCCCCGCCGGTCCGACCGAACCCTGCGGGCCGGCCGCGCCACGCGGGCCGGCTTCGCCCTGCTTGCCTTGCGGACCGGCCTTGCCCAGCGGTCCCGCCTTTCCGATCAGTCCCGGCTTGCCCTGCGGCCCCGGCTTGCCGCGCGCTCCGTCCGGGCCCCGCTTGCCCGGATGACCCTGCGGTCCCGGCCGTCCCGGTTCGCCCTGCCGCCCACGCGGACCCGGAGGTCCCTGCCGTCCCTGATCGTCTGCCACACCACTGCTCCCTTGACCGGAAGCAAGCTACTTAGCGGCGTTTGACGACAGCAGCAATTCCACCGGCGCATCGTGCTGCGCTTGATCAACATCAATCGACGGAGCGAGGCGACGTGTCATTGAGCTTTGCAGGGCCACGATCATCGCGAGGAGCGATCGATGCGCGCAGCATTGAAGATCTTCTGCCTGTCCGCCGCGATCCTCGCCGCGGCTATCGTCATCGCCCAACTGCTCGTGCCTGGCATCATGCCGATTGCCTTCGCCGAGGAGCCGCAGCCGGCATGGGCTGTCATGACGGCTTTCGCTCTCCGCGCCATCGAGCTGATTGCGGCGGCGGTCGCGGTCATCGCACTTGCGATGCTGGCTGGCATGTGTGCACAGCGCGGGCTGCGCCGCTTGTCTGGCGGCACAGCCTCGCAGGCGGATTGATCGTCCGCACGCAGTTGCGCACTACTCCTGACAGGTCGGCACCTCGATGCCGGAGGCGGCATAGAGCCTGATCTTGTTGCGCAGCGTGCGCACCGACAGGCCGAGCACGCGCGATGCGCGTGTGCGGTTGCCGTCGCAGCGAGCGAGCGTCTGGAGCACGAGCTCGCGCTCGACCTCGTCGACGGTTGCGCCGATCAGCAGTGGAACGATCTGGTTCGGAGCGAGGAATTGTGCGTCCTGCGGCGCCGCGACATGAACAGTGGTCATCAACACACCCCGATCAACGCCCGCTTCCTTCGCTGGAAGCGGATCGAGAACAACGACCCCCAGGCCGTAGAACCACGGTGGGCGGGTTTGGTTAATGAAAGGTTAATTGCGGACGATCGCACCAGATGACCTCAGGAATGCCGCGAAGCGGCCGCGTTTGGCAGAAGATGCATGGCGATGCGGACCTATCTCGCGCGCGACAAACACGGTGTCATGCCTCGCGAAGCGGACGATGACACCGCGTGTGATGACAGAGGGCCGCGCCTCACACCGTCCGGTACCCGCCGTCGACCATCACGATCGTGCCCGTGACATAGGCCGACATGTCCGAGGCGAGGAAGATCGCGGGGCCCACGATGTCCTCGGGCTTGCCGGTGCGCGCCAGCGGCGTGTGATCGACGAAGGCCTGCACCAGCGCCGGATTGGTCGCACGCACTTGGGCGTTGATGTTGGTCTCGATGAAGCCCGGCCCGATCGCGTTGACGCGCACGCCTTCCTTGCCGAGCTCGACCGCGAGCGCCTTGGTGAAGCCGAGCACGCCGTGTTTCGACGTCGTATACGCCGCCGAGCTCGGCGTGCGCAGATGCACGAAGGACTGGATCGAGCCGATATTGACGATGCGGCCTTTGCTCGCGCGCAACGGCGCGAGGAAGGCCTGCGTCATGTTGAAGACGCCGTTGAGGTTGAGCGAGATGATGTCGTTCCAGTCCTTCGCCACCGTCTCGGTCTCGGCGGTGAAGGCGTTGCGGCGGGTGATACCGGCATTGTTGACGAGGATCGAGACCTGCCCGACCTTGCCCGCGACCTGCTCTGCGAGCGCAAAGCAATCATCGCGTCTGGTCACGTCGAGTGCGAAGCTGTCGGCCTTGCCGCCCGATTTTCGGATCTCCTGGGCGACCTCCGCGACCGTGTCGGCGTTGACGTCGAGCAGCACCACGTGCGCGCCCTCGCGGGCGTAGCCGGCCGCGATCGCGCGGCCGATACCGGACCCGGCGCCCGTGACGACAGCGATGTGGTTTGCGAGCAATGCCATGACATTTTCCTCCCGATTTCGTTTCTAAGTTTCATGAAAGGCTAACCCGAAATTAAGGGGTCGGAAACGGCGGCCTTGGCATACTGATCTTCATTGCTAAACGTTGCGCGCATGATGGAACGGCTTGAATCCTGGAAACTCGCTCTCGAGCGCCTGCGGTCGGCACAGCCGGCCGACTGGGCCGAGGCTGGCCGGGTCGTGGCCGAGATCGTGCGGATGAGCACGGATGCCACGCTGCGACAGGCCGCCGAGCAAGCGCTTCCGGTGCTGCGCCAGGCCGTGGTCAACGACGATCACAGCGTCACGCAGGCGGCCCAGCGCCGGCTCTGTGTGGTGCTCGAGGTCGTTCATGGGCTGACCGCGCCGCGCTTCGGCCGCCGCAACGCGATGCCGAAGAAGCTCTCCAGCGAGGATCGCGCGCGCAAGATGCTGGGCCTGCCGCTCGCAGTGCAGCTCACCTGCGACGACATCAACCAGGCCTACCGCCGTGCCGCCAAGGGCATGCATCCCGACCACGGCGGCACCGCGCAGGCCTTCATCGACCTCGCCGCCGCGCGCGACGTCCTGATCCATCCCGGCGCGCACAAGGACGCGTGAGGGAAGCGATATCTTGTAGGGTGGGCAAAGGCGCACTTGCGCCGCCCACCATCTTCGTGATGGTTGGAATGGTGGGCACGCTTGCGCTTTGCCCACCCTACGGAGCCTGAGCTCGCGGCGCGCTCAGCTCTTGTTCACGCAGCTCGGATAGGGCGCGGCTTCGCCTGGCACGATCGGACAGAGGGCGATCGGGTTGAGATCGTTCAGGCGCGTCTGCCAGCGTTCGTCCCTGATCGGCGGCTCGTCGGTCTCGGGGCCGCGCTCGGCCCATTGGATGGTGTAGTAATCGGTGCTGCCTTTCAGCGTGATCAGCAGCGCGGTCTCGCTGTGCCGGGTCGGGCCGCTGTCGATGCGGCCGCAACCGATCACGGCGGCGAAAGCCTCGAAGCGGCCGAACGTCATGGCGCCGAGCGGCTGCGCCGCAAAGCTGTCGGGGCAGGCCGATCTGAAGCCGCCGGCGATGGTGCCGGCGAAGTTTTCGGGCGATGCATCCGGCGTCAGCGTCATGCCCTTCTCGCCCGTGACCGTGATCATCTGGCTCCACTGCTCGGGCGTCTCGCCCTTAAGCACGGCTTCACGGATGTAGTGGCCGCCTTTGGTGTTCTCGAACACCACCGCGAAATTCGACGGCATCGCGAAGCTGACGAGCTGGCCGAAGATGGGCGAGATCACGCGGAAGGATTGCGGGGCCTGTGCCGGTGCCGCGGAGACGAATGCGAGCGACAAGGCGAAGATGGCTGCCGTCGTGGTGAGCGTGCGCATCGATTGATCCCGCCAGGACTTAACAGAAACGCTGAATAGAAACGCTGAATGAAACGCTGGATGGAAACGCGAACGGGCAAGGATGCTAGCATCGCATCCTTGCCCGGCCCTTGTCGTCCGCCGATCGAATCTTACCAGCTGCAGTGACCGGCCTTCAGCGCATTGTCTTTCACCACGAGCGCGTCGAGGAAGGTCGGCACGGTCGCGCTGGCGCGGTGATAGCCGGCCGGCCACGGCGCGGTCGGGATGCTCTCGTCCCAGATCTGGCAGAAGCCGGTGTCCTGCCAGCGGATCAGGTGATAGCTGGCTTCGGCAGGGCTCGCGGCGACGAAGGCAGTGACGGCAAGACCCGCAGCAGCGCACAGCATGGAAAGACGACGCATGATCAGCTCCTCAAAATGAAAGATGTGATGCGCCTCCCGACAATGATGGGGAGGCGTGGCGCGGAGCGCTTTTGGCCTGCGCCCCGGACAAGATGTGAGTAGTTCCGCGCGCTGACGAGGTTCAAAGCGCGGGCGCTGGAAATGCGCGCATTCGGCTGAAAAAGCGGGCTGTCCGCCAAAAAGAGGAAGGGCGGGCCGCTGCGTGCGACCCGCCCTCTTGAATCCGATCTGTCGCCTCAAGCCTAGAGCGTGCACTTCCGCTCGGCGCGCATCTTGACCTGCAGGTCGGAGGCGGCCGTGAAGGTCGGGACCGGCTTGCTGACGACCTTGTAGGTCGACACGCCCCACTGGAACGGCTTGTACTTCAGGTCCTCGTTCCAGACCTGGCAGATGCCGGTATTGTCCCAGCGGATCACGTAATAGCCGACTGCCGCCGAGGCGGGCACGGCGAACACGGAACTAGCGATGCCGGCAACGGCACAGAGGGCGAGAACGCGACGCATGAAATATCTCCTTGTGGGGAAGTGTGACCCGAAAATTCGTGCGGTAAAAGCCGGCCCTTGGCAAGCCGGGGAGGTGCCGTTTCACGGATACGTCAGGCGGCGCAGGGCATTTGGTTCGGCTGCGTGCCCGGCAAGCCACACGTGCTTACTTCGAAAGCGACGCGACCGCCTCGATCTCGATCAGCATCTTCGGATCGGGCAGCGCATGCACCACGCATGTGGTGCGCGCGGGGTAGGGCGGCGGGCCGAAGGCGCCGGCATAGAGCGCGTTCATGGCGGCAACGTCCGAGGCGCGGGTCAGGAGCACGTTGACCTTGGCGAGGTCGCGCAAGGTGGCCCCGGCCTCGTCCAGCACGCGCTTGATGTTGACGACGACATTGGCGAACTGCGCCTCGAAGCCGTCGGGCAGCGCGCCATGGGCGTCGAAGCCGGGAATGCCCGAGACGAACAGCAAATCGCCGACGCGTGTCGCAAAGGACAGCGGCGGCGCCTTGACATGCGGCGGGGCCGCGAAATGCTGGATCGGCATGGCATCACCTCGTAGGCGTGTCGGGAGCAGGAGCGTAGCGGGATGCGGGGGAGTTGCAATCGGGTTGCAGAGGGGCAGAAACAAAAAATGCGAAAACAACCCCATGCACAGTAGAGATCAAGCCGAAATCATTGGGCTTTTTCGATTTCGGGAAGAGCGAAATATTCGTTTGCGTCGTCGGGCAAAACAGGAGCAGAATGGCATGGTGGCGACGGTTGTCCGCGAGCGCAGTGGTCCGCCTCTCCCCGCATGCAGCCGCTGGCAGGAAAGGCCGGAATGCAGCCACCCCGTCATTGCGAGCGTAGCGAAGCAATCCAGATTGGCCCCGCGGAAGGATTCTGGATGCTTCCGCCTTCGCCGAGGCTTCGGCGGACAAGTCGCTGCGCTCGCAATGACGGAGAATGAGGGACCTTCCGCGAGTCCAGCCGCCGCCGTACTGGCGGAAACGCCCTGCCATCATGTTGCCGCCGCGATCGATCGGATAGATTGGCCGCGTCTGATTCGTTTCCCTCCCAAAAAAAATAGCCCCCGGAGACACTCCATGAAGATCGCTAGCACCCTTCGCGCCGCGCTGGTCGCCATTGCCGCGCTTGCCGGCCTCTCGACCTCGGCGCTGGCCGACGGCGGCACCGTGGTGCTGACGATCTACAAGGCGGGCTGGATCATCGGCGGCTCGGGCGGGAGCGGCGTGCTGAACTTCCGCGGCCGCTCCTATGGGCTCTCCACCGGCGGGCTCGACTACGGCCTCGTGTTCGGGGGGTCCAAGACCGTGCTGCGCGGCCGCGTCTCCAACATCAACCGTCCCTCCGACGTCGCCGGCGTCTATGGCGCGGCCGGTGCAGGCCTCGCGGTCGGCCGCGGCGCCCGCGCCATCGTGCTCACCAACCAGAAGGGTGCGGTGCTGGAGCTCACGGGCACGCAGGTCGGCCTGATGGCGAATGCGGATCTCAGCGGTCTCGCGATCACGATGCGGTAGAAGACGGTGCCGTAGGGTGGGCAAATGCGCGCAAGCGCCGTGCCCACCATTGCTCTCCTGTGTTCGCAGTGACGAAGGTGGTGGGCACGCTTCGCTTTGCCCACCCTACGAGACTGCGGACTAGGCACTCACCATCGCATGAATCCGCTCGCAATGCGCGACGAGATTCGCGTGCGCATCGACGAACGCCTTCAGCGGCGTCGGGATCGGAAAATAATAGATGTTGGCGACGAAGCCGTAGATGCCGGCATCACAGCTGGTCGGCGCCGCGCCATGGACGAAGCCTGCGGCCGGCACGAGCTCCGCCAGCACCTGCAGGTCGGCGAGCCCCCGCGCATAGGCCTGATCGGGCGTGTAGCGGCCGATGCCCTGGTAATGATAGCGCTGCGCGTTATAGGCCTTCGCCTTCTCGAACCCTTCGGCGCTGACCTGCGGATGCTGCGCGATAAAACCGTCGCGGAACGCCGGGTAGAAGCGCTCGTCCTTCCAGCGCGAATACGACATCACCCAGTAGAGATCGTCCAGCATGCGCGTGACGAGATGATTGGTCCGGCGTGCGTCCTGTGACAGCGCCGCATCGATGGTCAGGCGATATTTGGCGATGACATGCGCGATGATGCTCTCGCTGTCGCCGATGGTCTCGCCATCGTCGACGATGTAAGGCAGCTGCCCGCGCGGCGCGGCGGAGGCATCGAAGATGTGCTCGTGCACGAACGGCACGCCCGCAAGCTTCAGGAACGCATAGACCTTGAGGCCGTAGCCGTTGTTGTCGGCGACGCCGAACAGTTGCGGGTAGGAATAGAGGGTCAGCATGGGCGGCTCCTCCGGGGTGGCGGAGGTAGAATGCAGGGGTGGGGAGATGGACGCAATGGGGGACGGAATTTGCCAAGTCCACGCTGTCGTCCCGGCGAAGGCCGGGACCCATACCGCGTGATCTAAGTGTGGTGGGCGGGCGTAGTACCGAACGACAAGTCTTCGCCAAACCTCTCCCTGGGGGTATGGGTCCCGGCCTTCGCCGGGACGACGATAGAGTGTGTGGCGCCGCTCCGAACCTTGCTCTCCTACGAACGCGACGCCGCCTGAAACACCGCCAATTGCGCATCGAACGCACGCCGGAACGCCGGCCGCGCCTCGCCGCGGGCGACATAGGCGGCGATGTCGGGATATTCCTCCAGCAGCCCCGAGGTGTTCAGCCGGCGCAGCACCGTCACCATCATGAGATCGCCGGCGCTGAACGCGCCGTCGAGCCAGTCGGCTTTGCCGAGGCGGCGGGACAGTTCGCCGAGCCTGGTGCGGACGCGATCCTGCAGCATCGGCAGCCGCTCCGCGTACCAGCTCCTGTCGCGCTCGAACAGCATCGCCATGCCGAGCTCGACGATCGGCGGCTCCAGCGTGTTCAGCGCGGCAAACATCCACGCGATCGCGCGGCTTCTGGCGTTCGCGTCCGTCGGCAACAGTCCGGCATGACACTCGGCGATGTGCAGCACGATCGCGCCGGTTTCGAACAGGGCGAGGTCGCCGTCCTCGAAGGTTGGAATCTGCCCGAACGGATGCAGCGCAAGATGCGCCGGCTGCTTCATCGTCGCGAACGACACGAGGCGGACGTCATAGGGCTGGCCGACCTCCTCCAGCGCCCAGCGAACGCGCATGTCACGCGCCTGCCCGCGGCCGCGGTCGGGCGAGTTTTCGAAGGCGGTGATGGTGGGCATGGGGGGGCTCCGGGGTGGTTGAGGCTTGCGTCCAGAGGACGAATGGCGGGCGCGGATTCCGACAACCTATCCGGTTTTCCAATGCGTAGGATGGGTAGAGCGAAGCGAAACCCATCGCTTCGTCACAGCGCCATTGAACCGCGACACCGTGGTTTCGGCCCGATTGATGGGTTTCGCTGCGCTCTACCCATCCTACGGCCGGCCGAAAAAATCCGCCGACTTGTCGGAACGCCCCTCCCGGCCACGTCCTTGGAGCACCCGTGCGCCGCCCCCTGCCGAAAGGAGCCCCATTCATGACCTCGATCACGCCGTTCCTCTGGTTCGACAACAACGTCCCCGAGGCCGTCGCGTTCTACAAATCTGTGTTTCCCAATGCCAGGGTCGAGACGGTCAGCGACTTCATGGCGGTGTTCGAGCTGGAAGGACAGCGCTTCAACGCGCTCAACGGCGGGCCGCAATACCGTTTCAACGAGGCGGTGTCGTTCTTCATCAGCGTCGAGACGCAAGGCGAGGTCGACTATTTCTGGAAAGCGCTCACCGCCGACGGCGGCGAGGAATCGCGGTGCGGCTGGCTCAAGGACAAGTTCGGCCTGTCCTGGCAGGTGATCCCGACAGCGCTCGGCCGCTACCTCGGCGACCCCGATAGGACCAAGGCGAACCGCGTGATGCAGGCGATGATGGGGATGCGGAAGATCGTGATCGCGGATCTGGACAAGGCGTATGCGGGCTGAGGGGGCGGCGGTGCCGTAGGGTGGGCAAAGGCGCGCTCTTCGCGCGCCGTGCCCACGCACTGTCGGGGCCCACGGAGAAATCGTGGGCACGGCGCTGACGCGCCTTTGCCCACCCTACGAGGCCTTCGTGTTTGAGCAAGATCACGAGCCACACCCACAAGTGTCGTCCTGGCGAAAGCCAGGACCCATACCGCGTGATCCATCGATTGCGATTGGTCGCAGTACCGGGCCACGAGTCTTCGCCAAACTTTGCGCTGGGGTAATGGGTCCTGGCTTTCGCCAGGACGACGACTGAGTTTGCGGCGCCAGCGCCAACCCACCCTACGCAGCGATCCACGCCGCCAATTCCCGCCACGGCTCCAGCGTCCAACTCCCCGAGGCAGCACCAGACGGCGAGGGCAGCACAAAAATCTCCGGCCAGTCTCCATCGCGCGGCTGCCGCCCCAGCGAAATCGCGGCTGACGGCCTGCCGTAAAACAAGCTCGCCGCCTTCTTGCTCGTGAACGCAATCGTCCGCGGCCGGTACTTCTCCATCTTCGCCCTGAAGCCGGGCATGTCGATCATCTCAGTCGCGATCTGGTGATCCATCCCGGCGCCGGTCTTGGACAGATCGGTGAAGCCGATCCCGAGCGCGATCAGGCTCGCGAACTCGCCCGGCTGATAGCGCCGCGGCGTGATCCCGGCCTCGTGGATCGCGCGCCAGAAGCGGTTGCCGGGATGGGCGTAGTAGTGCCCGAGCTCCGCCGAGCGCGTCGAGGCGGCGGTGCCGACGAAGACGAGGCGGAGGTTGGGATGGAGTTGGTCGGGGAGGCGGTGGAGGGAGGGAGCGGGCAAATCATCTATCCGCAGAATTGTAGCCCGCATGAGCGTCAGCGACATGCGGGGCGACTGTCAATCCCGGATGTCGCTTCGCTCATCCGGGCTACACTTGCCGCATCGACGACGCGGCGTTGGCCTTGCTCTATCTGACCTTGCACGATGGCGATCGGGCATGGAAGGGCTTCGACTGGGATGTGCTCGGCCGTCTGCATACCAAGGGAATGATTGATGATCCCGTTGGCAAGGTAAAGTCCGTGGTGTTCACGCAGGAAGGCCTTGAACGCGCGAAGAAGCTATTCAGGGAGCTGCTCGGAGAATAAGTCCGCGACAAAAAGGCCGGGCATATGCCCGGCCTCGCTTGAAATGAATGCAGAGAATCAATGCCTCACAACACCCGATTGCTCTCCTTCACCTTCTCAGCATCCAGATAAACGCTGCTCCCCATCTCCTTGAACTTCGCGCTCATCTGCTTCATGCCGTCCTCGGCCGTGCCGCTGATCGACATGCCGACGCTGTTCGGATCGTTCAGCGTCGCGGCATAATCCCGCACGTCCTGCGTGATCTTCATCGAGCAGAATTTTGGGCCGCACATCGAGCAGAAATGGGCGACCTTGTGGGCTTCCTTCGGCAGGGTCTCGTCGTGGAAGCTTTTTGCGGTGTCCGGATCGAGGCCGAGGTTGAACTGGTCGGTCCAGCGGAATTCGAACCGCGCGCGGGAGAGGGCGTCGTCGCGCAGTTGCGCGGCGGGGTGGCCCTTGGCGAGATCGCTCGCGTGGGCGGCGATCTTGTAGGTGATGACGCCGGTCTTGACGTCGTTGCGGTCGGGCAGGCCGAGATGCTCCTTCGGCGTGACGTAGCAGAGCATGGCGCAGCCGAACCAGCCGATCATGGCGGCGCCGATGCCCGACGTGATGTGGTCATAGCCCGGCGCGATGTCGGTGGTCAGCGGTCCAAGCGTGTAGAACGGCGCCTCGCCGCACTCCTTGAGCTGCTTGTCCATGTTGATCTTGATCTTGTGCATCGGCACGTGGCCGGGGCCCTCGATCATGACCTGGCAACCCTTGTCCCACGCGATCTTGGTGAGTTCGCCGAGCGTCTCCAGCTCCGCGAACTGCGCGCGGTCGTTGGCGTCCGCGATCGAGCCCGGGCGCAGGCCGTCGCCGAGCGAGAACGAGACGTCATACTTGCGCATGAGGTCGCAGATCTCGTCGAAATGCGTGTAGAGGAAGCTCTCCTTGTGATGCGCCAGGCACCACTTCGCCATGATCGAGCCGCCGCGCGAGACGATGCCGGTGACGCGGTTGGCGGTGAGGTGGATGTATTGCAGGCGCACGCCGGCGTGGATGGTGAAATAGTCGACGCCCTGCTCGCACTGCTCGATCAGCGTGTCCTTGTAGAGCTCCCAGGTCAGCGCCACCGGATCGCCGTTGCACTTCTCCAGCGCCTGGTAGATCGGCACGGTGCCGATCGGCACCGGCGAGTTGCGCAAAATCCATTCGCGCGTGGTGTGGATGTTGCGGCCCGTGGAGAGGTCCATCACGGTGTCGGCGCCCCAGCGGATCGCCCACACCATCTTCTCGACCTCTTCCTCGACCGAAGACGTCACCGCCGAGTTGCCGATATTGGCGTTGATCTTGGTGAGGAAGTTGCGGCCGATGATCATCGGCTCGAGCTCGGAGTGATTGATGTTGGAGGGGATGATGGCGCGGCCGCGCGCGATCTCGTCGCGCACGAACTCCGGCGTGATGAAGGCGGGCACGGAAGCGCCGAAGCTCTCGCCGTCGGCGAGGGCTGCTTCGGCGCGCTCGAGCTGCTGCTTGCGGCCGAGGTTTTCGCGGGCGGCGACGTAGATCATCTCCTTGGTGACGATGCCGGCGCGGGCGAATTCGAGCTGCGTGATCTTGTGGCCGTCGAGGCCGCGCAGCGGCTTGTGATAGGCCGAGAAGGCGCGCGCGGCCTTGTCGGTGGAGACGCTGCCATTGTCCTCCGGCTTGATCTGCCGGCCCTCATATTCCTCGACGCCGCCGCGCTCCAGCACCCATTGCTTGCGGCTCCGGGCAAGGCCGGCGTTGACATCGATGGTGACGGAGGGATCGGTGTAGGGGCCCGAGGTGTCGTACACCGGCAGGTTCGGCTCGCCCGCGCCTTCGGAGAGGATGATCTCGCGCAGCGGCACGCGGATGTCCGGCGCGGCGTCGGGCGAGGCGAAGATCTTGCGCGAGGAGGGCAGCGGGCCGGTGGTGACGGCGGGGACGGTCTGTTGCGGGTTGGAGCGGATGTTCATGGGGTCCTCCGGTTTAATTCGTGTTCGCAGTGTTCGTTCTCGTCATCCTGAGGTGCGAGACCAGCGGCGCGAAAGCGCCGCTGGTCGAGCCTCGAAGGATGAAAGAGCCGGGCCGTCGCCCTTCGAGGGCCGCTGAAGAAGCGGCCACCTCAGGGTGACGGGATGAAGAGGGTGTCTCCGTCATTGCGAGGAGCTCTTGCGACGAAGCAATCCAGACTGCCTCTCCGAAGAGACTCTGGATTGCTTCGCTTCGCTCGCAATGACGGGCGGAGAGATTTTCGGTCATGCCGCCTCCTTCAGGCCGAGCCACTGCCGCACGCGGGCGTCGGGATCAGCGTTCTGGGTGACGTCGGACACCACGGCGATGGAATCCGCGCCGGCGGCAAAGATCTCCGCGGCGTGCTCGAACTTGATGCCGCCGATCGCGACCAGCGGGATGTTGCCGACGCGCTTCTTCCATTCCGTGATTTTTGGAATGCCCTGCGGCTCGAAGCGCATCGACTTGAGCGTGGTGAAGAAGATCGGGCCGAGCGCGACGTAATCGGGCTTGGCGGCAAGCGCGGTTTCAAGCTCGGCGTCGTCATGGGTGGAGATGCCGAGGAGAACGCCGGCCTCGCGGATGGCTTTCAGGTCCGCATCCGCCAGATCCTCCTGGCCGAGATGCAGATATTTCGCGCCGGCGACGATCGCCGCGCGCCAATAGTCGTTCACGACCAGCTTGGCTTGCGTGCCCGCAGTGATCGCCAGCGCGTCGGTGACGATCTGCAGCGCGTCGGCGTCGTTGAGCTCCTTCGCGCGAAGCTGGATGGTGCCGACGCCAAGTTTTGTCAGGCGCTCGACCCATTTCAGGTTGTCGACGACGGGATAGAAGCGATCAGGATACGGCATGCCAGAACGGGGTCCCAACAACAGGGGTGGAGGGGGAGGCGAAGTCGCGCGCGTTCATCAGCCCGGCTTCGTAAGCGGTGCGGCCGGCATCACAGCCGAGGCGAAAGGCATTCGCCATCGCGACGGGATCGGCGGCTTTTGCGATGGCGGTGTTGAGCAACACGGCGTCGTAGCCGAGCTCGAGCGCCTGCGCGGCGTGGGAGGGTGCGCCGATGCCGGCATCGACCACGAGCGTGATGTCGGGCAGGCGCTCGCGCAGGAGCTTGAGTGCATCGCGGTTGGTGATGCCCTTGGCGCTGCCGATCGGCGCTGCCCACGGCATCACCACCTTGCAGCCGGCGTCAACCAGGCGGTTGGCGACCGAGAGGTCCTCGGTGCAATAGGGGAACACCTCGAAGCCGTCCTTGATCAGGATGGTCGCGGCTTCGACGAGGCCGACGACGTCGGGCTGCAGCGTGTCGTTGTCGGCGATGACCTCTAACTTGATCCAGCTGGTGCCGAACAATTCGCGCGCGAGCTTGGCGGTGGTCACGGCCTCGCGCACGGTGCGGCAGCCGGCGGTGTTCGGCAGCACTGTCACCTCGAGCTCGCGGATCAGATTCCAGAACGCGTCCCCGGTCTTGCCGCCGGCGGATTCGCGCCGCAGCGACACCGTGACGATGTTCGAGCCGGAGGCGCGGATCGCATCCTGCATGATCGCGGGCGAGGGATAGAGCGCGCTGCCGATCAGCAGGCGCGAGGCGAAGGTTTTGCCGTAGAAGGTCACCATGTGGGAGGTGTCTCCTTAATTGTCGTCCCGGCGAAGGCCGGGACCCATACCGCGTGATTTCGCTCGGGGCACGCAGGGAGAGATCATCCGTCCCAATAAAGGGCGGTGGTTATGGGTCCCGGCCTTCGCCGGGACGACGTGGAAAGAGTGTGCCCGCATCATCATCACCCTCCCTGCCGCGGCGTGATGATCTCGATCTCGTCGCCGGCCTTCAGGCTCGTCTCGGCCCAGCGGCTTTTCGGCACGACGTCGTAGTTCAGCGCGATCGCGAAGTGGGTGCCTTCGTAGTCGAGCTCGGAAAGCAGCGCGCCGACGCTGACTGAAGCTACCTCGCGCTGTTCGCCGTTGACGATCACGCGCATTGCATCACCTCATTGTCGATCTGGCCGCGCTGGACATAGGCAAGCGTCAGCTCGGCGAGCGCCGGCGCGATCAGGAAGCCGTGGCGGTAGAGGCCGTTGACGGCGATGGTCTCGCCGCGGATGCCGATGCGCGGCAGATTGTCGGGAAAAGCGGGGCGAAGGCCCGAGCCGAATTCGACGATCCGGGCTTCGCCGAACGCCGGATGCACCGCATAGGCGGCGCCCAAGAGCTCCAGCGCCGAGCGCACGCTGACGCCGGTGTCCTCGGCCTCGATCGAGGTGGCGCCGAGCATGAACAGGTTCTGCTCGCGCGGGATCACGTAGAGCGGCCAGCGCGGATGGATCAGCCGCACCGGGCGCGACAGCTGCACCTCGTCCGTCTCGATCAAAATCATCTCGCCCTTGACGCCGCGCAGCTCGGGCTGCTCCTCGCGTGCGGACAGGCCGCGGCAGTCGATCACGATGCCCTTAGGATCAAGGTTTGCGAGATCAGCGGCGGTAACGTCGCTGTCGAACTTGATGGTGCCGCCGGCAGCTTTGATGCGCTCATGCAGCTTCGGCAGCACGCGGCGCGGCTCGACATGGCCCTCGGTCGGGAAGAACAGTGCATCGCGGAAGCGTCCCTCCAGCGACGGCTCGAGCTCGGCGAGGCCAGCGGCATCAAGCCGGCGATGGCCTTCGGTCATCCTGGCAAAGCGCTCGAAATCGCTGCGCTCGCGCGGATGGGCGACGACCAGCGAGCCGTTGAAGGGGGTATCCGGCAATTCGCGCCGCCAGATGTCCAGGGAGCGCAGGCCCAGCCTGGAGATGATGGGTTCGGCGACCTCGGCCTCGCAATAGGGCGCCAGCATGCCGCCGGCCCAGTGGCTGGTGGAATCGGTCATCCCGACGTCACCGCGCTCGTGTAGCGTCACGGCGTGGCCGGCCTGTGCGAACAAAAGCGCCTGCCAGGCGCCGGCAATGCCTGCGCCGATAATGGATACCGGGGAATCCGGTCGCTTGGTCGTGTGCAACATCCCTGTCCCTTCGCCGGCATGACCCGGATCAGGTTCAAAGGGTCACCGCGGTCCTGGGCGGTATTGCCCATTTAGCGGTATCTCAGCTCCTCCTCGGAGCACCCCTCGGAACGGGTCTAATGTATGCCAGGGAGGCGGGGTGGTCAACGCGCTTGGCGGGAACCGCAGCCGTGCCCCGGACGCGATGCAGCGCGCCGCCCTTGGCGGCGTGGTGCGTCGCAGAGCCGGGGCCCATTTTCGCGTGGAGCGCTGGGTCCCGGTTCTGCGCAGCAGCGTTGCACGCTGCAGCGCGCCCGGGACACGAAAGTTACTTTGGCGCTTGCGCGCGCGCGTTGCGGACGCCTTGCGCCAGCTTCCGGTGCGGCGTTGGGCCGAACACCGGCTGCGGGTTGCCGTTCGGCTCCAGCCAAGCCTGGGAGTTCGTCTCGTTGCTCGCCTGCTGCACCATCTCCTGCCGCTGCCGCTTTGCAACGTAGTAATAGCCGCCCGCGAAATAACGCACAGCTCGCGCGTGGTCGCCATTGGCGGCGCGATAGGCGCCGGCGAGGTACTTCACCGCATAGGTGAGATTGGTGTTGGGATCGCGCAGGCCGGCGGCATCGCCGGTGTAACCGACGCCGCGGGCGGTCGCGAGCTTGATCTGCATCAGCCCGATGGTGCCGCCACGGCCGACGAGGCCGGGCTGGTAGCGGCTTTCGCGCATGATGACGCGATGCACCAGCGCCTCCGGCACGCCATTGGCGCGGGCATGCATCGTGACCATCTCGGCATATTCGGCTTCGCCCGCGAATGCGGCCTGCGTCATCATCAACCCTGCCGCAGCAAGCGCGGCAATATGCAAAATTTTCATCGAAATATTCCTCGGCAGAACGGACCTGCACCCTTGCGGGTTAGGCCGTGGGAACACGGCGATGATGTGGCGAAATGCCACCCGCGGCGATTTTCGCCGGGCCGTCGCTTTTACGACTTAAACCTAGGTTAAGTTCGGAGCTGGCGGAGTGCCTTACGCGACAGCGGGTCTGTCCATTCGCGCATCCGCCCAACAATCGCAATTCAAGAGCAGCACTCGGGAGGACGTCCATGACCCCAGCAGACATCGACGACATTCCCATGCAGAACCCTTGTGCACAATGTGGCACACCGATCCCGTTCCCCGACTGGATCGAGCCGGGCGAAGGCCGCGTTTCCTATCTCTGGAAGTGCCAAGCCTGCGGCTACCGCTTCGAGGCGGTAGCGATCTTCGATGAGCACGCGATCAAGCATCCGCCGCTCGCCGCCTGAGTTGCTGGCTTAAGCCGCGAGCCGCGGCTCCTGCCACACCGGCAATTGCATCCGCACGATCAAGCCGTGCGGCTCGCGGTCGTGCAGCGACAGCTCGCCGCCATGGGCGACCGCGATCGCGCGCGCGATCGACAGGCCGAGTCCGAAGCCGGTGGAGTCGTCCATGGTGCGCGCGTCGTCGCCGCGCACGAACGGCTCCAGCATCTCCTGCTTGCGCGCATCCGAAATGCCGGGGCCGTCATCCTCGACGTCGATGACGAGCTTGGTGCCCGATATGTCGAGACGGATCGTGACCTCGGCGCCGAAGCGCACCGCGTTCTCGACGAGATTGGTGACGCCGCGATGCAGATCGTCGGGCCGCGCGGCGGCAGTCGCCGACACGGGACCCTCATAGTGCACGACGTGGCCCATGTCGCCGAACTGGTCGGCGACGAGCTGCAGCGTGCTGGCGACGTCGACCAGGGTCACGGCCTCGATCTTGCGGTCGTTGCGCAGCAGGGACAGCACCGATTCCAGCATCGAGCGCATCTGGTCGAGATCCATCAGCATGCGCTTGCGGTTGCCCTCGTCCTCGATGAACTCGGCGCGCAGGCGCAGCCGCGTGATCGGCGTACGCAGATCATGGCTGATCGCGGCCAGCATCCGCGTGCGATCCGACATCAGCCGTGCGATCCGTTCGTGCATGCGGTTGAGCGCGCGCGCCACCGAGCGGATCTCTTCCGGCCCGCGCTCGGGCAGGGGATCCGCCCCGCCGTCCAGGCTGAAATTCTCGGCGGCTCTGGCGAAGGAGGACAGCGGCGCGGCCAGCGCGCGCGCCGCCCACAGGCCGAGCACGGTGACGCAGATGAAGGCCGTCATCAGCGTCATCAACCACGGGGCGCCCCAGAACCACGGCCGCGGGCCGCCCTCGACACGGCCGGCAATCACGCTGCCGTCGGGCAATTCGACGCCGACGCGGTGCGCAGGGCCATCGGGGGCGAGCCGCACCACCTTGTAGCCGCGCCCGAGATGTCGGCGCATGCCGCGCAGATGCTGGCTGTCGCTCTCCTCGACGATTTCAGCCGTGCCCGGCGCGAGCATCTCGATGCCGAGCTTGGGAAAGGCGCGCGCGAGATCGGCAACGAGGCGCGGCCGCTCGGCGGCGTCAGCCGAGCCGAGCAGCAGCGCGGCATCGGTCAGTTGATGCGCGCCGTCCGGCGGGGCGTCCGGACGGTCCGGCCGGCTGATCAGGAAGGCGGTGGTCACGACGAGATGGAGCGCGACGGTCGAGGCCAGCACCAGCGCGGCGATCTGCCCGCCGATACCCCTGAGGTGAAAGAACCCGAACGGCTTCATCGTCGCCGTTCCCTCAGCTGCTCAGGGTGGCCGCGACCGCCTCGGTTCTCGGCGTGAACAGATAGCCGCCGGAGCGCACCGTCTTGATGATGGTGGGATCGGCCGGATTGGGCTCGATCTTGCGGCGGATGCGGCTGACCAGCACGTCGATGGAGCGCTCGAACGAGCCGGTGTTGCGCCCTTGCGTGAGGTCGAGCAGGCTGTCGCGCGACAGCACGCGGCCGGGCCGCTCGCAGAAGGTGCGGAGCAGGTCGAACTCGGCGCTGGTCACCGCGACGCGCGCGCCTTCGGGATTGCGCAGCTCGCGCAGGCGCAGATCGATGCGCCAGCCCTCGAAGGCGAGCGTGCTTGCGCCTTCGATCGAGCTTGCCGCCTGTGCCGCGGCCTGGCGGCGCAGCACCGCGTTGATGCGGGCGAGCAGCTCGCGCGGGTTGAAGGGTTTCGGCAGATAGTCGTCCGCGCCCATCTCGAGGCCGACGATGCGGTCGACGTCCTCGCCGCGCGCGGTCAGCATGATGATCGGCGTCTGCGTCTCCGAGCGCACCTTGCGGCAGAGGCTGAGCCCGTCCTCGCCCGGCAGCATGACGTCGAGGATGATCAGGTCGACGCGGTGATCGGCCATGGCGCGCGACATCTCGCGGCCGTCGCTCACGGCGGTGACGTTGCAGGCGTTGTTGCGCAGGTACTTCGCAATCAACGTCCGGGTTTCGCGGTCGTCCTCGACGACCAGGATGTTGGGATTGGGAATGGCCATGCGCTTTGTTTGTCCAAGATTCGGGCCAAATGGCGAAGATTTTTGTTTCAGATTGTTTCCGCGGGGCTGTCCGCAACGTGGGGACACGCCCGGGCAGGGAAGCGGCAAGGTCTCGTTAAGGCCGTTAACCATACCGTGGCGAGGTCACACAAGAAACCCCGCAAAATCCACGGAGCCATCATGACTTCGATTTCGGCGGCATCCGCCGGTAGCTACCAGTCGCCCTTGCAGCGGCTGCAGCAGGAATTGCAATCGCAAGTTTCCGCCGGCACGATCTCGTCGTCGGACCAGTCCGCGCTCTCGACGGCGCTGACGGACATCGACACCGCGCTCCAGCAGAGCCGGTCGAGCGACCAGTCGAGCGGCACGCGTCCCTCCAAGGAGGACATGCAGTCGAAGATCGACGATCTCATTTCCAGCGAAGTGTCGAACGGGACGCTGACCTCGGACCAGGCCGAGGAGCTGAAGAACGTCTTTCAGTCCGCCTTCGCGAACGGTCCCGGCGGCGCCGGTGGACCGCCGCCCGGCCCGCCGCCTGACGACAGCTCTTCGGATTCATCGTCGACGGACCAGACGAGCAGCAGCAGCTCGACGGACCAGGCCACGGCCGAGATCCTCCAGCAGTTCCTGCAGGCGCTGCAGCAGTCGCAATCGTCGAGCTCGTCCTACGGCGCCAACGGCGGCTCATCGAGCAGCTCGAATTTCTCCGCGCTCCTGATCGACTACAAGAGCTGACCCCGAGCGACGCGGGTCGGCGCGTTCCCCGCCGCGATCGTGCTTCACCCAGGGCGCATGATCGTCGGCGGGGAACAGTGCGCCCGGGGAGTTTCGTGCGCGACTGGAGGAACTTTCCTCGCAGTGCAGCGCCATCATTGCACGGCGAAATTGCAGCATCTTTAGGAACCGCGCGTGTTCAGCGCTGTTCTCTCCTCACGAGTTTGCTGCTGAAGGAGAGGACAACAATGTTGATGAAATCGATCGTCGCCGGCCTCGCCGGCACTGCACTGCTTGCGACCGCCGCGTTCGCGCAAAACCCGACGGCCACCACCGACAAGGCAGCGCCTGCAGCCACCGCGACAACGACAACCACGACCGCGTCGGGCGAGTGGCGCGCCTCGAAGATGTCCGGCCTGAAGGTCTACAACGAAGCCAACGAGAACATCGGCTCGATCAACGATCTCCTGATGGACAAGAGCGGCGCCATCAAGATCGCCGTGATCGGCGTCGGCGGCTTCCTCGGCATGGGCGAGCACCTGGTCGCCGTGCCCTACGAGAAGCTGAAGTTCGTCAACGAGGCCGTGGCTTATACCGGCGCCAGCACGAACCCGGGCGCCAAGCCCGCCGCGACCACGACGACGGGCGCTGCGACCGGCACCGACAGGCCTGCGGCGACCACGACGTCGTCCACCTCGAAGTGGTATCCGGACCACGCCGTGTTCAATGCGAGCAAGGACGAGCTGAAGAACATGCCCGAGTTCAAGTACTCGGAATAATGGGCTTCTAGTCGGCTGAACGAAGCGCGCCTGGTTTTCACCGGGCGCGCTGTCGCGTCTCTCGTCATTGCGAGGAGCTCTTGCGACGAAGCAATCCAGACTGTCGCCGGTGAGGGATTCTGGATTGCTTCCGCCTTCGGCGGACAAGTCGCTTCGCTCGCAATGACGGCAACTAATGCGTCACCAGCGGGCAGCCGCCCTTGTCGAGCGGACGGAACGCCTCGTCGCCGGGCACGGTGGCGATCAGCTTGTAGAGGTCCCACTCGCCCTTGGACTCTTCGGGCTTCTTGACCTCGAACAGATACATGTCGTGGACCATGCGGCCGTCGATGCGGATCTTGCCGTTCTTCGCGAAGAAGTCGTTGACCGGCGTCGCGCGCATCTGCGCCATCACCTTCGGCGCCTCGTCGGTCTTGATGGCCTCGATCGCCTTCAGATAGTGCATGGTCGCCGAATAGAGGCCGGCCTGGATCATGGTCGGCATGTGGCCGACCTTCTCGTTGAAACGCTTGGAGAAGGCACGCGTCTCATCGTTCATGTCCCAGTAGAAGGCGTCGGTGACGATCAGGCCCTGCGTCGCCTTGATGCCGAGCGAGTGCGTGTCGGTGATCTCCTGCAGCAGCGCGATCATCTTCTGGCCGCCCTGGGTCAGGCCGAACTCGGCCGCTTGCTTCAGCGCATTGGTGGTGTCGCCGCCGGCGTTGGCCAGCGCGACCACCTTGGCCTTGGAGGCCTGGGCCTGCAGCAGGAACGAGGAGAAGTCCGACGAGTTGAGCGGATGACGGACCTCGCCGAGCACCTTGCCGCCGCTTTCCTTGACGACGTTCGCGGCGTCGCGCTGCAGCGCCATGCCGAAGGCATAGTCGGCGGTGACGAAGAACCAGGTGTCCTCGCCGCGCTTGACCATCGCCTTGCCGGCGACGTTCGACAGCGCATAGGTGTCGTAGGTCCAGTGCACGGTATTGGGTGAGCAGGCAACGCCGGTGATGTCGGAGGAGCCGCCGCCGGAATTGATGTTGATCTTGTTCTTCTCGCGCGTCAGCGCGGAGATCGGCAGCGCCACCGACGACGTCGGCACGTCGAAGATCGCGTCGACCTTGTCGTTGTCGTACCAGTTGCGGGCAATGTTGACGCCGACGTCGGGCTTGTTCTGGTGATCGGCGGCGACCACCTGAACCGGCTTGCCCGCGACCTTGGCGCCGTAATCGGCGACCGCCATCTCGACGGCGGCGAGCGAACCCTTGCCGGTCGCGTCCGCATAAAGGCTCGACATGTCCGTGAGCACGCCGATCTTGACGACATCGTCGGAAACCTGCGCCTGCGCGGCGCCGGAGGTCGCGGCGAGCGCGAGACCGGCCACGACCGCGGTAATGAGTTTTTGCATGTTGTTTCTCCCTGTGTGTTGTTGTTTGGGCGTTATTTGCGGGGACTGTTCTAGCGGCAATCGGTCGTGGCAGCTAAGCGGTGTGCGCCGTAGCAGAATGCAAAATCAGAAGGGGTGGCCGGTGTTCCCTTCGCCTCTCCCCGCAAAACGGTAGGGCTATTGCATACGGCATTTTGAGCGACCCGAGCGCGCGCCTCGTCCTTCGAGACGACCGCTTCGCGGTCTCCTCAGGATGAGGCTAAGCAGCATCGGTGCTCGTTGAACTCCAGCCGCGCACTCGTCCCTCATCCTGAGGGCCCGCCAACGGCGGGCGTCTCGAAGGATGGCCCAGGGGAGATCGCTCCGATATGCGATTGCCCGCCGCTCAGCCGCTGCCGCCCTTGAGCCGTTCGTTGCGCCGGCGCAGGCCTTCCAGCGTCGCGAGGAGGATGACCGATACTGTCGTCAGGATCACCGCTGCTGCCGTGATGGTCGGACTGATATTCTCGCGGATGCCGCTGAACATCTCGCGCGGCAAAGTGCGCTGCTCGGGGCCTGCCATGAACAGCACGATCACGACCTCGTCGAAGCTGGTCGCGAAGGCGAACAGTGCGCCCGAGGCGAGGCCGGGCAGGATCAGCGGCAGGATCACGCGTCGGAACGCTTGAAGCGGCGAGGCGCCGAGCGAGGCGGCGGCGCGCGCCAGATTGGTGTCGAAGCTCTGCAGCGTCGCGCCGACCGTGATCACCACGAAGGGCGTCGCCAGCGCGGTGTGGGCCAGGATCAGTCCGAGATAGCTGCCGGTCAGTCCGATCGGCGCGAAGAAGAAATACAGACCGACCGCAGTGATGACACCGGGCACGACGACCGGCGACAGCACGAAGGCCAGCACGAGCGGCTTGAACCGGCTCTTCCATTGCGCCAGCCCCAGCGCGGCCAGCGTGCCGAGAACCATGGACAATAGCGTCGAGGCGACGCCGATGATCATGCTGTTCTTCAGCGAGTTCATCCAGCGCGGCGAATTGATGAAATCGTCGTACCAGCGCAAGGAAAAGCCCGGCAGCGGATAGGTCAGGTACGAGCCCGAGCTGAAGGACAGCGGCATGATCGCAAGGATCGGCGCGATCAGGAAGATGAACACCAGCGTCGAGACAACGATGGTCGTGGTCCACGCGATGCGCTGGCTGGGCGCGCGGAGAGAATTGTCGCTCAATTCTTCATCCCTCCCGTGACCTGCTGGCCCTGCACCAGCTTGCCGTAGACGAGAGCGAGCAGAACGGTGGCCAGCAGCAGCACCGCGCCCAGCGCCGAGGCAAGGCCCCAATTCGCCGTTTCGGTTGTGTACAGCGCGATGAAGTAGCTGATCATCTGGTCGGCGGCGCCGCCGACGAGCGCCGGTGTGATGTAGTAGCCGAGCGCCAGGATGAAGACGAGCAGGCTTCCGGCGCCGACGCCGGGCAGTGTCTGAGGCAGGTAGATGCGCAGGAAGGCGGTGAGGGGTGGTGCGCCAAGCGAGGCGGCGGCACGCATGTAGGCAGGCGAGATCGCCTTCATGCTGCTGTAGAGCGGCAGGATCATGAACGGCAGCAGCACGTGGGTCATGGCCACGCAGACGCCGAAGCGGTTGTAGATCAGGCGGAGCGGCTCGTCGATGATGCCGAGCCAGTGCAGGCTGTCGTTCACGACGCCCTTGCTCTGCAGCAGCACGATCCAGGCGCAGGTGCGGACCAGAAGCGAGGTCCAGAACGGCAGCAGCACGAAGATCATGAGCAGGTTCGACCGGCCAGGTGGCAGCGTCGCCAGCAAATAGGCGACCGGGAAGCCGAGGATCAGGCAGAGTGCGGTGACACCGAGGCTGATGAGGAAGGTGCGGGCGAAAATGTCGCGGTAGATGGCCTGATCCGGCGGGGCCGCGACGATCGCGCCGTCCGCATTCCGCGTCAGGTCGAGCGCGGCGAGAAGGTAGAAGCCGGTGACCGGGCCACCGGCATTCTTGATCGTCGTCCATGTCGTGCGCTCGCGCCAGGCCGGGTTGATCTTGCCCAATGTCTCCTTGGCGGTGCCGGGCTCCGGCATCGCCTTCAGATTGCGGGCCGTGCTGGTCAGGATCGTGCGAAAACCGTTCAGCGCGTAATTGAGCCGCTTGGCCGCAATCGCAACGGTGCCGGCGGCGCGCGCCGCCAGGATGTCGCTCGCCAACGCCGCATAGGCTTTTTCGTCCGGCAGGTCCTTGCCGTCCCAATTGGCGAGAGCCGCGACCGTCTGGGGCAGAACCTGGCGCACCTCGCGGTCATCGACGGCACGCCACAGCATGCCGGCGATGGGGCCTGCGAAGGTGAAGAGCAGGAAGACGAGAAGCGGTGCTACCAGCGCCAATGCCTTGACCTGGCGTGTCCGCTCCGCACGCCTCAATCGGCGCTTGAGCGGCACCTCTGTCGATGCATTGGCGCTGGTCAAGCGCGTATCCGTCATTGGGCGAGTCTTGTGGGGCGCTTTATTTCGCGGCCCATTTGTTGAAGCGCTCGGTCAGGCGATCGATGTTCTCGAGCCAGAAGGCGACGTTGATCTCGACCGCGTTCTTGATGTTGTCGGGCGCCGTCGGCAGGTCCTTCAGCACGGCGGGCTGCAGCTTACCGGCAGCGTCCTTGTTCGAGGTGCCATAGGCAATGTTCTCCGACAGCTTGGACTGGTTCTCCGCCTTGCCTGCGAAGTCGAGGAACTTGTAGGCCGCATCCTTGTTCGGGCTGCCCTTCAGGATGACCCAGCTATCGAGCGTGAAGAGCGCGCCGTCCCACACCATGCCGAAATTTTTCTTCTCGTTCTTGTTCGCGGTGTCGATGCGGCCGTTGTAGACCGAGGTCATCGCCACCTCGCCGGAGGCGAGCAATTGCGGCGGCTGGGCGCCGGCCTTCCACCACACGATGTCGCCCTTGATGGTGTCGAGTTTCTTGAACGCGCGATCGACACCCTCGTCGGTCGCCAGCACCTTGTAGACGTCCTTCGGCGCGACGCCGTCGGCCATCAGCGCGATCTCCAGTGTGGTCTTCGGGCCCTGACGCAAGGCGCGCTTGCCGGGAATCTTCTTGGTATCGAAGAAGTCGGCCCAGCCGCTCGGGGCGTCCTTCAGCTTGTCCTTGTCGTAGCCGAGAACGAAATCGTAGAGGATGGCGCCGACGCCGCAAGGATTGACCGACGGCGGGATATAGGCGGCCTCGCCGCCGATCCTGGAATAATCCAGCTTCTCGAACAGGCCTTCCTCGCAGCCGACCGCCAGCTCGTCGCTCTCGACCTGAACGACGTCCCAGGTCGCGGCACCTCCCTGCACCTTGGCGCGCAGCACGCCGACGCCGCCGTCCCAGGATTCGTCGTTCATCGGAGCGCCCGACGCCTTCTTGAACGGCTCGAAATAGACCTTCTTCTGGGCGTCCTGATAAGCGCCGCCCCACGACACGACGGTCAGGTCACGCGCTTCTGCGCCCGTGGCCAGCGCAGCGCTGGCGCTGAACGCCGCGACGAACCCCAGTGCAATCTTGCCAGTCTTGCGCTTCAGCATGGTCGTTGTTCCTTCTTCATGTGCATTGCGTTGATGTTGATCGCTGGATCAGACGGGATCGAGGGCGAGGCAATCCTCGGGCCGGAAGGTGATGAACACGCCTTCGCCAGGTTGCAGGCTGTGATGCGCTCCCGGTTGAAGCTTGACCATGAACTCCCCATTGCCGGCGACCTCGAGCACGGCCAGCGCGTGGTCGCCGAGATAGATGGTGTTCTGCACTTTTGCCGGCAGCCGGTTGGGTCCTTCGCCGGCGTCGCCATCCCGAACAATCGCGACACGCTCCGGCCGCACCGAGAGCGAGGTCGATGCGCCCGCGCCCGAGACATTGACCGCCCGTGCGGTGACGGCGCCGCCGCCGGCCAGCGCGACGCGACAATAGTCCTTGTCGATGGTCTCGACGGTACCGGCCAGCACATTGTTCTCGCCGATGAAGTGGGCGACGAAGCTGTTCACCGGATGCTCATACAGCGCGTCGGGCCGGTCGATCTGCTGCACGATGCCGTCGTTGAACACGGCGATGCGGTCGGACATGGTCAGCGCTTCGCTCTGGTCGTGGGTGACGTAGACGATCGTGATGCCCATCGTCTCGTGCAGCTGCTTGATCTCCAGCTGCATCTGCTCCCGCAGGCGCTTGTCGAGGGCACCAAGGGGCTCGTCCATCAGCACGAGTTGCGGATTGAAGACCAGCGCACGGGCCAGCGCCACGCGCTGCTGCTGACCGCCGGACAGCTGCCCGGGTCGCCGCTGCGCCATGGTTTCCATCTTGATCATGCGTAGCGCCGCGCTGACGCGCTCCTGCACGTCCGCCTTGCTCGTCTTGCGAACGGAGAGCGGGAAGGCGATATTTTCCGCGATCGTCAGGTGCGGGAACAGGGCGTAGTTCTGGAACACCATGCCGATGTCGCGCCTGTGCGGCGGCACGTTCTTGATCGGCCGGTCCGCGAGGTAGATCTCGCCATGGGTCGGAACCTCGAAGCCGGCCAGCATCATCAGCGTGGTCGTCTTGCCCGAGCCCGACGGGCCGAGCAGGGTGATGAATTCGCCCTTCCTGATGTCGAGATCGAGGTTCTTCACCACGAGGTTCTCGCCATCGTAGGTCTTCTGAATGCCGGAAAAGCGCACCAATGCCGGCGCAGGCGTGACCATGCCGGCTTCCATGTTGTCCTCGCGTTGTCCCCTACAGTGCCGTGTGAGACTAGCATCCTGCGGCGAGAATGCCAGCGGCGCAAGCGAGGCGTGCGGGGTGCGCTACGTGCCCGACAGCTTCGTCACGGACACGTTGAGCGTTCCGCCGGCTTCCGCGACCACGCGCAGCGTCTTGGAGTCGAAGGCGATGTCGGCGAGGGTCAGGCTGTCGATCTTGGCGTCGACCTTGAGGCCGTCCTCGCTCTTCTGGTAGTCGGCGATCGCGGCCGCGATCTTCTCGCGCGCGTTGGCGGCGATCGGCTTCAGGTCGAGCGTCGCCTTCTGCAGCAGCGCCTGCTGCATCTGCGGCACGACCGCGCGCGCCGCCGCTCCCAACAGGCCGAAGGCCGCCTCGGACTCGACCGCGAGCTGGATGTCGGCGAGGCGCAGCGTCTGCTGTGCCTGGTCGAGCATCGGCCGGCCCCAGATATGCACGGTCGCCTCCGCGCCGAGACCGAGCCAGCTCTTCTTTTCCTTGGCGCGCACCAGGAGCGAGATCAGCAGCCGGTCGCCCGACGGGATGACGTTGACGCTCTTCACTGTGACGTCGACCGGGCCCGAACCGTCCTCGGGATAGGTGTGGCCGACCATCTGCGCGGCGATCAGCTTGTTGATCTCGGTGAAGGGCACGTCGATCGGCACGCCGATGTTCACGCCGGTGCCGGTCGGCGGCACGATCGAGATCTTGTCGGGGAACGGGCACTCCGGCTTGGTCGGGCTCGAGGTCACGCGTGTCTCGGCCTCGAGGCCGAGCAGCAGCGTCACCGCCTGCGCATCGACGCGCGGCTGCGCCGCGATGGCGCGGACCGGCTTCATCTCCAGCCAGAGCGGCGGCAGCGCCGCCGAGCTGCCCGAGCCTTGCAGCGGGATCGAGCGGCAGGCCTTGGCCCATTGCACCTTGGCGTTCTCCCGCAGCGAGGGATCGTTGCGGATGCGCTCGGAGACGATGTTGATCTGCTCGCCGACATTCTTGTCGATCAGCGGCTTCACCTGCGCCGGCACGTTGACCTTGGCGCCGGAGACATTGAGGTTGGTGTCGCCGAGATTGACCTGTGCGCCGAGATTGGGCTCGAGATGCCAGTTCGCGGCGAGCTTCGGACGCGAGGTGACGATGACGTTGCCCTTGATCTCGGCGCTGGCGTTCAAATTCTTGATGTTGACCGCGCCGATCCGCTTCGCCGCATCACCGCCGAGCACGCTGCCGAGCGCGTCACCGAGCGCGCCTGTGGCCTTCGCCGACAGCGAGCCCGTCACGTTCAGCTTGCCGGAGAGCGGCGTCGAGATCGTCAGCACGTCCTTGTCGCCGGCGGCCGCCATCGGTCCGCGCACCGCGGTCCAGCCGATATCGGCATTCTCCAGGATCTGCGAGATCGGGTTATCGGCCTTGCCGGCGAAATTGCGCGGCGCGGCCTTCTCGGCCTGTTCGCGGATCGCCGACAGCGCGATGGCGACCGGCGCGACCACGATCGAGCTCTTCGCGACCGGCGGCAGCGGCGGCAGTTGCGCCACCGGCGGCGCGGAATTCGTCGCGCGCGGCGACAGCAAGTCCATCGCCTTCAGGCTGATGAAGAACGACGCCGCGAGCACCGCGACGGCGATCAGGATAGTCTTCAGATTCAACGTCAGACGCATCAATCCCCCAAGCCGCCCCGGTGGGGATTTTACAGGGCGGGCGAGGAGGGCGCTAGAGCGCACCAAGGGGGTGGAATTGGGGCGAACAGGTTAACGGTCGCTAACGCGCCGTTGCCGCGTATCGCGCACCTAGCCGCGCCGGGGACGGCGGACCGCTCTCACATTGCCGCGATCTCCGCCACCGCAATAGAAGCGGTCACCGCCGTCGGACTCCAGGCCCGAGACCATGGTGCCAGCGGGCAGGTCGAGCTGCTCCAGCACCTTGCCCGTATCAGGGTCGACCCGCCTGATGTCGCTGTCCTCGCCTTCCCAGGTGCCGTGCCAGAGCTCGCCGTCGACCCAGGTGACGCCGGTGACGAAGCGCTTGCTTTCAATGGTGCGGAGGACCTTCCCTGTGGCCGGATCGATCTGATGGATCTTGCGCTCCCGATATTGACCGACCCAGAGCGAGCCTTCCGCCCAGGCCAGCCCGGAATCGCCACCACCGCCAGGCGCCGGGATCGTGCTGATCACCTTGCCCGTCGCCGCATCGATCTTCTGGATGCGGTCCTCGGCGATCTGGAATAGGTGCCGACCGTCGAACGCAGTGCCCGCATGCGCGGCGACGTCGATGGAGCGGTCGATCCTCCCGCTGGACGGATCGACAGCGTTCAGCTTGTCGCCGGATGCGAACCAGACATGGGTGCCGTCATAGGTGACGCCATGCACGGCTTCGACGCCCGCAAAAGGTCCGTATTCCCTGACGATCTCGGCGGCTGAACGCTTCATGTGGTTGATCCCTGTGAGGTGATGCAGCTTACGTCTTCAGCAGCGGCGTGGGGAGTAACAAGCCTGTCGGGAAACCCGGGACGGGCGGGGTCATCCAGCGGCGCGCACGCCCGTGCCCGAAGCACTGGACCTTGTTCGACCGCGCCAGCTCCTCGAGGGCCCGCTGCACCGTGCGCGGACTGATTCCAAGCGCAAGGGCGAGCGCGGAGCTCGACCACGGCTCGCCGTCGGTGAGAAAGGCGAGGAGGGCGGCGTGCTTCTCCTCATTGGGGCGCGCCAGCACGAGGACGTCGCGCGTCTTCCGCGGCGCCAGCACGAAACCCTGTTTCGTCGCGCTGATGTCGGCCAGCGGCTTGAGCTGGGTGCGGAGCCGCCCGATCTCGACGCGCAATCGCGCGCGGTGCGACTCATCGACGTGCCTTGCTTGAAACGCACCGCCTATCAACCTGTCCCGCGTGACATCCGCGGGCCATGCCTGCGCCAGAAGGCGGGCGAGCGCGAACAGCACCGGCCGCGTTCCGAGCGGCACGGCAACGCCTTGCCTACGCACGACATGATGGAAGGTGTCCACCACGAGCGCGGTCGAGCTCGCCAGCCGTTCGACCTCTCCGAGCAGCAACGGGTGTTCGCTGCCGTGTGCTATCAGGCGCGCGGCCGGTGTGTCGAGGATCAGGTTGGCGCTGTCGACCTCGGCCATGAGCGCCGGGATTCTTGCCTGCCGCGCTGCATGGCCTGCGCGGTCGAGCGCCGTGCGGGCATCCGTCGTTCTGAGTCGTCTGATGGCGATACCGGCAATCACGAGCTCGCGCACGACTTGCGATGCCGGCGGGAGCGCGGAGTTGCCGAGGGCGGCCAAGGTGCGCTCGGCCTCGTCGAGCCGCCCGAGGAGAAGGAGACGGCGCGCTTCGATGTGGCCCGCATGGGCCGCATTGGCGAGATCGCCGTGCCTTTCGAGTGTCGCGCGTGCTGCCGCGAGCGTTTTCACCGGCCAGCTCAGGTCGCGTGAGACCAGCGCGATCTCGGCTTCGGCCACCACGCATCTTGCACGCGCCACAGCCTCGCGCGGACCGAAGGCGCGCGCAGCGCTGCGCAGCAGCGTCTTGGCCTTGGCGAGATCGCCGAGCTGCGCCATCGCGATGCCGCGCAGCGCCAGCGACGGTGCATCGTTGCGCAGCGCCACGCGGTTCAGCGCGCCGAGCGGATCGCCGGCTTCGAGTGCGCGGGCGGCGGCGGTGATCAGCGACTCCATGTCAATCCCGCCACACTTGTTACTCCCACCGCGCAACCGCTTGGTGCCAGAAGTCGTTGGCAGGACGTCAAGCAAACGCTTTGGAGAGTCATGATGACATCAGCAGAAAAGGCCGGAACCAACGGACAGACCGCCATGCAGACCCCGCCGGTGGTGTCGGCGCAGGACTGGGAGGCCGCCCGCCAGCAACTGCTCGTGAAGGAAAAGGCGCATACCCGTGCCCGCGACGCCCTGGCCGCCGAGCGCCGGCGCATGCCATGGATGGAAGTTGCCAAAACCTATGCGTTCGAGGGGCCGGGCGGCAAGGTCAGTCTGGCTGATCTGTTCCAGGGCCGGCGGCAGCTGATCGTCTACCGCGCCTTCTTCGAGCCCGGCGTGTTCGGCTGGCCCGATCATGCCTGCCGCGGCTGCTCCATGGTGGCCGACCAGGTCGCCCATGTCTCGCACCTGAACGCCCGCGATACCACGCTGGTGTTCGCCTCGCGCGCGCCGCAGGCCGACATCATCAGGCTGAAGAAGCGGATGGGCTGGGAGATCCCGTGGGTCACCGTCACCGACAGTTTTGACAAGGATTTCGGCGTGGACGAGTGGCACGGCACCAACGTGTTCTACCGCGATGGGACGCGCATCTTCCGCACCTATTTCGTCAAGAGCCGCGGCGATGAACAGATGGGCGGCACCTGGAACTATCTCGACATCACCCCGCTCGGCCGCCAGGAGGTCTGGGAGGATTCGCCGAAGGGCTATCCGCAGACGCCGACCTACAAATGGTGGAACTGGCACGACAGCTACGAGGAAGATGCCGCGCCCGACAAGAGATGGGTCGAGGTCACGGATGCCGGCGAGAAGGCGTTTCGCAAGGAGGCCGCGGAAGGTCGTGACTAGCCCCGTCAGCGCAACGGCGCCTACGAGCTACGATGGTGTGACGGCCGCGCGCCGTCTCGCCAGATGGCTGGCCTTGGCGGCGACGCCGACCTTCGCCGTCATGGCCGTGCTGACCGCCGCGCCCGGCGGCGGCCCGGCGGACATGCTGTGCGGCGCCGGGCAGGGGTCTCTGCTCGGCGGCATGGTGCCGATGTATCTCTTGATGAGCGCGTTTCATTCGGCCGCGTGGCTGAGGCTGATGGCGGAGCGGTGGAGGCGTTATTGCCCACCCGCCGCCTGAAGATAAGCAACGATCTTGCCTGCTTCCTCTGCCGAGATGCCGCCATAGGGCTGCATCTTGTTGCCGGACACGACCTCGTCCGGCTTGACCATGAAGCGGGTGAGCTTGTCCTGGTCCCAGGCGAAGCCGGCGTCCTTCATCGACGGAGAGTAGTTGTAGTCCGGCAGTGCGCCGGCCTTGCGGCCGACGATCTTGTTGAGGTTGGGACCGAGGCGGTTGTCGCCTTCCTTTACCGAATGGCAGGTGCGGCAGGCATTGTTGAAGGCCTGCTGAGCCGCCGCGTCGCTCGACGGCTGCTGCGCGGAGGCGGTCGCGGAGACGAGCGATGTCAATGCTGCCGCACTGACAATCGTGCGCAGCCAGGCGCTTGGCGATGTTTGCAGGCATGATTGCATCTGCGCCTCCATCGGGGACCGCGCCGCAGCGAGCGCGCGTCGGGATGTCGAGGGCAAACGAAAACGGCCCCGGTGGGTTCCGGGGCCGTTCGCGTCACAATGTCCTGTCGCGCTAGCGCGTCGCGGCGCCGAGATCCGCGCGGCGTTCCGTCATCGGCAGCACGATCACCTTGGTGCCGACGTTGACGCGGGAGTAGAGGTCGGTGACGTCGTCGTTGGTCATGCGGATGCAGCCGGACGAAACGTGCTTGCCGATGGTCTCAGGCGCGTTGGTGCCGTGGATGCGGTAGATGGTGCCGCCGAGATACATGGCGCGGGCACCGAGCGGATTGCCGGGGCCGCCGGCCATGTGGCGCGGCAGATAGGGCTGGCGGGCGATCATCTCCGGCGGCGGGGTCCAATCCGGCCACTCGGCCTTCTTGCTCACCGACTGGATGCCGGACCAAGTGAAGCCGTCGCGGCCGACGCCGATGCCGTAGCGCAGTGCCTGGCCGTTGCCGAGCACGTAATAGAGATAGGTGTTGGGCGTATCGATGATGATGGTGCCCGGCGCCTCGCGCGTCGCATAGGAGACCGTCTGGCGGCGGAAGCGGGCCGGCATCTCGACGGTGTCCTGATCTTCCGACGGCGCGGCCTGGGAGGGCGCCGCCTGGTAGGGCTGATAGGGCTGGATCGGCTGCGGCGCGGCCATAGGCGGCAGCGGCTGGAAGAAGGGGAAGAGCTGCACCGGCGCGGCCTCGGCCGGACCTGCGAATGCGATCGCGGAGATCGCGACTGCGCCGAAAGCAACGGCGCGCGAATACGTCTTGAACGTGTCCAGATTGAACATTGGTCGCCCCTGTTTGCGCGGGTGTTCTTGGCCACCCCGGCACCGTTGCGGTGCTCCGTTGCGTAAGTCACTAACGGAAACAAGTTTCGGGACGTTTGCGCGGAAAACCGAAAACGGTTTCATCGCGGCAAGGATTGTTTCATGACAGTTTCGTGGCTGCAGGGCTCCGTTAACGAACAAAACAGCGGGCCGACACTTCTATGACGTCACACGCCTGAAATATCCTTGGTTGATGGTCGAAAGCCGAGAATCATCAAACTCTCGGGATTTCCCCATGCGGGTATTAATCGCGACTGACGCCTGGCATCCGCAGGTCAACGGTGTGGTCCGCACCCTGACCTCGCTGGCGAACGCGGCCAAGGCGCTCGACGTCGAGATCGACTTCCTCACTCCGGACGGCTTTCCGTCCTGGCCGCTGCCGACCTATCCGGGCCTGCGCATCGCGCTGCCCTCGGCGAAAGAGATCGCGCGGCGGATCGAGAGGTGCGCGCCGGAAGCGCTGCACATTGCGACCGAAGGGCCGATCGGCTGGGCGGCGCGGACCTATTGCCGGCGCAACCGGCTCGCCTTCACCACCTCCTATACGACGCGCTTTCCGGAATACGTCTCGGTGCGGACGGGCATCCCTGATGCCGTCGGCTATGCCGTGCTGCGCCATTTCCACGATGCCGCCGCGATGACCATGGTGGCGACGCCCTCGCTGCGGCAGGAGCTGTCCGAGCGCGGGTTCAAGCGGCTCGGCTTCTGGACCCGCGGCGTCAACACCGAGCTGTTCCATCCCGATCATCCCGCCCAGCTCGATCTGCCGGGCCCGATCTTCATGACGATGGGGCGTGTCGCGGTCGAGAAGAATCTCGAAGCGTTCCTCTCGCTCGATCTGCCCGGCACCAAGGTCGTCGTCGGCGACGGCCCGCAGAAGGCGGCGCTCGAGAAGAAGTATCCGGACGCGGTGTTTCTCGGCGAGAAGAAGGGCGCCGATCTCACCGCGCATCTCGCTGCCGCCGACGTGTTCGTGTTCCCGAGCCTCACCGACACCTTTGGCGTCGTGCAGCTCGAGGCGCTCGCCTGCGGCACGCCGGTTGCGGCGTTTCCGGTGACGGGTCCCAAGGACGTCATCGCCGATCATCCGATCGGCGCGATCGACCACGATCTGCGTACCGCGTGCCTGCGCGCGCTCACCATGTCGCGCGAGACCTGCCGCAATTTTGCGCTGGAGCGTTCCTGGGAGAACAGCGCGCGGCAGTTCGTCGGAAATCTCACGTCACTTCAGCCCAGCCGCGTCCTGCGCGCCTCGCCTCGCATGGCGCGGCGGCCGGTGCGCGGTTGACCTTTCATTGGACCCACAGCGAGAACCTCATCGATGGCTAAGATCATGAACCTTGACGGCACCCAGCAGCTCGACCTCACCCGTGGCACGGTCGAGCAGGCCTATGACCGCTGGGCGCCCGTCTACGATCTCGTGTTCGGCGGCGTGTTCGCCAAGGGCCGGCAGGCCGCGATCGCGGCCACCAACAAGATCGGCGGCCGCGTGCTCGAGGTCGGCGTCGGCACCGGCATCTCGCTGCCGCTCTATGCGCCGCACCTGCGCATCTTCGGTACCGACATTTCGGAAGCGATGCTCGACAAGGCGCGCCAGCGCGTTGCCGAAGGCAATCTGAAGAACGTCGAGGGCCTTGCGGTGATGGACGCCGAGAAGCTCGAATTCCCCGACAATTCCTTCGACGTGGTGATGGCGCAGTACGTCGTCACCGCCGTGCCGAATCCGGAGAAGGCGCTCGACGAATTCGCCCGCGTGCTGCGTCCGGGCGGCGAGCTGATCATCCTCACCCGCGTCAGCGCCGATGCCGGCATGCGCCGCTTCATCGAGCAGAAGCTGCAGCCGGTGGTGCGTCCGCTCGGCTTCCGCACCGCGGAGTTCGCCTGGTCGCGCTATGTCAAGTGGCTCTCCGGTGCCAACGGCATCGAGCTCGCCGAGCGCCGCCTGATCCCGCCGCTCGGTCACTTCTCGCTGGTGCGCTTCCGCAAGGTCGACGTCGCCAAGGCGGCTTGAGCAGCCTGCGTAAGAGCGGCGGCACGATCCGCCGCTCACGCGTTCACGTGCGTCATCGCGCCGCTGCACATCGTCACATGACAAAATGATGATGTCACACGGCCTACATCGAATCCCTGTAAATCCTGAACCCGAAAGCATTTTGGGGGAGAGCATGATCAAGAACTATCTCGAGCAGCTGCGGATCCAGCGCTGGGACGACCATCGCTACTATCACCACAGCCGCATCAATCAGAGCCTGCACTTCGTCAGCGCGCTGAGCTTCCTCTTCGCCTATGTCTGGCTGTTCATCGATCCCGTGGTCTCCGCGCTGGTCGGCTGGCTGGTATCGATGACCTCGCGCCAGGCCGGTCACTTCTTCTTCGAGCCGCACACCTACGACCACATCAATCAGGCGACCCACGAGTACAAGGAAGAGATCAAGGTCGGCTACAACCTGCAGCGCAAGGTGGTGCTGATGGCGATCTGGGCGCTGTCGCCGCTGGTGCTCTTCGTCGATCCGACGCTGTTCGGCCTGTTCACGCCCTGGGCGAGCGCGACCGACTTTATGCGTCAGGTTGCCAAGATCTGGCTCGTGGTCGGCGGCGGCGGCCTTCTGTTCCGCACCGTGCACCTGTTCTTCATTCGCGACGTCGAGACCGGCCTCGTTTGGATGACCAAGATCCTGACCGACCCCTTCCACGACCTGATGCTTTATCGCAGCGCGCCGCTCGCTTTGATGCGCGGCGAGCTGATGGACCCCGGCCTGCACCTCAACCCCGAGCACACGCTGGGCTTCATCGATGAGCCCGTGCTCGAAGAGCAGCACGCCTGAGCGCGCAGCGCATACGACACACTCCGATGTCTGATGGTTACGTCATGCCCGGGCTTGTCCCGGGCATCCACGTCTGGGAGGCTGCAAATGCTGTGGGCCTCGCCGCACACGCCGTCATTCCGGGGCGGTTCGAAGAGCCGAACTATGGTGCGCGGTTGCGCACCAGAGAATCTCGAGATTCCGGGTTCGATGCTTCGCATCGCCCCGGAATGACAGTGGTTATGTGGAGAGAGCCAGCCTCAGCGCCCAAAGCGCTTGGCCAGCATCTCTTTCAGAATCTGCCGCTTGATCTGCTTGTTGGTCAGCACGCCGTCGTGCCACCAGAAGCCGTCGGCTTTCATCTTCTCGCCGGCGCGGACGAAGCGTTCGGCGACTTCGGTGAAGTCGGCGTCGGTGTAGTTGAGGCTGAAGATCAGGCGGCCGGTGCCGACCCAGCTCAGCGCCAGGCCTTCGGCGCGCAGGTAATATTGCAGCATCCAGTTATAGCGGGACGGCGTGGTGTATTTCACCGTCCAGATCGAGGAGAAGTTGGCGAACCGCACCGGCAGGTCGGCGCTCTCCATCATCTGGTTGAGCTTGTTCACGCGCCCGTTCCAGGTCTCCTCCAGCCCGTCATAGACGGCGCGGAAATTCGGACTGGCGAGCCGGCTCAGGAACTCGTCCATCGCCGTCATGACGTAGGGATGCGAGTTGAAGGTGCCGCGGGCGAAGCAGATGTCGGCGGGGCGGTCGTCGCGGAAGCGGCGCATCAGCTCGCGTCTGCCGCAGACCACGCCGACCGGCAGACCGCCGGCGAGGCTCTTGCCGTAGGTCACCATGTCGGCCTTGACGCCAAAATATTCCTGGGCGCCGCCGGCGGCGAGGCGGAAGCCGACGAAGACCTCGTCGAAGATCAGCACGATGCCGCGCTCGGTGCAGATTTCGCGCAGCTTCTTCAGCCACTCGGTGTAGGCGGCGCGGTCAAAGTTGCCGCCGCGGGAGGAATCGACCAGCGAGGAATCGCCGGGCGCGTTGCTGTTCGGATGCAGCCCCTGCAGCGGATTGACCAGCACGCAGGCGATGTCCTTGCGCGTCTTCAGGACATGCAGCGTCTTCTCCGACATCTCGGAGAGGGTGTAGGTCTCGTGCGCGGGGATGGGATTGCCGACGCCGGGCTGCACGTCACCCCACCAGCCGTGATAGGCGCCGGCGAAGCGGACCAGATGCGTGCGCTTGGTGTGGTAGCGTGCCAGCCGCACCGCCTGCATCACGGCCTCGGTGCCGGACATGTGGAACGAGACTTCGTCGAGGCCCGAGATCTGGCAAAGCCGCTGCACGTTCTCGAGGATGACGGGATGATAGGGGCCGAGCACGGGACCCAGCGCATGCGCCCGCTTCTCCGAGCCCTCGATGCACTCCTTGTAGAAGTCGTTGCCGAAGATGTTGACGCCGTAGGACCCCGTGAGGTCGTAGGAGGTGTTGCCGTCGACATCCGTGACGGTGACGCCGCTCGAGGACTCCATGAAGGTCGAGGTGCCCAGGTGCTCACGCACCAGGCGCGAGAACTGGAACGGCACGCGGTAGCTCTCGGTGAAGTTCAGGTCGGAGATCGTCTCAGCGGCCTCCTTCGTCATCGCGCGACCCCTGGGGTAGCGCTCGGCGTAGAGCGCTGCGAGCCGGAAGAAGGCGTCCTTGCGCTGGGCCACGATGTTCGCGGGCGCGCCGTCGCATCCGAAGTACTTGTCGCCCTCGAACTCGTAGAACGGGAGCAGCTTTGCCACCCGGCGAGACATCTTGGAGTGCCCGGCGAGCGACCGGTGCTTGGCGCGGGACAATTCGACCCGCGCCTTGATCTTCGGGAAGACGGCGGCAGCGGACGCTGCGGCGGCCACGGACATCGAGAGAATCGGGAGTGTCGTTTCCATGACAACAAGCGCTAATACTGTGAGCTGACAGATTCATGACAGTCAAAGCCCTCATCGCCTCTTTCACCCAGCAGGAAGACCTCAACTTCCTGTTGACCAACCGCATCCCGCGCGCGGCGCTGACCCGCTTCATGGGCTGGTTCTCCAAGATCGAGAATCCCCTGGTGCGGGACTTTTCGATCGCGCTGTGGAAGCTGTTCTCCGATCTCGATTTGTCGGAGGCGCGCAAGACCCATTTCAAGAGCCTGCACGACTGCTTCACCCGGGAGCTCAAGCCGGGCCTGCGTCCCTTTGATCTCGACCCATCCATTGTCGCCAGCCCATCCGACGGCATCGTCGGTGCGCACGGGAAGATCGCCGACACCGAGCTGTTCCAGGTCAAGGGCGCGCCCTATTCGCTGCTGGACTTGCTTGGTGACTCCGCGCTGGTCGAGCAGCACCGCAACGGCTCCTTCGTCACGCTGCGGCTGACCTCGAGCATGTATCATCGCTTCCACGCGCCCTATGACGCGCATATCGAGCGTGTCACGCTGATCCATGGCGATGTCTGGAACGTCAACCCGATTGCCTTGAAGCGGGTCGAGCGTCTGTTCTGCAAGAACGAGCGCGCGGTGATCCGCACGCATCTTTCGACCGGCGAAGCCGTGACGCTGGTGCCGGTGGCGGCGATCCTGGTCGCGAGCATCCGCCTGCACTTCCTCGACATGGTGTTGAACGCGCAGACGCGCGGGCCGGTCAACTTTCCCTGCGACGTCAAGGTGAGCAAGGGCGAGGAGCTCGGCTGGTTCGAGCACGGCTCGACCATCATCATCCTCGCGCCCGGCGATTTTACCTTCTGCGATGGCATCGCAGAAGGCACGCGCATTCGCGCCGGTCAAGCGCTGCTCAGAAGAAAGTAGCCTTCAATCCGCCGCGCCGGCCGCCTATATCGTCTTTCGGGGACGACGATACTGGATGTGAGCGATGGCGCGGGCGCCGGTGATGGCGGCGGGGGGTATTGTGCTGCGGCGTGGCGCGCCGCCGCTGGTTGCGGTCGTGCGCCAGCGCAAGCGCAATGAATGGGTCCTGCCCAAGGGCAAGCTCGACGACGGCGAAACGCCGAAGGAAGCGGCGCACCGCGAGGTGCTGGAGGAGACCGGCCACGACGTCGCCATCCACGAATTTTTGGGCACGCTGGTCTACCAGTCTGGCGGCCGCTCAAAAGTCGTGCATTTCTGGCGGATGGAGGCCGAGGGCGGTCAGGTTCGCAAGCTGATGAACGACATCAAGGCGGTCGACTGGCTGACGCTGGACGATGCGATCGCCCGCCTGTCGCGCGAATATGAGCGCGCGTTCCTGACTCAGATCGGCCCGATTGCGCTCGCGGCGGCAGGACTGGCGCCATCGCCGGCGCCCGCGCCATCGCTGGCGGCGGACGATATCGATGCTGCCTTGCAGACGCTGACACCGGCGGAAGCCGCTTCCGTTGAAGAATTGCGGCATGGCCTGCTGCAGAAGGTGAAGGCCTGGCTGCGCGGCGAGGCGTGAGGCCTTTTCACGCCTCGTAATTTGCGGTGAGTCGGTCTTCGCGAGCTAGTATGCCTGCAGAGCCTCAGCTCTCTCCAAGCCGTCATTGCGAGCGCAGCGAAGCAATCCAGAGTCCCTCCGCGGAAAGATTCTGGATTGCTTCGCTGCGCTCGCAATGACGGAGGAGAGGGCCGCCGCGTTGACGCCACCTTCTCCCGCAAGGGGAGAATATGCAAGTTGCTGCCTAGCGCCTGCTAGCGTTGCACTCGCAAGTAAGGCATTGAAATTTCAAAAAAACACGCGCATGCTATGCAGGCGCTAACAGGCGCAGGGCCTCTGCTTTTTTTTACACCAGCCCTACACTGTGAGCCTTTCCCATGCCAAAGCCACGCAAGATCACACTGGAAACACCCACCGCCCGCGCCAAACTCATGCCGCGCAAGGCAGGCTATTTTGTCCGCGTCGCGCCGAACATCGCACTCGGCTATCGCCGCAATCAGAGCGGATTTGGGACATGGAGCGTGCGTTTCGCCGACGGCAGCGCGAGCGGTTGGCTGAAGAAGTTCGGCGTCGCCGACGATCTGGAACCCGCCAACAACACGAGCGTGTTCAACTACGATCAGGCGCTGCGCCAGGCGCGCAAACTGGCGCGCGGTGAGGCCGACGCCGAAACTGAGATTATTGCGACAGGCTTTGCGCCGATCTCGCTGGATGGTGCCTTGACCGACTATCAGGGCGACCTCGAAGCCCGCGGCGCCAGCATCTACAACGCCAGTGGACTGCGGCGGCATCTCAGCTCGCAGTTGCTCGGCAAGCCCGTGGCGCTCCTGGACGCCAAGGAGCTGCGCAAGTGGCGCGATGGTTTGCTCGCCAAGGGCCTGCAACCGTCCAGCGTCGTGCGCTACTGCAAAAGCCTGCGCGCTACGCTCAATCTTGCCGCTTCCCACGACAAGCGCATCCAGAACGCGGATGCATGGAAAGCCGGCCTGGAGTCGCTGCCTGACGCCACCGTCGCCCGCAATGTCATCCTTGGAGATCGCGACGTGAGCCGGTTCGTGGCCGCCGGCTACCGCGTCGATGCCCACTTCGGTCTGTTCGTCGATGTGCTGGCGGTGACCGGCGCGAGGCCGTCGCAAGCCGCCCGGCTTCTGGTCGAGGACCTGCATGGGGGTGCCAAGCCGCGTCTGACGATGCCGCGCTCGGCGAAGGGTGGATCGAAGAACCGCGCCGCGCGCAAGCACGAGCGCATCAGCGTGCCGATCACTCCAGCGCTGGCGGCGAAGCTGAAGCAGGCGGCAAAAGCCCGTCCGGGCGACGCGCCGCTGCTGTTGCAGGTCATCGGGCTGCCCTGGGGCGGCTCCGACGACTACCGCGAGGACGTCGCCGCGATCGTCGCCGCTCTGAAGCTCGATGCAAAGACGACGCTGTATGCGCTGAGGCACAGCAGCATCGTGCGCGCATTGTTGCGCGGCCTGCCGATCAGGCTGGTCGCCGCGGCGCATGACACGAGCGTGCAGCAGATTGAAACCACATATTCCAAATACATCACGGATCACTCGGATGACATCTCGCGCGCCGCGCTGTTGCATCACGCGCCAATGGCACTCGCTGACAACACCCTGGAAGCGACGGGCTGATCTTGGTTAGCCGGGAAAAGAAGTCACCAAACTGGCGCAGGCGGCGCCCTCCGCTCGAAGACCTTTC
Source organism: Bradyrhizobium huanghuaihaiense (assembly GCF_007830635.1). Classification (GTDB taxonomy): domain Bacteria; phylum Pseudomonadota; class Alphaproteobacteria; order Rhizobiales; family Xanthobacteraceae; genus Bradyrhizobium; species Bradyrhizobium huanghuaihaiense. Next base: position 60,158 of record NZ_VLLA01000006.1, on the reverse strand, counting down.
CTTTTGGTCAACGATTACGCTCGTTCACCGCACCCTCTCACAGAAGATGGATGGCGTGGACTTCTCGCCCGCCGCTAACCTAAAGATAGCGCGATGCATTGCAGCGGAAGAGCTGATCTGCATGCGAGAAAGCAGAATAACCGGCGTGCGTGAATACGTTCCACCGTCTCTTCTGGATCCACGAGCACTGGTTGCCGCGCTTAATAGTTCCACGGCGGTGTCTGTACCACGGGCTCACGGTCCCATCCAGGGCTGGATCTACTATTGCAGTAAAGAGGACTCCAAAAAGCTACTCGGGTCGCAGGACGATACACCGCCAGGTCGGGTTGCGTCGGGCCCGAAAACCAGGGTGGATTGGAAGTGGGTCGTTGCTCGCGAGGTAATTCGCCGGCTCATGCCCGACAAAAAATTTCCTACGACAAAAGAGATGCTTGATTATTGCGGCACAAATATTCGCTACGTCCCGGACGCGAGCGACATGCGTAAACTTCTCAAGGAGTTGAAGGAGAAGAAAGATTGATCATCTCGTCGCCGTATTGCTGGCGACCTGTCGCCGAATTCGTGAAACGCGCATGCTAACGATTTGATCTTAAATCGTTTTTTCATTTTCTTTCCCCTCCCTCGCTTCAACCACCGCGCAAGTCGTAGCGTATTGGCAGCATCAATGACCAAGGAGCTGCACCAGAATGGCGCGCAGGGAAGTTACTGGCCGTGGCCCGAGCGTCACCGCCGCTCCTCGCGTGGAGCTTGCAAGCGGTCCTCCGCTTCCTAATGAGAAAACGTCGGCTCCCCCTGTCGAGCCGAAGCGGGTGAAGCGCGCCGTGTTGCCGCCGGTGCGTGGGCCGCCCATTGCACCGATGGCCTATTCGATCCGGCAGTTTTGCGAAGCGCACAACATCAGTGTCGACACCTACTTCCGCATGCAGCGTGTCGGCTTTGGGCCGGTGACGATGAAGGTCGGTGGCCGCACGCTGATTAGCGTCGAGGCTGCCGCAGCATGGCGTCGCGAGCGGGAGGCTGAGACGAGCACTCGCACGGTCGCCGCCGAGTAATCGGCGCAGGCACATCAAAATTTCAATCTGAGTTCGACCGGCAGTGCTGCTCGGCCGGGGGCAACCTGTTGCCCAAAATGAGCGGAGCCGAACCAGGTGCACCCGCCTCAGAAACCGATGCACCTGGTCGATCAAGAAGGAGGGCTTCTTATGCCCAATTCCGCGACTGAAACCGCTGCCGCTCCTCATGCGGTAGCGGTCCCCGACTCGCCTGTCAACGTCATCGTGCGGCTGTTGAAGCACATCGCCGAGCGGCTCGATGACGTCGGCGAACGCGTCTCCCTTGCCTGCGGTGTGGCTTCGGTCGAGCTGGAAGTGTTGGAATCGTTCGATCTCGGCGATGACCTGAACGATCGGCGCAAGGCGCTCGGGGATGATTTGCTCGAGATCGAGATTGCCTTGCACGGCCTCAATGAAGTGGTCGATCTCATCAACGAGCTCACGTCGTAGCAACTGACACAGGGGGGCGTCATCGAGAGATGGCGCCCTTCGTTTTTTTGGAGCAAACGCAAATGACTGACTTGCCTGGTATTCGGACCGCGACCTTCCTTGATGCCACTGTGCGCCTGATCGCGAAGGCGCGTTGCCCGAACTGCGGCACGCCGCTGCGCCCGCATGACTTCGAGCCGCTTGAACATGGTGATTGGCGCCTTGTCTGCACCGGTTGCCACATCGTCCTGGTTGAAATCGAGAACCGGTGATGCCAGGACGCATCAAGGCGCAGAGCGGCGCGATGGCTGCCGCGCTCGGCCTCGCCTCACTTCCAGCCGATGCATGGCAATCCCAGCGCAATCCGGCGCTGGAGGCGGTTCGCCTCGTCGCCGATGGCGACGGTCTTTTCATCATCTCCACCAGCTTCCAAGGGGCTATCAGAATCCGGATTGATGCGGAGGCCGAGGGCGAGTTAGCGGTCCCGTTGACTGTGCTCACGACCCTGGTGCGGCATTTCCCGGCCGATGCGAAGATCGCAATCGTCGCCGAAGACCAAGCGGCAATGGTCACTGCGGCCAATTCGAGCTTCAAGGTACCGATCTCGCCCCTCGCAGCTCTGCGGGAGCTGCCCGTCCTGGGAACCGAGACCGGCCGCGTTGAGCTCGATGCTAGGATTGCTCGCGATCTTTTTGCCCGGCCGGCGTTCGCTGCTGACGACGACATGTCACGGGCATATCTCAGCGGCATCCTCCTGCACAGCGTTGGTGAAAACCTTATCGCGGTGGCTACGGACGGTGTCCGGCTCTGCCGTATCAGCGCGCCGGCGACGACGACACTTTCGGATGATCGCACGCTGATCATTCCGAAAGGGATGGTGAGGATCATTAGCCGCCTGCTCGGCAACGCGTCGGGCAACGTGACGCTGCGTCGGTCCGAACGGTTGTTCGCCATCGAGGGTGCGGATTTTGCCGTCGTCAGCACAAGGATTGATGCGACCTACCCGGCTTACGAGAGGTCGATCCCGTCGGCCGGGCCGAACGTGATCACGACGAGCCGTGCCGAAATGCGCGATGCGCTGGCACGTTTCGCTGCGGTGGCCAATCCCCAGACCCGCCCGCATATCCTCAGTTTGCGCTGGGACGGCCGTGGTTTGTACCTGCGGGCCGACGGCAGTGAGGACCGGCTCCCGGCTGCGACCGAGGGTGAGGCTGTGCTCGCGGTTCGGACCCGCTTTCTCGCCGAGACTATCGACGCTGTGCGCGGCAACAGCGTCAGGATCCATGCGACTGAACCCGGTCGCATAGTCCTCATCACTGATCCCGAGGATGAGAGCTTCCTCGCAGGACTGATGCCGATCCGGCCGAGGTCCTCATGAGTGATCTGCTTGCCGCGGCGCTGGACTTTGCGGCCCGCGGGCTGCCAGTGTTCCCGTGCCTGCCATACGGCAAGACACCGGCGGTGGTGCGCGGTTTCCATGCCGCCACCACCAACCCAGCAACAATCCTCCGCTACTGGACTGATCCCGAACGCAACATCGGGATTCCGACCGGGGCGCCCTCCGGGATTTGGGCTCTCGACATCGACGGCTTGGAGGGTGAGGCGAACCTGCGTGCGCTTGAGGCGAAACACGGAGCGATTCCGAAAACGCGCACCGCGCTGACGGCCAGGGGGCGGCATGCTTGGTTTGCATATCCGGGCTCGTTGCCAACCACGGCAGGGAGGATCGGCCCGGGCATCGATACCCGAGGCGACGGCGGATACGTTGTCGTGCCTCCCTCTGTCCATCAAACGGGCCACCGCTACGCCTTCCTCGGTGACCCCTGGGGGCCGATTGCAAGCGCACCAGCGTGGTTGATCCATGCGGCCCACAGGAAGCCGCCTATGCGGCTCCCCGAGCCCATGGAGCCCGTCACAGCAGCGGGCCCTAGCCGGCCGCCTGGCGCCTACGGTCACGCCGCATTGCGAACCGAAATCGCCGCGCTTGCTGCCGCTGCGCCGGGGCGGCGCAACGACGCGCTCAACCGTGCATCTTTTAATCTTTTTCGTTTAGTCGCTGGCGGAGAGCTTGCCGAGGACGAGGTGCTCGCCGAGCTGCACCGAGCCTGCGTCATCAACGGCCTCGTCGTCGATGACGGCCTATCGAGCGTGAACCTCACCATCCGTAGCGGTCGCGCCGCTGGATTGCGGCACCCGAGATCGCGACGCGCGCCATGACCGAGGTGCTGCGCCCGTACCAAATCGAGGTGATCGCCGAGTTCTGGCGCTCCGTCGACGCGGGGCAGCGCAGGATCATTCTCGTGGCGCCCACAGCCTCGGGCAAGACCGTGATCGCGCGCGCGATCATTGAGGAGGCCCGACGGAAAGACCGCGGATCTCTGTTTCTTGCCCACCGTCGCGAAATCCTGGCCCAGACCAGCAACAAGCTGCTCGGGATCCCCCACGGCATTATCCGGCCTGGAATTCAACCGCGCCCGCTCGAGATGGTGCAGGTGGCGAGCGTTCAGACTTTGCATCGTCGCGCCATCAAAGCGGGCGTGATGGAGTTGCCTGAAGCCGGCTTGGTCATCGTCGATGAATGTCACCACGTCGTTGCCGACAGTTACCGATCAATCGTCGAGCGGTACCCAGACGCGATCCTGCTTGGGCTGACCGCCACGCCGAGCCGTGGCGACGGTCGAGGCCTCGGCTCTGTGTTCCATAAAATGATCCAATGCCCGCAGGTTGGCGAGCTCGTCACGCAGAAGTACCTGGTTCCGACCCGCGTATACGCGCCCGTAGACCCTGACCTCGGCGGTGTTCACGTTCGCCACGGCGATTATGTCGAGAGCGAGCTAGCTGAGCGCATGGATCGTCCGCAACTGGTCGGTGACATTGTTACCAACTGGATAAAGTTCGGCGAGCGGCGCAAAACGGTGTGCTTTGCGACCAACGTCCGTCATTCGATCCATATCCGTGATGAATTCGCTGTCACCGGTGTCCACGCCGAGCACATTGACGGCACGACGCCGATAGCCGAGCGCGACGCCGCGCTGGCGAGGTTGGCTTCCGGTGAAATCCAGGTCGTCACGAACTGCATGGTGTTGACCGAAGGGTGGGATATGCCCGCGCTCGGCTGTCTGATCCTGGCGCGGCCGACGCAGCAGATGGGCCTCTATCGCCAGATGATCGGGAGAGGGCTGCGACCCGCGCCGGGCAAGGTCGATTGCATCGTTATCGATCACTCTGGGGCCACCTACCGGCTCGGGTTTGCAGAGGATTTCATCAAGTGGACCCTGGATCCTGACCTGCGCGCGGAAAACCCAACCCATACTGCTCGAGATGGGGACTATCCAGGCGGCCCGAAAATCGTCGAATGCCCTGAATGCGGCGCTGCCCGCGTTGGGGGGATGGCTTGTTTGAGCTGCGGCTACTTGCCAGCCCGATCGCCTCGCGCTGTCGAAGTGCTGGATGGTGATCTCGGCCTCGTCGATGCCAGTCGCAGGGCGCAACCCGAGCCTGTCGACCTCCGTATTCGTGATGAATGGCACGGCATGCTCGCCGGCATCGCAGCCGAGCGCGGCTACAAGCCGGGATGGGTGGCTCACCAGTACCATACGCGGTTTGGTGAATGGCCACCACCGGGAGCGGAAGCGGTATTGCGTGAGCCCACGGTGGAGGTCAGGCGCTGGGTGACGTCGCGGATGATCGCGTTTGCACGGCGGCGGAAGTCGGCATGAACAAGAGGCGTGCCACTGAGCGTTTTGTCCGGATTACCGAAGGGATGAGGGAGACCCCGGCTTGGCGAGGCCTCAACGGCAACGCGCGTGCCACCTACTTAGAACTGGCCAGACTCTATCGTGGTAACAACAACGGCCGGATAGGTTTCTCAGCTCGGCAGGCGTCTTCAGTCATTCCAATTTCAATATCCACTGCCGCCCGCGCTTTGGCGATGTTGGAAGAGCGGGGTTTCATCGTCGCAGAGGCCAAAGGACGATTTGACCGTAAACGTCAGGCCACTCGGTGGCGGCTCACCGAGTTCGACAGCAATGTTAGTGGCGAGGGGGCCAGTCGCGATTTCGAAGCTTGGAGTTCGGTCGACATTCCTCCAGCTCGACCTCGCAGAGATAGAGAAGGGAAGGGGATAGATGGATAGCTATAGACTGTCTCACCCATGACACTATGCATAGTGTCACCCATGAGACTATAAGAGGCCTACAGTGTCACCCATGACACCACATAGTCTCACCAGCGATACTGTTAGTCTCACCCATGACACTATGCGGCGAAGATTTTGGCGAACGACCTGAAGCATTGCTCGGCGAACTTTCAGCAACTCGCCATCGTGGCATTATGCTATAATTGGCCCGTCAAGCGCCGAGAGAAGCTGTGCCATGAGTTCATTGCGAGGTCGGCGAGATCCAAGGACCGGTCGCGTATTCGGATTTCAATCCGAAACGCAGCGCCACAACTTCATGATCGGTCGTGCACGGTTCTGCGATGGCCCAAACCGTCTTATGCCCACTTGCACGGCGGTGACCCGATCTGGCGAACCTTGCAAGGCAGCCAGGATGCGCGGCCGATCAACATGTTTTCGTCACGGCGGAAGTCCAAAAGCTAAAAAGACGCGGCTGACGGCCGCATACTTTTCAGGAGATGCGGACCGCATTCAGCGTGCCGAGATGCGATTGGAGCGCAATCGGTTATGTATGCTTTGGTCCCATGATCCCAGCCGGCCGGGCAAGACGATTGTTCTGATGCCCGATGATGAGGAGATCTGTAGAGCATGGGCATCGCAGCAAGATTTCCGGCTCGATACCCTGGACCAGGATCTCCCGGCGTTTTCCGACGCCCTCCGATGGCTATGGGCTAGGAAGTCGCGCGGCCTTGTCAGTGAGGAGGATATGACCGCCAAACTCGCGCGATTGCGCAATCGTATCTTGGAGGCCAGCGTTGCCCTCGATCATTCGCGATAAAAATGGCAGGTTTGTACCTGTAGTTCGGCCGAAGCTTTGGCAGACCGCTACCGTAAAGCGAAGCCGCGACCGAACCGATCGGATTGGACGCGCCCGGAAGCAGCTAAGGGCAAAGTTAGCAACGACCCAGTGGATTGGTGAGCTAGATCGCCAGGGAATTTACGAGCTGGAGGCGTGTGGCATTGAGTGGCCGACCGTTGAAGCGTGGGTCGACGCCCTAAACCCGCAAGAAGCCAGTGCGGCGCGAAGGTTCGTGAAAAACGTCCTGCAGGTGTTAACAGACCATGAGGCGCCGGCGAGGACACAAAACGAGGTCTACAATGAACTTTATCGGCGGTTGATCACCGCCGGCTTCGCGGACTGACCGCCTCGGGGTTTGATCACGGCAGAATGGTCCGCCATAACTCCACGCGGGCCGCTGATGCGCTCTTGGTGGCTCGGAGCCCCCAAGGCCAGTGAAGAAACAGGCCGCTCCTTGACCGTCTCAGGGCGCAGAGACGCTATCACCCCAAGACATCTTATTGGAGCGCCCGCCAGACCGTCGCTTCGCCGACCTCGTACTCGCGAGCCAATTGCGCCAGCGTTTCGCCGGCAGCGTACCGCTCGGCCAGTCGTCTGCGCTGACTGTGATCGAGTGCAGCAGGACGGCCGAACTTTGTGCCCTTGCGCCGGGCCCGCTGAATGCCTTCCTCACACCGCTTGCGGATCAGGCTGCGCTCGAACTCGGCAATGCCGCCCATGATAGTCATGACCAGCCGACCCACATCGGTCGTGGTGTCGCACCAGCTCTCGCCGAGCGAGACAAAGCCGCAGCCTAGTTCCTGCAGGTCATGCAGAATGTTTTGCAGATCGCGGCTCGACCGTGCCAAGCGATCCAGCTTCGAGACTACCAGCACGTCGCCTTGAGTGATTGTCTTCATCAGTTTGGCGAACTCTGGCCGCCCGTTGATCGACTTGCCCGAGACCTTTTCGCTGAACACGCGTTCGCATCCGGCGGCCTTCAGGGCTTCGATCTGCGCAGTGTGATCCTGCGCACCCGAGCTCACTCGTGCATATCCAAGTTTCATTTTCTGCCCCAATATTGAAAGAGACACTTTTGGAATCCAAAAAGCGCGATAATGCAAGGGCAATTTCGATCTTTCAGAAAGTAGAGTTTTTGAAAGATGCGGAGCCATCAGCGGCGACAATCGGCGACCCGACGCATGGTTCGCGGGGTATGATCGTGACCCGGTGACTGCGGCTGCGTCTCAAAACGAACCTATCAGCGGGCGTTCGGCAGACTGCTGAAGCACGGGCCCGAGGGCATGGCTTCTGGCACCGCCCCCTGGTAGCCCCCAACATCGGGATCTGAAACGTTCGCAATACTCCGCGGCAAAATTTCTCTTTCTTGAACTGCGGTTGCGTCGCCCGGTTGTCGCGTGGTGAGTCAAAATGACTCACGAGAAGCTCTTGCAGAATCAATGAGTCTGATACGCTTGCCATTGAAGGAGTTTTCCCATGGCAGATGCCACCTACAACTTGAATGGCGGTTTTAAGCCGACAATGAAACGGTTCGCCGACCTCAGCGGGCCTGACTATTTCCCGACCCCGCCATGGGCAACATTTGCCCTCATCGACAATGAGAGGTTCGACGGTGAGATCTGGGAATGCGCATGCGGCGATGGGACCATGTCCCGTGTGCTGGAGCAGACCGGCCAGCCTGTTCGCAGCTCTGACCTATATGATCGCGGCTATGGGGAGGTCGGCTTCGACTTCCTCGCGCCTAAATGGTCGGCCGACAACATCGTTACCAATCCGCCGTACAACTGCGCGGAAGGGTTTGTCGCTAGCGGCATCAAACATTCAAAGCGCAAGTTCGCATTGCTTCTGCGGCTCGCTTTCCTAGAGGGCGCCAACCGAGCGAATACGATCTTCACCAAAACGCCACCGGCGCGGGTCTGGGTTTTCAGCGAGCGCATCACCTTCTATCCGACTGGCGTCGAGCCCAAGGGGAGCGGTACGACCGCTTATGCTTGGTTTGTGTGGGACAAAGATGCGCGGAGCCAAACCGCATTGAAGTGGTTCAAGCCGGGGTACAAGGCAAAGTTTACCTGACTATCTCCCCGGTAACGCGAGGCCGCCCGGGATTGCCACCAACCGCCCCTCATAGATGGCATTGCCCGGTGAGGCCTTATGAGACGTTATGTTGCGAACCTGCTGCTCCCATACTGCCTCGTTGGTACGCGTCTCGCTCTGTTTCAGATCTTCTTCTGACAGAGTGAGGTGATTTGGAAGCTCTGCGACTAGTTCTTGTATCGTGGCCCGCCCCGCAGCGCTCGCTTGCAGGATGGTTTCGACAGCTTTGGCCACTTCATCCTCAGTAACGCGCGACATTGTTTTCTCCCTAACGCCAATGCACCCCTAAGTCAGCTCAGCCGACAACGAGCAACGCTGCAAGTTCGCCCCGAAAGCCAAAATTGCATGGGCCAGGACTAGATCCTGTGGGCTTTGCGCAAATCTGGGCAACTGGGAATTTTACGGGTGGGGCGGCGATGACGAGGAGGCTGGCACGTCCATACTGCGCGTTCCTGCCATGTTCGTTTTTAGAAAATCCTTCTCCTGACCTGAGCTGGTTTTCGCGGGGCGAACCGCGAACCAATTGTGGCGGTGAAGAATAATCATCTACAGCCGCCGAAGTCTTATTGAGTGTTGTTGCTTGGGTGACGCGGCGCTGCTTCTTTCCGGGGGCGGTGAGGATTGGGCGATGGTGTTTTCGTACTCACGCCGGAGCGCCATCTTCAGATGCACCACAAATCCGACGCCTACGCCTGGCAGTCCAGACGGCGCGCGATGGCAAGGTTCACGGTGATCAACGCTTGATCCCCGAGGGGTCCGGTCAAAACCGCTCGTGAATGAACCCTTCGTTCGCTTCTTGCAGGCGAGCGGCGTCGTGCTGGCGCGCGAGGGCGTTTCTTGGCCCAAGCTGCCGTGTGTCTCAACGGCCTGTCCGCGTTGTTGGGATACGACGTTGAGCGTCGCCTGCTCCCCTTCATCCTTCGTCCACATCAGACCAGCGTGCGCGAGCACGGTGAGCGGCAAGCTCTTGCGGAACAGATTGTCCTGTATGCCGGTTTACGTCGCATTCGCGTCTGGCAGGGACCCCGGCCCCATGATTTGATAGGCGCATCGGCAAGCGGTCCGTAGGCGTCCGATACTGCCAGCGATAACCATCGGCGTGATCCTTGATGTCTTCTGAGGATGAAGCAGTCACAGATGCCCCGGAGCGTGCGGCAGCACATTCCGCTTGGGCGCCGTTCGCAAGTCGCGCGTTTGTCTGGCTGTGGCTGGCCAACACGGTCTCTGCTCTCGGGACCTGGATCCAAAATGCCGCGAGCGCGTGGATCATGACCGATTTGGCGCCAAGTCCAATAATGGTCAGCCTGGTCCAAGCTGCGGCGCAGCTACCGGTACTCCTTCTCGCCCTCCCAGCTGGAGCCATTGCCGACTTGATGGACCGTAGGCGTCTGTTGATCCTGACCAACCTGCTGATGTTAGTCGCGTCGGCGATCCTTGCGATGGTTGCGGCGGTGGGAAATGTTGAACCCGCGGAGCTGTTGTTACTGACCACATTGCTTGCCGTGGGTGCCGCCTTGAACGGGCCGGCATGGGCCGCCTCCGTTCCTCTGACGGTGCCACGCCGGTCTCTTGCGCAAGCCCTGGTTCTCAACTCAGTTGGGTTCAATATCGCCCGAGCCATCGGTCCTGCGATTGGCGGGCTGATCCTGGCGGTTTCTGGTGCAACCGCGGCCTTTGCAGCGAACGCGGCTTCCTTCGCCTTCGTTGCTCTCGTCGTCGGCATCTTTTTGACGTTCCCGCGAAAGCAGGCGACGAACAACGTCCCGCCCGAGCCGTTCCAGTCGGCGATGCGCATTGGCCTCGCCTATGCGTTGGCTGAGCCTATTATACGTAGCACGCTGGTCCGCTCGGTGGCATTCTTTGGCTGCGCAAGTGCCATCTGGGCGCTGCTGCCGTTGTACGTGCGCCAGGTTTTAGGGTTCTCATCCGCATCCTTCGGCCTGATGATGGGCGTCATCGGGGCCGGTGCGGTGTTTGGCGGCTTGATGATGCCCGCACTGAATAGATTGTTTCCACGCAATAACCTGATTTTTCTGGCCGGCGCGGCGTGCGGCGTTTCGTTGGTGCCCCTTGCCATCGTTCCTAGCGCCGAGACCGCCTATCCAGCTCTGTTCGTGTTCGGCATCGGCTGGATCGTCGGTGCTTCGAACCTGCAGGCAACGGTACAGCTGGCGGCAGCGCCTTGGGTGCGCGCTCGTGCGCTGGCGCTATATCAGGCGATCTTCAATGGAGCCATGGGTCTTGGTGCCATCCTTTGGGGTTGGCTCGGTGACTACGCCGGATTGAAGGGAACGATCCTCGCCGCGGGCCTTGCGGGCTGTGCCATTGCTCTTCTCACCCGAGCAATACAGCTCCCGGCAGAGATCGATGATCCCTCTGCCTCGGCCATAACAGATCCCCCTGCTTTGGTGATCGCCGAGGAGATGGCGCCGCTTCTGCACAGCTCCCGGCATCGCCTGCGTGCCGCGATCAGCTACCATATCGACTCGTCTGACGCCCCGGCATTTCTGGTCGCCATGGCGGATGTTCGGTTGTCTCGATATCGCGACGGGGCGGTGGGATGGGCCTTGTCGCGCGATGTCAGCAATCCAATGCACTGGGTCGAGACATTTCTTATTCGCGACTGGCACGAGTTGCAGCGAGGGATGGACCGCCTCAATCTGGCAGACAGCGAGGCCGTCGTTCGTGCGCGCTCCTACCACCTTGGGAAGGAGCCACCCCGCGTGACTCTGCTGCTGCAAGAGAAGAGTGCATGATGCCCGCGGGCGATACCGTCGGGCTCGGCATAGTCCTCGCTCCGGCCGCTCCCATCCGGTTCGCTTTTGGAAGATTATTCTCATGACCGTGGCTCGGTTTTGCGGGTCGCGCGGATGAACCCGACGTCCGCTTATCAGAGGTGAGCCGACCAAGTTGATGCAAGGTATTGAGGGTAGCTTCTGACCCAAGGCAGACAATCGCCAGTGCGGTAGATGCCATGACCCGTGCGATATCGGTGCGGGAGAAATTCGCGGTACGCACCGGTCACGCAGCTTTAAGACTCTCATTTGATAAATGGAGCTAAGCGCGACGAAGGTTCGTTACGATCGAGGCATCAGCTTGAAATTGCACCCTTTGCGGAAGTCGGTAGCTTCATCAACTTTACTGCGCGTCGCTTCTCAAGCGGAAACCAACCTCAGACCAATAACCCCTCCCAAAATCAAAGCGATGAAAAGCATCCGAACAGGTGAGGCTGACTCACCCAGCATTGCGATGCCCACAATGGCGGTACCCGCCGCATCAATGCCGGTCCAGACCGCGTAGCCCGTTCCCACGGGAAGAGTTCGGAGTGCGAGCGAGAGCAGAAAGACGCTCGATAATCCGGTAGCAGCGGTAAACAGCGAGGGTATCAATCTTGTGAATCCCTCCGACAGCTTCATGCCGAAAGCAAATCCGATCTCGAGAACGCCAGCAGAAGCCAGTATCATCCGTGCCATACGATCAAAGCCCCTTAATTAGCTCACGGGATGCATTGGCCAGCCAGGTCGACGCGCTTGGACTGATTTGCTTGCCACCTCATATTCCCTGCCACGGCGCGAGCCCTCGTTAAAGGAAAGGCGCTTGGCCACTCGACGCATCCACGCCGCCGTCGATCGGTAAGTTGACTCCATTTACGAAACTTGCGTCGTCACTCGCCAGAAATGCGATGACGCTCGCGACTTCTTGCGGCTGGGCGCCGCGTCCCATAGGAATGCGCTCTAGCAAGCGTTGAAGCAGTTCGGGATACTGTTCAAACACTGGTGTTGTCAGGTCAGTGAAGGTGGTAGTTGGGCAAACCGCGTTCACCCGCACTCCTTCCTGAGCAAATTCGATGGCCAGACTACGGGTGAGATTGCAGACGGCACCTTTGGTCGCGTTATAGAAACTTAACCCGCGATCACCGCCCAGACCGCTAATGGATGAGACGTTGATGATCGAGCCTTTGCTTTGGATTAAATGAGGAAGCGTGGCTCGTGCTGTGTTAAGGATGCCGTCAACATTGACCGCAAACGCGTCGCGCCAATTCTGAACGGACATCGTGAGGAAGTCTCCGACGGTACCGGTCCCTGCATTATTGACGAGAACGTCAATCCTGCCGAAGCGGTCGACCACGTCGGCAATTAAACGTTCTACGTCCTCGATGATTGAAACGTCACCAGGCCGGACCATACAGCGATCGTTATCAAATGCCGTGCCGACCTCGATTAACTTGAACTCGCGCCGTCCATTCAGAACAACGGCCGCACCTTCGGCATGGAAGCGATTTGCTGTGGCCGCGCCTATGCCGCTGCCGGCGCCGGTAACTACCACAACCTTGTCTCGGAATCTTGCACGCATATCTGTCACCTCCATCTAAGGGCCGAGTGTCGATGCGATCTAAGAGTTCGGATGTCGGCTCGGCATTTGAGCTCCCGTTTGTTCATAACGCTTGGTCACCATTGTCTGCCTGTCCGCGAGCATAGGACGATCATTGAAGAAGGAGCCGTCGGTTCTTCCGACGGCTCCAGTTTTCCCTGGCAGCGGGAGGAGGTGCCAGGACTTGGTCGATGCCCTATTCGTCGCGCCGGCCGAGGGCCGATGCCGCATTCGCTACTTTGAGCGAGGCCGCGGGCGGGGTGCGGAATGCGATCGACAGGCGATTGAACACATTCATCAAGCTGACCGCATAGGTTAGGTCTGCGAGCTCCGTACCGTTGAACTCGGCGACAGCAGATTCATAGTCATAGGCAGGAACGTTGGTCTCGGCTACGCGCGTTACGGTCTCCGCCCAGGCGAGTGCAGCGCGTTCGCGGACGCTGAATAGCGCGCCTGCATCACGCCAGACCGGTACAAGCACGAGCTTTTCTACCGCGACTCCGAACTTGAGCAGATCGCGTGAATGCATATCAATGCAATACGCGCAGCCGTTAATTTGCGATGCCCGCAAATAGACGAGATAGATCAATTCTTTCGCGAGACTGCTCTCCTGAAGGAGCGCGTAAACCCCTCCGAAGGCCTTGTAACCCGCCGGCGACGCCTTGATGTAGTCAATACGGCCGTTCATGGAAGATCCTTTCCTGTTGGTGAGGGCTCTTAGAGACAACGATCGGTATGCGCCGCCGATTGCTTCACTTCTGACCTGGTTTGGCAGCAACGACGTCGACAAGTCGCGACTTGGCTTCGATCGGAAACGTGAGGGTCGATGTGGCGCCTTCCAATCCGAATTCATGGCTGATCGCGCCGCCCAGTTCCTCTGCTAGAGCAGCTACGATTTTCTGCCCTTGGCCGATCCCGTGTGGGCTCTGGGATGAGCCGTTGTCTTTAACGCAACACTCAACCAGCAAGCCCGAGGTACGCAGGGTGACCTCAATGGTCCCGCCGTGATTTCCGAAGGCGTGACGAGCGCTGTTTGTGATCAGCTCCGAAAGGATAAGACCAAGCTTCCAACACCGCTCTGAACCCAACTTGAATGGTCGCAACGCAAGTACCAGCTCAATTCCTTGAGGATCAAGCCGAGCGCACGAGAGCGAATGACAGAGCGCGGTGACATATTCAGATGCGTCAATTTCGGTGCAACTTAACGGCATCTGTAACGCCCGATGCGCCACCGCATAGCAATGTAGCGTATTGCTCACCTTGGCGAGGGCGGACTTGACTTCGTGAGATGTAGAGCGACGCGCGATCGATACAGCGAGTCCAATCACTGACGTGAGCTCATTTTTAACACGATGGGAAAGCTCTTGGATGAGCAAATGGTCGACCGCTGTTGGCTCGAGGCGCAAATCGACAACATTCTTTGCGTTGCCGCTGGAGTGGTTCGTCTGCATGTGTTCGGCCTCCATCCCTTTAGTCCCTGTGTGAAACGAACGTTCAAACGTTCTCTCGGATTAAATCTGCAGCCTTTTCGGCAATCATGATTGTGGGAGCGTTGGTGTTGCCGCCGACGATGGTTGGCATCACGGACGCGTCAACCACGCGCAACGCGTCAACGCCGCGTACACGCAGCCTGGCGTCCACCACCGCCATCGGATCGTCATCCGGACCCATCTTGCAGGTGCCAACCGGGTGATACTGCGTATCGGCTCGGCTGCGAATATCGCTCTCGAGACCGGCAACATCGTCGATTCGCATCGGGTACAGCATTTCCCCGCGGAGTTGATGGAATGGGCGGGATTCGATAATTCCTTGCTGGATCTGGGCTCCCTTGACCAGCAGCCTTAGATCGCGCTCGTCGGAAAGGAAGTTGGGATTGATCCGGGGCGGATCGCGCGGGTCGATGCTGGTAAGTCCTACGACACCTCGACTATGGGGTCGCAAGACATCAACGTGGCAGGATATGCCGTGGCCAAGGTGGAGCTTGCGTGCATGATCGTCGACGATTGCAATGACAAAGATCAATTGCAAATCGGGTGCGGGGACTTCTGGCGATGATCGTATGAACGCGCCAGCCGTGCCGTAGGTCGTTGTCACTAAGCCGGTACGGCTGCATTTCCACTCAAGGATTGCACGCAGCATTCTCGCTGCGCCTCTGAACGAAATGCCAACTGTCCCGATGTCGTCCAGTACGCGCCACGATTGGACGTAATCGATATGATCTTGTAAATTCGCACCAACACCGGGTAGGTCGTTCAGGATCGGAATGCCAAACTGCGCCAGCGCCTCGCCAGGTCCTATTCCGGAGAGTTGCAGAAGTTGCGGCGAACCAAAGGCGCCGCCGGAAAGTATCACTTCTCGCCGGGCGTGCGCCTCCTTCGCCTCCCCGCCCTGGTAATATGTAACGCCGTACGCTCGACGATCCCTCATCAATATCTTGGCAGAGATGGCATGTGTCAAAACTGCTAGGTTCTTGCGCGACAGGTTCGGAGTGAGGTAGGCCTTCGCCGTGCTGCACCGCTCGCCATCCTTATGGGTGACCTGATACGCGAAGGCACCTTCTTGCTGCGCTCCATTGTAATCAGGATTTAACCGGATTTGCCGCAGCGCCGCGGCCTCAAGGAACAGCTTGGCGAGCGGGCTCTCGTATCGCTGGTAGGTAACGTTCAGAGGTCCGCCCTGACCGTGGTATTCATCCTTGAACTCTTCATTGTGTTCAGCCCGCTTGAACAGCGGCAACACCTCGTCATAGGACCAGCCAGGATTGCCGAGCGAGGCCCAGTGGTCGTAATCCCATCTGTTTCCTCGCACGTAGAACATCGCATTGATTGAGCTTGAGCCTCCAAGCACTTTGCCACGCGGTTGATATCCGCGGCGGCCGTTCAGGCCGGGCTGCGGTACAGTCTGGAACGCGTAGTTGTTGAGCTTTGTCGGCACCATTGCGACGAAGGCAGCCGGGGCCTGTATCAGAACGCTCGTGTCTCCTCCGCCAGCTTCGAGCAGACAGACTGAGATGCTCGGATCCTCCGTGAGACGCGACGCGAGCACGCATCCCGCAGAACCCGCACCGACGATGACGTAGTCGAATTCACGTTGGTCCATGACGCACTCCAGCAGGGAGCTTTTGCTTCGGCGCCGATTGCGAAAAACAAGGAAGCGACGGTTTATCGGCTTACGTTCGATTTAACGGGTATCGGCAATGAATCCATTGCACGAAGGTGTCGCCAGCCGTCTGCCGTTTAAGTCGACAAGTCGTGCGATCGTCAGTCGTCGGCCCATGCAAGGGCCTTCGCCGATGCCAGTAAATCCCGAAGATCGCGGACAAAATCGATTGTCGATCGAGCAGGCCAGGGAGTAGGCTTCTGCTCAAAGCCGGAGCGGCGATCTTTGAACCAACACCAAGGTATCATCGACCCCGCGTGGCTTCCCGACGCATTATTCTGCCACGGTGACCGTCAGGAACGAGCCCCATGGAGAACGACCTCAGTCCTGTACTCGATGCGCTTCCAGGATTGGTTTGGACGGCGTTATCTGATGGAAATGTAGATCACGTCAGCCGTCGCTGGTGTGAGTACACCGGTCTTGATGCTGGCCAGCTAGTGGGGGCCGGTTGGCGGCGTGCCGTCCATCCGGAAGATCTACCCGGTCTGCTAGAGCGCTGGCGGTCGATTCTGATAGCCGGCGTGGAAAGCGCGATGGAAGCGCGCCTGCGTCGCTGCGACGGAGAATACCACTGGTTCACTATCCGAGTTCGACCGTTAGTCGACGGGCCCGAAAAAATCGTCAAATGGATCGGACTGAATATTGATATCGAGGACCGAGGGAGGCTTGGTCGGGCGAGCGAGAGTCTTTATCGATCCATTTCCGACACCATTCCTGCGATGGTATTCTTCATGACACCGGCGGGCGAACTCGAGAGTGTCAATCAGCATGTCCTCGACTATGTTGGGACGACGCTCGAGGATCTAAAGGGCTGGAGGACAGGAAGTCTGGTTCACCCCGACGATCTCCCTTCGGTAAGAGTGGCTTGGGACCGATCGATAGCCACGGGGGAGCCGTACGATGTCGAGCAGCGTATGCGACGCGCTGACGGCGTTTATCGATGGTTTCACGTGCGTGGAATGCCCCGCAGGGACGCGCGCGGACAAATTGTACGATGGTACATGATCGAGAGCGATATCGATGACCGGAGGCGTGCTGAGTCGCTACTCTTGGGCGAAAAGCAACTGCTGGAAATGGCGGCCGCCGGCAGTTCAATGTCGGACATTCTAGTGGCACTGTGCCGCCTCGTTGAGACTACGAGCGAGGGCTGCTATTGCAGCGTGGTGCTGGTCGACCCAACCGGCACGCGGCTTGAACACGGCGCCGCGCCTAGCCTTCCGGCCACCTTCATCAACTCAATCATTGGCCGCCCGGTAAATGCCGATTCAGGCCCCTGCGCGATGGCCGCGCATCTGAACGAACAGGTGGTCGCCGCCAATCTCACGCTGGAAACACGATGGGCGGCGCATGCCTGGTGCCCAATGGCCATGGCGCATGGGCTTCAAGCGTGCTGGTCAACACCAATCACGTCGACGATGGGCAAGGTTGCCGGCGCCTTCGCGATCTACTACGACAAGCCGCGCACGCCCACCCGAGAACAACAGGATCTTATCGCCCAATTTTCGCACGTCGCCAGCATAGCCATCGAGCGCTCGCAGAGCGACACCGCGTTGAAGCAAAGTGAAGCGCGGAAGGCCGCGATCTTGGACGCTGCGCTCGATTGTATCATCACGATGGATCACGAAGGGCGAGTAATCGAGTTCAACCCGGCCGCTGAACGCACCTTCGGATATCCCCGTAGCGAGATCGTCGGTCGGGAATTGGCGGCTGCCATCATTCCTCCAGCTCTGCGGAAGAAGCATCGGCAAGGCATGGCTAGATATCTGAAGACGGGTGAAACACGATTGATCGGCAAACGAGTTGAGATGACGGCCGTACGCGCAGACGGCAGCGAATTCCCCGTCGAGCTCGCGATCTCTCGTATTCCTCTGGAGGGACCACCTTCGTTTACGTGCTACCTGCGCGACATCACGGAACGCAGGCGATCGGAAGAGGCACTGCAGCGAAGTGGAGCGTTTCTCACGGAAGCCCAGCACCTAAGCAAGACCGGCAGTTTCTCATGGTGCGTCGCGACCGGAGAGATCATTTGGTCAGAGCAGGTTTATCGCATTTTTGAGTTTGACCAAGCGATTCCGGTGACGCTTCAGCTCATTGGATCGCGAGTTCACCCCGACGACATCTCGCTGATGAAGGATATGATCGCCCGGGTGAGCGCGGAGGCAGAGGATTTCGAGTACGAGCACCGGCTGCTTATGCCCGATCAGTCGGTCAAATACCTTCATCTCGTCGCTCATGCGATCCGGAACCGAAGTGGTCAGCTCGAATACGTCGGCGCCGTGCAGGACGTCACCAAGCGCCGCATTTCGGAGGAGGCACTTGAGGACGTCAGATCGGAGCTTGCCCGCGTATCGAGAATCGCCAGCCTTGGAGCGTTGACGGCTTCGATCGCGCATGAAGTTAACCAGCCCTTGTCGGGCATTCTCACCAATGCCAGCACCTGTCTGCGGATGCTGGCCGCGGATCCACCCAATGTTGACGGAGCGCGCGAGACCGCGCGACGAACCATGCGGGATGGGAAGCGTGCTTCCGACGTGATCGTTCGACTACGGGCGCTCTTCGGCAAACGCCGATTTTCGATGGAGCGAGTTCACCTCAATGAAGCGACGCAAGAGGTCATTGCGCTGCTGCTGAACGAGCTCAAGAGGAATCGAATTATTCTTGAGACCGATTTCGACGATTGCCTTCCGGCCATCATGGGGGATCGCGTCCAGCTTCAGCAGGTTATCCTGAACTTGGTTCGCAATGCGTCGGATGCGATGGGCGGCATCGACAATCGCCCAAAGCGGCTCATCGTCAAAACCGAACGCGATACGGGGAGCGTGCGCCTTACCGTGAAAGACGAAGGAGTTGGCTTCGCCTCGCACGACCTGCACAGGATCTTTGATGCTTTCTTCACAACGAAGGAAGCCGGCATGGGGATCGGCTTGTCGGTCAGCCGGTCCATTATCGAAAATCATCATGGGCGGCTGTGGGCGCAACCAAATGATACCCATGGCGCCTCCGTTTCCTTTTCTATCCCACTTGAGCTTGGGAGTGCGGGGAACCACGAGCTAAACGCTAATTGGGGCCCGGCCACGCGGGACCAAGCGATGAGGAGCCTTTAATGACGAGCCGTTTGCTCGTTTCGATTGTCGATGACGACGAATCGGTACGTGAATCGCTGCCAGACTTGCTGAGGGAATTCGGTTTCGCTGCCGAAGCGTTTTCGTCAGCCGAGGAGTTTCTTGTTTCCGACCATATCGATCTCACGAGCTGCTTGATTCTGGACATGGCTATGCCGGGAATGTCCGGGCCGGACCTACAGCGAGAACTCCGGTTACGCCGGCAAGACGTTCCGATCGTCTTCATTACTGGTCACGGTGACGAGACAGTCCGGCCACGCGCAATGGCAGAAGGCGCGGTGGAATGTCTGCTCAAGCCGTTCAGTGACGCCTCCTTGCGCGATGCCATCGATCTTGCGCTTCGTGTGAGCAGAATGCCGCGTAGTACCATCGAATGCGGGAAGGTACGGTAAATTAGCAGAGCGCTTGTCCTGGATGTCATTCATGTCGCACACCCTACCGATCGTTTTTGTTGTCGACGACGATATTTCAGTGCGCGAGTCATTGGAATTGATGATTAGTTCGGCCGGTTGGCGACCGGAGACCTTCTCATCAGCTCAAGGGTTCCTTTCTCATCCGCGAGTGCAGGCTCCCAGCTGTCTTATCCTTGATGTCAATTTGCCCGATTTGAATGGTCTCGATCTTCAAGTTCGCGTGGCGGGTGATCGCACGGACATGCCAATCATTTTTATTACCGGATACGGGGACGTGCCGACGTCCGTGCGGGCAATGAAAGCCGGTGCGGTCGAATTCTTGACCAAGCCATTCTCCGACGATGCTCTGCTCGAGGCCATTCGTAACGCCATTGAGCATAGCCGCGCGTTAATTGATCAGGCAGTCGAAGTTCAAGTCATAGCCGATCGATACCGGATGCTCAGTCAACGCGAACGAGAGGTCATGTCGTTGGTGACGACTGGCCGGTTGAATAAGCAAGTTGCGTTCGATCTTGGTATCAGCGAAATCACGGTGAAGGCGCATCGAGGGCGGGTCATGAGGAAGATGCAGGCTGGCTCGCTTGTTGATCTAGCAACGATGGCCGCCAAGCTCCGTCTTGGTCAGGACGGGTCCTCTTAGTACGGATCTGTGCTTTTCAACGGCGACGGGGGCCTTCTTCAAAGTTCTTAGGTTGCCTCTGGATCCGTGGACGCTTCCCAAAAGGCGAGAGCCGACTGCCGTTTGTGATCCGAACCCCCGTGGCCGGTTGTACGTGGGCTCGGCAAGTCAGCGACTTGACGATACCATGGTGCAATAGAGGCAGGCTTGAAGAGGATTATGTCTTTCAGGGTGCGAGTCTTCTAACGCTTCTAGAACCTGAGAGAGACAATAATGAAAATCCTTCATGTCATTTGCAGCCCTCGCGGAGACACCTCTGAGAGTTACATATTGTCTCGGAAGATTATCAAATACTTGCTTGAGCGGGAGCCAGCGGCAGTAGTGGTGGATCGAGTAATCGGTGCCGGCGCGATCCCGCATATAGATGAAAGTTACGCGACGGCACTTGGATGCACTCGGCAATCGTCAGCCGAGCGATTTCCAGAGGGCACCATGGCTCGATCTGACGAACTCATTCAAGAGCTAGAGCACTCGGATTACGTGGTCATCGGAACTCCCATGCACAACTTCACCATTCCATCGGCGCTGAAGGCCTGGGTCGATCACATCGTGCGAGTACGCCGTACGTTCAACGCGACAAAGGAAGGCTACAAGGGGATACTGCGCGATCGCCCGGTCTATGTTGCGGTGTCCTCGGGCGGCAGATACTCCGGCGGGCTGGCGCGTCAGCCGGACTTTTTAACCCCGTACATGAGAACTGTGCTAGGCGTTATTGGCTTTACTGACGTCACGTTCTTCTCCGTTGAAGGATCATCCCTTGACCAGGAGGCAGTCACCGAAGCGAGAGCCGGGGCGGATCGAGCGCTACGAGAGCACTTTTCTCCATCGTGCGTTTGGCTTCACTCACCCTAATAGCCTGAGGATGCGTGTGGGACGAACGCCAGAGCGCCACGGGCCTGCGAAATTCCTTACCCGCGTATGACCGGCTATAGCGGCTTTGAACTCGCCTGTCCTGCAGACATTTCGCCAGCGGACGCGGAAGCCCGGATAGCGGAAACCAACTCGGCGGTCGTCAGGATCTCGTGAGCAAAGGTCGGGCCGTCGATGTCCAGCATAGCATGCAGGGCTTCATGTGAGCGCGCTGCCGTCCCATCACGTACCAACGTAACGTGGAAGCCGAGTTCCATTCCAATACGGGCCGTCGCTTCGACGCAGGTGTTCGCCAACAAGCCCGTGCAGATGATCTTCTCCTTGCCGTATCGCTTGAGCTGGTGTTCTAGATCCGTGTTGGGAAAGCCGCTCGACGCCCAGTGCTCGGTTGCAACTATATCGCCCACCTCGACCTGGAAGTCTTTGTGAAACGTCCCGCCCCAACTATTCTTTGCAAAGGCTTGCCGTTCCGCCGCGCCGAGCTGATAGGGCGAGGGATACTTCCAATCCACGTAGTCTCCGGGTTCCCAGCGATGATGTGGAACGTGATAGATCGCGATACCTGCCTCACGGGCGGCTCGAACGATCGTGCGAAGGTTTTCCAGCAGGTTGGCCTCCTCGGCGCCCTCCTTAACCCACGGCCAGAGCTTTCCGCCGACGCTCAGGAAGTCGTTGTAGAAGTCGATGCACAGCAGCGCCGTGATCGCGGGTTCGTAAGTAGCCATCGATTTGCTTCCTTGTCTGCACTCAGCGCGCATTCGGCCCAGGCTTGCTACCGCCTTCGGATATGCAATCGATTCATGTTGCGGCGCGGATCAAAACATCGTGGAATATTCTCATCAAGATCTTGTGCCGCTGCAGTCACGCGTTCGTTGCCGAATTGACCAAAAAGCGCCGATGGTCGGTCGTATTCGATAGTCGCGGCGCCTGACTCATTCTCGTAGACTACGATGCGAAGAGGCGCATAGAGGGTCGCGTCGAGTTCGTGCGTGTCATTTGCGTTGGGATCAGCACATTGCCGATCACGTACTGCACGACATTTCGCTTGCTGGAGACAATTTGCAGCCAGTCCCCATGGGTTGCTACCGAGAAACTGACGAGGCCTGCATCACCCTGAATTTTCTGCAATGCGGATCTCACCTTATCGATATCGCCGTACTGCAGGAGGGTTCGAATGCGGTCATCGAAGTGAGGTAGCCCCTCCAGGGTCGCCCGAGTGTCCGCGTAAGACTTGATCGAGTCGATGCGAATGTGTTCGACACTGATGGTGCTGAGACTGGGTTTGGGAAGACTCTTTGGGTCCGAACGCGCGACGGGAAACATCATTTTCTCCGCTGGTTGCTTAGTTCTCGGTCGCGACGCTCGTCATCCCGTGACGGGAAGCGGATCATTGGCGGTCTCAAGCACAACTGACGACATCTGCGCGTGGACCTCGTGGACGTGCGAAGCCGGTGCGCGATTGATCAGAAGACTGAGCAATTCCGGGCGACTATAGTGACCACGCGAATCCATCAGGCGCTTGCGCTTGTCGATCAATGAAAAGTCGAGATCCGCAATCACCGTCCCCTCATCGGAGCGCAACGGCTGTCCCAGGAGTTGTCCCTGTGGCGTGACGATTGCCGTGAAGCAGCCACCGGAAATCGGTGCAATCGGACAACCGGTGTCTTGCATGATCCGGGCTTGCTGGTCCGCATCGAGCCAGGCACACGCATTGACGACGAAGCAAGCAGACTCCAGTGCGTGCTGCCTGATGTTAATTTCGGTCTGCTCGGCGAAGAGGTCGCCGCCGAATGAGCCTGGGTACATTGCCGCATGAATCTGCTCGCCGTCCGCCATCAGCGCGTATCGCGCCAATGGATTGTAGTGCTCCCAGCATGCCAGCTGCCCCACGCGCCCCACCGCGCTGTCGACGGCCTTGAGCCCCGAACCGTCGCCCTGCCCCCAGATCATACGTTCGTGATGGGTCGGCAGTATTTTGCGCCGGTGCTGGATAAGGGTGCCATCCGCATCGAAGAGCAGTTGAGTGTTGTAGAGCGTTCCACCATCTCGTTCGTTGATGCCGATGGACACAACGACATTGGCTTGCCGGCAAGCCTCGCCGATCGCTGCCGTCGTGGGTGACGGCACGGTCACAGACTGCTCGAACAGGACGAGGTTCTGACCGATCGCTTCAAATGGACGCTGCACGAACGAGAAATAGGGATAGTAGGGCAGAATGGTTTCAGGGAAGGTCGCGAACTGCACACCCTGTCGACCGAGTTCGACGATCTTCTGGACAATCTTCTCCGCCGTGCCTTCACGACTGTAGAGAACCGGACTGATCTGCACGGCTGCTGCTTTGATGATGGTCATGGTTGTATCCTATAAGTGACCGACGTTCATGTGTAGCTAGGCGGGCCCGAGGCCTGGCTCAATTGCACCATGGTGTCGTCGGAAATTTTGCGGGCACCTCGCGCGCGAGCGCCGACGCAACGATGCGGCGGCGTGCGCCAAGACGGCCCAGTGAAGCCAGGCAGAGCCAACAGTTGCGATGAATCGATCCCAAGGTATCGGCGACACCTTGGTCTGATTGAGGCGGAGCATGTGTGTGACCAATTCTTGCTCATGAGTTGTCGCCATTCGATAAACATCTAGCGGGATCGGCCGACGAACGTGTCGTCCGGATGATTGCGCCGGGGCGCGATGCGATGAAGCGCTTCTCTACGTGCCGCGGTTCGGACAGCGGTCGACAGTGCGATTGGACCAGGAGAGAACAATGAACGAATTCAAACTACTGATCGATGGTCAGTTGGTAGCTGGTGCAGCAACGCTCGACGTCATCAACCCAGCAAACGAAGAACTGCTTGCGGTTGCTCCACGGGCTGATATCGCGCAGCTCGACCAAGCGATTGCAGCTGCGAAAGCGGCGTTCCCTGTGTGGTCAGCCAAGCCGGTTCGGGAGCGCGGCGCTCTCCTTGGGAGGTTGGCCGACGCCCTTGAAGCGCGAAACGACGAGTTCGCACGATTGCTGACGCTGGAGCAGGGCAAGCCACTCTCCGAAGCGGTATGGGAGATCACTTTCTCCACAGACATCATTCGCTATCACGCCGAGCTCGATCTGCCGTATGAAGTATTGAACGACAATGCGACGCGAAAGGTCGTGCGTCAGCGCATGCCGCTTGGCGTGGTCGCTGCGATCGTGCCATGGAACTTCCCGGTTGTTCTGCTGGTCCTCAAGCTGGCGCCGGCGTTGCTCGCCGGCAACACGGTGGTCGCGAAGCCGGCTCCGACCACGCCACTCACGACGCTTCTGTTCGGTGAAATCTGTAAGCAGATTCTGCCGCCGGGTACCATCAACATCATCGTGGACAACAATGATCTGGGTGGGGCGTTATCGAGCCATCCCGATGTGACGAAAGTTGCCTTCACTGGCTCGACCACCACCGGGAAGAAGGTGATGAGCGGAGCAACAAGCACCCTGAAGCGGTTGACCCTGGAACTGGGGGGCAACGACGCCGCGATCGTGCTTGATGACGTCGACCCGGTCGAAGTAGCGCCAAAATTGTTTGTCGCGGCAATGATGAACGCCGGGCAGCTCTGCCTCGGAGCTAAGCGCATCTACGTCCATGAGTCGCAGTATGATCGGATCTGCGAGGAACTCGGTCGTCTCGCGCGGGAATCGGTGGTCGATGACGGATTGAAGCAGGGGACGCAGATGGGCCCGCTGCAGAACAAAGCGCAGTTTGAGAAGGTAAAGGGCTTCCTCGAAGACGCCAAACGGAACGGTAAGATCGTTGCGGGCGGCGAAGTACTCGGACGCAAGGGCTATTTCGTTCAACCGACCATCGTCCGGGACATCGCCGACGATGCGCGACTGGTCACTGAAGAGCAGTTCGGCCCGGTCGTCCCGGTGCTGCGCTACTCTGACGTTGATGACGCGATCGCCCGTGCCAATAACTCGGAGTATGGGCTCGCCGGAACGGTCTGGGGCAAGGATCTCGATCGGGCGTTCTGCGTAGCAGCTAAAATCGAAACCGGGACTGTCTGGATCAACAAGTTTCTCGACGTGTCGCCCGATATTCCCTTTGGTGGCGCCAAGCAATCAGGCGTCGGCGAAGAATTGGGACGAGAAGGCCTCGAGGCGTACACTCAAGCCAAGATCATCAATATGGCGAAGTAGCGCTCGGGCATCCGCCCGACATGCGAAGAGTTGTGCGCGTCTCAAATGAGGAATGTCCGGCATCGCGGGAACGCCTGGTCCGGCCCATGGCGGAAATTCACCTGGGATCATAGGAATGGAGCGATTGCGTTCTCATCGCTGGATGCATCGGAAAGAAAGCGCACAGCGGGGTAGTCGCTGTTAAGGCGCATTCTGGCTCAGGAGTAAGAATGATGGGTTATAGGATATTCCTCGCGGGTGCGTCAGGAGCCATCGGTAGACGCCTGACGCCGCTCCTGCGCAGCGCGGGTCATTACGTCTGCGGTAGCACCAGGTCAGAAGCGAATGTCAACACACTGCGGTCGCTCGGGGCGGATCCGATCGTGGTCGACGTCTTCGACGCATCAGCTCTATCACGCGTCGTTGCATCGGCACGCCCGGATGTCGTGATCCATCAGCTCACCGACCTCCCGAAAGACCTCAATCCACGTGAGATGGGAGCAGCGATCGTTCGTACCGCCCGCATTCGTAGTGAAGGTACGCGCAATCTCGTCAGGGCGGCAATCGCGGTGGGCGCCCGCCGGATGGTGGCACAAAGCATCGCGTGGGCCTATGCGCCTGGGGCGGAGCCGCACGCGGAGACGGACCCTCTCGACACGGGTGCCGAGGGGGAAGGCGGTGTCAACGTGCAGGGCCTGATCGCGCTCGAATATCTAACTTTGAAATCGCCGCCGCTAGAGGGCATCGTCCTCCGCTACGGTCAGCTTTATGGCCCCGGAACCATTTCGGACCAGCCGTCAAATTCTGCACCTGTTCATGTCGATGCGGCTGCCTATGCCGCTCTGCTGGCCATGGACCATGGTAGGCCGGGCATCTATAACATCGCACAGTGCAATAGAAGCGTTGCGGTCGGAAAGGCACGCGCGGAGCTGGGTTGGACTTCCGATTTCCGTCTTCCCGCCTAAACATCTCGCATAGTGGTTCAGCGCGACAGGAACATTCGCGCGACTCTCATGAGCGGACATTCGCGGGCCAATAAAGCAAGTCCGTTATGGGACCGACTTTGTTGCAAAAGTCGGCTGCTAACGATGTAAGATGGCTAAGCGCACAGCAGATGCATTGCATCAGTAGGCAGCTTCTAAAAATCGAATTCAGACATCGACGGTGATGGAAGGTTCGCTACCCTGCTGGGCGGACCGCTCCGTTCCCATAGCCGCGTCATCCAACACTTACATACTTCGCCTTGAGCCCTCAGTGTAGTGTTAGGCTGTAGAGATAGAGAGGCTCTTGGCAGCCTCTGAGCAGATGCCGTCCTTCACTTGTGAAGGACTTTGCGACGTCGACGCTGCCTTCAGCAATAAGCGATTGAATGAAATCTCCGGTAACGAGTACTGTCGCGTTGAGTGTCCGGCAGTAGGCTTCCACACGACTCGCAACGTTCACGATATCGCCAACCACTGTAAACTCAAGCCGCTTATCGGTGCCGATGTCACCCTGCACAACCTCCCCCCAGTGAATGCCGACAGCAATGCGAATGGGTTTGCCTGGATTATTGGCATGTCGGTCATTCCAGTGCGCGATGCGATCACGGATTCGTATTGCGCAAAGCGCCGCGTTGGTTGCGTCCCGGTTGCTGGGAAGAGGTGGGCCGAACACGGCCATGAGGCCGTCCCCAAGGAATTTATCTATCGAACCACCGTGCGCAAATACGGCCTCGCTGAGAATTGCCTGCAACTCGCGTAAGAATCCGATGACCTCGTCAGGCGTCTTTCCAGATGTAAGGGCGGTGAATTCGACGACATCGGCGAACAGGACCGCTGCCTTCTCGCGACGAGCTGCAGAAAGGGGGACATCGATCTGAACAAGCCGCTTCACGATTTCTGGCGAGAAGAAACGCGCAAGGTTCCTACGCTCTCGTTCAACCTCAGCAAGACTCTCATTTGCCGACCGATTTTTGAGCACCAGGGCGGT
Source organism: Bradyrhizobium huanghuaihaiense (assembly GCF_007830635.1). GTDB lineage: Bacteria > Pseudomonadota > Alphaproteobacteria > Rhizobiales > Xanthobacteraceae > Bradyrhizobium > Bradyrhizobium huanghuaihaiense. The sequence continues at coordinate 32,884 of NZ_VLLA01000006.1, read as the reverse complement.
CGTTGTTGTGATGGTCACGAAGCTGACCATTGACCTCAATGGGGCTGCGCCGACAAAGATAATTCCGTGGGTTAGAAGATAGCTGAGCGCGGTTAGCGCCACGCACGAAATTCCACTGAGAATGATGCCCGTGCACTCAAGATCGCGCGCGCCAATCAGAATGGCGGCAACGTATAGGGAGGCAACAGCAAAGTGAATAGTTGAGAGTGTATCGACAAGGAAGATGAGTATTGCCAGGACAATTGCGAAGAAGGGGTGTGCGCGCGCAGAGTGAAACATATTTGCCGCTTTGACGCCTGCTACCGCGGGATTATGAGAAGTATTGTTCCGCAAATGATTGCGAGATGATCGCCAGTGAACCGTTGGGAGCATCGAACAAGCCACAGCGACCGTCGCAGTCAGACGCCTGCCTCAACCTCGATCGTCAATGATACGTATTCGTGACCCGCACCCAAGGGCCATGAAATTGCTTTCTGACTAGTCCAAAACTCTGTCCTTGGCTGCTCGGTTCTGTGAGAAGCCAGACCGCTTCGAGCCACTCGGGCACATCCGGACGTCCATAGTCAGCGAGATCGTGCTTTTTATGCCTCAGTTCGCTGAGACAAGTTTTAACCCAATCACGCCTCCCACAATGAAGACGATGCAGAGCACCCGCGCAGGCGAGGCTGAATCGCCCAGCAATGCCATTCCCAGAATCGCGGTCCCCACTGCCCCAATGCCCGTCCAAACTGCGTAACCGGTTCCTACCGGTAGCGTGCGGAGTGAGATAGAGAGCAAGAAAATGCTGGAAAGGCCGGTAATAGCCGTAAACAGTCCGGGCATCAGACGTGTGAAACCTGCAGACCACTTCATGCCAAAGGCGAAGGCGATTTCGAGAACGCCAGCCATGCTGAGAAATAACCATGCCATGGATACGATCCTTACATTAATACTTGGCAGTGACGCTGAAGGGGTTTCGCGGAGCAGCGAGGCCAACGACGCGAGCGCTCGGGACTGATGTGTCTTGCGCGAAGCGCTCGCCAATGGATCGGCTCAAGCCGCGCGAGCAGGCGCAGCAGCGGCGGGAGGCGTACGGAACGAAATTCCCAACCGATTGAAGGCTCCCATCAGGCCGATCGCATAGGTGAGATCGGCAAGTTCCTTATCGCCGAACGCGGCAGACGCAGCCTCATAATCGACATCGGGGACGCCGGTTTCGGCGACGCGAGTGACCGTTTCCGCCCATGCCAGCGCGGCGCATTCGCGCGGACTGAAAACGGCGCCCGCGTTGCGCCACACCGGCACGAGGACGAGCTTGTCGATCTCGATGCCCGACTTGAGCAGATCGCGGGAGTGCATATCGATGCAGTAGGCGCAGCCGTTTATCTGCGACACTCGTAAATACACCAGATTGATGAGGTCTTTTGAGAGGCTGGAGTTTTGAACATGGACGTAGACGCCTCCGAAAGCCTTGTAGCCAACGGGTGAAATCTTGGCGTAGTCGATACGGTTAGTCATGATGAATCCTCGTTGCTGATTGAGGATTCGATCGTGCGATATCTTGGCCTATTCCAAAAGGTCCAAGAATGGCGTCACTTACTAGTCCATGATTTCTGCTAAAGCCGCGGTCACATCAGCTTCAGGATTTGCCGTCCGAAAGTCTCGGCGGCGCGCTGCGAACTGATATTGGTGAAACTGACCAGCAAGGCCGAGGCACCGCCACCACCTCCCGCCATCCAATCCGACAACGCTTCGGCGTATAGGCCCTCTTCGCGCATGCGTGCGGCAAGCCGGCGGTCCGATCGTCGGCCTTGCAGTCGCAGGATCAAGTGCATTCCTCCCGGCTGTAGATCGATCCGCAGCCGTTTCCCAAGCGGGCCTTCCAGCCCCGCGACCGTCGCTTGCCTGCGCTCGGCATAGAGCTTTCGCATCCGCTGGATATGGCGTGCGAAGTGCCCTTCCGCGATGAAGGCCGTGACAATGGCTTGCGTCAGTCGGGGACAGCCGCCCGCCAACGCCTCGGTGATTTGCTCGACCCGCTCGACCTCGCTTTCCGGCACGACAAGATAGGCAAGCCGAAGGCTCGGAACCAGCACCTTGCTAAAGGTGCCCGAATAGAACACGCGGCCATCGCGATCCAGACTCTTCAACGCCGGCAGCGGACGGCTGACATAGCGGTACTCGCCGTCGTAATCATCCTCAATGATCCAAGCATCGTTTCGCGCAGCCCAGTCCAGCAGCGCGAGGCGACGGGACAGAGACAGCGACATCGATAGCGGAGACTGATGCGCGGGCGTTACCACCGCTGCGCGCGCCCGCGGCGCCAGTCTAAAGCCTTCCGAGACGACCATGCCCTCCCGATCGACCGGCACCGCGACGGCTTCAATCTTCATATGGTCAAGTATGTCTCGCGTCGGTGGGTATCCCGGGTTTTCAAGCCAGACGCGATCTCCCGCATTCAGCAATGAATGCGCGATCAGCTCAATGGTGTGACGATATCCCGAGGTCACGAATATCTGCGACGGCGAGCAACTGATCCCGCGCGATACCCCGAGATAGGCGGCAATTTGGGCGCGCAGCGCCGGCAGGCCGCACACGGGGGGATGAACCATGTCGGACGGTTGCATGGCGCGTACACAGCGCGCGCCAAGCCGCGCCCAGATCTTGCGCGGAAATGCGTCAAGCGCGGGCAGGCCCATTTGGAACGGCAAAATCGAATCCGGACGAAAGCTGGTCGTCGTGGTGCTGCTGCGGGCTTGCGGTGTTGGAATGGCGACTGGTGTTCGCGGTGTGAGACCCGGCGCAACGATGGTGCCGGCCTGGCCGCGGGCCTCGATGTATCCCTCCGCGGCCAGCAATGAATAGGCGGCGTCAATTGTGCCGCGTGCCAAACCCAATTCCTTGGTCAGCGCGCGTGCCGAGGGAATGCGATCGCCCGGATGCAGCAATCCGCTGGCGATGGCGCTGCGAAACCGATCGTAGATCTGCCGATAAAAAGGCTCAGGCGCCGCCGGATCCAGCGGCGAGATTTTGCCGGCTTTTACGGTCGTCATGAGGCTAGCCAACTCCGCGCACGGATTAAAAGCATTATAGCATGGCCCAGTCGCAATCTCAATTCATGGACCTTTGGTGCGGACCATCGGACTCGTAAAACGTTTCGTACGACGATCGGCCTCCAGGCGTCAGCGACGCAGCCGAATCCTTGACCCGAGGCGATGATGAAAATCTTGCATATCACTTGTAGCCCACGCGGACAGATTTCGGAGAGTTACAGGCTCTCTCAGCAGATTATCGGCCATTTGCGGAAGCGCGATCCGGCGGCCCGGTTGGTCAGCCGAGTGATCGGCGGCGGTGCCATCCCGCATATCGATGAAAGTTACGCAAGCGCCCTTGGTGCCGCACAGCAGTCGCCCGCAGAGACGTCGCGGGAAGGCTCGATGTCGCTGTCCGAACAACTCATTCGGGAACTGGAGGATTCGGACATCGTGGTCATTGCAACACCTATGCACAACTTCACTGTTCCCTCCACGTTGAAGGCATGGATCGACCATGTGGTTCGAGTGCGCCGGACCTTCACCGTGACCACGTCCGGCAAGGTAGCGGGTCTGCGCGATCGTCCGGTCTTCGTCGCCGTGTCCTCGGGCAGCAGGTATTCCGACGAGCATCCGCGACAATCCGACTTTCTGACGCCGTATCTGAAGGCCGTTCTAGGCACCATCGGATTGCGTGACGTGACTTTCTTCTCTGTTGAAGGGGTCGCTCCTGGTTCAGACGAAGCAGTCAGGGCAAGAGCAAGGACGGATCGCGCGCTACAGGATCACTTCTCTTCCGGTTCTCCTCTGTCACTCCGCACGGAAGTTTGCGTGTGATGTGCAAGCGTCTTCAGGAACGAGTGAAAGCCCGACCCATGACGGCCGAACATGTCGAAGATAACAGGGCAGTCGCGACATAGAGGATGTCGCCGATTGTCGGTTTCCTTCACCTCTTGCGACCTCGGCGGCGTGCGGTCCTCAACGTTTGCCGAGACAACGGTTGGAACATGTTTCTCGAAGCTACTTTCCTGCTGACACTCGGCCTGCGGATGGCCATCACGGCGGCGTTCGTGGTGACGGCTTCCATCATAACCGAGCGATCGCGCCCGGTGATCGGCGCGTTGATCACGACTTTGCCGATCTCGTCGGGACCATCCTACGTATTTCTGGCGCTTGATCATGATGCGTCGTTTGTGGCGGCTGGGGCGCTCGCGAGCCTACCGATCAACGTTGCGACGATATTCTTGGGGTTGACTTATGTCGTGTTTGCGCAACGCCGGGGAGCGGCCGTGAGCTGCCTCGCCGCGGTCGCGGTGTGGATCGCATTGGCAGCGATCATTGGCGCTGTACAATGGACTGTGACCGGTGGTTTGATTGCAAATACCATTGCCTTTTCGATCGCCGTCCCTCTGCTCGCACGCTACCGCCATGTCGACATGCCGGAGGTAACGCGAGGTTGGTACGACATCCCCTTGCGCGCTTCGTTCGTAGCCGCGCTGGTCGCGGTCGTCATCACGGCATCGTTCGCGGCCGGGCCCAAAATCAGCGGTATCATTGCGCCGTTTCCGATCGTATTCACAAGCATGATGTTGATCCTGCATCCACGTGCCGGCGGCCCTCCGACCGCCGCTGTGTTTGCGAACAGTGCTGGTGGACTGATGGGATTGGGCTTGGCCCTTGCAGCACTGAACGCCTTAGCACCGCAAGTTGGTTCCGCGATCGGCATCAGCTTCGCGCTTTCGATCTGTGTCAGCTGGAATTTAGTGCTGTGGTGGTTCGGCCGACGAATGGTCGCGCCTTTCCATCTGGCCTTCGACCGTCAGAGCACCGGAAATAAGTCCGATGCTCATGTCGCCTGTTGCCCCTTCGCGGACCACCCAGACCGGAAAATCCATTGCCGAGATTGAAGCCTTAGCGGACATGGAATTTGCTTGCGACGGAAATCACAGCGCTGGAAGCGGGCGCGAACCGCCTTCACGAACGAAAAGTGGACGTATCCTGGTGCGGCGGCCGCGGTGCAGGCAACAAGAACGACGTAAGCGACTGATCACGTTGGTGGGCCCAGCAGGACTCGAGCCTGCAACAGACCGTCATGAGCGGTCGGCTCCAGGGGCAGGCGTCAGCGTGTTTCAAGTAGCGGCCAGGTCCTCTTTCACGCCACGTGCCACGATCCGCAACGCGCCGTCTGCAAGCGGACGCTGAAGTTCTTTGGCTTCATCCCACGGCGCGGTCATCCAAGCCTCGACTTCCTCAGGTTGTGTCAGGATCACGGGCATCGCCTTCGGATGGATGGCACCGACCTCGGCGTTGGCCTCCGTCGTCAGGAACGCATAGAGGTCGTTGGTGGTCTCGCCTTCCTTGACCTTCCTGACCGACGTCCAGTTGGCCCAGATGCCCGCAAAGCAGGCAAGGGGCCGGCTCTCGTCGAGAGCAAACCAGATGTCGCCGCCCTCGGCCTTGTTGAACTCACTGAATGAGTTGAAGGGGACCACGCACCGGTTCTCGACGCCCAGCCAACGGGCCCAATGTTTCGATTTCACGTTTCGGATATTGGTGGTGCCGCCGTCGGGCTCCATCCGGAGCAATTCCTTGAAATCGACAGGCTTGCCCTTTGCCTCCAGCTTCTCGGCCCGCTTCTGCGTCGCGTCCAAGAGCGCTTTTGACGACGAGGGCATGCCCCAGCGTGCTGTCGTAAGCTCGCGGCCATCAGCGCCGGTGCGGACGATCGGCGCTTCGTAGTCGGGAAACACGCCGGGCATCGGCGCGAGGTTGCCGACGTACCGGTTGACCACGCGGAACAGCGCGCTGATGGCGGCCTGGTTCGTGGTGATCGAGTAGAGGTTGCACATCGTCAGGTCTCGGGAGAAGCGGGGCGGGGATGGTGATGCGCGAGCTGTAGCAACGTCGCGGCAGGACGGCGTCCCGCCTTAGCACATTTGTTGCAACGGAGCCTTCCAGACAGGTCATGGACAAAGGTGGTGGAGGCGTGCGGCAGTACAGTCAGATCCACATCGCGTCGCGTCTTGCAGCGCGAGCACTGGATTTCCAGCCACGGGTAGCCGCCGTTGATCGCCTGGTCGATGGTCGGCGACGGATCGATCGGCTCGCCGTTCGCCCACATGCGCTCGTTCCAGCTCTCGCACAGGAGGCAGTCGGCCTGTTTGATCAGAGCTTCACCCTCGGCGCGAGCCGCAGCGGACTTTGCGGCCAGAATGGTAGTCATCGCGCGTGCCTTGCGGAGCTCCTTGCTGAGGGCTTTGCGGTCGCCACCGGATAGCGGCGTTGGATGATGCTTCGGAGCCATGCGAGTGAGTGTTTGGTCAAACGGGCCCGAAGGCCGGCCAACAGCCGTCTTCCTGATGGCGGCCCGTCCGGTTCTGACATGTGTTGTCGAGCAATCGCTGCGCGACCTCCTTCCATCCGGCCTGCTGCCCGTAGAGCCGGACGGCGTCCGCCTTCTGGATCTCAACAATGCGGTCGCACCGGCGGCAGGAAACCCGCAGGACGTGCTGCGAGAGCTCGGACAGGCGAAGTCCTGCGGCCCGTCCCAGCGACTTGGCGTCAGCCGGGGTATCGTCGAGGACCGAGCGCCAATATTCCTCCGGCATCTCGTCCTGAGGGCCAAACGGACTTTCCTTCGCAGGCTGATTACCCATTGACTTGGCTAGCTTTTCCATCTGCTTCGGGCTGGGCATTCGCCAACTCGCTGGTCGATCGCTCATGGCGAAATTAGAACATAAAGCGAACAAATGTCGAGTCCACCCGAAGCGGGTAGGCCCGAATTTTTTGACACCGACCTTGTCGGAACTGGCCGCTTCCGCTCGTCTTGATTCCAGGCCGCCTCGAACGGAGTTCTGCGTACATGGCCCCCCGCGCCAACTGGAAAGGCTTCCTGCGTCTATCCCTCGTGACCTGTCCCGTGGCGCTCTACCCGGCGACATCAGAATCCGAGAAGATCTCCTTCAATCAGCTCAATCGTCAGACGGGGCATCGCATCAAGTATCTCAAGGTTGATGCGGATACCGGCGACGAGGTGCCCAACGAAGATATCGTGAAAGGTTATGAGCTCGAAAAAGGACAGTTCATTGAGGTGACCAAGGAAGAGCTCGAGGAGCTCGCGCTGGAATCCACCCGCACGATCGAGATCGACGAGTTTGTCGACAAGACCGACATTGATCCGCGCTATTTGATCCGCCCATACTATTTACGTCCCGACGGCAAGGTCGGCCACGACGCCTTCGCGGTGATCCGCGAGACGATCGGTGAGATGAACAAGGTCGCCATCGGCCGTGTCGTATTGACCAGTCGCGAGCACATCATTGCTCTCGAGCCGATGGACAAGGGGTTGGTCGGAACGTTGCTGCGCTACCCCTACGAGGTTCGCAGCGAGCAGGAGTACTTCGACGAGATCCAGGACGTCAAAGTCACCAAGGACATGCTCGACCTTGCCAAGCACATTGTGAACCAGAAGGCAGGCACATTTGATCCCAAGAAGTTCGAGGACCACTACGAAAGCGCACTGGTCGAACTGATCAATGAGAAACGAGCAGGCAAGGTCATCCGCCCGAAGGAACGGCCAAAGGGTGAGAACGTCGTTGATCTGATGGAGGCACTTCGACAGAGCGTCGGAAGAGAGAAGTCAACAGAGCCTACAAACGCGCCGAAGAAATCTGCCAAGAAGCCGCGCAAGGCCGCAAGCGGTCAGAAGGAGATGTTGATGCCAATTTCCGGCAAGAAGCGAGCGAAGGAGACTGCTGCTAAAAAGCAGCCTGCCCGGTCGCAACGTCGGTCTGCGTAGCGGCGTAGCAGGCTCCGTTGATCTGCCGCCATTTTTGCCGCTGCATCCACTAAAGGCGCGCGAAGGATTCACTTCGCGCAAAAGATTTTCAAACCCACCCCGACGGACTGGCAGGCAGAATAGGCCGAAACCACGAGATGATAGAATTGCAGCACATTCGCCCGCGGCTTCGGTCGGCGAAATTCGCGTTCAAGCGCCGACTTTGACAACATACCACCAGCGCACACAAGCCACAGCGTGCGCTCGGTGCCAGGCGTCCTGGTGGTGCGGGCTAGTAGCTTACGAAATGCAATCGAACCAGGCCCGGCTCGCTTTCGCGGAACAAAATCCGTCTTGCCTTCTTCAGTCATCTTCCATTTCTGATCAAACTTGGTTGGTGACCCAGGCAGTTCCTGCCCATCGCTTTTGAGGTACGCGAGGTTCTTCAGAGCTTGGCCAGAAACGTCATAGAAGGCAGAGGTTGATACGCCCGGATTGCCAGACTTGGGTGTTTTCTTGTGTTTTGCCACCACGAAGGCGACGCGTGGATGAGATGGATCCGCGTCTACACCGATGAAGTCTCCGGCCTCAGTAGCGAGGTCATCGCAAACCAATGCGGGGAAGGGGACGCCTAACACGGGGCTACCGCGTCCTTTGACCAATGCGTCGTCAATGAACCGGAATAGTGATCCGGTGCGCCAAGTTGTCAGGGTGTCACCTTTAGGCGTGCCCTTTTCCGATGTAATGCCAGCAAGCCCATCAATGGGAGTGATAAGATCGAGAACCATTCTGCCTGCACCCTGCGGGTCGGCAAGACGGAGGTCGAGGGTGTAGAAAGCGCCATCGACGTAAGCATGTCTGCAGTCACTCGTGATAATGCGAAATGCCTGCAATTGATTCAGGCGTTTCGTGAGCGAGATTCTGTCGTCCGTTTTTGTCTTGATTTTGCTTACGGTCGATGACGTCAGCCAATACTTCTTCTTTCTGCTATCCCACCTGATCCAAATGGTGTGCGGCGTGCCATTCAGGGTCAACTCAAAGCGGAACGGCGCCGGAGGTTTTGGTCCCGTATCGCGTGTTACGTCAACGCAGAGTCCTTCTGCATCAAATTTGACGTCCCCTTCAGCGCTTGTGAATTGTTCTTGAATCTCGTTGATATCGATCAGGATGTTGATCGGCGTTGTGTCGGCTGGGACAGAACCCGGAAGCGCGAATCTGCTGAGCATCGGGGCGGCAGCCCTCTTCGACGCTAGGTGCTGATCGATTTCCTCACACCAATCGGAAAATCCTTTAGCAGTCACCCCGTATCCTTCGCCATCGCGAACGCGACTTCGTGAAAACCCAACCGTACGACGAGTTTTATCATCCCATCCAGTCGCGCGAGTGATGACGTTCATGTGCTCGCCCATAAATACTCCAGAACGCGCCAACGAACGTGCGGATAGCGTGCGCGACCTAAGTGCTGTGGGGCCGATATCTGTATTTTTGACCGCCATGAAGGTGATCAAGTCAGCGGAGGTGTCGGGTAACAAGGAATGCAATACCTTGGGGCCGACCCTGGCGCCAATGTGCTCTAGCTCGTCGATCCACAGACCAGCGCTGTCGTAAAAATAGAGCCGCCGTCCGACGGTCGCATAGATCGTGATTTCAAGTGACGCCACCTGGAATAGCGAGTCGGCCAGATAGGGGGTTTGTGTTAGCCCAAGGGATACGTGATAGCGCCCCTTGTCGCCGGCTTCGCCAACCCGATGCTCCAGTCGATCCTCTTCCTCGAGAAGCGCCGATACGTCCGCTCTGAATTCATCTAGATCGAAGCCGGGCTCCGTTTCATAGACCACCGCTGCCTTTGGGAAGCGAAGGTCACCAGACAAGTCCTCTTCCTCAAGATTGATGCGCTTACGGAACTTTCCTTCCACGTAGTCCATCTCGGGCAAGGCTGCGACGAGCCTTTGAAAGACTTCTTCACCTTTGCGCAACGGGGGCTTGCCGCCGTTATCGATGCAGGCCCTGTCGTATTGGAGGAAGCTCTTCCATTGCTCCGAAACCCCGTCATCCTTGCGGGCCAGCACCACAGCGGGCGACGCCTTGTCGCCGATCTTCCCAAGCGGCTGCCGAGTCAGCCGCCCAACCTGCTGCACCAGCATTCTCGTGCTGGTAAAGGGCTCGTAAACTGCCAGAATTGTACATGCTGGATCGTCGATCCCTTCCACCAACATGAACTGGTGGATCAGGAACTTCTCGGTTCGTTGCTTAAGGTTGGGCACGTCGCGTCGCCGTTGGGCGCCTACGGGACCGCTGTCAGCAAAATTGATATGCATCGCGAGTACGCCATCGTCACGGCGGCCGAGAGCTGCGACGAAGGCGTCAAAAAGGTCGCTGACGGTATCCTCGCTCGCTGCTCGTATAATGACCTTACAGTCTTTGTCGAAGGTCCCAGCGGCGATAAGTTTGTCCCGCGCCTCAATTATCTGCTTTGCGAACACTTCAGGATTGTCGCTAAGCACACGCTCCTCGACGATCACGCCACGTATCAGCGCTTGGTTCACGGCGTCAGTGAACGAGAGGAAGTCGATGTGATTTTCGTCGATATCAAACACCTTCAGGTCGCCGCGGAAGGGCGTGGCACTGAACAGTACGGTCGGAACGGCGAAACTTCTGATTACCCTTGCCCACGACGGGGCGGGCTCTCGATGTCCTTCGTCAAAGAGGACTGTACCGATGAATTTATGCAGCTTATCCACCTCGCCAGCGGCGTAGATCTGCTGTACGGCCTGAATAGTCGCAACGACGATAATGCGCTCTCCGGATGCTTGCTTTAGCTGCTCGGATAATGCGTCAATGGAGCCGGGCAGCGCCTGAACGACCTTGTCCGGTCGCCACAAACCAGGTGCGCCGAGCTTCATCCAGAACTCTGACCGAAACTCCTGGCGGAGCTGCGCCACAAGAGCGGCCGACGGGCACACCACCAGCACCGGGGTTTTAGCCGCGCGTCGACTTGCGAGCACCGCCATGACGCCTGTCTTGCCCGTGCCGGTTGGCATATGTACCAGGCAGCCTTTGGTACTGCCGGATGCAAAATATGCTTCGCAGCGGTTCACAGCTTTCAGCTGATGTGGCCACAAGCCTAGTTCGGACGGATTTCTCTTGTCGAATGCCAATCTCACCCCCGGAAGGCGCTCACCGAGGTTGGAGGCTACACGCTGCAGTTGAAGGTTTGGTTTACGCTTGCGCGCGCGTTCGAGACTTCGCGGGGTCGGAAGAGCGCCGAACTGGCGGTGAGCATGGAGTGCCAGGTGTCAGCCGCTGGCACCCGATCCGGCACGCGAGCACGAGCGCATCGAGGCGGGGCTCCACCCCGGAAAGCTGGCTTGAACAGAAAGGCCCTCTGGAGGCCCCCCTGCCGACGAGATATAGTCCCAGCGGTTGAGGGGGAGACCAAATGCGGATGTTGAACTTCCTGAAAGGAACGTAAGCTATCGTTACTTGGCTGCCCTCTCGCCAGTCCGCTGGTCCCGTGCGAATGTCCACAGATGCCTGACGTGAATCCAGATATTTTGGTTTGGGCGCGGGAAAGCGCCGGTCTTGCGCCCGAGGAGGCTGTAAGGAAGCTCGGCATTAGTACGACTAAAAACATGAGCGGCGCTGAAAAGCTCGCCGCCTACGAGAAAGGAGTACTGAGCCCCTCGCGACCGCTGCTCCTGAAGATGTCGCAGCAATATCGGCGTCCTCTCGTTGCGTTTTACATGAAATCCAGACCGGCGGATGGCACGCGCTCAGAGGATTTTCGAAACATCCCGGATCGTGATCCTGACTCGGATATTCTGATCTCCGTTCTTGTGCGGAATGTCAGGGCGAGGCAATCGGCGGTTAGAGAGATTCTCGCCGATGACGAAACGCCGCCGCTCAAGTTTGTCGCATCCAAGTCAGTAAAGGATGGCTCGGCCGCAGTCCTTAAAAGCATCATCGAAGTCACAGGCATCAAGCGAGAAGAGTTCCGCTCGAAGGCCTCCCCAGAGCTCGCTTTTGCTTACCTGAGAACAAAAATCGAAGCTGTTGGCGTTTTCGTTCTGCTGATTGGCAATCTCGGCAGTCATCATACCGCGATTGACGCTGAAGCGTTCAGAGGCTTCGCTCTTGCCGACAAAATCGCGCCGTTCGTGGTCGTGAACGACCAAGATGCAAAAACGGCGTGGTCATTCACGCTTCTTCATGAGCTGGCGCATATCTGGCTGGGCGCAAGCGGCATCAGTGGTAAGGTTTCTGACGCCGAGACCGAGAAGTTTTGTAACACTGTTGCTAACCTTTTCTTCCTTTCGGAAGGCGAACTGGACGAGCTGAAAATTACGAAGAATACGTCGCTTCAAGAAGCGATTTCAGCCATCGCGGAGTTCGCTAGGAGGCGACACGTTAGTGGGTCAATGGTTGCTTATGGTCTTCTGCGAAAGGGGCGCATCACGGAAGAAACTTGGCGCGCCATCACGCATTTTTTTGCTGCGCAATGGCGGAAGAGCCGAGATGACCAAAAGCAGCGAGACCAAGATTCGACAGGACCCAGCTATTACGTTGTGCGGCGTCACCGTCTGGGTCGCGCCCTCATGCATACTGTCTCCAGAGCGCTGAGCGAAGGTACCCTGAGCCACACTCGCGCAAGTCAAATCCTTGGCGTGAAGCCGCGAAGCGTATCGCCACTGCTGAGCGACGAGTCCTTCGGTGGTAGAGCGGCCTAAGCATGCTGTACCTGCTTGACGCAAACGTACTCATTACTGCTCATACCCTTTACTACCCAGTCGATAGCGTGCCCGAGTTCTGGAGTTGGCTGGCCCATCAGGGCGCTGCCGGTGTTCTAAAAATCCCCATCGAGAATTTCGAAGAGGTGAAAGATGGGGGCACCGATGACGAGAAAGACCTGCTGTTTGGCTGGATTTCGGACAAGGGCATTCGAGACGCCATTGTGTTAGACGCTCAAAGTGACCCGGCACTCGTTTCAGACGTAATCAATCGCGGATATGCGCCCGATTTAACAGAAGACGAGATTCTTACCGTCGGCCGCGATCCATTTCTCATTTCGCACGCCCTAGCGTCTCCCAAAGACCGATGCGTTGTTACCACTGAGGTGTCTAAGCCAACACGACAGCGACAGAACCGGCATATTCCAGATGTCTGCAATTCCCTCGGCGTTCTCTGCTGCGATACTTTTAAGATGACCAAGGCGCTCGGGTTCAAAACTGGATGGAAGCCATAGTCGGCAGACCATCTGTCTCCGTTCTGTCAATACCGAGCGGCCTTCGATGGAAAATGCCACTAGGGTAAATGGAGCGTCCGATGGACGAAGAAGAACAAGCGCGCAAAGACCTCGAAGAGTTCAAGGTGGTCATTGGCCGAACGGCGACGAAAATGACCGACAGAATGCATCACGCCGTCGGGAGGTCGATTACCGAATGGTCCCGGATGGAGGGTTTCATTGTTCATATCGCCAGCATGCTTCTAGATTCAAGGGCAAACAAAGTCGGTCTCGTCTTTTACTCGATCAACAACGTCCACACGTGGCTGTCGATAATCGACGAGCTATTCGAGATGGACACTAACTTCAGCCCGCTGAGATCAGATTGGAATAAGATCGCAGCGCGGTTGAGGAAGCTCAATGACGTGAGGGTTCGGCTGGCGCATCACGCACTCGAACCGGGAAACGCTCTTGAAATTCTCGAGACCATTACGGTCGAAAACGTCAATCTCGAAACATTCGAAGCTGACTTCGACGCGGAGCAGGTGTTTCCAAGCCTTAAACCGCATGCGAACGACACACGGATGAAGTGGAAGAAGAAGACGATCAGCTTGGACGAGATCGTGACATTCCTAGAGCAACTTCATGAGGTGCTTGAAGCACTGACCGCATTGTTGATTCGAATGAAACCGATTTACTTGGGACCGAAACAGCGACTAGTGGCGAAGATCAGGGAGCTGCAGCAGAAGGTCGCTCAGCACTAGCAGGCCCCCCAAGCTCGCGGCGCTGGCGAAAGCTGAGATGGACAAGCTGAATTTCGAGTGATCATCGTTGGCAACGTCGCAACGGAGCGAGAGGCGACATCATGTGCGAGAAAAAACAGGGTTGGGCAACTGACAACAGGATTGCTCACTTCCAACCCGGCGATGTGGTCGCGGACTACGACAAAGAACCTGACCCCAATACCAATCAAGGAAAGGTGGAGAAGGTCGTGGACGAGCAACTCGTGCGGGTGCTCTGGAAGGATGGGACGACGAGTGATCGACCCGCCAGCAAACTAGCTAAGATCACAACTACGAGCGGCTACACGCCGGACCCAGCAAAGCGCAAAGCACTTTGGGACAAAATTCTGCAGATGAGCGACGAAGAGATGGACGCAGAATTAGAGCGGCTTGAGCGGCAGTTGAAGTTGAATTGATGCGAGTATAACAGCCACATCTCCCCGGAGTGTCAGCAAATTCTCTGTTTTTAACACCCGCTAGACACCGCGTGGCTTGTGCATTGAAAACCTTGTGCTTTTTTGGCCATTGACTTTCCCACAAGGGGAGAAGGAAGAGTCACTGCCGCTCCTTCTCCTTCGGAGCGGGCGCCGGCTTGCGCGGCGCTGCGGGGCGTTGTGCGGCGGGGACGCGCTGCTGGAAGCCGCCCTGGCGCTGGATGCTGCCTGGCTGTTGAGCCGCGGGCGGTTGCCCGGGCCGCATGCCGGTGCGCGGTGGCTGCGTTTGCGGCGTGCTGTTGGGCGGCGTGCCTTCTCCGGCGCGCGGTGCACCTGGACGCCCTGCGCCTTGTTGCTGGCCACGTTGCTGCTGACCCTGACCCGCGCGCTGGCCACCCGGCTGCACCGCGCCGCCTTGTTGTCCCTGGCCCTGCCGCTGCGGCGGCTGGGCGCCTTGCTGTGTTCCTTGCCGGCCCGGCGTGCCCGGCTGCTGCTGGCCCGGACGGTTGTTCTGGCCGGGCTGGCCGTTCGGCCGCTGTTGGCCCGGCGCCGTCGTCGGCCGCAATTGCTGCTGCTGCGGCGGCTGCGCCGGCCGCAATTGCTGCTGCTGCGGCGGCTGCGCCGGCCGCGGAATGCGACTGATCGCGGCCGGATTGGCGCGGCGGAAGTCGCGCTGCTCGGTCACGATCTGCCGGCCCGTGGTCTGCGCCAGATGCACCTGGCTGACGAAGCCGCGGTCGCGGGCGATCTGCTGCGCGGGAATCGCGATCGGCACGGCGGCAAAACGCATACCGCCGGCCGCGCCTGGCCGAATGGCAAAGCCGCTCGCGGCTTGCGTCAGCGCGCCGAGCCGCGCGCCGCTGCTGCGGTCGTTGACCTCGATGTGGCCGACCCGGCCGTCGGCGTCGGGATAAAGCTTGATGTTGACATTATTCGCAGTGCTCGCGGTCGCGTTTTCGGGCACGTCGACGACGCCCGTGGTGCCGCGGATGCCGAGCGTCGCGGTCGGCGTCGCGATCTTCATGTCGCCGGTCTTCGCCACCGCAGCCGCAACGAAGGCCACGGTGCCCTTGCCGATGTCGAAGATCGCCGAATTCTGCTTGCCGCCGTCCTCATAGACGTAATTGTCGATGGTGATCTTGGCGCTGGCGGAGAGGTTGAACGTGGTCGCGTCGTTGAAGGTGATGCCGAGCGTGGAGTTCGACGAGGTCTGCACGACGTCGTTGAGATAGATGTCGTCGCGGACGCGCAGCGGATAGGAATTCTTGTCGCGGATCACGGTCGCGATCCCTGTCACCGTCGCGACGTTGCCGATCGGCTCGACGGTGGCGGATTGCGCTTCTGCCGCCGGTGTCGGTGAAGCTGATGGCGTCGGTGACGGAGTGGGCGTCGGTTGTGCCTGTGGCTGAGCTTGCGCAAGCTCGATTGCATCGGATGCGAAAGCCACGCTGCTGTCGGCGGCCGGCAAGGCCAGCAGCACGAGCGCGAACACGGAGCGGCGCCAAGCCACCATTGAAGTCACGAGGATGTCCCGGTGAGAACGCGAGGCGAGATCGACCGATATCAGCCGTCTGAGGCTGAATGGCGGATGAACGTCGCATGGGGGGAAATGCTCAAGAGCCACGTCCTGCGAGGGACGTGGCGCCCCGTTGCTCGTCATTCCGGGGCGCGCGATAGCGCGAACCCGGAATCTCGAAATTGTAGTGCGAGCTTGCTGCGAGAGATCCCGGGTTCGATGCTTTGCATCGCCCCCATTGCGCAATTGCGCAATAGGGATGACGCGCTCCGCGCGTCAGCTCACGCGCTTCCAGGTCTGGCCGCCGCAGAACATGCCGCCGAAGGCGCAGCCCTGCACGCGCAGTGCGTTCGGGCCCTTCATCGCGATCGTGGAGTCGTAGTTGCGGCCGGAGTCGGGATCGTGGATGCGGCCGCTCCACTTCGCACCATCGGGCTTCATGTTGATCAGGATGCGCTCGTTGGTCTTCTGGGCATAGCCGCAGAGATTGGCGCCGCACTGCTCGACGCGGACATTGCCCTTGTTCTCCTCGGTCGCCCACACGCCGATCGGTGAGTTCGGGGCGGCCACGGGCGCGGCGGCAACGGGAGCCGGTGCGGGAGCGACTGCGACCGGCGCAGCCGCAGCGGGAGCCGCGACAGGCGCGGGCTGGGCCGCGTTGTCGTAGGTGGCGGCCGGAGCGGCGGCAACGGTCGGCGCGGGCCCGGCGGGAGCAACAACGGGAGCGGCCGGTGCGGTCGCCTGAACCGGCGCCTGCTGCACGGGCTGCTGCTGCACCGGAGCCGGCGCGGGCTGGGTGGCCGTGGCCGGAGCCGGCGTGGTGTCGACGTCATCGTCCTTGGGGCCGCCGAGGCCCTTCAGGTTGATGTTGTTCAGCTTGATCGGCTTGTCCGACAGGCCCGGCGCAACGATGGTGACGCAATCGAGCGAGGCGCAGTTGCGCGGCGTCTCGATGCGGATGTGCTGGCCCTCGATCTGGAACGAGATCGAATTGCCGGCATGCGCGGCGGCGGTCGAAGCGAGGAAGAGCGCGGTGGCGGCGATGGTGAGCTTGTTCATGACAACCTCCGAAAGGGCGCGGTCCCGAGATGGACTGAAGTCGCTGGTGGATGAAGCGTGGTTCGACCCTATGCCGGGCCGGTCCCGCCTTCCGTGACGGACGTCACAACGGCTCGCGCGCGTCTGGGTGAGGCAGCGCACATTCAGCCCCGGCTCGTCCTGCGTAACCTCGTCGCGACACGACTGGAGGCGCCGATGCAGCGGCTTGCGACTTCGCTTGGCCTATCGATCGTACTGACAGCGATGGCGCCCGCGGCCCAGGCCGGTTCCTACGCCTTCTCGATCGGCGGTCACCGGTTCCATATCGAGGCGCCCAGGAATTGCCGATCCGCCGCCTGTGTTTCGGTGTCCAGCCGCAGTCTTCGGTTGAGGGAAGACGTCAACACGAGACCGGTCGCGCCGCCCGCACCGATTGTCCAGGTGCCGCCGCCGGCCAGTCCGGCCGCTTCGGTCCGGCCGCCGCAGCCGTCTGGGGTCGCCCCGCCACCGGCACCATCGGCCCCCGTCCTTGCCGCCACGACGTCACAGCCTGTCGTGCCGCCGCCGGCGCAGAAACTCGAGGCAGCAAGAGTTGAGGCGCCGAGTCCCAATCCGCCACGGGTTGACCTGCAGAGGGTCGATCCGCCGCGCGTGGAGAGCAGCCAAGGCACAACGGTCGCACAGCGCCGAGACGACGAGGCGACCTATTTGCCGCTGGGGGAGTGGGAGAGCGACGGTGCCAAGGGCACGGTTCGCATCGAGCGCTGCGGCCCTGCGCTGTGCGGCTATGCGCTCACCGAGACGTCGAGCCGGGGCGAGAGCGTGCTCGTCAACATGAAGCCGAAATCGCACGACGTCTGGACCGGCAGCATCTACAGCCGCTCCAGCGGGAGCACCTATTACGGGAAGATCACGCTGAAGAGCTCCGGCACGCTTCATGTCGAGGCCTGCGCGATTGGCCGCTTCTGGTGCTCGGGCAACGACTGGACGCGCGTTGAAGAGCAGCAGGAGAAGATGGTCACGACGTCGCGGCAGTGGGACGTGCGGTCGTAGCTATTGTCGACGTGCGCACGCGGCCTCTTCCCTGACGAAGGGAAGAGGGCAAGGCAGCCTGTGGTGTGGTCGGACTGATGCGCTAGATCATGCCGAGCACGATGGCGCCGACGAAGGCCATGGCGAGGTACGCGGTGACTACGCTCAGTCTCCCGGCGAACGTCATGAGGTCGTCCCTCCATGCGCGCTGCCTGGCGCGCAGTCCTTATGGTTAACAGAAAGTCTCTTTTCGAAAAAGTCAGCCTCGCTGTCGCTCGTCATCGTCAGCAGTCCGCACTGCCGCGCCCGCTATGGTTAAAGAACACTGAAATCAACGTGTTGAAGAGTCTTTAAGTAAATTCACCGAACGTGCGTCCATGACGCGCGGAGTTCGTTTGTATCTCGTCGGCTCCATCGTCCTTGTTTCGCTAGCGGGTTGCGGACGCGGCTTCTTCCAGGCCGAACGTGAACCATGGCGGGCCGAGGCGGAAGCCGCATGCCTGAAATCCGGCGCGGTCAAGGAGAGTGCGGACATCGTCCGCATCGACCCGATCTCGGGGCCCGGCATGTGCGGCGCGGAGTATCCGCTGAAAGTCGCCGCCATTGGCGAAGCCTCCAGCAGCTACGGCTTTGCCGACGAGACGTTGCGCCCGCCCGGCAGCATCGGCAACCAGCCGCGCTGGCCGGTGCAGCCGCAGTCGAATTACCCGCAGAGCCAGAATTATCCGGCATCGTCCTATCCGCAGCGGTCGAACTATCCCGACAGCGCAGTGCGCCAGCCCTCGGGCTACGGTGCGCCGTCCGGACCGATGTCGCTGAACGCGCCCGGCGTCGCACCGCAGGAAGACGAGATCGATCTGCCGCCCGAGGGCACCGATGCCGCGGGCGCAGCGCGCTACATGAATGCGCCGAGCTATCCGGCGCGGAAGCCCGGTCCCGCGCCTTATTCACAAGCGCCGGCACAGCAGCCACTGCCGCGCCTTGGTCCGGCGCAGGGCAATCCCGTCACCGCCGTCGGCCCCGTCGCGATCAAGCCGACCGCGACGCTCGCCTGTCCGATCGTGTCGGAACTCGACCGCTGGCTCGCCGACACCGTGCAGCCCTCGGCGATGCGCTGGTTCGGCGTCCGCGTCGCCGAGATCAAGCAGATCTCCGCCTATTCCTGCCGAGGCATGAACGGCAATTCGCATGCCCACATCTCCGAGCACGCCTTCGGCAACGCGCTCGACATCTCCGCCTTCGTGCTCGCCGACGGCCGCCGCGTCACCGTGAAGGACGGCTGGCGCGGCATGCCGGAAGAGCAGGGCTTTCTGCGCGACGTGCAGTCGGGCGCGTGCGCGCATTTCACCACGGTGCTGGCGCCGGGGTCGAACGTCTATCACTACGATCACATCCACGTCGATCTGATGCGCCGCGCCAGCCGCCGCCTGATCTGCCAGCCCGCCGCGGTCTCAGGCGAAGAGGTCGCGGGCCGCGCCCAGCAGCGCAATCCCTACGCGGGCAGGCGCGATCCCTATGTCACCGGCTCGCTCGGTACGCGCAAGAGCACGCGGAAGCAGGAAGAGGACGAGTACGCGGACGATTAACGGTCGCGTAGCCCGGATGAGCGAAGCGATCCGGGCACGGTGTTCCCGCATGTCGCTTCGCTCATGCGGGCTACGGGCGGACGCGGCAAAATCATTTCGATCCCTGCTTCGACGGTGCAGGGGCCAGCCCCATGCAGCGCTGCACCTCGGCCGGGACGTTGTAGGTGCGCATAATGTGGCGGCTGTCGCGCAGGCCGGTCGCCTCACGCTGCACCACGAACATCCAGAGCGCCTGGCCGGCTTCCAACACCAGCTCGCGCCTCGCCGGCTGCGTCGAGGCCGCAGTCGGCGTGGCGGCGTGGGCGGCGTCGAACTCGCGCAAACGCGCCAGCGCCTGTTCTAGCGTGCGGCCCATCCGTCCAAGCGCGGAAGCTTGTTCCTGGACGATCTCGTAATGAAGGATATCGACCGGAGGGCGAAGATCACGGGACATGGCTCAAATATAGTGCCGTGAGACGGGCCCGCGCAACGCGCGGCCCGCTTGCCGCTACTTCGCCCGGTACGCCGCCAGGAACATCCGCGTCGCGCTGTCGACCACTTCGGTCATGCGCTCTTCCGACGGTGCGGGCGCGGCCTGGAACACGAAGGGCAGGAACAGCGAGGCCTTGCACAGCTCCATGAACTGCGACGCTGCGAGGTCGCAATCGTCGATCCTGAGATCGCCGGAGGCGACATGGATCTTGAGATAGTCGGAGAGGCGGTTGATGGTCTTGTCCAGCACCCGCGCATAGTAGCGGCGGCCGACATCGGGCATGCGCTCGGCGATCGCCATCACGGTGCGGATCGCTGATCCGCCGCCGGGGCGGCACAGCAGGTGGATGTAGGCCCGGCCGAACTCCTTCAGCGTGGTCTCGGCATCGCGCACCGGATCGAAATTGAACACGACCTGGCCGTGCTGGAGCGCTTCCTGCTCGAGGATGGCTTCGAACAGCGCGCATTTGTCGGCGAAGTAGACGTAGAGCGTGCCCTTGGAGACCTGCGCGGCGCGCGCGATCTCGCCCATGCTGGCGCCGTCGAAACCGAGATCCATGAACACCTTGCGGGCGCCGTCGAGGATCTGGCGGCGCTTGGAGCTGTCCTCCTCCTGGATGACGTGCAGATGTTCGCCGGCAGCTACAACCATTGGTTCAGGGTCTCGGAAGGTTTCTGGGCGAGGTGCCGACCTATGAAACGCAAATAAAGGATTCGGGCCAGTAGGGTCCCGGCCCGGTAATATTATCTATATTGACCGAACGGTTCGGTCAATGATATTTGGAAATGAGCGAGAGGGAACAGGCCGCGAGGCGGCGGTCCCTGGTCGCGCTTTTTTTGGGGAGGCCTTTATGGCCGTATCGAGAGACCAGGCTGCGCGGGTCATTCGCCAGGAAACGGTGGAGACGATGTCGGCGAACGATGCGGCTGCGGCCGAGACGCCCGCGGCCCTTGCCGAGCAGTTGCGCTCCCATGTGGCCGAGGAAACCAAGCGCCGCAGCGAGGCGCCCGAGACCCCCGTAACGGACAAACCGGCCCCTGCGCCGGACGCGCCCGCTGCCGGCGCGCCGAAACCCGGCAAGCGCAAATTCGTGCTGATGGGTGTCGGTCTCGTGCTGGCGCTCGCGGCCGCGAGCTATGCCGGCTATTACACGCTGGTCGGCCGCTTCTACATCTCGACCGACGACGCCTATGTGCGCGCCAACAACACCATGCTGGGCGCGCGCGTTGCCGGCCACATCTCCTCGATCCTTGCCGGCGACAACACGACGGTGCGCGCCGGCGACATCATCCTCCGCATCGACGACGGCGACTACAAGATCGCGGTCGATGCCGCAGCGACCAAGATCGCGACCCAGCAGGCGACGATCGATCGCATCGGCCGCCAGGTCGCAGCCCTCGACAGCCAGGTCGCCCAGGCCAAGGCGCAGCTCGTCTCGGCCGAAGCGGGCCTCAAGCGCGCCGACCTCGATTATGAGCGCCAGCAGGCGCTGAGCAGCAAGGGCTTTGCCTCGCGCGCCACCTTCGAGAGCTCGGAAGCCGGACGCGACCAGGGCGCCGCCGCGGTCAAGGCCGCGCAGGCCGCCTATGACGTCGCGGTCAGTAATGTGGATGTCGCCAAGGCGCAGCAGGCCGAAGCGCAGGCGCAGCTCGCCGAGCTCAAGACCTCGCTCGCCAAGGCCGAGCGCGACCTCGCCTTCACCGCGGTGCGCGCGCCGGTGAGCGGCACGTTCTCCAACCGCCTGGTCAATGCCGGCGACTTCGTCGCGGTCGGCCAGCGGCTCGGCAACGTCGTCCCGCTCGACGAGGTCTATATCGACGCCAACTTCAAGGAGACGCAGCTCAAGCGCATCCGTCCCGGCCAGCCGGTGACGATCAAGGTCGATGCCTATGGCATGCGCAAGTTCTCCGGCGTCGTCGACAGCATCGCGGCGGGCGCAGGCTCGGTGTTCACGCTGCTGCCGCCCGACAACGCCACCGGCAATTTCACCAAGATCGTGCAGCGCGTGCCGGTCCGCATTCGCGTGCCGAAGTCGGTGGCCAAGCAGAACCTGCTCCGCGCCGGCATGTCGGTCTACGCCACTGTCGACACCAACAAGGGCGCGGCCGACGCCGACAGCGAGGTCGATCTCGACGATCCCACCATGATCCATCCGCAGTAGCATAACCCGAGCGCTGCGAGGTCAGACCATGGCCAACGCCACGACCGCTTCACCCGCCATGATGGCGAACCCCGCTTCGGAGCGCATCGCGCCGAAGCGGCTGTTCGCGTTCATCATCATGGTGTTCGGGATGTTCATGTCGATCCTGGACATCCAGATCGTCTCGGCGTCTCTCAGCGAAATCCAGGCAGGTCTTTCTGCAAGCTCGAGCGAAGTCGCCTGGGTCCAGACCGCCTATCTGATCGCCGAGGTGATCGCGATTCCGCTATCGGGCTTTCTGTCGCGCGCCTTCGGCACGCGGCTGCTGTTCGCGATCTCGGCGGCCGGCTTCACGGTCTCGAGCCTGCTCTGCGGCTTCGCCACCACGATCGAGGAGATGATCCTCTGGCGCGCGCTGCAGGGTTTCCTCGGCGCCGGCATGATCCCGACCGTATTCGCCTCGGCCTACACGGTGTTCCCGCGCACGAAATTCCATATCGTCGGTCCCATCATCGGGCTGGTCGCGACCTTGGCTCCGACGATCGGGCCGACGGTCGGCGGCTACATCACCGACGCGATGTCGTGGAACTGGCTGTTCTTCATCAACGTCGTGCCCGGCATCGGCATCTCGCTCGGCGTGCTGGCGCTGGTCGATTTCGACGAGCCGCATTTCGAGCTGCTCGACCGCTTCGACTGGTGGGGCCTCTTGTTCATGGCCGGCTTCCTCGGCACGCTGGAATATGTGCTGGAAGAAGGTCCGCAACACGAATGGATGCAGGACACGTCGGTGGCGATCTGCGCCTGGATCTGCGCCATCTCGGCGATCGCCTTCTTCTGGCGCGTGTTCACGGCGGCCGAGCCGATCGTCAATTTGCGCACCTTCTCCAACCGCAATTTCGCGGTCGGCTGCGTCTTGCAGTTCTGCATCGGCATCGGCCTCTACGGCCTGACCTACATCTATCCGCGCTATCTCGCCGAGGTGCGCGGCTACAGCGCGCTGATGATCGGCGAGACCATGTTCGTCTCGGGCATCACCATGTTCCTGGTCGCCCCGCTGGTCGGCCGGCTCATGGTCAAGATCGACATGCGCTACATGATCGCGTTCGGCCTCGTCGTGTTCGCGATCGGCTCCTACCAGATGACCTGGATCACGCGCGACTACGATTTCTTCGAGTTGCTGGTGCCGCAGATCCTGCGCGGCATCGGCATGATGTTCGCGATGGTGCCGACCAACAACATCGCGCTCGGCACGCTGGCGCCAGACCGGGTGAAGAACGCGAGCGGCCTGTTCAACCTGATGCGCAACCTCGGCGGCGCGGTCGGGCTCGCCGTCATCAACACCGTGCTGAACGACCGCACCGATTTGCACATCACGCGCCTGCAGGAGCGCGTGACCTGGGGCAACGCGACCGCGACCGAAACCCTGACCATGCTCCAGCAGAAATTCCAGGGGCTTGGCGATTCCACGCTGATGGCGATGAAGCAGCTCAGCCAGATCGTGCACCGCCAGGCCGTGGTGATGAGCTTTGGCGATGCCTTCTTCGTGCTGACGGTGTTCTATCTCGGCCTCAGCCTGCTGGTCACGCTGCTGAACAAGCCGGCCTCGCTCGCCGGCGGTGGCGACGCGCATTAATCGGGACACACAATCGGTGTCATCGCCCGGCCTCGACCGGGCGATCCAGTACGCCGAGACAGTTGTGATTGAGCCGGCTGGCCGCGGCGTACTGGATTCCCCGCCTTCGCGGGGAATGACGGTGGAGTGTGAAGCGGCGCCCCGGACCAAATTGCAACACTCATCCGTGATCTCGCGTGGGCCCCGTTGCAAATCTCCCACGGCACATCTATAAAGCGCACCTCATTCATTCGAACCGGGGAGATTTGCATGATTTCGTCGCACTCGCAGATCGTACGCCCGCGCTCGATGATCTCCTGGTTCGGTATGTACGCGGCCTGTTAGAGGCCTCCTCCGCCAGATTCGATTGGGCGCTTCGTCCCGATCGCTCCTCTTCCCAAGTCAAAATCAGTCTTACGTGACGCCGTCCCGGCCCTTGCGGCCGACTTGCGTCCATCGATGGAGCCGGCCCGCGCCAAGAGCGGCCGGATGATGTCATGACCGTTCTTTCACAGAAGCCCGCGGCGATACGCGTGGTGCTGCCCTTCGTATTCAAGCACTGGCTGAAGCAGCCGGGGCGTACGCTGGTCGTCGCCGGCGGCCTGTTGGGCGCGACCGTCGCCGACCTGTTCATGCCGGTCTTCTCCGGACAATTGGTTGACGCGTTGACGCGCGGCTCGTCCGACCCCGATGCGCGCCATGCAGCGCTGGTCGCATTCGGCGCCATCGTGGCGCTCGGTGCAGCCTCCGTGGTGCTCAGGCTGATCGGTCTCCAGGCGATCGTGCCGTTCACGCTGAAGACCATGACGGAGGTGGCGCAGGACGCGTTCATGCGCGTGCAGCGTTTCTCGACCGACTGGCACGCCAACGCCTTCGCCGGCTCCACCGTGCGCAAGGTCACGCGCGGCATGTGGGCGCTCGACCTGCTCAACGACACCATCCTGATGGCGTTGGCGCCGTCCTTGCTGGTGCTGATGGGCTCCGTGGTCCTCATCGGCCTGCACTGGGCGTCGCTCGGCGCGGTGATCGCGGTGGGAGCGCTGTTCTACGTCGCCATCACCGTGCTGTTCTCGACCCGGTACATCGCGCCGGCCGCGCGCGTCTCCAATGCCTGGGACACCAAGGTCGGCGGCACGCTGGCGGACGCGCTGACCTGCAACGCGGTGGTGAAATCCTTCGGCGCGGAGGCGCGCGAGGACGCGCGGCTCGCCCGCGTCGTCAACCGCTGGCGCGTGCGGGTGCGGCGGACCTGGTTCCGCTACAATTACACGGCCATGGCGCAGCTCGCGCTGCTGCTGGCCTTGCGCGCCTCGGTGATCGGCGGCTCGGTGCTGCTGTGGATCTCGGGGCATGCCTCGCCCGGCGATGTCACCTATGTGCTGACGAGTTACTACGTCATCCACGCCTATTTGCGCGACGTGGGTATGCACATCAACAACCTGCAGCGCGCGGTGAACGACATGGACGAGCTGGTGGCGATCCATGACGAGCCGATCGGGATTGTCGATGCCGCGGGCGCCCGGCCGATCGCGATCGAGGGCGGCGAGATCGTGTTCGACGACGTCACGTTCCATTATGGCGGCCATCGCGCGCCGCTGTATGACGGCTTGTCGCTCACGATCCGTGCCGGTGAACGCGTCGGTCTCGTCGGCCGCTCCGGCTCCGGCAAGACCACCTTCGTCAAGCTGGTGCAGCGGCTCTACGACGTCACCGATGGTCGCGTGCTGATCGACGGGCAGGACATCGCGCTGGCGACGCAGCAATCGCTGCGCAGCCAGATCGCGATCGTGCAGCAGGAGCCGATCCTGTTTCACCGCTCGCTCGCCGAGAACATCGCCTATGGCCGGCCCGGCGCCAGCATCGAGGCGATCGAGCAGGCGGCGCGGCTCGCCAATGCGCACGACTTCATCCTGCGCCTGCCTAAGGGCTACGGCACGCTCGTCGGCGAGCGCGGCGTAAAGCTGTCGGGCGGCGAGCGGCAGCGCGTGGCGCTGGCGCGCGCATTCCTGGCGGATGCGCCGGTGCTGATCCTGGACGAGGCGACGTCGAGCCTCGATTCGGAATCGGAGGCGCTGATCCAGCAGGCGATGGAGCGGCTGATGAAAGGCCGCACCTCGATCGTGATCGCGCACCGGCTGTCGACGGTGCGGAGCCTCGATCGGATCCTGGTGTTCGACCGCGGCGAGATCGTCGAGCAGGGCACGCATGCCCTGCTCGCGGGCAAGCCGGGAGGCATCTATCGCGGCCTGTTCGAGCGCCAGGTGGTGGAGCTCGGACAGATCGCGGCGGCGGAGTGAGGCGCGGCCTGCGGACGAAGGAGAGCGTCCGCAGGCGGCGAAGGATTTAGGGCAGGGATGGACTGACATGAAAGACCTGACGCGCGGCTCCATCGTGGGCCACATCCTGAGCATGGCGCCGCCGATCGTAGTCGGCATGATCACGATCATGATCTGCCAGCTCGTCGACCTCTACTTCGTCTCGAGTCTGGGCGAGGCTGCGATCGCGGGCGTCGCCGCGGCCGGCAACGCCGGCTTTCTCGTCAATGCCCTGATGCAGGTGCTCGGCGTCGGTACAGTTGCGTTGATAGCGCATGCCGTGGGCCGCAAGGACCGTGGCGATGCCAATCTGGTGTTCAACCAGTCGGTCGTCCTGTCGGTTCTGTTCGGGCTGCTGACACTGGTTGCGGGTTTCGTGCTGTCGCGTCCCTATATGCGCGCGGTCGCGGCCGACGAGGCAACGGTCGAAGCCGGCACCGTCTATCTGCTTTGGTTCACGCCGGCACTGGCGCTGCAATTCGCGACGCAAGTGATGGCGTCCGCGTTGCGGGCGACCGGCATCGTGCGGCCGAGCATGCTGGTGCAGGCGCTCGCCGTGGGCATCAACATTGCGCTGGCGCCGATCCTGATCTCGGGTTGGGGCACCGGGCATCCGCTCGGCGTCGCCGGGGCCGGCCTCGCAAGCTCGATTGCGGTGTTCATCGGCGTGCTGATGCTGCTCGCGTATTTCCTGAAGCTGGAGCGTTACGTCGCCTTTCATCCCGCGCAATGGCGGCCTCAGCTTCGGCAGTGGAAGAGAATCCTCAATGTCGGCTTGCCCGCCGGCGGCGAGTTCGTGATGGTCTTCATCATCATGGCCGTTGGCTATTATGTGCTGAGCGTTTTCGGCCCGGCGGCGCAGGCCGGATTTGGTATCGGCACGCGTCTCCTCGGCCTGATCCAGATGCCGGCGCTCGCCGTCGCGCTGGCTGCGGGGCCCATCGCCGGCCAGAATTTCGGCGCCGGCAATGGCGCGCGCGTGCGGGAGACCTTTGTCAAGGCGGCGCTTGTCGCGACCGCCGTGATGACTCTCTTCCTGATCCTCGCGCAGCTCGCGCCAGGTCTGTTGCTGGCCGGCTTCTCGAATGATCGGGAGACGATGGCAGTTGCGTCGCTCTTCCTGCGCGTTGTCTCGTTCAACATGGTGGCGCAGGGGCTGATTTTCACCACCTCCAGCATGTTCCAGGGGCTCGGCAACACCAAGCCCGTGCTGGTGACCTCGGCAATGCGGGTCCTCACCTATTCCCTGCCGTCGATCTGGCTCTCGACGTGGCCGGGGTTTCGGATGGAGCATGTCTGGTATCTGTCGATCGCGACAACGACGCTTCAGGCCGCGCTGAGCGTGTGGTTGCTATACCGCGAGTTCGGCAAGCGCCTGGCGCCATTGCGGCCTCCCGAGGTTCCGGCGCAGATGGAGGCTGAGCCTGAAGCGCCTCCCGCGCGTGCACCGGCGTAGCGACGGCTGATTGTTGTGTTGGCGTGCGCGTCAGTGCGCGCCAACGCTGTTCCAGACGAGTGTGAGGCCCGACAGAAACAGGAGGCCGAGCACGACATCGCCAAAATGCTTGTCGTTCAGCGCGTGGTAGACGCGCGCGCCGGCCCAGGCTCCGATCAGCGTGCCCGGAAAGGCGACAGCAGCGAGCCAGACCACCTTGAGGGCGACGAGGCCGGACGCGGTCTGCAACACCAGCGCGGTCGCGAGCACCGTGAAATTGAAGAGCTGGAAGATGCCGCGCCGCTCGTGCTTGTTCCAGCCGCGGATGTTCGCCCACAGGATCGGCAGCGGCCCGGACAGTCCGGCAAGCCCGCCCAGAATGCCGCCGGCAAAACCGATCGCGCCGTCCGCGATCCGGCCGCCGAACTTGAAGGCGAGCGGTCTTTTGTTCAGGTAGAGCGCGCTCGAAAAGATCAGGATCAGCACGCCGACGCTCAGCTTGAAGACTTTCGGATCCGCGGAGGCGACCATCATGATCCCAAGCGGTACGCCCATCAGTCCTCCGATCAGGAACGGCCACACCAGCGAAAGATCAAAACTCTTCCACATCGACGGCAGCGTCGAGGTCTGTGCGATCACCGAGCAGATCAGCACCAGCGGCACCGCGAGCGAGGGCGGCAGGACGTAGAGCCAGATCCCGAGCGCCATCAGCGCCGTGCCGAATCCGGCAAGGCCCGAGACGAAGCCGCCGGCCAGCGCGCCGAACAGCAGCAGCGCGTAAGTGGACGTTTCCACCAATCATTTCCTGTTGTCAGCGGCGATGCCGAGCTTCGATCGCCGCTTTTGATCGTCATCTGGCGCATAGCACAGATGCGGCCGGGAAGGTCAATTTCATAACCGCACGCAAGCGTGATCCCCAAGGGCGGATCAAGGGCGAGCGTTCGCCGAAGCGGCTCCTACATGACGCCTGTACTTTAATCCTGGGGGCCTGCCGGGCGTCATGCCGCACCGTCCCTGACGAGATGATGGAGCATGATCATGACCCGCGTGAGCATTGCCGTTGCGGCCGCATTGTTGTCGGCCGCCGCCTTGACGCCGACATTGGCGCAGGCGCAGTTATCAGAGCCTGCCGCCTATCAGGCCGCGCATCCCGACCGCGATGTGCTCAATGGCGGCCAGCTCACGCCCGCGGGACGCGCGGCACGTGGCGAGACGGTGGTCCCGGGCGAGGCCTACGCGGCTTATCCCGCAGCCGTTGCGCCTGTCGTTCGTCCACGCCACCGTCGTCACCATCAATAAGAAGAGTCTAGACGATCTGCCTGGTATCGGCGGGCTTGTGTAGCGCGCCGACCAGGATACGCAGCGCTTCTGTCAATTCCGCCCTGTTACGCGCAGCGCCCAGCGAGACGCGCGCCGCATGCGGCGGTGTTCCGTCCACGGTGAAGGCATCGCCGGCGACGATCGCGAGGCCATTGCGCAGCAGATAGGCCGCGACATCGGGCCGGCTCTCCGGCAATCGTAGCCACAAATGATGGGCGGCGGGTTTGGCCAGGAACTCGAATCCCTTCAGTGCCCGCTGCGCGAGTTGCTGGCGGCCGACCGCCTCGTTGCGAATGGCGGTGATGATGCGATCGGCAATGCCGCTCTCGATCCAGTGCGTCACCAGAGCGACCATCAGCGGTGCTGGCATCTGCACCGTCGCTTGCAAGGAGGCGCGCATCTCTTGCTGCGCAGCGTTGTCGGGCGTCATCAGATAAGCGACGCGAAGCGCCGGCGCGATGCATTTTGACAGCGTGGTTGCAAGATACGTCCGCTCCGGGATGAGGTTCGCGATCGGCGAAGCCGCGCGATCGAGCAGCCCGTAGGCGTCATCCTCGATCAGAATCGTATCGGCATCGCGGATGATCCTGGCGATGGCGCTGCGGCGCTCGGGGAGTAGCGTCGCGGTGGTCGGATTATGCAGCGTCGGAATGAGGTAGACGGCCTTCGGCCTGTGCGTGCGGCAGGCCTTTGCCAGCGCATCAGGCAGGATGCCGCCGTCATCCATGGCGACGCCGACGAGCCTGACGCCGAGCCGCGCGGCGGCGGCCTTGATGCCGGGGAAGGTGAGCGCTTCGGTCAACACGATGTCGCCGGGCCGCGTGAGATGGGCGAGCAGGTTGAACAGGATCGTCTGCGCGCCGGGAAAGATCACGAGCCTGTCGGCGTGCGCGTGCGGGACGCGTGTACGCATCCAGCGCGCCGCGACCTCGCGCTCATGCGCGCTGCCGCCGGGCGGCTGGTAGTTCAGGAACGCGGTCAGGCCCGATTGGGCGCGGAGGGCTTCCATCCCGGCGATGATGCGCTCGTCGAGCTGCGCTTCGAGCGGATGCGGCGGCACGTTCATCGAGAGGTCGATCGCGACCGGATGCGGCAGGTCGACCGCGCGTCGCGCGCTGGTCTCCGACACGAACGATCCCTGTCCGACCCGGGCCTCCATGATGCCGCGGCGCCGGGCCTCGGTATAGGCGCGCGTTACGGTGGTGAGGTCGATGCCGAGCGCCTTTGCCAGCGCGCGCTGTGTCGGCAGCTGCTGGCCGCGCACCAGGCGGCCGGCGGCGATATCGGCCTCCATGGCATCGACGATGCGCTGGTAGCGCGGCCCGCTCAGCTCCGCGATTGTAGGGGTCCAGTCCATGCAATTCAGGCCCATATTCTTTGAATGTATGGATACAAGAGATTATTGTATGGACCATCAAAAAGGAAGAGGTGTGGTCATGGCGACCGGTTCAATCTCTCTGGCGAAGGCGATGTGGCGCGGCTTCTTGGGCAGGTGCCCGAATTGCGGCGAAGGACATATGTTCGGCCGCTTCCTGAAAGTCGCCGAGGCTTGCGATCATTGCGGCGAAGAACTGTTCCATCAGCGCGCGGATGATTTTCCCGCCTATCTGGTGATGGTCGTGGTCGGCCACCTCGTCGTGCCTGCGATCCTCGCAATCGAGACCGCCTACGCGCCGCCGATCTGGCTGCAATTGGCGGTGTGGCTGCCGGTGACGCTGTTCGCCTCGCTCGCGCTGCTGCAGCCGACCAAGGGCGCCATCGTCGGCCTGCAATGGCAGCTCGGCATGCATGGCTTCGAGGCGAGCAAGCTGCGGCGGGAAGCCGGTGCGCTCGTCCTCGCAAAAGTGAATACGCGCGCGGCCTAACGCGGCGGCGTCGTTTACATCGCGCGCGCGGCCGTTACACTCGATCGTACAAACAAGAACGATGGAAACGCCGATGGCCGCACGCGCGAAAACTTTCCTGCTCTGTCATGGCGCGTGGTCGGGCGGATGGGCCTGGAAGAAGATGCACCCGCTGATGGCGCAGGCGGGCCACCGCCTGGTTGCGCCGACCTACACCGGTCTCGGTGAGCGCGCGCATCTGGCCAATCCCGCGATCGACCTCGAGACGCATATCCAGGACATCCTCAACGTCATCGCCTTCGAGGACCTCAACGACATCGTGCTGCTCGGCCACAGCTATGGCGGCATGGTCGCAACCGGCGTCGCCGACCGCGCGCGCGAGCGCGTGACGCAGCTGATCTATCTCGATGCCTTCGTGCCGCGTCACGGCCAGTCGCTGTTCGACCTCAACGAGGCCGGGCGCGAGCCGATGCGCAAGGCAGCAAGCTCCGGCGACGGCTACCGTATTCCGCCGAACCCGCCGCCGCCGGATACGCCGCAGGCCGATCTCGATTGGCTCAACGCGCGCCGTGTGGCGATGCCGGTCAAATGCTTCGAGACCAGCTTGAGGCTCGAACATGGCGAGCCGGCGATGCCGCGCAGCTACATCTATTGCACGCGCATTCCGCCGGGCGACGTGTTCGGTCAGTTTGCGCAGCGGGCGAAGAACGAGGATGGCTGGCGCTATTTCGAGCTCGATGCGAGCCACGCGCCGAACGTCACGGCGCCGGAGGCGCTGATGGCGGTGCTGGACGGTGCAATGTGATCAGGAAAGCTGAAGAGCGGGACGCCTCCAGTCTGGCAGCGGTGAGCATTGAAGTCTGGTTGAGCACGTATCTTCGGGAAGGAGTGAGCTCATTTTTCGCGGACTACGTTCTTGCAGAGTTCACGGCGCAAAGACTTCGAAACTCTCTTAGCGATCCAAACCTGTCGATCTGGGTATCGGAAAACCGGATAGGAATTGATGGTTTCGTGACGGTTTGCTCGATGGCTGCGCCGCCGCTGCCCAATTGCTCACCGCTGGAAATCATGACCCTGTATGTTCAACCAAGGCACCAGTCGGGCGGAAGAGGCATCGCTCTTTTGCAGCGTGCCATGGATCATTGCAGGAGCATCGGTGGCGAACGCGTCTGGCTGAAGGTCAACGCGGAAAATCATCGGGCCATCGACTTCTATCTGCGGCATGGCTTCAAGAAGGTTGGCTCTACGCATTTCAAGATCGCCGATAGCGCTTACGAAAACTTCGTTATGGAAGCAGATATCCGGCGTCTCGGGGGACTGAGCCCGGAATGACATCGGCAAAAATGGTGAGGGGGCCGATGCGCTGGCATCGAACCCCTCGTTGCTTCCTAGTTAAGACGCGCATTCTTGACGCGAACCGGAACTCCACTTCGCTCGAAAGCGCTTTAGAATATCAGCCGGCCTGTAAGCCGGGTTCTGTAGGGCACCGCCCGCCTGCGCGAACGATACGTGACGGCCATTCCTCTGGGACCATGTTTGCACATGGCCTCGAGCAACCTACCCGGACGGCGGGCCTGACATCGCCCCGCGGCGTTATCGCTTGCGCGAACAGCCCGCTACGCCGTCCCTATTCGGTTTTGCTCCCGGTGGGGTTTACCATGCCGGCCCCGTTGCCGGCGCCGCGGTGCGCTCTTACCGCACCTTTTCACCCTTACCCGTCTACGCAGCTTGCGCTGCTACGACGTGGCAAGCCCGGCGGGCCTGCCTCGCCGAAGCCCGAAGGGCGAAGGCGGGCGGTTCGTTCTCTGTGGCACTTTCCCTGGGGTTGCCCCCGCCGGATGTTATCCGGCACCGCATGTCAAGGGAGCCCGGACTTTCCTCCCCGGCGGCCTTTCGGCACCTGCCGGAGCGGCCGTCCGGCCGACTGACGGGTTACGCATGGCGCATTTGTGACGGTTCCGTCAAGCCGAGATCGCCGCGCACGCGTTCTCGAAAATAATTTAGTCGTCCGTGAAGAAGGACTAAGCCACTGATCGGGAATCTCGATTTGGGCTAAGGGGCATTTCCAGATTGCAAGGTTTTGATGCTTTGGGCGTCAGAACCTTGCGATTTGGTTTTCGTGGATTCCCTCGAAGCGGGAAGCATGATTCCTTGTCTGCATCGGAGGGAACGATGCGGCCGAAGAAGCACAAGACGACGGGATCGAACGATCTGTTCCGGGCTCGGCTCGACCAGATCATCAATATGAAGCACGAGCTGGTTCTGCTCGCCGGCAAGGTCGATTGGGACTGGATCGACGGCGAGATCGCGCCGCTCTACAGCGAGAACGGCAGGCCCGGGATCGAGACG
>NZ_VLLA01000005.1 GCF_007830635.1 Bradyrhizobium huanghuaihaiense | reverse complement strand
CGGCTTGGCGACGGCCCATGTCAACGACACCACCACCGATGCGACGGTCAACCTCTCCACATCGAACGTGACCGACCATGATCCAACCATCACGTTCACGGCGACGCTGTCGAACGCCTCCCATGGCGTCACCACGGTGCATACCGACCGGGGTGACGTCACGATCGCCGACGGCCAGACCACGGGCACACTGGTCGTCAGCACCCCCAACTCGTCGAGTTTGACCGCGACGATCGCGGGGACCGAAGGTGGAAACTTCGAGCATCTGGTGGTCGGCACCGGGTCGGCCACTGCGCAAGTCATCGATACGACCCCGCCGACCGTTGCGGTCGATATCGTCGCCACATCGCTGAGCGATGGCACGCCGAGCTCGAACGTGACCTTCACCTTCAGCGAGGCGCCGGGCGCCAGCTTCACGCCCGCCGACATCACGGCGACCAACGGCACGATCAGCGGCCTGACGCTGGACGACGCCACGCACTATCACGCCACCTTCACGGCAACGGACGGCGTTTCTGCGGCCGGATCGGTGTCGGTGACTGCGGGGAGCTATACCGATGCCGCCGGCAATCTCGGCAGCGCGGGGACGGATACGGTCACTATCGATCGGGTCAATCCGACCGTTGCGGTCGATATCGTGGCTACATCGCTGAGCGATGGCACGCCGAGCTCGAACGTGACCTTCACCTTCAGCGAGGCGCCGGGCGCCAGCTTCACGCCCGCCGACATCACGGCGACTAACGGCACGATCAGCGGCCTGACGCTGGACGACGCCACGCACTATCACGCCACCTTCACGGCAACGGACGGCGTTTCTGCGGCCGGATCGGTGTCGGTGACGGCGGGGAGCTACGCCGACCCCGCCGGCAATCTCGGCAGCGCCGGAACGGATACCGTTACCATCGACACCCAGAATCCGACTGCTACGGTTGACTTGACGGCGATTGCGACCGACAGCGGCACTTCGTCGACCGACTTCATCACCAATGACACCACCTTGACGGCGTCGGGCACCAACTCGGCCCTCGGTTCGGGCGAGAAGATCCAGATCAGCAGTAACGGCGGCGCGAACTGGGCGGATGTGACCCAGAACACCGGCACGACCTGGAGCTACGTCGATCCGACCACCCATAGCACCAGCTTCACTTACCAGGTGCGGGTGGTGGATACCGCCGGCAATGTCGGCAACACCGATACCCAGGCGGTGACGATCGATACAGCGGTCGGCCTTCCCGTTATCACCGGATTCACCACCGACACTGGAACGGTGGGAGACCACATCACCAGCGATACGTCGCTCACCATCAATGGCACGGCGGAAGCAAACAGCACCGTGACAGTGTTCCAGAACGGTGTGTCGATCGGCACGACGACAGCAGACGGTCTCGGAAACTGGAGCAAGGTCGACAGCAACGTGCTGGTGAACGGCACAACTTATCAGTTTACGGCGAGACAGACGGACGTGGCCGGAAACGTCAGCGGTCTGTCTGCCAGCTATGCCGCGACGATCGATACCACTGCGCCGTCGGTCAGTTCGATCGTGTTTCAGAATCCAAACCCCGATGCCAGCGGGTTTACCGATGTCGCGATCACATTCTCTGAAGCCGTAGGCAATTTTGACGCCAGTGATCTCCAGTGGCAAACCGGCGGTTCAGGTCCGCCTGTCACGTTGAGCGCAACCTCCACTCCAGTGAAGGTCATTTCTCTAACGACTTTGGACAACATTCATTGGGCCCTCCAGCTCGACTATTCAGGAAGCAGTCCGAGCGGCAAAGATAATGGAAGGCTGATTGTCACCGCCACCTATACCGACGTTTCCGGCAACATGGGCGCGCTTGGGCAGACTACTTCCACCAACGAGAAAGTGGCGCCAGCGGGAGTTGCTGGGCAGCCGATTAATCTTGGATTGCTTGATCCGGGCGGCATCCATGGGGACATCAGTGTCAGCATCGCAGGAGTTCCCTCCGGCTGGACCCTGAGCGAAGGTACCTCGAATGGTGACGGCACTTGGACCGTTGTGACGAATGACGTCGGTTCGCTCACCGTTACGATGCCGAGCGCCTACACGGGCGCGCTGGTGCTCAATGTCTCAGAAACCTGGACCAATGCCGACGGCAGCTTCGGAAATGCAGCCATCGTCGACAACGTCGAAGCCTACGCGCCGGGCAATCCGATCTTTGCCATCTCCGGCGATGATAATCTCACCGCCTCGAGCGGCAACGATCTGCTCGTGTTCTCGCAGCCGATCGGACACGATATCGTCTACAGTTTCGATCTGATGCACGACAAGATTGACCTGATCGGCTACGCCGGGTTCACGGCGTTCGCCGACATCCAGGCGCACGCGGCGAATGATGCGGCCGGAAATGCCGTGATTACCCTGGGCGACGGTCAAACGATCACATTGGACGGCATCGACGCCGGCTCGCTCTCGGCCGACGACTTCGTATTCGATCAGACACCTGTGGTCGACAACGCCGTCACGATGACCATCAGTGATGGCGCAATCCTGCCGTTGTCCGGCATCATCCATAATACAGGAACAATCTCGCTGAGTTCGACCGGCAATGAGACCGACCTGCGGCTCATCGAACACGGCATATCGCTTGAGGGCGGCGGTCAAGTGCTGTTGTCCGACAACATCGGAAATGTCATCAGCGGTGCGGTTTCCGACGTGACGCTGACCAACGTCGACAATACGATTTCCGGCGCCGGCCAGCTCGGCGCGGGCACCATGACGCTGGTCAACCAAAGCACCATCGTCGCGACCGGGACCAACTCGCTGGAGATCGATACCGGAGCGAACGCGGTCATCAATTCGGGTACCTTGGAGGCGACGGGCTCCGGCGGTTTGGTGATCGACAGCGCGGTCTCCAACTTCGGTCTGCTCTGGGCCAATGGCGGCAATATCATTGCCAACCACGATGTCAGCGGAGGCGCGGCGCAGATTAGTGGCACCGCAACACTCGAACTGGGCGGCATGGCATCAGCCGACGTAACGTTTGACTTTGATGCCATCGGAACCCTGAAGCTCGACCATTCCATCAATTTCACGGGGGCCATCGCCGGTCTGAACGCCGACGATCAACTCGACCTGGCCGATATTCTGTCAGGTGCGGCAACGACGGCCAGTTATGCAGCAAATGCGGCGGGCGACGGGGGAATGCTCAGCATAAGCGATGGTACGCACACAGCTCATATCGCGCTTCTGGGACAGTACTCAGCGGGCGCTTTCGAAGTTGGAGCGGATGGTGCCGGCGGAACTCTGATCAAGTATCTCGATCCACACGTGTCGTCGTAAAAACTGCCGGCGAGATGCCGTCATTTCTACGAATAGCGGCATAGATTTGCATCTCGTTTTCCCGGTTGCTGTTCCTCGTCCGGCGTCATCCCGCTCGAGGTTGCTCGTTGCGATAGAGTGCGAGCCTCCAGCGCTCGGTGGCTTTGCGTCCTTGCAAAGAAGGAGCAAGACCCGCGGCACGAATGGGCCTGTCGTTTGTTGGGTAGCGCCAAGCCAGCGATATGGGCTTCGATACGGTTGCGATCAAGAAACGTGGTGTGCGTGGCTGTCGAGCGGCTGGGATCCGAGCTTCGTTGAACGTTCAGTAAAGCCATTTGCTAAACATGCTTGGCGTTGGCCAGCTTCTGGCTCGCCGGTTATCCAGGCGGGCTGGATTGCTCGCGGCGGCAGATCGGCGATCGAATCTTCCGGAAAATTCGGCAATTTTGCTGCGCTGCGAACATCCCGCTTGCGCGCGCGAACGTCGCAAATCTTTTCGCTTAGCTAGCGACAAACCGGCTTGACGGCTTCCAAAATTTAGTAATACGTTTAGTGTTACAAAAAACTAAACATCACGCATCGAGCCGATGTGTGGGAGGAGCCCAAGCCCTTCCGGACCCGTTTCCGGAAATGGTCCGTCTCGTTCTCCACTCATCGCTCCTCAAACTCGGTTTCAGGATCTTGGCGTCGTTCCGGCAGGGAGCGCCGAGCGGGTTAGATGCTTCAACGAGAGAGGAAACAGATATGCGGACATTCAATTGGCTAAGGAGCTCGACGGCAACCATGGTCCTCGGGACGGCGCTGCTGGGGATATTTGGCGGAGGCGAAGCCGCAGCTCAGGGCAAGCAGCTTACGCTGTGCTGGGCGGCATGGGATCCGGCCAATGCGCTGGTCGAGCTCGGCAAGGACTTTACCAAGCAATCCGGCATTGAGATGAAATACGAGTTCGTCCCGTGGACGAGCTATGCCGATCGCTTCCTCAACGAGCTCAACTCCCACGGCAAGCTCTGCGACCTGATCATCGGCGATAGCCAGTGGATCGGCGGCGCCGCCGAGAACAAGTGGTACGTCAAGCTCAACGATTTCTTCGACAAGGAGAAGATATCGATGGACGACTTCGTCCCGGCGACGGTCGTCGGCTACTCGCAGTGGCCGAAGAACTCGCCGAACTATTGGGCGCTGCCGGCTATGGCCGATGCGGTAGGCTGGACCTACCGC
Organism: Bradyrhizobium huanghuaihaiense; assembly: GCF_007830635.1. Taxonomy (GTDB): domain Bacteria; phylum Pseudomonadota; class Alphaproteobacteria; order Rhizobiales; family Xanthobacteraceae; genus Bradyrhizobium; species Bradyrhizobium huanghuaihaiense. The sequence continues at coordinate 388,269 of NZ_VLLA01000005.1, read as the reverse complement.
AAGGATTGGTTCTCGCGGCCCGAGATTCAGTCCGCTTTCAAGGCAAAGTACGGCCGAGACCTGGCGCCGCCGAAAACCTATGACGAGCTGAAGCAGATCGCGGAGTTCTTCCAGGGCCGCGAGATCGACGGCAAGAAGGTCTATGGCGCCTACATCTTCACCGAGCGCGGCTCGGAGGGCATCACCATGGGCGTGACGAACGTGCTCTACAATTACGGCTTCGCTTACGACAATCCCAAGAAGCCGTACCAGATGCAGGGCGTCGTCAACTCACCCGAGGCGGCCAAGGGGCTCGAGTTCTATAAGGAACTCTACAAGTGCTGCACCGCGCCGGGCATGACCAACGCCTACATGCAGGAAGGACTTGATGCCTTCAAATCCGGCCAGGTGGCGATGCAGATGAACTGGTTCGCCTTCTTCCCCGGCCTCTACAAGGATCCGAATGTCGGCGGCGACAAGATCGGCTTCTTCGTCAATCCGGCCGGTCCGAACGGACACTTCACCCAGCTCGGCGGTCAGGGCATCTCGGTCGTCGCGACTTCCGACCGCAAGAACGATGCGCTCGCCTACATCAAGTGGTTCGCGCAGCCCGCCGTGCAGCAGAAGTGGTGGCAGCTCGGCGGCTATTCGGCGCTGAAGGCGGTCGTCGATGCGCCCGACTTCCCGAAGAGCGCGGCGTTCGCACCGCAATTCCTGGAGTCGATGGGTATCGTCAAGGACTTCTGGGCCGAGCCGTCCTACGCGCAACTGCTGCTCGACATGCAGAAGCGGGTGCATGACTACGTCGTTGCCGACAAGGGCACGGCGCAGCAGACGCTCGATCTCCTGGTCAAGGATTGGACCAAGGTCTTCAAGGAGCAGGGCAAGCAGGTCGCGTCGCAATAGAGCGTGATCCGGAAAAGTGTGCCGCGGTTTTCCGAAAAGATCATGCTCAAACAATAAAGCTAAAGCGCGTTCATAGCGCTTTGGACCCGGCGCTCGTGTCAACTGAACCGGTTTCCCCGGGGTGTATCCCGGGGAAGCCGAACCAGCCAGCCGATGGACCAGATGACGACGATCCTTCAACCTGATGATGCTACGATTGCAGGTATGAGCGAGCCCGCCAGATCTCGCGCCACGCGGCCCGTCCGCGGCCTTTCGGACCGGACCATCGCCTGGCTGTTCGTTGCGCCGACGATCGCGCTGTTGCTGGCAATCAACATCTTTCCGCTGGTGTGGATGATCCGGCTGTCCTTCACCAGCCTCAACCTCAGCATGTCCTATCTGCCGTTGCGGTTCGTCGGGCTCGATAATTTCCGCGACATCCTTACCGACGAGGACGTCTGGTTCCGGCTCCAGACCACGGCGCAATTCGTGATCTGGTCGGTGGCGCTACAGGTGGTCATCGGGTATGGCTTGGCGCTGTTGATCAACCGCCAGTTTCGCGGTCACAGTTTCTGGACCACGATCATCCTGATGCCGATGATGCTGTCGCCTGCGGTCGTCGGCAACTTCTGGACGCTGCTCCTGCAGCCGCAAATCGGGCCGTTCAACTACCTCATCAGTATGTTCACCGGTGTGCCGCCGAGCTCGTTCAGCATGACCGGCCAGGTCTCGCTCGCACCCTGGACCATCGTGCTCGTCGACACCTGGATGTGGGCGCCCTACGTCATGCTGATCTGCCTCGCCGGGCTCCGCTCCATTCCCGACTACATCTACGAGGCGGCCGAAGTCGATCGCGCCTCGGCCTGGCGGCAATTCTGGTCGATCACACTGCCGATGACCGTGCCGTTCCTGATGCTCGCGGTGCTGTTTCGTGCGATCGAGAACTTCAAGATGTTCGACATGGTCAACCTCCTGACGTCGGGAGGACCGGGCTCGACCACGGAGCTCGTGTCGATCACGCTGAAGCGTGCGGCGTTCGAGAAATGGCGCACCGGCTATTCCTCCGCGCTCGCCATCATCCTGTTCGTGACCGTGTTCGGTGCAGCCAACATCTATGTCAAAGCGCTCAACAAGGTGAAGCAACGATGACCGCTGCCGTCGCCAAATCTGTCCTGGCCAAGTCCACCGCTCACTCCATCGTCGAGGCTTCGCCGCGTTCAAAGGCGGTCGCCGGTGGTCTCGTTATCCTCTATGCCGTGATCACGATCCTGCCGCTGCTCTGGATCGTCGCCACGGCGTTCAAGTCGCAGAGCGATGCGATTGCCTATCCGCCCAAGGTGCTGTTCGAGCCGACCCTCGAAGGCTATGTGAACCTGTTCACGGTGCGCACGCGGCAGACGCCGGACTTCATCGCAAAACTGCCGCCGCCGGAGACCTGGTACGACAAGCTCGTGCGGCAGCGGGACATGGTGATCGCCGGCCCCTCCAAGGTCGTGCCGCGTTTCGTCAATTCGCTCATCATCGGTTTCGGCTCGACGTTCCTCGCCGTCTTCCTTGGCACGCTCGCGGCCTATGCGTTCTCGCGATTTCGCATCCCGCTTGCCGACGATCTCCTGTTCTTCATCCTGTCGACGCGGATGATGCCGCCGGTCGCGGTCGCGATCCCGATCTATCTGATGTACCGGCAGCTCAACTTGACCGACACCAGGCTTGGCATGATCCTACTCTATACGGCCGTGAACGTCTCGCTCGCCGTCTGGCTGCTCAAGGGGTTCATCGACGAGATCCCGCGCGAATACGAGGAGGCCGCGCTTGTCGACGGCTACACGCGGCTGCAGGCGTTGCGCAAGGTCGTGTTGCCGCAGGCCGTCACGGGAATCGCGGCAACCGCGATCTTCTGCCTGATCTTCTCCTGGAACGAGTATGCCTTTGCGGTTCTCCTTACCAGTGGTGAAGCCCAGACCATGCCGCCCTTCATCCCCTTCATCATCGGCGAAGGCGGACAGGACTGGCCGGCCGTCGCCGCTGCGACCACGCTGTTCGTCGTCCCGATCGTCCTGTTCACCGTGTTGTTGCGCAAGCACCTGCTGCGTGGCATCACCTTCGGAGCTGTGCGCAAATGAACGGATCTGCGGTTGGCAAAAGCGGAATGTCTCGCTGGTTCCTTCGTGGGCCTTGGGAGGTCGGCGCGATGACCCTGATCGGGGGCGGCATCGTCATGCTGGTGCAGCCCTGGTCGATCGACCTGTACAGCTATTCCTTCGTGACGATCCTTGCCGGCACGGTTGGCTATGTCATTGTCAGCCATTTTCCGGAATAGGGCGGCAGCCATGGCACAAATCCGCGTCGAAAACCTGCGCAAGTCGTTCGATCAGTTCACAGCCGTTGAAGGTTCGAACTTCACCATCGATGACGGTACCTTTTTCGCGATGCTCGGGCCCTCCGGCTGCGGCAAGACCACCACGCTGCGCATGATCGCGGGCCTCGAACTGCCGACCGAGGGCAAGATCCTGCTCGACGGCGAGGACGTGACCTTCCGCCGCGCCGCTGCCCGCGATATCGCCTTCGTGTTCCAGCTCTTTGCGCTCTATCCGCACATGAATGTCGCGGGCAATATCGGCTTTCCCCTGAAGTGCCAGGGCATGGGGCGGAGAGAGATTCGCGAGCGGGTGCAGGAAACCGCGCGGCTGCTGCGGATCGAGCATCTCCTGTCGAGCAAGACGTCGAAACTGTCGGGCGGCGACCGGCAGCGTGTCGCGCTTGGCCGCGCTATGGTGAGACGGCCGAAGGCCTTCCTGATGGATGAGCCGCTCGGGGCGCTTGATGCCGAATTTCGGCACCTGATGTGCGGCGAGCTTCGCGACCTGCACGACCGCATAGGTGCGACCACCGTCTATGTGACGCACGACCAGCTCGAGGCGATGTCGATGGCGGATCAGATCGCCGTCATGAATAAGGGACGCGTCGAGCAGATCGGCTCGCCGCAAGAGGTCTATGACCGGCCCGCCAGCATGTTCGTAGCCGATTTCATCGGCTCGCCACCGATGAATTTCCTGCGGTTTGAAAGCGGCCTGCGGTCGGGGGATCGGGCTGTCGCCTTCCATAGCGTCAGCGTCGAAGTGCCGGAGATCCGCGAGGATCGTGCGAGCGCACCGCTGGCGCTCGGGATACGTCCTGAGCACATTCGCTTTGCCGACGCGGCACCCGTCCGCGGCGAGGTGTTCGGCGCCGAATATCTCGGCACCACGCAGATCGTCACCGTCGACACGGCACATGGACGCGTCGCGGCGCGGCTGCCCTCCAGCGCGTCGGTGCGGATCGGCGAGACGGTGGGTCTTGAATTCCACTCCGAGAGGCTGGCGCTGTTCGATGTCGCCAGCGGCCTCGCTGTTCGAACCGCCAGTTTGGGGAGTGCGCGTCATGGCTGACATAGTTCTGCGCAACATCAGCAAGCGCTTCGAAGCGGTCGAGGCCGTGCGCGAACTCTCGCTGGCAGTGAATGATGGAGAATTCCTGGTCCTGCTCGGGCCGAGCGGAGCCGGCAAAACCACGACGTTGCGGCTGATCACCGGGCTCGAGGCCCCCGACGCCGGCTCGGTGATGATCGACGGCCGCGATGTGACGCACGATCCGCCGGGATCACGCGATATTGCCTTTGTCTTCCAGCAATATTCGCTGTATCCGCACCTCACGGTTTACGACAATCTGGCGTTTCCGTTGCGCTCCCCCGCGCGGCGCGTGCCGGAGCCAATTATCCGCAAGCGCGTCGAGCAGACGGCGGAGCTTTTGCATATCGCAAGCAAGCTGAACAACCGTGCAACCCGCCTGTCCGGCGGCGAAATGCAGCGGGTGGCCATCGGCCGCGCGCTGGTTCGCGATCCCTCGATCTACCTGATGGACGAGCCGCTGTCGTCGCTGGATGCGAAGCTCCGAGCGGAGCTTCGTCTTGAGCTCAAGCGGATCCAGCTCGAGCTTGGCGCGACTATTCTCTACGTGACCCACGATCAGGTCGAGGCCATGACAATGGCCTCCCGGATCGGCGTGATCAGGGACGGCCAGCTTCTTCAGTGCGGCACGCCGCGGGAGATCTACGAAAGCCCGTCGAGCAGCTATGTCGCCTCGCGCCTCGGCACGCCCCAGATCAACTTCCTTCCGGCCCATCTGTTGTCCGACGTGCCGGTGCCGCCGGGAACGGAGACGGTCGGCATCCGAACCGAGCATCTGCAAATCGCCGCGCGCAATGGCGGACGGATGGTCGGCCGGGTGCACCGCGTGGAGCACCTCGGTGAGCAGAATCACGTTCACCTGGATTATAAGGGCGAGATGCTGGTGACGCTTGCCGATCCGCGCCAGCCGCTTCAGTCCGGCCAGGAGGTCGAACTGCACCTGGTGCATCCACTCTGTTTCGATCGCGCGGGGCAGCGCGTCCCAGCGATAATTCACTAGAGGATTCGTTCGATGTCGCTGCAACCCGAAACGTTCAAGTCGTTGGTCAAGGTGGCCGCAGAGCAGGTCATCGCCAGCGCGCCGGAGCTTACAAGCCTGGATCAGGCGATTGGCGACGGCGATCACGGAATAAACATGAAGCGCGGGTTCGAAGCCGTGCTCGGCAAGCTCGACGCCATATCCACGCAACCGCTCGACGAGGCGCTGAAGACGATCGGCAAGACCCTGGTGATGACGGTCGGCGGCGCGTCGGGGCCGCTTTACGGCAGTTTCTTTCTCGCCGCCGGCGAAGCGCTCTCGCACGACAGGCACTTGCCGGACGATCTCGCTGACGTCTTCGGCAGCGGCGTGAACGCGGTGAGCGCACGGGGCCGCTCGCAGGCCGGCGAGAAGACGATGCTCGACGTTCTCGTTCCCGTCCTGGAGACGCTGAAGACGGCCGCCGGCCAACCTGACCTGATCGCGCGGGTCCGGACAACTGCAGCCGAAGCTGTCGAGCGGACTGCGCCGATGCAAGCCACCAAGGGGCGGGCGTCGTTCCTGGGACCGCGCAGCGTCGGGCATGTTGATCCCGGGGCACGTTCGAGTTGCGTTCTCGTGCAGGCGGTCTGCGCGAGCCTGGAGGGACAGCAATGACCGACACTGTGGGTATCGTGATCGTCTCGCATTCGAAGGACATCGCCAAGGGCACCGCCGACATGGTGAGGCAGATGGTCGGTAGCGAGGTCAAGGTGGCGTTCTGCGGCGGCAATCCCGATGGTGGATTGGGCACCAGCGTCTCCCTTATCATCGACGCCATCAATGATGCTTGGTCCGCCAAGGGTGTCGCGATCCTCGTCGACCTCGGCGGGGCCGAAACCAACAGCGAAATGGCGGTCGAGATGCTGGAGCCTGCGCGGCGCGATCTCGTTGTCGTATGCAACGCACCGATCGTCGAGGGGGCCGTGATGGCGGCGACCGAGGCGGCAGGCGGCAGCTCATTGGCCCAGGTGAAGGCCGTGGCCGAGGAACTCTCTGCCGACTGAGACGTCGGCGAAGCGAAGATGGAATATAGGTATGCTGGACAAAGCGGACGGACAGATTTTCACCGGCAATGTGCGGCTGGTGCACGCAGTGGGCATGCACGCGCGCCCGGCGGTCAAGCTGACTAAGCTCGCCAAGAAGTTCCAGGCGCAGATTTCCGTGCGGGTCGCAGGCGCGGCCGAGTGGATCAACGCCAAGAGCGTCGTCAAGATCATGGCGATGCGCGCGGCCCGCGGCAGCACGATCGAGATCAGGGCGTCAGGCAGTGACGCAGAGGTCGCCGTCGCCGCGCTGGTCGATCTGATTGCAAGCGATTTTCCGGACGGGACTTAGCAGCATGCAGGTTGGCGCGACAGGGTTGGCCTACCGCGGCAGGACCGCCTCGATCGGCTTTGCCCACGGTCCGTTCGTCCGGGTCGACGCCGATACCAACGGCGAGCGTGTCGCGGGTAACCTCGCTGAAGAAGCGCTTGCCCTTCGTGCTGCGATCGACACGGCAAGCGGGCAGATCGCGGATTTGGCCGGGATAGCCGGCGGCGAGGCGGCGCAAATTCTCGAATTCCAGGTCGCGCTCCTGGAGGACGAGGATTTCATCGAGGCCATTTTCGCGTCGATCGGCGAGGGGAATGCGGCTGACGTCGCATGGCGTTCGGCGCTCGACACGCAGATCGCGGATTACAATTCAGCGGCGGACGAGTATTTGAAGGCGCGCTCTTCGGACCTTGCGGACCTGCGCGACCGCGTGATCAACATCTTGCGGGGCGATGGGGGGCAGGCGCTGGAAATTCCGAGCGGTGCCGTCGTCTGCGCCGACGATCTGCCGCCCTCGCGATTCCTTGAGATCGACTGGTCCGGTGGCGGTGGTCTGGCGCTCTTGCGTGGCAGTCCCACGAGCCACGTCGCGATGCTGGCGCGCGCGCGGGGTATTCCCATGGTCGTGCAACTCGGCGCCATTCCAGACGTCGGAGCGACCGCGCTGCTCGATGGTGAAGGCGCGACGCTCGAACTCGATCCCAGCGCCGAGCAGGTCCGCCTGTTCGAAAAGCGGCACGAAAGCCATCGCAAGAGCAGGGCGTCTGCGCGCGCGATTCTGCGACGGCCGACGGCATCATGGCGCGGCGAGCGGATCAAGCTGCTCATCAATATCCAGCGCGTCGACGATCTCGAGCACGCCGACGCGCAATATGCCGATGGCATCGGCCTCATGCGCACCGAGTTTCTGCTGACGGAGCAGGGCGGCCTGCCCGACGAGGAAACGCAGTTGCGGGCCTACGATGCGGTGTTGCGTTGGGCCGACCGGCGCCCGGTCACTATTCGTACCTTTGACGCAGGCGGCGACAAGCCCATCGCCGGCTTCACGCGGGACGGCGAAGCCAATCCGTTCCTCGGGGTTCGCGGCTTGCGGCTTTGCCTGGCCCGCCCCGAGATATTTGCCGTCCAACTCCGCGCACTGGCGCGCGCCGCGGTGCATGGAAATCTCAAGGTCATGTTTCCGATGGTCACATCGGCGGACGAGCTCGAGGCCGGACGGAAGCTGTTTTCCGACGTCGTGCAGCGCTTGCGGGCGGAGGGCATTGCCGCGATGCTTCCCGAGCTGGGAATCATGGTCGAAGTCCCGGCGGCAGCCCTGGCGATCGCGAGCTTCAAGGCCGGCTTCTTCTCGATCGGCTCGAACGATCTCGCGCAATATGTCCTTGCCTGCGATCGTTCCAATGGAGAGCTCGCCCCCTTGATGGATCCGCTGCATCCGGCCGTGCTCGAACTGATCGCGCGGACCGCGGAGCATGGGCGGCGCGCCGGGATCAGCGTCAGCCTGTGTGGCGACATGGCTGGCGATCCGCGCTGTCTCCCCGCATTGCTGAACTGCGGCTTACGCGAGCTTTCGGTGAATGCGTCGGCGCTTGCGCAGATCAAGCAGACCATCGACCGGCTGAGCGGCGGAGGTGGCCTTGGCTGACACGGCGATCGATGAACCGGCGGAAGCCGGTGCTGTGGCGATTTACAAGCGCATCTTCAAGGAGGTGCTTGAGAGCCGGCCGTCCGGCATGCGGCTTCGTCTTGCGCATGCCATGGGCAAGAATCGCAGCTTCGTCAGCCAGATCAGCAATCCCGCTTATCCGGTGCCGATTCCTGTGCAGCATCTCAATACGATCTTCGATGTCTGCCACTTCCCTCCGCAGGCGAAGGCCGCTTTTCTTCGCGCTTATGCGCGCGCACATCCGCGCCGGGTCGGCCGGCTGACCGAAGGATCGCACGAGCGGACGTTGACTCTGCATTTGCCGGATCTCGGTAGCGCCAAGCGGAACGCCGAGCTCGATGCGCTGCTCCAGGAATTCGCGCGGCGCCTGATTGCTATCATGCGGGAAAAATAAGGCGCGAGGCCAAGGGAAGGAAAAAGGGCAGGAAGCGGGGAGGAGACAATGAAGAAGTTCATCAATTCGGTCGACGGCGTGCTCGCGGAAAGCCTTGACGGGTTTGCGACTGCGCATGCCGATCTCGTCGCGCTCGGACCGGAGCGGAAATTCGTGCGACGCCGCGAGCTAAGCCCCCGGAAGGTCGCGCTCGTGTCGGGCGGTGGCAGCGGGCATGAGCCGCTGCATGCCGGTTTCGTCGGCTATGGCATGCTCGACGCCGCCTGCCCGGGACAGGTTTTTACCTCGCCGACGCCGGACCAGATCGTCGAGGCTGCTCAGGCGGTTGCGGGGGACGCCGGTGTGCTGTTCATCGTCAAGAACTATGCGGGAGATCGCATGAACTTCGAGATGGCGGCCGAGATTGCTGAGGGCCGTATGGCCACGATCGTGACGGATGATGACGTCGCGGTCGAGAGCTCGACCCACAGTATCGGGCGTCGCGGCGTGGCGGGCACATTGATCGTCGAGAAGATTGTCGGCGCGGCCGCCGAAAAGGGTGCTGACCTCGAGGGCTGCGTTGCGCTCGGCGAGCGTGTCAATGCGCGCACGCGCTCGATGGGGGTGGCGCTGACGAGCTGCACGGTCCCAGCCGCTGGCACGCCGACCTTTGCGCTTGGTGAGGACGAGATGGAGATGGGGGTCGGCATTCACGGCGAGCCGGGTCGTCGCCGCGTCAAGCTGGAGCGAGCCGATGTGATCGCGGACGAGATGACGACGGCCATCGCGCAGGATCTCGACGCGCGCGACGGGGCCGAGGCCCTCCTGCTCGTCAACGGATTTGGCGGAACGCCAACGATCGAGCTCTATCTGATGTACAACGCGGCGCGCCGGATGCTCGAGAAGCGCGGCTTGCGCATCGCTCGCTCGCTCGTCGGCAGCTTCGTCACCTCGCTGGACATGGCCGGGTGCTCGCTCACCGTCAGCCTGCTCGATACCGAAACGACGGCGCTCTGGGACCATCCTGTGCGTACGGCGGCATTGAAATGGTGATTGCGGTCGTCCCTGTGCCCTGTTGGCCTAGAGGGCAAAGGGAAGATGCAAGGCTCGGGCGAAATCCGCCGCGAGAATACCGAGGTGTGTCCTTGAAAGGTGTGTTGGAGGATCGCGATGCTGCCGCTTGCTCCGTCCTTGCGACGCAGCTGGATTGCCTCGCGCCCCCTGGGTCCGGCCCGCTGCTGCCGCGAAATCCGCTACTCCCGGCGAGGACTTGAACGTCTATATGGTTTCCATGCTGTCTCATCGATTTTCTGTCGCCCCCATGATGGATTGGACCGAGAGTTCAAGTTTTCAATCGGTTAAGCGGCGGCGTGTGCATAACGTGTGCACCGGGAGATCAAGAAAAATCCTGCGCAGGCCAATGTGAGCAGGCGCTTTGAAGCGAGCGGATTGATCGGATAAGCGCAGTTTCCATGTACTCGCGCAGCTACTTTCGATATATTCGGTCAATGACGCGACGTCTTGGGATGAGACCAACTGACTCTTGATAGACCAACTGACTCTTAATCAGCGGGTCCCAGGTTCGAGCCGCGGTGCGCCCACCATAGCGAGATCAACCACTATTCGAAGGTTGTTGGTGTACCGTTCCGACAAGCCGAGTCAGCGGCGCGGCAGAATGGCCGCTTCGAGAGATCGAGTGGGCGCGGCATACGCGCTCAGCCCTGCGTTTTCGACCCTGATTGCGTCCGGATTCATGACTTCACTCTCCAGACGCCGCCCTGCTGCGAGTGTTCGCCGCCTGGGGAAGTCGGACTCGTCCTATCGTGGAGAAGCACGGGCAGGAGGATGATCAGGAAGCGTCTGCGGGACGGACCGGCACGGTGAAGTGAAAAGTCGCTCCGCGGGGCAGGTTTGGCGTCACCCACAAGCGCCCGGCATGAGCTTCGATAATCGAACGGCAGATGGACAGTCCTACCCCGAGCCCGCTCGGCTTCGTCGTGTAAAAGGGGGTGAAGACGTGCTCGAGATTTTCCACTGCCAACCCCGGTCCCGAGTCCTGCACCTCGACAAGAACACGATCCGGGCCGACCTCACCGGTGGTGATAAGCACCCTTCTGGCGTCGTCCGCCACGGTGCCCATTGCCTGGACTGCATTGACAATCAAATTAAGGACCACTTGCTGCAATTGGACACGATCGCCCTCCACAAGCGGTAAGCTGTCTGCAAGTTCCGCTTGTACCGAGACGCCGTTCTTCATCGCTTCGCCGCGGGTAAGCTCAATCACGTCCCGGATGGCTTCGTTGATATCCAAATTATCCTTCCGGGGCGGTGCTTTCTTGATGAGATCGCGAATTCGCTGGATGATGTCGCTGGCGAGCGCAGTATCGTTAATGACCCAGTCCAGTGATTGCCTGACCCTCTCGAGATCGGGCGGGTCTCTATCAAGGAACCGCGCGGCCGCACCAGCATTCATGGATGCCGCGGCGACCGGCTGGCTTACTTCGTGGGCGATCGAGGCCGTGAGTTCGCCCATGGTGGCGAGGCGTTTGGCATGCGCCAACTCCCTCTGCATCTCGCGCAGGGCCTCCGTGGCGCGCTTCTGTTCGGTGATGTGACGTCCCACGCCGCGATAGCCAATGAACTGGCCGGACTTGTCGAAAACCGGCATCCCGGAGACGGAGACGTAGCGCTTGCGGCCGTCTGTCGTAGGGCGCGCGAGCTCGAAGTCACGGAATGGCAGGTGGGCATCGAGCGTCTCCCGATGCATGCGCCAAGCCTCCTCGTCGGGCTCCAAGTAGGGCACTTCCCAACGCGTTTTACCAAGTTCAGAGCCCGACGCGGGAGCGTCAGCAACGGTTTCGGCGAACTCCTGGCGGATGAAGCGATGGTCCGCATCTGATTCCCAGTACACGTCGAAAGAGAACTGTACGAGAGTACGAAAACGCTCTTCGCTCTCCCGCAGAGCCTCCTCGGACCGTTTACGCTCCGTCAGGTCGACGACAAAGGAGACACCTTGGTCCCGTTGCTCGTCGAACGCAGCCATTCCAATCAAGACCGGCACGCGGCTTCCGTCCTTACGGAAATACTCTTTCTCGAACGGCTGTACGCTCCCCATCTTCTTGAGTTCCGGGATCCACCATCGTTCGTGCCGATCGAGCCATTCCGGCGGTGTCAGGGCAGTCCAAAGCAGGCGACCAGAGGCGAGATCCTCACGGTCGTACCCCACGATGCGCAGAAACGCGTCGTTGGCCTCCAGAATGGGGCCTTCAAGCTCCCAGATGATAATCCCAATGATGTTGGCGTCGACAAGGCGGCGGATCTTCGCTTCGCGTTCCCTGACATCGCGATACAGAGCCGCATTTTCCAGCGCGATTGCCGCTTGTGAGGCGAGCAGTTTTATAACAGCAACTCTAGCGGGTGCGAAAACGTGGGGCGTCAGTGTATTCTCGAGGTAGAGCACGCCGATAAGCTTGCCATGGTGGATCAGAGGCAAGCAAAGAATGGAACGAGGCTTGCGCTGACCAAGGTAGGGGTCCGTAGCAAAAGGAGGTTGGCAGGCGGCATCCTCGAGAACAGCGCACTCTCTGGTCCGCATTACGTAATAGAGAACGGATTCCGGAACCAGAGCCTCGGTCACCGCTGCTTCGCACAGTTCGACGGTCACTCTCTCGCCGGTTGTCGTGGCTTCCGCCTCGATGCGCGGCTCGTTGTTCTCGTGCGACAGGATCAACAGACCCCGTTCAGCGCCTGCTTGTTCAATGGCCGTGTGCATCAGCGTCTCGATGAGCTTTTCCAAGACTATCTCGCCTGATACCGCTTCAGACACCTTGATCACGGTAGTGAGGTCGAGATGCTCGACCGGCGCCCCGATGGTGCTCATGGGGCCAGGCTCTGATCTCACCTCCTTGAGGTGCGGATGGATATCCTCAAGTTGCCGCACTTTGCCGTCCGCCCCCCAACGAACATAGCAATCGCGCGCTTTTTGCAGATAGATGCGAGCAAACTCTTCGAAGCCCCGCATGCCGTAAAAGCGGGCGGCCATTTCGTAAGCGAGTCCTTCGTGGTGGACGAAGCCGTTGCCGCGGGCGGAGCGGATGGCTTGTTCATAGAGATGCTCCGCGTCGAGTTCTCTGCCTTGGAGGCGGGCGATTTCTGCGCCGGCGAGTACAGCGCGATTCGTGAAGCTCTCAGGGCAATTCTGCGCCCACAATTCGAGCTGCTGCTGGTGGGCCGTCAGCGCTTCAAAGTGCCCTTGCCGTTCTTCAGGGGGAGCCAAATCCCAGCATGCGGCGCGGGACAGTGCTGCATAGAACTCGTATTCCGCCGTTTCGAATAGCTGAGGTGGTGACCACGGTAGGCTCCGAGCCTTGGCTGCGGCGGCCGCGGCTGACACATAGTCGCCGGCAAAGAAGCACGCTTGCAGCTTGCGTATCCAGTACCAGCTCTCAGGCAGTGCGAGCGCCGGATCAGCAGCCAAATGCCGCTCGAACCGAAGCTCGTCGGACTGGTTGTCGTGAAGAGCGCCGAACCGCCGCGTCAGGCCACGCAGCATCCGGATGAGCCCAAGTTGCGGCTTTATGATGTCGCCGATCAGCGCAAATTTCGCCTTCTCGGTCAACCGCAATCCGTGCTCGGCTTCGCGTTGTGCGTCTGCAAGCGGGTCGCCCGCCGCAAGGAAATTTGTATTCAGGCTGGCGCAGCTGAAGGCAGCGAACGTGACATCGCCACTGTTGCTCGCCGCCTCAAATGCGCGGCGAAACGCGTCTCGCGCGTGCTGGAGGGGCTTTGTCCATGAAAGGACAAGGTTGCCATAGTTCAGGTCGGTCCTCGCTTGAACGAGCGAAAATCCGCGCCGCTCGACCAGTTCAGTGCCGATACGGCTCAATCGAAGCCCCGCCTCATAGTCGTCGAAGCGCGCGCCGGCAATGGCGCCGAACATGACGTAGGGAACGCAGGAAGCATCGTTGTTCCCCCACTCCAGGCTGACATCCACCGCTTTGATGACTACCAGCGAGCGAAGGTTCGTATCGGTGAAGAATGCAGGCGGCATGAGGGCCGTCAAAAGATCCAACATGGCCAGTGCGAGCGGATCGGTCATCAGCGGTAGATCCAACACCTGCTCGATGGCTCGGTTTCCGAGGCGAGATCGGACGCGCTCGTATTCCTGTCGGACGTGATCATCGCTTGGGTGGGCCAGCCATCGAATCCCGAATTGCTCCAGACAGCTGAGACCGGCGCCAACCGCGCGGTCCGGCTTGCTTAGCGCGGTATACAAATCCACCCGCCGGCGTGCGACGACTGCAAGGTCAGTTGCACTCGAGATCCGCGTCGTCAGGTCCTGTAAGCGCTGTTCCGCCTCAACGACAGCGCCGGTCACGAACTCGCATTCGGCGCGATGCAGCTCGAGTAAAAAGGCAAGCCGCTGGAAGCGCTCCCAACAGTCGTACGGTAACAATGCCGCACCAGTTACGGCGTAGTTGAGCGATGCCGCGTAGGCCGCCGACGCCCGCGCGCGCAGGCTGGCTGTCAGATTGAGCTCCGCAAGCTGCACGCGTTCATCTCGCGAGGTGATCAAGGCCGCGCCGCGGTTGAGCTGATTGACGAGAGCGAAGATCGCCTTCTCGCGCTTCTCCCCGAATGTCTGCGCCAGCAATTGCCGTCCGATTCGCAGATGGAGCGCCGCGCGTTGATGCTCCGGGATCAGCGAATAGCAAGCTTCTTGTACGCGGTCGTGGACAAACCTGTAGGCATCAGCCTGTTGCTCGATCAATTCCTGGCGGACCGCCTCCCAGAGCGCCGCATGAACCTGCTGCTCGGAGAGCCCGAGGACGACCGAGAGTGTCGTGGTTTCGGCGAAATTTCCGAGACAGGCCAACTCCCGCAGCGTATTCTGTGTGTCAGCCGGCAGCTGTGCCAGCTTTGCGATCATCAAATCCACGACGTTGTCGGTGTGCCCCTTTGCGTGAATGCGATCCAGATCCCAGCACCAGCACCTCGCGTCATGATCAAAGCGGACGAGGCCTTCTTCGGCGAGTACGTGGAGGAACTGATTCACGAAGAATGGATTGCCGGCCGTTTTATCGTGGATCAAATGCGCGAGCGGCGCCGCATGCAGCAAATCGCAGCCTAGAGCATCAGAAATCAGGTGCGAAATGTGTTCGCCGGCAAGCGGCGCGAGGATGATCTGTCGTAGGTTTGCACCAGCGTTCTCTATGGCTTCAAGCCGACGCCGTAACGGATGGGCGGCGGTAACCTCGTTGTCTCGAAAGGACCCGATCAGCATCAAGTATTGCAGATCGGTCCGGGTCAACAGATCCTCAATGAGATCCAACGTGGCGGCGTCGACCCATTGAAGATCGTCGAGGAAAAGTACCAACGGATGCTCGGAACGTGCGAATACCCCTATGAAGCGCCGCAGTACGTGATGAAAGCGGTTTTGTGCCTGCGGTGGCGGGAGATCAGGGACGGGAGGCTGCTCTCCCATGATCAGCCGCAATTCAGGAATCAGGTTGGCAACAAGCTGGCCATTTGCGCCCAGTGCATTTTGAAAGGCTTGGCGCCAGTTCGCGAGCTCGACGTCATTCTTGCTTAGAAGAGACCTCGCGAGGCTCCGAAATGCCTCGACCAGCATCGAATACGGAATGTCGCGTTTGTATTGATCGAACTTGCCCCATGCGAACAGTCCGTGCGACGGAACAAGCCGACGATGGAGCTCATTGACCACTGAGGACTTGCCGACGCCGGAATAGCCGGAAACCAGCACCAATTCCGGCACGCCGCTCTTGAGCATGCGGTCGAACGCGCCCAGCAGGATTTCAATCTCGCGGTCTCTTCCATAGAGCTTTTCGGGGATCAGCAGCCGGTCGGGCGTGTCGTATTGCCCGAGTGCAAAGTCTTGGATCCGACGTTCGGTTTCCCATTCATGCAGGCAGCGGCATAGATCATGCTCAAGGCCCGGCGCGCTCTGATAACGTTCCTCCGCGGACTTGGCGAGCAGCTTGAGTACTACGGCCGAGATTGCAGTCGGTACAGTGCTCAGGCGCTCGCTGGGCGGTACGGGCTTTCGCGCGATATGGCAATGTACCCACTCCATCGAATGTGCCGCGGTGAACGGTAGCGAGGCAGTCAGCATTTGATAGAGCGTCACACCAAGCGAGTAGAGGTCGCTACGGAAATCGATCGAGCGGTTCATCCACCCGGTCTGTTCGGGGGCCATGTAAGGGAGCGTGCCCACGATGAACTCGGGCGGCCCGGGCGTGCGTCGCTCCCGGACCAGGCGCGAAGCGATACCGAAACCGGTGAACCGGATCCGTCCGTCGTCGCAGTTTACCAGTATATGCGCCGGTTTAACGTCCTTGTGAACGAGGCCGCGCTGATGCACCTTGTTCAAGACTCTCGCGATCTCGATTGCTAGTCGCAAAAAGGGTTCGATGTCCATGGGCGCACCAAGCAACTGCTCGAGTGGCTGGCCGCCAGGATATTCAAGCAGCAGAACAGGGTGACCACCGTCGTACTCCAGCCCGAGCGGCCGCATTGCCCACGCGCCATCCAGCTGGTCCTTCAGTTCGAACTCGTGAGCGAGCCGATCGAGGATGCCCGACGAAGCGTGCTTCGCCTTGGGAAGTACCGCCAATACAGCTCTGCAGGTGGTATCGGAATCCGGACACAAAGCCCGGCAAAAGATGCGGGCATCGTCCTCCCATAGCACTTGGAATCTGTTGTCCATGCGCGTCGAACCGAAAATGATGGGTTCAACCGGAAGCCTCCAAGTGACCCGATGCTGGGTGAGGAGGTGCTTTCCTAAGCTCTGAATCTGCCACAAACGGGCAGGTGTGCCCAGCCTAAGCTGGAGCTGCCAAAGCGCCGCGAACAAGCGGCGCGGATCGTCTGCAGACGTTTTCTCGCAATCATTGGTTTATGCCCGCTCGGCGCTATCGGAAAGAGGGCTGGATCGCGCTGTGGCACGTCAGCCGCTGACAGCACATCGCTTGTTGCATCTTCAATGCAACGTCGTGCCGAACTCGCTTCGGTTTGACTGCGCAATGCTGCCAGACCGAAAATAGGCTCTAGTCAGTTGAGATCGCCAGATGGATCTCACGGTGTCCATCTGCGTAAGGGACTTAAGGTCCATCTCGGACGGCCAACCTCGCAAGGAGGTGTATCCGAACAACGGCCTGTCCACGACGAGCGCAACCGATCACAACGACCACGACGGGCGCTCGGCGTTTCTGATCAAGGTGGAAGCAGGGCGCTTCAGGTTGATGAAGTAGCCTGGCAATCAGTCGATCGCATCCGGCGTCAACGGGGCGGCTCTGCTTCCTTCCACTTGTGCTCCTCCATCCACATGGCGACGAATGCTGTCACTTTCGGTGCGCGTCTTTTGCGGGGAATATGGCGGTTGCCTCGCTTCGGCAAGGGACCGTTGGCGCCTCGTCTGACGCCTGCCCTCGCGCTTCGACCAAAGGCATCCAAGCTGCCGGCGGACGACGTTGGGTGTCTGTATCGCCATAGACGTCCGCCGATGGCTGCGCGCGAGTTCGCGCATGTATACTGAGCGGTCAAAACGGGTAGAAACGTGTGCAATTTCGTCTAGTTTGGAGTGCACACGTTCGTGCTTCATCCCATTGAGAGGTTAGGGGTAAATCGTTGGAATCGCAGGATTATCGCTTTTCTGTCGCTCCCATGATGGATTGGAATGAGAGTTCAAGTCCTTCAATTGTTTAGAGGGCGGTGTGTGCACGACGTGTGCACCGGGAGATCAAGAATAATCTATTCACGGCAAGTCTGATCAGTCGGTCCGAGGGATGCTGGGGGTCGGGCTTGACGCGATCCAACAGGACAGTCCCGCGACTGAGAAGCTGATCTAGTTTTCGCTTGGCGAACCAGCCTGACTTGCCGACGATCGTTTATCTGTTGGAAGTTCCGTCAACGAGACGATCCGATCGCTGCCGAATTTTGTAGGCGAGCGATCAAGGTCTCCAATCTTTCAAAAAATCGGAATTGGTCACAGTTGTAACGCGCTTCGTCCGAGCTGAAACGATGCTGTGACCGGCTCGTCGCCTCATACCTGCGCACATCGGCGAGCAAGGCGGCTGCCGCGACGGAGTGTTCGTGGCGCACTGACTCGTCAACAGCAGCTATTTCCCGAAAGAACAGGTGCGCAATGATAGACCGACACGCAGTTGAGCTTCCGCAAGAACAAGAAGTGAAGGTGTATCATAGGACGAATGGCAGAGATCGTGCCGATACCAGTTACGATTCATCGGCGGGGGTGGATGAAACAGTTGTGGCTCGTGCTCGCAATTTTGTACCGGAGCTTCGTTGCCGCTCGAATGAAATCCGCACGATCGGCAGAATCCCGCACGATCTTTTCGATCGCCTCTTTGCGAACGGACTGTTTGGGCTGTCGACGCCCCGCAACTACGGCGGCTTGCAAGCAAACGTTAAGGCCAGCAAGGCCGCGATCACAGAGCTGGGACGCGGAGATCTATCCGTTGGCTGGGTTGCGGCGGTGATGAACAACGCTGCATGGATCCATTATGCGCTGTTTCCGAAAGACGTCAAAGACCGGTTGTCCGCCACGCCCGGCGGTTTCCGCGGGTGCGTCGCTGCGTCCGTCATAAAGGCCACGGTGCGCAAAGCGCCCGGAGGCTATGTGATAGAGGAAGGTCGATGGGCTTTCAATTCCGGCGTCCATCATGCCAACTGGGATGTGCTTGCGATACCCCTGGCAGACGACGTTGGAAATATCATCGACCACGGCCTCGCTCTCGTGCCAATCGAAGACGTCAAAATTTTGGACGATTGGGACGCAATGGGTCTCAGCGGCACTGGCAGTTCCGGCGTGATTGTCAAAGACGTCTTTGTGGCCGAAGAGCTTGTGACTTCGGCCTCTGCATTGCTCGCTGGTGAGACTCAAAAAGCGTCGGAAACAGCGCCGCTGTATCGCGCCGCTGCTGATCCCTTGCTAACGATTTCGCAGTTCTTCCCGGCTCTGGGCGCTGCACAAACTGCCGTTGACATCTTCCTTGATCGCTTGCCCGGCCGCATGATTTACGGCCTCAACGAAAAGAGAATCGAATCCGCCGTGACGCATTTGCAGATCGGAGAAATTACCGCAAAAATCGATGCGGCGGATGTGCTGGTGCAGCGCGCAGCCGAAGCCCTCGATCGCAATGCGGAGTCTATGGGTGAGTATATGTCAACACTCGATCGCGCCCGGATTCGTCGCGACATCGCATTTGCCGTTCGCCTCATCATGGAGGCGGCGGACACGCTCGCATCGGCCTATGGCGGATCGGCTGCGGGAACTGCCGATCCTATGGGGCACATCTGGTGCGATCTTCGGGTCGCGGCTTTGCACGGATTGCTGGTGCCTTCAACAAGCCTCGAACTCTACGGCCGGCTCCGCTGCGGCCAGCCGCAGAAGGGGGCAATGGTGTAAGAAATGACAGCAGCGACCCCTAACGCCGGCGTGCCCGGAAAGCATTGGGGCCGCGACGGTCGACCTTCGGCTGATCGCAAATGGGGCCAGATCGCAAGTGACTCTCCTGTCAAGGCTATTCCTGCTGGTGGCTGTCGCGCTTTTGCCGGCGATCGCGCTCCAGGCGTACAACGAATTCGATCGTCGGTGCGCGCGCCAACTCGAAGTGCAGGACCATGCGCTCAGCCTGGCCAAGCTCGCGGCGGCAGACCAGCAACAAATCGTCCAGGGAATTCGTCAGGTCCTGATCGCGCTGTCGGAACTCCCACAGATCAAGTCGAGGGATAGCCTGGGATGCACGACTTACCTCGCTGCGGTGAAGGAGCGGTTTCCCGCATTCATTACCTTCTTCGCGACCGACTTGAACGGCGTGAGTTTTTGCCACACCGGCGATCAAAAGCAGATTGACGTTTCCAAGCGCGCCTACTTCGCGAGAGCGCTCGCGACCGGTGCGTTCGCGGTCGGAGAATTCTCGATAGGTCTGGCGTCAGGCCGGAAGGTCATCCTGTGTGCACTGCCGTTCTACGACGACAATGGGAGTATGGGCGGCGTTGTCGCTGCGAGTCTGGGCCTGGAGTGGCTCGCCGACCACATCGCTCAAAAGGGAGCTTCGAAAGGAGTCGCGCTCGCCGTCACGGACCGCAACGGAACCTATCTTGCCCGCTATCCCGACAACGACCGGTTTGTCGGTACAAAGATGCCCGGTGACAAACATTTGACGGTGGACGACCGCGGCGCGGTCGATATCGTCGATGTCGATGGCGTCGAGCGGATCGAAGGCTACTCCGCCCTTCAGGACGACTCCGGCGGGCTTGTCGTCAGCTTCGGCCTCGACAAGGCGCAGGCTTTCGCCGAGATCCAACGTGAAACGCTGCGCGACACATTCCTGATCCTCTTGAGCACCGCGCTGGTGTTGGCACTGGTGTCGTTGGGCGCCCGGCAGTTCATCCATCGCCCGCTTGGGCAGCTGGTCGATGCCGCGAACCAATGGCGGCTCGGTGAATTTGCGCGCCGCGTAGACATCAGCGGAAATGCAGAAATCGCGCGGGTGGCCGACGCATTCAACACCATGGCGGACGCGTTGGAGCACCGTGAGCAGGAATTGTCCAAGGCAAAGGAGATAGCCGAGGAGGCGGCTGCCCGGATCACTACGATCTTTGAAAGCACAAACGACAGCGTAGTCATCATCGATCGGGACTGGCGCGTCAGCTATATCAACGGGCCGGCCTGGGCCCAGGTCGCCGAGGGCCGCGATATCATCGGCATGACTCTGTTCGAGGCGTTTCGAGGCGACCGTGACAGGGAAATCTTGCACCAAATTCGGGAGAAAGTGTCAGAGGATCATCCGGCGTTCGCCGAAGTGTACTGCCCGCTCCGGAAAATCTGGTACGCAATCAATGCGTTTCCTTCCAGCCAGGGTGTCGCAATTTTTCTCCGCGATATCACCGAACACAAGCATGCCCTGGAGGCGCGCCGCCTGGCCGAGGAGCAGTTGCACCAGAGCCACAAGATGGAGTCCGTAGGCCAGCTCACTGGCGGAGTTGCGCACGACTTCAACAACCTGCTCACGGTGGTCTCCGGGAATCTCGAACTCGTCGACGCGGCCACGGATGTCGGCAAGGTTCGTAAGTTCGCCGCAGCCGCACGGCGTGCCATTGACCGGGGGACAGAACTGACAGCGCAGCTTCTGGCGTTTTCACGGCGGCAAACATTGAACCCAAAGGTGGTCAACGCCAACCAGCTCATTTCCGCGTTTCAGGGGCTCGTTCGGCAGGCCGTCGGGGCGGCATGCGAGGTCAAGCTGCGGACCGATGATCAGTTATGGCTGTGCCAGGTTGATCCGTCGCTGCTGGAAACCGCTCTCCTCAACCTGGTGCTGAACGCACGTGATGCCATGCCAGATGGCGGTGTGCTCCAGATCGAAACGCGGAACATCGTAGCGGAAGAGGGCGCCATTGCGGGGTGTTTGGCGGGGGCCTACGTCAGGCTGTCCGTCACAGACACCGGGGGCGGGATGTCTCCTGAAGTGCTGGATCGGGCGTTTGAGCCCTTCTTCACGACCAAGGAGGTCGGCAAGGGGACCGGGCTTGGCCTCAGCATGGTCTATGGCTTTGTCCGACAGTCCGGAGGACACATTACCATTGAAAGTGCACCTGGAGCGGGAACCACGATTGCTCTGTATCTGCCTAAGGCCACGCAGAAACTTGAACCTGAGGAAGAAACCCGACAGGCTCAGCCTATAACAAGCGGCTCGGAGCGAATCCTGTTGGTTGATGACAACGACGATATTCTGGAAGTCACGTCGGAAATGCTGACCGTACATGGCTATCAGGTTTCTTGTGCCCGGAGCGGCGCGGAGGCGCTTCGGATCCTTCAGAGCGACCAGGAATTTGAACTCTTGTTCAGCGATATCGTGATGCAAAAAGGTATGAGCGGAGTTGAGCTTGCTCGCGAAGCGAGGCGACTGCGGAGAGGCATCAAGATACTGCTCACGTCGGGTTACGCGAGGGATGTGTTGCAACGACATGATGCCGTGGATGAGTTTCCGATCATACGCAAACCTTTTCGCTCTGTAGATCTGGCGCGAAGCCTCCAGGAAGTCCTGCGCTGTGCAGGGTCCTCGTCAGCCGACCGATAAAGCTGGGCAACTGTACTTGCTGCATTTTCGTTCGACCTTGATAGCAAATTGCCGGAGTTTCACCGTATCAATTTCAACCGGTCATCAGGCAATAGGGCTGGAAAGCCTGAGCCTCGGTTTCATGAGGTCGCCACAGGAAGCGTGAAAACGTAGCCGACGCCGCGTTCGGCGCGGATGATCGAGGGGCTACCCCCGCTGTCCTCGAGCTTGCGGCGCAAGCGCATGACTTGCATGTCGATGCTGCGGTCGAATACGTCTTCGTGGACGCGCGTCGCTTGCAGCAGGTATTCGCGGGACAGCGGCCGCTGTGGTGCATCGAGGAATGCTGTCAATAGCGCATATTGCCCCTTGGTAAGGGCGACCGGTTCGCCTCGCGGATTGGTGAGGCGGCGCGTCCGCCGCTCGAGGCGCCATCCCCCAAAGCGAAGGCTGCCTCTCTCGCTCTCGCGCTGCCGTTTGGTCGGTTCCGCGTCTCGGCGTCGCAAGATGGTGCGGATGCGGGCCAACAATTCCCTCAAGCTAAATGGCTTGGTGATGTAGTCGTCAGCTCCGAGCTCCAACCCGACGATACGGTCGATCTCGTCGGGCCGGTGCCCGGTCGTGATGATGACGGGTATATCGGATCGCGCGCGGAGTTCACGAAGCAGATCGAGGCCATCTTCTCGCCCGAGCCGCAAATCGAGCACGATCAGGTCGGGTTGGTTGCGCGCAAGCAGCGGTGCCACGTCGCACAGCCGGGATGCGCAGATCACGCGGACGTCATTTTCCTCCAGATAATTCGCTACCAGGAGGCGGAGGGCGTCATCGTCCTCGACGAGGAGGCATGTGAACGTCGGGTGCTGTTTGCTCGGTGTGTCCGTTGGTCCAAGTGGTCCACCTGCCGCGCTGGCGAAAAGAGCGGTTGTTCTATCGATACATTCGTCCATTTTATTTCTCCGACGCTCCCGGATCGCTTTGGGATGCGCCATATCGAATACGCGTCTTGCGACGCTAGTCCGCGGATCAAGTAAGTGGCCGCGCCACCACAAGAGTTGGTTGCAACGCTGATGCGAAAAGGCCGGTCGTGAAATCAATTCGTATTGATTTGCCAAATGGGCGCTTTAAGGGGGCCGACTACGACCTTTCCGTTGGCAGCACGTGCATACGACTACATCGGTGCGCTGGTTGATTTCCGACTGCATGAACGCTTCGCCGGAAATGGAGGCGTGGCCTGGAAGTGACCTCCTTTCGATGGGGCGCGGCAGCACCGCGCCCCAACGACTCTCACTCGGGGAGGATCGGCGTCGGCGCTGGTCGAAACGCAAGGTGCCGCTCAATTTCGACGCGGCGCGGTTCAAGTGACTCGGGCAAGCAGAGAGATTGACCGAGATCCTCGCTATCCTCGTCTACGGTAAAATCGCTGGGCGTCGAGACGGCACAGATATGGCCGTCGGGATCACGAAAATGGAAGAGCTTCGAATAGACTGCGTCCTGAATGCCGGAAACCGCGACGCCGGCGCGCTTCAGGCGTTCGCGTTGATCGGCAAGCGCCGGCTCGTTTTCGACCTCCAACGTGAAATGATGGGAAAGACCGGTTCCGAGCCGTCCCGGGGCATAGTTGGGCAGGCCGAAGAATGTGATTACCGAACCGGGAGAAAGGTCTTCATCGCACGCATAGTAGTAGTGCGTTCCACCCTTCTCGTCGAGGTAGTCAGTCTTCTTGATTAGATGCAGTCCAACTGTTTCGACGAAAAACTTCTCCGTGCGCTCTGCGTTACTGGAAATTGACGTGATATGGTGGAAGCCACGCAACGCGTAATCATCGCCGATAACAGGCATCGGAGCCGGCCAGGTTTCTGACGCGATGGACAATTCGCTCCGGCCGCCGACCAGATTTTCCGCAGGCTGATGCTTGAATTCCGATCCCAGAACAACTTCGTCATGACCGAAGCCGGGTTCCGACGTTGCGATTTCGATGATCGCGCCATCCGGGTCGGGAAAATAGATCGCATGGAAGTAGTGCCGGTTATATGGGCCAGTGACATGAATGCCAAAGTCCGTAAGCCGCCGCTTCCACTTCAAAAGTCCGTTTCGATTAGGGACGTGAAGGGCAAGATGATGGTTGGTGCCGGCGCCCCAGCGCCCCTTAGGATCACCTGCGCGCGGGTTTGCAACAGCATCTGCCACGAGGGCGGGATCGGTAAATCCTTCCTTCGGCATCATGTAGAAGATCGGATTCCATTCGAGATAGGTTATGGTTTGCGATCGTGGCTCCTCCGCGAGGCTGTTGAAGCCGAAGGTGATCACTGGCAATCGTCCATCGAGATGGCTGACAGTGCGCTTGACAACGCGAAGACCGAGCATGACAGTATAAAACTGCTCGACTCTTTGGAGATCCGAGCAGACGAAGGTCTGGCTGTTGACGCCGTTGATGATCATCTGATTCATGATTTTAGCTTCTCCTGTTGTTCTGCGCTAAGACGGCTCTCCCAGCGAGGCGGACTTCCGACGTGAGCGATGATGGCAGCGGACAGCGCTCTTACTTTCCGTGCCAGAAAACGGTTCTGCGGATAAACGATGCAAAGGTCATCTGGCACCAATTGCCAATCGAGATCGACGACCTGGACCTCTCGCGCCTCGATCGCCTTGTGAACGATGAAGAGGGGCAGTGCTGCAATCGCCACGCCGTCTTTCACAGCCGCCAGCTGGATATCGCCGCTATTGACCCTCATGCGGCTCTTTGGCGTCACGCTCTTGATCTCGTCGCCTCGGCGGAAAATCCATTCCGACTGAGCGGTGAGATTGGCATAGCTGACGGCGTAGTGGTTCTCGAGACTCTCGATCGAGTGGGGTTTTCCGTGCTCGGCAATGTAGCGCGGCGAGCAGACCACTACCCGATTGCTCAGCCCGAACCGGCGCACAATCAGCGCGGAATTCTTCAGCCTTCCAATTCGGACCGCCATGTCGAAGGAGTCGCCGACCAGATCATGCATGCGGTCGTCGAATTCGATCTGGAGATCGATCAAGGGATGGGTTTGTAAGAAAGTCGAAAACACGTCAGTCAGATGCAGTACAGCAAAACTCATCGGGGCGGCGATGCG
This sequence comes from Bradyrhizobium huanghuaihaiense, assembly GCF_007830635.1. Taxonomy (GTDB): domain Bacteria; phylum Pseudomonadota; class Alphaproteobacteria; order Rhizobiales; family Xanthobacteraceae; genus Bradyrhizobium; species Bradyrhizobium huanghuaihaiense. The sequence goes on along the minus strand of NZ_VLLA01000005.1, from coordinate 363,384 downwards.
GATCGTGCCGGAGAACTCGTCCTGCCGATCGCTCACCTCTTCGGCTGCCAGTTGGAAATCCTCGGCGATTTTCTGGCAACGCTCAAAAAAATATTTACCGCTCTCGGTGAGGGCCTGCTGCCGCGTCGACCGGCTCAGCAGCCGGACATTCAGGGCTGCCTCCAGTGCGCTGAGGCGTTGACTGACGACAGACTTGGAGACGCCAAGACGCCGACCGGCTTCTCGCATGCTTCCCGCTTCGACGATTGCGATAAACGTCGTGATGACATCGATACGAAGGTTGGCGGGTTTCATACCGTTCCGTGTGAGTTCTTGAGCAACTACACCTCCCTTTGATTCATCCAACACGAGCCCCTTTTGGTCGACCTGTTACTTCCGCCTGATCTCTTCGCCGAGTGCCCACTTCGAGAAGTAGACATTGATGCGGAAGGCGGTGTTCTCCTTGAGGATGTCCATGACGCCTTCGGTGATGACCAGCCGCTTTCCGTCCGGTTGCCTCCACGGCGGAGACGAAGCCGGAATCGAGCCAAGCATTGATCGACGTGCGACCCTGCATCGGATCATTGGGGAAGACATCCTTGGTGACCTCGGGCACGAAGGGGCCGGCGGAGGCGTTCGCGGTTACGGTCGTCAGCAAGGTCGGAAACTTGAAGAGCTTCGCAGTCCTGGCGATGATCTGCAGATTGCTTCTAAGTTTCAGGTGGTCATGGCTCTCAACGCCCATGAAGATCGGCGGCTGGAAATCAAGAACGAGCGCTGCGTCCTCGGGTGAGACATGCTGGAGTAAACTAGTCGGCATTGTCTTTCCTTTGAGTCGTGAACACTTCGTTGCGGAAGAGTCATAAGCCTAAGGAAGGGCGGACAGTCCAAGTAGTGGCCTGCAGACATACTCTGTATCCGACAAAACCGGACAATTGTCGCTGTATCGCCGGTGCAGCCGGCCTTCTCCGCGGCGAGATCGGGAACCGACCGGGCGCGCGAATTGTGAGCATATGGCAAGACACTACAAGGCTGGCGCTGGCGCTACAATCCGTAACATCTGTAACGAATTGGACCGCACTTGAAATGGCTTTGGTACGGCTTGGCAGCCAAGCTTCACGCCTGTTGTTGGAGAAGTCTTCACGAACAACCGTCAGGACGGCCGGTATGCTGGAAAAGACTCAGGATATTGATGGTGCCCTCCGTAGGCTCAGTGGCCAGATCGAAGGTCGGATCTCAACGCAAGGCGATGAAGCCTATAAGGCCGCCTGCGCCATCTGGGCGAAGCCGGTCGGGCGCCAGCCTCGTGCCATCGTCCATTGTCGGGCGCCGCAGGACATCCAGTTTGCCGTTGCGGCCGCGCGTTCTGCAGACCTTCCGCTGTCCGTGCGAGGCGGCGGCCATGATTGGGCCGGTCGCGCGTTGTGCGATGGGCTCGTGCTTGATCTTGGTGGTATGCGGGATGTGGTCGTTGAGGCCGACATTGCCTGGGTCTCCGGCGGGAGCCGTGCCTCCGATCTGCTCGCGGCGACCGATCCACTAGGGCTCGCCGCAGTGACAGGCTCGTGCAGTACGGTCGGCATGGCCGGGCTTACACTGGGTGGCGGCTACGGTCCGCTGAACGGACGTTTTGGACTAGCGCTCGACAATCTGATAGCGGCCGACGTCGTCCTGTCGGACGGCCGGCTGGTGATCGCGGAGCGCGGGCGCAACGAAGACCTATTCTGGGCCTTGCGCGGCGGCGGCGGCAATTTTGGCGTGGTGACGGCTATGCGGATTCAGCTGCACCAACTGCCCTTTGTCGTTTCCGGCGCGCTGGTCTATCCGTTCTCGCAAGCGCGGGACGTACTTCGACGCTGCGCCGACGTGGCTCGCTTCGCACCGGACGAACTGACCGTGCAGGTCGTCGCGGGGGCGGCGCCTGATGGCACGCCGGTCATCATGATTGTGCCGACCTGGAGTGGTTCGCGCGACGAGGCCGACACCCATCTAGCGCCATTCCTTGAGCTTGGGACGGCGCTCACCAATACTGTGGGAACGGTTCGCTACGGCGCTTCCGTGTCGCTGTTTGATCCGGCCATCGTGAATGGGCAGCGTGTGTTTATGGAAACGTGCCTGCTTCCCGTACTCGACGAGGCTGGCATCGACATTCTTTTGAAAGCAATGGCGAGTGCGCCATCCGCCGGCTGTTCCATGATCACCCATGAGTTCAAGGGAGCAGCCTCGCAGGTCCCATTGGAAACGACTGCGTTTGGCTTGCGTCGGGACCATGTGTCCATCGAAATCCTTGCGTCATTTGACGACGGATCGCGGACGGAAGAACGGCGGCATCGACAATGGGTACGTGAGGCCCGCGAGGCGTTTACGAATATCGCGCTTCCTGGCGGATACCCAAACATGCTGGGCGAGGGTGAGGTCGCGCGCGCTGCAGCGAGCTTTGGCCAGAACGCTGATCGACTGCTCCGGGCCAAGCGTTTTTATGACCCGGACAATGTGTTCCGGTCCGCTATCCCGCTGCCGATCGTTGCCGAAGCTCGGGCGCGCGAATCGTGACCACGCTCGCGGCCGCGTTGCTCGAGGGCCTGAAGGAGCACGGCGCGCGCGAGATTTTCGGCATCCCGGGCGATTTCGTCCTTCCGTTCTACAAGGCGATCGAGGAATCGCGTATCCTGCCTCACTACACGCTGAGCCACGAGCCGGGGGTCGGCTTCGCGGCCGACGCAGCCGCGCGCTATCACCAGGGCTTGGGCGTCGCCGTGGTCACCTATGGGGCCGGCGCGTTCAACTTGGTCAATGCAGTCGCCGGCGCCTACGCGGAGCGCTCGCCCGTGGTGGTGATCGCCGGCGCGCCGGGCGCGCGCGAGCGCGCGGGCGGCTTCCTGCTGCATCACCAGGCGCGCAGCATCGACACCCAGCTCGCGGTGTTTCGCGAGATCACCTGCGGCCAGGCGGTGCTAGACGATCCCGGACGCGCGCCCGAGGCGATCGCGCGCGTGCTGCGCAGCGCGCGCGAGCAGTCGCTGCCGGTCTACATCGAGGTGCCGCGCGACCTCGTCGGCGCGAGAACCGCGGCGGTGCCGAGGCTGGCGCGGCGGCCGGCCGATCCCGGCGCGCTCGCCGAATGCGCCGAGGAGATCCTGGCAAAGCTCGCACGGGCGCACGCGCCCGTCATGATCGTCGACGTCGAGATCCGCCGCTACGGGGTCGAGGCCAAGACCGCAAAGCTGGCGCGGACGCTCGAGCTGCCGGTGGTCACCACCTTCATGGGGCGAGGCCTGCTGGAGGACGCCGCCGACGTCATGGCCGGCACCTATCTCGGCGCCGCCGGCCATCCCGAGATCACCCGGCTGGTCGAGGACGCCGACGCCGTGCTGCTGCTCGGCGTGATCGTCAGCGACACCAATTTCGCGCTGTCGCAGCGCCAGCTCGATGCGCAGCGCACGATGCTGGCGGTCGGCCGCGAGGTGCGGGTCGGGCACCACGTCTACCGCGACGTGCCGATCGAGGACCTGGTGGCCGAGCTGGTGCGGCGCGCGCCGCGCCGAAACAAGGCCGCGGGTCGCAAGCGGCTGGCGCTGCCCTACCCGCGCGGGCTCGCGGCCGACGACCGCCCGATTGCGCCGTCCGACGTGGCGGCGGCGATCAACGACCTGTTCGACCGGCACGGCAAGATGCCGATGGTGGCCGACATGGGCGATTGCCTGTTCGTTGCCATGGAGATTGACAACACCGCGCTCGCGGCGCCCGGCTACTACGCCGGCATGGGGTTCGGCGTGCCGGCCGGCATCGGCGCCGCGGTGGCGACGCAACGCCGCCCGCTCGTGCTGGTCGGCGACGGCGCATTCCAGATGACTGGTTGGGAGCTCGGCAACTGCCGCCGCTATGGCCTCGATCCGATCGTGGTGCTGCTCAACAACCGCAGCTGGGAGATGCTGCGCGCGTTCCAGCCCGAGTCCGTGTTCAACGATCTCGACGACTGGCATTTCGCCAAGATCGTGCCGGCGCTCGGCGGCACCGGCGAGCGGGTGACGACGCGTCGCGAGCTCGCGGCGGCGCTGGAGCGGGCGGTACAGAACCGCGGCCGCTTCGCGCTGATCGAGGTGATGCTGCCCCGCGGGACGACGTCGGACACGCTGGCGAGGTTCGTCGCCGGCTTCAAGGCGGCGCGGGCGCCGGCGGACGCACACGGTGAATCCTGACCTGTCAGTCATTTGTTGGAGTGCGTGTAGGGTAGGCAAAGGCGGCCCATGCCAGGGGCGGACCGGGGCTAATTCAAGTTCCAGCCGGAGTAAGCAGCATTTCCCGTCCCAACGCAGCAACCGGGATTGCTGCTACGGCAAGTTTGAGAGATCAAATATGTTGGCAGACGTCAGCCATATCATTGTCGTCGATGATGATGCCGCTTTGCGGCAGATGGTGATCGGATATCTGGAAGAGCACAGTGTGCCGAGCAGGGCCGCATCAAGCCGGGTCGAACTGCATCTTCATCTTCAACGAACGCAGCCTAGTCTGATCATTCTCGACCTTCGTCTAGGTCAGGACGATGGATTGGATATGCTGCGGGAAATTCGCGCACATTCCGATGTGCCTGTCATCATCACGACCGGGCACCGGCTCGACGAAAGCGACCGCATCGTTGGGCTCGAGCTCGGCGCCGACGACTACATCATCAAGCCATTCAGCTTGAGAGAGCTCCTGGCGCGAGTCCGCGCCGTGTTGCGGCGTCAGGAGATGGGGCGGGCCGCGCGTGCCCGTGAACCAGAACGCGGCGGCTATCGCTTCAACGGCTGGAAACTCGAACGTCGCGGCCGCAGTCTGATAGACGTCAACAACTCGCAGGTCCCCCTGAGCAAGGGCGAATACGCCTTGTTGCTGGCTTTTCTTGAAGCGCCGCAGCGCCCGCTGACGCGCGAGCACCTGCTTCAGGCGACCCGCGTCCACGAAGACATCTTTGACCGGAGCGTCGACGTTCAAGTGCTGCGGTTGCGGCGGAAGCTGGAGACCGACCCGAGCGCGCCGCGCATCATCCAGGCCGAGCGCGGCGTTGGTTACGTCTTCACTATCCCGGTCGAGCCGTTCTAGGCTGCGACGATTGCAATTGGATGCTGGGCGCGAACGCGGTCCGACTTGCGGGGGCTATCCTGCGCCTATGGCCGGGAGATGCAGCAGCGCGAATCGTCCACAAAGAGCGGACGGTGTGTTGCTATTTTTCTGGCTTTTGGACGAACCTTTCACTCGCTACCTTTCGCCCCACTTAGGCAGCTTGTTTGAGGTTTGCGCGCTTCCGTCGCCACGTAAAGTCGACTCCAAAGGGGTTTTGACATGCACAAGAACGCCTTCACGCCCGACAATGCCGCGATGGTGCTGATCGACCACCAGGTCGGTACGATGTCGTGGACGCACTCTCTCGATATCAACATCGTCAGGAAAAACGCGATCAAGCTCGCGCAAATTGCGAAGGCTTTGGAAATGCCGGTGGTGTTGACCTCGAGCATGGAGGATCAGATCAATTTCACCGGCCCGCTCATCCCGGAGCTCGAACAAATCCTGCCTGAGGCATTTGCTGCAAGGATCCGGCGCCCGGGTATCGTCAACGCGATGCACCACGAAGGCTTCAACAAGGCTGTCAAGGCAACCGGTCGTGAAAAGCTTTTCGTGGCCGGTATTACCACTGAAATTTGTATCACTTTTCCAGTGCTGCAAATGCTGGAGGAGGGGTATGAGGTGCAGGTATCGGCTGACGCCTCGGCTTCGTTTTCGCAAGTCGGTAATGATCTGGCACTGCAGCGCATGCACAAGGCGGGCGCAGCTATCGTGACCGTTCCACAGATCGTTTCCGAGCTGGCGCTCGATTGGACCAGCCCGAACGGCAGGAAGCTGGTCTCGATCATTGAATATTCGTGAGGCCCGTCGTACGAGCGGCCTCTCGGCTGCGGCCACGAACCTTTCGCTGGCGATAGCGACGACGGTATTTCGTCGATCGGCAAGTCGGCTTCGTGACTGGCGCAACGACTATCCGGCTCGAAGCAGCAGGCTGCAGTTGTAACCGTTTTTGCTGTAGCCGTGACGCCCCCGTGACAGGGGAGCTTCAGGATATCTCCTGCAAACATCGCGCAGGAGAAATCTTCATGCTGAAACAGTACCTCTCTTCAAACGTGAATCGGATGGTTCGGCCTTCCCGGATGCGTATCGGCCAGATCGCGCGCGGACTCGGCGGCAAGCTCGTGCGCGCAGTGTATCCCGATATGCCGGGATACACTCGACGGCCGCCTTTGGCGCCGGCTGTGGACGCAGATAGTCCGACCAGCCGTTGGTGGAGGACGGGCCTGGCGTTCTCCATCGGAGGTTTAGCCCTCTACGGCGAGTGGCTGCATCCGAGCACGACGTTCATCGCTGAGGCGGCGTTGGTCACCGCACATGCGGCGTTGGTCACCGGACGAGCTCGCCAGGCGCGCCGAGCCGGTGGCTGTCCGCCTTCCATGGCGCACGGGCATGGCAGCTTGCAGCCGCCAAGAGTCGCGCCGGAACTCGCAGCGAGGGTTGAGTTACGTCTGCGTCGCCGCGGAAACTGGATGAGCGAGCTTAGGGAGAAGTTTGTGGCGCTGTGGGCGCATTGGCGCCGTGAGCGGGAGATCAAAAGTGCGATCGCCGCCCTGTCGAAATACGACGAGCGGACCTTGCGGGACCTCGGCATCCACGGCCGAGCGGATATCGAGCGGATGGTGAGGTACTGCCGTGATTGCTGACACGGCTTTTGCCGGTCGACCGGAAATCACAGAGTTCTTGATGTGCGAAGCGCAGATGTGCCCAAAGCACGTGACCTCGGCGAGCGCCATCGCAGAGAGCTAAATCACCCATCAATCTTCACTGCCAACAGAAATCGACGAGGACGGCGATCGTCCACGTCTGGCCAACTCAGAGGATCCCGCAGATGTACAAATTGATCCGGACCATTATTCCAATCTTGCTCCTCAGCGGCCGCGCCGCTGCCGCACACGTGATTGCGCCGGGAAGATTGTTGATCAGTTCGGCGAGTGTGCAGATCGCCTCGTCACAGCCATCCGGCCCGATTGGACGCGCGCCAGTTGGCCATCGACAGCCGAAGACCAGAGATGTCCTTTTTGAAACCCCGAACGACCTCGAACGGCGCAGCGAAGAGGACATCAAGATCGATCGCAAGCTCATCATTTGCCGCGGCTGCTGACCAAAGCTGTCCGCGCCCTGTGCCGAAAGTCCGGCTGATACCAGCGTGCACCCGGGACAGGGGATCCATCCAACTGTTTTCGATCAGTACAAGTCGGCAGACGGCAAGTCGTTACGTCTGTGACTGACTATCTTCAAAGAAGAGCGCTCCTGTTACAGGAGCACCGGGCCACGGCCGCGCATCATCACTATGTGAACGAGACTCGCCCGTTGCTGCCGCGTGTACCCAATCCGTCTTACTGACCAATGATGGCGTTGATCTCTTCCTCGAGGAGGGCGCCATAGCGTTCGATGACGCCGGGCCCGACCTTGGCGCAGAGCAGCGTGAAGCTGAGCGCTGCGCCCGGCTTTTCTCCAGGCGTCATGATCGGCATGCCGACGCCGGCAATGCCTGGAATGAGCTCGCCCATATCCACCGCGTAGCCCCGCCGGCGGGTATCGGCGATCAACTGCCGAACCTTGTCCTTGGTGAGGTTACGATAGGATGCGTAGCGCCCCAGATTGGCGCGGATGATGTAATCCTGCTCATCTTCGTCGAGGAATGCGAGCATCGCGATCGAGCCGGGGCCGACGCCGAGGGGCACGAAGCCGCCGATCGATCCCGTCAGCGTCGGCACGATGCATTCGCCGTCGCGCCGGTCGAGGCAGACTGAATCGTGGTTGAAGCGGGCCATAAGATGGGTCGTGTCACCGGTGCGCCGCCTGAGCCGGGTCAGCGCGACTTCGCAGCGGCTGATGATTCCGGGACCGCGGGCCGCGCGCACGCCGTAGATCGCCATGCGCGCACCCAGCCGGTAGCGCCGTTTCTTGTCGTCGCGCGCGAGCAGCTTGTGGCCGACCAGCGTGTTGAGGATGCGGTGACAGGTGGCGGTGTTGAGCCCGGAGCGCGCCGCTAATTCCTTCAGCGACAGGCCGTCGACGCCGCCATCGGCGACGAGGTCCAGCAGGACGACAGTCCGGTCGAGCAGCTGGGCTCCACTAGAAGATGGCTGGGCGGTCGGCGACATAAAATCTCATATTATGAAAAAACTGCCGTTGGCAACTTGTCTAATGAGAGAGATCAGCCTCCAATGATGAAAATTAGGTCGCTCAGCGGAGGTGCACATTTTTCGAGCGGCCTGATTTCTGCATTGAACAAAGTTGACGGCTAACGCGGCGTTGCGGCAACAGCGCCCGAAGGCCCTGATTTATCCAGGGGAACAGGATGGCAGGCTTCAAGAGAATGATGGGCGCTTCTGCCCTCGCGCTCGCGACCTTCTTCGTGGCTGGCGCCGCGCTGGCGGGGACGCTCGATAACGTCAAGGCACGCGGCAAGCTGATCGTCGGCGTGAAGAATGACTACGTGCCCTACGGCTATTTGAACGACAAGGGCGAAGTCGTCGGCTTTGAGGTCTCGCTGGCCAAGTACGTTGCCAAGGAGCTTCTCGGCTCGGAGGACAAGATCGAACTCGTGCCGGTCATCGCTGCCAATCGCATCGATTTCCTGACTGCCGGCCGTATCGATGCGATCTTCGCCACACTTGGCGTGACGACCGAGCGCGCCAAGGTCATCGACTTCACCACGGAATATGTTTCTGCCGCCGGTCCATCGGTGCTGATGGCCAAGGAGTCGACGATCTCCAAGTGGGAAGAGTTGAAAGGCAAGTCGGTCTGCGGCATTCAGGGCTCCTACTACAACAAGAAGATGACTGAGGAGTTCGGGATCACTCTCGTCGCCTTCAAGACGCAGCCGGAAGCCTATCGCGCGCTGAAGGACAATCGTTGCATCGGCTTCGTCTTCGACGATATGACGCTTCAGCAGAAGCTCAAGGAGCCCGATTGGGCGAGCTACAAGATCGCCGTTGCACCCTATGAATTCCAGCCGATGGCGGGCGGCCTGCGCAAGGACGATGCCGAGTTCCGCGAAGCCGTCGACAAGGCCATCGACAAGGCCGAAGCCGAGGGCAAACTGATCGCGTGGGAGACCGAGTTCGGCATGCCGCACTCCGACTATATTGCCGCGCGGGCAAAGGCTGCGGCGGCGAAGAAGAACTGACGGACGCGGAGCCGCAGCCCTTGTTAGGTCTCGACTATTCCTGGCTCGCGGATCCAGCGTACCAGCGATGGCTGCTCATCGGTGTCGTCAACACGCTGAAGCTGGCGGCGCTCTCGTCCAGCGCCGCCATACTCATCGGCATGCTCGGGGCTCTCGGCTTCACCCTGCGGATATTCTGGCTTGATGCCCTGATCGAGCTGTTCGTCGAGGTGTTTCGCAACACGCCGCCGCTGCTACAGATGCTCTTTGCCTATTTCACGCTCTCGACCCTCGGTCTCAGGGTGACCGATCCTTCGACCGGGCTGTCAGTGCCGCTGCTCAGCGCCTTTGCTTGTGCTGCGATATCGCTCAGTCTCTTCGGCGGGGCACTGGCCATCGAAGCGTTTCGCTCAGGTATCGAAACCATGCCGCGGTCGATCGTCGATGCGGCGCGGTCACTCGGGTACGGCCGGTGGGCCCGCTTCTGGCGCATCGAGGCACCGATCGCGACCCGCATCTGCCTGCCGGGGCTGACGAACATCCTGACCAATCTCTTCAAGACGACGTCGCAGGCGTCCGTCATCACCGTGCCGGAGCTGATGTACTACGCCGGGCAGATCTACAATGACACGTTTCGCACGCTGGAGGTGATGATCCTCGTGCTCCTCATCTACGTGGCGCTAGTGTCGATTCTCACACTCGCAATGGCGAGGCTCGAGGCCTTTATGGCCTTCCCGGGATACGGAAGGGGGCTTTGATGGCAGGGTTTGTGCTCCACTACGATGACAAGAAGCGCGCCGTTCAGTTGCTGATCACCCTTGGCGTAGTGGTCTGGATTGCTGTTGATGCTGCGACGGGTGGCTCGGCTTACTGGACCCGCGTGTTGGTGCGGCTTCCCCTGCTTCTGACCGGTTCAGCAACCGGTTGGCCGGTCACCGGCGGATTCGTTCTCAACATTCTCCTTTCGATCGCTTCCATGGCGCTGGCGACCGCGCTCGGCACGATCATGGGGCTTGGGACGCTTGCGCGGGTCGGATTGATCCGAGTGCCGAATCTTCTGTTGGTGAATTTCCTGCGCAATTCACCTTGGCTCGTTCTGCTCTTTGCCACGCTCTATTTCCTGCCCTTCGAGATGCGAATCTTCGGCACGATCGTTCCGTTTCCACCATTCGTGAAAGCCGTGATTGGCCTTGCGCTGCCGACCGCGGCGAATTTTTCCGAGGTGATCCGCGGCGCCGTCCAATCCGTTCACAGCGGCCAATGGGAGGCGGCACGTTCACTCGGCTACAATACTTTCCAGATCTATCGCCACGTGATCATGCAGCAGGCGATGCGGCGCATGATCCCTGGCTGGATGAATCTCTATGCGCCCTTGATGATCGCGACCGCGCTTGCCACGGTCACCGGAATCCAGGACGTCCTGACGATCCTGAACACTCTGCTCGCCATGGAGAACGAGCGGGTGATCGTCTATTTCTATCTGACCATTCTGTTCCTGTTCATCCCCTATTGCTATCCGATCGCAGCCATCGCGCGCCGGCTGGAACGTGCCGTGAAGGGAGATAGCCTTTGAGCCGTATCGAAGCGCTGATCGAGCTCGACAACGTCCGCAAGTCCTTCGGCGACTTCGAGGTTCTCAAGGGCATTTCGATGTTCGTGCAGAAGGGCGAGGCCGTCTGCATCATCGGCCCCTCCGGATCGGGAAAGTCCACCATCCTGCGCTGCATCAACGGCCTATTTCCGATCGACGAAGGCTTTATTCGCGTCGGCACGCATCGCGTGCACGAATTGAAGTCGGATAAGGCGATGCGGTCGTTGCGCCATCAGGTGGCGATGGTGTTTCAGCAGTACAACCTGTTTCCGCATCGTACGGCGCTGCAAAACATCATGATGGCGCCCATCCAGGTGCTCGGGCACGACCGCGCCGAAGTCGAGGAGCGCGCCCGCAAGCTCCTGAAGAAGGTGCGGCTCTCCGAGAAGGCGGACAGCTACCCGGGTCAGCTCTCCGGCGGCCAGCAGCAGCGCGTGGCGATCGCCCGCGCGCTCGCGATGCAGCCGGAGGTGATCCTGTTCGACGAGGTGACGGCGGCGCTCGATCCTGAAACGGTGAAGGACGTGCTCTTCGCCATCCGCGAACTGGTGGAGGAAGGCCTCACCTGTATCCTCGTGACGCACGAGATGAAGTTCGCCCGGGAGGTCTCGCAGCGTGTCTGCTTCACCGATCATGGCCTGATCGTGGAGAGCGCGCCGCCTGCAGAACTCTTCGACAATCCGCAAGATCCGCGTACGCGCGAATTCCTCGGTCAGGTTCTCTGATCGCGCCGTTCCACGTTCAAAGAAAGACAAGCCGGAAAGGCTCGATCCATCATGCCCCGTTTTGACGATATCTATGCCAAGGACTTCAAGGAGGCGCCCTATTGGTGGGAGGCTGCCGAACCGGAAACCAATCTCGATCCCTTGCCGGAACGCGCCGACGTCGTGGTCATTGGCTCGGGCTATGCGGGGCTGAACGCGGCGACTCATCTGGCGCGCGCCGGGCGCTCGGTCGTCGTCATCGACGGCGACCGGATCGGGGAGGGCGCCTCGACGCGGTCGGGCGGTATGGTGTCGAGCGGTCAGAAGCTGGTGGTGAGCGGCGCGATCAAGGGGATCGACCCCGTGCTGTTCTCGCGCCTGATCGGCGAAAGCAATGAGAGCTTCGACTATCTGAAGATGCTGGTCGAGACGGAGAAGCTGGATGCCGGTCTCGCGCTCACCGGCCGTTTTTTCGGCGCTCATGCCGCGCTTGACTACGCAACCCTGAAGCGGCATGGCGCGCTTCTGGCGGAAAAGACCGGCGTCACCGTGCGCTTCCTCGATCGGGAGCAGCAGCGGGCTGCGATCGGTTCGGACTATTACCATGGCGGCATGGTGATCGACCAATATGGCGGTCTGCACCCGGGCAAGTATCACAAGGCGCTGCGCGACCGGGCGCGCGCCGCTGGCGTCGTGCTGCGCTCGCATGCGCGTGCGGGCATGGTGCAGGACGGAGCGGGCGAGGAGAAGATCGTGCCGACCGCGCGGGGCAGCATCCGGGCCGCGCACGTCGTTGCAGCCACCAACGGCTACACCGCCGCCGATACAACGCCGGGGCTCGCGAGCCGCATCGTGCCGGTCAAGAGCTATCAGATCGCCACCGAGCCGCTGCCGGCCGATTTGCTCGCCGAGCTGATTCCGCAGGCGCGCATGGTGTCCGACACGCGCCGTGACCTGATCTATGCAAGGCCGTCGCCCGACGGCACGCGGCTTCTGTTCGGGTCGCGCCCGGGCATCTTCGACAGGCCGGACAAGCTTGCCGCCAAGCGGCTCTACATGCGCATGCTGACCATCTGGCCGCAACTTGCGGGCGTGAAGATCACGCATGCGTGGAGCGGGCGTGTGGCGATGACGGTCGACAAGCTCGCGCATCTTGGTGCCCGTGATGGCACGGACTTCGCAGCCGGCTGCAACGGCAACGGCGTCGCGCTGATGACCTATCTCGGCTATCAGACGGCGCGGAAAATTCTCGGCGAGCAGAACATGCCGTCAGCCTTTGATCGGGACAAATTCACCGCCGTGCCGTTCTATGCGGGCAAGCCGTGGTTCGTGCCGCTCTTTGCCGGCTGGTATCGCTTGCGCGATTTCCTCGATCGCCCGGGAGGCTGAATGGGAGCTGCCCGCTATTCCGGTCCGCCCGGATGGTGCGGCAACGAACGCCCGAGCCGTATGGTTTTCCAAGCGCTCGTCTTGAAGGAGGACAATTTGTCCAGCATAATTCCCGAGCTCGTCATCACGCCGCAGGAGCTGCCGGCGAAGGTGGACGTCGTCGTCATCGGCGGCGGCATCATCGGCGTATCGACCGCGCTTTCGCTGGTTGAGCGCGGCGTCAGCGTGGCCTTGTGTGAAAAGGGATTGATCGGAGCGGAGCAGTCGTCGCGAAACTGGGGTTGGGTGCGCCAGATGGGCCGCGATCCGGCCGAGTTGCCGCTTGCCATCGAGAGTCTCCGGCTTTGGCGCGGCATGAACGCACGCATCGCCGGCGAAACGGGTTTTCGGCAGACGGGCATCGCCTACCTCTGCGACACCGATGCCGACGTCGCGATGCATGAGGAGTGGCTGAAGCATGCCGCCCCGCTTGGTCTCGATTCCCGCCTCGTCAGCGGCGAGGCGCTGAAGACGCTCATTCCCGGAGCGACGAAGCCGTTCCGCGCCGCATTGCACACGCCGAGCGACGGCAAGGCGGAGCCCTTTATCGCAGTCCCGGCGATGGCGCGGGCCGCGGCCGCCAAAGGCGCGCACATCCTCACCAATTGCGCGGTTCGCTCCATCGAGCGATCGGCCGGTCGGGTGAGCGGCTGTGTGACCGAGCGCGGTGAGATCCGCTGCTCCTCCGTGGTTTTGGCGGGGGGAGCCTGGTCGCGCTTGTTCGCTGGCAACATGGGCATCGATCTTCCGGTCCTGAAGATCCTCGGCAGCGTCGTCCGCCTGTCCTCCGTCGACGGCGTTCCGGATTTCGCAGTTGGTGCGGGCAACTTCGCTTTCCGTCGCCGTTTGGACGGCGGGTTCACTGTCGCTCAGCGCAACGCAAATATTGCGCCGATCACGCCGGACAGCTTCCGTTTGTTCTGCGATTATACACCGACGCTCATCAAAAGCTGGAATGAGCTGACACTTCGCATCGGCGGTCAGTTTTTTCGTGAGCTGTCGATGGCGCGAAGTTGGCGGAGCGACGAAGTTACCCCTTTCGAACAGGTCCGCATTCTCGATCCCGATCCGTCGTGGCGATTCGTTCGAGGCGGCGTTCGCCATTTGCGCGAGGCTTTCCCGACGTTCGGCGACGCCAAGATAACAAAGGTGTGGGCCGGCTTGATGGACGTTACGCCGGATGCCGTGCCGGTCATGGCGCCGGTCGGCTCCGTTCCCGGCTTCTATCTCGCCACAGGTTTCTCCGGTCACGGGTTCGGTATCGGCCCGGGCGCCGGCGCGTTGATGGCAGACCTGGTGACCGGATCGACGGCTTGCGTCGATCCGGCTCCGTTCCGGATCGAGCGATTCAAGCGGTTGAAGAAGGTCGCCTGATTTGAGCCTTTTGTGTCCGTCGATCGCGGATCGCGGCGCCCCTACATCGGTCAGAACTTTAGACTCGAACCCGGAGAGCACGCCATGAGCGAGCAAGCAGATTTCGTTGTCGTAGGTCTTGGCGCGATGGGCAGTGCGATCCTTTACCAGTTGGCCAAGCGCGGCGTGCATGCGATCGGAATCGATCGTTTCGTGCCCCCACACCGCATGGGGTCGAGCCACGGAGAAACCCGTATCACGCGGCAGGCAGTCGGTGAGGGTGGCGTCTATGCTCCACTCGTCCTCAACTCTCACCGGATCTGGCGTGAGCTCGAGGCGGATACTGGAGAGAAGCTTCTGCATGATTGCGGCGTTCTGGTTATGGGGCCTGGCACGGGACCGACCTCGCACCATGGCAAACCGGACTTCGTCGCACGCTCGGTCGAGGTCGCACGCGATTTCGGCATCCAGCACGAAATTCTCGACGGTACGGAAGTTGCACGCAGGTTCCCTCAATTCCTGGGCCTCGCAGGAAACGAGAGGGCTTACTATGAACCTGGCGGCGGATATGTTTTTCCGGAGCGCTGCATCTCGGCGCAACTGAGCCGCGCCGCGCAACTCGGCGCACAAATCCGTACCGGCGTTAAGGTTCTTTCAGTCGACCAGCACGGCATTGTCCGTGTCGAGACCTCAAGCGGAACGATTGAGGCACAGCAGGCTGTGGTGACGGCCGGTGGCTGGACGGCGCCCTTGCTGGGAGCGCCGTTCGATCGCCTGCTGACCGTCAATCGCCAGGTTCTTCACTGGTACGAACTCGACGATGCCGCCGCTTACGGGCCTGACGCGCCGGTGTTCATCTGGATGCATGGCGCGACCGATGTCGACTATCTCTATGGCTTTCCACCGCTGCCGGGCGATCGCTGCATCAAAGTCGCGACCGAACAGTATGAGACGCGGACGACCGCTGATACCATCAACCGCGAGGTCGATCCGGCAGAGTCCGCCGAGATGTACCGCAGGCACGTCCAGGGACGGATGGCAGGTGCGACGCCGCGCGTGGCTCAAGCGGCCGCCTGTCTCTACACCGTCCGTCCCGATCGTGGGTTCATCATTGATCACCATCCGCGTCACGATCGCATTTTCGTGGTCTCGGCATGTTCCGGCCACGGTTTCAAGCACTCCGCCGGAATCGGTGCTGTGGTTGCCGAACGATTGACCGGTGGGCGCAACCATATCGATCTGACTTCGTTTGCGATCGCACGTTTTGAGTAAGTCCGGCCGCTCTCCCATAGATGGACCAGCGCTTCGAAATGCGCTCGATCGACCAAAGGGCTCCGTCAGGGGGCGCTACGACGATCCAGCGGAAAAGCAGTGGGAACTGCCGGCCGATCTCGCAAGACGCATAGCGCGCGTCTCGGAGATGATATGAGCCGATAGCTCACGGCCTATTGAGCTGCCGGATCATTCTCGCCGATGCTGGCTCTCCAAGGTTCTTCCCGGCGCCCTCAGGCGTCAGCTTGCTCTCCCTGCCAAGAAGCGAAATTCTTTCTGTTGAAAGTGGTGCATGCTTGGGCAATGAATGTATCGCAATGACCTGAGCGGGATAGCTCGGAAGCGGTACCGTGGACTGCGCGAGCTGCAAATCAAGATCAAGCTGTTGAATTTACAAAGATTCAAGTTCTCCGTGGCGCCCATGATGGATTGGACCGACCGGCATTGCCGGGTGTTCCACCGTCACCTCACCCGACGGGCGCTGCTCTATACGGAGATGCTGACGACCGGCGCCGTCATCCACGGCGACCGGGAACGGCTGCTTGGGTTCGATGCGATCGAGCACCCGGTGGCGCTTCAGCTCGGCGGGTCGGATCCGCGCGAGCTCGCGCTGGCGGCGCGGATCGGCGAGGATTTCGGCTATGACGAGATCAACCTCAATGTCGGTTGTCCGTCCGACCGCGTGAAGGACGGCCGCTTCGGCGCATGCCTGATGGCGGAGCCGGAGCTCGTGGCGCGGTGCGTCGATGCGATGAAGCGGGCGGTTGCCGTTCCCGTCACGGTGAAATGCCGCATCGGCATCGATGATCAGGATCCTGAATTGGCACTCGATACGCTTGCGCGCGCGGTGGTTGCGTCCGGCTGCGACGCGCTGATCGTGCACGCCCGAAAAGCCTGGCTCAATGGATTGTCGCCGAAGGAGAACCGCGACATCCCGCCGCTTGATTACGATCGCGTCTATCGTCTCAAGCGCGCGATGCCTGATGTGCCTGTCATCATCAATGGCGGCGTCCCGGGCATCGACGAGACGAAGGCGCATCTGGCGCATGTCGACGGCGTGATGGTCGGCCGCGCCGCTTATCAGGATCCGTGGCGCCTGCTCTCAGTCGATGCCGAGATCTTCGGCGCGCCTGCGCCGCACGTGACCATGCAGGACGCATTCGAGGCGATGATGCCCTACATCGAGGAGCAGCTCGCGCGCGGGACGCGGCTGCACGCCATCACGCGGCATTTCGTCGGCGCGTTCCACGCCGTTCCCGGCGCACGTGCGTTCCGCCGCCATCTCGCCGAGCAGGGTGTGAAGCCGGGCGCAGGTGTCGACGTGCTCCGCGATGCGATCGCGCGCGTCGGTGCGCGCGTGCCGGCGGAGGCCGCTGCTTAGCAGCGCCCACCACGGAGAATGAGCCGGATCGCAAGATCCGGCCCTTCGTCGATCCGCAATCAGCGGAACAGGTCGAAATGATAGTTCACGCCGACGCGGAAGGTGTGGAACTTCGCTGCATTCCAGTCCGGCAGATCGTCGTGCTTGAACTCGGTGTAGAGATACTCGGCCTTGGCCGACCATTTCGGCAGGAACGCCCACTCGACGCCGCCGCCGGCGGTCCAGCCCATCTTCATCTTGTTGATCGGGCCGTCTTTCAACTCGCCCGCGGCGAGGCCCGCGGTCCCGAAAAACAACAACCGTGAATCCATCGTGGCGATGCCGGCGCGGGCCCGGCCGGTCATGAACCAGGGAATGCTCACGGCGGCGCTGTTGAGGGCGTCGTGGTTCTTGATGTCTCCACCCTCGAAGTCGTTCTCGATGCCGACCACGAACATCGGCGAGAGCTGATAGTTGTAGCCGATCTGCACGCCGCCGAAGGCGCCCTTGACCTTGCCGCCGCTCACGCCGACGAGGTTGTTGAATGCATCGTCGCTGCTCTCGGCGTAACCGGCGTTGAAGCCCGCATACAGGCCGGTCCACGAATAGACCGGCTGCGGTGCCGTGTAGGCGGAGGAGGGCGCCGCATAGCGCGGCGACAGGTCGGCAGCGCTGGCACTGCCTGCGGCGAACGCGGCGGCAAAGGGCAGGGCGCGCATCGTGCGGCGTAAGGCGGCTCTGGCAGTCATGACTCAAATCTCCCACTTGGCCGCTTCCGGCGGGAAGCAGCGCTTGTCCAACCCCGATCCGGGAATGTCATCCGTTATAAACCGACCAGGCGGTTTGTAAATAGCGGAAATGCCACACCCCGGCGCATTCGGGCGGGCTGCCTGAAATCGTGGTGTGGTTGAAGGATTAGTCGACCGCGATGCGCGAGCGGCGGTGGCTGCTCTGCAGCTCGGGATAGCCCGTGAGCATCAGCTTGTCGGCGCGCACGCCCCAGCTCTCCAGGCGGTCGAGGAAGCTCATGCCGAGCAGATTGGTCTTCATCTGGCCGCGCTGCACGACGAGGGCCGGCACCGATTTCTCGACGAGATGGCCGACGGCGAGACGATCGAGCGTGAGCCGGGCCGCCTTGGTGTGGCCGCCTGCGGTCTCGAGGTCGACGTCGTATTCGAGCATTTCGAGCGGCAGCCCGATCGCCTTCGCCGTTTCCCAGGTCAACACCACGGAGGTCGCGCCGGTGTCGATCACCATCGGCGCAGCGACGCCGTTGATCTTCGCGCGCAGTGCGAATTCGCCGCCCTGGCCGCGCGGGATCTGCACCGCCGGGGGCGGGGCGGCGGTCTGTCCGCGGAAGATGTGCGAGACCTTGTGGCTCGCACGGGCAATCTGCTCGGGATCGCCATAAGCGACGACTGCACCCGCGGTGCCGGCGAGCATGATGAGGACGAGGAGGAAGCGGATCATTGCGCACCTCCATGCGTGCGCAGGCCGATCAGGTGCGTTTCGGCGATCCCGCGATCGGCTGCAAACCGGCGTCCGCCATGCGTGCCGGCAACAGCGCCATGACCGAGAGCCGTTCCGCGCTTTCCATGGCGTGCCAGCGCGCGATCTCCGGCAAGGTGCGGCCGCAGCCGAAGCACAGCTTGGTCTTGGGATCGATCATGCAGACCGCGACGCACGGCGTTTCTTTGCTCATTCGGACATAGTGGAGGATTGTCGGGCATGTCTGCAAGCATCTGGTTAAGAGCCCGTGCCGGCGCTCATGATCGGCTTGTGTCGCGGACGGCGTTTCTCGTCGGGGACGGCGGACCCTTCAGGCTGGAGCGGCGGAGAATCGTCCGACAGCGGTGCCAGCGCGCTCATGACCCGCTCCGGCGGGAAGGTGACGATCACTTCGGTGCCGATGCGCAGCTTCGATTTCAGCGTGAACGTGCCGCCATGCAGGTCGATCAGGTTCTTGGCGATCGGCAGGCCGAGGCCGGCGCCCTGTTCGGCCGATTTGATCGAGTTGGAACCCTGGCCGAAGGAGGCGAGCACGACCGGGATCTCGTCCTCGGGGATGCCGGAGCCGGTATCCTTCACCGACAGATATTGTCCGCCCGAAGCGGTCCAGCCGGCCTTGAGCCAGATCTCGCCGCCTTGCGGCGTGAACTTGATCGAGTTGGAGAGCAGGTTGAGCACGACCTGGCGGATCGCGCGCTCGTCGGCCCAGAGCCGTGGCATGGCCTGCTCGAACACCTCGTGGATGGTGATGCCGCGGCTGGAGGCGCGCAGCTTCATCAGATGATGACAGTCGGCGACGATGCCGACCAGCGACACCGCTTCCTCATTGAGCTCATAGCGGCCGGCCTCGATCCGCGACAGGTCGAGGATCTCGTTGATGAGGTTGAGCAGGTGCACGCCGGAATTATGGATGTCGGCCGAGTACTCCTTGTAGACCGGCACCGCATGCGCGCCGAAGATCTCGCTCTTCATCACCTCGGAGAAACCGAGGATGGCGTTCAGCGGCGTGCGCAGCTCATGGCTCATCTGAGCGAGGAAGCGCGACTTGGCGACGTTGGCAGATTCGGCGCGGTGACGCGCTTCGTCCGAGATCGCCTTGGCCTGCTCCAGCTCGCCGATCAGCGCGTCCTTCTCGGCCCGCGCTTCGAGCGTCGCGAAGGTCGAGGAGTGCAGGCGATGCGCCAGCAGCACGAAATAGCCTTCGGCAGCAATCGCCAGCGCGGCCAGGATGTAATTGTCCAGCGAGCCGGTCATCGCAAAGCTCAGCGCCATCGCGACCGCAACCGGCGCGGTGGCGGCAAGGGCGGCGATCGGCAAGTTCGCGGCCAGCATGCTCGATACTGCAATCACCAGCAGCATCAGGAACATCATCAGCGTTTCCGTGACCATGTCGAGCACGGGATGGATCAGGATCGCCATCCAGCACAGGCCATAGAGCAGGTCGAGCACGACGAATCGGGTACGCCAGGCGCGCGTTGCCGCGGGCGAGGCGGGTTCGGTCAGGAAGCGCCGGCAACTGCGGACCATCGCGCCGTGGATGCAGAGCATGCCGGCGGTCCAGAGCGCGGCCGGGATCGGCTGCATCCACAGGCCAAACAGCACGCCGGTCGCAACCACCAGCAGCATCACGACATAGGAGGCCGACAATCGCGTCTGGGCATATTGGCGCAGCATCTCTGCGTCGAAGGCCGGCCGGGTTCCGCTGGTCGACGTTAACTTATCGCGGGCCTCGCGCACCCGCTGCGCCGCAGCCCTTCGGCTGCTCGCCGATGGAGCGCTCACCGGCTCGGCCGGAAGCTGCACTACCTCAGGCTTTTCAGCGGGGTTACTCATCGAACAACAACGATTCCTGCCCGCGCCGGGCGCGGGCCTTCTGCATTGTCTATCTCTGGCAAGAAATCCTTAAGAGGTGACTTAAGGAGCTAAAGAATTACGTTAACCCGGCGTTAATTTTGGATCCGGCCAGCGCCGTCAATGCAAGGCCGCGTGCTGCGCGATATAGACCACCGCGCCGGCCAGATAGCCCGCCAGCGCGGGCGGCGCGATGCGGCGGGCGTACCAGAGGAACTCGATCCGCTCGAGGCCCATGGCGGCAACGCCCGCGGCCGAGCCGATGATCAGGATCGACCCACCGGTGCCGGCGCAATAGGCGATGAACTCCCAGATGAAGCTGTCCGGCGGATAATGCGCGAGGTCGTACATGCCCATGGTCGCGGCGACCAGGGGCACGTTGTCGATGACGGCGCTGAGCAGGCCGAGCACGACGACGATGACGTCCTGGCGGCCGATCGCGGCATCGAGCCATTTGGCCAGTATCGACAGCAGGCCGGCATGCTCGAGGCAGGCGACCGCGAGCAGGATGCCGACGAAGAACACGACCGAGCTCATGTCGATCCGGGTCAGCGCGTGCACCAGCGTGAGCGGCTGGCGCACATGCTCCTCCTTGTGGCGGTGCACGATCTCGCCGACCAGCCAGAGCACGCCGAGCCCGAACAGGATGCCCATGAAGGGCGCCAGATGCGTGACCGCCTTGAACGCCGGCACCGCGATCAGCGTGCCGAGCCCGAGATAGAACATCAAATTGCGCTCGAACCGGTCGACGGCCAGCAGTCCGTTATCTTTCGGCGGCGGTGCGATGGTCTTGCCCCTGAGCGAGAAGCTGATGAAGGCGAGCGGCACCAGCAGATTGAGCAGCGAGGGCAGGAACACCGCGCTCATGATCTTGAGCGGCGTGATCTGCCCGCCGATCCACAGCATGGTCGTGGTGACGTCGCCGATCACGGTCCAGGCGCCGCCGGCATTGGCGGCAATGACGATGAGGGAGGCGAACAGCAGGCGGTCGTCGCGGCGGGCGATCAGCTTCTGGATCAGCGAGATCATGACGATGGTGGTCGTCAGATTATCCAGAATCGCGCTGAGGAAGAACGTGACGAAACCGATCAGCCAGATCAGCGTGACCTGGCTCGTCGTGCGGATCAGGGAGGTGATGACCTCGAAGCCGTCATGGGCGTCGATCACCTCGACGATGGTCATGGCGCAGATCAGGAAGAAGACGATCTGCGCGGTGGAGCCGACGGATTCGTCGAGCTGGCGGCCGACCAGCGCGTGGTCGCCGGTTGCGACCGCGTAGATGGTCCACAGCAGCCCCGCGCCGAGCAGCGCTGTGGCGCTCTTGTTGACGCGAAGCGGGTGCTCGAGCGCGATCGCCGCATAGGCGAGGACGAAGATGGCGGCGATCGCGATCAGCAAGGTCGTTTCAGGTCGTCAGGTATCAGCGATTGAGGCGCGCGAGCAGGCTCGACGTATCCCAGCGCTTGCCGCCCATCTTCTCGACCTCGGCGTAGAACTGATCGACCAGCGCGGTGACAGGCAGATTGGCGCCGTTGCGGCGGGCTTCCGCGATCGCGATCGAGAGGTCCTTGCGCATCCATTCGACCGCGAAGCCGAAATCGTACTTGTCCTCGTTCATGGTCTTGTAGCGGTTTTCCATCTGCCACGACTGCGCAGCGCCTTTCGAGATGGTCTCGATCACGGCGGCGACGTCGAGGCCGCTCTTCTTGGCGAAATGGATGCCCTCGGAGAGACCCTGCACGAGCCCTGCGATGCAGATCTGGTTGACCATCTTCGTCAGCTGGCCCGAGCCGGCGGGCCCGAGCAGCTTGCACATCCGCGCATAGGCGCCCGTGATGATCGGCTCGGCGCCGGCATAGACGTCCTCAGCGCCGCCGCACATCACCGTCAGCACGCCGTTCTCGGCGCCGGCCTGGCCGCCGGAAACCGGCGCGTCGATGAACTTGAAGCCGGCCTTGGTGGCGGCCGCATCGAGCTCGCGGGCAACCTCGGCGGAGGCGGTGGTGTGGTCGACGAAGGTTGCGCCCTTCTTCATGCCGGCGAATGCACCATCGGCGCCGATCGTGACCGAGCGCAGGTCATTGTCGTTGCCAACGCAGCACATCACGAAATCCTGGCCCTCGGCGGCGGCCTTCGGGGTGGCCGCGGTCTTGCCGCCGAACTTGTCCGCCCATTCCTTCGCCTTGGCCGCGGTGCGGTTGTAGACGGTGACCTCATGGCCCCCTTTTTTCACGAGGTGTCCGGCCATGGGGAAGCCCATCACGCCGAGACCGAGGAAAGCGACTTTAGCCATTGTGGTACCTTGTCCGTAGTTTGAGTTTTACGGTTGTAGCCGGGCGGGGGGCGCCCATGCGGCATTTTGAGGTTCCGCTTCGGAGCGGACCGGGCGCACCATAAACCCTTAAGGGCGGAGGGCAACGCCTTCGTTTGGCGCCCTCCTGTGCTAGGATGGCGGACCTCAAGAACTTCAAAACAAGGGAGCGAAAAATGGCATCGGGCTTGGGCGGCGTGAGCGTTGGCGTCCTCGATCATTTCAACATAAGGACCCGGAATCTGGCCGAGACGGTCCGCTTCTACGAAGACGTGCTGGGTCTGGAAAAAGGCGCCCGGCCGAATTTCGCCTTCCCGGGGGCCTGGATGTACAGCGAGGGCAAGGCGGTGGTGCACCTCGTCGATATTTCGTCGACCTCGGAGCCACAAAAGCCGGATTCCGGCGTTGTCCACCATGTCGCCTTCGTCAGCCGCGGGTTTGACGGCATGAAGCAGCGGCTGACGTCCAAAGGGATGAAGTTCGACTCCCGCCAGGTGCCCGGCGGCGACCTCTGGCAGATCTTCGTCCACGACCCCAACGGGGTCATGATCGAGCTGAACTACGAGGCGGCCCTGGAGCAGGGCGCCGCGCCCGCCGAGATGGCTGACGATATCGGCAGGCAGTAGCCTTTTGGTCGTTTCCGCTCTAATGGGGCATCCTGAAGCCTTGGGCCTGATCTGACCGGATCATGCCCCGTTTGGGAGATGCGCTTTGAGCGTGACGCAGCAACAGGTTCTCGACAGCCTCGCCCGGATCAAGTCGCCGCGCGGGGTTGCGCTCACCAATGCCAATGTGCTGAGCCCGATCAGCGCCTCCGACGGCAAGGTGTTCTTCTCGATCAACGTCGATGCCGCCGAGGCGCGGGCCTGGGAGCCCATCCGGGCCGAGGCCGAGGCCGCGGTGCGCAGCCTTCCCGGCGTCACCACCGTGATGGTGGCGCTGACCGCCGAACGCAAGGCGGGCTCCGCGCCGCCGCCGCCTCCCAGCCGCGGCACGCCGGGTGTGCAACCGGTCCATGCCCACAAGCCGCCGCCGCAGGGCGGTGCCCAATCGCCCATGGCGCGGCAGTCGGAGATCCCGGGCGTCGCCGCCGTCATCGCGGTTGCTTCGGGCAAGGGCGGCGTCGGCAAGTCGACCACCGCGCTCAACCTCGCGTTGGGGCTGCGCGACCTCGGCCTCAAGGTCGGGTTGCTCGATGCCGACATCTACGGCCCCTCGGTGCCGCGGCTGACCGGTTTGCGTGACAAGCCGGAGCTGGATGGCGAGCGCAAGATGATTCCGCTGCGGCGCTTCGGCCTTGCCATCATGTCGATCGGCTTCCTGGTGGAAGAGGAGACCGCGATGATCTGGCGCGGCCCGATGGTGATGTCGGCGGTGACGCAGATGCTGCGCGACGTCGCCTGGGGCCAGCTCGACGTGCTCGTCGTCGACATGCCGCCCGGCACCGGCGATGCCCAGCTCACGCTGGCGCAGAACGTGCCGCTCAAGGGTGCCGTGATTGTCTCGACCCCGCAGGACCTGTCCCTGATCGACGCCCGGCGGGGGCTTGCGATGTTCAGGAAGGTCAACGTGCCGGTGCTCGGCATCGTCGAGAACATGAGCTATTTCCAGTGCCCGCATTGCGGCACGAAATCCGACATCTTCGGCCACGGCGGGGCGCGGCACGAGGCCGAGAAGCTGGGAGTGCCGTTCCTCGGCGAGATCCCCCTGCACATGGCGATTCGCGCCACTTCGGACGCCGGCAATCCCGTGGTCGACAGCGAGCCGGACGGTCCCCATGCGGCGATCTACCGCGCCATTGCGGGACAGGTCCGTGACCAGCTCAAGGGCGTCATCGCCGCGGCCTGAGGCGGAGAGGAGTCCATCGGGACATGCGACTTTCGTAGAGCCCCGTCATGCCATTGTCGCGTTCCGAAAGCGCCCCTTCCGTGTTAAAGGCCCACGGCAGTCAAGCCCCTTCGGATCGACGCGGGCCCAGCGCGCCGCCGGAATGAGCGGCGGCAAAAGAGAAGTTAAGGGGAAACGCCCCAGCAAGGAGAGACCTGAAGATGAAGCGTCGTGATTTTCTCAAAGTGTCGGCAGCAGGCGCGGCGGCGACCGCTGTGGCCTCGCCGGCGATCGCGCAGTCCTCGCCCGAGATCAAGTGGCGCCTGACGTCGAGCTTCCCGAAGTCGCTCGACACCATCTATGGCGGCGGCGAGCAGCTGGCGAAGTACGTCGCCGAGATGACTGACAACAAATTCCAGATCCAGGTGTTCGCCGCCGGCGAAGTCGTTCCCGGCCTGCAGGCGCTCGACGCGACCTCGAACGGCACGGTCGAGATGTGCCACACGGTCTCGTACTACTACGTCGGCAAGGACCCGACCTGGGCGATCTACGCCTCGGTGCCGTTCGGCCTCAACGCCCGCCAGCAGAACTCCTGGTGGTACCAGGGCGGTGGCCAGGAGCTCGGCAATGAGTTCTTCAAGAAGTCGAACGTGATCGGCTTCGCCTGCGGCAACACCGGCACCCAGATGGGCGGCTGGTTCCGCAAGGAGATCAAGACCGTTGCCGACCTCTCCGGCCTGAAGATGCGCATCGGCGGCATCGCCGGCCAGGTGCTGCAGAAGGTCGGCGTGGTGCCGCAGCAGCTCGCCGGCGGCGACATCTACCCGGCGCTGGAAAAGGGCACCATCGACGCCGCCGAGTGGGTCGGCCCTTACGATGACGAGAAGCTCGGCTTCGCCAAGGTTGCCAAGTACTACTATTATCCGGGTTTCTGGGAAGGCGGTCCGATGGTCCATGCCTTCACCAATCTGGAAAAGTGGAACTCGCTGCCGAAGAACTACCAGGCGATCCTCACCAACGCGGCGGCCAATGCCAACAGCTGGATGGCCGCGCGCTACGACATGCAGAATCCGGCGGCGCTGAAGCGTCTGGTTGCCGGCGGCACCCAGCTGCGTCCGTTCACCAACGAAGTGCTGGAAGCCTGTCTCAAGTCGACCAACGAATTGTGGGCGGAGACCTCGGCCAAGAACGCCGACTTCAAGAAGTCGATCGACGCCATGCAGGCCTACCGCTCCGACGAATATCTGTGGTGGCAGGTCGCCGAATACACCTACGACAGCTTCATGATCCGCTCGCGCACCCGCGGCTGATCGTTCGAACAAGTCGCAAGAGGGGAAAGCCCGGCCTCGAGAAGAGGCCGGGCTTTTTCTTTGCTGAGGCGCGTCGGAAGGGGCCAAACAAAAAAATATCGAAAACAACCCCATGCACAGTAGAGACGGGGGCAGGGCATGTTGCCTGGGCGACGCGGCTAATCGTCTGACAAGATGGGCAAATCAGCGGGACAGAACAATCTTGGCGCAACCGGTGCCCAATCGTCATTGCGAGCGCAGCGAAGCAATCCAGAGTCCCTCCGCGGAAAGAGTCTGGATTGCTTCGCTGCGCTCGCAATGACGGGCGGATGGAGTTGGGGCCCAGTCGAGCAACGAGGCCGTTTTGACTCGTCGGGCAAAACAGTGGTAGAAAGCGATAATCGTATAATCCGAAATTATAGTTCGGCGCTGATCTTGGCGATGCCGATGAACTTCGATCCCGATGACGTACAACGCGCGCTGAGCGAGGCATGGTCGCTGTCGACTTCCAGCCAATGGACGGCGGACAACCCGGCGGCGGGGCAATGCAACGTCACGTCGCTGCTGATCCACGATCTCTTCGGCGGTGACCTGCTGAAAACGCCTCTGCAGGCCGGCGACCATTTCTACAATCGGATCGAGGGCAAGCGGTACGACTTCACGGCGAGCCAGTTCGATCAGCCGATCGTTTACGTGGACGTGCTCACCGATCGGGCCGACGCGGAGCGGGGAGCGACACACGATGAGCTGGCTCAACTCAGAGCGGCATTTCGGAAGCACCACATCAAATCAACTTAAAGACTGCGACGGCTTTCAAGCGCTATCCATCGGCTTCCCTGCGGAAGACGCATGGATCTCGCTGAGTTCGCGTGGCGCCACGGGCTTCCGAACCTATCCGGGCGTGCGGGACTCGGTGTCCACCATCTCGAGGTGAGCGCGGTACGTATTTTTTCGGTGTTCCTTTCCCGGAACGATCAGGCTATCGGGAACCGGCAATCGGGCTGAAGCCGCGGCGGAATCATCACCGCCGTTCCGGCTTCACGGGACGGTATACCGGACCCAACAAGTCCCGACGGGAATTCAACCTTCATCCAATACGGCGGCTCGCGATCCTTGATCGAGAGCCAGGACGGCCGTTGCCTGGGGACTTGCAGTGACAATGGCAATTGAGATTCTAAAGCTCCTGGTGCGATCGGCGGACACTTGGAATTTTGAAGGCAGTCTTTCGGGTCTGAGCGATCGGGAATGGATGGCCTTGCGCTATCTCGCCCGCGCAAACAGGTTTTCGAGGACGCCGAGCGCTCTTGCCAGCTTTCTGGGCACGACCCGCAGCGCCGCATCGCAGATCGCCGCCGCGCTGCAAAGCAAGGGATTGATGGTCCGCAAGCCGATTGTAGAGGACAAGCGCTCGATTGCGCTTTGTCTCACGGGAGAAGGCGAGAGATTCCTCAAGCGTGATCCGATGAACGCGCTGCGAGACCGGCTTGTGGCGCTTGACGTCGCCGATCGATCTCGGCTGCACGATGCGCTTCGCCGCGTCCTGGCCGGGCTCGATGTCGGCAAGCGCCGCCATCATGCCGACATTTGCACTGAATGCATGTTCCTGATCGAGAGGGGAGAGGGAAAGGACCGGCATTTCAGGTGCCAGTTCTTTCGCAAGGCCATCGCTCAAAAGGACACGACCCTGCTTTGCGCCTATTTCGAGGGACGGAGCGATCGAGGTCAGTTGCCGGCAAGCCCGTAAGGCCTCTTGGCGCAGGGCACGCAAGCGTCTGCTATTTCCCGCGATAGCGGAGCGCGTCGACCAGCAGCGAAAAGGCAGGCGAGGGTTGGCGGCGGCTCGGATAGTACAGATGATAGCCCGAGAACGGTGGACACCAGTCCGACAATACCCTGACCAGCTTGCCGCCGGACAGGTAG
The DNA here is from genome assembly GCF_007830635.1 of Bradyrhizobium huanghuaihaiense. Taxonomy (GTDB): domain Bacteria; phylum Pseudomonadota; class Alphaproteobacteria; order Rhizobiales; family Xanthobacteraceae; genus Bradyrhizobium; species Bradyrhizobium huanghuaihaiense. The sequence continues at coordinate 335,773 of NZ_VLLA01000005.1, read as the reverse complement.
GGCTGCACATGTCCCTCCGTGAGATAGGCGAGGCCCAGGCCCTTGAGCGCTCCGTCCAGGAGAAGGCCGGCGCTGTTGAAGACGAGCTGTCCGTCGACGCGCACATTCAGTTCGCGGCCGCCCTTCTCGAACTCCCACGCATACAGGCTGCCGCCATGGGTCGGAAGGCGCAGGTTGAGGCAGTTGTGGTGCGTCAGATCCTGCGGAACCCTCGGGCGCTTGCGCGCGGCGAAGTAGGAGGGTGAACCGACCACGGCCATGCGAAGGTCGGGACTGACGCGCACCGCGATCATGTCCTTGGCGACGAGTTCACCGGGGCGAATGCCGGCGTCGACCTGCTGCGCCACGATGTTGGTGAGACCGTAGTCGATGACGATCTCGACATGGATGTCGGGGTATTTCGGAAGGAGCTTCGTCAGTGCCGGCAGCACGATTTCGGATGCCGCATATTCGGTCGCGGTCAGCCGCACCGTTCCGGCCGGTTTCTCCCTGAGCTCGCTGAGCGCGGCGAGGTCGGCGTCGATCTCGCTGAATTTGGGAGCGATGCTTGCAAACAGGCGTTCGCCGGCCTGGGTCGGCGTGACGCTGCGCGTCGTCCGGTTGAGCAGCCGCATGCCGAGCCGCTCCTCCAGGTTCCGGATGATCTGGCTGAGCGCGGACTGCGTCATGCCGAGCTTTGCCGCTGCGCGGGTGAAGCTGCGTTCGCGGGCCACCGCGAGGAAGGCAAGGAGATCGCCGGCGTCGTCCCGGTTCATTGATTAGCCCAGCTAATGACTGCATCCGAAATCTATCACCTAATCAGGGGGGCGCGGAAGCTCTAGGTTCGGCTCAGCCAATCAGACCACGAAGCAGGAGCCGAGAGAGGCATGTCGGCAACGACGATGCAGGAGCAGGTCGCGGGGCCTCGTGGGGCCGCGGCCTTGCTGCCGATCATGGGCGTGGTCTTCGTGGCCTTCCTCGTCATCGGCGTTGCGATGCCGGTGCTTCCGCTTCATGTCCATGATGGGCTGGGCCTCGGCACTTTCGTGGTCGGCCTCGTCGCCGGCAGTCAGTTCGCGGCCTCGCTGGTATCGCGGCCATGGGCGGGACACTTTTCGGACAGAAGCGGCGCCAAGCGTGGCGTGGTCGTCGGCTTGCTCGCGGCCGCGGTGTCCGGACTGCTGTACCTGGCTTCGCTGGGGGCGACCCAGGCGCCATTGATCTCGGTCGCGATACTCCTGCTCGGGCGCGGGCTGTTGGGGGCGGCCGAGAGCTTCGTCATCACCGCTGCCGTGAGCTGGGGACTTGCGCTTGCCGACGGCCGCAGCACGGGCAAGGTGATCGCCTGGGTGGGGTCGGCGATGTTCGCGGCCTTCGCGATCGGCGCGCCCGCGGGCTCCGCGCTCTACGCCGCCTATGGTTTTGCCGCAATCGCGGTCGCAACAGCGGTGGCGCCGCTGTTGACGCTGCTGCTTGTCGCCCCGCTTCCCGCGGTGGCGCCGGTGCACCAGGCGCGTCTCTCGCTCGTTCAGGTCGTCGGCTCGGTATGGGTGCCGGGTTTCGGCTCGGCACTCGGCAGCGTCGGGTTCGGCGCGGTGACGACGTTCGTCGCCCTGCTGTTCGCGAACCGCGGATGGGCCGACGGCTGGCTCGCCTACAGCGCCTACGCTGTCGCCTTCATCCTGGCACGGGTGTTCTTCAGTCATGTGGCCGATGCGGTCGGCGGCGCAAAGGTCGCGCTGGTCTGCGCGCTGATCGAAGCGGTCGGGCAGGCGCTGATCTGGCTTGCTGCCCGGCCCGAGATGGCGCTCGCCGGCGCGGCGCTGACCGGCTTCGGCTTCTCGCTGGTGTATCCCGGCTTCGGCGTCGAAGCCGTGCGCCGCGTTCCCGCGCAGAGCCGCGGCCTCGCCATGGGCGCCTACACCGCCTTCCTGGACCTTGCGCAAGGGCTCGCAAGCCCTGCGCTCGGATTGATCGCGACCGGCGCGCGGCTCAACACCGTGTTCCTCGTCAGCGCCATGACCGTGCTCTGCGCCGCGCTCGTCGCCTGGTGGCTGATCGTGCACCCCGCAACATTGGAAGGATCCCCGCAATGAAGCTGCTCGCCGTCACCCTGTTTTCGTTCTGCCTGCTTGCCGGCGACGTGGCCGCCGCCAGCGACGTACAAGGAGCCAATCTCATGTTGAAGCCCGAAGACATCCGCGCCGTCGCGCCCGCACTCGAGAGCTATGCGCAGAAGGTTCTCAAGGACGATCTCTGGAAACGGCCGGGCCTCTCGGTTCGGGACCGCAGCATCGTCACCGTCGCGGCTCTCATTGCTCGCAACCAGACGGTGGAGCTGCCGACCCATCTCGGTCTCGCGCTCGACAGCGGCGTGAAGCCATCCGAGATCTCCGAGATCATCACGCACCTGGCCTTCTACACCGGCTGGGCGAATGCGATGGGGGCGATCCCGGCGGCGAGGGACGCGTTCAGGAGCCGCAACATCGGCGCCGACCAGCTTCCGCCGGCGTCGGGACCGCAGCTTCCGCTCGACGAAGCCGCGGAGAAGCAGCGGGCGAGCCGGGTCGGCGAGCAGTTCGGACAGATCACGCCGAGCCTCGTGCAATACACGACCGACGTGCTGTTCCGGGATCTCTGGCTGCGGCCGGCGCTGGCGCCGCGCGACCGCAGCCTCGTCACCGTCAGTGCGCTGATCGCGACCGGCCAGGTCGCGCAGATTACCTATCATTTGAACCGCGCGATGGATAACGGGTTGACGCGTGAGGAGGCCGGCGAGGTGCTCGGGCATCTCGCCTTCTACGCCGGCTGGCCCAACGCGTTCTCCGCAGCGCCCATCGTCAAGGACGTCATCGAGAAGCGTCCGCACTGAAGGAAGCCGGGCCATGCCTCACGTCACACGCAGGGGCGCGCTGATCGGCGGCGCCGCCGCTGCGATCGGAGTTCACCGCCCGCTTGCGGCCGCAGCACAGAAGGAACCTGACATGGACATCGACATCAAACGAAACGGATCGCGCCCCTCGCAGAAGGGCCCGGCCGACTGGTTCACCGGAACGGTGCGCATCGATCCGCTGTTCCAGGCACCCGATCCCGCGCGCGTGGCGGCCGGTCAGGTGACATTCGAACCGGGCGCCCGAACCGCCTGGCATACGCACCCGCTCGGCCAGACCCTGATCGTCACCGCCGGGCTCGGCTGGGTGCAGCGGGAGGGTGGCCCCGTCGAGGAGATCCGGCCCGGCGACGTCGTGTGGTTTCCGCCGGGACTGAAGCACTGGCATGGCGCCTCGCCGACGACGGCAATGACCCACATCGCCATCCAGGAATCCGTGGGCGGCAAAAATGTTGACTGGATGGAGAAGGTCAGCGACGAACAATATCGCAGGGGATAGCGGAGCAGTGCATGGCGATCGTCTTCATCACCGGCAGCACGGATGGTCTTGGCCGGGCGGCTGCGCAATCGCTGATCGATCAGGGACACCGCGTGGTGCTGCACGCGCGATCGGCCGATCGCGCCGCGGCGGTTGCGGACTTTGCCTCGCATGCTGCAGGTATCGTGGTCGGCGATCTCAGGAGCGCCGCCGAGACGAAGGACATCGCAGACCAGGTCAACGCGATCGGACGCATGGATGCGATCATCCACAATGCCGGCGTCTACACGGAGCGGAGCCGCGGCTCGACCGCGGAAGGCCATGCCGGCACGCTGGTGATCAACACGCTGGCGCCGTACATGCTGACGGCCCTGATCGCGCGGCCGAAGCGGCTGGTCTATCTCAGCAGCGGCCTGCATCGCGGCGGCGAGGGCTCTTTGCGCGACCTCGACTGGACCCGGCGAAGCTGGGATGCGGGGAAGGCCTATGCCGAGAGCAAGCTGCACGCGGTCGCGCTGGCTTACGCGCTGGCAAGGCGCTGGCCGCACGTTCTCTGCAATGCGGTCGATCCCGGTTGGGTGCGCACCAGAATGGGCGGTGCGGGTGCCCCCGTGGATCTCGACACCGGACAACGTACGCAGTCCTGGCTCGCCGTCAGCGAAGAGCCGGCCGCGATGGTCAGCGGCCGCTACTGGCATCACCTCCGGCAGGAGCAGCCGGCCGATGAGGCGACCGACCCGACATTCCAGGACGCCCTCATCGCCAGACTGGACGAGCTGACAGGCGTAGAGCTTCCAGCGGCATAAGCGGGGACCGCGATGTCGAATGCTGGCGGTCGACATGAAAGTCAAATTGATTCAGGGGCGAGCGGCGGTACGCTTTCGAGTTCCGGAGCATGCTCAAGCCGGGCGGGATCAATAAACCGGGAGGTGTGAAGCGGCTCACATTCGCTCCGGAGAATTGGCTCTAGAAAAGCTCAGGAGCCGGCAAGCTTCCGCTCTGCGCCGATGGCCGCAAATGCGGTGCGCCAGCCGCGGCGGGCGCGCAAGCCGCGGCGGCAGGCCTGAACGCCGGTTCCGCGTCGTTTTGACGATCATTCGATTGGATTTCAATCGGGCGCCCGCCATGGATGGTGAGCGTCCCGGACGGAAAACAGACCGGCAGGATGCCGGCACCGCAGATGCGGAGAACAGCGCCGGCTCGATTCGCCCGTTGCGCGCTTTTCTGTCCGGTATAGACTTGGAGTAGGCGTGAGTTTTTTGCGCCGGCTGTTGCGCGGCTGAGGGTTGCGTCGTGGCGAAAGTCGTTTTCAATCTGACCATTGAAGATAGTGGCGAAAGTCATTGCCGCATCGTCGCGGACTACAATTCATCGAGCCGCGAGATTGAAGTCGAAAAGCTCAAGCCGAGCTTTCGTCAGAATCTGAGGCCGTTGCAGGAAGCAATTCTCCAGTGTGCTGCCGCGCGCAACGCGAATGCGTCCGCGACAGGTGGCGGTGATGAAGCGAGACCCGCTTTGCGTGACGCTGCCGGAGGTCTGGCCTCGGGGTCGGACGAGCGGATCGTGCAGGAGATCGGATCGCAGCTCTTCGAGTTCATCTTTCAGCGCAAGATCCTCGAGCTCTATCAGGAATGCTCCCAGGCGGCGCGAAAGCACGATCAGCCGTTCCTGATCCGTCTGCGGGTCACCGATCCCACGCTCGCCTACGTGCCGTGGGAGACGATGTACGACAAGAAGAACCGCTTCTACGTGACGACGTCGCAAAGCACGCCATTCATGCGGGCCGTCGACGACTATGGCGAGGAGCGCCGGGTGGCCGCGGCAAGGCCGATACGGATGCTGGGTATGGCCGCGCGGGTCAAGGTCCTGAACGGATTGCCGCTGGACGAGATCGAGGTCGATGCCGAGCAGGTCGCGATCAAGAAGGCGTTGAGCGAGCTGGACGACGGCAAGAGGCTGAAACTGTCGTGGATCCCCTCGGCGAAGGCTCGGGATCTCAACCGCCGCTTCCTGAGGGGAGACGAAGGCAAGCGGTGGGACCTGTTTCACTTCATCGGGCACGGCGGTCACGATCCCGAGCGGCAGATGGGCTTCATCGTGGTCCAGGAGGAGGGCGGGCCGAAGGGAAGAAGGCTTTATGCCGACTCGCTGAAAGAATTCCTGACCCAGCCCGGTCAAACGCCGAGTCTCGTCGTCCTGAACTCCTGCAGCGGCGCGCAGGGCGAACCGGGCTCTCTGTTCTCGAGCACTGCCGCCGAGCTCATTCAGGGCGGCGTGCCCGCCGTGATCGCCATGCAGTTCGAGATCAGCGACAATATGGGTCTCGCCTTCGCCGATACGTTCTACACCTATCTGGCGGAAAACGTTTCGATCCAGGCCGCGCTGGCGCATACCCGGGCCGAATTGAAGGCGCGGCAATTCGCCGAATGGATTTCGCCGGTCCTGTACATGCGCGGCCTCGACGGGGAAATTTTCGTGGACCGGGCCGGATCGGAGTGAGTTTTCATCCATGCATGGCCTTGACCCGTCGATCGTAGCTCTCGGCCTCGGTGCGATTGCGGTCTGCGTCGTCAGCGCGATCGACTTCCACGCACCTTTCGAGACCGCGGACATCCGCTTTGCCGTGATGCGCGATCGCTATTATTTCGCGGTCTTCGCCTACGTCACGATCGCGGTGATGTTCTATTTCTTCGTCGCGATCCTGATGTCGCGCGGAACTGGCCTCGTCGTTGCGATCCCGGCGACGATCGCCTTCATGGTGCTGACGCCCCATTTGCCGGTGCTCGGCTGGGTGATCGATTTCCTGCGAAGAATGATGCAGACGCTGGCACGCTACCCGCAGGCCGTGGAGACCGTCATCGTCGCCATCGCGCGGTCGCCCATCAAGGTGACGGAGCGGGCAAGACCGGAGTTGCAGCGCGAGCTCGAAGGCTACGGCGTTCCCGCCGGGCTGATCGAGAAGGCGCTCAACGACGACGACCAGGTGCTCGCGCCCGGCGCTGCGACCATGATCAAGCAGGTCGCTTCCCTCCACACCAGTTTCGTCGAGCTGCGCGGCAACAAGCGGTTCAAGAGATTCTTCCGCGCCCGGAAAGCCGTCTTCGACGAGATGGAAAGGCAATATCGGCGCATGCTGCGACGGTCGGCCCGTGCCCTCCTGCTGACGGACGACATCACGGTATCGGCCCTGGACGCGGAGGAGCTGGTGTACGAGATTTCCGACTTCATCTCCGAGGAATGCGAGGATCTGCGCGTCGCCTACCAGCGCCGATTGGCCGAGGCAACGTTGTCGGTGGTCGACAGGCGCGATTCCCGCACGGAGCTGATCTCCAGCTTCGGGTACCAGACCGTTCTTCCCCAGCCGTTGCCGTTTGCGCCCCTGGTGATCATCTTCGTGCTCGACTTCGTGGTCTCTGTCGCGCCGCTGTTCTTCATGAACCTGTCGAAGAATTACGAGGTCGGCTCGCTGACCGGAGGCCTCTCCTCGGCCGCACATGCGGTCGCCGTGATGATCTCGATCTTCTTTGCGATCTATCCCAAGGCCTCGACGAATTTCGCGCGTCCCTCGCTGTATGCCTTGCCCTGGCGTTCCTACATCGTCTTCGGCGCGCTATCCTACCTGCTCGGCAACGTCGTCCTCTGGATCACCTACAGCGCGATCCCGATCGCGCCCGGCTGGCTGGCAAGCGGTCATCCGCTTGCGGCGAGCTCGCTGGTGTCTCTGGTCTTCCTGGTCAATACGCTGGTTCTGAGCATTCTTCTCGACGTGCGGCTGAGGGCCGGTGGACTGGACTATCACGAGGCAAGGCTGAAGGACGGCGCGGCCCATGCGGTGGTGATGGCGTCCGTCATGGTCTGCGTTCTCATTGGCTTCACATTGGTTAGCAGGTACTTCGGTCTGAACATGCCGTACATCTCCTGGCTGGTCTACGCCGGCATCGTCGCTCTTTTCGGCGTGCTCGGCTTCGTCATGGGTTATCTCGTGCCCTCGACCGCGGAAGCCTACATCGAGGCCAACAAGCTGATCCGGAAGTCGTCGGCGCTCGACGGCAACCGGCTCGAATGGGCGGCGCCGGTGTCTCAGCCGAGCACGCAGCTCAGATCCTGATTTCACGCCGGGCTCGCAAAGCCCGTGCGGCACGCGAGGACGCGACGAAGCAGACCGTCTGGACAGGGGCGAAGTCATGGCTGAACTGGAAGTAGCGAACGGGATCGTGGTTCGTGGTCCCGACGATGTCGAAATCAGGATCGTTCAGGACGGTCCTGTGCGCCGCGGATTTCGCCGGGGGACTGCCAGCCAGATCGATGGCGCCGATCAGCTGAAGGGCGCGTTGTCGGCCTCCGACTTCACCATCGCAGCCGAGGTCGAGATGGTACCGACGCGACCGGGCACGCGGGCGCTGCGACGGGACGCATCGACGCCGACGCAGATCGAGGTCGAAGTCGGCCCGTCGGAAAGGGCGCTGGTCCTGATCGAGGGCGCAGGCGGCGTCTATGCCTGGACCTATCCGCAAGCCGCGGGCCAACCGTCGAGGCAGCGTGGAGGTGGACAAGTTCTGGTCTTTCCGCTGACGGCCGCGACGAGGGGCTCGGCGCGCGGCGTCGCCCCCGCCAGCGGCAAGCGCGGTCCCGTTCTCGACTGGGTGTCCGACAAGCTGATCGATCCGGTCCGTGCCTATGTACTGAAATTTGCCGCCCGAACGGCGATCGACGTGGCGACCGACTATATCGAGGGCGACAGGGAAGAAGGCATCGTGGTGATGGCCGGGCTTGACCCGGCGGCGTGGACGCCGGCGCGATCGGCGCGGCCCCCGCTGCCGCAGGACCGGCCGCTGAAGTTCCTGCTGATGGTGCATGGCACGTTCTCGTCGACGGCGAGCGGCTTCGCGCAGCTTGCCGGCTCCGACAGCGGAAAGACGTTCCTGTCGAAGGCCAGCGCGCATTACGACGCCGTGCTCGGCTTCGATCACAAGACCCTGACCGTCACACCGCGAGAGAATGCGGCCGCTCTCGTTGCCGCGCTGCAGGCGCTCGATATCCCCAAGAATTCCTCGATCGACGCCGTCATCCATAGCCGCGGCGGACTTGTCTATCGCGTGGCCGAAAACCTGCTTGCGGAGAAACGGCCGGACATCCGGCTCGGCAAGGCGGTCTTTGTCGGCTGCACCAATGCCGGAACGCATCTGGCCGAGCCCGAGAACTGGGCGGCGATGATCGATCTCTACACCAACGGGATCATGGCGGGCGTCCGCGCGGTTTCATTCCTCGCAGGAGGCGCTGCGCTGAGCCCCGTCGTGTCGCAGGGGATCAAGACCGTCGGCCGTTTCGTCCAGGCGTTTTCTGAAGTCGCCATCGACGAGGGCCGGGTGCCCGGACTTGCCGCGATGCGGCCAACGAGCGATCTCGTCAGGGAGTTGAACGGCGCGGCCGGTCCTCTCGACAAGCTCGCGGCCTATCATGCGATCACGTCGAATTTCGTCGCGCAGATCGCACCCGACAAGGGCGTGACCAAGGAGTTCGCCGAGTTCATCGCCGACCGCGTGACGAACCGCCTGTTCCAGCTCGACAACGATCTGGTGGTGGATACGGCGTCGATGACATCGTTCGGGACCCGCGGCCCGCGCCTTGCGAAGGACGCGACATTTGCTTTCGGCGACACGGACGACGTGTTTCACACCACGTATTTTGCGACAGATGTCGTCCCTTCGAAATTGGGCGAGTGGCTGGGTCTTGGTGCAGCTCGTCCCGAGAGCGTCCCGCCGCAAATCGATCTGCAGCAGCCGCCGCCGCGGCGATCGAGGCGGGGCGTGGCGTCCATCGCCGAAAGTCCGCCTGAATCCAGCTCGGCTGCGCGCGAATGGGAAAGCCCCGGATCCGGCTCCATGTCGGACACGCTCACATTGCGACGGACGCGATCGCGCTCTGCTCCTTCGGCGAGGCCACCCGGGCCGCAGCAGGCGCCTGCCGCAGGTGACACGCCGCCCCCGGCATCGACGTCGCCCGGGTCACGAACCGCCGCCTGCTATTTCGCGGCGGAGATCGAGTCTCATCCGCCGCCGAAGAAACCGGTCCCGCTGTTCGTCACGGTCTCCCGACAGAAGATCGAGGCCGCGGAGAGCCCGGCCTCGGCCGCCCTGAATGCGCCGGTCAACGTCGACACGGCCCGCGCGATCGTCGTCGAGATCATCGCGCGCAAGAATTGCCGGGTGATCGGAGACACCAGCGCCGAGATTGACCTGCCACGAGACCAGCGGGCTGAGTCGCTGCGCTTCGTCGTGGAGGGCACTTCGGAAGGCGCGGCCGACATCCTGGTCGAAGCGCGGCAGGGCCCGCGCATTCTCGCCTCATTCACCCTGGCCCCGGTGTTCGTCGACGCCGACAGCAAGACCTTGCGCAAGAGCCAGGCCGGACTGGCTATGGCGGCGCATCCGGACGAGCCGGCGGTGCTGCGGATCTACGAGATCATGGAGGGCGGCAAGGTGACGCTGCGCTTCGATCTGGCCTGCGTCGATCCGAACATCGCGGTGTCGGAATCGCGCACGCTTCCGGGCGGCTTCTCCCGCGATGTCTACGTTGCGGAGATCTTCAAGGGCATCGAGAGCGCGTGGCTCGCGACGAACCGTCTGTATGACCAGTTCCTGTCGCGCCTGCAGGCCAACGGAATCGTCATGGCAAACGAGTTGCTGCCGGACAAGGTCCGCGAGGCGTTGTGGACCCACCGCGATGCGATCCGCGCGATCCAGGTCATCTCCGAGGAGCCGTTCATTCCCTGGGAGCTGCTCTACATCAACGACCGGAAGTCCGGGCCGGACGGCAAGGGCTTCCTTGCGGAATGGGGGCTGGTGCGCTGGCTGCACAGCACGCCGTGGCCTGGTCCGCAACTCGCCATGCGCAATGATCGCGTCAACTACGTGATCCCGGCCTATGTCGATCCCGGCCTGCGGCTCGAAGGCGCCGATGCCGAACGCCAGATGCTGGCCAAGCTGTTCGGCAGCCCCCGCGAGGTGACGGCCGAGAGCATCGCCGTGACCGGCTTCCTGCAGAAGGATGCGAAGGAATGCGACGTCCTGCACTTTGCCTGCCATGGCGAGGCGGCCCAGCGGGCGGTGATGACGGCCGACCTGTTGATGACGGGCGCCAAGGTCGACGGCAACTTTGCACAGGATTCGCTCTCGGCGGATCAGGTCAAGGCGTATGCCCGCTTCGCCGAGAGTGGGCCCAATCCGATGGTCTTCATCAACGCCTGCCAGACCGGGCGCGCCGGGCGCGGCATCGGCGGCGGTGTCGCCGGGTTCGTCGATGCGTTCCTGCGGCCGTACTCCGAGCAGGGCGCGGGCGCGCTGGTCGGCGCGCTCTGGTCGGTTGACGACAAGCTGGCCTATAGCTTTGCCGAGGCGTTCTATCGCTCGCTCAAGGGCGGGGATACGCTGGTCGACGCCGTCCGCGCCGCGCGCGAGGCCGCCAAGAACCGCAAGGAACTGACCTGGCTGGCCTATTCCGTGTACGGCAATCCGTTCGCGCGCGCCTCGGATGCCTCCTAGGCAGCGGGATCTATCGCTCGCCCTCCGCTTACATGAACCTGACAGGACCTTCCTGTCAGCTGCTTTTTCGCTGGCCGAAACCGGACGAATAGGGGAAGAGAGCACGGATGCGGCACGGGCCGTGCTGTGACTGGGACATCCGGCGGGAAATGCTATGCGCCTTCTGATCGTCGAGGACAATGCCGAGCTGTCGCGGCTCGTGGCCGCCGGGTTGTCGGCGGCCGGCTATGAGAGCGACATCGTGGGCAGCGCGGCCGAGGCGCGCGAAGCGGTCAGCAGCGTCAGCTACGCCGCGATGATCCTCGACCTCGGTCTTCCCGATGGCGACGGCCTGTCGGTGCTGCGCGAGCTGCGCCGGCAGATGGAACCGCTACCCGTGCTGGTGCTGACGGCGCGCGGCGGGCTGCAGGACCGCGTCAGCGGCCTGCGCAGCGGCGCCGACGACTATCTCGCAAAACCGTTCGCGATGGAGGAGCTGGTGGCGCGGCTGGAGGCGATCCTGCGCCGGCCCGGCCAGCTGCTCGGCCGCTCGCTGCATCTGGCCAATCTCGTCTACGACACCGAAAGCCGCCAGATCTTCGTCGACGACCAGCCGCGGATCATCTCCGCGCGCGAGACCTCGGTGCTCGAGATCCTGCTGCGCCGGCAGGGGCGGGTGGTGCCGAAGAAGAACGTCGAGGACCACATCTTCGGCCTCGAAGGCGAGGTCGCCTCCAACGCGGTCGAGGTCTACGTCTCGCGGCTGCGCAAGCAGCTCGCCGAGCACGGCGCCAAGGTCGTGATCCACACCATCCGCGGCGTCGGCTATCTGATGGCCGAGGAGAAATAGCGTGTTCGCCGCCCGGTCATCCGCCAGGCCGACGTTCAAATCGCTGATCTGGCGCATCGTGTTCCTGCACATCGTCGCGGTCGCGGTGGTCGCGATCTTCCTGCCGCTGGTGCTGTTCTGGCTGCTCAACTCCGAGGTCGACCAGCTGCACCGCGACGCCATGCGCGCGCAAGCCGAGGTGCTGGCCGAGCGCATCGTTCCGCAAGCGGACGGCACGCTGACATTCAATCTGCCCGACAGTCTCAGGGGCCTCTATTCGGAAGCCTACGGCCGCTACCTCTACGACATCCGCGACGAGGACGGCCGTATGCTGTTCTCGTCCCGCCGCAAGGCGGGCGCCGCGACACCGGCGCCGCCGCTGTCGGAAACGATTTCGGGTGCCGGCGTGACGCGCGTCATCGAGGGCAAGACGGTGCGCATCCGCGTCGCCGAGGACCTTTCGCATCGCGACGTCATCATCGACGACATCATCTCGAACTTCTTCCGGCGGGTGGGATGGATCACCATCCCGATCCTGCTGGTCCTGCTCGCCACCGACATCATCATCTTCCGCCGCGCGGTCGCGCCGCTGTGGAAGGCCTCGGAGGAAGCCAGCAATATCGGCCCCGCGCGCACCGACATCCGACTGCCGACCGAGCAGATCCCGCGCGAGATCATGCCGCTCGTCACCGCCGTCAACCAGGCGCTGGACCGCCTCGAGGACGGGTTTCGCGTGCAGCGCCAGTTCACCGCGGATGCCGCGCATCAATTGCGCACGCCGCTCGCGATCCTGCGCACGCGGATCGAGACGCTGCATGACGGCACGGCAAGGGAGGCGCTGCATGCCGACATCGAGAGCATGAGCCGCATCGTCGCCCAGCTCCTGGAGATCGCCGAGCTCGACACGCTGGTGCTCGATCCCGGCGAGACCGCCGATTTGCGCGCGGTCTGCACCGAGGTGGTGGGTTCGATCGCGCCGTTCGCGCTCGCCCAGCACAAGGACATCGCGCTGAAGGGCACCGACGCGCCGGTGCTGATCCACGGCAATGCCGAGATGCTCCAGCGCGCGATCTTCAACCTCGCCGAAAACGCCATCAAGTTCACCGCAACGGACACCGCGGTCGACGTCGAGGTCGGCGAGGACGGCTCCGTGCGCGTGCGCGATTGCGGCCCGGGCATTGCGGAAGCCGAGCGCGATTTGATCTTCCAGCGCTTCTGGCGCGCCGACCGCCGGCGCAGCGACGGCGCCGGCCTCGGCCTCTCGATCGTGCGCGGCGTGGCCGACGATCACGCCGCGACGGTGGCGGTGGCGAACCTTCCCGGCGGCGGCGCGGAGTTCACGCTGCGGTTTCGGCTGGCGGAGGGAGACGTTGCTGCAGGCTCCCCCAGCCGCGATTAATTAGCCAAAAGGCGGTGTATGACACTGTCATACGATGTGCTACAATGACCGTGAAAGGGGACTGCATGCGCACCAGCAAACCGATCACCGTGACCCTCGGTCCGCAGCTCGCGAGCCTGGAAGCCCGCTTGAAGTCGGGAGAATACGCATCGGCCAGCGAAGTCATGCGTTCGGCTCTTCGCGCCCTCGACCGGCAGGATGCCGCGCTCGACGACTATCTCGCCGCCAAGGTCCGGGCGTCGATCAAGGATCCGCGTCCCAGTGTTCCGGCAGCAGACGTTTTCAAGCGTCTGCGCGCCCGGCATACGAGGAACGCGAAAGCCACCAAGCGTGGCGCTTAAGGTCGTATTCCGACCGGAGGCCGAGGCCGATCTGATCGGCCTCTACGAATACATCGCAGAACGTGCGGGTTATCGAGTCGCCGGCGGCTATATCGATCGCATCGAGGAAGCCTGCATGGCACTCGCCACCTTTCCCAAGCGTGGCACGATCCGTAACGATCTCCTGCCGGGCTTGCGCACGATTGGATTCGAGCGGCGCGTCACGATTGCGTTCCGGGTCCTGAAGACCCAGGTCGAGATCGTCACAATTGCGTATGCCGGTCGGAATTTCGAAGACGATTTATGAGCGGCGGCGAGGGGATTATTTCACCTTGCCGGTGGACAGATCCATGATCATGCGCGTGGCGAGATAAAGACGCGGCACGATGGTGTCGAGCTTCACATATTCGGCATCGTTGGAATGCGCGCCGAAGCCCGAGAGGCCCATGCCTTCGATCACCGCGCCCTTGGTCTTGAGCGCGGCAAAGGCGGCGTCGGTGCCGCCGCCGGTCGCCTTCTCGTCGACCTTGAGAGGCATTCCGAGCTCCCCATAGATCGTCTTGCCGTAGGCCGCCACGCGGCGCGAGGCGTCGTTGGCCTCGAGCGGCGGACGGCGCACCTCGAATTTCAGCTCGACCTTGGAATCGGGCAGCAGGCGGTTCTTGATCTTCTCCTGCAGTGCTTTTTCCAGCTCGTCGAAATCCGAGACCTTGAGCGCGCGCGCATCGGCCTGGGCCGTGGCTTCGGCCGGGATCACGTTGCGGTTGGTGCCGGCCTTGGAGACGGTCCAGTTCAGCTTCAGGCCTTGCTCGGGCTTGGACAAGTCCTTCATCTGAAGCACCTGGTGCGAGAGCTCGTAGAGCGCGTTGATGCCGCCCTCGGGTCTTGCGCCGGCATGCGACGACTTGCCGATCACCGAAAGATAGGCCGAGCCGATGCCGCTGGTGGCGAGGCGCAGCGTGCCGTCGGTGCCGCCGCCTTCGAACGAGAACACCACGTCCTGATCCGAGGCGAATTTCGTGATGGTGCTGCGCCAGCCGGGCGAGGAGATCTCCTCGTCGCCATTGGTGAGCACCGTGAGCGTGCCGTAGTCCCTGAAGTTCAGTTTCTGCAGCAGCGCCACGGTATGGAGAATGAGCGCGACGCCCTGCTTGTCGTCGGAAATGCCGAGGCCATAGGCCTTGTCGCCGTCGATGCGGAACGGCTGGTCCTTCAGCATGCCCTTCAGGTACACCGTGTCCATGTGAGCGATCAGCATGATCTTCCTGCTGCCGGTGCCCTTGAACACGGCGTGCACGGCCGGACCGATCTTCTCGGGCGTGTCGTCGAGGCGATAGATGTCGGTGGGCTGCAGGATCTCCACGGTGCCGCCGAGCTGCCTGAGCTGGTCGGCCACCCGCCCGGCGATCTGGTTCAGGCCGTCGATGTCCTTGCTGCCGGATTCGATGCTGACGAGATCGCGCAGCGTGTCGAGCAGGGGCTGCTGCTCCTTCTGTGCCAGCGCGTGGACGTCGGCCACCGGCTCGGCGTGCACGACGGTGGCGGCACATGCCAGCCACAGCGAAGCGATCACCGGAGCGACGAGCGAGGGAACAGGGTGCGATCGGGGCATGCGCGGCGGTCCATCAGTTGGAGGATGGGCCCGGTATGCCTGTGTTTGCCGCGCGTGTCACGGGTGTCGGTCTCCACCCTCCCCTGGAGGGGGAGGGTCGGCGACCATTGAGCGCAGCGAAATGGGCGACGGGGTGGGGTGATCTCTCCACACGAACACTGCCCGCGGGGAGAGATCACCCCACCCCGCTCGCGCTACGCGCGATCGACCCTCCCCCTCCAGGGGAGGGTAAGAGGGCAGGTGTGCGAGTCGCCTTACTTCTGCGGCGGTCCCAGATCCAGCGGCGGCAGCTCGATCTGCGGGACCTCGATCTTGACCTTGTCGAGATCGACGTTGAGCGGCTTGTCGAGCAGGCCCGTCACCACGGACGGGAAGATGATCACCAGCAGCACCATGATCATCTGCAGGCCGATCCAGGGCATCGCACCCCAATAGATGTCGGAGCTCTTCACTTCCTTCGGCGCGACGCCGCGCAGGTAGAACAGCGCGAAGCCGAACGGCGGATGCAGGAACGAGGTCTGCATGTTCACGCACAGCATCACGCCGAACCAGATCAGCGCCGCGTCCGGCCCCACGACGGGGGCGAGGATCTTCTGCGCGATCGGCGCGATCATCGGCAGGATGATGAAGGCGATCTCGAAGAAGTCGAGGAAGAACGCCAGGAAGAAGATGAAGAGGTTGATGAAGATCAGGAAGCCCCAGACGCCGCCGGGCAGCGAGGTCAGGAGATGCTCGAGCCAGACGCCGCCGGAGACGCCGAGGAACACCACCGAGAAGCAGGTCGAGCCGATCAGGATGAAGGTGACCATGCAGGTGAGGCGCATGGTGGATTCGTAGCCCTGCTTGATGAGGTCGCGCAGGTCCGGGATGCGCGCGGCCTGGAAGCAGATCCACGCCACCGCGAGATAAGTCACCGCGAAGGCGAGCTTGAAGATCAAATTCTCGCTGTACAGCATCGCGATGATGGTGCCGATGCCGGCGGCGATCACGCCAATGACCAGTACCTTGCGATCGTTCGAGGTGAAGTCCTTGTGGTGGATCGCGGCGAGCACGATGGCGCCGACCGCGCCCATGGCGCCGGCTTCCGTCGGCGTCGCAAGGCCCATCATCATGGTGCCGAGCACGACGAAGATCAGGACGGCGGAGGGGATGATGCCCATCAGGCATTTCTTCCACAGCGCCCAGCCGGTCAGCGTGCGGGCCTCCTTCGGCACTGGGGGCACGTGGCCCGGCTTGATCAGGCCGAGAATGAAGGTGTAGCCGGCGAACAGCATGATCTGGAACACCGAGGGACCCCAGGCGCCGAGATACATGTCACCGACCGACTTGCCGAGCTGATCGGCGAGCACGATCAGCACCAGCGAGGGCGGCACCAGCTGCGTGATGGTGCCGGAGGCAGCCAGCACGCCGGTGATGTAGCGCATGTTGTAGCCGTAGCGGATCATCACCGGCATCGAGATTAGCGCCATGGCGATCACCTGCGCCGCCACCGTGCCCGTGATGGCGCCGAGGATGAAGCCGACGATGATCACGGAATAGCCGAGGCCGCCGCGGACCGGACCGAACAGCTGACCCATCGAATCCAGCATGTCCTCGGCGAGCCCGCATCGCTCCAATATCGCGCCCATGAAGGTGAAGAATGGGATCGCGAGCAGCAGCTCATTGGAGAGCACGCTGCCGAACACGCGGCCGGGAATGGCCTGGAGGAAGTTGAGGTCGAAGAAGCCGAGATGGATGGCGAGGAAGCCGAAGGACAGGCCGACCGCGGCAAGCGTGAACGCAACCGGGAAGCCGATCAGCATCGCCAGAACCAGGCCGCCGAACATCAGCGGCGGCATCATTTCCAGCGTAATCATTGGGTCGGCCTCTCGTACTTGGCGTCGATCGTCACATAGCCCTGGAGAGCCGCGATACGCTTGATGACTTCGGAAACACCCTGGAGCGCCAGCAGGACGAAGCCGGCGGGAATCACGAACTTGATCGGCCAGCGGATCAGGCCGCCGGCATTGCCGGACATCTCGCCGACGTCATAGGCCTGCATGAAGAACGGCCAGGACAGATAGGCGAGCAGGAGGCAGGCGGGAATCAGGAAGAACAGCGTGCCGATCAGGTCGAGCAGGAGCTGGCCGCGCTCGGACAGCAGCAGATAGAAGATTTCGACCCGGACGTGCTCGTTGCGCTTGAAGGTGTAGGACGCGCCGAACATCACCAGGATCGCGAACATGTACCATTGCATCTCCAGCCAGCCGTTGGAGGAGTAGCTGAAGGCGTAGCGGATCATGGCGTTGGCCGCGCTGACCAGGCAGGATAAAAGCACCAGGAGATTACAGACGTAGCCGATCTTCTCGTTGAGAAGGTCGATGGCGTTGCTCACCGCCAGCAATGGACGCATCTTATTTTTTCTCCGTCGCGGTCTAACTTCACGGGAGCAGCATCAGCACGCATCGCTCGGTCCGCATGCGAAAAAGCACGCGACCGCACGGCTTCGTTTTCCGAAATGCGTTGCGGCGTCAGTCCTCCCCTCGTGCCTTGCCGTCTTGACCGCGACCGCCAACGGGCGGGCCGGCTTATTGCTGCCGGGCAAGCAAAGGCGGTCGCACCAAACCAGCGGCTTCACCTGCCGTCAATCGGAAAATGGACAAATTGACGCGTGGTCAAAAGCTTAGGTTAGCGGCGGCCGGCCTGGAAGGCCTTCATCCGGCCGATCAGGAATCTGAGCAGCTGGCTGGCCGCGTTCGGCAGCTCGCGGCCCAACCGGGTGATGATGTGGGCTTCTGCCGAGGCGAGCAGCGCATTGTCGACGGTGAGGGCGACCAGCGATCCGTCCTCGAGGTCCGCTGCCACTGAAAACGCCGGTAGCAGGGTCACGCCAAGGTCGGACCGGACGAAATCTCTCAAGATGCTGATCGAGGTCGTCGTCAGCTTCGGCGACAGACCGATCTTCTCGGACGTTTCGGCCATCGCGAGCAACTGACGCGTGCCGTAACCCGCATGCATGATCCCAAGCGTGTGGCTGGCAATCTCCCGGAGCTTGATCGGGCGGCGGAGCTTCGCAAGCGGATGGTCGGGGCGCGCGATCAGGCAGATCGGCTGCCGGATGGCGGCGCAGGAGCGGATTCGCGGATCCTGGGGCGGATGGTAGACCAGCCCGATATGGCAGCGGTCGTCGGCAATGGCGCGAATGACCTCGCTCGTGCCCGCCAATTCCAGCGAGATGGTCAGCCGCGGATGCTTCCGCCAGAACTCGCCGAGCGCGCCGCCCATGAGATCGGCGACAAAGCCCTCGCCCAGCACGAGGTCGATGTGACCGCGGTGCAGCCCCTGGAGTTCCCGCAAGCGGGCCAGGGTGTCGTCGCGGTCCACCGTATGGCGGCGATAATGCGCAATCAGGAGCTCGCCGGCCTCGGTCGGCCGCACGCCGCGACTATGGCGATCGAGCAGGGCGGCGTCGAGCTCCCGCTCCAGCAGGGCGATCTGCCGGCTCACCACGGACGGGTTCACGCCGAGCGCGTCGGCCGCGGCGCGCACGGCGCCGTAGCGCGCGGCCTCGAACAGATAGCGAAGGCGGTTCTCATCGAGTGCATTGCTCATGCCCAAGTGTTGCCCATGAGGCAACATTAGGCAATCGTCCTGCTGATGCCCGAACCCGGGCCGGATCCGTATGGTTTTCACGGCACTCGCAGGGTGAGGGACAGGACATGGCGGTCGTCGGCGTCGTTGGGCTCGGGAATATGGGGCGCGGCATGGCGCTCTCGCTGATGCGGGCCGGGCATGAGGTGCTCGGGACCGACGCCTCGGAAAAGGCGCGCAGCGCGCTCGCATCGGAAGGTGTCGCGGTGTTCGAGCGCGTCGGGCCGCTTTGCGCCCGTGCCGATCTGCTGGTCCTCTCGCTGCCGACCGCCGAGATCGTCGATGCCGTCGTCGCCGGCGAGGGCGGAATCATCGCCCATGCACGGCCGGGCTTACGCGTCGTCGACACCTCGACATCCCATCCCGCGACGACCCGCCGCCTTGCCGCGGCGCTCGCCGCGCATGGCATGTCCATGATCGACGCGCCGGTCAGTGGCGGCCCGAAGGGCGCCATCACCGGCACCATGACCATGGTGATCGGCGGTGCGGAGGCCGATGTGGCCGCGGTCGAGCCTGTTCTTGCCGACATGAGCGCGAAGCGTGTTCATGTCGGATCGGTCGGCGCCGGGCATGTCTGCAAGCTCATCAACAACCTGCTGTGCGCGGCGCATCTGCTGATCGCTGCTGAAGCGATGCGGATCGCGCGCGCAGCCGAGGTCGATCCGGCGCGGCTGCTCGAAGGCCTCAATGCCGGCTCCGGCCGGTCCGGCGTCACGCAGGTCAATCTGCCGACCTGGGTGCTGAACGGCGCCTTCGATTCCGGTTTCACCATGAGGCTGATGCGCAAGGACGTGCGCCTCGCGAACCAGCTCATCGGCGAGCTCGCGCTCGACCTGCCGATCGCCGGGGAAGCCGCACGGATCTGGGCGGAAAGCGCCGCCTCGATCGGCGACGGCGAGGACTTCAACAGGATCGTCGAGACCCAGCTCGGCAGGATGTGAGCGACACCATGACTTCCTTCATCGAAACGCGGCTGCGCGATGCGCTCGCTCCCTTCTGGCCCGACTGCGCGGCGATCGGTTCTCACGTGGCGGGCCGTATCGCTCTCGGAGCGGGCGAGCTCATCACGATCGACGATCCCGCAACCGGCGCGCCGCTCTATGCCTATCGTGATGCCGGCGAGGCGGTTGTTGCCGAGGCGGCAGCGGCGACCAGCGCGGCGCAAGCCGGCTGGTCGCGGCTCACCGGCGCTGCGCGCGGGCGCGTCGTGCAGGCGATCGCGCGGGCCATTCAGGGCAAGGCCGAGGAGCTGGCGCGCCTTGAGTCGCTGTCGGCGGGCAAGCCGATCCGCGACACGCGTGTCGAGGTCGCCAAGGTCGCCGAGATGTTCGAATACTATGCCGGCTGGGCCGACAAATTCCATGGCGACGTGATCCCGGTGCCCTCGAGCCATCTCAACTACACGCGGCGCGAAGCCGTCGGCGTCGTGCTGCAGATCACGCCCTGGAACGCGCCGATCTTCACCTGCGGCTGGCAGGTCGCTCCCGCCATCGCCATGGGCAACGGCGTGCTGCTCAAGCCTTCCGAGCTGACGCCGCTGACCTCGATGGCGGTGGCGCTTCTCGCAGAACAAGCGGGATTGCCGGCCGGGCTCGTCAACGTGCTCGCAGGCTACGGCCACACGACGGGGCAGGCCGCGCTCGGCCAGCCGGCGGTGAAGAAGGTGGTGTTCGTAGGGTCAGTGCCGACGGGCCGGCTGATCGCGGAAGCCGCCGCCAAGCGGCTGCTGCCCTGCGTGCTCGAGCTCGGTGGCAAGTCCGCCAACATCGTGTTTGCCGACGCCGACCTCGCACGCGCGGCGATCGGCGCGCAGTCGGCCATCTTCGCCGGCGCCGGGCAGAGCTGCGTCGCCGGCTCGCGGCTGCTGGTCGAACGCTCCGTCTACGACCGCTTCGTCAAAATGGTCGCCGATGGGGCTGCGAAGCTGAAGGTCGGCGCGCCCGGCGCGGCGGACACCGAGGTCGGGCCGATCAACAATGCCCGGCAATACGTCCGCGTGCTCACCATGGTGAAGCAGGGCCTCGCGGAGGGCGCAACGCTCGCGACCGGCAGCGATGGCAGCATGGGGAAGGGCGGCTTCTTCGTCGCGCCGACCGTGCTGCGCGACGTCAGCAACAGCATGGCGGTTGCGCGCGACGAGATTTTTGGACCTGTCGCCGCCGCGATCCCGTTCGATTCCGAGGGGGAGGCGATCGCGCTCGCCAACGACAGTGAATTCGGTCTCGCCGGCGCGGTCTGGACGAGCGATGTCGCGCGTGCACACCGGGTCGCCGCGCAAGTCAGGGCCGGGACGTTCTGGATCAACTCCTACAAGACGATCAGCGTCGCATCGCCCTTCGGCGGCTTCGGCATGAGCGGCTACGGCCGTTCGAGCGGTGTCGAGACGCTCTTCGAGTACACGCAGGTCAAGAGCGTCTGGGTCGAGACCGCAGCCGAGCCGGCGGTAGGATTTGGCTACGCGCCGGGGATTCGGGAGTAAGGCTTTAGGCTATTGTTTGAGCGGTCGTAGATCTGCCGGGGGCGATCGGGCAGGCTTGAAAAACGCTCTCAGCGGCGGCAATCTCCACCTGAGTGAGGCCTCGATCTGGAGAATCTCGGCTTATGCCGACCGATGCGAGGATCGACGATGAAGCCGCGGCTTATCATGTGGCTTGCCGTTGTTGCGGGTATCGCCCTGGTGCTCGGCGTCGCCTGGGCCGCCATCCTCTGGACCCGCCCGGAGCCCATTCGCATCGCGTTCGCCAATTCGCTCTCTGGCCCGTCCGCCCCGGCTGGGACGGAAAGCCTGATCGCGATGCAGCTTGCAATCGACGACGTGAACGCCAAGGGTGGCGTCAACGGACGGCCGATTGAACTGGTTCTGTTCGACGACGCAAGCGATCCAGCCGTGGCGCGCGCGAATGCGCAGGCGATCGCCGACAGCCCATGCGTCGCTGTGCTCGGCCATTATCTCAGCTCCGCATCGCTCGCGGCAGCGCCGGCATATAAGGATGCGCGGATTCCGGCGCTCACGGGAAGCGCGGCTGCCGACGATCTGACATCCACCAGTGATTACTATTTTCGTGCGCTGTCGCCGGTCTCCGCACAGGCGCGCTCGATCGCGGAACATCTGCGCGCCGTGATGAAGGAGCCGAGAGTCCGTCTTGTTCACACGCGCGATTCCTACGGCAAGAGTTTTGAGCGTGGATTTGCGGCGGCCTATCCGGCGGAGCAGTTGCGTGTGTTCGGACTGGACGTCGCAGCCGGTCAGATCCGATCGATGGATGAGGCGCTGGACGCTGCCGCGCAGGAGCCCGGTCCCGGTGTCATCGTCGTCGGCGCGGCAGCCGACTATATCGCAGACATCGTCAAGGCGCTGCGTCGCCGCGGCATCAAGGGGACGATCATCACAACCCAGGGCGCGGGCCGCGAAAGCTATTTGAGAAATTTCGTCAACGAGCCCGAGGAACGAACGCGTCCGGGTTTCTTCAGTGAGAATCTGTATGCGGCATCGTCGCTGATTTTCGACAGCGCCGGCGTGGCGGCGCAGGCTTTCGCCGCAGACTACAAAGCGAGAGCGGGAACCTCCCCAAGCTGGGTTGGCGGTGGCTCGTATGACGCCGCGCGCCTGATGATCGACGCGCTGAGACGAGCCGCCCTACATCGCCGGTTTATGGGGCAGGGGATTCAGAAACCATCCGACAGCAAGATTGCGGATCGCGACCGGGTGCGCCTCGCACTGGCCGCGATCGACAGTCCGAAATCGGCGGTCGTCGGGCTGACGGGGCGGCTCTATTTCAACGCGAACCGCGACATTCCGCGCCCGATCCGAATGGGTTTCTTCCGTTACGGTCGGTTCGTCACGGCGCCGCTGCAACTCGTGCGCATCGATCAGCCGGATGGGATCGATCTCGATGCCGAACGGGAGAAGAGCCATGTCGTCGCGTTCGAGGGTCGGCGCTATTGGATTCAACGCGTCGTTTATACCGGCATCGACATTATTCGCGTCAGTCGGATCGACGTGAAGCAAAATTCGTTCAACGTCGACTTCTATCTCTGGATGCGGTTCGCTGGTGACGATGAGGCGCAGACGCACGTCGAATTCCCGGCCTTGCTGGATCGCGGGGCGTTCGATGCAGCTCGGCCGATTCAGGCTGGACGGGAAGACGGTCTGAGCTATCGGCTCTATCGCATCAACGGCGATTTCAAGGCCCGTTTCGATCTCCATGATTATCCGTTCGACACGCAGGAACTACGTCTGCATTTCCAGAACACGGAACAGCGGCGGGAACTCATCACCTATGTCATCGATCGGTTCGGCTTGCGCCTTGCCGACGACGGAAGCTCGCGGGCCGAGGACGGGGCCTATTCCGGACTTCCGCTCTGGCGATTTCTCGGGCTGAACTATTTCGTCGAATCCATGTCCAGCGGATCGACGCTCGGCAAGGCGTCTTTGTTTGATGCCGAGGCAATGACGGAATTCGCAGGATTCGATGCGACCATCGTGCTGCGCCGCAGCTCCTCCATCTACATGCTGAAGAACCTGCTGCCGATGTTCCTGCTCGTGCTCGTCGTATTCGCGACGCTGTTCTTTCCCGAAACCATGTTTCGTGAACGCGTGACGATCCCAGTGACCTCGATCCTGGCGAGCGCGGTGCTGCTCGTCGCGGTGAGCAGCCAGATCGGCGATGTCGGGTACACGGTGGTGGTCGAAGAGATGTTCTACATTTTCTTCGTACTATGCCTGATGACGATATTGGCTGGCTACAAACATGAAAAACTTCGGGCCGCCGGCCGAAAGCGCGCCGCTGTTGTCCTGGATCACGCAGCGCAGGTCATTTATGCCGGGACGGTGCTCGCTGTCATCGTCGTGCTCTACCGGCGTTACGCCTTGTGAGGCACGCGTAATGCACTAACGCGGCCGTCCGGGGCCGGATCATGCTTCAGCCGCCCGTGACGCTCATGTGCCTGGAGACGCTCGGGCGGTCGTGGCGGCGGTCGATGATGAAATCGTGGCCCTTGGGCTTGAGCCCGATGGCGCGGTCGATCGCAGCGGCCAGCAGCTCATCGTCATCAGATGCGCGCAGCGGCTTGCGCAAGTCCGAGGCGTCCTCGTGGCCGAGGCAGGTGTGCAGCGTTCCCGTGCAGGTGATGCGCACGCGGTTGCAGGATTCGCAGAAATTATGGGTCATCGGCGTGATGAAGCCGAGCTTGCCGCCGGTCTCGGCGACGCTGACATAGCGCGCCGGCCCGCCGGTGGATTCAGCGAGATCCGTCATGGTGAACTGCTGGGCGAGGCGCGCGCGCACCAGCGACAGCGGTAGATACTGGTCGATACGGCCCGCGCCGATCTCGCCCATCGGCATCACCTCGATCAAGGTCAGGCCCATGCCCTTGCCGTGGGCCCAGCGCATCAGCGAGGGCAGCTCGTCCTCGTTGAGGTTCTTCAGTGCCACCGCGTTGATCTTCACGGCGAGGCCAGCGGCCCGCGCGGCCTCGATGCCTTCCAGCACCTTGTCGATCTCGCCCCAGCGGGTGATCTCGCGAAACTTCTTGGGATCGAGCGTGTCGAGCGAGACGTTGATGCGGCGGACGCCGCAATCGGCGAGTTCCTTCGCATGCTTTGCGAGCTGCGTGCCGTTGGTGGTCAGCGTCAGCTCGTTCAGGGCGCCGCTCGTCAGATGCCGCGACAGCGAGCGCACCAGCGTCATCACGTTGCGGCGGACCAGCGGCTCGCCGCCGGTGAGACGCAGCTTCTTGACGCCCTTGGCGATGAAGGCCGAGCAGAGCCGGTCGAGTTCCTCCAGCGTCAGCAGGTCCGCCTTGGGCAGGAACGTCATGTCTTCCGACATGCAGTAGAAGCAGCGCAGGTCGCAGCGGTCGGTGACGGAAACGCGCAAGTAGGTGATGGTCCGTCCGAACGGATCGGTCATCGCGCTCGACAGCGCTGCGCGGGGGCTCACGGAGGGTCCGTTCATACCAAATGCCTTGTCACTTACGGCGACGGGCGCACCTTTGCTTCAGCGGTGCTCTGGAAGCAATCTAAGCATCGGACGCGGCTAGGACAATCGGGTGGTATACGTAACTCAGCGCTTGCCTGCGTTCGGATCGGGGAACGGCGAGCCCGCGGCAGGCGCGGCATCAGCCGGTGCCGCGGCGGTCGTGGCCGGTTTCGGCTTCTTCGGCCGGTGCGGCTTGCGGACGGGCTTTGGCGGCACCGCCGGCTGGAGCTCCGCAAACACCGGATTCGGGTCGGTGGTGACCGAGGCGGGCGTGGTGAAATCCCCGGGATTCTTGGTCACGTTCACCGGTACGCTCGCGGACTGGTATTTGGGCAGCGCGAAGGCGACCGTGAACGGCGCGTCCGGGGCGGGAACCGAAACGGAGCAGGGAGTTTTGCAGCCCGGACCGAGCGAGGTGGTGGCGTCAGCGCCGGGGGGATTTGATTCGAGCCGGACCTGAACGGTCGGGGGCGCCGATTTGAACATGTCCCAGGACATCGAGGAGCAGCCACCCAAGCTCGCCCCCGCCAGCGCAATCGCGATCACCCGACGCATGAACCACCCAATTTGACTGCGACGAACCGCCACATCCCCGGGCGGACCTTAGGGGCGTCGCCGAGGGCAGGCAACCGGCGCGCCGCGCATAGTTAATAGTTGGTTAACGCGGGTATCTTCAGTTTTTTGCTGAAATTTCAGGCACTTGCCGAGGTCTAGGCCGTCATCAGGCTGCTGGCGGCCGCCGGCAGGTCGCGCATGTGATGGATCAGCCGGTCCGGTTTCAGCTCGGCGATCGGCACGTCCGTGTAGCCGAAGCTGACCCCGATTACGGGAACCCCGGCCCGCCGGGCGACCCCGACATCGGTTCCGGCGTCGCCGACCATGATGCTGGATTTCACATTGCCGCCGGCCCGGGCCACCGTCTCCCTAAAGATGGTCGGATCGGGCTTCTGGACGCCAAAGGTGTCGGCGCCGCAGATCGCCGCGAAACGGCGGCTCAGGCCAAGCTGGTCCAGGAGCCGCTTGGACAGCCATTCCAGCTTGTTGGTGCAGACCGCCAGGCGATGGCCCTGCGCTGCAAAATGGTCGAGCGCCGCCTCGAGCCCCTCGAAGGGGCGGGATTCGACCGCAATATGCTCGGCGTAATAGGCGATGAAATCCGCCGTCATCCGGTCCATGTCGGCGGGGGTGACGGTGCGGCCCTCGGCCTCCAGGCCTCGCTCGATCAGCTTGCGGGCGCCGGCGCCGATCATGTTGCGGGCCGAGGCGATCGGCACCGGCGGCAGGCCTTCGCGGTCGAGCACGTAGTTCAGCGCGGTGATCAGGTCGGGCGCCGTATCCACAAGCGTGCCGTCGAGATCGAAGACGAGGGTGTAGGAGGAGGTCGTGGCGGGCGAGGTCATGGGCCAAGCGCTATCGGGCCGGCCGGATCGGCGCAAGGGCAGAAGCCATAAGTTCACCTTATAAGATCGGCGCAGAGGCCTGTTCCCGCGGGGAAAACGAGGCTACATAGGCCGCCGCAAGCAGCTATACCGGCGGCACTCTCAAGCCAGAGGCGGGCGCAAAATTGAACATGGACCAGTTGAAGCGGCAGGCGGCGGCGCGTGCGCTGGAGGAGGTGCGTGACGGCATGCAGCTCGGGCTCGGCACCGGCTCGACCGCCAAGCATTTCGTCGAGCTGCTCGGCGAGCGGGTGGCTGCCGGGCTGAAGGTGATCGGCGTGCCGACCTCCGAGGCGACGCGCGCTGATGCGGAGCGTTGCGGCGTGAAGCTGACCACGCTCGATGAGGTCGACCATCTCGACATCACCGTCGACGGCGCGGACGAGATCGATCCCGAGCTCAATTTGATCAAGGGTGGCGGCGGTGCGCTGCTGCGCGAGAAGATCGTGGCGGCCGCCTCGGATCGCATGATCGTGATTGCCGACGACAGCAAATGGGTGCCGACGCTCGGCAAGTTTCCGCTGCCGGTCGAGGTCATCCCGTTCGGGCTTGGCGCGACGCGCCGCGCGATCGAGAAGGCATTTGCGGACTGCGGCGTTTCCGGGCAAATGGCGGTCCGCAAGGCCAAGGACGGCCACGTTTTCGTCACCGACGGCGGCCACTGGATCGTCGATGCCCAGCTCGGACGGATCGCGGATCCCGCCAGCCTCGCCAAGGCGTTGAGCGCGATTCCCGGCGTCGTCGAGCATGGATTGTTCATCGGCTTGGCCAGCTCGGCCGTTTTGGCGGGCGGCGAGGGAATCCGCGTAATTGAACGGCGAAAGCCCTAAGGAGACTAGGAATGAAGAGCGTTTTGAAATTGTTGCCGGCCGTGACACTTGCTGCGGGTCTGGCGCTTTCGGCCGTTCCGGCGATGGCGCAGCAGCCGGCGCCGGCCCAGCCCAAGGCGCCCGCCGCGCCGGCCCAGCCGAAGGCCTCGCCGGCGGCGATTGCCGCGGCCCGGGAGATCCTGCAGATCAAGAACGCCACCGCGATGTACACCGGCGCCGTGCCCGGCCTCGTCGAGAAGACCAAGATCGCGCTGATCCAGCAGAACCTCAACTACCAGAAGGACCTCAACGAGGTTGCCCAGGTCGTCGCCCAGCAGCTCAACGGCCGCCAGAACGAGATCGGCGAGGGCATGGCGCAGATCTACGCCAGCGAGTTCACCGAGCAGGAGCTGAAGGATCTCGTCACCTTCTACAAGTCGCCGCTCGGCAAGAAGCTGATCGACGCCGAGCCGCGCGCCATCGGCCTCAGCATGGCCTTCATGAACTCCTGGGCCCAGAACTTCTCCGAGACCGTGATGGGGGCCTTCCGCGCCGAGATGCGCAAGCGTGGCAAGGAAATCTGACCGTACCTATCTGATAGCGAGTACCTAAAGCGCGTTATCGCGCTTTAGGTTGTCATTTGAGCATGATCCTTTCGGAAAACCGCTGCACACTTTTCCGGATCATGCTCTAGAGGTCGGAGTGGACAATGGCTGAATTCGACGTCGACCTCTTCGTCATCGGTGGCGGCTCGGGCGGCGTGCGTGCCGCCCGCATCGCGGCCGGTCACGGCGCCCGCGTGATGATCGCGGAGGAATACCGCATGGGCGGCACCTGCGTGATCCGCGGCTGCGTGCCCAAGAAGCTGTTCGTGATCGGCTCGCATGTCCGTCACGAGATCGAGGATGCCGCCGGCTTCGGCTGGACCATCCCCTCCATGAGCTTCGACTGGGCGACGCTGATCGCCAACAAGGACAAGGAGATCGCGCGGCTGGAGGCGGCCTACACGACGAATGTCGAGAAGTCGGGCGCACAGATCGTCAAGAGCCGTGGGGTGATCGAGGACAAGCACACCGTCCGCCTGCTCGAGAACGACCGCAAGATCAGGGCGAAGTACATCCTCATCGCCACCGGCGGCGCGCCCAACCACGGCGCGGCGATTCCCGGCATCGAGCACGTGATCTCGTCCAACGAGGCGTTTCACCTCAAGAAGCTGCCGAAGCGGATCGTGATCCAGGGCGGCGGCTACATCGCGCTGGAGTTCGCCGGAATTTTCGCGGGCTTCGGCTCCGACGTCACCGTGATCTATCGCGGCGACAACATCTTGCGCGGTTTTGACGAGGACGTGCGCGCCCATGTCCGCTCCGAGATGGAGAAGCAGGGCATCACAATCCTCACCGGCTGCACGGTGGCCAAGGTCGACCGCCACGGCGACGAGTTCACCACGCATCTGTCGAACGGCTCGAGCATCGCCTCGGACCAGGTGATGTTCGCGATCGGCCGCCATCCCAACGTCGCCAATCTCGGCCTGGAGAACGCCGGCGTCGCCATCAATCCGAAGAATGGCGGCATCGCGGTCGATCATTTCTCGAAGAGCTCGGTCGACAGCATCTATGCCATCGGCGATGTCACCCACCGTTTCAACCTGACGCCGGTCGCGATTCGCGAGGGTCATGCCTTCGCCGACACCGTGTTCGGCAAGCGCGAGGTGCAGGTGGATCACGCCAACATCCCGACGGCCGTGTTCTCGCAGCCGGAGGTCGGCACGGTTGGTCTGACGGAAACCGAGGCGCGCGCGCAGTTCAGCCACGTCGACATCTACAAGACGACGTTCCGCCCGATCAAGGCGACCATGTCCGGCCGCGACACGCGCGTGCTGATGAAGCTCGTGGTCGACGGCTCGACCGATCGCGTGCTCGGCTGCCACATCGTTGGCGATTGCGCCGCCGAGGTCACCCAGGTGGTGGCGATCGCGGTGAAGATGAAGGCGACCAAGGCGGATTTCGACGCGACCATCGCGCTGCATCCGACCGCGGCCGAAGAGCTCGTCACCATGCGTACGCCGACTGCGCGGCACGTGCGTCAGGCGGCGGAGTAGGCTGTCATCCGCCGGACGAGCCGGGCCTGCATGGTTCGAGACGCCCGCTTTGGCGGGCTCCTCACCATGAGGGTCTGAAATCTCGCCGCAACACGGGACCTCATCCTGAGGGCCCGCCGCAGGCGGGCGTCTCGAAGGATGGCCGCAAGCGAGATTTCCGCCTACCCGTACAGATACCCGACCGGCTTGCCTTCGGTGCGCAGGGGACGGACGTCCTTGTGGGTGATGATCTGACCGGCAAGGCCGTCGATCTCGTCGCGCTGCGTCGGCGTCCAGCTGCGAAGCTCGTTCATGCCCTTGAGCAGGCCGAGGCGGAGGACCTGGGTGTTCTCGCCGACGCCAATGAGGCTGACGGACTCCTTGCCCGCCGTTACCACGTCGCCGGCGGAAAGTTCAAAACTCTCGCCGGCTTTGTTCTTGAACTCGGCGGTGCCGCGAATGACGCGGTAGATCACGACCTCGCCCTTGGCGAAACAGCCGGCGTCCGCGGCGATGGACGTGCTCTTCGGCAGCAGCGAATGGCCGCGCGGATCGGTCGCGATGATGTGGCCGGTGACGAGATGACCGCTGGGAATCTCGATGCCGATGTCGCGCACGTAGACCGGCAGGGCCGATTTGACCGCACCGCCGGTGAGCGGCTTGAACAGCGCGTCCAGCGCGAGGGGATCCTGAAGCCAGAAGCCGGCATCGGCCGGCCGGTTGTGCAACTGATGACTCCAGGCCACGCGCGGCGTCTCGGCCTCGTTGATCTGGTCCGGACCGACGATGGTCGGGTTCGGAAAGGTGGTGGGATCGGTGATGAAGGCCTCGAGGAATTTGCCGGAATAGCCCATCGAGATCGGATCGGGCACGACCGTTTGCGGCGTCTTCAAGTTCTCTTCGGTCGACAGACCCGACCAGGTGTAGAACAGCTGGCGGTGAACGATCGCGCTTTGCAGCATCACGGCGCCCGGACCGACATTGTAGAAGCGCCCGTCATAGTCGAAGGTGAACGCGCCCGACGTGACCAGCACGAGCTGGAAGCCGCCGGGCGGAAGATGCAGGTGGAAATCGGTGGGGCCGGTGTCCGGGCGGTAGATCGGCAGGTTGGTCGCGACCTCGTGCAGAAGGAAGGTTTCGTTGTTGGCGTGAAAGCCCTCGTTGGCACGGTTGTAGAGCGCCTGCGGCCGGTAGGTCGCCTCGAACTTCGCATTCCTGTCGCGATCGATCGCGACGAAGTCCTGATCGTTGAGGCGAAGAGGGGAGCCATCCGGACGGGTGAGGCCGGTGAATTTGAGATCGCCCGCGGCATGCACGTTCATGGCATTCTCCGATGTGATGCCGTCATCCCGGAGCTGGGCGCACGCATCTTGCTGCTCCTGTCGTGGGAGGGCAGGGAATCCGGCGTAACGATGTCTTGCGAATTTTGGGCCAGTCGGCGCACGGCGCAGCACGCAAGCTCTCCGGCTTCACGCGGCGCGAAAAAAATCGAGATTGCGCCTGAGGTTAGAGAACATGTTCACCAACCTGCCCGGGCCAACTCGCAAAGCCGGCAAGTCCGGTGCGGGGGTGTATCTTGTCTAATTTGTCGGCATGTCCTGCAAACGGCATGCAGCCCTGCAAGTCGCGGGCATAGGCGAATGCCGCCGGCTCAGCGCTTGATACCGCTCATTCGAACGACCGACGAGCCATCCGCTCGGGTTTGCCGGACGGGCTGTCCGCCCACTTCGCCATGTCCACCGCGCGCGCGTCGATGCCTTCGCACCAGAGGCAGCTCAGCTCCGCGCGGCCCTTGGCCGTCAGCATCGGGACAAGTGCATGGCCGCAGCCGGTGCAGGACGTGATGCTATGCATGCGATTCTCCGCGATCAACGAACTCTGGGCGACCTTTTCGCTGCCGAAGCTTGTGCGGGCGCTATGACGGAACGCTGCGTCCCATCGGAGCGCGCGTTCCTGAGATCGTAGCGATCCATCGTGACACGGCTGCGATGCCGCCGTCCCGTCGCGCATCTTGTCGAGGCTCGAATTGAAGGAGCGACGCTGTCGCCCATACACCGTCATTGCGAGCGTAGCGAAGCAATCCAGAGTCTTTCCGCGGAGACAGTCTGGATTGCTTCGCTGCGCTCGCAATGACGGTTGAAACAGGTGTGTGCGGTGCCCATGGCCATCTCCCGTAGCCCGCATGAGCGAAGCGACGACCACTGTCCCGGATATCGCTGCGCTCATCCGGGCTACGGAGCTGCGTGCGCAACTGCTTAACCAAACATGGCAACACGGAACCGATGCGGCGGCTGGTCGCAGTCGTATCGCCTTGATTCCGACAGACCCATCTTTATGTCTGAGGCGAACAAGAATCCGGGCCCCTCTGGCGAGGACGCCGACAGATGTCGGCAAACCTCGCGATGTCGGATGACCTGTCCCGCGCGAATGCGATGGATCGGCCGACCGTCGGGCCCTCTCGAGTTCCTTCCCGACCCGTCGTTCCATCGCAGCTCCGCGCGGACATTTGCGCAAAACGAGGAGCAACGATGTCTGACGCCAAATTCTCAAATACGATCGAGATCACCGAACCGTCCAGCCTGAACGAGCAGGCCGCAGTGGCGCTGGTCATTGCCGGCGCGCTGGTCGCCGTGGCCGACCGGCGCGTCTCGCCGGTCGAGCGTGACGAGGTGATCCGCTTCATCAGGGATCGCGGATTGGCGCCGCATATCGGCGACGAGCGGCTGCTTTCGATGTTCGACGAGCTTGCGGAACGATTGGAAGAGCCGGACTTTGCCAATGTGGTGATCGACACGCTGCGGCCGGTTTCGAACATGCCGCTGTCGTCGCATCTGATCGAGCTGTCGGAGCGCGTCGCGGCCGCGGACGAGGACGTGCATCCGCATGAGGTGCAGGCGATCAAGCTGTTGCGGCTTTTGACGCTGGTGCTGCCGCGCGCGAAGCAGGTCGGGCCGGGTGCGGTGAGCACCGCCCCAAGGGAGTGAGCATGAGCACAGCATCGGATGAGCACACGACCGGGACCGCGGGCGCCGCCAGCCAGATGGCCGGCGGCGATCCGCGCCTCGACAAGCTCGTCCACCGTCTGCCGCCGCGCATGGCCGACACCGTCAGCTATCTGCTCAAGCCGTCCAGCCGCTGGGTGCGGATCCCCTCGGGCGCGCTGCTCGTCGTCGGCGGAGTGCTCTCCTTCCTGCCGGTGCTCGGCGTCTGGATGCTGCCGCTTGGCCTTGCGCTGCTCGCCGAGGACGTGCCGGCGCTGCGTTCCTCCCGTTCAAAGGTCTTCGACTGGATCGAGCGGAAGAAGCCGCATTGGCTCGATCCGTCCACACCGAAAAATGATCAATCATGACTGAATTCATCACCGCCGACGCGCTGAGTGCGCTGCTTCAAGTCGTCCTGATCGACCTCGTGCTTGCCGGCGACAACGCCGTCGTCATCGGCCTTGCCGCCGCCGGCCTTCCGGCCGCGCAGCGCCGGCGTGCCATCATCGTTGGCATTGCCGCCGCAACGGCGCTGCGTATCGTCTTTGCCGGCGTCGCAACCCAGCTTCTGCAGGTGATCGGCCTGTTGCTCGCCGGCGGCGTGCTGCTCTTGTGGGTGTGCTGGAAGATGTGGCGCGAGATTCGCGAGCAGGCCGCGCACTCCAACCAGCTCGCGTTCAGCCATGGTCCCGGCGCGGATGCTGCGACGGCGCCGCACAAGACCTTCGGCCAGGCGGCGGTGCAGATCGTCGCGGCCGACGTCTCGATGTCGCTCGACAATGTTCTCGCGGTGGCAGGCGCCGCGCGCGAGCATCCCTACATCCTCGCCTTCGGCCTGTTGCTGTCGGTCGCGATGATGGGCGTTGCCGCCGACCTGCTCGGCCGGGTGCTGCAGAAGCAGCGCTGGATCGCCTATGTCGGTCTCGCCATCATCGTTTACGTCGCCTTCGAGATGATCTATCGGGGCTCGCTCGAGCTCGCGCCTGTGATCGCGAGTCTCTGAGCGCAATTCTTCTGAGGCGACGCTTCCTGCCTCCAATCCGGAGTAATCAATGACGTCCGAACGCAAAGCACCTTCGGCGCACGCCGTGCCGCGACCGCAAATCGGCCCGTTCGCGCAGTTGATCTTCGGCTCGCGATGGCTGCAGGTGCCGCTCTATGTCGGCCTGATCATCGCGCAGGGCGTCTACGTGCTGCTGTTCCTGAAAGAGCTCTGGCATCTGGTCGTGCATTCCTTCGACGCCAGCGAGCAGCAGATCATGCTGGTCGTGCTCGGACTGATCGACGTCGTCATGATCTCGAACCTGCTGGTGATGGTGATCGTCGGCGGCTACGAGACCTTCGTCTCGCGGCTCAACCTGAGCGGCCATCCCGACGAGCCGGAATGGCTCAGCCACGTCAATGCCAGCGTGCTCAAGATCAAGCTGGCGATGGCGATCATCGGCATCTCCTCGATCTCGCTGCTGCGGACCTTCATCGAGGCCGGCAATCTCGGCACCACGCGCTCCAATTTCACCGAGAGCGGTGTGATGTGGCAGGTCCTGATCCACCTGACCTTCATCATCTCCGCGATCGGCATCGCCTGGGTCGACCGCCTCAGCGAGAACGGCCACCGCAAGCCGGCAAGCCACGGCTGAGCGCGGGCGCGCTTGAGGCGACGTCACGAGGTCGGCGGATAGGCCGCGTTCTCCCGCCGCTCGCGCTCGCCCAGTTCGCGCACCAGCTCCTGAAGGAAGGAGTCCGTGTAGGCGGGTAGCGTCCGCTCGGCACGGACGTAGATGCCGAGATCGGACCAGACCGGGCTGCCGGCGTTGTCGAGCGGCAGGAAGACGAGCTGGCCGTCGCGTGACAGCCTGTTGATGCCGAGCTGGGTCTGGAAGGCGACACCGACGCCGCGCGCGGCGAGCTCGCGCATCAGGTCGATCGAGTTGGCCTGGATCGCCGGCTCCGGCGTCTCCGAGAGCTGTGCGATCAGCGGCTGCAGCAGATGATAGATCGACAGCTCCGGCAGCGCGTTGATGACGGGGAAGGCGAGGCATTGCTCCAGCGTCACCGTCTTGCGGCGCGCCAACGGATGCTCGCGTGCGACCACCGCCCCGAGGCGAAACCGCTTCAAGGCGACCTGCCGCAAATCGGGCGGGTGGCGGAGCGCCATGGCGATGCCGATGTCGGCTTCGCCGCGGCTCAAGGACTCCAGCACGTCCGACGATCCCTTCACCTCAGTGGTGAAGCTGACGCGGCGGGCGCGGCCGCGATGGGACGCGATCAGGTCCGGCAGCACGGATTCCGTCAGCGATTCGATGCAGGCGATGCTGACGGTGCCGCTCCAGGCCCCGGAGAGGGAGGCGACGTCCGAGCGGAAGCGGTCGAGGTCCTGGAGCACGTTCATGACATGCCGGGCCAGCATCTCGCCGACCGTCGTCAGCGTCAGGCCGCGCGCATTACGCTCGAACAAGGGCGACCCAACCTCTTGCTCCAGCTTGAGAATCTGGCGGCTGACGGCCGAGGAGGCGACGTTCAGGACGCGCGCCGCAGCCCGGATCGAGCCGGTGCGGCGGACGGCGTGGAAGTACTGGATGGCGGGTGAATGAAATCGCATGGGGTCCCCTGGGGAGGACTATAGCCGTTGCCGAAACGGCAGCAACATGTGCGAAATTCTCTGCTTTTCGAGAGCGCTGCTCCTCCTTACGTTCGCCGCCGGCCCGGCCGGTCCCCTTGGGGACCGCCGGGCTTCGCGCAACGAGGCGCCAGGGGATTTCGGGGTGGACGAGAACATCGCTTGCGAGCTGGAGCACGGGCCGGACACCCGTCTGGTCGATCGCCGACGAGCGGCCGCCTATGTCGGCGTGACCGCCGGGCGCTTCGAGCAATTGGTGCGCGACAACGTCGTGCCGCCGCCGGTCATGGTGGACAACAAGCGGCGCTGGCCGATCGCCTTGCTCGATGTCGCCAGGGAAGCGGTCGTGAGCAGCATGCCGTGCCTGCCGCAGGTGATGGCCGACGCTGCGCCGGAGGCACGCCCCTGCGAGCGCGACCCGGCACCGGCCGCGCATGAGTTGCCCGATCAGGCCTGGTTCGAGCAGCGCGCACGGTTCGTGCAGCGCGTGCGCCGCTCGCTGCTTTCGGGCAACGAGATCCGCCTCCTGCGCGAGTTCAAGCTGCTGAGGCAGAACCAGATCAGCATGTTCGGCTATTACGGCAGCTTCGAAGCGCTGATGGTGCGCGGCTACATCGTCGAGATCGATCGCAAGCCGCCATCGAGCCGGCCGCTGGTGACCTATCGCCTGACCGAGCGCGGCGAGCAGGTGGTGTCGGCGCTGAAGGACGAGCCGCTGATGTAAGCGGCCGCGTGGCGCTGCCGGGACCGTGTCGCCGTCGGAAGTCGAAGCCACGCTCCCTCCGGCCGGTTCGAGATATTCCAAAAAAACCGGCTGGACCTGATCGCAACTATCGCTATATTTTTCAGGATATAGCGGAACTGCGTCCCGGAGTTCTCGATGGAAATCAAGGTCAGATCGCTCACGACGTGCGAGGTGGCGGCCGACGGCGGCGCGATCTCGCTGGGTTTCGAGGACGTGACGGGCAATTCGGCTGCCGTCAGCGTCTCGCTCAACCAGGTCGGCGCCCTCATCATGACGCTGCCCGGACTGCTCGAGACGGCGCTGAAGGCCCGTTACGGCGACCAGAGCCTGCGCTACGCCTATCCGCTGGCGTCCTGGGTGCTGGAGCAATCGACCGACACGACCCAGCGCATCATCACGCTGCAGACCGAGGATGGATTCAAGGTGCGGTTCTCGATCCCGAAGGCGGAGCAGAGCCTGCTGGGCGAAGCGCTGACGCAGCCGATGCCCGAGATGACGGTACGGCCGAACTGACGGCCGTCACGATTTCCGCGAACGGGCGATGTCGCTCCTGAGCGCCTCCAGCTCCTTGTGGACGGCGCGCGCGGCGTCGCGCTCGATCTTGCGGTAGCGCGCGACAAGCTTCTCACCGAAGGGAGTCAGCATCGCGCCGCCGCCGTTCTTGCCGCCGGCCTGCGGCTCGACCACGGCATGCCCGCAGATGCGCTTGATCTCGTCGACGAGGTCCCATGCCCGCTTGTAGGACATGTCCATGGCCCGGCCGGCCGCCGAGATCGAGCCCTGCTCGCGGATCTGCTCAAGCAGCTCGATCTTGCCGGGGCCGATCCGGTCCTCGCCGTCGAGGTCGATGCGAAGGCTCAACTGGGGAAGCGGTTTGGCGCTGGCGCGCGGCATGACGAGGACTCTTGGATCAATTCGCAATTGAGATTGCCACTCTTGCCCACCGCCGACAAGGTGAGCGCGCGGTCCTTCATCACCGCACGGCGTGCATCTCCAGGAACGCCTTCACGCCGGTCACGGTGCCCGTATCCGACGGCACGTAGCCGGGCAGGGTGGCGACGGCGGCGCGAAAATCGGCGCTGCGGATGATCTCGAGGATGCGCTGCATCGGGGCGGTATCGAGGAAGGCGCGTTTGCAGACGAAGAAATAATCCTCGGTGAGGAGGCGGATGAAATCGAGGCCGAACTGCCGCGCGGCCGCCTCGACGCCGAAGCACGCATCCGCCATGCCGCTCGCGACATAGGCCGCGACCGCGGCGTGGGTGAACTCGATCTGCTGCGCGCCGTTGATCCTGCCTTCGTCGATGCGGTTTGCGGCGAGCAGCTGGTCGAACAACAGGCGCGTGCCGGAATCATGGTCGCGGTTGACGAACCGGACTTTTGGTCCGGTGAGGTCCTGCAGCGAGGCGATGCGCAGCGGATTGCCGCGCGCGACCATCAGGCCCATCTCGCGCGTGACGAAGCTGATGATGCGGTCCTCGCGCGGATCGAGCCATTCACGCGCGGCCTTGATGCCTTGCGCACGCAGCGCGCCGTGCGGCAGATGCAGGCCGGAGAGGTCGCAGGCACCTTGCGCCAGCGAGACCAGCGAATGCTGGTTGCTGACATAGCGCAGATCGACGCCGATGCCGGGCTCGCGGTCGAGGAATTCGCGCAGCTTTGCGACCGCAAAGCCGTGGCTGGCATGGACGCGGATCACGGATGGGCGCTGTTCGAGGAACGGCTTGATCTCGCTGGCGAGCTCCTGCGCCAGGTTTTCGAGCTGCGGCCCGAGGCGCGCCTGCATGCGCTCGCCGGCCCAGACCAGCCGCTCGCCGAACGGGGTCAGCTTCGAGCCCTTGCCGCGCTGGGTCTCGACCAGCGGCGTGCCGAAGAACTCCGACCATTGCTCGATCAGATTCCAGACATGCCGGTAGGAGAGATGCGCGTCGCTGGCGGCGCTGGTGATCTTGCCGGTCTTCCGGATTTCGTTGAGCACGCCGAGCATGACGGCGACGGTGCGCGGGCTGCCCTCGCGGCGAAACCGCCAGACAGCCTCGATCTCGATCTGAAGCATCGGCCTTTCCTTATGAACTACACTTCATATATTCGGCGTCCATTTGCAGATCATATCATATTTACTCCGGCCAATAGACGCCTAGTCTGGCATACCAGAACAGGAGGAGATATGATGTCAGTTGCATATGACTTTGCGCATTCGCCGGCGACCGAGTTCATGGCCCGGCCGCAGCACCTGCTCATCGACGGCCGCCGCGTCCCCGCCAGCTCCGGCCGCACCTTCAAATCCCTCAATCCTGCAACGGGGCAGGTCATCGCCACCGTCGCCGAGGGTGGCGAGGCCGATGTCGAGCATGCCGTGGCCGCGGCACGCCGGGCGTTCGAGGGCCCGTGGCGGACGATGCGCGCCTCCGAGCGCGGCCAGATCCTGCTGCGCTGGGCGGACCTGCTGAAGGCACACGCCGAAGAAATCATCGAGCTGGAGTCGATCGATGCCGGCAAGCCGATTTCCGCGACGATGCGCCAGGACTTTCCCGCCGCCGTCGACACGCTGATCTACTACGCCGGCTGGGCCGACAAGATCAGCGGCGACGTCGTGCCGGTGCGTGACGATGCCTTGACCTACACAATGCGTGAGCCTGTCGGCGTGGTCGCGGCGATCGTGCCGTGGAATTTTCCGCTGATGATCGGGATGTGGAAGCTCGCGCCGGCGCTGGCCTGCGGCTGCACCATCGTGATGAAGCCGGCCGAGCTGACCTCGCTGTCGGCGCTGCGCATCGCCGAGCTCGCGCTCGAAGCCGGGCTGCCGGCGGGCGTGTTCAACGTCGTGACGGGTCCGGGGCGCGTCGTCGGCGATGCGCTGGTCAATCACCCCGACGTCGACAAGGTCACCTTCACCGGCTCGCCCGGTGTGGGCCGCGGAATCATGAAGGGCGCGGCCGGCAACTTCAAGCGCGTCTCGCTCGAGCTTGGCGGCAAATCGGCCAATATCATCTTCGATGACGCCGATCTCGAAGCGGCGAGCAAGGCGGCGGCCTCCGGCATCTTCTTCAATGCCGGCCAGGTGTGCTCGGCCGGCTCCCGCGTGCTGGTGCAGGAAAAGGCCTATGACGAGGTCGTCGAGCGACTGGCTGCGCGCGCGAAATCGCTCAGGATCGGCGATCCGCTCGACCGCAAGACGGCGCTCGGCCCCGTCATCTCCGAGAAGCAGATGAAGTCGATCCTCGACTATGTCGATATCGGCCGGAAGGAGGGCGCGACCCTCGTCACCGGCGGGACGCGGGTCGGCGAGCGCGGTTACTTCATCAGCCCGACGGTGTTCGCGGATGTCGCCCACGAGATGCGGATCTCGCAGGAGGAAATTTTTGGCCCCGTCGTCAGCGTCATCAAGTTCAGGGACGAGGCCGATGCGCTGCGGATCGCCAACGGCACCGCCTACAGCCTCGCCGCCGGCGTCTGGAGCCGTGACGTCGGCAAGCTGCAGCGCTTCGCCAAGCGGGCCCGCGCCGGCACGGTCTGGATGAACACCTATGGCTATACCGACGTGCGCTTGCCCTGGGGCGGCGAGCGCGACTCCGGCCTCGGCCGCGAGCACGGCACCGCGGCGCTCGACAATTTCACCGAGCCCAAGGCTGTCTGGATGAATCTGGCCGTCTGATAACCTCCCGATCGGCCAATCCTGGGCCCGCCTGATCGTCCGGTCAGGCGGGCTCTTTTTCGAGATCGATAAAATTGTCTGCATCCGGCTCAGCAGGCGCAAACCCTCCCGACAAGAAGCGCGGCGCCTTAAACCAGAGCTTTGGAACCGAGATGCATCCTGCCCGCAAAAGGGCAGGGCATCATCATGTCAATCTTCAGGGAGATCGTCGTGGCGGTTGCAGGAGTGTACGCGCTCCTGTTCGCCTGCGACGCGGTGTTCGGCGTCGGCGAGGCGCGGTTCGACGACGCCTATTACAGCGCCAGCTTCTACGCACCCAAGCCGAAGGAGTTTCGGTTCGCGAGCGACACGCCGCCGGCGGTCCGCGTCAGCGAAGCGTTCGCGCAGTTTGCGCCGAGCGATGCCAAGCCGAACAGGCGCTACTCGTCGCTGACGACGATCATCCGCTGACGCAGTCTCACTCGCCCTGCAGCCATTCCGCGACGCCGCGCCACAGCGTGTCGCGGTGGGCGGGGCGGAAGAAGCCGAAATGGCCTATTCCCTTGGCGCCGACTTCGGACGGCGTCACCGTCAATACCTCCGGCTTGATCGCGGTGAAGCCGCCCATGAGCAACTCGACCGCGGGCCGCGTCGCCCAGGGATCGTCCGAGAAGCACAGCGCGCGCAGCTCGCCCTTGAACTTGGCGAAATTGTCCAGCGCCGGCAGCTTTGAATCGAACAGATAGCGCGGGCTCCGGACCCATTCGGCCCATTGCAGGAAGACGCCCTTGGGCAAATCCTCGCCGATGCCGGCCCAGCCCGGCGCGTAGCCGAGCGCGTGGGCCAGCGGCACGCCGACGAAATTCATGAAGGCGTAGACGCGGTATTTCTCCGGCGAGGTCATCAGCCGCCAGGTCGCGGCCTGCGAGGCCACGAAGGCGGCGCGGGAGATCTCGCTGTTGTTCTCGATCAGCCCGAGCGCCTGGCCGCCGTAGGAATGGCCGACATAGGCAAGGGGCAGCGTATTGTACCGCTCGCGCATCCAGCGCACCGCGGCGGTGACGTCGAGCGCGGCCCAGTCCGACATCGAGGCCTTGAAGCCGACCAGCGATTTCGGCTGGTTGTAGCCGACCATCGCCGGCAGCCGGGAGTCGCCGATGCCGCGGTAGTCGTAGGTGAGGACCGCGCAGCCGCGATGGGCGAGGTAGGAGGCAAAGCCGCGATAGATTTTTCGCGGGACGGCGGTGGCCGAATTGATCAGGACGGCGTGGCGCTTGGTGCCGCGCGGCAGGAACAGGGTGCCGGCCAGCGCATACCCGTCGGCCGCCGGGAAGCTGATCTCGTCGATGAAAACGTCGTCCAGTGCGGCGTCCATGGGCGGAAGGTGTCTTGCCGGTTTCCTCGCTACCCCTAGCAAATGCGAATTCAGCTTTGCCCGCAAGGGTTTGCAATGCGAAACGGATTTACAACTGGCGATGTCGTGCCAGCCTGTGTATAAGGCGGCCCTCGCAACCCCTAGATCAGGTTGTGCTTTTTGCTTCACGGAGAGATTGCGATGTCCGAGCGGTGGACGCCCGAGTCCTGGCGCAGCAAGCCGGTGCTACAGGTGCCCGATTATCCCGACGCCAAGGCCCTGGCCGACGTCGAGGCGCAGCTTGCGACCTTTCCGCCGCTGGTGTTCGCCGGCGAGGCGCGCAATCTGAAGAAGGCGCTGGCCCGTGTCGCGGCCGGCGAGGCCTTCCTGCTCCAGGGCGGCGACTGCGCCGAGAGCTTTGCCGAGCACGGCGCCAACAACATCCGCGACTTCTTCCGCGTGCTGCTGCAGATGGCGGTGGTGCTGACCTATGCAGGTGCGGTGCCGGTGGTGAAGGTCGGCCGCGTTGCCGGCCAATTTGCAAAACCGCGCTCATCGCCGACCGAGAAATTGAACGGCATCGAGCTGCCGAGCTATCGCGGCGACATCGTCAACGATATCGCCTTCACCAAGGAAGCGCGCGTGCCGGATCCGCAGCGCCAGTTGATGGCCTATCGCCAGTCGGCCGCGACGCTGAACCTGCTGCGTGCGTTCGCCACCGGCGGCTACGCCAATCTCGGCAGCGTGCATCAATGGATGCTCGGCTTCCTCAAGGATAGTCCGCAGTCCCGCCGCTACAAGGAATTGGCCGACCGCATTTCGGATGCGCTCAATTTCATGCGCGCCTGCGGCCTCGATCTCGAGGCCCATCCCGAGCTCCGCTCGACCGATTTCTATACCAGCCACGAGGCACTGCTGCTCGGCTACGAGCAGGCCATGACCCGCGTCGATTCCACCACCGGCGATTGGTACGCGACCTCGGGCCATATGATCTGGATCGGCGACCGCACCCGCCAGCTCGATCACGGCCACATCGAATATTTCCGCGGGATCAAGAACCCGATCGGGCTCAAATGCGGCCCGTCGCTGAAGCCCGAGGAGCTCCTGAAGCTGATCGACGTGCTCAATCCCGACAACGAGCCGGGCCGGCTGACGCTGATCGGCCGCTTCGGCTCCGACAAGGTCGGCGAGCATCTGCCGAACATGATCCGCGCTGTGCAGCGCGAGGGCAAAGTGGTGGTCTGGTCGTGCGATCCCATGCACGGCAACACCATCACCTCGACGTCGGGCTACAAGACGCGGCCGTTCGACCGCATCCTGTCCGAGGTGAAGTCGTTCTTCGCGATCCACGCCGCCGAAGGCACCCATGCCGGCGGCGTGCATCTGGAGATGACGGGCAAGGACGTCACCGAATGTCTCGGCGGCGCCCGCGCGATCACGGACGAGGATCTCAACGACCGCTACCACACGGTCTGCGATCCTCGCCTCAACGCCGAGCAATCCATCGACATGGCCTTCCTGGTCGCCGAGCTGCTGAAGCAGGAACGCGCCGGCAAGACCAAGCCGATGCCGGCCGCAGCGGGGCTCTAGGACCTTGCTGCGAATCTGGAAGGCCACGATCAATTCCCGCAACGGTCTGGCTTTTGCGTTCCGCTCGGAGCAGGCCATCCGCGAGGAGATCTTTGCGCTCCTTCTGTCGCTGCCGCTGGCCTGGTTCATCGGCGCGACTGCGATGCGTGCGGTCGAATTGATTTGTGCGGTCGCGTTCGTGCTGACGGTCGAGCTGCTCAACACCGCGATCGAGAAGCTCGCCGACCGTCTGACCATGGATCACGACAAGCAGATCGGCCGCGTCAAGGACATGGGCTCGGCCGCCGTTGGTGTGGCGCTGCTGATGGCGGGCGCGTTCTGGATCTTCGCCATCGTCGAGCGGCTGGGTTTCGTCTGACGAGAATTGAAAAGGGCGGCCATGACCGAACGTCTCAACGCATTCGCGGTCACGCTCGCCCAGCTCAATCCGACCGTGGGCGACATCGAGGGCAATGCCGCGAAGGTGCGCGCCGCGCGCGCGCAAGCCGCCGCCGACGGCGCCGATCTCGTCCTGTTTCCGGAATTGTTCATTTCTGGCTATCCGCCGGAAGATCTGGTGCAGAAGCCGGCCTTCCAGGCCGCCTGCCGCGTCGCGATCGAAGCGCTCGCCCGTGAGACCGCCGATGGCGGGCCGGCCATGCTGGTCGGCACGCCCTGGGTCGAGGACGGCAGGCTTTACAATGCCTGCGCGCTGCTCGACGGCGGCCGCATTGCCGCACTTCGCTTCAAGTGCAATCTGCCGAATTACGGCGTGTTCGACGAGAAGCGGTTGTTTGCGCGGGGACCTGCGGCCGGCCCCGTCACGGTGCGCGGCGTTCGCATCGGCGTGCCGATCTGCGAGGACATCTGGCTCGAGGAGTCCGAGGACTACGAAAACGTGGTCGAGACCCTGGCCGAGACCGGCGCCGAGATCATTTTGGTGCCGAACGGCTCGCCTTACGCCCGCGATAAGAACGACGTGCGGCTGTCGGTGGCGGTGGCGCGCGTCACCGAGAGTGGGCTGCCGCTGGTCTATCTGAACCAGGTTTGCGGCCAGGACGAACTGGTGTTCGACGGCGCGTCCTTCGCGCTCAACGGCGACCTCTCGCTCGCAGCGCAACTGCCGGCGTTCGAGGAGAACGTCACCACGCTGCGCTTTACCCGGAACGGCGACGACTGGCGCTGCACGGGGCCGATCGCGGAGCAGGTCGAGGGCGACAAGGCCGATTACGCCGCCTGCGTGCTGGGCCTGCGCGACTATGTCGGCAAGAACGGCTTTCCCGGCGTGCTGCTCGGCATCTCCGGTGGCATCGACTCTGCCCTGTGCGCGGCGATCGCGGTCGACGCGCTCGGCGCCGACCAGGTCCATGGCGTGATGCTGCCTTATCGCTATACGGCGGCACACTCGATTGCGGATGCCGGCGAACTCGCCGGCCATCTCGGCATCCGCTACGAGGTGTTGCCGATCGCGGAAGCCGTGACCGGGTTTGAGACCATCTTGTCCGGCATCTTCAAGAACCTGCCGCCCGATATCACCGAGGAAAACCTCCAGGCCCGCACCCGCGGCACGCTGCTGATGGCGATCTCCAACAAGACCGGGCTGATGGTGGTGACCACGGGAAACAAGTCGGAGATGTCGGTCGGCTACGCCACGCTTTATGGCGACATGAACGGCGGCTTCAACCCGATCAAGGACATCTACAAGACGCAGGTGTTTCGCTTGGCGAGCCTGCGTAACGGCTGGAAGCCGGATGGTGCGCTCGGGCCCGCGGGCGAGGTCATTCCCCCTGACATCATCACGCGTCCGCCGACGGCGGAGCTGCGCGAGAACCAGACCGATCAGGATTCATTGCCGCCTTACGACGTGCTCGATGCCATCCTCGAGCGTCTTGTCGAACGCGAGGAGCCGCTCGATGCGATCATCGCCGCCGGCTTCGACCGCGACACGGTCACCCGCATCGACCATCTGCTCAACGTCGCCGAATACAAGCGCCGCCAGGCCGCGCCCGGCGTGAAGGTGACGGCCAGGAATTTCGGCCGCGACCGCCGCTATCCCATCACCAACCGCTTCCGCGACAAGGGTGAGAGGCCGCCGGCCCCGGACGAGACGCTGGTCTCGCGCGGCAGCAAGGCGTCGATCGACGCGTTCGAGGGGTAGCATCGGAGAGAGACGGACGTTCTCGCCACACATCTATCTGTCATCATCCGCGAAAGCGGATGATCCAGTACTCCGCAGCGGATGTTGTAGAAACCGACTCCTGCCGCGGAGTACTGGATGCCCCGCCTTCGCGGGGCATGACAGTGGAGCGAGGTGCGAATTCACATGAGCGCTACGACGGGGTTGCGAAAAACAGCACCCGCAGGAAGTGCGTGTATTCGGATTCGAGCACCATGATCGACACGAATACCAACACCGCGATCGGCGGCAGCAGGATGGCATAGGCCAGGGCCAGTCGCTCCCAGGCCATGTGCATGAACACGGCGACGATCAGGCCGGCCTTCAACATCATGAACAGCAGGATCAACGACCACCTCAGATAGCCGTGCAGGCCGAAGTAGTCGACGAGATAGGAGCCCGTGCTGAGGACGAACAGCCAGCCCCAGACCACGAGGTAGAGCTTGATCGGGTGCTGTTGACCCTTGGCGTGAACGGCTCCCGTTGCGACTGC
Source organism: Bradyrhizobium huanghuaihaiense (assembly GCF_007830635.1). Classification (GTDB taxonomy): domain Bacteria; phylum Pseudomonadota; class Alphaproteobacteria; order Rhizobiales; family Xanthobacteraceae; genus Bradyrhizobium; species Bradyrhizobium huanghuaihaiense. Next base: position 291,241 of record NZ_VLLA01000005.1, on the reverse strand, counting down.
GCCATGCGCCGGAGCGTGGAGCTGTCCTTCCATGTGTACCGCCGCGTTTGTCATGCGCCGACCTCACCAAAGGTAGAAGAATGCAAAGATGAAGACCCACACGAGATCGACGAAGTGCCAGTACAGGCCCATGATCTCGACGATCTCGTAGTACCCCTTGCGGCTCGTGAAGAAGCCGCGCCTCTCGACGTCGAAGTCTCCCCGCCAGACTTTTCGCGCGATCGCGATCAGGAAGATCACGCCGATCGTCACGTGGGTGCCGTGGAAGCCGGTGATCATGAAGAAGCTCGCACCAAACTGCGGCGCACCCCATGGATTGCCCCAGGGCCGAACCCCCTCCATGATCAGCTTGGTCCATTCGAAGGCCTGCATTCCGACGAAGGTTGCGCCGAAGGCTGCAGTGACCAGCATCAGGATTGCGGTTCTCACGCGATCGCGGCGGTAGCCGAAATTGACGGCCATCGCCATCGTTCCGCTGCTGCTGATCAGCACGAAGGTCATGATGGCGATCAGGATCAGGGGGATGTGGTTGCCCCCGATATTGAGGGCGAAGACTTCGCTGGGATTCGGCCACGGCACGGTCGTCGACATGCGCGCCGTCATGTAGGAGAGCAGGAAGCAACTGAAGATGAAGGTGTCGCTGAGGAGGAAGATCCACATCATGGCCTTGCCCCAGGACACGTTCTTGAAGGCACGCTGATCGGACGCCCAGTCGGCGGCGATGCCGCGCCAGCCTTCAAGCCGCGCAGTCGGTTGGCCAGAATGTGTCAGCACGGTCTCAGCCATCTGGTCTTGCCTCCCTAGCTCAGCAATCGGCGGCAGATGTCGACGAAATCATCGGTCCAGCCGGTGAGAAGACCGAGCAGGACAAGCCAGACCAGCAGCAGGAAGTGCCAGTAGATGGCGCACAGTTCCACGCTCAATCGCATCTCGGCGATCTTGGCGCCACGCCACATCTTGGCTGAGGTGCGGCCCAAGGCCACCAGACCGCCGGTCAGATGCAGCCCGTGCACCGCGGTCAACAGGTAGAAGAAGGAATTCGCCGGATTGGACGCCACGAAGTATCCGGCGGCCCCGAGCCGTTGCCAGGCCAGGAGCTGTCCGGCGAGGAAGATCACGGCAGATGCTCCGCCAGCGAGCAGACCGATCATGACGCTCTCAGTGTCCTGTCGCCGAGCAGCCACGTATGCCCATTGCAGCGCGACGCTGCTCAGGACCAGGACGCCCGTGTTGACCCACAGCAGCCGCGGTATCGGCAGCGGCCGCCAGTCCACCACGCTCATGCGCATCGAGTAGGCGCTGATGAAGAGGACGAATAATGCGCTGGCGACAGCGAGGAACACGCCAAGTCCGACCTTCGCTGCCGGCCAGGTCATGGCATCGCCGCCGGGGAAGTCGCCGACCGCGCCTTCCTCCAGCCAGGGCTTGGCCGTCAGCCGCTGGTGCGACAGCCACCATCCGGCGATCACCGCAAGCACAGCCAGGAACAGAATGATGGCGCTCACGAAGCAGCTCCCTGAACGAGCTGCGTCGCGCGTGGCGGCTGGTTCTGCGGAATGAAGTCCTCCGCGGCGCCAGGCACGCTGTAATCATAAGCCCAGCGGTACACGACCGGGAGCTCCTTGCCCCAGTTTCCGTGCCCTGGAGGCGTCTCCGGCGTCTGCCACTCCAGCGTCGTCGCCCGCCACGGATTGCCGCCCGAGGCCTCGCCTTTGAACAGGCTCCAGGCGAGATTGAACAGGAACACCATCTGGCTGAAGCCGACGGTCAAGGCCACGACGGAGATGAAGGCGTTCAGTGAATGGGCCGAGGACGGGATGAACGACGTGTCCCCGAGCTCGAAATACCGGCGCGGAACCCCGAGCAGTCCGAGATAGTGCATCGGGAAGAAGATCAGGTAGGCGCCGAGGAAGGTGACCCAGAAGTGAAACTTGCCGAGGGCGTCGTTCAGCATCCGCCCCGTCACCTTTGGGTACCAATGATAGATCGCGCCGAGCACGACCATGATCGGTGCCACGCCCATCACCATGTGGAAGTGCGCGACCACGAACATGGTATCCGAGAGGGGCACGTCCACGACGACGTTGCCGAGGAAGAGGCCGGTGAGCCCGCCGTTCACGAAGGTGATGATGAAGCCGAGGGCGAACAGCATCGGCACCCTGAGATGAATGTCGCCGCGCCACAGGGTCAGCACCCAGTTGTAGACCTTGATCGCGGTGGGGATGGCGATGATGAGCGTCGTGGTGGCGAAGAAGTACCCGAATTGCGGGAACATGCCGCTCACATACATGTGGTGCGCCCAGACGATGAAGCTGAGCGCGCCGATCGCCACGATCGCCCAGACCATCATGCGGTAGCCGAAGATGTTCTTGCGCGCATGCGTGCTGATCAGATCGGAGACGATGCCGAAGGCGGGAAGGGCGACGATGTAGACCTCGGGGTGGCCGAAGAACCAGAACAGGTGCTGGAAGAGCAGTGGGCTGCCGCCGCCATGCTTCGATAGTTGTCCCATCTCTACGAGGGAGGGCATGAAGAAGCTGGTTCCCAGGAGACGGTCGAGCAGCAGCATGACCGAGGCAACGAACAGGGCAGGGAATGCCAGCAGCGCCATGACGGTCGCCGTGAAGATGCCCCACACCGTCAGCGGCAGGCGCATCAACGTCATGCCGCGCGTGCGTGCCTGCAGCACCGTCACCACGTAATTCAGCCCGCCCATGGTGAAGCCGATGATGAACAGGATCAGGGACGACATCATGAGAATGATGCCCCAATCCTGCCCGGGCGTTCCGGAGAGGATTGCTTGCGGCGGGTAGAGCGTCCAGCCGGCGCCGGTGGGGCCGCCGGGCACGAAGAATGTCGAGGCCAGCACCAGGACCGCGAGCAGGTAGACCCAGTAGCTCAGCATGTTCACATAAGGGAAGACCATGTCCCGGGCGCCGACCATCAGCGGGATCAGGTAGTTGCCGAAGCCACCCAGGAACAATGCGGTGAGCAGGTAGATCACCATGATCATGCCGTGCATGGTGATGAACTGGAGGTACTGGTTGGCATCGATGAACGAGAAGGTGCCGGGGAATCCCAGTTGCAGCCGCATCAGCCACGACAGCACCAGGGCCACCAGCCCGATGGCCGTGGCCGTCAGCGAATACTGAATGGCGATCACCTTGGCGTCCTGCGAGAAGACATACCGTGTCCACCAGCTCCTCGGATGATAGAGCTCGACGTCAGGTACTTCGGCAGGCGGGATGCCTTCGATCCCTTCATATGGAATATCGACCATAGAAACCTCCTCGGTCGTTTCCATCGGAAGCGAGGCGTTGGCCTCATGCACCCGATCTATTTCGTGGCGGCAGCTCGCTACTTGCCACCGGATTGGTATGTCGCCTTCACGATGGCTTTTGCCGAAGACAATTCGGCAAACGTCTTTTGTTGCTCCAGCCAAGCGTGATATTCACGCTCCTCGTCGACGATGACCTTGGACCGCATCTGATAGTGAGCCGCGCCACAGAGCTCCGCACAGAGAACATCGAACGTCCCGGTTCGGATCGGCGTTATCCAGAAATAGGTCACCATGCCTGGGACCATGTCCATCTTGGCGCGGAATTCGGGCACGTAGAAATCGTGCAGGACATCGACCGAGCGGAGGAGAACCTTGACCGGCTTTCCCAATTGAAGGTGCAGGTCGCCGTTCTCGATCACGACGTCGTCCTGCGCGTGGGCGTCGTCGCGATTGAGACCCATCGGATTGTCGGCTGCGATGTTGCGGACATCGGATGTGCCCAACTTCCCATCCTTGCCCGGAAGGCGGAAGCTCCACTGCCATTGCTGGCCCATGACCTCGATCTCGGTGGCATCCGCAGGCACCGTCACGAACTGGTGCCAGACCACGAGGCCAGGCGCCAGCATGGCCGCGACGCCGACGCCGGTCCCGACGCTCAGCCACCATTCGAGCCTTTTGTTTTCCGGATTGTAGTCAGCCCGTCTTCCCTCCTTGTGGTGAAAGCGGAAGACGCAGTAAGCCATGAAGGCGATGACCGCGACGAAGACGAAGCCGGTGATCCAGAACGTGATGTTGATGGTGTGGTCGATATAGGCCCAGTTCGTGGCGATCGGCGTCCACCACCACGGGCTGTAGATGTGAAACAGCACCGAGCCGATCGCGACCAGAAGCAGTATCAGTGCGACAGCCATCCTGATCCATCCTTGCCATCGAAGGCTGCGGATACGAATCCGGGGCGGAGCTCATGTCTGTCGCGATGGCTGGCCTTTCTTGGTTGGCATCTATGCCATCGCCGGCCTTTTGCCTCGCCCATTCCACGGGTCGCGAAATCAAGAGAACGCTTCGCGACCATCACCTAAGGGCGTCTGCGTCTAAAATGATACCGCCCCAATCCGGCGTCAATAGAGCAATGTAGGTGCCCCGACGTGGCGTGGTTGCCGTCGCCGGCAAGCCGACAACGCATCAGGTGCGCATGTCGGGTCTGGTTGATGCAACGCACAAGCCCGCGCTGGTGCACAATTCACCTAACCGTGAGCACAGCCGTGGCCCGCGCGCGCTAAGCTTGCGAGGCAGGTCGCGACGGGTTCCGCGGCCAGGCTCTGTTCGCTGAACCTGGGTTGCCGTACCCGACCCATCGCGTTTCCTGCTCGTCAGGCGGACACGCGTGGCTGAAAAGCGCGTGTTATCGACAATCGCGATTTTCAGCACGGGAGGCTCCGTTCATGGCCACTCTGTACTCCCACGATATCATCAGGCGGCACGTCTTCGGCGAAGCGGCCTCCTATCCCATTCGCAAGATCAGCTTGTCGGACCTGACCGAGGCGCTGCGCCTGGGTTGGGACGATTTCCAGGCGATGCCGAGTCACGCGATCGTCGTGTGCGTGATTTATCCCGTTCTCGGTCTCGTGCTGTTCAGGATGGTTCTCGGCTATTCGGTGTTGCCGCTCCTGTTTCCGCTGGCCGCCGGCTTCGCCTTGATCGGGCCTTTTGCCGCGATCGGTCTCTACGAACTCAGCCGGCGTCGCGAACGTGGCGAGGAGGTCGATGCGTGGGATGCGATCAAGGTGCTGCGCGCACCGTCGTTCGGTGCCATGGTCGAGCTCGGCGTGCTCCTGCTGGTCCTGTTCGGGGCCTGGATCGGTGTCGCGAACGCAATTTATGTCACCATCTTCGGTCACGCGGCGGCTGCAAGCATTCCCGACTTCGCGACGCGCGTGCTGACGACACCGGAAGGCTGGTCGCTCATCGTCGTTGGTTGCGGTGTCGGCTTCCTGTTTGCGGTTGTGGCCTTGTGCGTCAGCGTCGTGTCGTTCCCGTTGATGCTCGACCGGCATGCGACTGCGATCGACGCGATCCGCACGTCGCTCCGGGCGGTGGCAACGAATCCGGTTGCGATGGCCGGATGGGGTCTCATCGTGGCGGCGCTGCTCGTGATCGGCTCGCTGCCGCTCTTCGTCGGTCTCGCGGTCGTTCTGCCGGTGCTCGGTCATGCCACCTGGCACCTCTATCGGCGGATCGTCGAGCCAAACCCGAATCCACCGGACGAGCCGCCGCCGCCCCCGAAGGGAAAGCGCTACGCAGCGGACTTTCCGGCCAATCTCTTCCCGTGGAGCCGCGAGGGCGAGCAGTAACTGCGAAACGGCCGCGCCTGGCGGCCGCCTTCGCTTGAGGTGACGGGTTAGGACTACTTCTGCTGCTGCGGCAGGAAGGTCGGGCCGACCGAACGGATCGGCTTGTTCTCTGAACTCGGCGCAGCCGTGCCGGTATCAGCCGGCGGCGTTGCCGCCGGTGCAGCGGCCGTCGTCGGCGCGGGCGCCGCGCCCTTCTTGGCGTTGGCAGGCTGCGGCGCGCCCTTGTTGAGGCGCTGCTGCTGCATCTTCCTGGCGCTCTCCTCGGTGACGATGATGTCGCCCTGCTGCTCGACGGTCGCCTTGTCGTCGGCCGATTTCAGCGCGTCGGCCCAGGTCTGTCCGGCCGCCTTGCAGGAGCAGGACGGGTTGAACTCGCTGCGGAATTTGAACGCCGTCGGCAGCGCCGTGTAGGGCTGGCCGCCGACGGAGACCGCCGAATTCATGTCCTCGCCGGGATTGCGATGGGTGTAGAGCACGGCCTCGGCGGCCGGGCACAGCGCCTTGCAGGTCTTCTCGTCGTCGGGGAAGCGCGCCGGCACGGTGGCAAACGAGATCGGGAAATAAGCGCCGTCGCAGGTGCGCACGCACACGGTACGGAAGGTGCCGGATTGCGGGCCGAGATCGGAGGGCGGCACGGCTTGCGGATTGTTCGGGTTGTTGCCGCCGTTGAAGAGGTTGCTCAGGAAGTTGCCGCCGCCCTGCGACTGCGCGGCGTTGGCATATTGCGGACCGCAATTGTTCTGCGCCAGCGCCATCAGCACCGAGCGGCGCTGGTTGTCGCGTTCCGGGCTGAAGCCGCCGGCGCCGCCGCGCAGGCGTTCGAGATTGCCGGTGATCTGGTCCAGATTGGCGCGCATCTGCTGGATCTGGGTGTTGACCGGGCTGCATTGCGCCTGCTGGCCGTTGAACAGCGAGAAGAAGCCGGAGGAGTCGCAGCCCATGCGCTTGGCCTGCATGGTGACGCGGTCGAGCTCGGCCTGCTGCTTGGCCTGGGAATCCTGATAACGGCGAATCTGCTCCTCGCGCGCGGGGTCGCCACCGCCGCCGCGATCGAGCGCGGCGAGCTGACCTTCCAGCCGTGCGCACATCGGATTGGGGCCAAGCCCGTTCTGGCCGGGCTGAGGCGGCGGGCCGGGCGGACCGGCCTGCGCGAAAGCGCCATTGGCGAGCACGACGGTGCCGAGGAGCACGGTGCAGGCAAGAAGGGAGCGGGCACGGGAGAGGGACAAAAATTCAGGCATATCCGCCATTCTAGCGAGGTCACGGCCCGGCATGATCTGGGGGCCGAAGCGCGCCCTCCAATAGCCGCTTCCTGCGGCATCGTCACGTCGTTTCAGGGGGCCGAAGACTGGTCCTAAGGTCCGCCAGCTCCGAGGGAATTCAGCGCTGGCAGGTGATTGCGACATATTCGTCGCAATGGCCATGGGAGCAGTTTGCGCCGGTTTTGGGGACAGAGCCGGTAATTTCGTCGGGATCGACCCGGCGATAGCTTGATGCCTGGGCAAAATCCCGTGACTGGCAGTAGGTGCGTGCGACCTGCGCCCCGCATTTGTCGCCCTTGGCCAGGCACTTGTCGACGCCGTAGCCGTCCGCCTGGTTGGCAATGATGAAGACGCGGGTCTCGGCGAATGCACCGGATGCCGCGACGAGGGAAGCACAAGAGACGAGCGCGAACAGGGATCGCATGGGGGTACCGGGGGCTGGAGACCGCCCGCTCTTAATAAACTCAAAAGGTTAAGGGGAATGGAACCATTGCGGCGGGCCGGTGCGCATTGCGGGGAGAAGGCGGCATTTTCGCGGCTCCCTTGACGTCGGGGCACCTCATAGCCCATATGTTCCCGCATGAACGGTCTCCTCGCCATTTGCATCATTTGCGAGATTACGAGCTAGCGATTCGCTGGCTGGAGCCGTCTTTTCTCAAACACATTGAGAGCACTGGACGCCCGGCCAACAGCCGACGGGTGTCCATATGGAATTGCGCCTTTACGATACGCTGACGAAGGAAAAGCGCCCCTTCGTGCCGCTCGATGCGAAGAACGTCCGCATGTATGTCTGCGGACCGACGGTCTATGACTTCGCCCATATCGGCAACGCGCGACCGGTGATCGTGTTCGACGTGCTGTTTCGGCTGCTGCGCCACACTTACGGCGAGGCGCACGTCAAATATGTCCGCAACATCACCGACGTCGACGACAAGATCAACGACCGTGCCGCGCGCGACTTTCCCGGCCTGCCGCTGAACGAGGCGATCCGAGAGGTCACCGAGCAGACAGGCAAGCAGTTTCACGCCGACGTCGATGCGCTCGGTGCGCTCAGGCCGAGCGTCGAGCCGCGCGCGACCGAGCATATCGCCGAAATGCGCGAGATCATCGAAAGGCTGATTGCCGGCGGCTTCGCCTATGCCGCCGAGGACCACGTCCTGTTCTCGCCGCAGGCGATGAACGCGGCCAACTCCTCGCTGCCGCGCTACGGCGCGCTGTCCAATCGCTCGCTGGATGAGATGATCGCCGGTGCCCGCGTCGATGTCGCGCCCTACAAGAAGGGCAACACCGACTTCGTGCTGTGGAAGCCGTCCAAGCCGGGCGAGCCGTCATGGCCGTCACCGGCCGGCATCAAGGCCGAGGGGCGCCCAGGCTGGCACATCGAGTGCTCGGCCATGGCCTGGAAGCATCTCGGCGAGCATTTCGACATCCATGGCGGCGGCATCGATCTCGTGTTTCCGCATCACGAGAACGAGGTCGCACAGACCTGCTGCGCGTTCCACCAGGAGCGCATGGCGAACTACTGGATGCACAACGGCTTCCTGCAGGTCGAGAGCGAGAAGATGTCGAAGAGCCTCGGCAACTTCATCACGATCCACGAACTGCTCAAGGATTGGCCGGGCGAGGTGCTGCGCCTCAACATGCTGAAGACGCATTACCGCTCGCCGATCGACTGGACCATGAAGTCGCTGGAGGAGAGCGCCAGGACGCTCGACGACTGGTATCGCGTCGCCGCCGACGTCGTGCCAGGCGAGCCGGCCGCATCCGTGGTCGAGCCGCTGCTTGACGACCTCAACACGCCGCTGGCGATCGCGGCGCTGCACGGCTTGCGTGGCGAAGCCGCTGCATTGTCGGGTTCGTTGCGGCTGCTCGGCTTCCTCGCCGAGAGTGCCGCGCAGTGGGAAAGCCGCAAGCAGCAGGCGAGCGGCGTCGATGCCGGGGAAGTCGAGCGCCTGCTCGCGGAGCGGACGGCTGCGCGTGCGCGGAAAGATTTCAAGGAATCCGACCGAATCCGCGATCTGCTCGCCGCGATGGGCGTTGCGATCAAGGACTCCAAGGACGGAACGACCTGGGAGGTCGCGCGATGAAGCGGCCCGACACGCCGTTCCCCCGGCACTGGCTCTATTACATCGCGCTGAAGATCCTGCTACTCGGCGCCGCCGTGGCGATCGTGCTGAAACTCTATGGGATGTGGTGAGGACGATGGGACAGACTTTGCCAAAGCCCGCACTTAGGCCGTTCCTGCCCGATGACGTGCCGGTGCTCGCTGCGATCTTCACCGCCAGCATCGAGCAGCTGACCGGCGACGACTACAGCGAGGTGCAGCAGCAGGCCTGGATGGAGGCGGCGGAGGACGAGGAGTTCGGCAAGCGACTCGCGTCCGACCTGACGCTGATCGCGACGCTCGAGGGCTCGCCCGTCGGCTTCGCCTCGCTGCGCGGCGCCGATCACATCCGGATGCTCTATGTGCACCCGGCCGTGGCCGGGCAGGGCATCGCGACCATGCTCGTCGACGCGCTGGAAAAGCTTGCCGGCAGCCGCGGCGCCAAGAGCCTTTCGGTCGATGCCAGCGATACCGCGGAGGGCTTCTTCGCCAAGCGCGGCTACACCGCCCAGCAGCGCAACAGCATCACCATCAACGACGAGTGGCTCGCCAACACCACCATGAAGAAGACGCTTGGAGCTGTGCCATGAGCAAGGAGCGTCTCTATCTGTTCGATACCACGCTGCGCGACGGGGCGCAGACCAACGGCGTCGATTTCACGCTGACCGACAAGCAGGTCATCGCGGCGATGCTCGATGACCTCGGCATCGACTATGTCGAGGGCGGCTATCCCGGCGCCAACCCGCTCGACAGCGAATTCTTCGCGACCAAGCCGAAGCTCAATCATGCACGCTTCACCGCCTTCGGCATGACGCGCCGGGCAGGGCGCTCGGTCTCCAACGATCCCGGCGTCGCGGGCCTTTTGGAAGCGAAGGCGGATGCGATCTGCTTCGTGGCAAAGTCGTCGGCCTATCAGGTGCGCGTCGCGCTGGAGACGACGAAGGAGGAAAACCTCGCCTCGATCCGCGACAGCGTCGCCGCCGCGAAGGCGGCGGGCCGCGAAGTGATGCTCGACTGCGAGCATTTTTTCGACGGCTACAAGGAAGACGCCGCATTCGCGCTGGCCTGCGCCACGGCTGCCTATGAGGCCGGCGCGCGCTGGGTGGTGCTGTGCGACACCAATGGCGGCACCATGCCCAGCGAGGTCGAGGCCATCGTCACCGAGGTGACGAAACACATCCCCGGCGATCACGTCGGCATCCACGCCCATAACGACACCGAGCAGGCGGTGGCGAATTCGCTGGCTGCGGTCCGCGCGGGCGCGCGGCAGATTCAGGGCACGTTGAACGGCCTCGGCGAGCGCTGCGGCAACGCCAATCTCTGCTCGTTGATCCCGACGCTGAAATTGAAGAAGGACTTTGCCGACGTTTTCGAGATCGGCGTCACCGCGGAGAAGCTCGCGACGCTGGTGAAGGTGTCGCGCACGCTCGACGACATGCTCAACCGCGTGCCGAACCGGCATGCTCCTTACGTCGGCGAGAGTGCCTTCGTCACCAAGACCGGCATCCATGCCTCCGCCGTGCTGAAGGATCCGCAGACCTATGAGCATGTGCTGCCGGAGCTGGTCGGCAACCATCGCAAGGTGCTGGTGTCCGATCAGGCCGGCCGCTCCAACGTCATCGCCGAGCTCGACCGCGCCGGCATTGCTTACGAGAAGAGCGATCCGAAGCTGACGCGCCTCGTCGAGGAATTGAAGGAGCGCGAGGCGCAGGGCTACGCCTATGAATCCGCCAACGCCTCGTTCGATCTTTTGGCGCGCCGCACGCTCGGCAAGGTGCCGCATTATTTCGAGGTCGAGCAGTTCGACGTCAATGTCGAGCAGCGCTACAACGCGCTCGGCGAGCGCGTCACGGTGGCGCTGGCCGTGGTCAAGGTCGATGTCGCCGGCGAGCATCTGATCTCGGCGGCCGAAGGCAACGGCCCGGTCAATGCGCTCGACGTCGCTTTGCGAAAAGACCTGGGTAAGTACCAGAAATACATCGAGGGGCTGACGCTGATCGACTACCGCGTCCGTATCCTCAATGGCGGCACCGGCGCGGTCACGCGCGTGCTGATCGAGAGCGAGGACGAGAATGGCGACCGCTGGACCACGGTCGGCGTGTCCCCGAACATCATCGACGCCTCGTTCCAGGCGCTGATGGATTCGGTGATCTATAAGCTCGTGAAATCGGGCGCGCCGGCGTAAGAAAAATGTAGCCCGGATGAGCGAAGCGATATCCGGGACGGTATGCGCCGTTCGGATAGAGCTTCCCGGATATCGCTTCGCTCATCCGGGCTACGGGAGATCGAGGAGGGGGCAAGCATGATCGACCACATCTCCGTCGGCGTCAGCGATCTCGATCGCGCTGCAAAGTTCTACGAGGCATCGCTCGCCGCCCTCGGCCTCACGCGCCTCGTCACGCGGCCGCGGACGGTGGGTTTCGGCAAGGCCTATCCGGAGTTCTGGATCAATTTGCGCGAAGGCATGCCGCGTGTCGGGCCGGAAAGCGGCGTGCACATCTGCCTCCGCGCGAAGACCACGGCCGAGATCGATGCGTTTCACGCCGCCGCGCTGTCCGCGGGCGGTGCATCCGATGGCGCGCCGGGCATCCGCCCGCACGATCGCGTGCGCTACTACGCAGCCTTCGTCTTCGATCCCGATGGTAACCGGATCGAGGCGGTAACGTTTCCGCAGGAGTGATCAGAGCTTGCGCGCGACTTCCGGGGCGAGCTGCTTTTCCGCCTCGGCGATCTGTGCCGCTGCCGCTTTCAGCTTCGGCAGGATCTCCTCGACGCGATCGGCCTTGATGATGTCGACCGACAGGCCGGCGCGGATGAACTCGGTCTGGCGCATGTGCGACAGGAGCGAGAACAGCGGCTCCCAGAAATTGTCGATATTAGCGAGCAGCACCGGCTTGGCGTGACGGCCGAGCTGCTTCCAGGTCAGCTGCTCCACCAGCTCCTCCAGCGTGCCGACGCCGCCCGGCAGCGCCACGAAGGCGTCGGAGCGTTCGAACATCAGCCGCTTGCGCTCGTGCATGTCGGGCGTGACGATCATCTCCTGCACGCGCGTCAGCGCGTTCTCGCGCATCCGCAGGAATTCGGGGATGATGCCGGTGACGGTGCCGCCGTGATCCAGCACGGAGGTCGCGACCGAGCCCATCAGGCCGAGCGAGCCGCCGCCATAGACCAGGCGGATGTTGTTCTCGGCGAGGGCCTTGCCGAATGCCTTGGCGCCTTCGGTGAAGCGGGGATTTGTTCCAGGGCCGGAGCCACAATAGACGCAGACGGTTTTGATCGTGCTCATTGGTGCCATGATGCATTGCAGCGAAGAGGCGTCAAGCCCAATCGGTGATTCGGACTGTCCGGAAATCTACCGGTAAATGGCGACAAACAATCGAAGATTCGCCATCTGGCGGGGTGCGCGGGCATCGGGAAGGCTCTATATGACAAGCGAAATTCGTTAATCGCAGCGACGCCCGCATCCGGCGGGCTTTCAGGTTTCTTGATGGATCAACCTCAATCGTTCGACGGCGCCGACGTTCCTGATCCTCCCGGCGGAGGACCGCTGGAGCGGGCCACGCTGATGGGCACGCTGGCGCATCTGTGGCCCTATATCTGGCCGGGCGACCGTTTCGACCTGAAGATGCGCGTGGTCTGGTCGCTGGTGCTGCTGCTCGTCGCCAAGCTGTTCACGCTCGCGGTGCCGTTCAGCTTCAAATGGGCCACCGATGCACTGACCGGCGCCAACACCGCGCCGATCGCGGCCGACAATTGGCACCTCTGGGTGATCGCTTCGCCCTTGCTGCTGACCGCGAGCTACGGCGTGATGCGCATCCTGATGGCGGTGCTGACGCAGTGGCGCGACGGCATCTTCGCCCGCGTCGCCATGCACGCGGTGCGCAAGCTCGCAACCATCACCTTCATCCACATGCACGAGCTGTCGCTGCGCTTTCACCTGGAGCGCAAGACCGGCGGCCTGACGCGCGTGCTCGAGCGCGGCCGCGAGGGCATCGAGGTCATCGTGCGCATGGTGATCCTGCAGCTGATCCCGACCATCGTCGAGGTCTCGCTCTTGATGGCCGTGCTGCTCTGGCAGTTCGACTGGCGCTATGTGGTCGTAACCCTGATCACGGTCGCGGTGTACATGTACTACACCTACATCGCGACCGAGTGGCGGATCGGCATCCGCCGCAAGATGAACGATTCCGACACCGAGGCGAACACCAAGGCGATCGACTCGCTGCTCAACTACGAGACCGTGAAATATTTCGGCGCCGAGGCGCGCGAGGCGCAGCGCTACGACAGGTCGGTGGAGCGCTACGAGGAGGCGAGCATCCGCACCTACACCTCGCTCGCGGTGCTCAACACCGGTCAGGCCGTGATCTTCACGATGGGACTGACCGCGACCATGCTGATGTGCGCGATCGGCGTGCGCAACGGCACCAACACGGTCGGCGATTTCGTGCTGGTCAACGCCATGATGATCCAGCTCTACCAGCCCCTGAATTTCATGGGCATGGTCTATCGCGAGATCAAGCAGGCGATCATCGACATCGAGAAGATGTTCGGCGTGCTCCACCGCGAGGCCGAGATCAAGGACGCAGCCGACGCGAAGCCGCTGGCCGTTACCGCCGGCACGGTGCGGTTCGAGGACGTGCGCTTTGCCTACGAGCCGACGCGGCCGATCCTGAAAGGCATCAGCTTCGAGGTGCCGGCCGGCAAGACCGTTGCGATCGTGGGTCCCTCGGGCGCAGGCAAGTCGACCATCTCGCGCCTGTTGTTCCGCCTCTATGACGTATCAGGCGGAAAGATCCTGATCGATGGCCAGGATATCCGGGCGGTCACACAGGATTCACTGCGCGCCGCCATCGGCATGGTGCCGCAGGACACCGTGCTGTTCAACGACACCATCCGCTACAATATCCGCTATGGCCGCTGGGACGCCAGCGATGCCGAGGTCGAGGAGGCCGCGCGCCTCGCGCAGATCGATCATTTCATCCGTATGGCGCCGATGGGCTACGAGACCCAGGTCGGCGAGCGCGGCCTGAAATTGTCGGGCGGCGAGAAGCAGCGCGTCGCGATCGCGCGCACGGTGTTGAAGGCGCCGCCGATCCTGGCGCTGGACGAGGCGACCTCGGCGCTCGACACACACACCGAGCACGAGATCCAGGGCGCGCTCGACCGCGTCGCCAAGAACCGTACCTCGCTCGTGATCGCGCACCGGCTCTCGACCATCGTCGGTGCCGACGAGATCATCGTGCTGGACCAGGGCCGTATCGCCGAGCGCGGCACCCACGCAAGGCTGCTCGCGCAGGGCGGTCTCTATGCCAGCATGTGGAACAGGCAGCGCGAGGCCGAGGCGGCGCGCGAGAAGCTGGCCAAGATGGCCGATTCCAGCGAGGCGCCCAACCGGGAGCCGCCGCCGGTCGCGGACGTCCTGACGACGCCTGCGGCCGCGGAGTGACCTTGTCTCCGGTCCCAACTCTGGCCTAAACAAGCCCACCGCGCGGGGGGCGCCCCCGTGCCAACAACTCCAGGCGGCAGATAGCGATGTCCATTCTCGATTCGATCCAGCGTCAGATCCCGCCGATCCACAAGGAGGGCTATCCCTTCATCGGCGGCTTTGCGCTGGCGAGCCTGATCCTGTTCTGGCTGTGGTCCCCCCTGGGATGGATCGGTACGATCCTGACCGTGTGGTGCGCGCTGTTTTTCCGCGATCCCGTGCGGGTGACGCCGGTGCGTGAGGGTCTTGTCGTGTCGCCGGCCGACGGCCGCGTCTCGATGATCACCATGGCGCTGCCGCCGGCCGAACTCGGGCTCGGCGACCGGCCGCTGCCGCGCATCTCGGTGTTCATGAGCGTGTTCAACTGCCACGTGAATCGCGCACCCGTAGCGGGCAGGGTGGACCGGATCGCCTACCGGCCCGGCCTGTTCATCAATGCCGAGCTCGACAAGGCGAGCGAGGACAATGAGCGCAACTCGCTGGTGATCTCGACGCCGACGGCGCGGATCGGCGTGGTCCAGATCGCAGGCCTCGTCGCCAAGCGCATCGTCTGCTTCGTCAGGGAAGGCCAGGCGATCGGCGCCGGCGAGCGCTTCGGCCTGATCCGCTTCGGCTCGCGGCTCGACGTCTACCTGCCGGTCGGCAGCAAGGCGCTGGTCTCGGAAGGGCAGACCGCGATCGCCGGCGAGACCATTTTGGCCGACCTTGCCGGCGACGACCCGAGCCGCGCCTTCCGCGCCAATTAACCAAAGTCGGTCCTTGCGGGCCTTCCGCCGCAATGGCGGAGGGGGACGGGGCTTGCTATATCTCGCCCTAAGATAAGGACGAGCCATGACGCCCTACGACGTGAGAGATCCCGATGTCCGCCGCCGGCGGTTCCGCCCCATTCCGGTGCGGATGCTGGTGCCCAACGTCATCACGCTGCTGGCGATCTGCGCCGGCCTGACCTCGATCCGCCTGTCGATCGAGGGGCGGATGTCGCTCGCCGTCTACGCCATCGTGTTCGCGGCCGCGCTCGACGGCATCGACGGCCGCATCGCCCGCATGATCAAGGGCCAGTCCAAGTTCGGGGCCGAGCTCGACAGCCTCGCCGACTTCGTCAATTTCGGCGTCGCGCCCGGCCTGATGCTGTATTTCTGGCAATTGCACGAGCTCGGCAATGCCGGCTGGATCGCCGCGATGGTGTTCGCGATCTCCGGCGGCCTACGACTTGCGCGCTTCAACGCCACCATGGACGATCCGAACAAGCCGGCCTTCGCCGCCAATTTCTTCACCGGCGTGCCGGCGCCGGCCGGCGCGATCACGGTGCTGCTGCCGATCTATGTCGCGTTCCTCGATCTCGGCCGGCTGCCCGCGGCGGTGACGGCGGCCTATACGCTGCTGATCGCCTTCCTGATGGTGTCGCGCCTGCCGGTGTTCTCCGGCAAGACCAAGCGGATGCGCGTGCCGCCCGAGCTGGTGCTGCCGGCCTTCGTCGCGGTGATCGTGTTCATCGCGCTCCTGATCGCCTATCCCTGGCACGTGCTGTCGATCGGCACGGTGCTGTACCTTCTCGCTCTGCCGCTCGGCTACAAATCCTATCGCGATCAGGCGCGCGCGATGGAAGCGACCGCGCCGTCGGGAGGCGAGGTCCCGTCGCCGCCGTCGGCGCCGACACTGGCGAATTTGTCGGAGCCGCCGCACGACGACGACCGGCCCGGACGGCTGCACTGAGCGGCCCCGCGCGGATATCTGCCATGAGGCTCCCTGAGTTGGGTTGAACCCTGATCTCGGCTATATCGCCCTGTGCCGGCGGCATCGCGCCAACAGCGACCGCCAATCTGGGAGAGAACGCCGTGACTGATAAAGCGACCGGGCCGCTGCCCGCTTCCGTCCTCGAAGCGCTGGGCCGCTACGACACCCCGACGATCTGCAACGCCATGGAGATCGTGGCGCCCGAGCGCCGGCTGATCGGCTACACCACCAAGCAACTGGTCTGCCCGTTTCCCGACCTGCCGCCGATCGTCGGCTATGCCCGCACGGTCGCGATCCGCTCCGTGCTGAAATCCTCGCTTGCACCGGAAGAGCAGTCGAAGCGCCGTATCGAGTACTACGAATATGTCGGCACCGGGCACGGTCCGCGCATCTCGGTGATCCAGGACATCGACGGCCCTGATGTCGGCTATGGCGCGTTCTGGGGCGAGGTGCAGAGCAACGTGCACAAGGCGCTCGGCTGCCTCGGCGTCATCACCGACGGCTCGATCCGCGACATCCCGCAATGGGCTCCTGGCTTCCAGGCGCTGGCCGGCTCGATCGGCCCGTCGCATGCCTGGGTGCACGCCGAGAGCTTTGGCGGCGAGGTGCGCGTCGCCGGCATGACCGTGAAGTCGGACGATCTGATCCACGCCGACCAGCACGGCGCCATCGTCATCCCACTCGACGTCGCGGCAAAGCTGCCGGAGGCCGCCGAGCTCTGCGGCCGCCGCGAGACGCCGATCCTGGAGATCGCCCGCAGCCCCGACTTCTCGCTTGAGAAGCTGAAGGCCGCGCTGAAGCGTTCGGCGGAAATCCACTGACAGGTGATTGGGCGGATCTACGGCCGCGACGCCGGCCGTGGATCGCCTTGTTCGGCCAGAAACAGGGCGGCCTGATCCGGCTCACCGAGCACTGCGGCGGCGCATCCGATCAGGGTGAAGCCGCCGGCAAGATCCCACAGCGTGATGTCGTCTGCGCTGTCGGTGGAGTGAAGCAACCGCGCTGCGATTACGGCGAAGGCCGCTTCGACAAAGAGCAACACGCTGAACGCAGGCAGGACGAGCTCCGGCTCCAGCAGATGGAGCGCCAGCACCGCCGGCACCGCGGTGAGAAGACTGAACAGCGTCAACATCGCAAAACGCTCCTGCGCTGGAGCTGGCCGCGTGACCACAGAATAGCAGATCGCCCTTCGTTTCGCCCGTGGCGCAGGGCCGCAGCCGTTTGCCGGCTGGCTCTCGGCAGGAGGACAGCTTCGCGTCGAAAGCGATTGAGGCCTCGGCAATCCCTTACAATTCCGCCCTGGGCTCTAGACTGAATTGCCCGAACCGTGGCTCGGTTCCTGCCAGCAGCCGCTGAATGTTGGCGCGATGGCGCACGATCACGTAGATGCCGCCCGCAATCACCAGCAACCGATAAGGCAACGGCTGCTCCAGGCCGCAGACGAGGGCGATCGCAGTCAGCGCGGCCAGGATCGAGCCCAGCGACACGATGCGAGAAACAGCCAGCACAACGGCAAAAGCGATTGCAGCCCCCACACCGACCGGCCAGGACATCGCCAGCAGGACGCCGAGTCCCGTCGCGGCAGATTTCCCGCCGGTAAAGTTCAGCCAGATCGAAAGGCTGTGCCCCAGCAACGCGGCAAGTCCAGCCAGGCACACGGCCCAGGCTACCCAGCTTTGTAGATCAAGTGTTGCCGGCGGCGTGACAGACGGCCACGTGAAGAGCCAACCGTAAAACCAGCGGGCGAAGACGATCGCCGCGGCACCCTTGAGCAGATCGACCAAGAGCACCACAAACGCAGGCCATTTCCCGAGGGTGCGTAATACATTTGTCGCGCCCGTCGATTTGGAGCCGTGCTCGCGGATATCGATGCCCCTCAGCAGTTTCCCCGCCAGGTAGCCCGTGGGCACGGAGCCCAAGAGATAAGCGATGGCCAGTCCAATCGCGCTCGCAATCCAGAAACCCATGGGATTCACCTCGACGTCCTATATCGAGCAGCATGAGGCAACTCGGCTGCGCGTTATTGAGCCGCGGCCTTGACGCTGAAGACATCACCGTCCGGAGCCGCAATTATGGTTAGCAGAGTATTGAGATTCGTGTCGGTCGTCGGCATTGGGGGACGTCCTCTCGGCGCCCTGCACGCCTCCGGCGCGCCGGCTCAACTTAACCTTTACGCGGCTTTAAGGGCGGCGCTCTAGGGTTTCCGATGCGGTTCGGGGTTGGGCCGCGCCAGCGGCCAGGACGGCCGTTGTTGCGGACGCGTTGGAGTCTTCCATGGATATCATGACGGGCGTTGGGCTCACGGCGGGCATCATCGTCATCACGGCGATGATCTTCATGGGCGGCGACCTGCACATGTTCATCTCCGAACATGCCATGATCATCATCTTCGGCGGCTCGATCTCCGCGACCATGATCCGCTTTCCGCTCTCGGCGCTGCTGCACGGCCTTCCGCTCGGCGCCAAGTTCGCCTTCACCATGAGCCGGCTGTCGGCCCACGACCTCGTCGACGAGCTCGCCCGCATCGCCGAGATCGCCCGCAAGCAGGGCCCGGTGGGTCTCGAAAAGGTCGAGACCGACGAGCCCTTCCTCGCCAAGGGCATCCGCTATGTCGCCGACGGCTACGATCTCGACTTCATCCGCGACAATCTCGAGCGCGACCGCGACAACTTCCTGATGCACCTCGACGAAGGCAGCAAGATCTACCGCGCCATCGGCGACTGCGCCCCGGCGTTCGGCATGATCGGCACCCTGATCGGCATGGTGCAGATGTTCGCCAACATGACCGATCCCTCCAAGCTCGGCCCGTTCATGGCGACCGCGCTGCTCGCCACGCTCTACGGCGCGCTCGTCGCCAACCTGTTCTGTCTGCCGATCGCCGACAAGCTGCACGGCAAGCTGCTGGACGAAGAGACCAACCGCACCCTCATCATCGACGGCATCCTGATGATCCGCGACTCCAAGAGCCCGACCTTGGTGCGCGAAATGCTGCTGGCCTACCTGCCGGAGAAGCATCGCCACGCCGAGGGCGAGCCGGTGCCGGCGTAAGGTCGCTCCCCGGGATCAACAGAGATGGCCAAGAAGAAGCGCGGCGATGCCCACGGCGGCGGTCACGGCTGGTTCGTGACCTTCGCCGATCTGATGGGCCTGATGATGAGCTTCTTCGTGATGCTCGTCGCATTCTCGACGCAGGACGCCAACAAGCTGAAGATCGTCGCCGGCTCGATGCGCGATGCCTTCGGCGTGCAGAGCGAGGCGCGCTACGCCGGCATCGTCGAGTCCGACGGCCTGCCGACACGCCCGCGGCTGAAGAACGTCGATCACATCCAGCCCGAGGATGCCTCCAACACGCCGACGCCGGACCAGGAGGATCGCGACCGCACGTCGGGCGCCAAGATGAAGATCGACCGCAATTTCGCGCTCGCCGCGGCCTCGCTGCGGCAGGCGTTGCAGGACATGCCGGAACTGACCGAGATGTCCAAGCACATCATGTTCGAGGAGACCAAGCAGGGCCTTAACCTCGAGATCGTCGACCAGGACGGCCGTTCGATGTTCGCCGACGGCTCCAAGGTGCCCTATGACCGCACCCGCCGTCTGATCGAGAAGCTCGCGGTCCCGCTCAAGGCCACGCCGCTCCGCGTCTCCATTGCCGGTCACACCGCGGCCGGATTCGTGCCGACCCGCAGCGATTACGGCGCCTTCGATCTGTCGGCCGACCGCGCCAATGCCGTGCGCCAGATCCTCGAGCGCGAGGGCCTGCCGTCCTCCCACATCTTCGCGGTTTCCGGCAAGGCGGACACCCAGCCGCTGTTTCCGGACGATCCCTCGCTTGCCGCCAACCGGCGCGTGACCATCACGCTGATGCGCGAAGATCCGCCGCTGCCGCCGAATTTGAAGCCGTAATCCTCTTGCGCTACCATCTTACCTGAGGCATCTCGTCGCGCAGGCGGCGGCGTGGCCGCGCCGTCACAGCATCCGGCTCCGTGCCTGCTATGCTGTGTGGATTGACAGGCGCGCAGGAAGCGTCAAAAGGCGCCGGATCAAATTCAGGGACGAAGCGTTTTCCATCCTCATGGCGGCGAGCATCACACAGACCGAGACCCAGGAAGGGCCGGTCACCTCGGGTTTTTGGGCCCTTACGCTCGGGAGCATCGGCGTTGTCTTCGGCGATATCGGGACCTCGCCGCTCTACGCATTCCACGAGGCAATGAAGGGCGCGGCCCATGGCGAGCCGGTCTCGCGGGTCATGGTGCTCGGCGTGCTCTCGCTGATCCTGTGGGCGCTCTTTATCGTCGTCACCGCCAAATACGTCCTGCTGCTACTGCGCGCCGACAATAACGGGGAGGGCGGCACGCTCTCGCTGATGGCACTCGGCCAGCGCGCGCTCGGGCGGCGAAGCTGGCTCCTGCTCGCCCTCGGCGTGGTCGGCGCCTCCATGTTCATCGGCGATTCCATGATCACGCCGGCAATTTCGGTGCTGTCGGCGGTCGAGGGTCTGAAGCTCGTGACCCCCGCCTTCGAACACTATGTCGTACCGCTCACCGTCATCATCCTGGTGTTGCTGTTCGCGGTCCAGAGCAAGGGGACCGCGCTGGTGGCATCCGCCTTCGGGCCGGTGATGGTGGTGTGGTTCACCGTTCTTGCGGTGATGGGCGCCGTCCACATCGCCGATGATCCGTCGGTGCTCGCCGCGATCAATCCCTATTACGCGCTGCAATTCCTGCTGTCGCACGGCACGATCGGCCTCGTGACGCTGGGCGCGGTGTTCCTCGCGGTCACCGGCGGCGAGGCGCTTTACGCCGATCTCGGCCATTTCGGCCGCAAGCCGATCCAGTCGGCCTGGATGTTCTTCGTGCTGCCCTCGCTGCTGATCAATTATTTCGGGCAGGGCGCGCTGGTGCTGTCCGATCCCAGCGCGATCGAGCATTCGTTCTACCGCATGGTGCCCGAGAGTCTGGTGCTGCCCTTGGTCGGACTTGCGACCGCGGCGACCGTGATCGCGAGCCAGGCGGTGATCACCGGCGCCTATTCGCTGGTCTATCAGGCGGTGCAACTCGGCCTGCTTCCGCGTTTCGAGGTGCGCTACACGTCTGAGACCCATGCCGGCCAGATCTATCTGCCGCGCGTGAACCGGCTGCTGCTGATCGGCGTCATGCTGCTGGTGCTGCTGTTCCACACCCCCAGCAATCTGGCTTCGGCCTACGGCATCGCCGTTTCCACCACCATGGTCGTCGACGGCATCATGGGCTTCGTCGTGATCTGGAAGCTGTGGAACTGGCGCGCGGCGACGGCTGCGGCGGTGATCGTGCCCTTCGTCGTCGTCGACATGAGCTTCTTCAGCGCCAATCTGCTCAAGCTGCTCGAAGGCGCATGGGTACCGCTGCTGTTCGGCGCGGCCATGGCCGGGACGATCTGGACCTGGCGCAAGGGGACCGGCATCCTGCTTCAGAAGACGCGCCGGATCGAGGTGCCACTGGACGATCTGATCCGGAGCCTGGAGAAGCGGCCGCCACACATCGTCAAGGGCACCGCGGTGTTCCTGACCAGCGATCCTTCCTTTGTGCCGACCGCGCTGCTGCATAATCTCAAGCACAATAAGGTCCTGCACGAGCACAACGTGATCCTGACCATCGAGACCGCGCATACACCGCGGGTCGACCTGTCCGAACGGTTCAGGATGGAGAAGATCAGCGAGAAGTTCTCGAAAGTCCGGCTGCGCTTCGGCTACATGGAGCAGCCGAATGTGCCCAAGGCGCTCGCCATCGCGCGCAAGCAGGGTTGGCAATTCGACATCATGTCGACGTCGTTCTTCGTGTCGCGAAGATCGCTGAAGGCTTCGGCGCAGTCGGGCATGCCGCTCTGGCAGGATCATATCTTCATCGCGCTGAGCCGGTCGGCCAACGACGCCACCGACTACTTCCAGATTCCGACCGGGCGGGTGGTTGAAGTCGGAACCCAAGTGACTATTTGAAAACGCAACTGCTGAACCCATGCGAATTTCGCATGGCGAGTGCCCAAAATCGGGCTAGGCTATGCCGGCAGCGCAGGACTATAAGCCGCGCGCTCTTCCGCCGTTGTGCAGTGAAGCATTTTTAGAGGCCATCGGGCTCTCCCATGACAAGCGACGTAGCAGTTCCCGCCCCGGAAACGGCGGCGGCCAATGGGCATGGCGAGGCCCATACCACCGCCGGTTTCCGCGCGCTGACGCTCGGAAGCATCGGCGTCGTCTATGGCGATATCGGCACCAGCCCGCTCTACGCGTTCCGCGAGGCCGTAATGGCGGCCTCGGGCGCTGAGGGCGCCCCGACGCCGGCCGCCATTCTGGGCGTGGTCTCCCTGATCCTGTGGGCGCTCATCGTGGTGGTGACGCTCAAATACGTCGTGATCCTGCTCCGCGCCGACAATAACGGCGAGGGCGGAACACTGGCATTGATGGCGCTGGCCCAGCGCGCGGTCGGAACCGGCGGGGCGACCATCGTCCTGCTCGGCATCATTTCCGGTGCACTGTTCTACGGCGATGCCGTGATCACGCCGGCGCTCTCGGTGCTGTCGGCGATCGAAGGCATGAAGGACGTCACCCTGACGTTCGAGCCATATATCGTCCCGCTGACCGTGGTGATCCTGGTCTGCCTGTTCGCGGTGCAGTCGCGCGGCACGGCGCGCGTTGCCGCCTTCTTCGGTCCGATCATGTGCGTCTGGTTCGCGGTCCTCGCGGCGGCGGCGATCCACCCCATCATCGAGCAGCCGCAGATCCTGTTCGCGCTGAACCCGCTTTACGCCGTGTCCTTCATGCTCCACCACGGCATCATCGGCTTCGTGACGCTGGGCGCGGTTTTCCTGGCCGTGACCGGTGCCGAGGCGCTCTATGCGGACCTTGGCCATTTCGGCAAGCGGCCGATCCAGACCGCCTGGCTGTTCATCGTGGTGCCGTCGCTGGCGCTGAATTATCTGGGGCAGGGGGCGCTGGTGCTCAGCGATCCCGGCGCGATCGTCAGCCCGTTCTTCCAGCTCTTCCCGCAAGGCTTTTTCCGCGGCAGCATGGTCGTGCTGGCCACCATGGCGACCGTGATCGCGAGCCAGGCCGTCATCACCGGCGCCTATTCGCTGACGCGCCAGGCGATCCAGCTCGGGCTGCTGCCGCGCTTCGAAATTCGCCATACGTCTGAAGCCCATTCCGGCCAGATCTTCATCCCGCGCATCAACCAGCTGCTGCTGGTCGCGGTGGTGCTGCTGGTGCTGCTGTTCCGCTCCTCCAGCGCGCTGGCCTCGGCCTACGGCATCTCCGTCACCGGGACCATGGTGGTCACGGCGATGATGGGCTTTGTCGTGGTCTGGAAGGTCTGGCGCTGGTCGCCGATCGCGGCCGGCGCGCTGATCGCGCCGTTCCTGTTCCTCGACCTGACCTTCCTCGCGGCCAACCTGCTCAAGGTATTCGAGGGCGGCTGGGTGCCGCTGGCGCTCGGTGCGGTCATGATCATCCTGATGTACACGTGGCGGCGCGGCAGCCGGCTGCTGTTCGAGAAGTCGCGCAAGCTCGAGTTCCCGCTCGCCGACCTCGTGGCCATGCTGGAGAAGCGGCCGCCGCAGCGGGTGCCTGGCACCGCCGTGTTCCTGACCTCGGACCCGCTCAGCGCCCCGACCGCGCTGATGCATAGTCTGAAGCACTACAAGGTGCTGCACGAGAAGAATGTCATTCTCACCATCGAGACCGCGCAGACCCCACGGATCGACCCGGCCGAGCGCGTCAGGCTGGAGCAGATCTCGCCGACCTTCTCCAAGGTGACGCTGAAGTTCGGCTTCATGGAATCGCCCAACGTGCCGAAGGCCCTCGCCATCGCCCGCAAGCTCGGCTGGCAATTCGACATCATGTCGACCTCGTTTTTCCTGTCGCGCCGGGCGCTGAAGCCCGCCGCCCATTCCGGCATGCCGCGCTGGCAGGACCGGCTGTTCATCTCGCTGAGCCGCTCCGCGAACGATGCCACCGACTATTTCCAGATCCCCTCGGGCCGCGTCGTCGAGGTCGGAACCCAGGTGACGATCTAGGGCCGGGGATTCGAAGCGCACTTCAAGTCGCTGCGATTTAGCTTTAACTTGCGCCGCGCGGCCCAAGCCTTTGTGGCGCTTGATTTTCGCTTCCCGAGAGGCGAGGTTGCCGCGCGCCGGGATCGCCCCGGCATGCAGCCCGCGACGTTGGAGGATGAAGTGGCAAACCAGGTACAGGATCTGACCCCGGACGAGGTCTCCAAGGGTGTCGCGGAAGGGCGCTATCTGCTCGTCGACGTCCGTGAGCCGAACGAGGTCGAGGCCGAGGCTTACCCTTACGGCGTCGTGGTTCCGCTCTCGACCTTCGATCCCAAGGCGATGCCCGATCCGGAAGGCAAGCAGGTCGTGTTCGCCTGCCGTTCGGGCAAGCGCTCGGTGACGGCCTCGCTCGCGGCGCAGGCGGCGGGCCTGCCTTACGACAAGCATCTGGCCGGCGGCATGCTGGGCTGGAAGGCGGCGGGTCTTCCCAGCAAGGTCGGTGGCTGATCGGCCCCAATGTCTAACAAGATGTCCAAGAGCTCGTCCCTGAACAAGGTCTTCGCCGACCTTCCCGTCACCATCTTCGAGGCGATGTCGCAGGCCGCGCGCGACAACAACGCCATCAATCTCGGCCAGGGCTTTCCTGACGATCCCGGCCCCGAGGACATCCGCCGCGCCGCGGCCGAGGCCTCGCTGAACGGCTACAACCAGTATCCCTCGATGATGGGCCTGCCGGAGCTGCGCCAGGCGATCGCCACCCATTACGGTCACTGGCACGGCCTCAAGCTCGATCCGATGAGCGAGGTGATGGTGACCTCCGGCGGCACCGAGGCGCTGACCTCGGCGATCCTCGCGGTGGTGCAGCCCGGCGACGAGGTGGTCTGTTTCCAGCCGGTCTATGATTCTTACTTGCCGATCATCCGCCAGGCCGGCGGCATTCCGCGCCTCGTTCGCCTGGAGCCGCCGCACTGGCGGCTGAATGAGGACATGCTGAAAAGCGTCTTCAATTCAAAGACCAAGGCGGTGCTGTTCAACAATCCCTTGAATCCGTCCGCGGTGGTCTATCCGCGGGAGGACCTGGAACTGCTCGCGCGCTACTGCCAGGAGTTCGACGTCATCGCGATCTGCGACGAGGTCTGGGAGCACGTCACCTTCGACGAGCACGAGCACATCCCGCTGATCACCATCCCCGGCATGCGCGACCGCACCATCAAGGTCGGCTCCGCTGGCAAGATATTCTCGCTCACGGGCTGGAAGATCGGCTTCGTCTGCGCCGCGCCACCGCTGTTGCGCGTCGCGGCCAAGGTGCACCAGTTCCTGACCTTCACCACAGCGCCGAACCTGCAGGCCGCCGTCGCCTACGGCCTCGGCAAGTCGGACGACTACTTTCTGTCGATGCGCAAGGACCTGACGCGGAGCAGGGACCGCCTGACCAAGGGGCTCGAGAGCCTCGGCTTCCCGGTGCTGAAGTCGCAAGGCACCTACTTCCTCACTGTGGACCTGTCGCCGCTCGGGCTGAACGAGAGCGACACCGAGTTCTGCTGGCGCATCGTGAAGGACTACAAGGTCGCCGCGATCCCGGTCTCGGCGTTCTATGAGCAGGACCCCGTGACCTCGGTGGTGCGCTTCTGCTTTGCCAAGAAGGACGAGACGCTGGACACCGCGCTGGAGCGGCTGTCGGACGCGGTGCGTGGACGCAAGAGGTAGACAGAGATGACGAACGTCAGCCGCTCCGGCTTTGGCCTTGGTTTCGCAATCGCCGCCGCGCTGACGTTGCTCTCCGCCCCAGTTAGGGCCGAGGAGCGGGTCGTCAACTTCTACAACTGGTCCAACTACATGGCACCGGATGTCCTCGAGGCCTTCACCAAGGAGACCGGCATCAAGGTGGTCTACGACACCTTCGACGCCAACGAGACGCTGGAGACGCGCCTGATGGCCGGCAAGTCCGGCTATGACGTCGTGGTGCCCACGGCCTATTTCCTGCAGCGCCAGATCAAGGCGAACATTTTCCAGAAGCTCGACAAGGCGAAGCTGCCGAACCTCGCCAACGCCTGGCCCGTGGTGACGCAGCGCCTCGCCACCTACGATGCCGGCAATGTCTACGCCGCCAACTACATGTGGGGCACGACGGGCATCGGCTACAACGTCGCCAAGGTGAAGCAGATCCTCGGGCCCGACGCGAAGATCGACAGCTGGGACATCGTCTTCAAGCCGGAGAACCTGGCAAAATTTAGAGATTGCGGCGTGCACATGCTCGACTCCGCCGACGACATCTTTCCGGCGGCGCTGAGCTATATCGGGCTCGATCCGAACTCGACCAAGCAGGCGGACCTCGAGAAGGCCGCCGACGTCGTCGCAAAAGTCCGGCCATCCGTGCGCAAGTTTCACTCGTCCGAATATCTCAGCGCGCTCGCGACCGGCGAGATCTGCTTCGTGGTCGGCTGGTCCGGCGACATCATGCAGGCGCGCGCGCGCGCGGCGGAAGCTAAGAGCGGCGTCGAGATCGGCTACACCATACCGAAGGAGGGCGCGCAGATGTTCTTTGACAATCTCGCGATCCCTGCGGACGCCAAGAACGTCAAGGAAGCCTACGAGCTGATCAACTATCTCTACCGCCCGGATGTCGCGGCCAAGAACTCGGACTTTTTGTCCTACGCCAACGGCAACCTCGCCAGCCAGAAGCTGGTCGACCCGAAGATCCTCAACGACAAGAACATCTATCCCGACGAGGCGACGCTCGCGAAGCTCTTCGTCATCACGGCGCGCGAGCCGGCGACGCAGCGGATCATCAACCGGCTGTGGACGAAGGTGAAGACGGGACGGTAGAGGCTCCGGGGACCAGCCTCGAATCCAAAACCTGAAAACAACCCCATGCACAGTAGAGACCGGACGGAAATCATTGGGCTTTTTTGATTTCTGGAAATGCGAAATATTCGGTTGCGGCGTCGGGCAAAACAGCGGCAGAATGGCATGATGCGGTTGGCCTGTGCTGTGGCCCTAAATTCCTCCGTCATGCCCCGCGAAGGCGGGGCATCCAGTACGCCGCGGCCTCTCGGTTCAACGACAACTGTCTCGGCGTACTGGATCGCCCGGTCAAGCCGGGCGATGACAGCTAACTGTGACGAAGGCGCGAACCTCACCACTCATACCGCACCGTGCCCTTGCCGGTGTAGGTCTGCGTGCTGCGGGAGAACTCACCCTCGACCGTGCCCGCCAGCGAGAGACCGCTTCGCCATTTCATCTCGGCGCGACCACCGACCAGCGCGGAGTCGGCCGCCGGTTGCGCGCCGTTGACGGTGAAGGCGGCGCCCGGCAGCGTCTGGAAGGCGGCGCTGACGAGGCGGTTGGTGTTGGTGTCGTGCGCCCAGGCGAGCCGGCCGCGCAGCGTGAGCACGCCGTCGCTGACGAGGAAGCGCTGGTCGGTGCGGGCGCCGAGCTCGGTGCGGACATTGGTGGTGTCCTGCGCGGTGTAGGACAGCGCGAACTGGTTGCTGCCGACGATCGCGGTCTCGCCGTAGCCGGGGAGGTGGAAGGTCGTGGCCTGCACGGCCGCGTAGGGCGTCACGCCGAAGTTGGAGGCGGGGATGGGTGCGAAACGCCAGCCCGCTTCGAGGCGGCCGGCAAAGGTGCTCGCCTTGAAGTTCGCGGTGAGCTTGTCGGTGCCTGACACCGTCACGGTGCGGTCGGTGGTGACGTCCTGCCAGCCATAGGCGAGCGCCGCCGAGAGGTAGGCCGGACCAAAATTATGCCGGGCATAGAGACCGGCCTGGAAGACGTCGGCACGGCCGCCGCCGAGGCTATCGGCGACAGAGAAATTGAATCCCGCGCCGCCGAGCGCGAAGCCGACCAGCGTGTCCGGCGAGACGCGGTAGTCGGCGCCGACCACGGTGCCGTAGATGCGGCTGGTGGTGGAGCTTGAACCCGCTGCCGCATTGCCGCTCAATGTGCTGGCGCCGCCATAGCCGGAGGCCCACACGCCCCAGCGCTGGTCGATGACGTCGCCGCTGGCGTCACGCGGGGTCACTGCGGCGTAGGCCTCGCGCACCCTGGCGTCGCCCTGCGCGGTGGCGGCATAGCCGATCGCGCCACCGCCGGCAGCGCCACCGCTTATGCCGCGTTCGCTATCCATGCTGCCGCCGACCGGGTCGAGCATGCCCAGGAATTGCTGCATGGCGTTGAACGCAGCCTGCGTGCTGGCGGCGGCGGGCTGGCCGGAGACCTCGCTGAGGGCGCGGTTGAGCTGGGCGCCGCTCATGTTGAGTAGCGTATCGAAGCCCACCGGCGGCGTCGCACCGCTCTCGACCGCCTTGTTGATGCCGCCGGCGACGCTGGTCTGGTTGCCGCTCGTGCCGGCCGGCAGCTCGATCTTGCCGGGATCGAGCACCAGATAGACATTGTTGGGGTCGTAGGTGAGGCGCGGATTGCGGGCAGGGCTGAAGCTTCCGGCGATGGTCAGCCCGGCGAATTGCGTTCCGCCGAGCCCGCCGCTCGCATTCAGGAGCGTGAAGGTCTGGCCGCGAAAGCTGCCGGGGATCGCCACCGCCTGCACGGTGGCGCCGGTGAGCGTCGCCGTGCCCGTGACATTGGTGCGGTCGGCCGCGGTCGTGGAGACCTCGACCGTGTAGAAGCTGCCGCTGCTGAAGGTGAGATCGCCGCTGACGGTGAGCGTGCCGATGGAATTGCCCGGCGCCAGCCTGCCGCCGCTCGCAATCGTCGTGTTGCCGACGGTGCCGGTGCCACCGAGCGTGCCGCCGCCGTTCACGGTGAGGCTGCTGGAGGCGGCGATCGAGCCGTTCACCGCCAGCGTGCCGCCGTTGATCGTGGTGGCGCCGGTGTAGGTGTTGACGCCCGAGAGCGTCAGGCGTCCGGTTCCCGTCTTCACCAGCGAAGCCCCTGTGTAGCCACCGGATCCGCCGTCCGCGAGAACGCCGGTGACGGTGGTGGATAGATTGCTGCTGCCGACCGTCAACTCCTTGCCGCCGAGATAGAAGGTGCCGCCGCCGGCGAGCGAGCCGGCGGTGAGCTTGTTGTCGCTGTTCGGCCCCGGGCTCATCGACAGGTCGAAGACGGCGCCTGAGGTGTTGTTGATCAGTTGCGCGTCGCCCGGGGTGGAGTTGCCGTCGAACAGCACATGGCCGCTGTTTCTGATGACGGCACTGCCCGCCGTGGTGTTCGTGTCGAAGGTCAGCTGGCTGTTATTGGTGATGGTGGCGCTTCCGGCCGTGGATTGGCTCGTAAACCGCATCTGGCCGTCGTTGATGACCGTGGCGCTGCCTGCGGTGCTGCTGTTGCGGAATTCGATCGTGCCGCTGGCATTGTTGGTGATGGTCGCGTGACCGGCCGTGGGAATGTCGCCGACGTTGCCGCCCCAGAAACTCATCTGGCCGCTGTTGATGACCGTCGCGTTGGCCAGGGTGGCGCTGTTGACGATCTCAAGCGTGCCGGCCGCGGCGTTGGTGATGTGTGCGCTGCCGGCGCTGGAGTTGCTCCAGAAGTTCAGGCTGTAATTATTGAGGATCGTGGCGGTTCCAGCCGTCGCGCTGTCATCGAAGTAGATCCAACGGTTGTTGGTGATCGTCGCGTTGCCGGCCGAGCTGCTGCCGTACACATCAAGGAGCGTGTTATTAGTGATGGTGGCGTTGCCCAGCGTGGCGCTGTTCCAGGTTATGATCTTGCCGTCATTGACGATGTTCGCGCTGCCGGCGGTGCTCGAGTCCCGGAAATAGAGGTTGGCAGTGCTGACGTTGATCGTGGCGCTGCCGGCCGTGCTCGTATCGTAGAAGGTGAGGTCGCTGTAGTAGCTGCCGGTGACGGTGAGCGTCGCATTGCCGGCCGAGCTGGCGTTTCTGAAATTCGTCGTGCCGGTCGTGGTGATCTGGGCATTGGCTGCCGTGGCGACGTCCCTGAATTCGAGCGTGCCTGTATTGGTGATGGCTGCACTGCCGGCCGAGGCCGAATTGTTGAAGTTCAGATTGGCGCTGTTGGATATGTTGGCGCCGCTGGCTGTGCTCGAACCATTGAAGGCCAGGGTGGCCCCGGACAGATTGTTGATCGTCGCGGTGCCGGCCGAACTGGTGTCGTTGAAGTTTGTCGTGCCCAGATTGTCGATCAGGGCGCTGCCGGCCGATGCGGTGTGCCAGAAATAGAGATTGGAGTTGTTGGTGATCGCGGCGCTCCCTGCGCTGCTCGAATTGTTGAACGTCAGGTTGCCGCCGTTGGTGATGGTGGCGGTGCCGGCAGTACTGGTGTCGTAGAAAGTCAACTGACCGGTATTGGCTATGCTGGCGTTGCCGGCACTGACGCTGTTGCGGAAGTTTGTGAGCCCGCTATTCGCGAGGTTCGTGACGCCGCTCATGTCAGCGTTGACGAGCTCGAATGTGGCCCCGCTGTCGACGGTGACCGTCCCCAGGATGGAGCCGGTCGCACCGCTGTTGCCGATCTGGAGCGTGCCGCCCGACACCGTCGTGCCGCCGCTATAAGTGTTGTGTCCGGTCAGGATGAGCGTGCCGGCGCCGGCCTTGGTGAGCGATTTGCCATCCCAGCCGGTGGCAGCGTTCGCCGCCTGATCGGTCAGCGTCACGCCGAGGGTGAAGGTGTCGGTCGCGTTGGTCAGCGTGAAGGTGCCGTGGGCGAGGGAGTTGCCTGCCGTCCAGCTCAATCCGTAGCTGGCGAGGTATTGCAGGCCGTCGGCCGATTTGCGGACGGACATCGTGAGGTAGTCCACCGTACCGCTGAAGCCGCCAATGGTGACGTTGGCGAAGTCGCCGCTGATGCCCGATCGTGTGTCGATCAGCACCTTGTCGAGCTGGCTCGCATCGCTGATGCCGCTGACGTTGAATGCAACGCCGCTGCCGATCGTGATGCCGTCGGCGGACAGGGTGGGGCTGTTCGTGCCCGCGACGATGGAGAGTGCGGTGTTGTTGCCGAAGGTCACGGTCTGCGCGACGTTCAGGGTCGCCGGCGCCTGGATCGCCAGCGTGCCGCCTGTCACGTTGATGTTGCCGGCCAGATTGGTGCTGACGCCTGCGCTGCCGTCGCCGAACTGCAACCGGCCGCCGGAGACGGTCGTGTCGCCGCTATAGGTGTTCGCGCCCATCAGAATCGTGGTGCCGGAACCGACCTGCTGTACGGAACCGCTGCCGGAAATATTGACGGCCAGCGTAAGCGTGTTGCTGCGGTTGAAGGCGAGCACTCCGTCATTGGCGATATCGCCGACGATGGAGCCGGTGGTCCCGCCGCTGCCGATCTGAAGGGTGCCGGCCGCGATCGTGGTGCCGCCCGTGTAGCTGTTGTTCCCGGTCAGGATCGTGGTGCCCGAACCCACCTGCCGCAAGGCACCGCTGCCGGAAATATCGCCGGGCAGGGTGACCGCATCACTGCGGTTGATGGTGAGGACGCCGTCGTTGACGACGGCGCCGGTGAGCGAGCCGGTCGTCCCTCCATTGCCGATCTGCAAGGTGCCGGCTGCGATCGTGGTGACGCCGATGTAGCTGTTGGCCCCGGTCAGGATCGTGGTGTTCGACCCCAT
Source organism: Bradyrhizobium huanghuaihaiense (assembly GCF_007830635.1). GTDB lineage: Bacteria > Pseudomonadota > Alphaproteobacteria > Rhizobiales > Xanthobacteraceae > Bradyrhizobium > Bradyrhizobium huanghuaihaiense. The sequence goes on along the minus strand of NZ_VLLA01000005.1, from coordinate 259,475 downwards.
CTTCTTGACGGCACCGCTACCGGAAATATCGCCGGCGAAGGTGATCGCATCGCTGCGGTTGAAGACGAGCACGCCGTCGTTGGCGACATTGCCGAGGATCCAGCCGGTGGTCCCGCCATTGCCGATCTGCAAAGTGCCGGCTGCGATGGTGGTGCCACCTGCATAGGTCATATCTGCGGTCAGGATCGTGGTGCCCGAACCGACCTGCCGCACGGCACCGTTGCCGGAAACAACGTTGGAGAAGGTGACCGCGTCGCTGCGGTTGAAGGCCAGCACGCCGTTGTCGACGATATTGCCGACGACCGAGCCGGATGTCCCGCCATCGCCGAGCTGCAAGGTGTCCGCCGAGATCGTCGTGCCCCCCGTGTACGTGTTGCTTCCTGCCAGTGCCAGCACGCCGGTCCCGACCTTGACCAGCGAGCCGCCGCTGCCGCCGGCCGAGCCGCCATCGGCGATGCTGCCGGTGACCGTGGTCGATAGGTTGTTGGAGCCGACCGTCAACTCGGTGGCGCCGAGGAAATATTGACCGGCGCCGGCAATCGAGCCGGCGCTCTGCTTGTTGTCGTTGTTCGGGCCGAGGCCCGGCGAGAAGTCGACGATGCCGTCGTTGATGATGGCGGCGTTGCCGGCCGCACTGGTGTTGTTGAAATTCACGGTAGCGCCGGCGCTGTTGGTGATAGCGGCGCTACCGGCCGTACTGGTATCGTTGAAGTACAGCAGGCCGTTATTGGTGATGCTGGCGCTGCCCGCCGAGCCGCTGTCGTTGAAATTCACGGTAGCGCCGGCGTTATTGGTGATGGAGGCACCATCGGCCGAGCTGCTGGCCCTGAAAGTTAGATAGGCGCCCGCATTGTTGATTATAGAGGCGCTACCGGCTGTACTGGCGTCGCTGAAGTACAGTTGGCTGTTATTGGTGACGGATGCGCTGCCGGCAGTGGTGACGCTGGAGAAGATCAGGTCGCTGTTGTTGGCGATGGTGGCATTGCCGGCCGAGCTGCTGTTGTTGAAATTCATGTAGGCGGCGGCGGCGTTGGTGATGGATGCGCTGCCGGCTGTGCTGGTGCTGGAAAAGGACAGGCTGCCGGAGTTGGCGATGGTGGCGCTTTCGGCCGAACTGCTGGCTTCGAAGTCGATGTGAGCGCCGGCGCTATTGACGAAGGAGCCGGTGCCGCCGGTGGACTGGTTTTTGAACCACAGATTGCCATTGTTGGTGATGGAGGTCCCGGCGCCGGCAAAGCTGGTCTCCTGGAACGCCATATAGTGGTTGTTGATGATGGTCGTGCCACTGCTGAAACTGTTGCCGTAGAACGACAGCAGGTTGTTGTTGGTGATGGTGCCGCTGCCCGCCGCGCTCATATCCCAGAAAGACAGGAAACCGCTGTTGTTGATGGTGGCGCCGCCGCTGATGCTGGAGTTACGGAAAGTCACATCGCCGCTGGTATTGATGGTGGCGCTGCCCCCCCACAGACGGATGCCGACGGCGGTGAAGGTCAATGTACTCGTGTTATCGAAGGTGTAGGACGAAGCGCCTGGATTGAACGACCACTCGCCGACGGAGACACCGGTCGCCAACGACAGGGTCGTCTGGCTCGAGGTGCCGAAATACGCAGTCCCTGTCGGCACCGAGCCGGTGCTCCAGTTGGTGCCGGTGTTGTAGATATTCGACCCCGGGGAGGCGAGCCACGTCGCATCCTGCGCGCGCGCGGGCGTCGCCGGCAACGTCCAGGCCAAGGCCAGCGCCGTCGAGGTCATCAGCGCAGCCCGCAACGGGTGGGTCACCCGGACACGATCTCTTCCCGTCCTCACACTTCCCTCGGCATGTGTTCGCGAGTCTGTCTTCGGCCGGATTTTTCTCATTGGGCCGGGGGTGGTGTCCTGATAAGGCGGACGAGGATTTCTGAAGATTTCTGATATTTCGGCTTCAGACCCGTTTTTCGGTCATTTTCGACAGACATCCGCTATATGAGCCGCCTGGGGAGACGCTTTGGGGGGATAGGGTGCTTCGTTTCGCCGGCTTCGAGCTCGACCAGCAGCGCGCCGAGGTGCGCGGGGCTGATGGGGTTGCGATCAAGCTCCGGCCCAAGACTTTCGAAATGTTGCGGCTTTTCGCGACCAGCGGTGGCCGGGTCCTGACTAAGCAGGAGCTGATGGAGGCGGTCTGGCCGAACGTGCATGTCGGTGAGGACAGCCTGTTCCAGTGCATCCGCGAGTTGCGCACCGCGCTTGGCGACGAGCGGCGGCAGTTGATCAAGCTCGCCTCCGGCGGCGGCTATTTGCTTGCGGCCGAGGTTGCGGCCGAACAGGGCGCCGCCCTGGAGCTTCCGTTGGCCGAGCCGGTGAAAGCTGAACCCGCGCCGCCGACCGAGGCCGTAGCCGCGCCCTTGTCTCCTCGGCCTCTCCTTCGGGGGCTGCGCCGGCGCGTAGGGATCGCCGCGGGGGCCGGGCTCTGTGCCATGATCCTCGGGTTTGCCGCGGCTGTGCCGGTGTGGAAGCCGGAGCTGCTGTTCAGACGGGCGCCGCCGCGTCTCGCCGTGATGCCGATCGTTGACGCAAGCAACGACCCGCGCGGCGCGATGATGGCGGCCGAGGTCACTAGCCGTCTCACCGATGGCTTTGCCAGGATCCAGAACGTCAGCGTGGTGGCGCCGCGCTCTTCGGCAGTTGCAGGTGTCGAGAAAGCCAGTGCGCCGGCGGCGGCGTCGGACTACGAAATTCGCGGCGAGCTACATCACAGCGATCAGTCATGGACGCTGCGGGCGCGGATCATCAGGGCGGGCACCGGCGAGGTTCAGTCGGTCGTCGCCACCTCGGTCAGCGCGGATGAAGCGGACGCGCAGCTTCAACAGTCACGTCTCGTCGCCGGCGTCGGCCATGTGCTCGCGCGGCGCCTCAACGACACGCTGGAGCCGAGCGCGCCGTCATTCCGCACGCGCGGGGCGTCGGCCGGCGGCGATAAGGTCGCGATCGAGCAGGCCATTGCATCGATCAACCAGACCACGCGCGAGCGCTTCGGCATGGCGCAGAGCATGCTGCAAAAGGCGCTCGAGGACGATCCCGACAATCTCGACATCGCGGTTGCACTGTCGTCGCTGCAGCTGCGCGGCATCCAGATGGTCTGGTTCAGCCCGGAGGAGGCCGCTGCGGTCGAGGCGAAAGCCAATGCGACGCTCGAGCAGGCGTTGCGGTCGAAGCCGAATTCGATTCCGGTGCTGGAGGCCTATTGCCGCTTCCTTAGCGCGACCAATCATTTCGTCGAAAGCCTCGTGACCTGCGCCAAGGCGCTCAGCTTCGATCCATGGAATGGCCCTGCGCTCTATCTGATCGGCCTCGGGCAGATCCATCTCGGTCGCTTCGACGACGCGCTGGCGACATTCCGCCAGGCCGATCGCTACGACACGCCGCCGTCCTCGCGCTGGACCTGGCTGCTCGGTGCGGGCTGGGCGACGCTCTTGAAGGGGCAGGGCGAAGAGGCGCTGCCGTGGCTGCAGCGCTCGATCGCGATCACGTCGGCGTCAGGCCGTTCTCACATGCTGCTTGCGGCGGCCTATCACCGCGCGGGACGGAGCGAGGAGGCGAAGGCGGCGATCGAGCAGGGCCTCAAGCTGCGGCCCGGGACGAACAGACAAAACGTCTCGCCGCCGAGGATGAATGCGAGCCCGGTGTTCCTCGCCGCATCGGATCGCGTCGTTCAGTCCATGGTTGATGCGGGATTGCCGGAGCAGTAAGCCCTACCGCCACCTGCGATGCAGCCAGAGCCACTGCTCGGGATGCTCGCGCACCCAGCCTTCCACCACGCTGGTGATCGCCTGCGTGGTGCCCTGGATGTCGATCTTGCCGTCGGCGTCGCGCACCGGCGGGACCTCCTCGGTCAGTTCGCCGCGGAAGCGGCCGCCGGGCAGGCGGATGATGCGGACGCCGTGGATGGGGCATTCGACCTGGCGCAAGAGGCGGGCCAGCATCGGATTGGCGCGGGTCTTGCGGCCGAAGAAGGTGACCTCGACGCCGCCGGTCAGATACTGGTCGATCAGCATCGCGACATGCTTGCCGTCCTTCAGCGCCTGGGCGAGGCGCAGCGGCGCGTCGCGGCCTGCCGGGATCAACGTGCCCATGTTGACCTGGCGCATCTCCTGGATGATGCGGTCGGCGGAGGCGATGTTCGGGCGGCGATAGAGGATCGCGGCGTCCAGCCCATGCGAGACGGCGGCGAGCGCCGGCAATTCCCAGTTGGCCAGATGCGCGGCGAAGATCAGCGCCGGCTTGCCGTCGTCGCGGATCTGGTCGAACAGCTCGACGCAGCGCGCCGAAAGTTCGATCCGGCTCTTTTCCGGATGCTCGCGGTCGTAATCCCAGACATGGTCCATGTGGGCGAACTCGGCGCCGACGCGGCCGAGATTGTCCCACACGCCCATCAGGATGTTTTCGATCTCTTCGGGCGACTTCTCCGGAAAGGCCGCGGTGAGATTGGCGCGGCCGATGCGGTGCTCGCGCAGGCGCGGCCCGATCGTCTTCACGACGCGTGCGAAGAAGTCCGAGGTCTTGACCGGATCGAAATAGCGCGTGGTGCGCAGCATGCCGACCGTGGCGGCGCCGATCAGGGCTCCGCTGATCGATTTGGCTGCATTCCGCGCGCGAATCTTCGTGCTGATAGAAATCAGCGCCATGCGTCCGGTCAGGCCGGTTCGCGGGTCAGGATCAGCGAGGCGTTCTGGCCGCCGAAGCCGAACGAGTTCGACATCACGGCGGTGACGCGGGCATCGCGCGCCTTGTTGCCGACGACGTCGAACAGGATCGTGGGATCCGGGGTCTCGTAGTTGATCGTCGGCGGGATGCGCTGGTGCTCGAGCGTGAGCAGCGAGAAGATCGCTTCCACTGCGCCTGCGGCCGAGATGGTGTGGCCGACCATCGACTTGTTGGAGGTGACCGGAATCTTCTGCGCGAGATCGCCGAACACGGCCGATGTCGTGTTGAACTCCATCTTGTCGTTCTCGGGCGTCGCGGTGCCGTGCGCGTTGATGTGGTCGATCTGGTCCGGCGTCATGCCGGCATCGGCCAGCGTCTTGTTCATGCAGCCGATGATCGGCTTCCCATCGGGAGAAGAGCGGGTGCGATGGAAGGAATCGGTGAGCTCGCCGCAGCCGGCGATCACGCCGAGGATTTTTGCGCCACGCGCGGTGGCTGCCTCGTAGCTCTCCAGCACGAGCGCGCCAGCGCCCTCGGCCATGACGAAGCCGTCGCGGTTCTTGGAGAAGGGGCGGGAGGCCGCCTGCGGCGGATCGTTCTGGGTCGACAGTGCCGAGAGCAGCGAGAAGCGCACCAGCGCTTCGGGATTCACCGTGCCGTCGGTCGCGACGCACAGCGCCGCGTCGGTCTCGCCGCGGCGGATCGCCTCGACGCCGAGCTGGATCGAGGTCGCGCCTGAGGCGCACGCCGTCGACAGCGAGATCGGCGAGCCCTTGGTGCCGAAGGTCTCGGCAAGGTGAGCTGCGACCGAACCGAACATGAAGCGGTGGTGATAGGCGCTGTACTTGCCGCCGCCGGAGATGCGCAGCAGATCGTCATAGTTGAAGTCCTGCGTGCCGACGGCGCGGCCGAGCTCACGGCGCTGCGGCCATTCGACCTCGACCGGCGCGACCGCAAGGAAGAGTGGGCCCGGGAAGTCGGCCTTGGCGCCGATGCCGGCCTGCTCGAGCGCTTCCTGCGTCACGAGCTCGGCCATCCGCTCGGACAGGGCCGTGGAGGAGAACGGATCGACGCTGACGAAATCGACGGTGCCGGCCATCGTGGTCTTGAGACCCTCGACCGGAAAGCGCGTGATGGTGCGGATGCCGGATTCGCCGGCCACGAGCTTGGCCCAATTGTCGGCCTTGCCGGCGCCGAGCGAGGTCATGATGCCCATGCCGGTGACGACGACGACGGGACGCCCGAATTTGTCGCGTGGTGCAGTCATGTCGATCCCCCGATAGAAGAGCTAGAGCATCCGCTAAAGCGCGACGCGCTTTAGCTCACCGCCTCAACCAGCGCCATGCCTTCGCCGCGCCAGTGTCCGGCCCCCACCACCACAATCTGGGTGGGTGCCCCCTGCATTTCAATCTCGGTTCCGGTCGAATCGTTCGGCGGGAACAGCGCGCCGCGCGAGATCGACAGCGCCGCGAGCGCAATGCCGAGCGGGAATTGCGTCTCCATGGTGTGACCGAACATCGTGCCGGTCGAGCGCACCGGGAAGTCGGCATGGCCCTTCAGGAAGCCGCGCTCTTCCGAGGTCGCAGGCTCCGCGCCGGTCGCGCCCGTGATGATCGCGCCCTTGCCCTCGCGCTTCGGCAGCTTGGCCCAGAGCTTCTCCAGCGTTGCGGCCATGTCGCCGGGCTGCTTGCGGCGGGCGAGATCGGCAACGACGCTCGACAGCTTCGCATAGGGCTTCGCGCCGCGCGCTTCGGCGTGGGCCTTCGATTCCAGCACCAGGAACGCGCCGGCCGAGCCGAGCGCGAAGCCGGCGTGGTCCTTGCGGGCCCATACCGGTGCGAACTTGTCCCTCAGGTTGAAGTCGCCGAATTCGTAGAGGACGAGCAAGTCCTTGCGCTCGCCATTGTGCGAGCCGCCGACGAGGGCAATGTCGCTCTCGCCCGAGGCGATGCGCGCAAGCGCGATGCGGGCGGCATCGGCGCCAGCGACCTCTTCGCCCATGAAGGTGCGCGAGGTGCCGCCAAGGCCGTGCACGATGGCGATGTTGCCGGCGAGCAGGTTGGAGAGCTGGGCCAGGAACAGCGTCGGCCTCAGATCGCTCATCAGCCGCTCGTTGAGGAAGCCGGGCGCGTTGGCCCCCTTGGCTTCGGCCGTGAGCACGCCGGTGTCGACGTTGAGGTCGCGCTCACCGCCGCCGGCGGCGACCACCATGTCGATCTTCGACAGGATGTCCTTGTTGCCCTTGATCCCGGCGGAGTCGAGCGCGAGCCCGGCCGCGTAGGTGCCGATGCGCTGCCAGGCTTCCATCTGGCGCTGGTCGCCCTTCTTCGGAATCTGGCTGTCGAAGGTCACAGGCATCAGGGGATGCACGACGTAGGGCGCAAAGCCCTTCTCGTCGACATTGATGCGCTTTTCCTGGAGCGCGGCCCAGTTGGCGTCCAGGCCTTCGCCGAGCGAGGTGGCAAGGCCAATGCCGGTGATCCAGACTTCCGTCTGGCCGGGCTTCGAAGCGGTGTCAGTCATGGCGATACGGCCTGTTGCGGAAAGCCGACGCGCTCGGCGACTTTCGCCATGTACCCGCGCATATCCGCATTGGGGAAGGGGATCAGCGTGAAGGTCAGCGCGGAATTGGCGCGCAGCTTGCCGCCGACCCGGATCTTGGCTTCGGTCATGGCATAGCCCGAACCCTCGTAGGTGAGGCTCGCCTCGATGCTCATGAGATCGCCGGGGAACACCGAGCCGCGGACCTTGCCTTCCTTCACGGCGGCCAGGATCGGCATGCGCTCGAACTTGAACACGCCGAGCTGAAGCCAGCCCGAGGCCTGCGCCATCGATTCGATCAGGAGCACGCCGGGCATCAAGGGATAGCCCGGAAAGTGCCCCTCGAAGACGGTGCTTTCCTTCGGAACCTGGGCTTCGACGACGATCTTCTTCTCGTCGACGTTGAGGTCGACGATGCGATCGATCATGTGGAAGTATTCGAGTTGCATGGCCGCCCGATTAGGCGCTCGCGCCCTTGGCGGCAACCAGCTCGTCGATGCGCGCGCACAGATTCTTCAGCACGAAATATTGTTCGGTGGTCGCCTTGCCGTCGTTGACCTCCTGGGTCCACTTTTCCAGCGGCAGCTTGATGCCGAACTGCTTGTCGATCGCGAAGGCGATATCGAGAAAATCGAGGCTGTCGATGCCGAGGTCATCGATGGCATGGCTATCCGGCGTGATCGTGTCGCGCGGGATGTCGCAGGTTTCAGCGATGATCGTGGCGACCTGATCGAATGTGGAAGACATCACTAAGCCTTTGATATATTGCGGATATTTGTCAGATTTTCCAGAGTGGCGCGATGGGAGGGCATCGCGCCCCTGATGACGCCCTCAAACCCCCCTCTGGCCGGGTCGAAAGCCCGTATATCGGAGCGCCGCCCTGAGTTCAATGGAGCCGGACAGGGCCTAGGGGACAGGATTGGGGACGCCGGTGGCAGGGCCTCCGGCCGGCGGCGGGGCCTAGATGTGAGGTGTCGTGATCTTGGCGCAGTCGCGGCGGCCCATCAGCACGCAATCCTGGGTCCGGCGCAGGTCGGCGATGCTTACCGCGAGCCAGATCCCGATCGCGGTCAGCGCGATGGTGAAGGCGAGCGCGGCGATGTTGGCGAGCATGCGGTGGCGGAAATCGTCGGGCTCGGCGCGGGGCCGCTCGTACCGCGACAGGTCGAGCGGCTCGGGCGTGACCCGCAGAGGCTGCACGCTGCCGTTGCCCCGGTGGACCGCCGGGCTGGGCGAGGTGCGCGGCCTGAACTGGAGCACCCGGTGCTCGTCATCCGAGCTTATGGGCCGCTGGGTTTTCATGGTGCGGGGATCACTCCGAAGCAGCGATTTTTAGATAGCACACGTGATGAAAGCGTTGCAGAAAATCTTCTCAACGCAAACGTGCGTTGCGCTATTGCACTATCTTTCATGCACGTACGCGGCGCCGGCCGTCACGCTGGCGTCAGGACGTACGGGTTGCGTTGCAACAAGCGTTACGACGCGTGCGTTGCGCGGTCCCGTGAACATCGTCTTGTGATCTCCACGTCCGCCTTGAGCGCATTTTGCCGCTGCAGAGCCCATGGTAATCAGGGGAACCGGACCCACCGGCTGCATCCATGCGAGGGGCTTTCGACCATGACCACGACCAACGCGCGCGAACCGAGAGTGCATCCGGTGCCGATCCTGTCGCTTCGGCCGACGCAGATGACGGTCGGCATGCGCGAGGTCAAGGAGAAGCGCAAGCGCTGGCGCGAGCACGGCAAGAAGAAGCAGTCCGATCTGCTCGGCACCCATATGATCCCCGTCGTGCACGGACCCGACGAGCGCTATTACGTGATCGACCATCATCATCTCGGCCGCGCACTGCACGACGAGGGCATCAAGGAGGTGCTGGTGACCGTGGTCGGCGATCTCCGCATGGTCGAGCGCGAGGCGTTCTGGGGGGTGATGGACAACAAGCGCTGGGTCTATCCGTACGACGCCAAGGGCGAGCGGCGGTCGTTCCGCGATCTGCCGAAATCGGTCGCCGATCTCAAGGACGATCCCTTCCGCAGCCTTGCCGGCGAGCTCCGCCGCATGGGCGGCTTCGCCAAGGACACCACGCCATTCTCCGAATTTCTGTGGGCGGACTTTCTGCGCCGAAAAGTGTCGCGCAAGGCCGTGGATGCCAATTTCGACAGCGCGCTGGAGAAGGCCCTGTCCGCGGCCAAGAGCAAGGATGCGGTCTATCTGCCCGGCTGGTGCGGGCCGGCAGACGATGATTGAGCGCAGCCGCTCACATTAGTCGCGCTGGAAGATCTTGGCGCCGGGATAGGCGCGCCGCGCGTAGGTGACGACCAGCGCGCGGTCCTGGGTTGCCAGGAAGGGCGTTCGGATCCGGCACGATCCGATGATGAGGTGCCATAGACCATTGAGCTTCTGAATGACGACTTTCATTTGAGTAGTCCTCGACGATTCCGCATTCCAGCAGGTGCTGCCTGTCGCGGCGGCCTTGCGATTCACGATCGGGATCATGGGTGCAAAATTCCCGGTTCCGCTCTCGCCTGCTGCAAGACTGCGCCGACTATTATTAGTTGGTTACGGCATGCGGCCCGATAAGCCGGCTCTCATCACACCCTGTTGAGTGAAGTCATTTTCCGCGCCGACGAAACCGTCCTGAAACAGAGCCGTCCCAACTATCCCGGTATCGAGCTCACACAGGAGGCAGGAATGCGCCGTCTGTTTTTCGCAATTGCCGTGCTCGCCGTCGCCACAGCAGGGATCTCGGCCTCGTTCGCCGCAGTTCATCACGCCAAGACACTGACATTTGCCGAGCGCTTTGCCCCGGCACTCGACCTGATGGCGAAGCAGTAGCGGCGTGATCACTTCGGATCTTGCGGGCCGGGTGAAGAGAGTAGCCGTTCGAATTCCGCGGCGGCTTCGCCGTCGCGCGCCTTTTGCAGCAGCGCGTGGCGCTCCGCACCAGCCGGAAGCCTGCTCGCGGCGGCGCGGGCGTCCCGTGTGAATTTGTTCAGGCGCTCCTGGAGCGAGCGGGCCGGTCGCGTTCGGTTGCGTTTCTTGGTCATCAATTGCCCTTTCCGGTGCAAAGACAACCATGGCCGCGCGAGCACTGTCCTTAACTTTTGTTGGCATCCGACCGCGGGCGGTGCGTCGAGCTGCACCGAGGTCGGGTCACGGTGCCCGATGAGCGGAAATTTTTGGAACTGGTGGATTTCGACAGCCGTTAGCTGCACCAGCCGCCAACGCTTTGAGGCGCCCGATGCCGCGATTCCATTTCGACATCCATGAGAACGGCCGGGTATTTCCCGACGAGGACGGGCAGGATCTTGCGAACGAGAACGACGCTCGCAAGGAGGCGGTCATGACCGGCGCCTCCATCGCCCGTGACGCCTTCGTCTCGGGCAGCGCGCGGCACGTCGTCGTCGACGTTCGCGAGGAGGGCGCGCCGTTCCTGAAGGTGTCGATCACGCTCGAGGTCGACGAAGCCTAGGCGCGCGGTGTCGGCAGGGGCGTGGCCGCTTCGCACCTGCGGCAGCGCGGCGCATGCGATCTTGACGTATCGCAAGGAGGCGCCGCCTGCGGTCGGTAAGGTCTGCTTGCATGACTGCCGAACCAGCGTTGCGCTCCCGCGGAGGCAAATGGACTCCGGATCATGCCGACCTGGAGACGCCACCATGAGCCTGATCCTTCGCATTCTGTTCGTTCTCGCCGGAGCCATCACCGCGCTGTTCGTCGCGCGGGATGCGCTCAACTTCACCATCATCCAGACTTTCGTCGCCATTCTGCTCGTGACCGTCGTCCTGCTCGCCGGCAGTCTCTGGAGCCTGCGGCGGAAGACGTGAGCGGCAAGACGAAGGCGCGACCGGCCGGACTGAGCGAGGCCGAGGCGACGGCGCGGCTGAAACAGGACGGCGCCAACGAGTTGCCACGGCCCGAGCGGCGCAGCCCCTTGCGCATCGTCGTGGAGGTGCTGCGCGAGCCGATGCTCCTGCTGCTGCTTGGCGGCGGGGTGATCTACCTCGTGCTCGGCGATCTCAAGGAAGCGCTGATCCTGCTGGCCTTCGGTGCGATGTCCATCGTGATCACGGTGGTGCAGGAGACCCGGACCGAGCGCGTGCTGGACGCCCTGCGCGACCTGACCAGCCCGCGGGCACTCGTGGTGCGGGACGGCACGCGCCGGCGAATCCCGGGCCGTGAGGTCGTGCGCGGCGATCTCCTCGTTCTCGGCGAAGGCGATCGGGTCCCCGCCGATGCCGCGCTCGTGGAGGCGCGCGATCTGCAGATCGACGAGTCCCTGCTGACGGGCGAGTCCGTGCCGGTCCACAAGCAGGCCGCGGACCGGATCGCAACAGCCGATCACCGGCCCGGCGGCGAGGATCAGCCCTTCGTGTATTCCGGCTCGCTCGTCGTGCGTGGCGAGGGGCTGGCGCTGGTCGAGGCGACCGGCCCGCGCAGCGAGATCGGCAAGATCGGACTGTCGCTGCGCGGCCTGCAGGCCGAGCCGCCCCGGCTGCAGCAACAGACCGCAAGGCTGGTGCGGCTCTGCTTCCTTGGCGGCGCAATGGTCAGCCTCGTCGCCGTCGTGCTCTACGGCGTCTTGCGCGGGGACTGGCTGCAGGCGTTGCTTGCAGGCATCGCCATCGGCATGTCGATGCTGCCGGAGGAATTCGGCGTCGTGCTCACGGTCTTCATGGCGATGGGAGCGTGGCGGATCTCGCAAGCCCGCGTGCTGACGCGGCGCGCCGCCGCCATCGAAGTCCTGGGGTCTGCGACCGTCCTGTGCACCGACAAGACCGGAACACTGACGCAGAACCGCATGTCCGTCGCAGAATTGCGGCTGCCCGATGGGGCGCGGATGCGTCCCGCGGCCGGGGAAGATCGCGCCAGGCCGGAATTTGTCGAGCTGGCACGCTGCAGCGCCCTGGCGAGCTCGCCGGAACCGTTCGATCCGATGGAGAAGGCGCTGCACCTGTTCGCGCATGAGGCCTTGCGGGACAGCGATGCCATGGATGGCGAGCGGACGCTCGTGCGCACCTATGGTCTGCGCCCCGAGCTGCTGGCCATGACCCAGGTCTGGTGGAGGGCCGGCCGGGCGAAGCTCCTTGCATGCGCCAAGGGTGCGCCCGAGGCTGTTGCGCGCCTGTGCAGGCTGAACGATGTCGACCAGGAATCGGTGCGGGATGCCGCCAGCGCCATGGCGAAGGACGGGCTTCGGGTGCTGGGCGTCGCCGTTGCCGCCTGCGACGACAGCTCGCTCCCGCAATCACAGCAGGCGTTCGCGTTTCGATTTGTCGGCCTGGTCGGGCTTGCCGATCCGCTGCGGCCCCATGTCCCGGAGGCGGTTCGCGAATGCCGTGAGGCCGGGATTCGCGTCGTCATGATCACGGGCGATTATCCGGCAACGGCCGTTGCGATTGCGAACCAGGCCGGCCTCGACGTCCAGGACGTCATGACCGGCGATCGGGTCGGACTGGCCGATGATCCGGAGCTTGCACAGCGCGTCAGGCATGTGAGCGTGTTCGCGCGGGTCCTGCCGGAACAGAAGCTGCGCATCGTCCAGGCGATGAAGGCCAATGGCGAGATCGTGGCGATGACCGGCGACGGCGTCAATGACGCGCCATCGCTCAAGGCCGCCCACATCGGCATCGCGATGGGCGGGCGCGGGACCGACGTCGCGCGAGAGGCGTCGTCGATCGTGCTGCTCGACGACGATTTCGGCTCGATCGTCTCGGCCATTCGTCTGGGACGCCGCATCTATGACAATCTGCGCAAGGCGATGGCCTTCATCTTCGCCGTACATGTCCCGATCGCGGGGCTTGCGCTGTTGCCGCTGGTGTTCGGGCTGCCGCTGATCTTCAGTCCGGTGCACATTGCGTTTCTCGAGCTGATCATCGACCCCGTGTGCTCGCTGGTGTTCGAGGCCGAACGTGACGAGCGCGATGCGATGACGCGCCCGCCAAGGCGGGCCGATGCCGAGCTGTTCTCGTGGGCCCTGGTCGGCTGGAGTGTTCTGCAGGGCGCGCTCGCCTTCGCCCTGACGGCCGCCATATTCGTCGGCGCGCTTCGCTCCGGCCTTGTCGCCGACGAGGCGAGGGCGCTCGCCTTCGTGACCCTCGTGGTCTGCTTCGTTGCGCTGGTCCTCGTCAACCGGTCCTTCAGCGCGTCGTTCGTGTCGGCCTTCTTCCGGCCCAATCCCGCGCTGGCCTGGATCTTCGCGGCGGTCGCCGCCATTCTCGCCGCTGCGCTGCTCTGGCCGCCGGCCTCCAGCCTGTTCCGCTTCGGTCCGCTGCATGCCGATGATCTCTTGATCACGCTCGGCGCGGGGCTGCTGCTGCTGACGCTGCTCGAAGCGTTGAAGCCGTTGTGGACGCGGCGGCTGCGATTCTAGGTCGCGGCGCCGCAATATGATCGCGGAGACCGGCGATGCATCATCGCCGTTGTCGGTCCGTAATTCATGCAGCTAACGGAAGACACGAGCAAGACGGTGACGCTGTTTCGTTAGAACAGATCCAATCTATATCGATTCCACAGCGCGAACGCCCAAAAATCTTTGATTGTGCATTCGGAGTGTTCGCATGGTCGTCCCCGTAAATTTGGGGACTGGGAATGCTGGAATTTGTGTTTGACGCACGCGCAACGAAGCGCGGGCGCGTGTCGGTCTTGTGCGGTCTTCTCGCACTTCCTCCCGCCATTGCCTTCGGCGGCAGCGCGCAAGCCCAAAGCGCAAGCGGAGCATCGGACATTCCGCCCGTCGTGGTCGAGCAAAGCCGCCCAAGCAAGCGCCAGGTCACGGCGGCGCGCAGCTCGCGATCGGCGAGCACCCAGCGCACGCGATCACGCGCGGCAGGACAGACGCCTCAAGCGGCTTCTCAGTCGGCCACCGCTGTAACGGAACGCGGTACGGATCCGGTGAGGGGTTTTGTACCCGTCGTCAGCTCGGCTGCGATGAAGTCCGACACGCCGATCCTCGAGACGCCTCAATCCGTTTCCGTCGTCAGCCGCGATCAGCTCGATGCCCGCTCGGTCACGACGCTGGTCGAAGGATTGCAGTATGTCGCAGGTCTTGCCATCCAGCCGGGCGGCAAGGACCCGCGCTTCGACAACGTCTTCATCCGCGGCTTCGACAACAACGGCTACGGCGCCTATCGCGACGGGCTTCGCGAGGTTGGCGATCCCGCCTTCTTTTCGCTGTTCCGCAACGAGCCCTACGGCTTCGAACGCATCGACGTCATCAAGGGGCCGAGCTCGGTCATGTACGGGCAGGGCGCTCCGGGCGGTCTTGTCGACGTCATCAGCAAGCGGCCGCCCGATAAGGCCTTCGGCGAAATCGTCGGTCAATTCGGCAATTACGACCGGTTTCAGGGCGCCTTCGATTTCGGCGGGCCCGCGACCAAGGATGGGACGCTCCTTTACAGGTTGACAGGCGTGTTCAGGGATTCCGATGCGCAGATCGCCAACTTCTCCAACTACGTGAAGGACAACCGGACCTATATCGCGCCGGCCGTGACCTGGAAGCCGACCAACGACACGACGCTGACCATTCTCGCCGACTATACCCACGACCTGACCGGAAACGCCTTTCCGCTGTCGATGGCTCATGTGAGCGGCGGGAAGATCACCGGTGTCACGGCGCTGCCGCTGTTCCTTGGCGATCCCAGCTACAACAAATTCGATCAGGAGCAGGAGCGCATCGGCTACCAGTTCGAGCATCGCTTCAGCAACAATCTGATCTTCGAATTGAAGGCCCGCTACGGCCACAGCGAGCTCGACTATCGCTACCTGACGTTCGTCGGAAGTCCGGTCGATACGACCACAGTCTTTGCGCGGCGCGCGGTGCACACGCTGGAGCAGTCCGACTCGCTGTCGACCGACAATCACCTCATCAGCAAGTTCAGCATGGGGCCGCTTCAGCATACGGTGGTCTCCGGCGTCGATTATCTGACGTTCAACATGACGGACCGGACATATTCCGGAGCTGCGCCGCCGCTCAGCAAAATCAATCCGATCTACGACCAGGCCGTCGTCGTTCCGACTACGCTCGTCACCCCCTCGGCGAACCAGGCGATCGATCAGGTGGGCGTCTATGTGCAGGACCAGATGAAGCTCCAGAACTGGATCTTCACATTGGGTGGACGGTATGACGCGTCCGAACAGAACACCTATGCGTTGGTGGCCAACAAAAGCACCGATACGAAGGACTCGGCCTTCAGCAAGCGAGGGGCGGTCTCGTACGTGTTCGATTCCGGAGTGGCGCCCTACTACAGCTACTCCGAATCCTTCCTCCCGACGCCAGGCACGGACTTTGGAGGCAGCCCTTTCAAGCCGACCACGGCACAGCAGCATGAAGTCGGCGTCAAGTACCAGCCGTCGCGGACCCTGCTGATGACGGTGGCACTGTTCGACTTGACGCGGCAGAACTCGCTGACGACTGACCCCGCACATCTCAACTTCAGCACCCAGCTCGGCGAGGTCAATTCGCGCGGCGTCGAGTTCGAGGCGCTAGCGCAGATCGTACCGGGGCTGAACCTCGTGGCGACCTATACCAATATGGACGTGAAGGTGACGCAAACCACCACTGCCGCCGACCTCGGCAAGGTCCCGACGCTGGTGGCCCGCCAGCTCGCATCCGCCTATGTCGACTATACGGTCCAGGGCGGCACCTGGGATGGCTGGGGACTTGGCGGCGGCATTCGCTACAACGGGCCAACCTTTGCCGATACCACCAACACCATCGTCAACGAAGGTTACGTCGTGTTCGATGCCGGCCTGCATTATCGCCAGCCGAAGGGCGTAAACCTGGCGCTGAATGTGAAGAACATCGCCGACCGCGTCACTCTCGCTTGCACGACGAATGGCGGCTGCCAATACACCAGCCCGCGCACCGTCACGGGCACGCTCAGCTATCGCTGGTAGGGCACCATGGTTCAAGCGCGCACGATCCGGCTATGGTCCAGAGTTCACACCTGGACCTCGCTGGTGTGCATGCTGTTCCTGCTGATGCTGTGCGTGACGGGGCTGCCGCTGGTCTTTCACGACGAGATCGACGATCTGCTCGAGGATGAGATCGCGGCGCCCGCGATGCCGGAAGGCACGCCGCGTCTCTCGCTCGACCGGATGATCGCGGCTGCCCAGGCGCGCTTTCCCGGTCAATACGTCCTGCTGCTCAATCTCAAGCAAACCGAGCCGCTGGTGACGGTCGCGGTTTCGCCGACCGCGATCCCGGCTCCGGGAAACTTCCATCGTCTGACGCTCGATGCGCGTACGGCCGATGTACTTGGAGAGGAGGCGCCGCATCAGGGCGTCATGGACATCGTTTTGCGAATTCACAAGGACATGTTCGCAGGGCTCCCCGGCGAACTGTTTCTCGGGGCGATGGGCCTCGTGTTCGCCGTGTCGATCATATCCGGCATCGTGGTCTACTGGCCGTTCATGCGGCGGCTGGATTTCGGCACGATCCGCCGGAGATCGTCGCCTCGCGTCAAATGGCTCGACACCCATAATCTCCTCGGCATCGTCACCGTGACCTGGACGATGGTGGTGGGCCTCACCGGCATGATCAACACGCTGGCGACGCCGCTGTTCGACCTATGGCGGGCGCAGCTCATTCCCGTGTTGCTGGCGCCTCATCTGGGCAAGCCCGTGGCTCCGATCCCTTCGGTTCAGGCCGCGGTCGAGCTCGTCCGGTCAAGATTTCCGGATCGCCTGGTCACCTCGGTGACGATGCCGACGTCGGCGCGCTTCGGCAGCCCGCAGCACCTCGTCGTCTGGACCAAGGGCGCGACGCCCTTCACGGCGCGCATGCTCCAGCCGATGCTGGTCGACGCCAATGACGGCAAGACGATCGTCGCGCCCGAAGTGCCCTGGTATCTGAAGACGCTTCAGGTCTCGCGCCCGCTGCATTTCGGCGACTATGGCGGGCTTCCGCTGAAGATCGTCTGGGCGGTTCTGGACGTGATGACGATCATCGTGCTCGTCAGTGGAATCTATCTCTGGGCGGCGAGGAGATCGTCGGTCCGCGGCAAGCCGCTCGGCGCAGGCCGGACCGAAGCAGTCGGTGTCTAGTCCCATGCTCCCTTCCGTTCCCAAGGCGGACTTTCCGAACCCGGCCCGGCACCACAGAAGTGCCTGGGATGTGTTCCGGGTGCCGCTCCTCGTCGGCCTGGTCTGCGCCGCCGGGCTTGGTCTGGCGCTCGTTGGAGATGGGATCTGGGATGGCCTGTCGTGGCTGGCACTTTCGTTGCCGGTCGCGCTTGCGGCCTTCTACTGGCGCCGCGCAGGTCGCTCGCACTGACCGCGGAACCGGCGAACGGGGCGCTTACGGGTGCCGCTCTTCCGGGCCGCTTTCGACGTCATGCGCCTCGTGCCTGCCACCGAGCATCCGGTGGAGCCAGTGCTCGGTGCGGTTGCCGATGGTGAGGATCAGGAAGGCCAGCGTCAGTGCCGTGCCGACGATCGGCCACTCGCCGACGCCGCAGGCGATGCCGAGGCAGGCGGCGAGGAAGGTGCAGGCGGCACTGGTGAGGCCGCGGACGCGAAACCTTTCGCTTTCGTGGACGATCACGCCGGCACCGAGGAAGCCGATGCCGGTGAGGATGCCCTGGATGACGCGGCTCGCCGCATCGGTGATCTTGCCGGCCTCGGCGAACTGCACGGCCAGCAACACGACGGTGGCGGTCGAGAGCCCGACGATGCCGAGCGTCTTCAGCCCGATCGGCTTGCCGTGCAGGTCACGATTGAGGCCGATGGCGCAGCCTGCGAGCGTGGCGACGCCGAGGCGCAAAAGGATCTCGGGCCAGTCCAGCACGGTCAATGCCCTTCTGTCATTTCTTCGGCAGGCGTCCCATCAGATAGAATTCCTCGTTCGGCCGCATGCCCGTGAAGTTCGCCAGCCGGTTCGACAGCGCGAAGAAGGCGGAGATCGCGGCGATGTCCCAGATGTCATCGTCGCTGAAGCCATGCGGCTCTAGCACGGCGAAATCCTCCTCCGAGACGCGCTGCGCATCGGCGGAGACCTTCATCGCGAAATCGAGCATCGCCTTCTGGCGCGGTGTGATGTCGGCCTTGCGGTAGTTCACCGCGACCTGGTCGGCGATCAGCGGATTCTTGGCGCGGATGCGCAGGATCGCGCCATGCGCGATCACGCAATACTGGCACTGATTGGCGGCCGAGGTCGCCACCACGATCATCTCGCGCTCGGCCTTCGTCAGGCCGCCGTCCTTCTCCATCAGCGCGTCGTGATAGGCGAAGAAGGCGCGGAACTCGTCGGGGCGGTAGGCGAGGGTGAGGAACACGTTCGGCACGAAGCCGCTCTTTTCCTGCACGCCGAGGAGGCGGGTGCGGATGTCCTCGGGGAGCGTGTCGAGAGCGGGAGCGGGGAAGCGTTGCGTGGCGGTCTTTGTCATGTGTTTGGATTCCGGCTTTTAGGCCGGCAACCATAGTCGATGCGGGCGGCGGCCTCAATGTACCGCTCTCGTGCCCCGGACGCAGCGCAGCGCTTCTTCAGCGGTGCGCTGCAGAGCCGGGGCCCAGTGTCTCCTGAGTGTTGAGTTGACGTGGCGTGGGTCCCGGCTCTGCGCAGCAGCGTTTCACGCTGCAGCGCGTCCGGGACACGAGAGCCTTCTACCGCAGCGGCTTCTTCAGCAGCGAGAAGCGATCGGGATCGAGTCCCATCGAGGGCTGCAGCATCGGGGCTTCGAGGCTGGACATCGTCTTCGTGGGCGGGGCCGAGAACACCGGATCGTTCGGCACGTCGCGCTGCGAGGTGGCGCCGCGCCAGCGCTCCAGCACGGCGCCGACGAAATGCATGTCGTGGCCGGACGTGAGGGAGGGAACGCTGCTGATGGTGGCTTCGCCGCGCGGCAATTGGTGCGGCGGCACCTCCTTGAAGCGCAGACGGGTCGGCAGCGCGACGCCTTCGCCGAACGCCAGCACCTCGCGGGTGCCGAGCGAGGGCACGAAGGACAGGAGGTTCGCGGCCGCATCCGACACCGCGGCGCGCAGCAGCGCCTGGTCGCGGTCGTTGGCAAGACGCATCGTGAACAGCGTGTTGCACTGGGAGATGATGGTGGCGTCGAGCTCCGCGGGGCGCTGCGTGATGAGGCCGAGATAGACGCCGTATTTGCGGCCTTCCTTGGCGATGCGCGACACCGCCTTGCGGGTCGGGCCGAAGCCGACATTGCGGTCGGCGGAGGCGTAACGGTGCGCTTCCTCGCAGACGAACAGCATCGGGGAAACGCCGTCGCTCCACAGGCCGAAATCGAACGCCATGCGGCAAAGAACAGACACGACGGAGTCGATGACCTCGGCCGGGAAACCGGCGAGCTGCATCACCGTCATCGGCTTGCCGTTGGCGGGGAGGCGGAACAGATGGCTGATGACCTCGGCCATGGTGTCGCCGCCGACATTGGCGTTGTCGAACATGAAGGCGTAGCGCGGATCGTTGCGCACAGCGTCGATGCGCGAGATCAGCTTGTGGTAGATGATGCGCGAGGAGCGGTTTTCCAGCTTGCCCATGCGCTCGTCGATCAGCGAGATCAGGTCGACCAGGCGGTACGGCACCGGCGTGTCGACGGTGAAGCCGATCTGCTTGGGATCGATGCGCTTCAGGCCGAGGCGATCGGAGTTCTGATACTGGGTGTAGATGCCCTTGGCGAGCGGGATCACTTCCGCAAGGACGTCGAGCTCCTCGGGCACGCCGGCGCGGCCGCCGAACAGCACGTCGACGATTTCCTCGAAGTTGAACAGCCAGAACGGCAGCTTCAGGTTCCGCGGGTTCAGCACCAGCGCGCGGTCGCCGAAGCAGCGGCCATATTCGTTGTGGACGTCGAGCAGGAAGATGCGCAGGTTCGGCCGCGCCTTCAGGATCTCGTTGAGCAGCAGCGAGACGCCGGTCGATTTGCCGACGCCGGTCGAGCCCAGCACGGCGAAATGCTTCGAGAGCATTTCCTCGACGTCGACATAGGCGACGACGGAGCGGTCCTGCTGCAGGAAGCCGACATTGATCTGGTCCGATCCGGTCGGCGCGTAGATCGTGCGCAACTCCTGGCTCGTGATCAGGTCGACCGCATCGCCGATGGTCGGATAATTGGTGACGCCGCGCTGGAATTTGGCCTTGTCGGCGGCGTTGAGGATTTCGCCGAGCAGGTCGACCGAGGCGATGGCGATGTAATTGTCCGTGCTCGACAAATTCTCGCAGGAGACCTCGGTGATCATCGCGACGATGACCGAGCTGGCGCAGCGAATGCTGACGAAGCGGCCGACGGTGGCCCGAACCTCCGAGATCGGCATTTGGCTGGCCGCCAGAAGCCCGACCCGGGCGAGCGAGCCACGTACCGAAATCACGCGTCCAAAGGATGTCACGATGAATGAACCCGGCAAGAGCGAGGAATTTGTTCCAGACTATGCGCGGGCGTCGCTGGACAAACGGTTAAACGCCGGGCGCGCCCGCTCCGTCAAATCCGCGGTAATTCGGTCGGAAGCTTTGTTGCAAATGCATCTTTATGGACGAAATCGCCGAGAAAACGCTGCATTTCCCGGCGGCCGGAGGCGAGGCGACCTTAAGGAAGATTTTACCATTCGGGCAGGCTGCCTCCGGTCGCGCGACGCCCTGCCGGACCCACGGGGCGCCGTTTACAGCGGGGGATGGTGGTTGATTTGTTGACGGGACCTAATCATTTGTACATTAGTACAAATGAAATCGTGCGGCGCCGCGCAGAGACGCGCGTCGTTGTGTCCCGCGTCTCAATCGCGCCGTCGGTCAGGCGGAACGCAGCCACGCCTTACTGGACAAGCCCTGGAGGAAAGCATGCAGCCGGAACCGATCCTCGATCTCGCCCATCTCGGCCACATGGAATTGCTGACGCCGAAGCCCGACGAGAGCCTGAAATTCTTCGTCGACGTGATGGGCATGACCGTCAGCGGCCAGAAGGGTGAGTCCGTCTACTTGCGAGGCTGGGACGATTACGAGCGCTATTCGCTCAAGCTCACGGCGTCAAAGACGTCGGGCATGGAGCACATGGCGCTGCGCGCGCGCAGCCAGCAGGCGCTGGAGCGCCGTGTTGCAGCGCTGATGGGATCCGGCTTCGACATCGGCTGGATCGACGGCGACATGGGGCAGGGGCCGACGTTCCGCTGCCGCGACCCTGACGGCCACATCGTCGAGCTCTATTACGAGACCGAATGGTATCAGGCGCCGCCGGAGCTGAAGCCCGCGCTGAAGAACCAGGCGCAGCGCTTTCCCGCGCGCGGCGTCAATGTCCGCCGCCTCGATCACCTCAACTGCCTCGCCGTCGACATCAAGGCGAACCGCGAGTTCTTCGAAAACTATCTCGGCTGCCGCCTCACCGAGCAGATCGTGCTCAACGATGGCCGCGAGGCGGCGATGTGGCTGACGATGTCGAACAAGAGCTACGACTTTGCTTATTCGCTCGATCATTCCGGCACACCTGGCCGCTTCCACCAC
Source organism: Bradyrhizobium huanghuaihaiense (assembly GCF_007830635.1). GTDB lineage: Bacteria > Pseudomonadota > Alphaproteobacteria > Rhizobiales > Xanthobacteraceae > Bradyrhizobium > Bradyrhizobium huanghuaihaiense. The sequence goes on along the minus strand of NZ_VLLA01000005.1, from coordinate 237,811 downwards.
GTCACCTATGCGCTCGACAGCCGCGAGGAGATTCTTCGCGCTGCGGATATTTTCCTTGAGAACGGCATCTACATCGAGACCGGTCCGCACAAGCACGCGATCCAGCAGACCTTCTTCCTCTATGTCTACGAGCCCGGCGGCAACCGCGTGGAGGTCGCCAATGCCGGCGCGCGCCTGATCCTCGCGCCCGACTGGAAGCCGATCGTGTGGACGGAAGAGGAGCGCAAGAAGGGCCAGGCCTGGGGATTGAAGACGATCGAGTCGTTCCACACCCACGGCACGCCGCCGGTGGAGGCGAAGAAGCACGCTTGATTGCGCGCTTCTCTTAGTGTGTGGACGATCTCACCCTTGCGATCGTCTCCCGCACGCCGGTCCACGCCGGCTTGTCCGGCGCGAACTGCCGGCGCAGGAAGGTGACGAGCTCCTTGAGCTGTGCGTCGCTCATGCTGTTCCTGAACGCCGGCATGTAGCCGAGATCGCTCGAGACCGGTTCAGTGATGCCGTGCAGGATCACCTGCACGAGATTGTCCGATGTCGCACCGTGCAGATTGCTGTTGAGCGCGAGCGAGGGTCGGCTGCCGAACAGCGGCAGGCCACCGACCTCGTGGCACACGGCGCAGGCGCCTTGATAGAGGCGCGCGCCGGTGGAGGAGGCGACGGTGACCTGCGTCGCGCTTTCCAGCCGTGCTGCAAGCGCGTCCGGCATTTCGGTCGCGGTGTCGTTGAACGAGTTGAGATAGACCGCCATCGCGCGGATGTCCCGGTCGGGCAGGGCCTTGAGGTCCCTGACGATTGGCGCCATCGGGCCGGCGGCGACGCCGTGATAGCGCGAATGGCCGGTGCGCAAATAGGCGTAGAGCTCGTCCTCGTTCCACGGGATCGGCGCGTGCGAGAGCGAGGTTAGTGGCGGTGCTTCCCAGCCCTCGGCAAAGCCACCGGCGAGATAGGCCTTGCGCTGCTCGGCGCCGAGCGCGTTGCGCGGCGAATGGCAGCCGCTGCAATGGCCGAGGCTCTCGACGAGATAGGCGCCGCGATTCCATTGCTCGGACTTGGCGGGATCGGGCTTGAACTCCTGCGTCTGATGGAACAGCGCATTCCAGCCCGCGAGCAGCGGACGGAGATTGAACGGGAAGGCGAGCGTGTTGGCGGGCGCTGTCGCGCGCACCGCGGGCTGGGCCATCAGGTAGGCGTAGAGCGCCTGCAGGTCGGCGTCGCTGGTCCTCGCGAAATGCGTGTAAGGGAAGGCGGGGTAGAGCTGGCGCCCGTCGCGATGCAGGCCATCGCGCATCGCCCGTTCGAAGGCGGGATAGGACCAGGCGCCGATGCCGGTCTCGACATCGGGCGTGATGTTGGTTGAATAGATCGTGCCGAAAGGCGTCTCCAGCGCGCGGCCGCCGGCGCTGGACGCGCCGCTGAGGCTGGTGTGGCACTCCGCGCAATTGCCGAGCGCTGCGAGCTCTTGGCCACGCGCGATCGTCGCGGCGGAATAGACTGAGGCATCGGGCCGCGCGATCGGTGCAATGGCGCGGCCGGGCAGGAGCGCCGCACCGAGGCCGATCGCGGCGGTGCAGACGGCCGCAATCGTCGCGAAGATGCCGGCGCGCTTGGCGAATGGACTTTCCCAGATGCGGGACGTTCGCGAGGCTGGGGGCGCGGGCAGGGCTTGCGGCACCGGCGATGCTTCCCCGTGCAGCCCCTTCAGGATGCGTTCCGGCGTGAATGGCGGCTCGCGAAAGCGAACGCCGGTGGCATCGAAAATCGCGTTCGCAATCGCCGCCGCGCTCGGCACCGAAGCGGACTCACCGACGCCGAGCGGCGGCTGATCCGGCCGCGGCAGCATCAGGACGTCGATCTTGGGCACGTCGGGGAAAGGGATGATCGGATAGGCGCCCCATTCGCGCGCCGCCACCGCGCCGCGCTCGAACGAGACCTCCTCCATCAGCGCGCGGCTGGTCGACTGGATGACATTGCCGTGGATCTGGTGGCGGACGCCGTCCGGATTGATCATCAACCCGGAATCCTGCCCCGCGACGACGCGCGTGACGCTGACGTCGCCGGTGGTCTTGTTCACCGCGACGTCTGTGACCCAGGCCGACCACGCCGCGCCATAGCCTGGAAACTTGCTGTGGACGTAGAGCGCATAGGCAAAGCCGCGCCCGTGCACGACCTCGCCATCCTTGTCCTCGCGAACCGGCCGCGGCGTCCAGCCCGCGCGCTCGGCCACCGCATTGACGAGGTCGACGGCGCGCGGGTCTTTCAGATAGCGCAGGCGATATGCGATGGGATCGACACCGGCCTCGGTCGCGGCCTCGTCGATATAGGATTCATGCGCAAACGTGTTCGGCAACGCCGAGACGCCCCGAAACCAGGAGGCGCGCACGATCGGCGCCATGTCGTGGGCGACGACGCGCATGTGGTCGTAATCGTAAGGCGGGATCGCGGTGCGGTCGCCCATCTGGAGCACGGCGGGATCGGGTGAGATGCGGCCGGTGAGCAGCAGCGCGAGAGTCGGCGCGGCATTGGAGGGATAGCGCGTGGCGAGATCGTAGGCGGCGATGCCGCCGTCGGCATCGAGCCCGCCATTGACGTCGATGAGCTGCGCGGTGCCCTTGGGCTCCCAGGCATGCTCCTGCTCGCGCGTCAATTGCACGCGGACGGGGCGGCCGACCGCGCGCGAGAGCAGCAGCGCGTCGGCGGTGACGTCATCGGCGCAGTTGCGGCCGTAGCAGCCGGCAGCCTCCAGCCTGACGACCTCGATCTCGCTCTCGGGACGCTCGATCAGCAGCGCGAGATCGCTGCGCAGGACGTGCGGGTTCTGCGTGCCGGACCAGACGCGGATGTTGCCGTCCTGAAAATCGGCGACCGCGCATGACGGGCCGATCGAGGCGTGCATCTGATACGGCCAGACGTAAGTGCGCTGCATCGGCCTGGCCGCGCCGGCAATTGCCTTGTCGACCTCGCCCTTGTCGATCAGCGTGCGCGGCGTCGAGGGATTGGCGCGCAGTGCGGTCTCGACATCGGCAAGATCGGTGAGGGAGGGCGTCGGCTTCCAGCTCAGCTTGAGCTGTTCGGCGGCGCGAATCGCGTTCTCCTCGCGCTCGGCAACGACACCGACGAAATCGCCGATGTGGACGACGGCGACGACGCCGGGGATGTCGCGCACCGAGGATTCGTCGACCGCGAGCAGGCTGGTGCCGACGAACGGGCCGGCATCGACACCGGCATAGGGCGGGCGCACCACGCGGCCATGCAGCATGCCCGGTACGCGGATGTCGTGGACGAAGGTCAATTCGCCCGTGGCCTTGGCCGGCACGTCGACACGCGGGACGGAGTGGCCGACGATGGCGTAATCGCCGACAGACTTCACAGCGACGTCGTCTTCGAGCTCGAGCCGGATCTCTTCGCCGGCGATCAGCTCGCCATAGCTGACGCTGCGGTTGTGTCCGCGCACGAGGCCGTCTTCGATCTTGAGGTCGGCGGCCGGTAGCTCCAGCCGTTCGGCCGCGCGTGCGATCAAGAAGTGCCGCGCTTGCGCTGCGGCCTTGCGCAGGGGCACGGCGGTGATCTGGATGGTCTCGCTCGCGATCGTAGCGCCCTGGTTCGGCACCACGGCCGTGTCGCCGAGCACGACGACGACGCGCGCAAAGGAGACATCGAGCTCTTCGGCCACGATCTGGCCCAGCGCAGTGCGGATGCCGGTGCCGAGATCGACATGGCCATTATAGGCGGTGACCGAGCCGTCCGCGGTGATGCGGATGAAGGTCTCGGATGTGACCTCGTCCACGCTGCGGGCGACGACGAGCGAACCCGTTTGCCGCCCAGCTCCGTTCGAAACAGGGGAGTCCATCAATCTGCGGCCTCGGTGAGCTGACCCGATGCGCGCATCACCGCGCGCAGGATCTCGACATGCGTGCCGCAGCGACAGAGATTGTAGCGCAGCGCCGCCAGCGCCTCCTGCTCGGTCGGACTTGGGTTCTGCGCGAGCAGCGCCTTGGTGGTCATGATCATGCCGTTGAGGCAGTAGCCGCATTGCGCGGCCTGCTCGTCGATGAAGGCCTGCTGCACGACATCAGGCTTGTCGCGCGTGCCGAGGCCTTCGAGCGTCACGATGTCGCGGCCGGCGCAGCCGCCGAGCGGAATCACGCAGGAGCGCGCCGCGGCGTCGTCGATCAGGACAGTACAGGTGCCGCATTCGCCGAGACCGCAACCATATTTCGGGCCGTTGAGCGCGAGATCGTTGCGCAGCACATAGAGCAGCGGCGTCTGGCGCTCTGCAGCGACCTCATGGATCCTGCCGTTCACGGTGAGGCGGATCGGTGTCTGCGTCATCCCTGTTCCCAAGCCCAACAAGAGCAGTCGTAAAAATTCTACGTCGCGACGATACCGTTTGTACACAAACGTGCAAGCCGGGCATGCCGCACTGCAGCGCGACTGCCTTCTTTGTGGACAGAGCCGATAGGCAAATGAGGTTTTATGCGGCAGCGGCATCTTTTGCGCTGCACCGCCGCTTGACAGCTCCAGGGGACCGCGCGCAACATCGTTCGTATACGAATGATAACGACGTCTCCGCTGGCCTTCGATATGGTGATGGAAACAACGAGCGCTGCCACCGACAAGATCCGCTGCGATGCCTGTCCGGTGATGTGCTACATCAAGCCGGGCGCGGCGGGCGCCTGCGACCGCTATGCCAACCACGATGGCAAGCTCGTCCGCGTCGATCCGCACGTGATCCTGGAGCGCACCGTCTCGCATGGCGGCAAGCTCGTTCCGTTCAGCCGCACGGAAGACTGGGACGGCAAGATCGTCCACGAGCCTTCGACCTTCGTCACCGCAATCGGCGCCGGCACGACCTATCCCGACTACAAGCCGGCGCCGTTCATCGTCTCCGCGGAGGTCGACGGCGTCGACATGGTGACTGTGGTCACCGAGGGCATCTTCTCCTATTGCGGCATCAAGGTGAAGATCGACACCGACCGCTATCTCGGCCCCGAGACCGCGACCGTGCGCGCCCAGGGCGAGGCGGTCGGCCATGTCACCACCAGCGAATACGGCTCGCAGATGCTGTCGCTCGGCGGCGTGCATCATCTCACCGGCGGCTCCAAGAAGGAGGGCCGCGTCACCTGCGACACGCTGATGGACCTCGCCAATTGCAAGGCGGTGGAGCTGACCATCGATGGCGGTGCGACCGTTGTGGTGCAGGCCGGCCAGCCGCCGATCGTCAATGGCGCGAAGGAAGAGCGCATGCGCGTCGGCTGCGGCTCGGCGACGATCGGCATGTTCGCCAAGCAATGGCACGGCAAGGTCGACGAAGTCGTCGTGGTCGACGACCACATCACCGGCGTGCTTTCGGAGCACCAGGCCGGCAAGCTGCTCGACATCGCCGACACCGGCATCAAGATGAAGGGCCGCCGCTCGACGCCCGGCCGCTACTTCCAGGTGGCCGATCCCGGTACGGGCTGGGGCGGCACCAACATCTCCGATCCGCTTGCGATCCTCGGGCCCTTCGACAAGAAGGAGGCGAAGGCCGGGTTGACCATGCTGATGGTGTCCACAACCGGCGAGCATTCGTCGTATTACGTGCTCGACGAGGCCTTGAATCCGGTCGAGACCGAGATGCCCGCCGATCTGAAATTCTCGGTCGAGCGCATCCAGGAGAATTGCGAGCCGGCGCTGTGCACGGTGCTGTTCATGGCCGGTGCCGGCGGCTCGCTGCGCGCCGGTGTCACCGACAATCCGGTGCGGCTGACGCGCTCGGTGAAGGACGCGCTGACGCGCGTCACCAGCGGCGGCGCGCCTGTCTATGTCTGGCCGGGCGGCGGCATCACCTACATGGTCGATGTCACTCAGATGCCTTCGGGCGCGTTCGGCTACGTGCCGACACCCGCGCTGGTCGCGCCGATCGAGTTCACGATGAAGCTGACGGACTATGCCGCGCTCGGCGGACACATGGATTACGTGAAGCCACTCTCGGAGGTGCAGAGCGGCGAGGATGTTCGCCAGCTGCCCTGGCAGAACCCGATTCCGGGACCTCGGGCATGACACGGCTCCCGCAAATCGCATTGCTGTCTGATGGCCGGCGGCTGCATTTGCAGGATGGACCGATTGATCTGATCGTCGAGGCGAGGGGGCGCGCGGACGCAGTGCGCGCAGCTTATGAGGCTGCGGCGCGGCGGTTTACCGGACTGCTCGACGAGCTCTGTGCGGAACTGCCGGAGCTGCGGGGGGCGGCCGGGACGCGGACGTCGTTGAAGGGCGTGGTTGCGCGGCGCATGCACGCCGCTGTCGCGCCTTATGCCTCTGGTTGCTTCATTACGCCCATGGCCGCGGTCGCAGGCAGCGTGGCGGAGGAGATTCTGGGCGCGATGCTGGGCGCCGCGACGCTTGATCGGGCCTATGTCAACAATGGCGGCGACATCGCGCTGCATCTCGGCAAGAGCACGCATTTTGCCGTCGGCCTGATGGACCGGCCGGACCGCGACGGCGTGATGCGGACCATGAGGGTCGATGCGGATGATCCCGTGCGCGGCATCGCGACCAGCGGACGCCACGGCCGCAGCTTTTCGCTCGGGATCGCGGACGCCGTGACGGTGCTCGCGGCGACAGCCTCGCAGGCCGATGCGGCCGCGACTGTCATCGCCAACGCCGTCGATCTGCCCGGGCATCCCGCCATCATCCGCAAGCCCGCGAGCGAGCTTCAGCCCGACAGCGATCTCGGCGCGCGTCTCGTGACCCGCGAGGTCGGCGAATTGTCTCACAATGAGATCGCAGCCGCGCTGGATTCTGGCGCGGAATGTGCACGGCAATTGTTCGATCGCGGACTGATCGAGGGTGCCGTGCTGCGGCTTTGTGGTGATATGCTTGTCATCGGACCTAAGGATATAGAAGAGCAACGAACGCGCCCGCTTGCGCTGGAGAACGCGGTCTGTGCCTGAACAGGGAAGCGAAACATGAGCGCGATCATCCGCAAGATCGTCACCGTCGTCGAAGAGACGCAGATGGAGATGGGCCGCCAGGTCTCGCCGCCGACCCGGCGTGCCGCCGCGATCGCCGTGATCGAAAATCCCTTTGCCGGAAAATATGTCGAGGATCTCTCGCCGCTGATCGCGATCGGCGAGGAGCTCGGCGAGCTCCTGTCGAAGCGCGCGGTGGCGGCGCTCGGCATCGAAGGCGCGAAGGCACAGAGCTACGGCAAGGCCGCAGCGGTCGGCGAGAACGGCGAGCTGGAGCATGCCGCCGCTATCCTTCACCCCAAGATGGGCGCGCCGGTGCGCAAGGTTCTGGGCAAGGGCGCGGCGCTGATCCCTTCGTCGAAGAAGCGTAGCGGTCCGGGCACGACGCTCGATATTCCGCTCGGGCACAAGGACGCGGCCTTCGTGCGCAGTCATTTCGACGGCATGGAGGTGCAGATCAACGATGCGCCGCGCGCCAACGAGATCATGGTCGCGGTCGCCGTCACCGACAGCGGCCGTCCCCTGCCGCGTGTCGGCGGGCTGACGGTTGCGGAAGTCAAGGGCGAAGACGGACTGAGATAGGGTTTGAACCGGGGAGGCGGGCACAGCTTCCCCGACAAGATCGCGCTGAAGACGTAGAGAGTTCAAAACTGGAGGTTGGGATGCGAGCGAGAAACTATTTTGTGGGCGCGGCCTTCGCGCTTCTGGCGGGCGGCATGGCCCATTCGGCCGTGGCGCAGGACATCAAGATCGGCGAGATCAACAGCTATTCGCTGCTGCCGGCGTTCACCGAGCCCTATCGCAAGGGCTGGCAGCTCGCGGTCGAGGAGATCAACGCGGCCGGCGGCATCAACGGCAAGAAGCTGGTCGTCATCTCCAAGGACGACGGCGGCAAGCCGGCCGATGCGCAGACCGCGGCCAATGAGCTCGTCTCCAGCGAGGGCGTTGCAATGCTGACGGGCACGTTCCTGTCGAACATCGGCCTCGCGGTCAGCGACTTCGCCAACCAGAAAAAGGTGTTCTTCCTCGCGGCCGAGCCGCTGACGGACGCGGTGACCTGGTCCAAGGGCAACAAGTACACGTTCCGCCTGCGTCCCTCCAACTACATGCAGGCGGCGATGCTGGTGGAGGCTGCCGCCAAGCTGCCCGCGAAACGCTGGGCGACGATCGCGCCGAACTACGAGTACGGCCAGTCGGCGGTCGCCGTGTTCAAGAAGCTGATGTCGGAGAAGCGCCCGGACATCCAGTGGGTCGACGAGCAGTGGCCGCCGCAGGGCAAGATCGATGCGGGGCCGGTGGTGCAGGCGGTTGCCGCCGCCAATCCCGAAGCGATCCTCAACGTCACCTTCGGCGCCGACCTCGTCAAGCTCGTACGCGAAGGCAACACGCGCGGCCTGTTCAAGGGACGCGAGGTCGTGTCCTTCCTGACCGGCGAGCCCGAATATCTCGATCCGCTCAAGGACGAGACGCCGGAGGGCTGGATCGTCACCGGCTATCCCTGGTACTCGATCAAGACGCCCGAGCACGACGCGTTCCTGAAGGCCTATCAGGCCAAGTACAACGACTATCCGCGCCTCGGCTCGATCGTCGGCTACCAGACCATCAAGTCGGCGGCCGCCATTCTCGCGAAGGCCGGCTCGACCGATCCGGAGAAGCTGATTGCCGCGGCTGAGGGTCTGTCGATGGGCTCGCCCTTCGGCGAGATCACCTTCCGCAAGATCGACCACCAGTCGACGCTCGGCGCTTACGTCGGCAAGACCGCGCTGAAGGACGGCAAGGGCGTGATGGTGGATTCGTCGTACAAGAAGGGCGCGGACTATCTGCCGAGCGACGCCGAAGTCGAGAAGCTGCGTCCGAAGGATTGATGCTTCTTTATCTCTCCCTCTCCCCGCTTTTGCGGAGAGAGGGTTGGGGTGAGGGGCTCTCTCCACGCCCCGCGCTCGTCGAGAGAGCCCCTCACCCGGATCGCAGGGGCGATCCGACCTCTCCCCGCAAGAGCGGGGAGAGGTGAAATTCAGACCCAACCCGGACCGAAGATGGCCTTTTACGTCGTACAGTTTCTGACCGGTCTCGCCAGCGCAGCGTCGCTGTTCCTGGTGGCGTCGGGCCTGTCGATCATCTTCGGCGTGACCCGGATCGTGAATTTCGCGCACGGCGCCTTCTACATGATCGGCGCCTACATTGCCTTCACGCTGACGGAGCGCCTTTCCGGCGCGTTCGGCTTTTGGGGCAGCATCGTGCTGGCCGCACTCGCCGTGGCACTGATCGGCGTGCTGGTCGAGATGGTGCTGCTGCGCCGGATCTATCATGCGCCCGAACTCTTTCAGCTGCTCGCGACCTTCGGCCTGACCTTGATGGTCGAGGATCTGGTCGTGCTGGTCTGGGGTCCCGACGATCTCGTCGGCCGCCGCGCGCCGGGCTTCAAGGGCGCGATCGATTTCTTCGGCCAGAACATCCCGAGCTACGATCTGTTCCTGATCGTGCTCGGCCCGGTCGTGCTCGGCATTCTCTGGCTGCTGTTCCAGCGCACGCGTTGGGGCGTGCTGGTGCGCGCGGCGACGCAGGACCGCGACATGGTCGCAGCGCTCGGCGTCAATCAGAAATGGCTGTTCACATCGGTGTTCGCGGTCGGCGTCTTCCTCGCCGCCCTCGGCGGCGCACTCCAGATTCCGCGCGATGCCGTGCACCACGCAATGGACCTGCGCATCATCGTCGAGGTGTTCGTCGTGGTCGTGATCGGCGGCCTCGGCAGCATCGTCGGCGCCTTCGTCGCCGCGGTGCTGGTCTCCGAGCTCAACGCTTTCGGCATCCTGATCTTCCCGAAGATTTCCATCATCCTGGTCTTCCTGGTGATGGCGGTGGTGCTGATCGTGCGGCCCTGGGGCCTGTTCGGCAAGCCGGAGGCGGCGGCGCGCAAGACGCCGGGTCTCACGGTCAATCCGTGGCGGCCGCTGACGTCGAACGAGCGGCTGGCCTCGCTGGCGGCGCTCGTCATCGCGGCGACGCTGCCGCTGTTCGCCGGCAATTACGCGCTGACCGTCGGCTCGGAGATCGCGATCTTCGTGATCTTCGCGGTCAGTCTGCACTTCCTGATGTCGGTCGGCGGGCTCGCCTCGTTCGGCCATGCCGCCTATTTCGGCCTCGGCGCCTACGGCATCGCCTTCCTCGCCAAGATGGCAGGACTGCCGATGATCGTGTGCCTGTTGCTCGGGCCGCTGCTCGGCTGCATGGGCGCCGCCGTATTCGGCTTCTTTGCCGTGCAGCTCTCCGGCGTCTATTTCGCCATGCTGACGCTGGCCTTCGCGCAGATCGTCTGGTCGATTGCGTTCCAGTGGGTCAGTGTCACCGGCGGCGACAACGGCATTCTCGGTGTATGGCCCGAGAAGTGGGCGGCGAGCCCGTCGCATTTCTACTGGTTGGCGCTCGGCGTTGCCGCGCTCGTCACGATCGTCTTGCGGGTCATGGTGTTCTCGCCATTCGGTTACGCGCTGCGGGCCACGCGCGACTCGCTGCTGCGCACCGAGGCGATCGGCATCAACGCCAAGCGGATCCAGTGGACCGCCTTCGTGATCGCGGGCACCACCGCCGGCATCGGCGGGGCGCTGTTCGCGTATCTGAAGGGCAGCGTCTTCCCTGATAATCTCGGCATCTCGCTCTCGGTCGATGCGCTGGTCATGGTGCTGCTCGGCGGCGTCGAGACGGTGTCGGGCGCTGTGATCGGCGCCATCGTCTACAAGGCACTCAACATCTGGCTGGTCAGCCAGACCGATCTGTCGAAACTCGTGCTCGGCGGCTTCATCGTGCTGATCGTCGTCGTCTTCCCCAAGGGCATCGTCGGCATGCTGGAGATGCTGGCGCAGCGCCGCAGAAAGTCATCGCCGCCGGGATCCCCCTTGCTTGCCAAGCCGATCGAGTCCGCCGAATGAGCGTTGCACCCCCACTTCTCGCGGTCGAAGGCCTGACCAAATCCTATGGCGGCATCCATGCCGTGCGCGGCGTCTCGTTCTCGCTGCGCGCGGGCGAAATCCTGGCGCTGATCGGGCCGAACGGAGCGGGCAAGAGCACCTGCTTCGACATGCTCAACGGCCAGAACAAGCCTGACTCGGGCCATGTCCGCCTGCTCGGCGAGGAGACCACCGGCAAGAAGCCGCGCGAGATCTGGCGGATGGGCGTTGGCCGCACCTTCCAGATCACCGCGACCTTCGCCACCATGACGGTGCGCGAGAATGTCCAGGTCGCGCTGATCTCGCACGGGAAGCAGCTGTTCAATCTCTTTGGCTCGGCGCCGAACTTCGATCGTAGCGAAGCGGGCCGGCTGCTCGAGCTGGTCGGCATGGGCGGCTATGCGGATCGTCCCTGCGGCGAGCTCGCCTATGGCGACCTCAAGCGGCTCGAGCTCGCGGTCGCGCTCGCCAATGAGCCAAAGCTGCTGCTGATGGACGAACCGACCGCCGGCATGGCGCCGCGCGAGCGCGTCGATCTGATGCGGCTGACCGCGCAGATCGCGCGCGAAAAATCGATCGGCGTTCTCTTCACCGAGCACGACATGGACGTGGTGTTCGAGCATGCCGACCGCATCATCGTGCTCAACCGCGGCACGCTGATCGCCGAGGGCTCGCCGGCCGAGGTGCGCAGCAATCCGCAAGTGCAGGCGGTCTATCTTGGCGAGGGCCTGCTTTACGAGGCCGGGCATCGCGAGGGAGCATCGACATGAAGCTCACGGTGCAAGACCTCAACAGCCATTACGGCCCGGCGCATATCCTGTTCGACATCGGCTTCGAGGTCGGGGAGGGCGAGGTGGTCGCGCTGCTGGGGCGCAACGGCGCCGGCAAGTCGACGACGTTCCGCTCGATCGTCGGCCTCGTGGCGCAGCGCTCCGGCCGCATCATGTTCGAGGGCAAGGACGTTTCGGCGAAACCGACCCATGAGATCGTGCGCGATGGCCTCGGCTACGTGCCGGAGGAGCGGCGTATCTTCACTGACCTGACGGTGGAAGAGAATCTCGAGGTCGGCAAACAGTCCAAGCGTCCGAATGCGCCGCACTGGACGCGCGAAAAACTGTTCGCGCTGTTTCCCAATCTCGGCGAGATGAAGAACCGCCCCGGCGGGCGCATGAGCGGCGGCGAGCAGCAGATGCTGACGATCGCGCGCACGCTGATGGGCAATCCGTCCTTGGTGTTGCTTGACGAGCCGTCGGAAGGCCTGTCGCCGAAGATCGTGGAGCAGATGGTCGATGCCATCCTGACCATGAAGAAGGAGGGCGTCAGCATCGTCGTCTCCGAGCAGAATCTGCATTTCGCGCGGTTGATCTCCGATCGCGCCTACATCATCGAGCGCGGCCGCATCTGTTTCGGCGGCACCATGGCCGAGCTCGACGCGCGTCCGGACATCCGCGACGCGCATCTGTCGTTGTGAAGGCAAGGGGAAGGGCAGCGAGCGGATGGCGAGAAGCGTTGCGGCGAAGAAGAACGGCAAACCGGCCAGAGCGCTGAGCAAGCCGCCTTATGTGCTCGACGAGCAGGTCGGCTTCATCCTACGCCAGGTCTGGCAGCGTCACAGCTCGATCTTCTCCCGCGACATCGGCACCAATCTGACACCGACGCAATGGGCGGCGCTGTCAAAACTCGCCGAGACCGGTCCGTGCTCGCAGAACCAGCTCGGCCGGCTGACGGCAATGGATGTCGCCACCATCAAGGGCGTGATTGATCGTCTCACGGCGCGCGGCCTGACCGAGACCAGCCAGGATCCCGAGGACGGCCGTCGCCTGCTGGTGAGCCTGACGCGGGCCGGTCAGCAGCTTGCGGAGAAGCTCGCGCCCAATGCGCTGGCGATCACGCGCGAGACGCTGGCCCCGCTCGACGCCAAGGAGCGCGAGACGCTGATGGCGTTGTTGAACAAGCTGCGGTGAGGAAGGTGCGGTAGACGGCGGTGCCGTAGGGTGGGCAAAGCGAAGCGTGCCCACCATCGCCTCAATCGGCAAGAGATCGTGGGCACGGCGCTTCGCGCCTTTGCCCACCCTACGGCAGTTGAACAAGCTGCGGGGACTGGCGACTAACTTCGATGAGGACGTCATCGAGGTTTCCGGCATGAGAGCAGCGACACAGCTTGCGATAATTCTGAGTCTTGTTGCGGCCCCCGCCTTTGCCGCCCAGCCCTACGAAGGCTTCTGGGCATCCACCAGAAAAGACTGCCGCGATCAGGACAGCGCCAACCGCATGAGCATCGAGGGCGGTAATCGTCTCTATTGGTACGAGACACGATGCCGCGCTAGCGAGATCACCGCCGACGGCAAGCTTGGCTGGACAATGAAGCTCGCCTGCGAAGGCGAAGGCGAGAAGTTTCGCTCCAATCCCCGGGTGTCCATCGCGGCGGACGGCAGGCTGGTGATGGACAACGGCCCGGTCGGACAGGCCAAACGCCAGACCTATGTGCGTTGTGAGATCGCGAAGAAGCGCTGATCCCCTTACGTCTTTCCCGGCCATTTGGCGCGGTAGCGGATTTCGCTGCCGTCAGCGAGTCGCCGCCACGTCCCGAATTCCGGTGTATGCGGCGCCCGGGCCGTCAGATCGATCGGATAGACCCGGCTCGGTTGGCCCTGGATGTTGACCGCGAGCTGCCGGTGCGAGGTGCGAAAGGCCAGCTCGACCTCGCCCGCGATGACGGGCTGGTCGCCGTCGCGATAGAAGGCGGCGGGCGTCACTTCGCCCGGCATGGTGTTGAGGTCGGTCTGCAGCTCGATGGTGATGCCCTGCGCGGTCGCCGGCACTTTTACTCCGGCCGGAAAACGGACCTCGAACACGAGCAGGGGATTGTTGCCGTTCCGGTTGAGCCAGGGCGTCGCGGTCGCATAGGCGTAGGCGATGTAGATGCCGATACCGGCGACGCAGAGCAGGACGACGACGCCGAGCGACTTCAGGCTGTTGCGCGCGGCGCTGCCATTGCCTGCATCCTTATCCTTGCCCGAACGCGTCACCAGCCAGCTGGCAAGCACCGCGCCGGCGATCGCGCCGATGGGAGAGTAGAAGAACAGTCCCAACAGGCCCGATGTGATCGGGTCCGCGCGGTTGCCGAAATCGAGGATGGAGAACAGCACAAAGACCGCGATATAGCCCGCTACCGCGCCAGCAATGCCGACGCCTATTCGCGATGAGTTCTTCATGTTGCCCTCGATGGTCCAGCAAGGAACTGCCGCCGCCGAGGGCTGCCTGCATTAGACGCAGCAGGCAGCAGACTTGTTCAACGCCTTCGAGGGGCGATGCGGAGCGGCGGGCCGCTCCGGCTGCGTCACTTCGCCACCACCTCCGGCACCCGGCCGGCGGGCGGGGTGTTGCGGCTGCGCTGGGTGCGCACGATGCCGTCGATGATGGTCATGCCGATGCCGGGGAGGTCGCCGAGCTGGACGCTCTCCAGGATGTTCTTGCCGGGCGAGTGCTGGGCCTTGTCCATGATGACGAAGTCGGCGGAACGGCCGACCTCGATCAGGCCGCAGTCGAGCTGGCGCATCCGCGCGGTGTTGCCGGTGGCAAGGCAGAACGCGAGCTCGGCCGGCAGATCGCCAAGCGAGGACAGCATCGACACCATGCGCAGGATGCCGAGCGGCTGCACGCCGGAGCCGGCGGGCGCGTCGGTGCCGAGGATGACGCGGTGCAGGTCGCCCATCTCGCGCGCAATGCGCAGCGTGAACAGGGCTGAGCGCTCATTGCCGTTGTGCACGATCTCGAGGCCGCGCTTGCAGCCCTCGCAGATACAGCGGATCTGGTCGTCGGGCAGGGCGGTGTGGCCGCCATTGATGTGGCCGACCACGTCGGTGTCGGCCTCCAGCACCACGTCCTTGTCGATCAGGCCGGAGCCGGGGATCGAGGGGCCGCCGGTGTGGATGGTGCTCTGGATGCCGTATTTGCGCGCCCAGCCGACCATCTTTCGCGCGGTCGGGCCGTCCTTGACGCCGCCGAGGCCGACCTCGCCGAGCAGCTTGACGCCGGCCGCGGCCAGTTCCCTGAAATCCTCCTCGACCATCTCGCATTCGATCACGGGCGCGCCGGCGTGAACCTTCACGCCGCCGGGCCGCAAATTCCAGAAGGCGCGCTGGGCGAAGATCGCCATGGCCTTCAGCCCGACGACGTCGCGGGGCCTGCCCGGCATGTGCACTTCACCGGCGGAGATCATGGTGGTGACGCCGCCATGCAGATTGCTGTCGATCCAGCCGATCTGGTTCTGCCGCGGCGTCCAGTCGCCGGCGACGGGGTGGACATGGCTGTCGATCAGGCCGGGCGCGACGGTCGTGCCGTTGGCCTCGACGATGGTGGTCGCGCCTTCGGTATCGAGGTCCTTGAAGCGGCCGATCGCGGTGATCTTGCCGTTCTCGGCGACGATGGTGTCGCCGTCCAGGATCGGCTTTTCCAGCGCGCCGGACAGGATCAGGCCGATATTGCGGATCACCAGCTTCGAGGGTCCGGTGGCCTGGGGTGCGTCATGCGCCATGGAAGGGGCTCCTTATTCCTAACTGCAACGCTTCCGATCTTGGGCAGCCTTGACCGCGGGATCAAGCCGGATTATTCATTAGTATACGAATGATCGTGTACAAACGACGCATAGCTGACCGCCTCGGAACCGCACAGAAGCGAAACGGAAGGGTGAGATGAGCAATTTCAATCAGGAAAGCGTTTTGAGCGTCCACCACTGGACCGACACGCTGTTCTCCTTCAAGACCACCCGCAGCCCGACCTTCCGCTTCCGCAACGGCGAGTTCACCATGATCGGGCTCAAGGTCGGCGAGAAGCCGCTGCTGCGGGCCTACAGCGTCGCCAGCGCCAATTACGAGGACACGCTGGAGTTCTTCTCGATCAAGGTGCCGGACGGTCCGCTGACCTCGCGGCTCCAGCATCTGAAGGAAGGCGACGAGATCATCGTCAGCCGCAAGGCCACCGGCACGCTGGTGATCGACAATCTGGAGGAGGGGCGCAACCTCTACCTCATCGGCACCGGCACCGGCCTTGCGCCGTTCCTGAGCGTGATCAAGGACCCCGAAACCTACGAGCGGTTCGAGAAGGTGGTGCTGCTGCACGGCTGCCGGCACGTCAAGGAGCTCGCCTATGGCGAGATGATCACCGAGCATCTGCCGAAGGACGAGCTGCTCGGCGAGTACATCCAGAGCCAGCTGATCTACTACCCGACCGTGACCCGCGATCCCTTCCGCAACCGCGGCCGCATCACCGACCTCATCACATCAGGAAAGCTGTTCACCGATATCGGCCTGCCGGCGCTGGAAGCCGCCCATGATCGCGTCATGATCTGCGGCAGCCCGGCGCTGGTGGCGGATACCCGCGTGCTGCTCGGTGAGCGCGGCTTCGTCGAGGGCAATCACGGCGAGCCGGCTCAGTTCGTGGTCGAAAAGGCCTTTGCCGAGCGCTAAAGCGTTTTCGAGCGAAGTGGGTACCGGTTCGCGTCAAGAAAACGCGTCAAAATGAGAATCTAGAACCCCGTTCCGGGGCTCCAGGCACAGAATTTCTGCGCGAGAAGATCGTATTTTCGCCACCGCCGGGGCGTTGCGGCGCCGATTCGGCGCACGATACTATGTGGGACCGAATCAGCGGAGTTCCCACATGGTTGCGGACAGCGACAGCAACATCGCCTGGCACCGGGTTCAGTTGAAGAAGAATCGCGCCGAGTTGAAGGCGCTGGAGACTGCGCGCTTCACGATGGGTGAGATCGCCTCGTCGAAGCGGGACGGCCAGACCCAGAAGACGATCGCGGAACTGAAGCGCAAGATCGCGCAGTCCGAGCGCGTCATCGCCGACCACGACAAGCGCACGCGCCGTCCGCTTGGCACCGACCTGCAAAGCCTCAGCAACGGCAGCTGGAGCCATTGGGACTCCTATACCAACCAGCAGCAACGCAAGACCGGCCAGCGTTCGCCCGGGCGCGGATAGGCTCTCTTCCGCCGGTTCGGGCCCTTGCGCGCCGCCGCGCGCACACCATCTGGTTGAGGCGCCAACCACTATGGTGATGCCATGACACCGCGCCTCGATTTCACCAGCGAGGCCTTCTTCCGCGATCCGCCCAAGGCGATCGCGACGCTGCGCGCCTCCGGCCCGGTGGTCGCGACGCGCTTTCCGCTGGTCGGCGAGGTCTGGATCACCACCACGCATGACGCCACGGCAGAGGTCCTGAAGGACGGCGCGACCTTCACGCTGCGCAAGGAAGACGGCGACGTCGCAGGTCTGCGCTGGTGGATGCCGAAATATGTGAAGACCATCGCCAACAACATGCTGACGATGGACGAGCCGGACCATACGCGGCTGCGCAGCATCGTGGACGAGGCCTTCCGTCGGCGTGCCATCGTGGCGATGGAGCCGCGCATTCGCGCCATTGCGGACGGGCTCGCCGACGATCTGTTTGCTGGCGGCAGTCCCGCCGATCTCGTGCAGCGCTATGCCCGGCTGCTGCCGCTGTCGGTCATCTGCGAACTATTGGGCCTGCCGACCGCGGACCGTCCGAGGTTCATCGCCTGGGCGAATTCAATGTCGTCTCTCACGAATGCCCTCAGTTTCTTTCGGTTGCTGTTCGCATTCCGCAAGATGCGGCGTTATCTCGCGGAACAGTTGCAGATCGCGCGCGTGCGGGGCGGCGAGGGCCTGATCGCCGAGCTGATCCAGGTCGAGCGCGAGGGCGGGCAGATCACGCCGGACGAGATGGTGTCGATGGTGTTCCTCCTGCTGGCTGCGGGCTCGGAGACCACGACGCATCTCATCAGCGGTTCGGTCTATGAACTTCTTAAGGATCCGGCCTTGCGCGACTGGCTGGAGCAAGACTCTGGCCGCATCGCGCTCGCCGTCGAGGAGTTCCTGCGCTTCGTCTCGCCGGTGCAATTCTCCAAGCCGCGCTATGTGCGGCGGGATACCGAGCTCGCGGGCGTGCGATTGAAGAAGGGTGATCGCGTCATGGTCATGCTCGCCGCCGCGAACATGGATCCGGCGGTGCACGACCAGCCGGAACGGCTCGACCTTGCGCGCAAGCCGAACCGCCACATGTCGTTCGGGACGGGAATTCATTTTTGTCTTGGCCATCAGCTTGCGCGGATCGAGGCGGCGTGCGCGCTGGAGGCGCTGTTGGAACGATGGCCGAAGCTTGGTCTGGCCGTCGATCCCGCGCAGGTCCGCTGGCGCAGGCGCCCGGGCCTGCGCGCGATCGCGAAGCTTCCCGTTACGGCAGAGGCCAGGGGAACAGATGTCGCGGCGTCCGCGCGAATCATGGTTGATCGTTCCCTCGCACAGGCGGACTGACGTTTCCTGCGCTTCGGAAAATCGTCGCAGCTGTGATCAGTCAGGAACGGTGTTCGGCGGTCGCTGTTGTCACCAGGACCTCGGCACGCGACGAACAGGTTCCGTGCCGCAAGGATTCCACATCTCTTGAGGAGTCTGGATCATGAGCACCAGAATGCCACCTGTTCCGCCCGACAATCAGAGCCCGAAGGGAACTGGCGACAGCAAGCAAACGTCAGCCAAGCAGACGCCGCGCGGACAACAGCGTACGGAAAATCCGGACCAGCAGGGAGACCAGGGCAACATCAAGCAGAACACGACCAATCAAGGTTATCAGCAGGACCGCTGAGGAGGACGACGCTTCATGTCGACATCCACCAAGACACCGAACAGCATCCGGCAGGGCGGCCCCGGCGCATCGCACGAGAACGCAAAGGCGCCGCTGGAGATCAAGAAACCGCCTGCCGACGATCCGCAGCGAAGCCACAGCCGCGTCTCGGGTGGTGGAGGCGAGCGCGACTCCCATCACACGCACGATGAGGCCGGCAAGGGGGGAGGCAGGTAAAGACGGGAGAGCCAGCATGCAAGGCAAAAAGACCCATGAGCAGCAGGTCCGCATTCTCGAGCGCAAGCCTGATCTCCCCGACGGGCGAGAGCTGGATCAGGCCCTGGCAGAGAGCGACCACAACAAGCACAACAATCCCGGCCAGAGCGGCCACAAGCCGCCGAAACCGACGCCGGCGCAACAGAAGCACTGAGCCTTCGCAAGATCACTGCAAGAGGAGAGAGCGATGCCAAGTGGGCATGGCAGCAAGACGCATTTCAGGTCCGGGATGCACGGTAAGGGCGACGGCACCGGCGGATTAACCGACGTACCCAAGGACAAGATCGGCGACAACATGGTGCTGTCGAACCGCGACAAGAAGCAGCATTCGGACATTCGCGGCATGGACGGCAAGTCCATCCAGACCGAACAGTATCAGGATCACGCAGCCAACCGGCTCGATCAGGAGCCGGGGACGGACGACTGAGAGGAGTCCTTTCGACCAACTCGCGGACCGGTGTTCAGCCGGTCCGCTTTTTCGTGGTCGCAAGCTCGCGCTCCCAGCCGAACACGGAGCGACCGTCGAGATCGGGCGAGGCGGCGCGTTCACCCGCGATGAACGACTCGACCGACGGTCCACGCGCGGTCCGCTCCAGCCGCCGCGCCTGGTCGTCGAGCCGCCTGAGCGCCTGCATCTCTTCCTCGCGCCCGAGTTTTGCGCTCTGGATCGCGCCTTTCAGCACGCGGATTGTCTCGTCATAGACCTTGATCGGGACGGGGTAGGGATGCCGGTCCTTGCCGCCATGGGCGAGCGAGAAGCGCGCCGGGTCCGTGAAGCGGTAGGGCGCGCCATGCACGACCTCGGCCACCATCGCCAGCGAGCGCACCGTGCGCGCGCCGACGCCGGGCGTCAGCAGCAACTCCGGGAAATCCACCGGGCCGCGCTCGGCCGCCGCAGCCAGCGTGCCGTGCAGGCGGCGGGCGAACACGTCCTTGGGCCTGACATCGTGATGATCAGGCATGGTCAGATGCGGCAGCATGGCTTGCGCCGGCTCGGGCGTCGTGTTGGTGAGCCGCTCGAATTCCGTCAGGATGCGATCGGGGCCGAGAGCGGAGAGCAGCTCGAGCTGCGCGGTGCGCGAGACGTCGGCGCGGTGATCGGTGAGATTGACGATCTCGCCTTGGGCGGGACCGTCGATCGCGCTGTGGGGCGCATCGACAAAGCTCTTCAGCGCCTCGGAATGCCAGTGATAGCGGCGGGCCTGGCGCTTGTCGCCGTTCATGCCCTGCTGCACCACCGTCCACTTGCCCTCATTGGTGACGAAGAAGCCGTGGAGATAGAGATCGAATCCGTCCTGCACCGCGGCGCTGTCGACCTTGGCCACCAGGCGGCTGGCGCGCGTCAGCTTTGCGCCGTCGAATCCGACGCGATTGCCGAGCTGCAGCAGCTCGTCCGGCGTCTTGCGCGAATGCTGGCCGCGGCCGCCGCACACATAGATGCCGAGCTCGTCCTGGAGCGGGCCGAGACCGCGCTTCAGCGCGCCGATCACCGAAGTGGTGATTCCCGAGGAGTGCCAATCCATCCCCATCACGGCGCCGAACGACTGGAACCAGAACGGATGCGACAGCCGCTGCAGGAATGCATCGCGCCCGTAATGATGCACGACCGCCTGCGTGACGATCGCGCCGAGCGTTGCCATGCGGCTCGCGAGCCACGGCGGAACCCGTCCGGTGTGGAGAGGAAGATCGGCGCTGCCGGTTCGTCTGGTCATGCGAACCACAAACTAGCGCAGGTCGGCGACAGTTGCACCAGCGGAATGCTGCGTTGCACGAGGCGGGGGAGCGAAGCCGGCCGGGAGGCGTTGAGCGCTGACGCGAATGCAAGACGGGGACAGCAATGAATTGGCAGGCCCTCATGGCCGACATCGACAAGATGTTCGGGTGGATACCATCATGGTTCATCGGTCTCGGCCTGGTCGCGGGGGCGATGCTGCTCGCCCTGTCGTTTTATCGATTTGCCGTCTGGCTGCTGAATCGCGCCTTCGGGACCCGGCTTCCGCTTCTGAGCGTGTTCATCGAGCGCACGTCCGGTCCGGCCCAGCTGGCGCTGTGTCTTGCCGCCGTCGCGCTGGTCCTGCCGCTCGCACCGCTCGACGACACCATCCGTGTGCCGCTCACGCGCCTGTTCGTCGTCGCCTTCATCGCGCTGATCGGCTGGATCTCGATCCGCGTCGTGGACATGAGCGCGGCGCGCTATTTGCAGAATTTTCGCGACGTCACCGAGAATTTCGTCGCGCGCAAGCATGTCACGCAGGTCCGCGTGTTCAAGCGCGTCACCGATACCATCATCGTCATCATCACGGTCTCGACCGCATTGATGACATTCGATTCGGTGAGGCAATACGGCGTCAGCCTGTTCGCCTCCGCGGGCGCTGCCGGTATCATCGTCGGTCTTGCCGCCCGTCC
This sequence comes from Bradyrhizobium huanghuaihaiense, assembly GCF_007830635.1. Lineage (GTDB taxonomy): Bacteria > Pseudomonadota > Alphaproteobacteria > Rhizobiales > Xanthobacteraceae > Bradyrhizobium > Bradyrhizobium huanghuaihaiense. The sequence goes on along the minus strand of NZ_VLLA01000005.1, from coordinate 216,590 downwards.
GCTGCTCAGCAATCTCATCGCTGGCTTGCAGATCGCGATCACCCAGCCGATCCGGATCGAGGATGCCGTGATCATCGAGAACGAGTGGGGCTGGGTCGAGGATATCGCCTCGACCTATGTGGTGATCCGGCTCTGGGACTGGCGACGCATGGTGGTGCCGCTGTCCTACTTCATCGAGAAGCCGTTCCAGAACTGGACCCGCGACACCGCCTCCCTGATCGGCGTCATCGCGCTGCATGTCGATTATCGCGCCGATGTGCCGCGCATCCGGCGCTGGCTGGAGGGGGCGGTGAAGGAGTCCAAGCTTTGGGACGGCGCCGTCGTCAATCTCCAGGTGATCGACGCGGATTCGCGCACCATCGAACTGCGCGCGCTGGTCAGCGCGCGGAATGCGCCGCAGTCCTGGGACCTGCGCTGCGAGATGCGAGAGAAGCTGATCGCCTTCATCCGCGACGAGATGCCGGAAGCGCTGCCGCGCGAGCGCGCGATCCTGATCCCGCAGGGAGGGGGCGATGACATCGAACTGCTCCAGCGCCCCGCCGCGCCGGAGCGGATGCGGGCGAGTGCCCACAATTGACCGGTGCGGTGCTTCCCTTATTTCGTCTTGGTCGCGCCGCGCAGGCCCGCCTGCTGCTGGATCGTCTCCAGCGCACCGGATGATCGCTCTTCGGCCACGAAGCGGTTGAGCAGGGGAAGCGCGTCCTCTCGCCCCCGGGGGATCGCGATCGCCATGTGCTCCAGCCCCCAATTGCCGTCGAGGATCTTGGCGCCCGGCATCTGGTCGGACATTTCGAACAGCGTCGGCTTGTTGGTGGCGTAGAGGTCGATCTCGCCGCGGCCGAACATGGCAATGGCGACCTTGACGCTTTCGGCGGGAACGATGGTTGCCGTCCTGAATTTCGCCGGCAGGACGCGCTCGGAGGTGGAGCCCTTGGTGACGCCGATCTTCACACCCGGTCTGTCGATATCCTCGATCTTGCCGATCGGCGAATTCGCCGGCACGAGATAACCGAGCTCGATCGAAAGCACCGGCTGGCTGAAGCTGACCTCGTTCGCGCGCGCCGGCGTGGCGTTGGTCACGGTGAAGTCGACCTGGCCGTCATGGATCGCGGTGACGATGTCGGCGACGCGCTGAAACCTGACATAGTCGATTCCGACGCCGAGCCGTTTTGCCAGCTCGCCGCCGAGATCGTAGGCGAGGCCGTGCGGCTTGCCGGTCGCATCTGTGACCATCGAGGTCGGGCTGCCCGGATAGATGCCGACGCGCAAGGTCCCGCTCGGCGCCAGCAGCTTTGCTTCGCCGTCGGCGCGCACGGGTGCGCCGTGCAGGCTGATGACTGCAACTGCGAGCAGGGCGGCACGCGCAAGATGCCCAAGAGAGGTCCTCATGGGAAGAGCCTCACTGCGCGCGGATGTTGGCGGCCTTCAGCACCGGCTCCCATTTGGTCGCCTCGGCATGCATGTAGGCGTCAAAATCCTTGGCGGAGGAGCCGACGGGGGCTGCGCCGATCTTGGCGAGCGTCGACAGCACGCTGGGGTCTTGCAGCGCGGCCTTGAGGTCGGTCTCGAGCTTGGCGACGATCTCCGGCGGCATCTTGGCCGGACCCAGCAGGCCCCACCAGACCGAGACGTCGTAGCCGGGCACGCCGGCCTCGGCGATGGTCGGAACATCCGGCAGCGCCTTGGAGCGTTCGGCCGAGGTCACCGCGAGCGCGCGCACCGGGCCGCCTTCGAGCTGGCCGATGGCTTCCGCGAGCGGATTGATGCTGAGCGGGATCTCGCCGGCGATCACGGCCGTCAGCGCCGGTGCGCCGCCCTTGTAGGGGATCGCGACGATCTTGGTGCCGGACATGTGTTTGAGCAGCTCGCCGGCGAGATGCGCCGACGTGCCGTTGCCGGACATGCCGTAGGAGAGCTTGTCCGGATCCTTCTTGGCGGCGGCGAGGAGATCGCCGAGCGTCTTGTAGGGGCTGTCCTTGGCCACCACGATCGCGAGCGGGGAGGAGGCGACCTCGGTGATCGCGGTGAAGTCCTTGAACGTATCGTAGGGCACGCTTGGATAGATGAACTGGTTCAGCGGATGGCCGCTGGCGACCAGGATCAGCGTGTAGCCGTCGGGTGCGGCCTGCGCCAGCGTCTGCGACGCCACGATGCCGCCGGCGCCGGGACGGTTGTCGATCACCGGCTGCTGACCCCAGGTCTTGGCCAGTGCCTGGCCCAGCGTACGCGCGAGCACGTCGACCGCGCCGCCGGCCGCATAGGGCACCAGGATGTGGACCGGCTTGCTCGGATAATTGTCGGCCTGCGCGGCACTCGCTGCGAGCAGCATGCCTGCACCGACCGCGAGCCGGCCGATCATTGTGTTCAAACCCAGCATTCCCAGCACTCCTTGCGGGCGTTTCGTCCCTGACGGCGGTCTCCGAGCCGCTCCGGACGATGCCCATGGTTCTTGTTGACGAGACCTGATTTTTTGTACGATAGTACAAATCACATGGTACGCAAGCCCACCAGCAAGGAAACGGCCCGCAAGCCGAACATGCGCGAGGCGATCCTCGCCGCAGCCGAGGAGCTGTTCGCCACCAACGGCTTCAATGCGGTCTCGGTGCGCGACATCGCGCAGGCCGCCGGCGCCAATCCCGGCAGCGTGACCTATCATTTCAAGACCAAGGACGGCCTGCTGCTGGAGATCTACCGGCGTCATTGCGGGCCGATGAATTTGCGCCGCTCCGAGCTGCTCGCCGCCGCAAAGCGCGTGCGCGATCTGCAGGACCGGCTGGAGGCGATCGTGCGTGCCTATGTGGTGCCGGCCTTCACCTCGGGCAGCGATCTCGCCGGTGGCGGGGCGCGCTTCACGCGGCTGCGTGCGGTGATGTCGGCTGAGGGCAACGAGGTTGCGCGAAAAATCATCGCGCAGACCTTCGATGACACCAGCCACGCCTTCATCGACGCGATCCACGAGAGCCTGCCGCACATTCCGCGCACCGACATCGTCTGGCGCAGCCATTTCCTGCTCGGCGCGCTCTATTACTCGCTGGTGACGCCGGACCGCGTCTCGCGCCTGTCGCGCGGCGAGGCCGATGGCAGCGATGCCGCAGGCGCCATCGAGCAATTGGTGCAGGCCACCGTCGCCGCGTTCCAGGCGCCTGCGCTCGACCAGGCCGCGCCGGCACGACGGCGACCGGTCGTCAGTAGCAAGACTTGAAGGAAACCGTCTCGCTCGGCGATTCAAGTGATGGCCATGATGTACACGCCGACCATTCCGCCGCCCGATCCTGATACGCGCACGCCGAAGTTCAAGCTGCCAAAGCTGTCCTGCGATGCGCATTGCCACATCTTCGGGCCCGGCGCGAAATACCCTTACGCGCCCGATCGCTCCTACACGCCGCCCGACGCGCCGCTGGAGGATTTCAGGGCGCTGCACGCCAAGCTCGGGGTGGAGCGCGCGGTCATCGTCAATGCCAGCGTGCACGGCACCGACAACACGGTGGCGCTCGACGCGATCGCCGAGAGCAATGGCGCCTACCGTGCGGTCGCCAATATCGACGACTCCATCACCGAGCGCGCACTGCGCGTGCTGCACGAGGGCGGTTTTCGCGGCTGCCGCTTCAACTTCGTCCGCCATCTCGGCGGCGTGCCCGACAAACGCGTGTTCGACCGCATCGTCGCGATGGTCACGCCGCTCGGCTGGCACATCGACCTGCATTTCGATGCGATCGACCTGCCTGAATATGCCGACATGCTGACCAGGCTGCCGCTGAGTTACACCATCGACCATATGGGCCGAGTGAAGGCGTCCGAGGGTCTCGATCAGCTTCCGTTCAAGATCCTGATCGAGCTGATGCAGCGCGACGAGAAGTGCTGGGTCAAGATCTGCGGTTCGGAGCGGGTGTCCTCGGCCGGTCGTCCCCCCTTTACCGATGCCGTGCCGTTCGCGCGCAAGATCGTCGAGACTGCGCCCGACCGCGTCATCTGGGGCACCGACTGGCCGCATCCCAACGTCAAGGTGATGCCCAATGACGGCGACCTCGTCGATCTGATCCCGCTGTTCGCGCCGGAGCCGGAGTTCCAGCAAAAAATCCTCGTCGACAATCCGGCGCGTCTGTTCGAGTTCGATCGATGACGGCAATCGCGATCGACAAGCCGCGCGGCCGGGCCTGGTGGAAGGAGCTCTGGATCCAGGTGCTCATCGCCATGGCGGCCGGCATCGCGCTTGGGATCGTGAGCCCCGAGGCGGGCGCCAAGATGCAGCCGCTCGGGGACGCCTTCATCAAGGCGATCCGGATGCTGATCGCGCCGATCATCTTCTGCACCGTCGCGCACGGCATCGCGCACATGGCCGACATGGCGCGGGTCGGGCGCGTCGCGGTGAAGGCGATCATCTATTTCGAGATCATGACCACGATCGCGCTGATCATCGGTCTCGTCGCGGTGAATTTGCTCCGGCCCGGCGTCGGCATGAACATCGATCCCGCCAGCATCAATGCCAGCGCGATCGAGCCTTATGTCAAGCAGACCGGCGCGATCGGCTTCGTGCCGTTCCTGATGAACATCGTGCCGGCGACGTTCGTCGGTGCCTTTGCGGAAGGAAACATCCTCCAGGTGCTCTTCATCTCCGTGTTGTGCGGCTTCGCGCTGGTGCAACTCGGCGAGAGGGCCGCGCCGCTGGTCCATCTGATCGACATCGCCGCCAAGATGGTGTTCGCCGTCGTCGGCTTCGTGATGTGGGCGGCGCCGATCGGCGCGTTCGGTGCGATTGCGTTCACGGTCGGCAAGTTCGGCGTCGGCTCGCTGGCCTCGCTCGGCAAGCTGCTCGGTGGGTTCTATCTGACCTGCCTGGTCTTCATCGTCATTGCGCTCGGTCCCGTCGCGCGGCTCTGTGGCTTCTCGCTGCTCAAGCTGATCCGTTACATCTGGGAAGAGTTGCTGATCTGCATCGCCACGACCTCGTCGGAGACGGTGCTGCCGCGGATGCTGACCAAGCTGGAGAAGGCGGGCTGCGAGAAGAGCGTGGTCGGGCTGGTGATCCCGACCGGCTATTCCTTCAATCTCGACGGCACTTGCCTGTACCTCGCCGCGGCCTCGGTGTTCCTGGCGCAGGCGACCAACACGCCGTTCGGGCTCGCCGAGCAGATCGAATTGCTGCTGATCCTGCTCGTGACCTCCAAGGGCGCGGCGGGAATCGCAGGCGCGGCCTTCGTCGTGCTGGCGGCGACGCTGTCGGCGACCGGCACCATTCCGGTGACGAGCGTCGCGCTGGTGCTCGGCATCCACCGCCTGATGTCGCAGGGTCTGACGCCGACCAACCTGATCGGAAACGCGGTCGCGACCATCGCGATTGCCAAATGGGAAGGCGCGCTCGACGGTGAGCGGCTGCAGCGCGTGCTCGACGGCGAGGACTCCGCGGTCGCTGTCGCTTGAAATGAACCTGCTGCCGGCGTGACGCGGGCGGCCTATGATGCTTACGAACGAAAGAGGGGAGTTCTCCCATGAAAACAGGTCTCGTCGTCACCGCCCATCCCGGCGATTTCGTCTGGCGCGCCGGCGGCGCCATCGCGCTGCATGCGAAGAAGGGCTATCGCATGAAGATCGTGTGCATGTCCTTCGGCGAGCGCGGCGAGAGCCAGTTTGCCTGGAAGGAAAAGGGCGCGACGCTGGAATCGGTCAAGGCCGGCCGCAAGGACGAGGCGGAGCGGGCGGCAAAACTGTTAGGTGCCGAGATCGAGTTCTTCGACTGCGGCGATTATCCGCTCAAACTCACCGAGGCGCATTTCGACCGCATGGTCGACATCTATCGCGAGCTCAATCCGAGCTTCGTGCTGACGCACGCACTGGAAGACCCCTACAATTTCGACCATCCCAACGCGGCGCATTTCGCCCAGGAGACCCGCGTGGTCGCGCAGGCGATGGGCCATAAGCCCGGCGCGCAGTACAAATATTCGGCTCCGCCCGTGTTCCTGTTCGAGCCGCATCAGCCCGAGCAGTGCAACTACAAGCCGGACCTGCTGCTCAAGATCGACGAGGTCTGGAAGGAGAAGTACGAGGCGTTCCAGATCCTGGCCGCACAGAAGCACCTGTGGGGCTATTACGAGCGCGTCGCGCTCAACCGCGGCATCCAGGGCAGCCGCAACACCGGCATTCCCATGACCTATGGCGAGGCCTATCAGCGCCTGTTCCCGACGGTTGCGGAGGAATTGGCATGAAGCCCGTCGTCGTTCGCAACATTGAGCGAGCCGATCCTGCCGGCATGGCCGAGTACGGCGTCTCCACCGTGCACGAGGCCTATGGCCGCCTTGGCCTGATGAAGCCTTACTTGCGTCCCGTCTGGGCGGGGGCCTCGATCGCCGGTCCCGCGGTCACCGTGCTGGCGCAGCCCGGCGACAACTGGATGATCCATGTTGCGGTCGAGCAGTGCAAAAAAGGCGACATCCTCGTCGTCGGCTGCACCACCGACAATACCGACGGCATGTTCGGCGAGCTGCTCGCCACCTCGCTCCAAGCGCGCGGTGTGCAGGGGCTGATCATCGATGCCGGCTGCCGCGACGTCAAAGCGCTGCACGAGATGAACTTTCCGGTGTGGTCGCGCGCGGTCTCGGCCAAGGGCACCGTGAAGGCCACGCTCGGCTCGGTCAACGTTCCCGTGGTCTGTGCCGGCGTCAACGTCGATCCCGGCGATATCATCGTTGCCGATGACGACGGCGTCGTCGTGGTGCCGAAGCGTTATGCTGCCGAGGTGGCCGAGAAGGCCAAGAAGCGCAACGCCGACGAAGGCGGCAAGCGCAAGCGGCTGGCGTCGGGCGAATTGGGCCTCGACATGTACAGCATGCGCGAGGCCTTGGCGAAGGCCGGTCTCGTCTATGTCGACAATCCCGAGGACGTCTGAGCGGAACAAGGGAAGCGGAGCGGGCGCATGGATCGTCTCAAGCTGAAAGCCGTGCTCGGCAGTCACGCCCATGTGCAGGCGGTGAAGAGCGGCGCGCTCCGCTCCGACCTCTTCGATCTCGACTTCATCGAGTACACGCCGACCAACACGGCATTCAAGCCGATGGTGCACGAGCAGGCGTTTGACGTCTGCGAGATGGCGATCGTCACCTACCTGATGGCGAAAGCCCACAGCAAGCCGCTGGTGCTGCTGCCCGCGACCATGATGGGCCGCTTCCAGCATTCCTATGCGCTGTACAATCCCGGCCAGGGAACGCTGGGGCCGTCCGATCTCGAAGGCAAGCGCGTCGGCATCCGCTCCTTCACGACCACGACGGGGGCCTGGATCAGGGGCATCCTCGCCAACGACTACGGCGTCGATCTCGACAAGATCAAATGGGTCACGTTCGAGGATCCGCATGTCGCCGAATATGTCGACACCACCGAGCGCGCGCCGAAGGACAAGAAGGTGTTGCAGATGCTGCTCGACGGCGAGCTCGATGCCGTCCTTGGCGAGACCTCGAACGATCCGAAACTGAAGCCGCTCTTCCCCGATCCGGCCGCGGAGGCCGCCAAGTGGTACGCCCGTCGCGGCGTGGTGCCGGTCAACCATCTCGTGGTCGTGACGGAGCAGCTCGCAAAATCCCGCCCTGACGTGGTCGCGGGCGTCTATGATCTGCTCAAGCGGAACAAGGAGCAGGCGGGACCTGTGGCAACGCCCGACCTCGTTCCGTTCGGGATCGAGGCCAACAGGAAACCGCTCGAGCTGATCATCGACTACGCATTCCAGCAGGCGCTGATCCCGCGCCGCTATGCGGTCGAGGAGTTGTTCGACGCGACGACACGAGGACTGAATTGATGGCGGGTGATCCCAGGCGCTGGCAGATCGGGCTGGTCGGCTATGGCGAGGTCGGCAGGATTCTGGCCGAGGATCTGCGCCAGCAGGACATCAAGGTCTCAGCCTATGACATCAAGCTCGGCGGCGAGCAGGGCGCGCCGCTAAGGGAGCATGCGGCGAAATTCGGCGTGACGCTCGCAGCGTCCCATGCCGAGCTGACCGCGAAATCCGACTTCATCATCTCCGCCGTCACAGCGAGCCAGGCCGTGCCGGTGGCAAAGGCCTGCGCGGCCGCGCTCAACCAGGGCACCTGGTTCCTCGATTTCAACTCGGCCTCTCCCGGCGCCAAGGAGCGCGCCGCGGCACTGATCGACGGCGCGGCCGGGCGCTATGTCGAGGGAGCGGTGATGACCTCGGTGCCGCCGTATCGCATCAAGGTGCCGCTGCTGCTCGGCGGGCCCGGCGCGAGGGAGCTGGAGCCGCTGCTGAACGCGATCGGCTTTGCGGCCAAGGTTGCCAGCGACAAACTAGGTGTGTCCTCGGCGGTGAAGATGTGCCGCAGCATCATGATCAAGGGCCTCGAGGCCATGGTCATCGAGAGTTTTACGACCGCCCGCGCCTATGGCGTCGAGGATGCCGTACTGGCGTCACTCACCGAGACATTCCCCGCCATCGATTGGGAGAAGCAGGGCGCCTATTTCTTCCAGCGCGTGATCGAGCACGGCCGCCGCCGGGCCGAGGAGGTGCGCGAGGTTGCCGAGACCGTACGCGAGGTGGGGCTGACGCCGTGGTCGGCGCAGGGCACGGCCGAGCGTCAGGCCTGGGTGGCCGATCTCGCCGACGAAGGCCTGTTCGGCACGAAAGGAACAAAGGAGTTCGCTCGCAGCGCCGACTGGCGTACCGAAGCGGATCGGATCCTGGCGAAGATCAATCGCGCGAAATAGGGCGGCTCCGGTTCAGGATTTCGCTGCGCAACAGCCCGTGAGCTCATCGCGTGCGCGGTCGATCGACTCGATCAGGTTCTTGGCCCTCCGGACGACTTCGGTCGTGCGCTCAGTGCGAAACTCGGCGAGGATCATGCGAATGCACTTGTCGGCGGTCTCGAGCGTCCACAGCATGCGGGCCATCTCGTCCTCGGAGCGGACCGCCGCGATATCGAGGCCTGACAGGACTTTGCCGATGCCGTTCAGCCGTTTGACGGCGGTCTCGGCGGGCGTCCCGGACCGAACGGAATGAGAGTTGATGCTGCTGAATGCGCTGAACACGTCCATGCTTCCCGATTGAATGCAGACATCAGTGCGGTCTCACCAAGACCGGCACCGCGGGACTTGCAATGCGTGCACCTATCGGGAATCGGAGAGAGTCGACTATCCGGAAGAGTACCGGATTCGGAATTTTGGAACTGTGGGCGGTAACATCGGACGGTAATCCGGCTCGTTGCAATGCAGATATGCGTTGGGAGCCGTTCACGGGCCTGGGCGGAACAGTGTGGCCCGCTGCCGTGCAAAGGTTTGCCGGCCGGCTTTGAAGCCCATCATGACGTCCGGCAGCTCGGCGATGGCGAATCGGCTGTCCCTGGTATCGAGCACGATCAGATCGGCGGGATTGCCGACCTTGATGCCGTAATCACCGAGGTTCATCAGCCGCGCCGGAAGCTCCGTGACGAGATCGAGGCAGGTGTCGAAGTCGCTGACCGAGGCGTGCGCGACGTTGGCATAGAAGTTCGCCATCCGCAGCAGCGAGGCGTCGCCAAACGGCGTGAAGGGATTGAGCACGTTGTTGGTCGCGACCGAGCACAGCACGCCGTCGCCGGCGAGCTTGTGCGCGAGCGTCAGCCCGCGCGGCGCATTGTGGGTGGCCTGGCGTCCCATGAGATAGAGATCGGTCGCAGGCAGCACGGTGACGGCGACGCCGGCCTTCGCCAGTTGGGCGGTGGCCGCCTTCATCCGTTCCGGCGGCAAGGCCGAGAGTTTCGTGGCATGGCCGATCGCGACGCGTCCGCCGTAGCTGCGACGCTCGGTGAGGCGGCAGACCTCGTCGAGGTGCCACCAGGAGGGGTCGAGGTCGAAATCGAGATGGAGGTCGACGTCGACGTCGAACTCCTCAGCGAGGTCGAAGATGCGCGCGAGATGGGCGTTCGGATCGGTGTCCATGTAGGGACAGCCGCCGATGACCTCGCCGCCGTCGCGCAGCGCCTGGATCAGTAGCTCCTCGGCGCCGGGATCGTTGGTCAGGCCTTCCTGTGGGAAGACGCAGAGTTCGAGGTCGATCGCCCAGGCATGGTCACGCTTGAGCGCCTTCACCGCCTCGAAGCCGCGGAGGCCAATGCGCGGATCGATCTCGACGTGTGTGCGCATCCGCGTCGTGCCGTGCACGATTGCCCGCTCCAGCACGCGAGCGCCGCGGGCGTAGACGTCCTCGACGGTAAAATCCTTCTTCATGCCGGCCACGGCACGAATGGCTTCCGAGACGCTGCCGTGGTTGTGCCCGCAGCGGCCGAGCAGGCAGGCCTTGTCGAGATGGATGTGGGTGTCGACGAAGCCGGGCAGGGCCAAATGGCCGCCGACATCGACCTCGGCGGCCTCGCAGGCGAGCCTGGGCGCGATCGCGGCGATACGTCCGTCCTTCACGCCGATGTCGACGGGTGCGGCGGATGAGCGCAACAGCGCGCTGCGGAAGATCAGGTCGAAGGCGGCTTCGGTGGTCATGGCGTCGAATTCAGGTGTGGTAGCCTAGCGGAAGCCGAGGGAGGGGGCAGCTCCAGATTGTGTGCAATCAAGGTGTCCGATTGTTCAAAAAATGTGCATGCACTTTGAGGTCTGAATTGTAGAATGCCGGGACCCCGGAGAACCCATGATGTCCGCGCCCGCCAAAGCCGAACGCCCGACGACTGACGCCGAGATCGTCGAGGCTTACCTGACGGCCTCGATGATACCCGATCCCGACGCTGCCGCGGCCTACATGAAGCCCGGCACGGTGATCACGTTCACTGGGGGGCGCGCGTTCGACCATCCGCGCGGGCCGACCGGATTCAACGCCAAGCGCTACCGCTGGGTGAAGAAGAAGATGGACCGGTTCGACGTCTGCCCCGGCGCCGACGAGACGGTCGTCTACAGTGTCGGCACGCTCTATGGCGAGTGGATGGACGGCACCCCGTTCGAGGGCAACCGCTATGTCGATCGCTTCGTCGTGAGGGGCGGGCAGATCGTCAAGATGGACGTCTGGAACGACAGTGCCGAGCGCATCCTCGTCCAGCGCGGGATCGAAGCCTAGCCTCTTCTAGCGACCTTCGGCAGCTTGACGACGCGGTCGCTCGTTACTTCATCGGCGTAGGGCGCCAAAATATCGAGGAGATCACGGCCGCGCTGCGGAGTTGGGGCAACCAGTGCGCGATTGGCCACGGAATCCAGGTGATGATGCATCAAGTCCATCACCTTGGCCTCATCGCCCTTGGCGAGCGCCGAGATGATGGCGCGATGCTCGTTGATGGCGCATTCGGTGGAGTGCGGCCGGCTGTAGAGCGACAGCGTCAGGCAGCAGCGATAAGCGACCTCGCTGACATAGCGCACCAGGATTGGGCTGTTCGTCATGTGCGCGAGCAGGATGTGGAATTCGGTCGCGAGGCGGATCGAGACCGCATCCGTGCCGCCACGCGCACGATCTTCGGCATCGACATGGGCGTTCAGCTCGGCGATCTGCGCCTTGGTCAGCTTGCCCGCGAGCTGACGGACGACAAGCCGCTCGAGCTCGATGCGGATGTCGAAGGCATCGCGCGCCTCCTGCCAGCTCGGTGTCGCCACCACCGCGATCCGGTTGCGGCGGAGCTCGACGAGGCCCTCGGCGGCGAGCTGGCCCAGCGCATGGCGGGCAATGGTGCGGCTGACGCCAAAGCGTTCGCCGAGCGCATCCTCCGGCAGCTTGGCGCCGGGCTCGAGCGCCTGCTCGATGATGGCGCGCCGGAGCGCGCGGCAGATCACGCTGACCTTGTCCGACGATTCAGAAGTCTTGCTGCTCGTACGCGCCGCCATCGGCGAATCCTGTAGGGGTGACACCATTCCTTAGCACAGGCTCGCGCCAATTCCGCGCTCCAATTGCATGCAGTTTGGGGCCACGATTGCCTAAATCGAATCCGGCCATTGGGCGTGGGATTCCGCCAACCCGTTGATTTTGCGAGTCGTGAGGGCTGGCATTCAGCTTGCATGCACTTTTGCTGTGATGCGCATGCAACCCAAGACCCAGTTTGGCAGCCAGTCCGTTCCGGAAGGAGCGGCCGCGACCGCCATCGAGCTGTCCGAGGCGTCCGTGACGTTTGGACGGGGCGACCGCGCCGTGCCCGCCCTGTCGAAGACCAGCTTGAGGATCGCCGACGGCGAGTTTGTCGCACTGGTCGGCCCGTCCGGATGCGGCAAGTCGACCATTTTGCGCCTCGTCTCTGGCCTGGTGCAGCCGACCAGTGGCGTCGTCATCGTCGGCGGCCGTGAGGTCGCGGCGCGGGCGATGCGGGTCGGCATGGCCTTCCAGAACCCGACCATGCTGCCGTGGATGACGATCGAGCGGAATATCATGCTGCCGCTGAAGATCGTCGAGCCGTTCCGTTCCAACTTCCGCAGGCTGCGCAAGACCGAATTCCGCGACAAGGCCAACGCGCTGCTGGAGCAGGTCGGCCTCAAGGGTTTCGGCAATCGTTATCCCTGGCAGCTCTCAGGCGGCATGCTCCAGCGCGCCAATCTCTGCCGCGCGCTGATCCATGAGCCGCGCATGCTGCTGCTCGATGAGCCCTTCGGCGCGCTCGACCAGTTCACCCGGGAGGAGCTGTGGGCGATCCTCCAGAACCTCTGGATGACGCACAAGCCGACCGTGCTGCTGGTCACCCACGATCTGCGCGAGGCCGGCTTCCTTGCGAGCCGCATCTGCGTGATGAGCGCGCGCCCGGGCCGCATCCTCGACGACAGCCGCGTCGAGTTCGCGCGCCCGCGCACCGTCGCGATGACCTTCGAGCCGGATTTCGTCGCGCTGAACCAGAAGCTGCGCACTTTCATCGAGGATGCGCGCAGCGCGGCCGGGCAGGGAGCAGGCTGATGTTCGGGATCGATATCAGGCAAAAGGCGTGGTCGGCGGGACTCATCGTGCTGTTCTTCGTCGCCTGGGAGCTGTTCTGCCTGACGACGGGCATGTCGGACCTGGTGCTGCCGCGGCCCTCGCAGGTGTTCGTGACCCTGTTCCAGCGCTTCCCGGTGCTGTGGCCGCACATCGTGCAGACGCTCGCCACCACCATGTTCGGCTTCGTCCTTGGCGTTGCACTCGGCGTCGCGCTCGGCGCGATCATCGGCGTCTCGAAGACCGCTTACGACACCTGCTACCCGCTGCTGATCGGCTTCTCCTCGATCCCCAAGGTCGCGGTGGTGCCGATCTTCGTGCTGTGGTTCGGCTCCGGCACGGTGCCGGCGGTGCTCACGGCGCTGTCGATCTGCTTCTTCCCGATCGTCGTCAATATCGCCACGGGTTTAGCTACCACCGAGCCCGAGCTCGAGGACGTCTTGAAGGCGCTCGGCGCCAGCAAGCTCGACATCCTCTGGAATGTCGGTCTGCCCCGGACCATGCCGTTCTTCTTCGCCTCGCTGAAGGTTGCGATCTCCTATGCCTTCGTCGGCGCCGTGCTGTCGGAGACGGTTGCCTCCAACCGCGGCATCGGCAACGTCATGATGACCGCGTCATCCAATTTCAACGTGCCGCTGGTGTTCGCCGGCCTGTTCGTGCTCGCCGGCCTCGGCGTCGCGCTTTACGTCGTGTTCTCGCTGATCGAAGGGCAGGTCACCGGCTGGGCGACGCGCAAGAACGACGTGATCGCCACCTGAAATCTTGAACCGTCACGCAACGAAGCTGAGGAGGTCTCGATGTTGAGAAAAGTAACTGCCGCGCTGTTGGGCTTGGCCCTGTCCGCGGGCGCTGCCACGGCCGAGGACACCACGATCAAGTTCACGCTGGGCTGGAAGACGCAAGGCAGCGACGCCGCGTTCTTCTATGCCAAGGACAACGGCTTCTTTAAAGAGGAAGGCCTCAACGTCGTCATCGACCAGGGCGAGGGCTCCGGCGCCACCGTCACGCGCGTGATGTCCGGCGCCTATGATGCCGGCTTCGGCGACGTCAACGCCATCATCCAGAACGCCTCGACCAAGCCGCAGGAAGCGCCCGTCATGGTCTACATGATGTGGAACCAGCCGCCGTTCGCGATCGTCGCCAAGAAGACCAGCGGCATCAACACCATCAAGGATTTCGAGGGCCACACCCTCGGCGGCGCGCAGGGCACGCCGACGACGCGGCTATTGCCGGTGTTCACGCGCAAGAACGGACTCGACGGCGAGAAGATCAAGATCTCCAACATGGCGCCGAACCTGCAGGAGCCGATGCTGATCAAGGGCGACATCGATGCTGCGCTGGTCTTCAATATCACCAGCTATTTCAACCTGGTGCTCAACCGCCAGGACCCGGACAAGGATTTCAAATGGTTCTCGTTCGGTGAGTATGGTCTCGATCTCTACTCCAACGGCGTGATGGTCTCGAAGAAGTTGATCGCAACGAACCCGAAGGCGGTCGCCGGCCTGGTGCGCGCCATCAACAAGGGCGCGATCGCGGTGGCCAAGGATCAGAACGCCGGCATGAAGGCGGCGCTGAACTACGACAATCTGATCGATGTCGCCGTCGAGAAGCGCCGGCTGCAATATTCCTTCGACAAGCTCATTGTCTCGCCCGAGATGAAGGAGATCGGTATCGGCGACATCAAGGACGACCGCATGACCCGCGCCATCGGCATCGTGGTCGAGGGCTATCAGCTCGCCCGCGCGCCGACGCCGGCAGAGGTGTTCTCGCGCGAATTCCTGCCGCCGCGCGCGGAGCGGGAACTGGTGTATACTGCCAACTGAATCTGGAGAGACGGTCATGGCCACGGAAATTTCGGCAACCAGCCTGTTCCGTGGCCCTGACCGCGGCGTCAGCGACAATGTCGTGCTGCGGCACGACGGCGGCGTCATCACCGATATTTCGGAAGGAGCGGGGCGGGGGCCGCGCTCTTTCGTCATTCCGGCTTTCGTCAACGCCCACGACCATGCCCGCGGCACCGCGTCGTCCTTCGGTGCGGTCGGCATGCCCCTGGAAAGCTGGATCCTGCGGACCGCGCTGGGCTCGCCTGTTAATCCTTACCTGACGGCAGCATCCGCATTGGCGCGTTCGGCCAGGGCCGGCTGCGCCGCCATGATGGTGCACTACACCCGTCCGAGCGGGACGATGCCCTTGGTGGACGAGGCCAAGGCCATTTCGAAGGCTGCATCCGACGTCGGTATCCGCATCGCGTTTGCGCTGGCCGTGCGTGACCAGAATCCGATCGTCTACGGTGATGCCGAGCCGGTGCTCTCGGGACTATCCGGCGACGATCGCAAGACCATCGAGGATCTCTTCGTCCGCGCGCCGATGTCGCCGAAGGCGTATATCGAGCTGACCGATGCGATTGCCGCGGCTATCGCCGGCCCGATGGTCGACGTGCAGCTCGGGCCCGCCGGCGTGCAATGGTGCTCGAAGCCGCTGCTGGAAGCGGTGGCGGAGAACTCCGCGCGGACCGGCCGGCGCGTCCACATGCATCTGTTGGAAACCGTGTACCAGCGCGCCTGGGCCGACCAGCATTTTCCGGACATGGTGCGCTGGCTCCGTGACATCGGCTTCCTCTCCGAACGGCTGACGCTCGCGCATTGCATCCATGCCCGTCCTGATGAGCTCGAGATGATCGCCGCGTCCGGCGCGCGCATCGTCACCAATTTCAGCTCGAACATGCACCTGCGCTCGGGCCTCGCCCCGATCGCGGCGGCGCACAGATGCGGCTGCGCCATCGCTGTCGGCGTCGACGGGCTGGCGCTGGACGAGGACGACGACATCCTGCGCGAGATGCGGCTGGTTCAGATGGTCCACGGCGGCCTCGGCTTCAAGGCGACATGGACGCCGGCCGAGATGTTTTCGCTCGCCATCCGCAACGGACGTCGCGCAACGGGCGCCGCCGGGAGCGGCGAACTCGCCGCCGGCAATCCTGCCGACTACGTCGTGATCGATCTCGACCGGCTCGATCGCGACAAGATTATGCCGGTCGATCCCATGGCACTGCTGTTCGCACGAGGTAACGCGTCCCTCGTGAAGGAGGTCGTCGTCGCCGGCAAGACGATCGCGCGCGAGGGGGTCTGTGTGGGCGTTGACCTGCCGGCCATCGAGCAGGAGTTGCGGGGCATGTACCGCGCCAATGTCGGCAAGCTCGAAGGCTTTCAGCGGGTGTGGCCTCCGCTGTCGGAACGGCTAGGCGGCTGGTTCGAGCAGCAGCTGACCTGTCAATGAGGCGGCTGTCCTCGACCGGGATGTATATAAAAAGGCGATAGCTGGTAAACCCTGCCTCGTCTGGCGCCCGATGCATTGATGCGCTATCAGCTTCGCGATTGCGTCTCGACACCAGTCGACGACCCCCTCGAGGAGCCCTCCGATGCGTCTTCCCGTCATTCTTCTGGCCGTGACATGTCTTGCCGGCGCAGCTTCAGCCGAAGACCTCACCGGCACGCTGCAGAAGGTGAAGGAGACCAGGAAGATCACGCTGGGCTATCAGGAGGCCTCGGTCCCGTTCAGCTATCTCGACGGCAACCAGAAGCCGGTCGGCTTTGCCATGGACATCTGCCTCAGGATCGTCGATGCCGTGAAGAAGCAGCTCAACATGCCCGACATCTCCGTCGAGACTCTCGCGGTGACGTCGTCGAACCGCATCCCGCTGATGGTCAACGGCACGCTCGACCTGCATTGCTCGGCGACCACCAACAACGCCGACCGCCAGAAGCAGGTGGCTTTCACCAATACGCACTTCCTCAGCGCGACGCGGTTTGCCGCCAAGAAGGCTGCCAAGATCAGCACCATCGACGATCTCAAGGGCAAGGCCGTGACGGCCGTGGCCGGATCGGTCAACCTGAACCAGCTTGCGAAGGTCAATACCGAGCGCAATCTCGGCATCAGGATCATGCCGGCCGTGGATCAGGCCGAGGCCTTCCTGCTGCTGGAGACCGACCGGGCCCAGGCTTACGCGCTCGACGACGTCCAGCTCGCGGTCGCCATTGCGCGCTCGAAGGAGCCGGCCCTGTTCATGATCAGCGAGGAGACCTTTGCGAAGGCCGAGCCCTTCGGGATCATGCTGCGGCGGGAGGACGCGCCGTTCAAGACGCTGGCCGATCGCGCCACGGCCGAGCTCTACGCAAGCCCGGAGATCGAGGTGCTCTATCGGAAGTGGCTGGAATCGCCGACGCCGCCGAACGGGATCAACTACAACGTCCCGATGTCGCCGGCCTTGCGTAACGCTTTCAAGACCCCGAGCTCGAGCGCCGATCCGGACGTGTATCTGGTGAAGTGAGGCGAGGGCGATCGCGCGCGGCGTGTCGCTCGGGCGGCACGCCCGCGTTCAGGAACTCCACCAGAAGCTGCCGAGAGTCGGTCGCCATTTCGTGATCGGCTCATGATTGCGAATTATTAGATAGCATCCTATCTAATTTGGATGGCTCCCTTGCAGGCTCACATCCACGCCGAGATCGGCCGGCTGATCGCGCGCTTGGGACGGATGTGGCGGCGCGAGTCGGATTCTGCGCTGTCCGAGCACGGCCTGTCCTATGCGACCGCGATTCCGCTTCTGGTGCTATCGCGCCAGGGCGAGCATGTCCGGCAAGGCGTGCTCGCGGATGAGCTCGGCATCGAGGGGCCGTCGCTGGTGCGCCTGATCGACCTGCTCCAGGCCGAGGGCCTGGTCGAGCGCCGGAAAGATCCCACCGACCGTCGTGCCAAAACGTTACATTTGACGAGAGCGGGCGCGGCCAAGGTCGAGGAGACCAACCGGGTGCTGCGCCGGGTGCGGGCCGGCCTCCTGAAGGATATCGGGCCCGAGGAACTTGCGATAACATTCGACACTCTTCAGCGCATCGAACAGCGGGCTAGTCGCCTGCAAGACGCCAAGACTGGGCCTGAAAAGACTGGTCCCGAGAAGACTGGCTCCGAGGCGAAATAGCCATGCGCGCAGACGAGCCTTTCCTGGTCCGCCACGCGGACCTCATTTTTGCTTTGAAGACGTTCGCCGCGTCGATGCTGGCGCTCGTCATCGCGCTCGCCATGGACTTGCCGCGGCCCTATTGGGCGATGGCGACCGTCTACATCACCTCGCAGCCGCTGGCGGGGGCCACCAGTTCGAAAGCTTTCTTCCGCGTGATGGGCACGCTGGTCGGCGCCGTCATGACCGTGGCGCTGGTGCCGAACCTGATCGACGCGCCGGAACTGCTCTGCCTCGCCATCGCGCTGTGGGTCGGGCTTTGCCTCTATCTGTCGCTGCTCGACGGCACGCCGCGCAGCTATGTCTTCATGCTGGCGGGGTACACGGTGGCGCTGATCGGCTTCCCGGCGGTCTCCGAGCCCGGTGCCATCTTCGATACCGCAGTTGCAAGGCTCGAGGAGATTTCGCTCGGCATCATCTGTGCGAGCCTGGTCTCGACCATCGTGTTTCCGCGCAGCGTCGCTCCCGCCGTGGCCCACCGCGTCGATAGTTGGCTGGCGGACGCGCGGCGTCTCAGCCAGGCGGTACTGTTGCGAGAGGGTACTGACGAATTTCGCCGTGGCAAGCGCCTCAAGCTTGCAACCGACATCGTCGAGATCGACACGCTCTCCACCCATCTTGCCTACGACCGGCTGACGGACCGCAACGCGGTGACGGGCCTTGGCGAAATCCGGCTCCGGATGCTGACGCTGCTGCCCGTGATCGCCTCGATCGAGGATCGACTGGCTGCACTGGGCGAGGAAGCCCTGCGGCGACAGCCCGAGCTGAAGCAGCTGCTGGAGGATTTGGCGCAATGGATCGTGAGCGACGTCGGCGCACGGCAACCGGCCGAGCGGATCCGCACCGCGATCGCCGAGCGGCAGGCGGTGCTCGATGACAGCGCTGACTGGGAGAGGATCATCACCACAAGTCTGCTGTTGCGGCTGCGCGAGCTCGTCGACCTCTCGCGCGACTGCCGCGAGCTGACCGAGGCGATCGCCGACAACCGCAACGTCTCGACGCTCGATCTTGCGTTCCGCTCCGAGGCCGGCGCCGCACCTGTGCGCCACAGGGATCGCGGTCTGGCGTTGTGGTCGGCGGCCGGTGCCGCCATCGCCATCCTGATCTGCTGCGCGTTCTGGATCGGCACCGGCTGGCCGGACGGCGCCTCGGCGCCGATGATGGCGGCGGTTGCCTGCTCGTTCTTCGCCGCACAGGACGAGCCGGCGCGCTTCATCCGCAGCTTCGGCCTGTGGTCGCTGGTCGCCATCGTGGTGGTCGCGGTCTATCTGTTTGCGCTGGTGCCCGCGATCTCCCATCTCGAGGTCCTGATCGTCGCGCTGGCGCCGACCTTCCTGCTCTATGGCTTCCTGATCAGCCGGCCGGCCACGGCGGGCACCGGCATGGCGCTCGCGGCGAACACCGCGACGCTGCTGGCGCTGCAATCGACCTACAGCGCGGATTTTGCGGCCTTTGCCAATTCGGCCGTCGCCTTCTTCGTCGGCGTCGTCATCGCCGAGCTGGTGACGCGGATCGCGCGCGGGGTGGGCGCCGAATGGATCGCCAATCGCCTGGTGCTGTCGAATTGGAAGACGCTCGCGGTTGCCGCCGAGCGCCGCGGCAAGCGCGACCGCGCGGAATTCGCCGGCCTGATGCTGCATCGGCTCGGGTTGCTGGTGCAGCGTATCGCGTTCCTCTCGGAGAGCGACCGCCGCGACGCCGACAGCCTGGTCCAGCTCCGCATCGGCATCAACATCATCGACCTGCGCCGCGCCCGCTACGGGCTTGCAGCGTCCACCATTGCCGTCATCGACGACATGCTCGATCAGCTCGCCAAGGCGTGCCGCAGCTATGCGGGGAATGGCATGCCGGCCCAGCTGCTGACGAGCGTCGACCGGGCGCTGGCCCAGGCGGTGAAGGATCCCAATGACAGCGCGCGCGAAGACGCCCTGATCGGTCTCGTCGGTATCCGCCGCGGCCTGTTTCCGGACGCGCCGGCCTACCGGCCGCGCGCAGAAAGTGTTGCCGCATGAGACATGTGATCGACATCTATGGCGTGCTGGTGCCGGCGCTGCTGCTGTGGATCATCGTCGCCTACGCCCTGAGCGCGCTGCTGCGCCGCCTGATGCAGCGCTTCGACCTCTACCGGCTGGTGTGGCACCGCGCGCTGTTCGATTTCGCCATCTTCGTCTGCCTGCTCGGCGGCGTCGTCTATCTCTCGGAGTACCTCACATGAAGGGCAATCTTGCCTTGTTCGGTCGCATTGCGCTGACCGTCCTTGCCGTCATAGCCGCGCTCGTCGTCGGCCGCGAGCTCTGGGTCTACTACATGGAATCGCCCTGGACCCGCGACGGCCGCGTGCGCGCCGATGTGGTCCAGGTCGCCCCCGATGTCTCCGGCTTCGTCACCGAGGTGCTGGTCAAGGACAACCAGAAGGTCCGTCGCGGCGACGTTCTGTTCCGGATCGACCGCGAGCGCTTTGCGCTGGCGCTGCGGCAGGCCGATGCGTCGGTGGCCGGTCATCAGGCCACGCTCGACCAGGCCAATGCCGATCTGAAGCGCTACAGCACGCTGACGACCGACGCGGTCTCGCAGCAGAAGCAGGAGCAGGTGCTCGCCACCCAGCTCCAGGCCAAGGCGGCCTTCGATGCGGCCGTCGCCGACCGCGCCGTGGCGCAGCTCAACCTCGATCGCAGCGAGGTTCGCGCCTCCGTGAACGGCGTGATCACCAACATGGATCTGCGCCCCGGCGCCTACGTCACGGCCGGGAAGGGCGTGATGGCGCTGGTCGACACCGATACGCTGCATGTCGAAGGCTATTTCGAGGAGACGAAGCTCGCGCGCATCCGCGTCGGTGACAAGGTGCAGGTCCGCCTGATGGGCGAGAAGACCACGCTCACTGGTCACGTCGAGAGCATCGCCGCCGGAATCGAGGACCGTGACCGCGCGGAAGGCGCGAGCATGCTCGCCAACGTCAACCCGACGTTTAGCTGGGTGCGCCTCGCGCAACGCGTGCCGGTGCGGATCGCGCTGGACAATGTTCCGGGCAACATGTCGCTGGTCGCCGGCCGCTCCGCGACGGTGGAGGTATTGGACTAACGCAGCGAGCAGATGATTGCGCTTGGCCTGGGGAAAACCGGCGACAAACGTTTCAATGCCAAATCCAAAGGCTAATCCTGACTCGCCTGTGTTGAGTCGGGGGACTGTATGGGCCTTTGGTTTTTAGTCCTAGCAGCCTGTGTCGTCGGCGCGTTGCTCCTGTTGGCGTTCTGCCGATAGCGCCGATAGCAGATGCAATTGTTGCTGCGAAGCATCAGCGAGCCGCGGAATAGCGGTTCCAGACGGATGGTTTTTGACTGTGCATGGATGAACGCGTTCACTTCCGGGATCGGAGGCGGACGTGAGCTGGTTGTTTGTATTTCTCATTGCCGCAAGCGCAGCCGTTCTGATCGCCCATGCGATCGACGCGATGCGTTCTTGATACGGCCTCTGACTCGGTGTCGTCGGTAGCTCGGTAAGCGCCGAAAATGTTCCGAGGCGGGCAAGCGTCAATTTGAGGAACCTGGCCCTGCAGGCCAAGGTTATCACATCAGGAGGAATACGATCATGCTTGCGTTCTATCTGCCGTTCATCATTTTCGGAGCGATGCTCGAAGCGATTTCGAATCAGAACGTATCTGCGCCCTTCCAGGAGCCGCCAAGCTTCGACTAGACGCGGATCCCCTAGAGCAGTCTCTAGGGCGTGGACTCATAACGCGCGGCCAGCCCTTCCTGTGCAAGACGCTGCCGAAGGTCGCTACGGAGATGACGCGGTGTGCGCTGACCTACACTCTGACGCGCGTGCTCAACATCGTCGGCGTCGAGCCTCTGGTCCGCTATTTGCGCAATGATCGGAAGGCCGCGCGTATCTCATCTGAAAACAGCTTCGGCTCCTCCCAGGCGGCGAAATGTCCGCCACGTTCGACCTCGCTGAAGTAGGCGAGGCCGGGGTACATAATCTCGACCCAACTTCGGGGCGCAGCAAAGATTTCGCCGGGGAACGTCGTAAATCCCACGGGAACCGCGACCGCCGGAGGAGACTTGCCGGCCGCACGGGCTGCGGCCTGTCCGGCCTCCCAGTACCACCGTGCGGCCGAGGCCCCAGTGCCCGTCAGCCAGTACAGCGTGATGTTGTCGAGGATGCTGTCCCGGGTGAGATTGCCCGCGGGCTTACCCTCCACGAACGCTCGGGAAATCTTGTAGTAGCTGTCCGTGTCATGGTCGAGCATCCAGCTCGCCAGCCCGAGGGGTGAATCCAGCAGGGAGTAGCCGATCGTCTGTGGCCGCGTCGACTGCTCCAGGAAGTAGCCAAAGCCACTCGCCCTAAACGTCGCGGCGGCCTTCTGCGCCGCGCGTTCCTTCTCGGATTCTGCGGGCAGCTTGTCGGACATTGCCGCCACACCCGCGAGCAAGTTGACGTGGATGCCGAGAAGTCCCTTGGGTGCCTGCCGCCCCATCGCATCCGTGACTGCGGCTCCTACGTCGCCACCCTGGGCGACGTAGCGCGTGTAGCCGAGGCGATCCATCAGCACCGCCCACGCACGCGCGATGCGGGCGGTGTCCCAGCCGAGTTCGGTCGGCTCACCCGAGAAGCCGTAGCCAGGCAAGGACGGCAGCACCAAGTGGAATGCATCGTCGGCAGTGCCACCATACTTGGTCGGGTCGGTCAGGGGACCGACGGTATCGAGGAGCTCGACGACCGAGCCAGGCCAGCCGTGGGTCATGATCAGCGGCAGCGCGTTCTCATGCCGGGACTTGACGTGGATGAAATGGATCTTCACCCCGTCGATCACGGTCGTGAACTGTGGCAGCGCGTTCAGCCGTGCCTCGCACTTGCGCCAGTCGTACTCGGTCGACCAGTAGCGGGCGAGCGCCCGCAGCGTCGCCAATTGCACACCCTGCGACCGATCCTCAACGAGCTCTTTGGTGGGCCAGCGCGTGGACGCGAGGCGCCGGCGGAGATTAGCGAGGTCTTCACCCCGGACATTGACGCGGAAGGAAAGAATTGCGTCGGCTTTGGTCGTACCACGCGGGGACCCGCCTTGCTTCGATTGCGCGCGTGCGGCGACGAAGTGTATTGGAAGCAAGCTGACGGCACCGGTTGCGGCTGACCCTGCGAGGAGGCTTCGCCGGGTGGGTGAGGAGGAGATTGCAGTCATGTTCGGCCTCCTTGTTTACAAGCCCGCTCCTATATTAGTACCGACGCGCCAGCGGCGGCTCAGGCATTCGAATACTTCTTCAGCTCGAATCGCGCGATCTGGTTGCGGTGCACCTCATCCGGCCCGTCGGCAAGCCGCAGCAGCCGCGCCGTCGCATAAGCCTGCGTCAAACCGAAATCGTTCGAGGTGCCGCCGCCGCCATGGGCCTGGATCGCCCAGTCGATGATCTGGCAGGCCATGTTGGGCACGGCGACCTTGATCATCGCGATCTCGGCTTTCGCAACCTTGTTGCCGACGGTGTCCATCGCGTAAGCCGCGTTCAGCGTCAGCAGGCGGGCCTGCTCGATCATGATGCGGGCTTCCGCGATGCGCTCCTGCGTCACCGTCTGCTCCGAGACCGGCTTGCCGAAGGCGATGCGGCTGCGGACGCGGCGGCACATCTTTTCCAGCGTGCGTTCGGCAAGGCCGATCAGGCGCATGCAGTGGTGGATGCGACCGGGTCCGAGCCGGCCCTGTGCAATCTCGAAACCGCGGCCTTCGCCGAGCAACATGTTCTCCTTGGGGACCCGCACATTGGTGAAGACGACCTCGGAGGCCCGATCAGGCACGCCGTAGAAGCCGAACACGGGCAGGGGGCGCTTGACCTCGATGCCTGATGTCTCCATCGGCACCAGGATCATGGATTGCTGCTTGTGGCGATCCGGATTGTCAGGATCGGTCTTGCCCATGAAGATGCAGATCTTGCAGCGCGGGTCGGTCGCGTTCGTCGTGTACCATTTGCGGCCGTTGATGACGTAATGGTCGCCGTCGCGCACGATCGAGCTTTCGATGTTGGTCGCATCCGACGACGCTACTGCCGGCTCGGTCATGGCGAAGCAGGAGCGGATCTCGCCCGCGAGCAGCGGCTTCAGCCAGCGCTCCTTGTCCTTCTCCGTGCCGTAGCGCTCCAGCACCTCCATGTTGCCGGTGTCGGGCGCCGAGCAGTTGAACACTTCGGGCGCAAGGTGCGAGCGGCCCATCACCTCGCAGAGCGGGGCATATTCGAGGTTGGTGAGACCCGCGCCGTGGCCGGACTCCGGCAGGAACAGGTTCCAGAGACCTTCAGCGCGCGCCAGCGGCTTCAGCTCCTCGACGACGGGATAGACCTTCCACGGACCGAGCTCTTCGGCTTCGCGATAGAACCGCTCCTCGTTCGGATAGATGTGCCGGTCCATGAAGCTCTCGAGCTTGCGCTTGAGCTCGACGACTTTGGGCGACATCGGGTAGAGCATCGTTCGTTTCCTTTATCTATGGACGGCACGGACGTCAGCGCCATCGCGCGTCGCGTCATGCGACGCGATACTCCTTGAATCGCTCGCGCAGCGCCGATTTCAGCACCTTGCCGGTGCCGGTCATCGGGAATTCGTCGAGGAATTCGACGGCATCCGGCATCCACCAGCTCGCGATCTTCGGGCGCATGTGCTCGAGCAGCGTCTTGCCGTCGACGGTCGCGCCCTTCTTGCGGACGACGAGGAGCAGGGGGCGCTCCTGCCATTTCTCGTGCGCGATGGCGACGACGGCGGCTTGCAGCACGTCGGGATGCGACAAGGCGATATCCTCGAGCTGGATCGAGGAGATCCACTCGCCGCCCGACTTGATCACGTCCTTGGAGCGGTCGGTCAGCGTGACGTGGCCCTGCGGGTCGATCACGGCCATGTCGCCGGTGATCAGCCAGCCGTCGCGGTCGAGGCCTTCCTCCAGCTTCATGTAGCCGGAGGCGACCCAGGGCCCGCGGGCCCGCAAATGGCCGACCGTCTTGCCGTCGCGCGGCAGCACGTTGCCTGCGTCATCGACGATGCGCAAGGCGGTGCCGAAGCAGGCGCGGCCTGATACCTGGCGGCGGTCGAACTTCTCCTTGTCGCCGAGATGCTCCGAGCCCGGCCGCAGGCCCGGCATCGAGCAGCCCAGCGCCTCGGTCATGCCCCAGGCCTGGATATAGTCGACATCGTACTCGCGCTTGAGCTTCTCGACCATGGCGCGCGGCGGCGCGGAGCCCGACGACAATGTCGCGCGTAACGTCGAGAATCTGTTGCCGGTGCGCCCGAGCCAGTCGAGCAGGATCAGCCAGAAGCTCGGCACGCCCGCCGACAGCATCACCTTCTCGCCTTCGAGCAATTCGTAGAGCTTGTCGGGTTCGTAGTTGCGGCCGGGCAGCACCAGCTTCGAGCCGGTGTAAGGCGCGGTGAACGGCATGTTCCAGCCATTGCCATGGAATAGCGGCGCCATCGGCATCATCACCTCGCGCACGCCTTCGACATGGCCCGGCAGGAAGTCGAAATTGCAGCAGGTCATGGTCTGCAGGATCGCGGCGCGGTGCGAATAGATCACGCCCTTGGGATTGCCCGTCGTACCCGAGGTGTAGCAGATCGTGGAGGCGGATTTCTCGTCGAACTCCGGCCAAGCGAAGCCGGCGTCGTTCTCCTGCTCCAGAAGCTCCTCGTAGCAATGCACGTTGGTAAGCTTCGTCTCCGGCATCCGCTCGCGCGAGGACATCACGACATAGGCTTCGACCGTCGTTAGCTGCGGCGCGATCGCTTCCACGACCGGCAGCGTGGCACGGTCGATGAACAGCAGGCGGTCCTCGGCGTGGTTGATGATGTAGACGAGCTGCTCGGGAAACAGCCGAGGATTGACGGTGTGCAGCACGTAGCCCATGCCCGGCGCCGCATAGAACATCTCGAAATGTCGATGCGTATTCCAGGCCAGCGTGCCAACGCGATCGCCTTGCGTCATGCCGAGCCGCTTTAAGGCCAGCGCCATGCGCTTGATGCGCGGATGGGCATCTGCGTAGGTATAGCGATGGATGTCGCCCTCGATCTCGCGCGCGACGATCTCCGCTTCGCCGTGATAGTCGGCGGCGTACTGGATCAGGCCGCTGATCAGAAGCGGCATGTCCATCATCAATCCCTGCATGGTCTCCTCCGGATTGCCACGTCGTTGCATGGCGTTGGTTTGTGATTTGCGCGGAGGGTAGCGGAACGTCACGCGGCGTTCACGTAAAAAACAGCGGACGTGATTGCATGCGTCACTTTTTCAGGGCTAATTTGAGGTTGAGCTGCCGGCGAAGCAGCGTCCGCCGTGGAGGAAATGAATGTCAGCGGAAAGACACAAGACCGGCACAGCCGGCGCATCTACGGTCGATATTTCCGCACTCCGCGCGCGCTATCGCGACGAGCGCAACCGCCGTCTGCGCGCCGAGGGCAAGGCGCAGTATGTCGAGGTCACCGGCGAATTCGGCCGTTATCTCGACGATCCCTGGGCCGATCCCGGCCTTGCGCGCGAGGCTGTCAGCGAGCAGACCGAAGTGCTGATCGTCGGCGGCGGCTTCGGTGGCCTGCTCTGTGGTGCGCGCTTGCGCCAAGCGGGCATCGGAGATTTTCGTATCGTGGAAAAGGCCGCCGATTTCGGCGGCACCTGGTACTGGAATCGCTATCCTGGAGCTGCCTGCGATACCGAGAGCTATATCTACCTGCCGCTGCTGGAAGAGACCGGCTACATGCCGGTGCGCAAATATGCGCGGGCGCCGGAGATCTACGAGCACTCGCGCCGCATCGGCCGTCACTTCTCGCTCTATGAGCGCGCGCTGTTTCAGACAATCATCTCGCGCATGGAATGGCAGGAGCAGGAGGCGCGCTGGCTGGTCGAGACCGATCGCGGCGACCGCATCAGCGCGCGCTTCGTCATCCTGGCCGGAGGGCCGCTGAGCCGCCCGAAGCTGCCGGGCATTCCCGGCATCGAGAGCTTCAAGGGCCACAGCTTCCACACCAGCCGTTGGGACTATGCCTACACCGGCGGCACCGCCGAGGGTGATCTCACGGGCCTTGCCGGCAAGCGCGTCGGCATCATCGGCACCGGCGCCACCGCCGTGCAATGCGTGCCGCATCTCGGCCGCTCCGCGAAGGAGCTCTATGTCTTCCAGCGCACGCCATCGGCGATCGGCGTGCGCGACGACCGGCCGACGGATCAGGCCTGGGCGGAGAGCCTCAAGCCCGGCTGGCAGCGCGAGCGCATGGACAATTTCACCGCCGTGATCTCGGGCGAGCCGTTCGAGCAGGATCTTGTGCAGGACGGCTGGACCGGTCTCCTCGGCGAGATCCTGCTGGCCCCGCGCCGGCAACCGCAGCCGGTGACCTCGATGGAGGAGGCGCTGAAGGTCATCGAGCAGGCCGACTACCGCAAGATGGAAGAGATCCGCGCTCGCGTCGATACCGTGGTGAAGGACGAAGCAGCCGCGGCCGCGCTGAAACCCTGGTACAAGGCGTTCTGCAAGCGCCCGTGCTTCCATGACGAATATCTCGACACTTTTAATCAACCCAACGTGCATCTCGTCGACACCAAAGGGCAGGGCGTCGAGCGCATCACGGAGAATGCCGTCGTCGTCGATGGCAAGGCCTACGAGCTCGACTGCCTGATCTATGCCAGCGGTTTCGAGGTCGGCACCGATTACGCGCGCCGCATGGGATTTGAGGTCTACGGCCGCGACGGCACCAGCCTGTCCGAGCGCTGGCGCGACGGCGTCAAGACGATGCACGGCTTCTACAGCCGCGGCTTTCCGAACTGCTTCCTGATCGTCACGGTGCAGGCCGGCCAGAGCGCCAACTTCCCGCACATCATCGACGAGCAGTCGCAGCACATCGCCTATGTCATCGATCAGGCGCGCAAGCGCGGCGCCAGGACGCTCGAGCCGACGCTCGCCGCCGAGAACGCCTGGGTCGAGGAGGTGGTCAAGGCCGCGATCGGCCGCCAGACCTATCTCGCCGAATGCACGCCCGGCTATTACAACAACGAGGGCGTGTTCGATCCCATTGCGGCCAGAAACAGCCAGTACTGGCGCGGGCCGGTGGCGTTCCTGCGGATGCTCGAAAAATGGCGCAAGGAGGGCAATCTGGACGGCCTGGAATTGACTTGCGGGACCGACGCGGAGGTCCGGGCTTGAGCAGCACGATCCCGGCACCTTCAGGCGCCACGCGGCTCCACGTCATCGTCGGCGATCCGATCGCGCAGGTGCGCTCGCCGGCGGGCGTGTCGGCCGCCTTTGCCGCGCGCGGGCACGACGGCGTTCTCGTGCCTATTCAGGTGGCGCCAGGGGATTAGGCCGATTTCCTCTCGGTGGCAACGCGGCTGAAGAACCTCGATGGCATCGTCGTGACCATCCCGCACAAATTCGCCTGTTACCAGGCCTGCGCGAGTGCGACGACGCGCGCGCATTTCCTGCGGACCGTGAACCTGATGCGCCGGCGTCCCGACGGCGCATGGCACGGCGACATGGTGGACGGCCTCGGCTTCGTCGGGGCGGCGCGGGCGAAGGGAATCAACCCTGCGGGCATGCGGGCGCTGCTTGTCGGCGCGGGCGGTGCGGGCTCGGCGATCGCGCTCGAGCTGGTCGAGGCCGGGGTGAGCGAACTGGCGATTCATGACAGCCTGGCAGAGCGCCGCGATGCCCTGATCGGCCGGCTCAACGGCCTCGGCAAGGCGCCCGTGCGGGCCGGCACCTTGGACCCCGCAGGCTTCGATTTTGTCGCCAATGCGACGCCCGCAGGGATGAAGGATGGCGACCCGTTGCCGGTCGACGTCGCGCGGCTTGCGCCATCCGCCTATTGCGGCTGCGTGATCACAAAGCCAGAGGTCTCGCCGTTCATCGCAGCCGCCCGCAGGATCGGTTGCGTGACCGGGACCGGCACGGACATGTACCAGCAGCATCAGAGCATCATGGTGGATTTCCTGCTGGGGGCGGAGGGAACGTAAGGCGCGTGTCAAGGGCTTTGCTTGGATTGATTGTATCTGGCGGGACTTGAGCGATTGCAACTGACGTAGGATCATGCGCTCGCGCGAGCCGGTCGCGCATCAGCAAGAGGAATGCGCAATGATCAAGGGCAGGACAGTCGCAACGGCGGTGATTGGCGCGGCCGCGCTGCTACTCTGCCTGCCTTCGGCCGAGGCCGCGCAATGCGGCAGCTCGCCGGCCGGCTTCGAGGCCTGGAAGCGCGAGTTCAGCGCGGAGGCGCAAGGAAAGGGTATTGGCCAGACCGCGATCTCGGCCTTGATGCAGACCAATTACGCCAGCGCCACCATTGCGGCCGACCGCGGCCAGCGCAGCTTCTCGCTGTCGCTCGACCAGTTCCTCGCCAAGCGGGGCGCCACCACCATCGTCGCCAAGGGGCGGCAGCTCAAGCAGTCGCAGGCCGCCTTGTTTGCCTCGATCCAGCAGCGCTATGGCGTCCCGCCCGGGCCGCTGATCGCGATCTGGGGCATGGAGACCGGCTTCGGCAGCCAGCGCGGCAACCAGAACATGCTCTCCTCGATCGCGACGCTCGCTTATGATTGCCGTCGTCCCGAATTCTTCACCGACCAGCTCTATGCCGCGCTGAAGCTGATCGACCGCGGCACCCTGTCGGGATCGACCCGTGGCTCCATGCATGGCGAGGTCGGTCAGACCCAGTTCATGCCAAAGAACATCCTGGCTTATGGTACCGGCAATCTCGAGGTCGCTGCCAACGCGCTGAACTCGACCGCGAATTTCCTCAAGGCCCACGGCTGGCGTGCGGGAGCCGGTTACCAGCCGGGCGAGGCGAATTTCGCGGCGATCGAGGCCTGGAATGCCGCCGGCGTCTATCAGAAGGCAATTGCGCTGATGGGCCGGCAGATCGACGAGGGGGGAGGGGCGGCCGCATCGCGCTGACGAGAGCCCGTTTCGAACGTCCACTTCGCTCGAAAATGCTCTTACTCAGCAAGGCGTGATGCACTGGTGCGAGAAAGTTGTTGCACTTGGGAACCGACGGCACGAGGTTTGCTTTGATCCGTTTCAGGGCTGGGCATGAGGAGACTCAACTATGGCAACCCAGATCGTGATGGACCAGACTGGCGACACCCGCCACGAGTTTGATCCTGGCAATGCCGAAGCGCTGGCGCGAGCCGAGCAGCGCTTTCGGGAGCTGACCGGAGCCGGCTTCACCGCCGCCTTCCGAACCGGACCCGGCGAAGTCACCCGTATCAAGTCGTTCGATCCGACCGCGCAGGAAACGCTGTTCTATCCCCGCTTGGTCGGCGGCTGATCTGAGCTGCTCATGTTCGCGGCACTCTGGTTCCGCGCGCCCGCGCGTGCCCGGTTGCACGCGCTGCGCGAACTCTACCGGCGCTTCTTCGGCGAGAACACGCCCGATGCGCGGGGCCGCCGGCTTCTGGCCGAGTGGCTGACGGCGGAGCAGCGCGCACAGTTCGAGCAGCACCGGTATTTCGACGTCATCGGCTGCGATACCGGCAAGCGGTATCGCATTCATTATGGCACGGCCGCCAACGTCCACGAGGTCGACGATGCCGGTCACGCGACGATGGGGTGGTGCTTCGTCCCGTCAGGCTTCCTCGTGCCCGGCGACGTGATGCTGGCGCAGAAGATCGCGCTCGAGACGGACGAAAAGGGGGCGCTCGCGCTCGCCAACAGGTTTCCGCCCGCGACGCATTCAGAACATTTTTACCGGCGGCCGTTTTAGGACGCCGGTGCGACGCACTCAGTAATGCGTGGTGCGATAGGCATCCAGCGCATGCGCCGCAAAGATGCCGATGCTGCAGAGCGCGAGGAGGGCGGAGATCAGCTCAATCATAGCTCGTCCTCCCGTGGCGACTGCGCGACGAGGTTCTTGCAGCAGGCATAATCGTAGATCAGGTCGAGGAGGAAATGCATGGTGGCCGTCCCTGTATTTATTTTGACAACGACTTAACCGGCGATCTGTTTCAGGCGTGTTTCGTCGCACCGGGAAAGAGGTTTCGCGGGGGAACCCTGGGCTGGCTTGTTCGCGGCGGACCCGTTACATCGCAATTTCGCTAAATCCCTTGAACCGCGCACTCCCGGCAGCGGCGTACGATATTGCGAGGCAAAATCATGGCGCAGGTCGAATGGTTCGACGATCTCACCATTGGAATGCGGTTCAAGTCGCCCGAGGTGGTGGTCACCGAAGCCGACATCAAGCGCTTCGCCGCCGAGTACGATCCGCAGCCGATGCATCTCGACCATGAGGCGGCCAAGGAAACCTTGTTCAAGGGGCTTGCCGCCTCGGGATGGCACACCGCCGCGATGGCGATGAACCTCGCGGTCCAGACCCGCCCCTTCGGCCCGCATCCGCTGATTGGCGCCGGTGTTGATGGGCTGCGCTGGACCATGCCGGTGCGGCCCAACGACCGCCTGCATCTGGTCGGGGAGGTCATGAGCCTGACGCCTTCGAAGTCGAAGCCGCAGGGCATCGCGCTGGTGAAATGGACGATGTTCAACCAGAACGGCGAGGAGGTTTACACCTTCACCCCGATCGCGATCGTACCGCGAAGAGGGTAGGGCCGGCCGCTGGCCGTTGTCTCGCCCACGGCCCGAAAGCCTTGCGAGCGGCCGGCAGAGGTGGTCATCTCTGCGTGGGACGCGCTGGAGGCTGACATGCAACGATCTCTTCTCGGCGCCGGAATTCTCGTGGGCGCCTTGAGCGCAGCCGCCTTGAGCTCGAGGCCCGCGCTTGCGCAACAAGCCAAGGTCGGCGACTGGACCATCGAGAAGCGGACGCAGGACACGCATTGCAATGCGAGCCGCGGCTACAAGGACAAGGAGGACGAGAACCGCGACTACGTCATTGTCATCACCTATTCCGACAAGGCCATCGTCATCGTGATGATCTATGACGGCTGGGAGTGGGACAAGGTCGGCGAGATCCTCCGCGCCGATGTCGGCACTGATGACGCCGACATCATGAAGAAGGCGAAGTGGGAAGTCATGGACAAGACCACCGTGCGCGGCATCTTCGAGTACGACCAGTCGATCATGGACCGGCTCTCCAAGGCCAAGCGCCTCACGCTCGATTTCGAGGATGACGACGACGACAGCATCGAGATGCAGATCCCGCGCGCCGGCGAGGCGCTCGCCGCGCTGAAGTTCTGCGAGGAGAACCGGAAGTAACTTGCCGCGCCGGCCGCGAAGCCGGTTCGGTATTCGGCGTGCTCGCCTTTCACCGCGTCAACGAGACGGTCTTTCGCAAGACCGTGCTCGTTCTGTTGCTGATCTCGGGGATTTCCCTGATCTAGTGACTGGCTTCGTGGCTCACGCCCTGAACCGGCGCCGCGCTGGTGTCGCTGCCGTGATGCACCAGCGGCTTGTTGCCGGTGATCGTCCGCAGCAGCACATAGAACACCGGCGTCAGGAACAGGCCGAACACGGTGACGCCGATCATGCCGGAGAACACGGCAACGCCCATCGCCCGCCGCATCTCCGAGCCGGCGCCGGTCGAGAGCACCAGCGGCAGCACACCCATGATGAACGCCATCGACGTCATCAGGATCGGACGCAGCCGTAAGCGGCTCGCCTCGATCGCGGCGCGGATCGGCGTGCGGCCGGCGAATTCGAGCTCGCGCGCGAATTCGACGATCAGGATCGCGTTCTTGGCGGAGAGGCCGACGAGCACGATCAGACCGATCTGGGTGAAGACGTTGTTGTCGCCCTTGGAGAACCAGACGCCGAACATCGCAGCGAGCAAGCCCATCGGCACGATCATGATGATCGAGAGCGGCAGGGTCAGGCTCTCATAGAGCGCGGCCAGCACCAGGAACACCAAGAGGATCGCCAGCGGGAACACCCAGATGCCCGAATTGCCGGCGATGAACTCCTGATAGGTCAGGTCGGTCCATTCGAAGGCAAAGCCGGGCGGCAACGTCTCCGCCGCGATCCGCGTCGCCGCCTCCTGCGCCTGGCCCGATGAGAATCCGGGCGCAGCCGCCGCGTTGATGTCGGAGGACAGGAAGCCGTTGTAGCGGATCGCGCGCTCCGGCCCCGCGCTCTGGCGGATCTTCAAGAGCGCCGACAGCGGCACCATGTCGCCGGAGGACGAGCGCACCTTCAACTGCCTGATGTCGTCGGCGCGCGCGCGGAACGGCGCGTCGGCCTGGACCCGGACTGAATAGGTGCGGCCAAACTTGTTGAAGTCGTTGACGTAGTAGGACCCGAGGTAGATCTGCAACGTGTTGAACACTTCCGTCACCGGCACGCCCAGCTGCAGCGCCTTGGTGCGGTCGATGTCGGCGAACAGCTGGGGCACGTTGACCTGGAAGCTCGAGAACACGCCGGCGATCTCCGGCGCCTTCTGCATCGCCGCCATGAACGCCTTGGTCGCCTCGTTCAGCGCGTCATAGCCGAGACCGGCGCGATCCTCGATCTGCAGCTTGAAGCCGCCGATGGTGCCGAGGCCGTTGACCGGCGGCGGCGGGAACATGGCGATGAAGGCTTCCTGGATGCCGGCGTATTTCTTGTTCAGCTCGGCCGCGATCGCGGGACCGCTGAGCGCGGGATCCTTGCGCTCGTCGAACGGCTTCAGCGTCGAGAACACGATGCCGGCGTTGGAGGAGTTGGTGAAGCCGGAGATCGACAGGCCGGGGAAGGCGACCGAGCTTTCGACGCCGGGCTGGGTCAGCGCGATATCGCTCATCTTGCGGATCACCTCTTCGGTGCGATCGAGTGTGGCACCATCGGGCAGGCGGGCGAAGCCGACGAGGTACTGCTTGTCCTGGCCCGGCACGAAGCCGCTCGGCACCTGCTGGAACAGGAAGGCGGTGAGACCGACCAGCACCACATAGAGGCCCATCACGGCGGCCTTGCCCGAGATCACCTTGGTGACGGTGCCGCTGTAGCTCTCGGAGGAGTAGGTGAACGCCCGATTGAAGCGGCGGAAGAACCAGCCAAGGCTCTTCTCCATGATGATCGTGAGCTTGTCCTTCGGCTCGTTGTGCCCCTTCAGCAGCAGCGCCGACAGCGCCGGCGACAGCGTCAGCGAATTCACCGCCGAGATCACGGTCGAGATCGCGATCGTCAGCGCGAACTGCTTGTAAAATTGCCCGGTGAGGCCGGAGATGAAGGCGAGGGGAACGAACACGGCGATCAGCACCATCGCGATTGCGATGATCGGCCCCGACACCTCGCGCATGGCCTGATAGGTGGCATCGCGCGGTGACAGCCCGGCCTCGATGTTGCGCTCGACGTTCTCGACCACGACGATGGCGTCGTCGACGACGATGCCGATGGCGAGCACGAGGCCGAAGAGGCTGAGCGCGTTGATGGAGAAGCCGAACACGTGCATCACAGCAAAGGTGCCGACGATCGAGACCGGCACGGCCAGCAGCGGAATGATCGAGGCGCGCCAGGTCTGCAGGAACAGGATCACCACCAGCACCACCAGCGCGATCGCTTCCAGCAGCGTGTGGATCACGGCCTCGATCGAGGAGCGCACGAACTGGGTGGGGTCGTAGACGATCTGGTAGGACACGCCCTCCGGCATGTTCTTCTTGATCTCGTTCATGGTGGCGCGAACGTTGTCGGAAATCTGCAGCGCGTTGGAGCCGGGCGCCTGGAAGATCGGGATCGCCACCGCCTGCTTGTTGTCGAGCAGTGAGCGCAGACCGTATTCGGACGCGCCAAGCTCGATGCGCGCAACGTCGCGCAGGCGAACGACCTCGCCGCGGGTGCCGGTCTTGACCACGATGTCGCCGAACTGTTCTTCGTTGGCGAGACGGCCTTCCGCATTGACGGAGAGCTGCAGGTCGATGCCCCTGACGTTCGGGGATGAGCCGACGACGCCGGCAGCGGCCTCGACGTTCTGCGCCTGGATCGCCTTGACGATGTCGCTGGCGGTCAGGCCGTGCTCGGCCGCCTTCTGCGGATCGACCCAGACCCGCATCGAATAGTCGCCGGCGCCATAGAGCTGGACGTCGCCGACACCGTCGATCCGCGCCAGGCGATCCTTGACGTTGAGCACCGCGTAATTGCGCAAATACGTCATGTCGTAGCGGCCGTTCGGCGACAGCAGATGCACGACCATGGTGAGGTCGGGCGAGGACTTCTTCGTGATGATGCCGAGCTGGCGCACCACGGCCGGCAGGCGCGGCTCGGCCTGCTGCACGCGGTTCTGCACCAGCTGCGTCGCCTTGTCGGGGTCGGTGCCGAGGCGGAACGTCACCGTCAGCGTCATCGCGCCGTCGGTGGTCGCCTGGCTCGACATGTACAGCATGCCTTCGACGCCGTTGATCTGTTCCTCGATCGGCGTTGCCACGGTCTCCGCGATCACCTTGGGATTGGCGCCGGGATAGGTCGCGCGCACCAGCACCGAGGGGGGCACGACGTCGGGATATTCCGAGATCGGCATCGCGAACAGCGAGATCAGGCCGGCGAGGAAGATCAGGACCGACAGCACGCCGGCGAAAATCGGACGATCGATGAAGAACTTTGAGAGATTCATGGGCTTGCCCCTGGGCAATATCTTGCGTGTCTCCGGACAGCTCCACCGTCATTCCGGGGCGTGGGCGAAGCCCGCGAACCCGGAATCTGGAGATGAAGTGGTCGGAGTTTCCAAACTGCTGGATTCCGGGTTCGCGCTACGCGCGCCCCGGAATGACAGAGAACACTAACGTTGCACCACGTCCTGGTTGCTGTGGTTCGAAGCCTGTTGCCCGCGCGCGCCCATCGCCGCGACCTCGGTCTTGAGGAGGGCGCCGGGGCGCACGCGTTGCAAGCCGTTGACCACGATACGGTCGCCGGGCTTCAGCCCCTCGGTGACAATGCGAAGTCCGTCGACCGCGCCGCCGAGCGTGATCGGCCGGTACACCGCGCGGCTGTCGTCGCCGACCGCCATCACGAACTTCTTGTCCTGGTCGGTGCCGATCGCGCGCTCGTCGATCATCACCAGCGCCTGCTGCTTCGGCTGGCCCATGCGCACGCGGGCGAACTGGCCGGGGATGAGACGCCCGTCCTCGTTCTTGAAGACCGCGCGGACGCGGATGGTGCCGCTCTGGCCGTTGACCTGGTTGTCGATGAGCTGGATGTGGCCCTTCGCCGAGAGACCGCCCGACGTCGCCATCTCCACCGGGATCTGGTCGAGCTTGCCGCGTTGGCCGGTGCTATCCGCAATCGAGTTCAGCGCGCGCAGCACGACCTCTTCATCGGCATCGAAGGACGCGTAGATCGGATTGACCGAGACCAGCGAGGTCAGCACGGGGGAGGCGGTGCCGGCGGCGACGAGATTGCCGACGGTGACCTCGATCTTGCCGACGCGGCCGTCCACCGGCGCGCGCACTTCGGTGTAGTCGAGATTGAGCTTTGCGGTCTGCAGCGTCGCTTCGGCCGCCTTGACGTTGGCGATCGCTTCGCGATTGGCGTTGTCGCGCTGGTCATAGTCACGCCGCGTGACGACCGCGTTGCCGACGAGCTGCGCACCGCGCTCGAGCTCGCTCTGGGTGAACACGACGCGCGCTTTCGCAGCTTCGAGCTGGGCCGCGGCCTTGTCGACCTCGGCCGCATACGGCGCCGGGTCGATCTTGAACAGCACATCGCCGGCCTTCACCAGCACGCCTTCGGTGAAGTTGGTGGACAGGATCGCACCGGCCACACGCGGGCGGAGCTCGACGCGTTGGATCGCCTCGAGCCGGCCGGAGAAATCATCCCACAGCACGGTCTGCTTGGGTTCGATCAGTGCGACCGTCACGGGGACGGCCTGTTCAGCCGCGGCCGCCGTTGCGGTCGCCTGTGCGGCAGCGGCCGGTCGCGATCGAGCCGGCTGCGGCGAGGGCGCCCACGATGGCGACGCCGCCGAGAAGGCGGCGGATACGGCCGGCGCGGGAGGTATTTTGGGACGGGGGCATTTGCGCGCTCCAGATATGTAGTGTTCACTACAGATGTGGAGCTGGATATCGCAGCGCAAGATACTTATGTACCGTTCGCTAAGAAAATTGTAGCCGCTTACCGCAAGAATGTGAAGGCGAAAGAGAAAATAAAGCGAGAACAAGTAGATAGAATCGGGCGTTGATTGGGGCGAAGCGCCGATTCTGAGGAGACAGTGACATGGGCATGGGACGCCCCCGCGAATTCGACGCCGAATTGGCGTTGGACCAGGCGATGGAAGTGTTTTGGCGCCATGGCTATGAGGGCGCCACGATTGCCCAGCTCACCGAGGCCATGGGCATCAACCCGCCCAGTCTCTACGCCTGCTTCGGCAACAAGGAAGGCCTGCTGAAGGCCGCGCTCGACCGTTACACCAAGCTGCGCGGCGCCTGGATGGACGAGGTGGTGGCGGCGCCGACCGCCCGCGAGGTCGCCGAGCGGATGCTGATGGGCATCGCCGACAAGCAGACCGATCCCGCCAACCCGCCCGGCTGCCTGCTGGTGCAAGGCGGTATCGCCTGCGGCTCCGGCTCCGAGAATGTCCCCTTCGAGCTCGCCGCCCGCCGCGCTCAGAACGAAGACCAGCTCCGCGACCGCTTTATCCGCGCCAAGGCGGAGGGCGATCTCAAGGAAAGCGCCGATCCCGCCGCGCTCGCGCGCTATGTCTCGGCGGTCTCCGTCGGCATGGGCGTGATGGCGTCCTCAGGCGCGGATCGCGAAGCGCTGCGGCAAGTGGCTGATGTCGCCGTGCAGGCGGTCGAGGCGCAGTCGGCCGACAGAACCTGACTCATCTCGGCAGCGCCGGGGGCGCGACGAAGCCGCCGAACTCGCGCTCGATCAGCCCGGCCAGCGCAATCGTCGTGCGGTCCTCCAGATAAGGCCCGATGATCTGGACGCCGATCGGCAGGCCCGTCGCTGTGCGCTCGATCGGTACGGCGGTCGCAGGCAATCCGCAGGTCGAGGCGGGATCGGCCCAGATGAAGCACGCATCGGAGTAGTTGTAGAGCTTGCCATCGATGTCGAGCTGCCGCGCGTCGAACGGCTCGGACTGGTCGTGTGGAAAGGCCGGCACGGCGGCGGCGGGGTAGATCACCGCGTCGAAGTCGCGGAAGAGCTGATACCATTTCTGCTGCAACTGCAGGCGGGCCGCATCAAGCATCAGCCAATCGCGATGGATCATGCCCCAGCCGCGGGCGCGCTCGGCCTGCAGACTGCGGTCGTCGGGCGAGAGTGCCGCGGCAGCTGCTTGCGCGTCTGCGAGAGCGGCCGGTGTCAGGCGCGGACTTCGCGCGCCGTTGAGCAGCTTCATGTAGAGCCGCGCGGATTCGGCGAGATCTGGAAGCGATGCGCTGGCGCGCGCGACATGTGCGCCCGATTTGCCAAGCCGGTCGGCCAACCGTCCGATGGCTGATCGCACAGCGTCACCCGTCGGCATCAACGGATGGGTATCGATCACCAGGATCCTGAAATCCTTGAGATGCTCATGCCGCGGGGCCGGCAGTGCAAGGCGATAGCCGATGCCGTCGCGCGTCTCGTCGGGGCCGGCGATCACGTCGAGCGACAAGGCGAGGTCCGAGGCGGTGCGCGCCATCGGCCCGACGACGGCGAGATCACCCTGGCCAGGCACGGGCGGTGCCGGTGGCAGGCTGTATCCGCGCAGCGGGACCA
Organism: Bradyrhizobium huanghuaihaiense; assembly: GCF_007830635.1. Classification (GTDB taxonomy): domain Bacteria; phylum Pseudomonadota; class Alphaproteobacteria; order Rhizobiales; family Xanthobacteraceae; genus Bradyrhizobium; species Bradyrhizobium huanghuaihaiense. Next base: position 178,174 of record NZ_VLLA01000005.1, on the reverse strand, counting down.
GGCCGAGGCTCGGCTTGTGTCCGAACACGCCGCAGAAATGCGAGGGCACCCGGATCGAGCCGCCGATATCCGAGCCGATCGAGAGCGGGCCGAAGCCCGCGGCCAGCGCCGCTCCGCATCCGCCCGAGGAGCCGCCGGGCGAGCGGCCGAGATCCCACGGGTTGTTCGTCGTCCCGTGGATCTCGTTGTAGCTCTGGAAGTCCCTGAGGCCGATTGGGATGTTGGTCTTGCCGATGATGACGGCGCCCGCCGCCTTCAGCCGCGAGACGACGAGGGCATCTTCCGCCGGCTTAAAATCCCTGAAATGCGGAAAGCCCCATGTTGTCGGCAAGCCCGCGACGTTGAACGGTTCCTTGAGGGTCACGGGGATGCCGAGCAACGGCAGCCGCTCGCCGCGGCCAAGCGCGGCATCGGCAGCGCGCGCGGCCTCCCTGGCGCGATCGAAATCACGAACGATGATCGCGTTGATCGGCCCGTCCAGAGCCTCGATGCGGGCGACGGTGTGCGCGAGTAGTTCCGAGGCAGATATCTTGCGCGTGTGCAGGGCGCCGAGGAGTGCACCGATCGAGCCGTAGTTCAGGTCAGTGGCGTCTGCAGTCATCACGCGCTCCATTGTATCCCGGCCGAGACCTTGTAGCCCGGATGGAGCGCAGCGCAATCCGGGACATGTCCCGACAGGGATGCAGGACCCCGGATGACGCTATCGCTTCATCCGGGCTACGGGACTGTGGCGCATCCTTCGAGACGCCCGCCTTCGGCGGGCCCTCAGGATGAGGTCAAGTTGCGCGGCAAAATATCTGACCCTCATGGTGAGGAGCCCGCCGTAGGCGGGCGTCTCGAACCATGCAGGCCGCGCTCGCCCGGCAGCTTTCAGGACGCTTCCTTCAGAACCGGCGAAGCCGTTTCCTCCGCCTTCAGCTCCTCGAGACTGCGATGCCGCGGCTCGATGCCGAGCGCCCAGACCGTGATGATCTGCACGACCAAGAGTCCGATCATCAGCGCCATCACGCCGGCGACACCGCGCGACTCGAACAATGACACGACGAGGAACGGCGTGACGATCGTGGCGCCGCGCCCCAGCGTATTGACGATGCCCGAAGCGCGCAGGCGGACCTCGGTCGGAAACAATTCCGGGATGTAGATGCCGAACAGCAGCGCGACCAGCACGTAGATCGGCACGGTCAACGCGAAACCAACGGCCGGCAGCAGGATCGGGTCCGAGATCATGGGGTAGAGAATGCCGAGCACGACCGCGATCAGCGAGGCCCCGATGATGGTCGGCTTGCGGCCCCAGCGGTCCGCGGTCAATGCGCCGATGGCCGAACCGATCGGCGCACCGAGCGCCATCAGCAGCGAATAGCCAAACGACGTCGCGATCGAGAGGCCCTGCTTGACGAAGAACACCGGCAGCCATGTCACGAAGCCATAGAGCAGGGTGTTGATCGTGATCAGGCAGACCGCGCCGACGATCATTCGCGACAGCAAAGGTGCGGTGAACAGCGTGCCGAGATCGGGAGCGACCGGTGCCGGCATCGTGGCTGCGGGAGGTGGCAGGGGCTGGCCCTGCGCGGCCTCCTTCTCGATGGCCTGCATCAAGGCTTCCGCCTCGGCGGTGCGTCCCACCGCTTCGAGCCAGCGCGGGGATTCCGGCAGCGACTTGCGCATGTACCACACCACGAGCGCGCCGACGCCGCCGAGCACGAACATCGAGCGCCAGCCGAATTGCGGCACCATCACGGATGCGATCAGCAGCGCCGCGGGCAGGCCGGTCACGACGCACACGGCGGTGAAGCCGAGCCATTTGCCGCGGGTGCGCGCGGGCACGAACTCGGTCATCGTCGAATAGCCGACGACGTTCTCCGCACCTAAGCCGACGCCCATCACGAAGCGGCAGGCGATCAGGAAGGCCATATCAGGCGAGAAGGCGGCGGCAAGGGAGGCGATGCCGAAAAGCAGCAAATTGAATTGATACGTGAAGCGGCGTCCGTAGCGGTCGCCGAGGAAGCCGGTGCCGAACGATCCCAGCATCATGCCGACGAAGGTCGCGGAGATGAAGGCCGCGTTCTGGGCGAGGGTCGAAAAGCCGGTCTTCAGCGTCACGCTGAGCACGGTCCCGGCGATATAGATGTCGAAACCGTCGAAGAACATGCCGATGCCGATCAGCAGCATGATGCGGCGGTGGAATGGCCCGATCGGAAGCCGATCAAGACGGCCGCCTGCGTTCACCGATGTCGACATAGACGCTCTCCCTTGACTGTTATCCCCGTTGATGCGGCCCGCCTTCTCTGGGCGACCTGCCGCTTGCAGCTCTGCTAGTTCAGTCGCTTCTGATTGGCCGTGTCGCGGTACCAGTCGAACGGCTGCTCGTGCGTCGCGACCATCACGCTCTTGGTGTTGAAATGGTCGTTGAAGCTCTCGGTGCCGCATTCGCGGCCGATGCCGGAATCGTCGACGCCGCCCCAGGGCGATGCCGGGTCGAGCCGGTGATGATCGTTGATCCAGACGATGCCGGCCTTGACGGAGGCGGCGACACGGTGGGCGCGCGCGACGTCGCGGGTGCGGATCGCGGCTGCGAGGCCGAACGGCGAGTCGTTGGCAAGCCGGAGCGCATCGGCCTCGTCCTTGAACGGCGTCACCGAGGTGAAGGGACCGAACACCTCCTCCTGGAAGATCCGCATGTCGGATCTGACGTCGGCGAACACCGTCGGCTCGACGAAATAGCCGTTGTCGTGGCCCGCCACCTTCGCGGCAACACCGCCGGTGACGAGACGCGCGCCGTCGGCGTGACCGTAGCCTGCGTAGGTGAGAACGCGGTCGCGCTGCTTGGCCGAGATCACCGGACCCATTTGGGTGCCGGGATCGAAGGGATCGCCGACGCGGATCGTGCGGGTTTTGGCCTGCAGCTTCTCGACGAACTCATCGTAGATCGAGGCCTGGACGATATGGCGCGAGGCGCAGACGCAGGTCTGGCCGGCGCCGATGAAAGCCCCGAACGCGGCGTAATTGACCGCGCGGTCGACGTCGAAATCGTCGAACACCATCACCGGCGTCTTGCCGCCGAGCTCCATGGTCTGGTGCGCGAACACTCTTGCGGCTGCGCTGCCGGCGATGCGGCCGGCCTCGGTGCCGCCGGTCAGGACCAGCTTGTCGATGTCGCCGTGCTCGGCCAGCATCTTGCCCGCGCTCTGGCCGAGGCCGAGGACGACATTGAAGACGCCGGGCGGAAGGCCTGCTTCGGTGAAGATCTGCGCGAGCTTGAGCGTCGTCAGCGGCGTGTATTCGGACGGCTTGACCACAGTGACGCAGCCGGTCGCCAGCACCACGGCGAGCGATTTGCACAGGATCATCAGCGGGTGATTGAATGGCGTGCAATTGGCGACGATGCCGATCGGGGTGCGCAGCGTGTAGTTCAGATACGCGCCTTCGACGGGGATGACGGAATCGCGGCGCGACAGCGCGACGCCAGCGAAGTAGCGGAAGAAATCGGGCAGGCGGGAGAGCTGGGCGCGGGTCTCGTTGACCGGACGGCCGTTGTTGAGGGTCTCCAGCCGGTACAGGCTGTCGAGATTGGCCTCGAATGCGTCGGCGAGCCTGTTGACCAGGCGGGCGCGGGCGCGCGTGTCCATGCCGCCCCAGGCCTTGCCTTCGAACGCGGCGCGCGCGCTTTTCATGGCACGGTCGATGTCTTCGGCGGTGGAGTTGGGAATGCGGGCGATCACGTCGCCGGTGGCGGGATTGCGCACGTCCAGCATCGCGCCATTGCCGGCTTCGACTTCACGTCCGTCGACGAAATTCCCATGGATTTCGACGTCGATCGACGCGGGTTTTGACGGGATGTTCATGACGACCTCTCTTCCACGATGACGGCGTTGCGCTTGAGCGCCGGCAGGACGCGTTTTTCAGTGGCCCCGATATGGGCCTTGATGATGCGCGCGGCGGTCCGCGTCTCGCGCTGCTGCATGGCGTCGATCAAAGCCACGTGCTCGGCGACGAGCTTTGCCGGATCGTGGCCCTTCAGATTGGAGATGCTGACGCGGACCAGCCGGTCGGCCTGGCCGATCAGGTCGCACAGCGCCGTCGCCATGCGGCGATTGCCGGAGGCATGGGCGAGCGCGGTGTGGAAGCCGCGATTGTAGGCGATGAAGTCCTCGTGGTTGCCGGAGAAGCGGCGGAATTCGTCGAGCGACTTCAAGACGCTGTCGGGCGCGCTCTCGATGGCTTCGGCGACGCAGGCCGGCTCCAGCGCAAGACGGAAGCGGAGGAGGTCGCGGGCGTCCGAGAGCGAGATCGGCGTGACCCGATAGCCCTGGCGCGGCTGCACCGTGACGAGGTGCTCGCGCTGCAGCCGCAGGAGCGCATCCCGGACCGGTTGCCGGCTCACGTCATAGCGCTCGGCGAGGTCCTGCTCGCGCATTTCACCGCCAGGCGCAAGACGACAAGCTAAAATATCAGACCTGAGGCGGTCGTAGATATCTTCGCGCAAAAGCATCATATTCCTTATCTCCTTGGCGTTAATATCTCATTCGTGATATTTTACGTCAAGAGCTAAAAGCTTGAATTCCCTGACAGTTGATTTATCAGTCAGGGCCTTCGGGGCACGCGAACGACCGGTGAAGCGAGGGAAAGACCGCACATGGACAGGCTTCTTGCCAACGGGACCGTCAACGCCGCGCAATCGGGCGAGGGGCCGCCGCTGTTCCTGTTCCACTCGCTGTTGTCGGACCGCGCCAGCTTTGATGCGATCGCGCCGGAGCTCCAGAAGTCCTTCCGCGCCATCGTGCCGGAGCTGCCGGGGTTCGGCCGCTCGCGCGCGGTCGAAGGCGGCCTTGCTGCGGTCGCGGACCGGATGGCAGAGGCTGTGAAAGACGCCGCGGGCGGTGCGCCGGCGATCGTGCTCGGCAATGGCTATGGTGGCTTCGTCGCCTTGCAGATGGCGATCCGGCATCCGGCGATCGCCAGCAAGCTCATCCTCGCCGACAGCGGCGCGGCGTTCTCCGAGCCCGGCCGCGAGGCGTTTCGCAACATGGCGAAGGCGTCGCGGGAAAAGGGGCTGCAGGCCATCACCGACGTCGCGATGCGGCGCCTGTTCGCGCCCGAGTTTCAGGAGCAGCACCCCGAACTGATGCGGGACCGTCGTGAGGCCTTTCTGCGGACGGACCCCGACGTGTTTCGCGCCGCGTGCGACGCGTTGGCGAGCCTGGATCTCCGCACTGAGCTTGCCGCGGTGAAGGTTCCGGTGCTCGTTCTGGTCGGTGAGCACGACGAGGCGACGCCTCCGCCGATGTCGCACGAGCTGGCTGCGGGATTGCCGCACGCCGAACTCAAGATCATTCCGGGTTGCGCGCACGTGCCGCAGCTTCAGTCGCCGCAGCAGTTCCTCGCGGCTCTCGAGGGCTTCCTGCTTTGATCCGTGCTTGGAAGCGGCGATGGCCTCCGAACGGTTAATGGCGGGAGTGCAGGCGCGTTCACGATCGGCGATCATGCGGCCGAGCGCCTGTTTTGCCCGACGTGTCAAACATCCGCATCGACAGCGCTGGAGCCGCGCGGGACGAAATTCTTCAATGATTTGTACTGTGCATGGGGTTGTTTTCGCATTTTTGTTTAAGCGCCTCCGGGACCGCATCAGCCGTCGGAACCCGTATCGATACGACCACCCCTAAGAGTTTTTACACACAGTTCTGGCACGCTTCGCGCGTCACTAGCCGCAACCTGCATCGTCGCCTCTCATTGCGCGCACGAAAAGACAGGACCCGCGGGGATCGAGGGGGCGTAAGCCATGACTGCACTTGCTTCGGACGCCGGTCGCGCCAGGGGTGGGATCGTGCCGATCCTGTTGTGCGTCGTGCCCTTCAGCCAGATTCCGCTCGACGCCTACACGCCCGGCCTGCCGCAGATGGTGGTGGACCTCGCGACCGATTCCGCCTCGATGCAGAACACCGTCACCGCCTACATGCTCGGCATGAGCCTCGCGCTGGTGCCGGTCGGCATCGCCTCCGATACGCTCGGCCGCCGCAACGTCCTGCTCGCGGGACTGTCGGTGCTGATCGCGATGAGCATCGCCTGCGCGCTCGCCACCAGCGCCTCGCTGCTGCTGGGCTTGCGCTTCCTGCAGGGCATCGGCGGCTGCACCTGTCTCGTCGTCGCCTATGCGGTCGCCGCTGATTGCTTCCGCGGCCGCGAGCTCACCGCAATCTCCGGCCTGCTCGGCGCTGCGTGGGGGCTAGCACCCGTGCTGGCACCGGCGGCCGGTGGGTTCATCGTCGAGCTGACCTCGTGGCGTGGCGTCTTCGTCATCATCGCGATCGCTGCGGCCATCGTCGCTGCGATCGTCGTATTCCTTCTGCCCGAAACGTTGCCGGCCGAGCGGCGCGCACCGTTCGATCCGCGCCGTACCGCCGGCATCCTGCGCGATGCGCTCGTGCGTCCGGGCTTCCTGGCTTTCGTGCTGGTGTTTGCCGCGGCGGCCAGTGCACAGCTCGCGTTCGGCGTCGTTGCGCCGTTCTTCTACCAGACCGGCCTCGGTTATTCCGCTGCCATCTACGGCCTCGTCGCGCTCGGCCTTGGCGGCGTCAACCTCGCCGGCGAGCTCGGCTGCGCGCATTTCGCGCGCTTCATGCCGGCCCGCGTGATGGGCTTCGGCGCCTTCGCGCTGTTTCTCGCCGGCTCGGTGGTCCTGACCGTAACAGGCATGACCCTCGGACTCGATTTCATGTCGATCACGATCGGCGGCGCGCTGGTGCTCGGCGGCTGCGGCGTGCTTTGCCCGATGATGTACGGCATGGCGCTCGGCCTGTTCGAGCGCGACCACGGCCTGATCGGCGGCCTCATCAGCGCGCTCTGCTATCTCGCCGTCAGCGGCGCCATGGCGATCGCGGCGGTGCTGCCCGAGGCGACGCAGGCGCCGATCGGATGGCTCTATCTCGGCCTCTGCGCCGTCGCCGGCACGCTGCTTTCGATCTCGCTGCCCTCGGCGCGGCAGGCCACACAGACTTAAGGAAGGAACCAGACCATGGCCACTGTTGGTATTCGCGGCACGTTCTTCGACTTCGTCGACGACCCCTGGAAGCACGTCGGCAACGAGCAGGCCGCAGCCCGCTTTCATCAGGACGGCCTCATGGTCGTCACGGACGGCGTCATCAAGGCGTTCGGTCCTTATGACAAGATCGCCGCCGCGCATCCCGGCGTTGAGGTCACCCATATCAAGGACCGCATCATCGTCCCCGGCTTCATCGACGGCCACATTCATCTGCCGCAGACCCGGGTGCTGGGCGCCTATGGCGAGCAGCTGCTGCCGTGGCTTCAGAAGTGGGTCTATCCGGAAGAGCTCAAATACCGGGATCGCAACTACGCGCGCGAGGGCGTCAAGCGTTTCCTCGACGCGTTGCTCGCCGGCGGCACCACCACCTGCCAGGCCTTCACGAGCTCCTCGCCGGTCTCGACCGAAGAGCTGTTCGAGGAAGCGAGCCGGCGCAACATGCGCGTCATCGCGGGCCTCACCGGCATCGATCGCAACGCGCCGGCCGATTTCATCGATACCCCCGAGAATTTCTATCGCGACAGCAAGCGGCTGATCGCGCAGTATCACAACAAGGGCCGCAACCTCTACGCCATCACGCCGCGCTTCGCCTTCGGCGCCTCGCCGGAGCTGCTCAAGGCGTGCCAGCGCCTCAAGCACGAGCATCCGGATTGCTGGGTCAACACCCACATCTCCGAAAACCCGGCCGAATGCAGCGGCGTGCTGGTCGAGCATCCGGATTGCCAGGACTATCTCGGCGTCTACGAGAAGTTCGACCTGGTGGGGCCGAAATTCTCCGGCGGCCACGGCGTCTATCTCTCAAACAACGAGTTCCGCCGCATGTCGAAGAAGGGCGCGGCGGTGGTGTTCTGCCCGTGCTCGAACCTGTTCCTCGGCAGCGGCCTGTTCCGGCTCGGCCGCGCCACCGATCCCGAGCATCGCGTGAAGATGTCGTTCGGCACTGACGTCGGCGGCGGCAACCGCTTCTCGATGATCTCCGTGCTCGACGATGCCTACAAGGTCGGCATGTGCAACAACACGCTGCTTGACGGCAGCATCGATCCCGCGCGCAAGGACCTTGCGGAAGCCGAGCGCAACAAGCTCTCGCCGTATCGCGGCTTCTGGTCGATCACGCTCGGCGGCGCCGAAGGCCTCTACATCGACGACAAGCTCGGCAATTTCGAGCCGGGCAAGGAAGCCGATTTCGTCGCACTCGATCCGAACGGTGGCCAGCTCGCACAACCCTGGCACCAGTCACTGATCGCCGACGGCGCCGGTCCGCGCACGATGGACGAGGCTGCGAGCATGCTGTTCGCCGTCATGATGGTCGGCGACGACCGCTGCGTCGACGAGACCTGGGTGATGGGCAAGCGTCTCTACAAGAAGAGCTGAAGCGGACGGCCGCCTATGAGCGCATCTCCTGACACAGCCGGCCAGCCGGTCGCCCTCGTCATCCAGCGCCGCATCGCCGATGACGGCTTTGCCGCGTTCGCGCGGTGGAACGGCGAGGTCGGCGAGGTGCTCAAGACCTGGCCCGGCTTTCTCAGCCAGGAGGTGGTGCCGCCGCAGCCGCCCGCGCATGTGGATTGGGTGACGATCGTGCGCTTTGCGAGCCCGGCCGCCGCGCGCGCCTGGCTCCAGAGCGAGGTGCGGGCGAAGCTGATCGCGGATGTGCAACGCTTCTTCGTCGGCTCGGAGGATGTCCATATTCTGCCGGACACCGGCGTTCAACGCGACAGCGCGGTTTCTGCCGTCATCTCCTTTAAGGTGCCCGCCGGATTAGAGGACGCCTTCTTCACGTGGCAGCAACGCATCCAGGCCGCCGAAGCCGAGTTCAAAGGATTTTTGCGCCACAAGATCGAGCGGCCCATTCCGGGCCTGCACGATGAGTGGATCGTCATCCTGTCGTTTGACAGCGATGCCAACCTCAATGCCTGGCTCGACTCGCCGCTGCGGCAGACGCTGCTCAAGGAGGGCGCGCGCTTCAACGCCGGCATGAATGTGAAGCGGGCGAGCTACGGCTTCAACTTCTGGTTCCCCGCCGGCAAGACGCAGGCACCCGAGCAAGGCGCAGGCTTCATCTGGAAGAGCAACCTCATCGTTCTCCTGGTGCTCTATCCCGTGGTGTACCTCTGGGGCTATTTCATCAGCAGGCCGCTGATCGACAGCCACGGCGTGCCGGTCTGGCTGTCGCTGTTCGTCGGCAATCTCGTCAGCACCCAGCTGCTCGGCTGGTGGCTGGTGCCGGCCGCCTTCAAGGCGCTCGATTGGTGGGTGGCGCCGAAGGCGGCGATCAGTCGCCAGATCGCGGGCTACGTGCTGCTTGCCGCGCTCTACGCCGCGTCGATGGGCCTGTACGCGCTGCTGCTCGCGTGGCATTGGGGACGGTGAGGCCGTCCATCGCATTGTCGTGGAGACGGGCGGTCTCTGGACACGGACCATGTTCGCCCTGACATTTCTCGGGACCTCGGCAAGCGTTCCCTCGGCGGAGCGCAACCATCCGGCTCTTCTGGTGGAGGCGGCGGGCCAACGCATCCTGGTTGATTGCGGCGAGGGCACACAGCGCCAGCTGCTGCGCAGTGGCGCCGGCTTCCGGCGGCTCGACCGTATCCTGCTGACGCACGCGCATCTCGATCACGTGCTCGGCATCCCCGGTCTGTTCTCGACACTGGGCTTGCGGCAAACCTCCGACGCGATGACCATTCACGGCGGGGAAGGCACGCTCGATCTCGTCATCCGCATGCTTGCGGGCCTGTGGGGCGCGGGCAGGGCGCCGATCCCTGTTGAGTTCGCAGCCCTAAGCGAAGGGCAGGTCATCGACGCCGGCGACTTCACCATCGACTGCTTTCCGGTCCGCCACCGCGACACCGACAGTTTTGGTTTCGTCTTCCAGAGCCCCGCGCGTCGGCATCTTCAGTCCGATCGTCTCGCGGCGCTCGGGGTCCCCGACGGTCCCTTACGCGGCGAGCTGGCCGCCGGCCGGCCAATCGTCGTCGATGGCCGAGCGATTGACCCGGAGGATGTCCTGGGGCCGCCGAGCGGCGGCAAAAAGCTCGTCGTGATCGGCGATGCCGAGACGACGGATGGACTGTCCAAACATGTTGCCGACGCCGACATGCTGGTGATCGAGGCGACGTTCCTCGAGCGCGACGCGCCGACCGCGCGGAATTACGGCCATCTCACCGCAGCAGAGGCGGCTTCCTTTGCGGCCGCGAACAACGTTGGCCAGCTGGTGCTGACTCACATGTCGGGACGCTATGAGGACGAAGAGATCCTGGCGGAGGCGACAAGGATCCTTCCAAACAGCCGGATCGCCGCCGACTTCGACCATGTGGTCATCTAGTCGCCGCGCCCCGTGTTCAGCTCGACAATCCCGACTTGATCGCGAGATCCTGCGCCTGGTTCGTCACCTGCATCAGCCGCGGCAGCGCCTGGTCGCGAAAAGACGGCATGTCCATCCGCATCGCATCGACGGTGACGCTCAATCCGGCGATCACCAGACCCTGCGCGTCGAAGATCGGCGTTGCCAGCGTGCGCAGGCCATAGGCGTTCTCGCCGTCAGAGACGGCATGGCCCTTCTTCTTCACCTGATCGAGCCGGGCGAGCAGGGCATCGAGATCGGTGAGCGTTCGCTCCGACAGCTTGACACGGGGGCGCAACTCGAGCCGCGTGATCTGCTCGTCGCGCGCCAGATGCGCCAGCATGACATGGCCGAGCGCGGCGCTGTAGGCGGGGATGCGCGTGCCCGGCCGGCGGTCCATCTTGTGGCGATCGAGGCCGGCACCGACGCGCGCAAGATAGATCACGTCTCCGCCGTCGAGGATGCCGAGCGAGGCAGCGTCGCCTACCGCAGGCACGAGTTCGCGCAGCAGCGGCTCGACGATGGTCCGCAAGGATCCGTGCGACAGCACGGTGTAGCCGAGATCGAGGCAGGCGACGCCGAGGCGGAACCGGCGGCTCTGCGGAACCGCCTGGAGGTATTCGAGCTCGATCAGGGTCTGGATCAGGCGGAACGCGGTACCGCGATCGAGATCGGCCCGTGCGGCAATCTCACTCAGGGTGAGCTCGAAGGCCTCGCTGGTGAAACTCTTGAGCACGGCAAACGCCTTGCCGACCGAAGCGACGTAATTCTTTGGATTTTTCGGTGTCGCTTCAGGTTTGCGCTTTGTGGCCTTGCTCGCAGTCTTGCTATCAATCTTGGCCATGCCCGAATGCCCCGCCATGACGGCTGCCCTTGACGCGGCGTCAGCCTGATCTTACCAACGGGGCAGATCATAACAAATGTTCGCATTCCGAACAATATCGATTTGACGATCGGAGGAAGTTTGTCGACATCATCGCTGCACCCTCATGGCGTGTTCTCCGCCGCGTTGACGCCCCTCGACGCTGAGCTCGCCCCCGATCATGCGCGCTTCGTCGCGCATTGCCGTTACCTGCTGGACGAAGGCTGCGACGGCATCGCGCTGCTCGGAACCACCGGCGAGGCGAACTCCTTCTCCGCGGCCGAGCGACTGGCCCTGCTCGAGGCGGCGGTGGCTGCCGGCATCGCGCCGCAGCGGCTTCTCCCCGGAACGGGCGTCGCCGCGCTCACCGAGACCATCGCGCTGACGCGTCACGCGCTCTCGGTCGGTGTCGACACCGTGGTGATGCTGCCGCCGTTCTATTACAAGGGCGTCAGCGACGACGGCATCTACGCGTCCTACAGCGAGGTCGTGCAGCGCATCGGCGATGCCAGGCTCAAGGTCGTGCTCTATCACATCCCGCAGATGTCGGCGCAGCCGATCTCGCACGCGCTGATCGAGCGGCTGCGCAAGACCTATCCGGCCATCTTCACCGGTATCAAGGATTCCTCGGGCGACTTCGCCAACATGACCGCGATGGTCGAGCGCTTCCCGGGCTTCTCGGTTCTCGTCGGGGCCGATCCACTGCTGCTGCCGCTACTGCGCAAGGGCGGGGCGGGCTGCATCACCGCGACCTCGAACCTCATCGCGCGCGACCTTGCCTATGTCTACAAGCATTTTCGCGACAGCGACGATGATGCGGCGCTCAAGGCGGCGCAGGCGCGTATCGTGAAAGCGCGCGAGCTGGTCTCGCGCTTCCCGCAAATGGCCTCGCTGAAGGCGATCGTCGCCGAGCGCACCGGCCATGCCGGATGGCAGCGCCTGCGGCCGCCGCTGGAGTCGCTGCCGCTGGCTCAAGCGAAAGAGCTGCTTGCGGATGCTGCGGCATTCGCTGCCGCCACCGTCTAGAGTCAGCCCGGGCGACGAGGCGAACCGATGTCCGATGCTTTCCAGGATGCGCTGGCCGGGCTCGCCGCTATCGTCGGCGACAAGCACGTCATCGCGTCCGGGCCCGACCAGGAGCCTTATGTGGTCGACTGGCGCGGGCGCTATCACGGCCGCGCGGTGGCGGTGGTGAAGCCCGGATCGACGGCCGAGGTCGCCGCAGTCGTCAAATTCTGCGGCGCAAGGCGGCTCGCGATCGTGCCGCAGGGCGGCAACACCGGCATGTGCGGGGCGGCGACGCCCGACGATCACGCCGGCAATGTCGTGATCCGGCTCGACCGCATGCGCACCGTGCGCGACGTCAGCCCGCTCGCCAACACCATCACGGTGGAGGCCGGCTGCATCCTCGCGGAGGTGCAGAACGCGGCGCGGGACGTCGATCGCTACTTTCCCTTGAGCCTCGGCGCCGAGGGCTCGTGCCAGATCGGCGGCAACATCTCGACCAATGCCGGCGGCACCGCCGTGCTGCGCTACGGTCCAACGCGCGATCTCGTGCTCGGGCTGGAGGTCGTGCTGCCCGATGGCCGAGTGTTCAATGGCCTGCGCGCGCTGCGCAAGGACAATACGGGATACGCGCTGAAGCAGCTCTTCATCGGCGCGGAGGGTACGCTCGGCATCGTCACCGCGGCGGTGCTGAAGCTGTTCGCGCCGCCGCGCAGCTCGGCCCTGGCGCTGTTGAAGCTGCAGGGCGTCGAGCAGGCGCTCGAGATCATGCAGCGCCTGCGCGGCGCAGTCGGCGACCGGCTCGGCAGCCTCGAGATCATGTCGCGCTCGCAGATCGAGGCAATCGCCGCGACGGTGTCGCATGTCACCATTCCCTACGAGCTGACGACGCCATGGTATCTGATCGTCGAGCTGACCGACACGCTTGCAGGCGTTGACCTCAACGAGCCGCTGGCCGCCGTCCTCGCGGATGCGATGGAAGCGGGGCTTGCCGAGGACGCCATATTGGCCTCCAACCTCGCGCAGGCGAAGGCGATCTGGGCTGTCAGGCACAGCGTGTCCGAAGGCAACAAGCGCAGCGGTTACGTGGTCTCGCATGACAGCGTGGTGCCGCTGGAGCGCCAGGCGGCTTTCGTCAATAATGTCGAAGCCCGGATCAAGGCGGCCGTCCCGCATGCGAATGTCGTGATGCACGGCCATATCGGCGACGGTAACATCCACGTCGTGGCCCTGATTGACCGGGTGCATTGCCAGGACCCGGAAGCGACGGCGAGGCTGGTGGCTGAGATCAACGAGATCGTCGATGACGAGACCGCGGCGCAGGGCGGGGCGATCAGTGCCGAGCACGGCATCGGCATCACCAATCGCGGCCGGCTTGCGCGTGTCGCCGATCCGCTCGATATCGAGCTGATGCGAGATATCAAGCGCTTGCTCGATCCGCGTGGCCTGATGAATCCCGGCAAAATCTTCAGCGCGGGAGCCTGACAATGACGACCGTCCGCCTGCTTGCCGATGATCTTACCGGTGCACTCGACACCGCGGCGGAGTTCGTCGGCTTGTGCGGACCGTTCGATGTCACCTGGCCGGAAGCACCCAAGGCGTCCGGCTCCCGCAGCCTCGCGATCGACAGCGGCACCCGCGAGCGCTCGAAGGGCGAGAGCGTCGCGATCGTCGGACGGCTGGCGCCGCAGCTTCACGGCGCGACGATCGCCTACAAGAAGGTCGACAGCCTGCTTCGGGGGGCGTGGGCGGCCGAGCTTAGCGCCTGCCTGCGCAGCGGCCACTGGGCCTCCTGCGTGGTCGCGCCCGCCTTCGACTATCAGGGGCGCCGCACCGCAGGCGGCCAGCAATTCGCACGCACTGTGCAAGGCGAGTGGCACCGGGTCGGCGACAATCTGCTGGATCAGTTGAGGCAAGACGGCATCGAGGCGCGGCAGGGCAGCTCCGATACGCTGTCGCAGGGCGGCGTTCAGGTGTTCGATGCCGAGAGCGACATCGATCTCGACCGCGTCGTCGAGATGGGACGGCGCATGCCGGGGCCCGTGCTGTGGTGCGGCAGCGGCGGATTGGCCGGTGCGCTCGCGCGTAGTCACCGTGCCGATGCGCCGAGCCAGTTGAAGCTGCCGGTGCTGGGGCTGTTCGGGTCCGACCAGCCCGCGACCGCCTCCCAGCTGGCTGCGTGCGGCGAAGCGACGATCGCACTCGCGGAAGGCGAGGGTGCATCGCGCGTTCAGCGCAAGCTGACCGATGATCGCGTCGCGATGGTCAAATTCTCGCTCGCCGAAGGCCTGACGCGCTCTGAAGCGGCGCGGCGGATTGCGCATGAAATGACGGCTCTGATCGGGGCGCTCGAACCGCCCGGCACGCTGATCGTTGCCGGCGGCGAGACCTTGAAGGCCGCCTGTGTTGCTCTTGGCGCGCATGCCCTTCAGGTTACGGGACGTATTGTTCCCGGATTGCCGCGCTCGATCCTTCAAGGTGGGCGCTGGGCCGGCGTCGACGTCGTTTCAAAGTCCGGAGCGTTCGGCAACAGCGAGCTGTGGCGCGACCTGCTCCGGGACAATCATCTGCTCAGAATGGAGAGTCCGATATGACCTCTCGTCATCTTGCCATCACCATGGGCGATCCGGCCGGGATCGGGCCGGAGATCATCGTCAAGGCCTGCGTCGGGCTGAAGGATAGGATCGCAAAGGGCGATCTGCGTCTGCTCGTCATCGGCAGCGGCGCGGCGCTCGATGGCGCCAAGGCCGCGCTCGGCGCCGACATTGCGATCCCGGAGGTCACGGCCGGCGATCGCGAATGGCCAAACCTCTGCTACCTGCAAGCCGACGCCGAGGGCGACCCGATCAAGCCCGGCGTGCTCAGCGCCGATGGCGGCCGCTTCGCCTACAAGGCGATCGAGCAGGGCGTGCGCCTGACGCAGGCCGGCCGCACCGCGGCCATCGTCACCGCGCCGCTCAACAAGGAAGCCCTGAACAAGGCCGGCTATCATTTCCCCGGCCATACCGAGATGCTGGCGCATCTCACCGGCGTGCGCGGCTCGGTGATGCTGCTGGCCCACGGCAACATGCGCGTCAGCCATGTCTCGACCCATGTCGCGCTGGAGGACGTGCCGAAGCGCCTGACGCCGGAGCGGCTGCGCATGGTGATCGATCTCACCAACGACGCGTTGCATCGCCTCGGCATTGCCAAGCCCAAGATCGCGATCGCCGCGCTCAATCCGCATGCCGGCGAGGGCGGCCTGTTCGGCCGGCAGGATATCGACGTGTCGGCACCGACGATCGCGAAAGCGGTCGCCGACGGCCTCGACGTCGTCGGCCCGGTGCCGGGCGATACCATTTTCGTCAAGCTGCGTGCCGGCCAGTTCGATGCCGCTGTCGCGATGTATCACGACCAGGGGCACATCCCCGTCAAGCTGCTCGGCTTCCAGGTCGATCCGGCGACCGGCCGCTGGCAGGAGCTCTCCGGCGTCAACATCACGCTGGGCCTGCCGATCATCCGCACCTCCGTCGATCACGGCACCGCCTTCGACATCGCCGGCAAGGGCATCGCCAACGAGCACAGCCTGATCGAGGCCATCGACTATGCCGAGCGGCTCGCCGCCGGCGCCTCCGCATCGAAGTCATGAGATCGAGCCTATGACCAACGCCTTCACGCCCATCGAAATCCAACGTCCCACCATCCTGGAGTTCGGCAACGGCACGATCACCGCCGCGGCGCGCTTTGCCGAGCGCATCGGCGCCAAGCGGCCGCTGGTGATCTCGGACCCGTTCAATGCACGCCGCGTCGACACGCTGGCGCTGCCGGGCGCCGTAAAAGTGTTCGGCGACGTCAAGCCCGAGCCGGATCTGCCCAATCTCGAGAAGGCGGTGGCGATGGCGAAGGAGGCCAAGCCCGATCTCGTCGTCGGTTTCGGCGGCGGCAGCGCGATGGATCTCGCCAAGCTGGTCGCGGTGATGTGCACGTCTGACGTACCCTTTGCCGACATCGTCGGGCCGGAGAAGGTCGCCGGCCGCAGCGTGGCGCTGATGCAGATTCCGACCACCTCGGGCACCGGCAGTGAAGCCGGCACCCGCGCGCTGGTCACCGATCCCGTCAGCCAGAACAAGCAGGCGGTGCAGAGCCGCTTCATGCTGGCCGACATCGCCATCGTGGATCCGGACCTGACGATGACCGTGCCGCGGGAGGTCACTGCGGCGACCGGTGTCGATGCGCTGGCGCATTGCGTCGAGGCCTACACCAGCCGCAAGGCGCATCCGACGATCGACCTCTACGCGCTCGAAGGCGCACGGCTGGTCGGACGCTATCTCAAGCGCGCGGTTACCGATGGCGGCGACCGCGAAGCGCGCGCCGGCCTGTCCCTGGCCTCGCTCTACGGCGGCTATTGCCTCGGGCCGGTGAATACCACCGCGGGCCACGCGGTGGCCTATCCGCTCGGCACGCGCCATCATGTTGCGCATGGCCTCGCCTGTGCGGTGATCTTCCCGCACACGCTCGCCTTCAACATGCCGGCGGTGGAAGAGAAGACAGTTGCCGTGCTGGGGGCGCTGGGGCTGCCCGAGCAACGCGATTCGAAGCTCGCGTTCGAGGCGACCTACGCGTTCTGCAAGGATCTCGGCATCGAGATGCGGCTGTCCGCGCTGGGCGTGCCCAAAGACGACCTCGGCGTGATGGCCGATGAGGCGCACGCCATTCGCCGCCTGCTCGACAACAATCCGCGCGATCTCGGCCGGGATGCGATCCTGAATATGTACGAGGTCGCTTTCTGACACGCCTGCCGCGCGCAGCAGCCAATCAACCAACAACACAGTGAGAGTAGAGGAAACTTCGATGAGATCGATGTGGCTTGGTCTTTTGTCGGCAGTGCTGCTGGCGACGTCGCCGGTGCTGGCGCAGGATGGCTATCCGTCCAAGCAGGTGACGGTGATCGTTCCCTTCGCCGCCGGCGGCACGGCCGACATCTTCGCGCGCATGGTCTCGAACCATTTGCAGGTCAAGCTCGGCAAGCCTTTCGTCGTCGAGAACGTCGGCGGCGCCGGCTCGATCCTCGGCGTGACGCGGCTGGCGAAGTCGGCGCCTGATGGCATCACGCTTGGCCTGGCCAGCACATCCGCGCTCGCGATCAATCCCTCGCTCTACGGCCCGAAGCTGAGCTATCAGCCGGACAAGGATCTGATCCCGGTCGCCCAGATCAGCGTCGTGCCCAACGTGCTCGTGGTGAATCCCAACAAGATCAACGCGCGCACCGTGCCGGAGCTGATCGCCTACCTCAAAGCAAACCCGGACAAGGTCTCGTTCGGCTCGGCCGGCGTCGGTACCTCGCAGCATCTGGCGGGCGAGCTGTTTCAGCAGATGACCGGCACCAAGATGGTGCACGTGCCCTACAAGGGCTCGAGCCAGATGCTGACGGACCTGCTCAGCGGCCAGATCGATCTCGCCTTCGACAATGTGCCGCTGCTGCTGCCGCAGGTGAAGACCGGCCAGCTCGCGATGCTGGCGACGGCAACGCCGAAGCGCGCCGACTTCGATCCGCAAGTGCCGGCGGTGGCCGAATTCCTGCCGGGCTTCGAGGCCGTGGCCTGGCACGGCTTCTTCGTCCCTGCGGGTACGCCGAAGCCGATCGTCGAAAAGCTTTCCGCCGAGATCCGCGCCTTCATGCAGCAGCCGGAGACGGTGCAGAAGATGGCCGAGCTCGGTGCCACCGCGGTTGCGGTGGATTCGGAGCCGTTCGCAGCCTACATCGCCGCGGAGACGGCACGCTGGAAGAAGGTGATCGACGCGGCGAACATCAAGCTGGAGTAGGCGCGCAGCGTTGCTGGTCTTGCGATACCCGAGACGGGACGGATCACGCCGCTTCTGCGCGGTCCGTCCCCGAACGTGGGTTGCCCGTTTACACCGCCGGATCCTGGAACGTGCAACTGACGCCGATCGGGCCGTTTGGAGTCTCCTGCCGCAGCTCCGGACGTGACACGATGACGGTGCGCTCAGGATCGGCAAAAGTCTCCCGCATCTCGATCATGAGCGCGTTGTCCTCGAGCGTCATCATGCGGCCCGATCCGATCGCTCCGTCCGCAGCCCGGGCCACGCAGTACCTGAAGTTTACGGGATCATAGTCTGGAAGCGGGAACAGATCGCGGCTCTTCGGGTCTGTCGGCCGCTCCATGACCCATTGCACGGATGATCCGAGCGGCTCGATTTCGCCAGGCGGTGGTGGGGCCAGAAACGAGCGGAACTCGCCGGTGCTCTGGTTCTTGATGAAATAGAGAATGTCACCGCTGACCTGGACCGCCAGGCCGGCGAGGACTTTGTGGCCTGTCTCGATTGCCAAATTGTCGATCAACGTGATCGCTTGTGGCTCCGGCGCTGTTGCCGACTTGCCGGTCGCCTCATCCGGCTGCGAGTTGTGCCACCAATCCCACCACGCAAAGTGCTTGGGTTTGCGATCGGGCCAGTGGCCGGTGCCGATCTGAGGCAGGGAAACATTCGGCAGCACGCCGTTGCGGCCGTCGAGCCCCACCCACAGCAGCGATTTTGGATCGTCCGCGTGCGTCCCCAGGGCCGACACGGATGGCCGACGCACGTCCGGCACATTCCATCCGGCTGCCGCAAAGACGATCTGCTGGGGCCAGGGTGTGGAAATGAGCGCCCCCGACCAATTCAGCATCGATTGAAGCGCTCCCCCGGTGGAGGGGGGATCGATGTCGGCGAAGGTCGGCTGCTTTGCCGAAAACGGGGCCGAGACGAGCTCCGTCCAGAACTGGAACAGCTCCGGCTCCGTGACGACATCCGGCTTTTGCGGAATGCCGTAGCGATCGAGCTCGGCGGGGGACGCATTGAGAAGGTCGAAGCCGGCGGGCACGACTTCGTAGAGGCCGCACCGATCAGTCTCGGACATTTTTCTCTCCCGCGGAGATGTCGGCGTCCTTCCCATCGTCGAACACGCCGGTGTTCTCCCACTCGGCCTTGGCGTTGTCGACGAGCTTCGTGAACTTCGGCAGATACTCCCGGTCCAGGAGAATCTTGTCGATGATCGCGGCTGCGAGCTTCACCCCGGCCTTCGTATCGGACGGATAGTGAAGACCGGCGATTTCCCGGTTCCGCGAAATCCGGTCGGCAAGGGCGCCCAGCGTCTTGTCTATCGTTGTCCGCCCCGCGAAGCCCGGGATGGGATCGGAGAAGCCGAGAGCTTGCGGCATGACTTTGCTCAGAAGCGCTGCGAAGACGTGGGCCTGAGTGGCGTGACCGCTCGGGAAGGACGCATGCCCGCCGTGCTGGATCGGCGACATGAAGCCGGGGACCACCTGCGTGGGGCGCGGGCGATTGAAATGCGCCTTGTAGTGCATCGCGATCAGCGCGGTGAGCGCATCGGCGACGATCAGCATGCGCGAGGTCGCGGGGTGTGTCGTCGCCGTCGCGGACACCATATGCAGGAACTTGCTGATGAACTCGTCGGCCTCGGTAACGATTTCATCCATGGCGGGCGCGCGTTCATTGACGGCCATGTTTCTCAATATGGCAATGTCGTCGTCGAGAGTCGCTGCCCAAGGGGTTGGACCCTTGCCGAGCAGGGCAAATCCGCCGAGCCGCTTGAGCCAATCTGCCTGGCTGGCAAGATCGGACATCACGACCCACGAATACCACCGTGTCGACCACAGCCTCATGCCGAAGCCGGTGGCATCGAACCTTGCGCCCTTGACGTCGCGCTCGCTGACGAACGGACGATCGACGCGGTCGGCGAACATGGCGCCGCCCGATCCGCTGGTGCCGCCGTATCCTCCATAACCCCCGTACCCTCCATAACCCCCGTAGCCGCCATAACCGCCGTAACCGCCATATCCTCCGTATCCGCCCGCCATATGAGCCTCCTCTGTCAGGACTTGTTGGTGTTGCCTAGGGTGGTTCCGTGCCGAAGTGCCGGGGCCAGCCGTGAGAGCGCGGCTTCGATGCGCGCCAGGGCCGGCTTCGGCCATGGTGAGCTCGCGATCCATCTCATGTCGAGCTCGCCGGCCGTCATGAGTGGCACCGCGAAAGTCTGCGCATCGTCGAGACGCCCGCTTTCCACGAGCGCAGCGACGAGAACGCGCAGGTTCACCTGGTTGCTCGGCAGCAGCGTCGCGACCCGCCTCGCGTGTTCGATGGCCGAGTTGAGGTCGTTCATGGCAAAGTGAGCCTGAGCCGAGATCATCTCCGCGAACCACGCGTGCCTGTCTCGCGGCGACAGACGCAGATTGAACGCGGCATCGCCGAGTGCGTCTTCATAGTGTTCGCAGCGAACATGCACGGCGGCACGATATGCGAATGCGAGCGCGAGGTTCGGGGTGAGCTCGATGGCGCGGTCGAGCTGTTTGAGGGCGCCGACATGGTCGTGCTTGCATTGCGACAGCGTGTAGCCGCCGACGGCATTGGCGAGCGGATCGGCCGAGTTTCGCTCCAGCGCTCGTTCGGCGAGCGCTCGCGCGGTGTCGAGCTCGTTCGGTGCATTCGCGGACCACCCGCGTGCCACGCGCTGCATGTGCCAGATGGCGCTGTAGGACAGAGGTGGCGCCCAATTGGGGCTGAGGATGTGCGCCCGCTCGAAGTTGGTGCGTGCCGTCACGAATGTCGTGTAGTCCGGGCTGAACATCTGGTCGTAGCCGACCAGGGCCAACTGGTAGGCATCGAGATCGTCGGGCCGTTTTTGCATCGCGCGATGTAGCTCCCGGTCGCGAACTTGAGGCGCCAGCGAGCGTATGACCTCGACGGCAATGCGGTCCTGCAGGTCGAAGACGTCGGCCGCAGTCCCGCTGAGGCGATCGACACGAACGACTTCGACCGTCTCGGCGGCAACGAGTTCGGTCGAGATCCGGATCTGGTCGCCGGCGCGCTGAATGCTTCCGTGCAGCAGATATTGCGCATTGAGATCGCGGCCGATCGCGCGCAGATCCGGTGTCTGCGACATCGGGATCATGGTCGACCCGCGCGAGATCACGAACAGCTCTTTCAGGCTCGACAGGGCCTGCACGACGCTGTCGACGATACCGATCGTGAATTGGGGCTCGAGCGTCGGCGACAGCGCGCGGAAGGGGAGAACGGCGACCGATGGCCGGCTGACGGCAAATCCGGCCAGGCCAAGTGCGGGGGCCGCCGCAGAGGACACGGCCTGCCGCGTGACTGTCTCGGGTTGCTGCTGTCGCAGGCTGGCAATCAGCTCCTGCGTGAGCTTGTGCGGCTCGATGTCATAGGTGTCTTCGAGCTGGCGCCAGAGCCGCGCATAGATCGCGAGCGCGGCACCGATGCTTCCGGCCGCGATGTGGCTCCTGATGAGAACGCGAATGGCACGCTCGTTCTCGGAATCCAGCCGGTAGATGGCTTTTGCCGCAGCCTCCGCGGTGGGCGTGACATCGGCTTGGCCCTCATCGGGAAGCAGCCTCGTCAGGGCATCGATCAGCCGTTCGTGGATCAGCGGTCGCGTCTCCGCAAGCCAATCCGAAAATGCGGGATCGACATTCTCGAGGTCGTCGAGAATGTCGTCGGTCAGGCGTTCGTGTGCAAAAAGGATAGGATGGACGACGCCGCGCTCGGCATCTGCGATGATTTCCGTCAGGTCACAAGCGACGTGTTCGATATCGAGTGCCACGTGCATCTGATCGGCATGGAAATGCGTGCAGCCGTGCGTCTTCAGTTCGCGCTGGATCTGGCTCAGCGATTGTCGCAGCGAGCCCTTGGCGAGCGGGTCTTCCTTCTCGCTCCAGAGCAGGCCGACCAGTTTGGTTCTGGGCAACTGGCGGGCGGAGGAGAGCATCATGTAGCCGAGAAGCGCTTGCGCCTTTCGGCCGAGCGCGATCTCGTGTCCGTCCACCGATGCTGAAAATGTGCCGATGATATTCAGCCGCAGGCGGCCGGTCTCGCTTCCGCCTGCCGCCTTGTCGCCGCCAACTCCCGCCATCTCGTCCCATCCCCCGTCGACATCGTCGACGACAATGCAGGAGGGCAGGTCCCGGGAGCTTAGGCTTGGTGAAATGCAGATAATCGGTTCGCGTTGTCCGCGAAGCCAATGACGCGTGAGCTCAGGAATGCAGCCCGCCGGATCTGGTGCAATGCAGAAATGGTACATCTTGCGTTATCAGACGGTCAAGGGTTGCTGAACGATCGGAATGCGACCTTGCGGGCAAAATGAAAATCGCTCCTCACTTGGAGCCGACGCGCGTGAAATGAGCGTGAATGGCGAGTTTTCGCTCACCTGCACCAAGCGCGCGATGCGGTCGCAAGCCGTCGGCAACTCACGCGCGAGTACGGTCTGACCTTGGTCGCCGGCCGACTTGTGTCGCGGTCCGGCACAAGCTCAGCCAGTCCCGATCGGTATCGTGTGGTGGCAAGCTTGTGGTCTTCGCCGCGGAAAGCTCGCCGGCTCGCCCGATTCACGGGCCATTCACGTTTCGCTTCGCTTCGCCCGCCTATGGTTCGCCCGCGATCGCAGGATCGCGCAACTTGGCGAGGGAGAGGTGCATCATGACTGTCCTGCTGAGAAACACCTTCAAGGCCTGGATCGACCGCGCACCCGGGGCGCCGCCCAGGCTGATCATGATTGGCGACGTGCGGGTCCCGAGCAATGGCTGGCAGGCCCGCCTGACCAGGCGCTCACCGCAGGGGATCAATCCGAAGATCCTGATCCTCGACGTGAATGCGGAGCAGCCCGCCGACGCGGCGCAGGAGGAGATCACCACGATCCCGCTCCGCTACGAGGAGAGCCCGCCGCAGGACGAATATGGTCAGGTGATGATCGCCCATGGCCGGGGCGAAATCGTCGTCAGCATCGGCCGCATGCATTAGCGGAAGGTTCGCTCCGATCGTATCCCGGTCCCATCATTGGGCTGACGAGCCATCCACCGGAGCGCTTGCCAGCCCAGATGCGAGCGGGTAGAACGCTGCCACGCCTGAGCCGTGATTTGCGCCAAACGCGCTTCCGGCCACAGTCGGACAAATCAGTAAGTCATTGAATTTGTTCGGCTATTCCGTTGGGGAATGGTGTAACGGTAGCACAACAGACTCTGACTCTGTTTGTCTTGGTTCGAATCCAGGTTCCCCAGCCAACTTCTTGGCATAAAAGCAACCACCTGAAATAGTTATGATATTTCGCGCTGGGTAATTGGCGTACCCCAACGATGACCCTAACGGGTGCCCCCAACGCCTAAGTGGGCGAGTTCCAAAGAAGCCATGCGTTCACGATCGCGCCGCCGGCAATCAGTGCGAAGCCCACCACCAGCAGCCACGTGCCGAAACGGACACTCCGCTGGACCCGCTCATCAAAGCCAACGAGCATTGGAAGCTGTGCCGACCTACCGGCCAGAAATTCTGTAAGGGACCGAAAGTTTGCATCGGCGCCTCGCTGTGCGAAGGCTAGTTGGTCGATTATCGTCTTCACCCGGTAAGCTAGAATTATAGAGCCGGCAGCAGTCATTAGCGGCGGCAGCACCTTTAGCATGTCTCACCCTCTGAGGTGGTGTTGGGTGGCGATTCTCTACCAAAAATTTAGGCCGACGAACAGCTTCACGATGCTATCACCAGGTTCACGCCTAGCGCACTACGGCAAAGGTTTTTACACAACGCCCTAGCAGAGCGATGGCAAAGACGAAGGGAGTTTGATGGTGTCCGAACCGCACGAACTCAACGCAGTTGCCTTTACAACCGGCTCCGCAGACGGCATGACCGCGAAGCTTAGCCTCAGGTCAAATTTTGCCGTCAACCACTTACGCGTCGCTATTCAAGCGGCGCAAAGCGCTCATGTCGTAGAACGGGCGAGCGACACAAGTCAGCATGGCGCCTGGTTCGACGGCATGATGATGCATGTTCCTGTCGCCATAACGATGGCTGCAGCCGCACTCGAAGCGAATTGTAACGAGATCATTCAAGATATTCTCGATGGGTCGACACTAGGTCTAGCGCAGGGACACATCGCCCTTCTCAGGGATTTGAAGCACGATCGTTCGGGAAATACTACCGATCATTATCGGCACATAGCGCTCCTCCTGGACCAAACTCCGGACATAGGTAGTCTTGCCTGGCAGGACGCCGCACTTCTCGTTCGATTCAGAAACGCGCTCATGCACTTCAAGCCTGCTTGGGATAGCGAGACGGACATCCACGATGGCAAATGGGTCCGGACACTCAAAACCAAAGTACCAATCAGTCCGGGCTACCAA
The DNA here is from genome assembly GCF_007830635.1 of Bradyrhizobium huanghuaihaiense. Lineage (GTDB taxonomy): Bacteria > Pseudomonadota > Alphaproteobacteria > Rhizobiales > Xanthobacteraceae > Bradyrhizobium > Bradyrhizobium huanghuaihaiense. The sequence continues at coordinate 153,752 of NZ_VLLA01000005.1, read as the reverse complement.
TCCAACTTCATGTTTCCTTATGGCTTCATGACCTACGGCTGCGCGAAATGGGCGGTACGAAGCAGTCAGGCGTTCTCCGCGCAATTCAGTTCGTTGATTGGCATCCCTGATAGATTCGCTGGGATTGAAGCGCTTCCATAGTTTTCAGGTAGGGCCCCATATACACGATGGCAAAACGGAGTCCGCCCATGCCCCTTATGAAGCCGATCAGGACCAAGAGTGAAAATCGATCGCACGTCACTTGGAATGCTTGATGCAATCAGACCGTTCAACCGGCCAACAATTCGGCAACGGTGTCCGCTATTCTAGTTCCAAGAGCATGCTCTAACCAGAGCCATTGACCAGCGGGGTTGCATTCAAGAAAGTATGTCGAGCCATCAGTAGACACGATCAAATCATACGCACCATAAACGATGCCAGCGTATAACTGAAACTGCTTCAGCTTAGAGACCGTGTCTCCGTCCAGTTCAACTAAATCAAATATCTCCTCTGATTGCGCACGCCTCCAATCCATTTTCCCAGCGATCGACCGTTGAGATTCGATGCGGAAAGCGAATATTTTCTCGCCCACAACGTACACCCGCAGTTCGAACTCTTTCTCTATCGCAGCCTGAAAAGTTCCCGGGCAAACCGCTATTTGCCTGTTGTTGGCTGCAATAACTCCTCGTCCAACAAAATTCGTCATAATGACGCCATCCGGAGGATCGACGAATGGACTAAGTGTCTTGTAAACGATTGTTTGATCGCGTTGAAAACGGGCGAGTATCCGCTCGTTCTCGTTGGTAAATAGTGTGGGTGGAATTTTGAGGCCAGCCTTTAGCGCGATTGGCATTTGGTTTGGCTTGTAATTAAGGAACACCTGCTTTTCGATGGGATTTAGCCACTTGACGTGGCTCGGCATGTAACCCGGGAGCGATCTAAGCAGGTATTCCCATTCGCGATTTTTGAAATTCGTAGCTACGGGACTCGGCGGCGGCGTATTTGGAATTGAGGGTTTTATTCTCCACCAGACGGCGGATACTTCGTCGGAATTGAGGTCGCCAGTCGCATTGGCAAAATGCGCGCTGACATGATTTTCAGCTGTCAGCGTGACCCGCGCATAGAAGTCCCGGAAGTTGAAGACAAACACTGCGGAGCCGCGACTGAGTACGGCATCTCTAACTGCCGCCACGTGTGGGTCGCGCTCATCTCCGAGGATAAGGACTGTCGACAAAAATGTGTCCTTAGTAGTCAGAATGGAATAGGAGTCTTGTATTCGCCTAGGCGGATCACGACTGAAATTCTTGGCTACGCCACGCTCATAAACGCACGCAGCCAAGGTTGAACGCTGCGGCCGATCAATTGTCGTTACATGTCCGTGTCTTCTGGATCCGTATCGACAGGCAAAGTTACCGTTTTAGTTGTCGTAGTTCCTCCCATCATAGTGGGGGCGGGCTCTACGAACTGAAGTCCGAACGCCTCTCGATCATCGAGCGGCTCGTTCGACTGCACAGTATCGACTGTTGTTGTATCGACTGTTGTTGCCATCGGCTCAATCCTTCCCTTATGTTGCATCTGTCAGTTAAGTTGCACAGGAAGCGCAACGCTACTTTACACAACGCTATCGAGGCTGGCAATGCCTCAGGACGGCAATCCCGAAGACTCGTCCTCTTCGATCAGGGCATTTGGTCGCCCTATATTGGGGCCTGACCACAGAGTGGCTGCCTGCGCGGTCCTCGCGACAGGACTTGTAGGTGCATGCCTTGTCGTCGTCTCGAATTCTCTGATAGCTGAACTCTTCGCCACTGTTAGAGCATCATCCAACGAGGTATCAAAAAGCACCCTCTACGCTTGCCTGGCGCTCTCGATCGTTGTTTCGGCGCAAGCCGTCCAGGCCATGGGATACGAACAGCTATCTTCAAAACTCGCGATAGGCTACCGCGATGCGCAAGAGAAAGCCTTGCTACTGTACATGTTGCGATCTGGCGGCGTGGTTCGCAACAGAGTCGGTACTTCGCAAGCGGTTTCGCTCCTGACGGTTGACCTTGGTCGCACCATGTCGGGGGTGGTGTCGATACTCGGTGTCGCCAGCGGCCTTTTGTCATTAGCGGCGTATATCGCTTGGTTTTTGTTTCAGTCGATTCCGGTCGGCGTCGGGATGCTGCTCGTTGTCGTCTTTTTCTACTCCGTGAATATTCCGCTGGCCCGCCGAACTGCACGGAACGACTCCATCGTCATGGCCGCGGCAGATAAGGTCAGGTATTTCACTGAAGATCACCTGATGGCCGCCGAAGAAATATATGCCTGCCATGAGGAGCGTATCTCTGCGCGGATGTCAGACCACCTGATCGCCGACCGACGCATCGCGTACGCAAGATTCAGCCAATCCTTGTCGTGGCAAGTTGCGCTCAATCTTGTAACCCCCTCCATTGGCATCATGCTCGGGTTCGTAACCGCCATGCTCCTAGGAACCGACGGAGGCTCCGTTGCCACCGTTGTTCCAGTGCTTCTTTGGGCGCTCCCCAACATGCTTGGGCATATGATTCATGTCTCGTCTAATATTCAGTCGTTAAGTAGCGCTCTCGTGAGCCTCAATCGTCTGCAATCAATGTTTGGTTTGGAGGCACTAAAAGCGGGTCGAGCTGAGAGTTGCCGATACTCCCATGCCCCACGCCACGCATCTGAGCCAACGCGTCTGTTGGTGAATGGCTTTCGTGCGGTCCGCGATGGTATTGCAATTTCAGCAATCGACTCCTTCGAGGCTACGGCGTCAAAGCCGACAGTGCTTATGGGGCCTCGCGGGTCAGGAAAGTCGACATTTATGAGAGCGCTTGCGGGCTTGGAGCAGCCTGCCAATGGGCGTGTCGTTGTGAACGGATTTGATGAGATGTGGGGCAATCTACGAGAACAAGATTGGATTTCGTATTTGCCTCAGCATCCAAGTCTGTTTAGCGGCACGGTCCTCGCGAATCTATGCCTCGATGAAAATGCAGCGTCCACCGAGCAATTGCTCGGCGATCAGATCACCCATCTAACTGGTCTGTACGATTTGCTAGTCGAGCTGGGTATCAGGCAGGGTCGAGCCGCTGAGACTGAGGCATTAGAGATGTCTCACGCAATGTTGGGGCTGCAATTCGATGTAGGTCGATACGGCAGTAACTTGTCCGGTGGCGAACGACAGCTGCTCGCTCTTGGCAGATGCTTACTGCGAAGGCGCCCCATCACGATACTCGACGAACCATTGAATCACCTCGACCTCGCGACACGGGCTAGGATTCTGTCCTTCTTCACGAGCTCGAATATCAACGGCATTCTAATCGTTTCAACTCACACTATGGATGGGTTGGACCTTTCCGGCGTTAACCTGCAGAAGCTGAGTCCGCCGCATGGTGAGAGATCGCGCCGTTATAAAGTTAGTTGTCCCTAGGCACCCGGCCAGACCATGGTGACATTCTCAGACGCGACAGCAAGCAGAGAGGGCGCCGAGAGATTTATCAATGTGGCCTCACCAACATTCCTGGAAAATTGGCCGTTGGGGTTGCGAAAACTCTCTGTTCGTCAGACTGACGTACGATTGTCCCGAATGCAGTGCGCCGGAATACTACGATATTTGAAACTGAGAGATATAGGGGCAGTTGATAATGTAGCCACAAATCCATTCGCAATTAATCGCCTCGACGACGCCATCGAAAGCATACGGCCTCGTTTGAATACTGCTTTACGCTCGTACTACCGCGGCGCGTACTTGCGATTCGGTTCTCGCAGTCCAAAAGATAGCGCGCACGGTCTCAGATATGGATTTAGAGTTCGATCAGCGCAGCAAAGTCTAGCAATAATCCTGACATCGAGGGAGCGAGTGCGGTTCGACCTAGCGGTAGCCCACTTGGCTGGGTATCAATCCCATCTATTTTTGCGTGAGTGGATCAATGTACCTCAGTGGAAAGAGTTTCGATGTTTCATGTTGGGCCGGCAACTGCGTGGTATTTCTCAATATCACTACACGGAAGGTGTCACCTATCCGGGAATAGTCGCGAATGCAAACGACATTCGCAGATCTCTTTCTTCATTTTTCACAAAGTTTCGCGATGCTTCCCATCTTGATGACGTGATATTCGATGTTGCCTTCAATGAAAGTTCTGATCCCATCCTGATAGAGATAAACCCATCATCGAAGTCGGGCCTCTCCGACCTCTGCCTATTTCATGGAATGCAATTGGACGGCCGCTTTCGCTTCTTGGGTGATGGCCATGATTACAAGCGAGTATGCCGTGCACGAAGTGCGCGAGTGTCGCCAAGTTCTCTGAGCGGAGCAGAATGAAATGACAGTGGTGCGCAGTCGCTGTCATACTGCCTTAGACTGAAGGCAGAGGCCGACAAGCCGTCAGTGCCATGGTGTTATTGTCAAGCATCCCGGCGAGATTATCAAGAGGCAGTCCCATGGTGATGCAGGTGTGAATGCAATAGAGCACGATCAGCTTATAGGTGAGAAAGAGAGATAGATATGATGCCACTTCAATCGGAAGATCTTTCCCGTCCTGCATGTGCGTCAGCACATTGCGTGTCTTGACTACAGCGGAAACAAAATTGGATCGGTCTCTGCAAATCCGATCTAATGCGAGTCGCGGGATGTCCTTCATCATATTTTGAACGAAGTTTGCAAAGCTTTCCCGATTGCTAGAGCGCAACAACTGTAAGAGCCGCTTCGCCGCATCTTCACCAAGCTGATTGTTCAGTATTTTCTCAACTTCTCGACAGGCCGCTTTAAACTTCTGTTTATTGTAGGGAGCGGCCTTGCTCTCCTCGCGACCAGCGATCTCCCACGCCTGCGCTACGGAAAGAAATTTCGATGTCGATGACACCTCGGTAAAGAGGGCATCAAAGATTAGCCAACGCGCTAGACGAGTCGACTCACTCGCGGCAAACCATCTCTCCAACGCTTGTCGTGCGAGTTCGGGGTGCCTTCCCAAAGGGACGAGCATCTGGTGAGGCATGAGGGAGAAACGTGCCAAGCGGTTCTGTTTTCCTATCTTCCAGATCAGTTCCGCCCTGTGAATCATGTCGAGGCTGAGTGCTACTCTCTCACCGCGAAATGGCCCGATGCACAACAGAGCAAGAAACTGCTCGACTTCATAAGCTACGTTCACAAGCTCCGTTAAAGTCGCAGCCTGCGACAAGATATGGACCGAGTCTGACGTTGTTATGCTGATCCCGTCCAGGCTCGAACTGTTCTGTGCAATTGACGACGCGAATTGGATTTCAAACGATTTGTCCGCTCTGACAATTTGGGCTTTTGGCTGCTCGCGGTGGTGAATGAGAATGGCCTCATTTGCGCCAGTCAATTTCTTCAGCTTATGCGTCGGGCTCTTGCGCTTCGGCTTCGATTCGACGAGGAACTGACGGTCAACGTCAATCGTCGATAGAATGTTGTGCAGGCCGGGCGCACGAAAGCTTAGTTCTTGATAGGGCTCTTCGGAGCTAACGAAACCAGAGCCGCTCCACGCCTGGGACGGTCCCAGCGTTAGCTCGACCCGGGCCAGAGGCGGGTCTAACTGAACTGCAGATTGGTAAGTCAATTGCGGGCAGTTAAAAAGTGTCACGTGCCCTGCTGCCTTCGTTCGACCGAGTAGCGTTGGCTGATTCGGCGGCGCGAAAGGCATTAAGCGGGGGTCGGTTCGGGTAAGAATTTCGAAGGGTGTGTTCCCGTCAATCGTAAGATAGAGGGTCAGACGGAGATTATCGTCTTCAAAGTATAGAACACCGGGAAATTCCTCGTTGCTTCCGAGGACGAACCACGTGCCAACGACTGGGTGAGATTTGAGACGATCGACCGTAATTGACCCGGGCATTGCAGAAGCTCGTCATCCCCTTGGTGGCGTTGGTTGGAGAGACTAGCGGAGGATCGGTGGTTCTTGAAGTCGCGACGGCGCTGAGGGGTCGTCTTCGTGGGGATTCGGGGCGGTGCTTCCGGTGGAGGTCATATCTCTATTCCTCATAGACCCTGCACAGGAATGTAGACGATAGTCATCAAGCCTCAACGAAAAAATGGGACCGCCCAAGCGATGGGAGGGCATCCGCAATGGTGGCTACTACTCCAAGTTCGTCCGTATCCCGTCTCATAGTCCGTAGACCAAAAGTCATCACGACGGGCCTGCTCTCGGGATGGATGACGAGACCGGGATCGTTGATGTGGTGGCGAAGGCCGTGCGGAGGGCACGCAAGAGCCTCGGGCTGTCCCAAGAGGATTTGGCCCTAGAGGCTGGGCTTGACCGGACCTATGTAAGTCAGGTGGAGCGAGGCACCCGTAATTGCACCATCGTCGTCCTGACCCGCTTGGCGAAGGCCCTGAATACGACCCCTGATCTCTTGCTGTGCCTCAGAGGAAGGGGCGGGGCAGGCCTGAATCTCGTCCGGTGTCAGGTTGATCACTTTGAGCACCGGCCGCGAGAGAGTAGGGGCCGTCACTGGGAACCGGACCGCATTGCCCAAGATCGCTCTCGATCCAAAGCGGACTTCCGCAGTCACTCACACAATGTCAGCATGTGACCCTAGCAGTCGTAGCTAACGCTATGTTTAGTGAAGCGTAACCGGATGCAACCTTGCACAGATTTTCGAGACCGTGTGTACTGGACCGGCAGGAGGGGCACATGGCAACACGACCACGGCGCATCGAGCGACAAAAGAAAACTGTCAGCATCAAGCATTTAGCTCGGAAAGACCACCGCCAGGTCGCGGAGGTGGAATTACAAGCCGACGCTACGAATGCGTTTGAAGGCGCCGGCTTTAGGGTGGTGCAATCGCTCCGGCAACGGTCCCTCCTAACGATGATAATGGTAGGGTATTCCGGTGGCGAAGATCTGATAAAGCTCGAAGTAATAATGATGCCCACGGTGCGGCATATCGAACTCAATCGTGTACTCAACCGCAGACCGAGACGTTATGAAGTTGGCGAGGTTGACGAGACCTGGGTAGTAGGAAAGGTCGTTCATCCGGAAGTTCTTGAGGAGAGAAGAGACTACGCGCCCGGCCTGCGCATTCTCAGATGGGGAGAGATGGGCGACGCGCTTCGTAAGTACGCTGAGAAGTTTCCCCCGCCTCCCCCTAAAAAGAAGCCAATAATAAAGGTGCAACGGACACGAATTGGCAAGGCCGTCGTGGTAAACGCCACTGCGCTTTCGGCCGCAATCACGACGTCCGTTGTTTTGATCGAGGAACGATTAGTCGTTCTGTCGCATCACCGCCCAAACTCGGCGGAAGCCAATGCGCAGAAGGACGATGAGGTGCAAAAGCTAACCGAGCTCAAGCGTCAGCTCGAAGTCTTGCGGACACACCCGGAGGCGTTGAAGCAGGGCAGCATAAAGGAAAAAGAGGTAGCCAGTAGCGTCAAATCATTCTCACAGGGAGTGGCAGAGTATTGGACATCGCATTACAACGAGATCTGCGATAAAGCCTTTACGTTTGGTCTATTCTCGTCGCTTATGGTGGTAGGCAATCTCTCGGGAGCCGTGCCTGAGGTGGCACTCGGCCTATCTGGGACTATGGCCTACGGGAAGCCGGTAGTGGACGCACTCAAAGCCATGAAGGGCTGGTTCAAGTTCGGAAAGTAGCTATTGCTGCGACTTTCGAGATCTCATGTGATCCTCGATAAACTCGGATGGCTACTCTACATCATTCGCGATGTCGCCAATGCGATTGCGAATTGACTTGGGCGCTCCGTCGATCTTGCCGCGGCAATTCACTTGCTCGTGGTGCGGCGGATGTCGGCTTCCCGCCAAAGCGGACCCCAGTAGGCTCGGTATTTCTGCGTCGCGCCACCCCTTTGGCTTCATCATCGAGCGCTACAATAAGGGACTTGGGGACTCATTCGCCCGAACTAAGAGGTGGCCCTACTGGATCGACCTTGGGGGCTGCAAGCTCGGCCTTAGTGGATTGCCCTTAAAAGGGGGCCATGTAGGAGGGGTGGTGTCACCCTCCCAACTTGAAGGAAACCCTTAGAGGCTCACGGAGATAAACCCACCAAGGTCGCTCCTCTAAGTTCTCTTCCCTCTAGCTTTCTCCTCCATTAGCGGAGGCGTAAGAATTAGGGCGTTGTAATTATTGCGGAAATTTCACTGAGACGATCGCGCAGGACGAGCGACTCCAGCGTTGAAAAGCGGCTCCCATCGTTTCCTGCGCCACACCCACGTGGGATTTCGCGACGAGCACCGCATCGTGGAGAGGCAGGGCGGTGACTCCAGCAGCCGATAATTCAGTGAGAACCTCGATGAGCATATCGCTTTCGATGCGCATCAGTTGGAAACCAAGGGCCCTCCCAAACAGGTGAGCAATGGGCGCATGCTTCGCGGCGAGCATCTCGACTGCCGTCCGGAGATTGATGCCATCCGGAAAATGCCGGCGCGTGTCCTCGGGCCAATTCTTCAGCGGCCCCCGCGAGAACAGTAATGCGTTCATGAGCTTCTTGCAGCCATCGCGGCCGGTGCCCTTCCCGAAAACATCATAGAGGTCGTCCTCAGGCTGGGGCGCCCCGGCCCGCACGTAAGCGAGGCGCGGGAAAAGTTGCCCATAGTCGATCTCCGCCACCCGTTGGCCGTCGATACGAATGCGAGAGCGTTCCGTACGCTCCATTGACATCCAGAAGCCGCCCGCAAGGCGACCACCGTGAAGCCACGTGGCGTTATTGAAGATGCGTCTGAGCGAGCGGCGATAGGGCGCAATGATTTGTCCATCCCTTCCTAAGGACGGGCCGGTGTCGTCCTGGCCCACGACCTCAATGTCAGCCTCGCGGAGAAATCCATTTATGCTCCGAACTTGCTTCGCGAACTTTCTAGACTGCGCGGTCTCGCGATAGGCGATGGTGGCGGCGTTCCCGTCCTCGTCCTTTCCTTCCTTCAGAATGACCAACACGGGATCATCAAGTTGACGGATTGCGCGCCATTCGGGCGAAGATAGCAGGAGATGATCCGCGAGGCGTTCTAGTGGCTCAATGAGCGACGGCATTTTTGACTTAGCGGAGATCCTGTAGCCGCGCCGCCCCTCCGCGATCAAGCCAACGGCGGATAGAAGGTCGATGACACTTAGGAAATGTTGACCGAGAACAGGATTCCCTTGCCAGAGGACGGCATGTGACCGGGGCACGGCGAGCTTAGCGTTGCTCCCCGTGGCCTTTAGCAAAATGAGATTGCAGGCCAGGGCCTCCACGGCCAATGAGAATTTCGCCGCGTCCGCTTCCTTTCGTGCCCTCTTGCGGGAGCCGCTCGCAGCCTCGTGGGCCAGCAATGTGTCTGCGAGCCTGCTGACAGCGGCCTGGAGCTCCGCGCTTTTCGCGCGAAGCTGCGGATCGAACATCATTGGCTGCACTTGGGGGGACATGTGGCTAAGTGCTTAAAATGACCGGCTCTAACATCGATTATTGACGCACCTGACCAATCTGACCTGATCTCACGCTAGAAAACTAGCGAGCCAATTGTCGGCCGGAGCGTTCAACTAGTCGCATTGCGTGGGCCACGTCCGTAGCGCCGCTTGTGGGCTAGCACGTTCTTCAGGTGCTTCTCGATGACCCACTCGCAGGGCTCCTCCAGCATTCCCCCCATCACGCGCAGTACGCGGCCAGATGATCTCGGATAGGCTCGCTTCCTAGAACGATGCTCGCGGCCCTCAGCGTCATAAGTCAGCCACCCTGTGCCACTGGCAAGCCTGTGCACGGCTTTGCACGCCTGCACCGTCCGGAATTCTTTTGACCGGTGCCCCCGCTCCTCGGCAAGCGCATTCACGGCAACGACGATTGAGACAATGCGCTCTGGCTTGACCTTGGCGACGCGGAGGCGGGCCAATCCGATCTTTGCCCGCTTGGCGGCTGTAAGGCCTTTCAAACGAGTCGCGATTTCGGCGGGCCCAGCCTGCTCCAGAGCAAACCGCGTGGAGTTTATAGCTGCGCTAATGAATTTGTCGTTCGCTGCCCGGAGCTGAAGATAAGCGGTCGCTGCAGTGAGGTACGGCTTCAATTCAGCGGCCGTGTAGGTGCTGAGCCAATAGCTGCCATGCCGCTGCCGGTGTTCCGTATGAGAACGGCAGTGATGCGGGGCCAGCCCCTTCTTGGCGGCCTTCATAGTAGTCGCCCACAGCCCGGGATGATGCATGTAGGCACCCCGGCAAATGCACCGCGCTCAATGCGCTCCTTCAATAGGTGTTTCGACTGGGCACGCGATGGGGTCTTGCCTCGAAACAAGACTGATACTCCTTCCTGAATGTTGGATGATTCGAAACCCATTCCGGCCCACGGCCCATCGGGTGCGGTGCACCTCGCGTCGAAATTCGGAAGCTCGAATTCCGGCCGGAATGCTAGTCGAAGCAATGTAATTAAGTCGCCGTCTCTGCTGCCGCGTCGATGAAATATTGCGGCCCATTCAGTCCTAGGCTCTTGCGCATGCCATGAAGTTCAGCACGCCGTTTCGCAAACACCTCGCGTTTCCCCGTTCTCATGCGCGGCACGACAATGTTTTCGATCATCGCCAGATTCTGACCGCGGAAAACTAGCTCGTATTGCGGTTGAACTGAGTCGCCTGATGGCTTCTTCGGACCGGAGGGAGACCCCGCATATTGAAGGGCATCGCATATCGCCAGGAGCTTATCGAGATACGGGGTCTTGAATTTCAGGATGAGCGTTGGATTCTTGTTTTTGCGGATGATCTCTATCGATCCGAAATTGTCCACGGTGCCGACAAACCAGTCGATGTCTTCCTGCGTTGCATCCAGCAACATTTTGATTTTCCTTTATCCATGGCCGCACGATTGCGCACCATACGACATCACGTAATCGCTTCTGCATGCAAGGCAACGCTTACGATGAAAAAAAATTGAAAAAAGCCTGCAGAATAAGGGGTATCGGGAGAGAGCTACCCCCTTGGAGCCATGCAGAGGGTACTGCGGCATGATGAGCCTAGGCCACCTGTAGGATGAGCACCGCGATTGTCAGAGCAGCAGGCAGTCTCGATCAGGCGTACACATAGAGAGTGCTCTCACCACTTCGACTCCATGGACACTTGACGAAAGCATGAAGGCCTAGAACGTCGGAGGCAAAGGAAGTCGAGGAGGGGCGCAGACCGTGAGTCAATCACAGGAAACTACGATCTAGGCGACACCAGTGAAGTTCGGATGGTGAACCGAGACGCCCGAGCGGCGGACCTCACGGGGAGCTAGGCGGGGAGGGGCGGCAAGCGCTCGGACGTCCCCGGAGGGAGTCGGGCTACCGAAGCTGTAGGCGGCAGCAGAGATTGGAGCGAGGAACCGGCCGGTCCCCGTCGACCGAAGTCATCGGCACCGGCTGCCACCCCAATGTACATGACACAGCGAGAAGCAGAGGAGGGGGTGCCCTGGAGCTTACCCCTAAGCGAACAGGTCAGTCATCAGGCTCACGGGCCGCCGCGGACCATGAACAATCACAGGTGACTGGCAGAGTCTCGGGTGTATGTGGTCCCGTCCTCTAACGAACGTAGCCGGCGCCTTAGGTTGATCACAGCCTTCGAATCCCAAAGAGCGCCTCGCGGGGTCAAGACGCCGCGATCATTTAGACCAGCCGCGATGCTGCGAGCGGACTTAGCGCCTGCGTCCACCACGGCTTGTAGGCTGTCGCGGAGCCGTAGAGCCGTCGCGTCGGCCTTCGACTTTAGAGCCGCGACTGCCGCCTGGTTGCCGTATTTCTGTAGGTGGACCGCGCCATTCGGGTTGCCTAATCGCCTGACCTCGGGGTGCCCTCTCTGGCCAACCCTGGCGACACGATCCCGCGCTACCGCGAGGGCCGCCTTTGTACGTTCGGCGGTCATGTCTCGTTCGTGCTCAGCCACCGCTGCGAGGATCGTGATCGTAAGTCGGTTTGCGTTTGGAAGGTCGCAAGCAATGAACTCAATGCCAGCCCGCTCTAGCCCAGTTAGGAAATGTACGTCTCGCGAGAGTCGATCTAACTTAGCGATTATTAGCGTCGCCCTTGCGTTGCGAGCGTGAGCGAAACTTCTGAGCAGCTCTGGACGCGTGTCCCGCTTTCCGCTTTCGACCTCAACGTATTCTGCCAACAGCGCGTCGGTCGCACCTACTCGGGCAAGATACTCGCGGACCGATCTGCGTTGAGCTTCGATGCCGAGTCCATGGAGGCCCTGACTTTCTCGGCTGACCCTTAGATATGCAATGTAGCGCTGCGGTTTCCGAGCGGTATGCCTGTCTCGCGCCATGTCGTCCTCGCTGTATCCCCACTAGGCTAACGAACGTTTGGCAATTGGCCATGAGTCAAAATGACTCATTGGAGACGCTCATGTCGAACAAGATCACGACCTCAGCGTCGCGGAATGTCGCCAATTCGTGTTCCCAGAGCGGGCACCTTCTAGAGGACCACGGGACGCATGCCGCCGCGAGCTTTGCAACTGGCTACACGGGGGTAAACCGGCGAGTTGTTGCCACGTGGTCACCTCTGAGATGCGGCACCCTTCCGGCAATATCAGCCGGACTCTCTCTGCATGCTTTAGCGTCTTCAGATCGTGGGGCTGCGGAATGTCAAAAAAATAGAGAATTGGTCCTCGACGTTTGGTTTGCTCTTGGGCAGCCTCCTTCGCCTGACGAGCTATGATTTGCGAATCGGGGCCGAGTCGGAGAGGGCGAGATGCTAGGCGGTCTTAGGCATTGGTTGACGGTGCGAGGAATGCGGCGCTCCGAGCGGAAGATCTCGAAGGCCTACGCCAAGGACATCGAGGCGGCGAAGGCGGCCAAGAAACCTCGCAAGGATATTGAGTACATAGAGGAGTCTGAACACCACGAGCTGCGCTTCGTGAGGGACGAGATGGAAATCGCGGAGACGAAACGGCTCTACGCCCAAGCCGCTCATTACCGGCTACCAATTCCCCAGGCTGAAGATGACTGGGAAGAATCGGCCGTCTTCGGGAAGAGGTACCTGACGCGGAAAGGAGCGGCAAAGCTCCGCTCAGACATCCGGGCCGAGCAGAAAGCTAGGTGGGACTACTGGCAGAGCCGGTTGCAGCTCGTGGGTACCGTGATGGGGATCATCGGCGGCATTATGGGGGCTTTGGCCTACTTCAAACAGCCGCCCCTGCCACCTCATCCCTGAGGTAATCTTTCGCGGGCTGCGGGGGAGAAGGGTTTGCCAAAGCTCTCGCAGCCTTCCACTCTCGGCAAGTGCGCTCTAAGGTCTGCCTGTCCTCCAAGGTGACTGATGAAGACGCAACGCTTCACCCCCGCCTCTTGAATTGGCGTTGGCCGGTTCATGCCCCCGGGGGGAGGGGCGCGGCGACTACCCCCAGGTCACGTCTCCCATGAGGGACCTCAATTGAATTTCGCCCGAGGTCAAACACATGGCCCCGCGCCCCCGCTCTACCGTTCAATTGCCTGAGGAAATCTGTCGCATTATCAGCGACTTGTTAAGCTGATCACGCTATAAGCACGCTGAAATTGAGTGAGTCTACTCGCAGAGGCCTCCGGATGTTAGACGCTGACGACCGCACATTGATTGCGTCTTTGAGCGAGACTGCGGATTTTCAGCGAAAAACGGGCTCGGCTTGGTCTTATTCCGGCGACGCCGGCCGGACTGCAGCACATGGCCTAATCCAATATCCGGCCATGATGGTCCCTGCGATGCAGCGTGACATCCTAGCGTCTATGGTTCGTGCCGCGCCTAAGGCAAAGACGGTTCTTGACCCGTTTGTGGGCTCCGGTACTGCGTTAACGGAGACACTTGCGGCGAGCCGGTCGTTTGTCGGCTACGACATCAATCCGTTGGCCATCTTGATTGCCAAGGTGAAAGCGAGCCCTCTTCACGCGGGCATGTATGCAGCAGCGGCGGAGCAAGTCCTTGCCTGGATAGCGGCCGACACTCGGAGCGACTACGCGGTAAGTTTTGTTAATCAGAGCAAATGGTTCAAGCGCTCGAATTCGATTGGGCTCTCGAGAATTCGTCGCGCTATCGAGAAGCTCGACAATATACAATGTCGTCGCTTCATGTGGGTGGCGCTCGCTGAAACGATTAGGCGATGCAGCAATTCTCGTACGTCGACGTTCAAGCTTCATATCCGCCCAAGCGAAGATCTAGAGCGCTTGGACGGCGTGGCCATTCCTATATTCACGTCTGTATTGAAATCGAATGTCGAGCGGATGATCGCGGAAAAGGCGCGACTAAGGAAGCTTGGCGTTCTTGTAAATGGAAAGATGATCTCGACGGCAACGATAAAGCTTCAAAGCATATCGAAGCCCGGACTGGATCGAGGCGATTCAATTGATCTCGTACTGACGTCCCCACCTTATGGGGACAATCGAACGACGGTGCCTTACGGCCAGTTTTCCTACCTGGCGCTTCGCTGGATTCCGCACGCCGATATCGACTCGTCTATCGATGAAGCTCTATTAGATAGCACGCATTCATTGGATACCGCGAGTATGGGGGGCGGCCTTCGCTTGGACAATGTTATGATCGAGGAGTTAAGCGAGAAGTCTGCATCTTTCTCCAAGATGTACAGACAACTACTAGGTATTGATAGGCAAGCAGCCAAGCGCTGGACCGCTTACTGTCGTGATTTGTCACGAGCGTTGGAAAACATACTAAAGACCGTCAACTCGGGTGGTTATCTTGCTTGGACGGTCGGGCAGCGGCGAATTAGGTCGACCGACGCGCCGTTGGTTGCCGTGCTAGGCGAGCTTCATGACTATTATGGCGCGTATGAAGTAACGCAGCTAAAACGTGCTATTCCTTCAAAGCGCATGCCGACACACAATTCCATAGGCTCATTGATGCAGATCGAGCATGTGTGCTTCTACAGGAAAAGACTGGCATCGTAAGGCCGACCTACGGAGATTGAACTGTGGCGGATCACGATAGCTCCTTGGAGCTTCGAATTGACACTAGGGTCGTTCGGCAGCTCGGTGCTGAGTTGATCACTGACCCCGAGCAGGCCCTGCTCGAACTCGTAAAGAATTCGTATGATGCGGACGCAGATAAATGTCGCGTCCAAATAGATACCAGCGCAAAAGAATATTTTGCGGGAGGTAAGCGAACGGAAGCGCCTTCCGGCGCAAGTGATGACCTCTCCAACGATGGCGCGTCCGAAGCTCCGATCGCACTTACCGGTCGAATTACTATTGAGGACGACGGACCTGGCATCACCCTAGAAGAAATCAAAGCTCGGTGGCTTCTAATCAGTGGGTCGGAAAAGCGACCCGACTCGGGTATGGCCAAATCCTCGACCAAGAAAGGGCGTACTCCGCTTGGTGATAAGGGGATCGGCCGCCTTGGTACGATGCGATTGGGTGACTGCGTTCAATTTGTATCGAGACCTAAAGGGAGCACGAAGGAAGCTAGCGGTGTGGAGTTTCAGTGGTCAGAGTTCGATGCCGCTAAGACCCTGAATCAAGTCCCGGTTCGGGAAGTCTCGGCAACCCCTACAAAAGGCTTCTCCACCCGCGTCATGATTGAGGGGTTGGAGGACGCTAGTCACTGGAAGGCCGCCGATCAATCTGAATTGCAAGCGCGGATCTCTCGCCTGATCTCCCCGTTTTCGAAGGAGCATCCTCTTCGAGTTTCAATATCCATAGACGGACAAGAGTTAGAGCTGCAGCGTCTGAAGCAGGATCTTGATCTCCATTCGACGGGTCGTCATTCCTTTTCTTTGAAGCGTGTGATCGAAAAGGAAAAGCCCCGCGACACCTTAGAGCTAACCACCGAGATAACTGCAGACTTTTTCGGCGAGAAGTGGTCTGCCGACAATGAGAGTAACTTTTTTTCGAAATTCACAAAACGTTACCCAAAATTCGGACTGGCTCGCGTTGCGGGCGATCCGGCACAAAAGCGGTGGCTCTATCGCATTGTGCGGAATGTCGATTGTCGTGAAATCAAAGATTACCAGTCCGACAATTACCCGGGCGATTTTTCCGGCACCATCTACTCGTTGAATTTTCGTATGCTGCCAAGCGCAGACGACACTGCTCAGAGTAGTGATCAGCAGGTAGGCGCGACACCTCCGACCGGTTCATTGAAATCGCTGTTTCAAAAGCTGGCTGGTGTTTCGATTTACCGGGATGGATTCGGCGTTCGAATAGACCCGGATTGGCTTGATATGTCCGCTAATGTCACGTCGGGTGGAAGTTGGTACGGCCTCCGAAGAACAAATACGGTTGGCCATATCGACATAACTTCCCAAGGGAATGCGTCACTTGTTGAGAAATCGGACCGGGAGGGATTCGTAGATACCGCGGCATGGCGGCAGTTTCTGTTACTAGCAAAGAAACTGAGGGACGAAATCAATGATATTTACGAGGCGTTGCGGCGCGGCTTCAACGATTCGCGCAAGCCAAAGACCGATTTGGCGGAGAAAGCTCCAACTCCAGAAGGTGCGATCAGAGAGCTCTCAATTCAAGCGAAGTTCGGGCAAGATGTCCGATCAACCTTAGAATCCCAGCAAGCTGTTCTGGAGAAGGCGGCAGAACTATTTTCCAACGCCAAAGGAATTAGTGCGAAAGAGGCCCAATCATTTAAGGATCAGACAAGGACTGCGCTGAAGACGATCCAAGGATTTAGAAGGCATCAGAACGTTGCAAACGTCGATGCGTCTGTAGAACTGCTGAGAGAAGAAATCCAGGCGCTGCGATCGCAGGTCCGAACCGCTTATGATTTTATTGCCGCCGGTATGGCCGCGGAAACTTTGGCTCACGAAGTTCATCCGCTATTGGATCGCGCCTCCGAACTTATTCTAAAGTCGCAACGGTCTGTGCAGAAGTCGGGCCTTACCCAAATTTCAAACGATCTGCAGGGGGCTCGCTCTTACGTGCGGCTCGTCGGGAAGCAGGTTTCGATTCTAAATCCGATGTTAAAGATCTATCGGGAGACCAAAGATACGGTCAAGCTCTCCGAGTTTCTCAAAGAATACGAGGCGTATGTTCAGCGTCGGATGCTCGATGAGAATATTGCCCTCGCGGTAAATGTCGCCAAGCCTTTCACAGTTCATATTCCGCGCGGGCGGCTTATGCAGATCGTTGACAATCTTGTTCGGAATTCTGAGTATTGGTTGCAAGTGCCGGCCGCGCAATCCAAAGTAAAGGCGCCGACAATCACGATTGAGGTCTCCAAGCCGACCATTTCCGTGTTCGATAACGGCATCGGCGTGAAGACGGAGATTGAAGACAGAATTTTTGGCATGTTTGTGAGTGACAAACCAAAAGATACCGGAAGAGGTCTCGGGCTGTTTATAACGAGAGAAATATTGCTGCGCTATGGATGTGACGTGGCTCTGTCAGAGACCCGGAACGCCCATGGCAGGCGGTATAGATTCGACATCGATCTGGCATCAGTCACGCAGTAGAGCGATAATGGGGCAACTATCTTCAGTCATCAAAGCTCTCGGTGTCGAGAGGGTGATTTGGATCGACGATATATTTGCTTCTATTGCTGAAGCGGAGCCGGTTGACGTTGTCGCATTGGCCCATCGCATCGCGACAGAGGGTATGTTTGGAGCCCTAGGCCTTGACGACGTAGCATCGGAAGACGAACCGGTTACAGAATTGATCCGAATGCTCTCCGACGATCCGGAGCTTACCAAGCGTGCAGGCGATTTGGTCGGAACTAACGTTTCTGTGGATCTCGCAAATCGCGTCATGCAGAGCATGGGATGCGAAGCGCTGCCCAAGAGTGGGGCTGATTGGCAGGCCGCTTTGAAGAGCGCGGAGGTGACGTATCAGAACACGCTATTTCTCGTCGATCGTGATTTCAAGCGGGAAGGCATTGATGACGAGCAATCGAACGCGATTCTGAAGCAGACCGTCGCCGGTTTTCTGAAGGCTGACACTTCTAATTATTGCGTGGTGCTGACGAAAGAAGTCGGTGTCGAACAGGAGGCCACTGCGCGAAAAGATTTTCTAACGGCGATACTCGATGGAGAGCAGGACAAAAAGGATCTGATCCGCTTTTCGGTGATTTCCAAAAACGTATTGGAGAATGGTGGCGAGGAAGTGCTTTCGAAGAGCCTTCGAGATAAGCTCGCTGGCGTTGTTCTCTATGCGATGCTGCAGAAAGTGGAAAGCTCTCTCGACGACAGTGTGACCGCGTTGAGAGATATAATCGTTACGGAATTCATTGACATCAACAAAGCTGTTTTACAAAATTCTTATAAGGAAGGTGTCTCGGAGCTAGAAGTGCTACTGCGAATTCTCCAGCAGAAGCACCGAATAGAGCTAGCGAAAAGTCTAAAGGCCGGTAATGGCGATGGATTGCACGCGCTCCTTGCGAGATTTCGGTTGTTTCAGATCGATGGCGACAACGGATTGGAGGTCAGCGATCACGTAATAAGCGGCGAGCTTAGCCGTATTTGTCGTGCGGAAGTGATGACGGAAGGGCCTTTAGTAAACGATCTATCTCTCCCAATCGTGCCCGGGGATGTGTTCGCGGAGATCGAGGCCGGTCAATCCGCGGATAAGCCAAATGCAGATTGGAAGGGTGAGCTTGAGACAGAGAAGAAATATTGGATGCTGCTCGGGCAGCTTTGTGACGTGGTGCCACGGGGGGATACTGGCCTGTCTGCAACAAAGATGGCGTTTCTCGTGCGGTTTACGGTCAAGTCAATCAAGAACCACGACAAGAGCCTTCAAAAAGGTCAGCTCAATAGCGGCAGAACGGGTTGGATGACGGTTGGCGACTTAGCCCTGCACTTTGACTTCCGAGAGGTTTTGTCGGCGAACGTGGCCGCGTTGCAGCTATGCTCGTTCAATCGAAATGGAGCTGCGGTTCTGTGGGAGGGCGATACTGGAGGCGACGTTTGGTCGCTTGCCTCGATGGCTAGGGCCAAGCAGTTAATGTTGAAGAGCTTTCTTCAGCATAAGAAAGTCCCCCAAGAACTTCAGTGTTACGGTACGTCATTCTCCGAAGCAGATACTGGGCGGCGGTTGTCGATCCGGACTAAAAAGGGGAAGCGAATATTTAGTTATTCGATCCGCCGGGTCTGTCGGATTCGAGATGTTGAGGCCAGCGAAGCGCTAGGGGCGCTAGAGCGATACTGGCGGCGGCCAGCAAAGCCAAACTACTTCGTACATTGAAGCTGCTGCATCCGCTCACGGCAGCTTCACCGATTCCACGCAGGCAAGCTTCAGTCTCTTTAGCTGAGCATTTGAGTAGAGGCCGAAGGTTATTCCAACAGCGCTCTCGTGGCCCATGATATCCGCGACCACATTCTCGCGGTGTCCGGCATCCTCAGCCTTCGTCGCAAACCAGCGCCTAAAGCTATGAAAGTTGACCTTGGAACGTCGTGCACCCGGTCTCTTGTCATGCACGCCAAGCTTCTTGCGGTAGTACGTAAACCGCTTGGAGAGGGCCATGGTGCGGTTGCCATCCCAGCCGGTGTCCTGAAAGTCGGGAAACAGATAGGCCGCCGCATCGCGTTTGCCCACGAGTTTCGCGATCATCGGCCGCAGCGCCGAATGAATCGGAATGGTGCGAACTCCGGCCGCAGATTTGCTGCGAGTGACGCTGAACGTGTCGTTGCGGCAATCACCCACGCGGAGCTGTCCGATCTCATCGAGGCGCATTCCCGAAAGGGCCGAAATCCTCATGGTGTTGGCCATGTCGGTGTCTGCCGGACCCGCAAGAAGGATGCGAACCTCATCATCCGTGAACGGCCGCTCAGGCCCCATCGGGCCGTCCGGGGCAATCCTATGTGCCTTGGCCTTGGGGAGCGACTTGCGCATCCACGGGTTCGACTTCACGCCGAAGCTCTTCTCTAGCCACGTCCAGTATTGCCGCAAGGCGGATAGCTTCTTGTTGGCCGTCTTGAAGTGCACGCCAGCCTTGACGAAGGCCTCATCACGGAAATCGGCGGCAACCCGATCGGTCGTGGTCTCGATGAAGAAGCCCTGGCTGGCCTTCGTGCACCA
The DNA here is from genome assembly GCF_007830635.1 of Bradyrhizobium huanghuaihaiense. Classification (GTDB taxonomy): domain Bacteria; phylum Pseudomonadota; class Alphaproteobacteria; order Rhizobiales; family Xanthobacteraceae; genus Bradyrhizobium; species Bradyrhizobium huanghuaihaiense. The sequence continues at coordinate 133,871 of NZ_VLLA01000005.1, read as the reverse complement.
ATCCTTGAACTGCGCTAGCGCCGTGCGGGCGTCGGCCTTGGTGCGCTCGCTATAGGTCGAGGCCGCGAGCCACCGTTCAATGTATAGGTCGGCGGGAGTGACCTTTGCGGATGCTAGCTGAACGAATTCGGTAGCCGGCTTGGTGGCCGCCCGGGGTTCTGAAAAAGGTTCGTACTCGTCACGGGTACCACCCGCAGCAAGATCGATCTCTTCGGCCCGGTCCGTGATCTGATACATGAGGTCATTGCGCCGCGCGGCATCCGCTCGGACAAATTCTTCCCGGAAAGCCATGGCCTCCAAGAGCAACGGGTCCTGATCTTCGGGGCCGGGCGTCCGGTGTTTGGCGATCTCGGACTTTAAATCCGCAACGGCATTCCAGCGGGCAATGCGGGCCACCCGGAGGTCGGTTGTCTCCAGCGACTTCAGAAGCCGTTTCTTGCCAATGGCCCGCCGTAGCGTCCTAGGGACCTCAGCGACCGCGTACCAAGTCGTCCCTTCGCCCCGGGGTTGGGTCAGGTAACGCCGATCGCCGCCACCTTTTTCCGCTCTCAGAATAACGTTCACTTGGCCTGCCCCTAACGGTGCCCCCAACGGGTCGCCCCCAACGCAGGGATTGATATAGGCCCGTTTTTGTGGTATTTCCAGTGTTCCAGACCCATTCGTGTAGGGTCCAGGTTCCCCAGCCAATTCCGGGCGGTTTTCCCCGATCCTGATTTTGTCGGCCCCGGCGCCGTACCATTTTGGAAACCGGCGTGTCGCCGTCGCTCGCGACGGTTTGCCTCAGTGGAAATGGCGTCTTCGACGTCGGGCCGCCGCATGCCCCGTCGTCCTTGGGACACACAACCCAAGGAGATCTGTGATGCCCTATGTCGATGGTTTCGTGCTCGCCGTGCCGAAGGACAAGATCGAGGCCTATAAGGCTCTGGCGCGAACGGCCTGTGCGATCTGGATGGAGCACGGCGCGCTCGACTATGTCGAATGCATCGGAGACGACGTTCCCTATGGCGAGCTGACATCGTTTCCGCGCGCGGTGATGGCGAAGGAGGAGGAGGTCGTGGTGTTCTCCTGGATCGTCTATCGCGATCGGGAGACGCGCGACGCCGTCAACAAGAAGGTGATGGCGGACCCGCGGCTCAAGCACGGCGACATGCCGTTCGACCGCAAACGCATGATCTATGGCGGCTTCACGACGCTGCTGCGGGCGAGTGACGTAATTAGTTGAGCGAAGTGGAGCGGGAAGACCCGTAGCCCGGATGAGCGAAGCGACATCCGGGGATGCGGCCGCTGTTGTCCCGGGTGTCGCTTCGCTCACCCGGGCTACACGTTCTTCCCCCATGCATCATCGTCGCAGTCCGTTTCACCTTGCCGGTCGCCGGTCGGCATGCCATCCTCCCGCGGCCAGGCATAATCAAACGGAGGCGGGCGTTTCGCCCAGGCTCTCCAAAAAATCTTGGTTGGGGAAACCCTTTGGGAGGTCTGATTTCATGACATTGAAGCGAGTCACGGGGCTGCTTTGCGCGGCCGCGATGTCGCTTGCGCTCACGGCTGGTGCGCAGGCGCAGGACAAGGTCGTCAAGATCGGCGTGATCATGCCGATGTCCGGCGGCACCGCCTCGATCGGCGCGCATGCCAAGGCGGCGCTGGATGTCGCAACCGACATCATCAACAACGCTCATCCTGAACTTGGCAATTTCCCGTTGGCGAAGAACGCCGGCCTTGCCGGCCTCGGCGGCGCCAAGGTCGAGGTGATCATCGCCGACAACCAGGGCAACCCCGCAACAGGCCAGAACCAGGCGCTGCGCCTGATCACGGAAGAGAAGGTCGCGGCCGTGTTCGGCTCCTATCAGTCCGGCGTGACGCTGACCTCGAGCGCCATCGCCGAGAAGTACGGCGTTCCATTCCTGAACTCCGAGTCGGTCGCCGCCAACCTGACCGAGCGCGGCTTCAAATGGTTCTTCCGCACCACCCCGATCGCCACCGACTTCGCCAAGATCTATGTCGACTTCCTCGCCGACCTCAAGTCGCAGGGCGCCAAGACAGACAGCGTCGCGGTGGTCCACGACAACACCGAATATGGCACCTCGGTAGCGAACACGATTTCCGGCGCCTTCAAGGAGAAGGGCCTGCCGATCGCGCTCGACGTCGCCTATCCCGTCAACGCGACGGACCTGCAGGGGCAGGTGCTCCAGCTCAAGGACAAGAAGCCCGACGTCGTCATTATGATCAGCTACACGTCGGACGCGATCCTGTTCGCCAAGACCATGCAGTCGCTCGACTACAAGCCGGCCGTGCTGCTGGCCGATGACGCCGGCTACTCCGATCCGTCCTTCACCAAGGCGGTCGGCAAGATCTCGCAAGGCGTCTTCAACCGCTCGTCCTGGGTCGTGGGTCCGGCCGGCTCGCCGTCCGCCATCATCGCCGACATGTACAAGAAGAAGAGCGGCGAGGAGATGGATGACACGGTCGCTCGCCAAATGCAGGGCTTCTTCGTGCTGGCCGATGCGATCGATCGCGCCGGCTCGACCGAGCCCGCCAAGATTCAGGCCGCGCTGAAGGCGACGGACCTCAAGCCCGAGCAGCTCATGATCGGCTACAAGGGCGTGAAGTTCGACGACAAGGGCCAGAACACCCTGGCCTCAGGCGCCATCATCCAGCTTCAGGACGGCGAGAACTACGTCTCGGTGTGGCCGAAGGCCAATGCCGCGAAGGCGCCGATGCTGCCCTACAAGGGCTGGTGATCATGCGAGGGCGGGACCTTAAGTCCCGCCTTTTTCACAAGGCTTGGTAGAGCAGCGCAGCTCATGTCCTTTGTTCTCGTGCAGGTGATCGTCGGCGGCCTTCTGCTTGGCGCCGTCTACGCCCTGTTCTCCTCGGGCCTCACGCTGGTGTGGGGCATGATGAACATCGTCAATTTCGCGCACGGCGACTTCGTCATGCTCGGCATGTACGTCGCCTATGTCGTCTACACCCTGATGGGAGGAGGGCCGCTTCTCGGCGCCCCGCTGGCGACGCTGGTGCTCGCCACGCTCGGCATCGTGGTCTATTTCGGCCTGATCCGCGGCATCATGAAAGGACCGATGCTGGCGCAGATCCTGGGTACCTTCGGCCTCGCGCTGCTGCTGCGCTATTCGGTGTTCTGGTGGTTCGGCGCCAACTTCCTGTCGATGCCGCCGAACATCGTAGGCGGCACCTACGCCTTTGCCGGCCTGCGCATCGAGGCCTCGCGGCTGCTCGCGGGCGTCGTCGCGCTCCTGGTGACGCTCGGGCTGCATCTCTTGCTGACGCGCACCTCGCTCGGCTCGAAGATGCTGGCGGTGGCGGAGGATCAGACCGCGGCCCAGCTCATGGGCATCCGGCCCGACACCATGCAGGCGATCGCCTGGGCGATCGCGGCCGGCGCCACGGGGCTGGCCGGCGCCCTGATCGCGAACTTCTTCTACATCGTGCCGACCGTCGGCGAGACCCTCGGCATCGTCGCCTTCGTCACGGTGTCGCTCGGCGGCTTCGGCAGCGTGCCCGGCGCTCTCGTCGCAGGACTTCTGATCGGCGTCATCGAGTCGCTGTCCGGCTATCTGATCGGCGCGATCTACAAGGACATCGTCGTCTATGTCCTGTTCCTGTTCTTCCTCTGGTTCCGGCCACAGGGCCTGATGGGAAAGATGTGATGCGGCGCTGGATCTGGCCCTCGGTCGTCGCAGCCTTTGCGATCGCCTATCCGCTGCTGCTGTCCTCGCCGTTCCAGCAGCGCCTCGGCGCGCTGGTGCTGCTCTATGCGATTGCGGCCTCGGCCTGGAACATCGTCGGCGGCTATGCCGGGCAGGTGTCGGTGGGGCATGTGGTGTTCTTCGGCTGCGGCGCCTATGCCGCGATGGGCGCTTACGCCAAGTTCGGCCTGTCGCCGCTGTTCGGCATTCCCGGCGGCATCGTGCTGGCGGTCGGGCTCGCCGCGATCGTCGGCGTGCCGACGCTGCGGCTGTCCGGCCACTATTTCAGCATGGCGACCATCGCGGTGGCCGAAACGATGCGGCTGATCGTGACCAACACCGAATGGCTCGGCGCGGCCGTCGGTCTCTCCGGTCCGACCGTGCCGCGCAACATCTTCGATCTCTCGTTCCTCTCGGCGCTGCCCTACTACTATCTCTTCCTCATCATCCTCGCGATCACGCTTGCGATCACCTGGTGGATGACCAACAGCCGCATGGGATTTTACCTGCGCGCGATCAAGGATTCCGAGCGCGCCGCGCGCTCGCTCGGCGCGCCCGCCAGCCGCACGAAGCTCTACGCCTACATGCTGAGCGCGGCGCTGACCAGCGTCGCCGGCGCGCTCTATGCGATGATGTTCGGCTTCGTCGATCCCGAGTCCGGGCTCGGCATCCTGATCTCGGTGAAAATCCTGATCATGGCCGCGCTCGGCGGGGCAGGGCTGCTGTTCGGGCCGCTGGTGGGCGCTGCGATCCTGGTGCCGCTGGAGGAAATCTCCAACAGCTGGCTCGGCGGCAAGGGCGCCGGCCTCACCTTCGTGGTGTATGGCGCCATCATCGTGCTGATCGCGCGCTTCCAGCCCGGCGGCCTGCTCAGCCTGCTCACCCGGCGCGGCAAGCCCAAGACCGACACGGGAGCGAGCCATGCTCCTTGAAGCGCGCGGCATCACAAAAGCGTTCGGCAGCTTCAAGGCCGTGGACGACGCCTCCGTGACGCTGGAGCAGGGCGACATCCTAGGCTTGATCGGCCCGAACGGCGCGGGAAAATCCACCTTCTTCAACTGCCTCACCGGCGACCTCAAGACCACCTTCGGCCGCGTGCTGTTCGAGGGGAGCGACATCACCGACTTCCCCCCGGAGCAACGTGCCGGCCTCGGGCTCGCCCGCACCTTCCAGGTGCCGCAGACGTTCGAGGGCATGACGGTGCTCGAGAACGTCATGATCGGCGCTTTCCTGCGCACCTCGCATCGCAAGGAGGCGGAGACCAAGGCGCGTGCGGTGCTAGAACGCGTCGGCATGAGCCGCCTTGCGGAGGCGCCGGCGCGCTCGCTCGGCACGCCCGGCCGCAAGCGGCTGGAGATCGCCCGGGCGCTTGCGACCGAGCCGAAGGTGCTGCTGCTCGACGAGGCCATGGCCGGCCTCAACGCGCATGAGGTGAGGCTCGCCATTGACCTCGTCCGCGACATCCACCGCTCCGGCATCACGCTCGTCATCGTCGAGCACATCATGGAAGTGATCATGTCGCTCGCAAGCCGCGTGATGGTGTTTCACCAGGGCAAGGAGATCGCGCGCGGAAGCCCACGCGAGGTCACGTCGAACCCCGCCGTGATCGCGGCCTATCTCGGAACGCGCGCCGCGAAGGCCGCCGCTGGCCATACGCCGGTCGAGCTGATGGGCGGGCCGGACCTATGAGCGGAGCGCTTCTCAGGATCGAGCATCTCGAGGTGCGCTATGGCGACCTCATCGGTGTCTCCGACGTGTCGCTGGAGGTGCCGGACGGCAGCGTCGTCGCGCTGCTCGGCTCCAATGGCGGTGGCAAGACCACGACGCTGAACGCGATCGCCGGCCTCATTCCCGTGCATTCCGGATCGATCAGCTTTCGCGGCGAGGAGATCGCGGGACAGAAGGCCTTTGCGATCGTGCGCAAGGGCCTCGCGCTGTCGCCGGAAGGCTGGCGGCTGTTCGTGCAGCAAAGCGTCGAGAACAACCTGATGTTAGGTGCGACCCCGCTGCACGACAAATCGCGACAGGCGACGCTGCTGGAGCGCGTCTACGAGGTCTTCCCGCGCCTGAAGGAGCGCCGCAACCAGCGCGCCGGCACCATGTCCGGCGGCGAGCGGCAGATGCTCGCGGTCGGCCGCGCGCTGATGAGCGATCCGAAGCTGCTGATGCTGGACGAGCCGTCGCTCGGCCTCGCGCCGGCCGTGGTCGAGTCGATGTATGAGACCTTCGGCCGCCTGCACCGCGAGGGCCTGACGATTCTGCTCGCCGAGCAGTCAATTGAGCTCGCGCTGGAAGTCTCGGACTTCGCCACCGTGCTCCAGGTCGGCAAGAGCGTGCTCTCGGGGACCGCGGCGGCGCTCGCGCAGGACCCGCAGGTTCAGAAGGCCTATCTCGGCGTGGACTGACCGACCTCCGCCTGGAGCAGCAGCGACAGGCAGCCGGCAAGCCGCGTCTCCATCTCCTTCGACCGCAACGTCAGCGGTCCGGGATCGTTGAGGATCGCGTTCACCAGCGTGCCCAGCACGACCTGGAAGCCGAAGGCAATGCTGCGGGTTTTTGCGGCTTTGCGGCCCTTGCCCATGGCCGGGAGCAGGAGAGGGGTGGCACGCGCGGTCGTCGCCTTCGCGAGCGCCTTGAACGGCGTCCATTTGTCGGGATGGGTGTCGTCGTGCTGGAGCGCAGCACGCAGCACACCTTCATGATTGCGCATCCAGGCCACGATGCCGCTGACGATCATGTGGCAGAGCTGGTCGAGGCTCGCTTCCGGTGACGGCCTCTTGATCTCACCCAGCCGCTGCTCGCCGTCGCGCGCGGCCAGCGCCATCAGTGCTTTGAAATAGGCCTCCTTGCTCTCGAAGCGGCTGTAGAAGGCGCCGACGGTGGCGCCGACTTCCGCACAGAGCGTCTCGATCGAGAGCTCGGCAAGGCTGCGTGTGCGCAGCATGTCGGCGCCGGCGCGCAGCAGCGCCAGCGTCGTCTCGCGGCTGCGCTTCTGCCGCGACGGGGCGACGCCGGGCAGGTCGAAGTCGCGAGGCCCGGGCTCTTTCAGCGATGTCCGCATCCGCGCTTGCATCCGCCTTAAATCATAATCATAATTCTGATTATAATTTAGGTCGAGGCGAGCCGCGGGTCAACCGCGGCTCATCGCCGGCTAAAACAGGGAGGGGGAGATGAGCGCAGGCAGCGGCACGCCGTTCCGCGGCACCGTCGGCAAGACGGTTGCGGACTCGAAACCCTGGTGGCCGGAGGCCGTGAAGCCGCCCGAGGGCGCACCGAACATCCTGGTGGTGCTGTTCGACGACGTCGGCTTCTCCGATTTCGGCTGCTACGGCTCGGCCATCAGGACGCCGACCATCGACAGGCTCGCCGCGGAAGGCCTGCGCTATTCCGGCTTCCACACCACGGCGATGTGCTCGACCACGCGCGCCGCGCTGCTCACGGGGCGCAACCACCATTCGGTCGGCGTCGGGTGCCTCGCCAATTTCGATTCAGGCTATCCCGGCTATCGCGGCAAGATCGCGCGCGAGGCGGGGACGCTCGCCGAGATGCTGCGCGTGCACGGCTACCGCAACTACATGGTCGGCAAATGGCACGTCACGCCGCTGACCGAGAGTGGCGCCACCGGCCCGTTCGACGGCTGGCCTTTGGGCCGCGGCTTCGATCGCTTCTACGGCTTCCTCGATGCCGAGACCGACCAGTACGCGCCCGAGCTCGTCTCCGACAACACGCATATTGACCCGCCCGGCACCTACGCCGACGGCTATCATCTGACCGAGGACCTGATCGACCAGGCTATCCGCTTCATCGGCGATCACCATGCCGACCGGCCGGAGATTCCCTGGCTTACTTGGGTTGCGCTCGGCGCCTGTCACGCGCCGCATCAGGCGCCGGCCGATATCATCAGGAGCTACGACGCCGCCTTCGCGCACGGCTGGGACGTCGAGCGCGAGCAGCGTCTTGCGCGCCAGAAGGCGATGGGGCTGGTGCCGCCGGAGACGCGGATGCCGGCGCGCAATGACGGCGTCAAGGCGTGGGAGGAGCATTCGGCCGACGAGCGCCGCGTCTTCACGCGCCTGCAGGCGGCGTTCGCCGGCATGCTCGACCATTCCGACCGGCATCTCGCCCGGCTCGTGGCGTTCCTGGAGACATCAGGCATCCGCGACAACACCGTGATCATCGTGATGTCCGACAATGGCGCGAGCCAGGAGGGCGGGCCGCTCGGCTTCGTCAATGCGATGGGGCCGTTCAACTTCAAGCCGGAGCCGATCGCCGAAAAGCTCGCCCGCATCGACGACATCGGCGGGCCCGACACGCACAGCAACTTCCCGCATGGCTGGGCGATGGCGTCGAACACGCCGCTGCGGCGCTACAAGCAGAACACCCATGGCGGCGGCATCCGCGATCCCTTCGTCATCAACTGGCCCAAGCGCATCGCAGGCAAGGGCGAGCTGCGCCACCAGTTCGTGCATGCCTGCGATCTCACGCCGACGCTGCTGGAGCTGATCGGCATCGAGGCGCCCAGCGAGATCGCCGGCTGTCCGCAGATGTCGCTGGAAGGCGAGAGCTTTGCGCGCTCGATCAATGATGCGTCCGCGCCGTCGAAGAGCTCGCCGCAATATTTCGAGATGTTCGGCCATCGCGGCCTTTGGCAGGCCGGATGGAAGGCGGTTTCCTTCCATCCGTCGGGGACGCCGTTCGAGAACGACAAATGGGAGCTGTTCCATCTCGATGAAGACTTCTCCGAGACCAATGACCTCGGTGCGAAGGAGCCGGAGCGTCTCGCCGCGATGATTGCGACGTGGTGGGCGGAGGCCGAGAAGCACAAGGTGCTGCCGCTCGACGACCGCTTCGGCCCGCGCTTTGCCGAGAACGCCGCGCGCTTCCACGGCGCGCGCCATCATTTCGTCTTCCACGCCGGCATGGGTCACGTGCCGACCGACGTCGCTCCCGATGTGCGCAGCCGCAGCTACACGATCGAGGCCCATGTCGAGATCGAGGAGCGGGGTGCCAACGGCGTGCTGATCTCGCACGGCGATGCGACCTCGGGCTACAGCCTCTACGTCAGGGATGGCCACCTCGTGCACGACCTCAATATCGGCGGCAGCCACCAGATCGTGCGTTCGGACCGCAAGGTGCCGTCAGGCGCGCGCCGGCTTGGCGTGCACGTCGAACGTCTCGTGCGCAGGGAGCCGCCGGCCAAGGGCTCGCGGACCGGCGTCACCGCATACACGCTGCTGATCGATGACGAGCCGGTGGGTTCGCTCCAGACCCAGCTCGGCTTCCACACGCTGATCTCGTGGTCCGGCCTCGACATCGGCCGCGACCGCGGCAGCCCGGTCTCGCATTACGAGGCCCCGTTCGAGTTCGAAGGGCGGCTGCTCCGCGTCACCGTTACAATGCACGACGACCAGAAGCTCGACGGCGATGCCGTCGGCAACGCGCAGATGGCGCGGCAATAGGAGAAACCGGTGTCATGCCCCGCGAAGGCGGGGCATCCAGTACGCCGCGGCCTCTCGGTTCAATCACCGCCGTCTCTGGAATACTGGATCGCCCGCCTTCGCGGGCGATGACAGTGTGCCGCCTTACTTGATCTTGTCGTAGGCCGAAGCGAAATCGCCGAGCGGCATCGGGATGGCGATCGTCTCCTTGGCCATGTTCTGGAAAGAGACCTTCAACTGCTTGCCCGACCGCAAGGCTGTGAGCAGGTCGGCCGCGATCGGTGTCGAGGCGTAGCAGCCGCGGTTCTCGCAGGTCTGGATCTGCAGGTCGACCGTCTTGCCCTCGTCGACCTGGAGCTTGGCGCCGACCGGCAAGTTGAGGCCGAGCGGCAATTGCAGCAGCGCGATCGGCGTGCGGGTGTCGGGAGCGATGCGGATGTTGATCAGGATGACGGTCTGGCCGGTCTTGGTCAGCACCGCGTTCTGCTCCATCGCGCATTCGAGCGGCGCGTCGCGGCTGGCACTGGTGCAGCGGACGATCCAGCCGGACTGTCCGGGACCACCTTCAGCCTGGGGCTGCGTCGGCGCAGGCGCGGGTTGCGCGGCCGGGGCGGGCGCTGCGTTCTTCTTGGCACTCTGCTGGGCATGCGCGGCGCCCGTCGACAACAGGAGGGCCGCGGCGAGGGCGACAAGTCTGGATTGCATGGGCATGGCGAAACCGCGTTGGCGTGAACCGGGGGTCTCGCTGTAGCGTCGCGGGAGCCGCGGCGCAAGCTACTCGGCGGCTTGCTTGACGCTGCCGTGCTCGTGCGTCTCGTGGCCTTCGCCGTCGCCCGAACGGCCCCAGCCCGAGAACCAGTTGTTGAGCTCATCGAGATAGAGATAGACCACCGGGGTGGTGAACAGCGTCAGCGCCTGGCTGACGATCAGGCCGCCGACCATGGCGTAGCCGAGCGGCTGGCGGATCTCGGCGCCGGTGCCGTGGCCGAGCATCAGGGGCACGCCGCCGAGCAGGGCCGCCATCGTCGTCATCATGATCGGGCGGAAGCGCAGCAGCGCGGCCTGGCGGATCGATTCCGCCGGCGTCTTGTGCTCGTCGCGTTCGGCGGCAATCGCGAAGTCGACCATCATGATGCCGTTCTTCTTCACGATGCCGATCAACAGGATGATGCCGATCAGCGCGATCAGGCTGAAGTCGAAGCCGGCCGCCATCAGGATCGCGAGCGCGCCGACGCCGGCCGAGGGCAGGGTCGACAGAATCGTGATCGGATGGATGTAGCTCTCGTAGAGAATGCCGAGGATCAGATAGACCACGACCAGCGCCGCGAGGATCAGCAAAGGCACGGTGCCAAGCGATTGCTGGAACGCCTGCGCGGTGCCCTGGAAGCTCGAATTCAGCGTCGGCGGTGCGCCTAGCTCGGCCATCGCCCGCTGCACGGCTTCCGTGGCCTGACCGAGTGCGGTGCCTTGCGCGAGATTGAAGCTGATCGTGATCGCCGGGAACTGGCCCTGGTGGCTGATCGAGAGCGGGCGGACCGGATCGGTGGACCAGGTCGCGAAGGTCGACAGCGGGACCTGGTCGCCGGTCAGCGGCGATTTCAGATAGAGCTTGTTCAGGCTGTCGAGATTGCCCTGCAGCTCCGGCAGGATCTCCAGGATCACCTTGTAGGTGTTGAGCTGGGTGAAATACTGAGTCACCTGCCGCTGTCCGAACGCGTCGTACAGCGTGTCGTCGATCAGCTGCGGCTGGATGCCGTAGCGCGATGCGGTATCGCGGTTGATCTTGAGCTGGACCGTGGTGCCCTGCGTCTGCTGGTCGGTGGCGACGTCGCGCAGCTCCGGCAGCGTCTGCATCTTGGCGAGGATCTTCGGCGCCCAGTCGTTGAGCTCGGCAAGATCGGCGTCCTGCAGGGTGAACTCGAACTGCGTGCGCGTCGGCCGGCCGCCGAGGCGGACGTCCTGGGCCGCCTGCATGTAGAGGCGGGCGCCCGACACCTTCTCGAGCTTGGGACGCAGCCGCGCGATGATCTGCTGCGCCGAGGCCTCGCGCTGGTTGCGCGGCTTCAGCGTGATGAACATGTTGCCGTTGTTGCCGGCGCGGCCGCTGCCGCCGATGTTCATCGCGATCGTGGCGACGTCCGGGTCTTCCATCACGATCTTGCCGAGCTCGACCTGGCGGCGCTGCATCTCGGCGAACGAGATGTCCTGCGAGGCTTCCGAGGTCGCGGTGATCAGGCCGACGTCCTGCTGCGGGAAGAAGCCCTTCGGGATCAGGACGAACAGGTAAATCGACAGGCCGAGCGTGGCGAAGAAGATCGCGAGCGTGGTGCGCCGCCAGGCGAGGGCATGATCGAGCACGTATTCGTAGCCGCGCAGCATCGAATCGAAGGCGCGCTCGCTCCATTGATAGAAGCGGCCGTGCTGCACCTCGCCATGGGCGCGCAGGAAACGCGAGGCCATCATCGGCGTCAGGGTCAGCGACACGAACATCGAGACGAAAATGGTCATCGCCAGCACGACCGCGAATTCGCGGAACAGGCGGCCGATGATGCCGCCCATCAGCAGCAGCGGGATCAGCACGGCGACCAGCGAGATGCTGATCGACACGATGGTGAAGCCGATCTCCTTGGAACCGCGGAAGGCCGCCGCCATCGGCGATTCGCCTTCCTCGATGTAGCGCGTGATGTTCTCGAGCATCACGATGGCGTCGTCGACGACGAAGCCGACCGCGATCGTGAGCGCCATCAGCGACAGATTGTCGAGCGAATAGCCGACGACCCACATCAAGGCGCACGCACCCAACAGCGCCAGTGGAACCGTGACGGTGGGGATGACGGTGGCCCAGAAGCTGCGCAGGAAGATGAAGATGACCATGACCACGAGGGCGATGGTCAGCAGCAGGGTGAACTGAACGTCCTCGACTGCGGCGCGGATGGTGGTGGTGCGGTCGCTGATGAGCTCGATCTTGATCGCGGGCGGGATCGCCGCCACGAGGCGGGGCAGGGTCGCCTTGATCCTGTCGACCGTCTCGATGACGTTGGCGCCCGGCTGCTTGAAGATCACCAGGAATACGCCGCGCTTGCCGTTGGCCCAGGCCGCCTGCTTGGCGTCTTCGGCGCCGCTGACCGCCTGGCCGATGTCGCGGATGCGCAAGGGGCCGCCGTTACGGTAGGCGATGATGACGTCGTTCCAGTCCTTGGACTGGGTCAGCTGGTCGTTGGCATAGATGGTGTAGGCGCGTTTCTCGCCGTCGATATTGCCCTTGGGGCTGTCGACGGTGGTGATTGCGATCTGGCTGCGCACGTCCTCCATCGACAGGCCCTTGGCGACGAGCTTCGCCGGGTCGACCTGGATGCGGATGGACGGCTTCTGCTGGCCGCCGATGAAGACCTGCGCCACGCCCGAGAGCTGGCTGATCTGCTGGGCGAGCTGGGCGTCGACCGCGTCGCTGACGCTGGTCAGAGGCAGTGTCTCCGAGGTCGCCGACAGCAGCAGGATCGGGGCGTCGGCCGGGTTGACCTTGCGGTAGGTCGGCGGCGAGGGCAGGTTCTTCGGCAGCTGGCCGCTGGCGGCGTTGATGGCGCCCTGCACATCGTTGGCGGCGCCGTCGATGCTGCGGTTGAGGTCGAACTGGATCGTGATCGACGCGGTGCCGAGATAACTCGTCGAGGTCATCTGGGCGATGCCGGGGATCTGGGCGAACTGGCGCTCCAGCGGCTGGGCCACCGACGAGGCCATCGTCTCGGGGCTGCCGCCCGGCAGATTGGCGGTGATCTGGATGGTCGGGAAGTCCACCTGCGGCAGCGGCGCGACCGGCAGCAGGGGATAGGCGACGAGACCGACGAAGAGGATGCCGGCCATCAGCAACGAGGTGCCGATGGGATAACGGATGAAAGGTGCCGAAATCCCGCCCTCGGTCATTCCCGTCGTACCTTGTTCTGCGCCGGATCCGAACTTGCCACCGCCGTCGAGACGAGGCTTCCGGGCTGCACCTTGAATTGACCGCCGGTGATCACCTGCTGTCCGGGCGTGAGCCCTTCGTCGACGACCGAACGGCCGTCGATGGCGTAGCTGACCTTGATCTTGTGCACTTCGGCCTTGTTGTCCTGATTGACGGTGTATGCGTAGAGGCCGTTGGTGGAATGCTGGACCGCGTCATCCGGAACCACGGTCGCATCCTTCAGCGTCCGCACCAGAAGGCGGGTCGAGACCGACTGTCCGGGCCACAGCGTGTGGTCCTTGTTGTCGAACACCGCCTTGAGCCGAATAGTCCCGCTGGTGGTGTCGACCTGGTTGTTGATGACCGCGAGCTTGCCCTCGGCCAGCGTCTTCTTGCCGTCGGTGGTGAAAGCGATCACCTTGAGCGCGCCGGCCTTTTGGCCTTCGCTGATGTAGGGAAGCTGGTCTTCCGGCGCGGTGAAGATCACCGAGATCGGCTCGACCTGCGTGATCGTGACGATGCCGGTCTGTGTCGAGGCGTTCACGATGTTGCCGACGTCGACCTGGCGCAGGCCGGCGACGCCGGTGATCGGCGCCTTGACCTGGGTGTAGTCCAGCTGGGTCTGGGCGTTGGCGATTGCGGCCTCGTCGGCGGCGATCTGGGCGGTGAGCTGGGCGACGGTGGAGCGCTGGGTATCGACCCGCTGTGCGGTGGCGAATTCGCCGAGCTTCATGGCGCGCTGGAGCTCAAGGTTGGCATTGGCCAGGCTAGCCTCGTCCTGTGCCTTCTTGGCCTTGGCCTGGTCGAGTGTGGCTTGATAGGGGCGGGGGTCGATCGAGGCCAGCAGGTCGCCTTCCTTGGCGATCTGGCCTTCGGTGAAGGCGATCTTGTCGATCTGGCCGTCCACCCGGGTGCGGACCTGGACGGTGTTGAAGCCTTGAACCGTGCCGAGACCGGTCAGATAGACCGGGAAATCGACCTTCTGGACCGGCGCCACGCTCACGGGAATGGCGGGCGCGCGCGGCGGACCTTTCTGTGCTGTCTGGGATTTTCCGGCGTCCGGCGAGCCGTATTTCTGCCAACCATAGTAACCCGCGGAGGCCACGGCCGCGAGGATCAGAATCCAGAGGATCGGCCGTGTTTTTTTCATGTCGGCTCGTGTCGGCTCTTGTGCCCTAGGTTACGAATTTTGGGGCAATCGTAGGGTTCCAGGGCGTTTGTATAATACACGCCAAGTTCCAGTGTAAACAGCACTATCGGGTGAGAAATCTAAACAATTGGAAAGCTTTGCACCGCCTAGGCAACGCACTGGCGCGCCGGTGTGCAGTGCTGCATTTTCCTGCCGCGAGCGATCAGCGAGTAAAAATCAGGGCAATGCTCGCGGAGGATGTTGCGCGCGCGGCGGGACTGGCGAAGCATCTTGGTCAGGCCGTGGGGATGCGCGCTTTGCGAGAACGGTTCTAAATTGCGCCGGCCGCGTTTCGGTTGTCAGGAGAATCGGCATCGTCCATATCGGCGCCGCCACAAGGGGAGCGCAGGATGGACGAACTGAACGGCAAGCTGATCGCGTGCCAGATTCTGATCACGGGATTGATTGCGCGCGTTGCCAACGAGCAGCGCGATCCCTTGCGCTTCCTCACGGACTTCCGCGACGAGATCAAGGCCGTGGTCAATGGCGTCAACATCACCGGCATGGACAGCACCGATCGTGTGCGCGCCGTCGCGCAGAAGACCGTCGACGAATTGTTCTCGCTGATGAAGCCGCCGAGCAGCGATTGATGCTGTGAGCGCCACCGCTGATTTCGCGGTATTTTTCGCGCGCGCTTTAGAATGAGTCCAATCTAACTTTAGAACCGTTTCAAACTTCAGTTTAGAATCGTTTTGATCTGGACTTATTCAAGGGTTCTCGCGGCTTGCGCGCATTGACCCACTATTTTGCCGCCGATACCAACAGCCCAATCGCTCGTCGAAGTGAGTGAGCGAACATGAAGATGGGGCGTGTTGTAATGGGGCAGGTGGTCGCACCGAAGTCGTTGCGTTCGGTGGCAGCGTTCGATCCGGTGGATGAAAAGTCTTCGGGCATTTCCGGCAAGAAGGTCTCGGCGGTCGCGAGCTTGATCGCGGTGGCGTCGGTCTCGAGCGGCGCAGAGGCGCAGCAGTCGAACCTGCCGCCGGTGACGGTCGATGCTCCGGTGCAGCGGCCGCGTCCGACGGCGTCGAAGCCGACACCTGATCAGGTCCGCGCGCGCAACGCGCTTCGCCGCGCCGCGCAGCGGCAGCAGGCGTCCCAGCAGGCTGCTCCCGCGGCACCGGCCGGCGAAGCGGACCGTAATCCCTATTCCGATCCGGCCGCGCCCTACAAGGTCGACCACGTCCAGGCTTCGGGCAAGTTTCCCGAGAAGATGCTGAACACGCCCAAGTCCATCACGGTGCTCAGCAAGGAAGTGCTCGAGGACAAGAACGCCACGACGCTGAAGGAGATCGGGCGCTCGACCGCCGGCGTGACGCTCGGCTCGGGTGAAGGTGGCAACGCGTTCGGCGACCGCTTCTTCATCCGCGGCTTCGACGCGCGCAACGACGTCTTCATCGACGGCATCCGCGATCCCGCGGTTTCCATCCGCGAGAACTTCTTCACCGAGCAGATCGAGATCCTGCGCGGCCCGGCATCCTCCTATGCCGGCCGCGGCACCGCCGGCGGCGCCATCAACATCGTCACCAAGCAGGCCGGCGACCGCAACTTCCAGCGCATGGATACCGAGTTCGGCACCGACCGGACCAAGCGCGTCACGATCGACGTCAACCAGGTGGTCGATCCGACCTTCTCGGTGCGCACCGGCGGCCTGTTCCAGGACGCCAATGTCGCAGGCCGCGATTACGTGACCGACAATCGCTGGGGCACCTTCATCTCGACCAAGTACACCCCGACCAACGACATCAAGATCACGACGAACTACGTCCACACCGACCTCAGCGGCCTGCCGGATTTCGGCGTGCCCTATTACAAGCAGGGCAACGTGCCGGTGACGTCGGCGGGCATTCCGCGCGGTAACTGGTACGGCTTCCTCAACCGCGACTTCCAGACCGCGCGGCAGGATTTCGGCACCGGCACGATCGAGTACAAGGTCAACGAAGCCATCACGCTGACCAGCAAGGTGCGCGGCGAGCACTCGCTGCTCAACTACATCGGCACGCTGCCGCAGAACCCGGTGACGATCAGCGGCAATCCGCTGCTCTGGACCACGACGGCGAGCGCGCAGAGCCGCTACCAGAACGTGGACGTGTGGGCCAATCAGAACGAGGCCACGTTCAAGCTCGACACCGGCGGGGTCAAGCACACCGCGGTGTTCGGCGTCGAATATTCGAACGAGAACATTTCGATCGACCGCTACGCCGGCCTCTCGTCGGAACTGGCCGGCTCGCCCTTTACGAGCACGGGGGCCATCTCGGGGGTCAATGTCTATTCCCCTCAGTACACCTATCTCACCGGCTTCGGCACGCCCTCGCTGGTTGGAAACCCGACGCGCTACGGCGTCAACACCAGCAGCGTGTATGTCATGGATACCGCGAACTGGCAGGACACGATCATCGTGAACGGCGGCGTGCGCTACGACGGCTACAGCCAGAGCGCGTCGAACAATTCGAACTATGTGAAGCAGAACGCCGATCTGGTGAACTACAACGTCGGTCTGGTCTACAAGCCGATGTCGATCGGCAGCGTCTATGCAGCCTATGCGACCTCGGCCAATCCGTTCGGTTCGGAGCTGGACGCGACCGGCACCGACTACGGCGGTGTTCCCCCCAACTCGACCCTCTTGCTCGGGCCAGAGCGCAACAAGGCAATCGAGCTCGGCACCAAATGGGAGCTCGCCGATCGCCACCTGCTGGTGACCGGTGCGCTGTTCCAGACCACCAAGGACAACGCGCGCGAGACCGTCAACGGCCTGCTGACGTCGGGCGCTGCCTACAGGATCCAGGGCATCGACATCGAAGCCGAGGGTAAGATCACCGATCGCTGGAGCATCTTCGGCGGCCTGGTGCTGATGCAGTCCAAGGTCACGCAGAGCGGCGTCGCCTCGAATCTCGGCCTGCAGCTTGCCAACGTTGCCCATCAGTCGTTCAGCATGTTGACCAAGTACAAGTTCGACGACGGCTGGGAGCTGGGCGGCCAGGCGGTCTATCGCTCCAAGGTCTATGGCGGCACCTTCGCGGCCAATACCAACGAGCTGCCGAGCTATTGGCGTTTCGATGCGTTCGTCGAAAAGAAGATCGACAAGAACTGGACGATGAAGTTCTACGCGCAGAACCTGACCAACAAGCTCTATTACGACTCGTTCTATCGCAGCAACGTACCGTTCGTGGCGGTCGCACCGGGCCGGGCCTTCTACCTCGTGACGACGGCGAAGTTCTGATCATGTTGACCTGCCTGCCTGGCATCCTGAGCAAAGATGATGTGGCGGATTTCCGCCGCATCATGGACGCCAGCGCGTGGGAAGACGGCCGCTCCACCGCGGGCGCGCAGTCGGCCATGGTCAAGCGCAACGAGCAATTGCCGCCGGACGGCGAGGTCGCGCGCAAGCTCGGCAACCGCATCATCTCGGCGCTGACGTCGAACCCGCGCTTCATCGCGGCGGCAATCCCGCTCCAGATCTTCCCGCCGCTGTTCAACCGCTATGCGGCGGACAGCGGCCACCATTTCGGCCTGCATGTCGACAATGCGATCCGAGGCGACCGGCTGACCGGCCTTCGCATCCGCACAGACCTGTCGGTGACGCTGTTCCTCGCCGAACCGGAGGAATACGACGGTGGCGAACTTGTGATCGAGGACACCTACGGTTCGCACGAAGTCAAGTTGCCAGCCGGCGACTGCGTGCTCTATCCCTCGACCAGCCTCCACCTCGTCACGCCGGTGACGAGGGGAACGCGGGTTGCGTCTTTCTTCTGGCTTCAGAGCATGATACGGGACGATCAAGCCCGGAGCATGATCTTTGACCTCGACACCGCGATACAGGCGCTGGTGGAACGGCTCGGGCGTGACGATCCCGAAACGGTCAAATTGACGGGTATCTATCACAACCTCATTCGCTACTGGGCCGAAGTATGAAGACCACAACCTTCCAAGCCAGCCTTGCCGCAGCCGTCCTTCTGGCGGCCACCTGGCTCGCATCACCTGTTTCCGCCCAGACACAAACCCAGCCGGCCGCGCCGGCACCGGCCCAGAAGGCTCAGCCTGCTGCACCCGCTCCGGCGGCAGCGCCGTCGGCGCCGGCGGCTGCGCCCGTGACCGCCCCCATGGCGGCGGCTCCCGCGGCCCCCTCGGCCGCCGCGGCTCCGACGGCCGCCGCACCGGCTGCGAAGTCCGAGGCTGTATCCACCGCGCCCGCCATGAAGGAATTGTCGCCCTGGGTGATGTTCATGTCGGCGGACGTCATCGTGAAGGCGGTGATGATCGGTCTCGCCTTTGCATCGCTGATGACCTGGACGGTGCTGATCGCGAAGTCGATCGAGCTGTCGGTCGCCTCGGCCAAGCTGCGTTCGGCCCTGAAGAAGGTCGCGGAGGCACGCTCGCTCGCCGAAGCGCAGATGGCGCTCGGCGCCAAGGAGGGCATCCTGCCGTCGTTTCTGGCGGCGGCGCTGCGCGAGGCGCGGATGTCGGCCGGCTTGTCCAGCGATGCCGGCATCAAGGAGCGTGCAGCCTCTAGCTTCCAGGAGATCGTGCGCGCGGAGGCGCGGCGCATCCGCATCGGCATGGGCGTGCTCGCCACCATCGGCTCCACGTCGCCCTTCGTCGGCCTGTTCGGGACGGTCTGGGGCATCATGAACAGCTTCATCGGCATCTCGAAGTCGCAGACCACGAACCTCGCCGTGGTCGCCCCCGGCATCGCCGAGGCGCTGCTCGCCACCGCGATCGGCCTCGTCGCCGCCATTCCCGCCGTCATCATCTACAATCACTTCTCGCGCGTGACGAAGGGCTATCTCGAGCTGGTCAGCCGGGCCTCGGGCGCGGCGGCGCGGCTGCTCTCGCGCGATCTCGACCGCAGCCACGGCAGCGTGCATTCGCGCGCAGCGGAGTGAACCATGGCCGTCTCGCTCACAGACAATGATGACGACGACGATTTCTCGGAAACGCATGACATCAACGTCACGCCGTTCATCGACGTCATCCTGGTGCTGCTGATCATCTTCATGGTCGCAGCGCCGCTCTCCACGGTCGATCTGCCGATCGACCTGCCGACCTCGAGCGCGATACCGCAGAAGAAGCCGGACAAGCCGACCTATCTCAGCATCAGACGCGATCTGACGATCGCCATAGGCGAGGAGACCGTCCACCGCGCCGAGCTCACCATGACCCTCGACTCCATGTCCGACATGAGCAAGGACAAGTACCTCTTCCTGCGCGCCGATCGCTCGGTGCCTTATGGCGAGCTGATGGGTGTCATGGAGCTGTTGCGCTCCGGCGGCTACACACGAGTGAAGCTGGTTGCACTCGAGGGGCCTCCCACGGCGGCGGGAACGCCTGCCGCGGGCCCTGCGCAGCCTTAGAGGTCAGTCATGTCTGACGCCGAGCTCGAACCCAGATCGTTGCGAAAGCTCTGGATATTGCCTGTCGCCCTTTGGACGCTGGCTGCCGTCGCGGCGGTCGCCCTCCATGTGGGTGGCGCTGCGCTCGCGCTCGCAAATCTGAAGGCCGACGACAGCGAGGAAGGGCTGGGGGCTGCGGGAGCGGAGTTCGCGGTCGAGATGACGTCGCCGCCGCCGCGCGAGACCGATATGCCGCCCGGGCCTGTGGACTCCGAAGAGCAGGAAGAGCGGCCGGAGATGCCCGAGCAAAAGGCCGAGGTCAAGGAGACGGATCTTCCCCAGGACCGACCGCAACAGGTCGAGGAGGCCGATCGGCTCGTCACCGAGAACAAGCCGAAGAAGGAGCAGGACGACGATCCCAAGATCGCCGCCGTCGAAACGCCGGCCATGGAAGCCGCGCAGAAGTCGATTGCGATGGAGCGCCAGACCTTCGAGGACGCAACCCGCGAGGCCGAGAAGGCCATGGCGCCGGTGATGGGTATCGGCAAGGACATCCTGAAGGTGACCGCTGACTGGAACCGCAAGATCAGCGCGCATCTTTCGGCGCACAAGGTCAATCCGGAAGGCAAGGACCCCAATAACGAAACGGCCAAGGTGAGCTTTGCGCTCAACCGGATGGGCAACGTGCTGTCGGTCGATATCGTGACGTCATCAGGCGACAAGGCCTACGATGCCGCCGCGATCGCCATGGTCCGCAAGTCCGACCCGTTCCCGCAGCCGCCGGCCGCGCTGACAGAGGATCGGATCGAACGCACCGTCGACATCGTGTTCAAGCCGGCGGACGAGAAGAAAAAGAAGAAGTCGGCTCAGCGCCAGTAAAACCGGATCCCGACATAGACGACCACCAGGCAGGCGAAGATCAACGCCACCGGCAACGGCCGTTTCTGGGTTCCAGCGGCCGTGCCAGTCCCGAAAAAGCCGGTCGTCCTCGGCTTCGGTGCCGGGCGCCGGAAAGCGGTAACATTGTCCGCCGCCGGCTCAGCCTGGCGGGGGCGGACATCGGGCGGTGTTCCGCCGCCGCCCATTTCAGCATAGTAGGCCTTGTAGATCGCGGCGATGGTGGCCTCGGTGGCCTCGCCCTCGCTCATCCGGGCCAGCAGGTTCTTGTAGCTGCTGAGGAACTCCTGGGCTTCCGGAGGCAGCGCGGATGCCCCGTTGAGCTTGGCCATCATCTTCCAGGTGGCGAAATCGGCGCGGGCACGGGTGTCCGCGCGTCGCGCGATCAGCATATCGGCAGCTTTGACCAAGTCGGCCTCTGGCCCTTCGGCGTGTGTTCGGAGCGGTCTGTTCAACTACGCATTGCCGGTCAGGAAGAGAACAGCCTGAATCACATAACCGGTCAACGTTCGCAGTATTGCTGAAATAACATCAAGATTTAGACCGAACTGCGAGCCCGCGAGCGGCAGCAGGATCAACAGGCCGATCAGGATCAGCATACCGAACGGCTCCAGCCGGGCCAGCGGCAAAGCGAGGGGGCGGGGCAGTAGCCCGACCGCGACGCGGCCGCCGTCGAGCGGCGGGATCGGCATCATGTTGAAGACGGCCAGGATCGCGTTGATGACCAGCGCATTCTTGAGATTGTCGAAGATCCACTGCGCCGACGCCGCCGGCGCCAAGGGCAGGGCGTGAAGGGCGAGGGCTGCCGCGAGCGCCAGCAGGATGTTGGTCGCGGGCCCGGCCAGCGCCACCCAGACCATGTCGAGCCTGGGGTTGTTGAGTTTGCGGAAATTCACCGGCACCGGCTTGGCGTAGCCGAACAGGAACGGCGAATGCGCAAACAACAGCATCGCCGGCAGGATCAGGGTGCCGAACGGGTCGATGTGCTTGATCGGATTGAAGCTGACGCGGCCGAGCTGCCAGGCCGTGTTGTCGCCGAGACGATGCGCGACGAAGGCGTGCGCGGCCTCATGGAAGGTGATGGCCAGGACCAGCGGCAGCACCCACACCGAAAGGTCATAGAGGGAAATGTTCACGGCTCGTCTATCCCGGTTTGCTTGCGGCCTTGCAGCCGTCCAGCCGAACCGGCCGTGCAGCAACGCTTCAGGGCAGGATATGGGACGCCGGTTGCGAAATCCCAAGCTGTAAATGATCGGCCAGCAGGGCCGCCGGACGCGACAGGTTGCGTGCGCGGTGGAGGCGGATGTCCGCTCCCGGCAGCGGCGGCAGGCCGTCCGATAGGATATGCAGGCGGGAAGGCAGGGTGCGGGCTTTTACGACCGTAATCGCAAGGCCCTGCGCCGCGATCGCTTCCACCGCCGCAAGCGTGCGGCTGACAAAGGCGAGGCGCCAGGGCATGCCGGCGGCATCGAGGGCGTCCGCGGCCCATTGCCGAAACAGGCAGCCAGGCGGGTAGAGCGCGACGGGTAGCGTGTCGTGTGGCCGGACCGAATATGACATCGCGGCGGCCCAGACCGCCTGCTCGCGCCGTAACAGTTCGCCATCGCCGTGTCCCTCCGGATGCATGGCGATGACCAGATCATAGGCCTCGCCGAGCCGTGCCGGCATCGTTGCCGTCAGCCCGGTCTCGATTTCGACCCGGATCTCCGGATGGCTTTTGGCGAATTGCGCCAGCAATGGCGGAATGACGACCGTACCGTAATCATCCATCACGCCGAGACGGACCACGGCTTCGCGCTTGCGTGGGCGGAGCGCATCCACGGCCTCTGCATTGAGGTCGCAGCCGCTTTGCATAGACGAGGAGTTCATCGCCCGCCGGGGTCAGCACGACGCCGGCCCTGGTGCGTTGGAAAAGTTTTGCGCCGAGCCGCTCTTCCAGGCGCCTGATCTGGACGCTGACCGCCGATTGGGTCCGGTTGAGCGTCGTGGCGGCGCGCGTGAAGGATCGATGCTCGGCGACGGCGGCAAACGCCTTCAGCAGATCAGGATCGAGAACGGGTGAGCTCATGACGAAAACTTATCCTGGCATGACGGAAATTCCATTCCCTGTTTCGGCGCGCCTCCTATGCTGCTTTCAAAGCATTACCGGGAGGAAGCGTGGGCGAGATTCTTGGCGTTCTGGCCGCGGTGCTGTCGAGCGCGCTGGGCGGGACTTCGATCGGCGCGACGCGCTATCTCGTGGGCGACATCGATCCGCTGGCGATCGGCTCGTTCCGGTTCGGCATCGGCTTTCTGCTGCTGTTGCCTCTCACGCTGTTGCGCGGTGATCGCTGGCCGGAGCGAGGCGACTGGGCCGCCGTCGTCGCACTCGGCATTCTGTTCTTTGCGTTGTTCCCGATCCTGTTCAATGCGTCGCTGATCTTCACGACCGCCGCGCGCGGCGCGCTCGCTCTGTCGACGCTTCCTCTGTTGTCGCTCGTGATCGGAGCCGCGCTCGGCGCTGAAGCCCTGACCTGGCGCAAATCGATCGGTGTCGTGATCGCGACGTCTGGCGTTGCGGTCGCACTGCTCTTCGACCTCGCCTCGGCGCCGTCAGGCGCCTGGCGCGGCGATCTCCTGATGATGGCGGCTGCGCTGTGCATGGCGCTCTACGGCATCTGGTCAAAGCCGCTGATCCGGCGCTCCGGTCCGATCGCGTTCACGACCACGAGCATGGCGGCGGGCGCGGTCTGCCTGATCCTGCTCTCGTATGTCCGCGGCAGCTTTGCGCCGGTCGCAGGCTTCGGCACGCCGCAATGGCTGGCGGCTGCCTATCTCGGTGCCTTCGGCGCGGCGCTGACTTTCTATCTCTGGGCCTTCGCGCTTGAGCGCACGACGCCCACGTGCGTCGCGATCTCGGTGACGGTCAATCCGATCACCGCGTCGCTGGTTGGCGCTTGGCTTTTGAACGAGCCGCTGCGCTGGAATCTGGCTGTCGGCATCGTCGCGGTATTCGCCGGGATCTGGATCGCAACGACGAGCGGGCGCACTCAGCCGGCAAGTGCGCCTGCGTCAGATCAGGCCTGACGTCAAGCAGGGATCGTTCCCGGATATTGCGTCAGACCATCATCGAGCTTCACCCAGGCGAGCTTCTCGCTCACCCAGATGTGCTCGGTCGGCGCAAAGGCGTTGCGGTCGTCGAAGGTCGCAAGTGCCACACCGGCCAGCGTGCCGTTGCGGCGCCAGGCGAACAGCCGTGTGCCGCACTGCTTGCAGAACACGCGGTCGATGTTCTCCGATGACGCGTAACGCCCGGTCTCGCCCTCGACGGTGAGCGCACGCTGGTCGAACTGCGCGCGGGCAAAATAGGGCGATCCCATTGCCTTCTGGCAGATGCGGCAATGGCAGATGCGGACGTTGAGCGGCTCGCCCTCCGCCTTGAACCGCACCGCGCCGCACAGGCATCCACCTTCCCGGGTCATGATCGCCTCAATAAGTTGCGCGCCCGCCGGAGATGTCGAACACGGCGCCGGTCGAGAAGCCGCAGTCCTCCGATGCCAGCCAGCTCACCATCGCGGCGAGCTCTTCGACCTGCACGAAGCGCGCTTTTGGGATTTTCGACAACATGAAGTCGATATGCTGCTGTGTCATCTGGTCGAAGATCGCGGTCTTGGCAGCCGCCGGGGTCACTGCGTTCACGAGAATGTCGTGCGCGGCGAGCTCCTTGCCGAGCGACTTCGTCAGCGCGATCAGGCCGGCCTTGGATGCCGAATAATGCGATGCGTTCGGGTTGCCTTCCTTGCCGGCGATCGAGGCGATGTTCACGATCCGCCCGTATTTCTGCTTGAGCATTTCAGGCACGATCGCCTTGCAGACGATGAAGGGGCCGTCGAGGTTGATGCGCAGCACCTTGCGCCATTCCTCGAGATCGGTCTCCCAGACCGGCTTGTTGACGCCGGCGATGCCGGCATTGTTGACGAGGATGTCGATCTTGCCGAAGGCCTTGAGCGTTGCATCGCGCGCCTGCTCGACGGCCGCGGTGTCGGTGACGTCGACCTTGAAGACTTTTGTCTCGCCGCCGATCTCTTTTGCGGTTTTCTCGGCCAGCGCGGCGTCGAAATCCCAGATCGCGACCTTGGCGCCGGAGGCGACGAAGCGCTCGGTGATGGCGCGGCCAAAGCCCTGCGCGCCGCCGGTGACGACAGCGACGCGGCCGTTGAGGTCGATCTTGTTCATCGAGAAACCCTCCCTATCCCTCATGGTGAGGAGCGCGCACTTGGCGCGCGTCTCGAACCATGGAGCCCGTGGCCCATCCCTCGAGACGGCGCTCGCGCGCCTCCTCGGGATGAGGAGCTGATCAGAGCATGTAGCCGCCGTCGACGACGAGGTCGACGCCGGTGGTGAAGGCGCTCTCGTCGCTGCCGAGATAGATCGCCATGTTGGCGATCTCCTCGGCGGTGCCGAGCCGGCCCATCTTCTGGCGGGAGATGAACATCTCCTTGCCCTGCGGCCCCTGCGCGGCGGCGCGGTCGAGCATCGAGGGGGTCTCGACGGTGCCAGGGCAGATCGAGTTGCAGCGGATGCCCTTGGTGATGAAGTCGAGCGCGACCGCGCGCGACAGCAGCGACACGGCCGCCTTCGACGAGCTGTAGACGTAGCGGTTCGCCGGCGGCCTCAAGGCCGCGCAGGACGAGATGTTGACGATGCTGCCGCCGCCGCCCGCAATCATGTCGGGCAGGAAGGCCCTGATGGTCCGGTGCATCGACTTGACGTTGAGGTCGAACGAGAAGTCGAAATCCTCTTCCGAGCATTCGAGGATGGTGCCGTGGTGCACGAAGCCGGCCGCGTTGAGCAGGATGTCGATCTTGCCGACGCGCTTGGCGAAGGCGTTGACGTCGGCGGTGTTGCGAACGTCGAGCTTTGCGACCTCGGCGATGCCTTCCTTGGTCAGGCCAGCGATGCCGGCCTCATTGATGTCGGTGGCGATGACGGTTGCGCCTTCACGCGCGAATGCGATGGCGCAAGCGCGCCCGATACCCGCTGCCGCAGCCGTGATGACGGCGCGCTTACCCTTGAGGCGGTCTGCCATTTTGTTTTTCTCCTTTGAAATTTTTGTCGTCATTCCGGGATGCGCCGCAAGGCGCAGGCCCGGAATCCATATTCCCGATCGTGGTTATGGATTCCGGGCTCGCGACTGCGTCGCGCCCCGGAATGACAGTGTCAGTGATTATCCCGCGCCACACCAAAGGTGCCGGCGACGTTCTGGTAGCGCGTGGCGAGCTCCATGCAGGCGCCGGTCGATTGCTGGCCGACGGTGTTGCGGTAGATCTCCTGCCACGGCGTCTGGTTCGGCGGATGCTTGAAACCGCCATTGGCCTTGAGCTCGGCGTGGCGCTTCTTCAGCTCCTCATCCGAGATCAGGATGTTGGCGCTGCCCTTGTTGAGGTCGATGCGCACCTTGTCGCCGGTCTTGAGGACCGCAAGCCCGCCATTGGCGGCGGCCTCCGGCGACGCGTTCAGGATCGAGGGCGAGCCCGACGTGCCGGACTGACGGCCGTCGCCGATGCAGGGCAGGGACAGGATGCCACGTTTGATCAGCGCCGCCGGCGGCTGCATGTTCACGACCTCGGCGCCGCCGGGATAGCCGATCGGCCCGGTGCCGCGGATGAACAGCACGCAGTGCTCGTCGATGCCGAGCGAGGCGTCGTCGATCCGCTCGTGATAGTCCTCTGGGCCCTCGAACACGATGGCGCGGCCTTCGAAGGCGTTGAGGTCCTTCGGGTTGTTCAAGTAGCGATCGCGAAACTCCTTGGAGATCACTGAGGTCTTCATGATCGCGGAATCGAACAGGTTGCCCTTCAGCACCAGGAAGCCGGCATCTTTCACCAGCGGCTTGTCGTAGGCCCAGATCACGTCGTTGTCGGGCTTGGGCGCATCCTTGCAGTTCTCGCCGATGCCGCGGCCGTTGACGGTGAGGGCGTCCTCGTGGATGCGCTTGTGCTTCATCAATTCGCGCACCACGGCCGGCACGCCGCCGGCGCGGTGGAATTCCTCGCCGAGATAGAAGCCGGCCGGCTGCATGTTGACCAGCAGCGGCACGTCGTGGCCGACCTTCTGCCAGTCGTCGATCGACAGTTCGACGCCGATGTGGCGGGCCAGCGCATTGATGTGGATCGGCGCATTGGTCGAGCCGCCGATCGCCGAGTTGATCACGATGCAGTTCTCGAACGCCTTGCGGGTCAGGATGTCCGAGGGCTTGAGGTCTTCCCAGACCATCTCGACGATGCGCTTGCCCGTCTCGTAGGCGATCTGGCCGCGCTCGCGATAGGGGGCGGGGATCGCCGCGCAGCCCGGCAGCGAGAAGCCGAGCGCTTCGGCCAGCCCGTTCATGGTCGAGGCGGTGCCCATGGTGTTGCAATGGCCGACCGAGGGCGCCGAGGAGGCCACGATCTCCATGAACTCCTCATAGTCGATCTCGCCGGCGGCGAGCCGCTCGCGCGACTTCCAGACGATGGTACCGGAGCCGGTGCGCTCGCCGTCGTGCCAGCCGTTCAGCATCGGGCCGCCCGACAGCACGATCGCGGGCAGGTTGACGGTCGCCGCCGCCATCATGCAGGCCGGCGTCGTCTTGTCGCAGCCGGTGGTCAGCACCACGCCGTCGAGCGGATAGCCGTATAGGATCTCGACCAGGCCGAGATAGGCGAGGTTGCGGTCGAGCGCCGCGGTCGGGCGCTTGCCGGTCTCCTGAATGGGGTGGGTCGGGAATTCCATCGCAATGCCGCCGGCCTCGCGGATGCCTTCGCGGACGCGGTGGGCGAGCTCGATATGGTGGCGGTTGCAGGGGGAGAGGTCGTTGCCGGTCTGGGCGATGCCGATGATCGGCTTGCCGGACTGCAGCTCGGCGCGGGTGAGGCCGTAGTTCAGGTAGCGCTCCATGTAGAGCGCGGTCATGCCCGGATTATGCGGGTTGTTGAACCAGTCCTGCGAGCGAAGGTGGCGGCGGGTGCCGTTGCCGGGCGCGTGCCCGTTGGTTGGCTTTTTTGTCATTGTTGTTTTCTCCTGCAATGCAAACGCACTGGCGTCAGTCACCGGCGTAAATCTTGGGCTGTCGGCTTGTGCGATGCCCAACGGCGTGAGCAATGGTCTGCCTGCCCGTTGGCGGGTCGTTTCCTCACAAGTTCGATACTAGTCATGGCTGCTTGGTAACGCTACCATTTTGTTCGGTGCAGCGCCGCCCGACAGGGCGGGCCTATTGTCCGGGTGCCGTGACGACGAGCTTTGCCGCTCGATCACCCTGAAGCCGAGGTCGAGCACCGGCTGCTCCGGGCGCCGTCCCTCGATCGCCTCGATCAGCATGGTGGCGGCCGTCTTGCCCATCTCGTAGCGGTTGGTGCGCACGCTGGTGAGGGTGGGGACGGCGGAGGCCATGAATTCGAGGTCATTGAAGCCGACGATCCCGATCTGCTCGGGGACGCCGATCTCGCGGCGGCGGCATTCGAACAGCACGCCGAGCGCGAGGTCGTCATTGGCGCAGAACACCGCGTCGAGGTCGGGCTCGCGCGCCAGGAGATCGGTGAACAGGGCACCGCCGAGCGTCACCGAGGTCGGCGTCGCCGTCGTGACGACGAAGCGCTGCTCGAACAGGCCGGCGTCCTTCATGGCGGAGACATATCCGTCCAGCCGCCGCTGCACCCTGGGATCCATGCGTGCGCCGACGAAGCCGATCTTGCGGTGACCCTGCGCGAACAGGTGCGCAATCGCCGCGCGTGCTGCATCATAGTGGGAAAAGCCGATCATCATGTCGACCGGATTAGGGCCGATCTCCATGATCTGCACGATCGGGCAGTCGGCCGCCTCCAGCATCGCGCGCGATTCCTCGGTCTGGTCGATGCCGGTGACGATCAGCCCGGCCGGCTTCTGCGCCAGAAACAGGCGCAGCAGCTTCTCCTCCTGGAGAATACTGTAGCGTGTGTTGGACAACTGGATCGAGTAACGGCTGCCTTCGGAGGCGTCGTAGATGCCGCGCAGCACGTCGGAAAACACGTTGTTGGTGAGTGACGGAATCAAGACACCGATCACCTCGGTGCGCTGCGAGGCCAGCGCGCGTGCCGCAAGGTTGGGCACGTAGCCGAGCTCCTTGGCCGCGCTTTCGACCCGCGTCCGCTTGGCCACCGACAGCGCCTCGGGATTGCGGAAGAAACGGGACGCTGTAATCGGGCTCACGCCGGCAAGCTCGGCGACTTCCGCCAGCCGGATTTTGCCTGACTTGGTGCGTTTTCGACCCATTTGCTGCTCTTAGCATAGCCACTGTCGCAAACAAAGGATCGTTGACAGCGCTACCAGCAACGACTAACCAAAGACAAATTGCCAAAGCCGCACAAACTGCCGACAATGTCGCCTGCTATAGCGTGGGCTTCGTTCGGCGAAGTTCGGAAAAACAAGACGGTGGCGGCGCCAGAGTTGCGTCGCCTGAGTCGGAGGAGGGAGCTAGATGTCGTCTGTGCAAATCCGCGACGTGCGGAAATCGTTCGGCAATTTTGAAGTCCTGCACGGCGTCACGATTCCGATCGAGGACGGCCAGTTCGTCGTTCTGGTCGGTCCCTCCGGCTGCGGCAAGTCGACGCTTCTGCGCATGCTCGCAGGCCTCGAGAACATCACCTCCGGCACGATCTCGATCGGCGACCGCGTTGTCAACAATGTCCAGCCCAAGGAGCGGGACATTGCGATGGTGTTCCAGAACTACGCGCTCTATCCGCACATGACGGTCGCCGACAACATGGGCTTCTCGCTGAAGCTGCGGAATGCCGGCTCCGACGAGATCAACAAGCGCGTCAAGCGCGCCGCCGAGATCCTCGCGCTGTCGCCGCTGCTCGATCGCTATCCGCGCCAGCTCTCCGGCGGCCAGCGCCAGCGCGTCGCCATGGGCCGCGCCATCGTGCGCGATCCCCAGGTCTTCCTGTTCGACGAGCCCTTGTCGAACCTCGACGCCAAGCTGCGCGTCGCCATGCGCACCGAGATCAAGGAGCTGCACCAGCGGCTGAAGACGACCACCGTCTACGTCACCCACGACCAGATCGAGGCCATGACCATGGCCGACAAGATCGTCGTCATGCATGACGGCATCGTCGAGCAGATGGGCACGCCGCTCGAGCTCTACGACAAGCCGGAGAACCAGTTCGTCGCCGGCTTCATCGGCTCGCCCGCCATGAACTTCCTCAAGGGCCATGTGCGCGTCAACGGCGTTGCGACCTTCGAGGGACCGAACGGCGTCAAGCTGCCGCTCAAGACTGCGCCTGCGGCCTCCGACGGCCGTCCCGCGGTCTACGGCGTGCGGCCCGAGCATTTCACCATCGCCGACGACGGTGCCGAGGCCGAGATCATCGTGGTCGAGCCGACCGGCTCGGAGACGCAGGTGTTCGCCAAGCTCGGCGGCGAGCAGGTCGTCGCAGTCTTCCGCGAGCGTCACCAATTCAATCCGGGCGACAAGGTGCGGCTGAAGCCCGATCCGTCGCTGGTGCATCTGTTCGACGATGCGACGGGCAAGCGCATGAATGCTTAGCGCACAAGACGACAAGTCATAAGACAACAAAAAGCATTACAGGGAGGACGACATGCAAGACTTTACCCGCCGGTCTCTGCTTCAGGGCGGAACGGCTCTGGCTGCCACCGGCATGCTGACCGGGCCGGCACTGTTCGACTTCGCCAGGGCCTGGGCGCAGAGCGCGCCCTGGAAGGCGGAGCCGGGCGCCAAGCTGACCGTGATGCGGTGGAAGCGCTTCGTGCCGGCGGAAGACGATGCGTTCAACCAGATGGTGGCGGCGTTCAAGGCCGCGACCGGCACCGAGATGAACGTGTTCAGCGAGTCCTTCGAGGACGTGCAGCCGAAGGCCTCGGTTGCGGCCAACACCGGCTCGGGGCTCGATCTCGCCTGGGGTCTGCACACGCTGCCGCAGCTGTTCCCCACCAAAGTCCTGAAGATGAACGACGTTGCCGATTATCTCGGCAAGAAATACGGCGGCTGGACCGATGCGGCGGCCAAGACCTGCAAGCTTGGCGACGACTGGCTCGGCATTCCCGTCGCGACCAACGGCGGCTACATGACGTACCGCAAGTCGGCGCTCGACAAGGCCGGCTTCAAGGAATTCCCGAAGGACTTCCCCGGCTTCCTCGAGATGTGCAAGGCGCTCAAGGCGAACAACACGCCGGCCGGCTTCGCGCTCGGCCATGCCTCGGGCGACGGCAATTCGTGGCTGCACTGGGTGCTCTGGGGCCACGGCGCCTACACGGTCGACCAGAACGACAAGATCATCATCAATTCGCCGGAGACGGCAAAGGCGCTGGAGTATTGCAAGGCGCTGTATGAGAGCTTCATCCCGGGCACGGCGTCCTGGAACGACTCTTCCAACAACAAGGCGTACCTCGCCGGCGAGCTCTATTGCACGGCGAACGGCATCTCGATCTACGTGGCCGCCAAGACCGACGCGACCAAGAAGGAGCTCACCGAGGACACCTATCACGCGCTCTGGCCGGTCGGACCGGTCGGCAAGCCGACCGAGCTGCAGCTCGCGCTGCCGATCCTCGCCTTCAACTTCACCAAATATCCGAACGCATCGAAGGCCTTCGTCGCCTTCATGCTGGAGAAGGAGAACTACGAGAAGTGGCTGGACGGCGCGCAGGGCTATCTGACGCAGACCCTGAACGCCTACGAGTCGGCGCCGATCTGGACCGCCGATCCCAAGAACGCCGTGTTCTCGCAGGCCTCCAAGCGCACGCTGCCGGCGGCCGGCATCGGCACGGTCGGTGAGAAGGCGGCGACCGCGATCGCCGATTTCATCGTCGTCGACATGTTCGCCAACTACTGCACCGGCGCCAAGGATGCGAAGGGCGCGATGGCGGAAGCCGAGCGCCAGCTGAAGCGAATCTATCGCTGACGGTCACGGGGCGGGCGGCCATCCGGCCGCCCGCTCATCAACATTTCGATCAGGGATATCGGGCATGGCTGATGTCGCAATTCCCCGGGCCAAGCCTCAGTTGAGCGAGGACAACGCCTGGACCCAGCTCAAACACAATCGCAACTGGCTCGGCTTCTGGTTCATGGTGCCGGCCATGGCGTTCCTGATCTTCTTCCTGGCCTATCCGCTGGGGCTCGGAATCTGGCTGTCCTTCACGGACACCCGCATCGGCAGGGTCGGGCACTTCGTCGCGACCGAGAACTATGAGTGGCTGTGGGACGATTCCATCTTCTGGCTGTCGGTGTTCAACACGCTGCTCTACACCTTCGTCGCCAGCGCCCTCAAATTCGCGATCGGGCTTTATCTCGCGCTGCTGCTGAACGAGAACATGCCATTCAAGGCGATGTTGCGCGCGATGGTCCTGATCCCCTTCATCGTGCCGACGGTGCTCTCTGCGCTGGCGTTCTGGTGGATCTTCGACTCGCAATTCTCGATCATCTCCTGGTCGCTGAAGCACCTCGGCTTGATCAACCAGAACATCAACTTCCTCGGTGACACGACCTGGGCACGCATTTGCGTGATCTTCGCCAATATCTGGCGCGGCGTGCCGTTCGTGGCGATCACGCTGCTTGCAGGCCTGCAGACGGTGTCGCCGTCGCTCTATGAAGCAGCAACGCTCGACGGCGCCACGCGCTGGCAGAATTTCCGGTACATCACCTATCCGCTGCTGACGCCGATCATCGCTGTCGTGATGACCTTCTCGGTGCTGTTCACCTTCACCGACTTCCAGCTGATCTGGGCCATGACCCGCGGCGGCCCGGTCAACGCCACCCATCTGATGGCGACCCTGTCGTACCAGCGCGCGATCATCGCCGGGCAGCTCGGCGAAGGCGCTGCAATCTCCAGTGCGATGATCCCGTTCCTGCTTGCCGCGATCATGGTGTCCTGGTTCGGATTGCAGCGCCGGAAATGGCAGCAGGGAGAGAGCAATGACTGACCTGCCCACCAGATCCATCGATCTCAAGAATGTGCTGTCGGGCTCGGCGCCCACGGCCGATCACAGCGAGGGCATGAGCTATCTGCAGTCGGTGCCGCGCCGGTTGGTGACGCTGTATCTGCCGCTCGCGATCATCGTCATCGTCCTGCTGTTCCCGTTCTACTGGATGGCGCTGACCTCGGTGAAACCCGACGAGCAACTGCTCGATCTCGACAGGTACAATCCGTTCTGGACCTGGAATCCGACGTTCAAGCACTTCCACAAGCTGCTGTTCGAGAGCTACTACCCGCACTGGCTCTGGAACACGATGTACGTTGCCGTCTGTGCGACGGTGCTTTCGATCGTCGCATCTGTATTCGCGGCCTACGCCATCGTGCGCTTGCGCTACAAGGGCGCCAATCTCGTCGGCGGGCTGATCTTCCTCGCCTATCTGGTGCCGCCGTCGATCCTGTTCATTCCGCTCGCCACGGTCGTGTTCCAGTACGGCCTGTTCGATTCGCCGCTGGCGCTGATCCTGACCTATCCGACCATCCTGATCCCGTTCTCGACCTGGCTGTTGATGGGCTATTTCAAGACCATCCCGTTCGAGCTCGAGGAATGCGCCCTGATCGACGGGGCGAGCCGCTGGCAGATCCTGATCAAGATCGTGCTGCCGCTCGCGATCCCCGGCCTGATCTCGGCCTTCATCTTCTGCTTCACCCTGTGCTGGAACGAGTTCATCTACGCCCTGACATTCCTGCAATCGACCAGCAACAAGACGGTGCCGGTGGCGATCGTCAACGAGTTCGTTGACGGCGACATCTACCGCTGGGGCTCGCTGATGGCGGGGGCGCTGGCCGGCTCGCTGCCGCTCGTCATCCTTTACGCCTTCTTCGTGGAGCATTATGTGTCGGCGATGACCGGCGCCGTGAAGGAATGATCGCGGGGCTTGCCTGAGGGCGCGTCAGGAGCGGCGCGTTCCGGCCAATAAGAAGGAGTTAAGCTCTTGCACATTCTGGTTCTGGGCGCCGCCGGCATGGTCGGCCGCAAATTCTGTGAACGGCTGCTGCGCGACGGCCGGCTCGGCAAGAGCGACATCACCAAGCTGACCATGCATGACGTGGTCGAGCCGAAGAAGCCGGAGAAGGCCGGTTTCCCCGTCGAGACGGTGTCGGGCGATTTCGCCGTGCCGGGCGCGGCCGAGAAGCTGATCGCCGGCCGCCCTGACGCGATCTTCCATCTCGCCGCCATCGTCTCGGGCGAGGCCGAGCTCGATTTCGACAAGGGCTACCGCATCAATCTCGACGGCACGCGGATGCTGCTCGACGCCATCCGCCTCGTCGGCGGCGGCTACAAGCCGCGGGTGGTGTTCACGTCCTCGATCGCGGTGTTCGGCGCCCCGTTCCCGGATGCGATCGGCGACGAGTTCTTCCACACCCCGCTGCTCAGCTACGGCACCCAGAAGGCGATCGGTGAACTGCTCCTTGCCGACTACTCACGCCGCGGCTTTCTCGACGGCATCGGCATCCGCCTGCCGACCATCTGCATCCGGCCCGGCCTGCCCAACAAGGCGGCATCGGGCTTCTTCTCCAACATCCTGCGTGAGCCGCTGGCCGGCAAGGAAGCGGTGCTCCCGGTCTCCGAGGACGTCCGCCACTGGCACGCCACGCCGCGCTCCGCGGTCGGCTTCCTGCTCCACGCCGGCACCATGAACCTCGCCACCGTCGGTCCGCGCCGCAACCTGACCATGCCGGGCCTGTCCGCCACCGTCGGCGAGCAGATCGCCGCCTTGAAGCGGGTTGCCGGCGACAAGGTCGCCGCCCGCATCAAGCGCGAGCCCGATCCCTTCATCGTCGGCATCGTCGGCGGCTGGCCGCGCAATTTCAATGCTAAGCGCTCGCGCGAGCTCGGCTTCACCACCGCGGAGCAGACGTTCGACGATATCATCCGCATTCACATCGAAGACGAGCTTGGCGGCAACTTCGTCGCCTGAGCTATCAGATGAACAGCGTGGATATGACGATGGCGAGCGTTGCTTGCATCGGCGAATGCATGGTCGAGCTCCGGCAGGCCCAGGGTGGGCAATCTGCCGGGCAGGGCGGTGGCCTGTACTCGCGCGGCTTCGGCGGCGACACCCTCAACACAGCCGTGTATCTCGCGCGGCTCGAGGTCAAGGTCGACTATCTCACCGCGCTCGGCGACGATGCGCTCAGCGATGAGATGATCGCGGCCTGGAATGCGGAGAGCGTCGGCACGCGGCGCGTTGTGCGGCTGCCGGGCAAGCTGCCCGGCCTCTACATGATCCAGCTAGATGCCAAGGGCGAGCGCCAGTTCTTCCACTGGCGCGACAGTGCGGCGGCGCGCCAGCTGATGAGCCTGCCGGAGACCGACGAGCTGCTCAACTCGCTGATGAGCTACGACATCGTCTATCTCTCTGCGATCACGCTCTCGATCTACGATCAGGCCGGACGCGATCGCCTGTTCGCGGCGATCAAGCGCGCGCGCCTGCTCGGCACCCGCTTCGTGTTCGACACCAATTTCCGCGCCCGCGGCTGGCCCGATCGCGACGTCGCGCGCGAGGTGTTTGCCGCGGCCTTCGCGGCGGCCGACATCGTGCTGACCTCGACCGAGGACCTGCTCGCGCTCTGGCCCGGGGAAAGCCACGAGCAGCTGATGGCACGCATTCCGACGCCCGAGCTGGTGTTCCGGCTGGCCGAGCCGGTGAGCCTCTTGCGCTTCCCCGGTGGGACCCACGAGGTCCGCGCCGAGCCCATGACCAAGCCCGTGGTCGACACCACCGCCGCCGGCGACAGTTTTGCCGCGGCCTATATCGCGGCTCGCCTCGGGGGTTCCGAGCCGGTCGAGGCGGCCCAGGCCGGCCATCGTCTCGCCAGCCTCGTGATCTGCTATCCCGGCGCCATCATTCCGGGCTATGCCATGCCGCCGAAGAAGCGGCACCGGGCTGCGCCCACGCGTCAAGCGACCAAGTGAAACGAAAAGATCCCTGAGATGCCCACGACTGCCCAACAGAACCACCTCGTCGCACTGTTCAAGGCCGCGACCGTCATTCCCGTCCTGACCATCGAGCGGATCCAGGACGCCGTGCCGCTGGCGCGTGCCCTGGTTGCCGGCGGCGTCCGCACGCTGGAGGTGACCCTGCGCACCCCCGTTGCGATCGAGGCGGCGCGGGCGATGATGGCCGAGGTGCCCGAGGCGGTCGTCGGCATCGGCACGATCCTCAATCCGGCCGACTTCACCCGTGTCGAGAAGCTCGGTGTTGCGTTCGGCATCAGCCCGGGCCTGACCCCCGATCTCCTGAAGGCCGCAGCCCACAGCTCCCTGCCGTTCGCGCCGGGCATTGCCACGGCGTCCGAGCTGATGCTGGCGCTGTCCCACGGCTTCGACGTGGCAAAATTCTTCCCGGCCGAGCAGGCCGGCGGCATCAAGGGACTGCGGGCGCTCGGCGGCCCGTTCCCGAACGTGCGGTTCTGCCCCACCGGCGGGGTCGGCGAGGCCAATGCGGCGACCTGGCTTGCCGAGCCCAATGTGGTGGCGGTCGGTGGTTCCTGGCTGTGTCCGACGGCGGAGATCAGGGCCGGGAACTGGGCCGGCATAACTGCCATCTGCCAGCGCAGCCTCCAGGCCCTTAAACCTGCGTGAAGTCTTGCCATCCCTGGGCTAAGACTTAGCTCAGGTGAAAGACGCCAGGGAGAAGAGACCATGACCGCCAGCATCGTCGGATGGGCGCATACGCCGTTCGGCAAGTTCGACACCGAAACCGTCGAAAGCCTCGTCACCCGCGTTGCCAATGAGGCGCTGGCGGATGCCGGCATTTCCGCCTCCGACGTCGACGAGATCGTGCTCGGCCATTTCAACGCCGGCTTCTCGCCGCAGGATTTTACCGCTTCGCTGGTGCTCCAGGCCGACCCGAAACTGCGCTTCAAGCCCGCGACCCGCGTTGAGAACGCCTGCGCCACCGGTTCTGCCGGGGTGCACCAGGGCCTGCGCGCGATCGCCGCAGGTGCGGCCAAGATTGTGCTGGTCGTCGGCGTCGAGCAGATGACCCGCACGCCGGGGCCGGAGATCGGCAAGAACCTGCTCAAGGCCTCCTATCTGCCCGAGGACGGCGACACGGTCGGCGGCTTCGCCGGCGTGTTCGGCAAGATCGCCAGCTCCTACTTCCAGAAATACGGCGACCAGTCCGATGCGCTGGCGCTGATCGCGGCCAAGAACCACAAGAACGGCGTCGCCAATCCCTTCGCCCAGATGCGCAAGGATTTTGGCTTCGATTTCTGCCGCGCCGAGAGCGAGAAGAATCCTTTCGTCGCCGGTCCCCTGAAGCGCACCGACTGCTCGCTGGTCTCCGACGGCGCCGCGGCGCTGGTTTTGGCCGATGCCGAGACCGCCAAGGCCATGAGCAAGTCGATCGGCTTCCGCGCCACCGCGCATGCCCAGGATTTCCTGCCGATGTCCAAGCGCGACATCCTGCAGTTCGAGGGCTGCACGGTCGCCTGGCAGCGCGCGCTGGAGAAGGCGGGGGTGGCGCTCACCGATCTCTCCTTCGTCGAGACCCATGACTGCTTCACCGTCGCGGAGCTGATCGAGTACGAAGCGATGGGCCTGACGCCGAGGGGGCAGGGCGCCCGCGCCATCAAGGAAGGCTGGACGCTGAAGGACGGCAAGCTGCCGGTCAATCCGTCCGGTGGCCTCAAGGCCAAGGGCCACCCGATCGGCGCCACCGGCGTCTCCATGCATGTGATGACCGCGATGCAGCTCGCCGGCCAGGCGCCCGAGGGCATGCAGCTCAAGAACGCCAAACTCGGCGGCATCTTCAACATGGGCGGTGCGGCCGTCGCCAACTACGTTTCGGTGCTCGAGCCACTGAAATAGGCTCTCGTAGGGCGGGCAAAGGCGCGCTGGCGCCGTGCCCACCTTTTTCCTTGCGCTAGATCAAGGTGGGCACGCTTCGCTTTGCCCACCTTAACGCTCCTGATTGATTGCGGAAAAGCATCATGAGCAATGCCTACGAAGATTCACTTTCTCTCGAAGCACTGAACGATCGCATTGCGATCCTCGAGGACAATATCCGCCAGCTCATCGAGCAGGCCGCGGCGGCCTCCGGCGAGCAGAACGAGTCGCGGATCGCCGACCGCATCAACCAGCAGAATGACGAGCTCGAGCGGCTCCTGAAGATCCGGGAATCCCGCCAGAAGAAATAGCAGCCGATGTCGCCGCGCGGCGCATGCGGCCATACCCCGGCCGCCCTTGCGCGCGCGGCGTCCCTGTCTTTAGCTGGACCGAAATCGCTGGGCCGCTTCCAGAGCCCGCGCAATCGGGAGCGAACGATGGGGCCGCTGAAGGGCATCAAGGTCATCGATATGACCACCGTGCTGATGGGGCCCTACGCGACCCAGATGCTCGGCGACTATGGTGCTGACGCCATCAAGGTGGAATCGCTCGACGGCGACGTCACCCGCCTGATCGGCCCGATGCGCCATGCCGGCATGGGCCCGGTGTTCCTCAACACCAACCGCAGCAAGCGCTCGATCTGCCTCGACCTGAAGAAGCCCGCAGGGCGCGAAGCCGTTTTGCGCCTGCTGAAGGACGCCGACGTGCTCGTCTACAACGTCCGTCCGCAGGCGATGGCGCGACTGCAGCTCGGCTATGACGTCGTCTCCGAGATCAATCCGCGCCTCGTCTATGCCGGGGTGTTCGGCTTCGGCCAGGACGGGCCCTATGCCGCAAAGCCCGCCTATGACGATCTGATCCAGGGCGCGACGGCGCTTCCCGCATTGATGGCGCAGACCGGCGACGGCGTGCCGCGCTATGTGCCGAACGCGCTGGTCGACCGTATCGTCGGCCTCACCGCGGTCGGCGCCATCTGCGCCAGCCTCGTGCACCGCGACCGCACCGGGCGCGGCCAGCGTGTCGACATCCCGATGTTCGAGACCATGGCCGGCTTCGTCATGGGCGACCACATGGGCGGGCTCACCTATGAGCCGCCGCTCGACAAGGGCGGCTATGCCCGCCACCTCTCTCGCGACCGCAGGCCTTACAAGACATCGGACGGCTATCTCAGCGTCATCGTCTACAACGACAAGCAGTGGGAGAACTTCTTCAAGGCGACGGGCCGCGATGATCTGCGCGCCGATGCGAAGTTCGCCACCTTCGCAGGCCGTGCCGCCAATATCGACGTCGTCTATGCCGAGCTCGCGCGCATCTTCGAGACGCGCACCACAGCGGAATGGATCGAGCTGCTCACCAAGGCCGACGTGCCCGTGATGCCGATGCACGATCTCGCCTCGATCCTGCACGACGAGCATCTGGAAGCGACTGGCTTCTTCCCGGTCGTGACCCATCCGACCGAAGGTCCGATCCGCAGCATGAAGGTGACGGCGACCTGGTCGGAAACCGAAGCCGAGCCGGTGCGGCTCGCGCCGCGGCTCAACGAGCACGGCGCGGAGATTCTTGGAGAGATCGGCTACTCCCAGGACGAGATCGCCGCCATGGTCCGCGACGGCGTCACGCGTTCGGCGCCCGAGTAGGGGGGATGGCGATGGCTCTCTCATCCGTCATTCCGGGGCGCGACGAAGTCGCGAGCCCGGAATCCATTTATCCTCCGCACACGCCGCGCGATGGATTCCGGGCTCGGCCCTTCGGGCCGCCCCGGAATGACGAGGAGGAGAGACGATGAGCTTCATTACCGGCGTCGGCCTCACGCCCTTCGGCAAGCACGAAGGCTCGTCCTCCCTCGACCTGATGAGCAAGGCCGCGCAAGCCGCGCTCGACGATGCCGGGCTGAAGCGCGCCGAGATCGACGGCGTGCTCTGCGGCTACTCCACCGTCTCGCCCCACATCATGCTCGCCACCGTGTTCGCCGAGCATTTTGGCATTCGCCCGTCCTACGCCCACGCCGTGCAGGTCGGCGGTGCCACGGGTCTCGCGATGACGATGCTCGCGCATCATCTGGTCGAGGCCGGAGTCGCAAAGCATGTGCTGGTCGTTGCCGGCGAGAACCGCCTCACCGGGCAGAGCCGCGATGCCTCGATCCAGGCGCTGGCGCAGGTCGGTCATCCCGACTACGAGGTGCCGCTGGGCCCGACCATTCCCGCCTATTACGGCCTCGTTGCCAACAGGTACATGCACGAATACGGCGTGACCGAAGAGGACCTCGCCGAGTTCGCCGTGCTGATGCGCAGCCACGCCTGCACCCATCCCGGCGCGCAATTTCACGATCCCATCGAGGTCGCCGACGTGATGGCCTCGAAGCCGGTGGCGATGCCTTTAAAACTGCTCGACTGCTGCCCGGTGTCCGACGGCGGCGCGGCTTTCGTCATCAGCCGCGCGCGAACCGGGGAGACGGGCGTCCGCATCCGCGGCTGCGCGCAGGCTCACACACATCAGCATGTCACCGCCGCACCCGCCCTCAGCGAGCTCGGCGCCGAGATCTCCATCGCCCGTGCGAAGGAAGCTACGGGCCTTGCGATATCAGACGTGCGCTACGCCGCCATCTACGACAGTTTCACGATCACGCTCGCGATGCTGCTGGAGGATCTCGGCCTTGCCGGCCGCGGCGAAGCGGCCGCCCGCGTCCGCGCCGGCCATTTCGGCCGCGACGGCGCGATGCCGCTGAACACCCATGGCGGCCTGCTCAGCTATGGCCATTGCGGTGTCGGCGGCGCCATGGCGCATCTGGTCGAGGCGCATTTGCAGATGACGGGGCGGGCGGCGAATCGCCAGGTGCACGATGCTTCGATCGCGCTCTTGCACGGCGACGGCGGCGTGCTGTCGTCCCATGTCAGCATGTTTCTGGAGCGGGTGCGATGAGCAAGCGAATCGCCGATTGGACCAAGGGCGAAGGGGCCATCACCTACCAGGCCTGTACCTCGTGCGGTCATGTGCAGTATTTCCACCGAGCTTTCTGCGCGGCCTGCGGAGCGTCCGATCCGCCCGAGGCGCGCGCCAGCGGCAAGGGCAGGGTGTACGCGACCTCGCTGGTCTGTCGCGCCGCAACGCCCGAGACGCGCGCGCACGTGCCCTACAACATCCTGCTGGTCGATTGTGCCGAGGGCTTTCGCATGATGGCGCATGGCGACAACGGACTCGCCATCGGCGATTCGGTTGTCGCGAGCTTCAAGCCGTTCGCCGGAACGCTCGTGCCGTACTTTGCCAAGGAGAAATAGTGGGATTGGTACGCTGTAGCCCGGATGGAGCGCAGCGAAATCCGGGGTTCTCACCTTGCGGATGGACTTTCCCGGATTGCGCTGCGCTCCATCCGGGCTACACGACGAATAGTGGAATCCGTCATTCGGGGGCGGTCTGAGGGACCGAACCTGGAACGGGTATTCTGGGCCTGGCCTGTGCGAGAGCCACCCCGGAATGACGAAAACACGCTTACTACGCTTTACTCAACGCCCGTAGAACAAGATGCTGGCGATGACGAGCATCGCCGTCACCGCCAGCATATGCGCGAGCGCTCCCGAGGCCGCCCCCTTGGTGGCTTCCTTCATGCCGTTCTCTCCCTAGACTTGGGCGTGACTCATCGTTGCGCGGCGAGCGCGCAAGACGGCCAATTGTTTTTACTCGGAACACCCCTTGCGAGTATCCGCCGCGATTTGTCCCCACGCGGCGAATATCGACTGTGTCAGGGTCGATCAGCAATGCGGCGGCATTTTGACTCGATGATGTTGCTCCTGCGTCCGCTCGCAATTACAGTTTCAGGGAGCTCTCGCCGGTGGCGACAAGAAGCATCAAAAGATCAGGGAAAACTTCAGGAAAATCATGGCCCGCATTCAGTACAGCGACCCGTCCAAGGCATCCGACCGCACCCGCGAAATCCTCGACAAGAACCGCCACGCCAACATCTTCCGGATGATGGCGCACTCGCCGAGCTACTTTGAGCAGTACTGCCGTCTTGGCGGCGCGATCAGGCACAAGGGCGAGCTCGATCCGGTCGTGCGCGAGCTTGCGATCACGCGCACCGGTATCCTGTGCCAGGCTCCGTATGAGATCGTCGCGCACAAGCGCATCGGCAAGAATGTCGGTGTCACCGACGAGCAGAACGAGGCGCTCGAGAACTGGCAGGCCGCGACCTGTTTCAACGATGTGCAGCGGGCGGCACTCGCCTTCACAGACGAGATCGTGAAATTGAACAAGCCGACGGATGCGACCTTCAAGGCGATCGCGTCGAAGCTGACGCCGGCCGCACTGGTTGAATTGCAGCTCTCGGTCGGCTTCTACATCATGACGTCAAAGTTCCTGGAGACCTTTGAGATCGATCTCCAGCCCGTCACCGAAGTGGTGGGCTGATCCGACACAAGCGGCGAGGAATGCTCATGACGATCGATGAATATGCGGCCTGGGCCGCGAGCGTTGCGAAAGTCGACGAGCATCCGTCCAACGAGCGGCTGTCCTATCTCGGCCTCGGCCTTGCCGGCGAATCCGGCGAGGTCGCCGACCACATCAAGAAGCTGCTGCGCGACAACTGGCTCGATCAGGCGGGTCTCGTCGACGAGCTCGGCGACGTCATCTACTACTGGGCCTGTCTGTGCGCGGCGACCGGCCAGAAGCCGTCCGAACTGCTCGAAGCGAGCGCGGCGAAGATCAAGCGGCGGCTGAGCGAAGCCGCGAGCCGCTGAGGCACGGCTCACGTCGACGTCAAAATATCGACCTTCGCATTCGCGACGAGCAGGCGATCGGCCAGCAGCCGGGCGAGGTTGCGCATGATGCACTCGCTGGCGCGTGGATGCTGTTTGCGGAAGCGCTCGAAATCTTTCAGCGGCACTTCGAACGCCGTCGCCGCCATGTCGGCGAAGACGTCGGCCGAGCGGGTTTGCTCCAGCAGCGCCATTTCGCCGAACGCCATGCCGGCGGTCAGCGTTGCGAGCCGCACGCCGTCGGGCAGCGTGACATGCACGGCGCCGCTGCGCAGGAAGAACAGGGCGTCGGCGGGATCGCCGGTCGAGAGGATTTTTGCGCCGGACTGATAGGTCCTGACGGTGCAGATCGCGCCGAGCTCGGCCAGCTCTTCCGTGCTGAGGCCCTCGAGCAGCGGCTGTTCGGCGAGCTCGGTGGTCTCGTGAAAGTCGATCGAGCCGCCATAGCGGTACACGATCTGGTCTTCGGCCCATTCGATCGCGGTGTCGAGCAGGTAGAAGTCGCGCACGTTCTTCAGCTCCGCCGTCCATTCGCGCAAGCTGTCCCACTCCTTGGAGGCGCGCCGGACGCCTGACAGAACCACGGTGACATTCAGCGCGGCCAATTCCTCGAAGGCTTCGGCGACGAGCCGCGCGCCGGCGCGCGTGGTCGAGGTCACGCGGTGGAGGTCGAAGATCACGAATTGCGGCCGCGGCCGGCCCGCGAGCCGGCGCGAGACATAGTCGACCGCCGACAGCGACAGCGTGCCGACCAGCTCGATGATCCGCACCTCCTGCTCGTGCGCGGCGAGGATCTCGCGCTCCTGCAGCCGGCGCACGCGTCGGGACGGGCTCTTGCCGATGTCGTAGTCAGCAATAACCGCGTTGCGCGCGTCGTCGCTGCGGTTGAGCATGTGCAGATCGTAGTGCGAGGACAGCGCCTCGCAGACCTTGATGCCGCGCACGCTGTTGCCGTGCTTGTCGAGCTTTGGCGAATAGCTGCCGAGTCCGAGACGCGCGGGCAGGGCGGCCAGAATGCCGCCGCCGACGCCGCTCTTGGCGGGGATGCCGATCCGGTAGATCCATTCGCCGGCATAGTCGTACATGCCCGACGACGTCATCACCGACAGCGTGCGCGAGATCGCGTATGGCGTCATCACCTGCTCGCCGGTGACGGGGTTGACGCCGCGATTGGCGAGGATTGCCGCCATCACCGCGATGTCGCGCGCGGTGACCAGTACCGCGCATTGCCGGAAATAGACGTCGAGCACGGCGGCGACGTTGTCGGAGATCACGGCGTTGGTCTTGAGCAGATAGCCGATGGCGCGGTTGCGGTCGCCGGTCTGGCTCTCCGAGTTGTAGACCGCTTCATCCACGGCGAGATCGCGACCGGCAAAACGGCTGAGGGCGAGCCGGATCTGCTCGAAGGCCTCCGTGCCCTTGCTGTCGTAGATCAGCCCGGTGCAGGCGATCGCGCCGGCATTGACCATCGGGTTGAACGGATGGTTGTCGGAATTGAGCCGGATCGAGTTGAAGGGATCGCCCGACGGCTCGACGCCGATTGCGCTCTCGACCTTGCTCGCGCCCAGCAGGTCCAGTGCCAGCGCGAACACGAACGGCTTCGACATCGACTGGATGGTGAAGGGCACCCGGCTGTCGCCCACTTCATAGACATGCCCATCCAGTGTGGCGAGGCTGATGCCGAAATAGGCAGGATCGGCCTTGCCGAGTTCGGGAATGTAATCGGCCACATGGCCTGA
This sequence comes from Bradyrhizobium huanghuaihaiense, assembly GCF_007830635.1. Taxonomy (GTDB): domain Bacteria; phylum Pseudomonadota; class Alphaproteobacteria; order Rhizobiales; family Xanthobacteraceae; genus Bradyrhizobium; species Bradyrhizobium huanghuaihaiense. Next base: position 90,071 of record NZ_VLLA01000005.1, on the reverse strand, counting down.
CGTTTCGGCCGAGAATTCGCTGAGACAATTGTCCAGAAACCGCAGCAAAGGCGGCTTCGAACGGGTCCAGGCGGTGGCGAGAGGCGATTGCGGTTTCATCGCCTCTCTTGTGCAACGCAATCAGGGTACGCGCAACCCGTTCGGCAGGGCCGACTGCCGCCGCACCAGCAACAGCGCGATCACAATCGTGGGCGCGAGGATGGCAAGGCCGAGCAGCGTCACCTGCATCTGCGACAACGGCATGATGCCGCCGCCCGGGGTTGCTACCACGAAGCCGCCGATCACCAGCAGCACGCGGATCGGCCATTCCAGCATCCCGGCGCCGCGCAAGTCCCCGACGAAGGACTGGTAGCCCTGGATGCCGCCGCAGATGAAGAGAATGCCGAAACAGGCAAGTCCCGTCAGCCCGAACGCCTCCAGATACGGATTCGGGCCCTGGAGCAGCAGCGCCGGATTGAGCACGAAGAAGAACGGAATGAAGTAGATGATGCTTCCGACCCACATGCTCTCCCAGCCCGTCTTCATCGCGGGCGCGCCGGCGATACCGGCCGCCGCGAAGGAGGCGATTGCCACCGGCGGGGTGATCGAAGACAGCATGCCCCAGTAGAAGATGAACATGTGCACGGCCATCTTGTTGAGCCCGAGCTTCTCCAGCGCGGGCGCGACCAGGATGGCGAGGAAGATGTAGCAGGAGGTCGTGGTCAACCCGAGCCCGAGGATCAGGCTGGTGATGGCGCACATGATCAGCAGCAGGAAGGCGTCGCCGCCGGCAATGCTGAGCAGGTCGTTGGCGAGGCTCGAGATCACGCCGGTGAGCGAGAAGGCGCCGATCAGGAGCCCGCAGCCGGCGAGGATCGCGATCAGCTCGACGAAGGTCTTGCCGTTGAGCTCGAGGAATTGCAGCCAGCGCGCGCCGCCCCAGTTCTTGCCGGGGAAGAATTCGTTCAGCGCCGCCAAAAGGCACATGCCCCACAGTGCAGCGTTGAGCACGCCGAACCAGAACATCGCAGCCGTCGCCGCGATCGAGCCGGCGAGGACGAGCGTGTTGCCGAGCTTCCAGCGCGCCGGACCCGACCATTGGTGCAGGATCACCAGCAGCACGGAGGCATAGAACGGCGCATGGCTCTCGCGCTTGAAGTAGAGCAGCATCACCACGAGCACGACGATCACGAAGAGATAGTACCAGCCGTCCTTGAAGGCGTCCCAAAACCGCGGCAGCTCGGCGCGCGGCAGGCCCTTCAGCTTGTGCCGGGCGGCATAGGCGTCGACCTGCGCGAACAGGCCGACATAGTAGAGGATCGAGGGAATGGTCGCGGCCAGCGCGACGTCGGCATAGCCCGTGTTCATGAACTGCGCCATCACGAACGCGGTGGCGCCCAGCACGGGCGGGGCCAGCACCGCGCCGGTCGAGGCGCAGGCCTCGATCGCGCCGGAATAGGACGGCGTGAAGCCGGTCTTCTTCATCGCCGGGATCGTCATCGTGCCGGCGGTCAGCACGTTGGAGACGATGCTGCCGCCGACGGTGCCGAGCAGGCCGGAGGCGAACACGCAGACTTTCGCCGCGCCGCCGCGGAAGGTGCCGCACATCGCAAAGGCGATGTTGATGAAGAACTTTCCCGCACCCGTCATCATCAGCGCGGTGCCGAACACCAGGAATCCGATCACGGTGTCGGCGAAAGCCTGAATGGGAATCCCGAGCAGGCTCTCGCCGGAGAGCATGTGATAGGAGGTGGTCTGCTGCAGCGTCGATTGCGTGCCGCGGAACGGCCCGAGCCAGCTCGAATCCGCGAACAGCGGATAGAGCGTGAAGGGCAGCACGCTGAGCAGCAGGCTCCAGCCGCCGGTGCGGCGCAATGCTTCCATCAGCACGAACCACATCACGAGCCCGGGGGCGATCACGTTGGCGGGCGCGCCGTCGAACTCCCAGCCGAGCTGCGCCGCCTTGCGGATGTTGAGCATGAGCCAGATCGCCGAGCCGAAGGTGGCCGCGAACAGCAGAAGGTCGTACCAGGGGATGCGGTCGAGCGGCGCCTTCTCCGATCCCGGGAAGATCAGGAAGGTGAACGGCAGCATCAACGCGATCAGCAGATAGAAATATTCGGTGTTGAGCTGGGTGTAGTCGATGAAGAACCGCAGCGAGAATTGCTGGTTCACACACAACAGAATGGTCGCCGCCGTGGCCGCCATCAGCACCCAGCGCCACGCGCCCTTCAGCGTGCGGACGCGCGTGACTTCGGCCTCCTGCAGATCGGCGGCGGCGCCGAGATGCGGATCCTCGAACTCAATTTTCTTCGCCGGCGCTGCCGCAGTCTCTGACATCGGCGCTCTCCTCAAAACGATCTGCGGCAGGCAGGTCTAACGATCAGTCGAACCCGTTCGGCATGTCGGCCTTGGCCAGCGCCGCGGCGCGCGCCTTCATCCAGCCATCCAGGAAAGCCTTCTCGTCCGAGGGCGGATTGGACTTGCCGTAGTCTGTCCAGGCGGCAGCTAACACCTCCTGCCGCTTGAACAGCTTGTTGTTGTGCGCGTCCTGCGCGTCAGACCATTGCCCGGCTTCCTTCATCGCCTTCACCGCGCCGGGATGCAGCGGCACCACCCAGTTCTTGGTCTGGCGGTCGGCGGCAAGGCCGCCGGCGCCGGGGGCGGAGTCCTTGTAGGCGTCGTAATTGACGATCATCGCCTTGGTGATGGCGTAGACCTGGTCGGCGGGTTGCGAGGCGTAGGCGACGAAGATCGGGTACGGGTAGTTGCCGAGCTCGACCGGCTTGTCCGGCGAGATGCCGGCGCCGCAGGTCGCGACCTGCGGAAAGAAGAACGAGCCGACCTTCTGCATCCGCGCCCAGCCCTCCTTGTCCTTGGCGGGCAGCGGCGGCCAGATCAGGCCGCGCGGCGAGGTCTCGGCTTCCTTGGCGGGGCCGGTGATGGTGGTGCCGAAGGCGGCATCGACGTCGTTGTTGATCAGCCCTTTCCACATCGCGCCGTAGCTTGCGAACTCGACCGCCTTGACGTCCTTCTGCGTCAGGCCGGCGAAGGCGAGCACGGCGAGCGAGTTCTGGTTCAGCGCGGGCGAGCCGACCACGAAGCCGACGCGCTTGCCTTTCAAGTCTTTCAGTTCTTTCACACCGGTGTCGGCAGCGACGCCAAGCGAACCGCAATTGCAATCGACCGTGGAGAGCAGGATCTGGAGCGGCTGCGGTCCCCATTCCTTGGCGCCGAACTCGAACACGCCTTCTTGCGCGAAATAGGTGCCCGATCCCATCGCCGCGGAGGCCGCGCGCTTGGCGCGTAGCGGCGCGAGGCGGGCGACGTCGTTGCCGGCCGGCAGCACGCGCACGTCGGTGCTGTACTTGTCCTTCATCATCTTGCCGACGCCGACCGCGATGTTGAAGCCGGCGGTGCCGGTGTCATAGGCAGTGAACGTCAATGTCGCCGGCAGCTTGGTATCTTCGGCGAATGCATAGCGTGTAGACGCAAAAGAAAGGCCCCCCACCAGGGCAGGCGCGAGCATGAGCAGCCCACGAAACATGTTTTCCCTCCAATGATCCGCGCTTTGCCGCGAGGATTTTCTTTCTTTGTTTGAAACAAGGTTTTGTTTGAATCGGATCATGTCATTCGCATCAGGCGATGGCAACGCCGTACCGCGCATGCAGGAATGTGACTGACAGATTGTCGCGGAAGCCTGGGATAATGCAGTCAGTTCGCGACGATCGCGATCGCCTGTCCCTCGGCGACGAGATCGTCGAGCTTCACCAGAAGCGATGTGATCGTTCCGCTCGCGGGCGAAGGCACCGGGATCTCCATCTTCATCGCTTCGACGACCACAACGTCGTCACCATCCGCGACGGTTCCTCCAACCTGCACGGGAGTTGCGCAGATGCGACCGGCGACCTCCGTGACGATCTTAATTTCTGGCATGCCATCGCCTTTTTGTTGTCGTCGCAAAATGCCTGAGGTAGCGTCGTCTGCAAGTGGAATTTAATTCCGCAGAGCGGAACAAACAAAGTAGGGAACATGGGACGACGATCGGAGCGGTTGAGTAGGCAAGGTGCGCTCGCTGGCGAAGCCGGTGAGGGTGATGTCATCCAGGTGGTGTCGCGCGCGTTCGATGTGTTGCGATGCTTCGAGGGCCACGAGGCGCGGCTCGGCAATCTCGAGATTTCAAATCGCTGCGGCCTGCCGCGCTCGACGGTGTCGCGGCTCACGCACACGCTGACGCGCATGGGCCAGCTCGTCTATCTGCCGCGCGATCAGAAATATCGCATCGGCCCGAGCGCGGTGGCGATGAGCGCCTCGATGATGAAGGGCGCGCAGCTGCGCAGCATGATCCGCCAGCGGCTGCAGGAAGTCGCCGAGCAGCTGCCGGGCACGGTCGGCTTCGTCGTGCCGGACCGCTTCCATCTCGTCTATCTCCAGTTCGCGCGCTCGGCTTCCGCGCTCGGCCTGCATGAGGGCACCGGCAGCCGCATCTCGATGGCCTCGACCGCTGCGGGCGCGGCCTACACTGCGGCGCTGTCGCCGGAAGTCGGCGATGCCTTCATCGCAGAGATGGAGCGCGAAGCGCCCGAGGCTGCGAAAATCCTCAAGCCTCGTATCGAGGCTCACCGGCAGTCGCTGCGCGAGCGCGGCTATGTCGTGGCCTGCGGCCTGTGGAGCCCGCACATCAACGGCCTCGCTGTGCCGATCTGGTCGCCGCAATATCAGACCTTCGTCGTCATCACGATCGGCCTTCTCTCGGCGATGTATGACGAGCAGCGTCTGCATGACGAGGTCGCTCCGCTCATGCTCGCGCTCGGCCGTTCGCTCGGGAGCCTGATGGAGGGCGCGGAAGGCGACGTCTTCCCCAACCGCATCTCGCGCAAACCGGTCGCAATGGCCGTGCACAACAATAACAAGCCGATCAATTCGGAGGGAGTGAATGAACTGGAAGCCGGAACTCGACGAGCTCGCCCGGCGCGAAGCCTTCGCGCGGGAGATGGGCGGCGTTGACAAGGTCAAGCGACAGCATGACCAGGGCCGGCTGACTGTTCGGGAGCGTATCGACAAGCTGATCGACAAGGGCAGCTTTCACGAGATCGGTGCCGTCTCCGGCATCGGTGAGTACGATACCAGCGGCGATCTGAAGAAACTGACGCCGGCGAACTGCGTGTTTGGCCGCGCGCGCGTCGACGGCCGAACCGTCGTCGTGGTCGGCGACGATTTCACCGTGCGCGGCGGCTCGGCCGATGCGTCGATCTCCGCCAAGCCGCTGATGGCGGAGGAGATGGCGCACGACTTCCGCCTGCCCATCGTCCGCATCATCGAAGGCTCCGGCGGCGGCGGCTCGGTCAAGACCATCGAGACCAAGGGCGCGGCGAATCTGCCGGGCGGCATCGGCGGCACGCGCTGGTACCGCTTCACGACGGAGAACCTGTCGCGCGTGCCCGTGGTCGCGCTCGGCCTCGGCTCGGTCGCAGGCCTTGGCGCGGCGCGTCTTGCCGCCAGTCACTATTCCATCATGACGCGGAAGTCCGCGATGTTCGTCGCGGGCCCGCCGGTGGTGAAGGCGCTCGGGCAGGATCTCTCGAAGGAGGAGCTCGGCGGCGCCGAGATCCAGACCCGCGCCGGCGCGGTCGATCATGCGGTCGACACCGAAGAGGAGGCGTTCGCCTGCGCGCGCCGGTTCCTCTCTTACCTGCCGTCGTCGGTCTACGAGCTGCCGCCGACCTTGCCCTGCGCGGACAGTCCCGAGCGCGGCGACGAAGCGCTGATGAACGCGGTGCCGCGCAACCGCAAGCAGGTCTACAAGATGCGCCCGATCGAGTCGGTCGTGGACAAGGGCTCGTTCTTCGAGGTCGCGAAGAACTTCGGCAAGCCGATCATTGTCGGTCTTGCGCGGCTCGAGGGCCGGGCTGTGCTGGTGCTCGCCAGCGACAGTTTTCATTATGGCGGCTCCTGGACGGCGGATGCCTGCCAGAAGGTGGTGCGCTGGGTCGACTTCGCCGAGACCTTCCATCTGCCGGTCGTCTATCTCATGGACTGCCCCGGCTTCATGATCGGCCTCGATGCCGAGAAGGCGGCGACCATCCGTCACGGCGTCCGCGCCATGGCCGCGGTCAACCAGACCACCGTGCCCTGGTGCACCGTGATCCTGCGCAACGCCTTCGGTGTTGCCGGTGTCGTGCATCAGCCGGCCGACCGCTTCTCGATCCGCTACGCCTGGCCGTCGGCCTATTGGGGCTCGCTGCCGCTCGAGGGCGGCATTGAAGCGGCCTACCGCGCCGACATCGATGCGGCTGAGGACAAGGGCGCGAAACTGAAGGAGATCGAGGAGCGGCTGAACAAGCTGCGCTCGCCGTTCCGCTCGGCCGAGAAATTCTGGGTCGAGGAGATCATCGACCCCCGGAAGACGCGCTCGCTGCTCTGCGAGTTCGCGCGGCTGGCCGAACCGCTGCGCAAGGCCGGCCCGCCGGAGAATATGACGATCAGGCCGTGAGGCCCGGCTGTCACTCACGCTCGTGTCCCGGACGCGCTGCAGCGTGAAACGCTGCTGCGCAGAGCCGGGATCCAGAAGGCCACGCAATCATTCAGCGACATGGGCCCCGGCTCTGCAGCGCACCGCACCGGACGATGCTTTGCATCGCCGGGGCGCTGCGCTGCGTCCGGGGCACGCGAGCGTGGTTTGGGGCATGCCCGCCTCAACATCGTCATAGCGAACGTGCCAGGCGGCAATCCCCCTGCGCGGCAACGTTCGGGCAATCTCCGCAACATTTGTAAACATCTTCGCCAACATCTCGCGGCTGTTCACGCTTAGGACGCGCGCGGATTTTACGGATCAGGATTGGCAGATGCTATTGAAGTCCATGGCCGGGCGTATCGGTGTCGGCGTGGTTTGTCTTGTTCTCGTCGGCGCGAGCCCGTTGCAGGCAGAGCAGGTGTTCGACAGCCTGGCCGGCGCATGGTCGGGCACCGGCACCATGAAGCCGTCGGACGGCCCGCGTGAAAAGGTTCGCTGCAAGGTGGCGTACAACGTCACGCGGCCCGGACGGTCGCTGACACTGGACCTGCGCTGCGCGAGCGATGCGTACAAGATGGCGCTGTCCGCCAACATCGAGCAGAGCGGGACGGAGCTTTCGGGAAACTGGTTCGAAAGCGAGTACCGCCAGGGCGGCAAGGTCTACGGCACGAACAGGGATGGCCTGATCGAGGCCCGGATTGAAGGAAACACGGTGGCCGCGCTGGTGACGATCCAGACCAAGGCCACGCATCAGTCCTTCCTGATGGAAGCTCCGGGCTCCTGGATGTCGGAGGTCGCAATCGAATTGAACAAGGAAGCGAAGTGACCTCGATCTCCGCCTGCGCGGAGGCGCCTCGCGTTTCGGCACGCAATCAATTGGGGCACGTCCGGCGTCCCCATACCGCCATGTCCTTGATGCGCGCCTCGAAGCCGCCCGGCGACCGCGGGGGGCCGCTCGTATTACGCGTCCCTGCACCCCATCGCTGCAATCTCCGGGAACCTGTTTAATTGGCGTTAATGATGCCCTCTCAATAAGACACATCTCAATTTGTTGCGGTCCATGTTTATGGATTGCCCGTAAGCGTTGATTAAGAAGCCCATCCTCATAGTCCGCCCGTGATCAGGCGAGGAATGGGCTGAAAACCCCTCAATCCGCCCCAATCACACCAGTTCAGGGATGTGTCGCTGCCGCAACGACGGCAATCAGGGTTCAGGGCAATGCTCCGCCGCGCAGTGCTTCGTTTCGCCAGAGACCGGAAGGCCAATGTCGCCATCATCTTCGCGCTGATGATGGTTCCGATCATCTTTCTCCTGGGCATGACGCTGGATTACACGCTGGCCTTGCGCAAGCGCGAGCAATTGAACGCGGCCGCCGACGCGGCTGCGATCGCCGCCGTGCGGCCGGCGATGCTGACTCAAAGCGACGCCACGGTCGTCAAGGCGACCGCAGCAGCCGTGTTCGCAGCGAAGGCCAATCTTTCCGGTCTGGCGGCGGTGCCGACGCCGACCATCACGGTCACCGATTCCGGGCTCTCGCGCAGCATCACGGTGTCCTACACGGCGGGCTCGGTCAACAATTTCCCCGGCGTGCTCGGCAAGCAGACCTGGCAAATCGGCGGTTCGGCGACGGCAAAGGCGTCCAGCGCGCCCAACATGAATTTCTATCTGCTGATGGACGACTCGCCGTCCATGGGCATCGGCGCGACCACGACCGACATCAGCAACCTCATCAAGTACACCGCCCCCGCGTACCAGACAGCGGCGGCCTCGCAGAACTGCGGCTTCGCCTGTCATCAGACCAATATCGCTCACGACGGCGGGACCAAGGATAACCTCGCGATCGCACGATCCAACAATATCAAGTTGCGGATCGATCTCGTGACGAGTGCCGTCAACCAGTTGCTCAATACGTGGTCGAACTGCCCGCAGTCGGGCATTTCGGGCGGCGTCATGCAGTGCATGGCGGCCTTGAACAACACCACCTACAAAGCGGCGCTCTATACGTTCGACCTGACTTTGAACGAACTGGCCAAGCTGACCACCCCGAGCCTCGCCGGAGGCCAGGTCAACAACATCTCGCTGATGCCGGTCGCCTACCAGAACTGCGTCGTTCCGACGACCAACTGCAAGACCGACAACGGCACGGATATCGCCGGCGCGCTCAAAAGCATCAACGACATCATGCCCACGCCCGGGCTTGGCAGCAACGCGTCGGGAGATACGCCGCAGGAAGTGGTGTTCCTTGTCACCGACGGCGTCGAAGACAAGATCTCCGCGACTTGCCCCAACGCGAGCTTCGCCTCCAACAGTCGATGCCAGCAGCCGCTCGACACGACGATGTGCACGACCATCAAGAACCGGGGCATCAAGATCGCCGTCCTCTACACCGAGTATCTGCAGCTCATCGCCAATTCCGCCACCGGTATCCAGAAAACGGATAACTGGTACATGACCTGGATCGACAAGTACGACCAGCCTACTTCCTCAACCGGCAAGATTGCGCAAAACCTCCAGGCATGCGCCTCGCCTGGTTTCTATAAAAGTGTTCAGACCGGCGGCGATATTTCCGCGGCCTTGACGGACCTGTTCATCAAGGTCGCGTCCAGCACGGCCAGCCTGGTGCAGTAGAGAAACGCCATGACCGGTCCGGACGTTGCAACAACCAAGAGACGCCGCCATCGCTGCGCTGCTTTCGCGCGCGACAGCAGGGGCGCCACGGCCGTCGAATTCGCGCTCGTGGCCGCGCCGTTCCTCGCCCTCATCATCGCGCTCCTTCAGACGTTCCTCGTCTTCTTTGCCCAACAGCTGCTCGAAAACATCGCGCGTCAATCCGCGCGCCTGGTCATGACCGGGCAGGTGCAGTCTGCGCAGATGACCCAGGCCGCCTTCAAGCAGAAGGTCTGCGACCAGATCTCGATTCTGTTCACCTGCAGTGGTCTGATGGTTGACCTGCAGGTGGCCAATTCGTGGTCCGGCGCCAATACGGGCATGCCGACCTTGACCTTCGACGCTTCGGGAGCCGTCACGAACACCTGGCAATACAATCCGGGAGATGCCGGCGACATCGTCGTTCTCCGGGTGATGTACGTATGGCCCGTCATGCTCGGGCCGCTCGGTTTTAACCTCTCGAACCTTTCGACCGGCAATCGGCTGCTCACGTCGTCGGCCGCGTTCCAGAACGAGCCAGGAGCCTCCTGATGATCGCCGCCTTGTCGTCTCGCGCTCGGCGCCTGCTAGTCGACGACCGCGCTGTTGCCGCGACGGAGTTCGCCATTGTGGCGCCGTTCATGCTGGTGCTCTACGTCGGCGGCGTCGAGCTCGGCAATGGGCTGGCGATGAACGTCAAGGTCAGCGCCACCGCGCACAGTGTCGCCGACATGGTCACGCAGAACACGTCGCTCAGCACATCCCGGATGCAAGCCATTCTCGGCTCGGCGCAGGCGATCATGGCGCCTTATGCCGTCAAGGATTCCAGCGGGGCTTCGCTGATTACGATCACGGTGTCTCAAGTCTCCACCGACGGCAGTGGAAACGCGACCGTGCAATGGAGCGAGTCGACCAATACGTCGGCGGCGAGAAAGAAGGGGGACCCGATGACCTTGTCCTCGTTCACCGCACCTGACCCGAACAATCCCAGCAACAAGAACATCTCGCTCATTCTGAGCGAGGTTAGCTATAATTACACGACGAACCTCGGCTACACCATCGCCGGCACCGTGAAGCTGAGCGACAGCTACTACCTGTTCCCGCGCTGCTCGACGAACAGCCCGACCTCGTCGAGCTTTCCGTACTACGACGTGAAGTATTCGTCGACGTCGACGACCTGCACCTGCATCCAGCACTTGCAGCAGAAGAGCTGCTGAGGCGTCATCCGGAAGGGCACACAACGTTTTCCGGAAAGATCATCCTCAAACAACGGCCCGGGGCGCGATCAGGCTTCATGTTGATCTCATCGCGCCTGGGCCTCGCCGGGGCCGGGGCGTCGCCGTTGCCGTTCGCTCCTCTTCGCAGGCCAGCGTCGTTCGCTCACCGCCGCGCGGACGACCTCCGTCACGGTCTTGCGGACCTCGAGGAAGGCCTTGGTCTGCGGCCGGTCTGCGAGAGCAACCAGGGCCAGGGAACGCGACAGCGCCGGATCGACAATGCGGCGGGCGTGATATTTCCCCGCCGCGATGTCTGCGAGGACCGTGGCGCGGGACAGGATTGCGCATCCGAGTCCGGCTTCGAGCGCCATGCGCAGCGCCGACAGGGAATCGACCTCGAGCGTCGGGCTCGGGACGATCTGGTTGCGCAACACCTGCGTCTGGATGATGGCGCGCGAGGCCGGTAGCGGTGTCAGCCCGAGCACGCTCTTTTGCGGAATGGCGGAGAAGGGAACCGGACCGGAGGATCGGCCGATCAGGCTCGGATGCCCGACGAGGAAAAGATCTTCCTCGTGCAGCCACTCCACATCCAGCCGGGCATCCCGCGGCGGATTGTACGCCAGCGCGAGATCGACCGTGCCCGAGAGGACACGCTCGATCAGCGCCGGTGACAGCGCTTCGATGATTGACAGGTGCACGCCCGGCGAGTGCTTGCGGACCGCCTTCATGAGATCGAGCGCGACCATCGAGATCGCCGTGTGGCTGAGGCCGAGGCTCACCGGTCCCGTGGCCGCCTCGTTATAGGTCCGCACATCCTCCTCGGCCTTGCCAAGACTCGCCAGCACCGCGCTGCCATGTTCGTAGAGCCGGCGTCCCGCCGCGGTCAGGGCGATGCCGCGTGGCCGCCGTTCCAGCAGTTTTACGCCGAGGTCGGCTTCGAGAGCCGCAACATGATGGCTGAGCGCGGACTGCGCGATGTTGAGGGTCTCGGCGGCCCGTGACAGCACCCCGGCATCGGCGATCGCGATGAAATACCTGATCTGCCGCAACCCGAGCGCCATGGCACGCCTCCCCATCGATCTAATAATCAGATCACCGCAATCTTCATATTATATTTGTCAGATGTCTTGGTGCCCGGCAAGCTTCGGCCAGAACCAACAAGAACAGCTCCGGGAGTGCCGCGGCATGGACCTGCCGACCAGGATCGTCATCACCGAGGAGGGACCGCGCGAAGGCTTTCAGATCGAGCCCGGGCCGATCGCGACCGCGGACAAGATCGCCCTGATCCATGCCCTCTCGGCGACCGGTCTCTCGCGTATTCAGGTTGCGTCCTTCGTCAATCCCAAACACGTGCCGGGCTGGGCCGACGCCGAGGCGGTCGTTGCGGGCTTCGTCCCGCGCGCCGGCGTCGACTACACGGCGCTCTGGTTCAACGACAGCGGTTTGCAGCGCGCCCTGGCGTTCAAGAACAAGCTCACGCTCGCGGGGTTCATCTCGCTGAGCGCCTCCGAGCCGTTCGCGCTTCGCAATCTCAACCGCGATCGTGCCGGGCAGATCGAGGCGATGCGAAACTATGTGCGCGCGCACCGCCAGGCGGACGTGCCGATTGCCAAGATCATTGTCATGGCCGCGTTCGGCTGCAATTTTGGCGGAGACGTGCCGGCGGCGCGGGTTGTCGAGACCGTGTCCGACGGGCTCACGATCGCGCGCGAAGCCGGCATCGAGGTGCACGACGTGTCGCTCGCGGATTCGATGGGCTGGGCCACCCCGCGGCGGGTCGCCGCGGCCGTCGGGGCTGTTCGCGACCGCTGGGACGATCTGCGGATCGCGCTGCATCTGCACGATACCCGCGGCCAGGGCATCGCCTGCGCCTATGAGGGGCTGCGGCTTGGCGTCACCGCGTTCGATGCCGCGGTGGCGGGGCTCGGCGGCTGCCCGTTCGCCGGCCAGCCGGGTGCGCCCGGCAATATCGCCACTGAAGAGCTGGCGTTGCTGTGCGAGGAAATGGGCATCGCAACGGGCCTCGACATCGAGGCGCTGATCGAGGCCGGACGGCTTGCCGAGCGGATCGTCGGGCACCGGCTGCCAAGCGCCGCGCTGCGATCGGGCACGCTCGCCGCATTCCGGCGGAGGGCCGGCTCATGACTTCCGCAAAGCCGCTCGCGGGCCTGAAGGTGCTCGATTTCGGCCACACGATCATGGGTCCCTGCGCGGGCGTTCTGTTCGCCGATCTCGGCGCCGACGTGGTGAAGATCGAGCCTGCCGGCGGCGACCCGACCCGACGGCTGCCGGGCTTCGCAGCCGGATTCTTTGCGACCTACAACCGCAACAAGCGCTCGATCGCGATCGATCTGAAGCGGCCGGAGGGGCAGGCGGTCGTGCACCGGCTGGTGAAGGACGCCGATATCGTGCTGGAGAACTTTGGACCGGGAACGATCGAGCGGCTGAGGTGCAGCTGGGACGATCTGCGCAAGATCAATCCGCGGCTCGTGTACCTCTCGATGAAGGGCTTCCTGAAAGGCCCTTACGAGAATCGCGGCGCACTCGACGAAGTCGTGCAGATGCAATCCGGCCTCGCCTACATGACGGGACCGCCCGGCCGGCCGCTGCGCGCGGGCGCGCCCGTGATCGACATCCTCGGCGGCGTCTTCGGCGTCGTGGCAGCACTGTCGGCGCTGCGCGAACGCGACGTCACCGGCGTCGGACAGAAGGTCTCGAGCTCGCTGTTCGAAAGCGCGACCTTCATGCTCGGCGCGCTCGTCGTCGGCAGTGCCGTGATCGGCGGTCCTATGCCGCCCATGCCGACCCGGAAGAATGCCTGGGGCGTGTACGACGTCTTCACGGCATTGGATGGCGGCCAGATCTTCATCGGGTGCACCTCGGACGGACACTGGCAGCGCTTCTGCGATGCGTTCGGTTTCGACGACTGGCGCGACGATCCGAGACTGCTCGGCAACGCCAACCGATGCGACGCGCGCGAATGGATGCTTCCCGAACTGGAGCGGCGGATCACGCAACTGCCCCTCGATGAGATTCTCGCCAAATGCGAAGCCGCCCGCGTGGCCTATTCGCGGGTGGGGCGGCCGGATGAGCTGTCGGTCGATCCGCATCTGCTCGCGAACGGCGGACTGCTGGCAACGGCCGTCGCCGGATTTGGCGGCGGACCGCTGGTCGGAATTCCGGCGCTGCCCGTCGAGTTTGGCGACGCGCGCGACCGGCCGGGCCTCGAACGCCAGCCGCCCCGCGTCGGCGAGCACACCGACGACATCCTGGGTGCGGCCGGATATTCGGCGCGCGAGATCGCCGATCTCCGCACCGCCGGCATATTGGGCGCGTCCACGCACGTGCCTGCATAAAAACGAAGAGTGGCCGAGCCACCATCTGCAACAGGGAGGGAACGGATCATGATGCCCGGCGTGCTGCTTCGTTGGAAGGCGCGTATTCCGGCGGCCGCGCTTGCGCTGCTTGCCACGGTTGCGATGGCGGAGCCCGCGAGGGCGCAAGCCTATCCCGCACGAACGATCACGATCCTTGTCGGCTATTCCGCGGGAGGCCAGGCCGACGCGCTGGCGCGGATCATCGGCAAGCAGCTCGGCGACACCTTCAAGATCTCCGTCGTGATCGAGAACAAGACCGGGGCCAACGGCATGATCGCTGCGCAGGCGGCAGCGCGGGCGGAGCCGGACGGATACACGGTGCTGATGGTGACGGATGCGATGCTCACCATCGATCCGCACCTTGCCTCCAGCAACCATTTCGATCTTTCGAAGGCGATGGAGCCCGTCGTCAGCGTCGCCTGGTCGCCGCTGTTGCTGGCCGCTGCCAAGGATGTGCCGGCCAATTCCGTCGCCGAGCTTGTCGCTTTCGGCAAGCAGAAGCCGCAGGCGCTGAGCTTTGGCAGCGCCGGCGCCTCGACGCCGCATCGCCTCGCCGGCGAGATGCTGCAGAAGTCGGGTGGATTCACCATGACCCACATTCCCTACAAGGGAACGGCGGCGTCCGTGAGCGATCTCCTTGCGGGGCAGATACCGCTGATCTTCGGTGCACCCACGGCCGTAGAGCCGCTGGCAACCGCAGGCCAGATCAAGCTGCTCGGCGTCACGTCCGAGCAGCGCTACCCGTTGTTGCCGGGCGTGCCGGCCATCAGCGAGACATATCCCGGCTTCAAGATCATCAGCTATATCGGGCTGATGCTGCCGAAGCAGACGCCGGCGCCGGTGACCGCAGCCCTCAACAAGGAGATCAACGCGATCCTTGCCACCGAGACGATGCGCACATGGCTCGACAAGCAGGGCATGGTCGCCATGGGCGGCAGCCGGGACGACTTCAAGCGCCAGATCGAGATCGACTACAAGGCGCGGGGCGAGCTTGTCCGTGCGCTTGGCATCACAGGCGAGTAGGGGCATGCCGCGGACGCTGTTCGAGAAGATCTGGCAATCCCACACCGCAAGGACGTACGGAACGCGGGACTTGCTCGCGCTGGACCGGGTCTTTCTCCACGACATGACCTCGCTGCCCGCCTTCGAGACGCTGCGCGAGCGCAACCTCGAGGTCGCCGACGTTGCGCGCAGCCTGGCCGTGATCGATCACACCGTCGCGACCGCGCCGGGCAGGAACGAGGAGACCTATCCGGTCATGGCGCCGACGGTGCGCGCGTTCCGCCGGGAAGTGACCGAACGCGGCATTCCCCTGATCGGGCTCGGCGATCCCGCGCAGGGCATCGTCCACGTCGTAGCCGCCGAGCAGGGCGCCGTCCTCCCGGGCATGACGGCGGTCTGCGGCGACAGCCACACCTGCACCAACGGCGCGCTGGGCGCGATCGCCTTCGGCATCGGCAGCACGGAGATCGCGCACGCGCTCGCCTATCAGGCGCTCTGGCTGCCACGGCCGAAATCGCTGCGCGTGACCGTGAACGGCGTTCTCGATCCCTGGGTCAGCGGGAAGGACATTGCGCTGGCGATCATCGCGCGTTTCTCCACGGATGGCGGCACCGGCTGTGCCGTCGAATATGCCGGCAGCGCCATTCGCGCGCTCTCCGTCGAGGAGCGGATGACGCTCTGCAATCTCTCCATCGAATTCGGCGCCCGGATCGGGCTGGTCGCGCCTGATGATGCGGTGTTCTCGTATCTCGAAGGACGTCCGAGAGCGCCAAAGGGGGCCGGGTTCGATGCTGCGGTTTCCGCCTGGCGCGATCTTGCGAGCGATGATGATGCGCATTTCGACAAGGAGTACGCCATCGATGCGCGTTCGATCGCCCCCATGGTGAGCTGGGGCACCAGCCCGGAAGATGCAATTCCCGTCGATGGCGCGGTCCCTGATCCCGGGACGGCGGGGGACCGGTCGCAGCGGTCCCGATGGGAGCGGGCGCTGGTCTACGCCAATCTCGAGGCAGGCAAGCCCATCCTGGGGACGCCGATCGACGTCGCCTTCATCGGCTCCTGCACCAACGCCCGGCTTTCAGATCTTCGTGCCGCGGCGCGCGTCGTTGACGGACGCAAGGTCGCGAGGGCCGTGCGCGCGCTGGTGGTCCCGGGGTCATCCGGCGTGAAACGGCAGGCCGAGGCCGAGGGGCTCGACCGGATCTTCCGCAGGGCAGGCTTCGAGTGGCACGAGTCCGGATGCTCGCTCTGCGCGGCGCTCGGGCCGGATGTCGTCGGCCGCGGCAAGCGGTGTGCCTCCACCTCGAACCGAAACTTCGAGAACCGGCAAGGCCCGGGATCGATCACCCATTTGATGAGCCCGCCGATGGTTGCTGCCGCGGCGGTGAACGGTGCGATCACGGATGTCAGGACCTTGGCAGGGACCTTGGCATGACCGGCAAGCTCACCAGCATTGAAGGCATTGCCGTTCCGCTGCTGTGGGACAATGTCGACACCGACGCCCTTGTCCCGGCTGCACCACACAAGCGGATCAACGGCGGCGGCCGGGACCGGTTGCGCGAGGTCCTCTTCCACGAATTCCGCTTCGACCCTGCGGGGCAGCCCAAGCCGGATTTCGTGCTGAACGACGTGCAGTTCCAGGGAGCGCCGATCCTGCTCGCCGGCGAGAATTTCGGCTGCGGCTCCTCGCGCGAGGTCGCGGTATGGGCTCTGCTGGACTATGGCTTCCGCGCGGTCATTGCGAAGAGCTTTGCCGAGATCTTCGAGCAGAACGCCTACAAGAACCATCTGTTGCCGGCGAGGCTCGACGCAGCGACCCATGCCCGCATCGTGAGCGCGTTGAGCCGCTCCCGGCCGCCGCAAATGTCGATCGACCTCGTCGCGCGCCGCATCGCAATCGACGGCCAGGCGATTGGCTCATTCAGCGCGGACGAAATGGGTCTGGAAATGATCGTCCAGGGCGTGGACGAATTCGCGCTGACCGCGCAGTACGTTTCGGACATCGTGGCGACGCAGCGTCGCTTGATCGAGGCCTATCCATGGCTCGGGGGGTGAGGCGAGGGCACGTTCGCCATGGTGCCATCATGCCAGTGTTTTGCCCGACGGGTCAAATGACCTGGCGGACACGCTAAGTCATTGATCCGCCAAGCCCCGGCTACTGTGCATGGGGTTGTTTTCGCACTTTTTGTTTGAGAGCCCGACGCGAGGCGAGCGCTACGCGCTCTCCGTCTCCCGGTGCACGTCGTGCACGACCAGCCCCATGCCTTCGTCCGGCATCTTGATCCAGTCGCGGCGCTTCAGGGTGCGCTTGGTGTCCTCGTAGCCGCTCGTCCAGTGCTCGCGCATCGAGGTGCCCGAGAATTCGTGATCCTTGGCGTCGCCCTCATAGGCCTTCTGCTGGTAGATCAGATGCAGGATCGCGATCTCCGGCATGTTGCGCAGGCTCGCTTTCAGCTGGCGCTCCTCCTCGGAGAGCTGCTCGTCCGGCAGCTTCGCCAGCGCCTTGTAGAGCAGGACCTTGAGGTTGTGCGTGCGGCGATAGACGTCGGTGTTGTGGCGCGTGCGCGAGGAATACATGATGTCCTTGTGGCGGGCCATCACGTCCTGGATCGAGCGCGGCAGCACGCCGCGGGCGCTGAACAGGTCGACCTGGAACACCAGCGAGTTGAGCGCGTCCTCCTGGTCGAGCAGGTGCTGCAGCGGCGTGTTGGAGACGATGCCGCCGTCCCAGAAATGATCGGTACCGATCCGCACCATCGGTAGCGCCGGGGGCAGGGCGCCCGATGCCATGATGTGCTCCGGACCGATCTCGTCATGGGCGTTGTCGAAATAGATGAAGTTGCCCGAGAGCACGTTGACCGCGCCGACGGCGAAGCGGACCTTCTTCTCGTTGATGAGATCGAAGTCGACGAGCTCGCGCAGGCTCTCCTTCAGCGGCATCGTGTCGTAATAGCTGGTGGCGGTCTTGGCGCCGACCGGGCTGAACCAGGGGTTGACCTGATTGGGCGTGAAGAAGCCGGGCTGGCCGAGGGCGGAGGTCATCCACGCGCTGGTGAGGTTGCGCCACTGGCGGAAGACGTCGCCGTCGGGCGTGTAGTGCCAGATCTTGCGGTTGGTGATGCGCTCCCAGAAGATGCGCAGTGCCTCCAGCCGTTGCTCCGGCCGGTTGCCGGCGATGATGGCGGAGTTGATGGCGCCGATCGAGACGCCGCAGACCCAGTCGGGCTCGATGCCGGCCTCGTGCAGCGCCTGGTAAACGCCGGCCTGGTAGGCGCCGAGGGCACCACCGCCCTGCAGCACCAGCGCGACGCGGTCGCAGCGCTCGGGGCGCCAGCCGCGTGAGGGAGGCTGATGCGTTGAGTGGGTCGGCTCCGATGTGCGGGCGTCCATGGTGATGCCTCCTGAGTGTCTACGACGATTGCGTCCTGCGGTGACGGCGTGATGACAATTTCGGCGCCGATGCATCGCCCGCATGCACGTCAACCGGAGCGGGAATGCCGGCGGTCGTGGGCCTGACGGAAATCCTTCACATCGCAGTCAACGAGTGCGGCTAGCAATCTGCATCACCGCCTGGCGCTGCCGGGCAGGCATCACAGACATCAGGAGACCAGCGATGCGCAGGGAAGATGTGCTGAGACTTCCGTCCATGCCGGCCGCCGGGCCGAGCTATCCGGCCGGGCCCTACCGCTTCGTCAACCGCGAATTCCTCGTCATCACCTACGAGACCGATCCCGACCTGATCCGCGCCGGCCTGCCTGAGCCGCTGGAGCCGATCGACCAGCCGATCGTGCATTACGAATGGATCAAGATGCCGGACTCTTCCGGCTTCGGCAGCTACACCGAATCCGGCCTCGTCATCCCCGCGCGCCTCGATGGCGAGGAGGTCAACTTCGTCTCGCAGATGTATCTCGACGACGATCCGCCGATCGCGGCCGGCCGCGAGATCTGGGGCTTTCCCAAGAAGTATGCCCATCCCAAGCTCGAGATCGTCAAGGACACGCTGACGGGCACGCTGGAATATGCCGGCCAGCTCGTCGCCATGGGCACGATGGGCTACAAGCACGAGAGCATGGCCGGCAACGGCGATCTCACCCGCGCCACGCTGTCGAAGACGCAAATCAATCTGAAGATGATCCCGGGCGTCGACGGCCGTCTGGAAGTCTGCCAGCTCGTCGCGATCAACCTTGTCGACATCGTGCCGAAGGGCTCCTGGATGGGACCCGGCCGGCTGCACCTGGTGCCGCACGTCAACGCGCCGGTTGCGGACTTCCCGGTCCGCCGCTGCCTCGGTGCGCACCACTACATCGCCGACCTGACGCTGCCGTTCGGCCGTGTCGTGCACGATTATGTCAAGGAAGCCGAAGCTGTGGCTGCGACGGGGCTGGCCGCGGAGTAGGGCGCCATCATCAAACTGTAACACTGGCGTAATTGAGTACCCGCGTGGAGCCGGGCGATGCCGTCAGCCATCGTCCGGCGACGGGGCATTTGTTGACGGTTGGGGCTATCCATGGCTGAGCCGGCGAAGCTTGTCAGCGCGATATCGGACACTGCCCCCGCCATTCCCGGCCTGGTCTGGGCGTTCCGCCTGCACAGCGACGGCAGCGCCGAGGCGCTGCCGATCGACCGGCCGATCGAGTTCAGCCATGACGGCCGCCTCTGGCTGCACTTCAACCTGACGGACGCGCGCGTGCGTCCATGGATTGCGGCGTCCAGCCTGCCGCCGCTCGCGCGTGATCTGCTGCTCTCGCACGACACGTTCCAGCAGCTCCACGTCATCGACCATTGCGTCTACGGCGTGTTCTCCGATCTCGTGCGCGAGATCGACAGCCCGACGGAGGAGACCGCGTTTCTGCGCTTCGCGATGACCGAGCGGCTCCTGGTCAGCGGCCGTCATCAGGCGCTGTGCTCGGCCGACGCGACGCGGCGGGTGCTGGAAGGCGGCTACCGCGTCGACAATGTCGCTCATCTCCTCGAAAAGATCGTCGACGAGGTCGCCGACACGCTCGACCGGATGGTCGACAAGCTCGGCCAGGAGATCGACGATATCGAGGAACGCATTTTGGCGGATGAGGCCAAGTCCGAGATGCGCCGCAACCTCGGCCGCCTTCGCCGCACCTGCGTCCGGCTGCATCGCCAGCTCACCGGCCTGCGCGTGCTGTTCCACCGCCTCGACCAGAAGAACACCGACCACCTCTCGCCTGCGCTTCGCATCCACGCCGGCAAGCTCGCGCAGCGGCTCGATGGCCTCGATCACGACATCGTCGAGCTGCGCGAGCGCAGCCGCCTGCTCGAGGAGGAGCTGCGCTTCAAGAACGAGGAGGAGAGCAACCGCCACCTCCATACGCTCTCGATCGTGACCTCGCTCTTGCTGCCGCCGACGCTGATCACCGGCATCTTCGGCATGAACACCAAGGGCTTGCCGCTCACCGACGTCGAGACCGGGTTCCTCTGGGCGGCGGTGCTGATGGCCTCCTCGGTCGGCGCGGCCTATCTCTTCATGCGGCGCACGGGCATTTTCAAATAGCGCGCGTCGATCGTGAGTTGGAGTACCCGAAAATCCCTGGCGGCCGCGGTCGCGCTGACCGGCATGGCGGCAAGCACGAGCGCATTTGCCGGTGCCAAGGACGAGAGCGCGGCGGAATGGCTGTTTCCAAAATGGTTCAACGAGTGGCATGACGGGCTCGCCAACAAGGGCCTCAACTTCGGCGCGACCTATATTGCGGACAGCATCGCCAACATTTCCGGCGGCGTGAAGCGCGGCGCCATCCATTTCGGCCGGCTCGATCTGTCGGTCGATGCCGATCTCGACAAGCTGGTCGGCTGGACCGGCGGCCGCTTCTACGCCAATGGCTTCGTGATCTACGGCCAGGGGCTCTCCCGCAACTACGTGCAAAACCTCGCCACCATCAGCGAGATCGAGGCGCTGCCCGACCAGCGGCTCTACAACGCCTATTTTGAGCAGAGCTTCTTTGGCGATCGCCTGAACATCAGGGCCGGTCAGCAGGCCGCCGACGTCGAATCGACAGCCAGACCGACGACCTCTTCATCAACGGCACCTTCGGCTGGCCCGCGATCAAGGCGAGCAATCTTCCGGCCGGGGGCCCGGCGCCGCCGATCGCGGTGCCCGGCATCCGCATCAAGGCGGCGCTGTCAGACCAGATCACCGCCTATGGCGCAGTGTTCAACGGTGATCCCTCGGGCCCGGGCGATCAGGACCCGCAGATTCGCGACCATCACGGCCTCGCCTTTCGCGTCAACGATCCGCCCTGGGTGATCGGGCAGGTCCGCTTCAACTACGACATCGATGTCGGGGGACGTCCGCTCGCCGGCAATTTCACCCCGGGCGCCTGGAAGCATTATGGCTCGTTCGACAGCCAGCGTTTTACCGCGGAGGGGCAGTCGATCGCCGATTCCTCGGGAAGCGGCATCCCGGCAAGGCTTCGTGGCAACTACGGCATCTTCGCGGTGATCGAGCAGGTGCTCTACCGCCCGCCGGGGGTGAAGGAGAACAGCACCTCGGCCTCGCTCCCGGGCATCACGGCGTTCGGCCGCATCGCCTACAGCCCGCCGGACCGCAATCTGATCGACCTTTATCTGGACGGCGGCATCGGCTTCGTCGGCTTCACGCCCGGACGTCCGCTGGATCGCTTCGGCGTGGCGATGGCCTATATGCGGATCTCGAACACCGCGCGTCATCTCGACGTCGATGCGAATGTCTACACCGGCGTGCAGGGGCCGGTGCGCAGCAACGAGACGCTGCTCGAGATGATCTACGAGGCGCACATCAAGCCGGGCTGGCTGATCGCGCCGTACTTCCAATACGTGTTCCGGCCCTCGGGCGGCGTCCCGAACCCGAACGATCCGACCGGCGTCTCGCGGATCGGTGACGCCGCAGTGTTCGGCGTCACCACCACGATCAGGTATTAGCTTCAGGCCACCGCGGGCTGGAGCTTCGGCTGCCGCGACAGCGCCAGCACGATCAGCGCGGCGAACACACAGAGCGCGCCGGCGATGAAGAACGCAGGCAGATAGCTCTGGTAGACCGTCCGTGAGAAACCGGCGCCGAACGCCGCGGTGCCGGCGCCGAGCTGATGGCCGGCGAAGATCCAGCCGAACACCAGATTGGCGCGCTCTGGCCCGAATTTCTGCGCGGTGAGGCGGACTGTGGGCGGCACCGTCGCGATCCAGTCGAGCCCGTAGAACATCGCGAAGATCGAGAGCCCATAGAACGAGAAATCGCTGAACGGCAGGAAGATCAGCGAGAGCCCGCGCAGGCCGTAGTACCAGAACAGCAGATAGCGGTTGTCGTAGCGGTCCGACAGCCAGCCCGACATGATGGTGCCGAAGAAATCGAAGATGCCCATCGCGGCAAGCAGGCTTGCCGCCTGCACCTGCGGAATGCCGAAATCGAGGCACATCGGGATCAGGTGCACCTGCACGAGGCCGTTGGTGGAGGCGCCGCAGACGAAGAAGGTCGCAAACAGGATCCAGAATGCGGTCGACTTCGAGGCGTCGCGCAGCGTGCCGAGCGCCACCGCCGTGATCGAGCCGTGGCTCACGGGCGGTGCGGGCAGGGGCTCGGTGCCCTCGTCGCCGAACGGGCGCAGGCCGAGGTCGCTCGGCCGGTCGCGCATCGCGAGCAGCACCGCCAGCGCGGAGACGCCGAGCATGATGCAGACGAAGCCGAGCGCAAGGCGCCAGCCGAAGCGTTCGGTGAGGCTTGCGAGCAGCGGCAGGAATACGAGCTGGCCGGTGGCGACGCTCGCCGTCATGATGCCGACCACGAGGCCGCGTCGTGCTGCGAACCAGCGCGTCGCGATGGTCGCGCCCAGCACCAGCGCGGTCATGCCGGTGCCGATGCCGATCACGACGCCCCACAGGGCGATGAGCTGCCAGATCTCGGTCATGCCGAGCGAGAGCACCAGCGCCGAGACCACGATGAGCTGCGCCGTCAGCGTGACGTTGCGCAGGCCGTAGCGGTTGAGCAGGGCGGCGGCGAACGGCGCCATCAGCCCGAACAGGATGAAGCGGATCGACAGCGCGGAGGAGATCTGCGCCGTGCTCCAGCCGAACTCCTTCTGCAGGGGAACGATGAACACGCCGGGCGCTCCGACCGTGCCGGCGCTGATCAGCGCGGCAAGGAAGGTCACGCCGACCATCACCCAGCCGTAGTGGATATTGCGGCGGGAAAGCGCTGCCGCGAGCCAATTCGAGATCATTGGGCCTCAATGTTGTTGGCGAGCCTCAAGGACCCGCGCCATCGTTGCAATCTGACACAGCTGAGGGAAGTCTGAAATGCCAGACTTCCCTCAATTTCGGACATTGGCGCTAATGCGTCAGGCGCTCCACCGCGATCGCGGTGGCCTCGCCGCCGCCGATGCAGAGCGCCGCGACGCCGCGCTTGAGGTTCTGCGCCTCCAATGCGTGCAGCAGCGTCACGATCAGCCGCGCGCCGGTCGCACCGATGGGATGGCCGAGCGCGCAGGCGCCGCCGTTGACGTTCAGCTTCTCTCTGGCGATGCCGAGATCGCGCTGCGCCGCCATCGCCACCACGGCGAAGGCCTCGTTGATCTCGAACAGGTCGACGTCGGAGGCAGCCCAGCCGACCTTGCCCAGCAGCTTGCGGATCGCCGGGATCGGCGCCGTGGTGAACCATTGCGGCTCCTGGCTGTGGGTGGCATGGCCCTTGATCTCGGCGAGAACAGGCAGGCCATTGCGGTCGGCGAGCGAGCGCTTCGTCAGCACCAGCGCGGCAGCGCCATCAGCATTGGCGGAGGAGGCCGCCGGCGTGATGGTGCCGTTGGCGCGGAACGCCGGCTTCAGCCCGGGGATCTTTGCGGGGTCTACCTTCAGCGGATGCTCGTCGTTGGCGATGATGCGGGGACCTGCCTTCTCGGTCAGCGTGATCGGCGCGATCTCCGCCTTGAATGCGCCGCCCTCGACCGCCTTGCGGGCGCGGCTGAGCGTCTCCATCGCGTAGGCGTCCTGGTCCTTGCGGGTGAACTGATAGGCTTCCGCCGTCGCTTCGCCGAAATCGCCCATGGAGCGGCCGGTCTCGTAGGCGTCCTCAAGGCCATCCATCATCATGTGGTCGATGATGCGATCGTGGCCGACGCGATAGCCGCCGCGGGCCTTGGCGAGCAGATAGGGCGCGTTGCTCATGCTCTCCATGCCCCCGGAGACGACGATCTCGGCCGAGCCGGCGCGGATGATGTCGTGCGCCAGCATGGTCGCCTTCATGCCGGAACCGCAGACCTTGTTCACCGTGGTGGCGCCGGTGGCATCGGGAAGCCCGGCGCTACGTGCCGCCTGGCGCGCCGGCGCCTGGCCCTGGCCGGCCGGCAGCACGCAGCCCATGAAGACCTCGTCGACTTTCTCAGGCGCGAGGTTCGCGCGTTCCAGCGCCGCCCCGATCACGTGCGCGCCGAGCTTGTGTGCGGGGAGTGGCGACAATTCACCCATGAATCGGCCGAGCGGCGTGCGGGCGGCGGAGACGATGACGACGGGATCGGCGGCTTCGGCCATAATGGGGCTCCCTGGCGATGACGGGTAAGATTATGATCATCATATGATGCGGCGCAAAAAATGCAACCGCGGCTGGGATGAGAAAATCTTGCGGTTCGCATGAGATTTGTTGATGCGAGTCGGAAGGCCCCCTCCGACGTCGTCCCGGCGAAGGCCGGGACCCATAGCCACAGGGCAAAGTTTGGCCAAGACCCTTAGTTGCCAGCTCGCGTAGCAACCCCTCCCTGGGGTTATGGGTCCCGGCCTTCGCCGGGACGACACCGAGGGCAGGCCTACCGCTTCCGGTTCACAAACGCGCCCATCAACCGCGTCGGCTCGTCCGTCAAAAACGACTCGCCGAACACCTTCACGCTGAGGTTCACCGACTCGGTCAGCGGCAATTCCTCCCACTGCCGCAGCAGCGCCTTCTGCGATCGCAGCGCCTCGGGGCCGCATTCGAGCAAGGCCTTCACCAGGTGCTCGATCTCCGCATCAAGCCCGTTCGGGGATGCGACCTTGTCGATCAGTCCCCAGGCCAGCGCGGTGGCGGCGTCGATGTTCTCCGCCGTCATCACCAGCCAGCGTGCGCGAGCCCAGCCGATCAGGCGCGGCAACAGCGCTGCGTGGATCACCGAGGGGATGCCGACGCGGACCTCCGGCATGCCGAAATGGGCGTCGTGCGCGGCGATGCGGAAATCGCAGGCGGCTGCGACCTCGAGCCCGCCGCCGAGACACCAGCCGGGCATGCGCGCAATCACCGGGGCCGGGAACTGGCGCACGGCCTCGCAGAGATCGCGCAGGCGGCTGATGAAAGCCTCAGCCGACTTCTGGTCGAGCTTGGCCATCTCCTTGATGTCGGCGCCGCCGATCATGCTCTTCTCGCTCTGGCCGCGCAGCACCACGGCGCGGATGCTGCGGTCGGTGGCGAGCTTCTGCAAGCCTTCGCGCACCGCCTCGGTCACGGGCGACCCCAGGATATTCAGCGGGCCGGCGTTGCAGATCGCGACATGGACGACGCCGCGCGCATCGCGCGTGATGCCGCAGTGGTTGTTGAGCATTTCCATCGTGGATCTCGAAGGTTTCGTGGATAGGCGCGATGCGCGCCGGTCGGCGTCACTTCCGAGCCGAAACGTGCTGCTTGTCAAGCGGGCAGGGCCGGTGGAGTTGCCAGCACGAAGTCCGTGGCATAGTATGACGTGTATAATACAAAGAGGCCGCCATGACCGATATCGATCAACTCGACCTGTTTTCGCCGGCGCAGCGGCGCGAGCGCGTGGTGAACTGGCAGGTGCCTGCGCCGGTTGCCAAGGTGGCCATGGGCCTGTCAGGCATGGACGCCATGCTCGGCATTCGCGATGGCCGCCTGCCGCCACCGCCGTTCGCAAAACTGATCGGCTTCACCATGGCCGTGGTCGAGCCCGGCCGGATCGTGATGGAACTGGAGCCGCGCGAGGATCTCGAAAATACCATCGGCCTGCTGCACGGCGCTACCGCCGCGGCGCTGATCGACACCGCCATGGGATGCGCGATCTCGACCCGGCTGGAAGCTGGGCAGTCGTCCGTGACCCTCGACCTGAAAATGACGTTTCTGCGCCCGCTGTCGGTACGTTCCGGGCTGATCTCGGCCGAAGGCAAGATCATCAAGCTGGGGCGCCAGACCAGCTACACCGAAGGTTTCGTCCGCGACGGCAAGGGGGCGCTCGCGGTCCATGCAACTGCAACCTTTTCCATGATCGGCAATGTCTGAACACGAATTAATTCACCGTCCGGTCCATTCCTGTGTTATGAGATGATCTCCGACATGCAATGAGACGTCCATGCGCTATTCCCGGGAACACAAGCAGGAAACCCACGACCGCATCGTGAAGAAGGCCTCGGTTCGGCTGCGTGAAAAGGGCGCGCACGGCATCGGCGTCGCCGACCTCATGAAGGAGGCGGGCCTGACCCATGGCGGTTTCTACGCGCATTTCGATTCCCGCGAGGCGCTGGTGATCGAGGCCTTCGCCTATGCGATGGACCGCTCGATGGAGCACTGGCGCAAGATCACCGGCGAGGCCTCGCCGGAGAAGCGGCTGGCGCTGATCGCCGAGGCCTATCTCTCGGCGCTGCACCGCGACAATCCCGGCCACGGCTGTTCGATCCCTTCGCTCGGCGCCGAGATCGCCCGCGAGAGTCCGAAGACGCGAAAAGCGTTTGCCGGCAAGCTCGACGAGATGATCGAGATGATGACCGACTACGTCCCGAACCAGCCGCGCAAGGCGGCGCGCAAGCAGGCGATCGCGACGCTGGCGACGATGGCCGGCACCATGCTGCTTGCTCGCATTGCCGGCTCCAGCGAATTGTCGGACGAGGTGCTGAAGGCGGGGCGGGACAGCGCGCTGGGCGGCGCGAAGCGTGAGCCGGTGAAGGCTGCACCGGCCAGGAAGAAGCAGAACTAGGCGAGATGCCGTAGGGTGGGTTAGCCATGCGATTGCGCGAAGCGCATTCGTTTGGCGTAACCCACCACTGTGTTTGTCCGTGGAGACAGAAGAGGTGGGTTACGCCTTCGGCTAACCACCCTACGAGAGCGGTGCTCACCTTCCCGCAAACAGCGCCCGCTCGCGCTCCACGATCTCGGAGATGTAATCCGCCACCGCCCTGATCCGCGCCAGGTCCTTGCTGTCGGCGTGCATCAGCATCCAGAACGTTCGCGTGATCGAAATCTCCTCCGGCAGCACCGCGACGAGCTGCGGGTAATCGCTCGCCATGAAATGCGGCAGCACGGCGATGCCGAAGCCTGACAGCGTGGCGTTGAGCTGCGCGATCAGATTGGCGCTGCGGAAGCGCGCGGAGATGCGCGGCGACACCTGCGGCAGATAGTCGAGCTCCGGCGTGAACAACAGCTCCTCGATGTAGCCGACGAAGCGGTGCTGCACCAAATCCTGCCGGGAGGTGATCTCAGGGAAGCGGTCGAGATAGGCGGGGGCGGCGTAAAGCCCGAGGCGGTAGTCGAGCAGCTTACGGCCGACGATGCGGCCTTCCTTCGGCATGGTCAGGCTGATCGCAATGTCGGCCTCGCGCTTGGAGAGACTGAACAACCGCGCGGTAGCCACAAGTTGCAGATCGAGATCGGGATACCGGTCGGCGAACGGCGCCAGCCGCGGCGCCAGGAACGCAGTGCCGAAGCCATCAGGCGCGCCGATCCGCACCGTCCCGGTCAGCCGCGCCACCGAGCCGCCGACCTGTTCCTGGTTGGCGACGATGGTCGATTCCATCGCTTCGGCGCTGTCGGCGACGCGCTGGCCGGCCTCGGTGAGGAGGTAACCGGTCTTGCGCCGGTCGAACAGCTTGGCCGAAAGGTGCTTCTCCAGCCGGTCGACCCGGCGGATCACGGTGGCATGGTCGACGCCGAGCTGTTTTGCCGCAGCCGAGACCGAGCCGCCCCGCACGATGGCCAGCACGAAGCGAAAGTCGTCCCAGTCGATGCTACCTTGATCCAGCATTTTCGCACATCTATGGTGCATTATCTCAGACTTGAATCCTATAAAATGCAGGTCAATAGGATTTGTCAAAGCGACCACGCTCGGCCTGAAGGAGACCATTCCATGCGTTCAATCGGACATTTCATCGGTGGCAAGGAGGTCAAGGGCACCTCTGGCCGCACCGCCGACGTTTTCGAGCCGATGACCGGCGACGTGCAGGCCAAGGTGGCGCTGGCCTCCAAGGCCGAGGTCCGCGCCGCCGTCGAGAATGCCCGCGCCGCACAGCCGGAATGGGCTGCGACCAATCCGCAGCGCCGCGCCCGCGTGATGATGAAATTCGTCGAGCTGGTTCAGCGCGACTACGACAAGCTCGCCGAGCTGCTCGCGCGCGAGCATGGCAAGACCGTGCCGGACGCCAAGGGCGACATCCAGCGCGGCCTCGAGGTCGCGGAATTCGCCTGCGGAATTCCGCATCTGATGAAGGGCGAATACACCGAGGGCGCCGGCCCCGGCATCGACATCTATTCGATGCGCCAGGCGCTCGGCGTCGTCGCCGGCATCACGCCGTTCAATTTCCCGGCCATGATCCCGATGTGGAAGTTCGCCCCCGCGATCGCCTGCGGCAACGCCTTCATCCTGAAGCCGTCCGAGCGCGACCCCGGCGTGCCGATGCTGCTGGCAGAACTCATGATGGAAGCGGGCCTGCCGGCCGGCATCCTCAACGTCGTCAATGGCGACAAGGAAGCGGTCGACGCCATCCTCGACGATCCCGATATCAAGGCCGTCGGCTTCGTCGGCTCCACGCCGATCGCGCAGTACATCTACGAGCGCGCAGCCCAGACCGGCAAGCGCTGCCAGTGTTTTGGTGGCGCCAAGAACCACGCCATCATCATGCCCGATGCGGACATGGACCAGGCCGTGGATGCGCTGATCGGCGCCGGCTACGGCTCGGCCGGCGAGCGCTGCATGGCCGTCTCGGTCGCGGTCCCCGTCGGCAAGTCCACCGCCGACCGTCTGATGGAAAAGCTGATCCCGCGCGTCGAGAGCCTCAAGATCGGCACCTCGATCGATCCGTCGGCCGATTACGGTCCGCTGGTCACGCGCGAGGCGGTCGAGAAGGTCAAAGGCTACATCGACATCGGCATCAAGGAAGGCGCAACGCTCGCCGTCGACGGCCGCGGCTTCAAGATGCAGGGCTACGAGAACGGCTTCTATCTCGGCGGTTCGCTGTTCGACAACGTCACCAAGGAAATGCGGATCTACAAGGAAGAGATCTTCGGCCCGGTGCTCTCGGTCGTGCGCGCGCACGATTATAAGGAAGCGCTGGCGCTGCCGTCGGACCATGACTACGGCAACGGCGTTGCCATCTTCACCCGCGACGGCGACGCCGCGCGCGACTTCGCGGCCAAGGTCAATGTCGGCATGGTCGGCATCAACGTGCCGATCCCGGTGCCGATCGCCTATTACACCTTCGGCGGCTGGAAGAAGTCCGGCTTCGGCGATCTCAACCAGCACGGTCCGGACTCGGTTCGCTTCTATACCAAGACCAAGACGGTGACCTCGCGCTGGCCGTCCGGCGTCAAGGAAGGTGCGGAGTTCTCGATCCCGCTGATGAAGTAAGGCTGTAGCCCAGCCCGTCATTGCGAGCGCAGCGAAGCAATCCAGACTGTCACTGCGGAAAGACTCTGGATTGCTTCGTCGCTTCGCTCCTCGCAATGACGAGAACAGTGAGCAGCCCGGCATGCAATTCGCTCTGAACGAGGATCAGGTCGCGGTTCGCGACATGGCGTTGGCGTTTGCGGCGGAGAAGATCGCGCCGCACGCGCTGCGCTGGGACGAGGAGAAGCATTTCCCCGTCGACGTCATGCGCGAGGCGGCGACCCTCGGGATGGGCGGCATCTACATCCGCGAGGATGTCGGCGGCTCCGCCATGACGCGGTTCGACGCGGCGCTGATCTTCGAGGCGCTGGCGACGGGCTGCCCGACCACCTCGGCCTTCATCTCCATCCACAACATGGCGAGCTGGATGATCGATGCCTTCGGCAGCGACACGCAGCGCCATCAATGGCTGCCGAAGCTCTGCACCATGGAGCTGATCGCGAGCTACTGCCTGACCGAGCCGGGCGCCGGCTCGGACGCGGCCGCGCTGCGCACCCGCGCGGTGCGTGACGGCGACCATTACGTCCTCAACGGCCAGAAGCAGTTCATCTCGGGCGCGG
This sequence comes from Bradyrhizobium huanghuaihaiense, assembly GCF_007830635.1. Lineage (GTDB taxonomy): Bacteria > Pseudomonadota > Alphaproteobacteria > Rhizobiales > Xanthobacteraceae > Bradyrhizobium > Bradyrhizobium huanghuaihaiense. Next base: position 60,152 of record NZ_VLLA01000005.1, on the reverse strand, counting down.
GTGGCACCGACATTCTGGTCGCAATGGTCAGGACCGGCGGCGACGGCCCCGGCGGTATCTCGACGCTTGTCATCGACGGCAAGACGCCGGGCGTCTCCTTCGGCGCCAACGAGCGCAAGATGGGCTGGAACGCCCAGCCGACCCGCGCGGTGATGTTCGAGAACGCCCGCGTGCCCGTCGCCAACCGGCTCAGCGAAGAGGGCGTCGGCTTCAAGATCGCGATGGCGGGTCTCGACGGCGGTCGCCTCAACATCACGGCGTGTTCTCTCGGTGGTGCCCAAACTGCGCTCGACAAGGCACGCGCCTACATGAAGGAGCGCAAGGCGTTTGGAAAGCGCCTCGACGAATTCCAGGCCTTGCAATTCAAGCTCGCCGACATGGCGATCGAGCTGGAGGCCGCGCGCACCTTCCTGTGGCGAGCCGCGGCGGCGCTCGACCGCAAGGACCCCGACGCCACCATGCTGTGCGCGATGGCAAAGCGCTTCGGCACCGATGTCGGCTTCGAGGTCGCCAACCATGCGCTGCAGCTTCACGGCGGCTACGGTTACCTCAGCGAGTACGGCATCGAGAAGATCGTGCGCGATCTGCGCGTGCACCAGATCCTTGAAGGCACCAATGAAATCATGCGGCTCATCGTGGCGCGCAAACTGATCGAGGGCGCGCGATGAGTGGCGTGGAAGAGGGCGATCTGGTCGCCCGCGTCGAGGGCGCTGCCGGCATCATCCGGCTCAACCGTCCCAAGGCGATCAACGCCGTCACGCTGGAGATGTTTCGCGACATCGAGAAGGCGCTCGACCGCTTCGAGGCCGATCCGGCCGTCGCCGTGATCGTGCTGGAAGGCGCCGGCGAACGCGGCCTGTGTGCCGGCGGCGACATCCGTACTCTCTGGGAGAGCTCGAAGGTCAATGGCGACCTCGGCAAGATCCTGTGGCGCGAGGAATACATCCTCAATGCCCGGATCAAGAAATTCCCAAAACCCTATATCGCCTTCATGGACGGCATCGTGATGGGCGGCGGCGTCGGCTTGTCCGCGCATGCCAGCCATCGCGTCGTCACCGATCGCACCAAGCTTGCGATGCCCGAGGTCGGGCTCGGCTTTTTCCCCGATGTTGGCGGCACCTATTTGTTGTCGCACTCGCCGGGCGAGATCGGCACCTATTTTGGCCTCACCGGCCAGATCATGAATGGGCCGGACGCGATCCATGCGAAATTCGCGGACTGGGTGGTGCCCGCAACGAAACTGCCCGAGCTGCGCGCGGCGCTGACGAGGGTCCGTTCCGGTGCGACAGCAGCCGAGGTCGGCAAGCTCATCAGCGGCTTTGCGACCGGCGAGACCGCGGGACCGGTGGCGGCGAAGGAGCCGATCATCGACGCGCTGTTCGGCTTCGACCGGATGGAGGACATCGTCGCGGCGCTCAAGCGTGACGGTTCCGACTTCGCGCAGGCCACGCTGAAGACGCTCAACGAGAAATCGCCGCGCGGCATGGTGGTGACGCTGAAGCTGCTGCGCCTCGCACGCAAATCGTCGAGCCTGGAAGAATGCTTGGTGCGCGAATATCGCGCCGCGCTGGAAGTCTTCCGCAGCGACGATTTCCGCGAAGGCGTCCGCGCCGCCGTGATCGACAAGGACCGCAATCCGACCTGGTCGCCGCCGCGGATCGAGGATGTGACGCCGGACATGCTTGCGCCGTATCTCGCCGAGATCGGCACTGATGAGCTGAAGTTCAACTAACAACGCGACAGCGGAGGAAACGACAATGGCCACGATCGCATTCATTGGTCTGGGCAACATGGGCGGCCCGATGGCCGCCAACCTGGTCAAGGCCGGCCATAAGGTGGTGGCCTTCGACCTCGTCGAAGCCTCGCGCAACCAGGCCGAGGCCGATGGCGCCGGCATCGCCGACAGCGCCGCGGGCGCGGTGAAGGGCGCCGATGTTGTCGTCACCATGCTGCCGGCCGGCAAGCACGTGCTCGGCGTCTGGAACGAGGTCCTGCCCGCCATGGCCAAGGGCGCGTTGATCATTGACTCCTCCACCATCGATGTCGAAAGCGCACGGCAGGCTCATGCGCTCGCCGCCAAGAATGGTGTGCTTTCGGTCGATGCGCCGGTCTCCGGCGGCACCGGCGGCGCCAAGGGGGCGACGCTCACCTTCATGTGCGGCGGCGAGGAGGGCGCGTTTGCGGCGGCAAAGCCCGTGCTGGAGAAGATGGGCAAGAAGATCGTACATTGTGGCGGCGCCGGCGCGGGGCAGGCGGCCAAGATCTGCAACAACATGATCCTCGGCATTTCCATGATCGCGGTGAGCGAAGCCTTTGCGCTCGGCGAGAAGCTCGGCCTCTCGCACCAGGCGTTGTTCGACGTCGCCTCGACCTCGTCGGGGCAGTGCTGGTCGCTGACGACCTATTGCCCGGTTCCAGGTCCAGTGCCGACCTCGCCGGCCAACAACGACTACAAGCCGGGCTTTGCCTCGGCGCTGATGGTGAAGGATCTGACCCTGGCGCAGGACGCCGCCAAGGCCGCGGGCGCCGCTACGCCGCTCGGAAAGCATGCGCAGGAGATCTATCAGTCTTTCGACGCGGCCGGGCAGGGCGGGGTGGATTTTTCCGGAATTATCAAGCACGTTAGAGAACTGGCCGGAAAATAGCCTTCGCTTGTAGCCCGGATGAAGCGAAGCGAAATCCGGGACAGCTCTTTCAATGGCGCGACCGGCCCCGGATTGCGCTTCGCTCCATCCGGGCTACGCTCGAACGTCAATCGACGGGCCCGGGACCATGACCACATTTCAGGAAGCGCGCGCGTTTCTTCTGGCTCACCGCACGGACTACGAGACAGCGGTCAAAGGCTTCCGCTGGCCCGATCCGGCCCCCTTCAACTGGGCGCTCGACTGGTTCGATGAGCTCGCGAAGGATGCCGAAGCAAAGGACCGTCCCGCGCTCTGGATCGTCGATGCTGCGCAGGACAAACAGACAAAACTGTCCTTTGCGGCGCTGTCGCGCCGCTCCAACCAGGTCGCGAACTTCCTCCGCGCGCAGGGCTTGAGGCGCGGCGATCATCTTCTGCTGCTGCTCGGCAATGTGGTTCCGCTGTGGGAGACGATGCTCGCCGCGATGAAGCTCGGCGTCGTCGTGATTCCCGCAACCACGTTGCTCACCGCCGACGAGCTGCGTGACCGGCTCGATCGCGGCAAGGCGAGGGCGGTCGTCGCAGCACAGGATCAGGTCGCCAAATTCGCAAGCCTGGGCGCCGAGAATGTCGTGCGTATTGTGGTTGGCGCGGCCTCTGACGGCTGGCTCGCTTACGACGAGGCGACAAAGGCGTCGGAAGAATTCACACCCGACGGTCCGACCCATGCCGACGATCCGATGCTGCTCTATTTCACCTCGGGCACGACAGCCAAACCAAAACTCGTCCGGCACAGCCAGCGCAGCTACCCCGTCGGCCATCTCTCGACGATGTACTGGATCGGCCTGAAGCCCGGCGACGTCCATCTCAACATCTCTTCACCCGGCTGGGCCAAGCATGCCTGGAGCTGTTTCTTTGCGCCGTGGAATGCCGGCGCCACCGTGTTCGTGGTCAACCAGCCGCGCTTCGATGCCAAGGCGCTGCTCGCCACCATCGGCCGCTGCGGCGTCACCACGCTATGCGCGCCGCCGACGGTGTGGCGGCTGTTCATCCAAGAAAACCTGGCCTCGTTCAAGGTGACCTTGCGCGAGGTCTGCGGCGCCGGCGAGCCGCTCAATCCTGAGGTGATCGACCAGGTGCAGGCCGCGTGGGGCCTCACCATCCGCGATGGCTACGGCCAGACCGAGACGACCGCGCTCGCCGGCAACTCGCCGGGGCAGCCCATCAAGGTCGGCTCGATGGGCCGGCCGCTGCCGGGCTATCGCGTGCAGATCAGCGATGCCGACGGCAACCCCGCGAGGGAAGGCGAGGTGACCCTGGTGCTGGACGATGACCGTCCCGCCGGCCTGATGCAGGGCTATCAGGGCGACGACGGCAAATTGTCGGGCGCCGAAGGTGCGCTCTATCGTAGCGGCGACGTCGTGTTCGAAGACACGGACGGCTATCTCACCTTCGTCGGCCGTTCCGACGACGTGTTCAAATCCTCGGACTATCGCATCAGCCCGTTCGAGCTGGAGAGCGTGCTGCTCGAGCACGAACTCGTTGCCGAAGCCGCGGTGGTGCCGAGCCCCGATCCGATCCGGCTCGCGATTCCCAAAGCGTTCGTGCTGCTGACTTCGGGCGCGGAACGCTCGCCGGAGACCGCGCTGTCCATCTTCAAGCACCTGCACACGCGTCTGGCGCCGTTCAAGCGCATCCGCCGCCTCGAAATCGTCACCGAGCTGCCGAAGACGATCTCTGGCAAAATCCGCCGCGTGCAGCTACGACGGCTCGAACGCGACGACGATCGCGGCGATCCGCTGCGCGGCCGGGAATTCCGTGAGGAGGATTTTCCGGAGCTGCCGAAAACACGGAGTGAGACCTAAGTGAACGAAATCTGGAAGAAGCCGCCGATTGCGCTCGAGGCCTATCAGGCCATGGTCGGCAAGGAGATCGGCGTGTCCTCGTGGCACCTGATCGACCAGCCCCGCATCGACACCTATGCCGACGTGATCGAGGATCACCAGTTCATCCACGTCGATCCTGAACGGGCGAAGAAGGAAACCGCGTTCGGCACCACCATCGCGCACGGTTTTCTGACGATGTCGCTGCTGTCGATCATGTCGTACGAGGTGATGCCCGTGATCGCCGGCACCACGATGGGCGTGAATTACGGCTTCGACAAGCTGCGCTTCATCTCGCCGGTGCGCTCCGGCAAGCGCGTCCGCGGCCGCTTCGTGCTGGCGGAAGCCAAGCTCCGCAAGCCCAATGAGTTGCAGTCCCGTACCAACGTGACGGTCGAGATCGAGGGCGAGGACAAGCCCGCGCTGGTCGCCGACTGGCTTGGCCTGATCTATTTCGCCTGACCTGAGGCGTCGTTGCCGGGCTTGACCCGGCAACCCATCGCTGCTCAAAAGCCTGTCGATTTTGATGGATGGCCGGGTCAAGGCTCGGCGCCCTGACAGTCTAACATCTAGGAAACGCACTCATGGCAATCAGGTTCGACGGACGCGTCGCCATCGTCACCGGCGCGGGCAATGGTCTCGGCAAGGCGCATGCGCTGGGGCTGGCGAGCCGCGGCGCCAAGGTCGTGGTCAACGATTTCGGCGGCGCGCGTGACGGCACCGGCGGCTCGCTGTCGCCGGCGGAGGCCGTGGTCGAGGAGATCCGCAAGGCCGGCGGCACCGCGATGGCCGACGGCGCGGACGTGTCCAATTTCGAGCAGGTCACCGCCATGGTGGAGCGCGCCACCAAGGAGTGGGGCAGCGTCGACCTCTTGTGCGCCAATGCCGGCATCCTCCGCGACAAGTCGTTCGGCAAGATGGAGGCCGCCGATTTCCAGAAGGTGCTGGACGTGCATCTCGTCGGCACCTTCTATTGCTGCAAGGCCGCCTGGGCCGGCATGCGCGACCGCAATTACGGTCGCATCGTGCTGACGACCTCGTCCTCCGGCCTCTACGGCAATTTCGGCCAGGCCAATTACGGCGCGGCGAAATCCGGCATGGTCGGCCTGATGAACGTGCTGGCCGAGGAAGGCCGCAAGACCAACATCCGCGTCAACATCATCTCGCCGACCGCGGCGACGCGCATGACCGAAGAGCTGCTGCCGCCGCAGGCGTTGCAGCTGATGAAGCCGAACGCGATCACGCCCGCGGTCGAATACATGCTGAGCGAGGACGCGCCGACCCGCACCATCATGGGCGCCGGTGCCGGCTCCTTCGCCGTGATCAAGATTGTGGAGAGCGAAGGCATCAACCTGCCGGAGTCCGAATGGACGCCGGATGCGATCGCCGCGCATTTCGCCGAGATCAGCGACATGTCGAAGGCCAGGGCGCTGCAGGGCGCGTTCGAGCAGACGCAAAAATACGTGGCGCAGGCCGCAGCGCGGGCGGGGATCAAGCTCTGACCGACGTCGCCGTCATCGGTGCCGGTCCCGCCGGGCTGATGGCGGCGGAGGTACTGGCGCAAGGCGGTGCCCGCGTCACGGTGTATGACGGCATGCCGTCCGCGGGCCGCAAACTCCTGATGGCTGGGCGCGGCGGGCTCAACCTCACCCACAGCGAGCCGCTGCCGCAGTTCATGGCGCGCTACCGCGAGGCGGCGCCGAAGCTGCAAGCGGCGATCGAGGCATTTTCACCCGACGCATTGCGGGCCTGGAGCGAGGCCTTGGGCGAGCCGACCTTTGTCGGCACCAGCGGGCGGGTGTTTCCGAAGGCGTTCAAGGCGTCGCCGCTGTTGCGCGCCTGGCTGCGACGGCTCGATGCCGCCGGCGTCCGGTTCGCCTTTCGCCACCGCTGGACCGGCTGGGACGGCGAAGGGCGGCTGCTGTTTCAAACACCAGATGGCACGTCGGCCGTCACCGCTCGCGTCACCGTGCTCGCGCTCGGGGGCGCAAGCTGGCCACGCCTGGGGTCGGACGGCGGCTGGGTCGACATCCTCGCCGCCAAAGGCATTGCCGTCTCGAAGCTGCGGCCGGCCAATTCCGGTTTCACGGTCGCCTGGTCCGATGTGTTCCGCGACCGTTTCGAAGGCCAGCCGCTCAAGGGCGTGGCGCTGACGATCGGCGCGCACACGGTGCGCGGCGAGGCCATGATCACCCGCAGCGGCATCGAAGGCGGCGCGATCTATGCACTCTCGTCGGAGCTGCGCGAGGCGGTGCTAGGTCTCGGGCAGGCGACGCTGATGATCGCCTTGCGTCCCGACCTCGACGCCGCCGCACTGACCGCTCGGCTGTCAGGGACGCGCGGCAAGCAATCGCTCGCAAACTTCCTGCGTAAGGCCGCGCAATTGTCGCCGGTCGGCATCGGCCTGATGCAGGAAACCGCGATCGCCTCCGGCCGTCCGCTGGCCGCGTTCTCGCCGGCCGAGCTCGCGCAGCTGATCAACGCCATTCCGGTTCAGCTCACCGGTGTCGCGCCGATCGACCGCGCGATCTCGACGGCGGGCGGGATCACCTTCGACGAGCTCGACGACGGCTTCATGCTGCACAAACTGCCCGGCGTGTTCGCTGCCGGCGAGATGCTGGATTGGGAAGCGCCGACCGGCGGCTATCTGTTGCAGGCCTCGTTTGCGACGGGGGCCGCCGCGGGCAGGGGTGCGCTGGCGTGGCTCAGTCGCTAACCACCGTCATTGCGAGCGCAGCGAAGCAATCCAGTATCTTTCCGCGGAGGTAGTCTGGATTGCTTCGTCGCAAGAGCTCCTCGCAATGACGGCCGTGGGAGCGGAACCGCCTACCGCAACTTCCCGCGTGCCGCCACCGGCAGCGTGCCGATGATCTCCTCGCCGCGCACCATCACGACCTCGTCCATCATGTTGACGACGACGCAGACGTGGTTCGGCACGATGCGGACGACGTCGCCGACATTCGGGCGCGTGTTGCTGCGGGAGAGGTCGAGGAAGCCGTGCTCCTCGGCGAATTTCGCGATCTTGGCCTCGGGATGCTCCAGGATCAGGCCGTGGCCGTCGAGGCCGCCGGTGTCGGTGGTCAGAGTCTTCGAGCCGGCATCGAGAATGCCGCGCTCGGGCGCGGCGCGGCTGACCACGGTCGAATAGATGTGCAGCGCGCAGTCGTCCCAGGTGGCCGATCCGGCCGCGACCTGCATGCGGTCGTTGTAGATGTAGGTGCCGAAGCGATGCTCGGTGCCGCCCTTGAGCTTACCGATATTGACGAGGTTCGGCGTGCCGCCGGTCGAGACGATCTTTGCGTCGAGCCCATGCGCGCGCACGCCGGCCAGCGCCTCGTCGTAGAATTTTTGCGCGTCAGCCCAGCCGGTCTCGGTCGGGTAGAGCATGAAGCCGGCAAACTCCAATCCCTTGGACGCGGCGATCTCGCGCGCCAGCGCAATCGCCTCGGCCGGCGTCTCGACACCGGCGCGCTTGCGCCCCGTGTCGCATTCGACGACGACCGAGAGCGGACGGCCCGAGGCCGCGGCGGCCTTCGGCAGACCGGCAACGACAGTCGAATTGTCGGCCGCCACCGTCATGTTGGTCTTGGCATTCAGCGCGCCGAGACGCGCCATCTTCTCCTCGCCCAGCAGGTTGTAGCTGATCAGGATGTCGTCGATGCCGGCATTGGCCATGATCTCGGCCTCGCCGATCTTCTGGCAGGTGATGCCCTTGGCGCCCGCCGCGACCTGCATCTTGGCGATGGTCGGGTTCTTGTGCGTCTTGATGTGGGGACGGTTGGCGATGCCGGCGTCGTCGCAGGCTTTCTGGATGCGCGCGATGTTGCGCTCGACCCTGTCCATATCGATCACGGCGCAGGGCGTGCCGTATTCACGGGCGATTTTTGCGGCGAGGGAAGTGGTCATGTGATCTCTCTGTTTTCGGACCCGTAGGATGGGTAGAGCGAAGCGAAACCCATCAGTAACCCGATCCCTTTGTGCGATGGGTTTCGCTGCGCTCTACCCATCCTACAAGTTAAGCCTGTTCTATCTCTTCGCGAAGCATTTCGAGTTCGAGCCAGCGCTCTTCGGCGGCAGACAGTTCATCATGCGCCTTTGCGATGGCGGCCGAGGTGTCGTCGAATTTCTTGCGATCCTTGGCGTAGAGGTTGGGATCGTCGAGCACGCGCTGCAATGTTGCAATATCGGCGTGAAGCGTTTCCATCTTCTTCGGCAAGGTTTCCAGCGCGTGCTTCTCGTTGAAGCTCAGCTTCCGTTTCGGCGCCGACGACGGAGCAGCGGCGCGCTCCTCTTTCTTCTCCGCAGCCGGTTGCGCCTTCGCCGTCTCGCGCTTCAAATCCGCACCGCGCTGGCTCAGCATGTCGCTGTAGCCGCCGGCATATTCGATCCACTTGCCGTTGCCCTCAGGCGCGATCACGGAGGTGACGACGCGGTCGAGGAAGTCGCGGTCATGGCTGATCAGGATGACGGTGCCGTCGTAGTCGCCGAGCATCTCCTCGAGCACGTCGAGCGTCTCGAGATCGAGATCGTTGGTCGGCTCGTCCAGCACCAGAAGATTCGAGGGCTTTGCCAGCGCGCGCGCCAGCATCAGGCGGCCACGCTCGCCGCCGGAGAGCACCTCCACCGGTGTGCCGCGCTGCTCCTGCGCGAAGAGGAAGTCCTTCATGTAGCCGACGACATGCTTGGGCCTGCCGCCGACCATGATCTGATCGCCACGGCCACCGGTCAGGGCCTCGGCCAGCGTCGACTTGGGATCGAGGCTTTCCCGATGCTGGTCGAGCGTGGCCGTCTCCAGATTGGCCCCCAACCGCACGATGCCGGAATCCGGCTGCGCGCCGCCGGTGAGCAGATTGACCAGCGTGGTTTTGCCGGCGCCGTTCGGGCCGATGATGCCGAGCCGGTCGCCGCGCTGGATGCGGGTCGAAAAGTTCTCGACGATTTTCCTCTCGCCATAGGCCTTGGTGATGCCCTTGGCCTCGATCACCAGCTTGCCGGATTGCTCGGCTTCCGCCGCCGCGAGACTGGCGGTGCCGGCGGTGCCACGATAGTTGCGGCGCTGGGCGCGTAGCTCGTGAAGATTGGCGAGCCGCTTGACGTTGCGCTTGCGCCGGCCCGAGACGCCGTGGCGCAGCCAGTGCTCCTCGTCGACGATCTTGCGGTCGAGCTTGTGCTGGTCGCGCTCCTCTTCCGCGAGCACCTCGTCGCGCCAGGCCTCGAACGAGGCAAAGCCGCGGTCGATCTGCTTGATCCTGCCGCGGTCGAGCCAGGCCGTCGTGCGCGAGAGATTGGTGAGGAAGCGGCGGTCGTGGCTGATCAGCACCAGCGCGCTGCGTCGGCTGTCGAGCTCCTGCTCCAGCCACTCGATGGTGGAGAGGTCGAGATGGTTGGTGGGCTCGTCCAGCAGCAATATGTCGGGCGAGGGTGCCAGCACGCAGGCGAGCGCGGCGCGACGCGCCTCGCCGCCGGAAAGATTGTGCGGGTTCTCCTCGCCAGTGAGGCCGAGCTGCTCGAGGAGGTAGCGCGCCTGATGATGGTCGTCGCCCGGCGCGAGCCCCGCTTCGACATAGGCGAGCGTGGTCTTGTGGTCGCCGAAATCAGGCTCCTGCGGCAGATAGCGGACGGTCGCGCCGGGCTGCACGAAGCGCGTGCCGCCGTCGGGCTCGACGAGGCCCGCCGCGATTCTGAGCAGCGTCGACTTGCCCGAGCCGTTGCGGCCGATCAGGCAGACGCGCTCGCCTGGCGCGACATTGAGCTCGACGCCCGACAGCAGTGGTGTGCCGCCAAAGGTCAGCCTGATGTCTTTCAGTTGGATCAGCGGCGGCGCCATGATCAGCCTTGACTCAAATTCTGGGTCGTTGCGGCCGCGTCAGTGCGGCGGCGCTGGATCCGGCGCAGCGTCTGGTCGAGCGCCGAAAGGAAGGCGGAACGGTCGCGCGGCGAGAACGAGCGTGGGCCGCCGGTGACTTCGCCCGCGGAGCGCAGATCCGTCATCAGGTTGCGCACCGCCAGCGTCATCCCGATCGACTCCTCGGTGAACGGCTTGCCGTTCGGGGCGATCACGTCGGCCCCAGCCTTCACGCAGCGGCTCGCCAGCGGAATGTCTGATGTCACGACGACGTCGCCGGGCTTGGCCCGGTCGGCGATCCAGTCGTCGGCCGCGTCCATGCCGGCGCCGGCCGCGATGCGCTCGATCAGCGGGTCCTGCGGCACGCGGATGAAATTGCCGGCGACCACGCTCACGGGCACGCCGTGCCGGATCGCGACGCGGTAGATTTCGTCCTTCACCGGACAGGCGTCGGCGTCGACATAGATGCGGGTGGGGGTCTCGGTCATTCCGCCGCGTGGTACCCCATTCGGGCCGCAAAGGCGAGGGGATTGACCGCTGTTCCCCGGACCCTACGATCGGGCCCGAAACAACAAGAAATTTGGGAAGGCCAGCCATGCCGAACCGGCTCGAAACCTACCGTGTCGAGGCCCACAACACCGCAAAACAGTCCGAAAACAAGATGCACGACGACACGGTGGCCCGCCGCTTCGGCTTCGAGGGCGGGCTGGTCCCGGGCGTCGATGTCTTCGCCTATATGATGCACGTTCCGGTGGCGCGCTGGGGCCGCGACTTCCTAAGCCGCGGGCTGGTCGAGGCACGCTTTATCAAGCCGGTCTATGACGGCGAGGCTGCCGATGTCGACGCCACCGAGCACAATGGCCTGCTGACGATCGAGGTGTTCAGCCGCACCACGCTCTGTGCCACCGGGACTGCGTCGCTGCCGGCAGCCCTGCCAGCGATATCGCTGAGTGACTATGTCGAAGTCCCCGCGATCGCCGAGCGCAAGCCGGTCAGCCCCGCCACCTTCGAGACCGGCAAGTGGCTCGGAACGGCGCCGCGCCGCTGGGCCGGTCAGGCGGCGAGCGAGTATCTCGCCGACATCAGGGAGACCGACCCGATCTTCGCGCGCGAGCACGTCGGCCATCCCGGCCTGATCCAGCGGGTCATGAACCGCGTCCTCGTCGACAACACCATTTTGGGTCCGTGGATACACGTCGGCAGCCGTATGCAGCTGCTGTCGCCTGTACGCGCCGGCGACGAGATCACCGCGCGCGCGAAGGTCACGGCGAACTACGAGAAGAAGGGCCACCGCTTCGTCGAGCTCGACGCGCTGGTCGTCGCCAACGGCACCACGGCGCTCGCCCACTGCCAACACACCGCAATCTACCAGCCGCGCGAGCAGGCGGCGGCCTGAATACCAGTTGAGGTTTCCTTGCGTGCCCTCGTTTGTTTCGGAATAGCGCTCCTTTTGTCGCTCCATGCGCTTTGTGTCGTGCATGCTGCCGCACCGGTGCCCGATAGCGTGTCGCTCAGCGAGCAGACGACGACGTGGAGCACCGTCAAGTTCGCCGTCGATGCGGAGAATGGCTTTGTCAGCGGGTCGCTCGACAAAAGCATGATCGTCGAACACAGTTTCAAATCCTACGTGCTTGAGAACCGGTATCTGAAGGTAACGCTCGTGCCCGAATTCGGAGGGCGTATTCTTTCCATGGTCTACAAGCCGACTGGCCACGAGCAGCTTTATCGAACGGAAGTCGGAGTGCCTTACGGCATGAAGGCCGGAAATTTCTACTACGACTGGCTGATGGTGTACGGCGGAATCTTCCCCACGTTCCCGGATGCCGAGCACGGCAAGACGTGGCTGAAGCCGTGGGCTTTTCGGGTGGTGAAGGAGGGCGCCGACGAAGTCACGGTCGTGATGTCGTTCCAGGATGACTTCGACTATTCCGCGCGGCCCAGCAAGTTCAGGGGCGCGACCGGCATCGAGGCGAACTACTACGTTACACTGAAGGCCGATCGTGCCGCGCTCGATGCGCGCGTGGTGCTGAAGAATCCGAACGACGAGGCTGTCCAATACGAGTACTGGACGTGCACGACGCTCGCTCCGGGATCGGAGCCGAAAAATCCCAGGACAACGGGCGGCGCCGAAATCATCGCGCCGATCCGAACTTACACGACGCCTGCCTGGTCGACCAATCTGGCAGACGGCGACGAGAGCGCGGGTATGGGCAGGCGGCGCTTTGAAAACCTGCGGTACTTCAAGAATTGGCCAACGATGGGCATCGCCTATGCTGCACCAGATATGCAGGGCGGGAATTTCTGGGGCGTCATCAACCATGACAATGCAGAAGGAATTATTCGCATTGCGGACAATACCCTCACGCGGGGCTTGAAAATGTGGACGTGGGGATTTCCGTCGCTCACCGGCGAAACCGATGCCCGGAAGGATCCGAACGAGTGGCGGCCGTATGTCGAGTTATGGGCGGGCGTGTCGGACCAGTTCTTCCACAGCACAGACTTTCCCGCACGCAGTGAGGTGTCGATTCCGGAAACCTACAGCCCGACCGTCGGCATGAGCAACGTGACGCATGCAAACGAGAAAATCCTGATCAATTTCTCGGCCGAGGCGTCTCGCGCCGTTGTCGAGTTCTTCAGCATCGAACCGGCCATCCCGTTGCTTGTCACGTTGAAACAGGGTGACACGGCTCTGTTCAGCGGGGTCGTGAGCGCCGATCCGAACAACGGAAATCGCATCTCGGCAGCGATTGCCGACGGCCGCAGCGGGGAAAAGATACGGCTGACGATCGCGACCACGGACGGAAAAGAGTTGATCGCCGCCGAAACGGCGATCAAGTGATCGCTTTCGAAATGCCAGTCGAAGCCCCCGGCGTTGCCACGGTCGCGGAGCTCCCCTAGGCCGCCTGGCCCTTCGCATCCTGGATCGCGCGCCACACCCGTTCCGGGGTCAGCGGCATGTCGATGTGCTTGATGCCGTAGTCGGAGAGGGCGTCGAGCACGGCGTTCACCACGGTCGACAGGCTGCCGGCGCAGCCGGCTTCGCCGCAGCCCTTGCTGCCGAGCGGGTTGGTCGTGGCGGGCACGGGGTGGTCGCCGACCGCCATGAAGGGCACGTCCTCGGCGCGGGGCAGGGCGTAGTCCATCAGCGAGCCCGTGATCGGCTGGCCGCTCTCGTCGTAGCGGACATGCTCCATCAGCGCCTGGCCGATGCCCTGGACCACGCCGCCGTGGAGCTGGCCTGCGACCAGCAGCGGATTGATCACCGTGCCGAAATCGTTGACGGCGCTGTAGCGCACGATCTGCACCACGCCGGTCTCCGGGTCGATCTCGACCTCGGCGACGTGGCAGCCGTTCGGGAATGCGGAGGCGACCGGCTCGCTGGTGTGGTCGACGTCGAGCGAGTCGGGCACGCCATCCGGCACCTTGCCGTCATGCAGCTTCTTGGCGAGCTCCATGATGTCGATGCTGCGGTCGGTGCCGGCGATCGTAAAGCTGCCGTCGGCGAACTCGATGTCGGCTTCGGACGCTTCCAGCATGTGCGCGGCCGCGCGCTTGCCTTTTTCGATGACGAGCTTTGCGGCCCCCACGATGGCCTGGCCGCTGGCCATGATCGAGCGCGAGCCGCCGGTGCCGTTGCCGGTGTGGACGATGTCGCTGTCGCCCTGCACCAGCTTCACGCTCTCGAAGGGCACCCCTAGCTGCTCGCACAGGACCTGCGCGAACGGCGTGGCATGGCCCTGACCGTAATCGAGCGTGCCGGTGATGAGCTGCACGGTGCCGTCAGCGTCGAACACGATCTTGCCGAGCTCAGGGCTCGGCGGCGCGGTGACCTCGAGATAGGAGCCGACGGCGATGCCGCGCAGCTTGCCGGCCTTCTTGCTCTCCTTCTTGCGCTTGGCAAAATTCTCGTGATCGGAGATGTCGAGCGCCTTGCTGAACACGGCCTGGAAGTCGCCGCTGTCATAGGTGACGCCGGAGGACGCCGCGAACGGCATCTGGGTCTGCTTGATGAAGTTGCGCTTGCGCAGTGTCAGGCGATTGATGCCCATCTCGTCAGCGGCGCGGTCGATCAGCCGCTCCATGTAGTAGTTCGCCTCGGGCCGGCCGGCGCCGCGATAGGCGCCCATCAGCGTGGTGTTGGTCAGCACCGTCTTGATGTCGACGCCCATCAGCGGCGTACGGTAGACGCTGGAGAAATTCTTGCCGGTGTTGAGCGAGAGTGGGCCCGGCGCGACGCCGGTGATGTAGGCGCCGAGATTGCCGTAGCCGGACAGCTTTGCCGCGAGGAAATGCCCCTCGGCATCGAGCGCGAGCTCGGCATGGATCTTCTGCGCGCGGCCGTGGCTGTCGGAGAGGAAGCTGGTGGAGCGCTCGTCGAGCCACTTCACCGGACGTCCCAGTGCCTTCGCCGCGTACAGGATGCACATGTATTCGGGATAGTTGATGTTCTTCATACCGAAGGAGCCGCCGACATTGGCGGTGAGGATGCGCACCTTCTCGTTCGGCACTTTCAGGTTCTTGGCGAGGTTGGCGCGGTTGCCTGCGACGCCCTGCGTCGGCACCTGAAGCGTGTAGCGCTCGGTCTTCTTGTCGTAGGAGGCCAGCCCAACGCGCGGCTCCATCGAGACCACCGCAACGCGGGTGTTCTCGATGTCGATCGTGGTGACGTGGGCGGCGCCAGCGAAGGCCGCATTGACCTTGTCCATGTCGCCATAGTGGTAGTCGAGCGCGACATTGTTCGGGATGTGGTCGTAGAGCTGCGGCGCGCCGGGCTGGGCGGCTTCCTCAGGGTCCGTCACCGCCGGCAGCGGCTCGATGTCGAGCTCGACGGCCTCGGCTGCGTCGCGCGCCTGAGCCAGCGTCTCCGCCACCACGAAGGCGACGGGATCGCCGACGAAGCGGACCTTGTCGGTCGCCAGCGGCTGGCGGTTGGTCTGGAGCAGCGGCGAGCCGTCACGGCTCTTCAGCGGCAGGCCGCAGGTGAAGGGACCATAGCCGGCGGCGTCGAGGTCCTTGCCGGTCCACACCCCCAGCACGCCCGGCATCGCCTTGGCGGCATCAAGGCCGATGCCGCGGATGACGCCATGGGCGTGGGTCGAGCGCACGACCACGGCATAGGCCTGGCCGGGCAGGTTGAAATCGTCGGTGTAACGGCCCTTGCCGCGGACCAGGGTGTCGTCTTCCTTGCGGCGGACGGGCTGACCGACACCGTATTTTTGCAGTGCAATAGCGTTTTCGAGCGTGGACGATTTGGTGTGTTCTTGCATGGAATCGACCTGAAAAGCCGGCAAATGCGCGATTTCGCGGGGCGCCTGGAGGGGGCCGGACCCCCTTCAGATAGCCCACGGACCCGTTCACGACAACGCACGAATGGGCATGGTCCTATGTGATGCGATGTTGCGCAGGCCTGCCGCGCTGCTAATGTTTCAGGCGAAAAAGCAATTCCAGATCGGCCCGACCGGCCGCGGAAAGACAGTTTGTATGAATGACCACACGCGGCTCCGCGACGGCCATGCGCCGCACGGTGAGCTGGAGGGGTCGATGGCGGCGGTGGCGTTGGCCACTGAGCCTGCCGTCCCCGTGCAGGTGCCGGGAACCGGCGTCTACGCGGCGCTGGACCTTGGCACCAACAATTGCAGGCTGCTGATCGCCTGTCCGACCCAGGACGGCTTTCGCGTGGTCGATTCCTTCTCGCGCATCATCCGGCTCGGCGAGGGGGTCTCGGCGACCGGCTCGATCAGCGAGGCCGCGATCGAGCGCGCGATTGCGGCGCTCAGCATCTGCCGCGACAAGATCAATCTGCGCAAGGCGCGGCGGTTGCGGCTGATCGCCACCGAAGCCTGCCGCGCGGCGGCGAATGCGGAGGGGTTCCGCAGCCGCGTCGCGGCCGAGACCGGCATCGAGCTCGAGGTGATCGACCGCGAGACCGAGGCCGCGCTCGCCGTGCTCGGCTGCTCGCCGCTGGTCGACCCCAGGGGACGCGGCGCCATCCTGTTCGACATCGGCGGTGGCTCGACCGAGCTGGTGCGGATCGAGCGCGATCCCGCCAATCCGGAGCCCCGCATAAAAGCCTGGATGTCGATCCCGTATGGCGTGGTCACGCTTGCCGAGCAGTTCGGCGGCCGCGACGTGACGCCTGACATCTATGCCGCGATGGAGCGAGAGGTCGCCAGCCACGTTGCGCCGTTCGCGGAGGAGCACGGCCGCGACCTCACCGAGATGCATCTGCTCGGCACGTCGGGCACGGTGACGACGCTCGCCGGCATCCATCTCAATCTGCCGCGCTACGACCGCCGCCGCATCGACAGCATCTGGATGAACGATTCCGACATCACCGCGACCATCAACAAGCTGCTCGGCATGAGCTACGAGGAGCGCGCCAACAACAGCTGCATCAGCGTCGAGCGTGCCGACCTCGTGCTGGCAGGCTGCGCGATCCTCGACGCCATCAGGCACGCCTTTCCGCTGCCGCGCCTGCGCGTCGCCGACCGGGGCTTGCGCGAGGGCATGCTGGTCGAGATGATGCGCGAGGACGGCGCGCTCAGGAGCTGGTGAGAATGGCGAAAGACACCACCGGCCGCTTGCACGTCCAGGTCAAGACCGGCGGCAAGCGCAAGCTGTCGTCGAAGCTGTGGCTGGAGCGGCAGCTCAACGATCCCTATGTCGCCAAAGCCAAGGCGGCGGGCTATCGCTCGCGCGCCGCGTTCAAGCTGCTTGAGATGGACGACAAGTTCCGGCTCTTGAAGCCCGGCATGGCCGTGGTCGACCTCGGTGCTGCGCCCGGCGGCTGGAGCCAGATCGCCGCCAAGCGTGTCGGATCCGTGGAAGGCAAGGGCAAGGTCGTCGCGATTGACCTGTTGGAAATGCCCGAGATCCCCGGCGTCGATTTCGCCCAGCTCGACTTCATGGACAACGACGCGCCCGAAAAGCTCACCGCGATGCTGGGCGGCGGCGCCGACGTCGTGATGTCCGACATGGCCGCCAACACCACCGGCCACCGCAAGACCGACCAGCTCCGCATCGTCGGCCTGGTCGAGACCGCGGCTGCGTTTGCCTGCGACGTGCTCAAGCCCGGCGGTACGTTCCTGGCCAAGACGTTCCAGAGCGGCGCCGACGCCGATCTGCTCGCCCAGCTCAAGCGCGACTTTGCAACGGTGCGGCATGTGAAGCCGGCGGCAAGCCGGCAGGATTCGTCGGAGCGCTACGTGCTGGCGACGGGGTTTCGGGGTGCGGTGAACGAATAGCGCCGAACCGTCACGCTCTCGAACATTCGTTTGCGGTTTTTGCTGCTCGGCGATGCTCAGGGGCCTGGGTGCCGCTCGGCCATGCCTCGCACCAGGCTCAGGAAGTTCCTGAGGATCGGTGACGGATTGCTTCGCCGCCACGCCAGTCCGAGAAATGCTTTCGGAGTAGGGTTTTGCAGGCGCCGGTATACGACGCCGGTCATGCGGGCGCTTTGCAGTGTCGAGGGCACGAGCGCAATTCCGAGTCCCGCCGCAACAAGACCCAAGGTCGAGGTAATTCGCGGCGCCGGCTGCCCGAGACGCGGAACAAATCCGGCTGCCCTGCAGGCCGCGATGGTCTCGTCATACAAGCCGGTACCAGGCGGTCCGATCATGATGAATGAGTCATTTGACAAGCTCCTGAGTTGAAGAGGTTTTGTCCTTGTCTTTGCCAGTGTGTGACGGCTCGGGAGTGCTACGACCAGAGGCTCTTCCTGAAGCAAGGCAACCGAGACGCCTTCCGCGTGAATTTGTCGCGCGCGAACGAATGCGACGTCCATCTGCTCTCGCTCGAACTGGCCGACGATTTCGTTGCTCAATCCTTCCTGCAAAATCAGGGAAACGAGCGGGAAGGTTTCGCGAAAGGATCGGATGGCAAGCGGTACAAGCGGGTTGAAGGGGGCAGTTGGTGCGACGCCGACGCAGAGCGTTCCCTGCTCGCCGCGTGCCGCGCGTTGCGCCGTTTCGACGGCGTGATCGAGCCGTGACAGGATTGCCTTGGCCTCAGAGAAAAGAGCCTGTCCTGCACTTGTCAGACTTACCCCCCGCGGCAACCTCCGGAAGAGTTGAACTTTGAGTTCTCTTTCCATCCGGCTGATTTGCCGGCTGAGCGGGGGCTGCTGCATATCGAGCCGCTCTGCTGCTCGCGTGATATGCCCTTCCTCTGCAACCATGACGAAATAGCGAAGGTGCCTGAGATCCATGCCATACCTTATAGGTATCATAATCGACGTTGGCATATCATAGCTCAACAGGCGCTCCCGAGCTATTGGGCTGTTCATGGCAGTGAAGGACCGTGACATGGACACGCAGAGACGGCGCCTATTTTGTTCAGCATTGGCGGCAATCGCGACATCGGTTTTGCCGGCGATGGCCACGCCTCAGGCTTACCCTTCTCGCGGGAGCCGCGTTGTCGTGGGATTTCCCGCGGGAGGCCCGGTCGACATAGCCGGCCGGCTTATCGCTCCCTGGCTGTCGGAGCGGCTGGGCCAGCCGTTCAGCGTGGATAATGTTCCAGGTGAAAGCGGAAACGTCGCGACCAGGTCCGTGGTTCGGGCTGCACCCGACGGATACACGCTCCTCGTTTGCGGTCCCGTCAACACGATCAACGCGACGTTGTTCGATCATCTCGACTTCGATTTTGGCCGCGACGTCGTTGCGGTTGGCGGTCTATATCGCGTCCCGCTTGTCATCGAAGTGAGTCCTTCCGTTCCAGTCCGGACAGTTGGGGAGTTCATCAATTACGCGAAGCAAAATCCAGGAAAACTCAGGGTGGGTTTTGCAGGCCTCGGTACGCCGCAGCACGTTGGAATTGAGCTGTTCGGATCGATGGCCGCTGTCGACCTGACACTCGTGCCCTATCTGGGGTCGACGCCTGCACTGGAAGATCTCCTGGCAGGACGAATCGACGCGATGTTCGATCCCATGCCGTCCTCTATCGGCCACATAAAGGCCGGCAAACTCGTTCCCCTGGCCGTTACTTCGTCAGTCCGGTCCGAGAATCTGCCCGACGTCCCGATCGCGGCGGATACTGTTCAAGGTTATCAGGCCGGATCTTGGTTCGGGATAGTTGCACCAAGAGGCACGCCTGAGGCCATCGTCGATCGACTCAACGGAACGATCAATGAGGCACTCAGCGACATCGCCATCAGGGCGAAGATCATGGAGCTTGGCGCCAGCCCGATTCAAGGCTCGCCCGCACAATTTACGAAGCTCATTGCTGAAGAGACTAAGAAATACGCCGTCCTGATCCGGTCAGGCGTCATTCGCTCGAAATAGTAGCGCCGGAATCACCCCAGCCGCTGATCCCGCACGTCCTGCGTATCTTCCGTCGCCGCCTTCACGGCGGCCTTCTCCGCACCCTTGCCGGCGCCCTTGCGGCTCGCGATCTCCACCGCCTTGCGGCCGGAGATCTCGTGGCCGGCATCGGCGGGCATCTGCCAGAAGAACCAGCTCGAGGTCGCCGAGGTCAGCGCGATCACGACGAAGGCTGGCATAAACACGGCGGCGTTGAGCTCGCTGACATGGCTGAGCCACATCGTCGTTTCCACCGAGGCCGCGCCGACGGCGACGCCGGCGGAGACCGCGAGCTGCTGGTTGACGCTGACCAGCGTGGTGGCACGGCTCATCTGCGGGCCTTCCACATCGGCATAGGCGACCGTGTTGATGGCGGTGAACTCGAGCGAGCGGAAGAAGCCGCCGACCACCAGGATCACCATGATGATCAGCAGCGGGGTCGTCACGGTGAACAGCGCGCAGACGCCGAGGAAGAAGGCGCTGATGATGGCGTTCACCGTCATCAAATTGCGGAAGCCGAAGGTGCGGATGATCCGCGCCGCCAGCGTCTTCATGCCCATGGCCCCCAGCGAGGAGGCGAAGGTGACGAGGCCGGAATGGAACGGCGACAGGCCGAAGCCGATCTGCATCAGGAGCGGCAGCAGGAACGGCAGCGCGCCGATGCCGAGACGGAACAGGAAGCCGCCGAGAATCGCCGCGCGCAGCGTCGGCAGCTTGAGCAGCGAGAAGTCCAGCACCGGCGACCCCGTCCGCCGCGCGTGCAGGACATAGAGCGTCATCGAGATCGCGCCGCCCACGACGAGGGCGGCCACCGTGCTCCAGGGCAGGAGGTTGAGTCCGGCCACCGAGAGACCGAACGCGATGCCGGCAAGGCCGATGCCGGCGAGCACCATGCCGTAGAGATCGAACGGCTCCTGCGTCTCGCTCTTGATCGGATCGATGAACTTCAAGGCCATGAAGATGCCGAGCAGCCCGATCGGGATGTTGATCAGGAAGATCCAGTGCCAGGACGCGTAGGTCGTGATGAAACCGCCGAGCGGTGGCCCGATCACCGGGCCGATCAGGGCAGGGACCGTCACCCAGGCCATGGCGTTGACCAGCGCGCTCTTGTCGACCGAGCGCAGCAGCACGAGGCGACCGACCGGCGTCATCATCGCCCCTCCCATGCCCTGCAGGATGCGCGCGAACACGAAATCGGTGACCGAGGTCGAGAGCGCGCAGCCGACCGAGCCGACCATGAACACGCCGACGGCGATCGCGAACACCATCCGCGCGCCGAAGCGGTCGGCGGTCCAGCCGCTCGCGGGAATGAACACCGCGAGCGACAGCAGGTACGAGGTGATCGCGAGCTTCAGCGTCAGCGGGCTGGTGCCGATGTCGGCCGCAATCGCCGGCAGCGAGGTGGCGATGACAGTCGAATCCATGTTCTCCATGAAGAGAGCAGTGGCCACGATCAGCGGAATGATGCGTTGCTTGTCGACCATGACGGATTGGTAATGAAAATCGGAAGAATGGGCGAGACTTGCGGCTTATCACTGCCACCCGGCCGGGACCATTGCGGATCGACGCATAGCACCTAAATCCCGCGTAACAACGGTGTGACCCTCGGCCTCGTCATTCCGGGCTCGCAACTTCGTCGCGCCCTCGGAACGACGGCGGGTGGGTCGCGCTGGGGCTATCCACGCCGAATTTACCCTAAAAAAGCCTGTGCATGGCTGGCCAGCAGCTCGAATTGCTTTGATTCGTCACGCGGGCGTGCTATCGACCCGCGTCAACCCCACCGATGGGCTCCGATTCTCAAGGCGATGCCGCAAGGTACGCCGAGGGCGGCGCTCATCCATAGCTATTTGCGGCAGGGCCGCAGGAAGGAGTTGGCAGATGGCCACGGTGCAACTTCAAGGCATCCGCGAAGCCTTTACGTTCGACGACGTGCTGTTGAAGCCGGGCCTTTCGGACGTCATGCCGGGCGAGGTCGACATCCGCTCGCGCGTCACCCGCGCCATTCCGCTCAACATCCCGATCATGGCCTCCGCGATGGACACCGTCACCGAGGCCCGCATGGCGATCGCCATGGCGCAGGCCGGCGGCCTCGGCGTCATCCACCGCAATTTCGATCCCGAGGGGCAGGCCGCCCAGGTCCGGCAGGTCAAGCGCTATGAGTCGGGCATGGTGGTGAACCCGCTCACCATCAGCCCCGAAGCCAGCCTCGACGACGCGCTCAAGCTGATGAGCGATCACGGCATCTCCGGCATTCCCGTCGTCACCGGCGCGAGCAAGACCACGCCGGGCAAGCTGGTCGGCATCCTCACCAACCGCGACGTGCGCTTTGCCACCGACCGCCGGCAAAAAGTCTCCGAGCTGATGACGCATGAGGGCCTCGTCACGGTGCGCGAGAACGTCAGCCAGGACGAAGCGCGGCGGATGCTGCACCAGCATCGCATCGAGAAGCTGCTCGTCGTCGACGAGCAGTATCGCTGCGTCGGCCTCATCACCGTGAAGGACATGGAGAAGGCGGTCGCCCATCCGCTCGCCTGCAAGGACGCGCAGGGCCGCCTGCGCGTCGCCGCCGCGACCACGGTCGGCGACACCGGCTTTGAGCGCACCGAACGCCTGATCGATGCCGGCGTCGATCTCGTCGTCGTCGACACCGCGCACGGCCATTCCCGCCACGTGCTGCATGCGGTGAACCGCATCAAGCGTCTGTCCAACTCGGTGCAGGTCGTCGCCGGCAACGTCGCGACCTCGGAGGGCGCGCAGGCGCTGATCGATTCCGGCGCGGATTGCATCAAGGTCGGCATCGGCCCGGGCTCGATCTGCACCACGCGCATCGTCGCCGGCGTCGGCGTTCCCCAGCTCACCGCGATCATGGACGCAGTGGAAGCTGCAAAGAAGTCCGACATTCCCGTCATCGCCGACGGCGGCATCAAGTTCTCCGGCGATCTCGCCAAGGCGCTCGCCGCCGGCGCCGACATCGCCATGGTCGGCTCGCTGCTCGCCGGCACCGACGAGACGCCGGGCGAAGTCTTCCTGTGGCAGGGCCGTTCCTACAAGGCCTATCGCGGCATGGGCTCGGTCGGCGCGATGGCGCGCGGCTCGGCCGACCGCTACTTCCAGCAGGACATCAAGGACTCGCTCAAGCTCGTGCCTGAAGGCATCGAGGGCCAGGTGCCCTACAAGGGCCCGGTCGGCAACGTCATGCACCAGCTCGCCGGCGGCCTGCGCGCCGCCATGGGCTATGTCGGCGCCAAGGACATGAAGGAGCTGCACGACAAGGCCCAGTTCGTCCGCATCACCGGCGCGGGCCTGCGCGAAAGCCACGTCCACGACGTCACCATCACGCGCGAAGCCCCGAACTATCCGGGCGGGGGCTAGTCACTCCGCTCGCGGCTGCGCGTTGGGTTTAATGCGCTCGCCTCAATGACGGTGTCATGCCCCGCGAAGGCGGGGCATCCAGTACGCCGCGGCTTCTCGGCTTGATCACTACCGTCTCTGGAATACTGGATCGCCCGCCTTCGCGGGCGATGACACCGAGTGTTTGAGCGGTGGGTGCCACAACCTCCTCGTCATTGCGAGCGCAGCGAAGCAATCCAGCCCTTTTGTGTTGACGCGGCTGGATTGCTTCGCTTCGCTCGCAATGACAGAAAAGTGGAGGAAGCCATGTCCCAAGGCAAACGCATCGTTCTCGCCGCGCGTCCCGTCGGCGAGCCCAAGCCGTCTGATTTCCGCATCGAGGAATTCGCAGTGCCGACACCCGGCGCAGGCGAAGTCCTGCTGCGCACGATCTGGCTGTCGCTCGATCCCTATATGCGCGGCCGCATGAGCGAGGGGCCGTCCTACGCCGCGCCGGTGCCGATCGGCGGCGTGATGGAGGGCGAGGCGGTCAGCGAGGTCGCGGCCTCGAACAATCCCGACTTCGCCAAAGGCGACATCGTCCGCATCCGTTCCGGCTGGCAGACGCATGCGGTCTCGAACGGCAAGGGCCTGATCAAGGTCGATCCGAAGCTCGGGCCGATCTCGACCTCCATCGGCGTGCTCGGCATGCCCGGCATGACGGCCTATACGGGCCTGCTCGACATCGGCAAGCCGCAAGAAGGCGAGACCGTCGTCGTCGCCGGCGCCTCCGGCGCAGTCGGTTCGGCGGTGGGGCAGATCGCGAAGATCAAGGGCGCACGCGCGGTCGGCATCGCCGGCGGCAAGGACAAGTGCGACTACGTGGTGAAGGAGCTCGGCTTCGACGAGTGCCTCGATCATCGCGAAACCGATTTTCCGGCCAAGCTGAAATTCGCGTGCCCAAAGGGCATCGACGTCTATTTCGAGAATGTCGGCGGCGCCGTGTTCGAGGCGGTGTTCCCGCTGCTCAACCCGTTCGCCCGCGTGCCGGTCTGCGGCCTGATCGCCCATTACAACGACACCGAGGCCAAGCCGCCGAAATGGGCAGCATCCATGATGCGCGCGACCCTGACCAAACGGCTGACGTTCCGCGGCTTCATCGTCTCCGACTTCGCCGCCCGGCATGGCGACTTCCTGCGCGACATGTCCGGCTGGGTCCGCGACGGCAAGGTCAAGTACAAGGAGTTCGTCACCGAGGGCCTGGAAAGCGCGCCCGGCGCCTTCATGGGCCTGCTGAAGGGGGCCAATTTCGGCAAGCAGCTGGTCCGGGTCGGGCCGGACAGGGCCTAGGGCGACAGGGACACGGACTCCCGTTGCTCCACAGGCACATGCCGGGTGGGGATAGTTAAGAAAGAGTCACCAAATGGTCACACCTGCCCGCAAAAGCCGCAGGTGTGACCGCGTGTTCATTGACGGACCGGCGAAGGCATTGAATCATCGCGCATATTTTGGGTGTTGCGATGTTAGAGATTGGTATTTTCAGCGTAATCCTCCTGGCCGCCGGCTATTGGGCGACGATGTTCGTCATGGGCCGCCGCGACGACGTCATCCATGGCAAGTTCGTCCATGCCGAGGTGGAAGGTGATTTCACGCAAACCGCGCCGCCGGCGCCACCGTTCCCGAAGCGCCCGGTGAAAGTCGCGCAGTCCGCCAGTGTTCAGCCCGCGATCGCCGAGGCCAAGCCCGTGAACAGCGCGGCGCTGCAATCCCTGCTGGCCGCGATCCAGCAGGATCTCAAGAGCGTCGCCTAAATCGCAACGCTCAGACGCTGCCGCGCTCGATCAGGGACAATTCGACGGCGAGTCGCTGCTCGGCCGCCGGTGCGCCGGCGAGGCGCGCCAACAGCAATTCCCCCGCAATCCGCCCCAGGGCCGCCGCATCGAACGAGATGGTGGTGAGGCCGGGCGTGATCTGATCGGCGACGTCGTTGTCGCCGAAGCCGAGCACGGCGAGATCGCGCGGCACGGAAAGGCCGCGTGCGCGGGCCTCGATCAGCGCGCCGGTTGCGAGCAAATCGTTGGCGCAGAACACCGCATCGACCTCGCCGCCGCGGTCGAGCAGGGCGGTGAAGGCGGCACGGCCGTCGACGAGGCCCGTGATCTCGCCGACACCGATCTCATGGACGATCTCGAGGCCGAGCTTTGCCGCTGCCGTGCGAAAACCGTCGCGGCGGAGCGCGCCACGGCCGCTGTTGCGGCCGATGAAGGCGACGCGGCGATGTCCGGCTTCCGCCAGCCTCTGCGCCGCCATGGCGCCGGCATCCGCATTGGGCAGGCCGACCAGCATGTCGATGGGATCGCGCGGAAACGCCCAGGTCTCGATCACGGGAATGCCGAGCTCGGCAAGCGCTGAGCGGTTCTCCTCGAGCTCGATCACGCCGGTGAACATCACCGCGGCGGGGCGGATGCCGCGCAGCGACTGGATCATCGCGACCTCCTTGGCATAGGAGTAGGAGGTCTGGCCGACCAGCACCTCAAAACCTTCCGGCTCCAGCGTCGCGGCGAAGCTGCGCACCGCGAGGCCAAACTGCTGGCTGAGGATGTTGGAGACGAAGGCGACGACGACGTTCGACCGGCCCGAGCGCAGCGCGCGCGCGTGCGGGTTGGAGGCGTAGCCGGTCGCCTCGATCACCTCCAGGATGCGTTCGCGGGTCTTGCGGTTGACCTTCTCGGGGTGGCGCAGCACCCGCGACACCGTGATCGGCGCGACGCCGGCGCGCTCTGCGACTTCCTCGATGCGCGGCGGCCGTCCGGTCGCATTGCTGCGGCCGGGCGGCGCCGGAATGCGCACGACGTCGTCGTAACCTGGCTTTGCCGGATCGGTCATCGAATCCCTGAAGAGTCCAACATAGCTTAGAGCATGGTGAGATCAGAGTTCATTGCAACCTCGACGGCAGTGCGCTCCCTCCCCCGCTTGCGGGGGAGGGGTGGGGGAGAGGGTGTCTCTACAATCGAGAACCCCCAAGAGGAGAAAACCCTCACCCGCGCCTTCGGAGCGACCTCTCCCGCAAGCGGGAGAGGTGCAACGAGCCCGCGGCGAGGGCTCACCGCGCCATCACTTCCTCGCGTGACAGCGCGCGGCCGACCTGGACCAGGCAGTCGCCGCTCTGGCTGTCGGTGTGCAGCCGCTGCGAGATCACGATGCCGTCGGCGGGGAAGCGCAGCACCTCTTCGGCAAGCTCGGGACGCTCGAAGTCGTGATACCAGCCGGCGATGTCGCCGGCCTTGACCCGCGCTCCGACGGTGACAGCGGGCTCGAACCAGCCACGGCGGGTCGCGAACACGGCCTGGGCATGGCTCTGCAGGGCCATCAGTTCAGTCGCGCGCTCGACCGGCGCGTGCGGCCCCAGCACGGGCGCCTGGACGAGGCCAAGCGCGAGCAGCAGGCGGTCGACGGCGCGCGCGGTGAACGCCATGGTCTGCGGCGTGACGGTGCCCCCGCCGCCGAATTCACCGGAGAGCCCGATCGCGCCGGCGCGCGCGGCCGCCGCCATCGAGGTCGGCGCCGTGGCGCCGTTCTCGGCGACGAAGGCGAAGGGCATGCCGAGCCCTTCCATCAGGCGCAGCGCGTGGCCGAACATCTCGGGCGGGCCCTGCCGCTCGATCAGCGCGCAGGGCACATGCGCCATCGAGGTGCCGCCGGAGTGGATGTCGAAGACGACGTCGTGGCGCGGAAACAGCTCGTGCTCGAGGAAGTGCGCCAGGCGGAAGGTCGGCGTGCCCGCGGCATCGCCCGGGAAGGCGCGGTTGAGATTGCCCTCGTCGAGAGGCGAGCGGCGGCGCGCCGCCATCACGGCGGGCAAATTGGCGAAGGGCAGGATGGTGACCTCGCCCTTGATGTCCTTCGCATCTAACCGGCGATACAGCCGCGCCAGCGTGATCTCGCCCTCATATTCGTCGCCGTGGTTGCCGGCCATCAACAGCAGTTTTGGCCCGGCGCCATTCTTGATCCGGAAGATCGGGATCTTGAGCTGGTAGTAGGGGGAGCGATCGATCGAGAAGGGAATGCCGAGGTGACCGGACCATTTCTGGTCCTTCTCGAAATCGATGTCGTGGAAAAGTCCGGTATGCATGGGAGGCCTCGAGGCCGCGCCGCTGCCGGCGCCGGCCGAAGATTGAAAGACGAGAACTTTAGAGCAAGGCGACCGCGGTCATCTCGACGCGCAGGTCGGGATCGGCGAGGCGGGCTTCGACGCAGGCGCGCGCCGGCGGGTTGGCCGGATCGATCCAGGCGTCATAGACCGAGTTCATGGTGTCGAAGTCGGTGATATGCGGCAGGAAGACGTTGACCGCGATCAGCTTGGAGCGGTCCGAGCCTGCCTCCTTGAGCAGCGCGTCGATCTTGGCGAGCACCTGCTGGGTCTGCGACACGATGCCGGCCTTGCGGTCATCGGCGACCTGGCCTGCGATGTGCACCATGCCGCCGGCGGCGACGGCCTGGCTCATGCGCGATCCCACGACGTAACGTTTGATCATCTCAATTCTCCTCGTGAAGGTCGACTCCCGCTGATGCGGGAGCCGTGTGCGAGTATTACAGCGTCGGAAGCGTCTGCTCTTCCTTGAACCATTTCAGCTGAAGTACGCCGAGCTTGCCGTTGAGCTTGTTGAAGAAGATGTCGGTGTTGATCCAGTTGAGCAGGTTCTGCTCGCCCTGGCGCACGCCGATATGGGCCGGCGACTGGCGGATCAGGAATTTCAGCTCGACCTCCTTGGTCGGGTTCTGGTCCTGCACCTTCAGCGCAATGGCGCTGTTCTCCGCAAACGTGTCGGCCTGTCCGGCGAGGTAGGCCGCGATCGCGGCCGGGGTGTCCTCGAAGCGCACCAGCTTCACCTTCGGCGCGTTGTCAGTGAGCCAGACGTCGAGCGTCGTGCCCTTGGCGACGGCAACCGTGCGGCCTTCCAGATTGTCGGGCTTCTTGCCTGTTGCCGCCGGAATCGACTTGGCGCCATAAATGCCGAGATTCACCACCGCATAGGGCTGCGAGAACATCACCTGCTGGGCGCGCTCGGGCGTGGCGCCGAGACCAGCGATCAAAATGTCGAGCTTGTCCGAGAGCAGGCTCGGGATGCGCGCAGCACCCGTCACCGGCACGAGCTCGAGCTTCACGCCCATGTCGGCGGCGATCAGCTTGGCAAGATCGGCGTCAAGGCCCGCGATCTCGCCCTTGTCGTCCTTGAAGCCCCACGGCGCGGCATCGGTGAGAATGCCGACGCGGATCTTGCCGGCGCCGAGCACGTCCTGGAGCTTGTCGGCCTTGGCAAGGTTCGGTGCGGCGAGAACGGCAAGCGCCGCGGCAGCGATGGTGAAGAGGGACTTCAACTTTCTCATGACTTTCTCCTTGAAGGGGAAGATTCTCACTTGGCAGATGCGATGAAGCTTGCGAGCTCAGGCGTCTCAGGATTGGCAAACAGTTTTGCCGGCGGGCCCTGTTCCCAGACGCGGCCCTGGTGCATGAAGACGATGCGGTCGGCGACGTTGCGGGCAAAGCCCATCTCGTGGGTGACGAGGATCATGGTCATGCCCTGCTTCGCCATCGCCTCCATCACCTTCAGGACTTCGCCGACGAGCTCGGGGTCGAGCGCGGAGGTCACCTCGTCGAACAGCATGAGGTGAGGGGCCATGGCGAGGCAGCGCGCAATCGCCACGCGCTGCTGCTGGCCGCCGGAGAGCTGCTCCGGCCAGGCGTCGATCTTGTCGGCGAGTCCGACGCGCGTGAGCACGTCCTCAGCCAGCGCCCGCGCTTTCGCCTTCTCGATGCGGCCGGTGAGCAGCGGGGCGAGCGTGATGTTGCGCTCGACCTTCAGATGCGGAAACAAATTGAAGGCCTGGAACACGATGCCGACGCGCTGACGGAATTTCTTCAGGTCAGGCATCCCAGCGTGGACCTTCTGTCCCTCGACCCGGATCTCGCCGGAATCGACGCTCTCCAGCGCATTGATGCAGCGGAGCAGCGTCGACTTGCCCGAGCCCGAGCGGCCGATGATGGTGACGATCTCGCCTTCCTCGACATCGAGCGAGACGCCCTTGAGCACCTCGACCTTGCCGAATGTCTTGTGCACGTCGCGGATTTCAACGAGAGCCATCGAGGCGGGCCTCCAGGGAGCGGGACCAGAGCGTGAGCGGCAGGCACAGCGCGAAATAGATCGCCGCGACCAGCGCGTAGGTGAGGAGCGGCTGGAACGTCGCCGCGCTCACCACTTGGCCGGCGCGGGCAAGCTCGACGAAGCCGAGGATCGAGGCGAGCGAGGTGCCCTTGATCAGCTGCACCAGGAAGCCGACGGTCGGCGGCAGCGACAGCCGCAGCGCCTGCGGCGCGATGATGTGGCGGAACTGCTGCCAGGCGGAGAGGCCGAGACAGGCGCCGGCCTCCCATTGCGCCTGCTTCACGGCCTCCAGCCCGCCGCGCCAGATCTCGCCGAGGAAAGCTGCAGTGTAGAGCGTGTAGGCGACGGTCACGGCAACAAGCGCCGGCACCTGGATGCCGAGGAAAACCGGCATGCCGAAATAGAAGAAGAACAACAGGCCGAGCAGCGGCACGCTCTGGATCACCTGGATGCACGCCGCCATCGCCCAGCGGAGGCTCGCGAAACGGCTGATGCGGCCCATCGCAAGCCCGAGCGCCAGCGGCGCCCCGAAGGCGAGCGCGAGCGCGACCAGCGCAACGGTCCAGCGCAGTGCTGCGAACAGCGAGACGAAGTCGATGAGGGAGAAGGATCGCATCGCTCGTCCCTCAGCGCCGTCGCGGCCAGCGGAAGGCCGCCAGGCCAATGATGGCGAACAGCGCCTTGAACGACATCGCCATCGCGAAATAGACCGCGCAGATCACCGCATAGACTTCGAAGCTGCGATAGGTGCGGCTCTCGATGAAGCCGGCGACGTGAAACAGCTCGTCGGCGGCGACCTGCGACGCGAGCGAGGTGCCGAGCAGCAGCAGCACGAACTGGCTGGTCACGGCGGGATAGGCGTTGCGCAGCGCCGGCGGCAGGATGATGTGGCGAAACACCTGCCAGCCCGACAACCCCAGGCACTGGCCGGCCTCGACCTGGCTGCGCGGAATGGAATCGAGGCCGGCGCGGATGATCTCGACGGAGTAGGCGCCGAAATAGAGCGACAGCGCCACGGCGGCGGCCTCGAAGGCCGGCAGCTTCAGGCCGAAGCTCGGCAGCACGAAGAACACGATGAAGATCTGGATCAGCGACGGCGTGTTGCGGAACAGCTCGATGTATCCGCGCACCAGCCAGCGCAGCGGCGTGACGCGCCCCTTCAGCGCGACCGCGCCGGCAATGCCGATCACGAGGCCGGCCAGCGCCGAGATCACCGTCAGCTCCAGCGTGACGATGGCGCCGTCGATGAGCTGGTTCTGATAGCGCCAGAGCGGCAGGAAATTCATCGCCGCTCTCAGCCGAACTGGGTGGGGAGGGCGCGCGTCACGACGCCGTCGGCGTCGAGGCCGAGGATGACGCGCCAGCGGTCGAGACAGGTGCAGGGATGCGAGATGCCGAAGGCGATGATGTCGCCGACGGCAAGCGCAGCTTCAGGCGCGACCGAGACGAATGCGTGCTGGTCGTTGAGGCGGGTCACGGTGAGCGCAGCGGCGAGCCCTTGCTGCTCGACGCCATCGCGGAACACGCGCAACGGCACGGGCAGCCCCTGGTCGAAGGAGGCATCGCGCATGCCGAAGCCTGCGATCGCAAGCCCGTCTTCGGGCCGCGATAGCACCTCGGCCCAGAGCGTCAGAGCGGGCCGAAAGCTGTCCAAGGCGGAGTGGCGCAGACCGTCGATGAGCAGGCCGCCGCGGCGGTCGATGTCCGCGAAGGCGCGGGCATAGATGCCGTGATCGGCAAAGAACAACGCGCCGGAGCGCAGGATCACGCTGGCATTGCCGTCAGCCTGCGCCACCGGTGCCAGCGCCTGCGCGACGATATCGAAATAGGCGGAGCCGCCGGCGCTCATGATCAGAGGTCGCTCTGGAGCGGCGGCGCGCACCAGCGCAGACGTCTCGATGGTACGCTCCAGCAGTGCCGCGATTGCGCGCATCGTTGTGTCGGCATCTTGTGTTGCAGCCGCGCCCTCATAGGTCGCAACGCCGCCGAGCACGAGACGATCGGCGGCAAGCACGGCTGCGATCGTGGCCTCGACCGCAGCACGATCGCGCGCGCCGGCGCGGCCGGCACCGAGTTCGACCAGCACCGACAATTCGCGGCGTCCCGCGATCCGCACTGCCTCGGCAAGGGCTGCGACCGCGGCCGGTGAATCCGCGAAGGCGTGAAATTCGACGTCGGGATAGGCGCTCAGGAGCGCGCCGAGCCGCCGGCCGGCCGCGAGCCCGCCGATCTCGTTGGCCAGCAGCAGGCGCCGCTCGCCGCTCGCGAGCAGCACCGTGGCCTGCTGGATGTTGGCGACCGTCGTGCCCCAGGCACCGGCTGCGCGCAGCGAGCGGGCGAGCTCCGGCGACATCGGCGTCTTGGCGTGCGGCGCGACGCTGACGCCGGCGTTCTTGCACCAATTCAGGAAGAGGTCGCGGTTGGCGGCGAAGGCGGCTTCATCAAGGGTGAGGGAGGGCAGGGCGAGATCGCCGCGCGACGGTGACCAGCGCTGGCTGCCGATGTCCTCAGTGGCGACGCCATCGACCAGGGGAATGCCCCGAATGGTCGTCGAAAGGCGTTGGCTATCCCACCGGGACAAGAACTGCATTGTCGCTCCCTCAGCGGCCCTTGACCGCTGGAATGAACGATATGTTCGAATGACAACGTTGTCATCAGCCAAATATAGCCAAATTGGGGACAAATTCGATGCAATGCGGTATTTGGATAAGGTTATGTGCCGCCGAATTGAGCTAGTGCTCGCCGCCCATCTGGAGGAGCACTTCCTCGATGTCGATGTCAGCCTGGCCTGCGGCCCTGACGTGGCGGACCTCGAAACTGTCGGGCTGGAAGCGGTACTCGACGAGGCCGGTCTCCTTGATCGCGATGCGGTCCTGGCGCGCGTCGTTGATCCTGAAGCCCACCGACGGCGCCCAGACGTGACGCGTATGGCGATAGGTGAAGTCGCGGCGCTGGTGCACGTGACCGCTGGCGATGAGGCGCAGATCGACACGCGCGAACATCTCGATCAATCGCGCCCGTGCCGGCTGCGGCACGTAGCGGATCGAGGTCTCCGGCGTCTCTGGATCGTCGGGCAGGTTGAGAAACAGCGGCTTGTGCAGGAACAGGGCGACCGGCCTGCCGCTCACGCGCGCGATCTCCTGAGACAGCCAGTCGAACTGCTCGGTCTCGAAGGCGAGCCCTGAGTTCATCACCAGCGTGTTGAGGCCGATGAAGCGCCAGCCCGCGGCTTCGAACGACCAATGATCCTCGCCGATGATCTCGCAGAACTGCCGGCGGTGCGCTTCGGCGATCGGCGGCTTCGGCGCCGGCCCGATCGCGGTCGGATTGTCACCGATGTCGTGATTGCCGGGGATGTAGCGACAGGCGACGGGCAGGGCGTTATGCAAACCCTTCGCGAATTCGACATCGTCGCGGCTGGTCGGCCCGTCGAAGGAGACGTCACCGGTGTTGATGACGAGGTCGGGCCGCTCAGCGTCGATGTGCGCGCAGACCGCCTGGAAGTTTTCGATCAGGCCGGGGAAGCGCCGGCCGAGATGCGTGTCGGAAATCTGCGTGAGGCGAAATTCGGACATGGCCGATCATAAGCCGGGCCACGCGTCGGAACGATGACGGCGCGCCACGTTTCGCGACCGAACAAAGTTTAAAGCACGCGATAGCGGATCGTGTAGGCGTCCTGCGGAGCGGCGTTGCCAGCCACCGGCGAGGCGATGCGGTCGGCGAGGTGCCAGGGGCCGAACTCTACGCTGCGATGCGGCTCGGCGGGCAGGCGCAGGCGGAATTCGAACGTGCCCTTGCCGGGCAGGTTCACGACCAGCACGCGGTCCGCGGTGCGGTGGTTGAGCCCGACCGCGCCGCGCAGCACCGCGCGTCCGTCGGCGAGATCGCGCACGCCGTCGACCAGGGCCAGGGTCTGGTTGCGGTCGGTGTGCAGCTCGATCTGGCTGTCGTTCACCGCCGCCAGCGTCTCGCGGGGCATGCGAATCTCGAACTCGACCGCGGGCTTTGACGGATTGAGGCCGAGATAGGCGAGCGCGGCATGGCGCATGTCGTAGGCCGCAAAGGCGAGCAGGGCGATGGCGGCGAGCGTGGCGAGGCCGTGCCTGGCGACGTCGCGCCAGGTTCGGTAGCTGAGGCGGAAATACACCGTCATCGCCAGCGCCACCGCGAGTGCCGTGGCGATACCTGCCAGCGCCGACATCAGGATGCCGAGCCGGCCGTCCGAGGATTCGGCCAAAGTGCCCATCAAGCCGGACAAGGTGTTCATGGCGGTCTCTCGCCTTGCGCCCCGAAACGGGGCGAAATTGCTTTAACAATCAGCGGTTGGTCGCAAGAGCGGGAACACCGGTTCAACTCGCTGATTGTCAGCGTGAGAAGTCGCGGCTAATGACGGTCCGCGGCGATCCGCCTTACGGGAAAGTTCCGATGTCCGTCCAAATGGTCCTGCTGCCTGTCTTCGTGCAGGTCGGTCTCACCTTCGCACTCCTGATCGGGATGGTCTTCGCGCGCCGCAAGACGCTGGTTTCGGGCGAGACCAAGATCCGCGACATTGCACTCGGCGAGCCGAACTGGCCCAAGGACGCCACCCAGATCGGCAATTGCTACCGCAACCAGTTCGAGCTGCCGGTGCTGTTCTACGCCCTGATCGCGCTGGCACTGCCCCTGCGCCATGCCGATCTCTTCATCGTGCTGATGTCCTGGGTGTTCGTGGTGGCGCGCTTTGCCCATGCCGGCGTGTTCGTCTCCTCCAACGATCTCGGCCGCCGCTCCACGATCTGGCTCGCCGGCGTGCTGGTGCTGCTGGCGATGTGGATCTATTTCGCGCTGAGAATGCTCCTGGTGATCTGACGGTTAGCCGTCGCATCCAATCTGAAAGCTTCAAATGACCCCCGCTGCCCGGCTGTCCGCAGCCATTGAACTGATCGACACCATCGAGAGAGACCGTGTGCCCGCAGCCAAGGCGCTGAAGGAGTGGGGCACCGCGCACCGCTTCGCCGGCTCGGGCGACCGCGCCGCGATCGCCGGCCTCGTCTGGGACGTGCTGCGCCGCTACGCCTCGAGTGCGTACCTGATGGACGCCGACACCGGGCGCGCGCGGCTGATCGGCATGCTCCGCCTCGAGCGCGATATGGATACGGCCACCATGGCCGCGTTGTTCGACGGCAGCCGGTTTGCGCCGACGCCGCTGACCGAAGCCGAAGAGGCCGCGCTCAGCCATCGCTCCCTGAAGGACGCTCCCGCCGCTGTCGCCGGCGACTATCCGGAATGGCTCGATCCGCATTTCGCAAAAGTGTTCGGCGATACCCGCGCGGCGGAGACGGCCGCGATGGCGAGCCGGGCGCCGCTGGACTTGCGCGTCAACACGCTAAAATCCAATCGCGACAAGGTGCTGAAGGCGCTTGCTCATCTTCATGCGAAACCGACGCATTGGTCCGCAACCGGCCTGCGCATCGAGCTTTCGGCCGATGCGCGCAACCCCGGCGTCCAGGCGGAAGAGGATTTCATCAAGGGCGCAATTGAAGTGCAGGATGAGGGATCGCAGCTTGCGGCCCAGTTCGCCGCGGCAAAACCCGGCGAGCAGGTGATCGATCTCTGCGCCGGCGCCGGCGGCAAGACACTGGCGCTCGCCGCCCTGATGCAGGGCAAGGGCCGGCTGATCGCGACCGACCGCGACAAGCGCCAGCTCGCCCCGATCCACGAGCGCCTGTCGCGCGCCGGTGTCCACAATGCCGATATCCGCACCCCCAAGGGCGAGGCCGATCCGCTTTCCGACATCCGCAGTTCCGCCGACCTCGTCGTGATCGACGCGCCCTGCTCGGGAACCGGAACCTGGCGCCGCAATCCCGACGCAAAATGGCGCATGCGTCCGGGCGCGCTGGAGATCCGCCTGCGCGACCAGGCCGAGGTGCTGGAGCGCGCGGTTCCCTTGGTGAAGCCGGGCGGCCGCATCGCCTACATCACCTGCTCGGTGCTGTCGGACGAAAACGGCGAGCAGGTGAGAGCGTTCGTCGGCCGCCATCCCGAGTTCACAGTGGTCCCGCCCGAGCAGACCGCGAGCGTGCTCTGGGACAAGGCCGAGGCGTTTGCCGACGCCGCGCTGCAGTCGGCGGAGGGCTGGCTGATGACGCCGCGGCGGACGGGAACCGACGGGTTTTTTGTGTCGGTGCTGCGGAAAGCGTAGCTCTCGTAGGGTGGGCAAAGCGTCCGCCGTAGCTCGAAGAGCGAAGGCGGAAGCGTGCCCACCACTCGCAGTGGTGGGCACGGCGCGCGAAGGGCGCGCCTTTGCCCACCCTACGGCACCAACAACGCCAATGATCGACGTTGTCATTCCCCCCAAAAGCAAAAGCCCCGCGGACCGGTCCCGGTCGCGGGGCTTTTTAGTTCTGGCGTTCT
This sequence comes from Bradyrhizobium huanghuaihaiense, assembly GCF_007830635.1. Taxonomy (GTDB): domain Bacteria; phylum Pseudomonadota; class Alphaproteobacteria; order Rhizobiales; family Xanthobacteraceae; genus Bradyrhizobium; species Bradyrhizobium huanghuaihaiense. The sequence goes on along the minus strand of NZ_VLLA01000005.1, from coordinate 24,615 downwards.
GCCGGTACGTCCGTGGTCAGAACGCTGCGCCGGCGTTAGCCGACGCGGAGATTGTCAGCCGACGACTTGCCGCTGCGGCGGTCGGCGACGATGTCGAACGAGACCTTCTGCCCCTCGTTGAGGGAGGAGAGGCCAGCGCGCTCGACGGCGCTGATGTGCACGAACACGTCCTTCTGGCCGTCGTCCGGCTGGATGAAACCATAACCCTTTTGGGTGTTGAACCACTTCACGGTGCCCATAGCCATGGGAATTTCCTTTAGTTAGTTAGAGACAGTACGCACGTGGGCCGGTACGCGTCGCTGCGCCCATAGCCCTGATGAGTCGATGTTTTGGAGAAATCATCTGAAGCGTGCGCGCCTGTCTTAGACGAGGCGAAGCGGCCCAGTCGTTCGGCCAAGTATCGATGATCACAATATAGCGAGATATTTGGACTTCTTCAAGGCACCACCCGTGGTCCGGCGCGTCCCAGGACTTTGCTATTTTGCGGTGCAAATACACCGCTAGTCAGCCCTCAATCGACGATGAAAAGCGTCGCGCCTGACGCCGTCGAGGACCGGTGCGCGGCGTCGCCGAAGTCCGAGACCTGGTAGCTCATGCCCGCCGTCAGCTTGAACTTGCGGCCGTCGCGAAGTTCCGAATCGAGTTCGCCCTTGACCACGAAAATGACGTGGCCGCGGTCGCACCAATGGTCGGCGAGGTAGCCCGGCGAATACTCGACCATCCGCACCCGGAGATCGCCGATATTGAGCGTGCGCCAGAGGGCCTGCCCGGTCTCGCCGGCATGCGTCGTCGGCGCAACCTTGCTCCAGTCGGTGACGGTGAAGGGGGAGGCGGGGAGTTTCATTGGGGGGTCCTGTGTCAGAGCCGGCGGGCGCAGTGTTAGCGCACGCGCGTGCCGCAGTCTCCAGTCCCGTAGGGTGGGCAAAGCATCCGATTTCGCTCGAAGAGCGAAGGCGGATGCGTGCCCACGATGTCTTCGGCGATCCCGAAAGAGATCGTGGGCACGGCGCAAGCGCGCCTTTGCCCACCCTACGAGGGCTCATCAAGGGGCGGCACTCAATCCACCAAATGGTTCGCCGACCCCTGCACGATCAGCCCGGCATCGTTCACCCGCAGATACTCGCAGATCTTCTTGCCGCGCTCGTTGGCGTAGAACACCACGACACTGTCGGGGCTCACGAACACATCGATCAGTGAAAAGTGCAGCTCCGGCAAAAGCCCGAGCGCCTTGCCCCAATACGCCCGCAAGCTTTCCTTCCCGCGCACGGTCCCGCTGGCATCGAACCCCATCACGGGGATGCGGTCCGATGTCATCACGGCCGCCTCGTCATAGAGCGCGAGCACGCGTTCGAGGTCGCGCGCGTTCCAGGCCTCGACCCAGGTCCGGCCGAGCGCGGTGAGCGTTGATGGCTGATGGTGCTGTGGCATGAGCGTTCTCCCTGATCGGCCCCTGTTCGCTGGCGGGGCAAATTAGGTCAATATTACTTACCTATATCGATTTGTCCATGCCCAAAGAAGAATGTGGGCGCGCGAGCCAGCGCGGTTGCGGGGAGGGGCCGTGTCGCGTATCTGCTTGCCATGACAGCAGCACAGAACGACCGCTCCGCGTCGACGCCCTCCGTGGCCTCGGCGCATGACAAGATTCTCATCGTCGACTTCGGCAGCCAGGTGACGCAGCTGATCGCGCGTCGCGTGCGCGAGGACGGCGTCTATTGCGAGATCGTCCCGTTCAACAAGGCCGAAGCGGCCTTCAACGAGATGAAGCCGAAGGCGGTGATCCTCTCCGGCGGCCCGGAATCGGTGCACGAAGCCGGCTCGCCCCGCGCCCCGCAGCTGATCTTCGATTCTGGCGTCCCCGTGATGGGCATCTGCTACGGCCAGATGACCATGGCGGCCCAGCTCGGCGGCGAGGTTGAGGGCGGCCATCACCGCGAATTCGGCCGCGCCGATGTCGAGGTGAAGGCGCCGAGCAAGCTGTTCGAGGCTGTCTGGTCGCCCGGTGGCAAGAACCAGGTTTGGATGAGCCATGGCGACCGCATCACAAAAATGCCGCCGGGCTTCTCCGTCGCCGGCACCTCGCCGAACGCGCCCTTCGCGATCATCCAGGACGAGACGCGCAAATACTACGGCCTGATGTTCCACCCCGAAGTGGTGCACACGCCCGACGGCGCCAAACTGATCCGCAATTTCGTGCGCAAGATCGCCGGCCTCACCGGCGACTGGACCATGCGCGCCTTCCGCGAGGAGGAGATCGCAAAGATCCGCCAGCAGGTCGGCAAGGGCAAGGTGATCTGCGGCCTCTCCGGCGGCGTCGATTCAGCGGTCGCGGCCGTCTTGATCCACGAAGCCATCGGCGACCAGCTCACCTGCGTCTTCGTCGATCACGGCCTGTTGCGCCTCGACGAGGCCAAGACGGTCGTCGACCTCTTCCGCCACCACTACAACATCCCGCTCGTACACGTGGATGCCTCGAAGCAGTTCTTGGGCGAGCTCGAAGGCGTCACCGACCCCGAGGTGAAGCGCAAGACCATCGGCCGCCTCTTCATCGAGGTGTTCGAGCAAGAGGCCAAGAAGATCGGCGGCGCCGATTTCCTGGCGCAAGGCACGCTCTACCCCGACGTGATCGAGAGCGTCTCCTTCACCGGCGGCCCCTCGGTGACGATCAAGTCGCACCACAATGTCGGCGGCCTCCCCGAGCGCATGAACATGAAGCTCGTCGAGCCCCTGCGCGAGCTGTTCAAGGACGAGGTCCGCAAGCTCGGCCGCGAGTTGGGCCTGCCCGAAATCTTCGTCGGTCGCCACCCGTTCCCGGGCCCGGGCCTCGCCATCCGCTGCCCCGGCGACATCACCAGGGACAAGCTCGACATCCTCAGGAAAGCGGACGCCGTCTACATCGACCAGATCCGCAAGCACGGCCTCTACGACGAGATCTGGCAGGCCTTTGCCGTGCTGCTCCCGGTGAAGACCGTCGGCGTCATGGGCGATGGCCGCACCTACGACTACGTCGTGGGCCTCCGCGCCGTCACCTCCACCGACGGCATGACCGCCGACTTCTACCAGTTCGACATGAAGTTTTTGGGCGAGACCGCGACGCGCATCATCAACGAGGTGAAGGGCGTGAACCGGGTGGTGTACGACGTGACCAGCAAGCCGCCTGGGACGATCGAGTGGGAGTGAGGGGTGCTACTGATCCTTATTCTTAGAACTGATGCTTTGTGACAAGAAGAACTGCATCGCGATTACTCGGACTGGGAGAGAATCGATCCGACCATGCGTGCGCTACGCTCGAGCTCCGCGAGGGATTGCTGCTGAATCAACTCCTGCCGCTCGCTTTCTTCAGCCTCCGATATAGTGGACTGACTAGCCTTACGATTCAGTATTGAGAGGCGCAACCCTCGGTGAACGGGGGTTCCATTGTCACGGAATGATTTCCATAGACCATCTGCAGCGTCGACAGAGCCGAAGCGGATCTCGTACTTGCAACGAAGGCCAAGTTGAGAGTCGTGGTTCGTGCCTCCAAACCGCTGTTGAATTGTTGTTAGTGTAGCAAGCGCATTCCTCGCGTTTCCTGCTTCAATTTCCGAATTAGCAAGATTTGCCATCACCTCGAACGGTGGGTGAGGGATCTTCTGTGAAGCCAAACGAGCGAAACGAAGTGCTGTCTGAATCACCCCGCGCCTGCTCAACCGTTGAGCGTCGATGATCGGCAAAGCCGCTGGGATCTACCCGCTCCAACACATCTAACGTGCGCTCTGCGGTAGCAAGATCCCCCAATCTAAGAGCGATTGTGCATCGAAGATCCACTACATATCGGTTGTGAGGGGAGCGCTCCTCTGCCGCACGAATATGACTTTCTGCCTCCGCCAAATCACCAAGCTCGAAATAGCTGCTGGCTAACTCTCGGTAAATCGCTACTCCGCTGCGGCCGTAAGCCAAACTCTTTTTATAAGCGTCGATCGCTTCTTGATGGTTTCTTCTCCGTCGCGCAGCGAATCCTCGAATGTAAAATGCTTCCTTGAGTTCGCCTAAATTTACAAGCGCCGTTATGTGGTCTTCGGCTTCGTTGTATCGTTCCTTCCTGATGAGAGCTTGAGCAACGTACCTACGTACGTCGACATTGTCAGGTCGAGCTTCTAGAGCTGACATGCCATACCTTATCGCAAGATCATAATCCTGATCATGATAGCTCTGCGTTGCGACTTGAATGAGATCGGCAGCAAAACCAACCGCGAACTTGGACTTTGATTTTACGCCGGCCAGTAGACTTGCGCGGAATATTGCTTGACCCAAATTCAACCGAGCGTCGTCGTCGGGCTCGTTGGCTAGGTAGACCTCTAGCAGGTCCGCAACTCGGACAGAGTTGATGAATAGTCCATCAAACGCACGATAAGCTGCATCACGCAGCGGCTCAGTAATGCGGTAGTGCAATCCGTCTGGAAGAATAAACGCCAAATCTAAGAGGTGGTCGACGTCGCTTGATGCTTGCTCGCTGGATATTTCACAATATTCCGCAATCACAGGCATTGGTAATGGACTGAATCCCGAGAGCAGTTGGAGCGTGGTAACCATCGTTGGAGTCAGCGACCTCTCCTGCTTTAATTGTCGCAGGAAAAGCTCGGCGCTGAAGTTCACGAGAGCGCGTTGGTTTGCTACGACCTGGGCCACGCCTCTAGTCCGGGCCTCATCCAAGGCGAACTTTACCGCTGGAGGGTACCCGCGCGTATACGTCGCAAGCGCAGTAAGAGCCTCTCGTTCAAATGAAAGCCCGACATCGCGGCCTGCAATGCGAAGTAGGTTCTGCGTACTAGACTGATCTAATTCAGGAACTCTAAGGGAGGGCAATGATTTGCCACCTGCGCCATAGAGTCTTCGGCGCGTAACAATCATTGCATCGACGTCTCGATTAAGCGCGATCGCATCATAAATTTGTTCGAACTCTGGCCTCAGTACGCCGTTCGGGGTCGCCATGGCCCCTTCGTCGACCAATACCGGGAGCGTCCGTGCGTCGCACACGCTCCTTAGTAGGTCTAGAATCTGTTGGATTTGTTCTCCATCGCTCTTGGCTTCTTGATCTGCGATTGCTGCTTTGTAGTCCGGAATTGCTCTCGGCGATATAGCCTCGGATAGTCGAACGAAAGCCTCGGGTAATAGGTCGCCGGATCGCAAGACAACGGGCAGCGTGTTCGAGAAAGAAAGGTGGTCGCGACCGATTATCTGGACCAGCGAACGTCGTCCGATTCCTCCTAGTCCGTACACGAGCAGCGGAGGTCGAAATTCCGGACTCGTGAACTCGGACAGAATCCCGAGAGCCTGCTCCATTTCATTCCTGCGCCCAACGAAATAAGTAGGGGTTCGATCGGCTACACGCCGATTGATCATTCGCCGAATATCCGTTGCTATCAGCCCAGGTTGTGTTTGCTTGACGATTAGGGTCGATTTCATCCAATCGGGTATATCGTTTAAGTTGAGATCCGGATCGATAATGTATGTAACGACTCGGCTGAGGGCCTGCTTGGTAAGCGCTTCGGAAGCACTGGATATTTCGAACTTAACCCAGTCACGTTGAAGTGCTTTGCTGCTCGCAAAGAGGACAAAAATATCCGAACGTTCCAATCCCTTGAGGATGGCGTCGCGGAACTGGTCACCAGCGCTGAACTCAAACGCGTCGTAGATGACCGCCGCTCGTCCAAGGATCTTGGCGACCTCGCCAACAACCGCCTTGTCTGTAGAACTATGCGACAGAAACGCTCGGGGAAGTTTTATCATTTTGCCTCTATCAAGCGACCTATTCGGGCGGCGGCTCTTACGATGACCGAGCAAGCCGTGCGGAGCAAGGACTGAAGTTGCGCTTCAGTTTTGATTCTCGTGGAACGAATGGTGGCGTTCCTTTTATGTTCTTTGGTGTATGTCCATGGCTCGTCCCGAGGACGCACGCACACACTTACAGGACCGACGCTAACGCCTGCCTCCATTGCGGTGGCAATGCACTACATTGCGATGGCGGCGGTAACTGCTGGGTTTATCTACAGTGGAGAGCGGAGCTCGGGCGAGCGCACCGGTATCTACACCTCTCCTTCCGGATATCGGTTCGCTCACACTCTTGCGAAATGCGGAGTGAGTTGCTTCAACGCGGACGACATTTCTGCGGCGTCCAAATTGTCGCATCTGCGCTGTGAACCACCTCACACGCACGCTCACATCAATCATGCGACAAAATACGTGCTGTGATTGTGGATGGCAAACTGCCACCACATCGCTTGAAATGAGCTGCACACGCCAGAACGACATGTTGAAATAGCCTCCAATCGGCCACTCGGCCGATGGGAGCTATGGAGACACGCTATGGCTGACAAACTCGGACAGAGCATGGTTGGTACGTGGACCAAAACCACGGCGGCTGCGTGCGCAGACAAATATCCCGCCACTCTCACTTTCTCGACCGGCACCTACCGCGGCATGCGCGGCGAGGGGCAGGGCATGGTGTGGTGGGATGCGGGTATCTACCGTCTCGAAGACGCCAAGACACTCGTCGTCGGGACGGCGAACGACGAGCTTGTGACCTATCACATTTCACTCGAGGCCGACCGATTTGAGTTCACGGATTCAGAGGGCTGTCTTGTGACGTACCGGCGCGCCTGAAGCGCGATGAGATTTGGATGAATCGTCGTCGCGCTTTAGTCGTTGTTGACGCATGATCTTTCCGGAAAACCGCTTCGCACTTTGCGCTAACGCGGCCCTCCGGGTCCGGATCATGCTCTGGGATTGCGCGCCGGATTTTTTTCACGTCCGAATTTTTTTACGCCCTGGCGACAAGAAACTCGCTTCAACCGCCAACGAGCCCGCTGCTCATGTCGATCGCCTCCACGTTTTCAACGAGGAGATTACGACATGTGCAATTGCTCAGAGCATGAATCGAGCGGAAGCCTTTCGAAGATGACCGCGGCTTCGGTCGCGCCGGCCATGAAGCCACTCGTCCCCCTGTCGCGCCAGATCAGTTTTGACGACGATGCCGGCGATCATGCGGCCTCGACCGACCTGCAGCCCATTCCGCCGTTCAGGCTCTGCAGGCTCGACTTCCGCGAAGGCTGCTACCAGATCAATTTCAGGCCGACGGCGAGCCTGGTGTCGTTCGAAGGCACGCTGCGCGTCGATCGCTCTGCGCCCGACGGCGGCGCGGACCATCTGATCGTCAGCGGCGATCTCTACTCGCGCCTGCCGGTGATCAAGCCGCCGATCCCGCCGTTACCGCCGATCCCGACGATCCCGATCCCGCCGGTGCCGCCTGTGGGTAACAAGGACGAAGATGAAGCAGCGGCGGCCTCGGGGCTGACGAGCCTCGCCGGTTCGCTCAGCGCGGTCGACGAACCCGTCATTCCGTCTCCGATCCTGAGGCCGAGGATCCCCATATTTCCCCGCGCGCGCTATCATTCCTATCTCAGGGTGACCAGCGTGTCCGCGCCGGTTGCGGTCCCGGTGCCGAAGAAGTGCGAGCTTACGATCGTCGCCGAGCAGTTCAATTACACGCAGCCGCCGGCCGGCCAGTTCAAGGGCACGTTCCCGTCAACGCCGTCGCGCACCGTGACGATGAAGCTTTCAAAGATGCCGGCGCCGTTTCCGTTCTCCCTGACCGGCGGGCCGTTCTACCAGGGCCGGCTGTTTGAAGGCGGCGTGGACAAGGGCAGCATCACGCTGGCCTGGGTGTCGAAGTTCTTCCGCCGCTGCACGCTGGAGATCGACACGCTGGCCGGCGCGGTGCGGCCTGCACCCGTGCCAGATGGGGCGGGCGGCACGGAGTTTTTCGACACGGTCTTTGCGAAGACCGGCTGGCAGCTGACGGTCGTGCAGGACCAGCAAAACGTTCCGGTGCCGGCAGGCGTGGTGCCGACCAATTGCTGGAGCTCGGCGGATCTGCACGCGCTGATGACCAGCGTGCGCAATCCCGCGACCAACCTCGACACCGAATGGCGCGTGCACATGATCGTCGTGCCCGCCAAGCTCGGCTGCTCGCGCGGCATCATGTACGATACGATCGGCGTGCCCCGCGAAGGCTGCGCCAGCTTCTCCGACGACGGCTATCCTGTCTCGGACTCCTCGAACTTCGGCCTCGCCGCCAACAAGAAGCAGCGCGACGTGCCGCGTGCGTTCCTGCGCAGCGCGACCCACGAGCTGACGCACACGCTGAACCAGATCCATCAGGAGCAGGAGACGGCGGCCGACAACTCGATCATGACCACGACGCCGAGCGTCGCGGACGTGCTCGGCGGTCCGGCGACCGGTGCGCCGGGCGTGTTCCCCGATCAGATCAAGCTCGCGCACAACACCAATGTCCGTCATCATTTCAACCACATGCCCGATCCCGTCATCCGACCGGGCGGATGGCCGTTCGCAAGCTGGTTCCCGACCGGCGCGCCGCAAGCCGCCGACCGGCACGATTTCGAACCTTCCGAGCTGGCGCTGACGGTGACGGCCGCAACCGACCGCGTCGCGCTCGGCCAGCCGCTGGACCTGACCTGGACGATGACGAACACCAGCGGCGTGTCGCTGCGCGCGCCGAACGACGTCAGCATCGAGGCCCTGTTCGCAGCGATCACCGTCACCGACGGGGAAGGGCACGAGCGCCCCGTGCGGCCCTTCGTGATCCTGTGCGAGCACGCGAAGGTGGCTGAGCTCGAGCCCGGCAAGAGCGTCACGGCCTCGGCGAAGGTGTTTTGGAGCACGTCCGGTTTTGCGTTCGAGAAGCCGGGCCGCTACCGCGTCGAGGTCGCCGTGTCGTGGTCGGCCCAGGGCGTGATGGTGGGCGTGCAGTCGGGCATCGACGTGTTCGTCGATTATCCGACCAGCTCAGCCGACAACCATTCGGCCAATCTCGTGCTGCATCCCGAGGTCGGCAAATGGGTGGCGCTCGGCGGCGATGCCTATCATCTCGGTGAAGCGTGCCGGCGGCTGCAGGCCCTGAGCCAGACCGAGGCGCCCGCAGCGATGGACGCCGGTGACGGGGCGCCCACGCCAAGCGTGCTCGCCGGCTTTGCCGACCTGCTGCCCGACCGTGCCAAGCTCGCCAGGCTCCGTCCCGAGCTCACCGCCGACAGCGGCGGCCGCACGCCGCGCGGACCGGCGCGAGCAGCGGCTCCGGGACGCAAACGTGCGACCAAGGCCAAGAAGCGCACGGGGCGAAGAGGGTAGGGCGGCCTCGCTGGCCCTCTGGCCCAACAGTCGGTGTCATAGGCGACGGCCGCGGCTACGACCAAGTCGTCGTAAGCATGGCCGTCGCTTTCTCCGTCGCTATGTTCGCGGCCTATCGACCGACGTTCATCTCATGCCGGAGGATTGCTATGGCAAGAGCGCGATACGACGACCAACTTCCGTCGAGAGCCCGGATATTCGAGTTCTGGAAGGATCGCATTGAAGGATTGGTGCGGCCGATTTATTGGGGCGAGCCCGCTTGCTGGGCCTGCAGATTTCACTACGGGTTCAAATACGACGTCAAACGTTCCGACGCGAGCTGGGACCAAATTCTCCGATGTTGGGACCGCATCCCCCTCCAGCGTTGTCACATCGTAGGGCGCTCACTTGGCGGCAGCGATGACGTGTCAAATCTGTTCTTGCTGTGCCGTGAATGTCATGATCGCATGCCAAATACAAATATTCCCGAAATATTCTACGAGTGGGCGCGGGCGCAGAGCTGGTCGAGAAGAGAAGATGAAAAAATACTGGATGCGATGAAGGCATTCGGAGTCGAGGACGCGATGGCACCTGATTTGGAGCAGGTGCTGGAGTCCGAAGACTATAAGGTTTGGTCGGAAGATCGGCGCGGCTTGCATTGGCCCCAGTCGAACTATGCGTCAATCTCGTCGCGTTTGACGCCTGCGACCACATTGGGGCTTGCAGTCTATTATCTTCGTCTAGTCAAGAATCATCCATCGGGGAACGAAGCAAAGGCCGCGCAGGAAAGCACCCCAAGGGAAGTGCAGTCGGGTTATCTTGAAATTTGGCCCGTTTCCTATTAAGACTACAGTAGTCATATAGGTAGAACCATGCGCGAAATTCAGCTTCGTGATGCCAAGGCCAATCTCTCGGCGGTCGTGGATGAGGCGATCGATGGCAAGCCAGCCGTGATCACGCGTCACGGCAAGAAGCAAGCGGTCGTGTTGAGCTATCAGGAGTGGCGGCGACTGTCGCAAGTTCCGAGCTTCGGGCGCCTGCTCATGGCGGCTCCCGTGCAAGCAGAGGACCTGCCGGCGCGGAATCGTTCCAAATTGCGCAAAGCCGGCTTCTGACGCCGTGTATCTCGTCGACACCAATGTACTGTCGGCGTCCTCGCCGAACCGCCCGGTGTCTCCCGCGCTCGTCGAATGGATGGATACGGAATCCGCATCCCTGTTTCTGTCTGTCGTGACGATTGCGGAGATCGAGGACGGGATAGCCAAGCTGCGACGTGAGAAGGCCACGCGCAGGAGCAGAGACCTTGCCCAATGGTTGGAAGCCGTGCTGCACCTGTACGGGGATCGTGTTTTGGGGCTCGATACGCCGACGGCGCGGATCGCTGGGCAGCTATCGGACAGGGCACGTGGTCAGGGGCATGCGCCTGGACTTGCCGACATCATCATTGCCGCCACCGCCCGTCAGCACGGGCTGACAATCCTGTCGCGCAACGCTAGGCACTTTGCGCCTCTGGGCATTTCTGTGCTCGACCCCTTTAGAGGTCTGCCGCGATCATGATCCGCGCAGGTGCCCAGCACAAATGCTGGATGTCCGTCATTTCATCCGATGCTACGACATCGGCATCCTCACCGGAGCCCGTGTTCATGCCTGCTGCGACTGCCTCCCATCAAGCGCCCGCCACCGCGACCGAGACCGATCCTGAAACACTCGGCTGGATGAAGGGTTTTCCGCCGGCGCCGGATCGCACCATCAGCTTCCAGAATGGCTCGTTCCGCAGCTTCCCCGAGCTGCGCTGGGCCTGGAGCAATGTCCGCCAGCTGGTGCCGACCGTGAATGTCTGGCGTGGGGCAGGGCCCGCATCGGTGTTGCCGCGCGCGGACCATGACATCGGCGCGGTCGCTTCGACGACGATGGACGGCCGCCCCATGACCTTCGCAAACATGTTGGAGGAGACCTACACCGACGGCATCGCGGTGCTGCATCGGGGCAGGCTGATCTATGAGCGCTATTTCGGCGCCTTGAAGCCGCACAAGCCGCATATCGCGATGTCGGTGACGAAGTCGTTCACCGGCGTGCTCGCGGGCATTCTGGTCACCGAGGGCAGGATCGATCCGCAGGCGCCGGTCACGGACTATGTACCGGAGCTGAAGGCCGGCGCGTTCGGCGACGCGCGCGTGCACGAGGTCATGGATATGACCACGGGGCTCGAATACACCGAAGTCTACACCGACAAGAACTCGCATGTGTGGGGCCTCAGGCGCGCCAACGGCATGGCGCCGATCCCGCCCGACTATGACGGCCCGACCCATATTTTCGATTTCCTCGTCGCGCAGAAGAAGCAGGGCGAGCACGGCAAGGCCTTCGCCTACAAGACCGTCAACACCGACGTGCTCGCCTGGATCATCCGGCGCGTCAGCGGCATGACGCTGTCCGATCTGCTCTCGGAGCGCATCTGGCAGCCGATGGGCGCCGAGGAGGACGCGCATTATCACGTCGACCGCATCGGCACCGAGAGCGGCGGTGGCGGCCTCTCCACCACGTTGCGCGATCTCGCCCGCTTCGGCGAGACCATGCGCAATCACGGCCGCTTCAACGGCCGCCAGATCGTGCCGCCACAAGTGGTAGAGGACATCGCGCGCGGCGGCGATCCCGAAAAGTTCAAGCCGGCCGGCTACACGACGCTGCCAGGGGCCTCCTACCGCAATCAATGGTGGGTCACGCACAATGCGCACGGCGCCTACATGGCGCGCGGCGTCTACGGCCAGGGCATCTATGTCGATCCCAAAGCCGAGATGGTGATCGCGCGCTACGCCTCGCACCCCGTCGCCGGCAACGCGGCCAACGATCCCGTGACGCTGCCGGCCTACATGGCGCTGGCGAAGCAGTTGGTAGCGGGCGGGTAGGGAGGTTGCTGCCAAACCGCAAGATCGGTCGAGCGAACCACGGCCGTCTGCCGCTAACTGCAGCCGCCACGGAGGAGGGACCATGAAGGCGGCGCTGCCAAACTATCAGGCCCGGATGCGGCGGGTGCTGGAGCATATCGACCGGCATCTCGACGATGATCTGGACCTGGAACGCTTGAGCGCTGTCGCAGCCTTCTCGAAATTCCATTTCCACCGGCAGTTCACGGCGACCTTCGGTCTATCAGTGCATCGCTATGTCCAGCTCGCCCGCATGAAGCGCGCGTCGCGTCAGCTGGCCTACAGTGACGCCCTTGATGTCACCGACATCGCGATGGAGGCCGGCTATGACGCACCGGATGCCTTCGCCCGCGCCTTTCGGCAACGGTTCGGGCAATCGCCGTCGTCGTTCCGGAAATCGCCGGACTGGGAACCGTGGCTTGCGGCCTTCGGGCCTCTCGATATCGCGAGGAGCAAGCTCATGCAGAAGACGTTTACGACCGACGACGTGACCATCCGCGATGTGCCCACCGCGAAGGTGGCGATCATGGAGCATCGCGGCGACCCGGCGACGCTTCCCGCCACCATCCAGCGCTTCATTGCCTGGCGCAGGAAAGCCGGCCTGCACCCCAGCACGAGCCCGACCTTCAACGTCTGGCGCTCCGAGCGGCGCCCCTCGACGCCCGCCGATTACAGCGTGGACCTCTGCGTCGGCACCGACCAGCCGATCGCGGCGAATGGCGAAAGGATCAAGGCCGGCGAGATCCCCGGCGGTCGCTGCGCCGTGCTGCGCGTGGTCGGCTACACCGACAATCTGGAGCCCGCCGCGCTCTACCTCTATCGCGACTGGCTTCCGGCCAGCGGCGAGGAGGCCCGCGACTTCCCGATCTATTGCCAGCGGCTGAGCTTCTTTCCGGAGGTGCCGGAGCACGAGACGGTCGCGGAGCTGTTCTTGCCGCTGAAATAGCGCGCTCGGACAGGCGCCTCACTCATACGCCTCCTGCCAGTGCGGGTAGGTGACGTAGGCCGTGACGGCGCCTTGCTCGTGCGAGCGGATGGTGACCGTCTCGCCCTTCGGCATGTAGACGATCTCTCCGGGACCGGCGGTGACGGTGGCCCTGTCACTTGACACCGACAGCTTTCCCTCGACGACGATCATCACATCATCGACGGCGATCTTCTCGTCCAGATCTTGGTTCGGCGCGTAGCGACCGAAGCCGATGGTGATTGGGCCCCCGTGGCGCTGGTCGATCACATTGGCGGCGAATATCTCGCCGTCCTGTCCTGGCGAGCGTTCGAACGATGCCTCGGAGATGGCGAATTTGCGAACCTTCATGAATTTCTTCCGTCTGGTCTAGCGGTGGGGCAGCGATAGACGCTTGAGAAGATATTTGGTTCGTTCCGCCTTGCGAGGCGGATTGACGCAGCCATTCCAATATAAGCCTTGACTTATATTAGCTGAGACCGATATTCATCCTCGCGCAAAACGATGAGGAGCAACGCTATGGAGATCGACGTCGCCAGGGTCCTGGGGCTTGTCACGCGTTCGGTGACGAATTTCGAGAAGGATGGAAAAGCGGCCAGTACGGTGACACTGACGCGGCTCTACGACACGAGCGTCGACGATCTCTGGGACGCGGTCACCAGCCCGCAGCGCATTCCGCGCTGGTTCCTGCCGGTCGAAGGAGACCTCCAGCTCGGCGGACGCTACCAGCTCAAGGGCAACGCAGGCGGCACCATCACGGCGTGCACGCCGCCGACCCATTTCGCGGGGACATGGGAATTCGGCGGCGCGGTCAGCTGGATCGACGTCAAGCTGGCAGCAGAACGGAGCCAGGCGCGTTTGACGCTTGAGCACACCGCGATCATCGAGGATCATTGGAATCAGTTCGGTCCGGGCGCGGTCGGCATCGGCTGGGACCTCGCGCTTGCGGGCCTCGAGCGATATGTTGCGACCGGGGCATCGGTCGACCACGAGACGGCCGAGGCATGGATGGGCTCGCCTGAGGGCAAGGACTTCATGACGATGAGCGGCGAATATTGGCGCGCGGCGCACGTCGCAAGCGGGGTGGACCCGGCTTCGGCCAAGCAGCGATCAGATCGCACCATCGCGTTCTATCGCGGCGAGATGCCGCCCGACATCGCGCATCCGGGCACGGGAAGCTGATGCACGTCTTCGAAGTCCTCGCCGACCCCGTGCGCCGTCGCATCCTCGAGCTGCTTGCGCCGGGGGAGATGGCGTCCGGTGAGGTCGTCGAGGTGATCGGCGCAGAGTTCGGAATCACCCAGGCGGCCGTCTCGCAGCACCTCAAGGTGCTGCGCGAGAGCGGCTTTGCAACGGTTCGGGCGGAGGCGCAAAGGCGCCTCTATTCGGTCGACGTCGCGGGGCTTCGGGCGGTGGACGCGTGGATCGGCCGGTTCAGGAGTTTCTGGGAGCCGAAGCTGGATGCGCTGGCAACCGAGATCGCGCGCGGCAAACGGGAGCGCCGCAACGCGCCGGTCACCAAGCGGGGCGGCAAGAGGGCGTGAAAGGTGCGTAGGGTGGATTAGCCGAAGGCTGCGCGAAGCGCAGTCCGCCGGCGTAATCCACCATTCCTTCGTCGCGCCGCGCTCGAGTTGGTGGATTACGCTGTCGCTAATCCACCCTACGCCCCCCGCGACATCTTCTCGAACTTCTTCACCAGCCGCTCCCGCTTCAGCCGCGACAGCCGCTGGATCCAGAACATGCCGTCGAGCTGGTCGATCTCGTGCTGATGGCAGACGGCGCGCAAGGCTTCGGACTCTTCGGTCTGCAGATTGCCGTCGAGATCCTGATAGCTGACGCGGACGCGGGCGTGGCGCTGCACCTCGTCGTTGACGCCGGGCATCGAGACGCTGCCCTCGCGGTGCATGATCATCTCGGCCGAAGCCCATGTGATCTCGGGATTGACGTAGGTCCGCGCGCCGTCCTTCGCGTCAAGCTCGAGCACGATGACCCGCAAGGGCACGCCGACATGCGGCGCCGTGATGCCGATGCCGGGCGCGGCGCGCATCGTGTCGAGCAGGTCTGCGGCGAGCTCGCGCAAGCCATCGTCGAAGGCGGTGACGGGGCGGGCCGGCATTGCGAGGCGGCGGTCGGGGTAGCGGACGATGGGGCGGATGGTCATGCCCGGACCGGCGGGTGCGGGCGGGCCCCGGAAGCGATGGCTGGCGATTCCGGAGGCGGCCAGACGCAGTTCGTCATTGTGTGCATGATTGCTCTGTCATAACCTTGAGTTGTGTCCGGAATTTTCATGGACGGACACGGGATACACTTTTCTTCATTTTTGCACCTGGTTTTTTGGGGGGAAGAACATGAGCGTAGTCGATTCGACCAGCTGGGAAGACCAGTTGCGGCTGGGGCTGGATGCCGTGACCAAGTACGCCTTGGCGATCTGCTGTGTGGTTGGACCATTGTTGCTGGGCTATCTGGCGCCCAATCAGGTTGCCGACAGTCTCATGCCTCTGCTGGCTGACAAGGCTGTCGTCAGTTTCGTCCTCCCAAATCCTGACGCCGAGTCCGTTGCAAAAATCGACAAGCTGAAGGCCACCCTAGCCGAGAAGCAAAAGACGCTGAGCGAGAAGCAGGGGGCGTTGGATCGGCTGGCGGCGGGTGCTGCCGACGACAAGCAGAAGGATGCGAGGGCCGCGGTCGAGAGCGCGCAGACCGCCGAGGCGGCCGCCAAGGCCGAGATCGAGAAGGCGGAGCGGAGCCGGGATGCGGATCGGACGATCGCCCAGTCGAGGCAGATTTCCGATACGCTGACGGCGCGATACAATTACGCGGCGGTGAGCGGTCTGCTGTACCTGGTCAGCGCAGCGACCCTGCTGCTGGGTGGAGCGATCGTTTTCCGCCGCAGCAGCACGTTGTTTTTCGTGGGACTTGGGCTTTCCCTCATTCTCGCGTGGGGAGTGACGAAAGCTCCTACGGCTTATGCCAACGCGGGCCAGACGTTCCTCAAGGTCCTGCTGGATCGGGCAGATGAGAACGCCGGCGTCTTCGATCCGCTGTTCGCTGCTTACAAGAACGCGGTCTCCTTCAAGGTCAGCGACGCCATTAGGCTGATCATCGATGTCAACACGTTCGTCGGACTCCTGGCCGTCGGTGTCGCGCTACTGGCGTTCGCGGTGCTTTCCGGCCCCGAGGAGAAGCCCTCACTCGCAAGTCTCGAGGAGCGAAAGTCAAATCTTCAGCGGATGATCATGCTCAGCTCGGCCATCCTGGTGGTTGCGACGCTCGCGAGCAAGGTGGTGATGGATTGGCCGCTCGGTCTGATCGTCGCGCCGCAAGCTGATGCTCTAAGGCCTTTGGCAAATGCCCTGACCAGTCACCTCGGCATGACCGGAACGATAGCCCTGTTCGCCGCGGCGACGCCTGCGCTGGCCGGCTGGTACCAGGACGTGAAGCGTTATCGTCTCGATACGCCACCGGCTGCAGCAGGTCAAAAGCAGGACGCGCTGGACTTCGGCGTTCCCGCTGCGGTGACGAGTATCCTCGCCATTCTGGGGCCGGCATTGACCTCACCGGTCTTCGTCACTTTCAAGGCGATCGTCGAGATGCTTGTGGGCGGCAAGGGCGGCGGGTGAAGCGCGCCGCCTGACGTACCAACACGTTGCGTGCTGTCGCATTGACGCCTCTGTCTGGTGGCGGCCGATGGGCCGAACGGTCACGCAGGGTCCCGTCATTCACGGATCATTGAAGCGGGGTCGGTTGACTGTCTACCAACTGGAAGGTAGTTAATCCGCCATGACCAACGTTTCCTCGACCGCCGACGACATCCTGGCCTGCGCGCGCAGCCTGATCATCGCGGGCGGCTATAACGGCTTCAGCTATGCCGACATCGCCGACGTCGTCGGCATCCGCAAGCCGAGCATCCACCACCATTTCGCCAGCAAGGTCGATCTGGTCCGCACCCTCGTGTCGCGTTACCGCGAAGAAGCGGAGGCGGGACTGGCTGCCCTCGAGCGCAATGTCCCTGATCCGCGCGACCAGCTCAAAAGCTACGTCGGGTATTGGGAAGCGTGCATCACTGACGCGACGGCGCCATTCTGCGTCTGTGCGCTGCTCGCCAGCGAGCTTCCGATCCTGCCGGAGGAGGTGGCGCTCGAAGTCCGTGCGCATTTTCGCGCGCTGGCGTCCTGGCTCACCTCGGTGATGGAGCGCGGCAAGCGGAAGGGGCGCCTTCACCTCTCCAGCTCAGCCAAGGTCGAAGCTGAAGGATTCATGGCAACCATTCACGGTGCGATGCTGTCGGCGCGCGCTTATGGCGATCCAAAAATGTTCGGCGTGATCACCAGCCCGCTGTTGGACCGGCTGTCCACCAGGCACTGAAAATATCGGCGAGACGACACGCCCGCAGGCGAGCTGGGGGATGGGGTGATTTGCTGCGTATGGAAACTACCAACTAGTAGGTAAAGGAGGGGTGCAGTGACGTATCATCAACAGGATCTCGTTCGTGCCGATCGCGAGCGATGGCTGAAGCAATACTACTTCATCCGGGCGGCGTTCTCCGTCGCCTGGGTCGTTGCCGCGTTTGCCATCGGGCCGTCGTCTGTGATCGCAGGCGCCTTGCTCGTCCTCTATCCCGCATGGGATGCGGCGGCGAATGTCGTGGATGCGCTCCGCAGCGGCGGCTTGAAACAAAACCGCACGCAGGCACTCAACGTTCTGGTCAGCCTCGCGACGTCAGGCGCGGTCCTCGTCGCCCTGCAGATGAGCATGAACGTTGTGCTCGCGGTGTTCGGGGCCTGGGCGATCCTGTCCGGATTGCTCCAGCTCGGGACGGCAATCCGTCGCTGGAAGAGTTTCGGCGCGCAATGGGCCATGGTGCTCAGCGGCGGCCAGTCGGCGCTGGCCGGCGGCTTCTTCATCTTTCAAGCCTCGACACCCGCGGTGCCGTCGATCGCGACCGTCACAGGCTATGCTGCCGTTGGCGCGGTCTACTTCCTGGTCTCCGCCGTCTGGCTCACCGTCAGCGGATGGCGCCAGCGCGCGAGGCAAGCTCAATTGGGATGATTGTGCTGTGTCCCATGCCTTGCACCGAGCGATAGCGCGGGCCCGGATGTCGTCATTGCGAGGAGCCCTTGCGACGAAGCAATGACGAAGCAATCCAGACTGTCTCGGCGGAAAGACTCTGGATTGCTTCGCGGAGCCTGTCATCGGGCCGCGCTTTGCGCGGACCCGGTGGCTCGCAATGACGAGGTTGATGCAGCGCGCGCTATCTGTCACCGTCACCCTGAGGTGCGCGCGCTGCGCCGCATGCGCTGCAGGCCAGGCATTTGGATTCGATTCGCGGACGTCACAGGTACAAGCGCGGCTGAGATTCCGCCGCGCACTTGCGCCATGATTGCGTAGCCGCGCCTAAGCAGCCTGCCGCATGCGTTCGATGCTTTGAGTTATATGACTTCCCGCATCGTCAGCCATCTTCAGGGACAAATCCGAGATCCGGCGGCTGGTATCCAAGGCGCTGCTGATCGTGTCGCGCATCAGATCGGTTTGCACAGCCGCCCAATCGTGGGGAGTTCGGCAGCGCAAGAGTTCATTCATGCGGTCCATTGTCCTCTCGGTCTGCTGTCGAATGAAATCGAAGTACTCGCGCGACGCACCGTTCATTCCTTTGGCGACTGCGGTCGTAGAGTACATGATTGCTTCGGCATTGCGGACCGAGCGTTCCGCCGCCCGCTGCGCTTCATTGCCGGTCAAACCGAACGTGCGACCTAGCTGATCAGTCGAGCGGCCCATCATTGCCGTGGCCATGTCGACGCCGAAGCGCCAAGCGTTTTGCAACATCTCGGTATTTTGTCGCAAGAGATGGCCGCTGGCTTGCGACACCTCCTCTCCGGCCTCGGCGGTAGCCAAGCCGATCCGTCTGGTCTGCTCAGCGGTCCTCTCGCCGGCGCGGCGGATTGCGTCCTCAGGGCGTTGGGTGGACTTTTCCTCTTGGCGTGGATTGGCCATTCGTTGCTCCATCATTTTTGTTGGTGAGGTCGGATCCTGTGCCCTCCGTCACAGGTACGATCCTTAGCGAGCAAACGTGGGCATTTCCGGACCGTTCCGGGGGCGGGCGATCTTTTAATCAATCCTCCTCCATTGCGCGCAGGAACGAGCGCTTCAACTTCCAATTATTCCTTGGTTGGCCCGTCTGCTCCGCGCTGAGGGGCAGATGTTTTTGGCCCTATATCTCAAGGCTCAGTAATGACCACCGCTGAAACCGTACTGCTCATTGCTGCCTTGTTATCGGCAATTCTCGTCATCGGTAACATCGGCTTCTCCAAACTGGCGGAGCGACGGAATCCACCTATTGGCAAGTTTATCGAATGCGACGGCGTAAAACTCCACTATATCGATCGGGGCGATCCCGCGGCTCCTTGCGTCGTGCTGCTCCATGGCAACGGATCCATGATCCAGGACTTCATAATCAGTGGGATGGTCGATCTTCTTGCCCGCAGCAATCGCGTGGTCTGCTTCGACCGTCCGGGCTTTGGCTATAGTCAGCGGCCGCGGCTCCGAATATGGAGCGCAGCAGCTCAAGCGGCTCTGTTGGTGAAGGCGCTCGAGCAACTCGGGATCCGCGATCCTGTGGTGCTGGGACATTCTTGGGGCGCCTTGGTCGCTATCGCTCTCGGCGTGCGGAAGGATTATCCGATCCGGGGCCTTGTGCTTGCGTCCGGCTACTACTTCCCGACCGGCCGATTGGACGTGTGGTTGATGTCAGGTCCAGCCATACCGGTCTTGGGCGACTTGGTCAGCTACACTGTCGCGCCCATCATTTCGTGGGCCGTCTTGCCGGGAGCCCTCCGCAAGATCTTCGCGCCCCGGTCGGTACCGCTGACGTTCAAGAATGGATTTCCAGCATCTCTGGTTCTCAGGCCCACACAGTTGAGGGCGGCCGCGGAGGAAAGTGCACTCCTAATTTCAACCGCAGCACAATTCCAAGCCCATTATTCGACCTTGGGCCACCAGGTGCGAATATTCCACGGAGTAGAGGATCAAGTGATCGAATTCAAACAAGCGCGAGATTTACACAAGGCGCTGCCTCGGTCCGATCTTCACCTTGTGCCCAATGCCGGACATATGGTCACGCACGCAGACCCGGCTGCCATTGTGGAAGCAGTCAATTCAATAGCGAACTCTTAAGGCCGGCAGCGTGTCTGTATCGGCCGATCTTCCGGTTCAGCGGCTCGTCGCATTCGAGCTCGCGGGGAACGTCAAAACGGTGCTGTCTTGGAGTCTGTTGCCGTCTGACCCGAAGCCAACACCGCGCAGCCGCATCGACGGTCGCGCGCGCTGGAAGGAGTCAGGCCTGCGAGCGCAGGGCCGCTTCGGCGCGCTGCATCATCCGCCGCCATCGCTCGCTTGTCGGCCCGCCCATGATAAGGAAGTAGCGGACGATCGCGATCGGCAGCCAGGGCTCCATCGCTTGCCTCAGCGCCGCGACCGGCTTGCCGGACAGCCGCGTGTATTCGGATTGCGCGGCTGCATTGACCGCAAGCGGCCGCTGCGGATTGTCGGTGACGTCGAGGGCAAGCTCGGTCAGGCCGATGTGAGTGAGCCCATGATCGAGGGCCGTAGGCGCGCGGATCGCAAAGGTCCAGTCGATCAGCCGCGGACCGTCCGCCGTCATGATCACGTTGTTAGGATGGATGTCGCCGTGGCACAGCCCGTCCCCCGGCTGCTGCAGGCGGTCGATCAGCGCGAGGATGCCGGAGGCGATGTGCTCGGGCACGATGCCGCCCGAGCGCCTGACGGCGCTGTCCATCCAGCCGCGTAGATGGAAGGCCTCCGGCCGCGGCGACATCCTGTGAACGCAGAGGCCGAGGGACGCAAGGATCGCACCCGCCTGAGCGAACGTCACGGCGCCGCTGCGCGTGACCTGCAGCAGTGTCGGCCCGTCGAGGCGACCGAGCACGATGCCGAAGCGTCCGTCGAGCGTCACCTCGCCGAACACCTGCGGCGCAGGCATGCCGGCGGCAAAGACCGCCTGGGTCATCCGCGCCTCTCGCTGGCCGAGGCGCGGAGGGAAACCTTCCCTGAACAGTTTTACGACCTGACCTGGCGCCCAGGCGTGGATGTCCGCCGTGCCGCCCTGGTTGATCTTCTCCCCGAGGGATCCCCGCATCGCCCGTCCTTCCGCCGGCCGCAATCAAACACCGACGGCGGGCAAAAGAGAACGCTCCCGCAATCTTGGCTGCCAGCCATGATCGTGGCTTGTCCCCGGCCGCAGCGCTTGCCACAATCGCGAAGCGACGCGCGGTTTGAGACAAGCCCGGCTCTAGCCTAAGGCGAAGATCGACAAGGCGTCCGGCACATCGGCAATTGGGACCAGACCGGATGCGGCCAAATCGACGCGGTTGACCCACAGGCGTTGCTCCAGTGGGCACTTGCGTTGTTCAAAGGCACTGCGGACAGCGGTGGTCCCCGCCGGTGCACAATTGGTCTGCTCGACTCACCATTGATCTGCGTCAATCTCCTCAGTGTCCTCCTGGTGAGACGATTTCGACCGCAGCATGCAAGTAATCGGACGGCTCCGGCGCAATCCTGCCGACATTTTCCCGCGAGGGAGGAGGCCTCCATGGCTGATCATTCCACCGTTCCAACTGAATCCTGCCTGGCGTCGCCGGGCTCGTCGACCGCGATCACTCGCCGCTCGCTGCTTGGCGGGACCGGCATTGCGGTTGGCGCCGCCGTGCTTGCGTCTCCGCCGAGCATGTCCGGGTTCGCCCCGGCGCTGGCGCAGCCTGTGAGCGCGGACCCGCGACCGCTCGACGCAGCGTTCAAGAGTCGCGCCTTCGAGGTCCGCGGGGTCTGTGCGGGCAACAACGAGAAAATTCCGATCGCGCCCCATCCGACGAATGGCGATGAGGCGCGCTACACAAACAAGATCGGTTCCGATTCACGGGGCCTGCCGCACGACAAGCGCGGCGAAGTTGAACCAGAGGCATGGCAAACGCTTTATGCCGCTTGCCAGTCGGGCGAGCCCGCGGATTTCGAGAAAATCCGGCTCGGCGGCACTCGCAAGCTGGTCAATCCCTTGGGCACACTGGCCGTCAGTCTCAGCGGCATAAACCCTACTCAGATTGCGATACCGCCGACGCCGGCCCTTGCAAGTGCGGAGCGCGCCGGCGAGGCGGTCGAGATCTATTGGCAAGCCCTGCTTCGTGATGTTCCGATGACCGAGTTGCGCGACGACACCTCCAATCGCGACGTGATCGCAGCAACCGAGGAACTCAGCAAGCTTGCCGATTTCCGAGGGCCGAAGTCCGGTGGGCGGGTCACGCCCGGCACACTGTTCCGCGCCAATGCGCTTTATTTCGATGCAAGCGACCCGAAGGGCCGCTCCGTCACGCCTCCAGGCGTTTTGGACGGTCCGCTGATCTCGCAGTTCCTGCTCAGGGACGCGCCCTATGCCTCACAGTGGATCAGTGCTCAAATTCGTACCGTGTCGCCATCCAATGAATTCCTGACCGAATACGAGGAGTGGCTGGCGATCCAGAACGGCGCCGCACCGAAGCGCCAGTTGCAGTTCGACGCGACACCGCGATACATCACGACAGGAAGAGATCTCGCAGAGTATATCCACACTGGTCCTGCACTTGGGTGGGCGGCAGCATTGATCCTTGCGACACCCGGTGGTGGGGCGGACAAACGCTACTCCGGGATCTATCCGCCGGCAGAGCCCGTGTCCTACCCCTCGAACCCGTATCGGAAATCGAAAACCCAGGTCCCTGCGGGTGCCACCTTCGGGTTGCAACACGTGCAGGCACTGCTCGCCACGGGGATCAGTAACTCCGTCCGCGCGTCTTATTGGCAGAAGTATTTCGTCCATCGGGCTGTGCGACCGGAAGCCTACGGCGCTCTGGCGCACCATCGCCTCGCCAATGGCGTGAGCGATTACCCGCTGCATGATGATTTCCTGAAATCGGAAGCCCTCGCTCGCAGCAAGGCCAAATACGGCACTTACCTGTTGTCGCAAACCTATCCGGAGGGCGCGCCCTTCCACTCCACCTATCCCGGCGGGGCCACGAGCGTTGGGGCCGTCACGGCTACCAT
This sequence comes from Bradyrhizobium huanghuaihaiense, assembly GCF_007830635.1. GTDB lineage: Bacteria > Pseudomonadota > Alphaproteobacteria > Rhizobiales > Xanthobacteraceae > Bradyrhizobium > Bradyrhizobium huanghuaihaiense. The sequence goes on along the minus strand of NZ_VLLA01000005.1, from coordinate 1,485 downwards.
ATTGAAGGCGTTCTTCGACGAGAGCCGCGTCATCGCCAATCCGGTGCAGCCCGATCCGGCTGATCCGACAAGGCTCGTGCCCTATGACGGCTCACCGCTCACGGTCGGCGGAGAGTTGAACAAGCTCGCCGTGAATTTCGGTTTCGGACGCAATTGGGCGGGCATCCATTGGCGTTCCGACGCCTCCGCCTCAATGGCGATCGGTGAGGAAGTGGCTATCTGCATGTTGCGCGACGAGCGCGCTACCCTTCGCGAGCCGTTCGACGGCTTCTCCTTCACGCGTTTCGACGGCAGCCGCGTGACGATCTGACAGCAGACGGGCGGCGTGCCTGCCGTGAGGCGTTTGTCGTACCGAACATCAGGGACTCATTGGACCTGGACCGGATGCCTCGTGGATCGACAGAGCGGTGCGAGGCGACGTAGTCAATCTCACCGCGCGTCGTCCCGATATCCATTAGCTCCCTGTCACTTAAGTCGAGCAACGCGGCTCGTAATCTCTGACGTTTGCGCCGGTCCACAAACGCACCCCAATATCTCTTGAAGAAGCTGGAGGCGCGCCACGTTGATCCGGTCTGCCCCAATCCTGTTGGGCCATAGGTCGTGCTCACCGCGCCATCTCCTGGTTATTTCCGGACGAGGGTGCCAAGGCAGGAGAGAGGACGCTTGACATTCGGTTTACATTTTCCTCACCGGCGGCTTATTCTTTGCGGCGCAACCGATGCTAGAGCCTCGAACCGAGGGAATGGCAATTGCGCTACATGTTCGAGAACTACGCAATCGACACCGATCGGCGCGAGCTGCATCGCGGAGCGGACGTCGTCTCGGTCGCGCCAAAGGTATTCGATTTACTTGATTACCTGATCCGGAACAGGGAGCGCGTGGTCGGCAAAGACGATCTCATTAGAGTCGTCTGGAACGGCCGTAGCGTGTCCGATGATCTCTCGTTTCAAGGCGTTGTTCGTCATCGCCCGCAATTCGAGTTTCACATACGGGGGGCGCGCCGTCGACGTGAAGCAGGTCGGGCGCGAGCTTCGGGGTGCGCTACGTGTTGGAAGGGAGCGTTCGCAAAACGACAAACCGAGTGCGCATCACGGGACAGCATCCTCGATGCTGCCACTGGGATACATCTTTGGGCCGACCGGTTTGATGGTGGTCTTGGCGACATCTTCGATTTGCCTGCCTGACCAACTGCCGGCTTGTGACCCGAATGTATGGTCCGGCCGTGCGTAGCAAGAGGTTCGTCGATCAGGTGGTGAGTGGTCTTGCATCAATGTATCCGGCCTTTGATTGGAGCATTCTCTCCGGGCCATCATGGATATCAGCGCGCGTGCGTTCTCATTAGCGGACAGGCCTCGATTGGGCCATTTGGGTCACCAGTGTTCGCATGCGCCGGGAAGACCGAACCTCCATCTCGTCTCATCCTCTCGCAGACCTTGGCTGGAACCTGTTGATGGGGTTACGTCATCGCTTGCTCCTCCTACCTCG
>NZ_VLLA01000004.1 GCF_007830635.1 Bradyrhizobium huanghuaihaiense | reverse complement strand
ACAGCGTCACCGCGACTTTTCCGAACCGCAAGCTTCACGTCATCCTCGACAACCTCAACACCCATAAAAAGAACGAGGACTGGCTCAAGGCCCACCCCAACGTGCAATTTCATTTCACGCCGACAAGTGCGTCATGGCTCAATCAGGTCGAAGTATGGTTTTCCATCTTGCAGGGGCAGTCGCTCAGCGGCACCTCCTTCACGAGCCTCAAGCAGCTTCAGGAACACATCGATGCCTACGTCAACGCATACAACGACAGAGCCGAGCCCTTCGTCTGGACCAAGAAAAAGGTCCGTCAACGCCGTTTCAAAGGCCGCCGTATCACTCAGCTCTGATTCCGGGTACTAGCCATTCTCGGTCCGCACTACTCGACGCTCGACGTCGCCATGCACGATTTCCGCCTGGCGCGGGAGCTGAAGCTGATCGCCTCGATGCATCAGGGCGGCGGACCGGCCAACACGCCCGGCGGCTGGGAGAAGCTGATCGAGGCCGGCCTCGTCGGCGCGGGCGTCAACATCGTCCATGGCAATGATCTGCCCGACGATCTGCTGGATCGGATGGTCGATCTCGGCGTGTCGTTCTCGGTGACGCCCGAGAACGAAATGATCCAGGGCCACGGTCTTCCGATCACCGGGCGGCTCCTGAAGCGCGGCGTGCGGCCGACCATCGGCATTGACCTCGAATCCGTGCTGGCCGGCGACCTGCTTTCCGTCGCGCGCGTCGCACTGTCGATGCAGCGGGCGCTCGACAATGCGGCGTCGCACAAAGCGAGCGGCACCATTCCGGCAACGACCACGATTCCCGTCCGCGAGGCGCTGCGCTGGATCACGACGGAAGGCGCCCGCATGCTCGGCCGCGAACACCAGATCGGCTCGCTGACACCGGGCAAGCTTGCCGACCTCGTCATCATCAACGCCTCCGATCTCAATCTTTATCCGGTGCACGATCCCGTCGCGACCGTGGTGATGCAGACGAGTCTCGCCAATATCGAAGCCGTCATGATCGGCGGCGCCTGGAAGAAGCAGAATGGCCGGCTGCTGGTCGAGGCGCTGGACGCGAAGAAAGAGCTGCTGGCGCAATCCGGCCGGCGGCTCGTTGAGGACATCGAACGACAGGGACGCGCCGCCTGAAGGCGCCAATGGACAACAACAATGACTGACACCTCAAAAAAAGTCGCGTTCATCGGAATTGGCAAGATGGGCCTCCCGATGTCAGTGCTCGTTACCAGGGCCGGCTATGCGGTTACGGCGTTCGACCAGAGCGCGGCGCGGCTCGATGAGGCTCGCGCGCAGAGCATCTCGATTGCTGCTTCGACGGCCGAAGCCGTGAGCGGCAAGGCGGCAGTGATCACGTCTCTGCCCGACGACGCCGCCTTGCGCGGCGCGCTGCTCGGCCCTACCGGCCTGATTGCGGCGATGGCTGCGGGATCCGTTTTGATCGAGACCAGCACCGTGAGCGTCGAGGCCTCCACTGAAGTTGCGGCCGCAGCGCGGGCACGCGGCATCGCCTATCTGCGTGCGCCGGTCTCCGGCAACGCCAGCATCGTTCACACCGGCGCCCTGACCTGCTTCGTCTCGGGTCCGAAGGACGCCTTCGAGAACGCAAAGCCGCTGTTCGCAGCCTTCACCCGCGCCCAGACCTATCTCGGGCCCGCCGAGGAAGCGCGTTACGCAAAGCTCTCGGTCAATCTGATGATCGCGGTATCGGCGGCGATGATGGCGGAGAGCCTGGCGCTGGCGCGCAAGGGCGGCATCGCCTGGCAGGATATCTTGAAGGTGCTCGACGACAGCGCGGTCGCTTCCCCCATGGTCAAGTACAAGACTGCGCCGCTTCGCACGCGCGATTTCGAATCCACCTTCTCCTGCAAGCAGATGGCCAAGGATCTCGATTTGATCCTTGGCGCCGGCCACGCCGTCGGCGTGCCGCTTCAGCTCGCAGCTCAAGTGCGCGAGACCTACGGCTCGCTGGTCGCACAGGGCGACGGCGACACCGACTTCATCGCGACCGTCAGGCATCTCGAGCGGCTGTCCGGCCTCGGCGAACCGAAACTGTGATCAACGGAGATGGTCATGCGTAACTTCAACGAGAACACGATCACGGACGCGGTGCTGGAGCGGATCACAGGCGCAACCGACCCACGCATCAAAGAGGTCAGCGAGGCGCTGGTGCGGCACCTTCACGCCTTCGTCCGCGAGGTGCGGCCCACCCAGAAGGAGTGGGAATACGGCATCGACTTCCTGACCCGCACCGGCCACATGTGCGACGACAAGCGCCAGGAGTTCATCCTGCTGTCGGATACGCTGGGCGTCTCCATGCTGGTCGACGCCATCAACCATCCTGTGCCGGAAGGCGCGACCGAGACCACGGTGCTCGGCCCCTTCTTCGTCCAGGCCGCGCCGGAGAAGGACAGCGGTGCCGATATCTCCGGCCCGATGGAAGGCGATCCGATGCTGGTCACCGGCTCGGTCTCGACCGTCGATGGCAAGCCGCTCGCGGGCGCAGTCGTCGACGTCTGGCACTCCGACGATGACGGCTATTACGACGTGCAGCAGCTCGACGATATCGGGGATCTCGCCATGCGCGCGCGCTTCCATACCGACGGCAACGGCCGCTTCCATTTCTGGTCGATCAAGCCGGCCGCCTATCCCATTCCGCATGACGGCCCGGTTGGCGACATGCTGGAGGCCCAGGGACGCCATCCCTGGCGTCCTGCACATGTGCATTTCATGATCTCTGCGCCGGGCTTCGAGCAGCTGGTGACGCATGTGTTCGTCGCCGGTGACGAATATCTCGACAGCGACGTGGTGTTCGGCGTCAAGGACAGCCTGATCCGCGAATTCGTCCGTCAGCCGGCCGGTCGTGCGCCGGATGGTCGCATGGTGGACAGCGACTATTTTCATCTGAACTATGATTTCGGTTTGAAGCAGGTTGCGAGCAGCGCAAGAGCCGCCTAAGCCGAACGACAACTCAGCGGACCGGCAAGAGTCCGTGGATCGGAGCGAACAGGGAGCAAGGATGGGACCGCGGGTCACCACGAGCATATTGGCCGATCGCCTCACCGGCATGATCGGCCCGCGCGCGAGCGTTGCGCGCGGCGTGCTCGATCAGCATGGGCAGAGCGAGTCGCATTATCGCAATTTGCCGCCTGACATCGTTGTCTTCCCGGAAACGACGCAAGAGGTCGCCGAGATCGTGAAGCTGTGCGCGAGCGCGGGCATGCCGATCGTTCCGTTCGGCGCCGGGACCTCACTCGAAGGCAACGCGGCAGCCGTCGCAGGCGGCGTCTGCTTCGACTTCGCGCGCATGAACAAGGTGCTGGCGGTGCACGACAGCGACATGGACGTCGTGGTGCAGCCCGGCATCACCCGCAAGCAGCTCAATGCCGAACTGCGCAATACCGGCCTGTTCTTCCCGATCGATCCCGGCGCCGATGCCTCGATCGGCGGCATGACCTCCACCCGCGCCTCCGGCACCATGGCGGTGCGCTACGGCACCATGAAGGACAACGTCATGGCGCTCGAGGTCGTGCTGGCCGACGGCCGCGTGATCCGGACCGCGAAGCGCGCGCGGAAGTCGGCCGCCGGCTACGACCTGACGCGCATGTTCGTCGGTGCCGAAGGGACGCTCGGCGTGATCACCGAGATCACGTTGAAGGTGCACCCCGTGCCGCAGGCGATCTCGGCTGCGGTGTGCAGCTTCGACACCCTGCACGATGCCGTCGATACCGCGATCTCCGTGATCCAGTCCGCGATCCCCGTCGCACGCATCGAGCTGCTCGACGACGTCATGATACGCGGCATCAATACCTACGCGAAGCTCGGCTACCGCGAGGCGCCCACCCTGTTCCTCGAATTCCACGGCTCGGAAGCCTCGGTCGCCGAGCAGGCCGAGGCCGCGCAGGCGATCGCCGCCGACCAAGGCGGCCATGGCTTTGCCTGGGCGAAGGCACAGGAAGACCGCAGCCGGCTCTGGCATGCCCGCGACAACACGCTCTATGCCGGCCTTGGCCTGCGTCCCGGCGCACGCGCGGTGATTACTGACGTCTGCGTGCCGATCTCGCGGCTGGCGGAATGCCTGACCGGGACAAGGCGCGATGCGGATGAGCACGGTTTCACCGCGCCGATCGTCGGCCATGTCGGCGACGGCAATTTCCACATGCTGATCCTGATCGACCCGGCCAAACCCGAGGAGGCCGAAGGCGCCAAGGCGCTGCAGGCCCGCATGGTCGCCCGCGCCATCGCCATGGACGGCACTTGCACCGGCGAGCACGGTATCGGGCTCGGCAAGATCGACTATCTGGCCGACGAGCTCGGCGAAGCCGTCGATGTGATGCGGCAGATCAAGACCGCGCTCGATCCGAATGGGCTGATGAACCCTGGAAAGATCTTTGCGAGCGGAGCCAAAGCATGAGCGACGCGCTCCCGATCGAAGTCACCTCGCCTGTCCCGCTGCTGGAGCTGCGAGGCATCAGCAAGGAGTTTCCCGGCGTCAAGGCGCTGGATGACGTGTCCTTTGCCGTCTACCCCGGCGAAGTCCACATGCTGCTGGGCGAGAACGGCGCCGGCAAGTCGAGCCTCATGAAGGTGCTGTGCGGTGCCTACCGCGCCGATGCTGGCGAGTTCTACCATGAGGGCAAGAAGGTCGCGATCTCCTCGACCGCCGATGCGCAGAAGCTCGGCATTGCCGTGATCTTCCAGGAATTCTCGCTCGTCCCCTACCTCGACATCGCGCAAAACATCTTCCTCGGGCGCGAGCCGAAGGGCCGCATCCCCGGCACCATCGACCGCCGCAGGATACTGGCGGACGCAAAGCGCGTGCTCGATACGATCGGCTTCGACGTCGATCCCTCCACCATCGTCGACAAGCTCGGCGTCGCACAGCAGCAGATGGTCGAGATCGCCAAGGCGATCAGCCAGAATGCCCGCATCCTGGTGATGGATGAGCCGACCGCGGCGCTGTCCGACCGCGAGACCGAGCTGTTGTTCGCGCTGATCGCGCGGTTGAAGGCCGACGGCGTCTCCATCGTCTATATCTCCCATCGCATGGCCGAGGTGTTCGCGCTCGGCGACCGCATCACGGTGCTGCGCGACGGCCGCCGCATCGACGGCGTCCGGCCCGCCGACGTCTCGCCGGACCAGCTCGTTCGCATGATGGTCGGCCGCAACGTCGACATGACCTACCCGCGTAACTTTGCCGACAAGCCCGGCGAGCTGCTGCTCGAGGTCAAGGGCCTGACCGCGGCGACCGGCATCTCCGACATCAACATAGAGGTGCGCCGCGGCGAGATCGTCGGCCTGTGCGGCCTGGTCGGCTCCGGCCGCAGCGAGGTCGCGCGCGCGATTTTCGGGGCAGATCCCGTGACGTCGGGCGAGATCGTCTTCGACGGCAAGACCATCTCCGGTGAGCCTGATCTTGCCGCCCGCCGCGGCATCGCGCTGATCCCGGAGAGCCGCAAGAGCGAAGGCCTCGCGCTGCTCCGGTCGGTCGGCGACAATCTCGTGGTGTCCGCGCTGAAGAAGCTCTTTCCGAGCGGCCTGTTCGACCAGCGCAGTGCGCAGCGAACCTCCGACGGTCTGATCCGGCAGCTGCGCATCGCAACGCCGAGCGCGCGGCAGACCGTCGGCCTGCTCTCGGGCGGCAACCAGCAGAAGGTCGTGATCGGCAAGTGGCTGGCGGCCGGCTCGAAGCTCTTCATCTTCGACGAGCCGACGCGGGGCATCGACATCGGCGCGAAGTCCGAGATTTTTGCACTGATCGACCGGCTCGTCGCGGAAGGCGCGGCTGCCCTGATGATCTCGTCCGAACAGGTCGAGATCTGCCATGTCTGCGACCGCGCCTATGTGATGCGCGAGGGGCGCATCGCCGGGCACCTGACCCGTAACGAACTGACCGAGGAGAACATCGTGCGACTGGGGATGCATCATGCGTGAAGCCGCGGTCGTCGCAGAGCCCAATCCGCTGCAGCGGATTCCCGGCGTTGCCATCGTGCTGGTGCTGCTGATCGCGCTGTTCAGCGCGATCGCGCCCGGCTTCCTGTCGGTCGCCAATCTCTCCAACGTGCTGGTGCAGTCGACCATCCTGACCATGCTGGCGCTGCCGATGACCTTGATCATCATGACCGAGGGGCTGGACCTGTCGATGGGCGCGGTGCTGACGCTGACCTCGCTCTGCGTCGCCATCGTCTCGCTCGCGACCAAGTCGATGCTGCTGGGCCTTGGCGCCGGCCTGCTGGTCGGCGCGGCTTTCGGCGTCGCCAACGGCTGGCTGGTCGCGATCCTTGGCATTCCGCCCTTCGTCGCGACGCTTGGCACGCTCGGCATGGCGCAGGGCCTGTCGCTGATCGTCAGCGACGGCCAGAGCGTGGTCGGCATCCCCCACAGCGTGCGCGACATCTATTCGGCGACGCTGCTCGGCATTCCCGTGCCGATCGTGATGGCGCTCGTGACCTACGCGGCCTTCCACGGCCTGCTCTATCACACCCGCTTCGGCACCTACATCTTCGCACTCGGCGGCAACCGCGAGGCGCTGCGCTATGCCGGCCTGTCGCCGAACCGGCTGCTGATCGCGGTCTATGCGATCGGCGGCGCCATGGCCGGCATCGCCGGACTGTTGATGACCGCGCGGATGAATTCCGGCCACCCGACGGCGGGTCTTGGCCTCGAATTCGATGCCATCGCGGCCGTTGCCGTCGGCGGCACCTCGTTCGAACGCGGCAATGGCTGGCTGCTCGGCACGCTGCTCGGCGTTGTCTCAGTCGGCGTGCTGCGCAACGGGCTGAACCTGATCTCGCTGCCGTCCTCGGTGCAGGTCGCAAGCGTCGGCGTCCTCGTCATCGTCGCCCTGTTCCTCGACGGCCTCAGGAGCCGTGCATGACCGACATCACCAAAGAAGTCATCGCGCCGCCCCGCTCGTTCCTGTCGCAGGATGCGATCCAGGTGTTCTATCGCCTGCTCGCAGCGCTGCTGATCTGTGCAGTGCTGGCGGTGTTGAGCGACTCCTTCCTCAGCCTCGGCAACATCCTCAATGTGCTCCGGCAGGCCAGCCTGACCTTCTTCATCGCCTCCGGCCTGACGCTGGTGGTGCTCACGGCGGGCCTCGATCTCTCCGTCGGCGCCAATGTCGCGCTGTCCGCCTGCATCGCCGGCACCGTGATCCACAAGACCGGCTCGCCGGCGCTCGGCATCCTCACCGGGCTTGCCTGCGGCGGCATCGTCGGCCTGCTCAACGGCATCATGGTCACGGCGCTGCGCATCCCCTCCTTCATCGCCACCTACGGCATGCTGTGGGTGCTGAACGGCCTCACCTATTGGTACATGGCGGGCGAGACCCTGCACGGCTTCCCGGCAGGCTTCCGCCAAATCGGCAGCGGCTATCTGTTCGGTCTGCCGATCCCGGTCTATCTGCTGCTGGTGTTCCTCGGCATCGGAACGCTGTTCGCGCAACGGACGATCTGGGGCCAGGAGATCTATGCGATCGGCGCCAATCCGGTCGCGGCGCGTCTCTCCGGCATCCCCGTCGCGCGCCGCCTGCTGCTGGTCTACGCCGTCTCCGGCACCATGGCGGGGCTCGCCTCGATCATCTTTCTGTCGCGCCTCAATTCGGCGGAAGCCGACATCGGCGAAAGCCTGACGCTGCCGGCGATCGCGGCCGTGCTGATCGGCGGCACCTCGCTGTTCGGCGGCGTCGGCACCGTGTTCGGCACCTTCATCGGCGCGCTGATCCTGACGCTGGTGCTGAACGGCATGAACCTCTTGTCGGTCAGCGCCAACTGGCAGCCGCTGGTGACAGGCATCATCGTCATTCTCGCGGTCTGGCTCGACATGAAGACCCGCCGCCGCGCGCAATGAGTTCTCGGAAATCCAACAAGCAAAATCAGGGATGGAGGCAATATGAAATTGAGACTGGACTATCTGGCGCTGCCGCTGCTGATGGCAGCCGCGTTCACCACTGGGGCGCGCGCTGACGGCGAGACCATCGCCGTGTTCACCAAGAACCAGACCAACCCGTTCTTCCAGACGGTGCGGGTCGGCGCCGACAACATGGCGAAGGCGCTGAACGCGAAGACGCTGCAGTACATCCCGACCAAGCCGGACTCGATCCCCGAGCAGCTCAGCCAGATCGAGGACGTGGTCGTGAAGAAGCCGAGCGCAATCGTGTTCACGCCGGTCGACTACAAGGCGATGGTGCCCGGCGTCGAGAAGATCAACGAAGCAAAAATCCCCGTCGTGAACATCACCGACCGTTCCGCGGGCGGAAAATTCCTGTCCTTCGTCGGCGCCGACGATTACAGCCTCGGGCTCGAGACCGCGCGCTTCCTGCTCAAGACGCTGGGCGGCAAGGGCAACATTGTCATCATCGAGGGCGTCAAGGGCTCGCTGACCAATGTCGATCGCGTGCGCGGGTTCAACGACGCGCTGAAGGAAGCGCCCGGCGCCAAGCTGCTGGCTTCGCAGCCCGGTAACTATCAGCGGCTGCAGGCGCTTCAGGTGATGGAGAACCTGATGCAGTCGAATTCGCAGATCGACGGCGTGCTAGCGGCCAACGACGCCATGGCGGTCGGCGCGATCGAGGCGCTCGACGGCGCCAACCGCAAGGCTCAGGTGATCGGCATCAACGGCACCAAGGAGGCGATCGACGCGATCAAGTCCGGCAAGCTGCTCGCGAGCGGCGACTACAACGGGTTTGCGCAAGGCTGCCTCGGCACCATGATGGCTGTCCGCGCCCTGCGCAATCAGCCCGTCATCAGCGAGATCGTGCTGAAGCCGACCGTCATCACCAGGGACAATTTTGGGCCGTTCGACGTCCCGCTGGAGCAGCGGACCTGCCCGACCTTCGAGGACGCCGGCAAGCTCGGCGCCAAGTAGATCAACAGATCGCGACAAACCCGGACGGCCGCCCCTCGCGGCCGTCCCAAGACTGAAGTAAGAAACGGAGACACCATGCTGTTCGCCATTCACGCCCTCGACCGCGCCGGCGCGCTGCCGACCCGGCTTGCCAATTACGACGCCCATAAGGCCTTCCTGAGCGACACCTCGCGTTTCGGCATCAAGATTGTGATGTCGGGGCCCCTCGTCTCCGACGACGGCGGGACCATGATCGGCAGCCTGTTCCTGGTCGAAGCCCCCAGCCGTGCGGAAGTCGAGGCCTTTAACCGCGCGGATCCCTTCGCAGCGGCCGGCATCTGGGAGAAGGTCACGATCAGCGGTTTCGTGCGGCGACAAGGATAGATCGCCAGGCTTCGACTGGAACCATAGATGACCAAACGCGGGCCCGGGCTGGCGGTCCGCATCCCCTTGCGCGATCCCAAGCGCAGCCTTTGTCCGCGGCCGGCGGTCCTGTATAATGCTCGCGAGGAGGGATCGCGATGAAGGCTTTCATCCTTGCCTGTGTTGCGACGATCGTCATCACGATGGCTGGAGTTGCCGTGCTCGACAGCGTACAGCTTCCCGTTGCAGAGGCCTTTTCGACGACGGGCGTCCGGCTTTAGGCAATATTCCGTCAGCTCTATTCGGCTGCGGAAGCAGCATGGCGAGGCTGCGGCTGAGAATCGTTCGGGCCGGTCCGTGCCATCTCCTGGTCGAGCCACAGGCTATGGTGCTCGCGCGCCCAGTTGACATCCACCTCGCCTGATCCCATCGCCTCGAAGGCACCTTCCATCCCGATCGTGCCGATGTAGATGTGAGCGAGCATCGCGGCGATGAACAGCACGGCCACGACGGAGTGAACGATCTGGGCCATCTGCATGCCCTCGATCCCCGTCACGTAGAACGGGAACATCAGCACATAGCCCGTCGCGGCCACGAGTCCACCGCCGATCACAACGATCCAGTAGATCCCCTTTTGACCCGCGTTGAAACGGCGAGCCGGCGGATGATCGTGACCGATCAGGCCGCCTCCGCGCTTGATCCACTCCAGATCCACCTTGCTCGGGATATTGCCGGCGATCCACATCAGAAAGATCAGCACGACGCCAATCGTGAAGGGAAAGCTCAGGTAGTTGTGCGCGAATTTCGCCCATTGCGACCATTCCGAGAAGGCGTCAAATCCAATCAGCGGAAGCAGCAGCGGCCGCCCGAACGTGATGTTCAATCCCGAGATCGCCAGGATGATGAAGCAGGTCGCGGTCATCCAGTGCACGAAACGCTCGAAGGTGTTGAACCGCACGATGGTGCGGCCGGATCTTCCGCTTTCGAGGCGGACCATGCCGCGTGTCAAATAGAAGATGACCAGCACCGCCAGCATGCCAAGCATGGCAACGCCGCCGATCCACCGCAGCGCCACGTTGCGGAATTCACGCCATTCGCGGCCGGCAGGTTGCATCAGCACGCCGGAGCGCTGGTCGGGGATGCTGACGCGTCCCTGGATCCGATCCATCTCCTGCAGCAACTTCTGCTCATTGACCGAGCTCGCCGTCGGATTGATCTGCTGGGCCGGCGACGGTACCGGAGCTGCCATGATCAACAGAAGCAACGCCCACGCGCCGATGGCTGGTCGAATGAACCTTGCAAATGAGGACATCTGCTCCTCCCGGCATTTGTGCCCCGGCGCGCGGCGCCTTCAGGACTCGATTGTTTCGCGATAGGCGGTCTTCCAGCCCCATGCGCCCGAACCATAGCCGCGCTTCAACACGCGCTCCTTATAGATCTGGGCGATGATCTCGCCGTCGCCGGCGAGCAGAGACTTGGTCGAGCACATTTCTGCACACAGCGGCAGCTTACCCTCGGCCAGGCGGTTCGCACCGTATTTCTCGTATTCCTCCTTGCTGCCGTCGGCTTCGGGACCGCCGGCGCAATAGGTACATTTGTCCATTTTTCCGCGCGAGCCGAAATTGCCGACTTTCGGATATTGCGGCGCGCCAAATGGACAAGCGTAGAAGCAATAGCCGCAGCCGATGCAGAGATCCTTGGAGTGCAGGACCACGCCATCGGCGGTGGTATAGAAGCAGTTCACCGGACACACTGCCGCGCACGGCGCATCCGTGCAGTGCATGCAAGCCATCGAGACCGATCGTTCGCCCGGCTTGCCATCGGCGATGGTGACGACCCTGCGGCGGTTGATGCCCCAGGGGACCTCGTGCTCGTTCTTGCAAGCCGTGACGCAGGCGTTGCACTCGATGCAACGGTCGGCGTCGCAGAGAAACTTCATACGTGCCATCGTCGTTGCTCCTTATGCCGCCGCGATCTGGCAGAGAGTGACCTTGGTTTCCTGCATGTTCGTCGCGGGATCGTATCCGTAGGTGGTGATCGTGTTGGCGCTTTCGCCGAGCACGATCGGGTCGGTGCCCTTCGGGTAGTTACCGCGGAGGTCTTTGCCCGCAAGCCAGCCACCGAAGTGGAAGGGCATCCAGGCAACTCCCTTGCCGACGCGCTCGGTGACGAGCGCCTTCATCCTTGCCCGGGAATTGTTCTCGGCTCCCGTGACCCAGACCCAGCCGCCATCCTTGACGCCGCGCTCGGCGGCGTCGGCAGGGTTGATCTCGATGAACATGTCCTGCTGCAATTCGGCGAGCCACGGGTTGGTCCGGGTCTCCTCGCCGCCGCCCTCATATTCGACCAGGCGGCCGGACGACAGGATGAGCGGGAACTGTTTTGCAATTCCCTTCTCGACCGCAGCCTTCTGCACGGAGAAGCCGATATTGGGCATCCGGAATTGCTTGGCGTCGGGCAGCGTCGGGTATTTGGCGACGAGATCGACGCGCGGCGTGTAGATCGGCTCGCGGTGAACCGGGATGGGATCGGGCAGGCCGAAGGCATGCATGCGCGCCTTGCCGTTGCCATAGGGAACGCAGCCATGCGCCAGCGCGACGCGTTGGATGCCGCCCGACAGGTCGAGCGCCCACGACACCGCGTCCGGAGTGGCCGGGTTGACCTTGTTGATCACCGCCATTTCCGCTTCGGTGAGCTCGGTATCCCAGCCGAGCTTCTTCAAGCTCGCGAGCGTAAATTCCGGATAGCCGTCCTGGATGCCCGACCCCAACGAGTACGAGCCATCCGCCAGCAGGCTCACCTTGCGTGTCGTGCCGTCCGGCAGCTTCTCTTCACGCTCGACGCCGAACCGCGGCCGGAACGTGCCGCCGCCATCCATCACGTGCAGATTGGTATTGTAGAGCAGCGGCGTGCCGGGGTGCTTGACCTCCGGCGATCCCCAACACGGCCAGGGCAGGCCGTAATAATCGCCGCCGACCTCGGGATCGTCCTTCGGCGCGCGCATCGTCAGCATGTCGAACTTGGCCTGGTTCTTCATGTGCGCCTTGAGGCGCTCGGGCGATTGCCCGCAATAGCCGGTCGACCAGCTGCCGCGGTTCATCTCGCGCAGCACATCCTCTGCTTCAGGAAGATTGTTCTCGACCTTGATCTTCTTGAACATCTGGTCGGCGAATCCGAGCTTCTTCGCCATCAGATAGATGATCTCGAGATCATCCTTCGACTCGAAGATCGGCTTCACGATCTGCTCGCCCCATTGCAGCGAGCGGTTGGAGGCGACGCGCGAGCCCTTGCACTCGAATTGCGTGGCGACCGGCAGAATGTAGACGCCATCCTTGCGCCCCGCTTCGACTGCCAGCGAGGCCCAGGTCGTCGGATGCGGGTCGGCGATGACGAGCAGATCGAGAGCCTTCAGACCGTTGAGGGATTCGGGAATACGGGTGATGCTGTTGGAGGCGTGTCCCTGCACGAACACCGCCCTGACATTGTCCTTCTGCGCGACCTGATCCTTCGGCAGCGTCGCCGCTTCGAACCAGCGGGTCAGCGGGATGCCCGGCGTTTCCATGATCTGCTTGGAGTCGAAGCGCGACTTCAGGAAGTCATAGTCGACCTCCCAGACCCGCGACCAATGCTTCCAGGCGCCCTCGGCGAGGCCGTAGTAGAATGGCAGCGTGACGATATCGAGCCCGACGTCGGTCGCGCCCTGCACGTTGTCGTGGCCGCGGAAGATGTTGGCTCCCTTGCCCTCTCCGCCGACATTGCCGGTCATCAGCAGCAGGATGCAGCTGGCACGCACGTTGGCGGTGCCGACGGTCTTCTGGGTCTGGCCCATGGCCCAGATCAGCGTTGCCGGCTTCTCGGTGGCAAACATCTTGGCGACGCGCTTGAGCTGCTCGCCGGGAATGCCGGTGACGCGCTCGACTTCTTCCGGAGTCCACTTCTCGACCTCCTTCTTGAGGTCGTCGAATCCGTAGACCCGCTGCCGGATGAACTCCTTGTCCTCCCAGCCGTTCTGGAGGATGTGCCACATCATGCCGTAGAGTATGGGGATGTCGGTGCCCGGCCGCATCCGCACATATTCAGTCGCATGCGCGGCGGTGCGCGTCAGGCGCGGATCGATGACGATGAAGTTGGCCTTTTGCAGCTCCTTTCCCTCGAGCAGGTGCTGCAGCGACACCGGATGCGCCTCTGCCGGATTGCCGCCCAGGATCATCTGCGTCTTCGCATTGCGGATGTCATTGTAACTGTTGGTCATCGCGCCGTAGCCCCAGGTGTTGGCGACGCCGGTGACGGTGGTCGAATGGCAGATGCGGGCCTGGTGATCGGTGTTGTTGGTTCCCCAGAAGGCGCCGAGCTTGCGGAACAGGTACGCGCCTTCATTGGTCATCTTGGCCGAGCCGAGCCAATAAACGGAGTCGGGGCCCGACTTCTCGCGCACAGCCTGGATCTTGTCTCCAATCTCGTTGATCGCGGTATCCCAGGAGACGCGGGTCCACTGACCACCCACCAGCTTCATCGGATAGCGCAGCCGCCGCTCGCTATGCACGAGCTCACGCACGGAGGCGCCCTTGGCACAGTGAGAACCGCGATTGATCGGCGAATCCCAACTCGGCTCCTGGCCGATCCATACCTCGTTCAGGACCTCGGCCGTGACAGTGCACCCAACCGAGCAATGCGTGCAGATGCTCTTGCGCACGGTCGCGCCTGCTGTGAGCGGACCGGCCGTCGCCGCTTCCGCCTTGCGCACGCCGCCGACCGGCAGCGCGCCGAGCGCGGCGAGCGCACCACCGGCAAGACCGGATTTACGCAAGAAGCTGCGGCGGTCGAGACCGCTGGCCTGCCCCGCAAGAGACTCGGCAACGGAACCATGGCGCAGGGAATGCTGGTTTGTTCGCTTGATCAGCACGGTCAACCTCCCTTGGCCGGATAACGATTGACGCGATAGAACGCCTTGACGTGATCGGTTTCCTTGTAGCGCGCCTTGCGCTTCTCATCGTTGGTTTCGCTATCAGCCTCCGCGGACCCGACCAGCGGTGTCGCAAGCGTCGCGCCGGCGCCCACCGTGCCGACGCCGACCTTGCGCAGGAAGGCGCGGCGCCCGACTGTGGTTTTCTTGTCTTCACTCATCGCATCTCTCCTGGACCTGCCGGTGCAGGTCAGTTGGCGAACGTGAATGCTTCCGTCTCGATCTCGACAAAGGCGCGACCGAGCGCGCCGACCGCACGATAGAAGATGGCGCTCTCCGCACTCTCGATGTCGGCAAACAGCCGTCCCATCCAGGGCGCGATGTGCTTCTCGAAGAAAGCGCGCTGCGCATCGGACGTCGCTGCGAAGCGGCCTCCCGCGAACCCTGCCATGACCTCGCACAGGATGGCCGCGTGATCCTCCGGCTCCGAATTGTTCGCGACGCGCTCGATCCCAAGCGCAGCGAGGTCGGCGCGCAGGCGCGACAGCGGCCGCTCGTTGAGAAATCCCGTCAGGTAGTAGGAGGCATAGGGCAAGAGCTCGCCGCGGCCGAGACCTGTGAACAGATCGAAATATTCGCGTTCGACCTTCGCGGCGACTGCATTGGCGGCGGCTGCGGCCAGCGCGGCATGCGCGCGCCCGAGCGGCGTCGCATCACCGCTCAATGCGGACAGTTGATCGAGCAGCTTTTCTGATGGTGCTGCAGACAAGAGCGTCGCGAGCAGCAGATACTCCTGCGCACGCGCCGCATCGACGGGATCGATCGGCTCTTCGGACAGAAGCAGCTCGCTGTACAGATCAGGCCGCAGATCATTGCGCGATACGCCGGTGGCCGCTTCGACCGCAATCACCCGTTGTGCAGGCACCTTGGTCCAGTTCGAAACGGAGGGTTGGCTAATGCCGATTTTGCGCGCAAGCCCGGCAACGCCGCCGGCGGCGCAAATCGCTCGTTCGAGGCCATCATCACGCACGTGGACCTCCATCCAAGTCCCGGGTGCTGATTTTGCTTTTGCTACAAAGCGCTAGGCGAAGCGTAGTCCCGGCGGAACCGAGGGTCAATCGCCTCCCATAGTCTGCGGCTATGGCCTTTCGTCGGGGAGCCCTAGCGGGGCAACGCGCCGCCATGCGTGCGGCGAGGAATCGACAGCCGTTCGCTTCCGGTGCTTTCGGCGACCGCTCGTTGCGTTGCAGCAGGAGCAGGTGCTAACTCGGGTCGCACTTCTTCTTCGGCGACGATCTCGTCACCTGGTCCCTCGACCTGACGCAATTCCCGCGAAGAATCCGCGACTTCAACCGGGATCTCGGACAGCGCCTCGGCTGACTTGCTGATGCCGCCGATGATCCTGTCCACGAATGCAGCCAATTCTGCTTCCGAGCAATCCAGCGGCCCAAATCCCGGCATTGCAGAGGGATCGTTGAAGTCCCATGCGTTTTCGGCAAGTCCCACGAAGTCGCGTATGGCGGGATCAGCGCTCCAGGCGCGACGAAGCGCCGCACGTGTCAGCTCCTGCGGAATCCCTTTGCGCAAGAACGCCTTGATATCGGTCGCTGATGTGATCGAGTCGATCGAAGGCAGGCTCGCAAGGTCGAACTCTACGTCGTCGTCTTTCGCAGCTGGCGGCGGGGCCGACTGGATGTCGTCGTGCATTGCCGGATCCGGCTGTGTCGCGTTCGCCTTTGCCTCGTGCTTGAGCCGGGACCAGCGCGCCAGGAACTTATCCTCGCTCATTCATGTCCGCCTTCATGCTGCCGGCGCGCCAACGCCTCCGGATCGGCCTGCCGCCGCTTGCGTTTGAAGAACTCCCGTTCGACGTGGTGCTCGGCAACGAAGCTTTCAATCTGCTCGCGCAGAACTTCCGGCATGGGAACGGCCTCGACCAGATTGGCACCGGCCTCCGTGAACGCTTCGCCTTCCGCAGGATCGGCGGTGGCGGCAGCCACCGAATAGGGCCAGGCGCCTTCGGCAGGCGACAACACGGTCCAAATGCTCGGACTCCCCGACGCGAGATTGTCGCGATAGCGCGCCGTCTCGGAACTGTAGAGATCGACCATAGCGCTGCCGGCATAAAAGAGTGTCCCACCTCCATCTTGACGGAGCACCGTCCAGGACTTTGTGTCCGGCTCGTCCGGCAGCACGGCGACAGCGCGCCAGACGAAGTCGGCCCATGGCGAGCCCGCCTTGTGCCGCTCGACCACGATGCCGACGGGAATGCGCACGAGCGGCAGCGCAGCCGGGCTCATGTCACCATCTCCAGATGCTTGATCGGCAACCCCGTCAGCAAATTCTGCGGCTTCATCCGGAGCTTCTGATCGGAATTCATCGTCAGAATGAGATAGATCGGCTCACCCTGCATCTCGTCCGCGGCCGCACTCTTGTCCGCAAATGTCAGGCGGAACAATGAAAGCACCCGGCCGGCGCTGCGGTCATCGAGTTGCTCCCCGTGCCAGAGACGGTCGCCCAGCCTGGTCGCATCGGCGTCGAGCCCGACATACCAAGTGAGCCGCGCATCACGCAATTCGCGCAGCGGCTCAATGCCGACCTCGATCCCGAGCAGATGGGAGATCCAGCGCGTCATCGCCTGCGCCAGCGCCCCCGGTCCGCGGCCGCTTGCGGTGAGGTCGAACGCCATGTCGAAATCGTCGCTGCGGTGCCAATAGTCGTCGGCATTGTCCTCGCTCAGGACGTCGAGCTGGGCATCGGTCGCGGCCCCCAGCATCGACATCAGCGACAGCACCGGGGTCGGGCTCTGCCCACCGACGACCTCTTCATCCCCGAGCAGCAAGGCCTGCTCATGCGGCAGGATGCGCTGCGGGCGGAAGAACAGCTCGGCCGCGCGCAGCACGAAGGGATCATCGCAGCCATCGAGCGCATTGCGCAGGATCACATGGACGAGCTGATTGACGAACAGCGGCGGCAAAACGTTGGCCCGCGACCGGACCGCGGCAAGATAGGCGGCCTCGAGCGTCGGATGCCGCACCAGAAGATCGCGAAAGGCTAGCACGAACCGCCAGTTCTCCCGGGCATCCGCATCGACAATCGCTGCGACCTCGTCAGCGCCGACCGGCCGGCGGGGAGCGGCAAGCAGCGCGCGGTGCAGCCGCCGCTCGACCGGACATGCTTCGTCCGGCGGAATCAGCTCGGGACGGGCAAAATAGGCCTTCAGGAACTCGTCGGTAACGCAAAGCCCGCCGCTCTCGTTGCGATCGAGCAGATGGTGGCCGCACGCGATCCAGAAATCGTTCATCGGTGCTGCCGCTCCCGGCTCATATCGGCAAGCCTGACATTGCTGTCGGGTTCGACGTCATCCTCGGCTTCCATGAACGAGAACGCCTTGCCGTGCCCCTGCCCTTGCCGCAGCTGCAGCCTGCGAAACGACTCGCGGACCTCGCCGCCGCTCACCGAGCGGTGAACGGCAATGAGCGAGCTGATCGGATGCGCGCACAGCGACTGCACAAAGGCAACCTCCTCTTCGGCGGCCGTCCGCGCGGTTGC
Source organism: Bradyrhizobium huanghuaihaiense (assembly GCF_007830635.1). Classification (GTDB taxonomy): domain Bacteria; phylum Pseudomonadota; class Alphaproteobacteria; order Rhizobiales; family Xanthobacteraceae; genus Bradyrhizobium; species Bradyrhizobium huanghuaihaiense. The sequence goes on along the minus strand of NZ_VLLA01000004.1, from coordinate 441,879 downwards.
CGGATCCGGCGCGCCGAAACGATCGATGAGTTGGCCGGCAAGGAGCTCGATCAGCGCTCGGCAGTCGCTCTCCGTTGCCGGCACAATCTGCGCCAGCGTCGACCAGCCCCAGGATTGCACCCCGAGGAAGCCGCTGCGAAACGCCGCGCGCGCCTTGCCGCTCAGCGTCGCAGGATCGTGGTCGCAGAAGCGGAACGCGCCGGAGACGGCCCATTCGCCGGGCTCCGCCGCCGCATCGAACACGAAGGTGTCGGAGGGATCGAGCGCGATGGTACGCAGCAGTTTCATAGCCGCGGTCCCCCGAGTGTCGGATCGAGCCAGGACGGGGTCGCGAGCGCCTTGACGAGTTCGCGCCGCTCAACCCTGTCGGTGCCGACGCGGCGCGTGAAGAGATCTCCGTTCTCGTCGATGTTCAGGACAGTCCGCCGCTCACGGGGAACCCGACTGAGATAATCGCGTGCGACACTGTCAAAGCCATCGACCTGCCAACAATCGATCACCCGCATCAGGTGCCGTGCAAAACTCTCGGTCACCTCTGCGGCTCCCGCTTCGCCAAACCCCTCCTCATCCAGCGCGGACGCGAGCGGATGAATGCCGGGCCCCTGGTCGGCCATTGCGACAGTCCGGATCATGGCGCCGAACACCAGCCAGGCGGGCGGCTCGTCCTCGCGCGCGGCCGACGGCCATCCCATGCGCGCGCCGCCGACCAGCCCGCCATCGATCTCGACGGCGTCGGGCCAGCCGATTGCGACGGTCTTGTTCGGCGGCGCGTAGGCGCGAAGAGCATCGGTGAGCGCGACCATGCCGGCGTAGAAGGCGCGCCGCGCGGTGCGCAAGGGTTCGCCCGGCTCGAGCACCACGGCGAATTCAGCAAGATCGAACCGCCCGACATACACCAGCGTGCCGGCGCCGTTCTTGGGTGCAATGCGGCAAGCGTCGGCAAAGGCGTCTCTGCTCTCACGCAACCGGACGAGCGTGAAAGGCGGCGGCAGCTGGACCGGCTCCGCCAGGGAGACGTGGCTGGTTGGGGTCGACCGCAAGGCCGTCCTCCACTTTCCTTTTCTTCCCGATAGTGAATATCTATACGAGGTGCAGGAATGGCGCGAGTCCGCAAATCGGCGCCGCACTGGCGGAGGGATTGACCTGAAGCAGCCAGCGAAAACCGTCCTGATCTGCTCGTGTGAAGACACGATGCGCCTCGACGTGGCCACGATCCGGCGCGGATGCCCCAACTGCGAGATCAGGAGCTTTCGCCATCTCTGCGGCGCGGAGCTCGATCATTTCCGCAGCGCGGCAAAGGCGGATGGCCCGCTGACGGTCGCCTGCACGCAGCAGGCTGCGCAGTTCACTGGTGAAATCGACGAACGCCCCGGCGGGATCAGCTTCGTCAACGTCCGCGAGACGGCGGGCTGGTCGCGCGACGGCGCGAATGCGGGCGCGAAGATGGCGGCGCTGCTTGCTGCGGCCGAGATTCCCGCACCGGACTATCCGCTGGTCACATTGTCGAGTGACGGCATCATCCTGATCTATGGACAGGACGAGGCTGCGATCGAAGCCGGGCGGCTGCTTGCCGATCATCTCAACGTAACGGTCATGCTCAAGCAGCCGGCAGGCGTGACACCGCCTGCCGCGGCGGTGTTCCCGATCGTGAAGGGCACGATCCGCAACGCGCGGGGCCATTTTGGCGCATTCGAGCTCACGATCGACGATTATGCGCAGCCGCGCCCGTCTTCGCGCGACCGCTTCGTGTTCGGGGCCCCGCGCAATGGGGCGAGCTCACACTGCGATCTCGTGCTCGACCTCTCCGGCGGTGCGCCGCTGTTCCCTGCGCACGACCTGCGGGACGGCTATCTCCGTGCGGATCCGCGCGATCCCGCGGCAGTGCTGCGCGCCGTGCTGACCGCTCGCGATCTCGTCGGGAGTTTCGACAAGCCGAAATATGTCGACTTCACACCCAGCCTCTGCGCGCATTCGCGCTCGAAGCTGACCGGATGCCATCGCTGCCTCGATTTGTGCCCGACCGGCGCGATCACGCCGGACGGCGACCATGTCGCCGTCAACGCAGACATCTGCGCAGGTTGCGGGCAATGCGCGGCCGCCTGCCCGACGGGAGCCGCGTCCTACGCGCTGCCGCCCGCCGACACCCAGTTGCAGATGCTTCGCGCCATGCTGCTCGCCTATCGCGACGCCGGCGGTGCGGATCCGGTCCTGCTGCTGCATGACAGCGGGCACGGCACGCCGCTGATCGATGCGCTCGCCCGTCATGGCGACGGATTGCCGGCCAACGTGCTTCCTCTCGCCGTCAACGAGTTGACGCAGGTCGGCCTGGAGGCCGTCATCGGCGCATTCGCGTATGGCGCAGCGGCCGTGCGGTTCCTGCTGCGCGCCAAGCCGCGACACGGCGTGACCGGGTTGTTGCAGACGATCGCCATGGCCGAGACCATTCTTGCCGGGCTCGGATTTGACGGCCGCCGCGTGGCCGCGATCGAGACCGACGATCCCGACGTTCTGGCTGACCAGCTGACAGGGATTGGTCCCCTCGCCGGCCTCGAAACTCCCGCAACTTTCCGGACGGTCGGCAAGCGCGGCGATCTGCTTCGCTTTGGCCTCGGTGAATTGCATCGCCTTGCGCCCAAGCCTGTCGACGTGATCGCCTTGCCCGCGGGCGCACCGATTGGTGCGGTCACCGTTGACGCCGGCGGTTGCACGCTGTGCCTGTCCTGCGTGTCGGCCTGCCCGACCGGCGCGCTTCGCGCCGATCCCGAGCGTCCCGTCCTGAAATTCGTGGAGGACGCCTGCGTGCAGTGCGGCCTGTGCCAGAGCACCTGTCCTGAGAAAGTCATCACGCTCACCCCGCAGATCGACTTCCGGGCAAGGCGCGCGCCGGCACGGGTGATCAAGGAGGAAGAACCGGCCCTGTGCGTTCGCTGCGGCACGCCCTTCGGCGTCAAGAGCACGATCGATCGGATCGCGACCAAGCTCGAGGGGCGCCATTGGATGTATCCCACCGGAGACCGCCGGACCGAGGCCTTGCGGATGTGCGCCGATTGTCGCGTCATCGTCATGAGCGAACAGCAGTTCGATCCGATCCAGGACGTTCCGGAACGCGCGCCGCCACGGACGACGGACGACTATCTGCGCCAACGCGAGAACAAGGACTAACCGCATGCCTCGTTTCATGATGGGTTTTTCGACGTGCCTTGCCATCACGGTTCTCGCCGGCACGGCCGCCGAGGCCGCCGCCCTCACCAGGGCTGAAAAGGTCGCGCTCAAACAGGCGATCGTCGCCTGCAAGGCCGAGGCGAAGGGCAAGAAGATCAAGTGGCTGTCGCGCCGGAAATACGTCAACCAGTGTGTCGTGACGGCGCTCAAGGAGCATCCCAGCATCGACGTCGCTCGCATGCTCCAGGAGAAGCCGGAGCTGACGAACATTCCCGTGGAGCAATGGCCGGCCTATTAGAGCGTTGTTGCCAGCTATTTCGACGTCGCACGCGCCAGAAAATCCGTGAGCGCGCGGCGATCCGCGGCCGAGCCGATGTGCTGCTCCGGCATCTTGGTGCCGGGCGTGTAGGCGTTCGGCCCGATCTCGAACAGTTTTGAGACGGTCTCCGGCGTCCAGACGATATCCATGGCCTTGAGCGCGTCGGAGAAGCGATAACCCGGCAGCGAGGCGATCTTCCGGCCGAACAGTCCCGCAAGCGTCGGCCCGGCACGCTGGACCTCGGTTTCCGACAAGGTATGGCAGGCCACGCAGGCCCTGAAGATTTCGGCGCCGTGATCGCCGGCATAGGCCGCGAGCGGATCCGCCGGCGTGCCCAGCACGTTCGACCCGACCGCCGCGCCGGTCAGCGCATTCCAGCGTCTGATCTTGCCGTCACTCCCGCCGGTCAGCAGCGTCGCGCCATCGGGTAAGAACGCGACCGACCAGATCGGCGCGCCAGGCCCGGCGAGCGTGCGCATCACGCTCCTCGCCTTGCGATCGACGATCGCGACTGTGCCGTCGATTGCCCCTGCGGCGATCAAAACACCGTCTTGCGAGATCGCCAGGGCGACGATCGGCTTGGCGGCGACCACGACCTCGCCGGTCTGCCTGCCACCGGCGGTCATCATGCGCAGCTTGCCGTCTGCCGCGCCGGTGATGATTTCGCCATCAGGCGAGATGGCAACGACGTTCAGCGGTGCCGGCATCATGATGGTCTCGGGGCTGCCGTCCGGCAGCGGCCAGATCCGCACCGTCAGGTCGTAGCCAACGCTCACCAGCGATTGTCCATCGGGAGCAAAGGCCACGCCGTTCACACCTTGTGAGTGGCCATGCAGCACGCGCGTCCCGCCGTCAGAGAGCGATGAGATCCGCACCGTGTTGTCCCATGAGGCCGATGCGAGCTTTGACCTATCGGAAGAGACGGCGAGCGCGACAATGGGTCCCGTATGACCTTCGACAACCTGGTCCGGTTGCGGCTGGCCCGGCCTCCAGATCGCAATCTGGCCGTCCGCACCGGCCGTCGCCATGCGTCCGTCTCCGAGGAAGGCTGCCGCGTTCACCGCACCCGAATGGAAGCGCAGGACCTGCTCGGCGGTCTCGGTAGCGAGGGACCACCGGATGGCTGCCGTGTCGAAGCTGCCCGACAAGAGGGTCTTGCCATCGACCGAAACGGCGATCGCGCGGACAGGCCCGCCGTGCCCCGCCAATTGCGCCTGCGTGGGCCGCAGCGGAAGAAGCAGCGATGCCGTCAGAAGGACGGTGGCAAGACGCAGGCGCCTCGACATTGGCCTTTTGGGCAAAAACGTCCCCCTTTGATCCAGCTCAACGAGCGCAGCTCGTATCCGGTTCCAGGTGCGACAAGCGGCGCCTTGAATGGCGATCAACCTGGTCGCAGTCTCGCCAACGGCGCCTCAGAGACCGAGGCCGAACATGCAACTGCACCCGAGAGCCTATCTGCAATTCATCTCGCGGTTGTGGCACTCTCTCGCGCTGCCGCCGCGAAATCGCGATCCCGACACGCAGGGCGCATCGCCACTGCTGATCTACATCGTCGTCGTGTTGGCGCTGTTCCTGATTATCCTTCAAGCCGACGTCTACCAGCTTACATCCCTGGGGCTGCCCGGCAATCCCAACGGGATCAACCCGATTTTCCTGAGCCCTTGAGACCGAGCGTGCATCAATTGCGGGGCACGCGCGCCCCGACCAGTCGCATGGCGAACTGTTCGAGGACATGCGAGCCGCCCAGGACGTCCAGCTCGATGATTGGATGAGGCGCGACAGCAGGATTGTCTCTACGGCTGCGTTCCCCCTGGAAACACAAGAGATCGATCTGCGAACTCTTGAACCGGAAGCCCGCCCTGTTGCGCCTGCCTTTGCATCTCTTGCACCGAAGGCATCCCTGCCCCCGTTGTGCTATTCACCGGTAACGGATGCAATCGCGGCATATTCGACGCGGCCACGACTGCTGTCAGCGCGGCCAGGGCAGAGATCATCAAGAGCTTCATGCGAACCTCCGTTGGTTCGAAAAGAGTCAAAGCCCTGACTAGTGCAGGACTCGAGTTCCCCGTGTGAGATCCCTCACATCTCTCGTTCTCTTGATCGTCGCTGGTGCGACCTGCGCCGCGCTCGCGAGACGCAGCTCTGCATTCTCGCGGCTGATGTCACCCGAGTCTTGCTTGATCGCTCCACCCTCGAAGCCAAGAGGGCGCAGGGAAGACCGGGTGCTGACCTCGCACCCGCGGTCCGCTGCGCGAAAGGTAGCGCAAAGGAGACCGCACAGCAGCATACAGGTGGTGCCAATCACTCGGCCTTCCCTGCGCGATGGTCGGACGGCTTATGCCGTGCTCTCCCGGGAGCCGAATTCCTTCTGGCCTCCCTCGCCCTGCGAATTGACGATGCCGTCTGCCCGGTTGGGTTCGCGCGCATCTTCGCAAGAGGCTTGACCGTAGCAACGACGGCCAGGACCACACGGTTTTGCCGTACGCACGGCCCGCCATTTCGACGCAGTATTTCCAGCCCTGTCGACGGAGCCGAAAACTTACAGACGAGACGAAGCCTAGCAGCGCCACTCGTCCGCACGCGGTAACGAGCTCACAGGGACTACCCGCCCTGCCCGCACCCTCTCGTGCCGACGCTGCCGCGTCCACCGCAAGCCCGACTCGCGAAAATGACGACCACATGATCGCCCCTCAAGGGTGAGCCGGGATGAGCGAGACATACGACAAATCCGAATTTCGGTAAAGTGGAATATTTTTGCGGGCAGGGGTTGACGGGGTAACAGGTGTTTTGCCCGACGGGAGGATCCAGTCCCATTGTGTGAAGCAGGTCACTGCAAGATCGAGCATTTCCCCCTACAAAGACCGAGCATGGCCGCAAACAAGGTAACGGCGGTACGCACGAGACTGTAGAGCGATCGACAGCTATGGACTACTCGAAGCCGCTAGCGTGAAGAGCCCGGCGGCTTTCTTCTCGCCTGCAAGGTCACATGCGATTGGTAGCGGGGGAGCGCTACCGCTTTTCCCCACATCCGCCGAACCTGCGACACCTTCTGCATCTTCCATATGACGCAGGTCGCAGCAGCCTGAGCCGGCTGAGACTTTAGGCCGCGAAGACGTACGAGTTCGTCTGCGCATGACGGGTTAGTCGCTTCAGAACATCCCGTTCGGGTTTGCAGCAGGTACATTCGGGGCATACCAATTGGCTGCGCTTTCTGGAGTGCCCACGACCTGCAACGCATCCCAATGCTCGATAGCCTTTCCGTCGGAGTCCATCTTGAAGATATCGACCCCGGCGATGCCGGTGTCTTGCGGATCGTCATTGAACAAATTGCGGAAATTGACGTGCGACCAGACGTAATCGCCAACAGCGATGATCTTGTGGACATCGACCCGCGCTCGGGTGCGCCCATTGATAACTTGACCGAAGAAGATTCCGAGTGAGTCTGCGCCATCCGGAATGAGCGGATTGTGCTGGACGTAGGCTGGTGCCATGAACCTTGCTGCCGCTTCCTCCGGTTTTCCCTGATTGATCATCAGATCATACATTCCGAGAATGTTGTCCTTGTTCCTGATGGCGCGGGCATCTTTGGGATCGATAAGAACGAGCACGGCCAAGCTCCTCTCTTTCATGTTTCGGGATGGCTGCGATATCGCTCTAGCGAGCGGATCAATTTGCTAAAGGCCGACGATTTGAAGACGACGGGCGTCCTGTTCAGCGTCCGAGTGTTCGCGGACGAAGCGCAGTATGTCTTCGGCATCCGGCCCCACGCCGGCCTTGCTCGGCGCAGGAACTTGTTCGGCGATCTCAATGACGCGCCTGGCCGCCGCAACTGACTCCAGCCCGCTCTCCTGCATGCTATTCAGTTTGTCCGCAAACATACCGAAGGTCGGCCCGTACAATCGTTTATGTTCGGGAGTCATGCCGTCAGCGATGCGCTTGAGCGCGGCGGTGGTCTTGGCCGGCCCGCCCGTTTTCATGTTGCCGGCTGCGGCGACCACCACATCGATACCAAACGGCTTGAGTTCTGCGCGGTACACGGCCGCAAACGCCTCCATGGCCGCTTTCGATGCGCCGGACGGTCCGTTGAAAGGCAGCGGCAAGCTCGCCGTCCACGTGCTGACCTGAACGATGCGGCCGCGCGCCTTCCGTAAGGCCGGCAGAAGCGCATTGATGACCGACAGGGCTCCGTAGACGTTGACCTCAAATTCGCGATGGATAGCGCCTAGCGACAGCACCTCCAGAGGCCCTGGCGTCAGGATCCCGGCATTGTTGATCAGAAGGTCGAGCCCTTCTGTCCGGCTCTCGACTTCGCGAGCCCAGCCGTTGACGGCGGCTTCGTCCGTCATGTCGCAGACTGTTAGGCTGACGGTACCGTTCGAAGGCTGCTTGAGATCGGCGACCTCGTCCGCGGAAAGGGCCGTTCCAAACACGCGGTAGTTCTTCGCCGCAAGACCCAGTGCGATGTCGCGACCCAGGCCACTGCCGGCTCCGGTCACCGCAGCCGAACCTCTGCTTTGGATAGCTGAACGAGACATGAGACATTCTCCTCACAGAGACGACGGACGAATGGGCTCACGCCGGGACGGGGACGGACTTGCGGCGATTGTCCAGGCTGAACGCACCAGCGCCGGAGGCGACCACTTGTAGAAGCCCGCCCGTGATCGCGATGTTCTTCAGGAAATGGATCATCTGGTTTTGATCGGCCATGTTGTTGTGGAACAGCACAGCGGCCGCCAGTGTGAAGATTGCCAACATGGTGGCCGCAAGGCGGGTTTGAAAACCAAGCAGCAGCGCAAGCCCACCTCCCAGCTCCACGAGCACCGCGATCGCGAAAGCGGCTGGAGCAAATGGCGCACCGGCCGACTGGATGTACGCCATCGTGTTGGCTGGTGCGGCAATCTTTGACAGGCCAGACATGACGAAGATCAACGCGATCAACAGGCGACCCAGCGCAGGAAGGTAGGCAGGCGTGGACATCGAAGAATTCTCTCTGTTTTGAGACACGGGGATTGATGAGGATTTCCGACGATGAAGGTGGGCGCGATGGGGCACGTCAGATCTCTCCCATCCGGCCCGCGTGATAGTCACGGACCGCCCGTTCAAGCTCGGCAATGGTGTTCATGACGAAAGGACCGTGGCGTACGACGGGAGCGTCGAGCGGATCGCCGCCGACCACCAGCAACTCGCTATTGTCCTCCACTACGACCTGAAGCGTGTCGCCCGATGTAAGGCGGGCAAGCTGCCCGGCCTCCATGGCCTGCCCATCGATTGCAACCCCGCCGGTCATGACATAGAGGGCAAGCTCACGAGGATGCGACACATCCATGTGCAGCGTACCGCCGGCGTTCAAGCTGGCGTGGACGAGGAAGGGATCGCCGGAGGTCCGGACGGGACCGGCGACATCGCCGATCTGCCCTGCAACCAGGCGAACTGCCCCCGTGTGCGGGAGTAGCGGAATTTCTTGCGCCCTCACGTGCCTATAGGCAGGCTCGGCATGCTTGGCGCCTTTCGGCATGTTGATCCACAACTGCACCCCGTGCAGATGGCCACCTTCGCGACGCAGGATCTCGGCCGGCGATTCATCGTGGATGACGCCGCGTCCGGCGCGCATCCATTGCACCTCGCCCGGCCCCATTGTGCTGGTGTTGCCGAGGCTGTCCTTGTGAACCGTCCGGCCTTCGAGCAGCAGGCTCAGCGTCTCGATACCGGCGTGAGGGTGGGCCGACGCGCCTTTGGCTTCGCCCGGTCGCACCTCGATCGGACCAAAATGATCAAGGAAGATGAACGGCCCGATGGCTTCAAAGGCAGACGACGGGATCGCGCGGCGAACCTCGAGGCCATCCCCCTCGATGGCATGGAAGGCGGCATGGAGTGTCGCGATTTTGCGCTCGCGGGCGCGTGTGAGGGTATTCATGGGCAGTCTCGTTTGAACAGCAACCGAGCGATACCCGCCTTCCACATTTCAGAAAATACGGATAATATAGAATAGGCTATTCAGGATAATAGAAATGAGAGTTGGCACCCCCACGGTCGATCAGCTGCAGATCCTGGCCACAGTGGTCGAGTGCGGCAGCTTCGCAGCGGCGGGCAGGCGGCTGAGCCGCGCCACCTCCGCGATCGCTTACGGGGTCGACAATCTCGAGGAGCAGCTCGGTGTCACTGTCTTCGACCGCTCTGGAACGAAGAAGCCTGAATTGACCGAGGCAGGGCGCGCGCTGCTCGCCCACGCACGCTCAGTCCTTCAAGGCGTCGAGAAGATGCGCGCGAAGGCTGCGAGCCTGCGCGAGGGCGAGGAAGCCGAAGTCTCGCTGGTTACCGACGTGATGCTCCCGACGGCCCGCCTCGTCGACGCTTTGCAAGGAATCCAAGTTGCATATCCGGCGGTTCAGTTGCGATTGCACGCAGAGGCGCTTGGCGCGGTGACCCAGCTCGTAGCCGACGGTACCGCGCGATTGGGGATCAACTGCGCGATGCATCCGCTTCCGGATGACATGGAGAGACAGCTGATCGGCCATGTCAGGCTGATCCCGGTGGGGTCGCCTTCGCATCCGCTGGCACGCGCGCGGCGGCATTCGCCAGGTGATCTGCGAGACCATATCCAGCTCGTTCTGAGCGATCGCTCGCCACTCACGCGAGGCCAGGATTTCGGTGTCTTCAGCAAGAAGACGTGGCGGCTGGCGGATCTCGGCGTGAAGCATGCGTTGTTGCTGGCCACCGTCGGCTGGGGCCTGATGCCTGAATTCATGGTCCGCGGCGATCTGGAGGCAGGGCGGCTGATCGAACTGGACATACCGGGCTCGAAGGATGCGCTGTATCCGTTACAGGCAATTTGGCGCGTGCAAACGCCGCCGGGTCCCGCAACTCAATGGCTGATCGATCGATTGGCAGGTCAGGTTTGAGTTTTGGGATCCCCGTTTTGAAGCGTGACTGATCTCAGATTGAGATATCAGCCGGGCCTCAGCTCGTAGGATGGGTAGAGCAAAGCGAAACCCATCCTCCTTGCCGAACACCGTTCGTACGGCGTGTTCGAAGGATACGCGCCAAGGACTGCGCCGCCACAGGGATCGCGGCGGCTAACAAGGTCGATCTCGCGAACGCGCGGCACCTTCCACCCCACCATCATTCCCCTCGTGTGATTCAAGTCACAGCAGAATCGGCTACCCCCGCCTACACTGACCGAGCATGGCCGCAAACAAGGTAACGGCGGTACGCACGAGGCTGCGGAGGCGATCAACAGCTTAAGGACTTTTCGAAGCCGCCAGGGCGCGAAGAACCCGGCGGCTTTTTTCTCGCCAGGGAAACGGCGAACGAAGCCTGCGATGCGGCCTGCGGCCGATATCGCCTGGAGCCGGCAGCTGTCGAAGGGGTCAGGCGCCCGAGCCCTTCCTCTCCTCGCGTTCCGCCTCGATCTCCCGCTCCGCTTCGAGCCAGAAGTCCAGGTCACGATCGGTCGGTCGGCCGGCCTGCTCCCAGAGCTCGTACGCACGCGCGCGCACCTCGCCGCGCCGCATCATGCGAAATAGCTTTCGCTTCAGCTCCTCCGCGAAGCTTCTGAAGCGCTGTCCCGCTGTCTCGTCCTTGACGAGCGCGGCCGCTCGCGTTGCGAATTCGATCTGGCGCTCGATCTTCTGCTGCTCGTCCACTGCGAACACTGCCGTAGGAACAGGTTGTTTCAGAACCCGTGCTGTTCAAACACCAAATCTTTTCCGCCGAGTTCTGTTCCTTGAGATGCAGTTCGCAGGACGGATGGGGCGAAGCGAAACTCAAGCCTCGGCAACGGAGCAGCATGGAAGCGGCGGGCGCCGCCTAGTGCCACGTCGTGTCGGCTTCGACGATCACCACCCTCGTTTCGGGATCTTCGGTCGTGTTGCAGGTGCAAGGCATGCCCTCGCCGCAGCGGCAGCCGCCGAGCTTTTCGCTCCAGACCCGGAGCGGATGGTTTTCGCAGACCCATCCCAGACCCTGGCAGAATGGGCAGGTCTTGCCGGTCACAGCGTATCCGGCGTCCGCTGCGTGTTGGACTTGTCCTCGTTGCGCAGCTCCTGCTGGGCCGCGCGCCAAAACTCCTCCTCGCGGCCTTCGGGCTTACCGGCCTGCTCCCACAGGCGGTGCGCGCGTTCTCTGATCTCTTGCTCGGTCGGCTCGGACAATTGCATCTCCTCCTGTGAGCACGGCCCGCCCTTGGGTATGGGGGGGCTTGGAGGCAGGCCGTGCAGGCCAGCGCTCGGCAGCGAATCTGGCCCGCGGAGTCAAGCACTGACGGTTCGCAAGAGTTCCTAGTCGATCGTACCGACGCGGCGCGCCCTGGGCCCGACGCACTGCCCCGCGCAACGCATTCCCCTGGCGAGTGCGACGACGTCGAGCCCGGGCAGCTCGATCAACGACCCCATCGATGCATAACGCGCGATGCCGCCGGCGACGAACCTGCAGAAGCTGAGAGTGACGCGACCGTAGAAGACGCCTGCTCCGGGCTCCGAGGATGCGAAACGATAGGAGGCGCCGAGTCCGCGGGCGATCGCCAATAGTCCCATGATCTCGTGGTGCGTCAGGGCCGAGTGAATGCCGAGCAATGAAAGCAACAGGGCTTGAATGCCGAGGCTGCTCATGACGGCCTCGCCTCGATGCGCGGCATCGGCAGGAATTGCGCGAGATGGGCGCTCCTCCACTGATATGGCGTATCGCCGGCGAAGCGCTTGAACACCGTCGTGAAATGAGCCTGCGTCTGGAACCCGACGGTCAAGGCGATGTCGACGAGCGAGGCGTCGGCCCGCTGCAGCAATTCCTGGGCTCGCTCGATCCGCCGCTTCAGCAAATAATCATGCGGCCGCATGCCGACGGCCGCCCGGAACTGCGCGGCGAAATGCATCCGGCTCAGGCCGGCCACGGCGGCCAGATGCTGCAAGGTGACCTTCGCGTCCAGGTTGTCGTCGATGTACTGCATGACGCGCTTGAGGCGCCATTTCTGCAGCGACCGCACCGTGCGGCAGGCCTGCCCTTCGCGGTCGCCCTCGGCCGGCTCGGACTGGCCTCGACTGACCACCGGCCGCCGGCTGGCCTTGCAGGTCAGCATGGCCAGACGCAACGCGTCGACCAGGATGGCGGAATGGGGATGGTGCATGGCTCTGGTGGCCGCGAGTGCATCCGAGAGGCGCCGCATCACCGGATCCGCGACCTCCCCGGCATCCGTCTTCCGATCGGACTCGGCGGACACGCGCGCAAGACGTTTCGCGGAGACCCTGAAGCTCGGCCCGCCGTCGGCCGATCCTCGCACCTCCGGCGCAGGCGCCTCGATGGCCAGCGCGACATCCAGATGTACGAGGGAGAGCGTCATTGCCTCCTCGCCGGAGCGCGGCGAACGCTTCGTTGGCCGCGGAAGCGGGCCGTCGATCGACGAGACGTCGATTGCGGCGGCGACATGATCCTTGGCAGTTTGCGGGTATGACATCATCAGCGACATCGTCGAGCCTCCTTGTCCCAGTTCGCAGCGGCAATGCCTGGCCGGCTTGTCCGAATGCGATGGGAGCAGAGTAGTTCGGCGATCCGCGCACTCCATTCTACGCGCGGGTGCATGGATAAGGTCTCGGGTTAACCGCGTCATACCTAGGTATGATCGCAGCGCGGCCAGGGGACGAGGGCGCGAGCGGAACTCCTCGTCTGCATCCACGGACGTGCGAGCCCGATGGTGCGGCGCGCCTGCGATAGTTTGACGCGCCTGCGTTCGGCGAGATCGCCGATCAGCCTTGTTCTGCCGGAGAATCCCTTGTCGGAACTCACGCCGGATTCAACTTCACACGAGGTCTTCCAAGAGAGCACGAAAATCACCGGGCTGGATATTGTGGACGCGATCAAATCGCGGCATCAACGCGGCTGCGATGAGAAGAAACACCGCCTGCGACGATGACGAAGCTTGATCGGCCTACGGGTTCATCCATGAGCCGCGCCGGCTTGCGGTTCTGGTCCGCCGTCCTCGCCTTCGCGGTCTTCATGGTCGACGTGCTGACGCCGCTCGAGGGCGCGGTCGCGGTGCTCTATGTCGTCGCGATCCTGCTTGCGGCGAGGACGAACCGACGCAACGACATCATCATTGCCGCAGCCGGCTGCATCGTCCTGACCATAAGCGCCTATCTGACGTCGCACGGTCTGCAGACGATCGCCTCGCCTGCCCTTCGCGCGCTGGTGAGCCTCGCGGCCATCGGGATCACGACCCTGCTGGTGCTGCAGAATCACGCGGCGCACAGCGCGCTGGTTCAGAGCGAGCAGCGATACCGCCGGATGTTCGACGCAACCCGGATCGGCGTCGTCGAGGAAGACTGGAGCGGACTCCGGGCCGCGCTGGATTCGCTACCGAGCCGCGGGGCGGACCTGCGCGATTATCTGGCACGACATCCCGATTTCATCCGGCATGCCCGCGGGCTCGCCAGGATCGTCGACGTCAATCCGGCCCTGCAGAAGATGGCGGGCGCCAGCAGCTCGGCGGCCTTCATCGAGAACGTGGACAAGCTGCTGGGCGAGAACGATCGCAGTTTCCTCGACGCGCTGGTCGCATTTGCGCAAGGAGAGCGGTTCCACGAAGGCGAGACCGAGCTCGTGCGGTTCGACGGACGCAAGGTGCCCGTGCTGTTCACGATCACCTTTTCGCCCCGATCCGGCGAAGATCATGACGTGCTGGTCTTCGTCGTCGACATCACCGAGCGCAAGCAGGCGCAAGACGCGCTGCTCGCGGCGCAGGCCGAGCTCGCCCATGCGGCGCGCGTTGCCACCCTCGGCGAGCTCAGCGCCTCCATTGCGCACGAGGTGAACCAGCCGCTGGCGGCGATCGTCACCAGCGGCGAAGCCGGCTTGCGCTGGCTGCGGCGCGACGTCCCCGATCTCAAGGAGGTTGCGACCACGATCGGCCATGTCGTTGCTCAAGGCCGCCGTGCCAGCGAGGTCGTGACCCGCATCCGGACCTTCCTGAAGAAGGCTTCGCCCCAAAAGGACATGCTCCACATCGGCGAGATCATCGACGAGGCAACGGCGCTGGTCGCGCGCGAGCTCGCCAAGGACGACGTCGCCCTCATCGTCGAGACGGAGCCTGACCTGCCGTCGGTTCGCGGCGACCGGATCCAGCTGCAACAGGTCCTGGTCAATCTCCTGATCAATGCCGGCCAGGCCATGTCGGGCCGCCCTGGTTCCCGCACCATCACGCTGCGCGTCAGCACCGCGAACAGCGAGACCCTCGCGATCACGGTGCAGGACAGCGGCCCGGGTATCCACCCTGACGACCTGCCGCGCCTGTTCGATCCGTTCTTCACGACGAAGGACGGCGGGATGGGCATGGGGCTTGCGATCTGCCGAACGACGGTGGAAGCTCACGGCGGCCGGTTGTCGGTGGCGAGCACCCCGGGTTCGGGCGCGACATTCCACCTCACACTGCCATTTAGCCAAGAACACGCCCTGCCATGACACGACCAAACCAGGCCCAACCGCCGGCGCCTCCCTCCAGCGCGATCGTCATCATCGTCGATGACGATGCGGGCATCCGCACCTCACTCGACAGCCTGTTCCGATCCGTCGGCCTCGAGACGCGGCTGTTCGGCTCGCCGGCCGAACTGCTCGGCAGCTCGCTGCCCGACCGCCCCGGCTGCATCGTGCTGGACGTCCGCCTTCCGGGCGTGAGCGGGCTCGATCTGCAGGGCCAGCTCGTCCGGCAGGGCATCAGCTATCCGATCATCTTCATGACCGGCCATGGCGACATTCCGATGTCGGTGCGCGCCATGAAGGCCGGCGCAGTGGACTTCCTCTCCAAGCCGTTCCGCGACCAGGACATGCTCGACGCCGTGACGGCGGCGCTCGAGCGCGATGCGCTGCACCGCGCCGAAGCCGCGACCAAGGACGACATCAGGGCCCAATACGAGACCCTGACGGCGCGCGAGCGCGAGGTGATGGGCCATGTCACCGCCGGCCTGATGAACAAGCAGGTCGCCGCCCTGATCGGCCTCAGCGAGATCACGGTCAAGATCCACCGCGGGAACGTCATGCGCAAGATGGGGGTTAGGTCACTGGCCGACCTCGTTCGCAAGGCCGAGGCGCTCGGGGTTTCCCAAACCCGCAGGTCTACGGACCAAACCTGAGTATAATTCCGGCGGGCCCACCCCAGGGTGCATAAGGCGTCATCGGCCGCGCAACGGGAGATATCCTCCTTGCCTTGCGGAACACCGCGGTCAGGATTGTGCGCGAATGGCCAAAACCCCCGTGATTGCGATTGTGGACGACGATGAGGGCGTTCGCACTTCGCTTGCGAGCCTGGTTCGCTCGCTTGGCTACGAGGCCGATGCCTACGAGTCCGGCATCGACTTCCTGCAGCATGCGCCGGGAGACGATCCGGCATGCATGATCGCCGACATCCAGATGCCCGTGATCACCGGCGATGAGTTACAGGCCCAGTTGATAGCCTCCGGCCGCCGCTTCCCGATCATCTTCATGACGGCATTTCCAAGCGAAGCCGTGCGTCAGCGCGTGATGGCCGCCGGCGCGCATTGCTTTCTCGGCAAGCCGTCCAGCGGCGACGAGATCATCCGCTGTCTCGAGAACGCGCTGGCAGGCCACGGCGCAGCGCCGTAATCCATCCGTCCCTCGCTCGCGCGGCACCCTCGTCCCCCAAGCGTGCATTCTGGCAACCGGGTTGGTGGACCGGAAATACCGGCAGGCCCGGCCAACCTCATAGTCACCGTCGATATTGTCGATATCGGCAGGGCGGGCACGCTCTGCCGAAGCGGATGGGGAAACATGCCAGTGAACGCCACCAGTGCTGCCGCGCCGCGCCCGCTGGTCTTCGCCGGATTCCCCGCGAGCTCCTGGGCTCTCGCGTTGCGCGTCTGGCTGGCGATGCTGCTCGCACTCTATGTCAGCTTCTGGCTCGAGCTCGACTCGCCGTCGTCGTCCGCCCTCACCGTGGCCGTCCTGGCCCTGCCGACACGCGGTCAGGGCATGGAGAAGGCCGGCTACCGGCTGCTCGCAACCGCCATCGGCGTTGCCGCTTCGATCGCAATCGCGGGCCTGTTTTCCCAGACCGACGGTCTCCTGCTCGCGGTGCTCGGCATCTGGGTCGGGCTCTGCGTCTATGTCGCCGGGATGCTGGACGGCAACCGCGCCTATGCAGCCGCGCTCTGCTGCATCACCGTCGCCCTGGTCGATATCCAGCAGATCGACACGCCGCTCCAGGTGTTCCCGGCCGGCGTCGCACGCGGCGCCGCCATCGGCATCGGCGTCCTTGCGGTCGCGCTTGTGAACGAGGTTCTGGCCGCGCCGAATTACCATCCGGTGCTGGCCAGCCGCATCGAGGCGCTGTACCACCGGGCCGCGGACCTCGCGCAAGGTGCCGAGCGTGCCTCCGCGCCGGCTGCCGCGAGCCTGTTGCATGACATCGCGGCACTGCGCCCGGAGATCGCCAGCCTTGCGACGGAATCCAGCATCGGCACGGCAAGGACCGAAGCTGCGCGCGCCGCGCTGGTCGATCTCGTCAGTGCGCTCTCGCTCGGCCGCATGCTCGCAGCGCTCCCCGCCGCCACCCCGGATACAGCCGGGTTAATAGCGACATCCCGATCCTGGCTCCAGACCGAGATCGGCCGAAAGAACGCGCAGGTCCGCAGCAGCCTCGACGCGCTGCGTGAAGGGACGCGGCCGTCCCATGCATGGCGCGCGCCGCTGTATCGCTCGCGCCGCATCGCGGCGGAAACCGGCGCACGGGCCGCGGTCTCGTTCACGCTGATCGCGGTTTTCTTCGTGCTGACGGGCTGGCCGAGCACCGAGCTCTGCCTCTCGCTCGTCGCGGTGATCATCGGCCTCAGCTCGACGTCACCAGCGCCACGCAGCTTCACGCTGGTGACGTTGACGGCGATGCCGATCGCCTGCGCGCTGGCCGGCATGCTGAAATACCTCGTCTTCAACGGCGTGTCCGAATTTCAGCTGCTGGCGATCGGTCTTGCGCCCGTCGTCATCGGCCTCGCACTGCTGATCTCGCTGCCGAACCCGACACTGTCGTCCCTCGGCCGCCTCGTCCTGGTGTTCACGATCGCCGTCCTCGTACCGACCAATCCGCAGAGCTACGACCCCGAGATGTTCCTGGTGGCGAGTCTCTTTGCCTGCCTGTCGGCGGTGCTCGTGTTCGCGGCGCAGATGCTGCTGCCTCCGCTGTCGGGCGACCGGCGGGTTCGGCTGCTGCTGGGAGAAGCCAGGCGCGAGCTGGACCATCTCGACCGCGAACGAACCCGATACCTCGCAGCGGAGGAAGCCGCGTTTCGCGACGCGGCCCGGATCGAACAGATCCTGACCGCAAAGGGCGCCTTGCCTCTCGATGGCCAGATCACGGCCAAGGCGATGCGCTGTTTCGACCAGGCCGAAGCCCTGCGGCGTTGCCGCGCCGAACTGGACCGGCTGCGACTGGGGCCGCTCGCCGAAGCGGCTCAGGACGCGCGAGAGGCCCTCGCGCAGCGGAACGGCGGCGCCATCCTCGCTTCTGCCGACGTGCTCCGCGAGGCGGCGGTGCGAAGCAACCTGCCCGCCAATTCGGCCATCGCCATGCTGATTGCGGCGAGCGGCGCTTTCGCGCCGTCACGTGAAAACCGGGGCGAACGGCCATGACGAACACCTATCGGGAGCTGGTCGTCGGCGGCGTGCTCATCGCCCCCATCGTCACCTATGCGGCAATCGCGCTGCTTGCGTTCCTGCTGCTCCGTCCGCTGCTGCGCTTGGTCGGATTCGCAAGATTGTTCAGCAACCCCTCGCTGGCCGAGCTCAGTCTCTACATTGCGATGTTCGGCCTGTTCGCACTGTTCTTCTAGGGAGAAAGAGCCATGGCCGCCGCGGTGGTCCGTTTCGTCCGCGATGCCGGCAAGCATCTTGCGACCCTCGGCATCGCAGCGATCGCGGTCCTGATCGCGGTTGCGACCTGGCAGCACTACGTCACCGCGCCCTGGACGCGGAACGGCAGCGTCCGCGTCCAGGTCGCCAACGTCGCGCCGCAGGTTGCGGGCAAGATCGTGGAGCTGAGGGTGGCCGACAACCAGTTCGTCCACAGGGGCGACGTCCTCTACGTGATCGATCCCTTCGACTTCGAGGTCGCCGTCCGCGTCGACAAGGCGCTGATGGACCAGCGGGCCGCGGACCTCGTGGTGAAGCAGGCCGAGTACGAGCGGCGCCAGCATCTGTCCGACCTTGCGACGACACCCGAAGAGCAGCAGATCTATGCCGGCAATGCGGCGCAGGCGAAGGCTGCCTACGAGTCGGCGGCGCACCAGCTCGCGCAGGCAGAGCTGAACCTGAAGCGCACCAGCGTGATCAGTCCGGTCGACGGCTACGTCACCAATCTGCTGCTGCGTGCGGGCGACTACGCCGTCACCGGCGTCAGCAACATTTCCGTCATCGACTCCAACAGCTTCTGGATCGACGGCTATTTCGAGGAGACCAAGATGGCGCGGGTCTGCGTCGGCGATCGTGCCGAAGCGCATCTGGTCGGCTATCCCAGGCCGATCCTCGGACATGTGAAGACCGTGACGCGCGGCATCAGCGTGTCGAACGCGGCCGTAGGCACGCAAGGCCTGCCCAACGTCGATCCGATCTACACCTGGGTGCGGCTGGCACAGCGTGTACCGGTTCGCCTCGCCATCGATACGGTGCCGCCGGATGTGCCGCTCGTCTCCGGCATGACAGCGACGGTGACGATCCGGCAGCCGTCCGAGGGCGCCGGACAAACCTCGTTCGACCGGTTCCGCGCGAGCTTCGTCGATCCCGTCTTCGATCTGTTCGGCGCGGGACGTCCGCCCCGCCCCGATTGCCTGCAAACGACATCGCAGCAGCGCCCCGAGATTGAAACGCTTCCCTACACACGCGAACCCGCGGTTCCGCCCGCAGAGAAGATCGCACCCGGCCTTACGCCCGGCATCGACGCCTCGCCGCGCCTGCCCTGAAGCTGACGAGCCACCTGACATTGGGCGAGACGCACCTCGCGTCTCTTCGGTCCGCGTCGCCCGCTAACACCGGGCGCTCGTCCCAAGTGCTTGATCGCTTTGATCCAATTGAAGCATTTGCGACACCCGGTCGCAGTCTGTGCACTTGCAACATCTAACACCCTTTAAGCATCCGTAACGAGCCTTGCGACGGCTTCAGACTTATCGTTCGAGCATGAGCCAATTGCATTCTGCGAGCCGACAGCGGCAGCAGAATCCAGGACACGGGACGAACGATGTTCACTGATCTGCAAGCGGCCGGCGCCTGGTCGCCCTCTCAACCCAACCGTCACGAACCCGATTCCCCGCTGGGGGCACGCGCAGTTCCCTGCGAGCGAAGATGGCGTCAGCCCGGCCAACATGCCGGCGCGCCGCCAGAGGACATCACGATCTCGCGCTGGGTCTGCACGCAAGCAGACATAAGGCAGGAAGAAGCGACGACACCTTGCGACCGATACTTCCTCGCCATCGCCTTGAAGACGACCCCCCTCAAATTGAGCAGAGGCCGTCGCACCATCTTCGACGGCATCATGCCGGCAGGCACGCTCTATGTCGGCGCGCCGTCGCAGCAGCTCTGCGCGTTGTTCTCCGCGCCGTACGATTTCCTGCATTTCCACCCCGCCGCCAGCGTCTATTTTCCATGCCCGCGCCCCGGCGCGGTTCCCGTCTCGCCCGAGATCTTCAACGACCTCCTCCTGCTCCGCGATCCCTTCGCCGAGCAGCTCGCGAAGGCGCTCACCGAACATGGTCATCTGGCCGACCGCGAATTTGCCCGCTGCATCGGCCGGACGCTGGCCATGCACGTTGCCCGGCACGAGCGTCCGCACACGAAAGTCAACGCGCTGGCGAAATGGCGCTTGCGGCGCGTCGAGGAGTATGTCGGGGCACATTTCGAGCGCTGCATCAGCCTGTCCCAATTGGCCAAGGTCGCGGGACTGTCGCGGATGCACTTCGCGGCCCAGTTTCGCGTCGCGACCGGCTACCGACCGCGGGAGTACCTGCTGCACGAGCGCGTCGAACGCGCCAAATCGATGCTATCGAGCTCGGACACGCCTTTGGCCGAGGTGGCGCTGGCCGTCGGCTTCTGCACGCAGGCGCATTTCTCGACCGTGTTCAAGCGCATGACGGGTGACACGCCTGCGCGCTGGCGGAGCGCCGTGCGGAACGCGTCAGCTTCGTCGAGCCACTCGGAGAGCGATCCCGCGTCGGCGCACAAGGCCATGTCGCGCGTGCTGGGCGTGGACCTCTCGTGAATCATGCGAAATGAGAAACAGCAGGGGTTCGTGAAATACGCCGGCTACGGGATCGGCGATGATGTGCGTGTTACGTGACTTAAGACCCCCAAGTCACGGCTCGAGCCTTCCTCCTCCCTGGGCAACGAGCATTTTAGGGGCCGTCCTCCCCCAAAGGACGGCCCCCTTTCTTCGACAGCACGACGCGATCGAGCGCATCGTCGCTTCGGGACTAGTCGGTCTAGGAGCCGAGGCGGCGCATGAGCCAGCTGCGGATGCCCTGAAGACTTCGGAAATCGTCCAGCGAGCGCGCTGGAAGCGTGGGGGCGATTTCCGCGGCCATGCCGCTCAGTGCATGTCCCGGCCCGAGCTCCAAGAAACCCGTCGCACCCGCCTCGACACAGGCTTGCAGGCAATCGGCCCATTGCACGGTTTGCGAGATCTGTGCGGCAAGCTTGTCGAGACCGGTTTCGCGCGAGACGACCGGAGCGGCATCGATTCCGCTCAGAATGCGCGCACCGTTCCGCGACGGGAACGACACCGGCGCCATATTTAAGGTCTCGCGAAATGCGACGGATGCGCCGGCTAGACGCTGGGTGTGGGAGGCAACCTCGACCGGCAAGGCGACGATCCTTGCGCCGTGCATTGCCCCCGCGTCTGCGGCGATCTGGTTCAATGCCTCCCGGCTACCACCGATGACAAAGGCATCGCCCGGATTGACGATGGCGATCGCTGCACCGTGGCGCTCGCAAAGGCGACCGGCCTGCTCTCGCGTAAGGCCGCGGACGAAGATCAGCCCATCGCCGGCGTGCGTCGCCGCATCCATGGCCTCAGCCCGGCGCGCGACGAGGTCGAGCGTGAGGATCGCGTCGAACAGGCCGCCGACGCCCCAGGCCGCGACCTCGCCGACGCTGTAGCCGGCAATGATCGCGCCGCGCGGAATGGCATCGCCGAGCGCGGCCATCGCTGCGAGCGCCTGCAAAGTACACAAAATCTGGCCGGCGCGATTGCGGTGCAGGGCCTCGTCGGGTTCGCGGCGCACGAATTCGCGCGGATCCCCGCCACCGAGCAATGTCGCCGCGTGCGCAAACAGGCGCTCAGCTTCCGGCGCATCGCCGGTGAGGGCGAACATCTCCCGGTGCTGCCTGCCTTGTCCCGAGCACAGGATCGCGAGTGTCATGGTCGCGGCCTAATGAGGAAAGAGCATTGCGATCGTAATCGCCAGGGTCACGATGCTGAAGCCGGTGCTGGCGATGACCATGGAGCCGATCGTCGCGGAGTCCAGCCGGTAGTTGACGGCAAACAGGATGCCGAAGAAGCCCGAGGGCAATGCCGCGAGCAGAATCGCCGTCTTCGCGGCATCGGGCGGAAGGTGCAAGCCGTAAACAATGGCGACCGCCACCAGCGGACGCATGACGTCAGCGGCTCCCGTTGCGGCAACCACTCTCCAATTCAGGCGGAGCGACTGGGCAGACAGAACGAGGCCGGTCAGGAACAGCGCAACGCCTGCAGCCGCGCTCCCGATCAGGGTGAGACAGGCATGGACAAGTGGATCGAGATTCATGCCGGACAACGACAGCACGACGCCGAGCGCCGGCGCCCACACCACCGGCTTGACGAGCGCGCGCCGCACCGCCATCAGGACCGGATGCGACGGCGCATCGGCGCCGCGCGACTTGGCAGCGCTCATCTCGACGATCACGAGGGTCAAGGGGCTGACAAGGATCGAGCCGGTTGCGAGCGCAACGGCGACCGGGACGATGCCTGTCGGCCCGAGTACGGTCGACAGGATCGGGAGACCAACGCCGGCAAGATTTGGAAAGCCGACCGTCAGAGCCTGCACCGATGCGTCGGATCTCGTCACCGCAAAGAAGCTGCGCTCGAACCAGTACCAGCCGGCATAGATGACCAGCATCGTCACGCCGAACACCAGGAAGACCGGAGCCTGCCCGGTGATCCCATCGCGCGGGGCCGATGCGGTTGCGGCGAACAGCGAGGCCGGCAGGGCGAAATCCATCACAAGCGCGTTGAGACCTTCGACGTGACCGTTGTCGACGATGCGAAATCTGCCGGCGCCGTACCCCAGCAGCAGGACGAAGAAGACCGGCACCAGCGCCATCAGGATGACATTCGACGTCATGAGGTCGGCCTCTCATGGGCGTCGACGAAGAGCGTCATGGCAAGCAGATCGGCCGATCCGCCCGGACTGAGACGGCGGGCGACGAAGCTCTCGTGAATCGCTTGCGCGCGTGCACGCCAGCCGGATGCGCGGACGCCGCCTGAAGCAATGAAGCGGCGCGCTGCGTCGTGCGCAAAGCGAAGGCCGTCGAGCCCGCCTCGATGCAGGAGGTTGGTGTCCTCGACGGATGCGATCAGGGCAAAGCATGCTTCGACCCGTGCGGCTTCCGTATCCTCCGGAACGACAGGCGCCGCTCTCCGCAAGGCTGGTAAGCCGATTCTGTAGATACTCGGAAATCCCGTCGCAGCCTCGATACGCGCACCGCCGGCGCGAAAGCGGCGACGGGCCGCGCTGCCATGGCTGTGCAGCAGCACCGGACCGTCGAGGATTCTGTCGCCCCACAGGCGCGTCACGACATCGCCAAGCGGAAACCGGGGATCGACCAATCCACCGGCTCTCGCGCCGGCCGCCGCGCACAGCAGGCCGAGCCCGAAGATCGCACCACGATGCGTGTTGACCCCCGACGTTGCCGCGAACATGGCGCGCTCCGCCTCGAGGCCGATGATCCGCAGCCGGCCCATGCCGCAGCCAAGCGCGCCTGCATCGGCCAGGCGTTGCAGATAAGGCCTGATCGCGACAGCGCTGCGGCGAAACGTGCCCGCATCCATGTCATCGTGACTGCCGTTGTCGACGTGGCTTACCAGCCCCGGCTTCGGCCAGGTTTCCAGCTCCTTGACGAGGCAGTCCGAGGCGACAGCGCCGATGGTGGAGACATCGGGCGCGATCTGCGCCCGGCGTAGCGCCGTCCGTTCCACGCCTCTTGCGGCTGTGGTGATCATGATGCCATCGCTCCCGAAATGAACTGATGCCTGCCGAGCAGCCCAACGCTGTCGATGCTCTTGACCAGAAGCTCGCTCGCGCCGCCGTGAAACTCGCGCCAGTTGACCGCGGCTCCGTCGGCCCCCATCAGCTCACCATCGAGCCGCATCGGCGCATCGGCCTCGATTGCGGCGACATCGGCGACGAGGCGATCGATGTCGGTCTCGGTTCGAAACTCGAACAGGACGTCGAGATCGGAACCGGTGGTCACGTAGTCGAGCCCGGTCAGCGACTGCCAGGCCAGGCTGCCGAAGGCGCGCGCATCCACCGCATCGCGCTGCGCCAGCGCGTCGAGCCGGTCGAGCGTCGGCCACCAGTTGCGCGGCGCGTAAGCCCGCGCCTGCCGCAGCAATGGCGGCCGTGCGACCGAGGTGACGTGGTCGTTATCAACCAGGAAGGAGATCCGCTTCTTGCCGGCCGAGGGCGGCAGGGGCAGGCCTAAAGCGAGGCCGTTTGCCTCGCCTGGCAAGACGCGACGCCTGATGGTCGGCCATCGCATTTTGGGCCAGCGCGCGACCAGCGTATCGGTTGCGAGATCGCCGCGTGCGTCCAGCATCGCGCGCCACCCTGCCGGGCTGACGAAGACGAGGTCGTGACGACCCGGTGGACGCTCAGCGTGCTTGCATGGCGAGGTCACGAACACGCTCCGCGATCTCGGCAGCCTTGAGGCGGCCGCCACGCGCCTTGCCGAGCGCATCCCGCCGGTCCCGCGCGGCCGGCATGTCCGCCAGCAGCGCCTCCAGCTGATCGGCGAGCGAGGCGGCATGGCTCCATGTCATGTGAACCGCGCCCATCTGCGCGAGATTGGACAGGCCCGGAGCGAACACCGGCGTCGACTTCGCCTTCTCCTCCAGCGCTTCCATCGACAGCTTGGTGACCTTCGCCATCGACGGCAGGTCCATCACCGCAGGGGCCGCACCCGGCAATCCGACCAGCACGCGCGTTGCAAGGCCCGTCGCAAGCAGTGCCCCCGCCGCCGAGTGACCGTAGAGAAGGCCGATGGTCGGCCGGCCGTTCATGTCCGCGTGGATCAATACCTTGGCGAGATGCGCGAGGAATTCGTTCAGCCCGAGCAGCTCATCGCGCTTGCTCATGCGCTGGCTGTCGCTGTCGACGAGCACCAGGATCGGACCGCTGTCCCGGCCGATCGACCGGAGCACATGACCGGACAATCTGATTGCCTCGTCGACACCCAGCGCGGTCCTATCAGCGACACCGAGGACGAGCATTGTGTCGCCGGATCGCAGCGTCGCCGAACCGAGAAGGACCCCTTTGTCGTTCCGGACCTCATGGCCATCAGGGAACAGCGAAGTGATGATATCATCGAGCGTCACGGCTGGTCCTCCCGATCCTGTCGGCAAGCGCAATGAACTGATCGGCCGGCAGCTCCGGAACCGTTTCAGCATGTGCGATGCCTTCCGCTGTCCAGATGTCGACGGCATCCTCGCAGGCGCCGAAGCGGCGCAACCGGTCGGCAAGCCGCTCCTGCTCGGCCTTCACGCTGTCGAGACCGAAAGGTCCGACCAGACCCAGCAGCTCCAGCGCGGCCTCGCGGAAATCCTGCACATTGTCATCGGCAAAGACGTCGGCAGCGCCGAGCAGGCGGCGATGCTTGCCGCCCATGGTGCGCCAGACCAGCGCACGGTCGCGGGAGTCGAACTCCTCGACACCGCGATTGGTCTCGATCACCTCGGGGCCCGACACCGCGATGCGCCCGGGCTCCGAGACCGCGAGCGCCGAGCAGCAGCCTGCGATCAACCCGCCGCCGCCATAGCATCCGGACCTGCCGCCAATCAGCCCGATCACCTTCACGCCGGCGCTGCGCGCCTCCATCACCGCCCGCATGATCTCGGCGATGGCGAGCTCGCCGGCATTGGCTTCCTGCAACCGGACGCCGCCGGTGTCGAACAGGATCAGGACGGGGATCGAGCCGATCTGGCGCGCCGCGCGGAGCAGCCCGGTCAGCTTGGCGCCGTGCACCTCGCCGAAGGCGCCGCCCATGAAGCGGCCCTCCTGCGCGGCAACGAACACCGGCGAACCGTCGAGGCGGCCGTGACCGACGACGATGCCGTCGTCGAACTGCTCGGGAAGATCGAATATCTTCAGATGCGGGCTGACCTCGCGCTGCTCCGGCCCGATGAACTCGACGAAGCTGCCGGCATCGAGCAGCAGCTCCAGCCGCGTGCGGGCCGACGCCTCGTAGAAGCTGGTGCCGCGGGCGCGTTCGGCCGGGGTGATGTCCTTGAGTGGCGCGGTCATTGGCCGTTCTCCGCGATCAATCGCACTGCCTGCGCCAGCCGAAGCGAGACCGTATCGGGGCGCGCGCCGCCGTCGTTGATCGAGAATCTTAAGCCGCCGGGCGAATAGCGCTCGACGAAATCGCCGATCACGGCGGTCCACACTTCTCCGAAGCCGATGGCCGCGGTCTTGATGTCGAGGGCGCATTCCGTATCGGGCAGGACGCGCTCCACCAGCACTTCGAGATTTCCCGAAGCGACCACGCCGACGATCGCGCTCTTCCTGATGCCGCCGGCCCGTGCGCGGACCCTGTGCTGAAACCTGAGATCTTCCATGGCCCGTCCTCACCAGTTCCTGAATTTCGACGGCGGCGCGTAGAGGCCGCCCGACCAGCGCACGAGATCCTTGATCGAGCGCGCCGCCAGCAGGCTGCGATCCGCATCGAGCGGATTGATGCCGAGGTCTTCCGGCCGTCGGATCACTCCGCGCTCGCGCAATTGCGCGACCATGCCGTGATCCCGCCGGCGGCCGACATCGGTGTAGCCGGCAACACCGCGGATGGCCTGCTCGCGCTCCTGCGCGGTGCGGCACAGCAGGAGGTTGGCCACGCCCTCCTCGGTGACGATGTGCGTGACGTCATCGCCATAGATCATGATCGGCGCGAGCTCGAGATTCAGCTTCTCCGCGAGCTCGATGGCGTCGAGCTTCTCGACGAACAGCGGCACGTTCTTGTCGCCGAACGTCTCGCCGATCTGCACGACCAGCTTGCGGCCGCGGCGCATCAGGGCCGCGCCATCGGGGTCGGCCTCGGCTCCCGCCTTCAGCCAGGGCTCGCTCGGATGACGCCGCCCGCGGGCATCCGCGCCCATGTTCGGCGCACCGCCGAAGCCCGCAATGCGCGAGGTGGTGACGGTCGACGAATTTCCCTGCAAATCGATCTGCAGCGTGGAGCCGATGAACATGTCGCAGGCATAGAGACCGGCGGTCTGGCAGAAGGCGCGATTGGAGCGCAGCGAGCCGTCAGGACCGGTGAAATACACGTCCGATCGGGCGCGGATGTAGTCATCCATGCCGACCTCCGAGCCGAACGAGTGGATCTGCCGCACCCAACCGGACTCGATCGCCGGAATCAGCGCGGGATGCGGGTTCAGCGCAAAATGGGTTGCGATCTTGCCCTTCAGCCCAAGCCGCTCGCCGAAAGTCGGCAGCAGGAGCTCGATCGCGGCCGTGCTGAAGCCGATGCCGTGATTGAGCCGCTGCACACCATAGGGCGCATAGATGCCCTTGATCGCGAGCATCGCGGTCAGGATCTGACCCTCGGTGATCGCGGCCGGATCGCGCGTGAACAGCGGCTCGACGAAGAACGGTTTGTCGGACTTGACGATGAAGTGGACGCGGTCCGCCGGGATGTCGACACGCGGCACCGTCTCGACGATCTCGTTGACCTGCGCGATCACGATGCCGTCCTTGAAGGCGGTCGCCTCCACCACGGTCGGCGTGTCCTCGGTGTTGGGGCCGGTGTAGAGATTGCCTTCGCGGTCGGCGCTGACGGCGGCGATCAACGCAACCTGCGGCGTCAGGTCGATGAAATAGCGGGCGAACAATTCGAGATAGGTGTGAACCGCGCCGAGCTCGATCTTGCCGCCGAACAGCATGCGGGCGATGCGCGCCGATTGCGGCCCGGAATAGGCATAGTCGAGGCGCCTGGCGACGCCGCGCTCGAACAGGTCCAGATGCTCGGGAAGAACGACGCCCGACTGCACCATGTGCAGATCGTTCACTCTGGAGAGATCGACAGCGAGAAGCGCGCGGCTGAGCAGATCGGCCTGCTTCTGGTTGTCACCCTCGAGGCAAACCCGGTCGCCCGGCCTGATCACGGCCTCCAGCAGGCGCGTGGCGTCGCTCGCCTCCACGACCTTGCCGCGCGCAAACCCCGCGCCGGCCGCGATGCGCGCATCGCGCGCGGCGCGGTTGTTCTGCCAGTTGGTGCTCACGGAATCCTCCTGATGGGACAGTCGGACCGGCGGGAGTGCTGTCTCTCCCGCCGTCCTTCCTTCTGCCGGCCGTGCGTCAGGACCGGCAAAAACACATCGTCAGCGCGTGGCCGGTTGATCGATGCTGCGTGCGGCGCGAGTGATGATGGCAGCCACTTCCTTCGGATGGGACTCGTAGACGGAGTGGCTGGCGCCGGGGATCACGGTGGTCTGGCTCTTGGCGCGCTCGTAGTACCAGCGCTCGAGATCCGGATTGATGATCTGGTCGCTGCCGGCAACGATGCCCCAGCTCGGCTTGGTCTTCCACGCAGCCGCGGTCAGCGGCGTGCTGAACACCTGGGTCGCCGCCAGGACCTGGGAGCGCGCAACGAACTCGGCCCGCTCGCGCGGCAGATCGGGCGCGAACAGTTTCGGGAACTGCACGGGATCTAGATAGGTGAACTTGTCGGGCGTGACCTTGATGACGCCCTCGGTCTTGCCGAGCACGCTCGGCGTCTTCTTGCCCAGCGCCGATTCATCCTCGCCGACGTCGGGCGCGTGTGCGGCGACGTAGACGAGGCCGACGACGTTGGGATGGACGCCGGCCTCGGTGATGATCGAGCCGCCATAGCTGTGACCGACGAGCAGCGTCGGGCCGTCCTGGAGATCGAGAATCCGCTTCGCCGCGGTGACGTCGTCGGCGAACGAGGTTTCGGGCTCCTGCACCATCGTCACGCGGAAGCCTTCCTTGGTCAGGATCTCGTAGACCGGCTTCCAGCCCGACGCATCGACCCAGGCTCCGTGCACCAGGACGATGTTCTTCGGGGGTTCCGCGCGCGCCGGGACGGTCGCGAACAGGGAGAGGGCGGCAGCGAGGGCGAGGCCAGCGTTGAGGGGTTTCATGTCGGGATCACTCCGGGGTTGGAATGACGCGACACTAGGTTCGTCGCTCCCTTGCGTATTTCGGCAAACAACGGCGCTTGCCACTTCGCACGCCGGCAAGTCCGCCGCGGCCGATCCCGCTCACGTCCGGTTTCTCTGATGGCACGACCTCGCGCGCGTGCAGGGCGGCTGACGTTCGTAAGCGAAAGACGGCTCGCATCGGTTCTGTCATTCGAGACCGACGTTCAACCATCGACACGAGAGGATCGACAATGACATCGAATTCACTCATCCCGATTGCAGCTGTCATGATAATCCTCGTGGATGCGGCCTCTCCGGTTCATGCAGCGTCCTGCGAGGCTTCGATCGGACATGTCCAGGCAAAGCTGGACGCCGCCATCGAGAAGACTGCCGGCGCGCATGGCTGGGGCCCGGAGAGCCTCAGTGCGCTGCGCAGTCATCAGCCCACGCCGCGATCGCTGGCGGAGGCTGAGGGCGCGAGCGGAGCGCAGCTTCGGCTCGCGCTCGATGCGCTCGATCGTGCGCGTGCCGCGGACCGCTCCAGAGACATCGCCAGGTGCCGCCGGGAACTGTCCGAGGCAACGCTGCTGCTGCAGAAGCAGTCACGATGAGGGAGATGCTTCCCGATCGTGCGGTGAGACAGCGGGACGTGCTTTCAGGAAATACCGGGTCGCCGGCCGCTCCCTATCGTCCCGCGCAAATGAAAGACTCCGGAGCAGCCTATGCGAGAACAGCCCTCATCGAACAGGTTCGGATGCCGCCGGCTCGCATCGATGCAACTGCGCGCGGCGCTCGCAACTGGCCTGATATGGCTGATGCCGGCTGCGGCAGATGCGCAAATGACGCTGCCGACGACGCCGCCCCCCGTCGGCATGTCCGCGACCTCGCCGCTCAACCTCGGCGCGACGCGGCCTGAAGGCATTCCACTCGGCTCGACCGAAATCGCAACGCCCGGCATATCCCCGATCAATCCTTCGTTGGGCATGACGAACTGCGCGCCATCGGGCAATGCCGGATCGTCAGGCGCCCTGTTCGACGGCGGCGGGCTCTCGGGAAGCTCGTCGCTCGCGTGCCAGAGCGGCACGACGACGCCGTCGGCCCTGCCTCCCCAGACATCGACGATCGGACGCGTCGGGATTCCGCTCGGGTCCACCGAGCTCGGTGGTGCCGGAATCAGTCCGCCCGTGCCGGTGCCCGGCCCCACGTCCATGGGCGGCACGACGTCAGGCAACAGCTCCGGCAATCCCTGAGATCAACAAGGACCATCACCGTGAAGCGGAACCTCACCCTTGCACTCGTCGCTCTCGCCGCGATCCTGATTGGCGGAGGCCTCTGGTTCTTCGCCAGCGACAAGAAGCCGGCCGTCGCGGCCGCGCCGGTGCCCACCGCCGTGCCAGTCGTCGCCGCCACCGTCTCCGGCAAGGACGTCCCGATCTATCTGCGCGGCATCGGCACGGTGATCGCCTACAACACCGACGTCGTGCGCAGCCAGATTCAGGGGCAGATCGTCAAGATCGCCTTCACCGAGGGACAGACGGTCAAGACCGGCGATCTGCTCGCGCAGATCGATCCGCGCCCCTACGAAGCACAGATCGAGCAGCTGACCGCCAATCGCGATAGGGACCAGGCGCAGCTTGCCAATGCCGAGGCCAATCTCGCACGCTACAACCAGCTCGGCGACAAGGGCTATGCGACCCCGCAACTGATCGAGACGCAGACGGCGCAGGTGGCGCAGCTCAAGGCCGCCGTGAAGGCGGACCAGGCCCAGATCGACGAGGCCAACGTCCAGCTCAGCTACACGCGCCTGACATCGGCGATTCCAGGCATCACCGGGGTTCGCCAGATCGACGTAGGCAACGTCATTCATCCGACCGATCCCAACGGTCTCGTCGTCGTCACGCAGATCGAGCCGATCTCGCTGCTGTTCACCCTGCCGCAGACCGATCTGCCCGTGATCCAGCAGCACGCCGCAAAAGGAGAGCTGAAGGTCATCGCCTACAGCCAGGACAACAAGATGAAGCTCGACGAGGGCACGCTGCTGCTGGTCAACAACGAGATCGCGGGCACGACCGGCACCGTCCAGCTCAAGGCGGTGTTTCCGAACCACGAGCATCGGCTGTGGCCGGGCCAGCTGGTGAACGCGCGCCTGCTGCTCGAGGTTCAGAAGAACGCGCTCACTGTCGCCGGCTCGGCCGTGCAGCAGGGCCCGAACGGCAGCTATGTCTATGTCGTATCTCCCGACCAGACCGCGGCCTTGCGTCCCGTCCACGTCGCGCAGATCAGCGACGGCCAGGCGCTGATCGACCAGGGGCTGAAGTCGGGCGACGTCGTCGTGGTCGACGGCCAGTATCGGCTGACGGAAGGCAGCCGCGTCCGGGAGTTGCATGGCAAGGCTGCGCGCGAAGCCGACCTGCAGAGCGCCGTGCAGGACGCGCTTCCATGAACCTCTCCGCGCTCTTCATCCTGCGACCGATTGCAACCGCGTTGCTGATGGCCGGCCTGCTGCTGCTCGGCCTTGCGGCCTATCCGCTGCTGCCGGTCGGAGCGCTGCCGAACGTCAATTACCCGACGATCCAGATCTCGGCGCAATTGCCCGGCGCCGATCCCGGCACCATCGCCTCGTCCCTCGCAACGCCGCTCGAGCAGCAGCTCAGCCAGATTCCGGGCATCACGCAGCTCACCTCGTCCAGTGCGCTCGGCGTCGCCCAGCTCACGGTGCAGTTCGAGCTGTCGCGCACCGTGGACAGCGCGGCGGTGGACGTGCTGGCCGCGATCAACGCCGCCAGCCCCTTCCTGCCACCGAACATCCCCTACCCGCCGACGATCAGGAAGGTGAATCCGGCGGAGACGCCGATCATGCTGATCGCGCTGACGTCGGACTCGCTGCCGCTGACGACGGTGGACGCCTATGCCGAAAACATCCTGCTGCCGAAGATCTCGCAGGTCCCCGGCGTCGGCCTCGTCGGCATCGGCGGCCAGCAGAAGCCCGCGATCCGCGTTCGCGTCAATCCGCAGGCGCTCGCCGCCCGCGGCATCGGCCTCGAAGACGTCCGCAGCGTCATCGCCGGCGCCAATGTCGACCTGCCCAAGGGCACGCTCAACAGCCCGCGTGTCACCTACACGCTGAACACCAACGACCAGCTGCTGAAGCCTTCCGCCTACGAAGACCTCATCATCGCCTATCGCAACGGCTCGCCGGTGCGGATCCGCGACGTCGGCACGGCGATCGAGGCGCCCGAAAACGACCTCCTGGCCGGCTGGTACGGCAAGGATCCCGCCATCATCCTCGCCGTCCAGCGCGTTCCCGGCGCCAACGTCATCGAGACGGTCGACCGCATCAAGAAGCTGCTGCCGCAGCTGCAGGCCTCCGTTCCGCCGGCGATCAAGGTGACGATCGCGGCCGATCGCACCGCCACCATCCGCGCCGCGGTCTCCGACGTTCAGTTCACGCTGATGCTCACGGTCGCCCTGGTGGTGATGGTCATCTTCCTGTTCCTGCGGAATTTCTGGGCCACCGTCATCCCGGCGATCACGGTGCCGCTGGCGCTGATCGGGACGTTCGCGGTCCTCTATGTGCTCGGCTACAGTCTCGACAACCTCTCGCTGATGGCCTTGTCGATCGCGGTCGGCTTCGTGGTGGACGATGCCGTCGTGGTCATCGAGAACATCGTGCGCCATCTCGAGCAGGGCATGACGCCGCTGGAGGCAGCGCTCAAGGGCTCCGCCGAGATCGGCTTCACGATCGTCTCGATCACGCTGTCGCTGATCGCGGTGTTCATCCCGCTGTTCCTGATGGGCGGCTATGTCGGCAAGCTGTTCCAGGAATTCGCCGTCACCATCACCGCCTCGCTGCTGCTCTCGCTCGTCATCTCGCTCACCCTGACACCGATGATGTGTGCGCGTCTTTTGAAGGACGAATCGCGAAAGAAGCACGGCCGGATCTATCTGCTGTTCGAACGCGGCTTCGATGCGCTGCTCGCGCTCTACGCGCGGGGCTTGCGCGTCGTGCTGCGCCATCGCTTCGTCACGCTGCTCGTGATGCTCTCCACCATCGCGCTGACCGGCTATCTCTACGTGATCATTCCGAAGGGTTTCTTCCCGCAGCAGGACACCGGACAGATCGTCGGCATCACCGAGGCCGCCCAGGACATCTCCTTCCCCGCGATGTCCGAACGCCAGCAGGCGATCGTCAACATCCTCCTGAAGGATCCGGCAATTCAATCGGTGGCAAGCTATATCGGCCCCGGCGGCCCGACGGCGACGCTCAACCAGGGCCGCATCTTCATCGTCCTGAAGCCGAAGCCCGAGCGCAAGGCCAGCGCCGACCAAATCATCAACCGCCTGGGCCCTCGGCTCGCCCACATCCAGGGCATCAGGCTCTACATGCAGGCCGCGCAGGACATCACCATCGGCGCCCGCCTGTCGAAGACGCAGTACCAGTACACGCTGACGGATGCCGATTCCAACGAGCTCACCCACTGGTCGGCGATCTTCCTGGAGAAGCTTCGCGCCCTCGACGCCATCACCGATGTCGCGAGCGATCAGGCCAATGCCGGTCCGCGGCTGGAGGTCACCGTCGATCGCGAGGTCGCCTCCAGCTTCGGCATCCTGCCCACGACGATCGACAACGCGCTCGACGACGCCTTTGGCCAGCGCATCGTCTCGACCATGTTCACCTCGCTGAACCAGTACCATGTCGTGATGGAGGTCGATCCACGCTTCCAGTACGGGCCCGAAGCGCTCAAGGACATCTATCTGAACTCGGCCTCCGGCCAGCAGGTCCCGCTCAGCACGCTGGTCCACAGCGTCATCAAGCCCGCGCCGATCCTGATCAATCACCAGAGCCTGTTTCCCTCGGTGACGATCTCGTTCAACCTGAAGCCGGGCGTCGCGCTGGGCGATGCGGTGACGGCGATCCAGAAGATCGAGAAGGACACCGGCAAGCCCGCCTCGCTGTCGACCTCGTTCCAGGGCAACGCCCAGGCGTTCCAGTCCTCCCTGTCGGGCACGCCGCTCCTGATCGGGGCGGCGCTGATCGTGATCTACATCATCCTTGGTGTGCTCTATGAGAGCCTGATCCACCCCATTACGATCCTGTCGACGCTGCCGTCGGCCGGCATCGGCGCGCTGTTGCTGCTGCTCGCGGTCCACATGGATCTCAGCGTCATCGCGATCATCGGCATCATCCTCCTGATCGGCATCGTGAAGAAGAACGGCATCATGCTGGTCGACTTCGCCCTCGAGGTGGAACGCCAGAATGGGCTGAGCCCCGAGGAGGCGATCTACCAGGCCTGCACGCTTCGCTTCCGGCCGATCCTGATGACTACGATGGCGGCGCTGCTTGGCGGCGTGCCGCTGATGATCGGCTCCGGCACCGGTGCGGAGCTGCGCCAGCCGCTCGGCTATACCATCGTCGGCGGCCTGATGCTGTCGCAGATCCTGACGCTGTACACCACGCCGGTCGTCTATCTCTATCTCGACCGGCTCAGCAACCGGCTCACCGGGCGTAAGCCGCGGTCCGAAACATCCACCCCATCCAAGACCGAGGCAGAGACGGGAATGAGCCATGAATCCGCTTGAGAAGGTGACCCTCGGCACGACAGCGGAAAAACTGGTGACCGTCACGCGCGAGATGACGGTTGGCCATGCGGTGCCGGGCATGCCTGAAGTCTACGGCACGCCGATGATGATCCTGCACATGGAGATGGCCGCGGGATCGGCGGTTCAGCCATTCCTGCCTGCAGGCCATGTCAGCGTCGGAATGATGGTCAATATCCGCCATCTGGCGGCAACGCCGGTCGGCCGCACGGTGCGGGCGACGGCACGGGTCGTCGCGATCGAAGTCAGGAGCATCTTGTTCGAGGTCGAGGCCTGGGACGGCGACCGCAAGATCGGCGACGGCACCCACCGCCGCGGCGTCGTCGATCTCGCCGAGTTCGAGCGGCGGTTCGGCGTGACAATATCCGTGGCCGAGATAGCCTAAAGTCGCACGCGGCTCGGCAGCAGCTTCGTGCGTTTTGGCAAAGTGCCTGCGAAAACGCAAAAGACCTCCCCTCGGCGGCGCGCTAGACCCTCTGCATGACGCTCGAACGCCTGGATGGCTCTCATCCCGTACAGCCGCAGCGATGGTGGCGCCGTCTGCTGCCGATCCAGACAATACAGGACCGGATTCTGCTGTGGGCTTGGGGTAGCCTTGTTTTGACCCTGCTGTCCTTCGCCTGTTCGCTGCTTGGCGACAATTTCACGGCGATCGCTTTTGCCGCTTTTCTGGCCGCTTCGCTGACGCTCGTCGGCGCGATCATGGATATCACGGCCCTGAAGAAGGCCCACGTCGAGCTGGAGCGGAGCGAGCTGCGCTACCGCCATCTGTTCAGCCGCATGCCGATCGCGTTCCGGCAGCTCGACGCCAGCCGGCTCGTCGCGCTGTTTCGAAAGCTGCGCGCCGAGGGCGTCAAGGATCTCGGCGCCTATTTCGACAGCCATCCCGAGTTTCTGCGGACCTGCATGGATGCGCTCACGTTCCAGGAGGCCAATGAACGGGCCATCCAGATGTTCGGCGGAGGCAGCGAGGGCTATGTCGGACGTTCCCTGGCCGACACCTGGAAGGAGCGCCCCGACACGTTCCGCCGGGCGATGGAGTCCCGCTATCGCGGCGAGACGAACTTCGAGGAAGAAACCAAGATGGTCACGTGGGACGGCCGCGTCGTCGACGTTCTCTTCACGACCGCCCGCGTCGGCCCCATCAACGATCTCGAGGTCAGCCTGGTCGGCACGATCGACATCTCACAGCGTGTTCGCGCCCAGCAGAAGCTTCAGCAGGTGCAGGCCGAGTTCGCGCATGCCGCGCGGGTCTCGATGCTGGGCGAGCTCACCGCCTCGATCGCGCACGAAGTCAATCAGCCCCTCGCCGCCATCGCCACCAATGGCGCCGCCGGGCTGCGATGGCTGAACAGGCCGGCTCCTGATATCGTCGAGATCCGCAAGACCATCGAGAACATCGTCGTGGATACAAAGCGCGCCGCGAACATCGTGGCGCGCGTTCACGGCATGGCGTCGCGGAAAGCGCCCGAGCAGGCCTCCCTGTCGTTTGACGAGATCGTTCGCGAAGCCCTTCTCTTCCTGCGGCACGAGATGGAATCCCGCAGCGTAACAATCCTGCACCGGCCTGATCCGGCCGCACCGCAGGTGCTCGGCGACCGCACCCAGCTGCAGCAGGTGATCGTCAATCTGGCCATCAACGCGGCGCAGGCGATGACACAGGCGGGATCTGACGATCGCAGGATCGTCATCAGCACGGTCGCGCAGGACGCGGCCACGCTGTGCTGCTCCGTGGAGGACAACGGACCCGGCATCGCCGGCGAACATGCCGGCCGGCTCTTCGACAGCTTCTTCACGACCAAGGAGAGCGGCATGGGCATGGGGCTTCCCATCTGCCGGTCGATCGTCGAAGCACATGGAGGGCGGATCGGCGCCGAGGGCAGCGCCGCGCAGGGCGGCGCCCGTTTCTGGTTCACCCTGCCGATGTCCGTCGCGGCGGATTCGCCGCGGTCCGATCTCAGTGTGGATGCCTGACCGCAATTTTTCCGCGGTTACCCCTGTTGCTCCGGTCCGGCCGAGCGCACCAGACGGATCGGGACCCCCTTGTATGACGGCGTGAAACTGAGGGGGTCGCGGGCATAGAGCGGCACCAGCGGATTGGTTTCCGGATAGTACGCCGCACAGCAGCCGGTCGGGAAGGAATAGGCCACGACGCGGAAGTTGCGCACGATCCGCTCGGCGCCGTCGGTCGAGGCGGTGATGAGGTCGACGCGGTCGCCGTCGGCCA
Source organism: Bradyrhizobium huanghuaihaiense (assembly GCF_007830635.1). Taxonomy (GTDB): domain Bacteria; phylum Pseudomonadota; class Alphaproteobacteria; order Rhizobiales; family Xanthobacteraceae; genus Bradyrhizobium; species Bradyrhizobium huanghuaihaiense. The sequence goes on along the minus strand of NZ_VLLA01000004.1, from coordinate 405,183 downwards.
ATCCCCGCCTCTTCAACTCATACTCGTTGAGGAACACGACGTCGCGCTGGCCGAACACGCCGCGGTAACGGTCGGACATCGAGTAGAGCGTGGTGTTGTACTGGTCGTGGCTGCGTATGGTGGTGAGCCACAGGAAATCGTCATCGCTCTGCGGTGGATCCTCGCCGCAACCCGGAAAGACCAGGAAGTTGGCCTTGCCCGACGGCGTCGCCCAGATGCGTTCGCGCGCCGTCGAGGTAAGGTGGAAGCCGCCGGGCACGCGGATGCGGGCATTGTAGCCCTGGAAGATCGGGAACACCGCCTCGATCGCATCGCGGATGCGGTCGTAATCGGCAACGAAGCCGTCCCAGTCGACCACCGTGCGATCGCTGAGCGTCGCCTTGGCGACGCCGGCGATGATCGCGACCTCGCTGAGGAGATGCTCCGAGGCCGGCTTGTTGCGGCCGCCGGACGCATGCACCATCGACATCGAGTCCTCCACCGTGATCGACTGCGGCCCCGATGCCTGGATGTCGATCTCGGTGCGCCCGAGGCACGGCAGGATCAGGGCGGCGCGGCCATGGATCAGGTGGCTGCGGTTGAGCTTGGTCGAGACGTGGACGGTCAGATCGAGCTTGCCGAGCGCGGCCTGAGTCGCCTGCCAGTCCGGAATGGCCGCGGCGAAATTGCCGCCCATCGCGAAGAAGGCCTTCACCTCGCCGCGGATCATCGCTTCCAGCGCAGTCACCACATTGTGTCCCGGTGCAGCCGGCGGCTTGAAGCCGAAGCGCTGCTCCAGGAGTTCGAGGAAGTCCGCCTTGGGAACCTCTGTGATCCCCACGGTGCGGTCGCCCTGCACGTTGGAGTGGCCGCGAACCGGGCAGACGCCGGCGCCCTCACGTCCGACATTGCCGCGCAACAGCGCGAGATTGGCGATCTGCTGCACGTTGTTCGCGCCGCGCCAGTGCTGGGTGATGCCCATGCCGTAGACGAGGATGGCGCGCTCCGCCTTCATGTAGGCGTCGGCCGCATATTCCATGTCCTCGCGCGTCAGGCCGGACTGCCGTTCGATGTCGGGCCATTGCGTGCGCTTGAGATCGTCGATCAGCGCCTCGGCGCCGACGGTGTGACCGCGGATGAAATCCCAATCGAGGATGTCCGGCTGCTCGGCGGCGCGGGCCGCCTCGTCCGCCTCCACCAGGACCTTCATGATCCCCTTGAGGACGGCGACGTCGCCGCCGACCCGCACCTGGAACAGTTTGGAGCTGATCGTCGTCGACGACAGGGTGATCATCTCGACCGGGCTCTGCGGTGCCTGGAAACGCTCCAGCGCCCGCTCGCGGAACGGATTGAAGGAGATGATGGAGGCGCCGCGGCGGGCCGCATTGCGCAGGCTGGTCATCATCCGAGGACTGTTGGTGCCCGGGTTCTGGCCGAAGATGAAGATGCAATCGGCCTTGTCGAAATCCTCCAGCAGCACGGTGCCCTTGCCGACGCCGAGCGAGTGCGGCAGGCCGACGCTGGTCGCCTCATGGCACATGTTCGAGCAGTCTGGGAAATTGTTGGTGCCGTATTCGCGCACGAAGAGCTGATAGAGGAAGGCGGCCTCGTTCGAGGTCCGCCCCGAGGTGTAGAACTCCGCCATGTTCGGATCCGGCAGCGCCCTCAGCTCACGTCCGATCATGTCGAACGCGTCGCTCCACTCCACCGGGAGATAGCGATCGGATGCGGTATCATAAGCCATCGGACGCGTGAGCCGTCCGACCATCTCGAGATCGTAGTCGCTCCAGCTCGCGAGCTCCGTGACGGTGTGCTCGGCGAAGAATTCGGGCGTGCATCGCCTCGACGTCGCCTCCCACGCGATCGCCTTGCCGCCGTTCTCGCAGAATTCGAACGAGGAGGTGTGCTTCGGATCGGGCCAGGCGCAGCCGGGACAATCAAAGCCTTCCGGCTGATTCATCCGGCTCAGCGTCGCCGCGCCCTTCAGCGGCACGCGCTGCACCAGGAGCGCTTCGCTGAGCGCCTTGAGTGCGCCCCAGCCGCCGGCGGGTTCACGGTAGGGACGAACCGATTTCGTGGTCATCTCGACATCTCTCGATCTTGCCATTCTCCGGGCCAGTTAAGGATCGCGCAGGCAGCGCCGTCTTCCCAAAACAAACGCTATTCCTCAATTGCACACGTTCGGTCCCGGCCGCCCTGCCGCAGCAGCAGCCAGTGCATTCCGGCAAAAATAGCGCCGTTCCCGGAAGCTGAAACCACAGGCGGAAACTAGGCTTGGCGGTTGGAGCCCCATCGCGACGGAGGGCTTTCGACAATTTTCAGGAGCGACCCAAGATGTTTTCAAGACGTGATCTGCTGGCCATGTCCGCGGCAGGTGCCGCCATGGTCGGCTCCAGTGCGCAGGCCGCAACATTCGGCAATCCCGATGAGCCGCCGCAAGGCGCCATCAACGCCAAGAGCCCAGGAAGCCTGACCGATCCCGGTCCGCAAAATCCCGACCTGGCCAGGCAATTCCCCTCCGCACAAACGCCGCCGGCGACGGACGTCGGCGGGCTGCCGATGGATTGGGCCTCGTTCAACAATGCGCCGCGACGCATTCAGAACGGCGGCTGGGCCCGTCAGGTCACCGTCGAAGACTTCGCCATCTCCAAGGAGATTTCCGGCGTCAACATGCGCCTGGCCGCCGGCGGCATCCGTGAGCTGCATTGGCATCAGGCCGCCGAATGGGCGATCATGACTTACGGCAGCTGCCGCATCACCGTGCTGGACACGCAAGGGCGCCCTTATGTCGGCGACCTCAAGGCCGGCGACCTCTGGTATTTCCCGCCGGGCGCGCCACATTCGCTACAGGGACTGGGTCCGGACGGATGCGAGTTCGTGATCTGCTTCGACGACGGCCACGCCAATGAGTTCAACACGCTGCTGGTGACGGACTGGCTCGCCCATACCCCGCCCGAGGTGCTGGCAAAGAACTTCGGCGTGTCGGCCGAGGCCTTCGCAAACATCCCGCTGCACAATCGCTGGATTTTCCAGGGCACTGTGCCCGGCGATCTCGCCGCCGATCGCGCCGCAGTCGCAAGGCAAGCCGAAGCACCGCCCTATCCCTTCATCCATTCGCTCGGCAGTTCAGCTCCGGTCAAGGAGAGCTCCGCCGGCAGCATCCGCGTCGCCGACAGCAGCAACTTCAAGGTGGCCACCACCGTCGCTGCGGCGCTGGTGACGATGCCGCCGGGCGCGGTGCGTGAGATGCACTGGCATCCGAATGCCGACGAATGGCAGTACTACATCAAGGGCAAGGCGCGGATGACGGTGTTCGACACCGGTCCCAACGCGCTGACGACGGATTTCTCGGCCGGCGACATCGGCTATGTCCGGCGCAATCTCGGCCATTATGTCGAGAATGTCGGCGACACCGAGCTGCAGTTCGTCGGCGTATTCCGTGCGCCGCGCTACGAGGAGGTCTCGCTCTCCAACTGGCTGACGCACACGCCGCCCAAGCTGGTGGCTCAGCATTTCAACATCGACGAGAAGCTGGTCGCGCAATGGCCGGACAACAGCCCGGGAGTCATGCCCAAGTCCTGAGAGACTTAGGCTCCTGAAATGAGAAAGGCGCCAAAACCGGCGCCTTTCTTTTTATTCGCGGTTCGCGCGTGTCGCCGTCAGTAGTGATCCACCGCCGCAGCCGTCTTGCCGCGGAAGACGCGATACCCCACCGCGACATAGAGCAGCATCAGCGGGAACACGAACAGGCCCGCCCCCCAGAACATGAAGGCGAGACTTGCATGCGGCGCCGCGGCCTCGTCGATCGTCACGACGAACGGGATCATGTAGGGCCAGAACGACAGAGCGAGCGTGCCGAACGCCGCCGCGAAGATCAGCGAAACCATGTGGAAGGGCCAATAATCGTCGTGGCGCAGGATGCTCGTCGCGAGCACCGCGGCCGCGCCTGCGCCGACGAGGGGAAACAGGAAAAGATACGGCCGCTCGATCCACCGGCGCAGAATTGGCAGATGTTCGATGAGGGCGTGGGTGAAGACGACGACGAGGAAAGCCAGCACCGCGACGGCGAGCAACGGGATCTGACGCCGCGTGGCCTCGCGGATGGACCCATCGCACTTCCTCACGAGCCAGCAGGCGCCGAGCAACGCATAGCCGAAGCACAGGCCGATCCCACACAAGACCGAGAAGGTCGTCAGCCAGCCGAAGGTGCCTCCGGCATATTCGCCGTTCGAGAATTGAAGTCCCTCGACCAGCGCCCCGACCATGGCGCCCTGCATGAAGCTTGCGGCAAACGACCCCGCAGTGAAGCTGACGTCCCAGATCCAGCGCGTGCTTGACGCCTTGCCGCGAAACTCGAACGCGACGCCGCGCAGGATCAGTCCCAGAAGCATGACCAGGACCGGGATATAGAGCGCGGACAGCAGCATGGAATAGACCACGGGGAACGCGCCCCACATGATCACGCCGGTGACGATCAGCCAGGTCTCGTTGCCGTCCCAGACCGGAGCGACCGTGCGCAGCATCGCCTCACGCCTCGTCTCGCTGCCTGCAAGGCCAAACAGCATCCCGACGCCGAGGTCGAATCCGTCGAGAAGGAGATAGATCAGGATGCTGATGGCAAGCAGCGCAACCCAGAACGTCACCATGGCTATTCTCCCGCTTCGACGATTGCCGGCATCTTGTCGGCAAGCGACATCGGCCGGTTGGGCACCGGGACATGGAGCGGCTTGCCGCCGAGTCCCGCCGGGCCGGCGCGCAGCAGCCGATAGATGTAATAGGTCCCGAACGAGAAGATGAAGGCGTAGACCGCGACGAAGAGGATCAGCGAGGTCAGCGCGGCGGACGCCGTGAGGAACGGCGTCACGGCATTGGCGGTCCGCAACACGCCGTAGACGGTCCAGGGCTGGCGGCCGACTTCCGCGGTGTACCAGCCGGTCAGGATCGCGATCCACGGCAGCGGGAAGCTGAGGAAGATGCCCCACAGCAGCAGGCGGCTGCGCTCGAGCCGATGCTTGAGGCCGAGCCAGCTCCCGAACCAGGCCAGCCCCAGCATCACGAAGCCGCAGCCGACCATGATGCGGAAGGCGAAGAACGGGATCGCCACGGGCGGGCGATCCTGCGGCGCGAAGCTGGTCAGGCCGACCTCCTTCGACGTCAGGCTCATGCTGCCGATGATGCTGCCGAGCACCGGAATCGAGATGGCGTATCTGTTCGACTCAGTTGCGGAATCGGGGATCGCGATCAGCACCTCGGAGGCCGGCTGCTCGTCATGCCAGCGCGCCTCGATCGCGGCGAACTTGGCGGGCTGGTAGTCGTGGACGTAGTCGCCGACGAGATGCCCGATGAAGAGCTGGACCGGAAGCAGCACCGCCGCGAGCGCAAGACCCATGCGCAGCATCACATGCGCCTCGGCCCGATAGGTCCGCCGCAGCAGATACCACGCGCCGGTCGCCGCTACGCAGAAGGCACCGGTGAGATATGAGGCAAGCAGCATGTGCGGAAAGCGGACCCAGACCACCCGGTTGAAGATGATCTGCGCCCAATCGTTCGGCACGAACTGGCCGTTCTCCAATACGTAGCCGGTCGGCACCTGCATCCAGCTGTTGTTGACCATGATCCAGAACGCCGAAAGCGTGGTTCCGAGCGCGACCATCGCAGTGGAGAACAGGTAGAACCAGGGCGGCACCCGCGGCCGCCCGAAGATGAGGATGCCGAAGAAGCCCGCCTCCAGCATGAAGGCGGTGAACGTCTCGTAGGAGAGAAGCGGGCCCTGGATCGGACCCGACATCCTCGACAGCACGCTCCAGTTCGTTCCGAACTGGAACGCCATCACCACGCCCGATACCACCCCCATGCCGAAGGCGACGCCGAAGATCTTGAGCCAGAACTCGAACAGGGTCCGGTAGACGGGCCTGCCGGTGTACTGGTGCATCGCTTCGAGCACCGTGAGCCAGGCGGCAAGCCCGATCGTGAACGCCGGGAAGATGATGTGGAACGAGATGGTGAAGGCGAACTGCAGCCGCGAGAGGAGAAGCGCCGTCGGGTCCATGGCAAGCCCCCTCTCTTCCTATGCTCGCTTGGCGACCGCCGGCGCGCGCGCGGCCGGCTGCGGGATGTTGTCGACCTTGAGCACCTCCGCCGTCGCCGCGCGGATCTGGCGGCAGAAATCCGCATCCTCGATCAGCGACACGCCATAGGACGGGATGATCTGCTTCAGCTTCGGCAGCCAGGCACTCGCCGTCAGCTCGCCGGCGAAGCACTTCTGCAGCACGCTGATCGCAATGAACGCCGCGGTGGAGGCGCCCGGCGAGGCGCCGAGCAGGGCGACCAGCGAATGATCGTCGGCGCCGACGAGCTCGGTCCCGAACTCGAGCAATCCGCCGCGCTTGACGTCGGGCTTGATGATCTGGACGCGCTGGCCCGCCACCTGCAGCCGCCAGTCCTTCGGATCGGCCTTCGGGAAATATTCGTCGAGTGCCGCCAGGCGATGGCTCTCGGACTGCAGCACCTGCCCGACCAGGTACTCCGTGAGGCCGAAATTGTCGCGCGCCACCGACAGCAGCGGCTTGACGTTGGCGGGACGAACGGACTCGAACAAATCGAGCAGCGAGCCGTGCTTGAGGAACTTGCTCGAAAAGCCGGCATAGGGTCCGAACAGCAGCGAGCGCTGGCCGCCGATCACGCGGGTGTCGAGATGCGGCACCGACATCGGCGGTGAGCCGACGGCGGCCTTGCCGTAGACCTTGGCATGATGACGTTTGTTGATCTCCGGATCGTCGCAGCGCAGCCAGATCCCGCTGACCGGGAAACCGCCATAGCCACGCCCCTCCGGAATCCCGGACTTTTCGAGCAGCGGCAGCGCACCGCCGCCGGCGCCGATGAAGACGAACTTGGCGCGCACCGATCGCGTCTCGCCGCTGTCGGTGTCGCGCACCTCGATGCGCCAGCGACCGTCCTGCTCGCGAGCGAGATCGGTGACCCAGCTCTTGTAGTGCGCCGCGCAGCCCGGCTGGCCGACGAGATGACGGACCAGGAGATGGGTCAGCGAGCCGTAATCGACGTCGGTCCCGGTGATGATGCGCGTCGCCGCGACGGGATCGCCACTGGCGCGGCCCTCCATCACCAACGGCGCCCACTCGGCGATTTTCGACGGATCCTCGCTGTATTCCATGCCCTCATAGCAGTGATGCGCCGCCATCGCCTTGAACCGCTTCCTGAGGAAGGCGACGTTGTCGACACCGTGCACGAAGCTCATGTGCGGCACGGGATGAATGAAGGATCTGGGATCGGCGATCGCGCCGCGCGCGACGAGATAGGACCAGAACTGCCGCGACAGGTCGAACTCGACATTGACCTCAAGCGCCTTGGAGATATCGACGCTGCCGTCAGACCGCTGCGGCGTGTAGTTCATCTCGCAATTGGCCGCGTGGCCAGTGCCTGCATTGTTCCAGGCATCCGAGCTTTCGAGCGCGCAATCCTCGAGGGCCTCGAGCATCTGGATCGTGAGCGATGGCTCCAGCTCCTTGAGAAAGACACCGAGGGTGGCGCTCATGATGCCAGCGCCAATGAGGACGACGTCGGATTCGGAAGTTCCTTGCATGGCAGCTCTCTTCGTTTGGTTGGGGTGCGATGGTATGCTCTGGATGGCCCGGTCAGGCCCGCGCCGGCTGCCGCGCCTTGGCGCGGAACGGCACGTCGGCTCCCGGCCGCAGCACCACATAGGCGCGGCGCCAGGACGAATCGTCCGTCAGCTTCCAGCTGTGCCCGGAGCCCGCGGTGTCTTCCGCCAGCAGGACATTGCCGGGATGGATGAGGAAGTGGTGGCCGTCACGCGTCTGGAAATCGAGCGTTCCGCTGAGCGTGATCACGAGCTGGCGCACCGGCGCGGTGTGCCAGGCGAAAGCGCCGCCCGACTCGGTCTCCTGGAAGGAGACGCTGGCGGCATCGATCTTTCCGGTCAGGAAGTCGCCACGCTGGCCCGGCTCCAGCTCGAGGAAGCCTTCCTCGAAATGCGAGTTGTTGTCCTGTCCGGTCCATAGACGTACACAGCGGATCATCGTTCTCTCCTTTCAGCCGGCTTTCGCGCCGATCGTGAGCGGCACCTTGATCTCGGCGACGTAGGGTCTGACCATCTTGGCGGGATCGACGATGCGGTCGAACTCCGGCTCGGTCACGAAGCCGAGCTTCAACGCCGCCGATTTCAGCGTGAGATCGTTGTCCATTGCGTAATGCGCGATCCGCGACGCCTTGTCGTAGCCGATCACCGGTGCGAGCGCGGTCACCAGCATCAACGATCTCTCGACATATTCCTGGATCTTCTTGTGGTTCGGCTCGGCGCCTTCGACCAGGAAGGTGCGGAAGTTCGTGCAGCCGTCGGCGAGAATGGTGACGGACTGCGCGATGTTGTGGATGATCAGCGGCTTGTAGACGTTCATTTCGAGATAGCCGCCGGCGCCGCCGAAACCGACGACGACGTCGTTCGCCATCACCTGCACGGCGATCATCGTCAGCGCCTCCGCCTGCGTCGGGTTGACCTTGCCCGGCATGATCGACGAGCCCGGCTCGTTCTCGGGGATCAGCAATTCGGCAAAGCCCGCGCGCGGGCCGCAGGACATCAGGCGGATGTCGTTCGCGATCTTGTAGAGCGAGCCGGCAAGCGTGCGAAGCGTGCCCGATAGCTGCACCAGCGCATCATGCGCGCCCTGCACGGCGAACTTATTGGGCGCACTGACGAAGGGAAGACCGGTCAACCGCGCGATCTCGGCCGCGACGGCCTCCGCGAAACCCGGCGCCGCGTTGATCCCGGTGCCGACGGCGGTGCCGCCGAGCGCGAGCCGGAACACGCCCTTGAGCGCATCGTCGATGCGCGCCAGGTTGTCCGCGAGCATGCCGGCGTAACCGGACCACTCCTGCCCCAGCGTCAGCGGGGTGGCATCCTGCATGTGGGTGCGGCCGATCTTGACGACGTCGTCCCACTTGTCCGATTTCTCGGCAATCGCGTCGTGCAGCGCCTCGACGGCGGGCATGAGCCGCTCGGTCACGTTCGTGGCCGCGGCGATGTACATCGCCGACGGGAAGCTGTCGTTCGACGACTGCGACATGTTGACGTGATCGTTCGGATGGACCGGATGCTTGCTGCCGAGCGGCGTGCCCGCGATCTGACAGCACCGGTTCGAGATCACCTCGTTCACGTTCATGTTGAACTGCGTTCCGCTACCGGTCATCCAGACGTGAAGCGGAAACATGTCGTGGTGCTGGCCGGCCAGGATCTCGTCACAGACATGGACGATCAGCTTGTGAAGCGTGCCGTCGAGACGGCCACCGGCGTAGTTGGTGATTGCCGCGGCCTTTTTCAGAATCGCGTAGGACTGGATCATCTCGCGCGGCATCAGGTCCTTGCCGATGCTGAAATGTTCGAGCGAACGTTGCGTCTGCGCGCCCCAGAGCTTGTCCGCGGGAACGGACACTTCACCCAGGCTGTCTGTCTCTTTGCGAAGGTCGTTCATCCTTGCCTCTCGTGGCAGTTGATGTCGGAAGTGCCATCCCGGCACTTGCTGGAAATGATACGGCGCGCACCGCGCTACCTGCTTCCGCGAACGAACGTCGCTTTGCCGAATGGCATGGTGTGACGGCGCACAGCGGAAGACAGACCGCTCAGTCCGGATCGCGGCCGATCCGGTTCCGCCAGCACAGCAACAGCGCGCATGCGGACAAGGCGATCGGCACCGCAAGGCTGGCCGCGCCGAGCCGCATCGTGACAAAGCCGCCGATGGCGGCGCCGCACAGGAACATCAGGCAAAGCACGAGCATGGCGCCGCCGCCATGCGAGGCGTCGCGATCGGACGTCGACACGAACTCATCGATGGCGCGCAGCATGTTGCCGGTGACGGTGACCGAGAGATAGCTCCAGCGTTCGACGTGCCTGAAGCTGGCCGATTGCAGCGCGACGCCGAAGGAGATGCCGAGAATGGCGAGCGGATCAGGGATCCGGTGCAGCAGCAGCATCACGGCCGCGAGGCAGACGATCTGCGCAACGAGACAGAGCAGCGGCGCCTGGATGCGGATCGCCACCCACGCGCCGAGGAGAAAGACGACGATCGGAAGCAGATGATGCGCCGCCCGCTGCCATTGCCCCGAAAGGGCGTCGATGCCGAGGAAGACGACATTGCCGGTCTGCGAGCTCGCGAACACACCGCCCAGCGAGAGCCAGGTGAAGGCATCGAGAAAGCCGCCCGACATCGTCAGCAGGGCCGCAACCGGGAGCGATCGCTCCGGAGCACAGGCGGCGACGCGCAGCTCAGCTGCGGGCTCCGGAGATGCGGCCTGTATCGCCATGCTGGCCGGCCCGCAAGGTCAGCATCCCGCGCGCGGCGCAGCCTCGTCAGGCAGCAGAACGCGTCGCGGGTGCGTGAACACGCCATATCCGTCGTCGCGGGCAATCGCCACAAGGGTGATGCCCGCTTCCTTCGCGGTCTGGATGGCGAGCGCGGTTGGGGCAGACACGGCCACGACGACCGGCACGCCCATCATCGCCGCCTTCTGCACCATCTCGACCGACACGCGGCTCGTCAGCAGCACGGCGCCATCACGAGCCGGGCTGTCATCGCGCATGATGGCACCCGCGAGCTTGTCCAGCGCATTGTGGCGGCCGACGTCCTCCCTGACCGGGCCGATGCCGGTGCGGGGGCACCAGAACGCCGCCGCGTGCACGGATCGCGTGTGTTGGTTCAACGTCTGCAGGGGTGACAGCGCCTGCATCGCGTCGAGCAGATCTCGCGCGTGAAAGGCAACGCCGCGGCCTTCCACCCGCGAGGGCGTGCGGCGCGCCTGCTCGAGGCTTTCGATGCCGCATAGTCCGCACCCGACCGGACCGCTGATGGCGCGGCGACGAGCGGCCAGCGGCCCCGCGCGGTCGCCATCGAGCCACATCCGCACCTCGATGCCGAGCTCGTTCGGGATCAGATCGATGCTTCTGATCTCGCTTCGTCGTTCGACGATGGCTTCCGTGAGGCTGAAGCCGATACCGAAATCCTCCAGATCGGCCGGCGTCCCCATCATCACGGCATGGGTCGAGCCGTTATAGGTGAGCGCGATGGCCGTCTCCTCGGCCACCAGCCGCGAGGTCGACCGTGTCTGACCGCCGCGCCAGGCGATCTCCCAATGCCGCGTGAATGTCGAGCCCGTCATCATGGCTTACACCGTCGCCGGCTGGGCCGAGTGGCGCGACGCCCGGCTTCCGAGCGCGAAGCCCAGTGCAACGAACCAGCCCCATTTTCCGCTGATCGCGTGGAAGGCCCTTCCGAGCGACGCCTTCGAGTTCGGCATATCCGTCATGGCTTGTCCCTTGCACGTGCGACCGGTCTTCCGGTCATGGATGGGAGCAAGCGTACAAGCGGCCCTTCGACCCATCTTTCGCGGTAACGACGATATTGTTGATCTGCACGATGCCGAGCGTTGCGCGGCGAACTTGTACGCACGAGCGGCGAGCTTCCCGGATTGAACGCCTGCCTGCCCGCTCATTCGGCGGGCTTCATCCGCTCCCGCTGCGGCAGGGGCGAGATCGTCGCGAACACGCCATCGCGACGGATCAAGGCGTGGAACAGCGCCGCCGCCAGGTGCAGCAGCACGAGGGCGAAGAAGGCGAGGCCCAGATAAACATGGGCGTTCCAAAGCAACGTATGCCCGCGGTCGCTCTGCTGCAGCAACGCCGGAATTTCAATCCCGCCAAACAGGACGACTGGATAGGCTGCGGCCCAGAGCATGCCTAGCCCAAGCAAGGGCATGACGATCATGAACCCGTAGAGCAGCAGATGCGACAATTTAGCGCCGAGCTTCATCACCGGCGGAAGATCGGCCGGCAAAGGCGGCGCGCCTAGGCGAAGCCGCAGCGCCAGCCTGATCAGGACGAGGATGAGGAGCGCAACGCCGAGCGTCTTGTGGATCAGGATGAGCGGCAGGTATTTCGGCGCCACGGTCGACACCATGCCGACACCGATGAAGAGCATGGCGATGATGCAGAGCGCCATCAGCCAGTGCAGCAGCCGCTGGATCGGGGCGAAGCGATGTGGAGCACGGATCATGGCTTGGCGGCCCCGTTTCTCGGATAGGCCCCGGCTTCGGACGCCCGCAGATCGTAGGATTTGCGGTAGACCGACGAGCGCGCAGCCGGGAAAGGATCGTCAGAGACGCGGACTCCCTGCGGCAGCACGGTCGGGTCGAAATTGATGTCGCGGCAGGGTCCATCCCGCTCCGCTTCAATTCGCTGCACGGCGAGCGTTCCGACCTGCATCTTACGCCGGTTCTCCGGCCAGGCCCTGCTTGGATCCGCGGTCGGATCTCCGGGATCGGCAACAGTGGTGACCATGGTCCATCGTTGCGGGGCGGACCGCACCCGGTCCGTGATGTCCTGCTCGAGGAAATCGGGGCCGCGCTTCTGCAGATCCGCCTGCGCGATGGGGACAGGCACTGCCGTGGGAACGAGCGACCATCGCACGGTGTGCTCATCGCCCTTCGCATTGGTGAAGACGAAGCTGTTGAGACTGTTGTAGGGCTCCTCCGCATAGCTTGCGGTCCAGGGCGCCGATTTGGCCCAGGCTGCGAACGCGCCGAACTCCGGATTGGCGCGGGTGAACGCCGTCATCGCCTCAGGCTCCTTCTTGCCGGCCGCAACCAGCAGCTCGTGAAACGCCTCGGGCGTGGAAACCGCAAAGAACGGCGGGTTGATCATCGCCATTCGCCACTCCTCGCCGTCCGCCGCCGATATCTGCAGCCCGATGCCGCGCACGCGCACGGTTGCATCCACCGCGTTCGGATCGGCGGTGCCGAGATTGAAACGACCGAGGACCGGATAGCGGCCCTGCGCGAACACCTTGGCGCGGGAGAGCTCCACACCATTCCCGTTCGCTTCGAACGTGCCGGTGAAGCAGATTCCCTTGGCATGGTTCCGCCGGTGTCCGAGTGGCGGGCCGCTCGGCGGCGTCAATGCCGCGATCATCCGATCCGGCGTGAGACGCCCAGGCGAGAGCCAACCCGCGGAGTATGCGAAGGCCGCGGCGCTACAGCCAAGGACGGCTGCAATCAGGATGAGCGATCCAAGGCTCGAACGCTCCAGTCTGCCTGGCAGTTTCATCAGGTCTCCTTGCAGCACGAAGGATGCCTGGCGATCGAACGCGCAGCTCTCCGCTCGAATGACATCAGTTTCCTAGCGGGGCGACGCCGGCGCGATCTTCCCAAACGCACCGTAAATTTCGCGAAGGCACGGCGGTTCACGTCGTTCTCGGCGGCCATCACGAATCCGTTCCGGCGTTCTGAAAACGGCCGCGAGGTCGCGGTCGAACTTGCCGCCGAGGCTGCGGGCAATCCGGATACAACCGCGCGGAATGGGAAGATCGCCCCGATCCATCAAAGCATGCTGATCCCGCAACAAGTTGCAGAACGTTCCGGAGCACGGGGGATGCGGCGCTCACCGAGGCCGCAACGGCATCCGATTGATCAATCGGATGACGTCCCCGGGGCATCCCACTGCAGCGAGAAGCTACGACGCCGAGAGTTCCGCGATCATTGCTTGCGCGCGTTTCAGGTCCGAAGTCTCGAAACCTTCGGTGAATTTGTCATGCACGGACGCAACAACGCGGCGTGCGTCCTCGGCACGGTTCTGACTCATCCTCAGCCGTGCCAGGCTGATCGCCGTTCGCAGCTCCCAGGACAGCGCGCCCTGCTCCCGCGCCACAAGGAACGCATTGTCGAAGGCCTGCTCGGCGGCGGCAACCGAACGGCATTCGCCCGGATGCAGCAACAACTCGCCCTTGATGCGCCAGAGCTCGGCTGCATACCAGCGCTCGTCCCTCGCCTCGCACCTGGCGAGCGCCTGGTCGGCGGTTGCGAGCCCCTGCGACACCTCGCCGGCCTCACCGAGGCATGCCGCCAGTTCGCCGAGTGGTAGCAGGAAGCGCGGCAGGAAGCGCGCCTCGCCCGCCAGCTCGAGCGCCTTGTGAAGCAGCGGCAATCCGGCGCCGACGTCGCCGTTTCGGACCATCACCACGCCGCGGAATGCACGCGCCCAGATGTTCCACAGCCGGATTGGATGACGTTCGGTGTGCTCGATCAGCATCGTGCAATAGCGCTCCGCCGCGCCGAGATCACCGGCAAGGAAGGTGACCGGGCAGGCGCCCTGGCCCAATATGCTGCAGAATGTCAGAGCGTGACCGCTCACCCGCCCTTCCTCGACATTACGCTCGACGACACTCAATGCCTGATCCGGGCGACCGAGCAGCCACAGAATGCGCGCCTGGAAATAATGCGCCGAAGCTCTCAAATCGAAGCGGAAGCGAATGACCTGCGGCTTCGCAGCGAGGTCCGAGAGGCGCGACAAGGTCCGCTGAATGTGATGATGCGCCAGTTTCTGATCTCCGAGAAAGTGCAGCGACGTGGCGAGCAGCCGGTCGGCCATCATCCGGTCGACGGAATTGCTGCAATCGGCCGCGGCCTCGGCGAAACGGTGTGCGAATTCGAGCGCCTTGCGGAACTCGCCATTGTTGAACTGATCGATGCATAGTCCCCAGAGCGCCCGCAGCAGATAGTCTCTGTCGCCGAGTTGTTCGGCAAGCTGCAGGGCCGCAGCCCAGGCAGGCCCGGCCTCCCGTGCTCTTCCGACGCCATACATCAATGCCCAGCCACGCGCGGCCGACAATTGCATGCGGAGCCGCGCTGCGTTGGCGGCGCTCTCGTCGAGGCTGCCCAAGGCCAGTTCGGTCCGCTCGCGGCATTCGGACAGGAGCGACAATTGGACCCATAGCGGAACCGCCGCTGCGGTCAGCGCCGCTCCGATCCGCGCGTCTCCGCCGGGCGAGAACGCCCAGTCGAGGCACGATCGTACGTTGTCGATGTGCCGGCCATAGAAGGCGAGCCACTCCGACTGCGGCTTCACCTCGCTGTCTGCTTCCGCATTCGCGAAGAAGCCGCAATAGTACTTCGCCTGACGGCGGGCCGCGTCGGCAGCTTCTCCGCCGGCATGAAGCTTTTCCATCGCGTAAGCGCGCGTGGTATCCAGCAGGCGATAGTATGGGCGGTCGCCCCTGATGTCGGCGAGGACGAGCGACTTTGCCACCAGATTGGCGAGCTGCCCGGTGACATCGCCGATGTCCTCGCCGGCGACTGCGATCACCGCTTCGAGCAAGAACTCCCCGGCAAATATGCCGAGCCGCCGCAGCAGGCGGGCCTCAGACTCCGGCAGCAGGTCGTAGCTCCAGTCGAGCGTCGCGCGCAACGTCTGCTGCCTCGGCAGCGCCGTACGCCGGCCGGTCGTCAGGAATCTGAACCTGTCGTCGAGAAGGGCGGCGATCTTCGGCGGACTGAGCATCGCCGCGCGCGCCGCCGCGAACTCGATCGCGAGCGGAATGCCGTCCAGCCGCCGGCAAATGGCGGCGACGGCATCGATGTTCTCGTCGTCGGACGCGAAGCTGGAACCCAAGGCCCTTGCTCGCGTCGTGAACAACTCCATGGCGGCATACGCGGATGCTGCGCCGGGTTCGAGCCGGGTTTGGGGCGGCACGCCGAGGGGAGTGACGCGATAGACATGCTCACCATCGATGCGCAGTGCTTCCCGGCTCGTCGCCATGATGGTGGTCTCGGGACAGCGACTGACGATGGTCTCCGCAACCTGGGCCACGGTGTCGACCACATGCTCGCAATTATCGAGAACCAGCAACAATTTCCTGGCACCGATCGCGCGTGCGATGGATTCAGGCGACATCTCTTCGCCTTCGAGCTTGATGCCGAGCACGCTCGCAACGGCGGAGCAGACGAGCCTGGGATCGGACAGCGCGGCCAGCTCGACCAGCAATCGATCCGCGGCAAAGCCGGCCGGCGGTTTTCTGGCGGCATCCAGCGCAAGCGCCGTCTTGCCGATTCCACCGGGGCCGACGAGGCTCACGACTCGATAGGCCGACATCAGCTCCCACAGATGCGTGGTCGCAGCCGTACGGCCGATGAGATTGAATGACGCGTTGGGGATATTGGTCGACGACAGCTGTGCGGGTGCGGCAGATTGTAGCGGGGCGTCCGTCTGCCTGATCTGCCACACGCCCACCAGGCGATAGCCGCGGCCGACCGTCGTGACGAGCATGTCGCGTCCCGAACCAAGGGCCTTCCGGATCGCCGCAATGTGCACGCGGAGTGCACTCTCCTCGACGAAGACGTCCTGCCACACGCGCTCGGTCAGATCGTTCTTGGTGACCAGTTCGCCCTGGGCCTGCGCCAATTCGGCAAGGATCTCAAAGGCACGCCCTCCCAAGGGAACGGGCGCTCCCATCGAGCGCAACTCCCGTCGGGCAAGATCGACTTCCCATTCCCCGCACACATACACGGGTCGCTGGCCTGGCTCAGCCATCATCGACAGCCCCAAGCGGTTCCTGGATCTCGTGCTCAGCCTACCACCAACCTTTCCAAAAAAAACACCTCGCCCGGAAGCCAATTCCGGCGTCAGCCTACGCTAATCATGCTTCGATGCGAAAATCTCAGCAGCCGCGGCAGATCGATCCTTCAAGCATCTTCTCGAGCCGGGCGTCTTCCTTGTCGATGGTCCTGTCCGTGCCGAGCAACGGCCCGCCGATCGCGCGACCGCCGCTCTCGGACGACGAAAGCGCGGTACCGAGCGAGTTCGTCCCGGGCCTGCCGGCACTCGTACCGAGCGCACCGCCGCTCGCCATCGACATCGACGAGCCGACGCCGCCGCGGGCAAGCGCGGCGCCGGAGAGAGCAAGGCAGGTGACGACGCAGAGAAACGAGATCAGTCTCATGGCTGCACTCCCAATTCTGTATGACCTGAATCGAGAACTGGGCGCCGCGCGCGATTTGACCATGCACGATCGCGCGATCGTTTCTGACATCGGTGACAGGATTCCATGCGACACGCACAAGGTATTCGTCGATAGCCTGGGCACCATGTTCTGCACTCGGCCATCTTCTCGCGAGCGTGATGCACGCGCACGGGTTTTGCTCGCAGGGCGACCTATATATCTCGACATAGAAGACAATTTTCGGAAACGCCACCAGCCGAGCAGCGATCCTCGCCAAGCGACCCTCCGCACGAGACAACAATGGAGAATCGCTATGAGCGCATTCAAGATCCTGATCGCTACGGCACTGATCTCAACAGCAACAATTTCATCGGCTTCCGCCGCCTGGTCCTTCGCCGACCAGGAGCCCGCGGCCTATGCCTCGATGTATCCCGACCGCGACGTGCTGAATGGCGGCGCGTTGACGCCGGCAGGACGTATGGGACTCGAGCGCCCCGGTGGCGCCGCCCCCGTATTTGGCGTGGGCCAAGTTCACGGCTATCACTGGCGCCGATGACAAGGCGGAGCGAGCAGACACGATGCAGCCTGCGGATACAGGCAACCATTGTTCGCGAGCTCGAACGGAGCCCGACAGCGTCATGCGCGCGCAATCGCCATGGATATCGCGCGCATGACTCCGTGCAAAGGCGAAAATCATCGTTCGTTTGATACTGCGGATCGAGAGCACGCATACACATGTCTGGCGAGCGAGCCGAGGCGTTCCCGGCGTCGCTTTGTCAAGGAGACGTACGATGACGACACTGAAACTGCTCTCGGCCGGACTGATCGCCGCGGCGATGGTTGCTTCCCCGGCGATGGCGCGCGAAGGCAATACGAATGCGCGCAGGACGAATGCCGATGCCTACGCATCGGCGCAACGTGTTCCGGTCACCTCAAAGCGCAGCTGCGCGCGGGCTCCGGATGTCGGCGCCTATGCAACTGCCCCGTGGCGCCGTCCGCCGTGCGAGCCCACGTCCGGTTACTGAGCGATAGAGCCGGACGAAGCTCCTTCGGCGCGACGCAATCGCACGCACTGAGTCGAAGCGGATCGTCACAGGGACTCGAGGCTTTCCATCTCACGCAGGAAGGAGGAATGGCAGCTCCTCGTGATGCTGTCATTCCTCCGATTCCGATTCGACAAATGCCCGATCGTTCGCTCTGTCTCCGTCGCCGAACGGGCGATCAAGGACCGCCATCAGGGAAGATTGTCGCGACTTGGCAGGACAATGTCGTACGGCAAAGTCCCCGTAGTCTCGAAACCCGCCGCAGCCGCGTTTCGCCATCGGCTGGGCGTGTCACCGGTGAAGCGCCTGAACGTTGTCGTGAAGTGGGCCTGGCTCTGAAAACCCACCGCGAGCGCGATTTCGACAACCGTCATCTCACAATTCCGCAGCAAATCCTTGGCCCGCCGTATCCGCTGTCGCAGGATGAACTCGTGCGGCCTGCAGCCCGTTGCCGCCCGGAACTGCGCAGCGAAATGCATGCGGCTCAAGCCCGCGGCCGCCGCCAGATCCGCCAGCGCGATCTTTCGGCAGAAATGATTGTCGATGTAGTCGAGCACCCGCTTCAGGCGCCATTTCTGCAGCCCCCGGATCGGCCTCTCACTTCGCTCGCCGGGCTTCGACTGCCCCTCCGACTGCAATGCGAACAGTCTGGCGAGGACCGCAAGCCGCAGCGCGTCGGCACAAAGAGCGGTGTGATCCTCCTGCATTCTCTCGACAGCGAGGAGAGCTTTGGACAGGCTTTGAAGCACAGGATCGTCGGACGACGCATCGTGAAGTCCTGCGCCGGCTCCTTTACGGGTGATGAGCGCCAGCCTCGCAGAGCTTAATCGGATCCCGGACGCGGACTGCGGCGGGATTTGAACGTGCAGCCGGCCACGCGCCGAGTCATGCGGTGGCATCCCGGGATGGCGCTGCGGGTGCGCATCGATGGCAATGACCAAGGCGAGTTGCTCAAAGGCTATTGTACTCGCGTCCCGGACCGCGAGGCCATGATCGCGCGCAACGGCAGCATGACCGACCGCATCCGAGAGCGAAGCGAACGACGCCGGTGCGATGGCAAACGGCAACCCCACTCCTCCTTCATCCGCGATGGTCGTTGCCGGGACGTGTCCATCATTCGGTCGTCGCGAGGGTTGGGGCATGATCACGACTCTTGCTGTGTTACTCGGACTAGAAAGGAGGGCTGCGCAGGCCTGGCGTGCAGGCGACGGAGCTCTTCGATTGCGTCGAGGGTAGCAAGGTGAGAACCGCTCGCCAGTTAAGAGACGCAAAATCAGGAATCTTCAGGTACTCCGGTCTTCACGGAACCGCGCATCGGATTCGCAAGGCGGGGAGCGGCGCGATCGGTCGATCTGATCGCTCGATCAATCCATTGGCGATACCGATCATCTCTCGATGCCGCGAATGCAGCACCTGACGGAGTCCAGAATGATGACGATCTAGGTTGCGCTGCTGTGAAGGTGGGCGGCAAAAGCCCTGAGCTCTTCCTCGGCGATCTCCCACCCTGAGTGAGACAGGGTCGCCGGACCCGAGCAGGCCAGAGCGGCCGGACGAATTCCGAAGCACCCGGCGGGAAGTGGAATCGCGATGCTGCGCAGACCTTCGGCATATTCCGAGAGCGTGCTGACGAACCCACTCTCCCGGGCGTGCCCGATGTCCCACATCAGGGACGACAGCGTGGTGCGGGTGTTGGATGCCAGAGCGACCAGTTTGCCGCGGCACAACTCCTCCACCTCGGCATCGGCAAGCTGCGACAGGATCGCCTTTCCGGCCGCCGTGGCGTGAAGCGGCACCTTCTCTCCCAGCATGCACCGCGACGTCAGCGGCGTCGACCCTTGCCTGCTTGCAATGACAACCATCGCGCCGCATTGCAACGCACCGACATCCGTCGTCAGCCGCGTCGCCGCGCTGAGCTCTTCGACCTTTTGAATGACGACGCCGCGGAGCTCGCTCGCCGCGACGTAGACAGACGCAAGCTGCACCGCGAGCACGCCGATGCAGAAGCGATCGTCGCCGGTCCGCTCGAGCATGCCGATTTCGGTCAGGGACACCAGGAAGCGATGCGTCGTACCGTCGTCCCAACCGAGATGGCGCGCGATATCCTGCAGTCTGTAGACCGTGCATGCAGCACGTCCATCGACGACTTCGGGAATGAAGAGCTGGAGCAAGCTGCCGAGCTTCTGAACGGTTGGAACACGAAATCCCCTGCTCTGCGCTCCTCCGTGATCGCGTTTTCCGTTTCCTTCAGCCGCCCCTTCCACTTTCGTCATCTCCGATCGCCGTCACGAATTCGTGTAGCAAACGATCAGTGCGTCGATGCCTCCATCACGTCATGATGGAACGCCGACTACTGAGAAGGTCTTCTTGACACGCCAACGATGTTCCCTGTACGACACACACGCGCATTCACGCTTTCAAATTCTTGCCAAGGATCGGTGATTTCCGGGTGGGTCCATTGCCTTTCACCGGATCACGGCAGTGAAGCTGATCCACGGACCCCCTATGTCGCCTTCACAGGCTGGTCGAACCTACTCTTTCAAGAACTGGCTCATCGATTGCCAGCGCAGGGAACTGAGGTACGACAACATCGCTGTACCGATCGGAAGCCGCGCATTCGAGATCCTCGAGAGATTGGCGGGTTCCGCCGGCCACCTGGTGACCAAGGATGACCTGATCGTAAGCGTCTGGTCAGGCCTCTCCGTCGAGGAGAACACACTGCAGGTCCATATATCCGCGGTCCGCAAGGCGCTCGGCGCGGATCGCGATCTGCTCAAGACGATCTCCGGCCGCGGATATACTCTCGCGGGGACCTGGCGAAGCGGACAGCCGGATCACTTCGCAGCCACACCGGTATCCATCCCGACAGACTTCTCGTTCGCAAGCAACCTGCCGAACACGCACGCGCCTCTCATCGGCCGCGAGGATTGCCTGAACGAGCTGGCCGACGTGTTGTCCGCGTTCCGGGCCGTGACCCTGGTCGGCCCCGGAGGCATCGGAAAGACGAAGCTTGCGGTCGAGGTCGCGCACCGTGTCGCATCCTCATTCGACTATTCCGTTGCGCTGGTCGAATTCGCGACCTTGCAGGATCCGGCACTCGCGATATCCGCGACCGCCCGCGCCTTGAGGCTCGTCTTGAACGACAAGGAAGTCTCGGCCGCGGGCGTTGCCCAGGCCATCGGCTCGCGCCGTCTGCTGCTCGTCCTCGACAATTGCGAGCACGTCATCGACGTCGCCGCGCAGATCGCGAGTGCCGCGCTTCGCTATTGTCCGAACGTCACCGTTCTCGCAACCAGCCGCGAGGCCCTCCGCATCGAGGGCGAATACGTCGCTGCGATCCCGCCGTTGTCGGTTCCCCGTCTGGACGTGCGCGAGCCGGACCTGCTTCTGCAGGAAAGCGCCGTGCAATTGTTCGTCGCTCGCACGCGGGCGTTGCGCACGAACTTTTCTCCTGATGCGGAGGACCTCGTCAAGATCGCGGCGATCTGCCGCCGGCTCGACGGAATTCCGCTCGCGCTCGAGTTTGCAGCCGCCCGGGCCGCAAATCTCGGGGTGGATACCGTATCGCTTCGCCTCGACAAGCGCTTCGAGCTGCTGAGCGGCGGACGCCGTGATCAGCTGCCCCGGCACCAGACGCTACGCGCGACGCTGGACTGGAGCTACGATCTGTTGTCGCCGGAAGAGCAGCAGCTGCTTTGCCGGCTTGCGATGTTTCCCGCCGGCTTCACACTCGATGCAGCCATCGCCATGGTGGACGAAGACGCAGCGCGGCCTGATGTCATCGAGACCCTGTCCAATCTGGTCGGAAAGTCCCTCGTTTCCCTGGATCCATCCTTCGACGGGCGGTGGCGCCTGCTGGAGAGCACCCGCGCCTACGCGCTGGAGAAGCTGGCGGAGGCAGGGCTGGTCGAGCACGCCGCCCGGCGGCAGGCAGACTTTCTCAGGCAGCTCATACAGCCGCCCCGGGGCAGCCCTGCAGCCTCCGACGACTTCTCCCGGCTCGCTCAAGAGATCGGAAACGTGCATGCGGCGTTGGATTGGGCGTTCTCGCCAAGCGGTGATGCCGCACTCGGGATCGCGCTGACGGCGGGATACGTCCCGGTATGGATGCAGTTGCTGTCCTTCGCGGAATGCTCGACCCGGATCGAGCATGCTCTTGCACATTTCAACCCCGAACTGGCCTGCGATCCCGGGCTCAAGGCGCAGCTCTATGTCGCGCTGGGGTTCGCGCTTCTCAACACGACGGGCTCGGCGGATCGCATGAAGGCGGCACTGAACATCGGGCTCGTCCTCGCCGAGGAGCTGCGCGACCTCGAGCTTCAGCTCAAGGCCGTCTGGACGCTGTGGAGCTACAACCTCAATTCCGGCCAATACGGCGCGGCCAAGGACGTCGGCGAGCGATACCTCGAGATCGCGCTGCGCACCGGAAATGCCGCCAACGAGACGGTGGGCCGGCGCCTGATCGGCGCCGCGACGCACTTTTGCGGCGCGCAGGAGGATGCGCGACGTGAGCTGACCCTGTCTCTGGATCGTTCGGCGCATGGGTTGAAGGACGGCACGAACCAGATGTGGTTCCTGCTGAACCAGAGCGTCCTGGCCAAGGCCATGCTGGCGCGCGTCCTGCTGCTGCAGGGAAAGATTGCTCAAAGCAGATCCCTGGCCGCCGAATGCCTCCAGGAGGCGGAGAGCGAGAACGACAAGCTTGCGATGGCATACGCCTTGCGGAATGCCGTCTGTCCGATTGCATTGATGACGCATGATCTCGATGCGGCCGATCGCGCGATCTCGTCGCTCCTGAAGCTCGTCACGCGCGAGGGCATCGCTTTCTGGGCGAGCTGGACATCGTGCCTGAAGGGGCAGCTGCTCATTCTGCAGGGCGAGCATCGCGACGGAATTGCGCTGCTGCGCGATGGATTGAAAGCGCGGGCCGAGAACGGATGGCTGATGCGCAATCCCGAGTTTCTCGGATCGCTCGCCGAGGGCCTGTTCGCGATCGGCGAGAACGCACAGGCCCTGGCCGCCATAGAGGAAGCCCTGAACATGTCCCGGCAAGGCCGGCAGTTGTGGTGCCTTGCCGATCTGCTGAGGATCAAGGGCGAGGTTCTGCTGGCCGAAAGCACATCCGATACCGCCCGGGCGGAAATGCTGTTCTCGGAAGGACTGTCCGTCGCACGAGAGCAGCAGTGCCGCTTCTACGAGCTGAAGGTTGCGGCGACCTGGGCGAGAATCATGGCAGGGTCGAAACGCCGCCAGGCGGCACTCGACCTCGTCGGTCCGCTCAGCGCCCTGTTCGATCCGGAAGTCGATCTTCCCGCCCTCACCTTCGCGCGTGGCCTTGCCGCTAGACCGGGCATCGCTGCATCGCCCGGCGACCGCCCCCCTTCTCCCACCTGCCACTAGACCTTGCAGCGACGTGGTCAGGGCAACTTGTCCCGCACGTTCGTTCAATTCTCGGGACCGCACGCGATGAGCATCTCCAGACGACAGGTTTTGGGCGGCGTCGGCGCGTCATTATGTTCGCCCGCCATCATCCGCGCCCAGGGCACGCGACCGATCAGGATCGGCGAAATCAACTCCTACAGCAGCGCGCCGGCGTTCACGTTGCCTTATCGCCGCGGCTGGCAGCTGGCGGTCGAGCAAGTGAACGCCGCAGGCGGCCTTCTCGGTCGCGAGCTCCAGATCATCAGCCGGGACGATGAAGGCAAGCCGAGCGTCGCGATTCGTGCCGCGGAGGAGCTCGTGCGCAGGAACGGCGTCGATCTCCTGGCGGGGACATACCTGTCGAATGTCGGATTGGCGATCAGCGACTTCGCGCGGCAGAACCGGATCTTGTTCGTGGCGAGCGAGCCGCTGACGGACGCGCTCGTTTGGGATCGAGGACACCGATATTGTTACCGGCTGCGCCCCTCGACATACATGCTGGCAGCCATGCTGGTGGAAGAGGCGGCGCAACTGAAGGCGACACGATGGGTGACGATCGCGCCGAATTACGAGTATGGACATTCCGCCGTCAAATGGTTCACCGAGCTTCTCAGCCGCCGGCGTCCCGACGTCCAGTTCATCGACAGCCAGTGGCCGCCCCTTGGCGCAATCGATGCAGGGGCGGTCGTGAACGCGCTCGCCCAGCAGAAGCCCGAGGCGATCCTCAACGTGACCTTCGGACCCGACCTTGCGAGGTTCGTCCGTCAGGGCAATGATCGCGGCCTGTTCGAGGGGCGAGACGTCGTATCCTTCACGACCGGCGAGCCCGAATATCTGCATCCCCTCGGACAGGACGCTCCGAAAGGATGGATCGTGACCGGTTATCCCGTAACCGAGCCTCTGGGCGAGGCCAACAATGAGTTCGTTGCCGCCTATTCGGCGAGATATGGCGAGGCTCCGACGATGGGCTCCGTGGTCGGCCATGCCCTTATCAGCTCGATCACGGCGCCGATCGAGCGGCTCGGAAGCCTCGACACCGAAATGATGGCCGACGGCTTTGGCAATGTCGGCTTCACGACGCCGTTCGGGCCGGCGAGCTGGCGTTCGATCGATCACCAGAGCACGATGGGTACGTTCGTCGGCCGCACAGCCCTCAAGGGCGACAAGGGTGTCATGGTCGACTGGACTTACCGGGACGGCGGAACGATGCTTCCATCGGACGCCGAGATTCGCAAATTGCGCCCGTCGGCCTGAAGCGCCTGTAGATCCCTCGCAACTTTTGCGTCGCTTCAGGAATCTTCACGGCAACGACAAGGACATGCGCAGCCGCTTGGCTCATGGTGCGGCCCTGACCATGATGGTGGGGGCCGCAGATGATTCCCGAGCCGGATTCGCATGATCAAACGTCTGGCACGTTGCGCGGCGGACCAGGCGCGGGCGGCTCGGCCCGGCCGGTTCTTGCCGAGTGGCAGTTGCGGCGCATCAGAGAGGCGATCGAATCCACCGATACGCCCTGGACGCTGGAAGCCATGGCAGCGCTGGTCGGCATGAGCCCGGATCGCTTCTGCAAGCGCTTTCGCGCCGCGACGGGATTTCCGCCGCATCGCTGGCTGATGCTGCAACGGATCGAGCGGGCCAAGCAACTGCTGGGCGATGGGAACCTCACATTGACCGACATCGCCTATGCCTGCGGCTATGCGAGCTCCGCACACTTCTCGACGAGCTTCGGACGCGCGACGGGCACGACACCGAGCGAATATCGACGGCTGCACGTCCGCGCATAGTTGCGCAGCCCCGGGAGGCGATTATCGCTGCGCCGCGCACTCCTCAGCAGCCCGGCGGCAAGACCGGCGAAACTCCGGGCGTTGGTGCCGCACCTGTTGCGTTGGCCGGCAGCATCATTGCAGGCGACGTCAGATTCATCGTCATCCCTTCCGCGCAGGCCGACGCGTTGGGGCTGGGTGCGACCGCGGCGTTTGGATCGATGCCCGTGCCGCCGGCGTCGGTGATCGCCTGCGGGATCGTACCGGGCGAGGGTCCGGCCGGCACGTCCGCGATCGAGAGCGGCAAGGATGCAGCGCTCACGACAGTTCCGCCCGGCATTGAGCTGCACGCGGTGGCCGCCGCCGTCCCCGCCGGCGCAGCCGCGGAAACTGTCCCGATCGAGCTGGTGTTTTGCCCGATCGGCGGCGCGATCAGCGCCAAACTGCCTGACGCCGCCAATCCCGTGCTCGATACGGTCGGGGTCGCCGGCACAGGCGTCGGTGACGTCGATGGTGGCGCACAGACGACGACCGTACCCGGCGTCGTCGGATTCAGGGCGAGCGGAACAGGTGCCAGCGTGGTGTCGGGCGCGCCCTGTACAGTCGCTGCGGAAAACGGTCCCGGGCTATTGAGCGGTGACGTGACGATCGCGCCCGGCACGGTCGGAAGGTCCATCGCCGTGCTGCCGGTCGTCGCCACCTGGGCTTTGCTGGCAGAGCAGCCGAGCAACAGGGCAGCGAGCGCCGCGCACGCGATCCGGATCATGTCTGCGCCCCCTGGCTTGCATCCTGCTTGCGAATGGTGACCTTGCTGCCCTCAGTCAGATTGACCGGCGGATTGAGCACAACTTGATCGCCGGGGTGCACGCCTTCACGCACTTCTATCGACGTGCCGAAATCCCGCGCGATCGAGACCTTCTGCAAATGAACGATGCCGTTGCGCACGACCGCGACATGAAGGCCGTTCTGATCGAAGACCAGCGCATCGGCCGCAACCGACACCGACGGCGTCTTGCTCGGAATCGACAGCTCGACCGTGCAGTAGATGCCGGGATTCAAGGCGCCGTCCGGATTGGGGACGTCGATCTCGGTCAGCAGCGTACGACTTCCCGGCTGCAACGCGGTGGCGATGCGTGTGACCTTTCCCGGAAAGGTCCGGCCCGGAATCTCGGGGACGCGAATTTCGGCATCGACGCCCGGCGCCACGCCGAAGGCCTCGTCCTGCGGCACGAAGACCTGGGTCCGGATCACGTTCGAATGCATCAACGTGAACATGAAGGTCGACCCAGCCGAGACGAGGCTGCCGTTATCCACGTTGCGTTGCGTGATCACGCCGTCAAACGGCGCCACCACGCGCTGATAGGCCTTCTCCTGTTGAAGCACGCGAATCTGCGCCTCCTGCGCCGCGATGTTCGACTGCGCCACGTTCACGGCCGCCTGCTGCGCGCGCAGGGTGAGACGGTCATTGTCGCCCTGCTGGGCCGTCAACCAGCCCTGCTTGACCAGATTGCTGTCCCGCGCATTGGTGACGTCGGCAAGCTCCCGGCTCGCCTGCGCCTGCTGCAACGCGGCCTGGTTCTGTGCCAGCGTCGCCTGCGCCTGCGCGATTTGCTGGTCGAGCTCCGGCGCGGTGATCTCCGCAAGGAGATCGCCCTTCTTCACGCGATCGCCGATATCGACGTAGCGCTTCTCGATGTAGCCGCTGGCCCGCGCGAAGATGTTCGCCGCTTCGAATGCCGTCGTAGTCGCCGGCAGCGTGACCTTCATGAGGTCGCCGCTGGCACGGACCGTGGCCACCCGAACCTCCGGAATGGCGGTCCTGGCCTGCTCTGCCGATACAGCAAGATCGCGTGCGGCCTGATAGTGCCGCCAGCCGCCGACGCCGAGGCTACCCGCAAGGAGCAGGAGCACGGCGCCGCCGAGCCAGGCGCCGCCGTGCCGGCGCCGTGGCCGCGCGTCCTTGCCGGGCAGCTCCACGATGCGGCCGCTCTCCGGATCAGGCCGGCCGCTCACGTCGTCGCTATTGGTCCGTACGCGAACATCGCTCATTCCGGTTGCTCCTCGAATACGCCGTGCTGAGCCTTGCCGTCATTGCCCTTGCGCAGCCAGGCGAAGAGATATGGCACGATCAGCAATGTCGTCGGCGTCGCGAACAGCAGTCCGCCGATGACGGCGCGGGCGAGCGCTGCGTTCTGTTCCTCGCCCGGGCCTCCGATCGCCATCGGGATCATGCCCACGATCATCGCGGCGGCCGTCATTAGCACGGGACGGATACGCGTGCGGCCTGCACTTAGCGCAGCCCCGAACGCCGACTGCCCCTTCAGTTGTGCCTCACGCGCGAAGGTCACGAGCAGGATGGAATTGGCCGATGCAACGCCGACCGCCATGATCGCGCCCATCAGCGACGGCACGTTCAGCGTCGTCCCGGTGATGAACAGCATCGTCACGATGCCGCAGAAGGTCGCCGGCAGCGCCATGATGACGACGAAGGGATCGCCGAAATTCTGGTAATTCACGACCATCAGCATGTAGACCAGGATGGCGGCAAACAGCAGCCCGATGCCGAGATCGCGGAACGATTGATGCATGCTCTGGATCTGGCCCAGGACCTGGATCGAATTTCCCGGCTGGAGCTGCTTCTGAAGCGTCGAGGTCACCTTGTCGATCTCGGCCGCGACGCTGCCGAGATCGCGCCCCTGCACGCTCGCATAGACGTCGTACACCGGCTGGACATTGGCCTGGTTCAGATTGGTCGGTACGGTCCCGCGCTTGAAGGTCGCGACATTGCTGAGCAGGCCAGGCACCGTCTGTCCGCTTGCGGCCAGCGAGGCCGACACCGGCGTGTTGCCCAGCGCATTGAGTGAATTGGCGCGGTACTCCGGCGTCTGCACGGCCAGATAATAGGGGATGCCCGACGTCGGATCGGTCCAGAAGTTCGGCGAGACCTGGGCGGACGAGCTGAGGCTGACATTGATGTTGGTCGCCACCGTGCTGGCGTTCAGTCCCAGTTGAGCGGCCCGGGTCCGGTCGATGTCGGCATAGAACGCCGGTGCATCCACCTCCTGCTGGAGATGCGCATCGACGATCCCGGGAATTGCAGCGAGGCTCTTCCGCAGTTCCTGCGCCACCGACAGATTGTTGGCGCCGTAGCCGACGGTCCTGATATCGATCTGCGCCGGCAGGCCGAAATTCAGGATCTGGGTGACGATGTCGGCCGCCTGGAAATAGAAGACGTCTTCGGGGAAGGCCTCCGGCAGGACCTGGCGCAGCTTCTTGACGTAGTCCGCGGTCGGCCTGTGGCCGTCCTTGAGCGATACGAGGATCGTTCCGTCGTTCACCCCGATCGTCGAGCCGTCGGTGAAGGCCAGATTGTAGGGACGCGCGGGCAGTCCGATATTGTCGACGATCAGCCCGCGATCCCGGTCCGGAATGACCTGGCGGATCTTGTCCTCGACCGCCTGGAAGATCGCCTCGGTGCGCTCGATGCGGGTCCCGGCGGGCGCACGAACATGGAGCTGAATCTCACCGCCGTCGATCAGGGGATAGAAGTCCCTGCCCACGTAGACGAACATGACGGCCCCGAGGGCCAGCACCAGCACTGCGGCGACCGGCACGATGCTGCGCCGCCGGAGCAGGGTCATCAAGAGCGCGGAATAGCCGTTGCGCAGACGCTCGAAGCCGCGTTCGAACGCGGCCGAGGCGCGCGAAAACAGCCCGGACGGCCTCTCGCCCTCGCCATGGCGCCGCTCGCCCTTCAGCAGCAGGCCGATCGTGATCGGCGTGAGCGTCCGCGACAGCACGTAGGACGCCAGCATCGCGAACACCACGGCAAGGCCGAGCGGCGTGAACAGGTACTTTGCCGGTCCTTCGAGGAATACGACGGAGGTGAAGACGCAGCTGATCGCGAGCGTGGAGACCAGCGTCGGCACGGCGATCTCGGCCGCACCGTGCAGCGTCGCCTCCGACAGCGGCATCCCCTCCTCGGTCCACAGCCGATGCGTGTTCTCGATCGTCACCGTGGAATCGTCGACCAGGATGCCCACCGCGAGCGCCAGCCCGCCGAGCGTCATCGTGTTGAGGGTCTCGCCCAGGAAATGCAGGACGATGAGCGAGGACAGCATCGCGAGCGGGATGGAGATCAGGACCACGAGCGTCGAGCGCCACGATCCCAGGAAGACCAGGATCATCAGCGCCGTGAGACCCGCGGCGATCGCGCCTTCGCGCAGCACGCCGTCGACCGAATGGGTGACGAAGACCGACTGGTCGAACAGCTCGCTGATCTTCAGCCCGGCAGGAGCCGACGCCCGGATCGACTTCAGGGCATGTTTGACACCGTTGACGACGGCAAGCGTCGAGGCGTTGCCGTTCTTGATCACGCTGAGCAGGACCGAGCGATGGCCGTCCTCGCGCACGATGTTCTGCTGGACCTGCGATCCGTCGCGGACCTGGGCGACGTCCTTCAGCAGGATGGTCGCACCGTTCGCGAACTTGACCGGGATCATGTTGAGATCCTTGATCGAGGCGGGCGTCGCGTTGGTCAGAATGGCGTACTGGGTGCCGCCGATCTTCGCCGTGCCCGTCGGCAGCGTCAGGTTCTGGGTGTTCACCGCATTGACGATGTCGAGCGGCGTCAATCCGCGCGACAGCAGCTTGTTCGGGTCGATATCGACCATGATCTGCCGATATTTGCCGCCCGCAGGCGTCGGCAGCGTCACCCCGGGAACGGGAGCCAGCTGCTGCCGAATCCGGTAGATGCCGAAGTCGTACAATTGCTGCTCGTTCAATTTGTCGGACTCGAGGCTGAGCTGCAGCACCGGCACGCTCGATGCATTGAACTGCACGATGACGGGCGGTTGAATGCCCGGCGGCATCAGGGCGCGGATGGCGTTCGTTGCCGAAACGATCTGCGAGATCGCTAGGTCGAGATTGACGTCCGGCTGGAAGTAGATCTTCTGAACCGACAGGCCGTTGAGCGTCTGCGCCTCGATGTTCTTGATGCCGCTGACATTGGCGCTGATCGAGTACTGGCTGTACGTGCTGACGCGCTGCTCCATCTCCGGCGTCGAGAGGCCGGTATAGCTCCAGATCACCGTGACGACCGGAATGCGGATCTCTGGAAAGATGTCCGTCGGCATCGACCAGACCGCGATGCCGCCGAGGAACAGGATCAGGGCCGCGAGCACGTAGAATGTGTGCGGAAACCGGAGCGCGAAGCGGACAATTCCCATGATGACGAATGCCTGAAGCAGTTTGCGCGAAATCTCTGTTCAGATGGCGGCGACGCGCGACCGTTCAAATGAAAACGCGTTCAGCATCGCTGGCGGTTGGCGCAAGGGATGGTGATTGCGTGGCAAGGATGGCGGCGCGCCGGACCTTGGCAAAGGCGCGAATCTCGATTTGCCGAACGCGTTCGCTGGAGATCGAAAGCTCCCGGGCGAGTTGATCGAGTGTCGGAGGATGCTCCGCGAGCCGCCTCGCCTCCAGCACGCGCCGCTCACGCCCCGTGAGGGCTTTCAGTGCAATGCGCAGGGCGCCGGCCCGGCGCTCCGTCTGATCCTGATCGGCAAGGATGGTCTCGGCGTCGCTCGTCTCGTCCACGAGCATGGCCTCCCACTCGGCACCGTGCTCGTCGTCGCCGACCCGAGCATTCAGCGACAGGTCGCCGCGCAGGCGGCCATCCATCTCGATCACATCACGCGCGGACACTTCGAGCTTGACCGCAATCGCCTCGGCGACTTCGGGCGTGAGCCCCGCCATTGCACCGCCGGCGGTCTTTCTCATCTCGCCGCGGAGCCGGAAAAACAGCTTCTTCTGGGCTGCCGTCGTGCCAATCCGGACCAGCGACCAGGAGCGCAGGATGTAGTCGTGAATGGCGGCCTTGATCCACCATGTCGCATAGGTGGAGAACCGCGAGTTTCGGCCTGGCTCGAACCGCGAGGCGGCGATCACGAGCCCGAGATTGGCCTCGGCCATGAGATCGGCGAACGGCAGGCCGTATCCCCTGTAGCTCCGCGCGACCTTGGCGGCGAGGCGGAGATGGCTCGTGACCAGCGTGTTGGCGGCATCAGCGTCCCGCGTCTCCTGCCAGCGGCGCGCAAGCTGCTGCTCCTCTTCGCGCTCAAGCAGGTCGTAACGGCCGATGATCGTGGAATACGCATTGGCCACACCGGCCGATGTTCGCCGGCCCGGCACGTCCATATCGATCTTGCTCAAACCCGCCTGGCGTGTTGGCATCTCATGCTCCCACATTCGAACCGGCGAACGGAGCGTAAGAGGCCTCCGACTGACGGCGCCAGTAAATTGCACTTAACAAGCCTGAATTCGCTTTCAGAGATCACGCCGTGATTTCCGCTTCGCACGCATCGCGCACGACCCTCGCGGTCACATCGGCGCGAGGCTCGCGTGACGCGCGCGAGCCGGATCGGATGCCGCGGCCTCGCGTGATGTCTCCTCCGCCGGGGCGAAGATCTCCACCCGTCCGCCGGGCGCCGGGTAGATGGTCAGACGGAAGCCGTGCAGCTTGACGATGGCGGCGACGAGGCTCAACCCCAGTCCCACGCCCGGCGTGTTGCGCATCTTGTCGGAGCGGTAGAACCGCCGCAGCACCGCCTCGCGCTCCCCCGCGCCGATGCCGGGCCCGGTATCGCTCACGACGACGCGCGCGGCCTTGTCGTCGGACACCAGCGCGAGCGTCACCCGTCCACCGCGCGGTGTGAACTTGACGGCGTTGTCGACGAGATTGGCGATCGCCTCGAACAGCAGGTCCGGGTCGCCCCGCACCTCCGCCTTGCGATCGATGGCGACGCGAAGCTCGACGTCCTTGTCTTCGGCGATGGGTTCGTAGACGTCGCACACCTGCCGCAGGATCTCGTCAAGCGCGACGTCGCCGAATCCGGCGGTGCGGCTGCTGCTCTCGATCTCGGCAAGCCGCAGCAGCGCGGTGATGATCGCGAGCGCCTGGTCGATGCCGGCAATCGCCTTGTCCACGACGTCCTGAAGGTTCTCCAGCGTGGCCGCGTGCGTGCGGCCGCGCTCCAGCGCCAGGCGGACCCGCGTGAGCGGCGTCCTGAGATCGTGGGCGATGTCGTTGCCGACACCGGCCAGTGCGTTGATCGTCGTCTCCATCTCGTCGAGCATGCCGTTGACGATCCCCGCCAGCCGCGCAAACGGGTCATCCGTATTGGTCTGCGGCAGCCGCTCGCGCAGATCGCCGGCCACGATGCGTTGAACATGCCGGTTCACCTGCTCGACGCGGCGCTGGGCGCGGATGCTGAGCCAGGCCCCAGCCAGCAGGCAGAGGCAGAAGGCCGGCAGCAGGCCGAGCAGCAGCGCCTGCCCGACGACGATGGATATCTCGCGCGTCTCATCGACGTTCCGCCCCATCACCAGGATATGGCCGTCGCCGAGCCGCCTGCCGGCAGCCTTGACGACGGCATCGTGAGCGGCCTGCGGCGCGATCCGGGCGAGCCGCACGTTCTGCACCGGCTCGCCGAGATCGAGATGCGGCGGCAATCGCGCGATGTTGCCGGCAAGCCGGGTGCCTGTTCCATCGAACAGGCCGGCATACTGCACGCCCCTGGAATCCTGCTTGAGATGATCGGAGATCGCGTCATTGAGCCGGCCGGGCGGCAGCTCGGCCAGGAAGTTGAGCTGCGTTGCGATCATGCGGTCGGATCGCATGATCAGGTAGTCGTCGATCTTCCAGTAGATGAAGGCGAACAGAGCGGCGACGAACAGCGCCATCGCCGCCGCCACCGCCGCGGCCCAGAGGAAGGTGTTCGAACGGATGAACTCGATCTGGCGCATGATCCGCCGGCCTGTCAGCGAACGCGCAGGATGAATCCCGAGCCGCGAACGTTGTGGATGAGCTGGGTTTCGCCGGGGCCATCGACCTTGTGACGGAGGCGGCCCATGTGCACGTCGATGAGGTTGGTGGTCGCCGGGACGAATTTGTAGTTCCAGACCTCTTCGAGCAGCATCGCGCGCGTCAGCAGCTGATCGCTTCGTCGCATCATGTATTCGAGCAGGCGGAATTCGCGCGGCAGCAGGTCGATCTCGCGCTCGCCGCGCCGTGCGGTCCGCTCGATCAAATCGAGCTCTAGCGGGCCGGCATGCAGCGTCGTCTCCCGGTCGTCGCTCGGACGGCGCAGCAGCGCCTCCACCCGGGCGACGAGCTCGACCAGCGCGAACGGCTTGGTGAGATAGTCGTCTCCACCGACGCGCAAGCCGCGCACCCTGTCATCGACCGCGCCGAGCGCGCTCAGCACCAGCACCGGCGTCCTCACCTGATCCTTGCGCAGGGCCTCGATGACGGTGAGCCCGTCCATTCCGGGCAGCATGCGATCGACGATCAGGGCATCGGGCGAGGATTCGCGCGCGCGGTCGAGACCGCCGATACCGTCGGGCGCCCATCGTACCTCGAACCCACGCTCGGTGAGCTCGGACACGATCGCGTCGGCGGTCTCGGTGTCGTCCTCGATCAGGAGAATCCGCGTCATTGTGCTGGTCCCACGTACTGCGAGACGTTGAGGCCGGCGGCGAGGCACGGGGTCGCTGGTCCGCGACGACATGTTCAATACCCCTCCGGGCCGAACATGCGGGGCAGCACCGTCATGCGACGCGCCGCCGGCTCGTATTGCAGATAATCCCGTGCGGGACCGCGCACCATTAAATAGCGTGTCAAGGACGGACGTGCGGCCGCTGCCGGCGACGGCGCGCGCGCGACCGGATGTACCGTCGCCGTGATCATCTCTCATCTCCAAGCAGCAGGACGCTCCTACAGATATGCCCTTTGGGAGCCCGTTGTTACGCGCCGGCACCGCGAACATTGCCTGTTTGCACGATCGTGCTTGCCGGCAACGCCGCCATCACGGGCCGTTGAAGGCGGGTGAGCAATTCGTGCGTTTGGTTCACGCCCAATCGTACGCACCTTCCTCTCAGGCCGGCCTTGGACTGCCTGCTGTCACACAAGGAGAATCCCAATGACCACTCTCAAGCTGTTGTCGACCGGACTGATCGCAGTCGCCATGCTCGGGGGACCCGTCATGGCGCGCACCAGCCATGCGGTCACGCATCCATCCGCCATGCAAGCCGATCCGGTCGCATCGGAGGGGGTCGTCTATCAGGGCGGCCGCGCCTGCGTTCCGGCACCTCGTGTCGGCGCGTTCGCGACGGCGCCGTGGACCGGCAACAATGTTCCCTGTGAGCCGGGCACCGGCAGCTTCTGATCACGGCGACCTCGCGGCCGGGCGGGCGCCTCGCCCGGCCGTTCGCCGTTCAACGATGCGGGCGGGCCCGATCTCGGGCCCGCCATTGCTTTGCGAAGCGGGCCGGCGATGCGCCGGATCATCTCGTCGATGCGCAAGCGTTGCTCCTGACATCGAATTCAGTGGGACTGCCACGCGAGCTTCCTATCTTCTTTCACGTAGGGCTTGCCGACGGCACGAGGCGCAAGCGAACACATCGGCCGCCGCGCATCCGGACACGAAAGGAGTCCCTCATGAAACGAGCATTGATGATCCTGGCGACAGCGGCGCTTGCCTCCGCTCTGGCTGTCGGAACGGCCGAGGCGCATGGCGGCGGTGGCGGCGGCCACGGCGGCGGCTTCGGCGGCGGAGGCCATATGGGCTTTGGCGGCGGCGGGCATTTCGGCGGCATGGGACATGCCGGCGGATTCGGCGGCGGACACTTCGGCGGCGAGCATCTCGGGTTCGGCGGCCATGTCGGTGGCCTGCGCCAGCACGCGTTTCACAGCTTCGGCCACCACCACGCCGGATATGGATTCTACGGCGCCGATCCGGATTGTTATGACTGGTACGCCTATCATCCCTACCAGCCGCTGCCGCTGAGCTGCAGCTAGGCACTCATGCACGGTGTCGATCGGTCCGGGCCACACAATGTCGAAGTGCCGGCCGATCGCACCGCGCTGGTTCGAATGCGCGGGCGTCGCGACGCGTTGCGAGGCAACACGGCTTCGCATTCTCGCGGCCCATTTCGCCCGAGCTTTGCCTGGTCACTCCACCCTCTTCAAACCAAGAGGGCGCAGGGAAGACCGGGTGCTGACCTCGCACCCGCGGTCCGCTGCGCGAAGATGTAGCGCAAAGGAACCGCACAGCAGCATACAGGTGGTGCCAATCACTCGGCCTTCCCTGCGCGATGGTCGGACGGCTTATGCCGCGCTCTCCCGGGAGCCGAGTTCGTTCTGGCCTCCCTCACTCCCGCGAAATTCACCGGCACCGCGCCGGTTGACGCGATCACCGCCTCCGCAAGAGCTTGACCGTAGCAACGACGGCCAGGACCACACGGTTTTTCCGTACGCGCGGCCCGCCATTTCGCCGCAGTATTCCCAGCTCCGTCGACGGAGCCGAAAACTTACAGACGAGACGAACCTGTCAGCGCCGTTCGTCCACGCGAAGCCCTGGGCACGGAGAGCAATCCGCCCTGCCCTGGCCATTCGCGCCCGACGCTGCTGCGTCCACCGCAAACCCGGCTCGCGAAAATGACGACCACACAATCGCCCCTCAAGGATGAGCCGGGATGGGCGACACATACGACAAATCCGAATTCCGGTAAAGCGAAATATTTTTGCGGGGGAGGGTTGACGGAATGGAGGGTGTTTTGCCCGACAGGCAAGGCAACGGCTCGTAGCCCGGCCCCAATCGACACCGAGACTCCGAATTTCGCTGCGCCAATTTAGGCGCAATCATCGAGACTGGAGCTGGGTCACGGTTATCGAGGCAGCCGTCTCATGCAGGCGTAAGCTGAGCCTGAATTGAAAGGTGTAATGCGGCGGTAATCTCGCCCGCCGACTGTTTGCTTCCTTTCAAGTTGCTGACAGAGTTATGATGACAGGCGCAGATCGATGCGGTGAGGAGAGTCGGGGTACTCCGGTTGGGTTTTGGCTGATCGCTTCCATGACAGGGGGCCTGATTGGTGTGGTCGCGGGACATCGCATATCGCCGCTCACCGCCGCGATAGCCGGCTGCCTTATCGGATCTTTGCTTGGATGGTGGCTGCGGTACGAATGCAGCTTGCTTGAGGATGATGAATGAGGGATCGGTTCGTTGACAGCACCGCTTGGTCCGACAGGCGCGCCTGGGAGAACTGGCGAAGTCGCAGCCATGTTGCGGGTATGGTGCTCACCGGCACACCGTTCTTGTTGTCCGGGATGATCGTCGGCCTTTTCCTGAGCGGGCAGTTCACGAGTGCAGGTCTGGCCTACGTGAGTCTTATCGTGTCCGGTGCTTTCGGATTTTGGCTCTGCGGTCTTTCAACGCCGCTGAGGACGCACGACCCAAGAAGATAGATCCCTCCGATGCACGCAAGACTCCGACCGTGCAAATTGGAGGCCGATCTGTGCACGACGGCGCCTCACTCGCCGATATCGTGACTCGAGCTGCAGCCAACAGGGCGTCAATGGAGGCGCCTGGATCGCAAAGACGTTCCGACAACTGCCCCGGATGCGCTCGTTAATGCGTCGCCGGGGATCGCGCAGCTCGATTCTGGATCAGACGCAGGAGCGTTCCATCCAGATCTATCAAGGCGCCCATTCGTCCACCCCCATCCTGCTCTTCGGGCGGATGAAGGCGGGGATAGCCGCTTCCCTTCTCTTCTAAGCCGGCCGACTTGCACAGCTCGTAGAACTCTGAAAGCTCATCGAGCCTCAGACAGCAGCTGAACCAGCTGGCCAGAGGGTCCAGGCCAGGATGCGCAAAGAACTCCAGCACCACCCGACCGCGATTCAGAATCATCCACTCATCGTCTCGGTACGCAAGGGTAAAGCCGAGCCGCCGATAGAATTCCTGCGTGCGATCGAAGCTGCGTGAGGGTAGATTGGGAATGGCGAGGTCGTTCATTCAGATCACTCTGGGTTTGACGCGCATATCAATCGCTGCGAGGCGCAGCGGGCGGCCTGCCGGCAGATTTTTTCGACCCCTTATCGCCTGGATCGTTGGCCGTGAGCCCAAATGAGCGCGGCCAACCTGACGCGATCCGGCCCGGAAACAATAGACGGCGCCAGTCGAGCCCCACTGCAGGCCGCTCGGAAGTGCGGGGCTGGCGTCACTCGCCGAACGGCCTGCATCTGGCGATGCGCGCAGAGCAGACTAGCGCGACCGCCGAACCTGCCCGGATCGAATGTCAATTTCGTCGTCGCACATTACGGATAGATTACGGAGCTCGCGATCGTATGGGAATTCAGGCACCGGACGATGGACGGCCTCGTCGTCGGTCTGGGTCTATCTGTGGTGCGCGCTATCGCGAAGGCCCATAACGGCCTGGCCACATACAAGGCATCTGCGACCGGCGGCTCAATTTTTGAGATTATTCTGCCTCTCAATGGCGTCAACGATGCCGCGATCCCGGTCGATGCAGCCTGATAGCGGCCAGAGAATAGCATTCAGCCTTTGACGGGTCTCATTGCGCGAACAACCACACCCTCCGGGAGCGAAGATCGACGGAGATCACGTAATACGTCTGCAATCGACATTCGCCAGTCAAGGGGACGGTCTCGTTTCGACAGGGGCGAGAGGGTGTTCTGGCATTCGATGCGGCTCCCCTCTTTGGGCTCCTGGCATTGAGGTAGCGAATAGGGCTCTGGCGCGAGCCGCCTCGGTTCGTTCGCAAACCCCATGATCCAGCCTGCAATGTCAGAGGGTTCTTCTTTGGTTAACGAACGGTCGCATGGAGTTGGATGACGGAGGCAAAGAATGGCCTATTTTCGAAGCCTGTGGCGCGCAGCTCGGCGACAGGCCGACCGGGAGCCAGCCCAGCCGACAGATGGCGGTAATCCTATTGTAATGTTACAGTCATCCTCCAGTGCGCCAGGATCGCCGGAGGAGTTTCTATTGCGACTACTTGTCATCGAGGACGATGAACAGCTGGGACCTTGGTTGAAATCTGAGCTGGCCGGCGCCCTGGGTGGTGCAGATCTCGTCACAACGCTTGACGAGGCTTTGGCGGCGATCTCAGTGCGTCAATTCGACTTGATTGTGGTCGACAGACGTTTACCCGACGGCGACGGCGTCGAGCTGCTTGCGCGACTGAAGCAGTTGCAACCGCGGCCCGGAGTGCTCGTTCTGACGGCGCTTGACGATCCAAACGACATAGCGCGCGCGCTTGACGCCGGAGCTGACGATTATTTGGCCAAGCCTTTCGAACCGATCGAGCTGATCGCGCGCGCCAAGGCGGTCATCCGTCGGCTTCAATTGGATCAAAGAGGCAGGGTAACGGTTGCCAACCTGATGTTCGATTCCACGTCAAGGATGGCTTATGTCGACGGTGAGCCACTCCTCA
Source organism: Bradyrhizobium huanghuaihaiense (assembly GCF_007830635.1). GTDB lineage: Bacteria > Pseudomonadota > Alphaproteobacteria > Rhizobiales > Xanthobacteraceae > Bradyrhizobium > Bradyrhizobium huanghuaihaiense. The sequence goes on along the minus strand of NZ_VLLA01000004.1, from coordinate 366,891 downwards.
TCCCACGGCGCGAGCTTGCCTTGCTGGAAGCGCTCGCGCGAAGATCCGGGCAGGTCGTTTTGCGGGACACGCTGGAAGCAGCCGCCTACAGCTTTGACGACGAAATCCAGTCGAACGCAATCGATGCGCACATCTCACGATTGCGAAAACGCTTGCGCGACAATGGTTGTTTAGCGAGCATCAAGCCATTGCGTGGACTGGGCTACCTCTTGTGCGACACCAGATGAACCGCATCCGCGGCTCGATCACGCTCATCGCAGCAGCGCTTTTGAGCGTTGTGATCGCCGTTGTCCTAACATGTGTGTTGATCCTGCAGTTCAGTCTTTTGGACGACGACGGCATCTTCGCACATTCAGACGCTGCGACGGCAATCAAGGCCGCGATTGGTCGCGACCAACGCGGAGAGTTGATCATCGATGAGAATAGTACGAAGGCAGCCAAGGTGACGCCAACGCTCCTCGAGTTCAAACGCATGTTTTCGGGCTTTTGGTACGTCATCTCCGATGGCCGGAGCGTGATCGAGTACGGACCAGTGCCTAGACGTGTCTTGGCAGGCTTGGCTAACGAGCAGAAGAAGTCGTCGTTTTCCGAATATGCAGTGAACGATACATCGATGCGGCGCTCCCTTTCGGCGGTGGTTGACCAAACGGATGCCGGCGAGATTCTGATCGAGGTCGGCGGAGCCGCCTATAGTCAGTGGCAGATGTTTATTGCCACGCTCCAGGATACTTCATACATAAGGATACCTATCCTCATCGTGCTCGTTGGCACAATTCTAGCTGCAATCGTCATTGTGCCAATGTTGATCGCGCGCCCCGTGCGCCGCGTCGCGGTCGCAGCCGAATTGATCGACGGAACGCGCGAGGGTGTCCGCTTGCCCGAGAACAGCGCCCCGTTAGAGCTCGTCCCGATGGTCAGCGCTTTCAACCGGGCGCTCGGGCGCATTGATGCGACCACCTCGGCACAGCGTCGCTTTCTGTCCAACGCAGCGCACGAATTGCGCACGCCGTTGGCACGGGCGCGGACACGGCTGGAGGGAGTCGATGACAAAGCACTGAAAGCAGCGCTCGTATCCGACCTGCAATCGCTGTCTTCGATCATAACTATGCTCCTGCAACTGGCGCGTCTATCCTCGGCGCCGGCCCAGGAAACGGAAATCGATCTCGTCGCAACAGCGAAGCGAATCGCCGCAGAACATGCGCCCAGCGCCTTGGACTCCGGCGTTGAGATCGAATTCTCGGCTCCGGGCGGGTCCATCAAGACCTACGGATCCGACCAGGCGATCAGGATTGCGCTCGCCAATATCATTCGCAATGCGCTGCGGCATTCCCGGGAAGGTCAGCAGGTTTTAGTGGAGGTGGAGGCTCCAGCGACGGTGCGCGTGATCGACCGCGGCCCAGGAATCGCACCAGGCGACCGATCTGCGGTATTTCAACCTTTCGTACGCGGCCGTCAGGATGGCGATGGCACGGGACTTGGTCTGGCAATTGTCGCGCAAGTGATGGCTTTGCACAAAGGGCTGGTGGAGATTGACGATACGCCTGGCGGCGGCGCCACGATCGTCCTGAGATTTCCACCGGTTGAAGTGTCGTCAAATCCGGCTCGCCACTGCGAGCACGAAAAAGCACCCACCTAATCTGGCCGCATCGACATAGCCGGCGATTGGACTTGAGGGTGCAGCGCACCCCCGGCACGCTGCGCGGTCTGGAATTTCGGTCGCACTGACTCGATGGCGTCCCACTCATCGTCGACGAACTTGTGGCGCGTGTTAGCGACTTTGAGCTGCGTCGTTTTCATGCGCCAAAGTCGTCACTCGCAGGCATGCCACGGATGACCGTTGCGGCAAACGTGCGCAGCAGGGACTGCGTAATGTTATGGCAATGCTCCAGGCCCAGCGTCCCAGTATGACTAACGTCGTCCTCCGACAAAAGGAACTGATATGAAGAAGCCAGCATTGATGGGAGCCGCGGCCCTGATCGCTATGATCTCGTTGTCGCCAACACGCGCACACGCAGGCGATGGCGCAATCGCGGCGGGCATCATTGGCGGCCTCGCAGTCGGCGCACTCGCGGGGAGCGCGATCGCGAATCCGCATCGGGCCCCTGTCTATGTCTATGATGGCGCCCCGGTCTATCGGCCGAGGGTTCGCGTCTACAGATATTACGAAGCGCCCTATTACTCCGGGTACGATCATGATTCGGACTATGGCTACTCGTCGGGGTATCGTGACGGCTACAATGACGCAGCGTCGGACTGGTGAGGCTGAGGACGCCGTCGCGAATGGCGCCCCTGCGGCCGACCATCGCCATCGGATCTGACGATCACTGGGTCGTCAGTGCCTCCGCCGTGTAGCCCCGCCCCCCTGAGGATCTACCTCCTCGGTCAGGATCAGGCATGTTGGCGAAAGGAGGCAAACCTGCATATCCACCAGGAACTGTTCATGCCGCGCCCCCGGCGGGGCACACCTATGAGCATCGCCGGAGGGTAGGAGCAGCGATTACATGTCCACGGTCATCGACAGGAGATAGGTGCGCGGCGCTCCCAGGTAGAACGTTCCGAATGAAGCCACGCTGGACCAGTAACTCTCACCGGTCACATTCTGGATGTTGGCGCGGAAAATCGTGTTCTTGCCGTTGATGGTCGTCGTGTAACGAGCACCGAGATCGAGCCGCGTCCAATCCGGGATCGGCTGCTTGTTCGCGGAATCGACGAACTGCCTGCCCGTGTAGATGACTGCCCCATTCAAGGTGAGCCCCCTCATCCACGGGAGATCCCATTCGGCTCCAAGATTGGCCTGAACGTTCGGAACGCCGATCGGCGTGTTGCCCACGTTCGCCGCGACGGCGGTCTTCGTCAGGGTGCCATCCAGCAGCGAAATGCCTCCGAGGACACGAACATCGGGCATGAGTTCGCCGAAGACGTTGAATTCGAGCCCACGCACCTGCGTTTCGGCGGTCGCCGCGAAGCGCCCGGCCGACAGTTCGCCGCTCGCCTTCGATATTTCGAAAGCGCTGAAGGTGGTTGCGACCCGCCCGAAGTCCACCTTGATGCCGGCCTCGTACTGCTTGGCGATGTAGGGCGAAAGCACTTCGCCGGAATTGGAAACACCCGACTGCGTCGGCGCGATATCGCCCCGGCTCAGGCCTTCGATATAGTTCGCATACAGGGAGACGTTTTCCAGGGGCCGGACCACGAGGCCGGCGACGGGCGTGGTCGCGCTCTTGTCGTAGGAGTTCAACGGCGTCCCGACATTGGAGACATAGTTGTTCACCTCGATACCCTGGCGACGGACACCCAAAGTCAGCAACACACGCTCGTCGAGCACGGACAAGGTGTCGGCAATCGAGAGCCCCGTGAGCTGACTGTCCGAGAGCCGAGGGCGCCCGGGGATCTCATTTGCGAACTGTGTTGGCGCTACCGTCGGACTATAGATGTTCGACGCGACCGGGCTGCCATTGGTGAGCCGCCGGTACAGCTCGTCGTGATAGACCGAGGCCTGGACGGCGACGGCATGATGGACGAATCCGGTATCGAAGCGGGCGCGGACGCCGCCATCATACGTGTGCCGATCGATGCTGAGCCCAAAGAATTGCGGCGTCGAGGTGGTGTTGCCGCTGGCGCTGGTGATCGTCGGGAGACCGAAGAACCGCTCGACGTTGGTCCGCGATCCGCCGACATCGGCGAACAGTGTAACCCGATCGCTTACATCATATTCGTTGCGCCACAGGACAGACTGATCGTTGATGCGCGACCATTCCCAGGGTTGCGTCACGTTCAGCCGGGCGTCCGGTGCCTTTGGTACTTGCAGGCCGGGGGCCATGAGGAATGGACGTGACGGAGCGTCGAAGCGATCGGTTTGGGCGATGAGGTAGAGCCAGGACCTGTACCGTTCGCCCTGATAGTCGAGGGCCAGCGATCCGACGCCCGTCGTCTCGGACTGGCGGTCAATCGGCGTGTCGCCGTCGCGGAGACTACCACTGGCTCGCACGCCCCATTCTCTGCCGTCGCCGTAACGCCGCGCAACATCCCAGTGGCCGCCAAATCGTGCGGTCGAACCGTAGCTCGCAGTTAGGCGGGTCAAGTCCTCTTCCGCGCGCTTAGGCACGACATTAATGACGCCGCCAACGCCACCGTTTGGCGCAATTCCGGAGAGCGCGGCCGAGGGACCCTTCAGTACTTCGATGCGTTCGACGTAGTCTGTGAAGATGCGGTATGTCGGCGCGATCCCGTAAAGGCCCTCGAAGGCGAACTCACCGTTGTTGCCTTCATTGATCGGGAAACCACGAATGTTGAATGAGTCCACCACACCGCCCGTTGGGTGGGAACTTCGCACCGAAGGATCGAGGATCAAGGCATCCGCACCCGTCGCCGCCTGCTGATCCCGGATCAATTTGTCCGTGTAACTCGTCACGTTGAACGGTGACTTCATTGTGTCGGAGTTTCCGAGCAGTCCCAGCCGCGCGCCTCGCGCAACCTGGCCGCCTGCAAAGGCAGGCGCAACACCCGACCGCGACGGCTGCGATTGCGCCGTGACGGTTTCCGGTTGCGGAGCGCGAGGCGCCGCGGTGCGGCGTGGAGCTGATCGGACCCGGGCCGCATTTCGATTGATCGGTGCGCGGCGGAGCGACTGCTGCGTCGGAGCATCGACGGTGACGGGCGGAAGGGAGGTGGCGTCTTGCGGCGTTTGGGATCGAGCAGGCGATTCGAACCACGCCAGCAACGCCACTCCACCCAGCAGTTTCGCACCCAAGCGAACCACCGTCCCAACCTCGCCCGCACGTCGCATTTCCAGAAAGTCCCTCAACGGCAGCACTTCGCCCAACGTGAAATAGCTCCACGCTCGGCCTGCAACGACCTATGGATCGAAGATCGAATCTCCGCGTCCGCGCTCGGCCGACACTCATCGCCCGCGCTTCAGCTCCTCTGCAGACTCACATTCGGGTCAATTGCCTACGTTATTATCGGCAACGTCCGATCGCTCTTCATCTGCATCGCTTCCTTAAAAAGACGCCATCGCGACCGCAACTCAAATGCGTGCGCCACGACTTAGAATCTCTCGATCATCTACGACTCGAGTCAGCGGGCTCGCCACGAACGCAGTCAAACTGGATGCGACAAAATGCGCCAGATGCTCGGCATCAAATTGAATAGTCGGCCGCTCGACTTATGAAGCGCGCTGCGTCGGACGAGCGACGGCGATCCCTGGCTAGCTGTGCCCTGCGGTTGACGAGTACGGCAGCATGCGGACGAGAATCTTGTCACGGCGAACCAGGTGATGAAACAGGGCCGCAGCAATGTGCAGGCCGACGACAGGCCAGGCGATCCATTTTCCGACGAGATGATGAATGGCGTCGACAGGCGGCTCGAACGCTTCCCAGCCGATCCCGCAGGTGACCTCGATCCAGGCGAACAGCGCCGTTTCACGAAAATTCGGTACCTTGAACAGCCCAAAATCGGTATCGGCATCCGTGCCGATATAGCCGGTGAGTGGCATCAGGATCATCAGTCCGTAAAGCCCCCAATGCGCCGCCTGCGCAATTCGCTTCTCGAGCTGCGAAGTCTGCGCCTCCTCCGGCTGTACGTTCAGCAGCCGCCAGTACAGACGCGGGACAACCAAGACACCGACGAATATCCCGAGCACCCAATGGATGTTGAGCACCGGCAATGAGTCCGGCGAGCTGTCGTCCAAAAACCAGATGACGTAGTAGACGACGACATAAGCACCGATGAAAGCGGCGGCGACAGTCCAATGCAGGAATTTGGCCAAAGCGCCGAATTCCTGCTTCGTGTTCTTCCATTGCATTGCGCGATCTCCTTGCGGCCCGCCGTCTTCTTACGCCATCGCGTCGATCGCTCGAACCGACCCGCCGACGCGCGCTCTTCTACGCGGTCAGGGTCGCGAATGGTAAACCTGCGTCGAAGCAGCAGACGTGGCGTCCCATTTCGCCATGCCGTCGGCAGTTTGGGCGCTGGCCTGATGGGGCGCGGCGTTCGCCTAGATTGTGAATGAACCTGAACCTTTTGCTGGAGAGTACGCTGGGCGCCATGTCTGACGAGCAGGTAGAGGCGCACCTCTGACGCACTTGCGATACGGAGGCGCTGTCCAAGCAGTCCGCGATTTGTCGTTCAACAACGACGTTCGAACGCTCGAGGGGCGGGAATACTTCCCGACCATCGAGGGACTTCTTCCCTAAGATTGCGATGGTGTCGGCTCAGCGGTTGTCCTCTGCTGTGCGTGAGCGAGCATCGACACCGCACCGTTTAGAATGGAGTCAAATCGCGCGCCTCGGCGGAAGCCGCGTAATGTTACGATAATGTATCGGTAATGGTTGGACCGCACCGTTGGGCATCGGGGGCGGATTCAATGCGGGTTTTGGTAGTTGAGGACGACCCAAAGCTGGGACCCTGGCTATGTGATGTCCTTGCCGATGTGTTCGGTTCATCCGACATCGTGAGAACGCTGGATGAGGCGCGAGCAGCCGTGGCTGTTCGGCCCTTTGACCTCGTCGTCATCGACCGTGGCCTTCCCGACGGCGACGGACTCGGTCTTCTGACGGACTTGAGGCGTCAGCAGCCAAGCCCTGCGACGTTGGTCCTCACGGCACTCGATGAGCCGGCCAAGGTCGCCCGCGCACTCGACGAGGGGGCGGACGATTACATGTCCAAGCCTTTCTCGCCGGTCAAGCTGATCGCGCGTGCGAGAGCCGTCCTTCGTCGTCTGCTCCTGGACAAGGGCGCGATCGTTACAATCGCCAATATGAGCTACGACATCGTCAACCGTGCGGTATGCGTCGATCGGAAGCCCATCATGGTACCAAGGCGTGAGCTGGCAATTCTGGAGGCCATGGTGCGCCGCGTCGGCTGGGTTGTTGAGCGCTCGACCCTGGAGCTCGCTGCCTACGGCTTCGAAGACGAGATTCAATCCAACGCAATCGAAGCTCATGTCTCTCGCCTGCGCCGGCGTCTTCGTGAAGCCAGGTGCAATGTGACGATTCGGCCGATCCGTGGCCTTGGCTATGTGTTGAATGACGAATAGCGGCGCGAATTGGTTCGGCTTAAGCCGCATTTTTCGCTCGATCACGTTGACGGCAGCAACGTTGATCGGCGTTGTGACGACCATCATGTTGGTATGTGCCGCGGCTTTGTTGATCCGCTTGGGTGGCGACGACGATGGCACGTGGGCCGCCGCCAACGTGGCCAACACTTTGGCCGCAGCTGCAGCACGAAACGACCAGGGGCAATTGATCATCACGCAAACGCCGAAGCTGCAGGAGATCATTAGCGAATTCCCGTCGTTCTGGTATGTCGTATCCGACCAGACATCGGAAGTATCCGCCGGACCGGTACCCATATGGCGACCGCGAAAATCCGAATCGCAACGCAACGGAACGAGTTTTCTTGCATTTGCGATTGATGGCGACACGAGAAAGCTCAAGAGGATCACCGCCTCGAGAAATACGCCTGTCGGAGAGATCTGGATTGAAACGGGCGGCGTGGCTTACACCGCCAGACAACTCGTGCTTGGGACCCTCACCGAGGCGACGATCGTCGTGCTTCCAATCCTTCTCCTGCTGATGACAACCGCGCTGGCGGCCCTCGTCTTCGTTCCGGCGCTGATCGCTCGTCCAGTCCGCGCGGTTGCGGCGGCGGCGGAAACCATCGATGGCGTACCCGATGGTCGCCGCCTGCCCGAGGAGAACGCGCCGACGGAATTGTTGCCACTGGTTCTGGCGTTCAATCGCGCGCTCGCGCGCATCGACAACGCATCGAAGCTGCAACGGAATTTCTTGTCGAATGCCGCCCACGAGCTTCGAACACCGCTCACCAATGCACGTACCGCGCTCGAACAAATCCCGGACGCCGCACTCCGCGCCAGGGTCGTTGCAGAAAACGAAAAGTTGTCGGCGATTGTCACGATGTTGCTCCAACTCGCACGCATTTCCATGGAGCCAGCCGAGTTGACCAAAGTCGACCTTGTCGCGCTCACGCGACGAATCGCAGCTGAACATGTGCCGATGGCCTTGAAGAACGGCAGCAGCATCGTATTCACAGAACCTGGACATCCTGTTTCGGCCTTAGGCTCCGAGACCGCAGTTGCAATCGCGCTTTCGAATCTGATCCGAAATGCCATACATCACGCGGAATCTGATCGGCCCATCCTCATCGAAGTGAGTGAACCCGCGCGCATTTGCGTCATCGATCACGGCCCCGGCCTCGGATTGTTCAAGCCCGACGCTTCGTTTGAACCATTCAAACGCGGCAATACAGCAGCGCAAGGCATGGGACTTGGTCTCTCGATCGTCTCTCAAGTCATGACCACCCATAACGGCGGCATTCGGGTGCAAGAGACGCCAGGTGGCGGGACGACCGTCGAACTGAATTTCCCGGCAATGCGTGATCCTCCCGAACTCTGAGGGCGGAACTGTCCAAAGGAATCCAGGCGCGACCTGCCATCCATGGATAGGGCCTGCCTAGACGACCGGCCCATCGATGTCAGCGCCGTGGGGTTTGGCGTAACCGTCATCAGTATTCATTTTCAGATTTTGCCTGGCTATACGGAGAGGAGCCTGGCTTGGGCACTTCGCGCGGCTCGATGGTCCGCCAGAACGACCGTTCGTGCACGACACACGAAGAGCTGTTGCCCCTGCATCGACGGACGGCTCAACCTGGAGCCGGGCGCGACGCGCGTCAAAGTGCTGCAACGACGGAAAAGCCGTGTTCTGCCGCGTCGAGTGCCGCGGCGATGTCCGCTTCGCTATGGGCGGCGCAGAGAAACATATTGTGCTTGGGATGGAAGTACACGCCCCGCGCAAGCATCGCGTTACAAAAGGCAAAGCCCTTCCGGCAATCCGGATCGTCGTCGAACAGAAGAGTGGGCATTTGAACAGGGCCTGATTGACGAATTGACAGGCCGAACTGACGCGAACGCGTTTCGAGGCCCTCACGGAGTAATTGCCCGAGGCGCGCCAACCGCGCCGGCACATCGTCCCTGCGCACGACCTTCAATGTCGCCACGGCGGCTGCCATCGCGACGGCGCCGGCCCAGAATGATCCGGTGACAAAGACCTGGGACGCGGCGTCGCGGAGCCGATTGGCTCCGGTGACAGCCGCCAAGGCGTAGCCATTCGCGATTGCCTTGCTCCAGGCGGACAGGTCGGGGCGGACACCCAACCCTTCCCAGCTGCCCGCGGCATTCAGGCGGAAGCCTGCGCGGACCTCATCGATGATCAGCGCCGCGCCCCTGCCGTCACAGATGCGGCGCGCCGCGCGCGCGAACTCTGCGGTCGGAAGCTGCTGGTCGAACCCAAAGTCGTGCCGGAACGCCGAGACCAGGATGCCGGCGAGATCATCACCAGCGGTCTTTGCCGCAGCCTCGAGACTCTCGACGTCATTGAAAGTGAAATAGACGAGATGCGCGCGATCCTCCGCGGCCACACCGAGCAGCGAGGGTGAGCACCACGGCACAGCCCCATGATAAGCCCCCTTGGCGACGAGGATCTTTCGTCGGCCCGTCGCGGCCCTCGCGATGGTGACGCACGTGGTCGTCGCATCGGTGCCGTTCTTCTGGAACTGGGTCCAATCGGCATGGCCGACCATATCCACCACGAGCTCGGCCAACTCGACCATGACTTCGGCCGGGCCGTTCAGGCAGTCGCCGTCACGTCGCTGGCGCTCGGCGGCTTCCTCCACTTCGGGATGGTGATGGCCGAGCAGATTGGGGCCCCAGCTACACATGAAGTCGACATAGCGGTTGCCGTCGACGTCCCAGAGCACCCCGCCCTCGCCCCGGCGGAAGAATTGCGGATAGGCGTCCGGCAGCTTGGCCGCATGGAGATGGCCCCACATCCCGCTTGGTACGACCTTGTTCGCGCGTTCGCGCAGCGCTGCGTCCCGTGTTCGGCTCAGTTCCGGCATGACGGCCTCTCCTCGGCTTTCGAGATGATATATCATATATTGCGCGGCATATTGCAAGCGGCGGTCATCTCGGTGTGTGCAAAGGACGTCTTAAGGACGGAGCGCGGGGCGCTTTCGCGTCGATCAGCACATCGGCGGATAGTTTGGGCCCGGCGGCCTATATTATATATAAAGTGGATTCGAGTGGTTGGCGGGTCGGCCTGCGCCGGCCGCGCCTTGAGGGACCGAAATGAGCGACGTCGAACAGAAGCCCGGCGAGAGCGGCGTTGGCCCCGTCGCGCGCGATAGCCTGACGAGCCTCGTCTACAACAATCTGCGCCAGGCGCTGATGGAGGGCCGGTTCTGGCCGGGCCACCGCTTCAAGATCCGCGACCTCGCGGCAACCATGAACGTCTCGGAGACGCCAATTCGCGAGGCCCTGATGCAGCTCGTGCGCGGGCGCGCTCTCGAAATGCAGGCGGGGCGCTCGATCATGGTCGCCCACATGACGGCCAAGCAGTATATCGAGCTCAGGACCGTCCGGCTGTTTCTCGAAGGCCTCGCCGCGGAACACGCCACGACGCGCATTTCCGAAGCCGGCATCGACAAGATGGAGGCGATCCATCACGAGCTGATCAGCGCTGAAAAAGAGCACCGGTGGTCCGACGCGGTTCGTGCCAACTGGCAATTCCACCGCGGCCTGTACGACGGATCGGGCCTTCCGGAGGTGCTCGCCATTCTCGACGACATCTGGATGCGCAACGGTCCGTTGTTGAATTTCCACTACCCCCATGCGCCGCCGATCTATCCGAACGAGCATCAGCACTTGTCCGTGCTCAACTATTTGCGACAACGCCGTCCCGACAAGGTGCGGGAAGCGATTCAGGCCGACATGATGGAGGGCGGCCAGAATCTCGTGCGTCTCCTGGAAAAACATGGCGGCACGCGCAACATGACGCCGGGAGAGGATTGATCTCAGCTACGCTTCCTTTCGCGCGCCGCCTTCACGGCGGCAGTTCGGCGACGGCGCTTCCCAGTCCGCCGATGATGGAGTGGTTCTCGGCCGTCACGACCAGCGGCATCCGGCGCGCCAGTTCCGCAAGGTCCGGATCGCGCGTGGCCTGCCCGATCATGCCTTCGCCTCGTGCGTCGACGACGTGAACCGGTCGAGAATGTTGCGGGTGATCTTCTGCGTGAACGGGTCGCCGCGCTTCAGCCCCATCACCCATTCGCAGGTCGCGGCGGTCAGAACCTCGCCCTTGCCGCGGGTCATGTGCACCATCATGCCCGAGCCGTATTTGTAGCGGGCCAATCCCTCCGGCGTGATCTCACCGGTGATGCATTCCACCAGGCCTTCGTGATCGCTGCTGCGCACATAGTAGCGAAAGCCTTCGCCTTCCGGCTCGTCCTCGGCGAGGACGGCAGGCGCCATGGCCAGGATCTGGATGGTCTCGGGTTGCCCGGCGGCGGGAACGGGGAACGGAAGCCCGTTGCGGAAAGTGTAGTCGAGCCCGTCGACCTCATAGGCAAAGATGTGCTGCTTGTCGCCGAAGATGTCCGCGTAATGCAGCCCGGTGCCGGCGAAGACCCAATGCTCGGGGCGGTAGACCGTAAAACCCCTCTGGCCGTTCGGCGCAAAGCCTCCCCAGGACGCATAGAGGCCGTGGGCTCCGTTCACGCCCACCGTCGAGGCGCCGGGCCAACGCACGTTGCGGTCTTCCCAGGCCGACGTCATGAGATGCGCCTGGCCGGTGCCGACGATCGGGTCCTTGTGGATCGCCTTGAACTTGTGACAGATCTGCCGCTTGCCGTTTTCTTCGAGCCGTATCTGCCACAGGAAGTTGGCACCGAAACGCGCAAGCCGCCCGCCGCCCTCGACATGGCGCTCGATCGCCTCGCGCATCTCCCATGTCCAGTACTCGTCATGACCGATGATGGTCACGCAAGGGTAGGCATCGAGCAGTTCGGGCCGGTAGTGGAGATCGGTCTGGGTGATCACATCGAGGGCATAGCCTTCCTTCTCCGCCCACAGCACGAAATGGCGGTCGTACTGGGCCCAGCCCGAGGCCGCGTAGTACTGGCCAAACCCGTTGGCGAAAGCCCACTCCTTCATCGGATAGCGTGGCGCATCTCCCATCTCGGGCGCAGGATCGGCGCAGATACGCGGCGCGCCGGCAGGCAGCCAGACCATGCCACGGGTCCACGGCCGCTCGAGTGACAACACCGGCGACGGCTCATCGCGGTTCGGACCTTCGACACCGAAATAGTGATTGGCGCCGCCGAAATCGTTGTAGGCGGTCCAGGTGCCCGTGGGCAGGATCATCAGGATCTTCGCGCGCCTCGTTGCTTCCGTCGGGCGCACGACGAAGAAGTGATGCTGGACGAAGCGGCCGCCATTCGCCCGTTCGCAGGACGAGATCACGCGATGAAATCCGGAGCGTAGATCGGACGGCAGCTTCCACCGGTGCGAGACCGGCCAGTTGCAGCCATAGCGGTAGGCGTCCGGCGGCGTGGGCGCGAACGCACCATCCAATGCTTCGACCTCGTGCACCATCTCGGGGGCGAGGCCATCGCGATAGATCTGCAGCCGCCAGGTCTTCGCCGTCGCGCTGGAGTGGAATGCAACCTCCTCTCCCGGGTCGTACGACATCGCATCGGTATAGGTGTAGACCTCCGGCACGTCAGGGTCTTCGCGCGGCGCCTCGTACCAGGGCTGGCTGGCCCAATGCTCGTCCGCATGCATCGGGCGCACCTTGCGAGGCGCGACGTTGACGGCTCCCAATTCCGGAGCCTGGAAATGGCGTTTGTCAGTCATGGGATTCCCCTCTGCTCGAGGCCGTATCCGCGCGCTAGTCCTGGGCGGGGATGACGAACGGCGCCGGATCACGGAACCGGTTCACGACGTTCAGGGTGATTGCGCTGATGTTGTTGTCGTAGTTGTTGTGGCCCAGCGACATGCCGAAGGTGATCGAACCGGTCGCGAACACCGCCCCGCCATTGGCGGTCTCGAAGAATACCATGTCGGCACGGACCAGGGCGTTCTGGGTACCGTCCAGTCCGTCGACCACGGTGCGAAACTCTTCCGGCGTCGGCAACGCGCCAGCGCCGAGGCCCTCGGAGGTCGCGATCCGCAACGCGTGCGGCGGCGTTCCCAGTTCGAGATCGTAGCGGTCGATCTCGCTGCCGACCGCACCATTGTAGCGAAAGCCGAAGTCGCCGAGCTTGCCGTCGCGGGCAACACCCTCGAAGATGAAGGCGGCGCGCGCGTCCTCACTCTCGACCGTGCGCAGATAGTAGCCGCATGTGTCGTTGATCATCGCCGAGAAGCCGACGCCGACGAGCTTCTGCGGCGCAAAGCCCGAGTGCCGCCACAGCGAGCCAGGCTCGCCGGTGCCAGCAAGGTGAACTTCACCCGGCTCAGACTCCTAGGTCCGCGTCCCGGCCATGCCGCGTCGAACCTCCAGCGCCGCGGACGCAGCCGGATGAAAGCCGCAGCGCCAATAAAATGCGTTACCGCCCATCGAGATGTGCCGCCCGCCAGCGTTCTGATACGCCATGATCGCGTTCATCATGTTGAAGCTGAAATATTCCGGATGGGTCGGCGTCATCATCACCCGATAGGGTGCAAGGGCCCGCGCGCCTTCGCGGTCGAGTTCGACATCCGTGATCAGATCGTAGTCGATCCCCTTCTCCTCGAGCCAGTCGAGGATGTGGGTGTCGTTGATCAGATTGAACCAGTAGCCGCGCGGCCGCATATTGAGGATAGGCCGCAGCCAGGAGCTATAGGCGCGCCCCGAGCCGTCGACATGACAGTCGTAGGTCGACTGACCGATCTCCGGGTTCTCCTGCATGAAGACGTCGTCCTGCGGCAACCACAGAACATGCTCCATCAGGGTTTCGAAATGGACCTGATAGAGACGCAGCGCGCTGTTGGCGTATGCCAGATAGGTCGCGACCGACGCGACGATCACGAGATCGGCACGCCTGGACGTCCTGCCGGGCGTCACGAAGAAGGTCACGTAGCTTTCGCAGTCCACCTCTGGAGCATCGCCAGCCGGCGTCAGGCGAAGTGCATAGACGCCGGAGCGCCACCCGGCTGGCACATCGAGGGTGCATGTCGTCTGCCACCCGCAATCGTAGATGTCGTCGCTGTGGAAGTGGATCGCGGCATATTCGCGCGGCGAGAGCCGCCAGTCATGAACGCTGCCCGACCAGTGAAAGCCGGTGACGCCCCTGCGAGGTAACTGGCGGAGGCTGCCATGCAGGCAGTTCGGCGAGAGGTCCTTGACGGACAGGCTCGAGATTCCCTCCGAGAAGTCCCAGAAGGCGACGAGACCAGCATGCGTCGCGCCGGTCCGCGGCTGGCAGTCGAATGTGCGCAGCGCCTCCGCGTCCAGCGGACGGGCGAAAATCCGCGGCGCCTCGATCTTGCCGTCGAAATGAGAGGTGTATTGCCGCTCGTCGTTCCGATGATGGGCTGCGATCAGGAACGGCAGTCCGGAGTCGAGCGCAAGCGCTTGCGGCAGAACGAACGATTTCGAACGCGCGACGACCGGCCGAACGCCGTCCGCAGGAACGACGACCGACAATGTCGCCGATCGCTGCGCGAGGTCGAGCGCGCACGATACGAACGCCCAGACGCGCTGACGCAGCTTCACGTCGAGAGTGAAGCGGGCCGCCACACCGGTCGACTGGCCGAGCACCAGAACTGGACGTCCCTGCTCGTCGAGCTCGAGCGCATAACCGCGCGCTGAGGCCTCGCACCAATTTCCCATGACGGCCTTGGCGTTGTCGGCGATGCGCGTCGGATGGACGTAGGCTCCGAAGCACCAGTGATGGCCGGCAGGAACCAGTACCCCGTCATGCTCGATGATCGCGTTGGACCCCGGACGGATCGGTTGATCGCGACAGGCATGCTCGCCGTCGATATTGCTCGCCATCACCTCGCGCTTGAAGCCCGGACCATTGGCATCAACATCGCCGCAGCGCAGCCTGAGCACCTCGATCTTCACCTTGGGCCGCTTGCTGCTCAGCTGAAAGGAGACGCTCTCGCCGGCCGGAACGCTGATGCGGTTCGGATAGCCGAGATATTCATTCGTCTTATAGATCACCCGAAACCTCCGCAGGCAGCGTCACGCCGGTCATTTCCTTCCAGCGGAGCTTGAAGACATGCCACTCGGCTTCGGCGAGCGACGTAAAGATCCGATCGTCGACAAAGGGCATCGGGTCGCCCCGCCGCGCGGGAATACGCGACAACCGCCACGCCTTGCCGGGCTCGAGCACGATGAGGACGAGCCGCCCCTCCGGCCGGCCCCACCGCATCCGTGCCAGTAGCTTGCGCAGCTCCGGACTGTGCACACCGAGCGGGCTCGCGCGGAACTCCTCCACGAGATCGAGCCTGCCCGGATCGATGACGTAGCGCAGTGCATTGGGGTCACTGGTGTGATCCATGGTCATCCTCGTCGTGCTGGCCGCAAGGCCGATGGGCTCGCTGTGCCGACTATCGGGTCAGCCAGGCCATCCAGCGCTCGCGCAGCTCGTTGCGGCGCTCGCCGATCCAGGCGAAGTCGGGCTTGACCAGCTTGGCGTAGTTCTCCGCCGAGGTAGCGTAGAGATTGCGCTCTTCCGGCTTCATCAATTCGATGGCCGATTTGCTGGCGGTTGCGTAGTTGACCGCGCGCATGAACGGCACGTGGGCGTCGGAGTTCGCGTAGAAATAATCGAGATAGGCCATGGCGGCGTTGAGATCAGGGGCGCCCTTGAGAACGGCCATGTAGCCGGTATCGCGAATGGCCTGATCCCAGGACATGGCGACCGGCGCCCCTTCCTTCACGACGGCGAGCGCACGACCCGAATAGCTCATGGCCATGACCACTTCACGGCTGCGCATGATCTGCTGCACCTGATCGCCCGTCTTCCACCAGACCGAGACATTCGGACGAATCTCGTTCAATTTCTTGTAGGCGCGATCGAGATCGAGCGGGAAGAGCTGCTCCGGCTTGACGCCGTCAGCGAGCAGCGCGGCCGCGGGAACCCACCAATCGCTGTCGCCGGTGTCGGGCAGGCCGCGCGGCCCGGGGAATTGCTTGACGTCCCAGAAGTCGGCCCATGTCTTCGGCGCCTTGTCCTTGAACGCATCCGTATTGTAGGTGATCAGCATGCCGCCGGTGGTGCGGGCGACGCCATAGGGTTGGCAAGCATCGGAGACACCGAACTTCTGGACGCTCGGCAGCTTCGCACAATCGATCTTCTCGAGCATGTCGGCGCGCCCGACCAGGTCTGGACCGGTGGCCGTGACGATATCGAACTCGATCTTGCCGGTTCGCTGCATCGCCTTGGCACGCGCCCACTGGTCGGGGACCTCGATCGCGACCGGGACGACCTCGACGTTCTTCGCCTTGTTGAAGGGCTCGTAGAAGTACTTCGCCAGCGTGTTGCCCATCAGGCCACCCGTCGTGGCAATCACGAGCTGGTCTTCGAGCTTTTGAGCGGCAGCCGGCAATGTTACGGAAAGGGTGGAGATCAGAGCAAGAAGTGCTGAGGTTCGCTTCCAGGTCTTCTTCGACATCGACGTTCTCCTCTTGGGGCTTTCACCCGGCGCTTGACTGGGTCTTGCTTCGCGACCTGAGGGCATGGCCCCCGAGCAAGATCGCGATGGACAGGACGATAAGCAGCGTCGCGATCGCGGGAATGACCGGCGTCAGGTTCTGCTCGATGTCCTCGAACATCCGGCGCGGCAGCGTCTTCTGGCGTATGCCGGACAGGAAGAACGACACGACGGGTTCGTCGAAGGAGATGATGAAGGCAAACAGTGCACCGCTCGCGAGACTCGGCAGGACCAGCGGCAGCGTCACGAAACGAAAGGCCTGAAACCGCGTCGCACCACAGCTCATTGCCGCCGCTTCGAGATTGGCGTCGACCTTGCCCAGCGCCGCCGCCATCGTGAACACGACGAACGGCAGTGTCAGGACCGTATGTGCGAGCACGAAGCCGGCAACGGTTCCGGAGAGACCGATCGTCTGGAAAAACAGATAGAGACCGACGGCGAGCGCGATGTGCGGCACGATGATCGGCCCGATCAAGAGTATCTGGAACATGGTCACGAGCCGACTGCGACCTCGCACCATGGCGTAGGTAGCCGCGGTTCCGATCAGTGAAGCGCAGATTGCAGTCAGAAACGCCACCTGCACGCTGAGCCAGGTGGCCGCGCGCCATTGCCTGCTGTCGAAATACTCGGCGTACCATTTCAGGGTGAAACCCGTCGGCGGGAAAGCCAGGTAGTCGTTCTGGCTGAACGACATTGGAATGACGATGACCAGCGGCACGATGATGAACGCCAGGACTGCATAGACATAGGCGCCCAGTACGAGGGACCCTCGATCGGTCGGCGGTTTCACGAGGCGCCCCCCATCAGCCGGTCGAAACGCAACGTCTTGCTGAACACGATCGCCAGCAACGTCACGAAGGCCGTCAGCACCCCCACCAGTGCGGCGGCGAAGGGCCAGTCCAGGACCTCGCGGATCTGCTTTGACACGAGGGTCGAGATCATCATCTCCTGCGGCGAGCCGAGAAGTGCGGGCGTGATGAAAAATCCGAGCGCGGTGAGAAACACCAGCAGCGAGCCTGAAACGACGCCAGGCAGGCTCAATGGAAGGATGACTTCGAGAAAGGTGCGCAGGCGCGACGCGCCGAGCACGGCAGCCGCCCGCGCATAATCGTTCGGAATGCTGCGCAAGGCGCCGTAGATCGGCAGGATCATGAACGGCAGCAGCACGTGGGTCATGGCGATGACCACCGCACTCTGGGTATAGAGCAGCTTGAACGGCTCCGAGGTCAGGCCGAGGGCCATCAGCGCCGAGTTGATCAGTCCGTTGCGCTGGAACAGGAAAGACCAGGCAGCGGTGCGCACCAATACGCTGGACCAGAGCGGCAGGATCACGCAGACCGCGACAAAGGCGGCGAGCGCGCCCCTCGCCCGGCTCATATAGTAGGCCACTGGAAAGCCGAGAACCACGGACAGGGCTGTCACCAGCGCGGCGGTCCAGAGCGTGCGCATCAGGACGCGCGCATGAACCGGGTTGTCGATGACGCGGGCATAGTTGTCCAGGGTCGGATGCGGCTCGATGAAGCTGATCACGAGGAGCTGCGCGATCGGATAGATGAAGACGAAGGCGATGACGGCGAAGAACGGCAGCAGCAACAGCAGTGTCGACAGGCCGCTCAGCCTGCGGCCATCGGAATGCCAGAACCGCGATCGCACCGCCTTCGTCATCGCCGAGTTCCTCGGTAAAGCAGGATCGCCTCTCCGGGAACGGTGAAAGTGGCAACGTCGCCGGGAGCCAGCGCGTCGAGCTGCGAGGCACCGGGGATCCGCGCGCGGAGCTCGGTGCCATCCGGCAGGCGGCCGATCAAGAGCATGGCTGCCCCCGCATAGACGATGTCGCTCAGTGTGACCTTGACGACCTGACCCGCAGCACCGGTGCCGAGCCGTAGCCGCTCGGGCCTCACGGCCATCACCGCCGCTTCCCCGACTGTCGCCGCATCGACCGCTGCGGTCGGCGGCAGTTGCCACGTCTCCCCCCATGGCAGCCTCACCGAGACGAGGTCGCCGACGCTTTCGACGGTGACGTCGACGAAATTCATCTCGCCGACGAATCCGGCGGTGAAGAGATTGGCGGGTCTTTCGTAGAGCTCGCGTGCCGGCCCGATCTGCTGGATCTTGCCGTCCTTCAGCACGGCGATCCGATCCGCCATGGTCAGGGCCTCACTCTGGTCGTGAGTGACGAAGATGACGGTAATGCCGAGCTCGGCATGCAGACGCTTGATCTCGAGCTGCATGTCCTCACGCAGATTCTTGTCGAGTGCGCTGAGCGGCTCGTCCATCAGCAGAACGCGCGGCTGATAGACAATCGCGCGCGCCAGAGCCACACGCTGCTGCTGGCCACCTGAGAGCTCGTTGGGACGGCGGCTTCCGTAACCGCCCAGACGCACCGTCGCGAGCGCGGCCTCGGCGCGCGCATGACGCTCGGCCTTCGGCAGCCCACGCATCTTCAGGGGAAAGGCGACGTTGTCGAGAATCGTCATATGCGGGAACAGCGTGTAGTTCTGGAAGACCATCCCCAGGTTGCGCCTGTTCGAGGGCACGTAGGTAAGGTCTTCGGAATCCACCTGGATGGTCCCGCTGGTCGGAAACTCGAAGCCGGCAACGCTCATCAGGATGGTGGTCTTGCCGGAGCCGGATGGTCCGAGCAAAGCGATGAACTCGCCGGCGGCGATATCGAGATTCACGCCGTCGACGGCGAAAACCGGGCCGAAGCGCTTCTCCAGGCGGCTGATGCGGATAGACGCTCCCGCTGCCGCTGATGTGGTCGATGCAGGCTTCACGAAGATCTCGTTCCCCATCTTTCCGTCCGGTACGCCCCAAGAGGACAATGCCCCCATGGTTTATGCCGGGGACTTCGGTCCGCGACCATTCTCGATATAATATTTGATATATCAGGCTAACGCGCAATAAAGCGCGCGACAAGGGCCATTTGCGCGTCGAGCATCGGCTTTCCGCCGACGGTTCTCGCGCCCTGAGCGGCGGCCCGCGCCAGAAGCCGGGTCACCTCGGGGGTGACGATAATGTCGCTGACGGCGGTGTCCGGCCCCACCCCCTCGATATCCAGCGGCAGCGGATCATCCGCCTTCATGCCGAGCGACGTCGTGTTGACGACGAGATCGAAGGCGCGCGCCTCCGCGCGCCCGGCGCTGACCTTCGTCTCCGGGTAACGCTGCGACACCGCCTCGGCGAGCGCATGCGCCTTCGCTCCATCCCGGTTCATGATGGTCAGTTCGCGCACGCCGGCCTCAGCCAGACCGAAGGCGGTTGCACGCCCGGCACCGCCTGCTCCGACCTGCAGCACTTTCCGGCCGCGCACGGCAATCTGATGCTGTGCGAGGCTGGCCACAAAACCCCGCGCGTCAAGATTGTCACCGATGAGGCGTCCGTCCACTGTTCGCTTGACGAAATTGACGGCGCCGATGAGCGCCGCCGCGGGTGTCGTCTCATCCAGATGCTCGATCACACATGTCTTGTGCGGGATCGTGACACCAAAGCCGACCACATTGCGCATGCGCCTGATGCTCGCGAGAACGGCTCCCAGATCGGCCGGCAACACATGGAGCGGCGACGCCGCCACGTCATCGCCGATCGACTGAAAATAGGCGTTCAAGACGGCGCTTGCGCGAACATGATCGATCGGGTCCGCCAACACGAACATGATCTTGGTCTTGCCGGTGATCTCCACAACAACGCTCCTCGATCAGGCCGGCAAAGGCGCCCGGCCGTAGCTGGTATAACGCTCGATAACGCGAGCCATCTCATCGTCGGGAAGGATTGCAGGCTTACCGGCCTGACAGGCCAGCAGATATTGCCTGGCGAGAGTCTCGAGTTTCACGGTGAGATCGAACGCCCCTTGCAGGCTCGTGCCCGTCGCGATCATGCCGTGATTGGCCAACAGACAAGCCTTGCGCTCGCTGAGCGCGGCAACCGCGCCATCTGCGAGAGCTCGCGTTCCAAACGTCGCATACGGAGCGCACGGCACATCGTTTCCACCGAAACTGGCGACCATATAGTGGAAAGCGGGTATCGGCTTTGCGAGGCAGGACAGCGCGACACAGCAATCGGCATGCGTGTGCACGATCGCATTCACGTGCGGATAGGCGTTCATGATAGCCAGATGCATGTGCCATTCGCTCGACGGCAAGCCGCCATCGCGTACGGTGCCATCGCGCCTCAGCCGCACGAGCCGATCGGGCGTCGTATTGCCGCTGTTGCCGCCCGTCGGCGTGATGAGAATGTCTTCGCCGATGCGGCAGCTCACATTGCCGCTGCTGCCATGGTTGAAGCCCCTGACTTCGAGCTTCATCACGAAATCCAGCAGGGATTGTCTCAGCTCAAGCTCGTTCAATTTATCTTCTCCGGATGCAGCATGGACTCCAGCGTCGTCATGAACAGGTCGACCGGGCCGAGCTTGCCGGACTTGAGGCAAAGGGCAATCGGATCCGCCCCATCGGTGGTGGCCGTACCGATACCCGGACCGCCATACGGGCCAACCCGCAAGCTACGAATGCCGAGGTGATCAACGATCGACCCCGAGGTCTCGCCACCTGCAACGACGAAGCGACGAACTCCGGCGGCACGAAGCGAAACAGCGAGCCGGCCGAGGATGGTCTCGGCAAGTTGCGCAGCGCCTTCGCGCCCATATCGTTCCTGGACCAATTTGACGATCTCGGGCGATTCCGAGGTCGAGATGGCGACAGGCCCGTCCTTCAGCCGCGGTCGCGCCCAGTCGAGCGCCGATCCGACCGCCGACTCGACATCATCGGCAGCCAGGAGGTTCATCCGGAACACCGGACGGAATTTTTCGAATTCGGCAAGTTGCTCGAGCGTGCGTTCCGCGCAACTGCCGGCGAGAACCACTCCGCTCCCATTCACCGCAGGCAAGCGCGCCTGGTTGCCCGTCGGCGCGACGAGTCCCTGCGCTCTCCAGATCGCCGGGTAATGCTGAACGATCGTTGCGTTGCCCGTCATCAGCTTCCAGTCGGAAGTCAATGCGGCGAGCACATCGAGATCGCGATCGTAGATCGCATCCGTAATGAAGTAGCGAACACCCTGGCCGGTCGCGGATGCGATCGCCCGCTCCAGATCCGCAGGGCCCGCACTGACCAAAGGATGAGCGAGAAGGCCGACCCTGGTCGGCGTCTGTCTCTGCAACACGCGAACGAGGTCGGGATCGGTCATCGGCGTCAGCGGATCGTTCCGCTTCGGCGAGTCCGAGATCAACTCGGTCCCGAGAAAGAGATGGCCGTTGTAGACGGTGCGGCGAAGCGAGGGAGAGGCGGGGCAAAACGCAGTGTGGTCCGCGCCAGTGAGCCGCATCAGCATATCCGCGACGGGGCCGATATTGCCGCGGTCGGTGGAATCGAAAGTCGCGCAATATTTGAAGAATATCTGACGTGTGCCACGCGCGAGCAGAGCCCGCGCTGCCTTCT
The DNA here is from genome assembly GCF_007830635.1 of Bradyrhizobium huanghuaihaiense. Taxonomy (GTDB): domain Bacteria; phylum Pseudomonadota; class Alphaproteobacteria; order Rhizobiales; family Xanthobacteraceae; genus Bradyrhizobium; species Bradyrhizobium huanghuaihaiense. The sequence continues at coordinate 344,961 of NZ_VLLA01000004.1, read as the reverse complement.
CGTTCCTGGCAACGGCCTCGCCAGCCGGGATGACGCGCGTCTTCTGCGCGACCACGATGGCTGGGACGTCGCCAAGGGTCGCAACAAGATCAGGGTCCGAGACGAATGCGCAGTCGATACCGGCCGCGATGAGCATGGCGGCGGTCTCCATGCCGCCGGTCAGATCGTCCGCCACCACCCCAAGAACTGGTTTCATGATGCCCAATGCAGGAGACTTCACCTACGTCCTGCATTTTGATACATGATATATCAAATATTGCAACAAGACTTCTGCCGAGGATGCGGCTCAGCTTCGGTCGCCGGTGCATGGTCCAGCCACTGCACAACATGACGTGGACAATGAACCCGCTCATCGATGCGGCCAAAACGTCGTTTGGGTGCAGGATTACGCCCGCGGCGCGGAGCCAACGAAACTGGCTCGGCTCGAAGCAAGCTGAGCTCGCGGCGGCTTGGTAGCCGGGTCGGCCACCGCCATCAGCAGTACAAAATCGCAGATTGTCGTGGGAAATCGTAGCTATGGCAGCGGAGGTCGATCCTTCATTCCCCCTGAGGCGAGCTGTCCGAATTCGTAATCTCGATCGGCCGACTTCCGCCGACATATCAAAGAGGAGCTCGGGGGGAGTGATGGTAGCGGGAGAGGGACTCGAACCCCCGACCCCAGGATTATGATTCCCGTGCTCTAACCAGCTGAGCTACCCCGCCACAGGGATCGCGGCGGCGAATAAGGCCGATCTCGCGAACGCGCGGCATATAAAGAAGGGGGCGGCGGGAAGTCAATCCGCGTTTGCTAAAAGCTTCCGCCTTCGCCGAGGCTTCGGCGGGACAAGCCGGCGGGAAACGACGGTTTTTCGCCAGATTCGTGGAATTTCCGGCACCAGACTCGCGGAGAGTCCCCTCACCCGGATCGCATCTGCGATGCGCTCCGGCCTCTCCCCGCAGGCGGGGAGAGATCAAGGAGGAAACCAGCCTATTTCGGCCTTACATTCGGGTCGCCGCCGGGGCTGCCGGGGGGCGGGATGACCGGGGTGTTGGCGCCGGAGTCGGGGGCCGGCGCGTGCATGTCGGGGTCGACGCCGGCGGGCGGGCAGAGCACGCCGTCGGATTTGGCCAGCTTGTCGCCGAGCGGTTCCCGGGACTGGCCGGTGGTGGTGCCGTCGGCCTGACGGTTCGGGCGGTCCTGCGGGGTGCAGTTGGCCGCATGCTGCGGGGACGGCGGCGCGGTCTGTTGCGGCGGCGTCGCAGGTAGCGGCGGGGCCTGCGCGATCGCGCTGCCTGAGGCAGCGATCAGGAGGCCCGCCAATATGATGTTCGATCTCGTGCGCATGGGATGAAAACGCGCCGGCCTTGGCGCGTGTTCCCGCGGCGCGATCACGATTTGCGGTAGCGGATCAGCGAGAAATGCCCCATCGGGGGCATCGGGCGGCGCTCGGTGAGCGTGACGCCGCCGTGTTTGGCGGCCCAGTTGACGAGCCGGGCCCACGGGAATTCCGGGCGCCAGCCGAGGCGGCGGGCGATGGGGGCGAAGGCGAGCTCGGAGAGCTTGCGAAGACCCTTCTCGGCGCCGATGTGGTTGACGAGGATCAGCTCGCCGCCCGGCTTGAGCACGCGGACGAACTCGTCGAGCGTTCCTTCGGGATCGGGCACAGCGGTGATGACATATTGCGCCACAACCGCGTCGAAGAGGTTTGCGGGGAAGGCAAGGTTCTTCGCGTCCATCACCGAGAGCACTTCGACATTGGAGAGGCGCAAGCTCCGCACGCGCGCCTGCGCCTTGCGCAGCATCGGCTCGGAGATGTCCACGCCGCAGATCTTCGTGGTGCGCGCGTAGTCGGAGAGCGAAAGACCCGTGCCGACGCCGACGTCGAGGATGCGGCCGCCGATGCGGTCGGCCTCCGCAATGGTCGACTGCCGTCCCGCGTCGAAGACCTTGCCGAACACGAGATCATAGACCGGCGCCCAGCGGCCATAGGCCTTCTCGACCCCGGCCCGCGAGATGTCTGCTGCCATGCCCCCTGCCCTTACGCGAATTCTTAGAATGTAATGAACATTGGTGAGATCGATGCCAACCCCGACGTTGGTGCACCTCCCCCGCTTGCGGGGGAGGTCGACGCGCGCGCGAGCGCGGCGGGTGAGGGCTTTATCCTCTCGCGAGATATCGCGTGCGGAAAGAGCCCTCTCCCCAACCCTTTCCCGCAGGCGGGAGAGGGGCGCACTTCCGGTGTCGCGTGAGTGCGGTCCGATCTCATGATGATTAGCCGCGCACGGCTTCCGCGAGCGGGCGTGACGTGTGGCCTGCGACCTTCGCCGCGGCGCTCTGAATAAAACCGCCGCCGAGCACGCGGGCCTGGCCCGAGGGCGCGTCGTAGAACACGCAGGCCTGGCCGGGCGAGACGCCCTCTTCGCCGGCGACGAGCTCGACCTCGTAATGACCATTGCCGCCGCGCAGCCAGGCCGGCTGCGGCGAGCGGGTCGAGCGCACGCGCACGAACATCTCTAAGCCGTTGCCGATCGCGCGGTCGATGTCGCCGCCGCCGATCCAGTTGACGTCGCGCAAGCTGATGCTGTGCATCTTCAACGCATCGCGCGGGCCGACGACGACGCGGCGATTGGCGGCGTCGAGCCGCACCACGAACAGCGGCGAGCCGGAGGCGATGCCGAGGCCGCGGCGCTGGCCGACGGTGAAATTGGCGATGCCGTGATGCTGGCCGAGCACGCGGCCGTCGAGATCGACGATGTCGCCGGGGTCCATCGCGTTCGGCCGCAGGCGGGTGATGATGTCGGTGTAGCGGCCCGTCGGCACGAAGCAGATGTCCTGGCTGTCGTGCTTGTCGGCAACGCTGAGGCCGAAGCGGCGGGCGAGCTCGCGCGTCTCGGGCTTGGTCATGTCGCCGAGCGGGAAGCGCAGGAAGTCGAGCTGCTCCTGCGTGGTCGCGAATAGGAAATAGCTCTGGTCACGGTCGGCGTCGGCCGCGCAGACCAGCGCGCGCGAGCCGTCGTCGCGCCGGCGCGAGGCGACGTAATGGCCGGTGGCGAGCGCTTGCGCCCCTAACTCGCGGGCGGTCTTCAGGAGGTCGCGGAATTTGACGCTGCGGTTGCACTCGATGCACGGCACCGGCGTTTCGCCTAGCGCGTAAGAGTCGGCGAAATTGTCGATGACGGACTCGCGAAAACGGTCCTCGTAGTCGAGCACGTAATGGGGAATGCCGAGCTTGGCCGCGACGTCGCGGGCGTCATGGATGTCCTGGCCGGCGCAGCAGGCGCCCTTGCGTTGGGTGGCCGCGCCGTGGTCGTAGAGCTGGAGCGTGATGCCGACGACGTCGTAGCCTTCAGCCTTCAGCAGCGCAGCCGTCGTCGAGGAATCGACGCCGCCCGACATGGCGACAACGACTCTGGTGTCCTCGGGACGGCCTTCGAGATCCAGACTGTTGAGCATGGGTTCTTAAGCTGTGACGGCGGCGTTCGGCGATCCGCGATTTGCCTTTGACCGGGGCATGAACGGTCCCGGGGAACTTTGGTTCCCGCGGGGCGCGACTTGCCCGGTCGAAAGCGGCTGTGAGCTGCCTCTTTAATATAGGCCGCACTCCGGTGAAGCAATCACGCCGGCCTCGAGGTTAGGGCAATTCTTGCCGGGGCGGCAGAAATGGCGGGGCTTTTGCGCTCCTCGCAGCCGGGACACCGATCTGACAATACATTGATTTCATTACATAAAGTCGCCATTCAGGAGGCTGGCCCGCTCCTTGCTACCCCTCTGCCGAAGATGTTTCCGAGAGGTCGCCTGTGGTCGGTGTTTCGTCAGATCTAGCTGCCAGCGTCCAGGTTTCGAGCGCGCAACAGAAGCCTGCGCGCTCGCAAGGGCACAAGGACACGTCCCCGAGCGACTCCTTCGGCTCGCTGGTCGATAGCAACACCCAGGCGATCAGCAACAACGCGCCGGCCCAGGACACCGCGCCGCGCCGGACCGATTCCGCCTCGTCGTCCTCCGCCTCCGACCGCAGCTCGCGCGACGCCGCGTCCACAGACTCCTCCGCGCAAAGCAAGGCCAGCGACGACACCGACACCTCCGCGCCCGCGAAGAGCGAGGCCACGGACGATCAGGTCAAGGATCCCGCCAAGACGGGCAAGACCAAGGACAAGCTAGAAGCCTCCGACGCCAAATCGGCCGACAAATCCGAGGAGACCAAGGGCGACAAGACCGACGGCAGCGACAGCCTCGCCGGCGCCGTCGATGCCGCAACCGCGGCGCAAGTCGACGCGACGCAGCCCGCTCTGCCCGATCCGAACGCGGTCGTCGTCGCCGCGCCCGTGGTGCCGGTCGATCCGAATGCGGCCGCAAGCCAGGCCAGCGATGCCGCCGCCTCGCCGCTGACGATCGCCGCTGCCGGCATCGCCGCCAGCGCTTCCACCGCGGCGCAGATCGCCGGCACCAAGACCGATACCGCAACGCCCGGCGACAAGAGCGCCAAGACCGCCGGCGCGAAAGTCGATGCCGACACCTCGGCGACGCTGGCCGATGCCGCGACCGGCGCGACTGACGGCACCGAGGGCACCGCGACGGAGGCCAAGACCAATGGCGGGCTGATCGCCGCAGTGGACCAGGGCACGCCAAAGACCTCTTTCAAGGCTGCCGCGACCGCCGCCGGCGCAAGCGACGTCTCCAATATCGGCCAGGACGCGGGCAAGGCGAACGCTGCGCTCACGCCGGCAAATGCGACAGCCACCAACGCCGCGCATCCGCAAGCCGCCAAGCCGCAGGCCGATGGCAGCGCAACCGACGCGAAGGCCGACGTGAAGGCCGGCTCGACCGACGCGGCGCCCGCGGCGACGAACACGCACGCGCATGCAGGCGCTCAGGCTGTCGCGGCGCAGGTCGACACGAGCGCGCAGGCCGCCTCCGCGGTGCAGGCCCCGCTGACCACGACGACCTCGGCCGCGACCGCCTCGACCGCAACGTTGACCGCGACCGCGGCGACCTCCGCGGCGGTGCCGATCAATGCCGTCCCGATCGAGATCGCCGCCGCCGCGCGTGCCGGAAAAACGCGCTTCGACATCAGCCTCGATCCGGTCGACTTGGGCCGTATCGACGTCCGCATCAATGTCGACCGCAATGGCCAAGTGACCTCGCATCTGACGGTCGAGAAGCCGGAGACGCTGCAGATGCTGCGGCAGGACGCGCCTCAATTGCAGCGCGCGCTCGACGATGCCGGCTTCAAAACCGGCAGCAACGGGCTGTCCTTCAGCTTGCGCGACCAGAATTCGTCCGGCCAGCAGTCCGGCCAGAACAACGACAATGGCGGCAATGCCCGCCGGCTGATCATCAGCGAGGACGACAGCGTTCCCGCAGCGCCCGTGGGGCGCGGCTATGGCCGCATGCTCGGATCGAGCAGCGGCGTCGACATCAGAGTGTGAGGAGTATTCGCCAATGACCACCACGAATGCCGCCACCGCCCCCTCCGTCGTCTCCGGCACGACCGACATCCCGAAATCGTCCACATCGAACTCGCTGAGCTCGAGCACGGGATCGACGCTCGCCGGCAATTTCCAGACCTTCCTGACACTGCTGACGACGCAGCTGCAGAACCAGAACCCGCTCGATCCGCTCGACACCAACCAGTTCACCCAGCAGCTGGTGCAGTTCGCCGGCGTCGAGCAGCAGCTCAAGACCAACGACTCGCTGGCCCAGCTCGTCACCCTGCAGCAGACCACGCAGGCGACCCAGGCGCTGGGCTTCGTCGGCAAGACCGCCCTGGTCGACGGCTCGACCGCGACCATGAAGAACTCGTCGGCGACCTGGCATCTCAACGTGCCGTCCGATTCCACCGTCGACATCACCGTCGCCAATGCCAGCGGCCAGACCGTGTTCACCGGCAAATACACCGCCTCCGCCGGCACCGACATTCCCTTCACCTGGAACGGCATGGGCAATGACGGCACGCAATGGCCCGACGGCAAGTACACGATCTCGGCCACGGGCAAGGACGTCGCGAACAACACTGTCGGCATCGCCGCGCAGGTGCAGGGCACGGTGTCGTCGGTCGACCTGACGCAGTCGCCGCCGCTGCTCACCATCGACGGCGCCAGCTACACGCTGAGCCAGGTGAAGAGCATTATTGCGACGAGCAATTGAGGGTGAGCGCGCGAGCCGCATATTCGGTGTCGTCCCGGCCTAGTGCGCAATTGCGCACGGGGGCCGGGACCCATAACCACAGGCAGAAGTTTGGCGAAGACCAGTGGTTAGGAAGTCAATTTCCGGTACTGCTACCTGCGTCTGATTGATAGATCACGCGGTATAGGTCCCGGCCCCCGTGCGCAATTGCGCACTAGGCCGGGACGACAGTTAGGGGCCTCGCGACACCACCGCAGCCCCAGTTCGTTAGTAAAGTATTTACCTTCTGCCCGCCTGGCCGGCCCGAACCATGCTGTTTCGCCCGCCAGGCCGGCCGCGTTCCCGCAAGTTTCAACGAGAATTGTATTGAAGCCTTAGGCTTAGCGGATTTTTAAGCCGCGGGGGTTACGGTTACTGCGTGAGTTCAGTGGTTGAGAGTTTGTGAGTACGCCATGACAGAACCCCATCGCCCGAGGGTAAAATACGTCATCGGGCCGGACGGCAGTCCGCTGACGATCGCAGATCTGCCCGCACCCGGCACCAAACGCTGGGTCATCCGCCGCAAGGCCGAGGTCGTCGCCGCTGTGCGTGGCGGACTTCTCTCCCTCGAGGAGGCCTGCAGCCGTTATACCCTGACGGTCGACGAATTCCTCTCCTGGCAGTTTTCCATCGACCAGCACGGTCTGGCGGGTCTTCGCACCACCCGCATCCAGCAATATCGCCAGTAAGCGATCCGGAAATCTGCGGCTTTTGACGAAAATCGGCCTCGCCCAGCGAGGCCGATTTTTTTCATGTTTGCTTTTGGGGCGACTTTTGTCCGACCTCTTAACCTTCGTTAACCATATCGAAACCATCCCCTAGGCAATAATTGCCCAGTCGGCCGCTCGGTAGCGGATCGAAGCTTCGGGGCGGTTGCTTGCAAGGTCTTGCGGACTTCTTAAAAAGTATCGGTGCCGCCCGGTTCGGGGCGATGATCGCGGTCACCGCCGCGCTCATCGGCTTCTTCGCGTTCGTCATCATGCGGGTCACGACGCCGCAGATGACGACGCTGTTCACGGACCTCAGCGTCGAAGATTCCTCCAGTATTATCAAGGACCTCGAACGCCAGGGCATCCAGTTCGAGATCCGCAATGAGGGCTCCATCATCATGGTGCCCAAGGACAAGGTCACGCGCCTGCGGATGAAGCTCGCCGAGGGCGGCCTGCCCAAGGGCGGCGGCGTCGGCTACGAGGTGTTCGACAAGTCGGACGCGCTCGGCACCACCTCCTTCGTCCAGAACATCAATCATCTGCGCGCGCTGGAAGGCGAGCTCGCCCGCACCATCCGCGCCATCGACCGCATCCAGGCCGCCCGCGTCCACCTCGTGCTGCCGGAGCGCCCGCTGTTCGCCCGCGAGGCGCCGGAGCCGTCGGCCTCGATCGTGGTCCGCGTGCGCGGCTCGCTCGAAGCCCAGCAGATCCGCGCCATCCGCCACCTCGTCGCCTCCGCCGTCAACGGGCTGAAGCCGCAGCGCGTCTCGATCGTCGACGAGGCCGGCCAGCTGCTCGCCGACGGCGCCCAGACCGATCCGGAGCAGGCGCTCGGCGACGAACGCCGCACCGCCTTCGAGAAGCGGATGCGCAAGCAGGTCGAGGACATCGTCTCCTCGGTGGTCGGCTCGGGCCGCGCCCGCGTCCAGCTCTCCGCCGATTTCGACTTCAACAAGATCACCCAGACCTCGGACAAGTTCGACCCCGAGGGCCGCGTGCTGCGCTCGAGCCAGACCCGCGAAGAAAGCAGCATGACCGCCGACAACAACGGCCAGGTCACCGTCAACAACGAGCTGCCCGGCAACCAGCAGAACAACGGCGTCGCGGCCAAGGACCAGAGCAAGAAGACCGAGGAGACCAACAATTACGAGATCTCCCGCACCACCAAGACCGAGGTGACCGAGGCCGGCCGGGTCAACCGCATCTCGGTCGCGGTGCTGGTCGACGGCATCTACACCAAGAACGACAAGGGCGAGCTCGCCTACACGGACCGCACCAAGGAGCAGCTCGACCGCATCGCCACCCTGGTGCGTTCGGCGATCGGCTTCGACCAGAAGCGTGGCGACCAGGTCGAGGTCGTCAATTTGCGCTTCGCCGACGCCCCCTCCACCGCACCGATCGGTGAACCCTCAGGCTTCCTCGGCATGCTGCAGTTCACCAAGGACGACGTCATGTACTTCTTCGAGCTCGGCGTGATGATGCTGCTCGGCCTCGTCGTGATGTTCATGGTGATCCGCCCGCTGGTCAAGCGCATCCTCGCCTCCGACGAGGTCGCCGCGGCCATCACCGGCGTCCTCTCCGGCCCCGCCGCCTCGGAAGAGGCAGCGCCCGCCGGCCCTGCGCTCCTGCCGGGCGGCGCCGCCAGCGCGATTGACGTCGCTACCATCCAGGGCCAGGTCCACGCCCAGTCCGTTCATCGCGTCGGCGAGCTCGCCGAGCGCAACCCCAACGAAACCGTCGCCATCATCCGCCAGTGGCTCACCGAGCCAACCAAGTAACCGCCAAGTGAATCAAGAAGTGATCTGACATGGCCGCCTCCTTGCAAAACGCCAACTCCAACGACATCACCAGCGTGATCTCCACGCTCGGCCAGCGTGCCGGCAGCCGCACGGGCAAGGCCGAAACGGTGGCGGGACCGAAGCGCGCCGCGATCCTGATGCTGGCGCTCGGCGAGCAATATGGCGGCAAGATCTGGTCGCTGCTCGACGACGACGAGGTGCGACAGCTCTCGCTGGAGATGTCGACGCTCGGCACCGTTGAGGTCGACACCGTCGAGGACATGCTGCTCGAGTTCGTCTCGCGCATGTCGGCCTCCGGCGCGCTGATGGGCAATTTCGACGCCACCGAGCGGCTGCTCCAGCAATATCTGGCGCCCGAGCGCGTCAACGGCATCATGGACGAGATCCGCGGCCCCGCGGGGCGCAACATGTGGGAGAAGCTCTCCAACGTGCAGGAAGAGGTCCTCGCCAATTATCTGAAGAACGAATATCCGCAGACCATCGCGGTGGTACTGTCGAAGCTGAAGCCGGAGCACGCCGCCCGCGTGCTCGGCATCTTCCCCGAGGAACTCGCACTCGACGTCGTCAACCGCATGCTGAAGATGGAGGCGGTGCAGAAGGAGGTGATTGAGAGCGTGGAGAAGACGCTGCGCACCGAGTTCATGTCCAACCTGTCGCAGACCCGCCGGCGCGACGCCCACGAGGTGATGGCCGAGATCTTCAACAATTTCGACCGCCAGACCGAAACCCGCTTCATCACCTCGCTGGAAGAGGAGAACCGGGAATCGGCCGAGCGCATCAAGGCACTGATGTTCACCTTCGACGACCTCGTGAAGCTGGATTCCGGCTCGGCCCAGACTTTGATGCGCAACGTCGACAAGGACAAGCTCGGCGTCGCACTCAAGAGCGCCAACGAAGACGTCCGCAACTTCTTCTTCGGCAACATGTCCTCGCGCGCGGCCAAGATGCTCCAGGACGACATGGCGGCAATGGGCCCGGTCCGCCTGCGCGACGTCGACGAGGCCCAGGCGCTGCTGGTCAACCTCGCCAAGGACCTCGCCGCCAAGGGCGAGATCATGCTGACCAAGAACCGCGCCGACGACGAGCTGGTGTACTGATGGCCGCTCCGGCAAAATTCCTGTTCGATACCGATTTCGCGGCGCCCGAGCGGACGACGCGCGAGAAGCCTGCGACCGCCGCCGAGATCGCCCAGAAGATCGCGGAAGCCGAGGCGCGCGCCTATCAGGACGGTTTTGCCGCCGGCCAGCGCGAGGCCAAGGCCGAGAGCGACCGCCGCGTCGCGCTCGCCATGGAGGAGATCAACATCGCGATCCGGGGCATCGCATCCGGCATCGGCAACATCGAATCCAAGATGGAGACCGAGGCGGTCGACGTCGCGGTCGCAGTGGCGCGCAAGCTGTGCGCCGACCTCGTCGCCGCCGAGCCGCTCGGCGAGATCGTCGCGCTGGTCAAGGACTGCTTCTCGCATCTGGTCGCGACGCCGCATCTCGTCGTCCGCATCAACGATTCGCTCTACGACAGCGCGCGCGAGAAGATCGAGCGGCTCGCCAAGCAGAGCGGCTTCGAAGGCCGGCTGGTGATCCTGGCCGAGCCGGAAATTGCCACCGGCGACTGCCGGATCGAATGGGCCGACGGCGGTGTCGTGCTGGAGCGCGGCGCCATCGCGGCCAAAATCGACGACATGGTCGGACGCTATATCGCGTCCCGGAGGGGGAGCTAAGCCATGAGCGACACCGACGGACAGGTCCCGCTGCCCGATCTCAACGGCCCGATGCCGCCTGCCGGCACCGATGTCGGCTACAACGAGGATGAATATGCGGCGCGCGCCGCCGCCGACCTCGAAGCCGTGTTCGACGTACCGGTGCAGGTCTCGGCCGTGCTCGGCCGCTCCAAGATGGACGTCAGCGAGCTATTGAAGCTCGGACCCGGCACCGTGCTCGAGCTCGACCGCCGCGTCGGCGAGGCCATCGACATCTACGTCAACAACAAGCTGGTCGCCCGCGGCGAAGTCGTCCTGGTCGAGGACAAGCTCGGCGTGACCATGACCGAAATCATCAAGACCGAACGCACGTGATGACGCGCAATAGCGCGACCAGACGGACAGGAGACTGACATGCGGCTTCTCATCGTTGGCACATTGAAGGGGCAGCTCACCACCGCCACCAAGATCGCGATGGAGAACGGTGCGACCGTGACCCACGCCGAGGATCACGAGCAGGCGATGCGCGTGCTGCGCGGCGGCAAGGGCGCCGACCTGCTGCTGGTCGATGTCGCCCTCGACATCCGCGACCTCGTGATGCGGCTGGAAGCCGAGCACATCCACGCTCCGATCGTCGCCTGCGGCATCACCAACGACGCCCGCGCCGCAGTCGCCGCGATCCACGCCGGCGCCAAGGAATACATCCCGCTGCCGCCGGATCCAGAGCTGATCGCCGCGGTTCTGGCCGCCGTCGCCAACGATTCCCGCGAGCTGGTCTATCGCGACGAGGCGATGGCGAAGGTGATCAAGCTCGCGCAGCAGATCGCTGGCTCCGACGCCTCGGTGATGATCACCGGCGAGTCCGGCACGGGCAAGGAAGTGCTGGCGCGCTACGTCCACAGCCGCTCGGCCCGCGCCAAGCGTCCGTTCATCTCGATCAATTGCGCCGCGATCCCCGAGCATCTCCTGGAGTCCGAGCTGTTCGGCCACGAGAAGGGCGCCTTCACCGGTGCCGTTGCCCGCCGCATCGGCAAGTTCGAAGAGGCGACCGGCGGCACGCTGCTGCTGGACGAAATCTCCGAGATGGACGTCCGCCTGCAATCGAAGCTTCTGCGCGCCATCCAGGAGCGCGTGATCGACCGCGTCGGCGGCACCAAGCCGGTTCCAGTGGACATCCGCATCATCGCGACCTCGAACCGCAACCTGGCTGAGGCCGTGCGTGAGGGCACGTTCCGCGAGGACTTGCTGTTCCGCCTCAACGTCGTGAACTTGAAGATTCCGCCGCTGCGCGAGCGTCCCGCCGACATCCTCGAGCTCGCCCAGCACTTCGTGAAGAAATATGCCGAGGCCAACGGCGTGCCGATGCGCCCGCTCTCGGCGGAGGCGCGCCGCGTGCTCTCCACCAACCGCTGGCAGGGCAACGTCCGCGAGCTCGAAAACACCATGCACCGCGCCGTGCTGATGGCGCAGGGCGACGAGATCGGCCCCGACGCGATCATCACCCCGGACGGCGATCGCCTCGATCTCGCCAAGACCGCGCCGGCCGTGGCGCACGCGACCATGGCCGCCGAGCAGGTGACGCGCGCGCTTGTGGGGCGCACCGTCGCCGACGTCGAGCGCGATCTGATCCTGGAGACGCTGAAGCACTGCCTCGGCAACCGCACCCATGCCGCCAACATCCTCGGCATCTCCATCCGCACGCTGCGCAACAAGCTCAACGAATACGCCGACGGCGGCATCCCGATCCCGCCCGCGGGCACGCCGGGCGAATATCCGCGCGTGCCGATGATGGGGTGAGCCCTGATCTTCAAGCTCGACGTCTGCACAAAGGCCCGGAGCGCCGCAAGCGTTCCGGGCCCGATCATGTCGCGATCTGTCCGAACTATTTGCCCGGCGGGACGTAGGAGCTTGCGAGCTTCGCGGCCTTTTCCGCGATGCTCTTGAATTCCCCCATCTTCCAGGCGCGCACGGTTTCGATCTTGGAGACGGCGCCACTGGCGGCGGCAACCATTCCAATCGCAATAGCATCGGAGCCGTCGGGAAACTCCGTGACGAGCACTGCGTCGTGCTGACCGGTCGTCATGAAAGCTCCCTGGAGCTTTCCGCCGGCTTTTTCGACCAGCGCACCGATGACTGAGGTACGATCGATCGGCTTGTCGACCATCCCCTTGATGCCCGCGTTTGAGTATGAGACGTACGAGATGAACAGCGGCATGGTTTCTCTCCGTCGAAGTTAGAGCGACAACACCTGTAATTTTGGAAAGAGCCCTCCGAGCGAGAGCAAGGCACGGCCTGCCGACAGCATGCGAGCTGCCTTGAAGATAGAGCTGCGGACCTCGGCACGTCCAACCGGCAGCTTGCGCCGATTGTAACTGACTCAGCAATACTGCGCGAACGGTCAGCCAAGCCTACCCATTTGGAGCGCGACTATCGTGCCGCCGCGAGTGAAGCAGTTCACTATCGATGCGCATCAGGATCGGTAGAATTCTGGAGTGAGATGCCGCGTCCGCCTTCGCGAAAGGCCTTCAAATCGAAAGGGCAAGTCATGAAATACCCTTTGTGGACGATCTCCCGCCTGTCGCTGATTGCAACGCTGATCACAGCCTCGGCGCCGCTGGCGCGCGCCGATATGATCATGGACTGGAATGCAAAGGCCGACGCGATTGCGGCCGAGAAACAGATTCCTCCGGCGCCGCACAGCCGCGCCTTGTCCTTGATGCACGTTGCAATGTTCGAGGCGGTCAACGCGATTGAGCACCGCTATGCGCCATACAAGATCTCGTTGTCGGCAGATCGTTCGACGTCGCGAGAAGCTGCAGCCGCAGTTGCGGCGCACGATGTGCTGCTGTCGATCTATCCGGACCTCAAGCCAGACCTGGATGCGACACTGACGAACGCGCTGGCGCCGATTGCCGATGGCGAGTCCAAGACCGCCGGCATCACCCTCGGGAAAGAGGCGGCAGTGCAGATCATCCAGCTTCGCGCTACCGATGGCAGCGCCGCCGTGGAAACGTACCGGCCCCTGACCACGCCGGGCGCCTATGTCCCAACCGTGGTCCCGCTTTTCTCGACCACGGGTGCGACAACGCCCTGGGTCATGACGTCGGGATCGCAGTTCCGCCCCGGACCGCCGCCCGCGCTCGATTCAGAGGTCTGGACCAGGGACGTGAACGAAATCCGCGAGGTCGGCGGCCGAGGCAGCGCGACCCGGACGCCCGAGCAAACGACGATCGGTCGATTCTGGTTCTTTGTCGGTGCCCGCACCTACAACCCGATCGTGAGGCAGGCCGCTTCGGCCAAGGGAATGGATCTCGTCGACTGCGCTCGCCTGTTCGCGCTGACGTCGATCACCGGCAACGATGCCATCGTCGCCGTGTTCGACGCCAAGTATCACTACAATTTCTGGCGCCCGATCACGGCCATCCGCAACGCCGATCTGACGTCGAATGCCGCGACGCCTCGCGATGCCTCCTGGCTGCCGCTCGGGGACACGCCGATGCATCCGGAATATCCCTGCGCGCACTGCATCGTCTCGGCCGCGATTTCGACCGTGCTCCAGACCGTGGTCGGAGATTTTGGCGAGTTCTCCCTGACCAGCCCGACGGCACCCGGGGTCACGCGCAAATGGTCGCGGCTGCAGGACTATAGCGACGAAGTCTCCAATGCGCGCATCTGGGCCGGCTTTCACTACCGCTTCTCGACCGAAGTCGGCAAGGACATGGGCCGAAAGATCGGTGCGCTGACCGTCGCGACGCAGCTTCGCGGTGTGGAGGCAATGGCGCAGCCAAGCCGCTAGGCCGGCGGCCGTTATGGAGCACCGAACACATAGCCGCACCGCATCCGGCGACTATGTTACGCCCGCACAAGGTCCTATAACCCTGCGTGAGAACCACGAGGGTACATATGTCTGAAGCTCAAATCACGGACTGGCTGGCGTCGCAGAAGCAGGCGATGATCGATCTCTTGCGCGATGTCGTGAACATCGATTCCGGATCCTATGACAAGGAAGGCGTCGATGCGGTCGGTACGCGGTTCGAGCGGCACTTTGCCGAGCACGGCATTCCGGTCCGGCGCGAGGCCAACACCACTTTCGGCGATGCGATCCATGCCGAGGTGGCAAAGCCCGGCAGCAACGAGAAGCCGGTGCTGTTGATGGGCCATCGCGACACCGTGTTCGGCAAGGGCGAAACCGGGCGGCGCCCGTTCACGATTCGAGACGGCCGCGCCTATGGGCCGGGCGTCGCCGACATGAAGTCCGGCCTCGTCATGAACGTGTTCGTGGCGACAGCCTTCCACAAGTTCGGGGGCAGCCCACACCCGATCAAGGTGCTGATCACCTCCGACGAGGAGATCGGCTCGCCCGCCTGCCGCCCCATCATCGAGCGCGAGGGACGGGCCGCGCGCGCCGTGTTCAACTCCGAGCCGGGTCGCCCGACAGGCAATGTCGTGACGGGGCGCAAGGGCGGCATCTTCATGCACATGGCCATCACCGGCAAAGCCGCGCACTCCGGCGCCAATTTCGCCGCAGGCGTCAGCGCGATCGGCGAGCTCGCGCACAAGATCGTCCAGATTCACGCGCTGACCGATCTCGACAAGGGCATCACGCTCAATGTCGGTCTCGTCTCGGGCGGCCAGTCCGTCAACACCACTGCGCCTTACGCCGAAGGCCAGATCGATCTGCGCTATGTCGATCCGGCCGATCGCGCGCGGATCATGGCCGCGATCGAGACCATCGTTGCAACCTCCTACGTGCCGGGCACCAGCGCGACGCTGACGATCAAGGGCGAGTTCGTGCCGGTGGTGCAGAGCGCGGAGTCGAAGACGCTGTTCGAAGGCTATCAGGCTGCCGCAAGACAGGTGGGCCTCACCACGCTGCAAGGCGAGTTCTCCGGCGGCTGCGCCGATTCCGGCTTCACCGCCGCAGTCGGCACGCCGACCATCTGCGGCCTCGGCCCGGTCGGCGGGCTCGCGCACACGCCGGAGGAATATCTCGAGGTCGACAGCATCGTGCCGCGCGCGCAGGCGCTGGCGCTGGCGATTTTAAGGGGGTGAACACAGGTGCCGTAGGGTGGGCAAAGGCGCACTTGCGCCGTGCCCACCATTATCTTCATCGGATGGAACTGGTGGGCACGCTTCCGCCTTCGCTCTTCGAGCTACGGCGGACAAGTCGCTTTGCCCACCCTACGAGACCTGCCGGGTTCTACGAATAACTCGGCGCATCGGGCTTGCGGAAGATGTGGATGGGATCGCCCGGCACGATCGGGCGCCCTGAGAACATCGCGTAGGCGTAGAGCGCGAGATAGGCGACCGCGAGCGCGCCGATGGCGTAGAAGGCTAGGGTCGCGACGCGCTTCATCGATCCGCTCCAATGCCGTCCCGGCGGGACGGCTTAAGCAGCGCTTCTAGAGCGATGAGGCGGAAAAGGCCAGCCGGCACCTACCGGCGGCGATCAAATGCCGCGCCGGCCGCGCGCGGGAAGGCTGACATCGGCGAGCCTTGCGGCGTCCTCGTCCTGGTCCACCGCCACGTACTGGCCGTGCCAATAAGCGAGCGCCGCGTTGCGCGTCGAGTTCCTGACGTCCCTGACACGGCCGATGACGATGCCGTGCGAATGCCGCTCGACGATCTCCTCGACCTCGCAGTCGAACACCGACAACGCACCGACGAGGAGCGGAACGCCTGAGACCGCCGTCACCCATTTGGCGCCGGCAAAGCGGTCGGCGCCCTTCAGCCCGCCCTTGCCGGCAAAGCGCTCGGCAATGTCGAGCTGATCAGCGTTGAGGATGTTCACGCCGAAGGCGCCGTGGCGCTTGATCAGCGGGAAGGACGAGGCATCGCGGTTGATGCTGACCAGCAGCGTCGGCGGCTCGACCGACAGCGAGGTCACCGAGGTCACCGTCATGCCGGTGATGTCCTTGCCCCGCCCGGCGGTGATGACGCTGACGCCGCCGGTGAGGTGGCGCATGGCGCCGCGAAAATCGGCGGGCGAAACGGGGATTTCGGTCATGAGATCGCGGGGCACTACATTCATGGCATGGTCCCCGAAATGGGGTTCCCCTGTATTTAGGTACGATCGTCCGCCGACAAAAGGTGGCTCAGGATCGAGCCTTCGAGCCCCGCGAGCTCGGCCGAGCCGCGTTCCCGCGGCCGGGCGGCGTTAACCACGACATCGTGGGCGATCCGGCCCTCCTCGATCACCAGCACCCGGTCGGCCAGCGCCACGGCCTCGGAAACATCATGCGTCACCAGGATCGCGGTGAAGCCCTGGTCGCGCCAGACCCGCTCGAGGAGGCGCTGCATCGAGATGCGGGTCAGGGCATCGAGCGCGCCGAGCGGCTCGTCGAAGGCGAGCACGCGCGGACGGGAGACCAGTGCGCGGCCGAGCGCGACGCGCTGCTTCTGGCCGCCCGACAGCACCGAAGGCCACTGGTCGCGCTTGTCGGCGAGGCCAACCTCGGTCAACGCCTGCTCGGCGCGCGCATGCGCATCCTTCGATGCGCGATCGCGGCCGAGGCCGACCTCGACATTGGCGAGCACGCGGGCCCAGGGCAACAGCCGCGGCTCCTGGAACATCACGCGGATGTCCTCCGGCTGAACATCCTGGCCGAAGCTGATGCTGCCGGCATCGATCTTGTCGAGGCCGGCGATCAGGCGCAGCAGCGTGCTCTTGCCGCAGCCGCTCTTGCCGACGATGGCGACGAACTGCCCGGCGGGGATGTGCAAATCGATGCCGCGCAGCACCTCGTTGCTGCCGAAGGACTTTCGCAGGCCGCGGATGCTGAGCGGAAGGCCGCTGGCCTGCGCTAGGCGTTCTTCTTGCCGCTCCTCGCGCACGATTCGGGCGTGAGGGGCGAAATTGGCGCGGCTGGCGAGCTCGGTTTCGGGAAGGGACGTACGAAGCGCTGTCTGCATGTGATTCCCAGTATTTCTGCTCAACGTTTCTGGAAGGCGGGGTGCCAGGAGAGTGTCGCCCGCTCCAGCACGCGGGAGGCGCTGTCGGCGAGCTTGCCGAGCAGGGCGTAGATCAGGATCGAGAGCACGACGACGTCGATCAGCATGAACTCGCGGGCCTGCATCGCCATGTAGCCGAGGCCCGATGACGCCGCGATGGTCTCGGCCACGATCAGGGTCAGCCACATGATGCCGAGCGCGAAACGGATGCCGACGAAGATCGAGGGCAGCGCGCCCGGGAAGATCACGCGGCGGAACAGCTCGCCGTCGGTCATGCCGTAGATGCGGCCCATCTCGATCAGCTGCGGATCGACGGTGCGGATGCCGTGCAGCGTGTTGAGGTAGATCGGGAAGAACACACCCAGCGCCACCAGGAACAGCTTGGCGCTTTCGTCGATGCCGAACCACAGGATGACCAGCGGGATCAGCGCCAGATGCGGCACGTTACGGACCATCTGCAGCGTGGTGTCGGTGAGCTTGGCTGAGAGCTGCGACAGACCGTTGGCGAGGCCGAAGGCGAAGCCGATGCTGCCGCCGATCAGGAAGCCGATCGAGGCGCGCCAGAACGAGACCCAGATGTTGCGGACGAGCTCGCCGGAGAGCAGCAGCTTCCAGCCCGCCAGCGCGACGTCGCTCGGCGCCGGCAACACGCGCGTCGGCACGAAGCCGGTGACGCAGGCGATTTGCCAGATCGCGATGATGGCGAGCGGCACGATCCACTGGACCAGGCCATCGACCCGCGGCAGGCGGACGCTGCGCGGGAGAGAGATGCTGTCGATGAGGCTCATGATTGCGATGCCTGTTTGTGCGGGCGGAAGTCGTTGCCGACAGTCTCGCCGAACGGGCCATGGTTGGGATGTAGCCGCGTCACGTTGCTGCCATGACCGAGCGAGAGCAGCGGGAAGACGAGCTCGGCGAAGCGATAGGCTTCCTCCAGATGCGGATAGCCCGACATGATGAAGGTATCGATGCCGATGTCCTGGTACTCCTTGATCCGGGCCGCGACGGTCTGGGCGTCGCCGACCAGCGCCGTGCCGGCGCCGCCGCGGACGAGGCCGACACCGGCCCACAAGTTCGGTGCGATCTCGAGCTTGTCGCGCTTGCCGCCATGGAGCTGCGCCATGCGCTGCTGGCCGACGGAGTCCATGCGGGCAAAGTTCTTCTGCGCGGTGGCGATGGTGTCGTCGCTGACATGCTTGATCAGCTCATTCGCGGCGCGCCAGGCCTCTTCATTGGTCTCGCGGACGATGACGTGAAGACGGATGCCGAAGGAGAGCTTTCGGCCACGCGCCGCGGCGACCTCCCTCACCTTCGCAATCTTCTCCGCAACCAGGGCCGGCGGCTCGCCCCAGGTCAGATATTTGTCGACGGCGTCGACGGCGACGTCGATGCCGGCATCGGACGAGCCGCCGAAATAGAGCGGCGGCCGCGGCGACTGCACCGGCGGGAACAGCAGCTTGCCGTCCTCGATGCGGATGTGCTTGCCCTCGACATTGACCACCTTGCCCGCGAGCAGGTCGCTATAGACGTTGAGGAACTCCCGGGTGACCTCGTAGCGTTCGTCATGGGCGAGGAAGATACCGTCGCCCTTGTTCTCGACGGGATCGCCGCCGGTGACGACATTGATCAGCAGCCGGCCGCCCGTGATGCGATCGAGCGTCGCCGTCATGCGCGCGGCGACGCTCGGCGATTGCAGGCCGGGCCTGACAGCCACGAGGTAGCGCAGTCGTTCGGTGAACGGCGCGACTGCGGAAGCAACGATCCAGGAATCCTCGCAGGACCGTCCCGTCGGCAGCAGCACGCCGAAATAGCCGAGCTGGTCGGCGGCCTGCGCGACCTGGCGCAGATAATTGAAATTGACCTCGCGGCCGCCCGTTGCGGTGCCGAGATAGCGGCCGTCGCCGTGCGTCGGCAGGAACCAGAGGATGTTGGCGCTGGATTGGCTCATGGATGTGCCCCTAGCCGTAGGTCGTGCCGACGGCGGCCGCGACGATGCCGATCGACATGACGATGGCTGCGATCACGCGTTGAACGATGCGCTTCATGTTCAGACCTTTTGAGATGGGAAGATCGGTCGGCACGGTCAGGCTGCCGGATTGCGCCAGACGATGTCGCGGATGACGATCGGCTTGGGGATCAGGCCGAGCTTGTGGAAGCGGTCGGCGACGCCCTGCTGGGTCGCGACGATGTCGTCGGTGACGGGACCGACCACGAAGGACGAGCGGTTGGCGGCGATGGTCTGGATATCCAGGGGGATGCCGGTGACGGCGGCGAGGGACTTTGCCACGTCATCGCGATGCTGCTCGGCCCATTTGGCGGTCGCGGTGGTGACGTCGACGATCTGCTGCAGGATCGCGCCGTGGTTCTTCGCAAAGTCGCGATTGGCGATGTAGAACGAGTTGGCCTTGGTGACCTCGCGCGCGTTGATCAGGATGCGGCCGTTCTGCTTGGTCTCGCCGATCGCGAAGTAAGGATCCCAGATGGCCCAGGCCTCGATGCTGCCATTGGCGAAGGCCGGGCCGGCATCCGGCGGGGTCAGGTAGACCGGGGTGATGTCCGCATAGGTGAGGCCCGCCTTCTCCAGCGTCTGCACCACGATGTTGTGGGCGCTCGAGCCCTTGGTGAAGCCGACGCGCCTGCCCTTCAGTTCGGCGATGGAGCGTATCGGCGACTCCTTCGGCACCAGGATGCCCTGGCCGTTGGTGATCGGCTGTCCCGCGGCATAGACGATCGCGGCGCCCGCGGCCTGGGCGAACACCGGCGGGGAATCGCCGACGGCGCCGTAATCGACGCTGCCGACATTCATCGCCTCCATCATCGGGGGACCTGAGGAGAACTCGACCCATTTCACCTCGATGCCCTGGGCCGCGAAATGTTTTTCCAGGGCGGCCTGCTGGCGCGTGATGACCAGCACGCCGTTCTTCTGGTAGCCGATACGAATTTCCTTCACCGCGCCTTGTGCTATGGCAGGTGACGCGAAGGCAGCGGCGGCTGCTGTTCCAATCGACAGTTTCAGAAAGTCCCGACGCTGCATTCCACACTCCCGGCCGCATGCGGCCGTCATTTCATCTGCGTTCGGGAATGATGGTGCGCCTTATCGGAGGTGTCGAGACGTGCGGAAAAATAGCGATGCGAGCACTGCGCGTGTGGCCGAGTGCATGATTAATCTTTCAAGCGGCCGCGACGATGCAGACGGAATTTTTCCGCACGCGAATGTGAGAGCCGCCCGGATTCGATCCGAGGCCCTGACGGCCCGAACAAAAAAGTCGCAAAACAACCCCATGCACAGTAGCCGGGGCGTGCGAAAACAATGGCTTACGTATTATCCGAAGCTCGTTTGACCCGTCGGGCAAAACAGGGGCATAATGGCATGATCGCAAAGTGGATGCTGAGACGCGCAGGTCCCTCCACCACCGCTGTCATTCCCCGCGACCCGGCTACGCCAAGGCTTCGCCGGGGTTAAGGTCCATGGGCGCCGAAGCTTTAGCGAAGGCGGCAGGCGGGGAATCCAGTACGCCGCAGCCTCTCCGTATCCTCGCACTGCCTCTGGAATACTGGATCGCCCGCCTGCGCGGGCGATGACACCGAACGTATGATGGGATGCGTGCCACGGTCCCCGGGTGCGCGCAGGCATGGGCCGTCCTAGTGCACCCATCTCACCGGCAAATTCTGCAGCCCGCGAAACGCCCAGCCGCCGATCCGCACCGGCTCGTCATCGGCGATCTCGATGCGCCGCGCGCGGGCGAACAATGTCGGCAGCGCGACGTCGGCGATCATGGCGCGCGAAGCGAAGGCGCCGGCGCAAAAGTGCGGGCCGGCGCCGAAGGCAACGCTCTTGGTGGTGTCGCGTCTCACATCGAATTCGTCTGCGCGCTCAAAATGCGTCTCATCGCGGTTGGCGGAGCCGAACATCAGGAACACGCGCTCGTCGGTTTCGAATGCGACATCGCGGATAGTCCACGGCTTTGCGATGCGACGCGGCGACATGCCGATCGGCGAGATCCAACGGGCATATTCCTCGAAGGCCTGCAGCCAGGACACCTCACCACGCAGGACCAGATCGAGCTGGTCGGGATGGGTGAGCAGCGCCCACACCGTGCCGGCAATCGCCTTGCGCGGCTCGTTCTGGCCGCCCGATATCGCGAGTTTTACATTCGCGCGTACGCTCTCCATGGCCATGCCCGAGGCAATGAGCACGCCCAGAATGCTCTGGTCGGGATGCTTGCGCATCACCGGCAGGATGTCATCGATCGCCGCATCGATGCCCGATGTCGCGGCGTGACAGCGCGCCTCGACCGCGGGATCGCCGGCATAGTTGGCGATGCCCTCGATCATGCCCTGCGACCACGCATCCATGTCCTCAAAGCCGATATTGGTGAGGCCGGTGATCGATTTCAGGCATTCGCCGGAGAACGGCAGCGCGAAGTCGCGCATGAAGTCGATCCGCCCCGGCTCAATCGCGTCGAGGATGCGATCGGCATGGGCCTGGAACAGCGCGGTCCAATGCGCCTTCACCGTCTTCGGCGACACCGTCGGGAACATCGCGCGACGCTCGACCTGATGCGCCTCGCCATCCTTGCGCATCATGTTGTGGCCCATCAGCCGGTTCATCAGGCCGGCCGGCTGGTGCGAGGAGAACACGTCGATCTGCTTCTCGGAGATCGAGATGTCGTCACGGCTCGTCAGCAGCGTCGAGCCGAGCTGCGGCACGAAAGCGATCGGCGCTTCCTTTCGCATCTTTGCGAGCATCGGATAGGGATCGGCCCAGAACGAAGCAGGGTCGATGTCGATGCGCGGCGCGGTGCTCAAGCTTCGCTCCCTTGTTGTCTCCTCGGTACCAAGGCTAGCGCGTTCGGGAACGGCCGTCTGTCCCCAGCGATTGGGACAGGCGGCCTGCTAAGACCCTCAAATAGTTGAAATATGGGCATGATTTCTGCTCGGCGTCCATCTGGGCCAACCCGGGAAAAAGTAGCAATTGAGTTCCGCTGAAGGGGGGTATCAAATGCCTTGGACGAGCGAAGCACGAAGGCTCATGCAGCAATGCACGCCGCGCGTTTGAAAGATCGGTCGAATCTGATGGGTCCAGCGCGGCAATGACGGGCATCGATTTCGAGCAGATTGTGGATCGCATCCATGAGGCCGCGACTGTCCCGGAGCTCTGGCCGGACGTCCTGGAGGAAATCGCTCATGCCGCAGGTGCGCATGGCATGGTCATGATCACCACGGACTCCGATCAGTGGTCCGGTGTCTGGAATGGTGTGGTGACGTCGCCGTCGATCCGCGAGGCATTCTCGGCGTTCCTGCGTAGCGACCTCTCAAGCCGGACGGAGACGACCCCGAGACTCCTGGCGCTTGATCATCCCGGCTTCGTCGGCGAGCATGAGGCGTTTTCGCCGGAAGAATGGGAGCGCGATCCCTATCGGGTGGAATGGAATAAGAAATGGGGCTTCGAGCACGCTTGCGCGACGGCCGTCCGCAGCCCTTCCGGTGAGATCATCGTGTTCCATATGGAGAGATTGGCGGGCCGCCCCGCTTTTTCGCGGCAGGATCTCGATTTTCTCGACCGGTTTCGCCCCCATCTCGCGCGGGCAGCTCTGCTGTCGACGCGCTGGCGTCTCACCCGGATGCGGGCAGCGACCGAGGCGTTGTCGCTCGTCGGCTTGCCAGCCCTCGCGATTGCGCGCTCCGGACGGGTTCTGGCAGCGAACGCCTTGATCGAAGGCATGACGGACGTTCTGCACTGGTTGCCGAAGGACCGGATCGCCATCAGGGACCGCGCGGCCGACACCCTGCTGCGCGCCGGCTTGGCTCAGCTGGATTCGCCGGACAAAGCCGTGTGCTCCTTCGCCGCGCGTCGCACAAGCGATCTTGACCGGGTGGTCCTTCATCTCGTCCCGATGCCGGGTGAAGCGCGCGATTTGTTCGATGGGGCGGTTGGCCTCCTTGTTGCGACGCCAGTCACCGCCTCCCAGGCGCCGAGCCTGGCGCTCATTCGGGGCCTGTTCGATCTCACCCCCAGCGAGGCGCGCGTTGCCCGCGGAATCGCGCAAGGACAGACGATCGGCGACATCGCGGCGCATCACGGGCTAAGTCGCGAAACGATCCGCACGCAGATCAAGGCAGTGCTTGCCAAGACGGGAACGCGCAACCAGAAGAGCGCAGCTGCGCTCTTCGGTGCCATCCCCAAATTGCCGCTAAAAAACTGAAGCCGGACTCCTCCAGCCGGATCAGATCTACCTGGTATGAGCAAGCTCCTCTTCACCCAAATGGGTGAAGACACAAATCGGCCCTCCGGGTTCAACTCCGCCCAAATTGGATGCCTGACGAGAAGCGGCGGGGATGGTGACACCGGAGTTTCCGATTTTCGAAGTGACCCTGGCACGGCGCAGGCGGAGGAAATGGAACTGGAGCGTCTGCACCGTCCAGGGCGTGGTCGTGATGCGAGGCCGGGAATCCAGTCGACCTGCCGCAAAGTACCAGGCGGAAAGAGCGCTTTTCATGCTGCTGCTGACCGCGCCCTATCGGTCGCAACTTTCCGTATAGCGCAACGCTCACTTCCGCGGAAGGCAGAGAGGCTTACGCCTCTGCGCAGGCCCCTCATTGCTCACGAACGCCCGCTCTTCTAAGTCCCTCGACAATGTCGTCGTACTCACGACGAAACTGCGGATTGCTCGACCGTGCGTAGCCTATTCTCTGGAACCATTGGACCGTGAAGTCCGGTCTGATTGCATTCAATTCGGCCACCATTTGCTGGGCCATTTCCGACTTACCAGTAGCTCCATATGCTGAAATCAGATCCACATAGGGAAACCAGTCTAGTTTGTTCAAATTGATCGAGCGCCTGCATTCCTCAATGCCTTCGCTATATTGGTGCAGATGCACGTGAGCATGACAAAGGAAAAAGCGCCAAGTACTAGCGGCCGGATCCTTGGGGCTTAGGCGCAACGCAATCTGAACAGGCGCAAACGCTTCGCGCGCGCGTCCCGCCGTAATAAGTGCGATCCCCTTGGATGCATAGGCGACAGGCGAATTGGGATCAACTTCCAGAGCTGCGTCGTATTCAGGTAATGCTTCCTGAGGATCTCCGTAGTTCAAGATATTTCCCTTGCCTATGTACGCGTTTGCGGTGGCCGGGCGTTTTGCAATAACTTGATCGAGTAATTTGATCGCGGTCTTTTTGTCCTCAACGGCGGACGTTGACCATCCGTAGATCACGTCATGGGCTATGCACCACGCTTTCCCGAGCATTGCATCGACGTTGTCCGGATCGAGACGCAGCGCGCTGTCGAACATGTCTTTGGCCTGTGCGTTGGTCGACCTGATCCGGGGTTCATAGAGTTTCGCCCAGCCACGCATGCTGAAATCCACCGCATCTGGATTCCTTGATTGGTCCATTTGGCTGCGCCGGCTTTCAGCCTGGACGAGTTGGACGTTGAGAGAGCGGGCGAGCCGAGCCGTGACCTGCTCCTGCAGGGCGGCAAGATTCGTCCGATCACTGTCGAAGCGGTCCGACCAGACGTCGCGGCCGGTTGACAAGTCGGCAAGCGACACATTCATCCGGACCTGATCGCCGGCCCGCTGCACGGAGCCTTGGACGGCCCAGCGAATGCCAAGGTCCTTGCCGAGGGTTTTGAGATCGACCTGCTTGTTCTTATAGGTAAAGGCCGTCCCGCGCCCGATCACAAATGTACCGGGCATCTGTGCGAGGTCGGTCGTCAGGTCAGTCGTAATACCGTCCGCGAAATAGTCCTGCTCGGGATCGTTGTTGAGGTTCGCGAACGGCAGGACGACAAGAGACAAGCGGGGAGCGATATCGGGCCTGACCGCTGCTTCCTTTTGTGTGTTTTGCCCTTCCCGTAAGACGTCAGTGCGGATCATCTTCAAGAGGACGAGGCCGCCGGCCACCGCACCGACGGCGACAATCGAGGCAAGCACGCCGCGGACAGGCATCAGACGCACTCGCATCCGACCCGCATGACCAGGCCTTGAAAGCGCGCCCCGTCGCGCGCATTCGGCCTGGGCGGCCGGGCCAGGTCCATCCCGAACTACGGCATAGGCCCGCACCGCTCGATCGATATTCTTGAGATTCTGCTCGCCCAGATCGGCGAACTCAACGCCGACCTTCCCCTGGACTTGATCGTAAGCAGAAGCCGAGACGCAGATGCCGCCCGGTTCTGCGATACCCTCCAACCGCGCCGCAATGTTGACGCCATCTCCAAAGATGTCGTGGGGCTCGACGATGATGTCGCCGATATTGATACCCACGCGAAACGCAATGCGCCTATCTTCAGCATCTCCGATCGTCAGTTCATGGACGCGAGCCTGGAACTGTACAGCGCTTCGAACTGCTTCGACTGCGCTTGGAAACTCTGCCAACAACCCGTCGCCGGTGTTCTTCACGATGCGACCGCCGTGCTCGGCAATTGCGGGATGGACAACTTCCATCAGGAGAGCCGTCAGTTTGGCATGCGTGACCTCTTCGTCTTGGTGCATGAGCCGCGAATAACCAGTCACGTCGGCGACCAATATCGCCGACAACCTGCGCTCGACCCGGTCCGGCCGCTCTTGCACCATGCCTGCGATCCAACCTAGACGCGATGTTGTACAACAGGCCACCTGAGATGCCCATACGGGCTGATGCCGCAATTGGGTCACAAGGCGACGGCCTCGGGGGGCGGGCTGCGTGTCCGCTTTGCTCCCGGAAGCAGAGATTGCAGGCTCGGAGTATCCCTCAGTTCAAGCTGCCAGGCCCGGCTAGCAAGCCCAGCACGATCGCAAACAATTCATTCTGCGAGGAGATGCCGAGCCGCTCATAGGCGCGCTTGCGGTAGGTCAGGGTCGAATGCAGGCTGATGCCGAGTCCTTGCGAGATAGCTTCGGAGCTGTAGCCTTCGAGGATACGCCGGCAGACCTCCTGCTCGCGCGGCGTCAGCGCGGAGAGCGGCGCGCGCGTTGCGAACAAGGCGGCGAGAGACTGATCGGGCGTCGTCCTCTCCTGAAAATGACGCGCGACGCTCGCCGCGATCGCCGGCGCGATGGCCTCGAGCCGGTCGCGCTGCGCGGCGCTGAAACGGCCCTGCGCGGCGATGCGATAAAAGTTGACGTAGAAGCAGGTGTCGCCGGTCCAGATCGCGGTCGCGCATTTGTCGACGATGCCGGAATCCTGGAAGAAGATTTTTCGATAACGCGCGCCGTACATGCGCGGCGCGAATGCCGGCAGCATGATCGGCGCGCCGCCCTCGCCTTCGAACAGCGCATCGCGGTTGGGATCGGATTCGTGGAACTGGCCGGCATAGGCCGCGCCGAGATCGCCGCCGATCGGGATGTTGCCGGCATCGAGCAGGCAGCTCGCCAAGCCGGCGCGCGTCAGCGCGAACACCATGCAATGACCGAAGTCCGCCTGCCGGCGTAGGGTATCGATCAGGATTTTTGGGAAATCGGAGCGGCCGATGGCGAGCACCGCGGACGTGACATCACCCGTCGCCAACCCTGAGCCTGTCCCGTGGGACCGCATCGCTTCCTCTGTCAGACGTTGTTTTGCGAAAGGATAGCAGCAACGGGATATCGACGGAAGCCGCGGCGGCCTCAAGTCCGCCTACGAGCGGTCTACTTGCCATCGTTCCATATGTCGGTGGTGAGCTTCCAGTCATTTCCAACCTTTTCCCAAACAACGACGTACTTCCCGGTCACGTCCTGCGGCGTCGGCGCTTTGGTCTTCAGAGCAAACGTGCCGATCTCGCGCGCCGCCAAAGGGCCAAGCGCCTTCACGTCAACAGTCGCGAGCTTGGGATCGCCGACCTGCTCCGCCATGCTTTTCCACATTCCCTCGATGGCTGCTCGACCCTGCACCATCGAAGAACCGGGCGGCAGCACGATCGCATCGTCGCTATAGAGCGATGCAATGCCGGAGAAATCGCCCTTGTTGAACAATTCAACAAATTTGGCATTGATCGCTTCAATCTCGGGCTTCTGTGCCAATGCCGGAGCCGCCAGCGCGATCACGAATACAATCACCAACCCGATGCGCATAATCACCTCCAACTCAAACTACGACTCGAATGCAGCGCGGCCGTCGCACCACAGGGAATGCGTTGAATGCGGCATCCCAGACCGCGTTTGACCAAACAGCAACTCCGGAGGATTACCGTAAGCCATATTGACGAGATGCAGGATGCGGCAAACGAGATGACCGGCGCGACAAGTGTCCGCCGAAGAACCGAGAGCCGGCCCGCGAATTCGCTCAATGGCGCAACAGCACGATATCGCGCAGCGCGCGGCTCGAGCTTAAGACAGAGCCAATACCTAAGGCCATCAGCAGCAAGCCCACCCAGGTTGCCATCCAGCCCCCCTCGTCGGCCGCCTCCGCAACGCGGATGCTCACCGGTGGCACCTGGATAGAGGCCGCGTCGCTCGCGGGCGCACCAAGCTTTTGCACATCCCCTATGGCGGGCACGGCGTTCTCGGGCGTGAGCTGGCCGGCTGGAAGAGGGGCAGGGGTAGCGGCCGCGGCCGACATCAAGGGCGTCGTGCTCGTATCGACAACGAAAGCGGCATCAGCGACCTTGACCTTGCGCGGAGGCTGCGGCGGCTCGACGCCCTCTGCCGGTGCGGAGCGCGCCAACTCGGCGCGCGCATCAACGACCGAGATCCGCCGCCTGGGCGGCGCAGTTTCGTTCTCGACAGGATTGGCGCGGCGATGGGCCACGCGACGATGAGCCGGCTTTTTCACCGTGCTGACATGCTCGGTCAGGAACCAGCATCTGCGGCCCTGGTCTCGCCGATAGACCCAGTGCTGGTCCGCACCGGCCGAGTTGCCGGGCCGCGACAAGCATTCGGCCTGCGCCGGAGCGGTCGCCGCCGGCTCGCGCGCAGGGCTATTGAAAAGATCGGCCAATGGGTCGGAGAACGCAGGTTGCGCTGCCAGAACCCCAACAAGAACCAAACTCGCCTGACAAAGTCGCAAATGACCGGACATCGAAAACTCCCGGTGTTGCGCCCCCACCGGCATGACCCTTCTCGGCGAGATGGGCCGCCATGCGGCTCAAATCTGGCGGAGCCATGGATTCATTGTGCGCGGGTAGCGAGGAACCGTCGGGCGAATGAAAAGCCCGCCCAGTAGCGCCCGGGTGGCAACGCGATGCATCTGATTTGCTGCCCCGAAACGAACCCCAAAAGGAGTTCGGAGCTTCCGACATTGAGAAGCGGTTGGCAGGTGGATTGCGAGCCATCAACGGAAGCCGACTGCCGGTCGACTAATTCCGATTCACCAGTCCAAGCCCAAGCCTACCTAGGTATGTCCCCTTCATACCCCTGCGCAATGGCGCCAATCGAGGGCCTGATGCTACCAATAAGTCCAGAGTGAAAAGCAACGGAACCGGTCTCGCGGGCCGGCAGTTGCGGAGCAGGGTCGGCGGCGTAATGCCCGCCGGCCTTCCTCGACCAGGCGGACTGCCACGGCTAACTGCAGAGAGTACGCCATGAGAAACATCGCCGATCTCCTGATGCGGTTTTGGCAAGGGAGCCAGTCCACATCCGATACCGCGGTTGCGGCTTTTGCCGAAAACCTGGATCGATCCAGCATGGCTGATTTCGTCCGGATCCTGCAGTCCTACGATCAAGACCAGTACGGCAGGAGCTAGAGGCGACCGCGTCAGTCCGTGATGCGATTGTCAGAGCCATCGAAGCTCAGAACTCGAGACCGCCCGCGTCCAGCTTTTCATGTCTGTCATATCCGTTGCGGGTCGGGTCACCCGCGGTGCGGGAGCCATCAAAGTGGCCCCGCTGATCGACGTACACGACCTCTTCCGCGCAGGATGATCAGCCCACCGGCCCCAGTGTCCAGTTGTCCCCTGCAAGCGGGCTGACTTTCACGTCCTTGATGACTCCGCGCTCCAGGCTCGGATCGAAATGGCGCATCGTCCGCTCGTTGAAGTCGATGATGCGGCCGGGCCTGAGTGGTCCCACGTCATTGATCTTGACGATGACCTTCTTGCCGACGGCCTCGACCAGTGCAAATTTCGGCCTCGCACCAAATAGCACTCCACCGAATTTCCGACGCAAGGTCGTCTTGATCGCAGCCGCCCAATCGGAGGGATCATAGCGCTCGCCGGAGGCTGTCTTCGGACCGCCCTCCTCCTTGCCGGGCTTGAACGGATTGTAGGTGGATGCAGCGCCAACGACCGCCTCCCCGGAGGCGGCATCGACGACGGCGTTTGCGTGACCCCCACGCGTTTCACTTCGAGCAACGTTGACAGAAACGGCAAGCGCAATCAGGGCGCCGCAAAGTGCGGCGCTCGAGCGGAACAGCATCATAACTCCTGTGTTTTTTCGTCGACCGGTTCCCGTCCCCGCAAACAGGGCAAGCGAACGCGAAAGCGTTCATGAAGCTTGCGCCGGATTTTTACGGGTTCGTGCCAACCCCTTGGCTATGGAACCGTTGTGCGAACCAAAATGGTTCCCACGCAGTGTTTTACGTTGTCGCCGGTTAAGACAGAGATTGCGTCAGCAACATGACCTGACGAGCGGCCTATTCCGCCGCTGCTTTCACTGGGGCGACATTGATCGCGAGCTTGCCGTAGCGATCCGTAAAAGCCACGGTGTCGATCTCTTCCAGCTTGATCTCACCGCTCATCACGCCTTGCTTCCACGCAGCTTGTGCCGGATCGTTCTGGAACTCCGGCATCACTTCGCGACTGAACAACTCCAGCGATTCGCAGATGTGCTCGTGGCTGTTCTTGCCCGCCTGATTTAGCAAGATGACCTGATCGATATGCGACGACTGGAAGCGCTTCAGCTTCCTTCGGATCGTCTCGGGCGAGCCGATCAGGCCGCCGCGCAGCGCCGCCTCCTGCGCTTCCGGGTTGTCGCGCTTCCACTTGTTGTACTCGTCCCACATGTTGACGGTGTAGGGCGCGGGACGCTGGCGATTTTGCGCGGCGCCGTAGTAGCGCAGCGCGAACTGGAAGAAGGTGGCGCCGTCGGCGCGCGCTCGCGCCTCTTCGTCGGTCTTCGCGCACATGAAGAACGACACCAGCGCCATGTTCGGGTTGATCTCGTAGTCCGCGAGCTTGTGCAGGCGCTTGGTCATGGCGTTGTAATAGGCGTGCACCCAGGCGTGCGCGGCATCGGCGCTGACGAACTGGAAGCCGAGCGCACCAAAACCGTGGCGGCCGGCGCGCTCGATGGTCGGCAGTTGCGAGCAGGCCATCCACAGCGGCGGATGCGGCTTCTGCACGGGCTTCGGCACGACGTTGCGCAAGGGGATGTCGAAATACTTGCCGTGATGCTCGCTGCCTGCGTCCTTGAACATCGGGAAGATCGCGGCGACGGCCTCCTCGAACACCTCCTTCTTCGTCTCCATGTCGCGGCCGAACGGTGTGAGCTCGGTGATGGACGCGCTCTCGCCCATGCCGAACTCGCAGCGGCCGTTGCTGAGCAGGTCGAGCACCGCGACGCGCTCGGCGACGCGCGCCGGATGGTTGGTGGTGAGCTGGAGGATGCCGTGGCCGAGGCGGATGTTCCTCGTGCGCTGGCTGGCGGCGGCGAGGAAGGATTCCGGCGAGGGCGAGTGGGAATATTCCTCGAGGAAGTGGTGCTCGACCACCCAGGCGTGGTCGTAGCCGAGCTTGTCGGCGAGTTCCATCTGCGAGAGGGCATTCTGGTAGAGCGCGAGCTCGTCGCCGGCCACCCAGGGCCGCGGCAGCTGCAGCTCGTAGAAGATGCCGAACTTCATGACGCCTCTCCCGCTTATTGTTGTTGAGGTCATCTTAAAGTGTGAGGCGGAGCTGTCTACGGAGCGGCAATTCCACCGTGCGGGAGAATGATCCCGGTCCTGATATGGCCACGCATGCCCGCCCCGGCGCCGCCGCTGCGACATCCGCGCAAGTCGAGAGATTGATCCAGATCAACGCCGCGGCGGCCCAATTGCAGCAAAAGTGCTGCAAGGCAACGGCCCGGATGCCGTCCCGATGATTCCCATACCATCCCGAAGAGACCGAATATGTCGGCCCCTGACGACACGACCTCGCGCGTGCGCCGTAAGCGCATGGAGATTTTTGCGTTCCTGTTCCTGACCGCGGTCGTGATGCCCGTCCTCGCGGTCGGAACGGTCGGCTCCTACGGGCTCGGCGTCTGGATCTACCAGATGTTCGCCGGCCCTCCCGGCCCGCCGACCTCCGCGCACTGATCGTTCGAACAGCGAAAGACAGGCATCATGGCCCAAGCCAGAGTCACCAGAGCCAAACTCAACCGCCGCGCCCTGATCACCGGCCGCGTGCTCGGCGCCGACCGCATCGTGGCGCCACCGGGCGCCGAGATCGCCAGCATCATCGTGCAGGCGCGCCCCGAAAAGCTCGCCGAGGTCGAAGCCGAGATCACGGCGATGCCCGGCTGCGAGATCCACGCCCGCGACGTGCGCGGCAAGCTCATCGTGGTCACCGAAGCACCCGATGCCGGCAGCCTCGGCACCATGCTCAACACCATCCAGTCGCTGCGATACGTCTATTCCGCGGCGCTGGTCTTCCACGCCATCGAAACCGCCTGAGTCAGGAAGAGCCATCATGACATCGCCGAAGCTCGACCGCCGCCAGATGCTGAAGCTCGAGGCTGCCGCGATCGCCGCGGCCGCTGCCGGGCTCCCGGCGCCGGCGCTCGCCGCCAACCTCGCCGCCGAGCGCGAGGTGAGCGAATTGAAATGGGACAAGGCCGCCTGCCGCTTCTGCGGCACCGGCTGCTCGGTGATGGTCGCGACCAAGGACAACCGCGTCGTCGCCACCCATGGCGACATCAAGGCCGAGGTCAATCGCGGCCTCAACTGCGTCAAGGGCTACTTCCTCTCCAAGATCATGTACGGCCACGACCGCCTGACCCAGCCGATGCTGCGCAAGACAAACGGCAAGTACGACAAGAACGGCGACTTCACGCCCGTGTCCTGGACCGAAGCCTTCGACATCATGGAGCAGAAGTGGAAGGAGGCGATCAAGAAGCGCGGGCCGAACGGCGTCGCCATGTTCGGCTCGGGACAGTGGACGATCTGGGAAGGCTATGCGGCGTCAAAGCTGTTCAAGGCCGGCTTCCGCACCAACAACATCGACCCCAATGCGCGGCACTGCATGGCCTCGGCCGTCGCCGGCATGATGCGCACCTTCGGCATCGACGAGCCGGCCGGCTGCTACGACGACATCGAAGCCACCGACGCCTTCGTGCTGTGGGGCTCCAACATGGCGGAGATGCACCCGATCCTGTGGACCCGGCTTGCCGACCGCCGGCTGTCCGCGCCGCATGTCCGCGTCGCCGTGCTCTCGACCTTCGAGCACCGCTCGTTCGACCTCGCCGACATCGGCATGGTGTTCGTGCCGCAGACCGATCTCTACATTCTCAACGCCATCGCCAACCACATCATCACGACCGGCCGCGTCAACAAGGACTTCGTCAACGCCCATACCATCTTCAGGCGCGGGCAGACCGACATTGGTTATGGCCTGCGGCCCGAGCATCCGCTGCAGAAGAAGGCGACCGGCGCAGCCAAGGCCAACGACTCCACCGAAATGAGCTATGACGAATACGTCAAGTTCGTCTCGGATTACACGCTGGAGAAGGCCGCAAAGATGTCCGGCGTGCCGCTGAATCGTCTGGAGGCGCTGGCGGAGCTCTACGCCGATCCCAAGACCAAGGTGATCTCGTTCTGGACCATGGGGTTCAACCAGCACACCCGCGGCGTCTGGGCCAACAACCTCGTCTACAACATCCATCTTCTGACCGGAAAGATCTCCTCGCCCGGCAACAGCCCGTTCTCGCTGACCGGCCAGCCCTCGGCCTGCGGCACCGCGCGCGAGGTCGGCACCTTCTCGCACCGCCTGCCCGCCGACATGGTCGTGACCAACAAGGCGCACCGCGATCACGCCGAGCACATCTGGCAGCTGCCCGAGGGCACCATTCCCGACAAGAACGGCGCACACGCCGTGCTGCAGAGCCGGATGCTGAAGGACGGCCTGATCAACGCCTATTGGGTCCAGGTCAACAACAACCTGCAGGCCGGTCCCAACGTCAACGAGGAGACCTATCCGGGCTTCCGCAACCCCGACAATTTCATCGTGGTCTCGGATGCCTATCCGACCGTGACGGCGCTCGCCGCCGACCTGATCCTGCCGACCGCGATGTGGGTCGAGAAGGAAGGCGCGTACGGCAATGCCGAGCGGCGCACCCAGTTCTGGCACCAGCTCGTCACCGCGCCGGGCGAAGCCAAATCCGATCTCTGGCAGCTCATGGAATTTTCAAAACGCTTCAAGATCGAGGAGGTCTGGCCCGAGGAGCTGATCGCCAAGAAGCCGGACGTTCGCGGCAAGACGCTGTTCGACGTGCTCTACAAGAACGGCCAGGTCGACAAATTCCCTGTGACGGAGATCGAACAAGGCTACGCCAACGAGGAAGCCAAGGCGTTCGGCTTCTACGTGCAGAAGGGCCTGTTCGAGGAATATGCCCAGTTCGGCCGTGGCCATGGCCACGACCTCGCGCCGTTCGACACCTATCACCGGGAGCGCGGCCTGCGCTGGCCCGTGGTCAACGGCCAGGAGACGAAGTGGCGCTTCCGCGAGGGCAGCGACCCCTACGTCAAGCAGGGCACCGACGTGCAGTTCTACGGCTATCCCGACGGCAAGGCGCGCATCTTCGCGCTGCCTTTCGAGCCGGCGGCGGAATCGCCCGACAACGACTATCCCTACTGGCTCTCGACCGGCCGCGTGCTGGAGCACTGGCATTCCGGCACCATGACGCGCCGCGTGCCCGAGCTGTACAAGGCGTTCCCCGAGGCCGTCTGCTTCATGCATCCGGACGATGCGCAGGACATGAAGCTGCGGCGCGGGGATGAAGTGAAGGTGGTCTCGCGCCGCGGCTTCATCCGCGCCCGCGTCGAGACCCGCGGCCGCGACCGGCCGCCGCGCGGCCTGGTGTTCGTGCCCTGGTTCGACGAGTCCAAGCTGATCAACAAGGTGACGCTGGACGCCACCGATCCGATCTCGCTGCAAACCGACTTCAAGAAATGCGCCGTGCGCATCGAGCGGGTGAACCTGTCATGATGAAACGATTTGGTATCGCCCTGCTCGCGGTCGCGATCGCCGCCGGCGCGAGCTCGCTGACCGCGCAGACGGTGACCTCCGGGCTGCGCGGCGCAGCGCCGCTCAACGACGAGGGCCCGGCGCCGCCGATGCTGCCCAACCGCAACACGTCCGAGAAGGAGGTGCGCAACTATCCGGAGCAGCCGCCCGTCATCCCGCACACGATCGACGGCTACCAGATCGATCTCAACGGCAACAAATGCCTGTCCTGCCACGCGCGGGCGCGCACCGCGGAATCGCAGGCGCCGATGGTGTCGATCACGCATTTCATGGACCGTGACGGCCAGTTCCTGGCCTCGATCTCGCCGCGCCGCTTCTTCTGCACCGAATGCCACGTGCCGCAGAACACGGCCAATCCGCCCGTCAGCAACGATTTCACCGACATCGATACGCTGCTGTCGCGTGCAAGCCCGGGTGGCCGGCGATGACGACGACTGCTGACGAGCCCAAGGAGAAGCTGGAGTCCAAGCGCGGCTTCATCGCGCGAAGCTGGGATTTCCTGCTCGAGCTCTGGGGCGTGCTGACCCGCCCGAGCTCGGTGTTCGCGCTCGGCACGCTGGTGCTGGCGGGCTTCGTGGCCGGCGTGATCTTCTGGGGCGGCTTCAACACCGCGCTGGAAATCACCAACACCGAGAAGTTCTGCACCGGCTGCCACGAGATGAAGGACAACGTCTTCGCCGAGCTGAAGTCGACCATCCACTTCACCAACCGCTCCGGCGTTCGCGCGACCTGCCCGGACTGCCACGTGCCGCACAACTGGACCGACAAGATCGCGCGCAAGATGCAGGCCTCCAAGGAGGTCTGGGGCAAGATTTTTGGCACGATCGACACGCGCGAGAAATTCCTGGATCACCGGCTCGAGCTCGCCGCGCATGAATGGGCGCGCTTCAAGGCCAATGACTCCCTGGAATGCCGCAACTGCCACAGCGCCGATTCCATGGACATCACCAAGCAGTCGCCGCGGGCCTCGGTCGCGCACCAGCGCTTCCTGTTCACCAAGGAAAAGACCTGCATCGACTGCCACAAGGGCATCGCCCACCAGCTGCCGGATATGCGTGGCGTTCCGGGCTGGCAGTAGGGGCGCGGTCAGCCGGATTCGCCCCGCTTGAACCGGCCGGGCGAATGGTTAGTTTTGGGGGATGGCGAATCGCCTCGTTTCGCCCCTCCTCAAGACAGACATGGCCACTTTCACCCCGCATCAGGATGCCGCGCTCAAGGCCGTCGGCGATTGGCTCAAGGCCAAGCCGGGACGGGGCGGCACGCCGCCCGTCTTCCGCCTGTTCGGCTTTGCCGGCACCGGCAAGACCACGCTGGCGCGGCATATCGCCGAAGGCGTGGACGGCGAGGTGAAATTCGCCGCCTTCACCGGCAAGGCTGCGCTCGTGATGCGCAACAAGGGTTGCGACGAGGCCTCCACCATCCATTCGCTGATCTACCGCGCCCGCGAATCCGGCGAGGAGCAGCCGAGCTTCGAATTGTGGGACGACGCGCCGGCGTCGAAAGCCAAGCTGATCGTGATCGACGAATGCTCGATGGTCGACGCCGAGCTCGGCCGCGACCTGATGTCGTTCGACTGTCCGCTGCTGGTGCTGGGCGATCCCGCGCAGCTGCCGCCGATCCAGGGCGGCGGCTTCTTCACCAATTCAGAGCCCGACGCGATGCTGACCGAGGTGCACCGCCAGGCCCAGGACGACCCGATCGTGCGGATGTCGATGGACGTGCGCGAGGGCCGCGAGCTCGACATCGGCCGCTACGGCGAAAGCGAAGTGGTGTCGCGGAAAGAACTCGACCCCGATCGCGTCATGGGCGCCGACCAGGTCCTGGTCGGGCGCAACAACACCCGACGCGCGTACAACATGCGGGTGCGGCAGCGGCAGAACATCGAGGACGTCTTTCCGGTCGCCGGCGACAAGCTGGTGTGCCTGCGCAACAACCGCAAGAAAGGCCTGTTCAACGGCGGCCTGTGGCGCGTGAAGTCGCGCAACACCTCGCGCTCGAAATCGCGCATCCTCTCCATGCGGCTGTCGCCGGACGAGGATTTCGGGCACAAGGTGACCAAGGTGTCCGTGCGCGCCGACTGCTTCGAGGGCGGCATCGAGCAGATCGCCTGGGAGCAGCGCAAGCCCTACGACGAGTTCGACTACGGCTACGTGCTGACCGTGCACAAGTCGCAGGGCTCGCAATGGGACGACGTCGTGCTGTTCGACGAGAGCTTTGCGTTTGGGGAGAGCCGGGCAAGGTGGCTGTATACGGGGATCACGCGGGCGGCGAAGCGGCTGAGCATCGTCGTTTAGAACTCCGCTGCCGTAGGGTGGGCAAAGCGAAGCGTGCCCACGCGCTTTATAGCTTATCGAGAGAGATCGTGGGCACGGCGCGTTGCGCCTTTGCCCACCCTACGGCACTGAATTCGCCGCACGGGCATCGCGCCTCACACTGAGTAT
Organism: Bradyrhizobium huanghuaihaiense; assembly: GCF_007830635.1. Lineage (GTDB taxonomy): Bacteria > Pseudomonadota > Alphaproteobacteria > Rhizobiales > Xanthobacteraceae > Bradyrhizobium > Bradyrhizobium huanghuaihaiense. The sequence goes on along the minus strand of NZ_VLLA01000004.1, from coordinate 308,108 downwards.
TGTTGTCTAACGTCGTCCCGGCGAAGGCCGGGACCCATACCGCGTGATCTATCCGCATCCTGCGGTGCAAGTACCGCGGAAGGTTTGATCACTGCGAGTCTTCGCCAAACTCTTCCCTGTGGTTATGGTCCCGGCCTTCGCCGGGACGACACTGAGTGTGGAGCTCCGGCGTCGCGTCACACCTGCAGCCTACTTCCCCACCACAAAATAGAAATCCTCCCGTCCCGGCGGCGAGCCGTAGGTGAACGGCTGCTGCTCGTGCTTGGTCGCGGCCCAGACGTCGTCGCGGACGATGTCGAACAGCTTTCGGATCTCGACTTTCGGCTCCTTGATCTCGCGGGCGAGCGCGGTGGCGAACGGGCTGTTGGCGGCACCGTCGCCGTCCATGGCGGTCTCGCCGTGCTTGGCGGCATAGACCACCATGAAGCCGGCGCCGGGCTCGATGTTGGAAAAACCCTTGTCGACGAGCTTCAGCGACAGCGTGCGCTGCATGGCCGGCGCGAACGGATTGTCGCGGCAGGCATCGAGGACCACGAGCCGCATTTTTCGCGCGGCACCGACTGCGGCGATGACCTGCTCCAGCGCGACGGCCTGCGTCTCGGCGTCCTTGTCGGCGGCGAGCTTGGCATCGACGGGGACGAGATAATTCACCCCGCCGATCTCAAAACCGTGGCCGGCGTAATAGACCACGGCCCAGTCGGCCTTCTCCGCCTCCTCCGCGAAGGTCTTGAGCGCGTCGAAGAACTTGTCGCGGGTGAGATCGCTGACGGAGATCACGGTCTGGAAACCGACATCCTTCAGCACGCTCGCGATCAATTTCGAGTCGCGCGGCGGATTGGGCAGGGCGTGCACGTTCTTGTAGGCGCCGTTGCCGATCACCAGCGCGACGCGGCGTCCGCTGGGCGTGCCCACTGGGGTCTGCGGCGTCAGCGCCGCGAGCCGCTCCTGCGCGATGGTGCGGGCGCGCGCGACGTCGATCTCGTCGAATCTCGTCAGCGAGTAGGCCGCGGCGCGATAGTCGGCTCTAGCCTGGGCGAGATCCTTCTTCCGCTCGTAGATCTGGCCGCGGCCTGAATGTGCCCGGACATTGTTCGGATTGATCTCGATCGCCGTGTTGTAGTCCTTCAGCGCGGCGTCGAGGTCGCCCTTCATCATGCTGACATCGGCGCGATTGTTGATCGCGAAGACGTTCCTGGGCTGCTTCTGGATCAGGCCGTTGCAGTCGGCAAAAGCCTGCTCAAACTTGCCCATCATGCCCCAGGTGATGCAGCGGTTGCTCGCGATCTGCGGCGCGGCCGGATCGATCTTCTCGGCTTCCGCAAAGTCGGCGATCGCGCCGTTGAAATCCTTCATCAGCGTGCGCACGCGGGCACGATTGGTCCAGCCGAGCAGGAATTTCGGCGTGTACTTGATCGACAGGTTGAAATCGTCGAGCGCGCTTTGCAGCGCGCCACGGCGCAGCTGGATCACGCCGCGATTGTTGTAGGGCACGCCATAGGTCGGCCGCTTCTGGAGCGCGAGGTTGTAGTCGGCCATCGCGAGGTCGTCCTGGCCCTTGCGCTCATAGGCGAGGCCGCGCAGGTTGAGCGCAATGACGTAATCAGGATCGAGGTCGACGGCCATGGACAGGGTCTCGATGGCGTGGACGTAGTCGCGCTTGTTGATCAGGGTGTTGCCGCGCACGGACAGCGCGACGGCCTTGTCCTTGCCGGTCACGCGATCGGCGTTGAGCAGATTGTCGCAGGCCGGTGCGCGGACCTGCATGTCGGCCTGGCGGTCGCGGCAGAGGGCGAGATCGTCGCTGACTTGATCTGCCGCGGCGATCACGACGGTGGCGATCAGGGTGACGAGGGTCAGGGAAACGACGCGCAGCATGTTGTCAGGCCAGCTCCAGCCACCATTTTTCCAGGTCGATCGTCGATCGCGCGGCTTCATCTAGCGCGGAGTTCCCCCCTCGCCAAGCGGGCTGTCTGAAGCAGACACTTTCACAGACTCGTGTCCATCCCGGCGTAACATTCGGCACCCGCGCCCGTATCTCCAGTGACTGAAATGCGGCCGGGCAGGCTGTTCGCCCGGTGCCAACCGACCTAGACTGTCGCAACCTTCCGCCAAAGAGGCTCCGCCATGCGTCGTCCTGCCCTCCTGACCCTGCTCGCCGCCACCGCCGCCGCGACACTGGCCTTTGCCGTGCCGTCCCGGGCCGCCGAGGAAGCCGTCGTGATCCCCGCCCCGGCCGTGGACGCAGCGCCCGCGAGCGGCATCCAGACCGCGGTGGTCGCCGGCGGCTGCTTCTGGGGTGTGCAGGGCGTCTTCCAGCACACCGCCGGCGTCGTCAACGCGGTCTCCGGCTATGCCGGCGGCACCAAGGCGACCGCCGACTACCAGACCGTCTCGGGCGGCCGGACCGGCCATGCGGAATCGGTCGAGATCAAGTACGACCCGAAGAAGATCTCGTACGGAAAGATCCTCCAGATCTACTTCTCGGTGGTGCACGACCCGACCCAGCTCAACCGCCAGGGCCCCGACATCGGCACGCAATATCGCTCGGCGATCTTCACCACCTCCGACGAGCAGAAGAAGGTGGCGGAGGCCTATATCGCCCAGCTCAACGGCGCCAAGGTGTTCGGCAAGGCGATTGTGACCAAGGTCGGCGCGCTGGAGGCGTTCTATCCGGCGGAGGCCTATCATCAGGACTATCTGACGCTGCACCCGAACCAGCCCTACATCGCCTATAACGACCTGCCCAAGGTCGAGAACCTGAAAAAGCTGTTCGCGGATAACTACATCGAGAAGCCGACGCTGGTGAATGCCAGCAAGGCCACCAACTGATCGCGAGATCATCGAAGCAAGATCATCGAGAAACGGGAGACCCATGCCCGACACCAAGGCGAAAACCACCGACGACAAGGTCATCAAGAGCGAAGAGCAGTGGCGGCGCGAGTTGACGCCGATGCAGTACGCGGTGCTGCGCGAGAAGGCGACCGAGCGTCCCTTCACCGGCGAATATGAGCACGACCCTCGCGCAGGTACCTATGTCTGCGCCGGCTGCGGCAACGTGCTGTTCGAATCCGACGCCAAATTCGATTCCGGCTGCGGCTGGCCGAGCTTCACCGCGCCTGCGGTCGAGAGCCATATCGACGAGGAGCGGGATGTCAGCCACGGGATGATCCGCACCGAGGTGCTCTGCTCCAAGTGCAGCGGCCATCTCGGCCACGTCTTCCCCGACGGCCCCGGTCCGACCGGCCTGCGCTACTGCATCAACTCCGCGGCGCTGAAGCTCGAGCCCAAATAACCCGGCGCGCCGTCGGGTTCCCCCATGGAACCCGCGGGCGCGATGTGCTTTTCTTCCTTGGCGGTTCCTTGGCGGTGCGCCGATTAGCGCATTCCGGCGGGCCGCCAGGGAGGATGCCATGACCCTTGGGACCGTCCTGATCATCCTGGTGATCATCTATCTCGTCGGCGGCCTGTCCGGCCGGTTCGGCGGCTACGGCTATGGCCTCGGCCATTCCGGCATGGGCATTGGCGGGGTCGTTCTGGTGGTGCTGATCGTGCTGCTGCTTGCTGGCAAAGTTTGAACCAAATAAGCCATTGAAATAACTTATGTTTATGCGGCTGCGGGGCTGCCATGCGTTGATTCATCATCTCGCATCGCGGGGGTCGCATTTCTGTCAAAACGGCCTATATTAGGGGGCGAAAATGACATGTGCGGCGGGCCCACCCGACGGTGGCCCCTGCCCTCCCAAACCCCACGCGCTTAAAGCCCCAGAGAGATCACGAGGTCTTTGACCATGCGTCCACTGCGTCCGTTCAACTTCAACACTTCCGCCGAACTCTTCCCCGCTGCGATCCGCAAGAAGAAGCGCGCCGGCTTCACCTATCGCCGGTTCGGCACCGCGGCCGAGGCCGTGCAGTTCGCGATGGAGCAGTTGCCGACGGACTCGCTGAACGGCGCCTATCTCCAGGTCGAGGAAGCGCGCTTCGACCAGAACGGCATCCGCTCGCTCTATGAGAGCGAAGCCTTCCCGCTGCCGCGCCGCCCCCGGCCGGCGCCCGCCGCCGAGACCGACGCCGACGCGGCGTAAGTTTTCGCAAAACTCCGATGTGCGCGCAAAGCGCGATGGCCGAAAGGCTGTCGCGCTTTTTGCGTTTTGGACTGCCTCTCCCCCCGTCATTGCGAGCGCAGCGAAGCAATCCAGAATCTTTCCACGGAGGGAATCTGGATTGCTTCGCTACGCTCGCAATGACGACGCAGAGAAATCCGGCGCATTGTCGACCAGATGGAATCGTGGCGAGCGCCCTACATCCGCGGCTGCTTGTCGAGCCAGCGGCGGAGCAGGCGGACGTTGCGCATGTTGGCGCGGAACATGACGTCGAAGGCATCGCCTGCGAACGGGACCATGCCGACCACGCCGTCGACCGCGACATTGCCGAGCATGCGTGCGGTGATGTACCAGGGCACCCCCAGCGCCCTCGCCTCGCGTACCAGCCACAGCGAGATCGCGGTCGTGATGATGTCGCCGACCACGGGGATCAACCCGATCAGCCCGTCGATACCGTAGCGGATCTTGGTGCCGGGCAGGATGAAGGCGACGTCGAGCAGTTTTGCGATGGCCTCGAGCCGCGCGATGCGCTGCTCGCGCGTCAGATTGCCGAACGGATTGCCTTGCCCGAACTCGAAGCGAAACTCGCGAAATCCCTGTTCGAGCGTCTCCGGGCGGATCTCATGCCCTTCCTGATCGATGATCGGTCCGCGCGCCTCGGCGCCTGAAAAGGTCGTGCGCGAATGGCTCCCGGAACGGGATTTGCGGGGCGCAAGAATGTCGTCGTCGGACATGGTCATAACCTGATGGAAACGCGCCAACGCGGCGGAGGTTGCTGCACCGCGCCCGAACGCCGCGCGTTCAGGTCGGTGCCGCCGCGGATTGCGGCTCCTCGACATATCTATGCACGAGCCAGGAGGAAATCACCGACGGCACGAAGCCGACCATGCCGTACAGGATGAACTGCACCACGCCCGAATCCGGCCCGCGCGAGCTGTAGGTCAGCGAGGCCAGCACGAAGGCGAACAGGCCAACGAGGAGCATCCGCAAGGTGGGGCCGATCCGGCGGATGTGGATCAGGATATCGTCGACCGCGCCGATCATCAGCGAAGGCAGGAAGCCGAACAGATAGCTGTATTGCAGGGTCTTGAAGAACACCACGAACAGCTTGCCGACCTCGCCGAGAGTGGTCTGGGTCCAATAGCCGGATTGATACGTCGTCGTCAGCAGCAGCAGGAACCCGCCGACGAACGGTCCAACCAGCGCAAACACCAGATAGCGTTTCATCAAATACCCTCACACATCGCCCCGTTATAGCAGCGCGGCGGGAACCTTGAACAGCGGGGCGCCGGCCGCCTCGAAGGGGAACAAGTAGCAAGGCGACGAGTTCAAACAGGGATCTGAATCATCCCAGTCGGACTGGAGCCGCCGATGTCCCATAAATTCATTCTGGCGACGATCACCCTGGTCGCCCTGAGCGGCCTGCCGGGCGCACCCGCTTTCGCCCAGGGCCACATGGGCACGCCGCAGGAGCAGAATGCCTGCTCGCGCGATGCGTCGCGGCTGTGCCGCAAGGAACTCGGCAATGACGGCGCGGTGCAGAGCTGCCTGCAGGCCAACCGGGCCAAGCTGTCGAAAGGATGCAGCAAGGTGTTCGCCAGCCACGGCATGTGAGGATCGAAAAACGCCCCTGCGAACGGAGAGTGAAGCCATGCTGCGCGACGAACAACTCTCGATCCTCAGGGACATCAGCCAGTCCGTCGCCTTCGCCGACGACAGGCAGGGCAAGATCGGCGAGTTGATCGCCGACGGCTATGTGATGAAGGACGGCGATCTGTTCGAGCTCACCGCGAAGGGCGTCACGGCGGTCGAGGAACATGCCGCTTCGCTCGGTGCTGATGATGCGGAACAGGCGAGCGCATCATCAGACCGGCTGATCTGATCGCGCCACCTCGCTTGTTGCGTGACGTGCGTGCAACAATTGCGAATTCCTTTGCGCTGACCATTGCAGGCCCGTGACAATGGCGCATACTTCGCTCGGGCGGCGCAGCACTTTCGATTCGACATCAAGTAATCGAGCGACCACATGCGGGATCAGGATCCCGGCGTGAAGGCTGTGACATGCGGCAGGTCAAGCCGCGTGCGGCGCCCCAAAACCAAGCGGCTCAAGCCCTACGGAACTCGGGGACCCATCCTTCATGACACGCTATCAGACCATCGCTTCGCTCGTCGCACTCGCCACCACCCTCGCACTCCAGACATCACCCAGTCTCGCCTTCTCGCAAGAAGCCCAGCAGATGTGCTCGGGCGATGCGATGCGGCTGTGCTCCAGTGAAATCCCTGACATCCCCAGGATCACCGCCTGCATGGTGCGGAAAAAGGCCCAAGTCAGCCCCGGCTGCCGCGCGGTGATGGACCGCGAGCACGCAGCCGCTACGGCGGCGCGGAAGCGGGAAGCGGCGGCGCAGTAGGAGGGGTGGCGACGCCTGCCGCTCCGCCGTCGTTGCGAGGAACGCTTGCGACGAAGCAATCCAGAACTGTCACCGTGGAAAGACTCTGGATTGCTTCGCCCGCAATGACGGAGTGTGTGGCGACACCTCCTGCCATGCAGGCCGCGGTCTCTCGGCGCTAACCTAATCGCCCCACTGCGCGAAGGCGTCGTTGAAGGCGCGCTCGCCGGGGGCGCCCTTCTCGATGGCGATGATGGCGCGGCGCTGGTTGGCATAGACCAGCGGCACGTCGAACCAGGAACGCTCCTTCAGGAGCTGGACGTTGCGGGCGCGGTCGGCATCGACATTGGAGAGGCCGACCAGGAAGAAGCCGTCGGTGACCTTGACCGCGAGGCCGGCGAGCGGCGTGCCGCGGGCCTGCTCGTTCGACTTCATCAGGATGCCCGGCACGTTGGAGACGCTGCCGCCCGGAAAATCCGGCGGCAGGATGAAGGTCAGTTCCGCGGTGTGGCTCGCCGGCAGCGAGGAGTCGGTATTGCGGCGGAACGACATCGTCATCTTGAACTTGCGGTCGGGGATCTCGATCTCGGCCCGCACGGCAACGTCGGCCTTCTGGTTGCCCGACGCCTTGATCGGCTCGAGCCGCCACACCACCGAGCCGACATATTGCTTGCCCTTCGGATCGGACGGATCCTCGTCATAGAGCACGACCTTCTGCGCCACCGGCGCAACCGGCTGGTCGCTGGCCGAGGGCTGGCCGACGCGGTCGGGGATCTTCGGCTTGCTCTGCGGCTGCGACGGATCCTTCGGCGCCTCCACCACCTGGGTCGGCGAGGACTTGAACAGGTTGGTGGCGGTCTGGAGCAGCGGCTTGCCCCAGAGGATGCCGGCACCGATCAGGATCAGCACGATGCCGACGGCGATCGCGCTCTTGAACGGGAACGCGGAGCCGCGGCGCTTGGCCTTCTTGGCGTCGCGGTCGAGGACGGGGATGTGCGGGCGCGGCGAAGGCGGCTGCGGCGTGTAGCGCTCGGCCTCCTCGACCGACTCGTCATAGGAATAGGGGGCGTCCTGCTCGCCGGCGCGGTTCTCCAGGCTCGGCTCGAGCCGGTCGAATTCCGGCGAGGGCGAGGGCACGTTGGCGTAGGTGCGGCGCGCGGCGCGGTTGGCCTGCGCGGCCGCGCCGCCGAGATCGTTGGCATCGGCCGTGATGTCGCGGAAGCCGCGCACGCCCGGGGCCGGCGGCAGCGCCGGCGGCGGTCCGATATCAGGCGGACGGCGCCCACCCGCACGGCCTGCCGGTGGCGGCGCCGGCGGCTCCGGCGTCGGCGCCGGCGGACCCGGCTGGCGCGGCGCGTCGAAACGCGGTGCGCGCGGCGGACGCTGGGCATCGCCCTGGTCATCGACGTTGAAGGACGGGCGGTCGGCCCGCGGCGGCGTCGGGGCCGGACGGGTGCGCGGCTGGGACGGGGGCGGGCCCGCCTCGGTGGCACGGGTGCTGGCGCGGCGGAAGGCATCGCCGCTGCCGCCGCTGCGGCCACCACCAGCACCACCACCGGGGCGCGAGGCGTCGCGGGCGCGCTGGGCGGCTTCCGATTCGACCTTGCGGACGGCCTCTTCCAGCGACAGCCGTTCGCGGGTGATCTCGGACTCGGAGAGCGGCGGCTGCACGCTGCGCAGCTGCGCGATCAGTGCCGTGCGCGCCCGCTCATAGAGCGCGCGACGGCTTTCGCCGGGAGCGTTGGGGTCCAGGGCGGCAATAGCGCGGGCGATCAGCGGATAGTAATCAGCCATTTCTACTCAACTATACGCGCGTCCCGGTAAGATATCGTTAAGCCTCAAACGGATTTTGCACCAGGATAGTATCCTCGCGTTCGGGGCTGGTGGAAAGCAGCGCGACCGGACACCCGACCAATTCCTCGATCCGGCGGACATATTTGATGGCCTGGGCCGGCAGTTGCGCCCACGACCGGGCATTGGCGGTCGGCTCCTTCCAGCCCTCGATGGTCTCGTAGATCGGCTCGACCCGGGCCTGGGCGCCCTCACCGGCCGGGAAATGGTCGATCTCCACGCCGTCGAGCTTGTAGCCGGTGCAGACCTCGATCGTGTCGAAGCCGTCGAGGATGTCGAGCTTGGTCAGCGCGAGACCGTTGATGCCGCAGGTGCGGACCGCCTGGCGGACCAGCACGGCGTCGAACCAGCCGCAGCGGCGGGGCCGCCCGGTATTGGTACCGAACTCGCGGCCGCGCTCGCCGATCTTGCGGCCGATCTCGTTGTCCTGCTCGGTCGGGAACGGGCCCTGGCCGACACGGGTCGTGTAGGCCTTGCACAGGCCGAGCACATAGCCGACCGCGCCCGGCCCGAGGCCGGCACCGGTCGCGGCCTGCGCCGCCACCGTGTTGGACGAGGTGACATAGGGATAGGTGCCGTGGTCGACGTCGAGCAGCGCGCCCTGCGCGCCCTCGAACAGCATGCGCTTGCCGGCGCGCCGCTCGATGTCGAGCAGGCGCCACACCGTCTCGACATAGGGCAGCAGCTGCGGCGCCAGCGCGCTCAATTCCTTCAGGATCTCCTTGCCGTCGAACTCCGGCAGGTTGAGACCGCGGCGCAGCGCATTGTGGTGCGCCAGCAGCCGGTCGATCTTGTGCGGCAGGGTGTTGAGGTCGGCGAGATCCATCAGGCGGATGGCGCGGCGGCCGACCTTGTCCTCGTAAGCCGGACCGATGCCGCGGCGGGTGGTGCCGATCGCGGTTGCCGCGTTCGAGGACTCGCGCAGGGCGTCGAGCTCGCGGTGCAGCGGCAGGATGAGGGTGACGTTCTCGGCGACGCGAAGATTGTCCGGGGAGACCGCGACGCCCTGCGAGCGCAGCTTGGTGACCTCGTCGAGGAAGGCGGTGGGATCGAACACCACGCCGTTGCCGATCACCGACAGCTTGCCCTCGCGCAGGACGCCGGAGGGCAGCAGCGCAAGCTTGTAGGTCTTGCCGTTGATCACCAGCGTGTGGCCGGCGTTATGGCCGCCCTGGAAGCGGACGACGATGTCCGCCTGCTCCGACAACCAGTCGACGATCTTGCCCTTTCCTTCGTCGCCCCACTGGGCGCCGACGACGACAACGTTGGCCATTCGCGGGTAATCCCTGTTCAATCTGTCTTCAGGAGGCACGATCCTCGCGGAAAACCGGTGTCCACTTTTCCGGGATCATGCCTGACGCCCAGCCGATCCGCGGCCCAGGACCGCTCGCACGCAAGGCAGCCAACCGGATAAAGGAAGCGGCCCCTCTAGGCAAGCAAGAACGGGGCTTTTTCGAGGTCCGGGGGCCGGTCCAAGCCTTTGATATCCCCTTAAAATCTCGCAACCTTTGCCGCCGGCGCCAGGGCTTCGACCAAAGCCTGAGAAGCCACCTTCGCCGCGGCATGGGCGCGATGCATCCGCCCCCCGTTGATGCAACCGCGATTTCCGTGTCTTTGGACCGTGCCGGGCGATTGAAGCCGGCCCGGATATCGCCGGGCCGGGGCCTCGGCGCATGACGCGGGGCCATAACAACCACAATGTCCGCCACCGGCCAGACCACGAGCGCCGACACATCCGGTCACAACTGGGTCGCCAACCAGCCTTATCTGCTGCTCAGCATCACCGCACTGTGCTGGGCCGGCAACGCCATCGTCGGGCGGCTCGCCGCCGGCCATATCCCGCCGGTGACGCTGTCGTTCCTGCGCTGGCTGCTCGCCTTCCTGCTGGTGCTGCCGTTCGCCTGGAAACACCTGGTGCAGGATTGGCCCGCGATCCGCGGGCGGCTCGGACTGATGGTCACGCTCTCGATCACCGGCATCGGCGCCTTCAACACGCTGCAATACTGGGCGCTGGAGCATACGCAGGCGCTCAACACACTGCTGCTGCAGTCGGCTGCGCCGCTGCTGGTGGCGCTGTGGTCGCTGGTCATCCTCGGCATCCGCCTCACCGCGGCGCAGGCCTTCGGCGTGCTGCTGTCGATGTGCGGCGTGCTGACCATTCTCCTGCATGGCGACTTCACCACGCTGTCGAACATCGAGTTCAACAAGGGCGACCTGATCTTCCTGCTCGCGCTTCTGATCTTCGCGCTCTATTCGGTGCTGAGCCTGAAGCGGCCGGCGATGCACGGCCTGTCGTTCCTCGCCTTCACCTTCGGTGCCGGCGCCGCTTGCCTCATCCCGCTGGAGATCTGGGAGCTCTCCGCGCGTCCGGTGATGAAGCTCGATGCGCAGAACCTGCTCACCCTGCTCTACGTCGCGGTGTTCCCCTCGACCCTCGCCTATCTCTGCTTCAATCGCGGCGTGCGCCTGATCGGCGCCAACCGCGCCGCGCCGTTCTTCCACGTCGTGCCGGTGTTCGGCTCGATCATGGCGATGGTGTTTCTCGGCGAGCACCCGCAGGCCTTCCACTTCATCGGCTTCGCGCTGGTGCTGTCAGGCGTGTTCGCGGCGTCGAGGAAGCAGGCGGGTTAATTCGCTCTCGTAGGGTGGGCAAAGCGAAGCGTGCCCACCATGCCAGCTGCAACGGAGAGGATGGTGGGCACGGCGCGCGAAGAGCGCGCCTTTGCCCACCCTACGAATCTGTCAGACGCGGAGAGCCAGGCCTTCGATGTTCAACATATTAGCCGCCAATGACACCTCCTCAGGTGATGCGCGCATTGTAGCATTGCGGCCCTGTGACTTGTGCCACGGCGGCGATCGGGCGCAAGTTGTATCCGACACCCATGACGATTGCTTCGCCCGCGCCACCGGCCGCCAATCCGGCCAGCTGGCTCAACAACCAGCCTTATCTGCTGCTCAGCCTGAGCTCGCTGTTCTGGGCCGGCAACATCGTGCTCGCGCGCCATGTCGGCGCGCATGTGCCGCCGCTGACGATGACCACCATCCGCTGGTTCGGCGTGTTCCTGATCCTGTTGCCGTTCGCCTGGCCGCATCTGAAGCGCGACTGGCCCGCACTGCGCAGGAGCCTGCCCTTGATGCTGTTCCTGTCGCTGGTGGGCTTCGCCTTCAACAACGCGATCTCGTACTGGGCGATGCAATACACCGAGGCGCTGAATGCGCTGCTGATCCAGTCGGCAGGTCCGCTGTTCGTGGCGCTGTGGTCGCTGGTGCTGTTCGGCGTGCGGCTGACCGGCGGGCAGCTCGCCGGCATCGCGATCTCGCTGCTCGGCGTGCTGATCATCATCCTGCGCGGCGATCTCGCCGCGCTCGCCGGTATCAGCTTCAACCGGGGCGATCTCATGTTCGCCTACTCGCTGATCGCGTTCGGCCTCTACTCCGCCTTCATCCCGCGCCGGCCCAAGGTCCACCAGCTGTCCTTTCTGTCCTTCACCACCTGCTGCGGCGCGATGATGCTGCTGCCCACCGCGATCTGGGAGGCAATGAGTGGCCGCGTCCTGCATTTCGATGCGCTGACGCTGGCAACGCTGGGCTACATCCTGATCTTCCCCTCGACGCTGGCCTATCTCTTCTTCAACCGCGGCGTCGCGCTGATCGGCCCGAACCGGGCCGCACCGTTCTTCCATCTGGTGCCGGTGTTCGGCTCGGCGATGGCGATCGTCCTGCTCGGCGAAAAGCTGCAGCCGTTTCATTTGATCGGCTACGCGCTGGTGCTCGCCGGCGTCGTGATCGCCTCGCGCCAGGGTTCGGCGGCGAAGTAATTCCGCAGCGCGGACGCAAGTCTCGTGTCCCGGACGCGGCGCAGCGCGAAGCGGTGCGACGCAGAGCCGGGACCCAGATTCCGCAGAGATAGGCCCCGGTTCAGCAGCGCATCACTACGTGCTGCGCTGCGCCCGGGGCACGAGACCAAGTTGACTCACGTCTTCCGATTTTTACGAGGACAAGCTAGGTTCCCCGCCAACGAAAAAGAGGGAACGACCAGACATGCTTTCAGCGTTGATCCGAAACCTGCGCATCGTCGGCACGGCCGCGCTTTGTCTCGCCGCGTCAGCCGCTCAAGCCGACACTTACCCCAGCCGCAACATCACGCTGGTGCTGCCGTTCGCGGCCGGCAGCGGCACCGACACCACGACGCGGCTGATCTCGCAGCACCTGTCGCAGGCGCTCGGCGTCGGCATCGTGATCGAGAACAAGGCCGGCGCCAACGGCATGATCGCCGCGACCTTTGTCGCGCGCGCCGCTCCCGACGGCTACACGCTGCTGGTGACCACCAACACCACGCATTCGGCCAATCCCTATCTGCTCAAGAGCCTGACCTACGATCCGGTCAAGGATTTCACCCCGATCGCGCGCACCGGCGATCTGCCCTTCATGCTGGTCATTCATCCCGACGTCCCGGCCAAAACCGTCGGTGAGCTCGTCGCTTACGGTAAGGCCAATCCGGGCAAGCTGAGCTACGCCTCGGGCTCGTCCTCGGCGATCGTGTCGGGCGCGACCTTTGCGCACAATGCCGGGCTCGATTTGTTGCACGTGCCCTACAAGAGCTCGCCGCCGGCGCTCAACGACGTCATGGGCGGCCGCGTCTCGATGATGTTCGTGGACATCCTGACCGGCCTGCCCCACGTCCAGGGCAACGCACTACGCGCGCTCGCCGTCACCACCAAGGACCGCTCGCCGCTGGTGTCGAACCTGCCCTCGATGCAGGAGGCCGGCGTGCCCGATTTCGACATCTCGTCGTGGCAGGGCTATTTCGGCCCCGCCGGCATGCCGAAGGAGATCGTGACGCGGCTCAACGCCGAGATCCGCAAGATCGTCGAGAAGCCGGAGATCAAGGCCCAGCTCGCCACGCTCGGCATGGACGCCTTCTCAGGCACGCCGGAGCAGCTCGGCACGTTCGTGAACGAGCAGCTGGTGCTGTGGGAGAAGCTGATCACCAACGCGAAGATCGAGAAGCAGTAGGACGGTCTCGTAGGGTGGGCAAAGCGCAAGCGTGCCCACCGAGACGTCACCGCGAACTCAAAAAGAGAAGGTGGGCACGACGCTTCGCGTCTTTGCCCACCCTACGAGATCAGTGGGGGAATTTACGCCGCCCGCACCTTGGCGAGGAAGCCATCCACCGCGTTGCGCAGCGCGCCGGATTGGCTGTCCAGCTCGCGGGCGTTGGTCAGCACGTCGCCGGCCGCCGCTCCGGTCGCTTCCGCGGCCGAGGTGACGCTGCCGATATTGGCGTTGATCTCGCTCGAGCCGGCGGCGACCGACTGGATGTTGCGGGCGATCTCGCGGGTCGCCTCGCCCTGCTGCTCGATCGAGGCGGAAATGCCCGCCGTGATCTCGCTCATCTCCGCGATGGTCTGGGTGATGCCGCCGATCGCCGCGACCGCATCGCTGGTCGAGGTCTGCATCGCCGCGACCTGGGCGGAGATTTCCTCGGTGGCCTTGGCGGTCTGGTTGGCGAGCGCCTTGACCTCGGAGGCGACGACCGCGAAGCCGCGGCCGGACTCGCCGGCACGCGCCGCCTCGATGGTGGCGTTGAGCGCGAGCAGATTGGTCTGCGCCGCGATCGAGTGAATGAGCTTGACCACCTCGCCGATCTTCTCGGCGCCGGTGGAGAGTTCCTGCACCGTGGCGTTGGTGCGCTCGGCATCGCTGACGGCGCGGCTCGCGACTTCCGTCGAGCGCGTCACCTGGCGGGAGATTTCCGCAACCGAGCTCGACAGCTCTTCGGCCGCCGCAGCAACCGTGCCGACGTTGCCGGAGGCCTTCGACGAAGCGGCACCAACCGTTGCAGCACGCGAGGAGGCGTCGCTGGCGGTCGCGGTCATCGACTGCGCCGTGCTCTGCATGCCGGCTGCGGCCGAGGAGACCGAGCGGACGATGCCGTTGACGCTGCGCTCGAAGTCGCTGGCGATCTCTTCCATCGCGCTGCGACGTTCCGCCGCGGCGCGTTCCTTGGCATCCGCCTCGGTCTTCTCGAGGTCGCGGATGCGGACCGCGTTGTCCTTGAAGATCTGGACGGTCGCAGCCATCGCGCCGACCTCGTCGCCGCGACCGACGCCGGGAATCTCACCCTCGAGCTTGCCGTCGGCGAGATCCTTCATGCGCGTGCCGAGCAGGGCCAGCGGACGGCTGATGCTGCGGCCGATCATCCAGGCGACGCTGCCGGCGACGATGACGATGCCGAGCATGGCGAGGCCGAGCAGCCAGTAGACCGGACCCATCTTCTCGTCGATGTCCTCGAGATAGGCGCCGGTGCCGAGATACATCTCGAAGCCGGGGACGGCGACCGCATAGCCGAGCTTGCGGATCGGCTTCTCCTGGCCGGGCTTCATGTATTCGTAGAAGAGCAGGAGTTCACCGTTGGCCTTGACGCCGTCCATGATCTCGCGGGACAGCTTGCGGCCGTTCGTCTCCACATCCATGCGGTTCTGGCCGATCACCTTCGGATCGGGCGCAAGCTGCGTGATGCCGTCATAGCTGGTGCCGAACAGATAGCCGGAGCCCTTGTCGTAAGTCATCGCGTTGCCGTAGCGGCGCAGTTCCGCAAACGCGGCGTCCTTGGTCATCTCGCCGGCATTGACCCGCTTCATCAGCGTCGCGGCGTAGTTGCGGGCCAGTTCGACGATCGCTTTGGTCTGGTCGATGCGCGCATTCACCATCTCGCGCTTCATCAGGTAGCCGGCGAGAACTCCGGAGATGCACAGGCCGAACAAGGTGACGCCGACAAGGATGCCAAGCTTGGGGGCGATCTTCAGATTGCTCAACTTCACGGGATAGCTCCGGCAAAAAAGGGATACGGGCACGCGAGTGAATCGATCGAAATTGAATCAACCTTTAGTGTGAGACCCCTTAGCAAGTTACTTACGCGCCTCCGTAGAAGCCCCGACAATGCCGGCAAAACCGGCAATATTCATCGGTCCGGACAACCGGCAATTGTACGCACCCGCCTCGATTTCGCGTAAAAGACGCAAAGGCCCGGGAGAAGGCCGGGTCACAACAAGAAACCAAATCGGGAGCAGGAAATGCCGAAATACAAGGTGGTGACGCCGAAGGGCGCGAGCTTCACGGTCGCGGGCAGCGATTATTCCTTTGAGCGCGAAGCGCTCGATCCGATCGATGCCGAGATCGTCGAAGCCCCCGCGAACGAGGCCGAGTTCATCGCCGCCGCCAAGGATGCCGATGCCATCTATGCCAAGGGCATCCCGATCACCAAGACCATCATCGACAGCCTGCAGAGCTGCAAGGTCATCACGCTCGGCTCGGTCGGCGTGGACAGCGTCGACGTGAAGGCCGCCACCGCCCGCGGAATTCCCGTCACCAACATTCCCGACACTTTCATCGAGGAGGTCGCCGACCACGCCATGATGCTGCTGCTCGCCGGCTTCCGCCGCCTGGTCGAGCAGGACCGCATGGCGCGCGACGGCCGCTGGGCCGAGGGCCGGCCGGCGCTGCTCAAGATCCCGAGGCTGATGGGCCAGACGCTCGGCTTCATCTCGTTCGGCCGCGTCGCGCGCGCGGTTGCGAAACGCGCGGCGCCCTTCGGCCTGCGCATGATGGCCTACGATCCCTTCATCCAGGAAACGCTGATGTACGACCACGGCGTGATCCCTGCGACACTGGGCGAGGTGCTGTCGCAATCCGACTTCGTCTCGATGCACGCACCCGCGCGGCCCGAGGTGCACCACATGCTGACCGAGAAGCACTTTCGGCAGATGAAGAAAGGCTCGATCTTCATCAACACCGGGCGCGGCGCCACGGTGGACGAGGAGAGCCTGATCAAGGCGCTGCAGGAGGGGTGGATCGCGCACGCCGCCCTCGACGTGCTGGAGAAGGAACCGCCTTCGCACAACAATCCGCTGCTCGGCATGGAGAACGTGACCCTGACCGCCCATGTCGCCTCGGCCTCGGCACGGTTCGACGAGGCGCGCAAGCGCCGCGTGGGCTACGAATTGTCACTGGTGCTTCAGGGCATGTGGCCGGTAAGCTGCGTCAATCCGTCGGTGCTGCAGAACACCGCGCTCCGCCGCTGGCAGCCCGTCAGCATGGACCGCGGACCGAACAGCTAGGCGGCCGGCGCAACAAGCGCCGAAGACCGAAACGGCCGTTCACCGGCGATCAACGCCGGGAAGGGAACACATAGGGAGGTACTGATGAGGAGCGACATCACACGTCGTGATGCCTTGGCGCTGGGCCTGTCCGCTGCAACGCTCGCGGCCACCGGTGCTGCAGCGCAAACATCCAATATCAAAGCGGCCGATGTCACGGCCCCCAAGTTCGAGATCGAGAAGGGCGCATCGCTGCGCATGCTGCGCCCGGTACGCTTCGTCCAGGCCGACGAGGACGTGTTCCGCGCCAATGCGGCCAAGTTCACCAAGGACACCGGGGTCGAGGTCAAGGTCGACTTCGTCGGCTGGGAAGACATCAACCAGCAGACCGCGGTGACCTCGAATTCCGGCGCCGGCCCCGACATCATCATCGGCTTCTCCGACGCGCCTCACATCTACATCGACAAGCTGATCGAGCTCACCGACGTCGCCGACTATCTCGGCAAGCGCTATGGCGGCTGGCTGCCGCTGGCGCAACGCTACGGCAAGAAGAACAAGAGCGAGGCCTGGATCGGACTGCCGTTCGGCGCCACTGCGGGTCCCCTGATCTACCGCAAATCGGCCCTGCAATCGGTCGGCTTCGACAAGGTGCCGGAAGATCATGCCGGAATTCTCGACCTGTGCCGCAAGCTGCACAAGGCCGGCAAGCCGGCCGGTTTCGCACTCGGCAACGCCAAGGGCGACGGCAACGGCTTCGCCAACTGGGCGCTGTGGTCGCACAACGCCTCGCTGCTCGACGAGGAAGGCAACGTCATCATCAACAGCAAGGAGACGATCGCCGCCCTGAACTGGGTCAAGGAGGTATACCCGACCTTCATCGCCGGCACGCCGTCATGGAACGACGTCAGCAACAACCGCGCCTATTCCTCGCAGGAGATCTTCCTGACCGCCAACGGCGTCTCGCTGTATTTCTCACTGAAGAACGACCCGGCGACGAAGGCGATTGCCGAGGACAGCGAGCATCAGCTGCTGCCCAAGGGTCTCGCCAAGGTCTCGCCGATGGCGGGCCTGACGCTGAACGCCATGGTGTTCAAGCACAGCCCGTACCCCAACGCCGCAAAGGCCTTCCTGCAATACATGCTGGAAAAGGACCAGTACGAGCCGTGGCTCAATGCCAACTCGGGCTACTGGTCCCAGCCGCTGGCCGCCTATGCCGAGGCCGCCGTGTGGTCGCAGGATCCCAAGGTGAGGCTGTTCAAGGACACGATGAACAGCACCTACTATGACGGCTACAAGGGCCCGATCTCGACCGCGACCGGCGCGGTCAGCGCCGACTATGTGCTGATTCAGATGTGTGCGTCCGTCGCCACCGGCGCTGCCACGCCGGAAGCCGCGGCCGCGGAAGCCGAGCAGCGCTGCAAGCGGTACTTCCGGCGGCAGAGATAGAGACCGTCATTGCGAGCGAAGCGAAGCAATCCAGTCCGTCCCCGCAGCGACAGCCTGGATTGCTTCGTCGCTTCGCTCCTCGCAATGACGACGTGGTGAAAGCTTAGAACAGGACAACGCCCTAATGTCCGTGACGACCCTCTCTTCCCCCGCGCTGGCGCAGCGGCAGCCGTCGTGGCTCGTGCGGCTGTTCGACTACAAGCCGTTCCTGATCGTGATGTGCCTTGCGCCGGCGCTCGGGCTGCTCGCCGTCTTCCTCACCTATCCGCTCGGCCTCGGCGTCTGGCTCGCCTTCACCGACACCACGATCGGGCGGCGCGGCATCTTCGTCGGCCTCGAGAATTTCCAGTATCTGCTGACCGATCCCTTGTGGTGGAACGCGGTGTTCTACAGCGTGTTCTACACGGGGATCGCGACCTTCGGAAAGTTCGCGCTCGGCTTCTGGCTCGCGCTGCTGCTCAACAACCATTTCCCGTTCAAGAGCGTGCTGCGCGCCATCGTGCTCTTGCCCTGGATCGTGCCGACGGTGCTCTCGGCGCTGGCGTTCTGGTGGATCTACGATCCGCAATTCTCGATCATCTCGTATCTGCTGGTCGACGTGCTGCACTGGAAGTCGAGCAATATCGACTTCCTCGGCTCGCCCTGGCCGGCGCGGTTCTCGCTGATCGCCGCCAATATCTGGCGCGGCATTCCCTTCGTCGCGATCTCGCTGCTGGCGGGCCTGCAGACCATCTCGCCCTCGCTGTACGAGGCCGCGATGCTCGACGGCGCCAGCGCCTGGCAGCGTTTCCGCTACATCACCTTCCCGATGATGATGCCGATCCTCGCCATCGTCATGACGTTCTCGATCATCTTCACCTTCACCGACTTCCAGCTCGTCTACGCCATCACCCGGGGCGGTCCGGTGAACTCGACCCACCTCTTGGCGACGCTGGCGTTCCAGCGCGGCATCGCCGGCGGCGAGCTCGGCGAAGGCGCCGCGATCGCGGTGTCGATGATCCCGTTCCTGGTGTTCGCGACGCTGTTCTCCTATTTCGGCCTGGCGCGCCGCAAATGGCAGCAGGGAGAGGCCAATGACTGACACCCTCGCGCAAGGCTCCGCCGTCACCAAAGCCGCACCCGACACCATGGCCTGGGATTCCGGGCTGCGGCGGCTGATGATGATCTATCTGCCGCTCGGCTGCTTCGTGCTGATCCTGCTGTTTCCGTTCTACTGGATGGCGATCACCTCGTTCAAGCCGAACGCCGAGCTGATGAACTACCGGGATAACAACCCGTTCTGGATCTCCTCGCCCACGCTCGCGCACATCAAGCATCTGCTGTTCAACACCGCCTATCCGCACTGGCTGAAAACGACGATGCTGGTCGCGATCGGCTCGACCACGCTGTCGCTGATCGCGTCTACGCTGGCGGCCTATGCGATCGAACGCCTGCGTTTCCGCGGCAGTCCCTATGTCGGCCTCGGCATCTATCTGGCCTATCTCGTACCGCCGTCGATCCTGTTCATTCCGCTCGCGACCGTCGTGGTGCAGTTCGGCCTGTTCGACTCGCCGTTGGCCCTGATCCTGGTCTATCCGACCTTCCTGGTGCCGTTCTGCACCTGGCTCCTGATCGGTTATTTCAAGTCGATCCCCTACGAGCTCGAGGAATGTGCGCTGGTCGATGGCGCCACGCGCCTCCAGATCCTGCGCCGGATCACGCTGCCGCTGGCGGTGCCCGGCCTGATCTCGGCCGGCATCTTCTCCTTCACGCTGTCCTGGAACGAGTTCATCTACGCGCTCGCCTTCATCCAGAGCGGCGCCAACAAGACCGTGCCGGTCGCGATCCTGACCGAGCTCGTCACCGGCGACGTCTACCAATGGGGTGCGCTGATGGCGGGCTCGCTGCTCGGCTCGCTGCCGGTCGCAATCTTCTATTCGCTGTTCGTGGACTACTACGTGTCGTCCCTGACAGGTGCGGTAAAGGAATAGCCAAATTAGGCCAGCCGGGCCTTGAGGCGCGGGGTGGCCCAATCCAGAAAGGCGCGGAGCTTGAGCGGCGCAGGCTTTCGCTCCGCATAGATGATATGCACGGGCCAGGGCTCCTGCTCGAATTCCTCCAGCATGAGGACGAGCTTGCCGGCACGCCGCGCAGCCTCCATCTTGTAGGACATCACGCGCGTGATGCCGGCACCTGCGACGGAAGCTTCGATCGCCGCCTCCGAATCGCTCACCGTCAATCTCGACCGTATCGGCACCGTGACTTCGCTGCCGTTTTGGACGAACTTCCAACTCTTCTGCGCCGCATGGCTGTCGACGCCGATACAATCGTGCGACGCGAGATCGGCGGGCTCGTTGGGATGCCCCCGCTTCGTGAGGTATCCGGGACTGGCGCAGAGCACGAACCGGACCGAGCCAACCCGGGTCGCGATCAGGTTGCTGTCCGGCAGACTGCCGATTCGAATCGAAACATCGATATTCTCGTCGACAGTGTTGACGATGCGGTCGGTGAGGACGAGCCGCAGTGCGATCTCGGGATAAGCCTCCATGAACTCGAGCGCAATCGGCAGAAGATGCATGTGGCCCAGTCCCCACGGCGACGTGACCGCGAGATCGCCCCTCGGACTTCTGTACTCGCCGGAGACCTCCCTCTCGGCATCGTCCACCTGCTCGATGATCCGCTTGCAGGCCTCGATATAGGATCGTCCCGCATCGGTCAGCGTCATCTGGCGCGACGACCTCTGAAACAGCTGGGCGTTCAGTCGCGTCTCCAGCTCGGCAACCGTTCGGCTGACTGTTGCGACCGGCATATGGAGGCGCCGGGAGGCTGCCGAGAAGCTTCCTGTATCATTGACGGCGATGATCACCGACATCGCCTCCAGCCGGTCCATCAGACGCGTCTTTCCGTAACCTGAGAAGTAGCTTCTCGATCATATGGACTGATCCGGGCGGTCGCAATCGGTTACCCGAAGCTTGCCGCGGACTTTGGAATGGGACGGCTGGAAGCTTGCCTGGAAAATAATCATGACCGAGAACATCACACGTCTATCAGCCGGCCTCGATCGCCGACACCTCGTCCTTGGCTTGTCCGGGGTTGCCGTTGGCGCCGCTACGCCGGCTGCCGCGGCGAAACCGCAACACGATCGCTCCGGGACCGGCGGCTATCCGGTCACGTACCATCGCACCAAGACCATCGACGGGATCAATATCTTCTACCGTGAAGCCGGGCCGAAGGATGCGCCCGTGGTGCTGCTGCTGCACGGCTTTCCGACCTCCTCCCACATGTTTCGCAACCTGATCCCGGCGCTCGCGGACCGGTACCATGTGATCGCTCCCGATTATCCCGGCTACGGCCAGAGCGACATGCCGCCGCGCGCCTCATTCAAGTACACGTTCGATCGCTTCGGCGAGCTCGTCGATGGTCTGCTCGACCAGCTCGGCGTCAAGCGCTACGCGATGTATGTCATGGATTACGGTGCTCCGGTGGGCTGGCGGCTGGCGCTGAAGCATCCCGAGCGCATCAGCGGCCTCATCGTCCAGAACGGCAACGCCTACGATGAAGGACTGAAGGAGTTCTGGAATCCGATCAAGCAATACTGGGCCGACGGGTCAGCGACAAGCCGTCAGGCGTTGATGAAACTGCTGACGCTGGAGACGACGAAATTCCAGTACACCGACGGCATGTCGGACGCGGGCCGGATCTCGCCGGACAACTGGGTCCATGATCAGGCGCTGCTGGACCGGCCGGGCAATAACGACATCCAGCTGGACATGTTCTACGATTACCGGACCAATCTGCCGCTGTATCCGGCGGTGCAGGCCTACTTCCGCAAGCACAAGCCGCCGACGCTGATCGTCTGGGGCAAGAACGATTTCATCTTCCCTGCCGATGGCGCCCATCCCTACAAGCGCGACCTGCCCCAGGTGGAGTTTCATCTGATCAACTCCGGCCATTTCCTGCTCGAGGACAGGTTCGACGAGGTCACTCCCCTGATCCGCGATTTCCTCGCCCGCAAGATCGCCTGACCTTGTCGGATTTCGCGAGGTTGCCGCGCCGGCGGCTACGCTGCCGGTTGCGATCTTCTACTCGCTGTTCGTGGATTATTACGTGTCGCCATTGACCGGCGCGGTAAAGGAGCATCTGAAACCAAGCCTTGAGGCGATCGAAGGCGCCGTACAAGCACGCCTTCGCGCTTCCGCGACGTCTTTACACCCGACGATCTCCTGCATAGGCTCCAGGGCATTGTCTATTTTTTCTGGAGCATTTGACATGAAGACTTTGGCCCTGATCGTCGTCGCGACTTTGCTTCTCATCCCTGCCGCATCCAGCGTGCAGGCGCAGACCGGAGGAAGCTCGACTTCCGCCAAGAAGAGCACCAAGCAACCACAGGCGAACAACCTCCCGCGATGCAGCCGCGCTATGAAGATGTCCGGCAAACCGTGTTACGGCGGATAATGCTCGGCAGCAGGTAAAGCCAAGCCCCGGACGTCGTCCCGGGGCCCGAGCTGCGGCCTTTCGCCCGGCTTCACAAAACTGCAATACGCCATCCGCATAAGGCGTGCGTCCGCCAACAGGAGACGCACATGCGCGCGACTTTTCTCAGCACCGTCGCAACGATCATTCTCACCGCGAGCACCGCGCTCGCCCAGAACGAGGGCGAATTTCCGGCCAAGCTCGCCGGCCACGTGGTGATGCCGGCCGCTACCTTCATCGACGCGCCGGCGGATGCGCCGGCCGATCTCAAGACCTCCGGCAAGTACACCACGGGAAAACGCGTCGACGCGCTCGGCACCGTCATGGGCAAGTCCTATGAGCGTCCGACCGGCGTGTCGCTGCCGTTCAAGGGCCAGCCGCTGCAGGGCCATTCCGGCATCAAGCACATGCCCGACGGCAGCTACTGGGTGATCACCGACAACGGAATGGGCGCACGCGCCAACTCGCCGGATTCGATGCTGTACCTGAACCGCTACAAGATGGACTGGGCCAACGGCAAGATCGAGCGCCAGGAGACCATCTTCCTGCACGACCCCGACAAGAAGGTCCCGTTCCGCATCGTGCATGAGGACACGCAGAAGCGTTACCTCACCGGCTCTGATTTCGACACCGAGGGCTTCCAGATCATCGGCGACACCTTCTGGATCGGCGACGAGTTCGGCCCCTACATCCTGAAGGCGGACAAGACCGGAAAAATCCTCGGCGTGTTCGAGACGGTTGCCGACGGCAAGCCGGTGCGCTCGCCGGACAACTGGGCCGTCGCGACGCCGGGCGCGCCGGGCGCGACCTACACCAACGTCAACCTCCGCCGCTCCAAGGGCTATGAGGGCTTCGCCGCGTCGAAGGACGGCAGGTTCCTCTACGGCCTGCTCGAGGGGCCGCTGTGGGATGCCGACAAGAAGGACTGGGAGAAGGTCGACGGCAAGGAAGCCTCGCGCATCCTCGAATTCGACGTCGCCGCCGAGAAGTTCACCGGCCGCTACTGGCAGTATGTGTTCGAGCAGAACGGCAACGCCGTCGGCGACTTCAACATGATCGATCAGGCCTCCGGCCTCATCATCGAGCGCGACAACGGCGAAGGCACCGCCGACAAGGCCTGCCCGCAAGGCCAGCGCGGCGAGAACTGCTTCCCCGACATCGCCAAGTTCAAGCGCGTCTACAAGATCGAGCTCTCCGACGCCAATGTCGGCAAGCCCGTACGCAAGATCGGCTATATCGACCTGATGAAGATCCAGGATCCCGACAAGAAGGCGAAGAAGACGCTGAATGACGGCGTCTACACCTTCCCGTTCTTCACCATCGAGAACGTCGATCGCGTCGACGACACCCACATCATCGTCGGCAACGACAACAACCTTCCGTTCTCCTCCAGCCGCGATCCCAACAAGGCCGATGACGACGAGTTCATGCTGCTCGAGGTCGCGGACTTCCTGAAGGCGAAGTAAGGCGACGCTCTCTCCTCTCCCGCTTCGCGCGGGAGAGGAGCCCGGTCACCTCCCGAAGATCACCGGGATGTTGATGGGGACCGTCGCATAGGTGATCTCGGGCGGCATTGCTGGAAATGGTTGCGCCTGACGCACCATTGCCGCGGCCTGGGCGTCGAGCGCCGCAACGCCCGACGATCCGCTGACGCGGCTGGACAGCACCTGGCCGCCGCGGCCGAGCGTGAAGCTCAGCCTGACGACACCTTTCTGACCATTGGCACTTGCCGGATACTGGTGGAAGCGCATCAGGTGCGCACGGACGCGCTGGTAATAGGTCGCCATCGCGGAAGCGACCGCGCCCGCACTCACGGCGGAGGCCAGCGGGGCCTGGCGTTCCGCGCGCGGCGGCGCGCTGGTGCGGGGAGCGGGCGGCGCCTCCGACGGCTTCCGGGCGTCGGGGCGCACCACCCTGGGCTTTGCCGGCGCCGGCTTCTCCACGGGCTCAATTTTCGCAGGCTCAGGCTTGGGCGGACTTGGCTCGAGCTTCTGCTCCGGCGGCGCAACCACATCCGGCTTTTCCTGCGGCGGTGTCGGTGCAAGCATCTCTTCGACCGCCTGCTGCTGCACCGGCTCGGGCGGCGACGCATCCGCCTGCTCCATCACCGGTCCCGGCGCGATATCCAGCGGCGTCGATTGCGGCGCCGACGTCTCCGGCGTCATGTCGATGAGGATCGCCGGCATGTTGACGCCCTGGTCCGGCACCTGCTTCAGCCAATTCATCGCAAGCAGTGCGACAGCAAGATGCAACGCCACGATCACCATCGCCGATACACCCCAGCGCGCGGTTTCGCGTTCGCCGGGCGGTTCGTGCAAGGCAAAGGCGTTCGCGGCCATCAGCTGCGTCCGTCGAGGCCGACCAGAGCGACCTTGAGATAGCCGGCATTGCGCAAGGTGTTCATCACCTCCATCAGGTCGCCATAGCTCACGGCCTTGTCGGCGCGCAGATAGATGCGTTCGTCCTTGCGGCCCCTGGTTGCGGCGTCGAGTGCGTTGACGAGACCATCGCGGGTCATTCTGTCCTCGCCGACGGCAACGGTGAGATCCGGCTTCACCGTCACGAAGGTCGGCTTGTCCGGCCGCGGCTGCGGCTCGGCCGCGGTCGCGGGCAGCTCGACGCCGATGTCGACGGTGGCGAGTGGAGCTGCCACCATGAAGATGATCAGCAGCACGAGCATCACGTCGATGAACGGCGTGACGTTGATCTCATGGGTGACGTCGAGATCACCGGGGTCGCCGCGCTTGAGTGGCGAACGTGCGCCGAGCTTCGCAGCCATGGCCTACTCCGCCGCCCGCGCCAGGCGGAACTCCCTGTGGTCGCGCTGGCGGCTGACCAGCAGCATGAGTTGCGCCGAGGCGTCGCCCAGCAGCGCGCGGTAATTGGCGATGCCGCGGACCAGATGGTTGTAGATCACCACCGCCGGGATCGCGGCGACGAGGCCGAGTGCGGTGGCGAGAAGCGCTTCCGCGATGCCGGGCGCGACCACGGCAAGGCTCGTGGTGTGGCTCTCGGAGATGCCGATGAAGGCGTTCATGATGCCCCAGACCGTGCCGAACAGGCCGACGAAGGGCGCGGTGGCGCCAATGGTCGCGAGCACGCCGGTGCCGCGTGCGATCTGCCGCGACATCGCCGCCTCGACGCGCTCCAACCGCAGCGCCACGCGTTCCTGAAGGCCGTCGTCGATGATGCCGCCGGAGAGCTCCGCCTCCTTCGCGCAGGACTGGATGAGCTGGGCGACGGCATCGTGCGCATCTCCGGTCC
The DNA here is from genome assembly GCF_007830635.1 of Bradyrhizobium huanghuaihaiense. GTDB lineage: Bacteria > Pseudomonadota > Alphaproteobacteria > Rhizobiales > Xanthobacteraceae > Bradyrhizobium > Bradyrhizobium huanghuaihaiense. The sequence continues at coordinate 282,506 of NZ_VLLA01000004.1, read as the reverse complement.
GCTCCGCTGCCTCAGCGAGCTTCATCCTGCCTTCGAGCGCGCGCGTGCGCGCTACGGCGAGCGTGCCCTTGCGGCGCAGCTCGATGCTCTTGGCGAGCCACACCGTCCACGTCACCAGCGAGGCGACGGCGAGCCCGACCATCACCGTCTTCACGACGATGTCGGCACCGAGAAACATGCCCCAGGGCGACAGATTGCGCGGCAGCAACGCCTCGTCGATGGCGAAGGCCGGCGCCGGCGCGAGCGTCATCGCGGTTGTTAGGATCACGTGCCGAAATCTGGACCTGCTTTGCATCCTGATCTCCCGACAAAAACAGAAGCTACGCCGCGATCCGATCTGCGAGCTGACGGAACCGCAGCAGCTGGTCGCTGCGCAGCGCGCGCGTCTCGTCGCGGCCGACGAACACCTTGAACATGATGCCGCCGTCGGCATTGACGAAGGCGATGAAGGCGGACGTCTTGCCCATGAAGGGCCGCTCGACGAGAGCGACGGCCGCGCAACGCTCGTGGCGGAGATGACCGTGCAATCCCTTCGGCTGCATCAGGTTGAAATAGCCGCGGCCGATCTCGCCCTTGGGAATTGCGCCCGTGAACTCGAAGATCGCGTCATCCGTGTGGACGATCAGCGTCACCTCGCCCCATTCCACGATGTCCTGCATGGCGGCGGCGAAATGCTCGCCGCTGCCGATGCGCACCATGGACGGCGGCAGCGCCTCGATCACCGCACGCGGTGTGACCTTGCGCTCGCGCGCAACGTCCTCAATCACCGCGCCGGGATTGTCGGCCATGTATGCCTCGAGATCGGCGAGATCGGTGCTCAGCATGTCCGGCTTCCTTTCGTGATCAGCCGCGATCTCAAGCGGCTGCGCTCGCCTTGCGCTCGGTCATGATGACCTCGAACCCTTCGAACTTGGGATGGCCCAGATAGAGGCTTTCGCCGGTCTTGTTGTCGGCGCGCGCATGCGCGCGGCGGAATTCCTCCGAACGCGTCCAGGCCTCGAAGGCCGCCTTGTCGACCCACACCGTGTGCGAGGAATACAGCGTGTGGTCCTCGGCGACCGGCCCCTTGAGCAGATGGAATTCGACGAAGCCCGCCATGCTGCCGAGATAGGATTCGCGGGTGCGCCAGACGGTCTCGAACGCGGCTTCCGAGCCGAGCTTCACCTGGAAACGATTCATGGCGATGAACATAAAGGTCTCTCCTTGTTATCAAGACGAACGGGTTATCAAGACGAAAACGCACCGAAGCCGCGCTGGAGCATCAGCGCGGCCCGGCGGAAGTTCATGGTGTTGCGGCGCCTTCCGGCCTACGCACCTCCGAAGTGGATCTTCATGCCGGCCTTGTAGACCCTGCCCGGTCCCGGGCTCGACCACAGCACGTCGTTCTGCGTGGTGCCGTCGGCCGAGGCGCCGGGAATGGCATAAGGCCGGTAGTACTGGTTCAGGAGATTGTCGATCGACGCCGAGAACACGATGTCCTTGGTCGCGTTGTAGGTCAGGTACAGATTGACCAGCTCGTACCCGGTCGCCGGCAGATAGCCGGCCGGCACGTCGTTGTTGGGACCGAACGAGGCCCACTGCGCCGACAGGATCAGCGTGCGATCGAGCAGGCGGACACCGCCGGTCGTGACCACCTTGCGCGGGGTGATGGTCGCGAGCCCGACATTGGTGACTGCATTCTTGCCCTGGATGTAGTGGCCGGCGACACCGACGAACCAGTTACCGGCGTCGTACATCGTCTCCGCCTCGAAGCCCTGGATGCGGGCCTGCGCGATGTTCTGATACTGGTAGTACTGCGCGAACGAGCCGACGCCCGGGAACGTCACGAATCCGAACGAGACGAGGTCGATGTAGTCGCTGACGTCGTTGCGGAACAGGTTGATCTTGCCGCGGAAAGAGTCGGACGCGGTGAAGATGTTGTCGTACTTCAGATTGAAGCCGACTTCCTTGTTCTTGCCGACCTCGGGACGGAGGTTCGGGTTGGGCAGGAAGCAGAACAAGCCGACGGTGCCGTCGGGACAGGGGAAGAGAGCCGGTCCGCCACCGGTCGCGTGAGCGCCCGAGATCACGGTCTCGGTGATCGACGGGGCACGATAGCCTTCGGCATAGCTCACATAAGGCTGGAAGCCCGGCACCGGCGTGACGCCGAGCGTGATCTTCGGCGAGAAGCGGTCGCCGCTGCCGTTGGTCTTGCCCGATTCCAGATCGTAGCGGTCGTAGCGAATCGCGCTCACTGCCTCGAACCAGCTGCTGTAGTTCTGCTTGAGCTGGACGAAGCCGCCCGACACGGTGCGGATGCCGCTCGGCGTGGTGATGTTGGAGTTGCCGCGGCTGTCGGTCGTGATCACATCATCCTGGAAGGCATCGAAGCCCACGGTGAGTGCATTGCGCCAGTCGCCGACGTTGAAGCGCGTGGTGTTGTTCGCGTCGATGCCGTAGGTGTTGAGGACATAGCCACGCTTGTCGCCGACACAGCCGGAGATGTTGTTGCCGAAATTGCCGGTGCCGCACAAGGCCGCGCCCGACGTCGAATAGTGATAGGTCTTGGTCTGGTCGTTGTCGACGCGATTGCCGTAGATCGACACGTGCGAGTCGAACAGATTGTCGCTCGGCAGCGAGTAGTTCCAGGTCAGCGTTCCCGTGTAGTTCTTGGCGTCGGACGCATAGACCGACGAGCCCTGATAGAGCGCGCGCTGTGCCGCGGTTGCCACGGGGCCGCGATTGAGCTGGCCGATATCGTATTGATAGTCCTGGAACACGGCGCCGAACTTGACCTCGTGACCGAGGGCCGGCCGCACCGTGAGCTTCATCAGGCCGGCCTCGACCTGGTTGCCGGTGTTGCCGATCTCGGTGCCGTTGCCGTCCTTGTAATTGCCTTGCGTGCGGTAAACCGCGCCGCCGAAGATATCGACGTCGGGGGTGGCGCGCACGCCGCCGAAGACCGAGCCGAGGCCGCGATTGTTGTTGGAGCCGTAGGAACCCGAGAGATCGACGCCCCAGCGCTCGCCGGGACGCAGCACGTCCTCGATGTCCTTGGTGCGGAACGAGACCAGGCCGCCGATCGCGCCGGAGCCGTAGATGTTCGCGGTCGGGCCCCGCACGACGTCGACGCCGCCGATCAATTCAGGATCGAGGAAGAAGGAGCCGTTGGCGTTGTGACCGGTGCGCTGATAGTTCTGCCGCGCGCCGTCGACGACCACCGCAACGCGCCCGAACTCCTGCAAGCCGCGGATATTGATGACCGTCGCCGGATCGTCGCCGCGCTCCTGGAACGACACGCCGGGAATGGCGTAGAAGATATCCGACAGCCGGTTCGGCTGCAGCCCCTGGATCTTTTCGAGCGTCACGGTGCTGACCGGCGCGAGCGAGTCGATCGCACGCTCCTCGACCTTCGTTGCCGCAACCGTAATCGCGTCGAGCGTCTGAACGGGCGCAGCGCCACCGGCCTGCGCGCGGGCGTTCAGGACTTCAGGCGCTGCTTGCTGTGCGGCTTGCGGCTTGGACGGCTTGCGCTTGGCCTGCTTCGAGGACGCGTTTTCAGCCTGCGGCGATGCGGTCTGCGCAAAGCCGCTTGCCGGCAGCACTGCCGCAATTGAAACCACCGACGCGCCCAAAATCAGGGCGCGCGAATACCTAGCCCCGTCAGCCATATCAGCCCCAGCCTGCACTTCACTTCAGTTTTGTTGTCGTAGTTTTGTTGTCTGGCTGGCGTGCGCCGCACGACGCGGCGACTGGCTGGCTGATTTCTCAAGGCGCGGATATCCGTCCGCTGCCATATTTGGTTACGTGGCAACACTCTGACGGTCAATGACGCCGGGTTGCAGTTTATATCAATTGTAAATTGCCGCCGTTGGATTGCGCCTGATGCCGCCTATACAAGCAGGCAGCATCTGAATTTACGAAAGCGCATCACACCCAATATGTCGGCAACATCAGGAGACAATGGCGGCGATGCGGCAGGGCCGACACAAAGCCCTTCTGCGACAACGAGAACTCTCACCATGCGCGGAAGCCGGATCGACAGCCGCGAGCTGTTCGCGCATGAGCGCGAGATCATCATCGCACATGGCGAGGACAGCTATCGGCTTCGCCTGACCTCGCAGAACAAGCTGATCCTGACGAAGTAACCTGCAATGACATTTTGTCGCACCCTTGCAAACCTCGTGCTCACTGGCACCATCGCGCTTGCGTCCAACGCGCAGGCCGCAGGCATCACGGTGCATGACGCGCGCAATCGCGACGTCACTGTCGCCGACTTCGCGCGCACGGTCTCGATCGGCGGCGCCATCACCGAGATCCTCTATGCGCTCGGACTGGAAAACCGGCTGGTCGGCGTCGACACCACGAGCCTTTATCCGGCGGCCGCGCTGCACGACAAACCCAATGTCGGCTACATGCGCCAGATCTCGGCCGAGGGCGTGCTCGGCCTCAACCCGACGCTGATCCTCGCGATCCAGGGATCGGGCCCGCGCGAGACCATGGACGTGCTGGAGACGGCGAAGGTGCCGCTGGTGCTGGTGCCCGAGACCTTCTCCGAGGACGGATTGATCGAGAAGATCAAGCTCGTCGGCCACGCCATGGGCGTCGATGCGCGCGCCGAGTGCCTGAGCGCTGCGGTCGGTGCCGATCTCAAACAGCTCAGCGCGTTGCGCGCCAAGGTGAAAAAGCCAGTGCGCGTGATGTTCGTGATGTCGCTGCAGAACGGACGCGCCATGGTCGCCGGCCACAAGACCGCGGCCGACGAGATCATCCAGCTCGCGGGCGCTGCCAACGCCGTCGACGATTACGACGGCTACAAGGTCATCGGCGACGAGGCGATCGTGGCCGCAAAACCGGACGTCGTGCTGTCGATCGAGCGCGGCAAGGATTCGCTGCAGGCCGATGCGGTCTACGCGCATCCCGGCTTTGCGCTGACGCCGGTCGCGGCCAACAAGAGCTTCATCACGATGGATGGGCTCTATCTGCTCGGCTTCGGGCCGCGGACGGCCGCGGCGGCGCGCGATCTCTCGGTCAAGCTCTATCCGGCCCTGGCCGATGGCGGCGCATTCACGTCGGCCCTGTCGGCGGCGAATTGCCGGCAATGAGCGTGGCGGTCGGGACCAAGGCACGGAGCCTGCGACGACATGCAGGACGTCGGTCCGCATCGTTCGCGATCCCTCTTCTGCTTGCGGTGCTGTTCGCCACCGCCATCGTCGCCCTGACGGTCGGCGCAGCCGGCATTCCGCTCTCCAGGCTGCCTGCGGCACTCGGCTTTGCAGGCAACACGACCGCCGATGCCATGACCGCGCGTGACCAGCTCGTGCTGTGGTCGATCCGCATCCCCCGCATCGCCGCGACCGCGATGGTCGGCGGGCTGCTGGCGGCGGCCGGCGCGATCATGCAGGGGCTGTTCCGCAATCCGCTCGCCGATCCCGCCCTGGTCGGTGTCTCCAGCGGCGGCGCGCTCGCCGCCGCGAGCGCGATCGTGTTCACGGATTCGCGCTTCGGCGAGGCGCTGCGCTTCCTGCAGACCGAGCTGCTGCCGCTGGCGGCCTTCGCGGGGTCGCTGGCAACGACCGCCATTCTCTACGGCATCTCCAGCCGCTCGGGGCGGACCTCGATCGCGATCTTCCTGCTTGCGGGTGTCGCCATCACCGCGATCGCCAACGCAGGCATCGGGCTTCTGGTGTTCATCGCCGACGACCGCCAGCTGCGCGACATCACGTTCTGGATGCTGGGCTCGATGAGCGGCGCGACCTGGACCAAGGCCGCCGTGCTCGCGCCGGTTCTCGTCATCGGGCTCGGAGCCTGCGCCTTCATCGCGCGCGGTCTCGATTTGCTGGTGCTTGGTGAAGCGGATGCCTTTCACGGCGGGGTCGACGTCGAGCGTCTCAAGCGGATCTCGATCGTCATGGTCTCCGCCGTGACCGGCGTTGCCGTGTCGATCAGCGGCGTGATCGGCTTCGTCGGCATCGTGGTGCCGCATCTGCTGCGCCTCGTCATTGGACCTGCGCATCGGCTGCTGCTGCCCGCCTCGATACTGCTTGGCGCGATCCTGATGGTCGGCGCCGACACGCTGGCGCGCACTATCGTGGCACCGGCGGAGATGCCGATTGGCATCCTGACCGCGGCAGTGGGCGCACCGGTCTTCCTCGGCATCCTGCTGCGGCAGCGCGGGCTCGCTGCGCTATGAGCGCGGTGATCGAGGCACGCGGCCTGGTCAAGCGCGCCGGCCGCGCGACGTTGCTCGACGGCGTCGGCCTGACGGTTGCGGCCGGCGAGATGGTCGCCATCATCGGCCCCAACGGCGCCGGCAAGTCGACACTGCTGCGGCTGCTCTCCGGCGACCTCCGCCCGAGCGAAGGCGAGGTGCGGCTGAAACAGCGCGACATCGGCAGCTACACGCCGCGCGAGCTTGCCGCGCGCCGCGCCATGCTGTCCCAGCACATCAACGTCACCTTCCCCTTCACGGTCGAGGAGATCGTCCTGATGGGCGCGGGCGAGCGCAGCCCGCGTGACACCGGTCCGCTCGTCGACGCCGCCCTGGACGAGGTGGGCCTTTCGCATTTCCGCGAGCGGCAATTGCCGACGCTGTCGGGCGGCGAGCAGCAGCGCGCCCATTTCGCCCGCGTGCTGGTGCAGCTCGCCTGCGGCGAGGCCGAGCATGGACCGGGACTTCTGCTGCTGGACGAGCCGACCTCGAGCCTCGACCTGCGCCACCAGATCGACCTCGTCGAAGCGGCGCGCCGCCGCGCCAGCACCGGCACCGCCGTGATCGCGATCCTGCACGATCTCAACCTCGCGATCCGCTTCGCCGACCGGCTGGTCGTGCTGAGCGGCGGCAGGCTCGCAGCCGACGGCCCGCGCGCCGAGGTCGTCACGCGCGAGAGGATTCGCGACATTTTCGAGATCGACGCCGTCGTCCATCAGGCCGACGGCGTGCCGTATGTGCTGCCGCAGTCGATGCGGGCGGTACCCCGGTGAAGGTGCGCTCCCTCGCCCCGTTCTTACGGGGAGAGGGTTGGGGAGAGGGTGTCTCCACAACGGGACAATCCCCTAGAGGAGAGAGCCCTCACCCCAGCCCTCTCCCGCAAGCGGGAGAGGGAGCGCACTTCCTTCGCGGCTAGCGTCCTACCCCGCCGGCACGATCACCATGCTCTTGTCCTTCGGCCAGCGGATGCGCCAGGCGAAGTTGATGTCCTTGACTTCGCCCGGCTTGGCGTCGAACGACCATTCCAGCACGCCGCGCCTGTCGCGGATGTTGCTCGCGGTCGGCGCGGTGGTCGAGGGCAGCATCTCGACGACGATGTCCTCGTTCTCGCTGACCGGCAACTGGTCCTCGATCGCGACCTTGATCGGGAAGTCGTGACCGTTGCGGATCGTGGTCTTGAACGAACGCTCGTCGGTCTTCGACGTCGTGACCAAGAGGCCGGCCGAGCCTTCGTTGCGCTTGAGCACGGCGCGCTCGATCTTGATCTTGTCGTCGGCGCCGAAGCCGAGCCGCACGATGTCGTCCTTGGCCGAAGCCGATATCTTGCCGCGGCCGACGAAGACGCCGTCGCGATAGATCGCAACCTTGCCCGGCAGCAGGGTGGTGTCGTCGGTCTGCTTGAAGCTGGCTTCGAGGAAGGCGGTGGTATCCATCACCGGCGCTGCGCGGACTGCAAGATCGGCAGGCACGTTCATAGAAGCGATTTTCAGGCTCTTGGCGCCTTCGGCGGCGCCGAGGCTGACGCGGCCGGGAATCTTGAAGGTGGCCTGGAAGTCGCCGATCTCGGCGACGGCCTGCTGCTCGTCGGCGCGCTCGCGCAGCTCACCCGCCTCGGCGACTTTTGCCGAAAGATGGGGTTGCATCTGACGTGCGACCGGGGCGGGCCGCGCCAGATCCGAGGCCGTACCGAGCGCCATCGGCTTCGGCACTTGCGGATATTGCGCCATCAGCGAACCCAGTTCGGGCGCGCTGCCGCCGCGGCTGATGCGGACCGTGGAGACGCCCAGCGTCACGTTCGACCAGTCCTCGCCGGTCGATTGCGTGATCTCGGCGCGGCGGACCAGCTCCAGCTGCGGCTTGCGGTCCTTGGCGCCGGTGTCGAGCCGGGCGTCATAGAGCGGCAGCCAGCGCGCATTGCGCACATTGTAAGTGACCCGCAACGTCGCCTTGGTCGCGGCTGTAGCGGCGATGTCCATGCGGACCTCGAGCTTGCTCGGCGGCTTGGCCTTGCGCTCGACATCGAGCTGGGCGATCTGCCGGTCGATATCGCGCATCTTGCGCGTGGCGTCACGGATTGTGGTATCGGCGCTCGCAATTTCGTCGCCGACTGCGGTAAAGGCCGTACGCCATTCAGCGATCGGCCGCGCCTCGCCCTTCTCGCCGATGCCGACGGGGGCGGCTTCCGCAAAATGCTCCGCAAACTTGCGCCGTGCGTTGGCCGAGTCGATTGCGCCCTGCAGATCGGCGCGCTGGTCGTTCAGCGCCTCGATCCGCTTGTCCAGCTCGGGCAGATTGACCGGCGCCGCGCGCGGCGGCCGCGCGTCGATGGTGCCGATGGTGAGCTTTGCGCCCCCCTCCCCCTCGACGCGGATGGAGGACGCATCGAGACCGAGCGGGAAGTCCTTGGCCACCAGCGTCGAGTCACCGGACGGCAAATCGACCGTGATGACGCGGGTGACGGTGGCGCCATCAGGGTAAACCGTGACGGTGTCGATCGCCGAATTGGCGTCGAGATCAGCGGCCCATGACGGCGACGCAACTGCCATGGTCACAAGAACAAGGCTCGTCGTTGCCAAACATCTTGCGGTGATGCGCATAAAGTCCCTCCTGCCGTATCGCCGCGCCGCCAGCCGGACGCGCGATCAAAATGCCTCGCCAACATGGTTGGACGCGGCAGCGAAGGAACCGGTTCGATTGGGGTTTCCGTGGGGCGCCGCTGCGGCAGCACCAAGGCCGCGGAACGTGTCATCGCCCCGCGGCGGCGGCCGTCAGACCTGAGCGGGCGAGCCCTGGCCGAAGATGCGGCGAAGCAGATCGGTCACGTTCTTGGCACCGGCCTTCTTCAGGATGCTGGCGCGGTAGCCTTCGACCGTCCGGGCGCTCAGGTGCATGCGCCGGGCGATCTCCTTGTTGGTGAGACCGGCGGCAAGATGTTCGAGCACGTCGCCTTCGCGCCCGGTCAGGGGCTCGCAGCCGGGCAACCAGCGCTGCCGGCTCGCGCCGGGCTGCGCGACCTCGTCGATGGCGGCATCGATCCGGCCAACGATGTCGTGGGTGCGGAACGGCTTTTCGATGAAGTCGGTCGCGCCGTTCTTGATCGCATCGACCGCCATGGCGATGCTGCCGTTCGCCGAGGTCACCAGGACCGGCGCCATGCAGTTCTCCTCGCGCAGCCGCTTCAGCACTTCGAGCGCAGAGCGATCCGGCGGCATCTCCAGCAGCACGCAGGCCGGCATCCGCGCCTTGGCTTCCGAGAGCAGGGACGCCCCGTCGGCAAAGCAGATCACGTCATAGGCGCTCTGTTGGAGCGCGATGGAAAGTTGTTCGCGGGAGGCCGCGTCAGTTTCAATGACGAATACCTCACCCTTGGAAAGCATGTTCCCCGGCATAGTCCCGATCCAGCAATGTCTTGGTCAAATGGTCCGAGACGGCCGGGGGCCCCGTCGCCCTGCCGCGCCGTCATACGCACGGCATTCACGCCCGTGCTTCGGTTTCTCTTATGTATGTTCCGTCCTGTTCCGGGATTTGACGGATGGGGACAGAAACTTTACATTTCGGGACATCTGCGGGAATGGCTGGCAGGAACGGTTCACATGACCGACCTCATTCGCAGCGCAGGCTTGAGCTATTACCCGGAGGTCGCCCGGTCAGTCGGGCTCGACCCCAGGCAGATGATGCGCAAGGTCAGGCTGCCGCAGGCCGTGCTCGACAAGCCCGATACGCCGATTGCAGTGACCAGCCTGCGCCGTCTGCTCGAATTGTCGGCAGAGGCGTCGGGTGCTGAAGATTTCGGTTTGCGGCTCGCCGAGCGCGGCGGACTCACCAATTTCGGAGCGGTCGGCCTGATCGTGCGCGAACAGGCGACCGTCGGTGAAGCCATCGAGGCGTTCTCGCGCTTCATCCATGTCCATCATGAGGGCATGCGGCTGGACGTGACGCGTGGCAAGCAGACCGTGACCATCACGCTGCACCTGCGCGGCCGGCAGCCGCGCGCGCCGCGGCAGTCGATCGACATGGCGCTCGGCAGCGTCCACCGCATCATCCAGTCGCTGTTCGGCAGCGATTGGCGGCCGCAGGCAGTGCACCTGCACTATCCGCCGCCGCACGACCGCAAGCGCTATCGCGACTTCTTCGGCTGCCGCGTGACCTTCAATGCCGATGACGATGCGATCCTGCTGTCGGCGCACGACATGGAGCGCCGCATTCCGAGCGCTCATCCCCTCATCGCGAATTACCTGCGCAAGCGGATCGAGGCGATCGAGACCCGGCCGGCAAGCTGGGAGGGAAAGGTCGACGAGGTGGTGCGGACCCTGCTCGCCAGTGGCGAGTGCACCGTCGAGCGCGTGGCCGAGCATCTGGCCTGCACCCGTCGCACCATCCACCGCCACCTCGCCGCGTCAGGCACCAGCTTCTCGGCCATCCTCGACGCGCAGCGCGCCGATCTCGTGATCCAGCTGATCGACGATCCCGACCGGCCGCTGGCCGATATCGCCGCGCAGCTCGGCTTCTCCGCGCAAAGCGCGATGGCCCGCTGGTTCCGCGGCCGCTTCGGCTGCACCATCACCGCATGGCGCAAGGGCGTGCGGCCGCTGGCCGAGCCAGCGGATGTCCCCTCGGCGAGCGCGGCTTAGGTTCAGCGTGCCGGAGCGGGCACGCCCATGATGGCAAGGGCGCGCCGGGGGCTGCCGGCGAGCAGTGGGCCGAACGCGATCGCAAAGCCGAGGAATGCCGCGACCCAGCCGAAGGCTGCGACATGCAGCAGCACGTCACCATGCGCAGGCACGACCACTGCGCAGACCCGCGCCAGCGCCGCGACGACGATCGCGACATAGATGGCTTGCGTCGCCGGTGAAGCCGTCAGCGCCTGCCCGGTGTGACCGAGGCTTGCACGCGTCATCACCGCGAGCGTCATGGTCCCTGCCGCGCCGGCCATCCAGGCATGAATGCCCGCGCTCGGCGGCAGTTCGCCGAAGGCGGCCAGGGCATTCAGGATGAAGCCGAGCGGCACGAAGACGTAACCGACATGCAGGATCAGCAGCAGCCGCTCGCGCGTGGTGCGGTCGCCGGCCCAGCGTGCAAGCCGAACCAGATGCAGCGCGCCGACCACGGCCATCACGATGCCGGTGATCATGTTCAGCGGCGCCACGATCCACGCGATCAGCGCCAGTGCGCTCGCTCCGATCACCGCGCCGTCAAAACGTCCGAACGGCACCGGCAGGCGTCCGGGATTGAACTTGACCAGCCAGTTGCGGGTGAAGCTCGGAATGATGCGGCCGCCGATCAGCGCGATCAGCAGCATCACCACACTGACGCCGACGCGGATGCTGACATCGGCCGCGCCTTCGAAATGCGCTTCGAGATGAAAGCCGACATTGCCGGCCAGCAGCATGAGCACCAGCACCACCACCGGCAGGTTGCGCCAGTTCCCGCCCGCGATGATCTCACGCGTCGCAGCCGCAACGACCAGCGCCAGGAAAGCGGCATCGACGACCAGCGCGAAGGCCCATCCGATATCGGCCGACAAGGTCACGGCAAGGCGTCCGGCCAGCCAGACCACCAGCAGCGCGCCGAGCGAGGTCCCCTGGATCGGCAGCCGCCCGGTCCAGTTCGGGATCGCCGTGAACAGGAACCCGGTGATGACAGCCGGCAGGAAGCCATAGAGCATCTCGTGGACGTGCCAGTCGCGCGGCGCAAAGGCTGAGGTCACCGACAATTCACCGTAGAACATCGGCAGCCAGGCCAGAATCGACAGCCCGGCCTGGACGGCAGCGAGCAGGAAAAAAGGCCGAAAACTGTTCGCAAACAGCGGCCAGCCCGCAAAATTGCGGGATCGGGCGCCAGCCATGGGGCAACTCCTGTCAATTCAGATCGTCGTTTGGAAAAATACTGCCGTCCGGGGCGGCCGGTTTTGCGCTATCGCAAATTGCAGGACGATTGCAGGTGCCATCACACTCCGGAGCGCCAAGGAGGCAGAATGGCCAAGGTCGACACATCGCTGGTTGCGCATTTGCCGCTGTTTGCCGGGGTCGCGCCGGACGCTCTGGACGAGATCCTGCGCGAGGCCCGCTCAGTGCGCTACCCGAAGAACACCGCCATCTTCGAGCAGGGCGCAGACGCGCAGTCGTTCTTCCTGCTGCTGCACGGCCATGTCCGCGCGGCCAAGACCACCCCGACCGGCGAGCAGATCGTGGTGCGCTACGTCGCGCCCGGCGAGACGTTCGGGCTCGCGATGGCGATCGGAGCCACGCGCTACCCAGCCACCGCGATGGCCGTCGACGACAGCGTGGTGCTGATCTGGCCGACCTCGGCCTGGCCGCGGCTGATCGAGCGGTTTCCCTCGCTCGCCGCCAACACGCTCCAGACCGTCGGCGCGCGGCTGCAGGAGAGCCACACCCGCATCCTGGAAATGTCGACCCAGCAGGTCGAGCAGCGCATTGCCCATGCGCTGCTACGCCTCGCCAAGCAGTCCGGCAAGAAGCTCGACCAGGGCATCGAGATCGACTTCCCGATCAGCCGCCAGGACATCGCGCAGATGACCGGCACCACCCTGCACACCGTGAGCCGCATCCTGAGCGGCTGGGAGAGCCAGGGTCTCGTCGAGAGCGGCCGTCAGCGCATCATCCTGCGCGAGCCGCACAAGATCGTCGTGCTGGCGGAACGGACTCCCGACAGCGGCGCGGCGTGAGCGCCGCACCGCTGTCGCTGAAAATAGGGGTGAGGGCGCTTCCGCTCGCGGCAGAAGCTTGACCCTCACCCGGGAATCCGCGCGCGCCCGCGCGAACTCCGGATCGTCTCACGCCGGCACGCAGTCGCAGAGTGCAGCGAGGAATTTGTCGCGGTCGATGCCGTGCTCACGGCAGGCGTCTTCCACCGTGTGGAAGGTTGCGATCGGGCAGCCGACGCAGGCCAGCCTGAAAGCAAGAAACACGCGGATCGTGTGGGGCGCCGTGCGCATGATGTCATCGACCAGATCGTCGGATCGAAAGGGCATGGACAACTCCGTTCGGAAACGACGATAGCGGAGCGGGGGCCGGTTTCTTTGTTGGAGCGCAAGCTGGGTTGTCATTCCGGGGCGCGCCGTTAGGCGCGAGCCCGGAATCCATCATGCAGCGGATATCGTGGATGAATGGATTCCGGGCTCGTGCTTCGCACGCCCGGAATGACGGAGAGAGTCTACACCGCCCTGCTGTGCAGCTGCTTTCCCGGATCCAGATGCGCGTCGAACGCGGCGGCGACGCTGCGGACCAGGAAGCGCGAGTCGCTTGCGACTGCGAGCCGGTCGCCGTCCAGCCTGACGACGCCGTCCGAGATCAGCGGCTTCAGACGCGACGCCGATTTGAGCATCGCTCCGGCCTCGACACCATGGCGCGCGCAGATGTCGCCGAGATCGGCGCTGAACTCGCACATGATGCGCTCGATGATGTCGGCACGCAGCCGGTCGTCGTCGGTGAGCCCGTAGCCCTTGGCGGTGGCCAGACGGCCGCTGGTGATGTTTTGGGCGTAGGCGCCGATCTGCACCTCGTTCTGGACATAGCCTTGCGGCAGGTGTCCGATCGCGCTCGCACCGAAGCCGAGCAGGACTTCGCCCTTGTCGGTGGTATAGCCCTGGAAATTGCGCCGCAGCGTGCGCTCCTCGAAAGCCACAGCCATGGCATCGTCAGGCCGCGCGAAATGATCGAGCCCGATTTGCACATAGCCGGCCTCCTTCAGCGCATTGGCGATCGCGCAGGCCTGGTCGTGACGCGCCAGGCCGTCGGGCAGCACCGCCTCGTTGATCATGCGCTGGTGCTTCTTGAAAGCAGGCACGTGCGCATAGCCGAACACCGAGAAGCGATCGGGTGCGAGCTCGAGCGCGCGCCGCACGGTGTCGAGACAGGAGGCGACGGTCTGATGCGGCAGCCCGTAGATCAGGTCGAAATTGACTCCTGCGATGCCCGCACCCCGAAGCATCTCGACGACGGACGCGGTCTGCTCAAAGCTCTGCACGCGGTTGATCGCGCGCTGCACGACGGGATCGAAACTCTGCACCCCCAGGCTGGCGCGGTTGACGCCGGACAGCCGCATGGCCTCGACCATGTCGGCGGTCAGCGTCCTCGGGTCGATCTCGACCGCGATCTCGGCCGTCGGCAGCACGAAGAACGAATGCCGCATCGCCGCCATCAACTCGGCAAAGGCCTCCGGCGCCATGATCGTCGGCGTGCCGCCGCCGAAATGGATATGCTCGACCTTGATGCGGCGGCCGATGGTTTCGGCGACCTGGGAGATCTCGCTGCGCAACGTGCGCTGATAGGCCGCAATCAGCCCGTCGCGCCGCACGATCTGGGTATGGCAGCCGCAATACCAGCACATTTCGCGACAGAACGGCACGTGCAGATAAAGCGAGGCGCTGGCACCGGCAGGGAGCTCGGACAGCCACCGGGCGTAGGTCTCGGCGCCGATTGCCGCCGAGAAGTGCGGCGCGGTCGGATAGCTCGTGTAGCGCGGCAACCTCTCTTCGCCGTAGCTCGCTGCGAGATCTAGTCTCATGTCTTACCCATTCGTAAATCAACGCCGCGGCGTGGCGCGGCAAATCCCGGTTGGCATTGGATTACCCGTTTTCGGGCGAGCGACCTTGCGCTCGCTCAAAGTCTGAGCGCCTGACTTGGCCGATGATGACGTTTAAGCGTTGCTTCCTGGAGATAGGCCATGGCGTCGTTCGCGCTCGATCTCGTTCTTTGGCTCGCCGGCATCCGCGGCCACATCCCGCGCTTCGACGATTTCCGTCCTGTCCCTGCCGCGCCCGCAAGCGGTGCAAATTATCTCGCGCGCGTTCTGGCAATCATGGCCACCGTCTTTGCCGCGTTGTCGCTCGCAGTCTGGGGCACGGTCTGGATGGCGATACACCTGCTCTGATCGACCACATCCATACGTTCACGACCGAATGCAACTGAACATGCGAACGATTTGCCGCTTGCGCGGCTGACGATGCGAGATCGTAGCCATCGTCGATGCGACTTCGGCGCACCTCGTAAGGAATTTACCGGAGGCGAATCCGGCAGAAGCTTGTCGCAGCGCAAACACTCTTGCCGCAACAGGCGCACACTGCATCCGTCATCAAGACCATTTCAGATGAAGGATGCTTCCGATGTTCACCCGCAGAGCCGCATTGATCAGCGCCGCCGCGACCGCCCTGATGCTGGCGACACCCGCCCTGGCTGCCGATGATCTCAAACTGCCGCGTCAGAAGGTCGAGCTGGTCGCTCCGCCCTTCGTGCATGCGCACGAGCAGGCGACCAAGCAGGGTCCCAAGATCATCGAGTTCAAGCTGACGATCGAGGAGAAGAAGGTCGTCATCGACGAGAAGGGCACGACCTTCCAGGCCATGACCTTCAATGGCTCGATGCCGGGCCCGCTGATGGTGGTGCATGAGGGCGATTACGTCGAGACGACGCTGGTCAATCCCGCGACCAACACCATGCCGCACAACATCGACTTCCATTCCGCGACCGGTGCGCTCGGCGGCGGCGCGCTCACGCTGATCAATCCCGGCGAGCAGGTGGTGCTGCGCTGGAAGGCGACCAAGACCGGCGTGTTCGTCTATCACTGCGCGCCGGGCGGCCCGATGATCCCCTGGCACGTCGTCTCCGGCATGAACGGCGCCGTGATGGTGCTGCCGCGCGAGGGACTGAACGACGGCAAGGGCCACGCGCTGAAGTACGACAAGGTCTACTATATCGGCGAGCAGGACATGTACGTGCCGCGCGACGAGAAGGGCAATTTCAAGTCCTACGACTCGCCGGGCGAGGCCTTCACCGAGACCGAAGAGGTGATGAAGAAGCTCACCCCGACCCACGTCGTGTTCAACGGCAAGGTGGGCGCGCTCACCGGCAAGAATGCGCTGACCGCCAATGTCGGCGAGAACGTGCTGATCGTGCACTCGCAGGCCAATCGCGACAGCCGTCCGCATCTGATCGGCGGCCATGGCGACTATGTCTGGGAGACCGGCAAGTTCGGCAATGCGCCCGAGGTCGGGCTCGAGACCTGGTTCATCCGCGGCGGCTCGGCGGGAGCTGCGCTGTACAAATTCCAGCAGCCCGGCATCTACGCCTATGTCACGCATAATCTGATCGAGGCCGCCGATCTCGGTGCCACCGCGCACTTCAAGGTCGAAGGCAAGTGGAACGACGATCTGATGATGCAGGTGAAGGCGCCTGCGGACATCCCGGCCAACACCAACTAGACGCGACAAGGGGCCGGTGATCCACCGGCCCCTTCTTCCCTTCGGGGGACGACCATGCTGATCGCATTCAAGCTGAAACTGCTGCTCGCCTGCGCCGCCGGGCTCGCAGGGCCGATCGCGATGGCGCCCCTGGTCTCGGACATGGCGGTCCACGGCACGGCCGCGGAGCCCGCGATCGTCAGGATCGCGCCTGGCAATGTCTCCTATCGCGAAGCCGGCGATTTCACGCGTGGCGGGCAGCAGGCGGAAGCACCGCTGCGCGCGATGCGATTCACGAGGCCGCTGCACATCATGCGCAATCAGGTCTCGTCGTCCGACTATCAGCTTTGCGTGCAGGACGGCGCCTGCCGCGCACTCGATCGCGGGGTGGCGGTCGCGATCGATCGTCCCGCGGTGCAGGTGAACTGGCACGACGCCGAGGCCTATGCCGGCTGGCTGTCACGCAAGACCGGCCAGACGTGGCGCCTGCCGAGCGATGCGGAATGGGCGTTTGCGGCGGGCTCCAGATTCAAGGACGATGGCGCGCCGGTGGACCGGGACAATCCCTCGAAGCGCTGGATCAGCCGCTATGAGCGCGAATCCGAGCGCGATCCCTTCGACACCGCGGCCCATCCGTTCGGCAAGTTCGGCGTGAACGAGCACGGCATCGAAGATCTCGCCGGCAACGTCTGGGAGTGGACCTCGACCTGCTTCGTGCGCTCGCGCGTCGACGAGGCCGGCCATGCCGGCCGGGCGACCGTGAACTGCGGCGTGCGCGTCGCCGAAGGCGCGCACCGCGCCTATGTCACCGACTTCATCCGCGACGCCCGCGCCGGCGGCTGCGCCCAAGGCGTGCCGCCCGCCAATCTCGGCTTCCGCCTGGTGCGGGAGGAGCGGACGTGGATGGCCAACGTGTCGGCGCGGTGGGGCAAGGCGTGGGCGGCGCGGTCGTAAGCAGGACCGCCGCCTGAATTGGAAAACGACGGCAGCGCCTCATGCTCCGTCATCGCGAGCCACCGGGTCCGCGCGAAGCGCGGCCCGATGACAGGCTCCGCGAAGCAATCCAGAATCTCTCCGCGGAAGCAGCCTGGATTGCTTCGTCGCAAGAGGTCCTCGCAATGACGGTGTGGAGGCAGCGCGCCAAGCCTCTCCAACGTCGTCCTGGCGAAGGCCAGGACCCATAGCCACCGAACAAAGTTTGGCGAAGGCCGGTCGTTCGGGACGATCACCGCCCGCGAAACGATGGACCTCGCGGTATGGGTCCTGGCCTTCGCCAGGACGACACCGAGGATGAGGAGAGAACCTCCTGCCTCACCGACTCTTAGGAGCGCTCATCGTGGATCGCCCGTAGGTCAAACGAAAATGGCCGGGCAAGCCCGGCCATTTGGCAGCTGCTTTCAACTCTCTCAGGTGTTCTTCAGCGCGACGCGGAATTCGGCTTCGGTCTTGGCCTTGACCTCGTCGAGCGAGACGCCGTCGGCGAGCTCGATCAGGGCCATGCCGCCGTCGCCGTGCTTGTCGATGGTGAAGACCGCGAGATCGGTGACGACCATGTCGACCACGCGCTCGCCGGTCAGCGGCAGGTTGCACTGCTTCAGCAGCTTCGGGCCGTCCTTGGCCGAATGCTCCATCACCACGACGACGCGCTTGACGCCGGCGACGAGATCCATCGCGCCGCCCATGCCCTTGACCATCTTGCCGGGGATCATCCAGTTGGCGAGATCGCCGTTCTGAGCCACCTGCATGGCGCCGAGGATCGAGAGGTCCATGTGGCCGCCGCGGATCATGCCGAAGGAATCCGCGCTCGAGAAATACGAGGTCGAGGGCAGCTCGCTGACGGTTTGCTTGCCGGCGTTGATCAGGTCCGCGTCCACCTCGTCTTCATAGGGGAACGGGCCCATGCCGAGCATGCCGTTCTCGCTCTGCAAGGAGACGTCCATGCCGTCGGGGATGTAGTTCGAGACCAGCGTCGGGATGCCGATGCCGAGATTGACGTAGTAGCCGTCGCGCAATTCCTTCGCGGCGCGCGCAGCCATCTGTTCACGGGTCCAGGCCATGTGAGTCTCCTGTTACGCTTAAGCGGCGGTACGCGGGCGGGTGTTGCGGAATTCGATGCGCTTCTTGGCCGTGCCGACCTCGACGATGCGCTTCACGAAGATGCCGGGCGTATGGATATGGTCGGGATTGAGTTCACCGGCCGGAACCAGATGCTCGACCTCCGCCACCGTGATCTTGGCGGCGGTCGCCATCATCGGGTTAAAGTTGCGCGCGGTCTTGCGGTAGATGAGGTTGCCGGCGGTGTCGCCCTTCCAGGCGTGCACGATGGCGAGGTCGGCGAACAGGCCGCGCTCCATCAGGTACTTCTCGCCGTCGAACTCCTTCACTTCCTTGCCTTCGGCGATCAGCGTGCCGACGCCGGTCTTGGTGTAGAAGGCCGGGATGCCGGCGCCGCCGGCGCGGATGCGCTCGGCCAGCGTGCCCTGCGGGTTGAATTCGAGTTCCAGCTCGCCGGCGAGGAATTGCTGGGCGAACAGCTTGTTCTCGCCCACATAGGACGAGATCATCTTCTTGATCTGCCGGGTTTCCAAGAGGCGGCTGAGCCCGATGCCGTCGACGCCGGCATTGTTGGAGACGACCGTCAGCCCCTTGACGCCCGATTCGCGGATCGCGTCCGACAGCTCCTCGGCAATGCCGCAGAGGCCGAAGCCCCCCGACATGATCATCATGTTGTCTTTCAGAATGCCGTCGAGCGCCGACTTGGCGTCGGGATAGACCTTGTTCATGCAAAAAACCTCGACTGAACCTTCGGCTTGCAGCCGCCGCACCTTGTTGGCGGCGATTATTAGGCGAAATCCGCCAAAGCCGTCAATGATACGGGGTTCTCCGCTCCGCGGGGCGGTGGTAGAAGCTGCCCAGCCCGTGGGCAGAACCGCCCGCGGCCTTGAAAGCGACAAGAAAACCCATCAAGTTGCGGCACTTAACCTAACGGGACTTGTGACCTAACAAGACTTGTAACCTGACCGAACTTGTAGCCTAACAGACCTTGGGCGTGGGGCGCGCAGGTTTCCCGGCCCGCCCTTCTGGACCCAACAACCAACCCGATCAGGACATGCCATTGACCATGGCCCAAGGAATGAAGCGCCTCGGGACGCCGATCGCGGCGCTGCTCGGCATCGCGCTGATCGCCCTGGTCGCGACCTCATGGCTCATCAACCGCGACGCGCTGCGCAAGGCGGTGGAGGCGCAGATCCGCGACGTCACGGGCCTGGAGCTCAATGTCGCAGGCAGCATCGACATTTCGGTGCTGCCGGCGAGCTACATCTCCTTCCATGACGTCGGCCTGAAGGGTGGCGGCACCAGCGATCCCGCGCTCCATGTCGACGTGCTCACCGCCAATCTGCGGCTGTTACCGCTGCTGCTGCAACGGTTCGAGATCGCCGACCTGACGCTGCTCAGGCCGCGCATCCATGTCAGCCTCAAGCCGGACGGCGAGAGCAACTGGACGCCCTTCATCCAGACCATTGCCCGCACCATGAAGCCCGGGGCCGACAACCAGGTGTCGTTCTCCGAGATCAGGATCCAGGACGGCCTGCTCAATTACGAGGACGCCGCCACCCGCGCCACCGAGAAGTTCGAGGACATCGACCTGTCGCTGGCCTGGCCGTCGATCTCGCGCTCCTTTGCCGCAACCGGGCAGTTCGACTGGCGGGGCGAGCGGGTCGACGGCTCGATCAGCTTCTCCGATTTCGTCGCCGCCCTCTCGGGCGACCGGTCCGGCCTGAAGGCGCGGATCGCGAGCGCGCCGCTCAAGCTCGCCTTCGACGGCAGCGTCGCCAACCGCACCAGCCCGATGATGGAGGGCACGCTCACCATCGACAGCCCGTCCCTGCGCAACGCGCTGCGCTGGACCGGACAGCCGCAGCCGGCCAGCGGCGGCTTTGGCCGCTTCGCGCTGAAAGCGCGCGCCAACGTGGTGGGCGCCTCGATCGCGCTCACCAATGTCAATGTCGAGCTCGACGGCAACACCGCCGAGGGCGTCATGACCTACGCCAATAACGGCCGGCAGACGCTGCAGGCGACGCTCGCCGCCGACGCACTCGACTTCACACCTTATATTTCGACCTTCCGCCTGCTCGCGAGCGGCGCCCGCGACTGGAACAGGCAGCTGTTCGATCTCAACGGGCTGTCGACCACCGACCTCGACATGCGCCTGTCGGCGGCGCGGCTGACCGTCGGACCGACGAAGCTCGGCCGCACCGCGATCGGCGCCAATTTGCGCAACGGCACGCTGGCGCTCTCGGTCGGCGAGGCCCAGGTCTACGGCGGCATCGCCAAGGGTTCGTTCGGCATCGCCCGCACCGACAGCGTCGCCGACATCAAGGCGCAATTCCAGTTCACCGACGTCGATCTGCAGGCCTGCGCCACCGAGCTGTTCGGCCTCAACAAGCTGTCCGGCCGCGGCAACATCAACGTCTCCCTCCTTGCCTCCGGCTCGAGCCCGTTCGGCCTCGTTCAGTCGCTCGACGGCAGCGCCACGGTCACCGGGCATGACGGCGCGATCTCGGGCTTCAACGCCGAGCAGCTGCTGAAGCGGCTGGAGCGGCGGCCGCTGTCGGGCGGCGGCAATTTCCGCAGCGGCTCGACCCCCTACGACAAGCTCACCATCGCGGTAAAATTCTCCGACGGCATCGCCACCGCCGAAGACATCCGCGTCGAAGGGCCGACGGCGAAGATCACGCTCACCGGCACCGCATCGGTGCCGACGCGCGAATACGACATGAAGGGCGTCGCGAGCCTCAACAGCTCATCGGGCTTCGAGTTGCCCTTCGTGGTGCAGGGGCCCTGGGATGATCCCCTGATCTTCCCCGATCCGGAAAGCCTGATCCGCCGCTCGCCGGCTTCCGCGCCGCTGCTCGACATGCTGAAGGACCGCAAGGGAAGCGATGCCGTGCGCTCCGCAATCGAGCGCATCACCGGCGCAGGCAAGCGTCCCGCACCGGCGGAATCGCCGACGGCGGAGAACGCCAAAGAAAACGCCAAGGAAAACGCCAAGTCGAACTAGTGCCACATCATTGAGCGCCGATCGGCCGGCAGCGGCCGACCAGAGCGAATTGATCCGGGCGAATTGATGCGGCGATTGGATCGATGCGCACGTTAAGCATCTCCTCCGGCGCAAGGCCCACGACCTAGGTCTGACAAGATGCCGCTAGATCGGCTCTCCGCCATGCGCTAGTGTTTTACACGACCGGTTAAAAACACCGGCCGTTTGAGGGAGAAAAACGTGAGATCCAAGGTTATTGGCGCAGTGTCACTGGCGGTCGCTGCGGTTGGGCTGTTCGCGGTCACTGCACCCGCCTTTGCGCAGCAGAAGACGATTACGGTCTGGTGGGGCAAGGGCTTCTATCGCTCCGAAGACGACGCGCTGATCGATACGATCAAGAAATTCGAAGCCAAGACCGGCATCAAGGTCGAATTGTCGCAATACGCGATCCAGGACATGATTCCGAAGACGGTTGCCGCGCTCGATGCCGGCACCGTGCCCGACGTGGCCTATTCCGATTCCTATGACGTGCAGGCGCAGGGCAAGTGGGCCTACGAGGGCAAGCTCGAGGACCTCTCGGACGTCATGGAGCCGATCAAGGACCGGTTCGTGCAGAACACGCTGGACGCCTCGATCCTCTATAACGACGTCGCCAAGAAGAAGGCCTATTACGGCTTCCCGCTGAAGCAGCAGAGCATGCACGTCCAGATCTGGAACGACATGCTGGAGAAGGCCGGCTTCAAGCAGAGCGACATCCCGAACGACTGGACGGGCTACTGGACGTTCTGGTGCGACAAGGTGCAGCCGGCGATCCGCAAGGCCACCGGCCAGCGCATCTACGCCGTCGGCCAGCCGATGGGCGTGGAATCCACCGACGCCTTCCAGTCGTTCTACACCTTCATGGACGCCTACCACGTCAAGCTGGTCGACAACGACGGCAAGCTCCTGGTCGACGATCCCACGGTTCGCGAGAACCTGATCAAGGCGATGAAGGACTACACCGACACCTACATCAAGGGCTGCACGCCGCCCTCCTCGACGACCTGGAAGGATCCGGACAACAACGTCGCCTTCCACAACAAGACCATCGTGATGACCCACAACTTCACGATCTCGATCGCGGCGAAGTGGTTCGAGGACTCGCAGAACCAGGCCCTGACCCAGGAGCAGCGCGACGCCGGCAAGAAGGCCTACGAGCAGGACATCGTCACGGCGTCCTTCCCGAAGGCGCCTGATGGCTCGACCATCCGCTACCGCTCCGACGTCAAGACCGGACTGATCTTCACCGCGGCCAAGAACAAGGCCGAGGCCAAGCAGTTCATCAGCTTCCTGCTCCAGGAAGAAAACGTCCGTCCCTATATCGAGGGCGCACTCGGCCGCTGGTTCCCGGTGACGAAGGAAAGCCAGGAAAGCCCGTTCTGGCAGGCTGACAAGCACCGCAAGGCCGTCTATGCGCAGTTCAAGGGTGGCACCGCGGCGTTCGACTTCACCAAGAACTGGAAGTTCACGATCCTCAACAACGAAAACGTGTGGGCGAAGGCGATGAACCGCGTCGTCAGCGAGAAGGTTCCTGTCGACAAAGCCGTCGACGAACTGATCGCCCGCATCAAGCAGGTCGCGGGTTAAGGTATATCCCTTCCTCTCCCCGCATCTCGCGGGGAGAGGCGAAACGCTAACACCGGCCGCCTCGTGCGGCCGGAAGTCCTTTCAAAGAGTCCGAAAAGAATGGCGATCACGCTCTCTGGCGATCAGGCACTCCCCGGCCCGCCCCTGTCGTCGCGGCTGACCCCGGCGCAGGTCTGGGGCATTATTCTGCTCGCGCCCTATCTGCTGGTTTTCCTTGCCTTCGTCGTCTATCCCGTCTGCTACGGGCTGTGGCTGGCGCGGGACCCCGCGAACTATGTCGCACTGTACAACGATCCGATCTTTGCGCGTGCCGCAGTCAACACGCTGATCTTCCTGGTCATCGGCATCAACATCAAGATGCTGATCGCGCTGTTCCTGTCCGGCTTCTTCGCCATGCAGCGCACCTGGATCAAATGGCTCTCGGTGATCTTCATTCTGCCCTGGGCGGTGCCGTCGATCCCGACCATCCTGTCGGTGCGCTTCATGTTCAATCCCGAATGGGGCGTCATCAACCACCTGATCTTCTCCTTCACCGGCGATGACGGCCCGAACTGGCTGAACGACCCGGCCGTGGCGCTCAGCATGGCGATCGGCGTGCACATCTGGAAGTCGCTGCCGTTCTGGACGCTGATCCTGATCACCGGACGCCTTGCGATCTCGCACGACCTGTTCGAGGCCGCCGAAGTGGACGGCGCGAGTTGGTGGCAGAAATTCCGCTTCATCACCTGGCCGTCGATGCAGACGCTCTACGTGACCTGCACGCTGCTCTCGATGATCTGGACGCTGGGCGATTTCAACAGCGTCTACCTCCTCACCGGCGGTGGCCCGGCCGACCTCACGCACGTGCTGGCGACGCTCGGTATCCGCTATCTCCGGCTCGACCAGCTCTCGCTCGCGATGGCCTCCATCGTCTGCGCGATGCCGTTCGTCCTGCCGCTCGTGTACTTCATGATGAAACGGTTGTCGCGATGAAGCTTCCCTCTCTCCGTGACGTCGCGACGGAAGCGCGGCTGCTCCTGATCGGCATTCCCGTCTTCCTGTGGACGATGATCCCGATCTACCACATGTTCCTGTTCGCGATCTCGCCCAAGGAGGACGCGTTCTCGGGCAAGCTGTGGCCGGACCATCCGACGCTGCACAACTTCGAGATCGTGTTCAAGCAGCAGCACTACTTCCTGCGCGACTTCTACGTCCAGTTCTGGAATTCGACGCTGATCGCAGCAGCCGTCGGCGTGCTGACGCTGTTCATCGCCACGGCCGCGGCGTTCTCGATCTCGCGGCTGAAAGTGCCGGGCGGGCGCATGGTGCTGAACCTCGCGCTCTTCACCTATTTCATCCCCGCGGCGTTCCTCGCGGTGCCGATGTATCGCACCATGGGCAATTACGGCCTGCTCAACAATCACTGGTCGCTGATCCTGGCCATGGTGACGATCGCCTCGCCTTACGCGATCTGGGTGCTCAAGCAGGCCTCCGACAAGCTGCCGGTGGAGCTGGATGAAGCCGCGGTCATGGACGGCGCCACCACGCTGCAGATCTTCCGCCTGGTCTATCTGCCGCTGATGATGCCCTCGCTCGTCGCGATCGGCACCTATGCGGTGCTGCTCGCCTGGAACGAATATCTCTACGCGTTCCTGCTGCTGTCGAACGACCGCGAGATCACCCTCCCCGTCGCGCTCGGCAACTTCCTCGCCGCCGACGACTCGCCGTGGGAGCTACTGATGACCACCGGCTTCATCTACGCGCTGCCGCCGGCCGCGGTCTATTACGCCTTCCGCCGCTACATGGTGGGCGGGCTCACGGCGGGTGCGGTGAAGTCCTGACGCGACAGGACGCACCGGGTCGTCGCAAGCACAGCGCTTGAGCGACAACGCGGGCAATTGCGGGTTGTCTGCGTCTGCTTTAACCTCCATGCCCCAATGTTACGGGGCACGGCAGCATGCGCAGCAACGACGCGATCCATCTCGGCCTGATGCTGCTGGCGCTCGCTGCCGCCTATCTGGTGCCGTTCGAGCTGTTGCTGCTGGCCTATGTCGTGCTCGGCCCCGCACATTATTTCACCGAGATCTCGTGGCTGCACGACCGCAGCTACTACCTGCCTCACCGCGGGATTGCGGTGGTCCTGGCCATCGTCGCCGTGGTCGCGGCCCTGATCGACAACGCCTCGTGGTTCGGCTTCGCGATGTGGGGCGCGCTGGTCGTCTGCGCCATGCTGGCGGCGACCGCCACGGCGATCGAGAGCATGCTGCTGTTCATGGTGGCGATCGCGCTGTCCGCGATCATGTATTCGAGCGGATCGTCGCTCGCCGTCATCGGCATCCTGATCCCGACGCTCATCCACGTCTCGCTGTTCACGCTGATCTTCATGGTGCTCGGCGCCTATCGGTCCGGCAGCCGCGTGCAGGCCGCGCTGGTGGTGATCTACCTCGTCGCAATCGCCACGATCCTGCTGCTGCCGCCGGCCGCCGAAATCCGGATCGCGAGCTTTGCCCGCGTCGGGCAGGACTATTTCGGCAATGTCGGCCCGGCACTTAGCCGGCTGTTCGGCGTGCCCGGGCTCGTGCTCGACACCAGGCTGACCAGCCTGCTCGCCTTCGTCTACACCTATCACTACCTCAACTGGTTCATCAAAGCCGACGTGATCCGCTGGGCCGAGGTGCCGAAGGCACGGCTGGCGGCGATGGCCGCTGCCAGCGCGGCGTCCACCGCGCTGTATTTCTACGACTATGCGTTCGGCTTCACCTTCCTGCTGGCGCTCAGCCTGATCCACATCCTGCTGGAGTTTCCGCTCAACAGCCTCGCGCTGCGCCAGCTCGGATCCGCTATCCAGGGCACAGTGCGCGCGCGCTACGTCGGGCCCGTCGTGATGACAACGACGCGGTCGCGCTCTACCGGCCCAAAAGCCGCGAAACGAGCCCCCCGGTCGCGCTGATCACCCCGCCTTGCGCACGGTCTGCAGGAACTCCGCCACGTCCTTCTTGAGCGCGCGTGCCTGATCCTGCAAGGCCGAGGCGGCCGTGAGTGCGGCTTCGGCGCCGGCATCGGTCTCGCCGGCCACGGTGCGGACCGCGCCGACCTGGTCGGTGACCGCCGCTGTCCCGTTCGCGGCCTGCTCGACATTGCGCGCGATCTCGCTGGTTGCGGCCCCCTGCTCCTCGACGGCGGAGGCAATCGTCGTCGCGATCTCCGTCATCTCGGCGATGGTTCTGCCGATCTGGCCGATCGCAGCGACCGACTGTCCGGTCGAGCCCTGGATCTCGGCGACGAGCCCTGCGATCTCCTCGGTGGCGCGCGCGGTCTGGGTTGCGAGGCTCTTCACCTCGTTGGCGACCACGGCAAAACCCTTGCCGGCATCGCCGGCCCGTGCCGATTCGATCGTGGCGTTGAGCGCAAGAAGGTTGGTCTGGCTCGCGATCGCCTGGATCAGCTGGACCACCGTACCGATCCGCTCGGCTGAATCCGACAGCGCCCGCATCAGCGCCTCGGTCCGTGAGGCCTCCTCCTTGGCCTGATCCGATACCGATACGGAACGGGCGACCTGGCTGGAAATCTCCTTGATCGAGGCGGCGAGTTGATGCGTCGCCGCCGCAACGGTCTGCACATTCGAGGACGCCTGGGCCGATGTCGCGGCGACCTGCTCGGCAAGCGAGCGCCCCCGCTCGGCGACTCGCGCAAGACTTCCGGCGCTCTGCCCCATCTCTTCGGCACGGCTCGAGACGCCGCCAATGACGCCCTCCATGCCGCGATCGAAGCGATCTGCGAGCTGCGTCATCATCGCCGCGCGTTCCGTGTCGGCCGCGGCACGCTGCGCGGCAGCGTCCTGCTCCATGCGCCGGACGGTCTGCGCGCTCTGGCGGAACACCTCGACCGCGCCGGCCATGTGACCAATTTCGTCGCCACGCTCGCCGCCCGGGATCGCCTCGTCGAGCTCACCCGCCGCAAGGCTCTGCATGCGCAAGGTCATCTGGCCGATGGGGCGCGACACGCTGCGTCCGATCAGCCAGGCCAGCAATGCGCCCAGGACGAGCGCGGCAGTGGCCACCGTGAACACGAGATTGCGGGTTTGATCGACCGATCCAGCCGTCAGCCGGCTCTGCTCGGTGCGCGTCGCGCCGAGGGCCCGGCTGATCTCGGCCGCCTTGGCATCGATCGCGCTGCTGGATTTGACGAGATCGGCCTGCGCCTTGCGCAGCTCGCTCATCGCGGCAGCAAGCTCCTTCAGCGTCGCCGATTGATCGGCGAGCACCTTCTTCAGGGCCGCGATCAGATACTTCAATCGCGGCGCCTCGGCATCGGCGATCTCCGCCTCGCTATCGGCCACCGCGGCCAGTGCATAGCCGATCGTCAGCCCGCTATCGTCGGCGTCGACCTGGGCCTGGGTGATGGTGAAACGCAGCATCGCGACGCGTATCGCATCCACCGTGCCGGCCAGGCGCAGCGGCTGGAGCAGGCGGTCGGGCTGGTTGGCGAGCGTCACATTGATCGCGCCGACGGCGAGACCTGCCGAGGCGCCGAGCGCCTCGCTCCTGGTGCTGGCGGTGCGCAGACGATCGACGGCGGCGGCGACCGCCGTGAAGGATTGTCGATAGGTGCCAAGCGCGTCCACCAGCGCGCTCCGGCCAGCGGCAATCGCCGGCAGGCGAGCGAATTGCTGGTCGACCTGGTCGAAGGTCTGGCCAAAGCCGTCGATCGCCTTCGTGGCGCTATCGCGGTCGCCGAGATTGCGCGTGCGGACGAATTTCTCGACCGCGACATTCGACGAGAGCAGCGCGGCATGCACCCGCGCCATGCCGGCATCGCCATCGGCGCTGGTGACGAGCTCGCCGACGGTGCCGCCGATCTCGGACAGCCGCATGACGGCGAGCAGCGCCAACACGCAGAGGAAACCCAGGACCAGCGCGAAGCCGCCGAAGAT
Organism: Bradyrhizobium huanghuaihaiense; assembly: GCF_007830635.1. GTDB lineage: Bacteria > Pseudomonadota > Alphaproteobacteria > Rhizobiales > Xanthobacteraceae > Bradyrhizobium > Bradyrhizobium huanghuaihaiense. The sequence goes on along the minus strand of NZ_VLLA01000004.1, from coordinate 254,539 downwards.
ACGCGGGCGGATGCCGATGCGCGACAGGAGCAATGACAGGTTCATGATGTTTCCCGCGATTACGGCGTAGCCCGGATCCGGGCGAGCAGATCCTTGCCGAAGCGCTTCTCGAATTCGGGCTCCAGGGACTTCACGGCGTCGATGAAGGGCTGGCGATCGACCTTCTCGATGATCTCCATGCCGCCCTTGCGCAGCTCCTCCAGCTTCTTCGTCTCCTCCGCGACGCCACTCTGCCAGGTCGCCTCCGCACCGGCCTTGGCCGCGGCGATGATGGCGGCCTGGTCGGCGGGCTTCAGGGCCTGGAACACCTCGCGATTGGCGACGAAGGCGATCGGCGCGAAGAAATGGCCGGTCAGGCTGGCATATTTCTGCACTTCCTCGAGATGGCTGGCGGCGATCGTCGCGACCGGGTTCTCCTGCCCGTCGATGCGACCGTCCTTCAGCGCGGAATAGACCAGCGTGAACTCCATCGGCACGACCTCGGCGCCCAGCGCCTTGAAGGTCATCTGATAGACCTCGTTCGGCAGCACGCGGATCTTCAGGCCGCGGAGGTCCGCAGGCGAATGAATCGGCCGCTTCGAATTCGTGACATTGCGAAAGCCCTGCTTGCCGATCGCGAGCAGCACCAACCCCTTGTCGGCGAAATGCTTGGCGAACAGCGCGCCGACCGGGCCCTCTGCGACTGCCTTGGCCTGCGCCGCATCGCGGAACAGGAACGGCACGTCGAAGACGCCGAACTCCGGCACGGCCGAGCTGACCACCGAGCCCGACAGCGTCGCCATGTCGACCACGCCGCTGCGCATGGCGGCCAGGATCGCCGTCTCGCTGCCCATCGCGTTGCCAGCGCGTTCATCGAGGATGACACGGCCCTGTGCGATCTCGGCGAGCTTGCGGCGAAATTCGTCGGAGCCGATCTGCTGCGGCGACTGCGGCGAGCCGTTGTACACGAGCGACACCATCTGCGTCGCACCGGCCGACGGCTGAACAGCAAGACAGAGTAACGCCAGAACCGTGCTGGCCACACCAATATAAAGCCGCTTCATCGCCCCTCTTCCCCAAGCAAGGCGACGATAGCCAGATAAGCTATATGAATTGTTAACTATGTCAGGCGGTGCCTGAGCACCACAGGCGTTCGGCTTCACCCTGCACTTCGGTTGCGCCGATCATTCCTCCGCGCGCTTGCGTCGATACGCGACCAGCAGCGCGATGGTCGAGCCGATGAAATAGCCGGCGGTGGCGCCGGAGACGGCACGTCCGATGATGATCGCAAGCGCGCGGTCGCTGGCATCGATCGCCGAAATCACACCAACCGCGTATTGCAAGACAAACACGATGAGATTGCGGATCAAGGCGAAGTTGCTGCCGGGACGGATGATCTCGCCTGTCTTATGATCCACGTCGAACGGACGCGGCGTCAGTACGCCGACCGGCAACAGAGCAAGCGCGGCCGCGGTCCAGGCGACCATCGGCCATGAACTGTCCTGATGTCCGAGGCCGATCCGTGAGACGCCCCAGACGATGAACACGACCGGCACAATCAACGCCCGCCAGATCGATGTCGTGCGCCGCTGCATCGCCTTGATGCCCTGCCAAACAAGATAAGCCAGTAGCATCCAAACCCAGAGCGGCGTGTGGATCAGGACCTGATAGGTGAACATCATGGCCCGTCTCCCTCCTACAGCGGCGCGGCGCTCTCGCCCTGCGAGCTCGAGAGTTTCGAGGCCAGCGAGGCGATGACGATGACGACCGCGATCAGGGCGATCACCAGCGTGCAGATCGCGTTGATCTCGGGCTTCACCCCGAGCCGCACCTCCGAATAGATCCGGATCGGCAGCGTTGCCGAGCCGGGGCCGGTGGTGAAGCTCGCGATCACGAGATCGTCCAGCGACAGCGTGAACGCCAGCATCCAACCGGCGACGATCGCGGGCGCGATCAGCGGCAGGGTGACGGCGACGAATGCGCGGACCGGGTTGCAGCCGAGGTCCATTGCCGCCTCCTCCAGCGAGCGATCGAGCGAGCCGAGGCGGGACTGCACGACCACCGCGACGAAGCACATCGTCAGCGTGGTGTGGGCGATCGTCACCGTCCAGAAGCCGCGCTCGGCGTTCAGCGCCACGAACAGCAGCAGCAGCGACAATCCGGTGATCACCTCCGGCATCACCAGCGGCGCATAGAGCATGCCGGAGAACAACGTGCGGCCGCGAAAGCGCTCGCCGCGCGACAGCGCCACCGCCGCGAGTGTGCCGAGCAGCGTGGCGATGGTCGCGGAGGCGACCGCGACCCTCAGGCTCATCCAGACCGCCTCGATCATGGCGCGGTCGTTGAAGAATTCGCGATACCAGCGCAGCGACCAGCCGCCCCACACCGTCACCAGACGCGAGGTGTTGAAGGAATAGAGCACGAGGATCAGGATGGGCAAATAGAGAAACGCCAGCCCGAGCGCCAGCGAGGCGATATTGAAGCGGGACAGGCGGGAGACCTTGCGCATCATCTCAGCGCCCCTGTTCGAGCTGCCGCTTCTGCAGCCGCTCATACAGCAAGAGAGGCACCAGCAGCACGACGAGCAGCACGATGGCCGCGGCGGAGGCGACCGGCCAGTCCTTGTTGGTGAAGAATTCGAGCCACAGGGTCTGGCCGATCATCAGCGAATTGGAGCCGGCCAAGAGATCCGGAATCACGAACTCGCCGACGATCGGGATGAAGCACAAGAGTACGCCGGCGCCGACGCCGGGCAAGGACAGCGGAAAGGTGACGAGCCAGAATACCTGCCACGGCGGCGCACCGAGATCGGAGGCCGCCTCCTCCAGCGCCGGCTCCATCTTGGCGAGCGTGGCGTAGAGCGGCAGGATCATGAACGGCAGATAGGAATAGACGATGCCGATATACATCGCGGTGTCGGTGGAGAGCCACACCACGGGCTGGCTGACCAGATGCAGCGCCAGCAGGATCTGGTTGAGCAGGCCGTCATGCTGGAGGATGTTGATCCAGGCATAGATGCGGATCAGGAACGAGGTCCAGAACGGCACGATCACCAGCACCATCGCCACCGCCTGCCAGCGTTTTGGCAATCGCGCCATGCCATAGGCGATGGGGTAGCCGATCAGGAGCAGCAGCGCGGTCGCCGTGACGGCAACGGTGAGACTGCGGACATAAGCAAAGACATAGATGTCGTCGGAGCCGAGCAGTTTGAAATTGTCGATCGAGAGCGCTGCAAAGGCCGCCTTGAGCGCTTCCCATCCTGCAGTCAGATCAAACACCGGCTCGTAGGGCGGCTGCGCGATCGCGGTCTGCGACAGGCTGATCTTGAGCACGAAGGCGAACGGCACCAGGAAGAACAGCGCCATCCAGACATAGGGCGCGATCGCAGCGAAGCGCGCCGGCCGTGCGAAGATGCGGCGGGAGCTCATGACGGCAGCACCACGCAATCGTCGGGCGTGAACCAGGCGACGACGTTCTGATTCAGGCTGTACGCGTCGACGTCGGTGCGTGCGCTGTTGGCGACCGAAGCCTGCAGCATCCCGCCGGTATCGAGCTTCACCTTGTAGGTGGTGGTGCCGCCGAGATAGCAGATATCGGCAATGACGCCGTCCAGCCGGTTGATCGCCGTCTCACGACCGGCCTCGCTCACCGGGCCGCGGCGCGACAGCTTGACCTTCTCGGGGCGGATCGCGACCGCGAACCTTCCCGCGCCGACCGGCTCGCGCGGTTCGGCCACCACCAGCGTACCCGCATCACGCGTGCCAATGACCAGACGATGGCCGTCGCGCAATCTGGACTCGCCGTCGAACAGATTGATGTCGCCGACGAACTCCGCGATCCAGCGCGAGCGCGGTGCCTCGTAGAGCTCGCGCGGGGGCGCGATCTGGGCGAGCTTGCCTGATTTCATCACCCCGATCCGGCTCGCCATCGTCATCGCCTCCTCCTGGTCATGAGTGACGATGATGAAGGTCATGCCGAGCCGGCGCTGCAGCTCCATCAGCTCGCCTTGCGTGCTCTCGCGCAGCTTCTTGTCGAGGGCTGCGAGCGGCTCGTCGAGCAGCAGGAGTTGCGGCCGGCGCGCCAGGGCGCGGGCGAGTGCCACGCGCTGGCGCTGGCCGCCGGACAGCTGGTCGGGCTTGCGCTTTTCCAGCCCATCGAGCTTCACCAGCGCGACCATTTCCCCAACGCGGGTAGCGATGTCCGCGCGCGCCATGCCGGCACGCTTCAGGCCGAAGGCGATGTTGTCGCGCACCGACAGGTGCGGAAACAGCGCGTAATTCTGGAACATCATGTTGATCGGGCGCTCATGCGGCAGCGCCTGCGCGATATCCTTGCCGCCGAGCAGGATGCGCCCCTCGTCCGGCGCCTCGAAGCCGGCGAGCATGCGCAGCAGCGTGGTCTTGCCGCAACCGCTGGGGCCCAGCAGCGCAAAGAACTCGCCAGCCTTGATGTCGAGCGACACGCCGTCCACGGCCCGGAACGTCCCAAAGGTCTTGGCCACGCCCTCGATGCGCAGCAGCGGCTGCCCCGCCGCGGGATATGCCTCTCCGGCGGCTGCATCGGCCGCCAAATTCGTTCCGGGCAACTCTTCCGCCATGGTCCCTGCCAACCCCGATTCCGCCGCACGCTAGCGGTCGATTGGCCTTTGCTCAACCCGGGGAAGATCGTCCCAGATAGGCGTTCGTACATTGCAGCCCCGTAGCCCGGATGGAGCGTCAGCGTAATCCGGGACGGTCCATCGCAGGCAAGACTTTCCCGGATTGCGCTTCGCTCCATCCGGGCTACGGCACCTAGCTCACACCCGCCATGAACGCCGCCAGCGCGTCACGATCCGCCGTCGGCATGGTCAGGCCGAGCTTGGAGCGGCGCCACAAGACATCCTCGGGGAAGCGCGCCCATTCGTGGGTCATCAGGTAGCGCACCTCCGCGCCGGTCAGTTCCGGTCCGAACGCGGGGCCGAGTTCGTCGCGGCTCTTCGCCTCGCCGAACACCGCCGGCAGCCGTGAGCCGTAGGCCGCGACCAGGCGCTGGGCCTCCGGCTCCGACAGAAAGCGCCAGCGGTCGCGCGCAAGGTCAACCTCGGTGTCGAAACGATCCCAGGCGAAATCGCCACCGGGCAGCGCAGCGCCGGCGGTCCAGGGCGGCGACATCGGATAGAACGGGGTCAGCTTCGTCACCGCCCGCTCTGCGCGGAGGCGCGAGGTGGTGACGTCGCCGCCGAACATCGTCAGCAGCGGTGCCTTGCGCCGGCGCGCATGGAACAGCGTCGTGCCCTCGCGCCCGCGCGCGGACGCCAGCGCCAGGTTGACGCCGGAGACGGTGCGGACCACGTCGGTCGGCCCGACGCGCTCGCGGAAATAGCGGCTGGCGGCCTCGCAGAGATAGCTGACCTCGGCACCGGGCATCGCGACGATGGCAGGATCGCCGGTGAAAGCATGGGTGACAGTGCCGATCAGCGTGAAGTCGCGCTCGAAAGGCCGGGCGAAGATCAGCCGCCCGTCAGTATGCTGGAAGACGTAGACGTTTTCAGAATCGAACAGGCGCGGCACGACGATCTGGCTCATCTGCATGGCCGCCATCGGGGCTTGCTGCTGCCGCAGCACGGTGTCCGCGACCATCGAGGTCCAGGCGCCGGTGGCGTTGGCCAGGGCCCGCGCCGTGACGATACGCCGATAGCCGCGATCGACCACGGCGAGCCGCCAGGTCTCGGTTCGATCGGCACGCACGCAGCGCGCCCCGGTCCGGATCGCAGCGCCACGCTCGGCGGCATCCAGCGCCGTGAGCACCACCAGGCGGGAATCGTCGACGACGCAGTCCCAATATTCGAACGCCGTGCCGAACGGACGTTTCAGTGCGTTGCCGACCGGATGATGCGTAATGTCGAGGGTCGCTGACGGCGGCAGGCCGCCCCGGTTCGTGAGGCCGTCATAAACATACAGACCTGCCCGCAAGAGCCATGGCGGACGCTCCTCGGAATGCGCGGGGATCACGAAGCGCATCGGCCGGACCAGGTGGGGCGCGATGGCGAGCCAGATCCGGCGCTCGGCGAGCGCGCGGCGTACCCGCCAGAAGCCGCGGCGCTCCAGCACCGACAGGTCGCCGTGGATCAGCCGCGGTGTCGCCGACGACGCGGCGCCGGCGAGATCGCCCTGCTCGAACACAATCACGCGCAGGCCGCGGCCGGCCGCATCGCGCGCGAGGCTGACACCGTTCAGGCCGCCGCCGATGATCGCAAGGTCATAGTCCGCCATGAAGCCGTCGAGAAGGAGCGAAGCCCTCTCATCACTAGAGCCATTTCCGCTCCGATGAAATCGGAACAGGCTCCAGATTTTTGTTTCGGCGCGTTTTCTTGACGCGAACCGGCATCCACCTTGCTCGAGGACGCTCTAGCCGGTCTTGAGCGCAAGCTCCATGGTCTCGGCGCGGCCGACGAGATCGGCATATTTGCCGATCGGCAGCGGCTTGCCGAGCAGATAGCCCTGCACGCCGTCGCAGCCCTCCTTGGCGAGGAAGGCCAGCTGTTCGAGCGTCTCGACGCCCTCGGCGATGATCGACATTTCGAGGCCGTGGCCGAGATCGATCACGGCACGCACGATCGCCGCCGATTGCGGGTTGCGGCCGAGATTGATGATGAAGGCGCGGTCGATCTTGATCTTGTCGAACGGGAACGCCTGGAGATAGCTCAGCGAGGAATAGCCGCTGCCGAAATCATCCATGGAGATGCGCACGCCCAGCGCCTTCAAGCGGCGCAACAGCGCCAAGCCGCGATCAAAATCCTCGATCAGCACGCCCTCGGTGATTTCCAGCTCGAGCCGGCCGGGCGCAAGGCCGGTCTCGATCAGGATCGAGTGGACCAGCCCGACTACGTCGCCGTGCATGAACTGCGCCGGCGACAGATTGACCGCGACCTGGAGCGGCTTCGGCCAGGACGCCGCCTCGCGGCAGGCCTCGCGCAGGATCCACTCGCCCATTTCGACGATCAGGCCGCTCTCCTCGGCGATCGGGATGAATTCGGCCGGCGAGACCTGGCCGCGTACTGGATGCTGCCAGCGCGCCAGCGCCTCGAAACCGATGATCTCGCTCTCGGCGACGCTGTGGCCCGCGGCCCCCTGCGGCTGGAAGGCGAGCGAAAGCTCGCCGTTCTTGATCGCCATCGAGAGGTCCTGGTGCAGCACGCGGCGATCGCGAATCTGCTGGTCCATCTCCGGCTGGTAGAGGCTGATCGTGCCGCGCGACTTCTGCTTGGCGCGGAACAGTGCCGCGCCGGCATTGGCGAGCAGCGAGGCGCCATCCGTGCCATTGTGCGGGAAGACCGCCATGCCGGTAGTAACGCCGGCACGGACCGGCCGGCCGTCGATCTGGAACTCCTGCGCGACGGCTTCGCCGATCTGCTGCGCCAGTGCGAGGCCCGCTTCCGGCTGCTTGCCGTCGATGATCAGGCCGAACTCGTCGCCGGACAGGCGCGCCACCACGCCGCCGCGGGCGGAATCCTGCAGCCGCTGGGCCACCTCGACCAGGAGCTTGTCGCCGAGCGCATGGCCGAAGACGTCGTTGACCTCCTTGAGGCCGTCGAGGTCGACGCAAAGCACGGCGAACTCCTCGCCGGTGCCTTCGCAGGCCTCGATCATCTGGGTCAGCGCCTGCAGGAAGGCGGCGCGGTTGGGCAGATCGGTGAGGCCGTCGTGGTAGGCCATGTGCGCCATGCGCGACTCGGTCTGCCGGCGGTCGGTGACGTCTTCATGGGTCTTGATCAGATATTGCGGCTCGCCGGCATCGCTGAGCACGGTGGCACGGCGGGTCAGGAACAGCCGCAGGCCGTCCTTGGTGGAGATCGGATGCTCCTCGGTGATCATCCCACGCTTCTTAATCGCCGCCTCGTCGCGGGCGATGATCAGCTTGGCTTCCTTGGGATTGAAGATGTCGGACGCGGTCAGGCCCGTGGCTTCCTCGCGCCGGCGGTTGAGGATCGTCTCGGCGCTGCGGTTGGCGAGCAGATAACGGCCGTCCTTGACCTGCTCCACGATCAGCGCGACCGGGATATTATCGACCACGAGCTCGAGGAACTTCTTGGTGCTTTCCAGCTCCTGCGACAGCGAGCGGCGGTCGGTGATGTCCTCGAACACCAGCAGCAGGAATTCGGGCTTGTTGCTCTCGTTGCGGACGACGATCCGGATCGAGGCGACCATGCGCCGCTCACCGCCGCGGTCGACCTCGAATTCATTGCGGAATTGACCATCCGGCGCCGCCAGCGCCGCACGGTCGGCCGCCTCGATGCTCGCTGCCGAGCCCGGCGCAAACAGCTCCCGCGCATTCCTGCCGACGGCGTAGTCCCGCGACAGTCCCCAGAACCGCTCATAGGCGCTGTTCGCGAAGATGTAGCAACCGTCGTCGATGTTCTTGGCGGCCACGCAGGCCGGCACATGGTCGAGCACCGATTCCAGGAACTGCTTGGTGGAGGCGAGCTGCCGCGACAGCTTGCGCTGGTCGCTGACGTCGAGATGAGTCGCGACCGATCCGCCGTTCGGCAGGATGAAATATTTCACCAGGATGGCCCGCCCGTCGGGCAGCTCGGTGATCAGGCCGTTGGGGCTTGCCGCCTTCTCGTAGAATTCGTCGTCCGAGATGCCGCCGAGGACGCCCCGCTTGCGCCTGAGCTCGAGGATGTCGTAGCCGTTCATGCCGGCCCACAGGTCCGAGCGGGTCAGGCCGTAAATATCGAGATAGCGGTCGTTGCAGAAGATGATGCGCCGCTGCGCATCGGTCATCACCACGCCCTGGTTGAGATTGTTCATGGCGGAGGAGACGAAGGCGTTGCGCCGCAATTGCAGCCGCCTCGTCCGCCGCAGCGCCGAATGAACCCACAAGGCGACGGAGGCCAGGAACGCGCAGACGACGATGCCCGCGATCAGGACTTCCCAGATCAGGTTGGGATCGAGCTGGCCGATGTAGCTCGGCGGGGCGAGGCCGTCCGAGAGCGCAAAGGCGCGCGCAGGCGCGACCGCGCTGGCCAGGCACACGACGGCCTGCACAGCAATCGGAAGCGTGCTGCCCACGTGCCAGTTCTTCTCAGCCATCAGCCACCCGCGATTTCAACGTCGGATTGTCTGGCCTCGCGGGTTTGGATCGGGTAAACGCCTGTACGTGCAACAGAAAAATGTGACGCCAAATACGGCAATTGCCCTGACATGATAAATGCTTCCTTAACGGAAAACGGCCCCAAGCCCTCGTTCTCAGGTCCAATTCCACCGGCGCTTCCAGCGAACGTCCTGCACAACCATGGATAAGGTCGACTGCATCGTCATCGGAGCCGGCGTCGTCGGGCTTGCGGTGGCCCGGAGGCTTGCGCAGGCCGGGCGCGAGGTCATCGTGCTCGAGGAAGCCGAGGCCATCGGCACCATCACCTCCTCGCGCAACAGCGAGGTGATCCATGCCGGCATCTACTACCGCGCCGGAAGCTGGATGGCCCGGATGTGCGTCAGCGGCAAGCACGCGCTCTACCGCTACTGCGGCGAGCGCGGCATCCCCCACAAGAACTGCGGCAAGCTGATCGTAGCGACCAACGCGAAGGAAACCGAGAAGCTGCAATCGATCAAGGCGCACGCCGAGGCCAATGGCGTGCTCGACATGCAGCTGCTCACGGGAGAGGCCGCACGCGCGCTGGAGCCTGCGCTGGCCTGTGACGCCGCGCTGCTCTCACCCTCGACCGGCATCATCGACAGCCACGCCTACATGCTCTCGCTGCGCGGCGAGGCCGAGGAGGCCGGCGCGGCCTTCGCGTTTCACACGCCGCTGCTCCGCGCCAAGGCGGCGGCCGGCGTGATCGAAGTCGAGGCCGGCGGCGAGGCGCCGATGACGCTGCAATGCAGCCTCCTCGTCAACGCTGCGGGACTCTCGGCAACGACGGTCGCACGCAACATCGAGGGCATGCCGCTGGACCGGATTCCGCCGGCCTATCTCGCCAAGGGAAACTACTTCAGCTGCAGCGCCAGGGCGCCGTTCTCGCGCCTGATCTATCCGGTGCCCGAGCCCGGCGGGTTAGGCGTGCATTTGACGCTGGATATGGCAGGGCAGGCGCGTTTCGGTCCTGATGTCGAGTGGATCGAGACGATCAACTACGAGGTCGACCCGTCACGTGCCGAGCGCTTCTATCCGGCGATCCGCAAGTACTGGCCGACGCTGCCCGACGGCGCGTTGATGCCGAGCTATTCGGGCATCCGTCCGAAGATCGTGCCACCGGCGGTCGCCACGCAGGATTTTTTGATGCAGGGGCCGCGCGATCATGGCGTCGCAGGCCTGATCAACCTGTTCGGCATCGAATCGCCGGGACTGACGTCCTCGCTCGCGATCGCCGATCACGTTGCCGAGCTCGCAGAGATCTAGGCCACGCGCAACGATGATTGCGCGAGGTCTCGCACCTTGCAGCAGGGATGAGCGCAAAGGCTCTCATCCCTGCGTGAAAGGGTACGATCAACTCAACACTGTTACGGGGGTTACTAGTGGAGCGTATCGCCTTGCTTCAGACGCTCGATCTGGTCCTTGACCATCAACTTCCGGCGCTTCAACTCAACAATTTGCAGGTCGTCTGTTGAAAGGTGCACGAGAGCTTCGTGCAATTCGTTTTCGAGAAGTTTGTGTTTCCGCTCCAATTCAACAAGATGTGCCTGAATTGTCATTCGAAACCTCCTCGGTAGGGTTGAACCTCAGGATTCGATCCGGACGGCGAAGTCTACATCACCGATTCGTTCTGTCGATGGGTATCCGTCGTCGCTCCGTCATTTTTGAAAATTCATATGTAATAAGGCGTGAGTACGGAACCGCGCGGGAAAAATCCATGATATCAATGCGCTTGCGCAGTGCCGCAGCGAACCGTTGAAATATCTTGCGGGAGATCGGTGCGCGACGGCCCGAGATCGCTTGCGGTCCCGCCGCGCAAGGACGATAATTTCCACAGGGCATCCACAGCCCAGATCACACGCCTATCGGTTTTCGGCCACCGCAGACATGACCCATGAAGACGAGCGTGAGCTCGAAGCCGAGCTCACCCGGTTGCAGCAGGAACACCGAGATCTCGATGCCGCGATCGATGCACTGCATCAATCGCCTGCCCCCGACCTATTGCGGTTACAGCGGCTGAAGAAGCGCAAGCTGTTGTTGCGCGACCGCATCGCGTTCATCGAAGACCAGATCACCCCCGACATCATCGCCTGATCGCGTCTCGCGCTGTCGTGACGCCTCACCGCGCCTGAATCAGCTTGACTCAAAAAGAACAAAATAGGAACATTTCTCAGACCGACGCCCCCAGGAAACGCCCAAGGGAAACCTCCGAGGGAAACGCCCCGAGGAAAACTCACGAGGACAGCGCAGATGCCGGCACCCGCCCTTTTGGACAACAGCCACTATGAACAGGCCTGCGATCAGGCGATCGCGATGTGCGACGGCAATCTGCGCAGCACCATCAAGGCGCTGATCATGGCCAACGAATATCTGGAGGCGGAGCTCGAAGAATTGCAAGCGGCAATTTCCGCCGGCTGCATTCCCGAGACCACGCGCAGCAAGGTGCGGAGCAAGAGCAGCGCCGCTTAACTTTCAACATTGGAGCAACGCCATGTCGGATGTGACCTATTACGTTGCAATGCCCTTTTTGATCGATGCCGACGGATCACCGGTCGCAGGCGCGGCTGAGGAGTGTCAGTCCTCGTCGGCAGCACTGCGGCGCGCCGAGATTCTGGCGCGCGGTGCCGGCCATATCGGCGCGGTCGCCTTCAGCCGCAGCGGCGATCCCATGACCGGCGAATTCGGCGACGCGACGCTGCTGCGCAAATTCGGCAACGTGCCGGAAGATCTCGCCACGCTGTAAGAGTAATTGTTTGAGCATGATTTTTTCGGAAAACCGCTTCACACTTTTCCGGATCATGCTCTAGCTGCTGATGAGCCTGATCCGCGGCTCGTGTCGGCGACGCGCCTTGCGCACGTACATGGCGGCATCGGCCTCCTCCAGGGCGCGGCCTGCATCGGAATGCGGACCGAGCAAGGCTATTCCTGCGGAGGCGCCCGCGGTCACGTGCTGCCCGCGGAAGTCGAAGGACAGATCGTCGATCGCCTGCTCGAAGGTCGCGGCCTTCGCCTTGGCATCGGTCTCATTGAGATTCCACAACAGCAGCGCGAACTCGTCGCCACCGAGCCGGCCGACCACGTCGGAGGCGCGGACCTGCCGCGTCAGCGTCGCGACGATCGCCTCGAGCACCACGTCGCCGGCGGCATGGCCGTAGGAATCGTTGATCGGCTTCAGCCGGTCGACATCGAGCACGATCAGCGCGCCGCTGGCGCGATACCGCTTCATGTAGGCAATGGCGCGCGTGAGCTCGCGCTCGAAGCCGCGCCGGTTGGGAATCTCGAGCAGGAAGTCGGTGTCGGCGGCCGCCTCGAGTTCCGAGACCCGCAGCAGGGCCGCCTTGAGCTTGCCCCTGAGGTTTCGGATGGTCGCTTTGCTGTCATCGGCAGCCGGCGCTCTGCGCGAGGCCAGCCTGGCCGGGCGATTCGAGACGGCTTTGGATCGGCCGGCGCTGGTCTTCCGGCCCTTTTTGGCCTTCGCAGCGCTCGCCCTTTTTGGTTTCTTCATGGGCATCCTGCTCAATGAAGGCTTGCGGGGATTCACCAAGACAGGATAGTGCATTCCCTTCTCCTTGCCACCGCCTTGCGAGCCGCCGGCCGGAACCGTTAATCTGGCCTATGTTTCTCTTTTCCCGAGCACAATTGACGTCATGACCGCGCCGATCGCCATCATCATGGGAAGCCAGTCGGATTGGGACACGATGCGGCATGCCGCCGAGACGCTCGACGCGCTCGGCGTCGCCGCCGAGACCCGCATCGTTTCGGCCCACCGTACTCCCGACCGGCTGTTTGCCTTCGCCAAGGGCGCCAAGGCGGCAGGTTACAAGGTCATCATCGCCGGCGCCGGCGGCGCTGCGCATCTGCCGGGCATGGCGGCGGCGCTGACGGAACTGCCGGTGTTCGGCGTTCCCGTCGAATCGAAGACACTCAAGGGCCTCGATTCGCTTTATTCGATCGTGCAGATGCCCGCGGGCGTCCCGGTCGGCACCCTCGCCATCGGCAAGGCCGGCGCGATCAACGCGGCGCTGCTTGCGGCCGCCGTGCTGGCATTGTCCGACCCGGCCCTGTCCGGCCGCCTCGCCGCCTGGCGCAAGGCGCAGACCGACGCGGTTGCCGAGCGTCCGGAGGACAAGGCGTGACTGACGCAAAGCAGGTGAAGCTGAAGCCCGGCGACACCATCGGAATCCTCGGCGGCGGACAATTGGGGCGGATGCTGGCGATGGCTGCGGCGCGGCTCGGCCTGCGCTGCCAGGTGTTCTCGCCCGATCCGGATTCGCCGGCCTTCGACGTCGTGCTGAACGCGACTTGCGCCGAATTTGCCGACGTCGAAGCGCTGGAGCTGTTCGCCCACGACGTCGACGTCATCACCTACGAATTCGAGAACGTGCCGGCGGCCGCCGCGATGGTGCTGGACGCACGCCGCCCGGTGCTGCCCAATCGCCGGATCCTCGAGACCACCCAGGACCGGCTCGCCGAGAAGGATTTTGTGACGAAACTCGGCATCGGCACTGCGGCCTATGCTGACGTCACCTCCGTCACCTCGCTGCGCGAGGCGATCCTGAGGATCGGCCTCCCGGCGGTGCTGAAGACCCGCCGCTTCGGCTATGACGGCAAGGGCCAGGCCATCATCCGCGACGGCGACGACATCGCCAAGGTGTGGACCAGTCTCGCCACCAAATCGGCGATCCTGGAAGCCTTCATCCCGTACGAGCGCGAGATCTCCGTGATCGCCGCGCGCTCGGCCACAGGTGAGGTCGAGTGTTTCGACGTGACCGAGAACGAGCACCGCGACCACATCCTGAAAATATCGCGCGCGCCCGCACCGATCCCGGACGCGCTCGCGGACGAGGCGCGCAACGTCGCGAGCAAGATCGCGACTGCGCTCGACTATGTCGGCGTGCTGGCGGTGGAGATGTTCGTGCTTGCCAACGGCACCGGCCCGAAGGTGCTGGTCAACGAGATCGCCCCGCGCGTGCACAATTCCGGGCACTGGACGCTGGACGGCGCCTCGGTCTCGCAGTTCGAGCAGCACATCCGCGCCATTGCCGGCTGGCCGCTCGGCAAGCCGGTGCGCCACGGCGAGATCGTCACCATGACCAATCTGATCGGCGACGAGATCAACGACTACGACAAATGGCTGACCGTCCCGGGCGCCACGGTGCACATCTACGGCAAGGGCACGCCGCGCCCCGGCCGCAAGATGGGCCACGTCACCGAAGTCCGGCCCGCCAAGGAGAAGTGAGCGGGACTGCAGCAGAGGCTGCAATCCCGCTTGGCGATCACGCCGTCTTCACGCCCGCGACGACGCCGGTGGGCTCTTCGCTGAGCCAGCGATAGATCACCCCGCCGAGCGCACCGCCGATCAGCGGCGCAACCCAGAACAGCCAGAGCTGCGCCAGCGCCCAGCCGCCGACGAACAGCGCAGGGCCGGTGCTGCGCGCCGGGTTCACCGACGTGTTGGTGACGGGAATGCTGACGAGATGGATCATCACCAGCGCGAGCCCGATCGCGAGCGGCGCGAAGCCCGCAGGTGCCCTTCCGTGCGTGGCGCCCATGATGATGAACAGGAACATCATCGTCATCACGACCTCGGTGAGGAAGCAGACCATCATGCTGTACTGACCGGGCGAATGGGCATCGTAGCCATTGGACGCGAAGCCCTTGGTGACGTCGAAGCCCGGGGCGCCGCTGGCGATCACATAGAGCAGCGCAGCTGCAACGATCGCACCGACGACCTGCGCGACGATGTAGGGCAGGATCTGTCCGGTTGGAAACCGGCCGCCCGCTGCAAGACCGACCGTGACCGCCGGATTGAGATGGCAGCCCGAGATGTGGCCGATGGCGTAAGCCATGGTGACCACGCTCAGGCCGAACGCCAGGGACACACCGACCAGACCGATTCCGACCTGCGGGAAGCCGGCCGCGATCACCGCGCTGCCACAACCTGCGAATGTGAGCCAGAAGGTGCCGATGGCTTCGGCAGCATATTTTTTCATATCCATTGTCGTCCCCTGATTTCAAAGATTCCGGAACAAAGCTCCGGTCGCGGCCCCGCCAAGGGCGTCAAACCGCCCAAATCAGGGCCGCGCAGGGCCATTTTCGCCTCATTTAATGGCTGAACTTGGCCCGAAAGACCTCTTGGCAGGTGGACATCTCAGGTTTTGTCTGATACATCCGCGCGCTCAAGGTTAAGGGCGTCGGGCTTTTTGCCATCCCCTTTGACTTACCAGAATTCAAATCCGATCCACTGAAGAGGATGCCGCGTGCAGGTTCTCGTTCGCGATAACAATGTTGATCAAGCCCTCAAGGCGCTGAAGAAGAAGATGCAGCGCGAGGGGATTTTCCGCGAGATGAAGCTCCGCGGTCACTACGAAAAGCCCTCCGAGAAGAAGGCCCGCGAAAAGGCCGAGGCTGTGCGCCGCGCGCGCAAGCTGGCCCGCAAGAAGCTGCAGCGCGAAGGCCTGCTGCCGATGAAGCCGAAGCCGGTGTTCGGCGCCGGCCCCGGCGGCGACCGTGGTGGTCGTGGCGGCCCGGGTGCAGGTCCGCGCGGACCGCGCTGATCTTTCGGGATTTACCAGACTTCAGTTTTCGATGACGCGGGCCCAGAGCCCGCGTTATTATTTTGTAGCGGTGCCTTTCTGGGACGGGGCACTTACCGATGCGGCACCAGCGCGAGCGAACCGTAGATGGCCTCCCCTCTCCCCGAGCGCCGCTTGGCGCGACGACGCCTGATCTTGCGCCAGCCGCTCGCGCTGACTTTGATGGGAATTGCGCTCTGCGGCTGCTCCTTCGACCTGGGATCCTTGATGCCGGAGAAGGAGAAGCCGCAGGAGGCGCCGAAGGCGGCGGCGACCGCCGAGAGCGCGGTCAGCGCCGGCAACGTCACCGAAGCCCAGGCCCATACGGCAAAGGCCCAGTCCCTCGCCAAGTCAGGCGAGACCGCGGCCGCGCTCGACGAGTTCAACCGCGCCGTGGGGCTCGATCCCTACAACGCACAGGCGCTCTATGGCCGCGCGCTGATCTACCAGGGCAACAACCAGCACGATTTCGCAATCGCCGATTTCAGCGCGGCAAGTGGGCTCAACCCGCAAAAGGCCGAGCCGCTGCTCGGCCGCGCCATCAGCTATCTCGCGCTCGGCAAGGTCAAGGAGGCCACGGCCGACCTTGATGAAGCCTCCGAGGCCGATCCGCACAATGCCCAGGTCTGGACCGCGCGCGGACAGGCCTATGAGCGGCTCGGCGACAGGGCCAAGGCGGCGGCGTCCTACAACAAGGCCGTTGCCCTGCGGCCACGCGACGATGCCGCCCGCAGCGGCCTCGCCCGCGTCGGCGGCTGACAGCGGGGTGAAGCCGCCGGCTTAATCGGGAGTGGAGCTCTTCGGCAGGACGGAGTGGAACATCGACTTCATGCCCGACAGCATCTCGTCCGCGACGTTGGTCTTCTTCGGCCGAGGCATGGTCGCGCCGGCATCGGCACGCAGGTCGAGCGGCGGTGCGATCACCGGAACGGGAATGTCAGCCGGCGGCGAGATCCGATTCGGGTCGTCGTTGCCGACCGAGGCCGTGTAGGACGGCGGCGAACCGGCATTGCCATACGACTCCGGTGAGGGCGTAGACACCGTGATCGGCGGCGGCAGCGGACGGACCGCGGACGGCTCCGTCGTGACGACACGCGGGGCCTCGGGGACGCGGGTGGCTTCGCGCACCGCGGGCTCAGGGGTCCGCTCGACCGGCTTGGTCTCGGCAGCTTTGGCTTCGGCAGCCTTGGCTTCGGCAGCCTTGCCCTCAGGCGACTTGCGAAGACGCTCGATGGCGGCACGCGCCAGATCGTTGGCGTCGGGGGCCGCAGCCGGGGACGCAGCGGCCGGCGCGGAATTGGCCTCCACCACCGGGGTGGTGGCTGTCGGGGTCGACTTCGCGGCCGCCTTCTCGCGCGCCGGGCGGCCATGCGAGGCGGTCTCGGCGGGAGCTGTGTCCGCAGCCTTGGTCTCGGGCTTGTCGGCAGCCTTCGCGGCCGCAGCCTTGTCCGTCACACTCTTCTCGGAGACGCTCTTCTCGGAGACACCCTTGGCCTTGACGCCGGGCGCGGGAAGGTTGGCGGTATCCGTCGGCTTGGCGTCCTTGCCGGCCTCGGCAGGCGCAACGACGGCCGTGGGGGTATCCGCCGCCGGCTTGGCATTGATGTAGTGGTTAACGATGTAGGCCCCGATGATCGTCGCGAGCACCGAGGGGAAAATATCCATCGAGATTTTAGCGAGGTATTTCAGCATTTCTCGGCCACTCCCCGCGCGACCAGATGCGGGAACTTTGGGGCAATTGTAAGGGATCAACTGCGACGGATCGATGGCAAAGGGTAACCCTACGCCTTCAGCTCGATCTCAAGGAACACGATCTCAGTTGAGGTTTCGTTAAGTACGTCGTGCTGGACGCCGGCCTTGCGGAAGTAGGATTTTCCGGCGGCAAGCTGCGCCTTCGAGCGCTCGCCATTGGGCGCCACGATGGTCATTTCGCCGGCGACGACGGGAACAATCACATAGTCCATCCCGTGGGTGTGGTGCCCGGTCGCGCTGCCCGGGGCGAGCCGCCACTCGGTCACCCGGACCTCTTCGTTGTCGATCTGGACGTCGGACTTGGCGGCAAGCATCGGGAACCTTTCCTGGGACGGAGCACTTCAGGGCACGAAAACCATGAACACGTAGACGGCAAATACCACCATATGGACCAGGCCGAACAGGACATTGGTCCTGCCTGTGCCGAAGGTCAGCATGCTCAGGAAGAAGGTCAGCAGCAACAGCACGCTGCCCTGGGCGCTGAGGCCGAGCTCGAGCTCCTTGTCGAGCGCGTAGGTGGCGACACCGACGGCGGGGATGGTCAGGCCGATGGTCGCCAGGGACGAGCCGAGCGCGAGATTGATGCTCTTCTGGAGATCGTTCTTGCGGGCCGCCGCGATGGCCGCGACGCCCTCGGGCATGAGGATCAGCAGCGCGACCAGAAGGCCGGCGAAGGCCGGTGGCGCGCCGATCCTGGCGCCGACGGCATCGACCACCAGCGAGAATTTCTTGGCCAGCAGCACGACCGCCAGCAGCGAGACCAGGAGCAGCGCCACGGTGAGCGCGAGCGCTCCGACCGACAGGTGCACCGCACCACCCTCGCCCTCCGCCCGTTCATGAACGAAGTAATCCTTGTGCAGGACGGTCTGGGTGTAGAGGAACACCGCATAGAGCGCGAGCGTGACCACATCGACGAAGCCGAGCTGAACGCTCGAATAGACCGGCCCCGGCGTGGTGGTCGTATAGTTCGGCATGATCAGCGTGATGGTCGCGAGCGCGAACAGGACGCTGAGATAGACGTTGGCGCCGGAGAGCTGAAAGCCCTGCTCACGATAGCGCAGCCCGCCGATGAAGATGCAGAGCCCGACGAGGCCGTTGCAGACGATCATGACCACGGCGAACACGGTGTCGCGCGCCAGTTCCGGCGCCGGCTTTTCGCCCAGCATGATCGTGGTGATCAGCGCCACCTCGATGATGGTCACCGAGAGCGTCAGCACCAGCGTGCCGTAGGGTTCACCGACCCGTTCGGCGATCACTTCGGCATGATGGACGGCGGCGAACACCGTTCCGAACAGGATGACCAGGAGGACGACGGCGAAGCCGAGCCCGGCCAGCGACAGCGTGAAGACGTAATCCGTCACGCTGACGGCTACGAACAACAGCACGGCCAGCGCCGGGAAAATCCAGGCCGACCGGGGCATCGGATTATGCGCGCTCATCCACTGGCTCCAGTTGTGCAACCGAGCAGTAGCAAATCGGCAGTCAGATTCAATGCCAGTGCAGGATCGGCGCGACCGGCAGGACCGTCAGCAGCAGGAACAGCGGGATCAGCACCGCGCCAGCGCGCAGCAGATAGCCGAAGAAGCTCGGCATCTCGATGCCGTTCTCGTTGGCGATGCTGCTGACCATGAAGTTCGGCGCATTGCCGATATAGGTGAGCGCGCCCATGTAGACCGCGCCCATGGAGATGGAGGCGAGCGTGCCCGACAGGGCATGCATCAGCACTTGCGGGTCGCCGCCGGCCAGCTCGAAGAACAAGAGATAGGTCGGCGCATTGTCGAGGAATGCCGACATCAGCCCGGTGCACCAGAAATAGGCGACCTCGCGCGGCGTGCCGTCCGGCGCCGTGACCGCCGACAGCAGCCAGGCGAAGGCGCCGTGATGGCCGGCATCGAGCATGGCAATGACCGGAATGATGGCGACGAAGATGCCCGCGAACAGCTTTGCGACCTCGCGGATCGGCTCCCAGGTAAAGCCGTTGGCCTGCCTGTGCTCGTCCGGCGTCAGCCACACCGACAGCGCCGCAATCGCCAGCAGCGCCACGTTGCGGGCGAGGTCTTCCAGCTCCAGCTTCGTTCCGAGAACATCGAAGGCGATGCCGGGCTTCCACATCGCCGACACCAGCAGGCTGGCGACGATCGCCGCGATCAGCACCAGATTGACGAGGCCGCGGATCCGCACCGGCTTCCCAGGCCCCGCGTCGCTGAGTTGCGGCTCGCGCCTGAAACGCCAGACGTCGACGGCGACAAAGATCACGAGCAGCAGTCCGGCAACGATCATCGTCTGCAACCAGATGTTCCGCGTGGTCCAGAAGAAGTCGACGCCGTGCAGGAAGCCGACGAACAGCGGGGGATCGCCGAGCGGGGTCAGCGCGCCGCCGACGTTGGCCACCAGGATGATGAAGAAGATGACGACATGAGCATTGCGGCGCCGCGGCCGGTTGGCGCGGATCAAGGGACGGATCAGGATCATCGCCGCCCCGGTGGTGCCGACGACGCTCGCCATCAGCGTACCGAGCGCGAGGATGCCGGTATTCGCCGCCGGCGTGCCCTTGATGTCGCCCGTGATGAGGATGCCGCCGGCCACGACATAGAGCGAGAACAGCAGCACGATGAAACCGAGATATTCGGCAAGCATGGCGTGAACCAGCGCGGCCAACGTCGCCATGCTTCCAGCAAAGAGCACGAGCGAGCCGAGCGCGAGCAGCGACCAGATCGCGGCGATCTTGCCGTAGTGATGGTGCCAGAATTTTGCGAACAGCAGCGGCCCGAGCGCGATCGACAGCAACAGGCCGGCAAAGGGCAGCGCATAGGGCCAGCGCATCGCCGCGCCGTCGATCCCCATTGCCGCCCACGCGGGCTGCGGCAACAGCGCGAGAGGCGCGGCCATGACCACGCAGCCCCGCCAGGTCGCAAACCGTCTAGGGAGCAATGAAGCGCCTCGCTGTCTCGATGGCGCCGAACGCATCGAGATTGTCGTGTCCGCCGCCCGCAAAGCGAACGAACTGCTTCGGTTCATGCGCGAGCGCGAACAGACGCTCCCCGAACACCATCGAAATGGCAAGGTCATTGGTGCCATGCATGACCAAGAGCGGCACCGTGACGCGCGCGATGCGCTCGTCGGAGCGAAACTGATCGCGCATCAGGAGGCGGACCGGAACGAAGCGGAACGCCGCGGCGGCCACGTCGACGGTCGAAGTGTACGGCGCCTCCAGGATCAATTTGCCGACGGGATGTTCGGAGGCGATGGCAACCGCAACGCCCGTCCCCAGCGAGAAGCCCCATGCGACGATTTGGTCCGCGGCATAGCGCGCGGTGGTGAAGGCGTAGGCGGAAGCGGCATCGCGCAGCAGTCCCTCTTCGCTCGGCGCCCCGCTAGAGCCGGCATAGCCGCGATAGGACAGCGCGACGAGACCGGTGCCGTCGGCCGTCATCGCCTTGAAGCGATCGATGCGGCCGGCGAGGTAATCACCATTGCCCGGAAAGAACAGGATCACGGGACGGCCGGGCCTCGCCGGCACGTGCCAGACGATGACCTTCTCGCCATCGGACGTGGTCAGGACATGCTCTTCCGCCTCTGGCAGACCAGCGGCTTCGGGCGCGGTGCGGCCGACCGGCGGGATCGGAAACAGCATCTCGCGCTGGCGGACATACAGCATGACGAGACCGGCAAGATAGACGGTCACGAGCAGGATGAGGGTCCATTTGACGATGGTCATCATGTGCGCGAGCCGGCCCCCGATCCAGACTAGGGCTTGCGATGGCTCCGCAGCAATTTCATGACGTCGGCGCGGATGCTGGCGGGAACGTCGCGGCAGCCGCACGCCGCCTTGTGGGCGGCGTGCCAGGCGATGCGCTGCTCGCGCGTTGCCTTGGGCGGCATGCGATGGGACCGGTGCCATTCCTTGTTGATGGCCACGGTCCCTCCCGCATTACATCGCCTTGACGATGTTCTCGGTGACCTTCTTGGCGTCGCCGAGCAGCATCATGGTGTTGTCGCGGTAGAACAGCGGATTGTCGATGCCGGCATAGCCCGACGCCAGCGAGCGCTTGATGAACATCACCGTGCCGGCCTTCCAGACCTGCAGCACCGGCATGCCGTAGATCGGCGAGGTCTTGTCCTCTTCGGCGGCCGGGTTGGTGACGTCGTTGGCGCCGATCACGAAG
Organism: Bradyrhizobium huanghuaihaiense; assembly: GCF_007830635.1. GTDB lineage: Bacteria > Pseudomonadota > Alphaproteobacteria > Rhizobiales > Xanthobacteraceae > Bradyrhizobium > Bradyrhizobium huanghuaihaiense. Next base: position 232,953 of record NZ_VLLA01000004.1, on the reverse strand, counting down.
GCGATGTCGGCCTGCGCGAACTCCGAGTTGATGTCCTCGAGCTCGAACACCTCGTCATAGGGCACGTTGGCTTCGGCGAGCAGCACGTTCATGTGGCCGGGCATGCGGCCCGCGACCGGGTGGATGGCGTACTTCACCTCGACGCCTTCCTTCTTCAGGATGTCGGCCATCTCGCGCAGCGCGTGCTGGGCCTGCGCCACCGCCATGCCGTAGCCGGGCACGATGATGACCTTGGAGGCGTTCTTCATGATGAAGGCGGCATCGTCCGCCGAGCCGAGCTTGGCAGGCTTCTGCTCGCCCGTGCCGCCGCCGGCCGCAGCGGTCTCACCGCCAAAGCCGCCAAGGATGACCGAGATGAAGGACCGGTTCATCGCGTGGCACATGATGTAGGACAGGATCGCGCCCGACGAGCCGACCAGCGCGCCGGTGATGATCAGCGCCGAGTTGCCCAGCGTGAAGCCGATGCCGGCCGCGGCCCAGCCCGAATAGGAGTTCAGCATCGAGATCACGACCGGCATGTCGGCGCCGCCGATCGGGATGATCATGAGCACGCCGAGCGCCAGCGCCAGGATGACGATCATCCAGAAGTCGAACGCGCCGCCGGTGAGCACGAGCCGGACGATGAAGAACACCAGCGCCAATGCGAGCGCGATGTTGATGCCGTGGCGGAACGGCAGGATGATCGGTGCGCCGCTCATGCGTGCGGACAGCTTCAGGAACGCGATGACCGAGCCGGTGAAGGTCAGCGCGCCGATGGCGACGCCGAGCGACATCTCGACCAGGCTCTGCGGATGAATATTGCCCGGCGTACCGATGTCGAAAGCCTCGGGCGCGTAGAACGCGCCGGCGGCGACCAGCACCGCGGCCATGCCGACCAGCGAGTGGAAGGCCGCGACGAGCTCCGGCATCGAGGTCATCGGCACGCGCCGCGCGATCACCGCGCCGATCGCAGCGCCGATCGTGATGCCGACGATCACCAGCACCCAGGCGAGACCGTCTGCCGGCGGATGGTTAGCTAGCGTCGTGGCGACCGCGATCGCCATGCCGATCATGCCGAACAGATTGCCCTGGCGCGACGAAGCCGGGCTCGACAACCCGCGCAGCGACAGGATGAACAGCACTCCCGCCACGAGATACAGAAATGCAGAGAGGTTGGCGCTCATCTCAGGTCCCCATTGATCCCATCAGCCCGAGGTGGCCGCTTACTTCGACTTCTTCTTGTACATCGCCAGCATGCGCTGGGTGACAAGGAAGCCGCCGAAGATGTTGATGCAGGCAAAGATCAGCGCAACGAAGCCGAAGGCGCGCGCCCAACCCGAGCCGCTCGAAACATTGGCGACACCGCCCGCAAGCAGCGCGCCGACCACGATCACCGAGGAAATCGCATTGGTCACGCTCATCAGCGGCGTGTGTAGCGCGGGCGTCACCGACCACACCACGAAATAGCCGACGAAGACGGCGAGAACGAAGATCGACAGCCGGAAGATGAAGGGGTCGACGACCTGTGCAGCATGCTCCATGGCGGCTCTCCTTAAACCTTCGGCTGGAAGTTCGGGTGGACGACGGCGCCGTCTTTGGTCAGCGCGGTGGCCTTGACCAGCTCGTCGTCCCAGTTCACGGCGAGCTTCTTCTCCGTCTTGTCGACCATGGTCTCGATGAAGGAGAACAGATTGCGTGCGTAGAGGCTGGAGGCCGAGGCAGCGACGCGGCCGGCGACGTTGGTGTAGCCGACGATCTTGATGCCATCGAGGTCGACGACCTCACCGGCCTTGGCGCCTTCGACATTGCCGCCGCGCTCGACGGCGAGATCGACCAGCACCGAACCCGGCTTCATCGACTTGACCATGTCGGCGCTGACGAGCTTCGGCGCCGGCCGGCCCGGGATCAGCGCCGTGGTGATCACGATGTCCTGCTTCTTGATGTGCTCGGCGGTCAGCGCAGCCTGCTTGGCCTGGTACTCCTTGGACATTTCCTTGGCGTAGCCACCGGCGGTCTGCGCGTTCTTGAACTCCTCGTCCTCGACCGCGAGGAACTTTGCGCCGAGCGACTCGACCTGTTCCTTTGTTGCGGGCCGGACGTCGGTCGCGGTCACCACGGCGCCGAGGCGGCGCGCGGTCGCGATCGCCTGGAGGCCGGCAACGCCGACGCCCATCACGAATACCTTGGCGGCGGGCACGGTGCCGGCCGCGGTCATCATCATGGGAAAGGCGCGGCCGAAGGCCTCGGCGCCCTCGATCACAGCGCGGTAGCCGGCGAGGTTAGCCTGCGAGGACAGCACGTCCATCACCTGCGCACGGGTGATGCGCGGCATCAGTTCCATCGCGAAGGCGGAGACGCCGGCATCGGCCATCGTCTTCAACGCAGCCTCGTTGCCGTAGGGGTCCATGATGGCGATGACGAGTGCGCCGCGCTTGTACTGCGCAAGCTCGGAGGCCTCGGGGCGCTTCACCTTGATGATGATGTCGGCGTCCTTGAGCGCGTCGGCGCTGACGGTGGCACCCACGGCGGTGAATTCGGAATCCGGCAGGCCCGACTTGATGCCGGCACCTGGCTCAACGGCGATCTCGGCGCCCAGCGCCTTGAACTTCTTCACCGTATCAGGCGAAGCGGCGACACGCGGCTCCGACGGATCGATTTCCTTGGCAACGGCGATCTTCATAGGCCCTCCGGCGACGCGGGACAAAGCGCGCACGCGAACTTAGCGTCACTCCCGCAACGTTGGATACCGGTTTTGGCACCGGCTTGAATGCAAATTTTATGAGCACCGACGACGCTGGCGGTGCACCAGGCGATGGATCAGGTGAGGAAAATCGCCATCAGGATCACGATGAGCGCGACCGAGGCCGTGCCGTACTTCACCAGCTTGATGAAGCCCTCATAGGTCTGCTCGTGGGCAACGTAGTCGTTGCCGTCGGCAGTGGTGTACGCCACTTCGCTATGGTCAGCCATGGATTGTCCCCAGTCGAAAGTCGAATTCTCGGGCTGGGATACCTTAAACCTTTGGGCAGGGCAACGGCACAGCTGCGCAGTTTTCCCGCAAATCGGCTCATTTGGAATCCCAATTGTCGCGGATCCAGCGCGTGAGGCTCTGCTCGCTGACTTCGCCGGCGGCGAGAGAGAGGATGATGGTTGTCGCTTCCGCCGGATCGGGACTGAACGCCACGCCGTTCTTGTGCAGAAAGATCATCATCGCCATGAAGGCAATGCGCTTGTTTCCGTCGACGAATGCGTGATTTTTCGCGAGGCCGAATGCGTATGCCGCAGCGAGCTCGTCCATCGGCGCCTGCTCATAGCGCCATTTGTTGACCGGCCGCTCCAGCGCCGAGCGCAGCATGCCCTCGTCGCGCAGTCCCGGCGCCCCGCCAAAACGGCGAAGTTGCCGGCCATGAATTGCGACGGCCTGCTCGTAGGTGATCCAGAGCGGCTCCTGAAGATCGCTCATGCGCGCAGCCGGCTATTTTGCAAGCGCGGCGAGCGTGTCGCGATACTTGTCCATCACCTCGTCGGCGATTTCCATCGTCCGCTCGAAGTCGGGGTCGTAAGGCAGCAGCTGGAAACCACCGCCGGGTAATTCCACGATGTGCAATTGCTGCCCGCGCTTGAGATCGAGCCGCTGCATCAATTCACGAGGCAGCAGCAAACCATCGGAATTGCCGATCTTCTTGATCTCAATTTTCATGGTCTTGGCTCCAGTGCGTTATACATATGTATAACATCGCCGGAGACTTGGTTCAACAGATGTTTTACGGCCGCGAGAAGGCGCCCGGGCGCCTCAGCCCATCGCCTCCAGCTCGTCGATCATGCCGGCGATAACCGAGAGACCACCGTCCCAAAACTTGGGATCCTTGGCATCGAGCCCGAACGGCCGCAGCAATTCGGAATAGTGCTTGGTGCCGCCGGCGGCGAGCATGTCGAGATAGCGCTCGGCAAAGCCTTCGGCCGCGTTCTCGTAGACGGCGTAGAGCGAGTTCACGAGGCAATCGCCGAAGGCATAGGCGTAGACGTAGAACGGCGAATGGATGAAGTGCGGGATGTACATCCAGTAGTTCTCGTAGCCGGCCTTGATCTCGATTGCGGGCCCGAGAGATTCGCCCTGCACCGACAGCCAGATCTCGCCGAGCCGCGTCGCGGTGAGCTCGCCGTTCTTGCGCTCGGTGTGGACCGCGCGCTCGAAGGAATAGAACGCGATCTGCCGCACCACGGTGTTGATCATGTCCTCGACCTTGCCGGCGAGCATCGCCTGACGCTGTTTTGCGCTTTTGGTCTGGGCCAGCAGCCGCTTGAAGGTGAGCATCTCGCCGAACACGCTCGCGGTCTCCGCCAGCGTCAGCGGCGTCGGTGCCATCAGCGCGCCGTTCTTCGCCGCCAGAACCTGGTGCACGCCGTGGCCGAGCTCATGGGCGAGCGTCATCACGTCGCGCGGCTTGCCCTGGTAGTTCATCAGCACGTAGGGGTGCGCCGATGGCGTGGTCGGATGCGAGAACGCGCCCGGCACCTTGCCCGGACGCACCGGCGCATCGATCCAGCGATCGGTGAAGAAGCGCTCGGCGATGTCGGCCATTTTAGGCGAGAAGCCCCGATAGGCCGTCAACACCATGTTGCGCGCATCGGGCCAGCCGATGACGTCGGTCGCGGCAAAGGGCAGCGGCGCGTTGCGATCCCAATAGGCCAGCCGCTTCTTGCCGAACCATTTCGCCTTCAGCGCGTAATAGCGATGCGACAGCTTTGGATAGGCGGCGCGGACCGAGGCGACCAGCGCATCCACCACTTCGCGCTCGACGCGGTTGTTCAGATGGCGGGAATCCGCGACGTCCTTGAAACCGCGCCAGCGGTCGGAGATGTCCTTGTCCTTGGCGAGCGTGTTGGTGATCAGCGCGAAGGTGCGCTCGTTGGCCTTGAAGGTTTTTGCCAGCGCTTCGGCCGCTGCCTTGCGCTTGGCGCCGTCGCGGTCCTGCAGGAAATTGAGCGTCGGCTCGATTGCCAGTTCTTTCGCACCGACCTTGAAACGCAGGCTGGAGATGGTCTGGTCGAACAGGCGGTTGAAGGCGGAATAGCCGGTCTGCGCCTTCTCCAGGAAGAGCTGTTCGAGCTTGTCGTCGAGCTGATACGGCTTCTCCTTGCGCAGATCCTCGATCCACGGACGGTAATACGCGAGCTCCGGAGCCTGCATCGCGCGGGTCAAAATATCGTCATCGATGCGGTTGAGCTCGAGCGCGAAGAACAGAAGATGCGTCGACGCCGCCGTCAGGCGTTCGGACACATCGCCGTAAAACTTTGAAATCTTGGGATCAACGCTGTCGCCGGCATGGACCAGACCAGCATAGGAGCCGAGACGGCCGGCGAGATCGTCGATCGCCTCATAGCGCCGCACGGCTCCCGCGAGCCATTTTCCGCCATCTTCGTTTGCTGTCCCTGTCGCGAGCTTGCCCTTGTAGTCGGTCTCGAACGCGACGCAATCGGCATCCATCTTCTCGAGATCGCGCGCCACTTCCGGTGCATCGATCCCGGAATAAAGATCGGCGAGGTTCCACTCCGGAAGCTTGCCGGTCTTGCTCGCAGCTTTGGAGGACTTGACCTTGGCGGCAGATTTCTTGGTGCTTGGCTTGCGGAGAGCGGGCTTGCTGGAGGCAGACTTCTTGGGAGCGGGCTTTTTGAGAGCGGGCTTGGAGCGCGAATTCATTGTGTGGGAAACCTGTGTTCAACAAGCGCGACGGCGGGCGGGGACTTCAAGGTTTAAGAGTGCGTTAATCGGCTTCGGCCAGAGTGCCCCGATTCGAGACAGATAGTAGTAGCGTGCGGGGAACACCATGGCTGCCTGTATTTTGATCGCCGACGATGACGCTGTAGCCCGCCGGCTGGTCGAGAACATGGTGCAGAAATGCGGCTATGAAACGGTCGTCGTGGAGTCCGGCGACGCCGCGATTGCCGCCCTCACCGCCCCCGACGCGCCCGCCATCGACGGCGTCATCCTCGATCTCGTGATGCCCGGCCTCGACGGCTTGGGCGTGCTGGCGAAGATCCGCGAAGCGGGCCTCTCCGTACCCGTCATCGTACAGACCGCCCATGGCGGCATCGACAATGTGATCTCGGCGATGCGCGCAGGCGCCGCCGATTTCGTGGTCAAGCCGGTCGGCTTGGAGCGGCTCCAGGTCAGCTTGCGCAACGCGCTCAACACCTCCGCGCTCAAAGGCGAATTGCAGCGCATCCGTCACAGCCGCGAAGGACGGCTGACCTTCTCCGACATCATCACCCGCGCCGAGGCGATGGCACCCGTCATGCGCGCGGCGCAGAAGGCGGCGAATTCCTCGATCCCCGTGCTGATCGAAGGCGAGTCCGGCGTCGGCAAGGAGATGTTCGCGCGCGCCATCCATGGCAGCGGCGAGCGCAAGGCAAAGCCCTTCGTCGCGGTCAATTGCGGCGCAATCCCCGACAACCTCGTCGAGTCCATCCTGTTCGGCCACGAGAAGGGTGCCTTCACCGGCGCCACCGAACGCCACACCGGCAAGTTCGTCGAGGCCCATGGCGGCACGCTGTTCCTGGACGAGGTCAGCGAGCTGCCGCTGACCGCTCAGGTCAAGCTGTTGCGCGCACTCCAGGAAGGCGCGGTCGAGGCGGTCGGCGGCCGCAAGCCGGTCAAGGTCGACGTCCGCATCGTCTCGGCGACCAACCGCAAGCTGCTGGAGCGGGTGAAGCAGGGCCACTTCCGCGAAGACCTGTTCTATCGCCTGCACGTGCTGCCGCTGACGGTCCCCTCGCTGCGCGCCCGGCGCGAGGACGTCCCGCATCTGCTGCGGCATTTCCTGGCGCGCTTTGCCGCCGAGGAGAACCGTCCCATCACCGGCATCAGCGGCGAGGCCGTGGCACATCTCGCCCAGCTCGACTGGCCCGGCAACATCCGCCAGCTCGAGAACGCGGTCTACCGCGCCGTGGTGATGAGCGACGGCGACCAGCTCGGCCTCGCCGACTTCCCCCTGCTCACCACCCAGCCGCATGGCGCAACGGACATCCCGACCGCTCCGCTGATACTAGAGCCGATCGCCGCGCCCTCGGTGGTGTCGGGTAGTGAAATACCAATCGCGCCGCTTCCCCTGGCGGGAAACCTGTCGATGCTCACGCCGACCGGCGACGTCCGCCCGCTGGAGGACATGGAGAGCGAGATCATCCGCTTTGCGATCTCGCACTATCGCGGACAGATGTCGGAAGTCGCCCGCCGCCTCAAAATCGGCCGGTCCACCCTTTACCGGAAACTCGACGAAGCCGGGGTTCCCGGCCATGGCGGGAAAAGCGGTGAGGAGACGCACTGAGCCTCATGCGAACGCACGTTCGCGCGAGGCTGGGAAGCGACCGCAAGCCGTTGAATTACGGCAAAATTCGACTGTGGCTTGAACCGTGACTTGGAAGTGACAGACAGAGGGAAAAGCGCGCGCGGCAAGCGCACAATCCGTTGCCAAGAGGCTCCCTTGAAGTCAGTTTGTCGTGAGTTGTCCCGGGTAGCGCTGGCTGCAAAATCGGGGCCTGTATATCGTCTGGCGTAGGGAATCGTTGCGTGCAGGCGTGCGACTTTCGAGAGGCCGGCGCGATTAGCCGAAACTCAATTAGGCGATAACGAAGCTGTTCCACGAGGGACAGTTCACCCGAGGGGTGTGACACAATGCGTGACTGTTTGAACCACCGTGCAGGCTTTGACCGTGTCTTGATGACGGTCGCGGCAACCTTCCTCACGGTGTCGGCCGGCTCGGCGCTGGCGCAGGATCAGGCGCGCAGCAGCGCGGCCGAGCTCGCGATCGAAGCCGCGATCCCGCGCCCCGAGCCCGCCAACGTTCCGCCCCCGACCGCTTCCGACATCAAACTCGACACCACCGCCACCGTGCAGGATCCGGCGAAGGAAACTGTCAAGGAGCCCGTCAAGGCGGACGCCGCGCCCGCGCCCGACAAGGTCGAGACCAAGCCGTCCGATGTCGCCACCACGCCCGCGCCGGAGGCACCGAAGAGCGAGACGGCGAAGACTGAGCCGGCAAAGACTGAACCCGCCAAGGCTGACACCGCGACCGCCCCGCCGGCCGCGCCCGCGGCGCCTGCCACTGCGGCGGCTCCGGCCGCCGAGCCGGTCAAGGCTGCCAGCAACGTTCCCGCCGCCGACCAGCCGGTCGCCGACAAGCTCAAGGACATCATCGGCGCCAAGACCTCGCGCCATTTCGACCGCAAGAACGAGCGCGCGGCGATCGAGAAGTTTTATGGCGCCCGCGACTTCGCGCCGGTGTGGACACAAGGCGGCAGCCTGACTGCTGCGGCCAAGGGCGTGATCGCACGGCTCAAGGATGCGGCCTCCGACGGTCTCAATCCCGCCGACTATCCGGTGCCGGATTTCGCCGCCGCCACGACGCCCGACGCGCTCGCCGACGCCGAGCTCAAGCTCACCGCCAGCATGTTCGACTATGCGCGCCAGGCGCAGAGCGGCCGCATGCACTGGTCCCAGGTCAGCGGCGACATCCTCTATCCCGAGCATCCGGTCGACCCGAGCGAGGTGCTCGCCAAGGTCACGACCGCGACTGACGCGTCCGCGGCGCTCGACAGCTACAACCCGCCCCACAAGCTCTACAAGGAGCTGAAGGCCAAGCTCGCGGAGCTTCGCGGCCAGGGCAGCGGCCCGGCGATCGAGATCGCCGACGGTCCGGCGCTGAAGTACACCCCGGCCGGCAAGAAGCAGGCGGAAATCGTCGTGGACGATCCGCGCGTGCCGCAGCTGCGCGCCAAGCTCGGGATCACCGAGAACGCCAGCGACACCCGCTATGACGCTGCGGTTGCCGAAGCCGTGCGCAAATTCCAGAACGGCGCCGAGATGAAGCCGACCGGCATCCTCGACGACAAGACGGTCAAGGCGCTCAACACCCCCAAGCGCGACAAGCAGATCGACACCGTGCTGGTGAACATGGAGCGCTGGCGTTGGCTGCCGCGCGACCTCGGCGTGCCCGCGCTGGGCGATGCCTATGTCATCCTCAACATTCCCGACTACACGCTGAAGGTGATGCAGCGCGGCCAGCAGGTCTGGACCACCCGCGTCGTCACCGGCAAGCCCGGCCAGCACGCCACCCCGCTGCTGACCGAGACGATGAAGTACATCACGGTCAACCCGACCTGGAACGTGCCTCCGTCGATCGTCTACAACGAATACCTGCCGGCGCTTCAGCAGGATCCGACCGTCCTCCAGCGCATGGGCCTCAAGCTCGAGCAGAACCGCGACGGCTCGGTGCACATCTCGCAGCCGCCCGGTGAAGCCAACGCGCTCGGCCGCATCCGCTTCAACTTCCCGAACAAGTTCCTGGTCTATCAGCACGACACGCCGGACAAGAACCTGTTCGCCCGGGACGACCGCGCCTTCAGCCATGGCTGCATGCGCGTGCAGAACCCGGATCAGTACGCCTCCGTGCTGCTCAACATCGCGATGCCGAACGAGAAGTACACGCCCGAGCGCGTGCGCAGCATGTACGGCAAGAGCGAGATCGACCTGAAATTCCCCACCCCGATCCCGGTCAACATCACCTACCAGACCGCGTTCGTGGACGACGCCGGCAAGCTGCAATTGCGCAAGGACGTCTATGGCCGCGACGCGACCATGCTCAACATCCTGAAGAACGGCCGCGGCAAGGATCTCGAGAACGTCGTCGCGCACTCGCAGCCGAGCTATTCGCGCCCGGCGACCACCCTGCCCTCGGGCGTTGCGGTGGCCAACAATGGCGGCGGCTTCGGCTCGTCCGGCCCGAACTTCTTCGAGCGGCTGTTCGGAGCGCCGACCCCGCCGCCGGCTCCGGTCGGCCGCCGGCCGCAGCGGGTGTTCACCCGCTGAGGCCCGCCGGCGCCTCATTTCCTGAAATTCTGCAATGAAATCAGCGCCCTCATCCCCAGGATGGGGGCGCTTAACGTTAACCATTCTCCGACCTGCCCTCAGGCAACGGGCGTTTTTTTGCCACAGTCAACCGTTTAGGATTGTAGCCTGACTTGGTTTGGGGGCGGGAAGGTCAACCTCGAATTAACCTTCTTGCTTTAAGAAAGCGTTCACCCTCTTTCGCGCGCTAACGGGGTTGGCGGGAGAGTCCATTTGAACGCTCGTCGACTGGGTGGGCTCATACGTGCTGACTGGTCTTGCACGCCAACTTGCTGTGCTGTCGTTGTCCCATGCGGGAGTGAAGGTCGGATCCAGGATCGGCCTCGCTTCCGTATTGCTGCTGGCTGCCGCCGGCTCGGTCCATAACGCCGCCGCGCTGAACGAGACCAAGACCCTCACCTTCCACCACACCCATTCCGGCGAAGACCTCAGCGTCACCTTCAAGCGCGACGGGCGCTATGACGAAGCCGCGCTGAAGCAGCTCAACCATTTCCTGCGCGACTGGCGCACTCAGGACGAGACGGTCATGGACCGTCACCTCTTCGACATCCTCTGGGAAGTCTACCGCGACGTCGACGGCAAGCAGCCGATCCAGATCATCTCCTCCTACCGCTCCCCCGCCACCAACGCCATGCTCCGCCGCCGCTCCTCGGGCGTGGCGCGCTTCAGCCAGCACATGCTGGGCCATGCGATGGACTTCTACATCCCGGGCGTACCGCTGGAGCAGATCCGCTTCGCCGGCCTGCGCCTGCAGCGCGGCGGCGTCGGCTTCTACCCGACCTCCGGCTCGCCCTTCGTGCATCTGGACACCGGCAGCATCCGGCACTGGCCGCGCATGACGCATGACCAGCTCGCACGCGTGTTCCCGGACGGAAAGACGGTGCATCTACCGACCGACGGCACACCGCTGAAGGGTTATGAGCTCGCCAAGGCCGAGATCGAGCGTCGCGGCAGCGGCGATGACGGCGCCAGCAAGCCGAACTTCTTCGCCGCCCTGTTCAAGAGCAAGTCGGCGCCGGCGGCCAGCAGCAGCGACGAGGATGACGAGGGCGCACCGGCCCCGGCCGCGAAGTCGTCCGGGCCGACCGTGGTCGCCGCCGCAGCCAAGCCGGCCGACCCGGTCCCGACCCCGCGCGCCAAGCCGCAGGTCGCAGCCACCCTCCAGCTCGCCTCGGCCGATGCGCAGCTCGTCGCGCCGCCCAAGCCGAAGCCCGCGCCCGTGGCTGACAAGCCCGCCGCCAAATCTGCCGAGGCCAAGCCGGAGACCCCGGCCGACATCATCAATGCCCGCGGCTTCTGGGATGCCCCCGCCACGCCGCAGCAGGCGACGCCGGCGCAGGTCGCGGCGCTGAAGGCCCGCCAGGCGCTTGCCTCCGCGAGCGATCCGCAACAAACCGCGAGCGTGTCCAGCGCAACGCTTCAGGCACTGGCTTACGCGCCTGCCGCCTCCCCGGTCGATCGCAGCAACGTGGTCGCCGCCTCCGCGCCGATCCCGCGCTCTGCCCGTTCCGGCGCGCGCGGCGCGGCACCCGCGACCGAGATCAACAGTGTGGTCGGCAAGAGCGTCGACGGCATGGTCGCGACCGCGACCCGCCTGTCCGCGGCCAAGAACGAGAACATCTGGCTCAAGATCGTGATGCTGTCGCCGAGCGCCAGTCGTGCGATGTCGGTCACGCTGATGGGCGAGCTCGATACGGCGGCGCTGCGCGGCTATTTCGTCAAGCCGCAGACGGTGATCGCGATGGGCTTCACCGAGGACCCGATGCCGGGCCTGTCCTGCGACAGCTTCTCGGGCAGCGCGACCGCGAAGCTCGAGACGACGTCCTTCGTCATGCGCACCGCGGCGCTGCGCTAAAGGCGCAGAACGACCTCCACGAATTCAGTCTCGTAGCCCGGATGAGCGCAGCGACATCCGGGAAAACGGCGCGCGCTGAGACATCCCGGATATCGCTTCGCTCATCCGGGCTACAGGTTCACAGCATCTCTTTCGCTTTCCCGCCCCGCCGATCCAGATGATAGGTCAGCGCCAGCGACAAGCAGACGGCAAGCTCCCGCTTTTGCAATTTGCCCGCCACCGGCAGCAGCAGTGCCCTGGTCTGCCGGTACTCGAACTGATCTGGAAAGCGCTCGCGAAAGCTGTCGACCAGCGTCGTCCTGCAGTTGAACAGAATGGCGGCGTGTTCGGAGTCCTTCAGGCGGCCGAGCCTGATCGTTGAGCCGCTGCCCGTCTCTTCGGTCAGATAGGCGGGCTCGCCCCATTTCAGGGTTTCGCTGAGCCGGCCGACCTCCTCATGCACTGCCGCGGTCGCAAAGATCAGATCGCGCACCTGAAGGAGCCGCTTGCGCATCGGCGCCGGAAAGGCGTCGAAGGCCCGGCTCACCTCGCGCGGCAATATCGGCTCGGTCACGGTCTCGCTCTCGATGGATCGGCAATCGGTCTCCGCCGTGCGCCAGATCAAGTCGGCAGGCCTGCCCGAAGAAGGCCTGCCTCATAGCGCTGACGATCGACCTCCCGCTTATAATGCTGGGTGGAAAGATGATTGGCGACGGAAAATGCCGGCTCACGCTTGAGAACTTCGGCCGCGTGCGCGCCGGCAGCCACTGCATTGCCCATCTGCGCGAAGATCCCGGCGAGGAACGCATGATGGGTGTGATCGGGGCGTGAGATCCGCGAGAAGGCTTCGGCGGCTTCGGCGTATTTCTCGGCACAGTAATAGGCACGCCCGAGATGGCTCCAGAATCGTTCCGGGTGATACGGGTTGAGCCGCATCGCCTTCTTGATCCAGTCGATGCCCTCCTCCGGCCTCCCCAGCCAGGTCAGCAGTTCGCCCTGCTGCACCACCACGAGGTCATAATTCGGGTTGAGCGCGAGCGCGCGTTCCTGATGGTAAGTGGCCTTATCATGATCGTCGCGGTTCAGATTGAGTGCCGCGAGGATGCGGTGGACGTCGCTGTCATTGTCGTCGAGGCCCAGCGCGGTTTCCAGCTCTGAAGCCACCTGCTCAAAGGTAGCGTCGCGATCCGCGCACCAGCTATAGACCCAGGTCTGGCCCAGGACGCACGCCTTCCACGCATGCGCGTGAGCATAATTCGCGTCGAGTTCGAGCGCCCGGTTGAGCAGAAGCTGCGCCCGCGCATTGTCTTCGCGATTGGAGCGATGGTGCAAAACCTTTGCGGCCAGCACGCATTCATAGGCCGCCATGTTGTCCGTCGGCTTGCGGTTCGCCCGATCGTGCGTCGCCGCCTCGACACGGCCGGGCAACGTGGCGGCGATCGCACGCGTCATCTCGTCCTGGATGGCGAAGATGTCCTTGAGCTCGCCGTCATAGCGCTCGGCCCAGATATGCCGATCCGTCTCCGCATCGATCAGCTGCACGGTGACGCGGACGCGATCCCCGGCCTTTCGGACGCTGCCCTCGATGACGTAGTCGACACCGAATTCGCGGCCAACGTCCTGTACCTTGACCGACTTTCCCTTGTACACGAAGGTCGAGTTGCGCGAGATCACCAGCAGGTCGTGGAAGCGGGAAAGCTCGGTGATGATGTCCTCGGTCAAACCGTCCGCAAAGAACTCCTGCTCCGGATCGCCGCTCATGTTGGCGAAGGGCAGCACGGCGATGGACGGCTTCTTCGACTTGCCGGTCGACTTTGCAGCGGCCGTCGTGCCGGCTGGCGCGCTTGCCGACCCATCCTCCAATCGAATCCTGTAGACGCGGATGGCGCGCGCGATGTTCTTGACGTTCTGCTCGCCGATATCTTCGAACGCGACACCATCGAGGCGCTCGCCCAGCTGGTCACGCACCGCGCTGGAGATGCAGATGCCTCCAGGCTCGGCCAGGGCCTCCAACCGTGCCGCGACGTTGACACCGTCGCCGAAGATGTCGTTCTGGTCGACGATCACATCGCCCAGATTGATACCGATGCGGAATTGGATCCATCGCGGCGGCGGGACATCGGCGTTGCGGCGCCCCATCCGGCTCTGAATTTCAGCAGCGCACAACACGGCGTCGACGACGCTATGGAATTCGACGAGCAGTCCGTCGCCCGTCGTCTTGATGATGCGGCCGTGATTTTTGGCAATCGCCGGATCGATGAGCTCGATCCGGTGGGTCTTGAGGCGCGCGAGCGTGCCACCCTCGTCGACCTCCATCAGCCGACTAAAGCCGACCATGTCAGCCGCGAGGACCGCGGCGAGCCTGCGCTCTGGTCCAGGCACATCCATAGCTCGGTCCCTTCACCGAGCATTCTAGCAGACGAGCCGATTTTGCCCAAGCGCGGGCCTCCGCAAATTGCGGCCCGGCGAGGTACTCTTACGGGTGAGGCGCGGTCCCGTCGCCTTCAGAGCATCCCCAGCGCCTGCATGTAGGTCTCGAGGATGGTCTCGGCCTCGGCGCGTTCGTTGGGGTCCTGCTTGCGCAGGCGCACGATGGTGCGCAGCGCCTTGACGTCATAGCCGTTGCCCTTGCTCTCGGCATAGACGTCGCGAATGTCGTCGGAGATCGCCTTCTTCTCTTCCTCCAGCCGCTCGATGCGCTCGATGATGGATTTGAGCTGGTCCTTGGCAAATTTCGTCGCGGGCTCATCGTCGCGGACGGCGGCGGAGGTGGCCATCTTGGTACTCCCAATGGAACTGGCAAAACGAGGCGACGCCGGCATCCACCGCGCGTGCTGGCAAAACCCTTAGGGTTCGTCCCCCCTGCGTTCAAGCAAGCATCGCGCTCGTCCACAGCGCGCCCACAGGAGATGACGTCGTCATTCCGGGGCGCCCGAAGGGTGAACCCCGAATCTCGAGATTCCGGGTTCGATGCTTTGCATCGCCCCGGAATGACGGAACGAAATTACTCAATGCCCGTGCGGATGGACCTTCTTCATCGCCTCGAGCTGCTCGGGCGTGGCCGTGCCCTGGTGCTTCGCCTTCCAGGCCTCGTAGGGCATGCCGTAGACGGCCTCCCGGCTCTCGTCCTTGCTCAAGGCGACCCCTTGCGCGTCTGCGGCGTCCTTGAGCCAGTTGGACAGGCAATTGCGGCAGAAGCCGGCCAGATTCATCAGGTCGATGTTCTGGACGTCCGTGCGGCTCCGCAAATGATCGACCAGGCGCCGGAAAGCGGCCGCCTCGAGCTCCGTTCTGGTTTTGTCGTCGATTGCCATAGCTGGATCCCTCGGCTGGCCGTTAGACATCGTCACCCTTACGGGATCAGGTGGGGTCCTGTCACAGATTTTGCCATATCGCGGTGCAAACGGGCCAAAGCGCGGCCTGGGGCAGTTCCCGGCCCTACGCCAAATCGTCAATGATCTGGTATAGCTTCCGCAACAATGATTGCCGAATCTCCCCGCTTCCCGCTTCGCCTGCTCGCCCGGTTGGTCCCGGTGCTGGCGGTCGCGCTGCTGTGCCTCTGGGCCAGCCCGGCCTCCGCCGATTTCCGCCTCTGCAACAACACCTCGAGCCGGGTCGGCATCGCGCTCGGCTACAAGGATGCCGAAGGCTGGACCACGGAGGGCTGGTGGAACATCTCGTCCCGCTCCTGCGAGACGCTGCTGCGGGGCACGCTGGTCGCCCGCTATTACTACATCTACGCCATCGACTATGACCGCGGCGGCGAATGGTCGGGCCAGGCCTTCATGTGCTCGCGCGACAAGGAGTTCACCATCCGCGGCACCGAGGACTGCCTGGCACGCGGCTATGACCGCACCGGCTATTTCGAGGTCGATACCGGCGAGCAGCGCGCCTGGACGGTGCAGCTCACCGATGCCAACGAACAGCCGGCGCAGCAGCGCGTGCCTGGCCTGCCCGGACCGGTTGGCCCGGGCGGCGTTCCGGGTTTGCCCAATGTCCCGCCCGGTGCTACGCCCCCGGGCTCGCCCGGCCTGCCACCCCCTTCCGGAAATAAGCCATGAGGCGTCTTCGCCGTATCAAGATTCTTGCGACCCTGGGACCTGCCTCTTCAGACCTCGCAATGATCCGCCGCCTGTTCGAGGCCGGCGCCGACCTGTTCCGCATCAATATGAGCCACACCCCGCATGACAAGATGCGGGAGCTGGTGGCGACGATCCGCAATGTCGAGAGCAGCTACGGCCGCCCGATCGGCATCCTGGTCGACCTTCAGGGCCCCAAGCTCCGGCTCGGCGCCTTCGCCGAAGGCGCGGTCCAGCTCCAGAACGGGCAGACCTTTACCCTCGATTCCGACAAGGCGCCGGGCGATGCCACCCGCGTCAACCTTCCGCATCCGGAGATCCTGGCCGCGCTCAGGCCCGGCCATGCCCTGCTGCTCGACGACGGCAAGGTGCGGCTGATCGCGGAGGAGACCTCGAAGGAGCACGCGGTGACGCGCGTCGTGGTCGGCGGCAAGATGAGCGACCGCAAGGGCGTCAGCCTGCCCGACACCGACCTGCCGGTCTCGGCGATGACGCCGAAGGACCGCGCCGACCTCGAGGCGGCGCTCGTGACCGGCGTCGACTGGATCGCGCTGTCCTTCGTGCAGCGCGCCGACGACGTGATCGAGGCCAAGAAGATGATCCGCGGCCGCGCCGCCGTGATGGCCAAGATCGAGAAGCCGCAGGCGATCGACCGCCTCGCCGACATCATCGAGGCCTCCGATGCGCTGATGGTGGCGCGCGGCGACCTCGGCGTCGAGCTGCCGCTGGAGCGCGTGCCGAGCCTGCAGAAACAGATGACGCGGATGGCGCGCCGCGCCGGCAAGCCGGTGGTGATCGCGACCCAGATGCTGGAGTCGATGATCCAGTCGCCGGTGCCGACCCGCGCCGAAGTCTCCGACGTCGCCACCGCCGTCTATGAGGGCGCCGACGCCATCATGCTGTCGGCGGAATCGGCGGCCGGCAAATTCCCGGTCGAGGCGGTCTCGACCATGAACCGCATCGGCGAGGAGGTCGAGCGCGACCCGACCTATCGTTCGGTCATCACCGCGCAGCGCCCGGCGCCGGAATCCACCGCAGGCGATGCCATCGCCGACGCCGCGCGGCAGATCGCCGAGACGCTGGACCTGCCGGCCCTGATCTGCTGGACCAGCTCGGGCTCGACCGCCGTGCGCGTGGCGCGCGAGCGGCCGAAGCCGCCGGTCGTGGCGATCACGCCGAACATCACCGCCGGCCGCCGGCTCGCCGTCGTCTGGGGCGTTCATTGCGTGGTGGCGGAGGACGCGCGCGACCAGGACGACATGGTCAGCCGCGCCGGCCAGATCGCGTTCCGGGACGGTTTCGTCCGCGCCGGCCAGCGCGTGATCATCGTCGCCGGCGTGCCGCTCGGCATCCCCGGCACCACCAACATGGTGCGCATCGCCTCGGTCGGCCCCGAGGGCGACGCCAACATTTAGGCCCCGCCAGCGCGGCCAAACAAAAAAGTCGGAAAACAACCCCATGCACAGTAGCCGGCCGGTCCGGCTGATAGGCTGGGGTTTCACGAAAAGGCACGCTCAGGCAATGACCTGAGTGCGATCGGGGCGCGACCTGTGTCGCTACGCGATTTTACGCCCCAACCAGCGCCTTCGTGGTCGGCAGCAGCGTCTGCTGGACCACGAGGCCACGGGCGCGGGCGTCCATGACGCCGACGGCGCGCAGCGCCAGCAGCGTCACGGTCTGCACCGCATCGCGCATCTTGACGGGATCTTCGAGATTGTCGGGCGCGAGCGGCCCGACCAGAGCCTCATGCAGCGCCCCCAGCAGCGCGGTGGCGGCAAGCGCGGTATCCTGCGCCGGCAGATGACCGGCACGCACGGCCGCATCGATCCTCGCGGCGATCTCGCCAGCGATCTCGCGCCGGCTGGCAAGCCGGGAGGCGCTGACGTCGACATCAACAGGCTCGGCCAGGATGCCCCAGGCCAGCCGCCGCTGCGACAGGGTATGGACCGCCACCGTGGTGACCGCGGCCGCGAGTGCCGAGGACGGCCCCGGCGCGGCGTCGGCCGCCCGGCGGATCGCCGCGAGCTCGTCGCGGGAGACCTCGGCGATCAATTCGGAGATCAGCTCGGCCTTGGAGGGGAAGTAGCGGTAGACCGTGCCGGCCGCGACATTGGCCCGGACCGCGACCGGCGCGATCTGCACCGCCGCCATTCCGCCTTCCGCCGCCGCCTCCCGCGCCGCCGCCAGTATCGCACTGCGCCGCGCCGCAAGGCGCTTAACCACTTGATGCGTCCGCCGATAAACCATGGCGCGCTTCCTGTCCCACACACGCCGTCCGCACACCCCGCGGCCGAACGCTTCGTCACGCAATTTGCTGCAAATCGCCCCGCAAGGACTGAACAACTATTCAGGGGGGATGACAAGATGCATTTGCGTAAAGCGTCACGCCAAAGCCGCAGGCGACAAATGCGCAAAGTGCGAGTGCCGGTTGATAGACGGCTAACCACGATTGTTACCGTCATCTTAAAGCAGGTCCGCGACCTTACCGCCGACTGCGATCCTAGCTCGGTGCAGCATGCTCGATTCGGACGCCCGAACCGCCTGGCGGCTCTTCCACCTGAACTGGCTTCCCATCGTTGCCATGGGCGGCCTGCTGGCGATCGGCCTCCCCGCGACCGGTCTGAGCCTCGAGCCCGTCGCCTACAGCATCACGCTGGCGATCGCGGCCATCCTGGTCGGCATCGCCTGTGGCCACCAGCTGACCAAGGGCGAGCTTGCCGATCCGAAGCTGGTGTTCTCACTCGGCACGATCGGACAGGTCATTCTCACCTGCGCCATCGTCGGACCGCTGAGCTATGTCGCGGGCAAGCTGAACTGGCCGCTCCAGGACGAGGCGCTGCTGGCGATCGACCGCGCGCTCGGGCTCGATCCCGAACCGATCGCGCGTTACATCAACGACCATCCCTGGCTCGCAGACGTCCTCGCGCGCGGCTACGGACTGATCAAATGGCCGCTGCTCGGCGTTCCCGTCGTGCTGACGCTGACCGCACGCTATGTGCGACTGCAGGTGTTCATGCTCGCGATGAGCTTCGCGCTCGCGGTGACCATTGCGATCTCCGCAATGGTACCGGCGATCGGCACCTATTACGGGCTGCAATTGCCGGCCGCGCATTTCCCCGAGATCAACACCGCGGTCTATGCCGGGCAGCTGCGCGACATCCTCGCGCTACGCGACGGCAGCCTGCACGAGCTGCGGCTGTTCTTCCTCTCCGGCATCGTCTCGTTTCCGAGCTTTCACGCCGCATCCGCCGTGCTCTACATGTGGGCGCTGTGGCCGGTGCGCGGCATCGGCGGCATCGCGGCCGCGCTCAACCTGTTGATGATCGCGGCGACGCCGGCGATCGGCGCGCATTACCTCATCGACGTCGCCGGCGGCATCGCGCTTGCCGCAGCGTCGATTTGGGTGACGAAGCTTTGTGTTGAACGGCTCGGCCGCGCGGCACCTGCGTCCGCCGAACCTGCGCTGCCGCCAGTGTGGCAGCCCAGCCTCGCGGAATAGCGGGGCACTCGTCGCCATCACAAGCACGCTGCCGTAGCGTGGGCAAAGGCGCATAGCGCCGTGCCCACCATCTCTCTGCAACTGAGATCGAAGTGACGGCACGCTGACACTTCCTCGTCATTGCGAGCGCAGCGAAGCAATCCAGAGTCTTTCCGCGGAGGCAGTCTGGATTGCTTCGCTGCGCTCGCAATGACGTTGGGGCTGCACTGTGCCACGTGCTCATGATGGTGGGCACGCTTCCGCCTTCGCTCTTCGAGCTACGGCGGACAAGTCGCTTTGCCCACCCTACGAGCTTCAATTCCGTCATCCTGAGGTGCTCGCGTAGCGAGCCTCGAAGGATGAACGGCCGAGATGCAGCCGGGCCGTCGCCCTTCGAGGGCCGCTCCGCGGCCACCTCAGGGTGACGGTGATGAATGCGCGGGCTCGGAAATGATGGCGTGCGCCCAAAAGAAAAGAGCCCCGTCGAAGACGAGGCTCTCAGAATTCCCAGGTCGTCCGAGCTTACTTGAGGCTGGACGAGATCGAGCCGAACTTGGTGTTCAGCGTGCTGCCGAGGTTGTTGACGACGGTGATGATCGCGAGCGCGATGCCGGCAGCGATCAGGCCGTATTCGATCGCGGTGGCGCCGGATTCATCCTTCACGAAACGCGCAACGAGGTTCTTCATAGAGTGCTCCCAAAAAGTACACAAGGCTACAAGTGGTCTGGTCTCTTCGGCTTCCCAGCGCCGCCCGACCATGGAACCGAACCTAGGGACAAAGAATTGCGCCGCAGTTAATTCGACTGCGGAAACAAACAGCGGTTTGCGAGTATTCGCCGATGGTAAACCGGAATTGAAAACAATCCGTTAAATTGTAACGACATCGCACAGTCGCCGCGGTTTACCCGAAGTTATGACCGACGTGGTCGAATGCCGCTTGCCAATCCGACAAGAACAAGCAGGACGACGAGGCGGCATGTCCCTTTCCTTTGAGAGCAGCATCGCAGTACAGAACCGCGCGCGTGCGCTGGTGCCGCTCTGCGTCGGAGCGGGTGCGTATCTCTTCTTTCTCTGTGTCGGCGATACGCTGCTTCAGGACTCCGACTCGTTCTGGCAGATCAAGATCGGGCAATGGATTCTCGACCACCACGCCCTCCCCACCACCGACTTCTATTCCTTCACGCGGCCCGGGGCGCCCTGGGTTTCGACGTCATGGTTGTCGCAGGTCGCGTTCGCGCTGTCCTATACGCAATGGGGCTGGGCCGGCCCGGTGATCCTCACCGCGGCCGCGGTCGCATTGTCGGCAGCGATCCTCATCTATCTGCTCGACGCGCATCTGGAGATGCCGCGCTCGGTGCTGTTCGCGATGCTGGCGGTCGTGCTGTCGCTGCATCACATCCTGGCGCGGCCGCACATGCTGGCGCTGCCCGTGATGATCGCATGGGTCGGCATGCTGATGGCGGCAGCCGATCGCAAGGGCACGCCGTCATGGTATTGGCTGCCGCTGATGTCGCTGTGGGCGAACCTGCATGGCGGCTTCGTGCTGGGCCTCGCGCTGATCGGCCCGATGTCGTTCGTGGCGCTGTGGGGCCTGGAATCCGGCAAGCAGGTCCGGCTGCTGCTGCGCTGGTTCCTGTTCGGCGTTGCCGCGCTGGCCGCGTGCTGTGTCACGCCCTATGGCTGGCGCACATTGCTGGGTGCGACCAACATCCTCAATCTCGGCGAGCTGCTCACGGTCATTTCCGAATGGTCGCCGGCCAACTTCGCAACCTTCACCGCGTTCGAAGGCGCGCTGCTCGGCCTGATCGCGCTCGGGCTCTATCGCGGCCTGACACTGTCGCCGCCGCGCATCCTGATGATCCTGCTGCTGACCTGGATGGCGCTCGGCCATGTCCGGAGCATCGAGGCCTTTGCCTTCCTGGTGCCGCTGGTGCTGGCCAAGCCGCTCGGCGAGACATCGTCCCTGCAGCAAGCCGATGCGCAGACGGGTGAGAGCTGGCCTGCCCGGTACGTAACTGCAGCGGGCGCGTTGATGATCGTGGCAGCAAGCTGGACCTCGACCTCGATCTTCATGTCGCATCACCGCTTCACCTTCACGATGGACCAGACGCCGGTTGCGGCGACCGACCTGCTCGAGAAGCGTGGAGCGCAGCGCATCTTCAACGCCTACAGGTTCGGCGGCTACCTGATCGGGCGCGACATCCCGGTGTTCGTCGACGGCCGCGCCGAGCTCTATGGCGAGAAATTCGTGATGGACTTCTTCAAGGCGACCGAAGGGAAGAAGCCCGAGCTGCTGCCCCGCCTGCTCGAGGAGTACAAGATCGACGCAACGCTGCTGGCCGCCGATGCACCGGGGCCCCAGATCCTCGATCACCTCAAGGGCTGGAAGCGGATCTACACGGACAATATCGCGGTGATCCATGTGCGCGAGGACGCCACGGCTCCGTAACGATCCCATGCACGGACTGCGCGTCCATCGATCGCTGAGCTTGCCGCGCCGGCTCGCGAACGCGAGGCCCCGATCAACCGGGAGATCGCTCTGTCACCGACGAAGCATCCTTCCGCGCAGTCGGCTCGCTCGCGCCCGCGGAAAATACGCAGAGCCGCTTCGTTCGATAGAGAGCACCGCTCTGCGCGTCCGGGCCCTGGCAGATATCGATGACATAGCCGATGCCATTGCGCGACGCATAGGCGAGGCGCTCGTCGAGCGAATTCAGGCCGTCGACATCGGTCAACCTGCTTCGCCACGTCTGGTAATAGGACGGCATCCACATCGAGGTTCCGCCGCGCTTGTGATCGATCCAGACACGGCGGTGCGAGACGTATTCAAACACGCTGGCGCGATCGAGCGCCATGTCGGCGGTGCTCACCTCCGAGCCGTCAAGTCCCGGCCTCCTTGGGGTGAGGAACATGGCGTTCAAGGGCGTGTTGTTGCGCGCCCATGCGCCGACGGCGCCCCACTCTTCGATGGCCTCGTTGCAGATTCGGTTGAAGTTGAAGTCGGTTCGGATCGCGAACGGGTAGGCAACGAAAACAGTCGCGGCGAGCACCAGATGGCCCGTGGCGCGCTGATAGGATGGCGCAGGTCCCGATTCCATCGTTCGAAGCGCATACACCAGAGCGGCGACGACGAAGGCCAGGCTGCCCCAGCCGTCGAAGCTCAGGAACAGCACGATGAGACAGGTGGGAAGGAAAGTCGCATCCTTGCCTCGCCGCAACCACTTCGTCGCCAATGCTGCGATCGCAAGGCCGGCCAGAAGATGAATGACCGTGCTCGATCGCAGGAAATGAAGGTTGAGAATGAACGGCGATCGCGTGACGAAGGGAACGACGACGCCGATCAGATAGACCAGGATTGCGCCCACATAGGCCACCCGCAATTCCGCAGCGGTCTGCCTCAGCGCGAAAAACGCCAGCGCTCCGATGGCGGTGACGGCCAGGAGGCCCACGATTTCGCTCGGCGCCATCGAGTCGATCAGCATGTGGCCAGGAAAATACTGACGGAGGAAGTCGGCATAATCGATGCCGAACGGACGGCCGAACTCCGGATTGGCGAGGAAACCGTAAAGCACCGCGAAAGCCAACGGCAGACACAGGGCCAGGCCGATCAGCACCCGGGACGAGAGCTCGCCGATTGTCATGTTCCGCTGCAACAGGAAGTGTATCCCGATCAGCGCCAACGGCAGCACGAGCCAGACTGCAAAGAAGGCGTTGATGAAGAACGTGATCCCAACAGCAATCGCCGCCGCGGTGAAGCGGCCCCGGGCGGCAAAGTAGATCGCCAGCAGGGCCACACCATTCGCCATTTCCGAATGGGTGAAGGTGTTGATGAAGAGGCCACCGGAGCCGGCGTAGCTGTAGCCGTCGAGAAAGGCGACGAAGCAGAGGATCAGGCTGAAGACGATCCTGTCGCGTTGTTCCGTTATCCCCAGCAGCGAAGCGCAGCATAGAAATCCGACAAAGCTGAGCAGGCGGGACAGGAAGAACAGAACCAGGAACAGCAGCGGAACGTTGTCAAAGTATCGTTCGACGCCGCTCAGGATCAGCCAGACACCGGACGCGAAATAGCGCAGCGACTGGATGAACCGGTCATCCGCATATTGCGGCTCATTGTAGAGACCGGCAACGATCGGAAGATGATAGAGATTGTTGGTGAGACCGAAGACGAAACCCGTCCGCAACACCGACACCGCCGACGCGAAGACGGCGACCGAAAATATCTCGACCCAGAAATTCGAGGCGCCGACCGCGCGATCGCGGCCGATCATGTCAGAGGTGACGTTGACGTCTGCCATTCGAGTGCCGGTGAAAGCGACCGCTGCGGATCAGCCTCGGTTGAGCGCCGCGCCGGCCATCCGTCCTGAAAGCGCCCGCCCGGCTCGCAGAGCGATGAAGACGGACAGCAGCAGAGCTAAACCACAAACGCTAATGGCGGATGAATCGGCGTTCCAGAATTGGCACACCGGCTGATGGTAAATGCTGGGCTAAGGCCCGCGACACGATCGCCCCGGTTCGGAACAGCGATCGTAGGGTGGGCAAAGCGCTAGGCGTGCCCACCACGTCTGTCGCGACTGCCGAGAGATGGTGGGCACGGCGCAAGGGTGCCTTTGCCCACCCTACGGCTTGCTACGTCCTGCTATCCGGATCGGTGATCTGCGCGCCGCATTACCTGCAGGCATGGCGGCTGCCGTCGAAGCCCAGGTAGGTGCCCGTTGCCGGGTCGAAGGAACGATAGCGCTCGGCGCAAGACCGCGAGCTCTCCGCGCGAGCCACGACGTTGTCCACGCCTTGGGCAGGAGCTGCACCGTCCGGCAGCTCGAGGCCCAGCCGGCCTGCCGGTGTCACCGTGCCATTCAGGTTGCGATTGGGGTTCTCCGCCTCGTACGTATCCGGGTGGCTGCTTGCAAAGCCGGACTGCGCGTAAGCGGTGGTTGCGGTCAGGGCCGACAACAAGGCCACGGCAGCGAAAGTCTTGAATCCAGTCATGGTCGATCTCCATCATGGGCCGGTGCATCGTGCGGCCGGTGCGGCAGGAAGTGGATCGACATGGTGCGCCGGACAAGCTAGAGGCGCCCGATACGCGCGGCCCGACGCGATGTCGCCGTTCGAATGCAGAAAGAGTCGTTTGTTTGCGGAACGCGGCGAATGATCCATCTCCGCAGGGCCAGCGAGTTCTGCCGTGTTCACGTCTCGGTGCGACGCGGCCTCGAGACTGACGCGCCGGCGTCGCAATGCGCTAATATCCGACGATCGAACAGGAAGGCGCATCATGATAGTTCGCAATCTCTTCGCCGCATTGCTCATCGCCGTCTCGATCAGCACGGCGCACGCGGCACCGCGATGGCTGAACCTGCCGCCGACGCCGACCTTGCCCAAGGCGGCGCAGAGCGGCTTTGCGCCGGTCAACGGCATCAAGGTCTGGTACGCCGTGTTCGGCCGGGGCGAGCCCGTGCTGTTGCTGCATGGCGGTCTCGCCAACGCCAATTACTGGGGGCACCAGGTCCGCGCGCTGCAACGGCATTATCAGATCATCGTCATGGAGAGCCGCGGGCATGGGCGCAGCAGCCGCAACCAGGAGCCCTATGGCTACGATTTGATGGCCTCGGACGTGATCGGACTGCTCGACCACTTATCGATCAAGAAGGCGGCGATCGTCGGCTGGAGCGACGGCGCGATCATCGGCCTCGACATCGCCCTGAAGCATCCGGAGCGGGTGAGCAGGCTGTTCGCGTTTGCGGCGAACTCCGATCCGTCGGGCGTTGCCGACATCGCCTCAAATGACGTCTTCAATGCCTACATTGCGCGGGCGGGCGAAGAGTACAAGCGCCTCTCGCCGACGCCGACGCAGTACAAGAGCTTCGTCGACGAGATCACCAAGATGTGGGAGAGCCAGCCGAAATGGACGGCCTCGGACCTCGCGGCGATCAAGGTGCCGACCTGGATCGTGGACGGCGACCACGACGAGGCGATCAAGCGTGAGAACACCGAGTTCATGGCGGCGAACATTCCCGGCGCCGGCCTCTTGATCCAGCCGGAGGTCAGCCACTTCTCGTTCCTGCAGGATCCGGAGCAGTTCAACGAGGATGTGCTGCGTTTTCTGGGGCGTCGGGATGCGGGCGCGGCGCGGGGGGCCGCGGCCAGATGACGAGATCGTGGGGTGCAAGGCGTCGGCATGCCCACGCTTCCATCGCGTCCGGCAGGGCCACCGCCCCACCGGATCGATTTGGCCTCAATCACCCTAGTTGAAGGTTTGCAACCGCAATTTCAGCGATCCGTCGGCTTGGCGTTCGAATACGTGCATTGCTAAACCGCCGAGAGGAGAGGGCTTGCCCTCTTTGTCCTTGCCTGTGGCACTCCACTTGGCTGTGCCGAACACGACCTTGTCATCTCCGCCGGCATCGATCACCTCCAACTTGTGACCCGTCACACCGTTAGCGAAGAGTCCGTCAAAGAACTTCTCGATCTCCGCCGGACCCGATGCGACCTGATGTGTCGGCGGCATCAGTTTGGCCGTCGCCACATAGGAGGCACCGATGGCTTTTGCGTCGTGCTTGTTGAATGCGGCATCCCAGGCCGCGTAAGCCTTCTCCACGTCCCCCTTGGCGTCTGCGGCCAACGCAACTCCGGGCGCGCCGAGCAGGCAAAAGACTAATGCTGATGTTTGAGCCAACTTCATTGGATACTCCTCTGTTGGATTAACGTGCTTCACCCCCCAATCTTCTCGATTGCACAGTCAATCGATCCGGTCGTCTGCGGCGGATGCGCTTCCACCACCACGACGATATCGTCGCCGGTCCCGCTGTAGCCGGCTGTCGGTCGTTAGGGATGAGGTACAGGCGATGGCAAATTCAACGGCGCCATTCACCTTGGGAGTCCATATCGCGCGCAGTGACACCGCTCATGCAGCCGGTCACACATGCGCCGAATGCCAACCTATTCTGCGACGGACCATTCAAGATGGTCTTCGCTGGTTGCTGGAAGACTCCATCCAAAAGTTCGCGGAACAGCAAT
Source organism: Bradyrhizobium huanghuaihaiense (assembly GCF_007830635.1). Lineage (GTDB taxonomy): Bacteria > Pseudomonadota > Alphaproteobacteria > Rhizobiales > Xanthobacteraceae > Bradyrhizobium > Bradyrhizobium huanghuaihaiense. Next base: position 206,668 of record NZ_VLLA01000004.1, on the reverse strand, counting down.
CCCGGGCAATTACCGTCAACAACGTTGACAAGCCGGTGTGCGAGGAAAGTGAAAACAGTCGGACATGGCATGCGTTCGTCGGCTGCCCGGATTCACACGCCCTGGCGCGTTAGCTGCGGCGACATCGCGAGCCACCGGGTCCGCGCGAAGCGCGGCCCGATGACAGGCTCCGCGAAGCAATCCAGCGTCTTTCCGCGGAGACATTTCTGGATTGCTTCGCTGCGCTCGCAATGACGGAATGTGTTGCGACGACACGCATCCCTCTCGTGTCCCGGACGCGCTGCAGCGTGCAACGCTGCTGCGCTGAGCCGGGACCCAGGAGGCGACACGGGAGGATGCGGAGATGTGGGCCCCGGCTCTGCAGCGCACCACGTCGCAAGGGCGACGCGCTGCGCTGCGTCCGGGGCACGAGACCGGAGTTTGAAGCGCAGCTGTATCAGCATCAGCCAACAAAAAACGCGGCGTTGCCGCCGCGTTTTTCAATTCACTATGCCGCTTGCATTACGCCTGCGGCTGCGGCTCCAGGCCGGGATCCGGATCGGGCCGCGGGCGCGACTTGCCGGCCGGGGGCACGGCGGAGGCGCGCGGGGTGGTCGGCTCGAGCACGGACTCGCGGTTCGGCTTCTTGCCCTTGAGCAGGTCGACGATCTCGTCGCCGGAGAGCGTTTCGAACTCGAGCAGGCCCTTGGCCAGGGCTTCGAGGTCGGCGTGCTTCTCGGTGAGGATGCGGGTCGCTTCCTTGTAGCCTTCCTCGACCAGACGGCGGATCTCGGAGTCGATCTTCTGCACGGTCGCTTCAGAGGCGTTCTGCGTGCGCGAGACCGACATGCCCAGGAACACCTCGTCCTGGTTCTCGCCATAGGAGACGGTGCCGAGCTCTTCCGACAGGCCCCAGCGCGTCACCATCATCCGGGCGAGGCGCGTGGCCTGCTCGATGTCGGAAGCTGCGCCCGAGGTCACTTTCTCGCGGCCGAAGATCAGCTCTTCGGCGACGCGGCCGCCCATCATGATGGCGAGGCGCGAGGTCATCTGCTCCAGGGACATCGACAGCTTGTCGCGCTCGGGCAGCTGCATGACCATGCCCAGCGCACGTCCGCGCGGAATGATGGTCGCCTTGTGGATCGGATCGGTCGCGGGCACGTTGAGGCCGACGATGGCGTGGCCGCCCTCGTGATAGGCCGTCAACAGCTTCTCTTCCTCGGTCATGACGAGCGACTTGCGCTCGGCGCCCATCATCACCTTGTCCTTGGCCTCCTCGAACTCGGCCTGCGTCACCATCCGCTTGTTGCGGCGGGCGGCGGTCAGGGCGGCCTCGTTGACGAGGTTCATCAGGTCGGCGCCGGAGAAGCCCGGGGTGCCGCGCGCGATGGTCTTGAGGTTGATATCGGGCGCCAGCGGCACCTTGCGGACGTGGACCTTGAGGATCTGCTCGCGGCCGACGACGTCGGGGTTCGGCACCACGACCTGACGGTCGAAGCGGCCCGGACGCAGCAGCGCGGGATCGAGCACGTCGGGACGGTTGGTCGCGGCGATCAGGATCACGCCCTCGTTGGCCTCGAAGCCGTCCATCTCGACCAGCAGCTGGTTCAGCGTCTGCTCGCGCTCGTCATTGCCGCCGCCGAGACCGGCGCCGCGGTGACGGCCGACGGCGTCGATTTCGTCGATGAAGATGATGCAGGGCGCGTTCTTCTTGGCCTGCTCGAACATGTCACGGACGCGGGATGCGCCGACGCCGACGAACATCTCGACGAAGTCCGAACCGGAGATGGTGAAGAAGGGCACGTTGGCTTCGCCCGCGACCGCACGCGCGATCAGGGTCTTACCGGTGCCGGGAGGGCCGACCAGCAGCACGCCGCGCGGAATGCGGCCGCCGAGGCGCTGGAATTTGCCGGGGTCGCGGAGGAATTCGACGATCTCCTGCAGGTCCTGCTTGGCCTCGTCGACGCCGGCGACGTCCTCGAAGGTGACGCGGCCATGCGCCTCGGTCAGCATTTTTGCACGCGACTTGCCAAAGCCCATGGCCTTGCCGGCGCCGCCCTGCATCTGCCGCGACAGGAAGATCCAGACACCGATCAACGCGATGAAGGGCAGCCAGGAGACCAGCAGCGACACGAACCAGGGCACGTTGTCGCCCGGCGGCTTCGCGGTGATCTGGACCTTGCTGTCATAGAGGCGCTTGACCAGCGTCGGGTCGTTCGGCGCATAGGTCTGGAAGCTGGAGCCGTTGGTGAAGGTGCCGTGGATGTCCGGGCCCTGGATCACGACGTCGCGCACATTGCCGCGGTCAACTTCGCTCAGCAGCTGGGAGAAGGCGATGTCCTGCGAGGAGGCGCGCTGACCCGGATTCTGGAAAAGCGTGAACAACGCCAACAGCAACAAGACAATGATGACCCAGAGGGCGAAGTTGCGCAGATTGGCGTTCATCGATCTTCCTTCGTGGTCGCGCGGATCGCGGCCCTGATCCTTCAGGAGTTACTCGACCCAGTGACTTGGGGCAATTCGAGGAAATCCCCAAGGAATCCTCATCGTTAGACGCATACAATTTAGGTGCCGCCCCGCCCGCTGCCAAGGGAACGAGATGGGACTATTTAGCCCATCTTAGAGCGATTCCCGCTGAAATAATGGCGCCGGAAGCCGGGTTTTTCCTGCCTGGTTAAGGTGTCCTGACGGCGGCATGCGGAAGCGGCCGGTGTCATGATCCGCCCTCATCCGCCCTTCTAGTCCCCTTTCGGGACCGCCGCACCGGCGCAGGCGCGATGTGGATACGCCCACCGGCAAGGCTGATCAAGGCTCCCGCAAGGGTCTGCTTCAGGACCGATCGGCCATTTGCGGCTGCGCGGGGGCCCAGAGCCAGGGCCTGATCGAGCACGGACAACAAAGTTTCGACCTTGCCGAGTTCCGCCGGCCCTTCATGGCCGAGGGCATTGATGGCGCGCAGCAGGAGGCGCAGGCGGACTTCCTCCGGCAGGAGGGCAAAGGCTTCGGCCTCGAAGCTGCGAACGCCCACCTGCGGCGCATCGCCGCGCGCCCGCAATTGAAGAAACCGGTCGGCGCCATCGACCAGCACCTCGACCGCCGCATTGGCGCGCGACAGCCTGCCCGCGAGCCGCGCAAGGCTCCTGCTGTCGCCGCCCTCGGCTGCGAGCTGCGGCAGCAGCGCGCGCAGCCGCGGCCGGGTGAAGGCCGTGTCGCGGTTGGTGGGATCGTCGGCGAAGGCGACTTTCGCCCGCTTCAAGGTCGCGATCAGCTGCGACTTCGGGATGTCGAGCAGCGGACGCGCCAGCACGATGCCGTCGCGCTCCGTCAGCTGTGCCATCGCCGACAGTCCTGCAAGCCCGCTGCCCCGAAGCATGCGCATCAGGAGGGTCTCGGCCTGGTCGTCGCGGGTGTGGGCGGTCACCACATGGCTCGCGCCGGCGGCGCGCGCCGCTTGCGTCAGCAGGCGGTAGCGCGCCTCGCGCGCGGCTGCAGGCAGTCCCGTCTTCGGCTTGGCGCCCCGCCAGCGCAGGGTCCGGTGCGGCAGGCCGAGCTCGGCCGCAAGCCGCTTGACCTCGCGCGCCTCGCGCGCCGCCTCCGGCCGCAGGCCGTGATCGACGGTGACAACGAGCAGACGAGGACCGCGCGAAAAACTGCGCTGCCAGCGCGCCGCGAGCCACATCAGCGCGACGGAGTCGGGCCCGCCGGAGACCGCGAGCACCAGGGCCGGCGCGCCGCGGAGGTCAGCGAAGAGTTGCTTCGCCGCGCGCGCCGAGATCGGTGAATTGTCGTCGTCTGACATGACGCTGCAATCGTCCACGGATGGATCGAATGTTTAGCGCAATGCCATCCGCCTTGTCAGCGGATCAGCACTTCACCCGCTTCTGCTCGCGGTCGACCGCGGCTTTGACGCCGGCGGAGGCGCGCGGATATTTGCGGCCGATCTCGCCGAAGGCGGCGCAGGCGGCCTCCTTCTCCTTCAGCGCGGCGAGCGACTGGCCGAGCCGCAGCAGCGCATCGGGCGCCTTGGCCGATTTGTCGTATTTGGTGGTGACCGCGAGGAAGGCCTCGGCGGAATCGCGATATTGCTGGCGCTGGAAGTAGCTCTCGCCGAGCCAGTATTGCGCGTCACCGAGCAGCGGGTCGTTCGGATATTTCTGCGCAAAGTTCTTCATGGTCTGCTCGGCCAGCGCATAGTCCTTGCGCTGCATGTAGCCGATGCCGAGGTCGAACTCGTCGCGCGGCGTCGCCGAGGGCGGCAAGGTCGTGAGGCCGGCGCCGCCACCCTGCGCCGGATAGCCCTGCTGGGCCGGCGGATAGCCCGGCTGGGCCGCGGGCGGCACGCCTTGCTGGTAGCGCGGGCTGGTATTGGCGAGATCGAGCGGATCGCCGGCATTGCGACCGCCGGGCGCGCCGGCTCCCGCCGACATCGGCTGCTGTCCGCCGCCGAGGGCGCGGGGCGCACCGGGCGCGTTCGGATTCTGGTTCGGATCAAAGGCATCGCCGCGGCGGCGCGTGCCGGGGGCGCCGGGCGCCGGCTGCTCCTGAACGATCGGCGCGGGGCCTGCGGTCTGCGGCTGCTCGTAATTGGGTTGCACGGCCTGCTGCTGCTGGCGATAGGCCGGCGCGCCTTGAGGGGGCGAAATTTGCGCCGGCGGTACGGCCGCGACGCCGGGCTGGACCGGCTGCTGTCCCGGCTGGACTTGCGCGCCGCCCTCGAGCGCGCGCAGGCGCTCCTCGAGCTGCCGGTTGCGGTATTGCAGTTCCTCGTTCTGGCCGGTGAGCTGGCGCAGCTGGTTCTCCAGCCGCTCGATCCGCATCTCGGGATCGTCATCCGTCTGGGCCAAGATCGATTGAGCCAGGACCGGCGCGCACAAGGAGAGCAGCGCGGCGGTCGCCACGGAGCCGGTAAGAACCTTAAATCTGGATGACATCTTGCCCTGACGACGAAAGCGAAATGGCCTGCGACGGAACCTTCGACGCGCCACACATTGAAGTGGAGTACGCCAAAAATGTGACTGCTACAAAGGGGTTTCTGTCACAGATCGCTGAAACGAAACCGGCGCCCGTGAGGGCGCCGGCATGATCGTTTTCTGAAGATGAACGGCGCCTGACTGAAGCGTCAGGAGCTCGCGTTCAGCACGGTGACGGCGCGACGGTTCTGCGACCAGCAGGAGATGTCGTTACAGACGGCGACCGGCCGCTCCTTGCCGTAGGAGATCGTGCGCATGCGGTTCGGATCGATGCCGCGCGAGGCGAGGAACGAACGCACCGATTGGGCACGGCGCGCGCCGAGCGCGATGTTGTATTCGCGGGTGCCGCGCTCGTCGGCATGCCCCTCGATGGTGAAGGAGTAGCGCGGATAGGTCTGGAGCCACTGCGCCTGCTTCTCAAGGGTCACGATCGCCTGCGGGGTCAGATCGGTCTGGTCGCTCTCGAAGAACACGCGGTCGCCCACGTTCACGACGAAGTCCTGCTGGCTGCCCGGCGTCGCCGCATTGGCCATCGCATCCGTCGCAGCATTCTTGTTGGCGCAGGCGCCCATCGACAGCGCGACGGCAAGCACCGCGGCCAGCTTCAATCCCTGGAGGATACGCATAGGATGTTTCATTCCGGAGCCTCCACGCTCACGTTAGTCCACTGCTGTCCGGTCTACAGGGGGTTGGTTAAGCGAACGTTCCGTCAACCTTGACGGAACCTTGCCACAGCCGGTCAAATGCCCCCAACCAGCGAAAAGCAACCGTCATGGTTAATGGGTTGTAAATGTGGCGCGAGGGTGAAGGCAAGCCGCGTTAGCCGGCAAAATCGCTGGCTTTGCTTGAATTTTGGGCCTGAGCCCCTTGCTGCCGACAGCCTTCAGTCAGGCGTGAACGGCGTCCGCCACCAGCACGCGCCGCTGCGGGACCTGGCGCTGACCGCCGCGCCCGAACAGCATCCGCCGCTCGAAGGCGGTGGAGCGCATGATCGGATAGCGCTCGAACACCTTCCTGCGGAAGGTCGGGAAGTCCGCCGCCATCAGTCCGAACGGCTTGGTGAGACCGGGGACCAGCCGCGGCTCGGCAATGGTCTCGTGCAGGAACACCCGCCGGTAGAAGGCCTGATGCTCCGGACGCACGATCGCAAGGCCGAGATCGGCATGGAAATGCTCGCAGGCCATATAGGCGAGCCGGGTCGTCAGATAGGGCAATTCGGGGACGCGCTTGACCTGGTCGGGATCGGCGACGAACCGGGTCGGGTCGATCATGATCTCGCCGCGATCGAGCCGCGGCAGCAGGATATCGGGAAAGACGTCGGCCGAAGTGGACTGGCGCCATTCCGAGGTCAGCACGCTGATGCGCACCGAGCTGCAGAGCTTGCCCCGGAGATAGACGCCGAAGGTCCACGCGTTCGACAATTCGTCGTACTGGTCGGTGACGCGCGTATCAGGAGATTCCTTGACGGCGCCCTCGCGCAGATAGGCGCGATAGCGGAGATTGTAGATCTCCTCCTTCTCCGCGGCCGTTTCCGCAAGATGATAATCGACGTCGGTCAGGAGCTCGGCACCCCGTCCAACAGCCGAAATGATCGCTCTGGCTGAGGACTGCATTCCAACTCCTTACCCGCCACCGCACACCGCATCCGCGCGGGACAACTTCCACGCGCGTGATGATTTATTAACAGCTTCTTAACAATGAAGCAAAGCAATCGAAGTGTTAGGGTTAACCCCCCGTAGCACTACGGTAGCCGGCAACAAGTTGAAACAACGGGAGATTTCGGGAAGCGGAATCAGGCGAACGAGCGCGAGCCGACGACCTGGAGCAGGCTCTCGCCGCGCCGTCCATGCGAGGCGTTGAGGAGCTGGCGCATCCGTACGGCGGGCACCGGACGGCTGAACAGATAACCTTGCGCCTCGGACACGGTGCCGTCGGCGCTGATCAGCTCGAGCTGCTCGTTGGTCTCGATGCCCTCGACCACGACCGCCATGCCGAGATCGGCCGACAGGCGTGCCACGCCGCGCAGCAGCGTCAGCGGCCGGTCGGTGTCGATTCCTTCCAGGAAGGAGCGGTCGATCTTCACCTTCTGCATCGGGAAATTGTGCAGGTAGCTGAGGCTGGAATAGCCGGTGCCGAAATCGTCGAGCGAGATGCGCACGCCGAGCGCATGCAGCTGCGACAGGATATCGTGGGTGAGCTGGGTGTTGCGCAGCAGCGAGGACTCGGTGATCTCGATCTCGAGGCGATGCGCCGGAAGCCCTGAGACCTCCAGCGCGTAGCGGATCTCGCTCAGCACGTCGCGCTGGTGGAATTGCTGCGGCGAGAAGTTGACGGCGACGCTGACGCCCTCCGGCCACTTCATGCATTCCATGCAGGCGCGGCGCAGGATCCAGCGGCCGAGATCGACGATCAGGCCCATGTCCTCGGCGACCGGGATGATGTCGACCGGCGAAACCGTGCCGCGCACCGGATGATTCCAGCGCAGCAGCGCCTCGCAGGTGGTGATCTTGCCGGACTTCAGATTGACCAGCGGCTGGTAGAACAGCTCGAACTCCTCGTTGGCGAGCGCCTTGCGCAGGTCGAGCTCGAGGATGCGGCGCGCCTCGACGGTCGCCGCCATCTCGTCGCGGAAGAAGCAGAAGGTGCCGCGACCGTCGGCCTTGGCGCGGTACAGCGCCATGTCGGCGTTCTTGAGCAAGGTGTCGGCGCTGACCTTGCCGTCCGGCGAGGTCAGCGCGATGCCGACGCTGGCGCCGATCTCGACCAGGTGATTGTCGATGCGGTAGCGCTCGCTCAGGCGCTCGACGATGCGGCGGGCGAGGCTCGCAGCGTCCTCGGCCGACGAGATGTTCTGCTGGAACACGACGAACTCGTCACCGCCGAAGCGGGCGACGAAATCCTCGGGACGCAGCATCTCGCGCAGGCGATTGGCGACCGCGCACAGGAGCTGGTCGCCGCAGGGGTGGCCGAGCGTGTCGTTGACCTGCTTGAACTGGTCGAGGTCGACGAACAGCAGCGCCGAGAGCCGTTCGGCGTGGTGGGCAAAGGCCAGCAGGCGTTCGATCTCGTCGCGGAACGAGACCCGGTTGGGCAGCGCGGTGAGCTCGTCATAGCGGGCGAGATGGCTGATGCGGGCTTCGGCGTTGGTGCGTTCGGTGATGTCTTCGAGCAGCAGCACGGTGCCGCCGCCGGTCATCGGCTGGAACGTCCAGGCCAGGGTACGGCCGCGCGAAAGATCCGGATCGGCGGTGACGATCTCGCAGATCCGCGCATGGGCGATCTCGGCCAGGATCTGGTTGCCGCTCTCCGCCGAGATGGAGCCCGCGGCGATGCAGGCCGACACGATGTCGGCCGCGGTGGCGCCGCGCTTGACCAGGTCCTCGGGCAGGCCCATCAGCTCGCCGAAGCGATGGTTCATCACTGCGAGGCGCCGGTCGGCGCGAAACATGCACAGGCCATGCGGCATGTTGTTGAGCGCGGTGTCGAACTGGCTCGCCAGCGCGGACTCGCGGAAGCTCGAGGTCAGCGCCTTGACGAAGATCGCATGCAGGCTGAGGTTGATGTTCTTCAGGCCGATGAAGAAGAACATCAGCAGGATCGCAAGACCGACGTGGTAGGGGCCGCCGTGCAACAGCAGCGCGAGCGACATCGGACCGCAGGCGAGCGCGACGTGCCATTGGATCACCCGGGGCTGGCCGTAATTGCGGGCGGCGCCGCCGGCGGTGTAGCCGATGCCGATGGCGACAGCGAGCATGTCGGCCACCGGATCCTCGTTGTTGTAGATGACGACGAAGGACCATATGCCGAGTACCGCCGCATAGCTGAGCGCGCCGAACCAGTAGCGCGGCTCCAGATGCTTGGCTTCCTCGAACGACAGCGGGTGCGCGCGGTTCTCGTATCCGCGCATCTGGAACGCGCGCGCAGTGCCGATGGCGATCAGCAGAAATGCGAGCGGCCACAGCCAGACGTCGCCGGTCTTGAGCGCAGTCATGACCGCGGCCACGGCCGCGGAGGCCGAGCCCAGGAAGATCGCCCAGAAATTCTGCACCATAGAGTTGATCAGAGCGGCGTAGAGTATCGGCTCCAGCTCGTCTCGATCGCTCTGCTTCTGGTCGGCCAGCTGCATTGGCTAATTACGCGTCCTGTTTAGAGCGTACTTTTACCCAGCCCAGGTGAAGCCTTTCTGAGGGAACATCGTTAAAGTCGAGTTGTTTTTCGGCAATTGCGAACTCGATTCTGCTGAAATATCAAGCAACTAGGCAAGCGTTGCCGCGCACAAGGTGAAGGAAAGCTTGCTTTCCCCACCGAACGCGAAAAAATCGGCGCTTTTTTTCGGAAACATCGCGCGTCTGAACACGCGATTTATTGGCCAGCAGTCGAGGACAGTAGCGGCGACCATGCCGGGTCTGAGGCGAAGCCCGGCGTCGGCACCTTCAGCTCGTTGCGGCCGGAGATGTCGACGCTGTACAGCGACGGTCCGCCGTTGCCACCGGGATCGCGGAAGAACATCAGCACGCGGCCGTTCGGCGAGAAGGTCGGGCCCTCGTTGTGGAAGCCCGAGGTGAGCAGCCGCTCGCCGCTGCCATCGGGCTTCATGACGCCGATCGAGAACTGCCCGCCGCCTTGCCGGGTGAAGGCGATGTAATCGCCCTTCGGCGACCACACCGGTGTCGAATAGCTGGCGTTGGTGTCGTCCTTGGAGAAGGAGATGCGCTGCGCCTGTCCCCCGCCCGCCGCCATCACATAGATCTGCGACCTGCCGCCGCGATCGGACTCGAAGCAGATGCGGGTGCCGTCCGGCGAATAGGAAGGCGACGTGTCGATCGCCGGCGTGTCGGTGAGGCGCGTGGTCGAGCGCGAGCGCAGATCCATCACGAACAGGTTGGAATTGCCGCCCTGCTGCAGGCTCATGATGACGCGCTGGCCGTCCGGCGAGAAGCGCGGCGCGAAGGTCATGCCGGGGAAGTTGCCGACGATCTCGCGCTGGCCGGTCTCGATGTTGAAGAGATAGACCTTCGGATCGCCCTGGCCGAACTCCATGTAGGTGATCTCTTGCGAGTTCGGCGAGAAGCGCGGCGTCAGCACGAGGTCGGAGCCGCGGGTCAGGTAGCGCACATTGGCGCCGTCCTGGTCCATCATGGCGAGCCGCTTGACGCGGCGCTCCTTCGGCCCGGTCTCGTCGACGAACACGACGCGGCTGTCGAAATAGCCCTTCTCGCCGGTCATGCGCTCGTAGATCTGATCGGAGATGATGTGGGCGATGCGGCGCCAATATTCCGGCGACGTGAAATATTGCTGGCCGGCGAGCTGCTGGCCGGTGACCACGTCCCACAGGCGGAATTCGGCCTTGAGGCGGCCGTCCGGCTGCCGCGTCATGCGGCCGGTGACGAGGGCCTGCGCGTTGATGGTCTTCCAGTTCTGGAATTGCGGCGCGACGTCGATGTTGCTGATGCGCTCGATGAAGGCGGCCTGATCGATCGGTGCGAACAGGCCCGAGCGCTTCAGGTTGTTGGTGATGACCTGGGTGACGCCGTTGCCGACGTCGCCGTCGGACGGCGAGCCCGGCACAAAGCCGGAGATCGCGATCGGGATCGGCTGGAATTCGGTAGGATCGATGCGCAGTCGCGGCTGGCCTTGAGCGAACGCATGTCCGCCCCCGAGCATGGCGAGCGCCGATCCGGTGAGGGTCATAAAGCGGCGGCGGGTGATCGATCGGGCGTCATTCATTGCAAAATTCTTTTGTTCGGATGTCACAACATATCTTTCAGGCCGAAAGTCATCGGAATGAGCTTCCAGCTCTCGTACTGCTGCTTCGGCATGAACGAATAGACCTGGCACTGCACGATGGCGCGCTTGGCGCTCTCGGCAACCGCCTGGGCGATCGACCGCGACGGTCCCCTCACCGCGACGACGATGGGCTCGGATGCGAGCGATCCATCGATCTTCATGGGAATGTCGATGTCGGCCTCGTATTGATCGGCGTCCTGGCCGTTATAGGTGGGCGTGAAGCAGCGCTTGACCGCGCCCTGGAATGCACCGCGCCAGGTCGCGACGTTGTTGGCCGCGGTCCCGGTCGCCGCTCCCAGCGACGCTGACGCATTCAATGCGGAGCCGGTCTGCTCGTGGCGGGTCGCAGCGCGCTTGTCGAGATCGCGCTGGATCTGCGCGGGATCGAAGCTGCGCTCCTTCGGTTTCGGCCGCTGCTGCGGCTGCACGGCCGCGACCTTCTGCTCGACGGGCTTCGGCGGCGGCTTCTTGGTATCCAGCTTCTTCTGCAGCTCGGCGATCGGATCTTCCTTGGCCGGATCAGGCTTCTTTTCCTGCGGCTTCGGCTCTTCCTTCGGCTTCGCCTCGGCGACCGGCTTCGGCGGCTCAGGCTTCTTCTCGACCGGCTTCTCGACGGGCTTCGGTGGCGGCTCCGGCGTCGAGTTGGTCTTGATCAGCTCTTTCTTCTCGGTGACCTTGCCGACGGCGTCCTCTTCGGGCTTGGCCTCGGCGATCTTCTCGACCTTGGGCTTCGGCTCTTCCTTCTTGCCGGTCTTCTGCCCCGCCATCATCTTGGCGAGCTGATCGGTGGAGATGATGTCGACCGGAAGCGACTCCTCCGGCGCGATGTAGGCCTTGCTGCTAAAGGTGACGAGGCCCCATCCCAGCACGAGGACATGGAGGGCAATCGACGCAACGAGTGTCTTGTCGACGTTCACCTTCACCGGCTTAGGACCCCTGATCCGCTTCCGTGACGAGGGCGAGCTTCTTGAATCCGGCACCGGACAACAGGCCCATCACCTTGGCCACCGTGCCGTAATCCGCCTTCTTGTCGGCGCGCAGATAGATGCGCTCCTCGAGCCCGCCGCGCGCGTCCGTGATCGCCTTCAGCTTCGGTATCAGATCGTTGATCGCGATCTCGGCATCGTTGATGAACACCTTGCCCTTGATGTCCACCGACATCTGGATCGGCTTCTGGTCGTTGTTCTCGAGGCTCTTGGCCTGGGTCTGCGGCAGGTCGAGCGGCACGCCGACCGTCAGCATCGGCGCCGACACCATGAAGATGATGAGCAGCACCAGCATCACGTCGACCATCGGCGTGACGTTGATCTCGGCCACGACGGGCTTGCGCCGGCCACGGCGCCCGCCGCCGCCGGACGAACTCGCAACGTTCATGGCCATGATCGCGTGCCCAAATTGCCCTTCACACTATACATGCCGTCCGTCAGCCCCGCTCGTCGATCTGACGGGACAAGATGGCTGAAAATTCATCAGCGAAGCCTTCGAGCCGCTGGGCCTGCCGGTTCACCTCGGAAGTGAACTTATTGTAGAAAATAGTGGCAGGAATGGCGGCGATAAGGCCGACCGCGGTCGCAAACAGCGCCTCGGCAATACCGGGGGCCACCACCGCAAGGGAGGTATTTTTCGACGCCGCGATCGACTGGAAGCTCGACATGATGCCCCAGACCGTGCCGAACAGGCCGACGAAGGGGCCGGCGGAGCCGACGGTGGCGAGCACCAAAAGGCGGCGTTCCAGCCGCTCGACTTCGCGGGCGATCGAGACGTTCATGACCTTGTCGATCCGCATCTGCAGGCCCGCGACCGAGCGGGCGTGGCTCTCGAACGAGCGCTTCCACTCGCGCATCGCCGCCACGAAGCAGGCCGCCATGGAATGCGTCGGCTTGGCCGAGAGGGTGCGATAGAGCTCCTCGATCGACTCGCCGGACCAGAAGGCCTGTTCGAACCGGTCCATCGAGCGGCGGGTGCGGGCGAACAGGAAGATCTTGTCGATGGCGATCGCCCAGACCCAGACCGAGCAGGACAGAAGTCCCAGCATCACCGCTTTCACGATCCAGTGAGCCTGCCAGAACAGCGCGATCAGCGATACGTCCGCGGAAGCGGCAACCGGAAGGGCTGACTGAGCCACGTCGGCCGGATTCATAAGCAGTATCCTCTCAAGGCGATCTTCAACCTCATGTCACGGCCGGTAAATGTCCGCCGGTTCCCCAACCGCCGCGCCAACCGCGCAGCCGGCAAGCCCGCTCAAAGCCTTGTCTTTCTGGGGTGCAGGGCTCGTCCAAAGCCGGCCGCCTGCATTCCCTGCCAAGATGTCAAAACTAAGGGGCCTTGACCCCAGGCCTTGACTTCGGGCTCCGGGCACGCCTGTCCACCCTTACCAGAGCCCGCCGATGGTTAATGCGGGGTTACCGCCGGCGAATTTGGCTGCGGGAAAGGCAGGCGGCGCAGGGGGATGGGGCCGCGGGAAGGCCCGGTCCGTGTCCCGGACGCACCGCAACGTTCCAACGTTGCGGTGCAGAGCCGGGACCAGAATGCAGCGCCCCCCTGCGGCGGGATGGGCCCCGGCTCAGCAGCGCATCGTCAAAGAGACGCTGCGCTGCGTCCGGGGCACGAGAGTTCCGCGTGCCCCGAGCAAGACAGGTTCCCTCCCCCTTCGCCATCGCGCGTCACCTCATCCTCATGCTCCCTCCGCGGGCGCGAGCTGATAGGGTCCGTTCGCGGACAACAACGTGCCGACATCATCGGCCAGCCCTGAGGAACTCCCCATGCCGAAACCACAAACGAATGTGCGGTGGATGACCGCCGCGGTCGTATCGATCTGCCTCGTCACATCCAGCCCCGCGCGCGCGGCATCGGTTGCGCCGGTCGCCGCGGAAAACGGCATGGTGGTGTCCGCGCAGCATCTGGCGACACAGGTGGGCGTCGAGGTGCTCAAGCGCGGCGGCAATGCTGTCGATGCTGCTGTGGCCGTAGGTTATGCCCTTGCCGTCGTCTATCCGGCGGCCGGCAATCTCGGCGGTGGCGGCTTCATGACGATTCAGCTCGCCGACGGCCGCAAGACCTTCCTCGATTTCCGCGAGACGGCTCCCAAGGGGGCGACGGCCAATATGTATCTCGACAAGGACGGAAACGTCATCAAGGGCATCTCGACCAAGGGGCATCTGGCCGTGGGCGTGCCGGGGTCCGTCTCGGGTATGGAATATGCGCGCGAAAAATACGGCACCATGAAGCGCGCCGACCTGCTCGCGCCCGCGATCCAGCTCGCCGAACAGGGATTTGTGCTCGACCAGGGCGACATCGACCTGCTGCGCACGGCAACCGACGATTTTAGGGATGACCCGGCATCCAGCGCCATCTTCCTCAACAACGGCCAGCCATTCGGCGTGGGCGACAGGCTGATGCAATCCGAGCTGGCGAAAACCCTGCGCGAGATCAGCAGCAAGGGCACCGACGGCTTCTACAAGGGCTGGGTCGGCAGCGCCATCGTGGCATCCAGCCAGGCCGGCAAAGGCCTGCTGACGCAGGACGACCTCGACGGCTACAAGACGCGCGAGCTCGCACCTGTCGAATGCGACTATCGCGGCTATCACGTGGTTTCCGCGCCGCCGCCAAGCTCGGGCGGCGTCATCATCTGCGAAATCCTGAATATCCTGGAAGGCTATCCGCTCAAGGAGCTGGGCTATCACTCCGCAGCTGCGACGCACGTGCAGATCGAAGCGATGCGGCACGCTTACGTGGACCGCAACAGCTATCTCGGCGATCCCGACTTCGTGAAGAATCCGCTCGACCGCCTGCTCGACAGGGCCTACGCGGCCAAGATCCGCGCCGTGATCGACCCGAACAAGGCCGGCGTCTCCAAGGACATCAAGCCGGGTGTCGCGCCGCACGAGGGCAGCAACACCACGCATTATTCAATCGCGGACAAGGACGGCAACGCGGTGTCCGTCACCTACACGCTGAACGACTGGTTCGGCGCCAAGGTCACGGCGGCAAAGACCGGCGTGCTGCTCAATGATGAAATGGATGACTTCACCGCCAAGGTTGGCGTTCCGAACCTGTATGGCCTGGTGCAGGGTGAGGCCAACGCCATCGCGCCCGGCAAGCGGCCGCTCTCCTCGATGAGCCCGACCATCGTCAGCAAGGACGGCAAGCCGGTGATGGTGGTGGGCACGCCCGGCGGCAGCCGCATCATCACGGCCGTGCTGCAAACCATGATCAACGCCATCGACTACGGCATGAACGCGCAGGAAGCCGTCGACATGCCGCGCATCCACCAGCAGTGGCTGCCCGATATCACCAACGCCGAGAATTATGCGCTGTCGCCTGACACGCAGAAGATTCTGGAGGGCATGGGCCACAAATTCGGCCCGCCGCAGCCGGCCAACCATCTGGCGGTGATCATCGTGGGCGCGCCGTCGCTTGGCGGCAAGCAAGTCGGCAACAACCGCTACTATGGCGCCAACGATCCGCGCCGCAACTCGGGGCTCGCTGCCGGGTATTGAGCCGTCGCTATGCAGCTTGTGCCACGCGCGAGGGTTTATTTCACCGGTCGATCGGCAACACACTCTATTGGCTTTGTTTGCGGGCCGCCTGACAACGCGGGAGTGGGCCGCTCGCAGGCAATCGATTATAGTGGCTGACGAGCTGCCCGACGACCTCGTACGGGAGAATCCGCATGGAACAGATTCTGATCAACCTCGTCTCAGGCGCGCTTGGTGGAGTTGGCGCGGGCAAGTCTTCGCCGACATTTGATCTCGGAATGGCCGGAAACATCATTTCGGGTTTGGTCGGCGGCGGGGTGCTCGGCCAGGTCGTTACGTTGCTGCTTCCGTCCATCATGGCCGCGGCACAATCTGGAAACTTGAGCGTTGGCGGCATCGTGTCACAAGTTGTCGCCGGTGGCGCCGGCGGGGCGATACTCACCGCGATCATTGGAGCCATCAAGAACAAGGCTGCCGCCTGATCGGCGAGGCAAGTGCTAAGGCCTCACCACTTCTCCCTCGAGTGCGTAGGGTGGGTTACGCCCACCCTACAGTCACTGGGCTCCCCCTGCCCTGCCCCCGTAAGGGGGGAGGAAGCGCAATTTGCCGCGCGGCAATCACCGCCTCCGCAAGCACGGCATGAAGGCTGTCACTCTGTCGCTAGGAACCAGCCCCCGCCCCAAAAATTGTCCGGAAAATCACTTTCGGCGAGGCATTGCCATGAGCATCAACCCCAAGACGACGGCCGCCATCGGCGACCATCCGCTCCACCCCATGATCATCCCGTTCCCCGTGGCGTTTCTGGTCGGCGCGCCCATTGCCGATCTGGCCTTTATTGGAACCGGCGACGGTTTCTGGGCCAGGGCTGCAATGTGGCTGATCGGCGCCGGCATCGTCATGGCGCTGGTTGCCGCCGCGGCCGGCTTTACCGATTTCCTGAATGAGCCCCGCATCCGCCGTCTCAACGATGCCTGGTACCACATGGTCGGCAATCTTGCGGCGGTGGTGCTGGCGCTGGTCAACTTCTATCTGCGCTATACGCAAGGCAGCGAGGCCGCGATCAAGCCCTGGGGCGTGGTGCTGTCGCTGATCGTCGTCGGCATCCTGCTGTTCACGGGATGGAAGGGTTGGGAGATGGTCTATCGCTATCACGTTGCGGTGCTGGATGCACCGGGCCAGACCAGCTCGGAGCCGGTCACGCCGCCCCATGGCGGCGAGAGCCATCGCCGCGCCGCCTGATGGCGGTTCAAGCCGCGGAGGCCGGCTCTGGGCAGTTGGTCAATCGCGCGGGATTGCCGACCGCGGTGCAGCCGGCGGGAACGTCCGACGTCAGAAGCGTGCCGGCGCCGATCTTGGCGAAATCGCCGATGCCGATGTCGCCGAGGATGGTCGCACCGCCGCCGATGTAGACGCCGCGGCCGATGCGGGGTGAACGCGCCGGCAGCTCGCTGTGACGGCCGATGCTGACGTTCTGCAGGATGGTGACCTCGTCGCCGATCACCACATTCGCGCCGATCACGATGCCGGTGGCGTGGTCGAGATAGACCGCCGATCCGATGCTGGCGGCGGGGTGGATGCTGACCTGCAAGGCGTTCGAGGCCTCGTTCTGGAACAGCAGCGCCGCATCGATTTGCCCGCGATGCCAGAGCCAGTGCGAGACGCGCCAGGCTTGCAGCGCCACGTAGCCCTTGTAGTGCAGCAGTGGCGGCAACAGCTCGGCGATGGCGGGATCGCGACGCGCGATGCCCTGCAAGTCGCGGCTGGCGGTCTCGATCAGGCCCGGCTGGCTGCGAAAGGCGTCAAGGGAAAAGGTGGTGAAACGCGCCCGCTCCGCTGCGGAGCCGCCAAGCCTGCGTCCGATCAGATCGGCCAGGGCGGCAGCAAAATCGCCATGGATCAGGACTGTATCGGCAAGGGACTTGCCGAAGACGGGATCGGCCGCCATCGCGCGCCGCGCTTCATCGCGTATGTCCTGCCAGAGACTGTCGCTCGCCGTGGTCGCAGCTGCCATCATCGCTGCCCCTTCCTTCTCACCTGTCGAATATAGGCCGTGGGCAGCCCGCGCGCCACGCCGTGCCGGCGGCATAGGTGACAGGCCTCGCAACATGCCGCAGGTCCCCGTGAGGCTACGAGCTTGCATGCCAGGCACCGGCAACCATATAGTCCATCGCGTTTCGGCCGACGCTGCTTCGGCCGGGGATGTACGCGCAAGGCATCCTGTCCCAGCCCCCGCGGTGGTCCGCCATCCGCGGGTTTTTCATACCCGGCGTCCTCCTGCGCTGCCGAGACAAATTCCAAGATCCCCCACTCGAGGTCACACCGAAGCATGTCGCCCAACGCTCCCGCCGACGACCATCACGACGACGTCATGTACCCCTCCGCCATACCGTTCGTGCTGGTTCATCTCGGCTGCTTCGCCGCGATCTGGTCGGGCATTACCTGGGAGGCCGTCGCGATCTGCGGTGCACTCTATATCGTGCGCATGTTCGCAATCGGAGCAGGTTACCACCGCTATTTCTCGCACAAGGCTTTTGCCACCAGCCGGGTGTTTCAGTTCGTCCTGGCCGTTCTCGCACAAAGCACCGCACAGAAGAGCGTTCTGTGGTGGGCGGCCAAGCATCGGCACCATCATCTGCATTCCGATACCGAATTGGACGTGCACTCACCGCGCCAACGCGGCTTCCTGTACAGCCATGTCGGCTGGATCTTCTATCGGGAGCACGACGAGACCGATCTCGTGAAAGTCGGCGATCTCACGGTCTATCCGGAGCTGATGTGGCTGCATCGGCTGGAGCTGCTGCCGGCCGTTGTGCTTGCAGCGCTCTGCTTCGCAGGTGCGGGGTGGTCGGGTCTGGTCGTCGGCTTCCTGTGGAGCACGGTGCTGGTCTATCACGCGACCTTCTGCATCAACTCCCTCGCCCATGTGCATGGACGCAAGCGCTACGTGACGGGCGACGATTCCCGCAACAACTGGCTGCTGGCGTTGCTCACCCTGGGAGAGGGCTGGCACAACAATCACCACGCCTACCAGAGCAGCGTGCGACAAGGCTTTCGCTGGTGGGAAGTCGACGTGACCTATTACATCCTGAAGGTCCTGTCCTGGTTCGGCATTGTCTGGAACATGAAGGCGCCGCCCGAACTGGTGCTGCGCAACGAGCAGCCGCTCGGCGCGCGCGTCATCAATCGGGCGGCCCGGCAGCTCGCCGGACGGTTCGATGCTCACGCGCTGGCGCACGCGATCTCGTCGGCGCTGCACCGCGCTGACCTCGCCCAGCTGCAACTGCCGACGCTGCACGACATCTTCAATCGCGCCCACGAAGGCGTCGATGCGCTGACGCATCTGCACCTGCCGAAGATCCCGACCCGCGACGAGTTTCTCACCGAGGCCAGGGCGATGTTCGCGCGAACGCGCTCACTCAACGAGATCGTGGACCACGCCTACGAGCACTTCCTGACGTCGGTTCGCGCGCAGCTCGTCACGGTGCGCTGAACTTTTCGGCGCCGCTGCTGCCGCCGGGACGCGTGCCCTCGCGCGCGCGGCCCGGCCGCGCCCGCCTGCGCAGGCTGAGCGCATAAAGCCAGCCGCCCGCCGCGATGAGGGCCGGCAGCACGTAAAGTGCGAAATCGCGCAGCAGGATCATGGGGCAAGCTCCGCTGTCGCAAACTTGACGGCGCGCCGCAGCGCGAACGCGGCGAGTTGATAGAGGCCGAGGCTGAGAAAGACCTTCCAGGCATTTCCGACCACGAATTCGGGATAGAACTTGATCTCGGTCGGCCAATGATTGAGGAATGCGATCGTCAGCGGAATATAGTCCCCGAACCGAACGAACAGCGTCGCCGCGCGCTCAAATAGCGCTGTGTCCTGGATGATCTCCTTGCCTTCATTCGTCATGGCGGTACCCGTTGGCGCTGTCAGGGCTTGGTCGGGCCCGGCGCGAAATCGGTTCTAGCGGTCCTGCACATGTGCGTGATCGACGCCACAGAGCGAGCGCCCGCCGGCACAGAGGCGAAAATGGCAATCGGGATCGAGCGCGCAGCTGCCATAGACGACGCTGACATAGCCGAGCACCGCCAATGCGGTGATACCAAGCAGCAGGCGGGTGCGCAGATCCGTGCGTCTTTGGTGTCGGTGAACCGTGTGACGGTTCGGGGACTCAATCTACTCCCTCTCCCCGTTCCTACGGGCCGCGACGAGCTTCGCTCGCGCTGAGCAAGCGGGGAGAGGTTAAAAACCAAACCGCCCGCCTGCGGGTTGCGCAGACGGGCGGCTCGGGGCCATCAGGACTTTGGGGGCATGCGCCTGAAGGCTTTGAGAGGTTAAGAACCTTCAGATCAGCCTTGCTGCTGGTCGGTCGGCGGCGGGGTCGGGCGCGTCTTGTGCTGCGCCATGAACTGGTCGAACTCTTCCTTGTCCTTGGCGTGACGCAGACGGTCGAGGAAGTTCTTGAACTCGACCTGCTCTTCCTCGAGCCGGCGCAACGTCTCGCTGCGGTACTCGTCGAAGGCGCGGTTGCCGGAGGACGGCGGGCCGAAGCCAAAGCCGAAGCCGCGGCGATCCATGCGGTCGCGCATGCGGTCCATCTTGTACTGCATCCGCTCCATCTTGTTCTGCCAGCGGTCCTGATTGCTCCAGCACGACATTCTTCTGCTCCCGAGTGTGAAAAAGAGAAGGGCAAGTCCGATCGGCCACCAGATGATGAAGCCGAGGATGGTCACGGCGATCCAGCCGGGATGCCAGGGCGTGTCGAGCATGCGGGGACGCTCGTACTGTTGGTATTGATCTGAAGGGCCGCGCCATCGATTGACATCAGCGGTGTAGGCCATTTCCCATCTCCATCACGGCACCAGCGCCGTTGTGAATGTAAATAACATTTACATAGCTAGACCATCCCGCGATTTTGTCAAGCTGGCCGCCTGACAGGCCGGGCGAATTATTTGCGCAACTTTATTTCGGCTTGCCCCAGGGACCGCCGGGCGGCACGCCCGAACCGGAGGAGGCCTCCGGCGGCACCGGCGGCGGCTCGGCGCCCTTGGTCGGCGGCCTGCGGTCGGTCGGGAAGCCGAGCCCGCGCAGATAGATCAGGACCTCGGCCTCCAGCAGCTCGTCCGGCGACATCGGCAGCTTTCGCCGCGCGGCATCGCCGCGCGAGAACAGCGAGGCGACGCCATGCGCCATCGACCAGATGTGCAGCGCCATCATCATCGCCGGCGGGCGCGGCGTGCCGGGCGGGGCCAGCGCAGCAAGCCGTTCGGCGGCGGCGCGGATGATGTTGAAGGCACGTTCGCTGGCGGCCTGCAGCGCCGGATTGGCATCGACCGGCAGGCCCGATTCGAACATCGCGTTGTAGAAGGCCGGCTCCTCGCGGGCGAAGGCGAGGTAGGCCCTGCCGACGCGCTCGAACGCGGTGACCGTGTCGGGTCGGCCGTCGTCCCAGGCCGCAGTGAGGCGCGCCTCGAACTGCTCGAAGCCGCGCTGGGCGATCGAGGACAACAGCTCGTCGCGATCGCGGAAATGCCGGTAGGGCGCCGCGGCGCTGACGCCGGCCATGCGCGCGGCATCGGCGAAGGTGAAGCCGGCCGCCCCCTTCTCGGCGATCAGCCCGAGGGCGGCCTGCAACAGGGCTTCCTTCAGATTACCGTGGTGATAGCCGCGCTCGGCGCGGCGCTGCTCCTTGCGCCAGCTCATGTGAACGGCTTTTACATGAGCTGGGCGTGAAGGTCACTAGCGCAGGCCGGGTTTGATTAACCCGTATTTTCCGCAGTCATTCCGGGGCGATGCGAAGCATCGAACTACGGTGCGCGCTTGCGCACCTGAGAATCTCGAGATTCCGGGTTCGATGCTTCGCATCGCCCCGGAATGACGATCCACGGAGCCTACATCTGCGGAATCGGCAGCACGGGCATGACCTCGATCGCCTCGCCCGGGAAGATCGCAAAATGCGGGTGGTTCTCGAACAGCTTTGCAGCGTCCTCCTGGGAGGCGGCCCGCACCACCGTGAAGCCGGTCAGCGCGTTGCTGATCTCGGTGATGCCGCTTGCGTCGATCCTGCGGGTCTTGCCGAGCGGGCCGCCCATCTCGACGATGACGTCCTTGTGCTTCTCGACCCAGCCGGTCCAGGCGGCCATGCCCTCGCGCTCCCGGGCCTTCCGCTCCGCCTCGGGCATCGCGTGCCAGGCCTTCATTTTTTCGCCGCTCACGCTGCCGAGATAGACGGCGAGGAATTTGTGTTCGGTGCTCATCAGTTCTCTCCTTGTTGATCGATTGACGGCAGCCGCGAATGTATCCGCGGCCGCTGTGACTATTGCTTCAGTTCGTCGAAGCCGGCGGCGGCGGCCTGCACCTCCGGCGGAAAGTCGCTCATCTCCTGCACCTGCCGGATCTCGATGATTTCGTTCGACGAGGCCGGGCACTTCTTGGCCCACGCGATCGCCTCGGCGCGCGAGGCGACGTCGATCATCCAGTAACCGCCCAGAACTTCCTTGGCCTCAGCGAAGGGACCGTCGGTCACGACAGGCTCGCCGGTCGCAAACGAGACGCGCGCGCCCATCGAGGGCGGATGCAGGCCGTCCAGCGTGATCAGCACGCCGGCATCCTTCAGCGCCTCGTTGTAGCGCATCATCGCGGAGACGCGCTCGGGATCGAGTTGGACGTCCGCCGGCGCGCTCTCGTAGCCGAGCGGGATCATCAGCATCATGAATCGCATGGTGTTCCCTACCTTCACTGTCGGGAGGAGCAGCGGCGGGCCGCCTGCCCTCGCCTTCAAGACGAATGAACGCCCGAGGAACCGACATGCCGCAGAAAAAATGTTTGCGGAGGTCCCCGACGCAATAAGACCGGCAGCCGGGCAACAGCGGGGAAATCTCACCCCTCCTCGGGGAACATCCCGAAATAGGGCTCGGCTTCTCTCAAGACCCGCATCACCGATGGACGTACTTTCAGCCGCTCGAGATAGCTGGTGATATTGGGGCGGTCAGTGCCGATCGGCTCGACCCTGTTGGCATAGAACAAGGCGGGCAGCGCCGAGCAGTCCGCGAGCGTGAACGCCTCGCCCGTCGCGTAAGGTCCGGTCGCCATCCGCTGATCGAACATTGTGTAGGCTGAACGTATGCGACCTCGCGCCGCTTCCACACCCAACGGATCCCTCTTGTCGTGCGGCCGCAGCCGATCGCCAACGATCTGCTGCATCGGCATGTGGACGTAGAGATCATAGAGGCGGTCGCACAGACGGGTCCGCAGCGCGCGGTCCGGGTCCGTCGGTATCAGAGGCGTGGGGCCGGCATAGTGGCGATCGAGGTATTCGATGATGATGCTCGACTCCGGCACCGTCTCGCGCCGCTCGGCATCCACCAGCACCGGGAACTTGCCGATCGGCCAGAGCTTCAGGAAGGCCTCACGCTCGGCGGGATTACCCAGGTCGACCGGATTCGGCGTGAACGGCACGCCGTTCTCGTAAAGCGCGATCAACACCTTCCAGCAAAACGACGACAGCGGATGGAAATGCAGTGTCAGGGACATGGCTCCTCCTGATATCCCCTTCAAGACGAACGAGGTTTTATACAGCCGACATGATGACGGTAATTATTTGGGACGTCATCGCGCCGCGCTAGCGCGGCTGCGGCAGGAAACGGCCATCCTGCCGGGCGGCGCCGAAATAGACCTCGATGCGCCGGACCTTGCCGCCGGCGAAGGTGAAGAACTCGGTGTTGCGAAAGCTCCTGCCATCCTTTGCCAGGCAGCAATAGGTGACGAAGGCCTCGTCACCCCGGACGAAGATCCGTTCGATGTCATGCCGCGCGATCCAGCCCGTGTCCCTCCAGCAGCGTTCGAAATAGGCCGCCTTGTCGAGGTCGTCGTCGAACGGGCTGGTGAAGCGGAAGTCGTCGGCGAGCGCATCGCTCACCCGTTGCCGGTCGTTGGCGATATAGGCAGCAAACAGGTTCCGGATCACACGCTCATGGTCATCAGACATCACCGTCTCCGCGGCAAGCATCCCCTGATGCAAGACGATTCCCGAACGGCCGTGCCGACACCGCACGCGGACTGCGCCAACACGACGCGGAAAATAACTCGCATGCATTCCGTACAAATACGGCCCCGTTCTATGAACTTCGCCGTGCACATGAAACGGGAACGCCTGTCAGTTGAAAGACATGGCAAACGCACGTGGAGCTTCGGAGCCGAGACAGGTTTTTCCTGCGGTTTACAGATGCTCAAGAAGAGCATGCAACTTTTTCCCTGAGGGGAAACAGATTCTCCCAATTGCCACCGAAAAACATTGCGGAGCTCACGTGTTCAATTTTCAAAGCAAGAAAGTCAGACATGCGATCGCAGAGGTCGAGGCGCTCGACCGGTCGCAGGCGGTGATCGAATTCGATCTCGACGGCACCATCCTCGATGCCAACGAGAACCTGCTCAAGATGAGCGGCTACACGCTCGCCGAGATCAGGGGCAAGCATCACAGCATCTTCGTCAGCCCGGCGGAGCGCGAGAGCGCCCGCTATCGCGACTTCTGGGCCAGCCTGAACCGCGGCGAGTTCCAGACCACGCAGTACAAGCGTTTCGGCAAGGGCGGCAAGGAAGTCTGGGTCCACGCCTCCTACGCGCCGCTGCGCGACGGGAACGGCAAGGTGGTCAGCTTCATCAAGTTCGCCACCGACATCACCGCGTACAAGATCAAGACCATGGAGGATTCCGGCAAGATCGCCGCGATCAATCGCGCGCAGGCCGTGATCGAGTTCAACATGGACGGCACCATCGTCACCGCCAACGAGAATTTCCTGAGCGCGATGGGTTATTCGCTCGACGGGATCAAGGGCAAGCACCACTCCATGTTCGTGACGCCCGAGGACCGCGCGAGCCCGGCCTATGCTGCGTTCTGGGCCAAGCTGAACCGCGGCGAGTTCGAGGCAGCCGAATACAAGCGGCTCGGCAAGGGGGCCAAGGAGGTCTGGATTCTCGCGACCTACAACCCGATCCTCGACGAGAACGGCAAGCCGTTCAAGGTGGTGAAGTTCGCGACCGACGTCACCGCGCAGAAGATGAAGGCGGCCGACAATGACGGCCAGCTCGCCGCGATCCAGAAGTCGCAGGCGGTGATCGAGTTCAACATGGACGGCACGATCCGCACCGCCAACGAGAACTTCCTGAAGGCGATGGGCTATGCACTGGCCGAGATCAAGGGCCAGCACCATTCCATGTTCGTCGAGCCGAGCGAGACGAACTCGACCGCCTACCGCCAGTTCTGGGAGACGCTCAACCGCGGCGAATACCAGGCCGCCGAATACAAGCGCATCGCCAAAGGCGGCCGCGAGATCTGGATCCAGGCCTCCTACAACCCGATCTTCGACCTCAACGGCAAGCCGTACAAGGTGGTGAAATACGCCACCGACATCACCGCGCAGGCGATCGGCCGCAAGAAGGCCGACAATGCGCGCGGGCTGATCGACGCGGTCGCGGCCGGCAGCGAAGAGATGAGCGCCTCGATCCGCGAGATCGCCGAGACCATGGCGAAGTCGCGCGAGACGTCCAAGGTCGCGACCACCAGGGTCGAATCCGCCGACCTCCAGGCCCAGAAGCTGACCGCGGCCGCACAGGCCATGAGCGGCATCGTCGAGATGATCTCCGGCATCACCAGCCAGATCAACCTGCTCGCGCTCAACGCCACGATCGAATCGGCCCGCGCGGGCGAAGCCGGCCGCGGCTTCGCCGTGGTCGCCTCCGAGGTGAAGAGCCTCGCCAATCAGGCCAAGCAGGCGACCGATACGATCACGACCGAGATCGACGCGCTGAACAGCATCTCCGGCGACGTCGCGACCTCCCTGACCGCGATCAAGGTCGCGATCGCTGCCGTCAACGAGTTCATCGCCTCCACCGCCGCGGCGGTCGAGGAGCAGAGCATCGTGACGGAGGACATGTCGACCAACATGCAGCGTGCCTCGGCCGAGCTGGCGTAAGGCGCGACTTCCGTCCATCTCCGTCATCCTGAGGCGCTCACCGTGCAAAGCACGGTGAGCCTCGAAGGATGAATCGGCCCGGCCTGTGGCCGTCGCCCTTCGAGGGCCGCTGAAGAAGCGGCCGCCTCAGGGTGACGGTTCAAACGCGTGGGCGCCTAGCTCCACCTGCAAAAGCCCTTCCTCGCCGGAACGAAAGCGAAGTAAAAGGCGCTGGCCGCCCGTGCGGCTTCCGTTTCCGCCAGAAGGACAGACCAGCCCATGCCGCAAGCCCCACAAAAAGTCGCCCTCGTCACCGGAGCCGCGCGCGGCATCGGGCTTGCGACCGCGAAGAAGTTCCTTGGCGAGGGTTGGCGCGTGGCGCTGCTCGACATCGAGGGCGAGCTGCTCGGCCGCGCGGTCGCGGAGATCGGCCAGGACGAGGCGACGCTGGCGCTGACCTGCGACGTCTCCGACGCGGCCGCCGTCGGCGCCGCGATGGCGGCGATCGAGCGGCGCTTCGGCCGGCTGGACGCGCTCGTCAACAATGCCGGCATCGCCGTGTTCGCGCCGCTGATGGAGACGTCGGACGCCGACTGGCGCCGCGTGCTCGAGGTCAACCTCACCGGCCCGTTCCTCTGCACCAAGGCCGCGGTGCCCTTGATGCGCGACAGCGACGGCGGCGCGATCGTCAACATCACGTCGATCTCGGCGGTGCGCGCCTCGACGCTGCGCTCGGCCTACGGCACCAGCAAGGCGGGCCTTGCGCACCTGACAAAGCAGCTGGCAGTCGAGCTTGCCTCGCTCAACATCCGCGTCAACGCGGTCGCGCCCGGTCCGGTCGACACCGCGATGGCCAAGCAAGTGCATACCAAAGAGATCCGCGCCGATTATCACGACGCCATTCCGCTCAACCGCTACGGTCTCGAAGAGGAACTCGCGGAAGCGATCTACTTCCTGTGCTCGGAACGATCGAGCTACATCACCGGCCAAATTTTGGCCGTTGATGGCGGCTTCGATGCGGCCGGCATCGGCCTGCCGACGCTGCGCGGGCAACGGCGGAACGGGTAAAACCTTGTAGGGTGGGCAAAGGCGCTAAGCGCCGTGCCCACCACCTTCTCCGGATTTGCCGTGCCGACGGTGGGCACGCTACGCTTTGCCCACCCTACGAAACCGAGTTGGTGGAGAGTTCATGGGACGCGTCACCTCCCTCAAAGCCCTGATGCTCGCATCCGCGCTCGTCGCCGCCACGCCCGCTGCCGCCGAAATCCGCATCATCCAGTCGCCGGGGGGACAGGTGGGACCGTTCCTCGACCTGTTCGAGAAGGTGCGCGAGAGCGGCGAGCGCGTGGTGATCGACGGTCCCTGCCTGTCCGCCTGCACGCTGGTGCTGAGCATCGTGCCGGGCGAGCGCATCTGCGTCACGAGGCGCGCCGTGCTCGGCTTCCACGCCGCGCGTTCGATCGACCGGCGCGGGCGCATCTATGCCGAGCCGGAAGCATCCGACGCGGTGCTGGCGGCCTATCCCGGCCCGGTACGCGACTGGATCAGCCGCCGCGGCGGTCTCACCTCGCGGTTGCTGCTGCTGAAGGGGCGCGACCTCGCCGCGATCTATCCGCGCTGCCGGTGACGCCCGGCGGCGCGTGACCGCGATCAGCCCGCCACTGTCCGGCGATTAGGCAGTTCGGTGAAAATCCCCCTTCGCGGCCGCTGAATCCGCTCAAGCGCTTTGCAATGGCTGCACAATTTACGCGGTTTGCAGCTTTTCCCTGCTGACTATGATGAATTTGGCCAGACTGAGGCCGCGGCGGCGTCACAATCTCAGCGGTGGTCACAGACTAGTATGGTTTTGCCTTTTCAAGATTGCTCATTTTCAAGCGGGTCGCACGCCATGCAACCCATCGATTTTCGCTACCGGCTGTCGGACCAGGGACGGATCGTCCTCGGTCAACTGAGCTCCGAGGAAACCGTCGAGTTCGAATTGCTGTCGCGACGCGACCGCGAGGGCCTGATGGACCTCGCATCCGAGCTGCGGCTGCTCGAGCTCTATGTGAAATATGTCGGCTCGGGCGCAGACGCCGCGCTCGCGCCGTCGCAACCCGACCGGCACGGCGTCGAGCCGCGGCGACCGACGCCCTCCCGGACGGCACGACCGCGCAACTACATCGTCTCGATGCTCGTCATCGCAAGTGTCAGCTTCACGCTCATCGCATTGCTCGTGAGCTGACGGGCAAGCGCGCCGGCGACATTGCGCCGGTCCCACGCTTCGTCGGTTCTAGAAGAACCGCTGGATCATCTGCGCCAGTTCCATGCTCGCGCAGATGAGCATACCCCAGAGTGCAAAGTTGATCTGTAGCGCCGCTGCCATCGGTCGCTCCCCTTCCAAGTCACGCCCATCCCAGTTTGTAGAATTTATGAAGAAATGATTAGCGATTCTGACGCTGAGTTCACAGCCTATTATTGCGCCAGTTGTTGTGCGATGCGGGCCGCACCTCTCCACGAAGCGGCCTCACTGCTCCCGCAAAGTGATGCGAGATCATGATCCCTTATTCGGCCATGCCGGCCGTCGTTTCCCTTAAGTTCCATTTAACTGGCGCGATGCGATACTTCCCAAGCGGAATTTGCGTGTCGCGTACCGCTCCAAAGGCCCGGCATGATGCGACACGGCTTCTTCTTGCTCACTTTTTGCGCAGCGCTCATGGGGTGCGCGGTCGCACCGGCGCAGGAGCGTCGTCCGATCGCATGGGACGGCCTCGGCAAGGATCCGAATCGCACTCACGTCACAAAGCGGCGCGCCGCCAGTCCCGCACCTGCGCAGGACAATCCCAATCAGGAGCGGGAAAAGGTGCTCGCCACCTTGCGTCCGTACTCCGAGGCGTGGTGGGCGGTCCACGACGAGATCGAAGCGGAGAACGACAGGACCCTCGGCACCAAGCTCGTGATCTGTCCGCGCTGCGTTCAGCCTTCGCCGTCCGGTGAAGACGTGACCGGATCAATCCGGTGAGAGACATACCGGCCGGCCGCCGGATGACGTGCCCAGCCTGGGCGCGCCCTGCCCCGCAATGATCGAAAGGGCGCGCCGCCGGGCGTGTCAGGCGACCGCTTCTGTCACATGCCCTCGGCCGGGCAATTCACCATCCAGGGAATGCCGAACCTGTCGACGCACATGCCAAAGCCCTTGGCCCAGAACGTCTTGCTGAACGGCATGGTGACGGTGCCGCCGTCGGCGAGCGCGTTGAACTTGCGCTCGGCGTCCGCGACATCCTTGATCGTCAGGGATACCGAAAAGCCCTGCGGCTTGTGAAAATGTTCGCCCGGCGCATCGGAGGCCATCAAGACGCTACCGTCTGGCAGCGACATCCGCGCATGCATGATCATCTTCTCGCGGCCGGGTGCAGCCGGCATGTCCGGCGGCGCTTCGGATGCACGCATCATCGCGTCAATCTTGCCGCCGAGAACCTTGGCGTAATAGGTGAACGCCGCTTCGCAGGTGTCCTGATAGAACAGATAGGGATTGAGCATCGTTTCTCTCCTCTTCTCTTCCTTGGGCAGTGAGGTTCATTATTTCTCGGTGAGCTTCTTCAGGCTCGCAAGGCCGGTCTCGAAATCCTTGCCGATCATGCTGTCCATGTTGATGAACACCTGCATCACCTTGGACATGAACGGGGCGGGACCGTACATCGCCCACGTGACCAGAGTGGTATCGCCTTGCGGCACAAAGGTGAACTCGGCGGTGTTGTGGCCTTCGAAGGGTCGCTCGAAATCGAGCTTGATGCGCAGCTTTGACGACGCATTCGCCTCGAGGATCTCCATGTGGCCGGCGCCGACATTGTTGTTGCCGTCCCAGGCGTAGGTTGCGCCCTTGCCCTGCGTTGTTCCACCGTAAGTGCGCTTCATTGCGGGATCGCGGTTCTCGTAGGGCGACCAGCTGGTCCAGAAGCGGAAATCGGCGACCTGCGGATAGATCGCGGCGGCCGGTGCCTTCATGGCGAGGGAACGCTCAACGCGGAACGTGTCCGGTTTGGTCAATGCGAAGACGAGGACTCCGGCGATGCCGACGGCGAGAACGATGGCGATGACGGTAATGGCTTTCAGCATAAGTGGCTCCCTGGATATGGGATTAAGACGAAGGAGGATGGCTGGGGCCGACACGACGGAAACGGAATTATTTCAGCGTCATTCCGGGGCGGTCCGCAGGACCGAACTCTGGTGCGCAATTGCGCACCTGAGAATCTCGAGATTCCGGGTTCGATGCTTCGCATCGCCCCGGAATGACGAGAATCGCCGTCACTTCACCTTCGCGCTTTCCTTTGCCTTCGGCTGGCTATCCCGGATCAGCCGGTCGAGATGCATGCGGATATGGGCGGCTTCGGCGGAGGTGTTGGCCAGCGCGATGGCGCGGTCGAAGGCGATTCGAGCCTCGTCATTGCGGCCGAGCTGCATCAGGAAGGCGCCCCGCACGCCATAGAAGTGAAAGTAGTTGGCAAGCTTCGGCCCCAATGGCTCGATCAGGTCGAGCGCGGCCTGGGCCCCGTGCACCTTGGAGACCGCGACGGCGCGGTTGAGCGTCACCACGGGCGAAGGCTGCATCACCTCGAGCGCGCCATAGAGCAGGTCGATCTGGGCCCAGTCGGTCTCCTCCGGCGTTGCCGCGCGCGCATGCAACGCGGCGATCGCGGCCTGGATCTGGTACGGCCCGCTGCGGCGATGGCGCATCGCCTTGTCGATCAGCGCCAGCCCCTCCGCGATCATGGTGCCGTTCCACAGCGAGCGGTCCTGATCGTCCAGCAGGATCAGCGAGCCGTCCGCGGCAAAGCGCGCGGCGCTGCGTGCATGCTGCAACAGGATGAGCGCGGTCAGTCCCATGATTTCCGGCTCGCTCGGGAACAGCCGCAGCAGCAGCCGCGCCAGGCGGATCGCCTCCTCGCACAGCGGCGTGCGGATCGCCGCGGTGTCGCCGCTCGCGGAATAGCCCTCGTTGAAGATCAGGTAGATCATCGCCGCGACGCCGGCGAGCCGTTCGGAGCGCTCGATTGCGCCCGGCGTCTCGAACGGTGTCCCCGCCTCGGCGACCTTCGCCTTGGCGCGCGTGATGCGCTGCTCCATCGCCGCGTCCGAGACCAGGAAGGCGCGGGCGATCTGCTTCACGGTGAGGCCCGAGACGATGCGCAAGGCCAGCGCGATCTGCTGCGTCGCCGGCAGCTGCGGATGGCAGCAGATGAACATCAGCCGCAGGATGTCGTCGCGATAATGCGAGCCGTCGAGCCGCTCGGCGAGTGCGCCCTCGGCATCGTCGAGATCGGAGATCGCCTGATCGTCCTCGGGCAGCGGCTGCTGCTTGCGGGTCCGGCGCACCTCGTCGATCGCGACGTTGCGGCCGACCATGATCAGCCACGCCGCGGGATCGCGCGGCGGCCCGTTCTGCGGCCAGGTTTTCAGCGCGCGCAGGCAGGCGTTCTGGAAGGCTTCTTCGGCGGTGTCGAGATCGCGGAAATAGCGCAGCAGCGCGCCTACCGCCTGGGGTCGCGCCGAGGTCAGCGCAGTCTCGATCCAGGCGGTTTCGGTCTCGCTCACGTCAGGTTTCCTCCGGGCCGGAACACGCCGACGGGACGCACCTCATAGGCGCCGCCGGGATTGGCCGCAGCCAGTTCGCGCGCGACGTCGAGCGCGTCGTCGAGGTTCTTGCAATCGACGATGTAGAAGCCGAGCAATTGCTCCTTGGTCTCGGCATAGGGACCATCCAGCACCAGCGGCGGGTCCTCCTTGCGCAGGGTCGCCGCCGCCGTGGTCGGCAGCAGCCGCGCCACCGGCCCGAGTCGTCTCTGCTGCGTCAGCTTGTCCTGCACCACCGCGAGCTTCTTCATCACGGCCTCGTCCTGCTCCTTGCTCCAGGAGCCGACGAAGTCCTCATCGTGATAGCAAAGAATCGCATAAAGCATGGGCAGTACCTTCCCCGACCTCTTGTTCTGAAGACGATCCACTATGCCCTGCCCCGACAGGGCTGCGGAAAAATTTTGCAAGAAAAATCCGGCAGATCGTGCCAAGGAGAGCCTCCAAAAGCGGAACCTTATGAGGCACTTCGAATGACCATGGGCACACTCGCCGTCCTGATCAACAGCACGCAGCAGAACTGGCTGCCGGAGCGCTGGAAGGCCCGGTTCGATGCGGTCTGCGGCGGCCGCCGCGTGGTGCTGCTGCCCGATCCCGGGCTCGATCCGGCCGAGGTGCACTATGCGGCGGTTTGGAAGCCGGTGCCCGGCGATCTCGGCTCCTTCCCCAACCTTCGGGCCATCTTCAATCTCGGCGCGGGCGTCGATGCGCTGATGGCCGACAAGAGCCTGCCCGACGTGCCGCTGGTCCGCGTCGCCGTGCCCGACCTCACCAACCGCATGACCGAATATGTCGTGCTGCACGTGCTGATGCACCACCGCCAGGAGCTGTATTTGCGGGACTCGCAGCGCGAGAAGCGCTGGGAGCCGAAATATCAGTGGCCGGCAAGCGCCGTCACTGTTGGTGTCATGGGGCTCGGCACCCTCGGCGCGGACGCGGCCGACGTGCTGCGGCGGCTCGGCTTCCGCGTCACCGGCTGGAGCCGCAGCCCGCGCGCGATCGCGGGCGTCGAATGCTTCCATGGCACTGCCGGCATGGACGCCTTCCTGCGCAAGACCGACATCCTGGTGTCATTGTTGCCGCTGACGCCGGATACGCACGGCATCCTCAACCGCGACGTCTTCTCCAAGCTCAACCGCAAGGGCCCGTTCGGTGCACCCGTGCTGATCAATGCCGGCCGCGGCGGCTTGCAGAACGAAGCCGACATTCTCGCCTGTCTCGATGACGGCACGCTCGGCGCCGCCTCGCTCGACGTCTTCGTCCAGGAGCCGCAGCCGAAGGACAGCCGGTTCTGGACCCACCCCAAGGTGCTCTTGACCCCGCACAACGCCGCCGACACCGACGCGGAAGCGATCTCGGCCTACGTCGCCGAGCAGATCGCGAGCTTCGAGGCGGGCCGCGCGCTGGAGAACGTGGTGGACCGGGTCAGGGGGTATTGAGGCCCCGAGAGGCGCACGACGGCGCCTCATAATCGCTGTCGTCCCCGCGCACGCGGGGACCCATACCGCGTGATTTATCGTTGGGGATGGTCGCAGTACCGAACCACCAATCTTCGCCAAACTTCTCCCTGTGGTTATGGGTCCCCGCCTGCGCGGGGACGACAGCTGTGCTTTTGGCCGGCGGCCACCACCCCACAACCACCGCGCTCCCCCGTCCCGTTCACCCTCTCTTAGCGAGAAGTTGATAGGCGTTCTTAACCAACGCTCAAACAACGAGTCGGACATGCGGGCGAGCCTCGGCCTCAGGATGCGGATCACGGTTGCGCTGGCGGTGACGGCGGCGGCGACGGCGCTGATCGCGGTGCTCGGCGCGATGTGGATCATCGCGGGGATCATCGACCGCGCCGACCAGCGCGAGCTGCGCAGCCATTACGACGCCCTGCTATCGCGCATCGCCGAGGAATCGCAACGCGCCGCCGCGATGAGCGCCGTGGTGGCAGCAATGCCGGCGACGCAGGAGGCGATGGCAAAGCAGGACCGCGAGGCGCTGGTGCGCCTGTTCGGGCCGGTGTTTGCCGCCATCAAGTCCGACTACGGCGTCGACCAGTTTCAGTTCCACGTGCCGCCGGCGACCTCGTTCCTGCGCGTGCACCAGCCCGCCAAATTCGGCGACGACCTCTCCGGTTTCCGCAAGACCGTGGTCGTCGCCAACCAGGACCGCAAGGTCGTGGTCGGCCTCGAGGGCGGCGTCGCCGGTCTCGGCATCCGCGGCGTGGTGCCGATCGCGCAAGGGGCAAAGCATCTCGGTTCAGTCGAATTCGGCCTGACCTTCGGCCAGCCCTTCTTCGACGACTTCAAGACCAACCGCCGTGTCGACGTCGCCTTCCATCTCGCCGACGGCTCGGGCTTCAAGCTGTTCGGCGGAACGCTGAAGGGCAAGAGCTTCTTCGACGCGGCCGATTACAGCCGCGCCACCGGCGGCGAGTTCACGGTGCGGCAGGCCAAGCTCGACAATATGCCGGTCGCCGCGCTGGTCGGGCCGATCAAGGATTTTTCCGGCAAGCCGCTCGGCGCCGTCGAGCTCGTGATGGACAATGCCGATTACGAGGCGTCCGCCGACCGCGCCTGGATGCTTGCGATCGGCATCGCTGCACTGGGGCTCGTGCTTGCCGCAATCGTCGGCTATCTCATTGCCCGCAGCATCTCGCGGCCGATCCTGTCGATCACATCAGTGATGCGCGAGCTCGCGGACGGGCGTCTCGACGTCGCCGTGCCCGTCAGCAAGGCGAATGACGAGGTCGGCGCCATGGTCAAGGCGGTCGCGGTGTTCCGCGACAATGCGGTGAATTTTGCGAAGCTCCAGGCCGAGCAGCTCGAGGCCAAGGCGCAGTCCGAAGCCGAGAAGGGCCGCGCCTTCGCTGCGCTCGCCGACAATTTCGAGGCCAGCATCCGCGACGTCGTCACCACGGTGTCGGCCGCAGCGGTCGAGATGGAGCACACCGCGCGCTCGATGTCGGCCATCGTCGCGCAGTCGCGTGAGCAGACCCGCACGGTGTCGTCGGCCTCGGCCCTCGCCTCGGAGAACGTGCAGACGGTGGCGGCGGCCGCGGAAGAACTGTCCTCGTCGATGACCGAGATCAGCCGGCGGCTGGCGCATGCGACCGAGGTGGTCGGCAAGGCCGCCAGCGACGGTCGGCAGTCGAATGCGCGGGTGCAGAGCCTTGCGGACGCCGCGCAGAAGATCGGCGACGTCGTCTCCTTCATCAACGGCATTGCGGGACAGACCAACCTCTTGGCGCTCAATGCGACGATCGAAGCGGCGCGCGCGGGCGAAGCCGGCCGCGGCTTTGCCGTGGTCGCCTCCGAAGTGAAGGCACTGGCGACCCAGACCGCGAAGGCGACGGAAGAGATCGGCGCACAGGTGACGGCCGTTCAGGGCGAAACCAGTGGCGCGGTGGACGGCATCCAGTCGATCTGCGCGACGATCCAGCAGGTCGATGAGATCTCCGCGGCGATCGCCGCCGCCGTCGGCCAGCAGGGTACGGCCACGCAGGAGATCGCGCAGAACGTCCAGCAGGCCGCGGCCCGCACCGGCGAGGTCTCGCAGAACATCGCGGGCGTCACCGACGGCATCGCAGCCACGGGCACGGCCGCCGAGGAAGTGCTGGGCTCGGCGATCGAGCTGGCGAAGCAGTCGCAGCGGCTGCGGGATGAGGTGGACCGGTTCCTGGCGCAGATCCGCGCGGCGTAGCGAGACGAAAGCTGGCGCGTCTCCGTGTCGTCCTGGCGAAAGCAGGACCCATTACCCCAAGGCGTAGTTGCGGCGCGACGGCGGCAACTCCGAGTCATCGCCAAACTGCATTCGGTGGTTATGGGTCCTGGCTTTCGCCAGGACGACGTTGGGGAGAGAGTTCGCGCCACAAACTCGCTGTCGTCCCGGCGCAGGCCGGGACCCATAACCACAGGATGCAGTTTGGCGGAAGATCGCAGTTCGGTACTGCTACCAATAACAATCGATCGATTCCGCGGTGGGTCCCGGCCTGCGCCGGGACGACAGCTAGGGCTTAGCCCCCACCATCACATCGATCGCGCCCTTCACGATCGCTTCGAGCTCCTTGCGCGGGACGCGCGCGCGTGAGCGGATGGCGATGGTGTGGACGGTGGCGGAGGCGATCTGCGCCAGGGCGAACGGATCGGCGCTCTCCGGCAGCTCGCCCTTCTCCTTGGCGCGGCGGAAGCAGCTTGCAAACGCCTTGTCGAGGCCGGTGAGACCGTCGAGAACCATGGCGCGGATATCGGGATCGGCGACGGCCTCGGACGCCGCGGTCACGACCGTGAAGCAGCCGCGCGGACCGGTGTCGCCGGACAGATAGATGTCGAGCGCTGCAGCGTAGATGCGCTCCAGCCGCTGGCGCAGCGGCATCTCCTGACGAAAGATCTCGACCATGGAAGCGGCAGCTTCCTCGCGATAGCGCTGGTAGCTCTTGATGTAGAGCTCGCGCTTGTCGCCGAAGGCGCCGTAGAGGCTCGGCCGGTTCATGCCGGTTGCTTCGCTGAGATCGTCGAGCGAGGTGGCCGCAAACCCTTGCTTGCGAAACAGGTCGAGCGCCTTGCCGAGCGCGATGTCGGGCTCGTAGGCGCGGGGACGGCCGCGACGCTTGGGTTCGCCGCGGCGCTCGGGTTCGCCGCGGCGCTCGGGCTGATTGGCAGCAGTTGGCGGTTTCGATTTTTGTACCATTTCGCAAAATAATCCTTGACCATGGATATATTATGCAAGATGGTACAAAAATCAATCTGGCCAGGTTGAGCGACCCCAAAGAGGAATTGCCCAAGGA
This sequence comes from Bradyrhizobium huanghuaihaiense, assembly GCF_007830635.1. Lineage (GTDB taxonomy): Bacteria > Pseudomonadota > Alphaproteobacteria > Rhizobiales > Xanthobacteraceae > Bradyrhizobium > Bradyrhizobium huanghuaihaiense. The sequence goes on along the minus strand of NZ_VLLA01000004.1, from coordinate 171,140 downwards.
GGCTACAGATGGATCTCTATTTCTCGCCGCTCGCCTGTTCGATGGCGACACGCGTCGCATTGTATGAAGCCGGCGCCGAGGCGAACTATCTCGAAGTCGATCCGCCGACCAAGACCGTGCTGAACGACGGCTCCGACTTCCGTACCGTCAATCCGATCGGCCTCGTGCCGACGCTGCGCACCGACGAGGGCGTGGTGCTGACCGAGAACGCCGCGATCCTGCAATATGTCGCGGACCGTTTTCCGCAATCCGGTCTCGGCGCCACGGCGGGCATCGAACGCACAAGGCTGCATCAATGGCTCTGCTTCATCGGCACCGAGCTGCACAAGGGCCTGTTCATCCCCGTGCTCGACCGCAAGGCGCCGCAGGAAGCGAAAGCCTATGTGCTCGAGAAGAACCTGTCGCGGCTCGATTATCTCGACGACTACCTGAAAGGCCGCGAGTTCCTGCTCGACCATTTCAGCGTGGCCGACGCCTATCTCGTCACGGTCATCAACTGGACCATGGCGACGCCGCCGATCGAGCTTGCGAAATGGCCGAACCTGAAGGCGTATTACGAGCGCCTGCGCCAGCGGCCGTCAGTCGCCAAGGCCATTGCGGAGGAGTTCGAGCTGTACAAGGCCGAGCTCGCGCGGAAGAAGGCGGCGGCGTAAGGCGCGATGAAATAGGCTCGATCGCTGCAACGACGGAGGTGCGCTCCCTCTCCCGCTTGCGGGAGAGGGTTGGGGAGAGGGTGCTTCTCCAATGGGACAATCCCCAAGAGGAAAAAGCCCTCACCCGCGCCTCCGGCGCGACCTCTCCCGCAAGCGGGAGAGGTGAACGAACCGCGGCAATCGATTCAACCAAAGCCGTTCCGTCGTGCAGCTCGACTATCTCGGCGCCTGCAGCACGATCCCATAGCGGCCGTAGATGCGGTCGATCGTGCCATCGCCTCGCAGCCGCTCCACGGCTCCGTCGATGGCTTCGCGCAACGCATCGTCCGGGCGGATCATGCCGACGGCGACGTTCCAGTTGAGATCGGCGACGCTCTCGTCGCGATCCAGGATCCGGAGCGCCTTGTCCGGATGCGTCAGGTTGAAGTAGCTCGCCGAGGTGGGCGTGACGGCGGCGGCATCGATCTCGTGGTTCGACACCGCCTCCAGGCTGTCGTTCTCGAAGCCGAAGGTCGACGTCGGCACGCGTCGTTGGCCGATGATCATGGCTGCGATCGATCCAACCTGCACGCCCACCTTGGTTGCCTCGTTGAGGCTCCCGAACGAGGTGAGCGTGCTGGATGACGGCACCGCGAGCGCGACGCCCGTGCGATAATACGGCTTCGAGATCCTCAAGCGGGTTTCGCCCTGCGCTTCGCGGTCCGCGATGACGTCCAAAAGGATGTCGCAGCCGGCGCTGCGCATCTGATACTGCGTGATGATCCAGTCGAGCCTGAGCGAGACGCCGAGCTCGCGTGCCAGCACCCGGCCGAACTCGACCTGAAAGCCGGGGGGATCACCGGCCTTCTGCGCAAAGGGAAGCGAATTGGGATGCGCGCACAGCCCGATCACGCCGCTCGACCGGATTGCGTCCAGGGTTCGCGCCGGCGCCGGTCCCGACAGAACGATGGCGGCAGCGACGATGGCCGGGGCGAATGCCTTCATTCCGTGTCTCTTGGATGGATCGGGTCTTGATGGATCGAGTCTTGATGGATCGGGTCCTGGCGGTTCAGCCCTCGCGCGGTTTCAAGGCGCGGATGTATTTGACGATCTGATCGATCTGGGCGTCGGTGAACGCGCCGTCGAATGCCGGCATCGCCCCCTGCTTACCGTGCTTGATGCGGTCGCGAATGAAGTCGTCGTCGCGCGGCGAGTTCATCAGTTGTGGCCCCTTGCCGGCTGCCCGGCCACCGTTGGAGTGACAAAAGCCGCAAGTTCCCGCGAACACCTGCTCGACCTCGATCGTCCCGTTCTCGGGCGCCGGCGTGGCGGATTGTGCTTGAGCCATAACAGCCCACAGCAACGAGGCGGCCACCGCCGCCGGAACCGTTTTCAAATGCAATCTCAACACGTCCGCTCCATTCCTGAATCACGCCGCCGCTTCGATCGACCGGGGAGCGGGCTTGCGCCCGCTTCCCGACGAACGTTTGCGGCAGATTATTTCAGGCTGAAGACAATGAGCGCGCCGTCGTCACGCGGCATGCTCTTGTAGGCGCCGCCGAAGTTCGGCGCATACTCGTCCGCCAGCATGCCGCCGAAGCCCGCGGTCACGGCGATATATTGCTTGCCGCCCGCGGAGTAGCTGACGATGCCGCCCTGGTGGCCGGTGCCATTGTTGTGCTTCCACAGTTCGGCCCCGGTTTCGGCATCGTAGGCGTGAAGGACGCCGCGGGAATCAGGCACGAACACCAGATTGCCGGCGGTCGACAGCACGCTCCCGAGCGGCGGCTCGGGGTAGCGAACCTCCCATTTCTTTGCCCCCGTGATGGGGTCGCGCGCGTCGAGGTGTCCATAGATCTCACCGCCGGGGGGCGGCACCATCTTGAAATCGGCGCCGATGTTGAGCTGAACCTGCGGCGCAGTGACCGGCGTCGTCTTCTGGATATCGAGCGTCATGCACCATTCCTGGCCGATCTTGTAGTAGAGACCGGTCTTCGGGCTGTACGAGCCGGCATTCCAGCTGATGCCGCCGCCGATGAACGGACACAGCGGCGGTTCGGTGACCTTCCCGACCGGGAAATCGCGACGGCCGATCAACGCGCCGGTCTTGGGATCGATATCCTTGACGAAGTTGATGTTCTCGACCAACCGCCAGACGTTCTTCACACCGAGATTGCGGTCGTAGACGAAGACGAAGCCGCCCTTGTTCGGATGAACCACGTATTTCTGGCCGTCTCGCTCGAGCATCACGAATTCGCCGACGGCACTGTCGAAGTCCCAGGCATCGTGCGGCAGCTCCTGATGGTAGGATTTCAGCTTTCCGGTATCGATATCGAGAGCGATCACTGAACTCGTATAGAGATTGTCGCCGGGACGCGCCCCTTGCGTCTTGTAGTCGGCGCCCGACCAATCGTAGAGCGGCGCCGGGTTGGCGGTGCCCCACAGGATGGTGTTGGTCTCGGAATCGTAGGTGCCCGGCATCCAGCCGCCACCGCCGCCGGTGCGCCAGGAATCGTTGCCCCAGGTCTTCATGGCCTCGTCGGTGCCCGCGACCGTCAGGAACTCCCATTTCTTCTTTCCAGTGGTGGCATCGACCGCGAAGATCGGGCCGCGGCCCGGCCATTCGCCGCCTTGCGAGCCGATGATCACACTCCCCTTCGCGTAAAGCGGCGCGCCGGTGAAGCCGACCGTGAGCTTCTGCGAGTCGATCAGCCTGGTCTCCCAGAGGACCTTGCCGGTCTTCGCATCGAGCCCGAAGAGACGACCATCCATCGTGCCGACGAAGACCTTGCCTTCGCCGAGAGCTACGCCGCGGTTGTAGGGAGAGTGGGTCTGGCGGCTGATGAGCGCCTCATCCAGCTCCGGAAAGAACGACCAGAGAACCTCGCCCGTCGCGCCGTTCAGCGCGAAGACACGGCTGTAGGAACCCGAGTAGTACAGCACGCCGTCGGCCGCGAGCGGCATCGACTGCAGGCCGCGCGTCGATCGTCCTGGAATGTGCATCCAGGCGACGCCCAGATTGCCGACGTTGTTCGCGTTGATCTGCGCGAGCGGGCTGTAATGATGGGATTTGTATGAACCGTGATAGGTGAGCCAGTCGTTCTGACCGGCGCCCTCGATCCGGGCCGTATCCACGGTTTGGGCCAACGCCGCCGACGCCGCAAATGCCGCAACGGCGAGAACAGGTAAGCCCGAGTTGAGCCACTGCTTCCTCATATGCACTTCCTCCCGCTTGATGTTTATTGATTGCGTCTCGTGAACGCCGCTGCGAGGAATGTTTGCAGTTCAGTATGCGTCGATTGTCCTCCACCGGACATGAGTTGCAAACAAATGCCCCTTCTCTCGGCGCATGTCGCCAAGGGAGCCACGTTCACTGCCGTGATTGCTGTCGCACGTCTGCTTGCACAGCGTACGACGGATCACAGAACGTGCAAAGACGGAATGCGCGCGAGGGGCGAATTGGCGCGGGGCGAATTGAAACGACAGCAGCGCTGACCGTTCGATCGCCATCGGACCGAAACGGCTATCCGTAAAGCACCCGCGGCAGGATGGTGACGATGCCGGGCCAGAGCGTCAGCAGCGGCACGAAGCCGATCGATCCGTTGGCATCAACGCGCGTACCCGTAAAGCTTGACTGCGTTGGCCGAGGACACGAGACCGCTCGCGACGTCGTCGTTGACAGCCGCACGGTCGCGTTCCCTGGGATCGCCGATGCCGGCACCGCCGGGCGTCATCACGACCAGCCGGTCGTCCGACGGCACCTGCTGAAAACCCTTCCCGCGCATCTTCTGTCCCGACTTCAGCCCGACATAACCGGCCTCGCCATTCTGCCCGCCATCGCGCCCACGCGGCGGATGATCGATGCGGTCGAACGCAGCGAGAATGTCGAACGGCGCATCGATGCCGCTGCCAACCTCGATGATCTGGCCGAGGCCACCGCGGGTGCGCCCTGCCCCGCCGGAATCCGGACGCAGCTCCTTGCGCCAGAAGATCAGCGGCGTCTGCGTCTCCGCGATCTCGACCGGCGTGCCGCGCACACCGCTTGGGTAAGCGGTGGCGGAGAGGCCGTCCTTGCCGAAGCGCGCGCCGGTGCCGCCATTGGAGGTCACCGCCATCGAGAACCCGTAATTACCACCGGCGCCGGAGCGGGTCTCGCCGCGGACGACGAGATTCCATAGGCACGAAGTACCCTCCGCCGGCACGCGCTCGGGAATGATCTGGCGCAGGCAGCCGAACACGACGTCGGGCAGCATCTGGCCGATGATGTGGCGCGAGGCGACCGGTGCCGGTTTCGGCGCATTGAGGATCGCGCCAGGGGGAGCCGACACCGTCAGCGGCAAGAGCGAGCCGGCATTGTTGGGGATCTGCGAGGCGACGACGCAGCCGAGGCCGAACACGGTGTAGGCCGTGGTGTAGGACAGCGGCACGTTGATACCGAATTTTGACGCGGCCGAGGTGCCGTCGAAATCGACGTGAATGCCCGCATCCGAGATCGTCAGCGTCGCGGAGAGCGTCACCGGCGCATCATAGCCGTCCACGACCATGGTGTTGCGCCAGCTTCCCTTCGGCAGCTTTGCGATCTCGGCCAGCACCGCCTCGCGCGAGCGGTCGCAGATGTAGTCGCCGAGCTCGTCGAGCGTGTCGATGCCGAACTCGGTCATCATCTCGACCAGGCGCTCGCAGCCGACGTCGTTGCAGCCGGCGAGCGAATAGGTGTCGCCTTCGGTGTCGATCGGCAGCCGCGTGTTGGTGCGGATCATCGCCATCAGCGTCTCGTTGACGACGCCCTGGTCGATCAGCTTCAGCATGGGGATGTAGAGCCCCTCCATGAACACGTCGGTAGCGTCAGGCCCGAAGCCGATGCCGCCGATGTCCATGAGATGGCTGGTGCAGGAGAACAGCGCGACGACCTTGCCGTCCTTGAAGCAGGGCGTGGTCACGACGAAGTCGTTGAGATGGCCGGTGCCCATCCAGGGATCATTGGTGATGTAAGCGTCGCCTTCCTTCATCGTTTCCAGCGGGAAGCGGTTGATGAAGTGCTTGACCGACTCCGCCATCGAGTTGACGTGGCCGGGCGTGCCGGTGACCGCCTGCGCCAGCATCCGCCCCCTGAGGTCGAACACGCCGGCCGAGAGGTCGCCGCATTCGCGCACGATCGGGCTGAACGCGGTGCGCAAAAGCACCTGCGCCTGCTCCTCGACCACGGCGATCAGCCGGTGCCACATGATCTGGAGGTCGATCAGGCTCGCGCCGCTTGCCTTGCTCATGATCAAGCCGCCTTTCGTTCCATGACGATGCTGCCGGCACCGTCGATATGCGCGTCAAAACTGGTGGAGACGAAGGTGGACGTCTCGTCTTCCGCGATCACGGCGGGGCCCGCGATGGTCGCCCCCGGCGCCATGTCCTCGCGGCGATAAAGCGGGATCTCGATGACCTCGCCTGCGCGGCCGTCGAAGAATTTTCGGCTGCCGACAGCCTTGGCCGCGGGCGTGCGCGCAACGGCCGCAACCGCGGAAGGATTGCGCGCGTCGGTGGTTGCGAGCACCGACCAGCTCAAGACCTCGATCGCCGCGCCCGGGATCGGACGCTCGAACATCGCGGAATAATCCGTCTCGAACTTCTGGCGCAGGCCGGCGAGATCGGCCGAGGTCAGCGGCCGGTTCGGCAGCTCGACGGTGATCTCGTGGCCCTGACCGACATAGCGCATGAAGGCCGCGCGGCGTTCGCGCACCGGCGCACAGGCTGCACCGGGCTCGACCAGCGCACGCGCCTCGGTCGCCATCTCCTGAAGCAAATCGGAGACGGCCTTGGTGTCGAAATCGTCGAGCCGGACGTGACGGCTACGCACCAGCTCGTAGGCGATGGGCGCCGCCAAGAATCCGACCGCCGAGCCGACGCCGGCATTCGACGGCACGATCACGCGGGAGACACCGATCTTCTCGGCGACGCGCGCCGCATGCAGCGGCGCGGCGCCGCCGAAGGCGATCAGCGTATGCTGACCGACGATCTCGCCACGCTCGACGGCGTGCACGCGCGCCGCGCTCGCCATGTTCTCGCAGACGACCTCGTGCACGGCATAGGCCGCGGTCTCCGCCGATAGGCCCAGCGCCTCACCGACATCGCGCAGCAGCGCCTGCTTCGACAGCTCCGGGTCGAGCTTGATCGTGCCGCCTGCAAACGCGTCGGGATCGATCATGCCGAGCGCGACGTCCGCATCCGTCACCGCCGGACGCTGGCCGCCGCGGCCGTAACAGGCGGGGCCAGGCTCCGACGAGGCGCTCTCCGGACCCACGGTGACCCGCTTCATCGCGTCGACATGCGCGATCGAGCCGCCGCCTGCGCCAATCTCGACCATCTCGATCACCGGGATGCGCACCGGCAGGCCCGAGCCCTTGAGGAAGCGCGCGGCACGGTCGACCTCGAACACGCGCGAGGTCTCCGGCTGGTATTTTTCGATCAGGCAGATTTTTGCCGTGGTGCCGCCCATGTCGAAGGAGAGCACCTTGCTCTCCCCCAACCGTGCCGCGATCTGCGCCGCGAAGATCGCGCCGCCGGCCGGGCCGGATTCGACGAGACGCACCGGAAAGCGCCGTGCCGTCTCGATCGAGGTGACGCCGCCGCCCGACGTGACGAGATAGATCGCACCGCGAAACTGCTCGACCTGCAAGGCATCGGCCATGCGGGCGAGATAGCCGTCGATCAGCGGTTGCACATAGGCGTTCGCGACCGCGGTGGAGGTGCGCTCATATTCGCGAATCTCCGGGCACACGGCCGATGACACCGTCACGGAGATGCCGGGCATCTCCTCACCAATGATCGCAGCCGCGCGCCGCTCGTGCTCGGGATTGGCATAGGAGTGCAGGAAGGCGATCGCGACGCTCTCGACGCCCAGCTCGCGCAATTTCGGCGCGAGTGCGCGCACGGCCATCTCGTCGAGCGGGAGGCGGACGGCGCCATGGGCGTCGATGCGTTCGGGCACGGTGAAGCGGAGGCTGCGCGGCGCCAGCGGCTTCGGCTTGTCGATGCTGAGATCGTACTGATCGTAGCGGCTCTCGGTGCCGATATCGAGCACGTCGCGAAAGCCATCGGTCGCGATCAGCGCCGTCTTGGCGCCGCGGCGCTCGATGATCGCGTTGGTCGCGAGCGTCGTGCCGTGAATGAAGACGTCGATGTCGCTGATATGCGCGCGCGCATCGGCAAGAATGAGGCGCATACCGTCCAGCACGGCCTGCTCGGGGCGCTGCGGCGTGGTCAGCACCTTGCGCGTCTTGCGCGCCTCGCCCACGTCCAGCACGATGTCGGTGAACGTGCCACCGATATCCACGGCAAGCCGCACCTCGGCTCCCTCAAGCATTCCAAATTCTCCGTGCTGATCGTCAAGACTGGGGTCGAAAAACGCAGCAATTTTCATACCAGCAGGAGCGCGTTTGGTGAAGCCGCCGGGGCGGGCTTGCGTGGCACCTATGCAGCATTGCCAGCCGCGCCTTGGGCGTCCCCGACAGGTCAGGGTCGGTCATGCGACCGGCCCTGACAACATCGCTCATGAACGGTTCGGCAACCCGCGCATGAATTCGACGAGCGCGGCGCTGACCTCGCTCGGACGCTCCTGCTGTGTCCAGTGGCCGCAGCCGGGAAGCATCTGCACCTTCCGCAGGCCGGGAACGAGCGTCTTCAGATTTGCGAGCAGCTGGTCCGTCCCGGGAGAAGACAGCAGGAAGTCGCGATCACCCGCCATGTAGAGCGCGGGGATCGTGACCTGGAGGCCCGCCAAGGCACCTGTGATTTCCCAATTGCGATCGAGATTGCGGTAATAGTTCAGCGCGCCGCGAAAGCCGGTTCGCCTGAACTCCTCACCGTAATGGTCGATGTCGCGCTCGCTGATCCAGGATGGCAGGGTTGCCGGCGCACTTGGTCCCCGCAGGAAGCCGCCGCCCTTCGGGACCATCGCTAGGTTCGGCGTCGTTCCGCCGGCCGCACGGCTCGCTGCTACACCGTCACCGGACGCGCCGAACAGCATGTTGCGCAGGGTCGCGCGTGGATCGCGTCCGAACTCGGCCTCCGCGGGTCCCGGCTCCTGGAAATAGAGCTGGTAGAACTGCGCGGTCTCCGTGCGCGGCATGAGACTGGTCGGTGACGCCTTGGCGCGGGGCCGGAACGGGACGCTGAGCGCAGCGATGGCCCTGAAGCGATCAGGCCGCGTGAGCGCTGCCTGCCAGGCAACGCTGGCGCCCCAGTCATGCCCGACGATGACAGCGGTCGGCGCGCCCAATGCGTCGAGAATGCCGACCATGTCACCGACGAGATGCAAGATCGTATATTGGTCGATCGCCGGCGGTGCATCGCTCCTGCCGTAGCCCCGCATGTCGGGAGCGACGACGCGGAAGCCGGCCGCAGCAAGATCGTCGATCTGGTGCCGCCAGGAATACCACGTCTCAGGAAAACCGTGGACCAGCAACACCAGCGGCCCTTCGCCCCGTTCGGCAATGTTGATGCGGATTCCGTTCGCTTCGATCATTCGTTGTGTGATCCCAGTCATTTTCTCATCCCGTTCCGCACTCGCTGCAAAGGCGTTTGATGACACCGCGGGTGGCATCGCCTGCAAAGCGATCGGAGCCAAAGCCGCACCCAGAAACCGTCGTCTGTCCATGAGCATTCCTCCGGTCAGGCCGTCGGCTTCGCGGCGGGCGCCAGCAACTCGGACTGCCGCTCGCGAACGAATTGCTCGAACGTCTTCGGCGCCGCACCGCCGATCTTCTCGATGGTATCGGTGACGGCGAAACGCGCGGTCTCGGCCGAAAGCCGGGCGGCCCGTAGCGACTTCCAGAGCGAGGACAGATGCTCGACCGCGTGCGCGTTCCAGCCGCGCGACAGAACCTCGTCGCGCCATGCTTCGTCGCTGATCTCTTCGTAGTGGGCGTCCCTGTCGAAGACGTGCGCGAACGCTCGGACGATGTCGCCCACGGAATTGACGCTCCCGATGATGGGATACGCGGATCCCGCAGCTTGCGCGGGACCTGCGAGCAGACCGACGGCGACCCGCGCCACGTCCTCGGCCGAGATCAACGGCAGGATGGTGCCTTCGTCGCCGAGCGGCAGGCGGATGGCACCGCGTTCCGGCAGGTTGGCGCCGACAAGACGCGCCACGTTCTCGTAGAACACCGTCGCCCGCAGATGCAGCGGCCCGACGCCGGCCCATTCGAAGACCTGTTCCGACAGATAGTTCTGCCGCATGCGCGGCGTCGGCGCATCGAGCGACGACTGATACATCACGAGATTGACGAGCCGGGAAACGCCATGTCGGCGCGCCGCAAACGCCATCGCGGCGGTTGCATCCGCCAGTCCGTCCTGGACCGGATAGGCAAAATAGACCGATGAGACGCCCTTGACTGCCAGTTCGACGGACCGGGCGTCGAGGAAATCGCCGACGAAGATCTCAGCGCCGAGCGACTTCAGCCGGTCGGAACGGCTGTCGATTTGACGCACGAATGCACGGACGTGATGACCCCGCCGAAGCAGCATTTCGGACACATGCCGGCCAGTCTGGCCCTGGGTGCCGCCTGCCGCGGAGGTCACGAGGATTGTCTCTGCCATCGTCTCGATCCTTTCCCGTTTCACTTCGCTGTGGTACGACGCGGTACCACGCAAGGATCGATATGGTACCGACTGGTACCGAGACAAGGGGAAGCAAGGAGAAGATTGCGTCCATGAGTCCGAAGTCAGAGCCGCCCGAGCAAGACGCTGAAGGCCTTGAAGTCCGGAGGCGGATCCTGGGCGCAGCGCTTTCCGCGTTCATGGAGGGCGGCTACGCGCAGACCAGCACCCTGGAGATCGCGACGCGCGCACGCGTGTCAAAGCGCGAGCTCTACTCCCTGTTCGGCAACAAGGAGGCGATGCTGGTCGCCTGCATCACCGAGCGGGCTCAGCGGATCAAGGCTCCGGCAGACCTGCCGGCGATCCACGACCGAGAGATGCTGGCGAAAGTGCTCACCGCGTTCGGGACGAAGCTTCTGACGGAAACGACCGACCCGGTCGTCGTCGCCGTGTTCCGGCTGGCGATATCCGAAGCCGTCAATGCACCAAAGGTCGCGCATGCGCTGGACAGCATCGCCCGCAAGCCCACCCGTGACTCGCTGCGGACGATCATGGCGAACGCCAGATCGACGGATCTCCTTGCCGGCGAGCCTGAAGCGATGGCCCAGACCTTCCTGGGACTGTTGTGGGGAGACCTGATGACGGGTCTGCTGCTGCAGGCCGTCAATCGCCCAAGCAGCAGCGAGATCGCGCGGCGCGCGAGCGAGGCGTCAACGGCGTTCCTGAAGCTCTATCCGCAGTCCGGCTAACCCCCGTTTCAGAGCAGGAATGCAAGCGCCGTTTCACAGCGCTCCTCGACCTTCAGCGTCAGGAGATCGTCGGCGCGGGTGCGACCGAGATTGACCGCGGCGATCGGAATCTGCCGTTTCGCCGCCGCCTGCACGAAGCGGAATCCGGAATAGACCATCAATGACGAGCCGACGACCAACATGGCGTCGGCCTGCGCCAGGTGATCCTGCACCGTGGCGACGACGTCGCGCGGCACGTTCTCGCCGAAGAACACCACGTCGGGCTTGAGGATGCCGCCGCAGGCTTCGCAAGGAGGCACCCTGAACGACGAGAACTCCGCGTGCTCCAGATCGGCGTCGCCATCAGGCGCATCGGCGGCATCGAGCGTCAGCCACTCCGCGTTCATGCGCCCCAGCGTGTCCTGGAATTCGCTCCGCGGCGTCTTCGTCCCGCAGCCCATGCAGCGGACGAGATCGAGCCGGCCATGCAGGTCGATGACCTGCCGGTGGCCGGCGGATTGATGCAGCCGGTCGACATTCTGGGTCAGCAGCATGCCGCAGCGCCCGCCCGCCTCGAGCCGGGCCAGCGCACGGTGCGCATCATTCGGCTTCGCCTGGCCGAACCGCCGCCAGCCGACCAGGCTGCGCGCCCAATAGCGCTGGCGCGTGTGCTCGTCCGACATGAAGGCCTGGAAATTGACCGGCTGGGTCCGCTTCCAGTTGCCATGACTATCTCGGTAGTCGGGAATGCCCGAATTGGTGCTGCAGCCGGCGCCGGTCAGCACGAATAGATTTCCGTGCCGACCGATGAAATCCTGAAGGGGAGCGTTTGCCAGCGGAGCATTTGTCATGGCGCAGATGTAGTCTGCGCCGGCGGATTCTGCCAGATGCCGCGGGGACCCCGCCTGCGGCGAACCGAGCTAGCTCGCCCAGTTCTCGCGAAACTCCGGAAACAGCGTGATACCTCCGCAAGCGTAGATGGTCTGCCCGGTGATGTAGCTGGCGTCATCCGAGGCGAGGAAGGCGAACACGGCGGCGATCTCTTCCGGCGTGCCGACACGGCCCATGGGAATGTGGCTGGTGACGACGCCGCGCTTTTCGGGATCACCGGTCCAGGCTGCGTTGATCGGCGTGTCGATCGCGCCGGGACCGACCGCATTGACGCGGATGCCGCGGCCGGCGAACTCCAGCGCCAGCGTCCGCGTCAGACCGGCCATGCCACTCTTGCTGATGGAATAAGCGAGATAGCCCGGCTTCGGGATGATCTGGTGGACGCTGGAGCAGTTGATGATGCTGCCGCCTCCGCCGCGCGCGACGAAGTGCGCCAGCGCCTTCTGCGCACAGAGCACGGCGCCGTTCAGATTGACGTCGATGATGCGGCGATAGGTTTCGACGTCGAGCGCATCGCTCGGGGATTCCCGCTGGAAGCCGGCATTGTTGACGAGACAGTCGAGACGCTTGAAGCGCGCAAGAACCGTCTCGAACATCGCGGCGATCTCCTGCTCGTTGCCAACATCGGCCTTGACGATGACATGATCGAGCCTGCCGTGACCGCGGTCGCTCGATGCCGTCCGCGCAAGGGCGAGCGTCTCCTCGGCCTTCTCAGGATGATCGAAATAGTTGATGGCGACGGTCGCGCCTTCCTGCGCCAGCCGGATGGCGACGGCGCGGCCGATACCTTGCGAGGCGCCGGTCACCAGCGCGTGTTGGCCGACGAGGCGCGAAGGAAAGGAAGTTGAGCGTTCGATTTGCGGCATGTGTTCTCTCCGGAATGCCTCATCATGGATGGAACCGGCGTTTTGTTCCATCCCTTCGGCGCATTGCTGGGATTCATTCCGCGCGGCGCGCCAGCGGCGAGGTCAGGATCTGATACAGGATGATGGCGCCGAAGGTCGCGGTGCCGATGCCGCCGATGGTGAATGCACCGAATTTGAGCGTGAGGTCGCCCGCGCCTGCGGTCAGCGCCACGGCGACGGTGATCAGGTTCGCCGGGTTTGCGAAGTCGACCTTGTTCTCGACCCAGATCCGGCCCGCCATCGCCGCGATCAAGCCGAACAGCACGATCGAGAGGCCGCCGATGACTGCCCGGGATCGACAGGATCAGCGCACCGAATTTCGGCGAGAAGCCGAGCAGGATCGACACTGTGGCCGCGAAAGCAAACAGCAGGGTCGAATAGACCTTCGTTGCCGCCATGACGCCGATATTCTCGGCATAGGTGGTAACGCCGGTGCCGCCGCCGCAGGCCGCCACGATCGTCGCGAGGCTGTCGGCAAACAGGGCGCGACCAAGATAAGCATCGAGGCTGCGGCCCGTCATGGCGCCGACGGCCTTGATGTGCCCGAGATTCTCGGCGACCAGGATGACCGCGACCGGCGCGATCAGGAAGATCGCATCGGCCTGGAAGGTCGGCGTGGTGAATTTCGGCAGGCCGAGCCACGCCGCGGCCGAAAGCTGGGTGAAGTCGATCGGCTTGCCGAAGCCGAGGCCGTTCGCGAAGAGAAAATACAAAAGATATCCGCCGATCGCCCCGAGGATGATCGGCAGCCGGCGCCACAGGCCCGGCGCTGCAACGGCAACCACACCGATGATCAGAATGGTCGCAAGCCCGATCCAGGTGTCGAACGCGTTGGCGCTCACCGCCTTGACCGCGACCGGCGCGAGGTTGAGACCGATCGCGGCGACCACGGCGCCGGTGACGGCCGGCGGCATCAGGCGCTCGACCCAGCCGACCCCCGACCACATCACGATCAGCGCAATCGCGCCGTAGAGCACCCCGGCGCCGACGATGCCGCCGAGCGCAACGGAGATGTTCGGGTTCGGCCCCTGCCCGGCATAGCCCGTGGCGGCAAGGACGACGGCGATGAAGGCGAAGCTCGAGCCGAGATAGCTCGGCACGCGCCCCGCGACGATGACGAAGAAGATCAGCGTGCCGACGCCGGAGAACAGGACCGCGACATTGGGATCGAACCCCATCAGCAGCGGCGCGATGATCGTCGCACCTGACATCGCCACGCAATGCTGCAGACCGGAGATGATGGTCTGGCCCCATGACAGCCGCTCCTCCGGCATGATCACGCCCGAGGTCTTCAGCTTCCAGCGCGGAAAATAGCCCTGCGCCTGCTCGTCCGAGCCTGTCGTGGTTGTCATATTCCCCCCGTTGCGGTGCAGCGATCGATGTTCGTGCGATCCGACAAAAATGTGATTGTCGCTTCTGCGGCGGCCATCACATGATGCGAGTCATGCAAGATTCAAATCTTGCAAAATCAATGTGTTCCGGGGCTCATCATATGACACAGATCGCGATCCAGCCAGCCGTCCATCGCCGGCACCAGCCCTGGTACAAGATCCTCTACGTCCAGGTGCTGATCGCGATCGTGCTCGGCGTGCTCATCGGCTATTTCTATCCCGATCTCGGCAAGGCCTTGAAGCCGCTCGGCGACGGCTTCATCGCGCTGATCAAGATGATGATCGCGCCAGTGATCTTCTGCACCGTGGTGCACGGCATCTCCTCGATGGGTGATCTCAAGCGGGTCGGCCGGGTCGGATTGAAGTCGCTGATCTACTTCGAAACAGTCTCGACCGTCGCGCTCGCGGTCGGCCTCCTGGTCGGCGAGGTTCTCCAGCCCGGACACGGCTTCAATATCGATCCGGCCACGATCGACCCGAAGTCGGTGGCGACCTACGTCACCCAGGCCAAGGAGCAAGGCATCGTCGCCCATCTGATGGCGATCATCCCCGACAGCTATGTGGGCGCGATCGCGCGCGGTGACCTGCTCCAGGTGCTGCTGATCTCGATCCTCTCGGGCTTCGCCATCGCCTTCCTCGGCAAGGCCGGTGAGCCCATTGCGGAGGCGATCGACAAGGCGGCGAAGATATTCTTCGGCATCATCCGCATCATCGTGCGCGTGGCGCCGATCGGCGCCTTCGGCGCGATGGCGTTCACCGTCGGCGCCTATGGCCTCGGCTCGCTGCTCAACCTCGCCGCCCTCATCGGCACGTTCTATCTCACCAGCATCCTGTTCGTGCTGATCGTGTTGGGTGCGATCGCCCGGCTCGCCGGCTTCTCGATCCTGCGCTTCATCGCCTACATCAAGGACGAGCTCCTGATCGTGCTCGGCACCTCGTCCTCGGAGACGGTGCTGCCGCAGATGATCCAGAAGATGGAGCATCTCGGCGCCTCGCGCTCGGTGGTTGGTCTCGTGATCCCGACCGGCTACAGCTTCAACCTCGACGGCACCAACATCTACATGACGCTGGCGACGCTGTTCCTGGCGCAGGCGACCAACACCCATCTGACCATCTGGCAGGAGCTCGGCATTTTGGGCATCGCCATGATCACCTCGAAGGGCGCCTCGGGCGTGACCGGCGCCGGCTTCATCACGCTCGCCGCGACGCTGTCGATCGTGCCCGATATCCCGATCCAGTCGATCGCGATCCTGGTCGGCATCGACAAGTTCATGAGCGAGTGCCGCGCGCTGACCAATCTGATCGGCAATGGCGTCGCCTGCGTCGTCATCAGCATCTCCGAAGGTGAGCTCGACCGCGACGCGCTGCACGAGACCATGGCGCATCCGCTGGAGATCGGTGAGGCACTGGAACCGGGCGGCGGCGCGTGAGGCCACAGCAGTCCGGTTCCGACCGCGGTAGTTTCCCGGAGTAGAAATTTGGTGCGGCGCACGTCACAACAGTGGCGTTGGGATCACTGATTGATACTCATTTTTTCCACCCGACGCGCTGGGGGCAGGGCGTCGGGTTTTTATTGTTCGACTAACGGGCGTTTGGAATCACGTTCGCCGGTGAGATCGAATCGCCGCGTAATGCCGATCGCCTGCAGGAATGCCTCGTCATGACTGACGACAAGCAACGCGCCGTCATAAGCTCTCAAGCCTGATTCAACGGCCTCGATGGACTCGATGTCCAGATGATTGGTCGGCTCGTCCAGGATCAGCAGAGACGGCGGCTTTAGCCCGCCCAGCACACAGGCAAGGCCGGCGCGAAGCATCTGCCCGCCACTCAGATGTCCGACTTCTTGCAAGGCAGCATCGGCGCGAAACATGAACCGCGCCAGCGCGGCATGGCATTCATTCGCGCCCGCCTTCGGGTTGAGACGCCGGAAGTTTTCCAGGATCGAGATCGCGGGATCGAGCAGGCTGACCTTCTGATCGAACAACGCGAAGTCCGGCCTGACTCTCACGGTGCCCGAGAGCGGGCGCAGCTCGCCCGTGACGAGTTTCAGCAGCGTCGTCTTGCCGGAACCGTTCGGGCCAACCAGCGCGACCCGTTCCGGCCCGACAATCGCAAGCGAAAGATCGCGCAAGACCGGCCGCTCCGGCCGATAGCCGGCGCTGATCCGGTCCAGTGAAAGCACCTCCCTGCCCGCCGGCAGGACAGTCGCGGGCAACTTGACCGACAGCGGCTGGAGAATCTCGATGCGTCGGCGCGCCGTGTCGACAGCCTCGAGAGCCTCCGCGCGCCGCCGCTCGGCGATCAGTGCGGCCTTGCCGCCAGTGTCTTCGCTGCGATCCCTGCGCGCGCCGGCGAGGATGCGCGGCATGTCGCCCTTCGCACGCTTCTTCCGGCCGCCGCTGTCCTTGCGCGCCTTCCTCTCTGCGGCCTCCTGCGCCTTGCCGTCAATCCCGGACAGGCGCTTCTCGGCATGCGCGAGGTCGTGCCTCACGGCCGCCAGCTCGACGGCCTTCTGTGCGCGATAACTGCTCCAGTTGCCGCCGTATCGCGTGACGCCGAGCGACGTCAGCTCGACGATCGCATCCATCGTTTCGAGCAGATCCCGATCATGGCTGACGACGATCGCTCCGCCGCGCCAGGCGCCGAGGAGATCGGCCACGGCCTTGCGCCCGTCCCGGTCGAGATTGTTGGTAGGCTCGTCGAGCAGGAGGAAGTCCGGCTCGGCGAACACCAGTGCCGCGAGGCGAACCCGTGTGATCTGGCCGCCGGACAGGCAGGAGAGCTCCGTGTCCGGGGCAAGATCGAACCCGGCGCGCGCCAGAGCGGTTTCCAGTCGCGCTTCGAGCGTCCAGTCGATCGCAGCGATGTCGTCAGCGGACGCATCGCCCCGCTCGGCGCGGCGCACCAGCTCCAGCGCTGGCCGCACGCCGAACAGATCGGCCACGGTCGCGCCCGCGAGCACCTGCACGTCCTGGCGCAGCAGGCCGATGGTGCCGTTGACCAGAACGCGCCCGGATTGGGGGACATGTTCCCCCGAGATCGACGCAAGCAACGTCGTTTTCCCGACGCCGTTGCGGCCGACGAGACCAATCCGCTCGGCAGCGAATGTCAGATCGATGTTGGAGAGAAGAGGACGGCCGTCAGGCGTGGACAGCGACAGGTTCGACAGGATGATTGAAGCAGGCATGGAATTCCCCGTGGGCAAGGCGGATGAGCGTTGCGGTCGGGGTAAAATCCATGGCTGCGAATATCCTGGTTGAGGAACTCCCTAAGTAGTCCCATCGAAGGGCGAGATCAAGGCGCGGGGACAACGGCGCGGAGACCGCCGTCGTCCTTCGTCGGCCTGCGCGATCAGCCCTTGAGCGCGGTGACGACCACCTCGATCAGCGCGCCGCCTCCGAGATCGGCGACGCCGACGGTGGCGCGGGTCGGCAGATTGTCGCCGAAGAACTCGGTCCAGGCCGCGTCCATCTCCTTCTTCTTGGAGAGGTCGGTGACGAAGATCGAGGCGCTGACGACGCGGCTCTTGTCGGTGCCGGCTTCCTTCAGATAGCCGGCGATCTTGCCGAGGATGTTGCGGGTCTGGTCGCCCATCGAGACCGAGGTGTCGTCGGCGATGGTGCCGCCGACGAAGACGAAGCCGTTGGCTTCGACCGCGCGGTGCATGATGGGCGTGCGGATGCTGCGGGTGATGCTCATGAAATCCTCTTGTTGCTAGAGCGTGGAAGGATGGAAGCGGTCGATGCCGAGATCGCTGACGCGGGTCTGGGTGCCGCCATTGACGATGAGCTCGGCCATGACCGCGCCGGCACCGGGGCCGAGCTGGAAGCCGTGCAGCGAGAAGCCGAACTGGTGATAGAGGCCCCTGTGGCGCGAGCTCGGCCCGAACACGGGGATGTCGTCCTTCATCTTCGCCTCGATGCCGGCCCAGGCGCGGACGATGGTGGCGCTGCGCATCACCGGGAACAGCTCGAACACGGTCTGCGCGCTGGTCGCAAGGCTCTTCCAGTCCAGCACCGTCTCGTTGCGGTCCTGATAAGGCTTTGCGAGATGGCCGCCGCCGATCAGCACGGTGCCGTTCTTGAACTGCTTGAACGACAGCTTTCGTCCGCGCAGGATCACGACGGGGTCGATGAAGTGCGGCACGCGCGAGGTGATCATCAGCATCGGCGCGACGGTCTCGACCGGCACCGGCTCGCCCAGATCAGCCGCGATCTTGCCGGCCCAGGCGCCGGCGGCATTGACCAGCACCGGCGCGGCAAAACTCTCCGAACCCGCATCGACGTGCCAGAGGCCGTCGCTGTAGCGGATGTTGCCGGCAGCCACGCCTTCGCGCACGGTCGCACCGAGCCGCTCGGCCTTGCGGCGGAATGCCGTCGTCGTCTGCGCCGGATTGGCCGCGCCGTCGCGGCGCGAGACCACGCCGCCGGGACAGGTCTCGGCCACCGCGGGCACCAGCCGGCGCAATTCGGCTGCGTCGATCAGCTCTTCATGGGTGAAGCCGAGCGCGTTGAGTTCGGCGACGCGCGCGCGGCAGACGGCAAGCTCGTCCTCGTCCTCGGCGACCAGCACCTGGCCGTGGCTCTCGAAGCTGCAATCGTCGTCGAGGAGATCGGTGATCTTCTCCCAGATCCCCATCGAGCGGATCGAGAGCGGGATCTCCGGAATGTGCCGGGCGAGCTGGCGCACGCCACCGGCGTTGACGCCCGAGGCATGGCGGCCGGCATAGTCCTTCTCGATCAGCACCGGCTTCAGGCCGGCGAGGCACAGATGCAGCGTGGTCGAGCACCCGTGGATGCCGCCGCCAATGACGATCGCATCCACGTTCTTGCTCATCCGCGCACCACGGCCTTGACGTCGGCCTCGCTCTTCGGAACGGCGGCGAGCTCGGCGAGCGTGATCGGCTTCACCGGCGCGCGCAGCCGGTAATAGCCGATCTCCTGCGGGGTCTTGCCGCGTGCCTGTGCCATCAGCTCGGTGACGGTGAGGCCGCAGAGCCGGCCCTGGCACGGGCCCATGCCGGTGCGGCGATATGCCTTGAGCTGGTTCGGCCCGGTCGCGCCGATCGCGACGGAATCCAGAACGTCCTTTGCCGTCACTTCCTCGCAGCGGCAGACGATGGTGTCGCCCGAGGGAATCCGGAACTGCGGCGCCGGCCGGAACAGTGTGTCGAGGAACAGGCGTCCGCGCTCGGCCTTGGCGAGATCGGAACGGAGCGTCGCCATTGTTGCGGGAAGTTTTGCGGCAGAAGCGGGCGCCAGTGCGTCCACCGCCGCGCGCGCGGCAATGCGACCGCGCACCACGGCTGCATTGGCACCGCCGATGCCCGCGCCATCGCCGGCGATCGCGATGCCCGCGACCGAGGAATTGCCGCTCGCGTCCAGCACCGGCGACCAGCACAATTGCAGATCGTCCCAGCGATGCTCGATGCCGGCCGCCATCGCCAGGTTGACGTTGGGCACGACACCCTGATGCAGCAGCAAGAGATCGGTGGGAATGGTCTCGCGCTTGCCGCCCGCAACATAGCTGACGCTCGCGAGCTGACCGTCGCCGGATGCGGCAAGCTCGGTGACGCCCGAGACGACCTGCACCTTCGCCTTCACCTCGCGCATCATCGACAGGCCCTTGGCGAAATAGGGCGAGGTCAGGAACGCGAAGGCGTGCGGCAGCGCGGCGAAATAATTGCCACGTTCAGTCGTGTCGAGAATGCGATCGATGCGGCCGCCGAGACGCAGGATCTGTGCGGCGAGCAGCCAGAGCAGCGGGCCCTGCCCCGCGATCACCGTGCGTCCATCCGGCACCAGCGCCGAGGACTTCAGCATGGTCTGCGCCGCGCCAGCGGTCATCACGCCCGGCAGCGTCCAGCCGGGAATCGGGAACGGCCGCTCCAGCGCGCCGATCGCGAGGATCACGCGCTTCGCCTTGACGAAGGCGGAGGCGCCGCCGATCGAGACGGCGATATCGAGATTGCGGTCGAGGCTCCAGACCGTCGCACGATGGATCACTTCCGCGTTGCTTGCGCGCAGCGACTGCACCAGATCAGCTCCGACCCAATAATCCGCGCCGAGCTGATTGCGCTCGGTCACCGGCGTCGAGGCGATCGCGCGAAACACCTGGCCGCCGGGGCCGATGTTCTCGTCGAGCAGCAGCGTGGACAGGCCAGCTTCGGCGGAGGTCGCGGCGGCGGCAAGGCCAGCGGGGCCTGCACCGATCACCACGACGTCGTAGTCTTCGCGCTTGGGAGCCACAGTCATCTTCCGATCTCCCGCTTGCCCTTCTGGATCTCGATCTGCATGCCCTCGGCGACAGGCACGAGGCAGCCCTGCCGGTTGCCGACGCCATCGATGGTGACGAGGCAGTCGAAGCACACGCCCATCATGCAATAAGGCAGACGCGGCGCGCCGCTCACCGCGGTGGAACGACGAGCGTCCTGACCGGATGCCAAAAGCGCGGCGGAGACGGTGTCGCCCTGGCGCGCCGCGACGGCAACGCCGTCGACGAAGATCTGCACCTGTGGCCGCTTGTCCTGTTCGGATCGTCTAAACATGGGATGCCTCTTGGCTCCTTGATATCTCTAATACCCGCTGCTGTTGGCAGCGCCCGCGCCGCCAAAGCGGCTGGCCGAGAACGCACCGACCAGCTCGGGCTCGAGCGCGCCCTGCGCCACCATGCGCGCGATCTCGAAAGCGTGGTTGGAGGCGAGCGTCACGCCGGAATGGCAGCAGGCGACGAAGGCGCCGGGATGCGTCTCCGACTGGTCGTAGATCGGAAAGCCGTCCTGCGGCATGACGCGGATGCCGGACCAGCTCCTGACCACGTTGAGTCGCGACAGATGCGGGAACATCCGCTGCGCGCGATCAGCCATCACGCCGCTGATCGAAGGCTTCAGCGTGCGATCATCCAGCTCATCCTCCTTGCTGTCGCCGATCATCACCGTGCCCTCGTCGGTCTGGCGGATCGTGGTCAGGGGATGCGGCAGGAACGGCATGGTGCGCTCGGTCACGACGACCTGGCCGCGGGTCGGCCCCATCGGCGCATAGAGACCGACCATCGGCGCCAGCGTCTGGTTGGCATTGCCGGCGGCGAGCACGATCTTGGCGGCACGCAGCTCGCCCTCGGGCGTGGTCAGGCGGAATTCGCCGCCGCTCTTGCTGATCGCCGAGACCGGACGCTCCGGAAAATAGTCGATGCCGAACGCCTTGAAGCCGGTGTGGAACGCGCGGAACGTGCGCAGCGAATTGACGTGGCCGTCGAGCGGGCAATAGCTGCCGCCGGAGACCTCCGGTCCGATCAGCGGCAGCGCCTTCTTGATCTCGGAGGGGCGCAGCATCTCCATCTTGTAGTCGGCCGCGCCGGCCTGATTGTGCATGCGCTTGACGAGCTCGGCACGCTGGCCGAATTCGTCCTCGCCGAGCGTGAGATGGAAGCCGCCATTCTGCTGAAGGGCAACGTCGAGCCCGGTCTGCTGCTTCAGCTCGGACGCTAGCCGGCCCCACGCTTGCGACGCCTGCACGGTCCACACCGTATAGGCCGGCATACCCAAACCCTTGCTCTGAACCCATACCAGCGCAAAGTTCGCGCGCGAGGCGCGCTTGGTGATATCGCCTTCGTCGAGCACGGCGACCTTCTTGCCGAGGCGGCCGAGGCCCCAGGCGATGGCGGAGCCGAGCAGTCCGCCGCCGACGACGGCGACGTCGTAGTCTCCTGACATAATTTCTCCTATCGTCCCGTGTCGCCCTTGCCGGCGAGCACGCGGTCGAGCCCGTAGAAGCGGTCGAGCAGAATGAGGGCGGTCATGGTGATCGCGATCACGCAGGCCGAGACCGACGTCACCAGCGGATCGATGTTGTCCTGGATGTAAAGGAACATGCGCACCGGTAACGTCTCGGTGCCGGGCGCCGCGAGGAAGACGGTCATGGTGAGATCGTCGAAGGACTGGATGAAGGCGAGCGCCCAGCCGCTGATGACGCCGGGCAGGATAAGCGGCAGCGTCACGCGGCGGAACAGCGTCCAGCCGCCGGCGCCGAGCGAGACCGCGGCCATCTCGACGGTGCGATCCATGCCGGTCGCAGCCGCCAGCGTCAGCCGCAGTGCGAACGGAAACACGATGATGACGTGCGCGATGATCAGCGCCGCAAAGCTGCCGCCAAGCCCGGCCGAGGTGAAGAAGCGCAGGAAGGCGATGCCGAGCACGACATGCGGGATCATCAGCGGCGACAGGAACAGCGCCGCGAGCGCATCGCGGCCGCGGAAGCGATAGCGCGCGATCGCCAGCGCCGCGGGCACCGCGAACAAGAGCGACACGAAGGACGAGAGCGCACCGAGGCCGAGGCTGACCCAGAAGGCGTGGATGAATTCGGGGTAGTTCAGGATGGTCCTGAACCAGCGCAGCGAGAAGCCGTTGGTCGGCAGCGACAGAAAGCCTTCGGGCGTGAAGGCGACGAGGCAGACCACCAGGATCGGCGCCGCCATGACGATGACGAAGATGGTGTGGAAGATCAGCGCCAGCGGGCCGTTTTGTCTCATCGAAACACCTCGGCATAGCGGCGCTCGATCAGCGAATTGCTGCCGACGACGATCAGCACCAGTGCGACCAGCAGGAGCGTCGCGACCGCAGCCCCCAGCGGCCAGTTCAGCGTATTGAGGAACTCGTCATAGGCCAGTGTCGCCGCGACTTTGAGCCGGCGGCCGCCGATGATCGCGGGCGTCGCAAAGGCGCTGGCGGAGAGCGAGAACACGATGATCGCGCCCGACAGCACGCCCGGCATGATCTGCGGCATGATGATGCGGCGGATGATGGTAGCGGGGCTCGCACCGAGCGACATCGCGGCATTCTCGATCTGCGGATCGAGGCGCTGGAGGGCTGCCCACACCGACAGCACCATGAACGGCATCATCACATGCGCGAGCGCGATTACCATGCCGGTTTCGGTGAACATGAACGGAATGGGCGAGCGGATCGCGCCAAGCGACATCAGCAGCTTGTTGACGAGACCGTTGTTGCCGCCGAACAGCAGCGCCCAGCCGAGCGTGCGCGCGACGACGGAGATCAGCAGCGGCCCGAGGATGATCAGCAGGAAGAAGCTCTTCCAGCGGCCGCTCATGCGGTTGAGGATGTAGGCTTCGGGCGCGCCGAGAACCGCGGTGAGGAATGTCGTCAGGATCGCGATCCGAAACGTCCGCCAGAACATCTCGGCGTAATAGGGATCGGTCGCGATCTCATGCCAGTTCTTGAGGATGAAGACCGGCTCGATGCCCTTGTACTGGCCCCAATCGTGGAACGACAGCATCACCGTCATCGCCAACGGAATCAGCAGCACGCCGACGAACAGCATCAAAGCGGGCGCCGTCAGCGCCCATGGTGCACGTGCGCTGCGCTCCTCGGCCGCCGCGCTCATGCGTCAGCCCTCGCGCGGACGCTCATGTCCTCGGGCCGCCAGGTGAGGCGAACCGCGTCGCCTTCGGCCGGCTGCGCCTGGCCGTCATTCTGGCGGATCACGATCGCCGGGCCGCATTCGCTGTCACACTGGAACAGCCAGTGATTGCCCTGGAAGATGCGCGCGATGATTTTTGCGCTGAGCCCGGTATCGCCAAAGCCGATTCTTTCGGGACGAACGCTGACGGTGACAGGGCCGCCGAGCCCGGCCGGCGCCGGCGCGCGCCAGGAGCCCGCCACCAACTGCGTCGGCGCGACGGTCCGGTCGATCGTTCCGGCAAAGTCGTTGGTCTTGCCCAAAAACTGCGAGACGAAGGCCGAGGCCGGCTTCTCATAGGTTTCCTGCGGCGTGCCGATCTGCTCGATCTTGCCCTGGCTCATCACCACGATGCGGTCGGACAGCGACATCGCCTCGTTCTGGTCGTGGGTGACGAGAATGGTGGTGGTGCCGATGGTGCGCTGGATCTGGCGCAACTCGATCTGCATCTCCTCGCGCAGCTTGGCGTCGAGATTCGACAGCGGCTCGTCGAGCAGCAGCACGCTCGGCTTGATCACCAGCGCCCGCGCCAGCGCAACGCGCTGCTGCTGGCCGCCGGACATGCGGCGCGGATGGCGATCCTCGTAACCGGCGAGGCCCACCATCGCGAGCGCGGCGCGGACGCGCTCGGCCCGCTCATTGCGCGGCACATTGCGCATCTCCAGACCGAAGGCGACGTTCTCCGCCGCGGTCATGTGCGGAAACAGCGCGTAACTCTGGAACACGATGCCGAGGCCGCGCTTGGCCGGATGGATCGCGGTCAGGTCCTTGCCCTCGAGGCGGATCGCGCCGCGCGTGGGATCGAGAAAGCCCGCGATCATCTGCAGCGTCGTGGTCTTGCCGCAGCCGGACGGGCCGAGGAAGGAGATGAACTCCCCCTTCCCCACCGACAGGCTGAAGTCGTCGACCACAGTCTGCGCGCCGAACTGCTTTGCGACCCGATCGAGCTCGAGATAGGCCATGACGCTGTCTCCGCTGCGAACGATCAGCGTTCGACCTCACGATTCCAGCGCTTGGTCCACTCCTCGCGCTTCTCGTTGATGACGGTCCAGTCCGGGTTGTAGAGCTTCGCCGCGCGCTCACCGATCGGCGCCATCTTGCCGAGCTCCGGCGGGATCACCAGCGATTTCAGCACCGGGCCGTAGCCGTAATCCTTGAGCATCACGAGCTGGATCTTGGGATCGAGCAGCATCTTGACGAAGCTGGACGCCAGCGGTGAAGCATTCGGCTTGGTGATCGGGCACGCCGTCGTCAGCAGCGTCGCGGCGCCTTCCTTCGGATAGACGAAGTCGACGGGGAAGCCGGTATTGGCAAAGCTCTGCACGCGGCCGGTGCCCCACACCGCGATCACGGCCTGACCGGACTGGAACAGCTCGGTCATCTTGCCCGGCGACGGCTCATAGGCGAGCACGTTCGGATTGATCTGCTCCTTGAAGATCTTGAAGCCGGAATCGACGTTGGTCTCGCCGCCGCCATTCATCTTCGACAGCATCACCAGCGCTTCGAGACCGTAGGTGTTGTTGATCGGCGGGATCACGAGCTGTTTTGCGTATTTCGTGTCCTTCAAATCGTTCCACGAGGTCGGCGGCGCCCAGCCTTTCTCGGCAAACACCTTGGTGTTGTACATCAGGCCGGTTGCGACGATGCCGATCGCGACCGCGCGGTCGTCCTTGAAGCGCGCGGTGTCGTAGAGATCGGCCGGCAGGCCGTCGAGCTTGCCGCAGAAGCCGAGCTGGATCGCCTGGTACATCGGGCCGTCGTCGACGATGGCGACGTCGATCTGCTGATTGCCCTTCTGCGCCTGAAGCTTGGCCAACGTATCGGTGGAGTTGCCGGCGACGTATTCGACCTTGACGCCATTCTCCTTCTCGAAGGCCGGGATCACCTCGTCGCGGATGGTCTTCTCGAACGAGCCGCCGTAGCCGGCGACATAGAGCGTTTTCTGCTGGGCCGAGGCGACCGAGGGGGCGGCAATGAGCGCCGCGATGCTGACCGCTGTCAGAAGGCGAAGAGTCTTCATATGGACCGATCTCCAATACCGGAATGAGGTGACGTGCCGACGAGTCTCGCTGGCTGAAGCGCCTTCCGCATCTCCTTCCGCGCGAATCCCTCTCCGATCAGGGCTCCGGCCCCCATTCGGCGGGTTTTGGCGCGATTTGGAGGTTTGAACCCCTCCAATCTGCCGAAAAAGCGGGCTGTCTCCAGTCCTGATGAAAAAGATCGCAACCTATACTTCCATCGTCCAATGAATAATGGCACCCTTTGCATACCGAAATATTATGAATGGAATTGGGGATGGCGCGGATCAATTCGCGGCAGGTGGAGGCCTTCCGGGCGACGATGCTGACCGGCAGCGTCACCGAGGCGGCGAAACTGATGGCGGTGACCCAGCCGGCGGTCAGCCGGCTGCTGCGCGACCTCCAGGCGCTGCTGAAGATGGAGCTGTTCGAGCGGCGCGGCACCGGCCTCGTGCCGACCGCGGCGGCGATGGCGCTCTACACCGAAGTGGAGCGCTCCTTTGTCGGTCTCGAACGCATCACGGCGGCGGCCGAGGAAATCCGGGGACGCCGCACCGGCTCGTTGCGCATCGCTGCGCTGCCGGCACTGGCGAACGGATATCTGCCACGCCTTGCCGGACATTTCCTGATGGAGCGCCCCAACCTCAACCTTGCCTTCTTCGGCGTGATCTCGCCGATCGTGGTCGACTGGGTCTTGAACAATCAGTGCGACATCGGCTTTGCCGAGGTGCCGATCGCGCATTCCGGCCTGCCGAGCCAGCGGCTGCCGGCGTTGGCGCGCGTCGCGGTGCTGCCGACCGGTCATCGTCTCGCCCAGAAGGAAGTCCTGGAGCCGCGCGATTTCGAGGGCGAGACCTTCATCTCGCTGTCGGCGGGATCGTCGAGCCGGCATCTTGTCGACCAGGTCTTCCACCGCCACGATGTCCGCCGCGTGCTCCGCGTCGAGACCACGCTGTCGGAGATCATGTGCGGCATGGTGTCGTCGGGGCTCGGCGTCTCGATCTGCGATCCCTTCACCGCGCAGGAATTTGCAACGCGCGGCGTCGTCGTGCGCCGCTTCCTGCCGCGCATCGACTTCGAATTCTCCGCGGTGTTTCCGGCGCAGCGCAGCCCCTCGCCGGTGGCGCTGGATCTGGTCGAGACCATGCGTAAGGCGCTGGTGGAGTTTGACGACTAAGCCGAATGCCTTTGGGTCCAGACCACCTAGCCACGCACTCGCTGCAACCTCTCCCGCTTGCGGGGGAGGTCGGCGCGAAGCGCCGGGTGGGGGCTCTCTCCGCATAGGGAGTGTCCCCGGTTGGAGAGAACCCTCTCCCCTGCCCTCTCCCGCAAGCGGGAGAGGGAGTGCACCTTCTTCGTCGCTCCCGAGACGCCCGTCACCCGTTGAACGCCGCCTGCGCCTCCGGCAAATCCCAGATCTTGCCGATGGCAGCGCTGCCCGCTGCCGTGATCGCCGCTTCGTCCGCGCCGAGATAGCGTCCCTCGTCGACCAATACGCGGCCGTCGACCATGACCTGGTCGATATTGGCGCGGTTGGCGAGCGCGATCAGCGCGCGGCGCGGATCGAACAGCGGCTGAAGATGCGGATGGGTGAGATCGACGACGGTGAGATCGGCGGTCGCGCCCGGTTCGATGCGGCCGAGATCCGGCCGCTTGATGACATCGGCGGCGACAGCCGTGTTCGCCTCGATCAGCTGAGGCGAGTTCGCGACATCAGGGCGCGCCGAGGTGATCTTGGAGATCAGCGAGGCCGCATTGAGCTCGCCGAGCAAATCCATGTTGTAGCCGTCGGTGCCGACCACGGTGCGGACGCCGTGCTCGGCGAACCGGCTGAAGGCGGCGGTAACGCCGGCGCGCGCGAACACGCGCGGGCAGTTCAGCACGGTCATGCCGCGCGCGGCCATGAGCTTGAGGTCGTCGTCGCTGCTGAACATGCAATGCGCCGCCATCAGATCGGGCGCGAGCAGGCCGAGCCAGTCCAGATATTCTGCCGGGGTGCGGCCGCCATAGCGCTTGCCGATGGTCTCCACCTCGGCGCGACTCTGCGCCATATGCGTCGTGATGGGCACTCCGAGCTCGCGCGCCCGGGTGGCGCAGGCTTTCAGGAGATCGGGGCCGCAGGTGTCGGTGGCATGCGGGCTCATGGCGAGGCTGATGCGACCGTCGCCGCGATTGTTCCAGCGTTGATAGAGCGCATCCCACGTCGCCATGTCGGCGGCGCCGTCGTCGCCGGAATAACGGACCACGCCATCCGGCCCTGCTTTGGCGTCGGACGTCGAAAACAGATAGGGCGCGCCGTAGAAGCGGATGCCCATCTCTTCCGCGGCGTCGAACATCTCGGGGATCGAATTGCGGAACGGCTCCATCACCGTGGTGGCGCCGCCCTTGAGAAGCTGGAGGATGCCGAGCCGCGCCACCGCGAGACGCTCCTCCGCCGACAGGATATCGGCGCCGCGCTTGGTGAGCGGCAGCAGCACCGTGTAGACGATGCTCTGGTTGTTCTTGCGGCCGTTGCCGTCCTCGGTATGGCTGCGCGCCACCGCCTCGGAGAAGCAGTGATTGTGCAGGTTGAGCAGACCCGGCAGCACGAAGCGGCCGGGGCGGTCATAGACCTGATCCGCACGCGGCTTGTCGCGCGTGATTGCGGCGATCCTCTTGCCCTCGACCAGGACCCAATGGTCGCGCAGCACATCCTGCGCGCCGTCTTTCCGTGACAGCACATAGCTGCCAAAAATTGCTGTGGTGCTCATGCGGGGCGTACGTTCCAGAACACGGCGGTGCCGTCGAGAATGCCGGTGATGGCCTTGCGATAGGCGGTCGGCTGCTTGTACAGACCGATCGGAATATAGGGGATTTCCTCGAACGCGACCGCCTGGATCTCGCGGCAGATGCGCTGCTGCTCGGCGAGCTGGGAAGCCGCCAGCCACTGGCTGCGCAATTCGCCCATCTTCGTGCTCGCATACCAGCCGGCGACCTTGCCTTCGCCGCGGATGTTGGTGTTGCCGGCCGGATTGAGCCAGTCGATGCCCTGCCAGTTGCCGACCGCCGCGCTCCAGCCGCCCTGCGGAAGCGGATCCTTCTTGAGCTGGCGCTGCAACACCACGGCGAAATCGAGCCCGGCATATTCGACGTTCATGCCGGCCTTGCGCAAGCTATCCACCGCGATCTCGCCGAGCGGCTTCTGCGCCAGCGAGTTGGTGGGGACGAGCACCACGATCTTCTCGCCATTGTAGCCGGCGGCCTTGAGGTCAGCCTTGACCTTGGCGTAGTCGCGCGGACCACGGAACACATCGAGACCGACGTCGCTCGCCATCGGCGTACCCGGGGCGAAATAACCGATCGGCGAAACCTGAAAGGCTGGATCGACGCCGGCGACCGCCGTCATGAACGCGGACTGATCGATCGCGCCCAAAAGCGCGCGGCGGACGGCCGGATTGTCGAACGGCGGCTGAAGGTGATTGAGGCGCAGCATGCAGGCGTAGCCTCTGGGATCGAGGACGCGCGTCTCGATATCGCCGGCAGCCTTGATCACCGGCAACAGATCATGGGGCGTGGTCTCCTGCCAGTCCTGCTCGCCAGTCTGGAGCGCGGCAACGCCGGTGCCGGCATCGGGCGTGGTAGTCCAGACCACGCGGTCGTAGTGGACGATCTTCGGACCGGCGGTCCAATCCGGCTTGCCGTCGGTGCGCGGCTGGTAGCGCTCGAATTTGGCATAGGCGTTGCGCGCGCCCTGCACGCGCTCGTCGGCGAGATAGCGGAACGGGCCGCTGCCGATCACCTCGGTGAGCGGCTTGAACGGGTCCTGGCTCGCCAGCCGCTCCGGCATCATGAAGCAGGCATTGATCGCGGCCTTGCCAAGCGCTTGCGGCAGCAGCGGGAACGGACGCTTGAGACGGAAGCGGATGGTGCGGTCATCGGCGGCCGACAGTTCGGCGGTCGCCTCCAGCAGCTCGCCGCCAAAGCCGTCGCGCGCCGCCCAGCGGCGGATGCTGGCAACGCAATCGCGCGCCAGCACGCGCTCGCCGTCGTGCCAGAACAGGCCATCGCGCAAGCTGAGATCCCACTGGAGCTGGTCGCCGGAGATAGCGTGCCCCGACAGCATTTGCGGAGAGACCTGCAGCGACGAGCTCATGCCATAGAGCGTGTCGTAGACCATGAAGCCGTGGTTTCGCGACACCTGCGCGGTCGAATAGATGGGATCGACGAAGGCGAGATCGATGACGGGGATGAAGCGCAGCGTGGACTGGGATTCAGCGCGGACGATGCCCGGCAGCGACAGCGCCGGCATGGCTGCGGCGGCCTTGAGGAGCGAGCGGCGGGAGATGGGCATTACGAGAGGCTCCTAAGTGCGCGGCATTGGCGGTGTGCTCCCTCCCCCGCTCGCGGGGGAGGGTTGGGGAGAGGGTGCTTCCGCAGGCGAGGACCCCCAAGAGGAAACAACCTTCACCCGCGCCTTCGGCGCGACCTCTCCCGCAAGCGGGAGAGGTTGCAGCGAGTGCGCGGCCTGAGAGGTGCCAGAAAAACGGAGGTTCATCACTTGCCGCCTACGTGTTCAACAAGACCGCGCCGATCGCGGCAGCGACCGCCTGCTGCGCCGGCTCGATCACGGGCACGCCGATCGCCTCCGCAATCGCCGCGCGATGCGAGGCCATGCCGGCGCAGCCCATCACCACCACGTCGGCGCGGCATTGCGTGACCAGCGCACGCCCGGCGTCGATCAGCCGCCCGCGGATATCGGCGCCTGCCGTCTCCGCCGCACTCGCGCCGACTGACCAGCTTCCGGCATAGCGGCTGTCGACGCCCATCACCCGCGCCATGCGCTGCTGGCGGCGGATGCTCGACGGCGACAGTGCGATGACGCCAAAGCGTTCGCCCAGCATCAGCGCGCGGAAGATGCCGCATTCGGCGATGCCCAGCACGGGGCGGCCTCCGGCGGCCTCGCGCACCGCATGCAGGCCGGGATCGCTGAAGCAGGCCAGCACAAAGGCGTCCGCATTGTCGCGCGACACACGGTTGACCAGCGGCATGACGACGCTGTCGGCATCGCGTTGCGAGCTGATGCCCGGCGGGCCCTCGGCAAGGCCGACCACCTCGATTTCAGGCCCGCCGGCGATGCGCAGCGGCGCCACCGCGTCGTCGATCGCCGCCGTCACCGACGCCGAGGAGTTGGGGTTGATGACGAGGATGCGGCGACGGGTCATGACTTGGCTCAGCGGTTGGCCGCTTCGTGGCGCAGGAAGTTTTCCGCGATCTTCTCGCCGGTGGTGATCCAGACATCCGGGCACGACTTGGCGTAAGTGAGGAACTCACGCAGCAGGCGCAGCCGCATCGGACGGCCGCTGCACTGCGGATGCAGCACCGTCGTCACCATCGCGCCCCAGTCGCGGACTTCATCCAGCTCGTCCTTCCATATCGAGAGCACATGCTCCTTGGGGAAGATCGAGCGCGGGCTGAAGCGGGCGGAGAGGCCGTGCATCCAGTCGTCATAGCTCGCGGTGACCGGCAGCTCGATCGTGCCGGGCTTGCCGTCGGCAAGACGATGGCGATAGGGCCTGACGTCGTCGCGGAACGAGGAGGTGTAGACGATGCCGTGCCGCACCAGCGCGACGCGCAGCTCCTCGGTGAACTCGCCATAGGGCGCGCGATAGCCGGTCGGCTTGACGCCGAGCCGGCGCTTCAGCGCCTCAAAACCGCGCTCCAGCTCCTCCTCGATCCAGGGATCGCCGGGATCGGGCAAGAGATGGTGATAGCCGTGATGGCCGATCTCGTGGCCGGCCTTCAGGATAGATTCGGCCATCGCCGGATGCGCATCGACCGACCAGCCCGTGACGAAGAACGTCGCCTTCAGATCGAGCTGGTCGAGCAGCTCCAAAAGCTTCGGCGTGCCGACGCGCGCCTCGTAGCCGCCATAGCTCATGGTGATGAGCCGCTGCGCATGCACCGCGTCCTTGCTGGTCCACGCACTCTCCGCATCCACGTCGAACGACAGGAACATCGCCGACTTGTACGGCTTCGGCCAGGGATATTCGGGCGCAGGATCCGCAGTGTTGGCCGGGACGAGCGGGATGCTCTTGAGTGCCTTACTGTCCAGCATTGATGGTCGCCTTCTCTAGTCCGTTATCGTTGAGTTTCCACTTGGCAAGCAGGGTGCGATAGGTGCCATCGGCGATCAGCGCATCGACGGCCTCGAGAATGGCCTGCTGAAGTGCCTTTTCCTTGACCGGCAGCGCGATGCCCGTGAACTGCGTCGCGAAGGGATCACCGACCGGCGCATAGGTGCCCGGCTCGAGGTCCATCAGATAGGGCAGCGTCTCGTTGCCCTGCACGGCGGCGTCGATACGGCCCTGCCTGAGCTGGTTACGCGCATCGGCCGAGCCGTCGGTGCCGACGAACTGGATCGGATTGCTGCCGCAGTTCTTCTGGCTCCACTTTTCGATCTCTGCCGGAAACATGGTCCGGCGGCTGGCGCCGACCTTCTTGCCGCAGAACGCAGCCATGTCCTTGAACTCGGACGCACGGGACTGCTGCACGAAGAATTTCGGACCGCTGCGCAGATAATCGACGAAGGAGGCGATCTCGTGCCGGCTCGCATAGTCTGTGAAGCCGGACAGGATGGCATCCACCCGCCCGGTCGAAATCGACGGCATGAATTCGGCAAAGCTGGTCTCGGTCCATTCGATCTTGACGCCGAGCTTGCGGCCGATCGCCTCGCCGAGATCGATGTCGAAGCCGGACAGCGCGTTGGTGGCGGGATCGCGGAATTCCATCGGCGGATAGTTCGGCACCAGCGCCACCTTGAGGCTGCCGCGCTTGGCGATATCAGGCGGCAGCTCGATCGCCAATGCCGAAACGGTCATGGCACCAACCAGCGCCACCGCAACCAAAAGCCTCTTCATCACCACACCCCCAATGTCAGATCACTGCCGAAAGAAATGCCTTGGTGCGCTCCTCGCGCGGCGCGCCCAGAACGTCGGAGGCGCGGCCCTGCTCGACGATCGCGCCCTGGTCCATGTAGACGACGCGGTCGGCGACCTCGCGCGCGAAGCCGAGCTCGTGCGTCACCACCATCATGGTCATGCCGCTTCGCGCCAGCTCCTTCATCACCGCAAGCACCTCGCCGACGAGCTCGGGATCGAGCGCGCTGGTCGGCTCGTCGAACAGCATCAGCATCGGCTTCATCGCGAGCGCGCGCGCAATCGCGACGCGCTGCTGCTGGCCGCCGGAGAGCTGCGCGGGATACGAATCGGCCTTGGCGGCGAGCCCGACGCGACGGAGCAGTTCGATCGCTTCCGCGCGCACCTCATCTGGCTTACGCCCCTGAACCTGGGTCGGGCCTTCGGTGATGTTCTCCAGCGCGGTCTTATGCGGAAACAGGTTGAAGCGCTGGAACACCATGCCGGTCTTGAGCCGCTGCCGCCCGATCTCCCGCTCGCTGAGGCGATGAAGTTTCCCACCATGCTCGCGCACGCCCAGCAGCTCGCCGTCGAGCCAGATGCCGCCACTGTCGATCGTCGCGAGCTGGTTGATGCAGCGGAGCAATGTGGTCTTGCCCGAGCCGGAGGCGCCGATCAGGCACATCACCTCGCCGGGCCAGACATCGAGCGAAACGTTCTTGAGAGCCTGGAACTCTCCAAAGTTCTTGCTGACGGTGCGGATCGCGACGAGGGGTTTTGTCATCGCGCCAGCCGCAATGTGCCGCGGGCAAAGCGGCGTTCGAGCAGCATCTGCAGCGGGGTCAGGATCGAGACCACGAGCAGGTACCAGAGCCCGGCGACGATCAGGAGCTCGATGACGCGGGAGTTGGCGTAATAGATGTTCTCGGCGTTGTGCAGCAGTTCCGGATACTGGATGACGCTGGCGAGCGAGGTCGCCTTCACCATGCCGATGAACTCGTTGCCGAGCGGCGGGATCACCACCCGCATCGCCTGCGGCAACACGATCCGGCGCAGCGCGCGCAGCCGTCCCATGCCGATCGCCTGCGCCGCCTCATATTGCCCGACATCGACCGACAGCATGCCGGCACGCATCACTTCGGAGGTGTAGGCGCCCTGGTTGATGCCGAGCCCGAGCAGCGCGGCGAGGAACGGCGTCATGACGTCGACGGCCCGCGCGCTCCACAGGCCGGGAATGCCGATGGTCGGAAACACCAGCGCGAGGTTGAACCACAGCAGCAGTTGCAGGATCAGCGGGGTGCCGCGAAACAGCCAGGTGTAGCCGGCGGCCACAGTCTTCAGCACCGGATTGGGCGACAGCCGCATGATCGCGACGACGATGCCGAGGACAACGCCGAGCATCATCGCCAGCACCGCCATCACCATGGTGTTGACGATGCCTTCGAGGATGACCTTCACGGTCAGGAAGCGGCTGACATAGGACCACTCGATCTGGCCGTTCGCAAACGCGCGCGCGATCGCCGCCAGCACAAGGATAATCAGGGCCGCGCTGATCCAGCGAAACCAGTGCGGCTCGCGCGCGATCCGCATGCCCGACAGATCGGGAAATCCCTCCGCGAGTGCCGGCGCCGGTTTCATTGCGGCGCCGCGTTCAGCATGGGCTGGGCCACCGCATTGGCCCCCAAGCCCCATTTGTCGAGAATGGCCTTGTAGGAGCCGTCGGCGATCATGGCGGCGAGCTTCTCGGTCACCACCTCGCGCAAGGCGGCATCGTCCTTGCGGAACATGATGCCCTGATATCCCCTCGCGAAGGCCTCACCGACGATGCGGTATTTTCCGGGCTCCTGGGATTGCGCATAGGGCAGCGTCTCGCTGCCCTGCACCGCGGCATCGATGCGGCCCTGCTTGAGCTGGTTGCGGACGTCGATCGAGTTCTCGCCCGGAACATACTGGATCGCCGGCTTGCCGGCCGGCTCGCAATTCTGCTTGCTCCACTTCTCGATCTCGACCGGGAAGCTGGTGCTGCGGGTGGTGCCGACCTTCTTGCCGCAGAGATCGGTCGCGTCCTTGGCGGCGCTGTCCGCCATCACGAAGAACTGCGGGCCGGTCGCTAGGTAGTCGACGAAATCGGCGGTCTCGCGCCGCGAAGCGCGGTCCGAGATGCCGGAGATGATGAAATCGGCGCGCCTGGTCTGGAGCGAGGGGATCAGCTCGGCGAACGGCGTCTCGCTCCAGACGATCTTGAGACTGCCGAGCCGCTTGGCGAGCTCATTGGCCAGATCGATGTCGAGCCCGACCAGCTCGTTGGTCGCGGGATCGCGATATTCCATCGGCGCGTAGGTGGAGTTGACCGTGAGCTTCAGCGAGCCGGCCTGCTTGATCTCCGCCGGCAACTCTGCGGCCCGCGCGGAGGTCACCGCGGCCAGCGCAGCAACAGCGAGAGAAAACGAGAGGCGTGTCATGTCAGCTCCTTTGCCCATGTCAGCTCCTTTGCCAGCGCCGTGCCACTTGCTCAGTCGGCGTCGAGAACGGCCGGCTCGATGACGCCGGCGCGTTCGGTGATCACCCGGTATTGCTCGGGCCGCCGGTGGGCGGCGAAGTTGAACATCTTGTCCTTGCCCTGGCGGCAGAGATCGAGATCGATGTCTGCGACGATCACCTCGTCCGCGAGCGTCTGCGCCTGTGCGACGATGCGCCCGTTGGGATCGACGATGCAGGAGCCGCCGATCAGCCCGGAGCCGTCCTCCTCGCCCGCCTTCGCCACCGAGATCGCCCAGGTCGCGTTCATGTAGGCGTTGGCCTGCGTCACCAGCGTCGAGTGGAAGGTGCGGAGCGCGCCGTCTTCAGTGGTGCCGCCGTTCGGATCATAGGCCGCCGAATTGTAGCCGATGCAGACGAGCTCGACGCCCTGCAGGCCGAGCACGCGCCAGGACTCCGGCCAGCGGCGATCGTTGCAGATCATCATGCCCATGATGGCGTGGGCCCAGGCCGAGCCGGCGCGGAAGGCGGGAAAGCCGAGGTCGCCATATTCGAAATAGCGCTTCTCGAGCTGCTGGTAGCGGGCGCCCTCGCGCGGCTCGACCGAACCCGGCAGGTGCACCTTGCGATAGCGGCCGAGAATCTCGCCGTCGCGATCGACCAGGACGGCGCAATTGTAGCGGCGGCCGTCCGGCGTCAGCTCGGCATAGCCGACATAGAAGCCGACGCGCAGCGCACGCGCGCGGTCGAACAGCTTTGCCACCGCCGGGTTCGGCATGCCGCGCTCGAAATAATGGTCGAGCGCCTCGCCCTCGAGCAGCCAGCGCGGAAAGAAGGTGGTGAAGGCAAGCTCTGGAAACACCACGAGGCTGGCGCCGCGGCCGGCGGCCTCCTCCAGCAGCGCGAGCATCCGCGCCAGCGTATGCTCGCGCGTATCGGCTTTTTGCGTCGGCCCCATCTGGGCGGCGGCGGCGCGAAGGACACGAACCAAGATTGCCTCCAATCTGTGCGCAGTGCTGCCTCAATGGGCGAATCAACCCATTGATGCAACGCGCAAATCCGCTGCCATTACGGAGAAGCGGGGCTGCAAAATCAATTCATTCTGCTATGATGTTTTGGCCCTGAGTATAACCGGCAGTGATATGAACCTGCGCCAGCTCGAGATCCTGCGTGCCGTCATCCGCCACCGCACCACGGTAGCGGCGGCGGACGAACTGGCGCTGTCGCAGCCCGCGGTCAGCAACGCGCTGAAGATCATGGAAGCGCAGGCGGGCTTTGCGCTGTTCGAGCGCGTCAACAACCGGCTGTTTCCGACCGCCGAAGCGATGGCGCTCTACAAGGAGAGCGAAGCGATCTTCGCGCTGCACGCAAAACTCGAGAACCGCGTGCGCGATCTGCGCGAGAACCGATCCGGGCATCTCGCGATCGTCGCGACACCGCCGCTCGCCTACAGCATCATCCCGTCCGCGCTGTCAGGTTTCCTGCGCAGGCGCCCGGAGACGCGCGTGTTCTTCGACGTGCGGCGCTATGAGGGCATCATCGAGGGCGTGCTCAGCCGTGTCGCCGAGCTCGGCTTCGCGCTCGGGCTGACGCATCATCCCGGCATCGCGCATGAGGTCGTGCACACCGGCGAGATGGTCTGCGTGCTGCCGCCGCAGCACCCGCTCGCCGACAGGCCAGTGATCTCCGCGGCGGACCTGTCCGGCCTGCCCTTCATCGGGCTCGAGCGCGGCACGCGGCTTGGCGAAGCCGTGCGCGACAGTTTTGCCCGTGCCGGCGCACCCTTCCAGCCGACCGTCGAGGTGCGCTACTGCAACACGGCCTGCGTGCTCGCCGCCGCCGGCGTCGGTGCCGCGGTGGTCGACCCGTTCTCGCCGCGCCAGAACGGTGGGAGCGGCCTCGTCGTGCGGCCGTTTGCGCCGACAACGCACGCCGTCGCCTATATGCTGTGGTCGGAGGCCGAGCCGCTGTCGCGCCTCGCCAAGGCTTTCCTCAACGAAGTGCGCAAGGAAAGCGCGCTGCTGGAGCGTACAGCGCCACACCAGCAACATGGGGCAGAAAGCGACTGAGCTTCGCAACCTTTCAACCCGGGGGGCACATGGCACGCATCACCATCATCGAGACCGGACAGGTCCCGCCGAAATATCGCGAGCGGCACGGCTCGTTTCCGGACATGTTCGAGCGCATGGTCCGCGCCGAGGATCCGACGGCGACCGTCGAGGTCGTCAGCATTCCCAACGGCGATGCGCTTCCCGATCCCGGCAAGCTCGAAGCCGTGCTGATCACGGGCGCTGCCGCCGGCGTCTATGACGGGCTCGAGTGGATCGCGCCGCTCGAGGACTTCGTCCGCAAAGCCTACACCAACAAGACACCGATGGTCGGCGTCTGCTTCGGCCATCAACTGATCGCGCAGGCGCTCGGCGGCACCGTGCGCAAGTCCGAGAAGGGCTGGGGCATCGGCCGTCACGTCTATCAGGTGCTGCCGGAGAACGGCGTCGTCGACGGCGAAGCGGTCGCAATCGCCGCCTCGCACCAGGACCAGGTGATCGAACCGCCAAACGACGCGCTGACGATCCTCTCCTCCGAGTTCACCCCGCATGCCGGCCTGCTCTACGCCAACGGCGCCACGCTGACGGTGCAGCCGCACCCGGAGTTCGATGTAGGGTTCGCAGAAGTGTGCTGCGACCTGCGCGACGGCAAGGCGCCGGAGCATGTCGTGGCCACGGCGCGGGCGTCATTGGCGGAGCCGATGGACAGCGCGAAGCTCGGTGGGGCGATTACGCGGTTTTTGGCAAGGCGCGCGGCGCCTTAGTTGCACACTTCTTAGCTCTCTCCCCTTGAGTGTCCCCATAGATGGGGCATAATTGTCCTCTGGACGCTTAAGGCTGGATGGGGAATGAGCCCAATTCGTCGCACGATAAGCCTGATGTTTGCACTTGCCTTGATCGTCGTAGGGCTGGTGGCTCTAATATATCTTCTGTTGTTCGCGCTCGCGTGGAAGGGCTGGATGGTAATGGCCGCCGGTTTCGTGACGGCGCTAGGCTGCATGTGGTTCTGGGAGGACTTCTCAAAAGCGACAGCCAAGAGCAGTGAGGGCGGTTAAATAATCAGAACGGATCAGTCCCCAGCCCCGGCACATCCGCCGGCCGCGGCCCCGGCGCCGCCCAGTGAAAGCGGCGATCCTTCTCCGCAATCATGATGTCGTTGATCGACGCCTCGCGGCGTTTCATCAAGCCGTGCTCGTCGAACTCCCACTGCTCGTTGCCGTAGGAGCGGTACCACTGGCCGTTTGCATCGTGCCATTCGTACTGGAAGCGCACGGCGATGCGATTGCCGTCGAAGGCCCAGAGATCCTTGATCAGGCGGTAGTCCTGCTCCTTCTCCCATTTGCGGGTGAGGAAGGCGACGATGGCTTCGCGGCCCTGAAACACCTCGGAGCGGTTACGCCAGCGGCTGTCCTCGGTATAGGCGAGCGAGACTTTCACCGGATCGCGAGAATTCCAGGCGTCCTCGGCCATGCGGGCCTTCTGCGCGGCGGTCTCTCGGGTAAAGGGCGGAAGCGGCGGGCGCGACATGGTGGCCTCATCGGTTGGCGGGAGCGGCAATCTACGCCGGCATGCCGCGGAGTCGAGAGGCCATCACCTATCGGCCGATCACTTATCGGGCGATCAGGAAATCAAATCAGCCTTCATCAAGGTGCGGATCGATTTCGGGATCGGCTGGGCGCGGCCGTCGCTGATGAAGGCGACGCGCACCTCGGCCTTCACCAGCACGTCCTCGCCGCGCCGGACCTCCTGCGCCAGCATGATGGAGGCGCCCTTCACCGCGATCGGCCAGGTCACGACGTCGAGCACGTCGTCCATCCGCGCGGGCTTGAGGAAATCGAGATGCATCGAGCGCACGACGAAGGCAAAGCCGGCGCCTTCCGTCTCCACCTGCTCGAACAGCGCCTGCTGCTCGGCGCCCATCAGCCTGAGATGATTGGTCCGGCCGCGCTCCATGTAGCGCAGATAATTGGCGTGATAGACGATCCCGGAAAACTCTGACTTGACGATATCGCAACAAAAGGCCAACGCATTGATTTCATTGGGTCGCTGGAGCGTTAAAGCGTGAACGAAAGGCAGATTTATCTGTGCTCTTCCATAGCAAGCCTCAGAGCCTTTGGGATGCGCTGCGCTTTTCCGCCTGAGATAAACGCGACCCGTACACGCGCCGAGACCAAGAGATCACCCCCGCGCCTGCACTCCTGCAGCAAGGCAATCGACGCGCCTCTCACCTCTTGCGGGACCGTGACAATGTCAAGCAGGTCGTCCAAGACTGCCGGTTTTAGAAAATCGATTGTCATCGAACGGACAACGAAGGCGAAGCCCGGCGCATCGTTCCGCGTTTCCTCGAGCAGCGCTTGCTGATTGGTGCCGAGCAGGCGCAAGTAATTCGTTCTGCCACGTTCCATGAAACGCAAAAAATTCGCGTGATAAACAATCTGGCCGGAATCGGTATCTTCGAAATAGACGCGGACCTGCATGTAATGCCGTCCGTCTCGAATTTCGCCGTCAAGAGAGAGTGTCACAGCGCGGTTTCCTCTTATTGCGCGTACAGGGACCCATGGTCTTGCACAGAGGCGGTTTTCTGAGCAATCGTCTTGAGCTTGGCTCCTGCTGCCGGAAGCTGAGGCAACCGCCTGAATGCGGCAGGCGTCGCGCTGCTGCCATCGACTTCGGATGAATATGTCGGAGATCTATCGTCAACGCGTACCCGGCTTGAGGACGACGTTCATGAATGCGCCTCCGGCTCATGAACCTAGGCGAGCCAGTCCTTCGCCGCAATCGCTGAACGAAAAATCGCCGAGGCCGGCGAGGCCGTAAATGGCCTTGCCCTTGGCGATGGCCTCGTGCTCGCTGCTGGCGAGCACGAGGGTTTCGTATGTCATCCAGCTTTTGAAGCCGACGTCGTAGCCCCGCGTGGCGGCTGGGCTCATTGCCCCGCCTCCGCGTCGGCCTTGGGTTCGCGAACCACGAGGCGGCCGTTCAATGGCAGGCAGCTCAACTGGATGTTGAAGCCCTTGCCGTCCTGTTGCCAGGCCGCGCGCCGATCTTGGTCCAGAAGGGTCTACAAGGCGACAAAAGCAGAAGAGCGCCTCAACTCGTCTCAAGTTCATTTCGAGCTCTGGACCAGCGGCGGCTTCACAGATGCCGCAATCGCTGTTCTTGAAGCTGCTCGATCCACGACCAAGCGTTACAACATAGGCTGGAAATCCGGCAAGGAGGTCCGCGCCGAGCTCGCTCGCACAAGCTCAAGAGTACTTTGCCGCTACGGCGATCAAGGAGGCCGATCTCACGTTGAGCGAAGTAAAGCTCGGGCCGGCCAGCTACGGGATGGGAGACCTTATCCTGAGCGGGACTGTAGCGAACGACCAACGACGCCTTGGCCACCATCTTTTTCCAAGTAATCCTCACGGACTGTCGGGAAGCCACTTGTCGCGTTGTCGGTCAGAAGGACGCCTCGGCATCAGTTTCAGTCCCGCCCAAGCAGTTACGTTCCTTCAGCTCGTATGCGATACGCTTTGAAAATCTCCCCCCTGTCTCCGCGGCGAAGCGCTCCTGGACGTATCGGATCACTGGCCTGCGGGCCGGGTAACTCCGACTCTATGTCAGGCTATCGATCGTTGCTTCAAG
Source organism: Bradyrhizobium huanghuaihaiense (assembly GCF_007830635.1). GTDB lineage: Bacteria > Pseudomonadota > Alphaproteobacteria > Rhizobiales > Xanthobacteraceae > Bradyrhizobium > Bradyrhizobium huanghuaihaiense. The sequence goes on along the minus strand of NZ_VLLA01000004.1, from coordinate 130,465 downwards.
GAGCTCACCCAAGTCGCTGATGACGCCGAGACTCCAGCACGGGCCTCGATCCACGGCTCTTCTCGGTGTGTCATTTCCTCGAGTTGGTCGCCGGAAAGCGGGGCGTAGACCTCGAGCACGGAGTTGATAAAGGCGCGGTCAGCCTCAGTCAGGCCCATCGGATCAAAACCTTGCCGGACATCAGGAAGCCCGACCGACGAATACATCGCCTTCGTCTGAACGAACCGGTCATAGACGGCGCGGCTTAGGGGCCCATGAACCCAGGCCTGAAAACTGTTTTGAGGAAACAGCGGACCACGACCAAAGGCCAGGCTCCAAGCCTGGCAGTAGTAAAGCAATTTGTGCAACTTCAGGACGTTCAGAAATCCGCCGTCCTCCGTAAGCCTCACAATGATGTAGTCGCAAGCATCCTGAATGTTCATCTTGGCCTCTATGACGAAGACCATATCATATCGCGACTCGGCGGTCACGGAATCTAAAGTCGTGCTTTGTCAAGACGTTCAATTGGAGCTGCGGCACGGCAACGCAAAGACTGATTCGCGGCCGCCTCAAGTCGGGGGGCCGGCGCCGGGGCGCGTTAACCTTTTGGTAGATGTTTCATTTTCTGGCCTATTTGAGCGAAACTAGCTCTGACGCCAATTCCGCGCGTAGGCTTCTCAGGCATTGCCGGGGAGAGGGCATCACTAGAAATCCGACTGACCTCGCCGGCTGCTCACGATCCGCAGGAGGTGGCTGGCGATTATCAACATCTCGGCCGCCCTTTCGGATTCGACAAGTCAACGTTCCTATGGCTTCTTGGGTTCTTAAAGACGCTGACTGCGACCCCGCTGGCCGGATTAGTCGCCCGTGAAGAATTCGGAAGCGATTGATCTGTCGCAGTGATTTGACGCGAGCAAGTATTCGATTTTGCAAGAAAGCCGTGGGTAGGTCCTGGTTTTCTTGCGTTTTTGGATTCCGGATTGGGCGGCTTCGTGATTCCTTTGACGGCGAGATTCGCTGTTGGGGAGAACCCATGAGCCATCCGCGCGACGATCGTCAGGACGATCTGTTTCGTCCATCTCTGGAGAAGATCATCAACCTTCGCCATCCGTTGGTGCGTCTGGCGGCGGAGATCGATTGGGACTTCCTGGCGGGACGCTTCAGTTCGGTCTGTCGCCTCGGTCCGGGGCAGCCACCGTTGCCGACACGATTGGTAGCCGGACTATTCATCCTCAAGCACATGCACAATCTCTCTGACGAGGCGCTGTGCGGGGGTCGAGAACCCGTATTTTCAGTATTTCTGCGGCGAGGTGGTGTTCCGGCACGACTTGCCATTCGATCGCTCGTCGCTGACCCGCTGGCGCCAGCGGCTGGGTGAGGAGCAGATCGCCGCGCTGTTGCAAGAAAGCCTCTCGGTGGCGCATCGAACTGGGGCAATCGAGACCAAAGATCTCGAGCGGCTCGTTGTGGATACCACCGTACAGGAGAAGTCGATCGCGCATCCGAGCGATGCGCGGCTCATGCACCGGGCGATCGAGAAGCTGGTCGGTTTGGCCAAACGCGAGAGCGTCGAACTGCGCCAAAGCTATCTGCGCGTGGCCAGGCGCGCCGCCATCATGGTGGGACGCTACACGCATGCCCACCAGTTCAAGCGTGCCCGGCGAGAGCTCAAATTCCTGCGCACCCGGCTTGGCCGCATCATCCGTGACATCAGACGCAAGATCGAGGGCGACCCTGCGCTTGAGGATCGCTTTGGTCCGCTGCTCGATCTCGCCCACCGGGTTCGCCATCAAGAGCAGCGTCAGCGCGGTCCCAAGGTCTACTCGTTGCACGCCCCCGAGGTGGAGTGCATCGGCAAAGGCAAGGCCCGGGCACCTTACGAATTTGGCTGCAAAGTCTCGATTGCCACGCCTGCCACCGCGCCCAAAGGCGGGCAGTTCGTACTGCATGCCAAGGCCCTGCACGGCAATCCCTATGACGGCCACACGCTCGGTCCCGTCATCGCCGACCTCGAAAAGCTCACTGGTGTTGCAGCGCGCCGCATCCACGGCGACAAGGGCTACCGCGGCCACAACTATCCTGACCGATTCAAGGTCTGGATCAGCGGCCAGGTTCGCCGTGTCACCAAAGCCATCCGCCGCGAGATGCGGCGTCGCGCCGCCGTCGAGCCTGTGATCGGCCATCTCAAGGACGACCACCGAATGCGCCGTAACCATCTCAAGGGTCGCGACGGCGACCGCACCAACGCCGTGCTCGCCGCCGCCGGCTACAACTTCAGCCTGCTCCGCCGCTGGCTCACCGAACTTTTATGCGGCCTGTTATGGATACTCTGTCGCCACCTATCGCAACCACACCTTGCGTAAAACGGTGCTCAGGGACGTTCTTCACGAACGACGGATTAGCTGTCAAAGTCACCGACGGCTTTTTCCTCGTCGGACTGTCAAACGTCGATGCCGACCGCTCCCGGAACTACAGCTGCTGAACGACCGCTCTTGGTTCGACATGCCGCTCCAATACAAGACGCAGCGCCGTGCCATTTTAGCGATCGAGAAGGGACCGTCAGGCGCGGACGTCTTTGCATCCGCCTTTTCGGCATGGGGTCAACCGGTAACCCCTGTCGAGAGCAAGCCGCCGGCCGCACCCCCGGTCAGCCCACAAACGTTCCGCTCACCGGTCGTCTTCCCAAAGGACGTTTCGCCCAGCTACTCGTCGGAGGAACCCGGACAAGCTCGAATGCTGACTTGTCGCGATCAGTATGTGGCCAACAAGGCTACCGGTTCGAATGGAGGCATGCTGTGGATCCAAGACAACGGTGGCTACTACGCGGAATGCAATAAACGCTAGAAGGGTTGCCCCCTCAGTAGCGTGGCGTGCGTGTGCCGAAGGTGCCATTGGCCATACAACCATGAGGTCAGGCCGATGTCGAATCCAAGAGTGAGTTAAAACATTGAACCTTGGTCAATATCGTCTTGGCGCACCACTCCGTTGATGAGCCATGTGTCTTGATGGAGTGAGTGGGTACCCATCGCCAAGAGCATTCCTTTCTCCGGATACTCTTTCCCGAACACTCGCTCCATGTCGGAAAGCGCTCGCTGATCACCATAGTCGCGCGACCAATTATGATACGTGGCCTCGATTTCCCAATCCTGACACGTACCTTCGCGAATACCGTCGTCAGTTCGGTAGCGATATTTGAAATTATACGGACAGGGATTGTAGTTGTTGGTCACTTGCTTCGCGAAAAGGTCATCTTGCGCGCGGATTGAATCGAATAGCTCTTTTTCCACTTTGACTTCTGCTGCATCCTTTTTTTCGATCTTGAATGCAATGATCTCGGGCCTGAGAAGCGCAAAGCTTCTGCCGGCCTCGCGTTCCCGCGCCAAGCTTGTCACGACGGCCTTTGCAAGAAACGCCGCTCGCTCCGATTTCTTCAGCTTGCCGACAATCTCGATTGACTGCTGATCCACTCGGCGGCTCTCGACCCGCCTATCATCGTTAGGCAGTCGCCAGTTGAACCTTATTCGATCCCAGCGGCCAAATTTTTTCGACTGCTCGAGCGTTCGAAAGGACACCGGATACAATCTGAGCCAATTGCCGTATAGATCGATCCCAGCACAGCAGACCGTTTCACCATGACGTCGGCCGACCTGCGGCGCCGCCTTCACCATCACTATTGCCTCGGTGCTACCCCATGTGGGCGGGTGTCCTGTCATCGGAGGAAATTCGGCCCCTCGGCACTTTGTGACCGGCTAACGGTGCTGCGCTCAAATGAACAAGCTTAAACTTACCGCGCCTCACCATCGAATCAGCGACGATGCAGCGGTGGCAATTGGTGTGATCCTGTTCAAAGCAAAGCAAACATGCAACGGATTTCGAGGCGGCCGAGAGAGCATCAGTTAAAGCTTGCTGCGCCGCAGTAGTCATCATGTGTGCCGCGAATATTCGGCGGAAATCAGAAAACCGGCCCTCCCGGGCGGCCGTCCGCCCGGGCTTCGGATCGCCAAGCCCCTTAAGGTGCAGATATTGGATACCGGCTTTATCCAATCCCTGCGCAAGGGCAGTTTTCGAGAAGCCCGGTTTGCGCGAAATCGGCACGTCTCGGACGTCGATCAGCAGCTTGACGCCATTTTTCTGAAGGCTCGCGAACAGGTCGGATGGCTTGCAACCTTCGTATCCAACGGTGAAAAGTGTCGTCATGTGCGTGCTCTCCTACAGTGCTTCCACCATGTTCGCCAAAGGTTGACAACCCGTGAGGATGATTGCCGCATGCCCATAGATGCCATGCTGGTCGACATCAATGCAGGGACGGCCCTTCGGCGGCTCGGCAGTGCTGCTCCTGCCATTCTTCGACAGTGAGAGGGTGGCGCCTCCCGCCATCGTAGAGCACCGCGTGCCCTCTAAATGCGACATGCGCGAGGCCGTCCCTCAACCAACCCTGGACGGTTTCCGCGGTCGGTGGCTGTTCGCTCCCTGGTATGGGGCAGGTGGCTACAATGACGTGGGGAGTACCGGGGCGGACGTGCTCACCCTCGAGCTGCTGGAGAGGAGCAACAGTATAGCGGCGCCGAAGGCGGGATGCGGGGCCGAGTGCCGTCCGCAAGGAACATCTCGCAATCGCAGAAAACGCTTGGGAGAGATATAGCCAGGAAAAAGATTGTTTATAGAGAGATATACAACCGGTCTCCCATAGAGCAAAATTGGCCTCACTCGCATTGATCGTCCGGGAATTCCGGGTCTCTCAAAAATCGCTTCGAGGCCATCATGATCAAGTGCCGTATTCCGGTTTTAGCCGTATTGAGTTTTTTTTACCTCGTGTGTTCACCGGCATGGCCGCAGGCGCCCGCGCCTCTGGCCCTTGCGACCCAAGGAAGTCAAAGTCCCGACTTGGGTGCAGCAGATCCTGTGCAGGTTGCAACGGATATCTTCTTGGCCTTTGGATCCAATGACTTAACTGCTTTCAGGCCGGTTCTTGAGTCAAAGATATTCGAGCATCTGTCGGTGAATGGCGACAAGCTTTCCGAACAAGTCCAAGACTTGTCCTTGCCCCGAAAAGCCTCAGTCATTGCCAGCGGGTACGTGAAACCAAGGTACTTTTTTGAAGTAGAGCTGACTCATGACCTGCTGCGCGGTGATCCGGGCGCAGTTGTCGCCGCTGGAGGCCAACGGAGCTATTATCTCATCGGCTACAATACGGAGGTCGGCCTGATAGACGCCTTCGCTTTCCGAATCGACTTTCGAATCTTCGAAAGTAACCGACCAAATCTCGCATTTGGGAGTAATCTGCGGGAAGAGCCAATGGTTAGTGCAGGTGCCGCGTTAGCGACAGGCCCAGATCCTGATCCGCGCACGATCGACTTTTTGTTTGCGACGACGAGAGCACGTGAGCAGAAGTCGTTTAGCGAAAAGCGAGGCACAACCATCACATTCGGCGGTCTTCGTGTTAGGATTCCGGACGACCACAAGATGGGGAACGTACGGGTCCCGAAAATCCGCGAGGCACTCATCGGAACTTATGAAGAGAAACTCGATCCTGGAAAGCACTTTGTAATTTCTAGGCAAGGCGTTATCGGAAAGCCTACGTGGTCTGATACGGCTAAGGCGGCGCGCACTACCGAAGCGCTCGTGTTTGTACACGGCTTCAACAACACTTTTGACGATGCCGTATATAGAGCCGCTCAGGTCTTCTGGGATCTCCAGTACAAGGGCTTGCCTGTTTTGTACTCGTGGCCTTCTTGGGGTAACGCGAGAAACCCGCTCGATTTGGCGCGGTCTTATCTCTACGATCGAGATAGCGCCCTGACTGACAGCGATAGCTTTCTAGAGCTTCTCCGATTGCTTCGTGATGAGCTTGGGATAAGGCGGGTAAATATTGTGGCCCACAGTATGGGCAACTATCTTGTGCTGAATGCGCTTCGAGGCCAAGCGTCCTCTCAGGACAGTAAGAAGTTCGGTGAATGGATTCTGGCCGCGCCGGACGTCGATAAGGACCAGTTTATGCGGTTCGTTCCAGGCGTTCAGGGGCTGCTCACTGGTGTGACGTTGTATGCATCGGCTTCAGACAAGACACTTCTGGCATCTATGAAGGCGGCAAGAAACGTGCCGCGAGCGGGATATGTGTATGGTAAGCCGCTAACGTTGCCGGGAATTGATTCAATCGACGTCACCAGAATGGGCGACGAGTTGTTTGGACTGAACCATGACACGTTCGCCACCAACAGGTCATTGATCGATGACATGGGATTGCTGCTCGATGGTGTACGGCCACCAAACAAGCGGCTTCGGCAGATCATACCGGTACCGGCCAACCCGCCGCCGCCCAAATACTGGGAGTTCGCTCCGTAGTGGGAAAGCGGCCATGCGCATATTCTCGTGGAATCTGCTTCGTGGCTTCGTTGTTGGTAGTCTGCTGATCACGTCCGCGGTGGTCAGAGCCGCGACAATAGACGTCACATTTCCGGATCGAGCGCCCGACGCAGTGGGCGCGATCACCATCTCTTTGACCGGCTTTATCGAGACGGAAGATGGAGACATCTTCCTGAAAAAACTGGCAGCGGCAAAAAAAGCCCTGTTCGAGAAAGACAATCCGGATCTTATTTACGAGATATCAGGTCCCAGCTATTTGCAGATTCGGCTCGAATTGGACAGCAAGAACGGAGGCGAACTCTCTGCGGCCTTAAAGATCGCCGCGGCTGTTAGAGAGGATGGGATAGCGACGGTGGTCAAGAAGGGAAGCTCCTGTGTGTCCGCATGCGCGTTTATCTTCCTGGCAGGCGAGAGCCGCGTTCCATATTCGGACGTGACCAACCACCGAATTCTGCAGCCTGGAGGATTTGTCTTTTTTCATTCTCCGCATCCCCAACGGCGGCGACCGGGAACGTTTGCCGAAGGCAGAAAAGCAGTTCGAGAAATGCTGCGTGTTCTTGGTCCTCGGCTTCCGCCTCACCTTGCCGTTGAGATCCTCCTGAAAGAGCCCCATGAGTTCCTATCAATCGATACCGTTGCGGACGCAATCAAATGGAACGTCGATCTCGAAAAGATTCGCGTTCCCTGGCCGCGGCGATCCGGCTTTCTTCAAGCCTGCAGAAATTATCTTGTGTTCAAGAAAGGCAGACCGATCGACGATCTGACTGTCGGGGTCAAGGAGCCAGAGAAGCCGTCAACACCAGACTTCGGCCTTCAAGATGACAGGCCGCTTCGCGCTGATGACAGAGATCCCCTGACGAAGCTGGAAGCCTCCTTGTTACCAGAGGAGAGTCCTGAGCTTCAGCAGGCCAGGATTGAATTCCGGGCTCCAATGTTGATGCGCATGGTTTATATCGGAGAAGGAGAAATGGCTTCGCAGTTTGTCTTCGACGCGGGAGATATAAGGGGCGCCATTCCATGCACCATATGGAGCGGAAACTATGATCTCCATGTGAGTGAAAGACTTGTTCCGCTAACTAAAGAAAGTCTTGAACAAGAGATGGGGGATGGTCGATCAGCTCCCATACCCTACTGGTACCAATATCCACCGGACACGGAGCTTAGCTCTATAGCGGGAGATTACTAGAACTCGGCCATCTTGAACAAGCGCCCATCGGCCCCATCGTCGTGTAAGCGGAGCACGACCTCGTCCTCTGCGAACGTCGGTGGGGATTTCTCATCAATACGCGGGAGGTCCGAAGCGATCAGCGTCATTATATACTGGATCTTCATCGTACTAGTTTGCTCGCGTACGACCTCCAACAGTGCGAGTTTTTTTCGATCATCAAGAGCTTCAAAGATACCGTCATGGTACACGAAGTGGAAGAAACCAACGTCCTCATAAACCTTTAGCAGCGCCAAGTCGAAAAGTGCGCAAACCAGCTTTTTGTAGCTGGTCCCCTCTCCCTGGCTGGACGTCTTCCCGGTTTGCCCTGGGGTCCCGAGACCGATGGTGTAATCGAAATTACCGTTTGAGTTTACATGGAAGTAGAAAATGCCCTCGTGACTAAGCACTCGCTGACAGTAAGCGTTGAAGACGCGGCTGAAGTTTTCATAGATCGGCGTCGGCCTAGCAACCATCGCCTTGATTTCATCGACTACTCTGCCCCGCTCCCGCTCGCTCTCACGCACCTGCAGCGCGGTGGCCGCCACCACTTCAAGCTTCTTGCGTTGCTCATCGAGATAGACAAGTTGCGCTTTCTGCTCGGAGAGTTCGCGCTGCAAGGTTTTGAACTTATCAAACGTGTCTGTGCTGCGCAGAACTCGAAGTTGCTGCTCGCGCCGTTGATCCAAGCTGGTCTTGCGAGACTCTAGCTCCACCCGCTCCTTGTCGAGCGTTGTCCTGCGGGTTCTCAAGGCGGCGTTTCGTTCGCGAGTGACCTTCTTATTGAAGTCCACCAGGTCTTCGTATTGCTTCTTCACCTGACCGGCGAACAAAATATTGGATTCGGAGAATATGGTTGCGACCTCGTCCAGATCGAACCGGTCCTTATGCTCCATCGCCACATCAATCTGCCTAACATCGTAGTTGATGTTGTAGAGGCGCTCGTTGATATCTGAGATTTCACCCTCAACCTCATCGACGAGGTTTTTCATGATACGGCGCTCTTCAGCGTCGAACTCAAAGGCGTCAAGCTGAGCCTCAAGTTCTTCCACCTGCTGCCGCAAGACAGAGATTTGCGCCTGGAGCTTTGGAAGGTCCTCTTCCCGGTACTGGACTTCTGCCGCCTGTTCAGCCTGGCGCTGCTTCAGCGCGCCGATGGAGTCGTCAAGCTCGTACTTGCGCTGCACCGGCGATTCACTAAAGCCGAAGAGGTGAGCAACGAACGGCTTCCAGTGTGCGTCCTTACCCATTTGGAACTTCTGTAACTGAAGCTCATCGCTGAAATCACCTTGGGCCCTCAAGAAATACGTGATGGCCATTCGGTAGTCGTATGGCTTTAGGACCTTCAAGTCGAGCCAGCCGTCCAGCAGCTTGACGGCCTCCTCGCGACTCAGCTCGGCGTGATCCCATTGGTCGTCAGGCAGGTCAACCAACCGCCTGCCGCTCTCGGCGTGCTTTGTCAGAGCAACTTTGTTGGGGTTGTCCGCACCCCGTCGAATGGTAGCAAACTCACCTGAGTTTAGGGCTACCTCGATAAAAAACTGATAGCCAGCAAAGCGGTCTTGATGCTTGACCAGAAACTGCTCCGGAGCGGTGCCCTTGAGCATTAGAAATTCGATAAGATGAAGAAGGGTGGTCTTGCCGAGGTTGTGGGAGTCGCGCTTCTTGTCCTTAGGCTTCTTAACATCGCCAAAAATGACATTGAGACGATCAGCATGCTTGCCGAAATTGAAATCTATCGGATGAAAGAGGTCATCCTTATTGGAGTAAATGCGACTGATCTGCATGTCAGTTCGCCCTGTACTCTATGACGTCGTTTTTTGCGTGATATTCAATCTTGCCCATCAGGTATAGGAAGCTTAGTGCAGGCAAAAATGTGATTTCTCCATCCCCGCCGACGCGCCTGATGACAATGCCCCGCAGACGCTCGAACTCCATCACGCCGCGCTTCTTAAGCTCACGGAGCATGATGGCCGCGATTCGCAGCACGGAGACATCCAAGTTGAGGTGTTTTCTAGGCGTGAGCATTGTCGGTCATCGGTGTTGTTGGAAGTTTTTTCGATCCGATGTCGCAGTTGGCATACATGTAGTGAAGCATCACGCTGATCATACGCCGCTTGCCCTTCAAAGCGACACGTTTCTTTTGAATCTCCTCAATTAGAAAAGCAAAGACGCTATCAAAGGTTTCAAACTGCGGGCGCGCGGCCAAAATCTTTTGCTTCAGCTCGTCAGCGCTATCGTGATAGAGAGCGGCAATCTCCGTATTCCGTGGATTGCTCAAGAAATGGTCTATCCGCGAAAAGTGCGGGAATGAGTTATTCACGATGACCTGGTTATAGTAGTCATCTGAAAGTCCGTTGATCTTGTTTTTCTCTTCTCGCAGCTTGAGCTTCTCAAAGTCGCGCGCGCTGTTGAAGGCGCTCATCACCGAGCCATCAGCATAGTCGTGAACGGCACCGATAACCTCAATGAGGTCGTCAGGCTCAAACCGGAATGGGATTGTGTCCTTCCTGTTCGGCAGCCACTCTCGGAGTTGCTGCATATCATCCAGCGCAGTATTCAAGCGTTCGATCCCGATGATATGAGCACTCTTCACGCCAAGCGCCATAAGACCAGCTATCAGCTTCTCGTCGGCGCCGCCGGTATAGCGGCGGTTGGTGAAGACCATGTAGTGGTCACACAATCCTTTCTTCCCCAGCCGTTTGATTTTGGCATGCTCCTTTTTCAGGAGCCGCTCAAAGTCCTTATCCGAGCACGACTTGTCGAATACGGCGACGTGCTTCGCCTGGAGTACGACATCCCCCTCCAAAGGCTGCGTGGTACTGGGAAAGCACTCAGCCTTGCCATTGAATTTTCCGTCACGACCTCCGTCGCGGCCTGGCGCGAACGGTGTGACGCCTTCCCCGAGCCACTTCACGCAGATCTTGACGACAAGCTCTTCAAATTCGCTCTCGCTAAGTTCGTAAAGGCGGTAATCGCGGCGCATATATAACCTTGTTCCAAATAGAATTGAGTGACCAGCAACGTGACGCGAATTTGGGCTCCAGTGCTGCCCACGCGTACCAGTAGGGAATCAATGTGGATAACGCAGTGGTTGCAATACTGACGTAATATCGCCTTCAAGATCAAGGGGAGAGCGCCTGCGCGCCAAAGGCGAACCGCTAAACGGGTTCGTAAGAAAGATCGGGCCCTTCGGCCCAGTAAGAATTTAGAGCCTCCACCAGCGGTTTCGGCGCTTCTTTATGTTGATTTAGGTTCAGACAAAATCCTGCGCCTCAGGATCAACCGGCGCTTGGTAGACCTCACTCAACTGCCTGCGAGGAGCGGGCTTGGCCTGACGCACATTGATGGCGGAAGCATCGAGCCTGTTCTTGATGTGCGCCGCATAGAACTTCTCGATCATCTCCACTGAGGTTCGGCAGTTCTTCGCTATCTAGTAGCTGTCCGCCCCTTCCATCAGGCGCATGCAGATGTAGGTATGCCGCAGGCTGTATGCGGTCCGCCGATTGCCATCCCGATCCAGCTTCAACTCGCTCCTATCAAGCAGGGCATTGAACATCTTGATGTGATTGCCCGGAAACACGTGGTCGGTCGGCTTGGGCAACTGCGGCGGCTCGTTAGAGGGCGGCAGCTTCGCCCGCACCCGCGCTCTGCCCTGCTTCACGTATTTCGCGCGGCCTAGCAGCCGCTCATAGGGTCGCACCGCGCTCGGCATGCTCTTGCAGTAGCCGACGCCCCGCTTGCCGCGCACCTCGATTTCCAGGATGCGCTCGCCGCTACGTTCGTCCTCAACAATGGTCACGTCGCGATGCTGGAGGTTCTTGGCCTCATCCGGCCGCAAGCCGGTGTTGGCCAAGAACAGGACGTAATCATGCAATTGCTCGGCACTCCAACGGTGGTGGATCTGGCTGGCCTTCGCGTGCGCCCGCGTGGTTTCGTAGAGCTGCTTGTATTCCTCGGGGCTGAACCACGGCCGATGCACCACCTTCCCCGAAGTCTTATAAGGAGGAGAGAAGTCCGGCAGGTGCGCGAGCCATTCATGGCGAATGGCAGTCTTCAACACCTGCCGCAACGTCACGACCTCGTCGTGGATAGTGCTGCGCGCGGGCGCCTTGCCGGTCTTAGACGTTGCGATCCGGTGCAGGCGATATTCCTGCACCTTGCCTGAAGAACGGCAACAGGTGCAGGCGAAGCCTGATCTCGTAACCCTGGACCCAGCGCTCGCTGCGCTGGCCCTCGGTGATCACCTCATACTCTTTCAGGAATTGGTCAGCGGCTTGGCGAAAGGTCTTCTCATTCACCAACAGCCCCGCCCGCGCCTTCCCACGAAGACCGATAAACGAGTCCTCCGCAAACTGCTTGGCGAGGGAGAGATCTTCCTCTCCGGTCGTGCTGCGGTGTTGGCGGCCGTCGATGGAGGCCGAACAGTGCCAATACCGGCCGTTTCGCCGGTATACCTGAATCAGACCACCTAGAAGCTCGTGCCTGGCCATCATGCACCTCCACGTGCATTTTAGCGCAGGCAACCAAAAAGTCGAATTTTGTGCTAGGCGCGTGCTAGGCCATTTACGAAAAATTAAAGGGTTAGGCTTTCGCCCAACCCGTTGTATTACATCAGAAATTTGGTTGCGGGGATAGATTTGAACCTATGACCTTCAGGTTATGAGGCCGAAGGTCTGCCGGGCTGGAACCGGTTCGTCCTATTTGTACGCCACAGCTACCCAGCAACCATACCTGCGCACTTGGTTTCTTTCTTGCCGGAGCAGCCTACGATCTTATTGCCCAGACCGATCATGGTTCGGGGCGGAGGCATGCGCGGCAAAGACGAAAAGATTGGGATCGAGGCATTTGGGTCGGCAGGTTCCAGCAAAATACCGCGGGCGAATCGCCGTCGCAAGAACCGTGGCATGCCGCCGCCCGCGACGTTCGATATCGATACGCTGCCGGGCAGCTCTAATTTGACGGCATTTGAGGCGGCCGCGGTCATCCGGCGTACGCCCGGCGCGTTGGAGCAGTGGCGGCGCAATCCGAGCCACCCGCTGAAATGGCGCTACGTCGATGGCCGCCCCCTCTATCGTGTCGATGCGGTACGCGACTATCTGGCCAAGTGCGATAAGACCACTAAGATGCCTCAGCCGCATAATGCTCACGGAGACGGCCGAGGAGCTCGGCCTTGATCGGGTCAAGCGGATTCGTCCGCTGCAGGCGCACGATTTTGCCGACCCGTTTCGCGCCGACCAACTCCGCAATGTAGTCGTGAGCCGCTTCGAACGCCATTTTGCGGATGATCCACTGTTCGTCGTGATTGTAGACCTGATCGATTCCGCTTGGCCTTTGCCCGACACACAGCCGCTGGATTTCGTTGTCGTAGCCGCAGCGAGACATGACGGTTCGTAAGCTGCGCCTTAGGTCATGCATGGTAAACTTGGCAACACCCGCTTCCTTGACCAGGCGGTTGACCATCTTGGTGAACCCGGACATCTGGCCGCCGGTCTTTGGTGACGGGAAGACATAGTCGGACGTTGCGCGCTGGAAGTGTTTGGCGGCCGCGAGCACCTCGTTTGCGAGGTGGGTGCGCGGCACGTCGTGGTGCAGGCCCATCTTGGTCCACGCCGCATCGAAGGTGATACGGTCATCCATGATGTGCTTTCGCCACTCGATCATGGTAGGCTCGCTGCGGCGCGGGCCACCGAGCAGGCACATGCGAGCCAGGAGACCAAAAGCCCCGAGCTTGCCGGATGCATCCCAGACTTTGATGATTTCCTCATCGGTCAGCGCGCGGCCCTTCGTTCGGCGTCCGACCCTTTGCGCGCGGGTTTCCTTGGGCGCGCGATAGCCGGCGAGCACGTTGTGCTCGACATAGCCCTCACCGACGCACCATTCGAGCAAAGTATGCACGTGCTTGCGCAAGTCCTTGGCTGCACCACGCTTGCCGGTCTTGGCAATCTTATCGACCGCAGCCATGATCTGCCGTCGCGTCAGGTCCCCCACGCCGCTCTCGGCGTGATCCTTGAGCCCGCGCCGCAGCGCCGACATTGCTGGCTTCCAGTTGACGACTTGACGTTCGGTCATAGACGTCTGGTAAGGACCATCTTCAACAATGAGGGTCGCGAGCGTGGTGCGCTGCTTCTCGGCTGCCTGTTGCCGCCTCGCCTCGCGCTTCGCGTCGTTCGGGTCCAAGCCCTTGACGACTTCGCCTGCGGCGATGGTGGCGGCCTTGCGGGCGGCCTTCTCATTATATTTGGGCCACGCGCCGAGGGTCTTGCGCTGGGTCCCCCTCACCCCCGGCTTGGTGAAGAGGTAGACCCAGGTCCGGCCGCCGGTGGCGCGCATGCGCAAGGCGAGGCCGGGCAGCTTGTCGTCGTGGAGATAATGCTGCGCCTTACCCGGCGGCAGCGTTGCGTTGCGGATCACCGCATCGGTGAGTGTCAGCTGGTTGGCCGGCTCCGTCATGATTCCTTCCCTCTCTCTGTGCCCCAGTGTGCCCCGCAAGAAGGGCGGTGAGCCTCGAACAGAACCGGGTCTCAGACCTCCCCCGTTTGTGTGCCCCAAGGGAATATCCGCGGCGGGCACAACGGGGGCATACAAAATGTAGTAAGGTCAGGTATGGGCTCTTATAGCCGCAGTAGGCCATAACTCTCATTAATTTAAGGAGTTTTTACACCTCAACTATGGCCGGATTTGGTTAGCTCGGGTCTACGGATTGTGGTTCACACGGGAGAGGTCCAAGGTTCGATCCCTTGTGCGCCCACCATCCACTCCCCTGACCCCATGCTGGTTGCGGACGATCATCACGCCTGGAGGTGTTCGGCGCCGTCCAAATCAAAAATGTCGAAAACAACCCCATGCACAGTAGCCGACGTCAGTCGGATCAATGCGTTACGCCTTTTCCGAATCCCGCTTGCTCCGTCGGGCAAAACAGGGGCATGATGGCATGATCCCGCGACAGGCCGGCGTGCGGCTCTAATGAGCCATCAGGACAGGCAAATCCGCGTGTTCCATGATATAGCTGGTCGCCCCACCGAAGATCATTTGCCGCAGGCGAGTGCGGGTGAAGGCTCCCTTGATCAAGAGATCGCAGCCGTGAGCCCTGGCGGCATCGAGGACCGCCTCTCCAGTGTCGCGATTTTCCAGTTCAACCGTTATCACATGGGCTGCAATGTCATTGTACCGCAGCTGTTGGACGATCCGATCGGCAGATGGTCCCGGTACCGCTTGGCCGCCAATAACGGTTAGGACCGATACCCTTTCGGCCGAACGAAGCAACGGCATGGCAAACGCATTTGCCCGAGCTTGCTCGGTACTACCGTTCCAGTGGATCATGATGTTCGTCGCGATGCTTCTTGATGCGTTCAACGGCGCCAGCAGGACCGGCCTGCCGCTCTCGAACAACGCGGATTCGATCGCGCGACGGTGGGGGCCCGCAGCATCAGCGTCAGACCGTGCCATCACGATCAGATCGAAAGCGCGTCCATAACTCCCGACGAAGTCTTCGCCCTCAGGCGCGTTTTCCAACCAGCCGCAGCATGCTCCGCTCGATCCCGCAGCTGCTCGAGGAATATCGTGCCTCAGCATGAATGCCTCGAAAAAGGTGCGCATGTCGTTCAATTCGGCTTCGCTCTTCTCCTGGTACGAATCTACAGGAATGCCGGTGGCCAATTCTGCGGTTAGATATCGGGGGATGCCGAACCGGAGTGGAAAAGCTTCGACGTAGGCGCCGAAACGTTGCGCGAGGCCCACGACGACATCGAGCGTGGACGGCATCATCGAAATATTCTGGAGCGGGACCAAGAGCGTCTTCATTCGTACCTCCCGGTGTTTTCGGTGAACATAGACGTAAGATGCCTAATCTCACTTGGGATAGCGGCGACCATGGTTTCACCTTGCGAGCCGTTCCGGTTTGTCATCGACCACGGCAAGGCTTCCGGTCATGCGGCCTGCTCGAGCCTCGTATCGATCTCCTGGCGCAGCGCGGCGAAGTCGATTGGTTTGGTCAACAGATCGGCTGCGCCGCTCGCCAGCGCTTTACGCTTGGTCTCCGCGTCACCGTAGGCCGTGATCATGATGACCGGTACATCGGGGTGGGCCGAGCGCACGATAGGTAGCATCTCCAGCCCGCTCATTCCGGGCATGTTGATGTCGGACAGGATCAGAATCAGGGTGGCATCCTCTATCTCGACCGCACGCGCCAGGGCCGCGGGTGCGGACGATGCGAACTCCATGAGAAAGCGGCCGGCGCGCAAATCACGCCGAAACTGCTGGCGGAACAACGCCTCGACGTCCGGCTCGTCGTCGACGACCAATATGTAGACGCTCAAGTTCTGCCTCCGGTCTGCAGTGGTGCCGCCAGCGTACGCGGCAGCGTAATGATGAACTCGGTATAATCGCCAGGCGCGGTATCGACTTCGATGCGGCCGCCGTGCTGCTTCACAACGATATCGTGACAGATTGACAGGCCGAGTCCGGTTCCTTCGCCCGCGGGCTTGGTTGTGAAGAATGGGTTGAATATCTTCTCTCTCACGTCGGCTGGGATGCCGGCGCCATTGTCGCGAATCCGGATTTCGACGGCACCGCCGAGACTTGTGGTCGTCGCGCGCAGCCTCGGCTCGAAGCCGTCGCCGACGGCGTCCTTTTGTTTGCTCGCCGCGTAGAATCCATTCGAAATGAGATTGAGGAACACCCGCGTGATCTCCTGCGGATACAGCTCGAGCGCCCCTGCAGACGGATCGAGACTCCTTTCAAGCGTGATATTGAAACCGGCTTTTTCAGCGCGCGCGCCGTGATAAGCAAGATTGAGACTTTCCTCGATGATGGCGTTGATATCGGCCGAGCGGCGTTCGCCGGACCCCTCGCGAGAGTGCAGAAGCATATTCTTGACGATGGAATCGGCGCGCTTTCCGTGCTGCACGATCTTTTCCAAATTGCCTTGCAGCGTTTCTATCAGCGCGTCGATGTCCCGCCTTGCTGCCTCGCCAAGTGCGACTGCGCGCAGCCCGTCGCCGAGCTCGTCGATCAGTTCGGAGGAAAGCGCCGCGAAGTTATTGATGAAATTGAGCGGGTTCTTGATTTCATGTGCAATGCCGGCGGTAAGTTGCCCGAGCGAGGCAAGCTTCTCGGTCTGGATCAACCGATCCTGCGCATTTCGTAATTCCTCGAGCGATTGCGACAACTCCATGGTGCGCTCGCGCAGTTCATTCAGGAGGCGCGCATTCTCGATCGCGATCACGCCCTGGTGCGCGAAATTGGACACGAGCTCGATCTGCTTGTCTGTGAAGGGTTTAACTTCCTGGCGAAAGATCGTGATGGTGCCGATCAGTTCGTCTTCCTTGAGCATCGGCACGATGACGAGGGTCCTTGCGCCGGCAAGGTCGGCAAGCGCGCGAACGTTCAGGTTGCCTTCGACGTAGGGCGGCTGAGTCCTGATATCGTCGATATGAACCGTCTGATGAGTTTTCTCGACGGTGCCGAGCCCGCTCGCCGGATGTGGGCGAATGCTCTGGTATAGCCGGGTATCGACATAGGCCTGCGGCGCGTTGTGAAGTGCGACCGTGCGAAAGCCGCCGTCCTCGTAGAGATTCATGGTGCCGAAGCCGGCGCCGCAAATTCGCGTCGCATTCTCCAGCATCTTATGGAAAACCGGAGTCAAGGCGCCCGACGAAGCGCTTATGATTTCCAGCACCTCCGACGTCGCCGTCTGTCGCTCCAACGATTCGTTCAGTTGCTCGAACAGACGCACGTTGCCGATGGCGATGACAGCCTGATCCGCAAAGGTCTGCAAGAGGTTGATCTGCTTCTCGCCGAATGGGCGCACCTCCGTGCGACGCAGCACGATCGCACCCATGCTCTCGCCTTCGCGCAAAAGCGGCACACTCAGAACGGTACGAACGTTGGAGCGAAGCGCAAATTCCCGTCCTGTCGGGAATTCCTCCCCTTCGGGCCCGAGCAGGTCGTGCACATGAACGGTACGGCGGTCGATAATGGCCCGGCCACTGGGCGATTTGACATTGATCAATCGCCGGCTCCACACCACGGGGACTTGTCCATGGTGCGCCTGGACAACGATCTCGTTGCCATCCCTCAGAACGACCAGCGCATCATATGCCTCGCAAAGTCCGCAAGCGCTTTCCACGATGGCCTTGAGCACCGGACCGACCTCGGTCGGCGAGGACGCGATAACCCGCAGGATATTGGCGCTGCCGGTCTGGTACGTCAGCGCCTCAGACAGGTCTCGCGTCCTGGTCTGCAATTGTTCGAAGAGCCGTACATTCTCGATGGCGATCACGGCCTGGTCGGCAAAGGTCGCGACGAGTTCGATCTGCTTTTCCGTGAAAGGCTGCACACGCCTGCGGGCGATCACGATCGCGCCGATGGGCTCGTTCTCGCGCAGGAGGGGAACGCCGAGCGCCGTGCGCTGACCAGCCATGGTAATGGACTCGCGCAGGCCGTATTCGGGATCGGCCGCGACATCGAGGACTTGCACCGGACGGCGCTCGAGCACGGCCCGACCTGTGACCGTGCCCTGTCCGGGGGCAATCGGGTGCCCCCGCAGAAACTCGATGTAGTCCTCGGAGAACCCTACCGCTGCTCCGGCCAGATATTCATCGCCCTCGCGGCGCATGATGAATGCCATCTCCGCTTCGCACAGCCGCGCCGCCGAATCGACCAGCGTGTTGAGCACGGTTTGCAGGTCGAAGGTCGAGCGGCTGATCACCTTCAGCACATCGGCAGTCGCAGTTTGCTGCTGAAGCGATTCGGCGAGATCGCGCGTCTTCGCCTGGACCTCATCGAACAGCCGCGCATTCTCGATGGCGATAACGGCCTGATCGGCGAAGGTCTGCAGAAGTTGCACATGATGTGGGGCGAAGGTACCGGGCTCGACCCGCGTGACGCTGATCATGCCGATCACCGCGCCGTCGGTCGTGAGCGGAACGAACAACATGCTGCGAAAGCCGCGGGCGCGCGCGATGAATTTAATCTCGTTCGTCAGCGCTTCGGTGTCGGGGGTCGGTACCACGTTACCTGCCTGGGTTCTTGCGAAACCCTCAAAATCGGTGATCGCCCTCGGAAACATATTCTTCAGAGCCTCGTCGGCGGCAGAATTCGTCGGCGTGAATGCACTCAAGTGGGCAGTGCCGTCGATGAAGCGGAATACGGCCGTCGAAAAGCCGCCGAGCAAGGCGTTGGCCCGCTTCGCGATTGCATCGAATACCGGCTTCACCTCTGATGGCGAGCTGGCGATGATCTTGAGAATGTCCGCGGTGGCG
The DNA here is from genome assembly GCF_007830635.1 of Bradyrhizobium huanghuaihaiense. Lineage (GTDB taxonomy): Bacteria > Pseudomonadota > Alphaproteobacteria > Rhizobiales > Xanthobacteraceae > Bradyrhizobium > Bradyrhizobium huanghuaihaiense. The sequence goes on along the minus strand of NZ_VLLA01000004.1, from coordinate 111,655 downwards.
CTCTCGCGATCTTGTGCGGCGCGCAATTCGGCCAGGAGCCGCGCGTTCTCTTGCTGCAAATCCGCCACCACGTCCTGAGGAAGCGCGGCCATGATGAAAATCCACGTCGCCAGCCGGTTCGGGCCGACTTAAAATCTGATCAAGGAAAGCGTCAGGAATTATTCCACTCTCGGGTCCTTCCGACCAGACGTATCTTGAGTTGATTTTCCATCAGCTACGCGTCGGCCCGATCCTCGGAAATACCTCGGCTTCCTCCCGGCGGTGGTCTTGATCGCGCCGGATCTCGGGAGCTCAAGGTTTGATCCCTTGCGCGCCCCCCAATCCTCCTCCTGAACCATGCCGATTGTGGAGATCATCGACGCGTGCGGCGGACAAGCCGCGCGCGATGACGGAGCAAGCTTCAAGCAGCCCGCTGCGGCCTTAAGGCTGCGTAGAGACCGACGAGGGTCCCGATGGCGACCAGCGCCGCCGCCAGCAGCACCTGCAATTGCCCGTCATCGGTGGGGCCGACGGACGACACAAGCCTGGTCACGACGACGAACAGAATGCCCACCGAGGCCGCTGCGCCCACGCACAGATGCGCGAGCTCCCGCGTCAGGTTGCCGCCGAGAAGTCCGAGTGCCGTAAAGTACATCGCGCAAGCGTTGGGGTGAACGAACAAGGCAACGCGCGCGTAAGGACCGTAGGTGTCGAGGAGGGACTCGCATCGGCTCAGTGCCGCTTTTGAGGCGACCCGCTGCAGGAGCGGTCTGAAGAAACGCGCCTGTCCGTAACTCAAGACGGCGCCCACGATGATGGCCAGCCACGCCATGATGAAAACGGGCATGTCCGCGGACTTCGGACTGAGCGCCACCGACATCAGGATGAGCGCGGTCCCGGGAAAATAGCCAAAGTAAGGGAAGACCGACTCCAGCAGCACGCAGACGAACATGAAGACCGGAAACCACGCTGAACCGGCCGCGCCCTGGACGACGGCGTTCAAGTCGAAGACGTTTGTCTTGTACAGGACGAGGTACATGCACATGGCGAGGCCCGCCAGTGCGTAGAACGGCAACGCTCCCGACAGAAACCGTTTCATTCAACTATCAGGCTTCGTGTCACGGACACGGCGGGAGCCATCTTACGCAATCGATACAATCTCGATCTCCTGCGTGCCCGTCCCCACGACGTCCCCCACCGCCTTCCCCATCAGCGACCTCGCGACCGGCGAGACGAAGGAGATCGAGCCGGCCTTCGGATCGGCCTCGTCCTCGCCGACGATGCGGTAGGTCTGCACGCGGCCGTCGGGGCGGCTGAAGGTCACCGTGCTGCCGAAGGCGACGATGTCGGTCGAGGTCCGGGTGGGCATGACCTGCGCCGTGCGCAGCCGTTCCGTCAGATAGCGGGCGTCGCGCAACGGCACGGCCGACTGTCGGCGCTTCTCGTTGACGTCGTCGATGGCTTGTGCGGCCTCATAGGCCTCGCGCGCTTGCTGGAGCTGCATCTGCAAGGCCTGCAGGCCGGCCTCTGTCACGAGGTTCGGATGCGGCGAGATCGGGCGATCCGGCAACAGCGTCTCGGACGCGGTCTCGGCGCTTTCTTCCTTGGTAAAGGCGACGCTCAATTCAAGAATCCTGTCGAACTGTCTGGTCGCGGCGCCACACGCCGCCGTTAGCCCGGATTATATCTCAAGTGCGACGAAACGACGGAGCTTGACGACGAGATCCGGCATCGCTTGGCGGAACCGGGTCGCGTTCTGGAAGCTGGTGGAGAACGGCGCGAAGGTGATCATCGCGTTCCAGTGCCGGTAACCATAGACCGTCACGGAAGCGCCGGTCGCCGGGAAATCCTCGATCTTGCGGAGCTCGCCGAGCACGAGATCGGCAATCGCTTCCGCCGGCAGCAATTGCCTGCCGTCCGGCGTCGTGACGATCTTTACGGGCGGTTCGGCCGGCTCGGTTGCCGCGGGCGCGGCATTGGTCGCATGGTCGGGCTTGGGCGATTCGGCATCGGGGCTCGACGCCGCGACCGGCTCGAATGCATGCGTCGGGGCCGTCGGTGGAACCTCGGTGAGCGGCGGCGGAGCAACGATGTCTGCGCGCTTGTTGCCTCCGAGGATGCTGCTGATCATGGCCACGAGGCCAGCATCCTTCACGTCGTCGCTCATTACGTCCCCCGGCACGCCCTTCGGCTTTGACGTACTTTAGCACCGCTCCGGCAGACCGCCACAATGGTTATGCAGTCCGCCTTTGCTTGACCAGGCCAGCTCGCCTGCGGTCCATCCTTCGAGACGCCCGCCTGCGGCGGGCTCTCAGGATGAGGTTACGTCTTGCGGCGAGATGTCAGGCCCTCATGGTGAGGAGCCCGCCCGCGGGCGTCTCGAACCATGAAGGTCATGCAATCCGTCACTGCTTCTCGAACGGAATATATTGCTGGTACTGCTTCGGGACCGAGCTGCGGTAGCGCGCGGGCACGGTGCCGCTGTCGATCGAATGATCGATCTCCTGCTGCCGGGTCATCTTCTTCTTTGCCGGCTTCTTCGATGCGCTCTTCTTGGAGTCGGATGGCTGGCTGGTATCGGTGGTCGCGCCCGGCGCCGTCGTCGCGGCTGGCGCAGTGGTTGTCGCCGCAGGCGCCGCGGTGCCGCCGGCGGCCGGTGCGCTCTGCGCCAGCGCGAGCGATGATTGCGCGAGAAGCGCCAGCGCTGCTGTCGCAGCCAGCAAATACGAACTTTGCATCAGAACCTCCAAAAATTGACCTGACCCAAATGAGGAAAAGCGTAAGCTTTCGGGAGAGGCGCGTGCAAGTCCGCCGACGGTAAGTCGAAAGCAGGTGGCGAACTGTGGCCGAGATCACATTACTCGCCGCGGCTTGCCTCATCATAGGCGTATGTTGAACGCGGTGCCCACTGCGGACACCAAGACGAGCACGACTAAGTGTCGGACAAGTCGCGGAACACGCAAGTTGAGCTGGTGTTCCTCATCCCACCGTTCTCGAAGGAGACTGAAATGCGTCGCACCATCCTCACCCTCGCATCGTTCGCGGCCCTGATGGCCGCGATGGCCCCGACGGCCCAGGCCCAGCCCGCACCCGACAGATATTGCCTGCAGGGCCGCATCTGGGGCTATCCCGGCAACTGCCAGTTCGCGACCTATCAGCAGTGTCAGGCCTCCGCCTCCGGCACGTCGGCCTATTGCGGCGTCAATCCGCGCTACGCGTTCGCGCGGCAGCGCTACTACTGATGTGGTTGCGGCGTGCGCGCGATCACGCGCGCCGCCACAATTTTCACGTGAAGACGATCGCCGCGCCGACGGCCCGGCGAGTCGACATCGCACCCGCGGCTCGCGCGCACCGATGACGAGAATGTTATCCGTCATCGCTTCGGGAAAAATTTGCAAAGCGCGACCGCAGCTTGCCCGCACCCCTCCGCTTCGGAACAGCATCGACACCGCGCACAGTGTGAAGCCGCGGCTTGTGGCGCGCCAAAATCCCTGATCTAGCTTCGCCTGCATATTCTGCTGCAAACAACTTTAGCTTTATTCGTTCCGTCGTGACTTTTTCAGGGAGGTGTTTTCAATGAGCAGCCGCCACGCAATTGCTCCGCGCGGATTGAACGCAACCCGTTCGCCGCTTTCGCAAGGCCGCTTCGGCCGCATGTTTCGCAAGCTCACTCCGGCAAAATTCGGCGCCAGCGACTCCGCCAACATCGCCAACCTTTCGGCGCTGGCCGACAAGATGGTCGGCAAGTTCGATGAGCCCAAGGACGGACCGGACGCGGAGGAGAGCGGCATTCCCTCGCTCTACACCTATTTCGGCCAGTTCATCGACCACGACATCACCTTCGATCCGGTCAGCTCGCTGACCAGGCAGCAGGATCCCGACGGGCTCGTCGACTTCCGCACGCCGTCATTCGACCTGGACAACGTCTACGGCCGCGGGCCGAACGACCAGCCCTACATGTACGACGGCAACAAGTTCCGCCTCGGCGAGAAGCTGAGCGGCACGGGCGTGGCCGACACCCACGACCTGCCGCGCTTCAAGGGCCGCGCGCTGATCGGCGATCCCCGCAACGACGAGAACAGCATCGTCTCGCAGTTCCAGGCGTTGATGCTGCGCTTCCACAACCGCATGGTCGACGACAATGACAGCCTGTCGTTCGAGGAGGTGCAGCAGCGCGTCCGCTTCCATTATCAATACGTCGTGCTGAACGATTTCCTGCCGCGCATCGTCCACGCCAGCGTGCTGGACGAATTGAAGACCTCGGGGCACTACGACCGCAGCAAGCTCGCCAACTACCACTGGAAGACCTATCCGTTCATGCCGGTCGAGTTCTCGGTCGCGGCCTATAGGCTCGGCCACTCCATGATCCGCCCCGGCTACCGGCTGAACGATGCGGACAACATGCTGCTGCAGATCTTCCCCGATCCGAACAATCCCGATCACAACGCACTGACGGGATTTCGTGCCATGGGCCCGGGACGCGCCATCGACTGGGGCCGCTTCATCGATCTCGACACGCGGCCTTACGGCGTCGAGGACGACGACACCAATCCCGACAACAAGCGCCGGCTGCAGTTCGCCTATCGCATCGACGCATCGCTGGTCGATCCGCTGCGCAAGCTGCCGCCGGAGGTCGCATCCAATCCGGCCTCGCTGGCGCTGCGCAATCTCGAGCGCGGCTGGCGGCTCGGCCTGCCCTCGGGCCAGGCTGTCGCCAGGGCGATGAACCTGACGCCGCTGACCGACGATCAGATCATCATCGGCAAGGCCGTCGACGAGCCCGGCCCTGACGATCCGCAAGCGCCCATCGCGACCATCGCGAACGGCGTGTTCGCCGGCAACTGCCCGCTGTGGACCTACATCCTGGCCGAGGCGCGGCAATTCCAGATCGCCGTGACGATTCCGGCTACCGGCGCGCCGGCAGGCGGAATCAACACGCCGCAGCTCGGCCCCGTCGGCGGCCGCATCGTGGCCGAGGTCTTCCTCGGCATGCTGTTCGGCGACAATTCCTCCGTGCTGTCGCTCGACCCGCAATGGACGCCGGTGACGGGCCCAAGCTTTGCGCTGAAGGACCTCGTCGCCTACGCGCTCGGCCAGGGCGATCCGCTGCATTGAGCGCGGGACGGAAGACGATGCAAGGGCCGCTCGCGTCACGCGGGCGGCCTTGTACTCGCCAGTCGCGTCCGGTTTGCTCTTTGAAAGCGACATTGAAAACGACATGCATCATGTCGGCCTTGGGCCAGAAGCTGACCTCGCGATTGGCTTATGGGCCCGGCATCATCATGGTCGGCTTTTCCAGCAGGGAAAAGTCATAGCCCTCGCAGCTAACATTCGGGTTGGTGGGCGCAAACATGCCGAGCGGGTTGTCCTTGAACAACCAGGCATGCAGATCATAATGCACAAACTCCTTTGGAATGAGCGGCTCATGTCCTTCCATCGGGCCCATAAAGGGTTGGTCGAAGAGAGAGGGACGCTGCGTGGTATCCGCCGTTAGAGGCACCAGCCACTCAACAGCTACGAGCTTCAATTCCTTGCCCACGGGCTCGTAGATCAGGACGTTGGGCTTCATCGGATCGGGAGCGCCTCGCACCGTGAGATTGACAAAGTGCACTCCCATAGCGCCTTTGGCATACTCCATGTGGTGCGGTATTTTCTCGCCAGAATAATGCACGCAGCCCACCGTCGAGAGGTAGCGGTCGCGCACGGCTACCTTGTAGTCCTGGTATTTCTCCAGCGATTTGCGCAACGCGTCGAGTTGAGCCTTGTAAGGCTCTTCTGCCGCAATTGGTCCGAGTGCTGCACCGAGAAAGGCAAGACCCAGCGCGGCGACGAAGGTACTACGGACAGATTTGCGCATGTTCCCTCCTGGCTTTTCATCAATGCGGTGTCGGAATGAGCTGACCTAACCGAGGGTGAGCGTTTTTGCCATTTCCAACAAGGCGGTAACAACCTCGTGGCCCGCCAATCGCGATGGAAAAATGGTGGTACTCCGTCTTGGGCGTACATGGGCCTTGGATCGCTCAGCCGACGGACCGCGTTCTTCATCGCTCGACTGTGAAGAGGATGTCTCAATCGGGTCATCAGCAGTCGTTGTTGGTCAGGCGGGCGACTCCCGCCTTGTCCTCGATATCCGACGCTTGAAAGCACACGCCCTAATGCGCGGCCCCTAATCCATTCTCCTCCAGCCGCGCTGCGAACCAGCGCGACATCGAGTCGTCGACGAGGCCGCTGACATAGACTTCCGACAGCGTCACGTGCTGCTTGTCCAGCACCAGCAGCACGCCGATCCAGTAGGGAAACCAGACATGCACGTCGGTCAGCGCCCGCAGCTTGTGCTGGTCGTGGTCCAGCGGCGTGTGATTGTTCGCCTTGCGGATTTCGACCGTGAGCAGGTTGTTGGGAATCTCGCGCTGGTGCACGGCGACGTCGGGGTAGATCGACTTGCCCAGATGGTCGTCCGTCGAGATGATGGTGCCGTGCGGCAGATGCAGCGTGCGCTCGCCGAGCCGGTCGTAATTGCAGTCGACGGCCCAGCCCGAGAACTGGCGTTCGAGATAGACGGCGAAGCGATGCGTGATCGCGCGCTCGCCGATGTCCTTCTCGAACAAAAATCCTTCGTGGGCATAGAAGTCCTGGAGCGCCGCGATCACCTTGTTCAGCTCGGTCTGCATCGTGCCTCCGCCGCAGCGCGCGCCTCACTCTCAGTGTCGTCCCGGCGAAAGCCGGGACCCATACCGCGAGGTCTATCGAGTGCGCGCGGTGCGCGTACCGGCCCCCGAATCTTCGCCAAACCCCTCCCTGGGGTTATGGGTCCCGGCTTTCGCCGGGACGACGTGGGGAGAGAACTTGGTCAACCAACCTACATCTGGACTTCGATCAGCCGCGGCCCGGGCTCGGCGACGGCTTCAGCCAGAGCCTTGTTGAACTCGTCGGCATTGGTGACGGCACGGCCGGGGACGCCCATGCCCTTGGCCAGTGCCACGAAGTCCAGCGTCGGCCGGTCGAGGCGGAGCATGTCGTTGGCGCGCTGTCCGGGTTCGCCGGCGCCGACATTGTCGAACTCGCCGCGCAGGATCTGGTAGATGCGGTTGGCGAACACGATGGTGACGATGTTGAGATTCTCGCGCGCCTGGGTCCACAGCGACTGGATCGTGTACATCGCGCTGCCGTCACCGACCATGGTGATGACCTTGCGGTCCGGGCAGGCGATCGCAGCCCCAATCGAGAGCGGGGTCGAGAAGCCGATCGAGCCGCCCATGTTCTGCAGCCAGTCGTGCGGAGCCGCCGCCGCGGTCGGCGGGAAGAAGCCGCGACCGGTCGTCAGCGACTCGTCGACCATGATCGCGTTCTCGGGGATCGCGCAGGCGATCGCCTGCGCGATCGAGGCGAAATTCAGCGCGCCGGTCGGCTTGACCAGTTCAGCCAAGGCCTGCGGCTTGACGTCCTTCGCGCTCGCCTTCACGGCACCGGCCAGCGCCTCGAGCGCGGCGACCGAATTCTCGCCCCAGGAGGTCATGCGATGCACCTCGCAGCCCTCGGGCTTGAGCATGCTCGGCTTGTTCGGATAGGCGAAGAAGGCCACGGGATCGTCGGACTCGACCAGCACGATGTGACGGAACTTCGCCAGCATCGGCAGCGCGTTCTCGATCACGTAGTGGATGCGGTCGATCGAGTAGCGGCCGCGGCCGCGCGCCATCTTCGGGCGGAAGGTCGGGCCCATCACGGTGCAGCCGGTCTTGCCCGCGATGCGCTCGGCCAGCGCCAGGCCCTGTTCGCTCAGCGCGCTGCCGGTCATCAGGAGCAGCGTACCCTCGCCGTCACCGTGCAGGATCTTGGCGGCCCGCTCGACCGCCTGCGGCGAATAGCTGGCGCGCTGCTGCTCGGCCGGCACCTCGGCGATGCCGTCGGCCTCGTTCCAGGCGGTGTCGGCGGGCAGGATCAGGGTCGCGATCTGCCCCGGGGCGCTTTTGGCGGCGGCAATCGCCGCGGCGCCGTCGGCGGCGACGGATTTGGAATTCGGCGAGGTCCGGACCCAGGACGACATCGGCCGGGCCAGGCCCTCGATGTCGGAGGTCAGCGGCGCGTTGTAGTCGATGTGGTAGACGGCATGCTGGCCGACGATGTTGACGATGCCGGAATTCGCCTTCTTGGCGTTGTGCAGGTTGGCAAGGCCGTTGGCGAGGCCGGGACCGAGATGCAGCAGGGTCGAGGCAGGCAGGCCCTTCATGCGGTAATAGCCGTCGGCCGCGCCCGTCACCACGCCTTCGAACAGGCCGAGCACGCAGCGCATGCCGGGAACGCGGTCGAGCGCCGCGACAAAATGCATCTCGGAGGTGCCGGGGTTGGTGAAGCAGACGTCGACCCCACCCTTGACCATCGTCCGCACCAGGCTTTCCGCACCATTCATTCTTTTGCTCCCGCTACCGGCGATTTCCAGTGATCCGTCCGATCAATCATTGTTCGCAGGCCTCGTCAAAGCAATAGCGGCCGTTGCGGCCCTGCCCCGCGCGGCGACGCGGCGGCTTGGCTAACGCCCCGTTCCGATGGGATCGGAACGGGGCATTAGATTCTTGTTTTGACGCGTTTTCTTTATGCGAACCGGTATCCACTTCGCTTGAAAACGCTCTGACGCTTTGCGGCAAATTGGCCCGGTTGCCGATTTGGTAACGCCAATCGTTAAGCATGGCCTGCCTCACGGGGCCGTGGCTTGCGAAACCCTCGCAAATATGGCCTCTGACGTTCGTTGAATCGATTTTTTTCCGGGGGAGACAATGATCCGGTTTTTTGCCGCGCCGATTGCCGCCATCGCACTTTTGACCGCCACGGCCGGCGGCGCACTCGCCGAGGAGTTCGACTCCCGCGACATCATGGGCGGCGGCCCGAACTTCTTCCGCGGCGGCGCGAGCCCGATCCCCCGCTCCACCGTCATGTATAACGGCAATTACGCCCCCGGCACGATCGTGGTGAATACGTCCGAGCGGCGGCTGTATCTGGTGCTCCAGAACGGCCAGGCGCTGCGCTACGGTATCGGCGTCGGCCGCGACGGCTTCCGCTGGGGCGGGGTGCACAGGATCACCGCCAAGAAGGAATGGCCGGCCTGGACGCCGCCCTCGCAGATGCTGGCCCGCCGCCCGGACCTGCCGCGCCACATGAAGGGCGGCATCGAGAACCCGCTCGGCGCCCGCGCCATGTATCTGGGATCGACGCTTTACCGTATCCACGGCTCCAACGAGCCGGAGACGATCGGCCAGGCGGTCTCCTCGGGCTGCTTCCGCATGACCAATGACGACGTCACCGACCTCTACAGCCGGGTCTCGGTCGGCACCACCGTGGTGGTGCTCAACAACTAACCAAGCGCAAACTCTCGTAGGGTGGGCAAAGCCGAAGGCGTGCCCACCACTTCGGTGACGCGATCGCGGTGAGATGGTGGGCACGGCGCTTGCGCGCCTTTGCCCACCCTACGGCAGTGCGCCTGGATAACGAGCCACAGCAGGAACCCGCAGGGCGCGTGAATTTGCGGTCTTGTGTGCGCGGCGCGAATACGGCAGCGTCGCACAACGATGAGCGCATTGGACCTGCCCTCGGCTGCCCTTCGCATCGCCCTGCTGGCGCTCGCCACGCTCACCTGCGTGCCTGACACCGCTACCATGGCCGCCGCGGGCGAACTGCCCGCGATCGCGTCGCGCCAGCGCGCCGAGAAGAAGAGCTTTACCGACAACGAGATCGTCGAGGGTTTTCTCAAGACCGCGTTCGGTGCCGAATATCACCTCGCCGGCCGCGTCGACCGCATCCGCAAGTTCGACGGGCCGGTGCGCGTGTTCGCCGAGAGCGATCGCGCCGACCGCAAGACACAGCTGGCAAAAGTCGTCGCCGACATCGGCAAGCGCGTGCAGCATCTCGACATCGCCATGATCGACAGCAGCGAGGCGGCGAATGTGCGGGTGAAGCTGGTGCGCGACCGCGATTTGTTCCGCACCCTCACCAGCTTCTACGGCGTCGAGAAGGCGCGCGAGATCCGCTCCTCGCTCGATCCGCAGTGCCTGTCCGGCTTCCGCAAGAACGACAATTTCGAGATCGAGCATTCCGACGTCATCCTCACCGTCGACAATGGCGATTTCACCTTCCTCGACTGCGCCTATGAGGAGCTCCTGCAATCGCTCGGGCCCATCAACGACACCGCGAGCGTGCCGTGGACGATGTTCAACGACAACGTCTCGATGGGCTATTTCGACGTCTACGACCAGTACATCCTCAATCTGCTCTACGACCCCCGGATCAAGCCCGGCATGACCGTGCCGGAGGTCAAGGCCGTGCTGCCCGCTGTGCTCGCGGACGTCAGGGCGTGGGTGAAGCGGGTGAATGACCTGAGGGAGTGAGCGCTTGCCCTTCCCTGGAGGGTAAGCGCAGCGTCTCCTCCAGACGTCAGGCCCGTCCTACCAGCCATTGATCCGCGGCCAGACCGCGCTCACTCCGCCTTCCCGGTCCAGCACCTGATAGCGATCATATTGCGCGCCGGTCGCGCAGGCGTGGTTGGTGAGGATGCGGACGCGGGAGCCGATGGGCAGGTCGGGCAGCGCGGCATGCGAGCCTTTGCGCAAGCCGACGATGCCGTGCTCCTGGTTGGCATCGGTGACGATGAGGTCCGGGTACGGTTTCCCAGCGAGATCGCAGACCACGCCATAGCCCTGGTCGAGCGCCTGTTTCGCCGTGCTGCGATCGCGCGACAGCGCCATCCAGCCGGCGTCGACGATGATCCAGCCTTTTGCCTTCTGGTGGCCGATGACGGTGGCAAGCACGGAGAGCGCGAGATCGTCCATCGTCACCGAGCCGACGCCGGCCTGATAGAGATCACCGAACATGAAGACACCGGCGCGCACTTCGGTGACGCCGGTCAGGTCGCGCGCATAGCGCGCGGTCGGTGTCGCGCCGACGCTGACGACGGGACAGGGCAGACCCGCGCTGCGCAAGGCGCTCGCGGCAGTCACGGCGGAGATGCGTTCCGCTTCCGCCGCCTCCGCGATGGCTGCGGGATCGTTCAATGCGTAGCTGTCGCCGGCGTGCAGCAGCACGCCGCGCAAGGTCGCGCCGCCCGAGGCCAGGCGCTCGCCGATGGCGACCAGCGCTGCCGCGTCGGTCGGCGCAACGCCGGAGCGATGGCCGTCCGCGTCGACCTCGATCAGGACCGGGATGGCATCGCCGCTGCTCGCGGCATGCGCGGCGACGGCCTCGGCCTGTTCGATGCTGTCGAGGATCACGGCGAGATCGGCGCCGGTAGCCCGGATGGCAGAGACGCGCGCGAGCTTCGCAGGTGCGATGCCGACGGCGTAGATCATGTCGCGGACGCCGCCGGCCGCGAAATATTCGGCCTCGCGCAGCGTCGAGACCGTTGCCGGCCCCGCGGCAGAGGTCATCGCGATGCGCGCGACCTCCAGTGATTTTGCAGTCTTCAGATGCGGGCGGAAGGCCACGCCGAGACCGGCGAGGTGCACCTTCATCCGCGCGACATTGGCGCGGAGCCGCTGCTCGTCGAGCAGCAGACAGGGCGTTTCCAGAGCCAGCAAGCCTGCACTAGCGGGCATCGGCATATACCGTGGCACGCGACACTCCGAGATGAGCCGCAATGATGTCCGAGGATCGACGTACCTGCATGCAGCCGGCGTCGCGCAACTCGCGCAGCAGCGCGCGGCGATCCTCGGTGTTGAGCGCGCGGGGCGTGGTGGCACGGCGCGCGGCGAACTGGTCGATATGGGCGCGGATGGCGTCCGCACCCACGGGGCTCAGCGACTCGCGCGGGCCGTTCTGCGCATCGACGCTGACAAACTGGCCGATTGCGCTCTGCAAGCCCTGGAACAGCGTCAGGTCGACGTTGAGGCAGAGCGCAGCGACATAAGAACCATCCGCACCCTTGATACCGATGGACGTGCTCTTGGCCTGCCGTCCGTCGGCAAAGCTGTTGGCATAGTTCGAAATCACCTGCGCATAATCGGGGTCGGCGATGCGGGCAAGGCCGAGCTCGGTTGCGGGCTGGCCGACCTTGCGTCCCGACAGATTGTTATGAATGGCAACGATCGCCTGTTTGGGGTCGGTGAGATCGTGCAGCACGACTTCGCAGAACGGGGCCAGAGTCTCTCCCAACCCCTGCGCAATCTGCTGCAACTGATCGAACAGCAGTTTTCGCTCGGCTGCGGACTTGCCCGGGGCTGCTGATTTGCTGCGGCTCATCACTCGGTCCTACTGCACGAGATCGGCAACGGTGGTCGCGGCCTTGAGGCCCGTGCCGGTGAGCACCGCGACCGTAGTCTCGTTTGCCTTGATGGCACCGGCGGCCGAGAGTTTTTCGAGTGCCCCGGCCGCGCTGGCGCTGGTCGGCTCGGCAAACAATCCTTGCCGCGCCAGACGCCGCAGCGCGGCGACGATCTCATCCTCGGTGAGCGCGACGGTGCCGCCGCCGCTCTCGCGCAAGGCGCCGATGATCTCGCGCAGGCGCAGGGGATTCTTGATCGCGGTGCCCTCGGCGATGGTCTTGCTGACCTCGCGCGCGACAGGCGTGTCGACACCGGCCTTGAAGCTTGCGTCGATCGGCGAGCAGTTTTGCGGCTGTGCCGCGAACAGACGCGGCAGCTTCGCGATCTGCCCGGCTTTCAGGAGCTCGCGGAAGCCGAAGGCGCAACCAAGGAGACTGCTGCCGGCACCGACGGGGACGATGACGTTGTCGGGGGCGCGGAAGCCGAGGTCTTCCCAGATTTCATAGGCGAGCGATTTGGTGCCTTCGAGGAAGAACGGCTGCCAATTGTGGCTGGCGTAGAAGGTCTGGGTGGACTGGCGGATGGCCTCGGCCTCGGACTCCTCGCGCGGCCCCTCGACCAGTTGCACCGTCGCGCCATAGGCGCGCACCTGCGCGATCTTGGCCGGCGACGTCGAGGCAGGCGCCAGAATCTTCACCCGCATCTCGCCGGCAGCGCCCAACCCCGCCATCGACGAGCCGCCATTGCCGGACGAGTCCTCCAGAATGGCGTCCACGCCGATCTGGCGCAGGAAGGACAGCATCACGGAGGAGCCGCGGTCCTTGAAGCTGCCGGTCGGGTTGAACCATTCGAGCTTGAACAACGGGCGCAGCTCGCCCCAGCCCTGCTGGACCAGCGGCGTGCAGCCTTCGCCGAGCGTGATCGGGTTCGCGATCTCGACCGGCAGCGCCGCCCGGTAGCGCCAGAGCGAGCGCGTCCGGCTGTCGATATCCTCGCGCGATATCCCCGCGCCCGGCGTCACCAGCAGCGGCGTGCGCTCGTCCGAACACCAGCGCGGCTGGTCAAGGGAATAGAGCTTTCCGTTGCGGGGATCGATGTAGCTGGCGGCGGGCATGGCGAGCTCCGGGGCAGAGGCAATCTATACGAATTGTCTGATTATATACGTTTCGTCTAGCCTCGGCAATCGTCACGGCAACCCCTTGAAACCAGAAAAAGTAAAATTATTTCAAATCCTTAGATCTATCCTCAGGTCGAACGGCAGAATTCTGCCGGAGCGACGAGGTGGCCTTCGCGCGAGCCGGACCTGCCGGTCGATGACGGGAATTTGGCCGCGAGCGGCCCTGCCCGCGCAGCACGATTAACTTGTCTGTCGTGCCTTGCCGCTACAATATGTTGGATTGAGCTTGCGCCGCCGGTGGTCTGCACCCGTAACGCAAGCGAGCCAGGCCCGTCCAAGCGGCGGGCCGTTGGCTTTTTGGGAGCCTGGACATGAGCCGCGCGAACCGTACCGACCACATCCGCCTGACCTCCCATCCGGAGCCGGGCCGGAAGGCCGCCTTTCCGATCCATTGGGGGGCAGCCGACGCGCGCGCCCGCGGGCCGATCATCGGCACGGTGTCGCGCGCCGGGGATCGCAACGTGATCGGCAGCCATGGCGGGTCCTATGCGATGTACCGGGCGCTCGCGGTCTCCGCCGGCGCGCTCGACCCGATCCGGCGCCCGGATCTCACCAACACCTTTCCGGCCGCGACCATCGGCCCGTTCGAGCAGTGGCGCGATCCCGCAAAGATCGTCGCGCTCGATCCCTGGGGGCACCTCGTCGCGGAGAATTTCGGCAAGGACATCGCCGAGGGCGTCGACATCCGCCCGAGCATCGCGGTGACGCGCGCGCGGCTCGACCTGCCGGAGATCCGCGAGGCGCTGGCGGCAAAACGCCTGCGCGCCGACGGCGAGGTGGTGCACGCCAATGGCAGCGTCTCGGTGGTGAAGATCGCGATCGATCCGGTCTGGTACCTGCCGGGCCTTGCGACGCGTTTCGGCACCGGCGAGACCGAGCTGCGCCGCACGCTGTTCGAGCAGACCGCCGGCATGTTCCCCGAACTCGTGACCCGGCCGGACCTGAAGGTGTTCTTGCCGCCGATCGGCGGCACCACCGTCTACATGTTCGGCGATGTGACAAAACTGCCGGACCATCGCACAAAAATCACCTGCCGCGTGCATGACGAGTGCAACGGCTCCGACGTGTTCGGCTCCGACATCTGCACCTGCCGGCCCTACCTCATCCACGGCATCGAGGAATCCGCGCGCGGTGCGCAGGAGGGCGGGCTCGGGCTCGTCGTCTACAACCGGAAAGAGGGCCGCGCGCTCGGCGAGGTCACCAAATTCCTGGTCTACAACGCGCGCAAGCGTCAGGAGGACGGCGACGCCGCCGCGGCCTATTTCGAACGCACCGAATGCGTCGCCGGCGTCCAGGACGCGCGCTTCCAGCAGCTCATGCCCGACACCATCCACTGGCTCGGCCTGAAGCGCATCGACCGCTTCCTCTCGATGAGCGACATGAAATACGACGCATTGACTTCGCAAGGCATCGACATCGTCGAGCGCGTGCCGATCCCGCCGGAGCTGATCCCGGCCGACGCCTATGTCGAGATCGCCGCGAAGAAGGCCGCCGGCTATTACTCGACCGATATCGCGCCCGAGAAGGACGTCGACGGCGTGGTCGGGCGCTCGCTGGAAAAATACTGATCGCGATGACGGAGAGTTTGGAACTGCAGGCGCGAACGCTGCTCACCGCAAAAGCGGTGCGGGCGCGCGCCGGGCAGATGCTCGAGCTTGGCCTTGCCGGCGGGCTCACACATTTCACTGTTGATCTCAGCCGTATGGATGGGGTTGCGGATGCTGTTCTCGCGGTCACGCGAAGAGCCTATCCGACGCTGGACGTCCCCTTCCACGCGCGGTGGCGGCACTTTGTGCTTGGCGGCGTCGACCGCTGGGCCCGGCTTGCGAACGCCGCATCATGGTCGGATGGTGCCGCGCGGGCGCGCGCCGAGTTCGACCTTGCGATCGTCAGCGTGCTGCTCGACGCCGGCGCAGGCGCTGCGTGGCGCTACCGCGATGCCGTGACCGGCGAAGCCATTGGGCGATCCGAAGGGCTTGCGATTGCGAGCCTCGACATGTTCGCAAGCGGGCTGTTTTCGCACGATGCCCGCGCGCCGTTCAGGGCCGATGCGGACGTGCTGGCAAAGCTGCCCCTCGCGGCCCTCACCTCCGCCTTTCAGGTCAGCGATGGCAATCCGCTGCTCGGGCTTGAAGGACGCACCGATCTGTTGCGGCGCCTCGGCAAGCAGGTCTCGGAGCGTGCGGACGTGTTCGGACTGCACGATACGCCGCGGCCGGGCGGGCTGTTCGATCATATCGCGGCGCAAGCCGTGGGCGGCGCGATCGCCGCGCCCGCCATCCTGTCGGCGGTGCTGAACCAGCTCGGACCGATCTGGCCGTCACGGCTCGAGCTCGCGGGCGTCCCGCTCGGCGATTGCTGGCGGCATCCGGCGATCAAGGCCGACGATGCGACAGGAGGCCTCGTGCCGCTACACAAGCTGTCGCAATGGCTGAGCTACTCGCTGATCGAGCCGCTGCAGCGCGCCGGCTTCGCGGTTACCGACATCGACGGGCTGACCGGGCTTGCGGAATACCGCAATGGCGGCCTGTTCGTCGATCACGAGGTGCTGCGCCTGCGCGATGCCACGGATGCCGAGCGCGCGCATGCGGTGGATTCCCTGCTCGTCGTGGAGTGGCGCGCGCTGACGGTCGCACTGCTTGACAGGCTCGCCGAACTGGTTCGCGCCAAGCTCGGCCGCACACCCGAGACATTACCGCTCGCCAGCATTTTGGAAGGCGGCACCTGGGCCGCCGGCCGCGCCATTGCGTTTGCGCGCCGCCCCGATGGTTCGCCGCCGCTCAAGGTGATCAGCGACGGCACGGTTTTCTAGGTCATGGACAAAGATTTTCGGCCACGCGCGTCATTGCGAGCGCAGCGAAGCAATCCAGAATCTTTCCGCGGTGGGACTCTGGATTGCTTCGCTGCGCTCGCAATGACGATCCGGTGAATTTCAGGAGCAACCGATCATGGAAGGCGTCACGATCGTCGATCACCCGCTGGTGCAGCACAAGCT
The DNA here is from genome assembly GCF_007830635.1 of Bradyrhizobium huanghuaihaiense. Lineage (GTDB taxonomy): Bacteria > Pseudomonadota > Alphaproteobacteria > Rhizobiales > Xanthobacteraceae > Bradyrhizobium > Bradyrhizobium huanghuaihaiense. Next base: position 95,259 of record NZ_VLLA01000004.1, on the reverse strand, counting down.
GACGCTGGTGCGGGACAAATCCATCTCGACAAAGTCGTTCCGCGAGCTGATCAAGGAGATCGGCATGCTGCTCTGCTACGAGGTGACGCGCGACCTGCCGCTCGCCGACACCGTCATCGAGACGCCGCTGGCGACGATGCACTCGGCCAAGATCGCCGGCAAGAAGCTGGTGTTCGTGCCGATGCTGCGCGCCGGCACCACCTTCGTCGACGGCATGATGGATTTGGTGCCGACCGCGCGCGTCGCGCATATCGGCCTCTACCGCGAGCCGCTCAGCTTTGCCGCGGTCGAGTATTTCTTCAAGTCGCCGTCGGATCTCGGCGAGCGCCTCGCCATCGTGGTGACGCCTGTCGTCGCGACCGCCAACACGGCCGTCGCCGCCATCGACCGGCTGAAGGAGCGCGGCGCCAGGGACATTCGCCTCGCCTGCCTGATCGCGGCCCCCGAAGGCCTCGAGCGGCTGCGTGGGCTGCATCCTGATGTGCCGATCTGGACCGCCGCGGTCGACGAAGGACTCGACGAGAACGGTTTCATCCTGCCCGGCCTCGGCGACGCCGGCGATCGCGCTTACGGAACGCGGTAAGCGCGAAGCTAGATCTTCCCGCTGCCGCAGATCAGCTTCAGCGCCTGCCATTCCTTGTCGGTCAGCAGCGGCTGCCCGCTGGCGGGACGATCTTCCTTCGTCATGCGGGCGAGCCGGTCCTCGGTCAGCGGATGGCTGGCGAGGATATTCGTCAGACCGGAGCCGCCTTCCTTGCCGGTGATGCGGAACATCAGCTCGGCCGCGGGCTTCGGCGAGCGGCCGAGCTTGTGCATGATCTCGATCGCGAACGTATCCGCCGCAGTCTCCGCCTCGCGCGAATAGGAAGCCTCGACCACGCTGCGCGAGGCGAAGATCACGGCGGACGAGCCGGTGACGTCGCCGAACAACAGGCCGATCAGGAACGAGGTGCCGCCGTTGTAGATGAGGCCGCGCATGTTGTCGTGATGCTTGAGATGGCCGAGCTCGTGGGCGAGGATGCCGGCGATCTCGTCGGGGCTATCGGCCTTGTCGAGCAGGCCCTTCAACAGGAACACCTTGCCGCCGGGCAGCGCGAACGCGTTCGGCACTGGAGTCGGCAGCACGCCAGCCGTCATGGAATCGTCGTCGAGGCCGGCGGCATCGCGCAGGCGGTTGACGAGCTTGGTGAACGCAGCCTTGCCCGCGGGGTCTTCGCAGACGCTGCGGCCGAAGATGGTCTTCACCTGCACTTCGGCGGCATCGCCGATCCGCCGTTCGACCGGCTTCGGCACCAGCGGTGCAAGCCGGTCGGCGGCGAGCGGCACGCCGAACAGTACGACGCAGACGATGGAGGCGGCAGCCGCCACCGACCAGCCGACGATCTTGGCGATGCCGCGGCGCGAGGTCTGGTGCTCGTCGAGACGGGTGCAGCGGGCGATCAATTCGGCCGCGAGCGCGGCGTCGCGGATCTCGAGCCGCGCCAAAGGCGGCGCAGCGGTGCAGGCCAGACGCAGGACGCCCGTCGGACTGTCGGCACGGCGAATATCGGCATAGGTCCAGCGGACGGGCGTTCCGCCCTCCTCGACGATCTCGAGCGCATCGCCGAGCGCAAGCGTCACCTGCCGCCTGCGGCTCGACACACCGTCGAAGAAGATGGTCGGCTTGGCGGACTGCGCCGGAGCCTCGGTAGACAACTCACTCACAGCTCAGAATCCTGCAACGTCAAGCCCATCGGCAAAGCCTTCGCCGAGCGCGCTGGCAAGTTCGCCGCTGCCGCGCACGTCCGACGCGGCGGCAATGTTGTGCACCTCGACCGTTTCCAGCACCTTGGCCCAGAGATCGCGCTGAAGATAGACGCGCATCACGATGTTGATGGCAAGGGCGACCGCGAAGTAGCCGATGACCATGATCACCAGCATCGGGATGCTCTTGGCGGGATCGCCGGACCCGAACAGCTGCTCGGCCGAGAGACCGCTCAGCTGGACGACGAGCGCGGTGGCGCCGCCGAGATAGGCGCCGAAAATCATCGAGAGCAGCACCCACCAGCCGATCACCTTCCAGTACAGGCCATAGAACGCATTGTGCGGAAGCTCCGAGGACAGGCTGACGCCGCCGATGCGGATGCCGTCCAGCCACCAGCGCCACTCACGCGCCTTGAACTCGGCATAGAAGAACGGCGCGAGCGGAAAGATGATCAGCGCGATCGGGCTGAGCAGCCACAGCCACCAGCCGCGCTTGAAGAAGGTCCAGCCATTGCCCTCGAAATCCCCGCGCAGATCGCCGTAATGGGTGTGCCGCATCTTGTAACGTTCGAGTGAAGCCGCGCGCCACGGCAGCGCCAGGCCGAGGGTCAGGAACACCAGGAGGCCCCACGCCATGGCGCGGAACGAATAGGCCCAGCCCGAGCCGTCCATCCAGAACCGCACACCGCGCCAGACCGTGCGGGTCAGGCGATAGCGCCGCGCGCGAAAGATCGCGAACTGGCCGAAGGCGTAGAAGCTGATGAACAGCGGCGTCGAGGCAAAGCCCTGCCAGCGCTCGAACTCGATGCCGATGAGGAAGTAGGCGAGATAGATCGGCACCAGGATCGCGAGCGCGAACAGGAAGCCGACCAGCAGCTCCTTGCCGCGACCGGTATATTCGGCCGCATCGCCGTCGATCGCGGTGTGCGTCCACAAATGACGGCGGATGTCGGTGACCAGCCAGAACCGGTAGAAGCCGAAGGTGACGAGCTCCAGCATGGCACCCTTGGTGACCATGTTGAAGAACCCGGACCGATTGCCGCTGAAATCCACCCGCGTCGGCGGCAATGGCGGCGGGACCGGTTCGGAGCCGATGGGCGTCCATTGCATGTCGTTCACGGCGGCAACCTCGGGGTGCGCATCTGCTGCGGTCAAACTATAGATCAGAGATTAGTCGAACCCCAAGATGGGCGGGTTCGATTTACCCCGATTCCAGTCGATTTCTGACGGGAATTCATGACGAACGGCGTGCGGCAGGTCACGCTGCGGATGTCCTGTAGCCCGGATTTCGCTCGGCGCCATCCGGGCTACGCGCCCGGCCACGCCCAAAGGTTGGATGTGGCAAAAGTCTCCCTTGCTCCGGCGCAGACAACGGGTTGTAATTGCAAATCAAATACCGCAGCGCAGAATTCAAAAAAGACGCGCGGAGGAACGCCAGGGAGAACGGTCATGCATGGGACCATCGAGAGCGCGTCCAAACTCGACGCACTTCGCGAGCGCGCGTCGACATTGCCGCTGGAGCAATTCGATCCCGGCGATCCGGAACTGTTCAGGACCGATACGTTCTGGCCCTATTTCGATCGCCTGCGCCGGGAAGATCCCGTGCACTACTGCAAGGACTCGATGTTCGGCCCGTACTGGTCGGTGACGCGGTACAACGACATCATGGAGATCGAGACCAACCATGCGGTGTTCTCCTCGGCCTCCGCGCTCGGCGGCATCACCATCCGCGACATCGATCCGGATCTGCGCCGCGAGAGTTTCATCTCGATGGATCCGCCGCGCCACGCCGCCCAGCGCAAGACCGTGGCGCCGATGTTCACGCCGACGCATCTGGACAATCTCGCGCTCAACATCCGCAAGCGCTCGGCCGAGTGCCTGGACAATCTTCCCCGCGGCGAGGTGTTCGACTGGGTCGACCAGGTCTCGATCGAGCTGACCACGCAGATGCTCGCTGTGCTGTTCGACTTCCCGTGGGAGGACCGCCGCAAGCTGACGCGCTGGTCGGACGTCGCCACCACCATTCCCGGGCCTGACGGCCTCGTTGCCACCGAGGACGAACGGCAGGCCGAGCTGACGGAATGCGCGGGCTATTTCTCGAGGCTGTGGAAGGAACGCATCGAACAGCCGCCGAAGAGCGACCTCTTGTCGATGATGGCCCATGGCGCCGCGACGCGCGACATGGACGCGAAGAACTTCCTCGGCAATCTCGTCCTTTTGATCGTCGGCGGCAACGACACCACGCGCAACACGATGTCGGGCTCGCTCCACGCGCTGAGCCAGCATCCGGAGCAATATCGCAAGCTGCGCGAGAATCCTGCTCTGCTCGACAGTTTCGTGCCGGAGGTGATCCGCTGGCAGACACCGCTGGCGCATATGCGCCGCACCGCGCTCGCCGATTTCGAGTTCCGCGGCAAGCAGATCAAGAAAGGTGACAAGGTCGTGATGTGGTACGTCTCCGGCAACCGGGACGAAGAGGCGATCGAAAAGCCCTACGATTTCATCATCGACCGCGCGCGGCCGCGCACGCATCTCTCCTTCGGCTTCGGCATCCACCGCTGCGTGGGCCTCAGGCTTGCTGAACTCCAGCTCAAGATTATTTGGGAAGAGATTCTCAAGCGCTTCGACCATATTGACGTGGTCGGCGAACCGAAGCGGGTCTATTCGAGTTTCGTGAAGGGACTTGAAACGTTGCCGGTGAAGATTGCGGCGTGAGTTAACTCCCTCTCCCCGTTCTTACGGGGAGAGGGTCGGGGTGAGGGGCTCTCTCCGCGAACGCGCTGAGACGGATTCGCGGAGAGTCCCCCTCACCCGGAATTCAAGCTTCGCTCGAATTCCGGCCTCTCCCCGCGCGCGGGGAGAGGCGAAGGAAGAACCAACTGGAGCCACGACGATGAACATCCAAGCGCCGGTTAAAGTGGACAGGGCCGAACGCATGCGCAGGGCGCGGGAAGAGGCCTATGCGACCCCGCTGGCGCAATTCCACCCCGGCGCGCCACGGCTGTTCCAGGACGACACGTTGTGGCCGTGGTTCGAGCGGCTGCGCAAGGAGGAGCCGGTGCATTACTGCACCAACGCGCCGATCGAGCCGTACTGGTCGGTGGTGAAGTACAACGACATCATGCATGTTGACACCAACCACGGCATCTTCTCCTCGGACTCCACGCTCGGCGGCATCTCGATCCGCGACGTGCCGGAAGGCTACGACTATCCGAGCTTCATCGCGATGGACCAGCCCCGGCATTCGGCGCAGCGCAAGACGGTGTCGCCGATGTTCACGCCGACACACCTGGACGAGCTGGCCAAACTGATCCGCCAGCGCTCGCAGACCGTGCTCGACAATCTGCCGCGCAACGAGACCTTCAACTTCGTCGAGCGCGTCTCGATCGAGCTGACCACCCAGATGCTGGCGACGCTGTTCGACTTCCCCTGGGAGGAGCGGCGCAAGCTGACGCGCTGGTCGGACGTCTCCACCGCGCTGCCCAAGAGCGGCATCGTCGCCTCCGCCGAGGAGCGCCGCCGCGAGATGGACGAGTGCTACGCCTACATGTCCAAGCTCTGGAACGAGCGCGTCAACTCCGCGCCGCGCAACGACCTGCTGTCGCTGATGGCGCACAACGACGCCACCCGCCACATGGACCCCGACAACCTCATGGGCAACATCATCCTGCTCATCGTCGGCGGCAACGACACCACGCGCAACACCATGACCGGCTCGGTGCTGGCGCTGAACGAGAACCCGGAGCAATACGAGATGCTGCGGAAGAATCCGGCGCTGATCGATTCCATGGTGCCGGAGGTGATCCGCTGGCAGACGCCGCTGGCGCATATGCGGCGCACCGCGCTGCAGGATACGGAGATCGGCGGCAAGCACATCAAGAAGGGCGACCGCGTCGTGATGTGGTACGTCTCCGGCAACCGCGACGAGGAGATGTTCGAAAGGCCGAACGACTTCATCATCGACCGCCCGCGCCCGCGCACCCACCTCTCCTTCGGCTTCGGCATCCACCGCTGCGTCGGCATGCGCCTCGCCGAGCTGCAGCTGCGCATCGTCTGGGAGGAGATGCTGAAGCGGTTCGATCGCATCGAGGTGGTCGGCGAGCCCAAGCGGATCTATTCGAGCTTCATCAAGGGATATGAGTCGCTGCCGGTGCGGATTCCGGGGTAGGCGCCATCCTCCGTCATTGCGAGCGCAGCGAAGCAATCCAGACTGTCACCGCGGAGGGACTCTGGATTGCTTCGCTGCGCTCGCAATGACGAGTTCTGGGATGCAGATGCGCATCAAACCCGCAGCGCCCCCGCCCCAGCTATAAAATTTCGGCATGACAGCTCGCACCAGATGCGAAGGCCATACGGCGCGCGACTGTTCTACGACACGGCATCTAACTCAATTTGATGTCCCACACGCCTTCCTTGCGGCAGGCGGCGACCTCCTCGCGCAGGAGCGCCGTGATGGCGAGCGAGGCCGTCGAGGCCGGGCGGTCGATCGGAGAGGCGAAAATGAGCTCGCGCGTCATCGGCTTGGACACGGCGGTGGTTTCCAGCCGCCCCTCCGCGACCTCGCCGTGGACCGACGAGGGCGGCAAGAGCGCAAAGCCGAGCCCTTCCTCGACGAGGCTGGTCAGCACGCGGAACGAATCCGCTTCCAGCTGGACGTCGAGCTTGATCTTGCGCTGGGCCGCGGCGTGCTCGATCAGCGCGCGGAGGCCGTGGGAATGACTGGGCAGCACCAAGCGCTGCCGCAGCAGCCAGCCGATATCGACGCTCTTCTTGCGCGCGAGGCCGCAGCCGCCCGGGCCGACCGCGACGATGTTGTCGCGGCCGAGGCTCTGCACGTTGAGATGCAGATCGGCGGAGCGGCCATAGAGGATGGCGAGGTCCATCTCGCCGCGATGCAGCCATTCGACCAGATGGCCGCTATAGCTCTCGACGATGCGCAGCGAGATGCCGGGAAATTTTTCGACGCAGCGCCGCGCAAAGCGCGCCGACAGCACGCAGCTCACGGTCGGAACCAGGCCAAGCACGACCTGGCCGGACGGCGGCCCCTTGGCGGACTGGATGTCGTCGCGGATCTGGTCGATCTGCCTGACGATGCCGGAGGTGCGCGCGAGCAGAAGGCGCCCTGCTTCCGTCAGCGCCATGCCACGGCCGTTGCGCGTGAACAGCTCGGTGCGCAGCTCGTGTTCCAGCAGCTTGATCTGCCTGGAGAGCGCCGGCTGCGCCACGCGCAACGTGTCGGAGGCCTTGGAGAGGCTGCCGAGCTCCGCCACGCAACTGAAGGTCCTGAGCTGCCGGAAATCCATGCTTGCCAATCCTGGAAGGCTACTCCATACGCTATAACAAATGAGCATAGGGGGCTGGCGTTGTTTTCACAACGCCTGAGGATTGGCCGGCGTTATCTTAACTGCCGCTACCAATGGGAAACGCCATGAGTGAACAACACCACACCGAAGATCACGCCGATATCCGCGAAGCCGTCGCAAAGCTCTGCGCGCAGTTTCCCGGCGAATACTGGCGCAAGCTCGACCGCGAGATGGCCTACCCGAAGGCCTTCGTCGATGCGCTGACGCAGGCGGGTTACCTCTCGGTGCTGATCCCGGAAGAGTATGGCGGCGCGGGGCTGAAGCTGTCCGCCGCCGCGGCGATCCTCGAGGAGATCCAACGCGCCGGCTGCAACGGCGGCGGCTGCCACGCCCAGATGTACACGATGGGCACCGTACTGCGGCACGGCAATGCCGAGCAGAAGGCAAAATACCTGCCGAAGATCGCGAGCGGCGAATTGCGCCTGCAGGCCTTCGGCGTCACCGAGCCGACCAGCGGCACCGACACCTCCTCGCTGAAGACGTTTGCGCGCAAGGAAGGCAACGACAGCTACATCGTCAACGGCCAGAAGATCTGGACCAGCCGCGCCGAGCATTCCGACCTGATGGTGCTCTTGGCGCGCACCACGCCGAAGGAGCAGGCCAAGAAGCGCACCGATGGTCTGTCGGTGTTCATCGTCGACATGCGCGAGGCCAAGAACAACGGCCTCGAGATCCGCCCGATCCGCACCATGATGAACCACGCCACCACGGAAGTGTTCTTTACCGACATGAAGGTGCCGGCGGAGAATCTGATCGGCGAGGAAGGCAAGGGTTTTCGCTACATCCTCTCCGGCATGAATGCCGAGCGTATCCTGATCGCTGCCGAATGCATCGGCGACGCCAAATGGTTCATCGCGAAGGCCACCAACTACGCCAAGGAGCGCGCAGTGTTCGGCCGGCCGATCGGCCAAAATCAAGGCATCCAGTTCCCGATCGCCAAGGCCTACGCCTCGATGCGCGCGGCCGACCTGATGGTGAAGGAGGCGACGCGCAAATACGAGGCCGGGCTCGACTGCGGCGCAGAGGCCAACATGGCCAAGATGCTGGCGGCGGATGCGTCCTGGGAAGCGGCGAACGCCTGCATCCAGACCCATGGCGGCTTCGGCTTTGCCGAGGAATACGACGTCGAGCGCAAATTCCGCGAGACGCGGCTCTACCAGGTGGCGCCGATCTCGACCAACCTCGTGCTGTCCTATGTCGCCGAGCATGTGCTCGGCATGCCGCGCTCGTACTGAGGCAACAATCATGGGCGCACTTGACGGGATCAGGGTGATTGCGGTCGAGCAGGCGGTCGCGGCGCCGTTCTGCTCATCACGCCTGGCGGATGCCGGCGCGGAGGTGATCAAGATCGAACGGCCCGAAGGCGATTTCGCCCGCGGCTATGACGCGGCGGCCAAGGGCCAGAGCAGCTACTTCGTCTGGCTCAACCGCGGCAAGCAATCGGCGGTGGTCGATCTCGCAACGAAAGAAGGCTGCGCCGAGCTGGAGAAGCTGATCGCCAGCGCCGACGTGCTCATTCAAAACCTCAAGCCCGGTTCGATGGACAAGCTCGGCTTCTCACGCGAGCGGCTTTTAAAGGACTATCCAAAGCTGGTCTCCTGCACGATCACCGGCTATGGCGACGAGGGCCCGTATGCGCATCGCAAGGCCTATGACCTGCTGATCCAGGCCGAGAGCGGCCTTGCCTCGATCACGGGCAACCCCGACGGCGCCTCGCGCGTCGGCATGTCGATCGTGGATGTTGCGACCGGCGCCACCGCGCACGCAGCGATCCTGGAGGCGCTGATCGGGCGCGGGCGCACCGGCAAAGGCGCCGACATCCGCATCTCCATGTTCGACGTGATGGCGGACTGGTGCACCGTGCCGCTGCTCAATGCGGAGGCCGGCAATCCGCCCAAGCGCATGGGCCTGCGCCATCCCTCGATCGCGCCCTATGGCGTGTTCACCTCGAAGGACGGCAAGGACATCCTGATCTCGATCCAGAGCGAGCGGGAGTGGAAGACGCTGTGCGTGAAGGTGCTGGATCAGCCCGATCTGCCCAGCGATCCCCGCGTCGCCAACATGGTCGAGCGCGTGCGCAACCGCGACTTCACCGACAAGACCGTCGCCGACATTTTCGGCAAGATGACGCGCGACGAGCTGCTCAAGCGGCTCTCGGACGCGGACATCGCCTTTGCCGAGGTCAACACCATGACCGACCTCACCAACCATCCGCATCTGCGCCGCATCGAGGTCGACACGCCGAACGGCCGCGTCAGCTATCCCGCTCCGGCACCGATCATCGTCGGCGAGTCGCGCGCTTACGGCGCGGTGCCCGCGATCGGCGAAAAACCCAAGAAGTAACAGAGCGAGGCGTCATGACCGAGAAGCTCGACATCGATCATTTGCGGCAATGGATCGGCCGCAGCACGGAAGCCACCGACATCGTCACCGCGCAGCTCGTGATGGGCCTGCGCGCGACGCTGTTCCAGGAGGTCGGCGAGCCCAAGAAGGGCGATGCCGCGCCGTTCACGGTGCACTGGTGCCTGGCGCAGCCGGTGTTCCCGATGTCGATGCTCGGGCCCGACGGGCACCCGACCCGCGGCGGCTTCCTGCCGCCGGTGCCGCTGCCGCGCCGGATGTGGGCCGGCGGCGAGATCGAGTTCCTGCAGCCGCTTCGCGTCGGCGATGAATCCACGCGCACCTCGCGCATTGCCGACGTGCAGGTGAAATCAGGCTCGACGGGCACGCTGTGCTTCGTCTCGGTCGAGCACAGCATCTCCTCCCCGCGCGGCGTCGCCATCCGCGAGCGGCAGGACATCGTCTATCGCGAGATGACGAGCAGCGCGCCGGCTGGCGGCAAGGCGCCGCCTCCACCGCCAAAGGCACAGCATCGCGAGACCCATGTCTCCGATCCCGTGCTGCTGTTCCGCTATTCCGCGCTGACCTTCAACGGCCACCGCATCCATTACGACCGCGACTATGTGACCAAGGTCGAGGGCTATCCGGGCCTGATCTTTCACGGTCCGTTGCAGGCCGCGCTGATCATCGAGATGGCCGCGAAGCTGCGCGGCGGGAAGGCGCCGAAGAAGTTCACCTATCGCGGGCTCCAGCCGCTGTTCGAGGGTACCGAGTTCTCCATCAACGCCAATGACAGCGGCGAGAGCATGGAGCTGTGGACCGCGAACGCGGAAGGGCAGCCGACGATGAAGGGCACGGCGGTGTGGTGAGCCACCGCTGTTTCCTCCTCGTCATTGCGAGCGCAGCGAAGCAATCCAGAATCCCTCCAGTGAGACAGTCTGGATTGCTTCGTCGCAAGGGCTCCTCGCAATGACGGGGTGAGGCTGCTACCTTTCATAAGCAACAAGGGACGGAAACCATGGCCAAGAACGGCAAGACCGGCAGCAAGTCCGTCACTGTCAAGCAGGCGACGCTCGACCTGCTGCGATCGTTCGGCATCGACCGTGTCTTCGGCAATCCCGGTTCCACCGAGCTGCCGTTCCTGAGCGACTGGCCCGACGACATCGACTACGTGCTGGCGCTGCAGGAGGCTTCCGCGGTCGGCATGGCCGATGGTTACGCGCAGGCGACGCGCAATGCCGGCTTCGTCAATCTGCATTCGGCGGCAGGCGTCGGCAACGCGCTCGGCAACATCTACACCGCACACCGCAACCAGACGCCGCTGGTGATCACCGCGGGCCAGCAGGCGCGCTCGATCCTCCCCTTGCAGGCGTTCCTGTACGCCGAGCGCGCGTCGGAGTTTCCACGGCCTTATGTCAAATACAGCGTCGAGCCGGCGCGGGCCGAGGACGTGCCGGCCGCGATCGCGCGCGCCTATTACACCGCGATGCAGCCGCCCTGCGGGCCGACCTTCGTGTCGATCCCGATCGACGACTGGGCGCATGCCTGCGCGCCGGTCGAGGCGCGCAAGGTCAGCCGGGAGATCGGGCCTGAGCCGGAGGCGATGAAGGCGCTGGTTGCTGCGCTTGGTTCGGCAAAGCACCCCGCCCTCGTCGTCGGCCCCGGTGTCGATCGCGCCGGCGCGGTCGATCTGATGGTGCGCGTCGCCGAGAAGGCGAAGGCCAGCGTCTGGGTCAGCCCGTTCTCGGCGCGTTGCTCGTTTCCCGAACGGCATCCGCAATTCGCTGGCTTCCTGCATGCCTCGCCGGCGCAGCTGTCCGACGCGCTACGCGAGCACGACCTCGTCGTCGTCATCGGCGCGCCGGTCTTCACCTTCCACGTCGAAGGCCATGCCGCGATCTTTGACGGCGGCGCGACGATTTTCCAGATCACGGATGATGCGGATGCGGCGGCCGTGACGCCGGTCGGCACCAGCATTGTCGCGACGATGAAGCCGGCGCTGAGCCTGCTGCTCGACCTCCTGCCGGAGAGCAAACGCGCGACGCCAAAGGTCCGCACGCTGCCGCCGGCGCCGCAGGCGGCCGATCCGCTGCCCGTCGAATTCCTGCTGCACTCGCTGTCTCAGGCGATGCCTGACGACGCATCGCTGGTCGAGGAAGTGCCCTCGCACCGGCCGGCGATGCAAAAATTCCTGCCGATGCGCGGCCAGGACAGTTTTTACACCATGGCGAGCGGCGGCCTCGGCTATAGCCTGCCCGCCGCCGTCGGCATGGCGCTGGGCAAGCCGAAGCAGCGCACCGTCTGCCTGATCGGCGACGGCTCGGCGATGTATTCGATCCAGGCGCTGTGGACCGCAGCGCAGCGCAAGCTGCCGCTGACCGTCGTCGTCATCAACAATTCCGGCTACGGCGCGATGCGCTCGTTCAGCCAGGTGATGCAGGTCAGGAACGTGCCGGGGCTGGAGCTGCCGGGCATCGATTTCGTGCGGCTCGCGGAGGGTATGGGGTGCCATGCCGTGCGGGTGAGCGAGGCGGCGGAGCTTGGCGAGGCGCTGAAGCGCGGCATGGCGTTCGCGGGCACGAGCCTGGTTGAGGTCGTCGTGGATTCGGCGGTGCCGGTGCTGTACGGGCAGAAGCATTAGGACGCACGGTATCTCACCAGTGTCGTCCCGGCGAAGGCCGGGACCCATACCCACAAGCAGGAGTTTGGCGAGGACTCGTAGTGGGCAGTCTCGCGCTACAACCCCTCCCTGGGGTTATGGGTCCCGGCCTTCGCCGGGACGACATCGAGTTTGCCGCACCACCACCCGCAACTACGACGCCAAAAATCCCCCGTCCGCCGCGAGCACGTGGCCGACCACGTAGGACGACGCGTCTGACGACAGCCATACCACCGCCTCGGCAACTTCCTCCGGGCTGCCCATTCGGCGCAGCGGCAGGCCGGCGCTCACCGTCGCGACATCGCCGACGCCGGCGCGCAGCATCATGTCGGTGACGACGCGGCCGGGCGCAATCGCATTGATGCGGATGCCGCGCGGGGCGTTCTCCATCGCCGCCGAGCGCGTCAGCGAGATCGCGGCGGCCTTCGAGGCCGAATAGAGCGAGAAGCCGGGATTGGGATTGCGCATGCCGCTGACGGAGGCGTTGACGACGATGCTGCCGCGGCCTTTCGCGAGCATCGCCGGCAATTGATGGCGCAGACAGAGAAACAGCGCGCGGACATTGGTGTCGAACACGCTGTCGTAGATGTCGGTGCCCTGCTCTTCCAGCGGCGCACGGCGCTCCTGGAAGCCGGCATTGTTGAAGGCGACGTCGAGCCGGCCGCAACGCTCAACGGCGGTACCGACGAGACGCGCAACCTCATCCTCGCGCGTGATGTCGGTCTTGAGCGCGATCGCTTCCACGCCGAGCTCGCGGCACGCCGCAGCGGCCGCCTCGATCTCGGCTTCGCGCCGTCCGGCAATGACGATCGCTTCCGCCCCTTCAGCCGCCATCCTCAGGGCCGTGGCGCGGCCGATGCCGCTGCCTCCGCCCGTGACCAGGCAGACCTTGCCGTTCATCCGCATCCCGGTTGGCAAAGTTCCGGTCATGGTCCACTCCAAAACGCTTGCATGCGCCACGTTGCGCATATAGTTGTATGATACAACTATATGCGGAGAGTCAAGAGATGGCCGAGCTTGCGCTGATCGACGACATCCGCGCCGCCTCGCGGCTGATGGTGCGCGAGCTCGGCTTCATGGATGCGACGGTGGCGGCGTCGGACTATCCGCCCTCGGCCGTGCACACGATCCTGGAGATCGGCATCCGCGGCCCGATGACGTCGGGCGAGCTCGGCGATTTCCTGCGGCTGGAGAAATCCAGCGTCAGCCGCCTGGTCCGCAAGCTGATCGATTGCGGTGAGCTCAGGGAGACGCCGGACGAGCTTGATGCGCGCAGCAAGCTGCTGTCGCTGACGGCGAAGGGCCGGCGCACACTCGAGGCGCTGCACGCGTTCGGCCGGCGGCAGGTGAGCGGCGCGCTGGCGGCGCTGACGGAGGCCGAGCAGCGCACGGTGCGCGAGGGCATGATGCTCTATGCGCGGGCGCTCAGGCAGAGCCGGGTGGAGGATGAGGTGGTGGCGTAACACAGGTGTCGTCCCCGCGAACGCGGGGACCCATACCGCGTGATTTATCGATGAAGCGCAGGTGTCAGTACCGCGCGGAAGAACAACTACCGGTCTTCGCCAAACTCCTTCCTGTGGTTATGGGTCCCTGCGTTCGCAGGGACGACACCGAGGGGATGGCGCGAGCGGGGCTCGAAATACTTAGCCCGGAATCTCGAGATCCCGGGTTCGGTCCTGCGGACCGCCCCGGGATGACCTGACGATCACTTCCCGAACTCCTCCCGCATCTTGGCCTGGATCTTGGCCATGCCGCCGATCCAGCGGTCGTAATTCTCCGTCTTCTTGCGCATGTAGCCGAGCACCTGGGGGTGCGGCAGGATCAGGAACGTCTCCTGCTCGAGACCGGCGAGCACGTCTTTTGCGACCTGCTCGGGCGTGAGGTCGCCGTCGCCGGATTGCGGGCCCTTCGGGATCGAGCGCAGCATGTTGGTGTCGACGCCCTGCGGGCAGAGGATCGAGACCTTGATATTGTCAGCCTTGTGCGAGATCGCGAGGTTCTCGGCAAAGCCCACCGCCGCGTGCTTGGTCGTCGAATAAGCGGGGCTGCCGACCTGCGACAACAGGCCCGCGGCCGAGATGGTGTTGAGGAAATAGCCGCGGCCACGCGCCTTCATCCGGGGGATCAGATGCCTGGCCGCGTAGACGTGCGCCATGACGTGGATCGCCCAGCTCCGCTGCCACGGCTCGTCGGAGGCGCCGCCGGCATTGACCGACATCGGATCGAAGCCGCCGCCGATGCCGGCATTGGAGCAGAACAATTCGATCGGGCCGAACTGCCGCTCGGTCTCCTCGATGACGTGGGCGATGTCCTTTTCCTGCGCGACATCGCATTTGAACGCGGCGCCATCGACCATGGCGGCGACGGCCCTTGCATTGGCGGCGTCCATGTCCGCGACGACGACCTTGGCGGCGCCCGCTTTGTGAAAGGCCTCGCACAGCGCCTTGCCGATGCCGTTTGCGCCGCCCGTGACGACCACGACCTTGCCGGTCACCTGCATGCGACGTCTCCTCTTGTCTTGTATTGTCTTATTGTCTTGTACCGCTTTATACCGCGCCGCTTATTCCGCGTCGCGGGTCCTGCTCAGCTCAACACGAGGTCGAGCACTGCGGTATAATGGCATGCCGCGCCGGCCAAGACAAAGCCGTGCCAGATCGCATTCTGGAAGCGCAACCGCCGCCAGGCATGGAAGATCACGCCAAAGCTGTAGAGCAGCCCGCCGGCAAGGATGAAGCCCAGCACCAGCGCGGGCAGCGCCTTGACCACGGGGCCGTAGAGCATGACGCCGCTCCAGCCCATCGCGAGATAGATGCCGACCGAGACGCGGTCGAACCGGCCCGGGAAGAACAGCTTCAGCACGATGCCGAGAATGGCGACGCACCAGACGCCGGCGAGCAGCACCAGCGCGAACACGCTGTCCTTCACTTCCAGGATGAACGGCGTGTAGGTCGCCGCGATCAGCAGATAGATCGCCGAATGGTCGAAGCGCCGCAGCAGCCATTTCGCCGGTGACACCGGCCAGAGATTGTAGGTCGCCGACAGCACCAGCATCGACAGCAGGCCGGCGACATAGATCGAGACGCCGACGATGTCCGTCGCGTCGGAATAGACCGTCGTCAGCACCACCAGCACGGTCGCGGCGATGAGGCCGGAGAGCACGCCGATCGCGTGGACGACGCCATCCGCGATCAGCTCGGCGCGGTCGTAATCCCAGCCGATCACGTCGGCGGCGGCGTGGACGGAGGAAGACGCAAACTGTTTCAACTGGAAGACGGTCATGGCAATCCGCAAAGGCTTAAGGCAATGCCCTCTTCTATGGGTGTTTCGGGTCCGGCGCGTCGTTCAAACGGCTGATTTGCCGACAAAGGCGGTGGAAGTATGAAAGCTTGATTTTCTTCAGTCAGTTGCCACTTTTGTGATTAGTCCGTTTTGCGTACCCCTCGCCCGAGCCCCCTCACGTTCATATGGCATTCAGTTTCCAGGATATGGTCGAGGAGGCGCGGCTGTCGGCCCGGGCGCTGATCGACTATGGCGAGCATTTCTTCAACCCGACCGTGCGGCTTGGTGTCACCGGCCTGTCGCGCGCCGGTAAGACCGTATTCATCACCGCGCTGATCCATGGGCTGACGCGTGGCGGCCGGTTTCCGGTGTTCGAGGCCTACGCCTCGGGCCGGATCGCGCGGGCGCATCTGGCGCCGCAGCCTGATGATGCCGTGCCGCGGTTTGCCTATGAGAACCATCTTCGCGCGCTGGTCGAGGAACGGCGCTGGCCGAACTCCACCGTCGACATCAGCGAGCTCCGCCTCGTCATCGACTACCAGCGCCCGAACGGCGCCGACCGCACGCTGACGCTCGACATCGTCGATTATCCTGGCGAATGGCTGCTCGACCTGCCGCTGCTGCAGAAGAGCTACGAGCAATGGTCCGCGGAGAGCCTGGCGCTGTCGCGCGAGGCGCCGCGCGCGCATCTTGCGACCGAATGGCACGCGCATCTCGCAACGCTCAAACCCGGGGCGCGCGAGGATGAGCAGGCGACGCTCACGGCCGCAAAACTCTTCACGGATTATCTGCGCGCCTGCCGCGACGAGCGCTTTGCAATGAGCCTGCTGCCGCCCGGCCGTTTCCTGATGCCGGGCAATCTTGCAGGCTCGCCGGCGCTGACCTTTGCGCCGCTCGACGTGCCCGCAGGCGGACAGGCACCCGAGGGATCGCTATGGGCGATGATGGTGCGGCGCTTCGAGGCCTACAAGGACGTCGTGGTGCGGCCGTTCTTCCGGGATCATTTCGCGCGGCTCGATCGTCAGATCGTGCTGGCCGACGCGCTCGCCGCGTTCAACTCCGGCCCCGAGGCGCTGCACGATCTCGAAGCGGCACTGGCCGGCATTCTCGACTGCTTCAACATCGGCCGCAGCACGATCCTCTCCAGCCTGTTCCGGCCGCGCATCGACCGCATCCTGTTCGCCGCGACCAAGGCGGATCATCTGCACCATTCCAGCCACGACCGGCTCGAGGCCGTGCTCCGCCGCGCCGTCTCGCGTGCCGTTGCGCGTGCGGAAGATACCGGCGCGGCGATCGACGTCGTCGCGCTCGCCGCCGTCCGCGCCACAAGAGAAGCTCAAGTCGCGCATGGCCGCGACAAATTGCCGTCGATCCTGGGAACGCCCGCCGCGGGCGAAAGCGCCGGCGGCGAGTTCTTCGACGGCAACACGGAGGTCGCGACCTTTCCGGGCGATTTGCCGCTGGATCCCGAGCCGCTGTTCAATGGCAGGGACGCGTTCCAAGGGTTGTCGACACATGCCGCCGAAAAGAGCGACTTTCGCTTCCTGCGCTTCCGCCCGCCCAAGCTCGAACGCGAGGGTGCTGACGAGCCTACGCTGCCACATATCCGCCTCGACCGTGCCTTGCAGTTCCTGATCGGAGACAAGCTCGCATGAACGACCGATCGAAGCCACGGCGGCCGGCGACATTCCGGCTCGACGATCCCGGCGTCGTCGTCACCGAAGCCGACGAGACCAGCCGGCTCAGCCGCGCCACCATCCAGATCACGCCGGAGCCCGATCCAATGGCGCTGCCGGTGCCGGTGCAAGCCGCGCTGCCGGCACGGCGCGGTTTCCCTTGGGGCACGGTGTTCTGGTCGGGGCTCGCGGGATTGACGCTGCTCGGCACCGGGCTCGGCGTCGTCCATCTGATCGAGGACCTGTTTGCGCGCAGCGAAACGCTCGGCATCATTGGCGTTGCGTTCGCCTTCGTCACCGCGCTCGCGCTTGCTGTCGTGATCGGACGCGAGGCCTTCGGGCTGGCGCGGCTTGCGACCATCGAGAAGCTGCATGCGCGCGCAGCCGCGGTCCTTGCCAGCGACGACCGCAAGGAGAGCCGCGTCATCGTGCAGGACCTGCTCAAGATCGCGCACCAGAACCCGCAGCTCGCCCGCGCCCGCGCCACGCTGGAGAGCCACACCGGCGAGATCATCGACGGCGCCGACATGATCCGCCTCGCCGAGCGCGAACTGATGTCACCGCTGGATATCGAGGCGCGGCGGCTGGTGTCGTCAGCGGCGCAAAAGGTCTCGATCGTCACCGCGGTCTCGCCCCGCGCCGCGATCGACGTGCTGTTCGTGTTCGTCGCCGCGCTGCGGCTGATCCGCCAGCTTGCCTATCTCTATGGCGGACGTCCCGGCGCACTCGGCATGATCCGCCTGCTCCGCCACGTCATTGCCCATCTTGCCATCACCGGCGGCATGGCCGCGAGCGACAGCCTGGTGCAGCAGATGCTCGGCCACGGCATCGCAGCAAAGCTGTCGCAGCGGCTGGGCGAAGGCGTGCTGAACGGGCTGCTGACGGCGCGACTGGGCCTCGCCGCGATCGACGTGACGCGGCCGCTGCCGTTCGCGGCGCTGCCGCCGCCGAAGCTGTCGGACCTCGCGACGGATCTTTTGCGGAAGAAGGAGGATGAGGAGTAGCGGCGACTTTCTTACCCTCCCCTGGAGGGGGAGGGTCGCTACGCATGAAGCGCAGCGCAATGCGTAGCGGGGTGGGGTGGCAGTCTCTCCGTCCTGCACACTGCCCGCGAGGAGAGATCACCCCACCCCGCTCGCGCTACGCGCGATCGACCCTCCCCCTCCAGGGGAGGGTAAGAGAAGGCGCTCTATCCGCGCTCCCGCTTTTCGAATTCCCCTGCCAGCACGCGCCACTGAAACAGCGGCGAGTCCTTCGGCGGCGACAGCTCCGGGGTCCAGCCGGAGAGCTTTTCAATCACGTAGGTATCCGTCAGAACGCCGCGCCAGCGGCGCTCGACTTCGCCGAGCGGCTCGCGTTTCGCCGGGATATTCTCCCACTGCGCCGAACGGTTGTCCGGCACACGGCCGACATAGATGCCCGCATGTCCCCTGATCTTGTCCATGCCGGGATCGGCAAAATCCTGGAAACGGCCGCGCTCGTTGAGCTCGATGACGGGCACGCGGCCCCGGAACAGCCAGCGCATCATGGCGTAGGTGCGATAGTCCGTGGTCGCGATCCAGGTCGCGCCTGTTTCGTCGAGGGCGCCCTGCGCGCGCGCCGCGACCTGCTCGTAGCCGGCCTCGGCGCCGATCGGATCGATCTTGCCGAGCAGATTCCAGGGGGCCGCGACGTAATAGAGGAACACGATGACGACGAAGGCGATGCCCGAGACGATTGCCGTCTTCACCCAGAACAGGCTCGACCGGATCATCCGCGCCGACCATTTTTCACGCGGCAGCATGACGAGATTCACCGCCGCAGCCGCAAAGCCCACCGGCCACATGAACATCGGCCAGGTGTCGCCGACCCGGAGCGTCAGTGATTTCACCAGGAAATAGAGAAACGGCACCAGCACGGCGGTCGACAGCAGGATCGCGACCGGCTCGCGCGTGCGATAGCCGCGCCACGCGGTCATCACGAGGCCCGTCAGCACCACCGGCAGCATGACGAAGCCGACGAGGCCGAATTGCAGGCCGATGTAGTCGCCGACCGTGCGCAGCGAGATGCCGTAATTGGTGGTGGCGCGCACGCCCTGGAAGCGGATCGAAGCCCAGTCGTGCTGCACGTTCCAGATCAGCACCGGCGAGAACACCGCGAGCGCGACCAGCACCGCGAGATAGGGATAACGGCTGCGCAGCCAGCGCCAGCGCCAGTCCGGCACCAGCAGAAAAGCGGCAACCGCGGGCGCGAATAGGATCACGGTGAACTTCGACAGCATCGCGAGGCCAGCGAACAGTCCGGCCGCGAGCCACCAGCGGCCGTCGCCGCTCTGCGCCAGCCGCACCAGGGACCATATCATCGCCACCGCGAACGGGATCATGGCGACATCAGGCGCGACCTTGGCCATCAGGAGGCCGTAATAGAGCGCGGCCTCCGGCATCAGCACAGCGAATACGACCGCGCGAATGTCGTGCGTGAGGCGGCGGACGATGTCGGCGAGCAGCAGCTGCGTCGCCAGCATCGCGACGATACCGCCGAAGCGCACGCCGAGCGTGGTGTCGCCGAAGATCGCGGTTCCGAAACGGATCAGCCAGGCGATGCCGGGAGGATGATCGAGGAAGCTGAGCGCGGCCTCCTTCGACCAGGTCCAGTAATAGGCCTCGTCCGTGCGCAGCTCGATTGCGGAGGCATAGACGATGCGGAGAACGGTCATCGCCGCGATGATCGCCGCGGCCATGACGAGGGGCCGGCGCGCGGCGCCACGGGGGAACACGGTGATATCAGGGGATGTCGTCACGGCCGCGCTTTTCGCCAACCTGGGAGGGGGAGTCAATGTCGGGAGTCCAGACATAGGTGTCGTCCCGGGCAAGCAAAGCGCAGACCCGGGACGCAAAACCACAGGGCGGGGTTATGGCACGAGCTGGTAACCACGAGTCCTCGCCAAACCCGACCCTGTGGCTATGGGTCCCGGATCGGCGCGCGCTTAGGGCGCGCTTGTCCGGGACGCCGGCGGAGTGTGAGGCGCCTTCCCGGGCATGTGATCCCCGAACCTGTCCACCCCCGGAATTAAACGCTAGTCTGGCTGTTCTCCTCCATGAACTGATACAACCGAATCATGGCCACCGCTCCCGTCCACATGCCCGAACTCGTCCGCGCCACCAGCGTGCGGCAGGTGCGGCTCGTCTGCGGCATCATCCTGTTCGCTTATGTGGTCAGCCATTTCCTCAACCATGCGCTCGGCAACATCTCGGTCGATGCCATGGAGGCCGGGGTCTATTACCACGTCCTGTTCTGGCAGTTCCTGCCCGTGACGATCGTGTTCTACGCGGCCGCGCTGATCCACGCCGGGCTCGGTGTGTTCGCGCTGTACCAGCGCCGCGAGTTTCGCTGGAAGACCGTCGAGCCGCTTCAGCTCGCGCTGGGCCTGAGCATCCCCCTGCTCGTCATGGCGCATGTGATCGGGATACGGCTCGGCCTGACGCTCTACGGGCACGAGAAGCTTTACCCGCAGGAGCTCTATCTGTTCTTCGTCCTGGCGCCCGCCCGGCTCTGGCAGATGACGATTTTGCTCGTGGTCGCCTGGGTGCACGGCTGCGTCGGCATATATTTCTGGCTGCGCATGAAGTCCTTCTTCACGCGCGCCGCGCCCTATCTGCTCGCAGCCGCCGTACTGATCCCGACGCTGGCGTTGCTCGGCATCTACCAGGGTGGGCGCAGCGTTGCCGCCGACAGCGACGACGCGGACTGGCGCAAGACGAATTATACGAGGCAACAGGTCGGCACGGTCGCGGAAAACAAAGTGCTCGACCGCATCAGCGGCGGCCTCGTCATGGGCTATTTCGGCCTGCTCGGCGTGGTGCTGCTCGCAAGAGGCGCGCGGGCCTGGCGCGAGCGGCGCGGCGGCATGATCGCGCTGTCGTATGGCAACGGCAAGACGGTGCGCGTGCCAAAGGGCCTCTCCGTGCTGGAAGCGAGCCTGCGCCACAACGTCCCGCATGCCAGCGTCTGCGGCGGCCGCGCCCGCTGCTCGACCTGCCGCATCCGCGTCATCGGCGACCATGGTGCCCTGCCCCAGCCGTCGCAGCGCGAGGCCTTCGTGCTGGCCCGTGTCGGCACCGCCGATCCCTCGATCCGGCTTGCGTGCCAGCTGCGTCCGGAATGCGACCTCTCCTTCTTCCAGCTCTTCACGCCGCATACGCAGGCGGCGGACGGGCAGGCCACGACGCCGGCGCGCATCGGCCAGGAGCGCTATCTCGTCAGCCTATTCGTGGACATGCGCGGCTCGACGCAGCTCGCCGAGAAGCGGCTGCCGTTCGACACCGTCTTCATCGTCAACCGTTTCCTCGGCGCGGTGTCGCAGGCCGTGATCGCGAATGGAGGGCAGCCGAACCAGTTCGTCGGCGACGGCATGCTGGCGCTGTTCGGGCTGTCGGCGGATCCGCAAGAGGCCTGCCGCCAGGCGCTGAAGGCTGCCAGCAGCCTCGCTGCAAATATCGACGAGTTGAATCAGCTCCTCAGCCACGATCTGCGCGAGCCGATCCGCTTCGGCATCGGCATTCACGGCGGCGAGGTCATCATCGGCGACATCGGCTATCGCGATCACATCGTCTTCACCGCCCTCGGCGACGCCGTCAACGTCGCCGCACGCCTGCAGGACATGACCAAGACGCTGGCCTGCGAGGCGATCGTCTCCGAGGAAGTGCGCCGCACCGCCGGCCTTGCCGACGACGCCCTGCCGCAGCAGGAGGTCGCGATCCGCGGCCGCGACGAGCCGATGGCCGTGCGCGTGGTCGCGGATGCGAGGGAGCTGGCGGGGCTGGTCGATCGCGGCGCGCTGGTGGCGGCTTAGAGCGCAAACCACGCGCGAGGTGTGCGCTCCCTCTCCCGCTCGCGGGAGAGGGTTGGGGAGAGGGTGTCTCCATAACGGGACAATCCCCTAGAGGAGAAAACCCTCACCCGGCGCGCGGGACGATGCTTCGCATCGCCCGGGACGCGCCGACCTCTCCCGCAAGCGGGAGAGGTGCACCGCCACTGCGGTTACAGCTCACCTCCATCTCATTACATGCGTAACACCGGCTTGCTGCAACGCAGCGGCATGGGCTTGCTGCGAAAGCACGAATTGACTTCGTCCTGTTCGTTGCGACAGATGAGCGCGGGATCGCGGTGATGACCGCTGTCCAACGATAAGCTCCGGGAGGAGACCACATGTTCGATCGACGCGACCTGCTCAGAGGAGCGGGGCTTGCCGCCATGGCGGCCACACTGAATTCCACCAAGGCGCTGGCCCTGGACACCGTCACCCTGCCCTTCGTCAATGGCGAACGGCCGTTGGTGAAATATCCGCAGAAGCGGCCGATGATCGGCCTCACCAGCCGGCCGCCGCAGCTCGAGACGCCATTTGCGGTGTTCAACGACGGGCCGCTGACGCCGAACAACGCTTTCTTCGTGCGCTACCACCTCTCCGACCTGCCCTACAATCTCGACCCCGACAAGTTCACGCTGGAGGTCAAGGGCAAGGTCGACAAACCGCTGAGACTTTCGCTGAAAGACATCAGGAAGATGAAGGCGACCGAGATCGTCGCCGTTAACCAGTGCTCCGGCAACAGCCGCGGCTTCTTCGAGCCGCGCGTCGCCGGCGGCCAGCTCGCCAATGGCGCGATGGGCTGCGCACGCTGGCGCGGCGTGCCGCTCAAGGCCGTGCTGGAGATGGCGGGCGTGCAGGCCGGCGCCAAGCAGGTGACTTTCAACGGCATGGACGGCCCAGTCAGCGACAAGACGCCCGACTTCATCAAGGCGCTCGATCTCGATCACGCCACCGACGGCGAGGTGATGCTGGCCTATGGCATGAACGGCGAGGATCTGCCGTTCCTGAACGGCTTTCCGCTGCGCCTGGTCGTGCCCGGCTATTACGGCACCTACTGGGTCAAACACCTCAACGAGATCACCGTCATCGACAACGTCTATGACGGCTTCTGGATGAAGTCGGCCTATCGCATTCCCGATACGCCGAACAATGCGATCGAGCCCGGCACCGCGCCGAAGACGACGATCCCGATCAACCGCTTCACCATCCGCTCCTTCATCACGAGCGTGCCTGATGGCGCCAAGCTGAAGGCGGGGACTGTGACCCTGCGCGGCATCGCCTTCGACGGCGGCAAGGGTATCAAGGATGTTCAGGTCTCCACCGACGGCGGCAAGACCTGGGCGAGCGCGAAGCTCGGCAAGGACCTCGGCAAATACGCCTTCCGCGAATGGAAGCTGCCGGTGAAGCTCGCGGCCGGCGCCGTCGAGCTCAAGGTCCGCGCCACCGGCAATGGCGGCGAGACCCAGCCGGATACGCCGCGCTGGAACCCGGCGGGTTATTTGCGCAACGTCGTCGAAACCGTCCGCGTCAGCGTGGCCTGAGAGGGAGAATGATCATGCAGCGCACCGTTCTCCTCGCCGTCTCGCTCGCCCTCGCCGCCGCGGTGGGTTCGGCGCTTGCAGCGCCGGTCAACTACAAGACCCCCGACGAAGTCGCCGCGTTCAAGCCCGGGCCCAATCTCGAGGTGGTGCAGGGCAATTGCACCGCCTGCCACTCGTCCGACTACATCAACACCCAGCCGCCGATGAAGGACAAGAAGGGCTTCTGGCAGGCCGAGGTGACCAAGATGATCAAGGTCTATGGCGCACCGATCGACGATGCCGATGTTGGCAAGATCGTCGATTATCTGGCCGCGACTTATTGACGGACGCCACGCGGCGCGCGGGCCGATTGACCGCGAAACGGGCAAAACCGGCAAAAACGCCGCGAAGTTGAGCGGAATTCGGCGAAAGGCGGATGTGGTTTGAGCTACCAAGCCCGCCACATTCCGCGTATCCTGTTAGGACCGAACCGGCCGGTTGGCGGGGACTGGCGGTTCGAGATCTCGGAGGAAGACCCGCGGAGAAGTCGTGATGGCTAAAGGTACGGTCAAGTGGTTCAACCCGACGAAGGGTTATGGATTTATCCAGCCTGCGTCGGGAGGCAAGGATGTGTTCGTGCATATCTCGGCAGTGCAGAAGGCCGGTCTGTCGACCCTGAACGAGGGACAGACGGTTGAATACGAAGAGATCGCAAACCGGGGCAAGACCTCCGCAGAGAACCTCAAAGTATAAGCCCGCCAGCGTTTCGCTGCCTCCCGGACCGCTTCCGGGAGCGAGGCCAAAAAAATTTAGAAGACGGCCAGTGCATTCGACGACAGGCGTTGCGACTGCACACGGAGGGCTATTTTCCCGCGAAGACCGCTCATTCAACGCCACGGCAATGACAATCGCGACGGCACTTCGCTAACCCACCGGCAACGGTGCGTCGCGCTTGATCTCCTCCATCACCGCGTAGGTCCGCGTCTCGCGCACGCCCGGCATCGACAGCAGGGTCTCGCCGAGGAAGCGTCGATAGGCGGTCATGTCAGCAAGCCGCGCCTTCACAAGATAGTCGAAGCCGCCGGCAACCATGTGACACTCCAGCACTTCAGGCGCGAGCTTCACCGCGCGCGCAAAGCGCTCGAAATTGTCGGGCGTGGTCTTGTCGAGCAGCACCTCGACGAACACGAGCAAGCCGAGACCGAGCCGGTGCGGATTGAGCCGCGCGCCGTAGCCCTCGACAAAGCCCTCACGCTGCAGGCGCTTCAGCCGCTCGCCGATCGAGGTCGGCGACAGGCCGATGCGCTCGGCGAGCTCGACATTGGCGATCCGCCCGTCTTCCTGCAAAATCGAGAGGATCTTCCGGTCGATTCGATCCAGTTCCATATTTTATCTTGTCGACATGATATCTGACTTCATTTTCTAAGGCAAAATCGCTATTTTGTCTATCGAACTACGGTAACGCGGGCCTTATCCTGAATTTGAGCCACAGGACACGCCATGCCGAACATTCCGCCGCCCTTCACCGCCCCCTACGCCCCCGATGATGCCGAGATCGCCGCACGGCTGCTGCCGGCCTCGCATCTGGCCCCGCCGCAGGAGGCGCGGATCGACCGCACCGCGACGCGGCTGATCGAGGCGATCCGCAAGCGGGACGACCGCCTCGGCGGGGTCGAGGACATGCTGCGGGAGTTCGCGCTCTCGACCAAGGAGGGCCTCGCGCTGATGGTGCTGGCCGAGGCGCTGCTGCGCGTGCCTGATGCACGCACCGCCGACCAGTTCATCGAGGACAAGCTCGGCGAGGGCGACTTCATCCATCACGAGACCAAGTCCACGGCGTTCCTGGTCAACGCCTCGGCCTGGGCGCTTGGCCTGTCGGCGCGGGTGATCCAGCCCGGCGAGACGCCGGATGGCACCATCGGCCGGCTGGTGAAGCGGCTCGGCGCGCCGGCGGTGCGCACTGCCACGCGCCAGGCGATGCGGCTGATGGGCAATCATTTCGTGCTGGGCGAGACCATCGAGCAGGCGCTGGAGCGGGGCAAGCCGCGCTCCGGCCAGAAGCCGCGCTATTCCTTCGACATGCTCGGCGAAGGCGCTCGCACGGCGGCGGACGCCAAGCGCTATTTCGACGCCTATGCCAGCGCCATCGAGACCATCGGCAAGGCGGCAGGCCCCCATCCCCTGCCCGACCGGCCCGGCATCTCGGTCAAACTCTCGGCGCTGCATCCTCGCTTCGAGGCGATCAGCCGCGACCGTGTGATGCGCGAATTGGTGCCGCTGCTGCTGGACCTCGCGCAGCGCGCCAAGGCGGATGATCTGAACTTCACCGTCGATGCCGAGGAGGCCGACCGGCTGGAGCTGTCGCTCGACGTGATCGCGGCGACGCTCGCTGATCCCTCCTTGGCCGGCTGGGACGGTTTCGGGCTCGCGATTCAGGCCTATCAGAAGCGTGCCAGCGCGGTGATCGACTATGTCGATGCGCTCGCCCGCGCGCATGACCGTAAGCTGATGGTGCGGCTGGTCAAGGGCGCCTATTGGGACACCGAGATCAAGCGCGCGCAGGAGCGCGGGCTCGGCGGCTATCCCGTGTTCACGCGCAAGGCGATGACGGATCTGAATTACGTCGCCTGCGCGACGAAGCTTTTGGCCTTGCGGCCGCGCATCTTCCCGCAATTCGCCACCCATAACGCACTGACGGTCGCAACCGTGCTGGAGATGGCCGGCGGCAGCGGCGGCTTCGAATTCCAGCGCCTGCACGGCATGGGCGAAGCGCTCTACGAGCAGCTCGCCAAGGATCACCCCGATATCGCCTACCGCACCTATGCGCCGGTCGGCAGCCATCGCGATCTGCTGGCCTATCTGGTGCGGCGGCTGCTGGAGAACGGCGCGAACTCATCCTTCGTGGCGCAGGCCGCCGACTATCGCGTACCCATGTCGGCGCTGCTGCAGCGTCCGGCGGATGCCATCGTCCGGCCGCAAGCGGCGGCGCATCCCAGGATTCCGTTGCCGGGCAACCTGTTCGCGCCGGAGCGGCGCAATTCGCGCGGCGTCGAGTTCGGCGCGCGCGCCGCGCTCGAGCAATTGCTGACGGAGGTCAAGGCTGGGGCGATCGATCTCAAACCGATCGCTGACGCAGCGCCGGAGCAGGCCAATGCAGCGGTCGCAGCAAGCCGCGCCGGTTTTGCCGCCTGGAGCCGGACGCCTGCGGGCACACGTGCGGCGGCCCTGGAGCAGGCCGCGCATCTCCTGGAGAGCCGCAGCGCGCATTTCATCGCACTGCTGCAAGCCGAGGGTGGCAAGACACTCGACGACGCGCTGTCGGAGCTGCGCGAAGCCGCCGACTTCTGCCGCTATTATGCCGCGCAGGGCCGCAAGCTGTTCGGCGTTGATGCCGCTATGCCGGGCCCGACCGGCGAGAGCAATGCGCTTGGCCTGCGCGGCCGCGGCGTGTTCGTCGCGATCTCGCCCTGGAATTTTCCGCTGGCCATTTTCCTCGGTCAGGTCACGGCCGCGCTGATGGCCGGCAACAGCGTCGTGGCAAAACCCGCCGAGCAGACGCCGCGCATCGCGCGCGAGGCGGTCGCCCTGCTGCACGAGGCCGGCATTCCCAGGAGCGCGCTGCATCTCGTCACCGGGGACGGCCGCATCGGCGCGCTGCTCACCGCGCACCAGGATATCGCCGGCGTCGTCTTCACCGGCTCGACCGAGGTCGCGCGCAGCATCAACCGGACGCTCGCGGGCAAGGACGGGCCGATCGTGCCGCTGATCGCGGAGACAGGCGGCATCAACGCCATGATTGCCGATGCGACCGCGCTGCCCGAGCAGGTCGCCGACGATGTCGTGACCTCAGCGTTCCGCTCCGCCGGCCAGCGCTGCTCGGCGCTGCGGCTGCTGTTCGTGCAGGAGGACGTCGCAGACCGCATGATCGAGATGATCGCGGGCGCGGCGCGCGAACTGAAGATCGGCGATCCCGCAGATGTCGCAACCCATGTCGGTCCGGTGATCGACATTGAGGCCAAGCAGCGGCTCGATGCGCATATCGCGCGGATGAAGCGAGAGGCGCGGCTGCATTTTGCCGGCACCGCGCCGGAGGGCTGCTTCGTCGCCCCGCACATCTTCGAGCTCAGGGATGCCGGTCAGCTCACCGAGGAGGTGTTCGGCCCGATCCTGCACGTGGTGCGTTATCGCGCCGAGAACCTCGGCCACGTGCTGCAGTCGATCGAGCGCACCGGCTACGGGCTGACGCTCGGCGTCCACTCCCGCATCGACGACACCATCGAAGCCATCATCGACCGTGTGCAGGTCGGCAACATCTACGTCAACCGCAACATGATCGGCGCCGTCGTCGGCGTGCAGCCGTTCGGCGGCAACGGCCTGTCCGGAACCGGCCCCAAGGCCGGCGGCCCGCATTACCTCGCACGCTTTGCGACCGAGCAGACCGTGACAATCAACACCGCGGCAGCGGGCGGCAATGCGGCGCTGCTGGCGGGGGAGGAGTGAGGGGCGCTCCTGGAGGCGCCTTCACAGCACGCGCAATATCAGTTCCGTCATCCTGAGGTGCTCGTCCTGCGGTGTACCGCAGGACGAGCACCTCAGGGTGACGGGAGATGGTTTTAGATCCCTGGCTGACGTGCTGGATGTCGCGCAACGAGCCCTGCGCCCGGCGCCGTTGCATCCCGGCGAAACATCGGTCTAATGCTGCCATGACTTGGCCTGCGCCAATTCCAGCGCGCGGGAAACAACAAGAGCGAGGGAGCAACGCCGCGATGGAAAAAGGCATTTTTGCGGGGCTGAAGGTTCTGGACTGCGCGAGCTTCATCGCAGCGCCCGCGGCCGCGACCGTGCTGTCGGATTTCGGCGCCGACGTCATCAAGATCGAGCCGCCCGGCGCTGGCGACCCCTACCGCAATCTGCCCAACCTGCCCGGCTATCCCACCGGCGAGCACAATTTCGCCTGGCTGCTCGAGGCCCGCAACAAGAAGAGCATCGCGCTCGACCTCGCAAAGCCGGAGGCGCAGGCGGTGCTCTACAAGCTGGTGGAGGAGGCCGACGTCTTCATCACCAACATGCCGCCGCCTGTCCGCACCAAGCTCGGCATCACCTATGACCATCTCGCCCATCTCAACGACCGGCTGATCTACGCCTCCTTCACCGGCTATGGCGAGAAGGGCGAGGAAGCCAACAAGCCCGGCTTCGACAGCAACGCCTATTGGGCGCGCTCCGGCCTGATGGACCTCGTCCGCGCCGACATCGACACCACGCCGGCGCGCTCGGTCGCCGGCATGGGCGACCACCCCTGCGCCATGGCGTTCTACGGCGCCATCGTCACGGCGCTGTATCAGCGCGAGAAGACCGGCAAGGGCTCGCATGTCGCCTCCAATCTGATGGCGAACGGGCTGTGGGCGGCGAGCGTGCTGGCGCAGGCAAAGCTCTGCGGCGCAAAGTTCGGCGAGCGGCGCCCGCGCGAACGCGCGCTGAACGCGGTCGCCAACCAC
Organism: Bradyrhizobium huanghuaihaiense; assembly: GCF_007830635.1. Classification (GTDB taxonomy): domain Bacteria; phylum Pseudomonadota; class Alphaproteobacteria; order Rhizobiales; family Xanthobacteraceae; genus Bradyrhizobium; species Bradyrhizobium huanghuaihaiense. Next base: position 66,338 of record NZ_VLLA01000004.1, on the reverse strand, counting down.
TACCAGTGCAAGGACGGCCGCTGGCTGATCCTGTCGCTGCTGAACGAGGAGAAGCAGTTTCCGACGCTGGCCAAATGCCTCGGACGCGAAGACCTGATCAATGATCCCCGCTTCGCCACCAAGGCCGACCGTCACGCTCGCTCGGTCGAGCTGATCAAGATATTGGACGAGACCTTCGCCACCAGGGATCTCTCCGAATGGCGAAAAATCCTCGACGGCAATGGCCTCGTGTTCGGCGTCGTCGCCATTCTGGACGACATCCCGAACGACAAGCAGATGCTCGACAACGAGGTGCTGGTGCCATTCGAGAACGACACCATGCTCACCATCTCCAGCCCGATCTGGATCGACGGCGCCAAGAAGGTCCAGCCGCGCAAGCCGCCTGCCGTCGGCGAGCACAGTGACGAGATTTTGCGCGCGGCGGGATACGACGAGGCGACGATCAAGCAGCTGCGCGGCTCGGGGGCGGTGGGGTAAGGCGGTCGCCTTAAACTTCGCTGTCGTCCCGGGGCGCGCAAAGCGCGAGCCCGGGATCCATAACCACAGGGGCGGTTATCGCGCGCGACTGGTCACTCCGAGTCTTCGCCAAACGCCTTCCTGTGGTTATGGGTCCCGGATCTGCGCTCCGCTTCGCTGCGCTTGTCCGGGACGACGTTGGCGAGGCGAACCGCGCAACAAAGCCCCGTCATTGCGAGCGCAGCGAAGCCAATCCAGAATCTCACCGCGGATGCATTGCTGGATTGCTTCGCTGCGCTCGCAATGACGGCGCGGGACCATCTCGGTATAACAATCGGCAGAACATCAATACCGCGAGGTCCCATGCCCAGTTATCGCCTGCACTACTTCCCCGAATCCGGCAACAGCTACAAGCTGGCATTGATGCTGACGCTTTGCGGCGAGACGTTCGAGCCGGTGTGGACCGACTTTGGCGGCGGCGTCACGCGCACCGCAGAATGGCGCAAGGCCGTCAACGAGATGGGCGAGATTCCCGTGCTCGAAGTGGACGGCGTGAAGATGACGCAGACCGCGCCGCTCCTCTTGAAGCTCGCCGAGCAGTACGGCCGCTTCGGCGCCGATACGGAGGAGGAAAAGTTCGAGCTGCTGCGCTGGCTGTTCTGGGACAACCACAAGCTCACCGGCTACATGGCGACCTATCGCTTCATGCGCGCCTTCACCGAGAAGAACGATCCGCAGGTGCTGAAGCATTTTCGCAGGCGGCTCGATGATTTCCTCGGCATTCTCGACGGACATCTCCAGCACAATGCCTTTGCGATCGGTACGAAGCCAACGGTCGCCGATATCTCGATGATGGCGTACCTGCACTATCCCAGCGACGAGCACGGCTTCGACTTCGCCACGAGCCATCCCGCGATCCACGCCTGGCTCGGCCGCATGGCCGCGCTACCCGGCTGGAAGCCGGCCTATGAGCTGCTGCCGGGAAAGCGGATGACGAATTACGCGAAGTGAGGGCTCTCTCTTTCCCCTCTCTCCGCACGCGGGGAGAGGCAAAGAGAAAACTACCTCAACGCCAGCCAGCCGAGTGTGAACAGAATGCCGCCGATGATGACGACCACCGCGACCGCCCAGATGCTGACGCGCACGCTGCCGGTGATCTGCTTGGCTTCCTCGTTGCGCGCGATCTCGCGATTGCGCATCTTGTTGGCTTCGCTCGTGTCCGTCATGGGTCATCCAAACCAGGTTGGAGGCGGCCTAACGCGTCTTGATGAAGCACATGCCGATGCGGCGCGAGGCCGCGGCAGCCTGACAGGTCAAGCCTGTAGCACAGCTCCATGACGTAAAACTCTCGTCCCGCCTTCCCGATCCCGCATCTTGCAAGGAACAATGCGCGCCCCAGCCGTCCTGATATTCGGTGCCGGCCAGCTCCGCGCTGCCGCGGCTCTGCGGCCGGCTGGCAAATCCGCGTGAGAAATCAGGGCGTTTGCCCGCGGCGAACGCGGTCAGGATGTCGCGGCGGCGCACCTGGTCGCCGATAAAATGCGGCGAGGCCGGCACGATGGTGGAATTGGACGGCTTGTCGGCGAGCCAGTCGACGCCCGGGAAATGGAAGCCGCCGATCCCTCGGGTCTGGTGGCAGCCGGCGCAGGTGACATCGTTGAGGCGGCGCTGGAAGCCCGCGACCGAGCGGATGTTCTGCAAGTCACCGCGCGCGGCCGCCTGCTTCAGCGCGCCGACCACGTCGTCGTCGGTGAAGACCGGATTGTCCTTGCCCTCCCCTTTTCCTTCCCCTTGCATCATGCCGAACTCCGGCTGCAACGGCGAAGCATCGAGGCCGGTCGGCGTCGGCACGACCGCGGCCTTGGCCAGGAACTTCTCGGGGATCAGCACTGTGCCGCGATCGAACTCGCGGAGATTTTCCGGCGCGAGCAGCCAGGACTTGAAATCGCGCCGGAGATCGTTGTCGGCAATGATCCGGTCGCGGTCGATCTGGTTCTCCAGCGTCGATTCCTCGAACGTCTTCGTCGTGGCGTTGTACTTGAAGACCTTGAGCAGATAGTCGGAGCGGAAATCGTGCAGTGCCGATTTCGGCGCGATCGAGATCTGGATGTTGGTCTCGATGCGGTCGACCATCGCGTCGTGAGGATAGAAGCGGCCGCCGATCAGCCCCTGCCAGTCGCCATTGTCGAGCCAGCGCCGCGCGACCTCGGCGCAGCTGACCGGCTTGCCGCTCGCATCTGTTTGGCGCGCGTCACGGGCCTTCAGCACCAGATTGAACGTCATCGGCAGCCGCGTCGCCGTCTTGGCGCCATCAGGCCCGGCATCGAAACGCGCCAGCCGGTAGATCAAGCGGATCTCGCCGCAGGACTCCTCCGCCACATAGGCGCGGTCCATGCGGTTGACGATGCCGGCCAGCACGAAACGCGTGTTCGGAGATTTCAGCACGGCCCGATCGAACAGCTGCACGTCAACGCCTTCGCCGACGCCGATGGTCTCGCTTGGAAAGGCGACTTTCTGCCGCGCGATGTAGCGGTCGAACTCCGCATCGATCGCGGGCGGAATATCCTTGAGCTGCGGCAGCCAGGCGAACAGCAGATCCGTCGTCAGCGGAAAGTTCGCGTTGCGCTCCGGCCATAACAGGCGCGAGATCGTCAGCTGGTCGTCCTGGTCGAGCTTGCGCAGCAGGTCGGGATCGGTGATCGCGGTTCCGCGCGTGAGCTGTGCGTTCTCAGCCGCCGACGGCGACGTGACGCCGCCGAACAACACGACGACAGCAACGAGAATTCTCAAGGCGCGGCTCATGCCTCAAGTAACACCGCGCGAGCGCGCCTATTCAAGCAAAAAGGCGCTTCACATGGTGGTGAAGCGCCTCTTCGAAAGTCGAATATCGAACGCTCAGCGCGCGACGATCAGGCCCTTGCTGGTAACGACCACCCAGCGGCCGTCCTGGCGGCGGATCGCGTCGACGCGGCCGACTCCGGGGATGGGGTCGCCGGCATAGACCTCATAGAGGCCGTCGCGGCCTTCGATCAGCGCGCCGCCATTGGCGACGTCGCGCAGCCTCCAGCCTTCGAGCGTCGGCAGGCGGCCGACCTCGGTCTTGGGCGCGGCGGGAACGGGCGCCGAAGCGGCAGCCGCGGTCGCAACCTGGGCCGGCGCGATCGAGCCGGTGGTCTCCTTGGGCGCCACGGCAGCGGCCTGCGCGGGAGCGGCAGGCGGCGTGGCCCGGAGCTTGTCGACGGTCTCGGACAGCTTTGCGAGCTTCGCCATCGGCTCGGCCTGCGCCTTCTCGAGCTTGTCGAGACGGTCATTGGCGCGGTTGAACTGGGTGAGGCCGGTCTTGGAGCTGTGCTCGACATTCGCCTTGAGCGCGACGAGGTCGGCATCGATCCGCGCGACGGACGCATCCAGCGCGCTGGTGTCGGCGACCTGCACCGGCGCGGCGGCCGGGGCGGCCGGGGCGGCAAAATGCATCATGCCGGCCGTTGCCAGCGCGCCGCTGATCGCACCGACGCTGGCCGCGATCGCCACCACGGCGGCCATGGCCGAGAGGCGACGCTTGCTGCCGGTCTCACGCGGCTCGTCCGCCTTCACATGCGGGGCGAACTCCTCGCGCTCCCAGGCGCGGTCGGCGGGCGGCATGACGATGAGCTTGCCGAGCTTCGGTTCGGGCTTGGATTCAGCCTTGACCTCGGTCTTGACCTCGCTCTTGGCTTCCAATTTCGGCACCTCGATCCGCGGTGGCTCAACCTTCGGGGCGTCTGCCTTCACCTGATCGGGCTTGGGCGGCGCTTCGTGGTCGGGGGCGATCGAGGGGGCGTCGATACTGGCGGCAGCCTCGACGGCCTGCGGCGCTGCGGCGTCGACAGCACCGGAATCCTGGGCAGCCTGCTCAGCCATTGGTTCGCTCACGGCTCAAATACTCCAGTCTGGATTGACCTTTTGGTAACTTTCATTGCTTGCGAAATCCTTACCTTCGGACCCGCTTACCGAAATTTTAGGAACTCATCCGGGGCTGAATTGGGCCGGGAACGTGGAACCGGTGTGGCGGGCGTGAAACAATTTGTAAGCGCGGCAAGATGAACGGCGGCGGAATGGACGCTGGGCGCCCTTTGAGGGCCGCTCCGCTCGTACCTCGGAGTGTCGGCGAGAGGGTCGGCCCCGCAGCTTCCACATCGTCATTGCGAGCGCAGCGAAGCAATCCAGAGTCTTTCCGCGGAGACGGTCTGGATTGCTTCGTCGCAAGGGCCCCTCGCAATGACGGAGTGAGTGGCGCCCGCTCCGTCCACATCACTCACCGTCACATCACCACCGGTGCATCCGGCAGCTCGTTCGCATGCGGGCCTTGCGGCGGGAAATGCCGTGCCAGCTCGCGCGACACCGCCGCGATGCCGCTGATCACGCCGCGCTCGAACTGGCCGGACCTGAACTCCGTCTCCATCGCGCGGCAGATGGTCTCCCACCCCGCCGCGCCCACCTTCGCGTCGACGCCGCGGTCGGCGATGATCTCGACGTCGCGGTCGGCGAGCAGGAGATAGATCAGGACACCGTTGTTGTGTGCGGTGTCCCAGATGCGCAAATGCGAGAACAGGTCGAGCGCGCGCTCGCGTGCCGGCTGGTTGCGGAACAGGGGGCGGCCGTCGAGCGCGCCTTCGACCACGAAGCGGACCTGGCCGGAATGGGTGGTCTCGCCCTGCCGGATGGCCTGTTGGATGCGGTCGAGCGCGGCCTGCGGGAAGATCTGCTTTGCCCGCCAATGATGCTGCACCAGGTGTCTGGCAATGCGCTTGATGCTCATGACCGCTACCAGCTCCCCGAGGCGCCGCCGCCACCAAAGCTGCCGCCACCGCCGCTGAAGCTGCCGCTGTCACTTGACGACGAACCGCCGCTCCAGCCGCCGGACGAGGAGCCGCTCGACCAGGAGCCGCCGCGCGAGCGGCCTGTGCCCGGCGTGATCGCCGAAAACAGATCAGCGACGAATCCGATGATGAAGCCGAGACCACCGAGCGCGAGGGCAAGTGCGAAAGACCCGAGAATGATCCAGGTCAGCGCGGCGATGATGCCTCCGGTTACGACCGATCCGAGCAGCCGCCCCAGCATTGCGCGGAAGGCCCCGCCTACGCCGATGGAGGCGAACAGCGTCACGATGAAGAGCGGCGCGAGATCGTCCAGGCTGCCGAAGTTCACGGTGGGCGAAGGAACCGGCAATGGCTCGCCGTCGATCACCTTGATCATGCGATCGACACCGTCCGAGATGCCGCCGCCAAAATCGCCGGTCCTGAATTTCGGTGTGATGATCTCGTCGATGATGCGCCGCGAGGTGACGTCGGTCAGCGCGCCTTCGAGGCCGTAGCCGACCTCGATGCGCAGGTGACGGTCGTTCTTGGCGACGATGAGGATCGCGCCGTCGTCGATCTTCTTGCGGCCGAGCTTCCAGGCCTCCGCGACGCGGATCGAGTACTGCTCGATCGTCTCCGGCTGCGTGGTCGGCACGATCAGGACGGCGACCTGGCTGCCCTTGCGCGTCTCGAAATCGCGCAGCTTTTGGGAGAGCGCGGCGATGTCGCCGCTGGAGAGCGTGCCGGTCTGGTCGACCACGCGGCCGGTGAGCTGGGGAACGGCGACGTCGGCGGAGGCGGGGAGCGCGAGCGACAGCAGGAACGCTACGAGAATGGCTGCACGCCACCACACACTCAGGGTCATCGCCCGGCTTGACCGGGCGATCCAGTATTCCAGAGACGCCGGCGGACTATGGAGAAGCCGCGGCGTACTGGATTCCCCGCTTTCGCGGGGAATGACAGTGGTGGGCGTGGCGCGCATCTGTGCGAACGCGGCTACTTCGACGGCGCCGGGTTGAAATCCACCTTCGGCGCAGTCGAGATCTCCTTCTCGTTCTCGACCGAGAAGTTCGGCTTCTCCTTGTAGCCGAACGTCACCGCGGTGAGGTTGGTCGGGAACGAGCGGATGGTGACGTTGTAGTCCTGCACCGCCTTGATGTAGCGGTTGCGCGCCACCGTGATGCGGTTCTCGGTGCCCTCCAGCTGGGACATCAGATCCTTGAACAGGGCGTCCGACTTCAGCTGCGGATAATTCTCGGTGACGACCAGCAGGCGCGACAGCGCGCTGGAGAGCTCGCTTTGGGCGGCCTGGAATTTCTGAAAGGCAGCGGGGTCGTTCAGCACCTCCGGCGTCGCCTGGATGCTGCCGACCTTGGCGCGGGCATTGGTGACCCCAAGCAGCACGTCCTTCTCCTGCTGGGCAAAGCCCTTCACCGAGTTGACGAGGTTGGGCACGAGATCGGCGCGGCGCTGATACTGGTTCACGACCTCGGACCAGTTGGCCTTGATCTGCTCGTCCTCGCTCTGGATCGCGTTGTAGCCGCAATTGGTCAGGCTCAGCGAAGCCAGCGCCGCCAGCACGGTGAGGATCTTGCGCATTAAATTTCTCCCGGTGGAATCTCGTGCAAACTACCAGATTGAGCGCGCGAGACGCCAGACCTCTTGGAGACGCGGAAAGCAGCCGACTGACGCAAGCCCCTTGCCTATCCCTGGCCGACATTGTCAACTCGGGCACAACAAGAACATCAACGCCAGGGAACGCCAAGGGGAACGCGATGAGCTCGTTCGAGACCATCCTCGTGGAGCGGCCGGAGCCGGCGATCACGCGGGTCGTGATGAACCGGCCCGAGGCGCGCAACGCACAGAACCTGCAGATGACCTACGAGCTCAACGCCGCCTTCGATGCGGCGGTGCAGGACGATGCGGTCAAGGTCATCATTCTCGCCGGCAGCGGCCCGCACTTCTCGTCCGGCCACGATCTGCGTCCCGGCGGCAAGAACGCCGCCGGCGTCGATTTCCCGCCGATCGGAAATTGGGGCGGCTTCGCTGAACCGAACGCACATGGCCGCTTCGCGCGCGAGCAGGAAATATATCTCCAGATCACACGGCGCTGGCGGAACCTGGCCAAACCGACGATTGCCGAGGTGCACGGCAAGTGCATCGCGGGCGGCTTGATGCTGGCCTGGGCCTGTGACCTCATCGTCGCCAGCGACGATGCGCAGTTTTGCGATCCCGTCGTCACCATGGGTGTCTGCGGCGTCGAATGGTTCGTGCATCCCTGGGAGCTGGGTGCGCGCAAGGCCAAGGAGTTTTTGTTCACCGCCGACAGCTGGAGTGCCGAGGAGGCGCACCAGCTCGGCATGGTCAATCAGGTCGTACCGCGTGCGGAATTGTCGGCGCGCGTGCTGGAGCTGGCGCGCCGGATCGCATCAAAACCGTCCTTCGCGCTGAAGCTGACCAAGGAAGCCGTGAACCGCTCGGTCGACGTGATGGGCCAGCCCGCCGCGATCGACCAGGCCTTTGCGCTGCATCAGCTCTGTCACGCCCACAATCTCCAGGAGTTCGGCATGATCGTCGATCCATCCGGCCTGCATCCCTCCGTGCGCAAGCCGCCGGCGGCCGCGGAGTAGATGCGATGGACCTGAACCTCAGTGACGAGCAGCGGCTGCTGCGCGAGAGCGCGGACCGCTTCGTGGCCGAAAGCTACGATGCGGACCATCGCCGCAAGATGGCGAGTGATCCGCTTGGTTACAGCCCTGCAGTTTGGAAGCAGTTTGCCGAGCTCGGCTGGTTGGCGCTGCCGATTCCCGAAGAGTTCGGCGGGCTCGGCGCCGGCGCGGTCGAGATCGGCATCTTGATGGAAGCCTTCGGCCGCGGGCTGGTGTCGGAGCCCTATGTGGCAACGGTCGTGCTGGGCGCGGCGCTCATCGAGCGATGCGGCAGTGCAGCCCAGAAACAGGGAATCCTGCCCAAGGTCGCCGACGGCTCACTGAAGCTCGCCTTTGCGCATTCCGAACGCGCGGCGCGGTTCGATCTCGCCAAGGTCGCGACCACCGCGAACAAAACGGAGCAAGGCTGGCGCCTTGCCGGAAACAAGATCACCGTGCTCGACGGGCACGCCGCCGATGAGATCATCGTCTCCGCGCATCTCCATGATCATCGCGGCCCGTCGGGGCGGATCGGTCTGTTCCTGGTCCCGGCGACGGAACCTGGCCTTATCATCAGCGACTATCCTCGTCTCGGCGGCGGGCACGCCTGCAACATCGAACTATCAGACGTGCATCTGCCTGAAGACGCCTTGCTCGGCGACGGCAGCGATGCGCTGCCCGCGATCGAATGGGCGGTCCACCGCGCCATGGCCGCATTAGGCGCGGAAGCCGTCGGCATCATGCAGACGCTGCTGGACATCACGCTCGAATACACCAAGATCCGCAAGCAATTCGGCCGACCGCTCTCGGCCAACCAGGTCATCCGCCATCGCCTCGCCGACATGGCGATGCAGGTCGACGAGGCGCGCTCGATGGCGCTGCGGGCTGCGTTGAAGGCAGATAGCCCGCCGGTCGAACGCGCGCGCGCCGCCTCCGGTGCGAAGGCCAAGATCGGCAGATGCGCGCGCTTCGTCGGCGAACAGTCGATCCAGCTTCACGGCGGCATGGGCGTCACCGAGGAGCTCGAGGTCGGCGCCTATTTCAAGCGCCTCGTCGCCTTCGACACGCTGTTCGGCGGCAGCGCCCATCACTATGCCCGCCACGCGCAGCTCGGCCGTACGGCCTGACAAGGGGAGCGCATCATGGATCTCTCTTTCAATGCCGAGGAGCGCGCCTTCCAGAGCGAGGTGCGCGGCTTCATCGCCAAAAATCTCACCGACGAGATGAAGCGTGCGACCGCGCTGACGCCATCGGTGTTCTCTGATCCTGATATCGGCATGGCCTGGCAGCGCGCGCTGCACAGGCAGGGCTGGGGCGCGCCGGGCTGGCCGGTCGAATATGGCGGCCCGGACTGGACGCCGGCACAGCGCTGGATTTTTGAGACCGAATCCGCGCGCGCGGGCGTGCCGAATGTCAACGTGATGGGCGTGAAGATGGTCGGGCCGGTCATCATCGGCTTCGGCAGCCCTGAGCAGAAGAATTTTTACCTGCCGCGAATTCTTTCAGGTGAAGACTATTGGTGCCAGGGCTACTCAGAGCCGGGCTCCGGCTCCGACCTCTCCTCGCTGAAGACGCGCGCGGTGCGCGACGGCGACGACTACATCATCAACGGCACAAAAATATGGACCACGCATGCCCACCACGCCAACCGCATGTTCGCGCTGGTGCGCACCAGCGACGGGCCGCGGCAACAGGACGGCATCAGCTTCATCCTGATCGACATGAAGACGCCGGGTATCACGACGCGGCCGATCCTCACCATCGGCGGCGACCACGAGGTCAACCAGGTGTTCTTCGACGACGTGCGCGTGCCGGTGGCCAACCGCGTCGGCGAGGAAGGCAAAGGCTGGACCTACGGCAAATATCTGCTGGAGTTCGAGCGCGGCTCCGGCATTGCCTCGGCGAAGCTGCGCGAGGGGCTGAAGGCGATCGCGGATCTTGCTGCATCCGATTTGACCGGGCGCGCGATCGACAGCCCTGACATCGCAACGCGCATCTCCGAAGTCGAGGTCGACATCGACGCGCTGGAGATGACGGAGCTGCGCGTGCTCTCGGCGCTGCAGACCGGACAGAATCCCGGCGCGGTGTCGTCGATCCTGAAGCTGCGCAACAGCGAGATCCGCCAGGCCGTGACGCGCCTCGGCGTCGACGTGATCGGCTACGACGCCCTCGCCGTCGAGCCGATGCGCCCGCTCTACAGGCTCAACCACGAGCCGGCGATCCCGGAGGACACGCTGACGGTGGTGCCGGAATATCTCAACGGCCGGGCGTACACGATCTTCGGCGGCACCTCGGAGATCCAGCGCGACATCATCGCGAAGATGATGCTGGGGATTTAGCCCCAGCAGTCGCCTCATTCTCCGCCGTCGTCCCGGCGCAGGCCGGGACCCATACTCCCAGGGAGGAGTGTGGCGCGAGATGGTCATGACCAATCTTCGCCAAACTGGATTCGGTGGTTATGGGTCCCGGCCTGCGCCGGGACGACACCGAATTTGAGGCTTCAGCTAAGCCCCTAACCCACCTTCGCATCCCTGATCGCCTGCCAGATCTTCTGCGGCGTCAGCGGCGTATTCAGCTGGGTGATGCCGAGCTCGGCGAGCGCGTCCATCACACCGTTGGTGACGCAGGGAGGGCCGCCGATGGCGCCGGATTCGCCGCAGCCCTTGGCGCCGAGCGGATTGGTGCGGCAGGGCGCGGTGTCGTCGAGCGTCACCACGATCGGCGGCACGTCATCGGCGCGCGGGATGCAGTAATCCTGGTAGCTGGCGGTGAGGAGCTGGCCGTCCGGATCGTAGGAGACGCCCTCATAGAGCGCCTGGCCGATACCTTGCGCGACGCCCCCGTGGATCTGGCCGGTGACCAGCATCGGGTTGACCGCGACGCCGACGTCGTCGACGGTGGTGTAGCGCACGACCTTGGACACGCCGGTCTCGGGGTCGATCTCGACCTCGCAGATATGCGTGCCGTTCGGCCAGCTCGGTCCATCCACCTCGCCTTCCGAATCGACGGTGAGCTTGGCGCCGCTTTCCTTCTCGGCGAGATCGAACAGGCTGATGCGGCGATCGGTGCCGACCACGGTGAGCATGCCGCCCTGATATTCGATGTCCTCGACCGAGGTCTCCAGCACGTTGGCCGCCTTCTCGCGTGCCTTCTGGATCAGGTCGCTGGAGGAGACCGCGACCGCCGTGCCGCCGACGAACAGCGAGCGCGAGCCGACGCTGCCAAAACCCATCGCGAGATCGGTGTCGCCCTGGACCACGTCGATCTTGTCGAGGGGAATGCCGAGCGAGTCGGAAATCATCTGGGTGTAGGTGGTCTGCAGCCCCTGCCCCATCGCCATGGTGCCGGAATGCAGCACCACGCGCCCTTGCGAGGTCGCGTGCAGGCTGACCTTCTCGGTGTGGGCGCGGCCACCGGTCCATTCGATGTAGGAGGTGAGCCCGCGGCCGTAGAGCATGCCCTTCTTCTTGGCGGCCTTCTTGCGCGCGGCAAAGCCGTCCCAGTCGGCGAGCTTGACGGCACGGTCGAGCATGTGCGCGAAGGCGCCGGAATCGTAGACCTGGCCGGCCGCATTGGTGTAGGGCAGCTGCGCCGGCTTGATGTAGTTGGCTTTCCGGATCGCGCGCGGATCCATGCCGATCTTTCGCGCGGCGGCGTCGAACAGGCGCTCGACGATGAAGACCGCTTCGGGACGGCCGGCGCCGCGATAGGCGCCGACAGGCGCGGTGTGGGTCATCACCGATTGCACCTCGAAATGCACCAGCGGCAGATCGTAGACGCCGGTCTGCACGAACGGCCCGAGCACCAGCGGAATGATGTTGGCCGCGCCTGAGGAGTACGCACCGGTGCAGCCGATCGACTTGACGCGATAGGCCAGCACCTTGCCCCTCTCGTCGAGCGCGAACGACGCCGTCGAGGTGAGATCGCGGCCATGGGTGCCGCCGACGAACTCGTCGGTGCGGTCGCCGCGCCAGCGGATCTTCTTGTTCAGCTTGGTCGCGGCGTAGGCGACGATGCCGTCCTCGGGATAGAGGTTGGTCTTCTGGCCAAAGCCACCGCCGATGTCGCCGACCAGCACGCGGACGCTGTCCTTGGGACGCTTCAGCACGGCTTCCGCCAGCACGTCGCGGGTCGAGGCCGGCGTCTGCGACTGCACGTGCAGCAGGAGACGGCCGGTCTTCTTGTCGATCTCGGCGATGGTCGAGCGCGGCTCCATCGCGGAAGGCACCAGGCGCTGGCTGACGAGATCGAGCTCGACCGTATGCGCAGCCTTGGCAAAGGCCTCGTCGACCTTGGCGGCATCGCCGTAAGCCATCGCGCCGACGATGTTGTCGGGCGCCTCGGGCCACACCACGGGCGCGCCGGGCTTTACGGCTTCCACCGGATCCACCACTGCGGGCTGCACGTCATATTCGACCACGATTGCCTCGGCCGCGCTCTGCGCTTCGGTGCGCGAGGCGGCCACCACCGCCGCCACCGCTTCGCCGGCGTAGCGCACGATCTCATGGGCGAGCAGCCGGCGCGGCGGCACCGTCATCGGCTTGCCGTCGGGGCGCTTGAAGATGCTCAAGGTCGGGATGACGCCGATGTCGTCCTTGACGAGGTCGGCACCGGTGTAGACCGCGGCGACGCCAGGCATCGCGACCGCCGCGCTGGTGTCGATCGAGACGATCTTCGCATGCGCATGCGGCGAACGCAGCACGTACAACCAGAGCGCGCCGTCTTCCGGCTTGTCGTCGATGAATTGCCCCTTCCCGGTCAGCAGCCGCTGGTCTTCCAAACGCTTGACGGGCTGGCCCGCTCCGAAACGCAAATTGCCGGGAAGAATGTTCATTCCGTGGGATCCTCAGGGTCTTTTCGAAACTGCGGGCAGCCTTTTAGCGGATCGATCAGGGGCATGCCAGCCGCGGTTTTGGGCGGGATATCCACGATTTCGGCATGCCGTCCCTGCGACTTCGTAGGGTGGGCAAAGGCGCGCTTGCGCCGTGCCCACCATCGCTCAACGGACGCGATCAGAATGGTGGGCACGCTTCGCTTTGCCCACCCTACGGCACTGAGGATTGTCATTCCGGGGCGTCCGAAGGACGAACCCGGAATCTCGAGATTCCGGGTTCGATGCTGCGCATCGCCCCGGAATGACGGCTCAGCCCAACTCCCTCAGCGCGGCCTCCACCACCTTGCGCGCATCAGCGTTCAGCGCGGCTTGCGGCGGGACGGGATCGCCGACGTCGTAGCCCTGGATTGCAAGGCCGGCCTTGATGCAGGCCGCGAGGTTGAAGCGGGCAAAGGCCTCATTGATACGCCACAGCCGACGCTGGAGCGCCATGGCCTCGTCCCAGCGGCCGGCCTTGCAGAGGTCGTAGAGCTTAACGCTCTGGCGCGGGATGATGCAGGCCGGCCCGGCCATCCAGCCGAGGCCGCCGATCAGCATGACCGCCGCAGGGATATGGGCGGAGGCCGAGAACACCCGCAAGCCATCGCCGCAGCGGTTCATGATCGAGAGCAGCCGGCCGGTGTTGGTCGAGGCGTCCTTGATGTAGCCGATGCGCGGATGCTCCGCGAGCCGCGCGATCACGTCGAGGGTCAGATCGGAGCGCTGGAATTGCGGATTGGTGTAGATGACGAGGGGAATGTCCACGGCATCCGCGATCGCGCGGAAGTAGGATTCGACCTGGGCATCGGCGAGCGGGAAATAGGCTTCCAGGATCGCCAGGATGCCGTCGGCGCCGAGCTTCTGATAGGCCCGTGCCTGCGCCACCGCATCCGCAGTCGAGGTGGAGGCGACGCCGGCCACGACCGGCACGCGGCCCTTTGCGGCTTCGATCGTGGTCTGCACGATCGCGCTCCGCTGCGCGGCATTGAGATAGGCGAACTCGCCGGTCGAACCGAGCGGCGTCAGTCCGTGCACGCCGGCAGCGATCAGGTCGTCGCAGAGCTTCGCGAGCACGTTCGTCCGAACCGTGCCGTCGGCATCGACGGGGGAGACGAGGTAGGGAAAGACGCCGTGGAATTCGGACATGTCGGGGGCTCCGGAAGCTGGCACCCCTGAGGTCTTAGCAATGCCCGTCCCGGCGATCAAACCTTGAGCAAGCGTACCCGCGTGCCCCAGGGATCGATCGCCTCAACGCCATCCGCAAGCGCCGTGACCTTCACGCCGCTCTTGCGCAGGCGGTCTTCCTGAGCGGCGAGCAGCTCCTGCTTCGCCATCACCAGCGAGAACCAGGCGAGACCAGTCGTGGAATCGTCGCGCTGGCCGGCGCCCTGGCTCTGCCAGACATTCATGCCGAGGTGATGGTGGTAGCGACCCGACGACAGGAACGCCGCGCCATTGCGCTTGCGGGTCGGGTCGAGGCCGACCGTGCCGTGATAGAAGCGCTCGGCCTCGGCGAGATCGCCGACGCGCAGATGCATATGGCCGACGCGCATACCGTCCGGCGCCCTGGCGTAATCAGGAACGCGTGTGTTGGTCAGCGACAGCAAGTCGGGAATGTTGAGCTCGTCCGTCGCCATCTTCACGCTGCCCTCGCTCCACTGCCATTGCGAGGGATCGCGATCGGCATAGACCTCGATGCCGTTGCCTTCGGGGTCGTCGAGATAGACGGACTCGCTGACGAGGTGATCGGCAAAGCCCGACAGCTTCACGCGGTGCGAGGCGGCGTGGACCAGCCAGCGCGCGAGGTCCTTACGGGTCGGCATCAGGAAGGCGGTGTGGTAGAGGCCGGCGGCGCTGCGCGATTCAATCGCAGCATCGGGACGGGCTTCCAGCACCAGCAGCGTGATGCCGCCAGTGCCGAGCTTCGCGCCCGCCGCCGAGCGTTCCATCACGGTGAGCCCGATCACGTCGCGGTAGTAGTCGGCAACCGTATCGAGATTCTTGACCCGGAGCGTCACCATGCCGACCCGCATCGGCGTGCGGCTGGCATAGGTCGGGCCGCCGCCCTGCGGGTTGCCCTCGGCACGCGCCGCGGTTGCGGCCGCCATCGCAAGCGAGGTGGCACCGGCGAGGTGAAGCAGGGTGCGGCGGGTGAGATCGATGGTCATCAGTCGGGGCTCGCTGAAATCCTTGAGGCCATAGGGCGCAATTTCGGGATTGCTACACGTTCCCGTGAGGCGCTCCCAATCACATGTTCGTCGGCCGTGGTCCTACGGAGGCCTGCCTCTTTCCTGGCCACCCGGCCAGTTTCGCAATCGCCCGCGGCATCCCAGATTGAGGACAACTTACAGGAGCCCGCCATGACCGATTCCAGCCCCCCGTCCTCACTGTCGTCCGCGCTCTCGGACGTGGTGGCGCGCATCGCGCCGTCCGTCGTCTCCGTGCATTCGCACCGCTCCCGCTCGACCGGCTTCGTCTGGAAGAGCGGCCTCATCATCACCGCCGACGAGGCACTGGCCGACGAGGGCGAGGTCGAGATCGGCCTCGCCGACGGCAGCCGGGTCGCCGCCACGATTGTCGGCCGCGACCACACGACCGACATCGCATTGCTGCGCGCCGACATCGCCGTTGCGCCTGTGAAGCTGGCCACCACAGTCCCACCGCTCGGTGCCTTGTCGATCGTGGTCGCCACCCATCGCGAGACGCCGAGCGCGGCGCTCGGGATGGTCTCGGCGTCCGGCAAGAGCTGGCGCTCCCTGCGCGGCGGCGACATCGATGCCCGGATCGAGCTCGACGTCCGTCTGCGCGAAAGCCAGCAGGGCGGCCTGGCGCTCGACGCATCGGGCGACGCCTTCGGCATGGCCGTGCTCGGGCCGCGGCGAGTACTCGTCATTCCGACCGCGACGATCGAGCGTATCGCTCCGCAGCTCGAGACGCGCGGCCGCATCGCCCGCGGATATCTCGGGCTCGGGCTCCAGCCGGTGCGGCTCGACGACGGCATCGGCGCGATGGTGATGAATGTCGACAAGGCCGGACCTTCGGCCGCGGCCGGCATCCGCCAGGGCGACGTGATCGTGGCGGTCAACGACCAGAAACTGTCAGGCGTGCGCGCGCTGTCGCGGACGCTCGGTCCTGCCAGCGTCGGCGCCGTGGTCGATGTCGCGGTGCGCCGCGGCGGCGAGCCGGTCAGCTTCAAGGTCACTGTCGGCGAGAGGCCGGAGGCGTGAGCGCGGACAAGACGGCCGAGATCGTGCTCGCGCTGGAGATCGACGATCCTGCGCTGGCCGATCGCCTGACGGCGCTGCTCGACAATGTCAGCGGGATTCGCCTCGCCGGGCCCGGTGAGCAGGCCGCGGCGACGGTCGTCGCCCGCGATCCGCGCAGCATGCCTGAGGACATCGCGCTGACGCAGCGCGAGCTCGACGTGCTGGCGCTGATGGCCGAGGGCTCGTCCAACAAGATGATCGCGCGTCAGCTCGGCATCTCCGTGCATACCGTGAAATTCCACGTCGGCTCGCTGCTCGACAAGCTGGACGCCACCGGCCGCACCGATGCTGTCGCGCATGCGGCACGCCGCGGCGTGATCGAGCTCTGAGCGGCATGGATCAATCGCCGACGGCCATCTGCGCCAGCGCGCACATGCGGTCGGTGTCGACGACGCGGCCGTGGCTGATGACGACGCGCGGGGGGCTGTGGAAACGCAGCGCCTCGGTGACGTCGCCCTGATCGAGCACGACCAGATTGGCCGCGCAGCCGAGCCCGAGGCCGTAGCGTTCCAGATTCATCGCCGTGGCTGCGCGCGTGGTGATCATGTCGTAGAGCGTCTCGAACTCGCCCTTCCCGGTCATCCAGAGCAGATGCGAGGCGAGGAACGCCACTTCCAGCATGTTGTTGCGGCCGAGCGGATAGTAGGCGTCGGAGATATCGTCCTGGCCGAGGCAGACATTGATGTCGGCGGCCAGCAGGTCCTTCACGCGCGCATGCAGCGGCCCGTTGTGGGGATTGCTCACGACGCTGACGCGGGCCTCTCCGAGCAGCGCCATCAATTCACGGAAATAATTGTCGGGATAGAGGGCCATCGCCCGGCAGTGATGCGCGAGCGCCCGGCCCTCGACGCCCCGAGCGATCACCGCGCGCGCCATCATGTCGAGCGTGCGCATATTGGCGTCACCGACGTCATCCAGCAGCATCGAGACGTCGGCCCCGTGCTGGGCCGCGAGGTCGAAGCAGAAATCGATGTGGCGGCGCCGGTCCTCTTCATCGGCCTCGATCCAAGGAATGCCGCCGACGATATCGGCCCCGAGCGTCATCGCCTTGCGCATCAGGTCGTCCGCGCCCGGCTCGCGAAACAGGCCGTCCTGCGGGAACGCCACGACCTGGATATCGACGATGCCGCGAAATTCCTCGCGAATGGCAAGCAGTGCCTTGATGCCCTCGAGCCGGGCCTTGGTGTCGACATCGGCGAAGGCGCGAATGTGGAGATTGCCGTGGAGCGCGGCGAGCGCCACCGCACGCCGCGCGTTCGGGACGATCCAGGACGCGTCATAGTTGTTCTTCACCACCGCGGCGAGCTCGACCGCCTTTGCCGCCTCGCTCATGCCGCCGCCCTGATAGGCCGCGAGCTCCGCCTCGGACATCATCGGCAGGGTCCAGACCTTGCAGAGATGCAGATGCGGATTGACGAACGCGGGCGTGACCAGACCGCCTCTGGCATCGACGAAGGATTGGGCGCCGGTCTGCAGCCGGCTGCCGATTGCGGTGATCACGCCATCGATGATCCCTATGTCCACGATCTCGCGGCTGCGCGTGCGGGCGTTGGTGATGACGAGGTCTGGCAGGCGGGACATTGCAGGACTTCCACTCGATACCAGGGCGATCATGCAAGTTGGGTGCCGGTATGCGGAAACCGGAGCCGGACGGTCAGGCCCGGCGCATTCTCATGCAGTGCAATCTCGGCGCCATGAAGGCGCACGACGGCGGCGACGAGGCTGAGACCGAGGCCGTTGCCCGGCGTGTAGCGGCTCTGCTCGAGCCGGTAGAAGCGCTTGAAGACGTGATCGCGAGCCTCGGTGGGAATGCCCGGTCCGTCGTCGGCGATCGCGATCGCCGCGCCGCCATCTGCATTGCGGCAGGTCACCGTCACCTGCCCACCCTTGCGCCCGTGCTTGATGGCGTTGTCGACGAGATTGGCGACGGCGTCGAACAGCAGGTCGCGGTCGCCCGTGATCGGCACTTCGCGGTCGCCGTCGAGACTGAGGCGGGTTGCGACCTGTTCGGCGGCGGCGTCGTAGAGCTCGACGACCTCGCCTGCGATCTCGGTCAGGTTCAACGCACGAAAGGCGCTCCGGCGCGCGCGAGTCTCGATCTCCGAGATCCGCGTGATGGATGCGAACATGCCGAGCACGGCATCGAGATCGGCGATGGTGTCGCCGATCAGCGCCGCGTCGGCCTCGCTGTTGCGCGGCGTATGATAGGCCTTCTCGAGCCGGCCGCGCATGCGCGTCAGCGGCGTGCGCAAATCGTGGGCGACGTTGTCGCTGACCTGCTTGACCTCGCCCATCAGCGTCTCGATGCGGTCCAGCATCTGGTTGAGGTTTTCGGCGACGCGGTCCCACTCGTCGTGACTGCCGCGCAACGGGATGCGCCGGTCGAGGCCCGACAGCATGATGGCACGGCTGGTCGCGTTGATCTCCTCGATCCGGCCCACCGTGCGGCGCGTCACCAGCACCGCCGCAAGGCCGGCGAGGACGAGGAGCAGCACGGCGACCGCGACCATCGCAAGCTCGATCATGCCGGTGAAGCCGTCGTGATCGACGGCAGCTCCGAGACGGCGCTCCACGTAGGCGAGCGTTCCGACATAGACGTAGGCCATGATCGCCGCGACGATCAGCCCGAACGCCGCGATCGCCATCAGCGCCAGACGGAAGGTCGAGGAGCGGAGCGTCTTAGCCAGGAGCACGGAGGCAATATCCGATGCCGCGGATGGTATGGATCAGCGGATAGGCCTGGGCATCATCGACCTTGCGGCGGACGCGGCCGACATAGACGTCGATGATGTTGGTGGAAGGATCGAAATGCAGGTCCCAGACGTGCTGGAGCAGCATCGCGCGGGAGACGACGCGGCCCTCGTTGCGGACGAGATATTCGAGCAGCTGGAATTCCCGCGGCAGCAGCGGAATCTTGCGGCCGCGGCGGCTGGCGCTGCGTGCGATCAGGTCGATGGCGAGGTCGCCAACGCGCAGCAGCGTCTCCTTGGCGATGGTGTCGCTGCGGCGGCCGAGGGCCTCCAGCCGCGCCAGCAGCTCGACGAAGGAGAACGGCTTGACCAGATAGTCGTCGCCGCCGGCGCGCAAGCCCCGGACGCGGTCGTCGACCTCGCCGAGCGCGGAGATGATCAGGAAGGGCGCGGCAATGCCATCGTCGCGCAACTGGCGCATCACGGTGATGCCGTCGATGTCGGGCAGCATGCGGTCGATGGTGATCACGGCATAGTCGCGCGCGACGCCGTGGCTGAGGGCCTCGCGCCCGGTGGCGGCGAGATCGACGTCATAGCCAGAGGTCGTCAGCTCCTCGACGAGCTGGCCTGCGGTTTCCGGATCGTCCTCGACGACCAGGATGCGGCGGTGACCTCCGGTCATGCGAAACTCCGCGCGACGATCGCCACCAGACTATCCCGTTCCGGGGCTGAGCGGAACTGCCCGATGGCGATCGCGACAATGGTGCGGTACGGCGATGCGACTACCAATAGTCTCCGCACACATTGACCCACTGCCATCCATACGGCGTCCAGCTCCTGCGCCAGCAGCCGTCGTCGTAGTAGTTGGCATAGATGAACGGCGCGCCGACGAAGGCGAACCGGCGGAAGTGATGACGGTGGAAGAAGGCATGGCGGCCGATGAAGGGCCTGCCGTGCCAGCCCGTGCCGGCAAACCGCGGTCCAAACGCGGCGCGGGTCGCCAGCGGAGCTCCGCCAAAGCGGGGTCCGATGGCGGCGCGCGCGGCCATCGGCGAACCGACGAAGCGGGCGCCACCGAAATGGGCGCCGCCCATCCCGCCAAATCGCATGCCCCCGCCACCCATGCCGCCACCACCGACATGCATGCCACCACCACCGAAGTGGCCACCGCCGCCAAAGCCGCCATGGCCACCACCGCCGAAGCCGCCGTGACCTCCACCACCCATGCCGCCACGGGCGAGCACTGGTGAACCGAGCGCCATCACTGCGGCGACCGTCACCGCAGTGAGGCCTTTGAGAAGCCTGTTGTCCATCGAAGCATCCTCCGTGCTGCGCGGCGATATTTCTGCCGCGTCAGAAGGATCAGATGAGAGGAAGGGACAGGCAGCTTCAACTTACAAACGCGCCAGATTCTGACGCGGAAGTTAGGGAAGCGGAGCTCCACTCTCTCCTCGTCATTGCGAGGAGCCCTTGCGACGAAGCAATCCAGACTGTTTCCGCGGCGGCAGTCTGGATTGCTTCGCGGAGCCTGTCATCGGGCCGCGCTTTGCGCGGACCCGTTGGCTCGCAATGACGTGGAGATAGCTCTCCCTGTATCCACAGCTAACCTCTCCCCGCAAAGAGCGGGGAGAGGTAAGAGACTCTTACGCCCGCTTGCCGTTGTTCTTCTCGGCCGCGCGGCGCATGGCCTCGGCAAGCGCGCCGCCGCCGGAGGATTCCTGCTTGCGCGGCGCGGACGAAGTCATGCGGCTCGCGTTGCGCTGGCCGTTGTCGCGCTGCATGCCGGGGGCGTCCTTCTTGGCGCCGACCTCGTCGTCGAGCCGCAGCGTCAGCGAGATGCGCTTGCGGGCGACCTCGAAGTCCAGCACCTTCACCTTGACGATGTCGCCGGGCTTCACCACCTCGCGCGGATCCTTGATGAAGTTCTTCGACATCGCCGAGATATGGACGAGGCCGTCCTGGTGCACGCCGATGTCGACGAAGGCGCCGAAGGCGGCGACGTTGGTCACGGTGCCCTCGAGGATCATGCCCTTCTTGAGATCCTTGATCTCCTCGACGCCTTCCTTGAACACGGCGGCCTTGAACGCCGGTCGCGGGTCGCGGCCGGGCTTTTCAAGCTCGCGCAGGATGTCGGTGACGGTCGGCAGACCGAAGGTCTCGTCGACAAAATCCTTCGGTTTCAGCGTGCGCACGATCTCGCTGCTGCCGATCAGCGCCTTGATGTCGCTCTTGGTCGCCTCGAGAATCCGCCGCACCACGGGATAGGCTTCGGGATGCACGCCTGACGCGTCGAGCGGGTCCTCGCCGCCGAGGATGCGCAAGAAGCCCGCGCACTGCTCGAACGCCTTCGGCCCCAGCCGCGGCACGTCCTTGAGCGCCTTGCGCGACTTGAACGGGCCGTTGGCGTCGCGATGCGCCACGATGCTCTGGGCAAGGCCCGAGCCGACGCCCGACACGCGCGCGAGCAGCGGGGCGGAGGCGGTGTTGACGTCGACGCCGACGGCGTTCACGCAATCTTCCACCACGGCATCGAGCGATTTGGCCAGCTTGGCCTGGCCGAGGTCATGCTGATACTGGCCGACGCCGATCGCCTTCGGCTCGATCTTGACCAGCTCGGCGAGCGGATCCTGCAGGCGCCGCGCGATCGAGACCGCGCCGCGCAAGGTGACGTCGAGGCCGGGCAACTCCTCCGACGCAAAGGCCGAGGCCGAATAGACCGACGCGCCGGCTTCCGACACCACGATCTTGTTCATCTTCAGCTCGGCGAGGCCCTTGACGAGATCGCCCGCGAGCTTGTCGGTCTCGCGCGAGGCAGTGCCGTTGCCGATCGCAATCAGCTCGACGCGGTGCTTCATCGCGAGCCGGCCCAGCGTCGCCAGCGACTCGTTCCACTGTCGCTGCGGCTCGTGCGGATAGATCACGGCCGTATCGACCACCTTGCCTGTGGCGTCGGTGACGGCGACCTTGACACCGGTGCGGTAACCGGGATCGAGCCCCATAGTGGCGCGGGTGCCGGCGGGCGCGGCCAGCAGCAGGTCGCGCAGATTGGAGGCGAACACGCGCACCGCCTCGGTTTCGGCCGCATTCCACAGCCGCATGCGCAGGTCGATGTTGAGATGCACCTGGATCTTGGTGCGCCAGGCCCAGCGCACGGTGTCGACCAGCCAGCGGTCGCCGGCACGCTTGAGGTCGGCGATAGCGAAGCGCTTCATGATCTTCAATTCATAGGCGCTGGGCACGCCGGGCGGCGGTGCTTCGGCCTCGGGCTGAATTTGCAGGTCGAGGATCTCCTCCTTCTCGCCGCGGAACATCGCGAGGATGCGGTGCGACGGCAGCCTGGTCAGCGGCTCCGAGAAATCGAAATAGTCGGCGAACTTTTCGCCCTCGGTCTTCTTGCCGTCGCGCACCTTGGAGGCCATGCGCGCGTTGGTCCACATCTCCTCACGCAGCGCGCCGATCAGGTCGGCGTCCTCGTCGAAGCGTTCGACCAGGATGGCGCGGGCGCCGTCGAGCGCGGCGGCAGCATCCGCAACACCCTTCTCGGCGTTGATGAAACCTTCCGCCACGACCTTCGGATCGTTGCCGGGCTCGGCGATGAGCTGATTGGCGAGCGGCTCGAGGCCGGCTTCCTTGGCGATCTCGGCCTTGGTGCGGCGCTTGGGCTTGAACGGCAGATAGATGTCTTCCAGGCGCGCCTTGCTGTCGGCGGCCATGATGGTGGCTTCCAGCGCGGCATCGAGCTTGCCCTGGTCGCGGACCGATTCGAGGATGGCCTTGCGGCGGTCCTCGAGCTCGCGCAGGTAGACCAGGCGCTCCTCCAGGGTGCGCAATTGCGCGTCGTCGAGCGCACCGGTCGCTTCCTTGCGGTAGCGGGCGATGAAGGGAACCGTGGCGCCGCCGTCGAGCAGCGTCACCGCCGCCTCGACCTGCTCCGCCCGAACCCCAAGCTCCTGCGCAATTTTCTGGTTGATATTTGCCACGCGAGAATCCCTCTATCCAAGCACGCGACGCAGGGGCGAACCACTGGCCGCGGGACGCCGCTTATGGACCAACCAAGGTTGATTCATCAAGGTGCGGCGCGCAACCGTCGACAGAGGATTTTTTTGCTGGATCGATGCGATGTCGCCACATTCGTGGGGACGGCGGGCGTTCATGGTGCGAGGACTCTACCTCTTGTCGTCCTGGCGAAAGCCAGGACCCATACCGCGGAATCCATCGATTGCTGACGGTATGAGTACCGGCCACGAGTCTTCGCCAAACCACTCCCTGGGGTAATGGGTCCTGGCTTTCGCCAGGACGACGATGGGGATTGACATACGCTGTGGTTCAGCGGCTGTTTGCAGTGCCGGGCCCCTGAATCCACACGAGCACCATTCATGCGTACTACATCGGTCGGCGTCTTCAAGGTCGCCACCACGGGCCCCGGCGACGTCTCCGGCCTGATGGCCATGATCGGCTCCGGCGCGATCGATCCGAAGTCGATCCTCGCCATTCTCGGCAAGACCGAGGGCAACGGCGGCGTCAACGATTTTACCCGGGAGTACGCCGTCGCCGCGCTGTGCACGGCGCTGGCACCAAAGCTTGGCCTGTCGCCGGAGACGGTCGAGCAGCGCATCGCCTTCGTCATGTCAGGCGGCACCGAAGGCGTGCTGAGCCGGCATATCACGGTGTTCACGCGCCGCGAGGCCGAGCGCCCGGCGGGCCTGTCCGGCAAGCGCCTGAGCATCGGCATGGCGCACACACGGGACTTCCTGCCCGAAGAGCTTGGGCGCTCCGCACAGATCGCGGAGACGGCCAAGGCTGTGAAGGCCGCGATGGCGGATGCCGGCATCCTCGAGCCCGCCGACGTGCATTTCGTGCAGATCAAGTGTCCGCTGCTGACCAGCGAGCGTGTCGCGGCGGCAAACGCGCGCGGCAACAAGACGGCGACGACGAGCTCTTACAGCTCGATGGCCTATTCGCGCGGCGCCTCCGCGCTGGGGGTTGCGGTCGCGCTCGGCGAGATCGGCCCCGACGTCCGCGACGAGGACGTGCTGCGACGCTACGACCTGTTCTCGAACGTCGCATCGACCTCGTCCGGGATCGAGCTGATGCACAATGTCGTCATCGTGCTCGGCAACTCGCAGTCGTCAGCGAGCGCGTTCGAGATCGGGCACGCGGTGATGGACGATGCGATCGACGCGCCGGCTGTGGTATCGGCATTGAACAGCGTCGGGCTTGGCGTCGCACCGCAAACCGGCGCGGGCCGCGCGCTCGTCAACATCTTCGCCAAGGCGGAAGCCTCGCCTGACGGCAGCGTGCGCGGCTTTCGCCACACCATGCTCGAGGACACCGACATCAGCTCGACACGCCACGCCCGCGCCGCGGTCGGCGGCCTGATCGCGGGCCTTGCCGGCACCGGCGCGGTCTACGTGTCCGGCGGTGCCGAGCATCAGGGGCCGGCCGGCGGCGGCCCGGTTGCGGCGATCGCACGACTGTCGGATTGATAGAGCCGGCATCATCCGACCTCTCCGCCCGGCGCAACCCTGCCCCTCGCGCCGGCTCAGTTGATTCACGCGGGCCGTTGCGAAAAAGGTGGCGCCGCACCTTAAGGGGATTTTGACTTCATGACTTTGCCGATGAGCTGGAATGAATGGGCGCAGCACGATGGCGTGGCGCTGGCGGCCCGCGTCCGCAAAGGCGAGCTGACGGCGAAGGAGCTGGCGCGCCAGGCTGCTGCGGGCGTCGCCAAGGTCAATCCGGCGCTGTCGGGCGTGGTCGAGCTGTTCGAGGACGTGATCGCCGATCCCGCCAAGGACGGCGCCAATCTCGCAGGTCCGTTCGCCGGCCTGCCCTTCCTGATGAAGGACCTGGGACCGACCATGAAGGGCCGGCTCCAGGAGATGGGCTCGCTGTTGATGCGCGGCAATCGCGCCGCGGCGGACACGTTCCTCACCGGCAAATTCCGCCAGGCGGGGCTCAACCTGATCGGACGCACCACGACGCCGGAATTCGGCGTCTGCAGCTCGGCCGACAATCCCGCCGTCTACGTCACGCGCAATCCCTGGAATACCGACTACACCACCTGCGGCTCGTCGGCGGGCAGCGCCGCGATGGTCGCGGCCGGCGTGGTGCCGATCGCGCATGCGACCGACGGTGGCGGCTCGATCCGCATTCCCGCCGGCGTCAACGGCAATATCGGCTTGAAGGTCTCGCGCGGCGTGTTCTCGCTGGCGCCGCACATGTCCGACCTCACCGGCCTCGTCTCGATCCAGGGCTGCCAGTCGCGCTCGGTGCGCGACACCGCCGCCTTCGTCGATCACGCGCGCGGGCCCGCGCCCGGCGAGTTCATGCCGTTCTGGACCACGGCGCAGCCTTATTCGGAAATGATCAAGCGCGATCCGACGAAACTTCGCATCGCGCTGTCGCACACCTGGGGCGATTACACCGCGACGCCCGAGATCGCCGCCGAGCTGGAGAAGACCGGCCGTTTCCTCGAAGGCCTCGGCCATCACGTCGACTACGCGCTGCCCGAGCTCGACTTCCGCGCGGCCTTCGCGGCGCAGACCACCTGCTACATCTCGAATTTCGCGGTGGTGATCTCCAACATGCTCGCCGCGCGCGGGCTGGAAAAGCCGCCGGAAGATCTGATCGAGCCCATGAACATCCGCATCTGGGAGGCCGGCCGCCACACGACCTTCGCCGAACGGGCGAAGATGCAGGGCGTGTTCAACACGACGTCACGCAGCTTCGGCGCGTTCTTCGAGCAGTGGGACGTGATCCTGACGCCGATCACCGCGCTGCCGACGCCGAAGGTCGGCACCAGGGAATATCTCACCATCTCCGACAATCCTGATGTGCTCGACTGGTTCGGCAATCTCTGGCGCTTCTTCGCCTTCACGCCGCTCGCCAATCTCTGCGGCATGCCCGCAATCTCGATGCCGATGGCAGCGCAAGACCACGGCCTGCCGCTCGGCATCCAGGCCATCGCCAAGCAGGCCAATGACGGCCTGCTCTT
Source organism: Bradyrhizobium huanghuaihaiense (assembly GCF_007830635.1). Lineage (GTDB taxonomy): Bacteria > Pseudomonadota > Alphaproteobacteria > Rhizobiales > Xanthobacteraceae > Bradyrhizobium > Bradyrhizobium huanghuaihaiense. Next base: position 40,570 of record NZ_VLLA01000004.1, on the reverse strand, counting down.
GCAGCTCGCCGCCCAGATCGAGCGCGCGCTCGACGGCAAGTGGAACGGCGGCAAGAAGCCCAAGGTGCATGTCGGCTGAAGCGGGACTATTTGTTTCGTAGGCCCCACGCTTGCGGCCATCCTTCGAGACGCCCGCCGTTGGCGGGCCCTCAGGATGAGGTCTCGTTTCGTGGCGAGAATGTCAGACCCTCATGGTGAGGAGCGCCGCCTCGCGGCGCGTCTACGGACGACGCTTCGCGTCGCCGCGAGAACCATGCAGGCCCGCGCGACGGCCTTCAGTTCTTCACCGCCGGAATGTCCTCCGCGGGCTGCTGCTGGCCCTGCTTGTACATCGCGAGCGCCTTGTCGAGCGCTTCGCGTAGCGCGAGCGCTGCAGGGACACTGCAGCGCAGATGCGCGGTCTGGACCACGTCGACCCTGACGGCGGCGCCGACCGGCATCAACAGGTTCGCGGCGAGCTCGATCTGGATCGCACCATTGTGATGGCCGAAGCACGATGCCCCGTCGAAATAGATGATCGGCGCCCGCTCCGAGCTCGAGGTCGAAATGGTGGCGAGCCCCTGGGTGGTGCCGGGTGTCTCGGGGTCGGTCATGGGCGCTCCTTGCGGGCATTGGACGAACGAAGCGCCCACCATCGTTGCTTTGGCCTGCCCTGTCGAGGCCAAACCGCCCCCCGGGGCCGGCGTCCCGGGCGAGGCGTATCGGGTTTTGCGCGGCGGCGGGCACTGGTCTAGAACAGCGCCATGTCCACTGCACCTGCCACGCTCCCGTTCGAGGAACTCGCCGAGGCCATCAAGGGCCGCCGCTCCGACTACGGCCATATCAGCGGGCTCCAGCTCGACCGCTTCGCACCTGGCGAGGCCTGGTCCAGCCTGCCCTACCGTCCCGTCTTCGTCGGCGACACCGAGACCGGCGTTCTGCATGGCGGCGTCGTCACCGCGATGCTGGACGAGAGCTGCGGCATGGCTGTGCAACTCTCGCTCGACGGCACGCGCGCCATCGCAACCCTCGACCTGCGGATCGACTACCAGAAGCCGGCGACGCCCGGCCTCGACATCAAGGCGCATTCGGTCTGCTACCGCACCACGCGCTCGATCGCCTTCGTGCGCTCCACCGCCTATCAGGAATCCGAGGACGATCCGGTCGCGACCGCGACCGCCTGCTTCATGATCGGCGCCAACCGCACCAACATGCTCGCCGACCGCCGGATGGATGCGCGCAGCATTCCGACGCTCGAGGCGCCTGAGGATCCCGATGGTCCGTTCGCACGCAGCCCGTTCGCGCGCGCTCTCGGCATCCGCGTCAACGACGACGGCACGCTGACCATGCCGTTCTCGCCAAAGATCATCGGCAATCCGATCCTGCCCGCGATCCATGGCGGCATGACCGGCGCCTTCCTCGAGACCACGGCCATCATCGGGGTCGCGCGCGAGCTCGGCGCCGCCACGCCGCCCAAGCCGATCGGACTCACTGTCAACTATCTCCGTTCCGGCCGCGCGCTCGATACCTTTGCCAACGTCTCGATCGTGAAGCAGGGCCGTCGCATCGTCGCCTTCGAGGCGCGTGCCTGGCAGGACGATGCGGACAAGCCGATCGCCACCGCCTTCGGTCATTTCATGCTGCGGCCGACGCCCGGAAGTGACGAGGAATAGACGTATTTTCCCTTGACGGAGGGGAACCGGGCCACAACGATAGCGCAGTTCCTGCGAGAGGTATTGGGTTGCGGCATCCGATCGACATCATCGCCATGTTCGCTGCGATCTGGCTGCTCGCCTCGATGGTGCTCGACGCGCTGACTCCGAAGGAGCTGACGGCGATCATGATCGCCATCGCGATCGGGCCCGCCATCGTCATCACCGCCGTGTTTTACTATCTGCGCTGCCCGCGCACGGATTTCGCAGTGATCTTCGCGGCACTCTGGCTGATCTCGGATATCGCCATCGCCTTCATCTCGCAGAAGGAGCTGCCGCATTTCCTGATCGTGCTCGGCTTCGCCCCGGCCCTGCTGATCGGCATCGTGCTGCACTGGCAGCGCTTCCAGCGCCGCCACGAGCAACTGCCCGCGCCGTCGGTGAAGCGCAGTTAGCGCGGCAGCAAATTCGTCTTCGCGAGATCGAGCACCTCGTCGCCACGACCGTTCATCACGGCGCGCAGCACCCAGAGGCTGAAGCCTTTGATCTGCTCGGGCGTGATGGTCGGGGGCATCGACAGCTCCTGCTTGGCGGTGACGACGTCGAGCAGCGCAGGTCCGTTATGGGCCAGCATCTCCTTCATCGCGCCCGGAAGCTCGCCGGGATCCTCGACGCGCTTGGCAAAGATGCCCATCGCGCGGGCCATGGCGGCGAAGTCGGGGTTCTCCAGATCGACATTGGTGTCGACAAAGCCGGCCGCCTTCATCTCCAGCGCGACGAAGCCGAGCACGCCATTGTTGAAGACGACCACCTTCACCGGCAGCTTCATCTGCGTCAGCGTGATGAGGTCGCCCATCAGCATGGTGAAGCCGCCGTCGCCCGACAGCGAGATCACCTGACGGCCGGGCTGGGCGGCCTGCGCGCCGATCGCCTGCGGCATCGCATTGGCCATCGAGCCGTGCACGAAGGAGCCGATCAGCCGGCGCCGCCCGTTCATGTCGAGATAGCGCGCGGCCCACACCGTCGGCGTGCCGACATCGGCGGTGAACACGGCGTCGTCGGAGGCGTGGTCGCTGATGACCTTTGCGAGATATTGCGGATGGATCGGCTTGCTGCCCGGCGTGCCCCTGGCGAGCGAGTCCAGACCTTCGCGCGCCTTCTTGTAGTGGGCGATGGCATCGTCGAGATGCCGGCGCTGGGTCTTGGACTTGAGCAGCGGCAGCAGTGCCTCGATGGTCAGCTTGACGTCACCGACGAGGCCAAGGTCGATCCTGCAGCGCCGCCCGAGATTTTCCGGACGGATGTCGACCTGCGCGACCTTCGCGTCGGTCGGGAAGAACTGCTTGTAGGGAAAATCGGTGCCAAGCATCACCAGCGCGTCGCAGGCGTGCATCGCGGCGTAGCCGGAGGAGAAGCCGATGAAGCCGGTCATGCCGACGTCGTACGGGTTGTCGTATTCGACATGCTCCTTGCCGCCGAGCGCATGCACGATCGGGCTCTTGAGAGCTTCCGCAAGCTGCATCAGCGGCGCATGCGCGCCGGCGCAACCGCGGCCGCAGAACAGAGTGATGCGCTCGGCGCCGTTGAGGAGGTCCGCCAGGGCTTTCAGCTCATCCGTCTGCGGCACGACCTTCGGTGCCGCCAGCGCAAGCCCGCGCGCCGTCGACAGCGCGCGCTTGGGCGGCGCGCGGAAGGCCACATCGCCGGGCATGGCGACGACGGCGACGCCGCGCAGGCCCACCGCCGCGCGGATGGCGTTTTCCAGCACGTAGGGCAGCTGGCTCGGGTCCGACACCAGCTCGCAATAATGGCTGCATTCGCGAAACAGATTCTGCGGGTGCGTCTCCTGGAAATAGCCGCCGCCGATCTCGGCTGTCGGAATTTGCGCCGCGATCGCCAGCACGGGGACGCGGCTGCGATGCGCATCGAACAGGCCGTTGATGAGATGCAGATTGCCCGGACCGCAGGAACCGGCGCACACCGCAAGGCTTCCGGTCATCTCGGCTTCGCCCGCTGCCGCGAATGCTGCGACCTCCTCGTGGCGGACATGGATCCATTCGATGGTGCCGCGGCGTCGCAGCGCCTCGGTCAGAGCGTTCAGGCTGTCGCCGACGATGCCGTAGATGCGCTTGACGCCGGCCTGTTCGAGCGTTGCCACGAACAGATCGGCCACGTTGTTGATCGCCATGTCGGTCTCCTGCTGTCGCCAGTCGCATGTCTACGATGCTCGAATCTCAGCATCGCGACACAATGCGGCACAATAAGCTACGAGAGGATCACGGCTAGTTTATTGCCGGTTCAGTCTTTCACAATCGCCCGATCATAGGCCGCGATCGTCGCCTTTGCGCGCGCTGCGACATCGGCTGCACTCATGCCGGGCTTGTAGAGGCTGGAGCCGAGCCCGAACGCCGTCACACCACCCTTGATGTACTCGGCAAAGTTCTGGTCGGAGACGCCGCCGACGGCGGCGATCATCACGCCTGCCGGCAGCACGGCGCGGATCGCGGCGATGCCGGATGCACCGAGCACACTCGCCGGAAAGAATTTCAGGCCCGATGCGCCGGAGCGCGCCGCGAGCAGCGCCTCGGTCGGCGAGAACACGCCCGGCAACGTCACCATGCCGTGCTGGTGCGCGCGCGCCAGCACCTCGGTGTCGACATTGGGCGAGACCATCAGCCTGCCGCCGACATCGTTGAGACGATCGACGTCTGCGGCGGTCAGCACCGTGCCGGCGCCGATCAGCACGCCAGCGGGCGCGAGCTTCACGGCAAGCCCGATCGAGCGGAACGGATCGGGCGAGTTCAGGGGAATCTCGATCGCGGTCATGCCGGCCTCGATCAGCACGCCAACGATGGACTCGGTCTCATCGGGCTTGACGCCACGGAGGATCGCGACCAGCGGGCGCTGCATCGGCGGAAAGGGAACGCTCATCTCAAAAGTCCTTCTATTTCGTCCAGATCGCCGCTGCCGCCATCGACAGGCCACGGCGGACCGCTTCATCCGCATCGATCGGCTGCACGGTGACCGACAGGGCGTCGAAGGCGTGCCGGTACAGCGTTGCCAGGCGACCCGAGGCAACCAGCGTGATGCCGGCTTTCGGTACCGTGCCGGTAAGCCCTGCCGCCAGCTCGGCACCGATCAAGGTGCCCGACAGCGTTTCGCGCGCCGCAGCCGGCGTGCCGCCGAACAGCAGCTGCCGTGCGCGCGCGCCGAACAGCAGGTTCGCCGCAAAGGCGGGTGCTTCATACGCAGATTTCACCGCCGTCTTGAAGCTCGCAACGTTCTCGGCATCATCGGCGCCGGCAACCGCGAGCGAGAGGATGGTCTCGCGCGAGACCACGCTGAAGAGCTCGCCGGTCATGAAGGTGGAAAACCGCATGACCGTGCCATCAGTCACCCGCACCCATTTCGAATGCGTTCCGGGCATGCAGACCAGCGCCTCGCCGGCGGCCTGAAGACCGAGCGCGCCAAGCAACTGCGTCTCCTCGCCGCGCATCACGTCCGGCGCCTTGGCATCGCGCTGCGCGATGCCCGGCAGGATGCGGATATCGCGCGCCTCGCCCGGCACGCGCGCGGCGTGCTTCAGGATGGCGGCGAGCGACGCCGGCGTGTCGACATAACCGGCCTCGACCCAGCCGGTCTTCGCGCCGGCCATGCCGCAGACGAGAACCGGCAGGTGCGCGGGTGCCTCGACTGCAGCAAGATGTGATTGCAGCACACCGGCAAAGCCAGCCTTCGCCGCGGCCAGCATGCCCTCGCCGCTGCGGCGCTCGGCCAGCACCTGGCCGGCGCGATCGACCAGCCACAGGCGAAAACTGCTGGTGCCCCAATCCACAGCGACATAGGCGGGTTCGGTCATCCTATCCTCGTCTCACCGGCAAGACGCCGTCTCGCGACAATGAGACGGTCCCTTGGAAATCTGCCCCGGGATATCGGCTATTGCCCCGGCAAACCAGCCTTTTCTCGCAGGTCTGAGGCGCGAGGCGCGCTGGCACACCGCTTGCTTAAGCCTCTCCACTCACATCCGTGAACCGCGCAGCAAGACGCGTCAATTATGGAGAGGAAACCCATGGAGATCGGCTATTTCACGATGCCTTCGCATCCGCCGGAGTGCGGCCTGAAGGAAGGAAACGACTGGGACCTGCAGGTCATGCGCTGGCTCGACGAGCTCGGCTATCAGGAGGCCTGGGTCGGCGAGCACCACACTGCGCCCTGGGAACCCAATCCCACACCGGACCTTCTGATCGCGCAGGCCTTGATGCAGACCAAGAAGCTTCGCATCGGGCCGGGCGGCTTCCTCTTGCCCTATCACCACCCGGCCGAGCTCGCCAACCGCGTCGCGATGCTCGACCACATGTCCGAGGGCCGGCTCAATTTCGGCGTCGCGGCCTCGGGGCTGCCAAGCGACTGGGCGATGTTCAACGTCGACGGCATGAGCGGACAGAACCGCGACATGACCCGCGAGGCGCTGGAGATCATCCTGAAGCTGTGGTCCGATCCCGCGCCCTTCACCTACAAGGGCAAGTTCTGGACGGTGACCAAGCCGGACACGATGTTCGACTTCCTGAAACCCCACATCAAGCCGCTGCAGGCGCCGCATCCGCCGATCGGCGTCGCCGGTCTGTCGAAGAACTCGGACACGCTGAAGCTCGCGGGCGAGCGCGGCTTCATCCCGATGAGCCTCAACCTCAACCCGGCCTATGTCGGCAGCCACTGGGACTCCGTGGAAATCGGCGCGGCCAAGACGGGACGCAAGCCGAACCGGCAGGACTGGCGGCTGGTGCGCGAGGTGTTCGTTGCCAATACCGATGAGGAGGCCTGGAAGCTCTCGACCGGCGACATGATGGGCCGGATGATGAGCGAGTACTTCCTGCCCCTGCTCGGCCATTTCGGCTTCAAGGATTATCTGAAGCACGCGCCTGACGTGCCCGACAGCGATGTGACGGTCGAATATTGCGCCAAGCGGAACTGGATCGTCGGCTCGCCCGCGACCGTCGCCGAGAAGATCGAGAAGATCTACGACGAGGTCGGCGGCTTCGGCGTGCTGCTGGTGTTCGGCTTCGACTACAAGCACAAGGCCGAAGCCTGGCACCACTCGCTCTCGCTGCTGAAGAACGAGGTGATGCCGCGCCTGACGCATCTCGGCTCCGCGAAGAAGGCGGCTTGACCCGATGCGGGTGCGGCGCGATCGTGGCGCACCCGCATTCATTTGGGAGATTTCCGCGTGTCGGTGGACGCCAAGGATTTCAAGCAGGCGATGCGCCAATGCGCAGGTGCCGTGGCGCTGGTCACGGTCGGCGCCGAGCATGGCAGGCGCACGGGGCTCACGGTGACATCGGCCTGCTCGTTGTCGGACTCGCCGCCCTCGCTGATCGTCTGCGTCAACCGCAATGCCAGTGCACACGCGCGCATCCGCGAGGAAGGCGCGTTTGCGATCAACTTTTTGCATGAGGATCACGCGATGCTGGCGCTGACCTTCAGCGGCCAGAAGGGCGTCAACGGCGACGACCGCTTTGCGTTCGGGCAGTGGACGCGCGGCGTGACCGGCGCGCCGCTGCTGACGGATGCGGCGGCGGCATTCGACTGCGTGCTGGCGCAGGAGTTCGAAACGAAGACGCATTCGATCTTTGTCGGCGAGGTCCGTGGCGTCTCGCATGCGGATGCGGCCAAGCCGCTGGTCTATCTGCGCGGCCATTTTCACACGCCGCACGAGATGCGCGAGACGGTCGCGCTCGGCGATCTCGATGCACGGCATCTGAGCTGGACGGATTTTTCGTAAGCGCCGCGGCGCAAGCTATCCACGACCACAGATATCGTAGGGTGGGCAAAGCGAAGCGTGCCCACCATTTGCGTGTGATTGGTGAGAATTCGCGGGCACGGCGCAAGTGCGCCTTTGCCCACCCTACGATTTCGGACTCGCGGATAGAAGAACGCTCGCGGCGCGCAATTAAACCCTACTGCGCCGTCTCGATCTTCATCGCTTTGATCTTCCGATACAGCGTCGCGCGGCTCAGCTTCAGCGCGCGTGCTGCCTCCGTGACGCGGCCGCCATGCTTGCGCAGCGCTTCCACGATCGTCGCGCGCTCGGCCGTCGCGAGATCCGGCTCCGCCCTCCCGCCGAACGGCGGCAGATCGAGATCGGCATCGGTGATGACGCCGTTCTCCGCCGTGCAGCCGGCAAGCCGCAATACATGACGGAGCTGGCGCATGTTGCCGGGATAAGGATAGGCCGAAAGCAGTGCCCAGGCTTCGTCCGAGAGCCGGCAATTCGGCGCCTCCTCGCGCGCGATCTGGCGGATGATGTCGTCGCGGTCGGCGCGCTCGCGCAACGCCGGCAGGCGCACCTCCATGCCGCGGAGGCGGAAATAGAGGTCGGCGCGGAAGGCGCCCTCCTCCGCCATGCGGCCGAGATCGCGGTGGGTGGCGCTGACCAGGCGGATGTCGACCGGCACCGGCTTGAGCGCGCCGAGGGGCCAGACCTCGCGGTTTTCCAGAACGCGCAAGAGGCGCGTCTGCAGCGCGATCGGCATGTCGCCGATCTCGTCGAGGAACAGCGTGCCGCCATCGGCCTGCACGATCAGCCCCTTGGAGCCCTCGCGGCGCGCGCCGGTGAAGGCGCCGGCCTCGTAGCCGAACAGCTCGGCATCGATCAGGCTTTCCGGCATCGCCGCGCAGTTCAGCGCGACATAATTGTTGCGCGCGCGATTGCTCGCGGCGTGGATGGCGCGCGCGAACACGTCCTTGCCGACACCGGTCTCGCCATGCAGCAGCACCGGCAGGTTGTGATCGCCGATGCTCATGAGCCGCTTCACGCTTCTGACCAGGCCGGGATCGCGGCCTGCAAGACGGTGCAGGGCCTCGGGGCGGCTGGCGGGCGCATCGCGGCGCGGCGCATGCGATTTTGCACGCATCGGCGGCGCGACATGCCCCTGCCCCAGCGGAGTACCGTCGGCGCGGCGCAGCTCGACGATCTCGTCCGCGCCACGCGCGGCATGATGATCGAACCTGATGTAGCGCGACAGATCGATGCCGGAGGCAATGAGGCCATCGGTGAGGCCGAGCAGCGCGCGCGCAGAACGACAGGCGCCGACGATGCGGCGGTCGTCGTCATAGGCGATGAGCCCGCTGCCGCCGTCACCGGGCACCGTCGCAATCCAGGCGTTGCGGAAATGGCCGCGGAAGATCGCGCCCTCCATCCGCCGCGTCGCCTCCATCGTCACCGCCAGCGCAAGCTGATGCGCAGCGCGCTCGAGATCCTCGCGGCAGGAGGTGATGTTCACCGCACCGGCAAGACGCCCGGCCTGATCGAACAGCGGCGCCACCGCGCAGGAGAACATGTGCCATTGCGCGCGAAAATGCTCGTCGCGGTGCACCAGGATCGGCTTCTGCTCGGTGAGCGCGGTGCCGAGCCCATTGGTGCCCTCAAAGGTTTCGGCGAAGTTCGAGCCGGTGTAGATCTTCCAGTCCAGAAACATCTTTGCGTCGGCTTCGCCCGGCAGGCGGCTGAACAACATGGTCGCGTTCGCATCCGCGAGATTGACGCAATAGCCGGCGTCGCGCAGCACGCGGGCAAGATCCTCGAGCTCGGGCGTGGCGAGCCTGATCGTCTCCTCCATGGGCTCGGCGACGTGGCGGATCTCGGCTTCCGTCAGCGTCTGCGGCGGGCCCTGGCGGGCGGGATCGAGCTTGTGGCTGATCAGGCAGCGCCGCCAGGAATTGGCAATCCGCGAAGAGGCATCGACGTCGGCCAAGCGGTCAGTAACCTGATTGGCGACGGACAAGACACGGGCGACATGGTTCGAGGCCGAAAGGCTGGCCATCGCGGACGTCTCCACCCTGTATTATTGTGCAAAGTCTGGCACTACGGATGGGGATGTCAATCGGGAACAGGGAACAGAGGAGCGCACGCTGCCTCCTCTCGTCATTCCGGGGCGGCTCGAAGAACCGAACCCGGAATGACGTCACATCGCTATTGCTGCACCGCCGTCACCACGTGTCGATGCAGGGCCGCTTCTTCGCCGTCCTTGCCGGGGGCTTCGGCACCGACCTAAGCCCCGCCATGATCCACCGCCGCGTCTCGGCGGGGTCGATGACGTTGTCGATCTCGAACACCGAGGCGATCGAGACGGCCTTGCCGTTGGCGTAGAGCTCGGCGACCTTGTTGCGGTAATAGGTCTCGCGCTCTTCGGGATCGGCGATCGCCTCCATCTCCTTGCGGAAGCCGAGGCGCACATAGCCTTCCAGGCCCATGCCGCCGAACTCGCCGGTCGGCCAGGCCGCGGTGAAGAACGAGGCGTGGAAGCCGCCGCCGATCATCGACTGTGCGCCAAGACCATAGCCCTTGCGCAGCACGATGCCGAAGAGGGGCACGGTGAGGCTCGCACCCGTCACGAACATGCGCGAGACGTGGCGCACGATCGCGGTCTTCTCGGCCTCCGGGCCGACCATGAAGCCGGGCGTGTCGCACAGTGAGATGACGGGTAAGTCGAACGCATCGCAGAGCTGGAGGAAACGCGCCGCCTTGTCACCGGCATCGGCATCGATCGCGCCGCCGAGATGGCGCGGATTGTTGGCGATCAGGCCGAACGGTTTTCCTTCGATGCGGATCAGCGCGGTGATCATGCCGACGCCGTAGTCGCGGCGGAGCTCCAGCACGGAATCCTTGTCGGCGACGAGGTCGATCACGCTGCGGATGTCGTAGACGCGCAACCGGTTCTCGGGGATGGCGCGGCGGAGCAGGCGCTGGTCGGCGGCTTCCCAAGCCGTCACCGCGCCCTGGAAGTAGGAGAGGTATTTTTGCGCGACGCGCGTCGCTTCCTCCTCGTCCTCGACGAGGATATCGATGACGCCGTTCGGCGACTGGAACGTAACAGGGCCGACCTCGGCCGGATGATAGACGCCAAGTCCGCCGCCCTCGATCATGGCCGGGCCGCCCATGCCGATCGAGGCATTCTTGGTCGCAATGATCACGTCGCAGCAGCCGAGCATCGCGGCATTGCCGGCAAAGCAATAGCCGGAGACGACGCCGACGACAGGCACGAGGCCCGAGAGCCTTGCGAACTGCACGAAGGACGGGCCGTCGAGGCCGGTCATGCCGAGCCGGTCGGTGTCGCCGGGCCGCCCGCCGCCGCCCTCGGCGTAAAACACCAGCGGCACGCGCCAGTCTTCCGCCAGCGTCAGCATGCGGTCGATCTTCTTGTGGTTCATGTGGCCCTGCGTGCCCGCGAGCACGGTGTAGTCATAGGCCACGACGATGCAGCGCGCGCCCTCGGGTCCGAACTTCTCGCCATTCACCGTGGCGACGCCCATGACGAGGCCGTCGGCCGGCGTGTTCTTGATGAGATCGTCGAGCTTGCGGCGACGGCGCTGCGCCGCAATCGCGAGGCTCCCGTATTCCATGAACGAGCCGTCGTCGACGAGCTGCGCGACATTCTCGCGCGCGGTGCGCTGGTTGGTGTTGCGGCGGCGCTCGACCGAGGCCGGGCGGTTTTCATCGAGCGTATTGGCCTGTCGCTCAATCAGTTCGGCGAGGTCAGGGCGGATGTGGTCGAGATCGACATCGGCTTCCGCCGCCGTGCTGTCGGCCGCGACGTCGAGCGGCTCCAGATACATGATCGGCTCGCCATGCAGCAGCGTGACGCCGTCGCCGGCGACGAGTTTTGTCACCCGCCCGCCCTGCTCGGCCATCACGAGATGCTCCATCTTCATGGACTCGATCACGGCAAGCTGCTGGCCCGGACGAACGATTTCGCCTTCCTTGACTTGGATCGTGACGATAGTGCCCTGCAGGGGCGCTGCGACCATGACCGCACCTTCGGGCACGACTGGCGCGACATGCGCTTCCGCGCCGTGAGCGGCACGCTCTGCCGCCGCAAAGTAGAGCGGCTTGGCCGCTCCTTCCTCTGCCTCGACCAACTTTGCGATGTTGCGATCGATGAAACCCGTCGCGATGCGGTTCGTCCTGAAGTCGGGATGCGCCAGCACGGCCTGGAGGAAAGCGATGTTGGTGACGACGCCGTCGATCCGGAACTCGCGCAGAGCGCGCGACGCCTTGGCGACCACGTCATGCCACGCCTCGCCCGGCGTATGCACGATGACCTTTGCCAGCAGCGAGTCGAAGGCCGCGCTGGTCTTGTAACCGGCATAGCCAAAACTATCGACGCGGACGCCCGGCCCCGACGGCGGCTCGAACACCGCGAGCACGCCGCCGGTGGGGTGGGTCGCGCCGGTCTCGTCCAGCGTCTCCATATTGACGCGGAGCTGCATGGCATAGCCGCGCGGCTTCGGTATCGAGCCTTGCGCGAGGTCGAGGGACGCCAGCGAAGCTCCCGCGGCGACCGCGAGCTGGGCGCGGACGAGGTCGAGGCCGAGCACCTCTTCCGTGACGGTGTGCTCGACCTGGAGCCGCGGATTGGCTTCGATGAAGGCAAAGCTGTCCTCGGCGGTGCCGTCGACCAGGAATTCGAAGGTGCCGAGATTGTCGTAAGAGGCCGCCGTCGCCAGCTGCTTTGCAGCCTCGATGATGCGGCCGCGCAGGGCATCGCTCAGCGACGGGCTCGGCGCCACCTCAACCAGCTTCTGGTGCCGGCGCTGGATCGTGCATTCGCGTTCCCAGAGATGGGAGATCGCGCCATGGCGGTCGCCGATGATCTGGACCTCGATGTGGCGCGCCTGCCGGATCAGCCGCTCGGCATAGACGCCGTCGAAGCCGAACGCAGCCTTGGTCTCGGACTGGCAGCGTGCATAGGCCTCGGCCAAATCCGCAGCGTTCTCGACGACGCGCATGCCGCGGCCGCCGCCGCCGGCCATGGCCTTGATCACGATCGCCGCGTTGCTGCCGAGCGAGGTGAAGAATGCCGAAATCTCCTCCAGCGACGAGGGGCCGCTGGTGCCGGCAATGATCGGCACGCCGCAGCGCTTGGCCAGTTGCCGCGCCGCGACCTTGTCGCCGAACAGTTCGAGCGCGGTCGCCTTCGGCCCGACGAAGGTGATGCCGGCGTCCGCGCAGGCCTTTGCAAATGCCGCGTTCTCGCTGAGGAAGCCATAGCCGGGATGCACGGCATCGCAGCCGGCCGTCTTCGCCGCCTTCACCACCGCCTCGATGTCGAGATAGGCCCGCGCGCCGCGGCCGGGGATTTCGACCGCCTCGTCGGCAACGCGCACATGCAGCGACAGCGTATCGTCGGCGGGATGGATCGCGACCGTCGCGATGCCGGCGTCAGCCGCCGCGCGCGCGATGCGGATGGCGATCTCGCCGCGGTTGGCGATCAGGAGTTTTTTGAACGACATCGTCTCTCTCGCTCAGACAGCAGCAGGAAGATTTGGATTGAGGTCCTGCTTCTTCACCTTGCCCGTCGCCGTCAGTGGCAGGGCATCGATAATACGCACTTCCGGGACCTTGTAGACGGCCATGCGCTCGGCACACCAGGCGCGCAGGTCTTCCGCGGAGATGGTGCCGACAGCCTCCGGCTTGAGCTGGATATAGGCGACCGGCACCTGACCCTTGTCGGGATCGTCGCGCCCAACCACGCCCGAGCCCAGCACCTTCGGATGCTGGCCGAGCAGCGCCTCGATCTCCGGCGGGAATACGCTCATGCCCTTGACCTTGAGCATCTCCTTGCGGCGGCCGAGGAAGTGCAGAAAACCGTCCTTGTCGATGGTGCCGATGTCGCCGGTGCGCAGCCAGCCGTCGACGAGCGACTCCGCAGTAGCCTCCGGCTTGTTCCAGTAGCTCTTGAGCAGCGACGGTGTGCGCACGCGGATCTCGCCTTCGGCGCCGAGCGGCAGCAACGCGCCGGTCTCGAAATCGGTGATCTTGAACTCGGCGCCGGGGACCGGCAGGCCGACGAAGATCGGCTGGTTGTTGAGATCGAAATCGTTCTCCTGGAAGCCCGCCGTGAAAGTGTTGGAGGTGTGGGTCTCGGTCATGCCCCACGCCGCCTCCATCAGGATCGTGCCGGTGAGGTCCTTCCAGCGCTTGCGGTAGTCGGCGTTGAGCTTCTTGACGAAGGAGACGACGCGCACCTGCTCCAACGACGAGAGGTCGAACTCGCCCCAGCGCGGATGGTCCATCAGTTCGACCGCGCCGTCCACCGGCATTGCGGTGATGGTGACCTTGTACTTGTCGATCGCGGCCATCGCGCCGACGGCATCCCAGCGCGCGAGCAGGACCAAGGTCGCGCCGGAGAACAGCGGGAAGATCAGGCCGAAGTTTTCACCTGCAATCCAGAATTCCGGAAAGAACGACAGGAACACGCTGCTCTCGTCCGACAGCACCGAGATTCCGTAATTGGCGGCAGCCGTATAGACCATGTCGCGATGAGTATGGACGCATCCCTTGGGCATGCCGGTGGTGCCGCCCGTGTAGTTGAGCGCGGCGACATCATCGAGGCCGGGCGGCGGCAGCGGCGTCGGCGCCGGCATCGCGGCGAGTGCCGGCAGCAGATCGGTGGCGCCCGGGACCGCGACGCGCGGCGAGCGGATCGAATCCGGCGCAGGAAATGCTGGCGCAGCCGGCACGACATCGGCAAAGCTCGTGACGATGATCTCGCGCAGCCGCACCTCGCCCCTCACCTGCTCGACGACGGGGATGAGCTGGTCCAGCGCCACGATCACTTCGGCCTGGGTGTCGTTGAGCTCGTAGGACAATTCGAAGGCGCGCGACAGCGGGCTGACGGGGACGTGGACCGCGCCGAGCTTCAAGATGCCGAAGAAGACGATGTGGAATTGCGGGCAGTTCGGCAGGAAGACGGCGACGCGGTCGCCCTTGCGCACGCCCTTCGACTGCAACAGCGCCGCAAAGCGATCGCTCTGCCGATCGAGATCGGCATAGGTGGTGACATGCCCGTAGAAGATCACGGCGGGGCGCTCCGGGCTCCGCTTCGCCCAGGCGCGCAGATATTCCGTCAGGGGAACTTCGCCGTGCAGATAGTTCGGCGAGCGCGGCATGCCCTTCGGCCAGGCCTTGTCCCACAGGCCGCGCAATGTGGCGAGATAGTCCTTCTCGTTGAGGCCTGCGCTCATGGCGTCTTTTCCCGTTCTGCTTTTCTTATCGCGAGGGACGCAATCTGCCGTCACTCGACCTCGTTACACGTCGAGCACGGCAGAGTTCATGTCAAGGAAAACAGTTTTCCGTGGCACGGCCGATGCCGCGGCGCGGAAAAACCAGACGTTACGCGGTGACGAGACGAATGATCCGCCGCACGGCAGACGGGATCGGCGCGATGACCGGAACGGTGAACATCGGCCGAAGCTCGCGCGCCGCTTCGCCCAGCGGCCCGCCGCCGATGATCACAGCTTCCGCTGCGTCCTGCGCAATGCAGGCCTCGACCGCGCCGGCGAGCGCTGCCCGAAGCCGCGCCGGATCGCTCATCAGCACCTCGGGATCGCCGTCGGCAAAGCGCGTGCCGGTGTAGAGCGATTGCAGCCCCAGCGTATCAGGCAATGCATCGATCTTCGCTTTCAGCAATGGCGTCGTGGTCGCCACGCCGAACCGGCGACCGCTCTCAGCGGCTTCCAGCATCGCGGATTCGCCGATGCCCACGGCAGGCAGCGTCATCGCCGCCTTGATCCCGGCGAGGCCGGGATCGCCGAATGCCGAAACGATGATGCCATCGCACTCGCCGCCACGGACACGCGCAATCTCCTCGACCTCTGAAGCAGCCGCCGCCAGCGCATCCGCCGAGACGATCATCGCGGGCGCACGCGTTGCCGTGGCGCCGGCAATGTCGAAGCCATCGGCGGCTGCGGACCTGGCGATCGCCACCATCATCGCGGTGGTCGCCTCATTGCTGTTCGGATTGATCAGGAGGATGCGGCGGCGCCGATCGGAGTTTTGGCCCATCCTTCCGCTATACTAAGCCGCGCGCACGCCCGCAACGAACGTGCTGACCTCGTCCTGGAGCGATTGCAGCTTCTGCGACAGCCGGCCGCTCGATTGCAGCACGAGGCCGGCGGCTTGGCCGGTCTCGGCGGTCGCGTCGGTGACGCCGGAGATGTTTTGGGAGACCTGGTCGGTGCCGGAGGCCGCCTCCTGCACGCTGTGCGCGATCGCCCGCGTCGCAGCGCCCTGCTCCTCGACCGCGGCCGCGATCGACGAGGAGATCTCGTTGACCTCCATGATGGTCTTGCGGATGCTCTCGATGTTGCCGACGACCTGGTTGGTCTCGGCCTGGATCGCCGTGATCTGCGCGCCGATCTCGTCGGTCGCCTTCGCGGTCTGGCTCGCCAGCGACTTCACCTCGCTCGCGACCACTGCAAAGCCCTTGCCGGCCTCGCCCGCCCGCGCCGCCTCGATGGTGGCGTTGAGCGCGAGCAAATTGGTCTGCGAGGCGATCTGGTTGATGAGGTCGATGACCTCGCCGATCTTGTGCGCAGCGGCGGCGAGCCCCTGCACGGTGTCGTTGGTACGCTGGCCGTCGGCAGCGGCCTTGTCGGCCACCGATGCGGCCTGCGCGACACGCTGGCTGATCTCGGTGATCGAGGACGACAGCTGGCCCGCGGCGGACGCCACCGTCTGCACGTTGGCCGAGGCCTGCTGGCAGGCGGTCGCGACGAAGCTCGCACGGTCGGTCGCCTTGTTCGCCGTCTCCGACATGCCTTGCGCGGCCTGCTGCATCTCGCGCGCTTCGTTGAACACGTCGCGGACGACGGCCTGGACGCTCGCCTCGAACTTGCCGGCGAGATCGGCCATCGCCTTGCGCTTCTCGCCATCCGCCTTGCGCTTCAGCTCGTCCTGCTCGGCATGCATCTGCTGCACCGCCGACGCATTGTTCTTGAACACGGCGAGCGCCTTGGCGAGCCCGCCGACCTCGTCGCGACGATCCGTATAGGGCACCTCGAACGCGCTGTCGCCGGCGGCGAGGCGCTCGGTCAGCGCGGTGATCTTCGCGAGCGGTTTCGTGACACTGCGGCCGATCACGAACGAGGCGCCGAGGACCACGACCAGCACCGCCAGACAGATGTAGGCGAACGTCATTGCGTTCTGACGGAACACGGCGTCGACGTCGTCGAGATAGATGCCGGTACCGATGATCCAGCCCCAGGGCGTAAAGCCCTTCACATAGGAGATTTTTCCAACGGGCTGGTCGAAGCCGGGCTTCGGCCAGAGATAGCTATAGAAGCCCGCGCCCTGCTTGTTGACGACGTCAACGAAGCCCACGAACAGCGCATTGCCGGACGGATCCTTCATTCCGGAGAGATCCTTGCCGTCGAGCTCGGGCTTGATCGGATGCATGACCATTTTGGGGGTCATGTCGTTGATCCAGAAATACTCGACCTTGTCGTAACGCAGGCTCTTGATCTCCGCCATCGCGGCGGCCTGCGCCTGCTCGCGCGGCAGTTTGCCTTCGCTCTCGAGCTTCTGGAAATGGGCCAGGATGCCGTAGCCGACATCGACCATGTGCTGCGTCTTGGCCTGACGATCGGCGATCATCTGCGCGCGCAAGGTCGAAAGCGCGATCGGCGCCAGCACGATCATGCCGAGCAGGCTGATGCCGACAATGAGGACCAGCTTGAAACTGATGCGGGAGAAAATCATCGGGGCTCGCAAGAATTGGAAGGCTGATATGCCAATTTATCCCGCGCCCCTTAGCAAAGCTTTAAGCATTCGGGTTCCCGAAGGCCCGCTGAAACACGGCTTCGCCGGCCGGCCCAAAGCCCGGCTCTTTAGATCTAGAAGACCTCGATATCGGCCCTCGAAGCGTTGACTTGGCGGACCCTCTGGCCGAACGATCGGTGCAGATCATCGGCGCAGCGAAGTGCTGCGCGCCGCCAAAGGCCAGAGGCTCAATGTATCAATCGACATACGCCAAGCCCCTCGAGCTGCCCGCATTGACCGCAGCGGAGCGGCTCTTCGTCTGGGGATTTCGTGCGAAGGCGCGAAGCGGCGGCGCCGTTCCAACGGCGGCCGACATCCAGCAGGTGTACGACCACTTTCGCGTTGGCGACGCCGTGCCGTCGCTGGAATCCATCATCGAGATCTTCGCCTGCACGGCGCACACGGCGATCGAGGTGCACTGTCCCACCTGTCCGCGCATGTCGGAGAGCGAATGCGGAATCTTGCGGGCAATCGCCGCAGCGCAGAAGGAGCGCGACGATGTCGCGCGCGAGCAGTTCGAGTGCTGGCTGCCGCCGGTGGGCGCGGATTGGGCGCTGGCGCCGGTGCGGGGCCTCGCGACGATCTTCCGCATGGCCGGCCTCATCCTGCCTGACCGGCACGTCTCCTCACGCGGCCATGACCGGACGATGGCAATGAAGAGCTGGTTCGTGGGCAGCCCCACATGCACTGACGAGATCGTTCATGATGCAGGCCATTTGCGATTCTGCGCTGAATCCGGAAGCCGGTCCGTCGCGGCTCTGTCCGCTGCAAGCCGCGCTTTCGACCCCTCGAAGCGTCGAAGGCTATGATGATTTCTGCCGCGTCGCGCTGTCGCTGTTCCGCTTCATCGGAGCTGCCTATGCGACCGGCGCATCGGATTGCTGGGAGGCGGCCTATCGCTTTGCCGACGAAGCGCCCGGCATTGCCGACAGCCCGCTGCTGGTCGCGCGCGCGGCCGCGCTGGTCAGGATCCTGCGCAGCGGCCGGCCGTGCGAGCTGTGCTTCATGCCGCCGTCCTGCAAGCGCCTGTCGAAGGACGAGGCGGAGCTGATGCGATTGCTGGCGATCGCACGTCGCAAGCAGCCTGGCGAACTCGAATCGGTCGTCAGCCAGTTCGTCGGCAACGAGAGCGAGCTTGCGACAACGCGGGCAGTCAACGCGCTCGCGGTCTGCTGACCTCTAGCCGCCCTTCTTGTCGAGCACGAGATCGATGGTGTGGCTCGCGATCTTGCGCAGCTGGGCTTCGTCGCCGTAGGCGCGTTCGAGCACGGCGAGGCCGCGTGTCACCGTGACGATGTGCAGCGCTGCGGCCGCGGGATTGCCGTTGAATTCGCCGCGCCTCGCGCCCGCCGACAACGTGTCCTGAACCAGCGCGGTGATCCGGGAGACGAGGCTCGCGAAGGCCTGGCGCGCCTCTTCATCCAGTCCTTCGCCCTCCGCCGCGCCGAGCTCCATCAGGCCGCGCGTGGTCGGACATCCCCGCGGCGGCGCGCCGGAGCGGAAATTGCTGATGGTGAGGTCGAAGAACGCGGTGAGACGTTTGCGCAAGGACCCCATCCCGAGCGCCTTTTGCAGGGCGAGCAGATAGTTGCCCGCGTAGCGTTCGTAGGCCTGCAGGAACAGCGCTTCCTTGCTGCCGAAGGCATTGTAGAGGCTGCCGCGCTGGACACCGGCGTCGCGCGCGATATCCGACAGCGAGGTGCCGCGGACGCCCTTGCGCCAGAACTGGTCGAACGCGATGCGCAGGACGTCGTCGTGATCGAATTCGCGCGGCCTCAAGCTCTGCTCCTCAAAGTATTTGACACAACGTCAAGAACATGCTTTCTCGACATCGTGTCAAAAATGAAGCGGGATTGATATCCCGTTTCGTCAAAAAGCCGGCGGCCGGCGCGGATGATGCGCCTGGCCGATCGGGCTTGCATGCAGAGGGACGTACGATGCCTCTCCTCCACATCTCGATGCGCGCCGGAAAGCCGGAAGCCTACCGCCAGGCCATCCTCGACAGTCTCTACCGCGCCATGCGCGAGGCTCTGAACGTGCCTGATGGCGACGAGTTCATGACCATCAGCGAGATCGAACCCGCAAACTTCCGCTGCGGCAATGCCTACGGCGTCAGCCGCAGCGAGGACGCCGTGCTGATCCAGATCACGGTGTTCGCCTCGCGCACCCCCGAGCAGAAGAAGGCGCTGTACCGGCGGATCGCGGAGCTGCTCGGCGAGAGCCCGGGCATCCGGCCCGAGGACGTGTTCGTGAACGTGCTCGACGCGCCCAAGGAGAACTGGTCGGTGGGGCACGGCATCGCGCAATTCGCGTGAACTTGCCGGGCGCCGCGGAAGCTGCCTGTGCGGCGCCGTGGCCTTCGAAGTCGAAGGTCCGTTCGACCGGTTCCTGAACTGCCACTGCTCGCGCTGCCGCAAGGCGACCGGGACCGCGCATGCCTGCGAGGTGATCGTGAAGGCAGAGGCTGAACTGCCGGTGGAGGATTGAGGCTCAACTTCCCGCATGCGCACCGTGGTGACGGTGATAGGCACTCGGCGAGGGCCAGGTCCAACCCCTCAATGCCGCTCGATCCGGCTCGAAGATTTCGATCTTGAGCGGATGGCACGCCGCGGCATCGCTGGAATGAGTTGCGCTGCAGTCTCCACCGGGACAGGCCGACAGCGCTCCGAGCAGGTCGATCTCCGCGAAAAACTCGATGAAGTCGCCGGGGCGGACCGGACTTGCCTTCATGAAATACTGGTGCGTGTCCTTGGTGAAGCCGGTGCACATGAAGACGTTGAGCACGTCGTGGACATGATGCTCCACCGCATGCGGCTCCATCTGCAGTTCGGTCGCCAGCGCACGCGACAGGTTGGAGTGACAGCAAAAATCGTAAGCCGTGCCGTTCAACAGGAGGTTGGTATAAGGGTCGCAGCGCGTGCCGATCACATCGTGAATGCCGGCGCCGTCCGCGTCGAAGCCGTACCAGCCGAGCGTATCGTGACTGATGGTCGCCATCGGCCGAAGATAGGGCATATTGCTCCAGAGCCGGTCACCGGTGCCGACATGCGTGCCATGGAGCGCCCGGGTCTTGCCGCTGAAGAAGCGCTCGGCGAGATCGTCCGCGTTCCAGAGATTGAGGTCGCCGACCTGAGGGCCTTCGATGCTGACGATACGGAAGAACTGGCCGCGCGCCACGCGAAAGGCACGGGCATCGCGTGGCGGCACGATGAGCTCGTGCGTCTTGACCGCCGCGCGGCGGGCTGCTTCGAGCGCGGCCATATCCGGCCCGGGCATCGTCCCGGCCGGATAGACGATAGCCGGCTTGGCAGCGCGGCGCGAGGCGGCATCAGCGGGAGCTGGTGGGATATTTGGAGGCATTGTTCGGTCTCGGATCGACTCGGCAAGAGGAGAGGCGCTGGCTGACGGCGGAAGCGGTTGACCCTACCGCCTCACCTCAACCGCCGGCAACGCACGCTTCCATGATCCCGTCGAGCTCGGCCTGCGAGAGCACGCCGAGCTCGGCGATGAAGACGATCCGCGTTCGCGGCACGGCTGTCGGCGGTGCCTCGCCTGGCGCGAGCGTGGCGCGGCCGCCGGCGAACTGGAACACCATCTGGCGTCCCGGTTGCTCGACGGTCTCGAACAAGCCCTTGGCACGCGCGAGCTTTGGTGCAAGCCGGCCGATGGCCTGCTGCAGGCGCGGCAGCGAGATCGGGTAATCGGAGGTCCAGCTCAGCGTCTCGAAACGTTCCTCGGCCGGCCGTTTCGGTCCCGGCTCGCGCGGGGTTGGCGCGCGATCGACGGCTGCGGGAAACAATAGCGCAGACGGAATCTCGCCGTGGTTCGCATCGACCACTACGGCGGGGACTTGCTGGGCGCGGATGGCTTCGCGCATCCGCGCAGCTGCGCCCTCGTCCGCCAGATCGAGCTTGCTGAGCGCCACGATATCGGCGACGCGCAATTGCGACCGCACAAGCGCGTCATCCAGAGCTGACGGCGGCGTCCCCGCATCGATCACGCAGAGCACGGTCTCCAGCGGCGCCTCGCGCAGGATCACCGGGTCCATCAGGTTGCGCACGATGTCGGCGGGATCGGCGATGCCGCTGGTCTCGATGACGATGTACTCAGGCCTGGGATCGCGCCGCAGCAGCGTCGAGAGCGTGCGGAGCAGATCGCCTTCGAGCGAGCAGCAGATGCAGCCATTGGCAAGGCTGACCACGCCGTCGCTCGCGCCCGCGATCAGCTCCGCATCGATGTTGATGGCGCCGAAATCGTTGACGACGGCAGCGATCCGTCGCCCATCCGCATGCGCGAGCAGATGGTTCACGACCGTGGTCTTGCCGGCCCCGAGAAAACCCGTCACCAGGAGAACGGGGACCGGCATGGGTCAGCCCTCGACAACGGGGCGGCGCACGGGTTTTCCCGGCCGCGCGTTCACGTCCAGAATGCCGTCGCTGATCAGCGGCTGACCGCTGACGATGAGATGGCGCACGCCTTCCGACGGGCGGTTCATCGCCGTGAAGGTCGCGCGGTCCGAGAGTTTTTCGTAATCGAACACGACGATGTCGGCATCCGCGTCCTTGGTGAGCCGGCCCTTGGCGCGCATCGCAGGCGTGCTCTGCGACAGGATCTCCGCCGGGATCAGCGCGCATTTGCGTACGCCTTCCAGCAGCGACACCGCTTTGCGCTCGCGCACCCATTCGCGAATGAATTTGGTGAAGCAGCCGGCCGAGCGCGGATGCGAGGTGGCGTCGTCCGGCAGCGGCCAGGCATCGCCGGTGTAGGTCTTGCCGTCCGAGGTCGTCCACGGCATCGCGTCGGAGGCGATGGCGCCGCCGGGATAGAGCACCGACATGTCGAGCAGATCGCGGTGATGCGCATTGTGCTCGGTGTCGAGGATGTGCCAGAGCACCAGCGAGGACGGCTCCTCGGCCTGCGCCTTGAGCAGCTCCTCGCGATCGTGGAAGCGGTAGCCGTCGGTCACGCGCTGCACGGAATCGTACCCGGTGCCGTTGCGCTCGACGAATTGGGGATCGCTGAAGAAGGCGGCGGCGAGCACGGTCGAGCCGGTGCCGTAAGGATAGGCCTCGACCGTAATGGGGAGGCCCTGCGCCTGCGCCTTCTCGACCAGCACGCGGCAGCGCTCGATGTCGGTCTTGCTTGACGAGTTGAAATGGCAGATGTGCATGTGCGCGCCGGTGGCGCCGGCATAGCCGATCAGGCGGATATAGGCTTCCACCGCGCTCTCGGGGTCGATGCGCGACATGAAGGCGACGTGGGTAAAGGTCGGTACGTCCTGCTTCGCGGCGAGCTGGCACACCGCGGTCAGCTCCTGCACGCCCGCGCCCGGCGCATAGGCGTTCAAGATGCCGATGCCGATGCCGCCTTCGTTGAGGCCGCGGGCGAGGCGCTCGAGGATGCCGGCGACTTCCGAATCGGTTGCGACATTGTCCATCCAGCGGCGATCGCGCATTGCATTGCCGAACGCCTCCAGCGAGCTCTCGGCATTGGAGCCCGTCATCGCGCCGATGCGGGCGAAGGCCCAGTTGGTGGCAGCGCCATAGTTCAGCACGCGACCCTTCCGCGCCTGGCGCTCGTACCAGGAGCCGACCGGCAGCACGCCGGCTTCGAGATCAAGCGTCGTCGTGACGCCGTCAAAAGCCTGCATGCGATCGGCCGGAATCGACTGGCCATGGGCATGGAGATCGATGAAGCCGGGCGCGACCACGAGGCCAGTGGCGTCGATCACCCGCTGGGCGCCGCCGAGACCCGTGCCGACAGCCGCGATCTTGCCGTCCGCCACCGCCACATCGCCGATGGCATCCATCCCGCTCGCGGGATCCACCACCCGGCCGCCGCTGATCACCAAACCGCTCATCTCGTCACTCCGAAAAGCCATTGCAAAAACCTCCAAAGGCCCGGCAGCAGCTCCGGAGGCACGTCGGCGCGCATAGTGCAGATTCTGGGGAGAACGACCACCACCACTGATGCCGATGCTGCATGCTTGCAAGTGAGGCCGATGAACGCAGGGCGTGTATCGAGACCGGAGCGCAACAACGCCGCTGCGTCAATTCGCCAATCGGCATGCGCCCGCATCCTCGCGGCAGGATTTGCCCGAGCTGTGCTCCGCTTCACACCCTCTCTTGAGAAAGGGCGCAGGGAAGACCGGGCGCCAGCTGGCACCCATAAGACCCCTGCGCTGAACGAATGCACACGCAATGCACAGGGGAGACACAGGGCAGCCGAAACCAGGCCTTCCCTGCGCGATGGTCTGACGGCCTATGCCGCGCTCTCCCGGGAGCCGAGTTCCTTCTGGCCTCCCTCGCCTCCGCGAAAGTCACGACACCGCGCCGGTTGACGCGATGACGCCTTCGCCGAGGCTTGACCGTAGCAACGACGGCCAGGACCACACGGTTTCGCCGTACGCGGGCACTCCCGCTTCGCCAGAGGCATCACGGGACTTGAGCGCCGTCCGTCTTCGCGGCCCGCACCATGCTCATGAGGTTCATCTCGCCCTGCACGCGCAAGGTCCGCCTTTAACGCCGCCCGCGTCCACCGCAATCCCAGCCCGCGCTCGAAACGACGTACGACCGCCCCTTTGGTGGGCTGGGATGCGAGACACATACGACAAATCCGAATTTCGGTAAAGCGGAATATTTTTGTGAAGAGGGAGTTGACTGTGACACGGGCTGTTTTGCCCGACGGGCAGTTCGCGATCGAGGGGCTCTCCCCCTGTTACAGTATCGGCGCATTGCTGTATTTTGGCGTTGAGGGAGAACACCATGCCAGTGAGCCTCGCAGACGTCACCGAAGCCTTCGAGTTCGCCAACATCAATGGCGACATGGGCGAATTTCGTGCCTTCGTCTGCAAACAGACCGGGAAGATCCACCATCAAACCGATTTTCTGGACGCAGTCGAGCTAGACGACCAACTGCCTGACGACATCGACGACGAGGAGAAATACATCGCGCTCCCGGACAAGCGTGAACTCGGCCTGGGCAAGCCACTGGTGCTCGATTTCGGCCGGGAGTTTCTGCCTGATGATTTCGACGACGTTCGTTACTTCTTCAGCAAGCGCGGCGCCTATCCTAAATTCAAGGCGCTCCTCGCCAGACAAGGCGCGATCGATCGCCGGCATGCGTTCCAGGCCAAAGCCACGGAGCAAGCGCTGCGCGAGTGGTGCGCGCTGCATTCGATCGAAATCGTCGGCTGATCTGATGTCCGCGCTCGGACACAGTTCCGGAACTTCACAGGACGCTCGCAAATGCGGCGGCGGCGTACGCGGACGCCATGTCCACGCAACCGCGACACTGCTCCGCCGTCTTCTCGCCCCCATTGTCATTCAGG
Source organism: Bradyrhizobium huanghuaihaiense (assembly GCF_007830635.1). Taxonomy (GTDB): domain Bacteria; phylum Pseudomonadota; class Alphaproteobacteria; order Rhizobiales; family Xanthobacteraceae; genus Bradyrhizobium; species Bradyrhizobium huanghuaihaiense. Next base: position 16,011 of record NZ_VLLA01000004.1, on the reverse strand, counting down.
GAGAAAGGCGGGGCGGCTTACGGTGGGCATAGTTCCCTGGGGTTCCGTGTGATCGTCCGACGTCTTCTGCAACCCAACTCCCGTCATTCTGTTTCGCGCCGCGCTCTCCTCGGCGGCTTTGTGTCGGCAGGGAGCGCCCTCGCGCTCGGCGGATGCGCTGGCCTCGGTGCGACCGGCGCGCGCTTCGACGCGTCGTCCCTCTCCGTTGACCCCACGTTGCTTGTCACCACCACGCGCAAGCCCGTGGGCGGCGGCCGCACCAAACCCTGGTTCGGGCCGGAGCGCGCGACGAGCATGACGGTCGCACGGGCCAGACTGGTGGCCCCGGACGAGAGCCGTCTTTCTCTCGCCTCGGTTGGACTCGGCGATTGGCGTCTTGATCGGATCGAACCGGTGTCGGCCGACGCCGGCGATCTCGCTGCGCAGGCCGGCGGAGGGGACGTGCTGATCTACGTGCACGGCTTCAAGCAGACATTCGAGACGGCGGTGCTGGATGCCGCCCATCTCTCTGATGGGATCAAGTTCCGCGGCCGGACCATGGCATTCTCCTGGCCCTCCAAGGCAGGACTGTTCGACTATGCCTATGACCGCGACAGCGCGATGTGGTCTCGCGACGATTTCGAGCGCGTGCTCTCTGCGCTCGTGTCGGCTCCGAGCGGCGGCCGCGTGCACATCGTTGCGCACAGCATGGGAACCATGCTGACTCTCGAAAGCCTGCGTCAGCTCTATGCGCGATACGGCGACACGGTGACGAGCAAGATCGGCGCGGTCGTGTTTGCCGCGCCCGATATCGACATGGACGTGTTCTCATCGGCCATCCAGCGCATCGGCCCGCTCGCCGGCAAGATCACCGTGATCGCCGCGACGAACGATCGGGCACTCGCGCTGTCGGGCCAGATCGCAGGCGGAATGACCCGGGTCGGCGCCGCGGAGAAGGCCGCCATCGCGCGGCTCGGTGTGCGTGTGGTCGATGCCTCTCAGGAAGGCTGGGGCATCATCAACCACGATCTGTTTCTGTCGAATGCGGACGTGCAGCGGGTGATCCGCCGCTCGATCGACGGCACGACGGCGTAAGAGGGCACCCGCGCCGAGCCATGCGAAAGCCTGCTCCTGCGCACGCTCGCTGCGGCTCCGAGGGGAAATGAATTGCAGCTTGCGGATGGAAGACCTATGTTGGGTCTCTAGTCAGGCAGCCGCCCATCGTATGGCGAGAGTCTGCAGGGTCGACCTCACGGTGGATGGTTTCCATTCAGCATCGGAGGTGATGCCATGGCCATTGCTCCCACGCTCCAGAAATACCTCGCCGCTGAGAACATCCAGTACGAGGTGATCCCGCACGAACTCAGCATGACGTCCGCTCGAACGGCCGAGGCATGCCATATCTCGGGCGACCGCCTCGCCAAGGGCATCGTGTTGCGGCGCGACGGCGGATACATGCTGGCAGTCCTGCCCGCATCGCACCACCTCCGCCTGTCGGACCTGAGGACAAGCCTCGGCGACAATGTCCACATGGCCGACGAAACCGAGATCAATCGGCTGTTCAGCGACTGTGCACACGGTGCAGTTCCTGCCGTCGGCAAATGCTACGGATTGGATATCATCGTCGACGACAGCATCGAGGCACAGCCGGACATCTATATGGAAGCCGGCGATCATGAGACGCTGCTTCATATGGGTCACACGCAGTTTGCGCGCCTGACGGCCAACGCACCGCACGGGCGCTTCAGCGCGCATGACTGAGGATTCTGTACACCGCCCATTGCCCTTGCGATCCTGGGCGGGAACTCTGGCCGCGAAGCGCCGTCATACTGTTGAGCAGGTGGCGGCGAGAGTGTCTGCGCCTGTCTGGTCGGAGTTCGGAAGATGGGGGTGCCGCTGCATTGCATCAACGCAACTGAAACCCACGAACGGAGGCTCGCCATGAAAGTCAAAGACGTGATGCACAAGGGTGTCGACTGGGTCAGCCCCGACACCCCAATCACCGAGCTTGCCAAGCTGATGCGGGCGCATGACATCGGCTGCATTCCGATTGGCGAGGATGACAAGCTCGTCGGAATGGTGACCGACCGCGACATCGTCTGCAAAGGACTCGCGAGCCACAGCTTCGATGCCGGCCGCGCGAAGGCGCGCGACGTGATGACCGAGGGCATCCATTGCTGCCGCGAGGACGATGACCTCGCCAAGGCGATGCATCACATGGAGAAGCTGCAGGTCCGCAGGCTGCTGGTGATCAACAAGAGCAAGCGGATGGTCGGCATCATCAGCCTGGGTGACGTCAGCCATTCCACGTCGGGTGATATGCTGACCGAGACCGTCAGGAGCGTTTCGGCGCATCACTGAACTTACGGCCGGGCTTACGGCAGGGGCTCCTCTCGCGATCGCCGCTCGAGCAGGCGTTGAGGAGAGCCCGAGCCATGCGCTCATACGGCGTGAGAGAGCGCCCGCGCGGCCGGCCTACGCGATCAAACGCTGCACCAATTCCGACTCACTCGAGTACGTCAGGAGCGCCTCGTGAGTCGCTCGAGTAATCCCAACATAGGTCAGCCGGACACACTCCTCGACGGTCTCGCCGTGGCGGCCGAGCAAGCCCAGGCCGGCAATGGCGACGCAGGGAAACTCCAGCCCCTTCGCGGTGTGCATGCTCAAGAACCGCACGGCCACCCGCTTGACCGAAACTCTGTTGCGATTGTCCTTGGCCATATCGATCGGCACATCATGCCTGGCGAGTATCTGCTCGACCCGCCCGCCGATCCAGTGCTCGGGGTAGAGACACGCCATCTGCGACCACTCGTACCCAGCCTTTTTCCTATCGAGAAACCACTCGGCGACGCAGTGAGCCTCTGCGTCGATGCTCACGCACCGCCGCACGGCCGGCTCCACTCCCTGCCGGCCCGCATCTTCGGGCAGCAGGATGGCGTGCTCATCGTCGGCAGTGATGCCCGGAGCGCCAATGACGTCTGCAGCGAAGCGTTTCGCGAAGGCAACGATTTGCGCAGTGTTGCGGTAGTTGACTTTCAATACGCTCGTTCTGCCCTTGGCCTCAATTCCAAGTTGGCTCCATACCGGGCGTTCGCGCCCTTTGTAGATGGCCTGGATGTCGTCGTAGACGACCATCAGCGCCTTCGTGCGCGGGTTCACCATCCTGGCCGCGAGCGCGAGCCATTGCGGCTCGAAGTCGTGTGCCTCGTCGATCAGGACAGCGTCGTACTGCTCCGTTGGGATATGGCCTTGATCTACCGCCTTCATGACCTCTGAAACGCTCGCAGCCAGCCGCTTGGCGTAGTCCGGATAATCTCGCTCGGATGGGGCTGGGACCCCGTAGGTCCGCAGCATCCGGTAGCACCAGGAATGAAAGGTGAGGACCTGAACACGGTTCTCCACGCCTCTGCTCTGCATGGCATCCTCGAGTCGCCCGGCGATGCCATTGGCGTAACACAGGATGAGCACCGGCTTTGCCGCCGCACGTGCCAGATACTCGGCTCGAAAGGCAAGGATCAGGGTCTTGCCCGATCCGGCGACGCCTCGAATAATTCGATGCCCCTCTCCCAGACTGCGCGCGAACTGCTCCTGATGCAGGTCCATGACTGCAAGCGTCCGGTCCGAAGGATCGGCCCCAGGCGCGTCGTCCAGAGGCAGGGCAATCTGTCGTACGCGGATTTCCGGAAATAGCAGCGCCCGCAGGCGGTCGAACTGCGGCATGGACAGCGGCTGTTCGGGACGCGGATGAACCATGCGCCACAATCTGGTCCGGAATTCTTCGGGATCCACGGTCTCCGTCATTTCATCCTTGAAAAGACACAGATCCTCGGCCAGCACCTCCTTGAGATTGGTCTGATCGAACTGCTTGCGCGTGATGTTCGTGAATACGGCCCCGAAGCCGAACGGAACAATGGACCGGCCCACGAAGCGATGGCCGGGCGGAAACAACAATTGCCCGTCGCGCTCCAGCGTGCGCACGACCTCGAACGTGTACCTGCGAGCCTGCTCGAGGGGATTGCTCTCCCGTACAACACCACGACTGGTCAGCAACTCGACCTTGGTCTTGTCCGCCGAAACAATCGTCTCCAGGCGCCAGTCTTTCACCTCGAGCACGAGCAGGCCGTTCGCGGGGTGAACGATGATAAAATCCGGATGCCGGTTGAGAGGGCCGACAGGAAGATTGTGCCAAACGACAGCGTTCTCTTCGACGAAGTCCTTGAGTCGTTCCGCCAGTCGTAGTTCCCCACGACTGTCGAAGCGTGCGAAGCCGAGACTGGGGATCAGGATGGCCATGTTACGACCGCGAGCGCCATTGCGGACCACCTTGTGAGGCTACCTGCGTAGCATGGCGGTCTCTCCAGGCTCACATGGTTGCCTAGAGTGTGCAGGTTTTCAATGGCTTAGGATTTGTCTGGCGCTCCCTAGGGGAATCGAACCCCTGTTTCAGCCTTGAGAGGGCCGCGTCCTAACCGCTAGACGAAGGGAGCGTGAGGGACAGGACATAGCCGCGAATTTTGCCGGCGGCAAGCCTCGATCGGGGGTTTTCAAACCTCCCCCGCAGCGTCGTCCTGGCGAAAGCCAGGACCCATTACCCCGAATGGTCGTGGTCAAGGCACATCGGAGTGCCGATCTCGTCCACGCAACCGGACTCGGTGGTTATGGGTGGAGGGGTCCGGGCCCCCTAAGGCTCATTAGCAAATTTGAGCTTTCCGGCCGGCCTCAAGGTGTGCGCATCAAAAGTGCGGATCTCGGTGACCCCGCCGATATCGAGCGTGATCACCAGGCGGTCGCCGGCTACCCCGGTCGCGACGATCCTGGCGCCCTTGGGCAGGGTGGCGATGACGTCGCCGGCGGCTTCGACCGCCCTTCCCTCCGACTTGAAAAGGCGGTAGCCCACCGCGATCAGCACGGCGCAGACAGCCAGCGCCGTGGTCAACCCCGCGATCAGCATCATCCGCCGCACCCGCGCGAACAGCGCGGCCTGCTCGGGGGTCGGTTCGGGAATAGCGGTTTCGGTCGTCATGGAAAGTCTTGGCCCTAAAAGTCTTGGCTCTGCGCAGAGGTTGGAGGTTGTCGTCGCCGGCGACGAGGGGTCGCCCCGGCTCGACCGCGTGCTGGCGGCGCACCTCACCGACCTGTCGCGATCGCGGCTGAAAGCCCTGATCCTGGCGGGCGCGGTGAGCCTGAAGGCTTCCGCCATCCGCGACCCCGCTTATCACGTCGCATCCGGCGATACGATCATAATCGACGTGCCGGAGGCGGCGCCCGCCGAGCCGAAAGGCGAGGATATCGCCCTCGATATCGTATTCGAGGACGACGACATCATCGTCATCAACAAACCCAAGGGCCTGGTCGTCCACCCCGCGGCCGGCCACGAGACCGGCACGCTGGTCAACGCGCTGATCGCCCATTGCGGCGCCTCACTGTCGGGCATCGGCGGGGTGCGCCGGCCCGGCATCGTGCACCGGCTGGACAAGGACACCACAGGGCTGATGGTGGTCGCCAAGAACGACCTCGCCCATGCCTCGCTGTCGGCCCAGTTCGCCGACCACGGCCGCACCGGCGAGATGCGGCGCGGCTACATGGCCTTTGCCTGGGGCATGCCGAACCGGCATCGCGGCACAGTCGATGCGCCGATCGACCGCCACCCGCACGCCCGCGAGAAGATGGCGGTGCGCCAGGGCGGCCGCGAGGCGGTCACCCATTGGGAAATCCTGGAGAGTTTTGCCGGGCGCGACGGCAAGCCGATCGCCGCCCTGCTGTCCTGCGAGCTCGAGACCGGGCGCACCCACCAGATCCGCGTCCACCTCGCCCATATCGGCCACCCCCTGATGGGGGACGCCGTCTATGGCCCGCATTTCAAGACCAAGGCGAACCACCTCGGGCCGGAATCGCGAGGAGCCTTAACCGCGCTCGGGCGGCAGGCCTTGCATGCCTATCTGCTGGTATTGGAGCACCCGAGGACGGGAGAATTACTCCACTGGGAGGCGCCTCTGCCGGAGGATTTGCTTCTCCTGGAGAGCACCCTCAAAGCGGCGCTATGACGCAGGCCGTTTAAGAAAGGCGTTACATTACAAAAAGTTATAGCTGCCACACGGGGACGTGACGTCAGCAATCCTTCCCTTTTCGACCCCCCTTGGGGTATATTGCGCCTGCGTTGGAAATGACCAGCGCGGAACATCGCAGCCCGGCCGGCTTTGACACAGCGGTCGTCTGCCTGGCCCGCCGCTATCGGGGGCCTGAACCTTTGGAGGGCGCACTATGGCCCGTACCGCTGCTTTGCCGGTCCTCAATGGAGAATCCGGCCTTTCTCGCTACCTCGCCGAGATCCGCAAGTTCCCGATGCTGGAGCCCCAGCAGGAATACATGCTCGCCAAGCGTTGGCGCGAGCACGACGATCGCGACGCGGCGCACCAACTCGTCACCAGCCATCTCCGCCTCGTGGCCAAGATCGCCATGGGCTATCGCGGCTACGGCCTGCCGATCTCCGAGGTCGTCTCGGAAGGCAATGTCGGCCTCATGCAGGCGGTGAAGCGTTTCGAACCCGAGAAGGGGTTCCGTCTCGCCACCTACGCCATGTGGTGGATCAAGGCGTCGATTCAAGAGTACATCCTGCGTTCCTGGTCGCTCGTGAAGATGGGCACCACCGCGAACCAGAAGAAGCTGTTCTTCAACCTGCGCAAGGCGAAGAGCAAGATCAACGCGCTGGACGAGGGCGATCTCCGCCCCGACCAGGTCGCGACCATTGCCAAGCGCCTCGGCGTGACGGACCAGGACGTGATCGACATGAACCGCCGCCTTGGTGGCGACGCGTCGCTCAACGCACCGATCCGTGACGACGGCGAAGCCGGCGAATGGCAGGACTGGCTGGTCGACAACACGCCCAACCAGGAAGCCCTGATGGCGGAGCACGAGGAGTACGATCACCGCCGTGACGCGCTGAACGGCGCCATGGGCGTGCTCAACCCGCGCGAACGCCGCATCTTCGAGGCCCGTCGCCTCGCCGATGAGCCGATGACGCTGGAAGACCTTGCCGCCGAGTTCGGCGTGTCGCGCGAGCGCGTCCGCCAGATCGAGGTCCGCGCCTTCGAGAAGGTGCAGTCCGCGGTCAAGGGCACGATCGCAAGGCAGGAACAGGCCGCGCTGGAAGCCGCGCACTAAGCGGGCTTGCGCGGCAAGAGATTGGCGGATCGAAAGAGACGAAAAGCCGGCGGCAACGCCGGCTTTTTTGTTTGGGTATGGAGGAGCGATCAGCGCCGCTAAAGCGCGACAATATTGCCCTTACCGCGACAGAGCTTTTCTATTGCCGGACGGCACAACCTGTGATGACGTTTTCGTCATACTTTATCAGTATGCGGGAGGCAGGTACTGGTGGGAGAGTCAGATTCGGATACTAGCGCCAGATTGTTCGGATATACGACGGACGAGCTAATTCGCCTCTTGTCCTTTGGATTTGCGATTGTGGTTACACTAGGCGCCGCATTTGTGTTCGCTTGGGCGTTGTTGGTCACTGTCACTCAGTTCAAATATTGGGAAGAATTGCTGCGACTGCATTTCGCGGCGATTATCGGTCTCCCAGGCGCGGCAGCAGCGTCCTTCGCGCTTGTCGTGTTTCTCAGGCAGACGGAAGGACCAATTGAATTCGAGGGGCTAGGATTCAAGTTCAAGGGCGCGTCCGGTCAGGTAGCCATGTGGGCTGTCTGCTTTCTCACGATCGCCGCAGCTATCAAAATGTGCTGGTAGCGGACCATTCCAAACTTGAACCACTGAACCCGCGCGGCCCGTCAACCGACCAAAGGGCGAGAGCACCACTTGGACGGACACGCACCGTGTCGATCATCCTGCAATCCACCGTCGGCGGCTTCGAAGCCCAGTTCATGCGCAAGCTGCCGCTGGTCGAGCAGGCGATGCGCGAGCACGGGCTGGAGCCGTCCGAGTTCGTGATATCGAAGGATTATGCGGGCACAGCGACCATCCCGCTCATGGGTCCGTTCTTCTTCAGTTACAGCGTGTTCTTCGGCGACGAGACGTTCACCGTCACCGAGCCGAACGACATGGTGTTCCTGGACTACTTCTTCAAACGCGTGCTCGCCGCCGACGGGCCGCCGGAATTGCCGCAGCGGCCGGGCCTGATCCGGCGGCTGTTCGGCTGGATGGCGCAACCGGTGTAGTCATTCCGGATTCGCGCCAAGAGGCGCGCCCCGGAATGACGGGGGCCTACTCCCCCCAAATCCTCGCCAGCGTCGCGAGCCAGCAGCCTTCGCAATAGCGCGCGTCCTTGTAGTCGATCCAGTTGTGCGCATAGACGTGGTCGAGCGGGATGTCGTAGCGCGCGCGCAGCACCTTGACGAGGATCTTCCAAGCCGCGACCTGCGCCTCGGTCGGTCCCGTCGTGACATCCGGATAGTTGCCGGCGAACTCGACGCCGATCGAATTGTCGCGCACGACCTGGCGATAGGTCGGCCTGTTATCGATATACTTGTTGTCGTTGCGGTTGGCGCCGTCGCCATGGGTCGGCACCAGGTTCTCGGCGACCGCCCAATAGACCGTGCCGTCGGTCTCCACCCACACCGTGACGCCGCGGCGCGTCGGATTCCTCGATTGCTCCGCGGCGCCGCCGCGGGCCGAGCCCGCCGGCCCCTCGGTCTGGTGCACGATGATGTTGCGCCACGAATGGGCGCTGCGGACATCGCCCCAGGGCGCGAGCCAGACCATCTTCAGGCCGGGAATGTCGGGCGTGCCGGCGGCGCGCGCGATCTTCGCGAGCTCGGCGTCGGTTGCGGCGGCAGGTGCGGTCAGGAAGAGTGCGGCGAGAATGGCCGCGAGCAGGCGAGACATCATCATGCGGGTCCAATGACGGACCAGATCGTAGCAGGCTTTACGCGAATGTGCGCTTGCCCTCGGCCGGGCTGATCGGCTCCGGCGCGAGCGGCGGGGCCGGATCGTAGACCGCAAAATCGTTCTTGCCGTTCTTCTTGGCGGCATAGAGGGCGTGGTCGGCATGCGCGATGAGGCGGTCCGGGAATTGGCCGATGCCGCGGTCCCACTCGGCGACGCCGATCGAGATCGCGATCGGGATCTCCTTGGCCGTGCATGCGGCGGCATCCTGACGGCAGACCTCGAGCACGCGGCGGGCGATCGCGGCCGCCTCGCGCAGGGACGACGATGGCAGCACGATGCAAAACTCGTCGCCGCCGGTGCGGGCGAGCATGTCGCCGGGCCGCAACCGCGTCTGCGCCATCAGGGTGAAGTGCCGCAGGCATTCGTCGCCCGCGGCATGGCCGTGGGTGTCGTTGATGGTCTTGAAGCCGTCGAGGTCGATCACCAGCAGCGAGAACGGCTCGCCGCTGCGCTCGGAACGGGCGCATTCCTCGGACAGGCGCTGCAGCAGATGGCGCCGGTTCGCGACGCCGGTGAGATCGTCGAGCAGCGCGAGGTCGGCGACCTCGCCCCGCAGCCGGTCCATCGCCATCAGCAGGAAGCCGAAGTTGAGCGTCATCGACAGGAACAGCAGCCCCAGCACCATGACGGCATGGTTCTGACCGCCCGCGACGGCCGAGAAATCATAGCCGAGCAGATTGCCCACCGTACGCACCAGCAATAGCCCGATGATGCTGAGAATGACGATGCCGGACAGCCGCGCGCCCGGGCTGACGCGGCCCTCCGGCGGCAGCAGCAGCAGATGCAGCGCCAGCAGCAGCGGCAACCCCTGCCCCATCGTGTAGCTGAGCATGCGCAGTTGCATGTGCTCGAAGCCGATCATGAAGAACACGACGCCGGCAAGGCTCAGGCATTGCGCCGCGATCATGATGCGCCAGGAGACCGGCCGGTCATAGAAGCGCTGAATGCCCATGGCCGCGAAGCAGCTCGCCGCCATGACGCCGGCAGCGCCAAGCAGGAGCGGCACGGGGGATGTGACGAACAGACGGATCAGGGCCGTCATCGCCCCGGCCGCGCCGACGAAGGATGATGCCATCCAGAACCGCGCGGCGGCGAATTTCGGATAGGAGCGCGTCACGTAGGCCCAGATCAGGCCGAGCGCGAGGAAGTTGACGACGAAGACCGTCCAGAGTGTCGGTACGTTCAGCATGGCGAGCACAGCGCGCACAGCGTCGCGTCCCCCATTCCTGGCAGCCGTCCGTCCATGACCCATCCCCGTCTTCTTGCGGGGAACAATGCGCGGGTTGCACTTAACGGAGTCTCACTGCGATCCTTCAAAGCGCGCCTTTGGTTTTGGATTCATGAACGGCGCGGCCGCGTTGTCGGCTCGTTAGGCATGTCGCCGCCGTCCCGCGCGACGCGTTCGATGCGGATTCGCGGGCAAAAATCACCCGAAAATGCATCTGAGCTGTGGATAACGCAATGACACGGATGTGACAGCACAGGGCAGAGCCCTGCGAATCTGCTGAGTTTATGGTCGAGGATATTGCGAGGCTGGCCCTCCGCCGAGCATCCCTCGTGTCGCGTTCCACCATTAAACCCTAAGAGGATACTATGGCTAAGAAAGCGAAGAAGGCGGCGAAGAAGAAGGCGAAAAAGGCCAAGAAGGCGAAGAAGAAGTAACGAGGCTTCTTTTTCTTTGCCCGGGTGGAGCTCGCTCCGCCCGGGCGTCGGGACAGATTGGTTCGAAGATGGCGGGCGCAAGGCCCGCTTTTTTATTGCCTTGCTCCGCTCTCTCGCTCCCTCGCCCCGTTCTTACGGGGAGAGGGTTGGGGTGAGGGGTTTCTCTCCACGCGCGCGATTGTCGATGGACCTGTACCCCCTCACCCGCATCCCATCTGCGATGGGATGCGACCTCTCCCCGCAAGCGGGGAGAGGTGAAGAAGGCAGACGGGCAGAAGCAAGTTACCGCTCCGCAAACGCCAGCTTGGCGCCGAGTGCGGCAAAGCCCGCCGCAAAGCTGCGGCGCAGCCAGGCCATCACGGCGGGGCGGGAGATGACGCGCTCGCGCACCGAGGCCGCGCACAGGCCATAAATGGCGAACACCACAAAGGTCATCGCCATGAAGGCACCGCTCAACTCGAGCATCCGCGCCAGCACATGGGCCTCGTCCGCCGCGACGAACTGCGGCAGGAAGGCGAGGAAGAAGATCGACAGTTTTGGATTGAGGATGTTGATCAGAAAGCCGGTGACGACGACCCGGCCGCTCGACCTCTCCTTGATCTCGCTCTCCACCGCAAGCGCCCCGGTTTCGCGCAGCGCCTGCCAGGACATGTAGAGCAGATAGAGCACGCCACCCCATTTCAGCGCGGCGAAGGCGAGCGCGCTGGTATGGAGCACGGCGGCAAGCCCGAGCATGGCGGCACACATGTGCGGCACGATCCCGAGCGTGCAGCCGAAGGCGGCAGCGAGGCTGGCGCGCGAGCCGCGCGTCAATGCCGCCGCCAGCGTGTAGAGCACGCCGGTGCCGGGCGAGGCGACGACGATGAGCGAGGTGAGCAGGAAGGACCAGGACATGGGCCAAGGCTATCACCCCGCCTCGCGGCAGGAAAGTCGGCCCATGCGATCGGCCGTCAGGACAGTTGCGCGATCTCGGCCTCGCGCAGCACGTCGAGCGGCGCCCAGGGCTTGGCCCAGAATTTCGCGCCATCGGGCAAGGGCTGCCTCAAGGGACGGCCAGAGGTCACGACGACGTCGAGCCGGGGATTGCGGTCCTTGGCGACATGCGCAAGCTCGACCCCGTTCATGCGCCCCGCAAGCTGCACGTCCGTCATCATCAGGCAGAGCGCGCCGGCGTTCTTCTCCAGCACGCGCTCGGCCGCCTCGGCGCTCTCGCACTGGATGACGTCGTAGCCGCTCTCTTCCAGCAGGAGGCACAACATTTCCCGCTGCATGATGTCGTCTTCAACGATGAGCGCTGTCGCGCGAAATGGCTTTGCTTGTCCCATCGACGGCTCCAATGCTTGCGTCGGTAACGTATGTTAAAAGCCCGGAGCGGCTACGGTTCGGTTTCATTTCAAAAAAATGTAAATCGTGGTTCCATCATCGGGGACTTGACGGGGGAGATCATGACTGCGATTCGCGGCGCCGCCGCCATTACGGGAGCCGCGAGCGGCATCGGCCGCGCGCTGGCCATCGAGTTCGCCCAGCGCGGCTGCGACCTCGCGCTTGCCGACCGCGACGAGGCCGGGCTGAGATCGCTCGCCGCCGAGCTCGGCACGAGCCGCAAGGTCAGCGTGCATCGCGTCGATGTCGGCGAGGCGAGCGACATCGCGCGCTTCGCCAGCGAGGCGACGGCAGCGCATCCATCGCTCGGCATCGTCGTCAACAATGCCGGCGTCGCGCTGCTGGGGACGTTCGAGGAGATCGACCAGGTGCAGATGGCGTGGCTGTTCGACATCAATTTCTGGGGCGTGGTGCACGGCACGCGCGCCTTCCTGCCGCATCTGAAGACGCTGCCCGAGGCGCATGTCGTCAACGTCTCCTCGATCTTCGGCATCATCGCGCCGCCGGGACAATCGGCCTATGCCGCGGCGAAGTTCGCGGTGCGCGGCTTCTCCGAGAGCGTGCGCCACGAGCTTGCGGTGGCGGGCAGCCCGGTGAAGGTCTCGGTGGTGCATCCCGGCGGCATCGCCACCGCGATCGCGCGCAATTCCCGTACCGGGGTCGGCGTCACCGACAATGCGCGCCGCTCGCAGATGATCGAGCGGTTCGAGACCGCGGCGAAGACCACGCCGAAGGACGCTGCGCTGCGCATCATCAAGGGCATCGAGCGGAACGAGCCCCGCATCCTGATCGGCAACGACGCAAGGTTCATGGACCTGTTGCAGCGCTTCCGCCCGGGCACGTACTGGGCGCCGCTGCAGCGGCGCCTGGAGAAGATGGCGAAGGGGAAGTGAGCCGGGGACGCGATGGCGTTGCCCGCCCTCCGCTGCCGTAGGGTGGGCAAAGCGTAGCGTGCCCACGACTTCCGACAACCGATGGAAATCGTGGGCACGGCGCTTCGCGCCTTTGCCCACCCTACAAGACCGTGCGTGTACTCACTGCCCCGCCAGCCGGTCCGCGAAATACCCGATCGTCTTGCGGTAGACCACCGCCCTGTTCCACTCGCGCATCGCCTCGAAATTCGCGGTGCCTTCGCCGTAGGGCTGGCCCATCTTGAAGCCGCTCGTGTGCAAGAGGTTCGCGGTCGAGGCGAGCACATCGGGGACGCTGTGGCGGAGATCGACATGGCCGTCGCCGTCGAAATCGACGCCGTACTTGATGTAGGACGACGGCAGGAACTGGGTCTGGCCGATCTCGCCGGCATAGGCGCCGATGAGGTCGCGCAGCGGCAGGTCGCCGCGCTGCACGATCTTGAGCGCGGCAAACAGCTCGCCCTGGAACAGGTCGGTGCGGCGGCAGTCATGCGCGAGGGTTGCCAGCGTGCGGATCACCGGCAGCTTGCCGATGTCGCCCTTGCCGAAATCGCTCTCCAGTCCCCAGATCGCGACCAGGATATAGCGGGGCACGCCGAACTGCTGCTCGATGCGCGAGAGCAGCGCGGCGTGACGCTGCAGCAGCGCCCTGCCGCCATTGATGCGCCCCGGACCGACACGGGTCGAGACATACTGCTCAAAGCTCTTGTTGAAGGTGTAGCGCTGGCGCCGGTCGAAGGCGAGCACGGCGCCGTCCTGGGTGATGCCGCTGAATGCCGCGCTGGTCACGTTTCCCGAGACGCCGGCGCCTTGCGCTTCCGAGGCCATGGTGGCGATGAAGCTGTTGAAGTCGCCGCCGCAGCGCGCGGCCTGCGCCGAGCCGCCGGCCAGACCAAGGAAGCAGGCAGCGGCCAGAGCGTATCTCAACATGTCGAGCGATCCCCCAAGAAATCTAGTCGCGAAGCAGCGCGCGATCATGCCCGGGAAAGCCGCCAGCGTCAAAGCGGCACGCTTGATCCGCATCAACGTATCTCATGCCCTGCTTTTTAGACTGGCGGGGAGAGCCGTCCAGGAGAATACCTATGACCGGAATTACCTTGACCGCCGAGCAGATCCGCAATGCGCCCGCGCCGGTGCGGCAATGGATCGAGCAGGAGGTGATCAATTCGCTCGGGCTTGCGTCGCAGACGCAAGCAACCGCGCCGCCGCAGGCCACCCAGCTTGTCGCCTGCAGCGTGGAGGACATGGCCGGCGTGCTCGAGCACATCCGCGGCGTGTTTCCCGCCGTGAACGTGCTGTTCGAGCTCGGCCGTCCCGGCATCAGCTTCGGCCAGCCCGCGGTGATGACGTTCCGACTGATGGACATTCTGCATCACGCGCGCCTAGAGGACATCGGCGAGGTCGTGACGTGCCTCGAGATGCTCAACCAGGCGCTGACCGAGGTGAGGAAGGACCCGTCGGTGCGATTCTGCGGCTTCGACAATGAGGGCCATTGCCTGATTGCACCGCAGACGCAAACGAGCATCGCGACGCTGTGGCAGACCATGATGGAGCGCCAGCAGGCGGCGCAGGCGCGCGAGGCCGGCAGCCGGGTTGCGCCGGCGGCTTGAGAGGGACGACATCGTGGTGCGAGCGCCACGACGCGGCGTGGCTCGCAACTCCGTCGCGCTCCGGAATGACGGATGAGAGAACAACCTCTACGATGCGGGCGCTGGAGTAAGAGGCGATGCATGCCTGACAATCAACCTCGACCAACCCGCCTCCTCCGCATCCCGCTGTTCCGCCTGCTCGCCATCAACCTCGCGATCGGTGCCTGCGCAGCAGTGCTGCTCGTCGGCGGGCTGCTCTGGCTCAACCCCGGGCATTTGCGCGAGCTGATCTTCGCCGACCGCATGCCCGGCATCGCGCTTGTTCTGCTGCTCGCCTCCTTCCTCATCACCTTCGGTTCCGCCGCAATGGGCAGCGCGATCATGGCGCAGGGACGCAAAGAGGATGATGATGGGCACAGCGGCGGGGAAAGATCGCGGCTCGCCGTTCAGGAAGTGGCGCAGCGCCCGCGCACACCTTGAGAATACCCACGCAGTGATGGAACTCGGCTCCGCCCAAGGGAACCGCATGTCTGCACGTAGACGGGAAGACGTGCAGCGGGGCGCAATTCTCTACAAGGCGTACAACGCCCGCTGCATTGCGAGAACGGTCAATATGAACAAAGCGCTTTGATGATCCAAACAATTGCTTCGACGTGCATCGGAACTTAACTTTACGATCACCGCATATCTGCTGCGCTCGCTGCGACACCAACGCTCCGACGATTTGGCTTGCCACGGCATGACGCAATCTATAGTCTTCTATTTTAGGTTGTTGCCCTGCCAGCCCCGGGCGACGCTGAAGACCAAAAATAGACGGCGGGCTTTGCGGCCCGCCGTTTATTGAGGGTTCGCACCGGACCTTCGAAAAGCGCATGGCGCTTCCCTCCTGCAAGCAGATGTCGCCGATCGACGGCGCGGAGCCCTCCGCAAGACCACGGCTGCATGCTGACAATCGCGAAAGCCATTTGACTGCGGCGTCCTGATCGACGACAAGCCGCCATGGCCAAGAAACCCGGAACCAACCCCAAAGGCGAATTCGCCTTCTTCAACGTCGTCTATGAAGACGGCTCCCAGCGATCCAACCGCCGCGTGCCCGCCGAGCTGCTCGGCGGCCTCGACGGCGACGAACCCGCCCGCAGCTTCATCATGGAGCAGGACCGCGAGATCGCGGAGAAGTCGGGACGGCCGGCGCTGGAGATCAAGAGTCTCGATCGTGTCGGCGCGAAGAAGAAATAGGATTTCCAGCGCGACACGCGAAGCGTCAGCACAATCGGGATAGGGGGAAGCCTCGCGGCTCCGCCCCTCCCACACCACCGGACATACGGGTCCGTATCCGGCGGTTCAGCGGATTATGCGGGTCGCCGTGCCGCGACGGAAGCCAAGCCGAGTGAGGCAAAGAAGCCGTTTGGCAGAGCAATGGTGAGCGCGGGGCTGTTCGCGAGCCGCCAAGGGCCACGTGGGCTGCCGGCGGTTTGCGCCGCCAGATCCCGGCCGACGCCGCGGCGTCGCAACTCGGCAAAGCGAGCGGGTCCATACTTCCATTGCTTCCAGGCAACGGCGCGCAACCGTCGCCTGATCCACTGGTC
>NZ_VLLA01000003.1 GCF_007830635.1 Bradyrhizobium huanghuaihaiense | reverse complement strand
CCGGCTCGAACACAGGAACTGCGAGGTAGGAGGAGCAAGCGATGACGTAACCCCATCAACAGGTTCCAGCCAAGGTCTGCGAGAGGATGAGACGAGATGGAGGTTCGGTCTTCCCGGCGCATGCGAACACTGGTGACCCAAATGGCCCAATCGAGGCCTGTCCGCTAATGAGAACGCACGCGCGCTGATATCCATGATGGCCCGGAGAGAATGCTCCAATCAAAGGCCGGATACATTGATGCAAGACCACTCACCACCTGATCGACGAACCTCTTGCTACGCACGGCCGGACCATACATTTGGGTCAATTTGGAACGATTCAATTTCACGATGGCCGCCAGTTCCCGCTATCAGCAGCATTGCTGCGCTGCGGGCAGGGGCATGTCCGCAAAATTCCGGGGAGCCGACATGATCAGAAACACGAATGCCGGCTGGGGCAGCATTTCCCGTTGGCTGCACTGGATCCTGGCGCTGACGATCATCGGCATGATCGGCTTCGGCTGGTGGATGAACCACATCCCGGCGCGCCCTGACCGCTTCTTCTACCGCTCGATCCACGCCGATATCGGCTATGCGATCCTGCTGCTCACCGTGCTGCGCCTGGTCTGGCGCGTCGCCAATCCGACGCCGGCTTTGCCGGCCGACAGCCAGCCCTGGCAGAAGCTCCTCGCCCGCATCAGTCATGGCGCGCTGTATCTTGCCGTCATCGTCGTGATCCTGCTTGGCTGGGCGCATTCCGGCGCGCACACGCCGGATTATTCGGATTTCTTCGGCCTGTTTCGCGTGCCGCAATTCACCTCTCCCGACCGCGAGGCCGCGCGCGCCTATGAGGATCGCCACATCCTCTTTGCCTATGTGCTGCTGGCCCTGATCGCGGTTCACGTCGTCGCCGCCATCTGGCACCACTTCATCCGTCGCGACCGCGTGGTGGCGCGGATGGTGACGGACGAGGCGGGGTAGGCTCGGTCCCGTGTCCCGGACGCGCTGCAACGCTCCTTAGCGTTGCTGCGCAGAGCCGGGACCCATGCAGGCCACGGTGCCCGCTGTAACATGGGCCCCGGCTCTGCAGCGCATCACTTCGTGCTGCGCAGCGTCCGGGGCACGAGAGCGGAGTTTCGTGCGCGCTCTTTCCACCGGTTAATATGCAACCAGTTCAACTCGCGGGTCACAGGAGGCGCCATGCTCACGGTCCATCATCTCGGCAAGTCGCAGTCCGAGCGCATCGTCTGGCTGTGCGAAGAGCTCGAAATCCCCTACGCGCTGAAGCGCTACACCCGCGATCCCGTCACCATGCTGGCGCCGCCCGACTACAAGGCGCTGCACCCGATCGGGGCCGCGCCCGTCATCACCGACGGCGATCTCGTGCTCGCCGAATCCGGCGCCATCGTCGATTACCTCATGGCGAAATACGGCAATGGCCGCCTCGCACTCCGCCCGGACGATCCTGACTTCGCGCAGTTTCTGTACTGGTTTCACTCGCCAACGGCACGCTGCAGGCCGGCATGGGTCGGCTTATGATCCTGAACCGGCTCAAGCTCGCCGAGGACAACCCGATGCTGGTCGCGACCAGGGGGCGCGTCGACCGCGCCTTCGATCTGGTCGATGCGCGCGTTCGCGATGCCGAATATCTGGCGGGCAAGACCTTCACCACTGCCGACATCATGACGGGCTTCTCGCTCACCACGATGCGCTACTTCCAGCTCTATGATCTGTCGCGCTGCCCGAACGTGGTCAAATATCTCGGCCGCGTCAGTGCACGGGCGGCCTATCGACGCGCGATGGAGAAGGGCGATCCCGGCATGGCGCTGCTGTTGAGCTGAACGGAAATCAGGCGATCCTGTTGGTGGTCGTCGCCCGCGCCGCGTTGAGCTGCTTCTGCAGGCGATCGATGTTCTGCAGGAGGCGCTGGCTGGTCAGCACCAGGAAGTAGTAGCCGAACTGCGGGTCCTGGAAGTAGATCTCGAGCAGCCGATCATAGGTGATCGTCAGCACCTGTCCGTCCTCGATGCATTCGATCGTTCCGGTGCGGCGGTTGTCCGGCGTGAGGAAGCCGAGCTCGCCCATCAGCGCTCCCGGCAGAATCTCGACGTTGATCTCCTTGACCAGGAATTTGCCGGTGACCGTGAGCAGCATCTCCTTGGCCGGATCGCCCAGCTTGAACAGCGTGTCGCCGCGGCGATATTTGCGCTCGGTCATGAACGGCTTGAGCCATTCGATCGACATGTCGCCCTCGGCCGCATGGCGCGCCTTCTTGACCAGCTTGAGCATCTGCCGCAGGCGAAGAGCGTTGATCGGAAGCAAGAGAAGATAGAGCAGGAACGTCGAGACGTTGGCAGTGAGTGCGCCGAAAGCGGCGAAGAACGCGCAGCCGATCATGTTGGCCACCCGCAGGGGCACCATCGTCCGCATCAGGAGCGTGGCGACGAAGAAGCCGGCGCCGACCGCGGCGAACAAATTGGCGAACGTGATGTTGTGGACAAAGATCTCCAGCAGCCGGTTGAAGATCGCGTCGTAGGTGACGTTGTCGGGATCGAGGCCCATCTGGACCAGGATCTTGGCGATCCTGAGGTTGTCCGTGGCCGCATCGAGAATGCGGTCGAGGATCGAGGATATGTCTGCGCTGCCGGACGGCATGGTACTAACCCCGTGTAAGGCCTTCAGTCCTGCTCGGTATTCGTATAGCCGAAATCGAATGACGACCGCTTGAAATGAAGCGTTCAGCCGTCATGCCGCAAGAGGCAAATTTTAGCCTGATCGGGCGTTTCGGCAATTGCCCGTTGGTTGTGCGTATGACCCGTGAAGCGCCCGTGATTCGGGGGCGCGGGGTGCGGCTTTGGCGTCGTGGACGGATTCGGACGGCCCTGATAAGGGGAACGGGGCGGTCACCGCCTCAGGGCTTGGCGGCGGGCTGGATCACCTGCTGTTCGACCAGGGCAAGGCGACCGGGCCGCGACCCGGCGCGCAGCAACATGGCGACGCTGCTTGCTTCCTCCAGGGTGAAATTGCCTGAAATCTGGCCGGAGCCCCCGGTGATGGGCTCGCGGATCACCGGGGCGGAGATCACCTTGTCGTCGAGCACGATGGCGAAGGGCTTTCCAATGTTCTCTTCGGTGATGTGGGCGAAACGCCGCGCGCCGCGTCCGTTGAAGCGGAACGAGGCGATCGGTTCGTTCGTGCTGCTCGCGAACCCCGGGCCCGCATAGCTGATGTCGTCGCCGTCGAGCGCACTGTCCTTGGCAACAAGATAAGGGCGCCTGTCCTTGAAGCCGAGCAGGACTTCCGTGCCCGCGGGCGGTGTGCCGGACTGCGCCTGTTCCGCCGGCATTGAGATGTCGACCATGCGGAAGCTGACCTTGACCTTCGTGGCGAAGATCGCGGTGACGCGCTCGGGCTCCATCATCCCTGGGACGAAGATGCGGATGCGGTCGGTGCCATCAGGCTGGGCGCTGGCGAGCTTGATGCCGGCATCCTTGAGGCGCTGCTCGATCATCGCGATGGAATCTTCGACGAGGTCGCGCAGCCCTGCGGCGGATGCGGCGTCAGTCGGCTTGAGCTTGACCTGCCCGTCGCCGCCGTCGGTCACGGAGAGGGCATGCGCGGGCAACCCCTCCGCGGCCGCCGCGAGCTTGCGCTTCAGCTCCTCGCGGCCCTTGGCGTCTGCGACCTTCACCTCGACGCCACCGTCGCGGATCGCAAGACCCGAGAAGGCGATCTTGCCCTCGCGCAGGGTCTTGTAGACGTCGTCGCGGAGGTCCGTGACGGCACTCTCGTGCAAGCCATCGGCGTCCACTTTGTAAACGATGCGCGAGCCGCCCAGCTTCTCCATCTTGTCGCCGATGAAGGCCGCGATCTTGGCGCGCATCTTCTCGAGCTGGCTATCCGCGGCGAGCGCTGTGCGGGGCAGGGGGATCGCCGACGCCATCGCAAACGCGACGATCAGCGGTGCAATGCGATTCCACAGGGGCGTGATCATGATCACCTTAAGTCTTGCGGCAGGACGCTGGCAGGCGAATCTGATGCCAGTTCTTGGTCCCCCGATCGGGTGCGGAGGTTCAAATTCCGTTCGATCCGGCGGTGTCGCCGCAGCCGCCCAGGCCATGGACGAGCGCCAAATCATCCCTCATTGTGGTCCCGCTCGGCTGGCCATCGGCCGGGTCTCGCCAAACCAAAATGTCAAAAGACAAAGGGGCGAGAAATCTGAGGGAGGACGAAATTCCATGGCGGGCATCCATGCGCTCGATCGGCTGATCGGCAACGACTATCCGGACTTTTTGACCGACGATGAGGTCCGGGCCTTCGAGCAGGTCCCTTACGCGGACCGCGTCGCGGCCGAGAGCACGTACGACGCCATCAAGCTCGGTGCGGCGCGCAACCCTGATGGTGCGGCGATCCAGTTCCTGCAGAATGCCGATCCGTCCGACACGCCGGTCGTGGTCACCTACCGCGACTTCATTGCGCGTGTGACGCAAGCCGCCAACATGTTTCACGCGCTCGGCGCGGAAAAGGGCGATGTCATCAGCTTCATGCTGCCGCTGGTGCCTGATGCCTTCGTGACGCTGTTCGGTGCGGAAGCTGCCGGCATCGCCAATCCCGTCAATCCGCTGCTGGAGCCGCACCAGATCGCGGAGATCCTGGAGGCGGTGGATACGAAGATCCTGGTGGCGCTCGGGCCGATGCCCGGCACCGACATCTGGCAGAAGGTCGAGCAGATCCGCCCGCAGCTGAAGCACCTCAAGGCGATCGTGCAGGTGTTTGGTGGCGGCGATCCGGACAAGGGCATCTTTGCGTTCAACGACCTGATCAAGCAGCAGCCGGCGGACCGGCTTATCAGCGGGCGCAAGATTTCGGGGGCCGATATAGCCCCCTATTTCCACACCGGCGGCACCACCGGCACGCCAAAACTGGTGCGGCATACCCACGCCAACCAGGTCTACCAGGCCTGGGCGCTCAGCCTGCTGCTCAAGTCGAAGCCCGGCTCTAATTTGCTGTTCGGCATGCCGTTGTTTCATGTCGGGGGATCGCTGACGCAGGTGCTGTTGATGCTGTCGAGCGGCGGCTCACTGGTCGTGCTGTCGCCGAGCGGCTGGCGCAATCCGAATTCGGTGAAGAACATCTGGGGATTGGTCGAGCGCTATAAGCCCGAGGCGCTGTCGAGCGTGCCGACGGTGCTGGCTGCGACGCTTGCCGTGCCGCCGGGCAATGCGGACATCTCCAGCCTGAAATATGCCGCCGGCGGCGGCTCGGCGATCCCGGTCGCCGTGGGCTCGGCGATCCAGGACAAGCTGAAGCTGCCGGTGGTCGAGGTCTACGGCATGACCGAGACCTCGAGCGTGCACACGCTGGCCTATCCGGGGCGGCCGATCCGGCTCGGTTCGGTCGGCCTTCCCATGCCTTATGCGCGCGTGCGGATCGTGCAGCTCGATGCCGACGGCCGCCTGATCCGCGATTGCGCACCGGACGAGATCGGCGTCGTCATCATGGCGGGACCCGGCGTCTTCGGCGGCTACCTCAACGACGGGCACAACAAGGGCGCCTTCGTCGATGAGGTCTGGGTCAATTCCGGCGATCTCGGGCGCCTCGATGCCGACGGCTATCTCTGGATCACCGGGCGCGCCAAGGACCTCGTGATCCGCGGCGGCCACAACATCGATCCGGCGCCGATCGAGGAGATCATGTTCCGCCATCCCGCCGTGGGCTTCGCCGCGGTGGTCGGCCAGCCCGACGCTTACGCGGGTGAACTCCCCGTGGGCTACGTGCAGCTGAAACCAGGCGCCAGCGTCGAGCCGGGCGAATTGGAGACGTGGGTGCGCGAGCGCACGCCGGAGCGCGCCGCCGTTCCGGTGCAGGTCATCCCGATCGATCCGATGCCGGTGACCGGCGTCGGCAAGGTGTTCAAGCCGCAGCTGCGCTGGGACGCGGCGCAGCGCGTGTTCACCAAGGTGCTGGCGCCGCTCGCCGAGCGTGGCATCGACTGCAAGGTGAAGGTCGGTGCGCATGGCAGCCACGGCTCGATCGCCACCGTGACGCTTGCAGGCGTGCCGGCGGACCAGCGCGAGATCGTCGCCGGCGAGGTGCATACGCTGCTGGCGCCGTTCGTGATGCGGCACGAGGTGGTGCAGGTCTAGGCGAGGTCGGGCGACGCGAGGCTTGCATGCCTCGCGTCATGCGAGCATCATCCCTTCAAAAAAATGGGGGGAAACCGATGCCTCAAGTCTCTCGCCGCCGCCACCTTCAGCAATTGTCGGGTGTGTTCGGAGCCGCCGCGCTGTCGGGGTGGCCGAAATCCGCGTCGGCTTCAGAGCCTGACATTCCGCCGGAGGGCATCGGCAAGGGCATCCAGCACGTCTCCTACAGCGACATCGGCGGCCGGCCCGACAGCGTGCAGGTGATGTTCAACCGGCAGCACGTCTATGTCGGGCACATGTTCAGCGACGGCGTGACGATCCTGGACGCCTCCGATCCGCGTGCGCTGAAGCCGGTCAATTTCTTCACCGCGGGGCAATACACTCGCACCCATCATTTGCAGGCGGCGGAGGACCTGCTGCTGGTTGCCAACGGCGCCAACATCGTCGCGATGCAGTCCTACGACAACATGCGCGGCTATTTCGAGAACACGCTGGTCGACAGCATCACCAAGGCCAAGAAATTCCGCTCCGGCCTGTCGATCCATGACATCTCGACACCAGGCGAGATGCGCGAGATCGCGTTCCTCGAAATGCCCGGCTTCGGCATCAACCGGCTGTGGTGGCCCGGCGGCCGCTATGCCTATGTGTCGGCGCATTTCGACGGTTTCACCGACCACATCCTGTGCGTGGTCGATCTCAAGACCATCACGAAGCCGGAGGTCGTCGCGAAATGGTGGCTGCCCGGTATGAACCGCGCGGCCGGCGAGCCGCCGACGCCCAAGGGCAAGCGCTTCGCGCTTCATCATATGATCACGGCAGGCGATCGCGGCTATGCGGCCTGGCGCGATGGCGGCTTCACCGTCCACGACATCAGCGATCCCGCCAATCCAAAGCTGCTGTCCCATATCAACTGGTCGCCGCCCTTCGCCGGCGGCACGCATACGCCGTTGCCGTTGCCCAAGCGACAGCTTGCGATCGTCGCGGACGAAGCCAACGCGGAGAAATGCGCCAAGGGCCTGTTCCACACCTTCGTGCTCGACGTGCGCGCGCCCGAGAACCCGGTGCCGATCGCAACCTTGCCGACCCCGCGCGAGCGCGACTTCTGCACCAGCGGCACCTTCGGCCCGCATAATCTCCACGAGAACCGCCCGGGCTCGTTCCAGAGCGAGGAGACGATCTTCGCGACCTACAACAATGCCGGTGTGAGAGTGTTCGACGTCAAGGATGCCTTCGCGCCCAAGGAGATCGCGTACTGGGTGCCGCCGACGCCGAAGAAGCTCATCGACCCACGGCCGAATATCGCCCTCGCAGCCAAGACTTGCGACGCCTACGTCCGGCCCGACGGGCTGATGTTCGTCTCCGACTGGAACGCCGGCATGCACGTGCTGCAATATCAGGGGTGAGCAACGCGTAGGGTGGGTTAGCTCTGCGGCTGCGCGAAGCGCAGTCCGCTGGGCGTAACCCACCTCCTTTGCTTCCGCGGAGATAGACAGTGGTGGGTTACGCCTTCGGCTAACCCACCCTACGAGTCCGACCTTCCCAGCCAGCATCGTCGTTTCGATCAGCCGCTAGCCGCGGATCGCCGCATTGGCCTGCGCGGCTGCACCGGTCATGGCGTCCTTTGCCGATTTCTCGCCGTTGACCACTTCATTGACGCCGATCATGAACGCATCGAGGATCGGTCGCGATTGCGGATGGAAGAGTATCGCCTTGGCGCGGTCGACATCGGCATTTTGCAAATTGGTCAGCGCCGCCTCGGCGGCTTGCGGGCCGAATGCCTTCTTGAAGCCCTCGCTGGACCACGCCGACACGCGTGTCGTCGCCAGCCCTGCTGCCGCAGTCTGCAGCGATGTCGGCTTGCTTGTCGCCCAGAGCAGGAACAGGAAAGCTGCCCGCTTGTTTCGTGATTTTGAATTGATGCAGGCCTGCCAGTGCGACATGAAGGGCACGGGGGCGCGACCAGGGACATGCGGAAAGACCGCAAACTGGGCCTGCTTCGCGACGCGACTCCTGGCCGGATTGGAGATGTCGGTCGCGAAATTGCTGCTGTCGATCGCGACGGCAGTCCGTCCTTGCAGGAAGTCGTCCAGCACGTGGTACCATTCATAGCTGCCGACGCCGCCAGGCCCGGCCTGGCTGAGCAGGCGTCCGTACATCTCGACGGCCGCGATCGCTTCGGGGCTTGCGAACACGGCCTTGTTGTCCTTGATCATGGCGCCGCCGTAAGAGAACAAGAAGCCCATGGCCGGCGGAGAGGAATTGCCGCTGGCCTGGGCCCGCATGGCGATCCCCGACATCTCGCTGGACTTGAGCGCCTTGGCGGTCACAAGCAGCTCTTCGAACGTCTGCGGAACCGGCAGGTTCTTGGTTGCCAGCGCGTCGCCGTTGATGAACATGGTCATCGCTTCGGAGGTGATCGGTATGGCGTACCGTTCGCCGTCGGACCACAGCGGGAAGGCCCGAGCCGTCTTGAGCAGGTCGCTCTCGTCATACCAGCTGAGATCGGTCAGCGATCTATTGGAATAATAGCCGTTCAATGGCTCGAGCCATCCTCCCGAGATGCCCTGGCCATAGGTCGTGAACATGAATACGTCGGGCGTCGCGCTGCCGCGGGCGAGTTTGATCGGCAAGGCGCCGAGGAATGTGGTTTCGAGTTGGAAATCGATCGTGACGTTGATGCCGGTGAGCCGGGTGAATTCCGGCAGCAGCGGCGTGATCGCATTCGACCAGGGATGGATGGCGCCCGAAAGAGAGATGGTCTGCCCCGCAAACTGCTTCCAATCGATGTTCGCGTTGGCGTAGGTCGCTGCGCGATCCTCGGCGAAGCCCCAGCGTGGCAACGCGCCCAGCGCCGGCAAGATTGCGCCCGCCGCCCCCAATCCCCTGACGAAGCTGCGACGGCTGGTCGGACTCCGACCGCTCTGTGCGTACGTCATGTTGCCTCTCCCTGCGACGGGCAATCATTCGCAACACGAGCCATACCGGTGATGTTGCGGCCTTCGCGCGACGACTGGCCAGACCGGTGTAACCTTGGAGGGCGAGAATGTCGGGTTCCACCCCACCTAACCATGCTATTATTCTATCACGCTCAGGCGTCGACACCAGAAGACGCGCTGTCACACGAGCATCAAAGACCCAAGGCCGATGTCAGTTCCTGCTCTGGTCCCGTCTTTGCGATGGCTGGCTCGTCCGCTGATCGTGGCGGTCGTGGCGCTTCTGACGCTGTTCGCTGCGACCGGCTTTCTCGGCCTGCAATATCAGCAGGAGCGGCAGGCGGCTCATGACCTGCTTGGGCATAGCCGCCAGGTGCTCGAAACACTCGATCGGTTGCGTTCGATCACCGCCGAGCTGGAGACCGAACGGCGCGGGTATCTAATGACCCTCGACCCCACCTATCTCAAAGCCTACGGCGTCTCCGACGAAGGTGTGCGGCGCGAGGCGCAGGCGCTGCTGGTGCTGGTCGCGGACGATCCGTTGCAGAGTCTGCGCGCGCAACACCTGGCGCTGACCGTTTCGGCCAAGCTGCGCGAGATCGACGAGATGGTGAAGACCGCCGGCACGTCCGGGCAGGCGGCGCTGGCGATGATCCGCAGCATGGACGAGATCCGCTCGCAAATCGACCAGATGGTGGATCACGAGCGCTTTCGGCTCGCCGACCGGGAGACGCATGCCGAAGCATTCGAGCAGCGCTGGACCTGGCTGATGGCCGGCGCCGTCGTCCTCGTCGTCGCGCTGGCGGGAGCGGCGTTGGCGTTCGCGCGGCTCGAAGCGAAACGGCGGAGACAGGCGACCGAGGAGAACATTCAACTGCAGAGCGATCTTGCAGCGCGGGATATCAAGATCCGGCGCCTGTTCGACTCCAACATCATCGGGATCATCATCTGGGAGGTCGAGGGGCGCATTCTCGAGGCCAATGACGCGTTCCTGCGCATCGTCGGATACGACCGGGACGATCTCGCCTCGGGTCGCCTGCATCGATACGACCTGACGCCGCCGGAATGGCGCGACCGCGACGTAAAAACCGTGGCGGAATTGAAGCGGGTCGGGACGGCCCAGCCGTTCGAGAAGGAGTATGTCCGGAAGGATGGAAGCCGTGTTTCCGTGCTGATTGGCGGGACGATGTTTGCACCAGGTGCGGATCAAGGGGTCGGCTTTGTCCTCGATCTGACGCCTCTCAAGCGGGCAGAGGCCGAAGCTCGCGAGCACGAGCGGCTCTACCGCGAAGCCCTGATGGAGCTCGCGCACGCAAATCGCGTCACCACGATGGGGCAGCTCACGGCTTCGATTGCCCATGAGGTCAACCAGCCGATCGCCGCGATCGTGGCGAACGCCGAGGCCGGGTTGAATTGGCTGGAGGCTCAACCGCCAAATCTGGAGCGGGTTCGACAGACGTTCGACTGGATCACCGGCGATGGCATGCGCGCCGGCGACATCATCGGCCGGATCCGGGCGCTGATAAGGAAGGCGGCGCCGCAAAAGGAGGACATGGACATCAACCAGGCGGTGCTCGAGGTCATCGCGCTGACCCGCAGCGAAGCATTCAAGAACGGCGTCGCAGTACGAACGCAACTTGCCGAAGGCCTGCCGACCATTCAGGCAGATCGTGTCCAACTTCAGCAAGTGGTGCTCAACCTGATTGTCAACGCGATCGAGGCGATGGCCGCGATTGGCGAAGGGAAACGCGAGTTGCTGATCAGCACCGATCGGGATGTATCGAACGGCGTGCACGTCACCTTGCGCGATTCCGGTCCAGGACTGGATCCGAAGAATGTCGAGTGCCTGTTCGAGGCCTTCTACACCACCAAGCCGACAGGCATGGGGATGGGCCTCGCCATCTGCCGCTCGATCATCGAGGCGCATGGCGGACAGATGTGGGCTGGCGCAAACGAGCCTCGGGGCGCCGTCTTTCAGTTCACCCTGCCTCTGGCCTCGGACGAGGCCACATCCCGCATGTTGAAGGCGGACGAGCCAGCGGGCCTGCGCTCTGTTGCCCGCTGACGGGGTCTGCGCAGCACGCGCCTTTCGCGATCCGGGCCCTGGTGCAACCGCAGGAGGTAAGGGGCCATCAGACCTCGGCTTGGCCGGACCTTACAGCGGCGCTTCGCCGCACGATCAACGAGCTGTCCGCGACGCTTTGTGTGAGGATGATCACATAGGGAGGATTTGGCATTCGGCCATGCTCCGAATAGTCTCATGGAATTGCATCCGGGGGGACGCAAGTGATTCCGGTTCGGCTATTTGCTTTGGTGATTTTTGCGATGAGCCTTGCCTGCGGATCGGCGCATGCCGACCGGCGGGTGGCGCTCATCATCGGCAATTCCGCCTACAAGAGCGCGCCCAAGCTCGGCAATCCCGTGAACGATGCCACGCTGGTCGGCGGCATGTTCAAGAAGGCCGGCTTCGATTCCGTCGACGTCAGGCTGGATCTCAGCGCCAGCGAGATGCGGCGCATGCTGCGTGAGTTTGCCGGCAGGTCGCGCGATGCGGAGATGGCGGTGATCTATTACGCCGGCCACGGCATCGAGCTGGACGGCAACAATTATCTCATTCCGACCGACGCCACGCTGGAGACGGACGGCGACGTGCTCGACGAGACCATTCCGGTCGAGCGTGCGCTGTTCGCGGTCGAGCCGGCCAAGCAGTTGCGCCTGATCATTCTGGATGCCTGCCGCGACAACCCGTTCGCGAAGACGATGAAGCGCACGCTGGCCTCGCGCGCGATCGGACGCGGCCTCGCCAAGGTCGAGCCGACCAGCCCCAACACCATGATTGCGTTCGCAGCCAAGGCGGGATCGACCGCATCGGACGGCGATGCCAGAAACAGCCCGTTCGCCGCCGCGCTGGTCGAGCACCTGCCGAAGCCGGGACTCGATCTGCGCAAGGCCTTCGGGTTCGTGCGCGACGACGTGCTCAAGGCGACAGGCTACAAGCAGGAGCCCTATGTCTACGGCTCGCTCGGTGGCGACGACGTGCCCCTGGTCGTGAAGCAAACCCCGGCCGGTCCCCAGGCAAATCCGCAGGAGGCCATTCGCAGGGATTACGAGCTCGCGCTCCAGCTTGCGACGCGCGACGGCTGGGAAGCGTTTCTGGCGCAATATCCCGACGGCTTCTATGCCAACCTCGCCAAAGGCCAGCTGAACAAGATCGGCGCCGAAGAGACGCGCGCTTCGGCCGAACAAAAGGCCAAGGCGGCCGAACAGGAAAAGGCAAGGCTCATTGCCGAGCGCGCCCAGAAGGCCGAGCAGGAGAAGGCGGCCGCGGCCGCCAAGGCGGCCGAAGAGGCGCGGATCGCGGCTGAAAAGAAGAAGGAGATCGAGCAGGCGAAGGCTGAGGCCGCCGAACGCGAGCGCAAGGCGGCAGAAGCGGCGGCTGCAAAGGCGCTGGCCGAGAAGCAGGCGGCGGAGAAGGCCAAGGCCGAGCTCGCCGCAAAGCAGGCGGCGGAAAGGGCCGAGCAGGCTGCAAAGCCGGCGGCCGACCGGCAGTTGCCCGAAGTCGAGCAAAAGGTCGCGGCGCTCTCGCCCGGGCCGACATCACCATTATCCGCGGCTGATCTCACGAAATCCGTGCAGAGCGAATTGCGCCGCGTCGGCTGCCTCACGTCGGCTGCGGAAGGCGAGTGGACGTCGGCCGCGCAGCGCTCGCTGACACTGTTCAACAAATATGCCGGCACCCAGTTCGACGTGAAGCTTGCCAGCGTCGACGCGCTCGATGCGGTCAAGGCGAAGCCGGGACGGGTCTGCCCGCTGGTCTGCAATTTCGGCTTCAAGGCCGACGGCGATCAATGCGTGAAGATCACCTGCCGTGCCGGCTACCGCGTCGGTGACGACAACGAGTGCGAGAAGATCCAGGAGAAGAAGCCGGTCGCCACGCGCGAGGATTCGAGAAAGCGGGACGCAGACCGGAAAGCGACCGAAGCTGCGCCGTCCAAGCCGGAAGCGAGCGGGCAGATCTTTTGTAACTCGGCGGGATGCCGCCCGGTGCAGAAAGGCTGCAGGCTCGTGTCCGGGGCTACGCCCGGAAGGTATAACGCCGCCATAGGAAGCGGCAATTACGAGGTCTGCAACTGAATCGTGTCGTCGATCAAAGCCGCGGATGAATGGCGTGACCATAGCTCGATATTTCTACGCATTGATGTTTGCAGCTCTCGTGACTTGCGCGCCGGCGCAGGCCGAGAAGCGTGTCGCGCTCGTGATCGGCAATTCCGCCTACAAGAGCGTGCCGAAGCTTGGCAATCCGGCGAACGATGCCGGCTTGATCGGCGGCATGTTGAAGAAGGCCGGTTTTGACACGGTCGATGTCCGACAGGACCTGAGCGCCCCCGAAATGCGCAAGGCACTGCGCGAATTCGGCACCAGGACGCGGGATGCCGATGTCGCGGTCATCTACTACGCTGGCCACGGCATGGAAGTTGATGGCACCAACTATCTCATCCCGACAGACGCCGCTCTGGAGACCGACGCCGACGTCTACGACGAGGCGTTGCCGATCGATCGCGTGCTGGTGAGCATCGAGCCCGCCAAGCAGCTGCGCCTCGTTATCCTCGATGCGTGTCGTGACAATCCCTTTGCCAAGACGATGAAGCGCACCGTGGCTTCGCGCGCGATCGGTCGCGGCCTTGCGAAGGTCGAGCCGACCAGCCCGAACACCATGATCGCGTTCGCGGCCAAGGCGGGCTCGACCGCGTCCGATGGCGATTCCCGCAACAGCCCGTTCGCAGTGGCGTTGAGCGACCATCTGCCGAAACCCGGGCTCGACCTGCGCAAGGCCTTCGGGTTCGTCCGCGACGATGTGCTGAGGAGCACCGCGAACAAGCAGGAACCCTTCGTCTATGGCTCGCTGGGCGGCGATGACGTGCCGCTGGTTCCTGCCAGGCCGGCCGCGACGGGTCCGCAGGCAAATCCGCAGTCAGAACTCAGGCGAGACTACGAACTTGCGCTCCAGCTCGCGACGCGCGACGGCTGGGAGGCGTTTCTGACGCAATATCCCGATGGCTTCTATGCCAACCTCGCCAAGGGGCAGCTGAACAAGATCGCTGCCGAAGAGACGCGTGCTTCGGCCGAACAAAAGGCCAAGGCGGCCGAGCAGGAAAAGGCGAGGCTGATTGCCGAGCGCGCCCAGAAGGCCGAGCAGGAGAAGGCCGCCGCGGCCGCCAAGGCGGCCGAAGAGGCGCGCATCGCGGCGGAGAAACAGAAGCAGATCGAGCAGGCGAAGGCTGAAGCGGCCGAACGCGAGCGCAAGGTGGCAGAAGCGGCGGCTGCAAAGGCACTGGCCGAGAAGCAGGCGGCGGAGAAGGCCAAGGCCGAGCTCGCCGCCAAGCAGGCGGCCGAGAGGGCCGAGCAGGCTGCAAAGCCGGCGGCGGATCGCCAGTTGCCCGAGGCCGGGCAAAAAGTCGCGGCGCTGTCACCCGGGCCGACATCGCCATTATCCGCGGCTGACCTCGCGAAATCCGTGCAGAGCGAGTTGCGCCGTGTCGGCTGCCTCACGTCGGCTGCGGAAGGCGAGTGGAGTTCGGCCGCGCAGCGTTCGCTGACGCTTTTCAACAAATATGCCGGCACCCAGTTCGATGCGAAGCTCGCCAGCGTCGATGTGCTCGATGCGCTGAAGGCGAAGCCGGGACGGGTGTGCCCGCTGGTGTGCAATTTCGGCTTCAAGGCCGACGGCGATCAATGCGCGAAGATCACCTGCCGCGCCGGCTATCGCGTCGGCGACGACAACGAGTGCGAGAAGATTCCGGAGAGAAAGCCCGCGGCCCGTGAAGAGCCGAGGCGGCGGGACCAGGAGCGGAAAGACGCGGAGTCCGCCGCACCGAAATCGCAAGCATCCGGACAGATGATTTGCAACAGCGCGGGTTGCCGGCCGGTTGGCAAGGGATGCCGTCTCGGAACGGTGAAGAACATGTACGGTGCGTCGCCGACCACCGAAATATGCAACTGATATGACGCATACCGTTCGGACTTCCTCCTTTGTGCTCAGAGCACTGTTTCTTGTTCTTGGAATCTGCCTCGGCGGCAGCCCTTGTCTTGCCGACAAGCGTGTCGCGCTCGTCATCGGCAATTCCGCCTACAAGAGTGTGCCGAAGCTTGCCAATCCGGTGAACGACGCCGGCTTGATCGGCGGCATGCTGCGGAAAGCCGGCTTCGACACGGTCGAGGTCAGGCAGGACCTGAGCGCGCCCGAAATGCGCAAGGCGCTGCGCGAGTTCGGCGCGCGGACGCGCGATGCGGATGTCGCCGTGATCTACTACGCAGGCCACGGCCTCGAAGTGGACGGCACCAACTACCTGATTCCGACCGATGCGGCCCTTGAGACCGACACCGACGTTTACGACGAAGCCTTGCCGATCGATCGCGTGCTGGTGAGCATCGAGGCCGCCAAGCAGCTTCGGCTCGTCATCCTCGACGCCTGCCGCGACAATCCCTTTTCGAAGACGATGAAGCGCACGGTGGCCTCGCGTGCGATCGGTCGCGGCCTTGCCAAGGTCGAGCCGACCAGCCCGAACACCATGATCGCGTTCGCGGCCAAGGCGGGCTCGACCGCGTCCGATGGCGATTCCCGCAACAGCCCCTTTGCGACAGCGTTGAGCGACCATCTGCCGAAACCCGGGCTCGACCTGCGCAAGGCGTTCGGGTTCGTCCGCGACGATGTGCTCAAGGCCACCGGCTACAAGCAGGAGCCGTATGTCTATGGCTCCCTCGGCGGCGACGACGTGCCGCTGGTGCCGGCGAAGCCGGCGGCCGTTGCCGGGCCGCAGGCCAATCCGCAGGAGAGCGTGCGCAGGGACTACGAGCTTGCCCTTCAGGCCGGCCTGCGAGAGGCGTGGGAAGCATTCCTGCAAACCTATCCGGACGGCTTCTATGCCAATCTCGCCCGCGTGCAGTTGAAGAAGATTGCCGCCGAGGAGGAGCGTGCGCAGGCGACGGAGAAGGCGCGGCTGGCCGAGCAGGAGAAGGTGAAGCTCGCCGCCGAACGTGCCCAGAAGGCGGAGCTGGAAAAAGCCGCCGCGGTCGCCAAAGCCGCCGAAGATGCGCGCATCGCTGCGGAGAAGCAAAGGCAGATCGAGCAGGCGAAGGCGGAAGCGGCCGAACGCGAGCGCAAGGCGGCCGAGGCGGCGGCTGCGAAGGCGCTCGCGGAGAAACAGGCAATTGAGAGAGCGGCGGCTGAGGCCAAGGCGAAGCAGGCCGCGGACAAGCAAGCTGCCGACGCGGAGAGCAAGAAGGTTGCCGCGCTGTCGCCGCCGCCCGACTCCCCACCGCCGGTCGATCTGCCGAGATCGGTCCAGCTCGAACTGCGCCGCGTCGGCTGCATGAAGGCCGAGCCGAACACCGATTGGAGCGAGACCGCGCAGCGGTCGCTGACGCTGTACAACAAGTACGCCGGCACGAAATTCGACGTGAAGCTTGCGAATGCTGATGTGCTCGATGCCTTGAAGGCCAAGTCGGGACGCATTTGCCCGCTGGTCTGCGACCATGGCTTCAGGGCCGACGGCGATGTCTGCACGAAGATTGTCTGTCGCCCCGGCTATCGCGTCAGCGATGACAATGAATGCGAGAAGATCCAGGAGAAGAAGCCGGTCGCAACGCGCGAGGATTCGCGGAAGCGGGACGCAGACCGGAAGGCAACCGAAGCTGCGCCGTCTAAGCCGCAAGTTGCAGGACAGATCATCTGTACGGCAGGCGGCGGCTGCCGGCCCGTCCGCAAGGGATGTCGCCTCGACAGCCATAGCGGAGGTGTGGGGCAAGTCGAGGTATGCAACTGAGACCGCCCTTCCGCAGCAACGTGCAGCTCGTAAGATCGGTTGGCTAAGCGCAGCGACCTCTTTGCCTCTGCCTTCTCAAGGTGAGCTACGCGAACTCACCTTGCGAAGTATCGTAGGGTGGGTCAGCCGAAGGCGTAACCCACCACTGTTCGTCTCCGCAGCAACTAAAGAGGTGGATTACGCCAGCGGACTGCGCTTTGCGCAGCCGCGGGCTAATCCACCCTACGGACCTTCTACGCCGGCATCCGCGTCTCGATCATGCGCACCCAGAACGAGGCGCCGTGGCCGAGGATGTTGTCGTTGAAGACATAGGCCGGGTGGTGGCACTCGTTGCCGTCGCCCATGCCGACCAGCACCATCGCGCCGGGACGCGCCTCCAGCATGAAGGAGAAGTCCTCGGCGCCCATCATCGGGATGAACTTGTCGTTGACGCGCTCGGTGCCGACGATGTCGCGGGCGACGTCGGCGGCAAGGCCGGCCTCGCGCGCATGGTTCATCGTCACCGGATACATCCGCGTGTATTTTGTCTCCGCCGACCCGCCATAGGCGCGGGCGACGCTCTCGGCGACCTCGCCGATGCGGCGCTCCACGAGATCGCGCACTTCAGGATCGAGCGTGCGCACGGTGCCGGCGAGCTCGGCGACTTCAGGGATGATGTTGAAGGCGGTGCCGGAGTGGAATTGGGTGATCGAGATGACGGCCGATTTCAGCGGATCGACGTTGCGCGCGACGATCGATTGCAGCGCACCCACGATCTGCGAGCCGATCAGCACGCTGTCGACCGATTTGTGCGGACCTGCGCCGGCATGGCCGCCCTTGCCGTGGACCGTGATCTGGATGTTGTCGGAGGATGCCAGCATCGCGCCGGGCGTGGTTGCGAAATGGCCCTCCGGCAGGCCGGGCATGTTGTGCATGCCGTAGACCTCCTGGATGTTCCAGCGCGTCATCAGGCCGTCGTCGACCATCGCCTTGCCGCCGCCGCCGCCTTCCTCGGCGGGCTGGAAGATCATGATCGCGGTGCCGTCGAAATTGCGCGTCTCGGCGAGATATTTGGCCGCGCCGAGCAGCATCGCGGTGTGGCCGTCATGGCCGCAGGCGTGCATCTTGCCGGGCACCTTCGAGGCGTAGGGCACGCCCGAGGTTTCCATGATCGGCAGCGCGTCCATGTCGGCGCGCAGGCCAATGGTCTTGCCGGAGGCCGACTTGCGGCCGCGGATCACGCCGACCACGCCGGTGCGGCCGATGCCCGTCACCACCTCGTCGCAGCCGAACTCCTTGAGCTTGTCGGCGACGATGCCGGCGGTGCGGTGGACCTCGTAGAGCAGCTCCGGGTTCTCGTGGAAGTCGTGGCGCCAGGCGGCCATTTCGTCGGAGAGGGCGGCGATGCGGTTGACGATGGGCATGGGGTGATCCGTTCTTTTGTAGCCCGGATGAGCGAAGCGACATCCGGGTCTTTGCGAGAGAAGTCCCGGGTATCGCTGCGCTCACCCGGGCTACGGAAGCAACGCCTCAGCTCTCTCCGAACACGCGCTTGAAGATCGTGTCGACGTGCTTGAGGTGATAGCCGAGGTCGAACTGCTCCTCGATCTCGGCGTCGCTGAGATATTTCTTCACTTCAGCGTCCTTCTTCAGGAGCTGGAGGAAGTCGCCTTCGCCGCGCCAGACCGGCATGGCGTTGCGCTGCACCAGCTTGTAGGCGTCCTCGCGGCTCGCGCCCTTCTGCGTCAGCGCCAGCAGCACGCGCTGCGAATGCACGAGGCCGCCGAGGCGGTCGAGGTTCTTCTGCATGTTGGCGGGATAGACCAAGAGCTTGTCGATCAGGCCGGCGAGGCGCACCAGCGCGAAGTCGAGCGTCACGGTGGCATCGGGGCCCATCATGCGCTCGGCGGAGGAGTGCGAGATGTCGCGCTCGTGCCAGAGCACGACGTTCTCCAGCGCCGGCGTCACATAGGCGCGCACCATGCGGGACAGGCCGGTGAGGTTCTCCGACAGCACCGGGTTGCGCTTGTGCGGCATCGCGGAGGAACCCTTCTGCCCTTCGGAGAAGAACTCTTCGGCCTCCAGCACCTCGGTGCGCTGCATGTGGCGGATCTCCACCGCGATGCGCTCGACCGAGGAGGCGATCACGCCCAGCGTCGAGAAATACATGGCGTGGCGGTCGCGCGGGATCACCTGGGTCGAGATCGGCTCCGGCACGAGGCCCATGGCCTTGGCGACGTGCTCTTCGACGCGCGGGTCGATCTGAGCAAAGGTGCCGACGGCGCCGGAGATGGCGCAGGTCGCGACTTCTTTCCGCGCCGCGATCAGCCGCTCCTTGGCCCGCGAAAACTCGGCATGGGCATAAGCGAGCTTGAGGCCGAAGGTGACGGGCTCGGCATGGATGCCGTGGCTGCGGCCGATCGTCGGCGTCATCTTGTGCTCGAAGGCGCGCTTCTTCAGCGCGGCCAGCACCTTGTCGAGGTCGGCGAGCAAGAGGTCGGCGGCGCGGGTGAGCTGGACGTTGAGGCAGGTGTCGAGCACGTCGGAGGAGGTCATACCCTGGTGCACGAAGCGCGCCTCGGGGCCGACGATCTCGGCGAGGTGGGTGAGGAAGGCGATGACGTCGTGCTTGGTCTCGCGCTCGATCTCGTCGATGCGGGCGACGTCGAAGGTGGCGTCCTTGGCCTTGGCCCAGACCGTCTTGGCGGCCTCCTTGGGGATGGTCCCGAGCTCGGCGAGCGCGTCCGCCGCGTGCGCCTCGATCTCGAACCAGATCTTGAACCGGGTCTGCGGCTCCCAGATCGAGGCCATTTCGGGACGGGTATAGCGGGGGATCATCTGACGGCTCCAGGAAGGTGGGCGGGCGGTCCTCAAGGGGGGCGCCGGCCAAAATGCTTTTTACGCCGTGATTTAACAGAGCGGGCAGGGCGAAACAAACGGTCTGGGCCCAGGAAGAGGGGGATCGCCGACCTATCCACCGGACCGGCCGGCAGGGGGCGGCGCGGGGGCCGCAAATATTAACTGTCAATCACGGATCATTGACTGACAGATATTGAAATCTGTCAGCGAGACGTGTATATCCATTCCCGGACGCTCCGATTGGGCGTCCCGCGGCCATCCTGCCAGGGGAGCCCGAGGTCCGAAAAACCAGCGGATCGAGGGACGTAATTAAGGGGTGGGAGCCGTGGACGAATGGAGACTTAAGACAATGACGACCGAAATCCTCAATTTCACCGGCACCATTGGGCATTGGCTCAATTTGCTGGTGGCGCGCCAGATCGCGGCGCAGGCTGCAAAACTGCCTCATTAAGGCGAGAGCTTTCCGAACGACCGGTGAGGGGCGCTTCGGAATCAGCGCCGTCGCCGGATGAACCCTGAACGGGAACAAGGTGCTGGCATGAATGAAGCCGTTATCCTGACGCCGGAGCGAATCCTCGAAGTCACCGAGGACGTCTTGCGGCGCTACGGACTTGCCAAGGCCACCGTGGTCGACGTTGCCCGTGCGCTCGATGTGAGCCACGGCAGCGTCTATCGCCATTTCCCGAGCAAGGCCTCGCTGCGGGAGGCCGTTGCCAAACGCTGGCTCGATCGCATCGACGCGCCGCTTCTGGCGATCGCCAGGGAACAGGGCCCGGCGCCTGACCGGCTCGATCGCTGGCTGCGCACGTTGTTCGCAGCCAAGCGTTCGCGCGTGCTCGACGACCCCGAGATGTTCGAAACCTATCTGACGCTGGCGCGCGAGGCCTGTGCGGCCGTCAAGTGCCACAAGGACACCATGATCGACCAGATCGCGGCGATCCTGACCGATGGCGTCAGCCAGGGCGTGTTCGCCGTGGACGACGTCAAGGCGACCGCGCGCGCGATCTTCGATGCGACCTGCCGCTTCCACCATCCGGCCCATGCCGACGAATGGAAGGACGCCGATTTGCCGGCGCGTGTAGATGCGACGCTCGCGCTGGTGCTGCGAGGCTTAAAGGCGGCCTAGACGCCTGACTTACCCTCTTGCCTTGTGAAGAAGCGCGCTCTCCCCAAGGGAGGGCGAGGTGGTCGCGTGTCTGCGCGGGTGCAATCCGCCGTTGGCCGACGGGACGACCGGCGGACTCTCCGGATATGTGTTGACCGCGATTTCGACGACATCCTTTGACCGCTTTCGAAGGCGGTAGAACGTCAGCTCCTGCTCGAGCATGGGGCAGCGGAAGTGGACGACGGCCGTATCCGGCAGGCGGCAAAGTTCGTCGATGAGCTCGCCTACGGTAATGATCGGGGGATGGTCGATTGCCTTGTGATGAGCCTTACTCATGGCGATTTACTCCTCCACTCCACTATTAACCGGGGCTGGATGGCCTCCGTTCCATCCCGCTCGGCAGATTCACAAGCGCCACCTCGCTCGAGGAATCCGGCAGCCCCGCTGCTAGATCCTGGTCAGCCCGCACGTCGCGGCGAGCCGCACCAGCTGCGCATCCGTGCGCGCGCCGGTCTTGGTCTTGATCAGATAGTGATAGTTCTGGACCGTCTTCACACTGAGATTGAGATGTGTCGCGATCTCTTCGGTGGTAGCTCCGCCGGCGAACTGGCGCAGGATCTCGATCTCGCGCTCGCCCAGCTGGTCCAGCACCGAGCCGGTCGGCGACAGGCTGTCCTCGGCGAGGATATGCGCGATGTCATCGCTCATGGCGCGCTCGCCGCGAGCGACGCTGCGGATTGCATTCACGACGGCGGACGGCTCGCTGCTCTTGGTGACGAAGCCGGAGGCGCCGGCGCTGAAGGCTGCTTTCACCAGCACGGCCTCGTTGTGCATGGTGAAGACGAGGATCCGGGCCCGCGGGCTGCGGGCGCGGATGTTGCGGATGGCCTCCAGCCCGCTCGCGCCGGGCATCGAGATATCAAGCACGACGACGTCGGGATCGTGCGCCTTGAAGGCGCCGTAGGCATCCGCGGCGTTGTCGGCCTCCGCCACGACGTGCAGATCGCCCTGGCTCTCCAGCACACGCCGGTAGCCTTGCCGGACGATCGGATGGTCGTCG
This sequence comes from Bradyrhizobium huanghuaihaiense, assembly GCF_007830635.1. Taxonomy (GTDB): domain Bacteria; phylum Pseudomonadota; class Alphaproteobacteria; order Rhizobiales; family Xanthobacteraceae; genus Bradyrhizobium; species Bradyrhizobium huanghuaihaiense. The sequence continues at coordinate 524,168 of NZ_VLLA01000003.1, read as the reverse complement.
ACCAGCAGAACGGAGATACCTGTTGCCGCGACATCGTTCACGTCGGCCTCACGCGGCGAGCGGGATGGTGGCGGCGACGCTGAGGCCGCGGGATGCAGGCAGGATCGACAGCGATCCGCCGGCCGCCGCGACGCGCTCGCGAATGCCGGTGAGGCCGAAGCCGGCCGACTGCGCGACCCGCTCCGCATCGCCGCCGCCGTCGTCCTCGACACGGATCACGAGCGCATCGTCCTCGCCCGCGCGCCGCTCGACCCGCAACGAGATCTCGCGCGCCGCGCCGTGACGCAGCGCGTTGGTCAGGCATTCCTGCGCGACACGGTAGGCGGTGGTGGCGGCCGGGCCGCTGATGTCGGTGAGGTCGCCCCTGAGGTCGAGCTGGATCGTCGGCCGTGCCGTACTGTGCGAGCGCCAGCTGTCGACCAGATTGACGAGGCTTGCCTCGAGCCCGAGCTCCTCGGGCAGCGGATTGCGCAGCCGCTTCAGCGCATCGCGCAGCGAGGCCATCAGATGATGCGTGGCCTGCGAGATCATGCGCGCGTCCTGCGCGATCCCATTGTCCTTGTTCTGCTTCGCGCTCGCCGTCTCGATGGTGTTGGCAAAGGCGAGGATGGCGGAAAGGTTCTGCCCGAACTCATCGTGCAGCTCGCGGGCGAGGGCGCGGCGTTCGTCGTCGCGGATCTCGATCAACCGCCGCGTCAGCGCCGCGCGCTGTTCGGTCGCTTCCTCCAGCCGGCCGCCAAGCTCGCCGACGGCGCCCCCGATCATCGCCAGCTCCATCGAGCGGAAGCGCGGCAGTTTGGTGCGATACTGTCCGCGCGCCATGCGCTGGAGCGCGGTGACGATCGCGCGCGCCGGCGCCAGCGCGTGGGCGATGGCGAGCGAGGCGAGCAGGGCGATCGCCGCCGCCATCAGCAGCGCGACGTCGATCACGTTGAGGATGTATTCCCAGGCGAGCGAGATCGCGGCGGCCGCATCGGGCGTCGCAACCACCGTGCCGGCGGCAGCGGCGCGCGGGCTGACGGGCCGCACCACCTCGGCATGGCTGCCGAGGAAGGTCGGCACGATCGCGGCGAACCAGCGCGGCGGGGTCTTGCCCAGCCCCTCGCTCTGGCCGCAGAGCGGCTTCTCGAATGCGGTCGCCGGCTGGAACTCGACGCAGACGCCGGGCGAGATCAGCTTCATCGTCTCCAGCGTGCGCCATTCCGGAACCGGCAGCAGGTGCTCGCGCGCTCTGCTGCTGCGCAACAACAGCTCGTGCCAGTACAGCGCCTGAAGCGCCTGCGCGACCCGCTGCGCCGAGGCCGCGGTCGCCCGGTCAATGCTGCGATAGGCGTCGAAAGTGGCCCATACGGCCGCGGCTCCGAGGCAGAGCGCCACGATGAGGAGCAGGCGGGCAACAAGCTGAAGCACGAGGCGCATGCGATCACCCCCGACGTTTGGTAGGATCAGCCTAACAACGCCGCCGCGCCTTGCCAATTGCGGGGTGTGGCAGGATTGCAGCTCGGGCAAATTTCCCAAGCCGGATTGGGCATGGGTCTTTGGACCAAGCGCGGCGACTTTGATCTAATCGGGCAGGAATCTTTCCAGACCAATCGTTGCGAGCGAGGAGCGGTGCAGCATGAGTTCGATGACGATTGGACCGATCGCCGGGTCTGCTGCGGATCCATCCGAGCGCAGCGCGCTGCTGTTCTGGATGATCTTCACCGGGCTGTCGATCTTCGCCGTCGTGCTGCTCTGGCGCTTCGGCCTGATCCATCTGATGCTGACCTCGGACCGCACCTACATTTCCAGCATCATCGCGGTGCTCTACATCCTGACCTGCGGCCATTGTTTCCTGCGCACGCGGGCGATCGCGCGGGAAGGGGCGGCGGCGCGGCGTTGCCGGGCGGCGCTCGCGGCGCCTGACGGCGGCAGGGTGCTCGATGCCCGTGCGACGGCGCTGCCGCGCGGGCTGGTGCGCGATCACATCGAGAGCCTGGTGACGAAGGCCGCGGCGCAGGATTACCGCCCCGTGGACCAGACGCTGCTGCTGCGGACGCTGGCTGACCGGCTGCGCGGCTCCAACGGGTTCGGCGCCTTCGTCTCGGACACGCTGATGAAGCTCGGCCTGCTCGGCACCATCATCGGCTTCATCATCATGCTGGCGCCGATCGCGGGGCTGGATGCCGCCGACAAGGTCGCGATGCGCTCCTCGATGGGGCTGATGAGCGACGGCATGGCGGTCGCGATGTACACGACGCTGGCCGGCCTCGTCGGCTCGATCCTGGTCCGCATCCAATACTACATGCTGGATGCCGCGACCCAGCGGGTGTTCTCCGATGCGGTGGTGCTGACCGAGACCTATGTGACGCCGGTGCTGGAGCGCAAAGGCGCTGGAATCAAAGGCGCCGGAACGCCGTCATGATGGATGATTTCGGCCTCTATCCACGCGAGGAGCCGTTCGATCCGCTCGGCGTGATGCTCTTCAAGGCGCTCCAGGTGATCGCCTTCCTGTTCTTCCTCGCGCTGCTCGCGGTGTCCCCGGACGCCAAGGACGGCAAGATCGACTCCAAGGCGGAGTTCATGATCACGCTGGACTGGCCGGACAACCACCCCGACGATCTCGACCTGTTCGTGCAGGATCCTGCCGGCAATATCGCCTGGTATCGCCACCGCGAGGCCGGCTTCCTCACGCTCGACCGCGACGACCGCGGCGGCGCCAACGACTTCATCATGGTCGCCGGCAAGAAGATCGCTTCGCCCATCCGCGAGGAGATCGTCACGATACGCGGCATCCTTGCCGGCGAATACACGGTGAATGTCTCCCATTTCGTCGCCACGACCGGCGAGCCGGTGACGGCAAATGTGAAGGTGCAGAAGCTCAATCCAACCGCGCAGGTGGTCTTCGACAACAAGTTCACGCTCGACCACACCGGCGACGAGAAGACCGCGGTCCGATTCCGCATCGATGCGGAAGGCAAGGTCGTCAATGTCGATCAGCGGCCGAAATCGCTGCTGGAGACGTTCCGCAGCAGCTGGCGCAACGGCGCCGATCTCGATCCGCGGACCGGTGTCAGCAGGAACACTGCGAGGGTACGTCGTGACTAGCCTGCAGACGGTCATCCTCACGCTGTCGGTCGCCTACGCCGTCATCGGCGCGCTGCTGCTGGTGGTGCTGGTCTACGCGCGGCTGCACTGGTCGTTGAAGGCGGTCGCGGTGGTCGTGACCAGCGCCTTCTATGTCGTCAGCTTCACCGAGATGCGCGGCCTGCTCGGCTGGGCCAGCACGGACCGGCTGCCGGCTACCTTCAAGCTGCTGAAGGCCCGCATCGTCGAGCCGCATTCGCTGGAGGGCGATTCCGGCTCGATCTATCTCTGGGTCGAGGCGCTGGACGAGGACAATCGTCCGAGCGGCATCCCGCGCGCCTTTCGCGTGCCCTACAATGACCGGCTCGCCGACAAGACCCATGCCGCGGAGAACGAGATCGCGCTCGGACATCCGCAAGGCGGCCGCGCGGCGGATTTCGGCGGTGGCGACGGCAGCCTGATCGACATGGTCCGGGAGTATGTGACGCCGAAGACCATTCTGGAGACCAGCGGCGGCGATTCCTCCACCGGCGAGTTCAATGCCCCGCCCGCTGGTGCCCAGGGCGCGGTGTTCACCCCGATTCCGCCGCCCCGGATGCCGCCGAAGGACGAGCAATAGGCCTTTCACCATCGCTGCAGGACTGCGCTGGTAAACGGCGCAGCGCTGACGCATCTTGTTGACCTCCCTCAATTTGGCCTTATCGGCCTCCAATAAGAATTTGAGGGTGGAGGGTGCGTGCTTCTCGCTGTCTTCTCGGATATCCATGGCAACAGGCAGGCGTTCGAGGCCTGCCTGAAGGTTGCCCGCGCCAAGGGGGCGGAGCGGTTCATCCTGCTCGGCGACTTCGTCGGCTATGGCGCCGATCCGGAATGGGTGGTGGATACCGCGATGGAGCTGGTCGCGCAGGGGGCCGTCGCCGTGCGCGGCAATCACGACCAGGCAGTCAATTCCTCGGCCGAGACCATGAACGCCGAGGCGCAGATCGCAATCGAATGGACCCGCGGCCGGCTCGACGCCGCGCAGCGGCGATTCCTGGCCGAACTGCCGATGCTGGTGGAGGACGGCGATCGCCTGTTCGTGCATTCGGAAGCCTCCAGCCCGCAGCGCTGGCATTACGTCCGCTCGACGGCGGATGCCGCCAAGAGCCTGATCTCGACACCCGCCCATGTCACCTTCTGCGGCCATATCCATCGTCCGGCGCTCTATTCGATGTCGGTGACGGCGAAGATGACGAGCCTCGTGCCCAAGACCGATGTCGCGGTGCCGTTGCTGCGCGGACGGCAATGGCTCGCCGTGCTCGGCTCGGTCGGTCAGCCCCGCGACGGCGATCCGTCTGCGGCCTTCGTGCTGTTCGACACGGTGTCGTGCCAGATCACCTATTGCCGCGCGCCCTATGACATCGAGACGGCCGCGAGCCGGATCCGCGAGAACGGCCTGCCGCACTGGCTCGCCGACCGCCTGTCGCAGGGACGCTAGAAGCCGATGCCGAAACCCCTGGTCAAGTCAGGCGCGGTGATCGACGGCTACACCATCGGCGAATGCGTCCATGCCGGCGGCATGGCGACGCTGTGGACCGTCACCCATCCCGGCATCGACGTGCCGTTGCTGATGAAGATCCCGCGGGTGTCGGAGGGCGAGGACCCCGCCGCGATCGTCTCCTTCGAGATGGAGATGATGATCCTGCCGCGGCTTGCGGGGCCGCACGTGCCCACCTGTTTCGGCACCGGCGATTTCGCGCACCAGGCCTATGTCGTGATCGAGCGCATCCCCGGGACCACGCTCTACAAGCGGTTGCCTGATCTGCCGCTGCCGTATGACGAGGCACGGCAGCTCGTCGCCAAGGTCGCGACCGCGCTGGCCGACCTGCACCGGCAGAACGTGATCCATCACGACATCAAGCCGAGCAGCATCATGTTCCGCGAGAGCGGCGAGGCGGTGCTGATCGACTATGGCCTGTCGCACCATGACCATCTGCCCGATCTCCTGCAGGAGGAGTTCCGCCTGCCTTACGGCACCGCGCCCTACATGGCGCCGGAGCGGCTCTCGGGCGTGCGCGACGATCCGCGCAGCGACCTGTTTTCGCTCGGCGTGCTGCTCTATTTCTTCACCACCGGCGAGCGGCCGTTCGGCGAGGGCGAGACGCTGCGCGCGATGCGGCGCCGGCTGTGGCGCGATCCGCGCCCGCCGCGTTCGCTTCGCGCCGACTATCCGCCCTGGCTCCAGGAGGTGGTGCTGCGGTGTCTGGAGATCGAGCCGGTGTGGCGCTATCCGACCGCATCCCAGCTCGCCTTCGATCTCGCTTATCCCGACCAGGTCAGGCTCACCGCGCGTTCGGAGCGGCTGAAGCGCGATCCGCTCAGCGTCGCCTGGCGGCGGCGCTTCAACCAGGGCGTCATGGCCCCGCGCGCGAAATCGGATGTCGCAGCTCAGATCGCATCGAGCCCGATCCTCGCCGTCGCACTCGACACGGCGGAAGGTGCGCCGGAGCTGAACGAAGCGCTGCGCGTCACCACCGAGCGCATTCTCGCCACGCTGCCCTCGGCGCGGCTTGCCTGCGTCAACGTGCTCAAGCTGAACCGCATCGCGATCGACCGGACGCTGGATGAGCAAGGCTCGAACAAGCATATCGACCGCCTGGTCGCGCTCCGGCATTGGGCGACGCCGCTGAAGCTCGACGAAAGCCGGCTGTCGGTTCACGTGCTGGAGGCCGTCGATCCCGCGGCGGCGCTCTTGGAATTCGCCGAGGTCAACCAAGTCGACCACGTCATCATCGGCGCGCGGCAGAGCTCGTTCCGCCGCACGCTGCTCGGCAGCGTCTCGGCCAAGGTGGCCGCGGAGGCGGCCTGTACCGTCACCGTGGTGCGGCCGCCGCGGATGGCTGCGGATGAAGAGGAGATTGGCTAGAGCATGATCCGGAAAAGTGTGCAGCGGTTTTCCGGAAAGATCATGCTCAAACAATAACCTAAAGCGCGATGGCGATTCATCCTGATCACATCGCGCTTTAGACGAAATCAGGCCGCGTGAGCGGTGTGGGCGCCGCGCTTGCGGCGGATGGGCCAGGAGAATTGCGGCCCCGGCTCGCCGTGGTCCGCGCTGCCGCCAAAATACTGGATGATCTCGCGGCAGGGCTCGCAATTGAACAGGTTACGCGAGGCGGATGCCTTGGTCATTTCCTTCAGGCAGTTCGGGCAATGCGGTTTCATCGGGTCGTTCCGAAAAAGGAGATCGTCAGTGGTGGCGCTGAGACGGAGGTCCAGGTCCGAATTGTCGAGCCTGTTATCGTCGACCGGCGCGCCGTCAGTGCGTTCGAGCCGACCGAAGAAATAGTCGAGGCTCGGATGCGGGCGCCCCGGAATCCGGCACCTGCGTTTCGGCTGGCGCTTCACGAGGGCGATCTGCATGGGCGTCAGGCCCGATAGCGGTCGCGACGGATGCTGCGGGCCGAACGTGCCGGGGCCTCGACCGGTCCGGCCGACGGGCCGAACACGACAAATGCACTGAAACCAATCCACAACGCCACGCCAGTCCAGACCAGGGTCGTCGTCATGATGTGCTCCCGTCAAAAGCAGGCGGGAATCACTTGCAGTGATTTGCGCGAATCAGTGAAGCCCGGATGAGTACGGGTCGCGGTTGTAATTTTAGGCAGTTCGCTCCGCAGCGCCCGTAAGAACCGCAGCTTTTTCCTGGGGCGGCCGCCGTGACTTGCCTGCGCGCGCAGCTTCGAGGATGTCACGCAGGCGCGGAGCGTCGCGAACACAGCGGAAGCCATAGCGGCCGGTGTAGTCGGTATCGGGCGAACGGGGCGATCGCCTTGATGCGAAGTTGAGGTGGCCGGCGCCGGCGCCGATGTCGAGGATTTCGAAGACGGCGTCCATGGCCTCGAACGGCGTCTGGCTGACCGTCCGTCGGCCCCAGGCCGTTCGCAGGATCAGCGCGCGGCGATCGGTGATCAGATAGAGCGTCTGCAGATCTTGCAGCAGCATCACCAGCGGGGCCGCAACCATCGCAACCCCAAGCATTGCGAGAGGATGGGCCGCCTGGTCGATCCAATCGGCTCTGACGGCGGCGACGGTCAGCAGCAGCCAGGGACATCCGATCCACCAAAGAAATCGCCACATCATCATGCGGGCGACGCCGTCGGGCTGGCCCTGCCAGATCACCTTTTCGCCGTCCTGCAGGGCCTCGGCGCGCAGGCGCTGCAGGCCTGCGGAAAACGGAGTGGCGCGGATGTCGTCCATCCCTGTTGGTCGCGGCGGCCGCAAGGCCGGTTCGGACCGCGAATAGCCATCAGATGGCCTCGCCGCGTGCCCCGAGCGCCGCGTTGCGGATCGCGGCAATATTGGTCTTGTAGGAGTCCTGCGTGCCGCCCCTGAACACGGAGGTGCCGGCGACGAAGGCGTTGGCGCCGGCAGCTGCCAGCGGGCCTGCGACGTCGGGGCCGACGCCGCCGTCGACCTCGATGTCGATCGGACGGCCCGCGACCATCGCCCGGATGTCGCGGATCTTGTTGATCGCGGAGGGAATGAAGGCCTGGCCGCCGAAGCCCGGATTGACCGACATCACCAGCACGAGGTCGACGAGGTCAATGACGTATTCGAGCGCGCTGATGGGCGTGCCCGGGTTGAGCGAGACGCCGGCCTTCTTGCCGAGCGCGCGGATGGCCTGGAGCGAGCGGTGCAAATGGGGACCGGCTTCCGCATGCACCGTGATGTGGTCGCAGCCGGCCTTCGCGAAGGCTTCAAGATAGGGATCGCAGGGCGAGATCATCAGATGCGCGTCGAAGATCTTCTTGGTGTGCGGGCGCATCGCCTTGATGACGTCGGGGCCGTAGGAGATGTTGGGAACGAAGTGCCCGTCCATCACGTCGAGATGGATCCAGTCGGCGCCGGCGGCGTCCACCGCGCGCACCTCCTCGCCGAGCCTGGAGAAATCCGAGGCCAGGATCGAGGGCGCGATGGCCAGGGGGCGGGGGGTAAAGGCTTGGGTCATGGCGCTGTTTCCCGTGGCGGCCGGACGACGATGGGCCTCGCCTAACATGGGCTTCCGTGGCGGGCAATGCAGCAGCGGCGCGCTTCCTGTGGGCGGAAATTTCTGCCGCGACCGGCATGAATTGCCGGTGTTCCCGCGACCTGCACAGCGTGACGGACGCGGATTTCATTGAACTTTTCGCGCTGGCACGACGCTTGCTGACTTCAGCTGCAGAACATTGGCTGCGGCATGCCGCATCGGTTGGAGTTGTGCAATGTTGTTCGCTCTTGGTGCCGTCTCGAGTGCGCTCGACGCGATCCAGTCGCTGACGAACTCGAAATCGTCGTCGTCGACGCAGAAGACGGGAGCCTCGCAGAGCGCGCCGACCAATCCGTTCGCGATCGACAGCGGCAGCAGCACGACCAGTGGGACGACCTCGTCGGTCAATGCAGGCAAATATCCGCAGATCTCGCCGGAGACGATGAACGCGTTGTTCGCTGCGCAAAGCCAGTCCTCGGCCGGCACCGGCGGCGCGACCACCTCGACCTCGTCCAGCTCGACGTCCTCGACCTCGTCGGGCCGCGATGCCGCGCTGAAGCACCTGTTCTCGCAGATCGATGCCGACGGCGACGGCAACATCACCAAGTCGGAATTCGAGGGCGCGCTCGGTGCCGGCGGCACCAACCTGGCGCAGGCCGACGACGTGTTCTCGAAGCTGGATTCGAATGCGGACGGCAGCGTCAGCCTGGATGAGATGTCGAAGGCGCTGAAGAGCGGTCACCGCCATGCCCATGGCGCGAACGGCGCGGAAGATGCGTCCGGCAGCGGCTCGGATTCCTCGTCGTCATCGAGCGGCGGATCGACCTCGACCACGACGACCAACGCCGACGGCTCGACCACCACCACCGTCACCTATGCCGACGGCTTCAAGATGTCGACCACGGTGCCGGGCGCCTCCAGCAGCTCGAAGGCGAACGGCGGCGGCAATTCGCCTTATGACTGGTTCGGGCAGATGATGCAGCGCCAGTCGCAGGCTGCCTCCGCGACCGCGTCCTCTTCGATGTCGATGAGCGTGTGATCAGGATCCGGCCTGGCCGGAGTATTCACGCGTGATCTCGTGACAGGCATAGCGGTCACGGATGTGCTGGTTGAAGAACGTTCCCTTCGCGCGCGCGTCCTTGAAGGCGGCGGCGAGCTCGGCCGGAACGTCCTCATAGACATAGACGCGACCGCTGACGAACGTCACCTTCAGCTCACGACGATCGGGCGCATAGCGAAAGAAGCGGATCACGGAAGACGGCATGACGGTGCACCTTGGCCCTCAAGGTAACGCCGGACCCGCCGCTTCGTTTCTAGCCGAACCGATCCTTCCACGCCGGCTGCGCGCCGGGGAACGGCAACGCCGTCGCGCTGTAGACGCCGCGGGCGATCGCGCGCGCGACCACATTGGCTGCGACCGTGCCGAGCTCGGTGAGGCCGGCCAGCGGTTCGATCGGCTTCTCGCCGGTCGCCGCCGCAAACAGCACGTCGCCGTCGGTCGGTGCATGAACCGGATAGATCGCGCGGGCAAAGCCGGTGTGCGCGATCATCGCCAGCCGCTTGGCCTGGGGTTTGGTCAGCACCGCGTCGGTGACGACGGCGCCGATGGTGGTGTTTTCGCGCGCGGTCGCCGCGGGACCGCCCTTGATGCGCATGCGCAGCATGTCTTCGGTGAACTTCTCGGGCAGGCCGCGTCCGCCGAACTCGCCGCCCACCTCGAACGGCGCCGCCCAGAACCATGGCCCGTCGCCGACGGTGACAGTGCCGACCGCGTTGACGGCGACGATCGCCGCGACCTTCACGCCGTCAGGCGTGATCGCCGAGGCCGAGCCGAGCCCGCCCTTGAACGTCGCCGTGGTGGCACCGAAGCCCGCGCCGACGCTGCCGAGCGCGAAGTCCGCGCCGGCCGCGGCCGCCGCGGCGTAGCCGAGGTCGCGATAGGGCGAGAAGCGTCCCCAGGCCTTGTCGCCGCCATTGAGGAGGTCGAACAGGATCGCGCCCGGCACGATCGGGATCAGCGCTTCGCGGACTCGGTGGCCGCGCCCCTGCTCGGCGAGCCAGGCCTGCACGCCGCCGCCGGTATCGAGGCCGAAGGCGGAACCGCCCGACAGCGCGATCGCGTCGACGCGCTCGACCGTGTTGGCGAGATCGAGCAGTGCGTCCTCGCGCGTGCCGGGGCCGCCGCCGCGGACGTCGATCGCCGCGACCGCGGGCTGGTCGAAAATGATCGCGGTCGTGCCGGAGGCGACTTTGGCGTCCTCGGCATGGCCGACGCGGACGCCGGCGATGTCGGTGAGCAGATTCTTCAAGACAGGCCTCGTGCGCTGAAGGAGTTCGTCTTTGCGATAGCGCAGGGATGCCGCCGGCTCAACTGGCGAGCGCGGTCCTCAGCATCTTGGCGAGCTCGGACTTGCGGTAGGGCTTTGCCAGCAGCAGCACGCCGGAATCGAGCCTGCCGTGATGGACGATGGCGTTCTCGGTGTAGCCCGAGGTGAACAGCGTCTTCAGGTCGGGGCGGCGACGGGCCGCCTCGTCGGCGAGCTGGCGGCCGTTCATGGCGCCCGGCATGATGATGTCGGTGAAGAGCAGGTCGATCTCCTTGTCGGCATCGATGATGATCAGGGCTTCGGCCGCGTTGGCGGCCTCCAGCGCGGCATAGCCGAGGCTCTTGACCTGGGTCACCACATATTGCCGCACCAAGGCGTCGTCCTCGACGATCAGGATCTTCTCGTCGCCGCCGGTGATGGGGACGTTCTGGAGCACCTCGAATTCGGTCTCCTGCACGCCGGTCGAGCGCGGCAGGTAGATCTTCACGCTCGTGCCGTGGCCTTCCTCGCTGTAGATCTTGATGTGTCCGCCGGTCTGCTTGACGAAGCCGAACACCATGCTGAGCCCGAGGCCGGTGCCCTTGCCGACTTCCTTCGTCGTGAAGAACGGGTCGAACACCCGATCGATCAGATCGGCCGGGATGCCGCTGCCGGTGTCGCTGACCGCGATCATCACGTAATTGCCGGCGGTGACGTCGGGGTTCATGCTGGCATAGCCGTCGTCGAGGAAGACGTTGCGGGTCTCCAGCACCAGGGTGCCGCCGTCGGGCATGGCATCGCGCGCGTTCAGCGCCAGATTGAGGATCGCGGTGGAGAGCTGGCCCGGATCGACCAGGGTCGGCCAGGCATCCTCGGTGAGCTGCGGCATGATGGTGATCTGCTCGCCCAGCGTCGGATGCAGCAGCTTGGCGGCCTCGAGCGCCAGCGCATTGACGTCGATCTCGCGGGGCTGGAGCGGCTGCTTGCGGGCGAAGGCGAGCAGATGCTTGGTCAGTTGCGCGCCACGCTCGGCGGCATCGTCGATCAGCTTGGTGATGGCGGCAAGCTCCGGCCGGTCGGCCACGGCATCCGCCAGGATGCCGATCGTGCCGGTGATGACGGTCAGCACATTGTTGAAGTCGTGGGCGACGCCGCCGGTGAGCTGGCCGATGGAGTCCATCTTCTGGACCTGCCTGAGCTGGGCCTCTGCCGCCTGCTTCTCGGTGAGGTCGCGGCCGATGAAGAAATGGCGTTTCACGGGCTCGGACCAGGTGCCCATCCAGTTCAGCGTGACCTCGTGACCGTCGCGGTGGTAGTAGCGCGCCTCGAAGCTGCGCTTGACCGCCCCGCGCCGCGCCGCGCGCATCTCGCCCCGGGTCTTCTCGAGGTCGTCGGGGTGGATGAACTCGATCGCGCTATGCCCGACCATGTCCTCCGGGCTGAAGCCGAGAATGGTCTTCACGCTGGGGCTGACCTGGATGAAATTGCCAAAGCCGTCGGTGACCAGGATCAGGTCCTGCGAGGTCTCGAAGATGCGCTGGCGCTCCTCGATCTCGCGATTGAGAGCCATCTCGGCCCGCCTCCGCTCCGTCACGTCGCGCGCCACCTTGGACGCGCCGATGATCTTGCCGTCGGTCGAGCGCAGCGGGACCTGGCTCAGCACCACGTCGATCGGTTGACCGTTCTTGTGCAGCCGCACCGCCTCCTGCTGGTCGATGACCTCGCCATTGCGGGTGCGCGCCAGGTTCTCGGCGATGTCTTCAAGCTGGTCGTCCGGCATGATGATGTCGATGGAGCGGCCGACCGCCTCGCCCGCGGAGTAGCCGAAGACGCGTTCGGCCGCGTTGTTCCAGGTCGTGATCGTGCCGTCGAGCGACTTGGTGATGATGGCGTCGTTGGAAGATTCGACGACGGCGGTGAACAGCCGCTCGCGCTCGGCGTGATAGTCGCGTTCGGCGTCCGACCTTCGTTTCAATGCGCCGACCATGCCCGCGGTCTGGGCCTGGAGGCGGACGTTCTCGACCAGGAGCACCGCGAGCACGAAGGTCGCCGAGCAGAGGCCATAGAGGCGGCCGGCATAGAAGCCGAGATCGAAGCGCGCGACGTTGACGATCGCCGAGAGCGCGATGTCGAACAGCCAGGCGCACATCACGACCATGAGCCAGATGTCGATCACCGTATGCGGCTTGCGGAACCAGAGCGAGACGAGCGCGGCAAAGCTCAGCGACCACACGAAGGAGACGACGCCGATCATGGTCGGCGTGTAGCGGCCGTCGCGCAGCAGGACCGGGAGCAGGTCGTGCTGGGCGGTGACGATCCAGGCGAAGAAGGCCATGGCGGCGATGACGCCGAACACGACGGTGCAGATCGCGCTGACCGTCGTGCCGCGAATCCTGGCGCCGCCATCGGCCTCCTTCAACCAGGCATAGCCCAGCACGCAGAGCGGAAAGCCGGCGTGCCAGATCATGTAGAGCCAGACCGTGGTCTGCCGGCCCGCGCCGAGAAGTCCAGTCGGCGTGAACAGGCCGGGGAAGGTGAGGGCATGGACCAGCGCGGCGGCGGCGGTGAACAGATAGCCGGTCGCGAGCCACAGCAGCGCGCGGGTCCGCAAGACCGAAAACTGCGACAGCAGCAGCACCGCGGTGACGGTGTCGCTGACGGCGAGGGCGGACTGATAACTCGCGACAAAGGCGGGAACGGGCAGGAGCGGGATACCTGCGAACGGGACGGCCAGCGCGAACAGGATTGCGGACACGCCGACGATCGCCAATGCGGCGGTGCGGTCGGTCGGGGTGGCCGGCAGGGTCGAAAGGAATGTGCTTCGGTCGATCGTTGCGGGCACGTCCATCTCTCGCAGACCGGTCTTCGCCATCGTCATCGACGTCATTCGGATTGCCGTGGGCCAGCTCTATGGTAGCGGGTTATAGGCTCGCATCGTGTACCGTTACGGCCGCGACTCAACCGAAGGTTACAGCTTACTTAATTTTGGTGGGGACGCGGAATAGGGTCGGGTAAGATGCGCTTTACTGAACGGTGCCATAATGCCCTTCCGCCGTGGTGGGTTCCAGGTTTGAATCATTCGATTTGATCTCAATATCCGGGAGTTGTTCCCTATGCCCCGCGTTCTCATCATCGACGACCAGAAGGACGTCCGCGCGATGGTCGCGATCGTGCTCCGGGTCAATCGTTTCGAGGTCGTGGAGGCCGAAAGCGGCGCGGCCGGGCTGAAAGCTTTCGCGGAAAGCCCGTGTGACGCGGCAATCGTCGATATCTTCCTTGGCGACACCAGCGGCGTCGACGTCATCGCGAGCCTGCGCGAGCGTGCGCCGGGACTTCCCATCATTGCGGTGTCCGGAATGACGACGCTCGATTTCCTGGACCAAGCGCCTCACCTCGCCAACGTGGTTTGCCTGCAAAAGCCGTTTCGGCCGAACGATCTCCTGCAAGCACTGCGGAAGGCCCAGACGGCTGCGGGCGGCGAGCTGCCCGCAGCCGTCTGACCTTGGCGCAAGAAGAAACGCCCCGGCGCAAGCCGGGGCGTTGTGAGGGTTGGATGGCAGCCTTGAGGCCCGGCAAGCGCGTTAGGTGCCGTTGCCCTTGATCTCGGAGTAGCCGCCCTTGGCGTCCCACTTGTAGACGACGTAGTCGATCTGCTTGATGTCGCCCTTGGCGTCATACTCGATCGGGCCGATCACGGTGTCCCACTTGCCGGCCTTCATCGCCTCCATGACCTTCTTGGCGTCGGTGGTGCCGGCCTTCTTGGCCGCCTGCGACCACACCTGCATCGCGGCGTAGGTGTAGAGCGTGTAGCCTTCGGGGTCGATGTTCTTGGCCTTGAAGGCATCGACGATCTTCTTGGCGGTCGGCTTGTTGCGCGGATCGGGGCCGAAGGTGAACAGGGTGCCTTCGCCGGCGGGGCCGGTGATGGAGGCGTACTCCTTGTCGGCGAGCGCGTCGCCGGCCATCAGCACCGTCTTGAGGCCCTGGTCGCGCATCTGGCGCAGGATCAGGCCGCTCTCCTGATGGTAGCCGCCGACATAGACGAGGTCGATGTTGTCGCGCTTCAGGCGCGAGACGATCGCGTTGAAGTCCTTGTCGCCCTTGTTATAGGACTCGTACATCTTCTCGGTGATGCCGGCCTTGTTGAGCGCCTTCTTGGTCTCGTCCGCAAGACCCTTGCCGTAGGTGGTCTTGTCGTTGAGGATCGCGATGTTCTTGCCCTTGAAGTTCTTGGCGATGTACTGCGCCGCGATCAGGCCCTGCTGATCGTCACGGCCGCAGACGCGCGCCACGTTCCAGAGCTTGCGCTCGGTGAAGAGCGGGTTGGTCGAGGCCGGGGTGATCTGAAGCACGTTGCCGTCCGCATAGGCCTCCGAGGCGGGGATCGACGACGACGAGCAATAGTGCCCGGCGACGAAGGGGATCTTGGCGCCGGCGATCTTCTCGGCGATCGAGCGTGCCTGTTTCGGATCGCAGGCATCGTCCTCGACGGAGAGCGCAAGCTTCTTGCCGTTGACGCCGCCGGCGGCGTTGATATCGGCCACCGCCATCTCGGCGCCGTTCTTCATCTGGCGGCCGAAGGCGGACTCGCCGCCGGTCATCGGGCCTGCGACTGCGATGGTGACATCCTGCGCGAATGCCGCGCTCGACAGCGCGATCGACGCGCCAAATGCCAGACCGATGAGCTTCAGTGATTTCATGAGATACCTCGCGGGTGGTCGCCTGTGGAAGTCGCCGGGCATGCCCGGTCCAAACCGGCGCCATTCTTGAATGAATTCGAGGAGAAGTCACCGGCAAAATACGGGCATTGGTCGAGATATCTAGCCCCATTGCGCTGCATATGGCCGCGCTCAGCCGTGCCGGCCGCCTTCCAGATAGGCGGCGCGAATCTCGGGGCGCTGCAGCAACTCGGCGCCGGTCCCGGCCAGCGTGATCAGGCCATTGACCATGACGTAGCCCCGGTGGGCGAGCTTGAGCGCATGGTTGGCGTTCTGCTCGACGATCAGGACGGTCAGGCCGTCCTGCCGGTTCAGGGTGCGGATCGCGTCGAAAATCTGGCGGGCGATCAGCGGCGCGAGCCCGAGCGAGGGCTCGTCGAGCAGGAGCAGGCGGGGGCGGCTCATCAAGGCACGGCCGATCGCCAGCATCTGCTGCTCGCCGCCGGACAGGGTTCCGCCGCGCTGGGCGTAGCGTTCCTTCAGCCGCGGAAACAGCGTGAAGACGCGCTGGAGCGTCGCCTCGCGCTCCGCATCGGTGCACTCGGTGGCATCGGCCCCCATCTGGAGGTTTTCCGCCACGCTCATGCGCGGGAAGATGCGGCGGCCCTCCGGCGATTGCGCGATGCGCAAATGCGCGATCTCATGGGTCGGCACGTCGGTGATATCGCGGCCTTCGTACAGGATCTGGCCGGCGCGGGCCCGCGGCTTGCCGAAGATCGTCATCATCAGCGTCGACTTGCCGGCTCCGTTGGCGCCGATCAGGGCCACGATCTCGCCGGCATTGATCTCGACGTCGACGCCCTTCAGCGCCTCGATCTTGCCGTAGGCGGCGCGCAAGGACCGGATCGCGAGCAGGGGAGTGGGTGCCGCCGTCACGTCCCGCCCTCCATCACGGCCGCCGCCTCTTCCTCGTCTGTGCCGAGATAGGCGGCGATCACCTTGGGATCGTCGCGGACCTCGCGCGGTGTGCCTTGGGCGATCTTCACCCCGTGGTCCATCACCACGATGTGGTCGGAGATCTCCATCACCACCGACATGTCGTGCTCGATCAGCAGGATCGAGGTGCCATCGTTGCGGATCGAGAGCAACAGCTCGCTCAGAGCGGCGCTCTCGCGCGCGTTGAGGCCGGCGGCGGGCTCGTCCAGGCACAGCAGGGCGGGCTCGGTGCACATCGCACGCGCGATCTCGAGCCGGCGCTGGTCGCCATAGGCGAGGTTGCCGGCGGCGTCGTCGGCGCGGTCGAGCAGGTTGACGCGCCTCAGCCAGTCGGTGGCGAGATCGATCGCGTGCTTCTCGGCGTCCCGGTACACGGGGGCGCCGACGAGGCCGAGCAGGGTGAAGCCGGAGGCGCGCATCAAGGCGTTATGCTGCGCCACCATCAGGTTTTCCAGCGCGGTCATGCCGGGAAACAGGCGGATGTTCTGGAAGGTGCGCGCGACCTTGGCCTGCTTGGCGATGCGGAAATCGTTCAGCCGCTCCAGGGCGATGACCCGGCCGTCGTCATGGGTGAGGCGGATGGTGCCGCCGGTCGGCTTGTAGAAGCCGGTGATGCAGTTGAAGACGGTGGTCTTGCCGGCGCCGTTCGGCCCGATCAGCGCGGTGATCTTGGTCCGCTCGGCGGCGAAGGAGAGGTCCTGCACGGCGACGATGCCGCCGAAGCGCATGGTCAGCCGGTCGACGCCAAGAATCTTATCGCCAGTCTTGTCGCCGCTCATCCGTGCCCTTCCTTGACGAGGTCGGAGGAGATCGCCTGCGCCTTGGTCAGATACACGGTCGGGGCACGATGGCCGATCAGGCCGCGCGGCCGCCAGATCATGATCAGGACCATCGCCATGCCGAACACCAGCATGCGGTAGCCCTCCAGGCCCCGGAACAGTTCGAAGCCGCCGATCATGGCGAGCGCGGCGAGCGCGACGCCGAGCTGCGAACCCATGCCGCCGAGCACGACGATGGCGAGCACCAGCGCCGATTCCTGGAAAGTGAAGGATTCCGGGCTGATGAAGCCCTGGCGGGTGGCGAAGAACGCGCCCGCGAAGCCGCCGAACATGGCGCCGGTCGCAAACGCCGTGAGCTTCGTCGTCGTGGTGTTGATGCCGAGCGCGCGGCAGGCGACCTCGTCCTCGCGCAGCGCCTCCCAGGCGCGGCCGATCGGCAGGCGGCGCAGGCGGATCGTCACCCAGTTGGTGAGCAGCGCCAGCGCCAGGATGAGATAGAACAGGAAGATGATGCGGTGGGTCGAGGAGTACTCGATGCCGAGTTTTGCCGCTAACCCGTCATCGCTGTTGTCGAGCGGGATGCCGAAGAAGGTGGGACGCGGAATGCCGGAGACGCCGTTCGGGCCTCCGGTCAGGCTCTGCCAGTTGATGATGACGAGGCGGATGATCTCGCCGAAGGCCAGCGTCACGATGGCGAGATAGTCGCCGCGCAGCCGCAGCACGGGAAAGCCGAGCAGCACGCCCCAGAACGCGGCGAGGATGCCGGCGAGCGGCAGGCAGACCCAGAACGACCAGCCGAAATTGGTGGCGAGCAGCGCGTAGGAATAGGCGCCCACCGCGTAGAACGCGACATAGCCGAGATCGAGAAGGCCGGCGAGGCCAACCACGACGTTCAATCCCCAGCCCAGCATCACATAGGTGAGCACCAGGATCGCGAGATCGAGGATGTAGCGCTGGTTATAGAAAATGACGGGTACCAGCAGCGTGAAGATCAGAAGCGCCGGCGCGAGGTAGCGGCCGACGAACGACATTCCGCTTCGTATCGCCGGCGGCACCAGCTTCTCGGTGCCGGTCGGACCGATCCATTGCCGCAATAGCTCCATCACGATCGAGCCGCCGAACACGATGCCGACGAGGGAGGCGAGCTCGCCGAAGCGCGTCCAATAGGTGAGCTGGCCGTCGGAGCCCGCCTCGGTACGGATGCCGACCATCAGAGAGAACAGCACCAGCGCGACGAGGGCGTTGATGAAGGCGGTCTTGAAGAGGGCTGGGATGCCCGTTGCAGGTTTGGCCGTGTTGGTCGAGGGAGCTGTCACGCGCGACCGTCAGACTTTTTCGACTTCGGGACGGCCGAGCAGGCCGGTCGGCATGAAGATCAGCACGACGATCAGGATCGAGAACGCCGCGACGTCCTTGTATTCGACCGAGAAATAGGCCGACCAGAACGTCTCGATCAGGCCGATCGCAAGACCCCCGAGCATGGCCCCCGGCAGCGAGCCGATGCCGCCGAGCACAGCGGCGGTGAACGCCTTGATGCCGGCGACGAAGCCCATGAAGAAGTCGACCAGGCCGTAATAGAGCAGGTACATCAGGCCGGCGACCGCGGCGAGCGCCGCGCCGATCACGAACGTCATGGAGATGGTGCGGTCGACGTTGACGCCGAGCAGCGCCGCCATGGTCTGGTCCTGCTCGCAGGCGCGCATGTCGCGCCCGAGCCGCGTGCGCGACACCAGCCAGGTGAAGATCGCCAACAGCACGATGGTGGTGAGGACCACCATGATCTGGATGTTGGAGAGCTGGATGACGAAGCCGTCCGTGCTCTCATGCAAGGTGTAGCCCCCGGTGATGAAGGGCGGGATCGGCTTGACCCGGGCGCCCTGCGCCACCTGCGAGTAGTTGGTCAGCACGAAGGACATGCCGATCGCCGACAGCATCGGGGCGAGGCGGAAGGAATGGCGCAGCGGCCGGTAGGCGATGCGCTCGATGGTCCAGCCGTAGAGCGCGGTGATCGCCATCGACACCAGTAGCACGACCAGCAGGATCACGGGGATCGCGGTGAGACCGAGCGAAACCAGGATCAGGAAGGTGATCAGGGCGATGAAGCCGCCGATCATGAAGACGTCGCCGTGGGCGAAATTGATCATGCCGACGATGCCGTAGACCATCGTGTAGCCGATCGCGATCAGGCCGTAGATGGAGCCGAGCACGAGGCCGTTGATGAGCTGCTGGGCGAAATAATCCATAGGCTGCCGTTACCAAACCTGACGCGGCTCAAAGGGAGCTCTTCGAGAGAGAGTGATTGAGTTTCTTCTCGGGCCCCGGCAGCCCTTGAGCGTTCTGCTGGTTTTGTAACAGGAGGGAACTGGCCGCCGCAACAGCTCACGCCTCGGCAGAAGGTCTTGTACAGAGGTCATTTTTCGTTTCCGGGTTCCGCACCTGCGAGGAACCGGGTTCCCAGGGCAACCAAAGTCGGGATCGGCCGTTATCACCGTTCTCTGACGTCCAACAAGGGAGTTTCCCCCGATGACGAAGCAGCAGAACCAGAATCCGGGTCAGCAAAATCAGAATCCCGGCCAGAAACCAGGGCAGCAACAGGGCGGCGGCCAGAAACCCGGACAGCAGCAGCAGGACCCGATGCGCCAGGGCGATCGTCCCGGCCAGCAGCAGGGTGGCCAGCGCAGCCAGGACGAGTAGGGAGCCCGGGAGTGGGAGGGCCTCGCCGAAAGGCGGGGCCTTTTTTCTTTGGCGTCTTGCTCCGTCATTCCGGGATGGTCCGAAGGACCAGACCCGGAATCTCGAGATTCTCAGGTGCGTAATTGCGCACCATAGTTCGGCTCTGCGAGCCGCCGCGGAATGACGGCGTGGGTCAGCCGGTTAAGGTAAACAAAGGGTTTAAATTGCCGCCACAGTCTCATGCGAGTTAGCTCCCCGCAAAGCCTTCCCCCCGAAGGCGGATGGCAGGCGAAGCGGGTAGCGGCATGTTCAGGAATTGGCGGATCGGCTCGGTGAATGGCGCGCTGCTGGCGGCCTATTTCATCCCGGCCTGGGCCTTGGTCGCCTTCAACATCTTTGTTGCACCGGTGCACGGCCTCTACGAGCGTCCGAGCGTCGCGGTGGCGCTGTTCCTCAGCGATCATCTCCAGATGGCGGGGATGGACACGGTGCGTGCCGCCTGGCTGCTGGCGCTGGGACGGCTGACCGTCGTGGTGTTCTTTGCGATTTACCTCGCGCTGCTATGCATTCCCCGGACCCGCAAGAGCGGCGGCAGTGACGAGGCGCTCGCCATTGCGCTGGCGATCGGCAGCCTGATCTCGTTTGCCAGCATGGTCATGGCCTCGAAGGTCGGCGAGATGGCCGCCCTCCGTCTGCACGCCACCGAGCTTCTGCTGCTGCTGGGGGCCGCGATCGTGCTGGTGATCGAGCGGCCGGAGGCGGCGCCCAAGGCCGTCGCGGCCGCCGCGCCGCTAGCTCTTGAGCAGGCCGAGCTCCTGCACAATCGCTGAGGCTTCCTTGACGGCGTGGTTCGCCGCCGGAACGCCGCAATAGATCGCCTGCTGGAGCAGGATTTCCTTGATGTCATCGGGCGTGAAGCCGCCCTCTGCGAGCGCCGCGCGCACGTGCAGGCGGAATTCGTCCCATTGCCCGAGTGCGACCATGGTGCCGATGACGAGCACCCGCCGCGTGCGCTCGTCGAAATGCGGCCGCGTCCAGATCTCGCCCCAGGCGTAGCGCGTGATCAGGTCCTGGAAGTCGGTGTTGAAGGCATTGCGGTTGGCGATCGACTTGTCGACCCAGGCATTGCCCAGCACCTTTCGGCGCACATTCATGCCGGCATCGCGGCGCTTCTGGTCGTCCATGATGTCCTCCTTCGTCATTGTGAGCGCAGCGAAGCAATCCAGGATATTTCCGCGGAGGCAGTCTGGATTGCTTCGCTGCGCTCGCAATGACGGCTGTGGCTAACGTTGCGTCAAGAACCCCACCACCGCATCCGTGAACGCATGCGGCTGCTCGACATTGGAAATGTGCGCGGCGTCGATGATGGTCATGCTGGCGCCGGGAATGTTGGAGCGGATCAGCTCGGCCGCCGAGATGGGGGTTGCCATGTCGTGACGGCCGGCGATCACCAATGTCGGGCTCTTGATCTTCGGCAACAGCGCGCGCTGGTCGAGCGTCGACAGCGCCTCGCAGCAGGCCAGATACCCTTCGACGGGGGAAGCGAGCAGCATCGCCTTCATCTTCGCGGTGATCTCAGGCTCGCGCTCGCGGAAATCGGCCGTGAGCCAGCCCGCAAGCACGGCATCGGCGACCACTGCGATGCCACCCTTCTTCACCGCGTCGATGCGCTCCAGCCATTTGGTCGGCTCGGCATAATAGCAGGAGGTATTGGCGAGGATCAGCTTGCCGAAGCGCTCCGGCGCATTCGCGCCCAGCCATTGCCCGACCATGCCGCCCATCGACAGGCCGCACCAATGCACCTTCTCGATGTTGAGGTCGTCGAGGATCGCGAGCACGTCGCGGCCGAAGCGCTCCATCGTGTAGGGGCCGGGCGGAACGTTCGACTTGCCGTGGCCACGGCGGTCGTAGCGGATGACGCGGAAGATCTGCGTCAGCGCCTTCATCTGCGGCTCCCACATCTGCAGCGTGCAGCCGAGCGAGTTGGAGAGCATCAGGGTCGGCCCGCCGTCGCGGCCCTCGACGGAGACGTTGATGAGGCAACCGTCGGCATCGATCATGGGCATGGCATGTTCCTCGTCATGCGTGGGCTTGACCCGCGCATCCATCTGAGAAGCGGAATCTATCCAGGATGATGGATTGCCGGGTCAAGCCCGGCAATGACATCAGGAGAGATCCAACGAATCGAGCAGGCGGTCGATCAAGGCCTGCGAAGCCCCTTGATAGGCCATCGGCTCGAACAATGCCGCAATTTTTTCCGGCGGCAGATGCGCGGTGACTTGCGAATCGGCTGACAGCACCTCGCGCAGATGCTTCTTCTCGGCGACCGCACGCTTGCTCGCGGCCTCGATCAGATGATGCGCATCGCTCTTGCCGATCTTGTCGGCCAGCGCAAAGGTGACGGCCTCGGCCATGATCAACCCGTGCGTCGCATCGAGATTGCTGCGCATGCGCGCCGCATCGACATCGAGGCCCTCGGCGATGTCGACGATCGCCGCGAGCGCGCCGGAGGCCACCAGCATCAATTGCGGCAGCGTCGGCCATTCCGCGTGCCAGGGCCCGGCGCTGCGCTCATGGTCCTGCACCTGCGCTGCAAAAATCGTGGCAGCGAGCTGCGGCGCCATGGTGGCTGCGCCGAGCGCGCTTGCGGCCGCGACCGGGTTGCGCTTGTGCGGCATGGTCGAGGAGCCGCCGCGGCCTTCGCCGGCGGGCTCGAACGCTTCGCCGACATCGGTCTGCATCAGCAGCGAGACGTCGCGTGCGATCTTGCCGCAGCTTCCAGCCAGGATCGCGAAACTTGAAGCAGCCTCCGCGATACGGTCGCGATGGGTGTGCCAGGGCGCTTCCGGCAGCGGAAGGTTCAGCTCCTGCGCCAATCTTTCCGCAACGACGAGCCCCTTGTCGCCGAGGGCGGCGAGCGTGCCGGCGGCGCCGCCGAATTGCAGTGCCAGCCCCTCGCGACGGAGCCGCCTGAGGCGACAGCGGGCACGGGCGAGGCTTGCGGCATATTCGGCGGCCTTCAGCCCGAACGGCATCGGCAGCGCGTGCTGGAGCCAGGTCCGCGCCACCATCGCGGTGTTGCGATGGGCGCGGGCGAGCGCCGCAAACCCCTTGATGGCGCGGCTGAGGTCGGCATCCAGTGCATCGATGCCGGCGCGAAGGGTGAGCATGGTCGCGGTGTCGATGACGTCCTGGCTGGTCGCGCCCCAATGCACGTAGCGCGCGGCCTCCGCATCGGCCTTGCCGACATTGGCGGTCAGCGCCTTCACCAGGGGAATCGCGAGATTGCCGGATCGCGTTGCGGCGTCGGCGAGGGCTGCAACGTCAAACCAAGACGCCTTGCAGGCGCCTTGAATTGGCCCGACAGCGGCCGCGGGAATCACGCCGGTAGCGGCCTCGGCCCGTGCCAGCGCTGCCTCGAAATCGAGCATGTTCTGCAGGGTCGACTGGTCGTCGCAGACGGCGCGCATGGCTGCGCTCGACAGCATCGGCGCGAGCAGGGGGGAGAGGGATGTGCTCATATCGTGCGGGACCTAACCATCATGGCCCGGCTCTGCCAATCCAAAACCGCTCGCGCAAGCTTTTTGCAGTTGCGAATATGCATTGCACGTGACCGGGGGCGCCCTTTCCTTTGCGGCGTCCGTGCGTTACTTGAGCAATATTATTCTGACGCGATCTCGGGAGGCACCCCATGGCCATGACAATGAACGGCGAAGTCCAGCTCGCAGCGCCGCGCGAGGCCGTGTGGGCCAAGCTCAACGATCCCGAGGTGCTGAAGGCCTGCATCCCCGGCTGCGAGGAGCTGGAGAAGACCGACGACGGCGGCTTCCGTGCAACGGCAAAAATGAAGGTCGGACCCGTGTCGGCGCGCTTCAAGGGCAAGGTGATGCTGTCAGATCTCGACCCGCCGAACGGCTACAAGATCTCAGGCGAAGGCGAGGGCGGGGTGGCCGGATTCGCCAAGGGCGGGGCCGCGGTCAAGCTCGCGGAGAAGGACGGCGGCACGCTGCTTTCCTACGACGTCGAGGCGCAGATCGGCGGCAAGTTGGCGCAGCTCGGACAGCGCCTGATCAACGGCACCGCCAAGAAGCTGGCCGACGAGTTTTTCGCGAACTTCGCCAAAGCTGTACAGGGCTAGCGGTACAGGGCTGAAACCTATCGCCTTTCGGCATGGCGCCTTGCGTCCGGGGTGATGTTGCCCCAGGGGACAATGGCCCATATGATGGGTTGGAATAATTATAAGAACCGCTTCGACGGGACCCGTCGGGGCGCTGATAGAGAGTGCTTATGGCAAAAATCTCCCTCATCGTGAACGGCAATCCTGTGACGGCCAACGTCGATCCCCGCACGCTTCTGGTGCAGTTCCTGCGCGAGAATCTGCGCCTGACCGGCACCCATGTCGGCTGCGACACCTCGCAGTGCGGCGCCTGCGTCGTGCATCTCGACGGCAAGGCCGTGAAGTCCTGCACCACGCTTGCCGTGATGGCCGACGGTCACGAGGTCAAGACGATCGAGGGACTGGCCGCCGACGGCGCGCCGCTGCATCCGATGCAGGAAGCCTTCCGCGAGCACCATGGCCTGCAGTGCGGCTTCTGCACGCCCGGCATGATCATGACCGCGATCGACATCGTGCACCGCAAGGGCAACGAGCTCGACGACCACACCATCCGCGAGGAGCTGGAAGGCAATCTGTGCCGCTGCACCGGTTACCAGAACATCGTCGCCTCGATCTCCGCCGGCGCCAAGGCGATGGCGAAATCCGATCTCGCGTAACGCGCACCCCGCGATCAGGACATTCAGATGTACGAATTCAAATATCATCGCCCGGGCACCGTGCGCCAGGCGGCCAACCTCCTGGTGAAGAACGAGGACGCCAAGGTGATCGCCGGCGGCCACACGCTGATTCCCGTCATGAAGCAGCGCCTCGCAAGCCCGCCGCATCTGGTCGACCTCTCCCACATCGAAGGGCTCAACACGATCGAGATGAAGGGCCGCTCGCTCGTGATCGGCGCCACCGCCAAGCACGCGGAGGTCGCGACCTCCGCGATCGTCGGTGAGGCGATCCCGTCGCTGGCGAGCCTTGCCGGCGGGATCGGCGATCCTGCCGTGCGCCACCGAGGCACGATCGGCGGCTCGCTCGCCAACAACGATCCGACCGCGGACTATCCGGCTGCCGTGCTCGCGCTGGGCGCCACCATCGTCACCAACAAGCGCCGCCTCAAGGCCGAGGAGTATTTCCAGGGCCTGTTCTCGACCGCGCTGGAAGCCGACGAGATCATCACCAAGGTGATGTTCCCGCTGCCGAAGAAGGCCGCTTACGTCAAATTCCGCAACCAGGCCTCGCGCTACGCGCTGGTCGGCGTGTTCGTGGCGCGGCGTCCGTCGGACGTGCGCGTCGCCGTCACCGGCGCTGGCTCCGACGGCGTGTTCCGCGTCGAGGCGTTCGAGGAAGCGCTGAAGAAGCGCTTCGCCTCGAAGGCGATCGAAGGCATCGAGGTGCCCGCGGAAGGGCTCAACAGCGACATCCACGGCAGTGCCGAATACCGCGCGCATCTCATCGGCGTGCTGACACGGCGCGCCCTTGATGCTGCCAACGCCAAGGGGTGAGGTGAGCTCACTCCTCGGCACAAGACTTGCCCCGTGTGAGGGCGCAAACGAGACTGGCCTTTCATGACTTCAGCGGCCAATACTTCCGGTGCCATGCCGGCATCGGTCGACGCGATGCTCGAACTCCTGACCTCGCGCGGCTATCTGGCCGAGCGGTCGCTGGCGACGGTGACCTATTTGTCGCTGCGCATGGGCAGGCCGCTGTTCCTGGAAGGCGAGGCCGGCGTCGGCAAGACCGAGATCGCGAAGGTGCTGTCGGCCGCGCTGGGGCGGAAGCTGATCCGCCTGCAGTGCTATGAAGGCCTCGACGTCTCCTCGGCGGTCTACGAGTGGAACAGCGCGGCGCAGATGATCGCGATCCGGATGGCGGAAGCCGCCGGCGACACCGATCGCGATCAGCTCTCGAGCGACATCTTCGCCGATCGCTACATGATCAAGCGGCCGCTATTGCAGGCGCTGGAGCCCGACGTCGCCGGCCCGCCGGTGCTGCTGATCGACGAGCTCGACCGCGCCGACGAGGCGTTCGAGGCCTATCTGCTCGAGATCCTCAGTGACTTCCAGGTGACCATCCCCGAATTCGGCACCGTCAAGGCGCCGCATCCGCCGATCGTCATCATCACCTCCAACCGCACCCGCGAGATCCACGATGCGCTGAAGCGGCGCTGTCTCTACCACTGGGTCGATTATCCCGCCGCCGAGCGCGAGCTTGCGATCGTCAAGACGCGTGTGCCCGGCATCTCCGCAAAGCTGTCGCAGCAGGTCGTGCGCTTCGTGCAGGCGCTGCGCAACCAGGACTTCTACAAATCGCCGGGTGTCGCCGAGACCATCGACTGGGCCACCGCGCTGTCCGAGTTAGATGCCCGCTCGCTGACGCCGCAAGTGGTCGGCGACACGCTGGGCGCGCTGCTCAAGTACCAGGACGACATCACCCGCATGCAGGGCGATGCCTTGCAGAAGGTGCTGAAGGAAGCGACGAGCGAGAATTGACGCGCGCGCGTCATCACTGCTCCCGTCATTCCGGGGCGACGCGCAAGCGTCGAGCCCGGAATCCATAACCACGATCGGGAGTATGGATTCCGGGCTCGCGCCAAGTGGCGCGCCCCGGAATGACGAGGGGATGGATACGAGACCATGGCCATCAACCACCTTGCCCCCGAGCAGACCGAGCAGTTCGCCGACAACATCGTCGGCTTCGCCCGCGCGTTGCGCTCTGCGGGCATGCCGGTCGGGCCCGGCGCCGTCATCGATGCCATGAGCGCGCTGCAGGTGATCGACATCGGCAACCGGTCGGATGTCTTCACCACGCTCGAGGCGATCTTCGTCAAGCGCCACGAGCATGCGCTGATCTTCAAGCAGGCCTTCAACCTGTTCTTCCGGGCCTCGGAAGAATGGAAGCACATGCTGGATTCGGTGCCGCTGCCGGAGCAGGCCAAGAAGAAGCCGCAGGCCGGCGCGCGCCGCGTCCAGGAGGCGATGTCGCAGCCGCGCATGACCGAGACGCCGCAGCACCAGGAGCAGGATCTGCGCCTGTCGGTCTCGGACAAGGAGATCCTTCAGAAGAAGGATTTCGCGCAGATGAGCGCGGCGGAGATCACCGAGGCGCTCCATGCCGTCGAGCGGATGCATCTGCCGCAGGCCGAGCTGCTGACGCGCCGGCATCGGCCCGACGCTCGCGGCCTGCGCCTCGACCTCCGCCGCACGCTGCGCGCATCTTTACGCACCGGCGGCGAAATCATCGACATCCATCGCCTCGGCCGAATCGAGAAGCCGGCGCCGATCGTCGCGCTGCTCGACATCTCGGGATCGATGAGCGAATACACCCGCCTGTTCCTGCATTTCCTGCATGCGATCACGGATGCGCGAAAACGCGTCTCGGTGTTCCTGTTCGGCACGCGCCTCACCAACGTAACCCGCGCGCTGCGCCAGCGCGATCCGGACGAGGCGCTGGCGAGCTGCTCGGCCTCGGTCGAGGACTGGGCCGGCGGCACGCGGATCTCGGCCTCGCTGCACAACTTCAACAAATTGTGGGCGCGCCGGGTGCTGAGCCAGGGCGCCATTGTGCTCCTGATCTCCGACGGGCTGGAGCGGGAGGCCGATTCCAGGCTCGCCTTCGAGATGGACCGGCTGCACCGGTCCTGCCGGCGGCTGATCTGGCTCAACCCGCTGTTGCGGTTCGGCGGCTTCGAGGCCAAGGCCCAGGGCATCAAAATGATGCTTCCGCACGTTGACGAATTCCGCCCGGTACATAATTTGAGTTCGATCCAGGAGCTGATCACCACGCTCTCCCAGCCGCTGCCGCCGCATCATCGCAGCCTGATCCGCTCCGCAGCTTGAGAGGCCAGCCATGCTCGATCGCGACGAGGATATCCTGAAGGCGGCGGAGGACTGGCAGAAGGCCGGCCGTGGCGTCGCGCTGGCGACGGTTGTGGAGACCTGGGGCTCGGCCCCGCGCCCGGCGGGCTCCAGCCTCGTCATCAACGACGAGGGCACCTTCCTGGGCTCCGTCTCGGGCGGCTGCGTCGAGGGCGCCGTGGTCACCGAGGCCATGGACGTGATCGAGAGCGGCAAGCCCAAGATGCTGGAATTCGGCGTCGCCGACGAGACCGCTTGGAATGTCGGGCTGTCCTGCGGCGGTACCATCCGCGTCTTCGTCGAGAAGGTCGGCTAGCCGTGAAGCTCGCGATCCTGCACGAACTCAATGCCGAGCGCGCCGCGCGTCGGCCCGTGATCCTGGTCACCGACACCGAGAGTGGCGAGCAGCGCCTGGTGAAGGCTGCGGACTTCGCAAAAGACCCGCTGCGGGCTGAACTGGAAAAGCAGCTTCGCATGGGCAAGAGCGCCAATGTCGAGGTCGGCGGCAAGAAACTCTTCCTCAACGTCTACGCGCCGACCGCAAAGCTCGTGATCATCGGCGCGGTCCATATCAGCCAGGCGCTGGCGCCGCTGGCGCGCTCGCTCGGCTATGACGTCACCGTCGTCGATCCCCGCACCGCGTTTGCGAGCCCCGAGCGCTTCCCCGACATTCCGCTTGTTGCCGAATGGCCCGACACCGCGCTGCCGCCGCTCAATGTCGATGCCTATACGGCGTTCGTCGCGGTGACGCACGATCCCAAGATCGACGATCCCGCGCTGCTGCACGCCTTCGAGCGCAACTGCTTCTATATCGGCGCGCTCGGCTCGCGGAAGACGCATGCCAAGCGCGGCGACCGGCTGCGGGCGCAGGGCGCCAAGGAAAGCGACATCGCGCGCATCCACGCGCCGATTGGCCTTGCGATCGGTGCGGTCTCGCCGTCCGAGATCGCGGTGTCGATCATGGCTGAGATCACGGCGGTGCTACGCCTGCCTCCCAAAGAAAAAGAAGAAGCGGCATGAAGTTCGGCCCGGCGAGCCCCAGGGATGCGATCGGCGGGGTGACCGTCCACACCCTGCGCCAGGGACCGCTGGTGCTGAAGAAGGGCACGACGATTGGCCCTGCCGAGGTCGAGTCGCTCGAGCGCGCCGGCATCAAGGACATCGTCGTGGTGCGCATGGAGGCGGGCGACGTCTCCGAGGACGTCGCGGCCGCCAGCATCGCGCTTGCCGTCGGCGGCGAGGGCATCCATGTCGAGCGCGCCTTCACCGGCCGCGCCAATCTGTTCGCCGCGCAGCCGGGCGTGCTGGTGATCGATCGCGCCGCGGTCGACCGCATCAACAATATCGACGAGGCCATCACCTTTGCGACGCTCACCGCCTACAAGCCGGTGGTCGAGGGCGAGATGGTCGGCACCGTCAAGATCATCCCGTTCGGCGTCGAAGGAAGCCTGCGCGATGCTGCGGTGAAGGCTGCGGGCAAGGACGTCCTGAAGATCGCGCCTTACGTGATCCAGCGCGTCGGCGTCGTCTCGACGCTGCTGCCGGGCCTGTCGTCCAAGGTGATCGACAAGACGCTACGCGTCACCGCCGAGCGCCTTGCGCCGGCCGGCGCCAGCATCATCGCCGAGCGGCGGGTCCAGCACGACGAGCGCGCGCTGTCGGCCGCGATCAAGGAATTGCTCGGCCTCGGCGCCGAGCTCGTCATCGTGTTCGGGGCTTCCGCGATCGCCGACCGTCGTGACGTGATCCCCGCGGCCGTCACCGGAATCGGCGGCGAGATCGAGCATTTCGGCATGCCGGTCGATCCCGGCAATCTCTTGCTGATCGCCCGCGCCGGCAATGTGCCGGTGCTGGGCGCGCCGGGCTGCGCGCGCTCGCCGGTCGAGAACGGGTTCGACTGGGTCCTGATGCGGCTCCTCGCCGGCATCAAGGTGACGCGGTCCGAGCTGATGGGCATGGGCGTCGGCGGCCTCTTGATGGAGATCGTGACGCGACCGCAGCCCCGCGCCCAGCCGGAGCCCGAGGGCAACAGCCAGGTCGCCGCCATCGTGCTCGCGGCCGGCCGTTCCACGCGCATGGGCGGGCCGAACAAGCTGCTCGCCGAGCTCGACGGCAAGAAGCTGGTGCGGATCGCCACCGAGCAGGCGCTGGCTTCGAAAGCATCCGAGGTGATCGTCGTGACCGGCCACCAGACCGAGCTGGTCGAGCAGGCGCTGCAAGGTCTGAAGGTGAAATTCGTCAGGAATCCGGATTTCGCCGGCGGTATCGCCAGCTCGGTCAAGGCCGGCATCGCGGCCGTGCCGGAGACCTGCGATGGCGCCCTGGTTTGCCTCGGCGACATGCCGCTGATCGATGCCGGTCTGATCGATCGCCTGATCGACAGTTTTGCGCCGGACCGCGGCAACCTCATCGTCGTGCCCGTCAGCGAAGGCCGCCGCGGCAATCCCGTGCTGTGGTCGCGCCGTTTCTTCAAGGAGTTGATGACGCTCGACGGCGATGTCGGCGCGCGGCATCTGATCGCCAAGCACACCGAGGCGGTCGCCGAAGTGCCGGTGGATGGTGAGAGCGCCTTCCTCGACATCGACACGCCGCAGGCATTGGAAGCGGCGAGACGGGGATGAAGCTGCCGTAGGGTGGCTTAGCCTTGCGGCTGCGCGAAGCGCGGGCGCTGGGCGTAACCCACCATGTTTCCGCGTTTGCCGAACGAAGGTGGTGGATTACGCCGTGCGGACTGCGCTTCGCGCAGCCGCGAGCTAATCCACCCTACGCACGGCGTGCGTTGCTCGCCTATTTTTTCGTGTTCGACAGCTTCTCGCTGGCGGCCTTCAGGTCGACGCCGCTCTTCGTCAGCAGGGCCTTGTCGCCGCTTGAGAACGTGAAGGTGTCGGCGCCCGCGCTGATGCCGTTCCATGCGACGGCCTCGCCGAGGGACAGATACCACAGTCCCTGGAATCCAGATGAGTTATTGAGCTGTCCGGTCCAGACGGTGGTCGAGCCGCAGCCGAGGAAGTTCACCGAGAAGCTGATGGCGGTGCCGGTGTTGCCGTAGGCCAGCCAGCCCGTCACGCCCTGCGGCTTGCCCTCATCGCAACTGCTCGCTGCATTGTTGGTGTAGGTCCCCGCGATCGCGCCCGTGTTCTGGTTGAAGCTGGTGATGGCCAGCGTCGAGCCGTACTGGTTGGTCCAGGTCCAGTTCACCGACTGCGCATGCGCAGGCAGGGGCCCGATCAGACAGGCCGACGTAATGATTCCGAACAGCACAGCATTGATTGGACGCATGATCGTCTCCTCCGGCTCTCTGCTTGGCGCTCCACGACCTTAAATAACGCAGTTTGGAATTACAACTATAAAGTGCATCACTATTCCGGCATGGCTTTTCAACCACTCGTTCACCAAGTCGAAACGACCGGCGCTTAGAGTTCCCTCCACCTGCCTTGGGGGTGAGGGGTTTTTTCCATGGCTTCGAACGTCGTCGCGCGCCGTTGCGCGATGTTTTTCTTTGCGCTGTCGGTCTGTGTTGCCGGTGCCCGCCACATCACGAATGCTCACGCGGCCGGCGCCTTTGCAGTCGGCAAGTGCGGCGCCTATGGCCAGGCCTTTGATTATGGTGCCGAGCACGAGGCCCGCGCCGCGGCGCAGAAGCAGTGCAAGGGCGACTGCACCACCGTGACGATGAAGCGCGCCTGCGCCGCGATGTCGGTCGACATGACCAACCCCTGCGGCGCTTACGGCTATGCCGTCAAGCCGAAGATCTCGGCCTCGCTCAACGCCGCAACGCGCGAATGCTACAAATACGGCGGCAAGGAATGCGTGATCCGCGCCTGGGCTTGCGACGCCAAGGGTTGATTTCTGGCTCAGTCATTCCGGGGCGCGCGTAGCGCGAACCCGGAATCTCGTGCGATAATCTCCAGATTCCGGGTCTGCGCCTGACGGCGCATCCCGGAATGACAATTTGTGGAGACATGCATGCAGTTCGACACCAAGATCGCCGTCGTGATCCGCACCGACCTGCAGGCCTGGCAGAAGCTCAACGTTGCGGCCTTTCTCACCAGCGGCATCGCGGCTGCGTTTCCTGAATGCATCGGCGAGCCCTATGAGGACGCTTCAAGCACGAAATATCTCTCGCTGATCGGCCAGCCGATCCTGATCTACGGCGCCGATGGCCCCGCGCTGTCGCGCGCGCTCGACCGCGCGCTCACGCGCAACGTCAAGCCTGCCGTCTACACCGAGGACATGTTCAAGACCACGCATGACGCCGCCAATCGCGAGGCGGTGAGGGCGGTGGCCCGCAACGATCTCAATCTCGTCGGCATCGCGATGCGTGCCGAGCGCAAGGTGATCGACAAGATCGTCGACGGCCTCAAGTTCCACAGCTGATAGGCCTGTCACGCTTTGCGCCGCGTTGTCATCGCCATGTCACGATCGCGCGAGCGCTTTGCGTAAACTTTGTGCGGTTTGACTCCAATCAAGGGCGCAGCGCCCGTCGCCGCTAGTCTGTTTCCGCAATCTAGACGGAGCAGACCCATGCCCACCATGAAAGCCGCAGTCGTCAAACAATTCGGCAAGCCGCTGGTGATCGAGGAGGTGTCGGTGCCGCAGCCCGGTCCCGGCGAGGTTCTGGTCAAGGTCAAGGCCTGCGGCGTCTGCCACACCGATCTGCACGCGGCGTCCGGCGACTGGCCGGTGAAGCCGGTTCCGCCCTTCATCCCCGGCCATGAAGCCGCCGGCATCGTCGCAGCGCTCGGGCCCGGCGTGAAGAATCTAAAGGTCGGCGATGCCGTCGGCGTCGCCTGGCTGCACGACGCCTGCATGGCTTGCGAATATTGCGAGACCGGCTGGGAGACGCTGTGCGAGCACCAGCACAACACCGGCTACAGCGTGAACGGCGGCTTCGCCGAATATGTCATTGCCTCGGCCGCCTTCGCGGCCAAGCTGCCGGCAACGATCGATTTCGCCGGCGTCGCGCCGATCCTCTGCGCCGGCGTCACCACCTACAAGGGCTTGAAGGAGACCGAGGCAAAGCCCGGCGAGTGGGTCGTGATCTCGGGCGTCGGCGGGCTCGGCCATGTCGCGGTCCAGTACGCCAAGGCGATGGGACTCAAGGTCGCCGCCGTCGACATCGCCGAAGACAAGCTCAAGCTCGCGCGCGAGACTGGCGCCGATCTCGCTGTGAACGCGCTTGCAGCCGATGCGGTGGACAAGGTGCTGGCGGCAACCGGAGGCGGAGCCCACGGCGTGCTGGTGACAGCGGTCTCGACCCCGGCCTTCGCCCAGGCGCTGAAGATGGTCCGGCGCAAGGGCACCGTCAGCCTCGTCGGCCTGCCGCCGGGCGAATTCCCGACGCCGATCTTCGACGTCGTGCTCAAGCGCATCACCGTGCGCGGCTCCATCGTCGGCACCCGCCGCGACCTCGACGAAGCCATCGCCTTCGCCGCCGACGGCAAGGTCAAGGCCGAAGTGACGAAGGTGCCGCTCGCCGAGATCAACAACGTCTTCGATCGCATGAAGGCCGGCAAGATCGACGGTCGCATGGTACTGGACTTTGGCTAGCACCTCACCCCGGCGGCATGCCTTCGAACTTCGGCAAGTCCGGGTCGAGCTGATCCCAGCCATGCCCGCGCGCGGCGTAGGTCACCGCCTGCGGCTTGTAGCGGGCGGGCTCGTCGAGGCTCGCGGCGCGGATGGTGAAGATGTCGGGCATGGCGGCGAAGGTCAGGTAGACCGGCAGGCCGCACTGCGGACAGAAGCCGCGCGACTTCACGTTGCCGCTGTCGCCGACCATGTCCCAGTGCTTTGCCTCGCCGCTCAGCGTGACGCCGGCGCGCGCGAAGGTCGCATAGGAGCCGTGGCCGCTGCCGCTTTCCCGCTGGCAGTCCCGGCACTGGCAGTGATTGCTGAACAGCGGCTCACCGAGGATCGAATAGCGGATCGCGCCGCAGGCGCAGCCGCCGGTATAGGGTTTGTCCATCGCGATATCTCCTCACTCTTCGCCGCTGATCTCGTCGAGCTGGCGCACGACCTTCTTCCAGCCGCCGCTCATCACCGTGTAGGCCGACTCGTTTCTGGGCAGAACGAAGCCGGCGTGAACCAGGCGGATCCGCGTGCCGGCCTCGACCGGGATGAGGGACCAGGTCACGACGGTGTCGAGCGGCGCGCCGTAACCGGTGTTGCGCTCATCGCCGCCGTTCCAGGCATAGACGAGGCGGCGGTTCGGTACGACCTCGAGAACGCGGCAATGGATCACGCCGTCCCAGTTGCCGCCCGGTTTGGTCTGGAACGTGAAGGCGTTGCCTTCGACGGCCTCGAAGCCGGTCGGCTGCATCAGCCAGCGCGCGATCAACTGCGCGCTGGTCAGCGCCTTCCAGATTGTCTCGGCGGTGTGAGGGAAGACCTCGTCGATGACGATGTCTCTTGTTTCGGCTTTCAACGCGGCTGCACTCACGGATCGATCTCCTTCAAGAGGTCACGCAGGTTCTGGAAGCGCTCGCGCCAGAAAACGCCGTAATGATCCATCCAGGTCACCAGCGGCTCGAGTCCTTGTGGCGCGGCGCGGTAGTAGACGTTGCGGCCCTCGGCGCGCTCGGCGACGAGGCCGGCCTGCTTCAACGACTTCAGGTGCTGCGAGATCGCTCCTTGCGTGACGCCGCTGCCGCGCGTCAGGTCGGCAACGCTGATCTCCTTGCTCTCGAACACACGCTCGAACACGGCGCGCCGCGTCGGATCGGCGAGGGCGCGCATCACCGTGGTGACGGGGTTTGGGGCGGCTTCAATCATGCAATTCAATTAGCAATGGCTAATGCATTAGTCAAGGCTAATTCATCGGCTGGAATAGGACTGCTGCACTGTCTTGACTATGACTGACCAGTCAGTCATATATTGCGAATGACCAAGAAGCCGACCAAAGCGTCCGCAACGCACGCCAGCGTTAAGGGCTCTGCGCCTGGCAGCGTGGAAGTACCCGCCTCGAACCGCGCCACGCGCGCGGCGGAGCGGCGTGCGGCGATCGTGGAGGCGGCGATGGAGGAATTCATCGCGCGCGGCTTTGCCGCGACCCGGCTCGACGACATCGCCAAGCGCGCAGGCGTCGCCAAGGGAACGATCTACCTGCACTTCAAGGACAAGGAATCGATGTTCGAGGAGTTGGTGCGCATCGTCATCGTGCCTGTCGTGGCGCGCCTGACGGCGCTGCCGCCCCCGGCGGGCTCGGTACGCGACCTCATCGAAGCCTTCGCCGGCAACTTCCTCAAGGAGGTGATCGGCACGAAGCGTGGCGATCTCGTGCGCCTGATCGTGGCGGAGGGGCCGCGTTTCCCAGCGGTCGCCGACTTCTACTACCGTGAGGTCGTCTCGCGCGGGATCGCCGCCATGCGCGCGCTGATCGAGCTCGGGATCGCCCGCGGCGAGATCCGCGAGAAGGATCTCGCACGCTATCCGCAGATCCTGGTCGCGCCCGCGATGATTGCGGTGATCTGGCAGAGCCTGTTTGCGCGGCATGCGCCGCTCGACGCGCAGGACATGCTGCGCGTCCATCTTGATTTGATTTTTGGCGAACGGAGGACGACATGAGGTCGTCGCGGGTACTTTCTGCATTTGCATTGGCGCTCGTGCTCGCAACCGGCCTCGCCGGATGCAAGGAGAAGCGCGATCCCGGCTTCCAAGGCTGGGTCGAGGCCGACATGATCTTTGTCAGCCCCGATGAAGCGGGCCGGGTGACGAAGCTTGGCGTGCGCGAGGGCGACGAGGTCAAGGTCGGCGATCAGCTCTATTCGGTCGACGACGACCTCCAGCTTGCCGATCTCAACCAGAACAAGGCGACGCTGGCGAATGCGCAGCAGACTTATGACCGTGCAGCCTCGTTGAACAAGACCGGCTCCGGCACGCAGGCCAATCTGGACTCGGCCGTCTCCGCCCTGCGCGTGGCCGAAGCGCGGGTGGCGACGTCGGAGACGCGCATGGCGCGGCGCAAGGGCTTTGCGCCGGTTGCCGGCACCATCCAGCAGATCTATTTCCGTGAAGGCGAGATGGTGGCGGCGCAGCGGCCGGTGCTCTCGATCATGCCGCCCGGCAACATGAAGCTGCGCTTCTTCGTGCCGGAGACCGAGCTGCCGAAGCTTACAATCGGCGATACCGTGCGGATCGCCTGCGACAATTGCGCCGCCGATCTCACCGCGAAGATCTACTTCATCGCGACCTCGGCGGAATACACCCCGCCTGTCATCTACAGCCTCGAGGAGCGCAACAAGCTCGTCTATCTGATCCAGGCGCGGCCCTCGCGTCCCGACGCTCTTCGCGTCGGGCAGCCGATCGACGTCTACCTCAACCCCAAGACACCCGTGGCGGACAAGCGATGAACGGCGATAGCGGCATCGCCATCGACGTCAAGGGGCTGACGAAATCGTTCGGCGGCCGCGAGGTCGTGCATGATCTGTCGATGCAGGTGAAGCGCGGCTCGATCTACGGCTTCCTCGGGCCGAACGGTTCTGGCAAGACCACCACCATCCGCATCCTCTGCGGCCTGCTCACGCCCGACAGCGGCGAGGGTACCTGTCTCGGCTACGACATCCGGCGTGATGCCGAGAAGATCAAGCGCCAGGTCGGCTACATGACCCAGCGCTTCAGCCTGTACCAGGATCTGTCGGTGCGGGAGAATCTCGAATTCGTCGCGCGGCTCTATGGCCTCACCGACGCGCGCGGCGCGGCACGTGACATGATCAAGCGGCTCGGGCTTTCGGGGCGCGAGGAGCAGCTTGCCGGCGAACTCTCCGGCGGCTGGAAGCAGCGGCTTGCACTCGGGGCCTGCACGCTGCCGAGCCCAAAACTGCTGCTGCTGGACGAGCCGACGGCGGGCGTCGATCCCAAGGCGCGGCGCGATTTCTGGAACGAGATCCATGCGCTCGCGGCCGACGGCCTCACCGTGCTGGTCTCGACCCACTACATGGACGAAGCCGAGCGCTGTCACGAGATCGCCTACATCGCCTACGGCCATCTGCTCGCGCACGGCACGGTGGAGGAGGTGATCGCGAAATCGGCGCTCACGACCTACACCGTCACGGGCGAGAACCTGAACGGGCTCACGGCCGCGCTCACCGGCAAGCCGGGCGTGGACATGGTGGCGCCGTTCGGGACCTCGCTGCACGTTTCGGGGCGCGACGTCGCCGCTCTCGAAGCCAGCATCGCGCCGTGGCGCGACAAGGGCGGTCTGCACTGGCATAAATCGTCGCCGTCGCTCGAAGACGTGTTCATCGAGCTGATGAGCCGCTCCAGGGACAATTTCCAATGAGCGCAGCCGATCAACCCGCCCCAACGCACGAAATCCGCGAACGCTTCGGCTTCTGGAAGCGCTCATACGCGATGCTGATCAAGGAATTCATCCAGCTCCGGCGCGACCGCGTCTCGTTCGCGATGATCGTGATGCTGCCGGTGATGCAGCTCCTGTTGTTCGGCTATGCCATCAACACCACGCCGCACCGTCTTCCGAGCGCAGTACTGCTGCAGGAAGACAGCGATCTCGCCCGCTCGATCCTGAAGGCGCTGGAGAACACCGCCTATTTCCGTTTCCTCTACGAGGTGCACGACGTCGATGATTTCGACAATCTCTTGAAGTCCGGCAAGGTGCTGTTCGGCGTCGAGATCCCGCGCGGCTTCGAGCGGGCGGTGCGGCGCGGCGACAAGCCGGCGCTGCTGGTCGCGGCCGACGCCACCGATCCGGTTGCGGCGAGTTCGGCGATCGGCTCGCTTGGTATGGTCGTGCAGACCGCGCTCAAGCACGATCTCTACATCGGCGATCCCCCGGAGATGCCGTTCGAGATCCGCGCACATGCCCGCTACAATCCCGCCGCAGCTTCGAGCCTCAACATCGTGCCGGGCCTCGTCGGCACCATCCTCACCATGACCATGCTGATCTTCACCGCGCTTTCGGTCACGCGCGAGGTCGAGCGCGGCACCATGGAGAGCCTGTTGTCGATGCCGATCAAGCCGGTCGAGGTGATGTTCGGCAAGATCATCCCTTACGTGCTGGTCGGATTCGTCCAGGCCTTCCTGATCATCGGCATCGGCGTCGGCCTGTTCGGCGTGCCCGTGCTCGGCAATCTGTTCCTGCTGGCGCTGCTCTCGACGCTGTTCATCACCACCAATCTGTCGATCGGCTACACCATCTCGACATTGGTGCAGAACCAGCTCCAGGCGATGCAGATGTCGATGATGTTCTTCCTGCCGAGCATTCTGCTCTCCGGCTTCATGTTCCCGTTCGCCGGGATGCCGGCCTGGGCGCAATATGTCGGCGAGGCCCTGCCGCTGACCCACTACCTGCGCATCGTGCGTGCCATCATGCTCAAAGGCGCGACCATGGAGAACCTGCGCTTCGACGCGCTGGCGCTGGCGGCCCTGATGCTGATCGCCATGACCATCGCCGTGACGCGCTTCCGCCGCACGCTGGATTGAGGCAAACTGGCCCTTGAGAGTCATTCCGGGGCACGCGTGGCGCGAACCCGGAATCTCGAGATTCCGGGTTCGCGACTGCGTCGCGCCCCGGAATGACCAGGGGGTGGAATGGTCCGGTTTGCGAGCAGGAAGATGCGGCAGCATGCCGCCTTGTCCGAGGATTTCGAGCGCGAGCTGACGCGCGAGGTGCTGCGCACCGAGCTGTTGCGGGTGAGGGCGCTGATCATGACGGGCTGCGTCATGATGTTGTTCCTCACCGCGATCTACCTGGTCGATCCCGTCGTGGTGAACCGGGTCTGGCGCGGCACCGAGGGGCTCGCCGAGGTCTACGGTCTGCTCGTCGGCTTCATTCTGTTCGAGGTCTGGATCCATACCCAGATCAGGAAGAACCTCAAGCTCGACCGCGACCTGCCGGTTGTCAGGCGCTATATCGGCGCGCTGATCGAGACCTCGATGCCCACGGTGATCCTGATCCTGCAGATCCGGACCATGGGCGCAACCCAGGCGCTCGGCTTCGCGGTGCCGCTGATCTATTTCATCTTCGTCATCCTCTCGACCCTGCGGCTCGATTTCTGGCTCTCCACCTTCACCGGATTCGTTGCGGCCGCCCAGCTGTTCGTCGTCGCCTCGATCTATGATTCCTCGAGCTTCGGCGAGCCGCAGACCTATTTCCACGCGGTGCGCAGCACCATCATCCTGATCTGCGGCGTGCTCGCGGGCTCCGTCGGCGCACAGCTCCGCCGCCAGTTTGCCGCGAGCATTGCAGCCGCCACCGCGCGCGACCGGGTGACGAACCTGTTCGGCCAGCACGTGTCCCCGCAAGTGGTGGAGCGGCTGATGGCTGCAGGAACCAGCGCGGGCGGCGATGTCCGCCGCGTCGCGGTGATGTTCGTCGATTTCCGCGGCTTCACCGCCGGGGCGCAGTCGCGCACCCCGCAAGAGGTCGTCGACCGGCTCGACGGCGCCTTCGCGGTGCTGGTCGACATCCTCGACCGCCAGGGCGGCATCGTGAACAAGTTTTTGGGCGACGGCTTCCTTGCGCTGTTCGGCGCGCCGCTGGAGGCTTCCGACGCCGCTCACCGCGCGGTTGCCGCCGGCCGCGAGATGCTGACCGCCATGGACCACATCAACGCGGAGACGAGCTGGCCGCTGCGGATCGGCATCGGCATCCATTTCGGCGAGGTCGTCGCCGGCAACATCGGCTCGCCCCGGCGCAAGGAATACACGGTGATCGGCGACACCGTGAATTTTGCTTCGCGCCTGGAGGCGCTGAACAAGGATTTCGGCTCGCAGCTCCTGATCTCCGCATCCGTGCGCGACGCGCTGGGCGCGGACGGCGACGATGCCGTCGCGCTCGGAGAGGTCGAGGTGCGCGGCTACGAGCAGAAGGTCGCGGTGTTTCAGCTGGGGTAGGGCGCCTTCAAATGTGAGTCGCGCTGCGTTGAAGCGTAGTCGCGCTGCCTTGAAGACGCGTGATGAAATATCCCTGCTAGCTTCCGGGTCCTGCACTGTGGAAGCCGAAACGTCTCGGCTTTCATTTGTCACCCGGAGAAAGCCAATGACCCGATTGATCCTTGTTGCGGCCGTCCTGATCGCCGCCGCCGCCACCCAGACTCAGGCCGCATCGGTGCGCCACGCTACCCCGCCGCGCGCTGCTGTAACCCAAGCAGCGACCGACTCCTGTGTCAGGGCTCCGGCAGAGGGTTCGTTTGCCTCTGCGCCCTACACGCAGCCCCCCTGCCTGCCGAACACGGGCTACTCGTACGCCTACTAACGATCACGACCGACGATGTCGGGCTGGCGAAATCGCTAGCCCGGCTTCGCGAATTGCTGCGGCTCGTCAGCTTCGAACACGTCAATGCCATTGCTCCGATTGCTCCGAATTTTGGGGCATGACGAGCGATGTTTTCGGCTTGTAGAGTGCTGCGCGATGCGGCCGGTCGTGGCCGCCATTTGCATGGGGAAGCGAAAGATGCAGCGCCGCTACATCACCGTCGACGTGTTCACCGACCGCGCCTTCGGCGGTAACCAGCTCGCCGTGGTGCTCGACGCCGGCGGCCTGTCGACCGCGCAGATGCAGGCGATCGCCACCGAGTTCAACTATTCCGAGACGACCTTCGTTTTGCCGCCGCGCGACAAGGCCAATGATGCCGAGGTGCGCATCTTCACGCCGGTGAGGGAGATGCCGTTCGCCGGCCATCCCAATGTCGGCACCTCCTTCGTGCTGGCGAGTCTTGCGAAGGAGCCGAAACCGCGCCTTCTGTTCGAGGAGAAGGCGGGGCTGGTACCGGTCGACATCGTGCGCGAGCAGGGCAGGGTGATCAGTACCGAGCTCACCGCGCCGCAGCCGCTGTCGCGGCTGGCGGAGGTTTCAGCCGCTGACGTCGCGGCTTGCATCTCCTTGACGGCTGACGACATCAGGACCGATCACCATGCGCCGCAGGTCGTCGGCGTCGGAACGCCGTTCCTGGTGGCGGAGGTGCATTCGCGCGATGCGCTCAAGCGGGCAAGGCCCGACGCGGCCGCGTTCGGCAGGGTCCTGCCGCGCGACGACGCCCGCTCGGTGTGGTTCTACACGCGCGATGTGCCCGCAGCGGAGGCGCCCAGCGAGCGGCAGGCGCGGATGTTCATGCGCGGCGCCGGCGGTCTCGCCGAAGATCCCGCCACCGGCAGCGCCACGGTAGCCGCAGCCGCACTGTTCGCCGATCTCGATCCCACCCGCGACGGCGAGCTGAAGCTCACGGTCGGCCAGGGGTTTGACATGGGCCGGCCGAGCCTGCTGCTGACGCGCGTGCGCAAGCAGGGCGGCAAGGTTGTGTCCGCTCATGTCGGCGGCAGCTGCGTGCAGATGATGGAGGGGACGTTCAAGCTGGCGGGGGAAGGGTAGGAGATTCGTAGCCCGGATGGAGCGAAGCGTAATCCGGGGCGATCCCTGCGCGGGACAAAGGTCCCGGATTACGCTTCGCTCCATCCGGGCTACAGAACGAGCCAGCTACACCTGCCGCCCCGCCAGATTCTTCACCGTCACCCCATCGCGCTCCTCGATGATCTCCGCGATCATCTGGCGGTGGCAGTGGGTGTGGTCGCGCTCGTAGCAGAGCAGGCACACCGGGCCGGCCTTCTTCACCAGCGCCGATAGCTCGTCCATCTCTTCCTTCGCCTGCGGCGTCTTCAGGTGCTTTGAATAGATCTTCTCCAGCGCGCCGTATTGTCCACTGCGCGCGGCAAGGCGGCCCTCCTTCGGCGTGCCGAGGGCTGCGAGATGGACATAGGCGATGCCGCGCTCGTCGAGTCCGGCGGACAGTTGTTTCTTGGAAAAGCCCGGCCGGCGCGATGACGTCACCGCGCGCACGTCGACGACGAGCTTGACGCCTGCCTCTTCCAGCTCGTCGAGCACCGCCTTGGGCGGTGTCTGCTCATAGCCGATGGTGAACAGCTTCTTCGCCCTTGCCATGAACCATCCTCAGCTCACCCGCGCGATCAGTTCCATGGCGCCATGCGGTGCGCGTACCTTGCCCTCGTGGATGACGTAGGCAAATACGTCGCGCGGCTCCTTCTTGGGCTTGGTCTTGTCAACCTTCGGCAGATCGTCCGGTTCACTGCCTGAAGCCCAATCCTTGAAGCGCTCCGCCCAGGCATCGAGCTGCTTCGGCGGATAGCAGGTCTTGATCTCGTCATTGCCCTTCTGCAACCGCGCATAGACGAAATTGCCGGCAACGTCGGCGATCGCCGGATATTTGCCGTGCTCGGCGAACACCACCGGCGTCTCGAACTCGCGGATCAGCGCGACGAAATCGGGCGTGCAGAAGCTGTCGTGGCGGACCTCGACCACGTGGCGCAGCGCGCGCCCGTCGAGCTTGCGCGGCAGCAGCTCCAAGAACTTGCCGAAATCGGCGCCGTCGAATTTCTTGGTCGGCGCGAACTGCCACAGCACGGGGCCGAGATGATCGCCGAGTTCCAGCACGCCGGAATCGTAAAACCGCTTGATGGAGTCGCCGGCCTCGGCCAGCACGCGGCGGTTGGTGGCGAAGCGTGGTCCCTTCACCGAGAACACGAAGCCATCAGGCACCTCGCTCGCCCATTTGCGAAAGCTCTCCGGCTTCTGCGAGCCGTAATAGGTGCCGTTGATCTCGATCGAGGTCAGCTTCGAAGCGGCGTAGGACAGCTCCTTGGCCTGCGTCAGCTTCTCCGGATAGAACACGCCGCGCCAGGGCTCGAAGGTCCAGCCGCCGATGCCGATGAAGATGTTGCCGGATTTTTTGGACACGGTTTTTGCTTTGGCCACGGAAGGATCTCGCATCGACGTGGAGGGGAGGCCGGCATCCTAATCAAACCAGTTGTGATTGGCCAGTTGCCGCGTCCCGTCTAAGCTCGCGAAGATCGTCTGCGCAGAAGGAGAACAAGATGCGGATGCTGATGGTGGGAGCGGCGCTCATGATGATGACATCTGCTGCCATGACGTCTGGTGCCATGACCTCTAGTGCAATGGCGGACGATGACGACGACAAGAACGCGCAGAAGCTCGCCATGCAGGGCCGCGACGATTACTGGCATTGCCTGGCGCGGGAATATTCGCGCGACTCGAATCAAGGCCTGTCGGAGCAGGAATTCGGCCGCTCGGTCGCAGGGGCCTGTCCGTCCGAGCGGCAATATTACCGTGTGGCCCTGCTGGACTATCTCACCACCCAATATCCGAACATCGATGCCGGCGCCCATCTCGCGACCGCGAACAGGGCGGTGGAGTCGGCGCAGAAGGACATCGTGACGGCCTTCGTCAAGCACAGGCCGCCGCAGAAATAGCTCGATCGACCGCCGCAGTCCCGGGGGCCTTCCGGCGCCGTGTTCATCCGTGGTATCACTCGCCGCATCTGGAACAGGGATGGGTTTCCATGTCGTCTGAGTCGGTGGGGGGCATTCTGGGCGCGATCGTCGCGGCGGTCGTGCTTGCGGTCGCCGTGGTCTTCGGGCCGATCGGCCAGTACGGCAAGCCTCCCAAGCCGGCCAAGGCCGAGCCGGCTCCTGCTGCGGCACCCGCAGCCCCTGCCGCGCCCGCGCCGCGGGGCCCGGTAATCAAGGAAGTCCCGAACTAATCCCGGAAAGGGGCTTTTGTCCCCTTGAAAAGCGGTTTTGCCGTCCCCATCTAGCTTCTAACGGCGACGTTGAGAGAAATACTCCGGCGCTGGGACGACCTTGGAATAGCTTGGGCCTGCGCCGGATGTACGCGCGGTCCGCCGTTCCGGGGTCGTTGGCATTTTAGGGCCCGTTTTGGCCCGTCCCCCCTCAAAACCCCGGCTTGGCAGCGCAGGACGCGGCGGATATACGCTGCCGTCATGAATGAAGCGATCAGACCGGGCTCCGACCATCCGCCGCAGGCTCAAGAGGGGCCGGAACTGTCGGTCATCGTCCCGACCTTCAACGAGCGCGACAACGTCACGGTGCTGTACCGGCGCCTGGAGGCGGCGCTCGTCAACGTCGCCTGGGAAGTCGTGTTCGTCGACGACAATTCGCCCGACGGCACCTGGGACGTCGTGCGCGAACTGGCGCAGCGCGACAGCCGCGTGCGCTGCGTGCGCCGCATCGGCCGCCGTGGCCTGTCTGGCGCCTGTATCGAGGGCATCCTGGCCTCCAGCGCGCCCTATGTGGCCGTGATCGACGCCGACCTCCAGCACGACGAGACGCAACTGCCGAAGATGCTGCTGCTGCTCGCCAGCGACCAGGCCGAGCTCGTGGTCGGCAGCCGCTATATCGAGGGCTACAAGAGCGAAGGCTTCAACAAGCAGCGCGCCGGCGCCAGCGCACTGGCGACCGAGGTCGCCAGGAAGATGCTGCGGGTCGAGATCGCCGATCCCATGAGCGGCTTCTTCATGATCCGCCGCGACCGTTTCGAGCAGCTCGCGCCAAAGCTGTCGGTGCACGGCTTCAAGATCCTGCTCGACGTCGTCGCGACCGCCCATGGCGGCTTGCGCGCCGTCGAGATTCCCTACACGTTCGGCGCCCGCCAGCATGGCGAGAGCAAGCTCGATTCCATGGTCGCGCTCGACTTCCTGGGCCTGGTGCTGGCCAAGCTGACCAACGACATCGTCTCGCTGCGCTTCATCCTGTTCGCGATGGTCGGCGGCATCGGCCTCGTGGTGCACCTCACCACGCTGTTCATCGCCCTCCAGCTGTTCAAGGCGCCGTTCGCGGAGGCGCAGGCCGCCGGCGCCATCGTCGCCATGACCAGCAACTTCATCCTCAACAACTTCCTCACCTATCGCGACCAGCGGCTGAAGGGCTTTGCGCTGCTGCGCGGCCTGATCGCCTTCTACATCGTGTGCAGCGTCGGTCTGCTCGCCAATGTCGGCGTCGCCTTCTCGGTCTACGACCAGGAGCCGATCTGGTGGCTGGCCGGTATGGCCGGCGCGCTGATGGGCGTGGTGTGGAACTACGCGATGTCCGGACTGTTCGTCTGGCGCAAGAAATAGCGCGAGATGGGCGGAGCTGACGCGCGGATCGTCCGCAACACCGCGCTGGCGATTGTCGCGCTGGTGGCTTTGCGGCTCGTCGCGGCCGCCTTCACGCCGATCACCTTCGACGAA
Organism: Bradyrhizobium huanghuaihaiense; assembly: GCF_007830635.1. Classification (GTDB taxonomy): domain Bacteria; phylum Pseudomonadota; class Alphaproteobacteria; order Rhizobiales; family Xanthobacteraceae; genus Bradyrhizobium; species Bradyrhizobium huanghuaihaiense. The sequence goes on along the minus strand of NZ_VLLA01000003.1, from coordinate 479,705 downwards.
GCCTATTACTGGATGTGGTCGAAGAACCTGGCCGGTGGTTACTACGACCACCCGCCGATGGTAGCCTACGTCATTCGCGCCGGCACCATGATCGCCGGCGATACCGAGCTCGGCGTCCGCCTGGTCTCGATCCTGCTCGCGCTGCCGATGAGCTACGCGGTCTACCGCTCCGCGGCGATCCTGTTCGGCGGCGCCCGTGTCGCCGCGACCAGCGCCATCCTTCTCAACGTGACGCTGCTGGCCTCGGTCGGCACGCTGATCGTGACGCCCGATGCGCCGCTGCTGGTCGCCTCCAGCTTCGTGCTGTTCTTCCTCGCAAAAGTGCTCGAGACCGGCCGCGGCGCCTGGTGGCTTGCGGTCGGCGCCGCGGTCGGCGCGGCGCTGCTGTCGAAATACACCGCGATGTTCTTTGGCGCCGCCATCCTGATCTGGCTCGCGTCCGTGCCGAAGCTCAGGCGGTGGTTTCTCTCCCCCTGGCCCTATCTCGGCGGTCTCGTGGCCCTGGCGCTGTTCTCGCCGGTGATCCTCTGGAACGCGGACCACCAATGGGTCTCGTTCGCAAAGCAGCTCGGGCGTGCGAAGATCGAGGACTTCCGTCCGGTCTTCATCGCCGAGCTGATCCCGACCCAGGTCGCGTTCGCGACCCCGCTGGTCTTCATCCTCGGCGCGATGGGCCTGCACGCGCTGACCTGGCACCGGGCCGGCGCGCTGGCCTCGCGCGTGCTGATCGAGACGATGTTCTGGACCATCGTCGTCTATTTTGTCTGGCATTCGCTGCATGCCCGCGTCGAGGCCAACTGGTTTGCGCCCGTCTATCCACCCTTCGTGATCGCGGCCGCGGCCGCCGCCAATCTCGTGCAGTGGAAGCCGCGCCAGCGGCGCCTGGCGGACTTCTGCCTGCGCTGGGCCGCACCCGTGGGCATCGTGATGTTTGCAGCGTTGATCGTGCAGGCCAACACCGGCTGGCTGTCGGGCTATCGCCGCGATGCGACCGTGCGCAGCGTCGGCGTCGGCTGGCGCGAGCTCGCCGCGGCAATCGAAGCCGAGCGCGCGCGCAATGGTGCGACCTGCGTGCTTGCGCCGGATTACGGCACCACCGGCTGGCTCGCCTTCTATCTGCCGCGCGGCACCTGCGTGGTGCAGCAGAACCAGCGCATCCGCTGGGTCAACATGCCCGAGCCCGATCCCAAGCTGCTCGCCGGCAAGCTGCTCTATGTCGACGAGCTGCGCGGCGAGGGGCACCCCGCCCTCAACGGCCTTTTTGCGAAGGTGACGCAAATCGCGCAATTGCAGCGCAAGCGCGGCCCGCTCGTGGTCGAAACCTACGGCATCGATCTCTTGGAAGGCGCCAGTGGCGATGTGCTCGACCGCTCGCCGCCGCCGGAAGCGCGGTAGTAGGTTGTGAGGAAGCCGCAACTTCCTCCTCATCGTCGTCCCGGCGAAAGCCGAGACCCATACCGCGTGATTTATCGATGAGCGCAGGTACCCGTACCGCGCGAAGATCTGTTCACGACTAGTCTTCGCCAAACCTCTCCCGGGAGTATGGGTCCCGGCCTCCGCCGGGACGACGGCGGAGTGTTGAGCAGCGAGCGGTGGCTGTTCAGCCGGATATCTCTGCTTGGGTGGCCGCCGCGCCCGGCTTGCTCTCGTCGCGCCAGAACCAGACCGTGACCGTGCCGGAGCGGCCGCGGACCTGCGTGCGCAGCGGGCCCCTCAACGTGCTGTCGGGATCGCCGAGATAGTCGGCCGCATCCAGCAGCGTATCGCTCAGCGCGAGCTGCGCGCCGTTCTGGGCCGCGACCTCCATCAGCCGGTTCGCGACGTTGACGGTATCGCCGTTTGCCGTGATGTGCTGGTGGCTCTCGCCGAGACGGGAGGCGACGATCGGGCCGAAATGCGCGCCGATCTTGAAGCCGAGGCGGCCGCCAATCGCGGGCGGCAGTGATGCCATCCAGCGCTCGACGCTGCGATGCAGGTCGATAGCGCATTTCAGCGCGCGTGCCGCGTCATCCGGCGTCGCCTCTGGCAGGCCGAACAGGATCATGGCGCCATCGCCGAGAAAGCTGATGATCACGCCGCCGCAATCGACCGCGGTCTTGTCGATCAGCACATGGAACGCTTTCAGGATATTCTGAAGATCGTCCGGATCGATCCGTTCGCTCAGCGCGGTGAAGCCCGAGAGATCGATGAAGACGACGGCCGCATCCTGCCGGACCGGCTTCGCCAGGAAATCGGGATGTCGCGCCAGCCATTCCTGCACCGCCGGCGCCTGGAACTGCGCCAGCGACCTGCTCTTGGCGGTGAGATATTGCGCCTTGCGGCCGCCAGCCCAGAGCTGCACGCCGGCAAAGACCGCAACCGGTGGCACCGTTGCTGCAAGCGTGGTCGCAGCGTTCAGCCAGAGGCCGTGCGTGAAGGCGAACAAATTGAGTCCGGCCCAGGCGATCATCACGACGGCTGCTGCGACAATGCCGAGCGCGCTGCGTCGCCAGGCGAGCAGGCCCACCAGCAGCACTGGCAAGAGGATCGCGGTGAGCGCATCGGCGATATGAACCTTGTGGTCACGCGTGATGCCGTCGCCCGCAACGAGATGCGTGATCGCAGTGGAGATCACCTCGACGCCCGGCATGAGGGAATCGAACGGCGTCGGATAGAAGTCGCCGCCGCCGGCGACCGAGGCGCCGATCACCACGATCCGGTTCTCGATCGCCGCGCGCGCGAGTGTGCCGTCGAAGATGCTCTGCGCGCTGACGGTGCGGATGGTGCGGCGCGGCCCGTAATAGGTGATCGGCAGCGCGAAGTCGCTGTCGGTCGGCACCGCGCGATCGCCGAGCATGAGACGGTCCGGCGCGATCGTCAGCGGCTTGTCGAGCGCGCGGGTCGCGACGCGCAAGGGGAATGAGAGCTCGACCTTGTCGTGGGTCCGGAACAGCATCGGCACCGAGAGCGGCGAGCCCGACTGCCCGGTGGCGACGTTGACGACGCCGACATCGGCATGGTCGGCAAACGCCGGCAGCGGCAGCAGGAAGCGCTCGGCTTGCGGCAGCACGGCGAGGGGACCCTGGCTGCTGGGCGCCACGGTCTCGCTGGCGGACGGGAAGATCGCAGCGGCGGCAAGCACCATGGGACCGGTGGCGAGCGTACTGGCGAGCGTCGCATCGCCGATCGCGGCGCTGCGGTCGACCAGCAAGAGGTCGATCGCGACGACCTTGGGCTTGAACTGCACGATGGTATCGACGACGCGGGCGAGATCGGCGCGCGGCAGCGGATAGCTGCCACCGCGCTTCACCACGGTGTCGTCGATCGCGACGATGGTGACGAGATCTGGCGGCGCCTGCACGCCGCGGACCTGCGTCCGCCAATCCGTCAGCGTCGCCTCGAGGCGGTCGAGAAAGCGCAGATGGCCGTTGGCGTGACCGACATAGATGCCGGCACCCCACAGCGCGGTGAGGACGAGAGCCACCAGGATCTGAACGCGTCTAGTCATTACGTACTGCAATCTTCTTTGTCGCCCGAGCCTTGCTGCGCGAGCCTTAATCGTATTATCGGAGCCTTATCGGCCCAGTCTTATTGACCCAGTCTTATTGGCCTAGTCTTGCCATCAGCGCGTCGACGCGCGGCTGGCCCCATGTCTTGACGGTCAACGGGCCTGTTACCTCGACATCGACGCCTTCGCCCGGTCCCAGCACGACGCCGCGTCCGCCGCTCCTGCGGGAGACGCCGACACGGCCATCGGCGACGAACACCGCGGTCTTGGTCTCTGCGACATCGACGGCCCATTTCGTGCCGCGCACCGCGGCGATCGCCCGTGGCGTCAGCACCTTGAAAGGATTGCCGCGGGGCTTCTTGGGCACATCGACCAGCAGCGCCTTGCTGCTCAACTCCACGGAGTCAATATGTCCGTCGCGGTTGGCGTCCTTAAGTTCAAACCTGGCGCCATTCTCCGCAACGATCGTGATCCCGTTGTCGCAGCGCCAGGTCTGTGTCCCGGCTGCTGATGGCGACGGCGCGCAGCCCGCATTGGCCGGCTGCGCGGCCGCGTATCCCGTCAACAACAACGACCACGCCAGAATGAAAAATCCGGCGGGTGCGATCCCTCTCATGCCAGCCTCCGTTCGCGTGCTCGGCACAGTTCAAGGCGATGCTGATACGGTACCGTATCACACGCAGAGGCTGCTGAATAGTGCCGCTTCTCGCAGCTATTTTCGCGCTGCGGCATTTTCCAGATCCGATGCGATCAACTTTCAGTCAGGGCGCCGTGCCGCGTGAGCGCCAAGTCTCTCCCTCTCATCGCGAGCGGAGAGAGGCGAATGGGAGATGGCGCGCACCAGCCTCGCGCAATGCTCCCCCGTTATCATCAGGGCATTGAAGACCACGAAAATGACTTGGTTGGATGTACTTAGAGAGGCGGCCGTAAGACGTTCGCTGATCGCCCGATCCAGCCGAGAATTATGGTTAACAAACGCGACTAAGTCCGTAGTTCTGCGGGCTTTTTTCTCAGAATGAGACAGCGTTAACGAGCTGCCCCACATCTGCCCGAACTTAATCCGCATTTAACTAAAAGTCGCCTTAATGACGCTCCGACCCTCTGCGAGATGCTGTTCCCGGATCGTGACCAGCGGCGCTTCGAAGGGGGACTGAGTGACACCGTCCTGGACGCAAGGCGAATGAGTACGAGTATCGCTGCGCAGAGTAACGCGGCACGGAAGTCCAAAAATCTTGGTAAGAATTTTCTTCGGAAGCCTTCCCGGAAAATGACCACCACCAATTGGCTTGGCGCCGCGGCGATCGGCTGCGTCGTGATGGGCGCCGGCTGGACCATCTACAGCAACGTCTTCGGCGCGAGCGTCTATCCGACCGTCGGCAGCATCGGCTACGACGAGCCCGTCATCAAGCGTGCGCCCAAGGTGGTGCTGCGCGAGGCCAGCGACGCCATCAACGAGACCTTTGCCCTGCTGCTGCCCGACCGGCTCCAGGTCGCAGCCCCCATCTCCCGCGAGATGTTCAACGAGCGCTTTGCCGCCGCCGCGACGCAGGGCGTGCCTTCGAATGCGCCGAGCGCCGCGCCTGCGACCCAGGTTGCTGCGGCCAAAGACGCCCCGAAGCAGAGCGTGATCGCGAAGGTCGCGGAAGCACTGAAGCCGGCGGCCAAGAACACTGACAAGACCACCGACAAGACTGCGGACAAGGCCAAGCGCGCGCCGGAGGGCCAGATGCAGCTGGCCTCGGCCGACCCCGCCGAGATCGTGCCGGCGCCCGAGGCAAAGCCAAAATCCTTCGCCGATCGCGCCAAGGCCGCGGTGATGTCGATCACCGGGCCGCGCCAGTCGATGGTGGAAAAGCTCTGGGGCAAGCGTGAGCCGTCCGGCGGGCTTTTGGCCTATGCCTCGGCCGATGCCAGCGTGACCTCGGCCATCGCGCCGAAGGAGCAGAACCCGATGTTCGGCGGCGCGCCGCCCTATGAGCGCGACACGGCGGTCTACGACATCACCGCCAAGATGGTGTATCTGCCCGATGGCACCAGGCTCGAGGCGCATTCCGGCCTCGGCTCCAATCTCGACGATCCGCGCTCGCAGCGCACCCGCATGCGCGGCGTGACGCCGCCGCACATCTACACGCTGAAGCCGCGCGAAGCGCTGTTCCACGGCGTGCCGGCGCTGCGCCTGACCCCGATCGGCGGCGAGAGCGCGATCTACGGCCGCGACGGCCTGCTCGCGCACACCTTCATGCTCGGGCCGAACGGCGATTCCAACGGCTGCGTGTCGTTCAGGGATTACTACGCGTTCCTCGACGCCTACCGCAACAAGGGCATCCGCAAGCTCGCGGTGCTGGCGCGGGTGGACTGATCTTCGTTGATACCGGTTGATCGAAAGGGCCGCTCGCAGCGGCCCTTTCTTTTTGCGCGACGTGTCAGCCCGGCCAGCACTGTCCTCCGCCGTCGATCCTCAGCACCTGGCCGGAGACGAACGCGCCCATGGGGCCTGCGAAGAATTCGACGACCCGGGCGATCTCGTCGACGGTTGCGATCCGGTCGAGCGTGCCGGTCTCGACCATCCTGCCAGGGTCCACTGCGCGCGTGCCGAGGAAACGGCCGGTGCGGGTATCGCCAGGCGCGATGCAATTGACGGCGATATCGTAGGGGCGGAGCTGATCGGCGAGGCAGCGCGTGTAATGAGTGACGCCGGCCTTCGACACCGCATAGATCGAGCCCTGGGTGCGCCCCTTGAAAGCGGCGACCGAGCCGAGCGTGACGATACGTCCGCGCCGGCGCTCCATCATACCCTTCGCGACGGCCTGGCAGGTCAGGATGGTCGAGAGCAGATTGCGCTCCAGCACCGCGCGTACGTCGGCCTCCTTGATGTTCACCGCGTCGTTCGGATCGGGCTTGCCTCCGGCGGCCGCGATGTCGCCGCCCGCATTGTACACGAGGATGTCGATCGGGCCGAGCGCGCCTTCCGTCTCGGCGATCACGCGCGCGATGTCCTCGCCCTTGGTGAGATCGCCCAGCACGCGCTGGCTGCGGACGCCGAATTGCTGGCCGATTTCTGCGGCCACCGCAGTGAGGGTGGTGCCCTCACCATATTCCGCCGGCCCGTTCTCGCGCATGCCATGGACGGCAACATCAGCGCCGAGCCCGGCAAGTTTCTCCGCGAAGGCGCGGCCGAGCCCGCGTCCTGCGCCGGTCACCAGCGCGACCTTGCCGGCCAATACCCTCGTAATGTCGTGCGGCGCCATGATCTTGCTCCGTCGTGCAATGCCAGTCGGTCGCAAGATCTAGCTCAATCGCCAACCTCTGTGCCAGTGGCGTGTCACGCCGGGCCCGTCGCAAGCGTCTTCCGCAAGGCCATCTCGGTTGTGACCGCTTCCTTTATGGTGGGCCGCCCCTGCATGCGTTCGAGATAGGCCGACAACGACGGCCATTGTGCGATGTCGACCCCTGCGGGACGGAGCAGCAGCAAGGCCCAGGTGAGATGGGCATCCGCGACGGTGAAGCCGTTGCCGACGAGGAACTCGTGGTCGGCAAGGTGCGCTGACGGCACCGACAGGGTCTGCGGGATCCGTGCGCGCGGCTTGGCGAGCGAGCCTTCGTCGCTGTACCAGAAGGTGGGAAACAGGAACGCCTTGTGGATCTCTGCGCCGATGAAGCTCAGCCATTCCTGCAGGCGATAGCGATCGGGATCGCCGAGCCGCGGCGCAAGACCCGTGTCCGGTTTCAGATCGGCGATGTATTGCAGCACCGCCGCGCTTTCGGTCAGCCGTTCGCCGTTCTCCAGCACCAGGACCGGCACCGCCCCCTTCGGTGATACGCCGCGAAAGTCGCTGTCGTCGCCCACGACCTGCTTGGTCCTGAGCTGCACCAGATGATAGCGCGCGTCGAGGCCTGCTTCCATCAGCGCGATGCGGCTCGCAAGCGAGCAGGCCATCGGCGAGAAATAGAGTTGCAGCATCGCGTTGCTCCATTATTTCAGTGCATCGCCGCGCGCGATGATGGCGAAGCGGTCGGATAGCTCGGCGAGTGCAACCTCATGGATGGTCCGGGCGTCCAAGGTGCCGCCGCGTCCGTCCGGCAGGTCGCGCGTGGCGCAGGCATCGGCGTCGATCGTGGTGCGAAAACCGAGGTCCAGCGCGGCGCGCGCGGTGGAGCTGACGCACATATGCGTCATGAAGCCGGCCAGCACGATGTTCTTCCTGTCGGTTGCGGCAAGGCGCGCTCGCAAATCAGTGCCGGCAAAGGCATTCGGCAACTCCTTCTCGATCACCAGCTCCCCGGCTTGGGGGCTCAGCTCGGCGACGATGGCGCCACGCTCGGCGCCGCGATCGAACAGGCTGCCGGCCTTGCCGCGATGGGCGATATGGGTGATCGCGGCTCCGCTCTCGCGAGCCCGTGCCAGGAGCGCAGCCGCCCGCGCGATCGCAGGTCTCGCGTCGGGCAAGGCGAGAGGACCTTCGAGATATTCGTTCTGGATATCGATCAGCACCAGCGCGGCGTCGGCAAGACGCGGCGGGTTGAGATCGGCGCCGGCGAGCTGCAGCAGGGTCTTTGCGGTCGTCATGGTCTTGGCAATCTCCGGGGCAAAAAGGCTGAACAAACATAGCTCCGGCAACGCCTGCCGATATGCAGGGATATTGCAGCGGGTGGCTGCGATATTGCAGGCACCTCCCGGTCGGTATAACCTCACACGATGAACTGGGACGATCTGCGCATCATCGCTGCCGTCAGGGACGAGGGCACCTACGCGGGCGCCAGCGCGCGGCTGCGCATCGACGAGACCACGGTCGGGCGCAGGCTGTCGCGCATCGAGCGTGCGCTCGGTTTGCGTTTGTTCGAGGCCGCCGACGGCGTCCGCAGGCCGACGCGGAGTTGCGAGGCGGTGCTGGCGCATGTCGAGGCGATGGCCGCGCATGCCGCCGAGATCGGTCGCCTCAGCGAGAGCCTGGAAGGTCCGGTGGGACGCCTGCGCATCGCCTCCACCAACACGGTCGCCGAGGAGGTGCTGTCGCCGCGCGCAAGCGGCTTCCTGCGTGCCAATCCCGGCCTGACGCTGCAATTCCTCACCTCGAGCGAGAACGTCAAATTCTCGCGCTGGGAGGCCGATCTCGCCATCCGCCTGCGCAAACCCGACAAGGGCGACTTCGCAATCTCAAAGCTCGGCGATATCCGGATCTATTATTTCGAGCCTGTGACGACCGAGGGCGAGCCGATGCTGTGTGCGTATCCGGACGAGCTCGGGGCCATTCCCGAGATGCAATTCCTGCGCACGAAGAAAGCCCGCGCGCGCTGCGTCACCGACAACGTTCGCGTCATCCGTAATCTGATCCGCGCGCATCAGGCCGCCGGTGTGTTGCCGGAGTATGTTTGCGCGGACCTGCTCGGCGATCGCCGCCTGCGCGCCACGCCGCTGCAGAAGCGCCGCGACGTCTGGCTGCTGGTACAAAACCATCTCAAGCGCGACGCCGCAGCGCGCGTGACGATCGACTGGGTGAGGGCGTGCTTCCAGGAGATGTCGCGCAGTTGAGGCGATGTCTCGGTGTGACGATCGCAGATTGCTGTTGCAGCTTTTGGTTGATGGGATCTCCGTCTGATCCTAACATTCGGTCGTCATTCCGGGGCGGCGCGAAGCGACGAGCCCGGAATCCATAACCACAGGCGGATGCAATGACGTACTACGTCTACATCCTGGCAAGCAGGAAATATGGCACGCTGTACATTGGCGTAACGAGTGACCTTGTTCGACGCGTGTACGAGCACAAGACGAAGGTCGTTCCAGGTTTCACCAAGCGATACGGCGTCGACAAGCTGGTTCTTTTTGAGATTTTCGACGACCCCACAAGCGCGATCGCTCGCGAGAAGGAGCTCAAGAAATGGCGGCGGGATTGGAAGACGCGATTGATCGACGAACAGAATCCGAATTGGGATGACCTCTATAGCGGTATCTCCAGTTAGGCCTGTGGTTATGGATTCCGGGCTCGCGGCTTCGCCGCGCCCCGGAATGACAAGAAAAAATCTTGCGCCATCCCCCTTGCAACCCGAACGTGCCTGGTCTATTAGCGCCGTCCTTCGCTAGGCCATGGGTTCGGGCTCTCTGAGATCCCGACTGGCGCGGGCCGGTCTCCGGCTTCGTGTTCCGCCGAATGAAGGAGAAACGCAGGACGTAGCTCATGGAGAGCGTCGGGCTGAACACCCGAAGGCATCGGTTCGATTCCGGTCTCTTGCACAAAGGATAGCTCAGTTTGGTAGAGCAGATGACTTTTAATCATCCTGTCGCGGGTTCGAATCCCGCTCCAGCGCTCCGTTTCAGCCTGAAAAGCTGATACCTCTGAAGGGGACCGGACGCGCGCTTCAGTCGCCGTCCGGCTGCATTGCCCAAAAGGCTTTCGTCCGAACAACGACACTGTGAGACCGGCTTTGCGCCGCGGGTCGATACCGCTTGCGCTGATGCCGGGTGGCTCCGCATGACCGCGCGACACACCTCGCGCGATCGCGCGCGTGCGCCCGCCATCACGCAAGCTCAAGCCCCGGTCCGCCGATGTCATGGGAAGCGTCGTCCGCGTCCTCACATCCTTTGCAAACGAAACCTGTTGTCCGGCATCCGGCCGGACGCAAACGAAGGAGGCGTGCCATGGCGTCTGAAAAGACCTGGCATTTGCTGACGACCACGATCACCGTGAAGGACGGTGAGCGCGCGCTACTGACGCGGAACGGCCAGCTCGAGCGTGTGCTCGCGCCTGGCCGGCATCGCCTGTTCGATCTGCGCAACGAGCTGACGGCTGTCGTGTTCAACGTCGTGGGGACTGAATTCCCTGCGGATCGTTACGCCGTGCTGAAGGCCGCGCGGCCCGATCTGGCCGCCGAGCTGTTCGAGGCGGTCGAGACCAGGGCGGACGAGGTCGCCATCGTCAGCCTCGACGGCCGGCCCGTGCACCTGATGACGCCCTGGCAGGTGCGCGTCTACTGGAAGGTCGCAACGAGCATCGATGTCGAGCGCATCGATGTGTCCGCTGATCCCAAGGTCAGCGCGCGGCACCTCGCCATGATCGAGCGCAACCGCTCGGCCGTGACGTCGGAGACGGTGGTCGAGAACCACGAGGCGGGTCTTCTCTACGTCGAGGGCCGGCTCGTGGAGCGGCTCGCGCCCGGCCGGCACGCCTTCTGGACCGTCGGCCGCAAGATCGAGGTGAAGCGCCTCGACCTGCGGCCCCAGGCGGTCGAGATCACCGCGCAGGAGATGCTGACCAAGGATCGCATCGCGCTGCGGGTGACGCTGACGGCGTTCCGTAAGGTGGTCGATCCCGAGCGGACGGTTGCGACCGTGCCCGACGTGGATGCGTGGCTGTACCGCCTGGTGCAGTTCGCGATCCGCGAAGCGGTCGCGGGCCGGACGCTGGACGAGGTGCTGTCTGCGAAGGCGGCGCTGGATGCGGAGCTGCGCGACTATGTGCGTGCACGCGTCGCGGAGTCCGGCGTGGAGGTGACCGAGCTCGGCGTGAAGGACGTGATCCTGCCCGGCGAGATCCGGGAGCTGGTGAACAAGGTGGTGGAGGCGGAGCGGGTCGCGAAGGCGAACCTGATCCGCCGGCAGGAGGAGACCGCGGCGACGCGTTCGCTCCTGAACACCGCCCGCCTGATGGAGGAGAACCCCCTGCTGCTGCGGCTCAAGGAGCTGGAGTCTCTGGAGCGGCTGGTCGAGAAGGTCGGCCGCATCGACCTCCATGCCGGCGACGGTCAGGGCCTCGATGCCCTCTTGACCCGGCTCGTGCGCCTGAAGGCGCCCGAGAGCGCATGAAACGGAAGGGCCGCCCACGGGCGGCCCTTCACATCCGCGTCGCTTGCGCTGAACGCGATCCGCGCGACGCGCGACCAATTCGCATGTTCGCAGGGGATTGCACGCGCGCGCAGGTTGCGTAATCTCACGATAACGATCTTGATCAGGCAGGCGCATGACCACTCTTGAGCAAACGATCCGTCCCTCGGCGCGGTCCAGCGAATGGAAGGCGATCGTCGTCCTGATCCTGCTGATCCCGGTGCTGTGGTCGCCGCCGTTCCTGGTTCGCTTCTTCCTGTACAAGCCGTTCAACATCCCGTCCGGCTCGATGACGCCGACGCTGGTCGTCGGCGACTATGTCCTCGCCGCCAAATACGCCTACGGCTATGGCCGCTATTCCTTCCCCTTCGCACCGTCGGGCCGCATCCTTGCCGCCGACCCCGAATACGGCGACATCGTCGTGTTTCGCACGGCGAAGGACACCTCGGTCGATTACGTCAAGCGCGTAATCGGCCTGCCCGGCGACCGGGTCCAGATGCGGAGAGGGCAGCTCATCCTCAACGACCGCGCGGTGACGCGCGTGGCATTGAAGGAGGTGTTTGCCGGTGCTGCCTGCGGAGGCGATGACGAGGCGAAGGCCAAACGCTGGCGCGAGACGCTGCCGAGCGGCACGAGCTATGTCACCTACGATTGCGTCGACAATGGCTTCCTCGACAACACCAGCGTCTACACCGTGCCGCCAGGCCATGTCTTCGTGCTCGGCGACAACCGCGACAACTCCACCGACAGCCGCATGATGTCGGCGTTCGGCTTCGTGCCGATGGACAACCTCGTCGGCAAGGTGACGCGGATCTTCTGGTCGCTCGACGAGAACGGCGATCCGCACATGGAGCGGCTTGGCAAGGTGGAGTGAGGGGCGCGGTCTCATCCCGTCATTCCGGGGCGCCTCTCGGGCACCTTCGTAGCCCGGATGGAGCGCAGCGAAATCCGGGAAGACTGCCCGCGATGGACGCACTGTCCCGGATTGCGCTGCGCTCCATCCGGGCTACGAGGCCACTGCTTCTGCATTCCCCCAAACAAAAACCCCGGCATCGCTGCCGGGGTTTCGCATTTCGTATTTGTGCCTGAACGGCCGGACTTAGAAGTCCATGCCGCCCATGCCGCCGCCCGGAGGCATCGCCGGACCGGCGCCGCCCTTCTTGGGCAGCTCGGCGACCATGGCTTCCGTGGTGATCAGGAGCGCGGCAACCGAGGCAGCGTTCTGGATCGCGGTGCGGACCACCTTGGTCGGGTCGATGATGCCCTTCTTGACGAGGTCGGCATATTCGCCGGTCTGGGAGTCGAAGCCGTAATTGTAGGCCTTGTTCTCCAGGATCTTGCCGACGATCACCGAGCCGTCTTCACCGGCGTTGATCGCGATCTGGCGAGCGGGAGCCGACAGCGCCTTGCGCACGATCTCGACGCCGGTCTTCTGGTCGTCGTTCTTGGTGCGCAGGCCCTTGAGCTGCTCGGAGGCACGGAGCAGGGCGACGCCGCCGCCCGGGACGATGCCTTCCTCGACAGCCGCGCGGGTCGCATGCATCGCGTCATCAACGCGATCCTTGCGCTCCTTCACCTCGACCTCGGTCGCGCCGCCGACGCGGATCACCGCGACGCCGCCCGCGAGCTTGGCGAGACGCTCCTGGAGCTTCTCACGGTCGTAGTCCGAGGTGGTCTCCTCGATCTGCGCCTTGATCTGGGCCACGCGCGCCTCGATGTCGGCCTTCTTGCCGGCGCCGTTGACGATCGTGGTGTTCTCCTTGTCGATCATCACCTTCTTGGCGCGACCGAGCATGTTGAGCGTGACGTTCTCGAGCTTGATGCCAAGATCTTCCGAGATCGCCTGGCCGCCGGTCAGGATCGCGATGTCCTGCAGCATGGCCTTGCGGCGATCGCCGAAGCCCGGAGCCTTGACGGCCGCGACCTTCAGGCCGCCGCGGAGGCGGTTCACGACCAGGGTCGCGAGCGCTTCACCCTCGACGTCCTCGGCGACGATGACCAGCGGCTTGCCGGTCTGCACCACGGCCTCGAGCAGCGGCAGCAGCTCGTTCAGCGAGGAGAGCTTCTTCTCGTTGATGAGGATGTAGGCGTCGTCCATCTCAACGCGCATCTTGTCGGCGTTGGTGACGAAGTAGGGCGAGATGTAGCCGCGGTCGAACTGCATGCCCTCGACGACGTCGAGTTCGGTCTCGAGCGACTTGGCTTCCTCGACGGTGATGACACCCTCGTTGCCGACCTTCTTCATGGCGTCGGAGAGGAACTTGCCGATCTCCTGGTCGCCGTTGGCCGAGATGGTGCCGACCTGGGCGATCTCCTCGTTCGAGGTGACCTTCTTGGAGTTCTTCTGGAGGTCCGCAACGACGGCCTCGACAGCGAGGTCGATACCGCGCTTGAGGTCCATCGGGTTCATGCCGGCGGCGACCGACTTGGCGCCTTCCTTCACGATCGCCTGGGCGAGCACGGTGGCGGTGGTGGTGCCGTCGCCGGCCGCGTCAGCGGACTTGGAGGCGACTTCGCGCACCATCTGGGCGCCCATGTTCTCGAACTTGTCGTCGAGCTCGATCTCCTTGGCGACGGTGACGCCGTCCTTGGTGATGCGGGGAGCGCCGAACGACTTGTCGAGCACGACGTTGCGGCCTTTCGGACCGAGCGTGACCTTCACCGCGTTGGCGAGAACGTCGACGCCGCGCAGCATCTTGTCGCGCGCTTCAACCGAGAATTTGACTTCTTTGGCTGCCATCTGGAATTTTCCTTAGGTATGTTTGACTGGAGGGAGAGAGGGGCTCTTAGGCCGCCTTCTTCTTGGAAGCGGGGACGTCGAGGACGCCCATGATGTCGCTTTCCTTCATGATCAGGAGATCGACGCCGTCGATCTTGACCTCGGTGCCGGACCACTTGCCGAACAGCACGCGGTCGCCGACCTTGAGGTCGATCGGGATCAGCTTGCCGGCTTCGTCGCGGCCACCCGGGCCAACGGCGACGACTTCACCCTGGGAGGGCTTTTCCTTGGCAGTGTCGGGAATGATGATGCCGCCAGCGGTCTTCTCTTCTGCGTCGATGCGCTTGACCACGACGCGGTCGTGAAGCGGACGGAATTTCATGCAGTCCTCCTAAGTAGTTGCACGATATGGGAATTTTTTGGCATTAGCAGTCTGTGCCCGCGAGTGCTAGCACAGGCGAGGTTGAAATAGGACAGGAATTTTGCGGGGGCAAGGGCTTCTAGCAGAAAAATCGGCACCCGGAAGCGTGGACTGCCAGATTCTCTTTTCCATCGTTAACCAGCCTCGGAGGCCTCTTCGAGGCTCCATGGGAGACCGTATTAGCACGGAGTCCTGTCTGCTGCTAACGCATTGAATTTCAACAGCTTGTTAAACTTTTGAGCTTGAGATGGGTTGTCAGTTTGCGTCACATTTCTCTCATGTGAGCGCATCTCCATCGGGTGGCTCGTACGCGTACCCGGAAAGCCGCCCCCTGAATGCGCTCCTGCAAAGGAGGTTGGCATGGGATTGCGGGTTGGGGGCGTTTCCGAGGACTTCCGGAAACAGATGCTGGGCTACGGGCTGACGACGGCACAAATTCTCTACCGGATGCCGGATCATCCCTCGCTGCTCCAGACCTATGTCTGGCAGAACTACGACATGTTTCCGAAATTTCCGGCGCTGACCGACTTCCTGGCCTTCTGGCAGGAAAAGCTCGACGGTCCGCTGTTCTCGGTGACCGTCGCGCATTCCAAGCTGATCAAGCCCGCCGAGTTGCGCGCCGTCGACGGCGTGTTCCGGCTGCATTGAGCAGAGCACCGGTCTCGTAGCGAGCGCCGGTCTCGTAGGGTGGGCAAAGGCGCGTTAGCGCCGTGCCCACCATCTCTCCGCGACCACATCTGAAAATGGTGGGCACGCTTCCGCCTTCGCTCTTCGAGCTACGGCGGACAAGTCGCTTTGCCCACCCTACGATATCTACGTTGGAGCGCGGCTACGCGAAGCCTACGAACACGCGATCAGACGTCGCTGCTGCAATAGCGCTTCCACATCGCGCGATAGGCCTCGTCCACCGCTTGCGCGTAGGCGACCGGGTTGCAGGCGGCCGCAGCCCGGACCTGTCCGGGCAGTTCGCCGCGCAACTTGTCGAGATCGCCGATCTCAGCCGCACGGCTCACCGCGATGTCGACATAGGCCTCCTCGCTGTCCGTCACCCAGTCCGGCAAGCCGAGCGCGGTGAGAATGGAGCCGGCGGCACGGCTGGGCAGACTGTTCCCGAGCTTCGCCACCACGGGCACGCCCATCTGCAAGGCTTCCAACGTGCTGACGCCGCCATTCTGCGGGAACGGGTCGAGGGCGATATCGACGCGATTGAACGCCGCCAGATGATCGACCCGCAAGGTGGTGCCGAGCAGTTCGACGCGTTCGGCCGGAACGCCGCAAGCTGCAAGCCGTGCCAGCAGATTGTCGCGGACCAGTTGATCGTCCAGCGCAACATCCTTGATCAGCAGTCGTGATCCGGGCACCCGCTCGAGAATCCTTGACCAGGCCTGCGCGGCCTGGTCCGAAATCTTGCTGATGCGGTTGAACACACCGAATGTGATGAAGCCGTTCGAGATCGCCGGTGTTGACGCCCCCGCAAGCTCCATTGGCAGCGGCTCCAGTGTCACGAAGCACGGCAGGTCGACGATGGTTTCCGCAAACAGATGCCGGACCGCGGCAGGAATCGCGACCGGGTCCGAGAACAGATAATCGATCGTCGGCAGCCCGGTGCCGGTGCCGTGCCCCCAGCCATGGGCCTGGATCGGCGCCGGCTTGCGCGCAAACACGCTGAGGCGGTTTCCTTTGGTGTGGCCGGACAGATCGATCAGGATATCGACGCCATCGGCGCGGATCTGATCGGCGAGGCGATCGTCGCTCCATTGCGAGGCGTCGCGCCAGCGATCGGCGATCTTTTGAAATTCGGCGGTGGCCGGATCCACTTTCGACGAACAAGAGTAGCACACGACCTCGAACTGTGCCCGGTCGTGGTATTGCAGGACCGGCTTGAATATGAACGCGGCCGAATGCGCGTTGAAGTCCGACGAGACGTAGCCGAGCACCAGAGGGCGATCCGGATCGCGGCTGTTGTCGTATGGTCCCGCCACTTCTGAAGCGAACGTCGTGCCGATCCGCTCCCACCAGAGCTGCCGCGCTTGCTGATGCTGCTCAACGCTGGCATCCGCCACGAAATCGAGCGTGAATATCTTGTTGGAGATCGCGCCCGGGAAGCTAGGCTCGATCTCGAGCGCTCTGTCGTAACTGGCCAGAGCTTCGTCGACCCGCCCAAGTGTGGAGAGACAAACGCCCTGGACCAGGTGAGCTTGAGCGGCATCGGGATCGAGCGCGATGGCTTTCTCGCTATCGTGCAATGCTTCGGCGATTTGCTGGATCTGCAGCCAGACATTGGCGCGCCCGAGCCACCCGTTCATCTCGTCGGGCGCCAGGGCGATCGCCTGATTGCAATCCGCCATGGCGTCGTCAAATTGCAGAAGCTCCTGCAATGCGATGGCGCGGTTCGCCAGTGCCGAGGCATAGTCGGGCTTGATCGACAGCGCGCGGTTCAGGCTTGCGATGGCCTCGTCATAATTGCGCAGACGGCAGAGCACCCAACCCCGGCCGTTGTGGGCTTCGGCAAGATTTGCGTCGATTGCGAGCGCCTTGTCGTAGCACTCGAGCGCTTGCTGAAGATCGACGGTCACGCTCGCGTTGCCGAGATTGGACAGGGCTAAGGCGTAGTTGGGGCGCAAGGCGAGGGCCCTTCGATAGCTCTCGCGGGCCTCATCGTGACGTCGCAGCTTGTTCAGCGCGACGCCTCGGCTCATGTGAGCGTCGGCAGATTTCGGATCCACGGCAACCGCCCGGCTCAGCAGGGTTTCGGCTTCCTGATAGTTCTTGGCATCAGACTCCAAACTGCCGAGCATATGCAGCGCAATGAACTGGTTGGGCTCGAGCTGCAGGACCTGGCGATAGCCATTCCGGGCTTCGGGGAGAAGCCCTTGCTTGTGCAACTGGAGGGCCAGCCCGAGCAATGGCAGTACTTCGGCCTGCTGCCGCTTCCGAAGCCGGGCATTGTGGAATGCACGCTGACCTACGCTGTTGCTCATGAATCAATCCCCCAGAATCTCCCGGCGAGACTAAATCGGCGCGGGAACGAATACGAGACGACTGCCGTTCGCCGCGACAGCTTCGGACAAGCTACGAGCGATCGGGTCATGTCGTTCGCTGATCCAGCCCCGCAATTGCTGCCCGGTCCAGGACTGGCTAATCTGCCTTCGGGTTGCACCCGTCCGGCGGGCGCGGCTCTGATCAGGGAGGCAGACAATGGCCAGGCAAAAGGCATCAAGACCCGCATCGAAGACTGCGGTGAAGAAGCGGAGCGGCGCCAAGGCCGCGGCGCGGTCCTCGGCACGCAAGGCGGTCAAGGCAAAGGCGCGCACGGCGGCACCGAAGAAGCCCGCACGCCGGAGGCAGCGCATCGCGATCAGCCATCACCGCGAAGAGGACTTCAAGGCCGACGGCCTGCGCGCCTACGCAAAATACCGCGACCTCGGCATTGCCGATGCGACCCATGGCCTGGCGCAGGCGCATGTGATCCGGCTGCAAGGCCCCTGCGATCCGGCGGAGGTCTCGAAGCTGCATTTCCACGACGTCGAGTTCCAGATGGTCTACGTGCTCAAGGGCTGGGTGAAGACCTACATGGACGGGCAGGGCGAGACCTTGATGAAGGAAGGCAGCGCCTGGACCCAGCCGCCGAAGATCAAGCACATGATCCTGGATTATTCGGACGACGTCGAGCTGCTGGAGGTGATCCTGCCGGCGGAATTCAAGACGGTGGAGTTGAAGGCGTAGGCTCTCTCCGTCGTCATTGCGAGCGCAGCGAAGCAATCCAGACTGTCTCCGCGGACAGATTCTGGATTGCTTCGCTTCGCTCGCAATGACAGCTCGTAGCCCGGATGGAGCGCAGCGAAATCCGGGACACTCTCTCCGCAGCGACGCTGTCCCGGATTTCGCTGCGCTCATCCGGGCTACGGAGCCGTTGCTACGCCAACACCCCCACCACCGCTCCAATCAAGCACGTTGTCAGCGTCCCCGACACGATCGACTTCAGCCCGAGCGCGTTGATCTCCTCGCGCCGCTCCGGCGCCATCACTCCCAGGCCACCGATCATGATGCCGAGGCTGGCGAAGTTTGCGAAGCCGCACATCGCGTAAAGCATGATCAGGCGCGAGCGCGGATCGAGCGTGTCGGGCGGCAGCTTCGAGAAGTCGACATAGGCGATCAGCTCGTTGAGCACGGTCTTGGTGCCCATCAGGCTGCCGGCCGTCACCGCCTGGTCCCACGGCAATCCCATCAGCCAGCACACCGGCGCCATCACGAGGCCCAGCAGGCGCTGCAGCGAGATCGCGGCGCCGCCGATGTTTGGCAACAGGCCGAGGATGGCGTTGACGAGATAGACCAGCGCCACCAGCACCAAGAGCATGGCGACGATGTTGAGCAGCAGCTCGAGCCCTGCGCTCGTGCCTTTCACGATCGCGTCCATCGTGCTGGCGACGTCCATCTCGGGATCCTCCAGCGCGCCGCCGGTGCGCTTGTCCGAGGTCTCGGGCACCATGATCAGGCTGACGAGGATCGCGGCCGGCGCGCCCAGCACGGATGCGATCACGAAATGCGCGGCCGCGTCGGGGATGAGCGGCGCCAGCAGCGTCGCATAGAGCACCAGCACGGTGCCGGCGATGCCGGCCATGCCGCCGGTCATGACCAGAAACAATTCGCTGCGGGTCATCTGCGCCAGATACGGCCGCACGAACAGCGGCGCCTCGACCATGCCGAGGAAGATGTTGGCGGCGGTCGAGAGCCCGACCGCGCCGCCGACGCCGAGCGTGCGCCGCAGCAGCCAGGCCATGCCGCGCACGATCGGCGGCAGCACGCGCCAATAGAACAGCAGCGTCGTCAGCACGCTCATGACCAGCACGATCGGCAGCGCCTGGAACGCCAGGATGAAGTCGGCGCCGGGCACCTTCAGGTCGAAGGGCAGGGTGCCGCCGCCGACATAGCCGAACACGAAGGCGGAGCCGGCGCGCGAGGCCGCCGAGATCGCGCCGACCGCGTCGTTGATGGTGCCGAAGGCATGGGCGACGACCGGCAGTTTCAGCAGCACGACCGCGGTGACGAAGGTCGCGGCGAGGCCGATCGCCGCCTGGCGCAGCGAGACCGCGCGGCGATTCTCCGCGAGCGCGAAGGCGATCAGCAGCAATGCGAAAATGCCGAGTGCCGATTGCAGGCGAAGCATGATGTCCCCAAAACCCCCAATGATTATGGCCGCGCGTGCGTTGCAAAGGCAATGCCGACCGGCCCCGGAAGTGTCCGTTGTTGACAAGCGGACCCGTCTCAGCCACGCGGGAAGCCTATCAGATCAGGGGGCGGACAGTCCGAGGTGACCGAAGCGGCGATGCCAGAGCAGCCAATATCCCGTAATCCGCCGGTCAGCGCCGGCGCGCTCCTCGCTCACCGCGCCTTCCTGTACTTCCTGCTCTCGCGCAGCCTGTCGCGCTTTTCGAGCCAGATCGCGGCGGTCGCGATCGGCTGGCAGATCTACGATCTCACCGGCTCGGCCTTCGACCTCGGCATGGTCGGGCTCGTGCAGTTCCTGCCCACCGCGCTCCTGGTGTTCGTCGCCGGCCACGCCGCCGACCGTTTCGAGCGCAAGCGCGTGGTCCAGCTCTGCCAGCTCGTGGAAGCCGCGACCGCGCTCTATCTCGCGACCATCACCTATCTCGGCGCGGTCAGCGAGGTGCAGATCTTCATCGCGACTTTCGTGCTCGGCATTGCCGGCGCCTTCGAGAGCCCGACGACCGCGGCGCTGCTGCCGCTGATCGCGCCGCAGGGATCGCTGCAGCGCGCCACCGCGGTCGCGAGCGGTGCGGGCCAGGTCGCGACCATCACCGGTCCCGCGCTCGGCGGTTTCGCCTACGCGATCGCGCCGCATCTCGCCTACGCCGTGATGCTGCTGTTCTGGATTCTTGGGATGATCCTGACCGGCTTCATCCGGCCGCGGCCGCAGGCCGTCGCCAAGGACATGGACGAGGCGGACAACATCTTTGCCGGGGTCCGTTTCATCCGCAGCAATCCCGCGATTCTCGGCACCATCTCGCTCGACCTGTTCGCCGTGCTGTTCGGCGGCGTCACAGCGCTGCTGCCGATCTATGCCCGCGACATCCTTCAGACCGGCCCGGTGGGCCTCGGCGTGCTTCGCGCGGCGCCTGCGGTCGGCGCGCTGCTGATGACCATGGTGCTGGCGCGCCACGCCATCTCCAAGCATGTGGGCCTGCGCATGTTCCAGGCCGTGATCGTGTTCGGCATCGCCACGATCGTGTTCGCACTGTCCCCCTGGATGTGGCTGTCGGTGCTGTCGCTCGCGATCCTCGGCGCAGCCGACACGATCAGCGTCGTGATCCGCTTCTCGCTGGTGCAGCTGTCGACGCCCGACGAGATGCGCGGCCGGGTCGGCGCGGTCAATTTCCTCTTCATCAACGCCTCGAACCAGCTCGGCCAGTTCGAGAGCGGCCTCACGGCCGCCCTGTTCGGCACCATGCCCGCCGCCGTGCTCGGCGGCGTCTGCACGGTCGCAGTGGCGCTGCTCTGGATGAAGCTGTTCCCGAGCCTGCGGAAGGTGGAGAGCCTGGAATAGGGGAAGGTCTGGTGTCCCGGACGCGGCGCAGCGCACAAGCGGTGCGCCGCTGAGCCGGGACCCATGTTGCCGCGAGTGATGTCGGCGAGAGATTGGGCCCCGGCTCTGCAGCGCGTCATTTCATGCCGCGCAGCGTCCGGGGCACACGATCGGCTAGCCCCGCCCGACGAACGGCATCTTCGTGGCCATCACCGTCATGGTCAGCACGTTGGCATCGAGCGGCAGGTCGGCCATGTAGGCGACGGCATCGCCGACCGCCTTGGCGTCCATGCGCGGCTCGTGCTTGGTGGTGCCGTCGGGCTGCAGCACGCCGGGGCCGTTGACCATGCGGTCGGTCATCGGGGTCGCGGCGTTGCCGATGTCGACCTGGCCGACCGCGATGTCATACATGCGGCCATCGAGGTTGCTGGCCTTGGTGAGGCCGGTGATGGCGTGCTTGGTCGAGGTGTAGGCCGCCGAGAACGGCCGCGGCGCATGCGCCGAGATCGAGCCGTTGTTGATGATGCGGCCGCCGCGCGGGGTCTGGTCCTTCATGATGCGGAAGGCGTGCTGGGTGCACAGGAACGGACCCGTCAGGTTGGTGTTCACCACTGCCTGCCACTGCTCGAGGCTGAGGTCCTCGAAGTTCACGGCGGGCGCGCCCATGCCGGCATTGTTGAACAGCACGTCGAGGCGGCCATAGGTCGCCTTCACCTTGTCGAACAGCGCGGCGATCGAGTCCGGCTTGGTCATGTCGGCGGTGACGCACAGGCTCTTGCCCGCGGGACCGAGCTTTGCGGTCTCCTCGAGCATGTCGAGCCGGCGGCCTGCGAGCACCACGGTGAAGCCGGCGTTCATCAGCGCCAGCGACGCCGCGCGCCCGACACCGGTGCCGGCGCCCGTCACCACTGCGATCTTTTTCGCTTCACTCATCGTTTCCTGCCTTTTCTCTTAAGCTGTCAGGTTTTGGGTTCTTTTTCGTTCTTGTAGGGCGGGCGCGGGATGTTCTGGTGCGCGGCGCGTAATGCCGCCGACCAGCGCGAGCGCAGATCGTGGAAATAGGGCTCGCCCGCCTCGATGCGGTGGTTGAGATCGGCCTCGCAGGCGTCCGTGCGCACCACCAGCACGTCGATCGGCAGGCCGACGCCGAGATTGGACCGCATGGTCGAGTCCATCGAGATCAGGCCGGTCTTCAGCGCCTCGTAGAGCTCGACGTCGTAATGCATGGCGCGGTCGAGCACCGGCTTGCCGTATTTGTGCTCGCCGATCTGAAGGTAGGGCGTGTCGGTGGTGCACTCGATGAAATTGCCGGCGGTGTAGACCATGAACAGGCGCATGCGCGCGCCCTTGATCTGGCCGCCGAACAGGAAGGAGACGTCGAAGGAGACGTCCTCGGACTTCAGCGCCGGGCCCTCGGTCGCATGCACCGCCCGGATCGCCCGGCCGATGCGCTGGGCGGCCTGGAACATGGTCGGCGCGTTCATCAGC
The DNA here is from genome assembly GCF_007830635.1 of Bradyrhizobium huanghuaihaiense. Taxonomy (GTDB): domain Bacteria; phylum Pseudomonadota; class Alphaproteobacteria; order Rhizobiales; family Xanthobacteraceae; genus Bradyrhizobium; species Bradyrhizobium huanghuaihaiense. The sequence continues at coordinate 457,230 of NZ_VLLA01000003.1, read as the reverse complement.
GTCTCGACCTCGCCCGTGTTCGGGTCCTCCAGGCCTTCGGTCAGGGTCGAGAGCACCGACTGGCTGATGGCGAGGTTGCCGGCGCTGGCGATCGCCATGATGCGGTCGCCGGGCTTGGAGAAGATATGCAGCTTGCGGAAGGTCGAAACGTTGTCGAGGCCGGCATTGGTGCGGGTATCGGCGATCATCACCAGACCGTCCCGAACCAGGATTCCGCAACAATAGGTCATTTCCAGTCCCCGAACGCGTTTGCGCGGAATTACTAGCGAATTTCGCCGGCCGCTCCAACCCCCGATTCCCGCGGGGGGAGGCTGTCATTCCCGGGCGCGCGCCCCGGAATGACGGGAGGAAACGGCTTGGCTCTCCGCGCCGACCTCAATCCGCGCTATCGACCAAAAATGCCTCATCGACGGGGACGCCGAGGCCCGTGACCAGCCGGTTCGTTTCCGCCGCCATGCCGACGATGGCGAGAAGCTCGCCATATTCGGCGGCGGTCATGCCCTTGGCCCGGGCGGCAGCGGTGTGGGAGTGGATGCAATAGCTACAGCCATGCGCGATCGAGACCGCGACATAGAGCATTTCCTTGACCTTGGGATCGAGCGCGCCCGGAGCCATCACCTCCTTGATGCTCTCCCAGGTCCGCCGCAGCGTCTTCGGATCATGCGCCAGCGCGCGCCAGAAATTGTTGACGAAATCCGACTGCCGCACCTTGCGGATGTCGTCGAAAACGGCGCGCGCCTCGGTGGAGAGTTCATCGTCCGAAAGCAGTTTTACAGTCGCCATGAGGGCCTCGCGGGATCAGGTCTGATCCCGCGAGTGTAGCACGGCTCATGCGGTCAGGCGGCAGGCTCGGCCGAACGGCGCAAGGCTAGCTTGCCGACGTCGACATATTGCCTCTGCTGCGCGTGAGCGTGCTGCGCGCCGACGTGAAGGTCGCGCAGGCGCCGCTGCAGCGGCGAGCTGTCGTAGACCGCGCTGCTTCCGGCCAGCGCGAAGGAGGCATCCGCGATGCCGACGCAGGTCGTCGCGAGCCAGACCGCGGATCGGGCCCCCTCGATCATGAGGTCTTCGTCGTTCAACGTGCCGGCCTGCGCGCGGCGCCAGTGGCTGGCAACCTGGACCTCGTGAAACGCCTGCGCAGCCCTGAGGTCGGCGCAAATCCGGCCGAGGCAGAACTGGAAGGTCTCGGACTCCCGCATCGGCACGGCCGCATACAATTGCTGCCGCCCGGTATGGGCCAGCGCGAGCAGGTCATCGACCGCGCCCTCGGCGAGGCCGACCGAGAATGCGCCGTGAAACAATGGCAGCCATTGCCGGAGCGCCTGATAGAGCGGACCCGCCATGCGAGGCGGAGCTTCGAGGTCGAAGAGATGCACGTCCGGAACCAGCCTCTCCCGCAGCACGATGTGATGGCTGCCGGTGCCCTCGAGCCCCGCCGCGTACCAGGTGTCCTCGATCTCCCAGTCGTGCGCCGGCAGCACAACGACGCGAATCTGCGGCTTGCCCTGCGGCCCGGGGACCGGTTTGCCATTCTCGGTGACGATGCAGAACCCGCCGATCCATTGGGCATGCGTGCAAGAGCTGGCGAACGGCCAGCGGCCCTTGACGCGGTAGCCGTCCGCCACACGCTCTGCCGTTCCGCCCGGTTGGGATGAGCCGCAGATCGCCACGTCCGGTCCGTCCTGATAGATTCGCTGATACAGGTCGGGATGAGACGCGGCGGCGAACAGGCTGCCGACTGCGCCGACAATCGAGACCCAGCCGACCGAGCCGTCGAGACGGGTCAGTGCCTTGATGACCTCGAGGCCATCGGGAAAATCGAGCTCCAGCCCGCCATGGCTCCGCGGAACGAACATCCGGAAGACTCCGATCGACCTCAGCCGCTCCACCAAGTCGGGCGGGATGCGGCGCGCAGCTTCGATCTCGGCGGCGCGTGCCATGATCTCGGGTGCCAATTCCCGAATGCCCACAAGCATGGCTTTGTGGGGATCGCGCAGTGCGAAATGATCGCTGAGTCTTTCTTGAAGCCGCATCTGTCTCAACCTCTGTTGCGGGAACGGATCGCAACAAGAATTGGACGGACCGCGCTACGGCGCGGTTTCAGCGCGGCAGTCCTCGGTTACGGCTGTAACGCTGCTAGCTCTGCCGCTGGGACTGCGACTGCGATTGCCCGCCGCGGCCGGCTTGCTCGACCTTGACCGCGACCGTCAGCGTCTCCGCGCCGCCGCCATAGCGGGTGCCGCGCACGGGGGCGGCGCCGAGATAGTCGAGGCCGATCGCGACGCGGACATGGGCATCGGTGGTGCAGATGCAGTTGGCGGGATCGAAGCCGACCCAGCCGAGATCGGGGACATACGCCTCCGCCCAGGCATGCCCGGCATCCTGGTGCACCGTGCCGTCGGAGCGCAAAAAGTGGCCGGAGACGAAGCGCGCCGGCACGCCGCCGGTGCGGGCGCAGGCGATGAAGATGTGTGCGTAGTCCTGGCAGACGCCGCGCTTGAGCGTGAACGCCTCGGCCGCCGAGGTGCCGCTGTTGGTCGGGTCCTCGTCGAAGGTCATGTGGTCGCTGATCTCGCTCATCAGCGTGTGCAGGAAGCCGAGCGTGTCGCTCTCGGACTCGCTGCGCAGCTGCCTTGCGACCGCGGCCATTGCCGGATTGACCGTGGTGAGATCGGTAGGACGCAAGAACATGCCGGCCGGAAAGCGCTCGTCGGCGCCACGCAACACGCCGCCGGTGTCGTGGGTCTCGATCAGCCCCTCGGCGGAGATCCTGATGTCGCCGACGGGGCCGCAGGACAGCACATGGGTGACATTGCCGAAGGCGTCCTCATGCATGTCGAGCTTGGTGTCCGTGGAAACATCGATCTGCCACTCCGCCACATATTGTCCGTCATGGCTGCACGGCGTCATGCGCAGGATCTGGATCACGCTGGTGGCCGCCGGCTCGTAGCGATAGGTCGTGGTGTGCTGGATTCGCAGGCGCATGGTGTTTTGATTCCGTCATTCCGGGGCGGTCCGCAGGACCGAACCCGGAATCTCGAGATTCCGGGTTCGCGCTGCGCGCCCCGGAATGACGAAGGCTGAGGTAGGTCCCTGTTCGACTAGATCAAATACTGCTTCGTGATGATTTCGCCCAGCCTGGAATTGTCCGCGATGAATTCCTGAATGAATTCATGCACGCCATGCTGGAAAATGTCGTTCATATTGCTGTGTTCCAGCCGGTTGCGGATGCCGCGGGCGTGGCGCTGGGCCGGGCCCTGGCGGCCATAGGCGACGCCGATCTGGTCGAGGTTGCGCACGAGGTTGCCGTAGCAGCTCGCCAGCGAGCGCGGCAGCGTGTCGTTGAGGATCAGGAGATCCGCGATCAGCCACGGCTTCAGCGTCTCGCGATAGACCCAGTGATAGGCCGTCAGCGCCGAGACCGAGCGCAGGATCGAGCTCCATTGATAGAAGTCGAGCGGGCCGCCGACATGCTCTTCCTCGGGCAACAGCACATGGTACTTCACGTCGAGGATGCGCGCGGTGTTGTCGGCGCGCTCGAGGTGCACGCCCATGCGCGAGAACCAGTAGGCGTCGTTGCGCAGCATGGTCCGGTAGGCCGAGCCGTCGAAGCGCAGCGAGGTCTCCTGCACGAAGCGCAGGAATTTGGCGAGGTCCTCGCGCGTCGAGGTGCCCTTGCTCCAGACCGCCTGAAGCTCGATCCAGGCCGAGTTGATGGTGTCCCACATCTCGCTGGTCAGCGCGGTGCGCACCGAGCGCGAGTTCAGCCGCGCCGCCTCGATGCAGTTCCGGATCGAGGAGGGGTTGTTCGCCGAGAACGAGAGGTACTCGACGACGTTGTGCTCGTTGGCTTCCTCATAAGCCTGATAGAAGCTGGCGGCGACGCCGGCGGTCAGCAGCGCCGAGTCCCATTCATTGGTCTTGCCGATATAGGCGGCGGGAAGCGCGGTGACACGCAGCGTCGCATCGATGGTGCGTGCGAGATATTCGGCCCGTTCGACGTAGCGGGCGAGCCAGTAGAGGTTTTCGGCGGTACGCGACAGCATTCTCTCTACTCGTCCAAAATCCAGGTGTCTTTGGTGCCGCCGCCCTGGCTCGAATTGACCACCAGGGAGCCTTCCTTCAGTGCGACGCGGGTGAGCCCGCCCGGCACGATCGTCGTGCTCTTGCTGCCGGTGAGCACGAAGGGGCGAAGGTCGACGTGGCGCGGCGCAAGGCCGGAGGCCGTGCAGGTCGGGCAGGTCGACAGCGCCAGCGTGGGTTGGGCGATGAAACCTTCCGGCTCGCGCTTCAGCTTCTCGCGGAAGGCCTCGATCGTCGCCTTGGTCGCGGCGGGGCCGATCAGCATGCCGTAGCCGCCGGAGCCGTGCACTTCCTTGACGACGAGCTCGCCGAGGTTATCCAGCACATAGGCGAGGTCCTTCGGCTCGCGGCAGCGCCAGGTCGGCACGTTCTTCAGGATCGGCTCCTCGCCAAGATAGAATTTCACGATGTCAGGCATGTAGGAGTAGATCGCCTTGTCATCGGCGATGCCGGTGCCGACGGCATTGGCGAGCGTGATGTTGCCGGCCGCATAGGCCGACATCAGCCCGGGCACGCCGAGCACGGAATCGGGTCGGAAGGTGAGCGGATCGAGGAAGTCGTCGTCGACGCGGCGATAGATCACGTCGACCCGCTTCACGCCCTCGGTCGTCCGCATGAACACTTCGTTGTTCTTGACGATGAGGTCGCGGCCCTCGACCAGCTCGATGCCGAGCTTGTCGGCCAGGAACGAGTGCTCGTAATAGGCGGAGTTGTAGACGCCCGGCGTGAGCAGGGCGACCGTCGGCTCGCCCGAGGCGCTTTGCGGCGCGACCGAGCGCAAGGCCGCGAGCAGCTCGTCCGGATAGCGCTCGACCGGTGCCACCCGGTGACGGGCGAACAGGTCCGGAAACAGCCGCATCATGATCTCGCGGTTTTCCAGCATGTAGGACACGCCCGAGGGCGTGCGCGCATTGTCCTCCAGCACGATGAAGTCCTCGGCATCGACCCGGACGATGTCGATGCCGGCGATGTGCACGTAGACGTCGTGCGGCACCTGCTGGCCGTTCATCTCGGGGCGGAAGACCGGGTTCTGGAAGATCAGGTCGTCGGGCACGATTTCGGCGCGGAGGATGTCGCGGCCGTGATAGATGTCGCGCAGGAACAGGTTGAGTGCGCGCACGCGCTGCTTCAGACCCTTCTCCAGCAGTGCCCATTCCTTGCCGGACATGATCCTGGGGATCACGTCGAACGGGATCAGACGCTCGGTGGATTCGGAATCGCCATAGACTGCAAAGGTGATGCCGATCCGCCGAAACAGGAGCTCGGCTTCCTGGCGGCGATATTCGAGCGCCTCGGGAGGCGTCTCCTTGAGCCAGCGTGCCAGCTCCTGATAGGCGGGGCGAAGGTCCCCGCCGGGAATGTTCATTTCATCAAACGCGACTGCCATAGATCCCGACTGTTCTCCGTGGCCATGCGTCAACAGTGCATGACTTTCATGTGGTAGCAAGGGCCGGGCCAGCGCGATAAGCATGGACTGGCAGGATTTACCGGGGATGGCCGAGGGCTTGCCTGAAAAAATGGCTGAGGACTGCTTATTTCGGCAGCAAAACCGCGTGACTTCAACGCGTTACCTCGGCAAAGTCGGCGCATTGGTGAGGGACTTAAGGCATGAGCGAGATCGTCACGGCGGGCATTCTGGTCATTGGGGACGAAATCCTGTCCGGCCGGACCAAGGACAAGAATATCGGCTTCATCGCCGAGTACCTGACCAATATCGGCATTGACCTCAAGGAAGTCCGGGTCGTCTCGGACGACGAGCCTGACATCATCGCCGCGTTGGATGCACTGCGGCATCGCTACACTTATGTCTTCACCACCGGCGGCATCGGGCCGACCCATGACGACATCACCGCCGACAGCGTCGCCAAGGCCTTTGGCGTCGGCATCGACCATCATCCCGAGGTGGTCGCCCGCTTCCGCGAGCGCTGGAGCGAGCAGGATCTCAACGAGGCCCGCCTGCGCATGGCCCGCATTCCCGACGGCGCCGAACTGATCCAGAGCGCCACCATCCTCGCCCCGGGCTTCAAGATCGGCAATGTCATCGTGATGGCGGGCGTGCCCTCGATCATGCAGGCGATGATGGACATCGTCTCGCCCAAGCTCAAATCGGGCGTGCGCATGCTGTCCGAATCGGTCCGCGCCAATGCGCGGGAGGGTGACATCGGCAGCCCGCTGCGGGCCATTGCCGCCGCCCATCCCGACACCATCATCGGCAGCTATCCCTTCATGGACGAAGAGCAGAAGCCAAACACCAATCTGGTCGTGCGCTCGCGCGATCCGGAGAAGCTGACGGCCGCGATGGCGGCGGTGAAGGAAATGCTCGCGGGATTGAACATCACTCGCTAGCAGAGAGTTTGCCGGCAGACGAAGCAGGAGACGACAATGGCTGGTGAAGCACCGGAACTGAGCGCGCAGGAGCGGGCAGGCAAAGCCTTTCCGGTTTCGTGGGACCAGTTCCACCGCGATTGCCGGGCGCTGACCTGGCGCCTCAACGAGGTCGGCCCGTTCCACGCGGTGATCGCGATCACCCGCGGCGGCCTGGTGCCGGCCGCGATCGTCGCGCGCGAGCTCGGCGTTCGCGTCATCGATACGGTCTGCATTGCCAGCTACGACCACAACAAGCAGGGTGAGCTTCAGGTGCTCAAGGGCATCTCGGAAGCCGCGATGAAGCTCGGCGGCGGTACCGGCAAGGGCCTCCTGATCGTCGACGACCTCGTCGACACCGGCAAGACCGGCAGGCTGGTCCGCGAGATGCTGCCCGACGCGCATTTCGCCACCGTCTACGCCAAGCCGATGGGTCGCCCGCTGGTCGACACCTTCATCACCGAGGTTTCGCAGGACACCTGGATCTTCTTCCCCTGGGACACCGCGCTGTCGTTCCAGCCGCCGCTGCGCGACGGGGCGGCGTGAGCGCCGCCGTCATTGCGAGGAGCGAAGCGACGAAGCAATCCAGACTGCTGCCGCGGATACATTTCTGGATTGCTTCGCTGCGCTCGCAATGACGGGTGGAGGCAGCTTTGCCCCTGCAAAACCGCGTCACACCCACCGGCGAGATCATCGCGACGCCGCATCGCGGGATGTTCACCGGCAATCGCGGCATCATCCACGATCCCGCGACGAAGACGCTGCTCAGAAAACGTTGGTCGTCGCCGGCCTGGCTCACCTGTACTTGCGAATTCCGCGGCCGTCGCCGCGAAGTGATGGCGCAGCGGAGCTGGACCGAGCTGTTCTTCCTCGACGAGGCCACCGCGCTCGCCGCCGGCCATCGCCCGTGCTTCTACTGCCGCCGCGACGATGCCAATCGCTTCCGTGGCGCATGGGAGAAGGGCAACCGCGTGCATGACGTCCGCATGCACGACATCGATACCGTGCTGCACCACGAACGGCTCGATCACGGCAAGAAGCGGCTGCACGTGTTGCTGGTGCCGCTCGACCAGCTTCCCGACGGCGCGATGGTGCAGCAGGGCGAGGAGAGCTTCCTGGTGATGCAGGGCGGAGTGCTCTTATGGTCGCCGGCGGGTTATACCGCAGTCGAGCGTCAGCTTGGCGAAGTAACGCTGCTGACGCCACCATCGACACTCCGCACGCTGCATGCGGGTTATCGACCGGTCATGCATCCGACCGCGTTGCCCTAGGGCATGTACTCATAAGGGCACCGATGTCAGCTTCTGGCGGCCAAGCGGAGTTCTTACGATCAGTCAGAGCATTACCGCTAATGACCTAAAGCGGATCAAGGCTTGGGGAATGTTCACGACAGCCGAACCCGTTCGAGCTGAACTAGGCACGGACGCGGAGCGTAACGGCCTTCGTGGTGACCCCTTAGCCAGTGTTCCTGACGGCCTCAGCCAGAATGGCGTAAAGCTGCTGCTTGCTGAATTCCCTAGGCTGCTGCCTCTCTGCTGTGCTCCGCGACACTTTCTTTGCCACTGGACGCGTGGAGGCGGCCGACGACGTCGTCCTTGGCTTCGGGTTCGGCCTTATCTTGGGTCTTGCTGTTGGCGGCTTGTGGCCACGCTTCAGGCTCAAACGGGTTAGCATGCCGCAGACCGCGTTACGGCTACACCCGAGACGGCGCGCAATCTGTGCCGCGCTCTGTCCTGCGGTCCAGAGCCTTTTGAGCAGTGCTATGTCTTTCGCACCCCAGTCCATGGGAGATATTATAGCGCTGACTGCCAGACACCGGCTAGTCTAGTCTTCGTCCGGCTCGCGTACGACTGCCGGTTCGTCGGCGTCATCCTCCTCTTCGTCGTCCTCTTCGTTCTCCTCGTCTTCATCAGGATCTCGGGGCGGCATCACGGCGCCCATGGGCACGAGCGGTCTCCAGTCGGTCGCTGTGGTGAAAAATGATTCGTAGGCGTGTTGCTTCATGTTGTTTTTACTCCTCGAAAAGCATGCGCGATCGGCTGGTCGGCGGGCCGCGCGACGCGCCTTTCTCCAGTGAGCCAATCTCGCCCCGCAAGCGGGGCGAGATGCTGAGGCTCAGGAACCGTCGAACTTGAACGATACGTTGAGCTTGGCGCGATAGGCCTCTACTTTTCCCTTGGCATCCAGTTGCATATCGAGTTTGACGACCTCTGCAACGCGAAGATCTCGTAGAGATTTTGCAGCTTGCTCGACCGCATTCGCGGCCGCCTTCTCCCATGAGTCGTTGCTGGTACCGACCAGTTCAATGACCTTGTAGACGCTATCAGGCATGTCGTCCTCCTGTTCGGTATGAAGCAGGAAGCAGGTGCTCCCTGCTGTTGTGAAATCTAGCATCAGGATATCGGCGCTGATACGACGCGATACGGTCTCGGACGTCGCTCTGGGCCGATAAGGGACAAATTGCATTTGGTGGGGGTGGCGGCTTTTGGCCCAACCTAGACCTCTGGTGCGGTCGGCTGATGCGCCGCTATCAGGCTCAGAGCGGACCTCGCACCTCGGGTTTATGAGTACGCGCCCTAGCGCAGCGGCCGCCCCTGTTCATCCACTGTCGTCCGGGCGTCGCGCAGCGCCCATTCGCGGATGACCTGACGGCAGCGGGTCAGCTCGGCTTCGCTCGCGGCATTCGCATCCTTCGACGCGCGCTCCACCATGGCTTTGCAATTCAACAGCACCGAGCGATCCTCCGCGTGCGCCGGCAGCGCGACCGCTGCGAGCCCCGCGACGACGAGGACCAGACGGATCGCCCCCGTCATCCCAGCTTCTCGCGCGCGAGCGCGGCGCCGGCGCCGAGCGCCATCAGCTTGGCTTCCGCGATCTCGCGCCGCATCGGCGCCATGCCGCAATTGGTGGTGGCGATGATGTTGCTCTTGGGCACGAATTTCGACACCGCCTCGATCACCTTCACGACGTCCTCGGCGGTCTCGACCGTGTCGCTGGCGACGTCGATCACTCCGGCCTGCACGATCTTGGTCTTCAGCAGAGCGAGCAGGTCGAGCGGCACCTTGGAATTGCGACACTCGATCGCGACCTGCTGGATCGGACTGGCATCGATCGCGGGGAAGATCTGCTCATATTGCCGCCATTGGCTCCCAAGCGTCTCCTTCCAGTCCGTATTGGCCTTGATGCCGTAGCCGTAGCAGATGTGCACGGCGGTGGTGCAGCTGAGGCCCTGCGCGGCGCGTTCCAGCGCCTTGATGCCCCAGTCGTTGACCTCGTCCATGTAGACGTTGAAGGCGGGCTCGTCGAACTGCACGAGATCGACGCCGTCGGCCTGCAACGCCTTGGCCTCCTCGTTCAGGAGCTCGGCGAAGGCAAAGGCCATCTTGACGCGGTCGCCATAGTAGCGGTCGGCGATGGTGTCGATGATGGTCATCGGGCCGGGCAGGGTGAATTTCAGCTTCTTCTTCGTGTGCGTGCGCGCGACGCGCGCCTCGAAGGCATGGACGCGGTCCTTTAGCCGGAGCGGCGCGACCACTTGCGGTACCATTGCCTTGTAGCGGTCCTTGCGGATTCCCATCTCGACCTTGTGGGCGAAATCGATGCCCTCGATCTTCTCCAGGAAGCCGTGCACGAAATGCTGCCGGGACTGCTCGCCTTCGGTGACGATATCGATGCCGGCGTCCTCCTGGATCTTCAGCCAGATCAGCGTCGCGTCACGCTTGGCGCGGGCAAGTTCGTCGCCTTCGGACTTCCAGGGCGCCCAGAGCATGTTGGGCTCGGCGAGCCATTCCGGCTTCGGCAGGGAGCCGGCGATCGTGGTTGGAAACAGCATGGCGGCCTCCCGGCAGGTTGAGTTGCGCCCCTTCCTGCCATGTCCTAACGTCGAGGTACAGAACAACGAAAGTCGCTCTCTATTCCAGCGGCGGCGACAGCGAAGGCCCAAGAAAGGGCCAGAGGAAAGGCCAATGGAAAGGTCATGATCGACCTCTATTACGCGCCGACGCCAAACGGCTGGAAAATCTCGATCATGCTGGAGGAACTCGGGCTCCCTTATAAGGTGATCCCGGTGAATATCCGCGCTGGCGAGCAGTTCGCGCCTGAGTTTCTGGCGACCAGTCCAAACAACCGCATTCCCGCGATCGTCGATCATGAGCCCGCCGACGGCGGCGCGCCGTTCTCGGCGTTCGAGACCGGCGCGATCCTGATCTATCTCGCGGAGAAGACCGGCCGCCTGCTGCCGGCTGATTTGCGCGGGCGCTCCACCACCATTCAATGGGTGATGTGGCAGATGGCGGGGTTGGGGCCGATGCTCGGCCAGCACGGCCATTTCGCGCTCTATGCGGCCGAGAAGATCCCTTATGCGATCGAGCGCTATCGCGACGAGGCGGCGCGGCTCTATGGCGTGCTCGACCGGCAATTGGCCAAAACCGGCGCCTATGTCGCCGGCGACTATTCCATCGCCGACATCGCCTGTTTTCCCTGGACCATGACCCACAAGGCGCAGGGCTTCACGCTCGACGACTATCCGAACGTCAAACGCTGGTACGCCGAGGTGCGGGCGCGGCCACAGGTGCAGGCGGGCCTTGCGATCGGAAAATTCGTGAAAGAGCCGTTCGACGAGGAATCACGCAAGATCATGTTCGGCCAGAGGGCTAAGGAAGTGTTGGGAAAGAGGTAGGCACTGCTGCCTCCTCGTCATTGCGAGCGAAGCGAAGCAATCCAGACTGGTTCCGCGGAAAGAGTCTGGATTGCTTCGTCGCTCCGCTCCTCGCAATGACGGGGAGAGATCGAGACAAACAAGCCACAAGGAAACGTCATGATCGAATTCTTCTTCGACTGCTCCAGCCCCTGGACCTATCTCGCCTTCCACAACATCCAGCCGCTGGCGAAAGAGCTTGGCGCCGAGATCGTCTGGCGGCCGATCCTGGTCGGCGGCATCTTCAACACCGTCAACCCCAGCGTCTACGCCCAGCGCGAGAAGCCGGTGCCGCTGAAGGCGCGCTACATGAAAAAGGATCTTGCCGATTGGGCGCGCTCGGCGGGCCTGTCGATCAAGATGCCGCCGACGGTGTTCCCGGTGAACAGCGTCAAGGCCATGCGCGGCTGCATCTGGCTCGGCAAAGACATGGTGCCGTTCGCGACCGCCTTGTTCGAGACCTATTGGGGCGAGGACAAGGACATCTCGCAGGACGCGGTGCTCGCCGGGATCTGCAAAAAGGTTGGCATCGACGAGCAGAAATTCTTCGCCGGCATTTCCGAGCAGGGCATCAAGGACCAGCTCAAGGCCAACACCGAAGAGGTCGTCGCGCGCGGCGGCTTCGGCTCGCCGACGATCTTTGTGGGCAAGACCGACATGTATTTCGGCAACGACCGCCTGCCGCTGATCCGCGAGGCCCTTGAGCGCAGCAAGGCGAGCGCGGCCTGATGGTGCGCGCTGTCGTCTGCCGCGCGCTCGGCGCGCCCGAAACGCTGCGGCTGGAGCAGTCTCCGTCGCGCGCCCTGGGGCCCGGCGAGGTGCGCGTCGCGATCCGCGCCGCTGGCTTGAATTTTCCTGATGTGCTGATGGCCGCCGGCGAATATCAGCTCAAGCCCGAGCTGCCGTTCACGCCGGGCATGGAGGCTGCCGGCGATGTCGCCGAAGTTGGCGCGGAGGCGAGGGGCGTCGCAATCGGCGACAAGGTCATCGTCAAGATGCGCCATGGCGCCTTTACTGACGAAGCCGTCGTGACGCCGGCGCAGCTCACCCCTAAGCCGTCGACGTTCGACTACGCGGAGGCCGCGACCTATCTCGCCGGCCACGGCACGGCCTATCACGCGCTGATCGATCGCGGCCGGGTCGAGCCGGGTGAGGTGCTGCTGGTGCACGGCGCCGGCGGGGGTGTCGGCCTTGCCGCCGTCGAGATCGGCAAGATGCTGGGTGCAACCGTGATCGCGACCGCCTCCAGCGATGAAAAGCTCGCGATCGCGAAATCGCGCGGCGCCGATCATCTCGTGCGCTACGACCGCGAGCCGTTTCGTGACGCCGTCAAGCGCATCACCGATGGTCGCGGCGCTGATGTCGTGTTCGATCCCGTCGGTGGCCAGGTCTTTGAAGACTCGATGCGCTGCATCGCCTGGGGCGCGCGGCTGCTGGTGATCGGTTTTACGGGCGGCATCGGCTCGGCCAAGACCAATCTCTTGCTGATCAAGGGCGCCAGCGTGCTCGGCGTGCGCGCCGGCGAAGCGGTACGGAAGAACCCCGCGCTCGGCGAGGTCCGCCTGAAGGCGCTCTTGCAATGGGCGGAGGAGGGCAAGCTGCGCCCCAACGTCTCGCACCGCCTGCCGCTGGAGGATTATGCGAAGGCGATGCGGCTCTTGATCGACCGCAAGGCGATCGGGCGCGTGGCGCTGGTGATGGAGTGACGGTGCTGTAGTGACGGTGCCGTAGGGTGGGCAAAGGCGCTCTTGCGCCGTGCCCACCATCCATCGGGAAGCAAAGCAAGAATGGTGGGCACGCTTCGCTTTGCCCACCCTACGAGAGCCTTACTTATACTCCCGCTCCGTCCACCACGGGAAATAGTCCGGCATATCGCTCGACACCTTGTTCTTGAACTGCGCCGGCCGCTTCTCCAGGAACGAGACCACGCCTTCCTTCACATCCTCCGAACGGCCGCGGGTGTAGATGCCGCGGCTGTCGACCTTGTGGGCTTCCATGGGATCATCGGCGCCCATCATGCGCCACATCATCTGGCGGATCAGCGCAACCGATACCGGCGCGGTCTTGGCGGCGAACTCCTTGGCGAGGGCGCGGGCGGTCGGGAGCAGATCGTCGGGAGCCACGACCTTGCTGACGAGACGCCCCGCCAGCGCTTCCTGCGCCGGGAAGACGCGACCCGAATAGCACCATTCCAGCGCCTGCGAGATGCCGACGATGCGCGGCAGGAACCAGCTCGAGGCGGCCTCGGGCACGATGCCGCGCTGGGAGAACACGAAGCCGAAGCGCGCGGCCTCCGAGGCGATGCGGATGTCCATCGCGAGCTGCATGGTGACGCCGATGCCGACGGCGGGGCCGTTCACCGCGGCGATGACGGGCTTGAGGCACTTGAAGATGCGCAAGGTCACCTGGCCGCCGCCGTCGCGCACCTGCGGGTCGCTGTAGTCGACCTTGCCGTCGGCAAAACGCTTGACGGGTCCGCGTCGCGCGTCGCGATCGAAGGTGTCGGCGCCCGACGACAGATCCGCGCCGGCGCAAAAGCCGCGGCCGGCGCCGGTGACGATGATGGCGCGGACATTGTCGTCCTTGTCGGCGGCGTCGAACGCGTCGATCAGCTCTCCTTGCATCTGCGCGTTGAAGGCGTTGAGCTTGTCGGGCCGGTTCAGCGTGATGGTGAGGATCTGCTCGGCTACCTCGTACTTGATCGTCTCATACGCCATGGGGGTTTCCTTCCGTTATTTGTTGTTCTCTCTGTAGCACGTCATTCCGGGGCGCGCGAAGCGCGAGCCCGGAATCCATTTGTCCACACCACTTGTGCGGATGAATGGATTCCGGGCTTGCGCCAAGAGGGCGCAACCCGGAATGACTTGAATTCAAGCTACTTTGCCGGCGGCTTCGGCCAGGGCTTCTGCGCGCCGCGCAGGCCCTCGAACGCTTTGGCCATGCCGAGCACGCCGATGTCGTCGAAGCGGCGGCCGACGATCTGCACGCCGATGGGAAAACCGTTGGCGTCGAAACCGCCGTTGAGGGAGACCGCAGGGTTCTCCGACATATTCCACGGCACGGTATAGCAGATGTGCTCGAACGGCCTCATGGGATCATTGGTGGGTGAAGCCCAGTCCGCCGGATAGTTCACGTTCGACGCGGTCGGCGAGATCACGTAGTCGAGCTCGCAGAACAACTTTGATGCCGCCGCGCGGATCGCCATGGTCTGGTTGAAGCCGCGGATGACGTCGACACCAGAGAGCTTCGCGCCGGACTCGCCCCACTTGAAGATGTAGGGCAGCACCTTTGCCTGTTCAGCCGGCGTCAGCTTCGACAGATCGTCCCACATCCTCGCGCGCCAGAAATTGTCGAGGCCGTCGAGCATCTCGCGCGTCAAAATGCCGTCGACTTCGGTGACGACGCTACCTGCGGATTCGAACGCCTTTGCGGCCTTCACGGCAACGTCACGGACCGGCCTTTCTGCCGGCAGGCCGACGCCGGCATCGAGCATCAGCCCGATGCGCAGCTTGCGCGGGGACTTCTCCAGTCCCTTCCAGTTGAGCGGCTCGGCGGGCAGGCTCATGCCGTCGCGCCGGTCGGGTTTTGCAATCGCGCTCATCATCAGCGCGCAATCATCGACGGTGCGGGTCATGGGACCGGCGACACGGCCGACATAGGTGGGATCGATCGGCACGCGGCCAAAGCTCGGCTTCAGGCCGACGAGGCCGCACCAGCCTGCGGGCAGCCGAACCGAGCCGCCGATATCGGTTCCGAGATGCAGGGGACCATAGCCGGCCGCGGCAGCGGCGCCTGCGCCCGCGCTGGAGCCGCCGGGGTTCTTGCTGAGGTCCCAGGGATTGCGCGCGAGCGCATGGAAGCTGGAGAGCCCGGAGGACAGCATGCCGTAATCGGGCATCGTGGTCTTGGCGAAGATGATCGCGCCGGCCTCGCGCAGACGCGCGGCTGGCGGGGCGTCCTTCTCGGCCGGCACCAGCTTGACGCTGGCCGCGCCCAGCGGCACCGGCACCCCCCTGGTCGCGATGTTGTCCTTCACCGTGACAGGCACGCCGTCGAGTGCACCTGCCGGCTCGCCGCCGGTCCAGCGCGCGGTCGAGGCCTTTGCGGCCTCGCGCGCGCTGTCAGGGTCGAACGCATAGAGCGCCTTCAGATGCGGTTCCCACGCAGCGACATGCGTGAGCACGTCCTCCAGCACCTCGCTCGGCGAGAACTGTTTTGCGCGATAGCCCGCGATCAGATCGACCGCGGACAGATCGTGCAGCGAGGTGACCGTCTCCTGAGGGCTCTTCTTATGCATTGCTAGCCCGCCGGCATGCGCGTTTCGATGATGCGGGCGAACATGCTGGCACCGATCGGGAGGATCTTGTCGTCGAGCACGAAGCCGGGATTGTGCACCGGCACCGAGCCGTCATGACCAACCCAGAAATAGGCGCCGGGAATGGTCTCCAGCATGTCGGCGAAATCCTCGCTGCCCATCTTCGGCTGGGCGCGGGTGATCACGTTGGCGGGATCGACGATGGTGCGCGCGACCTCCTCGACCACCTTGGACTGCTCGACCTGGTTGACCAGCACGCCGAAGGTGTCACGGATGTCGGCTTCGATCGTGCACTGATAGGCGGCCGCGATGCCGGCGCAGATCGTGCGGATGCGTTCGGCGATCAGGGCGCGGACTTCATTCGAGAACGTACGGATGGTGCCGCACAGATGCGCTTCGCCGGGGATGACGTTATAGGCGGAACCCGCATGGATCTGGGTGATCGAGATGACGGCGGCCTGCAGCGGCTCGACGTTGCGGCTGACGATGGTCTGGATCGCCTGAGCCAGCGTCGTGGCGATGATCACCGCGTCCTTGGAGCGTTCGGGCATCGCGCCATGCGCGCCGTAGCCGGTGATGCGAAGGTCGAAGAAGTCGGCGCTGGCCATCGCCGGGCCGGGCAGGATCGCGATCTCGCCATGGTTGAGGTCGGGCGCGTTGTGCAGGCCGTAGAGCTCGTCGCAGGGGAACTTCTCGAACAGCCCGTCCTTGATCATGGCGCGGGCGCCGCCGAGGCCTTCCTCGGCCGGCTGGAAGATCAGATGCACGGTGCCGTCGAAATTCCGGGTCTCGGCGAGATAGCGCGCGGTGCCGAGCAGCATCGTGGTGTGGCCGTCATGGCCGCAGCCGTGGAAGCGGCCGGGGATCTTCGAGCTCCATTTCAGATTGGTGTTCTCTTCCATCGGCAGCGCGTCCATGTCGGCGCGGAGGCCAATGCGCTTGCCGCCCGAACCCTTGCCCTTGATGACGCCGATCACGCCGGTGCCGCCGAGGCCGCGATGCACCTCGATGCCCCAGCTCTTCAGCTTGTCGGCAACGATGCCGGAGGTGCGTACTTCCTCGAAGCCGATCTCGGGGTGGGCGTGGAGGTCGCGCCTGATGGCGGTGAGTTCGTCGGCATAGCCGTCGATGCGGTCGATGGTGGGCATGTGTCCTGTCCGGTTAGCGTGAAGGGGATTTGAAAGCGGGGCCGTTCGGCTTGATGCGGATGCCCGGGCGCAGGCGCGTCCAGGGGAGAGACGCGGTGTCGGCCGGCATCGCGCCGGGCGCGGCGCAGATCATCAGCTTCTCCGCGATCGGCTCGAAATCGGCGCGGAAGTGCACCGAGCTCTTGTTGACCAGAATCTTCTCTTGCGTCGGCTCGATGCCGACATAGCGGTACATCGCCTGGTCGGCGAGCTGCGCCTTGTGCGAGGAGACGACGACGCGGACGTCGCCGATGCGCAAGGCTGCGGAGGGACCCATCTCCATCTCGCGGCCGCCGTAATAGGGACCGGGCGCGATGAAGCGGCCGTCGGAGAGCTTTTCCACGACAAAGGTCTCGGTATAGGGCGCGTCGCCGGGGATGCCTGACTTGCCGCCGAGCGACAGCGTCACGGTGGCGCCGACGCCGGCCGCGTGCGCGGCCTTCGCCGATTCCGGATCGTAGATGGCGCCGGTCGCGGCACTCGCCTTGTTCCGCACCAGCGCACGCAGCATGCCCGTGGTGTCGGAATCGCCGCCGGCGCCGGGATTGTCCTGGGTGTCGGCGATGATGATCGGCTTGCTCGCGCCCTTCGAAAGTTCCATCGCATGGCGCACGCCGTCGTCGGGTGTCCAGATCTTGCCGTCGAAATCGTCCTCGTGGCTTTCGATCAGCTTGACGATCGCGTCCGTCGCCCGGTCCGCGTCTTCTTGCGTCTTGCCATAGGCGAACACACTCGGGCCGCAGTCGCGAAAATCGGCGGCGGGGAAGCCGGGCGCGAAGGACAGTGTCGGAACCGCATCGCTCTCCAGCGCAGCGAGCTTTTCGTAGATGCCCCTGGTGGGGAAGTCGTTGGTGCATTGCCAGCTGATCGCGATCAGGAACGGCAATTGCCGGAACGACTTTGCAAAGCGCTGCTTCGTCTTCAGCAGCAGCGCGAGATGCTTTGCACAGGCGCGGCCGGTGTCGGCCATGTCGACATGCGGATAGGTGCGATAGGCGATCAGCGCGTCCGCATGATCCATCATTGCGGGCGTGACATTGGCGTGCAGGTCGAGGCTTGCGACCAGCGGAACATCCTTGCCGATGACGCGCCGCACACGCGCCAAAATCTCGCCTTCGCCGTCGTCGAGATGCTCGGTCACCATCGCGCCGTGCAGGTCGAGATAGACCGCGTCGATCGGGCCCGCGGCTTTGATGCCGTCGACCATGACCTTCACGATGCGCTCGAACGCATCCTTGGTGACATGCGCCGACGGGCTCGCACCGCAGGCAATGGTCGGGATGAGTTCCCAGCCGTTCGCTTCGGCGCTGTCGACGAAACCGGCAAGGCCGACATTGATGCGCCGCATCACCCTCAAGACGTCGGCACCTTCAGTCATCGCCGGCCAGCCGCCGCCATGCTGGAAATCCGCGAACGTCGCCTTGGTCGGGGCGAAAGTGTTGGTCTCGTGCAGGAAGCCGCCGACGGCGATACGTGTCATCAATTCAAGTCCGGTCAATCAGGAGTGCGCGACGTTAGCCCCGGCTTTGCGAGGAGAGCAAGGCGAGAAGCAATCGCGCCATGCATAGGGTCAAGACGTTTTGGGAATGCTGCGGATGCGGTGGGTGTTGTGAGAGGAGGCGCTTCCACAAATTCAGTGTCGTCCCGGCGAAGGCCGGGACCCATACCCCCAGGGAGATGTTTGGCGAAGACTCGTCCGGTACTTTCACCATCCGCAATCGTTAAATCACGCGGTATGGGTCCCGGCGTTCGCCGGGACGACACCGAGAGCGTAGCTACAGCGTCGCCCCCACACCCTCCGCCACCGGCCGGAAGTTCGCAAAGTCCCAGTCACGTCCCGGCGCCGCATCCAGCAGCGCCTTGGTGTAGGCCTCCTTCGGATGCGTCAGCACTTCGGCGGCGGGGCCCTGTTCGACGACACGGCCGTGCTGCATCACCACGACCTCGTCGCAGATCTGCGCTGCGACGCGCAGGTCATGGGTGATGAACAGGATGGCGATGCCGAGCCGCTTCTGGATCTCGTCGAGCAGTTCCAGCACCTGCGCCTGCACCGAGACGTCGAGCGCGGAGACGGCTTCGTCCGCGACCAGCACGTCCGGATCGAGCGCGAGGGCGCGGGCGATCGCGATACGCTGGCGCTGGCCGCCGGAGAACTGGTGCGGATAGCGCGACACCGCGTCGGCCGGCAGGCCGACGAGCTCGAGCAGCTCGCGGGCGCGCTTCATCGCGTCCGCATGCGAGGTGCCGTAATTGATCGGGCCTTCGGCGATGCTCTCGCCGACGGTCACGCGCGGGTTGAGCGAGCGGTAGGGATCCTGGAACACGATCTGGATCTTCTGCCGGTGCGGCTGCAGCAGGCGGCGCGAGATGTCGGAGATCTCGCGGCCGGCCAGGCGCACGCCGCCCGAGGTCGGATCGATCAGGCGGACGATGCAGCGCGCCACAGTGGACTTGCCCGAGCCGCTCTCACCGACGATGCCGAGCGTGCGGCCCTTGCGCAGCGTCAGAGTGACCTTGTCGGCGGCGACGACCTCGCGGCCTTTGCCGAAGAACGCACGCTCCTTGTAGACCTTGCTGAGGTCGTTGGCCTCGAGCACGACAGGCTCGCGGCTCTCCTCGCGCGGCGGCCGCGGCACCAGGCTCGGCACCGAGGCCAGCAGGTTGCGGGTATACTCCATGGTCGGATTGCGCAGCACGGTCTCGAGCGGACCGGTCTCGACGAGACGGCCCTGCCGCATCACCGCGACGCGATCGGCGATCTCGGCCACCACGCCCATGTCGTGGGTGATGAACAGCACGGCGGTGCCGTGATCGCGCTGGAGGTCGCGGATCAGGGTCAAAATCTGCTTCTGCGTGGTGACGTCGAGCGCGGTGGTCGGCTCGTCGGCGATCAGCAGCTTGGGCTCCAGCACGAGCGCCATCGCGATCATGATGCGCTGGCGCTGGCCGCCGGAGAGGCGGTGCGGGTAGGAGGCGAAGATTCGCTCGACCTGGGGCAGGCGGACCTGCTCCATCATGTCGAGGATGCGCTTCTTGCGCGCCCTCGCATCGAGCTTGGTGTGGGCGCGCAGCACCTCGTCGATCTGGCGGCCGACCGGCACCACCGGATTGAGCGCGGTCATCGGCTCCTGGAAGATCATCGCCATCTGCGTCGCGCGGAGCTGGCGCAGGCGGCGGTCGGTGGCGGTGAGCAGCTCCTCGCCGACCAGCTTGACGCTGCCGGAGGTCGGCACCAGCGTGCCCTTCGGCAACAGGCCCATCGTGGTGAGCGAGGTCACCGATTTGCCCGAGCCGCTTTCGCCGACGAGGCACAGCGTCTCGCGCTCGCGCACCTGGATCGAGATGCCGTCGATGATCTTCGCACCGCCCGGCTTCTTGCCGACGGAGACGACGAGGTTGTTGATGTCGAGAACAGGGTTGGTCATCAGGTCACTCCGTCGTCATTGCGAGGAAGCCCGCGACAAAATTGCAGAGCAATTTTGCGCTGGCGACGAAGCAATCCAGAATCTTTCCGCGGAGGCAGACTGGATTGCTTCGCTTCGCTCGCAATGACGGAACAAGGGGATGGGTCGGCGAAACAAATCACTTCCCCTCCCGCTGCTTCATGCGGGGATCGAGGGCGTCACGGGCGGCGTCGCCGATCAGGTTGATGCTGAGGATGGCGATCGAGAGCAAAAGGCCCGGCCAGAAGATCAGCGACGGCTTGATCTGGAAGTACTGGCGGCCCTCGGCCATGATGTTTCCCCAGGTCGGCGTCTCCGGCGAGATGCCGGCGCCGAGGAAGGAGAGGATCGCCTCGGTGAGGATCGCGGAGGCGCAGACATAGGTGCCCTGGACGATCAGCGGCGCGATCGTGTTCGGCATCAGGTGGCGCCACATGATCTTCGGCAGGCTCGAGCCGACCGAGATCGCAGCCTCGACGTAAGGCTCCTCGCGTGCCGACAGCACGACCGAGCGGACCAGGCGCGCGACGCGTGGAATCTCGGGGATCGTGATCGCGATCAGCACGGTCCAGATGCTGGCGCCGGAGAGCGAGACCACCGCGATCGCGAGCAGGATGCTCGGCATCGCCATCAGGCCGTCCATGATGCGCATCATCACGGAATCGACCAGCTTGAAGAAGCCGGAGACGAGGCCGATCGAAAGGCCGATGACGATCGACAGGATCGCCGAGCCGATGCCGATCAGAAGCGAGATGCGGCCGCCATAGACCACGCGCGACAACAGGTCGCGTCCGTATGCGTCGGTGCCGAGCAGGAATTGCGCCGAAGCCGGCTTCAATCGCTGCGACGGCGCAAGCTGGATCGGATCATGCGGCGCGATCAGCGGCGCGAGGATCGAGATCACCACGATCAGGGCGAGCAGGAACGTCGCCGTCGCGATGATCGGCGTCGAGGTCAGGAATCCGAAGCGCGGCCGCAGCGGCGACGTGATCGGAATGGACGACTGGGGAAGGGTATCGACCGACATTTGTTCTTGTCCTTGCCTCAGTACCGGATCCGGGGATCGAGCAGGGTATAGGCGACGTCGATGAGAAGATTGACGACGACGTAGATCAGCGACGTCAGCAGGATCATGGCCTGGATCACCGGATAGTCGCGCGCCAGCACCGCATCGACGGTGAGGCGCCCGATGCCGGGGATGTTGAACACGCTCTCGGTGACGACGACGCCGGAGATCAGCAGCGCAAAGCCGGTGCCGATCACGGTGATCACGGGCACGGCGGCATTGCGCAGCGCATGCCGCATCATCACGGCAACCTCGTTGATGCCTTTCGCACGTGCCGTTCGCACGTAATCTTCGCCGAGAACGTCGAGCATCGCCGCGCGCGTCATGCGCGCGATCAGCGCGATGTAGATGAAGGACAGGGCGCAGGTCGGCAGGATCATGCGCTCGAAGAACGGCCCGAAACCGTTGAAGATGCTGCGGAAGCCCTGCACCGGCACCAGGCGCAGATCGATCGCGAAGACCTCGATCAGGACATAGCCGACCACGAACACCGGCACCGAGAAGCCCAGGACCGACAGGCCCATCACGAAACGGTCGATCCAGGTGCCGTGCTTCCACGCCGCGATCACCCCCAAGGGAACCGCGACGATGACGGCGAGGATGATGGTGCACAGCGCGATCGAGATCGACGGCTCGACGCGCTGGCCGATCATCTTCATCACCGGCAGGTTGGAGATCAGCGATGTTCCGAGGTCGCCGTGCAGCAGCTTGTTCACCCAGGTGATGAACTGCACGATCAGGGGCTCGTTGAGGCCGAGCGATTCGCGGATGCGCTCGAGCCGCTCCGGCGTCGCATTGTCGCCGGCGAGGATCGCGGCGGGATCGCCCGGCGTCAGCCGCAGCAGCAGGAACACGAACAGCGCGACGACGCCCATCACGGGCACCGCGGCCAGAACGCGGCGAATGAGATAACCTAGCATGCACCTATCTCCGGCTGCGGAACTTGTGGGGCCCTGGAGCGCCCGTGGATTCGAACGTGTCTATCATGCGCGCCTGTCACTCGGGCTGGGAAAGCCGGCCGGAGATGCCGGTCTTTCGGGGCAAATTGTGTGCCAAGGGCAGGGCAGTCGCAAGAGGCCGCCCCGCGCCCGATGGAAACCACTCAGGATGCATGGCGATACTCGCGCTCAACCCCAAGTGAAGGCACGGTCGGCGGCGCATTGAGCCCGCGCCAACCGTCGATGGTCCCGGCGATCATCTGCGCGGTGGCGGCCGAAAGGGTCCAGCCGAGATGGCCGTGGCCGGTGTTGAAGAACACGCCCGGAATCCGCCCCGCGCGCACCACCGGCATCATGTTCGGCATCATCGGGCGCAGCCCGGCCCAGGGCACGATGCGCGAGGTCTCGATGGCGGGGAAGTTGCTGCGCACCCAGTCGACCAGCGGCTGCACGCGGTCGGCGCGGATGTCGCGATTGAAGTCGTTGAACTCGGCGGTGCCGGCAACGCGAAAGCGATCGGCACCGAGCCGGCTGGTGACGATCTTGGCGGCTTCGTCGAGCAGGCTCACGGTCGGCGTCGCGTTGCGGCTCTCGGCGGTGTCGAGCTGCACGGTGATCGAGTAGCCCTTCACCGGGTAGACGTTGATGCGATCGTCGAGGAGGGCCGCGAAGTGGCGGCTGGCGACGCCGGCGCAGACCACGACACCGTCCGCCTTCAGCATGCCGCGCGCGGAGGCGAGGGCATCGCTTGCAGCAAGATCGGCCCAGCCGAGCACGAAGCCGCTGCCGACGCGCGCGATTGAATCGATATTGGCCTCGTGGATGAAGGTCGCGCCGCGCCGCTTGCAGGCGTCCGCCAGCCCGCGGGTGAACTTGTGGATATCGCCGGTCGCATCCGACGGCGTGTAGAAGCCGCCATAATACGCCTTGCGCAGCGTCGGCTCGATCGCGCGGATCTCCTCCGGCGTCACCGGACGGCGATCGAGGCCACCTTCCTGCAGCAGCGCGTTGACGCGCAGGCCGGATTCGAAACCCGTCTTGTCGTGATAGATGTGGAGGATGCCGCGGCGCTCGAGATCGAAGTCGATGCCTTCGCGCGCCGCGATCTCGAACAGATGCTTGCGGGCTTCGATCGCGAGCCGCGTAGTCTCGATCGTGTTGGCGCGGTAGTTGCCGATGTTGGCGACGAACTCGCTCATCCACGAATATTTGTGCCAGTTCGGCCGCGGGTTCATCAGCAGCGGCGCGTCGCGCCGGAACATCCAGCGCAGGCCTTTCAGGATCGTCGCGGTGCTGTTCCACACTTCGGCATTGCTGGCGGAGAGCTGTCCGCCATTGGCGAATGATGTCTCCATCGCGGCATAACGGTGCTTGTCGAGCACCGTCACCTCAAAGCCGCGTTCGAGCAGGGCATAGGCAGTCGTCACGCCGGTGATGCCGGCGCCGATGATGGCGATATGGGTCATGGCAGGTTCGGGGCTCCCGTGAGTTAGGATAGGCTGACCGCCGGCCAAAGGCCGTTGGCGGCGCCCCATCTGTCACGGTTACCTGAGAGCTTGATCCGCTGCGGATCACGCAACGGACTATCCCCTTCGGTGGACGCCACGATTGCCTGAAATCGCGCCGCCTCTCTCCAGATCGTCCTGACGATACGGTCCTTTTGCCTGAGAGTTTCCGGGGCGGTTGCTCCGTCGGCGCCGCAACGAAAGCCGAAAACCTTCGTTGCGATCTCTCCCGCATCGTCGCGTGGACGATCGAGCAGTACGATACGCCTCATTTTTAGACAAGGCTAAATTTAGACCGCGACTGCCAACGCATTGTGCAGTGCGATGTTGTCGCAGTCATTCCGGGGCGCGCGTAGCGCGAACCCCGAATCTCGAGATTCTCAGGTGCGCAATCGCGCACCATAGTTCGATGCTGTGGCATCGCCCCGGAATGACGGCTGCGCGTCACTCCAGCGTCGCCAGCAATCCCGCCATCAAGCGCCCGCGTTCGACGAGGCTATCGATCTCGATGAACTCCTCGAGCGTGTGGCCGTTGCCGCCGCGCACGCCAAGGCCATCGAGAGTTGGGATTCCCATCGCACCGGTGAAGTTGCCGTCGGAGCCGCCGCCGGAGCTCGCATGCGGTAATTCCGCGCCGAGGGATTTGGCGATGCCGCGCGCCTTCTCGTACAGCGCCATGGTGCCGGCATCCGGCTCCCACACCGGCCGCGTTACGCCGCGGGTGACCTTGAAGGTGACGTCGTTGTTGGCGCCCGAGAGTGCCAGCATCCGCTCGACGCCGCGGTCGAGATCGGCCTGGCGCTTGGCCATCGACAGCGCTTCGCCGGTCGCGGTCGTGGCAACGCAGTTGACCCATTGTCCGCCATGCACGACGCCGACCGAGAAGGTGCAGTCCTCCGTCGTCATCGCGTCGATCGCGAGAATCTGCCGTGCCATTTCGCGGATTGCCGAACGGCCCGCCGACAGCGTCGCGCCGGCGTGGCTCGGCCGTCCCGTCGCTTCGAGATTGAAGCGTGCGATGGCGTAACGTCCGGTGGTGACGCCGTTGTCGGCGCGGCCGGGCTCGGGCACCAGCACGTATTTATTGCGCGCGGCTTCCGCCTCGATGATGTCGCGCGTCGAAGGCGTGCCGATTTCCTCGTCGGGCGTGAACAGCACGGTGATCGGCAGCGGCGTCGTGAACGAGGCGCGCGCCAGCTGCCGGATCGCTTCCAGCGAGAGATAGTTGCCGCCCTTCATGTCGTAGATGCCGGGGCCGTAGCACCTGTTGCCCTCGCGCCGCCATTTCAGCTTCTCGATGGTGCCGACCGGATGGACGGTATCCATGTGACCGGCGATCAGGATTCCCGGCTCGCCCTGTTTCGGATGCGGAAAACGCGCGCGGATCACGCCGCCAAAACCCTGACGGCCGGCGATGCGCTCGATCGTCGCACCCATGATGGCCATATCCCGCGCTGCGATATCGAGCATGCGGTTCACCGCGTTCGCGTCCCAGGTCGGGCTCTCGCATTCCACCCAGGTGCGCAGGCCCTCGAGCATGGCCTCGGAATCGAAGGGAAGATTGGCTGGATTCATCTTAATGTCTCTCAAGCTGCGAAAGATGGAACGCGCATTGCATCGGCGCGGGGCAGGACAAGCGGAGAGCGTTGTAGAGCCAATCCGATCTTTGTGGAGCCCGTGCGCGCGCTGCGAGGGCTTGCGACGAAACCGGATTGACGCGCTCAACACTGTCTGCAAGTCTCGAAAAGATAAAGGCATTGCATGAGGTTAGTTCGCCCAAGGAACGAACCGGATGCTCAACCAATAACCTGCCTTTGAACAGTTTCACGTCAGGAGAAACTTTTTATGTCCAACTTCATGCGCCGGGGGCCTCGCGCGTTCGCCTCCAAACTTGCGCTGTCGGTCGTCGCGCTTTCAACGGCACTGGCCTCGCCGGTGCTTGCGGCCGGCAAGACCCTTACCGCGGTGATGCATTCCGACCTTCGCATCATCGATCCGATCTTCACCACGGCCTACATCACGCGTGACCATGGCTACATGGTCTACGACACGCTGGTGGCCCCCGATTCGAATTTCAAGATCCAGCCGCAGATGGCGGACTGGAAGATCTCCGACGACAAGCTCACCTACACCTTCAAGCTGCGCGACGGCCTGAAGTGGCATGACGGCGCGCCCGTGACGGCGGAAGACTGCGTCGCCTCGCTCAAGCGCTGGGCCGCGGTCGACGGCATGGGCCAGAAGCTCTGGGACTTCACCGCGAGCCTCGAGGCGACCGACGCCAAGACCATCACTCTGAAGCTGAAGGAACCCTACGGCCTCGTCCTCGACTCCATCGGCAAGCCGTCCTCGCGCGTCGCCTTCATGATGCCGAAGCGTCTCGCCGAGGTGCCGCCGGACAAGCAGATCCCCGAGCAGATCGGCTCGGGTCCCTTCAAGTTCGTGCAGGGCGAATTCCAGCCCGGCGTGAAGGCGGTCTACGTCAAGAACACCGATTACGTGCCGCGCAAGGAGCCGGCGAGCTGGACCTCCGGCGGCAAGGTGGTGAAGGTCGACCGCGTCGAGTGGATCACGATGCCGGACTCGCAGACCGCGGTGAACGCGCTGCAGTCGGGCGACATCGACTTCATGGAAAACCTGCCCTACGACATGCTGCCGGTGCTGGAAGCGAACAAGGAGCTCACGATCGAGGTCTCCAACAAGTTCGGTTTCCAGACCCTCGGCCGGATGAACTTCCTCTATCCGCCGTTCGACAACGTGAAGGTGCGCCGTGCTGCCTTGCTGGCGATGAACCAGAAGGACGTTCTCGACGCGCTCGTCGGCAATGCCAAGTACCAGAAGATCTGCGGCGCGTTCTTCGTCTGCGACACGCCGTTCGCGACCGAGGTCGGCGCCGAAACCCTGGTGAAGGGCAACGGCATGGCGGAAGCCAAGAAGGCGCTCGCCGAGTCCGGCTACGACGGCACCCCGGTCGTGGTGATGGCGCCTGGCGACGTCACGACGCTCAAGGCGCAGCCGATCGTGGCTGCCCAGCTGCTGCGCGAGGCCGGCTTCAAGGTCGACCTGCAGGCGACCGACTGGCAGACGGTGGTGAGCCGCCGCGCCAGCCAGAAGCCGCCGAAGGAGGGTGGCTGGAACATGTTCTTCACCAACTGGGTCGCGGCCGACGTGTCCAACCCGATCGCCAATCTTTCGATCGGCGGCCAGGGCAAGAAGGGCTGGTTCGGCTGGGCGGAAGACGCCAAGATCGAGCAGCTCAAGGACGCCTTCGTCCGCGCGTCCTCGATCGACGAGCAGAAGAAGATCGCGGCCGACATCCAGAAGGAAGCCTATGAGCAGGTGATCTACATCCCGCTCGGGCAGTACCTGCTGCCGAGCGGCTGGCGCAAATCGCTGACCGGCGTGCTCGACGGCCCCGCAACGCCGCTGTTCTGGAACGTCGACAAGTCTGAGTAAACCCCAGTCCAAGTAAGGAAAGGCGCATCGCGCGCCTTTCGTCCCGAACGTTAAGCGGCGCCGCTGTCATCAGCGGCGCCGCTTGCCTGGAGAACTGCCAAAAGAACTTACAAGAAAATTGCCAAAAGAACCGTCAGGAGACCTTCGATGTTCGAAATGATGCGCCGGGGACGTCTCGCGTTTGCTTCAAGACTTGCGCTTTCGGTGGTGGCCCTTTCCGCGCTGGCCTCGCCGGTTCTTGCCGCAGGCAAGACCATCACCGCCGTGATGCATTCGGATCTGCGCATCCTCGATCCGATCTTCACCAGCGCCTACATCTCGCGCGACCATGGCTACATGGTCTACGACACGCTGATCGCGACGGATTCGAACTTCAAGATCCAGCCGCAGATGGCGGATTGGAAGATCTCCGACGACAAGCTGACCTACACTTTCACGCTCCGCGACGGTCTGAAGTGGCATGACGGCGCGCCCGTCACCGCGGAAGATTGCGTCGCCTCCCTGAAGCGCTGGGCCGCTGTCGACGGGATGGGGCAGCAGATGATGCTGTTCACCGCGAGCATCGAGGCGACCGATCCCAAGACCATCACGCTGAAGCTGAAGGAGCCGTACGCGCTCGTGCTGGAATCGATCGGCAAGCCGTCCTCGCGGGTCGCCTTCATGATGCCGAAACGTCTCGCCGAGACGCCGGTGGACAAGCAGATCCCGGAGCAGATCGGCTCCGGCCCCTTCAAATTCGTGCAGGGCGAATTCCAGCCAGGCGTGAAGTCGGTCTATGTCAAGAACGCCGACTATGTGCCGCGCAAGGAGCCGGCGAGCTGGACCACCGGCGGCAAGGTGGTGAAGGTCGACCGCGTCGAATGGATCACGATGCCGGACGCGCAGACGGCGTTGAACGCGCTGCAGTCGGGCGACGTCGATTTCATGGAATTTCCTGCCATCGAAATGTTGCCCGCCATCGAAGCCGACAAGGAGCTCAAGATCGAGATCCTGAACAAGTTCGGATTCCAGACGGGCGCACGGATGAACTTCCTCCATCCGCCGTTCGACAACGTCAAGGTCCGCCGCGCCGCATTCCTGGCGGTCAAGCAGAAGGACGTGCTCGATGCGCTGATCGGCAATCC
The DNA here is from genome assembly GCF_007830635.1 of Bradyrhizobium huanghuaihaiense. Taxonomy (GTDB): domain Bacteria; phylum Pseudomonadota; class Alphaproteobacteria; order Rhizobiales; family Xanthobacteraceae; genus Bradyrhizobium; species Bradyrhizobium huanghuaihaiense. Next base: position 429,056 of record NZ_VLLA01000003.1, on the reverse strand, counting down.
CAAATACTACAAGACTTGTGCTGCGGCCTTCATCTGCGACACGCCGTTCGCGACGGACATTGGCGGCGAGACCCTCGCGAAGGGCGGCGACATGGCTGCGGCCAGGAAGGCGCTCGCCGAGTCCGGTTACGATGGGACACCGGTCGTGCTCATGGCGCCGGGCGACGTGCTGCTGCTGAAGGCGCAACCGATCGTGGTGGCTCAGCAACTGCGCGAAGCCGGCTTCAAGATCGACCTGCAGGCGACCGACTGGCAGACGGTGGTGAGCCGGCGCGCCAGCCAGAAGCCCCCGAAGGAGGGCGGCTGGAACATGTTCATCACCAACTGGGTCAGCGCCGACGTGGACAACCCGATCTCCAACGTCGCCGTCGGCGGGCAGGGCAGGAAGGGCGGCTGGTTCGGCTGGGCTGAGGACGCCAAGATCGAGCAGCTCAAGGACGCCTTCGTTCGCGCGACCTCGGCGGAGGAGCAGAAGAAGATCGCGGCCGAGATCCAGAAGGAAGCCTATGACCAGGTGCTTTACATGCCGCTGGGTCAATATCAGGCGCCGAGCGCGTGGCGGAAGTCGCTCACCGGCGTGCTCGACGGCCCGGCAACCCCGGTGTTCTGGAACATCGACAAGTCAGAGTAAGGGAAGGGTGCGGCCTCGCACCTTTCGCTCCGAACGTTACGCCAACGTTACGCCGCGGTGCCGCTGTCGTCAGCGGCGCCGTTTTTGTTTGTTATTCTTGCGTGGGGTGAGAGGGCGGGCCGCTTTTTAATTTTTCCAGTTTCCAATTGTTGCTATTTGTTTCCATCCTGAAATAGATGTGGCGTCTTCGCATCACTTTCCTGTCCTCAGTTGCTTCCCGTGCCGTTCGATTTTGCATTCCAGGCGATGGCCGAACGGTCCGATCGCGCGCCGGCGCGCTGGCGCCGGCCTTTCCTGCGTTGGCTCGACCACGTCGAGGCGGGCTGGGCCGTGCCGCTTCTCATCGCCTGCTTCGTTGCAATCTGGACGCTCTATCTGCGCATTGCCTATGCCGGTAGCGGCCTGCACCCCGATACGCTTGAGGCCTGGGCGCTGGGACGGAATTTCGCCTTCGGCTATCACAAGCATCCGCCGCTGATGGGGTGGGTTACGGCAGCCTGGACCTCGGTGTTTGCGCTCAGCGACTGGTCGCTGCAATTGATGGCGATGGCCAATGCCGGGCTCGCGCTGTTCTTCGTCGATCTGATCTCGCGGCGGTTCGTGACCGGGCACAAGCGCGTGCTGGTGCTGCTGCTGTTGATGCTGACGCCGGCCTATCAATTCCACGCCCAGCGTTTCAACGCCAATGCGGTGCTGCTTGCGATCTGGCCGCTGGCGACCTGGTGCTTCCTGCGCGCGTTCGAGACGCGCACCGCGCCATGGGCGGTTGCGGTCGGATTCACGACGGCGCTGGCGATGGTCGGCAAATATTACTCGATCTTCCTCGTCGCGAGCTTCGCCTTTGCCGCGTTGGCGCACCCGGAGCGGCGCGCCTATTTCTTCTCGGCATCGCCCTGGATTTCGGTCATCGTCGGGCTCGCAGCGCTGTCGCCGCATCTGTATTGGCTCGCGACGACCGGCGCATCGACCTTCACCTATGCGTTGGCCCACGCAAACGGCAATGTGGTGAGCTCGCTCAGTGAGGTCAGAAACTTCCTGCTGGGGCTGGCGGCCGCCGCGAGCGTGTCGGCGGTGTTCTGGGCGTTGATCGCCGGCACGCGGCTGAAGCAGTTTCCGGCCGACTTTGCCGCGATGAGCGCGGGCCTGCGACTTCTCTTCTACGTTGCGGTCGGAACGATCGCGCTGCCGGTGCTGATTTCGCTCGCGATGGGGACCGATTTGCCGTCGCTATGGGCGTTGCAGGGGCTGTTCCTGTTCGCAGTTCTCGTGGTCTGCGGCACGCGCTATCCGATCGAGCGCTTCTACACCGTCAACGTCACGGTGATCGTGGCCGGCGTCGCGCTTGCCGCCGTTCTGGTCGCAGCCCCGATCCATGCCGCCTATCGCAACGACCACGGCTATGAAGAAGGCCGGAATTTCTACGCGCAGGCGGCCAACGAGTTGACCCGCGAATGGCGCGAGCTGACCGGCGAGCCTCTGAGCGCCGTCAGCGGCGACGATTCGCTGGCGTTTGCGACCGCATTCTACAGCCCCGACCATCCGCGTTATGCACGGCCGTTCGCGTATCAGTATAATTGGGGCCTGCCGCGCAAGACGACGCTGGACCGCGGCTGGGCCGCGCTCTGTTTCCGCGGCCAGGACTATTGCATCCGCTGGATGGAGGGGGTGTCTTCGCGCGCCGAGCATTTCGTCAAGCGCGAGTTCACGGTGCAGGCAATGCTTTGGGGCAAGCCCGGCGTGACGCGTGAGGTGGTTGTATTGATGGTGCCGCCGCGCGGAAGAAGCTCGGCACCGGAGGGCGCTGCCGAAGAATTCAGCGCCAGCAGGCGGGCTGCGGAGTAGGGCGCGGGCTCAGCAATGGCTGTCGCGCACTTGCTCCAGCCCTTCGCTGGCAAATGGTGCGGTGAACGCGGCCTGCTCCGCATTCGGCTCGGAATGCTTCAAGTCCTTCGGCTCCGAGGCGTGGTGGTCTTTGCGGAGTTCCAGTTCCATGGCAGAGGCCTTTCGAATTGCTGCAGTACAACATCGAGGCCGCCGGGAAGTTCCTCAACTCACGGGACGATGATGCGGCCTGAACAGCCGTCCTTTTTCCACCACCAGCACGATCGCGAGCGCAGCCAGCGTCGACAGGAAGAAGCCGACCGAGAACGGCAGCAGCGTGCCGTCAAAGCTCTGGCCGATCGCCATGCCGACCACGATGCCGATCAGGGTCGTGATCGAGCCGTAGAGCGATGAAGCGGTGCCGGCGATGTGGCCCTGCGGCTCCATGGCGAGCGCAGTGAAGTTCGCGACCATCATGCCGAACGAGAACATCATCAGCGCCGAGAGCACCATGAACAGGGAGAGCGGCAGCACGCCGAGAATCTCCGTCAGCAGCATCACGCCCGCCACCACGGTATAGAGCGTCAGCGCGCCATGCGAGATCACGCGCATGCCGAGCCGTCCGACCAGCTGCGAATTGAGGAAGCCGGCCACGGCGGTGCCTGCCGCGATCGCGGCGAAAGCGAGCGGAAAGTAGCGACCGAGATGATAGACGCCGGTGAAGACCTGCTGGGCGCAGAACACATAGGCAAACAGCGCGCCGATGACGCTGCCGGCAGCCGTCGCATAGCCGATGGTCTGGCGGTTGGTCACCGTCTGGCGGAAGGCCGAGAGCACGTCGGCGGGCGCCAGCGACCTGCGTTCCGATTCGGGGAGCGTTTCGGGCAGCCGCAGCACGCACCATGCGAGCGCGAGCAGGCCGTAGAGCATCAGCACGACGAAGATGCCGCGCCAGGCCGTCACCAGCAGCACCGCCTGTCCGAATGACGGCGCGATCACGGGCACCGCGATGAACACCATCATCGCGAGCGACATCACGCTCGCCATGCGGCGGCCGACATAGCAGTCGCGCACGATCGAGGTCGCGATCACGCGGGTTGCCGAGGTGCCGAGCCCTTGCAGCGCGCGCGCCAGCAGCAGCGTCTCGAACGAGGGCGCGGCGACCGCCAGCACGCTCGCGACCGCATAGACCGCCATGCCGCCGAGCAGCACCGGGCGGCGGCCGAAGCGATCCGACAACGGGCCCATGACGAACTGGCCGACGCCGAAGCCGATCAGGAAGGTCGACAGCACCAGCTGGAGATGATTGGCGACGGGGATACTGAATGCCGCCCCGATATTGGGCAGCGCAGGCAGCATCATGTCCATCGCGAGCGGATTGAGCGCCATGATGGACGCGATCACGATGACGAATTCGGGAAAACCCATGGGCCGGTGTCCGGAGGACACCCAATCGTCGGCATTGACGTCGGACAAGAAGCTCACCTCTAGAAATCAGGGCTTTTTCTAGCGCCCATGCTGCGGCGCACAACCCATGTTTCGGGATGGCTGTCAGGCGGGGCGAAGGCGGACACGAGTTGGTGAGGTAGCCTGTCACCCCGGCGGCGGCGTCAAGGGGTTGTTGGTCCCCACCGGCCCCCGGAGGCGCGCCGGCAACCAGCCATTCACCATAAGACCGGGCACGCCGCACCGGGGAGATGAATCCGCAACTCATCCTGTCCATTGTGGCCCGACGGGGCGCCGCGCAGGCGCGCCCCGGAGGAATCCGGCAAGGCAGGTATCTCGCAGTGTCCGACGTAGCACGATGGTTGGGCCCCTCGGTCGACATGACCGCAAGGCGAAACACTTGGCTTGCCTGGCTGATCGGGCTGACGGCGCTGCTGGTGCTCGGCAATCTCGTCAGCGACGGCACGCTTCCCCTGAACTACGGCTGGGACGTTCGCGTCAATTGCGCCGCGGTCGATGCCCATGCCGACGGGCTCGATCCCTATTTCGTCAAGAATTTGAAGGGCACCAGATTCTCCTACCCCTATCTGCCCGTGACGCTCGACGTGTTTCGCCCCGTGTGCGCGGGCGGCGTCCTCGTCGCTCATCACATGGGCGTCTATCTCGTGCTCGCCGTGCTCTGCGGCCTGCTCCTGCCGGGGCTTGGCCGAACGCAAACCAGCCCGCGCGATGTCGCGCTCAGGCTGCTCTGCGTGTTCGGCGCGTTCATCGGCTTCGAATGGGTCTGGGCGTCCGGGAATTTCGCGATCCTGGGCGGCGTGCTGACGGCGGTCGCGCTGAGGCTGCTGCTTCGCCCAACGGCATCCGCCGCTGGGGACCGCGGCTTCGCCTTGCGCGTCGGCGGCGCCGCGCTGCTTGGTCTCGTGACCTCGTTCAAGCTGGTGTTCTGTCCCATGATCGCCGCGCTCTATTTCCTGCCGCTGCCGCGCGCGCGCAAGCTGGTGCTGATCGCGGTGGCCGCGTTCGGCTTCGCATGGCCGATCCTGATCTCGAGGGTGTTCTACGCCGACCTGTTCTCGAGCTGGGTGGGTGTGCTGACGAAGCAGATCCCGGATCAGCATGCCGTCGAGCTGATGGAAACCAATCCGTCGCTGCTGCTGCTGGCGCGCAGCCTCCTGGAGCAGGTCGGGCTCGGCGACAGCAAGCCTGTGATGTTCGCAACCTATGCGCTCGCCGCACTCGCGCTCGTGCTCGTGCCGTTCGTGCTGTCCGTCCTGCGCGCGGTCGGCAGCGGACCGGCTCGGGCAGGGGGATCGCTTCTGTCGCGGCTCGATCGCTGGTTGATCGACCATCCCCACGTGGCCTCGCGCGTCACCGTGCTCGCAATGTTTGCGCTCTACGTCAGCTCACCGCGCCTCAAGGAATATGCCTTCTTCGAGCTTGCGGTCTATGCCGCTGTCCTCATCGCCGATCTTCCGGCCCTGGCACTCGCCGCCATGCTCGCCGTCGGCTTCATCGCTCCGGGCCTCGTCTCGATTTCGGGACACACGGTGGAGGGCGGCTTTGTCCTCCTCATTGTCGCGCTGGCATGCTTCTGGATCCTGCTGCTCGATTTTCGCGCGGAGCCGATGCGACTTGAGGCGCAGGACGTGCGTTCATGACGAGCCTCGCCTCGTCCGCAGATGCCGGATCCTTGGCCGCGAACGGGTCAGGGAGCCGCTGGCTGACCTGGTTGATCCTGCTCGCGGCGGCGCTGGTCGCCATGTCCGTTACCGTCGACCTCGCCGCGGAAAATACCTTTGGCTGGGACGTGCGGATCAATTGCGCTGCGGTGGATGCTCACCTCCAGGGGCTTGATCCCTATTTCGTCAAGAACCTGAAGGACACGAAACTTTCCTATCCCTATCTTCCGGTCACCCTCGACGCCTTTCGGCCGCTCTGCACCGGCGGTTTTCTCGTCGCCCATTACAAGCCGATCTATCTCGTCCTTGCGGTGATCTGCGCGCTGCTGCTGCCCGGCCTCGGCACGGCCAAAGGGCGCTGGCAAGACGCCGTGCTGCGGGCTGTGCTCGTGCTCGGTGGTTTTCTCGGCTTCGACTGGGTCGTTGCGACCGGCAATTTCGAGATACTCAGCGGCCTGCTGACGGCGGCCTCGCTCGCATTGTTGCTGCGCCCCGTGCAGTCCGGGGAGCAGGGTGAGGTGAGCCTCGTGCCGCAGCTCGCCGGTGCGACCGTGCTCGGCCTCGTTACTGCCTTCAAGCTGGTGTTCTTGCCGATCCTCGCCGCGCTCTATTTCCTGCCGCAGCCGAGACGTCGCAAGCTGTTTCTGATCGCGGTGGCGGCGGGCATGTTTGCCCTGCCGATCCTGGCGTCGCTGGCGTTCTACCCGGATCTGTCGCGGAGCTGGCTCAGCGCGATCACCGGCCAGATTCCCGGACAGCATTCGCCCGCGAGCGAGGTCAATCCGTCGCTGCTCCTGATTGCCTCGACACTTGCAGGCCACATCGGACTTGCCGGCAGCAAGCTGTTCGTCGTCGGCCTCTACGGGCTCATCGCGATCACGCTCGTGCTCGCGCCGTTCGCGGTCTCGGTGTGGCGCATGGTCAAGCGGCAGGGCCGCGCCGGCAAGGCCTCGCTGCTGCAGGCGCTCGACGACTGGCTGGTCGATCATCCCGCCGCGGCGATGCGCATCACCGTGCTCGCGATGTACGCGCTCTATCTCTGCACGCCCAGACCGAAGGAGTACACCTTCTTCCAGGTGGCGCTCTACGCGGCCGTTCTCGTCGTCGACCTGCCTGCGGTGATGATGGTCGCTGCGCTGACGGTTGCGGTCGCCCTTCCGATCCTGGCGTCAGCCTCGGTCACCGCGTTCATGGGCGGCTACGGCCAGCTCACGCTGGCGCTGATCTGTTTCTGGATCCTGCTTGCGCACCAACAGCAGCGGGCGTGATCCTATCTCGACGCCGCCGCGTTCGCACCCTCGGGCGATGAGGCTGGCGGCGCGGTGTAGAGGCTCATATAGGCGCCGGTGTAGTCTTCTCTCCAGCCTCTCCGGCCGACGAGGAACTGCCTCAGCTGCTCATGGGCTCTGACCCAGAGCACCGCATCGATTTTGTATTTCCGGATCACCGTGTCCCAGGCGGCCTCGTCGATGTCCCAGCGCACCAGCTTGAGATAGTCGCGCAGCAGCTCGTCCGGATAGGCGGTCGCGGCCCGGCCGTCCACGAACATGGGCACCGCGCCGTGGGTGCGGAAGATCAGGAGCCCGCCGGAATTCCAGTGGTTCAGCACGCGCGAATGCGTGGAATGCGCGAGCAGGTAGCCGGCATCCTCCTCCGAGAGCATGTCCGGCAGCGCCAGCGCCGGTCTTACCTGCAGGAAGCTGAGCGGCAGCACGAAGACACCGACGATCCCGGCCGCCAGCATCGCGCGGCGGATGTCGAGCCTCGCCAGCCGCTCGGGCAGCAGGCGGTCGACGTGAAGCGCCATCGGGACCGCCGAGAAGATGAAGAAGAACGCGATGTACCTGAATTGGTAAAGGCCCAGGAACAGAAAGAGCCATGCCAGCAGGCGCGGCTCCAGCGGAATGGGTCTTGAGTTGCGGTAGCGCAGCTCGAGCGCAATGAACGTCAAGGCATAGGCGATGGCGGGAATGCTTCCGGGCAGCTCCATGTTGTGGAAGTAGGGACGCCACTCGCCGATATTGGCCTGGATGAAATGGCCGAGCGTCGCCATCACGCCGTCATAGATGTGCCAGCCCAGCGGATTGACGAAGATCGCAGCGACGCATCCGATGCCCGCGAGGCAATAATTCCTGAAGCTCGTCCAGTCGCGCCGAAGCAAGGCGACGCCGGCGAAGACGCCGATGATCGGAAAGGCGAGCATGAAGCCGCCATGCAGATTGACCCACAGCACCATCATCACCGGCAGCAGCAACCATCTGCGCCGCCGCAGGCATTCCCCGTAGAAGATCACCGCGAACAGCATGGTCGCGATATTCGGCGAGGCCGCCAGATAGGTGTTGGGCGCCGCCTCGTAGCAGGGGTAGAGCAGGCATGCGGCGAAGACAGTGACGCAGACCGCCGGGACCGACGCGCCGCTGCGCAGGCCGCATGAGGTGAGGTATCCGACGATGACCGCGCCGCAGGCGACGACCAGCAGGACGATCCCGGCAAGCCCCGTGTGCTGATAAAGCACGCTGGCAATCACGTCCCACAGCCACGACAGATTATACCAGCGCTTGTCTGCGAGCGTGAACGCCCATGGATCCTGAAATGGAATCTCGCCGCGCTCCCTGATCAGGTCTCCCGCGGCGATGTGCCAGCCGAGGTCATAATGGCTGAGCTGCACCGGTCCGTTCGAAATGTAGAACACCGACAGGAACGCGATCAGGACGAGGTAGATCTCACGCCCGTGCAAGTGGCGTCCGAGCGCCGTCGGCGCTCCGCCAATCCCCGACCGGGACCAATTCTCGCGCGCGTCCATGAGAGCTCTCACCATCGAAGCCGGCCGCGGCGGGCCTTAGCGTTTTCCGTGACGTCTGCGGCGATGGCGGCAGACATCGTTCGATTTAGGGGAAGACGGTCTAAGGTCGAGTAAAGGCCAGTTGTCGCGGGCGGGTTCCGCAAGGCGACGGGCGAGTTGGTAAACGAATGGTTTGCGCGACGGGCGTGGCCGCGGTCCTGCTTCGGGATCCAGTGGCGAGCCTGGGTTCGTCTGAACGGCGCAGTGATACCACCCAAGGTGGCAAGGTTCTTGCTACGGTAACCTTCGCTCGACTGCCTGCGGAGAACCGTGATGCTCTCTACGCAACGTTCGCTCGCGACGGCCCAGCTTGGCCGCAACAGTTTTGAGGAGATATTCGAATCCCGGACGCCGTTGCGCGAGGCCGCCCTGGAGTCATTTCGCCGCAGGAACGCGGTCCTCGACGGAATCTTCTACGACATCGGCAAGGTGACCCATGAGGAGGCGCGCGAGACGGCCCCTTGGCTGGCGCGCGAGGGCGCCATCCTGATCGTCCCGCCATCCGGCGCCGGAACGCTCAAGCTCTGCAACACCGTGGAAGACTTCGCCGATTCCGGCGGCGCCGATGTCCGCATCCTGGCGGTGGCGGGTGTCGGCAGTTCGGCGCTGGGGGCGGCGGCCTTCGCGCGGAATGTCGCCGACGCGTTTGGCGTCGCGGTCGCGGCCGTGGTGTCGGGCTATGGGCTTGCCGACCTCATGACCGAGGCGCTCGGCGGCTGGTTCTGGTTCGGCACCCTCAATCGCCTGCGCCATCAGTTCGAGGAGCTCGACGACATGAGCCGGGCGCTCAACCGTCCGGAGACCCTGAGCCCGCCGACGTCACCGATCGAACTCGGCCGCATCAGCCTGGATACAAGGACGGTCATGGCCTTGCTGAGCGATGGCCGCTTCAGCTTCTCGCTGGTGACCGGCCACTCCAAGGGCAACCTCGTGATCTCGGAAGCGCTGTACGAGCTGAAGGAAACACCGGCGGTCGAACAGGCCATTCCCGCCGACAAGTTCTGGATCATCACGGTGTCCGCGGCAGTCGCGATGCCGCCCCGATACAGAAAGATCATCGACGTGATGGGCACGATCGATGGCTTCGGCGCGCTCAACTCGACGCCGGGAATCTCGATCGAGAAGACGTGCCCGTTCCGCTGGCACCACACCAACACGGATTTGCCGTTTCACCTGCCCGTCACGAAGGTTTTCAGGGAGCTACGGGTCGAGCGGAATGTCGCCGTCTGAGCATGCGGGGACTACCGCGACGGAAGCGATGCGATTGCAGGCGCCGCATCCGCCATCGCTGGTCCCGTCGGCGACCTATTTCGTACTGATCCCCGGCGCTTGATGGATATAACGGCGCTCGGTGATCTGATCGAACATGAATCTGGCAAGGTCTTCGCGGTTGACGGCCAGCGAATGTCTGGAAACGCCATACAGGCCTACGTTGAGATGGCCAATCGCGGGATCATTCCGCAAGAAAGCCACACGGACCATCGTCCAATCCAACCCTGATGCTCGTATGACCTTTGCGAGCGCAAGGATGTCGTTATAGCAGCTGCGCATCAAGTACTTGATGAGCGTCGCGGGAAGCCTGATCTTCCAGTCAAATCGATCTCCGGGATCGACAGCCATGCCGGTTGAGATGGCAATGAGGCGTTGCACATGCACCTGCTTCATCGCTGAAATAATCGCTTCCGTGGCCCGAGTGATCGGCAAGTCTTTCGGATGGCGCAGTTTCGTCGGCCCAAGCGCTGATACGACGGCATCTGATCCGCTGACGGCTTCCCGCAAAAGAGCATTGTCGGTCAGCTCACCCCGAACGATCTTGACCTTGGCGTTCTCAAAAGAGCTGCTTGACCGCGCAAAGACCGTGACGTCGATTCCGCGCTTCAAAGCCTCGTCGATCAAGTATTTGCCTGTCGTTCCGGTGGCACCAAACAGGGTGACTTTCATGCTGCACCTCGTGCGACCATGTTCGCCGCTTCCTGGAGATAAGGCGACGGAACTTGGCGAGCGGCGTTCTGCGTGACGAAGGACGTGGCCATTAGGATGAGACCCACCACGGCTGGCATGGCGGCGCTGGGCTTCCGGTCAGCGATGTGCGCCAGGAACGCCAGCAGCAGGTGGTAGAACATCCCTGCATAGGCGAGGTCGCTAAGCGCCACGTTGAAGCGCAACAGGATTGCGGCCGTGCCCAAAATCTTCGCGGTGATCAACAAGGGAACGAGGTGGGACGGATAGCCAAGCTCGCCGAGGGCCTTGCGTACCCAATCTCCCTTGGTGAGGTACATGAAGGCGGAGGTCAGATAGAGCAGGGACAAAAGCGCCGTGCTGATCCAGTAGATGTAGATTGGAGTCATGAGTTGTCGTTGATCGCCGTTGGAGCAGCAATCTCTCTTTCATCTTGCTTGTGTGGATGCGCGCTTGCACTTGCACGCTGTCTGCAGGGAAGATGTAGAATAGGACTGATATTCGCAAGTAGGATGAATAACTTGCAGTAAGTATGGAAGAGCAGACTATGGCCGGCAAAGAGGTCAACATGCACGAGGAAATGCGGCGCGCGTTCGCGCTGCTCTCAGGCAAGTGGAAGCTGGAGATCATGTGGCTGCTCAATCAGCGGGTCTATCGCTTCGGGGAGCTGCGCAAAGCAATCCCCGGCATCACCCAGCACATGCTAACGGCGCAACTCCGCGAACTCGAAGCAGACGGTCTGATATCGCGCACCGTGTTCGCAGAAGTACCGCTCCGGGTTGAGTACAAGATTACTGAAAAAGCCCGTGGACTTGGGCCCGCGATGGAAGCGCTCACGGCTTGGTGGAAAGAGTACGGTCGAAGTCTGCCGCGAAAACCAACTTCACGCGGCCGGAAAGCCAAAGGCGGCTAGGAGCCGCGGCGCGAGCCTCGCGGCCAAACAGCCGGATGGTGCGGGCAGCCGGGGTCGAACCGGCACAGCGCTTGCGCACCGAGGGATTTTAAGTCCGTTCTAGCGCTATTTTCCAACCCATTGGACTGACTCAGGATTTGGCGACTGAGCCAAAAACCTGTTGGAAAACAACGGACAACCGTTGACGTGAAGCGCCATAGTCGGACACGCTGCGACAGGGGTGACCGCAACGACTGCGGACACAGTGCGGACACGACACCTCCGATGGCCGACAAAATCACAGATCGCGATGTACGAAACCTTCCTGCGCCGCCGAGCGGGAATCGGATCACCTATGATGGTGAGGTGAAAGGCTTCGGCGTGCGGGTCACCAAGGCCGGAGCAAAGGCCTTCATCCTAAACTATCGCCGGAAGATCGACGGGCTTGAGCGGCGCTGGACCATCGGGTCGTTCCCGGACTGGACTGCAGGCGCCGCCCGTGACGAGGCGAAGCGCCTGAAGCGAGAGATCGACCGGGGGGCGGATCCAGTAGGGCAACAGCAAACGGATCGCTCAGCGCCCACGATGGCTGATCTGTGCACCCGTTTCGAGAAGGAATACCTGTCTCGAAAACGACCCTCCACGCAGGCGAGCTACAAGCAGCAGATCGCGGCCGACATTTTGCCGGCCATGAAGAAGCTCAAGGTTGCTGCGGTCACCTATGCTGACGTCGACGAACTGCACCGGACCATCAGTGAGCGAGCTCCGTATCATGCGAACCGAGTACTGGCGCTGGTCTCCAAGATGTTCAGCCTCGCCATTCTCTGGCGCTGGCGGACCGACAACCCTTGCCGTGGCGTGGAGCGCAATCCGGAACACAAGCGGAAGCGCTACCTTACCCAGGCAGAACTTGAACGGCTGTTGACCGCCTTGGACGGTCTGCCGGACGAGCAGAGCGCTAATATCATACGCCTGCTTTTGTTGACCGGGGCGCGCCGTGGAGAGGTTCTAGCGGCAAGATGGGATCAGTTTGACTTCACACGTTCCGAGTGGATCAAGCCCGGCGCGACCACCAAGCAAAAGACCGACCACGTCGTACCGCTCTCAGCACCAGCAATGGAATTGCTGAAGGAACTGAAAAAGGTGGCTGGTAGAGCCGAACACCTATTCCCATCGCGTGACGGCGGCCACAGGAAGGATGTGAAGGATAGCTGGGCAGCCCTCTGCAAAGCCGCGAAGATTGAGAGCCTGCGCCTTCACGACCTGCGTCATTCCTTTGCGTCAATCCTCGCAACCGGTGGAGCGAGTCTGCCTCTGATCGGCGCTCTGCTAGGGCACACGCAGCCCAGCACGACGGCCCGCTATTCACACATATTCGATGAGGCGCAGCGCGCGGCTGCGGAGCGCGTCGGCGAAGTCGTCGGTGGGAAGGTGCGTTGATGCCAATCCTTGGATGTGGCGATCATCTAACCGTCATGGGATGTTACCAAACTAAGGTCGAATTGGTTTCCGTCATGGCGTGGCCGAATCGATCTGACGAAGTGGCGCGACACCAATTCATCGCCTCGGTCATGGCTGCCAATCTCGGCGAGCTGCAATCATCGGCCGAAGCCTTGCCCGATCCTGCGGCAGCCGCCGACTGGGCGGAGACAATAGATGCAATCTATAATCACGAAGAATGGTCGAATGCCCTCGACGTTACACGTAGGCGGTTTGATGAGGCGGGAAGTTATCGCGCCGTCGCGCAAGCATCTGGGCTGGCAAGCATCGAGGCCGTCATCAGGAAGTGCGAGAAAGGCTGGTTTAGCGCTGGCCTAATCCTTGCGCTGATTAGACGCATGCACCAAAACCATGAGCTAGCCGGAGGCGCGAGCGTCAATAAGGCGGTCCACATCGTCGAGAAAACTGGTTTTCCGTTAGTGCTGCGAAACAGGAAGGATTTACTCAAGGCCTGGACAGGATATCGGCCTGTCGCTCACTTCTGCGCTGCTCTGTTCGATGCCGTAACGAGGTCGCTGGCTAACGAAACAGCGGGCAACATTGAGGGCGGCCCACTGGATGACGTCATGTGCTTTCTCGGAGAGGCTCAGGCATACCTAGATTTCGGCGTGTCTTACTCAGCTCCTCGATCGGCGGAAAAGCTGCTGGATCCGCACGAAGTTTGGCGAATCCCAGAGGATGCCAGGGTGAATAGCTCGCTGAGGGATCCGGCGCCACTTTCCGGGAAGCTGCTCGCCGCGGCGCAATCCTACAAGGCCGCCATTCCCCAAGTCTGACTAGTGGGGAGCATTCGCCCACTAGACAACAGAACATCCCCACTAATTTTCCGAGGCTCTGTGGCTGAGTAAGTCTCCACCTGTCGCTGGCAGTCGCCAGCTAAACAGGAGATGGCACCGTGACTGAGCCTACTGCTAGCATCCTTGATGGCTTCGCTGAAGAAAGCCGCTTTGCTGCCGACAACGGCATTTCGCTCCGCACCTCGCTTCGATACCGGAACATGCCGGACGGCCTGCCGTTCCTCGAATTCGGGGGGAAGATCTTTATCCCACTGGCCGGTGCCAGGGATTGGCTGAACAATCGCGTCAAGCGCCGCAACCCGGGACGGAGGGCGGCCTGACCAATGGCATCACCAGAAACGGCAACGCCGGCCACTGCGTGCAGTGAACCGGCGCTGAATTTCGAGCAGCTTGGCGGCGAGCTCGACGACAACAATACCGAACCTCGGCTTGAACGGCAAGCGCAGCGGCTCCGCCGGATGTTCGGGCTTTCCTTCAGCGCGGCTGCTGTGATCGCAAGCTTGGCGTGGGGGATTGTGAGATGACCCGCAAACCTCCTCCATATAAGAGGCGCTGCTTCGCGTTCAATTTCACGCATGAGGGGCACCTCTACCGGGCTAGTGCTAGCCGCTATCCGGATGGCCGCCTTGCCGAGATCTTTCTGGACGTCGGCAAATTTAACAGCCCCTTGCAGCAGAACGCCGAAACGGCGGCAGTGCTCGTCAGCCTGCTCCTGCAGCACGGCGTCGACGCCGACACCATCTTGCATTCGGTCCGCGGTCCGATCGCGACAGCTCTCGAAATGGCAGTGGCACCATGATCGGCACCCCGTCCAAAGAATACACGTTGGCGCTGATCCGCGTAGTCAGCCGTAGGCTGAAACACATCGATGAAGAAGTGATCGCGACCGGTGTTGCGCTCAGCCAAGGCCTGATCGACGCCAAGCAGGCGCGGGAGATGGTCAACGAAGTCGCGCCCGGATGCATCGATGTTGTGGCGCTCTCGATTTTGGAGGGCGCAGAGAAATGAGCATCGCGGAGGAAAATAAGGTTCTCGATCTCAAGGCGCTTCACGCCGACCGCAAGCGTCTATTCGTGCTCTATGCCGACTTGGAAACCGACTGCTCTAAGGCATGGCTGGTCGACCGGATGCTGGGCGCTGGGGAGCTGAGCGCGTTCTACGGCCCTCCCGGCTGCGGCAAAGGCGTGATCATCGAAGACATGGGTTTGCATATAGCCGCCGGGCTGGAATGGCACGGCAAGCCCGTTACCCGCGGTGCGGTGCTTTACGTGGCGCTGGAACGCAGGAAATTGGTTGAGCGGCGAGCAATCGCTTTCCGCGTGAAGCATGGCCTTCAGGATCTCCCCTTCGCCATTGCGGGCGGCGTCTATGATTTCCGCAACCCGACCACCGCGGCTCAGATTCTAGACATCTGCCGAGAGGTAGAGCGGCAAACCGGCGAAAGGGTCGTCTTGATCATTGTGGACACCGTGTCCCGTGCGCTGGCGGGTGGCGATGAGAACTCGCCGAAGGACATGGGCGCGCTGGTCACGGTCACCGCGCGGATCCAAGAAAGCACGAAAGCCCACGTGCTGCTCGTGCATCATATTCCGCATGATGCAGAACGAATGCGGGGGCACGGCGCGCTGCTCGGTGCGGTCGACACTACCGTCGCGGTTGTGAATGCCGGGAGCGTTCGCACAGCCAAGGTCGTCAAGGCTAACGACGGCGAGGAAGGCGAAGGGATAAGTTTCACAGTTGAGGGTGTCGAGATCGCTCCGGACGGCACCACCGCCGCGGTAGCCGTCCCGGCCGACATCCCCGCGACGTCAACCGAGAAGAAATGGGCGAAGGGCCTCCGGCTCGTTCGTGACTGCATTGATGCCGCTCTGACCGAAGCCGCGA
Source organism: Bradyrhizobium huanghuaihaiense (assembly GCF_007830635.1). Lineage (GTDB taxonomy): Bacteria > Pseudomonadota > Alphaproteobacteria > Rhizobiales > Xanthobacteraceae > Bradyrhizobium > Bradyrhizobium huanghuaihaiense. The sequence goes on along the minus strand of NZ_VLLA01000003.1, from coordinate 413,602 downwards.
TTGAGCATTCCGTCGGAGGCGACGGGCCCATTGTCCGGGCGGTGAGCTTGGAAGCCGTCCGCAACATCCACAAGGCCAGATACGTCAGCAGCGGTGATGGTGAGCGCAGCGAAGCCGAGCGCAAGGCATGGACCCGGAATTTCAAGGCGGCTCAGCAGGCCCCCCTGATCGGCGGCGAAGTCAAAGACGGGGCTGAGATCATATGGCTTCTTTGAGCCGGTCGGGACAGTGGGACATCCGGGACACCCCTAAAGGGGTGTGTCCCTGTCCGTCCCACCCTCATGTCGCGGACAATGTCCCGCAATGTCCCGCAATGTCCCGGTGTCCCACTGTGACCGCCCAGGACCGCGGCTTAATCGTGACCGCGACATCGGACCTCCACCGTCTCGCCGCTGCGCTCGAGGCCGGCGCCGAGCTGACGGAGGCAGACAGGATCGCGGCAGCGGAGGCGCTGCGCGCGGTGATGCCGGCGAAGCACGCCGAGCGGGACGCGCTAATCCAAGACTGCCGGCGTCGCTACTTCGCCGATCTCGCCGACCATGCCGCCGCGCATGAGATATCCCGCGGCCTGAGCCGGTATGCAGCCTCGGGTTGGCGTCGCGATCGCGCTGCTGTCGCACCTCCCGGGAAAGGCACCCGAACAGAGATGTACTGGCTCATTCTCAATACCGCGCCACCCAATCCACACACGCCAAGTCCATCCACGATAAGGCGAATTCTTGCCAAGTTGAGGTGAGCAACGCGGTGCGCGACGAATTCAACAACTGATTTGGGAGAGTAAAAAAACATGAGCATCATTCGCGGCGCGACATTGTCGGAGGGAGTCGAGGCGAAGGTCCGGGCGGAACGCGCGGAGCCGGAATCGCCGTTGCGCCTGGTCGCGGACATCGCCGACCGGATGCCCGTGCAGGTGCGCGACAAGCTGATCAGCCTTCGGGATACGAAGAATGACCGGCACGCGATGCTGCGCAGCGTCTCCGACCGCCGGCTCGACGTCCATCAGCGGCTGCAGAATTGGGAAGGCCGGCTGCGCCAGCTTCAGGCTGATAGCCGTGATCACATCAGCGAAAAGCACCCCGCGGTGATCGAGGTGGAGGCGGAGATCAAGAACGCGAGTGCCGAGCTTGCCAGGCTGACCGAGCGCAACGCCGAACTGACCACGTCATGGCAGGCCGCCGCGCGGCTCCTGACCTCGCTGGAGAAGTACCTGATCGACGTCGAGGATGGTGGCATTCGGCTGCATGAGGGCGACGCTTCGCCCCTCAAGGCCGGCGAAACCGCGATCGATGCGCTCGAACGCGCGGCCCGGCGGACCCGCACCTTGAAAGCCGACCGGCAGGAAGTCTTGGCATCGGCGTTCCCTGTGGCCGTCGCAAAGAAGCTCTTTCGTGAACATCTTCATGAGCGCATCGAGGCCGCGCGGCCGGACGTCTCGCCGCTGATCGACCGCCTGGAGCCGATCGAGTTTCCGCAGAAGCGCGTCGGCGTCTCGGCACATGGCGGCAGCGCGAGCGCGGTCTACATGATCGACCCCGTCGGGTTGCTCGGTTGGCTGTTTCCGAAGGAATTCACCGCGGCGATCGACCGCGAACTTGCCGCGGCCGGTGATGACGAGCACGCGCTGACCGTTGAACAACGCATCGCCAAGCTCGCCGAGGTCGACGCTGACACGTTGGCATCAGAGCGCGACGAAGCGTCCTACAGCGAGCTTGCCGGGCTCCTGCCGCGGGCTGATTTGGATCCGCGTGCGGCTTTGAGTTTGCACGCCGACATGCCTGCACCGAAGAGGGATTGAAAGCTATGCCGGCCGTCGGGCGCACCGAGCTTTCGCGGTGTTTCAGCCGGCATTTCCGGGAGCGCGTGTTTGGCTCCATTGGCGCGCGCTCCCGGACACTCTGACACAGGAAGGGGTTTGAGATGTTTGACGGATATTACATGCAGCGGAAGAGCAGGCCGGCTTCGCCACCGCGCAAGCAGCGGGCCCGCCCGGGGTCGGTCGACTGGGTAGCGGCTACCCTGCACCTCGACTGGCACGACCGCGAACAGCTGGAACGCGCAGCGGTGATCGAGGCAGCGGCCGAGCGTCGTGACCTCATCACCCGCTCCATGTTCGCCACTGGCTCAATGAAGGCGGCTGCTGAGCACCTTGCAGACCACACCGACATGCCTGCGAAGGACGCCGTCGCCTGCCTCAGCATCGCCAGCCGGTCGACGGCACAGCAGGCGCCACCCCTCGCTGAACGGTGCAGCACTGCCGTCGGCACCATCGGCGTCGTTACGCAAGCGGAAGCTGCGGGCATGAACAGCCGCATGAGCTGGAACAATCTCGCTGCGGACATCTACGGATCACGACGGAAAGGACAGACGAAATGACCATCGACGCCAAGGCAATCTTCGACCAGCGCCGTCAGCAGCGCGAGGCCATCTCCAGGCCCGCGCGGACGGCGCCAAGCGTCCCTGCGGCAAAGGGGAGCCCCTTCACCCCCGAAGGCGCCGCGGCGATCTACGCACAGCGCAGGCAAGCCCGCAGTATCCACACCCCGAAAGGACAGGCCGACGATGTCTGACAACCTCACTGCATCCATCAAGGACGGCAAGGTCATCCTCGAAGTCGACGTCAGTGGCGTGGACCTTCAGGAGGCCGATACCCCAGACACCGTCAACCGGGAACTCGCATCGACTGGCAACGGGTTCATGGCGATCGGCCAGGGCGTGCGCGTGCAGCTCAAGGTCATGGGCCGCTGTCGCAAACAGCCAGCGGGCGGCTGAGCGTTCCCGGGTCCTCCCGGCGACTCGCAGCGATACGGGGAGGCAAAGAGCTCGACTTCGCTAGCGTCAGAACTTTTTTAGGAGGTCTACACTTTGGGTGATCTTCTCTCATTGAGGGAGTTGGCGAAGGCCTACGGGAAGGACGCGTCGGGCCTTGGCCGTAAGTTGAAAAAGCTAGGGATATCAAGAAAGTCTGACGACAAGTTCGACAAAGAAGAGGTCGACGCGGCTTTGCGGCCTAAGATCGGCGCCAATGTAGACATGCCGTCTACGTCTACGCGCAAGTCTACAACTGGTCTACATCCGTCGGCCGCGCCTATAGCCACGCCTGAGGACGCTCAGCGCGCGGTTTCTCTCATCAAGCAGATCCTCGAACAGGAAGGCTCGGCCGCGTCCGTGGTCGATCTAAATGTTGCTAGAACGGCCGAGACGATCCTCCGCGCTCGTGAGCGCCATCTTCGGATCGAGGTCGCATCAGGACGGCTTGTGGACGGTAAGACGATCGAGGCTGAGATCTTCAACATCGCTCGCCAGGATCGCGACGCCTGGTTGAACTGGCCGGCACAGGTAGGCCCGCTATTGGCTAGCGAGCTCGGAATCCCCGAGATTCCCAAGGTGATCATCACTTTGGAGAAACACGTTCGCGAGCTTTTGCGTCAGCGATCGAGGGAAGCTTTCGAAAAGGCTGCCTCTGCCGGTCTGGACAGAGCGAGATCGTCGACGAAGTGGAGCGATTTAAATGGCTAAGCAAGACCGCGCGCGCGACGCAGGCCGAGCGTTGCTCAGCAGCAGACCGCAATAGGAGGCGTCAATGGTCGATCGGATCGTTCAAAGAATTTCTTTGGAAGGCAGCGAAGACGTCGTCGCGCGCCTTAAGAAGGTGGGTGAGACAGGCGCGAAGGCGCTCGCCGCCACCAACCGGACGATTGAGGATTCGAACTCTGGCCTCGGCAAGTACGGCGATGTTTTCGCGAGCCTAAACGGCAAGACGGAAGGCTCTAAACAGAACATCGAGCGCGTTAAAAGGGTGGTCGAAACCATCCGGCCGGCGGCGGAAAAAGCCGGCCTCGAGCTCGATGGCCTCGGTGAGTTCGGCAAGCTCGGCCGCGGCAATATCATCGCTTTGGGCGCAGCCATCACCACCACGTTCGTTACGGCGATGGAGAAGGCCGGAGACACCGCGCGCTCGCAGGCCCAGCGTCTCGGCGCGTTTACCGGTTCGGCTCAAAATGGCGTCGCTGCCTATAAGGAACTGCAGAAGACCGCGCAGGAGCTAAAGGTCCCCACATCGACGTTAACGGACCCGTTCGAGCAGATCACGCGCACCAACGAGCGTTTCGGCGGCAAGCTTTCCGGCGGCGAGCAGACGAGCGCGCTTAAGTCATTGTTCACCGGTGCCGAAGCCGACCGCGTCGAAGATGAGAAGGCCAGCCCGGCCATTAAATCGTTCCTGACTGGATTGCGCGAGGGTGGCCGGTTGACGCCGGAGCTGACGGCGGGGCTTGGCGACATCATGCCGACGCTGATGAAGCGTCTGCTCCAGGATCTTCAAACCAGGCTGCCCAACGCTACTGTCTACAGCGCGCCGGAGACGTTGAAGTCGCTCGGCAATATTCTTCCTCAGTTGGAGGAAGATCAGCGGACCACGCAAACGACTTTCGGCACCGCTATCAGCCAATCGATTTCGCACCTCAAGGCAGAGGCATCGAACCTCGGAGATTCGCTCAACGGTACGCAGATCGTATCTACAGCGATCGAAGGTGCTGCGAAATTTCTGGGTGCCACTGCGCAAGGTATCAAGGCGATCAAGGAAACGGCGAATAACGCCCCGGCCCCCGATGCAACGCTGCCGATTGATCAGGCGAACCGCATTCGCGATCGGCGCGGCATCGGCCCCGTACAAGGGCCGCAGCAATATGATTTTTTGCGACGGCCGCCTTCGACAACTGAGGAAGGGCCGACTATTGCTTCACGGTTCTTCAGCTGGCTCTCTGGCCTGAGAGCAGCGCCACTCTCCTTTCCGGGTGAGCAGCTCACCAACAAAATTCAGGGTGGTGAGGGCGACCAAATTGTTGCTGGAAATCTGGATAGAACATCGAAGTCAGCAGAGAACCTCTCCAGCGCATTGGATAAGACGACTGAGAGCGCGGCGGGCGCGCAGCAGGTGTTCGATCGCGACAGGGCTCTGAACCGTGATAAGGCCATTGACGCCGCGAGCGCGAAATTCACTGCAGCGCAGGCGCGCATCGACGACAAATACAAGCCAGAAGAATTGGATCTGCAGCTTGGTCGCGATCGGCTTGCCGTTCAGAATGCGGCTCTTGCGAAGCAGAGCGCGCAGATCGGCATTAAAGATGCAGCAAAGAACAAGGAGCTTGCCGACCTTGCGCCGGAGCAGGCCGAGAGTGCGCAGCGTAACGCGGAAAGCCGATACTCGAAGGCACTCGCAAACCTGCGCCGATTGCAGGGATACGACACGAGCGCCATCGATGAGGTCAATCCGCTCAGGGACGCTCGTAATGAACTGAAGGATGCCGACACTGCGCGCAAGGTTGCTGACGTCAATCGCCGCTATGCATATCTGGAGCCGCAGAAAGCTGAACTTGCCCAAGAGAAGGCACAGTCGGAGATCACGTCTGCTAACTACCTTGCGCGGGAATCAAACCTCAAGTTCACGAAGGACAATGAGGGGCGGAAACTATCGAGTGATGTGACGTCGTTGCGCTACATGGACGCGCAGCTTGAGGAAGAAAAGAAGCTATCTTCATTGACCGAAAAGCAAGTAGATGTGCTTCAAGAAATTCTCCAGTCCCTATCGAAGGAGCGCGGTTCGTCATATGGCAAAGAGACTGGGGCCGATGACAAACTAACCGACGCCGCAACTAAGCTAGACGACGCTGGCAGCAAGCTTACGGACGCGGCCAACGCTCTGTCTACTGGCGCCACTTCCACTGCATCCGGTTCGACGGCCAAAGTCTCTGGTCGTGATCTCTTGAGCAAGGACGGTGTCGTCAACATCCCGCAGGGAGCGAGTCAGGACGAGATCGATAGAGCTTTCGCGAAACAACGCGCGGCTCGATCCGCCGACGTTGGGCAGCCAAATCTGGCATCAAAGGAAGCATTCCGCGCTGATCTGGATCAGTCGGTCGAGGATCTGAAGGCCGATTGGAAATCGCAGCGCGAGATGAATGCTCAGCTGCACAATGGCAGCTTCGAGTCGAGGACTGTTGGAACGCAGAACTCTCCGATGGCGCGTACACCTTCTGGCGTGTCTCAGGTCTATCCGCCGCCTGTTCGAGGTCATTACGACGAGAATTACCAATTTGTTCCAGACGTTCCGACATACAATGGTTTAGGCCCTGGGAGCATTGCTGGGCCTGGATCAACTGGCGCATCTATTCCTGCAACGAACGACTATGAGTTTGCTGGCCGAAAGAATCCGGCTGGTCCTTACCAAGAAGGCATTTCTGCACCGCTCTCGTTTCCTCAGTATAACAAGGATCGGCTTCAGAACTTGCCATCTGAGTATCCGGATGGCGTGCCTCTGCCCCAGCCGCGGCCGCCAGAAGCGGGGCCCGGGCAGCAGAGCTCTCTGCCCTCGACGCAGGATGTGGCCAGTCTCGGTAGTGCGTTCCAGAGTCTGATCGAGAGTATCTCTGCTTCGATCAACACTGCCAAGGGCAGCACGGATACGAACCCGGAGAGCAAGGGAATCCAGGGTGAAGGAGAGCAGGGCTCATCACAAGTATCAGACCTGGGTGACAGTGTTGAAAAGGTAGATGGTGCGCTTGACGAACTCGCCACCTCAGTCGGCGATGCGGCTAGCAACATTGAAGGAAAGTCGGAGGGAGAGCCGACATATGCGGCAACGGGCGGTCTGATCACAGGCCCCGGCTCGACCACCTCTGATAGCATTCCGGCGATGCTGTCGAATAAGGAGTTTGTGGTCAATGCCGATGCCACGCAGAAGCATCTCGGCCTGTTGACGGCACTCAATGCTGGAAAAGAGATCGGTTTCAAGCATTTCGCCATCGGTGGCCCGGTCGGCGTCATGGGGGATGTTGGCCTGCCCAGCGTGCCATCGGCGCCGATCGCGTCCGGCGGAGCACCCGATCTATCAGACTACGGACATGTCGAATTGGGAACGCAGCACGGGTCATTTAGCGTAATTGCACATCGGGATGTCGTGAAGTCGATGACATCGGCCGCGCGTGACGCGGGTGTATCGCAAACCGGGCCCCGTCCGGGCTGGTATCAAGGTAGCTAAAATGTTAGACCACCAGCAATTCATCGAGACGTGGCGGCTGCTCGGTGAGCGATTGTTCGTTCTGAAGTCGCTAACCCTGTCGCATCCCCGCGGGCTCGCAGAGTGTTTCCTTGTCGAGCGCGAGCGCAACGGCTCTCGCGAAAAAGAGCTGATGCTTCGTGAGGAGATTCGGCAGATCGGCGAGGCCGTAAAGGTCAGTGCCGATCTCGTTCAATCAGCGGATAAGTTCGTGACCGACTGCCTTGAATGGTGCGACGCCATCCAGGCGGAGCAGGAAGCGGAAGCGAAGCAATCGCTGCAGGCGGCGACCCCGGCAGGGACGGCTTAGGCGCTTGCCGCGGTGAGACGTCACTCGTGGCAAATAAGACGTCGAGGATGATCTCGCCCGTTCTCTGCTCATCATAGAAAGTGTGGCGTCCCGGCGCAGGACTCGAACCCGCGTTTCCCCAGCGGAATCGAACCGCCTTCTCTGGCACCAGCCTCCGGGACATAACAACTCATCGCTTAGGATCGCTGTAGCGGGGCGCACCACGGGGCCCGTGGACAATAATTCCCGTAAGAAGCAAGCGCATTTAGGATGAGGTGCCAATCGGAGTCTTCAAGTACCGTGTCTTGATCTTCCGGCGCTACACCAAGAATTTTTGACCTGATCGTCTCGGCTAAAAGGTGTGGTGCTGGCTCAATCTTCCATGCACTACCTTGGCTACCTGACACGCAATTTGTTGGACATTCGCAGCATCGAATGCGATCCGGGGTCGGCTTACCGCAGCCACTACATTTCCAATCAACCATTGCGCCGCTCCTCAATTGCCGCCTTTGCCATCTGACGTAGACGCGAAGTTGCTTCCGACTGGCTAGCGTTTGCCAACTCAATTACGACCCTAGAGAAGGCGCATAACTTTTCATCAGTCGGCAAGGAGAACTTTGCGGGCGCCCAATGCGTGACCTTGACCGTTTCAACATCCATGTCTCCTTCATCGCATAGCTGGATGATGTCAGTATCGCGATACCCGTGCAATTCATCAATCGCGCCAGGCTTACGGATGAATGCGGTGCCGAAGTACACGCGATGCCAATTGACACCGCTGTGATGACGCGAGCCTTCGATGCGTATGAATTGTCGCCCCGGCTGCATGTCCCATTCGGGGCGCTCTGAAACAGGCTTCCATTCCATCTCTTTCACTCTCTCTGATGCTAGGTAGGCAGGGTGACGCGGCTGTCGGAATACGCGTTCCGATAGATCGCCATCGCAGCGCCTGATGATCGTCACGTAGTCGCACGTTTCCCAAGCATATGGCTTTCGCAGATGCGGATCTTGATCCGGACAGGTCTTTTCAAAACCCATATAATCGCCTGCCCACGCCTGCGGTGTCACCATGATGACAAAGATGGCCGACAGCCATTTCTTCATCGCGGCAATTTCGGCTGGAGTTCCGGCTCTAGTTCGGTGCACCCGATCTCGTTGCAGTTGAGTGCGACATAGCCGCCTATGGCGGAACTGCTGTCTGACCGCCGTTCGCCAGTTTGCGGATTGATTTGGGCGCGCTGGTAGATCCGCACTGTGTGCGGCTCGCGCGCGACGGTCACCATTGCATAGGTCTCCGTCCTTCCGTTTGTGGATTCAATGGTGACCTTCGATCGGCCAGGAGACAGGCCCGTAAAGGCGATGATGTGGTCGCTCGTCGGGTCTACGCGCACTAGAAGGTTATCTTCGACCCGGACTGATTTGATTGGTCGCTTGAAGTAGATTTGGACGGTATCGCCGAATTTCAGGATGATGTTGCCGTTCTCCGGCTCCGGTGAGACCGATTGCGACAAGATATCTCCGCTCGTCGTCGGACCTCGGCGTTCCGAAGGGTTCTGTTCTTGAGCGAGCGCGTTTCCGCAGAGCAGCATAAGCCCTGCCAATAAGGTAAATCGTTTCATGAAAAATCCTCACCCGAAAACACGGGAGGCTAACCCACAACCTGAACGCCAGCAAGAGAGCAATACGCCTTTAAAGCCCGAAGATCTCCGGGACAGTGATGCCGTAGAAACTCGGATCGGAAGTGCTCATTTTGATTTCGCCTTAAGCCCTATCTCGACCAGCCGGCGGATAGCCTCGGAGCGGCCGGGAGTATCTTCCTGCTTCGCGGCCCAGTCGTCGACGTCAGCGCGCAGTTCCTTTGACAGGCGGATGGCCGTCACGGGGTCTTGGCCGGTAGCAGGACGGCCCGGCCTTTTTCGTACTACGTTTTTCTTTGACGTCGTCATAAAAACGTATTACATTTATCTTGCTTGAAAAACAAGCGGCCCGGAACGGTGGTTAGGAGCACCGCGCCGGGCCTAACCCGCACACGGAGTAGGAGTCCATGACGCAGGCTGAGACCACAGATACCACATCGAGACGGCGGTTTCTCGCCGGGGCGGCCGTCGCCGCCGCGCTTGTCACCACCAACACAACCACCGCCGCGGCTGCGGAGACGGACGACACCGCCCTGGTCGACGCCGCGGCCGGGGTGCTGGAGGCGGACCGCACGATGAACGCACTTCTGGATGCGCACGGGGACGACGCGGACAGCCGTCCCGACTATATGGCCACCGAGGCCCAGCGCTACGGCTACCTCGAAACCCTCGCAACAGTGCCGGCCATCGGCACCGCCGGACTGCTGGCCAAGGCCCGCACCCTGCAGGTCGTCAGCGTCACGGCCGAACCACACCGGCACCAGGACATCGCCCTGTCGCTCGCGGACGACCTCACGGGGGACCTGTCATGAAGAGCACAACCCGCCGGCGCGCGCCGGAGTTCACCGCCACCCAGCTTAACAAGGTCGAGCCGTGCGGCGCCGGGCTCGTTCGCCTGCACTTTAGCGTCGAACGCGCCGCGGCCTGGGATACCCAGGTCACGATCCTAATGCCCTGCGCCGCGGTCGATGGTACTCTCGGCTTTGCCGTGCAGGCAGCCCGTGCGATCGCCAGCGAGATCGACGGCGCCGCGGAGCAGGTCGAGCACCGCGGCACGGTCAACTGAGAGCGCCACCTACCCCAATGCCCGGGCCAGTCCCGGGCATTTTCATTTTTGCGGACACAGTGCGGACACGCGCACTTGCCGTCACAGCAAGATGGCGGCAGCAGAGCTGTCTAAGGTGTTGATTTATAATGGTGCGGGCAGCCGGGGTCGAACCGGCACAGCGCTTGCGCACCGAGGGATTTTAAGTCCCTTGCGTCTACCAATTCCGCCATGCCCGCTTGATCCAACGAGATCAAACACTTAAGTCCACCTGCGGCCGTCTGGAATTGGCGTCTTGCCGGCCCGGCGGGTGTTCTTCCTTAAGCGAGCCGGGCGCACAAGGCAAAGCCTCAATCCGGACATCTGTTGCTGCTTTAGGCATTCTCAATCCACGGGGACTATTCTTCCGGCATGGCTGCTTCGCTTTCCGCTTCCCTGCGCTTCTGCGGCGCGCTTCTCGTGCTGCTCGCGGGCGGCGCGGTCCTGGCCGGCTGCGCCGGTATCAGCGAGACGGTGGCGCCAGCCTTTGCCGATCCCGCCAGGTACGAATTGTACGATTGCAAGCAGCTCGAGACCGAGCGCAAGGGGCTCGCCGCTCGCACGGCCGATTTGCAGAGACTGATGGACAAGGCGCAGACCGGGGCCGGCGGGGCTGTCGTGTCCGAGCTCGCCTATCGCAACGACTATGTCGCGGTGCGCGGACAGGCGCAGCTTGCCGAAGACGCCTGGCGCCGCAACAGGTGCCGGGAGACGCCGCCCGATGCAAAGCCGGCGGCCACGACTCCGCAGCCGCCGGTGATCAAGCCCGCCCCGACGAGATCCGGCAGCACCGCGCGCTGAGACTCCATCGGCCTCAGGGCCGCCAGCCGTAAATCCAGTCCTGCCGCGCCAGCATGCGGTCCGGGCCGAGCGCACGGATCGCAAGATCGCGCGCGATCGCGAGCGGCCCGCTGAAATGATAGATGCGGCCCTGCTGCCGCGCGGTCCGCTGCACCCGCCGCACGCGGGCCTGGCGCGCGGCGCCATATTGTTTGAGTGCGGCGGTGATGCCTGCGGTGCTCTCGGCTACCTCGAGGCTCACAAGCCGCGCGAGCACGGCGGCATCCTCGATCGCCATGCCGGCGCCTTGCGCGGCGAAGGGCAGCATCGCATGGACGGCGTCGCCGAGCAGGGCGACCGGGCCCTTGCTCCAGGGGCAGCCGTCGGGCACGCCGAACAGCGCCCATTTCCGCCAGCCGTCGACCGCGGATAGCATCATCCGCGCCGCCGGCGGCCAGCGCGGCGCGGCGAACGCGTCCATCACCTCGCGCGGATCGCCGGGCGTGCTCCAGCCCGGCCTGTTCCAGGTGCCCGGCAGCACCGCGACCACGTTGATCTGGCGTCCGCCTGCGATCGGATAGGCGACGAGATGAGCGTTCGACCCCATCCAGAGCTGCACCCGCCGGGCGGTGTAGTCCTTCGGCAGCTGCGTGGCATCGAACGTGCCGCGCCAGGCGATCAGCCCGGAGAAGTGCGGCTGCACCTCGGGAAACAGATGCTGGCGTACCGTCGACCAGATGCCGTCGGCGCCGATCAGGGCGCTGGCGAGATCGCTGCGGCGGATGGTGCCGCTGCGATGGACCACGGTCAGTCCCTTGGCATGAGGCGCGACGTCCTCGAAGGTTGCCCCTAGCTTCAGGTCGATATCGGGATGGTCGGCGACTGCGCCGGCCAGCGCGGATTGCAGATCGGCACGATGCACCACCCAATAGGGGGCGCCGGCGCGCAGCGAGGCTGCCTCGCCGAGCGGCATGCGCAGCAGCTCGCCGCCGGCCCGCGCGCTCATGATCGAGACCGCCTCGGGAACGACGGCGCGCAGCCTGAGGCGGTCGGAGAGGCCGAGCTCGACCAGCACGCGGCTGGCATTGGGGGAGAGTTGCAGGCCGGCGCCGACTTCCTCGAGGCGCTCGGCCTTTTCCAGCACGACGATGCGGAAACCGCGGGCGGCCAGCGCAAGCGCCGCCGTCAGTCCACCGATGCCGGCACCGGCGATGACAATCGTTCGGGAGAGCGCCACCCCTGACCGATGGACGCGGTCAGGCCACCTTGTCCTTCAGGACGCATTCCGGCGGGCGGGCTTCGCCCGCCTTCAGGTCGGCCGCAAAGCGGTACAGCGTCGAGCAGTAAGGGCAGATGATCTCGTTGTCGTTGCCGAGGTCGAGAAAGACGTGCGGATGATCGAACGGAGGGTTGGCGCCAACGCACATGAACTCTTGCGAGCCGATCTCGATGACGGGGACACCGGCATCGTTATGGAAGTGCGGGACGACATGGTCGGACATCGTAGTTCATCCTGGAGTGGCAGTGGCGGCAGACACAATCAACGCTGACGCGGGTATCTTTTGAGACGCGCGGACCATACTGGGGGGTACGGATGATTGCTAGTCCAGTGGAACCGAAAGGTTGCAACTGCCCCATGCTCATTTGCTCATCCAAATTCGACACAATCTTGTCGTCCCAGAGAAGCCCTTCTTTCGTCGGGGACGTTGTGTCGCAATTTTGGCATACTATGTCTGGGGACGCGCGCAATTTGAGACGAAAGACGAATCATCGGGCGCTGGCGATCTTGGGACCCTCCGGGCTTTTCCGCATGAAATGGCTGCGAATCAGCACAGCGTTGACCGGTATTGCGGCTTGCAGCCTTTTGCTCGCGCAGGTAGCGCCGCAGGCCCGCGACGCCGGTGCGATCCTCGCCGCCCAGGACGATCCGCACCTGCTCTCCGAGCTCAGGCTCGACGCGCTGCTGCGGCAGAACGACCGATTGGTCCAGGACAACATCGAGGCCGCGCTCGCATCGGGCGATGCCGATCTCGCCGACAGTTTCGTGGCGCTGGCGCGCGACCGTAACATCGCGCTTCCGGACGACCTCCTCAATCGCGTGAGCGATGCGGTCAAGGCGGAGAACTCCACTTCGCATTTCGCAAAACGTTTCGCCACCGGCCTCGTCACCGGCAACGCCGACGATGTCGCGAGCCTGTCCGGAACCGTTGCCGGCGACCTCTTCGTGATCGGCGACGTCAGGGACGTCGTGCGTGAGGGCAAGCATCTGGCGATGGGCGAGGAGACCGACCGTCTGGTGCTGGGCCTTGCGACCGCTGGCCTTGCGGTGACGGCGGCAACCTACGTCTCCGTCGGCGGCGCCGCGCCGGTGCGGGCCGGGCTGACGCTGGTGAAGGATGCGCGGAAGGTCGGACGGCTGGGCGAAGGGCTGGCTGCATGGGCCGGCCGTTCCGCACGCGAAATCGTCGACACCCCGATGCTTCAGAACGCGGTCGCCAAGGGTTCCGTGTTCCGCCCGGGCGAAACCGTCAGCGCGATCCGGGCCGCGTTCCGCGCCGAGAAGGCGGGCGCGCTGGTCCGGCTCGGCAAGGACGTCACGCGCGTGGCCGGGAAGACCGGCACGCGCGGTGCCATGGACACGCTGCGGATTGCCGAAGGCCCCAAGGACGTCGCGCGCGCGGCGCGGCTGGCCGAAGCGCAAGGCAGCAAGACCCGTGCGATCATGAAGCTGCTCGGGCGCGGCGCGCTGCTGCTCGTCGGCGGCGTGTTCGATCTGGCGATGTGGCTGTTTGGCGCGGTCTTGACGCTGTTCGGCCTGTTGTCATCGATCAAGGCCACCACCGAACGCCTGACCCAGGCCTGGTGCGATCGGAAACGTGCGCGGCGACTCCGCCGTGCCCAGATCGCCGCCGAAGCCGCTCTGGCGGATGCGGCCCTTAAGGCCTAAAGCGCGACGAGATTGAGGTCATTCGTCGACCCGCCTGGGCTATTGTTTGGGCATGATCTCCGCGCAAGCGCGTTCCGCGTTTGCCGCGAGGAAAAACCGCTGCACACTTTTCCGGATCATGCTCTAAGATCGCTTGTCCCCCCTCAAGACCTCTGGAACTGATGATGCCGAGCTTTCACAACGGCGCCGTTGAAATTGCCTATCTCGACGAAGGCGAGGGCGATCCGATCATCCTGGTGCACGGCTTTGCCTCGAGCAAGAACGTGAACTGGGTCTATCCGACCTGGGTCTCGGAGCTGCGCAAGAACGGCCGCCGGGTCATTGCGCTGGACAATCGCGGCCATGGCGACAGCGCAAAGCTCTACGAGCCGGCGCAGTACTCGATCCCGACCATGGCCGGCGACGTGCTCGCGCTGATGGATCATCTCGCCATCCCGCAGGCCGACATCATGGGATATTCCATGGGCGGACGGATGACGGCCTGGCTCGGCCTCAACGAGCCGCAGCGGCTGCGCTCGGCGATCCTCGGCGGGATCGGCATCGGCGGCCTGATCGAGGGCACCGGTCCCGGCGAGAACGTGGCGAAGGCGCTGGAAGTACCCTCGCTCGACGACGTCTCAGATCCCGTCGGCCGCACGTTTCGTGCGTTCGCCGATCAGACCCGGTCCGACCGCAAGGCGCTCGCCGCGTGCCTGCGCGGCACGCGCGATCTCATGACGAGGCAGGAGGCCGCGCGGATCGACGTGCCCGTGCTGATCGCGGTCGGCTCCACCGACGACGTCGCGGGATCGGCCAGCGCGCTCGGGGCCATCATCCCCGGCTCGGAAGTGCTGGACATCCCGAACCGCGACCACATGCGGGCGGTCGGCGACAAGGTCTACAAGACCGGCGTGCTGGACTTCCTCTCACGCCGCGGCTGAGGGTTCGTCCGCCGGCTCGGGGCCCAAGCGACGCGACAGGGCCATCAGCACCACGAAGGTCGCGACCCAGGCCATCCGCGCGCCGTAGCGATCGTGCGGGCCGGAGATGACGGCGCAGATGAAGGCGTTGCCGAGCAGCGCCAGCGTGACGGTCCCCGCCAGCAGCGTCAGGTCGTCGAGCCGGCGGTTCGCGAGCCCATGCGCGAGCAGTACGACCAGCGCCAGCATCGAGGCCAGCGCGACGGGCACATGCAGCCAGTTGATGTAGTCGAAATCGACGCTCCAGTGCTGCTGGCGCGCGGCGCGCATCGGCGCGACCTGCGCGGGGATGTAGCGCTCGATGATCCCATAGGTGTGCGGGATCCAGCCATTGGTGCCTTCGCCGGTCGCCACATGCAGCAATTGCTGGCCCATCGCGCGCAAGGCCGCGCCGGCCTGCCAGGCCGGATAGTCGGTGAGCGAATGCACGACGATGTAGCCCATCTCCTCGTTCATGCCTTCGAAACGGCCGAGCGTGTTGAACATGCTCTTGCCCCACAGGAACTCGTCGGCGGTCGCCGGCAATTGGTTGCGATAGGGGCAGAGCTTGAAGTTTTCACGCGGGCAATGGTCGTTGAGAAACCGCGTGACGATGCCGTCCTGCATCATGCGGCCGAAGGCGACGCCGTAGCCGCCGGGCGTCCAGGCCCATTTCCCCGACAGCGCGTGGTTCGCCGACACCAGCATCAGGCCGCCGGCGACGATGGTCATGCTCGCCTGCGCCAGTCCTGCGCGCGGAAGACTGCGGCCCACGAACGGCCGCACCATCCAGCCCGCGGCGCAGAGGCCGAGCAGCACGCCGAGCGTGGCGCTGTGGGTTGCGGCGGCAAAGGCGGTGAAGCCGAACAGCGAGATCTTTTCGAGCGTCGATGTCCGTTTCCCGCCGATGACCAGCAGAAACAGCGACAGGATCGAGAGCCCGGCGAAGATGTCCGTGAGCAGCATGCTGGCGAGCCAGGGCAGCGCCGTCGACACCATCAGGAGCAGGCTGATCGCGACGAAGCGGGACGTCTGCATCAAGCCGAGCACGCGCAAGGTGAGTTGCAACAGCCACAGCGCCGCCAGCGACTGGACCGCGAGGTTGATCCAGAAGCCGAAGCCTTCGCCATAGTGCAGATAGAGGCCGAACACGGTGGACCGGCTGGGGACGAGATAGCCTTCGTACCAGCGCGCCAGATAGCCGCCGGTATCCCATTGCAACAGCGGATAGCCGTTCCAGAACGCCGGCGCGATCATCAGGAGGGGCAGGGTGACGGCCGCCAGCCGCAGCCAAAGCGATCCCGCGGCGCCTACGCGCAATTGTTCGGTGGTGATGCTCAAAACCGCTCCGTCGTCGTCCGGACCCTGCCCGCAATAAGGCTTGGGAGAGAATTCACCAATAGTTTGACGCGCCCCGGCTTGAATTTGGCAAAACCCTGACCACTTTGAGCCAACCTTGTCGCCTGGGGGCGCCAGAATAAATCGTTGTGTTTCAAGGCGTTGGCATGCTTTCGCGGGGCAAGGTGCTGTTCACTCTCAGGCAAGCCGGTCAGGACTTTGTCGTCTAGACTGTGCTATAGAGCCCGCAAAACGAGCCAATTCGAAAGAGCAAATCCCATGGCAGTGCATCAGGTCAATCCGGGAGGAAAGCTCGCATCGCTCGATCCGATCTGGGACCGGATCCGGGGCGAAGCGGAGGACATCGTCCATCGCGAACCCGAGCTTGCGACCTTCATCTACTCGACGGTGCTGCATCACAGCCGTCTCGAGGATTCGGTGATCCACCGTCTCGCCGACCGGCTCGATCACTCCGCGCTGTCGGGCGATCTCGTGCGCCAGACCTATGACGAGGCGCTGCGCGACGATCCCGATCTCGGCAACGCCTTCCGCGCCGATCTCGTCGCCGTCTACGATCGCGACCCCGCCACCTCGCGCTTCATCGATCCCTTGCTCTACTTCAAGGGCTTCCACGCCATCCAGACCCATCGCCTCGCACACTGGCTCTGGCTGAAGGGCCGCAAGGACTTTGCGTATTATCTCCAGAGCCGCGCCTCGGCGGTGTTCCAGACCGACATCAATCCGGCCGCGCGCATCGGCCGCGGCATCTTCCTCGATCACGCCACCGGCTTCGTCTGCGGCGAGACGGCTGTCATCGAGGACGACGTCTCGATCCTGCACGGCGTCACGCTCGGCGGCACCGGCAAGGAGAACGAGGACCGCCATCCCAAGATTCGCCACGGCGTGCTGATCGGCGCGGGTGCAAAAATTCTCGGCAACATCGAGATCGGCCATTGCGCGCGCATCGCAGCGGGCTCGGTCGTGGTCAAGCCGGTGCCGCACAACGTCACGGTCGCGGGCGTGCCGGCCAAGATCGTCGGCGAAGCCGGCTGCGCCGAGCCGTCGCGCACCATGGATCAGATGATCAACGCGATGGGGCTTTGATCTCGCGAGTTAAGGGCCGGATTCTCCGGCCCGTGCCGTCCCCAAATTCTTTGGCAATTCATGCTGGCGGTTCGTCGCGTCTCGTCCTAAAACCCGCCGACCAATTTCGATCGGAGACTTGCCGTGGACGTCAAAGAAGTCAGAAAGCTGGACGCGTATCTGAAGCGCGTATTCGGCAATCCCAAGATCCGCGTCGTGCCGCGGCCGAAGAAGGATGATTCCGCCGAGGTCTATATCGGCGAGGAATTCATCGGCGTGCTCTTCGTCGACGACGAGGACGATGATCGCTCGTTCCAGTTCCAGATGGCGATCCTCGAGGACGATCTCGTCGATCAGGAATAGGTGCCACACTTATTGCGGGCGAAGCAGAGTCTTCGCCAGACAATAAGGCCGCGTCCTCTCGTGTCCCGGACGCACTGCAACGCTCCATAGCGCGTCGAAGACGCGCGTAAACGCGCTTACGGCGTTGCAGTGCAGAGCCGGGACCCAGAAGCCACGCAGCGCATCTGCGACTTGGGCCCCGGCTCAGCAGCGCACCGTCGAAGAGACGCTGCGCTGCGTCCGGGGCACGCACGAAGATCGAGGCACACTCTCCCGCAACGACACCGTTTAGCTTCGCGTGCACGGTTCTCCGTCACGCGCCCACCGCTGCGAGCATGTCGGGGATCGTGACGAATTTCTCCCGGGGCTTGCCGAGCGCGGCTCCCCGGCGTTTCTCGGCGGCGTCGATCGTGCCCCAGTCCGGATAGCTCACGATCCGTGCGACGCGGTTGACCAGGCGCGAAAGCAATGCCTCGGGCGTGTCCGAACGCGTCCGCGGGTGGACGAGATCGGCCAGGACGGCCTCTGCGGTGGCGATCCCGCAGCCGCGATTGGTGCCGATCGTGCCATTCGGTCCGCGCTTGCTCCATCCGCAGACATAGAGCCCCTCGATCACCGAACCACCGTTCGCGACGCGTCCATCCATGTTGGCATGGACGCCGCGATCGTCATCGTAGGGAACGCCGGCGACAGGCGTCGTTCGTCTGCCGACGCTGCTGAAGACGAGGCCGCAAGCAATGTCCTCGACGGCGCCTGACCGCTGCCTGAATGAGACCGTTTCGACCCGGCCGCGACCCTTGATCGCGAGGGGCGACAGGCCAAAGCGAACGAGACAGCGCCGCGGCTTGGTCACGGCATGCTGCGAGAAGCCGCGCAGCAGCGACAACTTTTCGATCAGCTCCGGATCTCCGGGATTCTGCGGTTCGAATTCGGCCGGCGCGACGTCGCGGCCGTCGACAGCCGTGACGCACGCGCCGAGTTCGAGGAAGTCGCGCAATTCCTTCGCGCTGAATTTCGCCTGGGCCGGCCCACCGCGGCCGACGATGGAGATCTCCCGAATCCGGCTCTCCGCCAGAACCTCGAGCGCATGGTGCGCGATGTCGGTCTGGCGCAGCTCGTCGGCCGTCTTGGCGAGAATGCGTGCGACGTCGAGCGCGACATTGCCATGACCGATGACGATCGCAGCCTCATGGTCGAGATCGAACTGGAGGTCGCGGAATTCCGGGTGACCGTTGTACCACGCGACGAAATCACCTGCGCTGTGGCTCCCGGGCAGAGCTTCGCCCGAAATGCCGAGAGGCCTGCTCAGTTCGGCGCCCGTCGCGAGGACAACGGCGTCATAGGCCTCGCGGAGCTCGTCGATCGTGACGTCGTCTCCGACCTTGATGCCGCCGATGAACCGGAATCCGGGCATGGCGGCGATCCTGTCGAAGGCCATCGTGACCTGCTTGAGCTTCGGATGATCGGGGGCAACGCCGAACCGCACCAGCCCATACGGCACCGGAAGCCGTTCGAACATGTCGACGGTCACGGCTGCGCCCGAGCGCAACAGGGCCTCGGTCGTGTAGAAGCCGCTCGGTCCGCTGCCGACGACGGCGATGCGGGGTTCGTTCGCAGCAGAAGCCGTCATCGGCCCAGTGCCAGCTTGCGCGCGTCGGCGCCCGGCAGCGGCGCCAGACGTGCGCTCAGCACCGGAGTCTCAGCCGCGCGTTTCCGGTTGACGTCGATCCAGAACTTCTTGTCGGCGGCCAGGCGATAGTCCGGCTCGATCGCACCGACCGGGCAGGCCGGTGCGCAGCCGCCGCAGTCGATGCAGTTTTCAGGATCGATATAGGTCATGGCGTCGTCGACGTGAAAGCACTCCACCGGGCAGACCGTGACGCATTCGGTGTATCGGCAGCCGCGGCAATTGTCGGTGACCACATATGTCATCGTCAGGCCCCGCTGACCTGAACGAGGATGTCGGAGAATGTCGGCGCGCGGCCGAGATCGGCGAAGGCGGGCGGCGTCAGCACGTGAACCGTCGCGCCCTTGCGGTTGGAGCGCTGCCAGTAGCCGGACGGTGCCACCACGACGCCCGGCATGATGTCGGGCGAAACGGTGGCGAGCGCCTCGAACGAGCCGCGATCGTTGAAGACGCGGATGGGGGCGCCCGCGACGATCCCGCGCTTTGCCGCATCGTCCGGGTTGAGCAGCACGGCCTGCTCCTCGCCGGCCTGCGCGGTCTGGGCCGGCAGGTTGCCGTAGTTGGAATTCAGGAAGGCGTGGCTCTTCGGCGAGATCAGGCTGAGCGGATATCGCGTTGCCAGCGCGGGCGCCGTGCGCGCGTTCTCGTTCGGTGGGATGTAGTGGGGCAGGGGATCGACCGGCGCGCCATCCTGGTCGCCGTTGTAGCCCTGGCGGAACAGCGGCACCACGAAGTTGCCGCCGCCGGCGATCGTCGACTTGAACTCGCACTTTCCGGACGCGGTTGGAAAATTGCCCTCGCGATGCGGAGCCCAGTCGGCCGGCGCCGGCATGTTGAGGCGCACGTAGCCCTTGGTCTTGACGTCGTCGAGCGTGATGCCTGATAGCACCGGGCTCGTCCAGTCCAGCGAGTTCTCGATGATCTCGTCGTCGCTGCGGAAGAAGGACGGATCCGTGACGCCCATTGCGCGCGCGAGGCGGCGGAACAGCTCGGTGTTGGCGACGGCTTCGCCGAGCGGCGCGATCGCCTGGTTGTTGTAGGACAGGTAAAGATGTCCCCAGGAGAACATGATGTCCTTCTGCTCGAGCTGGGTGGTCGCGGGCAGGACGATGTCGGCATATCTGGCGGTGTCGGTCAGGAAGTGCTCGCTGACGACGGTGAAGAGGTCTTCGCGCTCCAACCCCTTTTCGAGCTTGCCCTGTTCGGTCACCATCGCCATCGGATTGGCGTTGTAGACGAACAGCGCCTTGATCGGCGGATCGAAGCCGAGCTCGCCGGTCAGCGCCGCTCCAAGGCGCCACGAATTGAGGACGCGCATCGTCTCCGGCTGCAGATCGGGACGCATCAAGACGTCCCATCGGACCGGGAATGCCCAGATCGGAAGCTGGAGCAGGCCGCCACCGACATGCTTCCAGGCGCCGATCAATCCCGGCAGACAGGCGATCGCGCGCACGGTCTGGCCGCCGCCGGCATGACGTTCGACCGCCACGCCGATGCGCACGACGGCCGGCGGCGTGGTCGCGAATTCCCTGGCCAGCTTGATGATGTCGCTGACGGGAATGCCGGTTTCCTCCGCCGCGAATTCGGGGGTGTAGCTCGACGCCCGTTCCGCCAGCTCGTCATAGCCGACGGTGTATTTGTCGACGTAGTCGCGATCGACCAGATTCTCCTTGATGATGACGTGGATCATCGCCAGCGCGAGCGCGGCGTCGGTGCCGGGCCGGATCGGAATGTGCCAGTCGGCGAGGCGCGCGGTGCGGGTGCGGACGGGATCAATCACCACGAGCTTGGCGCCGGCCTTCTTCGCCTGCTCGATGAACGGCCAGTGATGCGAGTTCGTGCTCAGCGTGTTGCAGGCCCACAGGATGATGTATTTCGAATGCACGAAGCTTTCGGGGTCGACGCCCGGCGTGTGCCCGATCGTCATCATGTAGGCCGTGCACGAGGCAGAGTCGCAGAACGTGCGCTCGAGCACCGTCGCGCCGAGCTTGTTGAAGAGGGGATCGCCGACGTTGAGCCCGTTGATGATGCCCTGCGTGCCCAGATAGCTGTAGGGCAGGATCGCCTGCGCCCCGTGCTCGGCGATCACGGATTTCCAGCGCGATGCGATGGTCTCGATGGCTTCGTCCCAGGAGATCCGTTGAAACTGCCTGGAGCCCTTTGGGCCGACCCGCTTCAGCGGATGGAGGATGCGCTTGTCGCTGTAGACGCGCTCCTCATAGTTGTTGACCTTGACGCAGAGCCGTCCACGCGTGAACGGATGATCGGGATTGCCGCGGACGGCAATCGCCTTGCCATCCTCGACCGTGGTCAGGATGGAACAGGTGTCCGGGCAATCGTGGGGGCATGCGCCGATGACCGTGGTCCGGGCCATGGATCTCTCCGTCTCCTGATTCAAGACGGCCGAGAATGCGGCGGCGGGCTGCGGTCTGGCTTTTCAAAATGTGCGGTGTTGTTGTCCCGGACTGCTCGCGGCCCGTGGACGGCCGGCCGGATGTCTGGCATGCTAATTGCTGGACCCGGCAATACCTCTTTACCCACATCGCGCTATCTGGCGGAGATTCACGATGGGTATGCTTGGCAACTCTGTCGATAAATATGTTACCGGCAGAATGCTTCAGACGTCCAATGACCGGCGGTGGGGGCATCTCCTTGCCGAGCGCTGGAGCCATGAGCCGGGCGATCTGCCGCCGCAATTGCCGCGCGACACCGAGATCGCGATCCTGCTGCGCGGCAACTCCGTCGTTGACCGGGAAGGCGCGGGCATGCGGCAGCGCACCTTCGGCAGGAGAGGCACCGTGTGGCTTTGTCCGGCGGGCATTCGCGAGGATTTCATCCGCGTCGAGAACCAGATGCAGGAATGCCTGCATATCTTCCTTCCCGGACAGCCGTTCGACGACACCATGCTCAGGGATCTCGACATCGATCCGTCGGGAATGTCCATCCGCTACGAGAGTATCGACCGGGACAGCTTCATCGAGCACGTCGCGGAACGGATCCTTGCCGAGCTCGAGCAGGAGACATCGACCGGCCGCCTCCTGGTCGAGAGCCTTGGACGCGCCTTGTCGGCCCATCTGGTGCACAGCTATGCGGCCACGTCAGTCCGGCTGAAGCAGTCCTATGCCGTCCAGAAGCCGCTCGACGCCAGGCGCCTGTCGCGCGTGACCGAGTTCATCGACGCGTCCGTCGAGCAAGATGTCACGGTGAAGGATCTGGCATCGGTGGCGTGCATGAGCCCGGCGCATTTCTCCCGCAGCTTCAAGGCCGCGACCGGAGCTGCGCCGCATGAATATGTCAGCCGTCAGCGTCTGGATCTCGCCAAGCGGCTGCTGTCCACCAGCGACCGTCCGCTGGTCGACATCGCCTATGCCGCGGGATTTTCGTCGCAGGCCAATTTCAACCGCGCCTTCCGCAAGGCGGTCGGGACGACGCCGAGCCTGTATCGGGCGCAGAAGGGTCGGGACTAGGACGTGTGCCGACTAACGCGCAGATGTCGGGCTTTGGGTCGAAGCAGAAATCATATGCTCGATCTGAGTCTTACCGCTTGTGGCCCGAAGCGGTCCTCATCCACGGAGGTGCATCACGGTGGCGCGGATGCGGACCAATAGGCTGGTCGATCTCCCCACCGATTGCGACAAGCGCTCACTCGAAATGGACAGCGAGCCAGACCGTTGGCTGTTGCGGCTCCGTCCACTCGACGCGATGGCGTTTCCTTGCAGGGATGAAGACGTAATCCCCCACGCCCAGCGATCGTGCGGCAAGCTCATGTTCGAACTGCAATGTGGCGCGCCCTTTCAGCACGATCACCCACTCGTTCCACGCCTGATCATACCAGAAGCCCGGCGGACTAGTTTGCCCCTGCGATACAATGCGCTCGATCTTCAAGCCAGGCCGCGCGAGGATTTCGCTGAACGTCTCTTCCCCTATGTTGGCGGCCGAAACATCCGCCACATCCGCGAATAGATTGCCTGGCTGGATCGTCATCGCTATTCCCACGCGTTTCCAGAGCCGAATTACCTACAAGCCCACGTAGCGCCCCATTCAGGTCCGTTCAACGGAGCATAGTGGACTGGATTTGCTCACGTTGAGTTCTTCGCATTTTGACCCTGAGCAGACGTTTAGTTGCGCTCTAGGAACTGCCCTTGGCGGCATCAACTTCGGCCCAAATGGTCTTGCGCACGTCTATCAGCAGCAGGTTTTGGGCTTCGAATGGGTTTTGGGCCTGCACGACGAACGTTACCTTGGGCAAGACCACCGTAAGTGCGCGGACGATGGCGGCTTGCTCTGTTGCATGTTCGTCGGTGGAAGGGTCTGTGACCAATGCCATCTTCTTCATAGTCTCCCAAATGCCGGGAGAGTACTTCTCCAAGGCCGCAATCGCTTCCTGTATCTGCTCGTCGGTAAAGAACGCAGCCATGAGGAAATCTCGGCGCCATTCAGACGGGATAACGCCACTTCAAAGCGCGCCGCATGACAAGCAGGACCACAATGACTGCAAAAACGGTGAACCAGACGAAGGGCGAAACCGGCGATTGATGGTGGACGTAGGCTATGTACATCACAAGAGCTAACAGACCGAGCGCCAGAGCGTTAGACAACCAATAAAGGGGAGAGCGTAACAGCCCGGTTGGCGCGAGTTCCTTCGCACGGTCCGTCGCGCGCCTAGTGAGCCACCAGTAAAAGCCGAAAGAGGCGAGCGCAATGATCCAGGACATCCCAAGCTTCTCTCACGCAACTCTGTAGATGGCACTGTCGAGAATACTCAAATTGGATGGATAAGCTTAACGCAACCGACCGCAGCCCAGCACTTCGCCTATTGGCCCGTCGGCGAAGTGACAACCGAGCCTGAGCAAGTCCGATCACCCAAGTAGACCGGACGTGAACGGCGGCGGGCCAGAGCGACGCCATTGACCCGTTGTAGACGAAAGAGAGTGCATGCTTCTTCCGCCAGTTTCAGGTCCCATCGACTCTGATGCTTCTGGGCAATCGCCCCAACCAATGCTAAACCAAGCACGGCGAGATATTCACTGTTTAGCATCAGGCTTTGGCCAAACGCCTTCGCGGCTTTCGGCACAAGGTAGAGAATGAGATACATCATCAGGTCGGGACTGCAGGTCTATCAGGCCGCTACACCGCAAGACGCCCTTGCACTGGGCGAACAGATGGCGGCCGAGGGGATGGAAGACGTCTGGATGATTGATGAGGGGCCCGACGGTCGAGTTATTTCGAGCCTCGAAACCTTACGATACGCACTCAAAGACGTCGTCCAGCCGAGCCAGTCCGAACGCCGTGTTGCCACCTCTGACAAGCCCCACTGACGGACGGCGGACGTCTGCAATTGACCCTCATGCGAAGTGCGGGCGAACCGTGAAGTGGTCCGCTCATCGGAGTAGACCAGAAGTGATGGCCAACTTTCCAAACGACGCTTGTGACCCGATGCCGACATTCCGACGGCATTGGGGCGCATGCGGTGGCAATCGCATCCCATCCTCACACTCGGCGCCGGTGGCGACGAGCAGCTATCCCGCCATGTAAGAGGTGAACTGCATTAGGCCAGCTGGTCGAGTAGCGCCTTGGCGTCCCGCAGGACCGGCGTGTCGAAGCCTTCGGTGAACCGGCCATACCCGAGCGCGAGGAGGTCGCGAGCCTCCGGGCGCTTGCCCTGGTCGCGCCACAGGCAGGCGAGGCTCGTCGCAGCGCGTAGCCCAAATGTCTTCGCGCTCTGGCGCTCCGCCACAGCGAGCGCTCGATGATAATTTTGCTCCGCAGCGGCTCGGTCGCCTCTCGCATTCGTCACATCGCCTCGAAGCCGATGCAGCTCGACCTCACCGCACCGCTCGTGGGTCGTCTCGATGAGCTGCTCAGCCTCGACGAGGCAATGCTGCCCCTCCTGCAGATGCCCGATCTTAGTGAGAGCCGCGGCGAGAAAGCAGAGCGCGTGCGGCGTATGCACCACGGCTCCGGCAGTGCGAAGCACCGAGAGCCCCCTCTTGAGCACAGCGAGGCCATCTTGCGCCTGTCCAAGTTCCGTCAATGACCGACCGTGCTGAAGAAGTCCGAGTCCCAACCAGAGTGGAAAACCGTGCTCGTTCGAGAGGGCCACCAGCTCCTCGGCGTGCCATCGTACGTCATGCCACAAGCCGGCCGCCGCCATCACCGCACACACCTTGCTCAACACGAAGGCCACCGTGAACGGATGATCGAGCCCGCGGGCCTCCGACAACGCTTCGCCCACGCGCGCGCGTCCCTGATCGATGTAGCCCAGAAACGCTAATGTCAACGCCAGGTGACCCAGGCTCGCGGCGTGCGGATCGGCCACCGCTATGGCGGCGCAAGTCGCGCGAGCGGCCGGATTTCTCAAGCCGTCGCACAGCTCAAGAAGGGCGCGCGCTGTCACAAACTCCCCGCGGAAGTAACAACTGGCGCCATGGATATAGTGGCCCAGTAACCGAATGGTTTGATCTTTTCTTGTCTGGCCCAATGTCTCCAACTGTTCGGCAAGGGACACCGCCAGCTCGTGCTCGGCCCGAACCATGTGGAAACCCCATTGGAAATAGAGCAGCGGAGCGAGACGATCCGGTCGATCGAACCGCTCAGCGAGCGTTCGCGCCCTGACGAGGGTGTCGGCCACCACGGGCGCCGAATACCCACGAGTTGCCATAAGGGCCCGTCCGAGGGCGATTTGCAGGTCAAGCTCGTGCTGAAGGGGCCGGGACTCCTCGGGCATTTTCGCCACCAATTCCAGCCCCCGCTGCAACTGCGCCACCGCTTCCGCCATCGCCGACCGCGCGAGCGCCTGCTGGCCGGCCTTGAGCCGGTAGCCGGCCGCCTTCTCGGTGAAACCGGCCTCGGCACAATGGTCGGCCATGAGTTGCGGCTGAGCGGCCACGATTTTAGGAAACTGGCTCTCCAGCGTCGTCGCAACGCGGGCATGGATCTGCTGGCGTCGACCGCGCAGCAAGGTGCTATAGGCTGCGTCCTGTACCAGCGCGTGCTTGAACGTGTACTCTGCGTCCGGCGGGGTGCCCCGCTGGAAGATCAACTCGGCGCGTACGAGCTGCGCCAAGGCCCCGTCCACCTGTTGCTGCGGCATGGCCGCGACGGCGCTGATCAGCTCATGCGAGAACGACCGCCCAAGGGTTGCTCCGATCTGCGCCATCTCGCGCACGGGTGCCAAGCGATCGAGCCGTGCCAGGAGCGACGCTTGGAGCGAGGTAGGGATGGCAAGCGGAGGCACGGGCCCACTCGCATCAAAGCGGTCGCCAGCGTCGGTCAGCATACCGCTCTCGATTACCGCCTTGGTCAATTCCTCGATGAACAGCGGTACGCCATCGGTTCGATCGATGATCCGTTCGGCGATCTCCTGAGGCAACGCCTTGCCGCCGGTCACCCGCATGATCATTTCGGCGCGTTGTCGACGCGGCAGACGACTGAGGCTGATCGATGTCACGTGCGAGCGCCCAATCCAGGCCGGCACGAACTCTGGCCGGAACGTGATGATCAGCAAAACCCGAAGAGTGGAGACCCTATCGACGATGAGGTCCAACAGGTCAAGCGAGGTGGGGTCGATCCAATGCACATCCTCGAACACCATTAGCACAGGCCGGCGTGCTGCCAGTCCCTCGAGTTGGGCTAGGAGGGCCCGCAGCGTCTTCTCCTTGCGCTTCTGCGGGGTGAGGTTGAGCGGTAGATAGCGATTCCCGATCGGCACGGACAGCAGGTCCGCGATCAGAGGGACGGCCTCGCTAAGGTCAGCGTTTGCCTCCGCAAGCAACGCCTCAAGCTTGTCCAACCGTTGCTGGTCCGTATCGTCACGCCGGAATCCCGCTGCCCGCTCGAGCTGTGAGATGGTCGGGAAAAGCGCGGTGTCCTGGTGGTGCGGGGAGCAGAAGCGGCGCAAGCGGATGTGTGGATCATCGCTCAGCCGCTCCAGCGCCGTCTCGGCGAGGCGCGATTTGCCTATGCCCGGCTCACCCGAGATCAGCACGACCGAGCCATTGCCGCGTTTTATCTCCTGCCAGAGGCGCATCAGCAGCCCGATCTCCTCAGCTCGGCCGAGCAGTGGCGTTCTGCCTACGCGCAAGGCCTCGAAGCGGCTATCGACCGCGCTCGCACCGATGACTTGCCAGATCGGCACCGGATCGCTGAAGCCTTTGATGGAAACGCTCCCGAGAGCGAGATACTCGAAGAACCCTCCTATGAGGCGGCGGGTGCTGCCGTCGATGACCACCGTGTCCGGCTCGGCCAGGGCCTGAAGTCGCGAGGCCAGATTGGCGGCCTTACCGACCACCTCATGCTGCCGCGACGCGCCCTCCTCGAGGAGATCACCGACAACCACCAAACCGGTGGCAATGCCAACTCGCGCTCGCAATCTTGTCTCTGGACCGGCAGCAAGTCCGGCCACTGCCGCGACTAATGTTAGCCCGGCGTATACCGCGCGCTCTGCATCGTCTTCATCCGCCCGCGGATAGCCGAAATAAGCGAGCACGCCGTCGCCCATGTATCTGGCAACGAACCCGCCAGATTTCTCGATTTGCTCGGCACAGCAGCGGTGGTACGCGCCAATGATTTCACGCAAGTCCTCAGGGTCAAGCCTTGTCGAAAGCGCTGTCGAACCAACGAGATCGGCGAACATCACCGTGAGCTGACGTTTCTCGGCCTCGGTCCGAGGAGCAGGCCCAGCTCTCGGTTCGGCCTCATCGAGCTCCGCAATCGCGCGTAATATCTTCCTGCGATGGCCGAGCGAGACGCCGATTTTCTCGAGATCGTGGTCGGTCAGATCGCGCAGAACGCTCGGATCAATGTCGTTCTCGGCAAAGCGCTGCGCGTATTGCCCCAAGCCAAGCTTCTCGAGCCACTCCGCAATCTGCTGCATTGGCCCCACTGACATCGGGTTGACGGCCGGCCGAATTTCAGACCCACGGCGAAGAAACGTTATCCCAATGTTTCCGGGATAGCACGTCTGGCTTGCAGCGATTCGCCGACATCGGCCTTCGACTATCTTGCCAAGGTGGTGCGTCAGTACGGATTTTCGCCACCAAGAAGCGCATGGCATGATGAGAACAACTGTAGACGCTCGATTTTGGCAATAAGCATCGTTGCCTAACAAGACCAAAATGCTGGCGGCCAATTGGTTGAATCCATGAGTCGGCGACCGAGGATTGCGCCATGTCCGGAAATGGCCCTTAGCGTCGAACCTAAATCCTCATCTTGGCGTCAGCTCTTTGGCGTAGACCGGCCCTGGTCATGGTCCCGGCTGATCGACGAGGATGCCCCCGAACAGATGTTGCATGCGTGCGCCCATTTGATCGAACGCGGAGAAGTGCGGCTAGTCTCGGGGACTGCAATCGACGGGCGCCCATGACGTGATCGATCGATACGCAGCAAAATCATCTCGACTTGTCGCTCATCGAGATCCAAACCGCTGTTTGGCAGCGTCGGTAACGGGAGTATACAAGCTGACCAGCGTGCCCTCGGGGTCGCGGAATTGAACTGCGCGATTGCCCCACGGCAAATTCTTCGGTTCGTGAACGACTTCGACTTGGCCCTTCAATCGCGCAAACTCGGCATCAACGTCCGTCACTTGAAATTCGATGATTGCCGTACGGTTGGCGGCGGGTTCGGCGCTTCCTTCCTTGAAGAGAGCGACAGTCTCCGCGCTTCCGACGGCAACTGCGGCTGTTGGCGTCACGATCTCAGCGAAGACCGGCGCGAGCCAATCGGCCCTCTTGCCTGTTACCTCTTCGTAGAATCCCACCACGGCTTTGATGTCGCGGGCGATCAGACGTATTGAGGCGAATTTCATAAACCCAGTTCCTTCTGAATGTTTCAGCGCTTCCGTCGAGCAGTATCGCCCCACTGCTGACAGCATGCTGTCAGCAGCCTCCTGCTTCACGGCAGTGACGTTTTTGCCCCCGGCCTTCGGAGGAGCCTTTCGTCCGGCAGCGCGGTCGCTATGCCTTTGCCATTGGTTGCCCCTGCGGCTTCGAGACCTATGCGTAGCTTCGCAGTGGCGTCGGCGACCGTCACCCCGGCGGCCTCGACGAGGTCGGCTTGCACGACCATGTCGCGATCCGTCCGTTCGACGACGTGTGCGCGCGCCGTGATCGGCCCGACACCGGCTGGTTTGAGGAAGCGTGTATCGAGGCTCTTGGTCACCGCGGTCTGATCGGGCGGGAGCGCCGCGAGCGCGCAAATTCCGGTGGCGGAGTCCAGCATTGCCGCAAGGAATCCGCCCTGGATCGTGCCATGCCTGTTGGTGAACGCGGGCTGGGCCTGGAAGCGGATCAGCACATGACCGCTCTCGTCAAAGCCAAGCCATTCGCGCCCCAACAGTTGGGCGCCAGGTGGAAGAGTTACCGCCGCATCTGTCACGTCGGTCACCGCGCTTGATGTGTCGGCGACGAGCCTGTCAGCCGGTCCATGTCGTGCAAGCGAGACGGCGCGCCAAAGGCAAGGTCACAGACCGCTCACCGTCTTCGTGACGCGCTCAATTGCCTTTTGGCCATCCGGATCGGACGGGGCCAATTCGGAGAACCGTTTGAGATCTGCCAACGCGCGTTGCGGATCGTTCTTCCGTTCCCATGATATGCCGCGGTTATAGAATGCGATCGCGTAGTTTGGATTGAGCCGGATCGCCTGGTTCAAATCCTCGATGGCGCGATCGTATTCGCCTTTGGCGTTATGGGCGCCGCCGCGGTTGTTGAATGCATCGAAGTGGCCCGGATCAAGTCGGATCGCCTGGTTGAAATCTTCGATGGCGCGGTCGAATTCGCATTTGGCGTTATAGGTGTTGCCGCGGTTGTTGAACGCGCTTGCGTAGTTCGGATTGAGGCGGATCGCCTGGCTGTAATCCTCGATGGCGTGGTCGTATTGGCCTTTCTGCTTGTAGGCGATGCCGCGGTTGTAGAACATATCCGCGCGGTTCGGGTTGAGCCGGATTGCCTGGTTGAAGTCCTCGATGGCGCGGTCGTGTTCGCCTTCGGCGTCATAGACGGTGCCGCGGTTGTAGAACGCGTCTGCCTGTTTCGGATTGAGCCGGATCGCCTGGTTGTAATCCTCGATGGCGTGGTCTCGCTGGCCTTTGTTGCTATAGGTATTGCCGCGGTTGTTGAACGCATGTGCGTAGTTCGGATTAAGCCGGATCGATTGGTCATAATCCTCGATGGCGCGGTCGTATTGGCCCTTATTGAAATAGGCGTTGCCGTGGTTGAAGAACGCCAATGCGTAGTTCGGATCGAGCCCGATCGCTTGGTTGCAATCCGCAATGGCCTTGTCGCTTTCGTGCTTTCCGTTCCACTCGGAGCAACGATTGTTGAGGAGGGCGGCAAGCCGATGACCGCCATATTGACCGGAATCGATCGCCCGTGTGCACGCGGCGATGGCCTCGTCGCCAGATGCCTTTCCGCATGTGTAGACATCGTCGGCCACGGCGGGTGTCGTCGCCAACCAGAAGACCAGCGCCGCCAGCGCGGACAAGGCGACAGCCAGAGCCAGCAGCAACACCCTCAACGTCGACATCGGAAACCCCGGGACAATTCGCCCTATTTGTCGTCATTCCCAAGCATGAGGTTCAGGGCCCGCTGACGAACCCCCGCTCCCCCTTCGGTCCGCACAACGACGTCGTAGGTTGATTGATCCGACCCGATCGCCCCATGATGACATCATAGCCCTGTTTTGCCCGACGGATCAACTTGGATTCGAAAAATACGAAGTCGTGCCCGAGGCCTGGCTACTGTGCATGGGGTTGTTTTCGATGTTTTTTGTCGGGGAGCTCCAGCCCATCCCCGCAAGCAGATCTCGCAGTGGGGCCGCGCTCAGCCCCTCGGCCCGCGCAATTGCGCCGTCAGCTTCTCCATCGCCTCGGCCACCTCGCGCCACTGCGACAGCCAGCTGCGCGGAAAGCGGAAGGTGAGGTCGGCGCCGCCGACGCGGCGTTCGGAGAGGCACATGCCGGGGGTCGCCGCATCGCGCGTGCAGCGCGCAGTCAGCGCGGGGCTTGCGGCGGAGTAGAGATCCTCGCTGCCGTAAGGCGTGTCGGACCGGAACATCCGCATCGTCAGTCCGTCCTCGGGCTGGATCGCGGCCTGGTCGAGATAGCGCGGATAGATCGTGGCCGTTCGCTGCTCGGGCGAGAGCGCATCGTGATGGGCCGCGATCGACAGGAAGATGCGGTCGATCGATTGCACCGCCGTCTCGACCGTGTCGGCGGTGACGTGCTTGGGCGCGCCGGGCGACTCCAGCGAGGGATAGAGGAAGTCGAGATCGATGCGCTCCTGCGGCCCGGAGTGCCGCTGGATCTTCATCCGGATCGCAGCCACTGGCAGGTTGAACAATGTGCCGCCGACGCTGACCGGCAGCTTGTCCGGGGCGCTGGCGCCGCCGCTCCCCCAGGTCGGCCACAGCAGATAGGCGACCAGCGCGACCGCCCCCAGCGCGGCAGCGCCGCCGAGCACGATCGGGACGACGTGCGCCCAAGTGCGCGTCCTGGAGGACCTGAGGGGAACTGCCGAAAACACCGTCATGATGCGCGCGCGTAAAAGACCCGAAGTCGGCCGATGGCCGACGAATCAGCGGCGAATATGCCATGCGGCGGCGAATTCGCTTAGGCCTTGCCGGCCGCGGGGAAGGGAGGAGGGCCCTGCGCTGATTGGCGGGCGCCGTTAACCTTCTCTTAAGGATAATGTAGCGTTAACCAGCACGATTTGTCACAGGAAGGCTCCGGCGTTGCGTAAGTGCGGACAGTTTCCGATGACACCTGAAGCTCTCAATTCCTTCTTCTCGATCTGCATCGGTTTCGCGCTCGCCGGCGCCCTCGTGAACGGGTACCAGGCGGTCGCGCAGCGGCCCGCGGGCTTCGGCCTGTTGCAGGACGGCGTGGCGCCGAAGACCTTCGCGGCGGTGCCGTTCCTGGTGTTCGCCGCGCCCTTCATCATCATGCGCAACACGCTGCGCGGCATGCAGGTGGAAAGCCGCCGCGTCGAATTCGTGATGATGGCGACCGTCATCGCCGGCTTCTGGAGCATGATGAGCGGCACCTTCTTCCTGATGACGCTGCGCGCCGCTGGCGTCCTGACCTGAGACCGGGCTCGCAGGCCGCGCGGCCCTTTGCGTCGGGGCCGCCGTTTCGCTATGGCTGGGTCAACCTGACAGGAGACCTTGATGGCGATCTACGAGCTCGATGGGCAGGCGCCCGAACTTCCCGCCGACGGCAATTACTTCATCGCGGAGACCGCGACCGTGATCGGCCGCGTGCGCCTGAAGCCGGGGGCGAGCGTCTGGTTCGGCGCGGTGCTGCGCGGCGACAACGAGTGGATCGAGATCGGCGAGGGCGCCAACGTGCAGGACGGCTCGACCTGCCACACCGATCTCGGCTTTCCGCTGGTCATCGGCAGGAACTGCACCGTCGGTCACAACGTCATCCTGCACGGCTGCACCATCGAGGAGGGCGCGCTGATCGGCATGGGCTCGATCGTGATGAACGGCGCGAAGATCGGCCGCAACAGCATCGTCGGCGCCGGTTCCGTCATCACCGAGGGCAAGGAGTTTGCCGAACGCTCGCTGATCATCGGCTCGCCCGCGCGCGTGATCCGCACGCTCGACGACGCGCAGGTGCAGAGAATGGGAAGCGCGGCGAAGTTCTACGTCGCCAACGGCCCGCGCTTCAAGAAGGGCCTGAAGCGGATCGGCTGAGCTCAGCCTCCCTCGGATTCACGCGCTTCGATCGCGCCTGCAACCTTCTCGTGGCCGGCGGCCCAGAGCGCATGCTCGTCGCTGCCGTCCGTATATGGATTGGCTTCCGCCGGGATATTTTCGCGCGCGGCGCGCTCGCCCTCTGCAAAGGGATCGCGATCGGTCATCGTGATGGGCCTCCTCGCTTTCAAGCCGATGTGACGGCATTGGTTCCGGAACGGGTCCTGGTCGGGACCGTTGACGGATAAAGGAGCACCCCAATGGCCCCACCGCGCGCAAACGCTTCAATGAAGACGTTGGTCTTGATCTTCGCCTTAGCGGCGATGCCGGCCGTCTCCTTCGCGCAAGCGACCGGCGGCTCTTCCGGATCGACCGGCACTTCCTCGGGACCGGCCGGAGGTGTTGCCAACGCGCCGGCACCGCCGCCCGGCACCAACAGCCTGGGGACGGCGCAATCGTCGGGCCCGGGCTCCGGAGTGACCACCGGCTCCGGCACCGGCGGAGCCGCCGACGCCACCGTCAATGCCGAGAACCGGCAGCTCGACAAGAAGATGAAGAGCATCTGTCGCGGCTGCTGATGCTCGCGCGGAAGTGAGACAGTGTGGCTGTCCGGATTGCCCCGACGACGCTAGCTTGATCCCCGCTTGAAGCGTGGAGCGTGTCCACGCGGAGGATCGAGTGATGTTACGGAAGACGATGATGGCGGCGCTGGCGGTCGCGGCGGTCGGACTGTCGATGCCGCAGGCGGCCCAGGCAGGGGGCGGTTTTGGACATGGCGGCGGCTTTCATGGTGGTGGCGGCTGGGGCCATGGCGGTCACGGCCATTGGCACGGTGGCGGCTTCTGGCCCGGTGTGGCGATCGGCGCAGGCCTCGCAGGCGCCGGCTATTACGGCGCCTATTACGGCTATGGCTCCCCATATTACGGCAATCCCTATTATTATGGTACCGGCTATGACGATGGCGGTTACGGCGGCTGCTACGTCGTACGCAAGCGCGTGATGACGCCTTCGGGGTGGCGATACCGTCGCGTCGACGTCTGCGAATGAGGGTGGAAGATCTGCCGGCCCACTAAAAAACAAGGCCGTTGACGCAGTATACCGTCAACGACCTTGCCAGCCCCGGATATTGAAATCGGCTCACGCCATCCGGTGACGGCCAGCATCGCGCGGAATCATACGGGCGAATGTGATCCAGTTCACAAGTGGAGAAATTAAAGCCGCGGGTGAAGGGCCAGTTCAGCCGCGCGAGCGCTTGCGCGCGCTGGCATGGCGGTAACGAGCCGGTTTCCTGCGGGTAACCGAGGGCGTCTCGGCCTCGGTGGCGCGGGCGCTGGCGAAGGACTGGCGCAAGCCGTCGATGGATTCGTTCAGGCTCGCCACCTGCTCCGACAGGCGCTTGGTATCGGCCTGCTGGGCCGCGAGCAGCCGCTTCACGGTCTGGAGCTGGTCCTGCACGACCTGGAGCTGGTCGATCGATTCCTGCTGGGTCGCCTCCAATCCCTTGGTTTTCTCGACCAGCTGCTCGGAGGCCTGGGCGGTGCGGGCCTGCAGCTGCCGCGATGCCACCACCCGGTCGGTCTCCGGCGCTGAGCCGGTATAGGCACGCCAGATCGCGATCGAAGTCACGCCGGCGATCAGCAAGAAAAGGGCGACGGCGGTCAGCGCGATGGGCTGGGCGCCAAGGCGAAACAGGGGGGTGGACCGTGTGTCCTCCACGAGATCGATCATCGCTGACAAAACCCAAATTGAAACTTGGTGAGTGGCGAAGACCGGCAGCCTGAAACGGCGACCGGGATGTCCCGAAAGTGTTACTGTTCGGCAACAATTGGGACCAAAAAGAGGCTAAGGGCCAAAAAAGGTCTAGACAGGGCCCTTGGCGCTTCCGGGGGCGGGGTCAGGAGCGCCGAAAACGTCCCTCCGATCCGGGGCGGGCGAGGCGCTGATCGGGACTGCGGGCGGGGCGTCGCCGACACCGTGCTCCACTCTGTTTGGTCAATCGCGTGCTCACTCGATCGGCGTTGGCGGCGGCAGGTCTTCATCGCCGTAGGAACAACTGAAACGCCGGTCCGTTCGGGGAGGGATGTACTTCCAACCCCAGGGCCTCCCTCCATGTATCATCACGTCAAGAAACTGATGTTCACCGTTCGCGTCGACGAGCCGGATCCTCGCTTCGGCAATATGCTGCTTGAACAGTTCGGCGGCGCCAATGGCGAACTGGCAGCCGCGATGCAGTATTCGATCCAGGGCCTCAATTGCGAGGATCCGGATCGCAAGGACCTCTTGATGGACATCGGCACGGAGGAGCTGAGCCATCTTGAAGTCGTCGGCACCTTGGCGCGCATGCACTTGAAGCCGGCAAAGTTCGATCGTCAGGCGGCCGAGGCCGATCCGCTGATCGCTATCGCCGGGGGCGGCGGCGTCAATCTGTTCAATTCGCAAGGCAACGCCTGGACCGCCGACTATCTGAAGATCACCGGCGAGCTCGACGTCGATCTGCGCAGCAACATTGCGGCAGAAGCGCGTGCAAAGATCGTCTACGAGCGGCTGATCAATTTCTGCGACGACGCCGGCACCAAGGACGCGTTGCAGTTCCTGATGACGCGCGAAATCACCCACATGAAGGCGTTTACGCTGGCGCTCGAGAGCATGGCCAAGCCGGCCTTCAGCATCGGTCGCGTGGCGCCGACGCCGGGGCTCGTCGATCAGTTCTTCAATGATTCCACCGGCACCGGCGATCACGGCGAAATCGACACCCGTGGTCCGTGGAACGAAGGCGGCGATTGGGTCTTCACGGAATCGCCGGCCATCCAGGCCGGTGAACCAGGTCCGGCAACCGCGATCGTGACCGAAAGCTCACCGCCGATGGACGAAGCCGGCCTCGGCGATCTCCTGATCGAGGAGCTTCGCGATCTTCTGCATGCCGAGAAGCAGCTGACCAAGGCGCTGCCGAAAATGGCGCAAGCGGCCCGCTTCGATCAATTGCGCGAGCTGTTTGAGCAACATCTCGGCGAGACCGAAACCCAGGTCGAACGCATCAACGAATGTTTCGAGCTGCTCGGCAAGTCCGCGCGGGCCAAGCCATGCAAGGGCATGATGGGTCTCGTCGAGGAGGGGCAGGAGATCATCGGCGAAGGCGAGGACAAGGAGGACGCGGCCGCGGACCTCGCCTTGATCGGAGCGGCGCAGCGGGTTGAGCATTACGAGATCGCCGGCTACACCACCGCACGCAACCTCGCCCAGCAGCTCCGCCACA
The DNA here is from genome assembly GCF_007830635.1 of Bradyrhizobium huanghuaihaiense. Classification (GTDB taxonomy): domain Bacteria; phylum Pseudomonadota; class Alphaproteobacteria; order Rhizobiales; family Xanthobacteraceae; genus Bradyrhizobium; species Bradyrhizobium huanghuaihaiense. Next base: position 377,478 of record NZ_VLLA01000003.1, on the reverse strand, counting down.
GCGCCGTCGTCGCGCTGCTGTCGAAGTCGCTCGCGGAGGAGGAAAATGCGGATCAGTTGCTCAACCAGGTCGCCCGCTCCCTGATGTCGGTCGCGAAGATGCCGGCTGCGGTCGAGCAAACAGAGTAGGACGACCAGCATCGTCCACGCTGTTCCAGCCAGAGCCACATGCCGCTGCGCTTGCCGCGGCATGTGGACAGGACGGGGCGGACCGGTTCATATCGATGGACAAACACCTGCAAGGTCGCATCCCCGCCACCTTCCTCGATGTCCCCGCAGCCGGACAACAGGCATTGTCCGGCGCCGATATCGCGATCTTCGGCGCAGCCGAGGCGACGCCGCACTTGCCCGGCCAGGCCAGCCATGCGGCTCGTGCGCCTTCCGCCCTTCGCGACGGCACACGGTCGATCGCGTCAGATCCGTTGCGCTGGGATTTCGATCAGGATGGACCTCTGCTCTCGCCCGAACTGCGTGTGGTCGATCTTGGTGATCTCGCAACGAGCCCGGCAGCGCCGCTGGAGAACCGCGCGTTGATTGCCGCCACGACGGTGTCCATTGTGAAGGCCGGGGCCGTGCCCGTGCTGCTGGGCGGTGATGATTCCGTCCCGATTCCCTTCTTCGCCGCTTTCGAGCCCTGCGGTCCCGTCACCATCCTGCAGATCGACGCACATCTCGACTGGCGTGACGAGCGTGGTGGTCTCAAGCACACATTCTCGAGCACGATGCGCCGCGCCAGCGAAATGCCGTGGGTCGAGCGGATCATCCAGGTCGGGCAACGCGGTGTCGGCGGCTCGCGCGCCGGTGATCTTGCTGACGCGCGCGCATGGGGTGTGCACTTGTTCGACGCCGCATCGGTGCGGCGGCATGGCGTGCAGCCGATCGTCGAGCAGATCGTGCCGGGCAGCCGCTGTATCGTCACGCTCGACTGCGACGGCCTCGATCCCGGCGTGATCCCCGCGGTGCTCGTTCCCCAGCCCGGCGGCCTCGGCTATCTCGACATCGTCGAGCTGCTGCATGGCGTGGCCGGGCGCGCGCGGATCGTGGGCTTTGACCTCGTGGAACTGGTGCCCGATGCTGATGTGAGGGGCCTTGGCGTCCTCGCGGCATCCCGTATCCTCTGCGTCGCCCTGGGATGCATCGGACGTCAGCAGTTGCGTCAAGGGAACGCCGCCCGGCAGCGAGGTGACTAGGCTTCGGGCTGGAACGGTGAGAACGGCCCGGAATAGGTCTTCGGACGCGGCGGTGCGTAGGGCCCCAGCCGCGACGTTGTCAGCCCCAGCCGCACCAGCGACTCCGCCAGCGTCACCGCGGCGGCGACGCCGTCGACCACGGGCAGGCCGTGGGTTGCGGCAAGTTCAGTGGCGAGATCGGCCATGCCGGCGCAGCCGAGCACGATGGCCTCGGCACGATCGTCACGGATGGCAGCGGTGATCTCCGCCGAGATCTTGCCGAGCGCGTCGGTGTTGCGCTCCTCGAGCGCCAGCACCGGGACCTCGGCGGCACGGACGCGGGCGCACCGCTCGGCGAGGCCGTACTTCTTCAGATTATGCTCGATCGGCACGATGGAAACGCCGAGCGTCGTCACCACGGCGAAGCGCGCGGCGATCAGGCTCGCCATGTGGAAGCCGGCCTCACCGATGCCGATCACCGGCGCTTTGGCGGCGGCGCGCGCGGCATCGAGGCCGGTGTCGTCGAAGCAGGCGATGATGTGGGCGTCTGCACCGTCGCGGTCCGCGTCGCGGATGCAGCCGAGCATGCCGGGAACGGCAAAAGCCTCGTCGTAAAAGCCCTCGATCGAGACCGGGCCCATCGCGGGCTGGCGCGCATCGATGACGGTGCCGGGCAGGGCGACGCTGCGCGCCGCGGCGGCGATCTTCGCCGTCATGGACGCCGTTGTGTTGGGATTGACGACGTGAAGCCGCATCAGATCAGACGAGCCCTTTGCCGGCGTCCGAGCCCTTGGCCGCCTGCCGCTTGTTGAGCACGTGGATGGTGCCGAGCGCAAGCGTGATCACTGTGAACGAGACCGCCGAGATCACGGTGCCGAGCGCATAGATGTCGGGGTTGGTCACGGTGGTGGTGAGGCCCTGGAGATCGAGCGGCAACGTGTTTACCGCCCCGATCGCCTGGCTGGAGCGCGCGAGTTCGTCCCAGGACAGCGTGAAGCCGAACAGGCCGATACCGATCACCGAGGGCAGGATGATCGGTAGCACGACATGACGGAAGGTCTGCCACGGCGTCGCCCCGAGATCGCGCGCGGCTTCTTCCAGGCGCGGGTCGAAGCGGTTGAAGATCGCGAACATGATCAAGAGCCCGAACGGCAGCGTCCAGGTCAGGTGCGCGCCGAGCCCTGATGTGAGCAGGCCCATCGAGGTCTCGAAATTCTCGTTCCAATGCGCCTTGATCAGGTCGTCGATGATGCGGAATTCAAGCGAGATGCCGAGCGAGGTGATGATCGAGGGAACGATGAGGCTCGCGATCGCCGAGTAGAACAGGATGCTCTGCGCCTTGAATTTTCTGCGGAAGGCCATGCCGGCGGCGACCGACAGCACGACGGTGACGATCATCACGATGACGCCGAGCAGCAGCGAGCGGCGGAAAGCCGCGCCGAGATCGACGATGCCGGTGCCCTGGAACAGTTTTGCGATCCAGAAGGTCGACACGCCGTTCATCGGGAAGGTGAGGCCGCCCTGCGGTCCCTGGAACGACAGCACGTAGATCGCGATCATCGGCCCGTAGAGAAACAGCACATAGGCCGCGAAGAAGACCGCGAGCACGTAGAAAGAGCGCGGGCGTCCTTCCTTCATGCTCAGAGCTCCTTCTTGATGTCGACGATGCGCGACATCATGGTGATGATCAGGAAGGTGATCGCGAGCAGGATCACGGCATTGGCCGCGGCGGCGGGGAACTGCAGCGCGTTGACCCGCGTCTCGATGATCTTGCCGGCAGCCGCAATCTGCTGGCCGCCCATCACGCCGATGGTGATGAAGTCACCCATCACGATGGTGATGACGAAGATCGAGCCGATCACGATGCCGGGCTTGGCGAGCGGAATGATGACGTTGACGAGGGTCTGGAAGCCCGTGGCGCCGGCGTCATAGGCGGCCTCGATCAGCGACTTGTCGATGCGCACCATCGAGTTGAAGATCGGCACCACCATGAAGAAAGTGAAGAGGTGCACCAGCGCCAGCACCACGGAGAATTCCGAGAACAGCAGCCATTCCAGCGGATGGTTGATCAAGCCGGTCTTGACCAGGCCGGAATTGACGAGGCCGTTGCGGCCGAGCAGCGGGATCCAGGCGATCATGCGGATCACGTTGGAGGTCCAGAACGGGATCGTGCAGAGCAGCGACAGTCCCATCTGCCAGGTCTTGGACTTGACGTGGAAGGCGAGGAAGTAGGCGACCCAGAAGCCGACGAAGAGCGTGATCGCCCAGACCATGAAGCAGAGCTTCAGCGTCATCAGATAGGTCTTGCCGATCGTGCAGAGCTCGGGAAGCTGCGCGATGCAGCCTTCGAACGTGTCGGTGTAGCCGCGGCCCGAGAAGGCCGGCAGCAACTGGTATTCGTTGTAGTCCCAGAAGGAGACGATGACGACGAAGACCAGCGGAATCAGGAAGAAGGCGAGGAACACCAGCATCATCGGCCCGGCCTGGAGCCAGGAGATGAAGGACGGCGACAGGCGTGCCGCTTTCGCGGCGCGCTTCGTCTCCGATCCCCGGACGAGGTCCGGGGATGCCTGATGCAGGATGTCCTCTGACGTGTCCATCAATTTAGGCCGCGATGAACTCGTTCCACTTGCGGACCATGTAGTCGTTCTCGTCCATCACGGCGTTCCAGCAGGCGACGCCGCCCATGCGGTCCTCGTAGGAGCCGCCGTCACGCACCGCGCCTGCCTTCTCCAGCAGCGAGCCGTCGGGCGCCTTGATGTCCTTCTCGGCCGGCTTGCCTTCCATCCAGTACGCCCACTCGTAGGGCTCCATGTGCGCCTTCGCGGTGGAGAGCACGGCGGAGTAGTAGCCCTGGCGGTTGAGATAGGCGCCGGCATAGCCGGACAGGAACCAGTTCACGAACTCATAAGCCCATTCGAGCTTGGCACCCGACACGCCCTTGGAGACGCAGAAGCCCGACGCCCAGGAGCGATAGCCTTCCTTGAGCGGCTGGAAGGTGCAGGGGATGCCCATCGAGCGCACCTTCGTGACCGCCGGCGACCACATCGACTGGATCACCGTCTCGCCTGATGCCATCAGGTTGACGCTCTCGTTAAAATCCTTCCAGAAGGCGCGGAACTGGCCGGCCTTCTTTGCCTCGGTCATCACCTTCATGGTGAGATCGATCTCTTCCTTGGTCATGTTGCCCTTGTCGGCATATTTGTACTTGCCGGTGGCTTCCACGACCATCGCGGCATCCATGATGCCGATCGACGGGATGTTGAGGATCGAGGCCTTGCCCTTGAACTCGGGGTTGAGCAGCTCGGCCCAGGTGCTGATCGGGCGCTTGATCAGGTCGGGGCGGATGCCGAGCGTGTCGGCGTTGTAGACGGTCGGGATCAGCGTGACGAACTCGGTCGCCGACGTCGCGAACTTCTTGGAGTCCTTGCCTTCGAGATAGAGCACCTTCCAGGGTGCGGTGCCCTGGCCGCCGATCTTCTTGCCGCCGGGCGTCTCGCCCTTGGTGAAGACCGGCGTGATGTTGTCGAATTCCTTGATCTTCTTGGCGTCGAGGGCAAGGATGTTGCCCGACGGCACCAGCTTCTTCAGCGAGAAATATTCAGTATCCAGCACGTCGAAGGAGTTCGGCTGGGTCATCACGCGCTTGGTGACGTCGTCGGTGGTCGCGGTGATGTATTCGATCTTGATGCCGGTATCCTTCAGGCACTGCTTGGAGATGTCGTCGCCCTCGTTCACGGCGGTGCCGAGATAGCGCAGCACCTTCGCGTCGGCCGACTTCACATAGGGAAAGCCGGTGATGGCGCCGGAGCCGGCGGCAAGGCCGGCGAGACCCGCGGTGCCCTTGAGCAGCGTGCGGCGGCTGACGCCCTTTGTCCTGGTGGTCTCGGTCATATCAGTCACTCCTCTGTTGCGCATTCCAGTGATCGATCGGCGCTATTGCAGGCGCTGCGCCTTGGCGGGATCCCAGGTTGCCAGCACGCGATCGCCCGGACGGAACGGGTGAACGTCGAAGGTGGCTTCCGGAACGTGGGAGAACAGGGCGGTGCCGTCGTCGAGCGTGAGCGAGACGGCGATGTAGGAGCCCTGGTACTCGGTCTGGGTCAGCAGCGCCGGCGCGCCGAATGCGCCGTCGGCGAACGGCACGATGCCGAGCTGATCGGCGCGCACGGCGATGAGGTTGCCGGCGTCGCTGAGGACGTTATGGCCGCCGATGAAGCGCGCCACGAATTCGGTGCGGGGATGATGGAAGATGTCGCGGGCGGCGCCCTGCTGCTCGATCTTGCCGTGGTTCATCACCACGATGTGGTCGGCGAGCGCCATCGCCTCTTCCTGGCCGTGGGTGACCTGGATGAAGCTGATGCCGAGCTCGCGCTGCAGTCGCTTCAATTCGCCGCGCATCTTCACCCGCAGGAACGGATCGAGCGCCGAGAGCGGCTCGTCGAGCAGCAGGATCTGCGGCTCGGTGATCAGCGCGCGGGCGAGCGCCACGCGCTGCTGCTGGCCGCCGGAGAGCTGCGCCGGGAGCCGGCCCGCATAGGGGCTCATGGCGACAAGCTCCAGGAGTTCGCCGGCGCGCTTGTGGCGGGTCGGCTTGTCGACACCGCGCATCTTCAGGGCGAAGGCGACGTTGTCGATCACGGAGAGGTGCGGAAACAGGGCGTAGGACTGGAACATCATCGCCGTGCCGCGCTTGGCGGGCTCGAGGTCGGTGACGTTCTGCGCGCCCAGGATGATGTCGCCCGCGCTGGCCGCCTCGTGCCCGGCGATCATGCGCAGGGTCGACGTCTTGCCGCAGCCGGAGGGGCCGAGCAGGCAGCAATAGGTCCCGGCCGGGATCTTCAGGTTGACGTCATCGACCGCCAGCGTGGTGTCATAGCGCTTGGTGACGGCGACCAGTTCGAGAGCGGCGGGAGTGGCCATGGCGTGTCCGAGAGGAGGGCGGTGCTTCCGCGTCTCTCCGCAAGGTCCGTGCCAACAGCCGTCGGTCGGCAAAATCCCCAAACTGTGCAGCGGAGTCAGATCGTTAGATCGAATCCGGGGCAATTCGGCCGCCCGCCGCTCGTGCAATCACCTGCACACAAAATGGGCGAAGATTGTATAAAGTTTCGCCTGTGATTGGATACAGCTCGTCGACTAACATTCGAGGCCGAACGTTCGCCGATTGAGCCTCACATCCATGGCCGCCAAGACCCGCCAAAAACCCGATGCGCCAGACGCGAGCGATCGCGTCAGCCGTATCAGGGAGGGTGTGACCGCCGCGATCCTGGAGCATCGCCTGCTGCCGGGCACCAAGCTCGGCGAAGACGAGATCGGCGAGATCTATGGTGCGAGCCGCACACTGGTGCGTACCGCGCTGCAGCAGCTCGCGCATGAGGGCATCGTCAATATCGAGAAGAACCGTGGCGCCTTCGTCGCGCGCCCGACGCCCGCCGATGCCCGCGAAGTGTTCGAGGCGCGCCGCCTGATCGAGCCTACCATTGTGGACCATGCGATCGACGCGGTGTCACCGGCCTGGCTCGATCGCCTCCAGGGACATCTTGCCGAGGAGCGCGAAGCGGAATTGCGCGGCGACGCACGCGCCTCGGTCCGGCTCTCCGGCGAGTTTCATCGTCTCGTCGCCGAGATGAGCGGCCACAGCATCTATCTCGGTTTCCTCAAGGAGCTGATCGCGCGCTCCTCGCTCATCATCCTGCTTTACCGCCGCCACGACACGCCGGCCTGCGGCACCGACCACCACGCCGGCATCGTCAGCGCGATCCGCAAGCGCGACAAGCAGGCTGCCCGCGCGCAGATGCTGTCGCATCTGAACGAGATTGAAGCCGAGCTGTTCCTGAAGGATCCCGCCGCCGACGAACTGCGGCTCGCCGACGTGCTGGGCGCGTAAGCGCAACGAGGCGTCCGGCACGCAGGAGCTGGGCCCGGATCCTATTGCGGCTCCAACCCGAGATTCTTGATCGACTCGAGCCAGACCGGCCCTTCCTTTTCGTAGAGCGCAATCGAGGATGGGCGGTCCATCGCCGGTGAGTCGACCCCGAAAGCGTCGAGCAGCTTCTGCACACGCTCCTTCTTGCCGCCTTCGACCATCAGCCTGGCCAGCAGTTCGATCCGGTCTGTTGGCGTGGCAGCGGGCGCCACCAAGGTCGTAAAGCTGGTGAGCTGAAAGACATTCCCGTTGACCCCTTGCTCGATGAACGTCCTGGTCTCGGGCAGCTTCTTCATGCGCACCGGTGTCGGCACCGCAATTGCGCGGCCGACGCCGGTATCGAGGACCGGAAGCGCGGCCTGATAGCTGCCGACCGCCACCTGGATGACCCCGGCTGCAAAATCCTGCCACATCGGCGCCTCGCCGCGGTAATGCACGATGGAAATGTCGAGGCCGTATTGCCGGTTGAGCTCGGCAACCGCAATGTGCGCGAACGAGCCGATGCCATACGTCCCGGCCGTGACCTTGTTGCGACGCGCATACGTCACGAGCTCTTCCAGCGTCTTTGCACCGGTCGCCGTATGGGCCACCAGCGGCAGGTGTCCGGAAGGCGTCACCGCGACGATCGCGAAATCCTTGTCCGGATCATAGGCCAGCGATTTCAGCAGCAGCCTGTTGCCGAGCAGGGTGGACGAGATCGTGTACATCAGCGTGTAGCCGTCCGCCGGGGAATCCTTCACTGATTGCGCCGCCAGCGCACCGCTGGCCCCGGTTTTGTTTTCGACGATGACCGGCTGGCCGAGTTTCTGCGAAATGTGCTCCCCATAGGCGCGGGCGAACGCATCGGTGATACCGCCTGCCGGCGTGGAGACGACGATCTTGATTGCACGGGTCGGCCAGGCGTCGGCCCAAGCCGTTTCTGCCGCGGCCAGTGTCAGGCACGCAATCGCAGCAGCCACGGCGCCGCCAATTCTGGCAGATCTCAACACATCGTCCTCCCTTTTTTGCTCTACGTCGTTGGGCGGCGATCAGCCGCCGGAACGAGGTGTCACGCGAGCAAGTGAGGAGGTCAACAAACGGAAATATCGTTTCATCTCGCGGAATAATTGGTCCCGCCGGATCCTGCCCAGACGTGCAGGGAGCGTAGTTGCATCGCGCCGCCGGCTACGAAGGTCGTTCGTTTCGCCTGACGATCTTCAGCACGAGCAGTCCGGCTCCAACGATCAGCAACAGCACGCCGACCAAAGTCGTGCCGCCGGATTCGAACGTCACGCCGACGGCCGTCAACAGGCATCCCAGTATGATCGCGACGAGTCCGCCGAGCTTCTTGGCCAGCAGAACGTGGCCATCACTTGTTTGCGCCACCATGTTACGCCTCTTCTTTTTTCAGATGCTACAGATCTTCGCGAGCCCCCTCCTGCCCGGTGTCTCAAGTCGCGTAGACCGCGCGGGATCGTACTCCTGATCGAGGCAGTGGCAATCTATCGTTGCGAGCACGCCCGCGCCGGTTTCTCCACTTTGATTTGAGTTCGACGCGAGTGCGGCAGTCACACTTACCATTCGTCCATGGAACTCGATGCCGACGCCTCACGCGTCGTGTCGTATGGCTGATTTGCAAAATCTCCCCGTGGTTGCAAATTGACTTGATGCGGTTTGCAGGCATCAATCCGCAGGCGCGTGGCACGCCAGCGTGGCTGGTGTCCGGCAACTTGCGTGGAGGTTGGACATGTGGGGTTTGACCACGCCGGCCGGGCTCTTCAGAGCCGCCGCACTGCTCATGTCGGTTGGAACGAGCATCTGTCTTCCGTCGCAAGCACGGGCCCAGCAGGACTCCGCCGTTCTGTTCCGCAACGTCCGGATCTTCGACGGAAAGAACGGTGCGCTCTCGGCCGCCTCCAATGTCCTCGTCAGGGACAGGAAGATCGAGAAGATTTCGACCGCGAACATCACGGCTGATGCTCAGGTCATCGACGGCGGCGGACGCGTGCTGATGCCGGGGCTGATCGATGCGCATTGGCACGCGATGCTGGTGCGGCCGACGCCGATGGCTGCGCTTACGGGCGATATCGGCTACAACAATCTGCTTGCGGCGGCTGAGGCGACCGCGACGCTGATGCGCGGCTTCACTACGGTGCGTGACATGGGCGGGCCCAGTTTCGGCCTCAAGCGGGCCATCGACGAGGACCTCGTCGCCGGTCCACGCATCTATCCCTCCGGTGCCATCATCACCATCACCAGCGGCCATGGCGACTTCCGGCAGCTCTCCGATCTGCCGCGAACGATCGGCGGCATGCTCAGCCGCATGGAACTGGTCGGAGGCAGCATGGTCGCCGACAGTCCCGACGAGGTGCGCGTGCGGGCACGCGAGCAGCTGATGCAGGGCGCCTCGCAGGTCAAGCTCACGGCCGGCGGCGGCGTCGCCTCGCCCTTCAGCCCGCTCGACGTCTCCACCTTCACCGAGCCCGAGCTGCGCGCGGCCGTCGAAGCCGCCGACAATTGGGGAACTTACGTTGCCACGCACGCTTACACGCCGGTCGCGATCCAGCGCTCGATCGCAGCCGGCGTCAGATGCATTGAGCACGGTCATCTCATGGACGAGGCGAGCGCGAAGCTGATCGCCGAGAAGGGGATCTGGCTCAGCACGCAGCCGTTCCTGGATCCGTCCGCCGCGGCTGCGTTGGGACCAGCGGAGCAGGACAAGCTGCGGCAGGTGGTTGCCGGCACCGATCGTGTCTATGCGCTGGCGAAGAAGTACCGCATCAAGACCGCGTTCGGCACCGACGTCCTGTTCTCGCAGGCATTGGCGGACAAGCAGGGCTCGATGCTGGCCGCGCTGACGCGCTGGTACACGCCGGCCGAAGCGCTGGCCATGGCGACGTCCGCGAACGGCGAGTTGCTGAGCCTGTCGGGCTTGCGCAATCCCTATCCCGGCAAGCTCGGCGTGGTGGAGGAGGGCGCGCTGGCCGATCTCCTGCTCGTCGACGGCAATCCGCTCGACAACATCGCCCTCGTCGAAGATCCCGCGAAGAATTTCGTCGTGATCATGAAGGGCGGCAAGATCTACAGGAACATCGTGCCGCGCTGACGCGCATCGCGTGGTGCGATCTGGCGAATTGAAACGCTTCTAGCCCCGATCGTCGGGAACCGGCCTTTCGCGCAGCGAACCCTTTGCGACGTCCGGGACCGCGGCAGGCCGCGCGGGGCTCGTCGCAACAGGGCTTGTCACAATTCCGGGGCCGTCATCGGCGGCGTGACTTCTAAGCGTCTCCAGAACCAGAAAGAATTTCTCGGCAAGCATGAGTCAATCTCGCTGACGCGTCCATCTCGCTTTCGAGAACGATTCGCTATCGAATTCGATCACTAACTACGCGTCGCGGCAATTTAATTCGTCGCGCTCAGCGAATTATGACAATCCTCGTCGATATCTGCCGTGCGGCACGTGCATGTGGACCATGACACGCCGCGACGTAACGTGACTATTCCTCGCGAGCCGCACCGGTTATATGCTGGCGCTCTGTCATAGAACTGTCATGTCACCGGAAATGTTAAAATCAGACGCGACGTCGGCTCGCAAAACCATGAGCGTGCCGGACGGGAATCCTGTCCCGAAGGATGGTAAGCGAACGCAAGTCATTGCCGGCTTCCTCAGGCAGCGTGACGCAGCCGAGTCTGGCGCGGAACCTGCGATTGTCGAGGGCGCTGTGATTGATCAGACGCCGTCGCAAGACGCAACGCCTGCACCGGGGCCGACCCCGTCGAACGCTGCGGCGCGTCCGGCCGGCGAAATCGAGCTCAAGCTTCTCATCGATGCAGATCGTATGGCCCATTTCAGCGCTGCGCCGGTCATCGCGGCGAACGCACGCAACAAGGGCACGAAAAAACGTCTCAAGTCCGTCTACTACGACACGCCCGAGCGGACACTTCGTCGCGCCGGGCTGAGCTTGCGCGTTCGCCAGAGCGGCACGCGCTTCGTCCAGACCGTGAAGACCGACGCCGCCGACGATCCGCTGCGCCGCGGCGAGTGGGAGGCGAGCGTGCCATCGCTGGCGCCCGATCTCGCTTTGGCATTGCCATTCATCCCGGAGAAGCTGCGCAGCCATCTCGGCGCGCAGCCGCTGGAAGCGGTCTTCACGGCCGACATTCATCGGCACACGCGCATTGTCGACCTGCCATCCGGCACGGTCGAGATCGCCTTCGACCAGGGCGAGCTGACGGCCGGCGAGCGGTCGCTGCCGGTGAGCGAGATCGAGCTGGAGCTCAAGAGCGGCAGCGCGAGCACGATCTACGAGATCGCGCTGCGGCTTGCGGAGCATGGCGCGGTGAAGCCGTCGATCCGCAGCAAGTCCGCGCGTGGCTTCGAGTTGACTGCGAACAAGGCGCCGTCGGCGCGCCGGCCGGGCAAGATTCGCCTCGATCCGTCCGTCACGCTCGACGAGGCCTTCGCGACGATCCTGCGCTCGTGCTTCCTCCATCTGCTGCAATCGCTGCCGGCGGCCGAGGACGGCCGCAATCCGGAAGGCGTGCATCAGCTGCGTGTCTCGCTGCGCCGGCTACGCTCGGCGCTCGACCTGATGCGATCGGCCGGCGCGCTCTCTAATCTCGATTCGCTGCGGTCGGAAGCCAGATGGCTGGCGCAGGACCTGTCCGCTGCGCGCGACTGGGACGTGTTCCAGCTCGACACCTTGCCGACGATTGCAAGAGCCTGTCCTTCGGTCGCCGGCTTCGATGCGCTGGAGCGGGTCGCAGCGCAGCGTCAGTCGGAGGCCTATCGCAAGGCGCACCTCGCGCTCGATGATCGCCGCTGCGCCGTCTTCCTGATCAGCCTCGGCGGCTGGATCGAGACGCGCGGCTGGCGCAACGACGTCGCGCCCGAAGATCTCGGCCGGCTTGCCGAGCCCGCCGTCAATTTCGCCCGGCGTGTCTTGTCGGAGCAGCACGCCAAGGTGCTCAAGCGCGGCCGCCGCTTCCGATCGCTCACGGTCGACGAGGTGCACCGGGTGCGGCTCGCGGCCAAACGCCTGCGCTATCTCGGCGAGTTCCTGCTGCCGCTGTTTGCCGATCGCAAGTCCGCGCGAAAATTCGCCCGCAGGCTCGCCGGCCTGCAGGAGGAGCTCGGCGCGTTCAACGACATGGCGGTGACGGCCTCATTGCTCGACGGGCTCGGTTCTGAAGATCGCGACAGCGCTGTTGCAGCGGCCGCGATCGCCGGCTGGCAGGCGCGTGCATCGATCGGCGCGCAGCGGTCGTTGCAGGACAGCTGGCGGGACTTCACTGCCGCGCGCGTGCCCTGGTCGTCGCAGGGCTGATCGCGTGTCCCCAAAAAAGTTGCGGCCAGCCATTGGGGGATGGCTGGCCGCGCGCGAACCGGTCTGGGACGGGGAGGGGTGGGGATGTGACCGGGTCGCGTAACCTGTTGTCTCGTTCCTAATCTCTTGCGCTGGCGGTGGAGACCGCCGGCTTGGTGTCGCCGAGGGAGACCCAGACGTTGGGATCGCTCTGCGACTGGCGCTTGACGAAGCGGTAACCGGTCTCCGTCCAGGCAACGACGTTCTCGTTCTGATTGTCGAGAACGAACTCGCCCTTGTCGGTCTTCACCGTCAGCACCGCGTGCCCTTCGCCCTTCTTGTCGCGCACGACGGTGATGAGCAGGGCCTCACGCGGCCAGCCGGCATCCATCAGCATCTTGCGCTTCAACAGCACATAATCTTCACAGTCGCCGTAACCGTCCGAAGGCAGCGACCACTTCTCGATCACGCCCCAGTGCTCCTGGTCGGTCAAAGGCTTGACGGTCTCGTTGACCCAGCGATTGACCTTGACGAGGTCGCGCCATGCCGTCTGCGACATCACGATGTCGCGCGGCTGCGTCGGCCCGCCCTGGCACTGCGCGGCATTGTCCGCACAGAACTCGACCCAGCCGATCGGCGCACGCGTGGTGTCGCCGAGGCTCGCGTAGAGCAGACGGCCTTCGCCGGCCTGCACCGTCGCGCTGATTCCGAAGAGCATGGCGGCGATCGCCAGTCCCTTCCCCTGTCCCCTGAAATCAAACATTGCGGCCCCCGTTTCTTGTTGGGACCACATTTCGCACGGAGCTTTTGAGTTGCCGCTAAGTCGACCAAGTCAAGTCGAGACGAATACAAGTAAAACGCGCACCGAATTCGATCTATACTTGAATAGAATTCGCGTAAAATTGGAGATTACTGCAATTGATTCAAACTTTATCGATTAACGCGGAAACGCTGACGGAACCGCCGTTTCGGCGCGCAAACGGCCCGGCGTTAACCCGCGCAAAGCTCGTCACAACGCATGAGAAAGGCGGCGTCCGTGTCGGGGAGGCCGCCTTCAGGGCTGGAAAATCAGTGGTTTTGCCGCGATTGCGCTTTACCGCGCGGTAACGCTCTCTTCGAGTGTCTCCGCCGGCTGCTCGTGCATGAACTCGAGCGCGAAGCCGTCTTCGAGGTTTCGGACCACGCGGCCCTGGACCCGGCCGAGCAAAACCGTCGATTTCAGCGGCGGGCGGTTCTCCGCGGCAATGGCCGCGCCCGACAGCGAGAGGTCGATGATGCGGCAGGTCATCTTGGTGCCGTCCTCGAGCGTCAGCACCGCGATCGGGTTGCGCGGCACGATACGGTCGTGGCGGCGGTCCTCCGGCAGGTTGAGGATGTCGCGGTTGGCGAGCCAGGTGAGCTGTGCCGCGAGCTTGTCGCGCTTCCTGGGCGTCGCCCCGATCGTCATGGCAAAGCCATTGTCGATGATACGGGTGATCTTGCCCTCGACGCGGCCGATATGGTCGAGATAGGCGACCACGCGGTCGCCGACATTGCCGATGCCGGGGGCGAGCAAGGCAAGGCCGCCCGGCGACATGTTGATCACCTGGCAGGGGAATTCGCGGCGGTCCGGCAGCATATAGCGGCCGAGCAGGTGCACCTTCACCCGCTGGAAACGCCGACGCTCCTCGGCGGCCGGAAGAAATTTTTTGTTCGCCAACGCCATTTTCAACACCCGACCCCCCGCCCGGGCGGAGTCCGGCACGACCCTAAGGTGCATAGGGTTAATGCCGCGTTAGGATCGGGCGCGCCGGTTACGGACAGACACAATCGAAAAGCCACATCCCGAGGGGAACCGGTCAAGCCGTCCGTGTCCCCCGCCGATGCAGCAGGAACAGCAGCGTCAGCAGCCCGGCGGCCGACAGCCCGAGCGACCAGTGGATGCCGATCGCGGCGCCGAACACACCGACGGTGATGCCGCTGAAGGCCCGCATGCCCAGCCCGGCCATATTATAAAGGCCGACGACGCGGCCGCGGATATCGTGCGGCGCGTTCAGCTGCACCAGCGCTTGCGCCATGGTGTTGAACGACAGCTCGAAGAAGCCGGCGAAGAACAGCAGCACGATCGCGACCGGGTAGATCCGCACCGCGGCGAAGCCGAGCAGCGCCACGCTCCAGAGCATTGCCAGCGTGATCGCGGTGCGCGGCGTGCCCTTGAGGCGTCCCCAGGATTCCAGCGCGATGCCGGCGAGCAGCGCGCCGGCCGCATCCGCCGCGAGCAGCACGCTGTAGGAAACGCCGGGATCGCCATGGCCAAGATCGCCGGCAAAGCCCGGCATCTGGGCGTGATAGGCATTGCCGATCATGAACGAGGTGAGGCCGGCAAGCCACGTCATCGCCGTCAGCACCGGCTGCGTGCCAATGGCGCGGATGGTGAGCACGATGTCGGCAAGGCCGCGCACGGCGAAGCGTCGCGCAGCCAGGCTCTTGTCCCGCACCGGGCCCAGAACAGCCAGAGCAGCATCGGCAGATAGAACAGAGTGTTGAAGATGATGCCGTGCGAGGCGCCGAGCGTCAGCATGATGATTCCGCCCACCGCAGGCCCGACCAGGATGCCGAGATAGCGCGCCATCGCGTTCAGCCGCACCGCGCTCGGCAAGTCGGCGGGGCCGACGAGGTCGTAGAGCAGCAGCTGGTTCGGCGTCTGCCACAGCACGCCGGCGCAGCCATGGATCACCAGCAGCAGCATCGCGTGCCACATCTGGATCGTGTCGGTCAGGAAGAAGAAGCCCCATCCGGCGGAAGCGACGATGAACAGCAGCATCCCGCACTGGATGATGCGGCGCGGATCGAACCGGTCGGCCAGCCCCCCGACGGCGACCGAAAACAGCAGGAACGGCAGCCAGTGCGACAGCACGGCAAAGCCGCCCAGCGTCGGCGAATGGAATTTCTGGAACACCACCCAATAGCTGATCACATGCTCGATATTGTCGGCCATCATCGCCAGCACATAGGCCGTGAACTGGAGGCGATACGGCACGGACCTCATCGCCGCGAACGAGCCGGACGCGACCACGGGATTTTGGGGGAGGGGGTTCAAGCGGGCACCTGGGTGGGACTGTTCGGGCCTTACACGTTCGCCGGCCGGTGCTCAAGACGCTTGGGTGTGTGTCCCGTAGCCCGGATGAGCGAAGCGACATCCGGGGCCGCTGTTTCCCGCATGTTGCTGAGCCTGTCATCGGGCGGCGCTTCGCGCCGACCCGTTGGCTCATGCGGGCTACGAACCGGTCTTACCCCAGCGACTTCACGTAAACCGCATAAGGCACGCCCAGAATATCCGGCGCCTCGCCAATCCTCGCAAATCCCATGCGCAGATACATCGGCAGCGCGACCGTCATGATCGGCGTCGTGTGCAGGGCGATCGCCTGCGACTGGTCGCGCTCGGCGCGGCGCAGGCATTCCTCAGTCAATTGCCGGCCGATGCCCTTGCCGCGCGCAGCGGGATCGACCACCAGCATGCGGATGACGGGCCAGGCCGGATCGAAGAATTCCGGCTTCGGCGCTTGCGCGCCGATATAGGCGACCGCGCCGACGATCCGGCCGCCGTCTTCGGCAACGATGATCTCGCCTGTCTTGGCAAGCAGCGGCATCTTCGCGACGTTGGCCGTGAACAGTGGCCAGTCGGAGAAGTGCGGCTCGAATTCGGCGAATGCGGCCAGCGCGACGCGTGTGATGGCTTCGGCATCCGCCGGCTGATAATCGCGCAGCATTGGCATCATCCTCGACCCGTAGCCCGGATGGAGCGCAGCGAAATCCGGGAAAGGCGTTCCCGTATTACGCTTCGCTCCATGCGGGCTACGAGACGGTCCGCTTGGCACGATCGCCCATCTCACATACGCTTGTCATCAGCCCGCACCATCAACCATAACAAAGCGGGCACCGAGGAAACAGCCATGCAACAGATCCGCGTTTGCACCCACGCAGGCCCCGGCAGCGAGCCCGTCATCCGCACCGTGCCGTGGCCTAAGGTCGGCCGCAAGGCCGCGCTGATCAAAGTCGGCGCCTGCGGGGTCTGCGGCACCGACCTGCATATCCTCAAGGGACACTGGCCGAAGCCGCTGCCATGGCCGTTCACGCTCGGCCACGAGCTCGGCGGTGTCATCGTCGAATGCGGCGACGAGTTCACCGAGGACTTCATGAGCAAGCCGCTGACCGTCGGCTCGAAGGTGATGATCCCGCCGCTGATGCCGTGCGGGCGCTGCTACTACTGCATCCATTATCCCCAGACCGCGAACAAATGCCTGACGCCGGTCTATTACGGCCGCTATCTCGGCTTCGACAAGGCGCCGCACATGTGGGGCGGCTGGGCCGAATATGTTTATGTCGATCTCGAGATGCTGCCGGGCACCAAGATCTACAAGCTGCCCGACGACATGTCGCTGCGCCTCGGCGCGCTGTCCGAGCCGCTGACCTCCTGCATCCGGGCCTTCAACCGTGCCACGCGCGCCGGCGGATTCAGCTGGGGTGACACCGTGGTGATCCAGGGCTCGGGCCCGATCGGTATTCTCGCAGTCGCCGCCGCCAAGGAGATGGGGGCAGGGCGCGTGAGCTGCGTCGGCGCGCCGGAGGAGCCGCGGCTCAAGCTCGCGCGCGAGTTCGGCGCGGAGGCGACCGTGAACATCGAGGAGCTCAAGTCGCCGCAGGACCGCATCGATCGCGTGCGGAAAATCGTCGGCGGCTTCGGCGCCGATCTCGTGATGGATTGCTCGGGCCATCCCACGGCCGGCCCCGAAGGCATCGAGATGCTGCGCGACGGCGGCACCTATGTCGAGATGGGCCAGTTCACCGACGCCGGCTCGATCGACACCTCATGGCACCGCATCTGCACCAAGGACCTCAACGTGCTGGGATCCTGGGGCTTTACCGGCAACGATCTGCCGCTCGGCGTCGACATGCTCTACCGCACGCGTGACAAATATCCGTGGCTGAAGATGCAGACGATCTACCCGTTCACCGAAGAGGGGGTCGCGCAGGCAGTGAAGGACGCGATGGCGATGAAGACGGTGAAGTCGACCATCGTGCCATGGCCGGAGCTGGTGGAATGAGGGCGTGTAGCCCGGATGAGCGAAGCGACATCCGGGGCCTTTCAAAGACTTTCCCGCATATCGCTTCGCTCATGCGGGCTACGAGGCGGAGTTCGGAATAAGGCACGAAATGACAAACGCACAGACTACCGATCCGGCCCGGCACTCACCTTTCAACGCCATCCGTGCGATCGACTACACCGTCATCTTCGTGCGCGACATGGCCGCGATGCGCCGCTTCTACGAAGACATCCTCGCCTTTCCCCTCTCGCGCGAGCTTTCGCCGAACTGGATCGAGTACGCCCTGGGCAGCAATACCCTGGCTCTGGCAAAACCGAGCCGGACCGCGTCCGATCCGCCGATCCCGGCAGGGAGCGCCTCGCTGCAACTGGCCTTCAAGGTCTCTGCAGCCGAGGTCGATCAATGCGCCGACGAGCTCGTGCGGCAGGGTGTGGCGCTGCTCTCGCCGCCGACAAACCAGTCCTTCGGACATCGCACGCTGTTCTTTCGCGACCCTGACGGCAATCTTCTGGAGGTCTATGCGGAGATCTGAGCGGGAGCCGATGCCTCAAAAGTTCCATCCGATATCCCCGAACTATTCACGCCGAGGTGAAACTTAGGCCCAAGTTCCGGCTTTCATTTCGCGGGAGAGGTGCCGTGAAACGAGTCCTGAAACCGGTTACTTACGTCCTGGCTGCGATCTACTTCCTGGTGGATGCGGTCTTCATGGCCGTGGCAAGGCCCATTGCGCGCTGGATCGGGCGGCATTTCGAATTCAGGCGATTGCGCGGCTGGATCAGATCGCTGCCGCCGTATCCCTCGCTCGCCCTGTTTTCCGTACCCGTCATCATTCTGGAGCCGATCAAGCCCTTGGCAGCCTACCTCGCTGCGACCGGTCAGTTCGTGAGCGGTGCGGCGACATTCATCGTCGGCGAATTGCTCAAACTGGTGCTGGTCGAGCGCCTGTTTCATCTCACGCGCGACAAGCTGATGCGAATTCCCGCTTTTGCCTGGGGTTACGGAAAATACGCCGCGGCGAAGGCGTGGCTGCAGGCGACCGAAGCCTGGCGCGCCATCCGGGCCCTGGCCCGCGCGGCCAAGGACACTGTTGTACGCGCAAAAGCCAGGCTGGTCGGCAGCTTCAGCAAGCTGGCCGCCTCCAGGGATTAGGCCGCGCCAGGCTCGTTGCTCGCTATGCGAGCTTGCGCGCTGCCGCGGTTGCCTTGTCGCCGGTGTTCGGTGTGCCGGTCGGCTCGATCAGCATGAGATGAACCTCCTCGCGGGCCACCGGGCGATGCTCGACACCCTTGGGCACGACGTAGAGCTCGCCCGGACCGAGCCTCACCGTGCGATCGCGCAGTTCGATGTCGAGACTGCCCTTCAGGACCAGGAAGAAATCGTCGGTGTCATCGTGCTTGTGCCAGGTGAACTCGCCCTTCACCTTCACCACCATCACGTCGCAATCGTTGAAGGTCGTGATCGTGCGCGGCGACCAATAATCCCCAAAGGTCGCGAGCTTGTCGGCAAGCGATATTCCGTCGGCCATGTGTCCTCCAGTTTGTTTTCAGTGAGGCACGATTTGGGATCGAAGATCCGGCGCGGCAAGGGCTCGCAGCCGGTCAATCGCGGGCTTGGCTAGCACTTCGATGGCCATCACCTTGCAGCAGAGCGTGCAGTCGCCGCAGGTGCGTTTGATGGAGGACGTCACGCGGTCATTCCCGACAGTGCTTCAACATCGTCATTGCGAGCGCAGCGAAGCAATCCAGAATCTTTCCGCGGTGGCAGTCTGGATTGCTTCGCTGCGCTCGCAATGACGGAGTTTATGGCATCGGAATCCATCTCTCTCGTGTCCCGGGCGTGGCAAGGGGTCAGATGCGGCTGCACCCAAGGTTAATGGAGGTGGCCGCAAAAATCCGCTGCAACCTTCAGGCGCGGCTCTCTCCGGAAAGCCATGCATCAAAGGCATGGTGATTTGGCAGCACTTGGCGTAAAGAGCCCCCAATCAAATCGCCAGCGTGCGGCCAGGCCCATTGCCGCGCACGCCAGCTCAGGACCGCCGGTGTCATCGTTCCGCGCCTGAATTAACCAAGGTTTCCCATCCCGTGTCTCTTCCGGCCCTGACCCCGCCGCTCGCCCGCGCTTTGGCCGAGCGGAACTATGATTCACTGACGCCCGTCCAGCTCGCGGTGCTCGCCCACGAAGCCACCAGCCGCGACCTTCTGGTCTCGGCCCAGACCGGCTCCGGCAAGACGGTCGCCTATGGATTGGCGATCGCCAAAAATCTTCTCGATGATGCCGAGCAGTTCGAGCAGGCCGGTGCGCCGCTCGCCCTGATCGTGGCGCCGACCCGCGAGCTCGCCCTTCAGG
This sequence comes from Bradyrhizobium huanghuaihaiense, assembly GCF_007830635.1. Lineage (GTDB taxonomy): Bacteria > Pseudomonadota > Alphaproteobacteria > Rhizobiales > Xanthobacteraceae > Bradyrhizobium > Bradyrhizobium huanghuaihaiense. Next base: position 357,669 of record NZ_VLLA01000003.1, on the reverse strand, counting down.
TTCAGCGCGAGCTGGCCTGGCTGTATGGCCACGCAGGCGGGCGCGTCGTCTCCTGTGTCGGCGGTATGGATCCGCGGCGCGAGCAGCGCGAACTCGCCGCCGGCGCGCACATCGTGGTCGGCACGCCCGGGCGTCTGTGCGATCATCTTCGGCGCGGCCGGCTCGACATCTCCGAACTCGCCGCCGTCGTGCTCGACGAGGCCGACGAGATGCTCAATCTCGGCTTTCGCGAGGACATGGAGTTCATCCTCGAGACCACGCCGGAGACGCGCCGCACCCTGCTGTTCTCGGCGACATTTCCGCGCGGCATCGTCGCGCTCGCGAAGCAGTATCAGCGCGACGCCTTCCGGATCGAGGTCGCCGGCGACGAAGGCGGTCATGCCGATATCGAGTATCGGGCGATCCGCATCGCGCCCGCCGATGCCGAGCACGCGGTCGTCAACGTGCTGCGCTTCTACGAGGCGCCGAGCGCGCTGGTGTTTTGCAGCACGCGCGATCACGTCAGGCATTTGCAGGCGGCGCTCTTGGAGCGCGGTTTTGCCGTGGTCGCCCTGTCGGGCGAGCTGACGCAGAACGAGCGCACCCTGGCGCTGCAGTCGCTGCGCGACGGTCGCGCCCGCGTCTGTGTCGCGACCGACGTTGCCGCCCGCGGCATCGATCTGCCGAGCCTCGACCTCGTCATCCATGCCGATTTGCCCAATGACGCCGAGGTGATGCAGCATCGCTCGGGCCGCACTGGGCGCGCAGGCCGGAAGGGGACGAGCGTCCTGCTGGTGCCGCCCGCGCGGCGGCGGCGTGCGGAGCTGCTGCTCAATCTCGCGGGCGTCGACGCGGACTGGGGCACGGCGCCCCAGGCCGATGAAATCCGCAAGCTCGATCACGCGCGCATGAAGGACGTGCTGTTCACCGAGGAGACGGCTCCCGACGATCTGGCCTTGGCGCAGGCGCTATTGGCCGAGCGATCGGCCGAGGACATCGCCGCGGCGCTCGCGCGGCTGTATCGCGCGCGGCTGCCGTCGCCCGAAGACATCATCGATCCCGGCGAGCGGACCGGCCGGCCGCGCGACGATCGCGGTCGCGACAGGTTTGAAGGCGGTGACGATCGTCCCGCCAAGCCTCGGGCGAAATCCGGAAAGGCGTCGCCGAAGCACGCCATGGCGGAGGGCAGCGTCTGGTTCCGCGCCGCGATCGGGCGGCGCAAGAATGCGGAGGCGCGCTGGCTGCTGCCGATGATCTGCCGCCGCGGCGGCATCGACAAGCGCGACATCGGCGCCATCAAGATCATGGACACCACCACCGAGTTCGAGATTTCCGAGCGGGTCGCGGAGTCCTTTGCCGCGAAGGTCAAGCGTCCGGACAAGGAGGACAGCATCCGCATCGAGCCGATGGCGGAGGCACCGCAGCGAGAAGAGCGTTCGGAGGAGCGATCACACGCGCCTCGGCGTGAGCGTGGCGACAGCGACCATCGTGAGCGTCGCGACGACCGCGTGCGTGAGGCCGGCGGATTCAAGCCGCGAGACAAGGGGCACGGCGAGCGCAAGCCGAAATTCGACGAGGCTCCGTCGTTCGGAAAGAGAAAGAAACACAAGAACAAGCCGGGCCACGCCGAGCCTTCGGTCACGGCTTGGCCGGCGAAGGGCGCGCCGGGAAAGAAGCCAAAGAAGAAGCGTCGGGGCTGAACGTCAGTTTGACAGCACTGGTATGAGCAATGCCACCGGATCGCTCCGGCGGCATCACTTGATAGATCAGGTGTGAGATCAGCGGCCGCCGCCGCCACCGCCACCACCACCTCCGCCGCCACCACCACCGCCGCCGGCATCACGCAGCGACGTATTGTAGCGAGGATCGGTCTGCTTCATGTAGATCGGTGAGATATCATGGGTGGGGCGAGCGACGCGACGTCCGCCGCCCTGGTTCGGCAGATCGATCAGGCCGGCACAGCCCTCGAAGAAGGCGAACTCGCAGCCATAGGTGCGATACTGCGCCGCGTTGGCGCTGGTCGCGCTGAACGCAGCCGTCGCAGCGAATGCAATCAAGGCAACTTTCGACAATGTGAGTTTCATGGACTTTCTCCAGTCTCGGTTCGGCGAGACCGGAACGGCCCGCACAGTCCTTCGACGGGAGCTCGCCGGAAGCGGTTCGAGGCGCGGCTTCACGCCCGCGTGAGCCCGGATGGTCCTGGGACGTTACGTCGCGGCGAGGTCGCGGAGCATGTAGGTCGCGCCGTCGCCGTAGGAGGCGAGCTTTGCGCGCAATTCCGCATCCGCCGATACCGGCCGAAAGCCGAACCGCTCCCACAGCGGCCGCGTGGCGTAGACCGAGACCAGCGCGAGCGCCGCTATGCCTGACGCACGAGCCAGCTTCTCGATATCAGCAACATAAGCGCGCGACGCGCCGCCGCGGACATCGGGCAGCACGGCGACGTCGTGCACATAGATGCAATCGGCATCGGCGGGGATGAGTTCGAGGAAAGCATCAAGCGGTGGAATCCGGTGCCGCTTCCAGGGATGCGCGAGGCCGTAACCGACGGTCTCGTCGTCCGCGATGAGCGCGCGGCAGCCGTCGCGATAGAGCCGCATCTTTTCCGCGAGCACCTCGGGTCGTTCCGGAAGGTCGGGATGGATGCGCGCCGCGATCGCGCTGATCGCGGGCAGGTCGGAGGCGCGCGCGGGACGCCAATGCGGCTTGCTCATGTCGGTCGTCGTTCCGTCTCACTCATTCCAGTTTATTCCGCCGCGCCGGTCCGCGCAGCGAAAAATATCTTTGCCGCGCGCGCAGGAATACGGCCCCTGGCGCGGCGTCCTATCCATGCAAGCCAATTGCATGACAGGAGACACCATGACGTCCTCGATCCGCCTCGCGCTCACGCTCGCCGTCTCACTCGCGATCGTTCCCGCCGCGTTCGCCGCGCCGCCGACCAAGACCGGCAAGACCGACAAGGGCAACGTGCTCACCGACGCCAAGGGCATGACGCTCTACACCTTCGACAAGGATGCGGACGGCAAGTCGGCCTGCAACGGGCCGTGTGCGACCAACTGGCCGGTGCTGAAGGCAGAGGCGACCGACGCCCCCGGCGACGGCTACACCATCATCGCGCGCGACGACGGCTCCAGGCAATGGGCCTACAAGGGCAAGCCGCTCTACACCTTCGCCAAGGACCAGAAGCCCGGCGACATCACCGGCGACGGCTTCTTGAACGGTGCCTGGCATCTGGCGATGCCCTGACGGGTGCGCGGCACAGATCCGGTGCGCCGTCTTATGGAGGCAGGTGCACCGGAGCGAAGGCGGGCCGCCGCGGGGAGGGAAACGGTGTAAATCCGGCAAAAAAGATCACGTTGATAGCGCGATCATTTGCCTCGCAGCAGGGCGCTGCTGCGCTGATCTCAAGTTGGCGCACGCGATCGCAACAACTTCAAAGATGCAAAGCGCGGTCTGCGCCGCTTCGCCGCATCAATTGAACAAATTCGCGCTGAGAGTCTGAAAGCGAACCGAACCGGGCAGTTTCTTCGGTCATAGTCAGTCCTGCAAGGGGACGGGGGCGGTTATCCGCAGCAACAATCCCACCGCATTGAAAGTAGCAGTATTGGTGTCCTGGTGCGGCACGCACCTCGACGCTGCGGGGAATCTTCAATCCGTGATCTAGTTTCGCTTGAAAGGATGAAAGCCCGTGAGTGATGCCAATGTGAAAGTCGAGACCAATGCCGCTCGGCAAGACGTGGGGGCCAACGGAAGCGCAAAGTTCCAGTTCGACGTACCGTTCTTCAACATGCAGACGATGTTCGGCAGTTTCGCCGAGCAGGGCGCCACGCGGGCCCAGGCAAATTTTGCGAAGGTGAGGGCGACTTCGGAGGAAGTCACCACCGCTCTCTGCGATGCCTATTCGACCAATGCCAAGCGTGCCGCCGACTACGGCATCAAGCTCGTCGAAATATCCCACATCAATACTACCTCCACGCTGGACTTCATTTCCCAGCTCGCCGATGCGAGGTCGTTTGCCGATCTCGTCAATCTCTCCACCGCCCACAGTCGCAAGACCTTCGAAGCAACTTCGGCTCAGAACCGCGAACTCTGGGACCTCGCCCAGAAGGTCGCGACGGAAACGGCCGAGCCGATCAAGCAGAGCTTCAACCGGGTATTGCGTAGCGCTGCTTGAATCGAAGCGGTTGGCCGCGCGGATCGGCTGGACGAGCGTCTCCACAAGAAGAGAAGCCGTCCAGCCGATTGCGGCCTCCCTCACTGCTGAGGTGATTCCAAGCTGGAGGAAATCACGATGGGTATGGTGATGATCAAGTGCCCGGAAACGGGAGATGCCATTCCGACGGGCATCGAGATGGATGGCGAGAGGTTTCGGTGCAGTGCGGTGTTCTTTTCGCGCACCTATTGCAGGATGTGCGCCGCGACGCACGAATGGTTCGCCAGAGAGGCGTGGGTCTACGAGTCGGTCTTGGCGAAGGGCGGGTCCGGGGGGAGGCAGCCAATCCGCGCCGGTGCGGCGTGAAGGACCCTTGGCGCATCCTGCGAAACGATCCGATCGATCCTGCGGCTCATCACCTTGTAGCACTCACAGGCGATGATCTCGAGCCGGTGCCTGTCGATCTCCAGCTGGCCGCGCCGGTTGGATTTGATTGCCCGTGATGAGCGCAACGCGCTCACCACGTGCGTGACCGTGGTGCGGCGGACGCCGAGCAATTCCGACAGCGTCTCCTGTGTCAAGGGCAGGATGTCACCACCATCCGTCCGGTCGTGGATGTGCAGCAGCCAGCGGGCGAGGCGGGCCTCGACCGAATGCAGAGCATTGCAGGCTGCGACGTGCTGGAATTGCGTCAGCAGCGTCCTGGTGAGAAGCTGAACCGAGCTTGCAATGGCGGGACTGCGTTCGAGCGCATTGTGAAATCGTGCGGGCGAAATCTGCAGCGCCGTCCCGGCCACGCGGACGACCGCAGTCATGGGCGATCGGATCGGGCCGAGCGCCGTCATAAGTCCGACAGCGCCGTCGTTGCCGATCACGGCAGTTGCCGCCGTCTGTCCGTTCGGCAGCTCCATGATGAGGGCGATCGCGCCGCTGCAGGGAAAGGAGAGGTGCTCGATCTTGTCGCCCGATCGAACCAGGACTGCGTCGTGCTGAAGCTCTACTTTTCGCAAATGAGGTGCAAGCAACGCGAAATCGGCCGGCGGTAACGCAGCTAACAACCGATTACCAACTCTTCTCGCGTGCTCCATCACGGGAATTTTCCCTGGACGGACGCCCGGCAGACGCATCTTCACCAATCGAGCTGCGCTGCCGCTTGCCACGGCAAACGAATAAACTCGTCTTAAAAGCTAAGGTTCCGCTGACGTATTGGCAAGCCGGTGCGCGAATGCGTTTGATCTCGATCAAGCCTTCGAAGATCGGGCCGGCCGTGTGCAAAGCTGCGCGTCTGACGCGAGCGCCGCTCCTAGCGCAGCCCCTCATACACCATCAGCCCGCGGGCGATCTGCAGTTTGCGGATCGCGCGCGGCAGCAGCTTCTCCGGCTGGTGCAGGTAGCGCCAGGAGGTGAGGGTGAAGGCTGAAAGCGCGCCGCATTCGTCGTCGAACGGCGCGAGCACGCCGGTGACGCTCACCGGCGTATGCGGGCGGGCGTTGAAGGGCAGCAGCAGGAGTTCGAGATGCGCCTTGCTACCGTCCTCGCGTGTGGCGGTGACGCCGGCGATCGCACCAAGCGTCTCGTCGGCGACGATGGTCGCGATGTCCTCGATCTCGCTGCGGCTGGCTGGCGTGAACAACGCCGCAAAGCTCCGGTCCTTGAGGTCGGTCCCGGCAAGCGCGCAGACACGGGTGCCGGCAACGCGGAAGGGGAAGCCGAGATTGGGCTCGCAGGACAGCACGAAGATGTCGCCGAGCAGGCCGCGCACCGCGGCCGGATCGATGTCGGCCCGGTCAGGGGCCCGCGCAGTACCGCGCTTCTTGTCCCAATACGCGAAAAATGCGCGGCTCGACGGATGTTTCATGGCTGACGCTAACCCCGGGGCGCAACCTCGCGGGACAGATCTGTCCCGCTTCAGTGCACCCGCGATCCCTTCTGTTGTTGTGCAGGAGGGGATTTGCAGCGTCCATGCCGCGGGGGCGTTTTCGCGCCTGTTAAGGCGGTCTTTGCGTCGTTAACGTTAAATTAACTATGCGCTTTGCGCCTCGCGCGGCCCTGCTATGGTGACCGCGGTCGCAAGCCTCGCCGCTTTTCTCCAGGTTCTCGGCGGGGTCTGTACACAGGGCGTCAAACAGTTTGGCCACGGGCCGGGGAGGGGTGGGGATACACCTTCATTCCCTAGGGCATCGGAAGGCCGACACGGACAGGCAGGGCTTTCCCAGGGCCCTGCCTTTTCCTTTTGTGCACTCTTTCGTGTCCCGGACGCAGTGCAGCGCGTCAGCGATGCACTGCAGAGCCGGGACCCAGTCAGCCAGCCCAAAAGCTCAGTTCGTCGGTCAGATCGCGCCAGTCCGGATTGAGATCTTCGATCAGTTTAAGCTTCCAGGCGCGGCGCCAACGCTTCAGCGAATGTTCGCGCGCCCGTGCTTCGAGGATGGAACCATAGGTCTCGAAATAGACGAGCAATGTGACCCCGTACTGCTTTGTAAATCCGGGCACGAGCTTGGCCTTGTGGGCGACCATCCGGCGGACGAGGTCGTTGGTGACGCCGACATATAACGTGCCGTTTCGTTTGCTCGCCAGGATGTAGACGAAGAAGGCAGTTTGCATCGGCCAAGTCCGAAAATTGAACTACCTAAGATTGCACGGTTCGAACGTGCCGCCAATCTGGGTCCCGGCTCTGCGGCGCGTCACTTCGTGCCGCGCCTTGTCCGGGACACGAGATGAAGCCGGCTGGCAGCTATCCGTGCCCCGGACGCAGCGCAGCGCTTCTTCAGCGGTGCGCTGCTGAGCCGGGGCCCAGTGTTGGCCGAGCCCCATCCCACCTTTTCCTTTTGTGCACTTGCGCAAGGCCTGCAAAGGCGACTATCTCCAAGCCTGTCGCTCCGATCGCGCCTGAAAGCGAAGCTGCCTTGGATTCCCCGCAAGATTCGTCGCCGGACGTGCCGGCTGTCCATGAGGAGGCTCCGCGCGAGCCGATCCTGACGCTGCCGGTGGCGCTGACCGCCTATATCGCCCTGCTGGCGCTGATCCATCTGCGGGTGCTGCTGCCTCCGGAGCTCGAGAACTGGACCATCGACGTCTTCGGCTTCATCCCGAAGCGCTACGATTCCTCGCTGCTCAACCTGCAGATCCCCGGCGGCGCCGGCGCCAAGGTCTGGAGCTTCGTCACCTATTCGCTGCTGCATGCCAACCTGACCCATCTCGGCTTCAACGTGCTGTGGCTGCTGCCGTTCGGCAGCGCGCTGGCGCGGCGCTTCGGCGCGGTCAGGTTCTTCGTCTTCATGGCGGTGACGGCGGCGGCCGGCGCGCTTGCCCATCTCGTCACCCATGAGCATGCGGTGGCGCCGATGATCGGCGCTTCGGCCTCGGTGTCGGGCGCGATGGCAGCCGCGATCCGCTTCGCCTTCGCCCGCGGCAGCTTCCTCTCCTTCAGCCGTTCGGACGCCGATACCGCCGCAAAAGTTCCCGCGCTGCCGCTGTCGTGTGCGCTGCGCGACGGGCGGGTGGTCGGCTTCCTCGCAGTCTGGTTCGGCGTCAACATCATCTTTGGCGTCGGCGCGATCGGCATCGATGCCGAAACCACGAGCGTCGCCTGGCAGGCACATATCGGCGGCTTCTTCGCCGGCCTGTTGCTGTTCGCGCTGTTCGATCCCGTGCCGCGCGTGCGAAACGATGCTGCGGATGCGTCATCACAGGACGTTTCAGACCGCATTTGAAGCTGTGCTTGCGGCCCGGCCCGAATTCATCCATCATTCGCGTGAAGAATGTTCCGAAGCGACAAGCCGATAGAGGCAGCGCTTCGACAAGTGCGCGAGCGTGAAACCCGCGCCAAAACTGTTAGTTGAAGACTCGCGAACAAGTCCGGACCGCCAAAAGCGGACGGCTCCGATTCAGGGAGGCGGCAATGACGGTACGTTCCATTCTCAACACCAAGGGCCACCAGATCATGAGCGTCGAGCCCGACGTCAAGCTGTCGGCCGCGATCAAGCTGCTCGGTGAGAAGAAAATCGGCGCGGTGCTGGTGATGAACCAGAGCCGGCTGGAAGGCATCCTGTCCGAGCGCGACATCGTGCGCGTGCTCGGCGACCGCGGCGCCGGCGTGCTGGAGGAGCCGGTCTCGGAGGTCATGACCCGCAAGGTCGTCACCTGCAAGGAGACCGACACCGTCGCCGAGCTGATGGAGACGATGACGACAGGCAAGTTCCGCCATCTGCCCGTGCTCGACAACGGCAAGGTGGTCGGCCTGATCTCGATCGGCGACATCGTCAAATGGCGGGTTCGCGAATACGAGACCGAGCAGGAAGCCCTGCGCGACTACATCAAGACGGCCTGACGAGCCCCACGCGTCCGCCTTACTCGCCCGCTTTGGGCGCGTGGCCCGCGGGCGCCGGCGCGAGCACATCGATCGCCTCCTGGATCGACTCCAGCGCGCGCTCGGCGGCGCGCGTGCCGTGCGCGATCAGGTCCTCGCCGCGGTGGAAGTCGAACCAGCCGAAGTGGCCGACCCTCGGCGTGATCAACATATCGGGCGGATCGCCGGCGAGGCGCGCGCGGGTGATGCGGTCCTGCATGATGTTGAACGCATCGACCATCACCGAGGAGATGCCGGGCCGTCCGCCGCCGCCGAAGAACTCGCGCTTCATGGTCTTCTCGGGCGAGAACAGGCGCGGAAAGCGCCGCTTGGTCGGCGTCGCCTCGGCCTCGGAGACGACCGGGGCGGGCGCCGCGCCATGCGCATGGATCGTCGTGGAATGGGTGAAGACGTCGCTGGAAAGATTTGCGGCGATGACGATTTCGGCGCCGAGCGCCCGGGCGGCCGAGACCGGCACCGGATTGACCAGCGTGCCGTCGACCAGCCAGCGGTCGCCGATCAGGACCGGTGAGAAGATGCCGGGCAGGGCGTAGGACGCCCGCATCGCGTCGACCATGCGGCCGCGCGTCAGCCAGATCTCGTGGCCGGTGCGGACCTCGGTCGCAACAGCGGCGAACTTGACGGGCAGGTCCTCGATCAGGGTTTGGCCGATCGCCTTCTCGAGCCGGGTTGCCAGCTTCTCGCCGCCGATCAGGCCGGAGCCGTTGAGGCGGATGTCGAGATAGCCGAGGATGTTGCGCATGCCCTGCAGGCTGCGCCCCCACTCTTCGAACGTATCGAGCCGACCGGCCGCATGGAGGCCGCCGACCACGGCGCCGATCGAGGTACCGACCACGACGTCGGGCACGATGCCGTTGGCAATCAGGGTCCTCAGGATCCCGATATGGGCAAAGCCGCGCGCCGCGCCGCCGCCGAGCGCGAGGCCAATGACCGGCCGGCGGATGCTCCCCAAGCCGACCTTCTCACCGACTTTTTCGCCGACTTTTTCGCCGGCTTGCTCGCCGTTGGAGCCGTTCGAGCCGCGGCCCTTCAAGATCTCCAGCACTAAAACTCTCCTACGCTGGGACAGCCCGCCGCCAGACTAGGCATCCCACTTGCGCTCCGCCATATCAGGGGCGAAGCATGGTTTATGCCGCTTTGGAAAAGGCGCTGGGCAGGAGTATGGCGAGGGCTGTTGCCTTAAGTCTAATCATGCGGCGTCAGCCGGGTTCCAAAGATTGGATCGGGGCCGTATTTCCTGGGATATCCGAGGCTTGAATTTGCCGCGTTTTCGGTGAAAAGCAGGGAACATGACACGCGGGGGTGACGGCATCATCGGATGGCGGCGCAGCGGCAGGCTGCTGCCGGCGCTGATCCTTGCTGCCTGCCTCGTGACATCAGGCCAAAACGCTGCGCAGGCGCAGCTTTTCTCCGATCGCCCGCCGCCGGTGCCCCCGGCTTCGGTGCCAGATCCCGGTGGCGCCGTCAGCTTGGCGCCCCCTTCCGGCCCGGGGGCCGGCCCGCCGAGTCTGCCGCCCACCCTGACCCAGCCGGTGACGCCCAGCATGCCGCCGCCCGCGGTCACGACCGTGCCACCCGCCGCGCCGCTCAATGCGGCCGTGCCCGGCCAGGGTGTGCTGTCGCTGACCGCGAGATACGGCAAGGATTCCGCTCCGATCAGCAGCGGCCTGGTCTGGCGGGTGTTTGCCGACCGTCCCGACGAGAACGGCACCTTCAAGCTGATCAAAGAGGACCGCAGCGCCACGCCGAACATCGTGCTGCCGCCCGGCAACTACGTCGTCCACGTCGCCTTCGGCCTCGTCAGCGCGGTGCGCACCGTCAGCCTCAAGGCCGAGACCGATCGCGAATCCTTCGTGCTGCCGGCGGGGGGCTTACGCATCGAAGGCCGCGTCGGCACCAGCCGCATTCCGCAGAACCAGATCTCGTTTGCGATCTACAAGGGCAGCCAGTTCGAATCCGGCGAGCGTGCCTCGCTGGTGCCCAACGTCGCCGCCGGCGACGTCGTGCTGATCCCGGAGGGCACCTATTACATCGTCTCCAACTATGGCGATGCCAATTCGGTGGTGCGCTCGGACATCCGCGTCCAGGCCGGCAAGCTCACCGACGTCACCATCACCCACCGCGCCGCCGTCATCACGCTCAAGCTCGTCAGCGACAGGGGCGGCGAGGCGCTCGCCAACACCGCCTGGTCGGTGCTAACGCCCGGCGGCGACGTCATCAAGGAATCGATCGGTGCCTTCCCGCGCGTCGTGCTCTCCGAAGGCGAATACCGCGCCATCGCCAAGAACGAGGGCAAGGTCTACGAGCGTGGCTTCAACGTCGTGAACGGCGTCGACGGCGAAGTGGAAGTCGTGGCGCGGTAGTCCTTCGCCTCTCCCCGCCTGCGGGGAGAGGCCTGGAATGCGCGCGAAGCGCGGAATCCGGGTGAGGGGGACTCTCCACGAGTTGCTCTGATGGATGTAGCGTCGGATCTCCCCACACCGTCATTGCGAGCGCAGCGAAGCAATCCAGAATCGTTCCGCGGAGGCACTCTGGATTGCTTCGCTGCGCTCGCAATGACGAGGAGGCTGCCGCCGGCTCGGATAATAGAGGTTATCCAGGCCGGGCATCGGCTTCGTTCCGTTCAGTCCCCTCGGCAAGGGCTTTCTGACCGGCGCGATCACCGAGCGAACGACGTTTGACGCAAGCGACTTCCGCAACATCGTACCGCGCTTCTCATCCAGCGCACGAAAGGCCAAGCAGACGCTGGTCGAACTGCTCGGCGAGATCGCTGCGGCGAAGCAGGCGACGCCGGCGCAGATCGCGCTGGCAGGCTGCTGGCGCAGACGGTGGTAACGTTGTCCGAGGCCGATCTCGCTGCGATTGCAGCGGTGCTGGCCAGGTGGCCGTGCAAGGTGACCGCTATCCCGCCCATCTCCAGGCGCGAGTCGGCCGCTAACAGATGTTGATGTGGGCCTCGGTGAGCGTTTGCTTACCGTGCTTTACGTCTTGTGTTCCGGTTTGAATACGCGTGCGAGCGCTATCAAGCGTCACCGCAAGGCCGGTTAACACCGATAGCGTCGGCTTATTCCGCGGACGTCGCGACGTCGTCACGGCCGGTGGAAGATACGTAATTCCGATAATCAATTTTATTCTCTTTCCATCCTGCTGCGTTATATGTCGAGCATCCGTCCAATGGGGGACGCCGGGGCAGGCTGGTGGCCTGCGAGACCGGAGGAGCAGGGACCAAGCCCGTCGGCATGTTCGAAGTGATCCTTACCAGGCGCAAACGGTTCGGCTGGCGGTGGCAGGTGTGCGACCAGTCCGGCAAGATCTTTGCCGACGGGTTCGAACGCACCCGGCCGGCCGCCAAATATCACGGCGAGCGCGCGTTGTTTTTCCTGCTGTCGCAAGCTCACTTGCGCAAACGCTCCGCGGCGTCGAGCGAGGACTAGCCGGGCGCACTGCCTCGTAGCCCGGATGAGCGAAGCGACACCCGGGACCGCTGGTGCCGTGAGGCCCCGGATATCGCTTCGCTCATCCGGGTTACGAGACCTTGCGCTGCCCGTCGGGCAAAACACCCCAATTGTCGGTCAATCCACGTCACCAAAAATATTCCACTTTACCGAAATTCGGAATTGGCGGATAGTGCGCGCACTCCGGCCCAAGGAAGAGGGCGTATCGCGATCGTCACGAACGCGGGCCGGGCGGCGGTGGACGTGAGCCACACCGGCGCGAAAGGCTTCGCAGGGCAGGCAACTGTGAGCGAAGACCTCGCGCCAGCGACAGGTGCGGTTCGCGTACGGCAAAATCGTGTGGTCCTGACGCCCGGGGTCTGTGCGTCAAGTCTTGCGGTGATGTTGCGGCCCGACCGGGTCCGCGCATCAGTCATCCGCACGGCGACGGGGGCAATAGTGCATCGCTCCCCGGGGAGAGCGCGACATAAGCCGTAAAACCACTGCGCAGGGAAGGCCGGATGTTTGGCTTCACCTGTATGCCGCTGTGCAAATTCCTTGTTGCCACCTTTCGCACAGTGGACCGTGGGTGCCCGGCCGGCACCCGGTCTTCCCTGCGCCCTCTTTCACTGGGGGTGAGGCATCGAGGCAAAGCTCGGGCGAAACATGCCGCGAGGACGCGAACCTATGTTGGTCATCGAACGACGGTCTCGTGCCCCGGACGCTGCGCAGCACGAAGTGATGCGCTGCAGAGCCGGGGCCCATGTAGCAGCAAGCGGTGTGGCCTTCTGGGTCCCGGCTCTGCGCAGCAGCGTAAGAACGCTGCGGCGCGTCCGGGACACGAGAGTTATGTACGGCGCTCCTGCACATTCCGTCATTGCGAGCGCAGCGAAGCAATCCAGAAATGTATCCGCGGAAAGACTGCTTCGCTGCGCTCGCAATGACGATGTTGATGCAGGCGCGCCAAACCTCTCCAACGTCGTCCTGGCGAAAGCCAGGACCCATTACCCCGGTCGGCGTCGTCAAAGTTCAGCGTGGCCACCAGCGTTCGCCACCACGAAGTTCAGTGGCTATGGGTCCTGGCTTTCGCCAGGACGACACCGAGAGTGACGCGACGCTGTCGCCATCTCATCACGCATACGCAAAGCACAGCCGTCATAGTCTCTAACGCGCACTAACCAACACCTGACTTAAAACTGTCATAATCACTGAATGGAACCTGCGCCCGCGCGCTCTTTACACGTCATTAAGTGCACCTGCATTGGATGCGCCGGGAAAGTGCGTTGGGGACTGCGATGACTGCCGCAAAGAAGATGCCGGGAAAACCGGCCGCCGAAATGTTCGACGACATCCCGGTGCTTCAGCGCAAATGGCGTGCCGCGTTGAAGCCGGGTGAGCGGCTGCCGCGCTATGAGGACGTGATGCTCGGCAGCCTCGGCCGGCTCGCCGACCACATCGCGCTCTTGAAGAACGACGGTGCGCTCGAACTGTCGCGCAGCGGCCGCTACGTGCAGAAATGGCTCGGCGAGGAGCGCTGGGACATCCCGGTCGAGGAGCTCTCGCCGGATTGCGCCACGGCGCTGTCGGAAGCGGCGGCGAGCGCGCTGGCGAACGGCCGGCCGCACCAGGCGAGCGCGCATTGCGTACGCGACGGCATGGTCAGGACCTATGACGTGCTGGCGCTGCCGACCGCCTCGCGCTGGGGCGCCACGCTGGTCGGCGCCTATGTCAACGAGCGCGGCGCGCAATACAATCTGCTGGATGCGATCTTCTCCGCGACGGACGATGCGGTGATCTCGCTGGCGACGCTGCGCGACGCCGGGGGCAAGCCGTTCGATCTCCAGATCGTGCACCACAACAAGAGCGCAGGCGTGCTGCTGGAGGCCGCAGGCGCTAGCCTGTTGTGGCGCCGGATCGGCGAGGGCGGCACGCTGCTGGCATCGCCCGATGTCATGGAATTCCTGCTCAGGTCCATCTCCGGCGGCCGCGGCGAACAGCTCGAGATCGAGCACGAGGATCGCCATCTCCGCCTCAGCGCCACTGCCTTCGCCGACGTGGTCTCGCTGACGATCTCCGACGTCACCGCCTTGAAGCGGCGCGACGCCTCGTTCCGCCTGCTGTTCGACAACAACCCGATGCCGATGTGGGTGTTCGACGCCGAGAGCAAGGAGTTTCTCAGCGTCAACGATGCCGCGGTCCAGCATTACGGCTACAGCCGCGCCACTTTCCTGCGCATGAAGCTGCACGAGATCTGGCCGCAGGACGAGTGGGACAGTCACGCCGAGGCCCTCGAACGCGTCGGCGACACCTATCACTCCCCGCGCAACTGGCGGCATCTGCGCGCCGACGGCAGCGAGATCGAGGTGCTCACCTTCGGCCGCCGCGTCGCATTCAACGATCGCGACGGCTACCTGGTCGCGGTGGTCGACATCACCGAGCGGCGCAAGGCGGAGGCGCGCATCGCCCACATGGCGCACCATGACGGGCTCACCGACCTGCCGAACCGCGAATATTTCCAGGAGCGACTGAAGCAGGCGCTCGACCAGGCCGGGGGCAAGCGCGTCGGCGTGCTCTACATCGACCTCGACCTGTTCAAGAACATCAACGATTCCTTTGGACATCCCTCGGGCGACCGTCTGCTCAAGGAGGTCGCCGAGCGCCTGACCATTGCCGTCCGCGGTGCCAATCTCGCGGCCCGGCTCGGCGGCGACGAGTTCGCCGTGATCCTGGCCGCCGACGTCTCGCCGAACGAGGCCAGTGCCTGCGCGAGCCTGCTGATCGACATGCTGAAGGCGCCCTATGAGATCGACGGGCAGGAGATGGTGATCGGCGCCAGCATCGGCATCGCGCTGTCGCCTGGTGACGGCGTGACGTCGGAGCAGTTGATGCGCAACGCCGATATGGCGCTGTACCGGGCGAAGTCCGATGGCGGCGGCGTGCATCATTTCTTCGAGCGCGAGATGGACCTGCAGGCGCAGAAGCGCCGCGACATGGAGCTCGATCTGCGCCGGGCCTTCGCCAATGGCGAGTTCGAGCTGCACTATCAGCCGCTGGTGTCGATTGCCTCCGACCGCATCTCCGGCTTCGAGTCGCTGCTGCGCTGGCGCCACCCCGACAAGGGCATGATCTCGCCGGCGGAGTTCATTCCGGTCGCCGAAGACATCGGCCTGATCACCCAGCTCGGCGAATGGGTGCTGCGCGAGGCCTGCGCCGAAGCGGTGAAATGGCCCGTCGACGTCAAGGTCGCCGTCAACCTGTCGCCGGCGCAATTCCGCAGCCGCAACCTTGTCCAGGTCGTGATCTCGGCGCTGGCGCAGTCCGGCCTGTCGCCGAAGCGGCTGGAGCTGGAGATCACCGAGTCGATCTTCCTGGCCGAGACCGACGCCAATCTCGCGATCCTGCACCAGGTGCGCGAGCTCGGCGTCGGCATCTCCATGGATGATTTCGGTACCGGCTATTCCAGCCTCAGCTATCTCAGAAGCTTCCCGTTCGACAAGATCAAGATCGACCGCTCCTTCGTGAAGGATCTGGCGCGGCGTCCCGATTGCGGCGCGATCGTGCGCGCGATCTCCGGGCTCGGCCGCAGCCTCAACATCACCACGACCGCTGAGGGCGTCGAGACCGAGGATCAGCTCGACTGGCTGCGCGCCGAAGGCTGCAACGAGGTGCAGGGCTTTCTGTTCAGTGCGGCGCGGCCCGCCGCGGAGATCGCGACATTGCTGGCCAAGTTCGGCCAGCGCGCCTCACGGGCGGCGTAGCGCCTCGGGGAAGCAGTCGTAGACCAGCGCCTTGAAGGCGGGCGTGATGCGGCTGCGCTCGTTCTGGGTCTGCTGCATCATGAGGTAGACCATGTCGAGCTTGGGATCGACGCCGAAATAGGTGCCGCTGCCACTGTCCCATTTCAACTCGCCGATCGATCCCGCCGGCGGCGGCTTCGCGTTGCCGGGATCGGTGCGTACGCCGATGCCGTAGCCATAGCCGAAGCCGTCACCCGGGAAATAGAAATAGTCGCGCCCCACACCCGAGCCGGGCCCGATATGATCGGTCGTCATCGCCTTGAACGCGGCGGGGCTGAGGTAACGCTTGCCCTCGAACTCGCCGCCATTGAGCAGCATCTGCGAGAAGCGTTGATAGTCGGTGATGGACGACAACAGCCCGCCGCCGCCGGATTCCCATTCGGGATGGGCGAGGCGGTCGCGCTCGCCGGCGAGCAGGATCGGGTCGTTCGGCAGCGGCCGCGCCATCCGCGCGCGCTCCTCCGGTGTCGTCAGCACGAATTTGGTGCTGGTCATGCCGAGCGGATCGAGAATGCGCTGCTTGAGGAACTGGTACAGTGTCTGGCCGGAGATGATCTCGATGATGGCGCCGAGCACGTCGGTGGAATGGCCGTAGCGCCACAGCGTCCCGGGCTGGCGCGTCAGCGGCAGCTTGGCGATACGGTCGGCGAACTGTCTGTTGTTGAAGGGGCCCTCGAAAATATTGGCGGCCTGGTAAACCTGCATCACCCAGGGGGCGCCGATATAGTCGTAGCTGATGCCCGAGGTGTGCCGCAGCAGATCCTCGATGTTGACGGGACGGATCGGCGGCTCGAGTTCGACCGTCGATGTCCCCTCCGGCTCTATTCCGACCTTGGTGTCGGCAAAGAGCGGGACGTATTTCGACGCGGGATCGGTGAGCGCGAGCTTGTCCTCGTCGATCAGCATCATCGCGCCGAGGCACGTGATCGGCTTGGTCATCGAGTGGATGGCGAAGATCGTGTCCGGCGTCATCGCGAGGCCGGTCCTGGTGTCGCGCACGCCGAAGGTCTTGAGATAGACCGGCTTGCCGTGCTGCTGCACCAGGATCACGGCGCCCGGCAGCCGGCCGCTCGTGACCTCGTTGTTGAAATAGGCGGTGATGCGCTCGAGCCCGTCGGGCGACGGAGCAGGGATGTTGGCGGCACGGCCCCGTGCCATCGTGCCGGCGAGCAGTGCGGCTCCGACCAGAAATTCACGACGCTTCATCCGGGCTTCCTCCCTCTGCGGGATCAAAGCCGCAAGATGCCGAAGGCGTCAACAAGCCATCGGTTAAAATCGCGTCACGATTTCCGAAAGGAACGGTCGCGGCCGGTCCTCGCCGAGCTTGGCCGGCCTCGCAATTGGGAGCAGCCGCCTACATGGCACGAACGCTGGCGAGGAATTTATCGACCTGGACCTTGATCCCCTGGGGCGGATTGCGGCAACTCGATCAGTTGACGAGCACCGCACCGTCGCATCGCACGCCGGAAACCCATACGTCCGCTTGCCCGATTCCGACGCCGAGTGCGGCAAGCGTGGATGCGAGTATCTGATCGATCGAGCTCGTGGCGCCGGAAAGGATATTGGCGATCGTCGAGCCGGCGCCGGGCAGCGGCAGCGCGAGGGGGCCGGTCGTGACTGTCAAGCTCATGTCCCTGAGCAGGCTCGACATCAACGATGAGGTGAAACTTGTCGTGGTGACTGTCTTGATTGTCTGAGCCTGAATGTCGGCGTAGCTGAAGTCGACCTGCTTTGCCGCGGTATTGCTGATTTCAGCATGAGCGCGGCCGGTGATGGTCACGCCAGATAGGTTGACCAATGCGGCGGGCGGAGGGTTCGGCTTGGTCCTGAAATTGGTCATGTCGGCCATCGAAACGTTGCCGACCCAGGCGTCGACGACGCCAGGGGTAACGCCGAGCGTGACAGTCGAACTGCTGATGTCGGGCCGTCCGCAGGAGATGCCGGACAGCGTGGCCGTACCCGGTGCCACCTCGACATAAATCGGCAGATTGACTGAAGGAATGCCGCCGCTGCCTGCGAGCTGGATCGTGATCAGGACGCGCGTCTGGGCCGTGTGGACGCTTGCGCCCTGGGCACCGACGGCGAACCAGCCCGAGCCCACGGGACGTTCGCCGACCGTGGCGACGACGGAAACCTGCGTGATCCCAGGCAGGTTGAGGTTCACGCTGGTTGCGATCTGATTGGTTCCGTTCGCAACAGCGGCGGTGCCGGCCAGCAAGCTCAAGAGCGAGAGGCTGGCTCCGACCTTCGGCTTCTGGCCAATTGCGAGGCTGCCGTAAGGCCCAAGATCCAGGAGCGATCCCGGAGCAATCCGGGTTGACTGTGCGGATGTGGCCTGGGCGATGCTCGACAAGGTGATCGTGGCCGCGTTGTTGCCATTGGCGGTCTGTTGCGTCGTCAGCATGGCCGCAAGAAAGTCGGCCATCTTAATGTTGCTGCTCAGGACATTGTCGTAAGTCGGGCCGGTCACATTGGCCCGCGTCGCGACCGCAGAGAGGAAATCGAGCGCGTCGATGCGCGCGTTCGCGAGTGCCTGATAGTCCATGGCCGTCAGTGAAAGGTTTGTGCCCAGCATTGACCCAAGCATGGCGTTGATCAGCCCGCCGTTGACCGCAAGAAGGCGTGAGCCGATCGCAAACGAAGCAAGGGCCGTGCTCGATGCCGTTGCTGTGGTCTTGATCGTATATTGGCTCGAACCGGTGATGTAACGGGCGAAATAGAGCGGTGTCTTTGTTTCGAGGGTGACCCGCGCGGCCGTCGGCGTTCCTGTTGCCGGCGTGACGAAGCGCTTGTCCGGCGTTACGGCAGCATTGGCCGTGTAATTTCCAAGCTCGACGCCGACCAGCGCGTTCGCCGGATAGTTGTTGCGCACGACGGTCGCAGAGGCGGCATTGGTGGCGTTGTTCAGGTTGCCGGCAGCGACGATCGCTGCGAGGTCCGCTGCGCTCTGGGCCTTGCGCCTGTCGGCGAAGATCGCGCCGAGATCCACCCCAAGCGCGGCGAAGCCGATGACCAGGGTCATCACAATCGCTCCCAGGATCGCAACGTTGCCCCGATCGTCGGAGGCAAACCGGCGCACGAGGTGCTGTGCCGATTTCATCCTAGAACCCTCCATAGGGAATGCTGGCGGAACGAGCGATCGTGGAGGAGGGAGCCGGTGCGAGTGGAAGCGCGAAGATGATGCTGCTAGACGCGTCGTATGTCACGGTCACCACGTACACGTTCGTGGAGCTGCTCGATGGAGCGGCGCTGACGACAATTTTGCCCGGATCGAGCAGCGGGTAGGTCGCGGCGTTTGCAGAGACGTAGCCGGTTGCAATCGTGTTGCGCTCGCTGTCGGAGATGCCGGCGACTGACGAGCGGGCAGCTTCCGCGGCAAGCTGCTGGACCCCGTGGATCATCGTGAGATAGCCGCCGAAGATGACGATCCCAAACAGCATCAATAGAAAGAGAGGCGTAATCAGCGCGAATTCGACGGCGGAAGCGCCGCGCAGGCAGAGCACGAATCGAAGCATGTCGGACCTCAACCCTTTGTTGTGGTCGAGGATGCGGGCACGCTCGTTACGGCTTATTTTATGGATCGTTCCGTATATTTGCGGGTGCTATTGCGGGCTTTGGCCCCCAAAAAATTTATGGGGCTATAGAAAGCTTGCTTTAGGTCAACATCTCAGAGTTGTAGGGTATATTTAACGAGGACAACCAGGAGTTAATCCCTTTAAGGGAGATTAATTAAATGAATCAACGCAGGGGGTACGTAAATATTCCTACGGAAATCGTGCGTACTGCGATTGCGATCTCCCGAGACCGGGAGCCTGTCGAAGGCAGGTGAACTGCTGGGCCTGAGCCAGCCGGCGATCAGTTCCCAGATGAAGAGGCTTCAGAACCTGGTGGGCGGACCGCTGTTTGAGCGGACCTCGGCCGGTACGGCCCTCAGCGATCTCGGCAGGCTTGCCCTGCAACAAGCCAGACGCATGATCGAGGCGAATGACCAGTTACTGAGACTGTCCGGCAATACTGATCGTTCGCAGCCGGTCAGGCTGGGGCTCAATTCGCTCTTCGCGACCAATTTCTTCAAGGCGCAGCAATCTGCCGGCAGTCTTTCCGGCATTTTCGTCCAGGTCGATCAGTCCGGCACCCTCGCGAAAGCCTTGATCGAGGGATATCTCGACATTGCCTGCATGTTTGATCAGCCGCGCATGGATGGCGACATCCGCCAAATGATCGTAGCAGGAATTGAAGAGCCGCTCGTCTGGGTCAGGGCGAAGCAGTTTGTGGTAAGTCCGGGATCTCCCATTCCGATCCTGACATGGCCTGGCGACGATTGGATGGTACGAACGCTCGAACGTCACGAGATCTCATACAAGATCGTCTTCAACAGCCCCGATTTCGAGGTCAAGCTGCGAGCCGTGGAGGCCGGCATGGGATTCACCGCCGTGCCTGCCAGCAAGGTGCCCGACACGGTGATCGTCGCCAGGGACTATTATCTTCCTGAATTGCCGACCATACGCCGGATCATGTGCGTGAGAGCGAGTCTCGGCAACGCGCGTGTGGCTGAACTCACGAAGCAGCTGGGATCATTGTTCTTCGAGCCGAGATGAGTTCCTCAGCCCGGCGGCGCGAGCTTTCCGGGCTTAAAACCTGGTCACGATATCGGACAGCGCGGGGCGCGGACGGTCCTCGCTCGGCTTGGTCGGCGTGCCGATATGGACGAAGCCTGCGAGCTTCTCGTCCGGCTTGAGGCCAAGGCCGTCAAGCACGTCGCGATCGAAGGCGAACCAGCCGGTCAGCCAGCAGGCGCCATAGCCGAGCGCGGTCGCAGCCGTAACGATGTTCATGGCGCTGGCGCCCGCCGACAATTCCTGCTCGAAGGCCGGCACCTTCGGATGCGGCTTGGTGAAGCTGACGATGCCGATCACCAGTGGCGCGTCCATGAGGCGCTTGCGCTCGGTCTCGACGTCGGCGGCCGGCGCGCCCGGATTCTTGCGGGCAAACACCTTCGCGATCACCTCGCCGGCGCGCTGGCGGGCATCGCCCTCGAAGATGATGAAGCGCCAGGGCGCGAGCTTGCCGTGATCGGGCACACGGGCGCCGATGGTGAGGATCGTCTCGAGTTCGGCCGCCGACGGGCCGGGTCCGGTCATCTCGCGCGGCTTGACCGAGCGGCGGGTCTTCAGGAGTTCGATGGCGTCGGGCACGGGAAGGTCCTCTTCAGCTGGTCGTCGAGCGTGCCATACCGAGATAAGCATGCACGCCCGCAACCGGAAGCGAGTTTAGATCGATTTCAGGGATCAGACCGCGCCGCGAGCCCGCTTCACATCGGGCGGCGTCGCCTCGTCGACCAAGGCGGCAATCGCCTCGGTGGTCGTCATCACCTTCTGGCCGTCGCTGCCGAGCCGGCGGACGGAGACCGACTGCGTCTCGGCCTCCTTCTTGCCGACCACGAGCAGCGCCGGGATCTTGGCCAGCGAGTGCTCGCGGACCTTGTAGTTGATCTTCTCGTTGCGCAGGTCGATCTCGACCCGAAGCCCCGCGCGCCGCGCCTGTTCCAGCACCTGCTTGGCGTACTCGTCGCCTTCCGAGGTGATGGTCGTGACCACCGCCTGCACCGGCGAGAGCCAGAGCGGGAAGTTGCCGGCATAGTGCTCGATCAGGATGCCGATATAGCGCTCCATCGAGCCGCAGATGGCGCGGTGCACCATGACAGGCGGCTTCTTGCCGCCGTCATGGTCGATGTAGAACGCACCGAACCGCTCCGGCAGGTTGAAGTCGACCTGCGTGGTGCCGCACTGCCAGTCGCGGCCGATGGCGTCGCGCAGCACATATTCGAACTTCGGCCCGTAGAACGCGCCTTCGCCCGGGTTGATCTCGGTCTTGATGTGATTGTTCTGCGTCTGGATCTCGCGCAGGACGGTGGCCATCACGCGCTCGGCGTGATCCCACATCGCATCGGTGCCGACGCGCTTGTCGGGACGGGTCGACAGCTTCACCGTGAGGTCGCCGGTGAAGCCGAAATCCGCGTAGGTCGACAGGATCAGATCGTTGATCTTCAGGCACTCCTCGGCGAGCTGGTCCTCGGTGCAGAAGATGTGCGCGTCATCCTGGGTGAAGCCGCGCACGCGCATCAGGCCGTGCATGGCGCCGGACGGCTCGTAGCGATGCACCACGCCGAACTCGGCGAGGCGCAAGGGCAGGTCGCGATAGCTCTTCAGGCCGTGCTTGAAGATCTGAACGTGGCCGGGGCAGTTCATCGGCTTCAGCGCGAACCAGCGCTTGTCCTCGGCCTCGTCGCCGGCCGACTGCGCCGCGAACATGTTCTCGCGGTACCAGCCCCAATGGCCCGAAGTCTCCCACAGCACCTTGTCGAGGATCTGCGGCGCATTGACCTCGCTGTAATCGCCGGTCAGGCGGCGGCGCATATAGGCGATCAGCTGCTGGAAGATGGTCCAGCCCTTCGGATGCCAGAACACGACGCCCGGACCTTCTTCCTGGAAGTGGAAGAGGTCGAGCTCGCGCCCGAGCCTGCGGTGGTCGCGCTTCTCGGCTTCCTCGATCTGCTTCAGATAAGCGTCGAGGTCCTCCTGCTTGGCAAAGGCCGTACCGTAGATGCGGGTCAGCATCGGGTTGTTGGAATCGCCACGCCAATAGGCGCCGGCCACCTTCATCAGCTTGAAGGCATTGCCGACCTTGCCGGTCGAGGTCATGTGCGGGCCGCGGCAGAGATCGAACCAGTCGCCCTGGTAATAGATCTTGATCGGCTCGGTGCCGGGAATGGCGTCGACCAGCTCGACCTTGAAGGCCTCGCCCTTGTCGCGGAACACCTGCTTGGTCTTCTCGCGATCCCAGACTTCCTTGGTGAAGGGTTTGTCGCGCGCGATGATCTCGCGCATCTTCTTCTCGATCGCGGCAAAGTCTTCCGGCGTGAACGGCTCGTTGCGGAAGAAGTCGTAGTAGAAGCCGTTCTCGATCACCGGACCGATGGTGACCTGGGTGCCCGGCCACAGCGTCTGCACGGCTTCCGCCAGCACGTGCGCGCAGTCGTGGCGGATCAATTCGAGCGCGCGCGGGTCGTCGCGATTGACGAGCTCGATCTTGGCATCGGCCTCGATGGGATCGTTGAGGTCGGCGAGCTCGCCGTCGAGCGCCATCGCAACCGTGCGCTTGGCCAGCGACGGGGAAATGCCCTTGGCGATATCGAGGCCGGTGATGCCCTTGTCGTATTCGCGCCGGGCGCCGTCGGGGAAGGTGAGGGTGACTTTGGGAGCGGGGGTCACGGGCTTCAGGTTGGACAGGCTATACTGGAAGCCGGA
The DNA here is from genome assembly GCF_007830635.1 of Bradyrhizobium huanghuaihaiense. Lineage (GTDB taxonomy): Bacteria > Pseudomonadota > Alphaproteobacteria > Rhizobiales > Xanthobacteraceae > Bradyrhizobium > Bradyrhizobium huanghuaihaiense. The sequence continues at coordinate 334,630 of NZ_VLLA01000003.1, read as the reverse complement.
CTCGGATTTGGGCTGGTCGGTCATTGCTTTTCTCCTGAGGCTCACTCCTGCGAACGAGCGCAGGTAAGCGGGAACGAGCGATATATCAGGCGATTCGGCCTGTGCAATCCGGCATTTCCAAGAAAGTGAGGCGCAAAACCCGCGGCGCAGCCCCAACTATTTGGCGTTGTGCCCTTTAACTCGTCACACGCCGCCGCTACATGCGTTTGCATGGAAAATCCCCCGGCCGCCGGCCGTTTCGCGCCAACTGCCCTGATGCTCGGCAATCTCGTCACCGGCTGCTCGGTGCTGGCGCCGGCGGGCATGCTGCCGGAATTGTCGGCGGGGCTTGGGATCAGCATCCACGCGGCCGGGCTCCTGATCACTTTCGGTGCGGTGACGCTGTGCATCGGCTCGCCGCTGACGGCATGGCTGACCAGCCGCATCGAGCGACGGACTCTGCTCACCGGGACGCTAGCGGTCCTCGCACTCGGCAATCTCGCCTCGGCGTTTGCGCCCGACTATGCGAGCCTCCTCGTCATCCGCTTGGTCATGCTCGCGGTCGGTGCGCTCTACACGCCGCAGGCGGCGGGCACCGCGGCACTGATCGTGCCGGCGGAGCGGCGCGGCAGCACGATCGCCTATATCTTTCTCGGCTGGTCGCTGGCGGCCGCCGTCGGTCTGCCGTTGATCACCTTCATCGCCAGCCGCTATGGCTGGCACGCCGCCTATGGCGGGATCGGCGCGCTCGGCTGCATCAGCTTCCTGTTGCTGCTGCTGCGCCTGCCGGCGGGCTTGAAGGGCACGCCGGTGGATCTGAAGACCTGGAGTGCGGTCGGCCGTAGCAGGACGATTTTGCTGTTGCTGGCGATCACCATGCTGCAAATGTCCGGGCAGTTCGTGGTGTTCACCTTCATGGGCCCGCTGCTGAAGAAGCTGACCGGGGCGAGTCCCGATGCGGTCGGCATGGTGTTCGCCATCTATGGCATCTGCGGCTTCCTTGGAGTCGCCATCGCCACGCGTATCGTCGACACCTGGGGGCCTTACCGGACCTCGTTGCTGTTCACCTGCCTCGTGCTTGCGGGCATCGCCGTGTGGGCGCTGAGCGCGGGTACCATCGCGTTGATGGCGAGCGCGGTCGCGATCTGGGGGCTCGGCTTTGCCTCCACCAATTCGATGCAGCAGGTGCGGCTGGTCGCGGCCGCGCCGCCGCTGGCGCCGGCGACCGTCGCGCTCAACACCTCCGTCCTCTATATCGGCCAGGCCGTCGGGTCCGCCACCGGCGGACTGCTGTTCGCCCGCGAGCTCCTGCATGCGATCGGCTTCGTGGCGGTCGGCTTCGTCGTGCTGGCGCTGGTCCTGGTGATTCTGACCCGGCCCCGGCCGGCTGCGGCTGCGACGGCCTGACATCCCGCGTGTTCGTGTGCGCAAGGTGCTTGGCAAACGGCGCACTACAGCGCTAGAAGGCCGGTCATGGGGACCAAAGAGAGTTGACAGAGATGAGGATGATTCTGGCGGTTGCTGCGGTGCTCTATTCCACCTCCGCGTTCGCGCAAGCCGACAAGCCACCGATGATCGGGGACAAGCCGCTGGTGCAGGTCAAGCCCAAGGGGGCGAAGGAGGGGACCAAGGCGGCGGCCGCGACGGCTACTCCGGCGCCGAAGGGCAAGCCGCAATCGATCGCGGCGCGGCTCCAGGCCTGTCTCGAGATCGATGACGGCACCAAGGACCGTCTCAACTGCTACGACGCGGTGATCCCGCCGGCGCCGAAGCCGAAGCCGGCAAAGGCCAAGGGGTACGCCGATTGCCGCTTCTTCAAGGAAGAGGACGAGCGGCTGGCCTGCTTCAACGGCTTTGCCGAGAGCATTCCGAAGCTGCCCAAGACCTAACGCTTTGAGCCGGGCGGCTAATCGCTGATCCAGCTCAGCACGGCCCTGAAGGCAACGCCCGGCACTTGCAGCGCGCTGCCTTCGAACTCCGCCGTGTCGCCGTCCTCGCGACCAGTGAGCGTCAGCGTGATCCGGTCGATGCCGAACAGCGCCTTGAAGGACGGATCGTCATTGTAGCGCTGGGTCGAGATCTTGACCTTGATGCTGTCGCCTTCGCCCGTGTAGGTGCCGATGAAGGCGAAAGCGGAATTGCCGCCGCGCATCTTGCCATCCATCACATAGACGACGCCGCACCCGGTCCCGTGAACCGTGTGGAAGTCGGCCTTGTACAGTCCCTGACGCACCCGCATGTCCCCGCAGAATTCCGGCCGCAACTCGGCTGGCAAATTATGGTCGTTGGCAGTGAGCGCAATCCGTTGGCTCCCGGGAACGAAAGCCCATCAACATCACATTTTGATCAGCTGGTGAGACAATTGCAGGCAAGCGCGGGCAAATACCGGCTGGCGCAATATCCTAACGGCTTGACGCAACGCGCGTCAGGGCCAGCGCCGGCGTCGCCGACATCTTCACCAGCACGTCCTTGAGCGGATCCCGCGTCCAGGCGCGGGTCACGTAGTCGCGATGGGTGATGCCGTCGCCGGTTTCGACGAACACCACGCTGCCGGGGCGCAAGGGGCCGTCCATGTCCTCGGAGACGCTGATGCCCTTCTGCCTGAGCATGCTCATCAGCTCGCGGTCACGCCGTGCGGTGTAACGGGTGTAGGAGCTGACGAAGAAGCCGGAGCGGTGGCTCTCGATCCAGGAAGCGAACTTGTCCATTTCGCCATAGACGGCGTCGAGCAGCACCACGCCGCGGACGCGGTCGCTGATGCCGCCGACCTCGAGGCTCCAGGCCGTCGGCAGGAAGCCGCCGCTGTAGCCGACGATGACGATCGGCATGTTGGCGAAGGCGCGCGCGCTGTCGGGATCGCCGGTGAGGCGGGCGAGGTGGTTAGCCGATTCCTCCATGAAGCGCTTGAGGCCGCCGGCCTGCCAGAACTTGCCGGCACTAGAATCGGCGGCATCGACCGCCATCTGCGGCGCAAGCAGGATCGCATTGGCGCCGGAATCGGTGATCTGCCTGGGCACCAGCTGCCGGTCGCGCACGTCGCGCTCCAACGTCGCGCCATTGCCGTGGAAGAACACCACGATCACGCCGGGCTTGCGGACGTCGAAATGCTCGGGCACGTGCACCAGCACGCGGCTGTCGCTGTAGGTCTCGTCCTGCCAGTAGACGCGTCCGGAATAGCTGCGGTGGCCGCGGCGGTCGCCCTTGGAGATGTTGAGGAACGGCGCGTCGGAGGCGGGGTTGTTGCCGAAATAGGGGAAGGCGGACGATTTCATGCTGACGAGGGTCGTCAGGTCGTCGCGCGGCGGACGCTGGTAGGGGACTTGCGGCGCGAGCGAGGCGACCTTGTAGGGCGGCTGCTCCGGCTGCTGCTGCACGGCGCGCTTGGGCGAGAAGTCCGACATCTGCCGTTGCAGGAAGCTCTCGCTCGCAGAGGGGAAACGCTCCCTGAACTGCGGGGCGGGGAAGCGATCCTCGAATGTGTCGGCGCTGGCAATCTGTTGGGTGTTGGTCTTGGCGACCACCTGGACATTGGCCTGCGAGTTCGCAGCGAGCGCTGCCGGATTGGGCGCCTTGCCGCATTGAACCAGCGTCAGCGACAGCGGCACCAAGGCTGAGACGAGGCCGACACGGAGCGCACGACCGTGTCGACCGGACGATGCCCGGTCGGCACGAATGTCAGCTCTCATGTTCGGAACGGCCCCGACCATCCACCCATGACCCCAAAGTCACGTCCATCGGCAATCTCTAGACAATTGAGCCGACTGGCGTTTAGGCGACGTTAAGTGTCCGGAGAAACTTCCCCACATCCGGAACGCTCAAAAGGACCACGCAATCGTGTCGTGATTGTGGGGGTAGGGAACGGGATTTTCCGGTGTCTGGGTCGGTTTATCGCCCACGACCATGCATAAGCGGTGCGAAAATACCGATGCCCTTTGCCTCATTTAGCCCTTGTTAACCCTGCTTGAATTGACTGAAGCAAACTGCACGATGCTCCCCGTGAGGCGAGACGCCTGAGGTTAAGGACCCCGATGACGGCATCAGATGCGGGTACCGCACCCTGGACTGGCCGGCTGACCGGGAGCGGGCCCGGGGTCTCCGCTCTGGTCGCAACCGCCATCGTCGTTGCCGACATGATCGGGGTCGGCGTCTTCACCAGCCTCGGCTTCCAGGTCAAGGACATCCCGTCCGGCTTCTCGATCCTCCTGCTCTGGACCGTTGGCGGCATCGTCGCGCTGTGCGGCGTGTTCTCCTACAGCGAGCTGGGCGCGATGTTTCCGCGCTCGAGCGGCGAGTACAATTTCCTCGGCCGCGCCTATCATCCCGCCTTCGGCTTTCTCGCCGGCTGGGTCTCGGCGACGGTGGGCTTTGCAGCGCCCGTCGCGCTTGCCGCGATGGCCTTCGGCGAATACGCCAAGTCGGTCATTCCCGATCTGCCGCCGATCCCGCTCGCCCTCGGCGTGGTGTGGCTGGTCTCGATCGTGCAGCTGACCGGCGTCAGGCACTCCTCGACCTTCCAGCTGATCTCGACCATTTTGAAGGTCGTGCTGATCGTCGCCTTTCTGGTCGCCGGCTTCATCATCGGCGCGCCGCAGCCGATCGCCTTCACGCCGCAGCCGGGCGACCTCGCGCATATCGTCAGCGCGCCGTTTGCGATCGGACTCGTCTTCGTGATGTATTCGTTCTCGGGCTGGAATGCCGCGACCTACATCATCGGCGAGATGAACACGCCGCAACAAAGCCTGCCGCGTGCACTGCTCGCGGGCACGCTGATCGTGCTGGTGCTGTATGTCGCGCTGAACGCGGTGTTCCTCTATTCCACGCCCGTCGGCGCGCTCGCCGGCCAGCTCGACGTCGCCAGTGTCGCCGGCACCGCCATCTTCGGCAGCCTCGGCGGCCGGATCGTCGGCGCCATGATCTGCGTCGGTCTGATCTCCTCGATCAGCGCGATGATGTGGATCGGCCCGCGCGTGATGATGACGATGGGGGAGGACATTCCCGCCTTGCGCGTGTTCTCGAAGCGATCGGTCAGCGGTGCGCCGGCCTATGCCATCCTGTTCCAGCTTGCGGTCGCGACCCTGCTGCTGTTCACGCGCAGCTTCGAGGCCGTGCTCGACTTCATCCAGTTCGCGCTGTTGTTCTGCTCGTTCTTCACGGTCGCCGGTGTCATCAAGCTGCGCATCACCGATCCCGATCTGCCCAGACCCTATCGCGCCTGGGGATACCCGTTCACGCCGCTCGTTTTCCTGCTCGTGACCGCGTTCATGATGTACTACCTGCTGACCGAGCGACCGGTGCAGTCGCTCTCGGGGATGCTCGTCATGGTCTCGGGCCTGTTGATCTATGCTGTCTTCCGCAGGCGGCCGGTCGCCGCTGGCAATTCATCACACCGCGAATAGACATGTTTCGATCCATGAGAATTGCGGCAGTCGCTCTTGCCCTCCTGGCTGCGGCCGTCTCGTCCGCATCTGCCGCCGACGTCACCTTTGACGATACCGCGCGCTTCCTTGCGGGCATGCAGCCTGCGGCGGACTCGCCGCTGGTGCCGCTGACCAGGGACCCCAATTGGCAGCATCACGCAAAATTCTTCGACAACGCCTTCGCCCAGCTCGAGCAGCGGCAAATATCGAAGATCCGCGCCTGGGCCGACGTCAATCTGGCTGCGCCCCGGCCGACCATGTTCTACATGTTCAGCGGCCCGGACTTCCTCTACGCCAATGCCTTCTATTCCAAGGCCAGCACCTACGTGCTCGGCGCGCTGGAGCCGGTTGGCGCGGTGCCCGACCTGACGAAGGTGCCGCGCGGTTCGGTCGGCGCCGCGCTCTACAATGTCGAGCGCTCGCTCGGCTCGATCCTGAGCTTCTCCTTCTTCATCACCAAGCAGATGAAGGTCGACCTGCACGCCAACCAGGTCAACGGCACCTTGCCGATTCTCTATGTCTTCCTCGCCCGCTCCGGCAAGACTATCCGCAACGTCGAGATGGTCGCGCTCGACAATAAGGGCGGCATGCATGTGGGGAACGACAATCCGGGACCGAACGCGACGCGCGGTGTCCGCATCACCTTCGCCGGCAGCGACGGCGAGGTGCGCACGCTGTATTATTTCTCGACCGACCTCTCGAATTCCGGCGCGCGCGCGACCGGTTTCCTGAAGTTCAGCGAGACGCTAGGCCCCGGCAACAGCCTGCTCAAGAGCGCGTCCTATCTCATGCACTCCGGCAACTTCACGGTCGTCCGCGACTGGCTGCTCGCCAACAGCGCCACCATCGTCCAGGACGATTCAGGCATTCCGCTTGCCAACTACAATGCACGGCAGTGGCGCTTCTTCCCGTTCGGCCGCTACCTCGGGCCGATCGATGAGTTCCCCGGACGCTACCAGGAGCGCTACGCCGAACTGTTCACGCGCGCCCAGCCGATCGACTTCGGCGTCGGCTATCGCTGGCGCATGCATGAATCCAATCTTCTGCTGGCGGTGAAAGTGCCGGGAAGCGAGAGCGCGCCGGCGGCTGAGACCGCTTCGTCCGCCGAGCCGCCACGACCGCCGCGGCCGAAGCGACCGCGCCCGCCGGAGCCGATCCCGCCGCCGGGACGCTTCTTCTGGTTCCGCTAGCTACCAGTGCACGCTCTGGCTCGGCACCACGAAGGCCGTCGTGCTGGGCGGCGTTGCAAGGCTCGTCGCCAGATACCAGCCGGAGCCGGCCGCGAGCACCAGCAGTGCAATGATGGCGAGCATATCGAGGGTTCTGGGATCGTGAGGCTTCCTGGGACCAGGGTCGGGCCCCGGCCTGAGGTGAAAATGAGGGCTGATTTTCCAGCGCATTGTTGTTTCCTCCCGCGGGAGCATCACAACAACGCGAGGCGACGGTTCCAGTTCCCCCGAGGTCAGCGATGCGCAAAGCGCTGCAGCAAGCTCAGGACGCGTTGACGCCGCGCCAGCGGGCATACCGCCAGGGTAGATACCAGCGCGCGTTTTGCGGCGCGACGAGCGGCACATTGTCGATGCCCGAGGTGCCGTACGGATTGCAGCGGAGCAGGCGCGCGAGCGTCATCCAGCCGCCGGCCCAGAGCCCGAAGCGCTCGATCGCCTCATCGCCATAGACGGAGCAGGTCGGCAGGTGCCGGCAATTGTATCCGACCAGCGGCGAGAGCGTGTGGCGATAGAGCCAGATCAGCGCGCGGCCAAATCTTCGCGGAAGGCGAAGGACGCCCTCGACGGGAGTGGAACAATGCTCGCAGGTTGAATGCTTCATGGGCGCGTTGCTGCGACGTTAAGCGAAGTGTTGCCCGGTTCCGGCGCAGGGAACTGTAAGGTGTTGTTTGCGCGCCATATTTTGCCTGCTTTCTGGGAGCAGTGCAGCAAGTATCTGTGGACGATCTGTATTCGCCCGGATACCATTTTTATGACGGCCGTGTGTAGAAAACATACGCCTGTATGATGGACTCAGAGGGCGCTACCGGGGATTGTTTGGCGACCTTGGGGCTTTGGGGAAGGAACCAGATTGAAACTTCTGAACTCCCTTGATGTTCGCGGCTGGTTGCTGGTGGGAACCGCCGTCTGTGGAGTCGCGCTGGCCGGCGCCGTCGCGACATTCGGGTCATCGGCCCGAGCGGGTAGCGCTCTCGAAGAGCGCAAGTTGCCGATGAAGTTCAGCTGGGTCGCTTGCGAACCGAATTGCCGCGGCTGGGTCAGCGCGGTCGGCATCATCACCGCTGATACGCCCAAGGAGTTCGAAGAGTTTTCTCGCGGACGCCAGCTCGGCGGCGCCACCGTGGTGCTCGATTCCAGCGGCGGTTCCGTCAACGACGCGATCACGCTCGGCCGGCGCTTCCGCAATCTCGGACTTTTGACGACGGTCGGAATCAGCCTTCAGAACCGCGGCGGGCAGTCGGCCCGTCCTTCGGTCGCGCCCGAGGCCTATTGCGAGTCCATGTGCGTGTTCCTGCTGCTGGCCGGCAAGAAGCGCTATGTGCCGGAAGCAGCGCATGTTCGGGTCCACCAGATCTGGATGGGTGACCGCGCCGACGATGCCAAGGCCGCGAGCTACAGCGCACAGGACCTGATGATCGTGGAACGCGACATCGGCCGCCTCGCCAAATACACCTTCGACATGGGCGGCGCCGGAGACCTGCTGTCGCTCGCGCTCAGCGTTCCCCCCTGGGAAGATCTGCACGAGCTCGATGCAGGCGAGCTGAAGCTGACCAATCTGGTGACGACGGATCTCGTCGCCGACGTGCTGCCGCATGTGGACGTCACGGCACCGGCGATGGCGGAACTCGGGCCGAAGACGCAGGCGAGGTTCGGTGCGGAACTGGAGCAGTCGGCCAAATCGACCAAGACGGCGGAAGCCGTGGTGCCCACGGGCAGCGCGGCGGCGCCGGCTACCGCGGCGCAGAAGTAAGCTCCCCACACTGTCATTCCGGGGCGTCGCAAAGCGACGAACCCGGAATCCAGATGTTGTCGCACGAAATTCTCAGGTGCGCACTTGCGCACCATAGCTCGCGCTGGCGCGCGCCCGGAATGACGTCGTTTGGGCTCAGCCCTGTGCCGCGGCGGGCTGCTTGGCCTTGGCTTCGATCTGACCGATCGCATCGACCACCGCATCGAAGGTCAGCAGCGTCGAGGCGTGCCGTGCCTTGTAGTCGCGGACCGGCTCGAGGAACTTGATCTCCTCCCATTTGCCTTGAGGAGGCGTGCCGTTCTCCTTGAGCATCTTGCGAACGGTTTCGCGTAACTCACGGAGTTCGCTCGCAGTCGAGCCGACCACGTGACTTGCCATGATGGATGAAGAGGCCTGTCCCAGCGCACAGGCCTTCACGTCATGGGCGAAGTCGGTGACGGTGTCGCCATCCATCTTGAGGTCGATCTTCACGGTCGAGCCGCACAGTTTGGAGTGGGCGGTCGCGCTGGCATCGGGGGCCGACAGGCGCCCGAGGCGCGGAATATTCCCGGCCAGCTCGATGATTCGCTTGTTATAAATGTCGTTCAGCATGTGATGGAGTCCAACACGTCCACACCACTTCCGGGCCGGATCGGCCTTGGCGGGCGCGGTCCACGGTCCTATATAGGGTCGGAACTGGTGGAAAAACAGTCCAGCGGTGCGGCGGCGGTGATCCCGATCTGCGCTATCGACGTTGTGACCGAAGGGCCTTTTCGCCAAAACTGTTCTCTTCAGGCGTCCGGCGGCTTGCCGCCCCGTCTGCCGGTGACACTCCGGCCACAAGGCCGTCGAACGGAGTAGACATGGACGCTACAATCAAGCCGATCCGCCCCAATAAGCAGCTCGAGAGCCGCCCGGCCGAGCTCGATCCTGCCGAATTCCTCGCGGCCGCCGTCCGCGCCGATCAGCCGCGCCCCGCGCGCGCCGAGGCTGAACAGGCCGTGAAGACGCTGCTCGCCTATATCGGCGAGAACCCCCATCGCGAGGGCTTGCTCGACACGCCGCGCCGCGTGGTCGAGGCCTTCGACGAGCTCTATCAGGGCTACCACCAGTGCCCGGCCGAGGTGCTCGACCGCACCTTCGGCGAGACCGCCGGCTATGACGATTTCGTGCTGGTGCGCGACATCGAGTTCACCTCGCAGTGCGAGCATCACATGATGCCGTTCTACGGCAAGGCGCATATCGCCTACACTCCGGTGGAGCGCGTCGTCGGCCTGTCCAAGCTTGCCCGCCTGACCGACATTTTCGCCCGGAGGCTCCAGACCCAGGAGCATCTGACGGCGCAGATCGCAGCGGCCATCGACGAGATCCTGAAACCCCGCGGCGTTGCGGTGCTGATCGAGGCCGAGCATACCTGCATGTCGGTGCGCGGCGTCGCCAAGCATGGCGCCTCCACCTTCACCAGCCGCTACACCGGCATGTTCCGCGACAATCCGGCGGAGCAGGCCCGTTTCCTGTCCATGGTGCGAGGCCTGCAGCGCTGACCTCGCGAATGACCAGCGAGGTTTGTTGTGTCCGCTCACTCCCATGAGATCGAGGAAGGCCTTGCCTTCCTCCCCAAGTTCGACGCCGCGGGCCTCGTGACGGTCGTCGCGACCGACGTCGCTACGGGTGACGTGCTCATGGTCGCGCACATGAACGACGAGGCGCTGCGCAAGACCATCGCGACCGGCGAAGCCTGGTACTTCAGCCGCTCGCGCAATGCCTTGTGGCGAAAAGGTGAGACCTCAGGTCAGACCCAGCGCGTGGTCGAGATGCGCACCGATTGCGATCAGGACGCGGTCTGGATCCGCGTCGAGCAGATCGGCGCAGCCTGCCACACCGGCCGCCGGTCGTGCTTCTACCGCAAGGTCGAGGCCGAGGGCGGGGGAGCGAGGCTGGTGTTCACCGACGCGGACAGGCTGTTCGATCCGAATGCGGTCTATAAAAAGTAGCAACCTGTCATTCCGGGCGGCTCGAAGAGCCGACCCGGAATCTCGAGATTCCGGGTTCGCGCTTCGCGCGCCCCGGAATGACTCGGGGATGGGCAGGGAGAGCCGAAATTAACCCCGCATTAACCATACCTGTCCCACGGTGAGACGACAGGGCGCCGAATTGCCGGCGTCGCTCAACGCCGCGCGGGGCGGGCACTCCATCATGTCGGTCGACAATTCCAGTGCCTCGCAGACGGCGGTTCTCGATCCGACGCGGGCGCGTGTCGCCGGCGCGATCAAGCAGGCCTCGAACATCTCCGGCGTCAGCTTCCAGTACATGCTGACCACCGCCAAGATGGAATCGGATTTCGATCCGACGGCAGGCGCCACCACCTCGTCCGCGCACGGGCTCTACCAGTTCATCGACCAGACCTGGCTCGGCACCGTAAAGGAGGCGGGGAGCCAGCTCGGCTACGGCAACTATGCCGACGCCATCACCAGGACGTCGTCCGGCACCTACACCGTTGACGATCCCTTCATGAAGCGGTCGATCATGAAGCTGCGCGACGATCCGGAGGCCGCATCCAGCATGGCCGCGGCGCTGACGCAGTCGAACAGCTTCAAGCTCACTGGCCTGCTCGGACGCAGGCCGAGCGACAGCGAGCTCTACATGGCGCACTTCATGGGCGTCGGCGGGGCGGCAAAGCTGATCGCCAATGCCGAGGACAATCCGCAAGCCGTCGGCGCGCGGCTGTTTCCCAACGCGGCATCCGCCAATCGCTCGATCTTCTATGCCAAGGACGGCCGCGCCCGCAGTGTCTCCGAGGTCTATTCGGTGCTCGATGCGCGCTATGCCAGCGCGGCGAATTCGAAGGTCACGCGCAGCGCGATGGCGATGTATGGCGGCGCGCCCTCGACCACTGAGGTTGCCAGCGCCAATGGCGTGCAGCCCACAATGCCTGTGGTCGACAACGCGGCCTATCTCCAGACCTTCCCGAATACGCGCGCCGTGACGCCTGTCAGCGCGACGTCGTCAACGACGGTCGCCGACAATGCGCCGTCGACGCCGGTGTTTCGCTCGATCTATCAGCCTGGCGATGTCACGCAGCCGGTCTCGGCGACGGTGCAGAAATTGTGGGGCAACAACGCCTCGCTTACGTCAGTCGCCTCAGCGACGCCGGACGTGCGTCCGCCGCAGCCGCTCGATCTCTTCAGCGATCGCAGCGGCACGTTCTCGAGCTAGTCGAGATCTCGTGTCCCGGACGCGCTGCAACGCGTAGCGTTGCTGCGCAGAGCCGGGACCCACGCAACAAGCACTGTTCTCCAACATTTATGGGCCCCGGCTCAGCAGCGCATCACTTCGTGCTGCGCAGCGTCCGGGGCACGCGAACCGAGGCGTCTCGGTTCCCTTAACAAAACGTCAATAAAACCAGCCAGTTATGGTGAACGCTTTGTTAAGCGTCGTGGTTTATTTTGTGTTGCAGGTGACGAGCCGTCACCATTTTCGTTTGTTGTGTAAGCCGGAAGCAGCATGATTGTTCGGCAGTTCATCAATTGGATCAGGACGGCCCCCGCCGGCGAGCGGGCCGAGGCGACACGGGCGTTGGCCCGGGCCTGGCTGATCTCGGATCTCTCCCATGACGACCGCATCGCCGCCGAAGGCGCGCTTCTGATGCTGCTCGACGATCCCTCGCCGCTGGTGCGGCAGGCGATGGCCGAGGCGTTTGCGCGCAGCCCTGATGCGCCGGCGTCGATCGTGCGGGCGCTGTCAGCGGACCAGCCGACCGTCGCGCTGCCCGTGCTCGAACATTCTCCGTTGCTGATCGATGCCGATCTCGTCGACATCGTTGCGACCGGCAATGACGAGGTGCAGTGCGCGGTCGCCCGCCGCATCGCGCTGCCGGTGTCGGTTTGCGCCGCCATCGCCGAGGTCGGCTGCGCGGCGTCGGCGCTCGAGCTGATCGAAAATCCGCATGCCGAGCTCGCGCCGTTCTCATGGAATCGCATCGTCGAACGCCACGGCCATCTCGCCGCGATCCGCGAGGCGATGCTGGTGCTGGACGATCTGCCTGCCGCAACGCGCGCCGCGCTGGTGGCAAAGCTCTCGGAGACGCTGGCGCAATTCGTCGTGGCGCGGAACTGGCTGAGCGCCGACCGCGCCGAGCGCGTGACGATCGAGGCGCGCGACCGCTCCACCATCAACATCGCGGCGCGCTCGCGCGGCGACGACATGCAGGGCCTGGTGCATCATCTGCGCGTCACCGGCCAGCTGACCGCCGGCCTCATCCTGCGCGCGCTGCTGTCGAGCAATCTCGACCTGTTCGACGCGGCGCTGGCCGAGCTCGCCGACATGCCGCTGGCGCGCGTCACCGCGCTGCTGCACGACCGCGGCGGCAACAGCCTGCACGCGCTGCTGCGCCGCGCGGGCCTGCCCGAGGCGACGTTCGCGGCGTTCCAGGTCGCGCTCGATGCCTGCCACGAGCAGGGCTTTGTCGACAGCGACGACGGCGCGGCCCGGCTGCGCCGTCGCATGGTCGGGCGCGTGCTCACCCATTGCGAGACCGACCGCGGCGCCACCGAGCCGCTGATGGTCCTGCTCCGCCGCTTTGCCACAGAGTCCGCGCGCGAAGAGGCAAGGTTGTTCTGCGACGAGATCGTTGCGGATGATGCGATCGATCCGGTTCTGATCGCGGCCTAGCAAGATGCCGTAGGGTGGGCAAAGGCGCACAGCGCCATGCCCACCATCCATCAACGATCAGATGGTGGGCACGCTCCGCTTTGCCCACCCTACGATACTTATCGTACGGCTAGAGCACTTCGTCATTGCGAGCGCAGCGAAGCAATCCAGAATCCCGCCGCGGGAACAGTCTGGATTGCTTCGCTGCGCTCGCAATGACGAGAGGAGAGAGCTCGGCCTTTACTCCGCCGGCACGATGCTCGGTGCCAGGATCGCTTCGAGATGCTCGGGGCGGTCGCGGTTGACCTGGGTGAGATAGTCGTCGGCGACCTTGCGCAGGCGGCGGCTGAGCTCGGCGGAGACGCTGATGCTGTCGAGCCTGGTGTTCTCGTGCACGATGGCCAGGATGGCATTGATGTGGTGCGTGAACAGCTCGGCCGGCACCTTCTCCAGATCCGGCGCGTGCTCGATGACGCGGCACAGGCTCTCGGCGATTCCCGCTGCCGCCGGGAAGCCGAACGTCGCGGCATCGCCCTTGATGTCGTGTGCGGCGCGGAACAGCTCGTCGCGCCGCTCCTTGGTGAAGCCGTCATTTCGGATGGCGACGTAGGCGGCCGACAGACGGTTGACCTCGGTTGCCATCCAGTCCTTGAACTCGCCGGAGAGGCCTGCGAGCGCCTGCTCGGCGCGGCTGACCGGATCGTCCATGTCCTTCTCTTCGACGCGGCGCAGAACCTTGCGCAGCGGATTGGGCTGCGTGATCAATTGATGCGTGGCGAAGGCTTTGACCTCGATGTCCTTTGCGCTGTTCTTCGCCATGATGCCTGCCTCGTCTGAAGACGTTGCGCTAGATGGAGGAGCGGGCCTTGTCGAGCAGCGAGGGCTGCTGCAGCACCTCGTGCTTTTCGCCGACGCGGCGCTCGGGACCCATATAGGCGGAGTTGGTGTTGCGGCGCCGGTCCGGCCCGAAATAGGTCTTGGTCTTGATGAAGGGGCGGGGATTGGCGACGACGTTGAGGATGCGCTGGTAGAGCCCCTTGGCCGAGATCGGCTTGGCCAAAAATTCGGTGACGCCGGCATCGCGTGCCACCGTGACGCGGCGCTTCTCGGAATGGCCGGTCAGCATGATGATCGGCGCGTAAGGGTTGCCCTTGGATTCCGGCTGCCGGATCATCTGCGCGAGCTCGAGCCCGTCGAAGATCGGCATCGCCCAGTCGGTGATGACGATGTCGGGCACGTAATGGCTGTACATTTCCAGCGCGGTCGCGCCGTCCTCGGCTTCATAGACTTCGCGCGCGCCGAACGAATGCAGCAGCGTCCGCAGGATGCGGCGCATGTGCGGATTGTCGTCGCAGACGAGGAAGCGCAGCTTGTTGAAGTCGATGCGGAACATGACGCCCGGGCCAAAGCGGTCAACCTTCGTTAACCATATCGTGGCGGGGGTTAACGAAGGGTTGCCGGCGGGCGCCCGGCGGCAGTCCCGGGCAGGGACTCAGTAGCCGAACTGCTCGCGCAAGATGCGCTCTTCCAGGCTGTGGCCGGGGTCGAACAGCATCCGCATCGAGATGCTCTTGTCCGAGAGCACCTCGACGCGCCGGACCCTGCGTACCTCCTCGTGGTCGGCGACCGCGGCAACGGGGCGCTTGTCGTCTTCCAGCACCTCGATCACGACATAGGCCGTGTTGGGCAGCAGGGCGCCGCGCCAGCGCCGCGGCCGGAAGGCGCTGATCGGTGTCAATGCCAGCAGGGCGGCGTTGATCGGCAGGATCGGGCCTTGGGCGGAGAGGTTGTAGGCGGTCGAGCCGGCCGGCGTCGCCACGATGATGCCGTCGGCGATTAGCTCCGGCATGCGCTCGCGCTCGTCGATCAGGATCCGCAAGCGCGCCGCCTGGGAGGTTTGGCGGAACAGGTAGACCTCGTTGATGGCATGGTGCAGGTGGACGCGGTCGTTGACGTCGGTCGCGCGCATCAAGAGCGGATTGATCTCGGATTCATGCGCCGTCTCGAGCCGTTGGCGCAGATCATGCGTCGAGTACTCGTTCATCAGGAAGCCGACCGTGCCGCGGTGCATGCCGTAGATCGGCTTTCCCGTGCGCATGTGGTGGTGCAGCGTCTGGAGCATCAGCCCGTCGCCGCCGAGCGCGACCACGACGTCAGCCTCGTCAGGATCGCAATTGCCATATTGCGCGGTGAGCTGGCCGAAAGCGGCCCGGGCCTCGCTGCTCGGGCTGGCGACGAAGGCGATCCGGTCGTATCGCGATGGCTTGGTCATGGCTTTTCGGGCAGGCTCGCTGGCTCGAGAAAGTTCCGCCGGGTTCGTCTATACGAGGTGGGGCTCCATTGTCGAGGATGACCACCCTTCAAGGCAAACGGCACTGCCGGATTCGGGGCAAACCGGGTCGTTTCGAGCCCAATCGGCCTCTCAGGGGGCTTCGTCAATGATCCCCCAAACCGTCTCAATTCCGCGCTAAGCTTTCGGCCTCACCGGCTCTCACAGCCGAGCAGGGAGAACGATTATGGTCACGGGCTTGTCGGCGCTGCGTTGCACGGCCTTGGTGCTGGCGGTGTCGGCTTTCGCACTCGCAGGATTTGCGCGCGCGGATGATCCGCCGCAGCCGCGCTCCGAGACGACGGCGCCAGCCGGCCAGAAGGGTGGGCGCGGTGGTGGCGCGCCAGGCGCATCGCAGAATTCGCCGTCCGCCGAGCCGCACCGTCTGCCGCCGGATTCGACCACGAAGCAAACGCTCGACCTGCCCGGCCGTGCCCTCAACTTCGCCGCGACGGCGGGCTCGATCCGCGTGTTCGACGGCAAGGGCGAGCCGCTGGCCGACATCGCCTACACCTCCTACGAGCTCGACGGGGCCGACCGCGCGACGCGCCCGGTGACGTTCCTGTTCAACGGCGGACCCGGCGCGTCCTCGGCCTGGCTCCAGTTCGGCGCCGCGGGTCCGTGGCGGCTGCCGCTCGACGGCGAAGCGCTGTCGCCGTCGGCTTCACCCGAGGTGAAGCCGAACGCGGAGACCTGGCTCGACTTCACCGATCTCGTCTTCATCGACCCCGTCAGCACCGGCTACAGCCGGTTCGTGGCGAGCGGCGAGGACGCGCGAAAATCCTTCTACTCCGTCGACGGCGACGTCAATTCGATCGCGCTCGTGATCCGCCGCTGGCTCGAGAAGCACGACCGGCTGACCTCGCCGAAATACGTCGCGGGCGAAAGCTATGGCGGCATTCGCGGGCCGAAGGTCGTGCGCCAGTTGCAGCTCCAGCACGGCGTCGGCGTCAGGGGATTGATCCTGGTGTCGCCGCTGCTCGACTTCCGCGAGTTCACCGGTACGAGCCTCCTGCAATATGTCGCGACGCTGCCGAGCTATGTGGCGGTGGCGCGCGAAGCCAAAGGTCCGGTCAAGCGCGCCGACCTCGCCGACGTCGAGGCTTACGCGCGCGGCGAATTCCTGGCCGATCTCGTCAAGGGCGAGGCCGACAAGGAGGCAACCACGCGCTTGGCCGACAAGGTCGCCGAGCTCACCGGCATCGACCAGGCAGTGAGCCGCAGGCTCGCCGGCCGCTTCGATGTCGGCGAGTTCCGCCGCGAGTTCGACCGCAAGAACGGCAAGGTGACGGGACGTTACGACGGCTCGGTGCGCGGCTACGATCCCTATCCGGATTCGGGCAATTCCCGTTTCGGCGACCCTTCCGGCGATGCGCTCCAGGCGCCGCTGACGAGCGCCGCGGTCGATGTCCTCACGCGCAAGCTCAACTGGCGGCCCGACGGCTCCTACGAGGTCCTGAACGGTAGCGTCGAGGGCAACTGGGATTTCGGCCGTGGCATCAACCCGCCGCAATCGGTGTCTGAGCTCCGGCAAATCCTCGCCACCGACGCCAAGCTGAACGTGCTGGTCGCACACGGCCTGTTCGATCTCGCCACGCCCTATTTCGGAACGAAGCGGGTGCTCGACCAATTGCCTGGATTCGCGACCCGGCGCGTGAAATTCGCCGTCTATCCCGGGGGTCACATGTTCTATTCGCGCGACGGCTCGCGGCAGGCCTTGCGCGGTGAGGTCGAGGCGCTGATCAGGGAATAGGCCGCCGCTTGCGCGGCGGATAGCGGCGCGCGATCTCGCGTGCGACGACCTTTTCCGGCTTCACATTGGCGCCGGCGATCCAGATGTCGCTGACCTTGCCGCGCTTGTCGCGCACGCGGCGCACCGGCTCGCCGTGGCTGGAGTAGCCGGCGGCCCAGGCGAGCTTGCCGGTGTCGCGGCCGGTCACCTCGATCTCGCCGGCGTCCATGAACGGATTGTTGAACTGCGGGTTGGCGACGAGCACGCGGTTGCCCATCGGTACGAGATCGGTTGCGCCCCACATCGTCCACCATCGGCCGGTCCAGCCGCGCACGCGGCGGTCGGGCGCACCGCGGGTGTTGAAGCTGCGCAGGATCTGCATCGCTCCGTCCATCCAGAACGGCGCGGCGCCATCGAGGGAGTTGCTGAGGATGCTGATCGCGAGCTCGCAGGCCGGAATCGTGCAGGTCCGCGAGATGTAGCCCTGGAAGCCGCCGCTATGGCCGAACCAGTCCCAGCCGTCGGTCTTGCCGGCATTGACGCCGAGACCGTAATAGGCCTCGAGGCTTTGCGGGATGCGCCAATGATGCCGCGTCATCTCGCGGCGGCTTGCGACTGACAGCACGCTCTTTTTTGCGTTGGGTGCAAGCTGCGCGAAGAAGCGGGCGGTGTCGGCGGCGGTCGCGACGAAGCCTGCGGCCGAGGCCATGGCGTATGCGGGATTGTCGCCGGGGATCACGCAGCGCTCGCCGAACGGCAGTTTTCGCGTATGGCCGCGCGCGAATAGCGCACCCTTCGGGAGCGGTGCATTCGGCTCGGTCTCGCGCAGCCCCGCGGGCTCGATGATCTCGCGCTTGATCCAGACGGAGTAGGGCTCCTTCGTCACGGCTTCGATCACGAGGCCGATCAGGGCAAACCCGTGATTGGAATATTTGAAACGCGTGCCGGCCTCGATCGCGGTCGGCAGCTTCAGCTCCGCGAGCAGCTCTTTGGCGTTGAGATAGGGGCGGCTATCGATGAACTGGCCGGAATCGGCGCCGTCGCGCGTCAGCCCGGCGCTGTGCGAGAGCACCTGTGCGATCGTCGTCTCGGCAATGCGCGGGTTGAGACCGCCGACATATTGGCCGACCGCGTCATCGAGCCGGATCTTGCGCTGCTCGCGCAGCTTCATGATGCCGGCTGAGGTGAAGCTTTTCGAGTGCGAGGCGATGCGGAAGCGGTGGCGCGGGGTGAGCCTCTCGCCGGTGTCGAGGTTGGCGAGGCCGAATGCGTGCTCGGCGACGATTTCGCCGCGATGGGCGAAGGCGACGATGACGCCGGGCTGCTGGATTGTCGTCTGCTGGAATTCGATCCAGGAGCCGATGTAGTCGATCGCGGATCGCAGCCACGTATCCATTGCGCACCGATTGTGAGGGAAGGATTCGTGCGCGAGGCTAGCCGAGAAAGCAGAACGGGCACAACCCCTGGGTTGTGCCCGTTCGCATCGATCGAAGATGCGCAGTCTTCAGTAGACGAGCGTCGCGCCGGTCGGCTTGTCGAGCGCTGAGGCCAGCGAGCGATACTCGGAGCTGTCGGTGCCGGCGAGCGATGCGATCTTGTTGAGGTGATACTGCGCCTGCTCGCGGTTGCCCTGCTCGAGCTGCCAGAGGCCGTAATACTGCCAGGTGCGGACGTGGTTCGGGTCGTCCTTTAGCGCCAGCTCGTAATAGACCTTGGACGACTGGTAGTCGCCGAGCTTGCGATAGGAATAGCCGATCAGGTTCGCGACGTCGGCAACATCGTCGCGCTTGAGCGACTTCAGCTGGTCGATCGCGCCGGTGTAGTCGTGATTGTCGTAGATCGCCGTGTAGGCGGTGCGATAGGCCGCGAGGAATTTGGGATCGCTGACGGAGGAGCTCTTCTTCTTGCCCTTCTTGCTCGAGGAGTCCGACTTCGGCGGCGAGGACGGCTCGTCGCTGCCCGCGGCATAGGCGCTGGTCAGCACCGGCCCGGCTGCGAGCGCCATGGAAACGAGGCCCGGCAGCAGAAGCATTGAGAGTTTGCGCATCTAAGTTCTCCCGTATGGAACGTGGCGATCCTACACGATTGCCCGAAGACCGGAACACCCAGGAGCAGGAAACATTCCCGCTTCGCACGATCTATTCGCCTTGGGGCAGATGACAAACTTGTCATCCAGATGAACGGAAGCCTGCAATCGGCTTCAGAATGGGTTCAGTGCGCGGGGCCTAGGCTCCCACCTACGATCGAAGGGTCGGCGAGAGGGCGCCGCCTCAAGATCCTTCCAAGAGGAGACCACCATGTTGAAGACCATTTCTGCAGCCTTGCTTGCCGCCTCCGTGATCGCAGCCCCGGCCTTCGCCGCTGAAGCCGGCAAGACCACCACGACCGCGCCGGTGATCAAGGCGGATCAGACCCAGACCAAGGCGTCGACCACCGCCGCGAAGCCGGATGCCGGCGTCAAGGCCGATGCCAAGACTTCCGATGGCAAGACTTCGGGTGCCAAGGCTTCCGACGCGAAGGCTCCCGGTGCGAAGGCCGACGTCAAGGCGGATGCCAAGGTCGACACCAAGTCGAAGGCGATGAATGCCAACGCAGCCGTGACGCCGGACGAGCACAAGACCGTGCGCAAGCATCGTCATCACCACAAGCATCTGTCGGCGAAGAAGTCGCTGAAGACGCAGCCGGACGTCACCAAGCCGGTGACGACCGAGAAGCGCAGCTAACGACTGATCCCGCGCGGCGGCATCCCTGGCATTGCCCTGCTGCCGCGTGCGGAATTCAGGCCCGGCCCGCCGTTCGGCGTCTTGCGTGATAGCGCAAGGCACCGGCAGCGGGCCGGTGCGCCTGCAGGCGAATTCCCTTCGCGCGACCTTGGGGCTAGAACGTCTTCCGAGTCTGGGCGAGCGGAGAACGTGACCTGTGGGGCGGTTGGCGAGACGTGCAGTGAGCGCGACATTGGTCCTGGCATTGCCGCTGGTGCTCGCGGCGTGTTTTGGCAGCGACGGGGACCGTCCAAGCCTGATGGATGGGACCCAGGCCGGAGGACCGCAGCCCTTTCCCGACAATTTCCGCAGCGACACGCTCGCCTTGATGCGCACCTATCTCAACAATCCGGTCGGCGTGCGCGAGGCCAGTATGGCCGAGCCGGTGCAGCGGCCGGTCGGCGGCCGGCAGTTCTATGTCAGTTGCCTGCGCTTCAACCCGCGTGAGACCGACGGCAGCTACAAGGGCGCACGCGAGCGCGCGGTGATTTTTGTCAATGGACGAGCTGATCGCGTCGTCGACAAAGCCGGCGAGCTCTGCGCCGGTGCGGTTTACGCACCCTTTCCGGAACTGGAAAAGATGGCGCGTTAGCGCAAAGCTCGCCTTCATCGCCGGGTGCTAGAACGAGGACCGCCGGAGCCGCTGGATCACATTTCGGCGAGCTTTGAACGGGGCGGATTTGCCTTGCGACTAATTGTTACGGCAGCCCTTGTGCAAACGACAAAATCGGTCGGTGCAAGGCGGCGTGGCGGAACAAAATCGCGATGTTGCCACCCCGTCACAGGTGCGAACGATCAACGTTCCGGCATCGCCGCGAAGCAACCAAATTCACGCCACGTTGTTTGCTGAGGGTCGATTTTGAAAGAACGGGGATGGACATGAAGACGATTTTGCTGGGCGCAGTCGCCTTGCTTGCGCTGGCAGCGCCGGCCGCAGCGGCCGACATGCAGCCGCGCCCCTATACCAAGGCTCCGGCCCCCACGCCGCCGCAGGTGATCTACAACTGGACCGGTTTCTACATTGGCGGCCACGTCGGTGGTGCGTTTGCCGGCGACAGCAGCTTCCAGTCGAGCGACGCCCGCTTCCTGGGCGGCGTGCAGGGCGGCTTCGACTACCAGTTCGCGCCCAACTGGGTCGTGGGTGTCGAGGCCCAGTACTCCTGGCTGCCGACCAACAACAATGGTGTCACGTTCCCGCTGGGCACGCAGGTGACATCCAACACCGACCAGCTCGGGTCGGTGACCGGCCGGATCGGCTACACCTGGGGCCCGACGCTGCTCTACGCCAAGGGCGGTTACGCCTGGCGCAACGGCGGCCTTGGCGTCAACGTCGCCGGTGTCCCGCAGACCTTCACCGCGACCGGCAACAACAAGGACGGCTACACCGTCGGCGCCGGCCTCGAATACATGTTCGCGCCGAGCTGGTCGGCCAAGGCCGAGTACCAGTACTACAACTTTGGCAGCACGACCTTCACCTCCGGGCCGGCCGACATCGTCGGCGTCCGCGGCCGGGAAGACGAGCATACCGTCAAGGTCGGTGTGAACTACCGCTTCGGCTGGGGCGGACCGGCAGCCACGCGCTACTGACCCGCCAAAGGCGAGATCCGCAGATCTGACAAAGGCCGGCTTCCCGCCGGCCTTTCGTTTGCCGGCTCCGGCTTGCCGGTCCGCTGTTTGCCTTGCGTGAACCATCTGGCGCGTCATTTGCAAGCAAACATTCCGGCACGCGCTTTCTCATGCGTGTCATGGGGCTGGCGTAAAGCAAAAATAATTTTTGCCGCTTACGGAACTCGCGCTCCGGAACGCGTTATTATGGGACTTCCCGGGCTGGTGGGACGACGGTCATGCGTATCTTGATGTCGGTAGTAGGGCTCGCGTGCTTCGTCGCCTTGCCGTGCTCTGCTCAAACAATCCTCAAATCCGAGCCTCTGATGCTGGCACCCTATGAGGTGGCCTTCGTCAAGGACGCCTCCTGTCCGTCCGGCAAGGTGCTGAAAGTGACCGGCGCCATCCGCGGGCTGCATCGGCGCAAGGCCTGCGTGGTGCTGGCTGGCGAGCAGGCCTCCCTCGCGACCGCGACGCCCTGATCCCGCCTTCCGCCCGACCTCAGGAATTCAGCTCGAGCTCCATCCTGGACTCGCGCTCGGCCTCGGCCTTGTTCCTGACGGGGTCCTCACCTTGGGCGGCGCGGCAGGGCTTGATCTCGTAGTCGTTGTCGAGCACCCGGCGCGGTCCGGCGCGCTCGTCATCTGCGCTGACATCCACGACCAGACCACTCCGCTGCGCCAACCCCCAGACGTCGGACTCGTCAGGGTAGGCCTTGCTGATTTGAGCGTCGTTGCAGAACAGGGCGTAGGGCATTTCTCTTTCCGCTCCCGGAAAGCGCATTAACGAATTCCCCGGCGAGGGGTTCCGGCCGGCAATGCGATCACGGGGCCGTGATCGGGGCGGTCAGGCCTTGAGTCGTAAACGAGTCCTGAATCCCCAAAAAAAGAATCCCTGGGACTCTCCGGCCGGAATCAGCGGATGTTTCGGCCATGACGAGCGACCTCAAAACCTCCTGCGGGCACATGCTCCTGCCGTTGACGCTGGCGTTGTTCGCCGCCTGCGCAGCCAATCTCTGGCTGGTGTGGTCCTGGCTGTAAGTCCTTGAAGGACGCCCGCTTGCCCTACTATTTGGCCGGCGGAGGAGGGCCGACGTCACGGAGGGCGGCGCGAAGCTTTGTCAGGGTCGCTGCGCAATATTCCTCGCGTTCGCGCTCGAACCGCTCCTGATGCTTGCGGAAATTCGCGATCCTGGCCTGCATCTCGGTGCGGAAATCGCCACCGGGGCGGGGCGGCGGGATCTGGACGGGCTGAGGTTGGGGGACGGGCGGAGCTACGGCCGGTGGCAGGTCGGTTTCGATCGCAGCAGCCTGCACGGTCACGATCTCCGTGGTGACCGCGAATGCAACAGGCGGGTGCTCCGGCGGATGGAGCTCATCCTTCTTGCCGGTTACGGATTGGACGAAGGCCAGTGTCTGCGCGATCAGTGCGTCGCGCTCCGCGATCCACTTCATGGGCGACCCCTGTCGACCATTCCATCAAAGCTGGAGGATCGAATCAAGGAGGTAATCCTGCAAGGGGATTGCATAATTTTCCCGGTCGCCCGACAGTGGGCGGATGGATGCCGGGAAAGAAGAAGAGTCGCTCGAAGTGGAGGGCTTGAGGCTTGTGCGTGCCTTCCTCTCGCTGCCGCCCGACAAGCGGGCGGAGGTGATCGCATTCGTCGAGGAGCTGGCCCGTATTCATGCCCAGGCCGAGGAGGCCGAAGGCACGCCAGCGAGGTGAGCTCTATCGCTCGCGCGGTTTGACGTTCGGCACGAAGGGCGCGCCGACCACCCGGACCTCCGGCGGCGCAGCGACATCGGCAGATTTGCTCTCCGCGACCTGCCTCTCCGGCGCCCGTCCAAAGACGGGCTCGAGCAGCGCAAGCGTGCCGGCCACGATGGCGCAGCAAAGCGTCACCGCTCCCAACAGAAACATGTTTCGATCTTCTTCCCGGATTCGCATCGGGCCGAAAACGATCGACACGGAGGATTGGTTCCGGTCGGCTGGGGGCCACCAGATGCCGGCAAAATGCGCCCAAGCTTACGCGAAGCTTACGGATGGGCAGCGGAAGGTTATTTTTCCGTAAGACGACCCGGCCATTTGGCATCAAATTTTAACGTCCGCCGGGTTCCAATGCACGTTGCTGGGATTACGCCCTGCCCGAAGAATCATTGGACGGCTGAGATGAGCTTTTTGAACAATCTGAAGATCGTGTGGAAGGTTGCGCTGATCGTGGCCGTGATGGGCTGCGCAATTATCGCCGTCGCGGGCTTCGGCACGCGCGAACTCTCCGCGACCGTCGACGGGTTCAGCGAGCTCGCTGCCGCGCAATCCTCCGCCCTCAACCTGACCCGCGCCCAGCGCCGCGCCGAGACCTATCACGCGGCGCTCTATGCGGTCTTCACCGAGGCGACGGAAGCGGGCAACGGCGCCCGCCTGAAGACCGCGAACCAGAACCGCAACGAGATCGGTCAATACCTCGACGCGGCGGAGAAGGACGATCCGTCCCGCGCGAGCCAGATCAAGAGCATCGGGGATCAGCTCAAGGCCGCGTTCGTCAGCTGCGATCCGGTGCTCCAGGCCGGCGCACAGGCGAGCAGCGTGGAGGAGAACGCGAAGGCTGCCGAACGCGCGCACAAGGAGTGCGATCCGGTGCTGGACGCAGCACTCGCACGCATCGTGCAGTTCGTGACCGACACCGCGCAGGCGGCGGGCAAGCGCAAGGAAGCCATCAACCGCGATGCCCGGTCTGCGACCTGGACCGTGATTGGCGTCAGCGGCGGCGGCCTGATCCTCGGAATTGCCATCGCGCTGTTCATCGGCCTCAAGGCGATGTCGCAGCCGATCGCTCGCCTCAAGCTCGCCATGGAGGGTCTCGCCCGCAACGATCTCAAGATCGAGGTGCCCGAGAAGGAGCGCCGCGACGAGATCGGCGACATGGCCAGGACCGTCGAAATCTTCAAGACCAACGGGCTCGAGGTCGAGCGGCTCAAGGCGGCGCAGGCCGAAGCCGAGAAGCAGGCGGCCGAGCAGCGCCGCCGCGACATGATCAACCTTGCCGACGGCTTCGAGCGGGCGGTCGGCGAGATCATCGAGACGGTTGGATCGGCGTCCACCGAGCTCGAGGCATCGTCCTCGACGCTGGCCACCACCGCGCATCGCGCGCAGGAGCTGACTTCGGTCGTCGTCGCCGCTTCGGGCGAAGCCACCGGCAATGTGCAGTCGGTTGCGACCGCGACGGAAGAACTGTCGTCTTCGGTGAACGAGATCAGCCGCCAGGTGCAGGAATCGGCGCGGATGGCGGGCGAAGCCGTCACCCAGGCACGCACCACGACCGAGCGCGTCAGTGAGCTCTCGGTCGCCGCCACCCGCATCGGCGACGTCGTCGAGCTGATCAACACCATTGCCGGCCAGACCAACCTGCTGGCGCTGAATGCGACGATCGAGGCGGCGCGCGCCGGTGAGGCCGGCCGCGGTTTCGCGGTCGTTGCCTCCGAAGTGAAGACGCTGGCCGAGCAGACCGCGAAGGCGACCGGCGAGATCAGCCAGCAGATTTCCAGCATCCAGACCGCGACCCAGGAATCGGTGAACGCCATCCGCGACATTTCCGCGACGATCGAGCGGCTCTCGGAAGTGTCCTCGACTATCGCTGCGGCCGTCGAGGAGCAGGGCGCGGCGACCCAGGAGATCTCGCGCAACGTGCAGCAGGCGGCCCACGGCACCCAGCAGGTCTCCTCGAACATCACCGACGTGCAGCGCGGCGCCGCCGAGACCGGCTCGGCCTCCTCGCAGGTGCTCTCGACCGCCAAGATGCTGGCGAGCGACAGCAATCGTCTGAAGGACGAAGTCGGAAAATTCCTGCGCACGGTGCGCGCGGCGTAAGCCCAGCGCGGCGGCTGTCGCCCGCCGCGCCGATTGCGCCTATTGCGGCAGCAGTAGTGCAAGAACGATAACGAACAGCATGGCCGTCATGATGACGGCCGTAGCCGCACCAGCGACCATCTTGGCCTTTTCCTTGGCGGTGGTGAGGCGCATGGATGCGCATGCTACCTCATGTTGAACTTCGGTCCAATCTGTGGTCTGTAGCCGTCCCCGCGGCGCTACGCGCCGCGCCCCCTCGAGGGCAGCCCATGACCGAAGATGTTGGCGACGGCTGGGCCGCGTCTGCGGCCGCCTGGATCATCGAGCAGGGCGAAGACGGCGACTATGGCCGCCGCTTCGTGCTGGATGCGCCGATGCGTGCGCGGATCGAAGGACGCGGTTTCCGCAATGCGCTCGACGTCGGCTGCGGGGAAGGACGCTTCTGCCGCATCATGCAGCGCGCCGGCATCCGCACCACCGGCATCGATCCGACCGAGGCGCTGCTCGCGCGCGCCAGGGAGCTGGACCCCGGCGGGGATTATCGGCTGGACCGCGCCGAGGCGATGGATTTCGATGCGTCCTTCGATCTTGTCGTCAGCTATCTCAGCCTGATCGACATGCCCGATCTCGCCGCGGCGATCGCGAAGATGGTGGGGGCGTTGCGGCCGGGCGGCACGCTCCTCATTGCCAACCTGACCAGCTTCAACACCGCGGGCCAGCCCGACGGCTGGACACGCGACCGCGAGGGCGACATGCGCTTCGCGATCGATCACTACATGGACGAGCGCCCGATCTGGGTGAGCTGGAGCGGAATCCGGATCCAGAACTGGCATCGTCCGCTCAGCACCTACATGACGCTGCTGCTCGGCCAAGGGCTCCAGCTGCGCCTGTTCGTCGAGCCGGAGCCGACAGGCGGTGACCCCGGCAGGAACGCCTTACATCGCCGCGTGCCCTACTTTCACGTGATGGAATGGCGGAAGCCGGCTTGAGCGGCGAGGCCGGTGATTTCTGAGGCTTGACCTGTAGACTGTGCTCGCCATGGAAACTGGAATCGGAATCCTCTCATGATCCCCGATCGTCCTCCCGTGCTCGCCCACGAACGCTTCGTCGCCGACCGCGACAATTTCGCGGGGCTCGATCTCGCCGCCCGGTTCGAGCGGATCGAGCGGACCAACCTTTGGGGCGCGGCGAGTTCGGTCTCGGGCCTCGGCTCGGAGGATGTCGCAACGAGCGCGATCCGGGAGGCGCTTCCTGCGCTGCTGCAACGGCTCGGCGTGCGCTCGCTGCTCGATGCACCCTGCGGCGATGCGAGCTGGATCGGCCACATGAAGCTCGATCTCGACTACACCGGCATCGACATCGTGCCGTCGCTGATCGCGGCCAACAGCGAGCGCGCGGCGCGTGGTGAGCTTTCCGGTCGTTTCCTCGTCGCGGATATCACGCGCGATGCGCTGCCGCCCGCCGACCTGATCCTGTGCCGCGACTGCCTGGTGCATTTGAGTTTCGCCAACATCGCGCGGGCATTACGGAATTTTCGTGCGAGCGGCGCGCGCTTCCTGCTTGTCACGACGTTTCCCGAATGGGACGGCAATCGCGATTGCGAGGACGGCGACTGGCGCGCCCTGAACATGGAGCAGGCGCCGTTCAACTGGCCGTCGCCGCGCGAGCTGATCAACGAGCGCTGCGAGGAGGGCAATGGCGGCTGGCGCGACAAGAGCCTCGGCCTCTGGCAGCTCGATCGACTGCCCGATCATGTCGGCATTGCCACGGATGTGTGACAGGCGCAGGTCGAACGTCCATTGCGCAGGTGATCGTCCCGGCGATAGACTTTCGGTTGTGCAGCGATCTCGTATCGCGATGACCCCGCCGGAGCTCACCCATGAGAGCAAGTGCCGTCCTGGCCGCGTTGTTGACCTGGTGCTGCGCTCCGGCCCTGGCGCAGCAGCAGGACGGCGCCGCGCTCTACGCCGCGCATTGCGCGCAGTGCCACGAGGGCGATGCGCAGAGCCGTGTCCCGGGCCGCACCGCCATGCAGGCGATGTCGTTCGATCATGTGCTGGGGACCTTGACCTCCGGCAGCATGGCGGCGATGGCGACGGACCGTAGCGAGGCGGAACGCCGCGCGATTGCCGCCTTCGTCACCGGCAAGACCGCAGGTGGCGGCGTTGCAGCCGACGCGGAAGGCCGCTGCGCGCAGCAGCTCAGCGGCTTTCCGCAGGCGCTCGATGGTCCGCACTGGAACGGGTGGGGCGTCGACCTCAACAACAGCCGCTTCCAGCCCGCCGACATGGCAGGGCTGACGGCGGAGCAGGTGCCGCACCTGCGGCTGAAATGGGCTTATGCCTTTCCCGGCGCCTCGGTGTCCTTTGCGCCGCCGACCATCATGGGCGGAGTGCTGTTCATCGGCGGCACCGATCGCAAGGTGCATGCGCTCGACGCGCGAAGCGGCTGCACGCTGTGGACATTCGCGACAGACGGGGCCGTGCGCGCCGCGATCAGCTTTGCGCAGCTTCCAGGCTCCGACCAGTTCGTCGTCTTCTTCGGCGATTTGCGCGCCAACGCCTATGCCGTGAACGCGCTGACCGGCGCGCTGATCTGGAAGACGAAGGTCGAGGAGCATGCCGCCGCGCGCATCACCGGCGCGCCGACGTTGCATTCCGGCGTGCTCTACGTCCCGGTGTCCTCGCTCGAGGAAGCCGCCGGCTCGCAACCCAGTTACGAATGCTGCACCTTCCGCGGCAGTGTGGTGGCGCTGCAGGCCGCGACCGGCAAGCTGGTGTGGCAGGCCTATACGATTCCCGAGGTGCCACATCCGACGAGCAAGAATGCGAGGGGCACGCAGCTGTTCGGTCCGTCCGGCGCCGCCATCTGGTCGGCGCCGACGATCGATCCGAAGCGTAACGCCGTCTATGTCGCCACCAGCAATTCTTATTCGAACCCGCCGGCCGCAACCGCAGACGCGATCCTCGCTTTCGAGCTCGGGACCGGGAAACTGCTCTGGAAGCAGCAGGCAACGCCCAAGGACGCCTATGTCGTGGCATGCTACGGCGCAGACAAGACCAATTGTCCCGACGATCACGGACCCGATCACGATTTCGGCCAGTCGCCGATCCTCGCGACCCTGCATGACGGCAGGCGCGTGCTCGCCATCGCGCAGAAATCCGGCGTCGTGCACGCGCTCGATCCCGATGACGGCGGCAAGATCCTGTGGCAGACGCGGATCGGGAAGGGCGGAGCGCTCGGTGGCAGCGAGTGGGGCTCGGCCGCGGATGGTGAGCGCATCTATGTCGCCAACTCCGACGTGCGCTTTACCCGCGACGGAACGCGGCAACTCGATTCCACGCAAGGAGGAGGTTTGTTCGGCCTCGACCTCGCCAGCGGGAAGATCGCAATGGAAGTGCCCCCGGTCCCCTGCGGCGACCGTCGTCAATGCAGTCCCGCGCTCTCGGCGGCGGTGAGCCTGATCCCGGGCGTGGTGTTCTCCGGTAGCGTCAGCGGCTTCCTGCGCGCCTATGCCACCGACGGCAAGCTGCTTTGGGAGTTCGACACCGCGCAGGATTTCAAGGCCGTGAACGGCGTCCCCGCCCATGGTGGCGCGATCGACGGCCCCGGGCCGGTCATCGCAGGCGGTATGCTCTACACCAATGCCGGCTACGGCCAGTGGAGCGGCGTCGCCGGCAACGTGCTGCTGGCGTTCGAGGTGGGGACGGAGTGAGGGCGTCACGGGGTCTTTCCCAGCGCTGCGTCCGGGACCCGGCTCGAGCTTGCCTCATCGACGACGGAGGGTGAGCGGCGCTGCTCCTTCAAATTGCATTCGGCAAAGGGAGGCAAATTCGATGATCGAGGCCAGATGCAGTTGCGGCGCTGTTTCACTTTCGCTTCCGGGACCGACCAGGCTGGTCGCGGCCTGTCATTGCATCGACTGCCAGCGGCGAACCGGGGCACCGTTCGGTGTCGGTGCGTTCTACCCGGTCGAAGCCGTCACGATCTCCGGCGCACCGAAGGAATATGTTCGCGCCGCCGCAAGCGGCGGCAAGGTCCGGAGCCATTTTTGTCCCGACTGCGGTTCAACGGTCTACTGGCAAGCCGACAATCTGCCGGCGATGATTGGCGTCGCCGTCGGCGTCATCGCGGACCCGGATTTTCCGGCGCCCGTCAGATCGGTGTTCGAGCCTGGGTCGAGATCGGCGGCACGGCCGTCGAGCACTTCGAACAGAGCAGTGCGCGGAAGAGTTCAGGCTGAGGCGCGGGTATCGAGCGCTGGTGCCGGCGCGGCCGGTGTTCGGTCACGGACGCTGCCTTGCGTTGGACGGCGTTCCTGTTGTCTGTATCGGTTCACCGGGAGCACGGTCCAGCGGCGGGTGAGGCCTGGCAAGTCCGACCGTTCCGGGAGGTGCGTCGTTGCTGGCGGTGCGGGTATTGACGCGCTCCAACGTCACTGTCGATGCAACCACGATGGCGATGGCCAAGGCGACAGCGGATAGGGCTAAGGCTGCTCGATCATTCGGGTCCATCGCTAGACCTCCGCGAGACGGCTCTATGTTCGAGGATAACGCCGGACTGATGATTTAGTTCTTGTGTCAGGGCACGACGAGGTGTCGGCTAAACCAATGGTGCCGGCTGAGGGGATTGAACCCCCGACCTTCGGTTTACAAAACCGCTGCTCTACCGCTGAGCTAAGCCGGCGACGCTGGAAAGCGGGCAGGGCCGGCATGCGCCGGGGCCGTCCGCCTGTGCGCGCCGCAATATCAGACTTGGGTGGAAAGTGCCAGAACCCGAAGGCGGCATCGCACCGGCATGAAACAGGCGGCCCATCGGGCCGCCTGAAATCGTTCAACCCGATGGAGAAGGGCCTTACTGGCAGAGGTGCCGCCGGCCGTCTTCGCCCTTGACCCAGGTGCCGGGCCTGCAGACGATGCCGTTACGGGCCGCATAGGCGTCCCAATTGCCGTTCCAGCCGGGGCCGCCGCGGTCGTAGCTCGCGTAGGAGTTACCCCAGCCCTGGAATGGCGCGGCGGCGACCGTTGCTGCGGTTCCGACCGCCGCGCCAGCCACTGCGCCCGCCGTATCGAGCGGCCAGAAGCCCGATTGACGTCCATCGTTCGGATTCACCTGGTTGCGGGCCATATGGCGGCGGCGATAGGCGCGGTCGGTGGTGGAATTGGCGGGACCGAGATTCTGGCAATTGGGATCCTGGAATAGCCCCGTGCAGCGGCCCGAATTGTCAACCGTCGTTTGCGCGAAGACCGGTGTTGCCAGCGTGGACGCGACGATTGCGGCCAAGCCAAGAAGCCTTGGGCTCGTCATGGCATTTTCTCCATGTTGTTGAGACCTGTGCTAAGTGCGACCTCTGGCAGTCGTTCCGCGGATTCTCGCGCGAAGGGTCACATCGACGTGAGCCCGCCCAGGATGTGAGATTTGGGCCGCGCAACCTTGCTCGCTCCGGCGCGTGCCGTGAGTTTGCGCCCCGTTAACGCTTCGCTAGCGTGCCTCTCGGCATTTGAGCAGCTCTCGATCCTTACGCGTTAGGCTTACCGGAATTTGGTGAGCAGGCCTTAACCCTCTCCCTGTTGCGATCGGTTAGGTTGTGTTCCGGATAACCGGGGCCTTCTCATGCGCGCTGTGGCGCTCGCTGCCATTCTGATCGGACTGCCCGCGACGGCGTTGGCCGGCGGCGGTTTCGACATTGTCGTGCCCGGCCGTCCCGGCGTGCCCATCATCATCAACAATATCGATGCGTCCTACACCGTCGTCGAAGGTGTCTGGGGCCTCGGCAAGAACATCCAGGTGCAGCCGACGATCTATGGCGGACGCTATATCGCCGAGCGGCAGCCCTCCGACGTCGGCCATTATTATCCGACGCTCGGCTTGCGGCCCGGCTACGGCCGGCTCGAGGTCGAGCCGCCCGCGAACCGCAAATTGCCCAAGCCTGCCGAGAGCTACCACCAGAGCTGGGGCGCATCGTCCGCGCCGCTGCCGGCACAGATGGACGTGCCCGTCGATCCGCCGCCGGTGATCTACGCGCCTGAGATCAACGACCGTCCGCGGCGTCCCCGGCCTCGGCCGCATGTAGAGATCCCCGGCAAGCCGCCGGGTTAAGAAGCGTCAAAATCCAAGACAAGATCCAAGACAAAATCCAACAAACGGATATCAACAGGAGAGAGTAATGCGTCAAATGATTTCGGGACTGGTCGCGGCGGCTGCCGTGATGTTCGTCGGGGCTGCGCCTGCCGCGGCCTGCGGCTTCAGCACGTGCGCGCCGGTTGCACCGGTCTATACCGGCTGCAACACCGGCTGCGGCGGCTATGGTTATGGCTACGGCTATGGCGCCTATGAGCGTCTCGCTGAGCCGACCACGCAGTACTATTACGTCAACCAGGGCCCGACCTACACCGGCCCGGGCGCCTTCGCGCCGTATCCGACCTATCGTGAGGACGCGGTCGTCGCGCCCGCCAATTACGGCTACGGCTATGGCTATCGCGCCGCGTCCTATCACCGCCCGTACTACCGTCCGTATCGCTACGGCTACGGCCCGCGCTACGGCTATCTGCCGCGCACGCACTACGGCTACGGCCCGCGCTATGGCTATGCCCACCGTCACGCGCCGTACTATGGCGGTCACCGCGTGCTGCGCCGCTACTACTGATCGTCTGATCGGTTGAGATTTGCGAAGCGCCCGTTCGCACGATGCGGACGGGCGTTTTGCTTTTCTGTTTTGCGCTTGGCCGTCAGCCCGCCTACGCCTACCGGCTACGGCGGGGCAGCCTTCGCTCGCTTCGCTCAATGATGTTCTGAACTGGCTTGCCTAGCCGTAGCTCGCGAAGCGAGCGAAGGCTGGTGGGGGAGGCAGGACTCGAACCTGCGAAGCCATGAGGCGGCTGATTTACAGTCAGCTCCCTTTGCCACTCGGGACACTCCCCCGCTCGACGGCAGCACAATCGGGCCGGACCTTGCCGGCGGACCGAAGACGGCCATGGAACGTGAAGGCCGCGACAGCCCGGATGGGGGCGCGACCGGGCGCGTTTATGGGCGAAGCGGTGGGGCAAAGTCAACCGAGGCGAACAGCTAAAATCGCCCCTGAAGGCACCCAAATTGCCATATTCCGGCACCCGTGACACAAGCGAGCCCATGAAGGACAAAAAATTCGCCCCGAGGGGCTCCCGCGGCGGGGCTAAGCCCTTCAACAGGCCCGGAAAATCGGCCGGCCGCCCGGCCTGGCGCGACCGCGATTCGCACGGCGAGGGACCGGTCATCCTCTATGGCTGGCACACCGTCACCATGGCTCTGGCCAATCCTGCGCGGCGGATCCGCAAGCTGACGCTGACCGAGAACGCCGCCCGGCGGCTCGCGGAGGAGAACATCGAGACCCGCGTCACGCCCGAGATCGTCCGGCCCCAGGAGATCGACCGCCTGCTGTCGCCCGACGCCGTGCATCAGGGCCTGCTCGCCGAAGCCGATCCGCTGCCTTCGCCCGACATCGAGACCCTGAAGCAGGAAGGCATGGTGCTGGTGCTCGACCAGATCACCGATCCGCACAATGTCGGGGCCATCCTGCGCTCGGCCGCAGCCTTCGCGGTGAAGGCGATCGTCACCACGGCGCGCCATAGTCCGGAAGCCACCGGCGTGCTCGCGAAAGCCGCCTCGGGTGCGCTTGAGCTCGTGCCAATGGTGACCGTGCAAAACCTCGCCCGCGCGCTGACCGCGCTCAACGAGCGCGGCTTCCAGACCGTCGGCCTTGACAGCGAAGGCACCGAGAACCTTTCGGACGTCGCACTGCGCGAGCCGCTTGCGCTGGTTCTCGGCGCCGAGGGCAAGGGCCTCAGGCAATTGACCCGCGAGACCTGCAGCGTCGTGGCGCGGCTCGACATGCCGGGCGAGATCAAGAGCCTCAACGTCTCCAACGCCGCCGTACTCTCGCTCTATGTCGGCGCAAGCCGGCTTGGGCTGATGAAGTAGCCTCGAGGGCTACCCCATCATCTCCCGCACCAGCGGCACCACCTTCCGCCCATAGAGCTCGATGCTCTTCATCAGCTTCTCGTGCGGCAACGGCCCGGCAGAATATTTCAGCTGGAACCGCGAAATGCCGAGCGCCTTCGCGGTCTTCGCGATCTTGCGCGCCACCGTCTCCGGCGAGCCGACATAGAGCGAGCCGTGCTCGGCCTCGTTCACGAATTCGTCGCGGCCCATCGGCGGCCAGCCGCGCTCCTTGCCGATGCGGTCGCGCATGGCCTTGTAATCGGGCCACAGCTCCTCGCGCGCCTGTGCATCCGTCTCGGCGACGTAGCCGGGCGAGTGCACGCCGATCGGCTGCGCCGGGCGGCCGAACTCCTTGAAGGCGCGGTGATAGAGATCGACGTAGGGCGCAAAGCGCGCGGGATCGCCGCCGATGATCGCGAGCATCAGGGGGAGGTCGTAATGTGCGGCACGCACCACCGATTGCGGACTGCCGCCGACGCCGATCCAGGTCTTGAGCCGGCCGTTCTCGACCGGCGGATAGACCAGCTGGTCCCTCAGCGGCGGACGCAGCTTGCCCTGCCAGGTCACCGGCTGCTGCGACAAGAGTGCCGCGAACAGGTCGAGCTTCTCCTCGAACAGCTCTTCGTATTTGCGCAGGTCGAAGCCGAACAGCGGAAAGGATTCAGTGAACGAGCCGCGGCCGAGGATCACCTCGGCGCGGCCGTTCGAAAGCGCGTCGAGCGTTGCAAAGCGCTGGAACACGCGGATCGGATCGTCCGAGCTCAGCACCGTCACGGCCGAGCCGAGATGGATGTGTTTTGTGCGCGCGGCGATCGCGGCGAGCACGGTCTCCGGTGAGGAGATCGCGAAATCGGCGCGGTGATGCTCGCCGAGGCCGATGAAGTCGAGCCCGAGCTCGTCGGCCAGCACGGCTTCGTCGACGACGTTGCGGATCACCTGTGCGTGCGGAAGCATCGCGCCGGAGGCGTCCCTGGTGACGTCGCCAAAGGTGTCCAGTCCGAATTCGAGCGGTGCGGTCATCGGTGAGGTCTCTGCGGGGCGCGAAAGGCCCGTCATGGGAGGGAAATAGTCGCCGTGCAGCTATGGCGGGGAGGCGGCTCCGACAATGCTGATCCGGGAAAGCCATCGTTTCCGATTCTTCATCGAACCGGTGGGCTCAGTCGGATCTGGCGAACATCTCGACCAGGGTTTCGCGCAGCC
The DNA here is from genome assembly GCF_007830635.1 of Bradyrhizobium huanghuaihaiense. Lineage (GTDB taxonomy): Bacteria > Pseudomonadota > Alphaproteobacteria > Rhizobiales > Xanthobacteraceae > Bradyrhizobium > Bradyrhizobium huanghuaihaiense. The sequence goes on along the minus strand of NZ_VLLA01000003.1, from coordinate 300,175 downwards.
AGCGCTGCGCCGGCACGGTGTCGTTGCGCTGGTGCCAGAACAGGCTGACGATCCGCGGCGGCGCCTTGAGCGGAAGCGGCATGGCGTGCAGCTGTGGCGCGTGCCGGGATTGCGAGCGCAGGTCGCTCGGCAGCACGGCGATCAGGTCGGATTGGCGCACGACCTCGTAGGCGGCGCTGTAATGATTGACGGTCGCGACCAGATTGCGCGACAGCCCGCGCGAGGCGAGGAAGAGGTCGTAGGACGGCATGGTCTTGCCGGCGAGGCTCACGTCGACATGTCCTGCGTTGAGGAAGGTGCGCGTGCTCAGCCGTTTCTGGGCGGCGAGCGGATGGCCGCGTCGCATGAAGCAGGCGTAGTCGACCGTCCACAGCGAGCGCGAGCGAATGGCGGCCGGCTGTTGCGCCTCGTTGACATAGACGCTGAGCACGCAGTCCACCCTGTTGTCCTCGAGCTGGTCGGCGATCTCGACGACGGTGTTGGGCACGGTGTGGACGCGCGACTTCGGCGCAACCTTGCCGAGATGGGCGAGCAGGTTCGGCATCACCAGCGAGGAGACGTAGTCCGACATCGACAGGCTGAATTCGGTCTGTGCACGTGCGGGATCGAACACCTGCTCGTCGAGCGCACCGCGGACGCTTTCCAGGGCCTCGCCGATCGGCTCCCACAGCACCACGGCGCGTTGGGTCGGGCGGATGCCGGTGCCGGCGCGCACGAACAGGGGATCGCCGAGCGCATCGCGCAGCCGCGCGAGCGCGTTGCTGACGGCGGGCTGGGTCATCCGCAACGCATTTGCGGCACGCGTGACGCTGCCCTCGGTCATCAGCGCCTCGAAGACTTTCAGAAGGTTGAGGTCGAGCGCGCGGAACGACACGAACATTCACCATGGTGATATATCAGATCATGATTATAAATTATGACGATAATGTCACTTTGTCTATGGTTCCCTCCCGAGCGGCGCGCCGGGCCCGTGACATCAGAGGGGGACTTTCATGTCGATGATATCGGCGCGCATCGAGCGCCTTCCGTTCGCACGCTTCCACACGCATCTGCTGCTGATGGGCGGGCTCGGCTACATGTTCGACGCGATGGACGCGGCGGTGCTGGCCTTCATCCTGCCGGTGCTGCGCACGGCGTGGAATCTGACGAGCGTGCAGATCGGCGTGCTCGGCAGCAGCACCTATATCGGCTTCCTGTTCGGCGCGTTGCTGGCGGGTACGCTGGGCGACCTCATCGGCCGCCGTGCGGTGATGATGTCGGCGCTGGCGCTCTATTGCGCGGCCTCCATCGTCAGCGCGATGGTCGACGCATGGCCGTCCTTCTTCGCCGCGCGCGTCGTCGCCGGCATGGGCACCGGCGCGGAGAGCGCGATCATCGCGCCCTATCTCGCGGAGTTCGTGGCGCGGCGTTACCGCGGCAGCTTCACCGGCGCGCTCGCCGGCTTCTTCTCCTTCGGCTTCGTCGCCGCCGCGTTGCTCGGTTACTTCATCGTGCCTTCGTATGACAACGGCTGGCGCATCGTGCTGGTGATCACCGCGGTGCCGGTCGTCATGCTGTTGTGGTGGCGCCGGGCGCTGCCGGAATCGCCGCGCTGGCTGGAGAGCAGGGGACGGGAGAAGGAAGCCGAAGCCGTGCTCGACCGGATCGAGGCGAGCTTTGCGCGCGAAGGCCGTGCCCTGCCGCCGCCGGTCGTCGAAGTCGCGGCACCCACCGGGACCGGTGGCACGCTGCTGGCCAATTTCGCGGCGCTTGTGGCGCCCCGCCAGGCGCGCATCACCGTCATGACCTGGATCATGTGGCTGGCGATCACCTTCAGCTATTATTCCTTCTTCGTCTGGATCCCCGGCCTCTTGGTCCAGAACGGCATGAGCATCACCAAGAGCTTCGCCTATTCGATCGCGATCTATTGCGCGCAGATTCCCGGCTATTTCAGCGCCGCCTATTTCAACGAGCGCATCGGCCGGCAGGCGACGATCGCGACCTACATGGTGCTTGGCGGCATCAGCGCGCTCGGGCTTGCCTTCGCGCAGAGCGACCAGCAGATCATGGCGGCGGGAATCTTCCTGTCCCTGTTCATGAACGGCACCTATGCGGGCGTCTATGCCTATACAGCCGAGGTGTTCCCGACGCCGGTCAGGACTACTGGCGCCGGGCTCGCCTCCGCGATCGGCCGCATCGGCGCGATCGTCTCGCCGATCCTGGTCGGCTATCTCTATCCGAACTTCGGCTTCGGCGGCGTGTTCGGCGTCACGACTACCGTGCTGCTGCTCGGGGCTGTCACCGTCGTGCTGATGGGGGTGCCGACGCGCGGCCGCTCGCTGGAGGAAATTGCGGCGGGTGAGGTGGCATGACGCGGACGAAACTGAAGGCCGATCCGCTCCTCTGCGCCGTCGCGGCGGCGCAGGGCAGGGTGGATCAGCCGGATGCGCTGTTCGTGGCGCTGGACCAAGCCATGAAGTCGGCGATCGGGCACAAGCTGTTCACGATCCTGACCTATGACGAGGCGACCGGCGAGGTGGCGCGGCTCTACTCCAATCTGCCCGGTCCCTATCCGACCGGCGGACGCAAGCGCCTCGCGCTGGGCCCGTGGACCGAAGCCGTGCTCGACCGTGGCGAGGCCTATATCGGCTATACGCGGGACGATCTGCGCACTGTCTTCTCCGACCACGAGCTGATCGCTTCGCTGGGCTGCGAGAGTGTGCTCAACATGCCCGTGCGCTGGCGCGGGCGCACGCTCGGCTCCCTCAATCTGCTTCACGAGGCGGGGTGGTACGGCGAAGATGATGTCGCCGCGTGCCTTCCCTTTGCCCAGCTCACATTGCCGGCGCTGCTCGCGCCGGCCGATCTCTGACAGGACTGTCGCGATGCCCAGCATCCACTTCAAGAACGCCGCTCTGCTCGACCCGCTCCAGCCGGACTTGCAGGAGGGACAGCACGTGCTGGTCGAAGACAATCTGATCAAGGAGGTCTCGGACCGTCCGATCCAGGTGGCTGCCGATCGCACCATCGATCTGAAGGGCAAGACGCTGATGCCTGGCCTGATCGACCTGCATGTGCATGCCATCGCGGTCGAGCTCAACCTGGCGCAACAGGTGCACATGCCGAACGTGCTGGTAACGCTGCGCTCGACGCTGCTGTTGCGCGGTATGTTGCGGCGGGGCTTTACCACCGTGCGCGATGCCGGCGGCGCCGGCCACGCGTTGAAGCAGGCGATCGACACCGGCCTGACCGACGGACCGCGGCTGTTCGTCTCCGGCCGCGCGCTCAGCCAGACCGGCGGGCATGGCGACATGCGGGCACGTTCCGATTACCTCGCGAGCGACGCGCCATGTCCCTGCTGCGTGCGTGTCGGTGCGCTGGCGCGCGTTGCCGACGGTGTCGACGGTGTGCGCAAGGCCGCGCGCGAAGAGCTCCAGATGGGAGCCGACCAGATCAAGATCATGGCCTCCGGCGGCGTCGCGTCACCGACCGATCCGGTCGGCGCCTTCGGCTACTCCGAGGACGAGATCCGCGCCATCGTCGAGGAGGCGCGCGGGCGCCAGACCTATGTGCTTGCCCACGCCTACACCGCTGCGGCGATCGAGCGCGCGGTCCGCTGCGGCGTGCGCACCATCGAGCACGGAAATCTGGTTGATGCTCCGACCGCGCGGCTGATGGCCGAGCAGGGTGCCTATGTGGTGCCGACGCTCGTCACCTACGAGGCGCTGGCCAACGAGGGCGCCCAATATGGCCTGCCGCCGGAGAGCGTGGCCAAGATCGCCGATGTCCGCGACGCCGGCCTGCGCTCGCTCGCGATCTATCGCGACGCCGGCGTGAAGATGGGGTTTGGCAGCGACCTGCTCGGGCCGTCGCAGCGCCTGCAGAGCGACGAATTCCGCATTCGCGCCGAGATCCTCGGCCCGCGCACCGTCATCGCCAGCGCGACATTGATCGGCGCCGAGGTGCTCGGCATGGAGGGCAAGCTCGGCCGTATCGTGCCCGAGGCGCTGGCGGACCTGCTGGTCGTCGACGGCAACCCGCTGCGCGACGTCGCCTGCCTGCTCGGCCAGGGCGAGCACATCCCGCTGGTGATGAAGGCAGGCAAGGTCCAGTTCGACAGGCTGGGCGCGTAACTACCGCCACATCCCGCGCATCTTCGCCCCGATGTCGATCTTCGGCCCTTGCGCCGCGGTGCGCGCCGCGCCCGGAGCGGCCTTCGGCCAGGCGCTGCGCTCGAACAGATAGACCAGGGATTCCGGGATGAAGCGGGTGCGCGAGGCGTAGACGTGGCGGTCGCCCTTGGCGGCCTGGCCGTGGACGAAGAAACGCTGCGGCACGACGAGGTGGAGATCGTCCTTGGCGCGCGTCATCGCGACATAGAGCAGGCGGCGCTCCTCCTCGATCTCGGCGCTGGTGCCGGCGCCGAGATCGGATGGCATGCAGCCGTCGACGACGTTGAGCACGAACACCGACTTCCACTCCTGGCCCTTGGCGGAATGGATGGTGGAGAGGATCAGGTAATCCTCGTCGCGCAAGGGGGGACCTGATTTGTCGCTGGTCGCATCCGGCGGATCGAGCGTGAGCTCGGTCAGGAACTTCTCGCGCGAGGCATAGCCGCTGGCGATCTGCTCGAGCTGCATCAGATCGGCGCGGCGTGTCTCGGAATCCTCGTGGATGCGATCCAGATGCGGCTCGTACCAGAGCCGCACGCGTTCGAGATCTACAGGCCATTCCGAATAGCGCAGGTTTTCGACCGTGCGGACGAAGTCGGTCCAGTCCGCGCCCGTGCGCGGCGGTACCGGGAGCTGGCCGAGTGCGTGCAGTGGGTCCATGCTCTCCGCCATCTGGTCGAGCACGCGCTGTGCGGTCGCAGGGCCGATGCCGGGCAACAGATGCAGGATGCGGAAGCCGGCGACGCGGTCGCGCGGATTTTCGGCGAAGCGCAGCAAGGCCAGCACGTCCTTGACGTGGGCAGCGTCGAGGAATTTCAGCCCGCCGAATTTCACGAACGGGATGTTGCGGCGGGTCAGCTCGATCTCGAGTGGCCCCGAATGCGAAGACGTCCGGAACAGCACCGCCTGGTGCTTGAGCAGCGCGCCTTGCTCGCGGTTGGCCAGCACAGCCTCGACGATGTAGCGGGCCTGGTCGGCCTCGTCGTGCACCGTGACGAGCTGCGGCTTCTGTCCGGAGTTGCGGTCGGTCCAGAGATTTTTTGTGAAGCGCTCACGCGCCAGGCCAATGACACCGTTGGCGGCCGCGAGCACGGCTTGCGTCGAGCGGTAGTTGCGGTCGAGCGTGATCATTTCCGCGCGGGGCGAGAAGCTTTGCGGAAACTCCAGGATGTTGCGCACGGTGGCGGCGCGGAACGAGTAGATCGACTGCGCGTCGTCGCCGACGACGGTGAGGCCGCGGCCGTCCGGCTTCAGCGCCAGCAGGATCGAGGATTGCAGGCGGTTGGTGTCCTGATATTCGTCGACCAGCACGTGATCGAAGCGGCCGCCGATCTCGTCGGCGATCAGCGCATCGCTCATCATCTGCGACCAGTACAGCAGCAAATCGTCGTAATCGAGCACGTGCTGGGCCTGCTTGGCCTCGACGTAAGCCGCGAACAGGCCCTTCAGCTCGGCGGCCCAGCCGGCGCACCAGGGATAGTGTACCCCCAGCACCTTCTCGATCTCCATCTCGGCGTTGACGCAGCGCGAGTAGATCGACAGGCAGGTGCCCTTGGCCGGAAAGCGGCTCTCGGTCTTCGACAGGCCGCGCTCGTGCCGGACCAGGTTCATCAGGTCGGCGGAATCCTCGCGGTCGTGGATGGTGAAGGCGGGATCGACACCGATCCGCTCGGCATATTCTCGCAGGAGCCGCGCGCCGATGCCGTGGAAGGTGCCGGCCCAGGTGAGCGCGTCGCGCATGATCGCGGCGTTGTTCTCCCCTAACACCTTGCGGGCGATACGCTCGACCCGGCCGGCCATCTCGGCTGCGGCACGGCGGGAGAACGTCATCAACAGGATGCGGCGCGGGTCGGCACCCGCAACGATCAGATGCGCGACCCGGTGCGCCAGGGTGTTGGTCTTGCCGGAGCCGGCGCCGGCAATGACGAGCAGGGGGCTTCCCACGGTCGCGCCATCGGCCACGCCATGCTCGACGGCGCGGCGCTGCTCCGCATTGAGCGTGTCCAGATATGTTGCCACGAATCGCCCCGGTGAAAGGCCAAGAGTCGGCGATCCCGGCGCGAATCGCAATGCGGCTGGACGGAACCGGAATTAGGATTTAGGGGGAAAGGCGGCCCAAGGTTCCAGCCCGAGAAGAGCATGCCCGGCATGACCGAGCTCAAGCCCGACCAATTCGAGATGCGACGGCTGGAGTCACTCAGCAACACCATTTTCGGCGTCGCCATGACGCTTCTGGCCTACGATCTGCCCAAGGCCGCCGTGTTCACCAGCGCACCCGGCTGGAGCGATCTTGCCCAGGTCTATTCCGGCAAGCTCGCCGGCCTCGCGCTCAGCTTCATCATCGCCGGCGTGTTCTGGATCAGTCATCACCGGCGGCTGGCGCGCCAGCCGGTCGGCAGCCGCGGCGTGGTGATCCTCAACCTGTTCTTCCTGCTCTCGATCGTGCTGCTACCGGTGACCAACGGCCTTTACACCAATTACGGCATGAGCAGTGCGGTCGCCGTGCTCTACGGTTTGCATCTGACCGCGATCGCCGGGCTTAATGCCTGGCTGTGGTGGACGATCCTGGGTGGCTGGCGCCACGAGATCATGGCCTCGCTGTTTCCGCTGCTCGTGTTCATCCCGGGCACGATCGTGGCGGCATTCGCGCCGCATGTCGCGCCTTTCGTATGGTTCATCGCTTTCGGCGGGCTGCTGATCCAGCGCTTCTATGCCGCGCCGGCCAGGACGGACGTGTAAGACGCTGGCTCACCCCTTTGTCGCGCCGAACCCATCGGACGGCACGTAAAGCTTGACCGGGCGGATTTCGTAGACCGCGGTCGGGTTGACCTCGCGCAGCTTCCGCGCCGCGGCGATCGCCTCCTCATCCGTATCGTATTCGACGAGGTGGAAGCCGAGAAGCTGCTCCTTGGTCTCGGCAAACGGGCCGTCCAGCACCATGCCCGCGCCGGGGCCGCGCAAGGTGCGAGCCTTTTTTGTGTCGTCCAGGCGGGCGGCGGGCCCAAGGTGGCCGCTGGCCCGCAGCGGCGCCTGAACCTCGATGACTTTGGCCACCACCGCGGCATCCTGCTCCGGCGTCCAGGACAAAAGCTCGTCTTCCACATGATAGGCCAGGATCGCGTAAAACATCGTCACCTCGTTGATTTTGCTGCGCGCGTCCAAAGGACGTACCACCATGCCCGCGGCCGACAATCCCCCTCAACAAAATATTGCGTCGCGCAGGCCTCGACGAAACCATCCTGAAACCCGATTGCGACCGGCCGGTGTGAACGCCGCCTGAAGCCGATGCGACTGATGACCACCAAGAAGGCTGAGGAATTTGGAGGCGGCAATGTCCGGTCAGTCCATCAAGATCATCTGCGACGCGCGGCGGGCGCCCCAATCGGCACCGGCCGATCTGCACGACCAGAGCGGTCACCACCGTTATTACGGCAGCTCGGCCGAGAATGGTGGCGAGCGCATTGTCGAGAGCCGCCGCGGCAAGCACCCGCGCAATGTCTGCGGCTTCTGAAGTCTCTGGCGAGACAGGCTTCGCGAATGAGCGTCCTGCAAATATCGATTGCTGCGATGCCGTTCCTGCTCTCGCTGGCGAGCCGGAACGGTAGCGCGATCGCGCCATGCCTGATCACCAGCATATTCACCGTGCTGCTCGGCGAAGAGCCTCACCGGGCAGTTGTGGCCTGGTGCGTCGGCGTACTGATTGCCGCCGTCGCCTTTCGCGAACGGCTTCGCGCAACCTGAGCCGGCACCGTTACGGTGCGCTCAGGATCTGCTTGACCAGCCTCTCACGCAGCGTTGCCAGTTCGCCGCTCGCCTCCATCTGCGCGATCACCTTGCCGACCTCAGGCACCAGAGCGCGATGGCGTTCGTGCAGATAGTGATAGATGTGGATGCGCCCGAGCGGTGGCGAGAGCGGGTAGATCCTGGCCTGCAGGTTGAGCTTCCTCACGGCGACGAGCCCGCTGAAGAGGTCGGTGACCATCACGTCGAAGCGATCGGCGTCGAGCATCTTGATCATGCTCTCCAGACTGGTCGTCGCCGTAACGCGGGCCATGCCGCGCGTGCCGGCCTCCGATGAGCCGACGCCGCGAACGATGCCGATGCTGTAGTCTCGAATTGAATCCCAACCGGCGACATCGAAATGGAGCTTCGTCGTGAACACCGCGGGCTCGATGTAGTTGATCGCCGGCGTGACCTGGACCAGCGTCGGATAGTCACGGGAGAGCGTCCCGATCCGCTGGATCTCGCCGTCGACCTCGCCCGCGCTCGACAGTGCGAGCGCCCGCTTGCCGGGAACGTCCTCGAATTCGAGCTTGATGTTCAGCTTGGCGTAGACAGCCCGCAGCATCTCGCCGCCGACATATTGATCGGGGATGTCGGCGATGCGCGCCAGCCGGATCAGGTCCTGCGCCTGCGATGGAGCGGCTGCGAGCAAAGACAGCCAGGCGACGGCAATCCGCCACATCACGCTTCTCCTTGGTCGGGCCTTGCTACCGCTGGATTCGGAGGCCCGCGCGATCTACCGGGGGTCGCGCGGGAGCCCGGCCGTAACGATCAACGCTCGCCTGCGAGGTGAGGCGACTCCGGACTTTCACCGATGTCATTCTAGCACGCGAAGTGGTAGCTTGCGCGGGAATCCTGCTGCTGGGCGCAAGATATGACCCTGCCGACCTCAAGCCGCCCATGGGCCGACAGGATTGCAACGCGCCTCGCGTGAAGAGAATCTCAACTGTCGAATTGCTCGCGGCCGCGGCCGGCCGGCCGGAGCAGTGCCGCCATTTCCGGGACATGGTGCATGGGTAACTCAGGTAATGAGGATTCCAAGCGCAGCCGCGCCGTCGCCCCGGCAGCCGCGAAGCAGGATTTGAGCGGGATCGGCGCGGCATTCGCGCCGGCGATGATCGGAGCGCTGCTGTCGCGGATCTTCAACTGGTCGCGCAGCGGCGTCGGGCCGCGCCTGCTGGCCGCCGTGCTGCTGTTCTCCTCGGTCGTCACGCTGGTGCTGACCGCGCTTCAGCTCTATCTCGACTACAACCGAGAGGTCGGCGTCATCGAGACGCGGCTCGACGAGATCGGCCGCAGCACCACCGGCAGCCTTGGCGAGAGCCTGTGGAATCTCGATCAGAACCAGCTCAGGCTCCTGCTCGACGGTATCCTGCGGTTGCCCGACATCCGCGCCGCCGAGGTGCGCGAGATCGCCGATCGTCCCAATCCGATCCGTGTCGCGGTCGGCGAGCCGAACACCCGTTCGATCGTGACGCGCGACTATCCTTTGACCACCACCATGCAGGGGGCCGTGCGCACCATCGGTGTGCTTCACGTCGAGGCGACGCTGAGCGAGGTCTACCAGCAATTGATGAACCGTGCCCTGATCATCCTGGCGAGCCAGGCGGCGAAGACGTTTCTCGTCTCGCTGTTCATCATCTACATGTTCCATCTGCTGGTGACGCGGCATCTGGTTGCCATCGCCGACTTCGTCAGCAAGTACAATCTGGCGCGGCCGCCGCCGGCTTTGCACCTGGAGCGCCGTCCGACCTACGATCCCGACGAGCTCGACAAGGTGGTCGTCGCCTTCAATGCCATGTGCGCCAATCTCGAGCGCGCTTATGACGAGCTGCGCGAGGCCAACGCCAATCTCGAGCGTGACCTGAAGATCCGCCGCAGCGCCGAAGAAGACGCGCGCGCGAGCGAGCAGCGCTTCCGCGACTATGCCGAGACCGCCTCCGACTGGTTCTGGGAAACCGGACCGGATCATCGGTTCACCTACATATCGGAGCGGGCCGGCGCCTTCGGCATGGCCCACAAGGCGCTGATCGGCAAGCGCCGCATCGACGCCGCTTTCGACCGCGACGCCGAGCCGGAGAAATGGCGCGCGCACGTGGCGATGCTCGATCGTCACGAGCCGTTCCGGAAGTTCGAATATCGCGGTCGTGATGCGAGCGGACGCGTGCGCCATTTCAGCGTCAACGGCCAGCCGGTGTTCGCGTCAGATGGACGCTTCATGGGCTATCGCGGCTCCGCCACCGACCTCACTGCGCAGCACGAGACCGAGGAGCGGCTTCGCCAATCCCAGAAGATGGACGCGATCGGCCAGCTCACCGGCGGCGTCGCGCATGACTTCAACAACGTGCTCACCGTCATCACCGGCACCATCGAGATCATCCAGGAGGGGCTCGCGGACAGGCCCCAGTTCGCCGCCATCGCGCAGCTCATCGACGATGCCGCCACACGCGGCGCCGAGATCACCTCGCAGCTCCTGACCTTCGCGCGCCGCCAGCCGCTCGAGCCGCGCGAGATCGACGTCAACGCCCTCGTGCTGGAGACCGCGAAGCTGCTGAAGCCGATCCTGGGCGAGCATGTCGAGATCGTGACCCGGCTCGCGGACGACGCCTGGTCGGCGATGGTCGATCCGTCGCAGCTTTCGTCCGCGATCGTCAATCTCGCGGTCAACGCGCGTGACGCGATGCCCGGCGGCGGCAGGCTGACGCTCGAGACCGCGAACCGGGAGCTCGACGGCACGGAAGGGGCCGATGAGGGCGATGTCGTCCGCGGCGCCTTCGTGATGGTCGCAGTCAGCGACACCGGCCACGGCATTCCGGCCGACATCCGTGAGCGCGTGTTCGAGCCGTTCTTCACCACCAAGGGCGTCGGCCGCGGCACCGGCCTCGGGCTCAGCATGGTCTACGGCTTCGCCCGCCAGACCGGCGGCACCGTCGCGATCGAGAGCGAGGAGGGGCGCGGCACGGTGGTGCGCTTGTTCCTGCCGCGGTCGGAGGGCGAGGCGCCGGCCAGGACGGCGCCGGTTCACGCGCTCGCCGCAGCGCGCGGGCATGAGACGATCCTCGTGGTCGAGGACGATCCGCTGGTGCAGGGCTATGTCATCGCCCAGCTCGGCAGCCTCGGCTATCGCACGCTCGCTGCCGGGGACGGCGCATCCGCGCTTGCACTGGTCGACCAGGGCGCCAAATTCGATCTCCTGTTCACGGACATCATCATGCCCGGCGGCATGAATGGCCGGGAATTGGCCGAGGCCGTCCGGCTCCGCCGGCCGGGGGTGAAGGTGCTCTACACCTCCGGCTATACCGACGACACCATCGTCCATGAAGGGCATCTCGATCCCGGCGTGGCGCTGCTTCAGAAGCCATACAGGAAGTCGGAGCTCTCGGAGAAGATTCGCGAGGTCCTTGCGGGCGAGCCGGCGGCCTGAGCGGCGCCGGCGCACGAAAAAGGCGCGGCGGGGAGGCCCCGTCGCGCCCGATTTCTTGCTCGCTGGTCCAGGGCTGAGAACGCCCCGATGCCAAGCCCTTTTCAAAGCCTAGCGGGCGATCCCAGCGAGGTGACAGCGCTTGAGATAAGACACTGGATCACCTCCTTTCGTTGGTTTCGGGAGATTTCAATATAGGGCGGGATCACCCGGCCGTTAAGGGGTGAGGCGAAGAGCCGGGAACAGGATCGTTCTTGACGCGGGAAAGACCGTCCAGAGGCAGTTGAGACCGCCGCCCGGCCGTGTTAGGGGATCGCCAACGCGGGTGTAGCTCAATGGTAGAGCAGCAGCCTTCCAAGCTGAATACGAGGGTTCGATTCCCTTCACCCGCTCCAATGATTTCAACTGCTTATTCTGTCTCGATTGGTTGCTCGCAGCGCTACTGCGGCCCGTTGCGATCGCGCAAGTCTTCACGCATTGGACCGTCCCCGGCTTCGGGGCTCCATCACCTTGCCATCGGCTTTTGTGGATCATCGCGGCGCTGCGCCGCTTCCGTGTTCCGGTCCAGTTGCGCCCGCTCGCTGCGGCGCAGATGTCCCGATCGTCTGACGCCGTACCAGATCACAGCGCCAAGGACGAACGCGCCGATGAACCAAAGCCACAACGCCGTGGCCGAGACGTCTCCCAAAAACATGCCAACACCGCTATTGCCCATCCGTGTGCTCCCGTTAGATGTGCGGGCAATGCGGGCGCGCTGTCGTGGTTCCTAAGCGCGGGCAGGGCATCGGCAGGACGCCAGGAGAGTGCTGTGACGACAATCGGGGTGATTTCGGACACGCACGGGCTGCTGCGGCCGGAGGTCGAGCATTGCTTTGCCGCGGTCGCGCATATCATTCATGCCGGCGATATCGGCGCCGAGCATGTGCTCGAGGGGCTGCGCAGGATCGCGCCTGTCACGGCCATCCGCGGCAATGTCGATAGCGGCGATTGGGCACGGAACTATCGGGATACGGAAACCGTGCGCCTCGGCCGGTACGTTTTCTATGTCCTGCATGATCTGACCGAACTCGAGAGCAAGCCTGCCCCCGACGGCATCGATGCCGTGATCTACGGCCATTCGCATCGCGCGAGCATCAGGACGGCCGACGGCATCCTTTATCTAAATCCCGGAAGCGCCGGACCGAGACGCTTCAAGCTCCCGATCACGCTGGCGACGCTCGACCTCGATGATGGTGCCGAACTTCGGCCGGTCATGCACACGCTCGGTGGGGCCTAGCCAGAGGCAGATCAAAGTTATGATTTTGCTCCAAAACTTGCTCGATGGGGCATTTTGGAACGATCTTATAACGTTGCGTTGTCTTACATCATCGGCAGATAGTCTCGGGCGCCGGTGCTGAGAGTGTAGCGCTCCCCCCTGACAGGCCGGAGTGGTTTGCACCATGTCGGGTCTCGAAAAGGAGCATCCGATGCCGGCAAACCTCGCTGCCGCATTGATCACGAAGCTGACCGTGTCCAACGACCTGGATGCCGATGACATCCGCGCCATTCAGAGCCTTCGGATTCGCGAGCGGCATCTCGACGCTGGCCAGATCATCGTGGCCGACGGAGAGCGGCCCACTGACTGTTGCCTGATCGCGGATGGATTCGCGTTCCGCTCGAAGACGACGGCGGATGGAGAACGACAGGTTCTCTCCATCCACATCCCGGGAGAAATCCCTGACCTTCAAAGCCTTCATCTCAAGGTCATGGATCATGACCTTGTCACCGTCACGCGTTGCAACCTGGGTTTCATCTCCCACGACGATCTGAGGGTGATCAATCAACGACGCCCGAACCTGGCAGCGGCCCTGTGGCGCGAAACGCTGATCGACGGGGCGATCTTCAGGGAATGGATCGTCAATGTCGGACGAAGGGAGGCGACACCGAGAATGGCCCACCTGTTGATTGAACTGCATCGGAGGCTCACGGCAATCGGTCATACGCGAAATGGGGAGTTCGGCTTGCCCATTACTCAGGCCGACCTTGGAGATTGCCTGGGATTGTCGGTGGTGCATACCAACCGGGTGCTCCAAAACCTCCGGAAGGAGGGATTGGTAACGGTGAGCAGATCAGAGTTTCACATCCTCAAGCCCAGGGAGATGGAAGAGCTGGCGGGCTTCGACCCGACCTATCTGCATCTCAGTCCCAGCACTTAATTGAGCTTTTGGGCCCGCACATCGATGCGGTAGAGCGGATCACCCTCCCGGTGGACAACGAGGGACCAATCGCCTCCGTTGGGGTTGAGCGTGGATTCAATGTCCCTCACGGTGCGGAGCGCCTGATGCCAGGCTTCTTGATCATTCGGCAGCTCTTCGCTGTCAGAGAAGTCACCGCCGTTCGAGATCTTGAAGGAATATCGCGTCATCCAGTTGAACGGTGGGGACCGGCGGGGCGTTCCTAATCGTCAGCCGGGTCCACGCTCGGAACACACTTGTTGCAACGGGACAATGGAGGTTGAGGGCGGAGGCAGCTTAGGAACGATCGGGCCGGGTTGCGGTTGCGGCAATGAAGGCAGTCGAATGACAGTGTGATTTGATGACGCATATCATCTTCAGCGACTACCGCAATGCGGCCGCCGAGCAGGCATATGATATCGCGTGGGACTTTCTCGCGCGCACGGGGGCGATCCGGGATGAATTCGAGGCGTGCGTATTCCTCGCGCAGCGCGTCGCCACGATGGTTGACGAAGGACAGACCAATCGCATCCGGATGGCCAATCGCGCGATCTCCGAATATCAGCATCACATCATCGAAGGCGGCGATCTCGCCCGCTGTGGCGGCTGTCGCGGCGCGCATTGAGCCTGCGGGCCGTCCTCACGCGCCGAAGCTCTTGCCTTAAAATGCCGAAAGCGGCGATCCGGGACCATCGTCAGGCCAAGAAGGCCGGTAACCCTTTCCCCATATTGGGTTGACCCCGGCGGCCGATCTGTCAGAGAAGGACAGCGGCCGGAACGGGAAGCCGGCGGCCCCTCGAGGTGTGTTGGGAGTGGGTGGCACATATGGCTGAGCGGATCGCTCTCATCACTGGCGTGACCGGCCAGGACGGCGCCTATCTCGCCGAATATCTGCTGTCGCTCGGCTATGTCGTGCACGGCATCAAGCGGCGCTCGTCCTCGTTCAACACGGCGCGCGTCGACCATCTCTACCAGGATCCGCATGTCGGCAACGTGCCGTTCCTGATGCACTATGGCGACATGACGGATTCGACCAATCTGATCCGCCTGGTGCAGCAGATCCGCCCCACGGAAATCTACAATCTCGCAGCCCAAAGCCACGTCGCCGTCAGCTTCGAGAGCCCGGAATACACTGCGAATGCCGACGCCATCGGCGTGCTGCGCCTGCTGGAGGCGATCCGCATCCTCGGCATGGAGAAGGAGACGCGGTTCTACCAGGCCTCGACCTCCGAGCTCTACGGCCTCGTGCAGGAGATCCCGCAGAAGGAGACGACGCCGTTCTATCCGCGCTCGCCCTATGGCGTGGCCAAGCTCTACGGCTACTGGATCACGGTGAACTACCGCGAAGCCTACGGCATGTTCGCGAGCAACGGCATCCTGTTCAACCACGAGAGCCCGATCCGCGGCGAGACGTTTGTGACCCGCAAGATCACGCGTGGCGTGTCGCGCATCGAGGTCGGGCTCGAGGACGCGCTCTATCTCGGCAATCTCGAGGCCAAGCGCGACTGGGGCCATGCGAAGGACTACGTCGAGGGCATGCACAGGATTCTGCAGGCCGACAAGGCGGATGATTTCGTGCTCGCCACCGGCGAGATGCACTCGGTGCGCGAGATGGTCGAGCTGTCGTTCGCGCAGGTCGGTCGCCGCATCGTCTGGCGCGGCAAGGGCGTCGAGGAGACCGGCATCGACGAGAAGAGCGGCAAGACGGTCGTGAAGATCGATCCGACCTATTTCCGCCCGACCGAGGTCGATCTCCTGATCGGCGATGCCAGCAAGGCGCGCGAGGTGCTCGGCTGGACGCCGAAGCGGACGTTCGCGGAGCTCGTCGCGGAGATGATGAGAAGCGATCTGGCCGAGGCGAAGCGGGATGCAGGCCATGGCAAGCCTACCGTTTGAGCTCAAGGGCAAAAGCGTCTACGTCGCCGGCCATCGCGGCATGGTCGGCAGCGCGCTTGTGCGCCGGCTCGAGCGGGAAGACGTCAGGCTTGTCACGGTGGGTCGGCGCGAGGTCGATCTGCGCAACCAGGCCGCGGTGTTCGACTGGTTCGCGCGGTTGCGGCCGCAGGTGGTGTTTCTTGCTGCCGCCAAGGTCGGCGGCATCGTCGCCAATGATACGCTGCGCGCCGAGTTCATCTACGACAACATCGCGATCGCCGCGAACGTGATCCAGGCCGCGCATCAGAACGGCGTCGAGAAGCTGATGTTCCTCGGCTCCTCCTGCATCTATCCGAAGCTGGCGCCGCAGCCCTTGCGCGAGGACTCGGTGCTGACGGGTCCGCTGGAGCCGACCAACGAGCCCTATGCGATTGCCAAGATCGCGGGCATCAAGATGGTCGAGGCCTATCGCAGCCAGTACGGCTGCGACTTCATCAGCGTGATGCCGACCAATCTCTACGGCCCCGGCGACAATTATCACCCCGAAATGAGCCACGTCGTCGCCGCCCTGATCCGCCGCTTCCACGAGGCCAAGGTGTCGGGCGCGAAGAACGTCGTGGTCTGGGGCACCGGCACGCCGCGGCGCGAGTTCCTCTATGTCGACGACATGGCGGATGCCTGCGTGCACCTGATGAAGACCTATTCCAGCGCGGAACTGGTCAACATCGGCACCGGCGAGGACATCACCATCGCCGAATTCGCGCGCCTCGTCGCCGACATCGTCGGCTACAGCGGCGAGATCTCCTTCGACACGTCGCGGCCCGACGGCACCCCGCGCAAGCTGCTCGACGTCAGCCGCCTCGACAAGCTCGGCTGGCGCGCGACGACGTCGCTTCACGATGGCTTGACGCGCGCATATGCGGCGTATCAGGCGGGCGCGCAGTGACCGCGCTGCAGCAGGAACCTTCGCCGCAAGCGCGAGTTGGCCGGTCGGGCAGGGCGAGAGTCACACGAGGCCGACCGTGCAGCAAGACGTGCGTGTGCGCAGCACCGCGCAAATCGCGGGCCATCCGATTCATCCGATGCTGGTGCCGATTCCGATCGCGTGCTTCATCGGGGCGCTGCTGACTGACATTGCCTATGTCGTCAGCGCCGAGATCATGTGGGCGAATTTCTCCGCCTGGCTGCTGCTCGTTGGCGTCATCTTCGGCGTGCTGGCGGCGATCGCGGGCCTGACCGATTTCCTCGGCAACCGCCTGGTGCGCGCGCAGCCGCCGGCCTGGCCGCATCTGCTCGGCAACGCGCTGGCGCTGGTTCTCGCGACCTTCAATGCCCTGATCCACACGCGCGATGGCTGGACCTCGGTGTGGCCGACCGGGCTCATCCTTTCGGTGATCACCGTGCTGATCCTGCCCGTCACCGGCTGGCTCGGCTGGGCCATGGTCTATCGTCACGGCGTGGGAGTTGCGCGATGACGTCCATGCTTGCCCGTGCGCTCTGGTGCGCCTCGCTGCTGTGCCTCGCCGGCTGCAATGACGGCAGCGGCGATCCAAATGCGCAAATCGGCGCCAACCCGAAGCTCCCCGAGATTCAGCAATACCTGCTGCCGCCGATGCATATCGCGCGCATCGTCGGCTGGAAGAAGGATGAGACGCCCACGGTCGCACAGGGCTTGCAGGCCAAGGCCTTCGCAACGGGCTTGCAGCATCCGCGCTTTCTCTACGTGCTTCCCAACGGCGACGTGCTGGTGGTGGAATCCAAGGCGCCGAAGGGAGCTCCGATCAAGCGGCCCAAGGAAATCGTGATCGGCTACGTCGAGGCCTGGGCGACGTCAGGCGGCGATACCGGCGAGAGCAATCGCATCACGCTGCTGCGTGACACGAACGGCGACGGCGTGCCCGATATGCAGAGCGTCTTCCTCGACCATCTCAACTCGCCCTTCGGCGTCGCGCTGGTCGGCAACGATCTCTATGTCGCCAACACCGACGCCATCGTCAAATATCCCTACACCGAAGGCGATACCAAGATCACCGCGCCGGGCACGGTGCTTACGCCGCTGCCGGGCGGCCCGATCGATCATCACTGGACCAAGAGCCTCGTCGCGAGCCCCGACGGCTCGAAGCTCTATGCCGGCGTCGGCTCCAACAGCAACATCACCGAGAACGGCATGGAAGCCGAGCACAATCGCGCCGCCATCCTCGAGGTCGATCGCGACAGCGGCCGCTGGCGCATCTTTGCGAGCGGTCTGCGCAATCCGAACGGCCTCAGCTTCGAGCCGCAGACCGGCGCACTGTGGACGGTCGTGAACGAGCGCGACGAGCTCGGCCCCGACCTCGTGCCCGACTACATGACCTCGGTGAAGGACGGCGGCTTCTATGGCTGGCCCTACAGCTATTACGGCCAGCACGTCGATCCCCGCGTCAAGCCGGAGCGGCCCGATCTCGTCGCCAAGGCGATCGTGCCCGACTACGCCTTGAGCTCGCATGTCGCCCCGCTGGGAATGGCTTTCTACACCGGCACAAGCCTGCCGAGCGCCTATCGCGGCGGCGCCTTCGTCGGCGAGCACGGCAGCTGGAACAGGCAGAACCTGAACGGCTACAAGGTCGTGTTCGTGCCGTTCAGCGACGGCAAGCCGAGCGGGCCGGCACAGGACGTCGTCACCGGCTTCCTGAACAGCGACAACCACGCGCGCGGCCGTCCTGTCGGCGTCGCCATCGACAAGACCGGCGCGCTGCTGGTCGCCGACGACAGCGGCAACACGGTGTGGCGGGTGAGCGCGACGCATCCGCAGCTCACGCAGCGATAGTGCCTGGATATTAGGAGAGCTGGAGGAGGAGACCATGGGCCTTGCTCAATACGCGATCGTGCCGGTGCAGGACGAATGGGGCGTGCTGCATGACGGCGACGTCAAGAGCAGATACGCCACCAAGGAAGCCGCTTTCGAGTCGGCGGTCGCGGCGGCGTCGCTGGCACTGCGCGAGGGACATGAGGTGCATGTCAGCGTGCCCGGTCGCGAAGCCGGCGAGAATGCGCTGGGAAGCTAGGGCGTGTACCCGTCAATCACGCTGCACTGGATGTCTGCTATGCTCCCGACGGCGGTAGGGAAGCTGACATAGCCTGACTTCGCTTGTGGGCCATTGGACGCCCGCATTGCAACAAGAAAGCCTACGCGGTCCTCACCGGTGCGGCGAGCGCCAGCGCCGCCACGGCATCCGCCATTCCCGGCGCATCTGCATAGGTAACCATGTGACCGAACCTCAAGCTGAACGGGGCATCGACGGATTGTAGATCGCCGAACGTTGCCGAGAGGATATACCAAACTCCCGGTGATCTATGCGACCGGTTTCCTCGCCCGTCGCGCCCCGCCCGGTGCCCCTGATGTTGCAGCAGCCCTATCGTCCGGAGGACATTGTCGGTGCCGGTAGCATCGGATCGGGCGGAGGCGTCGCCTTGATCAATCGAGCTTTGTGGCGCGCCGCGCTGGCGGATAGAGGCCGGCTTCGGCGACGCCAAGCTGATCCGAAAGCTCTGCGACGTGCTCGAGGACAACCTGAGCGCCCCTTATTGAAGCCAGACTACCCACCGAGCGAATGCTCGAGGAAGAAGCGCAGCATTTCCCTCGTCGCATCCGGCCCTTGCGGATCAGTGTAGGACCCGGCGGGGCTGCCGCCTGACCACGCGTGTCCGGCGCCATCGATGTTCCAGTGTTCGGAGATCGCCCGACCGGCCCCGTCGATCAGGACGGTGCGAGTATAGGCATGGCCGTGGGGTATGCGTCCGCGAAGTACCTTCGTCGTCGGCCTCGTTGCCCTGGCGGACTGCTCGATAATCTGATCACCATTCTTTGGATGCACCGTAGTGTCGCGATCGCCATGGAAAACGATGGTCGGCACAGAAGTTTTGCCATCCGCGTTTGCCTTGGAGCCGCCTCCCTGTCGCATGGCGACGAACGCGGAGGGAAGATCGCTCGCGGCCCCGCACGCGAGGCCTGAATGGATACCGACGGCCGCGTACAGGTCGCTATACGTTGCGCCCATGATCGCGGCGGCGGCCCCGCCGGCCGACAGACCCGCGACGTATACGCGCTTCGGATCGATCGCATGGTCGCGCATGATCTGGCGGGTAATACCGGCGATCATCGAGGGCTCGCCCCCGCCGCGACGCTGATCGCCGGTGCGAAACCAGTTCCAGCACTTCGACTGGTTGGCTCCGCTCGGCTGCTCAGGATAGACCACATAGCAATTCTGCTCTTCCGCCAGGAAGTTCATCCGGGTGCCGGCCGCGAAATCGTCCGGCGACTGGGTGCAGCCATGAAGCATGACGATCAGGGGAAGCCGTTGTCCCTGACAGCGGCTTGGGATGAACAGCTTGTAGGTCCGGCTTCCCGCGGCGTTGCTGAAGGTACCGGCGATAAACCGTGTGCCCTCGGGCGCGATGTCCGATGAGGACAGAGGAGCGCGCGTGATCGGACTTCGCAGGCCAAGCCCGGAAAAATCTCGCATGCCGTCGAGCGGTAAGGAGCGTCTGCGTCCCTGAGCAGAGCGGGCCGGCGATATCTGCGGAGCTTCCCGCTCCTCGACGACGTCGGCCGTGGCGTCGATGGTAAGCGGATCGAGCGGCGGAAGCCGAGCCTGAGCGGCGTTGCGAGATTCCGGTCTTGGAGCGCTACCGCCCTGGAGCATGCGCTGCAGGAGCGCGGTGGCCTCGACCAGTTGGCCGGCACGCGTAAGGCGGGTTGCTTCGCGGACTATGTCTTGATTCAGCATCGTTCACCTCATTCTGTCGGCGAGAGCGGCCTTGACCGCGGGAGTGGCGTGAAGGGCCCCCAGCACCGAGACCGACGCGATTGTCGCGCGAGCCAACTCGGGAGTGACGTCCTGGGCGATGGTGGCTAAGCCCAAAACATTGATCTGCAGCATCTCGCCGGCGCGGCGCGCCGCTTCGAGATCCTCGCGAGTGTAGTTGCGCAGCCCGAGGTCCAAGTTCTTCCGGGCCGTGGATTGTCTGACGACCTCTACGTGGCGCTCGAGCTGGTTCCGGATTGCTGTCCGGATGAAATCGGTCCGGTTCGAATAGAACCCTTCCCGCACCATGAGATCGACATGACCGAGGTCGACATAGCCAAGGTTGATCGTGATTTTCTCGGTGTCGGGAGCCTTGGGTCGCAGCTCATGCACATTATTGGCCATAGCTAAACTTCCATTCTAACCATCCCATTGGATGGTGCATGGAGGTCATATAGATGTTCTCGGGCCGCTTTCAAGGGATCAAGCGGATAGACCGGCGCCAAGAGCGCGAGATCTGGATGCCGCAGCGGGTCGGCGTCTCGATGGCCTCGGCGGAGCTCCTGATGTCGCGCATCCGGCGAAGGTCAACGACCTCTGCCGCGACCGAAGACACAACCGGCGAGCACGCCGCTTGCGATCCCCGACGGCCAGCTCGTTCAAAGCGCATCACCCGACCAAACCACCCACGCTGTTCAATCCGCCGGAGTGATTTCTCGCGGCGGCGTGCCAATGGGGGTCCGCGCGCCTATCGCCGCCCCGACGGTCGCTCCGGCCTTGATAACATCATGTTAGGTTTATCGCATAACTGGGTAATTGTGTTAGCCCGGCGAAAGCCTATTGTTGGGACCAATCAGACAGCCATCGGCAATGACAAGCGCTCCGCGAAGCTCCGCGGAGCGTCCGGAGAGTGCTGTCCGATTTCGACCGAAGCCCGCCAACGGGACGTCGATAAACCCAGTGGAGGAATTTCTGAGATGACCACGACTCGCGCGATCCACGACAGGAGTCAGTCCAAGAAGGCTGCTGCGAGCGGCTGGATTGGCTCGGCTCTCGAATATTATGACTTCTTCATCTACGCGACTGCCGCCTCGCTGATCTTCCCGCAAATCTTCTTCCCGTCGGAAAATCCCACCGTCGCCATCATCGCTTCGCTGGCGACCTATGGCGTCGGCTATGTGGCCCGTCCGATCGGCGCCTTCGTCCTCGGACATTGGGGCGACACCCATGGCCGCAAGACCGTGCTCATCGTCTGCATGTTCCTGATGGGCATCTCGACCATGGCCGTCGGCCTTCTGCCGACCTATCACCAGGTCGGCATCCTCGCGCCGATCCTGCTCGTCATCCTGCGCCTCGTGCAGGGATTTGCCGTTGCCGGTGAAATCTCCGGCGCGAGCTCGATGATCCTGGAGCACGCGCCGTTCGGTCGGCGCGGCTTCTACGCGAGCTTCGCCCTTCAGGGCGTGCAGGCCGGACAGATTCTCGCGGCAGCCGTGTTCCTGCCGCTGGCCGCCTACATGCCGACCGAGGCCTTCAACAGCTGGGGCTGGCGGATTCCCTTCCTGCTCAGCTTCTTCGTCATCGTCGCAGGCTACATCATTCGCCGCGAAGTCGACGAAACCCCCGCCTTCGCCCGAGAGGGCGAGCGGGGAGAAACGCCACGGTCGCCCATCGTCCAGGCCATCAAGCTGAGCTGGCGCGACATGCTCAGGGTCATCTGCATGGCCCTGATGAACGTCATCCCCGTCGTTGCGACCATCTTCGGTGCGGCCTATGCGGTCCAGCCGGCCTATGGCATCGGTTTTGCCAAGGACGTCTATCTGTGGATCCCGGTCCTCGGAAATATGCTGGCCATCTTCGTCATTCCCTTCGTCGGCAATCTCTCCGACAAGGTCGGCCGCAAGCCTCCGATCGTCGTGGGTGCGCTCCTCTCCGGCCTGCTGGCCTTCGGCTATCTCTATGCGATCAGCATCAGGAACGTGCCGCTTGCGATCCTGCTGTCGCTGCTGATGTGGGGCGTCGTCTACCAGGGCTACAACGCGATCTTCCCGAGCTTCTACCCGGAGCTGTTTCCGACCCGCACCCGGGTGTCGGCGATGGCGATCTCGCAGAACATCGGTACGACCATCACCGCGTTGCTTCCCGCCCTGTTTGCGACCGTGGCGCCTCCCGGCTCGGACAACATCCCGTTGACGGTGGGGGCGATCGCCTTCGGCATCACGGTCATCGCGGCGCTGGCGGCCGTCTCGGCCCGGGAAACCTATCGGATCCGCATCGACGATCTCGGCAACCCCAAGGCCGTTCCGATGCCACAGGCCGACTATGAGCGGCAGCGTGCGGAAGCTGCGGGCGGAGCGGCCGCAGTTCAGACCTGACGCTGACGTAAGAAAGCCTGCCGCTGCGAGCGATGATGTTTGCAGCGGCAGGGCTCGACTTGTTATGTAACTGCCTAGTCGAACTCGGCGCGCGCGAGCGCGATCATCATGAGGTCCAGGGATGAACCCCGTCGTCGTTGCTGTCGCTATCACCGGCTCCGTTCCGCGCAAGAAGGACAATCCGGCGGTGCCCATCCTGCCGTCCGAACAGATCGAATCGACCCACCAGGCCTTCGAGGCCGGCGCCACGCTTGCCCATATTCATGTTCGCAACGATGACGAGACGCCGTCCTCGGATCCTGAACGCTTTGCGCTGGTGCAGGAGGGCATCAGGATACATTGTCCGGGGATGATCGTTCAGTTCTCGACCGGCGGGCGCGGACGCGATCCCTCGGCGCGCGGCTCATCGCTCTATCTCAAGCCGGACATGGCCTCGCTGTCCACGGGATCGGTGAACTTTCCGACCATCGTCTACGAGAACAGCGCCGCCCTGGTCGAGACTCTCGCCACCGGCATGAAGGCGAATGACGTCCGGCCGGAAATCGAGATCTTCGATCTGTCGCATCTGCATGGCGCCCGCCGCCTGATCGAGGCGGGGCTGATGGACGCACGTCCGCATGTGCAGTTCGTCATGGGCGTCAAGAACGCGATGCCGGCCGACGAGCACGTCCTCGACATCCTTCTGGCAGAGCTCAAGCGCCTGATTCCGAAAGCGACGTGGACTGCTGCCGGGATCGGGCGGCACCAAGCCGAGGTCATGGGCTGGGCGCTCGCGCGGGGCGCTGATGCGGTTCGCACCGGGCTCGAGGACAATATCAGGATCGACAAGACGCGGCTCGCCGCCAGCAACGCGGAGCTCGTGACCGTCGCCTGCGAGGCGGTCGCGCGCCACGGTCGGCGCGTTGCGACCGCGGCCGAGGCGCGATCCTTGCTCGGGCTCGCGGGATAGGGGCTACTGCCTCCTCCTGACATGCTCAAGGCTGCCGACTGCCATTCGGCGGCCGGCATTCCGCTGCGCCAAGACTCCCGCTATGACGGGTCTGTGCACAGGCACGCAGCTGGGGCAGGCGACGTTTGGAATGCGGTTCTTGAAATCTGACGGCAGGCTCATCGGGGTCCTGCTGGTGCTTGCAATCACCCAGCTCATTGGATGGGGAACGATCGGCCTTCCGCCCATCATCGGCCGCGACCTTGCCGCCGATCTCGGCATGAGCCTGCCGATGGTGTTTGCGGGCACCTCGACACTTTACGTCACCATGGGACTGTGCGCGCCCTGGCTCGCCAAGGCTTTCGCGCGGCATGGGGCGCGCAAGGTGATGATGATCGGCACGGTCGTCAGCGTGCCCGGATTCGTGCTTCTGTTCTTCGCGCGCGACCCGGCCCTCTATTTCGCCGCCTGGATCGTCTTCGGCCTTGCCGGCAGCGCCACGCTCTCGACCGGTGCCTATATCATGCTCAACGAGGTCGCCGGGCGGCAGGCCAAGAGCGCGATCGGCGCGCTCATGCTGGTGACGGGACTTTCGAGCAGCATCTTCTGGCCGGCCACATCGTTCCTGAACGGTCTCGTTGGCTGGCGCTGGACGTGCCTCGTCTACGCCGCCATGCTGATCGTGGTCTCGCTCCCGCTCTATGCGTTGGCCGCGCCGCGCCGGAGCGTCGCGAAGGACGAGGGCCCGGTGCCGGCAAGGCACGCGGATGCGCCGCCGGTTGCGCGCAGCACCTTCGGCCTCGTGGTCTCCGCGATCACCCTCAATGCCTTCGTCAATTTCGGCCTCGGTGCCGTGTTCATCGAGCTGCTGCGGGCGGAGGGGCTGGCGCCGGCCCAGGCGGTCGCGTTCGGCTCGATGCTCGGCGTCATCCAGGTCAGCGCCCGTGGGCTCGACTTCCTCGGCGGCGGGCGGTGGGACGGCATCACGACCGGGCTGGTGGCCGGCACGGCGCTGCCCGTCGCCATGCTTCTTCTGATGATGAGCGAAGGGGCGACCTGGGCAGTCGCCGTCTTCATCCTGCTCTACGGCGCCGGCAGCGGCGCAATGGCGGTGGCGCGGGCGACTATCCCGCTGGTGTTTTACGACCAGGCCGAGTTCGCCAAGGCGATGTCGATGATCGCATTGCCGCTCAATCTCGCCTCCGCGCTGTCTCCGCCGCTGCTGGCCGGCCTGCTCACCCAGTACGGCAGCCGCAGTGCGCTCGGTCTCACCTTCGTCTGCTCCTGCGCAACGGTGCTGATCCTGGTCCTGCTCGGCCGCCGGCGGCCGCAGGTCGCGGCCGCAGCAGCGACCTGACGCTATATTCGCGACACGGAAATTCTCAGCACGGTCGCTCCCGCTGCCGGCGCGCGGATGCCCTTATGCCCGGAGCGCAGTGCTCAGGGCGCGAAAATGGTGTATCCGCAGGGAGCGCGGCCTGGCTGGAGCCACCGCGCCAACACCAGTTCCCGGAGGAAACCGACATGTCGGCCTTGCCGCTCTCAGGCATCAAGATCCTTGATCTCACGCGCGTCCTTGCCGGGCCCTTGTCGGCCCAGATGCTGGGCGATCTCGGGGCGGAGGTGATCAAGATCGAGCGGCCGGGCACCGGCGATGACGCGCGCGCCTTCGGCCCGCCTTACCTGACCGATCCCGACGGCAAGTCGAACAACAACAACTCGTTCTATCTCTGCGCCAACCGCAACAAGAAATCGGTCACGGTCAACATCGCCAAGCCGGAAGGGCAGGCGATCATCCGCGAGCTCGCCAAGGACGTCGACGTCTTCATGGAGAACTACAAGGTCGGCGATCTCAAGCGCTACGGGCTCGACTACGAGACGATCAAGGCGATCAACCCCGGCATCATCTATTGCTCGGTGACCGGCTTCGGCCAGACCGGCCCCTACGCGCCGCGCGCTGGCTATGACGCCATCCTGCAGGCGATGGGCGGGCTGATGAGCGTCACCGGCCATATCGACGGCGAGCCGGGGGAGGGCCCGATGAAGGTCGGCCCGTCGATCGTCGACTACATGACCGGCATGAATGCCTCGATCGGGATTCTGTCGGCGCTCTACAATCGCGACGCCAATGACGGGCAGGGACAGCACATCGATGTCTGCCTGTTCGATACCGTGATCGCATCGCTGTCGCACTGGCTGCAGATCTACCTCGTCAACGGCAAGACCCCGCCGCGCCGCGGCACCTGGGGCAATGGCGGCATGCCGGCCGGCGTATTCCGCTGCACCGACGGCGAGCTGATGCTGGTGGTCGGCAATGACGGTCAGTTCCAGCGCACCTGTGCCGTGCTCGGCGAGCCTGAGCTTGCCAATGACAAGCGCTTCATCAAGAACAACGACCGCGTCGTGCACGGCAAGGAGATCATGGCGATCTTCGCCGGCTTGTTTCTTAAAAAACCGGTGGCGTACTGGCTGGACAAGCTGGAGGAGGCCGGCGTGCCCTCGGGGCCGATCAACAATTTCGAGCAGGTGTTCTCCGACCCGCACGTCCAGTCGCGCGGCATGCGGGTGAAGACTGAGCACAAGTTCGAGCCGGAGCTGTCGCTGATCCGCAACGCGCTGACCTTCTCAGAGACTCCGGTCAAGGACTACCGCGCGCCGCCGCTGCTGGGCGAGCACACACAGGAGGTGCTCGGCGGCAAGCTCGGCTATGATGCCGGGAAGATCGAGGAATTGAAGCAGCAGGGGATTATCTGACGCGCTCTTACCCTCCCCTGGAGGGGGAGGGTCGATGCGCATGCAGCGAAGCGGAATGCGCAGCGGGGTGGGGTGACGGTTTCTCCGCGTCGGACGCTGCCCGTGTTGAGAGATCACCCCACCCCGGCGCTTCGCGCCGACCCTCCCCCTCCAGGGGAGGGTAAGACAGGCTCGCGCTCCTAAAGTTACGGCAAGATCGGACAACTGCGCATGACCGCCAAAACCATCATCACCTGCGCCATCACGGGCAACCTGACAAAACCCGAGCAGTCGCCGTACCTCCCCATCACGCCCGAGCAGATCGCGACATCCGCGCTGGAGGCCGCGGAAGCCGGTGCTGCCATCGCCCACATCCATGTGCGCGATCCCGCAACGGGACGTCCCTCGATGGAGATCGATCTCTACCGCGAGGTGATGGAGCGCATCCGTGCCCGTAACAAGAGCCTCGTCATCAATCTGACGACCGGTCCCGGCGGACGTTTTGTTCCTTCGCACGAAGACCCCCGCGTCGCCGGCCCGGGCACCACGCTGCTTGCCCCTGAGAAGCGCGTCGAGCACATCGAGCTGCTCAAGCCCGACATCTGCACGCTCGATCTCAACACCATGAATTCCGGCGGCGAGGTCGTGATCAACACGCCGCGCAACGTCCGCATCATGGCCGAACGGATGAAGGCCGCCGGCGTGCTGCCGGAGATCGAGCTGTTCGATTCCGGCGACTGCCATCTGGCGCGCGACCTGTTCGCCGACGGCACGCTGAAGGGCCCGGGCCTGTTCTCGCTCGTGCTCGGCGTGAAGTACGGCTTCTCGGCGACGCCGGAGACGATGTTCTATGCCCGCAGCCTGCTGCCGCCGGGCGCGATCTGGTCCGGCTTCGGCATCGGCCGCGCCGAATTCCCGATGGTGGCGCAGGCCTATTTGCTCGGCGGCCATGTCCGCGTCGGCATGGAGGACAATCTCTATATGTCGAAGGGCGTGCTGGCGAAGACCAATGCCGAGTTGGTCGCGCATGCCGCGGGCATCGTGAAGAGCCTCGGTGCGAGCGTTGCGACGGCGGAAGATGTGCGTGCCATGCTGGGGCTGGCATAACGCTGTGTCGGCATCGGATCGCTAACCAGAGACTGGTGACGACAACGTGGCGTTCGCGCGGCCTTGCGTGGAGCTTGCGCGCAATCCCCAGATAATCCCGGTCCGTAGTCGCACAGGCTTCCACTCGGCGCGCGACTCTGATTCGATCTCTTCACGTGAGCGCGGGAGGGAACGAATGTCCTACACCATCGGGTTTCAGTCCAAGAACCAGAAGTCCATTCTGGCGACTGAGGCGGCAACCGCCAATCAGGCCGTCGCCATCATTGCCGCACTGCGGCAAAGCGCCGACGAAATAAAGTTCATCCGCTCGCCGCAGGAAGGTGAGATGGGCATCGAGATGCTGCTGCTGCTCGCCAAGGAAGAGGCCGAGGAGATGCCGCGGCGGGCGTAATTCCCGCAACCACACTTCGAGCCTAAGCGAAGCATGCCGGCTGCAGAATGATGTAGCAAGGCGTCAGTCTCGCTCCAATCGAAGGTGGCCGCCATGAAACGCGAAGCGCTCCGCGTCGAACCGATCTCGTCGTTTCTCGATCGCTGGAAGGCGCCGACCTCGCCGGTGACGCGCGCCGGCAACATGATCTTCGTGGCCGGGCTGCCGCCGTTCGATCCCGAGACCGGCGAAATCGCCGCCGCTCCGATCGAGCGCCAGAGCGAGATCATCATGGAGCAGATGAAGCTCTGCCTCGAGACGGCCGGCGCCTCGCTCGACAACGTCATGAAGTGCAACGTCTACTGCACCTCGACAAAACACTTCGCCGCATTCAACGCGGTCTATGCGCGCTACTTCCCGCACGATCCGCCGGCACGGATCTTCGTCTGCACGCCGGAATGGTTTGGTCCCTTCGACGTCGAGATCGACTGCATCGCGATGATGTGAGGTCTAGCGCGCCGCCACCTTTGACGGCGCCTTCGCTTCCGCCCGTCCCGCCGTCAGCGCCATCGTCGCAACGCTGACGACGCGCGCGACCACGTCCTCGACGTCGTCGAGGTCGCATTTGCCTTCCGACAGCTTTGTCAGGCGCTCGCTCTCGCGAATGGTGTGGTGTGCCATCGCGAGCGCGAAGTTGAGGCCCCAATAGATATCGACGTCGTTGCGGTCGGGCAGGGACCTGCGCATCGCGCCGGCGAATTTGCGCAAATGGTCGATCTCGCGGTTCTTGATGCGGCGGATCGGCGGCACGGATTCGATCGAGGCGCGGATCATGAAGCGCGCTGCGGTCGAGCGCTGGTTCTCAGGCCCCAGGCAGCCCCGCAAGGTCGGCCCGACCAGCGCCCGCAAGATCACCTCGATCGGCGCGCGGCCGCCGCCTTCTTCTTCCGCCGCCTTCAGTTCGCGCAAACGCTCGCGGTTGGTGGCGATCGAGCGGGTGACGAACAATTCTGCGATCAGCTCGTCCTTGGAGCCGAAATGATAGTTCACCGCGGCGAGGTTGACGCCGGCCTCCGCGACGATGTCGCGCAGCGTCACGTCGCCGAAGCCGCGATCGGCATAGAGCCGTTCGGCGGCGGCGAGAATGGCAGACCTCGTATGATCGCTGGCCATGGGTGCCCTCGGGGAGGGAGTTGCAATTCAAACAGTTGTATGAAACTATCGTTTGAAGGCCGGGAAAAGTCAATCCGCAATCGGGACTCGTTCGCAACTGCGCTGGGTTCCGGGGCGCTCGCAAGTTTGCGCATTCGCGCTTGCGGGCCGCGCGCGGCGGGAGGACAGTCCGGCGCAAAAGGACCAACGAGAGAGAAACGAGGAGCGTCCCATGGATTTCGACCTGTCCCCCAAGCAGAAGGAATGGCTCGACCGCGTGCGGTCCTTCATGGCCAAGCACGTGCGCCCGGCGGTCCCTGTTTATGACGAGCAGGATCGCAGCGGCGAGCGCTGGAAGGTCATCCCGGTGCTGGAGGACCTCAAGAAGAAGGCGAAGGCCGAAGGCCTCTGGAACATGTTCATGCCGCCGAACGAGCATGAAGATGATGAATTCCGCGGCGCGGGATTGACCAATCTCGAATACGCGCTGCTGTCGGAAGAGATGGGCCGCATCACCTGGGCCTCCGAGGTGTTCAACTGTTCCGCGCCCGACACCGGCAATATGGAAGTGTTCATGCGCTACGCCACCAAGGAGCAGAAGCGCAAATGGCTGCGTCCGCTGATGGACGGCGAGATCCGCTCGGCCTTCCTGATGACGGAACCCGCAGTCGCATCGTCCGATGCCACCAACATCGAGACGCGTATCGAGAAGGACGGCGATCACTACGTCATCAACGGCCGCAAATGGTGGTCGTCCGGCGTCGGCGATCCCCGCTGCAAGATCGCGATCCTGATGGGCAAGACCGATCCCAAGGCCGCCAAGCACCAGCAGCAGTCGCAGATCCTGGTTCCGCTCGACACGCCCGGAATCAAGGTCGAGAAGATGCTGCCCGTGTTCGGCTTCGACGACGCGCCGCACGGCCATGCCCAGGTGTTGCTCGAGAACGTGCGCGTGCCGAAGGAGAACATCCTGCTCGGCGAAGGCCGCGGCTTCGAGATCGCGCAGGGCCGCCTCGGCCCGGGCCGTATTCACCACTGCATGCGCACCATCGGCAAGGCCGAGGAGGCGCTGGAGAAGATGGTGAAGCGGCTCGCCTCGCGCTCCGCGTTCGGCAAGAAGATCATCGAGCACAGTGTGTGGGAGCAGCGTATCGGCGAGGCCCGCACCGACATCGAGATGAACCGCCTGCTGTGCCTCAAGGCCGCCGACATGATGGACAAGGTCGGCAACAAGACCGCGCAGCTCGAGATCGCCATGATCAAGGTTGCAGGCCCCAACATGGCCTTGAAGATCATCGATCAGGCGATCCAGGCCTTTGGCGGCGCCGGCGTCTCGGATGAGGCGGGCCTTGCCAAAGACTACGCCCACATCCGCACGCTTCGTCTCGCCGACGGTCCGGACGAGGTGCACAATCGCGCCATTGCCAGACTTGAACTTCGGAAGTATGCAAACTCTCCCAGTCATTGACAGGGGGAGCCCAAGCGGCGCTCCCGACTTGAAGAAACGACGGGGCATGATCCACGGCGGACGACGGCTTGACGCAAGTGCATCAGCTGTGGCCCGCTAGGATCATGCTCGACCTGAAATGGTCAGGACTGAAGAGGGAGCGTCACCGTGGCTGACGGCGTCAGGAAAGACGAGGAGTTCTCGGGCACCAAGCCGGTCGAGGAGCGGCATCGTTTCGACGAGCTGCGCCTCGAGGCGTGGATGCGCGAGAACGTCGAAGGTTTTGAAGGCCCGCTGGTCGTGCTGCAGTTCAAGGGCGGCCAGTCCAACCCGACCTATCGCCTCAACACGCCGAAGCGTTCCTACGTGATGCGCCGCAAGCCGTTCGGCAAGCTGCTGCCGTCGGCGCATGCGGTCGATCGCGAGTATCGCGTCATCGCGGCGCTTGGAAAGCAGGGCTTTCCGGTCGCGCACGCCTATGCGCTGTGCCAGGACGACAGCGTCATTGGCGCTGCCTTCTACATCATGTCGATGGAGGAGGGCCGGGTATTCTGGGATCCGACGCTGCCGAGCCAGGATGCCGACGCGCGCCGCAAGATCTTCACCAGCAAGATCGAGACGCTGGCGAAACTCCACATGTTCGACCCTGTTTCGATCGGCCTCGGCGATTTCGGCAAGCCCGGCAATTATTTCGCGCGGCAGATCGACCGCTGGACCAAACAGTATCGGGCCTCGGAAACGCAGCACATTCCCGAGTTCGAGAAGGTCGCCGAATGGCTGCCCAAGACCGTGCCGGAGCAGGCGCGCGTCTCGATCGTCCACGGCGACTATCGCCTCGACAACATGATTTTCCACGCAACGGAACCGCGCGTTCAGGCCGTGCTGGACTGGGAGCTGTCGACGCTCGGCGATCCCATGGCCGACTTCACCTATCTGCTCATGCAGTGGATCATGCCGGGCTTGCAGGGCGTCGACCTCAAGGCGCTCAACATTCCGAGCCTGGAAGAGGCCGCGCAGATCTACTGCAACGTCACCAGGGTGAGCGTGCCTGACCTCAACTGGTACTTCTCCTACAATCTGTTCCGCCTCGCCGGCATCACCCAGGGCATCGCCGGCCGCATCCGCGACGGCACCGCCGCCAACGCCAAGGCGCTGGAGTCAGCCAAGCGCACCGTGCCGCTGTCGCAGGCGTCATGGCAGTACGCGCAGAAGGCGGGCGCGGTGTAGGACTAGCGAAGGCGCGGTCGATGGCCGCGCCTTTTTTGCTTTGGCGCGTCGCTATTTTGCCCGCGAAAGCGGGCAATCCACTATTCCAGTGACGCCAGTGTACGAACCGAGAAGCCGCGGCGTACTGGATGCCCCGGTCAAGCCGGGGTATGACAGCTGTGATGAGGCGAGCTCGTTCCACCGTCATTGCGAGCGAAGCGAAGCAATCCAGATTCTTTCCGCGGCGGGCAGTCTGGATTGCTTCGCTGCGCTCGCAATGACGAGGAGGCGGAATACGAGACTCGCAATTCACGCCGTGTCAGCGCCTTTCGCAAGCGACCGTGTCCTTGTATTTCTGTGTGCGCCCAAGCCACGTGAGACCCGCGCATGATCGATCACACCACGCTCATCACGTACGTCCTCATCGTCCTCGGTTTTGTCTTCATTCCCGGTCCGGCGACCTTATTGACCATGGCGCGGGCCGTCAGCTCGGGAACGAGGGTGGGCATCGCGACGGGCGCGGGGATTGCGGCCGGTGACTTGATCCACACCAGCATGGCGATCGTAGGCCTCTCGGCGATCATTGCGACATCCGCGCTGCTCTTCAGCATCGTCAAATATGCCGGCGCGGCGTTCCTGATCTATCTCGGCATTCGCGCCATGCTCGACAAGGCGCCGATCGAGCTGAACGGCGGCGCCACCACGATCGGGGCGGGCCGCGCCTTCCGGCAGGCCGTGCTGACCGAAGTGCTCAATCCCAAGACGGCGCTGTTCTTCCTCGCCTTCCTGCCGCAATTCGTGCGGCCGGAGCACGGTGTGATCGCAGTTCAGCTTGCGATCCTCGGCACCGTCTTCGTGCTGCTTGGCCTGCTCAGCACCGTCGTGTTCGCCGTCGGCGCCGGCCGTCTCGGCAATCTGCTGCGCCGCCACCCGGCCGTGGTGAAGTGGCAGGGCAAGGTGGTTGGGACCATCTACTGCGCCGTCGGTGTCAGGCTGGCCTTGCAAGAGCGGTGAGGCGCAGCGCTCTGTTCCCACACACTCTCGTCATTGCGAGCGAAGCGAAGCAATCCAGAGTCTTTCCGCGGCGACAGTCTGGATTGCTTCGTCGCTTCGCTCCTCGCAATGACGAGACTACCCCTTCGCGCAATGCGCGATCAGTCTCTCCACGAACCCCGCACACTTCTCCAGTTCCGCCATCTCCACGAACTCATCAGGCGTATGCGCCTGGGCGATCGCGCCGGGGCCGATCACGACCGAGGGGATGTCGGCCATGCTCGCAAACAAACTCGCCTCGGTGCCGAAGGCGACCTTGGCGTGGTCGTTGCGTCCTGCAAGGCTCTTGGCCAGCGTGACGATGGCCGCGTCGGCGGCGGTGTCGAGCGCGGGATAGTCGAGGATCTCCTCGAAATCGATGCCGCAGTCCGGATGCCTCGCCTTCATCGCCGGCTCGAGTTCCGCCTTGGCCCAGGCGACGATCGCATCCGTGACCTCGCGCGACTCGGTGATGCCGATGCCGCGGCATTCGAAATCCACCGCGCAGGTGTCGGGCACGATGTTCAGCGCGGCACCGCCATGCACGATGCTGGTGAGCAGGGTCGAGTGCGGAACGTCGTAGAGGCTGTCCGTCGATCGCGCAGCCGCGAGCGCCACCGCGCGGCGGCGAATCTCGACGATCAGCTCGGCTGCATATTCGATCGCATTGACGCCGTCGGGCGCGATCGAGGAGTGGCGGGCGAGCCCGTGGAACGTGGCGCGGACGCCGTGCTTGCCCTTGTGCCCGATGATAACCTGCATCTGGGTCGGCTCGCCGATGAAGGCGCCGAGCGGCCTTACCTTCTTCTTCGCGACCTCGTGCAGCATCGGCCGCACGCCGACGCAGCCGATCTCCTCGTCGTAGGAGATCGCCAGATGAATCGGCGTCTTGAGCCTGGCTTCCAGCATCTCCGGCGCCATGGCGAGGCACACCGCGACAAAGCCCTTCATGTCGGTGGTGCCGCGGCCGTAGAGCTTGCCGTCACGCTCGATGAGCTTGAACGGATCATGGCTCCAGTCCTGGCCCACGACGGGAACCACGTCCGTGTGGCCCGACAGCACGAAGCCCGGCTGGTCCTGCGGCCCGATCGTGACCCACAGCGCGGCCTTCTGCCCGGTCTCGTCGGTGATGCGCTCGCCCTTGATGCCGAACGCGGCAAGATAGCTCTCGATATGGGCGATCAGAGGCAGGTTGGTGCGGTCGCTGATGGTGTCGAAGCCGACGAGGTCGGCGAGGAGTTTTCGGATACGGTCGGGTCTTGAGCTTGGCATTGTCACGGTCTTGTCAGGAGATTGGAGAGGCTGAGTTGCCTGCAGGAACCATACCAATGCGATGGGCGGTCGGGCAAATCAACACAGTTCCGTAACCCGGATGAGCGTAGCGACATCCGGGAAGGCTCGTGCCGTGAATCCCGGATGTCGCTTCGCTCATCCGGGCTACAATTCCTTGTGTTGCCCGTCGGGCAAAACACGCCATCCATTGGTCGAGACCGCTCGCCGAAAATATTCTACTTTACCGAAATTCGGAATTGACGGATAGTTTGCGCAACCCGGCCCAAGGAAGAGGGGCGTATCGCGATCGTCACGAACGCGGGCCGGGCGGCGGTGGACGTGAGTTGCACCGGCGCGAAAAGCTTCGCAGGGCAGGCAACTGTGAGCGAAGTCCTCGCGCCAGCGACAGGTGCGGTTCACGTACGGCAAAATCGTGTGGTCCTGACGCCCGGGGTCTGTGCGTCAAGTCTTGCGGTGATGTTGCGGCCCGACCGGGTCCGCGCATCAGTCATCCGCACGGCGACGGGGCAATAGTGCATCGCTCCCCGGGGAGATCACGACATAAGCCGTAAAACCACTGCGCAGGGAAGGCCGGATGTTTGGCTTCACCTGTATGCCGCTGTGCAAATTCTTTGTTGCCACCTTTCGCACAGTGGACCGTGGGTGCCCGGCCGGCACCCGGTCTTCCCTGCGCCCTCTTTCACTGGGGGCAGCCAAGCAAAGCTCGGGCGGAAGATGCCGCGAGGATGCGAAGCTGTGTCTGCGAGGGAAACGCGAATTGAAGAAGCTATGCCGTCACCCCACACTCCGTCATTGCGAGGAGCCCTTGCGACGAAGCAATCCAGAGTCTTTCCGCGGAAGGACTCTGGATTGCTTCGCTGCGCTCGCAATGACGGGGTCGATGTGCGCGACAACTCCGCTCTCGTGCCCCGGACGCAGCGCAGCGTCTCTTCGACGGTGCGCTGCAGAGCCGGGGCCCATGCTTGCGGCACTCTGGGTCCCGGCTCTGCGCCGCAACGCTTGCGCGCTGCGTCGCGTCCGGGACACGAGAGCACGTGCCTAAACCGGCTTCCCCGTATACGGCATCGATGCCGTGAGGCCGCCGTCCACCGGGAACGCCTGGCCGTTGACATACGAAGCCTCGTCGCTTGCCAAAAACAGTCCCATCGCCGCGAGCTCGTGCGGCTGGCCGGGGCGCTTCAGCGGATTGAGCTGGCCGATCTTGTCCTGGGTGCCGCGCTCCTTGGCGCGGTCGAAGATCGGCTTGGTCATGCCGGTTTCGATCAGGCCGGGGCAGACCGCGTTGATGCGCACGCCAGTGCCGGTGAGCGAATAGGCCGTGGTCTGCACCAGGCTGATCACGCCGGCCTTGCTCGCCGCATACGGATGCCCGCTCGCGCCGGCCTTGAGGCCTGCGACGGAGGCGGTGAGCACGATCGCGCCCGATTGCTGCTTCACCATATGCGGCATCGCGTATTTCACCGCGAGGAACGGTCCGATAAGATTGACGCGCAAAATCTCCTGCCAGTGCTCGACGGTCTGCTCGGCGAGCGGGACGAGCCCGCCGGAGACGCCGGCATTGGCCCAGATCACGTCGAGCCGGCCATGCGTCTTCACCGCCTTGTCGATGACGGCGATCACGTCCTTTTCGGAGCCGGCATCGGCAACCATCGCTTCCGCGACACCGCCGGCCTTCTTGATCTCCGCGACGGTCTCGTTCACTGCCTCGGTGCGATCGACGGCGATCAGTTTTGCGCCTTCCTTGGTGAACAGCAGCGCGGCCGCACGACCGATGCCGCTGCCGGCGCCGGTGATGATGACGGATTTGCCTTGCAGACGACCCATGCGCTTCTCCCTTGTGGTGGCCTCGCGACGCTTGCCGCGCGGCGGAATTTCAAACAAGATTTCAAACGGTAAAGTGTCTTGAGACACGTTGCCTACTCACGTACAGCGACATCAGACGGGATGGAAGGGTTTCGATGGCAGCCGAAGACAAGCCGAATGTGGTCATGACACGGTGGTGGTGGGTCCGTCACGCGCCGGTGCGCAATGACGGCGGCAACATCTACGGGCAGAGCGATATCGCCTGCGACACCAGCGACACCTATGTGTTCAATGCTGTTGCCAAAGTGCTGCCACGCAAGGCGGTCTGGTATTCGAGCAATCTTCAGCGCACGCATCAGACGGCCGAAGCGATCTGGGCGGCCGGCTTTCCGCGGCCTGCCTCGATGAAATGGGAAGCGGACCTCGCCGAGCAAAATCTCGGACGCTGGCAGGGCATGAACCGCGCCCAGTTCATTGCCAGCCGTCCCGTCGGCACCAGCTGGTTCGCGGACATCAACGAGCCGGCGCCCGGCGGCGAAAGCTTCATGGATCTCTACAACCGCACCCGCCGTACCATCGAGCGCATCAACATCGAGGCGGCGGGGCAGGACATTATCGCGGTCGCGCACGGTGGCACCATCAAAGCCGCGGTGGGGCTCGCGCTCGGTGACTTGCCGGAGCAGGGGCTCGCGTTCGATATCGACAACGTGTCGGTGACGCGGCTCGACTATTTCGCAAGCCCGGAGCGCACCGTCTGGCGGCTGCCGATGGTCAATCAGCAACCGTGGATCGCGGATGACGCGCATGCGGCGATGCATCAGCCGGCAGGACCGGAGGTCAAGAAGCTCGCGTGATTTAAGTTGTCATTCCGGGGCGATGCAAAGCATCGAACTATGGTGCGCAATTGCGCACCTGAGAATCTCGAGATTCCGGGTCCGGTCCTACGGACCGTCCCGGAATGACGTCGCCTACGAAAATCAAAATCTGGGAGAGAAACATGACCTTGTTCGACATGAAGGGGAAAGTCGCTGTCATCACGGGATCGACGCGGGGCATCGGGCTTGCGATCGCCGAGCGCATGGCCGAGCACGGCGCCAAGGTCGTGATCTCCTCGCGCAAGGCCGACGTGTGCGAGCAGGTGGCGAAAGGCATCAACGACAAGTTCGGCAAGGGCACCGCGGTCGCGGTCGCCGCCAACATCTCGTCGAAGGAGAATCTGCAAGACCTCGTCGACGAGAGCAACCGCGCCTTCGGCAAGATCGACGTGCTGGTCTGCAACGCGGCATCGAATCCGTATTACGGCCCGCTCGCCGGCATCTCCGACGATCAGTTCCGCAAGATCCTCGACAACAACATCGTCGCCAACAACTGGCTGATCTCGATGGTGGTGCCGCAGATGATCGAGCGCAAGGACGGCTCGGTCATCATCGTTTCCTCGATCGGCGGCCTGAAGGGCTCAACCATCCTCGGCGCCTACGCGATCTCGAAGGCCGCCGACATGCAGCTCGCGCGCAACCTCGCTTGCGAATACGGCAAGCACAACATCCGCGTGAACTGCATCGCGCCCGGCCTGATCAAGACCGACTTCGCGAAAGCGCTGTGGGACAATCCGGAGAACCTGAAGGCCTCGACCTCGCGCTCGCCGCTCTTGCGCATCGGCATCCCCGACGAGATCGCCGGCGCGGCCGTGTTCCTGGGTTCGAAGGCCGGCGACTTCATGACCGGCCAGACCATGGTGATCGACGGCGGCGCGACGATCAGCTGATGGCCTCGTGTCCCGGACGCAGTGCGGTGCGTAGTACCGCACTGCTGAGCCGGGACCCAGAAGGTGAGAGGGCGGGATCGCGGAGGCATGGGCCCCGGCTCTGCGCAGCAACGCTAAGGGCGTTGCAGCGCGTCCGGGGCACGAGACTTCACTCCACCGCCGCGTAAACCAAATCCCGCACCAAGGTCCGCGTAAAGTCACGCTGTCCTGGCCCCTGGCTCATGAACACCGCGAACAGGTCCTCCTTCGGGTCGATCCAGAAGAACGTGCCCGCGATGCCGCTCCAGAAATACTGGCCGACGCTGCCGGGGAAGGGCGCGATGCCGGCCTCGCGGCGCACCGCAAAGCCCAGACCAAAACCGTGGCCGGGCGACAGCAGCGTGCCATTGGTGGGAACGCCGGGTCCGAGATGATCGGACGCCATCAGCTCCAGCGTCTTGCGGCCGATGATCCTGTTGCCGTCGAGCGTGCCGCCGTTGCGCAGCATCAGCGCGAAGCGGGCATAGTCCATCGTGGTCGAGACCAGGCCTCCGCCGCCGGATTCCATCACCGGCTGCTCCAGCATGTTGAACAGCGCGACCTTGTCGCCGGTCCAGGGATCGGCTGCGAACGGCTCGGCGAGCCTGGTGGCGCTGGCCCCGGAGGTCGCAAAGCCGGTCTCGGCCATCTGCAGCGGCGCCAGGACGCGGTCGGTCAGGAAGCTGCCCAGCGACTTGCCGCTGATGACCTCGATGATGCGGCCGAGGATGTCGGTGGAGCGGCTGTAGTTGAACTCGTCGCCGGGATGGCAGACCAGCGGGAAGCTCGCCACCAGCGCCGCGTGCTCGGCATTGCTGATCTTGCGGCTGCGGACGCGGGACTCCTGGTAGAGCTTGTGTACCGGACCGTCACCCTGGTGCTCATAGGTGAGGCCGGAGGTGTGGCGGAGCAGGTCCTGCACCGTCATCGCCCGCCTGGGCGGAACCAGCTCCAGCCTGCCGCCGCTGACCACGCCGACCTTCTGGTCGGCGAACTCCGGAATGAACTTGGCCACGGGATCGCCCAGCAGGAGGTGGCCGTCCTCGACCAGCGCCATGACCGCAACCGAGACGATCGGCTTGGTCATCGAGAAGATCCGGAAGATCGAATCGCGCGCCATCGGCGCCGCGCCCGCTGGGCTCTGCCTGCCGAGCGCCTCGAACCAGCCGACCTGGCCGCCCCTCGCCACCAGCACCGTGATGCCGGGGACGGTCCCCTTGTCGACCTCGCGCTTGAAGGCGTCCGACATGGCCTGGAGGCGGGGGCGGGACAGCCCCAGCGTCTCGGGCCTGGCTTCCGGCAAAGGCGGCGTCTGGGCTGCGACGGCGGGATTATGGGCGGCTTGGGCGGCGTTCATGCGGGCTCCCGGGTTGTTCTTATCGTTCGGGACGGACTGTCGCCCAGAAGTCGCGGTGTGAACAAGCCGCCCTTGTGCGCTTCTCCCTTGCAATCCGGTCGTGCCCTGTGCTTGAAAGCGGCCCTGAGCCGCGGCGACGCAGGTTCGTAGGAGTGTAGCTCAATTGGTAGAGCACCGGTCTCCAAAACCGGGGGTCGCAGGTTCGAGCCCTGCCACTCCTGCCAGTAAAATCAATAACTTAGCTGACATATTTGCCGAACGCACTGAGAACGTGGACCCAACTTGGACCCAAGCGCGGTCAGGTCTCAGAATTTCCCAACGTTAGGGCGTTGATGACCGGCAGCATTGAGGTATTTGCGGTCTGCTTGCGCTTCCGCTTGGCGTAGTTTCGAAGCAGCACCGCCGGGTCATCTCCGATGCGCTCCGCCACTACATGGACGGGCACGCCCTTGTCCAGCAAGAGCGTGGAATGGGTCCCCCGAAGATGATGGAATTCGAAGCCGTCAAACCCGAGCGCATCCGCTCCGCGGCGGAACTGCTTTGAGAACGCGCTGGGGTCCCGGGGCTTGGTGAGTTCCGGCAGGGCAGGGAAGATCAATGCCTCATCGGGCAATCGGACTAAGGACAGGTCGACGTCGGTCCCCTCTGGGATGCTCGCAATCAGGCGCTGGTGCGTCTGTCGTTCAGCCACCAAGACCGCGACGGTCGCGTCATCCAGCGCGATGGTGCGCAGTCCCCGCCAGGTTTTGGGTGATTTAAACCGTACCCCGAATTTCTTCGTCACTTCGAGGGCGCGCTCGACCTTCAGCGTCTTCTGTTCCTCGTTGAAGTCAGCCCATCGGAAGGCCAGCAGTTCATTCCGGCGGACGCCGGTCTGGGCATCGACCGCGACGGGAGCGTACATCGCTGGAGTGGGTTTGAAGCCGGTCACCAGCTTAGCGAGATCGGCCTCGTCGAGAGCAAGTCCGTGATCGCTCTCGCCGCCTGAGGGCACCTGTTCGACCCGGCGCATAGGATTGGTGCTGATCAGGCCTTTTCGCTCGGCAGTCGAAAGGCAAGAATTGAAGGTGACGTGCACGTGGTGCAGCGTCATCGGCGCGATCGCGCGCTCACCCTCCTCGTCGAGTAGGGCATCCAGTTCATTGTAGAGCTGGTCAATCTCAGTGGCCTGTAGCCTCTGCAGCCGTTTCTCGCCGAGCTTGGGTTTGACGTGAACTCGGAGCAGCTCTTCATATCGCTCGAGAGTGCGCTGGCCGACCTTCTTCTTCCTTCGACCAGGCGCGCCGGCGGAGACCCATTGATCGATCCATTGCCCGACCGTCATTTTGCTTGGATCGACGTGCTGTCCGGTATCGCCGGCTCGAAGAAGGGCGCGCAATTCCTTGCGCGCCTCGCTCAGACTGCCGTGAAAGGTTTTGGTGAACCGCTGCCCGTTGACGCGGTATCGCAACCGGTAAACGTCTTCGCCTCGGCGATCGATGCTCCCGTCGCCGTGGGATCGCCGTGAGGGCCGCTTATGGCTGGGAGGCGTGCTCATCCCGTTCTCCAAAATTCAATCGTTGGTGAATAGCTCGGAGAGCCTCGAAGGGCAGTTGCGCCTCGACCTTGATCCGATTGTTAGCGGCGTAATCAGGTTGACCGAACTCACTTCGGCCTTTGCCGGGTCGGCGAGACCAAACGAAGCCGATACTCGCCCCGAGACTTCCT
Source organism: Bradyrhizobium huanghuaihaiense (assembly GCF_007830635.1). GTDB lineage: Bacteria > Pseudomonadota > Alphaproteobacteria > Rhizobiales > Xanthobacteraceae > Bradyrhizobium > Bradyrhizobium huanghuaihaiense. The sequence goes on along the minus strand of NZ_VLLA01000003.1, from coordinate 259,655 downwards.
CGATAGACGCGAACGGATGTGTGAGCTCCCGGCTTGGGCGCAGGCAGAATAGGGGCTTCCGGCGATAGCAAAAAAGCCAGAGCGTCCACGAACGTCTGCGCACCGGTCCAAGGGCATCGGTCCCACTTGGCGCCGCCCGATTTGGAGGCCCGCTTGTCGGTTGCAGTGAACGGGGCGAGAGCAAGCTTGTGGACCCGCTCATCCGTGTCCGACAGATTATCGGTCGCTAGAACCGCCACCAGGAGACGAGCGACGGTTCCCGGGGTGGCCTCGACCCCGCTCCCGCGACCGCGCCCCTTTGGCGCGGCGAGCATGCCGATCCGGACGAGCGCGCGCTGGCGCTCATAGATCGCCTGTTCTGATATCCCGAATATCGGGACCAGATCAGGCAGAAAACTGGTCAAACTGCGCATAGCCAACCCCGACTAGCACGATTTCTGGTGGTTGCCCAGAAATAAACCTTGCTTTTCCACTCAATCACTGAATATTTGGTGAACCACCAAAATTCGAGAGCAGCCAGCATGAAACGGAGCTTGGAGCAGGGGGGCCAGAACGGTCCCGCCCAAGAGGTCCCACGTCTCACCTATGAGCTTTGGCCGGAGGCTGGGCAGATGCTCGGGCTCACGCGCAACGCCACGTACGAAGCTGCGAAGCGTGGGGACATTCCTGTCACTCGGTTCGGAAAGCTCATGAAGGTCCCGAAGGCCGCTTTCGACCGGATGCTGAAAGAGATCGGCGCGATCTAAGCATTGCTGCCGCGTCGTCACAGTCTCCGACGCAGGCGCAGCCGCCGCGTGGCCGGAAGTACGCCGCGCGCGGCACAGCGCCGCCCCAGGGTGTCCACGACCTGGGGCGGCGCATTCTCTCCGCCAGTAAAGGACCGAGAATGAGTGAACGCCTTCTCAGCCCCTATCGCCGCGCCGGCAAGTTGCTCGGCTTGGTGCGCGAGCTCTCATCCTTTTGTGAACAACACGAGCAGAGCGATCTCGCGGGTGGCCTGTCGTTCGACGAGGTCATCGAAGCCGAGCGTCAACTTGGCGAGGTCGCGAGATGGATGAAGCAGCTCGGATCTCCCCGCGCGCCGAAAGAGCGCGCGGCCGACCACGTACCTGCCATGGAAGAGAGCTTTTGAGCCGACATGACTGCGCGCGTGCACGCTTTCCCGCTGCGGCGCGACCGCCATCTGGTAGCGCGGCTGTCTCGCGAAATGTCCCGTATCGGACCCGATGCGGTCGAGCACTTCCTCCTGGACCGTCTAGGTATGGAGTGGGATCGGCTCGAGGACATCGGCGTCGAGTGCAGCGAGATCGAGGCTGAAATCTACGAATTCGCGGGCGAACTCTGGGCGCGCGCTTTTCCGAACATCAATAATTCGCCGGGGGCGGCATGAACACAAAACGGGATCCGCGCTTCTCGCAGGCCATCGTCAACGCGAAGCCTGTCGTCATTCCAATCAGCGACATCAAGCCGGACGAAATCGCAGCGGAGAACCATCAACTTGAGAGGACCGTCACTCAAGACGGCATCGCCCGAGTGTTTGCTCAACGATATGTCGGGCGCCTCCGCTACTGTTACCACGCCCGCGCCTGGTACTGTTGGTCGGGATCACATTGGCAACGTGATGAGACTGATGTCGCCTTCGAGTTTGTGCGCGTGCTTGCACGAGAGATCACGGAGACAGGTGAGGCGAAGCAGCTCCGCGAGGTGAGAAAGAACGCCTTCGCGAGCGGGGTTGAAAGGTACGCAAAAAGTGACCCGGCCTTTGCCGTCACATCTGCTGCCTGGGATATCGACCGCTACCTTCTCGGCACCCCGAACGGCACAGTAGATCTCAGGAATGGAGCGCTACGACGCAGTCGACCCGAGGAAGGGATCACGAGGATATCGGCAGTCGCGCCGAGCGCGACCGCCGACTGTCCGATCTGGATTGACTTCCTAAATCAAGCGACGAACGGCGACGCGGGGGCAGTTCTCTTTCTGCAGCAGTGGGCGGGCTATTGTCTCACCGGCGACGTGTCAGAGCACGCCTTGGTGTTCTGCTATGGCGACGGAGGCAACGGCAAGGGTGTCTTTCTGAACACGCTGGTCGGCATCATGGGCGCTTACGCGGTCGTCGCACCTGCCGACACATTCACCGCCAGCAACCACGACCGACACCCGACTGAGCTAGCAATGCTCCGGGGTGCACGGTTGGTCGCTGCGAGCGAGACTGAGCACGGTCGCGCCTGGGCGGAGAACCGCATCAAACAGTTGACGGGCGGCGATGCGATCACCGCGCGCTTCATGCGCGGCGACTTCTTCACGTTCGAGCCGGAATTCAAGTTGACGATCATCGGAAATCACCAACCGACGCTCGCCAACGTTGATGCCGCGACCCGGCGCCGCTTCAATATCGTCCCGTTCCTACACAAGCCGACCAAGCCCGATTTGGGACTGACTGAGCGGCTCCGCGGCGAATGGCCGGCAATCCTTCGGTGGATGATCGACGGGTGTCTCGACTGGCAACGCAATCGGCTCACGCGACCGCAGAGCGTAGTCGCTGCCACTGCCGCCTACTTCGAGGATCAAGACCTGTTCGGGCACTGGCTGTCGTCATCCTGTGACGTACAAGTAACCAACGATCGCCTCACGGAGGCGACCGCGAAGCTCTACGCGTCTTGGAAGGCCTTCGCGTCGCAGGCCGGCGAGAAACCCGGCACCGTCAAATCCTTCTCCATGACGATGCAAAAGCGAGGTTTCCAATCCGGCCGTTCAGGCGCGGTCCGCTTCTTTCGCGGGTTGAGGATCAGCCATCACGATGACGGATCAGGTGACAGATGACGGATTGTGACGGGTTCCCTCATTTATCCGGACATTCACGCGCGCGCATAAGAGTTATACGGAAGACCTGTCATTATGCGTCACATTTGTCACTGGACCGCGCACCTACAGGTGCGCGGTCGCAGAGAGCTGTCGAGCAGCGGGTTGAACAAACCGCCGCCAGCGGCGCTGCGACCGATCGCAGGTCTACATCTGAGCCGCTCGCTGGCGGCGGTGCGATGCCTGCCCAGTCTCTCCCCACCGTGACCTGCGAACCCGCACCAGCGAGCTCGGCAACGCAAACACGCCGCAATCTGATGTGGAAAAAAGGTAGAAACTCTATTCCTCTGGAAGGCCATGCGAGCGCGACGGGCCCGGTAAATAAGCGTATCTGGGGTTTCAAAAATCCCAGTTTCGTTTCGCGGTTGGGGAGCCAGTAATGTCAGCGCTTTCCGTCAGTTTCGGTACCGCTTCCCGCCCGAACCGACGCTTGCCTAGGCGCATCCTCGCCATTCTCGCTGAGCACGACGGAATGAGCGCTGCCGAGCTGGCTGCTAGCGTCTACGACGCCCGGCTCGTGACGCGTCGAGGCTGGCACCGGACCGCCCCGCCGCCGCGGTTGTGGGCCACCCGACGAGCCCTGCGGCGGCTCGTCGGGAGCGGCCGTGTCACCGTCATTGGCAGCTATCGGCGGCGCAGGCTCTTCGCGCTAGCCGATCATCCCGCGCTCCCACAGCTCGATTTGGAGGCTACGGAATGAGTTTCGAGGCGTCCGACGAGACGCTGATCACCAAGCTAGAGGTAGTTCTTGGGCTGCTCCGTGCACGCCAGCAGGCCTCGCCCGGGGAGCTCCATACCTTGGAGCTAAAGGAGGCCGCGCACGTCGCGGGCGTATCCGAGAGCCAAATGCGCAGGCTCTGTCAAGCGCACGTCTTTGGACTTCACCCAAATGGTTACGGCCGAAAAAAGAAGAGCAACGCTGACCTCTGGGAGGTCGTTGCTCTGCCATTCCTGATGAGCGTGCCGATACGCAATCTTGCTCGTTTCCGCGAGGTGATACCGCCGAAGGGAAACACCGGCGACGTTGGCCGAGAAGCGCAAGGCGGTGTCTAACGCTCACGTGGAACTAGGAAATGTCGACGGAAACCTTACGACAGGTCGGAGCATTACCGGTCGTGACCATCAGCGAAGCAGCAGCGCACCTGGTTCAGTCCGCTAAGCGAAGCACAGCGGACCAGATTTGCTCAGGTTGAGTTCTTCGCATCTTGACCCGAAGCCGACAATTTGAACTTCTGCCGTGCTGGCAGATGGCCACTCTCTATGATTTGATGACCAAGGCAAAACCGTTGCAGGGGGATTGTCGCCATGAGGCGCCGGGAATTCTTGCAGTTAGCTGGTGGAGCGTCATTTGCTTGGCCATCGCTTGCGCGGGCGCAGCGGCGCGCAACCCCGGCTCTCGTTGCGTTCATAACACCCTTCACAGAAGAAATGGCCACCGAAAGAACACTTGACCTGCGCGCGGGTCTCAAACAAGTCGGGCTTGTCGAGGGTGTTGACTATACTCTCGCACTACGTTTCGCGAACGGGAATTTGTCGCGAATACCTGAGCTTACAAGAGAGCTACTGGAGTTGAAGCCTCGGGTCTTTGTTGTTGTAGCCTCACTGAGCGCGCTAAACACGACCCGCAAGGAAGCGCCGGATATCCCACTGGTCGTTACTGGTCTTGCTGCCGATCCGATCGCAATGGGCTTTGCTGAAAGCTATGCAAGACCAGGTGGAATGATTACGGGCAACACTATGAACGCTGTGGGCGGCGAAGAGGCCCTCACCACAAAACGCATCGGCTTTTTCAAGGAATTAGTGCCGAGCGTTGCGCGCCTCGGGATGATCCACTTCGCGGATAGTGTAACCCCGGTCACTGCCGGAAATCTGGCGCTTTCCGAGCGTAAAGCCTTGCAAAAGGTGTCAGAACATTTTGGCTTCGAGTTTCTGAACTATGAAATCCGGACACTCGATGACTTCGACAGCGCTGTATCGGCGGGACTGCGGGATAACGTCAGCGCATTTTACATTTCGGGCGACCCCAGAATGAACTTCGATATTCCTCGCGTTGTGACATCTCTAACAAAATCTGAAAAGCCGACGTGTGGCGTTTATCCCTTCTGGGCGCAACGCGGATTGTTGATGTCATACTCAAACGATCTTCAAGATATGCTGCGGCGAGCAGGCTTCCAGGTCGCGAAGATCATTCAGGGCGCGAAGCCGGGAGAGCTACCGTTCGAGCAAGCAGTTAAATACACCTTGGTCATCAATATGAAGACTGCAAGGCGGCTCGGGATCACCCCGCCGCCCACGCTATTGGCCGCGACGGATGAACTGGTCGAATAGCGAGCGGATCAGCGTCGGCTGTTGGCCCGAACGCGAAGTTCGGGCGGTGTAGCCGGTTGTCGGCTCTTGGAGGTAGACCAGAAGCAATCGGCCGACCTTCAAGACGGCGTTCTTGACCCGTAGCAGTCATGGTGAATGCGTGCCAACGACTAGCCGGTTGCGGCTGCCCGTGCTGTAATGACGCACAGACGGCCGCACTCATAGCTAATGGAGACGGAAGTGATACAACTTCTTCATGTCGCGTTTGTTGCAATGATGCTGATGTCGCCCACGCTAGCCTTGGCTGGCCCTTTGGAAGATGCCAACGCGGCGGTGGACCGTTGGTCAGCAGCGTATGGCACCAACGATCCAGAGGTGATTGCTAGGACCTATTGTCCGACCGCAATCCTTCTCGGAACTGTCAGCCCGATCATCTCCGAGGGGACGCAAGCGATAATAAAGTATTTCACACCGATAAAAGGAAGTGGGAATACGAATACAATTGAAGAGCGGCGCACGATAACAATCAACGATAACGCCGCCGTGGTCGCCGGTTTCTACACTTTCACTCGTATGGTCGATGGCAAGCCAGTCCCGGGGCCGTCACGCTTCAGCATGCTCGTCACCAAGGAAGGGAATGAATGGTGTATCGCCCATCACCATTCCTCGCCACGCGTGCTTCCGAAGAACTGAAGGATTCGGTTGCACGAACGATCATCAACCGTCGCGTCTTCTTCACTGTTGTCCGGTTATGGCCCAAATCGGACCTTCGCTGAAGTCCGTTATTGAACCGGGTTCAGGGGCATAGCGGACGTACAGCTTCTGGCGGCGATGTTGGCTTGCGAGTAGAGACCGGCGCGCATTTCCGCGCGACGACGAACTTGCCGCGAGCATCGCAAATCTGATCACCTCAGTGCCTGAGCGCGATCGGAGCACAGTCCGCCTCGAAGCAATGATCGCAGCTCGCCCGACTGTCATGGCCTCGCAGTCGAATGCGCCGCCGGGTTGCTTGTGGTATCCGGCGGCGCCGACTTCCCCTTCCTCCAACGCTGGGTGTCTAGGATGCTTGAGAATTTGAACGATCGGCGGGCGCTCCTCGAGCGAGCGCGCACCGAGTTGATCGAGAATGAAAACAGCCTCGCTACGCTTGCGGAAGCCAAGGGCGAAGCCAGTAAGGCAGGCCGCGAGGCCTTCGCTCAATGGAAGGATGATTCCGACTGGCGGACCATGGAAAAGGATCGCCTGACGGTGCTCATCGAGGAGCTGAGCCGCGAAGTAGCGAACGAGGACGCTGCTGAAGCGAGCGCCAGACTCCGCGAGACTTACAAGCGAAGGCGGGCAGCAAACGGTGAGCTAGCCAACCGGATCGTCAACGAGCTTTCACGGATCAATAGTGAAACCCTCGCGTTGCTCCGTGAGATAGCGACTGCAGCGATCGAGGACGTCACAATCAATGCAGCCTTGCCAGATGATCTTGAACCGCTGGTCTCAGCTCACGTGCTCGCACGCGCTCATCCAGGACGAGCACGTCAAGAGTTGAGCTCCAAACGCCTCAGTTTGTGGGTGCGGTCCGACAACGGTGCGGTTGTCGGCGATCCGGATGCGGTCGAAGATGTCGGCAATGGGCGCGGGGTCATCAGGCGCATGGCGCCGCTTCCAAACATCCGGTGTCACAAAGCCTCATTCGAACAGATTTCCTTCCATCCTGCCGAGGCTCCGATACGTCCCATCGCGCTTTGGAAAATGCGATTAGCAGATGCCAAGGGTCCGGGTTTCATCTTCGATGGAAGCGAGCTCACTCATCCAAGTCAGGTACTAGCGGCGCTCGATCGCGCCGCTCAGATCGGCGAACCACGTGATCGACCAATCGAAACGGAAGTTCGTCCTCTCGGACCAGACAAAAGATAGGCTCGCAAATTGGTGAGCCTGCTGAGCCTTCGATAGAAACAGGAGGACCGGATAGAAGCCATAGAGGTTTAACCGGGTCGTCGGCCCTGGTAACGCATCCGCGGGTTGGGTGGAGAGTAATTAACCATCTCTTTACAAATTCTGCGCGGTCGTCGCCGCTAAATGTAAGGTTGCAGCATCTTTTCAGAACCTGCGATCTTTCCATGAGTTATATCGACCGAGTAAAGCCGATCGTCGATCAGACAATCTCTACGCTGGCGTCCGCTGACTTCGAAACAGATCCCATCGCCGGCGAGAAGTATTCCCGACAGACCAGCATCATCAGCTCGGCCTACAAGCGCCATGGCACGATCCTCGAGCGTGCCATGTTGGAGAGCCTTCGCGAAAGCAATCGGCACAAGGTCTGGAGAGAAGATGCTTTCCGCGTTTCGCACGCCGCAGATCAGCTCATCGGGCACCAGGCGGATATGGCCTTGTTGCCGTACGGCGAGAGCATCCGCACGCTCCAAATTGACATGATGGTCTTCGACAGCGCTGACCAAACGCTCCGAGCTTATGAGGTCAAAAGAGGCTTTGGGAAGTTCGACGCCGGCAAGATCCGGTCAATCAGGAGGGATCTGATCGTCACTCAGATGCTGCTCAAGAGTTACGGCGAGCTTGCAGGGTACAAGGCTGAAAGGGCCGAAGCGAAGATTATTTTCTATTATAGCCGGCGCTCGATCCCGAGGCCGTATTCTCTGGTCGGACCCGAGCTTAACGATCACTTCGGTTTTCCGGTCTACGATCTGGTCGAGGAAGCGAATGTCTATTTCAAGCAACAATTGTATGATCTGCTAGACCGAATCTAGTCGAGGGGCGGGAGAAGAGGGGATGCAGAACCGATCGCACGCCGTCATGGCGCAGCGCACCGAGGCGGCGGACAGTCCTGACGACTTTCCGACGCCGCCGTGGGCCACGCGCGGCTTCATGGAGCATGTGCTGGCCGAGTTCGGTCCGTTCAAGAAGCTGAGCTGCCTCGAACCAGCGTGCGGCGCCGGTCACATGGCCAAGGTGCTGAAGGAATACTTTCGCGAGGTGCGCTCCTCCGACGCTTACAAGTACGGCTATGGGTCGGTGAGGAATTATCTCGACGTCCCCTACGAGGCGAATGCCGTGGATTGGGTAATCACCAACCCGCCGTTCAGGTTGGCTGAGGACTTTGTCCAGCGTTCACTCATCGTCGCCAGGGAAGGGGTTGCTGTCCTCGTCCGCACGGTCTTCATCGAGAGCGTCGGCCGATACCGCAATTTGTTCGAGACGACGCCCCCGGCTATCTGCGCTCAATACGCGGAGCGCGTTCCGATGGTGAAGGGGCGGCTAGATCGCAAGGCGTCCACCGCGACTGGATATGCTTGGCTGGTATGGAAAAAATCCGGTTCTCGATCGACGCGGCTGATGTGGATACCGCCATGTCGGAAAGATCTCGAGCGAGATCGCGATTATCCACCAAATAGGTGAGCTTTCGTGGCAATTCCGGACTATCAATCACTGATGCGACCGCTACTGGCTTTTTGCTCCGACGGGAACGAAAAGAACGTGCGAGATGCTATTGAAGCCTTAGCGCAACAGTTGGGCTTGACAGATGAAGAGCGGCTAACTCCCTTGCGGAGTGGGTCGCAGACAGTCTTCTCAAACCGGGTATATTGGGCCCAGGTCTATTTGGTCAAAGCCGCCGCTCTTGAACGTACACGAAGGTCACACTTTCGAATTACCGCGCGCGGCAAGCAGCTACTCGAGCAAAATCCAACGCGGATAGATAATACGGTTCTGCGGCAATTTGCGGAATTCCTGGCGTTTCAGAGACCGCGCGACGCCGGGCCTGCGGCTCCCGAGGAAACCGCGGCCACTAACGTCGACGTGATAGATGCTAGGACAACCCCTGAAGAGCTCATTCAGGAGGCCGAGGCTGAGATATCTGAAGACCTACAAGCTCAGCTCCTTGATCGGATTGCGCAGCAATCGCCAGCATTTTTCGAGAGGCTCGTTGTCGATCTGCTGGTTGCGATGGGGTATGGGGGTTCGAGAGGCCGCGTCGTGCAGCGGTTAGGTAGACCAGGCGACGAAGGCATTGATGGCGTAATCAACGAGGATGCTCTCGGCCTCGGCGTCGTCTACGTTCAAGCAAAGCGTTATGCTGCCGCCAACACAATCGGCCGCGAGCAAATTCAGCAATTCGCTGGTGCGTTAGTTGGGAAAGGTGCGACAAAAGGGGTGTTTGTCACCACGAGCGCCTTTTCTAGAGGAGCTGTAGATTATCCTAGAACAATCCCACACTTACGCATTGTGCTGATCGACGGGCAAGAGCTCGCGAAGCTCATGGTGCAGTACAACGTCGGTGTCCGAATTGAGCGGACGGTCGAGGTCAAGAAGATTGACTTGGACTACTTCGAGCCAGACGAATAATCCTCAGTATAGCGCGCATCACCTTTCAATCGCAAGTATTAGTAGTAAATTTTTCTGTCTAATCTGTGGCTTTTCCATTGGCTTCGCGAGGTCAGCCGCTAGTCTGCTCGTTCAATGAAGATTATCTCGATACGACAGCCCTGGGCGAGCTTGATCATCACCGGCGCGACCGACGTCCAGACCGGCGCGATCGCGCTCAAAGACGTTGAGAACCGCTCCTGGAAGACCTCCTATCGAGGACCGGTGCTCATTCATGCGTCCGAGGGTCCGGACGACATCACGCCGGCCGACATCGAGAGGCGCTTTGCCGTCCGTCTGACGGGCGAGCAGCCGCGCAGCGGCGTCATCGGCATGGTCGAGATTGTCGATTGCGTCCAGCCCCACCCGAGCCGCTGGTACGCGCCTAATCACTTTGCGTTTGTGCTTCGCAACCCGCACCCGCTGACCTTCGTAAAGTGGAGGGGGGCGCTCTCGCTTCGCACCGCGCCGCCCGAGTTGCTGGAGCTCTGTGGACTGCTCATCCCGTGATAGGTATACCGATCCCTTCAGTCGAGATTGCACTCATCTGCAACGCGAGCGAGAGCCTTCATGTTTCCTTTAGTCGGAAAGATGAGGGTCCGCGACACACCGTTGTCATTCTCTAAACGGATTGCTGTCTCTCGTCCCTTGCGTATGGTCCGAACCATGTCGGCTTGAGTGTCGAACTGGATCAAACGATCGCCGATCGCCTTACCAGCCGTAGTCATGATTGGTTCCTTATCGGTCCGCATCTTCACAACGTATGCCGTACCCACTTTGAGAGGTTTCGGATCCTGGGAGCTATCGATCACGGCGATTGACAGGTCTTTTTCGATGCAGCGAACTGCCAGAGCTGTCCCGCCATTTTGATCTAGCACCGCAGCGACGAACGTCCCACCTTTTCCAAAACGGTCTTCGTTGTTGCTCACGATCCAAGACCCCACAATTTGGCGTTCGTCCTTCGCGTGAGCGCAGACGGTCCCAGCGAACAGCATCATCGCTAGAACGGAAACTTGATTGGCCCTCATGTAACCCCCGGCATTGTTTTCGCGCATCATCGTCTTAAACGAAAGCGGATGAGCTTCGCTATACTACGAAATGTGTGATCCGCTACAGATTGTAGTCCTCGACACCTACAAATCGTAGCAGGCGTTTCTGTTGGAGCACTACACTCGTGGCGTTACCCTTCATCGCTGTCGAGGGTGAGAACAAGTACCTGCGCGAGTTCGATCGTGCGGCCTGTCGGGCTCCTACGTCACTCCGTCAAGACCTGGGCGACCCTATGAGTTCTCACGAATTCAGGTCCGTCACGTCGGTCGCAAGGTGCTCGAAATACGATGGTCGAAAGCCGGCGACTTTCAATTGGTCGTCTATGACCCGGGCGGTTGGGAAGAGCTGCTTGATCGGCTCGCGAACATGTTCTGAACGCAGCCGATGCGTCACCCAGGGGGCGCGGACAGCCCACCCCGACTAGCCCCATTCGTTCTCCGGTAGCGACCCGGGCGGTAGCTTCAACTCTTCCAACCCCGCCTCAATGATCGAGATCTCGTCCCCGACGGTCTGAACCGAGGCGGAGGCGTTGATGGCGGTGACCGCCTGAAGCTGGGCCAGCATCCCACGGCGATGCGCCAACAGTCCCTCGAGCGCGCGCCGATTTTTAACTTTGACGTAGCCAGCAACGATCGATTGGAGGGCTCGCGACATAGGTATCCCTATCAGCGGCGTGTGCGGCAAGACGATCTGCGCCCTTTTGCGTCATTCGATACAGCTTGATGTCGTTGCGCGCGAGGATCTCGATCAGTTCATCGCGGAGGAGCGCCAACGCTGTCCGAGGCATGTCGGGAAGCCTTGATGCAGGCGTCCAGTTTTCCAGCTTCAGGTAGCAGAGAAACTGTCGGTGATGCTGTGTGAACGTGTATCTGCGCGGGGCGCAGCCCGCGCTGCTACCTTCTGCAACGCCCTGCTTCAAATGATCTTGCACAATGCTAGCATCATCGCACGACCTTTGTTAATAAACTCGATCGGCACCAAAACGAGCCCTATGCCGGATGTTTACTTGACCAAAGTTTCGCCGCGGCGCGCTCGTTTCGAAGCTCTAACCCGGTTGAGAAACTGAACGCCCACGAACTCACCATTCACCCAGGAGAGTTCGCAGTGTCGGTAAGCCAAGCCCACGGGTGACAAAACGAGGAAGAATTCCTTCTGTCCGATATCTGTCACCGCACCATCAATCACCAGCTTGGCACCCAATTCGGAAACATCGTGAATTCTGCAGGCGCGCTGCCATGTGCCGTCGATCGCCATCAACCGAGCTTCGATTGGCCGTTCGAAAACAACCCGCCTATCAGATCGCTGTTCCGCCTCACTCATGAACCACCCGCGTGGCCTTCAGGCAGTCGCTCAGAGTAATGCCAGAGCGTTGACGGTCTGTGAACGAACAGGTGGGCCGCTGCGAGCACCCAACACGCGCGTCTGGGTGACCCTGTCGGTGATTGCCCTGCGATACCCTACGAGCCATCGGCTCAACGCGCCAAGTTTATCGCGACGGTAAGACCAGCCTATGAGGGCCTGTCCGCCCTGAAACTACGCTCCGGACCGCGGTTCGTGACACGTCCGCCATCAATCGCAGCACTGGGCGGGGTCGCCGGCTGAAGGGCCGGTGACCCCTCGCCGCGAAGGCGCCAATACGCGAAACAAGGGCGACTTCGCGACTGCATCCAGCATCGGCGCGCCCGCCGGCAAGCGCAATGAGATACGATCGTTAGCGTTACTTGGATCGCTTAGTGGTTACTGGTCGCTTCGCTGATGGCCTGCGCGAGGTGATCGCCTCCACCTTCGTCAGCGTCTGTGCAAACTCAGATCGGAGGTGCCGTTCGTGGTTCGGGTCTGTAGGCTCCGAGAGGAATGCAACCTTCACGAGGAAGCGGTTCAGTAGCGATGCTATCGCAAGGTTGTCGGAGTGCTGCGAGCGCAAGGCCGTGAGTTGCCGACGCATCTCGATAAGGTCAAGTTTGCCGCGGTCTGACTGCTGTTTCAAATAGAATGGACCTGCAATCAAACGAAGCCGCCGCGTCGAATATATTGGCGCGACGGCTTCGCATTGGGGACCCGGACCAAGGGCAATGTCCGGCCGTGAGAAGCTAGCGCCCCGCAGCTTTGCTGCAATCAATGTCTCGAATTAAGCTTGATGTCGCAGTTGCGGGTTAATTCTGGAACCCGAATGGAAGAGCGATCAACGTGATCCGTTAGGTCAGTAGCTCACGACCTACGGACCAGCGCTCGCTCCCGCTCGATTTCCTCAGCGTCCTTGTCGTCGATGGTCATAAGCGAGTTCTTGGCGTCGCCATGAACCTTCAGGAGTTCGTCGAGCTTGGCGTGAATGGCTTGCGTGTCGCGGTGTTCGGCGCGCTGGATCACGAGGGTCATTCCCCATGTCGCGAGAGTGGCGGGCGAATGCCACTCTAGGCCATTGCCGAAGACGACCCAAAGCGCGGCATAAGCCAAAAACACCACGAACGCGGCTGGCCGCGCGGCAAGCACGCCGATATTGGTCAACCAGCCTCGGACTTGCTTCATCGCCATGGCAATCAAACGTAGCGCTGCTTTTGTCGGTTCCACGAACTTCTACAGCTCGCGATCCATTGCTGGATGGCTGCGGTTCTTCACTTTGATCCAGTGCTTCTGCCGGCCACCCCGGTATGGCCTATCGCGATGCTTTGAAACCAGACCCTCGAGGCCCATGCGACAGGCGGCCTGGAATAGGTCCGGGCCTATTTCGCCAAGCTCAAATGGCGCTACGAACATGCCTTCTGGGTGACCGCGCAGTAGGCGCGCGAGGTTGGTTTTTGCGCATCGAGAGCGGCAGGGGTCGCAGGTCCTCGCCGCCTAGCATCAGGATGTCAAAGGCGTAGAGCTGCACCTCGTCGTCGTGATTACGAGAGTGCAGTGTGTTGAAGTCGGCGACACCGTCGACGCCCAGCACGACAGCCTCGCCGTCGATGACGAAGTTCTGCTCGCGGTTCTTGAGCGCGGCCTGGAGGATCCAGGGGTAGCAGTCGGTCCAGTTGTGGCCGTTGCGGGTGAGCAGCCGAACGGACTTGCCCTTGCGCTCGACGCGCAGCCGGTAACCGTCATATTTGATTTCGTGGAGCCAGTCGGGGCCGTCAGGCACGGCCTTGGCGGCCGTCGGCAGGCAGAACTCGAATGCGTTTAACATGCGGAGCAGATAGTCATCCGCCCGCGAATATGCCAATCTAGCAGTCGGCTTTTTGAGCGTCGGGATTGCAGCGAGGCACCGATGACAAATGCATTGCCATACCTTGGAATTGCGGTCTGCTGCTCAGTCGCGGTGTGGTTGGTAAGTCTTATGCTGTGGCCAGCTTAAGAACACTACTTCGTCGGCTTTCGAGACCAACCCACTTTCGTGACGATGAATAGTTCACTGAACGTCGGCTCCTCCTCGACGTTCTGCTCGTGCAGATGGTCAAGGACCTGAGCTAGGTCGCGCATGTCGAGAGGCTCGCCGCAGATCGTGCAGCGGATGAAGTGCTCGGGCTCATCCTGCGCGTGGCCGATCGGCTTGCCTTCGATAGCCATCACGCGACGCCGCGCAGCGGGAGGGTCAGCTGCACGTTAAACGGCCGGGTCGAGTTGGCGTGGATGAAGTCCTGCAGGGCCGGAGAGACCTCGGCGTCGGTATTGGCGGCTCGCTCCGCCAGCGCGTCGGCGATGGCCGAGGTCGCATCGCGCGACCAGCCCTCGATCGGATTGAAGCACACAATCCGAAGCGGATAGGCATATTGGCCGGACAGAATGTCCTGCAGGACGGTCTCAAGATCCGTGTCAGCTTCGTCGGTCTCTCGCCAGGCGCAGCCGGCGCGGGCACCGAAATCTTCGAGCACCAGGTAGATGTCGCGGTCTAGGCGATCGGCCGGCACGATCGAGGGCGAGGAACGCATACGCACACTCCGATACTACTGAGGTCGGAGAGACGGCCCCGGCTGCAGGGGGGGGCTTTTTGAGGTGGGCCGGGGCCGCTCCGCCAGTCTCGGCGGCGAGCCTGGCGGGACTGATAATCTGATCAGGAGACCTTCGTTCCTGAATAGCGCGGCAGACCGCGACATCGCTGCAATCGAGGCGGGTCTGCAGGCGATGTCGAGCCCCACTGGCGGCTATCCGAGACAGGCGGCCTCGAAACAAAGCGGGCCCGGTGTGCCTAGGATCCCGGGCCCATAACCTCAGTAACTTCATGGCGGCGCCGCTCGGCTATGCTCCGCTTTTTACGAGAGAATCGATCAGGCCCACTGCGAAACATCAGGCGTCGCCGGGCTTTTCGGCGTGGATGTGCAGAACGTAAAGCGTGTTCTGTAATTCGTCGGTGACTTCCATCCGCCATTCCCGACCGGGCGCCAGCCTACCGTCCAGGCCTTGCAACATCTGACCAGCAGTCACGGTCGCTTCCTTCCATGCAGCATCCTTGTCGGGGAGTTCCTCTCCTTGCTCGTCGATATGCTTATGTTCGTGAGTGACGTGGAAAAAATAGCGCGGCATGGCGGTAAAATGCTGCTCCGGAAAATTCGTTCCACCGCCAGACAGGCGGCGTTATTTCGCGAGCAGGTCTTCGCCGGGGGCGAGCAGCTTCACATAGGTGCCGCTCTCGTGGAGCATCAGCCAGCCTTCGTCGACGGCGTAGGCGAGGCCGGCGCCGAACTCACTGGCGCGGCCCTTGAGCGTGAACAGAAACGGCGCGTTGATCTTCTCAATATGGATGCGTCCATCGACCGGCTCGATGCCCGCGACGATTTCGACCAACTTGCGGGCCGCAACTTCAGGGTCGGAAAAAGAGCGTTCGGTCGCAAGTTTCATGGCTGCAGATGATACGTCGTTATGAGCGGTAATTCATCCGGCTTGGCATGATCTGTAGCCCGCTTCAATGCTGCTTCCCATTCGCCCACACTTCTTCTCTGCTCCGATCGAAGTACTCTGTCCGATACCTTGAACCGTCCATGACGCGGGCAATCGTAACCCTCTGCATCTCCTGTCTTAGGAAGTTCGTTTGCCTTCGTGCCACATATAGGACAGGTGCTCATTTTATCTCTCCGCTTTGGTTTCCTTCGCGCAGCCAACTGTTCACGCGGCCTGTGCGCCCGCGACTACCGGAAGGCTGCAAGTCCGAGCATTGTGAGGGACGTCCGCCCGCCTTAACACAGGACCGATATCGCCGTGGTTCGACGAAGCTGCCGGCCCACATGCCGACGCTCGCATTCTCCGCGCGTCGTTGCGCTTGTGCATATCGGCCAGAGGAGTACTGCGGCCAATCGAGGGCGTATCCGTGCGAGACCATCCAATGCGCGATGTCTGGCCCGGGATCTCCGAGCTTGCACTCAGCAACGACGCGCCCGTACTTGTCTTGATCCCGCGGGATACAAGTGAGCGGGCGGGGGATCGCGTAAAGAATGCCAGCCAAGGCGGTGGCGGCTTTCTGCCCGCACCGATAGAGCTCACTATCGCCACCGCGACAAAGCTGATCGCTCTCAGGTGCGTCAATTCCCCACAATCGAATGCGCGTGCCGTGAACCTCGACCGTATCTCCGTCAACTACGCTTGCGCGGCCGACGATATTCTCTGCAGCCGCGAGCGGCTCAGAAAGCAGAATTCCTAAAATAAAGGCGGTGGACAGTCGGGTCATTGCGCACCAGTCGCAACATCTTCCTTGGCGCTTCCACGCGCCACAATCCGAAGCGCATCGTCGGGCAGGGGGCGCTGCAGCGCCTTGGCCTCGTCCCATGAGGCGCGCATCCAGACGTCGCGCTCCTCGTCGGTGGTGAGGATGACTGGCATGGCCTTGTGGTGGATCGGCTCGACGATCGCATTCGGTGCCGTCGTCAGAAACCCGTAAACTTGATGCGGGCCTGGCACCGGTTTCGACTTTGTCCCGCGGTCACCGTTGAACGTCGTCCAAATGCCTGCGAACGCGAACAAGGGTCGTTCGTCGGCGAGGGCGAACCAAACGACGTCCTTCTTGCCGGTCGCAGGGTTAGGCTCCGGAGCGTACTCGGAAAAGCTGTTCGCAGGCACCAGGCAGCGGTTCTCCGGCTTCAACCAGGCGCGCCAATGCGGAGAGCTGGTGTTGCGCACGTTCGTCACCGGCGGGCCGCCGACCCGCGGGGGCGGCGGCATGCCCCAGCGCATCATCGCGAGCTCGCGCTCACCGCCGTCCCCGTTGCGAACCACGGGTGCAGGATAGTCGGGGAAGACAGACGGCATTGCCGGCAAATTACCAACGTAGCGATTGACGACGCGGAACAGCGCCTGAATTGCCGCCTGGTTGGTGGTGACACTGTAGAGGTTGCACATCGTCAGGAGGCTTTCTTGGTACGCCTAGATGGGGCGGCGGGCTGCGGATCGCCGAGCGGGCGCAGGCCGATCAGCTCTGGCCGCCACTTCTTTCCGACGGTGCGCTGGCAGGGACTGCAGTAGAGATAGCTCCGCATTAGCGCGACCTGCCGATCGCGAGGCTGCACCACCAATGCGAGATCGATCATCTCTGTGTGTTTGCAGTGTTCGCAGCGCACCTCGAGCAGCGGAAACCCGCCCTCAATCGCCGCCGCGATCGTGGGGGAGGTGTGGTCCAGTTCACCAATAAAAAGGGCTGTATTCCAGGCAACGCAGTCGAGGGCGTAAGCCTTGGCGCGCGCGGCGTCCGCGACCGCGTGAGCCGTTGCGGCTTCCTCAAGGAGATGTGCAAAGGTCATCTCCGCCTTATGGATCTCTCGTGCGAAGTACTTTCGATCGCCTCCCGACATAGGGGGCGGCTTGATAATGCGAGCGGCGGACATGAGAGGGATAAAGACGGATTGAGAGAAGGCTGGCAAATTGTCGAAATGTAGGGGAGACGCTGCGGTAGAGCCACTGCGGCTGGTGGGTGTGGATAAACGACCATAACCGAACCAGCGGTTTGTCGGCGCATTCGGTGACGTCAGAAGGTGAACTTCACCTTGCATGGGGTATGAACAAGGAGCACGTCCTGCCGATGGGCCGCTCGTTTAACCACCTCGAATTCCGCCGGCAACTCGTCGACGCTGAAGCGCGGACTGCGCATGAACGGATAATCGTCTTCGGACACCCTGGCTTCACCGTTTGCTCCGCAATTCGGACACGTGATATTAAGCTCGAAGCGATCGCGCGCTGCCATTTGTTGGCCTTTCCTGGCTACGACGTTCACTGTGGGCGAGAGGCGCGGAGATTGATCGTACGCAGTGGCGCTGCGTTGCGGCCACATCTACCTCGCGTCGTCCCAAGCAATTTCCTTTTTTAATACGAGATCCGGCTCTTCGTTTACAAGCATTGCCGCGTGTTCCGCGATCCGGCCGAGGCATGCGGTGTCGAACCAGGCAAGATAGTCCTGCCGAACAAAGTCGACGGAGAACGAGCCGTTGAGCGTCTTACTGCGCAGTTGCCGCCTAAAAGTCACGTACGGTCGGACCTCCGGCGTTGGGGCTTGCTGCATCGAGTCCACCCAGTAAATGTCACTGCTCACCACCACTAGCGGGACAAAAAACCATAGATAGCGCCATTCGTCGTGGCGCGGCTCTCTCGGTATCTCCTTCATTCGCGAGCTGACGGCCTTGGCCATAGGAAAGAAGATTGCGTCGTACAGGCCGGCATGGTTTGCATGCCAGCCGCTCCCCTTGCGATCAACCCGACAGAATTGCACCGCCTTCTCGGGACGCTGATAAGCATAGTGCACGTTGGGGAAGCCGAGATGATGGAACGGCTCCGTCAACTGCACACTGCTACCTCCTTTCCCCACCGGTTTGTGTGTCTCGTACCATCGCGTGAAGAACACGTATTCTTCCGGGGCCAAGCGCTGATCCGCTGCGGTCTTCGGTCGGCCTATGAATACGAACGGGTTGCTGCTGTTCTTGCACTCGACAATAATCTCGAACACGCAGGAGAGCTTGCGCGCCTCGTTGCGTGCAATCGTCTTGATCGCGCGCACGTCCATCTCGCGCGATTTACCCTCGTCGATATCTTCAAAGGGAAAATTAGTCTGCACGTGGTAGCCCAGCCCTTCGAGTACAGTCGCGACCTCCTGCTCCATCAGGTAGCCGGAGTCGTTGAGGGCCTCCATAATATTTTCAGGCGATGGTGCCGCCGACATTTCGCGAAATCCTCCGTTCAGCCTGCCGGTATTTCGACGTCAGCCTTGAGCTGCACCGCGTTCTCGATCTCTGTATATAAATCGATCGCATGCTCCGGCGCGGCGATAGATATAACGAGAGCGTAGCGTCCTTTGTCAGTCACGCGTTGCTGTCCTAAGTGCGACTTCCACCAACCGCCGACTGGATAAACTGCAACTGCATCGTGGCCAGCTAAGTCGACCGCGTGCCCGCGCCATAGATCGCAGTGGAGCGACCCGGCTTGTACAGCCTTCGGGCCGAGTAGCCAGCAGTCGGCCTCCTTATCAGCGGTCGTTCCGTCCCTGTCTTGCGCAGCGTTAATGCGCGCTCGGAATGCGGCGTCGGTTTCGGTGCGTTTCTTCATTGCAAAACGCAAGCCGAAAGACCTATAGGTGTCGGGCCGCGTGGCTGCGCGACCCGTCAAATTTGGTTCGATGAAGTACGAGAGCGTCACCTTCATGGTGACGATCTCGTTCTCGAGCTGCTCCAACGCCGCCCGCGGCCAGGGCAGATCATAGAAATGCATCTCGTTGAACACGCCGGTTCGCCCATCCTTACCGACAGCGTAAGGTTGGATTTCCGCTTCAGCGACTAACGTCACGTCGTTACGGGCCGATAAGATCGCGCGCCCGATGTCCGGCACGCCGTAGCCCACCTCGCGAAGGATTTTCTGCCTATCAGCCTTCGAGTTTGTCGTCTTCCAGTGAGCTCCCGTGCCGATAAGCTTTTTCCGGATTGGCTGTGGCCAAGTCGCGCTATCGATGGCAAGCGCCCGATGCGTTTCGGGCCACAGTTCCATCAGGGCTGCTTGAAGCTGACCAACAAAGTTGCCTGCCACTCCGGCTGCGGCGCTAGTCGCCCAGAAAGGCACTAAGGGCTCGACGACCACGTCTGATCCGGCCGCAAGCAATGAGACTGCGGGGTGCCATCCGCAAAATCCGCTGTTGTCAGACAGCATGTTGCCGGCCTCGAACAGGACTTCTGGTTTGATCGGTGTCAAATCGTCGGGAAGCGATTGAGACCCGCGGCTGAAAGGGCTGCGATGGTTGGCGGGAACGACGGGCTCCAATGCCGGTGGCGGTGCCGGTATCTGATCCTTGCGGGTGATGCCGCCGATCGTCAGAGCATTCCAACTCTGTGACGGATCCTCGAGGGGTTGCGAAGGAACGACGTCAGCCAACATTCCTCCGGCTACGTTGCCGGCCGCCACGATGATGAACCGCTTAGGCGCTGCGGATGCGGGCAGACCCTGAGCAGCATCGCCAGGCATTGAGCCTGCCGCGACCTGATCGAGTGCTCCACTCCATGTCGATGGCCGGCTCGATGAGAAATCAATCGCTGAGTTCGCGAGACAGAAGGAGCGGATCACGCCCGGGCGTTCGATCTCGACCTGAGCTACGGCGCCTTGGGTGACCACTCCGTAGCTCGGCGGCTTGGTAGGAGGAAAGCCCTTCGGTGGAAGCAGCTTCATGGATTCCACGCCGTGTGTCAGCTCGACGGGCTGCGCTCCGTTCATATGCGGCTCGAGATCGCCGTAAAGAATAAGGCTGGCTATACCCGTTCCGTGCCCACCATCTGGGGCGTGGTCATCCGTTTGCCAAGCTGCGTCGTAAGCCCATGCGCCTTTTAGACCTGGTACGATCAGCAGATGGTCGGCAGCGACGCCAGTGTCTAGCGCGCACACTACAGATTTGTCGTCTGGCGCCCGTACCACACGTTGGGCAAGTTCAGCCACCCAATCGTGCTGGTCCAATCCCGGGCCGCTCCGGTCCAAGAAGGGCTCGATAGTCCCAAGTGCACGCCGAATTTCATTGATAGCTCCAGGGACTCGCGACGCGAAAGCAGCGATCACGCTCGCTGCGCCGTGAACGAACACAACGGTCGTATCGGGGAAGAAGAGGCGATCGGCGTGCACATCGAGTTCGGCAGCGCGGGCTCGCTCGGCAACTCTGTCGGCCCAGCTCGGTCCGTTTCGAACCCAGAACTCCCACCAGACGACGTCCGGGACAGTGAAATCGACATCACCGACGAAAAGTGACCGGACGGAGACGGAAGCGATCGTTTCGACGACCTCAAAACGATCGAGATCAGGGCGCCGCGCATTGCCTGGATCGCTTCCGTAATTCGTGATGCGTCCTTGGAGAAAGGTGCGGGCGTCATCAGGTACGAACACGAGCGCGCTCTCGGTACGATCGTCCCGCCGCTCGGTTCGCAGAACAACGATGTCCTGCGTTGGAAAATCCAGCGCTGCCGGTACCTTCGCCGCTTTGGTGCGTGACCCGTCTTCGGGCGGGCGGGTCGAAATTTCAATCACCGTGCCCGGCTTCAGCCCTTCGATTTGTAAGCGCGTATCGGCGGGTGGCGCCGGCAGGCCTCCCAATGCGTGCGTTAGCTGATTGAGGAGGGCGTTTGCGTGCGCAGCGTAATCCTCCCGCAGCGGCCTTCGTTCCTGCCTGCGCGACGGGTATTCGTACTGTGTCGCCTCACGAAATGCGTTGATTGAGATGTGCGGACGATCGCGCGCCCCGTAATCTTCTTCGTCGGCCCCCGCCATTTGAAGCTAACCCTTGAGCATGAATGTTTCATCCCGTCCGGCAGACAAAGGGTCTCGCTAACGCCGGTGGAATTTGCCCTTGAGGGTCTGACGATTTTGAAGCGCACGCGCGAGGGCAGCAGGCAACGCTTTCGAGGCGCCCTCAAGAATAGCGTCCTTAACGACAGCATCTGCCGCACGAACGAGTTCACCTTGGCTCAATCCCTCGAGCGCGGGCTCGACGGTTGCCCATGAGCCGTTCAGTTTGAAGTTGCCAAGTCGTCGCTCGATAATGGCGCGCGCGCCCGCTCGATCCGGATAGCTATATTCAATCACCTCGTCGAACCGCCGCGCCAGCGCTTCGTCGAGGATCGCAACGTGGTTGGTGGCCGCGAGCACGAGGCTATCTGTCGAGTTCGGCTCCTCCATGAAGGCGAGCACAGAGTTAAGTACGCGGCGGATCTCGCCGACGTCATTCGGATCGCCTCGACGCGAGCCGATCGCGTCGAACTCGTCCAGCAGGTAGACGCCGCGCGTTTGCGCGATCTGATCGAAGAGGAGGCGCAACTTCGCGGCGGTCTCGCCGAAGTAACGGCTGAACAGCGCTTCGAGCCGAACGGTGAACAAGGGCAGGTGCAGTTCACCTGCCAGCGCGGATGCTGTCATGGTCTTGCCCGTGCCTGGCGGCCCGACCAGCAGCATGTGAGTAGTAGGGGCCTGCCCATGGTCGCGCAGCCTGGCTCGCTCATGCTGCTGACGCACAATGCGGCTTAGACGCTCGCGCACGTCCTCCGACAGGACCATGCTGGCTAGGGTGATCTTCGGATAGGTGCTTTCGACGAGGCCCTGTAGCTCACCGCGTGGACGCGCGAGAGGGATAGGCGTCTGGCCGCCGGCCGGACGACCGCTACGCTGCTGGTTACGGGCCTTCTGGACCAAGCGTTTGAGTTGGTCGGCTTCCTCGGAACGTCCTTGACGGGCCTCTTGCGCAGCTACTTGAAGGGCGATCGAAAGGAACTGCTCCACATCACCGTCGATATGGGAGTTGAGGAGCGCGACTAAGTGCTTTGTCGTCGACATGTTCTCCTCCCTTCTCCCGCGGTGGGGTATTGATTAAGCGTCGTCGCGCTTAAGGTCCCGTTCAAAAACTAGCTTAATGGGGCCAGACCCCTTTTTCCTAGCTTCCATAGCCTAGCCGACTGATTCCTCCCAGCATACCCGTATAACTGTCATCCGAGACTTTCGTTCTACTTGAGCGAGAAGGGGAGAGGGCGCTGTTTGTGCGGCGATCTGAATTAGAGCAAAGTCTGCTTCCCGCCACGCGCCAAGGGTTTGGACCCAAATTTGGACCCAAACTCGATCCGGCCCCGAAGAACTAAACGGACCAAACCGTGCCAAAAGGCTCGTTTCGGTCCGAAAATCGCGACTAACCACACTGGTCGGCCCTGGCCCAACTAGGCCTAACGTCCCTTCGCGAACTCCAAAACCGGGGGTCGCAGGTTCGAGCCCTGCCACTCCTGCCAGCAAAATCAATCACTTAGGTCGAATTTTGGCGGGGCAGGGATAAGTAAGCCCGGTGGCGGCTGTTGTCCGCCACAGCAGGCCTTGCCGGTGGATTAGCGGGCGGAGGTCCGGCCGGCTTCGGCGGGAATCTGGCTGAGATCGACGTCCCGGATGGGAACGCGGCGGAGCAGCGAGAAGATCGTCCCGCCGAGCTCGAAATAGGTGCGCAGCCGCAGCGCACGGGAAGAGCCCTTCAACTCCGCATTCAGGCTGACCGGCACCTGCACATAGGTAAGGCCGAGCTGGAGCAGCGAGATCAACGCACAGATCTGATAGCCGTAACCGTCGGCCTTGACCGCGATCTGGCGCAGCCATCTCACGGGGTAGACGATCATGCTGTGGTAGTCCGACAGCCAGAAGCCGAACAGGCAGTTCAGGATGAAGCGCAGCGAATGCGACTGGATCGAGCGGTTGACGGAACGGTCCGATTGATTGTCGCGGTGGGTGATCACCATGTTGGCGGCGCCGACCGCCTTGAACATCCTCTCAATGCCTTCGTTCTGAAAGGCGTGATCGCCGGGGATCAGCGTGATGGAATCGAATTTCGCGCGCGACAGGGCGTATTCGAAGCCGGCGCCGACACCCCGCCGCTCGGCGTTATGATGAACAATGATCCGGCGGTCGCTGGCCGCGAATTCGTCCATGATCGCGCCGGTGGCGTCGGTGCTGCCGTCGTCGATCAGAAAGATCTCGAAATCGTCCAGCAGCTCGCGTGCAAGCGGCAGCACGCCGTCGATGGTGTCGGCGATCTTGTCCTGCTCGTTCAGAGCAGGGATGACGATCGTAAGCCTTTTTGCCGCCCTGGAAGGTGTCATAATATAACCCGTCGCCGGCCACTCGGTACTGTTGGAACCCCACCCACAACTCTAGGTGATCGAAACGCGGCCGACAATATCGGTCCCGTCAACCAGGTCAACGCAAGTGCGTTGCATTCGGGCAACAACTAGTCGACAAAATCGTATAGCCCGGTATCGCCGATGCCAAAGGCACGCCGCAGGCGCCCGATCCGGCCGGCCATGATCTGCCCTGCCGCCGTCACGGCAAACCGCGAATCGACCTGCTCGACCAGACCGCCGTCCATCAAGATCCCGGTCCGCCCCCGGAATAGAGCTGGAACTTGCCGTTCCACGACGTCCGACAGCGGAGCCGTCCGCTCGGGCCGTTCGGCAAGACCCAGCAGGATGTCCAGCGAGACCGATTTGTAGACTGCGCCGAAAGCGAAAACGTAACCCATGACGCCAAAGCCGAAAATCGATGCGGCGTCCCAATAGCGGAATTGCGGAACGGTCAAGATGCCGAGCAGCACGCCGAGAAGATGCGAAGCGACGGCGGTGATCGCGAGCACGATCACCGGTGCAAGCGACCATGCCCGAGCGCGCGCGACGAATTGCAGGACAGGTGCCAGCACGGCAAAGGCGACGGCAGCGATGAAACCGACAGCGAATGACATCGTGACGTTATCCAAGCCCGGTTGAGAAACGAACGAACTTGACGAAATGCGCCACCGCAAGCCCCTTGGCCGTTGGCGCCAATTTGCCGCCGGCCATCATCACCATTCCCGAACCGATCAGCAGCTTCAATCGATTGTGCGCGAAGGTGCCGAGATCTCCGCCCTGCATGTAGGCCGCAGCCCATTGCTCCAGGGTGAGGGGAGATCCGGCCCGGGCGAGCGCCGTGAGCAGCGTCAGGGTAAAGCCCCAGGCCAGCAGGCTGAACAGGACGTAGCAAAGCATCATCGCCGTCGCCAGGAGGAAGAGGCCGCTGACCACGTCGTCGAGATGCCTTGGACCCGGAATTGCGATGCAGGCGATCACAAAAAGTACCACCACGCTGAGACAGCCGAGCCGAAAACGGCGGCCAGCTCCGCGAATGGCAGTGATACGTGCGTAGCACAGCAACAGCAGCGGAAGCGCGACACTGAGACAGATCGCAGTGGTCTGCGCCGGGCCCGGAAGGAAGTTCATCGCGGAAAATCGCCTTGGACGCCTTGGACGCCTTGGTGCCGACCAGCCTGTGCGGTGTCTATAGGAGGTCGGATTTTTGGGGTCAATGACCTATCGAGATCCGGTCATTCGGCCCTTGCGGCGCTCAGATAGGCATGCGAATTCTTGCCGCCGATGCGTTCCCTTTCCCCTCCCGGCACAATGCTGCGCGCGACAGTCGTTCTGCTGGCGCTGCTGCTGGTCGCGCATGCGCCGATGCTGCTGAACGACGGCCTCTTCATGGACGACTGGCTGGTGCTCAAGCCGCGTCCGGACTACATGATCGACATCGATTTTCTCCTGTCCGGTGCCGGCCACCCGGTCTTCTACAGCTACGATACCATCGCCAACTGGACCGGTGCGCCGGTCGCCGTGATGGTGGCGCTGGCCTTCGCCGGAATTCTCCTCGGCGCCACCTGTCTGGTGCTGACCGCAACGCGGCTGGATCTGCTCGATCGCGCCGAGGCGGTCGGCTTCGCGCTGATCGTCTGGACTTATCCCGGCTATCAGCTCTGGGCGGGCAAGGCGAATGCGGTCTACGTGCTCAGCTTCGGGCTCCTGTTCGTCGGCGCGTGGCTCCTGACGCTCGCCTTCGGTGCTCATGGCCTGCGACGCGTTCTTCTTCGCGTCGCCGCCGCGCTGGTATTCCTTCTGAGTTTCGCGCTCAACTCGACGATCGTCCTCTATGCCTTCGTGGTGCTCGGTCTCTTCGTTGCGATATGGCGGAACGGGGACGCTACGCACGGCTTCGTTCGCCGCACATGGCTCGCAGCCTGGCGCTGCGCTCTGGGCTATCCGGAATTGATGGTGCTTCCTCTGGTCTATTGGGGCGCGCTCAACGTCTGGTTCAAGCGGATCGGCGTGTACGCGCAGCACTATGGCGCCCATTTCCCGACGCTCGGCGAGTTGGCGAACGGCTGGAAAGCGTTTTTCATCACGAGCTATTGGGACATCGTGGTCGGCGCGCTCAAGATGACAATCCAGGCACCGGCGCCGCTCGTCGTGGCCGCGCTCCTCGTCGGCGCGGCCTTGTTGTTGTGGTGGTCCGAGGCGAGGCCGACCACCGCGAAGTATACGGTTGCCGCGCCGCTCTTGCTCGCCGTCGTGCTGTTTCTCGCCTTGTCGTTTCCCTATCTGGTCGCCGGCTTGCGGCCCTCCAGCTTGCATTTCTATGAGAGCCGTCATCTGCTGATGTTCGGCCTGCCATCGGCGTTGGTCCTTCTCGGTCTCAAGCGATGGGTCGAACACGTGATCGGTCCGAAGGCAGCCTTCGCGCTCGTGTTCGGAACTGGATCGGTGCTGTCGATCGGCCTGCTGTTGAACACATACATCTTCATGCAGGCGAGGACCCTCAAGCAGGAAGC
The DNA here is from genome assembly GCF_007830635.1 of Bradyrhizobium huanghuaihaiense. Classification (GTDB taxonomy): domain Bacteria; phylum Pseudomonadota; class Alphaproteobacteria; order Rhizobiales; family Xanthobacteraceae; genus Bradyrhizobium; species Bradyrhizobium huanghuaihaiense. The sequence goes on along the minus strand of NZ_VLLA01000003.1, from coordinate 233,497 downwards.
CCTTGCGAACGATCTTGCGAACCGCGCACAGCCGGCAGCAACGGTCTTTGCGATCGATGATGGTTTCGTCGATTACCCGTCCCGGCACGTGCCGTTCGGCCTGGCCGAGGTCACCGGGATGCTCCGCCTGGCCTGGGGTGATCAACCCTTCTTCGGATTTGCGTTGCGGGCCGAGCGGCCGACCATCCTCCAGGAAATGGAAATGGCGCGGACGGCGCCGGGAAGCGCGTTCCGTCATTTCGATCCGTCCGGGCCGCAGGCGACGATCTTGTTCCAGCCGGGTCCCGGCGCGGCGCCGAACCAGGCTCTGGTGCGCAAGTACTACGCGTGCCGTCTGCTGTCGCGTTGCGACGTATCACAGCTTCTGCGGCAACTTGCGGAGGTGACCATAAAGCCGGGTCCGATCGCGGGCATAGTACCGCTCGATCGCCCGAAAGCGGATGCGATGCCTAGCCGCTGACCTGCCGCTTCCAGATCGCCTCGGCAAGCGCAATGTCGGTCACCGAATCTGCGCCGGATGCAAGTGGCGTCCTTCGCTCGACGATGTCGGCGACGAACGCATTGGCCTGACGCCGGAACGCCCAACTGCCTTCGCCCGTCAAGCGCGTGATTTGGTCGCCCTGGTCGAGGATGACCTCCGCCTCCTGCTCGGCAAAGGGCGGGGGCAATTCAATGGTCACCGCGCCGCGCTCGAACTCGATCCTCAGTCCCTCTCGCCACGGACCTTCGGACCCGTTCGCAAGCTGCAGCGCGCAGGCAACGCCCCCGAAGTCGAGCGTCACCGTCGCAGTGCCGGAGGTCTCGACCAAGCTATCGGCGACCGTCGGCGATGATCCGAGCAGGTAGCGCGCGAGGTTGATGATATGACTGAACACGTTCAGAAAGTTGTCGTAGCCGGGCCGTAGTGTGCCCGGCATCCAGTCGGGACCATCCTGCCAGAGCTCGAGCCCGTCCGGCCGGGTTTCGCCGGTCATGACGAAGTTGTCGTGCGATCGGCCGGTATCGCCGCCGAAGCACCAGCCTCTTGCTCCGACGATGCGTCCGAGCGAGCCGTCTGCGCGCAAGCGCGTCAGCTTGTCCAGCGCGCGCGCTACGCCGGCGTCGTGACGTTTCATGTAGCCAATGCTGTAGACGAGGTGCTGGCGCCTCGCAGCTTCGACCAGCGATGCAGCCTGAGCCGTCGTGTAGGCCATCGGCTTCTCCGACAGCACGTGCCGGCCGCTGTTCAACGCGTCCAGCACGATCGGGCCGGTGGCGCGGCGCTTCGTCACGACCACGACGGCGAATACCTCGCTATCCGCGAGCAGCTCGCGGTGCGTGCCGTAGATCCGCGAGATGCCGAATTTCTGCGCGGCGGCGGCCGCCAGATCGGGCCGGAGATCGGCGATCGCGACGACGCGGCAGGCGGGATTGGCAGCGAAATTGGCGAGGTGGCACATCTGGCCGACCATGCCCGTTCCGATCATGCCAATGCCTGGCCTCACTGGCTAGGATCCCTCGAGGCGCTTCCGGACGACGAGGAAATGCGCCGGCTGACCCCAGGTGTTGATGAACGCCGGGTCTGACTGGGTGAGGGCTGCGATCGCGGACGCATCGCGCCGCCCGATCGCGCTGAAGATGCGATGGAAGCTGTCGAGCGTCGCCGTGATGGCTTCGATGTCGGAAGCATCGTCGGCGAGAATGTCCGTCGTCAGGATCGTCTCGCGCAACGAAGCGAGGCTCGCGATCACGCGCGGCAGGCTGTCGCCGAAGGGCTCGTCGATCATCCTGTCGACATCGAGCACCAGCGCTTCGATCGAAGCCGAGATCGCGCTCACCGCGTCGGCCTGGCCGACCAGATAAAGCTTCCGTCCGCCGAGGAAGCTCAGGCGGCTGCGGTCGAGGTGGCGCGTCGCGCGACGCAGCTTCTCGTCCGCCGGCAGGACCTTCTTGTGCCAGTAGACGTCCAGGCTGTCACGATAGGCGGGCCATGCCGAATGGATGTCGAACCCCTGCTCATGCGCCGCCGTGCAGAGGGCGCCCGAATCGAGGAAATACCGGTATCGGACGAACGGATTTTCGAGCACGTCCATCAGCCAGGATTCGAAGCTGCGGGTGTGCGGAATGCTGTTCCACTTCGCCTCGAACAGCGACTTCGCCGTTTCCAGCGCCGGTCGGCCCGTCAGAGCCTTGCCTGCGGCATGGATCGCCTTGAGCGCGAGCTCGAAGAAGCCGCCATAGCGTTCGTAATAGGAAACGACGGCATAACCGTCCGGATTGAGCAGCCGGTGGAAGATGCCGAGCCATTTTTCGCTCGGCTGCACCGTGTAGATGAATCCTTCGGCATCGATGATGTCGAAACGCCGATCGCTGTGAAACCCCTCGACATCGGCCAGCGCGAGTTTGCGCAGACGATCGGTCAGGCCGAAATGCGCGAAATAGGCCTCGATTTTCGGATGCGCATGCCGGTTCGGTTCGGCGAGCGTCATGTTCGCGCCCCAGCCGGCAAACACGAGGGCGTTCTCGCCGGAATCAGGACCGAATTCGAGCACCTCGGCGTCGCGGAACAGCCGCGGCGGCAGCACGAGCTTGTCCGAAAACAGTTCGCGCCGCTGGCTGGCATATGCGTCGAGTTCGGCGGCCGATTTGAAATTCCCGAACGTCGGCAGGACGTCCTGACGTTCGTAGTAGTTGAAGAGCTTGTCGTCAGCCATGCCGCGACCCTGCGGCCGCTTCGAGGCGATCGAGCTCGCTCCAGATATCGGAGGGCGCGAAGATGGAGACGATGTGCAGCGGGCGCTTCACGTTCTCGCGCAGCCGGCTGCTGACCTTGGCCTCGTTCTCCTGGTTCACGGCCAGAAGACAGACGAGCGCGTTCGACTTGCCGGTAAGATCCTCCGGCGAGCGGATCGGGATCCCGGTGCCCGGCAGGAACAGCCCCTGGCGCTCCTTCTGGTCGTCGACCGAGAGGTCGATGAGATCCGCCAGCTCATGCGCATTGGTGAAGGTGCAGGCGCGGCAGCCGGCGCCATAGATGGCGATCTCGGCGCCGCTGGCGCGGGCCTTGGCGAGAATCGGTCGCAGGCGGGCGCCATACTCCCTCGCGCGCTGACCGAATTTCTCACCGACGCCGGCCGGGGCGGGCGGGGGCGTCACCTGGTGCGCGGCGCGGCGGGCCGCGATCGCGAGGCTGCCGCCGCTGAAATTATACTTCTTCACGGACACCGCTTCGAAGCCGTGGCGCGCCAGCAGGGCGAGCAGGGTCGGCTCGGTGAAATAGCTGACGTGCTCCTCCCAAAGGACGGAGAGGTCTCCGGCCGTCGAGCCGGGTGCGAAATCCGGCACGTCGATGAACAGCAGCCCGTCGTCCTTGAGCGCGATCTTCACGCAATCGAAAAAGTTCTCGAAATCGACGATGTGCTCCAGCACCTGGCGCGATACGACGAGATCGAACTTGCCGGCCTGCTCCACGGCGTCGTGACACATCGCCGGGCTGATCATATCGGCATAGACCTTGATGCCGCGCTCGCGCGCGATTTTGCCCGATACCGGGTTGGGCTCGACGCCGACCAGGACGTTCGCGCCGCGCTCGCGCAGTTTGTCCATGAACAGGCCGTCGTTGCAGCCGATCTCGAACACGGATTGGTGCTTCGAGAATTTCGCGATCGTATCGAGCTCGTCGACCTGGTGCGGCTCAGGCTTCCAGCTGCTGAAATTGTAGTTGAACTGCCGATACAGGATGTCGGGGTCGATCGGCTTGACGATCTGGGGCAGACCGCACTCGCCGCAGGCGAGTACCTCGAACGGGTACCGTTCGTCCTGCTCGTTCCGGCTGTGTCGAAGCCGATGCGCAATCGGCATCAATCCGAGGTCGATGACCGGTCGGAGGTCGGTCGAATGGCAGAGGCGGCAATGATCGGTCACGGGTCTAGCTCTTTGCAGGAAACGTTCTGAAGTTGTGGCCCCGAGCCATTACGGCCCGCAACTGGCATTGTACGGCTATATAGGGCCCCAGCGTTCACCTCAATTGATAAGTTAAGGTCCCGCACTGTTCGCAAGTACCCTATCCGATCGACGGACGCGTGAAAAAAAGAGCCGATTCGACGGGATTTTGCAGTGACAATCTTGCGTGAGGCCGGCCTCGCGAAACCGTCGGCGTCGCCTTGCCGTGCGGCACATCCGCAAGGCGCTATTCTTCATGCTTGGTAGAGTGTTGCCGGGATCGCCATGCGGCAAGCACTGCAATACCCTCCCAATACTCTTTGCTTCCTCCGGTCACACGACTGCGGTTCCGCAGCTCGGTGATTGCTGCAACTTGTGCGTCGCTCATTTGGACTCCCAAACCCTTCCACGTCAGCAATATGTAGTCTGCTCCGACATGGAGCACGTCTAGATTGCGCTGCATGCTATCTGGATCAAAAAGCGGGCTCTGCCCGTGTGCCCAGAAATCGAGCCTGTTGCTCTCGATGTAAAAGGCATTCACTTCGTGCCGGCGCAAAGCGGCGATGCTGAGCGGAGGCGGTCCGAGCAGAACGTCTCCATAGTCAGGCAGGAACACCGGATGCAGGGTGTCGACCACCCGGCCGGATGGCAGGAGAGGGGATTCGGCGCAGGTCGGCAGGAAGCGCAGAGCGGAATTGACGGGCAGGATGTGCCAGCCGGACGGAACGTGGCGTGAGACCTCCAGACAGCGGCGAGGATCTAGATCGTCAAAGGAAGGGGAGGTGCCAACCAAACCGATGCGACCAGTGACATATGCCAAGGCACCCCCGACGCGCGCCCGGGTTATCTCGCCCTGCGACCTTGCCACCACAGTTGCAACCAAGGCCGCCAGACAGATCGCAATTGTCGCAGCAGGCAGGGAGCCGACATGGTTTTGCAATCGGTATCGTCGAAAGACGCCGGCAAGGGGCACTATCACTGCAATGGCAATCAGAGGCGTTGCGACCGACCGGAAAGCGAGCATGCGCTCGAGACTTCCATGCGAAGTGAGAGTGATGAGGCAGACTACGGCGAGCAGAGAGAGACCCAGGCCGATGGCGAAGGGGCCGTTCCCCTGTGGTCGCCGCACGCCAAGCAAGGCGGCGCATGCGACAATGAAGACAGGATATGCCCAGAAGTTCGCCGCAAAAAACAAGCCGGAGAGCACCGTCCAGAAGCGATGCGCCGCGGCCACGACGTCGAGCATCGAAAATCCGGCATATTTGATGCCCTGCGCGTTGTTCACGTAGACCATGAGGTCCAAGCTGGAGATTTGACGAAAGCGCTCGACGTTGATGAGAGGCATGAACACGCCGATCGGATTCACCTCGGCGATGCCGAGATAGATCTGATTGACCAGGAGGCTAAGAGCCGCTGTGCCAAGGCCGATTGCGGCCACCACGAGCGGCCGCACCATACCGCGTGGGCCGTGAGCGAACCAGCCGGCTCCCGCTCCCGCCATCAAGAACGCTGCGGCGATGATTGCCGCTTGGGGGATCATGATCGCGATGGATATAACGGCCGGCACCAAGGCGCGGAAGATCACGCGAACCTTTGTGGTGGCATAGAGCAGCCCGCCCCAACATACAAACAGGAGGAAGGCTCCTGTCTCGTAGTGAAAGCGTCCAGTTTCCAGTCCGATAAAGCTCGACCACATTGCGATCAAGGTCGCGCAGCCCGGCAATATCCAGCCCCTTGTGAGTCGCGCTGCGATGCGATGGACCAATGCAGTGATGGACAGCAAGTAAACAACGGAAAGCACTTGATGAGCCATCGGACCTGCGAAGCTCACAAGCAACATATCGGCCCCATGGCCGCGGCCGAGCAAAAACCAGAACAGCTTCGGTTCGTCGGGATTGAGCCAAAGCGTATGCCGGTTCTGCAGGTCGGCGAGAAGCGGAAGATAAAGCTGTGGAATATCACCGCGGGTCGCGTCGAGCACAACGCCTTTCACGAGCAGGAGTACGAGGGCGGATAAACCCAGCATCCCGACCAGCAGCCATTCGGCTGCCGTAGATGGTGTCCAATGGCCGCTGGATGGTCGAGCCAGCTGCCGCGCAAGGTAGCAGGCTATGATAGCCGTCAGGAATGGGACGGTGATCCACGGGAAGAGCAACCCGGCCGCACCGAGGCAAACGCCAATCAAGCTGCAGAGAGCCGCGCCGCCGAAGAATTGCAGCACGAGCAAGTCGGCGGTGTCGAGGTAGATATCCTCGTCGGCGAGCGGGCTAACGAGCAGGGCCCCCATTCCGACAAACGCGAGAGCGACATAGGGAGCGAGGATAGCGAGACACAAGCTGTTCCACGCTGTGAGGAAGCCGCCGCTGAAAAATTGGACCTCGGGAGGAATCTTCACCAAAAGGCCGAACGCGGCGATGAGGAAGGGAGCTGTCATCAAGGCGGCCCGCGCACTCGCTTGCCAGCGGGGCCCGCCCCAAGACAGGTATCTGCTGAAATGCATCCGAAGTCTCCGTGCAGGATCGCTTCCCGCCGTCAAATTGCCAACCCTTCAGCGGCACTTAGAGAGTTGCTCGAGATGCTTGAGATCTCTGCGCGTGTTGTTTGATGGCAGACGGTGCTTGATTGCTTCAAATGGTTCCACGCCATAAGCTTCTCGGTAGATATCTTTCGATCTCGCTCTTAGCGTCGAGATTTCGGTCTCAGCATCTGGACGCATCGGTTGATCGCCATTCTGCCACGTCAACAGCCAGTAGTCCGGGGTCTCGATGCGAACAGTAAAGCGCTTCGCCAGTTCGTCTTTCTGGAAGAGATCAGAGAACCCATTTAGCCAAAAATCGCAATTCTCCTTCTGGACGTAAAAGAGATTCACTTTCAACGCACGAAGTGCGGACTCTGCCGTATCTGCAGTTCCCAGCGCGATCTTTTCGAAATTGCGCGCGACATCGCTCTGATAGGTATGAATGACCTTGCCGCGCGTGAGCAGGGGCGAGAAATAGCATGGCACCATCGCGCGATAGCCGTTGAGGGGCAGAATGCGATCAGAGCCCGTCGATTGCTGCAGCACGTCACATCGTTGCCAGTCTACCTCAACACGCGGCATCTGGCGAAGCGGGCGCCCGGTCGCAAAAGCAATGGCACCGTCATCCCTGAAGCTGCGCCACGGATACGAAGCGGTCGTCCAGGCGCAGGCGATCAAGAGCGCCAGGACAGCTACATCAGGAGCGTGGCGCCCGGCGAACCAAATCGGGGTCAGTCGCCGAACGATGAGTAGGGCCCAACAGGCGATTGCGACGGTCGCAAGCGGGATTAGTGCGTTGGCATGAATGGATAGTCTGGTCAGGCTCGGAATGTTCAAGGTCATATCCAGGAGCCGGACGCTGGCTAAGTAGGCGATAACGATCAAAGCCCCAGCGGGATTGGGCAGCGTCCGCGACTTCGAGATGTCGGAGCGATCGGGAAACAGCTTCCAGTCGATGAAAGCTACGGCCAAAGTCGTCGTCGCGAGAAGAATAGCAACCAGGAGAATGGACTTGATCTGCTTGAAGAAAGCGAACAAGCCCGCCTTGCCGAGGAAGTCGCTGACCTCCAGCGACTGCGTCAGCACAAAGTAGTCTAGAATATCGAGGCTGCCGAATTGCGAGAAGCGCTCTACCGATGCGATGCTCCGAAACAGCGAGTATGGGTTGGTTGCCGGGATTCCGAGGTAAAGATAGTTGAAAGAGAAGGCCAGTGTGCACCCAGCGATCGCTCCCACTCCGAGCAGCGCGCCTGTCATGACGCCGGATAGGTCGCGCTGAAGCGCCTTGGCGAGCACCCCCAACGCCGAAATCAAGAAGACAAGCGCGACGTAGAGCGGATAGGAAGCGGCAACGGCAAAGGCGCAAATGCCGGCGGCAAGCCTGTCTCGATCTTGGGAGGACCGAATGACAACCAGCAGGAAATAGACGAAGAACGCCGCTGTCTGAAGGTGGTACTTTCCGAACTCCATGATGTGGAGACCGGGGGTGACGCTCGGCATGGTCCTGGGCCAAGCAAGGCCGAGAATTGCCAGGCCGAGTGCAATCGGTACCGTTGCGGCTTGCCACCGCCGTCCCAGAAACTGCAATGGCAGAATGAGGCGGGCGAGCTCGAAAATGACCGCACCGATACCGACGAAGTAGAGAAATGAAATGATCTGGGCGACGTGCGGAGGCAGAAACGTCGCCAGCCACAAATGCAGCCCGTTTCCGTGGCCGATCTCGAAGTCGGAAAAGATGGGGTTGTCGTCCGCAAGCCAGATGCTGTGATTTCTCGCGACCTCCGCAAGATAGGGTGCATAGAGCTGCTGAACGTCGGTCGAAATGACGTCAGGTATGACGGCGCGATCCAGAAACACCGCTGCCAGAAGCCAAAGACCGAGCAGCGATGTCGCGATCAGCGGGACAGTTAGCGCGAGTTTCTGCGGTCTCCAGACGCTTCGCATATCCCACAAGAGAATAGCGATCGATAACCCGAGCACGATTTGCGGATATAGAAGTGACAGAACGCCGAACCCAAATCCCGTCAATATGAGCGTGGCCGCGCCGACGAAGAATTCGTCGACGAGCCGAGCGGATTCGTGCTTGATGAGGGAGAACGTCAGGCGGCCGGTCGCCGTGACGAGCCAGCCGAGATACGGTGTCAGGATGATCCAGGCGATAACGTAGAATCGCGTTGCCCAACCGCCCTCGAACACCAGCGCCCGGTAAGTATCGGGCCGATTTAGGCACCAGATCGAAACAGCGGCCGGCGCGAAGATAAGCACGCGCCACAGCCACGCCTCGAGGCTGGTGGGCAAGTGCACCTTGGCAGCTCCCATAGCTTGATCTTGTCCGCTGTTGCCCATTGCTAAACCGACGCGGCGTCAGTCCGTTCGGCGACGGCCCTTGCGTGGTCCGTGCTGAAATTGGCGCGCTCGGGTGCGACTAGCCACACCAGGCCGCCGAACAGTCCCACGATCAGGCCGCCGAGGCCGAGCAAAACCGATATCGCGAGCGCCTTGTCGGATGCGATCCCGGTCAGGCCAAGCGCAGCGACCATTGCGCCTTCTCGCACGCCCCAGCCTCCGATCGAGATCGGAACCGCGGACGACAGAATGACAAGCGGAATAAGAACGAATGCACTAAGCGGGGAGAGTGGCGCGTCGAGGCCGATCGCGAGGACGTAACAGGCTGCCATCGTGATCAGGTGGATGACGATGGCAGCCGCGATCAACGTCCCACGCCCTTCAGCCGCCAGTGGAGCCCTGACCAGCATTGCAAACTGCACGATCCGTTCCGGCAGGGCCGTGATGATGCGGGGCGGCCAGCGATCCAGCGTGAGCAGGGCGATCAGGCCGAAACACGCGACTATGAGAACGATGAGAATCGCGAACAGGAGCGAGTTATCGCTGACTCGTGACAGCAGGAACGGCATTCCTGCCAATATGACGACACCAAGCGCCAACAGGGCGAGGAAGCGATCGGCCACGATGCTGCTGATGGTTGGCGACCATTGAACGCCGTGACGCCGCAGCATCCAGATGCGGACCGCGTCACCGCCCGCGGGCAGCACCTGATTGAAGAAGGTGCTGATGATGAGAATGCGCCAGCCGGGCAGCCAATCCAGGAGCACGTTCATGGCGCGCAGGATCAGGATCCAGCGGTGACAGAGCGCGAAGGTCTGGAGGAACAGCAGCAGCACTGCAAGTGCCAGCATGTCCAATTTGACAGCGAGAAGATCGGCTTTCAGGGACGACAAATCCTGGGCACGCAGCAGCAATACGAGAATACCGATCGAGACAGCGAACTTGGCCAGAGTAACCAGTGCTTTTGCAGGCGGCTTCATTGGCTGGTGTCGTCCTCGATCATTCGCGGCGGGATCGTCGAGCAGCGATAGCGGTCGGAGTCTATTTTTTCGCCAGATGCTCGGTGGCGAGCGTACCAGTCCTTGTCACGTAGTCCTGCACGGCGGCCACATCGCTGCCATCAGGCGCCCAATCGGGGAATGCCGTGCGGGAGGGGTCGAACGGGCCGGCGGTGGTTTCGTGAAACACCAGCCATTCCGAGGTGATCAGGATCGAGTGGAAGACCTTTTCCGGCATGCGGTAATAGCAGCGCTTGCCCTGGCCATAAGGCCCCATCTCGAGCACATCGCGAATGCGGCCGTCGTCCTCGAAGATCACGACCTGCGCGGTGCCTTCGATCACGTGAAACGATTCAGGTTTGCCAAGATGCTTGTGGGGCCGGACATAGGCCTCGCGATGATGCACGATGAGCATCTCGTGCAGGCCGGAGGCGGGATCGGGATGCGTGCACAGGCGGCTGCGCAGGCGCGGGTTGCCGGCGGCGATGCGCTTCAGCTCCGCGATCGTGGCATCGTCCGCGGTGACGATTGCGTCGTCGGAATAGTAGACTTCCGGATTTTGCGCGCGCAGCGAGGTCGGCGGGTGCGAACGCGCCGTCTCATTCGAAGAAGATGAACCCATGGTCGCCCCGATAGCCGCATTTGTCGTAGATCCAGGCCCATGTTTCCGGACCGTGGAAGCTCAGGCAGGTGAGCTGCCAGTAGAGGAGGTTCGCCTTCTCGCGCTCATTGCGGAACGATTCCACCATCAGATATTTCGAGGTGCCGCGTCCGACCCGTTCGATCTCGGGCACCGCGCGGAAGACGTCCTCGAGCGGAAGGTTGTGCAGCACGCCGAGCGACACGACGAGATCGAAGCCGTGGTCGGGGTAGGGGAGCTCGACGGCGCTGCCGACCCTCAGGTGTGGCCGCACCTCCTCCTTGGCGTTGGCGATGCCATAGTCGGAGATGTCGATGCCGGCGATCGTGATGTCGGGGACGAGCTGGGTGAACTCGTAGAGCAGATAGCCCTTGCCGCAACCGACGTCGAGCACGCTCACGCCGGGCTTGATGCCGTAGCGGTCGATCAGGGTCTGGGCGAGCGGGCGCCACCTTCCGTCATAGCGATATCCGCCATAGCCGTAGCGGCGGTCGCCGTCCCAATAGTCGCGTCCCCATTGCCGGGCGACGGTCGCCGATTCCGCCTTGTCATGCTCGACCACGCGCTGAACGTAGTTCCGCTTGGTCGACGCGTGCATCGGCTGGAGCAGGTTGACCTCGGCCATGGTCGTTAACCGGATCGCGGCATCGTCACAGGATGGTCGCGAATTTGTTGACGAGCAGGATGTCCTCGACCGCCTGGATGTCCTTCGGCGACGAGAGCGTGATCTCTTCGACGGCCGCGTGCAGATCGCAGCCCTCGCGCAGCACGCGGTCGTAGATCTGCCGCCGCCGCGCCTCGTCGGGCGGCAGCATGAAGATGCTGTAGAGAATCAGGCCGTTCAGGCGAGGTAGCTCGTCCAGGATGTCCTCGAGCACCATGTAGCTGCCGGGCATGATGTGCTCGACCGCGCTGAGCAGATATTGCAGGTTCTTGCGCCGCGCATAGTCGCGGATCACGATGTTCTGGACGTGCTGCGGGGTGCGGCTGCCGTTCAGCGGCCGGGCGCCGATATAGCCGCGGTGGCCGGCTCGCTCAGCCATGGAAACCTCCCGGCAGCTTGTACTGCATGCCGACGCGCGTCGCCGGACGCAGCAGGATCGGCTCGAAGAACTCGCCGAAGCGCTTGTCCGCGTACGGCGACATGATGCTCTTGAACCGGCAGTTCATGCTCCAGCGCGTGCCGGCTTCCTCGTTCACGCGATTGCCGTGCATCAGGGTCTGGTTGAACAGCATCACGTGGCCGTAGGGAATCTCGATGAAGGTCGCGTGGGGCTTGATGGTCTTGTACAGCTCCTCGGCGCTGCGCAGGCTTGCCATCCGGTCCTGCATGTCGCCGTTCAGCGACGGCGGCAGCAGATACATCGCTTTGGTGTGGTGGACATCCACCAGCGGCACCCACACCACGACCTCGAACGGCGAGTCGCCCGACCAGACATCGGAATGGGTGGCGAGCAGCGAGGAATCGTCGCCGGGCATCTGGATGCTGAGATTGACGCGGCGCTGCATGCAGAGCTCGTTCCCGACGATCGTTTCGATCGTCGAGCGAGCCAGGCGGAAATAGGTCGGGCGGAACCAGGCCTCGGCGTTGAGGCCGTTGAAGACGTGCAGCCGTAGGCCGTTGAGATCGTCGACGCTCACGCGCGTATGGATGCTGTCGAGCATCGCATAGGGATCGTTGCTGTGCGGCAGCTTCAGATAGTCGGCGGCCAGTTCTGCGGCGTGCCGTTGGATGCGGTCGAGCCCGGCGCGGTCGTCAGCCGGCGTGGTCACGAAGCCATTGTCGATAAAGCGCTGCGCCAGCGCCTGCTCATCGGCCTCGAGGAAGTCCGTATCCGTCATGCGAAGTACTCCCGGGCGGTCGCGCAGATATCGCTGATATCGGCGGCCGAGAGGAACTGGTTGATGGGAAGGGTGAGGATCTGGTCCGCCTGCCGCTCGGTCACCGGAAACGCGCCGCGACCGTGACCCAGATGCGCTGCCGCCGGCTGCAGATGGATCGGGACCGGATAGTGGATCGCGGTCTCGATGCCCTTATCGGCCAGATAGGTCTGGAAATCGTTGCGACGGTCGGTCTGCACGACGAAGGTGTGGAAGGTGTTGAACTCGATGTTGCGGCAGGGCGGGATGAACAGCGGCAGGCCCGCGAGCTCGGCGCGATATTGCGCGGCGTTGCGCCGCCGGCGTTCGATCACCGAGGGCAGGTGGCGCAGGCGAATGCGAAGCACCTCGGCCTGCAGCGTGTCGAGCCGCGACACGAGACCCCATTCCTGGACGTCGCTGCGGTTGATCAGGCCGTGATTGCGCAGCCGGCGGATTCGTGCGGCGAGCTCGGCGTCGGCGGTGACGAGGAAGCCTGCATCCCCCGCGGCATTGAGATTCTTCAGCGGATGCGCGGAGAAGCAGCCGAACGTTCCGATGGTGCCGCTCATGCGCCCGTCATAGGTCGAGCCGACGGCCTGCGCGCTGTCCTCGATCACGGCGAGAGCGTGCTTGCTCGCGATCGCCATCAGCGGGTTCATGTCGGCCATACGCCCGGTCAGATGCACCGGCATGATCGCCTTGGTGCGCGGCGTGACGGCCGCCTCGACGGCGGCCGGATCGATATTCTGGTCCGGCAGCACGTCCGCAAAGACCGGCGTGGCGCCGACCGCGATGATCGCTGCGGTCGAAGCCACGAACGAATTCGGCGGGGTGATGACCTCGTCGCCGGGACCGATGTTGAGCGCCCGCATGGCGAGGATCAGCGCATCGGTGCCGGAGTTCAGCGTCACCACATGCGGCGAGCCGAGATAGGCCGACAATTCGTCCTCGAGCTTTGCGACCGCCGCTCCGCCGATGAAATCGCCGCGCTGGAACACGCCTTCCACCGCCTGCATGATCTCGGCGCGCTCTTCCTCGAACTGCGCGGGAAGATTGACGTAACCGATGCGCCGGCGGCCGGTGTCAGCGTCCATGGCAGAACTTCCTGACGGTCTCGATGACGCGGTCCTGCTGGGCGCGCGTCAGGTGCTGATCGACGGGGAAGCTGATGACTTCCTTGGCATGGCGGTCGGTGACCGGGAACGTGCCCGGCGCGTAACCGAGATGCTTGAGGCCCTCCTGCTGATACAGCGGGATCGGATAGTGGATCTTGGCCTCGATGCCGTTGTCCAGGCAGTACTTGTAGAGCTCGTCGCGCCGTTCGGCGAACACCATGTAGAGATGATAGACGTGCTTCACGTTGGGACGGCGCGGCGGCACGCGCAGGCCGGGCAGACCGGCGAGGCCCGCATCGTAATAGGCCGCGTTCTCGATCCGGCGGCGCGTGATCTCGCTGGTCTGGCCGATCAGCCAGTTGCCGACGACGGCCTGCAAGGAATCGAGCCGCGAGTTGCAGCCGAGGATCGCGATCTCGTCGCGGTTCTTCATGCCGTGGTTGCGGATCAGGCGGAGCTTCTCGTTCATGCCGTCGTCATTGGTGACGACGACACCGGCATCGCCCCAGACGTTGAGGTTCTTGAGTGGATGCAGGGAGAAGCCGGCCGCGATGCCGTGGGTGCCGGACCGCTTTCCGGCGAACTCGGACAGAATGCCCTGGCAGGCATCCTCGACCACGGGGAGGTTGTGGCGCTGGGCGATCGCCATCAGCTTGCCCATGTCGGTGACCTCGCCGGTCAACTGGACCGGCATGATCGCCTTGGTCTTCTCAGTGATCGCGGCCTCGACGTAGTCGACGTTCATGCAGAAGGAATCGTCGCAGTCGACCAGCACCGGCGTCGCGCCGGTCTCTGCGATCGCGCCGACCGTGGCGATGAAGGTGTTGGCGGCGGTGATGACCTCGTCGCCATGGCCGATGCCGAGCGCCTTGAGCGGCAGCTTGAGTGCATCGGTGCCTGATCCGACGCCGATGGCGTGACGCACGCCGATCAGCTCGGCAAAGCGCTTCTCGAATTCGGCGACGGGCTTGCCAAGGGTGAAGTCACCGGTCGCCACCAGGCGGCCGATCTCGGCGAGGATCGGTGCGGGATCGGCGAATTGCTCGAGCAGATAGGAATATCGAACGTCGTACATGTGGCCCGTCAGGTGGAATGGAGTTGAGGAGAGGAGGTGCGCGACGCCGCGAGCGCATGCTCGATCGAGGTCGCAATGGCGTTGGCGGAGAGCCCGTGCTTCTTCAGCAGCGAGTCCTGCGAGCCGTAATTGTGCATGAAGCGATCCGGCAGCGACAGCCGCAGCATGGCGGGCAGGCCGGATCCGAGCTTGTCGATCAGCGTCTCCGCGACCGCGCTGCCGAGGCCGCCGGAGGGGACGTGCTCCTCGAGCGTCACCAGCAGGCGTGTGGCGCGCACCGCCTGCAGCAGCGCCTCGGTGTCGAGCGGCTTCACGGTGTGCATGTGCAGGATGCCGGCGCGAACGCCTTGCGCGGCCAGCAGGTCGGCCGCGGCGAGGGCGCGCTGGAGCATGATGCCGGTGGTGACCATGAGGACGTCGCCGGGCGGCCGCATCGGGATGGCCTTGCCGATCTCGAAGCCGTGCTCGGCCTTGGAGACGATGGCGTCGCCGCCCTTGCCGAGCCGGATGTAGATCGGGCCCTTCCAGTCCAGCGTCTGCTCCATCATGCGCGCCGCCTCGTCGGCGTCGCACGGGCAGATCACCGTCATGTTCGGCAGCGCCCGCATGATGGCGATGTCCTCGATCGCCTGGTGGGTGGGGCCGAGTGGCGCATAGACGAGGCCGCCGCCGTTGGCGATCAGCCGCACCGGCAGATTGTGCAGGCAGAGATCGACCGCGACCTGCTCGTAACAGCGACGCGTCAGGAAGGTCGCGATGGTGTTGACGTAGGGCACGAAGCCTTCCATCGCGAGGCCGGCCGACATGCCGATGATGTGCGCTTCCGAGATGCCCTCGATCAGGTGGCGCTTGGGAAACTCCTTGCTCATCGCGCGCAGCGTGCCGGCGCCGGGATCGGAGCCGATGTAAAGCACACGCTCGTCGCGCGCGGCGAGCTTGTGGACCATGTTCATCGCGGTGTTGCGCATGGGGAGCCGATCAAAA
This sequence comes from Bradyrhizobium huanghuaihaiense, assembly GCF_007830635.1. Taxonomy (GTDB): domain Bacteria; phylum Pseudomonadota; class Alphaproteobacteria; order Rhizobiales; family Xanthobacteraceae; genus Bradyrhizobium; species Bradyrhizobium huanghuaihaiense. The sequence continues at coordinate 218,037 of NZ_VLLA01000003.1, read as the reverse complement.
ATCGCCGACAGCAACGCGAATGGCGTCGAGCTCGCTGTCGGTCAGCTTGTTCTTGTGATGCCAATCGGCGTTGGATTCCGCAGCCGGAAGTCCCTTACCCTTGACGGTATGGCAGATGATGGCGGTGGGCTTGCCCGCAACGGCCGGGATCTGCTTCAGCACGGTGCGCAGGGCGCCGACGTCGTGGCCGTTGACCTCCTGCACGGCGAAGCCGAAGCTGCGCCACTTGTCCGCGAGCGGCTCCAGCGGCAGCACGTAGTCGGTAGGCCCGTAGCTCTGGAGCTTGTTGTAGTCGATCAGCGCGACCAGGTTGTCGAGCCCGTGCTTGGCCGCGCCCATCGCAGCTTCCCACACCGATCCCTCGTTGATCTCGCCGTCGCCGAGCAGGACGAAGGTCCGGTAGCTGCGCTCGCGCATGCGTGCGGCAAGCGCAAGGCCGACGCCGATCGACAGGCCATGCCCGAGCGCGCCGGTCGACGCCTCGACCCCCGGCACCATGCCGTATTCGGGATGTCCGCCCAGGATGCTGTCGGGGCCGCAAAAGCCGTCGAGCTCCGACAGCGGGAAGAAGCCGCGATCGGCCAGCAGCGCATAGAGCGCCAGACACCCGTGTCCCTTGCTGAGGATGGCGCGGTCGCGATCGGGATCGCGCGGGTTCTTCGGATCGATCCGCAAAACGTCGTCGTAGAGCACGCGGACCATCTCGATCAGCGACAGGGCAGGTCCGACATGTCCGCGTCCCGCGGAACGGACAGAACCGAGCACCAGGCGGCGCAAATAAAGGCTGCGCTCGTCCAGCGTGCAGGTGAGGGCGGCTTCAGCGTGGGGTGAGGTCTGGATCACGTTGGCAAATCGTTTGGTGGAGCCGGCGCGCTTTGTCGAGCTGACCAGCAAGGCGGACCGTCAGATCGCCACCTTGCGCGGCCAATGCGCGTCGGGAGCGGCTTTCCGGCAAATAAGCATTCAGGACAATCAGGCACCAGATCGCCCCGAACACAGGATACAGTACGTCACGACGGATCGCAAACGCGTCATCCCTAGCCGCGAAAGCTTGCGTGAGGCGTTCGGTCAACCGATTTGCTTTGGCTTCGGGCAGATCGCTGCCGGGGTGAAGCGCGGTGTCGGACACGAGCTTGACCGGATCGTCCCAGCCGAAATACTCGAAGTCGATGAATCGCAGCCGGCCGTCTTCGCCGCGCAGGGCATTGTGCAGACCGAAATCGGACGGGCTCAACGCGCGATGCGCGGGCGCAAGGTCTGCTGCGGGATTGCGGCCGAGTTCCGCATAGCGCAGGCGCAGCTTTCGGATCGCGATGGACGTGCTGGGCACCAGGCTGCCGTCGACGAATGCGCGCAGGTCCGGATGATCGTCCGAGGCCCGCCTCAGTCCGTCCAGGCGCTGCTCGTACTGGGCGATCGCCTCCTCGGGCGAGAAGATGCTGGCCGAGGCGTCGCGCAACGTCTGCGCGCCGTCGGCGTCGCGCAGTTTCTGCAGCTCGATCAGGAAATCGGCCAGCTGATCGGCATCGCCGTCCTGGGGGCGCAGCACCGCCGCTTCGCCGTCGAACCATTGATACAGCGCGCAGAACGCATCCTCATCCTTGGCGACCGGGTGCGGTGTCCACATGATGCTGTGGCGCGACAGAAACGACAGCGCGTCATATTCCTGTCCCAGGCGATCGCGCCCGTCGGACGGATAATGCTTGAGGGCAAGGGCCGGTCCCTTTGCCATCTCGAGCCGAAACACCCGGTTGTTGCCGCCGGACCGCGCCGGTTGGACGGCAGCAACGGGGGCGCCCGCCAGGCGGCTGCCGATCGCCATCGCGTCCATTGCGCTGATGTCCGGTTCGCTCATGCCGCAAACACCTCGTCGCGGATGGCAGCCCATGTCGCGATCGGCTTGCAATGTCCGGGGTGCGGGGATTGCGAGCGCGTGAACAGGATCGATCGCGTGCCCTTCGGGAAATGCGGTTGCTCGAAGACCTCGACGAGATCGTCGATGAAGATGTCGAGCTCCAGGCCCACGAGCCTGTCGACCTTGGCCGCCATCGTGTCCTCGAAGTAGACATCGCCGGCAGCCACCGCTGCATCCGCGGCGTCGATCAGGCCGGCTCCGCGCAGCCAGCCGCGCGCGGCTTCGCGCAAATCGGTACGGTCCGGATCCTGATGACCGAATCGGGTCTTGTGGCTGACGACGTACACCTTCGCACCGGCCTGTCTGCACGCCGCCAGGAATTCCCGCACGCCCGGATAGATTTCGGCGCCGCCAATGCCCTTGCCGTAGACGAAGCCTTGCAGGCCTTGCCAGGCGAGCTCGCCGCCGGTGCGGGATCTCAAGTAATCCCGCACATCGGTCTTCAGCCCCTCCCAGCCCTCCGGCACCAGGTCGCGCTGACGCGCCGCGGCGGCAAAGACCTTGTCGTAGCAGATGATCGTGTTGTCGAAATCGATGCCGATCCGCACGCCGCTCACTTCAGGCTGATATTCTGCATCATCTTGATGTTGAAGTACCGGGGGTCGTTGAGCGAGTTCGGCAGACGGCCGGTCTTGAAGGCGTCCACCAGACCCGACACGGCCTGCTCGATCGTGTGTGTCGGCGCAAATCCGAGCTCGCGGCGGATCTTTTCCGAAGAGACGTGATACGAGCGCAGATCGTCGGTCGGCTCGACCGCGATGTCGACGTTGTTGCCGACCACCGACTTGACGATGTCGGCGATCTTCATCAGCGAGTGGTTCTCGTAGCCGATATTGTAGGTCTTGCCGTCGATCTTCGCGTCGTCCTGCTGGAGCAGGAACAGATAGGCCGCCGACATGTCCCGGATATGCAGGTTGGGCCGGCGCTGCGTTCCGCCGAACACGCGGATGCGGCCGGTGTTGACCGCAAGGTTGGTCAGGATGTTGACGACGACGTCGAGCCGTTGCCGCGGTGCGTAGCCGCAGACGGTGGCTGGACGCACGGTGCACGTGACGAACCCGGATGCGGCTTCGTCGGCAAGGTCGGTCTCGCACATCGCCTTGAACTTGGAATAGTCGGTGAGCGGCTCGCAGGACAGCTCCTCCGTCACCTCGGCTTCGTCCTTGATGCCGTAGACGCTGGAGGAGGACGCGTAGATGAAGCGCTTGATGCCGGCCTTCTTCGCCGCGCGCACCATCGGCCGGAAGCAGTCGTAGTTGATGGACTTGCCGAGCGTCGGATCGAGCTCGAACGAGGGGTCGTTGGAAATACAGGCGAGGTGGATCACCGCATTGTTGCCGCGCAGCGCTTCGTTGATCGCGGCCTCGTCGCGGATGTCGCCCTTGATCAGGCGCAAATTGGGGTTGTCACGGACGGCGTCGAAGACGTTTTCACCGTACATGAACAGGTCGAGCACCGTGACCTTGTGGCCTGCCGCGAGCAACTGGGGAACCAGCACGCTGCCGACATAGCCGGCGCCGCCGGTGACCATCACGTTCCATTTCTGATCAATCACTGTCGTTCTCCAGAATTCTCTTTGCGCTACTTCAACAACGCGGTCACGAACTTGACCAGCGGCGCCTTTTCGACCGAGCTGCGGTGGCCGACGATACCGACCTTGATCGCGCCTGCCGCGTTGCCGATGAACGCGACGTCCTCGATATTGCCGCCGGCGGCAACCAGTGGTGCCGTGATCGTCAGGAAGGCGTCGCCGGCGCCGACGGTGTCGACGACGGTCTTGGTGAAGGCGGGCACGCGCGCGACGCCGGTCTTCGACGAGAACGGGTAACAGCCGAAGGAGCCGTGCGTGATGATCATGTTGTCGCAGGCGATCTTGCCGTGCAGGCTGTTCTCGATCACCGACGCGATGTCGCTGAACTTGTCGGTGGCGGCCAGCCGCGCTTCCGGCGCGTCGATGCAGATGTAGTCGGCCCGCGGATACTTCGTCACCAGATTGTAGCCGTGATTTCCGCTGTTGCTCTGGGCGTTGACGGCCAGGAACTTGGAATTCGCGATCAACGTATCGATCGTGCTGGACGCGATCATGCCGTGGCCGAAATCGGTGACGATGACCACGTCCGCGCCACGCACGCGCTCCGCGGTGACCCGGTCGATCTCCTGCCGCTGGGTCTCGCTGACCGGCGTGTCGTTCATGGTGTAGACCTCGAACAACTTGTGCAGGTAGCCGAGCTCGACGTAGCGGAGCTTGCGGGTGGTGGGGCGGTTTTCGACGCGGATCGGCGTCAGCTTGACGTTCTGTCGGATATGCGCGCGAAGGAATTCTTCGGGATAGTCGTCGCCGCCGAGCGTCGTGACGATCTCGACCGACTTGCAGAAGCTCGCGACGTGGTTCGCCGCGGCGATCACGCCGCCTGCGAATTGCTCCCGGTTCTTGAACAGGGTCGCGACGATGTTCTCCTTCGAGGCCTTTCCGAGCGCGGTGACGTACTGGTACTCGTCGATGATCGTATCTCCGACCAGCACGACGTGCATGTCCTGGATCTTGTCGATCAGCTTCAGGAGGCGTTCGGCGCCGCCGCCTTCGCGCACCTTCTGGAGGTAGTCGCGCAGGGGAGGGTCGTAGATGTCGAAATAGCGGTTCAGCAGCGACGACGAACTGAAGGTCACGTCGCGCGTGAAGACGATGCGCCCGCCATGGCGCTCGACGGCCTCGCGCTCGGTGGCGATCTTGCCGGTGACGTCATCCTCGGGATTTTCGTAGTCCGAGCCCTTCACGTAGATGTCGGGGCGTACGGTGTCGAGGACCGGTTCGGCGCTGGAGGTCCGGTTGATGGCGACCCAGTCGACCGTGCCGAGTGCGGCCAGCATCTCGGCGCGCATGTTCTCGGGAAAGATCGGCCGTCCCGGGCCCTTGTTGACGAAACGGTCGGCGGTGATGGTCACGATCACCACGTCGGCCTCGTTGCGCGCCGCCAGAATGTGCCGGACGTGACCGAGATGGACCAGATCGAACACGCCGTGGCACAGCGCCACGGTACGGCCCTCGGCCTGTGCGGCGCGCGCGATCGCTCCCAGCTCCTCGAGCGTCTTGATCTTCTCGTGCGGTGCCGGATGGACCGCCGCCTTGTCTGTCGCAGAATTACCCATGTGAATTACCCAAAAGCACCGGCCGGCCTCGGCCGGCTGGCCCGAAATTGATCGACTCGCGGCGACAATACGTAGCGAACCTGTTCAGTAGCTTGCCTTCTGCGGCGCACCGGACGCCGCATCCTTGTCGTCGCCAAGATATTTGAACCAGTCCTTGGTGGCGTCGGCAATCTTGTCCACCGTCCACAGGGGAGCGTCCTTGTACTGGTCCATGGACTTCAGCATCGTCGCGACGCCGTCCTCGAATTTCACCTTCGGCGTCCATTTCAGGATCCGCTTGATCTTGGTGATGTCGGCGTAGGTGCAGTCGGGCTCGCCGGGACGCTTGGGAATGTGGACCTTGTCGCCGCCGAGCAGTTCAACCAGCCGGTTGACGCTGTAGGTGTTGTCCGAGCCGACGTTGAAAATCTCGTGCGAGACGTCGGAGCGTGCGGCCGTGACGAAGGCGTCGGCGACGTCGCTGACGAAGGTGAAATCGCGGGTCTGCTCGCCGTCGCCGACCACTGTGAAGGGCTTGCCGGCAAGCTTCTGCGCCATGAACACGCCGAACACGGCGCCGTAGGTCCCCGTGGTGCGATGGCGCGGCCCGAACACGTTGAACAGACGGAGCGCGACCGCCGGAAGCTTGTAGACCTGGCACCAGTGCATGACGCACTGCTCGCCGAGATTCTTGGTGAGAGCGTAGGGATACATCGGCCGGATCTCGGCGCTCTCCGGCGTCGGATAGACGTCGGGAATGCCGTAGCAGGACGACGACGCCGCATACACGAAGCGGCTGACGCCAGCCTGCCGCGCAGCCTCGAGAACGTTGACCGTGCCGTCGACATTGGCGCGGTGATACGGGATCGGCGATTCGATCGAGGGAACGATGTCGGCGAGTGCCGCGAGGTGGAACACCCAGTCGATACCGTTGAAATACGGGCTGATCGATTCGCGGTCAGTGACGTCGGCCTGGACGACCTTCAGCCGGCTCGAACCGGCGTGCGACGACAGATTTTCGGAACGTCCGATGACGAAATTGTCGAGCGCAATCACCTCATGGCCGTCATCGAGAAGGCGATCAACGAGGTGACTGCCGATGAAGCCGGCGCCGCCAGTGACGATGCATTTCATAGGAACATCCGTAGCGCGAATGCCCTGCGGGCGTCGCCAATGTTGAGTGAAACCCTGACGCCGACTAACAGCCGGTCGCGATTTTTGCAAGTATTATACCTTTGCAATCCCTGGTAATAGCCGGTATCAGGGCGTCATGTTGCAGTCGAGCCGCCAGCCCATGCCCGCCGAGACTCTTGATCCCGATCACAAGGCCTTCCTCGTCGATTACATGGGGCGCCTGCATCGCGCGACGGCGATCGACGACGGTGTTTTCGCCAGCATCTCCGCCACCCGCGCGGCCTGGTTGCGTGCGCGCGAGCAGGGCGGTCGCGTCATCTTCATTGGCAATGGCGGCTCGGCCGGCATTGCTTCGCATCTGGCGATCGATCTGGCGAAGAACGCGTCCGTGCCGGCGCTCTGCTTCAGCGATGCCAGCATGATGTCGTGCCTTGCCAACGACTACGGTTTCGAGGACTGGATCGCGCACGCCGTGCGGCTGAGCGCCCGCGCCGGCGACTGCCTCGTTGCGATCAGTTCGTCGGGGCGCTCGAAGAACATCCTCAATGCGGTTGCGCAGGCGCGGACGATGAAGCTCGGCGTGGTCACGCTGTCGGGCATGAATGTGGACAATCCGCTGCGCAATCTCGGCGACGTCAATTTCTGGGTGGACAGCCGCAGCTACAACATTGTCGAGACCACGCACCAGTTCTGGATGATGGCCGCGATCGACCTCGTCATAGGTCGCGCGGAATACCCGGCATCCTGAGGCGGGCATCGGATGCATGCGCGGTTCAAACAGGCAGCCCTGTTCTCGGTGAAGCTGCTGCTGTCGATCGCGGTGCTGGTCTACATCGCGCGCGGTCTCGACCTGCAGCAGTTGCGCACCCATCTCGTCTCGATCAATCCGTTGCTCTTTATCCTCGCGCTGGCGCTGATCTTCGTTCAGACCTTCGCACTGAATGGCCGGTGGGAGCTGATCATGCGCGCGCTGGGCGTGTCGCTGGATTGGCTCGCTGGCTGGCGGATCCTGATGATCAGCCTCTGGTTCAACCAGGTGCTGCCGTCGTCGGTGGGCGGCGACGCGGTTCGGATGTGGCTGCTGCGCCAGCGCGGCGTGCAGTGGCCGGAGGCGGTCAAGGGCGTTGCGGCGGACCGTTTCACGGCGTTGATCGGGCTGATCGTGCTGATGGTGGCCGGCTTGCCGGTCCTGATGTCGCGGGTGTCGAATCAGGCTGCGATCCTGGCGATCGGCGGGCTGACGCTGGCGGGCGTCGCCGGTACCGTGGTCCTGTTGACGCTCGATCGCCTGCCGAAGCGCCTCATCGCGCTTCCCGCGATCGCAAGCTTCGTCCGGTTCGGAACGCTCGTCAGATTTCTTCTCCTGCGATCCGAGCACCGCGGTTTGCTGTTCGGGTCGGCGCTCTTCATTCATCTCGTGACGGCAGCGGCGTGCTATGCCTTGGCGCGCGGCGTAGGAGCTCAGCTCTCGGTGGTGGACGCCGCCATCCTGATTCCGCCGGTGGTCCTGCTGACGGCGGTTCCGATCTCGATCAGCGGCTGGGGCGTTCGCGAGGGCGCAATGGTTGCCTGTCTCGGCTTGGCTGGCGTTCCTTCCGAGGAAGCGCTGTCGGTTTCGCTGCTGCTGGGGGCGGTCAGCGTGATCGTCGGTCTGGCGGGCGGGGTGATCTGGCTGGCAAGTCCGGAGCGGGGCTCGTATTCAGCGGACAAGGCCGCGCAGGCTGCCGAAGAACCGCCGGGCTACGGGCTGGCGAAGGCCAGGGAGGTCTCGAGCCACCCTTGACTGTCTTGAACCATTACCGTCGATCTGATCTTCACAGGGTGGGGTTGTCCCGCTCGCTCGCATGTCTCCGTTTTCCGGATCTATGATGCAAAACCTATTCTACGCCCGCCATACCTGCCGCCTCTGTCATTCGGACAAGCAAGAGCTGGTCGTTCCGATGGCCGGCATGCCCATTGGCACGCCCAACTTCCAGGTGCCGAACGCCAGCGTCGACGATCCCGTCTTCCGGGCCGCGGTCCCGATGGCGCTGCACCTGTGCAGGGATTGCGGCCACCTCCAGATCCTCCATGTCGGCAATCCGGAGGTGCAGTACCGCAACTACGTCTACACCACCTCGCTCTCGCTCGGCCTGCGGGAGCATTTCGCCGGTTATGCCAACGACGTCGTCAGCCGCTTCGGGATCGCGCCGGGCTCGCTGGTCGTCGAACTCGGCAGCAATGACGGATCGCTGCTCGGCTTCTTCAAGGAGCGGGGCATGCGGGTGCTGGGCGTCGATCCGGCCGTCGACATTGCGCGGCGCGCGACGGAGAGGGGGATCGAGACCATCGGCGATTTCTTCACTGACGTGATCGGTCGCCGCATCCTTCAGAGCCACGGTGCCGCCAGCGTCGTGATCGCCAACAACATGATCGCCAATGTCGACAACCTCGATCCGCTGGTGATCGGGGTTCGCGACGTGCTGGCGCCGGACGGATTGTTCGTGTTCGAGACGCAGTATGGCGTCGACGTCACCGAGAAGAACCTTCTCGACACCGTCTATCACGAGCATCTGTCGTATTTTAACATCAAGCCGCTGATCCGTTTCTTTGCTCGGCTGGGCATGGAGCTGATCGACGTCCAGCACATCTGGACCAAGGGCGGCTCGATCCGCGTCACGGTTCAGCGCGCCGGCGGCCCGAAGAAGCCGTCCGCGGAAGTCGCGCGCTTCGTCGCCGAGGAGGACCGGCTCGGTGTCGATCAGCCGGCTTATTACGCACCCTATGTGAAGAGAATCGGCGCCATCCGCGACGAACTGATTGCGATGGCTGATGCCGCCCATGCGCGCGGTCAATCGGTTGCCGGCTACGGCGTCTCGGTCGGTACCACGACGCTGCTGCCGCAGTTCGGCCTGGAGAACAAGATCGACTTCCTCGTGGACGACGATCCGAAGAAGGGGAACGTGATGGCCGGCCCGGGATACGACATCCCGATCCTGCCGCCCGCGGCCCTTTACGAGCGCAAGCCGGCCTTCGTGGTCGTGTTCGCCTGGCGCTATGTCGACCCGATCCGGGCCAAGCATGCCCGCTATTTCGCCGAGGGCGGAAAGTTCGTGGTGCCGCTGCCGGGCATTACCATGGTGGACCGGGTCGACTGATGGGGCTGGCGGGGGCTGAAGGCCTCCCGGGGATGACGCCTTGCGGGCGGTGGATAAGTCCTTGATCCACATGACCTCTGCACGGCGGTCCGGGGGAGGGCGGCTTGCCCGCACAAGCCCTCTCTATCTTGACCTTTGGCCTCATCCGCAGTAGATACCCCGCACTCGCAGCCGGCCCGTTAGACGCGGATCTCCGGCGCGGCTTTAAATCCCCGAACAATCGAGCCCGGTTCCCGGCTCATCCTTCGAGACAGAGGGCTGGGCCAACGGCGGCTGTTCGGATCCCTGAAATTCATGTGCGTCTGTCGACGGACGCTGGACCTCAAACGATGGCAGTCAGCCCGTTCAAGTTCTTGCAGGAAGTGCGCTCGGAGACCGCCAAGGTCACCTGGCCGACCCGCCGCGAGACCACGATCACCACCATCATGGTGTTCGTCATGGTCGCGGTGGCCTCGATCTTCTTCTTCGCCGCCGACCAGATCATCCGCTACCTCATCACCTTCCTTCTGGGCATCCACTGATGGCTACAGCAACCGCTCAAGTGTCCGACAAGCGCTGGTACATCGTCCACGCCTATTCGAACTTCGAGAAGAAGGTCGCCGAATCGATCCGCGAGCAGGCCAAGCAGCGCGGGCTCGAGGAGCTGTTCGAGCTGGTGCTGGTTCCGACCGAGAAGGTCACGGAAGTGCGCCGCGGCCGCAAGATCGACGCCGAGCGCAAGTTCTTCCCGGGCTACGTCCTGGTGAAGATGAAGCTGACCGACGAGGCGTTCCATCTGATCAAGAACACGCCGAAGGTGACGGGTTTCCTCGGCGCGGAAAACAAGCCGATGCCGATCTCGGAGGCCGAGGCCATGCGCATCCTGCACCAGGTGCAGGAGGGCGTGGAACGGCCGAAGGCGTCGGTGTCGTTCGAGATCGGCGAGAACGTGCGCGTGGCCGACGGCCCGTTCGCCTCGTTCTCGGGGGTGGTCGAGGAAATCGACGAGGCGCGCTCGCGCGTGAAGGTCGCGGTGTCGATCTTCGGCCGCGCGACGCCGGTCGAGCTGGAATTCGGTCAGGTCGAGAAGGTCTGACCGGACGAGGCGTGAGGCTTCGGTCGCACGCGACAAGAGGCCGTGGGAGGACGAGGGCGGTTGCCAGCCGCACATCGATCCCGACCACGAACCTGAAACCGCCGGCCCCGCCGGCACAACAGGAGTGATACATGGCAAAGAAAGTGACCGGATACCTGAAGCTTCAGGTCCCGGCCGGTGCGGCGAATCCCTCGCCCCCGATCGGTCCCGCGCTCGGTCAGCGCGGTCTCAACATCATGGAGTTCTGCAAGGCGTTCAACGCCCAGACCCAGAAGGAAGAGAAGAACACCCCGATTCCCGTCGTGATCACGATCTACGCCGATCGTTCGTTCACGTTCGAGATGAAGACTCCCCCGATGTCCTTCTTCCTCAAGCAGGCTGCCAAGATCCAGTCCGGCTCGAAGGCGCCGGGCCGTGACAAGGCCGGCAAGGTGACCAAGGCGCAGGTGCGCGAGATCGCCGAGAAGAAGATGAAGGACTTGAATTGCGACACCATCGAATCGGCCATGAAGATGGTCGAGGGCTCTGCCCGTTCGATGGGTCTGGAAGTTGCGGGGTAAGCGGCTATGGCAATCGGAAAGCGTTTGAACAAAGCCCGCGAAGGCATTGACCGCGAAAAGCTTTACCCGCTCGCGGACGCCATCAAGATGGTCAAGGAACGCGCCAAGGCGAAGTTCGACGAGACCATCGAGGTCGCCATCAATCTCGGCGTCGATCCGCGTCACGCCGACCAGATGGTCCGCGGTGTCGTGACCCTGCCGAACGGCACCGGCCGTACGCTCCGCGTCGGCGTGTTCGCCCGCGGCGCCAAGGCCGATGAAGCCAAGGCCGCCGGTGCCGACGTCGTCGGCGCCGAGGACCTGGTCGAGAAGGTGCAGAACGGCTCGATCGATTTCGACCGCTGTATCGCCACCCCCGACATGATGCCGCTGGTCGGCCGTCTCGGTAAGGTGCTCGGCCCGCGCGGTCTGATGCCGAACCCGAAGATCGGCACCGTGACCATGGACGTCACCGGCGCGGTGAAGGGTGCCAAGGGCGGCTCGGTCGAGTTCCGCGTCGAGAAGGCCGGCATTCTGCAGGCCGGCGTCGGCAAGGCCTCGTTCTCCGAGGAGAAGCTGGTCGAGAACATCAAGGCTCTCGCGGACGCTGTCTCCAAGGCGAAGCCGGCTGGTTCCAAGGGCACCTACATCCAGCGCGTTGCGGTGTCCTCGACGATGGGCCCCGGCGTGAAGGTCGAGCCGGGCACCATTCTCGGTTGAGGTTTGGAAATTGCATGATGCGAGGGGCGGAATCGGGCGACCGATTCCGCCCCTCGTCGTTTGTGGCGGCGTTGACCGGAAACAAGAACAATGGCTGACAAGGTCCTGATCTACTCGCGGTTCGAGCTGCTCGACACCGGCGGCAAGCCCCCGCGCGAGGTGTTTTCGGCGGACGAGCTCAGCGGAATCCGTGCGATGCTGACCGCGGGCGGCTCGCCGCTGGGCGCGGAGGCGATGGACCTGTTTCCAAAGCTCGGCGCCATCGTCTGCTACGGCACCGGCTATGACGGTGTGGATTTGAAAGCGGCGGCCGCGCGCAACATCGCGGTCGGCCACAGCCCGGGTGCCAACGCGGCTTCCGTGGCTGATATCGCGATGACCCTGATGCTGGCGACGACGCGGCGGATCCTGGTCGCCGACCAGTATGTCCGCAGCGGCGATTGGGCGGCCTCGAAGCAATCGCCGATGATGCGCCCGCAAGCCGGCATGCCCGGCCGCCGCATCGGCGTCTATGGCATGGGCGAGATCGGCCGCAAGATCGCGGCGCGCTGCGCCGCTTTCGAAAGCGAGGTCGGCTACTTCAGCCGCACCAAATACGATCTGCCGTATCAATATTTTCCGTCGCTGGAGGCGTTGGCCGACTGGTGCAGCGTGCTGATGATCGCGGTGCGGGCAGGGGGCGAGACCCAACATGTCGTCAATGCCGACATCCTTGGGCGACTTGGGGCAGACGGCTATGTCGTCAACATCTCCCGCGGCTCTGTCATCGACGAGAGGGCCCTGGTCGCGGCGCTCACCGACAAGACCATCGCCGGCGCCGGCCTTGACGTCTTCGAGAAGGAGCCGCACGCGCCCGACGCGCTGACCGCGCTCCCGAACGTCGTGTTCGCCCCGCATATCGGTGGCCACACCCTGGACTCGCACGTCGCCATGCAGAATTGCGTGCTGGCGAACCTGACCGCGTTCTTCGAAGGCAAGCCGCTCCCTTACGCGGTCAAATCGGTCTGAATCGGTCCTTGTTTGGCCATCTCAAGCCCGGTCGGCAACAGATTGGAACTGGTGTGAATTTTGCTCTTGGCAAGCAGGCCCGGAGCGGTTAAAGAACCGCCTCCGGACGTGCCGGCCTCGGCTGGCGCGTTCGTGCACGCATTCCGAAAACCCGACGCGACAGGAGATCATTCCTTTTCAGGACGTCCGCAAGGATTTGCCCGAAAAGGAAGGAAAATCCGTCGGTTGGCTGGGATGCGGGCAGAGGTCGGACGGTTCGCCGGCTGACCTTGTCCTGTCCAAGACTGCAGGCGCTCGCGGGAAATTTCGATTTCTCAACGGCTTAATCGCATGGCCTGCATAGACGGGTGAAGACCGGATTTCACTTCGCATCCAGCTTTAAGGGCTGGCTTCGCGAAACGGGTCTGGTTCGGACCTCGACACGCCGTGGGCCTTTCAGGGGCTCCCGGAGGGCAGGCTTTGAATTGTCGTCTTGCCCGGCGTGTCCGAAGGGTTTTTGACCCGGAGGTTCAGGTTTGGGCGGGACGATGGGTGCAACCCGGCGGTCCCGCTTTTCGCGAAGACTGCCAACCGGAAAGAGCTTGCTGTGGAACGAGCGGCAAAAAAGGACGCGGTCGAACAGCTCAATGGGGTCTTCAAGGCCACGAGCGTCGCGATCGTTGCTCAATATTCCGGCCTCACCGTCGCCCAGATGCAGAAGCTGCGCCAGCAGATGAAGCAGGCGGGTGCATCGGTGAAGGTCTCGAAGAACCGTCTCGCCAAAATTGCTCTTGAAGGCACTGACGTCGTTGCCATCGGCCCCATGCTGAAGGGACCGACCGTGATCGCCACTTCGAACGATCCGGTAGCGGCGCCAAAGGTCGCCGTCGAATTCGCCAAGGCGAACGAAAAGTTCGTCATCGTTGGCGGCTCGATGGGGAAGACCGTCCTGAATGTCGACGGCGTGAAGGCGCTTGCCTCGCTGCCGTCGCTTGACGAACTGCGCGGCAAGATCGTCGGCCTGCTTGTGGCCCCGGCGACCAAGATCGCTCAGCTCGCCAACGCGCCCGCGGGCAAGCTCGCGCGCGTCATCCAGGCTCATGCCTCAAAGGGCGAAGCGGCCTGACGCCCTTCGCAAAACTCAAACCCGAACCAGACTTACACCTAAGGAAACTGAACAATGGCTGACTTGCAGAAGATCGTTGACGACCTCTCGAGCCTCACCGTGCTCGAAGCCGCTGAACTCGCGAAGCTCCTCGAAGAGAAGTGGGGCGTTTCGGCTGCCGCGGCTGTCGCCGTGGCCGGCCCGGCTGGTGGTGGCGCTGCCGCCGCTCCGGCTGAAGAGAAGACCGAGTTCACGGTCGTTCTCGCCTCCGCCGGCGAGAAGAAGATCGAGGTCATCAAGGAAGTCCGCGCCATCACCGGCCTCGGCCTCAAGGAAGCAAAGGACCTCGTTGAGGGTGCTCCGAAGCCGCTGAAGGAAGGTGTGAACAAGGAAGAAGCCGAGAAGATCAAGGCCCAGATCGAGAAGGCTGGCGCCAAGGTCGAGCTCAAGTAAGCACTGCTTACTGGCGGGATCCCGGGCGAGCGTCGGCTCAGCCCGGGATCCTGGTCCCCTCGAGAGGGTGGACCGGATGCAAAAGGCGTGCGACGGAACGATCCGACGCGGGCCGAACACGAAAAAGTGTGGGGATTTGAGGGTTTGTCCCTCGAATCTGCACTATTGTCGCCCCATATCGGGTCGGCAGCACGAAAGCGCGGTGGGCAGGGAGGCCGGATTTCCCTGGAAGCCGTTGGGAGAGCAGGCTATTTCGGGCTTTTGCAGTCCGTGAAGACGATCGTTGTGACGGGCGGGCGCGCACACCAGCGCCCCGCGCGTCGTTTTGCGTTTTGAAGGTCTGAAGAACAGATTCAGGACATTCCCGCCTGAACCTGAGTTTCCGGCCCCAAAAACGGGTTCGAAAAATTCAACCCGGGGAGCGGTGGCAGCCGCGTTCCGGACGGCGCGCCCACAGCGGGCGACGAAATGAGAGGCCACGATGGCGCAGCAGACATTCACCGGTCGCAAACGCGTTCGCAAGTTCTTCGGACACATCAAGGAAGTCGCCGAGATGCCGAACCTCATCGAGGTTCAGAAGGCGTCCTATGACCAGTTCCTGATGGTCGACGAGCCCCAGGGCGGTCGTCTCGACGAGGGTCTGCAGGCGGTGTTCCGCTCGGTGTTCCCGATCTCGGACTTCTCGGGCACCTCGATGCTGGAATTCGTCCGCTACGAGTTCGAGCAGCCGAAGTACGACGTCGACGAGTGCCGCCAGCGTGGCATGACCTTCGCGGCGCCCCTCAAGGTGACGCTGCGCCTCATCGTGTTCGATATCGACGAGGAAACTGGCGCGAAGTCGGTGAAGGACATCAAGGAGCAGGACGTCTACATGGGCGACATCCCGCTCATGACGATGAACGGCACCTTCATCGTCAACGGCACCGAGCGCGTCATCGTCTCGCAGATGCACCGTTCGCCCGGCGTGTTCTTCGACCACGACAAGGGCAAGACCCACTCCTCGGGCAAGCTGCTGTTCGCCGCCCGCGTCATCCCGTATCGCGGCTCCTGGCTCGACATCGAGTTCGATGCCAAGGACATCGTCTATGCGCGTATCGACCGTCGCCGCAAGATTCCGGTGACGTCGCTGATGTTCGCCCTCGGCCTCGACGGCGAAGCGATCCTGTCCACGTTCTACAAGAAGATCCTCTACAAGCGGACCAAGGAAGGCTGGCGCGTTCCGTTCGACGCCAACCGTTTCCGCGGTTACTCGACCGTCAACGACCTGATCGACGCCGACACCGGCAAGGTCGTGCTCGAGGCCGGCAAGAAGCTTACCGTCCGTGCCGCCCGCCAGCTCCAGGAGAAGGGGCTGAAGGCGCTGCGTCTGTCGGATGAGGAGCTCGTCGGCAACTACCTCGCCGAGGACCTCGTCAACCCGAAGACCGGCGAGATCCACGCCGAGGCCGGTGAGGAGATCACCGACAAGAACATGAAGGCGCTCAACGAGCACGGCTACAAGGAGCTGCCGCTGCTCGACATCGACCACGTCAATGTCGGCCCCTACATCCGCAACACGCTCTCGGCCGACAAGAACATGACGCGTGAAGACGCGCTGTTCGACATCTACCGCGTGATGCGTCCGGGCGAGCCGCCGACGCTGGATTCGGCGCAGGCCATGTTCCAGTCGCTGTTCTTCGACGCCGAGCGTTACGACCTCTCCGCGGTCGGCCGCGTCAAGATGAACATGCGCCTCGACCTCGATGCGCCCGACACCCAGCGTACGCTGCGCAAGGAAGACATCCTCTCCGTCATCAAGACGCTGGTGGACCTGCGCGACGGCAAGGGCGAGATCGACGACATCGACCATCTCGGCAACCGCCGTGTGCGCTCGGTCGGCGAGCTCATGGAGAACCAGTACCGCATCGGCCTCCTGCGCATGGAGCGCGCGATCAAGGAGCGCATGTCCTCGGTCGACATCGACACGGTCATGCCGCAGGACCTGATCAACGCGAAGCCCGCGGCTGCCGCCGTGCGCGAGTTCTTCGGCTCCTCGCAGCTCTCGCAGTTCATGGACCAGACCAACCCGCTGTCGGAGATCACCCACAAGCGCCGCCTCTCGGCACTTGGACCGGGTGGTCTGACCCGCGAGCGCGCCGGCTTCGAGGTGCGCGACGTGCATCCGACGCATTACGGCCGCATCTGCCCGATCGAGACGCCGGAAGGTCCGAACATCGGTCTGATCAACTCGCTCGCGACTTTCGCGCGCGTGAACAAGTACGGCTTCGTCGAGACGCCGTATCGCAAGGTCAAGGACGGCCGCGTCACCGACGAGGTCGTGTACCTCTCGGCGATGGAGGAGGGCCGCTACACGGTCGCGCAGGCCAACGTGCCGCTCGACCCGAAGGGCCGCTTCACCGAGGACCTCGTGGTCTGCCGCCACGCCGGCGAAGTCTTGCCGGTGACGCCGGACAAGGTCGACTACATGGACGTGTCGCCGAAGCAGCTCGTTTCGGTCGCCGCGGCGCTGATCCCGTTCCTCGAGAACGACGACGCCAACCGCGCGCTGATGGGCTCGAACATGCAGCGCCAGGCGGTGCCGCTGGTTCGCGCCGAGGCGCCTTTCGTCGGCACCGGCATGGAGGGCGTCGTTGCCCGTGACTCGGGTGCCGCGATCGCGGCGCGCCGGTCGGGCGTGATCGACCAGATCGACGCGACCCGCGTCGTCATCCGCGCCACGGAAGATCTCGATCCGACCAAGTCGGGCGTCGATATCTACCGTCTGATGAAGTACCAGCGCTCGAACCAGTCGACCTGCATCAACCAGCGTCCGCTGGTGAAGGTCGGTGACATCGTCAAGAAGGGCGACATCATCGCCGACGGTCCGTCGACCGATCTCGGCGAGCTCGCGCTCGGCCGCAACGTGCTCGTCGCGTTCATGCCGTGGAACGGCTACAACTTCGAAGACTCGATCCTGCTCTCCGAGCGGATCGTGAAGGAAGACGTCTTCACCTCGATCCACATCGAGGAGTTCGAGGTGATGGCCCGCGACACCAAGCTCGGGCCCGAGGAAATCACCCGCGACATTCCGAACGTCTCGGAAGAAGCGCTGAAGAACCTCGACGAAGCCGGTATCGTCTACATCGGTGCGGAAGTGCGCGCCGGCGACATCCTGGTCGGCAAGATCACGCCGAAGGGCGAAAGCCCGATGACGCCGGAAGAGAAGCTGCTGCGCGCCATCTTCGGTGAGAAGGCTTCCGACGTTCGCGACACCTCGCTGCGCGTTCCTCCGGGCGTGCAGGGCACGATCGTGGAAGTTCGCGTGTTCAACCGTCACGGCGTCGACAAGGACGAGCGTGCGCTGGCGATCGAGCGGGAAGAGATCGAGCGTCTGGCCAAGGACCGCGACGACGAGCAGGCGATCCTGGATCGCAACGTCTACAACCGTCTTGCCGAGCTGCTCGAAGGGCGGCAGGGCATTGCGGGTCCCAAGGGCTTCAAGAAGGACACCAAGATCACCCGTGCGGTGCTCGAGGAGTATCCGAAGTCGCAGTGGTGGCTGTTCGCCTCGCCGAACGACAAGCTGATGGCCGAGATCGAGGCCATGCGGAAGCAGTACGACGAGTCGAAGAAGGGGCTCGAGCAGCGCTTCCTCGACAAGGTCGAGAAGCTCCAGCGCGGCGACGAATTGCCGCCCGGCGTGATGAAGATGGTCAAGGTCTTCGTCGCGGTGAAGCGCAAGATCCAGCCCGGCGACAAGATGGCCGGCCGCCACGGCAACAAGGGCGTGGTGTCGAAGATCGTGCCGATCGAGGACATGCCGTTCCTCGAAGACGGTACGCACGCCGACATCGTGCTCAACCCGCTGGGCGTGCCCTCGCGCATGAACGTCGGACAGATCCTCGAGACCCATCTCGGCTGGGCCTGCGCCGGCCTCGGCAAGCGTATCGGCCAGACGGTCGATGCCTACCTGTCGAAGCAGGACATCAAGCCGCTGAAGGAAACCTTGAAGAAGGTCTACGGCGAGGACGAGACCATCAAGTCGCTCAACGACAACGAGCTGCTTGAGCTCGGCCATAACCTCAGCCGCGGTGTTCCGATCGCGACGCCGGTGTTCGACGGCGCCAAGGAAGCCGACATCGAGGAGATGCTGAAGCTTGCCGGTCTCGACGCTTCGGGTCAGTCGACCGTCTATGACGGCCGCACCGGCGATCCGTTCGATCGCAAGGTGACGGTGGGCTACATCTACATGCTCAAGCTGCACCATCTCGTCGACGACAAGATCCATGCGCGTTCGATCGGTCCGTACTCGCTCGTCACCCAGCAGCCGCTGGGCGGCAAGGCGCAGTTCGGCGGCCAGCGCTTCGGCGAAATGGAGGTGTGGGCGCTCGAGGCTTACGGCGCGGCGTACACGCTCCAGGAAATGCTGACGGTGAAGTCGGACGACGTCGCCGGCCGCACCAAGGTGTACGAGGCGATCGTGCGCGGCGACGACACGTTCGAGGCCGGTATTCCGGAATCGTTCAACGTGCTGGTCAAGGAAATGCGCTCGCTCGGCCTCAACGTCGACCTGCACAACTCCAAGATGGGACCGGCGCCGACGTCGGAAGCGGCCGAGTAATTCGACCTTTCATGCCCGGCCTTCGCGGCCGGGCATTGGCGCCCCTCCCGAGGCCTTGAGGGCAGGGCGCCGTGCTCGAGTGATTTTCGAATTTGCGGCCGGAGGCGACCGGCACGCGAGGAGAAGACGATGAACCAAGAAATTATGAATCTCTTCAACCCGACGACGCCGGCTCAGGTCTTCGACCAGATCCGGATCTCGATCGCGTCTCCAGAGAAGATTCTGTCCTGGTCCTACGGCGAGATCAAGAAGCCGGAGACCATCAACTACCGTACCTTCAAGCCCGAGCGCGACGGCCTGTTCTGCGCCCGCATCTTCGGGCCGATCAAGGACTATGAGTGCTTGTGCGGCAAGTACAAGCGCATGAAGTACAAGGGCATCATCTGCGAGAAGTGCTCGGTCGAGGTCACGCTGTCGCGCGTCCGGCGCGAGCGCATGGGCCACATCGAGCTCGCCGCCCCCGTCGCGCACATCTGGTTCCTGAAGTCGCTGCCCTCGCGCATCGGGCTTCTGCTGGACATGACGCTGAAGGATCTCGAGCGGATCCTCTACTTCGAATACTACGTCGTTCTCGAGCCGGGCCTCACCGCGCTCAAGGACCGTCAGCTGCTGTCTGAAGACGAGTATCTGAAGGCGCAGGACGAGTATGGCCAGGACAGCTTCACCGCCATGATCGGCGCCGAAGCGATCCGCGAGCTGCTCAAGGGCATGGACCTCGAGAAGCTCGAATTGTCCTTGCGCGCGGAGATGCAGGAGACCGACTCCGACATCAAGCACAAGAAGCTCGCCAAGCGCCTGAAGATCGTGGAAGCGTTCCGCCACTCCGGCAACAAGCCGGAATGGATGATCATGACCGTGGTCCCGGTGATCCCGCCGGACCTGCGTCCGCTGGTGCCGCTCGACGGCGGCCGCTTCGCGACCTCCGACCTCAACGACCTCTACCGCCGCGTCATCAACCGCAACAACCGCTTGAAGCGGCTGATGGAGCTGCGCGCGCCGGACATCATCATCCGCAACGAGAAGCGCATGCTTCAGGAAGCGGTCGACGCTCTGTTCGACAACGGCCGCCGCGGCCGCGTCATCACCGGCGCCAACAAGCGTCCGCTGAAGTCGCTCGCCGACATGCTCAAGGGCAAGCAGGGCCGCTTCCGTCAGAACCTGCTCGGCAAGCGCGTCGACTATTCGGGCCGTTCGGTGATCGTGGTCGGTCCCGAGCTGCGCCTGCATCAGTGCGGCCTGCCGAAGAAGATGGCGCTCGAGCTTTTCAAGCCGTTCATCTATTCGCGGCTTGACGCCAAGGGCCTGTCCACCACGGTGAAGCAGGCGAAGAAGCTGGTCGAGAAGGAGCGGCCCGAGGTCTGGGACATCCTGGACGAGGTCATCCGCGAGCATCCGGTGCTGCTCAACCGCGCGCCGACGCTGCATCGTCTCGGCATTCAGGCGTTCGAGCCCGTGCTGATCGAGGGCAAAGCGATCCAGCTTCACCCGCTGGTCTGCTCCGCGTTCAACGCCGACTTCGACGGCGACCAGATGGCCGTGCACGTTCCGCTGTCGCTCGAAGCGCAGCTGGAAGCGCGCGTCCTGATGATGTCGACCAACAACATCCTGCATCCGGCGAACGGCCAGCCGATCATCGTGCCGTCGCAGGACATCGTGCTCGGTCTCTACTACGTCTCGATCATGCGCGAAGGTCTGCCCGGCGAGGGCAAGATCTTCGGCGACATGGCCGAGCTCGAGCACGCGCTGCACGCGAAGGTCATCCACCTCCACACCAAGATCAAGTACCGGTGGCAGGGCATGGATGAGACCGGCAAGGTCTCGACGCGCTGGATCGAGACCACCGCCGGCCGCGTCATGCTCGGCAATCTGCTGCCGAAGAATCCGCGGATTTCGTACGAGATCATCAACAAGCTGATGACCAAGCGCGAGATCTCGGGCGTCATCGACCAGGTCTACCGTCACTGCGGTCAGAAGGAGACGGTGATCTTCTGCGACCGCATCATGGCGCTCGGCTTCTACAACGCGTTCAAGGCCGGCATCTCGTTCGGCAAGGACGACATGGTCGTGCCGCATGGCAAGTGGAAGATCGTCGACACCACCCGTACGCTGGCGAAGGATTTCGAGCAGCAGTACAACGACGGTCTGATCACCCATGGCGAGAAGTACAACAAGGTCGTAGACGCCTGGTCGAAGGCCACGGAAGAAATCGCCAAGGCGATGATGAAGGAGATCTCCTCGACCAAGAAGACGGCGAGCGGGGCCGATGCCGACATCAACTCGATCTACATGATGGCTCACTCCGGTGCCCGCGGTTCGCCGGCCCAGATGCGCCAGCTCGCCGGCATGCGCGGCCTGATGGCCAAGCCGTCGGGTGAGATCATCGAGACGCCGATCATCTCGAACTTCAAGGAAGGCCTCTCGGTTCTCGAGTACTTCAACTCGACCCACGGCGCCCGTAAGGGCCTCGCGGACACCGCGTTGAAGACCGCGAACTCGGGCTACCTGACCCGTCGTCTGGTCGACGTCGCGCAGGACTGCATCATCACGCAGTCCGACTGCGGCACCAAGCTCGGCATCAAGATGCGCGCCATCGTCGATGCCGGCACCGTGGTCGCTTCGCTCGGCTCGCGCATCCTTGGACGCACGGCCTGCGAAGACATCCGTGACAGCTCCGGCAAGGTGATCATCAAGCGCGACACGCTGATGGAAGAAAGCCATCTGGACGCCATCCAGCAGGGTGGTGTGCAGGAGGTGAAGATCCGCTCGGCGCTGACCTGCGAACTCGTCAACGGCATCTGCGGCAAGTGCTACGGCCGCGACCTCGCCCGCGGCACGCCGGTCAACCACGGTGAAGCCGTCGGCGTCATCGCGGCGCAGTCGATCGGTGAGCCGGGCACCCAGCTCACCATGCGTACCTTCCACATCGGTGGTGCGGCGCAGCTCAACGAGCAGTCGTTCGTCGAAGCCAACTTCGACGGCAAGATCGTGATCCGGAACAAGGCCATCGCCCGCAACAGCGAAGGTCACTTGATCGCGATGGTGCGCAACATGGTGGTGGCGATCGTCGATGCCGACGGCACCGAGCGTGCGACGCACCGCGTCCAGTACGGCTCGCGCCTGCACGTCGACGAAGGCGACATGGTCAAGCGCGGCCAGCGCATCGTCGAGTGGGATCCCTACACTCGTCCGCTCCTCACTGAAGTCGAAGGTACCATCGGCTTCGAGGATCTGGTCGAGGGGCAGTCGATCTCGGAAACGCTCGACGAGGCCACCGGTATCGCCAAGCGCGTGGTCATCGACTGGCGCTCGACCCGCGGCGGTTCGGACCTGCGTCCGGCCATCGTGGTCAAGGGCAAGGACGGCAAGGTGCTCAAGCTCGCCCGTGGCGGCGATGCCCGCTACATGCTGTCGGTCGACGCCATTCTCTCGGTCGACGTCGGAGCCAAGGTCAACCCGGGCGACATCCTCGCCCGTGTCTCGACCGAAAGCGCCAAGACGCGTGACATCACCGGCGGTCTGCCGCGGGTGGCGGAACTGTTCGAGGCCCGGCGTCCGAAGGATGCGGCGATCATCGCCGAAATCGCGGGCACCATCCGGTTCGGACGCGACTACAAGAACAAGCGCCGCATCTCGATCGAGCCGATGGACAAGACCGAGGAGCCGCGCGAGTACCTGATCCCGAAGGGCAAGCACATCCACCTTCAGGACGGCGACGTCGTCGAAAAGGGCGACTTCATCGTCGAAGGCAACCCGGCGCCGCACGACATCCTTGCGGTCAAGGGCATCGAGGAGCTCGCGGCCTACCTGGTCAACGAAATCCAGGAGGTCTACCGGCTCCAGGGCGTGCTCATCAACGACAAGCACATCGAGGTGATTGTCCGTCAGATGCTCCAGAAGGTGGAAGTCACCGACCAGGGCGACACGGACATGATCTCCGGCGAGCAGGTCGACAAGATCGAGTTCGACGCGCTGAACGAGAAGGCCAAGGAAGAGGGCAAGAAGCCCGCCACGGGAACGCCGGTTCTGCTCGGCATCACCAAGGCGAGCCTGCAGACCCGCTCGTTCTTCTCGGCGGCCTCGTTCCAGGAGACCACCCGCGTCCTCACCGAGGCGGCGGTCAACGGCAAGATCGATCCGCTGGAGGGTCTCAAGGAGAACGTCATCGTCGGCCGGCTGATCCCGGCAGGCACCGGCGCCTCCATGGCCAAGATCCGCGAAGTCGCGATGAAGCGCGACAAGCTGATCCTGGACGAGCGCGAGAAGCAGGCGTCCGTCGTGCCGCCGGCACCGGAAGCAGAGCTTCCTGCGCTGCCGCCCGCGGAATGATCGTTCATCCGTAGGAATACCGAGGACAATGAAAAGGCCGGCGCAAGCCGGCCTTTTTGCTGCTTTGTTTGCTTGCTGCGGTGCAGGATCAACCTTTGTTCATCTTTCCTTCAGACGCAAAAGCGCTTCTGCTAGGGGAGCTTAGACCGGTGGATCCCGTGACGGGGGCAGGGCCGGAGACCACGGAACGGATATGCTTGATCTCGCAATCGTAGGCGGCGGCCCCGGCGGGCTGATGAGCGCCTGGTATCTGAAGCGTAAGCTCGGCGACCTCTGCCGCGTCACCATATACGAAGCGTCCGACCGGCTCGGCGGCAAGATTGTCACACGCAAATTCGATTCTGCGCCCGCGATGTACGAGGCCGGCGTTGCCGAGATCTACGACTACTCGATGACCGGTCCGGATCCACTGCGCGAGCTGATCCAGCATTTCGGCCTGCAAACGATTCCGATGGACGCCGAGCAGGTGCAGTTCGGCGGCGAGCTGCTCAACGACGTGCCCGGCATGCGCCGCAAATACGGCGCCAAGACCGCGGCCGCGATCGAGGCGTTCCGCCAGCGCTGCACCGAGATGATGTCGCCGATCGAATATTACGAAGGCGTCGGGGCGCACGACAACGAGAATCCCTGGGCCTACAAGACCGCCGAGCAGGTGCTCGACGAGGAGGTCGAGGACGAGACCGCAAAGCGCTTCTTCAAGGTGATGGCGCGCTCGGACATCGCGACCGAAAGCCACAACACCAACGGCCTCAACGCGCTCAAGAACTACTTGATGGACGTCGACGGCTATATCGGCCTCTATTCCATCCAGAACGGCAACGAGCAGCTGATCGAGTGCCTGCAGTCGGAGGTCAATGCCGACATCGAGCTCAATCACCGCGTGCTGACCGTCGGCAAGGCGCCGACCGGCCGCTACCAGCTCAAGATGATGAACGGCAAGGGCCCGGAGACGCGCGACTTCGACCTCGTGCTGGTCTGCCTGCCGCATTCCTGGCTCGCCACCATGGGGTGGGAAGGCGAGCAGCTGCGCAAGTCGATGGTCAAGCACGTCTCCTATTTCGACCGTCCGGCGCACTATCTGCGGGTCTCGATCCTGTTCGACGAGCCGTTCTGGGGCGAGAAGATTCCGGGCGCCTGGTTCATGTCGGAAGCCTTCGGCGGCTGCTGCGTCTACAATGAGGGCGCGCGTCACGACGTCGGCAAGCATGGCGTGCTGAACTGGCTGATCCCCGGTTCCGACGCGCTGGCCTTCGCCAATCTGTCCGATCAGGAGCTGATCGATGCCGCGCTGAAATCGCTGCCGGCTTCGCTCGGCGATGCGCGCGCGCATGTCATGGAAGGCAAGATCCATCGCTGGCTGTCGTCGGTGAATGCGCTGCCGGGTGGTCTGCCCGTGCGCGACGTCATGACCAATCACCGGCCCGAGCCGAAGGAACATCCCGGCATCGTCGTGGTCGGCGACTATCTGTTCGACTCGACCCTGAACGGCCTGCTCGACTCCTCGGATGCGGCTACCGACATCATCCTGACCGAGATGATGCGCCTGCGCCGCGAACGCGCGCAGGAGGACCAGCCACTCTCCGACAAGATCGACCGCGACTATTTCGAGAACTATCGCGGTCTCGGTCCCTACGGCGAGGCGTGGCAGCACTTCACCGATCCCGACTACCTGACAAAGCTGATCGGCATCGTCTGGGGCAAGGCCAAGGGCTCCAAGCTTCTTGTTGCGGGCGCGGCGAGTGGGGAACTGGTCGGCGCGCTGCGCGAGCGCGGCATTGATGCCTGGGGCATCGAGAGCAACCGTGCCATCCATGCCAAAACGCCGAAGGCGCTGAAGAAATACAACAAGCTCGGGTCGATCACCGACATGCCGTTCAAGGACGGCAGCTTCGATTTCGTGTTCGAGACCAGCCTCTGCCACGTTGCTCCGAAGCAGGTGGTCCGCGCGATCCGCGAGCTCAACCGCGTGGTCAAGACCGGCCTCGTGTTCGGCTCGGTCACCTCCGACATGGCGCCGGCTCTGATCGACCGTTACGACCTGCTGCGCGGGGTCAAGAAGCTCGGCACCTGGTGGGAATGGTCCGAGCTGTTCTTCGGCAACGGCTTCGATCTGTCGATGCACCGCAAGGACTGCACCGATGCGCTCTGGGAGGCGACGCTTGCCGCGGGCAAGGGCCCGGGCCAGTGGTATGCCGACGCGGACTCTTTGCGTTATTCGTTCTTCGACAAGGTCGAGGACGAGGACGACGACTAGCCCTTAAGATCGGGTGAATTCGCCAATTGCTTTGCCGAATTCATCGTGATCGCATAGAATCGGTGCGATAGCGGCGCTCCGCTATTTCATGCTTTCTCTGCGGTCATGCCGGCCGTCAGCATCGGTTGGTTTCATGGCGTCCAAGCCTCTTTCGCCCGACAAACAGAAGCTCGCCGCCGAAGAGGCGGCCGAGCTCGACGACAAGCTCGCCTCCGCCGCCAAGCCCGATCTCGAAGACGACGCGGACGACGAAGGCGAGGAGGATGACGAGCTGGAGCTCGACGACGATGATGAGGACGAGGACCTCGTCGTCTTTACCGCGCGCGAGGCCGCCGGCGCGCTCGCGACCATCCTGGGTTTCGTCAAGCCCTATCTGACCAACTACAAGCGGATGCTGTCATTCGTGGCGTTCGGCGTCGTCGTCGAGACGCTGTTCAACGTCATCATGCCGCTCAGCCTGAAGTACCTGATCGACGACGCGCTCGGCGAGGAGGATTTCCAGGCGCTGTACAAGATCCTCGGCGTGCTTGCGGCCGCCGGCATCTTCACCTCGATCGTCGCGGTCTGGTACGAGCGCTGGGACGCGCGGCTGGCGGCCTGCATCATCTCCGACGTGCGCAAGCGCCTGTTCGAGCACGTCCAGGACCTGCCGGCAGCCTATTTCGGCCGCACCAAGCGCGGCGAGATCCTGTCGCGCTTCTCGGTCGACCTCTCGGCCTTCGAAGGCTCGGTCAAAACCTTCGCCAACAGCGCGGCGCTGCCGTTCCTGGAATTGATCGCCGGCATCATCCTGATGGTGTTCCTGAACTGGCAGCTCGCGGCGGTCGCGCTGCTGGTGTTTCCGATCACGCTGATCGGCCCGCGCATCCTCACTCCGAAGGCGGTGCAGGCCAATTACGAGCAGAAGCAGAACGAAGCCGCGCTGCTCGGCATGGTGCAGGAGAACATCGGCGCGCAGGCCGTGATCAAGGCGTTCAGCCTGCAGCGCAAGATGTTCGGCTTCTTCAGCTTCCGCAACGACGAGACCCGTAACAGGATCGCCTCGGCCGCGTTCCTGTCGACCATGGTGGAGCGGACGGTCACCATCTCGGTCTTGATGCTGCACCTCGTGGTGCTCGCGATCGGTGCCTATCTGGCGACCAAGGGCCAGATCACCATCGGCACCTTCGTCACCTTCGAGAGCGCGTTCTGGGAGGTCTCCTACAACATCGCCCACGTGATGCATTTCATCCCGGTGTCGATCTCCTCGGCTGCCGCGATCCGGCACATCCAGGAGCTGCTCGACGAGCCGACCCGCGGCGCCGATCGGCCCGGCGCACCCGACCTGCCGCGCATCACCCACGACATCACCTTCGACCGCGTCACCTTCCAGTACGAGGGCAGCCAGACGCCGGTGCTGGACAATCTCAGCCTCAAGCTGAACGTCGGCAAGAGCATCGCCATCGTCGGCCCCTCGGGCTCGGGCAAGAGCACGCTGCTCAACCTGATCCTGCGGCTGTACGTGCCGGACGAGGGGCGTGTCACCATCGACGGCGTCGATGTCCGCAAGGTCACCCTGGATTCGTTGCGCCGGAGCATGGCCGTGGTGTTCCAGGAGAACATGTTGTTCAACATGTCGATCCGCGAGAACATCCGGCTCGGCAAGGAGGGCGCGACCGACGCGGAGGTGGAAGAGGCGGCCAAGAAGGCCGAGATCCACCGCTACATCATGAGCCTGCCGCAGCGCTACGACACGCCGGTCGGCGAGCGCGGCGATACGCTCTCGGGCGGCCAGCGCCAGCGCATCGCGATCGCGCGCGCGATCATCCGCAATCCGTCCGTGCTGCTGCTGGACGAGGCCACCTCGGCGCTCGACCAGACCACGGAAGCCGCGATCAACCGCACGCTGCTCAAGGTTGCCAAAGGCCGCACCATGATCTGGTCGACCCACCGCCTGACCTCGGTGGTCGAGATGGACGAGATCATCGTGATTTCAGGGGGCAGGGCGATCGAGCGCGGCTCGCACGCCGAGCTGCTCGCCAAGAACGGCACCTATCGCCAGCTGTGGAACGACCAGATCCACCAGCCGCACGGCGCAGCGGCTCACGCCGACGACGACAGCGACGACGACGAGGATGAAGACGACCTCGAGGATGATGAGGACGAGGACGACGAGGAGGAGTGACCGAGGAAGTTCGGCTCCAGATCGAAGGCGCCTCCGAGCGGCCGCAGGAGCCCTTGAACCGACCAGGCAATGAAGCGTGCCCAGCGCTGTGCCGTCCAATAGGGGCTTGTCGCAGTCGAGACTGAGCGGAAGTCGAACGCCTTCGCCGCCGACCATTCGTCGCAAGCCCGCTTGACCGGATCGGCGTAGAACGTGGCGACCTTGGCAGCATCCATCCCGTCGGAGGCCAGCCATCGCGGGATGTAGACGTTGCAGAGCCGTTCGACGTCGGTGAAGACCTTGTCGCAGCCGGTCCCGGCGACCGGGCAGGAGGTCGAGAAGGCATCGCCCACCAGCACGAGGCCGGGCTGGCCGCTGGCATCGTTCACATAGAGATCGACCGGGCGGATCTTCAGCTCGCCGGGAATGTCGAACGGGCCGGTGATGCGCTCGAGCCGGGGCAGGGCGGCATGCAGCGTCTCGGCCGGGACGCGGCGCAGCTCGCGCAGCCAGGGATCGTCGAAGCCGCGATAGACGAACAAATTGGCGCGCATCCGCGTGCCGACCGGAAACAGCGTGATGTAGGGGATGCGGTCGCTGGGCCGCTCCGAAAAGTAGGTGAGGGCCGGGAAGTCGAACGCATTCCGGCCGGCCGGGACCACGTCGAATCCGATCGAGATCGAATGGCAGGCGCTGACGATTTTCCGCGCGATGCCGAGCTGGTGGCGCAGGCCAACATTGAGGCCGTTGGCGAGCACGACCAGCCGGGCCGAGATGGTCTCGTCATTTGAGAGCGTGATCCTCTGCCGCTCAGCGCTGGTCTCGACCGCGATTGCCTTGGCGCAAATGCGCCAGACGCTCGCGGGAATCTCGTCGCGGATGGCGTTGACCAGGGAATCGTAGAGGATGTTGAACTGCCGGCTCGGCGCCTTGTCGAGCAGCCGGCCGAATCTCGCGATCCAGTTCTCGCCCGAATAGGTCGCGCGCCGCAGCACCGATTCTGCGATTCCGGTCTTCAGGAATCGCTCGACCTGCACCTCGCCGCTGAGTTTTTCGACGCGAAAGTCCGCCGGATAGGTCTCATGCGGATCGATCAGCACCACGGAAATGCCGGCGCGGCCGAGCATCGCGGCGGCGGTCGAGCCGGATAATCCCCCGCCGATGATGGCAATGTCGGTGTACCGCATGGCGCAAATCTCCGCCTAAGGCGGCAGATTGACGCATCAACAGGAAAAAAAGCCTTAGCAAGGGTTATAAAAGTATATTACACCCGGGTATAATGTGGCATTGGGGTGGCGGAACAGGCGCAGCGTTCCCATATGGGCGTAGGGCGGTGAGTGCGGTAAACCTCGATTTCGACAGGCGCGAGAAGCGCTTTGTGACTGTCGTTTCACCTTGACTTGACCGATTCTCACTTATAGAAAGCGCCTCACTTAACGACAGGCGGTGAGCATCGCCAACGTCGGTACGGACCACCTGCCTGATCCTTTTAGGATCGTCCGGCAGGCACCAACCTCGACGAATGCCGCTCAGACGCTGTCGATCATAGCTAGGCAATGCCAGTGCGATTCTAGTTCTCTTGAGCATGTTCTCTTGAGATCGAATTCGGATGCATGACCTCGGTGCGCGGGCCGCAGCTTTACGCTGGTTGGCCCGAAAACTGCGGTCCTCTGTGGCGTCGTAACGCTTTCCGCTCGTTGATGGAGCGGTTGGCGCAATTTCGCTTTGTGCGGATTGTTCCGCCTGAGGCGGCCTCGTCGGGTGGGTGGCCCGAACAGAATTTGCGGTCCCGGCAACGGGCTGCGGCAAGACAGCGGATCCGCAAGGGGCCGCGATAACAAAGGGTAAGGCCAGGATGCCGACGATCAACCAGCTGATCGCTCAACCGCGGGAAGTGCAGAAGTCGCGCAAGAAGGTGCCGGCGCTGCAGCAGTCGCCTCAGAAGCGTGGTGTTTGCACCCGCGTCTACACTACGACCCCGAAGAAGCCGAACTCGGCGCTTCGTAAGGTCGCCAAGGTGCGCCTGACCAACGGCTTCGAGGTGATCGGCTACATCCCCGGCGAGGGTCATAACCTCCAGGAGCACTCGGTGGTCATGATCCGCGGCGGCCGCGTCAAGGACTTGCCCGGCGTGCGCTACCACATCCTCCGCGGCGTTCTGGATACCCAGGGCGTCAAGAACCGTAAGCAGCGTCGTTCGAAGTACGGCGCCAAGCGTCCGAAGTAAGCGGGAACCAAGCCTATGTCTCGTCGCCACTCTGCGGAAAAGCGCGAAGTTCTCCCGGATCCGAAGTTCGGGAACATCATCGTCACGAAGTTCATGAACTCGGTGATGTACGCCGGCAAGAAGTCGGTCGCCGAAGGTATTGTCTACGGCGCGTTCGGCATCATCGAGAGCAAGACCAAGCAGAACCCGCTCGGCGTGTTCGAGCAGGCGCTCGAGAACGTCATGCCGACGATCGAGGTTCGCTCCCGCCGCGTCGGCGGCGCGACCTACCAGGTTCCGGTCGAGGTTCGCTCGACCCGCCGGCAGGCCCTGGGCATCCGCTGGCTGATCGCGGCTGCGCGCGAGCGCAACGAGAAGACGATGACCGAGCGGCTCTCTGCGGAGCTCTTGGACGCATCGAACAACCGGGGGAACGCCGTCAAGAAGCGCGAAGACGTGCACCGCATGGCGGAAGCCAACCGCGCCTTCTCGCACTATCGCTGGTAACGGCGAAACAAACGGACTCGCAAGGAACACCCCATGCCCCGCCAACATGCCATCGAGGACTACCGTAACTTCGGTATCATGGCGCATATCGACGCCGGCAAGACGACGACGACCGAGCGCATCCTCTATTACACCGGCAAGAGCCACAAGATCGGCGAAGTGCACGAAGGTGCCGCGACGATGGACTGGATGGAGCAGGAGCAGGAGCGTGGCATCACGATCACCTCGGCTGCGACCACCGCCTTCTGGGCCGGCAAGCGCCTGAACATCATCGACACTCCCGGCCACGTCGACTTCACCATCGAAGTCGAGCGTTCGCTGCGCGTGCTCGACGGCGCCGTCTGCGTGCTCGACTCGAACCAGGGCGTCGAGCCCCAGACCGAGACCGTCTGGCGCCAGGGCGACAAGTACAAGGTTCCGCGCATCGTCTTCGCCAACAAGATGGACAAGATCGGTGCCGACTTCTTCAAGTGTCTGGCGGACATCGTCGATCGCCTGGGCGCCAAGCCCGTCGCGATCCAGCTTCCGATCGGTGCCGAGAACAACTTCAAGGGTCTCGTCGACCTCGTGAAGATGAAGGGCGTCGTCTGGAACGATGAAGCGCTCGGCGCCAAGTTCGACTATGTCGACATTCCGGAAGATCTCGTCGACCAGGCCAAGGAATACCGCGAGAAGATGGTGGAAGCCGCCGTCGAGCTCGACGACGATGCCATGGCCGCTTACCTCGACGGCAAGGAGCCGGACGAGGCGACCCTGAAGCGCCTGATCCGCAAGGCGGTGCTGACCGGTGCGTTCTATCCCGTGCTGTGCGGCTCGGCCTTCAAGAACAAGGGCGTGCAGCCGCTGCTCGACGCCGTCGTCGACTACCTGCCGTCGCCGCTCGACGTGCCTTCGATCAAGGGCACCGACGACAAGGGCAACGAAGTCGTGCGCAAGGCGGACGACAAGGAGCCGCTGGCACTGCTCGCGTTCAAGATCATGGACGACCCGTTCGTCGGCACCATCACCTTCTGCCGCATCTACTCCGGCGTTCTCCAGAGCGGCACCGGCGTCGTGAACTCGACCCGCGAGAAGAAGGAGCGCATCGGGCGCATGCTGTTGATGCATGCGAACAACCGCGAGGACATCAAGGAAGCCTATGCCGGCGACATCGTCGCGCTGGCTGGCCTGAAGGAAGCGCGCACCGGTGACACGTTGTGCGATCCCGACAAGCAGGTGATCCTGGAGAAGATGGAATTCCCCGAGCCGGTCATCGAGATCGCGATCGAGCCGAAGTCCAAGGCCGACCAGGAGAAGCTGGGCGTGGCGCTGGCCAAGCTCGCCGCGGAGGATCCGTCCTTCCGCGTGTCGACCGACCACGAGTCCGGCCAGACCATCCTCAAGGGCATGGGCGAACTCCACCTGGACATCAAGGTCGACATCCTCAAGCGCACCTACAAGGTCGACGCCAACATCGGCGCGCCGCAGGTTGCGTTCCGTGAGCGCGTCACCAAGCGGGTGGAGCACAGCTACACCCACAAGAAGCAGACCGGCGGTACCGGCCAGTTCGCGGCCGTGTCGTTCATCGTCGAGCCGAACGAGCCCGGCAAGGGCTACGAGTTCGAATCGAAGATCGTCGGCGGTGCGGTGCCGAAGGAATACATTCCCGGCGTCGAGAAGGGCCTGGAGAGCGTGCTGTCGTCCGGCGTGGTCGCGGGCTTCCCCGTGGTCGACGTCAAGGTGCAGCTCGTCGACGGCAAGTATCACGACGTCGACTCGTCGGCGCTCGCCTTCGAAATCGCTTCGCGCGCCTGCTTCCGCGAAGCGCTGCAGATGGGCAAGTCCGTCCTGCTCGAGCCGATCATGAAGGTCGAAGTGGTGACCCCTGAAGACTACACCGGCTCGGTCATCGGCGACCTGAACTCCCGGCGCGGTCAGATCCAGGGCCAGGACATGCGCGGCAACGCCAACGTCATCAACGCGATGGTGCCGCTCATGAACATGTTTGGTTACGTGAACAACCTGCGCTCGATGAGCCAGGGTCGCGCGACCTTCACCATGCAGTTCGATCACTACGCAGAAGCGCCGGCCAACGTGTCGGCAGAAGTCCAAAAGAAGTTTGCCTGATTGTCGTCGGTTGAAAGCTGACGATTGAACGGAGAGTCAAATGGCCAAAGCAAAGTTTGAACGTACCAAGCCGCACTGCAACATCGGCACCATCGGTCACGTCGACCATGGTAAGACGTCGCTGACCGCGGCGATCACCAAGGTTCTCGCCGAAGCCGGCGGTGCGACGTTCACCGCGTACGACCAGATCGACAAGGCGCCGGAAGAGAAGGCGCGCGGCATCACCATCTCGACCGCGCACGTCGAGTACGAGACGCCGAACCGCCACTACGCCCACGTCGACTGCCCCGGCCACGCCGACTACGTGAAGAACATGATCACCGGCGCGGCCCAGATGGACGGTGCGATCCTCGTCGTGTCGGCTGCTGACGGCCCGATGCCGCAGACCCGCGAGCACATCCTGCTCGCCCGCCAGGTCGGCGTGCCCGCGCTCGTCGTGTTCCTGAACAAGTGCGACATGGTCGACGATCCGGAACTGCTCGAGCTCGTCGAGCTCGAAGTCCGCGAGCTGCTCTCGAAGTACGAATTCCCGGGCGACAAGATCCCGATCATCAAGGGTTCGGCTCTCGCCGCTCTCGAAGACAGCGACAAGAAGCTCGGCCACGATGCCATCATCGAGCTGATGAAGAATGTCGACAGCTACATCCCGCAGCCGGAGCGTCCGATCGACCAGCCGTTCCTGATGCCGGTTGAAGACGTGTTCTCGATCTCGGGCCGCGGCACCGTCGTGACCGGCCGTGTCGAGCGCGGCGTCGTCAAGGTCGGCGAGGAAATCGAGATCATCGGTCTCCGCGCCACCCAGAAGACCACCGTCACCGGCGTCGAAATGTTCCGCAAGCTGCTCGATCAGGGTCAGGCCGGCGACAACATCGGCGCTCTGCTCCGCGGCACCAAGCGCGAGGACGTCGAGCGCGGCCAGGTTCTGGCCAAGCCGGGTTCGGTCAAGCCGCACACCAAGTTCAAGGCTGAGGCCTACATCCTCACCAAGGAAGAGGGCGGCCGCCACACCCCGTTCTTCACCAACTACCGTCCGCAGTTCTACTTCCGCACCACCGACGTGACCGGTGTCGTGCACCTGCCGGAAGGCACCGAGATGGTGATGCCGGGCGACAACATCGCGATGGAAGTGCACCTGATCGTGCCGATCGCGATGGAAGAGAAGCTCCGCTTCGCGATCCGCGAAGGCGGCCGCACCGTCGGCGCCGGCGTCGTCGCCTCGATCATCGAGTAATTACGAGAAAAGGGACGGCGAGTAGCGAATGGTGACATTCGCTATTCGCTATTCGCCACCCACTGAAGAGAGACCACGGCAATGAACGGCCAAAACATTCGTATCCGTCTCAAGGCGTTCGACCATCGTATCCTCGATACGTCGACCCGTGAGATCGTGAACACGGCGAAGCGCACCGGCGCGCAGGTCCGCGGACCCATTCCGCTGCCCACCCGCATCGAGAAGTTCACCGTCAACCGTTCGCCCCACGTCGACAAGAAGAGCCGCGAACAGTTCGAGATGCGCACCCACAAGCGCCTGCTCGACATCGTCGATCCGACCCCGCAGACCGTCGATGCTTTGATGAAGCTCGACCTGGCCGCCGGTGTCGACGTCGAGATCAAGCTCTAAGATTTTGGATCCCGTTCGCGAAAGCGGACAAAGAGAACAGGAAGCAAGCCGATGCGCTCCGGAGTGATCGCACAAAAGGTCGGGATGACGCGGGTCTTCACGGAGGCCGGCGAACATATCCCCGTGACCGTGCTGAAGCTCGGCAATTGCCAGGTCGTAGGCCACCGCACCGAAGAGAAGAACGGTTACGTCGCACTCCAGCTTGGTTCTGGTGCTCGCAAGACCGTTTACATGCCCAAGGCTGAGCGCGGCCAGTTCGCGGTTGCCAAGGTCGAGCCGAAGCGCCGGGTCGAGGAGTTCCGCGTCACCGCGGACGCCATGATCCCGGTCGGCGCCGAGATCCAGGCCGACCACTTCGTCGTCGGCCAGTTCGTCGACGTCACCGGCACCTCGGTCGGTAAGGGCTTCGCGGGCGGTATGAAGCGCTGGAACTTCGGCGGTCTGCGCGCCACGCACGGTGTGTCGATCTCGCACCGCTCGATCGGTTCGAC
Source organism: Bradyrhizobium huanghuaihaiense (assembly GCF_007830635.1). Classification (GTDB taxonomy): domain Bacteria; phylum Pseudomonadota; class Alphaproteobacteria; order Rhizobiales; family Xanthobacteraceae; genus Bradyrhizobium; species Bradyrhizobium huanghuaihaiense. The sequence goes on along the minus strand of NZ_VLLA01000003.1, from coordinate 183,592 downwards.
CGGTGGTCGTCAGGACCCCGGCAAGACCTGGAAGAACAAGAAGATGCCCGGCCACATGGGTGTCGACCGCATCACCACGCTCAACCTCCGCGTCGTTCAGCTCGATGTCGAGCGCGGCCTGATCCTCGTCGAAGGCGCCGTTCCCGGCTCCAAGGGCGGCTGGATCCGCGTGCGCGACGCCGTCAAGAAGCCGCTGCCGAAGGAAGCTCCGAAGCCCGGCAAGTTCAAGGTTGCTGGCGAAGCGGACGCCGCTCCGGCTGCGCAGGAGGCGTGAGATGGAACTGAAGGTCACCACCCTCGAAGGTAAGGAAGCCGGCTCCGTCCAGCTCTCCGACGCCATTTTCGGTCTCGAGCCGCGCGAAGACATCATTGCGCGTTGCGTGCAGTGGCAGCTCAACAAGCGCCAGGCCGGCACGCACAAGGCCAAGGGCCGCGCCGAGATCTGGCGCACCGGCAAGAAGATGTACAAGCAGAAGGGCACCGGCGGTGCTCGTCACGGCTCGGCCCGCGTGCCGCAGTTCCGTGGCGGCGGCCGTGCCTTCGGTCCGGTGGTGCGTTCGCACGCCACCGACCTGCCGAAGAAGGTCCGCGCGCTCGCTCTGAAACATGCGCTCTCGGCCAAGGCCAAGGACGGCGATCTCGTCGTGATCGAGAAGGCCGCGCTGGAAGCTGCCAAGACCAAGGCGCTGCTCGGTCACTTCTCGGGCCTCGGCCTCACCAACGCGCTGATCATCGACGGTGCCGAGCTCAACAACGGCTTCGCCGCTGCGGCCCGCAACATCCCGAACATGGACGTGCTGCCGATCCAGGGCATCAACGTCTATGACATCCTGCGCCGTCAGAAGCTCGTTCTGACCAAGGCCGCCATCGATGCGCTGGAGGCGCGCTTCAAATGACGAAGAACATCGAGCCTCGCCACTACGACGTGATCCTGTCGCCGGTCGTGACCGAAAAGGCGACGATCGCCTCGGAGCACAACAAGGTGCTGTTCAAGGTGGCCGCGAAGGCGACCAAGCCGCAGATCAAGGAAGCGATCGAGAAGCTGTTCGACGTCAAGGTCAAGAGCGTCAACACGCTGGTCCGCAAGGGCAAGGTCAAGGCCTTCCGCGGCAATCTCGGTTCGCAGTCGAACACCAAGCGCGCGATCGTGACCCTCGAAGAGGGCCACCGGATCGACGTCACCACCGGTCTGTAAGGTCGTACGACGATGGCACTGAAGACATTCAATCCCACGACGCCGGGCCAGCGCCAGCTGGTCATGGTCGATCGTTCGAGCCTGTACAAGGGCAAGCCGGTCAAGGCGCTGACCGAAGGCAAGCACTCCTCGGGCGGTCGTAACAACACCGGCCGTATCACCGTGCGCTTCCGCGGCGGCGGTCACAAGCAGACGCTGCGCATCGTCGACTTCAAGCGCGACAAGGTCGATGCGCCCGCGACGGTCGAGCGGCTGGAATACGATCCGAACCGCACTGCTTTCATCGCGCTGATCAAATATCAGGACGGCGAGCAGGCCTACATCCTGGCGCCGCAGCGCCTGGCCGTGGGTGACACCATCGTCGCCGGCAACTATGTCGACGTGAAGCCGGGCAACGTCATGCCGCTCGGCAACATGCCGGTCGGCACGATCATCCACAACATCGAGGTCAAGATCGGGAAGGGCGGCCAGCTCGCCCGTTCCGCGGGCACCTACGCCCAGCTCGTCGGCCGCGACCAGGATTACGTCATCGTCCGCCTGAACTCGGGCGAGCAGCGTCTCGTGCACGGCCGTTGCCGCGGCACGATCGGCGCGGTGTCGAACCCGGATCACATGAACACCTCGATCGGCAAGGCTGGCCGCAACCGTTGGCTGGGCCGTAAGCCGCACAACCGCGGTGTTTCGATGAACCCGATCGACCATCCGCACGGCGGTGGTGAAGGTCGTACCTCGGGCGGTCGCCACCCGGTCACTCCGTGGGGCAAGCCGACCAAGGGCAAGAAGACCCGCACCAACAAGTCGACCAACAAATTCATTCTCCTAAGCCGCCACAAGCGGAAGAAGTAAGGAACGCCGGACATGGTTCGTTCAGTCTGGAAAGGCCCGTTCGTCGAGGGTTCTCTGCTCAAGAAGGCAGATGCCGCGCGCGCGTCCGGCCGTCACGACGTCATCAAGATCTGGAGCCGTCGCTCGACGATCCTGCCGCAGTTCGTCGGTCTGACCTTCGGCGTCTACAACGGTCAGAAGCACGTGCCGGTGGCGGTCAACGAGGAAATGGTCGGTCACAAGTTCGGCGAGTTCTCGCCGACCCGGACCTTCCATGGCCACTCCGGCGACAAGAAAGCCAAGAAGGCTTGAGGATTAAACGATGAGCAAACCTAAGCGCGAACGGAGCCTCGCCGACAACGAGGCCAAGGCGGTCGCCCGGATGCTGCGGGTGAGCCCGCAGAAGCTCAACCTGGTCGCCCAGCTCATTCGCGGCCGGAAGGCTTCCGCTGCGCTCGCCGACCTGCAGTTCTCGCGCAAGCGGATCGCGGTCGACGTGAAGAAGTGCCTGGAATCGGCTATCGCCAACGCCGAGAACAACCACGACCTCGACGTCGACGATCTCGTCGTGGCGCAGGCCTTCGTCGGCAACGGCCTCGTGATGAAGCGCTTCGCCGCCCGCGGCCGTGGCCGTTCGGGCCGTGTCTACAAACCATTTTCGCAGCTGACGATCATCGTTCGTCAGGTCGAAGCCGAAGCAGCGGCTTAAGGGCGCAGGAGAACACGATGGGTCAAAAGATCAATCCGATCGGTTTGCGTCTCGGCATCAACCGGACCTGGGATTCCCGCTGGTTCGCCGGCAAGCAGGAATACGGCAAGCTGCTGCACGAGGACGTCAAGATCCGCGAGATCCTGCACAAGGAGCTCAAGCAGGCGGCCGTCGCCCGCATCGTGATCGAGCGTCCGCACAAGAAGTGCCGCGTCACCATCCACTCGGCCCGTCCGGGCGTGGTGATCGGCAAGAAGGGCGCCGACATCGACAAGCTGCGCAAGCGCGTTGCGGACATCACCTCGTCCGACGTCGTCATCAACATCGTCGAGATCCGCAAGCCGGAGCTCGATGCGACGCTGGTGGCCGAGTCGATCGCGCAGCAGCTGGAGCGCCGCGTGGCGTTCCGCCGCGCCATGAAGCGCGCCGTGCAGTCGGCGATGCGTCTCGGCGCGGAAGGCATCCGCATCAACTGCTCGGGACGTCTCGGCGGTGCGGAAATCGCGCGCATGGAGTGGTACCGCGAAGGTCGCGTGCCGCTGCACACGCTGCGTGCCGACATCGACTACGGCGTTGCGACCGCGTTCACGACCTTCGGCACCTGCGGCGTCAAGGTCTGGATCTTCAAGGGCGAGATCCTCGAGCACGATCCGATGGCCCAGGACAAGAGAATGGCCGAAGGCGAGACGGGCGGTAGTGGTGATCGTGGTGGCCGTCAGCGCCGCGATACGGCTGCGGCCTAAAGCCAGACAGGAATTTGAGGGCTTAAAGCCATGATGCAACCTAAGAAAACGAAGTTCCGGAAGGCGCATAAGGGCCGCATCCACGGCGTTGCGTCTTCGGGCGCGACGTTGGCGTTCGGCCAGTACGGCCTGAAGGCGACCGAGCCTGAGCGCGTCACCGCGCGCCAGATCGAGGCCGCCCGCCGCGCGCTGACCCGCCACATGAAGCGCGCCGGCCGCGTCTGGATCCGCGTGTTCCCCGATGTTCCGGTGTCGAAGAAGCCGGCCGAAGTCCGCATGGGCTCCGGCAAGGGTTCGCCGGAACTGTGGGTGGCTCGGGTCAAGCCGGGCCGGGTGCTGTTCGAGATCGACGGCGTCAACACCCAGACGGCGCGTGAGGCGCTGACCCTTGCGGCGGCCAAGCTGCCGATCAAGACGCGCTTCGTCGAGCGCATTGCGGAGTAATGGCCATGGCCCAGATGAAGATCGAAGACATCCGCGCGATGAGCCCCGACCAGCAGGATGACGCCATCCTGAACCTGAAGAAGGAGCGCTTCAACCTGCGCTTCCAGCGCGCCACCGGGCAGCTCGAGAACACCTCGCGCCTGCGCGAGGCCCGCCGTGACATCGCCCGGATCAAGACCGTCGCCGCGCAGACGCGCGCGAAGAAGAAGTAAGAGGCTTACGAAGATGCCGAAACGTACTTTGCAGGGCGTGGTCGTCAGCGACAAGCAAGCCAAGACCATCGTGGTGCGCGTCGATCGCCGTTTCACGCACCCGATCTACAAGAAGACGATCCGCCGTTCGAAGAACTATCACGCGCACGACGAGAGCAACGAGTTCAAGCCGGGCGATGTGGTGTGGATCGAGGAATCGAAGCCGATTTCGAAGTTGAAGCGCTGGGTCGTGATCCGGGGCGAACACAAGAAAAGCGCCTGATCTGTTGGCTTTAGCCGACTGACTTCAGGGAAATGTTGAGCGCCGGCTGGGCTGGCGCAATTAGAAAGAGGACGAGGTGCATCAATGATTCAGATGCAGACCAACCTCGACGTGGCCGACAATTCTGGCGCACGCCGTGTCATGTGTATCAAGGTGCTCGGAGGCTCCAAGCGCCGCTACGCCACGATCGGCGACATCATCGTCGTCTCGATCAAGGAAGCGATTCCGCGTGGCAAGGTGAAGAAGGGCGACGTGATGAAGGCCGTCGTGGTGCGCGTCCGCAAGGACATCCGCCGCGCCGACGGTTCGGTCATCCGCTTCGACCGCAACGCCGCCGTTCTGATCAACAACCAGTCCGAGCCGGTCGGCACCCGTATCTTCGGGCCCGTGCCGCGCGAGCTGCGCGCCAAGAACCACATGAAGATCATTTCGCTCGCGCCGGAGGTGCTGTGATGGCTGCGAAGATCCGCAAGGGCGACAAGGTCGTCGTGCTGACCGGCCGCGACAAGGGCCGTACCGGCGAAGTGTTCGAGGTTCGTCCCGACGCCGGCACCGCGCTGGTGCGCGGCGTCAACATGGTCAAGCGTCACCAGAAGCAGACGCAGGCGCAGGAGGGCGGCATCATCTCGAAAGAGGCGCCGATCCAACTGTCCAACATCGCGTATGTCGGCAAGGACGGAAAGCCGACCCGCGTCGGATTCAAGATTCTGGCGGACGGCAAGAAGGTCCGCATCGCCAAGAGCTCGGGAGCTGAGATCGATGGCTGAGGCCGCTTACACGCCGCGCCTGCGCGCGGAATATGACGCGAAGATCCGCACGGCTCTGACCGAGAAGTTCGGTTATGAGAACGTGATGCAGGTTCCGCGCCTGGACAAGGTCGTGCTGAACATGGGCGTTGGCGATTCCGTCAACGACCGCAAGAAGGCCGAGACCGCCGCTGCCGAGCTGACCCAGATCGCCGGCCAGAAGGCGATCGTGACCTATTCGCGTATCGCGATCGCGACCTTCAAGCTGCGTGAGAACCAGCCGATCGGCTGCAAGGTCACGCTGCGCAAGGCCCGCATGTACGAGTTCATCGATCGCCTGGTGACGGTCGCGCTGCCGCGCGTCCGCGACTTCCGCGGCCTGAACCCGAAGAGCTTTGACGGCCGCGGCAACTACTCGCTCGGCATCAAGGAGCACATCATTTTCCCCGAGATCGACTTCGACAAGGTCACGGAAGCCCGCGGTATGGACATCACCGTCTGCACCACGGCCAAGACCGACGAAGAGGCGAGGGCCTTGTTGACCGCTTTCAATTTCCCGTTCCGGCAGTGAGACGCTGACCTAAAGCCTCTCAAACGCGGATACCCAGGAGCCAAGCATGGCAAAGAAGAGTTCAGTCGAGAAGAACAACCGGCGCAAGCGGATGGTGAAGAACGCCGCCGCCAAGCGCGAGCGGTTGAAGGCGATCATCGCCGACAAGAAGCTGCCGATGGAAGAGCGTTTCGCTGCGACGCTGAAGCTGGCCGAGATGCCGCGCAACTCGTCGGCGACCCGCATCCGTCTGCGTTGCGAGCTGTCGGGCCGCCCGCGCTCGAACTATCGCAAGAACAAGCTGTCCCGTATCGCGCTGCGCGACCTTGGCTCCAAGGGCATGGTCCCGGGCCTCGTGAAGTCCAGCTGGTAAGGAGGGGCGTTTAGATGTCTACGCACGATCCAATCAGCGATCTGATCACCCGCATCCGCAACGCGCAGATGCGCTCCAAGACCAAGGTCTCCACGCCTGGCTCGAAGATGCGCGAGAACGTGCTCGAGGTCCTCAAGTCCGAGGGCTACATCCGCGGTTACGCCACGCTCGAGCACCCCTCGGGCCGCAGCGAGATCGAGATCGAGCTGAAGTATTTCGACGGCGAGCCCGTCATCCGCGAGATCGAACGCGTTTCCAAGCCCGGGCGTCGTGTCTACGCCTCGGTGAAGAACCTGCCGCGGGTCAACAACGGGCTCGGCATTTCGGTGTTGTCGACGCCGAAGGGGATCATGGCCGACCACAGCGCGCGCGACGCGAATGTGGGCGGTGAAGTCCTCTTCACGGTGTTCTGAGAAGGATTTTTCATCCATGTCACGAGTTGGCAAAAGGCCTGTGGCGGTTCCGTCGGGTGTGACCGCGACCGTCGATGGGCAGACCGTCAAGATGAAGGGGCCGAAGGGCCAGCTTCAGTTCGTCGTCCATGACGACGTCGAGGTGAAGCTCGAGAGCGGCCAGATCAAGGTCAAGCCGCGCGCCGAGACCAACCGCGCGCGGGCCCTGTACGGTACCGCTCGCGCCCAGGTCGCGAATCTGGTCGAAGGCGTCACCAAGGGCTTCGAGAAGAAGCTCGAGATCACCGGCGTCGGCTATCGCGCCGCGATGCAGGGCAAAAACCTGCAGCTCGCGCTCGGCTACAGCCACGACGTGATCTATCCGATCCCGGAAGGGATCACGATCGCGGTGCCGAAGCCGACCGAAATCACGGTTTCGGGCAGCGACGTCCAGCGCGTCGGCCAGGTCGCCGCGGAGATCCGCGCCTACCGTCCGCCGGAGCCCTACAAGGGCAAGGGCGTGAAGTATGTGGGCGAATTCATCTTCCGCAAGGAAGGCAAGAAGAAGTAACGGAGCCGGTCATGTCCAAAGCCAAGGTTACGAATGCCCGGCGCAAGCGGAGTGTGCGGCTGAAGCTGCGCCGCTCCGGTGGCGGCCGTCCGCGTCTGTCGGTGTTCCGCTCGTCCAAGCACATCTACGCCCAGGTCATCGACGACCTGAAGGGCGAGACGCTGGCCTCTGCCTCCTCGCTCGAGAAGGCGATGCGCGACGGCGGCAAGACTGGTGCCGACATCGATGCGGCGAAGGCGGTCGGCAAGCTGCTGGCCGAGCGCGCCGCCGAGAAGGGCGTCAAGGAAGTCGTGTTCGATCGCGGCAGCTACCTCTACCACGGGCGCGTCAAGGCTCTTGCCGACGCCGCGCGTGAGAGCGGGCTGAGCTTCTAACAGAATTTGAGGATTGAGGCGTAAGCCTCTGAAGGATTGGAAAAATGGCAGAACGCGAACAACGTGGTGGACGCGATCAACGCGGCGGCGGACGCGAACGCAAGGAGCGCGAGGAGCGCGACAGCGAGTTCGTCGACAAGCTCGTCCACATCAACCGCGTGGCCAAGGTCGTCAAGGGCGGCAAGCGCTTCGGTTTCGCAGCGCTGGTCGTGATCGGCGACCAGAAGGGCCGCGCCGGCTTCGGTCACGGCAAGGCGCGCGAAGTGCCTGAGGCGATCCGCAAGGCAACCGAGTCCGCCAAGCGCAACCTGACCCGGGTGTCGCTGCGCGAGGGCCGCACGCTCCATCACGACATCGCCGGCCGTCATGGCGCGGGCCGTGTCTACCTGCGTGCAGCTCCGGCCGGTACCGGCATCATCGCCGGCGGCCCGATGCGCGCCGTGTTCGAGACGCTCGGCGTCCAGGACGTGGTGGCGAAGTCGATCGGCTCGTCGAACCCGTACAACATGGTTCGCGCGACCTTCGACGCGCTGAAGCATCAGGATTCGCCGCGTTCGGTCGCAGCCCGCCGCAACATCAAGGTGTCCACTCTGCAGTCGCGCCGTATCGGTGGCGATGCCGAGGCGGCTGCCGACTAACGGAAGCTTTGGAGTAGACTCCCATGGCCAAGGCCACCAAAACGATCAAGCTCGAGCAGATCGGCAGCGCGATCCGCCGCCATCACTCGCAGCGTTCGACGCTGATCGGGCTCAAGCTCAACAAGATCGGTCGCACCAGCGAACTGCAGGACACCCCGGCGGTCCGCGGCATGATCGAGAAGGTTCACCATCTCGTCCGCATCGTCGACGAGAAGTAAGAAGCGGCGCACGATCCCGAAAAGCGGGGACCGGTTTTCGGTGACGATCGGGCGCAAGACACAAGGAGAAGGGCGATGAAGCTCAGCGATATCGCCGACAACGCCGGCTCGCGCAAAAAGCGTATGCGCGTCGGCCGCGGCATCGGTTCGGGCAAGGGCAAGCAGTCCGGCCGTGGCGGCAAGGGTCAGACCGCGCGTTCGGGCGTGCGCATCAAGGGTTTCGAAGGCGGCCAGATGCCGATGCATCGCCGTCTGCCCAAGCGCGGCTTCAACAACATCTTCCGCGTGGAGTTCGCCGAGATCAATCTCGACCGGCTCCAGGAAGCGGTTGATGCCAAGAAGATCGACGCCGGCAGCGTCGTGAACGTCGAGGCCCTGGTGAAGGGCGGCGTGCTGCGCCGCGCCAAGGCCGGCCTGCGGCTGCTCGGCCGCGGCGAGCTCAAGTCCAAGCTCAACATCGAAGTGCATGGCGCCACCAAGACCGCGATTGCGGCGGTCGAGAAGGCCGGCGGCTCGGTGAAGATCCTCGCCCCTGCCAAGGAAGAAGGCGAGGCGGCGTAACAACTGCGTCATTGGCCCGCGGCTCGCGGGCCTTTACGCATGCGGGACGTGGACTTATCGAAGCCGAGCCCCAGATAATGTCCGGCGTCCGCTAGATAGTAGCCCGGCCGCGGGCATGACGGCGCAACAGGCGGCGGGAGAAAGTCCAAGATGGTCTCTGCAGCGGAACAACTGGCAGCCAATCTCAATTTCGGCGCGTTTGCCAAGGCCGACGAACTGAAGAAGCGCATCTGGTTCACACTGGGTGCGCTGCTCGTTTATCGGCTCGGAACCTACATCCCGCTGCCGGGCATCGATCCCAACATCTGGGAACAGGTGTTCAAGTCCCAGGCGGGCGGCATCCTCGGCATGTTCAACATGTTCGCCGGCGGCGGTATTCACCGCATGGCGATCTTCGCGCTGAACATCATGCCGTACATCTCGGCCTCGATCATCATCCAGCTCCTGACCACCGTCTCGCCGCAGCTCGAGGCGCTGAAGAAGGAAGGTGAGGCCGGCCGCAAGCTGCTGAACCAGTACACCCGCTACCTGACCGTGATCCTGGCCGCGTTCCAGTCCTACGGTATCGCGGTGGGTCTCGAAGGCGCCGGCAACGTCGTCAGCGACCCCGGCATGTTCTTCCGCCTGTCCACGGCGATCACGCTGACCGGCGGCACCATGTTCCTGATGTGGCTGGGCGAGCAGATCACCTCGCGCGGCATCGGCAACGGCATCTCGCTGATCATTCTGGCCGGCATCGTCGCCGAGTTGCCCGCGGCGCTCGCCAACATGCTCGAGCTCGGCCGTCAGGGCGCGATGTCGACCGGTCTGATCCTGGTCGTCATCATCATGGCCGTCGCCGTGATCGCCTTCATCGTGTTCATGGAGCGCGCCCAGCGCCGGCTCTTGATCCAGTATCCGAAGCGCCAGGTCGGCAACAAGATGTTCGAGGGCCAGTCCTCGCATCTGCCGCTCAAGCTCAACACCTCGGGCGTGATTCCGCCGATCTTCGCGTCCTCGCTGCTCTTGCTGCCGACCACGGTTGCGAACTTCAACGCCGGCAGCGGGCCGGAATGGTTCCAGTGGATCACCACTCAGCTCGGCCATGGCCGTCCGCTGTTCCTGATCATGTATCTGGCGCTGATCGTGTTCTTCGCGTTCTTCTACACCGCGATCGTGTTCAACCCGACCGAGACCGCCGACAATCTGAAGAAGCATGGCGGCTTCATTCCGGGCATCCGTCCGGGCGAGCGCACCGCCGAATATATCGACTACGTGCTGTCGCGCATCACGGTGCTCGGTGCGATCTATCTCGCCATCGTCTGCTTGATCCCGGAGATCCTGATCTCCTATGCCTCGGTGCCGTTCTACTTCGGCGGTACCTCGCTGCTGATCGTCGTCAGCGTCACCATGGACACGGTGGCGCAGGTGCAGGGCTATCTGCTGGCCCATCAGTACGAAGGCCTGATCCGCAAGTCCAAGCTGCGCGGTCGCCGCCGCTAGCTGCGGCGACGCTCTAGATGAGCAGGGAGCTCGCGCGCCGGATCGCTTTCACGATTGGCGCGCTGCTCCTTTTCAGGCTCGGCACCCAGATCCCGATCGCGGGGCTGGATGTTTCGCGCCTCTCGTCGTTGCCCAACTTCAACGTCCGCCTTTCGCTCTTTTCGCTCGGCCTCATTCCCTATCTGTCTGCGGCGATCTTTGTCCGGTTGCTGTCCGTGGTGTGGCGCGGCCTGAATTCGCTTGAGCGCTCGGGCGAGGACGGCCGACGCAAGGTCGCCCGTGCAACGCTCGGACTCACGCTGGCTCTTGCTGCCTTTCAAGCCTACGGCATCGCCTCCGCGCTGATTTCCATTCCGGAGCTCGTCAGAAATCCGGACGGCTGGTTCGTGACGACGGCTACGGCCTCGATGGTTGGTGGCGTCTTCGTGCTGGTGTGGCTGAGCGAACAGATCACCCGCTACGGCATCGGCAACGGCCTGGCGGTGATCTTGAGTGTCGGCATGCTCGTCTCCCTGCCGCAAGACGTCGCCGGCATCGCAGATGTCGTGCGGAGCGGGGCGGTCTCGGGCAATCTCGTGTTCATCCACGCTTTGCTCTGGGTCGTGACCGTCGCCGTGATCGTTCTCGTCGAAGGCGCGCGGCGAAATGTTCGGGTCGAGTTCGGCGCGCTCAATGTCGGCGCGCGGCAATTGCCGGCGCGCGCTGCCGTGCTGCCGATCAAGCTCAACAGCGCCGGGTATCTAATTCCGGTCACGGTGGCGCCGTGGATCTTCTTTCTTCCGCTCGCCTTTGCCGGCTTCACCCTGGGCGGCGATCACCCCTTGGTCGCCGCGGCCTACCGGCATCTCCAGCTGGGGCAGCCGGCGCACATGATCCTCGTGTCGATCGCGGTCTTCGTGCTCGCCTTCGTCTACACCGCCTATGTCGTCGATCCCGAGGACACGGCCAAATCCCTGGCGCAGCATGATGGCACCATTCCCGGCGTCGCGCCCGGCGAGGCGACTGCGGACTATCTCGATCGCGTCGTGTCATTGACGACGGTCGTCGGAGCCGTCTACCTGACTGCGTTGCAGTTGATTCCGGAGGTGTTCGACCTTTACGGGATAGGGCTGCCTTATAGTATGGTCGTCGATGGTGGTGCGGCGCTGGTTGTGGTTTGCACCGCTCTTGATATCAAAACACAGGTGCGCGACGTATCGCTCACCAATCCGGGGGGCGTACGCCGATGAGAATTATACTTCTGGGACCGCCGGGGTCGGGCAAGGGGACCCAGGCGCAGCTCTTGGTGCAGCGCTATGGCATCGTCCAGCTCTCGACCGGCGAGATGCTGCGCGCAGCCGTTGCGGCGGGAACGCCGGTCGGGCTGAAGGCCAAGGAGATCATGGCCAGCGGCAGCCTCGTCCCTGATGACGTCGTGGTTGGAATCATCTCCGACCGCATCGACCAGCCGGACGCCAAGAACGGTTTCATCCTCGACGGCTTCCCGCGCACCGTGCCGCAGGCGGAAGCGCTGGATGAGTTGCTGAAGCACAAGCACCTGAAGCTCGACGCCGTGATCGAGCTCCGCGTCAACGAAAGTGCGCTGCTGAGTCGCGTCGAGACCCGCGTTGCCCAGATGCGCGAGCGCGGCGAGGAGGTCCGGGTGGACGACACCCCGGAGGTCCTGACCAAGCGCCTCGCGAGCTACCGCAGCCAGACGGAACCACTGATTCACTACTATTCCGAGCGGCGGAAGCTCTCCACCATCGACGGCATGATGGCCATCGACGAGGTCACCCGCGCCATCCATCGCCAGCTCCTGGCGCTCGGGGCCGTGGAACCCAAGACCCACGCCCGCAGCGCGGCCAAGGCGGCGCCGGCCAAGAAAGCCAAGGCTGGCAAGAAATCGGCCAAAAAGGCGGTGAAAACAGCCAAAAAGGCCGCCAAATCGGCCAAAACCACCAAAAAGACGGCGAAGAAGGCCGTGAAGGGGACCAAGAAGGCGGCGAAGAAAACCGCCAAGAAAACGGTCAAAAAGACCGCCAAGAAGACCGTCAAAAAAGGTTCGAAGAAGGGACCAAAAAAGGTCACGAAAAAGCGAGCCAAGCGCTAGCAGCGGTTGACGAAAGCCCCTGGAATCCCCTAATAAGCCCCGCATCCAAGTCGGATAGTTTCAGACGATGCCGGGCCCCAGGAAGACCGGGGGTGGGCGTCGTGTTCGCGTTTGTGAACACCTGCCCGAGAAAGCAAGCACTTAAGCCCGATTCCTGACGAGGGATCGGCAACAGGAGAGAAGGCCGTGGCCCGTATTGCCGGCGTGAACATTCCCACCAACAAGCGCGTGCTGATCGCGCTTCAGTACATCCATGGCATCGGCCCGAAGATCGCCGGTGACATCATCGAGAAGGTGAAGATCCCCGAGGATCGTCGCGTCAATCAGCTCAGCGACGCCGAAGTTCTTCAGATCCGCGAAGTGATCGACCGCGACTATCTCGTCGAGGGCGACCTGCGTCGTGAGGTCGGCATCAACATCAAGCGTCTGATGGACCTCGGCTGCTATCGCGGCCTGCGTCATCGTCGCGGTCTGCCGGTGCGCGGTCAGCGTACCCACACCAATGCGCGTACGCGCAAGGGTCCGGCCAAGGCCATCGCCGGCAAGAAGAAGTAAGTTTTCGCACTCCATCGCGGCGTGTGGCGAAAGGGGATACCCGTTCGCCACGCGCTTTTCGTTCCACAGGTGTAGCCGCTGGCATTACGGCGGCGTTTGAGATCTTCAGGAAAGGGACTCAATGGGCAAGGAAGCCACCCGCGTTCGCCGTCGTGAGCGCAAGAACATCGCCTCCGGCGTTGCGCACGTGAACTCGTCGTTCAACAACACGACCATCACCATCACCGACGCGCAGGGCAACACGATTGCCTGGTCTTCCGCCGGCACGATGGGCTTCAAGGGCTCGCGCAAGTCGACCCCGTACGCCGCGCAGGTTGCGGCGGAAGACGTGTCGAAGAAGGCGCAGGAACACGGCATGCGCACGCTGGAAGTCGAAGTCGCCGGTCCCGGTTCGGGCCGCGAATCGGCGCTCCGCGCGCTCCAGGCCGCGGGCTTCACCGTCACCTCGATCCGCGACGTGACCACGATCCCGCACAACGGCTGCCGTCCCCGCAAGCGTCGGCGCGTTTGATACCAAGTTGCGGGCGCATCGGCGCCCGCAATGACTTTTGTAAGAAGCCGCGGGCGTGGCCTGCAGCCTTTCTCCAACGCCAGTGTCTGCAACGGCAGTTCGACTGGCCTGTATGGGTGAAACAGTGACGATCCAGAAAAATTGGCAAGAACTGATTCGGCCGAACAAGCTCCAGGTCACGCCCGGCAGTGACTCCTCGCGTTTCGCGACCATCGTCGCCGAACCGCTCGAGCGCGGCTTCGGCCAGACCCTCGGCAACGCGCTGCGCCGCATCCTGCTCTCCTCGCTCCAGGGCGCGGCGGTGCAGTCGGTGCACATCGATGGCGTGCTGCACGAGTTCTCCTCGATCGCTGGCGTCCGTGAGGACGTCACCGACATCGTGCTGAACATCAAGGACATCTCGATCAAGATGCAGGGCGAAGGCCCCAAGCGCATGGTCGTGAAGAAGCAGGGCCCGGGCGTCGTCACCGCCGGCGACATCCAGACCGTCGGCGACGTCACGGTGCTGAACCCGGACCTCCAGATCTGCACCCTCGACGAGGGCGCCGAGATCCGCATGGAGTTCACGGTCTCCACCGGCAAGGGCTACGTGCCCGCCGAGCGCAACCGTCCCGAGGACGCGCCGATCGGCCTGATCCCGGTCGACAGCCTGTACTCGCCGGTCCGCAAGGTCTCCTACAAGGTCGAGAACACCCGCGAGGGCCAGATCCTCGACTACGACAAGCTGACCATGACGATCGAGACCAACGGCGCGATCTCGCCGGATGACTCGGTGGCCTATGCCGCCCGCATTCTGCAGGATCAGCTCAACGTGTTCGTCAACTTCGAAGAGCCGCGCAAGGAAGTCGCCCAGGAGATCATCCCGGACCTCGCCTTCAACCCGGCCTTCCTCAAGAAGGTGGACGAGCTCGAGCTGTCGGTGCGTTCGGCCAACTGCCTGAAGAACGACAACATCGTCTACATCGGCGATCTCGTGCAGAAGAGCGAGGCGGAAATGCTTCGCACCCCGAACTTCGGCCGCAAGTCGCTGAACGAGATCAAGGAAGTGCTGGCCCAGATGGGTCTGCACCTCGGCATGGAAGTGCCGGGCTGGCCGCCGGAGAACATCGACGAGCTCGCCAAGCGCTTCGAGGATCATTACTGAGAATTCGTCGTTCCGGGGCGATGCGCAGCATCGAACCCGGAACCTCGAGATTCCGGATCGCCGCTTCGCGTCGTCCGGAATGACACCATGGGCGAACGCAGGCAGCCCACCTGAGCAACATGTCCGACGAACCGTCGCGGCAGTTTTAAAGTAAGGACTACACACATGCGTCACGGCAAGGTTCATCGGAAGCTCAACCGCACGGCCGAGCATCGCAAGGCGATGTTCGCCAACATGGCGGCCGCGCTGATCAAGCACGAGCAGATCGTCACCACGCTGCCCAAGGCCAAGGAGCTCCGTCCGATCGTCGAGAAGCTCGTAACCCTCGGCAAGAAGGGCGGGCTGGCCATGCGCCGCCAGGCGATCTCCGAGATGCGCGACAAGGATCAGGTCAAGAAGCTCTTCGACGTGCTGGCGACCCGCTACAAGGACCGCCAGGGCGGCTACACCCGCATCATCAAGGCCGGCTTCCGTTACGGCGACAACGCCGCGATGGCCGTGATCGAGTTCGTCGATCGCGACGTCGACGCCAAGGGCCAGGACTCCGGCCCGGTGCAGGAAAAGGAAGCCGAGGCGGCGTAAGCCGCATCGCAAATCTGAATTGAAAGCGGCGCCCTCGGGCGCCGCTTTTTTTATCTACAACGTCGCGCGTCTACCGTCCGGCCTCGCTGCCGTGCCGCCTTTCTCACGCCACGAATGCAACTCTACTGTTCGCGTTCAACCTACGAGGGAAAGCGATGTTTAAGCCGCGATACATGGTTTCCATTGTCCTTTTGGCGCTTTCAATGATCTGGCCGGTCGGCCTCGCGCAAGCCCAGCAGGCATTTCAGCGCTTTCTGCCGTTCCTGGTCGATTTGAATGGTTGGGAGGGCAGGAAGCCGGAGGGCATGTCGATGCAAATGGCAGAGACCAGCGTGACCACTGCGACGCGCGACTACGAACGCGGTGAGGCGCAGGCTCACGCCACCATCATTCTCGGCCCGGCCGCCGAGGGCGCGCTGGCGCCGATTCAGAGTGGCATGAACGTCCAGACGGCGGATGGTCACATGATCACCGGTAGCGCACGGGGCATGCAAGTCTTCAAGACTTTCCACGTCAAGGACAAGTCCGGCATGCTGATCGTCGCGCTCAGCAAAGAGGCGGTGTTCAGCTTCACCTATCAGGGCGTCGGCGAGGACGAGGCATTGGCGCTCGCCGACAGGTTCGACTGGAAGGAGATTCAGGCCGTCGCCCAGAAAAAATGACGGTGTAGCGGGGGCGGACCTGTACAGCACGGCGCACTTGCGCCGTACCCATCACTTCCGTTGGCGAGCAGAAGATTACTCCTCCTTGATCCCCGCCTTCTGCGCGATGTCCTTCATTTCCGCCGTCTCCTTGGTCACCGCGCCGGCCCAATCGTCGAAGCGCGCAAAGCCCGGCTCGAAGCCGACCTTGCTGAAGCGCTCGACGACGGAGGGACTGTTGATGATCTCCTCTAGCGTCGCCGACAGCTTGTCGTGAACGGCCGGCGGCAGCCCCCTGGGCGCGACCACGGCGCCCCATGAGGCGAAGTCGATATTGCCATAGCCGAGCTCGGCGAGCGTCGGCACGTCGGGCAGGAAGGGCGTGCGCTTGCCCGAGAACACGGCGAGCACCTTGACGGTGCCGGCTTCGATCTGCGGCTTCACCGCGATCACGGTGTCGACGTGATACTGGATGTGCTTGCCGATGAGGTCGTTCATCGCTGGCGCGCTGCCCTTGTAGGGCAGGTGGACCATCTTGACCCCGGCGGCCGATTTGAACAGCTCGCCGGCGAAATGCGACACCGTAGCGACGCCGAAGGATGCCAGCGACAGCTTGTCGGGATTGGCCTTCGCCTCGGCGACCAGCCCAGGCAGATCGTTGATCGGGTTGTCCTTGTAGGTGACCAGCGCCAGCGTGATCTTTCCGGTCCGGCCGATTGGCTCAAAGTCCTTCGCCGCATCGTAAGGCACGCTTTCCTTGACGGCCGCCGGCAGCGTGAAGCTCGAGTTCGAGCTGAAGAACAGGGTGTACCCGTCAGGCGCCGAGCGCGCGACCTCCTTGGCCGCGATCGTTGTGCCGCCGCCGGGACGGTTCATGATGATCACGGGCTTGCCGAGCCGCGTCTCCAATTCGCCGCCGATGATGCGCGCGACCACGTCGGAGGCGCCGCCGGGCGGGAAGGGGACGATCAATTGCAGCGACTTTTCCGGATAGACCGCCTGAGCCGGTGCGGGCGCGTTGCCAGCAATCAAACCGACCAAACCGAGCGCAACCGTTAAAGCCGTTCTGTTCATCGCGTCATTCTTCCGTTTCTGTGTGAGTAAGAGAATCCCGGATAGACAAGCAACAATCGTTCCAGTGGCGGTGCGCGGCGTTCGCGGGGTTGCAGGAAAGGTGCCGGGCATCTCACTGATTGGTGAGCGCCGATTGCAGCCCGATCCGCGGCGTCCGATATCCCGATCATCAATCTGATGGAGATAGTATATGAACATCGACCTTTCCGGAAAGACCGCCCTCGTGACCGGCTCGACCGCCGGCATCGGCCATGCCATCGCCAAAGGCCTTGCCGCCTCGGGCGCGAGCGTCGTGATCAACGGGCGCGGCAAGGACAAGGTCGATGCGGCCGTGCGCAAGCTGGAAGGGACGGGCGCCAAGGTCCGCGGCATCGCCGCCGACGTCTCCACCGCTGCCGGCTGCAAGGCGCTTGTGGCCGCTCTGCCGGAGGTCGACATCCTCATCAACAACGCCGGCATCTTCGAGCCGAAGGATTTTTTCGACATCCCCGACGAGGACTGGACCCGCTTCTTCGAGGTCAACGTGATGAGCGGCGTGCGGCTGTCGCGGGCCTACATGAAAGGCATGCTCAAGCGCAACTGGGGCCGCATCGTCTTCATCTCCTCGGAGTCCGGACTCAACATTCCCGTCGAGATGATCCACTACGGCATGAGCAAGACGGCCCAGCTGTCGGTCGCGCGCGGCCTCGCGCAGCTCACCCGCGGCACCGGCGTCACCGTCAATTCGGTGCTGCCGGGCCCGACCATGTCGGAGGGCGTTGAGACTTTCGTGAAGGATCTCGCGAAGCAAAACGGGCAGTCCGTGGACGAGGCGGCAGCCAATTTCGTCAAGCAGCATCGCCCGAGCTCGCTGATCCAGCGTTTTGCGAGTGTCGAAGAGATCGCGAACATGGTTGTCTACGTCGCCTCGAAGGAAGCGTCCGCGACCAATGGCGCGGCGCTGCGGGCGGAAGGTGGCATCGTCAATACGATCGCATAAGAGCCACCTATGACCGCTTATGTGATTTCTGAAGTCGAGATGCGCGACCTCGAGGGATTTGAAGCCTATCGCGCGCTCGCCGCGAAGACGATCGCGCAGTTTGGCGGGCGCTATCTCGTCCGTGGCGGCAAGGCCGAGCTGGCGGAAGGCAACCTTCCGCCGAAGGCCATCGTCGTCGTCGAATTCCCGTCGATGACAAGGCTGAAGGAATGGTACGCTTCGCCGGAATATGCCGAGGCGTTGAAGATCCGCGCCGCTGCGCTGGAGCGGCGATTGATATTTGTCGAGGGCGTGGTGCCAGCCTAGAGCGCCGGTGCCGTAGGGTGGGCAAAGCGCAAGCGTGCCCACCACCTTGATTGCGCGTGTCGAGGAGATGGTGGGCACGGCGCAAGTGCGCCTTTGCCCACCCTACGAGGTCTTAGCTACCACCCCTCCAGCACGATCTTGCCGCGCGACTTGCCGCTCTCCAGCAGCGAATGCGCGCGCTTGAGGTTGGCGGCATTGATCGTGCCAAAGGTCTGGTCGAGCGTGGTGCGTAGCACGCCCTTGTCGATGAGGTCGGCGACATCGTTGAGCAGATGATGCTGTGCGATCATGTCAGGGGTCTGGAACGAGGAGCGCGTGAACATCGATTCCCAGTGCACCGAGATCGCCTTGCCCTTGAACGTGCTCATGGTGAACTCCGGGGGATCGTCGATCAGGCCGAACCGTCCCTGCGGCGCCATGAACTCGGCGATCGCCTTGTAGTGCTGATCGGTGAAGGTAAGGCTCGCCACCAGCGCGACCGGCGGCAGCTTCAATTTCTCGATCTGCTCCTTCATCGGCTTGCCGTGATCGATCACCGCGTGTGCGCCGAGATCGAGGCACCATTTCTGCGATTCCGGCCGCGTCGCGGTCGCGAGCACCGTGAGTCCGGTGAGGCGGCGCGCGAGTTGGATCAGGATCGAGCCGACGCCGCCGGCACCGCCCGTGATCAGCAGCGTGCGCGGATCGACGCTCTTGCCGGGTACCGCGCCGAGCCGATCGAACAGCAATTCCCAGGCGGTGATGGAGGTGAGGGGAAGGGCTGCTGCCTGCGCGAACGAGAGCGACTTCGGCTTGTTGCCGACGATGCGTTCGTCGACCAAGTGGAATTCGGCGTTGGTGCCCTGGCGCAGGATCGAGCCGGCATAAAACACTTCGTCGCCCGGCTTGAACAGCGTGACATCGGGGCCGACGGCATCGACCACGCCGGCGGCGTCATAGCCCAGGATCTTCACCTCGCCCTCGGGCGGGGCGGCGCGCTTGCGTACCTTGTAATCGACCGGATTGGCCGAGATCGCCTTCACGGCGACGCGGATGTCGCGCCCCTTCGGCTCGGGTTTTGCGGCCTCGAAATCGATCAGTGAATTCGAGTCCTCGATCGGAAGCGACTTCTTGTAGCCGACGGCCTTCATGGCGTGTCTCCATCAGTTGGCGCAGCTTGTCGCGTACGCCTGGCCTGCTAACTGTCCCGCTGGCGTCCATTTGGCAAGTACTGTAAATTCGGGGATATAGTCCCTGTTTGGATACTATTGGGAAAACACGCATGAAACGGCGCAATTTCGCCCGTCGTCCCGGCTGCTCGGTCGAGGCGACGCTGGATCTGATCGACGGCAAGTGGAAGGGCGTGATCCTCTACCACCTGCAGAGCGGAACCCAGCGCTTCGGCGAATTGCGTCGCCGGATGCCCGGCATCACCCAGCGCATGCTCACGAAACAGCTGCGCGCGCTGGAGGAGGACAAGCTCGTCATCCGCAAGGTCTATGCCGAAGTGCCGCCGCGCGTGGAGTATTGCCTCTCCGAGCTTGGCGAGAGCCTCAAGCCGGTGATCGACATCCTCAAGGCCTGGGGCGAGAGCCATCAGCAGCGGCTGTCCTGCGCGCCGCCGCCGGTGGTGGTGAAGAAGCCGAAGCGGGCGGCGTAGTGAGAGGTAGGCCGCCCAGCTCTCGGTGTCGTCCCTGCGAAAGCAGGGACCCATAACCACAGAGGCAAGTTGTGGCGCGAGCCGGCAACTCCGAGCCTTCGCCAAACCACTCCCTGTGGCTATGGGTCCCGGGTTCGCGCATTCGCGCGCCCCGGGACGACGGGCTCAGAACGCAAACTGCGTGCGCAACGCGACCGCGTCGAACTTCGAGCCGGTGTCCACCGCCGACACCGCCGTGGCCTGCTTCGACACCGTGCCGTGCAGGTAGTCGAGCATGAAGCGGACGTTGCCGTTGACGTACCAGTTGAGCGCCAGCGTGTAGACGGTCTGCCGCCCGCCGGCGATTCCGGCAGCGGTCGCCAGCTGATCGTTCAGATCCACAGTCGAGTAGCGACCGGCGATCTCCCATGCACCCCAGCCGCCGCCGTTGATCGAGAACGGATTGTTCGGCTTGACGCCGCCATAGGCCGCGTTGCCCGGATTGTACTTGCGCGATTCGCCGGTCAGGACATAGGCCGCTTGAGCGTAGCCGCCCTGGAATTTCAGGCTCGACGTGCCGATGGGCGGCACGGCAGTGTTCGCACCGCGATCGATGTTGAACCAGTAGTATTCGCCCTGGACCCAGAGCGGTCCATAGGTGGCCGCGGCTTCCACGCCATAGACCTGCGCGCCCGACACATTTGCAATCGCAGCGGTCGAGATCAGCGTCGTGGGATCGATGCGCAGCTCGGGACGATCGCTGAGCGTGAGCGTTTGCGTGTTCGCGACCAGATTGCGCGGTGGCTGGATCAGCCACTCGGCGTCGGCGCCGAGATGCACCGAGTAGTCGTTGCCGCTCACGACCTGGCCCGCAACGCGGGCCGTCGCGCCGTATTGCTCGCTGGTACCGGGAGGTGAAACGCTCGAGGCCGAGTGAATGGCACCCGTGGTCGGGCCGGTCACGTAGGCGCCGGCGTAGAACACGTCGTTGTACCAGCGGGCGCCCGCGGCAGAACGGAAATCGCCGGCGGCGATATTTTGCGCGATGATGCCGACCGAGGCTCGCTCCATGAAGGCGATATCGTTGGAGCTCGTGGATTCATCCAAGGTCCAGGCAATATCCATGATGCCGGCTTCGATCGCCATCTTGCCGCCGAACGGCTTCAGCCCGGTGTAGCTGATATACGCGTTCTCAATGCCGGACGTGCCGCCGCCGGGCAGGAAGCCGACAGGGGTCGCGCCGGCGGCGCCGGTGCCGCCAAAGCCGTCGGACGAGCCGCCGAAATCGTAGATCAGGGCAAAATTCCAGTCGTTGAGGAATTTGCCGGTGACACCGATGCGCGCACGGCGGACGTTCTCGCCGCTGTCCAGTTTCTGCGGTACGGTGGCCGCGGTGTTGGGGCGGTAATCGTAGCCGCCGACATCCCAATGCACGCGGCCGGTGATGGCAACGCAGTTGGCCTCGTCGGCGGTGCAGATGGTCGGCCGGTTGTTCGGCATCGTCACCACGACGCCTGACGGATGCGCCGGTCCCTTGAGCGGGATTGCCGCGTTGGCATTGGCGACGACCGCCTTCGCCTCCGATCGCGCTTCAGCTTTGGCCTCGGCCTTGGCCTTCGCCGTGGCGGCCGTGTTCGCGGCGGTCTGACTCTGGAGCTTGTCGAGCTTCTGCTCCAGGAGCTTCAGCTGCTGCTTCAGCAGCGCAATTTCCTGCTCACTGTTGCTGGCCGATTGGGCCTGGGCCTGCGAGGCCGCCAGCGCGCCGGCGAGACCAATCGCCGTGGCTGCAATCATTGTCCTGCTCACGTTACGCCTCCATCGTTTGACGAACTTCCCCAAGTCGCGAACGGAGAGCCTAGGTGTGGTCGATGACTGCCCCGCGACGCTGCGCCCGGTTGCGCGGTTCCCACTGATGCAAATTCGTCGCAACCGAATCCGCTTCCCATCAGCATGCAAGATGACGCGCATCATGCCAATCCACCGCCCGGGCAAATTACCGATTCGCACGGCCCACTTGCATTCCGGACACACCGGGGATGGGGCCGAATATTGCCGCCCGGCGCCCTTCTATTGGGGGACGAACGCGCCTATATTCCGTCGTCTTTTCCGAGAGGTAGGAATGTTTCGATCGATCCGTCCCGCCGCTATCGTCACTGCATTGTGCATAGCGTTTTCAGCTCACTTCAATCCGACTGCTGCGCAGGACCGTCGGGTCCCGTCGTCGCCGGCCGAACTGCGGCTGTCCTATGCGCCGATTGTGCAGCGGGTGCAGCCGGCGGTCGTCAACGTCTATGCCGCGAAGGTAGTGCAGAACCGCAACCCGCTGCTGGACGATCCGATCTTCCGCCGCTTCTTCGGCGTGCCGGGCCAGCAGCCCGAGCAGATGCAGCGCTCGCTCGGTTCCGGTGTGATCGTCGATGCCTCCGGCCTCGTCGTCACCAACGTCCATGTCATCGAGGGTGCGGACCAGGTCAGGGTGTCGCTGTCGGACAAGCGTGAGTTCGAGGCCGAGATTCTGCTGAAAGACTCGCGCACTGATCTGGCCGTGCTCCGCCTGAAGGACACCAAGGAGAAATTCCCGACGCTGGACTTCACCAATTCCGACGAGCTGCTGGTCGGCGACATCGTGCTCGCGATCGGTAATCCCTTCGGCGTCGGCCAAACGGTGACGCACGGCATCATCTCGGCGTTGGCGCGCACGCAGGTCGGCATCACCGACTACCAGTTCTTCATCCAGACCGATGCGGCGATCAATCCTGGCAATTCCGGCGGTGCGCTGGTCGACATGAGCGGCAAGCTCGCCGGCATCAACACCGCGATCTATTCGCGCTCCGGCGGCTCGCAGGGCATCGGCTTTGCGATTCCCGCCAACATGGTGCGTGTCGTCGTTGCCTCCGCCAAGAGCGGCGGCAAGGCGGTGAAGCGTCCCTGGCTCGGTGCGAAATTGCAGGCGGTGACGCCGGAGATCGCGGAGAGCCTCGGCCTGCGCTCGCCGACCGGCGCGCTGGTCGCGAGCGTGGTGTCGAACGGTCCCGCGGCCAAGGCCGGCCTGAAATCCTCCGATCTCATCACCGGGATCGACGGTCAGGCCGTGGATGATCCCAACGCCTTCGACTATCGGTTCGCCACGCGTCCTTTGGGCGGCACCGCCCAGATCGACGTGCAACGCGGCGGCAAGCCGGTCAAGCTGACGGTGGCGCTGGAGACCGCGCCCGACACCGGGCGCAGCGAGCTCGTCATTACCGCGCGTTCGCCGTTCCAGGGCGCGAAGGTCTCGACCATCACGCCGGCGGTTGCCGACGAGCTGCATCTGGACGCCGACACAGAAGGCGTCGTGATCGCCGATCTCGGCGGCGACAGCGCGGCGGCGAGTGTGGGCTTCCAGAAGGGTGACATCATCCTCGCCGTCAACAGTCAGAAGATCAGCAAGACCGGCGATCTCGAGAAGGCCGCGGGCGAGCGGCCGCGGATCTGGCGCATCACGCTGGTGCGCGGCGGTCAGCAGATCAACGTCACGCTGGGCGGATGAGTCCGAAGCGACCACAGGAGACGCCAACGCTCTTTGCCGCGGCGGGGCTCGATCACGAGGCCCCGCATCCGCTGCCGGATCGCTTGCGTCCGCGCGCGCTGTCGGAGGTCGTGGGCCAGGATCACATTCTCGGTCCCGACGGCGCGCTGACGCGCATGCTGGAGACGCGCACGCTGGGCTCGCTGGTGTTCTGGGGCCCGCCCGGCACCGGCAAGACCACGGTGGCGCGGCTCTTGGCGGACGCCACCGATCTGCATTTCGAGCAGATCTCCGCGGTGTTCTCCGGCGTGGCCGACCTCAAGAAAGCGTTCGATGCCGCGCGCGCCCGCCGCGAGATGGGCAAGGGCACGTTGCTGTTCGTCGACGAGGTACATCGCTTCAACCGCGCCCAGCAGGACTCGTTTCTGCCCGTGATGGAGGATGGCACGGTGGTGATGGTCGGCGCCACCACGGAGAATCCATCTTTCGAGCTCAACGCGGCGTTGCTCTCTCGCGCGCGCGTGCTGGTGTTCCGCTCGCTCGACGCGGCCGCGATCGAAAAGCTGTTCGCGCATGCCGAGGCGGTCGAGGGCAAGAAGCTGCCGCTGGACGCCGAAGCGCGCGCGGTGCTGGTGCGCATGGCCGATGGTGACGGCCGCGCGTCGCTGACGCTCGCCGAAGAGGTCTGGCGCTCGGCGCGAGCGGACGAGATTTTCAACGCCGCGCAGTTGCAGGACATCCTGCAGCGCCGCGCGCCGATCTACGACAAGTCGGCCGACGGCCACTACAATCTGATCTCGGCGCTGCATAAATCGGTCCGCGGCTCCGATCCCGACGCCGCGCTGTATTATCTCGCGCGCATGCTCGACGCTGGCGAGGACCCGCTGTTCCTGGCCCGCCGCGTCGTGCGCAT
Organism: Bradyrhizobium huanghuaihaiense; assembly: GCF_007830635.1. Taxonomy (GTDB): domain Bacteria; phylum Pseudomonadota; class Alphaproteobacteria; order Rhizobiales; family Xanthobacteraceae; genus Bradyrhizobium; species Bradyrhizobium huanghuaihaiense. Next base: position 159,374 of record NZ_VLLA01000003.1, on the reverse strand, counting down.
GGCGGTGGAGGACATCGGGCTCGCCGATCCGCAGGCGCTCGTCATCGCCAATGCGGCGAAGGATGCCTTCGACTTCCTCGGCCATCCCGAGGGTGAGCTCGCCATCGCGCAGGCCGTGGTCTATCTCGCCACCGCGCCGAAATCGAACGCGGTCTACACCGCCTTCGGCACCGCGATGCAGGTCGCCAAGCAGGCCGGTTCGTTGCTGCCGCCCAAGCACATCCTGAACTCGCCGACCAAGCTGATGAAGTCGGAAGGCTACGGCGCGGCTTACGAATACGACCACGACGCCCCCGACGCCTTCTCCGGGCAGGACTATTTCCCGGAAGCCCTGGGCCGCCAGACCTTCTACGACCCGCCCGAGCGCGGCTTCGAGCGCGAGATCAGGAAGCGGCTGGATTACTGGGCCAAGCTGCGCAAGGAGCGGGCGGCTCGCGCTAGAGGCGGCCATTTCACCGTGACGGAAGGCCGCTTTTAGGGTACGCAGGCAACCATGAGCCGCCGCATCAAGAGAATGAACCCGAAGCCCCGTTCGCGTGACGAGCGCGACGACGCACGTCCACATCAGGCGCGCAGCGCGAAGAAGGCCGGACCGCGTCCGGGCGGCAAGCCCGGCGGGAAGCCGCCGCGCTTTGCCGGAGAGCGTGCCGAGCGGCGTGGCCCCGAGCGTGCCGAGCGGCGGCCGTCCAAAGCCGCCCAGGAAAGGCCTGCGCCGGAGAAGCCGGTCGAGGCGCTGCTGCCGACCAAGGTGCAGACCGTCACCGTCACGGCCGACGAGAACAACATGCGCGTCGACCGCTTCCTCGAGGCGCGCTTTCCCGGCCTGTCGTTCTCCCACATCCAGCGCGTCGTCCGCAAAGGCGAGCTCCGCGTCGACGGCAAGCGCGTCGACAGCAAGGACCGGCTGGAGGAAGGGCAGAGCGTCCGCATTCCGCCGCTGAAGCTCGACGCGCCGAAGGTTGTCGGCGAGCTCTCGGAGGCTGCGCAGAAGACGCTCAAGGCGCTGAAGGAGATGACGATCTGGGAGGACGACGACGTCCTCGTCCTGAACAAGCCGGCGGGCCTTGCCGTGCAGGGCGGCTCGGGCATGACGCGGCACATCGACCAGATGCTGGAGGTGATGCGCGATGCCAAGGGCCAGAAGCCGCGCCTCGTGCACCGCATCGATCGCGAGACCTCGGGCTGCTTGCTGATCGCCAAGACGCGCTTTGCCGCCTCGCATCTGACCGGTGCATTTCGTTCGCGGTCGGCGCGAAAGGTCTATTGGGCGCTGGTGCCGGGCCTGCCCAAGCCCAAGCAGGGCCGCATCTCGACCTTCCTGGCGAAGGAGGAGAGCGAAGACGACACCATCATGCGCATCGCCCAGCATGGCGACGAGGGCGCCAGCCACGCGGTGACGTACTACGCGGTGGTGGAGACTGCCGGCAACAAGTTGACCTGGGTGTCGCTGAAGCCGGTGACCGGCCGCACCCACCAGCTGCGCGCCCACATGGAGCATATCGGCCATCCCATCGTCGGCGATCCCAAATATTTCAACATCGAGAACTGGCAACTGCCGGGCGGCCTGCAAAACCGCCTGCATCTGCTCGCGCGCCGCATCGTCATTCCGCATCCGCGCGGCGGCGTGATCGACGCCACCGCGCCGCTGCCGCCGCATATGCAGCAGTCGTGGAATCTGCTTGGGCTCGATGCGAGCCGGTTCGACCCGATCGAGAACGCGCCGGAGGAGTAGGGGCTGAGCTCCGCTGCTAGCCCCGTCATTGCGAGGATCTCTTGCGACGAAGCAATCCAGACTGCCTCCGCGGAAAGATTCTGGATTGCTTCGCTGCGCTCGCAATGACGGTGCGGAGACAGCAGTGGTTGGCCACCCTCAATTCCGAAACTGCTCCAGAAACATCCGCAAGGAGTCGTGCGGGCTCTCGACATCAGTGATCAGCCAGCCCTCGGGCCCGTTCACGAGGACGAAGTTCAGCACCACCCGGCGGCCGTGATTGTCGAAATTCGCCGCGACATAGGTCTTGTCGTACTGCTTGCGGACGATCTCAATCGCGACCGGGCCGAGCTTCCAGCTCGGGCTCTGCACCAGGAAATCATAGGGCTCGATCCTCGGCGTGCTCCAGGCCTTGCGCAGGGGCGGATCGAAGAACTGGCGGGCGGTCACGGCGTCGCGCGGCAGGCCTTTCGACAGCTCCGGCGCGCCTTCGCCGTAATGGGCATAGACGTTGCGGACCAGCGATTCCGGGCTGCGGAAACCTGCCTCCGCCGCGGCCAGCCAAAGTCCTGCCAACAGGGCCCCAATGCCCGCAAGTTCCCTCATGCCCGCCGCTCGCTTTATCGGCCACAGGTCTTATCTTACAAGCCTAGCATCCAGCGACCGGGACCGAAAACTCACATGCGCGAATTGTTCGAAGAAGCAGCAGGCCAGCCCCCGCCGGATCCGCGGGAATCGGCGCGCCAGTCCGCGCGCACGCCGCTGCGCAAGCGCTTCTATAAGGAGGCCGGCGTCACGGATGCCGAGGGCGGCTTTGCCATCACGCTCGACGGCAAGCCGATCCGTACGCCCTCCGGCCGTCAGGTGGCGATCCCCGCGCGCGCGCTGGCCGATGCGGTGGCCGCGGAATGGGCGGCCCAGGGCGAGACGATCGACCCTGTCACCATGCCGCTGACCCGGATCGCCAACAGCGTGGTCGAGGGCGTCGTCGACCGTGTCGAGCTCGTCAGCGACGATCTTGCAAAATACTTCGAGTCCGATCTGCTGTTCTATCGGGCCGGCCATCCCGAGGGGCTGGTCGCCCGTGAGGCCACGCATTGGGACCCCGTGCTGTTCTGGGCCGCGGAGACGCTGGGCGCGCATTTCATCCTGTCCGAGGGCGTCATGCATGTGAAACAGCCGGACGAGGCGCTGAAGGCCGCCCGCGCCGCGCTGCCCGGCGATGCCTGGTCGGTCGCAGCCCTCCACGTGGTGACGACCCTGACCGGCTCGGCGCTGCTGGCGTTGGCGCTCGCCCATGGCGTGCGCGATGCGGACCAGGTCTGGGCCGCCGCCCATGTCGATGAGGACTGGAACGCCGAACAATGGGGCGTGGACGAGGAGGCGGCCGCCCGCCGCGCCGCCCGCCTGAAGGATTTTCAGGCCGCTGTGACGGTTCTGGCGGCCATGAAGCCGCCCGCGGCCCAAGGTCCTTAACGAGAGGTTTACGAGGGGGCCTTAGGGTGGGACTAGCATTCCCCCGGGCTCCTGAGATGCCGACGCCGATAAGCTCGATCGTTCCCGTCAATGCCGCCAGCCCCGTGGCTGATGCGACGACGCCCGATCTCGTGCTTCAGGCCGGCAGCGTCGTCGACGCAAGGGTCGTCAGCGTGATGGCCGACAATCTGGTGCGGATCGCGATCGCCAATCTCTCGATGGACGTGATGTCGGAGGTGGCGCTGACGCCGGGGCAAAACCTCCAGCTCGCGGTGTCGCAGAACGACGGCACGATCCGGCTCGCCGTGATGAACGGGGCAGGCGAGGCGAGCGCCGATCAGATTACGCTGACGCCGCGCGCGGCCTCGCTGGTGGACAGCCCGCCGCTTGCGCCGTCGGCAGTCCCGGCGCGCAATACCCTGACCCCGTCCGAGCAGGTCGCCGTCAGCGCCGCTTCGGCCGAGGCCGTGACGAAACAGGGCAGCCAGGCGCCGCTGTTCGCCAATTTGGCCTCCGTCGTGACAAGCAGTGATTTGCCAGCGGGATTGAAGCAGGCGGTGCTGGACGTGCTGGCGCAGCAGACGCCGCTCAACACCGCGCTTGATGGCGGCGATATCGAATCCGCATTCAACAAGTCCGGGCTCTTCCTCGAAGCCTCATTGGCCGCAGGCACAACGCCGTCTCCTGGCGCGACGCCGGACTTGAAGGCCGCGCTGCTGGTGCTGCGCCAGACCCTGGCCACCCTTGAGACCACCGTGCCGCCGGCGCCGGCGCAAGGCGCCGCGCTGCCGACGAGTGCCGCGGCCACGCCGCAGACCGCAGCTTCCGCAGCTTTGGTGGCAGGTCAGACCACGCAGGCAGTGTTGCCGTCGCCCGACGCGCAGATCGCCCAACCGACGCAGTTGTCGCGCGGCGCGCTTGCCGCCGCCGTGCTGGCGGAGATGGCGGGCGGCAATCCGCAAGCCGCGGTGCCGCGAACCATGTCCGCAGGCCTTGCCGCGAGCCTGCTGCAAGAGGTCACGCAGAACCTGCCGCGCATGCTCGGCAATTTGCCGGGCTCCAGCAAGGCCGTGCCGGATGGTCACGTGTTCGAGGCCGCCGCGCGCGCGACCACACCGCCGCCGCTCCGCGGCGCGCTGCCATCGTCGCAGCCTGTCGCTTTGCCATCGCTTGCGCCGGACGCACCTCTGGCCGCGACCGTGCATCGTCTGCTCGATGACACCGATGCCGCGATCGCGCGGCAGACATTGTTGCAGGTTGCCTCGCTCCCCGATCGCACGGATGCCTCTGGTCACCGCATCGATCCGGCCGTGCCGCAGTGGAATTTCGAGATCCCGTTCGCGACCCCGCAGGGCACCGCGATGGCGCAGTTCGAGATCTCGCGCGATGGCGGCAACGAATCCGCCGATCCCGCCAAGCGCGCCTGGCGCGCGCGCTTCGCGCTCAATGTCGAGCCGGCCGGGCCCGTGCACGCGCTGATCACATTGAACGGCGACAAGACCTTCGTGCGGATGTGGGCGGAGCGGCCGGCAACCGCGCAGCAGCTCCGCGCCGGGATCGGCGAGCTCAGCCAGGCGATGTCCAGGGCCGAGCTCAAGCCCGGCGATATCGTCGTGCGCGACGGCACGCCGCCGCAGCCGGCGCCGGCCCGCGCCGGCCACTTCCTGGACCGCGCCACATGAGCGATCCATCCAAGCTCGCGATCGCGCTGCACTACGAGAAGGGCTCTGGCGCGCCCGTCGTCGTCGCCAAGGGCAAGGGCACGATCGGCGAAAAGATCGTCGAGATCGCCAAGGCCAACGACATCCCGATCGAGGAAAACGAAATTTTGGCCGGCGCGCTCTCCAAGGTCGAGCTCGGCGAGGAGATTCCGCCGGATCTCTACAAGGCCGTCGCCGAAGTGCTGGTGTTCGTGCTGCGGCTGTCGGGCCGGGGGCGGTAGAAACAAGCTGTCATCGTTTCACCACGTAGCGGCTGCATGGTCGCGGCCACCTTCATCATTTACCGGATCCCGCTCTTGCTCACCCGCCGCTCCACCTTCGGCCTTCTCGCCGCAGCCGCCACATTGCCGTCACGTGCACTCGCCCATGTCGCGCCGCCGCGCAACGAGATCCGCGACAGCCTCGCAAAGCGTTTCACCGATCTCGGCACCTCAGGCACCTTCGTCGGCTACAAGGTCGAGGACTACCTGATCGTCGCCAGCGACAAGGAGCGCTCGGGCGAGGGCAAGCTGCCGGCCTCGACCTTCAAGATTCCGAACTCGCTGATCGCGCTCGAGACCGGTGTCGTCGCTGATCCCGACAAGGACGTGTTTCCCTGGGACGGCGTCAAGCGGCCGATCGAAGCCTGGAACAAGGATCACACGTTGCGCAGCGCGATCGCTGTCAGCGCGGTGCCGGTCTATCAGGAGATCGCGCGCCGCATCGGGCAGGAGCGCATGCAGAAATATGTCGACGAGTTCGACTACGGCAATCGCGACATCGGCGGCGGCATCGACCAGTTCTGGCTCACCGGAAATTTGCGCATCGATCCGGTCGAGCAGATCGACTTCGTCGACCGTCTGCGCCGCCGCGCGCTGCCGATCTCAAAGCGGAGCCAGGACCTCGTCGCCGATATCCTGCCGGTGACCAAGGTCGGCGACAGCGTCATCCGCGCCAAGTCCGGTCTCCTGGGTGCCGAGCGCGGCGAGCCATCGCTCGGCTGGATGGTCGGCTGGGCCGAGAAGGGCGAGGCGCACACCGTGTTCGCGCTCAACATGGATTGCAAGGAGCCGCGCCTCGTCGGCGAGCGCATGCCGCTGACGCAAGCCTGCCTTGCCGAGATCGGCGCGATCTAGCGCTGTCGCGCCGGCGCCGCTCCATCACCGTCATTGCGAGGAGCTCTTGCGACGAAGCAATCCAGACTGCTGCCGCGGGAAGATTCTGGATTGCTTCGCTGCGCTCGCAATGACGGAGTATGCGGTGTCTCCCATGGCCGAGGAGCCGTAGGGTGGGCAAAGGCGCGCAGCGCCGTGCCCACCATCATCTAGTTGGTGGGCACGCTCCGCTTTGCCCACCCTACGGCAGCGCGTGTGGAGCAGGCGGTCTCATCCCAGCTTGAACAACACCTGCAAAAACTCCTCCACGGCCTTGCGCGACTCCGCGGCGGTCGCCGGATTGCCGCCGACATGCGGATTGAGCTCGACGCAGGAATCCTTGTAGGAGAACGGCGCATTCGTATCGCCGTTCATCAGCACGCCGCCGTCACCTTCCCTGATCTTGCAGTTGCGCACGGTCTGCGCATTCGCCGACACGGCAACGGTGTTGACCCCGAGCAGGCCACTGTCAAAGCCGTGCGCGCTGTCGGGATATTCGGTCAGCACGACGTCCCGCCCGGCGCTCTTGAGCCGCTCGACGAAGGCCTTGCAGCTCCTCACGGGATTGTAGTCGTCGGGCGTGCCGTGGAAGATGCGGATCGGGCGCGCGGCGATCTCGCTATCGCCGACATAGGTCGTCGAGCAGTCCGGATAGAACGGGATGTACGCTGCGAACTGGATGCCGGACTTGTTCCAGAGCTTGTTGAAGCGCTCCAGGCTCGCATAAAGCGTCGCCTGGCCGCCGCGCGAAAAACCCATCAGCACGATGCGGTCGGGGTCGACGCGCGGGTGCTTCGCCAGGATCTCCAGCGAGCGGTAGATGTCGACGATCAGGTTGAGCCGGCCGAGCAGGGCCTGGCTCGGCCCCACCACCGTCAGCCCGCGGCCGGTGAAGCCGTCGATCACGAAGGTCGAGATGCCCATGGCGTTGAAGGCGTGCACCCAGGCCTCGGTGGTGGCGCCGACACCGCTGGAGCCGTGCATCAGCACCACGACCGGCAGCTTGCCGGTGCCTTGCGCAACGCGGAATTCGCCGGCAACCGTCACCGCCTTGCCCGCGGCGGCATCGCCGCTGAGAAATTGCTGGTCGGAGAGGGTGAGCGAGGGGATCGGGTAGATCTCGGCGCGCGTGGCGACTTCCTTGGGAAGCGCCTGCGCATTGGCGAGCACAGTGGAAACGCAGAGCGCAATGAGCACCATGGCGGCGCGGAATGCCGTCGGCATCGGATCCTCCCTCTTGATTTTCGGGGAGTAGAGCAACGGACCTGCGCGCTGTCAATTTGACGCGCGACGGTCTCAGCCCTTGTCCGCCGGCTTCTTCGCCGTCAGCGCCTGGTCGATGGCAAAGCCGCCGATCTCGCTCATCGCCCGCGAGATCACGTCGCCGCGGCGCGCAAAGCAGCTGGAGAGATAATCGAACTGCGTCCGCGCCAGCCGCAGCACCTCGATCGGCACCGAGACCACGGTCTCGTTGAAACTGTCCACGGAGGCGCGCAAGCTGTCGAGCTCGCTCGTGAGCTTGCCGATGTGACTCTCTGCGTGCTGCATCAGGCCGAGCAACTTGTTGCGCTCGGCTTCGAAGGCCGCGCGCTCGGCGGCCGCCGCCGCGGTGACGTCCGCAAGCTGTCTCTGCAGCGCCTCGATCTGGCCGACCATGGCATCGGAGGCGAGCTCGGCGGCCTCGCGCAGCTCGGTGCTGCGCGCGCTCTCTTCCTGCGCCTGATGATACAGCCGTTCGGCCGACATCGCGCGCTGGCTCAGCGACTCGATCATGCTGGCTGCGCGCAGCAGCATCTCACCGTTCCGCCCCGACACCATGCTGGCCATGCGCCGCAGGAAGTCGATGGTTTCGGACGATGGGTTCGGCGGCAGTGGGACGACCGTCGCGGACATGGGTGATGCTTGAGCCAGGGCATGATGACCGCCGCCGTACCGACTTGGCTCACGCAACATTCGGCGCCTGATCGCAAGGCTTGAAGCAAGCCTGAATCGGCCGGCCCGGTCAACCGGCAAGCGCGGCAGATACGGTCCCGTAGCCCGGATGGAGCGCAGCGCAATCCGGGGATCGCGCCCGCGCCGCACTTGTCCCGGATTACGCTCCGCTCCATCCGGGCTACGCAGTCAGCCGAAGCGGGAGATCAGGCATCCCTCTGCCGCCCGATCCGGCCGAGATGGGTGAAGCCGAACCCGGCGGAATATTTCAGGCCGTAGCCGAGCGCCCGGTCGATGCCGATATGGGCGAGCCAGATCAAGGCGATGGACAGGGTGAGGGGCGAGGCAAGGCCGAAGCCCAGCGTCAGCAGCGTCACCGGCGCCATGTAGCTGTGGGCGGCGTTGTAGACCATCGCGCCGAATTTGGCGTCGGACAGGTATGCCAGGAAGCTCAGATCGGGCACGAAGAACAGCAGGGCAAACACCAGCCACGACCCATCCCAGGCCGCGTAGAGCATCACCATGCCCACAAACAGGGTCAGGCCCTCCAGCCGCAGCAGGATGTTGACGCCGCCGGTCGCCGCGCCCGTCTCGGCCGTTCCTTCCGTCATGCTCGTCTCCCGGACAAAAATTTGTAATTCCTTGTGCTTTCCCGCTACGGCAGGGCAGCCCTGCGACGACGAAAGCGGCTTTCCGGGCCGCAAAATGCCGTGTTAGAACCCCGCATCACTTAAGACCTGGCGGGAGCAAATGAAACACATCCTGGACGCCCTTGAAGATCGTCGTGCCGGCGCAAAGCTCGGCGGCGGGGAGAAGCGCATCGAGGCGCAGCACGCCCGCGGCAAGCTGACCGCGCGCGAGCGCATCGAGCTCTTGCTCGACAAGGGATCGTTCGAGGAGTTCGACATGTTCGTCGAGCACCGCTCCACCGAGTTCGGCATGGAGAAGTCCAAGGTGCCTGGCGACGGTGTCGTCACGGGATGGGGCACCGTCAACGGCCGCAAGACGTTTGTCTTTGCCAAAGACTTCACGGTGTTCGGCGGGTCGCTGTCCGAGACCCACGCGCTGAAGATCACGAAACTCCAGGACATGGCGATGAAGGCGCGGGCGCCCATCATCGGCCTCTATGACGCCGGCGGCGCCCGCATCCAGGAGGGCGTCGCTGCGCTCGCCGGTTATTCCTATGTGTTCCGCCGCAACGTGCTGGCCTCGGGCGTGATCCCGCAGATCTCCGTCATCATGGGGCCCTGTGCCGGCGGCGACGTCTATTCGCCGGCCATGACCGACTTCATCTTCATGGTGAAGAACACCAGCTACATGTTCGTCACCGGCCCCGACGTGGTGAAGACCGTCACCAACGAGGTCGTCACCGCCGAGGAGCTCGGCGGCGCCTCGGTGCACGCCACGCGCTCCTCGATCGCGGACGGCGCCTTCGAGAACGACGTCGAGACGCTGCTGCAGATGCGGCGCCTGATCGACTTCCTGCCGTCGAACAACACCGACGGCGTGCCGGAATGGCCGAGCTTCGATTCGATCGAGCGCCTCGACGATTCCCTGGACACGCTGATCCCCGACAATCCGAACAAGCCTTACGACATGAAGGAGCTGATCCTGAAGGTCGTGGACGAGGGCGACTTCTTCGAGATCGCGGAATCCTTCGCCAAGAACATCGTCACGGGCTTTGGCCGCATCGCCGGCCGCACCGTCGGCTTCGTCGCCAACCAGCCGATGGTGCTGGCCGGCGTGCTCGACTCTGATGCGTCGCGGAAAGCGGCGCGCTTCGTCCGATTCTGCGACGCCTTCAACATCCCGATCGTCACCTTCGTCGACGTTCCGGGCTTCCTGCCGGGCACCGCGCAGGAATATGGCGGCCTGATCAAGCACGGCGCAAAGCTGCTGTTCGCCTATTCGCAGTGCACCGTGCCGCTCGTCACCGTCATCACCCGCAAGGCCTATGGCGGTGCCTTCGACGTCATGGCCTCCAAGGAGATCGGCGCCGACATGAACTACGCCTGGCCGACCGCCCAGATCGCCGTGATGGGCGCCAAGGGCGCGGTCGAGATCATCTTCCGCAGTGACATCGGCGACCCCGACAAGATCGCCGCCCGCACCAAGGAATACGAGGACCGCTTCCTGTCGCCGTTCATCGCCGCCGAGCGCGGCTACATCGACGACGTCATCATGCCGCACTCGACCCGCAAACGCATCGCCCGCGCGCTGGCGATGCTGAAGGACAAGAAGACGGAAATGCCGGCGAAGAAGCACGACAATTTGCCGTTGTGAGGACACGTAGCCCGGATGAGCACAGCGACATCCGGGTTTCGGCCCAAGAGTCCCGCATGTCGCTTCGCTCATGCGGGCTACAGCTGATTTGGCATCCTCGATCCAATGACCGAAGACGATCTGACTGACGAAATCTCAGACATCGAGGATCGGATCGAGGCGCTGGCCGAGATCGCCGAGCGCTGCCGGAAATACATCCTGGCGTCCAAGATCGCCATCGGCGGCGGTGCGGCGCTGCTGTTGATCACGATCCTCGGCCTGTTGGGGACGGGGCAGACCGCGGCGCTCGGATCGATCGCGCTGGTGCTGGGCGGGATCGTGTCGCTTGGTTCCAACGTCAGCACGTTGCGGCAGACCAACGACGCGATCAGCAGCGCCGAGGCGCTCCGCTCGCGATTGATCGGCACGATCGACCTTCGCGTGGTCGAGGATACGCCGATGAAACTGGTGTGATGAGCCTCACTGCCCGTCGGGCGATCGGGAATTTGCCATGTCCACGCTGTTCGCCTTCTTCCATCACCTCTGCGCCTTCACGCTGGTTGCGGCGGTTGCGGTCGAGTTCACGCTGATCCGGCAGGAACTGACGGTGTCGACCGCGCGACGGCTCCAGGTCACCGATATCGTGCTGGGCACGGCAGCCGCGGCGCTGTTTGTCGTCGGGCTGCTGCGGGTGCTCTTTTTCGAGAAAGGCTACGACTACTACCTTCATTGCTACGCCTTCCTGGCGAAGATCGCGCTCTTTGTCGCCCTCGGAGCGCTGTCCGTCATTCCGACGCAGGAGTTCCTGTCGTGGAGCGCGTCGATCAAGGCGGGGCAGGCGCCCGTGCTCGACGCCGAACGGAAGCGGTTGGTGGCGTCGATCATTCATGGGGAGCTCGCGGCCATCGTGGTCATCCTGCTCTGTGCGGCGGTGATGGCGCGGGGAGGGTGGGTTTAGCCCGTCAAGGGAGGCGTGGCTTTCGCAACATAGAATGCATCACCGCAGCGAGGACACCAGCAGCCACGCGCCCGCGGCCACACATGCAATGCCGGCAGCGCGCGCGATCCATCGTCCGGCCGGCGTCAGCTTCTCGAGCAGGACGAGCAGCGCCAACAGCGCGATCCAGAGCACGTTCATCACGCCGCCTATGAACAGAAGTGCCATCAAGAGCCAGCAGCAGCCGACACAATAGCTTCCGTGCCGAAGCCCCAGCAGCAGGCAGCCTCGCGGCGTGTCGCGAAACCCGCCGTGGCGCATCAGGAACAGAAACGGCGACTGGCATTGGACGAGGCAGACGTCCTTGAGCGGCGTCCATTGATAGATGCCGGCCGCGATCAGCACGCATGCGCCGAGCAGGTTGCTGGCGAGCGTCATCCGGGAGTCGAGAAGGGCTGCGCGATCGACCCCCCATTGCAGAAGGGTTGCGACAAGCGAAAAGCCGGCCCAGGCGAGGAGATAACCGGCCGCAAACCAGCCGGTTGCCGCGAACGGCTTGGCCTGTGCCTTCGCCCGCCGGCCGACGCTGGCGTACATGAGGATCATGGGCGCGGCCGAAGGCGCCATCATTCCGACCATCATCACCGCCCACATCAGGAATACGTATGCGAACTCGAACGTTCGCCACGGCTCGCTCGTGGGCAACATGATTCCGATCCCGGCCGGAATCATGCGGAAGCCGGTCATGTCCATGCCGCCCATGTCCATGTCGTCCGCGAGCCAGAGCACATAGGCCCATGCCAGCGCGACGATGGTCAGAATCGCGCCGCCGACGATCCAGCGGTCGCGGCGCAGCACGGTTTCGAGAGCGCTGTCGGTCATTTGTGATGCGTGTTGCCGGCCTTTTCGCAGACCGTCACATCAGGAGCGGCATCAAGCCTGGTTCGACCACTGGATCGGCGCATAGAGACCGTTCCTGCCGGAATTGTCCCAGCGCATGCCATGATCGCTGTACGTATTGCCGGCGGCGCCGACCGCCATCACCATCCTGTCGGGGCTGACGGGGTGGCCGATGTTGGCCCACATTTCGCCGCTCGGGTGCATGGTCGGCAACGGATCAACGGACATGTGCAGAATGCCCGGGATTTCCGCGGACCGAGTCTTGCCGTCGATCCGGAATGTGATCGGGGCCTTCTTCACCCCCAGGTTCTTGCTGATCAGCGGTACGAACGCGGCCATGGGACCACCGGCCGCGCCGCTGAAGATCGCAGCCAGCGCCTCGGTCTGCCGATCGTCGGCGCTCTGATCGACATAGGTGGCCTGCGACCAGTTCCCGTCAGCCATGACTCCGGGCGCATGGAGAATAACCAGCACGTTCAGTCCATCGAGTGCGACGTCGCCGTAACGCCCGGTCTCGATGTGGAAAATCAGCGGCACGTTGCAGAAGCCCTCGGTCGGTCGCGCGGTCAGCGGGGCACCCGCAGACACGAGGCACGGGCACACGATGCTGCAACTGCAATTTTCGAAATAGTCACCGGAAAGCTGCCACGAGACCTGGTCCACCATCGCTCCCTCCCGCTAGGCCGAACCCGACAGATCACATTCGAATGAGCTACCTGTGGTGGAAAGCTACGCCGCGTGCGCGGGAACCGCAAGACGATGCGCCAATGAAGTTGGTGTGAAGCGGCGGCGGCGTTAGCGCCAGCCTAGCCCACCACTTCTCCATTCGTTCGGGCAGACCTGGTGGGTCACGGCTTTCGCCTGACCCATTCTGCGAGCTACGAGCTGATCCGTCCTATCAACGCGCCTTATCCGCTGCGGCGAAATGCGCCATCTGGTCGGCGTGGGCCTTGGCGAAGGCCGGGCGGGCCGTGGCGCGCGCGAGATAGGCGCGGCAGGCGGGACTGTCCGCGAGCCCGTCGAAGCGGTCGACGGGGCGCAGCACGTCCGCCATCAGGATGTCGGCGACGGAGAAGGAGCCCGCCAGCCATTCGCGGCCGGCCAGCACCGGCTCGAGATTCTTGAGGCGGATCTTCAGGAAGCCGTCGACGAACTTCACGGCCGGTGAACCGTCGTCGCTGCCGGTGAACTTGAACATGGACCAGGGCAGGCTTGCCATCTCCACCGAATTGAGCGCGGCAAACACCCATTTTGTCGCCTCGCTGCGGCCGCGCGGATCTGACGGCATCAGCTTCGCGCTGAGCGCGCCGAGATGGAGCAGGATCGCGCCGCTCTCGAAGATCGAGAGGTCGCCGTCGGTCAGCCACGGCACCTGGCCGAACGGCTGGTGCGCGAGATGTGTAGCGCCGCGGTCGCCGAACGGCGTGCTCGCGACGCGGTAGGGCAGGGACGCTTCTTCCAGCGCCCAGCGTACGCGAAGATCGCGCACCAGACCGCGCGGCATCTCGGGAACCCAGTCGAAGGTGGTGAGGGTGAGGTCGGACATGTGGGGTCTCCGTGCTGTCTTAAGCCTAGGACGGATGGCGAGCGGGCGTTCCGACAGCGGAGCGATGTTTTTTCGTAGGGTGGATTAGCCAGCGGCTGCGCCGCTGGCGCAATCCACCAACGTCTGCTTCGCCAGATGGAGGCGTGGCGGATTACGCTTCGCTAATCCGCCCTACGGACCGATACTACTGCCCGAGCTTCCCCAACTTCCCTTGCTTCGCGGCCTCGACCGCGCGCTCCGCATCCTCCGGCAGCAGCAAGCGTTCCGCCACCTGCCGCGCGGCCTCGCGTCGCACAGCCGCCACATATGCCCCGTCATCGGCATAGCGCTCCGCAATCGACAGCCGGGGATCGTGCACTTCCTTCCGCGCGGCCTCCGTTGGCGCGAACGGCACTACCGCGCCTTGGAGCGGATAGAGCGCGGTCGGGCCAAAGCCCTGCGCGCGCGGATTCCATGCGGTGTAGGTCGCGCGCGGCACCGCCACTGCGAGCTGACGGATACCTGATATCGCCATGCCGTCAGCGTCCGCCTTCGGCACGAACACGGGATAGCGGCCGATCTCCTTGGGCGGCAGCACGCTCTGGTCGGAGAAGACGGAGAGCGTGTGGATGCCGGCATAGGGCAAGCCGGGAATATCCGTCGGCACCGCGCCTAACGCCGGCACCAGCGTGCCGTGGGCACGCATCGGGATGCGGCTTGCGGGCGGCTTGATGCCATCGCTGATCCAGGCGTTGAGATCGGTGAGGAGCGCGCGCATCGGCATGCCCGCATGCATCGGGTTCTGCGGCAGCGACATCGCCGGCAAGCCCTTGCGCATTGCCTCCGCGGCTTCGGCGAAATGCGGCGTGCCCGTGATCATGTAGGCGCGGACGTTGTCGGGGAGGTCGAGATGGTTGCCGGCGAGGTCGGTGACCAGCAGTGAGGCGTGCGAGGCCCACCATTCGTGCTCGCTGTCGGTCTGCATCACCTTCGGACAGGTGGCCGAGAGCGAGCAGCGCCGCAACAGGCCGTCGGTCTTGCCGGAATAGGGATCGCTCAACGTCGCGTAGGTGAACGGGAACAGATCGGCCTGCCACGCCGGATCCTGCGGATGGCGCGGGTTGCGGCCGGGCTGGCCGAAGCGGACATTGGTCGCCATCCGCCGCGTGCCCGCGACATGCGGCATCAATCCGTCGAACACGGTGCGGCCCTGGAGATCTTCGTTGAAGCCGAGATAGAGGAAGTCGCGCAGGAAACGGCCGGATTGCGAGACGCCGAAGCCGATGGCGCGGCTGACGGACGAATGCAGGCCATTCAGTAGCGGGTTCGCTGGCGTTTCGTCGTGGCGGAGGAAGCTGACGACATCGCGCACGGCGGCAAAGCCCAGGCCGAGCGGCACCGGATCGCGTGCGGTGTAGGTGATCTCGTAGAGCGCGCCGGCATCGAAGCCCTCGGGTCGGATGATCTCCACCGTCACGGGATCGACCAGCTTTGCCGCAAGGCCTGACGGCGTTTGCCGCGCGTCGGCCCAGGCCGCGCGCACGGTGACGTTGAGGTTGGCGGCGTCAGCTGCGGGCCACGTCAGCGTCGCGCGCGCGGGATTGGTCGTGCTGTCGAAGATCACCTCTTCGCGCGCGGGGCCGGTGACGGCTTTGATCACCGGCGCGGTCATCGCGAGCTGCCCCGGCTTCGACGGAATCTCGCCCTGCCAACCCACCCAGACCACCGTAAAACCCTGGCGGTGCAGGAAGCCGATGCCGGCGTCCTCGGCCTTCTCCGCAATGTTGGCGCCGGGCTGCGCGGAATCGTCGAACAGCTGCGGCGCCAGCTTGCGGCCGCGATTGGGGACTTCCAGCAGCAGCGTGCCGTTGCCGTGGCTGGCATCGCTGGGCCTGAGGATCACGACGTCGGCACTGGCTTCGACCTTGCCGTCGGCGCCACGCGGTGCGAGCGCGAGGTCGGTGATGACGGCGTTGCGGTCGTCGGACGGGTTGAGCGCGAAGGTCGCGCGCGCGGTGATGCGCTCATAGGTGCCGACGGCGCCAAAGCTGCGTCCGGCAAAGGCGGGCACGCGTTCCAAAATGTCGAAGCGGACGATTTCGGCCGGCGAGCGCGCAGGCCACAGGCAGGTGATCGCGATGAGACCCGAGATGATCCTGCGCACGGCTGTCCCTCCCTTGTATGGCGCGACGGCAAGTTCCGCCGCGCGGGCTTTTTGTTGCGGCGACTATAACCGGCTATCCTGAGGCTAAACAACAGGAGGAAATCCGATGCCGGCAGCCTTCTTCGTCGTCCGCGCCATCGTCGCCGATGCGAGCAAGCGCGCCGCCTTCGACAGATGGTACGAGACCGAGCACGTGCCCGATGCGGTGAAGGCGTTCGGCGTCAGCAAAGCCTGGCGGTTCTGGAGCCTCGACGATCCCTCGCTGCACCAGGCGATGTATCAGTTCGATGACGAGGCCAAGCTCGATGCGGTGCTGAAGGGCGATGCGCTCAAACAGCTCGTGGCCGATTTCAACCGCGACTGGCCCGACGTGAAGCGCTCGCGCGAGACGCTGGTGCTGGCGCAGGAGTTCGTGAAGTAGTTGCGCTCCCGTAGCCCGGATGAGCGCAGCGATATCCGGGGAAAGCGTTCCCGCATGTCGCTTCGCTCATGCGGGCTACGAAGCTATCCACTTCGCAACGAATCTGAATGCGCGATTCAGCTTGGGTTCATGTCGTGACCGCGACACTTCCTCTGCATCACTTGCTCGGTCACCTAGAGGACATGTCCATGGAGCGCCGGAACTTTTTGAAACTTGCATTGGGTGTGACGGCGGGCGCCGCCGCCTTCGCCGCGACCGCCCAGGCCGCGCCGTTGTCACCGCAGCCGGTCGGCGGTCCGGGCCGCATGCCGCAGCCCGATGCCGATCTGCATCCGGCCGTCACCACCGGCGATGAGACCGCGCAGCTCAAGCCCGAGCAGGTGCATTGGCGTGGCCACCACCGCCACTGGGGTTGGCGCCGTCGCCACTGGGGCTGGCATCGCCGGCGCTGGCATCGCCGTCACTGGTAAGCTTCGCACAAGCCATGCTTTGGACGGGGATCGCGATCGCGGTCCCCGTTTTGATTCGTGGCTGTTGCGTGACTCCGCCGATGGCCTGTTGGAGGGCCTCAAAAGAAAAAGGCCGCGCGGGGCACTCCCGCGCGGCCAATTCGCAGTGCGAAGAGACGAGATCAGATCGGGCGGCAGCGGCCACCCCACCAGCGGAAACCATAGGGGCACACGCGGGCGCGCGGCACGACGACGACCGGCGCGGGGGCGACCACGATGGGGGCGGGGCGCACAACGACCGCACCGCGCATCGGGCGGCAGCCGCCATAGGGGCCACGGTACCAGCCCGGACCGCAACCCTGCGCGGCGCTGGCCGCCTCGCTGAAACCGACGACCGCGCTCGCGAGCATGGCGGCGGCGAAGAGATATTTCATTTGATCTTCCTTCTCGTCCTTGGGGCAGATTGTTTGGGGCAGGGCGCTTGCGGCGCACAATGAATCAACAGACACGATTCGACACGTTAAATCTGGGAGACACGTGCCGACACGTCGCGATCCAAACCTGCCAATCATGACCTGAATGCGGCATGAACGTGCGCCGCATCCTGCCTCAAGCGACACTCAGCTGTCGCTAGCGGCCGAGAAAGCCCAGCACCAGCTCTTTGTACTTCTCCGGCGACTCCAGGAAGACGAGATGCCCGGTGTCGGGGATCACCTCGGCCCGCGCGTTCGGCATCTTCGCGGCGAGCTGCTTCGCAAGCTCTGCGTTCTGCCCCATTTTTGCGCGCAGAGCCTCCGGCGCGAGCGGCCGGCCCGGCGCGTTGTGGTCGTCGGCGCCCATGATGAACAGCGTCGGCAGCGCGATCAGCGGGATCTCGTGCGCGACCGGCTCGCGATAGATCATCTGGCCGGAAGAGACGAAGGCGCGCAGCCAGCGCGGATAATCGGGGCTGCCCTTGATGTTGAAGCGGGCATCGATGAACGGCGTGATCGCCTCAGGCGGCAGCTTGATCGCGTAGTTGGTCTGGAGCTGCTTGCGATAGACGTCGGCGGTGAGCTTGTCCTCGGTCTCGATGATCTTCTCGGTCGGCGTCGGCGGCACGTAGAGGCGATAGTCCTCGAGGCCGATCGGGGCGGTCAGCACGAGATGGGCGACGCGGTCAGGGTAGGCGCGGGCGATGCGCACGCCCAGCATGCCGCCGAGCGAATGCGCGACGATTTCGGCCTTGTTGATCCCTAAGTGGTCGAGCAGCGCGATGGTGTTGCGCGCCAGATTGTCGAAATGCAGCTCGCCCGCCGGCTTGGAGGATTTGCCGAAGCCGATCTGGTCCGGCACCACGACACGATAGCCGGCCTCGCTCAACATCTTGATGACGGGTGCCCAATAGCTCGCCGGAAAATTGCGTCCATGCAGCAGCACCACGGTGCGGCCGTTCGGCTGCGCCGGCGCGACATCCATATAGGCCATGCTGAGCTGCTCGCCGTCATTGACGACGGGGAGCAAGTGCACGGGATAGGGATAGGCAAAGCCCTCGAGCGCAATGCCGTAGGGCTCGCGCGGTGCGGTCTCGGCGGCGCGGGTGGATGTGAGTGGGGAAGCGAGAAGGGCGGCGGCGAGCGCGGCCAGAAGGAGGCGGTTCATTTGGAGGTCTCTTGTTAGCGGCGTCGTTCCGGGGCGCGCATAGCGCGAACCCGGAACCTCGAGATTCCGGGGTTCGATGCTTTGCATCGTCCCGGAATGACGGTGGCCATAAACGCGTGGATGGCCGGGTCAAGCTCGGGCATGACGGTAGCAGTCGTTCACACGTGATTGTGTGCTGTCACGCGCCCGGCGTGACTAATCCTTCCCGTTGCCGAACAGCGCGGCAAACTGCTTCTCGCCGGTGCGGGTGAAATTGACGACGCGGCTGCCGGGCGTGGGATCGCGCGCGGCCCATTTCAGCTCGGCAAAGCGCTGCATCATGGCGGCGCCCAGCGTGCCGGCGAGATGATGACGCCGCTCGCTCCAGTCGAGGCAGGCCTTGCAGACCGGGCGGCGCGGGTGGCTCAGCATGTCGGACGAGATCTGCAGGTTTTTGGCGAGAAAGCGCTCGCCCTCGGCGGTCAGCTCGATCTCCTGCTTCTTCTGCTTGACCAGATGCCGCTCGCGCAAGGAATCGAGCATCTGCACGCCGAGATCGCCGGCGAGATGGTCGTAGCAGATCCGCGCGCGCCGCAGCGCCGGATCTTTCGGTCCGGTGCGCACGCGCATATGGCCGGTGCGCGCGGCAAGGCCCGCGAGCCCCTCGAGCACGCCAGCGACGTCATCGTCGGTGAGGCGGTAGTAGCGGTGGCGTCCCTGCTTCTCCGGCTCCACCAGCCCGCCGGCCTCGAGCTTGGCCAGATGCGAGCTCGCGGTTTGCGGCGTGATGCCGGCTTCCTGCGCCAGCTCGCTGGCGGTCAGCGCGCGTCCGTTCATCAGCGCCGTGAGCATGTTGGCGCGGGCGGGGTCGCCGACCAGCGCGGCGACCATGGCGATGTCGGGTCCTGATTTCATGCTTCGATGGTAGCCGAAGCATTGTGGTCGGGCAAGCGCGTAGCGTGTCGCCACGAACACGTCATTGCGAGCACACCGGTGCCGTAGGGTGGGCAAAGGAGCGCAGCGACGTGCCCACCAACCGTCGTTGCGGACAAAGGACCGTGGGCACGCTTCGCTTTGCCCACCCTACGAGACCTGCGCTCGCAATGACGGCAGAAAACACAGGAGTCCATCATGTCCGTCACCGTCTTCATCCGCTACCAGCTCGATCCGTTCAAGCGTGCGCAGTTCGAGGAATATTCAAAACGCTGGCTCACCATCATCCCGAAATGCGGCGGCGACCTGATCGGCTATTTCATGCCGCATGAGGGCACCAACAACATCGCCTTCGCGCTGATCACCTTCGAGAGCCTCGCCGCCTATGAGGCCTATCGCGCCCGACTGCGCCAGGATGCGGAGGGCATGGCGAACTTCCATTTCGCCGAGGAGCACAAATTCATCCTCGCCGAAGAGCGCACCTTCCTGCGCAAGGTGGTATTGTAGGCCGTCAAACATGAGGAGATGCCCATGATCGCCGTGATCTTCGAGGTCTGGCCCAAGCCGGAACACCGCCAGACCTATTTCGACCTCGCAGCCGATCTGAAGCCGCTCCTGCAAACCATCGACGGCTTCATCTCGGTCGAGCGTTTCGAGAGCCTGACCGAGAAGGGCAAGATCCTGTCGCTGTCGTTCTGGCGGGACGAGGCAGCCGTGCAGGCCTGGCGCAACACCATGGAGCACCGCCGCACCCAGGCCAAAGGCAGGGCGCAGATCTTCGCCGATTATCACTTGCGCATCGCCAGCGTTGTCAGGGACTACGGCATGAACGATCGCGAGGAGGCGCCGAAGGACAGCCGCGCCGTGCATGACGCGCACTAGCGCGCTCGATGATGCGTGCCTATCTCTGCGCGGCCAACAAGGGAGAGAAACATGCATGTGACGACCGCTGACAAGCGCGCGACGTTCAAGAAGATGCACGAGAGCGGCTGCTTCATCCTGCCCAATCCGGTCGATGTCGGCAGCGCCAAGGCGTTGCAACATCTCGGTTTCAAGGCGATCGCGTCATCGAGCGCAGGTTTTGCCTGGACCATCGGCAAGGCCGACAATCACGTCACCGTCGAGGACGTCTGTCAGCATCTGGCAGCATTGAGCTCGGCGGTCGACATCCCCGTGAACGCTGATTTCGAGGGCGGCTTTGCCGTCGAGCCGGACAAGGTCGCCGACAATGTCGAGCGCGGTGTGCGCACCGGCGTCGCCGGCCTGTCGATCGAAGATTCCACCGGCGACAAGGACAAGCCGCTCTACGACCGCGCGCTGGCGGTCGAGCGCATCAAGGCCTCGCGCAAGGCGATCGGCGACAGCGGCACGCTCTTGGTCGGCCGCTGCGAGGCCTATCTCTGGGGCGTCACCGATCTCAAGCTCGTCATCGACCGGCTTACCGCCTACGCGGATGCCGGTGCCGATTGTCTCTATGCGCCGGGGCTCAAGACCCGCGAGGACATCACTGCTGTGGTGAAGGCTGTCGCACCGAAGCCGTTCAACCTTCTGATCGGCGGCTCCGGCCTGTCGCTGAGGGAAGCCGAAGATCTCGGCGTGCGCCGCATCAGCGTCGGCGGCTCGCTCGCCCGCGCCGCCTGGGGCGGCTTCATGCGCGCCGCGAAGGAGATGGCGGAGAAGGGGACCTTTGCCGAGCTTGGCAGCGGCTATTCCGGCGGCGAGCTCAACAAGATGTTCAGCTAAACAAACAGCGGCGGGATGTTGAGTCCCGCCGCTCTGTCATCCTCTCGTGTCATGCCCCGCGAAAGCGGGGCATCCAGTACGCCGCGGCTTCTCGATTGAATCACCGCCGCCTCGGAGTACTGGGTCGCCCGGTCAAGCCGGGCGACGACAGCTATCATGTGGCTCTTACTTCGCGCCGTCAGACGGCTTCTGCGTGTCCGGAGCCGGCTTGGTCGGCGCAGCACCCGTGGTCACACCCGGCTCGGTGTTGTTGCGCGGCGTCACGTCACGCATGCCGGGAGGGGCGGCCGGATTGGCCGGCGCCGTCTGCTGGGCAGTCCGCGGCGTCGGCTCGTTGCTCGCCTGGTTGCCCGTGGTGCTGTTGTTCAGGCCGTAGAACACGGCGCCGAGCACCAGGGCGACAGCCACGGCAAACAGCGCGATCTTACCGCTGGAGGCGGGGCCTTCGCCAAGCTCGGGATCCGCCTGAAGGTCGGCATCCCGGCGTGCCGCGCGAAGATACTCATCGTCGGCGAGGTTCGGGCGATACGGATCGTTGGGAAAACGGTCGTCAGCCATCGATTGGTCTCCTCGGTTATTGCGCCGGGACAACCATCAGGTGCGAGATTCTGTTCCGCCCCCCTTCATGCTTTCGTCGCATGTTGCCTTCGCCCCGGGAATCGGGAACCTGTTCCGCCGGGAGCCCCGCGCGTGAGTTCCATTGCGCGAGGGAGGGAACAGGGCGATGTGGAGCCTGCCACCGACTGATACCGTGCTGCATTTCCTGTCGCTGGTCGCGGTGGCCGCACAGGGCATGACGGCTGCGCTCGCTGCCGGACGCCGCAGCATGGATTGGCTGGGCGTCTGCTTCCTCGGCTGCATCACCGCGCTCGGCGGCGGCACGCTGCGCGATCTCTTCCTCGGACACTATCCGCTGGCCTGGGTCGCCAACCCCGTTTATCTCGCGCTCGCCGGCGGCGCGGCCTTCGTTACCATTCTGATCGCGCGCCTCGTGCACCGGCTGAAGGTCGCCTTCATCGTGCTCGATGCCATCGGCCTCGTCGTCTTCACCATGACCGGTTGCGACGTCGCCTGGCAGATGGATGCGACGCTGCCTATCGTGATCGTCTCCGGCATGGTGACGGGTTGCGCCGGCGGCGTGCTGCGCGACGTGCTCTGTAACGACGTGCCGCTGCTGTTCCGCTCCGAGCTCTACGCCAGTGTCTCGGTGGTGACGGGGCTGTTCTATGCGACCGCGTTCGGTTTGCAGCTCAACGCGGGGCTCTGGACCATCCTGACCTTCGTGCTCGGCATCAGCTTCCGTCTGCTCGCGGTGCGCTACAAATGGGAGATGCCGAAATTCGTGTTCACGGGGGATGAGGAGAGGTAGGCTCCATTCATGCCGTCATTGCGAGCGCAGCGAAGCAATCCAGAATCTTTCCTCGGAGGGACTCTGGATTGCTTCGCTGCGCCCGCAATGACGAGAAGGAGGCAGCGGAGGACTACTCCTCCCTCCTTGCCCTCGCCACCTGCGACGGCGTCACCGGCGGACCGGCATTACCCCAGGAATTGCGGATGTAGTTCGTCACCGCGGCGATCTCGCCGTCGGACAATGTCTTGGCATAGGCCGGCATCTCGCCGGTGTTCGGCGCGCGCGGCGTCGTCACGGTATAGGCGCCGTCGAGGATGATGCGCAGGGTCGAGGATGGATTGACCGATTGCAGCAGCGCATTGCCCGGCAGCGGCGGATAGATCCGCGGCGCGCCTGAGCCGTCGGCCTCGTGGCAGGCGATGCAAAGCTTGGCGTAGACAGCCTGGCCGGCCTTCATCTCGGCATCGTCGGGCGGCGTGACGATCGTCTCGCGCCGTGCCGGTGCCAGGCTTTTCAGATACAGCGCGATCGCGCGGACATCGGCATCGCTCATCTTCGCCGTGGAATTGACGACCACCTCGGCCATCGGACCGTCAGCATGACTCTTCGCGTTGCGTCCGCTTTGCAGATACTCCGCGATATCAGCCTCGCTCCAGGATTTCAGCCCGGTGCGCGCGGCGCCATCGAGCCTCGGCGCGTACCAGCCGCCGACCTCGTTGCCCGACAGCGCCTGGGCCTGCTTGTCGGCGCCAAAATAGTTCTTCGGCGTGTGGCAGGCGCCGCAATGGCCGAGACCGGTGACGAGATAGCCGCCTCTGTTCCACGCTGCACTCTGGTTCTGATCCGGCTCGAACAGGCCGGGCTTGAAATACACGGCGTTCCAGATCCGCATCAGGCCGCGGTAGCCGAACGGCCAGCGCAGCTCCGGCGGCTTGTTGCGGCTCGCCACGGGTGCGAGCGTGCCGAGATAGGCGCGGATCGCCAGCGTGTCGTCCTTCGTCATCTTCGTGAAGTAAGGGTAGGGGAAGGCCGGATAATAGTTCGATCCATCCGGCGCGATGCCGTAGCGCAGGGCCCGGGTGAAATCGGCATCCGCCCAGGCGCCGATCCCGGTGTCGCGGTCGGGCGTCAGGTTCGGCGCATAGATCGCGCCGAAGGGTGTGTCGATGCGCTTTCCGCCAGCGAACGGCTTTGCCGGATCGGCGGTGTGGCAGCCAGCGCAGTCACCGGCCTGGACCAGAGCCTTGCCATAGGCGATCAGCTCCGGCGACGGTTCGGCGGCACGGGCCGCGCTTCCAACCGCACTGCACAACGCCAAACCCGCGAGAGCCAAGCCAGCCAGAATCGTCCGCATCGAAGCCTCTCCTGCGACCAATCGACCGCACCCGCGTGAAAGGAGCGTCAATTCATTTCGCGATGGCGGGGGTATGGTGACACAAATTGAAAATGCCCGATGCCTTTGCAGCCACGAAATTGCGATTTTTACCCGGCGCTCCCTTTGGTCCAGATTTGTGGTGCGGAGCGTTAAATATCCGACATAGAGTGGTACAGGTGGTCGGCGCGCCCTAGCTAAAAACGACGGGCAGGCAACGGCTTAAGCAGCCAAACGCTCAAAAGGGCGGATGAGGACAAGAATGGGCATCAACCAGGGTCCGATCAGTCTCGATCAGAAATACACCCAGCAGACCGGACACGTCTTCACCACGGGCATCCAGGCCCTGGTCCGCCTGCCGATGGCGCAGATCCGGCGCGACCGCGCCAATGGCCTCAACACCGCGGGCTTCATTTCCGGCTATCGCGGCTCGCCGCTCGGCGGCTACGACCAGCAGCTGTTCGCCGCCCGCAAGCATCTCGAGCAGTACAACATCAAGTTCCAGCCCGGCGTGAACGAGGACCTCGCCGCGACTGCCGTGTGGGGCTCGCAGCAGCTCAACCTCTCGCCCGGCGCCAAGTATGACGGCGTGGTCGGCATCTGGTACGGCAAGGGCCCCGGCGTCGACCGCTGCGGCGACGTGTTCCGCCACGGCAATGCCGCCGGCTCGGCCAAGAACGGCGGCGTGCTGTGCCTTGCCGGCGACGACCACGGCGCCAAGTCTTCGACGGTCCCGCATCAGTCCGACCATGCCTTCATCTCGGCGCTGATGCCGTATCTCTATCCCTCGAGCATCCATGAGATGATCGAGATGGGCCTGCTCGGCATCGCGATGTCGCGCTACTCCGGCTGCTGGGTCGGCATGAAGGTGATCACGGAGACGGTGGAGACCACCGCCGAGATCGATCTCACCGACGAGATGAAGCCCTTCATCATTCCCACCGATTTCGAGCTGCCGCCCGGCGGCCTCAATCTACGCTGGCCCGACGACCGCTTCGAGCAGGACCGCCGCCTGCAGGACTACAAGGGCTTTGCCGCGATCGCCTTTGCGCGCGCCAACAAGGTCAACCGCATCACCATGGATTCGCCGAATGCCCGCTTCGGCATCATGGCGTCCGGCAAGAGCTATGAGGACGTGCGGCAGGCGCTGCGCGAGCTCGGGATTACCGAGGAGGTCGCCGCCAAGATCGGCTTGCGCCTCTACAAGATCGGGATGCCCTGGCCGCTGGAGCCGGAAGGCGTGCGCCAGTTCGCGGTCGGCCTCGAAGAGATCTTCATCGTCGAGGAGCGGCGCGAGATCGTCGAGAACCAGGTCAAGCAGGAGCTGTTCAACTGGCGCGACGACGTCCGCCCGCGCATCGTCGGCAAGATGGACGAGCACGACAAGCGTTTCCTGACCTTCGCCGCCGAGCTCAGCGTCGCCTCGCTTGCGACCTCGCTCACCGAGCGACTGCTCCGACTTAATCTCAACCCTGAGATCGCGGAGATGCTTCGCGTCAAGGCCGACTGGTTCAACGGCCGTCAGGCGACCCAGATGCAGGCGGTCGCACCGGTGTCCCGCACCCCTTATTTCTGCTCCGGCTGTCCCCACAACACCTCGACCAAGGTCCCCGAGGGAAGTCGCGCGCTCGCCGGCATCGGCTGCCACTTCATGGCGCTGTGGATGGACCGCTCGACTGAGACCTTCACCCATATGGGCGGCGAGGGCGTGCCGTGGGTCGGCATCGCACCCTTCACCAACGAGAACCACATTTTCGCGAACCTCGGCGACGGCACTTATTTCCATTCCGGCAGTCTCGCCATCCGCCAGTCGATCGCCTCCAAGGCGAACATCACCTACAAGATCCTCTACAACGACGCCGTCGCCATGACCGGCGGCCAGCGCCATGACGGCGATCTCTCGCCGCAGAAGATCATGGCTCAGCTTCACGCCGAGGGCATCAGCGAGATTTATCTCGTCTCGGAAAATCCGGACGCCTATCCGGCTGACACCATCGCGCCGGGCGTGAAGAAATATCACCGCGACGAGCTCCAGAACGTCATGAAGATGTGCCGCGAATACAAGGGCACGTCGGCGATCGTGTTCGTGCAGACCTGCGCCGCCGAGAAGCGCCGCCGCCGCAAGCGCGGCCTGATGGAGGATCCGGCGCGCCGTGTCATGATCAACCCGGCGGTCTGCGAAGGCTGCGGCGACTGCTCGGTGCAGTCGAACTGCATCTCGGTCGAGCCGCTGGAGACCGAGTTCGGCCGCAAGCGCGCCATCAACCAGTCGTCCTGCAACAAGGACTATTCCTGCCTCAAGGGCTTCTGTCCGTCCTTCGTCACCATCGACGGCGGCGCGCCGCGCCACCGTGCGCCGGCCGAACTCGCCGAGATCGGCGAGCTGCCCGAGCCCGCATCGCGTCCGACGCTCGACAAGCCCTATAACATCGCGGTCGGCGGCGTCGGCGGCACCGGCGTGCTCACCATCGGCGCGCTGCTGGGCATGGCCGCCCATATCGAGGGCAAGGCGTCGATGATCCTGGACATGTCGGGCCTGGCGCAAAAGGGCGGTGCGGTGCTCAGCCATGTCCGCCTGTCCGATCATCCGGCCGAGGTGACCTGCTCGCGCATCGTCACCGGCACGGCCGATCTCGTGCTCGCCGCCGACGAAGTGGTCGCGGTCGCCAAGGACACCATCTCGCTGTGCGACAGCAGCCGCACCCGCGGCGTCATCAACAGCCACGTCATCCCCACCGCCGACTTCATCCTCAATCGCGACTTCAACTTCCAGACCCGCAAGCTCAATGCGGTGCTGGAGACGGCGCTGCACAAGGACTCCGTGTTCTTCGACTTCACCAGACCGGCCGAGCAGCTGCTCGGCGACAGCATCGCCACCAACATGATGATGATGGGCTATGCCTATCAGAAAGGGCTGTTCCCGCTATCCGCTGAATCGATCGAGCAGGCCATCGAGGTCAACGGCGTCTCGATCAAGATGAACAAGGAAGCCTTCCGCCTCGGCCGCCTCGCGGTCGCCGATCCCAAGCGTCTTGCTGACATGCTGAAGGGGACGGAGGAGGTCGTTGCGCCGAAGACGCTGGATGCCATGACGCTCGACGAGGTCATCGAGCATCGCGCCAAGCATCTCACCGCCTACCAGAACACCCGCCTCGCCAAGCGCTATCGCAAGCTGGTCGACCAGGTCCGCGATGCCGCCAAGCAGGGCGATTATGGCGATGCGTTGCCGCGCGCGGTCGCCGTGAATTACGCCAAGCTGCTGGCCTACAAGGATGAGTACGAAGTCGCGCGCCTGTTCACCGACGGCGCCTTCGAGCAGCAGCTCCGCGACCAGTTCGAGGGCGACTTCAAGTTCAGCTTCAACCTCGCGCCGCCGATCCTCAGCAGCGGCATCGATGCGATCGGCCGCCCCAAGAAGCGCGCCTTCGGCCCGTGGATGCTGAAGGTCTTCCGCGTGCTGGCAAAGTTCAAATTCCTGCGCGGCACGGCGCTCGACATCTTCGGCCGCAGTGCCGACCGCAAGCTCGAGCGCGACCTGATCGCCGGCTACGAAAAGGACGTCACCACCGTGCTCGGCCTGTTGTCGCCCGTCACGATCGACACCGCGGTCGAATTGCTCTCGCTGCCCGACCGCATCCGCGGCTACGGCCCGGTGAAAGAGAAGGCGGTTCAGGACGCCAAAGCCCGCTACGCGCAGCTCGCAGCTGATCTCGCCAATCCGCCGCCCGCGCCACGGCAGATCGCAGCAGAGTAGGGCATTGATTTACTTGTAGCCCGGGTGAGCGAAGCGATACCCGGGACGGTTTTCACGGAATCCCGGATGTCGCTGCGCTCATCCGGGCTACAATCGACCGCACGATTTTCCGTTTGAATTCAACCATCATCCTACTGTGCATGGGGTTGTTTTCGGCAAAAAAGACATCCGCTTGCGCCGTCGGGCAAAACACCTTTAGGATTTCGCCTGTCGCATCCGTCATTGCGAGCGCAGCGAAGCAATCCAGAAATGCATCCGCGGAAAGACTCCTGGATTGTTTCGCGGCGCTCGTAATGACGGCGTTGAGGGAGCGAGCAATGCATAACCGTCACCCTGAGGCGCTCGCCTCTTCGGCGAGCCTCGAAGGGCGACAGCCCGGCTGTCGCCGCGAGGAGTGCGCCGAAGCATCTCGGCCGTGCATCCTTCGAGGCTGCCGGCGCGATGCTTTGCATCGCGCCACTCGCACCTCAGGATGACGGAGCGGGGGAGTTGCGCCAACCCGCTGCTCTCTCGCCCGACGGAATATTTCCGCGCTTGCCAATCAGGCCGGTGCGGTTCAGAAAAAAGAGCCAAGAAGAAACGCGAGCGGAGACCTGAGTTTGACCATCAAGGGCAAGGCCTACATTGCCGGGATCTACGAACACCCGACCCGGCATGCGCCGGACAAATCCACCGCCCAGCTCCACGCCGAGGTCGCCAAGGGCGCGATCGAGGACGCCGGGATCAGCAAGGACGATGTCGACGGCTATTTCTGCGCGGGCGATGCGCCCGGCGGCGCCTGGCCGATGGTCGACTATCTCGGCCTCAACACCAAAAAACTCCGCCACGTCGATTCCACCGAGACCGGCGGCTGTTCCTATATCATCCACCTCGGCCACGCCGCCGAGGCGATCGCGGCGGGCAAATGCTCGATCGCGCTGATCACGCTCGCCGGCAAGCCGCGCACTGGCGCAATGCCGCCGCGCGCGGCCGGCGCCGAGCTCGATTTCGAGTCCGCTTACGGTGCGACCACGCACAATGCCTACGGCATGTGTGCCATGCGCCATATGCACGACTATGGCACGACCAGCGAACAGCTCGCCTGGATCAAGGTCGCGGCCTCGCATCACGCGCAGTACAATCCGCATGCGATGCTGAAGGACGTCGTCACCGTCGAGGACGTCCTGAACTCGCCGATGATCTCTGATCCCCTGCATCGCATGGATTGCTGCGTCGTCTCCGACGGCGGCGGCGCGCTGATCGTGACCACTCCTGAGATTGCGAAGAGCCTGAAGAAGCCGCTGGTCAAGCTGATCGGCCATGGCGAGGCGATGAAGGGTCCGCGCGGCGGCAAGGATCTCGACCTCACATATTCCGCCGGCGTCTGGTCCGGTCCGCGTGCGTTCGAGGAAGCCGGCATCACGCCGAAGGACATCAAATACGCCTCGATCTATGACAGCTTCACCATCACGGTGCTGATGCAGCTCGAGGACCTCGGCTTCTGCAAGAAGGGTGAGGGCGGCAAGTTCGTCGCCGACGGCAACCTCATCTCCGGCGTCGGCAAGCTGCCGTTCAACACCGACGGCGGCGGCCTCTGCAGCAACCATCCCGTCAACCGCGGCGGCATGACCAAGCTCATCGAGGCCGTGCGCCAACTGCGCGGCGAGGCCCATCCGAAGGTGCAGGTCAAGAATTGCGATCTCGCCATTGCCCACGGCACCGGCGGCCTCTTGGGTGTTCGCCACGCCGCCTCGACGGCCATTCTGGAGCGCGTGTGATGAGCGAAGTGAAAAAGTATCCGGCCCCGGTGACCAATCCGGAAACCACAGCTTTCTGGGATGCGGCCAAGCAAGGCAAGTTCATGATCAAGCGCTGCACCGCCTGCGGCGAAGCGCACTACTTCCCGCGCTCGATCTGCCCGTTCTGCTACTCCGACAAGACGGTGTGGGAAGAAGCGTCGGGCGAGGGCACGATCTATACCTACAGCCTGATGCGGAAGTCGCCGACCGGCCCTTACGCCATCGGCTACGTCACGCTGAAGGAGGGGCCGTCGGTGCAGACCAACTTCGTCGACTGCGATCTGGAGAAACTCAAGATCGGCCAGAAGGTGAAGGTGGTGTTCAAGCCGACCGACGGCGCCCCGCTGCCGTTCTTCACGCCGGCTTGACGCGAAGCGAGATGTAACCCTCTCCCTTGTGGGAGAGGGTGGCAGCCGAAGGCTGCCGGGTGAGGGGTCTCTCTCCACACGAGAAGTGTCACTGCGGAGCCAACCCCTCACCCGAGTGAGTTTGTCGCAAGAGCGGTGCGGCCCTCTCCCACAAGGGGAGAGGGCACATTAACGAGCGCCGCTGCTCGCTGAGACGAATGCCGGGAGGAAACCAGAAAAATGTCCGCCAGATACGAAGAGCTCAAAGGCCTGAAAAACCTCGGGCAGAAATATGCCTACAGCGATCGCGAGGTGATGCTCTACGCCTACGGCATCGGTCTCGGCGCCGACCCGATGGACGAGAACGAGCTCGCCTTCGTCAACGAGGGCACGTTCACGCCGCGGCCGCTCAAGGTGGTGCCGACGTTTGCCTCCGTCGCGGCGTGGGGCGCGGGGCCGGGCGAGATGAACCTCAACCGCGTCATGGTGGTCGACGGCGAGCGCGACATCACGTTCCATCAGCCGCTGCCGGTGGCCGCCAACATCACCGCCGACTCCTCCGTGCTCGAGATCTACGACAAGGGCAAGGACAAGGGCGTCGTGATCAGCCACCAGACCGTGCTCAAGAACGAGAAGGGCGAGAAGCTGGCGACGCTGGTGGCCTCGCGCTTTGCCCGCGGCGACGGCGGTTTTGGTGGGCCGAACCTGACCCAGCCCGATCCGCACAAGATCCCCTCGCGCAGCCCCGACAAGACCATCGACATCGTCACGCGTCCCGACCAAGCGCTGGTCTATCGCCTCTGCGGCGACCGCAACCCGCTGCACAGCGATCCCGAGTTTGCGAAGAAGGCCGGCTTCCCGCGCCCGATCCTGCACGGCATGTGCACCTACGGCATCACCTGCCGCGGCGTGCTGCAGACCTATGCCGACTATGATGCGGGCGCCTTCCGCCAGCACGTGGCGCGGTTCTCTTCGCCGGTCTATCCCGGTGAGACCGTGACCATGGACCTCTGGAAGGACGGCAACACGATCTCGTTCGAAGCCAAGGTGAAGTCGCGCGGCGTCACCGTGATCAAGAACGGCAAGACGGTGCTGGGTTAGCACCGCTCTCGTGCCCCGGACGCAGCGCAGCGCGTAGCGGTGCGCTGCAGAGCCGGGGCCCAGAGAGTGCCGTAACAAAGAGCTGGGTCCCGGCTCTGCGACGCAGCGTTTCGCGCTGCATCGCGTCCGGGACACGAGAACAAAAACAAACAGGGAGAAGCCGCCATGGGACTACTCGACGGCAAGGTTGCGCTGATCACCGGCGCGGGCGGGGGGCTCGGTGAGGCCTACGCCAAGCTGTTCGCGCGGGAAGGGGCCTCGGTCGTCGTCAACGATCTCGGCGGCCCCCGCGACGGCTCCGGCGCCGACAAGTCCATGGCGCAGCTTGTGGTGGACGCGATCAAGGCCGAGGGCGGCAAGGCGGTCGCGAACGGCGCTGACATCTCCACCATGGAGGGCGGCCAGTCGGTGTTCGACGACGCCATCAAGCACTTCGGCCGCGCCGACATCCTGGTCAACAACGCCGGCATTTTGCGCGACCAGACCTTCGCCAAGGCCTCCGAGGCCGACTGGGACAAGGTCATCAAGGTCCACCTGAAGGGTACCTTTTGTTGCACCATGCCGGTGTTTCGCTGGATGCGGGAAAATGGCGGGGGCGTCATCGTCAACACCTCCTCGACGTCGGGGCTGATCGGCAATTTCGGCCAGACCAACTATGGAGCTGCCAAGGGCGGCATCTGGGGCCTGTCCAACGTGCTGGCGATCGAGGGGCGGAAGTACAACATCCGGATCTGGACGCTCGCCCCGGGTGCCCTGACCCGCATGACCGCAGACCTGCCCCGCTATAAGGAGAACCCGGGGGCGGCGCTGGGGCCGGACGGCATCGCGCCGGCCGTGCTATACATGGTCAGCGACTTGTCGGGCGACCAGACCGGCAAGGTGCTGGGCGTGTCCGGGCCCCGCGGCGTGCGCGAAATGCGGATGATGGAGATGGAAGGCTGGAAGCCGCCGCACTCGGGCTGGAACGCCCAGGACATCGTCGATCATGCCCAGGAGATCTTCTTCTCCGAGGAGCAGATCAAGATGGGCGCGCGGAGGTTTTAGCTACACTGTCATTCCGGGGCGCGACGTAGTCGCGAGCCCGGAATCCATAACCACCAGTTGGGGTTATGGATTCCGGGCCTGGCCCTTCGGGCCATCCCGGAATGACGACAATTGATAGGACAGAGAGACCCAATGAAACTAACCGCCGACGCCAAGGGCACCTTCGCAATCGCGCCGACACCGTTCCACGATGACGGCCGGATCGACGAGCGCTCGATCGACCGCCTGACCGACTTCTACGAGGAGGTCGGCTGCGACGGCGTCACGGTGCTGGGCATCCTCGGCGAGGCCCCCAAGCTCGATGCCGCCGAGGCCGAGCAGGTGGCGGTGCGCTACGTCAAGCGCGCCAAGAAGATGCAGGTGATCGTCGGCGTCTCCGCGCCGGGCTTTGCCACCATGCGTTCGCTGGCGAAGGCCTCGATGGACGCCGGCGCGGCCGGCGTGATGATCGCGCCGCCGCCCTCGCTTCGCACCGACGACCAGATCGTCGGCTATTTCAAGCAGGCGGCGGAAGCCATCGGGCCCGACGTGCCCTGGGTGCTCCAGGACTACCCGCTGACCCTGCAGGTGGTGTTCACCCCCGCCGTGATCCGCAAGATCGTCATGGACAATCCGAACTGCGTGATGCTCAAGCACGAGGACTGGCCGGGCCTGGAGAAGATCTCGACGCTGCGCGGCTTCCAGAAGGACGGCTCGCTCCGCCCGCTCTCGATCCTCTGCGGCAATGGCGGCACGTTCCTGGACTTCGAGATGGAGCGCGGTGCCGACGGCGCGATGACCGGCTACGCCTTCCCGGAACTGCTGATCGACGTCGTGAATCTTTCCAAGGCCGGCAAGCGCGATGCCGCGCATGATCTGTTCGACGCGCATCTGCCGCTGATCCGCTACGAGCAGCAGCCCGGCGTCGGCCTCACCGTGCGCAAATATGTGCTGCAGAAGCGCGGCATCATCGCCTCCAGCGCGCAGCGCAAGCCCGGCGCGACGATGACGGCGACGGCGAAGGCCGAGGTCGACTATCTGCTGTCGCGCGTCGCCCGCTTCGACAAGCGCGCCAATCTCGGCCCGCAATCCAGCGCCGCGGGTTAATCGAATGGCCGAGACATCAGCGTCACGCCCGGCTTCGACCATCCTTCTGCTCCGTGACGGGGCAAAGGAGGTCGAGGTCTTCATGATGGTCCGCCATCATCAGATCGAGTTCAACTCGGGCGCGCTGGTGTTTCCCGGTGGCAGCGTCGATGCCGGCGACAACGAGATCGTCGCTCGCGCCGACCTGTATTCAGGCGGCGAGGGCCTCAGCGAAGCGGACCGCGGTTTTCGGATCGCCGCGATCCGCGAGACTTTTGAGGAGAGCGGCATTTTATTGGCGCGCTCGAAGGACTCGGGCACACCGATCGACGCCAGGCGCGCCGGCGAGATCGCGGACAAGCATCGCGTTGCGCTCAACGAGCACAAGATCAGCTTCCTCAGCATCCTCGCCGACAACGGCCTCCAGCTCGCGCTCGACACGCTGGTGCCTTACGCGCACTGGATCACGCCGGAGGGCATGCCGAAGCGTTTCGACACCTGGTTCTTCCTCGCAGCAGCGCCGCCCGACCAGCTCGGTGCTCACGACGGAATGGAATCGACCGACTCGATCTGGGTCTCCGCGCGCGAGGCCGTGGAGGGCGGTGACAGTGGCCGCTTCAAGCTGCCGTTCCCAACCACGCGCAATCTGATCCGGCTGGCGAAGCAGCCGACGGTGAAGTCCGCGCTCGACCATGCCAAGGGCATGTCGATCGTCACCGTCATGCCTGTGATGACCAAGACCGAAACCGGCCGCCAGCTCCGCATCCCCCGCGAGGCCGGCTATGACGGTGAGGTGTTCGAGGTCGGCGCGGTCGGCTGATACACTTCGACACGCAACGAAGTATCGGCGGGCGCAGACGCGCTAGGTTCCGTCCATCGCGGAATGGACGAGAGTCACAATGGACAACCGGCAGGACACCAACATCGCCGTCGAGCTGGCGCTGCTGGTCGCGCTCGCAACGCTCTGGGGCGGCTCTTACACCTTCATCAAGCTCGGCGTCGCCACCATTCCGCCGATCACGCTGATCGCGGCGCGCACCGCGATCGCCGGCCTCTTGCTGCTCATCGTCATGCGGGCGCGCGGCATCAAGATGCCCATGGATGCCGCGACCTGGCAGCGCTTCGCATTCCAGGCCGTGCTCAACAGCGTCATCCCCTGGACGCTGATCGCCTGGGGCGAGCGCCATGTCGATGCCGCGCTCGCCACCATCCTCAATTCGGCCGGGCCGATCTTCACCTTCCTGCTCACCGCGATCGTCACCCGCCACGAAGCGACCACCCCGCGAAAGCTGTTCGGCGTGGTTGCCGGCATGGCTGGCATCCTGTTGATCGTCGGTGTCGACGCCTTCCAGGACATCGGCAGCGGCCTCATCGCGGAGGCCGCGATCGTCGCCGCCACCGTCTGCTACGCCTGCGCCGCGATCTTCGGCCGCAGCTTCAAGGGCCTCGATCCCATGGCGCCCGCGGCCGGCTCGCTGCTGGCGGGGGCGGCGGTCCTGATCCCGGCTTCGCTGCTCGTCGAGCGGCCCTGGACGCTGTCGCCGTCACTTAGCTCCATGCTGGCGCTGCTCGCGCTGGCGACCTTCTCGACCGCCGCGGCGTTTGCGATCTACTTCCGCCTGATCCAGACCCTGGGCTCGGTCGGCACCACCGCGCAGGCCTATTTGCGCGTCCCCATCGGGGTCGCCATCAGCGTCGCCTTGCTTGGCGAAACCTTGAGCCGGACCGCCTGGATCGGCCTTGCCTGCGTCGTTCTCGGCGTCGCCGCCATGACGATCCCGGCCGGATGGCGGGCAAGCGTCAAAACGTCATAATCCGGTGCGGAGGGCGGGCCGAGAACAACGATATTAACGATATTCCGCGGCGGCAGGCATGTTCCCCCGGGCCCGCAATACGTCGTATATTGGGCTTTCAATAGCCCGGTCCTCAACGCAACCAATGTCCGCCGAATTGACGCCGCCCCCTGAGAAAAAGCGAATATTTTCGCTGTCCATCGGCCAACTGACGTTCGGAAGCTTCATCCTGGTGCTGGCGGTGATCATCGTCACCTCGACCGCGAGCGTGATTGCGATCCGGCACATCGACACGACCTTCGCCGAGTTGCAGCGACTGCAGAGCGTCGGCGACCTCGCCGAGGACATCGACCGCCGCATGAACGAGCTGCGGCTCGCCGCGCGCGACTTCGTCACCGATCCCGGCGCCGGCATCCAGTTCAAGCAGGTGGGCGAGGCGGCCTCGACACTCAGCGACATTCTAAAGAAGACCCGCATCGAGCTCGCGCCCGAGCAGCAGGACATGATCGACGGGGTCACCGAGCGGCTTGCGACCTATCGCAATGGCCTCGAGCGGATCTCGACGCTGATCGACCGCCGCGCCCAGCTGCTCGCCGGCCTGCCGCCGCTGCGCGAGCAGTTCGACGCAGCGGTCTCCGGCGCCGCCGACCGCGAGCTCGCCTCCCGCCTGTCCGAGGCGCAGAGCCGGATCGCGCTTGGATTGCTGGCGCGCAACCCGTCGGCGGCCGAGCAGGCCGCGCAGGGCATGCGTGCGATGGATATCACCGATCCCAAGCTCAAGGCGGCGGTGAACGATTATGCCGAGGCGATCATGGCGGTCGCGGTCCGCGAGCGGCAGATCGCCGACATCGATCGCGAGGTGCTGGGCACCGAGGGCCGGCTGATCGGGCGCGTCACCGAATTGCTGCGCGAGGTCAGCGCAAGGCGCGGCCACGTGCTGTCGCGCGATTTTGCCCGCACGCTGACGGAGGCGCGCTGGCAGAGCATCGTGCTCGGCTCCATCGGCGTGCTGATCGGCATTCTCGCGGCGGGCTTCGTGGTGCGGCGCACGGTGCGCCCGCTGGCGCAGATCGCGCGATCGATTCGCGCCCTCGCGGCCGGCCAGAAGGACACTTCGATCCCATCCGCCGATCTCGACAACGAGATCGGCGACATCGCGCGTGCGGCCGAAGTGTTCCGCCGAGCGCTGGAGGAGGCCGACACCGCGCGCGAGGCGGCGGTGCGCGCGCTCACCGAGCAGCGCCTGGCCGAAGAGAGCTATCGAAAACTGTTCGAGGGGTCGGTCGACGGCATCTACGTCACCACGCCGGCCGGCGACCTCCTCAACGCCAATCCGGCGCTGGCGCGGATGATGGGCTATGACAGCCCGCAGCACCTCATCGACAGCATCAACGACATCGCCCACACCATCTACGTCCATCCCGAGGCGCGCGACGAATATCAGCGGCTGATGGCACGCGACGGCATGGTGCGCGAGTTCGAGTACCAGGTGCGCCAGCGCAGCGGCGACATCCTCTGGCTCTCCGACAGCGCCACCGGCGTGCGGGACGAGCAGGGCAACATCGTCCGTTACGAAGGCACGCTACGCGACATCACCGACCAGAAGCGGGCGGAAGACGCCATCGCCGAAGGCCGCCGCCTGCTCCAGCAGGTCATCGACACCGTGCCCGCGGTCATCAACGTCAAGGACCGCGACCTGCGCTACGTGCTGATGAACCGCTACATGGCCGGCATCTTCGGCATCGAGCCGGGCGATGCGCTCGGCCGGACCACGGCCGACCTGATGTCGCGTTACGGTGCGGCCAAGACCGACGAGAACGACAAGCGCGTGCTCAAGCTGCGCAAGGGACTCGGTTTCTACGAGGAGGAGTACAAGGACGCTGCCGGCAACATGCGGCAATGGCTGGTCAACAAGCTGCCGCTGCTCGATGCCGATGGCGAGATCGAGCGGATCGTCACGGTGGCGCTCGACATCGGCGAGCGCAAGCGCGGCGAGCAGGAGATGCGCAAGGCCAAGGAATCGGCGGAGACCGCGCTACGCAATCTGCGCGAGACCCAGGCCTCGTTGATCGAAGCGGAGAAGCTCGCTGCGCTCGGACGGCTGGTCGCCGGCGTCGCGCACGAGGTCAACAATCCCGTCGGCATCAGTCTCACGGTCGCCTCCGCGCTGGAGCGCAAGACCGCGATGTTCTCGTCCGAAGTCGAGCGCGGCGAGCTTCGCCGCTCCACGCTCAACGACTTCCTCAACACCAGCCGCGACGCATCCTCGCAGCTCGTCTCCAATCTCAACCGCGCCGCCGAGCTGATCCAGTCGTTCAAGCAGGTCGCGGCCGATCGCAACTATTCCGACCAGCGCACCTTCGACCTCGGCGATCTCACCGAGCAGGTGGTGATGAGCCTGCGGCCGGGCCTGCGCAAGCACAACCTGACCCTCAATGTCGATTGCCAGCCCAGCCTGACCATGAACAGCTACCCCGGCCCGTACGGGCAGGTGCTGACCAACCTGTTTCTCAATTCGGTGGCGCACGCCTTTCCCGACGGGCGCCCGGGGATCATCGACATCCAGGTGCGCGAATCCGGCAAGGACAATGTCGAGATCATCTTTTCCGACAATGGCTGCGGCATGTCGCTCGACGTGCGCCGCCGCGCATTTGATCCGTTCTTTACCACAAGACGCGACCAGGGCGGCACCGGTCTCGGGCTGCATATCGTCTACAGCATCGTCACCAACCGGCTCGGCGGACGGCTCGATCTCGATTCCGAGCCGGGCGGTGGTACGCGTATCCAGATGATCTTGCCGCGCACGGCGCCGCTGGAGCAGGCCGCCGAATAGCGCTCGCGCCTTAGTCGGCCTCGGCGAGCTTGTGCAGGGTTGCGCCGAAAATCAGGCTGGCCTTGCCGACCAGCGCCGTCCCCGTCATCTCCGCGCGGGTCTCCGTGTAGGTCCCGCTGACGCCAATGCCGACCGGCGCAGGGCCGCCGAACAGCGGATTGTCATCGCCCCGAGGTGACGTGTGCCGCTGCACCAGCACCTCGCCTTTGAAGGTGTGCTCGTCCTTCACCACGTAGCTGCCGGTGTAATAGAGATAGGCATCGCCGCCAAGAATCTTGCCGTCGCGAAAAAGGATCACGCCGCTGCCTTTGCCGACTCGACCGTCGAGCAGCGTGACGTGGATCGAATAGAGGCCGTTCTTCATAACGTCCCGTGGGCCGGCCGCCATCGCCCAATGGCGTAACCGGTCCAGCTTTTATGCCAAAGCACATCCCCTCGCGCAACGCGGCAGTTTGCCGGCCGGCAAGTACCTCTGTCGCGCGGGCCGTATTCGTCCCGGCTTGTCCGTGACGCCAATATGACGGTCTCATCACGGGGCGAGGCCAGTCGTTGCGAATCAAGTTGGCCCGCGAAATGCATAACCCATTGTTGCACTGGCCGCGGGGTGCTGGAGCAAGACGAACGTGAGCAACTGGATCGATTCCGGCGGCGATGAGCCGCGTCTGTACAGTGCGCGTCCCACGAATTGCAAAAGCGAACGACGGTGGATTGGCAGCGAGACACGCTGGCGAAGCGTGACGAGGCTGGCATGCACCGTAACCTTGATTGGGCTCGCGGCCCCCTTTGGGCACGCCCGTGACCGGGGCCAGTTCGTCAACACCAATGCCGACTTGAAGGCCTGGTTCGACAGCCTGCGAAGCGGCAAGGGGCCATGCTGCTCCGATGCCGACGGCTCGGCGCTCTCGGACACCGACTGGGAGAGCAAGGACGGGCACTATCGTGTGCGCGTCCCACGCCTTGGCTACGTGCTTGACGGCCAGCAGCAGGAACTCGTCTGGGTCGATGTGCCCGAGGAGGCCGTGATCTCGGAGCCGAACCGGGTGGGGCGCACCATGGTGTGGCCGATCTACGGCTACATGGGCGTCACCATCCGCTGCTTCATGCCCGGCAGCATGACATAAGCGCGCCAGGCGGCACCCCGCCTGGTCTCGCTGTTGCTTGACGCGGCTCGCGCGATGTCAGGTGTACTTCTTGTCGCGCTCGAGAAGCTCGATGGAGATGCCTTCAGGGCCGCGGATGAAGCAGATGCGCACGCCGGGCCGGATCGTCGTCGGCTCGCGCGTGAAGGTGACACCCTTGGCCTTGATCTCGGCGGCCACAGTGTCGATGTCCTTCACGGTCAGACCGAAATGGTCGAGACCCTGATGCGGGTGCGGGGGCGGCGGATTGACGGCATCGTCGCCCTCGAGCGAGGCGATGAAGATTTTGGCGCCGCCGAGGCTCACGTCGATTCGTCCCGGCGCGCGCACGATCTCGCCACCCAAGATGTCCCGCAGCCAGGCCGCTGTGACCTCCGGATCGGGGCTGCGCAGATTGACGTGATCCCAAGTGACGGCGATTGGCATTTCATAGTCTCCCAACGGGTCTTGCGATGTTGCGGCGCATGTTAGCGGCACCAGCCGGTGGTCGCCACCGTGCCGACTCGCCTGAAGCGCGGGAACCTTAGTTCCTCTTCCGGGTTAAGGTAAGCAGGTGGTCTGTTCGTCGTGCAAACGCAGTTCGGCCGCTATCGGTGATGCATCCATGGGCACCAGGCTTGACCGGATCAGGTTGGAACGCTTTGCCGGGGCCGGCGAACGATTGGCGCGAGCCGTGACGGCCGCGAGCGTCTCGTTTGGCCGAGGCTTGCTGTGGCTGCTGGCGGCCATCATCGTCGGATGCGGCATCTGGATGCTGCTGCCGCTCTCCAAAGGCAACACCACCGAGCCGGTCAAGTCGGACTTCAAGTCAGATCTGGCCGCCGTCGAACCGGCTACTCCGGGCGATGCTGCAGCGGCGGTCCCGCCGACGGCCGAAGCTCAGGCTGCAGCCGAGCTCGATCATCTCAGGATTTCATCACAGACCTGGCGTCGTGGCGGCCTCGGCTCGAAGGCGCTGGTGACGTTCACGCTGCGAAACGACAACGACTATGCCGTAAGAGATGTCGAGATCGTCTGCGCCTTCGTGCGTCGCGACGGCACGCCTCTCACCGTCCGCAGCCGCGTGCTGACCGACACCGTCGGCATGAAGAGCCGCAAAACCTTCGCCCGTATTCCGGTCGGGTACGTCAACGTTAATGCCGATCAGGCGAAGTGCTCGCTGGTCGCGGCACGGCGGGCGTAGAGGGCGGCGTTCTGCGGTAGCGGAAAAGTTACCGTTTCCGGCCTTGTTCTGGCCTTGGCCGAAAAACTTGGCGTCGCCATTTGAACCGAAGGGCAGGGCCAGGAACCAATCAGAGTATCGCCTGTTAAGGCGGAGAGCCCACGCGGGGATTGCGGGGGGCGGAGTGCGGCCAATGCCCATCTTTCGGTATTTCATGTATGTCGGCGGAGCGTTGCTCACACTGCTGTTTGCGGTGAACTTCGTCGTGCCGGCCTCGCCCGTGACGCCAGCCGTCGCGACCGCAAGCAATGACCAGCCGTCGATCCGGATCCGGTCCGATCGCCATCTGCCCGAGCGTGTCGTGCTCGACACCAGCCAGCCGACGATTGCCCCGCCTGCGGTGAAGACCGCCGCTGTCGCGGCGCCGCAGCCGCCGGATACCGCGTCGGCAGCGGCCCTCGCGGAGATGTCGGCCAAGGCGCGGGTGCGCGAGACCTTTGCCCAGTTTACGCCCGGTTCGAAGGCCGACGCCGCCAAGAAGCCGCTGGCCCAGGCTCAGCCCAAGCGTAAGGTCGCCAGAGCGCATCCGGCGCCGCAGTATTATGGCGGGCCACAATATGGCGGGCCGCAGTATGGCCGGCCGATGATGGTGGCACAGCAGCCGCATTTCGGCCTCTTCAACACGACCTGGTGACAAGCCGGCAGTGACCCGCCTCCGTGGAGGCGGGAAGGGCTTTTTATTGGCCAGCCTCTCTGCTAATTCGAACCCGTCCGAACGCCGTCCGGTGCGCTGGCTCGCCAGCCACGGTCCGGCGCTTCGCGGCTAACGGCCCAACCCCGGGCCAGGGCGCTCGTAGCTCAGCTGGATAGAGCATCGGATTTCGATTCCGAGGGTCGGAGGTTCGAATCCTTCCGAGCGCGCCAACCCCACCGTTACCGACATAATTCCAGGCGTTGCCGAGATCGGACGGCCGTCGCCGCGCTAGGCAGCGTCAGCCTGGCGAAAGACCGCTCTGCCGCCCGCGCGCCAGCGTGTCCGAGGGGGCCTCGTGGAAGGTCGCACGGTAAGCCGCGGCGAACTCGCCCATGTGGTGGAAGCCCTGGGCACGCGCGCAGGTGGCAACGGTGGCACCGCCGCCCTTCAGGAGCCGGGCGCGGGTCGCCCACAGTCGCTTCAGCCGAATGTACTGGTGCAGGCTCATGCCGCGTACCTTGCTGACCGCGCCGCTGAGCGTCCGGACCGAGACGCCGAACTCACCGGCGAGATCGGCCGTGTAGATCGGAGCGGTCGGATAGGCAGCCACGTAATCGTCGATCCGCTGCACCAGCCTGGTCGACCGCCCGCTCAGGACCGAGGTGCTCCGGTCCGGGCCCGCACCGATCCGAAACAGATCGTCGAGCGCGAGCAGCAGGCCCTCCTGGAGATGGGCGGCGGCCTCGGTGGTCTCGAACAGTAACGGCTGCATCGAGGCGGTTCGCAGGATGTCGAGCACGAGATGACGCGTATGGAGCAGGGCGGGCCGGTTTGCGACATAGGCCCGCAAATCGTCGGCGTGATCGAACCAGCCCCGGTCTTGCAGGCCGGGCGAAAGGATGATCATCGCGTAATGATTGGTCTGGGGTTCGACGAAATGGCACTCGTCGTTGCCGCGGAGCGCAACGAAGAAGCGGGCGTCGAGGTCCATGCCCTTGGAATTGGCCTGAAGGTCGTCGGTCATCGACAGGATCACCATGCCGCCCGGCATCCGATAGGCGGTGTC
Organism: Bradyrhizobium huanghuaihaiense; assembly: GCF_007830635.1. Lineage (GTDB taxonomy): Bacteria > Pseudomonadota > Alphaproteobacteria > Rhizobiales > Xanthobacteraceae > Bradyrhizobium > Bradyrhizobium huanghuaihaiense. The sequence goes on along the minus strand of NZ_VLLA01000003.1, from coordinate 117,948 downwards.
GAGGATGCGCGCGAAGGACCTCATCACGATGATGCGGCATGCCGGCAAGGAGACGACGGCGCGGGCGGCCGCGAAGTTCACAACGTCGAGCGGAATGCTTCGCGCATCCTCCATCGACTCGATCGGCCGAAAGGCATCGACGTCGGCAAAGCCGATCAATTGAAGCGCGGAGGACGGAACGAGGGCATCGAACATGCGTCTGGCCGGCTGCTGCAATGTGACAATGAAATGAACGTCAGTACATTGCCATCAATGGCGAAACAGGCCGCCTCAGTAAACCGGATTCCGGGCCGTAGTATTGCGGACATCATGCCACGAAGTGTGCCTGATCATTGTCACCGTCAACGGTCCCGGCTCATCGGTTGGCCGGTGACGAGGTCGATGAAATGGAGACGCGTGCAGGCCGGACAGGCGTAGGACTCGAAGCTTCGCCCCTCCGGTCTCTGTTGCTTTTCCAGATGCGTCTGCACATTCATACCCGTCTGAGGGCATCGAAAAACGATCAAATCGGCCATCGGCGCAGAATGGCGCCGCGGCGGATTTCCCACTTTGATCTAGATCAGTTTTGGAATGGCTCCAGGCGGACCGAACGGGTGATCTCGCAAAAGCGAAGGGGCCCCCGAGGGCCCCTTCTGATCACCAGCGGCGGTAGCCGTAGTATCCATAGCGTGGTCCGTAGGCACGGGGCCCATACCCATAATATCGGGGCCCGTAATACGGCCGCGGGCCGTAATACCCATAATAGTTCGGACGCCAGAAACAGCGCCCCCAGGCGTCGCAGACCATACGGACCTGCTCGACGTCGGAGACCTGCGGGACGGCAGGTGCAGGCGCGACGGGCATGGCGGACGCCGCCGGCGATGCCGCTAGGGCACCGAACATAGACGCGACGACGAGGCCAATCTTAAGCTTCATGATGTCTTCCTCTGCTTACGCAATACAGGATATCGAAGTTGTTCTGATCAAATTGTGGCGGAACCGAAATGTAATGCTGATGAACAGATCTTCAGCCACTCCGCCGCGGGCCTGATCCAGCTCGGCCAAACTAGCCCAGCTTCATGCCCCTGGCCATGCCGCGCTTGCGTCATCGGCATCGCCACCCATCCTTGATCCTGCGCAAGTCGCGCCGGCGGCTTCGTCCATAGTCTTGTCGCCGTGGGCAGTCCTTCGCGGAATGCGAAGCGCGTCCGGCGGTTCGCATCGGCCCGGAGCCCACCGTTTGTTTGGAGCTGTGCAATGGACAAGATGAGAATCGACAAGGGTGACTGGCTGGTCGTTTGCGACGGGCGCAAGGCGCTCATTCTGGAAAACCTCGGCGACGAGATGTTTCCGAACCTCCACACCAGGGAGGTGCACGAGCAGCCCAATCCCTCGACCAGCGCACAAGGAAGCGATGCGCCGGGCCGGCTGCATGGCACAGCCGGCGGCGCACGCAGCTCAGTCGAGCAGACCGATTGGCACGACGAGGCCGAGCGCGCCTTCCTGCGCAGCCTCGCCGGCCGGCTCGACGCCGCAGTCAGCTCGGGCGAGACTTCGGCCCTGACCATGGTGGCCTCGCCGCGTGCGCTCGGCATGATCCGCGCCGACTATTCCGACGTCGTGCGCAAGGCGCTTCAGGGCGAGGTCGGCAAGGACCTCGTCAAGCTGCCGGTCTATGAGATCGAGAAGCAGTTGCTGCGGTCGGGCGCCGCGAAATAAGGACGCCCGCAGCGGACGCGCTGGCGCCCCTCAGTAGCAGGGGTGCCGGCGGCGGTCCTGGCCGATATAGGCGGCCGAGCTCTGGTAGCAGTGGTTGGTTGCGGGACCGTCGTAATAGGCGAAGGTGCCGGGGGTGAGGCCCGGGCCGTAATTGTGCAGATAGCTGATCGGGTAGGGTAGCGGGTTGACGTAGGAGCGGTGATACCGGTGATGTCCATTTGCTTCCGCAAGGCCAGGGGCCAGGATTGCGGCTGACAGGGCAGCAACTGCGGCTACAAGCTTCAACTTGCTCATCTCGATTCTCCGGAACCCGCGCAAATAGCTCAGCCGTTATAGCCATTTCGGGCCGCGAGGGCACCCGTCAAGCGGCCGGAATCAGGGGCTAATCCCGCCGATTCCCGGGTGGGTGTGACAGAATTGCCGGAAGTGCGGTCGAACTCTGCCCATTTTTGGCCTTTTCGGGATGCTTAACGAATTCCCCACACAAGTATGACCAAGAAGAGTTCGGTTAGAGATTCCTGCCGGTCGCCTGGGGTGCTCTTTGAGGCCGGCCCGTCCCAGCAAGGTTTTCACCGTCACCTCGTCATGCGCATCACGCTTCTGAGCCTGCTGTTGCTCTGCTTCGCCGCCACGACGCCGGCGCGGGCCGAACTGCACATTACCCGCGACCATGGCGGCTATGTCGAGGAGTACAAGGCCAAGTACAAGCGCGTCCGCGAAAAGGGCGAGCGCGTCATCATCGACGGCATCTGCAACTCGGCCTGCACGCTCGTGCTTGGCATGGTGCCGATGAACAAGATCTGCGTGACCCCGCGCGCCAGCCTCGGTTTCCACCAGGCCTATTACGACAAGGCCTTCACCTTCGGCATCAAGGTCACCAGCACGGAAGGGACGTCCGACCTGATGTCCTACTACCCCGACACGGTGAAGGACTGGATCCGCCGCAATGGCGGGCTCACCACCGACATGAAGAAGATCAAGAACGGTGTCGAGCTCTGGAAGATCATCGACCCCTGTCCGGAAGAATGGTGAGCGGCTGAGCTAGCCGCCGTCCGTCGCAGCGCAGCATCGCCGAGCAAGAAATTCGCATTGCCGCATAGGCCCCCATGGGGCAATGAGGGCGGCAATGAACCATAATCAAGAAGCCCTGACCGCCCGCGCCGCGCCGATCCTGTTCGTGCTGCTCTGGAGCACCGGATTCATCGGCACCAAATACGTCGTCAACAATGCCGATCCCTTGACCTATCTCGCCATCCGCATGGCGATCGTGGTCGGCCTGATGGCGCTCATCGTCGCGATTGCCCGGCCGAAATGGCCTGACCGGATTGGCATCGCCCACAGCGCAGTCGCCGGCATCCTCGTCCATGGCTTCTATCTCGGCGGTACCGCGATCGCGATCGCGCATTCGATTCCGGCCGGGCTCTCCGCGCTGATTCCGGGCCTTCAGCCAATCCTGACCTCGACCATCGCCAACCGCTGGCTCGGCGAGAAAGTGACGCCGGTGCAGTGGGCCGGCCTCGTGCTCGGTCTCGGCGGCGTGGTGATGATCCTGCACAACCGCCCGATGACCGGCGAAGCCGGGCTCGGCTGGCTCGCCTCAGTTGTCTCGCTGATCTCCATCACGCTCGGCACGCTCTACCAGCGCCGCTATTGCAATCACATCGACTGGCGCGCCGGCAATCTCGTGCAGTACGTGTCCGTCACCATCTTCTTCGCGATCGGCGCCTTCCTGTTCGAGGACCGCGTGGTGCACTGGACGCGGGAGTTCGTGCTCGCGCTGGCCTGGCTCGCGGTCGCGCTCTCGATCGGATCGATCGGGCTGCTGTACTGGCTGATCCGCCACGCTGCGGCGACGTCGGTGGCGAGCCTGTTCTACCTCGTGCCCGCGGTGACCGCGCTGATGGCCTATCTGCTGTTCGATGAAAAACTCGATGCACTGGCGATTGCCGGCATGGCGATGTGCGCAGCTGCGGTGTTCGTGGTCAACCGGCGGTTCTAGGCAGATGGACCGGTACGGCGGAATACATCCCTGACGTGCGGGCCGCGTCCGTGTTAGGCTGAGCACATTTCAGCTTTCCCTTTCACAGGTGATTTCCATGAAGAAGGCGAGACGTGCGCTGCTTGGCCGGTCCCTGAAGCCGGTCCGGATTGCCTGCATCAACTACGCGGAGGAGTCGATCAGCGGCCGCAAAATGGCCGAGCTCACCGCGGCACTGCAAAAATGCTACGACAAGCATTTCCTGCCGGTGTGGGGCTATCCTGTCGACCTTTACGTTACCCGGAAGCCGAGGCCGACCGACTGGCAGCTGGTCTATTTCGACGACGCCTCGCACAAGAACATGCTCGGGCGACACGAGCTGACCCATCGCGGCCAGCCGATCTCGAAGATATTCGTCAAGGCACTGGGCGATGAGCCGCTCAGCGTAGCGGCCTCGCATGAGCTGTTCGAGATGGTGCTCGACCCGATGGCCAATCTCTGGGCCGACAAGAACCCGAACACGCAATACGCCTATGAGGTCTGCGACGCCGTTGAGGAGGACTCCTTCCGCGTCGGCCGCTTCGAGATGTCGAACTTCGTCTACCCGTCCTGGTTCGAACCGTTCAAGCATCCGCGCGGCACCAGGTTCGACCACAAGGGGACGCTGAAGGAGCCGTTCTCGATGACCGAGGGCGGCTACGTCATCAAGAAGGTCAACGGCAGGAAGGTGATCAAGGCGTTCGGCTCGCCGGCGAAGCGGCGGCGCTTCAATAGCGAGGACCGGCGCGGTCATCGCAGCGAATTCCGCGATCCGCAAGGCAAGCATCACCCGGGCCGGCTCGCCGCCAAAAAGTGAGGGTAGGGTATCGCAGGAGCCGTCTCCGGGCGCGCCCGCACCCGGAGACATGCGTCTCGCGCCGCGATCAGCGCTTCGACTTCTTGGCCTTCTTTTTCTTCTTGACGGCCTTCTTCGCGGATTTCTTCACCGCTTTCTTCGCGGTCTTCTTGGCGGCTTTCTTCGACGACTTCTTCGCAGCCTTCTTCGAAGACTTCTTCGCCCTCTTGGCCTTCTTCGGTGCTACTTTCTTTGCGACCTTCTTGGCGGCTTTCTTCACCGGCTTGGCAGCGGTGACTGCGGCGTCGTTGGTTGCTTCCACGGCGGTGGTCATCGTCTCCATCGCCTGTTCGGCGATCGGCTTCTCGTCGTCCATATCGTCCCCCACGGTTTGTATGGAGCGATGACGATAGCTGGATTCACAATTGTGTCAAAGCAACGCTCAACCTTTGCGGATCTTTGCGTAGGCAGCGAGCGCGCGCTCGCGTCCTCTCGCATGATGGACGATTGGCTGCGGATAGGTCTTGCCGAGCGTGATGCCGGTGCTGGCCAGCTCGATCGGCGTCGCCTGCCAGGGCTGGTGGATCAGCTTCGCCGGCAGGTCCTTCAGCTCCGGCACCCAGCGCCGGACATAGGCTCCGTCAGGATCGAACTTCTCGCCCTGCAGCTGCGGATTGAACACGCGGAAATAGGGCGCGGCGTCGGCGCCGCAGCCGGCGACCCACTGCCAGTTGGCGGGATTGCTGCCGGCATCCGCATCGACCAGCGTGTCCCAGAACCAGGACTCGCCATCGCGCCAGTCGATCAAGAGGTGCTTGACCAGGAAGGACGCCACCACCATCCGCACCCGGTTGTGCATAACGCCGGTGTGCCATAGCTCGCGCAGGCCGGCGTCGACGATCGGATAGCCGGTGCGGCCGCGCTGCCAGGCGACAAGTGCCTTCTTGTCGGGCTTCCAGGGGAAGTCGTCGAAATTCGTTTGCAGGTTCTCGGTGGCGAGGTTCGGATAGTCGTGGAGGAGGTGCCGGCAGAACTCGCGCCAGCCGAGCTCGCTCAGGAATTTTTCGACACCGGGCCCGAGCGCCGGATGCTCGGCCGCAGCGAACCGCGCGGTGTGCCAGACTTGGCGCGGGCTGAGCTCGCCGAACCGCAAATGCGGCGAGAGGCCTGAGGTGCCTTTTCGGTCCGGGCGGTCGCGGTCGCCGACATAATCGCGGGCGGTGTGCTTGAGGAAATCGCGCAGGCGCGTGCGGGCCGAGGCCTCGCCCGGCGTCCATGTCTCGCGCAGGCTGCCGGCCCAATCGGGCTTGCTCGGTTCGAGCGTCCAGCTCTCCAGCCTGTCGCTGGCGATCTTCAGACTCGGACGCAGCTCCTTCGGCGCGGGCAGGGGCTTTGGCGGATCGCCGAGCAATAACACCCGCCGCCAGAACGGCGTGAATACGCGCAGGCCCCGGTCGTCCTTGTTGCGGATCGCCGAGGGCGGGACGAGCAAGTCGCCGGGGAAGATTTGCGAGTCCACGCCGAGCTTTGAAAGCGCAGCTTCGAGCTGCCGATCAACCGCCTGATGCGGCGCCTGCGCGATCCCGTTCCAGTAAACGGCGCGGGCGCCGCTCTCGCGCGCCAGATCGGGGATCTCCCTGGCCGCTGGTCCCTTGCGCAGGATCAGCGCCCCTCCACGCGCGGCGATCTCGGCGCCGAGCGCCCGCAGCGATTGCGCCAGCCACCAGCGCGCCGCGGCGCCCGGCGCTCGCCCGACCATGTCGTCGAGGACGTAGAGGCAGATCACCGGCGCGCCGGATTTCGCGGCGGCGTGGAGGGCGGGGTGGTCGTACAGGCGGAGGTCATCGCGAAACCAGACGATGACGGGCGGCGCGCTTGGCGTGGTCAGGCAGGGCCTCGTTTACGATTTGGAAAGCATGCCGCTCGCGGCGGTGTGAACCGTCGTTAATGCTGCCGTAAGCCGATTGCACGATTATGCAGGAATTACGGGGGTCATTCCATCCATGTCCAACCTTTCGACGGCAAGGTTCCTGCCGCAGTTCAAGCTCGGCACCAAGGCAGTCCTGTCTGCCGTGCTGCTGATCGCCGTCAACACGGCGCTCGTGGTCGGCGCCGGCTATTGGTCGCTCACGTCCGCTTTCAATGATCGTGCGCTGCGCGACATCGAGGTCAATCTGCGCACCTTGGCGCTGGCCTTCGCCGAAACCGCTCCGGACGTGAAGATCACGGTGAGGGATGGTGCGGTCGTCCGCGCCGAGGTCCCCAGAATGCCCGAGTTCAAGGACCATGCGATCGTCGATCGCGCGGTATCCTATGTCGGCGGCAACGCGACACTGTTCGTGTTCGACGATGCGAGCGGGCAGTTCGTGCGACGCTCGACCAACGTGAAGAAGGAGAATGGCGACCGCGCCGTCGGGACCCAGCTTGCCGCCGATCATCCGGCGCAGGCCGGCTTGCGCCGTGGCGAGGCCTATAAGGGTCCGGCCGTCCTGTTTGGCAAGTCGTTCATGACCGCCTATTTCCCGGTCGTCGACGCGGCCGGCAAGGTCTCCGGCATCCTTTACGTCGGCATCCCGATGGCCCAGTTCGAGAGCATGCTGACCCAGGCGATCTCGAGCATGGCCGCCGCGGCCGGGCTCGCCGCGCTGCTGGTGCTGGTCCTCACGCTGCTGATCGTCCGCCGCGTCACCCGGCCGCTCACCTCGGTGACGCGCTCGCTGACGGCGCTCGCCAACGGCCAGAGCGACGTCGAGATCGATTGCGAGGACCGCGCCGACGAGATCGGCGAGATCGCCCGCACGGTCGCGGTGTTCAGGAGCAATTCGCTGGAGCGGGCGCGCCTGCGCAGCGAGCAGACGGCGGCCACGGCTGCTGCGGCCGAGCAGCGCAAGGCGGAGCTGCGCAACTTCGTCGAGGAGTTCCGCGGCAGCGTCGGCGGCATCCTCGACAAGGTGCTGAGCTCATCCGGCGAGTTCGAACGGGCCGCGCGGCAGCTCACCGACACCGCACGCTCCACCGCCGATCTCTCGGCGCGATCGGCCGGGGCGTCAGAGGACGCCTCCGAGCATGTCCGCTCGGCGGCCGCAGCCTCCGACGAATTGTCCCAGTCGATCTCCGAGATCACCCGCCGTGTGCAGGAATCCAACCAAATCTCCGCCGAAGCGGTGCGGCAGGCCGAGGCCACCGACCAGCGCATTGCGCAGCTCTCCGAGGCGGGCTCGCGCATCGGCGACGTGGTCAAGCTGATCACCTCCATCGCCGAGCAGACCAATCTGCTGGCGCTGAACGCCACCATCGAGGCCGCTCGCGCCGGCGATGCCGGCCGCGGCTTTGCGGTCGTGGCTCAGGAGGTCAAGACGCTCGCCGGCCAGACCGCGAAGGCGACCGAGGAGATCTCGAACCAGATCGCCAGCATGCAGCTTGCGACCGAGGAGTCGGTTACCGCCGTCAAGGGGATCGGCCAGACCATCGAGCGCATCAGCAGCATCGCCGGCTCGATCTCGGCCGCGGTCGAGCAGCAGAGGAGCGCCACCCACAACATCGCGGCCAGCGTTCGCGCCGCGGCGTCAGGCACCGCCGATGTCGCGGTCAATGTCCGTCACGCCGCCAAGGGCGCGAGCGAGACGGGCGAGACGTCGAGCCGGATGTTCGCCTCCGCCCAGGCGCTGTCGGGCGAGAGCCTGCATCTGAAGGCCGAGGTCGACAGCTTCATCGACCGCGTGCGCGCGGCATAGAGACTCAACGCAGTCATTCCGGGGCGGTGCGAAGCACCGAGCCCGGAATCTCGAGATCCCGGGTCTGGTCCTTTGGACCATCCCGGGATGACTTTTTGCGGTCGCTATCCGCGACCGCCAAAAGTCATTTCGGCTGCGGCACGATCCGGATGTAGGGCTTCGGCTCCTTCCAGCCCTGCGGGTAGATCGTCTTGGCCTCGTCGTTCGAGACCGAGCCCGCGATGATGACGTCCTCGCCCTGCGTCCAGTCGGCCGGGGTGGCGACGCGATGCTTGGCGGTGAGCTGGAGCGAGTCGATGACGCGCAGGATCTCCTGGAAGTTCCGGCCCGTGGTCATCGGATAGACCAGCACCAGCTTGATCTTCTTGTCCGGTCCGATGATGAAGACGTTGCGGACGGTCTGGTTGTCGGCAGGCGTCCGGGTGAGGGGATCGCCCGAGGTCGAGGCCGGCAGCATCTCGTAAAGCTTCGAGACGTTGAAGTCGGTGTCGCCGATCAGGGGATAGTTGGGAGCAGCGCCCTGCGTCTCCTTGATATCCTCGGCCCATTTGGCGTGGCGATCGATCGGATCGACCGAGAGGCCGATCAGCTTGACGCCGCGCTTGTCGAATTCCGGCTTCAGCTTGGCGAGCGCGCCGAGTTCGGTCGTGCAAACCGGGGTGAAGTCCTTGGGGTGCGAAAACAGGAGGGCCCAGCTGTTGCCGATCCAGTCGTGGAACTTGATCTTCCCTTCGGTGGTCTCGGCTTCGAAGTCGGGGGCGGTGGTGCCGATCGGAAGTGTCATGGTTCTACCTCATCATATTGAATTTACTTGAGAATTTGTCCCTGGCCGTCGCCGCCAGTATAGGGGCTTGGCGAGGCTAAGTGAACGCTGACTGAACCGCTTGAAGTAAAATGTGAATTCCTTCTCTGAAGAGCCGATCTCCTAGCACTTTTCTGTTACAGCGGCACCTGCGGCGAAACATCTCCACCGGTATCGATTGCCGCGATAAAGCCTTTTATGACCCGCATCACGCTCGCCCGACGCTCTCCGGAACCGAAATGGTCCTCGTAGCGACTAATCGGCAACCATTGAGAAAAGTCGCGATCCCCGTATCGAATCATTAACCACCCCTTTACGCCCGCATGAAAATGCTGGCCGATCAGTAGAAATCTGGAAGTGAACTATGTCTGCCGCTGCGCCTAAGTCCGCTGAGAAGTCCGTTGAGTCGCCGTCCCTCGAACCGTCCTGCCGCGATACCGCGGTCCATGCACTCTCCATCGTACGCGATGGCGTGATCACGGGCGAAGGCCCGACCACCAAGGGCCGGGTGCATTTTTCCCGCTCGCTCGATGCCGATGACACCGCCTGGTGCGCCCGTATCCTGACCGCGACCGCCGTCAACGACCAGCCGGTCAGCCGCACCGAAGCCGAAGTCCTGTTCGAGATCAACGAGGCCGCGACCGAGCGCACCGATGGCGGCCGCTTCGACGATTTGCTCGCCAAGGCCGTTGCCCATTATGCCGCAAGCGCCTCGGGTCTGAAGGTGCCGCCGCGCAGCGTCGCGCTGTCGGCCGATACCGACATCGAGAGCTGGGCGCCGTCCTACGCCTCCAAGGTCAACAGCGAAATGCTGGAGTGGATCGCCGGCCAGATGCGCGGCAAGCGCCAGAACAACCGTCGCCTGATGGCGATGGTGGCGACGTTCCTCGGCGCCACCGCGCTGCCCCTGGCGGGCCAATTGCCGAACGTGTTCGACATCGGCATGTAAGAACCGAGATATTCTCGCGCCCCTTGCGGGGCGCGAGCGAAAGCGGCGGGGTTATTTCCCCGCCGTTTTTTGTTTGCCGGCATCCGGCTCGAGGCCAAGCGTGCGGCCCGGGAAGCCGGCGGCATCGAAATAGCGCTGGCTGCCGACGCGCTGGACGTTCAGCACGGTCTGAAGGCCGTTCTCGGACATCTTCGACTTCTCAACCGCCTTGTAGGCCTTCGGCACGATGCCGTTGGGCAGGGCCTCCGACATCACGCGGCCGACCAGGCCGCCGTTCTGCGCGGCGCGCAGGCCCATCAGCTGCGCCGCGGTCATGCCGACGTCGGCATTGCTGACCGGCAGCTCGTCGACGAAGCCGGCTTTGAAGTCCGGACCGATGGCGGCCATGAAGTTCATGGTGTCGCCGCGGCTGAAGCTGCCATGCATGCCCTGGCCCTGGCGCAGCACCGTGTCGGCGACCTGCACCGAGCAGTTGGTCGGCGCCTCGCCGCACTCGCTGGCATAGGAGCGGAAGTTGACCACGATCGACGGCGTCGGGGTCGCCGACTTGCCGCGCAGGTTGATGCTCGACAGCGGCAGCGTGCCGGGGAAGCGGCCGAGCGAGTCCTCGACGAACAGGCCGGAGACGTAGTCCTGCTCGAGCAGGGCCTTGATGGTCTTCGCCGCCAGCTTCTTGTCCTTGTTCGGCAGATAGATCAGGTCCGAGCCGCCATTGGTGGCGACGACGAGGTCGGGCTTTTCTGGATCCTTGCCGAGCACGCCGTTGCCGGCCTTGGGATGCTTGTTGCCCTCGATCTTCGCATTCTTGTCGTTGGGGTCGAACAGCGGCAGGTCGAGCGCCTTGGCCAGATCGAGTGCCAGGAAGCCCATCGGCAAAAAGTCCTTCGGCGTGTCGTCATAGCTGACCTTGGCCGAGGGGCTGGTCTTGCTTTCCTTGGAAATGGTCGAGAAGCCGTGGTCGGCCGAGACGATGATGTTGGTCGAGGCGGCGAGGCCGAGCTCGTCGAGCGCCTTGCGGAGCTGGGCGAGGTTGGTGTCGGCGTTCTTGATGCCGGCCATCGAGGTCGGGCCGTTGATGCCGGGCAGGATCTGGTTGAGGCTGTCGCCGGTGTTGTGCTGGCTGCCGTCGGGATCGCGCGACCAGAACACCAGCACGAACGGCTTGTTGCGCGCCTTGAACATCGGCAGCACCACCTTGGCGGCGACGTCGGCGAAATAGGCCTGCTGGGCGACATTGGCGACCGTGGTGCCCGGCGTCTTGGCATCGCCGGCCTTGGAATTGTCGCCGCGCGGCGGGGTGGCGAGGGGGAGGCCCGCCTTGGTCAGCGCCGCCTTCACCTCGTCCGACAGCGCCACGCTGTTCTTGCCGCCGGTGGAATCGTCGAACACGACCGAATGCAGACCCGGCTTCTCGGGCTTGTCGGTGTGGTCGAACTGGTAGGTCGGACCGACCTTGCCGATCGCCGCGGTGCTGAGGCCCTTGTCGCGGGCCATCTTCAAAATGGTCTCTTCGTTGAGGTAGTCGCCCTTGAAATGCTCGTCGATGTCACCGAGCACGGCGTCGTTCTCGATGAAGGGGACCACGGTGTCACCGGCCGGGACCGAGGTGTAATTGGTCCAGATCGTGTTGGAGAACACGCCGGTATCGCCGAGATAATGGCCGGTCGACATCGCCGAGCCGTTGGCCATGGTGAAGGTCGGGAACAGCGAGTGCGGATTCTTGAAGTTGACGCCCTTGTCGCGAAGCTCGGCCATCGCGGGGGCCGTTTCAGGGGTGACCTTCAGCGCGCGCAGACCGTCCGGAATGAACAGGATCAGGTTGCGGGGGGTATTGTTCTGGGCGGACGCAAGTCCGGTGGACAGCACTGTCAGTCCGGCGGACAGCAACAGCAGTGAACGGCGCATGGAAGTCTCCTGGCGGTGAGGCGGCATGGCCGCCGACCGCGGCCCCCGGCAATCGTTTAGTTTTGCTGTATGACGGTTTTGTTACAAGGGCCTCTGTTGTCGATGCAAGAGGGCTGGGGAGGGGGATAGCGTAGGCTCGTGTCCCGGACGCGCTGCAACGCCCTTGGCGTTGCTGCGCAGAGCCGGGACCCAGAGAGCCGCGAATGCGCTGATGCATGGGCCCCGGCTCTGCAGCGCACCGCCGAAGAGGCGCTGCGCTGCGTCCGGGGCACGCGAGCGAAGTTTTGTTGCTCACTTGTCGCAACGCCGTCATTGCGAGCGCAGCGAAGCAATCCAGAATCTTTCCGCGGAAGGACTCTGGATTGCTTCGTCGCAAGGGCTCCTCGCAATGACGAAGTGTGTGGTGACGGCGTCGCTCTTTCAATTCGCATTGCCATTCGCAGACACACCTTCGCGTCCTCGCGGCATTTTCCGCCCGAGCTTTGCTTGGCTCCCCCAATGAAAGAGGGCGCAGGGAAGACCGAGTGCCGGCCGGGCACCCACGGTCCACTGTGCGAAGGGTGGCAACAAAGAATTTGCACAGCGGCATACAGGTGAAGCCAAACATCCGGCCTTCCCTGCGCAGTGGTTTTACGGCTTATGTCGTGATCTCCCCGGGGAGCGATGCACTATTGCCCCCGTCGCCATGCGGATGACTGATGTGCGGGCCCGGTCGGGCCGCTCACATCACCGCAAGACTTGACGCACAGACCCCGGGCGTCAGGACCACACGATTTTGCCGTACGCTGATCACACCTGTCGTTGGCGCGACGACTTCGCTCACGGTTGCCCGCCCTGCAAAGCCGATCGCGCCGATGCGATGAGCGTCCACCGCCGCCCGGCCCGCGTGTCGTGACGATCGCGATGCGCCCCTCTTCCTTGGGCCGGAGTAGGAAATGTCTAACAAAAATCCGAATTCTAATAAAGAGAATTATTTCAATGCCGCGCTCTTGACCCCGGGCTTGGGTGTTTTGCCCGCCGGGCCGCGCAAGGGATTGTGGTTAGTCCGGCGCGGTCGGCACCCGCGGATCCGGCGCCAGCGCCTGTGCCGGCTTCACCGTTGCCGGTCCGGCCCGGTTCCTGGTGAGATCGCGCCGCAGCGACAGCGGCACCGTCTTGAGCGCATAGATGATCGCGATCTGGGTCCGGTTCTGGAGCCGGTATTTGCGCATGATGTTGCCGATATGCGCCCGCACCGTGTTCTCCGAGATCTTGAGCTCGTAGGCGATGTTCTTGTTCTGTAGCCCCCGGGCGATCAACATCATCAATTCACGCTCGCGGGGTGTCGGTGTGATCGAATCCTTCGGATCCGCGCTCATGACTGGCTCCTCCCTGGTTGTCGCGTTGATGTGGCCGCCCCCGGCATCGTCTCACTCCGTCTTCAGCGCCTCGATCGGGCTGAGCCTCGATGCCTTGTGGGCGGGATAGAACCCGAAGATGAGACCGGTCGCGATCGAAAAGGCGAGGGCAAGGCCGATCGCCTCGCTGTCGATCGAAGTGACCCATCCGGCCATGCGGGCGACCGTCATCGACAGCGTGATGCCGCCGGCAACGCCGATGGCGCCGCCGAGCAGGCAGAGCACCAGGGCTTCGCACAGAAACTGCAGTCGGATGTCCCGCATCCGTCCGCCGAGCGCGCGGCGGATTCCGATCTCCCGCGTGCGCTCGGTGACGGACACGATCATCACGTTCATGATGCTGATGCCGCCGACGAGCAGCGAGACCGAGGCGATGGCGACGAGCAGAAGCGCCACGGTGCGGATCGCGCCCTGCTGCGCTTCCATGGCGGCGGCCGGATCCTGGACCTTGAAGTCGTCCTCCTGGCCGGCGGGGACGCGGTGGCGCTGCCGCAGCAGGCTTTCGATCTCCGCCCGCGCGCCCGCCATCTGACCGTCCGCGGCCACCTTGGCGATGATGTAGGCGACCGAATCCCGGTTGATGTTGCTCGCGCTGCCGAGGAAGCGGAGCTTGGCCGTGCTGAGCGGTACGAAGGCGACGTCGTCCTGCGCCGGGCCCTTGCGATCGAGCACGCCGACCACTTCGAGCGGCACCTTCATGATCCTGATCTGCGCGCCGATGGGGTCGTCGCCGGCTGCGAACAGCTCGCGCGCGACCGTGCTGCCGAGGATCACGACCTTGCCGGCGCCCGACTCTTCCGCGCCGGAAAAATAGCGACCGGAGGCAAGCTGCCAGTCGCGCACCATGAAATGGCCGGTGGTCGTGCCGTTGATCGTGGTGTTCCAGTTCTTGCCCTCGTGGATGACCTGCGCCGTTCCGGCGAGCGAGCCGGCGGCGGCCTGGATTTCCGGGATCTGCTCGAGGATGGCCTGCACGTCGCCCTCGGTCATCGTCAGCTTGCTGCCGTCCTTGAGGCGCACGCCGCCCTGATAGACCGCGCCCGGTGTGATCATCAGCACATTGGCGCCGATCGAGCGGATCTGCTCCTGCAGGCGAAGCTGCGCGCCGGAGCCGATCGCGAACACGGTCACGATGGAGGCGACGCCGATCACGATGCCGAGCATGGTGAGGAAGCTGCGCAGCGGATTGAGGCGCAGGGCGTGCAGGGCGATCTGAAACCCCTGGAGCATCGTCATGACGCAGCGCTCCGTCTCGGCAGCAGCTCCGCCACGGTCTCATCACTCACGAGCTCGCCGTCATGCAGGCGGATCGTGCGCCGGCACTGCGTCGCGATGCCGGGATCGTGTGTGATCATCACGATGGTCTGGCCGGTGCGGTTGAGGGCTGCGAACAGCGCCAGGATCTCGGCGCCGGTCCGGCTGTCGAGCGCGCCGGTCGGCTCGTCGGCGAGCACGATCAGCGGGGAGGCGATCAGCGCGCGCGCGATCGCGACGCGCTGCTGCTCGCCGCCGGAGAGCTGCCGCGGGAAGTGATGGGCCCGGTGCAGCATGCCGACGGCCTGGAGGGTCTGCTCGGCGCGAGCCAGACGTTCCTTGCGGCTGACGCCGCAATAGACCAGCGGCAGTGCGACGTTCTCGATCGCATTGTGGCGCGCGAGCAGGTTGTACGACTGGAACACGAAGCCGATGCTGCGGGCGCGCAGCGACGATCGCCGGTCTTCCGAGAGCTCGGCGACATTGGCTCCCTCGAGATGGACCGCGCCCTCGCTCGGCAGGTCGAGCAGCCCGATCATGTTCATCAGGGTCGACTTGCCCGAGCCCGACGGTCCCATCACGGCGACGATCTCGCCCTGTGCAATGTCGAAGCTGACGTTGCGTACCGCGGTCACTGCTACTCCGTCGGTCCGATAGGTCCTGGACACGGAGCGGAGACTGATGAGGGGCAGCGCGGTCATGATCCAAACCTGATTCCGAGGAACTCCATGCCCGCGGGGCGGATCGCCTGGCCGACGGCGACCTGGCTGCCCTCGACGAGATCGCCGCTCTTGAGCGCGACCTGTTCGGTGCCGGCCGCGCCGACCGTCACCGCGACGCGCTGGAGCGAGCCGCTGGCGGTGCGCACCCACACGCCGCTATGCGCGCTGCCTGAGTCCGGCCGCGTGCCGGACGGCTGGAAACGCAGCGCTGCGAGCGGCACCTTCAGCACGTCGTCCTGCCGCTCGATCACGATCTTCACCAGCGCGGTCATGCCGGGTAGCAGCGCCCCGTCGAGATTGGAGGTCGCCAGCACGACGGTGTAGGTGACGACGTGCTGCTGGGTCTGCGGCGCCTTGCGCACCTGCCGCACCACGGCCTCGAAGCGGCGGTCGGGATAGGCATCGACCGTGAAATGGGCGCGCTGGCCAGGCGCGATGCGGCCGATATCGGCTTCATCGACCTGCGCATGAATTTCCATGTCTTCGAGGCGGTGGGCGACAACGAAGGTGGTGCGCGACTCCAGGCCCACCGCGAGCGTCTGGCCCTCGTTGACGAACCTGCCGACGACGACGCCGTCGATCGGCGAGCGGATCACGGTGCGGTCGAGGTCGGCCTGGGCCGCGGCGAGCACGGCCGCCTTCTCCGGCACCGCCATGCGGGCCTGCTGCAGCTCGGCCTCGATGCGGCGGACATCGGCCTGCGCCCCGTCCACCGAGTAGGAGTTGAGAGACATCAGGACCTCCGCCTCGCGCTCCTGGGCCAGACGCGCGGTGAACTCGGTCTGGGCATCGTCGACCGTCGTCGTTGCGACCACGTTCTGCGACTGCAGCGCCAGCTTGCGCTGCAGGGTCTTCTGCGCCGAGGTCTTGACCGCCTGGGCGCTCTCGAGCTTGGCAGCGAGCACGTCGCGGCTGCCTTTGGCGTTCTGCAGATCGATCCTGGCGCGATCGAGCTTGGCGCGCGCGATGTCGACCAGGGAATTGGCGACCGCGAGCGAAGCCCTGGCTTCGTCAACCTTGGCGGCGAAGCTGCGCGGATCGATCAGCGCCAGCGGCTGGTCCTTGGCGACGGTGTCGTTGAAGTCGACGTAGACGCGGGCGAGCTGCCCGGAGAGCTGGGAACCCACTTCGATGGTCTTGACCGGCTGCAGGGCGCCGGTGACCGTGACGGTCTGCTCGATGCTGCCGCGCTGGATCGCGGCATAGCGGAAGACGGGCGCATCCGACCCGAAGGTCGATGGCTCGCGGACGGCGGGCGCGAGCAGCCGCCTGGTCTGGTCATAGGCGTGAGTCGCTTTGTCTGCCGCGCTGCCGGCGGCGCCGGCGATGACGGTTGGCCCTGCGGCGTAGATCGCGGCGAGGCCGCATGCAGTTCCGAGCAAGGCAATTGCTGGCACAAATCGCATATCAAAACCCGCCCTGGTTGAAATGGTTTCGTTGGCGGTCGGGAAAAAGCGGCAACCCGCTATAGTTGCAAATCATCTAAGGTAGTATCGAACGACAGTATGTCGTCCTTGCCGGGGCGACGGTCGGGTGTGCAGCACGATCCAGAAGTAAAGTCCGCGGCTGCGACGTTTCGTGATTTGCCGAAAGTGCATACCCGTCGTATCGATATGCTGCGCGCGGTATCGAACTCGATAAGCTGACTGAACGTCCCGTATGATCCGGCAAAATCGCTGGTCGCCGGCGTTCAGCTGGTCCATGGGTAGCAATGCCATGACGCAGTCGGCGACGCTGCGGCCACGATACCGGATCGTCACGTCAGCGATAACGGGCCTCGCCGCGATGCCGCCTGTGCCGCCGCGAAATTCCCTGCAATCACGAAGCCCGATGTGTGAACGCCTTCACTCGCTTCCGGCGAGCATTGGCCCTAAGACGTCGAACCGGCGGACGGACGCCGATCGTTCGATTCTCGCGAATTCATCCAAGCACCTTGTTATCGCTTGCAAGAAGAATGGATGGCTCGTTGCTCGCCCATCGAGCCCCAAGCTGGGGAGTTTGTTGGAATGATTTCAGGTCAAGCCACCGTTTATGTCGTTGATGACGAAGTCCAGATTCGAAATTCGATTGGAAGTCTCTGTGAGGAGACCGGTCACCAGGTGAAGTTGTTCGCGTCGACCGATGAGTTCCTCGCCGAGAGTCTCTCTGAGGGGCCGTCGTGCCTCGTGCTCGACGTCCGCTTTCCCGGGACATCGCCGACCGGTCTCGAACTGCAGCGCCGGCTCCTCGAGAAGGGCGTGTTCATTCCGATCGTCTTCATCAGCGGCTACTCCGACGTCCGTGTTTCGGTCGAGGCGATGAAGCGCGGCGCGGTTGAATTTCTGCCGAAGCCGTTTCGCGAGCAGGAGATCCTCGATGCGATCAGGCACGGCATTGAGCGCGACTGCAGGCGGATGGAGCGCGAGGATGCCGTCCGCGACGCCCGGCAGCGCGTCGAGATGCTGACGAGCCGCGAGCGCGAGATCATGATGCTGATGGCCGAGGGGCTCGTCGCCAAGCAGATCGCGGCAAGGCTTGGCGTGAGCGAGGTGACGGCCAAGGTCCATCGCGCCCGGATGATGCGAAAGCTCGAGCTGCGCTCGCCGATCGAGGTGGTGCGGTTGATCGACAGCATGGGACGCGGAGCCGAGGCGCCGCGCGCCGGTGCGGGCTAGCCGCGCATCGTGCGGCTTTCGAGCTGACACCGCGCATCGTCTAGTCCGTACCGACTAGCATGAACTGCAGTCTGTCGCGCGGCACGCGACCGGTTCAGAGTATTCCCACGATGTCAGTCGCATTCAGGACCGGCATCCCCACCCAGTCAGACAACTTGGCCAGAAAGGAATACTCCATGCGTAAATTGTTTTTTGCTTCCGTTGCCGTGCTCGCCCTGTCCTCCGCGGCGCAGGCCGCCAACACCGCGACCACAGTGCAGGTCGGCGTTGTGAACGGTTCGAGCGTCTCGCAGCAGGGTCTCACCAATGATACTTCCTCGACCAGCCAGCTCGGCATCGTGAACAGTGCGACCACGATGCAGGGGACCAGCGCGGCCTCGCTCAACAACGCCAGCACGGTCAACCAGATCGGCGTGCAGAACTCGGCGACCACCGGCCAGGTTGCGTTCGGCAACAACGGCAGCTCGATCACCCAGAACTCGTTCGGGCCTCCCGCGCTGCAGAACAACGCCGCCGCCGTCGGCCAGCTCAGCGTGTTCGGCGTCAACGGCAGCACCGTCTCGCAGACGGCGCACTGACCCACGTATCGTTCGGCCGGGCGCACCCGATTGCGGTGCGTCCGGGCCACTCTGGAGGACATGAACATGCGGATCACCTATCTCGTTGCGATGGTCGCGGCGCTCGGTGCGCTGACGGCCGTCGATGCAGAGGCCGGCAACTCGGCGAGCGTGCTGCAGTTCGGCACGACCAACAACTCATTCATCTCGCAGAGCGGATCGACCAGCAACAGCGCCACGACGCTGCAGTTCGGCGCGACCAATACGGCGACCACCTTGCAGACGGGCTCGCTCCTGACAGTCAACACCTCGGTGATCGGGCAGGGCGGCACCACCCCGACGGCGTCCAATACCGCGCTGGCCGGCCAGGTGGGCGGCTCCAATTCAAGCCTGATCGGCCAGATCGGCGCCAACAACACGGCCGGCGTCGGGCAGCTCGGAATCCTCAACGGCTCGACGATTCTGCAGCAGACGCCGTGAGCAATCTCGAAGTGGTGAGGCATGTCATGAAACATCCTTTGCGAAGCGCGGGCGCCGTGATGCTCGCTCTGTGCTCGGTCGGCGCCGGATCAGCCGGCGCCCAGACCGCCGACATCAAGACCATCGTGTCGGTCGGCGGACCGCCGGTGGTGCTGAACCAGAACAGTCAGCTCAACATGGCGGGCGTGTTCATGATCGGCGGCAGCACCAGCGCGACGGTGACCCAGAACGGCACCAACAATGCCACCGGCGTGCTGCAATTCGGCGGGACGAATTCGGCATCGGTCGGCCAGACCGGGACGATCAATCTCGCCTTCGTCGGCCAGGCCGGTCAGTCGGCGACCAGCCTAGTGTCGCAGCTCGGCGCGATGAATTCAGGCGCTGTGATGCAATTCAGTGCGGTCAACAACTCGACCATCGTTCAGACCCGTCCGTAATCGCGGGAACCGACGGGGAAGCGCGATGCGGTGTGGCAGAGACGTGTTGAAGCGGGTTGTGACTGCTGCGGTGCTGCTGGCTGCGATCGGCACGGCGACGCCGGCGCCGGCCGCAACCGTCCTGCGCAGCGTGACGGACCGGAACGTCAGAATCGATACGGTCGTGCAATTCGGCAACGACCTGCAGCCCGTCACGATCGAGGAGAGCAGCCAGATCAATATCGCCCGGGTGATCCAGTTCGGCGGGACGGGAACGGTGGATGCGACCATCATCCAGAACGGCACGCGCAACTATGCCAATGTGATCCAGGTCGGCGGCACCACCAACGTAGCGGTCGGTCAGTCCGGCCTCAGCAACATCGCCGACATCACCCAGGTCGGCAATTCCACCAATGCGCTCCTGCTTCAGATCGGCGACATGAACACGGGAGCGGTGAGGCAGTTCGGACGTTTCAACTGGCTGGCGATCTTCCAGTTCGGCCGATGATGGAGGTGTGACATGAGATTGCTGCTACTCGCATCCGGAATAGGACTCATGAGCGTGATCGCAGCGGCGCCGGCGGGTGCTGCCGACGGTCACACGACGGTGGTGCAGGACGAGAACGGAACCTCGGTCATCACGCAAAGTGGCGATCCGGCGCAGGCCGAGGTCAGGATCGAGAAGGAGCCCGGGCGCACCACGGTCTATCGCCGCAGCGGCGGAAACACCGCCATCGTGGCCCAGGGCACCGGCGCTTCGCCTGATATGCTCGAGTGGCTGCGCAAGCAGCTGCAGGAGCATTGATACGCAAAAAGCCCGCCGCCCTCGCGAGGACGACGGGCCTTGTTGCTGGCGAGGCTACCAGCGATAATGGCCGGTCAGCGTGCCGTTGTTGTTGCCGTCAGGGCCGACATCGCCCTGGGTCGAGCTCGGTGTCGGATGGTTGGTGCCATTGAGTGCGCCATACGGCCCGCCGGCGTCCGGGTAGTACGCGCGCGGTTGAACGGGTTCGTAGGTGGGGGCGGTGCGGTCCCAGCCGGCCCGCGACCCGTTCCAGTCGTAGCCTTGTGCCGAGGCAGCCGTCGTGCCCGCGACGAGCGATGCCGTGATCAGGCAGAGGAGTTTTGACGTGTTCTGCATTGAAGATGCTCCTTGCTTTCTTGTCGGGGCCAACGACCGCGGCAAGGGGGCGTTCCGGATGTATCCGGCGGGTGCGATCAACTCCGATCAACTGGTTATGAAGGGCGTTCCGGGAACGGAGCGGCTGAAATCGCCGGACATCGAGGGCGTCTTGCCGCACCGGGTTCCCCGTTAATCCCGTGCCTTAACCAATAATTAATAATACGTTTGCGGCGGGCGGACGGCCCGGCCTAGCGTGCAGTGGGGAGCTATCGCGAAGCCAAACCAGTTGGTGCGTATCATGACGTCCAGATCACATGGCAGATCATTTGCGGCGCTATTTGCCTCGCTCAGCGCGGCCGCGCTGCTCCTTAGCCCCAGCGACAGTTTTGCCAGACCCGGCGGTGCCGCACCGGCCGTGGCCGGCGCTGCCGTGCCGCCGGCTGCCGCGCGTCCGTCGATCGCGCCGGGGGCGCGCTTCCACCGTCGCAACAATCCCTTCGTCTACTGGCCGGGCGGAGGCGGGTTCTTCTACGACGGTGCGACGTACAGTCAGCCCTTCGGCGATGCCGGACAGCCGCCGCTCTCGAACGACGTGCGCTACACCTACACCTATGACGTGCCCTGGGACTGGGCGCATCGCTTCCCGCCGAACGTCGTGCCGTCCGACCGGCCCTATGTGCCGAGCTGCCCGACCGAGCAGGTGACGGTGCCCGGCCGCGGCGGCGGCGAGCACACCGTCAACATCATGCGCTGCTACTGAGCTAGCCGAGCTCAAAGCTGGTCACGCCGAAGACGCGGTCGATCCGCAGCGGCGGGATCGGCCCCGTGTACATCCGCGCCGTCTCGAACACCGGCTTGAGGCCGAGTCCTTCCGCGAGTGCCATCGCCTCGCCATTGACGGCGGGGACGTCGAGGAAGATTTCGCCGCCGCCCGCACTGGACAGCAGGGCTCGCGCGACCGTTTCCGCCGCCGCGCGATCGTCGGCGACGAGCGGGCCGATCTTGCTGCCCGTCCGGCACGGGCGGATCACGCCCCATGCGGCGAGCCTGCCGTCGCGCAGCAATGCGCGGCCGATGTGACCTTGTGTGTTGATCCAGGTGCGCAGGAAGGCCACGCGTGCGGCCGGGAAGACCGTAGCATCGTCCGCTTCAACCAGTGCGAAGGGGATCGCATCGAGCGCGATGACACCGGTAGGCGGCACCGGTGGCGCGGCGAGGGTGCCGCCGTAGCGGATGTTGGCGTAGGCAAGCTGGAAGCCGGACTTCTTGTAGTTGTCCTGCTGGGCGACGACGCCGTCGAGCCCGATCACGCGGCCGCCTGCATGCGCGATCGCCGCGTTCCAGATGCGCAGGCCGTGGCCGGACCCGCGAAGGTCGGCGCGCACGATGTAGAAGCCGAGGAAGGCGAAACGGTCATCGTAATTGACGCAGGAGACGGTCGCGACCGGCTCGCCGCCGATCTCGCCGACGAAGAAGCCCCGCGCATCCGGAATCGCAAAGCAGGCGGCGTCGGAGAGGCCCGGATTCCAGCCTTCCGCCGCGGCCCAGTCGATGGCGAGGGAGATCTCCTCCGGGCGCAGGTTGCGGATCTGCAATTCGCTCATGAAGGATGCCTTCGGGTGGTGGACCTGCCGGCAGGTCCGGCGGTAGAAGGCCTCATGATAGGCCGGGCCTGCGGCTCGCCTCAACTCCATCGCAAGGATAACGGTCATGGCAGCAGAGAAGGTCGCACTCGTCACCGCCGGCGGCAGCGGAATGGGAGCAGGCGCCGCGCGGCGGCTGGCGGCGGACGGCTTTCGCGTCGCGATCCTGTCGTCCTCCGGCAAGGGCGAGGCGCTGGCGGCCGAGCTCGGCGGCCTCGGTGTCACCGGCTCCAACAAGTCGAACGACGACCTGAAGCGCCTCGTTGATGGCGCACTTGCCAAATGGGGACGCATCGACGTGCTCGTCAACAGTGCGGGCCACGGGCCCCGCGCGCCGATCACGGAGATCACCGACGAGCAGTGGCACACCGGCCTCGACACTTATCTGCTCAACGTGATCCGTCCGACCCGGCTGGTGACGCCGGTGATGCAGGCGCAGAAGGCCGGCGCCATCATCAACATCTCGACCGCCTGGGCGTTCGAGCCGAGCGCGATGTTTCCGACCTCCGCGGTGTTCCGCGCCGGGCTCGCCGCGTTCACGAAGATCTTCACCGACACCCATGCCGCCGACAACATCCGCATGAACAACGTGCTGCCGGGCTGGATCGACAGCCTGCCGCAAACCGATGCGCGCCGCGACAGCGTGCCGATGCAGCGTTACGGCAAGGTCGAGGAGATCGCCGCGACGATCTCGTTCCTGGCGTCCGACGGCGCGGCCTACATCACCGGCCAGAACATCCGAGTCGACGGCGGACTGACGCGCTCGGTCTGAGACGGCGCGCGGATTCGCCCGCACCTTGTCGTGACGCGCCGCCGGTTTGCATCGCGCGTCACTGCGGCAGGCGCGATGCGTGGCGCCGAGGTCACACTCGTCACACGACTTGCGCGATAAGTCACTGATTGCGTCACAGTCCCTACGAACTGCGCGACAGGCCGAGACGCGCGAGCGGTGCTCCGCCTATTCCCCATCTGCGCCGGATCGCTCCCGCCTGCGCGCATCGAAAACGCGAGATCAAGCGCGTGGGGGAATGGAGACTGGAATGAACAAGTTCTTGCTTGCGGTCGCTTCGATTGTGCTCGGCGCCGCATCCGCGCAGGCCGCTGACCTTGCCGCGCAATACACCAAGGCGCCCGCGATGGCGCCGGCCTATAACTGGACCGGCTTCTATGTCGGCGGCACTGTCGGCGGGCAGTGGGGCAGCGCCGACCTGACCACCTCGACGGTATACTCGCCGACCGGCTATTTCGCCACCAGCAGCGTTCCCGCGATCAACACGATCGGCGCCCAGGGCGTCAACAGTTCCAGCGTCACCGGCGGCTTCACCGCGGGCTACAACTGGCAGGTCAACCACGCGGTGCTCGGCCTCGAAGGCGACATCAACTATTTCGGCTTCAAGGGCAGCGCGACCGGTTCAGCTCTCTATCCCTGCTGCGCACCGACCGGCTTCACCGTCAATTCGTCGGTCTCGGCCGACTGGCTCGCCACCATCCGCGGCCGCATCGGCTTCCTCGCGGCTCCAACCTGGCTGCTCTACGCCACGGGCGGTGCGGCGATCGCCGAGGTGAAGGGCAATTTCAACTTCACCGACACGTTCGCGGCCGCGACGGAATCGGCCACGATCCGTGATACGCGGGTCGGCTGGACTGCGGGCGTCGGTACCGAATACGCCTTCGGCGGCGGCTGGTCGCTCAAGGCCGAATATCTCTACGTCGATCTCGGGCGCAGCACGGTGACCAGCACCAATTTGGCCGACATTGGAACGCGATACCCGACCAACGTCTACACCCACTCGGTCGACCTCACGTCGAACATCGTGCGCGTCGGCGTGAACTACAAGTTCGGCGGACCCGTCGTCGCCAGGTACTGAGCTTCATCCCGTTCCGGATCTGGTGTGGAAAGCCCCGGCTCAGCCGGGGCTTTCTGCTTTTGAGGGTTCAGCCGCCATGCGCGGCGACCAGATGCGCCAGCGCCGGCAAAATCTTGTAGCGGGCGATCTCGTGCGGATATTCGCCGCGATTGGCGAGCAGCACGATGCCGATCCGCCGCGCCGGCACGAGGCCGAGATAGCCGGAGGCGTTGTTGAGGCCGCCCGGTTTGTCGACGACGTTGACATCGGGAAGATGCACCGTTTCCCAGGCCATGCCTTGCCCGAATTTCCCGTCGACGCGGAAGGCTTCGCGCTGCGTCATCCGCAGCGCCTCGTGCAAATGCGGGTCGACCGAGCGGCCGTCGAGGCAGGCCGCGACAAAGGTCGAAAGATCCCGCGCAGACGAGAACATCTGGCCAGTGCCGGGAAAGTCAAAATAGCTCTGCTGGTTGCCGATTGGCCCAATCGCCATGCCCTGATCCGAATAGCCCTGGACCGCGCGCTGCATCCAGGCCGCGTCCATGGCGGCGCGGTTGTCCTCGCCGCGTTCGGGCAGAGAGGTCGCGGTCATGCCGAGCGGTTTGAGGATGCGCTGTTCGAACAACCGTGCGATCGGCGCGCGGTAGCAATTCTCGAGCACGAGCTGGAGCAGCACGTAGCCGGCGTGGCTGTAGATGCGTTGCTTGCCGGGCTGCTCGCCAGCCTGCGGTTTCCAGGCGTTGAGCATCTCGATGAACTGCGCACGTGTGAACTGCTCGTTCGGCCAGGGCGGATGGTCGGTCGGCAGCAGCAGGCCCGAGGTGTGGGTGACGAGCTCGCCGACGGTGACGCGGCGGATATAGTCGCCTTCGAGCTCGGGAAGGTATTTTTGCAGACGGTCGTCGAGCCGCAGCTCACCGCGAAGCGTCCCCAGCGCGACCAGCGTCGCCTCGAACGGCTTGCGCAGCGAGGCGAGGTTGAACAGCGTGTCCGATGTCACCGGCCGTCGTGGGGTGCCGTCGGCAAAGCCATAGTTGAAGAACTCGACATGGCGGCCGGCATAGAGCGCGGCGGCGAGGCCGCCCGGATGCTCCGGCGTCGCGGTCGGCCCGAGCTCGGCGGCGACGATATCGCGCATCTGCGCGATCATGTCCGAATCGGCCGATGCACGGCGCGGGCGAAGCGCGATCGCAAGCGGAATGAGCGCAGCCCGGGCGAGCGTTCGCCGGGTGATCGAGGATGAGATGACAACAGGCGGCACGTGCTCTGATGATTGATGCTTGTGCGCCCCCGACTCACTTTTAGCGGAGAGGGGACGAGGTCCCAATTCACGATTGCGCGTTGTGGGTTCCGCGTGGTGGGCCTGTAGCTCCGGATGGAGCGAAGCGTAATCCGGGGGCGTCTGGTTGTGGCAAGATCCCGGATTGCGCTGCACTCCATCCGGGCTACAGTGCCATCAATTTTAACTTAGCCGAGCGGCTAACAATCATTGACATTCACGGTCCGCGGCCTATAGTTAGCTCTATGGCTAACCAATTGAACCGACTCGATCAGATCTTCGCAGCGCTCGCCGATCCAACACGGCGCGCGATCGTGATGCGGCTGTGCGCCGGAGAAGCCTCGGTCGGCGAGCTCGCCGACCCCTTCGACATGGCGCTGCCGAGCTTCATGAAACACATCCACGTGCTGGAGGTGAGCGGGCTGGTCGAGTCGGAGAAGTCCGGCCGTGTGCGGACCTGCCGGCTCAGCCCGGACGCGCTCGTCGGCGCAGAGGACTGGTTCCAGCAGCAGCGCGCGATCTGGGAGGCGCGGCTCGACCGGTTCGAAGCCTATGTGATGAAGCTGAAGAAGGAGAGGGCGGCCAAGCGGCCGTCGCGTACAACCAAGAAGAAAGGTTCCGAGTGATGACGAATTCTGCCAATCCCGCCCTGTCGCAATGGTCGCTCGACCGCGAGATCGTGATGTCGCGCGTAATCGATGCGCCGCGCGATCTGGTGTTCGAGGCGTGGTCCGACCCGAAGCACCTGCCGCAATGGTTCGGGCCGAAGGGCTTCAAGGTCGAGACCTTCGAGATCGACGTACGGGTCGGCGGCGTC
The DNA here is from genome assembly GCF_007830635.1 of Bradyrhizobium huanghuaihaiense. Lineage (GTDB taxonomy): Bacteria > Pseudomonadota > Alphaproteobacteria > Rhizobiales > Xanthobacteraceae > Bradyrhizobium > Bradyrhizobium huanghuaihaiense. The sequence goes on along the minus strand of NZ_VLLA01000003.1, from coordinate 91,858 downwards.
TGGCGTTTCAACATGATCGGTCCCGACGGGACGGTCTATCCGAACCGGATGCGCTTCCGCCGTATCGAGCGGCCGTCGCTGATGGAGATGGACCACGGCACCGACCAGGATGATGATCCCGGCATGTTCCGCTTCACCCTCACCTTTGCCGAGCAGAGCAACGGCAAGACGGTGCTGATGATGCGGCAACTGGCCTCGAGCACGGAGCAGCGCGACGGCATGATCGGCTTCGGCGCGGTCGAATACGGCTACCAGACGCTGGACAAGCTGGCGGCGTATGTGGCTGGGATGAAGAAGTGATTGTTGTCATTCCGGGGCTCGCGAAGCGAGAACTCAGGTGCGCAATTGCGCACCTGAGAAACTCGAGATTCCGGGTTCGCCCCTTCAAGGCGCCCCGGAATGACGGCGTGTACCGTCACTCCCCCTTCAATCCGGCCTCGCGGATCAGCACGCTCCATCTCTGCGTCTCGTTGTCGATGAACTGGCCGAATTCGGCGGCGGTGCCGGTGCGCACCTCCAGGCCCTGCGCGGTGAGCCTGTCCTTCACGGCGGGCTCGGTAAGCACGCGCGCGACTTCGGCCTGCAGCTTGTCGACGATCGGCCGCGGCGTCGTCGCCGGCGCCATGACGCCGAACCAGCCGGCCGCGATCACGCTCAAAAAGCCCTGTTCGCGCAAGGTCGGCGCCTGCGGATAGAGCGGGCTGCGTTCGCTGGAGGCAACGCCAAGCACCCTGAACTTGCCGCTCTGGATGTAGGGCAGCGCGGTCGGCAGCGCCGTCAGCGTGGCATCGACGCGCCCCGCAAGCAGTTCGGTGTAGGAGGCGGCATCACCCCGGAAGGGAATATTGAGTCCCTTGACGCCGGCATCGCGGAACAGCAGCTCGCCGGCGAGATGCGGCTGCGAACCGGCGCCGGGCGAGGCGAAGGTCAGCCCGTCAGGCTTCGACTTGCCGTAGGCGATCAGCTCGGGGAGCGTCTTGAACGGCGCCTCGGCGCTGATGATCAGGAACAGCGGCGCGATCACCGCCATTGCGACGGGCTGAAGATCCCTGCGATCGTAAGTGAGCTTGCCGAACAGCGCCTCGGCAGTGGCGTAGGGGGCTGCGACGTAGAGAAAGGTGTAGCCGTCGCCCGGCGCATGCGCGACGAGATCGTTCGCGATGCGCGTGCCGGCGCCCGGCTTGTTCTCGACGATGAACTGCTGGTGCAGGCTGCGGCCGAGCTCTTCGGCAAGGAGGCGCAGCGAGATGTCGTTGGAGCCGCCGGGCCCGTAGGGCGAGATCAGCCGCACCAGGCGCGACGGCCAGGCGTCTTCAGCCTGCGCGGAGAATGGAATGGACAGGGAAAGGGCGAGGGTGCCCAGCAATGTTCGGCGTGTGATGGTCATGTCGGCCTCCCGGGGGTGGAGCGCCAGTGTTCTTGTTCATCTCCTGGCCCTCTTCTTGCTTTGTTTTGTCTCGGCCGCCGGCCTTGCCGTGCCGACGATGGCGCGGATGCTATCGGCGAGTGCCGCGATGCGCGGGCCGATTTCGCCCTCCAGCTGGCCCGGCTGGAGCCGGAACGCGGGGATGCCGCAATTGATCGAGAACGACTGCCTAGTTTCGCTCGCGTGAAACAGCGGCGCCGCGACGGCGTGGATCGAGGCCATGTATTCGCCCCAGCAGACGCAGAAGCCACGGCTCGCGCATTGCACAAGACCGGCGCGGTATTTTTCGCGGAAGGCTGACCAGAGTTCGGCGTCCTCGCTTGCGAGGCGCTGTTCGAGGAGTGCGGCATCGGTCTGCGGCAAGGTTGCAGCCGCGGCGCGGCCCATTGCCGTCATGACCACGGGAATGGGCATGCCGATGTCGGGGACGTGCGGGCCGACGTCGCCGGAGCGCGCAGTCTCGACATAGATCATGGAGGTCGCATCCAGCAGGCCGATGGAGACGGTGCCGCGCACGCTCTGCGCAAGCTCCTGCATCATGGGTCGCGCGACCTGGCGGAACTGCATATCGGCGAGCAGCGGATGCGCCATGCGAAGTGTGCGCGCGCCGACGCGATATTTGGCGCGATCGGCATCGTAGCGGAGATAGCCAAGCTCGGCGAGCGTATGCGTCAGCCGCGCCACCGTCGGTCGCGGAATCCCCGTCAGAATCGACAGCTCCATGTTGCCGAGCAACGTCGTCCCGGCCTTGAAGGCTTCGAGCACCACGAGGCCCTTTGCGAGTGTCGTCGCGAACGCGGCATCGTCGCCGCGCGACGCCAGCACCGCGGCGGCGGACGAGGAAGCTTGGGGCGATTTGGACCGAATAGTTTGGGCCATAGGCTTCTTATGGACGAACAAGCCAATATTGTCGAATAGATATAGAGCATATTTTAATTCTGTCCGATATGTGGACAGCGCGGCTTCTACGCTCATCGCAATTAAGGAGCGTCGTTCTGCGGCCTTGGATTGCCGATGTTTCTTGGGGCCATCCATGAAACGTCGTGATCTCCTCGCCTTGGGCAAAGAGGTTTGTCGTTGCTGCGACTCCGTCGACGCTCCAGGTCTTCGCCAAATTCTCGCGTCCATGCAGAAAAAGAGCGGCGAACGCTGGAAGGAGATCAAGATGATTGAGTAGCGCCGAGCGCTCGCTTCGTCGTCCGCATCAGCGGGACATATCTGCGATGCCGAAAGAGTCGTCGTGATTCATACTCATGATTCGGACGGGCGCTTTCCATCGCGAAACTTTCAGAAGCCTTCCGCGAATATGACAGCGCGCAGCGCTATTATGACAGTATCATGACATCGATTTCTGTCGCGCTGTGCTGCCGATTTATGACAGAATTGCTGCCGCGGAATGAAATATCGATTACGGCGGAGCGATTCATGTTGCAGTGGCAGGCGCGGTCAAATCCCCTCGCGTGGTGGTGGGGGTCGCTGACGCTTGTGAGCAGCGCCAACATTCTCGTCTGGTTCATGCTGTATCGTGAGTTCTACCCGACGGTCGCGGGCAGCATCAGTGGCGGCTCCGACATCGGGCTGATGTTCCTGCTCTGCGCCGGCTATGTGTTCGGCTGCGCCTTCCGCTCGGTGCTGCCGCGCGCCGACGTGCAGCGTATCTGCCTGTTCGACACCTGGCTGTCGAGCATCTTCGTCGGCCGGACCGTTGCGACCGTGGCCGAGCTCTGCTTCGTCGCGCAATGGGCGATCATCCTGCATCAGCTGGGTCAGATGACCGGCGCGGAAACCGCGGTGAACATCGCGCTCGTGATCGTGCCCATCATCATCATCGCCGAGTGCTTCTCCTGGTACGCGGTGGTGACGACCAACTTCCTCTACAACGCGATCGAGAACTCGCTGTGGGCGGTGACCTTCTTCCTCGCAGGCATCGCGCTGTGCCGCCTGATGCCGGAATTCCAGGGGCCCGTGCGCTGGGCGCTGATGGCCGGCATCGTCGGCATAGCCTGCTTCCTCGCCTTCCTCGTCACCGTGGACGTGCCGATGTATCTCAGCCGCTGGCGGGCAGGGCACGCCGAGGGAAACAGATTTCTCGGTTTCCTCGAAGGCCTGCATGACGTCTCGACGCGCTGGGTGGTGACACACGACATCGCGCACTGGAAGGGCGAGCTGACCTGGATGTTCCTGTATTTCAGCGCCGCGGTGTGGTCGAGCCTCGCGCTCTGCGCGCTCTACGCGATGGAAGGCTATCTGACGCGCTATCTCGCCTGAGCGCTTCAGGCCTCGCCCAGATCGACCTGCGTCAGCAGTCCCTGGCGCAGCGCCAGGCGGACCAGCTCGATGTCGGAGCCGACGCCGAGCTTGTCCTTGATCAGGGAATGCAGGTTCGCCACCGTCTTCGGGCTGACATGCAGCGTCTCGGCGATCTCGTCCGTCGTCCTCTCGGCGAGCAGCAGCCGCAGCACCTCGAACTCGCGCGGCGTCAGCACGTCGGCCGCCGAGCTCTCGCCGGCGAGCCGGCTCAGCGCAAGCTCGTGGTCGATGTCGGGGCTGATGGCGATCCGGCCGGCGAGCACGTCCATCACCGCGCGCACCAGCGTCTCGGGCGGGCTGGTCTTGGTGACGTAGCCCCTGGCGCCGGCGCGGATCGCCTGCACGGCGAAGCCGGCATTCTGGTGCATGGTGAAGACCAGGATCTTTGCGCCCTTGTCCCGTTGCCGGATGCGCCTCACGGCTTCGATGCCGCCGATGCCGGGCATGCTCAGATCCATGATGACGAGATCGGGCGCCTCGGACTTGTACAGCCGGTAGGCCTCCGCGCCATCGGAGGCTTCCGCGACGACGCGCAGGCCCGGCTGCTTCTGGAGCACCGAGCGATAGCCCTCGCGCACCACGGAATGGTCGTCGACCAGCAGGATGGTGGCATCGCCCGCGCTCATGCCGCGTGATCCAATAGCTGCCGATCGGAGGCCTCTAGCGGAATGACGACACGCAGCGCGGAGCCGCCGTTCGGTCCGGCCTCGAAGCTCAGCCGGCCGCGCAGCGCCGCGACGCGCTCGCGCATGCCGAGGAGGCCCATGCCCGATTTCGCGGCGGGCTCGTTCGACCGTCCGTCATCGTCGATCGCAAGCGCGATCTCATCGGGTCGCATCGTCAATTCCAGGCTCACTTTCGTGGCGCCGGCGTGCTTGGCGGCATTGGTGAGGGCCTCCTGCACGATGCGATAGAGGTTGGCGCTGACGGCGGCCGGCAGGGTCTCGAAGGCGCCGTCGAAACGGATCGAAAACCGCGTCTCGCCGCGGCTGCGCCCGTTCCAGCCGGCGACCAGCCCTTCGAGGCTGGCGACGAGCCCGAGCTCCTCGACGTCGGGCGGCCGCAGCCGGAACAGCGCACCGCGCAAGGTCTCCATCATGCCGGTTGCGGTCCGCGAAATACCGTCGCATTCGGACAGCAGGGACGGGCACTCCTGCGCGGCGGTCTGGCGGGCCGAGGAGGCCAGCGCGCGGATGGCGGCCAGCGACTGGCCGAACTCGTCGTGCAGCTCACGGGCGAGATGGCGGCGCTCCTCGTCCTGGAGCGCGATCAGCTTTCGCGTCAGCTCGCTGCGCTCGGCAAGCGCGGTGTCGAGGCTTTGGGCGAGATGGTTGAAGACGTCGCGGATGGCGGAGAGCTCGGCGAGGTCGAAGGGCGGCAGCCGCGTCGTGAGGTCATTGGCGGCGATGCGTTCCAGGCCGGTGCGGATCATGCGGGTGGGCCGCAGCGCGCGCGCCAGCGCCGCGTACACCAGCACGCAGAGCAGCGGCAATGCGATCGCGAGCGCGAGCATCAGGCGGCCGGCCTCGTGCCAGGCCTCCGCCGTCTGCACCGCTGGATCGACCGAGACCACGGTCTCGCCGAGCTTGGTGCCGCGCACGACCACGGGCCGCGCCGCCTCGCGGCCGGGGTCGAACAGGCTGCGATAGAACGCGGCGAAGGCCTGCGGCGGCGGGTTCGCCGGGGCAGGCGCGCCGCTGCAGAAGCGCTGGAGCATGTCGCCGCCGGGGCCACGGAATGCCAGGCAGAGACCGGGCGTCATCACGTAGGCCGCGACGGGATCAAGGTTTGGAAAGTCCGAGCGCGGGTTTGCCACCCACTGGACCTTGCCTTGCTGCAGCTCCAGTGATTTTGCCACGATGGCGGCAATGCTGTCGCTGCGCGCATGCGCCGCGCGGTCAGCCGTGACAAGGAAATAGGCGGAGATCGCGGCGAAGCAGGCGGCCGATATGGCGGCCACGCGCAGCGTCAGACGAACCTTCAGATCGAACCTCGGGCGGTTCCACATCGGCAGGCACCTGGTGCGAACGGAATTGTCGCGCCGTATTAAACGGCAGAACGCAGGCGGCGGGAAGCGTTCCCGCCGTACCGCAGTGCAATGTCGTGAAATTTTCCCGGCGTTCGTCGGGACAGTCACGGCTGCGTGGTCTCAACCTAGCCGTCCAGATTTGCGGGCCGCTCCATCCCACGAGGCGTTCATGCACCGCTCCCGGTTGATTCTCGCTGCCATTCTCCTGTTCGTCCTCTCTCACGCGCCGGCAGGTGCCGAGGCCATCGGCGTTGCCATGGACGATTTCAGCTATACCGACACGTCGGCCGAGCCGGCGAACCAGACCGCGGCCCATGAGCGGCGGCTGTCGGCATTCATGGCCGCCCTCAGGCGGGATGTCAGTGCGGACGGTCGCTACCGGCTCGCGGCATCGGCCCAGGACGGGGCGGCGTTCAAGGTGATCGGCGGCATCCAGAAGACCAGCACGCTGGTGCAATGGGCCAAGGTCGCCGTGATCGATGTCGGCGCCAAGAAGCTCGTGATGGACAAGCTCTACACCTTCCGCGGCGACAATGATGAATCCTGGGAGCGCGCCGAGATGTTTGTCTCCCGCGAGGTGATGGCCGCGCTCGCTACGCCTGCGCCGGTCGCGCTGGCGGTGTTCGAGTTCGAGCTCGAGGACACGACTGCGGCGTCGGTGGGCGCCTCGGCCGCGTCGGATGCGTGGTATCTGGCCGAAGTCACCGCTGGCGTGCGCGAGTCGCTCAGCCAGTCCGGCCGTTACCGCATCGTCGATGTCAGCGGTGAGGCGGCGAAGGTGCCCGCCTTGCGCGACTGTGGCGGCTGCGAGGCGGCGATTGCGCAAAAGCTCGGCGCCGACCAGTCGCTGATCGGCGTGGTGCGGCGGGTCAGCCGCACCGAATACACGCTGGGCTTCCAGCTCCGCGATTCCAGGACCGGTGCGGTGCTGGCGCGCGGCGACAGCGGCCTGCGCATGGGCGCAGACTATTCCTGGAAACGGGGCGCCGTGCGGCTGGTCAGCGACCGGTTGATCGAGAGCCAGGCGAAACCCTAAAAGGTCAGCTGCACCTTCATCGACTGCGAACGGTCGCTGGCGAGCTCGAAGGCGGCGACCGCGTTCTCGAACGGCATGGTCGCCGTGATCAGCGGTTTCACGTCGATCAGGCCTTCGCCCATCAGCCGCACCGCCAGCTCGAACTCGGGATCGAAGCGGAAGGTGCCGCGCAGCTGCAGCTCCTTGGCGACGATCGAATTGATCGGCAGCGTCATCTCGCCGCCGAGGCCGAGCTGCACCAGCGTGGCACCGGGCCTGAGCACGTCGAGCGCGGTGCGGAGCGCCGCCTGATTGCCGGAAGCCTCGAACAGCGTGTCGAACTCGCCCTTGCCGGCGCGCCACGGATCGAGCGCGCTGGCATGGGCCGCGACGTTGATCGCATGCGTGGCGCCGAGCTTCTTTGCGACCGCGAGCGGCGCGTCGGCCACATCCGTCACCACGATCTCGGATGCACCGCCGAAGTGCGACACAAGAATCATCAGCGCGCCGATCGGGCCGCAGCCGGTGATCAGCACGCGCTTGCCGAGCAGGGGGCCGGCCTGCTTGCCGGCATGCAGGCACACCGCGAGCGGCTCGGCGACCGCGGCCTCCGCCAGCGAGAGCTTGTCCGCGATCGGTACGGCCTGCGTTGCATCGACCGTGATGAACTCGCGAAAGCCGCCCTGCACGTGAGGAAAGCGCATCGCGCTGCCGAGGAAGCGCATGTCGAGGCACTGGTTGCGCATGCCCTCCTGGCAGTGCAGGCACTGCCCGCACGGCTTGCTCGGATTGACCGCAACGCGGGTGCCTGATTTCACGCTGGTGACGCCGTCACCGACCGCGGCGACGACGCCGGCGATCTCGTGACCCAGCGCCATCGGCTGCTGGATGCGCACGACGCCGAAGCCGCCGTGATGGTAGTAGTGCAGATCAGAGCCGCAGATGCCGCCATTGGCGATCTTGACGCGGACCTCGCCCGGGCCGGGCGCCGGATCGGGGTAGTTGTCGATCCGCAGGTCCTTTGGGGCGTGAATGACGACGGCGCGCATGGCTTGCTCCTTCGTTGTCTTGGCGGTCACATCGCGGCGATCATGCCGCCATCAACATAGATGATCTGGCCGTTGACATAAGTGGATGCGTCGGAAGCGAGGAAAATCGCGGCGCCCACCAGCTCGTCCGGCTTGCCCCAGCGCTTCGAGGGAATGCGGCCCATCAGCCAATTGTTGAAATCGGCATTGTTGACCAGCGCCTCGTTCATGTCGGTCAGCATGTAGCCGGGGCCGATCGCATTGGCCTGGATGCCGTGCTGGGCCCATTCCACCGCCATCGAGCGGGTCAGGTTCTTGATGCCGCCCTTGGCGGCGGTGTAGGGCGCGATGGTGGGACGCGCCAGCTCGCTGCCGAGCGATCCGATGTTGATGATCTTGCCACGCTTGCGCGGGATCATGCGCTTGCCCGCCTCGCGGCCGATCACGAAGGCGCTGGTGAGATCGGTCTCGATGACCTTGCGCCATTCGTCGGTGGTGAACTCCGCCAGCGGCTTGCGGTGCTGGATGCCGGCATTGTTGACGAGGATGTCGACCGCAATGCCTTCGCGGTCGAAACGCTCGAAGGCGGCAACGATCGCCGGCTCGTCAGTGACGTTGAACGCAGCACCCTCGGCCTGATGGCCGGCGGCGCGAAACTCGGCGACGGCCTGCTCGACGCGCTTGGGATCGACGCCGTTGATGATGATTTTGGCGCCGGCCTTGGCCATGCCCTCGGCAATGGCGCGGCCGAGTCCGCGGGAGGAGCCGGTCACGAGCGCGGTGCGGCCGGAGAGATCGAAGAGGGAGGTGCTCATCTCAAGAATTCCTCAGACGTTGGAGCGGCGCACGGTGAGATCGGTGCGCTCGAAGACAGCAGGCAGAAGGTCGACGCCGAGGCCGGGGCCTTCCATCGGGAAGACATAGCCGTCCTTGATCACGGGCATCGTGGTGACGAGCTCATTGTACCAGCCCTTGTAGAAGGCGCGCACCGATTCCTGGATCAAGGTGTTGGGCTGGCTGAACGACATGTGGATGGCGGCGATGAAGCCGATCGGGCCGATGCAGTCATGAGGAGCAAAAGGCCGGTGATAGGTCTCGGCCATCGCCGCGATCTTGCGGCCCTCGGTGAGGCCGCCGGTCCAGCACAGGTCCGCCATCACCACATGCATGGCGTCGCGGTCGAGCATGTCCTTGTACGGGAAGCGCGAGCCCAGCGTCTCGCTGGCGCAGACCCAGACATCGGTCGAGCGGGCATATTCGGCCAGCGCCTGCGGCGAGTTCATCCGGATCGGGTCTTCGTACCAGGTCGGCTTGTAGGGCTCGAGCGCGCGCGCGATCTGCTTGGCGGTCGGCAGGTTCCACAGCGAGTGGAGCTCGACCATGATCTCCATCTTGTCGCCGACGGCTTTCCGGATCTTCTCGAACGGCTCGATTGCCTGCTTCATCTGCGCGGCGGTGATGTAGAGGCCCTTGTTCTCCTGCGCCGCCGGATCGAACGGCCAGATCTTCATCGCCGAGATGCCGCTTTCGAGCAGGCTTTCGGCCAGCGCGTCGGCGTGATTCATGAAGCCGTCGAGGTCCTCATAGGGGCCCTTGGAGGCGCCGAGATTCCAGTTCGCGACCGGGCTGATATTGGTCGAGCGAACATACTGCGTGCCGGCGCAGGTGTTGTAGATGCGCTGCTTGTCGCGGCAGAGGCCGCCGAGCATCTGGTGCACCGGCTGATCGCAGACCTTGCCGAACAAGTCCCACAGCGCGATGTCGATCGCGGAGGCCGCGCGATATTCGACGCCGGTCGAGGACTGCGCCATCGGCAGGTTCAGCATGTCGCGATGGATCGCTTCGATGTGCAGCGGATTGCGGCCGAGCAGGCGGCCGGCAAAGGTGTCGTGGATCTGCGCCTCGACCGCGCCGGCGCCGTAGAAGGTCTCGCCGAGACCGATCAGTCCCGTGTCGGTGTGGATGCGCACCCAGATGACGTTGGAAAATTCCTCGGTGCGCAGTGTCTCAATCGACGTGATCTTCACGGCAACTCTCCTCCCATCGAAAGGCGCTTCGCGCCCGGCGTCTCATTTCGCACTGCAGCATGTTGCAGATCGCGTCGAAGTCTTACGCCTGCTTGTAATATATCACAACATGTTTTAAGGGTGCCACAAACAAGGCGCCACCCAGCAACGAGAGCGCGGGCTGACGGGAGAGGACGACATGGCACGGCGCAAGCGCGCGCTCGAGGTGGTGAGACACGACGACGGCGAGGGCAGGCCCTCGCGGCGCAACCGTCTCAACTTCTTCGAGCTCGCTTATCAGAAGATCGAGGAGCTGCTCGTTCATTGCGAGCTGAAGCCCGGACAGTTCATGACGATGCTGGAATTGCAGCAGATCACCGGTTTCGGCCGCACGCCGGTGCATCACGCCGTCAATCGTCTCTCCGCCGATACGCTCATCATCATCCGCCCGCGCCATGGCCTGCACATCGCGCCGATCGACCTCGCGCGCGAGCGCATGCTGCTTGGCCTCCGCCGCGACATGGAGCGTTTTGTCATTCGCCTCGCGGCGGATCGCGCCAGCTTGTCCCACCGCAATCAGGCGCTGCACATTGAGCGGCTGCTGCGCGAACGTCGCGCCACTTTGACACTCGACGAGTTCAACAGCATCGACCGCCGTATCGACGCGCTGGTGCTGGAGGCCGCCGGCGAGCCGTTCCTGGTGCACACGCTGCGGCCGCTGCACACGCTGTATCGCCGCATCGGCTACATCCATCATCGCTTCATGCCGGGGCAGGCCGATCTGTCCGGCACGATCGATCATCATCTCGCCATTCTCAGTGCAGTCGCCAGCCGCCGCGTCGAGGAGGCCGTGAAGGCCAGCGATGCGCTGATCGACTACATGGGCGAGATGTTCGCAGGGATGGAGGCGGGGATCGACCCGCGCCTGCTCGATTGCAGCATCGAGCCGCTGCTCGGCGCGTAGAGAATTTTGAAGAGAGGACCAAACATGCAGACAATGGCCATGCCACAACCGACCGCGAGCGAAGCCGCGGTCCGCTACCTCATCACGAACTACAGTCCAAAGGGCAACAAGGTCGGCTGGCTGATGATGGCCTCGATCCTGGTCGAGGCCTGGGATCTCTACTCGATCGCCTTCGTGCTGATCTTCATCAAGGAGCAGTACAATCCGGATCCGCTGATGCTCGGCCTTGCCGCGGCGGGCACGCAGGGCGGCGCCCTGATCGGCGCGCTGCTCGGCGGCTGGCTGTCCGACAAGATCGGCCGCCGCGTCATGTTCCTGGTGACGATGGTGCTGTTCATCGTGCTGGCGCTGGCGCAGGCCTTCGTGCCCAGCGTCGGCTGGCTCGTCGTGATCCGCTTCCTGCTCGGCATCCCGCTCGGCTCGGATATCTCGACCGGCTACACCTACATCATGGAATCCATGGCCAAGGGTGAGCGCGAGGTCATGGGCAACCGCTGGCAGTTCATGTTCGCCGTCGGCGAAGTCATGACCATCGGCGTCATCGTGATCTTCCTGCTGATCGACATGCAGCACGAGATGCTGTGGCGCGTGACGCTCGGCCTCGGCGCGGTGCCGGCGCTCATCATCCTTCTCATGCGTCACGACGTGCCGGAGACGGCGGTGTGGCTGGTGCAGAAGGGGCGCTATCGCGAGGCCAAGCGGGTGGCGCGCGAGATGTTCAACGACAATCTCGACATGCTGCCGGACCATGACGTCGAGGTGCCGAAGGTCTCGACCCGCGCGTTCCTCGCCGATCTCAAGAAGGATCCGATCCGCTGGCGCGCCACGGTCTACGGCTGGATCGCTTGTTTCACCCAGGCGAGCGAGTTCTCGACCTTCGCCTTCTACCTGCCGGTGCTGTTCGTGATGGTCGGCGTGTCGAGCGTGCTCGGCATCAATCTGGTGACGATGGCGCTGTTCTCGTTCGCCGCATTGTCGGGCTGGGTCGGTCCGCTGCTGACGCCGAAGATCGGCCACCGCGGCATCTCGATCGCCGGCTTCTCGATCGTGCTGGCCTCGCTGCTGGTCGCAGCCTTCGCGCTCTACACCGACAACAAGATCCTGCTGCCGTTCGCGGCCGCCGCCATGTTGTGGGGCCATTATTGGGACGCCTCGAACTGCATGACGATCCCAACCATGGTCGCCAAGCCGAAATATCGCGGCACCGCCAGCGGCTTCGCCTACATGTTCGTGAAGCTGCCGTCGTTCCTGGCGATCTTCCTGTTCCCGACGGTGTTCGCCGCGATCGGGCAGGCGAATGCCACGCTGATGGTCGCGATCTTCCCGCTGATCGGATTGCTCGCCGCGATCTTCATCCTGCCGGAAGTCTACGGCTACGAGAACGACTGACAAATTGCCCGGTCGCGGCCTGATGGCCGCGATCGGGCCTCGCCCGCTACGGGCTGAGGCACCGCAAACAATCGCAGTGAATTCTCTGCCGCTACCTGATCGCCGCCGCCAGCGCCGCGATCAGAGCGGGCGGCGTCACCAGCATACCGAGCTTGAGGAACGGCCAGGCGCTGAGCTCGATCTTCTCCCGCCGGAGCGCAACCAGCCAGAGGATGGTGGCGAGCGATCCCGTCACCGACATGTTCGGTCCGAGATCGACGCCGATCAGGATCGCGCTGACGACCGGCGCCGGCAGATGATCGCTGGCAGCGACCGAGCCGGCGATAAGGCCGACCGGAAGATTGTTGGCGATATTGGTGCCGATTGCGGTGGCGATGCCGACGCTCCAGGCAGCCTTCGGCACCGATTGTGCGACCGCCTGGTGCAGCAGCGCGCTGAGCTGCCCGATTACGCCGGTCTTGACCAGCGTTTCCACCATGACGAAGAGCCCGCCGACCAGCGGCAGCACGCTCCAGGACACGCCCCGCAGCACAGGCAGCGGTGATTGCCGGCTCAGCAGCAGCACGATCGCGGCTGTCGCCACGCCGCAGATGAAGGTCGGCAGGCCGAGTTGCCTGTCGAGCGCGGAGGCCGTGACCAGCACAACGCCGATCGCGATGATGCCCACGGCCGTCAGCTTGCCGCCGCGGCCGAGCTTTGGATGCGGCACGCTGCGGGCGATGGTCTCTTCCTTGAGCGCGCGGTGCTGGGTCAGGCGCAGCACGGCATAGGTGAGCAGGATCGAAGCCGCCGAGGGCAGGGCGAACAGGCGCAGCCATTCAGTGAGGTGCGGCATGCGCGCGCCGAACACGACGAGATTGGCGGGATTGGAGATCGGCAGCACGAAGCTTGCGGCGTTGGCGATGAAGGCGCAGACGAAGAGATAGGGCAGCGGTTTCGCGCCCGCCGCGCGCGTCGCGGCATAGACGGCCGGCGTCAGCACGATCGCGGTGGCGTCGTTCGAGAGCAGCACGGTGACCAGCGTGCCGACGAGATAGATCAGCAGGAACAGCCGCTGCGGCGAGCCGCCTGCATATTCGACCGCGAGCGCGGCGAGATAGTCGAACAGGCCCTCGAGCCGGGCCAGCTCGGCGATCAGCATCATGCCGATCAGGAAGAGATAGACGTCGAGGCCTTTCTCGATGCCGACAAGCGCATCCTGCCACGGAAGCAAACCGAGCAGCACGAGGGCGCCGGCGCCGATGACCGCCCAGATCGCCTCGGGCAGGCGGAACGGGCGGATAATGACGCCTGCGGTCGCAAGCACAATGATGCTCCAGGCCCAGATGGCGTCAGACGGCACGGTCAGTCCTCAATGTGGAACGGGTTCATTCGGCAGCGATATCCGATGTCGGCGGCGCTGTCTTCCCCTGCGGCTGCAAGGCGCCATGCCGCGTCTCGGGCAAGGCGAGGAGGCAGACGACGGCGCCGATCGCCGCGACCAGACCGAGCGTGATGAAGGCCGCACTGTAACCCGCGCCGACCACGACGAAGCCGGCGAGCGCTGTCGACAGCGCAGCTCCGATGCCCTGAGCGGTGATGACCGCGCCTTGCGCGACGTTGAAGCGCCCGGTGTTGCGCATGAGGTCGGCGACGATGACGGGGAAGATGGCGCCGAAGATGCCGGCGCCGACGCCGTCGAGGAGCTGCACGCCGACCAGCCAGAACGGATTGTCGGAGAGCGTGTAGAGCGCGCCGCGAAAGGCAGGATCAGGAGTGCTGCGAGGAAGAAGCGCTTGTGTCCCCACCGGTCGGCCCTCGCGCCGACCAGAATCGCGAACGGTACCATGACCAATTGCGCCGCGACGATGCAGGCCGACATCAGGCTGGTGCCCATGTTCTTGTCCTGGAGTGCGAGCTTCTGCCCGACCAGCGGCAGCATGGCTGCGTTGGAGAGATGGAAGAGCAGGACGCAGATCGCGAACACGAGCAGGGGGCGGCAGGTCAGCAGCACGGCGAGGCCCGAGGGTTGCTCGCGCGCGCTGTCGCCGTCGGCATCGTGCAGCCCGCGGGCGAGGTCGTGATCGATGGCCTGTTCGGGGATGGCGACAATGCTGACGAGGCTTGCGATCGCCATGGCGCCGAGCAGGTAGAACACGACGGTCGGTCCGAACCAATAGGCGGAGAGTCCGGCAAGCATCGCCGCGACCGCGTTGCCGGCGTGATTGAAGGTCTCGTTACGGCCAATCCGCCGGGTAAAGGCGGCGTGGCCGAAGATGCCGAGCGAGACGGCCGCAATCGCCGGAGGAAAGATCACGGCGGCAGCCTGTGCTACTCCTTGCGAGATCGCGACCGGCAGGAACGCCGGAAACAAAGGCAATGACAGCGAGGCTGCTGTCACCATGATGGCGGCGACAACCATCACGGCTCGCTTCGCTCGCGTCGCGTCGACCAGCGCTCCGGCGGGCGTCTGCGCCACGATGCCGGCGATCGTCGCGATCGACATCACCAGGCCAATGCGCGCTTCGTCCCAATGCTGCTCGGTGAGGAGATAGACGGCAAGATAGGGGCCGAGCCCGTCGCGGACGTCGGCAAGGAAGAAATTGGCCGCATCCAGAGCGCGGCCGGCTCGCCTCGTTAGATCGGGGTCCTGGCTCGACATCGGTGTCTCGATCGACGAGCGGAAACGTCCGGGCAGAAACGGACGTCGCGGCATTTTTGCATCGCTTCAGAACTTCACAGCCAACAACACCGCGCCGGCGCCGATCATGGCGATGCCGAGCCAGCCCTGGGCCGTTGGACGCTCGCCGAGAAAGGCGAACGCGAACAGGGCGACCAGCACGACGCTGAGCTTGTCGATCGGCGCGACCAGCGTGGCAGGCCCGAGCTTGAGTGCGCGAAAATAGCAGAGCCATGAGGCGCCGGTCGCCAGTCCCGACAAAACCAGGAACAGCCAGGTTCTTGAGGAGACCGCCGAGGGCACGACGAATTGCCCGGTGAAGAACAGCAGAACCGAGAAGGCGAGCAGCACCACGATGGTGCGGATGAAGGTGGCAAGGTCCGGATTGATGTTCTCGACGCCGACCTTGGCGAAGATCGCGGTCAGCGCCGCAAAGCAGGCCGACAGCAGCGCCCAGGTCTGCCAGGCGGAGAGGAGGGCGGGTTTCATGTTATCGATATCCGTTGTTTTGTGACGGCGCATCAGCGCCGTCATTGCGAGCGCAGCGAAGCAATCCAGAGTCCTTCCGCGGAGGCAGTCTGGATTGCTTCGCTGCGCTCGCAATGACGGAGTTTGTGGCCAGCTTCGCGCAGCTATAACAATCACCGCGCCACCGACAGCTTCTCCGTGATCGCCTTGCGCAGGATGCGCGAGAGCGATTCGACCGAATAGGGCTTCTGGATCAGCTCGAATCCGCGATGGGCGTTTTCGGCGAGCACGTTGCTGTAGCCCGAGGTGAGCACGACGGGCAGGCCCGGATAGCGCTCGCGGATGATTCCGGCGAGCTCGACGCCGTTCATGCCGGGCATGATCACGTCGGAGAAGACGAGGTCGACGGCGAATTCGTTCTCGCCGAGGATTGCGAGCGCCGCGTTGGCGTTGGCGACGCGGCGGACGACATAGCCGAGGTCTTCCAGAAGCTCGGTCGAGAACTGGCCGACATCGTCATTGTCCTCGACCACGAGCACGCGGTAGCCGCGCCCGGTGGTCGCAGCCTCGCTGGTCAACGCCGCCGCATCCTTCTCGGTGGCGGGGCTTTGGGCCTGCGGCAGGTAGATGGTGAAGGTCGCGCCTTCGCCCTGCGTGCTCGTCACCGCGATGTCGCCCTCGGACTGCTTTGCGAAGCCGAACGCCTGGCTGAGACCGAGGCCGGTGCCCTTGCCGACCTCCTTGGTGGTGAAGAACGGTTCGAAAATGGAATCGAGATGTTCCAGCGCGATGCCGCTGCCGGTATCCTTGACCGAGATCGCGACATAGTCGCCGCCACGTGCCGACTGCGCGCGCAGGCTCGGAATCCCCTGGACCTTGCAGACCGCGATGGTGAGGCGGCCTTCGCCCTCCATCGCGTCGCGGGCGTTGATGGCGAGGTTGATCAACGCGGTCTCGAACTGTGCGACGTCGGCGACAGTGAAGCAATCCGTGTCCTGGATCTCGACGCTGATCTCGATGCGGCCGCCGACCAGCGGCCGGACCAGTTGTGCCACGCCCTCGACCTGGCTGCCGACATTGAAAATTTGTGGCTTCAGCGGCTGCCGGCGCGCGAAGGCCAGGAGCTGCGCCGTCAGCTTGGAGGCGCGCTCGACGGTGTCGGAGATGGCGTCGACATAGCGGCGGCGCCGCTCTTCCGGCAGCTCGCGCCGGCGCAGGAAGTCGGTCGCCGAACGGATGATGGTGAGCAGATTGTTGAAATCGTGCGCGACGCCGCCGGTGAGCTGGCCGATCGCTTCCATCTTCTGCGACTGCCGCAACGCCTCCTCGCCGAGGCGGCGCTCGGTGATGTCGACGGCCTCGGGCACCGCGCCGGTGATGTTGCCGTGGCGGTCGAGCACGGGGCGCATGCCGAAATCGAAATCGCGTTCGCCGATCGGCAGGCGCAGCCGCATCTCCAGCCGCACCGCTTCGCCCTTCAGGACGGTCCTGAAGGCGTCGCGCGCGACATCGCTCATGCCGGGGGTTCCCGTGAACCACGGCGTATCCCAGAACGGCTTGCCGATGACATCCCGCGCCTCGGCGTTGATGCCGTCGAGTGCGGTCTTGTTGGCGTAGAGCAGTTCGCCGCTGAGATCGACCAGGCCCTGATACTGGTTGCTGGTCTCCAGGATCGCGCGCAGCCGGGCCTCGTTGGACTCGAGCTCGGCGGTACGCTCGGCGATGCGCTCCTCCAGCGTCTCGTTGAGCCGCCGGAGCTCGATCTCGGCCTGCTTGGCGACCGTGATGTCGTGGGCGACGCCGATGAAGCCGATATGCTTGCCGGTCGGGTCCCAGCGCGGCTGCGATTCCGAGCGCAGCCAGCGCCATTCGCCGCTGGCGTTCCTGTAGCGCGCTTCCAGCACGAAGGGTTTCAGCGAGGCTTCGCCTTGCACCGATTGCTGCAGCACATGCGGAAGGTCGTCCGGATGCAGCACCTTGCGCCAGTCGAAATCGATCGCCTGGTCGTAGGGCAGGCCGACGAAGTCGACATAGGCCTGGTTGGCGAAGGAGCGCTTGCGATCGAGCTTGGTGACCCAGATCGGCACCGGCGCGCTGTCGGCGATCAGCCGGAAGCGCTCCTCGCTCTCGCGCAGCGTCTCGCGCGCGAGCATCTGGTCGGTGATGTCGATGTGGGCGCCGACGAGGCGGATGGCGCGGCCGTCCTTGTCGCGCTCGAACTTGGCGACGACCCGGATCCAGCGGGTCTCGCCGTCGCTCGGGCGGATGATGCGGTATTCGGCCGTGTAATCTTCGCTGGTCCCGGAAAGCGCCTCGAAGAAGTGGTTCACCGCCGCGTCGCGGTCATCAGGATGGATACGGTTGACCCAGTCCTCGTGCGACTCGTCGGTGGCCTCCGGCGGCAGGCCGTGGATCATCAGATATTCCGGCGAGCGGCGGTTCTTGAAGCCCTCGCGGAAGTCGACCTCGACGCCGCCGACCTTGCCGATGCGCTGGATGCGCGCGAGCTCGGCCTCTCGCTCCTGGAGGGCGCGATAGGCGTTGTCGCGCTCGCGCGCGACGTCTTCGAGGTGCTGGCGCAGCCTTTCGGCGGCGATGGTCTCGGGCAAAGGATCGTTCAAGGCGTCGGCCGTTGTCATGCGGGTGCGCACGTGCCGGACCGATATTCACACAGACGGAGCGCGATGGCCATTGCTTAGAGGAAATAGACTGTCTGGAAGGACCCGCGGCCAGCCAGAACGCGGGAAAAATGCGGTCAACCAACGCCCGGTCTGGCATTTTGTTCCTGATATTGGAACGATGCGCCTGCGGACGCGTCTTCGCGAGGCGCCACAACTCTCATTCATAAAACTCCCTTTTCGAAGAGGCTAAATCTTGAAGCTCTTTGTCTGTCAGTCCTGTGGCAACGTCCTCTATTTCGAGAACCGCGCCTGCGGGCGTTGCGGTCACCGCGTCGCCTTCCTCCCGGAGAATGAGACGATGTCGGCGCTCGAGCCCGACGACGAGGCTCAAAGCGGGACCTGGACGACGCTGGCCGACAAGGGCAGGGGGCGGATGCTGTGCCGCAATGCCGACTACGATGCGTGCAACTGGCTGACGGACACCGGCGACGGCAACGGCTATTGCCGTGCCTGCCGCCACAACGGCATGGTGCCGGACCTGTCGGACCCCGCGCAGCTCGCCCGCTGGCGTGAGCTGGAGGTGGCAAAGCACCGGCTGTTCTATTCCCTGATCCGCTGGAAGCTGCCGCTCCAGAACCGTCAGGACAATGCGGTGCACGGCCTGATCTTCAACTTCCTCGCCGACGATCCGAACAGCGGACAAAAGATCATGACCGGCCATGACAACGGCCTGATCACGATCGCCCTGACCGAGGCCGATGACATCGAGCGCGAGCGGCGCCGGTTGGAGATGGGCGAGCCTTACCGGACGCTGCTTGGGCATTTCCGCCACGAGGTCGGGCATTATTTCTGGGACGTGCTGGTTCAGGGCGGCGGCAAGCTCGACGAATGCCGCGCGGTGTTCGGCGACGATTCAGCCGATTACGGCCAGGCCTTGCAGCGCCATTACGCTGAAGGCGCCCCGGCTGACTGGCAGCAGAATTACGTCTCGGCCTATGCCACGACGCACCCCTGGGAAGACTTCGCCGAGACCTGGGCGCACTATCTCCACATCGTCGACACCCTGGAGATGGCCTCCGAGTTCGGCATGGAGGTGCGCCCCAAGGTGGATCGCGACGGGGAGCTGACGGCGCGCATCCGTTTCAACCCCTACGAGGCCAGGGACGTCCAGGCGCTCATCGACGCATGGCTGCCCTTCACCTTCGCCATGAACAGCGTCAACCGGGCCATGGGCCTGCGCGACCTCTACCCCTTCATCCTGTCGCCGGCGGTGGTCGGCAAACTGGGCTTCATCCACGGCCTGGTCCGGGACGTGGCCAAGGCGCGGAAGGCGTAGGCCGTCCCAAGGGCTCCCTCGCGGCTGTTTCGGTCTTGCGCTGGTACGCCAGAGCGGCCCGGATTTAGACCGTTGCCTCCGGCCCATTTTGATGTACCACGGGAGCCACACGGCCCGTCCCATAGGCCCCAACGGCCGGGGAAGGGTCCCGCCCAAGGTCGAGACTCAAGAAAAGCATGTTCAAACGCATTCTGATCGCCAATCGCGGCGAAATCGCCTGCCGGGTCATCAAGACTGCCCGCAAGATGGGAATTCAAACGGTTGCGGTCTATTCCGAGGCCGACCGCGATGCCCTCCATGTCGAGATGGCCGATGAGGCGGTGCTGATCGGCCCGCCGGCCGCGGCCGAGAGCTATCTGGTGATCGAGAAGATCGTCGAGGCCTGCCGCAAGACGGGCGCCGAGGCCGTGCATCCCGGCTACGGCTTCCTGTCCGAGCGCGAGGCGTTTCCGCGCGCGCTGGAAGCCGCCGGCATCGTCTTCATCGGCCCGAACCCCGGCGCGATCGCCGCGATGGGTGACAAGATCGAATCCAAGAAGGCCGCCGCGAAAGCAAAAGTCTCGACCGTGCCCGGCCATCTCGGCGTCATCGAGGACGACAAGCACGCGGTCCGCATCGCGGACGAGATCGGCTACCCCGTGATGATCAAGGCCTCCGCCGGCGGTGGCGGCAAGGGCATGCGCATCGCGCATTCGAAGGCCGAGGTCGCCGAGGGCTTCAACCTCGCCAAGGCCGAGGCCAAGGCCTCGTTCGGCGACGACCGCGTCTTCGTCGAAAAATTCATCGTCGATCCCCGCCACATCGAGATCCAGGTGCTGGGCGACAAGCACGGCAACGTGATCTATCTCGGCGAGCGCGAATGCTCGATCCAGCGCCGCAACCAGAAGGTCATCGAGGAGGCGCCGTCGCCGCTGCTGGATGAAGCCACCCGCCGCAAGATGGGCGAGCAGGCGGTCGCGCTGGCCAAGGCCGTGAACTACGATTCCGCCGGCACCGTCGAATTCGTCGCCGGCCAGGACAAGAGCTTCTACTTCCTGGAGATGAACACGCGCCTCCAGGTCGAGCATCCCGTCACCGAGCTCGTCACCGGCATCGACCTTGTCGAACAGATGATCCGCGTTGCCGCCGGCGAGAAGCTCGCCATCGCGCAGAAGGACGTCACGCTCACCGGTTGGGCCGTGGAATCGCGCCTCTATGCGGAAGATCCGTTCCGCAACTTCCTGCCCTCGATCGGGCGTCTCGTGAAGTATCGTCCGCCGGCGGAAGCCAGCAAGGACGGCATCACCGTGCGCAACGACACCGGCGTGCAGGAGGGCGGCGAGATCTCGATCCATTACGATCCGATGATCGCAAAGCTCGTCACCCACGCGCCGTCGCGCGCGGCCGCTATCGAGGCCCAGGCCACCGCGCTGGATTCGTTCTATGTCGACGGCATCAGGCACAACATCCCGTTCCTGTCGGCGCTGATGCATCATCCGCGCTGGCGCGAGGGTCGGCTCTCGACCGGCTTCATCGCCGAAGAGTTCCCCAAGGGTTTTGCGGTGCGCGTGCCCGAAGGCGAGGTCGCACGGCGGATCGCCGCCGTCGGCGCTGCCATCGACCACGTGCTCGGCGAGCGCAAGCGGCAGATCTCGGGGCAGATGGGCGGCCGCGTCGTGCAGCGCGAACGCCGCCGCGCGGTGTGGCTCGATCGCCAGGAAATCCAGCTCGAGGTCGGACGTGAGGGCGACGCCATCGCGATCCGCTTCGTCGATGCCGAAGGTAAGGTCGGCAATGCGCATCTGTTGCAGTCGCCGTGGAAACCGGGCGATCCGGTCTGGCAGGGCACCATCGATGGGCACTTCGTCGCGGTGCAGGCGCGGCCGATTGCGAACGGCATCCGCCTCGCGCATCAAGGCGTCGAGGTGCCGGTCTATGTCTGGACCGAAACGGAAGCGACCTCTGCCCGGCTGATGCCGGTGACGGCGGCCTCCGACACCGGCAAGAAGCTGCTCTGTCCGATGCCGGGCCTCGTTGTCTCCATCGCGGTGAGCGAGGGGCAGGAGGTCAAGGCCGGCGAGACGCTCGCCGTGGTCGAAGCCATGAAGATGCAGAACGTGCTGCGCGCCGAGCAGGACGGCACCGTGAAGAAGATCCACGCCAGCGCCGGCGCGACGCTCGCGGTGGACGCGCTGATTTTGGAGTTTGCGTAAGGTGTGAGTGGGGCTCTCGCCGGCCCACGAACACCGTCATTGCGAGCGCAGCGAAGCAATCCAGACTGCCTCTGCGGAAAGACTCTGGATTGCTTCGCTACGCTCGCAATGACGGAGTATGTTGCGGCTGCGTCGCAACAATTGGGAGGGCAATCATGGCCTTTCGTTCCCGCCGCGAGAAACTGCGTTCCATCCTGTCGGGCGGGACTTGCGTCCATCCCGGCTCGGTCTATGACGCAATCTCGATCCGCATCGCCGAGGATCTCGGCTTTCCCATCGGGATGTTCGGCGGCTCGGTGGCCTCGCTCGCCGTGCTCGGCGACCCCGACATCACCCTGATCACGCTCACCGAGCTTTGTGAGCAGATGCGGCGGATGTCGCGTGCGTCCACACTGCCCGTGCTGGTCGATGCCGATCACGGCTATGGCAATGCGCTTAACGTGCGCCGCACGGTGCAGGAGCTGGAGACGGCCGGTGCCGCCGGCCTCACCATCGAGGACACGCTGCTGCCGGCTGCCTTCGGTGAAACAAAGACGCAGCTGATTTCGCTGGAGGAGGGTGTCGGCAAGATGAAAGCCGCGCTCAGCGGCCGCAGCGATCCGTCGCTGGTCATCATGGGCCGCACGGGTGCGGCCTCGATCACCTCGATCGAGGATGCGGTCCGCCGTGCCAAGGCTTATGAGGCCACCGGCGTCGATGCTCTGTTCTTCACCGGCATCAAATCGCGTGCCGAGCTCGAGGCGATAACGGCTGCGACGCGCCTGCCGATCGTGCTCGGCGGCGCGCCGGAAGATCTGAGCGCGCTCGACTATCTCGCCAGCCAGCGCGTGCGCATCGCGCTGCAGGGCCATGCGCCGATCACGGCCGCGACGCAGGCCGTCCACGACACGCTGAAGGCGCTCCGGGAAGGCGCCTCGCCGAAGGCACTCAAGGGCCTGGCCTCTGCGGAGCTGACGGGCCGCGTCATGCGGGAGGCCGAGACGAAGGCGCGCAGCGCCGATGTTCTCGGGCTGAAGACATGAGCCGGGCGATCCTCCAAGTCATGATCCGGGGCCGCGTGCAGGGCGTCGGCTATCGCGCCTGGGTCGAATACCAGGCCACCGCGAGCGGTCTCGAAGGCTGGGTCCGCAACCGCCGCGACGGCAGCGTGGAAGCGCTGTTCGCGGGCGCGCCGAACCACGTCGCCGACATGGTCGCACTGTGCCGCCATGGCCCGCCATCCTCGCGCGTCGACAGCGTCACCAGCGAGACCGCTAGCGTGGATGAACTGAATCTGCGCAGGGCAGGGGAAGCGTTCTCGGTGTTGCCGACGGTTTGAGCGCCAATTCTCTTTCGGCGCGAGCGGTGCGCTCCCTCGCCCCGTTCTTACGGGGAGAGGGTTGGGGTGAGGGGCCTCTCTCAACACGGGCGGTCGTCGAGAGACATGTACCCCCTCACCCGAATTCGATCTGCGATCGAATTCGACCTCTCCCCGCAAGCGGGGAGAGGTTAAGAGTCACCTCGGCAATTTCGCGATCGCTTCGCTGAGCTCGTGGATCTCGTACGGCTTACGCAGGATCGGGAAGTCGCCGCGCACGTCGGCGGCAACCTCACTGTAGCCGGTGGCGAGCAGGACCGGCAGGCCGGGGCGGAGCTGGCGCAGACGATGGGCGAGGGTGAGGCCGTCCATCTTGCCGGGCATCACGATGTCCGAGAACACGAAATCGACGCCGTTGGTCTCGATCTCGCGCAATGCCGCTTCGGCGTCGGCGACCCGGTGCACCTGGTAGCCGAGCTGTTCCAGAAGGCCGATGCTGACGAGCGCGACTTCGGGATTGTCCTCGACCAGCAGCACCGTTCCGCTGCCGCGGAACGGCATCGCCTCCGCGGTGTCCCGTGCCGGGGCATCCGTGCCGCGCGGCAGCAGGATGGTGAAAATCGTGCCCTGGCCGAGCTCGCTTGCGACCTTCACCGTGCCGCCGGCCTGATGGGCGAAGCCGTGCACCTGGGAGAGGCCGAGGCCGGTACCCTTGCCGATCGGCTTGGTGGTGAAGAACGGCTCGAAGATCTTGTCGACGACGTCGGCGGGAATGCCGAGCCCGGTGTCGGCGACGTCGATCGCCACGAACTCGCCGGCGAGCGGGGTCTCGTCCAGCACCACGTTGCGGGCGCTGATCGTCACCGTGCCGCCGTCGGGCATCGCATCGCGGGCATTGATGACGAGATTGAGCAGCGCGGTCTCGAGCTCCGAGACGTCGGTCCTGACCGGCCAGACCTTGGGGGCGATGTCGAAGGCGAGGCGCACGGAGCTGCCGAGGCCGGCGTCGAGCACCGCGCGGATCGCCGCGACGCGTTCGGTGAGATCTATCGCCTGCGGGTTGACGCTCTGTCGCCGCGCAAAGGTGAGGAGCTGGTTGGTCAGCGCGGCGCCGCGCCTGGTCGCAGTCTCGATCGCGGAGATCGCGCGCTGAAGCCTGGTATCGTCGATGGCCCCCTTCTTCAGGACATGGAGGCTGCCGCTGATGATCATCAGGAGGTTGTTGAAGTCATGGGCGACGCCGCCGGTGAGCTGACCGAGCGCATCGAACTTCTGGGATTCGGCGAGCTGCTTCTGCATCGCCTCGAGCTTGAGCTGGGCGTTGCGGCGTTCGGTGATGTCGCGCGTGATCTTGGCGAAGCCGACCAGCGTGCCATCCTCGTAGATCGGATCGATCACCACGCTCGCCCAGAAGAACGTCCCGTCCTTGCGAACGCGCCAGCCTTCCTCTTCGTAGCGGCCCTTTTCGCGCGCGATGCCGAGCGCTCGCGCAGGTTTGCCGTTGGCGCGGTCGGCCTCGGTATAGAAGCGGGAGAAATGCTGGCCGACGATTTCCTCGGGCGCGTAGCCCTTGATGCGCTCGCCGCCGATGTTCCAGCTGGTGATGGTGCCGCTGGGATCGAGCATGTAGAGGGCGTAGTCGGCAACTCCTTCAACCAGCAGCCGGAAACTGCGCTCGCTTTCGAACAAGTCTCTCTGCTGACTGAACTTTTTTACCATTCTTAGACCCCGCCTCGACGGGAGCAAACGCTCGGGCCGGCGTTTTGGTTCCGACTCTCTGGGAACTTTTTAGGCAAATACCGCAGACGGTATGCAGGAGGGCCGCCAGGGCAAGCGCCCTTGACACGCAATCGAACTTGTCAGATATTTCTGTCATGACAGAAATAACCGGAAAGAAGAAACTCCCCGCCGCCGTCGAGCGCTTCATCCTGCATTGGGGCGACATGGGCGACGAATGGGGCGTCAATCGCTCGGTCAGCCAGATCCACGGGCTGCTCTATCTGTCCGAGGCGCCGATGACGGCCGAGGACATCGCCGACACGCTCGGCATGGCGCGCTCCAACGTCTCCAATTCGCTCAAGGAGCTGCTCGCCTGGAATTTGATCCGGCGGGTGCCGATCCTCGGCGATCGTCGCGATCACTACGAGGCCGAGACCGACATCTGGGAGGTCGCGGCCCGCATCGCGGCGCGGCGCAAGGAGCGGGAGCTCGATCCGGCGATCGCAGCGCTCAGGGCCTGCGTGTCCGATGCCGCCGAGGATCCGGCCATCAATCCGGTCGCGAGCAAGCGGCTGAAGGAGATGCTCGCCTTCACCGAGCTCGCCGACCATTGGTTCATGCAGATGCTGAAGGTGCCGCGGCCGCGGCTGGTCGCCCTGATGCGGCTTGGCGAGAAGATCGCCAACCTGCTGCCGCTGGGCAAGGTCAAATAGCGTTGAGGAGGGTGCGATGACGTCGGCTCGATTACCAGGCTTAGGCGCATCTCCCTCCCCTCACACCAAATTGCTCGACGATCGCCGGTTCCGTGCGCTGTTGCCGGACGAGGATTGGGGCCGCCTGCCGCTCGCGACCTGGCGGCGCTTTTCCAAACGCGTCGCCGATGGCGACAGCGTGGTCTATGTCGGTGTCGTCGACGAGGTCGCCTTCAGCGAGGTCGGCTGGTGGTTCGCGCAGGCCGCACGGCTGATCGGCGGGCCATTGCCGACCGGCCGTGACATCGGCGTCCCCATGATCGTGACAGTCACCGAGGACGGCGCGACCGGCGGCCAGACCTGGACGCGCATCTGCGCGCGCAAGCGCGGCTTTCCGCAGGTGATCCATTCCGCCAAACGTTTCGCCGGCCCGACCGGGCTCGAGGAATATGTCGGCTTCGGCGTCTCGATGGCGCTGCGCATTGCGGTCGAAGGTCAGGCGCTGACCTTCCGCAGCGCCGGTTACGGCCTGCAGCTCGGACGGCTCTGGATCCCGCTGCCGCAATGGTTCACGCCGGGCGACCTCACGGTGACGCATTCCGATCTCGGCGAGGGCGCCTTTCGTTTCACGCTCGATGTCACTCACCCGCGTTACGGCGCGCTGATCCACCAGTCCGCCGTCTTCAGGGAGGCCGTATCATGACGCCGCTGTTGTGGACCCTCATCGCCATCCAGATCGTGATGGGCGTGTTCGACACCTTCTATCATCACGAATTCACCGAGCGGCTGGCCTGGCGTCCGTCGCAGCGTTTCGAGCTGAAGCTGCACGGCATCCGCAACATGCTCTATGCGCTGCTGTTCCTACTGCTCGGCTGGCTCCAGGTCTACGGCCTGCTGGCGCTCTTGATCGTCGCTGTGCTGGTCGCCGAGATCGTCATCACGCTGATGGATTTCGTCGAGGAGGATCTGAGCCGGAAATTGCCGCCGAGCGAGCGGATCAATCATACGCTGCTGGCGATCAATTACGGTGCCATCCTGGTGCTGCTGCTGCCGGTGCTGATCGCCTGGGCGATGCAGCCGTTCGGCGTGAGCGTCGTCCATCACGGCCTGCTCAGCATCGCCGCGACCGCCTGTGCGGTCGGCGCAGCGCTCTGCGGTGTCAGGGATTTTGCGGCGATGCGGCGGCTCGGCCGCATGCGAAGCGTTCCCGCGGACGGGCTCGTCGAAAAGCTATCCGGCCGCAAGACCGTGCTGATCACAGGCGCTACCGGCTTCATCGGCAGCCAGCTCGCGGCGAGCCTCAGCGGGGCAGGGCATCACGTCATCGCGCTGATCCGCAATCCCGCCAAGGCCGAGATGCTGCCGCCGCCGGTGACGCTGATCACCAGCCTCGATCAGCTCGCTGCGGACACGCCAATCGACGCCATCGTCAATCTCGCCGGCGAGCCGATCGGTAACGGCCTGTGGACCGAAGCGAAGCGCGCGAAGATTCTGGAATCACGCATCGATATGACCGGCGAAATTGTAAAACTGATCGCGCGGCTCGCGCGCAAGCCCGAGGTGCTCGTTAGCGGCTCCGCGATCGGATGGTACGGCCTGTGGGCCGACCAGGTGCTGACAGAGTCCGCGAAGTCGCACGCCTGCTTCAGCCACGAGCTGTGCGCGGCCTGGGAGCAGGCGGCGCGGCCGGCGGAGAAGCTCGGCGTGCGTGTCGTCTATCTGCGCATCGGCCTCGTGCTCGGCACCGAAGGCGGTTTCATCACGCGCATGCTGACGCCGTTCGAGTTTGGTCTCGGCGGTCCGCTCGGAACGGGGCGGCAGTGGATGTCCTGGATCGAGCGCGACGATCTGATCCGGCTGATCGCCTATGTGATCGCAACGCCTGATCTGACAGGGCCCGTCAACGCCACCGCGCCGATCCCCGTCACCAACGCAAAGTTCACCGAAGAGCTCGGCCGGCGCCTGCACCGGCCCGCGGTGTTCCGCATTCCCGGCGGCCTGCTCCGCCGGATCGGCGGCGGCTTTGCCGACGAGCTCCTGCTCGGCGGCCAGCGCGTGCTGCCGAACAAGGCGCTCAGCCGAGGCTTTGTGTTCCGTCACGAGACGCTGCGCAGCGCGTTCGAGGCGATCTTGTAGGCGCTCGCAGCGTCAAGCCGCCGCACTCCGAAACGTCGCCGCCACCGCGCGCAGCGCCGCAAGCTTTGCGGGATCGCTGACCTTCGAATGCAGCATCACCTTCGAGCTGCCGAGCTTCGGCAGCTTGTGCGCAGGCCCGATGTCGATCAGCCCGGGAGGCGCAATCCGTCGCGCCAGCGGCGCAATCGCAAGTCCGGCGAGCGCGGCTGCGACCACCGCCGTGACGCCGCCGCCGACGAAGCGCTCGCGCCAGGCGAGGCCGGCCTTGTCGAGTGCGCGCACGGCGACGGCGCGCACCCCGCAGGGCGGGGCGAGTGTTGCGAGCGGCAGCGGCTCACCTTTCGGCAGAGCGAAGCGGCGTGATGCAAACCAGCAAAACTCGTCCTCGGCCAGCTTCTCGCCGCCGCGGCGGCTGCCTTCCTGGCGCACGATCACGGCGTCCAGCTCGCCCGCGTCGTAAGCGTCCTGCATCTCGCGCGAGAAGCCGATGGTGACGGCGAGGGTGATGTTTGACGACATCGCGTGCAGCCGTTCGAGCAGCGGCACCAGTTCGGGGCCGGCGGCGTGATCGGAGATGCCGAGCGAGAGCGACTGCGCGGCTGAAGCTTCGCCCGACAGGGCACGGTCATGCGCCTCCATCAGCGCGCGTGCGCGATCGAGGAACGCGGCGCCGTCGGCGGTCAGCCGGACCGCGCGTGGCGAGCGTTCGACGAGGCGTTTTCCCAGCAATGTCTCCAGCCGCTGCACCTTCAGGCTGACGGCCGCTTGCGTGGTGCCGAGCGCTTCGGCGGCACGGGTAAAGCTCTGGAGGTCGGCGACCAGAAGGAACGCCTGGACGGTGGCGATGTCGAGTGTGGCTGTCATTATGAATCGTTATCACTGGTATTAATAGAGATAAGATACCAAAATGACGGTGGAAGGTCTAGTTTCTCTCCAACGCCGCGCAAGTCGCGCAGCATATCGAGGAGAATGACCATGCCCCTGATCACTGTGTCCTACACCACCTCCCGCCAGTCGCCCTCGCTGAAGGCCGATATCGCGAACGCCGTGTCCGAGCTCACCGCCGAGATACTGCACAAGGATCCCAAGGTGACCGCGATTATCGTGAAGTCCGTCGATGCCGGCGACTGGTTCGCCGGCGGCAAGTCGCTCGCCGAGCAGAAGCTTGCCAGCTACTGGATCGATATCCACGTCACCGAGGGCACCAACACCAAGGACGAGAAGGCGGCCTATCTCGCCGCAATGTTCAAGCGCATGGCCGGGATTCTGGGGCCGCTGCATCCCGAGACCTACCTGCATGTCGACGAGGTCAAGGGCGACGCCTACGGGTTCGGTGGCCTGACCCAGGAGCGGCGCTACATCGCCGGCAAGCTCGAGGTAGCGCTGAAGGCGGCTTGACGTTGCAGGCCGCGGGTGAACAATTCACCCGCGGCCTGAAGCCGTCAGCTCGCCGCGCGGAACTGCACTTCGGCGTTGTTGATGAAGCACGTCTTGTCGAACAGCTTCAGGTCCAGCGGGTTCGGCAAGCGGACATCGCCGAGGTCGGGGCAGGGCTTGACCGTTGGATCGTAGGACCGGTCGATCTGCGAGATGAAGACGACGATCAGCCCCTTGTCGCGCGCGAACGATTTCAGCGCGCGCACCTGAACGGTCAGATCGGGATGCTCCCGCCTCTGGTCGAGCAGTTGCAGATAGTCGATCACCACGAATGTGCCGCGGGGAGACGCGGCCATCTGCTTGACGACGTAGTCGGCACTGATCGCGTCGGAGCAATCGACCTCGAGCATGCCGGCGAATTGCGCGGGGTCCGCGCCGATCGCACGAAGGCGATCCAGGACGTCTTTCTCGGTATATTCGAGTGAGAAGAAAGCGGCGCGATGGCCCGATCTCATGGCTTCGACGGCAAGTTCGAGGCTCATCAGGGTCTTGCCCTGGCCGGGACGCGCTCCGACCAGCACGAGATCGCCCGGGCGGAATTGCGGGAACAGCTTGCTCGCCGGCGTCATTGCGGCAGCCTTCGCTGCGAGCATGCTCCAGGCGGAAAAGCCTTCGGTCGCGGCGACGCGGTCAAGCGCGTCGTGGAGCGGAATGCTGGCTTCGCGGGACAGGCGCTTCGCCTTGCGCTTCAGATGGTAGATGGGCGCAGACAGTTTCATCGTCAAAACCTCCCATTGCGAGCATGGATCGCAACCCCTCCTTATGCCTGGCGCTCGAACAGTCGGCCGATGATCAACTCGCCCGGCATGAGGTCTGCTTTCCCGGCGGAGGGGGGAGGCGTGGGCGACACCGGAAACAAGCATAGCCGATTCCGCTACGAGCGGCGAGGCGACGGTTTTGCGGCCGCATCTGCGGCGCTATTTCGCGGGCAAGCTCAAACTATCGCCCGGCCGCGCGGCTTGACACTTGTCTTGAGCCAATGCAGCTTGAAGTTGATGATCTGGGCGATATTGCATTGCTTTCCGAATAATTGATTGGGCGAAGATGGATCAGACGATGGCCGTTGCGTTGGTTGCTGCCTCGGCATCACTTGCCGTCGCAGTGATCTCACAAATTTCTACTCGCAAGAACCAAGCCGCTATCGAGGAACTTAGGGACAGGCTTGGTCGCGAAAAGGCCGAAAGGGACGCCAAGCGCGATTATGAATATGAAGCGCGCAAACGGCTTTATGAGCAATGTGGCCCGATTCTCTTCCAGTTGGTTGAGCATTGCGAGGCAGCATATTTCAGAATCGTCGGTCTGGCCGAGAACGCGAAGTCAGGCAATCTGGAGCCCGACGATGAGGAGTGCTTTTTGCGGGATGAATACTATCGCACGTCCACCCTTTATCGGTTCTTGGCTCCCTGCGCGACGCTGAAGCTGTTGCAGCGCAGTATCACGTCGGTAGACCTGTCGTTGGACGCATTGATCTGGCGACAGTACACGCTCGCGCGACAAGCCTTCTTTGCATTCGGAGCGGAGTTTACGCTCGCAAAGACCAACCCGATGATCGACTACGATCCCTTTGATGCGGATGCCGATCGAAAGGCCAAGGCAAATCCTGAAAGATACTACCGGCAGGGTCTGCCGCTTGGGGTCATGGAATCTGCAATCGAGGCGCTTCTCATTTCCGACAACGGCAGGATGCGTCTGATGACCTATGCGGAATGCGAGGCGGCCTACGCGAAGAAAACAAGCAGTGTTCGAAAGCAGTTCGATGAGATTAGCTTTCTCATCGACGAGTTCCACCCGCGTTCACGGCCCATCTTCTGGCGAATTTTGGTAACCCAAGCCTGCTTGTATCGAGGCATCTTTGAGCAGAGTGAGTTGAAACGAGAAGATTGGGAGCTCGCCAAGCTGGCAATACCCGGAAACGAACGACCAAAGTTTGATTGGCGATCTCTAAAGGACGAGCACGTCACCAACGAGGCGGTGTTCATTCCATTGGACGTCGCCCAGACCTATCTTGAAAGTCGCCTGACTGTCGCCTTGAAGCGCATCGCCGCGACTTGACGGCGAACGCACCAACGGCCGCTTAAACCGCCGCTTCCGGCACCAACGCTTTGGTCGGCCCGAACAGGTCTTCAAATGCCTGGCGCAACGCGACGTCGACATCGGCCATGGTCACGAGCTGGCCGAGATCGACCAGCGAGGTGACGCCGTAGCGGGGATCAGCGACCCCGCAGGGCACGATGCCCGCGAAATGTGACAGCTCCGGCTCGACATTGATGGCGATCCCGTGGAACGACACCCAGCGCTTCAGCCGGACGCCGATCGCGGCGATCTTGTCCTCGTGCTCGGGCCCCTTGTCGGGCCGCTTCACCCAGACGCCGACCCGGTCCTCGCGCCGCTCACCGCGGACGTTGAAGGCAGCCAGCGTCTTCAGGATCAGCTCCTCCAGGCTCGCGACATAGGCCCGCACGTCCGGCCGGCGGCGTTTGAGGTCGAGCATGATGTAGGCCACCCGCTGGCCGGGCCCGTGATAGGTGAGCTGCCCGCCGCGGCCGGTGGCGAAGGTCGGGAATCGGGTATCGAGCAGGTCCGAATCCTTGCCTGAGGTGCCGGAGGTGTAGAGCGGGGGGTGCTCGAGCAGCCAAACCAGCTCCGGCGCCTCGCCCGCCGCAATCGCCGCAACGCGCGCCTCCATGGCGGCCACCGCCTCCGGATAGGGCACCGGAGCATCCGAGATTCGCCACTCCACGGGCGCGCCCGCGGATGCGGAAAACGACGTCAAATCGAGGTCTTGGCGGGGGTTTTGGGGCGAATTAACCATTGGCTAACCATAACGTGGTGATGATCAGGAGCAAATGAAGAGTCCCAAGTCCTAAGTCCCAAGTTGCGGCGGTCCTGACAGTGCCCACTCTCGACAAAGTCACCGTGGATCTCATGGTCGTCCTCGGGACGACCACGATGCCGATCCATCAAGTATTACGTCTTTCCCGCGGCGCCATCATCGAGCTGGACGCAACCGAGGCCGACGAGGTCAAGGTGCTCGCCAATAATCTGCCGGTCGCTTCCGGCGTCGTGCTGGTCGACCGCAACCGAATCGCGGTCGAGGTCAAGCAGATGCTGCCGCGCTCGCCGGGGACCCGGTAGCGGCCCGGACACCCGATAGGGCCGATCCGGGCAGGGATGGGGATTTTCCTGCCAAGCTTGTGGAATTCAGTGCCTTTGCAGGCTTGTATCCCCCTGATGGATTTGTTAGATCGGCGCCGCTGATCCGGCCAGCCTTCAAAGCCTCAGGCCGGCATCTCCTAGCGCTCGTGGCGGAACTGGTAGACGCGCTGCCTTGAGGTGGCAGTGGGTAACACCGTGGGGGTTCGAGTCCCTCCGAGCGCACCATACGGCGGATCGCGCCGCTTGAGCCGGGGCAGGGGCCTGTTTCTGCCGAAATGCGCTCGCAGATGAAATCAATGATCTGATCACGAAAGTGGCGGCATCGGAGAGATGCCTCTGGGCGAAGCGACTCAACCAATCTGATTTGTGCCGAGATTGGCCGCGGCAGCCTGGCGCGGCGACGGTCCTCAATCGATTTTGTCGAAGTCGCTTTCGGGCGCCCAATCGGGATTGAGATAGTCGATCGCCACGATCGACGTGCTGCCGAATTTCGAATGATGGACGCGCTGCAGTCCCGGCCCGATGCCCAGATTTGATCGCGAAGGCTGGCCGATCGACACCTTCATATTGCGTTTCTATGTTATTGCACCCTATAATTGATTAACTCCGAGAGATGCGAAATATCGGTCGCTGGCTTCCGGGTCCGAATGCGGGCGGCTGGAGTCGAGCACCTTTGCAAGGAGGGCAGCATGACGCTCAAGTCGGGATTCCAATTCGCGGAGGCGCAACTTCTGCTTGAGATGGCGCAGCATGCCTACGCCGGCACGCCATCGCTGACCGAAGTGGTGGCAACCTGCGGCGTGCCCCCCGTGCCCGATCCAAGCTCAAATTGGGCGATCCGCAAGGACCTCACCCCGACGAGTGCCACGCTGTTGGATAACTACTGGCAAGTCTGGCAGAACCAGAATGACACCACCCAATATGCGATCGCAGTGCGCGGCACGGTCGCAAGCGCAGCCAGCGTGTTGGCCGACTTGCTGTTCCCCCTGATCAACGCGCGCTTTGACGTGAAGCTCGGTCCGATCTCGTTGCCGTTCTACCTCGCCCGCGACGAGGGTGACAGTGCGGTGAAGGCCGGTGTCCATTCGGGCTTCGCTCTGAGTTTGCTGCTCATGCTGTTCACCACCGATAGCCCATTGTTCGTGACCTTGGGGCTGCTGGCGGAGCAGGGCAACGACGTCTACATCACCGGGCACAGCCAGGGTGCCTCGATCGCCACGCTGCTGACCTCGTTGGTCCGGCACTCGACGGATGTTTTCAAGGGGCCGTCCTACAAGACCTATACCTTCGCGCCGGCCAAGGCCGGCAACGACCATTACGCGTACGACTACGCGCGGCTTGCCGCCGTCGACGGATACGGTTGGGCCGTGACGTCGACGCAGGACTGGGTGCCGCAGGCGCCGTTTGCGCTGGAGTGGATATCAGACCTCAACACGCCAAATCCGCTGCGTGGGTTCGGCGGCAGTCTCAATCCTGAGGCAATGATCGCGCTCGGCAGCGTGGTCGCCGACGGTGAGAGCGCGGTCAATCGCGTTCGCGACGATGCGGTGAGGCGGCTCAAGCAGCGGGTCGAGAGTCTTTCTCGGAGACTGACATCCGAGACGATCCATTTGAACGCCGCCGATCTCGGCGCGGCAACCGCCGCACCGATCACCGGATCGACGATCGCGGATATGATCCAGCAGATCCTCGACCAGCTTCAGGCCTCGCTGAACTATGCTGACGTCGGCTCGCTGCTGCCGCTATTCGCCAACCCGGGTGGCAACCCGACCGATGGGACGCCGGGATGCCAGAAGCTGGACTATTTCTGGCAGCACCACCTCGGCAACTACCTGAAATACATGAAGCAGCAGTATGGCGGCTGAGCCGGGAATGACGCCAGAGCTGAGCCGGCTGCGGGGATCGCTCCTGCTTGCCTGGCTCACCCAACTCTAGCCGCTGCATTTGGGCATGAGGCCGTTCACATCCCGCACCAGATTGCGGCATCACGGCCTCGGCCGGATGTTTTCCTGTCACCAGGCTCTCGGTGTGGGTCTTGATGACCTCGATGATCTTCAGCAAGTCGCTCGAGCGCTGCTCGAAACATAATGCTGGCTTGCAGGTCAGTTTTTCATTTCGACCACCCTCATATCTGTGTGATGCCCTAACAGAGCGGCTGCCACATCTCGATATCGCGATCACGTGCGAGCAATGTGGGAAGCGCCTCATGCCAGGCGTCTCGATAGGGTCGCTTGATCTGGACGTTCACGACCTCCTCATGGCTCTCCCAGGTCTCGTAGAGCATGAAGCGATTTTCGGACGCCGGATCGCGATGCAGGACCGCCTGATGAAACGTCGGCTCGTGTCTCATCGCGTCGAGCACCGCCCCGAGCAGTCGCAGAAAATTCGTGCGCTGCTCGGGAACGACGTCAAACTTGATGACATAGGTGACCGGCATGGTGCTTCTCCTCGGCATGTGTTCGGCGGCGACGGAACGGCGTATCGGGCCTGCCCGGAAAGAGTGCTTCACGCGACCGCGCTCGGTCGATTACCTCGCAGGTCAAAAACACGCTGACATGGGGCGCGAATTGACCCGGACGAAGTTACGGCGGACGTAGGCGATAATCGCGGCCCGCAGCCCGGTTCATCGCGCGCTTGGAACCGCGAGCCGCACCTCAAGGTTGGTCACACGGGATCGATTTGAGGAGGAGCCGGCATGATGGTGATCGACCTTCGCGATGGAATTCGGCCGGTCAGCCTGTCGCTGGGGCAAAACGCCACGCGCGCAGCGATGAGGAGCCTCGAGGAGACCGGCGCAAGGCTTCGGGATCCACCCTCCAAATGAGCGGTACGCAGGCGTTCGATTGCATCATCATCGGGGGCGGGCCGGCAGGGTTGATGGCGGCGATATATCTGGCGCGCTTCCGTCGCCGCGTCTGCGTCGTGGACGCGGGTGCGAGCCGGGCCGCGCTGATCCCACGCAGTCATAATGTCCCCGGCTTCGTGCACGGCCTGTCCGGTGACGAGTTGATCGCGCGCATGTCGGCGCAACTGGACGAGCTCGCCGTGATACGCGTGGCGGCCGAGGTCACGGCCTTGCAACGTCACGACCGCGTTTTTCAGGCGAGCTGGAACGGCGGTGCGCACGGCGCCGCCACCGTCATTCTCGCCTGCGGGATCGTCGATACCCATCCGCCGTTCGAGCAATGGCGTGCCGCGGTCGCCGATGGTCTGTTGCGCTACTGTCCGGTCTGCGACGCCTTCGAGGCGAGCGGCCGCCGCATCGGTGTCATCGGACCGCTTCACCGTGCCGCCGGCAAGGCGCTGTTCCTGCGCGGCTACTCGCGCGACGTGATGCTGCTCGCAACCCGGTGGGATGACGGCGAAGCCGCAAGATCAGGACTGGCCGAGGCGGGGGTTCAGGTCGAGATCGCGCCCGACCTGCGATTGCGACGGGGCGACGGCAGCCTCGAAGCCGTCTTTGCCGGCGGCAGGACGGCGCGCTTCGACGTGGTCTATCCCGCGATGGGAGCGCAGGTGCGCTCGCAGCTCGCGATGGCGTTGGGCGCCGAGCATACCGGGGAGGGCTATCTCAAGGTCGACGACCACCAGCGCACGACGATCAGCGGGCTCTACGGCATCGGCGACGTCGTCACCGACCTGCACCAGATCTCGGTCGCGTTCGGCCACGCGGCGGTTGCCGCCTGCTCGATCCATCACGGCCTGCCGCGGCGCCTGGTGTGACTGACCTCGATCAAGTCTCACAATCGCGGGAACCAGGAACCAAGCGTGGTGGCTGGCCTTGGTTGAGCGGGCGAGGGCGACGTCTGCACGACTGGAGAGACCGCATGGCGCAATCGGAAGACATGACGCGCTGCATCGCGCATTGCATGAGTTGCTACCAGACCTGCCTCGGCACGGCGATGAACCATTGCCTCGAGACCGGCGGCAGGCACGTCGAGCCCAACCATTTCCGCCTGATGATGGCCTGCGCCGAAATGTGCCGGACGGCCGCGCATTTTATGCTGATCAACACGCCGCATCACCGGCATACTTGCGGCGAATGCGCCGAGATCTGCAGCGAATGCGCCAAGGACTGCGAGCGGATCGGCGGCATGGACGAATGCGTCGCGATGTGCCGCTCCTGCGCCCAATCCTGCCGCGCGATGGCAGCGTGAGGCGATGCCCATGCTGGAAGAGAAGCTCAAGGAAGCCATCATCGGCGAACTGGAACGCCAGGCGGCTGACCGGCCGCAAGCGCTGAAGCTCCAGGGCGCGAGCGAGGCGAACCGCTCGGAAGAGCTGGTCGTCAACGGCAAGATCGATCTTGCCGCTTTGGTCATGGTGATCGCGGGATCGGTCGCGGGCGGACCCTAGCTCGCGCCGTCGGCCGCCCTCAGCGTATTCCTCGCCGATTCGCCTGCCGTCACGCGCTCCGTGCTGAGCGCCGCAGTGACTGCGGCGGGTGGCCGAAGGCCCGGATGAAGGCGCGGCGCATCCGCTCGGGATCGCGAAAGCCGGTGGATTGCGCGACGCGCTCGATCGCCTCGCCGGAGGACTGCACCCGTTCGCGCGCCACCTCGACCCGCAGGCGCTCGACGGCCTTGGTCGGCGTCGATCCGGTTTCGGCGATGAAGGAGCGCACGAAATGCCGCGCGCTCAATCCCGCGCGCTCGGCAAGCGCATCGACGGTGAGCTGCGCGTCGAGATTTTCCCGCACCCAGGACAGCAGGCTGGCGAAGCGGCCGTTCGGCGTCTTGAGTTCGAGCAAGGTCGAGAACTGTGACTGCCCGCCGCCGCGGCGTTGATAGAGCACGAGCTGCCGCGCGGCGGCCTGCGAGACGTCCTCGCCGTGATCCTCGGCGATCATGGCGAGTGCGAGATCAATTCCGGCGGTGATGCCCGCCGACGTCCACACTTGACCGTCGCGGGTGAAGATCTGGTCCGGCTCGAGCCGGATCTTCGGGTAGCGTCCGGTGAAGTCGCGCGTGCAGGACCAGTGCGTGGTTGCACAGCGGCCGTCCAGGAGTCCCGCTTCGGCGAGCAGATAGGCGCCCGAGCAGACGCTGGCCATGCGCACGCCACGCCGCGCCAGTCTCTGGATGAAGGCGATCGTCGTCTTGCAGCGCGCCGCGGCCTCAACGCCTTCGCCGCCTGCGACGAACAGCGTCGTGACCCCGCTGGCCGATCGCAGGCTGCGCGCCAGCATCTCGGTGCCCGACGAGCTGCGCACCGCGCCGGCCTTGGCCGCGACCGTGATCACGCGCGGTGCATGGGGCACATGGCGTCTTGCGATCTCGAACACCGAGATCGGACCTGCCGCGTCCAGCAACTGGAATTCGGGAAAGATCAGGAAGCCGATCATGGACGCGTCCAAAAATGAGGGAATTACGCCGTTTCCGATCTCAAGGCCAACATGGCAGGCTGCCATCGTCAAGCGCGATGTCGAGGTTGGTCATGTCGGGTCCGTTGCAGATCGGTCTTCTGGTTTTTCCCCGCGTCACCCAGCTCGATCTCACCGGTCCGGCGCAGGTCTTCTCCAGTCTACCCGACGTGAACGTCCATCTGATCTGGAAGCGCATCGAACCGGTGCCGAGCGATTCCGTGATCCTGCTGACGCCGACCGTCACCTTTGCCGATTGTCCGCAGCTCGACGTGATCTGTGTACCCGGGGGCTATGGCACCGACGAGCTGATGCTCGACGAGGAGGTCCTCGCGTTCCTGCGCGAGCAGGAGAAGGGCGCCAGATACGTCACGTCGGTCTGCACCGGCTCGCTCGTGCTGGGCGCCGCCGGCCTGTTGCAGGGATATCGCGCGGCGACGCACTGGACGGCCGTCGATGCCCTGCCGTTCTTCGGCGCCTCGGTCTCGCGGGAGCGGGTGTGCATCGATCGCAATCGCATCACAGGCGGCGGCATCACGGCGGGAATCGATTTCGCGCTCACGCTGGTCTCGATGCTCCGGGGCCGCGCCGCCGCCGAGATGATCCAGCTCCGCATGGAATACAATCCCGCGCCACCGTTTGAGGCCGGCTCGCCGGATACGGCGCCGGCCGCGATCGTCGCGGCGATGCAGGAGCGCGTGGCGCCGTCACAGGCGCGGCGGCTGGAGTTCGTCAGGAAGGCCGTGGGTCAACGGGGATAGCGCAGGTCATCGCCGACATGCGTCGCGATGCTGAAACGGAGGGGGCAATGGCGCCTTGTCGTGTTGGAGAGTTGCGGTCGTGGCAGCGACGGCTTTGCCGGATGAGCCTGGCTCTTGTCCTGGCGCTGGGTCCGGTCGCGCTGATTGCGCGAAGCGCGGCCGCCGAGTTCTCCGGCGGGCAGATCAGGATCGGCATCGTCAATGATCAGGCCGGACCGTTGTCGGACCTCGCCGGACCCGGCTCGGTCGTCGCCGCAAAGCTGGCCGTCGAGGATTTCCAGAAGACGTCGCCGGGGCTGAAGGTCGACATCGTCATTGCCGATCATCAGAACAAGCCTGATATCGGCGCCCAGGTGGTGCGCAAATGGTTCGACGTTGACGGCGTCGACATGGTGGCCGATGTCGGCAACTCCGCGGTGGCGCTCGCGATCCAGTCGATCGCGCGCGACAAGAACAGGATCGTCATCTATTCGGCGGTCGGGACCACCGATATCGGCGGCAAGCAATGTTCGCGCACTGGCCTGATGTGGCTGCACGACAACTACAACCTGGTCGCAGGATCCGTTCGCAGGCTGGTGTCGCAGGGCTACGACAGCTGGTTCTTCATCGCGGCCGATTATGCGTTCGGGCGCAACATGGTGGAGGTGTCGCAGCGCGTGCTGGCTGCGGCCGGCGCCAAATCGCTCGGCGCGGTCTTTCACCCGCTCGGCAATGCCGACTACAGCTCGTTCCTGCTGCAGGCCCAGGCCTCGAAGGCGAAGGTCGTCGCCTTCGCCAATGCCGGCGAGCAGCTCGTGACCTCGATGAAGCAGTGGAACGAGTTCGGAATGACGACGGGGCCGCAGAAGCCGGTCGCCGAGCTGATGTTCCTGACCGACGTCCACGCCATGGGCGTCGAAACAGCGAAGGGGCTGACCACGGTCACGGCCTGGTACTGGAATCTGAATGAGGAGACGCGCGCCTTCGCCGAGCGGTTCTTCAAGCTGCACAAGGCGATGCCGACCGCGCCACAGGCCGCCGTCTACTCCGCCGTGCTGCAATATCTAAAGGCCGCGGCTGCGGCCGGAACGGACGAGACGAACGCCGTGCTGGAGAAGATGCGCGCGATGCCGGTGGACGACTTCTATGCCCGGGGAGCGCGGCTGCGCGCCGACAACAAGCTCGTGCACGATTTCTACCTGGTCGAGGTCAAGCAGACCGCGGACGTCAAAACCCCCTGGGACTACTACAAGGTCGTCGAGAAGATACCGGCCGATGACGCCTATCTTCCCCTGAGCCAAAGCGAGTGCCCGCTGCTCAAGGTGTCGGGAAACTAGCGGCGGCCGGAGGCCGGTGAGGGAGCCGGGGGCGAATGCGCCTCAGCCGTATTCCTCGCCGATGCCGTATTCCTTGTAGATCTCCAGCGGATCCATATCCGGAAACAGGCGGCATTTGGCCTGGGCGAGGTGCAGGCTCACCGCCGCCGGCTCCTTGCCGTTCGCGAGCATCTTGCGGATGTCGTCCATATGCGCGCTCGGCTGGTGCTTCGGCGCGAGCTGCTCCAGCGCGACCAGCGCGGTCGCGAGGGCCTCGGTCAGAACCCATTCGTCGTGGCCCGTGATTCCCTTCTTCGGCATCGGCAGACCCCAGATATGGCGGCGCCGCCCAGTCTAACGCGACTTCCGCCAAATCGCCATTGAGCCGTCGCGGACGGCCCGCGTCCGGCAGGCGCGCCCTTGCATTATGGCAGCGCGTGGCTAAAAGGCGGCAAATTGCAGGGCCGTGGTATCTTTGTTGAAACAATCTTGGCGTAGACGGGCGTCTGCAGGGATCCGGCTGGCAGTTCCGGTCTGGCTCCCCGATCCCGCATTCGCACGCGCGCCCGCCTGTGCGCCCTCAAGGCTCAAGCCAGCATGGTTTTTCTCAGCTTCGTCTACCGCTTCGTCACCAACTTCGCGTTCATGGCGGTGGTCTATTTCAGCCTGAACTTCATGGAGAAGTATCCGAACCGGGCGATCCTCGCGATCCTGGTGCTGGTCTATGCCGGCATGCGAGCCGCCTCGACGCTGCGTGCGTTCTACTTCTTCCAGAAGATCGAGAAGCTGGAGGCCGAGACGAAGCGTCTTCAGGCCCCGATCAACGACGGCTCGGGCGGAACCAGTGCGCGCAAGCAGGTCGTTGCCGACGTCGCACGGCTGCGCCGCGATGGCGAGCTCAAGTCCTATATGGACCTGTTCTTCCTGGCGCTGATCGTGCTGCTCTGCGTCGCCGCGATCATGCGGCAATAGCCGCTTTAGGCGCGCTTCTTCACGCTGGTCGCAACGCGGGTCGGGCGGGGCTTGGCTTGCGCGGCATGCTTGGGGGTGACAGGCGCCGCACGCGCCGTCCGGGCAGCGTGTGGCTTGACGGCCTTGCCCTTTGCAGCCTTGTCCTTGCCCGCGCGGGGCGTCTCGGCCGCCATGGCCATCCGCGTCGCGGCGCGCCGCGACAGGGTCGTGGAGAGCAGCACCTCGACCGAGCCCTCCGGAATCGAGAAGAGATCGTGGCCGGGCACGGGCAGGGTGGATGCGATATCCGTTTGCCCCTTGGTCCGGCGCGGCAGCAGCGGCTGGTGCTCGGTCTGCGCATTGAGGTCGGCCAGCGCCGGCGCCGGCAGCGTCCGGGTCTCGGTGAACACGAAATTCGGAACGGCCGGCCAGCGCGCGATCGGCGTCGTCTCGGTCGGCGGATGCAGCAACCATTCGACCGGCGTGGTCGGCGTTGCCGGCCGGTCAGGGGTCGCCGGCACCACATGCACGATGCGATAGCCGCGCGCCTTGAGGTCCCGGATGATTTTTGGCAGCGCTGCAACCGTCCGCGCCTGGATGTCGTGCAGCAGCAGGATGCCCTTGCCCTTGGCCTCCAGCCGCTGGATCGCGAGCTGGTAGACACGATCGGACGACACATGCCGCCAGTCGTCGGCCGGGAAATCGGCGCTCCAGACCTGGATGCCGCGCGAGATCAGATAGTTCTCGACACCCTCGGCGCGCATCAGGCCGGGAATGCGGAAGAACGGCGCGAGTTTTGACGGATCGGTCATCGCGGCCGAGGTCCACTCGATGCCGCCGTTGATCTCGGGCTCGTATTTCTCGACCGGCATCCGGTCGAACGTCAGCGGATGGCTCATGCTGTGGGTGCCGACGGTGTGTCCCGCCGCGACCAGCTTGCGCACGCCTTCCGGGTTCGCCTTGGCCTGCTGGCCGATGATGAAGAAGGTCGCCTTGATGCACTCGTCGTCGAGCATCTTGAGGACCTGGTTGGAATATTTCGGCAGCGGGCCGTCGTCGAAGGTCAGGACGACCTCGTGGTCTTTCAGGGGCAGCGTCTCGCGGTACTGCATGGTGCCGATGCGCGGATGCTCGCGCGGATCGACCACGAGGGTGCGGGACGTCCCGAGCGCGTCCGGGTGGCCGGGGCAGTCGGCCGCATAGGCTGCCGGTGCGCCCACGGTCAGAAAACCCAGACACAGGACGATCCACGATCGCGTCCGAACCACAACGCTACTTCCGATCATGAATCCCGTCTGCCTCATGCGATTGCCGCCATAGTAGGTCGGAGACGCCTGGAAACGGTTCAGCCGCCATACCCTTCCATCATTGCATGCCGTAGCATGAACAGAGTGTTAATAGGGCCAAAATCACCCCATTTTGCGCCGCCGTGACATTCCAGCATCAGCGCGCATCGGCGCTTTTCTGTGACGTGCCCGCCGGGGCCACGTGAACCACCCGAAACCCGTTCTGCTTCAGATACCGCAGGAAGGCCGGCATGATCGCCGCCGTGCGCGCCTTCGGATCGTGGAAGAGGATGATACCCTTGCCGCTCGCAGCGAGGCGCTCGGTGACCAGCTTCAATTCCTGCTCCGGCGTC
Organism: Bradyrhizobium huanghuaihaiense; assembly: GCF_007830635.1. Classification (GTDB taxonomy): domain Bacteria; phylum Pseudomonadota; class Alphaproteobacteria; order Rhizobiales; family Xanthobacteraceae; genus Bradyrhizobium; species Bradyrhizobium huanghuaihaiense. The sequence continues at coordinate 49,970 of NZ_VLLA01000003.1, read as the reverse complement.
ATCTCGTTCCAGTCGCTGGCCCAGAGATCGGCCCCGAACACGACGATGCCGCGCGATTGCAGCAGGTCGAGTTGTCCTTGCGTCGCTTCGAAATAGGGGAAGCGGAAGAACGGCGTCGAGGGCGTCGTCGTCGAGACCCCGTGCAGCGCCATCTCGTCGGCTGCGATGCCGCGGTCGATCTCGCTCCTGGCCTTGTCGAACGGGATCCGCGCCATGAACGGATGCGAGAAGGTGTGATGGCCGATGGTATGGCCTTCGCGCGCGATGCGCTTGACCATCTCGGGGTGCTCGGAGGCGTGCAGGCCGATAAGGAAGAACGTCGCGCGCACGCATTCCTGCGCCAGCGCCGCCAGCACCTTCGACGTCGTCGGCGGATGCGGGCCGTCGTCGAAGGTCAGCACGACCTCGTGATCGGCCAGCGCCAGCGTCTGCGGGAAGCTCTTCAGGCCGACGCGCGGCGTGGCCTTGGCATCGACGCTCAGGATACGCGAGGTACCGAGCGCATCCTTGCGCGGGCACTCGGCGGCATCCGCCGAGCCCATGCCGGTGAGGGCCGCAAGGACCGCGCCCGCCGACATCGATGTCCATTTCAGCCGAAGCATCTTTGCCATTGCGCTTGCAGTTGCCTTGTGGGTATTGCCTGAACCATCAGCTCAGACCACTCGTTCCAACCTGTCAAACGGCGAGGCGCACCATGGATGAACATATGGACGGTGCCCCATCCGCTGCGGATTCGGTACTCGACCACGTCCCGATGCGCAATGAAGACGGCGAGATTCGTCACGAATTCGTCGAGGAAATCGCCCATGCGATCGAGGCCGGCGACAGCGCCGCGTTGCGCGCCTGTGTCGCGGAGCTGCACGAGGCGGACCTCGGCGATCTGATCGGCGCGCTCGCGCCCGACGACCGCGTCCGCCTGGTCGAGCTCACGGGGCGTGACTTCGACTTCTCGGCGCTGAATGAGGTCGACGAGGCCGTGCGCGAGGAGATCCTCGAGGAGCTGCCGCCGGAGACGGTGGCCGAAGGCGTCCGCGAGCTCGAATCCGACGACGCGGTCGAGCTGCTGGAGACCCTCGACGAGGACGAGCAGGAGGAAATCCTCGAGAAGCTGCCGCTGCAGGAGCGCGTCGCGCTCGAGCGCAGCCTGCTGTATCCGGAAAATTCCGCCGGCCGCCGCATGCAGACCGAGTTCATCGCCGTGCCCCAGGATTTCACCGTCGGGCAGGCGATCGACTACATGCGCGAGACGCCGGACCTGCCCGACCGCTTCTACGAGATCTACGTGGTCGACAAGGACCAGCATTGGCAGGGTGCGGTCTCGCTCGACGTGCTGCTGCGCGCCCGCCGTCCAGTGCCGCTCACCGAGCTGACCGACGAGGATCGCCGCCGCGTCTCCGTCCTGGAGGACCAGGAGGAGGTGGCGCGCATGTTCGGCAAGTACAATCTGGTCGCAGCCCCCGTGCTCGACACCCAGGACCGCCTCGTCGGCGTCATCACCGTTGACGACGTCGTCGACGTCATCGAGGAAGAGGCGGACGAAGACCTCAAGGCGCTCGGCGGTGTCACCAGCGACGAAGAACTGTCCGACACCGTGTTCACCATTGCGCGCGCGCGGTTCAACTGGCTGCTGGTCAATCTCGCGACGGCGTTCCTCGCGTCCTCCGTGCTCGGCCTGTTCGAGGGCCAGCTCGAGAAGATGGTCGCGCTCGCGGTGCTGGCGCCGATCGTGGCGAGCCAGGGTGGCAATGCCGCGACCCAGACCATGACGGTCGCGGTGCGCGCGCTGGCGACGCGCGAGCTCGGCTCCTCCAACGCCTGGCGCGTGGTGATGCGCGAAGGCCTGGTCGGCCTCGTCAACGGCCTCGCCTTCGCTGTGATCACGGGCATCGCGGCGGTCGCCTGGTTCAAGATCCCGGGCCTCGGCATCGTCATCGGGCTCGCCATCATCTGCAACCTCGTCGCCGGCGCGCTCGGCGGCATCCTGATCCCGATGGCGCTCGAACGCGTCAGGGCCGACCCGGCGGTGGCATCAGGCACGTTCGTCACCACGGTGACGGATGTCGTCGGCTTCTTCTCCTTCCTCGGCATCGCGACGCTCTGGTTCGGGTTGAAGTAGGCGGTCCTTGCGCTCGTGTCCCGGGCGCGCTGCGGCGCGTAGCGCTGCTGCGCAGAACCGGGACCCAGAAGGCGGCACGGTCCGCCGCGGTGAAATGGGCCCCGGCTCAGCAGCGCACCGCTGAAGAAGCGCTGCGCTGCGTCCGGGGCACGAGACCTCGCTATCTTTAATCCGAACTTAAGCGACCTGCCGCATCATCGCCTGCGCTTGGGGGAATGGACATGCGGTTGCGGCTGAAGGCGGATGGACGGATCGTCGAGTTGCGGGACGGACAGGAATTTCCGGTCCAGCCGGCGGCCAATGCCGCGTCCGGCGACACCTCTTCGCTCGCGGTGCGCGACCTGCGGCGCCGTGCCTGCCTGACCCAGATGGAGTTCGCCGCCAAGCTCGGTGTTCCCGTCGAGACCATCCGCAACTGGGAGCAGGGCAAGCGCGCCCCGCGGGGACCCGCCCGCGCGCTGCTCGCGGTGATCGCGCATGCGCCCGACACGGTGTTCCAGGCGCTGGCCAAGGCCTGACGTCATGGCCTGACGTCAAGGCTGGCTGCGAACCTCCTGTTAGCATTGCCCTGAATATCCGCCCCGCAGGCACCGACGTCCGTTGGCAACCATGACGGGTGAGGTTCATAATGTCGGCCGGGGCTGCGTAACAGAGAGGACTCCTCATGCTGTTCGTCGAGGCCAATGGTGTAAGGATCCCGTCGATCGGGCTCGGGACCTGGGAACTGGAAGGGCGCACCTGCGCCCGTGTGGTCGAGCAGGCGCTGCGGCTCGGCTATCGCCACATCGACACCGCCCAGGTCTACGACAATGAGCGCGAGGTCGGCGACGGCTTACGCGCCTCAGGCGTGCGCCGCGACGACATTTTCCTCACGACGAAAGTCTGGACCAACCATTTCGCGCCCCACGATCTCGAGCGCTCGGTCAAGGAGAGCCTCGCGCGCCTGCGGCTTCCCTGCGTCGATCTGCTGCTGCTGCACTGGCCCAATCCGCATGTGCCACTGGTAGAGACGCTTGGCGCGCTGTCGCATGCGAAGCGCATGGGGCTGACCTGCCACATCGGGGTCTCCAACTTCACGGTGGCGTTGATCGAGCAGGCGGTGGCGCTGTCATCAGAGCCGCTGGTCTGCAACCAGATCGAATTCCACCCTTATCTCGACCAGGCGAAGGTGAGGGCGGCCTGCGACCAGCACGGCCTCGCGCTGGTTGCCTACAGCCCCATCGCCAAGGGCCGCATCAAGTCCGACCAGACCCTCGTCGCCATCGGTCGCGCGCATCGCAAGACGCCGGCGCAGGTCTGCCTGCGCTGGCTGCTGCAACAGAATGTCGCTGCGATCCCGCGCACCTCGCGCGTCGAACGCCTGTCGGAGAACATCAATATCTTCGATTTCGAGCTCTCGGACGACGAGATGGCGCAGGTCGCCGCGCTGGCCAGCCCCAAGGGCCGACTGACCGATTTCGGCTTCGCACCGAAATGGGATTGAGGGGAGATCGCGGTATGCTAACAGCAGGGCGGCAACCCAAGACCGGGCGATGGAACTGCGGAAGATCATACGGACGGACATTGCGGCGTCGGCGATTGCGCATCTGACGCTGGTGGCGCTGATCATCGTGATCAGCGAGGTCCATCCGTTTCGTAGCCAGGCGCCCGAGACCGTTTCGGTCGACATCGTCACGCCGGAGCAGGTGAAGCAGGAGGAGGCCAAGGCGGAGGAGAAGGCCCAAGAGAAGGCAGAGGAGAAGGCAAAGCAAGAGGTCCCCGACCTGAAGCTGCCGAAGCTGGATTTTAGCGACAAGGACAAGGCGGAAACAGCGCCGAAGCCTGCGGCCAAGCAGCAGGCCGCATCGCAATCATCGCAGCAGAAGGCGTCGCCCGAACCGGAGCAGAAACAGCCGCAGCCGCAACCTTCGCAGGCGCCGAAGCAAACTGAGGCGACCGCGCAGCCACAGGTCCAGCAGCCACAGCCGCCGCAACCGCAGCCTCAGCCGTCGCAACTGCCGCCGCCGCAATCGCAGCCCCAGCCGGCGCCGCAGCCGCCACAGGCGATGCAGCCGCCGCAGGCCGCGCCGCCGCCGGCCTATCAGGCGCCGGAGCCTGACGTCACCGTCAAGTACGGCGTCATGCTCGGGCTGCCGCCCGAACTGCCGCCCGAGCTACCGAAAGATGCCCCCAAGGACGATGGCGGCGATGCCAAGGATTCAATTGCAGCCAAGCTGCCGGCCGAAGTCATCGCCGCGCTTCGCCGTCATTTGAGAGGCTGCGCCAAGCTGCCGGCCGGGGTCGACCCGACCGACAACGTGCACATCAAGCTCCGCACGGTGTTCGCCACCGACGGCACGCTGGCGCGCCCGCCGATCCTGCTCGAAGCCCCGCCATCCGCGAAGGGCGTGGCCATCGTGAAGTCCGCAACGAGCGCGCTGCAGGCCTGCCAGCCCTACAAGATGCTGCCGGCCGACAAATACGAGGAATGGAAGGTGTTGGACCTGCCGTTCAGCCCGCGGGATTTCGGCGGCGGGTAAGGGGCCTGCTCGCGTTATCCGTTGGCGGCGAGGCAGGCGCGGACTTTGTCGGCGGGTCCTCTCGGGACGGCATGGGCCCGCCATTGCTCGATCGTGGCGCCAGCTGAGGCGAGGCATCGCCTGATGTTTCGGTCATATGTCGCACGAGACATGCTGTCGCGCTTGGCCTGGCAGGACGGATCGCCATGGCACTCGTAGAGCGGAGCTGCCTTCGCCGTCGATAGCCCCAGAACCGCCGCGACGGCAGCAATCAAAACCTTATTTTTCATTTTGCCCCCCTGAAAAACCATAGGTCGTTTCCTGGTCCGGCGCTCGTAGCTCTGCCGGAAACCGCGAATACAATGACAACGAGAGATCAGACAGTCCAGCCTTCGACTGCCCGTTTCATGGATTTTCCACGCGGCCCCCGGCGTCACTGTCCGACGGGCAAACCAGCCGACGTTTTCGGTGGATGTCACTGTCAGGCCGTTGCGCCAAAAATATTCCACTTTACCGAAATTCGGATTTGTCGTAGATATTGCTCATCCCGGCTCATCCTTGAGGGGCGATCATGTGGTCGTCATTTTCTCCGAGACAGTCGTGGTTCAGCCGAGGAGCCGCGGGGTACAGGATTCCCTGCTCCAGTGCGCAATTGCGCACAAGGCGGGGAATGACGGCGGTATTTGGAGAACGAAGCAGATGCCACACACTCCGTCATTGCGAGCGCAGCGAAGCAATCCAGAGGGTTTCTGCGGAGGGATTCTGGATTGCTTCGCTGCGCTCGCAATGACGACGTGGAGAGAGTATGCGCGCACATTGCGCTCTCGTGCCCCGGACGCAGCGCAGCGCTTCTTCAGCGATGCGCTGCAGAGCCGGGGCCCATCCCCCGAGCAGTCCGTGTGGCGCTCTGGGTCCCGGCTCTGCGCCGCAACGCTTTACGCGTTGCAGCTTGTCCGGGATACGAGAGCTTCAATGACCGCGCTTCTTGATCTCCTCGCCATCGCCCGCCTCCGGCGCCATCGCCGCCCAGGCGCTGGACGCGAACTGGCGCCGCCACGTCACGATCACCACCGCGGCCGTGGTCACGAACAGCACCCAGGGGCTGACGAACCAGCCGAGATAGCCGAGCGCGAAGAAGAAGGCGCGCTGGCCGCGGTTGAAATGGCGGCCGGCGGATTCGAACACGCGCGAGGTGCGGATGACATGGGCTTCGGCCGCCGGCGTGTCGCGTTGCGAAGCGGGCGGCATGCCGCCGAACAGGATCGCGACATAGTTGAACAGGCGATAGGCCCAGGCGAACTTGAAGAAAGCGTAGACACAGATCAGCACGAGGCCGACGCATTTCAGCTCCCACATCGCCGGCGAGGTGCTGAGATCGATCGGCAGCTTGCTCAGAATCGTGATCGCATCGTTGGTGGCGTGCAGCAGCGCCAGCGCGCCACCGAGCGCGAACAGGCTGGTGGAGGCGAAGAAGGCGGTGCCGTTCTGGAGCGAGGCCATGATCTGCATGTCGACCATGCGCGTCTCGCGGTCGAGCAGGCGGCGCACCCAGACCTCGCGATAGCGGTTCATGCGCGCCGACAGGCTGTCGCGGCCATAGGCCGAGTGTTCCAGCGTCAGGGCATAGGCCAGCCATTCGATGATGAAGAAGCCGACCGCCGTGATGTCGACCCAGTGCCTGCTCATGTGTTGCTCCCTCGGGGATCGCAACGATTGCCACGCATGGCCGGGCGCAGCAACGATTGATTGGCGGCAGGCGATGGCGTTAAAAGCAGCTCGCTTCAAGACGTCTCGGGAAGGACTGGTGACATGGCAACGCTCAAGCTCGCGATCGGCAACAAGAACTACTCGTCATGGTCGATGCGGCCCTGGCTCGCGCTGCGCGCGAACGACATCCCATTCGTGGAGACCCTGATCCCGCTCTACACCGACAATCCCGCCGACAAGGAGCAGATTCTGTCCTTCAGCCGCGCCGGCAAGGTGCCCGTGCTCGTCGACGGCGACGTGACGGTGTGGGATTCGCTCGCCATCATCGAATACATCGCCGAGCGTTACCCGGAGAAGAAGCTGTGGCCCGACGACGCCGCGGCCCGCGCCCATGCCCGTTCGGTCTGCGCCGAGATGCATTCCGGCTTCGTGCCGCTGCGCAGCGAATGCGGCATGAACCTGCACCGGCCGATCCGTCCCGTGGCGCTGTCGGCCGATGCGAAGGCCAACGTCGCGCGCATCGAGGAGATCTGGCGCGAGTGCCGGGCGCGTTACGGAGCCAAGGGACCGTCGCAGGGACCGTTCCTGTTCGGCCGCTTCGGCGCGGCGGATGCGATGTATGCCCCGGTCGTGCACCGCTTCCGCACCTATGCGATCGACGTCGCGCCGGACACCAAGGCTTACATGGATACGATGATGGCGCTGCCGGCGTTCCAGGAATGGACCCGCGAGGGGATTGCCGAAACGCTTCTCATCGCGAAGTTCGAGGACGCGTGAGCATGATTGTGATTGAGCGCGGCTTGACGGCATGTCTGACAGCGGCGCTCAATCACGGTGCAACGACGGCTTAGGAGAGGGCGCCATGGGGATCCTGGACTCGCTGGAAAACAATCCCGCGCTCCGCAGCGCACTTGGCCAGCTTGGTGCCGCCGTGCTGCCGGCCGTGCTGAACGAACTGCTCGGCAGCAACAACCAGGGCGGCCTCAGCGCGATCGTCGCAAAGCTCCAGCAGGCCGGCTTCGGCGACCAGGTCAAATCCTGGCTCGGCAACGGCCACAATTTGCCGATCTCGGCCGACCAGCTCCGCGCCGTGCTTGGCAACGACACCGTCCGCCAGCTCGCCGCCCGCTACAACATCCCGGTCGACAAGCTCGGTGAGATCCTCGCCCAGGAACTGCCCAAGGCTGTCGACCAGGCCAGCCCGCAGGGCCATCTGCCCCATACCGCGTAGGGCCTGGTTCCAGCGATATCAAAGGGGGCCACGGTTCCCCGTTATCGTCCTGAAAAGACTTCAAAATTTGTGCATTCACCAGGCTTGCATGAGGCTGGTCAAAAACGCCGCATGCATGCTATACAGCACGCGGGTTTCCGGCCGGCCATCGCAGTGGGACCATGGGCGAGGCAGGCGTTGTTTGAGTAATGGAGAGGGTGTTGAAGCACAAATTCCCCGTTGGAACGCGCGTTCTGTTCACGGCCAGCAACGTCGCGCGCCCCGCTGCCAGCGGCTCGTACGAGGTCATCCGCCTGCTGCCGACGGAAGGCGACGACTGCCAGTACCGGATCAAGAGCTCGACGGAAGCGTTCGAACGGGTCGCCAAGGAAAGTCAGCTGGCGCTGTCCTGACGCGCCGCCGGCACCGCCCATTGCCATCGCGGACGAATTTGCTCCGCTCGCCGTCAAAAGGCCCGCTTCGCCTTCGCAGGGTGGGGCGGGGGCAGTTGCCGACTCGCGGTGCTCGCTTTGACCATTCGCTCTTTGCTCGCGTGAGGGGACGTCGCGCATGAACTGGGCATCGGCCACTTCGCTCGACCAAATCTGGCGCTCGCCGGCCCTTCCGATGTGGATGACGCTGGTCGCGGCCGGATTCTTCGGATTGATCCTGCTGATCACGTTGCTCCGCGCCGAGAAGTCGCTCGCCAACGGCGCGCTGACGGTCATCACGCTGCTGTCCATCGCGATCGCCGGGGCTGCCATGGTTCACGTCTATGGAACGGCGGGGCAGGACACGCCGACCGAATCGCGCGCACAGGCCGCGGTTGCCGCGAGCCTGCCGGCATTGTCCTGTCTCGACGGTCTCGCCGGTGATGCCGTGGCCGCGGGCTGCGAGAAGGCGCTGTTCGGCGCACCCGACACGGCAGCGGCGGCCGTCGCCTACACTGCGGCCAGGATCGACCGGCTCACCGCGCTCGGCGATGCCGCCACCGCCGACAAGAGCCTGACGCTCGACATGAAGGTGCTGCGCAAGTCGCTGGAGCGCGATCGCTACGGCCTCGTCGCGCAGGTGCTGGTCGCGCGCGACGGCTGCACGCAGTTCGATTGTGCCGCCTTCCGCTCGCTGACCGATCAGCAGCAGGTCGCCGCCAACATGGAGTCCCATCTCTACGACACGCTGGTCGCACGCTATGCGCCGACCTGGAATGCACCCGGGGCGGCGCCGTCGATGCCTGCCGCTGCCACGCTCGCGGGGTTGCCGCCGTCGATGCCGACGGGCAAGCCGACCAATGCGGAGTTCCCGAGCGCCTCGTCGACGCCTCCGGTGAGCATCATGAATCCGGAGCCGCCCACTGCGGCGACGAAGCAGGCGGCGCCTGCCGCTGGCGCTGCGCCAGCAGCACCGCGCGCACCGGCCGCGACCTCGGCGCAGGCTGCGGCACCCGCGGCACCGGCTGCCAAGAAGCCGCCGGCGCCGAAGGCCGCGCGTGCGCCCGCGGCAGCACCGGTTCCGCTCGCGCCGCCGGCTTCCGCGCCGGCTGCTCCGGCTGCGGATAACCAGTAGTTCGGCATTCCAAATGCGTGGCTGCCCGGCTAATGCTGGGGCATGCCACTCCATCTGATCAAGCTCGCCGTCGGCTGCGACTCCGTCAAGGAATTGAAGGAGTGGGTGGCCGAACGGATGCAGACCGCCAAGAAGAAGGGTCTGCCGCAACACCACATCCACATCACCCGCATGGTGCCCAAGCGTGACGCCGAGATCCTCGCCGGCGGATCGCTCTATTGGGTCATCAAGGGCGAGATCGCGGCACGCGAAAAGATCATCGGCATCGAGCCGTTCCGCGACAAGGACGGCATCGGACGCTGCCGCATCGTGATGCAGCCGAAGGTGATCTCGGTCTCGCCGCGGCCGATGCGCCCGTTCCAGGGCTGGCGCTATCTCACAGAGGATTCCGTGCCGGCCGATCTCGGCAAGTCTGCCGCCGGCTCGATTGCGGCCATGCCGGAGCCGATGCGGCGCGAGCTGCGCGATCTCGGATTGCTCTAAACCGCGATATTGTCGATCAGCCTGGTGGTGCCGAGCTTGGCCGCGACCAGGATACGCAGCGGCCCGTCCTTGCGCGAGGTGACCTCTGCCAGCGTCGCGGCATGGCGGGCCTCGTAATAGTCGAGCGCAAAGCCGGCGGCCTTGATCATCTCGGCCCCGCGCGCCATCGCGGGCGCGATGGCTTCGCCGGTTCGGATGCGGCCGGCGCTCTCCTTCATGGCGCGGTAGAGCGTGGTCGCGGTCTGCCGCTCCTCAGCCGAGAGGTAGACGTTGCGCGATGACATCGCGAGCCCGTCGCGCTCGCGCACGGTGCGGGAGCCGATCACCTTGACGCCGAGGTCGAGATCGCGCGCCATCTGCGTCACCACCCGCAATTGCTGAAAGTCCTTCTCGCCGAAGATCGCGACATCCGGCCGGCATTGCGTGAACAGCTTGCCGACGACGGTGGCGACGCCGCCGAAGAAGTGCGGCCGGAAGCGGTCCTCGAGGCCCGCCAGCGCCGGCCCCTCGGGCACGATGCGGGTGGCAAAGCCTTCCGGGTACATGGCCTCGACGCCGGGATGCCAGACGATGTCGACATCCTCGGCCGCGAGCTTGGCGATGTCCGACTTCCAGGTGCGCGGATAGGCACCGAAGTCCTCGGTCGGAGCGAACTGGGTCGGATTGACGAAGATCGACACCACGACGCGGCTGGCCCGCCGTTTGGCGAGACGCACCAGCGACACATGCCCGTCATGGAGCGCCCCCATGGTCGGGACCAGCGCGATCGTGGCCTTTCGCTTGCGAAGATTGTCGACGGCGCGCCGGAGCGCGGGGACCGTGCGGGCGATCAGGGGACTTGGCGACATCAGGACTCGGCGGGGTTGGGAATCAGCGGGGAACGGCTCGGCGCCTGGCCGGCTAACCTTAACAAGTGGCAGTCGTGGACGCCATGCACCCGCATGCGGCACAGCATCCCGCGCAAAGCCACGCGCGATATCGCGACGTTGTGGGCTGGATCACAGACGATGAATGGCGCCGCCATTCATGATGAAGAACGGCGCGCTGCGATTTGCATTACCTGTCACGCATTTCACTTGACCGCAGACGCGGCCGACTCGAAGATATTCGTTAGGGGTGTTGAGGATCGCTATGCTCGTCCAAGCAAGCCAAGGCCAGTCAGGCTCGGCGCATGTTGTCGTGCTCGGCAACGAGAAGGGCGGCTCCGGCAAATCGACCACCGCCTTGCACATCGCCGTTGCGCTCCTGAAGGCCGGTCAGCGCGTCGCCACTATCGACCTCGACTGTCGCCAGCAAAGCTTCACCCACTACATCGACAACCGCGCCGCCTGGGCCCGCCGCACCAAGCTTGACCTCGAGCTGCCGGTGCACCGCTGCATCAAGCTCGGCGAGACCATGCAGATTGCCGAGAACGAGAACTCCGAGTTCCTGCAGTTCATGGAGGCGGTCTCGGCGGTCGAGAGCAGCTTCGATTTCATCGTCATCGACACGCCCGGCACCGACAGCTACCTGATGCGGCTCGCCCATTCGATGGCCGACACGCTGGTCACGCCGATCAACGACAGCTTCCTCGATTTCGATGTGCTCGGTACCGTCGACCCCGCCAACTACGCGGTGACGGGCGAGAGCCACTATGCCGAGATGGTGAGGGATACCCGCCGCAAGCGCCGCCAGCTCGACGGCTCGACCACCGACTGGATCGTGGTGCGCAACCGCCTGTCCATGCTCGGCTCCCGCAACAAGCAGCTCGTTGCCGACGGATTGAAGGATTTATCGCTGCGGCTCGGCTTCCGCTATGTCGACGGCTTCGCCGAGCGCGTCGTCTACCGCGAGTTCTTCCCGCGCGGCCTGACCGCCCTCGACGAGATCGACGAGGCCACGCTCGGCATGCGGCCCAATCTCGGCCATCTCACTGCGCGGGAGGAGGTGACGAGCCTGCTCCGACAGCTCAAGCTGCCGCTCGACGAGCGCGGCCGCCGCCGTGCGGCAAATCGCGCCGAATGGTTCAGCCAGGTCGATAAGCCGCTCGAGGTTCACGACATCCTCGGCGCCTGAGGCGGTATATCGCTACTTCCGGTCCATCTAGAGCTCGGTTCCTGCCCGGAACCAAGCCGGCGCTCGGCCGTTTCACCCCATATTTACTGCGAAATTGAACCCCATCGCGACTGGTTGCGTCGGATGGTGACCTGCATCCTGACGTAGCGGTATGGGAATGGGTGCCCAAGAAACGAGTGCGCCGCACAATGAAAGGGCTGGCGGTTCACAATATTTAGCCTTCCTGTCACGCTGCTGCGACATATATTAGGGAATAGGCGACCAGGGGCCGAAGAGCCTCGGAAGAACACGATTTTCAACAGGGATTCAGGCCGTAAGAGCCTGAGGCTGAGGACGAAAATGAAGCGTGGAATTGCCGTTCTGGTTTCGGTCAGTGCCCTCTGCGGCATCGCCTATTTCACGGCGAGCAAGTGGGCGATCAAGCACGAGACCATCACCTTCTACGACGCTTCGCGCGACAACCGTCCCGTGCCTGTCGACATCGCGGTGCGCCGCGACAAGGAAATGCAGGCCAACGCCGGCATGATCACGCTGCCGGTCGCGGTGATCAATCACGGCAATACCGTCAAGAACACCGAGTACGGCTTCCTCGCCAACATCTTCGCTGCGCGCGGCTACATGGTCGTGAGCCCGCAGCATGATCTGCCGACCGATCCTCCGATGGTGACCAAGCCCGGCGAGCTCTATGTCGGCCGGCTGCCGCAGATCCTGCGCGGTGTCGCCAACATTCATCTCGCCATGCAGGAGATGAAGAAGGTTCAGCCCAACGCCGACTACGACAAGGTGACGATGGTCGGCCACTCCATGGGCGGCGACATCACCATGTACTTCGCCAAGCAATATCCCGACGAGGTCAAGAAGGTCGTCACGCTCGACAATCTGCGCGTGCCCTTCGTCACCGCCGGCAAGTTCAAGATCCTGTCGTTCCGCTCCACCGATCCGCAGTTCAAGGCCGATGCGGGCGTGATCCCGACGGACGAGGAGTGCGAGAAGGCGGGCATCCAGGTCGTGAAGACCGAATTCCAGCACAACGACATGCGCGACACTGGTCCGGATGCGGCCAAGAACTCGATCCAGGGCATGCTCGACAAGTTCCTGAGCGCGACGGACAGCGAGGTCGCGCCGGTCGACACGCAGTCGTCCCCGCCCAAGATCCTCGAGCCCGGTCCGGTCGCTCTGATGGCACCCGCCAAGAGCTGACGCCTCACTGAAAGGCCGATATCGATCTTCAAAGCCCCCGCCGGCGTCCGCCCGCGGGGGCTTTGCACATTGACCGGGCTGCCTGCGTTCACCACATTAGTCGCCCACGCTTGGTTGAGCAGCGATGTCGGGCGAACCCATCAAGCCGCGCGGTGACGCCGTTTCGACGAAGGCCGGCGGCGCGGTGCCGCAGGCTAGCACGTCGACCTCGGAGGATATTGCTGCCTTCGTCGCGAAGGCGCGTGCCTTGTCGCCTCATGCGCCCGGTGCAAAGGGGCGGCTGATCTTTGCGCTGGATGCGACGATGAGCCGGCAGCCGACCTGGGACATGGCCTGCGCGCTCCAGGCCGACATGTTTCGCGAAACCGCGGCGCTCGGCAGTCTCGACATCCGCCTGGTCTACTATCGCGGCTTCAACGAGTGCCGCGCCTCAGGGTGGATCTCCGACAGCGCCAAGCTGGCCACGCTGATGAGCAAGATCGATTGCCGCGGCGGCGACACCCAGATCGGCAAGGTGTTGAGCGAGGCACGGCGCGAGGCAGTCGCATCCGGCGTGCGCGCCGTCGTCTTCGTCGGCGACGCCATGGAGGAGCAGATCGACGAGCTCTGCGCCAAGGCCGGCGAGCTCGGCATGCTCAAGGTGCCCGTCTTCCTGTTTCAGGAAGGCCACGATGCCGTGGCCGAAAAGGCTTTTCGCGAGATTGCGCGTCTGACCGGCGGTGCCTGGTGCCGGTTCGATCCGGGCGCGGCGGCGCAGCTTCGAGAGCTGTTGCGTGCGGCTGCCGCCTATGCCGCCGGCGGCCGCGAGGCGCTGCTGAAGCTGGCGACGACCACGAACGGCGCGGCGATGTTGATCGGACAGATGAAGTAGCGCTCAGGCTGGCCTTCGGCGGCGAACGCCATGCATTTTGGCGCAAGGCCGACTATATTCCGGCCATGACCCTGATCGCCGGCGCCGTCGCCGTTATCACGCTTTATCTGTTGCTTCAGATGTTCCGTTCCGCCAATCCGGCGGTGCTGGCGCGCACCATCAAGTTTGGCGGTGGTGTTGTGGCGCTGGCGGTCGCGGCGTTCACGGGCTTGCGGGGCGAGCTGGCGGTGGCAATTCCGCTCGGAATTTTCGGCGCCGGGCTGCTCGGTTGGACGCCATTGGCGAATGCCGGCTTCGGCAACATCGGCGGGCTGTTTGGCGGCGGCGCTGCGCCCGCGTCCGGGCAGGCCTCGCGGGTGCGCTCGCAATTCCTCGACATGCGGCTCGACCACGATTCCGGCCAGCTCGGCGGCCGGATCGTCGCCGGACCTCACGCGGGGCGCGATCTCGACGAGTTCGATCTCGCGGGCCTCTTGGCGATGGTCCCGGCGTTCGACGCCGAGAGCGTGGCCTTACTCGAAAGCTATCTGGACCGCCGGTTTCCCGCTTGGCGTCAGAACGCGCAGGGCAATGCGGCAGGGGGGCAGCGCCGCACGGCGGCGAGTGGCAAAATGACGGCGGAGGAAGCCTATCAGATCCTTGGCTTGCAGCCGGGGGCGGGGCGCGACGACATCAGCCGGGCCCACAAATCCCTGATGAAGAAACTCCATCCCGACCAGGGGGGCTCGACGTATCTCGCTGCTCGGGTAAACGAGGCCAAGGATACTCTGCTTCGCACGCATAACGGCTAACTCCGGAACCACGCTACAAACGCCCGTACCGCGTGAGCTCCGCTGCTCTGTCTGTCGTCGCCCCGATGCCCGCCATTGTCGGCGTGGTCGATCCCTTGAGTAAAAATTTAACCGTAAATTGTTGACGAGAGGTTGTCGCGGAACAGGCTCGGCGCATGCCGAAACAAAAATGCCCGCGCAAGGCGCGGGCATTTTGATTGGGGCGGTTCAGACGATCAGTTGCGGACCGTGATGCAGGAGATGTCGGCGCGCTTCAGGGCGCGGCAGACGGCTTCGGCCTGGTCGCGCTCGAGCCCGGCGAAACGGGCGCGGTAGAGCTTGCGATTGTCCTTGGCGACGACAGGCTCGGTGAACGGATCGGCCTTGCTGAGCAGCCCGCGGGCCGAACTGCGCGCGGCGTCGATGCGCTGCTGGGCTTCGTTCTCGCTCTCGAGCGCGCCGACCTGGACGATCCAGCCGCTGTGGACGGCCGGCTTGGTGGTGGCGCTCATCTGGATCGGCTGCGGCGCCGGATCGGCGGAGGCAAGCTTCGGAGCGGCTGGGGCGGGCGCGGCGGCGGTTGTCGCCGGCAGCACGCCGAGGATGCCATTACCGGTGCCGAAGCCGGCCGGCTGGCGCGGCAGCTCGGTACGGGCGACGTCCGCCTTCGGCGCTTCCGGCTGGCTCTGGGGCTCGGGCTTGTTGATCAGATCGGCGCGGGCGACGACGGCGCCGGAGGTTTCCGCGACGTCGGAGCGGGAGGTGATCGTGCTCGTGACCTGCGGTGCGACCGGAGCCGGGGCGGCGGAGGCGACCTTGACGGCGCCGGCCTTGACCTGGACGGTCTTGACCCGAACCGGCTTCATCGGCTCGGACGAGCCGGGGATGATGGAGAGCGGCTGGCTCGAGATCACGCCATTGGTGAGCGGGGCGGGCTCGATCTTGGATTCAGTCGGCCGGACCTCGGGCTTGCTGGCCTCCGGCTTGGGCGGGGCCGGCGGCACCGCGGCCGTCGCCGCGGCAAGCGTCGACAGGCGCGCAGCGAGACGCGACGGGGCGGCCTCGGGAGCAGGGGCCGCGGCCTGGACCTGCGGAGCGGGCCGGGCCGAGGGAGTATCCGAGGCGTCGGCAACGTCGGTGGAGGTGTCGGAGCCCCGCTCGGTGACGGCGGCAACGGTGTGCGTGGTCGCGCCCTTCTCGAGGTTCTCCGCGAGCAGGTTGCGCATGATGGCGTCGCGCGAGCCGCCGCTGCGGCCGCCGAGCACGACGCCGATCAAATGGCGGTTGCCGCGGCGCATCGAGGACACGAGGTTGAAGCCGGAGGCGCGGGTGTAGCCGGTCTTGATGCCGTCGACGCCTTCCACGCTGCCGAGCAGGTGATTGTGGTTGCGGATCGACTGGCCGCGCCAGTTGAACGTCGAGGTGGCGAAATAGCGATAGTAGCGCGGGAAGCGCTCCTGGATGGCGCGGCCGAGCGTGGCCTGGTCGCGCGCGGTCGTGACCTGCTCGTCGTTGGGAAGGCCGTTGGCGTTGCGGTAGACCGTCCGGGACATGCCGAGCGAGCGCGCCTTGCGCGTCATCATGGTGGCGAAGCCGTCTTCATCGCCGGCGATCGCTTCCGCGATGACCACGGCGGCGTCGTTGGCGGAGCGGGTGACGAGACCCTTGATCGCGTCCTCGACGCGGATGGTCTGGCCGGCGCGCAGGTTCAGCTTGGTCGGATCCTGATCGGCGGCATGCTGGGACACCGGCATCTCGGTGTCGAGCTTCATCTTGCCGGACTCGAGACGCTCGAACAGCAGGTAGAGCGTCATGATCTTGGTGAGCGAGGCGGGGTGGCGGATTCCGTCCGGGTTGTTCGACTGAAGCACCGCGCCGGAATTGCCGTCGACGATGATGGACGCGAATTTCGGGCTGGAGCTCTCGGATACGTCGCGCTGCACCCGGTGGTGCGCGTAGTGGCGCCGGTGGCGCCGCGCCTCGGCAGCATCGGTGGTGAAGATGACTGCGGTGGTGACCGTAAGAAGCCCGAAAACGCCAACCCGCACCAAGGGCGAGGAAGACAAGTTTTTACGAAGCATGGAACCCCGTCCCCGTTTCTGACTTGATCACCGGCCCGTGAGGCGAAATTGTGCCCATCGACCCGGGATCATTACCTGCTCAGGCTGTCCCTCCGCGGGTGTTCGCTGCGGGGAACGTTGGGCCTGAGCCGCTGTTCTGGCTAAGGTGATGTTCTCAAACGGCTTTGGCCGATTGCAGAAGCTGAACACGTCCAGGGAATCAGGGTAGGGGGCCGCGGTTTCCAAAAGCTTAAGGAACCCTTGCGGGAAACCCCGGGAATCTCCGCGATTTGCATCTAGTTTTTGTGCGACGCACAAGATTCTTGACTTTATTGTGCGTTGCACTAATTATGGGCACAGTCAGGGAGCCGGGGCTTCCCGACGAGAGCCAGGGAAAAGGATTCCGAAATGTTCAAGGTTGAAGACTTTCAGAACTACGGGAAAGAGCACTTCGAGCAGTGCGTTGCCTCCGCGACCTCGGTGCAGCACGGCCTCCAGGCGATCGCCAGCGCCTATGGCGACTACACCAAGAAGTCGTTTGAAGACACCAAGTCCTTCGTCGAGAAGCTTTCCGGCGTGAAGTCGCTGGACAAGGCCATGGAAGCCCAGACCGACTTCGCCCGTTCCGCCTACGAGACCTTCGTCGCGGAATCGCAGAAGATCGCCGGCCTTTACAACGACCTCGCCAAGCAGGCGTTCAAGCCGGTCGAGACCATCGTGTCGAAGTTCACCCCGGCCGCCAACTAAGCTTTCCCGGATATTCTGGAAGCAAAAGCCCGGCTGAACAGCCGGGCTTTTCGTTTGTCACGACGGATCGTCCCAGCGCGCCGCGCGCAGCTTCGACCGGCGGAGATCTTCCTCGATGCGCCGGCGGTCCGTTCGACGTGCTTCGGATCGAGATTGTCGGCACTCTCGCGCGATATTGCCGTACGCGCGTCATCGGTTCGCTCCTGGCGCTCACCTGCACGAAGATCATGATGCTCGTGGGGGACCGCGTTTCGCGCAGCTTCTTCCTTGCCCGATTTCGCGCCACGAGATTCAACCGGCCGTGCGACCGGACCGTAGAAGTCCGGAGATGACCCGGCGCGAAACCGTCACAGCTCAGTTGTCCGGCCGGTTCCTGATCAACATGTTCTAACCTGGCGGCGCGGAAGATTTTGTCAAATCGGCCCGGATTGATTAACCTCGGACAGGATCGTCCAGATCGGGAATCGGGACCGTCGCGGCCGCATCGGCCGGACCTTTGCACGCTTGCGGCGAGCCGGGGGCGGGCCCATATTGTTGACGACCGATACGGCTTGGACCGGACCGGTTGGAAGCGGCGATCCAACGAGGCGGCGCGCCCGTGTGAAGCTCCGAAGGCCGGGGCTCCGCGGCGGACCGTCATACGCTTCCGTGGGGAATTTGAACGCCTGAGCCATGCCGCAACTGTTGTCCAGACTCGACCTGTCCGCGGCCATCGCCGCTCCCGCTCCCCGGATGAGCAATGACGAGAACCGTTCCGGCAATCCGACGGGTCCGAACACCTCTGTCATCACCAAGGTCAAGCCGAAGACCAAGCGGCCGAACCTCTACCGCGTATTGATCCTGAACGACGACTACACGCCGATGGAATTCGTCGTCCACGTGCTGGAGAAGTTCTTCCAGAAGGACGTCGAGGCGGCGACCAAGATCATGCTCCACGTTCACCATCACGGTATCGGGGAGTGCGGCGTGTTCACCTACGAGATCGCCGAGACGAAGGTGACGCAGGTGATGGATTTCGCCCGCAAGCACCAGCATCCGCTGCAATGCGTGATGGAAAAGAAGTAAGGTAAGTTACCTTACGGCGCGTCTTGAGGACGGCTCTCGTGTCTGTCGCAATGTGATTGTCGCGTGATGCCTGCGCGCGATGTCTGCTGCAGCCGGCAGGATTTGAGGAATTCTGCACCGGTGCCGCCCTGCCCAAATCGGAACGGGTTTTGCATTGAAAATAGCCCAGGTGGCTAGCTGCAGAGTCGCGGAACCGGTCTTTCGCCGCGATCTTGTATAACTATATGTGACAAAGGTTGTTGTTGCCTGACCGGGCGATGGCGATCATGATGGTGGGGGCCATAGAGGACGCGAATGCCGACTTTTTCCCAAAGCCTTGAACAATCCCTGCATCGTGCGCTGGCGATCGCAAACGAGCGTCATCACCAATACGCGACGCTCGAGCATCTCCTGCTCTCCCTGATCGACGACTCCGATGCAGCCGCCGTCATGCGCGCCTGCAGCGTCGATCTCGACAAGCTCCGCACGAGCCTCGTCAACTATCTTGAGACCGAATTCGAGAACCTGGTGACGGATGGCGCCGACGATGCCAAGCCGACCGCCGGTTTCCAGCGCGTGATCCAGCGCGCGGTGATCCATGTGCAGTCGTCGGGTCGCGAAGAGGTGACCGGCGCCAACGTGCTGATCGCGATCTTCGCCGAACGCGAGAGTCATGCCGCTTACTTCCTGCAAGAGCAGGACATGACGCGCTACGATGCGGTCAACTACATCAGCCACGGCATCGCCAAGCGGCCGGGCGTCTCAGAGGCGCGCCCCGTGCGCGGCGTCGACGAGGAAACCGAGACCAAGGGCACCGAGGACGCCAAGAAGAAGGGCGAGGCGCTCGAGACCTATTGCGTCAACCTCAACAAGAAGGCGCGTGACGGCAAGATCGACCCGGTGATCGGACGCAATTCCGAGATCAATCGCGCGATCCAGGTGCTGTGCCGCCGGCAGAAGAACAATCCGCTGTTCGTCGGCGAAGCCGGCGTCGGCAAGACCGCGATCGCCGAAGGCCTCGCCAAGCGCATCGTCGACAGCGAGGTGCCGGAAGTTCTGGCGGCTGCGACCGTGTTCTCGCTGGACATGGGCACGCTGCTCGCCGGCACGCGCTATCGCGGCGATTTCGAAGAGCGTCTGAAGCAGGTGCTCAAGGAGCTCGAAGCGCATCCCAACGCGATCCTGTTCATCGACGAGATCCACACCGTAATCGGTGCGGGCGCGACGTCGGGTGGCGCAATGGATGCGTCGAACCTGCTCAAGCCGGCGCTTGCCTCGGGCACGATCCGCTGCATGGGTTCGACCACCTACAAGGAATATCGCCAGCACTTCGAGAAGGACCGCGCGCTGGTGCGGCGCTTCCAGAAGATCGACATCAACGAGCCGACGGTTGAGGACGCCATCGCGATCCTCAAGGGCCTCAAGCCGTATTTCGAGGACTACCACCGGCTGAAGTACACCAATGAGGCGATCGAGGCCGCGGTGCAGCTTTCCTCGCGCTACATCCACGACCGCAAACTGCCCGACAAGGCGATCGACGTGATCGACGAGTCCGGTGCGGCGCAGATGCTGGTCGCCGAGAACAAGCGCAAGAAGACCATCGGCATCAAGGAGATCGAGACCACGATCGCCTCGATGGCGCGGATCCCGCCGAAGAGCGTGTCGAAGGACGATGCCGAGGTGCTCAAGCATCTCGAGCAGACGCTGAAGCGCACCGTGTTCGGCCAGGACAAGGCGATCGAGTCGCTCGCCGCCTCGATCAAGCTGGCACGCGCCGGGCTGCGCGAACCGGAGAAGCCGATCGGCTGCTACCTGTTCTCGGGTCCGACCGGCGTCGGCAAGACCGAGGTCGCAAAGCAGCTCGCGGCGTCGCTCGGCGTCGAGCTGTTGCGCTTCGACATGTCCGAATACATGGAGCGGCACACCGTATCGCGCCTGATCGGCGCGCCTCCCGGCTATGTCGGCTTCGATCAGGGCGGCCTGCTGACCGACGGCGTCGACCAGCATCCGCATTGCGTGGTGCTGCTCGATGAAATCGAGAAGGCGCATCCCGACCTCTACAACGTGCTGCTCCAGATCATGGATCACGGCCGGCTCACCGACCACAACGGCAAGCAGGTCAATTTCCGCAACGTGATCCTGATCATGACCACGAATGCGGGTGCTTCGGATCTCGCCAAGCAGGCGTTCGGCTTCACGCGCTCGAAGCGGGAAGGCGACGACCACGAGGCCATCAACCGGCAGTTCGCGCCGGAATTCCGCAACCGTCTCGATGCCATCGTCTCGTTCGGCCATCTCAGCGTCGAGGTGATCGGCACCGTCGTCGAGAAGTTCGTGCTTCAGCTGGAGGCGCAGCTCGGCGACCGCGACGTCACCATCGAGCTGTCCGAGCCCGCCAAGGCCTGGCTGGTGCAGCATGGTTACGACGAGCAGATGGGCGCACGTCCCATGGCCCGCGTGATTCAGGAGCACATCAAGAAGCCGCTGGCCGACGAGGTGCTGTTCGGCAAGCTGAAAGGCGGCGGCCACGTCCGCGTCGTTCTCGTCAAGGACGAGGCCGACGAGACCAAGGACAAGATCGGCTTCGAGTTCGTCGAGGGCCCGGTCACGCCGAAGCAGGAGAAGCTGCCCGGCACCCGCAAGCGCCCGCCGGGCAAGTCCAACAAGCCGGGCGGCCCCGGCGGCTCGAAGGGGCCGACCTCCAAGGGCCCGCTGGTCAAGGCTTGATCGCGAGCGACATGAATCGAAAAGGCCGGCTGAACAGCCGGCCTTTTGTTTGCGTGACAGTCTAGGTGCCGGTGTCTGGCGGAGGCGCCGCTGCTGCCGGCGGCCGCGGCTTCTTCGCCGGCGGTCGCGCGCTGCGGGCAGGGGCTGCCGGCTGCATCGTCACGATGACCGGATTGGGCTTGTGATCGGTCGCAGCCCCGGTCGCAGCATCGACGCCCATGCCGACGACACCGCCCAGCAGGAGATTGCCGGCAAAGCCCGCCGCGCCGCCGGTCTGGATGTCCCGGCTGAGCGGCACGACCTGCGGCTCGTAACCTTCCTTCTGGAAGGTGATCGAGATGTCGGCGTTTCGCTTGACGACCACGGAGCAGGGCGTCGTGCAGGTGGTCGGAACCTCCATTCCGCTGACCACGGCTTCCACGCCTGAAGGTGTCGATGAGATGCTGATATTTTCCGTCGTGCCGCGCGTGACGGACGCGCAGCCGCCCAGCATGACGCTGAGCGCCACAATTCCAAATGAACGCATGAAATGCCCCTTATTCCCCGCCGCAATGAAGCGCAACCAGGGCGCGAGAGCAATACTTCGTTAGTCCAGATGGTTAAGCCACGCACAGGTTGTGGGCGCAGCCTCAATCCTCCTTCATCCACTGCCCGTCCTGCACCCGGACATGCTCTGCGCCGCGCCGGCCGGATAGTGCTCGACCAGGCGCCCGGCGAGCGGCGCGGCGAACGCCACCGTGATCGGCCGGGGCGTGATCAGAAGGCCCAAGCAGGCTTGATGCGGCTCAAGCGCGCTCGTCACACCGCCGGCGGATTGCGGTCGGTGAAGGTCGTGCGCTGGTGCCAGTAGGGATAGGGCAGCGTCACCTTGCTGGCGGCATCGAGCTTGGCGACCTGGTCCTTGGTCAAGGTCCAGCCGACCGCGCCGAGATTCTCGCGCAGCTGCGCCTCGTTGCGCGCGCCGATGATCAGCGTCGAAACCGTCGGACGCTGGAGCAGCCAGTTCAGCGCGATCTGCGAGACGCTCTTGCCGGTCTCCTTCGCAACCTCGTCGATCGCGCCGACCACACGATAGACGTGCTCGTCCGGCACCGGCGGGCCAAAGTCGGCGGTCTTGGGCAGGCGGCTGACCTCGGGCTTCGGCTGGCCACGCCGGATTTTTCCCGTGAGGCGTCCCCATCCGAGCGGCGACCACACCACCGCGCCCAGACCCTGGTCGAGGCCGAGCGGCATCAGCTCCCATTCGTAGTCGCGACCGATCAGTGAATAGTAGGTCTGGTTGGCAACGTAGCGCGGGAAGCCGTGCTTGTCGGCCACGCCGAGCGACTTCATCAAATGCCAGCCCGAAAAATTCGAGACGCCGACATAGCGGATCTTGCCGGCGCGCACGAGCATGTCGAGCGTCGAGAGCACCTCTTCCGGCGGAGTGAAGGCGTCGAAGCCATGGAGCTGGAACAGGTCGATGTAATCGGTGCCGAGGCGGCTCAGCGAGCCGTCGATGGCCGCGAGCAGGTGCTGGCGTGACGAGCCAATGTCGTTGGGACCGTCGCCGAAGCGGAAGGTTGCCTTGGTCGAGATCAGCACCTTGTCGCGGCGGCCCTTGATGGCCTCACCCAGAACGCGCTCGGACTCGCCGAGCGAATAGACGTCGGCGGTGTCGAACATCGATACGCCGGCTTCGAGGCAGATATCGAGAAGGCGGCGCGCTTCGGTCGCGTCCGTCGTGCCCCAGGCGGCGAGGCGGCCGACGCCGCCGAACGTGCCCGTTCCCAGGCTCAAAGCAGGCACCATGAGGCCGGACCGGCCCAAGCGTCGGTATTCCATCGACATGCTCCTCGGATGGCCGCTGATTGACCGGTGCGGCCTTGTTGCCGAAACTAGCGCAAGCAGGTGCGTTGTCCTACGACGCGCTCACATACCGGCCTTGCTGCGGAGCGGGCTAGTCGTGCCGAAGCATGTCATCGAGCGCGGCATCGGCAATGCGTGGGCCGACGATCTTCGCCGGAGGATTTGCCGCGCCCCTTGCTGCGGGTGAGGGAGCGCAGGCAAGGTCACTATTGCGAGCCTGCTGCGGCAGCAGAGTCAAACTCCACCCCACCACGACCAGCACCGCAAGCCGGATCGCGATCATGCTCAACAGCAGCTCCGCTCCGCTGATCGTCGTGTGAGTCCTCATGCGTGCCAGCCTGATGCACGCGGAGTGACTAGACAATCTGGAATTGGCGAGCGTTGCCTTCGCCTGCGGCGAAGGCTCGCGAAGATGGCTCAGTGCCGCAATTGGCTCTGTCTGAAATCGCGCGGGGACATCCCGAAATGCTCGCGGAAGACGCGGCCGAAATGCGAAAGGTCGTTAAAACCCCAGGCGAATGCGATCTCGCTGATGTGGCGATGGGCGAGCAGGGGCGAGGCGAGATCGCGCCGGCACTGGGCGAGACGCTCGGCGAGGACGTAGCGCTGAAACGAGGTGTCCTCGTCGGCGAGAAGATCGTTCACATAGCGCGGCGAGATGCCGAGCGCGGCGGCGGTCTCCGCCAGCGTGAGATCGGGATCGGCGAGGTGCGCGCGGATGTGCGCCTTCAGCCGGTAGAGCAGGGCGGAGCGATGGGTCGAGGACGGCAGTGACGCCGCGCCCAGACGTTCGCTCAGCGCCATCGCCAGGAGATCGACGGCCTGCTCCGACAGGGCGGCCGCATTGTTCGGCGCGAGCCGGTCCGCGCTCTGGCAGAGCCTGAAGATGAAGTCGTAGGCGAGCCGCTCCAGCGGTGCATCGCTGCCGAAGGAGATTGCGGTCAGCGTCTCGGTGCCGCCGAGCCGCCGCTGCAGCATTTCGCGGGGTACCTTGAAGATGGTCTGCGTAAAACTGTCGTTGAATTTCAGCTCGTATGGCCGCGTGGTGTCGTAGAGCGCGAACTCGCCGGGATGGATCACGGTCTCGCGGCCGTCCTGCATCACGCCGCCGTCGCCGCGATTGCCGAGCGCGACCAGCACAAAATCCTGGTCCGAGCGCGCGATGCGCGAGGACGTTCGGAACACGTGCTGGCGGTCGGAGCAGACATCGGAGCACACGGCCTTGCCGAGCGGGGCTTGGGTCACCGAGCCGTGGAAGGCGCTGCCGAGGTCGGACTTGCAGTCGAGCCCGACGAAGACGTCGCAGACGATGTCCTGCCACAGGGCGAGCCGCCGGTAGCCGGGGCTGCCGTCCGTCGTGAACTGGATTGGCATTTGGACAGCCTCCCTTTCACATCGTGCAAAATCGCAAATTGGTGCAGATCCAGCCTGACCAGAGGCAAATCCCGGACCGGGCGGCGATCCCGTCCGGTCGAGTTTTTGTGCCGCCATGGTCGAGCGCCGGCTGCCCGGCTTGGTCAAATAGACTGCATCGGACGAGGTCTGCGATCAACCGGCAATGGAGGCGGCAATGGGCATCGAACATCCCAGATACAAGGTGGCGGTGGTGCAGGCAGCGCCCGCCTGGCTCGATCTCGACGCCTCGATCGACAAATCGATCGCGCTCATCAGGGAGGCGGCCGAGAGGGGTGCCAAGCTGATTGCCTTTCCGGAAGCCTTCATTCCCGGCTACCCCTGGCACATCTGGATGGACTCGCCGGCCTGGACGATCGGCCGCGGCTTCGTGCAGCGCTATTTCGACAATTCGCTGTCCTACGACAGCCCACAGGCCGAGCGCCTGCGCGATGCCGTGCGCAAGGCGAAGCTGACGGCGGTGATCGGCCTCTCTGAGCGCGACGGCGGCAGCCTTTATCTGGCCCAATGGCTGATTGGCCCCGAGGGCGAGACAATTGCAAAACGCCGCAAGCTGCGCCCGACCCATGCTGAGCGCACCGTCTATGGCGAGGGCGACGGCAGCGACCTCGCCGTCCATGCGAGGGCCGACATCGGCCGTCTCGGTGCGCTGTGCTGCTGGGAGCATCTCCAGCCGCTATCGAAATACGCGATGTACGCCCAGAACGAGCAGGTGCATGTCGCGGCCTGGCCGAGCTTTTCGCTCTACGATCCCTTTGCGCCAGCGCTCGGCGCCGAGGTCAACAACGCTGCCTCGCGCGTCTATGCGGTGGAGGGCTCATGCTTCGTGCTGGCGCCGTGCGCGACGGTGTCGCAGGCGATGATCGACGAGCTCTGCGACCGGCCGGACAAGCACGCGCTGCTGCATGCTGGCGGCGGCTTTGCCGCGATCTACGGCCCCGACGGCAGCCAGATCGGCGACAAGCTCGCGCAGGACCAGGAGGGACTGTTGATTGCCGAGATCGACCTCGGCGCCATCGGCATCGCCAAGAATGCGGCCGATCCCGCCGGCCACTATTCGCGGCCCGACGTGACGCGACTGCTGCTGAACAAGAAGCGATACCAGCGCGTCGAGCAGTTCGCGCTGCCGGTGGACACGATCGACCCCACGGACATCGCTGCAGCAGCGAGCTGATCGCTGCAATCGCGGGAAGACGGGCTTACGTTACGCGACGCAATGGCCGAGCAGCTCCGGATGCGCGGCGCAGATGCGATGCGCGCCGGCGTCCCGCAGCTCGGCCTCGCTGCCATAGCCGTAGAGCACGCCGATCGCGGTCATGCCGTTGGTGCGGGCGCCGACCACGTCATGGCTGCGGTCGCCGATCATGATGGCGCTGGCGGGATCGACCTTGGCCTCGTCGAGCGCGTAGCGCAGCAGGTCGCGCTTGTCGACGCGGGTGCCGTCGAGCTCGGAGCCGAACACGCGCTCGAAATACGGTTTCAGGCCGAAATGATCGACGATGCGGGTGGCATAGACCGCGGGCTTGCTGGTGGCCACGAACATGCGCGGCGTCGTCGCGGCGAGCGTTGTCAGCGTGTCCACGATGCCGGCATAGGCTTCGTTCTCGAACAGGCCGATATCGGAAAAGCGTTCGCGATAGAGCAGCAGCGCCCGGTCGGCGAGCTCCTCGCTTCCCGTGAGCTTCTTCAGGCTGGCAAGCAGCGGCGGCCCGATGCACCAGGTCAGCTCGTCCTCGCTCGGCACCGCCAGGTTCAGCCGCTCCAGCGCGTACTGGATCGAGCGGGTGATCCCGGGCTTCGGGTTGGTCAGCGTGCCGTCGAGGTCAAAATAGATTGTGGCCATCAGGGTGGAACCCGCGTTGAGACTGCCGCCCGTTGCTAGTCGGATCAGACGTCAAGTCAAGGCCCGCCCGCGTCATTGCCGCCGGGCCCATGCGGCGATCGCGGCGGCGTCCGGGCCGGCCTGGGCCTCCCAGGCGGCGATCGTGCTGGTGGCGGCGTTGCGGAGCGCTCCGATGAGAGATTGCGGCGCGGGCTCGGCGATGATGACGCCGTTGTCGCGCATGCGTGCGTAATTCTCCGCGGTGCGATGGGCGAGCAGCGCGAACTGGCTCTGCTCGGTCTCGGCCGCGGCCGCCATCACCTCGCGCTGCATCGGCTCGGACAGCTCCGCGAACGTCTCGCTGCGGACGAAGGCGATCGAGATCGGCATCGCATAATTGATGGCCGTGAAATGCGGCAGGAAGTCCCAGAGCTTGCGTCCCGCACCGCCATCGCCGGAGGTGAGGAACGCGTTCAACTGGTGCTCCTTCAGGCCGGCGAGCGCCTTGTCCATCGGCAGGAACTGCGCATTGGCTCCGGCGGTGCGCATCACTGCACTGGAATTGGCGTCGTAGGCGCGCAGGTTCAGTTTCGGCAGATCGTCGGCGCCTGCGAGCGCATGATCGGACCAGAGGCCCGTCGCCGGCCAGATCGTTACATAGAGCAGCTTCAGACCGCGGGCGGCGAACGCCTTCTCGTAGAGCGTGCGCGCCCGCGCATTGGTGGCGCGCGCGACGTCGACTGATTGCACCAGGAAGGGCAGTGTGGAGAGGCCGAGCACCGGATCGAGGCCGGACAGTGCGCCCGCAAAGGCATCGCCGCCGGCGATGCGGCCGTCCAGCGCCGCCCGCGGCATCTCGCCCGAATTGATCTTGAGCTCGTTGTCGAAGGCGCTCGTCACGGTCACGAAACCGTTTGTGCGCGCAGCGACGCGATCGGCGAAAGTGGTGAGGCCGATGCCGGAAATGTTGTTTTTGGGGTATTCCGTGGTCATCCGCCAGCTGACCTGTGCCAGGGCCGGAGCAGTGGACAGGACGAGGGCGGCGAGGGCCAGGATCGCGCGGATCCGTCTGGCAGGGGAACGCATTGGGAGAAGCAGGTCAGTCAGCATATATTGGCAACTCGTCGAACCATGGCACGATGCCACATGGCAGAACAACTTGTCGCATGCCGCACCGGCCCGCGCCACAGCGATGCTTGGGCAGTGTTGGCGCGAATTGCAGCACTTGTCGTTGTCGCACTGGTCGCGTCGGCGACGCAGGCCGCAGCATGGGACAGCTCGCCCGCGAAAACCGATATCGCCGTCCCCAGCGTCGAGGAGCTCGCAATGCCGCCGCCAAAGCCGGCGAATGCGCGGGAGAGCGACACGCGGGAATCGATCTGCCTGATCGTCGAGGCGGCCGCGCGCGATGCCAATCTGCCGCTGGAATTCTTCGCCCGCGTGATCTGGCAGGAAAGCCGCTTCCAGGCCGATGCGGTGGGCCCCATGACGCGCAGCGGCGAGCATGCGCAGGGCATCGCGCAGTTCATGCCGGGCACCGCGAGCGAGCGCGGGTTGCTCAATCCTTTCAACCCGGTTCAGGCATTGCCGAAGTCGGCCGAATTCCTGAACGAGCTGCGCAACCAGTTCGGCAATCTCGGCCTTGCCGCAGCCGCCTACAACGCCGGACCGCGCCGCGTACAGGAATGGCTCGCCGGCACCGGCCCGATGCCGGAGCAGACCCGCAACTATGTCTACGCCATCACGGGCACGAGCGTTGACGCCTGGGCCAAGGCGGGCAGCACCGGCAAGGGGCCGCCGAGTTCGCCACCGACGAGCTGCCGCGATCTCATGGCGCTGTTGAAGCGTGCGCCAAATCCGTTCGTCGCCGAGCTCGAGCAGCATGTCGAGCTTGCCGCCGCGAAGATCTGGGGCGTGCAGCTCGCCGCCGGCTTTGACCGCAACAAGGCGCTGGCGATGTATTCCCGCGCGGTCACGCATCTGAGCGCGGTGATCGGCGAGCGCGATCCGAGCCTGCTGAGCTCGGTGATGCGCAGCCGCGGCACGCGCGCGTTCTACCAGGTGCGCATCGGCGCGGACACGCGCAACGAGGCGGACGATCTGTGCAATAAGATCCGCAAGGCCGGCGGCGCCTGCTTCGTGCTGAAGAACCGGGGCGTGAGCGGTTAGGGGCTTCTGTCTCTCCACGCATGCCAGCCCCGCCGCGCGCTTCCTTGACGCGGGCCGCCGCATTGCCCGTTATGCAGCCACGATTCCGTAACCCCGGCCAACCCTCCCGTGGCGCTTCCCCCGCTCGATTCACCTCAATGGCAAAGTCCGTGGCGCGCCTTTGCGTGGGGGCTGCGCTCGATCACGCAGACGATCCTCACCATCGTGCTGTTCGTGACCTATCTCGGCATCGGCGCGCTCGCCCACGACACCCATTTCAGCCTGCTCTGGGCGCTCTGCTCGACGTTGTTCGTCTGGGCAGGTCCGGCGCAGATCATCCTGATCACCACGCTCGGCTCGGGCGCCACCATCATCCAGTCGGCAATCGCCGTGACCGTCAGCGCCATCCGCCTGTTTCCGATGGTGGTCTCGGTGCTGCCGCTGATGCGCACGCCGACGACGAAACGGCGTGAGCTGGTCTTCGCCGCGCATCTGACCGCGGTGACGCTGTGGGTCGAATGCCACCGCTTCCTGCCGCTGGTGCCGCGCGAGCGGCGCATTGCCTTTGTCCACGGGCTCGGCTGTGGCCTGGTCTCGGTGTGCCTCGTCGCCAACACGGTCGGCTATTTCCTCGCCGCCAACCTGACGCAGACGCTTGGCGCGGCGATCCTGCTGCTGACGCCGCTGTCGTTCCTGTTCTCGACCGCGCGCAACAGCCGCGAGGTTGCCGATGTCGTGGCGCTGACGCTCGGGATATTGCTCTATCCTCTGGCGGCTAAGATGAACTCCGGCCTCGACATCCTCGTGAGCGGCGTGGCGGCCGGTACCATCGCCTATGGCGTGCATTGGTGGCGGGAGGTGCGCGCATGAGCTTTGCGCAAGCGATCGGCGACTGGCATGCGCTTGTTGTGCTGTTCGTCGCCGGCGTCGTTCCCAACCAGATCTGGCGCATGCTGGGCCTGTGGTTCGGCGGAGGCATCGACGAGGGCTCCGAGCTGCTGGTCTGGGTGAGAGCGGTCGCGACCGCGATCCTGGCCGGCGTGATCGCCCAGATCGTTGTCGAGCCGCCCGGGGCGTTGGCCAGCGTGCCTGATGTTCTGCGCTACGGCGCGGTCGGTGCCGGCCTGATCGTTTTCCTCCTGACCCGCCGTTCGATCTTTGCGGGCGTTGTCACCGGCGAAGTCTTCATGCTGGCCGGCAAGTGGTGGTTGGGCTAAAACCACCGGCGAACAGGCTTAAGGAACAGGAATTATGGTTCGCGAAAACGAACTCCGCGAGGGCGAGGTCGCCATCGAGCTGCCATCCATCGTGGATGCCGGCCTCGTCTTCATCGGCCGCATCCGCACGCCCTGGACCTCGCGGCTGGAGACGCCGCGGCAGGGGCGCCAGGACGGTCCGATCTGCCGGCTCGAGATCTTCGAGCCGTTCGTGCCGGCCATCAAGGGCGTCGATTTCTACAGCAATCTCGAAGTGCTCTACTGGCTCGACAGGTCGCGCCGCGACATCATCCTGCAGAGCCCGAAGAACAACGAGAAGACCCGCGGCACCTTTTCGCTGCGCTCGCCGGTGCGTCCCAATCCGATCGGCACCTCGATCGTGAAGCTGGTCGGGATCGAGGGCAATGCCATTCTGGTGCGCGGCCTCGATTGCATCGACAACACGCCGCTGATCGACATCAAGCCCGACCGCTGCGAGTTCACGCCACTGGCGGCGCCACAGAAGGGTGATTTCGAGACGGAGTGAGGTCTCTCCTCCGTCATTGCGAGGAGGCCTTGCGACGAAGCAATCCAGACTGCATCCGCTGAAAGAGTCTGGATTGCTTCACTGCGCTCGCAATGACGAGGAGGAGAGATCGTAGCCCGCATGAAGCGGAGCGGAATGCGGGAGCTGTCCCGGATTGCGCTTCGCTCCATCCGGGCTACGGATCTCAGCCCGCCTTCAACGCCGCGATCAATTTGGTCGCGTTCTCTTCCAGCACCTTGACGTCTTCCTTGCGGCTCGCGGGCGGCAGCATGGCGACGCCGTCGTGGCGCGGCATCACGTGCATGTGCAGGTGAAACACCACCTGACCGCCGGCGGGCTCGTTGAATTGCTGCACGGTGATGCCGTCGGCGTTGAACGCCTTCATCGCGGCCGCTGCGATCTTGTGCGCGCCGCGCGCGACATGGGCGTAGTCGTCGGGCTTGATGTCGAGAATGTTGCGGGCAGGGGCCTTCGGGATCACCAGCGTGTGGCCGGGCACGCGCGGCATGATGTCAAGGAAGGCAAACACGTGCTCGTCTTCATAGACCTTGTGGCAGGGAAACTCGCCGCGCAGGATCTTTGCGAAGATGTTGTTGGTGTCGTAGGCGGTCATGGCGGGGGCTCCCGAGAATTTCACCCTTGGAATTTTCCGCTTACTGTCACCAGCCACGGCAAGGCGTCAAGGCGCCTCGTCGATGCCTTTGCGGAACGGGCCGAGCTCGGCAAGCTCGCGCCCGGCCTCGGCGACATAGGCGCGCTCGCGCTTGAGGTAGTCATCGATGGCGCGGCGCAGGCCGGGATCGGCGATGAAATGGGCGGAGTGGGTCGTCTTCGGCAGATAGCCGCGCGCGATCTTGTGCTCGCCCTGCGCGCCGGCTTCGACATTCCTGAGGCCATGTTTGATGGCGAAATCGATCGCTTGATAGTAGCAGACCTCGAAATGCAGGAACGGGTGATGCTCGACCGCGCCCCAGTTGCGGCCGAACAGCGTGTCCGAGCCGATGAAGTTGATCGCGCCCGCGATCCAGCGGCCGTTGCGGCGGGCCATCACCAGCAGCACGTCCTCGCTCATGGTCTCGCCGATCAATGAGAAGAACTCGCGTGTGAGATACGGCCGGCCCCATTTGCGCGAACCGGTCTCCATGTAGAATTCGAAGAAGGCGTCCCAGGCATCCTCGGTGATGTCTTTTCCGGTGAGCCAATGGATCGTGATCCCGGCCGCCAGCGCGTCGCGCCGCTCGCGCTTGATCGACTTGCGATGGCGCGCGTTCATCGTTGCCAGGAAGTCGTCGAAGTTGGCAAAACCCTGGTTGTGCCAGTGGAACTGCTGGTCGGTGCGCTGGAGGAAGCCGTGCCCAGCGAGCAGCTTCCATTCGTCCTCGCGCGCGAAGGTGACGTGAAGGGACGAGGCTTTGCTGACGCCGCAGAGCGCCACCAGCCCGCTCGCCAGTGCCTCCCTGATCCGCTCGCGGTCGACGCCGTCGCGGACCAGCAGCCGCGGTCCCGTCGCGGGGGTGAAGGGAACCGAGACCTGAAGCTTCGGATAGTAGCGTCCGCCGGCGCGCTCATATGCATCCGCCCAGCCGCGGTCGAAGACGTATTCGCCCTGAGAATGCGATTTCAGATAGCAGGGCACGACGCCGGCGACGCGGCCGTCGAGCTTGGCCACGAGATGCCGAGGGCCCCAGCCGGTACGGATCGTTGCCGAACCCGATTTCTCGACCGCGGATAGAAATGCGTGCGAGACGAACGGGTTATAGGCGGGTCTTGAGAGGCCGAGGGAATCGCCTGGAAAGGCGGATGAGGTTCCGTTTCCAGCCCCAGTGCAGCGGCCGCCGGGATTGGCACAAGCGTCCCAATCCCCGGGCGAGACTTCGCCAATGGACGGTACGGCCTCGAGCGTAATGTCGGATGATGCCATTGCGCCCAAGATCGTGCATTGCAGCAGTGACTTCAAGGGGGCGGGAACTGGAGTGCGTAACTCTATCCACGAGTCGTCCTGGCTTTCGCCAGGACGACGCCAGAGGCTACGGCACGAACCCCTCAAAAATCATCTGATCCGCGTATTGCCCGACCCGCGTCCGCTGCTCCGGCGTGCGCACGGTCCAGCCCAGCAGGGCGCAGCCGAACAAATTGCGGGCAATCCAGGGGGCGGGGGCCGGCAGGTGGTCGACCTTGAAGGCGACGAAATGCGGCTGGGTCTGGAAACCGTGGCGCAGGTACAGCATGCTGTCGCGCTGCGCCTGGGTCAGGTAGGCCCAGTATTCGTCCTCGTAGCTCCGCTGCGCGACGATGCCACGCGGGCGGGCGGGCAAGAGCTCGCGCAGCGCCAGCACCTGGTCGGGGTCGAAGGACATGCCGACCGCGGGGCCGTCATAGGATGCCAGCACCTCGGCCATCCGCTTCACCAGCTTGCGGTCGCCGCCGAAACGGCTCTTCACCTCGATCACCAGCGGTACGCGGCCGGCGACCATGGCGCAGAGGTCCGAGAGCGACATCATCCGCTCGTCGGTGTCCTTGAACCTGACGGCCTTCAGCTCGGCCGCGGTCCTCCCGATCACCTCGCCGGTGGCCTCGGTGAGGCGGCCGAGCGCGTGGTCATGGTGCACCATGGCCTCGCCGTCGGCGGAGAGCTGGATATCGACCTCGATCGAGAAATTGCCAGCGATCGCAGCCTGCACCGCGCCCGGCATGTTCTCGACGATGCCGCGGGAAATGTCGTGCAGGCCGCGATGGGCGACCGGCCGGGCTGTCAGCCAATCCGGAGCGCGCATGCGCGTCAGGCGACCTCGAACACGCCTTCGACCTCGACCGCCGCGTCTGCGGGCAGCGAGGCGACGCCGACGGTGGTGCGGGCGTGGCGGCCCTTGTCACCGAAGGCGGCGACCATCAGGTCGGAGGCGCCGTTGAGCACCTTCGGCCCATCCAGGAAGTCCGGCGCCGAGTTGATGAAGCCGCCGAGGCGCACCACGCGCACGACCTTGTCGAGGTCGCCGAGCGCCGCCTTGACCTGGGCCAGCAGGTTGACCGCGCAGCCGCGCGCGGCCGCCGCCCCGTCCTCGATGGAGACGCCGGCGCCGAGCTTGCCCTTGGCGATCAGCTTGCCGGCGGGGTCGAAGCAGACCTGGCCGGAGACGAACAGCAAGTTGCCGGTCCGCACGAAGGGCACGTAATTGGCGACGGGGGTGGGGGCCTCGTGCAGCTTGATGCCCTGTTCCGCCAGTTTCTGCTCGACCGTGCCCGCCATGTCCGACCTCGTTGTCCAAAATCATTCGCCCCGGCGCCGCAGGCGACCGGGCGCGCCCTGTTTCGCCCATCGAGCCGCCACATGCAAGCAACCGAAGGGGACTGCATTTTGTTGAGGCAGGCCAGCAAGTTCAATGCGGGGGCCGCAACTTTACGTGAAACGGCCTCAGTTGCGACGCAATGGAACGGTCATTAAAATGACGAATCTGCGCTTTCCTCAGGGAACAGACATGGTGCACCTTTTCCGGACTTCGCTCGGTGTGATGGCGCTTGCGGTGGCCGCTTTCGGCCCCGGCGGCGGGGCGCTTGCCGCCAACGGTCCGTTCCTGGCGCACCAGGCGCTCTATGATCTGCGCCTCGTCAAGTCGCGCTCCAATTCGGTCAACAGCGCGCGCGGCCGCATCCTCTACAATTTCAGCGGCAGCTCCTGCGAGGGCTACACTTCCGAATTCCGCCAGGTCTCCGAGCTCGACAGCGGCGAGGGCAAGGTCACGCTCAGCGACCTCCGCTCCAATTCCTGGGAGGACGCCGCGGGAAAAAGCTACCGCTTCAAGATCGAGACGCGGATGAACGAGGCCGACGCCGGCCGGGTCGACGGTTCGGCCGAGCGCGACGGCGACCACATCAACGTCAAGCTGAAGCTGCCGGCGCCGAAGAGTTTCACGCTCGACGGCAAGATCGTGTTCCCGACCGAGCAGATCCAGCGCATCATTGCCGCCGCCAAGGACGGCAAGTCGCTGCTCGAGCTCTCGGTCTATGACGGCTCCGACGACGGCCAGAAGGTCTACAACACGCTGACCGTGATCGGCCAGCCGATCGCCGTCGACCGCGCCACCTCGTCCGATCCGTCGACGTCGGACGAGCACATGAAGTCGCTGAAGCGCTGGCCGGTCACCGTCAGCTATTTCGACCGCGAGGCCCAACAGAAGGAAGGCGAGCAGACCCCGATCTACGCGATGGCGTTCGAGCTCTACGAGAACGGCGTCTCGCGCCAGCTCGTGCTCGACTACAACGATTTCGTCATCTCCGGCGCGATGGGCAAGTTCGACGCGAAGGACAGCAAGCCCTGTAATTGAGGGCGGATCCCTCCGCGCGAGCACTGCCGTAGGGTGGGCAAAGCGTAGCGTGCCCACCACTTCCCAGGCGAGCTGCAGGATCGTGGGCACGGCGCTGTGCGCCTTTGCCCACCCTACGAGATCTCTCTTCGCCGCTTTGCTCCTCGCAGTGACAGACTAGCTCTCTTCACACTCTCCAGCTACGCTCTCTCCCAACCACAAACTCCGGGAGCCCCTCCATGCCCAAGCTCGATCATCTCCGCCCCAGCGGCCTGCATCACAATCCCGCTTATTCCCACGTCGTCACCGCCACCGGCGCGCGCACCATCTACATTTCCGGCCAGGTCTCGACCGACGAAGAGGGACGGATTGTCGGCGAGGGCGATATCGCCGCGCAGACCACGCAGGTGATGCAGAATCTCGGGCTGGCGCTGAAGGCGGCCGGCGCGAGCTATTCCAACATCGTCAAGATCACGACCTTCGTCGTGAACTACAAGCCGGAGCTGCGCCCGATCATCGGCAAGGCCCGCTCGGCCTTCTTCGAGGGCATGGAGCCGCCGGCTTCGACCCTCGTCGGCGTCTCCGCGCTCGCTGCGCCGGAATGGCTGATCGAGATCGAGGCCGTGGCGGTTGCGGATTGAGGCGTGGACGGAACGATATCGTAGCCCGGATGGAGCGAAGCGTAATCCGGGAAACCGGTCGCTGGGGATATACTGTCCCGGATTGCGCTGCGCTTCATCCGGGCTACGCGCCGGACATCTCCAGTAGAACGGCCATCGCTTCATCGGCCTGGTCGACAGGCACAAAGAGATGGTCGTGGTGAAAGGCCGACACAGCGTTCACGCTGATGCCGGCTTCGGCGAGGCGCGCCGTGATCGCCGCCAGAAAGCCTACCGCATCCAGCGCGGAGTGAACCGTCAAGCTGATCAGGCGCGAGCGAAATTCATGACGTAGTCCGGCACGTTCGGCCTCCTCGTGCAGGAGCACCAGCGTCGTTCCTTCGCGTTCGCGGAACGTCAGCATCGGGCTGATGGTGGCTGGAATGCTCGTGCCCGGCGCAAGCGCGCAAAACACGAAGATGCCGTCCAGGATCTCCGGCTTCATGTTACGCAGCAGCGCGTCGAGATCGCGTTCGCCTGTCACGGTGCCAGCCCCCGAGCCGCCAAGATCATTTGAGCCCCCGCGCAGCCCTTGGCGCCAGCGGCTGTTGAAATCTCAACCAACATACCTTCGTATATCTCCTCCAATCCTTCTCATACGCCGATCTTACGCTGGTACAATTGAGCGACGGCGGGGGATTCTTACAATTTGAGTCTACTCGGGTCACTGCGAGGAAGCTCAAATGAACGTCGTCATTCGAAAGCTCAACGGCCTGTGGCACCTCATCGTCGGGTCTTGTCAGATCCGAACTCCGTTCCTGGAAACTCAGGATCGGCAGTTGGTCGTTCAGTATGCCAGGCGCGCTTATCCGGGTGCACGGATCTTCGAACGCGACTGAGCCGGGCAGGCCTCGATCACTCCTGCGCCTTCTCCGGCCCGTCATAGGCAATGCCGCGGATCACGGCGGCGCTGCCGAACTTCTTGCGCAGGCTGTCAACGGCGCGCTCGGCGTGGGCGGCACGCCGGTCGAGCATGTCGGTGTCGTCGGCAGGGGAGCCTTCGCGCAGGGCGCTGACGCCGGCGCCCATCAGGCGGAAGGCGGTGCCGTCGATCTCCGTGGCCAGCATCTCGCGGCAGATCGAAAAAATCTTTGCGGCGAGCTGCGTCGGCGCGGCGATCGACTGCGAACGGGTGCGCTGGCGGAAATCGGCGGTCTTCAGCTTCAGCGTCACGGTCGAGCCGGCGAGCTCGCTGCTCTTCAGCCGCGACGACGTCTTCTCGCACAGCCGCCACAGGATCTTCTCCAGCGTCGCGAAGTCGCGGATGTCGGTCTCGAAGGTGGTCTCGCTGGAAATGGTCTTGGCGCCGCGATCAGCCTCGACGCGGCGGTCGTCGATGCCGCGGGCGAGCCGCCACAGCCTGCGGCCGTCGCTCGGAAACTGCCGCATCATCTCGATCTCGTCGGCCTTCTGCAGGTCGGCGATGATGCGGAAGCCACGCTGCACGAGGCGCTCCTGCGTCGCGGGGCCTACGCCGAAGATGAAGCCGACCGGCCTCGAAGCGAGCATCTCGCGTGCCTCCTCCTGGTCGAGCGCGGCAAAGCCGCGTGGCTTGTCGAGGTCGGAGGCGATCTTGGCCAGAAACTTGTTGCAGGACAGGCCGACCGAGACGGTGATGCCGATGTCGCGCTCGACCTCGCGGGCAAAGCGCGCCAGCACCTTGGCGGGGATCATGCCGTGCACCCGTTCGGTGCCCGACAGATCTAGAAAGGCCTCGTCGATCGAGAGCGGCTCGACCAGCGGCGTCAGGGCCTGCATGGCCTGGCGGACCTCGCGGCCGACGCGGACGTATTTCGCCATGTCGGGCGGGATCACGGTCGCATGCGGGCAGGCCTCGAGTGCCTTGAACATCGGCATCGCCGAGCGCACGCCATAGGTGCGCGCGATGTAGCAGGCGGCCGACACCACGCCGCGTTTTCCGCCGCCGATGATGACGGGCTTGTCGGCGATGTCAGGATTGTCGCGCTTCTCGACCGTCGCGTAGAAGGCGTCGCAGTCGATATGGGCGATGGTCAGGCTCGCCAGCGCCCGGTGGCGGACGAGGCGAGGGGAACCACAGGCCGAGCAGCGGCGAACGCCCACATCCAGATCGGCCAGACAGTCCCGGCAGAAGCAGCGGGGCCCGGCCGGGACGGGGGCGCTCACGGCACGTCGCGCTCCCAATTGGGATCGCCCAGCGCATCGCCGAGGACCTGCCGCGCTGCGGCAACGTTGGTCGGATGCAGCTCCGAGGCCTCCGCGAAGGCCTTCACGGTGGCGTCATCGCGCAG
The DNA here is from genome assembly GCF_007830635.1 of Bradyrhizobium huanghuaihaiense. Taxonomy (GTDB): domain Bacteria; phylum Pseudomonadota; class Alphaproteobacteria; order Rhizobiales; family Xanthobacteraceae; genus Bradyrhizobium; species Bradyrhizobium huanghuaihaiense. Next base: position 12,712 of record NZ_VLLA01000003.1, on the reverse strand, counting down.
CACGAAATCGAGCACGTTGAGGAGGAAATTCGGGTCCGAGGCGGCGTTCCGCAGGGTCTCCGGGCCGACACCTGTCTCGGCCAGGAACAGGCCCAGCCGCTCCGGCTCGCTTGCGACGAAGGACAGCGCCTGAATCGCAACGATTTCAGCGACTTCGCGAGGGTTGTGAACAGGCTTTTTCACGGGCCCGGTTTGCCTTTCCGTTAACTTTCGGTGTCTACTTTGCATCATGCCCGAGTCTCCGCCTTGAGTCTTGCGATCCCGGGGCAAGCAACTGGAAACCACATCGCAGAAAGTGGCCCCTCGGGTTTAACGAAACTAGAGCGAATCTGAGGCTAGTTTGAATCCAGTTTTCGAAGCGCCGGCGAGCGGCGCCTGAGGCGTCACATGTATCCGGCTTCGTGCCAATCAGGAGGGCGGGATGGCTAAGACCGTCCTGATCGTGGAAGACAACGAGCTCAACATGAAGCTCTTCCGCGACCTGTTGGAAGCACATGGCTACCAGACTTCGGGCACCAGCAACGGTTACGAGGCGCTCGATCTGGTGCGCAAGATGCGGCCCGACCTCGTGCTGATGGATATCCAGTTGCCGCAGGTCTCCGGCCTTGAGGTGACGCGCTGGATCAAGGACGATCCGGAGCTGCGCGCCATTCCCGTCGTCGCGGTCACGGCGTTCGCGATGAAGGGCGACGAAGAACGCATCCGCGAGGGCGGCTGCGAGGCTTATTTGTCCAAGCCGATCTCGGTCGGCAAATTCATAGAGACGGTCCGGCGTTTTATCGGATAGGAAGTGAGTGCAAAGTGTCCGCGCGTATCCTCGTCGTCGATGACGTTCCTGCCAACGTCAAACTGCTAGAGGCCCGCCTGTCCGCCGAATATTTCGACGTGATGACCGCCTCGAACGGCACCGAGGCGCTGGCGATGGCTCGCCGCTCCGAGTGCGACATCATCCTGCTCGACGTGATGATGCCCGACATGGACGGCTTTGAAGTCTGCCGCCGCCTGAAGTCAGATCCGGCCACGCACCACATTCCCGTCGTGATGGTCACCGCGCTCGATAGCCCATCTGATCGCAACCGCGGGCTCGAGGCTGGCGCCGACGATTTCCTCACCAAGCCCGTCTCCGACGTCGTGCTGATCGCGCGCGTGCGCTCGCTGACGCGGCTGAAGATGATGACCGATGAGCTGCGCATGCGCGCCATCACCTCGCTCGAGATCGGCATGCAGGCGCCCGAGCGCAGCGCGGTGGCCGACACCGGCAAGGGCGGCCGCATCCTCCTGGTCGACGACCGCGAGTCCTCCTATCAGCGGCTGGCGACGATCCTCGCCGCCGAGCACACCATCGACGTCGAGCCGAACCCGACGGAGGCGCTGTTCCATGCCGCCGAGGGCAATTACGACCTCCTGATCGTCTCGCTCGACCTCAACAATTTCGACGGCCTGCGCCTATGCAGCCAAGCGCGCTCGCTGGAGCGCACGCGCCATGTGCCGATCCTGGCGATCGCCGACCCCGAGAATTCGACGCGGCTGCTCCGCGGCCTCGAGATCGGCGTCAACGACTACCTGCTGCGCCCGATCGACAAGACCGAGCTGCTGGCGCGCGCCCGCACCCAGATCCGCCGCCGCCGCTACACCGATCATTTGCGCGACAACGTGCAGAACTCGATCGAGATGGCGATCACCGACGCGCTCACGGGCCTGCACAATCGCCGCTACATGGAGAGCCATCTGGCAACGCTCGCCGAGCAGGCCGCGACCCGCGGCAAGCCGCTGGCGCTCATGATCCTCGACATCGACTACTTCAAGTCGATCAACGACAATTACGGCCACGATGCCGGCGACGACGTCTTGCGCGAATTTGCGGTGCGCGTGCGCAAGTCGATCCGCGGCATTGATCTCGCCTGCCGCTACGGCGGCGAGGAGTTCGTCATCGTGATGCCGGAGACCGATCTCCACGTCGCCGGCATGGTCGCCGAGCGCCTGCGCCGCTCGATCGCGGGCGAGCCGTTCGCGATCCACAAAGGGGCGAAGCGCATCGAGGTCACGATCTCGATCGGCCTCACCACGCTGGAGCAGAAGGGCGAGGCGGTCGCCGACGTCCTCAAGCGCGCCGACACCGCGCTCTATCGGGCCAAGCACGACGGCCGCAATCGCGTGGTGTCGCAGGCGGCGTGAGGCTGATCGGTAAGCGCCTCATATTCCGCTGTCGTCCCCGCGAAAGCGGGGACCCATAACTCCAAGCAGAAATTATAAGACGAGCTGGTAACTCCGAGTCTTCGTCAAACTTCTCCCTCTGCGCTGCGCTTGTCCGGGACGACACCGTCAAAAACAAAAGTGCGAAAACAACCCCATGCACAGTAGCCGGCGCTAGCCGGATCAAGGACTTGCGTGGGTGGCAAGACGGCTTGCGCTGGAGGTAGCGGCATTTGACCCGTCGGGCAAAACAGGAGCATATTGGCAGGGTTGATTAGTGGGACGGGTGCTGCAGCTCCACCCGCAACTGTCGTCCGAACGCGGGGACCCATAACCCCAGGGTAGGGTTATTGCGCGAGCTGCCAACCACGAGTCTTCGCCAAACATCTCCCTGTGGGTATGGGTCCCGGATCTGCACTCCGCTTCGCTGCGCTTGTCCGGGACGACAGTGGTTATTGTGGCGTGCGTTTGTGCCCCTTCACGTGCTTCACCGCACCGTCGCCGCCCACATCCACCCCCGCGTTCCGCAACAACACCGTCGCCGCTTCTTTCGCCGCGCGCGCCATCGCCGGATCGTCGCGCACGAGGTCCTGTGCGATGGAGCCGTCGACCAAGAGCACGAGCTGCGTTGCGAGCGCCTCCGCATCGGCAACGCCGAGCTCGGTCAGGCGGTCTCGAAACCAGAGGCGGCGGCTTTCCTTGAAGGCGATTGCGATCTTCTTCACGGCGCGGTCGGAGGGCCCGAGCTCGGCGACCGCATTCACGAACGGGCAGCCGCGGAAATCCTTCGCCGCAAATCGCCGCTCCAGCGAATCGAAGGTGGCGAGAATCTGCTCGGCCGGCGGCTTGTCGGAAGGGCGGGCGTGAACGAAGCGGCGCTCGAGATAAGCCGCGATCAGCGCGTCCTTGGACGGGAAGTGGTTGTAGAGCGTGCGCTTACTGATGCCGATCTCGGCCGCGATGGTGTCGACGCCGATGGCGCGAATGCCTTGCAGATAGAACAGCTTGTCGGCGGTCTGAAGGATCCGCTCTTTCATCGTCTGTGGGGCGGGCGGGGGAGCCATGCGGTAGCGCGCATCCTGTTCGCTTGACAGCCGTGGCCAACTATAGCCTAAGTACACAGGTCTGTGTAACCAAAATCATCGGCAAAAACAGACGACGGCACCCGTGCCGCGCCCAAAAGGGAGAAGAAAAATGCCCCTGCTGCAGGTCCTGCGTCCGACGTTGCCGATCCTGATCGGCGCCTCGATCATGCTGACGCTGAGCATGGGGCTGCGGCAGAGCCTCGGCATCTTCATGCAGCCGCTGACGCATGACATCCACATTTCGATCTCGGATTTCACGCTGGCGCTGGCTGTGCAGAACCTCGCCTGGGGCTTTCTCCAGCCGCCCGCCGGCGCGCTCACCGTGCGCTACGGTTTCCGTCCCATCATGATCATGGGCGCGTTGATGTACATTGCGGGGCTCGCCCTGATGGCGACCGCCAACGGGCTCGTCAGCATCATGATCGGCGCCGGTGTGCTGATCGGGACGTCGCTGGCCTGCACCGCAGCCGCGATCGCGATGTCGGTGGCGGCGCGCGCGGTGCCCGAAACGGTGCGCTCGACCGTGCTCGGCATCGTCTCCGGCGCGGGCTCGCTCGGCGCGCTCTTGTCGGCGCCGATCGGGCAGATGCTCAACGAAGGCTTCGGCTGGCGCATCGGGCTCGCCGGCTTCGTCGTCATGTCGGTGTTGATGATCCCCGCCGCCTGGTATGCCGGTCGCATCGACAAGATCCCGCTGCCGGAGCCGGCGGCTGACGACATCGGCGATGCCTCGGCCGCAACGGCGGCAAGGACGGCGTTCGGCAACGCGCCGTTCGTGGTGATGACCTGCGCCTATCTCGTCTGCGGCATGCAGCTCGTGTTTCTGACCACGCACCTGCCGTCGTACCTTGCGATCTGCGGCCTCGATCCGATGCTGAGCGCGCAGACGCTCGGCATGATCGGCGGCTTCAACGTGCTTGGCTCGCTGTTCTTCGGCTGGGCCGGCCAGCGCTGGAACAAGCTGGCGCTGCTGGGCGGCATCTACATCCTGCGCTCGCTGGCGCTCGCCTGGTACTTCATGCTGCCGGCCACATCGTTCTCGACGCTGCTGTTCGGCGCGATCATGGGCTTTTTGTGGATGGGCGTCGGCCCGCTGGTCGCGGGCGCGGTCGCCGAGATGTTCGGCCTGCGCTGGCAGGCGATGATCCAGGGCCTCGCCTTCATGAGCCACCAGATCGGCAGCTTCCTCGGCGCCTATGGAGGAGGGGTGCTCTACGACGCGCTCGGCTCCTACACCATGGCCTGGCGCATCGGCGTCGCGCTCGGCCTTGCCGGCGGCATCGTGCAGGTCGCGTTCGCGCTGATCCGCCCGTCGCAGCCGCCGGCGCCGGTGTTGCGGACGGCGTAGGCGAGGCGGGTGGTCGCTTTCGTCGGCTTGGCAGCTTGCAGCGGACGCCGCGCTGCTTGGCCCTGATGGGCCGCTCGTGACCCGAAGCCGACGTAGCGCAGGAACGCGCTGAAGTCGGTTTTTGACTGGAAACGTCCATCACCCTTCCGGCACGCCAGCGAGGCGGAAGCCTTCACACGCGCGCTCGAGCCCAGCAAGGAAAGTCGGATTGTCGCTTTGTTGAGCGGTGAGGAAGCGACGGATGGTGAAACCTGAGTTTAGTGCAAGCCCCGTTCTTGCAGCAGTTCGCGCCTCATCGAGCGCGCCAGTCAGGCCCAACGCAGCGGCGAGCGCCAAATGAGCGATAGGAAAGTTGGGGTTCGCCTCAGTGCTTCGTCGGAGCCAACTGACGGCTTCGACGTCGGAACCAAGCAGCAGCTTGGCCACGCCCACAAAAGATGCCCACTGGTAGACTTCAGTATCGCGCGGAGAGAGACGTAGAGCTTCGAGTATATGGCCTTCTGTCTCCTCGGCGAGGCCTAAATAGATTTTGGCAAAACCAAGGGCGGCGTGAGCGTTGGCCCTATTCGGATCCAGCGCTATCGTATGCTCGAATTCACGGATAGCTTGGGCCGGCCGGTTCGTAAAGATTTGGACCCGACCCCGAGCCAAGTGGGCCGACGCATGGTTCGGCCTCATGGACAATGCTTTATTCACCATCGCTTCGGCCGCTGCAAACCGCGCAGGCCCATCATCCGTCGTAAAGGTGGCGCCAACTGACGTATCAACATTTGCCAACCCAATCATCGCTTCGACGTTGGCGGGGTCGCACTTTAGAGAGCGTTCGAAGAAGCTGCGCGCTTGAGTTATGTATTCGGGGGTAGAGCCTTTCCTCAACCAGGCCCGACCCTGGAAGTACAAATCCATTGCATCAGGGTCCAGTTTACGCTCGGCTCTCCGCGCCTCGACCTCGATGAGCAGGGCACCCAATGTATTGGCGAGCCTGGATACAATTTCGTCATGCATGTCGAACAGGTCGACGACGGGCTTCTCGAAGCGCTCCGCCCAAAGATGCTGGCCGCTATTCGCATCGATCAACTGCACGTTCATCCTAAGCCGCTTACCGCTGCGTTGTACTGAACCTTCGACCACGTAGCGAACGTTCAATTCGCGGCCGACTTGCCGTACATCGATTGCTCTACCCTTGTATGAGAATGCGCTGTTCCGTGCGATGACAAATGAACCACTGATGCGTGACAAGTCTGTGGTCAAACTCTCGGTAACACCGTCCACGAAATAGTCCTGCTCACGATCACCGCTCAGGTTCGCGAAGGGTAGCACGACGATGGATAGGCGCGGCGTTGTGTCGCCGGTTCGCTCGACTGCGCCCACTGTCTCATTTGCGGGCCTCCGGGCCTCCTGCACTGCACCAACGAAGCGGAAACCTTTGCGCGGAAGCGTCTTGATCAGGTCCTGTTTCTCACCAGTGTCGCCGATTGCACTCCGGGCACCATTGATGCGCGTCGTCAGCGCGGCATCAGAGACGATGCGACCATTCCAAACGCCGGCGATGAGCTCGTCCTTACTGACGACGCGTTCCCTGTTCCGAATCAAATAATTCAGAAGATCGAACACCTGCGGCGCGACAGAGATTGTCTCGGCTCCTTGCCGCAGCTCCCGCCGTTCCGTATCCAGCGTGAAATCCGAAAAGGAGTAAAGCAAATGCATCCTCCTGCGGTGCGATCGCACCCGTGGAGCTGATATGTAAGCAGACGGTAAGAAGAATGGAAGGCGCCTGTAAAGCGCTTCTCATGACCTTGGCGCATCCTCGTGCGCGGCTGAACAGTATGAACTGCTTGCGGATCTCGCGTCACGAGGGAGGATGTCATGAGGCGGATGGCTGCACTGACGGCTGCCACTGCAGCGAGGCTCTTGATCTGGGTCGTATGCGTTCTCGCCTCTGCGCACGACGCTCACGCTCAATGCTCGGCGCGCGATGTGTTGCAGAGGCAGTTAGTGCTCAAGGCGGCGCCCGTTGTCCCGACACGCATGGGTCCAGTAACGTCCGTTTCGGATGTTGCCGAATGGAAAACGATCAGCATCGGGACGTTCCCGGATACGTTTGCTCTCCTCACCGCGCTGAGTGCGATTGGTTGCGGCGTCGGTAACTCGGCTGCGGAGGCTCTTGCCCGACCTGCGTTTACGCTCAGCGGTACCAGAACGGCGGTAACACTTCTGACAGTGACCGCGGCCGATCTAGGCTTCAGGGGTGAGACGGTGCCTTTGCGGCAAATCTACGAACTCGCGCAGCAACTGGGCTTCGGGCTTGCACCGCCCGAAATAGCTCCGCAGCTCAGACTTCAATATCTGGACCAGCCCGTAGGTGAGTTTCTCGTCATCGGGATGAACCCGATCCGGACATGGATTGGTGAAGAGGTCATCCTGACCGTGGCAAATGGGGGAGCGGGTCTCATTCTCATCGGCCAGGATGGTCGCGCCGACGCGGAAATACCAGTGACCTCCCGCTTCGTGTTCCTGCGCTCCGTGCCCATTACGCCAGCTGCGCTGAATCGAAACTGATTTTCCGAGATGGCCGAGGTGACGAAATGCTGGCGATCAGAGCGATGAAGCGCTTGGCAGCTCAAGTCTGCCTGCTGCTGCTGGTGTCGACCGCGACATTTGCGCGAGATGACGGGCGCTATGCGAATTCCCCGCTGAAGCCCTGGTTCGAGAGTCTGCAAAGCGAATTCGGGAAGTGCTGTGAGGACTCCGACGCCTACGTGGTCTCCGAACCGAATTGGAAGTCCGATCACGGACAATATCGCGTTCGCATCGACGACGAATGGGTGCTCGTGCCAGACGGCGCCGTCATCAAGCAACCCAATCTTGCAGGACGGACCATGGTCTGGAAGCACTACATCGATGGACATCCTCGTGTCCGCTGTTTCATTCCGGGCAGCATGACGTGATACGTCGACCACCGTCTAGTGAACCCCGCGCATGATCCAAGATCGATGGTCTGGTCCACCATTGGGATCGGTTGCTCAGTTTCGTTAAAGCAAGAGGCTTCATCTCCTTTTTGTTGCGGTGCTTACATCCGGAAATGGCCCATCGCTGACATCAAACGGCTCTGCGTCGACGTCGTCTTCCGCGCGTAAAGCAGACGCTACAATCCCAGGAGCATCTCCGCTCTCGTGCTTTTTGGCGCAGCGCGGTGCCCTTAGGGTGCCGCTACCTTCACCTTCACCGACACGGGCAGCGGAAGGCGCAGCACCCGCGGCGGCGACTCCGAGGGCTGCGCTTTGCGAGGTGGGTCACACTCGCGTCCCCGACGCCAAATGCGCCGATCTCTGAGGTGCGTTACGTAGCCCAGCTCGCGTATCCCGGACGCAACGCAGCGCTATGCGCTGCACCGAGTCCGGGATACGAGAGGGCTGGGGCTCAACCGCAGCAGAAGGCCTGCGGAGAGAAGGAACTAACGCGTGCGTCCTGACCGCTTGAGATCGGCGACTTTAAACCTGTTGCCGGCCTGCAGGCTGCTGCAAAACCAGTGGGCTCTGTTGCGAAACTCGCCCAGGAACACCTTCGTCTCGACGCAATTCTCGTAGGATGTATGGGTGATGGTGTCTCGGCACGTTGGCGAGAAGGGGCCATAGTTCAGACCGCCGCCCGACTCGCTGCATCCGACCCAGGGCTCCTTGCCGTGGGGAAAGCTTGATGCACAGCCACCGTTGCAGCTGCTGGCGACTTTCTCCAGGCTGGCAATCCTCCCCATGACAGAACCCGGCGCATAGGAAGGCGTCCGTGTGGCCGAAGACGACGTCCGAGCGGTTGATGCAGTCCGGCGCGATGATACCCCGGAGTTCGTCGCTCGCTCCGGACTATGAGGCCTTGCCGCCTGCTTCGGCGCGTCGACCGTTACAGGAGGAAGCGTGGCGGCGGAGCCGGTTGGGATCTGCGACGCCGCGGGGGCGCAGAGCAAGACGGTTGACAAGGCGGCGATAGTTGAAGGCACGACAAGACTTGATGAGAATCTCATGACTATGTCCTTCCCAAATCCGAGGACGTAAATGCTGCCCCGGTATGTGCACGGTAACAGACATTCATGATTGAGCAATCAAAGGTTGAGGGTCCGTCTGCACATAACCGCGCCATCGGCACGGTGCTCCAGGCTACGTTCGGCTCGCCTCAAGACCATCGCGATGCTTGTTTGATCTCGATCAATAGGCCGCCTTTCCGCTGACCTAGGGAAGGGGGGTGCGTAGCCCCATTACGCGAACCCACCCAAAGCCGTCGGCTTCCCCAAGGGCTGGCGGCTTCCTTTTGCCCGGCTCCTCCAGAAGGGCCTTGAAAACGCGCGGGCAATTGCTAGTTTTTCCCGGATTTGAGCCTGATCAATTTCGCCTGCGCGCATTTGCCTAGCATGTGCTCAACCTTCAGGGAGAGCGAACGATGCTGGTGAGGATCAACACCGCACCCCGCATGCAAATCGACGGGCAGCTTGCTGCTCTGGCCGGTGAGCGGATGTCTTGCTGCGAATTCAGGTATCGCAGGGGCGCCGAGATCTTCGGCGAGGGCGAAGAGCCCGAATATGTCTACCAGATCATCTCCGGCGCGGTGCGCACCTACAAGCTCCTGCCGGACGGCCGCCGTCAGATCAACGCGTTCCACCTGGCCGGCGACATGTTCGGGTTCGAGAACGAGACGACTCACCGTTTTACGGCCGAAGCGATCGTCGAAACCAATGTCCACCTCATGCGACGCACCAGCATTCTGGAGGCAGTGCGACATGGAGGCGCGGGTACCAAGGACCTCATCAAATTCGTCACCCAGAATCTTCAGCACGCCGAGAGCCATATGCTTCTCCTCGGCCGAAAGACGTCGCTCGAGCGGGTGACGGCATTCCTTATCGAGATGGATGAACGGCTGCAGCATCCGGATGTGATGATCTTGCCGATGAATCGCCGCGACATCGCCGATTATCTCGGGCTGACCCTGGAAACCGTCTCCCGGGCCCTTTCGATCCTTCGAGACGAAGGACTGCTGCGCTTTGACGGAAATACGCAGCGGCGGCTCGAGCTGGTCGATCGTGGCGCTCTCGCGAAGATCGACGCCTGACGGCCGCCAGCCTGGCAAGCTTCCTTAACGCCGGCGTTCGAGCGGCCGACGATGTTGCATCGCGTTAGCCTGAATGACCGCCGGAGGCCCATAGCGGGCGTGGATCACGCCGCAGGTCTAGTGGTGGGGAGGACTGCAGTCGAGCTCCTTGATCCTCCCGGCGGCGTCAAACGCAAAAAGCGCACTCATGACGCCCGCACTGGTGACGTAGGAGAGGATGGTCCCGTCGTGCCAGGGATTGAGATCGTCCAAGGTGCTTGCCGGATATTCCCGGAGGCGATCGACCCAATAGGCACGAAGTGCCTCGCGGCCGGTGATGGTTTTGACGCAGCCGCAGCCGCAGTGAACCACGGCATCGTCGGCATACATATCCAAGATCGCTTCGATATCGCCAGCGCGGTAGGCATCAAGCCAGTCAACCGCAACGCCCATCGGGTCAAAGGACATATCTCTCACCTGCATACCGTCAAAATCATACCGTCAAAACTTGCAATTTGTGATCGGGTTAACCCCGCTAAGCCTCTTTCTCTAAACGATTAATTGTATTTTAATACCCGTACCCGGCCCCGGCCATATGCCGAAGGACATAGAACCGGGGCGAGGCATATTTCATGTTGGACATTGCGAAGCAGGGGATATTTCAGCGCATCCGGCTCGTGATCGCAGATCGACAACCGATCGTTCTACAGGGACTGAAGTCGGTATTCGCGGCACAGCAGGACTTCGACGTCGTCGCATCGTCCAGCGACGGGACAAGCTGCCTCGAAGCCATCAGGAAATTGGCACCCGACGTCGCGCTTGTTGCCGACACCCTGCCGGACCTGACGGTCTCCAAGATCATCGCGATCGCGAAAGCCGAGAAGCTTTCCACGCGCCTGGTGTTCTTCACCGAGTCCGACACCTACGACGAACTGACCGCAGCTATTGCTGCCGGCACCTGCAGCGCAATTTCGAAGTATGCCTCTCCCGCCACGATGCTGCGATCACTGAGGCTGATGACGAAGAGCGGTGTGTCGCTGGAGCAGTCCGATCTCTCGCCAACCGGCAAGGAAGTTGACGGCGGCAAAATCGAAAAGATGCTGGAGCTGCTGACGCACCGGGAACGTCAGATCGTTCGACTGGTGTCGGAGGGAATGTCGAACAAGGAGATCGCGCGCCAGCTCGACGTGTCCCATGGGACGGTCAAAGTCCATCTGTACAATATTTTCCAGAAGCTCGAGATCACCAACAGAACGGTGCTCGCGACCATCGCATTGTTGCAACGCGCCTCCGGCTTCAGCGCGCTCTCGCTGGCGCTTCTGGTGGTCGCCATTGCCGACGAACTCAAGGCGTCGGAAGCGAACGACGTGCTTCCGGATGACGACGGCATCGGCCACGCGGGCGAGCACGCCGAATATGAGCCCTGGAAAAAGGCCATTCTCCGGCACCGCATCGCCTGGGAATCCGGCGAGACGCCCCCGGTCACGCAGAGAGACGTTCTTGCCAAGGTTAGCCAGGTCACGGACCCGGCGGCGGCAAGCGAAGCACTGCACGCGGCCGAGCAGTCTGCAGTCTCCAAACCATCGAAAGACCACGGTCCCGTCGGATCGAGCACACCCAATCTTCCCGCGCTTTTGCCGCGAGGAAACGCACAGATGGGAGGTGACCCGGCCCCGGACCATCTCGTCCCGCGGCTTGCGTCCAATCCGATGTCGCTTCAGGGAGGATATGGCACCTTCGCCACTCTCGCCGGTGCGTTGATCGATGCGCTGCACGACCCTCATCTCGGCGCGCAGTCGCACGATCCGGGCAAAGCGTCGCTCGACGGCTTCGTGAGCTTCATCCGCGAGAGTGCGACCACAAAACTGGCCGATGCTGGCGCTCGTCATGTCGACAACTCTGCCTCGGCTTCGCACGAGTCCCAGCCGTCTTCCGCGTTTGTGAACACTGGAAACGAAAGCGTCGCTGGAGAAGGCGGGGGAGGCCAGATCGGTCATGGCGCTGCGGGTGACGGCGCGGGTGCCGACCTCCAAAAACTGCTTGGCTTATTGAATCTTGGTCAGGATGCCGATCTTGGCGGAGATGGCCGCGATCAGCTGACGGGCGGCAACGTTGAAAACGTTGCTTCTCGTTCCCCGATCGATTCCCATTCGACCTCTTCCGACGCTGCCTTTGATTTCGGATCCGGCTCGAGCAGGATCAATCTTGCGGCTTTCGGAGCGCTTGCCTGGCTGCATATGACAGCAGCAAGCAAGTCCATACCGCCACATACCCTTGCCTGGATCTACGACCCTGCAAGCAATGAAACGATCGTCTATGTCAATCAGACCGATCGTAGTCTCGATATCGGCGATCGCGGCCTGGTGGAGATCCATCTGCAGGGGATCGTGTCCGTTGCGGAGCAGGATTTCGTCGGCCAGCCGGAAGGCGCGGCTGTCGCGATCACCTTGGAGCAGCTCGAGGCAGCGCTGACATCGGCGGCCGCAACCGATGAGACTGTTCTGAGTACGGACAACGTCCATGCCATTGGCGGGGCGGGCGAGAGCACAGTCGAGACTGCTGGGTTCTGGAACATTCGGGCCGACGATGGCCTGAGGTTTCAGTTCGGCCAGACCCGGACCGGATTGGGGGCGTCGACGAGGTCGAGAAGTGTCGCCAGCGATTCGGCGGATGCAACGGAAGAGAGCGATGGCGCGTCTGCCGCGTCGGCTCACGCATCATCGATCGTGCTTGCTCATAGCGTGAAGGTTACGGCAGTTGAAAATCCCACATTGAAGAGTGAGCCGATCAATGCGGGCACCGGCGATTCGTCGGGGCTGAACGAGATCGTTCAGCCTAGCGTCGCAACGGCCGACAGTGCGGGCCGCGGCAACTCCGAGCATGCTTCGGAGCAAGGAGCTGAAAAGGCCGCAGCCAGGGAGTCGGCTGAAGATGACTCCAAGCCGGGCAACGGCGTCGGCAATGACAAGAAGACGGCCGAGGCGGCTGAGGAGAACCACGGCAACTCCGA
>NZ_VLLA01000002.1 GCF_007830635.1 Bradyrhizobium huanghuaihaiense | reverse complement strand
CCAGCTGGGTGCCGCCGCTGCCGGAGGCGTAGCTGGCCTGCACCGGTGTCCCGCCGATGTTCAAGGCGAGTTGCGGCGTCCCGGTCACCGTGACGGTCTCGCTGAACGTCACGGTGACGCTGACCACGTCGCCGGTGTTGAGCGTATTGTTCTGCGCTCCCGTCGCGCTGGTGATTGCCTCGCTGCTCACCACCGGCGCGGCGGTATCGAGCGTGATGATCAGTGCGGCGGTGGTCGAGGTGTTGCCGAAACCGTCGCTGAGTCTGGCCGAGATCGACTTGGCGCCGTCAGGGCCGAGATCACCGTCGGTTACGGTCAAGCTCACGCTCTGGGCGCTGAGGTCGGCTGCGCTGATCGTATGCGTGACGGGATGGGCGAACGGCGAGCCATTGAGCAACAGCTGGATCGTATCTCCCGCCGCGATATTGGCACCGAGCACGACCGTGAAAGTCGGCGCGGTCACGTTCGTCGTGTTGTCACTGCTGGAACTGCCGGAATCGGAAGCTGCCGCCAGGTCCGGCGTGCCGCCGGTCGGGGCATTGGTGTTCACGGTGAAGACCACCGTGTTGCTGACGCCCTGGTTGCCGGCGGCATCAGTCGCTTGCGCGGTCAAGCTGTTGGCGTCGCTGTGCAGCGTGACATCGGTGCTCCAAGTGCCGTTGGCCTGGATGGTTGCGACGCCGACCGGAGTGCCATCATCTAGGACGGTGACAATCGCACCCGCGTCAGCGGGATCCGCCGTACCGGTAATCGTCTGCACGGATTGATTGGTGTTGCCGCCGGGATTGGTGATCGCCAGCACGGGCGCGCTCGTGTCGAGCGTGATGGTCAAGGCGCTGGTGGTCGAGCTGTTGCCCGCCAGATCGGTAAACCGGGCAGAGATCGGCTTGGTCCCGTCAGGTCCAAGGTCACCGGGGCTCACCGCGAAACTGACGCTTTGGGCCGCGATATCGCCCGAGGTGACGGTTCGCACCAGAGGATGGGAGAAGGAGGACCCATTCAGCAGCAGCTGGACCGTGTCGCCCACCGCAACACCCGCACCAAGCGCAACCGTCAGCGTCGGGGCCAATACATTGGTATTGTTGTCGCTGCTGGAGGAGCCGGAATCCGAATTCGCAATCAGATCTGGCGTGCCGCCGGACGGAACGGTCTGGTCCAGCACGTAGCTGTGGCCGGTGCCCGCAGCGATATTGCCGGCCAAGTCGATGGTGCGGACCGACAGCAAACTGCCCGCCCCGGAAAGGAGCACGCCCGATGCGGACCACGCGCCCCCTGCTGCATTTGCCGTGACCCAGTTCGTGCCGTCGACGCTGAGCTGAATTGACTCGCCGGGATCCAGCGTGCCCGTGTACGCTCCGGTCACGGTCTGTGACGCCAAATTGGTGACGAAATCGCTCGACGAGCTGCCGCTGTCGGCCCCCAGTGCGATCACCGTCGCAACCGCTGACGGCGCGCTGGTGTCCAGCGTGTAGGCATGCCCGGTGCCGGCAACGCTGTTGCCAGCCAGATCGATCGTCCGGACCGACAGCGTGCTCCCGGCAGCCGACAGTGTCACTCCGGATGCTGCCCAGGTGCCGTTCGATGCGTTGGCGACCGCCGTCACCCAGGTTGTGCCGCCGTCGGCGCTGACCTGGATGGACTCGCCGGCGCCGAGGCTGCCGGAATAGGTGCCGCTGACCGTCTGCAACGCGACATTGCTGACGAAATCGCTCGCGGAGCTGCCGCTGTCCGACCCCAGCGCCGTCACCGTCGCAATTGCGGACGGCGCGACGGTATCGAAGGTGTAACTGTGGCCTGTTCCCGCCGCGACATTGCCCGCAAGGTCGATCGTGCGAACTGACAGCGTGTTCCCGGCCGCCGACAGCGTCAAGCCGGATGCTGACCAGGTGCCGTTGGCCGAATTGGCCGTTGCGGTCACCCAGCTCACACCGCCATCCGCGCTGACCTGAATCGTTTCACCGAAAGCCACGACACCCGTATAGGTGCCGCTTACGGTTTGCGACGGGATGTTGGTGACGAAATCGGTCGAGGAGCTGCCAGTGTCAGAACTTAGCAGCGTCACCGTCGCAACCGCCGTCGGCGCTAGGGTATCCAGAGTGTAGCTGTGTCCCGTCCCCGCCGTGATGTTACCGGCGAGGTCGATGGTGCGAACCGACAGCAAGTTGGTGCCGGACGACAGCGATACGCTAGATGCCGACCAGGCGCCGCCCGATGCGGACGCCGTCACCCAGGTGGCGCCATTGTTGGCGCTGACCTGGATCGTCTCGCCCGGACCCAAGGCACCGGTATAGGTGCCGCTGACTGTTTGCGAGGCCACGTTGGTATTGAAGTCGGTCGGCGAGCTGCCGCTGTCGGCGCTCAAAGCGCCGACAGACGCAACTGCAGCCGGCGGCGTCGAATCCAATGTCAGGACGACCGTATTGCTCGAGCCCAAATTGCCGGCGACGTCCGTGTCCTGGGCGACGAAACTATTGCCGCCCTCGGAAAGCTGTACGATCACGCTCCAGCTGCCGTCCGCCTGGACAACGGCACCGGCTATGGCCTGCGCATTGTCGAACACGATCACGGTGGTTCCGGCATCGGCCAAGCCGACCGTTCCGGAGATTCTCTGGGTGGCCTGGTTGGTCAGCGCATCCGAATTGTCGATCGTGACCACGGGCGGCGCCGTGTCGATTGTGACGGCCTGCGCGGCGGAGCCGATCGTGTTGCCGACGGAATCGACGACGCGCACCTGGTACGAGAAGCTCGCATTGTGGACACCAGGATCGATCAGGCTCCACGTCGTTCCTGTCGCCTGAACGACGTCACTCCATGTGAGACCATTGTCGCTGCTGACCTGAATCTTCTCGCCGGGCGAGAGCGCTCCATTGCTGCCGGAGACCGACAATTGGGTGCTGTTGGTGATGAAATCGCCGGAGGCCCCGCTATCAGGACTGATCGCCGTAATGGCCAGCGGCAGCGTGATGTTGAGACTTGCGGTGGAAGCCGCAGACTTGATCGAATCCGAGACCGTATAGCCGAAGACGACGCGGCCGCTGAATCCCGGATCCGGCGTGTACGTCCACGTCTGATCGCTGTTCTGGACCAGCCCCCCGCCTCCGCTCTGGATCGTCAGCGACGTGATGGACAGGGAGGGACCGTCGATGTCGGCGACGCCTTTGAGCAAGACCGTCGGCGCGATGACGTAGGGGCTGTCCTGCAGCCCCTGCGCGAGCGTGACGGGCGCCGCCACCGGAGCCGCATCGGCCGTCTGGATGGCAGGCTGTACGCCGTCATGTACCGTTACGAAGACGGGGACGGTTATGGAGCCATTGTCAGCGGAGAGCCTGATGATGAATTCCTGCGTGGCTGTCTCGCCGAAAGACAGCCCCGCAAAGTCGCTCTTCGGCTCGGCGAAACTCCAGTTGATATGCCCGTTTGCGTCAAAGCTGGCGCTGAAATACGGGGTCGCGTCGCCAAACTGATCCGTCACGCTGACCGTGACGCCGGTGTAGTCACCCGTGACTGCTATCGATCCCTTGGCGGCGAGGACGTCGGACGACTTCGCCGTCTCCAGAATGATCGCACTAAGTCCCGAGGTCGGATCGGCAAAGAAGATGTTGCTGCTGTTGCCGAAGGCGACGTACTGGCCGCCGGCGCTGATCGCGGCACCGCCATTGGACGCTGTATCCACCCCGTCTGAAACCAGCCGATAGGCGGGGGCCGCCGGGTTCGTGACGTCGACGATGTAGATATCGGCGAACCCGTTCTGATCGGCCGAGGTCAGCCTCGCCTCGCTCGTGAAGACGATGAAGTGGCCGTCCGGGCTCAGCACCGGACTGTAGCTGCTGCCCGAGGCGTTGGACGTGTGAAATACGACGGCCCCGGCATTCAGGTCATAGAGATAGATCTCGGAATGGCCGGCGCCGTCCGTCTCCTGATAGGCGATCATGCGGCCATCTGCGCTGATGGTCGGCGCAACCGTCCCGGCCCCGGCGGAGGTGCTGGCAATCACGGCCAGTTCGCCCGTCGACAAATCGAAGGCAAGAAGCCTGCCCCCGCCTCCTGGAGCCGCCACATCCGAATTCCAGAAGGCAATCAGGTGGCCGTCGGCGCTGATGGCGGGCTTCCAAAGCGCCCCCGAGCTCCCCACCGCCCCTGGCGTCACCGTTCCTTTGAGCGTGCCGTCAAGACTGTAGATCGAAACGTTGCCGCCATCCTGTTGCACGACGATCGTGCCGCCGTCGCCACTGACGGCGGGCGCGCTTCCCGGCGCCAGCTCGGTCTGAACATGATAGTGCGCCGGATCGGAAGGATCGGTGCCATAGACGAAGACGAAGCTCCCGCCACCGTCGGAGCCCTGATAGACGATATAGCGGCCGTCAAAGCTGATCGTCGGCGAACCGTAGCTCCAGCCGTTCGCGGGAGACGCGATGGTGGTGGTTGCGCCCGTCTCGTGGTTGAAAAAGTAGATTGCGCCGTCGGGATCGTAGACGACGTCGCCATTGGCGCTCATGACCGGACCGATATGGTCTCCCGGCCCGGAGGTGATTGCCGCAACGTTCGGCGGCGTGACGACGAATGGAACGGCCGACAGCTTGACCGGGACAATGATCGCCTCCCCCACAACGATGTTGCTCGGAGGCGGGCTTGTGCCGGAGTCGGAAGCCGGGTTGACCGTGACGACAACGGTCGGAGGCGTTGCGCTCGAGGGCGGAGTGGCGCTTGTCCCGAGCGGGGGATGATATTCCGTGCCGGGCGGCTGTAGCGGCGGGCTCCCGGCGAATTTCGTCGTGCTGTTCGGATTCGGGTTGTTATTGTTGTTGTCCCTATTCTCCGTGTGCTGCGGAAGATTTGGAAACAGCTGTTTGCCGGAATCATATGTGCTCAGCACCTGCTGGAATGCACCGAATTCCTGCGCGACCTGATCTGTCGTCTTGTTGCTCTGCTGGGCAATCACGTCGAAAGTCGCCGTCGGCGTCAGCGTCAGCGTCGATCCGTTGCTCGTGACGGTACCTATCAAGACACCGGCCGTATTGAAAACCTGGACGGCATGCACCAGACCGTCACGCTGGTCGATGACGGAAACCGACACCTTTCCGTCGGTCGCCGAAACGTCGAGGATCACGGCCGTGCCGCGAATCCCGATCGTGGCGCTGGGTGTCGCCACCCGCATATCACCGGTCTTCGCAACCTGGCCCGCCACAAAGCTGGCGGCGCCTTGGACCAGGGTCATCAGCGAGCTGTTGGATGTGCTGCTGGCATCATAGGTCAGTTCGTTCAGCATGAACCGCGCACTGGCGGACAGATTGAACGTCGTGCCGTCGTCGAGCACGAGACCAAGGGTCGAGTCGCTGCCCGTCTGCACCACGTCGTTCTGGTAGATCGCATCACCGACGTTGGCGACGATCGTCACGCCATTGCGGACGATGCTCGCACTGCCGGTCATCTTGACGACATGGCCCACCACCTTGCCGATCGCCGCGGGCGCACCGGCCTGCGCATATTGCGTGTGTCCGGTCAGAGCATCGATGACGCCGGGATCTAGGTGCGCGCCTTCCGGGGAAACGAGCAACGGGCGCGCGTGATCGCGGAAATAGTTTGGCACGACGACGCGATGGAGCTGATCCGAGAGGATCAGGTCGACGCCGCTGCGTACGAAGTCGCCGGAGAAGAGAAGGTGCGCGTCCGGGATCACAACTGCAGCGGACGGTATCTCCGCCAACGCGTCGTGCCCGAATTGAAGGGATTGGTGCCCCGAGCCGTTCGGCAAAAATCTGTCGGTGTGGTTCAAGACGCCACCGTAAATCGTTAAAAATTAATTAAACCGTTTTTAAGTACCATTACGAAGTTCCAGAGAAAAGTGGCGACGAACCGCCTGCCTGAGTTTTCTGCACCGTAATTAATTTCGGGCCGCAGGCGGCGTAGAAACCGCGACGCAAATCCGCGTCAGACATTGAAAATACTATGGAATTCCAATCCATGCAGTGGGTTTTGCCGTTTCTCCGAACACAACCTCCGGCTCGCGGAGCGCGGGGCCGGAAGACGGCCGGAGCCTAATCGCGGCCCGCCGCCGAGGAGAAACGGGATTAAACCGGGCCAGACGGTTTTTACGGCCTATCGCTCAGACAACCGCGAGCACTCCCGATCTTGGATTGCTGAAGCGCACCGCGGGTCCGACAAGAGAGCGTTCAGCCTGCGTCGGTACGCCTGCCTCGAGGCGCTATTCCCCAGTTTCCCGTGCGCCATGTGCAAGGCGAATGGAAACTGGTTGCTTCACGCGCCCGCTCGCTCCTAGGATAGCACTCCCTCGCCTCGCCGCGCGGCGACGGGAGCAAGAGTGCTGGAGCAGAAGCTATGCCCAAAGCGGAAAGCTTGTCGATCGACAAAATTCGCGTTCCGACCAAGAGCAGAAAGACGCTCGACCCCGGGCTCGTTCAAACGATCGCGGAAAGCATCCTGGAGATCGGACAGCAAGTCCCCATTTCCGTTCGCCCCGAGGATGATCAGTTCGTTCTGGTCGACGGACTGCATCGGCTCGAGGCCTGCAAGGCCCTTGGTGAAATGTCCGTCATCGCTGTCGCCGTCGCGGCAGAGAGTCCTCAGCACAGGAAACTGCTGTCCGACAGCACGGAACTGGAAGCCGAGCGCAACAAGATGGCCCGGTTGAAGCAATTGCGCCTTGAGAGGGAGGCCGCCGCAGCAGTCGCGGCTGCGCCGGCGAAACCGGGCTTCAATCGGCAACCGGAACGAAGCACAGGGGCCAAGCCGGCCGCATCATCGACGCGAACCGCCCGGACGGCAGCAACATTGGTACCCGGAACGAAAACCCTGTCCCAATGGATCGCCCAACAGAAAAGCGACGGTGGCCGTTATTGACCCTTCGCCGCGCTGTCCGGGCGCGAATTAGCCAGCCCGCAAGCGTCTATTGCTTATTGCCGCAATATCACACGCGCAAAAATGAGGCGCCGATCCCCGCAAGCATCGGCGCCCCTCCACGCGTAGCTTATGATTGCTCGCCCGAGCGCGCGATCAGTGCTTTGCCATCCCTGCCAGAATTGGGCCCGCTTCCGCGTCCTCGACGCAGGGCGTGACCGTGAGTTCCATGACATTCGCCCACTGTGCGTACCACTGGTACATGGCCTTGGGATCGTTGCTTTCCGAAATGGCGAAACCCTCGCCATTCATTCCATGCCAACGCCCGAGCATCTTGACGCCCTCGGGCGGAGCTCCGCCGGTTTCCAGGAATTTCTTGATCGCTGCATCGATCGAGCTTGGCGGAATTTTCCAATGCGAGATGTACTTCATCAATGCTCTCCCATTTAAAAATGCGCTTCCGTGCCTATACGGCAGTGCCTAGTCAAACACGAAGCGATGACGCTGCAAAGGCCCGCGCCTTGCTCGAGCATGGGCCTCGGTCGGTCGAGCGATGCCATTTCCGCCGTGTCCTTGGACATTACCGGGGACTAGCAAATCCAAGCGATTGGCCATACCCTTTGGGTCGCATGAGCTGAACGATGACAGCGCCCTACATCTAAAATCATCGAGCGAGCGTAGAGTGCGATCACCACGGATGCAATGAACGACAGCCCGCACACCTCTTGGCCTGCCTTCATAAATGACGTGCAAGCCGACTATCCGGAGCATTTCGACTGGGGCGCGCTGGCGGCGTTGCGGGCGAAGTCGGTACCGGCTGCCGTGACCGGCGCGGCCGATGCCGCTTCGGGGCGCAACGGCGTATTTGGCGATGGCCGACCCGCGCAAACCGTGCCGCCAAGCGTTGGGCTGGATTTTCGGCCGGGCATTGAACCAACATCCTTACCGGATGAACCAGCCACCGCATCGGCAGGCGCGATCGATCCGACGTCCGAGGCTCGTGTCACGCAGGGTGATGCCGCTCCGCTCTCAGGATCCCTCCCACCAGAGAGATCTGCAGTCGACCAAGAACCCTTGCCTCTCGCGACAATACGTCGGTCGCAACTCCCTTTGCCGGAGGACGGCATTTTGCGGTTGCGGTTTTCCGATGTCGGTGAACCCAGCGAACCGGGCGAACACCGCTCGCACTACGGTCTTGTCGAAGTTACACGAAGTGATCTCGCCGTCTGGAAGGCTTTTCCGGACGCGGTCTTCACAGTCATACAACCCTCGCCCTACTCGAACGCGACGATCTTCCGACTCGGAACTTTCGAGGTTTGAGCGCCCAGCATGTCTCTCTAACGCGAGGGCGGGATCAGCGCTCGCAGGATGTCCGGCTTCCAGGCCTGGCGCGCACTGTCGAAGGCCGCGAAATCATGGTCGAACTGCCAATAGGCCCATGACCAGCCCAGCCTGTCGGCGCTTCGCGCGACGTACGACAGGTATCTCGCGCGACTATCGGACGGTGCGCGCTCGTACACGCCGAACTCGCCGAGGTAAACCGGGCGCTTTTCTTTCTCTGCCCAGCGGCTCATCTTCTCGAAGTCGGCCGCGGCCCGCGCTTCGTCGTCCTGCGAGCCCCAATCCAGCGGACCGATCCGCGAGAACGTCGCCGACCACGGCGCCCCCTGATGCGTGAACCGCAAAGGCGCGTAATAGTGAAACGTGACGATGAGGTTGCGGTCGTCAGCCGGCAGAACCAGCTCGTCGACGGGATTCTCATCGACGTTGAGAACGGCGGCAACGACCGGCCGCGCGGGATTGGTGCGACGGATGATGCCGAGGCATTCGCCCAGCAGCGAATTCCATTCGGCCGACGTCATGTGTCCGCCCGGCTCGTTCAAGACCTCGAAGACCAGTTTCGGATACTTGCCGGTATAGCGCTCGGCGATCTGGCGCCAGAACGCCTTCAGCTTTTCCGCGCATCCGGTCACGTCGCTCTGGCAGACATGGGTGTCGTGCTCGTCGAGAACGGGAATGAGATTGCGCGCCAGGACCTCCTCGATGACGGCATCAAGCCGCCTCAGGACGATCTCGTCCAGGACGTTCCCCGGACCCATGAACTTGAAGCCGAAGAAATTGATCCTGACATGCGCGAACCCGGCCTTCTTGATGGCCGTCAGATTGTCCAGGCGGAACGGCACATTCTGACCGCCTTCCCAGATCCCGTCATAGCCGAGAATGTTGATGCCGCGGCCCAGTTTCGGCACGCCATTGGAAGCAGCCTGCGCGGCAGCGGGAGATGGGGAGCAGAGCGCCGCGACGAAGAGAAAGCCTGCCGCAAGATCGAGACTCTTCGGCCAGCGAGCACGGATGGCGGTCATCTGCTTCCATTCCAAAGACTAGAGATCTGTCTGTCGTACCGGTCGGCACGTCGCAAAGAAAAACCCGACCAGCAGCACCGACGTGAACATCGTCGAGCGGAGGAACGTCGTCTCCGTGAAATTGGTCTGAAAGCTCAGGACGACAAATCCGATGATGAGGGCGCAGTGCGACCGATCGATCGACTGGGCGGAAATGAGATGGAGCATCTTGTTCGAGAACAGAAGGACGCTTCCCGTGAACAGCATATACCCGATGAATCCCGTCTCGATCAGGATGGTGATGTAACCGCTGTGATAATTGTCCAGCACCCAGCTGTGGTTCTGCTCGAAATAATCGTAGATCGACGGGATCGTCCAGAACCCGTTGATCCCGAAGCCGAGCAGCGGGGCATCGTCAAAATGGCTTATCGCGTAGTGCCAGATGAAGGTCCGCTCGGTAAAGTCGATGCTCGCGTCACCGAAATGGATCGCATCATATCCGGTCGTGTAGAAATAGAGGAACAGGGCGCCGGCCGCCAGGCACATGACGAACGGCAGTACCGCATAGAGCCTCATGCAGGTGACCGACCACATCGAGGTCACGAGCAGCGCGCAGGCGGCCAGGGCGACCGCACCGGCGCCGCGCGATTCCGAGGCAAGGACGCATGTCGACGCCAGAAGGAATGTCGCGAGGAACGCCAGCCAGCCCTGCCCCCTCATCTTCAGATAGCAGGCAAAGAACATCAGATAGGCGCCGACGAAGCCAAGCGTCTGCTTCGATTCATAGATACCCTGCCATTGACCGCTGTGCATCCAGCTGTGGTCGATCCCGATGTCGGGAACGGCGACCGCAAAGAAGGCCGATGCGGCGACCAGGACGAACAGTCCAAGGGCCGTGGCGCCTACAATCTCGTCGATGTCGATGCGCGTGACGAGGCAGAAGGCGCCAAAAGTCGTCATCGCAAGCGCCGCACTCTTCATCAGTGCCGCGACATTCAGGCTGGACCAGAACACGGAGATGACGGCGAAGCCGTAGAATGCGACCAGCACGATCAAATCGGGGTTGAACTGCAAACGCAGGCGCGGCCGCACGAATGCGCTTGCATAGATCGAGACGCCCCACATCAGGATCGCGACGGCCTGCTGCAGATAAGTCAGCTCCGCCGGCAGCAGCCCCGTGTTGAGGGTGCCCATCGACGCAATGACATTGATGGTGATCGAACAGCGGATTGCGACGCTGGCAATCCTCTCGATGCCAACGCTGCGCGTCTGCCAGATCGCGCTCTCGGGAAGCCCGGAGCCCGCATCGCTCTGTAGGCTGGCCATGGGCCGACCTTCCTTCAACGCGGTTAATTGTTCGCTAGCGCAGGTCGGCCTCCACGTCCGAGCCCCAAGACCGCGCAACGTTAAGAATTCGGTAACGATACGAATCGGGCTCGATGCATTAATGCAAATCATACCGCGTCGGTATCTCGACCGTCACTCCCCTGCTATAAAACCCTGGTTCCGGCTCGGATCGACCATTCCCGAGTGTCATGATTTCCCTGGTTACGCATGAATACGTCTAGCAATACGTTCGATATCGCCGTCGAGCCGGCATTCGACTTTCTGTCCCCGGAATATGCCGAGCTGTTCGACAGTTCGGCCGCGACTGCTTTCCAGCATCCGCTCTGGCTGCACAGCCTCTACAGCAGGCTTGCAACTCATGCCGGAGCAACCCCGCTGGTCGTCGTGGCTCGCCATCACGCGAGCGGCGCCCTTGCGATGGTGCTGCCTTTGCTGCGGATCCGACGCGGTCCGATACGAACCGTCGAATTCGCCGACCTGCGTGTCTCCGACTATCTGGCGCCCGTTTGCAGCCCGCAGGTATTTGCCGAGCTGCTTAGAGATGCGGACGCATGCGCGGAGATCCGGCATCTCGTCCGCCCCTTCGACCTGCTTCGGATGACCAAGCTGCCGGACGGGCGGCTTCCGATCGAGAGCCTCCTGGACGCGCCCCGCCGGGTCGCGATGGACAGCAATGCCTATGCGACGGTTCTCGTGGCGCCTTTCGAGCAATGGCGGGCCAGCGCGATGGATCGCTCCTACCAGAAGGAGCTCGCAAAAAAATCTCGTCAGCTCCAGAAGAAAGGCGCGTTGAGCTTCTCCTGCTGCGATGACAGCGCCTCGATCCTGAACGCTCTGGACGTGATGAAAAAATTCCGCGGCCCGCGCTTCCAGTCGCAGGGCGACGGGGACCTGCTCCAGCGACCCGAGTATTACGACTTCTATTCCGACGTGGCGGTTCGCGGCCTCCACTCCTTCGTGCGGCTCTATGCCATGCAGATGGATGATGAGGTGATCGCCGCCGTGCTTGGATTGCATCACCGCGACAGCTTCCTCGTCATCATGAGCGCTTTCGACATTGACGGATACAAGAGCCAGTCGCTGGGTGCGCTGATGTTCGAGCAGGTAGCGAGGGATTGCATCGAGCGCGGAGACCAGATGCTCGATTTCACGATCGGCGACGAGCCGTACAAGAAACTGTTCGGCGCACAGCCGTCGCCAATGTGGACCGTGACCCAGACCGGCAGCACTGTGGGCGCCATATCGCTGTTCGCACTGAAGCAGGCCCCCTGGCTCAAGCTGGCCGCCAAGCGGATGTCGGAGTTCAGGCTCCTGCCGACCCGCACCTCGACGCCGACGCGCTGAGGCGCCGCCAGGTCTGATTCTCAGGCGCGTAGCGCGCTTCGAACTTGCGCGAGCCAGCCTGGCTGCATCTGATCGACCCGATGGGTGATACTGCGCCGCAGGAAGTGCAGCCGCCGCCGCACATCCCAGCTGAGGTCGTTGCGGGATGTCAGCGCCTGACGGAAGCGCGCCATCTTCAGCGACTGCTGATCTGCCGCGATCTTGTCGGTATCGGCATAGAACTGCGATATCTTCTCCGTGCCCATACCTGCGGTTGCGAGCCAGCGCGGCGCATATTCGCTGCAAAGACGCTCGACGTCCACCAGCAGGCGGGCGACGCCCGTGCCGGCCGCCGGACAGTTGGTCTGGAACGCATCGCCGATGAGCACTACACCGGGCTGGAGATGTCCCTCGACGACGGACAGATCCATCACCCAGTTCTGGACCCGGTCCGTCACGCGGAAGTCGCCGAGGAAGGACTGCAATCCCGGCAGCAACCGCAACAGCGTCGCTTCCGTGTCCCGACGCAGGTCACGCATGACAGGATCGGTCGGATCGCGGAACATGAAGAGATTTGCCCGCATGCCTGCGCGCACCGGGAACAGGCTGAGATAATCCACCCCGTCCGCTGTACGTTCGCCGTAACAGGTCAGCGCATCGAAATCGAACGGCGCCCCATCGCAGCGGGCGATGGTGAAGCCGAATGAGACCGAATGGCGTTCCGCCAGCACGCGCCGCCTGATGCCGAGCTTGTAGCCAAGCGCTCCCGCCATGCCCGTGGCCAGAACGACGAGGCGCGCATCGATGCGCTGTCCGGAGGCGAGCTCGAGATGCTGAACGTCGTCGCTGGAGGTGATCGCGGCGACTTCGTCGACGATCAGACTTGAGGAATCGGGTAACTGGCCGCGCGCCATGGCAACGAGATCGGCATAAGGAAGCCCGTAAGCCTGCCCGACGGTGACATCGACCACCTTGCCTTCCCTGACATTGAGCACGCGGTCATAGCGGCAACCGGCGCTGGCGAGCGCATCGATGAAGCCGAGCCTGCGGAACATCTCCAGCTGATGGCCGCCGATCTTCTCGACCCGAAACTCGTCCGGAGGCACAGCGCGCTTGTCGACGAGCGCAACGCGATGCCCTGCCCGCGCGAGGACCGACGCCGTGAGCGATCCCGCAAGGCCGCCGCCGACGATGGCGACGTCCGCAGCGATCGTCGAAATCCCCGCTGCTGCGACCGGCTCGGTCACGGTGCTATCCGCCGTCATGGTCCAGGCTCCCACGGTTAACGGTGGTTCCACGTGCAATTATCCCGCCTGATGTCGCATCGCAGGGCCGAACGCGATCATTTCCAGAGATCGAGGTTAACGAACCAAACAACGGATCCGGCAGGACGAGATCGCGGCACGCGTCTTGCTCAGAATGGCCGGCGAAGACCGGATTTCGGCAGTACCACGGTGGAGCGAATGCCTGCGTCTTGTCGGAGCGGCGTCATGTCGCTGTTCGAGCGAGCCTGCGTTTGCTCTATCTGGGACAATCCGGACGAAGGTGTTTCACCGTGGCGCAGCGGACGTACCACCGGCATCGGTTGCGATCCAAGGGCTTCGGAGGCTTCCATTAACACTCGGGGTTTTTCGACATGCTAGGCTGCCGCCAATATCGTAATGCGTTCCTTCAGGGGAGAGCCGCCCCTTAAACCTCCATGATCGAAACCATCATCCAGTTTCTGCGGCGTGACGTAACGCGCGGTGTCGTCGGGACCATCCTCCTCAAGGTTGGCAGCGGCGCGCTTGCGTTTGCGTTGTTCTCGCTGGCGGCACGAACGATGTCACCGGATGGATTCGGCATCTTTGCGACCTGGCTGTCCGTTGCCCAGATTGCAGCCGTCGTGGGACTGGTCGGACAGGAATCGCTTCTGGTGCGCTTCCTGAACGAGTACAGGGTGCAAGATCGGCCCGATCTGACCAAGGGCGTGCTGCTATCGAGCCTGAAGATCTCGTCCGTCGCGATGCTGATTGCGATCGGTGCAACCGCGATCGCGGCAGGTATGAGAGGCGATTCCTGGCTGCTGATCGTCGCCGTGTCTGCCTACACCGCCGTGAGCGCGGGCCTGATGCTCGGCAGCCAGGTCGCGCGCTCGCTGGTCAGCATTCTCATGGGGGAAGGAAACAGGGAATTCTTCTGGCGGGTCGGCGTCGTCCTGTTTCTGCTCGCCGTCTTGTTTGGCCACCGGCAGCTCGATCCTGCCGAGCTGATCGCCGTGATGACGATCGCGATGTCGATTGGTCTGGTGACGCAGATCGTTGCCGTTGCACAAGCGCTGCCGGATTTCCGCGGCACGGTGGCGCGGTCCGAGACGTCGCGCTGGCGATCGAGCGCACTTCATTTCTGGGTCGCCTCCATCCTGGAGGCGGCAAACCAGTATTTCGACGTCATCCTGGTCTACTGGATGCTCGACCCGGCAACCGCCGGAATCTATTTCGCGGCCTCCCGCCTCGCCAACATCTTCGCCATGGTGTCGGCTGCGCTGTATAGTTTCGGCGCGCGCCGGCTTCCCTCGCTGTACTTCAGCAAGAACCACCAGGAGTTCCAGCGAACGCTGCAGCTGATGGCGGAGGTGACCGCGCTTTGCGTGGTCAGCGGACTGTTGCTGATCTGGGTCGGCGGTCCCCATCTTCTCAATCTGTTCGGGCCTCATTTCGCGGCACAGCACTGGGTCCTGATCGTGCTCGCGATCGGAACGGCCGTTCAGGCGGCGGGCGGTCCTTCTGCGGCGATCCTGCAGTTGACCGGCCACGAACGCATCTATGTCCCCGTCGTCGCTGCGAACGTCGCGCTGCGGCTGGTCGGATTCCTCGTCCTGATTCCCTGGCTCGGCGTGCTTGGCGCTGCGATCTCGGCGACCCTGTCGCTGGCGCTCGCGACCATCGCGCTCAACATCCTCTGCCGGCGGCGAACCGGCGTGGACCCGTCCATTCTCGTGCTCTTGCGCTTCTCGGCATGGAAACGCGGCGCGTACGCGGTCCGCGGTGCCGAGCCCGGCGAGTAGCCGCCGATCAACCGGCTAGGCCCAGTACCTCGCCGCGACGCTGCGCCGACGCCGGATCGGCCGGCACATGATTGACGACGATGCCGGTCGGCACGCCGCTGAAGCGGGAGAGCGCGGCAATTGCCCTGCGCATTGCGGCTGAATCGACCGCGTCTTCGCGCGCAACCAGAATGACGAGATCGGCATGCGCGGCCAGCGCCGCCGCCTCCGGCTGCAGGGCCAGCGAGGTTGCATGGACGACGATCAGATCGAACTCGGAACGAATATCGTCCGCGGGCAACGGCTCGGGCCGCTTGCTCGCGCCCAGAAGCGCACTGACGCTGCGGAAGTTCGCGATGGTCGCTCCGTCCGCCTGCCCCTTGGCAAGGCCCGCCCCGGCACCGCCGAGGTCCGGTTCGACCCGGATCAGGACGCTCAGCTTTCCCCTGTTCACCGCCCATCGATTCAACGAGCGCGCGACAGTGTTGCCGCCGGCGCGCTTGCCGACCGACATCACGAGCACGACCTTGCCCCGGGCTCCCGGCAGCTTCTCCAACCTGTCGAGCATCGGACGCAGATGCGGGCCGAGATCGAGCTCGGCTGTCGCGGACACCGGGCCTTGCCAGATGTTTCTGGGCGTATCGCCAGGCAACAGATCGGGAATGCGGGCCCACACCGGCGGGCGCGGCCAAGCCGCAGGCTGACGCGGCGCCGGATCGGAGGCACGAACTTCTTCAGCGGGCTCGTCGGATCCGCGCGCAGTCGCGGCAACGACCGCCGTCGATGCCAGCAGCGAGCCGATCGCGAGCGCGGCGAGCAGCAGAGGCAGCGGCGGAAGGGTCGAGCGCAGCGGCGGAATGGCGGGCGATGCCACTTTGGTCTGGGAGCTCTGCAGGAGGCGCTGCTCATTCGTGGTCTTGGAGCGCGACAGGAACTGCTCGTAGATGTTCCTGTTGGCCTCGGCGTCGCGCTGCAGCTCCTGGAGCTTCACCAGAGCCTGACCGTCGACGAGGAGCTGCGATTCAGCCGCCTTCATCTGGCTTTCGAGCGCCTTCTGCTGGTCGCGCTGGGACTCGTATTCCGACTTTGCGGTGTCGATGCCCTTGGCCCGCTCGACCTCGATCTGCCTGTTGAGATCGTTCAGCTGGCTGTACGACATCACGAGATCGGGATGGCGATCGCCGAGCACCGCGCGCTTCTGCGCAATCTGGTCGTTGAGGGCCGATCGCTGGGCGCGCAGCGCGCTGAGGAGATCCTGCTTGGCGGGCGCCTCGACATTCGCTTTCACGTCCCGCTGCGCCTGCTCGTAGCGGGCTTTCGCCTCTTCGGTCCGGGCGCGGGCGGCGGCAACCTGCTGCGACAGTTCCGTCACGCGCAATTGTTGCGTCGTGGAATCCTTGCCGGCGTTGACGATCCTGTGCTCGAGCTTGAACGCGGCGACGGCGTCCTCCGATGCCTTCAGCCGGTCGCTCAATGTCTTGAGCCGGCTGCTCAGCCAGTCGGCAGCTTCATCGGTCGCCTCGGTTCGGATGCTTTTCTGGCTCGCAACGAACGCCTCGGCGATCGCATTGGCATAATAGGCCGCCCGCTCCGACCGGTTCGAGGTGAAGCGGATGGCGATCACATAAGTGAGTCCGCGCCGGGAAATGTCGAGGCGGTTGCGGAATCGCTCGAGTAGGCGCGCGGGGTCGGTGTGTCCCCCGGAAATGTCCTCGTCATCGCGAACCTTGAGCTGCTCGATCAGCGGCTTGAGGAAGCCGTCGGACTTCGCCACTTCGACCAGGCTCTGCAACGCGGCGCTATCCTGGCCGATGCCGGGCAGAACGTCCTGGTCCGCAGTCACGCGCTGCTCGCGGGGATCGACCACGACCAGCGCGGTCGCGGCAAATCGAACCGGAATCATGAGGAGCACGATGGCGCCGAGGGCGAAGATCGCGAGCGCCAGCGTCAGGATGCGGCGCGCATTGTCGCGAAGGAAGGAGAACGCACCCGCCGCGGTGAGGAGGCCGCCAAGGCGCGCGGCCGTTCCGCGAGGCTTATCGGTCGATGCAGTCCGGCTCTGCCACGACGCGGCGACATCGGTCGATCCGGAACTTGTCGGGTCTGCGCGGCGACCGAACGTCATGGACTTTACTCGGATTCAACTGGCGAACACTGTTCAGTGGCCTGCTCCACCGTAAATATCTATGGTTAATCGGCGGTTACCCTTCCCTCGCGCGACCGTCACCAATTGGTTAACGCGCGCGCGTCACGCCGTGCCGAAACCGGTGGAATTCCCGCTTGATCGGCGCCGTTCCCGGGGTGCCGCATTAACTCCGTTTGTTGCTAGTCGGTGTCCGCGTGGTGCTCGCATGATAGGTACGGGGTTAAGAAGGTGAACGTTTCATTAGCGGGTCGGAATTCGTGCTCCATTACCAACCAGGCGCAGAACTGGGCGATGCACCGAAGCTGCCGTCCACCGCAGCAGCACTCGCAAGACCTGACAGCGGCGCAGCGATGCCGCACGTCCTTCTCGTCCAGACCCAGGCCGAGAACGCCGGTGCGCAGGAGATCTCCAGGCTGCTCGGCGCCGGCCTCTCCGCGCGCGGCTACCACGTCACCAATCTGTTCTTCTTCCGCAAGTCGGAGTCCTTCGACGAGCCGCCGGATACGCTCTATTGCGCATCGCACCGACCAGGCAATCCGCTGACGCTGCTGCGGATGCTGTGGACACTCGGCCGTCATATCAGGACCACCAGGCCCGATGCGGTTCTGACCTTCCAGCATTTCGGCAACGTCATCGGCGCAGGCACATCGCGCCTCGTCTGCCGCGCACCCGTCGTCGCCAATCAGGTCTCGTCTGCGCTGTCGATGAGCTGGCCGGTGCGCGCGGCCGACATCGTCATGGGCAGCCTCGGCTTCTTCGACCGGATCACGCTCAATTCGAAGGACATGCAGCGCGAATATTCGCGCTACCCCGCGACGTACCGCTCGCGCATGGTGCATGTCCCGCACGGTTTCGACGACAAGGCCCTCACTCTGTCGAAGCAAGCCGCACGCGCGAAATTCAATCTGCCGCAGAACCCCACCCTGCTCGGCTGCGCCGCGAGGCTGCACCCGCACAAGCGGCTCGATGCGGCGATCCGCCTGTTGCGGGATCAGCCGTCCTGGCACCTTGCACTGGCCGGCCAGGGCGCCGACGAGGCCCGGCTGAGGCAGCTGGCGGATGATTTGAAAGTATCGGACCGGCTGCATCTGCTCGGCGAAATCACGCCGCGCCGGATGGCGGACTTTCTCGCCTCTCTCGACATCTTCGTGTTCCCGACCCAGGCCGAAACCTTCGGCCTCGCCGCCGTCGAGGCCGCGAGCGCCGGTGTTCCCTCCGTCGTCACCGATCTTCCGGTGCTGCGCGAGGTATTGTCTTTCGAGGGAAAACCGACAGCGCTGTTCGTCGATGCCTCCGATCACGCGCAGCTGTCGGCAGCCGTCTCGAAACTCCTGACCGACCAACCCTTGCGCGACGAGCTGCGACAAAACGCCAAAGGCCTGAGGTCGCGCTATTCGGTAGACGCCATGGTGGAGGAATACGTTCGAATTCTCGGCCAAGTCATTTGACCTGATAGATGGGCTCGACATGATCATCGAGTTTCGCTGTGAAATTGAGCATGCGCGGCGGTGGATGGACCGCGAGACGCTGTCGATCGACGGGCACGATGTGCCGGTCCAAGTCGCATGGACGGCAACGGCAGAGCCGCGGCCCGCAGGTCTCGACATGCTGTTTGAGCTCGAACGCATCGTGCTGCACAAGGGCAAACACAGCGGCGTCTCCAGTCTGAAGGTCATTCCGGACCGGACACAGGCGCGCGTCGCCACTGCCGACGTGATCGTCGATTTCACCAGCACTGCGCGCGACCCAAACTGCCCTGCCCGATTGTATCTCCGTCCGCGGTTCAATGGAGCCGCAGGCGAGAACGCCGCGCTCGCCGCCATCCTCGCCGGCGACCTACCCGTCATCGAGATCGTCAACGAGGTCGACGGAGCAATCCTTGATCGCGGCCATCCATCTGGAGAGATTGCCGCCGGCCTCAGCGGCGCGCTCGAAACGGTGATGGCGCGAACCTTGACCATGGTGGCGGCGATTGTGTCGGGGCGGCCGCGAATTGTGCCGCAGCTTGCCCATCCCGCCACGACGGCAAGCCAGCGCGGTCCCGCCAGCTACGTCGCGCGCGGGCTCGCCGTGTCGATCGCCAAGGAAATCTATCGCCTCTGCTGCTACGCCCCGCACTGGCACGTCGGATGGCGCCTCAACGACAATGCAGGCGTCTGGCAGACGGGAGATCTGTCCGGGCCGGGCTGGAACGTCCTCGGCGATCCCGGAAACCATTTCTACGCCGATCCATTTCCCATCACCTGGCGCGGACGGACATTCGTCTTCTTCGAAGATCTCGATCACCGCGTCGGCAAGGGTATCATCTCGGCCATCGAGTTCGGTGACGCCGGGCCGATCGGCTCCGTCGTGCCCGTGCTGGAAGAGCCCTGGCACCTCTCCTACCCCTTCCTGATCGAGGACGATGGCGAGTTGTGGATGATCCCGGAGAGCTCGCTCGCCGGCGACGTCGCGCTCTATAAATGCGTGCGGTTTCCGGACAAGTGGGAGCGGCACGCGACGCTGCTGTCAGGCCTCGAGCTCGCCGATGCGACGATCGCGCGGCACAACGGCCTGTCCTATCTGTTTGGCGCCTGGCGCGACGGCACCGGCGGCTATTCGGATTCGCTTGCGATCTATTACGCCGAGCATCTGCTCGGCCCCTGGCGCCCGCATGCCAGCAACCCCGTTATGATCGATCGCGCCAGCACGCGACCCGCCGGGAACTTCGTCACCATCGATGGCAAATTGTGGCGCCCGGTTCAGGATTGCACCGGCGGATATGGCGCAGGGCTGGCGCTGGCGGAAATTGTCGAGTTGTCGCCGACGACATTCAGACAGATCATCCGCCACTCCCTCAAGCCCGGACCGTTATGGCCGGGCCGGAAGCTGCACACGCTGAACCGCTGCGGCCGGCTCGAGGTGATCGACGGATCGCGGGTTCAGCCCAAGACGCGGGCCTTCGCGCGGCGATTGCCATCGGCTGTCCTGTCGACGCGAACAAGCCCGTCGACCGCCTGCTGAGCAGAGTCCCGTCAACGGCGCATTGCTCGCCTGAGCGAGAGCGATGTTCAATTCGCGCGGGATTCGTGGCAGACAGGAGCGAGCGACGCCGGTCACAGCCACGACGGGCCGCCCGGAGATTCCATGGTCAACACCACCAGCTCGACGCAACGGCCCTTCGATCCCCGCAGCAAATGGTCCGAGCTGTCGCCGGCGGAACGCAGCGCTGCCTATGACAACAACGCCGCGGTCAAGAACAGCCCGGCCCTGATCGCCGAGCGCAATGAAGTTTCGGCCAAGCTGCGGGGCACACTGAGATCCCATCTCGATTTGCCTTACGGCGAGCGGGCGAACAACAAGATCGATCTCTACCCTGCTGCGAAGCCCGGTGCGCCCTGCCTGGTGTTCGTGCATGGCGGCTATTGGCAGCGCAATTCGCGCGAGCTGTTCGCCATGCTGGTGGAAGGCGTTGCCGCTCATGGCTGGTCGGTTGCCATTCCCGGCTATTCGCTGGCGCCCGAGGTGTCCCTCACCGACATCGTCGCCGAGGTCCCGCGCGCGCTCGACTGGCTCGCTGCGCACGGCGCGTCCTATGGCGTTGCCGGGCCGGTCGTCCTGTCGGGCTGGTCCGCGGGTGCCCATCTCGTCGCGATGGCGCTGAACCATCCGCGCGTCCATGCCGGGCTCGCGCTCTCGGGCGTCTACGATCTCGCGCCGATCCGCGATACCGGGCTCAACACCGCGCTGAAGCTGACGGACGAGGAGATCGCCACGCTTTCGCCGTTGCGCCTGCCGGTGACGCGGAAGCGGCTCGACATCGCCTATGGCAGCAGCGAGCTGCCGGCGCTGGTGTGCGATTCAATCGACTTCCACGACAAGCGCGCGGCCGCGGGAGCCCCGGGCCAGCTCATTGCGGTCGAAGGCGCCGACCATTTCACAATTCTCGAGGCGCTGCGGCGGCCGGACGGCGTGCTGGTGGAGGCCGCGCGCCGGCTGCTGGATTAAAAAAGTTCGAAAACAACCCCATGCACAGTAGAACGCCCTTGTTTTCAAAGGTGAATTCACGCCGCTCGTGGCTTTGACCCGTCGGGCAAAACAGGGGCATGATGCCATCATCGCCCCGGCTGCCGCTCCTGCGCCTCAATCCAGATCTGCCCGCCCGTGATCCGCACCGGATAGAGCCGCAACGGCGGGCTCGGCCATCCCGCAGTGATCGATCCGTCGCGCAAATCGAATGATGCCGCATGACGCGGGCAATGGAGCCGGCCCGCCGTCAGCTGTCCCCGGGCCAAGTCCGCCTGCTCGTGCGGGCACGCACGTTCGCAGGCGACAACATGGCCCTCGTTCCAGATCACGAGCAGGTCGCGCCCGGGGACGCGGACGATCGCCTCGAGCTTCAGCCGGTCGAGATCGCAGACAGCAATCCACCCGGCCTCATCATCCACCGAGATAGGCCTTGCGCACGTGCTCGTTCTCGATCAGCTCGGTGCCGGCGCCTGACAGCACGATGCGGCCGTTCTCGAGCAGATAGGCGTGATCGCACATCTCGAGCGCGGCAAAGGCGTTCTGCTCGACCAGCAGCACCGTGGTGCCGGCATCGCGAATGCCGCGGATGATCGCAAAGGTGCGCTCGACGATGTTGGGCGCGAGCCCGAGCGAGGGCTCGTCGAACATGATCAGCCTCGGCCGCGACATCAGCGCGCGCCCGATCGCGAGCATCTGCTGCTCGCCGCCGGACAGCGTGCCCGCCGCCTGCCGGCGCCGCTCGGCGAGCCGCGGAAATTCCGTGTAGATGCGGTCGCGATCGGCCGCGATCTCACCCGACCCACGACGGAGGTAAGCCCCCATGTCGAGATTCTCCTCGACGCTCATGTGCGGAAACACGCGCCGCCCTTCCGGACAATGCGCAATCCCGCTCGCCAGTACGCGCGGCGGCCTTGCCCCCGTTATGTCGATGCCCTCGAACTTCATCTGGCCGGAGCGCGGCGGCACTAGGCCGGAGATCGCGCGCAGCGTCGTGCTCTTGCCGGCGCCATTGGCGCCGATCAGCGCGACGAGCTGCCCGGCCTTCACGTCGAGCGAGATGCCGCGCAGCGCGGTGACGCCGCCATAGCCGCAGACCATGTCACGGATCTCAAGCACGTCCCGCTCCATGTCCAAGATAGGCCTCGATCACCGCCGGATCGTTGCGGATGACGTCGGGCGTTCCTTCCGCGATGATGCGGCCATAGTTGAGCACCACGATGCGGTCCGAGACCGTCATCACCATCGGCATGTCGTGCTCGACCAGGAGGATGGTGATGCCGCGGTCGCGGATGCCACGGATCAATTCGACGAAGCGATGCGTTTCCGAGGCGTTCATGCCGGAGACGGGCTCGTCGAGCAGCAGCATCGACGGCTCCGCCGCCAGCGCCAGCGCGACGCCGACGAGGCGCTGCTCGCCGTAGGAGAGCGAGCCGGCCGCATCGTGCGCACGGCGTTCGAGCCCGACCCATTCGAGCAGCTCGCTCGCCCGCTGCCGCAGCCTGCGCTCCGAGGCGCGCGCGCCCGGCAGCCCGAGGATGGCGTCGAGCAGCCGGACCCGGCCCTGGCGATGCAGGCCTATCAGGAGGTTGTCGTAGACGGTGTCATTGGGAAACACGCTGGTGCGCTGAAAGGTTCGGATCAGGCCGAGATCGGCGATCTCGTGCGGCTTCAATCCGGTGAGCGTCGTGCCCTGATAGGTGACGTGGCCCGCGCTCGGCGTCAGGAAGCCGGTCATGACGTTGAAGGCGGTGGTCTTGCCGGCGCCGTTCGGCCCGATCAGGCTGACGATCTCGCCCTCGCCGACCGTGAAGCTCATGTCGGAGATCGCGACCAAGCCGCCGAAGCGGACTGCGACCTGATCGATGGTCATGGCGATGCTGCGCGCCGTCATCACGCAGGCTCCTTGGCGCCGGTTTCAGGGAGCGCCACGGGCGCGAGCGCGGTCGTACCGCTGCGCTGCCGGGTCAACCGCTGCGCCAGCGACGGCACAATGCCGCGCGGCAGCACGAACAGGATAGCGATCAGCACGCCGCCATAGGCGATCCACTGCGCTTCCGGCGCCATCACCGGACGCAGCGCCACCGGCAGCAGCCCGAAGATCAGGCCGCCGATGACCGGCCCCGCCAACGAGCCCTTGCCGCCGCTGATGACCATGATCACCATGGTGACGGTGTTGATGAAGGCGAACACTTCGGGATCGATGATCCGGATGTAATGCGCATAGAGGCTGCCGGCGGCACCCGCGATCGCAGCCGAGATCACGGCCGCAATCGTCAGAGTCCTGGTCACGTCGATGCCGACGGAGACGGCCAGTGTCTCGTTCTCCATCAGCCCGCGCATCGCGCGGCCGAAATGGGAATGAACGAGGCGCGCGATCAGGAGATAGGCGATGAGCGCTACGACCAGGACGAGGTAGTAGTTCTGCATCTTGGTGCGCAGCGTCAGCTCACCGAAGCCGGGCAAGGGCAGCGCGATGGAGGGAATGTTGGTCAGCGCCAGCGGCCCCTGCGTCAGTTCGACCCAGTTCAGCGCGACCAGCCGGACCACCTCTGCAAAGGAGATCGTCACGATGACGAAATAGGCGCCGCGGACGCGGAACGAGAGAAGACCCACGAAATAGCCGCACAATCCGGCGATCAGGATCGCGAGCACGAAGCCTATTATCGGCGGCCAGGGCGCGTGAACCAGGCGGACGTCGCCGGGCAGGCCGATGTCGAAGCCGAGCGATGTCAGTGCGCTGACATACGCGCCGATGCCGAAGAAGGCGATGTGGCCGAGGCTGAGCTGGCCGGTGAAGCCGAGCAGCAGATTGAGGCTCATCGCGCCGATAACGAAGATGCCGGTCGTGATCAGCGCATTGAGCAGATAGGGATCGCGCAGCCAGAGCGGCACCGAGGCAAGCGTGATGACCGCGAGGATGGTGATGATCGCCCTCATCCGACGCGCTCCGCGCGGGCGAACAGGCCGGTCGGCCGGAAGATCAGGACCGCGATGATGATCAGAAAGCCCATGGCGTCGCGGTAGCCCGATGAGACGTAGCCGGCGCCGAGCTCCTCGGCGAGCGCCAGGATGAAGCCGCCGATCACCGCGCCGGTGATGTTGCCGAGACCGCCGAGGATGACGATGGCAAAGGCCTTCACCGCGGCGAGATCGCCCATTTGCGGGAAAATGACGTAGACCGGGCCGAGCAGCGCGCCGGCGGCGGCGGCCAGGCTGGAGCCGATCGCAAAGGTCGAGGTGTAGATCATGTCGACATTGACGCCCATCAGCGAGGCCGTGTCGTGGTCCTGGAACGTCGCCCGCATCGCGCGGCCGAGGCTGGTCTTGTTGATCAGGAGATACGTCACCAGGATCAACATGGCCGCCGCAGCGAGCACGAACAGGCGCAGCCACGACACCGACACCGGCCCGAGCACCAGCGGCGCCTCCGGAAAGGGCGTTGCCACCGATTTGGCGACCCCGCCCCAGATCCACAGCGTGCCCGACTGCATCGCGATCCAGGCGCCAATCATGACCAGCATCGTGGTGTCGATGTCGGAGCCACGCAGCGGCCGCAGCAGGGTCAGCTCGATCGCCGCCCCCAGCAGCCATCCCGCCAGCACGGCCACCGGCAACGCGAGGAAGAAATTCAGCCCGAGCTGCTGCACCACGATGAACATGATGTAGGCACCAAAGGTGTAGAGCACGCCGTGGGTGAAATTCACGACGTTCATGATGCCGAAGATCAAGGTCAGCCCGATGCCCAGCAGCGCATAGGTGCCGCCGAGCACGAGCATGTTGACCAGATGCTGGAGGAATTCGCTCAAGGCTGTTCCCGGATATCCTGGATGGCGGCGAGGGCCGCGGTGTGTCGCCCTCGCCCAGGATTGACTGATGTTAAAAGCGGAATGGCTTTAGGTCGGATCGATGACCGCGGCGGCTCGTTCACCTCTCCCGCTTGCGGGAGAGGTCGGCGCGAAGCGCCGGGTGAGGGCTTTCTCCTCTTGGCGACTGTCCCATTGCGGAGACACCCTCTCCCCAACCCTCTCCCGCAAGCGGGCGAGGGAGCGCACCTCCTTCGTTGCTGGATCGAACCTAATCTCATCGCGCGTCAGAGCGTCTTCATCTCGACCTTGCCGTCGTTGATCTCGATGAGATAGACGTTCGGCTGGCTCTGCCCGCTCTCCTTGCCCTCGGGCCCGGACTTGCGGAACACGATGTCGCCGTTCAGCCCCTTGATGTTGATGTTCCAGAGCGCCGCCTTGATCGCAGCGGGTTCGGCCTTGCCGGCCTTCTCGATCGCGGCCGCCGCGGTGCGGATGCCGTCATAACCGCGAAAACTCTCGGTGCAGCCGGCGAACTCGAAGCCGCGCTTCTTCCATTCCGTGATGAAGTAGTTGGTCGCCTCCGGGTTCGGCGTCTTGTCCGGGAACCAGGGCAGGAAGGTCGTCAGATGCATGGTGCCGTTGGCGGCGGCGCCCGCCTGGGCGATGATCTGGTCCGGGTTCTGCGAGCCGCCGGTGGTGATGATGCGCTTCTTCAGGCCCAGCGCGGCGGCCTGCTTGAAGATCAGGGTGAGCTGGTCGACCGCGGTCGTGACGATGACCGTCTCGGAATCCGAGCTCTTGATCTTGGAGAGCTGCGCGCTCATGTCTTGCGCGCCCTGGTCCATGGTCTCGACCAGGCCGATGGTGATGCCCTTGTCCTTCATCATCTTGCTGAAGTCCTCGGCGGTGCCGCGGCCCCAGTCGTTGTTGATGACGAGGAAGTCGACCTTCTTCAGCGCGAGCTTGTCGACGATGCCCTTGAACGCGGCAGCCTCGACCGCCGAGGGCGGTGAGATGCGGAAGATGAAGGGGTTACCCGTCGTGGTGATCTTGCCGGATGACGAGGTCTCCACCACCATCGGGGTCTCGTATTCCATCAGCTTCGGCATCACCGCGAGCGTCAGGCTCGAGCCCCAGGCGCCCATCAGCACCGGCACCTTGTCGCTGGTGATCAGCTTCTCGGCGACGGCTGCGGCTTCCGTCGGGTTGCTCTTGTTGTCCTCGATGACAAGCTCGATCTTCTTGCCGAGGATGCCGCCCTTGGCGTTGATCTCGTCGGCGGCGATCCTGGCGCCGTTGACAACGTAAGTGCCTGACGCCGCGAACGCGCCAGTGAGCGGCTCGTTGACGCCGATCTTGATGGTCTGCGCCCCCGCCGTGCCTGCGAACAAGGCCGTGGTCAGCGCGATTGTCCCAACCAATCCGAGTGCTCGTGTCATGTTGTCTCTCCAAATCCCACGCTGTTGATGTCTAGGCAGTCCAGGCTTCGTCATTTCGGGGCGCGCGAACACACCGATGCGTCATTCCGGCTCGCTCCTGCGGCCAAGCAGGCGCGCGAGACGCGCGCGTAAAACGTCCGAGACGATCGACCAGAAGCTGAGCTCCGCCGGCGCCCCCGCCCCTGACGGCGCGCCGGACATGTGGCGATCGAGATTGGCGGCGAACTCCGCAACGAGGCGCTTGGCGAGATCGCGCACCAGGCCGGGACGACCGACCTGGGCGAGCATTCCCGTGAGCGTGTAACCGATCGACAGCTCGACGGCAGTCGCTGTGCCGCCTTCGAGCGGCAGCAGGCGATAGCGGATCTCACCTTGCGTCGCGGAATGACTGCGCTGGTCGGTGCCGATGCCGACGATGCGCCCCGACAGCGTCGCGGGATCGCGCTCGACGCGGGCGGCGCCTTCGAAGGCCGCTGCGATCGGCCCGAGCCTTACGCGGATCAATCCTTCCACGCGCTCCGGCCTTGGCGGCGATTTCAGCGATACGCCGGGCAGGCAGGCTGCGATGGCCCCGATGTCGTCAAACATCGCAAAAACCTTTGCCGGCGGATGCGGCAGCGTGAAGCGCTGATCGAGAATGGTCGCCGGGATGAAGTCGGGGATGCTGCCGGGCTCGGCACTCTCCGATGCCGGAGCCAACGCTTGCTGCGCAGGCCGCGGTTCGCTTCGGCCGGATGCAGCTCGGCCCGATCCTGCGGGGCCGAGACTAGTCCGGCCGCCATCGGCCAGCGCCGCGATATCGCGCGCGCGTCTCGCTTCGATCACGGACTGCACCGCGCGCACGATGCCGACATAGCCGGTGCAGCGACAGAGATTGCCGCTAAGGCCGACGCGAATGCGTCGCTCGTCGGCGTCGGGCAGACGCAGCACGAGGTCGCGTGCCGAGACCAGCATGCCGGGGGTGCAATAGCCGCATTGAAGCGCATGCTCGCGGGTGAAGGCGGCGCGCAGCTCGGTCGTGATCTCGTCCTCGTCGAGGCCCTCGATCGTGGTGATGTCTGCGCCCTCGCAGGCCGCGGCATAGGTGATGCAGGAGCGCGCCGGCACGCCGTCGAGCAGCACGGTGCAGGCGCCGCAGACGCCATGCTCGCAGCCGCGATGCGTGCCGGTGAGATCGAGCTTGTCGCGGACGAAATCGGCCAAGCTAGTCCGCGGCTCGGCCGAGACCTCCACGGCACGGCGATTGACCTGAAGCGCGATCGTGGTCATGCCGCGGCCTCCTGGACGGCGCGCTTCAACACGCTGACATGGATATGGCGCTGCGCGGCGTCGTCGATGCCGGCTTTCGCCAGAAGGGCATCGGCGACACGGACATCTAAACGCTGCTTGTAGTCGGCCGCGATGCGGCCGCCGAACAACTCCGAGGCATCGGTGATGACGATAGGCGCCGTATCGATGGCACCGATCACGACGCGCGCCGAAGCGGCGGTGGGATCGACCAGCACCGCGCCGATGGCATGGGCGAACTCACCGGTCTTGCGGCAGCTCTTGGCGTAACCCCAATGGGCCGACGCCGATCGCGCCGGCACATGGATCGCTTCGACGATCTCGCCGGCCTGCAGCGCGGATTCCAGCGCACCGACCACAAACGCTTCGACAGCCATCGATCGCGCACCGACAAGACTGCGCAGCGTCACCCGCCCGCCGAGAGCGGCGAGCGCCGAGATCCAGTCCGCCGCGGGATCGGCATGACTGAGCGAGCCTCCGATCGTGCCGCGGTTGCGCACCGCGCGATAGGCGATGCTGGCGGCGACACCGCGCATGGCGCCGCGGGTCACGTCGGCGGTGCGGCCATCCTCGATGTCGGCATGGGTGACCAGGGCCCCGAGCACGAGCTCGCCGCCGGACACCTCGGCGCGCTTGAGCTCGGCAAGGCCGGAAATGTCGACGATCAGCTCGGGCTGCACCAGCCGCAGATTGAGCATCGGCCCGAGCGACTGGCCGCCGGCGATGATCTTTGCCGATCCATTGCTCGCTGCCAGCATCGACAGCGCGGCATTGAGATCACGCGGGCGCTCATAAGCGAAGGGCGCCGGTTTCATGCCGCGCTCCTTTTCGTCGCGCGCGCGGCCAGCACCGCCGCGACGACACGGTGCGGCGTGATCGGCGACTGCATCAGCTCGACGCCGAGCGGGCGCAGCGCGTCGTTGACGGCGTTGGCGATCGCGGCCGGCGGCGCAATCGCACCGCCCTCGCCGATGCCCTTCACGCCGAACTGCGTATAGGGCGACGGCGTCTCCATGTGGTCGAGGCGCGCGGCCGGAACTTCCGTCGGCCCCGGCAGCAGATAATCGGCGAGCGTCGTCGCCAGCGGCTGGCCGGAGGCGTCGAACGGCATTTCCTCGTAGAGCGCGGTGCCGATGCCCTGCGCGAGGCCGCCATAGATCTGGCCGTCGACGACGAGCGGATTGACCAGCACGCCGCCGTCCTCGACGATCACATAGTCGAGAATTTCCACCTCGCCGAGATCAGGATCGACCGCGACCACGGCCGCATGCGCGGCGTAGCTGAAGGTGCCGCTGTCGCGTACCGGCTTGTAGCCTTGCGTCACCTCCAGCCCGCCGGGATCGACATCGGCGGGCAGGTCCTGCGGACGGCGGTACCAGGTGTGGGCGATCGCCTTCACGCTGACGCTGCCATTGACGCCGCGCACCTCGCCGTTCTGCAACACCACGGCGGCCGGATCGTGTTGCAACAGTTTTGCGCCGATGCGCCTGGCACGCTCGCCGAGCTCGCGGCAGGCGGTCGCGACCGCTCCGCCCGCCATCACCATCGAGCGCGAGCCCCAGGTGCCGGTCGAATAGGGCGTCATCGCGGTGTCGCCGAGGATGATGCGGATCTTCGCGACATCCACGCCGAGGATCTCGTGCGCGACCTGTGCGAGCGTGGTCTCCATGCCCTGGCCGTGCGAATGCACGCCGACGCGGAGTTCGAGGCCGCCGTCCGGCGTCAGCCGCGCCGAGGCCTGCTCATGGCCCGGGACCATCGGGATGCCCCAACCGGAATAGACCGAGGTGCCGTGCGCGGCCTGCTCGCAATAGATGGAGACGCCGACGCCGATGCGGCGGCCGTCCGCCTCACCCTGCTTTTGCTTCGCGCGGATCGCGTCGATGTCGATGGCGGCGAGCGCGCGGCGCATCGCTTCCGGATAATCACCGCTGTCGAAATGTTTTTTGGTGATGTTGTCGAACGGCATCTGCTCGGGGCGCACCAGATTGCGCAGCCGCACCTCGCCGGGCTCTAAGCCGGCTTCGGCGGCGACGAGATCGAGCATCAGCTCCAGCGCAAAGCAGACGCCGGTGCGCGCGACGCCGCGGTAGGGCAGGATCGGGCATTTGTTGGTGGCGACCGAGAAGGTGCGGCAGCGATAGGCCGGCATCCTGTAGGGGCCGGGCAGGATGCTCGCGACCTGCGCGGCCTCCAAGCAGGCCGAGAACGGATAGGAGGAGTAGGCGCCGGAATCCACCGTCGCCTCGCAATCGATGCCGCGTAAGCTGCCGTCGCTGTCGGCATAAACCGTGATCCTGTAATGATGCTCGCGGCAATTGGAGCTGGCGACGAGATGCTCGCGGCGATCTTCGAGCCAGCGCACCGGATGACCGCAGCGCATGGTCAGCCAGGACAGGCAGACCTCTTCGGGCAGCAGAATGCCCTTGTGGCCAAAGCCGCCGCCGACATCGGGCGAGATGACGCGGATCTGCCCCTCCTCCATGCCGAGGCATTCGGCAAGGCCGCTGCGGGTGATATGCGGCATCTGCGCCGCCGAATGCAGCGTGAGCTGGTCGAGCCGGGAATCGAAGGTCGCGACCACGCCGCGGCCTTCCAGCGGCGACATGCATTGCCGCGCGGTCGAGATCTCGCGCGTCATCTTGATCGGTGCATCGAGCGCGGCGGAAATGTCGACCTCGTAATTGGTTTCGAGGAAGACGTTGTCGCCCCAATGCTCGTGCACCAGCGCCGAGCCCGGCTCGCGCGCCTTCAGCATGTCGGTGATGGCGGGCAGCTCCTCCAGATCGAGCGTCACGGAGGCCGCGATGTCCTCCGCCTCGGCCCGCGTCGGCGCGAGACACATCGCGACGAGCTCGCCGACCTGACGCACCTTGCCCGTCGCCAGCACCGGCTGCTCGGAGATCTTGAAGCCGGGAAGCCCCGACACCGCGCGGATCGGCTTGATACCGACGAGGTCCGCCGCCGTGAACACGCTGCCGCGATAACGCTCGGGCACGTGGATGCCGCGGATCCGTGCATGCGCCAGCGGGCTGCGCACGAAGGCAACGTCCTGAAGGCCGGCGAGCCTGACGTCGCCGACATACCGGCCGCGGCCGCGCATCAGGCGGTCGTCCTCCTTCCGCGGCAGCCGTGCGCCTACGCCCTGCCCGGATTTGCCCGAAGGAAACTCTCGCTCGTTGCGCAACTCCGCGCCCTCCTTCACCGCCGGGCCTTACGCCGCGACGGCTTGCGGCAGGATCGGCGCGACCGCATCGAAGCACGTGCCGGCGCGCAGGCAGAAGGCCGGCTGCAGCAGACGCTCGGCGATCACCTCGTTCTTCTCGTTGTCCTTCAGGACGAAGCGGCCGCTTTTCTCCGCGAGCACGGAGACGTCGGCGTCCATGCCGACCTTGAGCGCGCCGATCTCGCCGCTGCGGCCGAGCATCTTTGCGGGATTGGACGTGACCATCGGCACGACCTGCTCGAGCGACAGGCCGAGCGCCATCATCGAACTCATCGCCTGGACCAGGCTGAACTTGGCCTGACCGGCGAAGGGGTGGTTCTCTTCGTCCTCGTGCTGGTCGGGCGTTCCCGCCGGCGCCGGCACATGGGTGTTGTAGCCGTGAATGTCGGCGCCCAGCGTGGTCGGAATGATGCCGGCGGCGATCGCCTTTTTCGCGAGCCGATAGGAGAAGTGGCTGCCGTGGCCGACGTCGACCTTCAGGCCGCGATCGAGCGCGGCCTGAATCACCGGATGCACTTCGCCCTCGCGGTTGACGAAGCCGCCGGGATGGCGCGTGAAGGGATGGGCGAGAATGTCGCCCTCGCGCAAGAGCGGGATGACGCGGGTGAGGATGGTGTCGGCGTCTTCGCCGTTGGCGCCGCTCTCGGGCAGGCCCCAGAGCTGGCCGAAATGCACATAGACCGGCAGGTCGGCGCGCTTGCCGATCTCCGCCGCCATCTCGATGACGCGGATGCCCCAGCGCGCGAAGCCGCCGATCTCGGCATGGGCCTTGATGCCGCGCACGAGGTCGAGATTGGCCGTGGCCGCC
This sequence comes from Bradyrhizobium huanghuaihaiense, assembly GCF_007830635.1. GTDB lineage: Bacteria > Pseudomonadota > Alphaproteobacteria > Rhizobiales > Xanthobacteraceae > Bradyrhizobium > Bradyrhizobium huanghuaihaiense. The sequence continues at coordinate 746,902 of NZ_VLLA01000002.1, read as the reverse complement.
TTGACGGTCGCGTCGATGTCGACGCCATCGGGGCTGTAGAGCTGCGGATAGAAATGTCCCTCGAGGCCGCCGACGAGATAGGCGGAGAGAAAGGCGTAGACGCGCGAGGCCGAAGGCTCCGCGATGAAATGGCGAAAGCCCGGCAACGTCATGCAGGACGGGCCGCCCTGGTCGACCAGCGTCGTCACACCCGACTGCACGCCGACCATGTCGGGGTTCATGCCGAAGCGTCCGGAGACATATTGATAGACATGGGCGTGGGTGTCGATCAGCCCGGGCAACACCAGCTTGCCGCTGACGTCGACGACCTCCTTGGCGCTGGTCGGCAGGATGTCCGCCGCGACGGCCGCGATCTTGCCATTGCGGATGGTAACGTCCTTGATGCCGTCTACGCCCGAAGCCGGGCAGATCACGCGACCGCCTCGCAGCAGAAGGTCGAAGCTGGCAGTGACGGGCATGGCACTCTCCTTGGTCCCGCGCAGGCGGTTGCTCCGCCCCGGATTACGAAGCATGCTTCGCATTTGAATACGAAGTATGCTTCGTATTTTGACAAAAGCAAGCATCATGCCATGATCAGGCGGTGGCAGCCGCGCTCGAATCGAGCTAAGCGCGACGGAGTTTCGGGTTGGGAGAGCGTGCATTGCGGCAAGCCAGGAAAAGTCGCAGCGGGGGCAGGCACCGCCCCTGGCCATTGTCGCAACGCCCCGGCTATCTGATCCGGCGGCTGCACCAGATTCACGTCGCGCTGTTTCAGGACGCCTGCGGCGAATTCGAAGTCACGCCGCTGCAATACAGCCTGCTCTCGGCGCTGGCGGTGCGCGAAACCGCCGATCAGACCACTTTGGCGGCCGATATCGCCCTCGATCGCACCACGACGACCGGCGCGCTGAAGCGGCTCGCCGCCCGAAACCTGGTCGAGCGCGCCGTGAACAAGGACGATCGCCGCGCGCGTCTGTGCCGATTGACGCCGGCCGGCGCCGCGCTGCTGGTCAAGATCGAGGGCGCGGCGCGGCGGGCGCATCGTGCAACGCTCGGCGATCTCAGCGAGCGGGAACAGGCGCTCTTCATCGAGATGATGCAGCGCATCGTGGCCGGCAACCCAAGTCGCGACAGTTCCGCTGCCCTATTCGACTAGGCGCAGTTGCTGCGCTTTTGGGTTGGGCTGCTCAATTTATCATCGTATGGCTGCCCGGCCGTGCAACTCTCTCCGCCGCTCGCCGGCGAGTCGGACACGTAGTGGCGAGCCGGCATGTGAGCATGGGTCGCGCTTGAAAACGCAATAGCAATCCGGCGCGAGCCACGCTGCATCCGCCATCGGCGCACGCCCTGCCCGGCCGCTTTGCAACCGATGGCACGATTTATGCTGCGATGATGCGAAGCGTGCTTCGTATTGGGGGATGTCATGACGGATTCCGAACTTCGCGCTGATCTTCACAGCATCGAGCCAATTCCCGATGCGGACCGGGACTCGACCGGGCCGCAGCAGATGTGGATCTGGGCCGGCGCCAACATCGCGCCGGTCAACTGGGCGCTCGGCGCGCTCGGCATCATTCTCAAGCTCGGGCTGATGGAGACGATCGCGGTCATCGTGCTCGGCAACATCGTGGGCTGCGCGATCTTCGCGACCTTCACGGTGATGGGGCACAAGACCGGCGTCAACCAGATGGTGCTGAGCCGGTCCGCCTTCGGCGTCCGCGGCGCCTACCTGCCGAGCATCCTGATGTTCCTGATGACGCTGGGCTGGATCGGCGTGAACACCTATTTCCCGGTGAAGGTCTCGATGGGCATTCTCGGCCAGTTCGGCGTGCCCGACACCTGGCTGATCGAGATCGTCGTCATCACGCTGGTGATGGCGGTGCAGGTGTTGATCGGCATCTACGGCTTCTACGCGATCCGCACCTTCGAGAAGTACACGGTGCCGCCGACCATCGCCATCATGGTGCTGATGAGCGTCTTGGCCTGGACGCGGCCCGGCGTCGTGAACTGGAGCCTCACGACCTCGCTGCCGCCGGGCGCGCATATGGCGATGCTGACCTTGCTGATGACCGCGATCGGCGTCGGCTGGGGCATTTCCTGGGTCACGTGGGCCTCCGACTATTCGCGCTTCGTGCCGCGCAGCGTGCCGTCGAAATCCGTGTTCTGGTACAGCTATGTCGGCATGTTCGTGCCGACGGTCTGGCTCGGCATTCTCGGCGCCACCATCGCCTCGACGACGCTCGACACCGATCCCGCCAAGATGGTCAGCGCGGTGTTCGGCGGCCCGGTCAGCATCCTCGTCCTCTTGATGGTGCTGCACGGTCCGATCGCCACCAACATCCTCAACGTCTATTCGGCGACATTGGCGGCACTGAGCGCGGGGCTGAAATTCTCGCGGTTCTGGCTCACCGTCATCGTCGGCGTCGCCGGCTACCTGGTCACGCTCTACTTCATCTTCGCGCCGTCCTTCGCCAAGGCGTTCGATAACTGGATGATCGGTCTGCTGTTGTGGATGAGCCCGTGGGCCGGCGTCGTGCTCGCCGACTACTTCATCAAGCGCAAGGGCGAGATCGACGTCGCCGAGCTCTACCGCTCGCCCGAGACCAGCGCCTATGGCGACATCAACTGGGCCGGCATGATCGCGTTCTTCGCCGGCCTCGTCGCGGGCTGGCTGGTGGAGGACGGCCTCGTCGGCGCGCTGCAGGGGCCGATCTCGATCAACTTCCTGGGCGGCGCCGATCTGAGCTGGCTGTTCGGAATTGGCGTGGCGGGCCTCGTCTATCTCGGGCTCGGCAAGTTCGCGACCTCGCCCTCCTCGATCGTTGCGAGCAGCGCAGGCAGGTAGCGGCATGGACCACGTCCTGCGCTCCACACCCGGAAATGTCCAGTGGGGACTCTGGGACGGACGATTGAAGCCGGTGCTCCGGGTCGCATCCGGAGACCGGGTCACCATCGAGACGCTGTCGGGCGAGCCGGACGATCTGCCCGATCCCTCGCTCGGCTATGAGGTCGTGCCTGGCCATGCGGAGGTGCTGGCAAGCGCCTTCCGCGGTCCGGGCCCGCACCTCCTCACCGGGCCGATCCACGTCGAGGGCGCCGAACCCGGCGACGTGCTGGAAGTGCGCGTCCTGAATATCGAGCTGCGCTGCAACTGGGGCTGGAATCTGCAGGTGCCGACGCTCGGCACGCTGCCGGAGGATTTTCCCGAGTTCCGCCGCATCCACATTCCGCTGGACCGCGCGCGCAACGTCGCAAGACTTCCCTGGGGCCAGGAGCTGCCGCTCTCCCCCTTCTTCGGCAATTTCGGCGCGGCGCCGCCGCCGGCCTGGGGCCGGCTGTCCTCGAAGGAGCCGCGCGCGTTCGGCGGCAACATGGACAACAAGGAGCTCGGGGCCGGCAGCACGCTTTATTTTCCGGTGTTCGTGCCGGGCGCGCTGTTCTCGGCCGGCGACGGCCACGCGCTGCAAGGCGACGGCGAAGTCTGCCTGACCGCGATCGAGGCGGCGCTCACCGGCACGTTCGAATTCCACGTCCGCCGCGATCTCCGTCTCACCTCGCCCCGCGCGGAGACGGCATCGGACTGGATCACCATGGGGTTCGACGAGGATCTCGACGACGCGGCCAAGGCGGCGCTGCGCGACATGATCGCCCTGATCCGGGAGAAGAGCGGCATCAGTGCGCAGGATGCCTACACGCTCTGCTCGATCGCCGCCGACCTCCGCGTCACGCAGCTGGTCGACGGCAACAAGGGCATTCACTGCGTGCTGGCCAAGTCCCGCATGCCGCGGCACGTCTAGGATCAGGAACCCGATCGATCGGCGACCTCTTCGCAGGTCAGGAACGCAACGCCGTCCAGACCCCGCAGCCAGCTCAGCAGGCCGTCGAGCGCGGCGACACGGCTCGCCCGCGCGCTGCCGTAGTCGCTGCGCGGATGCAGCGTCAGCGTGATCAGGCAGCGCTCGCGATGCATCGCCTCGATCTCCTCGCGCCACATCTTGATGACGCGATCATGCGTCTGGCGCTGGCCGTAGAGCGTCGCGTCGATCAGGATCTCCGCATGCGGCACCTCGACCATGCCGTGGCCGCCATCGGCATCGAGCCGGTACGGATGGTCGTCATCCTGAAAGCTCGAATCGTAGCGATAGCCGAGATCGGCCAGATGCCCGAGCGTACGTTCGCTGAGGCGACCATGCGGCGCCCGGAAACCGCGCGGCGCACGGCCGACGATCCGCGACAGCGTGGCATGCGTGCGCTCGAGCAGCCCGCGCTCGTCGATGCCGGCCGCGTCCATCTCCTCCATCGCCCAGCCGTGCGCGGCGATCTCATGACCGCGGCCGGCGAGCGCTGCGATATAGTTGGGATTGGCCGCAGCCTCCGCGCCGGGCACGAACACGGTGGATTTGATGCCGTGACGATCGAGCAGCCCGAACAGCCGCTCGCAGCCGACTGCATAGGCGTATTTTCCGTAAGAGGCGCGGCCGAACAGAGCGTCCTCGCCAAGCTGGGTCAGCTCCACCGTCTTGCCCTGGAGATTGACGGTCACGACAATTGGAATGATCGGCTTCGTCATTGTCCGCTCCAGTCCCGCCGCCAATCGGTCGGACGCTTCAGGCACCATTCGGCGATCTCGAGCATGCCGACGAAGCGCACGCCCTCATGGCGCTTGGCATATTTGATCAGCCCTTCGACTGCGGCGACGCGCGCAGGTGAGCCGGAGCCATAACCGACGCGCGGGTGGAAGGTCAGGTTGTAGTAACCGCCCTCGGCATAGATGGCGTCGAACTCCTGCTCCCAATGCGTCAGCACTTCCGACGGCGGCGTATAGCTGACGCGGTAGAACGGGAAATCGTCGAGGCTCGATGTGTTGTTGGGCAGGCAGACATAGTCGCTGCGCTCCTCGCCGTCATAGCGGGCGAGATACGGCAGGTCGAAATCCTTGTCGCTGGAATCGTAGACATAGCCGAGCTCGCGGAGCTTGCGCAGCGTGCGCGCGGTCTTGTGCCCGGACGGCGAGCGCCATCCCCGCGGCGCGATGCCGGTGATCTCCGTGAGCAGCCGGTGCGTCCGTTCCAGGAGCTCCGGCTCGGCATCGCCGGGATCGACGCCCTCGTGAAAATAGCCGTGCGAGCCGATCTCGACGCCCAAGCGCGAGATGTCGCGGACGAGATCGGGACTTTCTTCCGCGTCATAGCCCGAGACATAGAATGTCCAGGGCACGTTGTGCCGCGTGAACATGTCGACGAAGCGCGGGATGCCGCATTTGGCGGAATAGCGACCGTGCGAGCGCGCCCCGAGCGGCAGCTGGCCGCGGCCGCGTTCGAGCGAGGTGCCGTCGAAATCGAGCGTGAGGCCGACGACGCAGCGCGCGCCGTCCGGCCAGGCATGTTGCCTGCGCTGGGCTAGGGAAATCATCTGACAACCTCGACATTCCAGAAGCGGGGTTTGCGGCCAGCCCACGGCGCGTAACCGCGCACGGCAGGCGAGACCGCGGAGACGTTGACGCCGGAGCTCCACACGATCATCGGCGCATCGTCGACGAACAGTTTGTGGAGCGCATCGAACAGCGGCTGGCGCGCGGCGGGTTCGGACGTTTCCATCAGCTTGCCGAGCAGCTCGATCGCATCGCGATTGCCCCAGACGCGATCCGGCTGCGCGGCCTTGTCGCCGATGAAGCGGTCGAGGCCGAAGGCGGGATCGAGATAGGGCGTGTAGTTCCACACCATGAGCTGATAGTCGCCCTTGTTGTAGCGGATGAGCTGGGCCGCGAACTCGACGACCTCGACCGTGAGATTGAGGCCCGCCTGCTGCGCCATCGCCTGCGCCAGCACGGCGACGTCGTTCATCACCGGAAACCGTGAATTGGTGGTGATCCTGATCGGCTCGCCCTTGTAGCCCGCCTCGCTCAGCAGCTTCTTTGCGCGCGCGATGTCGAGGTTTGGGCCGGCCTGCTCCACCGCGCCGTAGTAACGGCTCGACAGCGGCACGAGCGAGGTGCTCGGCTTGGCAAAACCGTCGGTGAGATTGTCGCTCATGCCGGGATAGTCGAGCGAGGCCGCGATCGCCTCGCGGATGCGTTTGTCCTTCAGCAGCGGATCGCCCGTCTGCATCACGATCGCATTCAGCGAGGCGACCGGGGCTGAGGCGATCACCAGGCCTGCCGACTTCAGCTCACTCGCGAATTTGGGATCGGCCGACGGCCAGAGATCGAGATTGCCCGACTGGATCGCGGCCTTCGCCGCCGCCGGATCAGGCACGATGGAGAGCTTGATGCGATCGACCTTGGGCAGCTTGGCCCCGGCAAGCCCATCGGCCGGCTCGCTGCGCGCCGCATAGGCCTCGTTGCGGACGAGCTCGATGAACTGGCCGCGGCGCCATTCGGCAAGCTTGAACGGCCCGGTGCCGATCGCCTTCTGCCAGGCACCATCGGCGCCGACCGAGTCCGGATGCGCGATGCCGGTGCCGTCGCAATCGGCCCGCGCCATCGTGCTGAGGAAGGCGCCACTCGGCTCCGCCAGGCGGAAGACGACTTGTTCCGGCGACGGCGCCGTGATCTCGACGATCTTGATCTTGCGCGTGCCGTCGAAATTGGTCCGGCATGGCCAGGCGGATTTCGGATCGAGGAAGCGCTCCCAGGTCCACGCTACCTCGCGCGACGTCAGCGGCGCGCCGTTGTGGAAGGTGACGCCCTCGCGCAGCGTAAAGGCGTAAGTGCGGCCATCCTCCGACGTCTCGACCGCTTTGGCCAGCATCGGGGCGACGGTGCCGTCGCTGCGCCAGGCGACGAGCCCCTCGTAGATCTGCTGCAGCACCAGGCCGGTGTTGTCATCGGGGCTGTTGCCCGGCATCAGGCCGCGGATATCGGTCGTGACCATGCTGCGCAGGACGCTCTCGGCGCGGGCCGCGGATAACGGCGCGAGCATCAGACACAACGCGACGACAAAACGCTTCATACGCAAGATCCTGATTAACCCGAGGCTCGCTCCGCCGCCGCACCAGCGAAGTCCAAGACGGGCGCGGCTGCGAGCAGCGCCTTGGTGTAGTCATGCTGGGGGCGATCGAAGATGTCGTCGCGCGAGCCCTGCTCGACGATCTTGCCACCCTGCATCACCACCACGCGGTCGGCGACCTGCTCGACCGCCGCGAGATCATGGCTGATGAACAGGCAGGCAAAACCGTATTGCGCCTGCAGCCGCTCGAACAGTTTTAGCACCTGCGCCTGGATGGTCATGTCGAGCGCCGAGACCGGCTCGTCCGCAACGACGAAGGCCGGCTCGCGCACGATGGCGCGCGCAATCGCGATGCGCTGCCGCTGCCCGCCGGACAATTCATGCGGCCAGCGCTTGCCGAGGCCGGCAAGCCCGACCTCGTCGAGCATCGCCTCGACGCGCCTGTCGCGCTCGGACGGCGTCAATTGCGGCACGTGACGCAGCGGCTCGGCGACGATCTCGCCGACGCGCATGCGCGGATCGAGCGAGGAATAGGGATCCTGGAACACGAGCTGCGAGGCGAGACGGAAGTCGCGATCGACGGTGGCCGTGACGTCCCTGCCCCGGAACCTGATCTCGCCGTCTGTTGTCGGAATCAGCCGCAGCATGGCACGGCCGAGCGTGGTCTTGCCGGAGCCGCTGCCGCCGACCACGGCAACGGTCTCACCCGCGGCAATGTCGAGATCGACGCCGTTGACGGCGGAGACGCCGCTGTCGCGGCGGAACAGCCGCTGCCGCCCGGCAAAGCCGACCTTCAGTCCGCGCACGCTGACGAGCGGTTCGCCACCCTGTCGCGCCTTCGTCGTGGCGCCGCGACGCGGCAGGGCCTCGACCAGACGTTTGGTATAGGCCTCGCGCGGCGAGAACAGGATCTGCCGCGTCGTGCCGGTTTCGACCATCCTGCCCTGGCGCAGCACCAGCGCGCGCTGCGCATAGCGCGAGACGAGGCCGAGGTTGTGGGTGATCAGCATCACCGAGGTGCCGTGGTCGCGGGCCAGCCCGACCATGAGATCGAGCACCTCGCGCTGCGTCAGCGTATCGAGCGCCGTGGTCGGCTCGTCCGCGATCAGCAGCTTCGGCTTCAACAGCATCACCGAGGCCAGCATGATGCGCTGGCGCATGCCGCCGGAGAATTCGTGCGGATAGGCGTCAAACGTCCGCTCGGGATCGCGGATCTGCACGCGCGCCAGCATGTCGAGGCAGCGGCGTTTGATCTCGCGCTTGCCGAGCCGCTCGTGCAGGCCGAGGCCTTCCGCCATCTGCGCACCGACGCTGATGGCGGGATTGAGCGACACCATCGGCTCCTGGAACACCATGCCGACAACGGGCCCGCGCAGCGTCCGCATCTGGCGCCCCGAGACGTTGGCGAGATCGACGCCATCAAGCACGATGCGGCCGCCGGCCTTGCGCAGCCCCGGCGGCAACAGGCCGAGCACGGCGCGTGCCGCCGCCGTCTTGCCGCTGCCGGATTCGCCGACGACCGCGAGGAACTCGCCGCGCTCGACGGCAAAGGACAAATCCTCGACGATCGCCGCCTTGCTGGCGGCGACCTCAATACGCAGATTCTCGACCGACAGCAGCGTCATCCGTGCGCCATCCTGGGGTCGAGGCGATCACGCAGGGAATCGCCGAGCAGGTTGATGCCGAGCAGCGTCAGCGCGATGCAGAGGCCCGGGGCGATCGAGAGCCAGGCCGCGGTCTCCATGAACGGACGGCTTGCCGCCAGCATGTTGCCCCAGGTCGGCGCCGGCGGCGGCACGCCGAGGCCGAGGAAGCTCAGCGCGCTCTCGGCCAGCAGCACCCAGCCGAACATGCTGGTCGCGAGCACCGCAACCGGCGCGATCGCATTCGGCATCACGTGGCGGAACATCGAATAAACTTCCGAATTGCCGATGACGCGCGAGGCCTCGACATATTCCTTCTCGCGGATCGACAGCACGGTGCCGCGCACCACGCGGACCACCGACGGGATGTAGGCAAGGCCAAGCGCCAGGATCAGCCCGGCCTTGTTGGCGCCGACCACGATCATCACCGCCAGCGCCAGCAGGATACCGGGAAACGCCAGCAGCGCGTCATTGACGGCCATGATGATGCGATCGGCCCAGCCGCGGATGTAGCCGGCCGCGCAGCCGATCACCATGCCGGCGGTCACCGCCAGCAGCACCGTGATCAGGGCAATCACGACGCTCGCGCCGGCCCCGACCATGATGCGGCTGAGCACGTCGCGGCCGAACTCGTCCGTCCCGAACCAATGCAGCGACGACGGCGCCTGCAGGCGCGCGCGCAGATTGATGCGCAGCGGGTCGAACGGCGTCCAGAACGCACCGGTGCCCGCCGCACCGAGCAGGAGCGCGATCAAGGTACCGCCGATCGCGGTGTTGGCGCGCATCCTCATGCCACCGTCACCCTGGGATCGAACAAGGGATAGCAGAGGTCGACGATCAGATTGACGACGACGTAGATCACCGCCGTGAACAGCAGACAGCCCTGCACCACGGGATAATCGCGGGCGAAGATGGAATCGACCAGGAGCCGGCCAAGCCCCGGCAGCGTGAACACGGTCTCGATCACGGCAATGCCGCCGAGGAGATGGCCGAGCACGAGGCCGATCAGGGTCCAAGTCGGCGCAAACGCGTTCGGCAGCACGTGCCGCGCCAGCACGCGCCATTCCGGCACGCCCTTGGCGCGTGCGTGGGTGACATATTCGAGCCTGAGCACCTCGATCGAGGCGGCGCGCGCCATGCGCGTGAGCACGCCGATCTCGACCATGGTCAGCGTCGCGATCGGCAGCACGATGAAGGTCGCCGCCTGCCAGAAATTCTCCGTGAAGGGCACATAGCCGATCACCGGCAGCCATTTCAGCTTGAGGCCGAACAGCAATAGCAGCAGAAGACCGAGCCAGAAGCTCGGGATCGACAGCAGCAGCGTGGCGCCGCCGACGACGGAGAGATCGAGCAGGCTGTTCTGCTTCCAGGCCGCGACGAGGCCGGCGGGAACCGCGATGCATGCGGCCGCCGCAACCGCCACCAGCACGATGACGGCGCTGACCTGGAAGCGATCGAGGATCAGCGGCAGCACTTCGAGATTGTTGGTGATGGAGTGCCCGAAATCCCCGGTCGCAAGCTTGGCGATCCAGTGCATGAACTGGACCGGGATCGGCTGGTCGAGCCCGAGCTGGGCGCGGAGCTGCGCCGCCTGCGCGGGATCGGCAGCATCGCCGAGCATCACCTGAACGGGATCGCCGGGAATGAGCCGGACCAGCGCAAAGACCCCGACCGCGACCAGCAGCAGCGTCGGGATTGTCATGGCCAGCCGTCTTGCGAGGTAACCCAACATGGCGCCGCCCTACTCGACCATGACGCCCCAGAACCGCGGCTGCGGATAGAGCCAGCCGGCATAGCCCTTGATGCCCTTGCGCAGCGCCGTCAGCTCGGCACCGTTGAACAGCACGATCATCGGCACGTCGGCGATGAAGCGCTTGTGCATCTCGTCGAACAGCGCCTGCCGTTTGGCGGCGTCGTCGATCATCATGGACTGGCGCAGCATCTCCTGCGCCTCCGGATTATCCCAGACCTTGCGCGGTTGCGTCGCCTTCGGACCGGTCAGCATCTCGAAGCTCAAGGAGGGATCGAGCCGCGCCGAATAGGTAAAGGCCATCGACTGGTAGTCGCCGCGGTTGTAGCGGTCGAGCTGCGCGGCCCAGTCCATGACCTCGAGCTCGACGTTGATGCCGACGGTTTGCGCCATCGCCTGCACCAGCACGGAGGAATCGAACACGTAGCTGTAGCGCTTGTTGGTGATCATCTTGATCGGCTGGCCGCGATAGCCGGCTTCCAGCAGCAGCTTCTTGGCCTCCGCGATGTTCTGCGCGTAGCCGTGCGACTGCGCCTCGCTGTAGAAGGGGCCGCCGAGCGGCAGCGCGGAATTGTTGGGGCGCGCGGTGCCCATCATCACGGCATCGACGATCTGCGCGGTGTCGATCGACAGCGCAATGGCGCGGCGGATGCGCACGTCCTTCAGCAGCGGGTCTTTGGTCTGGAACAGGATGCCGGTGAGGCCGAGCGCGGGCGTGATGCTGAGCTGCACCTCGGGACGCGATTTGAGCTCCTCGAGATCGGGGATCGACAGGCTCATGATGACGTCGAGCGAGCCGCTGAGCAGTCCCGCCTTCGCCGCAGAACTGTCCGGGATCACGTTGAAACGAACGCGATCGACCTTGACGTCCTTGGCGCCGGTGTAACCGGTGCGCGGCTCGCTGCGCGAGACGTAGCCGTCGAACCGCACGACATCGACATATTGTCCCCGCTTCCACTCGGCGAGCTTGAACGGGCCGGTGCCAACAGGGGCGATCCATTTGCCGTCAGGACCGACGGAGTCGCGGTGAATGATGGCGGTCTGGCCGCAATCGGGACGCGCCAGGGTCGGCAGGAACAGGGCCGTCGGCTGATCGAGCGTGATGGCAACGGTCTGCGGATCGGGCGCCTCGATCTTCTCGATCCGCGCGATGCCGGTGGCGCTGAACTCGGACAGGCAACGCCATTGCGTTGCCGGGTCGAGCCAGCGCTTCAGCGACCAGACCACGTCGTCCGCCGTCATGATCGCACCATTATGGAACTTGATGTCCTGGCGCAGGCGGAACGTATAGGTCTTGCCTTCGTTCGAAACGGTCCAGCTCTCGGCCAGCATCGGGCCGATCGAGGTGTCGTCACGGAAGGCGACAAGGCCCTCCACCACATGCGCGATCACGCCGTCGGTGTTGGCGTCGCGATTGGTGCCGGGATCGGTGGAACGGATGTCGGCATTGAGCCGCGTCCGCAGCAATGTTTCGGCGCCGGCCCTCCCCAGCATGGCCCACAGGGCGAGCGCGGCCAAACCGACCGCCCATGCCGGCGATGGCCGACGCCGCCGCATCACGCGGCCCCCGCGGCGGCAGACCGCTCGTACGCGGCCCGCCCGATTTCGTCGATCTCGAGCTGGTAAGTGGTGAACTCGCGATTGAGCGCCGGCAGCGGCGCCGCCTGCATCATTCCGCTCGCCGGCTCCATCAGGATCATCGCCACGGTGGCGCTGAGGTTGTTGCTGAGATTGCGGCGCGGCGGGCGGCACACCGACCAGGGATAGGCGAACTCGTCGAACAGGGCGTTCTTGACGGTGTCGAAGGTGATGCTGCCGATGTGCGGCTGCAGCAGATCGCGGACGCGAATGTCGCGGTAGAGACTATCGGGCGTATCCTGGATGCCGGCGTCCTTGAGCTTGCCGAGCGCAACCGGGCTCACGAAGTGATTGGCGTGCACCAGCAGGCCGTTCTGCGGATGCACCTGAAAGGTCTCATCCGGCGCACATTCGAAATCAATCGCCACGCCCTCGCGATGGCTGACGATCATGTTGTTGGCCGCGGACTTCCTGGTGCAATAGACGGCACGCATCGCCAGCGCGAGATGCTCCTGTTCCAGCACCTTGCGGCGGATCAGCGCCAAGGGCACGCCGACCTGGCGATAGTCACGGTCACTTTGGAGATAGTTCGCGGTGATCGCGATGCCGACCGCGTTGAAGCCACAGCGACCGAGGGCGCCGGCCTCGGTGAAGGTCATGAGATCAGGACCGTCATCGCGCCGGACCTTCAGCACCACTGCCGTCTCGGCGCATTCGCGCTTCCAGTCCCAGTTCTGGGAGTGGATCAGGCGGCCGCTCGCGGCCGCCTGCGGCATCACGACGACGCCGGTGCAGCCGTCAGGCTCGTCGGGCGTCTTCAGGCGCGCGCGGATCTTTGGATTGGCAAGCTTGAGGATCTCTGTGCGGGCGTTGAGCAGCACGACATCCTCGAACGGAACGTCGGCGCCCTCCGCAATGCCGCGCATCTCTTCGATATAGGTCGGATCGAAGCCCTCGATAACAGGCAGATAGTCCCGCACCAGTTCGGATACGCCCTTCGCATCGAGCGAGAGCTCCTTCAGCTGCGCGAAGTAGTGCGTCGTCCCCTTCTTGATGCGGCCCGCCGCCTTCTGCCCGTACTGACGGCCACGCTCGCGCGGCGGGCCGGAGATTTCGATCAGGGGAAAGGGCTCGACCATGGGACGCCAAATTCCTTCTTGAAGTTCCTTTTGCTTTCTCATGAAGCCTAATGTATTTTGTGATGACATGAAACAAAAATCTTCGACTGCGAAATCTGCCGTGGAAAAAGCATCGCCAAGCCGGCTGCAGCGGGAACTGTCGGCCGGGATCATGGACCTGATCCGGAGCGAAGGGCTCGCGCCCGGCACGCGCCTTGCCGAAGTCGCGCTCGCCGAGCGCCTCCAGGTCTCGCGCACGCCGGTGCGCGCTGCGCTGAAGCTCTTGGCGCGGCGCAAGCTCGTGCATGCCGGTGCCAGCCGCGGCTATTTCGTCGCGGAGGCCGCCCCCGCCACGCATAAGGTACCGCCAAAGCCCAGCCCCGACGAGACCGACCGGCTGTTCCTCGCGATCGCGCGCGACCGCCGCGCCGGCCGGCTGCCGGAGGACGTTTCCGAGCGCGACCTGATGCAGCGCTACGATGCGACACGGCCGATCGTGCAGCGCGTGCTCAGCAAGCTTGCCGAGGTCGCCGCGGTCCAGCGCAAGCCGGGTCATGGCTGGCGCTTCCAGCCGACGCTCGCCGATACGCAGGCGCGCGACGAGAGCTATCGCTATCGCCTGCTGATCGAGCCGGCCGGCCTGCTCGAACCGGGCTTCAGGCTCGATCCGGCCTGGGCGGCCGAGATGCGCCGCCGTCATCAGGAGATGCTGGCGATGCCGTGGAGCGACACCGCCAGCATCGCGCTCTACGAGATGAACGCGGCCTTCCACGAAGGCCTCGCCGCCGCATCGGGCAACCGTTATCTGCTGGTCGCGGTTCAACAGCAGAACCGGCTGCGGCGCTTCGGCAACTACGACTGGACCTTCGGCCACGAGCGCGTGATCGTGAACTGCCGCGAGCATCTCGCCATCCTCGACCAGCTCGAAGCCGGCCAGAACGAGGCCGCCGCCGCGCTGCTGCGCCGGCATCTCGAAGGCGCAGCAAAGCTCAAGCGCGGCCCGGCCAATTCCAACGCGCCATCCAAAGCCTCCTGACCTTTGCAAGAGTTGTCATGACCATGAATGCCTTCGCTTCCTCCAACAGCCCCCTCACCCGCGAGGCCATGGAGCCGTTCTGGCTGCCGATGACGCCGAACCGGCAGTTCAAGTCGAAACCGCGCATCTTCGTCGGCGCCGAGGGCATGCACTACATCACCGATGACGACAGGCGCATTCTCGACGGCATGGCGGGGTTGTGGTGCGTGAACGCGGGACATGCGCAAAGGCGCATCGTCGAGGCGATCCAGGCGCAGGCGGCGAAGCTCGACTTCGTCTCCTCGTTCCAGATGAGCCATCCGGCCGCCTTCGAGCTCGCCCGCCGCATCACCGAGATTGCGCCCGCCGGACTCGACCACGTCTTCTTCACCAATTCCGGCTCGGAATCGGTTGACACCGCGCTGAAGATCGCGCGCGGCTATCACCGCGTCCGCGGTGACGCCAGCCGCATCCGCTTCATCTCACGCGCCAAGGCCTATCACGGCATGGGCTGGGGCGGCCTGTCGGTCAGCGGCATCGTCCGCCACCGCAGGGACTTTGGTCCGCTGCTGCCGGAGGTCGACCATCTGCCGCACACGCATGATCCGGAGCATGCAGCGTTCTCGCGCGGACAGCCGCAATGGGGCGCGCATCTCGCCGACGAGCTTTCAAAACTGCTGCAGGTGCACGATCCCTCGACGATTGCCGCCGTCATCGTCGAGCCCGTGACCGGTTCCGGAGGCGTGCTGCCGCCGCCGGTCGGCTATCTCGAACGGCTGCGCCAGATCTGCGACCAGCACGGCATCCTCCTGATCTTCGATGAGGTCATCACCGGCTTCGGTCGCCTCGGCGCGGCGTTCGGCGCCAACGCCTTCGGCGTGACACCCGATCTCATCACCTGTGCCAAGGGCATGACCAATGCGGCTGTGCCGATGGGCGGCGTCATCGTCAGCGGCAAGGTTTATGACGCGCTGATGCAGGGGTCGGACAACGCGATCGAGTTGTTCCACGGCTACACCTATTCGGCGCATCCGCTGGCCTGCGCGGCGGGTCTTGCCGCGCTCGACGTGTATCAGGATCTCGGCCTGTTCGAGCGGGCGCGCCGCCTCGCGCCGGTGTGGGAAAACCACGCGCATGGCTTGCGCGAGCTCCCCCATGTCGTCGACATCCGCAACATCGGGCTCCTGGCCGCGATCGACCTGAAGCCGCGCGAGGGCGCGCCGGGCGCGCGCGGCAGCGAATGCGCCAATCGCTGCTACGAGGACGGCATCCTGATCCGCGGCAGCGGCGACACGCTGCTGATCTCGCCGCCGCTGATCATCACCGAGGAACAGATCGGCGACATTTTTGCGGCCATCCGCCGTGCCTTGACCGCGATCGGCTGACGCCGGGCCTCAACTCACCGGCAATGCATCGAGGTGGCACGCCACCCACTGCTCGTCTCCGACAGCGCGGAGCGTCGGCTCCTCGGTGCGGCAGCGGTCGAACACGAACGGGCAGCGGGTGTGGAAGCGGCATCCCTTCGGCGGATTGATCGGGCTCGGCACGTCGCCGCCGAGGATGATCGGATTGCGCTGGGCACCGGGCTCGGGCAGCGGCACCGCCGAGAGCAGCGCCTTGGTGTAGGGATGCCTCGGCGCGGCAAAGATCTCGCGGCGCGGCGCCACCTCGACGATCTTGCCGAGATACATCACCGCGACGCGGTGGGTCATGTGCTCGACGATGGCGAGGTCATGGCTGATGAACAGCAGCGCCAGGCCGAACTTCTGCTGCAGGTCCTGCAGCAGATTGACGACCTGGGCCTTGACCGAGACGTCGAGCGCCGAGACCGCCTCGTCGCACACGATCAGCTCGGGCTCGGCCGCGAGCGCCCGCGCGATGCCGATGCGCTGGCGCTGGCCGCCTGAGAATTCATGCGGCCGGCGGTTCAAGGCCTCGCGCGGCAGGCGTACGGTGTCCATCAGCTCCGTGACGCGAACCTCGAGATCTTCCTTCGACTTGGCGAGGCCGAAATTGCGGATCGGCTCGGCGAGGATGTCGCGCACGCGCATGCGCGGGTTGAGGCTCGAGAACGGATCCTGGAACACGACCTGCACGCGCCGGCGCATCTGGCGCATCGTGCTCGGATGCGCGTCGTCGATACGCTGGCCGTCGAGAATGACCTGGCCCGAGGTGATGTCGAACAGGCGCAGGATGGCGCGGCCGACCGTCGACTTGCCGCAGCCGGACTCGCCGACCAGCGACAAGGTCTCGCCGCGCGCGATCTCGAACGACACGCCGTCGACGGCATAGACGAATTCGGTTTGCCGTCCGAAGAGGCCCTTGTTGATCGGAAAATGCTTCTTGAGGTCGTTGACCTGGAGCAGCGGAGGACTCATGCCGCGATCGCTCCCTTGGCAGCATAGTGACAGGCCGCGATGTGGCGCGGGCCCTTCTCTTCCAGCCCCGGCGCGTATTGGCGGCAGAGATCGGTCGCGAGCGCGCAGCGCCCGGCAAAGACGCAGCCGGTGATCGGCTTGCGCAGATCCGGCACCTGCCCGGGAATCTCGGCGAGCCGCGTCGCGGTGCCGGCGAGCGAGGAGCCGAGCTTGGGCACCGCGCCCAGAAGACCTTGCGTATAGGGATGGCGCGGCGAACGGAACAGCTCGGCGACCGGCGCCTCCTCGACCTTGCGGCCGGCATACATCACCATGACGCGCTCGGCGATCTCGGCGACGACACCGAGATCGTGGGTGATCAGAATGATGGCGGCGCCGACCCGGCGCTTGAGATCGAGCATCAGCTTGAGGATCTGCGCCTGGATGGTCACGTCGAGCGCCGTGGTCGGCTCGTCCGCGATCAGGAGTTTTGGATTGCAGGCGAGCGCCACCGCGATCATGACACGCTGGCGCATGCCGCCGGAGAGCTGGTGCGGATATTCGCGCACGCGCCGCTTCGGCTCGGGAATGCCGACCAGCGTCAGCATCTCGATCGCGTGCGCCTCGGCGGCCTGCTTGTCGAGGCCCTGATGGATCATCAGGGTCTCGCGGATCTGGCGGCCGACGGTCAGCACCGGATTGAGGCTGGTCATCGGCTCCTGGAAGATCATCGAGATGTCGTTGCCGCGGATGGCGCGCATCTCGCGGTCGGACAGCTTCAGGAGATCCTTGCCTGCAAAGCGGATGCTGCCTGCGATCCGACCCGGCGGCTCCGGGACCAGCCGCATCAGCGACATCGATGTCACCGACTTGCCGCAGCCGGATTCGCCGACGATGGCGAGCGTCTCGCCCTCGTTGACGTGGAAGGACACGCCGTCCACCGCGCGGTTGATGCCGCCGGGGGTGCGGAAATGGGTCTGGAGGTTCTCGACTTCGAGCAGCGCCATCGTGATCAGCCCCGCACTATCACAGGCTCTTGGCCATGCGCGGATCGAGCGCATCGCGAAGGCCGTCGCCGAGCAGGTTCACGGCGAGCACGGTGACGGACAGGAACGCCGCCGGGAAGAATACGATGTAGGGCTTGACCTGCCACAGCGCGCGGCCTTCGGCCATGATGTTACCCCAGGACGGAATGGTGGGCGGCGTGCCCGCGCCGATGAAGGACAGGATCGCCTCGGTGATCATGGCGCTGGCGCAGATATAGGTCGCCTGCACCAGCATCGGCGCAACCGTGTTGGGCAGGATGTGGCGCAGGATGATCATCGGCGTGCGCGTGCCGCAGGCCACCGCCGCGTCGACATAGGGCTGCTCGCGCAGCGACAGCACGACGCTGCGCACGAGGCGCGAGACGCGCGGGATCTCGGCGATGGTGATCGCCAGGATGACGTTGCCGACGCTGCCGCGCGTCAAGGCCATCAGCGCGATGGCGAGCAGGATCGGCGGGATCGACATCAGGCCGTCCATGAAGCGCATCAGGATGCCGTCGGCCCAGCGGATGAAACCCGAGATCATGCCGATCGCAAGTCCCGCTGCGGATGCGAAGATCGCGACCGACAGGCCGACCGTGAGCGAGACCCGCGCGCCAAAGAGCACGCGCGAATAGATGTCGCGGCCGAGCACGTCGGTGCCGAACCAGAAATCGGCCGACGGCGCCCGCGTCCGCTTGGCGGGCGCAAGGGCGGTCGGATCGACGGTGCCGAGATAGGGCGCGAAGATCGCGATCAGCACGAGGGTCAGCAGCAGCGCGCCGCCGATCGCGACCGTCGGATGGCCGCGCAGCATTCCGATGAAGCCGCGCCGGATCTTGACCGGCCGGAGGATCTCCGGCAGTTGCGGCGCAAGGACGAGGCCGGCCGGAAGCGATTGCGGGTTGACGGTGATGTCGGTCAATAGCGGATCCTCGGGTCAACGAGCGTATAGGTGACGTCGATCATCAGATTGACGAGGACGTAGACGAAGCTGAACAGCAGCACGATGCCCTGGATGACCGGATAGTCGCGGCGCAGGATCGCATCGATCGTGAGCCGGCCGAGGCCGGGAATCGCGAACACGCTTTCGGTGACGACCGCGCCGCCGATCAGCAGCGCAATGCCGATCCCGATCACGGTCACGATCGGCACCGCAGCGTTCTTCAGCGCATGAATGAACAGGATGCCGCCCTGCCCGAGGCCCTTGGCCTTGGCGGTGCGGATATAGTCCTGCTGCAGAACTTCGAGCATGGCGGCGCGGGTGATGCGCGCGACCAGCGCGATGTAGACGCAGCCGAGCGCGATCGCCGGCAGGATCAGGTTCTCCAGCCACGGCCAGAGGCCTTGTGTGAGCGGCGTATAGCCCTGCACCGGAAGCCATTCGAGCTCGAGCGCGAAGACGTAGGCGAGCATGTAGCCGACCACGAAGACGGGCAGTGAGAAGCCGAACACGGCAAAGCCCATGATGACGCGGTCGATCAGGCTGCCGGCCTTCCAGGCCGCCACCACGCCGAGCGGCACCGCCACCACGATCGTGAGCAGCAGCGTGACGATCATCAGCGACAGCGTCGGTCCGAGACGCTGCCCGATCATCGCCGAGACCGGCAGGTTGGTGAAGATCGAGGTGCCGAGATCGCCATGCAGGATGCGCCAGACCCAGCTTCCGAACTGGACCAGGAAGGGCCGGTCCAGCCCCAGGCTCTGGCGGATGCGCTCCACATCCTCCGGGCTTGCCTGATCGCCCGCAATCACCACGGCCGGATCACCCGGCGCAATGTAAAGCAGGCTGAACACGAACAGCGCGACGATTGCCATGACCGGCAAGGTCGCGACGATGCGACGGAGGATGTAAGAGAGCATCTGGCCTCAACGCACGATCATGCAGACTTCGACACGCCCCAGAACAAGGGCAACGGTCCCTTGGTCACGCCGGAGACGTTCTTGCGCCACGCGGTGTAGCTCAGGAAGAAGCCGGTCGGAGCGTAGACGACGTCATCGATCGCCGCCTTGTTGAGACGGCCGATGGCGGCCTTCTCCTCGTCGAGGTTCTTGGCCTCGAACCACGACGCGACCTCCTTTTCGGTGCCTGCGCTGGTCGGCCAGCCGAACCAGGCCTTGTCGCCATTGGCGCGAATGGCGGTGTAGGGAGCCGGATTGACGCAATCCGCGCCCGCGTGCCAGGTGTGGAACATGTTCCAGCCGCCCTGTCCGGGCGGTGTCTTCTGCGCGCGGCGGGAGCCGACCGTGCCCCAATCGGTCGCGACGAAGTCGACATTCATGCCGAGCTTCTTGAGGAGGTCGGCGGTCACGTCGCCCATCGCCTTGGTGATCGGCTGGTCCTGCGCGACGAGACACGTCACCGGCTGGCCGGAATAGCCGCTCTCGGCGAGCAGCTTCTTGGCGGCGTCCAGATCGCGCTTGCCCTTCAGAATCTCGCCACCCACTTCGGTGTAGAGCGGCGTATCCGGCGTGAAGTAGCCGGGCAGCGGCTTCCACAGCGAATTGTCGTCGCCGACGATCGCGCGCATGTAGTCTTCCTGGCTGAGAGCCATCAGCACCGCACGCCGCGCCTTGACGTCGTTGAAGGGCGGATAGAGGAAGTTCATGCGGAACGAGCCGACATTGCCGAGGGGATCGCCGATATCGACGCTGATGTTCTTGTTCTTCTTCAGAACAGGAACGAGATCCGCGATCGGATTCTCCCACCAGTCGATCTCGCCGTTCTGCAGCGCGGCCGCCGCTGTGGCCGGATCCGGCATGATCACCCACTCGACGCGGTCGACCATCACCTGCTTGCCGCCGGCGAGCCACGACGGCTTCTCCTGCCGCGGTGAATAGTCCGCGAATTTCTCGAACACGGCCTTGGCGCCGGGGACCCACTCGCTCTTGGCGAACTTCAGCGGACCGGAGCCGACATATTCGGAAATCTGCTTGAACGGATCGGTCTGCGCGATGCGCTCGGGCATGATGAAGGCGCATGGCGAATTGTTCTTGCCCAGCGCGTAGAGCATTTTCGGGAAAGGCTGCTTCAGCACCCATTTGAAGGTGCGGTCGTCAACGGCCGTCAACTCCTGCTGGAGCGCCTTGATCATCAGGCCCATCGGATCGCGCGCCGACCAGCGGGTGAGGCTTGCGACGACGTCCTTGCTCAGCACCGGCGCGCCGTCGTGGAATTTGAGGCCCGGGCGCAGCTTGAACGTCCAGGTCGTGCCGTCGTCCGTCACTTCCTCGGATTCGACCATCTGCCGCTGCGGCTGGAACGAGGAGTCGATGCCGTAGAGCGTGTCCCAGACCATCGCGGCCGCGTTGCGCACGACGTACTGCGTGCCCCAGATCGGGTCGAAATTGGCGAGATTGGCCTGCGGCACGAATCGCAGGGTGCGGGCCGCCGCGCCCTGGGCGATCGCCGGGGCCGAAAGGCCACCCGTCAATGCCAGTCCGCCCGCGCCAGCCAGTCCCTTCAATACCGTCCTGCGATCCATGAAGTCCTCCCAGTAATGCCGCGATGCCAGCTGTTCATTGGCCAAGGGCAAGTGAAACCGAGCCCATTTGCAAGCAAATGGTATGCCAGTAAATGGGCCCCCGCCAGCGGGATCTCATCGACTTTTTGGCTGGCCCACGTTGACTTGCAAGGCCTTAAAGAGCAGCCGCCAGTGCCGCGCCGGTCTCGATATGCGGGATCGCCTCGACCAGCTTGCGGGTGTAGTCGGTCTTCGGATTATCGAATAGCGCCCGGCTCTCCCCCTGCTCCACGATGCCACCATTGCGCAGCACGATGGTGCGGTCGCACAGCATGCGCACCACGTTGAGATCGTGGCTGACGAACAGCAGCGCGATGTCATTCTCGCGCCTGAGGCGATCGAGCAGTTGCAGCACAACCGCCTGCACCGAGACGTCGAGCGCAGCGGTCGGCTCGTCCAGCACGAGCAGCCGCGGCCGGCAGGCGATGGCGCGGGCAATGCCGACGCGCGCCTTCTGGCCGCCGGAGAGCTGGTGCGGAAAACGCGGCAGCAGATCGAGCGGCAACCCGACCCGTTCGGCGCATTCTTCCACCCGCTTGCGCAACGCATCGCCAACGCACATGCCGTCGAGCCGCATCAGGGGATGGGCGATGCAGTCGAAGGCCGTGTAGCGCGGGTTGAGGCTCTCGTTCGGGTCCTGAAAGACCATCTGGATGTCTTTACGAAAGCGCGAGCGATGGAAATCGCGCGAGGCGACATGACCGATCGACTGCCCGTCGAACACGATGTCGCCTTCGCTCGGATCGATCAGGCGGCAGATCATGCGCGACGTCGTGCTCTTGCCGGAGCCGGACTCGCCGACGAGCCCGACACTCTCGCCGCCGGCCATCGTCATCGAGAAGTCGGCAACCGCAGCAGAGCCCTGGTCGAAACGTTTTGCGAGCTTGCGCACTTCCAGCAGCGGCGGCGTCCCGTGTGCGGGCTCCTGCCGGGGCTTGCTGACGACAGTCGCGTAACGCTCCCGCTCCTCCTCCGTCACGAGATCCTCGATCCGGGAGGTGGCAGTCGGCGATGCCGCGACGAGGCGCCTCGTATAGGCATGCTGCGGTGTGCTGAAGAGCGTCCTGGGGCTCGCCTCCTCGACGATGCGGCCGCGCTCCATCACCGCGATGCGGCGGCAATAGCGTGCGGCGAGCCCGAGGTCGTGCGTGATCAGGATCGTCGCCATGCCGCGCGCGGCGGCAATGTCCGCAAGCAGATCCATCACCACCTTCTGGGTCGTGACGTCGAGGCCGGTGGTCGGCTCGTCCGCAATCAGGAGCGCGGGATTGCAGGAGATCGCGATCGCGATCATAACGCGCTGGCACATGCCGCCGGAGAGCTCGTGCGGATAGGCATTCATCCGCGCCTCGGGATCGCGGATCTGAACCGCGCGCAGCAGGTCCAGCGCCTCGGCGCGCGCGGCGTCCTTGGAGATCCGCTTGTGGGTGAGGATCGCATCCGCGATCTGCAGACCGATCGCGCGAATGGGGTTCAGCGCCGCGCGCGGATTCTGGAAGATCATCGACATCGCGGCGCCCTGGAGGTGACGGAGGTCATCGCCCCGGAGCTTCGTCACGTCCTGCCCGCGAAACAGGATTCTTCCGCCGGTCACGCGCCCGGCGGCATCGAGCAGCCGGGTCGTCGCAAAGCCGGTCACCGACTTGCCCGAGCCGCTCTCGCCGACGAGGCCGAGCATCTCGCCCTTCCCGACCGAGAGCGTCACGCCGCGCACAGCCTCGACCATGCCACGCCGCGTCGAGAACGAGACTTGCAGGTCCTCGATCCTGAGCAGCTCTTCGCTCATGTGCGCATGCGCGGATCGAGAATATCCCGCATCCCGTCCCCGAGGAGATTGAAGCACAGCACGGCCATCATCAAGGCGAGGCCTGGAAAGGCCACCAGCCACCACCGCCCGGTCGAGATGAAGCGCGCGCCTTCCGCGACCATGATGCCCCATTCCGGCGTCGGCGGCTTGACGCCGAGGCCGATGAAGGACAGGCCCGCGGCATTGAGAATGGCCCAGCCGAGATTGAGCGAGATCTGCACCGCCATCGCCGGCAGGATGTTCGGCAGCAGGAAACGCAGCACCACCGAAAAATGGCTCTCGCCGCAGGCGCGCGCGGCCTCGACCCAGCCGACATTGCGCCGGACGTTCACCTCGGCGCGCGCGAAGCGGATGTAGAAGGGCAGATTGATGATCGCGGTCGCGATCACGATGTTCTCGATCCGGTTACCGAGCGCCGCGACCATCGCCATCGCCAGCACGAACAACGGAAAGGCCATCATCACGTCGACGAAGCGGCCGACCGCCCGATCGAGCTTGCCACCGGCATAGCCGCAGAACGAACCGACCACGGCGCCGATCACGAAGGAGATGCCGACCGCGGACACCGCAATGGTAAGATCGAGTCGTGCCGCAATAATGAGGCGGCTGAACACGTCGCGCCCGAGCTGGTCAGTGCCGGCGAGATGCGCCGCACTCGGCGGCTGCAGCGCCTCCGACACGTTGGAGACCACGGGATCATAAGGCACGATCCAGGGCCCGAAGATCGCGACGAGGACGAACAGCGTCACCCCGGCCGCGGCCACCGCCGTGAGCGGATTACCGCGCAGGATCCAGACCGAGTGGCGGAGGGTTGCGCTGGTCATTCGATCGACACCCTGGGATCGGCGATGCCATAGCAGATATCGACCACGAGATTGACCAGCACGAACAGGCTCGCCATCAGCAGCACGAAGCCCTGCACCGGCGCGTAGTCGGACGACAGCAGCGCATCGAGCGCGTAGGAAGCAACGCCCGGCCAGGAGAACACCTTCTCCACCAGCACATTGGCGCCCAGCATGGTCGAGAACACGATGCCGGCGATGGTGATGACGGGCAGGATCGCGTTCCGGAGCGCATAGGTGACGACCACCTTGCGCCAGGACAATCCGACCGAGCGCGCGGTGCGCACGAAATCGCTGCCCAGCGACACCAGCATCGAGGCGCGCGTGATCCGCGCCAGCGGCGCGATCACGAACAGCGCCATGCTCACCGCCGGAAGGATCAACTGCTTGCAGGCTGCCCACCAGCCCTCGAAGTCGCCGGCAAGCAGGAAATCGATGGAGAGAAAGCCGGTGCGCTGCGGCGGCAGCGAGGTGAAGACGTCGATCCGCCCCGTGGGATCAGGCGCGAGTCCAAGCAGATAGTAGAAGACATAGATCAAGAGCAGGCCGGAGACGAAGGTCGGCACGCAGACGCCGAGCGCGCAGAACAGCCGCACGCCGTGATCGACGACCGACCCTGGCCGCAGCGCCGCGATGACGCCGAGCGGCACCGCCGCGATCAGCGCGATCAGCAGCGCGGTGAAGGTGAGCTCGAGCGAGGCCGGCAGCCGCTCGCGCAGATCCTTCAGCACCGGCTGCCCGGTCATCATGGAGCGGCCGAGATTGCCGTGGCCGATGTCGGAGAGATAGAACACGAGCTGCTCCGGCACCGATTTGTCGAGCCCCATCTGCTTGCGGATCAGCTCGATCTCCTCCTTGCCCGCATTGGGCCCCGAGGCGAAGAACACCGCGGGGTCGCCGGGCAGAACGCGCATCAGCAGAAAGGTGAACACCAGCACGCCAAACAGCGCCGGCAGCGACGACAGCAGCCGCCTGCCCGCCCGCACCATCGTTGCGCCAAGACCGGTCGTCACCTTCCAGAGCCTCCCTCGTTTCCCGATATCACTTGCGGCTGACGTCGCGATAGTCGACCTGGCGATGGAACTCGTAGGTGTAGCCTTCGATCGACGGCGCCATGACGGCGTCCTGGTTCGGCTGCCACAGCATGACCTGCGGCATCAGATCAAAGTGCATCGCGTTGAGCTTGCGGCCCGCCTCCTCATACTTGGCTTTATCAGGCTCGAAGCGGGCTTCCTGCGCGATCGCGGCAAGGTCCGGGTTGTTGATCGAAGAGTAGTTCCAGCGCTGATTGCCGGTGTAGAAGTTGCGGTAGAAATAATCGGTCGACGGCAGCCAGGCGACGATGCCTTCGGTGTAGAACGGCAGCTTCTTCTCGTTGATCTGCGTCGACATCTGCGCGTCCGGCAGCTTCTGGATGTCGACCTTGATCCCGATCTTGCCGAGCGATTCCTTCACGAGAGCCGCCATCGGCTCGGCGGTCGAGGCCTGGCCGACATTGAAGCTGAAGGTGGTCGAGAAGCCCTCGGGCAGGCCGGCGGCCTTCAGATATTCCCTGGCCTTGTCGAGGTCGAGCTTCACCGGCTGCTGGAACGGGTAGATGCCGTTCGCCGGCTTGCCGTCCGCCCAGCTCGCGCCGAACAGCGGTGAGCCGCGGCCGAACAGAGCGGCCTTGAACATGTCATCATAGGGCAGCGCAAAGGCGATAGCGCGGCGGACATTGACGTTGTCGAAGGGCGGGATCTGGTTGTTCATCGAGACGAAGGTGATCGCATTGTATTGCGGCGTCGAGATCACCTTGAGCTTGCCCTTGCCCTCCAGCGACTGCACGTCGCTGGCCTGGAGATCGAGCACGAGATCGGCATCGCCGCGCTCGACGAGGTTGGCGCGGGTCGCGGGCTCCGGCACCGACTGCACGATCACGCGCTTGAAGAAGGCCGGCTTGTTGGCGGAGCCGCGATTCCACGCCTCGTCGCGCTTGAGGATGACCTGCTCGCCGGGCTTGAAGGTCTCCACCACATAGGCGCCGCTGCCGGCGGTGTGCTCCTTCAGCCAGGCGGTGGCCCAGGGATCGTCGGTGGTCGCGTGCTCTTTCGCCACTTTCGAGTTGATGATCATCGGGTAGACGGTGGCAAGATTGGGCAGCGCAAGCTTGTCAGGTTTTGGCAGCGTCACCTCGATCGTGAGCGGATCGATCACCTTGAACTGATCGGCCGACGTCAACGATCCCGTCAGCAATTGCGCCTTGCCGAGGATCGGCGCGGTGACGCAGCGATCGAGCGACCATTTGACGTCCTCGGCGGTGACGGGCGAGCCGTCCTGGAATTTTGCGTCCTTGCGCAGACGGAAGGTGAGCTTCAAGCCGTCCGGGCTGACATCGTAGGATTCGGCGAGCTCGCCCGTGATCGTGTCGAGATCGAACACCCATTTGCCGTTGAGCTGCTTGCGGCCGAACGCGACCAGGCGGTCATAGGTGCTCATGCTCAATGCGAAGGACTCGCGGGTCGAGCCGGGGATGTTGGGATCGAGCGTGTTGACGGATGCGCCGGTCACATAGCGCAATGTCTCCGCCCTGGTTTGCGCCTGCGACGGCGCGGTGGCGATGAGCAACAGCGCAGCGGTAGCGAGCACTGAGGTCGCCGGCCTGAAAGACACAAAACGCATTGGTTTTTCCCTGAATTTCGAACAAGAACGCCAGCAAGGCAGGTTAAGAAAGAAGCAAGTTGCGCGCCAGTCTCATGAGGCGTTTTTGGGTACGCATCGTCGCGGCGGCGCATGGATGATCACAGCGATTCCTCCGTCTTTCGCGCCGGCCGCGCGACCACGGCCTGCGGCACGTCATAGGCGCCGAGCGAGGCCCAATGACGCGCGATATCGGCCCGGAACAGGCCGCGCGTCAGGCCGTGGACCAGCTTCGGAACGGCGGTCGTCATCGCATTGATCGATGATCCCGACGGACCAAAGCTCATGGTGGAGGCGATGGCGAAGAGATGGATGTCGGAGATCCAGGGCGTCTTGCCCGGCACGCGCTCGGTGAAGGCATAGTCGTCGGCAAGATAAGGAAAGCGGCCGAGCCGTTCGTTGCGCTCGTTTTCCGGCGGCTGGTAACGGTCCGCCCAGGTCGCGATGTTGCCGGCGAAATTGGAGAGCTCGCCGCGGCCGGCGAAGTCCATGTCGATACCGGTGCCGCAGATGACGAAATCCGCCGTGATCGTGCCGCGCGGCGTCTGCAATGCGACGCCCCTACCGGTCTCGCGCGCGGCTTCGACCGGCGCACTCTCGTGCAATGTGAAATTGGCGTGACGCGCGCAGCGATCGTAGGTCGGTTGCGGAAAGCCCTCGCGCATTTCGAGGATTTTTCGCATGAAGCGCCAGCGCCAGGCATCATCGAGGTCGCTGAGATGACGCAGGAAGCCGCGAAACGTCAGCCAGCGGTACGGCTGGATCACCTGGATCTGCGCGCGGCGGCACAGCAGGTGCACCTCGGCGGCCCCCGCCTCCAGCGCGGTCGCCGCATTGTCGAAGGCAGATGCGCCGGCGCCGATCACGGCGACGCGTTTGCCGCGAAGGCTTTCGAAATCGATGTCGTCGGCGACGGTCGCGATCAAGCTCGCCGGCAGATGCGCCAGCTGCTCCGGGATCATCCAGTCGCCCATGCCCTCCTGCCCCGTCGCCAGCACGATTTTCCGCGCATGGAGCATCTCGAACGCACCCGCACGTTTCACGCGCGCGGCGAGCAGGCCATCGGCCGCCGGCGTAATCTCAACAAGCTCGCAGCCATTGCGCACCGGCAATCCAACTGTGCGCCGCAGCCAGAGCAGGTACTCGGCCCAATGCTCGCGCTCGATCAGGCCGAGCTGTTGCCAGCTCTCCTGTCCGAAGCGGGCTTCGTGCCAGGACTGGTAGGTCAGGCTGGGGATATCGAGGTCCGGGCCGGTGTAGTCCTTCGGGCTGCGCAGCGTCGGCATGCGGGCATAGGTGAGCCACGGGCCCTCCTTCCCCTCCTCGGCCTTGTCGAGCAGCAGGATGTTGCCGACGCGGGAGCGCATCAGGCCGAAGCCGATGGCGATGCCGGACTGGCCCGCGCCGATGATGAGCACGTCCAGCGCGGGCTTGCCGTCGGGGCCCGTTTTCGCTTCGAGCCACGCGGCGCCGGGATGCGCGATCATCGCAAGATCGGCGCGGACGTCCGCTTCGAGGTCTGTCAGCGCCTCACTCATGCCGCGAGCCAGCCTCCATCGACCACCATCACGGTGCCGGTCGTGAAGGACGACGCATCGCTGGCCAGATGCAGCGCGGTCTGCGCGATCTCTTCCGCCGCGCCGAACCGCTTCATGGCGTGGCGGTTGCGGGAGGCTTCGCGCACCTCGTCCGGATTGGCGTGGCGGGCAAAGCTGCGGCGAAGCATCGGCGTGTCGATCGCGCCCGGCGCAATCGCGTTGACGCGAATGCCGTCGGTGGCGAAATCCACCGCCATCGTCCGCGTCAGGCTGACGATCGCGCCCTTGGCGGCGATATAGGCGCTGTTGCCCTTGCCGCCGGCCATCGCGAGCTGCGACGCCAGCGTGATGATCGAGCCGCTGTTCTGCCGCTGCATGTGCGGCACGGCGGCCCGTGCCCACAGCCAGGTGCCGCCGACATTGGCGCGGAACACCGCGTCCCAGTCCTCCACGCTCGTGGTCAGCACCGTGCCGCCGCAGGAGAAGCCGGCCGCGGTCATGAGGATATCAAGTCGGCCGTATTGTGCGATGACCTCGCCGACGACGGTCTCGGCGAAGGCGACATCACCGACGTCGCCGACATGCGTCGTTGCCTCGCTCACGAGGCTCAGCGTGTCCTGAAGCCCCGCGGCATCGCGATCGACCAGAGCGAGGCGCGCGCCCTCAGCCGCGAACAGCTTTGCACTGGCCCGGCCGATGCCCGAGCCCGCTCCGGTGATGATGGCCGTTCGCCCCTGCAGCCGCATGTCAGATCCCTTCCTTGTGCTGCATCCACCAGGCGCTCATCGCGGCGGCCGACTCCGCGCAGCCGAACCGGGCACGCCAGCCGAACTCGTCGGCCATCCGCGCGACGGACATCGGCGCACGGTCGCCGCCGTGGAGCTTGATGACAGTCTTCTCTCCGGGAGACGCGAGCCGGCACTCCAGCCCGGGATGCAGGGCCGCAAACGCCTCGCCCCATTGCAGCGCCGACCAGGCCACACCGCTGGAGATGTTGTAGAGCCGATGGCGCGGCCGCTCGGCCTCGATCAGCACCGCCACCGCTTCGGCGGCGTCGGGCGCGTAGGTCCAATCCTTGATGCCCGGCGCAGGGAGAAGAGCCGGCTCGCCGCGGGCGAACGCTGCAAGGATCTGGAACTGGAGGCTGGGCGTATCGCGCACCGAGCCGGGCCGCTCCCACGGACCGAAAACGGCACTTAAGCGGACGCTCAGGAAATCACCGCCAAAAAGCTCGGCGAGCCGTGCCACCGATCGTTCCGAGGTGAACTTGCTGATGGCGTAGAACGAGACGGGATCGCAGGGCGTGTCCTCGTCCAGGACCTCGAACCGCGCGCCCGATGCGCCGTAAGCCGATGCCGAGGAGAGATTGACGACGCGGCGAACACCATGGCGGATCGCGGCTTGCAGGATCGGGATCTGCGCCATCACGTTGATCTCGAGAACGCGCGCGGGCGATGCCCGTTCGAGGTCATCGCCGGCGGTGACCGCGGCGCCGAGCACGATCGCATCGCAGCCCTTCGCGATAAGGGCGTCGATGGTGTCTGCGTCGGTGATATCGCCTTGCACGGCTTTCAGCCGTGCGCCGTAGTTAGCAAGAGATCGCTGCGCGGGTGGCGGCAGCGGGGAACGATCATGCAGCGTCACCTCGTGGCCGCGCGCGAGCAGCACCTCGGCGAGATTGAGGCCGACAAAGCCGGTGCCGCCGAAGATGACGATCTTCATCGCGCGCGATCCACCATCACAGCAGTTTTGCCCCGAAATTCCGCTCCGGATCCATGTCGGCCACGAGCCGGCCGGTGGGCTTTGCCGCCTCGCCGCCGCTGCGCGCCAGGAATTTACCGCTGCCGGCGCTGGCGAGACACTTGTTGCCGTCGACGATGACGCGGCCGCGCGAGAGCACCGACACCGGCCAGCCCTTCAGCTTGCGGCCCGCGAACGGCGTGTAGCCGGCGAGATCGTGCATCATCTCGTCGGCGATCACGGTCTCGCGGTTGGGATCCCAGATCGCGATATCCGCGTCGGCCCCGACCGCGATCGAGCCCTTGCGCGGATGCAGATTGTAGATTTTTGCGGGCGCCGTCGCGGTCAGCTCGACGAATTTTTCGAGGCCCAAGCGCCCCTTCGACACCATCGCGTCGAACAGCAGCGGCAGCCGCAGCTCCAGCCCCGGCAGGCCGTTGGCGACCTGCTTGAAGTTCGGGTTCGGGCCGGCGCGCAGCTTGCCGGTCTCGTCATAGCGATACGGGGCGTGATCCGACGAGATGGTCTGGAGATCGCCGAGCGACAGCGCCTGCCACAGCGCCTCCTGGTCGGCATGCGTGCGCGGCGGCGGGCTGCACATCCACTTGGCGCCTTCGGGGCCGGGCTTGTCGAGATCATTGGCAGTCAGGAACAGATACTGCGGGCAGGTCTCCGCAAACACCTTCAACCCCTGCCCGCGGGAGTCGCGGATCACCTTGGCGCCTTCGGCGGTCGAGACATGGAAGATCATGATGGGCTGGTCGATCAGCGCCGCCATGCCGATCAGCCGCGTGAAGGCTTCCGCCTCCGAGACACGGGCGTGGCTGACGGCATGGTATTTCGGCATCGTGTAGCCGCGCGCAAGCAGGCGCTTCACCATCCAGGCGATGATGCCGTGGTTCTCGGCATGGGCGCACAGCATCGCGCCGGACTGGCGCGCGGCCAGAAGAATGTCGAGCAAGGGCTCGTCGTCGACCTTGAGCCGGTCATAGGTCATGAAGATCTTGATCGAGGCGTGGCCCTGCTTCACCAGCGCCGGGATGTGCTCCTCGACCGTCTCCTTGGTCGCGTCAGCAATGATCATGTGAAAGGCGTAGTCGATCACCGCGCCCTTCTTGGCGAGCGCGTGGTAGTCTTCCACCACCTGCGGCAGCTTCATGCCGACATGCTGGGCGGCGAACGGGATCACCGTGGTGGTGCCGCCGAACGCGGCGGAGACCGTCGCGCTCTCGAAAGTATCGGCGTTCATGATGCCGGCAGCCGACAGCTGCTCGATATGGGCGTGGCTGTCGACGCCGCCGGGCAGCACCAGCTTGCCGCGCGCGTCGATCTCGCGCTTTGCCGCCGGAAGGCCCATACCGATGGCCGCGATGGTCTCGCCTGTTATGGCGACGTCGGCCTCGAAGACGTCGGTGGTGGTGGCGACGCGGCCACCGCGGATGATCAGGTCGTAAGCGGGTTCAGTCATGAGGCACTCCGTGATAGGCTCAAGGCACGTACTCGTAATTTCGCAGGAAGAGCATGATGTCCCGGCCGCGCATTCTCGTCATCAACCCGAACTCCAACCAAAAAGTCACGCAAGGGCTGGAGGATGCGTTGAAGCCGCTCGGTTTCGCGGGCGGGCCGGAGATCATCTGCCAGTCGCTCGCCGAAGGTCCGTTCGGCATCGAAAGCCAGGCCGACGTCGACAGCGTTGCGATGCCGCTGCGAAAGCTGGTCGAAAGCGACAACAGTTTTGCCGCCTTCGTCATCGCCTGCTACAGCGATCCCGGGCTGCAGGTCTGCCGTGAAGGCACCGACCGGCCGGTGTTCGGCATTGCCGAGTGCGGCGTGCTGACGGCGCTGGCCCGCGCAGAAACGTTTGGCGTCATCGCGATTGCCCAGCGCTCGATCCCGCGTCACATGCGCTATCTCAGGCAGATGGGACTGACCGATCGCCTCGCCGGCGAGCGGCCGCTGAACATGAGCGTCGCCGAAACCGCCTCGGGCGAAGGCACGCTCGCCAAAATGATCGAGATCGGCCGCGCGTTGCGCGACGAGGACGGCGCCCGCGCTATCGTGATGGGCTGCGCCGGCATGGCGCGCCACCGCCGCCCGCTGGAGGACGCGCTGCGCATTCCCGTGATCGACCCGACACAGGCGGCCGTCACCATGGCGCTGGGTACGGTGCAGTTCTCGGCTCACTAGGCGTCCTTCAGCTCTTTGGTTTCCTGACGCGCGAGCCATTGCGCATGGCTCTCGCGCGTCAAAGCGAACGTATCCCGCTGCGTGGTGTAGAGATTGCCGAACATGCGGCCGATCGGCTTGTAAGCGTCGAGATCGACGTACATGTTGGCGGCGTCGACGAGGCCCTCGCGGGCATGCACCCTGAGCACTTCGCCGATCAGGAGCTCGCGGTCCGGCGAGAAGTTCAGCACGACATGGCGCCGGCATTCCAGTGCGAAGGGCGCAGCGGCGAGGCGCGGCACTTTCACGTCGACCGAGGGAAGCGTCGCCAGGCCCGTCGCGGCGACCTCGCTGTCCCCGGAGGGGAAATCGACAGCGCAGTCGTTCATCGCCACCGACAGCGCCTCGTCCACCATGTGCACCACGAACTCGCCGTCGCGATGGATGTTGCGGGTGGTGTCCTTCGGCGAGTGATCCGGCTTGTGCTGAAGCCCGAGCACGATCAGCGCGGGGGTTTCGGAGAACACGTTGAAGAAGCTGAACGGCGCGGCATTGACCGCGCCGTTCTCGTCCAGCGTCGTCACCAGCGCGATCGGCCGCGGCACCACCACGCCGCAGAGCAGCTTGTAGCGATCGCGCGGATCCAGTTCACGCAGTGATATGCCTTTGTCCGCCATCGGCGTCACTTCTCCGGCGGCGGCACCGCGCCGGTCTGGCTGGTGATCAGGCCGTAATGCTCGATGCGGCGATGCCGGGCGAAATCGAAAATCGTGGTCTTGCCGAAGGTCGTGGCATCGAGGTCGCAGGCGTGAACCAGAACCTCGTCGTCATCAGTCTTGGCTTCCGCGACGATTTCCCCATTGGGATCGACGATCAGGCTGCCGCCGAACAGCGGATGGCCGTCCTCATTGCCGGCCTTGGCGACCGCAACCACCCAGGTCGCGTTCTGATAGGCGCCCGCCTGCACCGAGAGGCGGTTGTGAAACAGGCGCTTCTCGACGCCCTCCTCGCTCTTCTCGGCATTCACGGACGGCGTGTTATAGCCGATCAGAACCATCTCGACGCCCTGCAGGCCCATGACGCGATAGGTCTCGGGCCAGCGACGATCGTTGCAGATCGCCATGCCGATGATGCCGCCGAGCTCGCGCCAGACCTTGAAGCCGAGATCGCCCGGCTCGAAATAACGCTTCTCCAAGTGCTGGTGCGAACGCTTGGTGTCATATTCGACATGGCCCGGCAGATGGACCTTGCGGTATTTGCCGACGATCTTGCCGGATTTATCCGTGAGGATCGCGGTGTTGAAGTGGTGGCCGTCCGGCGTCAGCTCGGCATAGCCGAAATTCATCGCCATCCCGTGCTGCGCCGCGCGCTCGAACAGCGGCCTGGTCGCCGCGTTCGGCATCTCGCGCTCGAACCAGATGTCGAACTCGGCGCGGTCCTCGACGTACCAGCGCGGGAAGAACGTCGTCAGCGCCAGCTCGGGATAGACGATCAGATCGGCGCCCTTGCTTTTGGCCTCGTCCATCAGCGCGATCATGCGCTTGACCACGGCCTCGCGGCTGTCGGCTTTCTGGATCGGGCCCATCTGGGCGGCGGCGACATTGACGATGCGCATCAGCGAGTTCCTGATTTCTTGAGTTTCTTAGCTAGTTTCTTGGCAAATTTCTTGGCGAGGCTGGCGATCGCAGCTTCAGGGGCGTGTCGGCGCACGCAGCATATCGCAGCCTCGCGCCGTTTTTCCAGCCTAGCAGTTTTCATGCCGTCCGCCCCCATTCGGCGTCCTGCAAGAGCCGCCAGTTGATCTTGTTGCTCGCGGTGCGCGGCAAGGCGTCGACGAAGACCACGGCGCGCGGCGCCTTGTAGCTCGCCATCGCGCCGCGCGCCCAGCCGACGATATCGTCCGCCGAAATCGTCGCGCGCGCGGCGTCATCGAGCACCACCAGCGCCTTGACGGTCTCGCCGCGATAATCATCCGGCGCTGAAATGATGCAGCATTCTCGGATCGCCCGGTTCTGGTACATCGCCGCCTCAACCTCGGCCGGCCACACCTTGAAGCCGCTGACATTGATCATCCGCTTCAGGCGGTCGACGGCAAAGAAATAGCCTTCGGCATCGCGATAACCGAGATCGCCCGTGCGCAGGAACCGCTTGCCGTCGCGTTCGATGAAGGCTTCGGCATCCGCTTGCGACCTGTTCCAGTAACCCTGCAGCACCTGCGGCCCATGCACGACGATCTCGCCGACGACATTGTCGTCAAGCTCGATCAGGCTCTCAGGATCGACCACCCGCGCATCGGTCTCCTGCACGGCGATGCCGAGACACCGACGCTTCGGCGCCGCCATCGGGTTGATGTGGGTCGGCGACATCGTCTCGGTCATGCCGTAGCCCTCGACGAAATCGAGGCCGAAGCGCCCCTTGAGCCGCTCAGCGACCGCGCTCGGCATCGCCGCACCGCCGCCGGTCAGCACCTTAAGCTTGGCAAAGCATTGGTCGCGGAAGCTGGCGCTTGCGAGCACGTCTACGATCATGGTCGGCGCCGCGTTCCAGAACGTCACGCCATAGGTCTCGAACAGATCGGGCAGCAGGTCTTTGTCCCAGCGCGCCATCAGCAGCAGCGTTGCGCCGCTGACGGTGGCGGCATTCATCGAGCCCTGCATGCCCGCGACATGGAACAGCGGCATAAAGCCGGTCATCACGTCGCTGCCGTCGAGCCCGTACCAGCGCGCCTGCAACACGGCGGTGAACAGCGCGCTGCGATGGGTGTGCATGCAGGCCTTGGGCTTCCCCGTGGTCCCGGACGTATAGGGCAGGATCATGAGATCGTCCGGCCCAGCCTCCATCGCACCCGGCTGCAAGCCTTGCGCGATTGCGGGCGACCAGGAATGCCAGCCCGGCGACGACGGCACCTCCGACGGCGCTTCGGTCACGCAGGATGGCAGCGCATAGGGCGTCGCGCTAGGCACCTCGTCGCGATACTGAGCGACGACCGCATGCGCGATGGCATCGCCGACCAGCGGCGCAAACACATCGCTGAGCTCGCTGCCGACGATCGCGACCCTGGCGCCGCTGTCGGCGGCGAGATACGCGATCTCGGCGGTCTTGTTCATGGGATTAACGGGCACGATCACGGCGTCCGCCCGCATCACCGCATAGTAGGCGATGACATATTGCGGCGAGTTCTGCAGCGCGATCATCACGCGGTCGCCGCGCTTGATGCCGCAGACGCCCTGCAGGAAGCCGGCCATCGCATCGACCCGGTCGCGCAGCTCGGCGTAGCCCAGGCTCGCGCCGTAAAACACCGTGGCCGGATGCGGCGGCCGATCATTCGCGGCCCGCACCAGCGCGTCGTACAGCGTCCCCTCCGGCATCGCCAGATGCCAGGGCTCATCCGCCGGCCAGGCCGGCGAACGACGAGGTGCTGCGTGGTCCGCGGTCACCCGTGCTCCTTGTCGGCGATATCGAGGCCGTGGTCGAGGGCATCCAACAACAGCGTGGCTTCGCGCTCGGAGATCACGAGCGGCGGCGCCAGGAACAGCGAAGTCTGCTCGCCGCTGGTCCCGATCACCGCTCCGGCCTCCAGCGCCCGTTCAGCCACACGCGAGGCGATCGGCACCTCGGTCGTGTCGGCATGCCAGGTGCGCCAATCCGGACCGTGCAGTTCCACCGTCCAGTGCAGCCCCTGCCCCGCCACGCGCTGCACGCTCGGATGCTTCCGCGCGATCGCAAGCAGACGGCGGGTGAACAGCTTCTCCAGATTCTGCACGTGCTCCAGAATCTTCTCGTCAGTGACGACCTTCAGGTAGGCGCTGACGGCGGCCATGCTGATGGGATGACCGCGCAGCGTGCCGTAGTTCTGCCAGCTCGTGCCCCTGAGCCGCTCGACGATCTCTCTGGACACCACGACCGCTGCCACCGCCGCCGCGCCACCGCCGAGCGACTTGCCGAGAGTCACGATGTCGGGCCGGCTCTGCGCGCCCTGGAAGGCGAACCACCGGCCCGCACGGCCTGCGCCGGTGACGACCTCGTCGGCGATCCAGTACGAGCCGGCCTGCCGCGCGCAGCGTGCGACCTCGTCCTGATAGGCGCCGTCGTAATAGATGCCGCCTTGCGTGTAGTCGATGATGGTCGCCGCCGTGTCCGAGAGCAGGCGCGTGGCGTCCGCAAGATATTCGCTGGGCGGCGTATTGGTGACCGGTCCGCCATAGATCGCGCCATCCGGCGCCGGCAGGATCCGAACCGGCGCCATCGGTGCCGGCAGCTTCGAGCCGCCGGAGTGGACCGCGAGACCGCCGTGCCATTGCGGCTGCACCGTCATGCTGCGCGACAGCCCGGTGATGCCGTGATAGGCGCGCTCGCGCGTCGCCAGCGCGGAACGCTGCGTCAGCGCCTGGCAGAGCGACAGCGCCATGTCGTTGGCCTCGCTGCCGCTGATGCAGAAGCGCACCGCGCCGACCCAATCCTCTTCGCCTTTGAACGCCGTGGCCATCAGGTCGTCGGCGGCCTGCTCGCGGCCGACCCAGGTCCAGCCCTCGTTGACGACAGGCGTATCGGCCGCACGGCGGATCGCCTCGACCATCGCGGGGTGACGATGCCCGAGGCCGCCGCCGGTGTTGCTGCCGTCGATCAGCTTGCGGCCATCAGACAGGTGAAAGTAGACGCCCTCGCCGCCGACCACGGCCATCGGCGCGGCCTCGCCCGCATTCAGTCCGGTTCGCAACAATCTGCTCATCGCAGGTCCCCTCAACTGGCAGCCGCGGCGCCGTAGCCGCCGCCGCCGCACATCTCGATCGTGACGAGATCGTCTTGCTGCAACACCAGGTTCGACTTGCCGTCGATGGCGACGTTCGTGCCCTGCCTGACCAGCGAGATGCGGCAGGCCTTGCCGGGATAGCCGCCCTGCATGCCCCAGGGCGCCATCACCATGCGTTCGATGCAGGTGGTCAGGTGCATCGAGGGCGCGAGGATGCGATAGGTGCGGACGGAGCCGTCACCGCCGCGATGCGCCCCGGCGCCACCGGATTGCCGCCGAATGGCCTGCTGCTCGAGCCGGATCGCATAGTTGGCCTCGATCACCTCGACCGGCGTGTTCGAGGTGTTGGAGAGATGCACGCGCGTCGCGGAGGTGCCGGCCCGATCGTGACGTGCGCCTTCGCCGCCGCCATGAACCTCGTAGAGCATCTTCCAGGAACCGTTCGGCCGCGGCTCAGCAAAGAACAGAACCCCGGCAGTGGTCGCGCCGCCCGCGGACAGCCGCTCGGGAATGGTGTCCTGCATCGCGCGAAAAATCGCGTCGACGATGCGCATCGAGGTCTCGTGGTTGCCAGCAGCCACCGACGCGGTCCAACCCGGCTCCAGGATCGAGCCCGGGCGCGTGATGATGGTCAGAGGCCGCAGCGCGCCTGCGTTCTGGTTCATGTCGCGCCCGCTCATGATGCGCGCGGCGTAGGCAACGGCCGAACGCGCCATGAACGGCGTCGTGTTGCAGAAATTCGAGACGCGGTCGCAGCTTCCGGAGAGATCGAAGATCGCCTCGTCGCCGCGGATGGTGATCTTGACGTGAATGCGCGCCGGCGCGTTGTTCGCGCTGCCGTCGTCGAGATAGTCTTCGCCTTCATAAACGCCGTCCGGCAGCGCGCGAAGGGCTTCCCGCATCTCGATTTCGGAGAGATCGTGCAGACGCGACTGGGTCGCCATGAAGACAGCCTTGCCGTGCTCGCGGCAGAGCTCGACGATGCGTTTCTCGCCGGCCTTGGTCGCGGCGATCTGGGCGAGGAGATCGCCCTCGCAGGACTCGGCATCGCGAACGTTGGCCTTGAGCAGTTGCACGATCGGCGTGTTGACGCCGGCTGAGGTTGCGATCAGCACCGGCGGAATCCGCATCGCCTCCTGGAAGGTATCGATCGCCTTGGCAAAATAGCTGCCGGGCCAGGTGCCGCCGATGTCGGGCCAGTGCGCGAGGCTGACGGCAAAGGCCACGATCTCGCCCTCGACGAAGACGGGCCGCACGACCTTGACGTCGTTGAGGTGGTTGCCGCCGAGCGCGCCGACATTGTAGATCACGACGTCGCCGTCGTTCAGGTTTTCGCGCGGCATCACCTTAAGGAGCTCGGGGATGGTGTAGGCCATCGCGCCGAGATGGATCGGGATGTCGCGGCCCTGCCCGACCAGGCCGCCGTGGCCGTCGGTGATCGCGGACGAGAGGTCACCGGCCTCACGCAGCAGCGGCGAGCGCGCCGAGCGCGTCATCACCAGGCTCATCTCCTCGGCCGCCGCCGAAAGCCCGTGCCGGATGACCTCGACGACGAACGGATCGAGCTTCATGCCGCCCTCCGCGTCAGGAAGAGATTGCCCGCGACGTCAGGCTTCGCCTGCCAGCCCGGCGGCACGACCACCGTGGACCACGCATCTTCGATAATGGCCGGGCCGCTGACGATGTCGGTCAGCGCGGTACGGTCGATGATCGCTGTCGCGATGTCGTGGAATCCGTCGAACGAGCAGGTCCGCTGGCCCGACGACACCGCCCTTGCTGCCGTCGCCGGCCGGCTGACGACGGTCGTCGACGGGCGGCGGGCCTGCACCCGTACGGATTCGATGACGCAGGGCTCGCCGGTCGCATAGCCGAACAGCTCGTGATGCCGCGTCAGAAAATCCGTCTTCAGCTTGGCGACGTCGAGCGGCAGCGTGAAGGATACCGGGATGGCGTCGTTCTGCGCGGCGTAGCGCATCAAGGCCACCAGCTCGACCTGGATCTCCGCCTTCGCAACGCCGTTGGCAATCAGCGGCGCCGAGGCATCGTCAATCAACGTTCCGATCCGCTCCGATACGCGCACAAGGTCGATGCCATCGAGGGCCGCGCGCAGCGTCTGCTGCTGGAGAAAGCTGAAATCGGCGGTGAGACAGCCCAGCGCGGAGAACGCACTCGACGCGCTCGGGACAACCACCTGCGCGATCCCGTAGAGATCGGCAAGGCCCGCGGCATGCATCGGGCCGCCACCACCGAAGGCGAGCAGCGTGCAGTCGCGTCCGTCGATGCCGCGTTCGACCGTGACGCGGCGGAGCGCGCGGGCCATGGTCGCGTTGGCGACCTTGATGATGCCGAGCGCTGTTTCCGTCAGGCTGAGTCCGAGGGCGCGCGCGATCGGCTCGATGACGCGCTTGGCGCTTTCGATATCGATCCCGATGCGGTCACCGAGCTTGGTCTCGGGATTGAGATAGCCGAGCACGGCATTGGCATCGGTAATGGTCGGCTCAAGGCCGCCGCGGCTGTAGCAGGCCGGGCCCGGTTCGGAGCCGGCGCTCTCTGGCCCGACCGTGAGGCCACCCGGACCGTTGCGCACGATCGATCCGCCGCCCGCGCCGATGGAATGAACCGCCAGCATCGGCTGGCGCAGCGGCTTGTCGCCGAGCATGCGGCCATCGGTCATCTCGGCCTGGCCGTCGACGATCAGGCACACGTCGGTCGTGGTGCCGCCCATGTCGAAGGTCAGCATGCGCGAAGTGCCGAGCTGGCGCGCGATGCTGACGGACGCCGAGACGCCGGCGGCCGGCCCCGACATCGCCATCACCAGCGGCCGCCGCTTCACCGCGGAAATCGGGATCATGGCGCCGGCGGAGTGAAACACCTGCAGACCGGGACCGATCGGCAGCCGCTGCTCCAGCTCGCTGAGATATTCCACCGCGATCGGCATCGCCGCCGCGTTGAAGACGGTCGCCGACGTCCGCTCGTATTCGCGCGCCTCGGGGTTGATCTCGTGCGAGAGCGACACATGGGCCACGACATCCCTCAGCCGCTCGCCAAGCATCTTTTCGTGAATGGGATTGGCGTAGGCGTGAAGCAAGGCGACGGCGACGCTCTGCACGCCGGTCTGTTTCAGCCACGCCACCAGACGCTCGATCTCCGCTTCATCCAGCGCCTTCAGCACACGGCCCTCGTGATCGAGGCGCTCGGCGAGCCCAAAGCATCGTTCAGGCGGCACCAAAGGCGGTGATTTCGGGGGAATATCGAGCCGATAGAGATCGCGGCGGCGATAGCGCGCGATCTCCAGCACATCGGCAAAGCCTTCGGTCGCCACCAGCGCCACCTTCGGCAACCGGCCCTCGACGATGGCGTTGGTGACGCGCGTGGTGCCGTGGACGAAGCGCTTGACCTCGCTCTTGCGCAGGCCCACCGCCTCGATCGCCTCCAGCATCGCCTGGACGGGCGCATCGGGGCGCGACGGCACCTTCGCGATCCGCGCCTCGGCAGAGTCGCGCCGGATCGCGATGATGTCGGTGAAGGTGCCACCGATATCGGTGCCGACCTCCCAGTGATTGTCGGAGGAGCTCATCTGCACAGTCAGCTACGGATGACGCCCGGACCGGACGCCAGGTCCTTCCCGTTCATCCCAACGTCCAATGCCAAACCGAGAGCGCTCATCATGCATCCCCTGTCATGCCACCATGAGCGAGCGTGCGACAGAGCGATGGGTGCAGGCTAGGGCCAGAGTTGTCGCAAACCGCTAGACCAGTGCGCGACGTGGGCCGCGCGCCGCGCCACCTGCTGCACGTTTTGGTGCAGCGCTGCCCGCGCTGGCGGCACGCGAGCGCGGACCATCCCTCGCGGAAAAAGTGCAGCGCACCACGGATTTCTCCGCGTAAATCGCGATGTTCGTTGCACTGCAATCCGCGCAAGCCAAATCGCCTGTCTAATTTGCAGGCGACCGATCGGCGTCCCCGGATGTCCGGTTGCCTATGAGCTATGCATGGCGGTCGGCTCAGCCTCTCTTTATTGTACGAACAGTACGAGAGGATATCGCCGCCTCGGATGGTGCGTTGCGGGAGCCGCTGCCTGTGCAAGCCGCGATTCTCGCGAGCAGCGGCGAGGCATCCTCGACGCGCAGCCGCCCATAGCCGAACACCAGGCCCTGTCGCGTCGGTTGCTCCAGAAAGTTCTGCGACAAAGGCTGCACGTGGATGCCGGCCTGCTTCAGGCTTGCGGCCGCCTCGCGGTCGCTCATCCGCGCCCGCATCGCGTCGGTGAACTCCGCCACCAGATGCAATCCCGTCACCGCCGCGGAGACGACGAGGTCATCCGGCATCCACGCTGCAATCGCCTCGATCAGCGCCTTTCGCCTACTCGCATAGACCCGCCGCATCCCACGCAGATGCCGCAGCAAATGCCCTTCCCGCATGAACTCGGCGAGCGCGAGCTGTCCGATGCCGGAGGTGTGCACGTCGATCCGCGCGCGCCCCTTGGAAAATCCTGCGATGAAATGCCTGTTGGCGACGATGTAGCCGAGCCGCAGGTTCGGCATCATGATCTTCGAGAAGGTGCCGAAATAGATCACCCGTCCCTCGCGATCGAGCGAACGCAAGGAGGCGATCATGCTGTCCTGGTGCCTGAACTCCGAATTGTAGTCGTCCTCGATCACCCAGACGTCGTTCCTGTTGGCCCAGTCGAGCAGCTCGAGGCGCCGCTCCAGGCCCATGCTGACGCCGAGCGGATATTGATGCGACGGCGTGACCACGATCAGCCGCGCGCCCGGCGCGCGGCGGATTCCTTCCGAGACGACGAGCCCCTTGTCATCGACGGGAATGGGAACGAGCTTGGCCCCGGCCGCCGTCAGCGCCCAGCGGGCCTCGACGAAG
This sequence comes from Bradyrhizobium huanghuaihaiense, assembly GCF_007830635.1. Taxonomy (GTDB): domain Bacteria; phylum Pseudomonadota; class Alphaproteobacteria; order Rhizobiales; family Xanthobacteraceae; genus Bradyrhizobium; species Bradyrhizobium huanghuaihaiense. The sequence continues at coordinate 705,570 of NZ_VLLA01000002.1, read as the reverse complement.
CCGGGCTCCTCGACCCAGACTTCATCGCCGGGATCGAGGATCATCCGGCTGCAAAAATCCAGCGCGCCCGACGTGCCCGACGTGATCACGACTTCTTCCGGCGAGCAGACGAGCCCGCGCACCGAGCCGAGAAAGTTCGCGATCTCGCTCCGCAGCCGCGGATGGCCTTCGGGCGGAAGATCGAGGCACTCGTGCTCCCTCGGATTCTGCCAGGTCTGGCGCAGCAGGCGCGACCATTCCTTGAAGGGGAACGTCGAGATGTCGGGCGCGCCGGGTGCGAACACGGACGGCCAATTGGTCTCGTAATCCAGGCCAAGCAGTGATTGCCAGCGCTTCGACGTGTGGGCGGGCGCAGCCCCGGGCGGCGCAACCGACGGCGCATCGGCATGCGACGTTGCGACGGACGCCACCATGACCCTGCCGCGTGGCGTCGATTCCAGATAACCCTCCGCGTAAAGCAGATCCCACGCCGTCAGCACCACTGTGCGCGAGCAGCCCAATTCCCGCGCGATCTCGCGCGAGCCCAGGAATTGCGTTCCCGCCGAAACGACGCCGCGCAGAATGCAATCCCGGATGTGAGCCGCGATCTGCAAATGCAGCGGTACGGCCGACGTCCGGTCGATATGCATTCCCGCAAGGGAGACGCGCTTGCTCGGGTGACGATCCTTGTCCATCACGTGGAGGGGGCTGTTGCAACGGCCGGCGATCGCCGCCGGCGTTCCCTCAGGATGGGCCAGATACGGATTCGGGTCCAGCCTCGGCGGGAGCCGGCGACGTTAACGCTGCCCGGCGATGCGCAGTGCCTGTTCGAGTGCCTGCAACTCATCGCGTGTCGCTGGCGGCTGCGGCGGCCGCGCCGCGTCGCATGAGAGGCGCCCGAGCAGTTTCAGGCAGGCCTTGAGCCGCACGGTCGCGCGTCCTCCGGGCGGATCGCGATAGATCGCGACCGCCAGCGGATAGAGCTTCTCATGCGCGGCGCGCGCCCGCTCCCAATCACCGGCTTCGGCGGCAGTCCAGAGGCTGACCACGAGCTCCGGAACGACGCAGGCGAGGCTGACCTGACTGCCGGCCGAGCCGACGAGATAGCTCGTCAGCAGATGCTCGTCGCCGGAGCCGAGCACGGCGAACTCCGGCCGCAGCTTGCGGATCAGCCGCAGGTTCTGCTCGTACGTCGCAACCTCCCAGCTACCTTCCTTGATCGCAACGAAGCGAGGATCGGCGACGAGCCGCGTCAGCAGCGGTGGCGCATAAGCCATGGCTCCCGCGCCGACGGGCGCGGCATAGAGCATCAGCGGTGCGGTCGTGGCGTCGCGGATATGGCGATGATGCTCGATCACGCAGTCATCGGCATGGCCGAGCGCCCAGCTGTTCGGCGGAAATACCAGCAGCCCGTCCGCGCCGGCCTGCTCCAGCGCAGCCGCCTCGCGCGCGGCCTCCAGGCTCGATTCATGGTTGACGCCGGAGACGATCAGGCAGTCCTTCGGCGCGTACTCGCGCGCCAGTTCCACCACGCGCCGCTTCTCGGCCAGCGACAGCACAAAATTCTCGCCGGCGTGACCGTTGACGAGGAGCCCATTGATGCCGGGTGTGGACGAAACCGAGGTGAGATGGCTTGCGAGCTGCGCCTCGTCGATCTCGAAATCGGCCGTCATCGGCACGATGGTGGCGGCGTGAATGCCGCGCAGGCGGTCGCTGAATGTCCGCATCGCCGCCGACATCGGCTAGTGAATGATCTGGTCGAGGAACGTCCGCGCCCGCTCGGACTTCGGATGCTTGAAGAATTCCTCCGGCGCGGCCTGCTCGACCACCTTGCCCTCATTCATGAACACGATGCGGTCGGCGACCTCGCGGGCAAAGCCCATCTCGTGCGTCACGCACAGCATGGTCATGCCCTCTTCCGCCAGCTTCTTCATGGTCTCCAGCACCTCCTTGACCATTTCCGGGTCGAGCGCCGAGGTCGGCTCGTCGAACAGCATGATCTTGGGCCGCATGCACAGCGCCCGCGCGATGGCGACGCGCTGCTGCTGGCCGCCGGAGAGTTGCCCGGGGAATTTTTCGGCCTGATCGGGAATCCGGACTTTTGTCAGGAAATGCATGGCGAGGTCCTTGGCCTCCGCCTCACTCATGCCGTTCGCGGTCATCGGCGCCAGGGTACAGTTCTCGAGCACCGTCATGTGCGGGAACAGATTAAAGCTCTGGAACACCATGCCGGTGTCGCGCCTGACCGCGTCGATGTTCTTGCGCTGATGGTCGAGCTCGACGCCGTTGACGAAGATCAGACCTTCATCGTGCTTCTCGATGTGGTTGATGCAGCGGATGAGCGTCGACTTGCCCGAGCCGGAGGGGCCGCAGACCACGATCTTCTCGCCCCTGGCGACCTTGAGGTCGACCTGGTTCAACGCGGTGAAATCGCCATAGTGCTTGTAGACCGCCTCCATGCGAACCGCGGGAACATCGCGCAACTGCGGCTGCATCGTCGCGGCTTCCATACTCATCGACATCTCGCTCATGCCCGAGCCTCCACGCTCGCCGGTGCGACCGGTGCACTCGTTGCGACCCGCCTGGTCTTCGCAGCGCTCGACCGTCCGAAATGTTTTTCCAGCCGGCGTTGCACCGCATCCCAGACCGATGTGAGGATCAGGTAATACGCCGTTGCAGCCGCATAGACTTCGAGGATCTGGAAATGCTCCTGCATCAGCATGTCGCTGCGGCGCATCAGCTCCTCGACCGAGATCACGGAAGCGAGCGAGGTCGCCTTCAACAGCGAGTTGATGGAGTTGCCGAGCGGCGGGATCATCAGCCGGAACGCCTGCGGCAGGGTCACGCGACGGAACGTCACCCAGGGCGACAGGCTGAGCGCCCAGGCGGCCTCGCGCTGCCCCGCCGACACCGCCATGAAGCCGCTGCGCACGATCTCGGCGAGATAGGCGGCTTCGTTGAGGATGAGGCCAACGAGCGCGCAGGTGATCACGCTGAACTTGATGCCCAGCTGCGGCAAGCCGCTGTAGATCACGACGAGCTGGATCAGCAGCGGCGTGCCGCGGAAGAACCAGATGTAGAAGCGCGCGGCTCCCGCGAGCACCGGATTGGACGACATGCGCAGCAATGCGATGCCCATGCCGAGGATCAATCCGCCGACAACCGCCGCCACCGTCAAGCCGATGGTGACGAGCACTCCCTTCATCAGGAAGTAGTTGAAGAAGTAGCTGACGGCGGCCGTCGGACTGAAATGGCTCATCGGCTCGTCTCCGTAGGTATCAGGCCGGACCGGGGCCGGCGATCGCAAGCGGCTGGTCGGCCGGCATGGCGGTCAGGCCGAACTTGTCGAACAGCGCCTGGTAGCTGCCGTCGGCGCGCATCGCGTTCAGCGCCTTGACGACGGCATCGACCACCGTCTTGTTGCGGAAGCCGAGCGTCGTGCGCGCGGTGCCGAGACCACTCAGCACTTCCTTGACGCGGCCGCGGCTGGTGAGATCGCGTGCCACACTGTCAACGAGCAGCGCGTTGTCGACCTGTCCCGCAAGTAGCGCGCTGACGACATTGGTCGCGGTGGGGAATGTCCGCATTTCGACGGCGGCTCCACCTTTCGCAACGCTGGCATCGCTGAGCTTCTTGAGCCAGTTCATCTGGTAGCTGCTGACCTCGACGGCAGATGATTTTCCGATCAGATCATTTTCGGTAGCAATTTTTGTGCCGCTGTCGGGCGCGACCACGACCGAAATCGCCTGGATGGCGTAAGGCACCATGTACATCAGCTTGGACCGCTCCTCGGTCCAGAACATGCCGGTGTCGATGCCGTCGATGCGAGCCGCGTTGAGCGCGGGGATCATCGCCGGAAAATCCATCCGAACGAGTTCGACCGGAAGACACAACCGCTTGCCGAGCTCGGCGGCGAGCTCGACATTGAGGCCCTGCAGCTGACCGTCCTTGTCGACGAATTGCTGCGGCGGATTGGTCGGGTTGATGGAGAGCTGCAGTTTGCCGGGCGCAATCAGATTGTCGTCGGTGATCGCGGGCGTACAGGCGGCATGCGCGGACGCAGATGCGAGAACGAGTGCGGCGACCGCACCCAAGCGAAGCAGTGTCGAGACCATGAATACCTCCAGTAAGACGCCAATGACCGATGCAGTTCCTCGCCCGGGATTCCCCTCCGACGTTTTCTTGGATGCAGCCGGCCGGATCTTTCGACACGGCAGGCAGCATCTTCCTTGATCTGCTCAAGCCGGTCCCGACATCGGCCTGAGCTGGATGCGCATGAAATTCTTCACCAGGGATTCGAACGGGCCGAATCCCTTCACCTTCAAAAACTCCGGCGTCTCGAATGCCCAGCGTCCCGCGACTTCGTACATCGCGGCGAATTTCGGCCCGTCGCCGATCGAGACGAAGCGCTTGGCCGAGAGCCAGCCGGGACAGGCGAGCAGATCAGGAAAATGCTTTTGCTCGTACCAGGCGTTGAACGCAGCCTCGTGCTCGGGATCGATGTCGACCCGCACGATATGGATGAAGGCTTCGTCCGCCATCGGCTCGCCCCTCATGCTACGTTGCGGATGTCGCCGGCCGCGCGCGCCGCGCCGACCGTCGTTGCAATGGCATCGCACAGCGCAGGGAGCACCGGCAGCAGCGGCGGCCGCGGATCGGCGTTGCGGATCAGGCCGAGCGCCTTCAGCCCGACCTTCATGCGCGTGTGCATGTCCATGATCGGCGCAGGTCCGTAGATCGATCGCACGATCGGATAGAGCCGCTCGTTGACGGCGCGCATCGCGTTGAGATCGTCGGCGAGCGAGGCCTGCCACAGCTCTGCGAACAGATGCGGCGCGAGGCTGACGAGGCCGGAGAGAATGCCGTCGCCGCCGACGGCGAGCTGCGGCAGGAACCAGTTGAAGTTCGACGGCAGGATCGCGACGGATGGATCGGCCTGCTTCACCGCCCGCCGGTTCTCGTCATAGGCCAGCATGGTATCGCTGCCTTCCTTGACGGCGATGACGCTGTCGAGCGCTGCGATCTTCGCCAGCGTCTCCGGCGAATAGCCGAAGCCGGACGCCAGCGGATACTGGAAGATCGACACGGGAATTCCGATCGCGGAGCTGACTGCCTGCACGAAGGCCAGCGGCGCGCGCGAGGTCGCCGAGGCGCCGCCGCCGAGCGGCGCGGGCGGGAACAGCACCGCGCAATCGGCGCCGGCCGCCTCCGCGAGTTGCGCCTGATGGATCGCTTCCGCGGTGGAGTGGGCAATGATGCCGGCCAATAGCGGCTTGCTGCCGATCTGCCGGCGTGTCCGCTCGATCACGGCCTGACGTTCATCGTCCGAGAGCGACCCGCCCTCGCCGGCATGTCCATTGACGAACACCGCCGCGATGCCGTCCGGACAGGCACAATAGTCGAGGACACGGGCGTAGCCGTCCCAGTCGATCGAGCTGTCATCCCTGAAGGGCAGCACGGTCGCGACCGTGACGCCGCGCAAGTCGGGTTTCTTCATCGGCTTGCTCATGACGGTTTCCGCCGTGGAAATTTCAGGCTCGCACGTGCCTTCAGCACTTCGAGGCCGCCCTCGTTGCGCGCGCTGGCTTCCCAGATGATGGTGCGGGTCTCGTCGTGCTGCTCGGCGATCCAGACGTCGAAGGTGAGCGTGTCGCCGTAGAACACGGGACCGGTGAACCAGAAGCGGTCCTCTACCGAGACGCCGATGGTGCCGACCAGCTCGCTGGTCAAAATGCTGGTGCAGAGGCCCGCAACCATGATCCCCGGCGCCAGCCTGCGGCCGAAGCGCGTCGCGCCGGCATAGACCTCGTCGACATGAACAGGGCCGAAATCGCCGGTCGCGGCGATATAGAGCGCGCCATCGGCTTCGGTGATGGTCTTGCTCAGGCTGACCCTGTCATTGACCTTGAGATCGTCGAAGGACTTTGGCTCGTACATGGCTCAGCCCTTCGCGAACGGAACCAGCGTCGCGGTGCCGTCGACCACGGTCGCGCCAGAGGGCGACAGCGTGCAGGTGACGCGGCAGACCGCGTCGTCGCCGTCAATCGAAACGATCTCGGCCCTGGCTTCGACGGACTCGCCGACGATCACGGGCGCGGCGAAAGTCAGCGCGATGCTGCCGATCCGTCGCGTCGGACCACCGAGCTGGCTCAGGCACGTCGTGGCGAGACCGCCGACCGCGAGCTCGAAGGCCACCATGTTGGAGGCCCCCGCTTTCTTCGCACGGACGGCATCGACATAGAGACCGCCGAGATTGCCGCTAATGCCGGTGAACATCGCCTGCTCGGCGACCGTCATGGTCTTGCGGAAGGCGAAGGCAGCGCCGGGCTTGAGAGGTGCGTGAGACATGATCTCTTCCTAGAGCTGCAGGCCGTTCTTGATGGTGCTGCGCGCAACCAGCATGCGGTGGATTTCGGAGGTGCCGTCATAGATGCGGGTGACACGCGCATCGCGATACATCCGCTCCAGCGGCAGGTCCTTGCTGAACCCCATGCCGCCGAACACCTGGATGGCGCGGTCGACGACGCGGCCCTGCATCTCGGACGCCGCGACCTTGATCATCGAGACCTTGTCGCGCGCATCCTTGCCCTGATCGATGTCCCACGCGGCGTTCATCACCATCATCTTGACGCCGAAGATCTCGGTGGCGGAATCCGCGATCAGCTTCTGCACCATCTGGAAGTCGCCGATCAACTGGCCGAACTGGCGTCGTTCGCCGGCGTGCTTGCGCATCATCTCCAGCGCGCGCTGCGCCATGCCGACGGCGCGGGCGCCGATATGGGCGAGCCGGATCTGCAGCACGCTCTGCATGATCAGCTTGAAGCCGCCGCCGACCTCGCCGAGCACGGCCGCCTTCGGAATGCGGCAGTCCTCAAAACTCAGCTCGGCATGGCCGTAGCCGCGATGGCCCATCATCGGCTGGGTGCGCGCGACCTTGAAGCCGGGTGTGCCGCGATCGACCAGGAACAGGGTGATGCCACCGCGGGCCCGCTTGTCCTTGTCGGTCAGCGCCATCAGGATCACGTAATCGGCGATGTCGCCGTCGCTGATGAAATGCTTGGTGCCGTTCAGCACCCATTCGTCGCCATCGAGATGGGCGGTCGTGCTGATCGACGCCGCGTCGGAGCCGGCGCCCGGCTCGGTGATCGCCATGGCGCAGATCTTGTCGCCCTTCACCGTCGGCAGCAGATAGCGCTCGACCTGATCGCCCTTGCAGGCCATCAGCATCGGATAGACCTGGCCGAACACGCGGCGGATCAGCGCGTCCGAAGTCTTGCCGAATTCTTCTTCGACCAGGCAATGCTCGACACAAGTTAGCCCGCCGCCGCCGACATCCGCCGGCATGTTCATGGCGTAGAGGCCGAGCTTCTGCGCCTTGGCCTTGGTGACGGCCAGCGCGTCGGCCGGCACCTTGGCCGTCTGCTCCACGACGTCTTCGAGCGGCTGCACCTCCGTCTCGACGAAGCGGCGAACGGTGTCGACCAGAAGGCGCGTCTCCTCGGGAACTGAAAAATCGATCATCGCGCCACCCCGACGGCCTTGCCGGCGACCATTGCGTCGATCTCCGCGGCGCCGTAGCCGATCTCGCCGAGCACCTGCCGCGTCTGCGCACCCAGCCGCTGCGGCACCAGCCGTACCTCCGGCGTCTGCCCGTCATAGCGCGCGGGATGAGCGACCATCCGGATCGGCGCGCCCCCTGCACTCTCGGCGCTCTTGAACACGCCGAGATGGTTGAGCTGAGGATCGGACTCGAGATCGCGATAATCCTGCACCGGCGCGTGCCAGATCCGTGCCGCTTCCAGCGCGGGCAGCCAATCTGCCGTCGACTTCTGTTTCAGGCGCGCCGCAACGATCCGCGTGATCTCCTCACGCTTCGAAAAACTATCGCCCTCGCCGAACTGCTTCAGCTCCTCGCTGTCGAGCGCGACGCCGAGCGCCTTGGGCGTGGCCATCGAGATCGCCATGTGACCATCTGCTGTCGCGTGAATGCCATAGGGACCGGGGCTGAACCACGCTGCGATGCCGGCCGGCCCGCGCGACGTCGGCGATGGCGCGCCGTTCAGCCATGCTGTCAGCGGCTCGACCTGGAGATCGAGCGCGGCCTGATAGAGGTTGACCTCGACGAGCTGGCCCTTGCCCGTCTTCGTCCGCGCGAACAGCGCCGCAAGGATGCTCATGGCATAGAGCGAGGCGGCATGCTGATCGACGATGACGGCCCCGACCGCCGTCGGCTCGCCATCGGCGCGTCCCGTCCGCATCGCAAGGCCCGACATCGCCTGAAGCAGAAGATCCTGGCCGGGACGATCCTTGTACGGCCCCTCCGATCCGAAGCCGGTCGCCACCGCATAGATCAGACCGGGATTGATCGCCTTCAGCACATCGTAGCCGAGACCAAGCTTGGCCATGGTGCCCGGCCGGAAATTCTCCATCACGACATCTGAGGTCGCGACCAGCTTCTTCACCGCGGCGATGCCGTCGGGATGCTTGAGATCGACCGCGATGCTGCGCTTGTTACGCCCGGTCGCCAGATGATTGACGCTGTCGCCCGCGACGAAATGATTGGCGACCGCCCAGTTGCGCTGGAACGCGCCCTCGATCGGCTCGACCGCGATGACGTCGGCGCCGAGATCGCCGAGCGTCTGCGCCGCCAGGGGCCCCGCGAGATAGTGATTGAAGCTGAGGATCTTGACGCCATCGAGCAGGTTCATCCGTTCACCTCAATCTAGGCAGCCGCAACCGGCGCGCCGCGCCAGGCGAGACCGAACGTCTTGACCAGCGCACGCGCGGCCGCATCCTGCGCTGCTGGAAGCGGCAGGCGTGGCGGGCGCGGATGGCCGGCCGCAAAACCCATGTGGCTGAGCAGCGCCTTGCTGCCGGCGACATAGGCCTGGCCGCCGACGAACTCGATCACCGGCAGGTATTTGAGATAGAGTTCGCGCGCTTCCTTGATCGCGCCGTGGTCGGCGACGAGGCTAAAGATGCGGGCCATCTCCGCCGGGACCACGTTGGAGGCTACGGCCACCCACCCTTGCGCGCCCTCGACGAAGGATTCGAAGCCGAGGATGCCGCCGAACACGGTCATCCTGTCGCCGCAGAGGCGGATGATGTCGCGCACCCGCGTCACCTCCAGCGTCGACTCCTTGATATAGAGACAGTTGTCGATCTCGGCGATGCGCGCCACCAGCTGTGGCTTGAGATCGACATTTGCGGTCGCCGGATTGTTGTAGACCATGATCGGCAGCGCGATCGCGTCGGCAACCGTCTTGTAATGATGCACGAGCTCGTCGTCGGTCGGCGTCGAATAGAACGGCGGGATGATCATCACGCCGTCAGCGCCCAGTTTTTCGGCACGACGGCTGAGGCGCACCACTTCGCGCGTATCCTCCGCGCCGGTACCGATCAACACGGGGACGCGGCCCGCGGCCTGGCGAATGACGACCTCGGCAACCAGCGCCTTCTCGTCATCGTCCATGGACAGGAACTCGCCGGTCGAGCCGAGCGGGATCAATCCGTGAATGCCCTCTGCGATCTGCCAGTCGACGAAAGCGCGCAAGGCCGCGACATCGACCTCGCCCGCTGCCGTGAACGGGGTGATCATGACGGTGTAGGTGCCGCGGAACGTCTTCATCAGGGTACTGCCGGGTGCTCGGGTGGATTCAGGCGATGGATGCCGCCTGCGGAATATCCGCACGCTCTATGCAATCGTTTGCATAAATGGCTCTGCATTGGGCAACACCATCCATTTTTTGAGCTTGATCCGCGTGGAATAAGCTCATAGCGTTTCTGCAATCGTTTGCAGTCTATCGGCAGGTTTGATGAGCGTCACGCTCAAAGATGTGGCACAGGCGGCCCGCGTTTCAGTCAGCACTGCTTCCCGAGCGCTGACGGGAACCGGCCTGACCAGCGAGCGCACGCAGCAGCGCCTGGTGCGCATCGCGCGCGAGCTCGGCTATCGACCGAACCCGATCGCGCGGGGCCTCAAGACCGGACAGTCGCGGCTGGTGGCGCTGCTCGTCCACAATCTCACCAACGCCTCGTTCCAGGTGATGGCCGAAGTGGTGCAGGCGCGCCTGAAGGCGCTGGGTTATCAGATGCTTCTGTGCATCGGCGGCGACGATCCGCAGCAGGAGAGCGACACCCTCACCACGCTGGTCGATCACCGCATCGACGGGCTGATCGTGGTGCCCACGGGCAAGAACGGCCCGCAGCTCAAGGCGCTCTCCAAGGACGTGCCCATCGTCTGCCTGGTGCGGCGCGATGACGCGACCGATCTCGAGACCGTGCTCGCCGACGATCCGCAAGGCGCTTATCTGGGCACGCGCCATCTGATCGAGCTCGGGCACAAGCGCATCGGGCTGATCGTCGGCCGCCAGGACACGACATCCGGCCGCGAGCGGCTCTCTGGTTATGTCCGCGCGCTACGCGAAGCCGGCATCACCAGGGACGACACATTGATTCATGCCGGCCATTTCGAGCCCGAGACCGGTGCGACCTGCGCCCGCAAGCTGCTCGACCTCCCACGCCCGCCGAGCGCAATCTTCGTCGCCAATCACGAGGCGACGCTCGGCGTGCTGCGCGTCACCGCGGAGCGGAACATCGCCATTCCGGATGATCTCTCGCTGCTCTGTTACGAGGACATGCCCTGGTTCGAATGGCATCGCCCGGCGATCAGCATCGTCGACAACGGCGCGCGGGATCTTGCCAATCTCGCCGTCGACCGGCTGCTGCATCGCATGGACGCCAAGGGGAACGGCAATGACGGCGTGCGCGAATATCGCGTCGGCGCCAAGCTGATCCAGCGCGACTCTTGCCGCCAATTCGATGCCCCGGCCCCTGCGAGATCCGGCAAGTCCAAATCGTCTTCCCCCAAATCGTCTGCGGCCAAATCCGCGAAGGTCTGATCGATGCCCTATGTCGAAGTGCTCGCCCCGCAAGTCCCGTCCCAGCGCAAGGCCGCGCTGGCGCGCTCGGTGACCGACGGCCTGATGTCGGCGTTCGGCGTCACCGCCGATACGGTCACGCTCTATTTCCTGAACATTGCGACCGATGACTACGCCCATGCCGGCACATTCGGCGCTCCCGCTTCCGGCCAGCGCATCCTGCTCAAGGTCCACGCCTTCCGCCGCAGCGAGGCCGAGCGGCGCGCCGCCGCCATCGCACTGACCCGCGCCGTATGCAGCGCCTATGGCGTGCCGGGCGACGATGTCGCGGTCTATTTCATCGACCGCGACCGCAGCGAAGTCTCCCACGATTCCAAGCTCGCCAGCGACTGACGGGAGCACGCCATGGACCGCTTTTACACCCAGGATCAAAAGGCTCTCCGCGACACCGCCCGCCGCTTCGCGGAGGCCGAGATCCTGCCGCGCGCCGCCGCGATCGACCGCGAGGACCGTTTCGACCGCGCGCTCTACAAGGGCATGGCCGATCTCGGCCTGTTCGGCATCTGCCTGCGCGAAGGCGCCGGCGGCGCGGGGCTCGACGCGGTCGCGGCCTGCATCGCGATGGAGGAGCTGGCGCGCTGCTCCGGCGCGGTCGCCAACGCCTTCGCGATCCCGGTCGAGGCCGTGCTGTTCTTCGACCATCACGGCACCGAAGCGCACAAGGCGCTGATCCCAAAAATCCTGAGCGGCGACATCATTCCCGCCACCGCCGTCTCCGAGCCCGATCACGGCTCCGACGTAGCTGGTATCCGTACCAACGCGGTGCGCGAAGGCAATGGCTGGCGGCTCAACGGCACCAAGGCCTGGGTGACGCTCGGCGGCGTCGCCGACCGCATCATGGTGTTCGCGCGCACCGGCAGCGAAGCGGGCCACCGCTCCATCTCCTGTCTTCTCGTGGACGGCGCCCTGCCCGGCATCGCCCGCGGCAAGAACGAGGAGCTGCTCGGCATGCACGGCCTCGACGACTGCCAGATCACCTTCTCCGACGTGCGTCTGCCGGCGGATAGCGTGATGGGGCCGGAGAACCAGGCCTTCAAGATGGCGATGAGCAATTTCAATTTCAGCCGGCTGATGATGGCCTCGATGGCGCTCGGCATGGCCCAGGCCGCGTTCGAGGACGCCACGACTTACGCCAAGGACCGCAAGCAGTTCGGCCAGGCCATCATCGGCTTCCAGGCCGTGCAATTCATGCTCGCGGACATGTCGACCGACATCGCGGCTGCGCGCCTCTTGATCCACCACGCCGCGCGCCTGCACGATGCCGGCGAGCCCATCGCCAAGGAGGCGGCGCAGGCAAAGCTGTTCACCACCGACATGGCGATGAAGCACGTCTCCAATGCGCTGCAGATCCACGGCGGCAACGGCTATTCGCGCGAGTACCGCATCGAGCGCATCTTCCGCGACGTGCGCCTCGCCCAGATCTACGAGGGCACCAACCAGATCCAGCGGCTGATCATCGCCCGCCAGGTCGAGAAGGAGGCCGCGTGAGGGCATGCTGAGCATCATCACAGCGGCGGAGGCCGCCGGTCTCATCCGCGACGCGGATACGCTGATCGTCGGCGGCAATGGCGGCACGGGCGCTGCCGAAGCCATTCTGGATGCTCTGGAGCAGCGCTTTCTCGGCGGCCAGGGCCCGCACAATCTGACGCTGATCAACATCACCGGCGTCGGCGCCGTGACCGAGAAGGGCCTCTGCCATCTCGCCCATGAAGGCCTGATCGCGCGCGTGATCGGCGGCAATTTCGGTTTGCAAGTGCCGTTCATGCGGCTCGTCCGCGACGAGCTGATCGACGCCTACAATTTCCCGCAAGGCGTGATGAGCCAGCTCTGCCGCGCCATGGCGGCAAAGCATCCCGGCGTGCTCACCCATGTCGGCCTCAACACCTACATGGACCCGCGCCAGGACGGCGGGCGCATGAACAAGCGCACCACCGCGCCGCTGGTCGATTTGCTCGAGCTGCACGGCCAATCCTGGCTGCTCTACCGCGTGCCCGCCCCGCCCGACGTCGCCATCATCCGCGGCACCTCCGCGGACGAGGACGGCTATATCAGCATGGAGCATGAGGGCACGACGCGCGAGGATCTCTCGATCGCACAGGCCGTGCACAATGCCGGCGGCACCGTGATCTGCCAGGTCAAGCGCATCGTGAAGCGCGGCTCGATCCATCCGCAGATGGTGAAGATCCCGGGCTTCCTGATCGACCATATCGTGCTCGAGCCCGAACAGATGCAGACCTACGGCACCGCCTACGATCCCGCGCGCTGCGGCGAGGCGCGCGTGCCGGTGGCGATGATCACACCGGATCCGCTGACCGAACGCCGGGTGATCGCTCGCCGCGCCGCGTTCGAACTGCGCCCGCGCGACGTCGTCAATCTCGGCGTCGGCATCTCCGCGATGATCCCCAATGTTGCGGCCGAGGAAGGCATTTCCGACCTGATCACGCTGACGGTGGAGTCCGGCGTCGTCGGCGGCGTGCCCGGCCATGCCCGCGAGTTCGGCACCGCGATCAATCCGCGCGTCATTCTCGACCAGGCCTATCAGTTCGATTTCTATGACGGCGGCGGCCTCTCCTGCGCTTTCCTCTCGTTCGCGGAGGTGGACGCAACAGGCAACGTCAACGTCACCCGCTTCGGCGAGCGCCGCGACGGCTCCGGCGGCTTCATCGACATCACCCAGAACGCCAAGCGTCTGATCTTCAGCGGCACCATGACCGGCGGCAAGTTCGACATCGGTGTCGAGAACGGCCGCCTCGCGATCCGGCGCGACGGCGCTTTCCGCAAATTCGTGCCTGAGGTCGGCCAGATCAGCTTCAGCGCCTCGTTCGCCGCGCAACGCGGCCAGCATGTCAGCTACGTCACCGAGCGCGCCGTGTTCGAGCTGGAGAACGGCAGCGTGACGCTGACCGAGATCGCGCCGGGCGTACGGCTGGAGGAGGACGTCCTCGCCCATATGGGCTTTCGCCCACGCATCAGCCCGCAATTGAAGGACATGGACCCGCGCATCTTCCGCTCCGGCCCCATGGGAATCGCGCAGAGTTTTAAGGCCCTGCCGGCGCGGCCGCGCAAGGTCGCCTGAGGGATCAACATGGACACGAGCGCCCCGATCAATCTCCGTTACGAAGATATCGCGCTCGGTGCCGAGTTCGAGACTGCCGCGCACATCGTGACGGAAGCCGATATCGCGGCCTTCGCCGACGTCACGCGCGATCACCATCCGCTCCACGTCGACGGCATCTACGCCCGCTCGCGCGGCTTCCCCGCGGTGATCGGCCACGGGCTGTACGGCCTGTCGCTGATGGAAGGGCTGAAGTCGGAGCTGAAGCTGTACGAGGAGACCTCGGTCGCCTCGCTCGGCTGGGACGAGGTCAAGTTCAAGGGCCCCATCGTCGCCGGCGATACCTTGCGCGTGCGCTTCCGCTTCGTCGAGAAGCGGCCGACCAAAAACCCCGAGCGCGGCATCGTCGTCGAGACGCTCGACCTCCTCAACCAGCGCGACGAGGTGGTGACCGCGGCACGCCATATCTCGCTGATCCTGACCCGGCAGGCCGACGCTGCGGCGGCCACGTGACCAGACAATGAAGAAGACGCGGACCGGAGAACGGCTCCTCTGCCACCCACGATTTGATCGGAGTATTCAGATGCGATTCCCAAAGACCTTCTCCGCCCTCGCCCTGCTGGTCGGCCTGACGCAGGCCGCGGGTGCCCAGACCTGCACGCCGAAGGTGCCGGCGTCGAGCCTGATCGAGGCGCCGAAATGGCAGATGTCGATCAACCCCACGCTGCCGCCGCAGCAATTCGTCGACGACAAGGGCGAGCTGCAGGGCCTCAATGTCGAGCTCGCCCGCGAGATCGCCAAGCGCATCTGCGTCGAGGCGGTGTTCCTGCGCATGGACTTCCCGCCGATGATCCCGGCGCTGCGCTCCGGCCGCTTCGATGCCATCAACACCGGCCTGTTCTGGACCGAGGAGCGCTCCAAGATGCTCTACCTCGTGCCTTACGCGCAGCAGGCAATCAGCATCTACACCGATCCCTCCTCCAGCCTGAAGCTCGAGAAGTTCGAGGATCTCGCCGGCCGCGTGGTGGGCGTGGAATCGGCGACCTACACCGAGCGCAAGGCGCGTGAGTTCAGCACGGCGATGGAGGCCAAGGGCCTGAAGCCGATCGAGCTGCGCACCTTCACCACCGTCACCGCCACTTCCGCGGCGCTGCGTGCCGGGCAGCTCGAGGCGGCGCTCAACATCAACGAGACCGCCAACTCGCTCGAGCAGAAGGGCATCGCAAAGATCTGGGTCCGCGACATCGCCGGCACGGACATCACTTTTGCCTTTCGTGACAAGCTGCTCGCCCAGGCCGTCGCCGACGCCCTCACCGCGATCCGCACTGATGGCACCTATGACAAGCTGTTCGACAAGTTCGGCATGACCAAGCTGAAGGCAACGACGTTTGCCATCAGGGGTGATGGGCCGACGAATTGATCGCGGCCTCCGATCTCGTGTCCCGGACGCGCTGCAACGCGCAAGCGTTGCTGCGCAGAGCCGGGACCCAGAGATGGGTCACGACGCGCAACAAGATGGGCCCCGGCTCTGCAGCGCACCGCTGAAGAAGCGCTGCGCTGCGTCCGGGGCACGAGAGCCGTAAGTTTCCTTACGCGCTCGCCTGGGTCACGAACTTCGTGTTGAGGTACCCCTCGATCGCCTCGAGGCCGCCTTCCGAGCCGTAGCCGGAATCCTTGATGCCGCCGAACGGTACTTCCGGCAGCGCGAGGCCGTGGTGGTTGATCGAGACCATGCCGCACTCGACGTCGGCGCCGATCGCCTGCATCGTCTTGGTCGAGGTGGTGTAGGCATAGGCCGCAAGGCCGTAAGGCAGGCGGTTTGCTTCAGCCACCACCTCGTCATAGCTGCCGAACGATGTGATCGGGGCCAGAGGTCCGAACGGCTCCTCGTTCATGATGCGGGCCTCGCGCGGCACGTCGGTGATCACGGTCGGCTCGAAGAAGAAGCCCTCATTGCCGATGCGCTTGCCGCCGGCCTGGACCTTGGCGCCGCGCTGGACCGCGTCGGAGACAAGACCTTCCATGGCGTCGACGCGGCGCGGATTCGCCAGCGGACCCATGCGGGTGTCCTTGTCGAGGCCGTTGCCGACCTTGAGGCTCTTGGCGGCCGCGACGAACTTGTCGACGAACGGCTGATAGACGCTCTCATGCACCAGAAAGCGCGTCGGCGAGACGCAGACCTGACCGGCATTGCGGAACTTGTTGGCCGACAGGATTTTCGCGGCATTGTCGAGGTCCGCGTCCGCGAACACGATCGCCGGCGCATGGCCGCCAAGCTCCATGGTGACGCGCTTCATGTGCAGGCCGGCGAGCGCAGCCAGATGCTTGCCGACCGCGGTCGAGCCCGTAAAGCTGATCTTGCGGATGATCGGATGCGGAATGAGATATTCCGACACTTCGGACGGCACGCCGAACACCAGCTGCACGACGCCGGGCGGAATGCCGGCATCGGCATAGGCGCGCACCAGCTCCATGCAGCTCGCGGGGGTCTCTTCCGGACCCTTGACGATGATCGAGCAGCCGGCGGCGAGCGCGGCCGAAATCTTGCGCACGGCCTGGTTGATCGGGAAATTCCAGGGCGTGAACGCCGCGACCGGGCCGACCGGCTCCTTGGTCACGAGCTGGGAGACGTTGCCCATCCGCGGCGGCACGATGCGGCCATAGGCACGGCGGGCTTCCTCGGAGAACCAGTCGATGAGGTCGCCGGCGAGCATGGTCTCGCCCTGCGCTTCCACCACCGGCTTGCCCTGCTCCATGGTCATGACGGGCGCGATCTCGGCGGCGCGGGAGCGGATGATGTCCGCGGCCTTGCGCATCAGCTTGTAGCGGTCGAACGGCGAGGTCTTGCGCCAGACTTCGAAACCGGCCTTGGCGGCTTCCAGCGCGCGGTCGAGATCGGCCTTCGAAGCGTGCGGGGTCTTGCCGATCGGCTGGCCGGTGGCGGGATTGAGGATGTCCTCCGACTTGCCGGACGTGCCGTCGGTCCACTCGCCGGCGATGAACATTTGTACTTTCGGATACATCCTTGGTGCCTCCATGATTTCGGTCGTCGGCGGGCCCAGCGCCCCACCGTTTCAAGCCGGCGCAGAGCTACACCGAAAGGGGCACGGCGAAAAGGGATCAATGATGCCGCAGCAGCGCATCGCTGATCTTCCGGTCGACGGGGTCGCCCATCCGGCAGGTGCCCACGGGATGCATCGAGCGCGCCGGCGCGACGGCAAGGCAGCCGCGCCGGCGCAAGGCTCAGCGGAAGTTGCCCTTGGTCTCGGGGATCACGACCGCCCCGATCAGGTAGACCACGAACACGCCGACCGCGAAGTAAGCCAGCGACATCGGAATCTGCGCCGGGCTGGCGCTCACCAGCGAGACGAAGGTCGGCATCATGCCGCCCAGCGCAAAGCCGATGTTCCAGGACAGGCCGGTGCCGCTGGCGCGCAGCGCGGTCGGGAAACGCTCGTTGAGGAAGATCAGCACCGGCGCATAGCCGGCATTGCCGATGAAGGCGATGGCGAGTGCAAGAAGCGTGATCTGCGTCGTGTCCGTGGTCGCGGAGAGGTTGAGATAGCACAGCGGCAGCAGCACCGCCGCCAGCACGCCGATCAGCAGAAAGGTCCTCTTGCGGCCGATCCAGTCGCTCAGCGCGCCGATCAGCACGGCCGAGAAGAACGCCGAGACGCTCGCGCCCATCAGGATCAGCGACGAGGTCTGGTTCGGGACCGCGTTGATGACCTTCAGGAAGCTCGGCAGATAGCCGGAGGTGAGGTAATAGCCGGCGCCACCGCCGAAGGTGATGAGCAGATTGACCAGCAGAACGCCGCGATACTCGCCGGAGAACACGTCCTTGACCGGCGCCTTCGAGACCTTCGCCTGCTTGTTGCCCTGCTGGCGCTTGAGCTCCTTGAAATAGGGCGATTCCTCGAGGTTGCGGAAGATGAACCAGCCGAGCAGCGAGCTCAGCAGTCCCGAGAAGAACATGAAGCGCCAGCCCCAGACCGCGAAGGCATCGCCGGGGAACACCGAGGATGTGACCAGGAAGATGAAGGACGCCAGCAGCGCACCGATGCCGGCGCCGCCGCCGCCGACCAGGCCCGACATCGCGCCGCGCCATTGCGGCGGCACGGACTCGGTGCCGATCGTGTGGGTCGAGGCCACGACACCGCCGACGAACACGCCCTGCACGAGGCGCAGGATCAGGAAGATGATCGGCGCGATCACGCCGACCTGCGCGATGGTCGGCAAGAGGCCAAACGCCGCGGTGCTGAGGCCGACGCCCACAATGGCGATCAGCATGGCCTGCTTGCGGCCGTGCACGTCGGCATAATGTCCGAACACCGCCGATCCCAGCGGCCGCATCAGCAGCGTCACGGCGAACGAGCCGTAGACCGCCGCCAGCGACAGCGCCGCATTGCTCGACGGAAAGAACAGCGCACCGACGACCGGCGCCACGTAGAGCAGAATGAACAAATCGAACAGATCGAGTGCCCATCCGAGCACCGACGCGATGATCGCATTGACCATCTGCTTGTTGTCCGCTGATGCCTCTGCACCCGCGACCGGCATATCCATCTCAGCCATGTTGTTTTACCTCCCCCGTTTGAGTAGCGCCGCGGTCCGCGCCATTGCGGACCGCGGCAGTTCGTTTACGTCGCGCGTCAGCGGCCGACGAATTTCGGCGGACGCTTGGCGTTGAAGGCCTCGACGCCCTCCTTGAAGTCCTCCGACTGGCGCAGGCGGCTGTAGCAATGGCCTTCGAGCTCGATGGCGATGGCGAGCGTCGAATCCTCGGTGTCGTTGAGGAGCTTCTTGGCGGTGCGCTGCGCCAGCGGCGAGAAGGTGCGGAGCTCATCGACGAGCCTGTCGGTCGCCTTTTCCAGCTCGGCATCCGGCACGCATTCGGTGGCGATGCCCCACTCATAGGCCTGCTTGGCCGAGATGCGCTTGGAGCGCATCACGATGTCCTTGGTGCGGGTGATGCCGACCATCTTCTGCAGGCGCGCCGAGCCGCCCGAGCCCGGGATCTGGCCGAGCTTCTGCTCCGGCAGCGCGTATTGCGTGGTCTCGGAGGCGATGCGGAAGTCGCAGGCGAGCGACAGCTCGAAGCCGACGCCGAAGCAATAGCCGCGATTGGCGACGATCACGGGCTTGGCGCAGCGGGCGGGCGCGGCGATGTTCCAGGCGAGCTTGGAGACATGCTCCGGGCTTGCCTCCATGAAGCCGCCGATATTGCCGCCGCTGGAGAAATGCTCGCCCTCGCCGCGCACCACGATGACGCGGACGCGCGGGTCTTCGTCCAACGTCTCGAAGGCCAACCGGAGCTGGTCGCGCTGCGGCATCGCCACGACGTTATAGGGCGGCCTCCCTAAGATAATGTCGGCGCGCTCATGCGCCTCGTCGATCTCGACCTTGAACCCGTCGAGTTTTGCGAGTCGGGGATCGGCGAATGTATAGGGTGACGGCATGTTGGCTTCCTTCTGTTGATGGGGTGATGATCAGGCGGCGTCCGACGGCGGCAGGCGCTCGGCCTCGTATTCTCCAGCGACGAGCAATCGCCGCAGCAGCTTGCCGACCGGCGATTTCGGGATCGCGTCGACGAAGACGTAGCGGCGCGGCCGCTTGAAATTGGCAAGGCCCGAGGTGCGGCAGAACTGCTCCAGCTCGACTTCCGAGACCGCGCGGTTGCGCTTGACGAAGGCGGCGACGACCTTGCCCCACCTCTCATCAGCGACGCCGACCACCGCGACCTCGTCGACGGCGGGGTGCAGCGACAGGCAGCTCTCGATCTCGACCGGCGAGACGTTCTCGCCGCCGGTGATGATCATGTCGTCGACGCGGCCGGTGACGAACAGGTCGCCGTCGGGATCGACGTAGCCGGTGTCGCCGGTGAAGTACCAACCCTCGCGCAGCGATTTTGCATCGGCCTCAGGGCGCCGCCAGTACCCCTCAAAGGCTTCGTCGCCGGCAAGCGTAGCAATGATCTCGCCCTCCTCGCCGACCGCAGCAAGATCCGCGACCGACCGCGCGCCGATGCGCACGACCTTGACGTGCTGGTTCAGCCCCGCCTTGCCGGCCGAGCCGGGCTTTGCCGCCGCGTTCTGATCGATCGTAAAGGTGTAGATCTCCGAGCTGCCGTAATGGTTGACGAACAGGTTTGGCTTGAACGCCACGTTCAGCTTCTTGAGCAGGCCGTCGGTCATCGACGCGCCGGCAAAGCCGAGCTTGCGGACGCTGGAGACATTGGTCCCGGCAAAGGCCTCGTGATGGACGAGGTCGTGATAGAGCGTCGGCACCAGATAGAGATTGGTGATCGCTTCCTGCTCGATCAGCGCCAGCGCCTGGCGGCTGTCATAGCGCGGCAGGCAGATGAACGTGCCGCCGATCAGCGACATCGCCAGCAGCGAGCGGACGCCCATGGTGTGGTAGAGCGGCATGACGCCGAGCGTGCGCTCGCCGCGGCCATAGAGGTTTTGCGCGACATGGGCAATCGCGGCGGTGCGTTCGGCGCGATGCCGGCGCGGCACGCCCTTCGGGCGCGAGGTCGTGCCTGACGTATAGAGCATGATCGACCAGGCATCGGCGCCGACGCGCGGCTCGGCGTCCGGCGCAGCGTTTTTGATCAGATCGGCGAAGCTCGTCGCCTCACCAATCCCGGGATCGACGGAGACGCCCAGCAGCCTGCCTGCCAGCGCCGCCCCCTGCACGGCTTCGGCGGAGATGTCCTGATAGAACACCGCGCAGGCCTCGGCGTTCTCGATGCAGTAATCGAGTTCGTCGGCCTTGGCGCGCCAGTTGATCGGCGTGATCACGAGGCCTGCGAACTGGCAGGCCCAGTGCAGCGTCGCCGCCTCCCAGCGGTTTTGCAGCAGCGTGACGACGTGATCGCCGGGCTTGAGGCCAAGGCGGTCGAAGGAGGCCACCAGCGCGGAGATCTTGTCGTACCACTGACGGTAGGTCAGGCGGAGATCGCCGTCGATCAATGCAACAACGTTGGGATCGCGCGCGGCGCTGGCAACGAAGCTGCTGGCGAGATCAAGCATCAGACGTCTCTTTTTTGGAAGTGAGCTCGGCGGCGGCATCTAACGCCGCCTGGATGATCGGGGTGTAACCGGTGCAGCGGCAGATATGCCCGCTGAGGAGATCGCGAATCTCCGCTTCGGTCGGATTTGGGTTCTTGCCGAGATAGTGGTCCAGCGACATCAAGATGCCGGCGGTGCAGAAGCCGCACTGGAGCGCGTGGTTGCGGCGGAAGGCCTGCTGCAGCACGCCAAGCCGGTCGGCCGAGGGCGCAATGCCTTCGACCGTTTTGAGCTCACAGCCATCGACCTGCGCAGCAAGCGTCAGGCAGGACCGGGTCAGCATGCCGTCGACGACAACAGTGCAGGCGCCGCAGACGCCGTGCTCGCAGCCGACATGGGTGCCGGTGGCACCCAGCTGGTGGCGCAGGAAATCGGACAGCAGCATGCGCGGCTCGGCCTCGGCCTCGACCGGCTTGCCGTTGAGCGAGAACCGGACCGCATGCCGCCGATCGGCCTTGAGACGGGTCATTGCAGCACCTCGCGGATCAGATCGCGGCCGATCATGCGCACGAGGTCGCGGCGATAGCGCGCCGTGGCGTGGACGTCGTCGCGCGCACCGAGTTCGTAGGCAAAGGCATTGAGGGCATCATCGAGGGCGCTGCCCTCCAGCCGCGGCCAGTCGCGCGCTGTCGGAACGTCGGCGACACCGCCGACGGCGAGACGCACGCCGTTCGGCGTTTTCATCGCCGCGCAGGCAACGATGGCAAAATCGCCGTGGCGGCGCGCCACCTCGCGGAAGGCGACGCGCGATCCCTTGATGACGGGCAGCGAGATGCCTTCGATCAGCTCGTCGTCGGCGCGCGCGGTCAGCATCATGCCGGCGAAGAAGTCCTTGGCAGCAACGCGCCGCCGACGCCTGGCGTTACGCAACAACACCTCGCCGCCGAGCGCGACCAGCGCCAGGGGCATCTCGGCACTGGGATCGGCATGCGCGAGCGAGCCGCAGATGGTGCCGCGGCTGCGGGTCTGCACGTGCCCGACCCAGGGCAGCGCCAGGGCCACCAGCGGCAGCGCCTCGGCAAGGTCGGGCCAGGCCAACAGATCCGCCTGGCGCACGCCGGCGCCGATGACGACGGCATCGTTCTTCCGCTCGATCTGGCGGAGTTCTTTGATCCGCATGATGTCAATCAGCAGCTTCGGCTTGGCGAGGCGCATGTTGAGCATCGCCATCAGCGACTGCCCGCCGGCGAGCACACGGGCATCGCCGCCCTGCTGCGCGAGCCCTTCGACCACGTCACTGATGCTCCCGGCCCGGAGATAGTCGAATGCGGGCGGCTTCATCGGCGTCCCCCGAACAGGCTGGCCATCTTCGCCAGCAGCGCGAACAGCGAGAAACCTCCGCCTTCCGCGCCACCACCACCGGCCTTGCGCGCGAGCGCCGTGAAGAACTGGCCGATGATCACGCGCGTCGCGCCATCGAGCAGACGGCCGCCGATGCTGGCGACCTTGCCGCCGATGGAGGCGTCGTAGCTGTACGTCAGTTTCGTTCCGCCGTTACCGTCGGGCGCAAGCGTGATGCGTCCCTCCGCGCTGCCGAAACCGAGTGCGCCGGTGGCGCCGCCGCGCAAGGTGACCGCGCGTGGCGGATCGAGATCGAACAGCTCGACGTCGGCACGATAGCGGCCGGTAACGGGACCGATGCCGAGCGTGACGTCGGCGCGGAAATGCCTGTCGGTGACCTTGTCGACGCGCTGGCAACCGGGAATGACCGACTGCAACGTCGCGGGATCGAGCAGCATCGCCCAGACCTGCTCGGGCGCGCCCTTCACCGTGGCCTGTCCTTCGCCGCGCAGCCGCCGGTCGCCTTCGCGAACAGGCGCAACAGCCGCGCCTGCGGGAGGCGGCGGCTCGGCGCCGCGCACGAGCTCAGCCAGCCTCGCCGGCACCAGCGGCAGAGTGATGTCGGCAACGCCCAGCGCATCCGCGACCGCATTGGCAAGGCACACCGGCGTCGACATGCAATTGCCTTCGCCGACGCCCTTGGCGCCGAGCGGCGTGAACGGCGACGGCGTCTCCATGTGGAAGATCTCGGGCTCAGGCACCTCGGTCGTGGTCGGCAGCAGATAGTCGGCGAGCGTACCCGTCAGAAAACTGCCGTCCTCGGCATAGCCATATTCCTCGAGGAGCGCCGCACCGAGCGCCTGGGCAAAGCCGCCGCGGATCTGACCGTTGACCATGCCCGGGTGCAAAATGGTGCCGCAATCATGCATCGTGACGTAGCGGTCGATCCGCGTCTCCAGCGTCGTCGGATCGATCTCGACGCCGCAGAAGTCGAAGATGAAGCCGTGGCAGAGCGAGGAGTTGATGCGGTCGTCATCGTCGGGCGGCGTCAGCTCCGGCGGCGTCCAGAACGCGGTCTCGCGGATGGTCTGGCCGGCATCGTCAGGCAGCGAGCCCGGCGACCAATGGCTGAGCGCAGCGACGCGCGAGAACGCGATCCGGTTCTCCGGATTGTGCTTCGAGGCGACGAAGCCCTTTGCAAACACGATGTCGGCGGCCTCGACGTTCAGCTGGCTCGCCGCAATGCGCGCGACACGGTCAGCGACGCGCTCGGCCGCGATCTTCGCCGTGCCGGCCACGGCCGCGGCAAAGCGACTAGCGTAATTGCCTGAAGCGATCGACCAGGCGTCCTTGGCGGTGTCGATCTCGGTGTTGACGCGAATGTCCTTCGGCTCCAGGCCAAAAACGTCGGCGACGACCTGCGACAGCACGGTGCGATGGCCCTGCCCCTGTGGCACGGAGGCGACGTGAACGGTGACGCTGCCGACGGGATCGAGCCCGACGGTCGCGGTCGCCTGCGCGCCGTTCTTGGGACCTGCCTTGCGGCGCTCGGCCGCCGTCAGCACGGTCGTGATGTAACCCATGTTGGAGACGCTGGGCTCGACCACGGCGGTGAATCCGATGCCGTAGAGACGCCCCTCGGCCCGCGCCTCGTCCCGCTTTGCTTTCAGCTCCGCAAGCCTGCCCTGCTCGACCGCGCGCGCGACCGCTTCCTGGTAGTTGCCGGAGTCGAGCAAAGCACCGGTCGCGGTGCGATAGGGAAACGCGCCAGCCCCGATCAGATTGCGCCTGATGACATCGAGCGGATCGAGGTCAAGCCCGATCGCGATGCGGTGTACCAGCCGCTCCAGCGCGAAATAGACCTGCGGGCCACCAAAGCCGCGGTTGAGGCCGGTCGGCGTCTTGTTGGTGACGACGACGCGGTTGCGGACCTTGACGTGGCTGATGTCGTAGGCACCGGTCAAATTGCCGTGCATACGGTAGAGCGTCGCCGGCTCGGGCGCGCGCAAATGAGCGCCGCAATCCTCGACCTGGTCCCAGTCGAGCGCGAGGATCTTTCCGTCGGCCGCAACTGCCGCTGCCAGCGTCGTCGCGCGATTGGTCGCCGACACCGAGGCGGTGAGATGCTCGAGCCGGTCCTCGATCCACTTGACCGGCCTGCCCGTGATGCGCGCCGCGGCGGCGATCAGCACGATATAGGGAAACACGCCCTGCTTGACGCCAAAGCTGCCGCCGGAATCCGGCGGCGTGCGCAGCCGTAAGCGATTGCCCGGCACTTTCAACGCACGCGCGATCACGGTGTGGATGCTGAAGGGGCCCTGGAAGTTGGCGAGCACCTCGTAGGCATCCTCGCCTGCGTCATGCGAGGCAACGACGCCATAGGTCTCGATCGGCGTGCAGGAGTTGCGGGGATAGCGGATGTCGATGGAGAAGCGATGCGGCGCGTCCGCGAACGCCTTCTCGGGATCGCCGTAGCGGAACGAGCGGTCGCTGGCGAGATTGCCGGGGAAGCCGTCGTGCAGCACGGGCGCGCCAGCTGCGATCGCACCAAGCGGATCGACCACCGCGCCGCGCGGACGGTATTCGACGTTGATCAGCTCCGCCGCATCCTCGGCGCGTGCACGATCCGTCGCGACCACTACAGCAACGGGCTCGCCGACATAGCGCACGCGGTCCATCGCGATCGGCCAGCACTCCACCGGCGCCTTCACGCCGACGACAAGGCTTGTCGTGACGGCCTTGACGTCGGCGCCGGTCAGAACCGCGGCGACGCCCGGAAGACGCTTGGCAGCTTCAGCATCGATGGAAAGAATATCGGCATGCGCGTGCGGCGAGCGCAGGATGGTCGCGTGCAGCGTGCCGGGCGCAACGCCGAGATCGTCGATGAAGCGGCCGCGACCGGAGAGCAGCGCGGCGTCCTCGACGCGCTCGATCGAGCGCCCGACCCACGGCTCATCGCCATGTCCCGGATTTGCGGATTTGACCGCCTGCAACATGTCCCGGCATACCTCCCGACGCGTTCTTTGACGCGACGGTGACACTTGTCAGGACGGGGGTGCAGGGCCCATACCGCCCGCTCTCACGACTTACCAAATCGTCTCATTCGAGCGCGTGCGGCGCAATATCAACCCGCGAGACTCAACCCGCGAGACGCGAGACGTTGCGAAACTCGCGCGGGCTGACGCCGGCGTGATCGCGGAAGAAGCGCGTGAAATGCGCCGGCTCCGGAAAGCCGAAGCGCTCGCTGAGCTCGCCGAGCGGCGTGTCCTCGCGCATCACAGCGTCGAGGGCCCGCTCCATGCGGACGACGTTGAGATAGATCTTTGGGGAGACGCCGAGCGAGGTCTCGAACAGACGGAAGAACTGCGCGCGCGACAGCCCTGCGCCCTTCACGAACTGATCGACGCTCCCATAGGAATCCTGCGCGCGCATCGCATCCATGGCGCGGCGAATGCGCCAGTCGCAGCTCACTGCGCTCATGCCGCGGATCGAGGTCGGAAAGCTGCGCCACGGCGTGAAGCGCTCGATCACCGCGATCATCAGGTCGGACAGCGTCTGCTCGTGGGTCCGCACCGCATCCGGATTCGCCATCATTTCAGCCGCCAGATGCAGCGTGAGCTGGCGGATGCGCGGCGAGACCTCGCCCGAGGGCCGCTCGAAAAAGCCGGGCGCGCCGCTCGCGGCCCAACCGGGGCGGAACTCTTTCAGCCATTCCGGCTCGATATAGAGTGCCATGATCAGCGTGCGCGGCCGGTTGACGTCGTGCACATAGGCGTGCGGCTTCCAGCCGTCGACGAGCACGGCGGCGGTGTCCGTGAGCGGCGTGACCTGGTCCCCGACCAAAAATTGCGTGTCGGCGCCCTCGACCTTGAGCAGGACATGGCAGTGATGATGGGCGTGACGGACCAGCGAACGATCCATGTCGAGCAGAGCGACCCTGCCGAAAGCGCCATGAGCGATGCGCAGGGCCGTCGACATCAGTTCCTTCCTCCCAGCGTTGCGCTGCAAAACGATTGGCTTGTTGGCGCGGCACTATAAGCAGCACCCGCTTCATATTCCAACCGCGCAAACGGACGCAAGCCGGTCATGTCAGCGCCTCCGCGAGAAGGCGCGCGACCGCGGCACTGGGATCGGCCTGCAAGGCCGTGGCGAGGTCGACCTCCTCCTCGCCCTTGACGCGAATGCGCTTGTAGGCGAGCTCGGGCGCGCTGACCGGCGCGGTCGCGTCCAAGCCCATCTTGGCGCTGATGCCGTTGTCGGTGGTCGGATCGAGCTTCGAGCCGAGCGCGCCCGACACGACCATGAGATCGCGGTCGGCCTGGAAGCGCGTCGCCACCGCCCATTCGATCTCCTCGGACGAGGAAATATCGACGTCCTTGTCCACCACGACCACCTGCTTGATGTCGTAGTGCGCGCCGAACGCACACATCATGATGTTCTTGGGCTCGCCGTCATTGGTCTTGTCGATCTTGATCGCGAGATGATAGCGGCAGGTGCCGCCGCGCGTGAGGCGAACGTCGAGCACACCGGGAAAGCTGCGGCGCAGATGCTGAAGCAACGTCGCCTCGCGCGGCACGCCGCCGAGGATCAGGTGCTCGAAGCCGCCGCCGACGATGGTGTGGAAGATCGGCGCCTTGCGATGGGTGATCGCGTCGACCTCGATCACCTCACGATTGGCGCGCGGGCCGTAATATTGGGGGAATTCGCCGAACGGGCCCTCCGGCTCGCGCACGCCCTGCAGGATGCGCCCCTCGATCACGATCTCCGCATGGGCGGGCACGCGGACCGAATTGGTGCGACACTTCACGACATCGATGGGCGAGCCGAGCAGCGCACCGGCAATCGCCATCTCGTCCTCGTCGAGCGCGGCGATCGCTTGGGACGCCAGCATCAACGCCGGATGCGCGCCGATCACGATCGCGATCTCCAGCGCCTGTCCCAGCTCCTCGGCAAGGCGGTAGTACGAGAAGGTGTGCCGCGGCAGCAGCAGCACGCCGATGCGGTTCTTGCCGGAGATCTGGCAGCGGTGGATCGAGACGTTCTGAACGCCGGTCTTCGGGTTGCGTGCGATCAGGAGCCCCGCCGTGATGTAGGGGCCGCTGTCGCGCTCATTGTGCTTGGGCACCGGAAGCTGGCGCAGCAGGTCGACGTCGTCATGGACGACCTCCTGCACCGGCCCGCTCGCGACCTCCTGCGTCGGCAGCGGATGGCTCGCGGCAGCGAGGAACCGCGGCAGCAGCTGGTCCTCGGTGACGCCGATGGACTCGGCAACCCAGTCGCGGCCGGTAAAGAGATTCGCGACGACCGGGATCGCGTGCCCGTCGGGGCGTGGAAACAGCACGGCGCTGTTGCGCTCCAGCCGTTTTGCGATGGCGGCGAGTTCGTCCGACAGCGCAACGCCCTCGCGCGCGATCGCGAGCTTGCCGCGCTCAGCGAGATAAGCGAGCCAGGCGCGCAGATCGGCAGGCGAGCCCTTCTTCGCAACATTGTCCATTTGCATACGGGTCTTTCCTTAAGGTCTTCCAGTCAGGGCGCGATCTTGCGCAGCGACGGCGAGCGGCGCTTGAGCGCCTCGTCCTCGCCCCAGCGGCGCACGACGCCGATATCGATGTCGTAGAGGTCGAGTACGCGGCCGACGGTGTGCTCGATCATGTCTTCGAGGTTCTCGGGTTTCGCGTAGAAGGCCGGCACCGGCGGCGCGATGATCGCGCCCATCTCCGAGAGTGCCGTCATCGTCCGGAGGTGCCCGGTGTGCAGCGGGGTCTCGCGCACCATCAGCACCAGGCGCCGGCGCTCCTTGAGCACGACGTCGGCAGCCCGGGTCAGCAATGTCGTGGTCACGCCCGATGCGATCTCGGACATCGAGCGCATCGAGCACGGCGCCACGATCATCCCGGCGGTGCGGAACGAGCCGCTCGAGATTGCGGAGGCCATATCGTCGATCCCGTGGTTGACATTGGCGAGCGCCCTCACCTCCGCAATCTTCAGGTCCGTCTCGTAGGCGAAGGTCTGCTCGGCGGTCTTCGACATCACCAGATGCGTCTCGACGCCGGCATTGCGCAGGAGCTGCAGCAGGCGCACGCCATAGGTGACGCCCGAGGCGCCGGAAATGCCGATGATCATCCGCTTGGGGCTGGCGTCCTGCATATTTTTGGCTTCGCTCCCGTGGATCGTGCGCCCTCTGAGGTCCACGTTCATCCGCGCCAAGACTAGGCAATCGCAGCCATCACCACAAATAATGATTGATTATATTATCGATCATCTGAGATGATGATCCGCGAGGGGATCAGCGACCGAAGGACACGCCCGTGGAACTCAGGCAGATGCAATATTTCCTGTGCCTG
Organism: Bradyrhizobium huanghuaihaiense; assembly: GCF_007830635.1. GTDB lineage: Bacteria > Pseudomonadota > Alphaproteobacteria > Rhizobiales > Xanthobacteraceae > Bradyrhizobium > Bradyrhizobium huanghuaihaiense. The sequence goes on along the minus strand of NZ_VLLA01000002.1, from coordinate 676,898 downwards.
GCCGAGGAGAGGAACGTCACCCGGGCGGCACGCCAGCTCAACATCGTGCAGCCGGCGCTGAGCATGCAGATCGCCAAGCTCGAGGCCGAGCTCGGCCAGAAACTGTTCGATCGCAGCGTCCAGGGCATGAATCTGACCAGCGCCGGCGAGGCCCTGGTGCGGCTGACGGCGCCGATCGTGCGCGACGCCGAATATGCGCGCCAGGAGATGGCGCAGCTCGGCGGACGCATTTCGGGTCGCGTTTCGGTCGGCCTCATCACCTCGGTCGCGCAAAGCACGATGGCGAGGTCGTCGGCGACAGTCGCCAGCCGCTATCCCGAGATCACGCTGTCGGTCTGCGAGGGCTACACCGAGACGCTGGTCGACTGGGTCAACACCGGCCAGCTCGATTTCGCGCTGATCAACGTGCCGCGCCGCAAGACGCCGCTGGCCGCGCATCACGTCATGGACGAGGAGATGGTGTTCGCCTGCCGCAAGGACGGACCGATCAAGCCGCCTGCAAGACTGCGTTTCGACCACATCGCGAGTTTCGACCTCGTGCTGCCGTCCAAGCGCCACGGCCTGCGCGTGATCCTCGACGAGCACGCCGCCGCAATTGGCATCGACCTGCGCCCTCGGCTCGAGCTCGATACGCTGCCCGCGCTCTGCGACGTCATCGCGACCACCGACTTTGCGACGGTGCTGCCGACCATCGCGCTCCGGCAATCGCTGGCGGGCGGTACCATCCGGGCGCATCGCTTCGATGCGCAGAGGATCGTACGCTCGATCGCCTGGGTGCATCACCCGCGGCGCGCGGTGTCGGCGGCGGCCAAGGCCGTGCTCGATGTCATCAGCCACGATCTTGCACAGGCCGCGGCCGTGGCGCGCGAGTTTGTGGAGCCCTCCTCCGGCGGCAAAAGCTCGGCTTCCCGCAAGGAGGGCCGAAAGCCGCGGAAGCGAGCCAGTTAGAACCAATCGAGATTGCCGCCGTCTGCGTTGAATCTCGCAATCGCAAGCCGATATTGTCGATACCACCCATCGCGTCTGGATCCGCCATCCTCCCGCCATGCCCTTCTTTCAGCTCAACGACGACCATATTGTCCCCGATGATCTCGAGGGCTTCGACCCCGAGACCGTGCCGCGCGCCATCACCGCCTTCGGCGGCCGCATGGCCACCAAGGGCATGGAGCTGGCCATGCACGAGCATCGCAAGGACGAGCTTGTCCTGACCTTGCGGGGCATCGTCAGGCTCGAGGCGGGGCACGGCGTCTGGATCGTGCCGCCGCGCTGCGCGGTGTGGATTCCCGGCCATGTCCCGCACAGCGTCACCGTGATCGGCGATGTCGAGATGTATTGCCTGTTCGTCGAGCCGGATGCGGCCCCGACATTGCCGCGGCAATGCTGCGCGCTGTCAATCTCGCCCTTGCTGGCAAATCTGCTGGAGCACGCGGCCCACATGCCCGTCATGTACGACGTCGGCGGCGCCGACGGCCGCATCGCCACGGTGCTGCTCGACCAGCTCTCGGCGGCGCCCGTCGAAGAGCTGCGCTTCCCGATGCCTGTAGACGCCAGGCTGCGCCGGATCGCCAGCGCGATGATGGAAGATCCCTCCGACCGCGCGACGATCGACGATTGGGGCCGGCGCATCGCCGTCGCGCCACGCACCCTCACCCGTATCCTGCAACGTGAGACCGGCATGAGCTTTGGCCGCTGGCGCCAGCAGCTCCACATCCTCATCGCACTTCAGCGCCTCGACCAGGGCGCCTCGGTGCAAACAGTCGCGCTCGATCTCGGCTATGAGGGCGCGAGCGCCTTCGTCACCATGTTCCGCAAAGCGCTGGGCAAGCCGCCGGCGCGATATCTGGCCGAGCGCCGCGCGCACTGACCGGAAATCGCAATCGATTGTCCCGTTAGCGGAATGCGGTCGCAGCTGCGATTTCGTATCCAGGCTCCGAAGCGCCGGTCGGCGCATATCAAGGGAGCTGGATACATGGATTCGATCAGCAGTGGCCTCGTCGCAGAGGTCCTTCACCGTCTTCATCAGGAAGCGGAGATCGCCGACGCGCCGCTGATGCAGGCCTTCATGAATGAAGGCACGAGCCGCGAAGAGATGATCAGCCAGGCCATCGCGGCCGAGAGCCGCGATCTCAATGAAGTCTACCAGCGGTTTGCGAACAATTTTCTCAGCGTCTCGCCGCGGTTCGGACGCTTCCTCTACATGTGCGTCCGCGCCTTCAAGGCCGAGCGCATCGTCGAATTCGGCTCCTCGATGGGGATTTCCGCGATCTACATGGCGGCAGCGTTGCGCGACATGGGCGGCGGCCGTCTGATTGGGACCGATCTCGAACCCGGCAAGATCGAGCGCGCTCGCGCAAACGTCGCGGCTGCGGGGCTTGCCGACTTCGTCGAGTTCCGGCTCGGTGATGCCCGCGAGACGCTCAGCTCTGGCGTCAGTGAGATCGACATGGTGATGCTCGACGGCGCCTTCACCCTGTATCTTCCCATTCTCAGGCTGCTGGAGCCCCATTTAAAGCCCAGCGCGCTCATCGTCGGCGAGAATGCGCTCGAGGAAGCCTCGGGCTACGTCAATTACGTCCGCGATCCCCGGAACGGCTATCTCTCTCTGTCGCTGCCACTCGATCCCGGCCGCGGCAACGAACTCACCGTCAAGACCAGATAGTCCGGGAGCCAGACCTTGATCGAGCCCGGTCAGACGCCGCAACTCTCCGAGCCATCGCAGGTCCCGCAAGGTCGCGTCACGCGCATGTTGCTGCGATGGCTGATGCGCCCTGCACGCGTCGTGACCGTCGAGACGCTATCGCCGCACTTTCGGCTGATCGAGCTCGAAGGCGAGGCCCTCAAGGACGTCGCCTGGACCGCGGGGCAAAAAATCCAGGTCGCGATCGGCGCGGGCCTGAGCGCGCGCACCTACACGCCGATGTCGTGGGACGTGCGCGGCAGGACACGACTCCTTGCCTTTACGCATGGCGACGGCCCCGGCGCCCGATGGGCGAGCGGCTTGCGCGAAGGCGATATCTGCCAGTTCTTCGGGCCGCGCCGCTCGCTCGACCTCGCCGGCCTCGAGGCACCTGTTGTGCTTTTCGGCGACGAGACGTCGTTTGGCCTGGCGGCGGCCTTGCGCGACAATTTGCGGGCAGGTGGTGCACTCCACATGCTCGAAGCCACGGATGTCGCAACGTCGCAGCAAGTGCTGGAGGCCATCAGCCTCGGCCAGGCGAGATTGATCGCGCGCAGCACCGGCGAGGATCACCTCGCGACCGTTGAAGCGGAAATGCTGCGTCTTGCTGCAAACGGAGCGCAGTTCATCCTGACCGGCAAGGCATCCTCGATCCAGCGCATCAGCCGTGCGCTGAAAGCCGCGGGCGTCGCATCGTCGCGGATCAAGGCCAAAGCCTATTGGTCGCCCGGCAAGACCGGACTGGATTGAGCCTCATCTCGCTCGGACAAGATGTCGCGCCCACCGCAGAATGAGACGCGTTGGTAAGTTTTGAGACGAGCAGGCATGACGACCGCGGCAGCCTGCTCGCTACGGTCCAGGCGCAGAAAATCGCGACCTGGCTTCATCCCGACTCCCGTCCCGGACGATCCCAGGGCTCGCACAAAGAGACAGTCGGGAGATCCAATCCGAGATGGCACGGTTCGGTCGCAGCAAGAACACGGATAACACAGCTGGGCATGCTGACGGTTTTCATCCCGATCGGAGGTCGTTGCTCGCACTCGGCGGTGGTGCCCTGCTCGCCGCTACAGGACTGCGTCCTGCGCAAGCACAAGACTATCCCGCCCGCCCGGTCCAGGTGCTGGTGCCCTTCGCCGGCGGCAGCGCCAGCGATGTCATCACGCGCATCCTGCTCAACCGCATGTCCACGTCACTGGGCCAGGCCTTCGTGGTCGACAACCGTCCCGGCGCCGGCGGCAATATCGGCACCGCGGCCGCGGCGCATGCGGCCCCCGACGGCTACACCTTGCTGATGAGCACGTCCGGCCCGCTGGCCGCGAACAAGTCGCTCTACAAGGAGCTTCCCTACGATCCGCTGAAGGATCTCACCCCGATCGGGCTGTTCGCCACGATGCCCAATGTCATCGTGATCAATTCCAAGCTGCCGCCGAAATCGCTGGCCGAGCTGATCGACTACGCCAAGGGGCATCCGCGCGAGCTGAACTACGGTACGGTCGGCGTCGGCTCGTCGCAGCATTTGTCGGCGGCCTATTTCGAGCAGCTCACGGGCACCGAGCTCACGCACGTTCCCTACCGCAACATCGCCGCCTACACGCCGGACTTCATTGCAGGGCAAGTGCCCCTCGGCTTCCAGCTGTTGCCGAACGTCCTCGGCCTGATCAAGAGTGGCGATGCGCGCCCGCTCGCGGTGGCCAGCGACAAGCGCATGACGGCGCTGCCGGATGTGCCGACCGCGGCCGAGGCCGGCCTCAAAAACTACGAGAGCGCGGCCTGGCTTGCGCTGCTTGCGCCGGCGAATACCGACAAGGCCGTGATCGACAAGCTCTACAAGGCGATGATCGAAGCCGTGAACGATCCGAAGGTGCGCGCCCTCTTCGTCGAACAGGGCGCTGAGCCGCTGGTGATGGACCCCAAAGGCCTGACCGATTACATGACCACGGAAACCACGAAATGGGCCGGGATCATCAAGAAGATCGGCATCGAGCCGATGTGACGATCACACCAGGCTCGACTTGCCGCGGCTCAGCACCTCGCCGGCGCCCTTGTCGCCGACGATCCTGCCCTGCTCGTACACGACGCGGCCACGGGCAATGGTCGTGACGGGCCAGCCGGTGACGTCAAAACCTTCCCATGGCGTGTAGTCCGCGCCGTGGTGCAGGTCGGCCTGCTGGATCTTCTTCCTCAGCTTGGGGTCCCACAGCACGACATCGGCATCGAAGCCGACGCCGATCGAGCCCTTGCGCGGATAGAGGCCGTAGATGCGGGCGTGGTTGGTCGCGGTCAGCTCGACGAACTTCTGCAACGTAATGCGTCCCTTCGAGACGCCCTCGGAGAACAGGATCGGCAACCGGGTCTCGACGCCGGGAATGCCGTTCGGCACCCAGCGGAACGAGGTGCGGGCGTTCGGCGTCAGCTTGCCCTTGGGATCGTCGTAGCGGAACGGGCAGTGATCGGACGAGAAGGTCTGGAACACGCCTGTCGTGATGCCCTCCCAGATCGCCTGCTGGCTCTCGGCATCACGCGGCGGCGGCGAGCAGACATACTTCGCGCCCGTGATGTCCATGTTGAGGCCCTTCATGTCGTCGGCCGTGAGCGTGATGTATTGCGGACAGGTCTCCGCATGAACAGGCAAGCCGCGCTGCTGAGCCCAGCGCACCTGCTCCATCGCCTCGCGGCCCGAGACATGCACGATCATGATGGGAACGCCGATCACCTCGGCATGGCTGATGGCGCGATGCGTCGCCTCGCGCTCGACGGCCTGGGGCCGCGAGGTGCCGTGATAGTAGGGCGCGATGTGGCCTTCGCGCTCCAGCTTGCTGGTGAGGAAGCGGATGGCGTCGTAGCCCTCGCAATGGACCATGACCAGCGCCTCCTCGCGGCGCGCGACCTCGAACACCTCGAGCAGCTGCTTGTCGCTGAGCACGAGGTCGTCATAGGTCATGAACACCTTGAAGGAGGTGTAGCCGTCCTTGACGAGGGCCGGCAGCTCCTGCCCGAGCACGACCGCGGTCGGATCGGAGATGATGAGGTGGAAGGCCGTGTCGATATAGCATTCGCCTTCGGCGAGCTTGCGATAGTTCTCGACACAGGTGCGCAGGGACGTGCCCTTCTCCTGCAGCGCGAAGGGCAGCACCATGGTGTTGCCGCCGGCCGCCGCCGCGCGCGTCGCCGAGGCGAAGTCGTCGGCCATCACCACGTCGGGGCCCGAGGCTTGCGAGATATGGACATGGCTGTCGATGCCGCCCGGCAGCGCCAGCAGGCCCGTCGCGTCGATCTCGCGCGCCGCGCCCTCGATGCGCTCGGCGATGCTGACGATGCGGCCGCCCTGAATGCCGATATCGGCGCGAAACTCGTCGCTGGCCGTCACGATGGTGCCGCCGCGAATGGCGAGATCGAGCTGGGTCACTGTTGTCTCCGTCACTTGATGACAGCCGATGTCTGGAAGATCCGGCCCCACTGTGCAAGGGTCGTGATGTCGCCGCCGGCGAGGTCGAGGGATCGCCACAGCGTCACCGCGACCGAGTCGAGCACGGCGATATCCAGCTCCCGCTCCAGCGTGGCCGCAAGCGCCGCACCATCGAGATTGGTGCAGAGGATGACGATGACGTCCGCGCCCTCCGCCGCCACGGCGCGGATCATGTCCGCGATCGTCGCCGGCGCCACCTCGCCAAAGGAAAAGTTGTCGCGCAAACCGAGGTGCCGCTCTGCGTGCGGGGCGATCCCCTCCTCGGCCCAGACATCGCCGATCCGCCGCTGCACGTCGTCGGTGTAGGGCGAGACCAGGCCGACGCGCTTGGCGCCGAGCGCCCGTGCGGCATCGATGCAGGCGAGCGTCGACGTCGTCGCAGGCACACCCGTGCGTGCGGTGATCGCCTCGCAAAGACTTCGGTCGCGGCCGATGCCCAGCCAGCTTGCGGAGGTGCCGTTCCAGGCGATCGCGTCGACCTTGGCATCGGCCAGCAGGTCCGCGGCCGGCAGCATCACCGAGGCGTCGAACTGGCTCAGTGCAGCGGCGTCGAGCGCGATCTCGGTGACGCGGAAGCGCGCGAAATGCGCGGTGACGCCGGAGACGCCCGCCAGCATGGCGCTGGTGACGGGCTCCAGCACCGAGTTGGAGGACGGCGTGATCATGCCGAGACGCTTGCGCAAGACTACATCGATCACGATCGCTCCGTTGCCGCGGAGCGCATCAACGCTCCCTCGAAACGATCATCGGCATCCCCGGCGCTGCGCGCAACCCGCAATTTGCATACTGCATGCAATTTGTTCGATATGCATTTGTTTTAAGCCACATACGTCGCCTATTTGGGCATCGCCTTCGGCTCGGAATGGCTAGGATGAGTTGCAAGCAGGAAATCTCGCGTGCAGCAGAAATCCGAACCGAACCCGGGACGAAAGTCGCCCAAACTCAAGCGGATGGGCCTGCATGAGCGCGCCGCTGCGCGGATGCGGACGATGATCATTCGCGGCGAGCTGCCGCCGGGCTCGCAGACCCAGGAGACAAAACTGTCGAAGGAGCTCGGCGTGTCGCGCACGCCCTTGCGCGAGGCGATGAAGGTGCTCGCCGCGGAAGGGCTGATCGAGCTTCGTCCCAACCGCAGCCCGCGCATTGCCGATATCGCGGTCGAGGGCATCTCGGAATTGTTCGAGGCCCTCGCCGGCATCGAGCGGCTCGCTGCCGAGCTTGCCGCGGTGCGCGCCACCGACCGCGACCTCGCGCGCCTGCGCACGCTGCAGACCCGGATGGAGGGTCATCACCGCAACGGCAAGCTCGACGAGTATTTTGCAATCAACGGCGAGATCCACAACACCATCGTCCGCATGGCCCGCAACACGCCGCTGCGCGAGGCCCACGAGACGCTGATCTCCCGCGCCGAACGCGCGCGTTATCTCGCGCTCGGCGCCGACAGGCGCTGGAGCAATTCGGTCGACGAGCACGCCGATATCCTGGCCGCGCTGGAGGCACGCGACGGCGACGCGGCCGGCCGGCTGCTCGGCGCCCATGTCGCGCGGACCGGCACGGCGCTGCTCGAAGTTCTCGCGACGTCCAAGCCAAAGCAGACGGCGGCATGACCATGAAGCTGCTGCTGCTCAACCCGAACACCAGCACCGCAGTGACCGACCTGATGATGGGTGTCGGGCAGCGCGCGGCCGCATCGGGCACCGAGCTGATCCCCTGCACCGCGACGCGCGGCGTGCCCTATATCGCGACGCGCACCGAGGCGCAGATCGGCGGCGCCAGCGCGCTGGAGATGCTGGCCGAGCAGCACATGAAGGTCGACGCCGCAATCATCGCGGCGTTCGGCGATCCCGGCCTGTTCGCCGCGCGCGAGACCTTCGACATTCCCGTGGTCGGCATGGCGGAAGCCGCGATGCTGACGGCGTGCATGGCCGGACGCCGCTTTGCCATCGTCACCTTCGCCCAGGCGCTGGGGCCCTGGTACGAGGAATGCGTCCGCGCCCACGGGTTGTGGGAGCGCTGCGCCGGCATCCGCATGCTCGATACGCCGTTTCAGGCGATCTCCGAGGTCGGCACCGAGAAGGAGGAGGTGCTGGTCGAGCTCGCCCAGCGCGCCATCGTCGAGGACGAGGCCGATGTGCTGATCTTTGCCGGCGCCCCGCTCTCGGGCCTCGCCGAGCGCGTCGCGGACCGGATCCCCGTCCCCGTGGTCGATCAGGTCATAGCGTCGGTGAAGCAGGCCGAAGCCCTTCATGCGCTGCGCCTGCGCAAGGCAACGGCGGGCACGTTCCGCCGGCCCGCAGCCAAGCCCACCATCGGACTTGCCGACGCGCTTGCCGCCCGGCTCGAGCATCGCGACAGCTAATCAAAGAGGCGGCCGGCGATGCGAAAGGTTCAATCCATTTCCGATCGAACAGCCGGCGGCAGACCGGGGCACGAGACTTGCTTTCTCCTCTGGGGCAACGGGAGGCAACACCATGGCTGAAGCGCAAGGCGGACGGTCACTCGTCGTCGATGCGGTCACCCACCGCTATCCGAGCGGCGCACTCGCGGTCGAGAACATCAATCTCGACATCAAGGGCGGCGAGATCATCGCCCTGCTCGGCCCGTCCGGCTGCGGCAAGACCACGCTCTTGCGCATCATCGCCGGCTTCATCGCGCAGACGCAGGGGCGGATCATCATCGGCGACGACATCGTCGATGCGCTGCCGCCGAACAAGCGCGCGGTCGGCATCGTATTCCAGAACTACGCGCTGTTTCCCCATCTCAGCATCAGCGAGAACGTCGCCTACGGCCTCGCCGCCCGCGGCATCCACAAGGCCACGCGCCAGCGCGAAGCGCAGCGCCTGCTGGAACTGGTGCAGCTGCCTGCTATGGCCGAGCGGCTGCCGCGGCAGCTCTCCGGCGGCCAGCAGCAACGTGTTGCGCTCGCCCGCGCGCTCGCGATCAAGCCGTCGATCCTGCTGCTCGACGAGCCCTTCGCCGCGCTCGACAAGAATTTGCGACTGGACATGCAGATCGAGGTCAAGCGGCTGCAGCGCGTCTCCGGCATCACCACGCTGATCGTGACGCACGACCAGGAAGAAGCCCTCTCGATGGCCGACCGCGTCGCCGTGCTGAGCCATGGCAAGCTCGAGCAGTTCGGCTCGCCGTCCGACGTCTACGACCGCCCGCAGACGCTGTTCGTCAACACCTTCGTCGGCTCCACCAACCGCATGCCCGGCGTCGTGGTCTCGGCGGATCGCACGGCGGCAAAGGTGCGGCTCGATGCCGGCTCGGAGATCATCGCGCGGCCCGCGGGCGGTACGCTCAGCGAAGGCGGCCGCGTCACCGTCTGCATCCGGCCCGAGCATCTGCAATTCGTCGGCGACGAGACCGGCTTTGCCGGCGTGGTCGGCATGTCGCTGCCGCTGGGTGCCACCGTCGTGCACGAGGTCACCACCGCCGACGGCTCCGGCGTCAAGGTCTCCCAGGCGCGCATCGGCGAGACCCGCGCGCTGGAGAACGGCGCTGCGGTGCGCCTCGCGCCGCTCGCCCCATCGCTCGCAACGCCTTTCCCGCAACGCTTTAGATCCAGTCCAGAGGGGAGTTCGACATGATCATGAACCGCAGAAGCCTGCTGACCACGGCGCTCACACTCGGGGCCATGAAGGCGTTTCCCGGCCTGAGCTACGCCCAGGCCCGCCCGCTGGTGTTTGCGACCTTCACCGGAAGCTGGGAGGAAGCGCACAAGGCCGTGCTGGTGCCGGCGTTCCGTAAAGCCAATGCGGACGCCGCGATGGTGCTCGATCCCATGCTCTCGGTCGACCAGATCGCGAAGGTCAACGCCGCCAAGGCCAATCCGCCGATCGACGTCATGCTGCACGATCCCGGCCCCGCCCTCGTCGCCATCGGCCAGGATCTGGTCGAGCCCTACCCGGTCGAGAAGAGCGCATACTACAAAGACCTGATCGCCGAGGCACAGGAGCCGATGGGCCCCGCCCCTTTCTTTCAGGTCGTCGGCCTCACCTACAATCCGGAAGCCGTCAAGACGCCGCCGACCTCATGGGCCGATCTCTGGAAGCCGGAGTTCAAGGGCCGCGTCGGCATCACCAACCTCAACTCGACGCTCGGCACCGGCTGGCTGGTCGAGATCGCCAAGATGCGCGGCGGCTCGGAGGCCAATGTCGATCCCGGCTTCAAGGCGCTGGAGGAGCTCAAGCCCAATCTCGCGGCGGTCGCCGCCAATCCCGGCGCGCTCGCGACCCTGTTCCAGCAGGGCCAGATCGACATCTCGCCGGGCAATTTCAACGCCATCCAGATCCTGAAGGCGCGCGGCGTGCCGGTCGAGTTCGTTGCGCCGAAGGAAGGCGCGATCGCCTTCAAGACCACGATCCACATCGTCAAGAACTCGCCCAACCGCGAGCTCGCCTTCAAGCTGATCGAGGCGGCGCTGACGCCGGAGGTGCAGACCACGCTGATGAACCCGCCCTATCTGATCGTGCCGACCAATTCCAAGGTGACGATGGGCGGCGAGATCGCGCGCGTGCTGGCCAAGGACACCGCCGAGCTGAAGCAGAAGTTCGTGTTCCAGGACTGGAAGAAGATCAACGAGCAGCGCTCGGCCTGGATCGAGCGCTTCAACCGCGAGATCAAGATCTAAGACCTTGAAGGCTTAAGCCATGGGCGCAGCACCGGCATCACGGGACGTCACGTCCTACGGAATGGGATTGGCAGCACCGCTGGCGCTGTTCTTCCTGCTCTTCTTCGTCGCGCCGCTGCTGCAACTGCTCTGGCTCTCGCTGCACAACGACACGGCCGGGCTCCATTGGGGGCTCGGCCAGTACCTGCACTTCCTGACCGATCCCTTCAGCCTCGGCGTGCTCGGCTCGACGCTGCTGCTGGGCGCCGAGGTGACGGCCGTCTGCCTCGTGCTCGGCTTTCCCATCGCCTGGCTGTATCAGCGGGTCGGGCCAAAGCTCCAGACCATCATCATCCTGATCGTGCTGCTGCCGCTCCTGACCAGCGTGGTGGTCCGCACCTTCGCCTGGATCGTCATCCTGGGCCGCCAGGGCATCATCAACGCCACGCTGCAATCCTTGGGGGTCATCGATACGCCGCTAAAACTGCTCTACACCCAGTTCGGTGTGGTGATCGCGCTGGCGCAGGTGCAGATGCCGCTGATGACGCTGCCGCTGATCACCGCGCTCGGCCGCATCGATCCCAATCTCGACGATGCCTCCTGCTCGCTCGGCGCCGGAAGCTGGCGCACCTTCTTCCGGATCGTGCTGCCGCTGTCGCTGCCCGGCGTCATCGCCGGCTGCACGCTGACCTACGCCGCCGCGATCACCGCCTTCATCACCCAGTCGCTGGTCGGCGGCGGGCAGATGCTGTTCATGCCGATGTATCTCTACCAGCAGGCCTCGACGCTGCAGAACTGGCCGTTCGCGGCCGCGATCTCGATCATCTTCCTGCTCGCCGTGCTCGCAGTCGTCTCGGTCTTCACCACGCTCGGCCGCATGTCGCGCGGCTATGGAGGCGCATGATGAGCGGCCGCAAGCGCACTCTTGAGGCGATCAGCTTCGAGCTCGTCATGACCGTGATCGCGGTGATCGCGCTTGCCATCATCATCGCGCCGTCGCTGGTGGTTCTGATCGTCTCCTTCACCAGCGGCTTCTCGCTGCGCTTCCCGCCGCCCGGCTATTCGCTGCGCTGGTACGCCGAGCTGTGGAATGCCTGGCAGCTGCATTTCGCGGCCAAGAACAGTCTCATCGTGGCCGTGTGGGCAACTAGCCTGTCCGTCGTCCTCGGCGTCGCCGCGGCGCTCGCGATCTCCAGGTCGCGGACGCTGTCGGCGCGGCTGCTCGATTCCCTCTTCATGTCGCCGCTGGTGCTGCCGGCGCTGGCTTTTGGTCTGGCTGCGCTGATGCTGTTCTCGCTGGTCGGCCTGCCGGTGTCGCCGCTGACGCTGGTGATCGGCCACACGGTTGTGTGCGTGCCCTATGTCGTGCGCAACACGGTCGCCGCGCTCGCTCAGCTCGAGCCGACCCTGCTCGAAAGCTCGGCGGTGCTCGGCGCGAGCCGCCTCTACACGTTCCGCCGCATCGTGTTGCCGCTGATCCGGCCGGGCATCATCGCCGGCGCCTTCATCGCCTTCATGTCGTCCTTCGACAACGTACCGGTGTCGCTGTTCCTGCGCGATGCCGCGACCGACATGCTGCCGATCCGGATGTGGCAGGATCTCGAGGGCAAGCTGGATGTCACCATCGCCGCGCTGTCGGGCGTGCTGATCATCGCGACCGTCGCGCTGGTCGCGGTGATGGAGCGCATCACCGGCCTGTCGCGGCGGCTGACCAACTGATCAGGCACCGCGAAACAGCGAATAGCCCCAGCGCGTGAATTTCAGCGGCAGATGAAAATGCTCGTCAACGTTCTTGATGCGGAAGCGGAACGGCGTCACGGTCAGGAAGCCGTCGCGCTCGCCAAAGAACTCGCCGAGATGAAACAGCACCTCGTACTCGCCAGCCGTCACGCCTGCGCCTTGCGCAACGGAATGATCGAGCACGCCATTGGCACCGAGCCGCCCGTCGGCGATGCGCAGCGAGTCCGGATCGATCCGCCAGATTTCGACGCGCAGCCCCTGCGCCGGACGCCCGCTCGCCACATCGACCGCGTGAATGGAAATGCCGCCTGCCACAATGTTCCTCCCATGAGCGCAGCGTTATGGTAGACGGAAACACTGCCATTCGGCCAGCACCCGCGTTGCTGCCGGCCCTGGGGGCGATGACCGCGCTCCAGGCCCTCGTCGCGCTGGCCTTGTTCGCGCCCGGCGTGGTTGCGCCTCGCGCCCATATCGAGGTCTGGCAGCTCTCGATGTTCTCCTGCGCGGTGTTCGCGGTCGGCATCCCCGCCTCGTTCTGGGGCGGCGGCTTCATCGCGCGGGTCGGCTCGCTGCGGATCGCAAGTCTCTGTGCGGCGGCGATCGTCGTCGGCATGGTCCTGGCGTCGCTCGGATCGAGCGCCGCCCTGCTGGCCGCAGGCCTTTGCCTCGGCCTTGCCATGGGGCCCGAGACGCCCGCGAGCGCGGCGCTGCTGTCGCGGCTCGTCACCGCCGAGCGGCGCGCCTTCGTCTTCTCGGTGCGCCAGACCGGCAACCAGATCGGCGCGGTCTGCGGCTCGCTGGCCCTGCCCGCGATCGCCATCGCGTTCGGGCCGGCCTGGTGCTATGCGGCCGTGGGCCTCTGCGCGCTGCTTGCGATCGCGCTGTTCGAATGGTTGCGGCCGGCCTACGCCGGCAAGCTCGTCCCGCCCCCAAAACTCGATCTCCGCGCGCGGCTGGCATTGATGACGGCGGACCGGCGCATCGCGATGCTGGCGCTGGCCTCGATGCCGTTCAGCGCGATGCAGGTGTCACTCAACACGGTGTTCGTCACGCTCGGCACGCGCGAGCTCGGTCTCAGCCATATCGAGGCCGGCATGGCGCTCGCCTGCGCGCAAGCCGGCGGCCTCGTCGGCCGGCTCGGCTGGGGCTACGTCGCCATGCGCCTCGACGCCTCACGCGCCGTGCTCATCGTCATCGGCCTTGGCATGGCCTTCTGTGCCGCGCTGCTGGGCCTCGACGGCGCATCGCTCGGCCGCAACGGGCAATTCATTGTTGCTGCATTGTTCGGCCTGACGGCGTCGGGCTGGAACGGCGTCTTCATCGCCGAGATCGCCCGCCTCGCCCCGCAGGACCGGATCGGCGAGACCACCGGCGCAGTGCTCACCGCGTCCTATGCCGGGCTCCTCGCGGCGCCGGCGCTGGTGTCGATCCTGGACGGCGTGGCCAGCCTCGGCGTGGCCTTCTTCGCCCTGGCGTGTCTCGCCCTCTGTGGCACAGTGGCGCTGATCTGGGGAGGCCATGACAAAGCCGACAAATAGCGCCCGCGAGATCGCGGCCGATGTCGCGGCTGGACGGACTAGCGCCGTCGAGACCGCAAAGGCCGCGCTCGCGCGGATCGAGGCAGCCAGGGCCTTGAACGCGGTCGTCACGGTCGATCCCGAACGCACGCTCGCCGATGCCGCCGCGGTCGATGCTCGCCTGCGTGCCGGCGAGACCATGCCGCTCGCCGGTGTCCCCGTCATCGTCAAGGACAACATCTGGGTCGGCGGCTGGCGCATCACGCAAGGCTCGCGCCTGTTTGCCGATTTCATCGCGCCGCGCGACGCGATTGCGGTCGAGCGCCTGCGCAACGCCGGAGCTGTTATCGTCGGCATCGGCGCGACGTCGGAATTCGCCAGCAAGGGCGTCACCATCTCGCAGCTGTTCGGACCGACACGGCATCCGCTCGATCCCGCGTTGACACCCGGCGGCTCATCGGGCGGCCCGGCCGCGGCCGTCGCCGCCGGTCTCGTGCCGCTCGCGATCGGCACCGATGCGGGCGGCTCCAGCCGCAGGCCGCCGGCCCATGTCGGCGTCGCCGGCTTCAAGCCGTCCTATGGCGCGATCCCCTATGGGCCCGGCTTCGCCGAGCCGTTCTTCGGCCTCTCCGTCATCGCACCGATCGCCGCCGATGTCGCCGACATCGCGCTGGCCTTCGAGATCATGGCCGGCACCGATCCGCGCGATCCGGATGCGGCCGTCATCGCGCAGGAAGCCGAGGACATCGTGGACTTGCGCATCGCCTTCTCGCCGCGGCTCGGGCTCGACGTCGCGGTCGACGACGTCGTCGCCAACGGGCTCGTTTCCGTCATCTCGCGTCTCTCCGCCGCCGGCCTCAGCATCATGCTACGCGATCCCGTCTGGCCGACCGGTGCAACGGAAGAAGCCATCATGCCGCTCCAGCATGCCGGCCTTGCCGCGCTCTACGGCGACGCTTTCCGCAAGGATCCGACCGTCTTCGATCCTGACATCGCCAGGCAGATCGAGCGAGGGCTGTCGTGGTCGGGCACCGACGTTGCAGGCGCGCTGATCGCGAGCGCCGCGATCGCCCATGCCTTCGCGGCCTTCTTCACCGAGGTCGACCTGCTGCTCACGCCGACCGTCCCCTGTGTCGCCTGGCCGCTCACGCAAGCGGGACCCGACACGATCGGCGGCCGCGCGGCGAGCCCGCGCGCGCATGCCGTGTTCACGCCGTTCGTCAATCACGCCCGCCTGCCGGCGATCTCACTCCCCTGCGGGGCCGACGCGAACGGCCTTCCCTTCGGCCTCCAGATCATCGCCCGGCGCGGCCAGGATCGGACGCTGCTGCGCGCCGCGCGGCAGATCGAGGCGCAGTTGGCTTGATGGCAAGCCATTCATAATCGGGGAATCGTGGCGCATGATTCGCCCCCAGTTTGGAAGCTTGAATCACACGGGTCTGGCCGGACGCAACGCTTCCGAGCAGGCTCCGGTTAGACGCTTACGAGGTAGAAGCGGATATCAGCCGGCCGACAATCTACGCTGAAACCGTCAAAAAAGACCGATAGCTGACGCTGACGCGCCCTAAGCGCCCAGCAAGAGGTGTCTCCAATGCGTCAGCACTTCTAACTGACCTAAAGCGAGCAGCTCCGTCGAAGTCCGTTCATCTGGCGCAATGCCCTCCAACAGCGACCATGCATTCAACTCTATGGGGCAGGCTTAGTGGACAGTGGAGAACGTCCATGAAGCAGATGAGTCTTAGCAAAGTTGCAATTGCAACCCCGGCCTTCGTGTGCGCGACGTTGCTCTCGTTCAGCTGGTCTGAACAGAGCAGTGTCTCGCTGTCAGTTGAGAGCGCGCAGGCGCGGATTGGTCGCCCATTGACACCCCTTAGCGGTGCCGGCGTTGCGCGTCGCCATTACCGGCGGGCTGCGTACGGCTACGGTGCCGGTGTGGTCGGTGCTGGCTTGGCGGCCGGCGCGATTGGGACGGCCGCGGTAGCGGCCACCTCACCTTTTGGGTACTACCATGGCGGCCCTCGTGTAGACACCGGATGGGGCTACCCTGGCAATTATTATGGCAGTTATTACGGCAGTCCTGGCTACCACGACGGCTACGCCAATCGCAGCTACGTCACCGGGCGGCCAACGCTGTTTCCGCGCTACTACGGCAGCAGCTATGCAGCTGGCGGCTACCCTGCCGGCTCTTACGACGGCTACGCCAACCGCAGTTACGTCACCGGACGGCCAACGCTAGTTCCGCGCTACTACGGCGACTCCTATGCCGCTGGCGGCTACCCTGCCGACTATTCCGGCGGCTACGCCAACCGCAGTTACGTCACCGGACGACCGACGCTGATTCCACGCTACTACGGCGGCTGGAACTGGTGAAACGAAGGCCTTCGCGTTCGGAAGGGGTCAACTACCAAGCGGGTGGCCCTTGGCTTCTCACTTGCGTCGGGCGGTCGCCTTGACAGGTCAAGCAATTTGAATCGCTTGATTTGGATCAAGTACGAAGATCTGGAAATCTCGCATGCAGAACCCGCAACTATCACTATTGACGAGGACAATCTCATGAAAAAGATGAGCATGTTTGGCGCAATTTTGGTGGGAGCGACGATATTGTGCGCCGCCCCGATTTCGGTTCAGTGGTCGCAAGAGAAGGGGTTGTCCCTATCGTCGGACAATGCTTACGCCCGAGTAGGAAGACCGGCAACTGCAACGAGCGTCGCTGGCGTTGCGCGGAGAGCGGATCGACGGGCGGTGCGCCGCTGCGCAACGGGGGTTACCTGCTAAAGGTGATGTCTCCAACCGGCCGACCCGGCATGTCCGCTAGAGTCCACTCTTCGGCGTGAAACGGGCTCGATATAACCCCCCTTCGCTTCACCGCTCCAGGCATGGAAGCTACGAAGCCTTGCGCCGGATCAAAGGTGATTTTCTGGACCTGCGGAGCTCGCGAAGCAGGAACGTCCATTTGCAGGGGACGGAAAATGAAGATTGCATTCTTATCGCTGGCCCTGGTGGGCCAACCGGTCCCGATACCCGTCTCTGATAAGGTTCCGGTGCTGAATGTGGAGGCGCTGTGCAAGGCAACAGTAGACAATGCCAAAGCACAGGGACTGACTGCCGTTCAGAGTTTCTCGGACTGCATGAAAGACGAAAAGCAGGCGCGACAACAAATAAGCACTTTGTGGGCGACCAGTCCCAGTGATGTTCGCAATCGTTGCGAGGGCACTGCGTCGATAGAGACGCAAAGTTACGTCGAACTGCTCACGTGTTTACAGGCCGCAGTTGTCTCAGCCCACCCCGAGCTCGTCCCTCCAAGGCGATCAAGCAAGGACCGTAATAAACAGTAGGTCGATGAAAGCCTGTTATCTTGGAAAGTCCGAGTCCGGTTGTGGCCCATCGCGACAGACTGCGCTGCCCCACGAACTTGGTCGCTATTGGAGCAACGCGGACGTAGGTCACCAGTTACGTGATGCCGCCGGGCTTGTAGGTAGACAGCCCAGCTTTTCGGCAATTTCGGAATAATAGCAATATATCCCTGTTTTGCCCGACGGGTCAAATCGCGGCGATGCCTGCGTAAGCCGTTGATTCCATTATCACCGGCTACTGTGCATGGGGTTGTTTTCGCACTTTTTGTTTGATCGGACGTGCTAGCCGGCAAAAGATCGACGCAACCGCCGCCAGCCGATGACAATTCCGGTGATCGAGAACACCAGCCCGAGCGCGCAAAGGCCGACGATCAGCACATCGCGAAAGCGCGGATGCGCGTTGAGGATTGGGAAATCGAGCGTGTGGAGCGCGCCATAGGCCCAACGATAGGCCCGCCGCGACGCATCCAGCCTTTGCAGCACATGGCCATCGGCACCGTCGATGTCGAACCAGACATCGCCGCATCGGGAGCGGTAGACGGAAGCACCGGCGACGATGGCCTGTGCGGGATAGTCGTCGTCATCCGCGAGGATGGAGGGCACGTCGCAGCCCGTCGCGAGCCGCGTCATCATGCTCAGGATCGCCTGCACGCCGAGGCCTTCCGACTCTCCACCATCCGGCCACACTACAACCTGCTTGTCGAAATCGATCCGCTCGCGCCGATAGGCGTTGCCGTCAAACGCAAACCATTCGACTTCACGTGCCGAGGACGATAGCGGCTTCCGCTCCGGCGATGGAGCGGTCGTCCAGTCCGGCGAAGCATCGATCACGCCGGCTTCGGCCGACGTCAGCTGCCCGCGCGAGAACAGCCGGCCGTGATCCATCGAGAGCCATCCGCTGAAGATCCACGTCAGCACGAAAACCGTCGCCACGAGACCGATGACGTGATGCAGGGCGTGCCAGCCGCGATAGGGCGTCGCGATCTGGCGTCCCCGCATCTTCACGCGCACGATCCCGAGCACCGCGCCCAGCACCGCCGCGATCAGGGCCAGCAGCGACAGCGTCCAGACCACACGATCCCACAGCGCCCAGTTGCTCCTGAGGACCGTCGGATAGATCCAGTGCAGCACACTGCCGGCGAGATTCCAGCCGCGCTCGCGTCGCGTCGTGTCCAGCACGACCTCGCCGGTGCGCGAGGAGACATAGACCTCCGTTCCGGCCGCATCGCCGAGGGCCACGCGAAACAAGGGTCGGTGACGGTCAAAGCCGTTCGGTACGCTCCATTGGTCGTGGTCCGCTTGCGCAACGACCGCCGCATGCGCGGCATCGAGCCCGCGCTGACGCGCATGAGCCATTGCGATGGCAAGCGCAACATCAGGCGACCACACTGAGGCATCCTGCCCGTCAGCAGCACGAACCGCGCGCAGGCGCGAGGGCCCCGACACGATGTAGACCGGCCCGTCGGTTCTTTGGATCAAGCGAACACGCGCAGCATCGGCGATCCCGCTCGCAGTCACCGCATCGGCAACCGTCAAGGTCGCCTGCGCGCGCCCCACCGGCGCGAGCCCGGCAACCCGCTCCGCTTCCGTCAGCGACGGAAACGGAACGAAGTGCATCACGATTCCGCTCGCGAACCACATCGCGAACAGCAGGCAGAACGCGATCCCGAGCCAGCGATGCGAGAGGACGATCGCGCCCATCATGCGGTCAGCGCCCTACCATTTGAACGCCGCCGAGATCTCGTAGGTGCGCGGCGCGCCCAAGAGGATCTGGTCGGGATAGAACGGATCGCCCCAGATCGCGTAGCGCTTGTCGGTGAAGTTGCGCACGCGGAAGGTCAGGCGCGCCTGGTCGACGGCATTGAAGACGGTCTTCGGGATATCGACGAAGGCGTAGACGTCGCCGACGGTGTAGGCGTTCATCGTCACTGTGTTGGCGTCGGTGTTGTAGCGATCGCCGACGTGCCGGCCGACGATGCCGAGCTCCACCGGCCACGGCGTGAAGAACCGGTACGACGCGCCGGCATTGGCGACGATGCGCGGTACGTTCGGCGGCGTGTTGCCCGAGAACGAGCCGCCGACGAAATTGTAGTCGGCATAGCGCGCATCGACATAGGCGATGTTACCCCACAGCCGGAGGGGCTCGATCGGCCGCACCGCGGCGGCGAGCTCGACGCCCTTCGATTCCTGCCGCCCTGCAATGTTGAGCGCTTGCCCACCGGCCGCGGCATAGACGTTCTTGCGCTGGATGTCATAGGCCGAGAACGACCACTCCGCCCGGTTGTCCCAGAACAGGTGCTTGACGCCGGTCTCGTAGGTGCGCGACGTCGTCAGGTCGAGCGGCTGGGTCGGCAACAGCAGGAAGATGTTGTTGGCGGACACGTCGGCACCGGTCGCGTACTGGCTGAAGAAGGTCAGGCCGGGCACGGCCTCCCAGGTGTAGCCGATGCGTCCCGTCACCGGCGCCCAGTCCTTGGTGTACGGAAAACCCGCCTTCTCCAGCCCGGTCTTGTCGGTCCAATTGCGATCGAGCCCGATATGCTCGACGCGGAGGCCACCGACCAGCGCAAAGGTCCGCGTCAGCTTCAGCCGGTCCTCAAACGACAGCGCCTCGTTGTCGATCCGTGCGGTCTGCCGCTGGATCTCGAGCGAGCCGTAATAGCCGCGCGGCGGATCGACCAGCGGGACATAATCAGACGGAAAATTCGCCGCGCCCGGTCTGACGAAATCGAGATAGCTCGACGACAGCGTCGTGACCAGGCGATTGTCGAAGCCCGCGATATTGGCGTCCCAGATCAGGTCGGTGATATTGCCAACCAGGCGCTGGCTGTGCGCGACATAGAAGCGCTCACGATACACCTGGTTGTTCGTGGAATCGAACGCCTCGATCTCGTTGTTGAACCACGAGCGCTCAGCACCGTAACCATAGGCCTGGCTCTTCAGCGTCAGGTCGGGCGCCAGCTTCAGCTCGAAGCCGCCGCGCAGCCACACCTCCTGCGCCACGTTTCGGTTGTCGAGGACATTGTAATTGGTGTTGAAGGTGCGGTCGTCGATCGTGACGGCCCCGAGGTCGGTCCTGTTGAAGTAGGTGCCCGAGACAATCCCGGCCGTCGCGTGCGGGCCGCTGAAGGCGACCGGCACCAGCGGCGCGCCCCAATAGGCCTTTCCGCGGTCCTCGCGATATTCGACCGCGCCCCAGACCTTGAGGCTGTCGGAGAGGCGGTAGTTGAGCTGGCCGGAGACGTCGAACGTCCGGGTATAGGTGTCGTCGACAAAACCGTTCAGCGAGGAGCGGCTGATGTCGAAGCGGTAGTCGAGGCCCTGAACGTTGGTGCTGCCGCCCGAGCCGTAATGCGCGCGGAACGAGTTCAGGGAGTCGTACGAGAAGTCCGCCTCGTTGCGGATCGCGCCGGTGTGCGGCTGCTTGGTGACGAGGTTGATCGAGCCGCCGGCGGCGCCCTCGCCCGAGATCAGCGAGGCCGGGCCTTTCAGGAATTCCACCGCTTCCAGATTGGCCGTATCCATGATCCGCGAGGTCATGTTCTGCGGGCCGATCTTGATGCCGTTGTAGAGCGTGTTGATCTGGCTGTTGGTGAAGCCGCGCATCGAGAAGCCCGCCGGCTCCCCCGGCGCGTCGCCGGAGGTGACGCCGACCGCGCCCTGCGCCACCTCGGAGACGGTGCGGTAGCCCTGCTCGCGCATGGTCTCGGCCGAGATCACTTCGACGGTCGCCGGTATCTCGCGCACGGTCAGTCCGAGCCGCGAGGCGCTTTCGGCGACCACATTGGTGTTAAGCGGCGTCTGCGCCGTTACAGCCGGCACGGCGGGCTTGGGCACTGCGGATGCGGTCGCCGGCCGGCGCGCTGCCGCGCGGCGCGTGCTCTGGGCGTCCCGGGCGGCCGGCTTGGCCGGCTTGCGGGATTGCGGTGGCGACACCTCCACGGGCGGAAGCGGGTCGCGGGCCTGCTGCGCCAGCGCGGCGGGCGGATCGAGAGCGGCTAAGGATGTGAACGCGGCGGAGGCGAGCAGGACGCTGCGCGGTCGTACGATACGGATGGAAAACACGGTCTTGGACCTCGGTATGACGTCAGTGGCACGTCACAGCGAACGAGGTCTCACCCTGGGCTTGTCAGCCCTCCGATGAAGCCGAATGTCTGTACTCCCCGACCGACATCTTCGCGTGTGACCACGGCTGACGGCAGGTCTCCTGGCTCGCGGGTCACGACCGCTTCGTCGCCTTCCCGGGACCGAGGACCCAGTGGCTTCTGACGAAGGATTATCCGCTCACAGTTGCGGGGGCAGCCACGGCATTGGGGACAACGTCCCCGCACCGCATTCCCTTTTCATCCCCTCTCGGGGAAACCGTCGCGAGCATCTAGGATTACCAGCAAGACAGAGTCAATGTACCAGTTGCGGCGTTATCGCCACAGCGACCAACTTCCGTGGAGATAAGTATGGAAGGCGCGACCTTCCTCTGGCTGATCCGGCATGCGCCCGTCGACGGCGTCAAAGGGACGATCCATGCCGCCGATGCACCGGCGGACCTGACCGATCGCGCGCAGCTGGAAGCGCTGCGGTCGCGCTTGCCGCGGGATGCTGCGAGCTATGCGAGCCCTGCGCGACGCACGATCGAGACGGCGCGCGCGCTGGGTCTCGAACCGGATCCGGTGCGCGAGTTCGGCGAGCAGGATTTCGGCGACTGGACCGGCCGGCGACATGACGAGCTCGCTGCGAGCGGCGGCGAGGCCTACGCGCAATTCTGGAGCGATCCCGCGCGCCTGAGACCACCGGGCGGCGAAAGCTTCGAGGATCAGGTCGCGCGCGTCCGGCTGGGACTGTCGCGGATCGGCGCCGGATCAGCAACGCTCGTCGTCCATTCCGGCACGATCCGCGCTGCGCTGTGCATCGCGCTCGATCTCACGCCGGAAGCGGCATTGCGCTTCGTGGTCGATCCGCTGTCGCTGACCCGGATCGACCGGCTCGCCACCGGCTGGCGGGTGATCTCCGTCAATCAGCGGGTCAGCTAGGCCTGTCAGGCACATTGGCCTGCGCAAAGGTCGCCATGCCGTTGTGAAGCGCACAGGCGAAGCGCACCAGCGGCAGCGCAATGGCGGCGCCCGATCCCTCGCCGAGCCTGAGATCGAGGCTGATCAATGGCTGCACGTTCAGCGCACGTAGCACGAGGCGATGTCCCTGCTCCGCCGATTGATGCGAGGGCAGCAGGAAGGGCTGGCACGACGGGTTGAGCCGCACGGCCGCCAGCGCCGCGACCGACACGATGAAGCCGTCGATCAACACGGGGATGCGGCGCTGCGCAGCCGCAATGATGGCGCCCGCGATCGCCGCGATCTCAAGCCCGCCGACGGCACACAATATCCTTTCGGGCGACGCACCCGCAACGCCATGACGCGCGATCGCCGCATCGATCACGCGCGCCTTGTGCGCGCGACCGGCCGCATCGACGCCGGTGCCGCTGCCCGCGATCTCCTCGGCGCTGATGCCGAGCAGGCTCGCGGCAATCGCCGCCGATGTCGTGGTGTTGCCGATGCCCATCTCGCCGAAGATCAGGAGGTCGGGCCGGCTGGCCTCGGCACGCGCAACCGCGCGCTGGCCGGCTTCGAAGGCGAAGGCCAATTCCGCGGGCGTGAGCGCAGCCTCGACGCTGAAATCGCGAGTGCCATTGCGCGGCTTGTCGGTGATGATATCAGGCATCGCCTCCTGCGCCAGCGTGCCGGCGTCGACGACTTCCAGGTTTGAGCCGAGCTCGCGCGCCAGCACCGAGATCGCGGCGCCACCGGAGGCAAAATTCGCCATCATCGCAATGGTCACTCCTTGCGGATAGGCCGACACGCCCTGCGCGACGATGCCGTGATCGCCGGCGAAGATGATGATGGGCACCCGCCCAGCACGCGGTTGCTCCGTCGCCTGCAGGCCCGCAAGCTCGATCGCGAGCTGCTCGAGCCGGCCGAGCGCGCCGGTCGGTTTTGTGAGTTGCGCCTGCCGCGCGATCGCCGCGTCGCGATGGGCGGCGGAGATGTCGGGGCATTTCTGGGTGACCCAGTCGGGGAGCATGCTGCCTCGCTTACGGCCTGCGCTTGAGAATGTAGCTGTCCATGATCCAGCCATGCCGCTCGCGCGCCTCCTGTCGCAGGGCGACGATGCGCGGGCCCGCCTCGGCAAGCGCGCCAGAAATGATGATCTGGTCGGGCATGCCGAGATAGGCGCCCCACCAGATATGGAGGCCTGCCGGATCGAGCGACTGGAACGCTGTGCCGCCGTCGAGCATCACGACCACGGTGTCGACGCCCTGCGGCCAGCCGCCTTCGCGCAAGCGACGGCCGGTCGTCACCAGAAACGGCTCGCCGATGTCGTTGAGCGGCAGCGCATGCGCCGCGCACAGCGCCTGGATCGAGGTGATGCCGGGCACGACCTCGATATCAGGCAAGGGATTGAGCCGCCGTGCAATGCGCAGCGAAGAGTCATAGAGCGACGGATCGCCCCAGATCAGCAGCGCGACCTTGCCTTCGTCGCCAAGATGGCTCGCGATGGTCTGCGACCACACGGCCGCGACGGCATCGTGCCAATCATCCACGCCCTTGCGGTAGTCCGACTCGGCCGCATCACGCACGGGAAGGTCGAACTCGGCGATGCGCGTCGTCTTGTTCGTCAGCACATCCGTGCAGATCGTCCGCCTGAGATCAGCGAGATCGGATTTGGCGCTCCCCTTGCGCGGGATCAGGACGAGATCGGCCACGTTGATGGCGCGGGTCGCGGCGCGCGTGAGCTGCTCGGGATCGCCGCAACCGATGCCTATCAGGAAGAGCGTGAGCATCGGGCGTACGGGGCGGCCATGACGGCCGCCCCTTGTCTCTTAAGCCGCGTTGTGCAGGCGCGGAGTGACGAGGCCGGGTGCGGTGACACCGCGCAACGACTTCGCCAGCGCCAGCACAGCGAGATCGGCCAGCGGCTCGATCACGATGACGAGCGCGTACGAAGCCGCGAAGGTCGCGATGTTGGCGAGGTTGCTCATCGCAAAGCCGGAGCCGTAGAGCGCCCAGAACGCCACCCAGGCGATCACGCCGGCCTGATAGGTCGTCGAGAGCGCCAGCGCCTGGCGATACCGGAGGTCGACATAGGCGGTGTTGCGCGAAATGATCCGCGTGGCGATCGCCTGGATCGCGAACAGCGGCACCAGCAGCGTGGTGACGTTCATGCCGTATTGCGGGATGTCAGCGGGCTCGAAGAACACGCCCTGGAGCAGGAGGCCAAATGCAAGGCCGAAAGCTGCGGGCGCAGCGCCAAACAGCAGGAACAGGGTCGAGCCGAGAATGAAGTGCACCTCGGACACGCCGACCGGGAAGTGCGGCAGGATCTCGAAGAAAGTGAAGACGAGGCCGGTGGTGGCCAGCGTTCGCGCCGCGAACGACGTGATGCCCTGCTCGCGCACGGTCTCGGCCGCGAGCTTCAAGGCAACGCCGCCTGCGGCGATGCCGGTTGCGTAACTCAACACGAGCTTGGCGCCCGTCACGACGCCGGGTTCGATATGCATGGCTCAGTTCCTTCCTGCCGTCACACCCGACGGCCTTGGCCTCAAAACATGCACGGCCGGTCTCCTGGCTCGCGGTTCACTGGGGTTCTCCGGCCTTCCCGGACCTTGCGGCCCAGTGGCTGATCGGAGCCCCTCACCGCTTACAGTCGCGGGGGCGGCTGGGGTTTTGGGCGCCGCAACTGGGTCCGCCCATCCCCATTCCCGATTATGCTCCGGCGCTTTGCGCCGCGTCGAGCACCATGCCCCTCTTGTGTGCCCCTTTCGCATTGCGGGCGTCAAGGGGCGAACGGCTGCGGCGGCCATCATGACGGATATTCCCCTGCCAGCGCGCCGAACAGGATCACGGCGGCCGTCGAAGCCGCCCTGCCCCGCGCAAGCTGCTCGGCAAGCTCGGCAATCGTGGTGCGGACCAGCCGTTCGTCAGGTCGGCCGAGGGATTCGGCGAACAGCGCCGGGGTGGATGGGGCGAGGCCATGCGCGATCAATTTTGCGGCAAGCGCCGGAAAGGTCCGCCGGCCCATATAGACCACGGTGGTCGCTTCAGGGTCGGCCAGCGCCGCCCAGTTCAGGTTGGGCGGCAGCTCGCCGGTGACATCGGCCCCGGTGACGAACTGCACCCGGCGCGAGGTGTGGCGTCGGGTCAGCGGGATTCCTGCCTGCGCCGCGGCGACGCAGGCCGAGGTCACGCCGGGAACGATCTCGTAGCCGATGCCGGCCTCGCGCAGCGTCTCGATCTCCTCCTCGAGTCGACCGAAAATACCGGCATCACCGGACTTCAGCCGCACCACGCGCGCGCCGGTTGCGGCGTAGTCGACCAGGAGGCGATTGACGTGGTGCTGCTTGGTCGAGGGGCGCCCCGCCCGCTTCCCCACCGCAACGAGATTGGCCCCAGGCCGGGCGAGATCGAGGATCGCGCCGGACGCAAGGTCGTCATAGAGCACGACGTCGGCCTCGCGCAGCCGCGTGGCGCCCTTCACTGTGAGGAGCTCGGGATCGCCGGGACCGGCGGAGACGAAGGAAACAAAACCGCTCACCGGTCCTCCGCGATCAGATGGAAGAATGTGCCGGTGGCACGGCCGCGCTGCGAGCCGGTCTCGGCGATGACCGCGCCCGTTGCATCATGCACGACCGCCAGCGGCGTATCGGGCTGGGCAAGGATGGTCGAATAGTGGAACTCATGGCCGCGCAGGCGCGCGCCCGCCTGATGCCCCGGCATCGGCGCCGCGAGGGCGGCGAGACGATAGCCCAGATGCATGCGGCGCTTGGCAAAGCTGGTCTCCAGGCCAAGCAGGCCCGTCATCTCGTGTCGGATCCCGTCGGCGTCGGTGAGGCCTGCGCCCAGCACCATATAGCCTCCGCACTCGCCGTGCACCGGCCGCGTCTCGGCGAACGCGCGCAAGCCGCTGCGGAAGCGTGTATTGGCCGCGATCTTTCCCGCGTGGAGTTCGGGATAGCCGCCCGGAAGCCAGCAGACGTCGGCGTTCGCGTCGGGCACTTCATCGGCAAGCGGCGAGAATGTCGTGATCTCGGCGCCGGCCGCACGCCAGGCTTCCAGCATATGCGGATAGACAAAGGAAAACGCGGCGTCGCGTGCCAGCGCAATGCGCTGCCCGGGCGGCGTCACGTTCAACCCATTCGTTGCAGGTTGCGGC
This sequence comes from Bradyrhizobium huanghuaihaiense, assembly GCF_007830635.1. Classification (GTDB taxonomy): domain Bacteria; phylum Pseudomonadota; class Alphaproteobacteria; order Rhizobiales; family Xanthobacteraceae; genus Bradyrhizobium; species Bradyrhizobium huanghuaihaiense. The sequence goes on along the minus strand of NZ_VLLA01000002.1, from coordinate 650,329 downwards.
GACCAGCTGGCAGCGAAGCGGAGCACTGCATCGAGATCGACATGTTCGGCGACGAAGCGCGCGGCCTCATCGATCAGCTTGCCGATCTCCGCCTGCTCCTCCGCCTGCACCAGGCCGAGATGCCGCTTCGGCAGGCTGATCTCGGCGTGACGCGGCAACGCGCCGAACACGGCGATGCCGGCATCGTTCAGCGCGCGCCGTACGAGGTCTTCGTGGCGCGGGCTGGCAACGCGATTGAGCACGACGCCGGCAAGGCGCACGCCGGGGCGATAGTCGCGAAGGCCCGCGGCGATCGCCGCCGCGGTCTGCGCCTGCCCCGAGGGATCGATCACCAGCACCACCGGCCAGCCCAGCATCTCCGCGATGTCGGCCGAAGCGCCGGTGCCGGACACGCCGCGCGTGGCGACGCCGTCGAACAGGCCCATCGAGCCTTCGGCGAGGACAATGTCGGCGTCCGTGCCGCGAGCGACGAGATGGTCGATCGTCGCGCGGTCCATCGCCCAGCTATCGACGTTGACGGAGGCGCGTCCCGTGGCAGCCGCGTGGAATGCGGGATCGATATAATCCGGCCCGCTCTTGAAGCATTGCACCTTGAGGCCATGATTGCGCCAGGCGCGCGCGAGCGCCAGCGTCAGCGTGGTCTTGCCGACGCCGGAGGCAGGTGCGGAGATGACGAGCGCAGCCGGCATCACGACGCCTCCGGAAAGCGCGGCTCGGCACCGACCGGGCGATAGCGGCGGTCGTAGTCGGCGGCATAGAGGCGGCTCTCATCGAAATCCGCAGCGCCAAGCGTCTTGCCGACCAGGATCAGCGCGGTGCGCTCCATCTCGCCACCGACGGCAGAATCGAGTGTTGCCAACGTGGCGCGGACGATACGCTGCTCCGGCCAGCTCGCGCGCCAGACGATCGCGACCGGACAATCCGCGCCGTAATGCGGCGTGAGCTCGGCGACGACCTGGTCGAGCAGATGGATCGAGAGATGGATCGCAAGCACCGCGCCGGTCGCGGCGAACGCGGCGAGCTTCTCGCCTTCAGGCATCGCGCTGGCGCGGCCCGGCGTGCGCGTCAGCACCACGGTCTGGGCGAGGCCGGGCAAAGTCAGCTCGACCTCGAGCGCTGCCGCAGCGGCGGAGAAAGAAGGAACGCCGGGCGTGACGGTATAGGGAATGCCGAGCGCACGCAGGCGGCGGAGCTGCTCGCCCATCGCCGACCAGATCGAGAGATCGCCGGAATGCAGCCGCGCGACGTCCTTGCCCTCGGCATGTGCGGCAGCGATCTCCGCGACGATCTCGTCGAGCGACAGCGGCGCGGTGTTGACGATGCGCGCGCCGGGTGGGCAATGCGCAAGGATGCCTTCGGGCACCAGCGAGCCTGCATAGAGACAGACCGGACAGGCCGCGATCAGGTCGCGGCCGCGCAAGGTGAGAAGATCGGCTGCGCCCGGCCCGGCACCGATGAAATGCACGGTCATGGGCCGTCTCCTTCCGCGATTGCGGCAGTGGCCATGCGGTCCTGCGAGACCGAGCGCGACGCAATCAATCTCGCGCGAGGGCCAGCCGCCGCGAGCGCCGCAGCTTCGGCAAGCGATCCCGTGCCGAACTTCTCTGCGATGAGCTTCGATTGCGTGAGCGTGTCGATGCCGGCCAGTGTCTCGGCGGGAACGGTCCTGATCGGCACACCGCACTCACGTGCGAGTTGCTTCAGCGCCTCCGCGTCGGCCTTGTCGCTGACAGTTGCCACCGCCGCGAGCCCTTCGGGGCCGCCGGCAGCCAGCAGCGCCTCGCGCAGCGAAGCCAGTGTGACATCCTTTCTGAATCCGAGCCCAGCGACCCTCATCGGACCGCACTCCACTGCACCACCGGTCGAGCGGCCTCCCATGAACGATAGCGGCCGAGCGGCGCGGCATGTGCGATCTCGACCTGCATCAACTCGCCGCCATGGCGCTGATGCAGCTCGCCGAGCAGCGCTTCCGTCTCCAGCGTCACCGCATGCGCAACCAGGCGTGCCCCCGGCGCCAGCCGCGACCAGATGACGTCGAACATCGCGCTATCGAGACCGCCGCCGATGAAGACGGCGTCCGGCGCGTCCAGCGCAGCGAGAGCTCCGGGCGCTTTCCCCTCAACAATGGTGATGCGATGCGCCAGTCCGAAAGCGGCCGCATTCTTGCGGATATTCGCGGCGCGATCCTCGCGCGCTTCCACCGCGGTCGCCGTCCCACCACACAGCGCCCACTCCACCGAGATCGAGCCCGATCCGGCGCCGATATCCCATAACCGCTCGCCGGGACGCGGCGCCAGCGCCGAGAGCGCCAGCGCGCGCACGGGTCGCTTGGTGATCTGGCCGTCATGGATGAAGAGATCGTCTGATAGTCCCGTGCTGCGGGGGATGCCCTGAGCTCCCTTCGCTTCAAGTGCGACTACAACCAGGTTTCCGGTGAGATCGCCGGCAAAGCTGTCGGCGCGATATTCCCTGATGCTCTCGCGCGGCCCGCCCAGCGCAGCGAGCATCCAGAAGGCCGAGGCTCCCCATCCGCGCTCGCTCAACCATTTTGCAAGATCACCCGCCGCCTTCCCATCGCGCACGAGGCAAATGATGTGCGCCCCTCGCGCCAGATGCGGCACGAGGCGCTCGAAAGGCGCGGCGTGAAGCCCGAAGCAGACGGCGGATTCGAGTCGCCAGCCCAGCCGCGCGGCCGCAAGTGAGAAGGTCGACGGCGCTGAATGCGCGATCCATTCGCCAGCCTGCAGCTTCTCGGCGATGCTCGCGCCGGCGCCATGCCAGAACGGATCGCCGGAGGCGAGCACCACCGTCGGCCTGCCGCGGCAGCTCAGCACGACATCGGCATCGAACGGCACCGGCCACGAACGGCCGCGGCTTCCCACATCTGCAAGCGCGAGGTGGCGCTCACCACCGAACACGGTTTCGGCCCGGGCAAGTGCGTTTCGGCTTGCGTCGGACAGCCCGGCAAGGCCATCTTCGCCGATACCGATGATGGTCAGCCAGGGATTAGCCAAGGATTTAGCCATGACGCGCGCCCTTATTCTGGGCGGAACGGCCGATGCGAGCTCGCTCGCCGCGGAGATCGCGCGCGCGCGCATCGATGCCGTCTATTCCTATGGCGGCCGCACCCGCGCGCCCGCCGACCAGCCGCTGCCGACCCGCATCGGCGGCTTCGGCGGCGTGAGCGGGCTTGCCGACTACATTCGCCGCGAAGAGATCACGCACGTGATCGACGCGACGCATCCGTTCGCTGCCGAGATGAGCTGCAATGCGGTTGCGGCGTGCGCCGAAGCCGGTACGCCATTGATCGCGCTCGAACGCCTGCCATGGGACAGGACGGAAGGCGACAACTGGATCGAGGTCGACGACGTCAACGCGGCCGTCGCAGAGCTGCCCGAGACGCCTGCGCGCGTCTTTCTCGCCATTGGCCGCCAGCACATCGCGCCATTCGCGAGCAAGCCTCAGCACGCCTACACGCTGCGGTTCGTCGATCCGCCCGATGCGCCCCTGCCCTTCGCAGCCGACGTGATCGTGTCGCGCGGACCGTTCACGCTTGAGGGCGAGCTGGAGATGATGCGGAGCCGTGGCATCGCCTGGATCGTCGCCCGCAATTCCGGCGGCGACGGCGCGCGCGCCAAGATCGACGCAGCGCGCGTGATCGGCCTTCCCGTGGTCATGATCTCGCGACCAAAACTGCCCGAACGTCCGCGGGTCGAGAGCGTCGCCGACGTGATGCAGTGGCTCGGTCATTCTACCCGCCTCGGTGCATAGACCCAGCGGCCGACGCGGCGCGTCTGCGAATTGCCGACGATGACGAGAGTCCGCATGTCGGCCATCTCGGGCCGAGCCTCGTTCAGCGAGACGGTCTCGATCTTCTCGTCTGCGGCACTGATCGCATGCGCAAAGATCACGAGGCGCTCGCCGCAGCCGGACTCTTTCAACACCGCCAGCGCGCGGCCAAATCCCTCAGGCCGGCTCGCCGAACGGGGGTTGTACATCGCGATCGCAAAATCGCCCTCCGCCGCGAGCCGCAGACGCTTCTCGATCACCGCCCATGGCTTGAGATTATCGGAGAGGTTGATCGCGCAGAAGTCGTGTCCGAGCGGCGCGCCGGCCCGCGCGGCCGCCGCCAGCATCGCGGTGATGCCCGGCAGCACGCGGATCGGCAGTTCCTGATATTGCGGCGCCTGTTCGAGCGCTTCGAACACGGCGGACGCCATGGCGAAGACGCCGGGATCGCCTGAGGAGACGACGACGACCTGCCCGCCTTCGGCGGCCAGACGCAACGCCTCGCTCGCGCGTTGCAGCTCTTCGCGGTTGTCGGATGGATGCAGCTTGAGGCCCGGTCGCGGCGGCACACGCGACACGTAAGGCTTGTAGCCCAGAATATCCGTCGCGGTCGCGAGCGCGGCGGAAACCTCCGGCGTCACCAGCGCCTCACTGCCGGGGCCGAGGCCCGCGATTGTCAGCGTGCCCGTCATTCGGCCGCGTCCAGATGGCGGCCCTTGCCGTGCACGAGCACGATCGCAAAATAGGGACAGTCGGCCGCATCGATCTCGGCAAGCCGCACCACGCGCTCGCCCGGCATGGTGCCGCGCTCGACCAGCCAGGCATCGTCCAGCCGCCCGGCGGACGCGAGCGCGCGACGCACTTTTGCGAGATTGCGGCCGGTTTTCATGACGACCAGCGCGTCGGAATTGCGCATACGGTGTTCGAGCTCGCCTTCGGGAAGCGTCCCCATCAGCACCGTCGTCACGTCATCACCGAGCGCGATTGGTTGTCCCACGCCATTCCAGCAGCCGACCATGCCGGGAATGCCCGCGATCACCTCGATCTCGACTCGTCCCTGCAGGCGCGTGTGCAGATGCATGAAGGAGCCGTAGAAGTAGGGATCGCCCTCACAGAGCACGATGACGTCAACCGCACGCGCCAACCGCGCCAGGCGCTCGGACCATTCATCGTAGAACCCGGCGAGCAGTTGCACGTATTCGGGGCTGTCGAACGCGATCTCCGTCGTCACAGGATATTCCATGGGATATTCGGTGACGTCGCTTGCGAGCATACCCTCGACGATGCGGCGCGCCTGGCCGGGCCCGCCTTTCTTGCGGAAATAGGCAACGTGTTGGGCGCCGCGCACCGTGCGATCGGCGCGCACGCTCATCAGATCGGGATCACCGGGGCCGAGACCGCAGCAGATGATGCGTCCCATCGCTATTCGCTCCGGCTCGCCAGCGCGTTCACGGCAGCGACGGTGATCGCCGAGCCCCCGAGGCGGCCCTCGACCGTCAGCGCCGGCACGGGTGGATTGGCCATCAGCGCGGCCTTGGATTCGGCCGCGCCGACGAAGCCGACCGGACAGCCGATGATCGCTGCCGGCCGCGGGCAGTCGCGGTCCTCCAGCATGTTGAGGAGATGAAACAGCGCGGTCGGCGCGTTGCCGATCGCAACGATCGCGCCGTCGAGGTGTGGGCGCCATAGCTCAAGGGCGGCAGCCGAGCGTGTGTTGCGCATGGATTGCGCCAGCGCCGGAACGGCGGCGTCACCGAGGGTGCAGATCACGGCATTGCCGGCCGGCAGTCTCGCGCGCGTGATCCCCTCGGAGACCATGCGCGCATCGCACAGGATCGGGGCGCCCTTCTGCAGCGCTGCGCGCGCAGCACTCGCCATGCCTGACGTGAAGCGGATGTGCGCCTCGAGGCCCACCATGCCAGCGGCATGGATCATCCGCACCACGACCTGCTCCTCATCGGCTGTGAAGCGGGCAAGATCAGCTTCCGCGCGAATGGTCGCAAAGGACTGCCGGTAGATCGCCGCGCCATCGGTCTCGTAAACGTGCGGCATCAATGCCCTCCCAGCAGGATGGTGGGATTGCCGACGATGTCGTCGCGGCTCAGCCCGCGCAGGATGGGCTCGTCGCGTGTCGATCCGCCGCGCACGAGATCGAAGCCGGCGCCGGTCGCGACCAGCGTGATCGCGGCTGCGCCGGAATGCGCGCAGCCCTTGGCACAGCCGGAGACGTGAAGCCGCGCCGCCGCGCCGATGTTGGGCGCGAGCGCGGCTGCCAGCGCGCGGGTGTCGGCGTGGGCCTCGCGACAGCGCGGCGCACCGCTGCAGGCAATGACGCGCAGCGCCGGATCGTAGGCCTCAGTGATGAGTCCGGCCGCGGACGGCATCGTTCGCTTGTCTTCGCTGAGGACCATCCGCCATGGCGTCATGCGCAGCGCATGTCCGCAACCGGCGAACTGGTTGAGCGTCGCATGCGGCATCTGCCCGAAGGCGATGCCGATCAGCGCGCCCTGCGGATAGAGGCCGGGACGCGCCGCGGCCATCACCGGCATCGGTTCAGCCTCGCCGCGCAACGCCTCGGACAATTCCGCACCGGCTGCGAGATGCGCGGCCATGCGCCCTCGCCCGCCCCTGACACCGCCTGATGTCACGAACCAGTTTGCGAGCGCGAGCGCGGTGGTCACGGCCTCACCGCGCGCCACGGAACGGCCGAGCTTGGCGCCATCGGCCCGCACCAGCAGTCCACCGGCGCGATCGCGCTCGATCCGCACATCAGCGGGATCGCCGGCGAGCACGCGCGAGCTGCCGTCATCGACGGCGAAGCCGAATTTGCTCGGGAGCGCGAGTGTGCTGTTCTCGAGCGCCTCCTCGAGCTCGGCGGCGAGCGCCTGGGTCTCGTCACCTGCGCGCCAGAACGGCGTCACCAGGATGTTGCGCCTGGATTCGGTGTCGGCGTCGGGATCCAGCAATGCCAGTTGCGCGAGCCCGTCGAGCAGCAGCCGGTGGCTGCTGTCGCTGACGCCCCTGATCTGGAGATTGGCGCGGCTGGTGACGTCGATCAGGCCGTTGCCATGGCGTTCGGCCAGATGCGCAAGTCCGGACACCTGCGCCGCATCGAGCCGCCCTCCGAACGGCCGCACGCGGACGACGAGGCCGTCGCCCGATTGCATCGGTCGCAGCGCACCGGGGCACCAGCCCTTGACCATAACCGCGCTCATGAGGCCTCCCTCAGCGCGGCCGCGATCGAGTTGCGGCGGGTCCGCCAGAGCGAGGCTTCATGCAGACGGGTGAAGCAGGTCTCCATCGCGGCAAGTGCTGCCGGATTCTCACGGGCCATGAACGCGCTGACGTCCTCGTTGCCCAGCGTCGCGTTGTAGTAGAGATCGAACAGATGCGGCGGCACGGCGCCCGCCAGATGGGCGAAGGCCGCCATGTGCTCGAGCGTCGCGGTGATCTCGGCGGCGCCACGAAAGCCGTGGCGCATCATGCCGGCGATCCAGGCCGGATTGGCCGCGCGCGCGCGAACCACGCGGGAGATCTCCTCCGTCAGCGTGCGCGCGTGCGGTTGCTCGGGCCGCGTTGCGTCGAGGTGATAGAGCGAGGGCGTGGCTCCGCCGAGATGCGCGGCCGCTGCCGCGACGCCGGCTTCATGCGCGGCATAATCCGCGGCGAGTAGCAGATCGGTTTCAGGCAAGTCCTGGACGTGGACGAAGGCGTTGGCAGAGGCGAGCCGCTGTTCGATGCCGGCACGATCGGCCCTGATCTCGCCATCGGCGGAGAACGCCCAGGATGACGCCGACAGCCAGGCCTCGCCGGCCGCTTCGCGCGTCTCCAGCGTGAAGGCATCCGGGATCGCCGACAGGCCGACGCCGTATTGTCCGGGACGCGGCGCGAACACGCGGGAGGTGCGCTGGCGATACGGATTCTCCTCGCCCTCGTCGTCGCGCGACGCGAGCGCCTCGGATGCGGCCTCGAACAATTGCGCAAGACCGGAGAAGACGTCACGGAACAGGCCTGACACGCGCAGCGTGACGTCAATCCGGGGGCGGCCGAGCTCGCCCGGCGCGATGACGTCATAACCCGTGACACGGCCGGAGGCATGATCCCAGCGCGGCGCGAGGCCGGCCAGATGCAGCGCCATGGCAAATTCCTCGCCGGCGGTGCGCATGGTCGCCGAGCCCCAGAGATCGACCACGAGGCCCTTCGGCCAGTCGCCGTGATCCTGCAGATGACGCCGCAGCAGCTCTTCGGCGAGTTTTATGCCCTGCGCATGCGCCGACGGTGTCGGTACCGCGCGCGGATCGACGGCAAAGAGATTGCGCCCGGTCGGCAAGACGTCCTGACGGCCGCGATAGGGCGAGCCCGATGGCCCCGGCGCGACGCGTTGTCCTGCAAGCGCAGCACGCAGGGCGTCGCGCTCCGCATCAGCACAGGCGCCGCGGCCGAACACGTGCAGGCCGTCGCCGAACTGACTCTCCTTGAGATCGCAGACGAAGCGGTCGATGCGCGGGATCGCTTCGGCCGGTGCGGCAGAGGCATCGAGGCCGAGATCGTCCTCGAGGCCCGCCGCGCGCGCCTCGTCGCGGATTGCCGCGATCAATCGCTGGCGACGGGCGGGATCGAGACCATCGGCGGTCGAATATTCGTCGAGGAGGCGCTCGAGGCGGCGCAGGCCTTCCGGCACCGCGGATGCTGCGAGCGGCGGCGGCAGGTGACCGATCGTGACGGCCCCCAGGCGCCGCTTGGCCTGTGCGGCCTCGCCGGGATCGTTGACGATGAAGGGATAGATGACGGGGAGATCGCCGATCAAGGCTTCCGGCCAGCAGCCCGATGACAGCGCGACGGATTTTCCGGGCAGCCATTCCAGCGTACCATGCGCCCCCATGTGCACGACGGCATCGCAGCTCTGTTGCCGAAGCCACAGATAGAACGCGACATAGGCATGGCGCGGCGTGCGGGCGAGATCGTGATAGTCGGCATCGCGCGTTGCCGCATCGCCGCGCTCCGGCTGGACCGCGATGATCGAGTTGCCGCAAGTGATGGCCGCGAAATGAAGCGCGCCTTCGCGGCAGCTTGGATCAGTCTCCGGCGCGCCCCAGGCTTGCGCGAGATCGTCCTGCAGCGATTGCGGCAGGCGCGATAACGCTGCGCGGTACTCTGCAACGCTCCAGGTCAATTGCTGCTTGAGCAGCGTCTCACCAAGTGCATGAACCGGCGCGACATTGAATCCGGCCTCCGCGAGATCGGACAGCAATGCCTCAACTGACGCCAGTGCATCGAGACCAACCGCATGTGCGATCTGGTGCGGACGGCCCGGATAGTTCGAGAGGACGATCGCTGCTCGCTTCTCAGCAGCCGGTGTCACCGCCAACTGCCGCCACGCCGCGACACGCGCGGCGACGGCCGTTACGCGCTCCTGGTCGGGCCTGTGCGCCAGATGCGAGAACTGCAAATCGGGATCGCGCTCCGCAGCCGATTTGAAGCTCACCACGCCCGCGAAAACGCGGCCATCGACCTCGGGCAGCACCACATGCATCGCGAGGTCGCCGGGCGAGAGGCCGCGCAGCGATTCCGCCCAGTCCTCACGCCGCGCAGTGGAGAGCGCGACCTGGAATACCGGACACAATGCGGCATCGAACGACGTGGCGCCGTCGTCGCCAATCGCGGAGAACGCCGTCGCATTGACGATCGCAGCCGCGGGACTTTGCGCCAGATGCGCGCGCAGCCAATCGGCAACGCCCGCGGCCTTCAGCGAGGTGACGAACACGCCATGCGCGTCAAAACCCTTGTCGAGCAACGCCGCGATGAGCGCATCGACAGGGCCGGTATCGGCAGCGGTGAGATAGGAGCGATAGAACGTCACCAGCGCGCGCGGCTTTCCCTCCGCCGCGACCGGCGCCGGGATGACACCGCGCGCAGGATCGTAGAAGCCCATCTCGGGCACCGTCATCTCGCCGACGACCGGGCCCGCATAAAACCCCGACGCGAGCGCGAGCTGCGCGATCGCCGCTTGCGCCGCGACCGGGCCGCCGGTGTCGCAGAGCACCTTGAGCCGGCGCAGCGTCGAAACCGGCAGGGTCGAATACGCATCGAGCCGCGTGTCGTCGCGACCGTCGGCCGGCAGCACGGCCAGCACGATGCCGCGATCCTTCGCAAGTTGCTGCAGCGCTGCGAGCCCGTACTGCCAGTAGGACTCGCCGCCGATCAGGCGCACCAGGATGCCGCGCGCCTGCGACAGCGTGCGCTCGATATAGGTGTCGACCGAGAGTGGATGTCGTAGTTCCGCGAGATTGGCGAGCCGCAGCGACGGCAGGCTGTCGCGGCCACGCCGCCAGCCGGCCGCGAACGCGGCAAGATCGGAATCCGAGTACGAGAGCACCACGAGATCGGCCGGGTCCTGGCCGATGTCCCTTGGCGTCGCGGTCTCCTCCAGACCGCGGCTCTCGCGGAAGACGACGTGCATCAGATGCCGAGTCCTGACCTGATCGCAGCCTCGTCGATGTCGCCATGCTCGCCGATCACGACGAGCTTGGATTGCCTGAGACCCGCGCCCCAGGGCTTGTCGAACTGGTGGCGTACGCGCTCGCCCACCGCCTGCAGCAGCAGGCGCATCGGCTTGCCGGCGACGGCGATGTAGCCTTTGGCGCGCAGCACATTCTGCTCGCGCGCCAGGCGCTGCACAGACGCGACCAGCGCATCGACATCGGCAACCTCAGGAAGATCGATCACGACGGATGCGAAATCATCATGCTCGTGCTCCTCCTCGCCATCATGATGCGAGGGACGCGCGGCGAGATCGTTCTCGGCGGCGGCGCCGAGACCGAGGATGACGCGCGCATCGATCGCACCGTCCGTGACGGGCAACATCGGCACGCGGCGCGGCATCTCGGCAGTGATCGCGGCCTTGGCGGCTTCGATGCCGGCGCTGCCGGCCAGATCGGCCTTGGTCAGCAGCACGATGTCGGCGCAGGCGATCTGGTCCTCGAACACTTCCGACAGCGGCGTCTCGTGATCGAGATTCTCGTCTGCTGCGCGCTGCGCCTCGACCGCATCCGGATCGGGCGCGAAGCGGCCGGCGGCAACGGCTTCGGCATCGGCGAGCGCGATCACTCCGTCGACCGTGATGCGCGAGCGGATTTCAGGCCAGTCGAACGCCTTCAGCAGCGGCTTGGGCAGTGCGAGGCCCGAGGTCTCGATCAGGATGTGATCGGGTCTCACCGGGCGCGCCAGCAACTGCTCCATGGTCGGAATGAAATCGTCGGCCACGGTGCAGCAGATGCAGCCATTGGCGAGCTCGACGATGTTCTCCTCCGGACAATTGGCGTCGGCGCAGGACTTCAGGATTTCGCCGTCGACGCCCTCGCTGCCGAACTCGTTGACGAGCACCGCAAGCTTCTTGCCGTTGGCATTGCTGAGCAGATGCTGGATCAGCGTCGTCTTGCCGGAACCGAGAAAGCCTGTGACCACCGTGACAGGGACTTTTGCGAGCGAGTTCATTCGGCGGCCTCCGGCACGACGGCGATGGGGGGAATGCGGGCAAGCGACTGCTTGCGGAAGATTTCGGGCCGGCTGCGCCAGGGCACGAGGCCGTCCGGCGCGGCCGCATAGGCCGCGGCACCGGCGACGACGTCCTGCGCATTCGCATCCGACAGGCGGCCATAGACATAGGACCAGCGGCCGGGCGCGCTGAGCGCGACCGAGCAGCCCTGGCTGCAGGCCGACAGGCATTCGACGGGAACCACATTGACGCCCTCGGGCACGCCCGCCTCGAGGATCGCACCATGCAGGCGCTTGCCGGGCGTGGTCTCGCCCTCGCCAAGCGTCTGGCCGGCGCGGCAGGTGATGCAGACGTGAAGTGTGACGGTCATCGCCTCTTCCAGAATAAACGGCCGAGGCGAAGAGGCCCACGAACCTTCTTCCGAGGGTCCGTTTCCCCGTCGCGGAACACCCCGTCCGCCGGTCCAAAACTCGTCCGCGCTGGCAGGTCTCCCGGCTTGCGGAGCAGGGTTTTGCCCTTCGATCCCCGCCTTCCCGATTCCCTAGGGAATCAGTGGCTTCGGGCATCTCTCCGGTCACGGTCGCGGGGGCGGCTGCATTTTGGACCCAAATCTTGCCGATTCGGACCCTATCGCATTCCCTCTTCGCCTGTCATAGGACAGGAACCAACGCCGGGCCACCATTTGCCCCCGGCCGCCTCTTGTCAAGCCGAAGGACCGGGACCGATGACGCCTGAACCGGATACCCAAACGGACGAGCAAACCGACGCCCGCCACGCCCAGAAAATGGCGAAGAAGAAGGCTGCCCGTGACAAGATCATGGCGACCAAGACCGGCGAAAAGGGCCTCATCATCGTTCATACGGGCGCCGGCAAGGGCAAGTCCTCTTCCGCCTTCGGCATGATCGTCCGCTGCGTGGCGCACGGCTTCCCTTGCGCGGTCGTGCAGTTCATCAAGGGCGCCTGGGATACCGGCGAGCGGCGCCTGCTCACCGGCCATTTCGGCGACCTCTGCCAGTTCCACGCCATGGGCGAAGGTTTCACCTGGGAGACGCAGGATCGTGCCCGCGACATCGCCGCCGCGCGCGCCGGCTGGGAGAAGGCCAAGGAGCTGATCCTCGATCCGAATTTGCGCATGGTCGTGCTCGACGAGATCAACATCGCGCTGCGCTACGACTATCTCGAGATCGCCGAGGTGGTCGAGTTCCTGACGACGCAGAAGCCTGAGATGACGCATGTCGTGCTCACCGGACGCAACGCCAAGGACGAGCTGATCGAGATCGCCGACCTCGTCACCGAGATGACGCTGGTGAAACATCCGTTCCGCTCCGGCATCAAGGCGCAGGCCGGCGTCGAGTTCTGAATTCGATGGCACGCGCGCTGATGATCCAGGGGGCCGGCTCTGACGTGGGCAAGTCGCTCATCGTCGCCGGTCTTGCGCGCGCCTTCACGCGGCGCGGCCTGCGTGTGCTTCCGTTCAAGCCGCAGAACATGTCGAACAATGCGGCCGTCACCGTCGACGACGGCGAGATCGGCCGCGCCCAGGCGCTGCAGGCGCTTGCAGCCGGCGTCGAGCCGCACACCGACATGAACCCGGTGCTGCTCAAGCCCGAGACCGACGTCGGCGCGCAGGTCGTTGTCCACGGCAAGCGCATTGCGACCGCGCGGGCACGCGAATATGCGGCGATGAAGCCGTCGCTGATGGGCGCGGTGCTCGAGAGTTTCGAGCGGCTCAAGGCGCGCTCTGATCTGGTGCTGGTCGAAGGCGCCGGCAGTCCGGCCGAGGTGAACCTGCGCAAGGCCGACATCGCCAATATGGGCTTTGCACGCAAGGCCGACGTTCCGGTCGTGCTGGTCGGCGACATCGACCGCGGCGGCGTCATCGCCCAGCTCGTCGGCATCAAGACGGTGATCGACCCTGATGATGCCGCGATGATCCAGGGCTTTGTCATCAACAAGTTCCGCGGCGATCCCACGCTGTTCGACGACGGCTACAGGCTGATCGAGCAGAAAACGTCGTGGCGCGGCCTCGGCGTGCTGCCCTGGTTCGCGCGCGCCGGCGAGTTGCCGGCCGAGGACGCGCTGGGCCTCAGCGACGCGCGCAAGCCCGGCCAGTGCAAGATCGCGTGCCTCGCGCTGTCGCGGATTGCCAATTTCGACGATCTCGATCCGCTCAAGCTCGAGGCGAACGTCGATCTCGTCATGGTCCGTCCGGGCGAAGCGATCCCCGGCGACGTCAGGCTCGTGATCATTCCCGGCTCAAAATCCACCCGCGGCGATCTCGCCTTCCTGCGCGCGCAGGGTTGGGACATCGATCTGCTCGCGCATCACCGCCGCGGCGGCTATGTGCTTGGCCTCTGCGGCGGCTATCAGATGCTCGGGCACAGCGTCGCCGACCCTGAAGGCATCGAAGGTCCAGCAGGCCACACACCGGGGCTTGGACTTCTGGACACCGAGACAGTGATGAGCCCGCAGAAGACGCTGACGCGTGTCGCGGCCGTACACGCCGCGACCGATCAGCCGATCGAGGCCTACGAAATCCATATCGGTCGCACCGACGGGCCCGATCGCGCCCGTCCGTTCGCGAAACTGAACGGCGAGCCGGAAGGCGCGATCTCCAGGGATGGCCGCGTGCAGGGCAGCTATTTGCACGGCCTGTTCACGTCGGATGATTTCCGCAAGGCGTTTTTGGCGAAGCTCGACATTCCCGCGGGCGGGGAGCCATATCACGCCCGGGTCGAAAGCGCGCTCGAGGCCCTCGCCGACCACATCGAAAAGCATCTCGATGTCGAAGGCCTGCTTGCGCTAGCGCGCTAGAACCTCGGCAAGGCGCGACCATTCGGGTTCGCTACCGGGGAGCCCGAGCCGCAGCCATGTCGGCTCTTTCGCGAACACCCGCGACCAGATCTGGCCGCGCGCCAGCTTCTCCTGCGCGGCCAGCGCGTCGGGCGTCTCGTAGAGACGAAACAGCGGCGTGCCGCCCATCAGCGCCCAGCCTTGCGACTGCACCATCGCGTCGAGCCGTAAGCAGTCGCGTGCGAGACGCGCCGAGGTGGCCTCAGCCCAGGCATCGTCGCGCAAGGCGCGGCAGCCGATCGAGATCGCAGCTCCAGAGATCGGCCATGGGCCCGAGGCCGCCGCGAGCTTGCCGACGTCGGCTCCATTGCCGATCGCGAACCCAAGCCGCAGACCAGCAAGGCCATAAAACTTTCCGAACGAGCGCAGGATCAGCAGTCCCGGCCGATCCGCGTCCGACGCAAGCGACAGATTAGGAACGGCATCGGCAAAACTCTCGTCAACGACGAGACGGCCGACGCGCGGCAGCAGTGCAAGCAAATCATTCGGCGCGTAGCACCGGCCGTCCGGATTGTTGGGATTGACGATGATGGCGAGGTCCGCGCCTGCCAATGCCTGAAGGTCTCTGACCTCCTGGACATCCCAGCCCGCAGCCGAGAGGACTCCGGCGTATTCATTGTAGGTCGGCGCGAGAATGCGGGCGCGGCCGCACGGCGCGACTTGCGGCAACAGTTGAATGGCGGCTTGCGCGCCGCCCATTGCGACGAGCGGTGCGCTCGTGCGGTAGGCGTGCCGCGCGGCCTGATGCAACGCATCGATCTCGGCACGCGACGGCAGCGCAGTCCACGCACGCGCGCTCACCTCGCCCACCGGATAAGGCACCCGGTTGATCCCCGTCGACAGGTCGATCCAGTCCTCGGCGCGGCCGCCGAAACGCTGCTGGGCCAGATCGAGATTTCCACCGTGCTCGCGCATGCTCCGTTCTTTCACGCGAAGGCCAGGATCGCAAGCAGGCCTGCGAGCAGCAGCATGGCGCGGCGGTAGACGTTCAGCCCCTCGCCGATGTCGGCGGGATTCGGATCGCGCGCGCCGTCGTTGAGCCAGGGCTCCTTCGTGACGCTGCCATGATAGACGCGGGGGCCACTGAGCCGCACGCCAAGCGCGCCGGCCATTGCCGCCTCCGGCCAGCCCGCATTGGGCGAACGGTGACGGCGCGCATCGCGCGTCATGCATGACAGCGCCTCGGCTCGCCTTGGTGCCAACAGCACGAAGAGAAAGCCGGTCAGCCGCGCCGGAATGAAATTGGCGACGTCGTCGATGCGCGCCGCGGCCCAGCCGAACGCTTCGTGCCGTTCGCTGCGATGGCCGATCATGGAGTCCAGCGTGTTGATCGCCTTGTAACCCAAAACGCCGGGCAGGCCGAACAGCGCGCCCCAGAACACCGGCGCGACGATGCCGTCCGAGGCGTTCTCGGCGAGACTCTCGATCGCCGCGCGCGCGATGCCGGCTTCATCCAGCGCTAAGGGATCGCGGCCGACGATGCGCGACACCGCTTCGCGCGCGGCAGCGACGTCGCCCGCCTGCAGCGGGTTTGCGACGGCGGCAACATGATCGTGCAGCGAGCGCAGAGCGACC
This sequence comes from Bradyrhizobium huanghuaihaiense, assembly GCF_007830635.1. Taxonomy (GTDB): domain Bacteria; phylum Pseudomonadota; class Alphaproteobacteria; order Rhizobiales; family Xanthobacteraceae; genus Bradyrhizobium; species Bradyrhizobium huanghuaihaiense. Next base: position 634,617 of record NZ_VLLA01000002.1, on the reverse strand, counting down.
AGCGGCCAGGCGAGCACGCCGATGAGCACGACCTGGCTCCAGCCCGAGGCAAGCAAGGACTGAAGCAGCCAGCCGAGTGCGACCGAGAGCGCAATGACAAAAAGCGCGCCTGCGACGCCCGCAGCGCGGCGAAGCGCTGGCGGATCGGACGCGCTGTTCCAGGCGGTATCGATGGCGCCGATCAGCCGCCCGAGCCAGGTCACGGGATGACCGATCCGCGCGAACAGCCATGACGGCCAGCCCGTGAGGGCATCCACCGCCATCGCCACCACCATTGCGCCCGCAAAACCCACTTCCGCCTCCTGTCCCGCCCCTGTTGCGCAAAGCGGGGGACGAGCGCAAGCCCCTGCCCGCCTGATTTCGGCTTTGTCTTTGGCCGCGTTTGGTGATTAGTCAGGCCCACAGGAGACCTTCATGGCCGTCATCTTGATCACGGGCGGAGCACGATCGGGCAAGAGCGCTCGCGCGGAAGCGCTTGCACGTAGCTTTCCGGCCCAGCCACCGATCTACATCGCGACGGCCGAGGCGCACGATGCAGAGATGGAAGCACGCATCGCCCGGCATCGCGCGCGACGAATCGGCTGGATCGAGCGCGAAGTACCGCTTGATCTCGTGCCCGCGCTGCACGCAACCGATGGCGGTGGCGCACGGCTGGTGGACTGCCTGACGCTCTGGCTCTCCAACCTAATGCATGCCGGACGCAACTGGGAGGACGAGGTGGACGCGCTTGCCACCGCCGTGCCCGGCTTGAAGAGCCCTGTCATATTCGTCACCAACGAGGTCGGCCTCAGCATCGTGCCCGACAACGCACTGGCGCGCAGCTTTCGCGACGCCGCCGGGATCATGAACCAGGTCGTCGCTGATGTTGCCGATAAGGTCGAGTTCGTCGTTGCCGGCTTGCCGATGAAACTGAAATGATGCCGCGCCCGGATCTTCTCAAGGACATCATCGCCGATCTCAGAATGGCGGCATCATTCGTCACGATCCTGCCGGTCGCATCATCGAAGCCTGCAGCCGACGGCGCCGTCGCGCGCGCGACCTGGGCGCTTCCCGTCGCAGGACTCCTGGTCGGCCTCGCCGGCGCCTTCGTTTACAAGGTCGCCAGCCGGTTGGGATTGCCACCGAACCTCTCCGCTCTGCTCGCACTCGCAACGACCGCCCTCATCACCGGCGCGCTGCACGAGGACGGGCTTGCCGACACAGCCGACGGGCTCGGCGGCGGCCGGACGCGCGAGCGCAAGCTGGAGATCATGCGCGATAGCCGGATCGGGACTTACGGCGTCTGCGCGCTGATCCTGTCGTTCGGCCTGCGCTGGAGCGCGCTCGCGGCCATCGCCAGTCCCTCGGCGGTTGCGCTGGCGCTGTGCGCTGCGCACACCGCTGCCCGCGCCGGCGTACCGGCCTTCATGTCGCTGGTCCCGCCGGCGCGGCCCGATGGTCTCTCCGCAAGCGCGGGATCGCCGCCGGGCCGCAGCGTCGCCATCGCCTTCGCGGTTGGAACGCTCGTGCTCGCCCTGGCGTTGGGGCCGGGCAAGGCGCTGGTCGGCCTGATCCTGCTCTCGCTCGCCGGACTGCTGCTGGCGCGGCTCGCCATCCGCCAGATCGGCGGGCAGACCGGCGACGTTCTCGGCGCCTTCGAGCAGACGGGCGAGATCCTGATCCTGCTGGTCGCCGCGGCCTTCCAGATGGGACGCTGATCTCATGGTCGAGTTCGACGACACCTTCCGCCGGCACCTGCACGAGCTGTTCGTGTGGCGGCGCGACGTGCGCCGCTTTCGCGGTGATCCGCTGCCCGAGGGCGCCATCGATCGCCTGATCGAGACCGCTTGCCTTTCGCCCTCGGTCGGCCTGAGCCAGCCCTGGCGCTTCGTCATCGTCGACGATGCCGCACGGCGCCGCAACGTGATCGACGATTTCAAGGCATGCAACGCGGATGCACTCAACTGCTACTCGGGCGACCGCGCGGCGCGCTATGCCACGCTAAAACTGTCGGGCCTCGAACAGGCGCCGGGCCACCTCGCCGTGTTCGCGGACAAGGCCAGCGACATCGGCCACGGCCTCGGCCGCGCCACCATGCCGGAAACGACGGAATATTCCGTCGTCGCCGCGATCACCGCGATGTGGCTCGCCGCGCGCGCGGAAGGCATTGGCCTTGGCTGGGTGTCGATCCTCAATCCGGATCGCATCCACGCCATTCTCGATGTGCCAGATACCTGGAAATTCATCGCCTATCTCTGCATCGGCTATCCGGAGGTCGAATGCGACCAGCCCGAGCTGGAGCAGGCGAAATGGGAGCACCGGCGCGGCGCGAACGAATTTACGCTGCGGCGGTAGAACGCACTCTCCTCCGTCATTGCGAGCGTAGCGACTTGTCCGCCGAAGCCTTGGCGAAGGCGGAAGCAATCCAGAGTCTTTCCGCGGAGGGACTCTGGATTGCTTCGTCGCAAGGGCTCCTCGCAATGACGGCCGAGAGAGGCACTCGCCGGACGCCGAATTGGAGAGATAACCGCGGATGTGGTCGGGCCGCCAATCGAAACAGCGACTCTTTCGGCGCGTCGGAATACGGTATCGGGCTGCGCATGGCTGCGAATGAACATTCACAAGCACTTTTTCATCAATTGTGGTTGCTAGCCTTTCGGGATATGCACGGGGTCAGGGACAACTTTTGCGAAACATCATGACTGAGCGGCCCGCTCCTGCCCGCGTTGTGCCGGCGGTCGCCCGCCGCGATCTCCTTCGCCTGGCGGGCGCTACTGCCGCGGGATGGCTTGTGCTCGGCGCAACGCCGGATCGCATGCGGATCGTCGCGACGCTGACGGCATTGCCGCTCGACGACGAACTGACAAAGAGGAGCATGACCGAAGCTGCGACTACCCGGCTTGGCGGGCTCATCGCCGGCCTGAGGCAACGAGGCTGGGTCGAAGGGGTCAATTTCCGTTTCGAGATCCGGTCGAGCTTCGGCGGACCGGACAGGTTGAAGACCGCCGTGCAGGAGCTCATCGATCTCAAGCCGGATGTCATCCTGACCGGCTCGACGGTTGAAACCGCGGCCGTGCTGGCGGCCACCAAGGCGATCCCGATCGTTTTCGCGACCTCCAACGACCCCGTCGGCAACGGCTTCGTCGAGAGCCTCGCCCGTCCCGGCGGCAACGTCACGGGCTTCACCAGCAGCACCGCCGAGATGGGCAGCAAATGGTTTCAGCTCATCAAGGAGGCTGTGCCGGACATGGCGCGTGTCGGCGTCCTGTTCAATCCGGCGAGCACGCCTCGCGCCGGACGCTTCTTTCTCGACTCCCTCGAGCAGGAGGCCGCGACAACAGGGGTTGACGTGGTCCTCGCCCCCATCGGCAAGGCAGCGGAGATCGACGGGGCGATCAGCCGCTTTTGCGAGCCGCCCAAGGCTGCGATGATCTCGCTCGTCGACAGCTTCCTGGTGGTGAACCGCCAGGCGATCGTCGCGGCAACGGCGAAGTACCGCGTCCCGATGATCTATCCGTTTCATTACTTCATGGATGCGGGCGGGCTGATGAGCTACGGGCCGACGCTGGAGGTTCGCTCGGCCGACTATGTCGACCTGATCCTGCGCGGCACCAAGGCCGGCGATCTGCCGGTGCAATCGCCGCGCAAATACGAGCTTTTGATCAACCGCACCGTCGCACGATCGCTCGGACTGACGATCCCGTTCACGCTGCTTGCGCGCGCCGACGAGATCCGCGAGTGAACGAGCAGGCCGACCAGGGACATTTGCGAACGCCTCCCGGCCGGCTGTTCCGGAAATATCTCTACTCGATCGTCGCCCTCGCCTTTGCCGCGCTCGCCATCACCACCGGCTTCGACGTCTGGTTCTCCTATCGCGAGCAGAAGCAGCTCCTCGCGGCGATCCAGCGCGAGCAGGCCGCATCCGCGGCCATCCAGATCGGCCAGTTCGTCGGTCAGATCGAAAACCAGATCAGATGGCTCTCACGCCTGCCTCCGGAGCTGTCGACCAACGAAGACGATCGCCTGAACGCCATCCGCCTGCTGCGCCTCTCGCCCGCGATCGCGGAAATTGCCGAGCTCGATGCGCAGGGCCGCGAGCAGGTGCGCGTGTCGCGCCGCGTCGCGGACAGGGTCGGCAGCAAAACCGACCTCTCCACCTCGCCGGCCTTCCGCGGCGCCAATGAAAGCCGCGCTTATTACGGCCCCGTGTACTTCTTCGGTGATACCGAACCGTTCATGACGCTCGCCACTCGCGGGACCGGCCGCCAGCCCAATGTGGTCGTCGCCGAAGTCAATCTGCGCTTCATCTGGGACCTCGTCGCCGGGATCAGGGTCGGCAACACCGGCAAGGCCTATGTGGTCGACCGCACGGGAGTCTTGATCGCCCATCCGGATTTATGGCCGGCACTACGCCGCAGCGATCTCACCGGCCACGCGGACGTGCGCGCCGCGCTCGACGGCGTGGGCCCGCCCTCCGGCGGCCTGGTCAGGGAGGACCTGTCAGGTCAACGCGTTCTCTCGACGTACGCGACGGTGCCCTCGCTCGGCTGGCTGGTGTTCGTCGAGCTTCCGCTCAGCGAGGCCTATGCCCCGATCTATGCGTCGATCGGACGTTCCACATTTCTTCTGGTCGCCCTGCTTGCCATTGCGGTGCTGGTGTCCCTTTGGCTCAGCCGGCGCATGACTGTGCCGATCCAGATCCTGACGCAGGGCGCGCGGCGGATCGGAAGCGGCGATCTCGGTCTGCGGCTCGCGATCAGGACCGGCGACGAACTGGAGGCGCTCGGTGACCAGTTCAACCGGATGGCCGCTCACTTGCGCGACTCCTACGCAACGCTCGAGGGCAAGGTGATCGAGCGGACCTCCGAGCTCGAGAAGGCGCGCGATCAGGCCCTCGCCGAGCACGACGCAGCCGAGCGGGCGCGCAGCATTGCCGTGCAGGCCAACGAGACCAAGTCGCGCTTCCTTGCCGTCGTCAGCCACGAGCTGCGCACGCCGCTGAACGGCGTCATGGGCGTGCTGCAACTGCTCGACGACGGCAACCTTAGCGAAGTGCAGCGGCGCCACCTCGCCACCGCCGCCGCATCGGGCGAAACACTGATCGCACTGGTCGATGCGATCCTGGAATATGCGCGCCTCGAGGCCAGCACCGAGGCGCTGGAGACGCGCGACTTCCGCCTCGACCAGCTGATCGAGGCCGCCGCCGACCTGATGCGCCCGCAGGCCTTCGACAAGGGACTGACCTTCGATCTCGCCAGCGATGCGACGGTCAACATCGCCGTGCACGGCGATCCTGTCAGGCTCAACCGCATCCTGCTCAACCTGATCGGCAACGCGATCAAGTTCACCCCGCGCGGTGGGATCGCCTTGACGGCGGCCGCAGAACAGCTCGACAAACATGTCCTGCTGCACATCACCGTTCGCGATACCGGCATCGGCATCGCGCCCGACATGCATGAGCGGATTTTTGAGGACTTCGTCCAGGCCGACGACAGCATTGCACGGCGATTCGGCGGCACCGGCCTCGGACTTGCGATCGCACGGCGCCTCACGCGCCTGATGCGCGGCGAGCTGACGGTGAAGAGCACGCCGGGCGCCGGCAGCACCTTCACGCTTGACGTGCCGCTCGGCCGCGCCGCGAGCGGCATTGCACAAGGCGCGCTTCCACCGCCATCGCGGCAGCTGAACGTGCTGCTGGTCGACGACGATCCCGTCAATTGCGAGGTCGGCGAAGCGATCCTGAACCGGCTCGGCCACCACCCCACGATCGCCAGGAACGGCGCATCTGCCATAGAGCTTGCCCGCGATCAGGCGTTCGACGTCATCCTGATGGATCTGCACATGCCTGACATGGACGGCGTCGAGGCGGCGTCGCGGATCGGCAAGCTCGGCTTGCCGAAGAGACCGCGCATCATCGCCGTGACGGCCGACGTCTCCACCCTCGCCCGCGAACGGCTCGCCGGCGCCGGCATCGCCAAGGTCGTCAGCAAGCCGATCCTGATCAATGCGCTGCGTGAGGCGATCGAAGACACCCAGGACGAGCCGGCCGCCGCGCAACTCGCCGCGGGCGCATTGATCGACCGGCATTTCCTCGACGACCAGAAAGAGCTGCTGGGCGCGGCGCAGATCGCAAAGCTTCATCATCTGCTGCAGGAGACCAGCGACAGGCTGATCGAGGACATCACCAAAGCCGCCGCTGCCGGCGATCGCAAGCAGCTCGCGCGCTCCGCGCACCAGCTCGGCAGCGCCGCCGGCGCGCTCGGCCTCGTCCGCCTGTTTGAGCGCTGCCGCGAGGTCGAGCTGGCGGCGCCCTCGATGTCCCCGCCGGAGTGCCAGAGCGCCGCCCGCGATCTCGCCGCGCTCCAGAAGGCCTCGATCAGCGCGCTGGACGATCTGCTCGCATCGGCCGGGTAGCGCACGGAGTTCGGCGTTAACCATCGCTGACGGTTCCAGTCTGAGCGACATCGCTTCGAAGTTTCTTAAATTTTGCTGGGTACCTCTTCCAGGCATGGTGACCTGGGGAAAGACATGAGTAAGCGGGCCAAGCGTGGAAAGGCGGAGACGCTCGCACTGCCAATGGCTGCGAGAGTTGCAATTGGCGCCGTGGCCGTCGCCGCATTGGGGTACGGTTTGCTGTCTCGCCCGGCCAGCGTGCAGCCGGCACGGAAGCCGTCCGCGCCCCAAGCCCAGGCATCGTCAAGTCCGGTTTACGTGGCACCTCCAACGCATGCATCCGCGCCGGCTCCGATTCCAGCCCCGGCGCCTCTGGTCGAACCACCAAGAGCCGATGCTGACGTTCCCGGAGCATTGGTTCGGCAGGTGGTCGACTACGCCAGCCGGCAGACGCCGGGCACCGTGATCATCGATACCAAGAACACGTTCCTTTATTTCGTCCTGAACGACACGCAAGCACTGCGCTACGGCATCGGTGTTGGCCGCGAAGGTTTCACGTGGTCCGGTGAGCAGACTGTGGCCCGTAAAGCAGAATGGCCGGATTGGCATCCGCCTGCGGAGATGGTCTCGCGTCAACCCTATCTGCCGCGGTTCATGGCAGGCGGCCCCGGCAACCCGCTCGGCGCCCGGGCGATGTATCTCGGCGAGACCGAATATCGAATTCACGGCACCAACAAGCCCGATACGATCGGGAAACGAGTTTCGTCCGGCTGTATCCGGCTGACCAATGAGGATGTCGTGGACCTTTATGAGCGGGTGAAAGTCGGAGCGAAAGTGATCGTGCTTCCGGCAACCGCTGCCCGTCGACCATCCCAGGGAGCGCCGCCTGACGCCGCTGTCCGTTCGCCGGAGCCGGCATCGCCGTCGAACCGGCCCTCGGCAAATAGCGCGCAGATGCCGTCATCTGGACCGAAGATCGCCGAGGCCCAGTAACTCAGTCCTCGGTCTGCAACTGAGGACAAGTCAGTTCGAGCCGCCGCTTTTAAGTCAGCGCGTCCCCACGCCTGCGTCCTCCCGACCAAAACGCTCGACCAGGAAATCGATGAACAGCCGCACCTTCACCGACAAATGCCGCGTCGGCGGATACACCGCATAGAGTGCGAGCGGCGGCGCAGAATAGTCGTCCAGCACCGTCCGCAGCTCGCCTTTCTTCAAAGCGTCGGCCGCGATGAACTCCGGAAGCAACGCCAGCCCCCGGCCCTTGATCGCGACGTCGCGCAGCACTTCGGCATTGTTGACGCAGAGCGACCAGGCCGGCTGGATCCAGTGATCGCCGTCGGCGCCGGTCAGTTTCCACTGATTGCCGGTGAGCAGGAAGCCGTAGGTCAGCGAAGCGTGCTCGCGCAGATCCTGCGGATGTTTTGGCGTGCCGTGACGGGCGAGATAATCCGGCGAGGCACAGATCATGCGGGGGACAGGCACGATCCTGCGCGCGATCAGGCTGGAGGATTCCAGCTCCGCGATCCGCAAGGTCACGTCAAAACCGTCCTGCACAGGATCGAGCAGATCGTCGCTGAGCACGATCTGGAGCTGAAGCTCGCCATAGCGCGTCATGAAATCGGCCAGCACCGGACCGAGCCGCATGGTGCCGAACGACATCGGCGCGTTGACGCGCAACAAGCCCCGCGGCGCTGACTGGGCCTGCGTCACCGCCTGATCGGCGGCCTCGATCTCCGAGAGGATCACGACCGCACGCTCGAAATAGCGCTGGCCGTTCTCGGTCGGGCTGGCGTGCCGCGTGGTCCGGTTCAAGAGCTGGACGCCGAGGCTCTCCTCGAGGTCGGCGATGTATTTGCTGATCGCCGAGCGCGACAGCCGCAGCTGCCGGCCCGCCTCGGCAAAGCTGCCGCTTTCGACCACTTTGACGAAGGCCCGGAGGCTGGCGACCTTATCCAAGGTCTGGCTCCGGTGATTGTTTCCAAATCGTAGACATAGCCGTCATATTTGCATGGATTGTCTCCAATCCAAAGCGGAACGATATTTCCGCCCAGAGCAAGACCGCTCCCCGATTTCAGGAGGACGACAATGTCTGGACTGCACCATGTGACCGCGATCGCCGGCGACCCCATCAGGAATTTCGGCTTCTACACCCGGGATCTCGGCCTGCGCTTCGTCAAGAAGACGGTCAATTTTGACGATCCCGGCACCTATCACTTCTATTATGGCGACGAGACCGGCCGCCCCGGCACCATCCTGACCTTCTTCCCCTGGGCCGGCGTGCCGGCCGGCCGCCGCGGCGTCGGCGAAACCCATCAGACCGCCTTCCGCGTGCCGCAGCGTTCGCTCGGCTACTGGACCCAGCGCTTCACCGAAAAGGGCATCGCCTACGAGGCGCTGGAGAAGCGCTTTGGCGAATCCGTGCTGCCCTTCACCGATCCCGATGGGATGGCGCTCGCGCTGGTTGGCGTGCCGGGTGCGGAGAACGAGCCCGGCTGGAGCAATGGCGACGTGCCGGCCGAACACGCGATCCGCGGTTTCCACGGCGTGACGCTGCTGCTCGACAGCGCGGCGAAGACGGCCGCCGTCCTCACCGACGTGTTCGGCTTCAAGGAGACCGGCCGCGAAGGCTCCGTGATCCGCTTCAAGGCCGCGGGCGATGTCGAAGGCAGCGTCGTCGACATCTATGAGGCCAAGGGCTTTTTACGTGGGCACCAGGGCGGCGGCTCGGTGCATCACATCGCCTTCCGCGCGGCTGACGATGCCGAGCAGGGCCAGATGGCACAAAAGCTCGTGAGCAATCACGGCCTGCACCCGACCGAGCAGCGCGACCGAAACTACTTCCGGTCGATCTACTTCCGCGAGCCCGGCGGCGTGCTGTTCGAGATCGCAACCGATATCCCCGGCTTCGCCGTCGACGAACCCGTCGCGACGCTGGGACGTGACCTGAAGCTGCCCGGCTTCCTCGAGCAGCATCGCAAGCAGATCGAGGACGTGCTGCCGAGCCTGGAGGAGAGCGTGTCGTGACCGAGAGTGCATTCATCCATCGCTTCGAGCCCGCGACCAGCGCGGGCTCCCCTCCTCTGCTGCTGCTGCACGGCACCGGCGGTGACGAGAACGATCTCCTCGGCCTTGGCAAGATGATCTCGCCGGGCTCGGCCCTGCTCTCGCCCCGCGGCCGCGTGCTCGAGCACGGCATGCCGCGCTTCTTCCGCCGCCTCGCCGAGGGTGTATTCGACGAGGAGGACGTGCGACGGCGTGCACGCGAGCTCGGCGACTTCGTTACGGAAGCGCGGCAACGCTACGGCATCGCCGCGCCTGTCGCGGTCGGCTTCTCCAACGGCGCCAACATCGCAGCCGCGCTGTTGCTGCTGAAGCCGGACGCGCTTGCAGGCGCGATCCTGCTGCGCGCCATGGTGCCGTTGTCGGATTCGCCCAAAGCGGAGCTCGGCGGCAAACCTGTCCTGCTGCTGTCCGGGCAGGCTGATCCGATCGTGCCGGCGAGCAACTCGGCGCAGCTCGCCGCGCTGCTGTCGCAAGCCGGCGCCAGCGTGACGCACAAGGTCCTGCCGGCGGGCCATCAATTGTCGCAGGCCGACGTGACGCTCGCCCGCGACTGGATTGGCAACGTCGCCGCCGAAGCGGCCTGACGAAGAAGCGACGCATCGCACGACTGCGATGCGTCGCTTCGAACCTCTGCAAGCGACCTTCCGCCGCATCTGCGCAATCGGGCGCCAGCCTGCCGGAAATTTCCGCTTGCCCGTTTCCGCGCCAGGCTTAGAATTTGGGACAAGGTTCCGAAATTTGGAACTGCCTTGGACCAGCCTTCATGAGCGCTCTCACCAACGCGATCGAGATCCTCCGCTGCTTTTCCAGCGCGCGGCCGGATCTGTCGTTCGCGGATGTGATGGCGCTGACGGGCAAGCCGAAGAGCTCGACCTCGCGGCTGCTGCGCTCCTTGCGCGATTGCGGCCTGCTCGAGCAGGACCCGCACACCCGCCGCTACCGGCCCGGCCTGCTCACCTTCGAGCTCGGTCGGCTGCACCGTGCCCATGACGATCTCATCAGCATGGCCGAGCGCGAGTTGCGCGAGGTCTGTGCGCGCACGGGCCACACCGGCTACATCGCCGTGCTCGACGGCTATGAGCAGGTCGTGCTCCGGATCGTGCCGGGCTCCAATCCCCTGCGCGTCGTCAATCCACCCGGCCAGCGCACGCCGGCGCTCGCGACCTCGAACGGCCGCGCCATGCTGGCGCGCCTCTCCGACGACGACATCCGCGCACGCGTGCCCGCGACCTATCCAAAGCTGCCGCGCAACTCGCCGCAGAATTTCAAGCAGTTGATCACGCGCCTCGACGAGATTCGCCGCACCGGCGTGTCGGAGGCGGCCGATGAATCCATCGAGGGCGTCGGCTCGCAAGGCTTTGCGCTCAAGAGCGGCGAGACCGGCGAGATGATCGGCATCGCAGTGTCCTATTCCGTGCAGGCGACCACCGCCGCCGAACGCGCCAACGTCCGCCGCGAGCTGGCGGCGATGGCCGCGAAGCTGCGACGACTGACCGGCGATCCGCTCGATCAGGACACCGCGCGCATCCAGACGGGGACGCGATGAGCAGCACCGCAACCACCCGTCCCAACGGCCTTGCGCTCTTCATCCTGCCGAGCGCGCTGCTGTTTGCCTTGTTCTTCTTCCTGCCGATCGGGCTGATGGCGCTGATGAGCGTGCTCACCGGCAATCCCGTGGTGATGCCGAAGGTCGCCTTCACCGCGCGTCACTACGCCCGCATGGTCGGCGATCCCTATTATCTCGAGGTGATCTGGACCACGATCCGGATCGGGCTGGTCACCACGCTGGTCGCGCTCCTCATCGGCTATCCGCTGGCGCACTGGATGGCGCGCATCAAGAGCCGTGCCGGTCACGCGCTGCTGCTGATGGCGGTGTTGGCGCCGATGCTGACCGGCATCGTGGTGCGCACCTTCGCCTGGATGACGCTGCTCTCCGACAAGGGCGTGGTCAACCAGACCCTGATGTCGCTCGGCCTCATCGCTCAGCCGCTCAAGCTGATGTACACCGAGACCGGCATCGTGGTCGGCCTCGTCCACATCTACGTGCCCTTCATGGTGCTGACGCTGACCGGCGTCATCGGCCGGATCGACGAGCGGCTGGAGCAGGCTGCGGAAAATCTCGGCGCCAGCCCCTTGCGCGCCTTCCTCGAGGTGACGTTGCCGCTCAGCCTGCCCGGCATCCTCGCCGGCTCGCTGCTGGTATTCGCGCTCGCGATCAGCGCCTATGTCACGCCGATCCTGCTCGGCGGCTTCCAGATCATGACGCTGCCGATCCTGATCTACCAGCAGATCTCGGCGAACTTCAACGTCGGCTTCGCCGCCGCGCTTGGCATCGTGCTGCTCGTGATCTCGCTCATGCTCGTCATCGCCTATAACCGCGCGCTCGGCCTCGTCTCCGGCCAGCGTGAACTGCAGTGAGGCAATGATGCAAACCGCGGCCTCGAATAGCGCATCGCTCCCGGCGGCGCAGCAGGCGGCATCCGTGCGGACGCCCGGGCCTATCAGGCACTACGGCCGCTACCTCTATCTTGCGATCAACATCGCCATCCTGGTCTTCCTGCTGGCGCCGATCGCAATCGTCGTGGTGTTCGCGTTGAACCCGACACCGTTCATCCAGTTTCCGCCCGTCGGCGTGTCGCTGCGCTGGTTCGAAAAATTCTTCGCTTCGCGCGACTTCATGCATGCGCTGTGGTTCAGCCTCGAAGTCGCCGTGCTCACCACGCTGTCCGCGACGATCCTCGGCGCCTCCGCGGCGCTTGCGCTCGCGCGCGGCAATCTGCCGGGCACGCGGCTGATCGTTGCCACCATGCTCTCGCCCTTGATGCTGCCGGCGATCCTCACCGGCCTGGCGCTGTTCCAGACCTATGTGCTGCTCGATGTGGGACGTCCGACCTGGGGCCTCGTCGCCGGCCACACGCTGGTGACGCTGCCTTATGTCGTGCGCACCACGCTCGCCGTGCTGCATAATTTCGACACGCGCCTGGAGGAGGCCGCGCGCAATCTCGGCGCCAGTCCGTTGCGCACGTTCTTCGAGGTGACGCTGCCGCTGATCAAGCCGGGCGTGCTTGCGGGTGCGATCTTCGCCTTCATCGTCTCCTTCGACCAGTTCCCGGTGTCGCTGTTCCTGGTCTCCCCGGGCAACGAGACGCTGCCGGTCACGCTGTTCAATTATCTGAAGTTCGATCTGGACGGCACCATCGGCGCCGCCTCGGTGGTCTCGATCGTGCTCGCCTTTGTCGTCGTCATCGGGCTCGACCGCACGGTCGGCCTGCGCTCCTACGTCAAATTGTAACCGCTCATTGTAACCTCAGGGATTCGAGACATGATGAAAGCTTTGGGACCGCTCAGCCGCCGCCGCTTTCTGACCGCAAGCGCCTCACTCGGCATCGGCACCATCGCCGCGCCTTACGTCGCGCGCGCCGACGATCCGACGCTGCGCATCACCGGCTGGGGCGGCAAGTGGGGCGAGATCATGAAGGCCGAGATCGGCCCCGCCTTCGAGAACGAATTCAAGTGCAAGCTCCAGATCGATTCCGCCTTCCCCTATCTGCCAAAACTCCAGGCGAGCTCGCGCTCCGCGCCGATCTACGACGTGATGCACACCAATTCCAACGAGCAGTGGGCGGCCGCCGAAATGGGCCTGGTCGAGCCGAAGATCGACGCGAAGCTCGTGCCGAATCTCGCCGACGTCTATCCCTACGCCGTCAGCGACAAGATCGTCGGCGTCTCGATCTTCACCAGCGCCATCGGCCTCGGCATGCGCACCGACAAGGGCTATGGCAACATCACCTCCTGGAAGGAGCTGTGGGACGCGAAATACAACGGCGTCCGCGGCGGCTATGTCATTCCCGTCAACAGCCTCGGCCAGGCCTTCCTGATGATGTGCGGCACGCTGTTCGGCAAGGGCCAGACCGATCTCGACGCAGCCTACACGGCGCTGGAGAAGCTGAAGCCGATCAAGATCGTCGATTTCACCGGCGCGATGGAAAAGATGCTGCTGTCGGGCGAAGTCGGCCTCTGCGTCATCCACGACTCCGGCATCTACCGCTATGACGGGCAGAACCAGCCGACCGATTTCGTCTCGCCGAGCGAAGGCGTGCTGTCGCTCGAGCAGGTCCTGACCATCACGCCCGGCAGCAAGATGAAGGAGCTCGCCAACGCCTATGTGAACTACATGCTCCGCCCCGAGGTGCAGAAGCGCCTCGCCGAGACCGTGTGGTACTCGCCGGCCAACAAGAAGGTGAAGCTCGACGCCAAGTACGACGCCAAGCTGCTCACCACGCCGGAAAAAGTCTCGAAGCTGATCCAGGTCGACTGGAAGTGGTACAACGAGCGCAAAGACGAGATCGACCAGCGCGTCAACCGGATCTTCCGCGCATGAGCGCATCGATCGAGATCGCCGGCGTCAGCAAGGTCTATGACGGCGGCGTCCGCGCCGTGGACGCGGTCGCGATGGACATCCGGCAAGGCGAGTTCTTCTCCCTGCTCGGCCCCTCCGGCTGCGGCAAGACCACGACGCTGCGCATGATCGCCGGCTTCGAGACACCGAGCTCGGGTGCGATCCGCGTCGACGGCGCCGACATCACCCACGTGCCCGCGCACAAGCGCGACATGGGCATGGTGTTCCAGAACTACGCGCTGTTCCCGCATCGCACCGTCGCCGAGAACATCGCCTTCGGCCTGCGCATGCGCGGGCTCGACAAGGCGACCATCGCGGCCAAGGTGAAGGCGGCCCTCGCCATGGTCGAGCTGTCCGGACTGGAAGATCGCCGCCCCGCCCAGCTCTCCGGCGGCCAGCAGCAGCGCGTCGCGCTCGCGCGGGCCATTGTCATCGCCCCGCGCGTCCTGCTCTGCGACGAGCCGTTAGGAGCGCTCGACAAGAAGCTGCGCCAGCAGATGCAGTTCGAGCTCAAGCAGTTGCAGAAGAAGCTTGGCCTGACCCTCGTCTTCGTCACCCACGACCAGGAAGAGGCGCTCGCGATGTCCGACCGCATCGCCGTGATGAACGGCGGCCGGGTCGAACAGGTCGGCACGCCGACCGAGATCTACAACCAGCCGACGACGCGCTTCGTCGCCGACTTCATCGGCGACACCAACATCTTCCGCGGCGAGCGCACCACGACCAGCACGGTTGCCTCGGCGCTCGATGCCGGCAAGGGCCTGATCCTGGCGCTGCCGCCGACCGAGGCGCAGGGCACCGGCGTGCTCTCGGTCGCGCTGCGCCCGGAAAAGATTCGCCTCATCCCGCGCGGTGACGGCGCCGCCCCAGCCGGCATCTCCGCGCATGGCATCGTCGAGAACACCAACTTCCTCGGCGGCGCCGTGCTCTACCGCGTCACGCTAGAGGGTGGACATCGCGTTCTCGTGCAACAACCCAATGCAGGCACGAGCCGCCTGTTCGTTCCCGGCAACGGCGTCACACTCGAATGGACGCCGGCCGATCTCGTCGTCTTGAAGGACTAGCCCCATGAACATGCCATTGAAGCATCAGCGCATCGGAGTGGTCGTGATCGGCCAGAGTCCGCGCCCGACCGTCGCTGCCGAGATCGCAGCCGTGCTGTCGCCGGGCATCCAGATCGAGCTGCGCGGCGCGCTCGACGGCATGAGCCGCGCCGAGATCGACGCCATCCCGCCAATGGACGGCTACGACACGCTGTTCACGCTGCTGCCGAACGGCGACGGCGTCACCATCAGCAAGAAGGAAGTCGAACGGCGCGCGAGCCAGCAGATCACGCGCTTCAAGCACGAAGGTGTCGGCGTCACGCTGATGGCGTGCACCGGAAAATTCCCCAACCTCGCGGCCGACGGGCTCGTCATCCTGCCCTCGGCCATCCTGCATAATCTCGTCGAGGCCGTGCTGCCGAAGGGACGGCTCGGCGTGTTCTCGCCGCTGCCCGAGCAGACCGCGCTGATCGACAAGAAATGGCAGCGCGACGGCGTCGAGGTGGTCGGCATCACGCTGCGCCCCGGCTCCAGTGAGGCTGTCGTCGACGAGGCTGCACACACCATGGCCGACCTCGAGCCCGATCTCGTGGTGATGGACTGCATCAGCTACACCAGCGCCAACAAGGCGCGCGTGCGCAAAGCCTATCCAGGCCCCGTCATCCTCGGCATTGCCGCGGCGGCCCGCATCGTCGAGGAGCTGGTGTCGTGAGCAAGGTGGAACTGAAGACGATCAGCCTCGAGGAGATCGAGGCGCTCGCGGTCGGCGCCTGGATCCTCGGCACCGGCGGCGGCGGCAGCCCCTATCTCGGCCTGCTCAATCTGCGCCGGCTCTATGCCGAAGGCCATCGCGTGCAATTGATGTCGCCGCTCGACCTCGACGACGCGGACTGGGTCGCGGTGGTCTCCAACATGGGCGCGCCGCTGGTCGGGCAGGAGCGCCTTGCCGACAGCCGCAACATCGCGCGCGCCGTGCGCATGCAGGAGGAGATCAACGGCATCAAGTTCCGCGCCGTGATGTCGGTCGAGATCGGCGGCGGCAACGGCGTGCAGGCGCTGATGGCGGCCGCGCATCTCGGCATTCCCGTGGTCGATGCCGACTGCATGGGCCGCGCTTTCCCCGAAGCGCAGATGACCTCGGTCGCGATCGGGGACTTACGTCCCTATCCCTGCACGCTCTACGATCCCCGCGGCATCGAAGCCGTGGTCACCAAGGTGCCGAGCTGGAAGTGGATGGAGCGGGCAAGCCGCAAGATCTGCGTCGAGATGGGCTCGATCGCCTCGACCAGCAAGGCCCCGCGCACCGGGCGCGAGGTCAAGGACTGGGGCATCCACTTCACCACCACCAAGGCGATCCGCATCGGCCGCGCCGTGCAGGAGGCGAACCGTCGTCACGAGGATCCGATCGCCGCGCTGCTTGCGACCGAAGGCGGCCAAAAACTGTTCACCGGCAAGATCGTGGACGTCGCCCGGCGCACCACCGAGGGCTTCCTGCGAGGCACCGCGATGGTCGACGGCAGCGATGCCGATCGCGGTACCAAGCTCAAGCTCTCGTTCCAGAACGAATGGATCGTCGCCTGGCGCGACGAGGAAGCGATCGCGACCTCGCCCGATCTGATCTGCGTGCTCGACAGCGTCAACGGCCACGGCATCGGTACCGAGACCATTCGCTACGGCCAGCGCGTCACCGTGGTCGCCCTGCCGGCGCCGCCGGTGCTGACGAGCCCGCGCGGTCTCGAATTCGTCGGCCCGCGCGCCTTCGGCTACGACCTCGATTTCCGTTCCCTCTTCTCGCCCGCGGCGGCCGGAGCTTAAGATCCCATGAAGCGTATTGGCATCGATGTCGGCGGCACCAACACGGACGCCGTGCTGATCGTCGACGAGAAGGTCGTCCATTCCGTCAAGCGGCCGACCACGGCCGACGTGACCTCGGGCATCCTCGACGCGCTGAAGGCGCTGCGCGCCGAGCCGGCTGCCGCGGTGAAGGTCGATGCGGTCGTGATCGGCACCACGCACTTCATCAACGCGGTGGTGCAGCGCCGCCACGTGCAGAAGATCGGTGCGATCCGCATCGGCATGCCGGCGAGCGCCTCGCTGCCGCCGTTCTGCGACTGGCCGACGGACCTCGCCTCTCTCGTCAACGGCGAGATCTTCATGCTGGAGGGCGGCCACGATTACGACGGCCGCCCGTTCATGCCGCTCGATACCGCCGGCCTCAAGAACGCCGCGCGAAAGATCAAGGACGCGGGCCTGCGCTCGGTCGCGGTGTGCTCGAGCTTCTCCCCGCTCGATCCCTCCTGCGAGACCACGGCGCGTGAGATCCTCGCCGACATCTGCCCCGACGTCGCGGTGACACTGTCGCACGATCTCGGCCGCATCGGCCTGCTCGAGCGCGAGAATGCCGCGCTGCTCAACGCCTCGCTGCACGATCTCGCCGTCACCACGGTCGCGGCCTTCCGCAAGGCGATCGCCGACAGCGGCATCGATGCGCCGCTGTTCCTGACCCAGAACGACGGCACCGTCATGCAGGCCGAGATCGCCACCGCGTTCCCGGTGATGAGCTTTGCCTCCGGTGCCAC
This sequence comes from Bradyrhizobium huanghuaihaiense, assembly GCF_007830635.1. Classification (GTDB taxonomy): domain Bacteria; phylum Pseudomonadota; class Alphaproteobacteria; order Rhizobiales; family Xanthobacteraceae; genus Bradyrhizobium; species Bradyrhizobium huanghuaihaiense. The sequence goes on along the minus strand of NZ_VLLA01000002.1, from coordinate 617,161 downwards.
CAACTCCATGCGCGGCGCCGCGCATCTGTCCGGTCTCGACGATGCCATGGTCGTCGACGTCGGCGGCACCACCAGCGACATCGGCCAGCTGCGTCACGGCTTTCCGCGCGAAGCCAATGCCGTCGTCGAGGTCGGCGGCGTGCGCACGCTGTTCCGTATGCCCGATCTGCTCTCGATCGGGCTCGGCGGCGGCAGCCATGTCGACGAAGACCCGGTCCGCGTCGGCCCGCTCAGCGTCGGCTATCGCCTGACATCGGACGCGCTGGTGTTCGGCGGCTCGCGCCTCACCGCCACCGACATTGCGGTGGCCGCCGGCCTGATCGACATCGGCGACCGCTCGCGCGTCGCGAACTTGCCGAAGCGCCTGATCGAGGCCGCGCTGCGTGATGCCTGGCGCAAGCTGGAGGAGGACATCGACCGCATGAAGACCGAGGCCGGCGACGTGCCGCTGCTCGCGGTCGGCGGCGGCGCCTTCCTGGTGCCCGATCGCCTGCCCGGCATCTCCGAGATCGTCCGCGTGCCGCATGGCGACTGCGCCAACGCGGTCGGCGCCGCGATCGCGCAGGTCTCGGGCGAAGCCGACCAGGTGTTCCGCGACCTCAGCCGCGAGGATGCCATCGCAGCCGCGCGCGACATCGCGGCCGACCGCGCCGTTCAGGCCGGAGCCGCGCGCGACAGCCTCAAGACGGTCGACGTCGAGGACATGCCGATCGCGTATCTGCCCGGCAATGCGCTGCGCGTGCGCGTGCGTGTTGCCGGGGCGATTGCCGATCCGGATCTGCCGGCAGCGGCGTAGCCGGGTCATCCCCATCAAACAAAAACGCGAAAACAACCCCATGCACAGTAGCTGGCGATAACACAATCAACGGCTTACGCAGATAGCCACACGCCGCTTTGACACGTCGGGCAACACAGGGGTATAATGCCATTATTCCGAAGTCCGGGCGTTGTCCTCGTTCTTCCTGCGGGAGGCAATACCGGCGCGAAAAGCGTTTGGATCGACGTGCTCGGCGGCGCTGACGTGCGGCTGGACTTCAACGGGAGCAACCCACGCAGTTTAGCGATGGGTCATCAGAATACCATCAAGGTTAGAGGCGCGCGAGCAAGCGGCGCAGCCGCGTGCCTCGTGGCGGCTGGCAGGCGTCGGATGTCGATCGGGAGCAAACACCACCCGTAAATTTCCCAAGTGTCGGCCTGTCACCCTGCCGGTTAACTGGTGCCGTCGAGCACCGCCATGAAAGCACCGAAGCCAAAGCAATGGGCCGAGCAGGAAGTCCGCCGATTGATCAGGCTCGCCCGGCAGGGAGTTGGCACATCGAAGATAGCCGCCGAATTGGGCCGTCACGCCGGGTCGGTGCGACGAATGGCGCGGAGCATGGGAATACTGTTGAAGAAGTAGCCGTCCCTGGCAGGGCGCTGCCTGATCAACGAGGCGCACGGGTAGAGCCCGAAGGGCCCCTAGCCTCGGCTGATCTCCCGCATAGCCTCAACAGCGGCATCAGTATTGCGGCCACGGAACAGCGCTCGACCACGCTGAGAAAAGATGCCCATTCCAAATAGCGCTACAACGCAGCCTCTCAACATGGTTGTAGTTGGAGTTTGAAAGTTCAAAACGGCCCCAGCCGCAGGATGGGGTAACAGCCGGGGCCGGCATTCCCATTCCAACGTGCCGCAATCGGCGGTAATCGGGCACGCGTCCAGTTAGGCACATAGAAGCTAACAAACTATTTTGTCTTGCACTCCCCCTGCGATGGCCGCGGCCGGTTGCGTGACACTGCGCTCTCCATGAGGCGGTGATCCAACTTGGCAAAGTTCGAAATCATCGAGCGGCGTATCGTTGGCCAAGTGCTCCCAGTACTCAGCTTCGGCGAGCAGCTTCCAACTTCGATCAGGATGATGCGCGGCTGTCTGACGGCACAGCGATGCCATCGCGCGCAGGCGACCCGCAGTATCCATTCACTCCTCCCAGCTATTTTTTGTTTTTTCCACCTTATTTTCTTTTTTTGCGGCGGAGTCATTATGATTATGGCGCAGAACTAATTTTCACTTTCCGGAAGTGATTCGAATTCGTTACGACTTCAAATCGTTCGAGCGCAACTGATGCAATCCAGTGACGTTCAACGCAGCCATCGCGAGCAACACGAGGCCGCGGCGTCATGTGTCGAGAGAGAGCAAATCGGACTTTGAAGCTCCGGCAAACTCGGAGCCAGCATCTGCGGGTATATCCGGAAAGCTCGAGCGACCGGCCTCAACCGCGACGATCGCGTCCTCGATCTGCTGGATCGAGTCGTCCACGAACGGACGATCCGGAGACATCGACTTCACACCAGGCGAACAAGTCACTTGGATCAAGTCACTTGGATGAAGAGCACGAAAAGGCTGCCAACTCAGGTGGGCCTTACTCTTCTTTCGGACGGGGTTCTTTGGTTTTGCGGCCCAGGAGAGTACTGCGAGCCGGTGGCATTCCTGCTATTGCTCGCTCCAACTCCACAGCGATGGCCCTGTAGCGAGCGAGCAATCTCGTGAAAGTGTCGCGCTTGATTTGGTTCTTGGCAGTTTTCTGAAGTCGCTCGCAATCGGCGATTTGCGCGCGGAGCAGTTCTAGCTGGGCCTGCATTTCCTTCATTGCTTATTCCCCGCGAGAGCCGCAATCCGGCAAATCAACACTCCCGAATTTGAATCTAGATACTTTGGTTCGACGACATCAAGTCGAGGACGCGAGCCTAATTGGGACAACCTCCCTGACAAATCGCCTCGCGGGCGTGAGGTTGCCGCAGCGACCAAAACTTGATCGCGTTTCCTAAGGAGACGCCAGCTGTGTTCGGTCGCACCAATCGAGAGGCCATCCGCGCGCCATTCCACGTGGTCAACCGCCAGCTCGGCAATCTCCCGCCGATGTCGGCGTGTTTTCGAGTTGATTGATCTGGATCAAGCCCGGCGAAGCCTGATTCAACAGGATTGACCAGGCAACGCGCGGGGGCCTGGGATGAAACGTTGGGTGGGGCTCGTCATCGCAGCACTCATGGTCGCCGGATCGCGCTCGGGCGATGCCGCCATACGGATCACGGACGATCGAGGCGGATCGATCGGGAAGTACATATACAAGTATGAACGGCTGCGCGCCTCGGGCCAGAGAGTCATCATCGATGGCTTCTGCGCATCGGCCTGCACCATTGTCCTGGCGACCCTGCCCTCCGAAAGGATCTGCGTGACCTCGCGGGCCGAGCTGGCGTTCCACGCCGCATGGGATATTGGTCCGCGCGGACGGGCTGTCACGAACGCCGGCGCCACGCGCATGATGTATCTCATGTATCCTGCACCGGTGCGGCGCTGGATCGCCCATCGCGGCGGCTTGACGCCCCGAACCATATTCCTTCGCGGAAACCCGCTGCAGGCGATGTATCGCTCGTGCCCATCCTGAGCCCGCGGGGATCGGCTGCCGCGACAAAAGCTGCCCCAAAGGGTTCGCCTCGTATCCGGATCAATCGGCGGCGAGAAAGCTGGGAGCAGGCGGCGGCCCTCGATCACCGCCGTCCGCGCTCACTTGGTCTTCTCAATATTGATACTGATACTGATTTTGACCCGGACAGACGTAGCTGCCGTAGGTGTCGTAGTAGCAGCCGCTGTTGTAGTTGTTGTTGTAGTACCCGTAGGCTCCGTAGGCAGCGGCGGCGCCCACCGCGGCAGCGCCATAGCCCAAGCCCGGGCGGTAGTAGCCGCCGCCGTAGCCCGGGCGGCCCGCGATCGGGCGTCCCGGATAGCCGGGCCGACCTGCAATCGGGCGGCCCGCTATCGGATGCGCCGGCCGAGCTCCTCCGGCCACGCGATAGCCGCGACCGGCATGAACGGCGCCGCCCCCGACGTGGGCAGCCCGCATGCCACCGCCGTGAAAGCCACCGGCGCGCATGCCGCCGCCATGAAATCCTCCTCCTCCAGCGCGCATGCCGCCACCTCCGCCACGGCGAGCAAACGCGTCATCGGGCACCAGACTGGCAGCGACGAGGATAGCTGCCGCGAAACCAATCAGACCATAGCGAACCATGAGCCACCTCCTGATGATGAGGCGCCATCGATCCGCTGGGTTCCGCGCGTGATGCCCGCGCCAACGGCGACGGCACCAGCGCATGCATTTGGCATTTCGTTGTCTCGTGCTTGATCTAAATCAAGCGGCCAGCGCGCAGCGATGATTGGTCACGCAAGTTCCCGACAGGGACCGGAAGCATCTGGCCGGAAAAACCCGCGGACGGCGCGGCGCCGCCGGATCAGCGGTTGTCTCCGCGAATTCAACTCGCGGGATTCGTGCACTGACACGCACGCCTCATTTGTCTTTAGGGCGCTGCGGCTTTTCCTTTCCCGCGGCCTGCGAGGTTCGGCTTGCGGGGGCCTCAAAGACCGCAATCCGGCGATCGAGTTGCCAGAGCTCGACGTCGTTGACATCAACCAGTTGCGCAGCACGTTCTCGTGCTTCCTGCTCGTCGGCACACTGCAATTTCGCTACGCTTATAACGTGGCGGTGCTGATCCAAAAGATAAGCCCGGTAGTGAGCCATCCCCAAGTCTCCCTACGCCCGCGTTTATCGGATCATCACCTCAATCCTTCAATCAGCATTTTCCAGCCGAACGCATCGTTCGCCGTCAGCAGCAAAGCGCCAAGCGCTGCCAGGTGGAACGGCAGTTCGCAATCGGGACGCGCGTTCATATTGCCGACAAACGAGGCGACCGCGTTCTTGAGATCGCCTCGGTCCAGATGATCGAAGGCCCGTTGCTTGCAACGCTCGACATATTCATCGCGCGCCATCTCAACTAACAGGGAACGTTCCATTTCGTTTGCCCCACCGATGACTTTTTTCGATCGCTGGGGAATTGGAACGAAGCAGGCTTTTTCCGTCTGTTCGAAAAGCGACAAACGGATCTCTTTTGCCGGCAAGTGTGGGAATTGGGATACAGGCGCGCATCCGCATGAAGAGAAGAGTTGCGGATAGCACGCCTACAACGCAGCCTTCGAGACGCCCGCCGATGGCGGGCCCTCAGGATGAGGGCGGAGTGCGTGGCGGCAATTTCAAACGGGGCCAATGCTGCTTAGCCGCATCCTGAAGAGACCGCGGGGGCGATCGTCTCGAAGGACGAGGCGCTTGCTCAGGCCGCCACCAACGCCATCCGCGATAGCCCTCCCCCACGACGGCAGGGGAATCGCATATGGCGTGCACGATGCTGCGCCATCGGCGCTGGGCTCCCTCTCCCGCTTGCGGGGGAGGGCTGGGGTGGGGGTGTCTCCGCGGTGGGATTGTTGAATTGTGGAGGGCGTCTCTGCGTGGCGAGAGCCCTCACCCGCCGCGCTCTGCGAGCGCGTCGGCCTCTCCCGCAAGCGGGAGAGGCGGAGCAAGCCCGCGGGCAATCTTCGTGAAATCCATATGCATAGCTCTGCCCACGACGGGCGAGGGCACAGCAATGGGCACCGCGCTGTCGTCGCCCCCTACTCCCAATACCAGGTCGAGAAATCGTTCTCGAACTGCGGGACTTCCTTCCAGACGCCCTTCAGCTTCTTGTTGGTGACAGTCGGCCATTGGGGCTGGAACAGGTAGGCGGAGACGGCGTCGGTGGCCAGCATGCGCTGGGCGTCGCCGAGCAGTTTTGCGCGGGCGGCTTCATCCGGCGTCGACACGATTTGCTTGTAGAGCGCGTTGAACGCCTCGTTGTTGTAACCGAGATAGTAGTCCGGCTCGGTGATCTTGACGAGGTCGAACGGCTCGACATGGCTCACGATGGTGAGATCGAAATTATGCGGGCTGTTCGGCGCGAACACCTGCGACAGCCACTGCGCCCATTCGACGTTCTCGATCTTGGCGACGATGCCGACCTTGGCGAGCTGGGCCGCGACGATCTCGCCGCCCTGCCGCGCATAGGGCGGCGGCGGCAGCTTCAGCGACAGCTCGAGCGGCGTGGTAACGCCGGCCTCGGCCAGAAGCTTCTTGGCCTTCTCGGGGTCGTAGGGGTTGATGCCGGTGGTGTCGACGTAACCGAGCGATCCCGGCGTGTAGAAGCTGCCGATCGGCGTGCCGTAACCCTCGACGGCACCATCGATCAATGCCTTGCGGTCGATCGCAGCGAGGATGGCACGGCGAACGCGGACGTCGTCGAGCGGCTTCTTGCGCTCGTTGATCGCGACGATGGTCTTGGCCCTGGAGCCGCCGATCAGCACCGTGAAGCGCGGATCAGACTTGAATTGGGCAACGACGCGGGTCGCAATGCGCGGAAATGCGTCCACATCGTTCGAGAGCAGCGCCGCGGCCTGGGCGGCCGGATCGGAGATGAAGCGGATCGTCACCTTCGACAGCTTGATCGCCGAGGCGTTGCGATAGTCCGCCCATTTGTTGAGCGTGATCGAGGAGCCCTTGGCCCAGGCCCCTAACTGGTAAGGCCCGGTCCCGACCGGCTGCGTGACGTTGGTGGCTGCGCTCTTCGGCTCGACGATCGAGCCGCTCGCCTGTCCGAGAAGGAACGGCAGGTTCGGCTCGGAATACTTCACCGTGATCACGACGGTGTCGGCGTCGGGCGTCTCGACCTTCTCGAACGCCTGGTACAGGCTCTTGTCCTTGTTGGTGCTGGTCGCAGCGGCGTTGCGGTCGAACGAGAACTTCACCGCCGCGGAATCGAACGGCTCGCCATTGTGGAATTTGACGCTCTTGCGCAGCTTGAAGGTGTAGGTCTTCAGGTCGGGCGACGCGGTCCAGCTCTCCGCCAGCAGCGGCGAGACGGAGCCGTCCTCGTTGATCTTGGTGAGCGTCTCGTAGATGTTGTAGAGCGTGACCTCGGCGATCGCGGCCGCAGCGGCATTGGTCGGATCGAGCCCCGGCGGCTCCAGCGTCATCGCCATGACGACGCTGTCCTTCTTGCTCTGCGCCAGTACAGGCAAAGGCGCCGCGGCGAGCGCGGCGGCAAATGCGACGATGGATAGTTTCCTGAACATCTCGTAACTCCCCGGCCTGCTGTCTTCGTGAGCCTATGCCAATCCTGCTCCGGACACTAACCTTCCATGGCGGCCTGCGGCAACGCCATCACAGACTCCGCCTTGTGACAGGCGGCAAGGTGCCCCTCGCCCACCCTGCGTAGCTCAGGCAGGGCCTCGCGGCAATGCTGGTCGGCGAGTGCACAGCGCGCGACATAGGGACATCCGGTCGCGGCCGCCGATTGCGAAGCGATCGCCTGGGCTCCGCGCCGGCGCCGGCCGCCCCCGGCGCGCGCCCGTGGCACGGCATCCAGCAGCGCCCGCGTATAGGGATGGGCACAATGCTCGAACAGATCTTCGGGGCGCCCCTGCTCGACGATGCGGCCGAGATACATCACCGCGACCTCGTCGCAGAGATAGTCGACCACGGCGAGGTCGTGGCTGATCAGGATGTAGCTGAGGCCGAACTGCTCCTGGAGGTCCTGCATCAGGTTGAGCACCTGGGCCTGCACGGAGACGTCGAGCGCGGAGACCGGCTCGTCGGCGACGATCAGCTTCGGCTGGGTGATCAGCGCGCGCGCGATCGCGATGCGCTGGCGCTGGCCGCCGGAGAACTCGTGCGGATATTTGTCCATGTCGGCTTCGCGCAAGCCGACTTGCTTCAGCACGGCGGCGACGCGGTCGCGGAAGGTGGTGCGGTCGGCACCTTCCAGCACGGTGAGCGGCTCGGCGACGATGCGCGCGATGATCTGGCGCGGATCGAGCGAACCATAGGGGTCCTGGAACACCATCTGGAAATCGCGCCGGGCGCGCCGCAGTTCGTCTGGCGGAATGCGATTGAGATCGCGGCCGAGCAGCGCGACCTGCCCCGAGGTCGGCCGCTCCAGCGCCATCACCACCCGCGCAAACGTGGACTTGCCGGAGCCGGATTCGCCGACGATGCCGAGGCTCTTGCCGGCCTGGACCTGCACGCTGACGCCGTTGAGCGCGCGCACCTGTCCGGGCGGACGGAACAGGCTCTCGCGCGGCAGCGTGTAGCGCTGCTCGAGATCCTTCACATCGAGAAGAGGCGCGGTGCTCATGCGGACAGCGCTCCGACATTCGCAGCCATAGAGACGTCCGTTCGGATGCAGCGCACGCCATGTCCGGGTCCGACGTCCGCCATCGGCGGCAGCGCGGCGCGGCACGCATCGATCACGAGCGGGCATCGTTCCGAGAAGGTGCAGCCGGCCGGAAGATCGGCGAGCTCCGGCACCGTGCCCGAGATCGTCTTCAGCCGCGTCCCCTTGCGCGCGCCGAGCTTCGGCCGCGCGCGGAACAGGCCCTGGGTGTAGGGATGACCCATGCGGCGGAACACCTCATCGGTCGGCCCGCTCTCGACCACGGTGCCGCCATACATCACCATCATGCGCTGGACGTTCTCGGCGATGACGCCGAGATCGTGCGAGATCAGGATCATCGACATGCCGCGCTCCTCGACGAGATCGGCGATGAGGTCGAGGATCTGGCCCTGGATGGTGACGTCGAGCGCGGTGGTCGGCTCGTCCGCGATCAACAGGTCGGGCTCGCAGGCAAGCGCCATCGCGATGGTGATGCGCTGGCGCTGGCCGCCCGAAAACTGGTGCGGATAGGCATCGATCCGACGCGCCGGATCGGGCAGCCCGACGCGATCGAGCAAGGCGATCGCTTCTTGTCGCGCCTGCCCCGCCGAATATTTCTTGTGACGCCGCAGCGGCTCGGCGACCTGGTTGCCGATCGTGTGCATCGGATTGAGCGCGGTCATCGGCTCCTGGAAGATCATGCTGATGCGGTTGCCGCGCAGGCGGCAGTAGTCCGCATCCGCAAGCCCGGCGAGCTCGTTGCCGTCGAGCCTGATGCTGCCGGTGACGCGTGCGCTGTCCGGCAGCAGGCCCATCAGCGACATCGCGGTGACCGACTTGCCGCAGCCGGACTCGCCGACGAGCCCGAGCGTCTCGCCGCGCTTGAGGGAGAAGCTGACGCCGCGCACGGCCTGTGCGGGCCCGCGGCTGGTGTTGAGACGGACGCCGAGATTGTCGACCTCGATCAGCGGCATGGTGGAGCGCTCCGCCATCGTCATCGCTCCCGCGCCAGCCGGGGATCGAGCAGATCGCGCAGCCCGTCGCCGAGGAGATTGAGGCCGAGCACGGCGATTGCGATCGCCGCGCCCGGATAGACCGCGAGCATCGGCGACAGGAACAGCAGCGTCTGGGCATCGTTCAGCATTCGCCCCCAGGACGGCTGCGGCGGCTGCGTGCCGAGGCCGAGATAGGACAGCGCGGCCTCCGCGAGAATGGCGAGCGCGAACTGGATGGTGAGCTGCACGATCAGGATCGACAGGATGTTGGGCAGCACGTGCTCGATGGTGATGCGGAATTTGCCCTTGCCCGAGGCCCGCGCGGCCAGCACGAATTCGCGCGCCCAGATCGCGTTGGCCGAGCCGCGCGTCAGCCGGGTCAAGGTCGGGATCTGGAAGATGCCGATCGCGACGATCGAGGTCACCATGCCGGGGCCGACCACCGCGGCGAGCATGATCGCCGAGAGCACGGCCGGAAAGGCGAAGGTGAAATCGGAGAAACGCATGATGATCTCTTCGGTCCAGCCGCGCTTGGCGGAGGCGATCAGGCCGAGGCAGACGCCGAAAGTGAGACCGATGCTGACCGCGATGATGCCGACCGCAATGGTGGAACGCGCGCCGGCGAGCAGCAGCGAGACGATGTCGCGGCCGAAGGAATCAGTGCCGAGCCAGTGCGCGGCCGAGGGCGGCCGCAGCTTCGAGGCGATGTCGATCTCGTAAGGCGACCACGGCGTCCACACCAGCGACAGCAGCGCCGAGACGAGAACGAGCAGGCTGAGGGAGCCGCCGAGGACAAAACTGCGATGGCGCAGCGCGCGGCCCCAGAAGGTCTTGGCCGGCAGACGGCGCGTCGCGACGGGTGCGTCAATGGAAGTGGTCACGGGCGCGGTCACAGGTCGTGCACCTTGATACGGGGATCGATCAGCGCGTAGAGCACGTCGACGACGAAATTGACGATGACGACCATGGTCGCGAGCAGCATCACGCAATTGCGCACCACGATCAGGTCGCGGTTGGCGATCGACTGAAAGATCAGCCGGCCGAGGCCCGGCAGGTAGAACACGTTCTCGATCACGATGGTGCCGGCGAGCAGGTTGGCGAATTGCAACCCCATCACCGTCATCACGGGGATCATGGCGTTGCGCAGCACGTGGCTCCACAGCACCTCGCGCTTGCCGAGCCCCTTCGCACGGGCGGTGCGGACGAAGTCCTCGCGCAGCACTTCCAGGACCGCCGAGCGCGTGACGCGGGCGAGGATCGCGGCCTGGACCACCGCCAGAGAGACTGCCGGGAGGAGCAGCGACTTGACGCCTGGCCAGACGCCGTCCTCCCAGCCGGCGAAGCCGCCCGCCGAAAGCCATTGCAGCCGTACTGCAAACAAGAGAACGAGAAGGATCGCGAACCAGAAATTCGGCAGCGCGATGCCCACTTGCGTCAGCGACATCACGCCGACGTCGCCGAGCTTGTTGTGGTTGGCGGCGGTGTAGATGCCGGCCGAGAGCGCCAGCGTCACCGTGATCGCCATCGACATGATCGCGAGCGGAATCGTCAGCACCAGCCGCTCCGCGATCAGGCCGGCGACCGGCGTGCCATAGACATAGGAATTGCCGAGATCGCCAATGAGGAGGCCCTTGATCCATTGCAGGTAGCGGATCGCCAGCGGCTGGTCGAGCCCGAGCTTGGCGGTGAGCGCGCGCACCGCGTCCGGCGAGGCGTCGGCGCCCATCAGCATCTGCGCGGCATTGCCCGGCAGCGCGTCCAGCACCAGGAAAATGATCAGCGACGCGCCGACCAGCGTCGCCAGCAGGGTCAACAGACGTCGGAGGACAAAGACGCTCATGTGCGGTCGGTTTCAGGGCTCATCCGCGGCACGATCAACATGTCCGGGCGGCGGAGGCAAGGGCTTTGCGAGCGCACCGTCACTCTATCACCGTCACCCCCGCGCAACGGCGAAGCCGTTGTCGCTGGAGGTGCGCGCCCTTCGGCGCATCGCGCCGCAGGGCAAGCCTCGAAGGGCGACGGCCCGGCTGCATCTCGGCCGTTCATCCTTCGAGGCTCGCTGCACGGCGCGGCGCGCCGCGCGGCTCGCACCTCAGGATGACGGGAACGACAGCGAACCAGCACACCCTTGAACAATGCGGTCTCCATAGGCTGTCCTTATTCCGGCCAACGGGACAGAAGGCCGCTCGAGGCCTCGAACAGCGCGCTGACCCGCAGCAATTCCGCATCAGCCCGGAAGCGGCCGACCAGCTGAAGCCCGACCGGCAGGCCGTCGCGGGCAAAGCCTGAGGGAAGGCTGACGGCGGGATGGCCGGTCATGTTGAACGGCATGGTCCAGGGGAACCAGTTTGGCCGGACGCTGTCGAAATGCGCCCCGTCGATCTCGATGCTGCCGAACAGGTCCTGCTTGATCGGCAACGCGGTGCGCGTGAGGGTCGGCATCGCCAGAAAGTGCCCCCGCGCAAGCAGGGATTGCACGCGGCGGAACAGCGCGGTGCGCGCGAACATCGCCTCCTGATAGTCGACGCCGCTGACCTCGGTGGCGAGCGCGAGCTGCTTGAGGAAGGCCTCGCTCAGCTCGTCCCCGTGCTCGGCGGCGAGCTTGGCAAAGCGCGTGCGCCAGACGGTGTGGTTGATGGCGCGCCAGATCGGCTCGATGTCGAAGCCTTCGCCGGAGAATTCCTCGAGCTCGGCGCCGAGCCCGGCCAGCCGGTCGAGGCTCGCCTTGAAATTGGCGGCGACCTCGGCGGAGACGGGGCGGCCCGGCGGCGTCAGGCAATACAAAATCCTCTGCCCGTGCAGGTCGCCGCGCGGAGCGGCGGTGCCGACGAAATCGGGCACGGGGAGACCGATCGACCACGGATCGCAAGCGTCTTCGCCCGCCATCGCCTGCATCATCAGCGCGGTGTCGGCGACGGTGCGGGTGGTCGGCGTGACATAGGTCTGGTTGCCGAAGACGTCGAGCGCCTGGCTGTGCGGGATCACGCCGTTGCTCTGCTTCAGGCCGACCACGCCGTTGCAGGCGGCGGGAATCCGGGTCGAGCCGCCGCCGTCGGTCGCGATCGCCAGCGGCGCGATGCCGCTCGCCACCGCCACCGCCGCGCCGCCGCTGGAGCCGCCGGAGGAGCGGCAGGCATCCCAGGCATTGCGGGTGCGGCCGAACAGCGGGGAATCCGTCAGGCACTTGCTGCCGAATTCCGGCGTCGTGGTCTTGCCGATCAGGATCGCGCCCTCAGCTCGCAGCCGCGCCACCGCGACGGCATCCTCGGTCGGCACATTGTCCTTGTAGGGAACGGCGCCGAAGGTGGTCTTGACGCCCCTGGTGTTGACGATGTCCTTGACGGTGACGGGGATGCCATGGAGCAGGCCGAGCGCCTCGCCCGCCATCACCTTGCGCTCGGCGGCGCGGGCCTGCGCCATCGCCTCGTCGCCGCACAGCGTGATGAAGCAGTTCAATTCGGGCTGGAGCGCCTCGGCGCGGGCGAGCACGGCGCTGACGATCTCGACCGGCGAAATCTTCCTGGCGGCGACGAGGCCGCGCAGGTCGGTTGCGGACAGCAGACAGGGATCGCCGTTCATCGTCACATCACGCTCCGAAAGCCCGCCGCCGTTGGCAGGCATTGACAACGAGAATGACAGTTTTGTTAACTCGCCGTCCAATACGATTTTGGTCGCCAACCCATACGTTTTCGGTATGCCAATGGATCTCCGCCGGCTCCGCTATTTCGTCGCCGTGGCCGAGGCGCGCAGCGTCGGCAAGGCCGCCGAACGGCTGCGGATGGCGCAACCGCCGCTCTCGGTGCAGATCCGCAAGCTGGAGGCCGAGGTCGGCGCACCGCTGTTCCGCCGCGGCACCCGCGGCATGGACCTGACCGAGGCGGGCCAGGCGCTGCTGGTGCGCGCCAGCGAAGCGCTGGCGCTGGCGGCCGACGGCATCGAGGCCGCGCGCGCGGTTGCCTCGGGCCGGCGCGGGCGGCTCTCAGTCGGCTACATGTTCGTGCTGGCCAATGCGATCCTGCCGCGGCTGATCCCCGAGCTGCGCCGCTCGGTGCCCGGTGTCGACCTCGACTTCGCCGAGCTCAGCGCCTCGACGCGCGAGGCCCGGGTGCTCGATCGCACCGTCACAGTCGCGCTGTGCATGCCGGCCATCAACCATCCCGAGATCCAGGTGGCGCGGATCGGTGCGCAGCGCTTCATGCTGGCGATGCCGACCAACTCGCCGCTCGCGCGCCTCAGCTCCGTGCCGATGGCCCGGTTGCACGGCCGTCCGCTGATCGCGCTGCCACATCCGGACCATGGCCCCGCATCGTCCGCCGTGGTCCCCCTGCTGCGCCGGCACCAGGTGGTGATGCCGATCGCGAGCCGGGTTGAGACGGTGCATTCGGCGATGAGCCTGGTTCTCGCCGACGAAGGCCTCGCGATCCTGCCCGCCTGCGCGCAGCTCGGCGCGCCGCGCGGCATCGTGTTCAGGCCGCTGCGCGATGCCACGGACTCCCTCGACATCGCGGTCTGCTGGCGGCGGGATTCGCACAGCCCGCTGATCCGCACCTTCCTGAAATGCGCCGAGAAGGTCGTCGCGGCGTTGTGACGGCTACAGGCTCCAGGTGACCTCGTGGCTCCAGGGCGGATCGGCGCCCGGGCGGGTGCAGGTCAGGCCGGCGCAGTTGGCGGCAAAGGACAGGGTGCGGCGGAGCTCCTCAGTGCTGATGTCCTTGAGCCGCTCGCGGACAAGGCGCCCCTGCTTGTGCAGGGCGAACAGCAGCGCGGCCTGAAAGCTGTCGCCCGCGCCGATGGTGTCGGCGACCTCGACCTTTGGTGCCTGCACTTCGATCTGCCCTGCGGCCGCATGCCAGGCGATGGCGCCGTTGTTGCCGCGGGTGATGACGACGAGGCTAGTGCCCTGCCCCAGCAGCGCGCTCGCCCGCTGCTGGTAGGACTCCTCGCCGAAGAGATAGGCGAAATCGACGTCCGACATCTTGATGAGATCGGCAGAGGCGCCGAACTCGGCCATGCGCGCGAGATAGGCCGGCTTGTCGTTGACGAGGTTGGGCCGGCAGTTCGGATCGAAGGAGATCGTGGAGGATGCGCGGGCATCCGCGATCAGCGCCTTCGTCTCGGCGGCGCCCTGGTCGTTGACGAGCGTGGTCGAGCCGACATGGACGGCCTCGACCGTATCGAAAGGAATGCTCCCGCGCCGGTAGGTCCAGCTCCGCGTCGCGGTCTCGGCGTCATAGAAGGCATAGTGCGACTCGCCCGCGACGATGCGGACGAAGGCGAGCGTGGTCTGGCGGTCGCTGCGGGTGGCGAGATCGAGCATCACGTTCGAGGCGGTTGCGTGGTCTGCGATCATCCGCCCGAACAGGTCGGTCGAGATGCCGCCGACGAAGCCGGTCGGCGCGCCCAGCCGCGCCATGCCGATCGCGACGTTGAGGCAGGAGCCGCCGACCGCGGGCATCACCGCCTCGCGTCCCTCCGTGTTCCGCATCGGCACGAAATCGATCAGCGCATCGCCGCTAGCAATCAGCATGTCTCTTCAACCTCTGGCGATGCCGGCCATCGCGGCACGGCTGCCGCGATCGACCTCGCGGAGCAGCTTGTAGACCTCGCGCTTGCGCGTGTGAAATGCGGCCATGTCGGGCGCGGTCGGCTCGCTCTTGCGCCCGAGCGCCGACATCTTGGCCATGGTCTCGCCGATCGAGGCGTAGGCGCCGCCGGCCACCGCCCCGAGCATCGCGGCGCCCAGCAGCACCGGCTCCTTCGTTTGCGGAAGTGCAACGGTGAGGCCGGTGGTGTCGGCCATGATCTGGCGCACCAGCGGGCTGCGGCTGGCGCCGCCGCCCATGATCATGATGCTGGAGCGCACGCCATGCGCGGCAAAGGCCTCGATCACCTCGGCAAGACCATAGGCGAGCCCGCAGAGGCCGGCGACGAACAGCCGCTCCATCGAGGCGATGTCGGTGTCGAGATCGAGACCGGCGATCACCGCGCGCGTGTCGGGATCGGCATAGGGCGAGCGGTTGCCGATGAATTCGGGCAGTACATGGACATCGCGGGCAAGCAGAGCGGCGCGGCTGGCATCGCCGGCGCGTGCGATGATGCGGCGCTCGAGGAATTCGATGAGGTCGAG
This sequence comes from Bradyrhizobium huanghuaihaiense, assembly GCF_007830635.1. Taxonomy (GTDB): domain Bacteria; phylum Pseudomonadota; class Alphaproteobacteria; order Rhizobiales; family Xanthobacteraceae; genus Bradyrhizobium; species Bradyrhizobium huanghuaihaiense. Next base: position 601,994 of record NZ_VLLA01000002.1, on the reverse strand, counting down.
GCCCTCGCTGCGCGCCGCCGCGCTCGCATCAGTATGGCCTGGATGCGACTTGAGCAGATGGTCGATCGCCGCGCCCGCGGCCGACTGGCCGCCTTCGTTGAGCCAGAACTCCGGCACCATGCCGGAATAATAAGGCCCCCACACGCCCGGCACGAAGCACGGCTCTTTCGTCGTCGCCATGATGCAGGCCGACGTTCCCATGATGTAGGCGAGCCGGTCGCTGACATCGCTCGCGCCGCCCGCCCCGTCGCGGCCGCCGATCGCGCCGATGCCGCCGGCATGGGCGTCGATCAGGGAGGCGCCGACAGGCGTGCCCGGCGGCAGGCCGAGCTCGGCTGCGGCTGCCGGCGTGAGACCTGCGCCGAGGCGGGTGCCGGGCGCAACGATGTCGGTGCCGATGCGGGCGTATTTTTCGGCGACGAAGTCCGACAGACCGATGCGCTTGAAGAACGGCGCGCTCCAGCCGCCGCCATCATGGGCGAGATAGTTCCACTTGCAGGTGACGGTGCAGGTCGAACGCTGCAGCGAACCGGTCGCGCGCCAGGTCAGATAGTCCGCCAGATCGAAGAAGTGACCTGCGGCGTCAAAACTCGCGCGCAGATGCCGCTTCAGCCACAAGAGCTTCGGCATCTCCATCTCCGGCGAGATCGAGCCGCCGACATAGCGCAGCACGGCGTCCTCGGTCTCGTTGATCAGCCGCGCTTCGGCCGTGGCGCGATGGTCCATCCAGACGATGACGTTGCGCTGCTTATAGCCGGAGGCGCTGACGGTGAGCGGCTCGCCCTGCGGATCAAGCACCACGAGGGAACAGGTGGCGTCAAAACCGATGCCGCCGATGCTGTCGGGCGCAATCGCCGCTTCCGCCATGGCCGCGCGCACCGATTTGACGCAGGCGTCCCAGATGTCCTCGGAAGACTGCTCGACGATGTCGCCGGCCTCGTGCCAGATCCTGATCGGATGCCGGGCGGTGGCGAGCAAGGTGCCGGCCTCGTCAAACACCCCTGCCCGCGTGCTCGTGGTCCCCACGTCGACGCCGATATACGCTCGCGGCATTGTCGCTCCCGGTCGCTTTCCGTCAATTTTGACGATAAGCCTACCAGCAAGTGTAGCCGCCATCCACCAGCACGATGCTGCCGGTCATCAGGCTCGCGGCCTCCGACGACAGGAACAGCACGACGGAGGCGATCTCCTCGACCTGCCCCATCCGCGCCATCGGGGTTCCGCCGATCCAGGCGTCGTACATCTTCGGATTGCTCTTCACGAAGGCGTTCAGTGGGGTCTCGATATAGGTCGGCGCCACCGCATTGACGCGAATGCCGCGCGCGCCCCATTCGGCGGCCAGCGACTTGGTCAGGTGGTGCACGGCGGCCTTGGAGGCGTTGTAGAAGCACTGCTCCTGCGGCTTGTTGACGATGAAGCCCGACATTGAGCCGACATTGACGATGGCGCCGCTTTTCGCCTTCAGCATGTGCTTGCCGAATTCGCGGCAGCACCAGAAGGTGCCGTTGAGGTTGACGTCGATGACGTTGAGCCAGTGCTCGTCGGTGACGGTCTCCGCCGGCGTCTCGCTGCGGGCGATGCCGGCATTGTTGACGAGGATGTCGACCTGGCCGTGGCGGGCAACGAGGTCGTTCGCGACCTCCGCCACGCGCCTCGTGTCGGTGACGTCCATGATCGCGGTCTCGACGTCAAAACCCTTCGCCTTCAGGCCGGCTTTGGCGCTGTCGGCGATCTTGCTGTCGCGGTCGCCGATGATGACCCGGGCGCCGGCCTCGGCCAGCGCCTCGGCGCAGCCAAGGCCGATGCCCTGCCCGCCGCCGGTGATGAACGCGGTCTTCCCGTTCAATCTGAATTTTTCCAGGTACATGGTGGTCTTTCCGTTTCTTGCCGTTGTCTTGCCGTTTCTTGTTAGCCTCGAAGGGCATTGCCGCCGTCGTCGAAGCGGTGAATGCGCTGGGGGTCCGGCACCAGCGAGACGCGGTCGCCGGCATGCAGGCTCAATTCGCCAATGTAGCGCGCGGTCAGCATGCCGAGTGGCCCGGCATCGACATAAAGGAAGGTGTCGCTGCCGAGATGCTCGGCGACCGCGATCGTTCCCTGCCAGCCGCCTCCGCCGTCGCGCTCGATCTTCAGATGTTCCGGCCGTACACCAATCGTCGCCGCCCCCTTCTGCAAGGCGAGCTCACCGGTGACGAAATTCATCTTGGGCGAGCCGATGAAGCCGGCGACGAAGAGATTGGCCGGCCGCTCGTAAAGCTCCAGCGGCGAGCCATATTGCTCGATCTTGCCGCCGTTGAGCACGACGATCTTGTCGGCCATGGTCATGGCCTCGACCTGGTCGTGGGTGACGTAGATCGCAGTGGTGCCGAGCTGCTTCTGCAGCCGCGTCACCTCGATGCGCATCTGCACGCGCAAGGCTGCATCGAGGTTGGAGAGCGGCTCGTCGAACAGGAACGCCTTGGGCTCGCGGACGATGGCGCGCCCGATCGCGACGCGCTGGCGCTGGCCGCCGGAGAGCTCGCGCGGCTTGCGGTCGAGATAAGGCGAAAGGTTCAGCGTCGCGGCGGCGGCCTCGACCTTGCGGTTGATCTCGTCCTTGGCAAGGCCCGCCATCTTCAGGCCGAAGCCGATATTGCCGCGCACGCTCATATGCGGATAGAGCGCGTAGGACTGGAACACCATCGACAGCCCGCGCTTGGCCGGGGGCGTGTCGACGACGTTCTTGCCGTCGATCAGGATCTTGCCGCCGCTGACGTCCTCGAGCCCCGCGATCAGCCGCAGCAGCGTGGTCTTGCCGCAGCCGGAGGGACCGACGAACACCACGAAGGAGCCGTCGGCGATGTCGAGGTCGGCGCCCTTGATGATGTGCACGGGGCCGAAGGATTTCTGCACGCCCTGAAGTGTGATCTGACCCATGGCAGCCCCCTTACTTCACCGCGCCAAAGGTGAGCCCGCGCACGAGCTGCTTCTGGCTGAACCAACCGAGGACGAGAATAGGCGCGATTGCCAGCGTCGAGGCCGCCGACAGTTTTGCCCAGAACAGCCCTTCCGGGCTCGAATAGGACGCAATGAACGTGGTGAGCGGCGCGGCGTTCGAGGTAGACAGGTTCAGCGTCCAGAACGCCTCGTTCCAGGCCAGGATCAGATTGAGCAGCAAGGTCGAGGCGAGGCCCGGGATCGCCATCGGCGTCAGCACATAGACCAGCTCGCGGCCGATCGTGGCGCCGTCCATGCGCGCGGCTTCGAGGATGTCGCGCGGGATCTCCTTGAAATAGGTGAAGAGCATCCAGATCACGATCGGCAGATTGCCGAGGCAGAGGATGAAGACGAGGCCGATGCGGGAATCGAGCAGGCCGAACGTCTTGAAGATCAGGTAGATCGGCACCAGCACGCCGACCGGCGGCATCATCTTGGTCGAGAGCATCCAGAGCAGGATGTCCTTGGTGCGCTTGGTCGGCGAGAACGCCATCGACCAGGCCGCTGGGATCGCGATCAGCAGCGCAATCAGCGTCGAGCCGCCGGCGATGATGATCGAGTTCATCGCGTGGTGGAAATAGTCGCTGCGCTCCTGCACGGTCGCGTAGTTTTCCAGGGTCCAGTGGAAGAACAGGAACGAGGGCGGAATGGCGAAGGCCTCGAGCTCGGTCTTGAAGCTCGCCAGCACCATCCACAGGATCGGGAAGAAGATCAGGAAGCCGAACAGCCAGGCCCCGATCGTCGATATGACCACCCGCTGTCTCGTCGCCATGCGTGCCATGACTTCAGGCCTCCAGGTTGCGGCCGACGATGCGGACGAGGAAGAAGGCGACGATGTTGGCGATCACCACCGCGACGAGACCGCCGGCCGAGGCGCTGCCGACGTCGAACTGGATCAGCGCCTGCGCATAGATCAGGAAGGCGATGTTGGTGGTCGACAGCCCCGGGCCACCGCCCGTGGTGACGTAGATCTCTGCAAACACGGTGAGCAGGAAGATGGTCTCGATCAGGATCACCACCGTGATGGGGCGCGCCAGGTGCGGCAGCGTGATGTAGATGAAGGTGGAGACCGCACTCGCGCCATCCATCTCGGCCGCCTCCTTCTGCTCTTCATCGAGCGACTGCAGCGCGGTGAGCAGGATCAGCGTCGCGAACGGCAACCATTGCCAGGCCACGATCAGGATCACAGAGAACAGCGGCACGTCGTTGAACCAGTCGACCGGCGTCAGTCCGACCAGTTTTGCGAGCCAGGCGAACAGGCCGGACACCGGGTGCATCAAGAGGTTCTTCCAGACCAGCGCGCTCACAGTCGGCATCACGAAGAACGGCGCAATCACCATCAGCCGCACGAAATTGCGCCCGATCACGGGCTGGTCGAGCAGCAGCGCCAGCGGAATGCCGAGCAGGATGGTCAGCGCCAGCACCGAGCCGACCAGCACCAGCGTGTTCTGGAGCGAGGCGAGAAAGGCGGGATCGGTGAGGAAGTAGCGAAAGTTCTCCAGGCCAATAAAGGCCTCGGAGCCGGGATCGAGCAGGCTGTAATGCAGCGTCGAGAAATAGAGCGTCAGCGCGAGCGGGACGATCATCCAGATGAACAGCAATCCGACGGCCGGGGTCAGCAGCGACCTCGCGAGGAATTGCGTCTGCCGGGTTGCCATCCGCGCGCTCCGTTGGCGGGAAGAAGGCGGCCATCCATCCGGGGCTGGGCTGGAGGATGGCCGCCAGTTTGAGCTCAGGAGGGAGAGCTCGGGTTCACTTGATGTAGCCGGCGCGCTTCATCTCGCGCTCGGTTGCCGATTGCGCCGCGGTGAGCGCGGCATCGACCGTCATCGACCCCGCGAGCGCAGCCGAGAACTGCTGGCCGACCTGGGTGCCGATGCCCTGGAATTCGGGGATCGCGGCGTATTGCACGCCGACGTAGGGAACGGGCTTCACTGTCGGCTTGTTGGGATCAGCGGCGTCGATCGAGGCCAGCGTCAGCTTGGCGAACGGCGCGACCTTCAGGTACTCATCGTTCTGGTAGAGCGAGGTGCGCGTGCCCGGCGGCACGTTGGCCCAGCCCTCCTTCGACGCCACCAGCTTGGTGTAGTCCTTGCTGGTTGCCCAGGCGATGAACTTCTCGGCGGCTTCCGTCTTCTTGGAGCCGGCGGGGATCGCGAGATTCCAGGCCCACAGCCAGTTGGCGTTCTTGCCGAGCCCGGTGTTGGGCGCGAGCGCGAAGCCGACCTTGTCGGCGACCTTGGAGTCCTTCGGGTTGGTGACAAAGGACGCCGCGACCGTGGCGTCGATCCACATCGCGCATTTGCCGGCGTTGAACAGCGCCAGATTCTCGTTGAAGCCGTTGGAGCTCGCGCCGGGAGGGCCGGCTTCCTTCATCAGGTTCACGTAGGTCGTGAGCGTCGTCTTCCATTCCGGCGTGTTGAACTGCGGCTCCCATTTCTCGTCGAACCAGCGCGCGCCGTAGGAATTGGCCATCGCCGAGAGGAAGGCCATGTTCTCGCCCCAGCCCGCCTTGCCGCGCAGGCAAATGCCGTAAGTGCCGGCGTTCTTGTCGGTCAGCTTTTTGGCGGCGTCGATGACGAAGTCCCAGGTCGGCTTTTCCGGCATCTTCAGGCCGGCCTTCTCGAACAGGTCGGTGCGATACATCACCATCGAGCTCTCGCCGTAGAAGGGCGCGGCGTAGAGCTTGCCGTCGGCGGAGACCGCGTCCTTGATCTTCGGCAGGAGGTCGGCGACGTCGTAATCGGCGCCGAGATTGGCCAGCGGCACCAGCCAGCCCTTCTTGGCCCAGATCGGCACCTCATAGGTGCCGATGGTGAGCACGTCGAACTGGCCGCCCTTGGTGGCGATGTCGGTGGTGACGCGCTGGCGCAGCACGTTCTCCTCCAGCGTCACCCATTTCACGGCGATATCAGGGTTCTTCTTGGTGAACTCACCCGTCAGCCCCTGCATGCGGATCATGTCGCCATTGTTGACGGTGGCGATGGTCAGGGTTGTTTCGGCCATCGCGGGGACGACCAACAGGACAGACGCGCCGCAGACGGCGCCGAGGACATGTTTCACGGTGACCTCCCTCAATTCGCGCTTTTGAGCATATGCCCACGCGTTGGGCGTATGTTCAACGGAGGGACGGTGCTTGTCAAGCAGGCGCGCGGGCGTTCCAGCAACTTATGAGTGCTGCGGTGCGGGAGGGGTGGAAGTGAATGGAAGCAGATGGCGCGGCTTGCTCCACCTCTCCCGCTTGCGGGAGAGGTCGCATCGCATCGACAGATGCGATGCGGGTGAGGGCTTGCTCCTCTTGGGGAGTCTTGCCAGCGGAAAGACCCTCTCCCCAGCCCTCTCCCGCAAGCGGGAGAGGGAGCGGAGTCCCGCTGCCGTGCCAGCTCCGCCCCTACCGCTCCAGGATCGCCCTCGCCGTCGCCTCGTCCGTGATCAGCCCGTTGATCAGGCCCCCGCTCAACGCCGCGGAGATCGCCGCCACCTTGGCTGCCCCGACGGCGGCGCCGATGGTCGTGGTTTTTGCCGGCACTTCGGGCGGGATGCTGGTGAGGCGCTTGTTGGTGCCGGCCTTGAGCACGCGGCCCTTCGCATCATAGGCCCAGCCGGTGATCTCGCCGATCGCTCCCAGGCGCATCATCTCGAACAATTCGTCGCGGGTGACGAAGCCGTCGACGTGCACCTGCGCCTTCTGATCCATCTGGCCGATGCCGACGAGGCGCAAATCGGCCCTGGCCGCGACCGCCTTCACCTTGGCGATCGGCTCGATGCGCACCATCCTGTTGCGCTCGTCCTCCGACGACATCAGGAAGGGCAGCGGCATCGGATAGTGCCGCGCGCCGGTGCGATCGGCGAGCCGGCCGACGGTGTCGTAGAAGCTCGCCGAGCCGTCGGCGGAGATGTTGCCGACCAGCGAGACGATCTGGTGATTGGGCCGGTCGATCGGCGTGACGCGCTCGACCGCGGCACGCACCGCCCTGCCCGTGCCGAGCGCGACGATGACGGGCGTCTCCGAGCGCAGCGTGGAATCGAGCAGATTGGCGCAGCGCTCGGCAATGCCTGCAGTTGCCTGCGGCGCGGCAGAATCGGCCGGCACCACCTCGCAATGAACGAGGTCGAACCGTTCCTTCAGACGGGCCGCCAGCTCCATGCAGGCGGCGATGGGATGTTCGAGCCGGAAGGTGATCAGCCGTTCGGCGAGGCACAGCGAGACCAGCCGCTGCGCCGAGGCGCGCGAGACCTGGAGCATCTTTGCGATCTCGTCCTGGGTGTGGCCGGCAATGAAATAGAGCCAGCCGGCACGCGCGGCGTCGTCGAGTCTCGACTTGTCGTTCTCGGCGGCCATGCGGGCTCACATCTCCCAGAAATCGCTCATGCGCGCGAAGACCCGATCGGCCCCGGCGGCCGACAATATAGCCCGGCCGTCGCGGCTGCGATAATGGCCGCCGCCGACAAATCCCCAGACGGTCATGCCGGCCGCCTTGCCCGCCTGCACGCCGCTGACGCTGTCCTCGATCACCAGCGTGCGCGAGGGGTCGGCGCGCATCATTTCGGCGGCGTGGAGAAAGAGGTCCGGTGCGGGTTTACCGTGCTTGACCATTTGCGCGGTATAGAGCCGGCCGTCGAAATGCGACGCGAGGCCAGTCACGTCCAACGACAGCGAGACACGATCGAGATCGCTGGATGAGGCGACGCAGCGCGGTGCCTTCAGCGCGGATAGAACGGTGGCAACCTCGGGGATTGGCTGGAGCGACTTCGCAAAGGTCTCAAGCACGCGCGCCTTCAGGCGCGGCAGGAATTCATCGGGTAGTGTTCGTCCACGCTCGCGATAATATTGTCCGATCGCGGCCGTGCTGCGGCCCAGAAACAGCTCGAGCGCCTGCTCCAGGCTGAGCTCGAAATCGAACTCCGCCAGCACCTCGGACAAGCACCGGCAACTCAGCAGCTCGCTGTCGACGAGCACGCCGTCGCAGTCAAAGATGATGAGATCTGGTTTCGACCGGATTTGGTCCATCTGCCCATTCGATCATATACCCATGCGATGAGCAATAGTTCACTCGGGAGCACTTGGTTCGACTGGTTCAATGGGCCACCTGCCGGTAGATCGCCGGCAGCGCCGCGGGCAGTCGCTTGATGTTGCCGACGATGGCATAGCCGCTGCGGCCGAACAGCGTCGGAAAATAGGATTGCGCCGCCGCGTCGATCGTCACGCCGAACACCGCGATGCCGAGCCGGCGCGCCTCCTGCACCGACTTCCTGGTGTCTTCGAGCGCAAAGCGCCCCTCATAATGGTCGACGTCGTTCGGCTTGCCGTCGGTGAGGATGAGCAGCAGCTTCTTGCGCTGCGGCTGGCGCGCAAGCTCGGCGGAGGCGTGGCGGACCGCCGCGCCGATCCGCGTGTAATAGCCGGGCTTGAGCGCACCGATGCGGCGCTCGACCACGCCGCTCATCGGCTCGCCGAACGCCTTGACCGTTTCAAGCCGCACCCAGGACCGCCGGCGCGAGGTGAAGGTCATAATGCTGTGGTGATCGCCGCAGGCCGAGAGGCCGTGGGCGAGCACCAGCAGCGCCTCCTTCTCGACGTCGAGCACGCGGTAGCCATTGGCCCAGGCATCGGTCGAGAGCGAGACGTCGACCAGCAGCGTGACGGCGAGATCGTGCCCTTGCGGGCGCATCGCCATGTGGACACGATCGAGACCAGCGCTGCTGCCGGCGCGAAGGTCACACCTCGCGCGCACCAGCGCGTCGAGGTCGAGGTCGTGCCCGTGGGCCTGGGCCCGCATCAATTCATGGCGCGGCCGCAAGACCTCGAAGCGACGGCGCACCTGGCGGATGTGCCGGCGCATGGTCTCGTCAGGCGTCCAGCTTTCTCCGGTCTCCGAAGCCGGAGCTGCGAGCACGCGGCAATGATCGGGCAGATAAGAGCTGCTGCGATAATCCCATTCGGGATAGGTCAGCTCCGCGTTCAGGCGCGAGGCATCGAGCGCCTCCGGCGGCAGGTCGAGATCGAACCTGAACCGGCTCGCCGGCTTGCCCGTGCGGCGGCTGAGCGTGATCTCCTCCAGGTCGTCGGCCGCTTTCTGCGCGTCCTCGTCCTCGCTGTCGTCCGCGGGGCGATCGACATTGACCATCTCGGCCATCGCCAGGATTTTTTCGAAGCGGTTGAGCACGAAGGGATCGCGGCGGTTGGCGCCGTCCTCGCGCTCGCGCACGGCGAAGCGCTTGCGATTGTCCTCGCTGGCGGGCTCCGCACCAGCAGCGCACTCGTCCTCACCCGCATGTGCGGGCGTGAGCTCGCGCGTCCAGCAATCGCCCCATAGCGGACACGGCAGGATCGGATGATAGCCCGGCGGCGCCTTGTCCGGCAGCGGCGCCGTTCCCATCATCGCCGGCCACAATTGTCCTGCGGGCGCAGGTCCGGCACCGAGCAGGGCGAGAACGATCTGCTCGATCTCCTGCTCGATGCGCGGCAGTGGGCGCCGCGGCCGGGCCTCGGCGGTTGCCGCGGCGAGCTGGGCGTAGTCGGCGACGAGCCCGGGAAACTGCGCGAGCACGAAAACCGCCGTTTCCGCGGCGCGGCGCAGCACGAGCAGATCGCGCCGGAGCGGATCGGTCTCGGCGATCGCCTCGATCGGCGCGACCGCGAACCAGGCCGCGAGCCAGCGATAGAGGCATGCATTGAGCTCGCGGTCGGCGAAAATCGCGATGCTGTCCGGCAGGAAGATGGTTGCAGCGTCGCGGCCCGGCTGTTCGAGGCGCTCGTCACCGAGACCGATGCGTTGCCGCCAGCCGAGCCGATGGTTGGACTTGCGCGCGCCGGCGCTCGCGATCTGCACGCCAGCCTCACCGCCGAGCGCGCGGAACATCACCGCGAGCCTGCTTCTCATCTCGGCAAGCGAGACCGCATGATCGGCGTGAACCGGATAGCTCGCGGTGCCGCCGACCATCTTGTGCCAGGCACGGCCAACCGTCTCCTCCAGTTCGAGGAAGTCGAGCATGGGACCGGCCTCACCCGATCACGGCGCGTGCGACGTCGAGCAGCGCCGCCTTGACGTCGGCATCGTCGGTCAGCGGCTCGATCATGCCGGCGAGCACGGCATCGGCAGTCGGCATGCCCGCGGCAATCAACGTGGCGCAATAGACGACGAGGCGGGTCGACACGCCCTCCTCGAGATCGTGGCCCTTGAGCGCGCGCAGCCGGCCGGCCAGTGCAACCAGCGGCCGCACCCGATCCGGCGACAGCCCGCTCTCGGCCGCGACCACCGCGATCTCCTGCTCTGGGGCTAAGAAACCGAACTCGATGGCGACGAAGCGTTGCCGCGTCGAGGGCTTCAGCGCCTTCAGCAGCGTCTGGTAGCCGGGATTGTAGGAGACCACGAGCATGAATCTCTCAGGCGCGGCGAGCTCTTCGCCGGTGCGCTCCAGCGGCAGGATGCGGCGGTCGTCGGTCAGGGGATGCAGCACGACGGTGACGTCCTTGCGCGCCTCCACGACCTCGTCGAGATAGCAGATGCCGCCCTCGCGCACCGCGCGCGTCAGCGGGCCGTCGGCCCACACGGTATCGCCGCCCCGCAAGAGATAGCGGCCGGTGAGATCGGCCGCGGTGAGATCGTCGTGGCAGGCGACGGTGTGGAGCGGCAGGCCCAGCCGTGCCGCCATATGCGCGACGAAGCGGGTCTTGCCGCAGCCGGTCGGGCCCTTCAGCAGGACCGGAAGCTGATGCCGCCAGGCGTGTCCGAACAGCGCGCATTCATTGCCGCTGGCGACATAAGGCGGCAGCGCCGGCGCCGGCGCAGTGACGGCGTGGAGGGCAGCTTTCATGGTCATTCTCCGCAATTCACATTGAGACGGCGGCCGCGGCGAACCGCGGCCGCCATGTGCGTTTACTCGGCCGGTTGCAACGCGGCCGGAATGGCCGCCGTCTTCTCTCGGCCGGGCACCAGCACGGCCCACACGAACATCAGCGCGGAGATCGCGACGAACACGCCGGAACCGAGCCGGATCCAGTAGAAGAAGGCGAGCTGGTCCTGCACGTCCATGTAGCTCTGGCCGAGGATGCGCTGCAGATGGACCTGGATCACACCGGCGAAGGTCAGCGCGAAGGTCATGGTCATCATGGCCGTGCACATGATCCAGAAGCTCGCCATGCTGAGCCACTGGTTATAGGGCGCACGTCCCCTGAGCTGCGGGATCGCGTAGGCCATCACCGACAGGTTCAGCATCACGTAAGCGCCGAAGAAGGCGAGATGGCCGTGCGCGGCGGTGACCTGGGTGCCATGGGTGTAGTAGTTCACCGAGGACAGCGTGTGCAGGAAGCCCCAGACGCCGGCCCCCAGGAACGCCATCACCGAGCAACCGACCGACCACAGCAGCGCGGCGCGGTTCGGATGCTTGCGGCCGGCCTTCCAGGTCATCTGCACCGTGAAGATCACCATGGTGAAGAACGGCGCGACCTCGAGCGTGGAGAACAGCGAGCCGATCCACTGCCAGTAGCCGGGCGCGCCGATCCAGTAGAAGTGATGGCCGGTGCCGAGGATGCCGGAGAACAGCGCCAGGCCAATGATGACATAGAGCCACTTCTCCACCACCTCGCGGTCGATGCCGTTGAGCTTGATCATGAGATAGGCGAGCACGGAGGCCATGATCAGCTCCCAGACGCCCTCGACCCAGAGATGGACGACATACCACCAGTACATCTTGTCGACCGCGAGGTTCGCCGGATTGTAGAAGGCGAACAGGAAGAAGATCGCAACGCCCCACAGGCCGAACAGCAGAATGTTGGTGACCGTGGTCTTGCGCCCCTTCAGCGCCGTCATGGTGACGTTGAACAGGAACATCAGGCAGACGACAACGATGCCGACCTTGATGATGAAGGGCTGCTCGAGGAATTCGCGGCCCTCATGATAGTGGAAGAGATAGCCGACCACGGCGACGCCCGCCGCGCCGAAGAACATCCAGAACTGGATCTTCGCGAGCAGCGGGCTGAAAAGCTCGGTCTCGGTTTCCTCGGGCAGCAGGAAATAGGTCGCGCCCATGAAGCCGATCAGCGACCACACGATCAACGCGTTGGTATGGATCATCCTGACGATGTTGAACGGCAGGAGGGTCGAGAGCGTGTTGGGCAGGACGTAGATGGTTCCGGCGAGCAGGCCGAACAGGACCTGGGCCAGGAACAGCGTCAGCGCGCCGTAGAAATACAGAATCGCGACTTTCTGGGTTTGGTATTTCATCTCGGTTCTCTCTAGTCTTGAAAGAGGAAAGTCGCGTGCTCTAGCCCGCCTTGTTCGGCGGCCATTCCTGGCGCTTGATCGTCGAGGTCCATTGCAGGAAGTCGGCGAGATCGTTGAGCTCCTGGTCGGTGAGGTTGAACTGCGGCATCTGCCGCCGGCCCGGTGCGCCCGAGGGCTGCGCCTGCATCCAGGCCTTCAGCGTCTCGCGCGCGCCGGCCGGATCCTCCTTGCCGCCCCAGCGATCCCAGACGTTGCCGACCTCGGGCGCGAAATAGGCGCCCTCGCCCAGCAGCGTGTGGCAGTTGATGCAGGAGTTCTTCTCCCAGACATGCTTGCCGCGGGCGACCGACGAGGTCAGCGTGGTCGCGTCGGTCGAGCTCGTGGCCATGTAGTAATGGCTGTGCGCCGTCAGCCCTATGAAGATGGCGAAGAAAAAGGCCGAGCCGCCGTAGAACACGTTTCGAGCGGCCGACTTGGTCAGGCGTTCAGCCATTGCCAATCCTTTCCGGTTGTTTCTGCGAAATAGCGATGCGGCGATTTATTGCCGCTTGGCCCGCCCCGTTCTTTGTCAGGGCGCAATGAGCGCGTCAGATCAGGCCGACGACGGCGGAGGCGAGCCAGGCGAGCAGGAGCACGATCAGGATCCAGGCGCTGACGAGACCGCGCCAATGCGCGGGCGCAGCGCGAAGGTCCATGAAGTCGAGCGCGATCCGGCGGCCCTTGAGCGCGGCCAAGGCCAGCAACAGGGCGTTGCCGAGCAGCGGCCGCGGCATCAACGGCGGCAGCGCGATCGTTGCGAGCGCGAGGCCGATCAGCACGAGCCAGGCGATGTCGAGGCGATCCAGATTCATCAGCGCACCAGATAGAGAACCGGGAACATGACGATCCAGACCAGATCGACCATGTGCCAGAACGCGGCGCCCGTCTCGACGCCCACTGTCTCGGCTCGGCGGCAGACCACGGCGAGGATGATGATGCCGAGGCCGACATGCAGCAGATGAAAGCCGGTCAGGAGGAAGTAGAGCGTGAAGAACGGGCTGGTTTCGAGCCCGACGCCGCGCCCGATCTCTTCGGCGTATTCGGCGAGCTTGATCGCAATGAAGAGGCCTCCCAGCGCCATCGCGCCGAGAAGCCAGCGGCGCGACGCCCGCCTCTCGCTGGCCCGCGCGGCTTTCGTGGCCCGGGCCGCAACCCAGCCGCTGGTCACCAGCACGACGGTATTGAGGCCGGCGAGATCTAGATTGAGCGCCGCCTGCCCGGCCGCGAACAGTGCGGGGTGGATCGCGCGGGCGACGACGAAGGCGCCGAGGAACAGGCCGAAAGCCACGAGCTCGCTGAAGATCAGCACCCAGATCATGGATCGCCGGGGAGATCCTCCAGAATTCCCCAACCGGTTCCCTGTTGTTCGCACTCCGCCGTCGACATCGTCTTTCCGGATCAGGACACCGGAAAGGCTTAGCTCGCCCGTCCAGTTCGGAATTTGTCGCAGGACAAACTGGAGAACGCCGGAGCGCGTTGTTTGCGCCGACGCAACGTCCGGCGGGCCGGAACGCGCTACGAAGGGCTCAGAGTTCACAGGGAGTGACGATATGAGCGATGCACAGATCGGGCTGATGACGGCGACACCCATCATCATCGCCTTCGCCATCGCGCTCCGGCGCATGGGGGTGCTGTCGACGGTCGCGACCGCGTCGGCGGTAAGCCTCTCCGTCGCGATCGCGACGGTGCTGTTCACGACCCAGTAACCCGGACGCCGCGGATCGGGGGCGCGATCAGCTCTCGCCGGATCGCCGATCGGGCGCCGTTCTCGGCAGGACCAGCTGAATCCGCGTGCCCTCGCCGGGCTTGCTTTCGAGCCGGAGTTGTCCGCCCAATCGATCCACGACGATGCTGTGCACGATGTGCAGGCCAAGGCCGCTCGCGCCGTCATGTCGGCGTGTGGTGAAGAAAGGATCGAAGGCCCGCCGCTCCACGTCGGGCGCCATGCCGCAACCGTCGTCGGCAAACAGCAGCTCGATATGCCCGTGGCCTGCCGCGCGCAGCGAGACGTCGATCTTCCCTCCTCCGCCGCCAGCGAAGGCATGCGTCATCGCATTGACGGCGAGATTGGTGAGCACCTGCCCGAACGGACCCGGATAGCTGTCCATGGCCAACTTTGGCTCGCAGCGCAGGCCAAGCGCGATGTCGCGCGTGCGCAGCTGCCGCTCGAACTGGGAGAGAACCTGGCCGGTCAGTTCACCCGCATCGAAGCTGCGCCGGTGTGACCGGGTCTGATCGGCCGCCACCTGCTTGAAGGACTGCACTCGTTCGGCGGCGCGGCCGAGATTGTTGACCAGCTGCGCCGAGGCATCGCCCACCAGCTCCAGAAAACCCGTCAATGTCGAACGCTTGAGATTGCCTCGCGCGACCTCCGCGGCGAACTGCTGGGCCTTGCGCTGGAGCGTCGAGGCGACCGTCAGGCTGCTGCCCAGCGGTGTGTTGATCTCGTGCGCGACACCGGCGACCATGTGCCCGAGCGCAGCCAGCTTTTCCGCCTCGATCAGGGTGTCCTGGATATCGCGTAGATGGCGAAGCGCGGTCTCAGCGGCGTCCCTGGCGCTGCGAACCTCCCGCTCGGCGCGCTTGCGTTCGGTGATCTCCTCCGCCGCCACGTTGACCGCGACGATCTCGCCGTCCGGCATTCGCAGCGGGTGCCAATAGGTGACCCAGGAACGCTCCTCGACCTGATCGGCCCGCTGCCCCGCCACCTCGATACCGATCACCGGCTCGCCCGTCGCGACGATCGAGCGCACAATCTGCTCGACGGAATCCGCCAGGGCCGGCACGCAGTCCCTGACCGTGTGCCCAAGATGGCCTTCGACGGATATGCCGCAGATTTCAGTCAGACGCTGGTTGATCAGCAAATAGCGGCAGTCCGGTGACAGACAGGCCAGCCCGATCGGGGCAGTGTCGTAGATCAGCTGCAACGCCGGCAACGTCGAGACCAGCATCACCTCCGAAGCCGGCGATGACCCCACTGTACGCGCCACTCAGGTTCCCCGTAATCACTTGCGCCAACCGCATGAAATTCGCGCGAAACTCGTTGCCAGTTGATCTAGATCAAGAAGGCGCGCCGGCGCCTCTCTCTCCGAGGCTTGGCGTGAATCGCCTTGATCAGAACAGAACAAAGGCCCCGATCAACAAACCTGCAGCAAAGGAGCAGAGCCCCAGGGTGCAGACGGAAACGATCCGCACGAGGATGCGAAGCCGCCCCTCAAATTCGTCGTCCGTCATCTCGCGGATATGAGCCGCCACTGGTGCTGACCTGCCCGTGCCCTGCTCGGCCCCCCGAATCTAGCCCCCAAATCATGGTCATCGCGAGGCAGCGGACCCGGTCGCGATGCCGAAGCCGTGATCGAAATCGACGAAAATTGTAACCGCCTGGCGCGGGCGGCGCCAGAGCCTCACCTCCGCGACGTGATTTTACGCCTACCTTCGCTGGTTATACACGTCGATGCACACCGCTCCCAGCAGCACCAGGCCCTTGATGACCTGCTGGTAGTCGATACCGATGCCGAGGATGGACATGCCGTTGTTCATCACGCCCATGATCATGGCGCCGACCACGGCGCCGCCGACGCGCCCGACGCCGCCATAGGCCGAGGCACCGCCGATGAAGCAGGCGGCGATGACGTCGAGCTCGAAGCCGAGGCCGGCCTTGGGCGTTGCGGTGTTCAGCCGCGCGGCGAAGACGAGGCCGGCGAGCGCGGCGAGCACGCCCATGTTGACGAAGGTGAGGAAGGTCAGCCGCTCGGTCTTGATGCCCGACAGGCTGGCCGCCTTGGCGTTGCCGCCGACCGCGTAGATCTGCCGGCCGATCACGGTGCGGCGGGTGACGAAGCCGTAGAGCGCGATCAGCGCAGTCATGATCACCAGCACGTTGGGCAGGCCGCGATGCGAGGCGATCAGGTAGGTGAAATAGAGCACGGCGCAGGCGAGCAGAATGCTCTTGCCGAGGAAGAACGCGTAAGGCTCGACCTCGATGCCGTGCGACTGCTCGCGCGACCTCCCCTTGGCGCTGGCATAGACGAGGCCGAGCGCGAGCACGGCGCCGATCAGCATCGATGTCGGATGCAGCGTGCCGGCCTCGGGCAGCAGCTCCGGAATGAAGCCCGACGACAGCTTCTGGAAGGTCGGCGGGAACGGCCCGAGCGACTGGCCCTGCAGCACCGCAAGCGCAAGACCCTTGAACACCAGCATGCCCGCCAGCGTGACGATGAAGGACGGGATCTTGAAGTAGGCCACCCAATAGCCCTGCGCCGCGCCGATGGCGGCGCCGAGCGCGAGGCAGGCGATGAAGGCGAGCGTGTAGTCGACCTTGTAGGTCACCATGAGAAGCGCGGCCACGGCGCCGATGAAGCCCGCGACCGAGCCGACCGAGAGGTCGATATGGCCGGTGACGATCACCAGCAGCATACCCAGCGCCATGATGACGATGTAGCTGTTCTGGAGAACCAGATTGGTGAGGTTGAGCGGCTGGAGCAGGGTCCCGCCGGTCATGACCTGGAAAAACAGCATGATCGCGATCAGAGAGATCAGCATGCCGTAATTGCGCAGATTGTTCTTGATGAAGCTGCCGTGCCGGCGCTCCTCGGGCAGCGAAACCGTCTTGTCGGTCATGGCTGCGATCCTCCCATCTCCGCGGCCTCAGGCACGCTGTTGCTTCGTTCGTTGCGCATGATGGCGCGCATGATCTTTTCCTGTGTCGCTTCAGCGCCCTTGAACTCACCGACGAAGGCGCCGTCGTTCATGACGCAGATGCGGTCGCAGATGCCGAGCAGCTCGGGCATCTCCGAGGAGATCACCACGACGCCGCGGCCGGCTTCCGCCAGCTCGTTGATGATACAGTAAATCTCGTATTTGGCACCGACGTCGATGCCCCTTGTCGGCTCGTCCAGGATCAGGACCTTGGGATCGGTCATCAGCCATTTCGACAGCACCACCTTCTGCTGGTTACCGCCGGAGAGCTGGCCGGTCTCCTGGTAGACGTCGGAGCAGCGGATGCGCATGCGGTTGCGGTAGTCGCTGGCGACCTTCAGCTCGGCGATGTCGTCGATCACCCTGCCCGGCGCGACCTGGTCGAGGCTCGCCAGCGTGATGTTCTTGCGGACGTCGTCGGCAAGGATCAGGCCGAGCTGCTTGCGGTCCTCGGTAACATAGGCAAGGCCGGCATCGATCGCCGCGGCAACGCTCGGCAGCGCGATCTCGCGGCCTTCGAGCTTGATGCTGCCGCTGATATTGGTGCCCCAGGAGCGGCCGAACAGGCTCATGGCGAATTCGGTGCGCCCCGCCCCCATCAGGCCGGCAATGCCGACGACCTCGCCGCGCCTGACGCCGAAATTAACGTTCTTGATCACCTGCCGCTCGGGATGGATGGGGTGATAGACCGACCAGTTCGCGACATCGAGCACGGGCTCGCCGATCGTCACGCTACGCTCCGGGAAACGGTGCGCCATATCCCGGTTGACCATGCTGCGGATGATGCGGTCTTCCTGGATCGGCTCGGCACGGCAGTCGATGCTGTCGACGGTGCGGCCGTCACGCAGCACGGTGATGTGGTCGGCGACCTTGGCGACCTCGTTGAGCTTGTGCGAGATCAGGATCGATCCGATGCCCTGCTCGCGGAAGGCCATGAGGCGTTCGAGCAGCGCAGCGCTGTCGGCCTCGTTGAGGCTCGCGGTCGGCTCATCCAGGATCAGCATGCGCACGCGCTTGGAGAGCGCCTTGGCGATCTCGACCAGCTGCTGCTTGCCGACGCCGAGATCTGTGATCAGCGTATCCGGCGATTCCCTCAGGCCGACCTGCGCCAGCAGCTCGCGCGTGCGCCGGTAGACCTCGTCGCGGTCGATCACGCCGAACTTCGACGGCGGATGCGACAGGAAGATGTTTTCGGCGATCGACATCAAGGGGATCAACGCCAGCTCCTGATGGATGATGATGATGCCGAGCGCCTCGGAATCGTTGATGTCACGGAAGCGGCGTTCCTCACCCTCGAAGACGATAGTGCCCTCGTAGCTGCCCGCCGGATAGACGCCGCTCAGCACCTTCATCAGCGTCGACTTGCCGGCGCCGTTCTCGCCGACGAGGGCGTGGATCTGCCCGGCCTGAACCGAGAAATTGACGTCGCGCAGCGCCTGCACACCGGCAAAGCTCTTGCTGACGTTTTGCATCTCCAGCATGGCGGTCATTGTGTCATGTCCCTAAATCGCCGTCGTTCCGGGGCGCCCGAAGGGCGAACCCGGAACCTCGAGATTCTCAGGTGCGCAATTGCGCACCTGAGTTCGATGCTGCGCATCGCCCCGGAATGACGGAGTAGCAACTCTTACTGGAACTGCGACTTCTTGTAGTAGCCGCTGTCGACCAGCGTCTTCTCCCAATTGTCCTTGTAGACCACGACCGGCTTGAGCAGATAGGACGGCACGGTCTTGACGCCGTTCTCGTAGGTCTTGCTGTCGTTGACCGTCACCTGCTTGCCGGCAAGCGCGGCGTCGACCATGTCGGCGGTCACCTTGGCGAGGTCGCGGGTGTCCTTGAAGATGGTCGAGTACTGGTCGCCGCGCAGCATGGCCTTGATCGACGGCACCTCGGCGTCCTGGCCCGAGATAACAGGCATCGGCTGGTCGGCGCTGCCGTAGCCGACGCCCTTCAGCGAGGAGATGATGCCAATCGAGAGGCCATCATAGGGCGACAGCACGGCGTTGACCTTCTTGTTGCCGTAGTAGGCGCTGAGCAGATTGTCCATGCGGGCCTGGGCGGTGGCGCCGTCCCAGCGCAGGGTCGCGACCTTGTCCATGCCCATCTGGCCGGACACGACGACGAGCTTGCCGCTGTCGATGTACGGCTTCAGCACGCTCATCGCACCGTTGTAGAAGAAGTAGGCGTTGTTGTCGTCGGGCGAGCCGCCGAACAGCTCGATGTTGAAGGGGCCCTTGCCGTCCTTCAGGCCGAGGCCCTGCACGAGCGACTCCGCCTGGAGCACGCCGACCTGGAAATTGTCGAAGGTCGCGTAATAGTCGACGTTCGGCGTTCCGCGGATCAGGCGGTCATAGGCGATCACGGTGATGCCTTTTGCTTTCGCCTGCTTGAGCACGTCGGACAGCGTGGTGCCGTCGATCGCGGCGATCACCAGCGCCTTGGCGCCCTTGGTCACCATGTTCTCGACCTGCGAGAGCTGGTTCGGAATGTCGTCCTCGGCATATTGCAGGTCGGTGTTGTAGCCGCGCTCCTTCAGCACCTTGACCATGTTGTTGCCGTCGTCGATCCAGCGCGCCGACGATTTGGTCGGCATGGAAATGCCGACGGTTGCCTTGTCCTGCGCGGTGGCGGACAGGCCCGTGGCCATCGTCGCAGCGCCGGCGAGCGCCAGCGCGAGGAATGTCGTCTTCAGTTTCAGCATGTTTCACTCCCTTGGGTGTCAGACTGTTTCTTCGTGTCGTCGAGAACGGAGGTCGGTTGCTTGGGGTCTCCTATGCGAGCTTGACATCGGGCTCCGCGCGACCGCGCGCGGATGCTTCGAGCAGGAAGGTGCAGCCGGCTTGCGGATCGGCGGCGCGTGCCGCCGCGTCCATGTCCTGCCAGGCCGAGGTGACGAGCAGGCGCGACAGGTCGGGGCCGACGAAGGCCGGGCAACTCGCCTGCTTCGCCGGCACGCCGATCGAGCGCAGGCGTTCGCCTTGCGGCGAGTAGACATCGACGCGGCTCGCGCCCCAGCAGGCATTCCAGATCTGCCCATCGGCGTCGCACACCGAGCCGTCGAGGCCGCCGATGCCGCTGTGGCGCAGCAGCACCTCCGGTTCGCCGCGCGGCAGGCCGGTCGCGGGGTTGAGCGGGACGGCGTAGAGCATGGCGCGCGGGGTATCGGTGAAATAGCCGGTGGCGCCATCGGGCGAGAAGCAGATCGAATTGGGAATGCTGATGCCGGGAAACAGCGTCGAGATCTTGCCGCGATGGAGCGCGTAGATCGCCCCCGCCTTCGGCTCGGCCTTCTTGCCCATGGTGCCGATCCAGAATGTGCCGGACTGGTGCACGCGGCAATCGTTTGAGCGCGTCGCCGGGTTGTCCGCCTCGAGCGGACAGAACAACGTCATGGCGCCGTCCGCGAGCTTGCGGATATAGAGCCCGTCTTCCGCCACGATCAACTGCCGCTCGGCGTCGATGCGCCCGAGCGCGCTCGCCATCCGGCCGAGCGCGTGGATACGGACAGAGCCGCTACCGAGCTGCGCCTCGAACAGCTTGCCTTCGCGGATATCGAACCACCAGGCGGTGTCGGTGGTCGCATCATAGGTCGGCCCTTCGCCGAGATGACATTGCTCGGCGGATAGAACCGAGGTCGGCACCTGTTCCATCATGACGCCCTCACTCCAAAGCGATAGACGGTGTGATGCCGGTAGACTTGGCCGGGATCGAGGCGCGGGCTCGGAAAGTCCGGCCGGTTCGGTGCGTCGGGCCAGATGTGCGGCTCCAGGCACATGGCGTCCGACTGCCGGATCAGCTTGCCGCCCTTGCCCGAGATCGTGCCGTCGAGGTAGTTGCCGGAATAGACCTGAAGCCCGGGCTGATTGGTGAGCAGCTCCATGACGCGTCCCGAGCGCGGTGCCTCCAGCCGCGCGGCGAGCGCAAGCATGCCATCGCGGCCGAGGCAATAGGTATGGTCGTAGCCCCTGCCGTTGCGCAATTGCGGATCGCTTTCGCGGATGCGCTCGCTGACGGCGTGCGGATGGCGGAAGTCGAACGGCGTGCCGGCCACCGCGCGCGGCGGCTCCGGCAGCGGAATGGCGGTGGGATCGATGGCGAGGAAATGCTCGGCCGCGACCGTCAAGCGATGGTCGAGAATGGACGTGCCTGACGTGGCGCCTTCCAGATTGAAGAAGCTATGGTTGGTCAGGTTGACGATGGTCGGCCGGTCGGTTCGCGCTTCCATCGCCAGCGACAGCTCGGTCGGGCCCGTGATGCGATAGGTCAGGCGGACGTCGAGCTTGCCGGGATAATTCTCCTCACCATGGGGACTGGAATAGGTGAGCGTCACCGCGGGCTCGACGCCCTCGTCGATCGCGGCAATCTCCCAGAGCTTGCGATCGAAACCATCGAGACCGCCGTGCAGCGCGTTCGGGCCGTTGTTGACGGGGAGCTGCACCGTTTCGCCGTCGAGCGAGAATTGTCCCTTTGCGATGCGGTTGGCATAGCGGCCGACGGTGGCGCCCAAGAACTTCCGTTCGGCGAGATAGCCGGCGAAGTCGTCATGGCCAAGCACGACGTCGTCGTAACCACCTTTGGTATCAGGCGCGATCAGCGCCTGGATCACCGCGCCATGGGTGATGATGCGAGCCTCGAAGCCGCCCTGCCCGCGCAGCACGATGCGTTCGACCTTGCGGCCGTCGGGCAGTGTTCCGAAGACGTCCTTTTCTATTTTCCTTGAGCCGGCCATGTTCAGTCCACAAACGGTTCGACGATCGTGCGCTTGCCGAGCAGGAAAGAGTCGGCGACGAGACGCAGCGGCGCCAGATCGACATCGCTTGCGCCTGACGCCGCCAGCCTGACGAAGCGCTGGTACAGCTCGCGATATTCCTGATCGGGCGCATCCGCAATGGCCTTACCGTCGACGGCCATCCGCCGGCCGCCATCAGACAATGTCATCCGGCCCTGGTCTGTTTCCACGAGGATATCCCAGCTCTGCGGGCCGGTCTGCCGGAAGTCGAACTCGGCGGTGATGGGCAGGCCTCTGATATCAGTCAGGTTCAGGTTCGCGGCGATCGGCGCCTGGCAATTGGCCGGGAAGGCAAGCTCGGCCGCAGTGACGAACACCGGCTGCGGCAGGATGCGGGTCAGGATCGATAGCGCGTTGATGCCGGGATCGAACACGCCGAGCCCGCCTGGTTCCCAGATCCAGGCCTGACCGGGATGCCAGACGCGGACGTCCTCCTTCCAGTTGATGTGCGCGGATTTGATCCGGCGCGTGGCCAGCCATTCGCGGGCCGGCTCGACCGCCGGCGCGTAGCGCGAATGCCAGGTGGCAAACAGCGTTCGCTTCGCATCAGTCGCCATCGCGATCAGCGGATCGAGCTCGGCAACGCCGGTGCCCGGCGGCTTCTCCAGCATGACATGCTTGCCGGCGGCGAGCGCCGCGGCGGCCTGGGCGCGGCGCACCTGCGGCGGCGTGCAGAGCGAGACCGCGTCGATCGGCGGACCTTTTTCCAGCAGCTCCTCGATGGTGGCGAAATGCGGCAGGTCCGGCAGCGAGGCATTGCGGCTCGCCACGGCCGCGAGCGTTGCGCCCGGTGTCGCCGCGATCGCGCCCACATGCTGATCGCGCGCGATCTTGCCGAAGCCGACTATGGCGATACGAAGGTCTGTCACGCTTGTTCTCCAGTATCTGCAGACGGCAGCGGCTCGGCCGGGGCGGTCTCGATCACCGTGCCCTCGTGGCGGCGCATGCCGTTGTGAATGACATAGACCATGGCCTCGGATGCGGCGTCCGCATCACCGGCCGCGATGGCATCGACGATCTTCTGGTGCCAGAGCAGCACGGTGTCGCGATCCTCCGTCTCGACCGGAGCGCTGAGCAGGAACGACGCGCGTAAGGCTGCCTCGATGACGTGCCCGATCGAGCGCATGAACAGATTGCCGGAGGCCCGTGCCACGCCAACGTGAAGCGCGAGATCGGCATCGGCAAAGCCGACCGAGTCGGAGGCTTCACGCCGCATGCGGTCCATGCTGCGGCGGAGCTCGGCGATGTCCTCCTCGGACCGCTGCGCGGCCGCGAGCATGGCCGCGCGCGGCTCGACCGCCAGACGAATCTCGGCGAGGTCGTTGAGGAAGCGCTTGTCGATGCCGGCGTCGAGGTGCCAGGCCAGCACGTCGGCGTCGAACATGTTCCAGGCGCCGCGCTCGCGCACGACGGTGCCGACCCGCGCCTTGGTGGTGAGCAGGCCCTTGGCGACCAGCGTCTTCACACTCTCGCGCAGCACCGGGCGTGACACGCCGAACATCGCGATCATCTCGGCATCGCCGGGCAGGCGCGTGCCTTCCGCGTAGCGGCCGGCGATGATATCGACACCGATCGAGCGGGCCACCTCCGCGTGGTTGGAGTGAGCCCGCCGCGTCGGGATGACGACGATGCGCGAGGTCATGACGCCGCTCCTGCGCTCTTGGCCACCGGCCGGCGCGCCAGCGCGACCAGCCCCTGCTGCAGGGCGATGAAGGCGAACAGCAAGACGCCGGTCGCGATCTTGGTCCACCAGCTCGACAACGTGCCATCGAAATTGATGTAGGTCTGGATCATGCCCTGGATCAATACGCCGAGGAAGGTACCGATCACCGAGCCCTGTCCGCCCGTGAGCAGCGTGCCGCCGATCACGACGGCCGCGATGCTGTCGAGCTCGACGCCGACGGCCGAGAGCGAATAACCGGCGCTGGTGTAGAAGGAGAAGACGATGCCGGCGATCCCCGCAAGCAGGCTCGACAGCATGTAGATCTTGATCGTCATCTTGCCGACGGCAACGCCCATCAGGCTCGCGGTGGTCCGGCTGCCGCCGAGCGCATAGACGTTGGCGCCGAACCTCGTGAGATGCAGCAGCAAGGCGCCGCCGATCACGATCACGAGCATGATGATCGCGATCGCCGTCAATCGCCCGCCGCCGGGCATGCGTAGCGCGAAGTCCGACACGGTGGAATAGACCGGTGCGGTGATCGGCACCGATTCCGTCGAGAGCAGGAAGCTCGCACCACGGGCGAGGAACATCCCGGCGAGCGTGACGATGAAGGGCGGCAGATCGAAGACGTGAATCACCGCCCCCATCGCCGCGCCAAACGCCGCCGACAGCGCGAGGATGGCCATGAAGGCGACCAGCGGCGGCACGCCCCAGCGCTCGATCGCCAGCGCGACGAACACCGTGGTGAAGCCGATCACCGAGCCGACCGAGAGGTCAATGCCGCCGGAGATGATGACGAAGGTCATGCCGGTCGCGACGATGCCGAGAAAGGCATTGTCGGTGAGCAGATTGCCGACCACGCGGGTGGAGGCGATGTTGGGGAATTGCATGGCGCAGATCGCAAAGCCCGCGACGAGCACGATGGCGGTGATGAGAACCGGCGGCAGGCCTTTCATGCTTTGGTCCTCCGCAGCCGCGCGGCGATGCCGGCGAGACCAGAGAATTTCGGCGATTGTAGCAGCAACACCGCGAGCACCACCACCGCCTTGACCAGCAGGTTGAACTCCGGCGGATAGCCCGAGAGCAGAATGCCGGTGTTCATGGTCTGGATGATCAGCGCCCCCAGCACCGCGAGCACGAGACTGAAGCGGCCACCGAACAGCGAGGTACCGCCGATCACGACGGCCAGGATCGCGTCGAGCTCGAGCCAGAGGCCGGCATTGTTGGCATCCGCGCCCATGATGTCGGCCGCCGCGATCACGCCGGCGAGCGCGGCGCAGACGCCGCACCAGACATAGACCGCCAAAATCATCGCGCGGGTGCCGACGCCGGCGAGCTCGCTCGCGCGCGCGTTGCCGCCGGTCGCCTCGATCAGCAGGCCGAGCGCGGAGCCGCGCACCACTGCGCCGGTGAGGATCAGCATGCCCAGGGCGATCACGACCGGCACCGGCAGGCCGAGCACCGAGCCATTGCCGAGCCAGACCAGGTCCGGCGATGAAAACGTCACGATGCGTCCTTCGGTGATGAGTTGGGCGATGCCGCGACCCGCCACCATCAGGATCAGCGTCGCCACGATCGGCTGCATGCCGAGCACGGCGACGAGAAAACCGTTCCAGAGGCCGCAAACGAGGCCGGCGCCGAGCGCGGCTGCCAGCACCACCGGCAGGCCGTGGCTGTCGGCGAGACTCGCCGCGATAGCGCCGCAGATGGCCATGACCGCGCCGACGGAGAGATCGATGCCGCGCGTCGCGATCACCAGCACCATGCCCAGCGAGAGCAGCGCCACCGGCGTGCCGCGGTTGAGCACGTCGATCAGGCTGCCGAACAGCCGGCCGTCCTGCAGGCGCAGATCGAAGAATTGCGGCGACACCACGCGGTCGACCGCGAGGATGACGATCAGCGCCAGGATCTGGGCGAGGCCGCGGCGCGGCAACAGCGCTGTCATGTGTGGGCCTCAAGCGCAACCGCGGCGCCATCGGCGGCAATGGCGGCGAGAATGTTGCCGACGTCGATCGCCTCGCCCGCGAGCTCCTCGATATGGGCGCGGTCGCGTAGCACGACGACGCGGTCCGAATAGGTCACGATCTCGTCCAGCTCCGAGGAGATCACGAGCAGCGCAAGCCCGTCGTCGCAGAGCTCGCGGATCAGGCGGATGATTTCGGCATGCGCGCCGACATCGATGCCGCGGGTCGGCTCGTCCAGCACGAGAAGCCGCGGCGAGGTCGCAAGCCAGCGCGCCAGCAGCACCTTTTGCTGGTTGCCGCCGGAGAGCAGGCCCACGGGCCGCTCCGGATCGGGCGGGCGGATGTCGAGCATCTTGACGTAACGGCGCGCGATCTCGTCCTGCTCGCGGCGCGACAACGGTCGATGCAGGCCGCGCTTGGCCTGGAGCGCGAGCACGATGTTCTCGCGCACACTGAGCTCGGCGACGATGCCGTCGGTCTTGCGCTCCTCCGGGCAATAGCCAAAGCCGTGGCGCACGCCGTCGCGCGGCGACTGCAGCCGCACCGGTGCCCCCTCTACCCTCGCCTGCCCGCCATCGGCACGTTCGGCGCCGAACACCAGCCGCGCCGTCTCGGTGCGGCCCGAGCCGAGCAGCCCGGCAAGGCCGACCACCTCGCCGTGGCGCAGCTCGAGACTGAAGGGCGCGACATAGCCGGCCTTGCCGTAATTCTCGAAGCTCGCACAGACCTCGCGCGCCTGATGCTCGCGCGTTGCCGCCCGCGCGCTGGTGGTTTCCGCAAGTTCGCGGCCGAGCATCATCCGGATCAGCTCGAGCCGCGGCAGCGAGGCGGTCTCGCGCTCGCCGACGAGGCGGCCGTTGCGCAGCACGGTGATGCGGTCGGATATCTCGTAGACCTGGTCGAGGAAGTGGCTGACGAAGACGATGCCGATACCGCGCTTGGCAAGCTGGCGCATGATGCGAAAGAGAATCTCGACCTCATGCCGATCGAGGCTCGCGGTCGGCTCGTCCAGGATCAGCACGCGCGCGGAGAGATCCACCGCGCGGGCGATCGCGGTGACGTGCTGAATCGCGACGGAATAGTTGCCGAGCGGCGCGGCGACGTCGATGTCGAGGCCGAAATCCGCGAGCAACGCCTTGGCGCGGCGGCGCATCTCGCCCTCGCGCACGATGCCGAAGCGCATCGGCTGGCGGTCGAGGAACAGGTTCTGCGCCACCGAGAGGTTCGGCAGCAGATTGACCTCCTGGTACACGGTGGCGATACCGGCCTGGAGCGCTGCCTTGGCCGAGCGCGGCGCGACCTCTTCACCACCAAGCCTGACAATGCCGGCATCGCGGGCGAATACGCCGGTGACGACCTTGATCAGTGTGGACTTGCCGGCGCCGTTCTCGCCGAGCAGAGCATGGATCTCGCCGGCACGCAGCGTGAAGTCGACCTCCTGCAACGCGCGCACGGCGCCAAAGCTCTTGCTGATCCCGCGCACTTCCAGCAGCGGCAGAGCAGGATCAAGGCTGTTTTCCATCGCGACGTCACTCCCACCGGCGCCCGCAAACGATGCGGACGCCCAGCCTATTCGTTCGCGCAGCGGTTTCGAAGGGGGGCCGGACCGCAAAGCGCGCGGTCCGGCGAAGCCCGCCTCAGTAACCGAGGCCCTTCTTGCTGTCGTAGATCTTCTGCGGATCGTCGGCAGCCGTATAGAGCTTCGACTCGGTCTGGATCCATTTCGGCGGAACCGTGCCCTTGTCCTTGAAGGCCGCGATGGCATCGAGTGCGGGGCCGGCCATGTTCGGCGTCAGCTCGACGGTGGCATTGGCTTCGCCGGCGGCCATCGCCTTGAAGATGTCGGGCACCGCGTCGATGGAGACGGTGAGGATCTCCTTGCCGGGCTTGAGGCCGGCTTCCTTCATCGCCTGGATCGCGCCGACCATCATGTCGTCATTGTGGGCATAGACGGCGCAGATGTTCTTGCCGCCGCCTTCGGCCTTGATGAAGCTCTCCATCACCTCCTTGCCCTTGGCGCGGGTGAAGTCGCCGGTCTGGCTGCGCACCACCTTCAGGTTCGGATGCTTGGCGACGGCAGTGTCAAAGCCCTTCTTGCGGTTGGCGGCGACGCTGGCGCCGACCGTACCCTGCAATTCGACGACGTTGCAGGCCTTCTCACCGACGGTCTTCGCCAGCCATTCGCCGGCGACCGCGCCCTCGTGCACGCTGTCTGACGTGACCGCGGTGAGATAAAGCTCCTTGCCGGAGGGATCGATGTCGCGGTCGAGCAGCACGACCGGGATCTTGGCCTCCTTGGCTTCCTTCAGCACCGAGTCCCACCCGGTCGAAACGACGGGAGCGAGGAAGATCGCATCGACGTTCTGCGCGATGAAGGAGCGGATCGCCTTGATCTGGTTCTCCTGCTTCTGCTGGGCGTCGGCGATCTTGAGATTGACCTGGCGCTTGGCGGCTTCCTGCTTGGAGACCGACGTCTCGGCCGCGCGCCAGCCGGATTCCGATCCGATCTGCGAGAAGCCGATGGTGAGCTGGCCGGCACTGGCCGGCAGCGCGAGCAGCAAGGCGGCCATGGCGCTGGCCGCAAAGAGGGCTTTAGGGGTCATCAGGCGTGTCTCCCAAGATGTTATCCGGGGCGCCGATTGGTAGCATGGCACCCGCAGGCCGGCCTTTTGGGCGGCGGAAGGCACTATTTCACGGAAGATGGGTTCCGACTAGTCATATTATTTGACTATTTGGAGGAAAATGCGCGCGAGCGGCGGCGGGCGGTTCTAAGACACGCTAAGCGCGATTTTGTTCCAGCGATGCAACGGGGAGATGAAGGAAATTGTAGGGCGGCTGGGATGAGGGAGTTTCCGCGAGGACGGCGACAAACGGACGCGCAGACTCTCCTCCTCGTCATTGCGAGCGCAGCGAAGCAATTCAGAGTCGTTCCGCGGAGGGTTCTGGATTGCTTCGCTGCGCTCGCAATGACGGTGTCGATAGAGCCCCTGCGTCTCTCGAGCAGATTGACTCGCGGTGAGTCCCCCTCACCCGGATCGCATCTTCGATGCAATCGGGCCTCTCCCCGCACGCGGGGAGAGGCGAAGAAACTAAATCAGCTTCCGCTGCGCGAGATTCTTCATCAACGCACTGATGCCGAACGTCCAGGGCTCGCACTCGTCGCTGGTGCGCATGCGGTTGACGAGCTTGCCGAGCTCGGGCGCTGCGATGGTGACGATGTCGTCGCGCTTATGGGTAAAACCCTGCCCCGGCGCGTCGCGATCCTTCACGGGGGCGAACATGGTGCCGAGGAAGAGAACGAAGCCATCGGGATATTGATGGATCTTGCCGATGGTCTGCGCGACGAGATCGGTCGGATCGCGGCTGATCTTGCTGATCGAGGAGTGGCCGTCGAGGACGAAGCCGTCCGTGCCCGTCACGTTCAGGCTGATGTCGAGCTTGCGCGCGTCGTCGAGCGTGAAGCTGTCGTCGA
Organism: Bradyrhizobium huanghuaihaiense; assembly: GCF_007830635.1. GTDB lineage: Bacteria > Pseudomonadota > Alphaproteobacteria > Rhizobiales > Xanthobacteraceae > Bradyrhizobium > Bradyrhizobium huanghuaihaiense. Next base: position 573,169 of record NZ_VLLA01000002.1, on the reverse strand, counting down.
ACAGCCGCAGCAGCGGGCCGATCGAGCAGGACGCGTTGTTGTCCTTGGCCTTCGACAGCAGCAGCGCCGAACGGCCCTCGAAGTCGCGCAGGTTCACGTCGTTGCCGAGCGCACCGCCGACGATCTTGCCGCGGCTCGAGACGAACAGCACCAGCTCCGGCTCGGGATTGTTCCAGGTCGATTTCGGATGCAGGCCGGCATCCATGCCGGTGCCGACCGAGGACATGGTCGGCGCCTTGGTGAAGACCTCGGCATCGGGGCCAATGCCGACCTCGAGATACTGGCTCCAGGCGTTCTGGTCGATCAGCACCTGCTTCAGATGCATCGCCTGGTCCGAGCCCGGATTGAGCTTTGACAGATCGTCGCCGATAAGCCGCGTCACCTCTTTGCGGATCGCTTCGGCCGAGGCCGGATTGCCCTTGGCCCGCTCCTCGATGACGCGTTCCAGCATCGAGATCGCGAAGGTGACGCCGGCAGCCTTCAAGGTCTGGAGATCGACCGGCGCGAGCAGCCAGGGCCTTTTGGGATCGCGCCCGTCGGGGGCCGTGTTGGCCACGATGGCTTCGAGATCGCCGATGCGCTCGCCCTTGACCGCAGCCAGCGCCTTGGCGGGATTGTCCTCCTCGCACAGCGCGCTGATGGTCGCAAATTTTGCGGTGACATCGAAGACGCCGTCGCCGCGCACGGCGACCACGGCCGGGCCATTCACCTGCGGCAGCCAGACGCGGCCGACCAATGTTCCCCGCGTGCCGTCCTCGGGGAGAAGGTCTTTTACAGTCAATGTCGTCATGGCCGGCGTCCTCGCTGTTTTTCCGATCGGCCGCGGCCGATCACATTGGCGACGACCAATAAACGTCTGGCAGGGGAAGTCCAGAGAGCGCGCCCCTACTTGAACCAGTGCACCAGCGCGATGCTGATCCCCAGCAGCAGCATCAGCGACAGCGTGACGGCCGCCGTCACGCGGCCACCGACATTGGCGAGCACGCGCACGTCAACGCCGAGGCCCAGCGCCGCCATCGAGACCACCGTGAGAAAGCTCGTGATCTTCGTCACGGGGCCAACCACCGTGGCCGGCACGATTTCGAGCGAGCGCAACGTCGCGAGCGCGAGGAAGCCGAGGATGAACCAGGGGACCAGGCGGAAGAAGCCGACGCTGGTCTTCTTGGCATCGCTCTGCCAGCGCGAGGCAACCAGCGACAGGCCGACGACGACCGGACCGAGCATCAAGACGCGCATCAGCTTCACCAGCGTGCCGATCTGCGTCGAGACGAGGCCGGCCGGCACAGTCGCCGCAAGCACCTGCGGCACCGCGTAAACGGTGAGGCCGGCGAGGATGCCGTATTGGGTGGCGGACAGCTGCAGCAGCGGGATCAGCAGCGGCAGGCCCAGCACCATCATCACGCCGAGGATCGCGGTGAAGGAGATCGAGGATGCGATCTCGTCGTTGTTGGCGCCGATGATGGGCGCCACGGCGGCGATCGCGGAATTGCCGCAGATCGAGTTGCCGCAGGCAATCAGGATCGAGAGCCGCGTCGACAGACCGAGCAGCCGGCTGAGGCCAAAGGAGACGCAGAGCGCGACCACGACAACCGCGGCGATCGATGCCAGCAGCGCGATTCCGGAGGCCGCGATGGCGGCGAAGCTGATGGAGGCCCCGAGCAGCATCACCGCGACTTCGAGCAGCTGCTTGGCGCTGAAGGCGATGCCGGCCTGCCAGCGCGGGGCCGGCTTCCAGAAGCTGCGCAGCGCCATGCCGAGCAGGATCGCCATCACCAGCGCTTCGACATAGGGGTGCTCGAAGACGCCCAGTTCCGCCCGCTCAAGCAGGGCCGAGACGCCGGCGACGAGAATGCAGAGGAGAATGCCCGGAATCAGCGCCGCAATGCGGCTGACGGCGGTGGCCGGCTTGGACTCGGCCGGGCTGGATGCTTGATTCTGCGACACAAATTTCTCCCGGAGGAGAAGGATTTATACGCAGCGCGGCCCGATTGGGAAATATGTTTTCGACATATCAGGGCCGAGGGAAGTTCTGTCCTCGGCCTGGAATAATTGGGCTCAGAAGATCAGGCTTTTCGCCAGCGAGGCGACGCGGCTGAAGCCGTCATAGATGCCCGGCTCGAAGAAGGCCGCACGCGCCAGCACGATGCCGGCGACCAGCGACCAGAACAGCGTCGTGCCGGCCCGCAGCAGCAGCTTCGAGGCGCGCGATTTCGGCTGGGCGTCCGTTGCGGACACCAGCTGCTCGCCGAAGGGCTCAAATGCAGTGCGTTCCATAGCTGCCGATCCATCAATTTCTGGCAGAAATGTCGTCGTTTCGGCCCGAAACAGCAATGGAAGCGATTGGCGTTTTTACCCTCCGGAGGGGAAACTCCTTCCTCCCGACGATGCCGCGGCAATAGTTTTCTTCTTCCGGCCTATTTGGACACCGGCGGCGCGGGCTACAGGGCCAGATAACGCCGCCGGATCGCGTCGTTGGCCTTCAGCTCGTCGATCCCGGCCGCATAGACGATCTGGCCCTTGTCGATGACCGTGGCGTGGCTGGCAAGACCCAGGCAGAAATGCATGTTCTGCTCGGCGATCAGCACGGTCGAGCCAAGCTGGCGGAGCTGCCGCAACAGCTCACCGATCCGCTGCACGATGATCGGCGCCAGCCCCTCGCTCGGCTCGTCCAGCAGCAGCAGCGCCGGATTGCCCATCAGCGTGCGCGCGATCGCCAGCATCTGCTGCTCGCCGCCGGAGAGGCGCCCGGCGATGCGATGGCGCAGCGGCTCCAAGAGCGGGAAGACCTCATAGATGCGCTTGATCGGCCATTCGTCCTGGCCCTCCGGCCCCTTCTTGCGACCGATGAGGAGATTGTCCTCGACCGTGTGCTCCGGAAAGATCTGGCGATCCTCCGGCACGAAGCCGAGACCGGCGCGCGCGATCGTATGCGGCTTCTGGCCCGAGATCACCGCGCCGCGCAGGCTGACCCTGCCCCGCCGTGGCGGCGCGAGACCCATGATCGCCTTCATGGTGGTGGACTTGCCGGCACCATTGCGGCCGAGCAGCGCCATGGTCTCGCCCTGCCGCACCGAAAGGCCGACGCCGAACAGGATCTGGCTGGTGCCGTAGTAGACGTCGAGATCGGCGACTTCGATGACGGCGGCACTCATGCGGCCGCTCCCGCATGCTCGGTGCCGAGATAGGCGTCGACCACGGCGCTGTTGTTGCGGATCTCGTCGGGCGTGCCGGTCGCGAGGATGCGGCCATAGCAGAGCACGACGATCTTGGGCGCGATCTTGAACACGATGTCCATGTCGTGCTCGATGAAGACGACGGTGATCTTCTGGCTCTCCCAGAGCTCGCGCACCTTGTCGATCATGCGCCAGCGCTCCTCCGGACCCATGCCGGCGGTCGGCTCATCCAGCAGCAGCACTTTTGGTTCGAGCACCAGCGCCAGCGCAATATCGAGCAGCTTCTGATCGCCATGCGAGAGCGTCGCCGCCGTGCGATGGCGCTTGCTTACCAGACCCAGCAGCTCCATCACATGCTCGGCGCGGTCGCGCGTCTCGGGCAAGGGAAAGCGCTTGTGCAGCACGGCGGAGGTGCGCTGGTCGGCACTGACCGCGGCGAGCATGGTCTCCTGCACGGTGAGCGACTTGAAGATGCTGGCGACCTGGAAGGCGCGGCCGATGCCGTGGCGCACGATCTCCGGCGGCGAGCGGCCGGCGAGATCGACGCCGTCGAGCAGCACCTTGCCGGAATCCGGCCTCAAGGCGCCGGTGATCAGGTTGAAGAACGTGCTCTTGCCCGCGCCGTTCGGGCCGATCACCGCGGTGAGCGAACCGTCGGGGAAATCCAGCGAGACGTCATTGGTCGCCTTCACGCCGCCGAAGGATTTTGCGAGGTTGCGGATCTCAAGCATGGTGCGCCTCGCGCCGTTGTCTGGCACCGCCATTCCGGGATGGTCCGCCAGGACCAGACCCGGAATCTCGAGATTCCGGGTTCGCACTTCGTGCGCCCCGGAATGACTGCTCAATAGATCCACCGCGCATCGTTAGCGCCCCTCGCCTGTCTCGCGCCGGTGTGCGTACCACTCGGCGACGAAATCGAGCAGGCCCTTGCGCAGGCCCAGTGCGAAGAACAGGATGACCACGCCGAGCACGATGCCGTGGTACTCGGTGAAGCGCGTGACGGTGTCGTTGAGCAGCAGCAAGAGCACGGTGCCGACCATCGGGCCGAGGAAGGTCGAGACGCCGCCGAGCATGTTGATGAAGATGGCTTCGCCCGAGATGGTCCAATAGGCGAACTCAGGATAGGCGCCGGAGACGAACAGCGCCATCACCATGCCGCCCATCGCAGCGAACAGCGCCGCCAGCACGAAGACGGTGAGCTTTGCCCGCCAGACGTCGATGCCGAGGAAGCTCGCGCGCGCGGCATTGTCGCGGATCATGCGCAAGGTGTAGCCGAACGGCGATTGCGCGATCTGGCGCATCGCGAGCAGGCCGAGGATCAGCAGCGCACAACTCGCGATATAGAGATGGACGTGGTTGGCCAAGTTAATGCCGAGGAAGGCGGGTCGCGGAATGCCGCCGCGCAGGCCCTGATCGCCGCCGGTGAAGGAGGCCCAAGACAAAATGGTCGAGTGGATCAGCATCTGGAAGGCGAGCGTGACGAAGGCGAAATAGATCTCCTTCAGCCGCACACAGATCGCGCCGATGATGGCCGCAACGATTGCCGTGATCGCCAGCGTCGCGACGAAGGCGATCGGAATCGGCACGCCGAGCTTCTGCATGATCAGGCCGAAGCTGTAGGCGCCGAGGCCAAAGAACATGCCGTGACCGAACGAGGTCAGGCCGGTATAGCCGACCAAGAGATTGAGCGAGGTTGCGAACAGGCCATAGGCCGAGCAGCGGATGACGAAATCGAGCAGCGCCTTGCTGCCGGTGAACAGCGGCAGGCTCGCCAGCACGGCGAAGGCGATCAGCGCGATCAGGACGTCGCGATAGCGTTGCAGTGCCGCACCGCCACGCTGCGGCACCAGCGTTTGCGCGCGCCCGGCCTCGAGCTCGGTCATGCCGCCTCCTTGCCGAACAGGCCGGTGGGTTTCGAGACCAGCACGATCACCATGAAGAGGTACATCAGGCCTTCCGTGAACAGGGGAAAGCCGAGCGAGCCGAACGAGCGGATGAGGCCGAGCAGCAGCGCGCCGATCAGCGCACCCAGGATCGAGCCCATGCCGCCGATCACGGTGACGATGAAGGATTCGATCAGCACCGAGAATCCCATGCCGGGTGTCAGCGACCGTACCGGCGCTGCGAGCGCACCTGCGAGCCCCGCCAGCATGCCGCCGAGCGCGAACACGCCGCCATAGATCAGGCCGGTGTTGATGCCGAGGGCGGAGACCATGCCGGGATTATGCGCGGCGGCGCGGATCACCTTGCCGATGCGGCTGCGCGACAGTCCGATACCGAGCACAATGGCCGCGACAAGCGCGACGCCGATCAACAGCAGGTAGTAAGGCGGCACCACACCGCCGGCGATGAACAGCGGCATCACCTGGAACGCCGACGGCATGCCCATCGCCTTGAACTCGGGTCCCCAGATGATGCGGACGACATCGTCGAAGATCAGCACGAAGGCGTAGCAGACGAGGAGCTGCATCAGGACGTCGGCGCCATAGACGCGGCTCATGAAGACGCGCTCGAAGATGAGGCCGAGGATCGCAGTGCCGGCCGCACCGGCCAGCATCGCCAGCGCGAAGCTTCCCGTGAGCTGATAGGCGGTCATCGCAAAATAGGCGCCGAACATATAGAAGGCGCCGTGGCTGAAATTGACCACCTTGAGCACGCCGAAGATCAGCGTCAGCCCGACCGCGACCAGGAACAGCAGCATGCCGATGATGAGGCCGCTGGTGGTTTGCGTCACCAGGCAGGCGGAGCTGGAAAGGCAGCCGGCAAGCGCATCGAGATCCACGGGAGCACTTTCATTGCTGCGCGCCTGATGTGGCGCGGAAAACAAAAGGCGGAGACGGTCGCCCGCCTCCGCCGCGCATCAGATCAGGTGTAGCCCTTGCTCTTCTTCCACTCGGCTTCGAGTTCGAAGATGGTCTTCCAGTCGCCGGCCTTGACCTCGGGCACATAGGGCTCCTGCGGGATCGTGGTGCCCCAGCCGATGGCGTAGCCGACCAGCGTGTGGTCGTCGCCGCGCATCGTCACGGTGCCGTCGGCGCCGAACGGGCATTTGATGGTGAGGCCCTTCAGCGCCTCCGCAATCTTCTTGCCGTCGGCTGAGTTCGCCTTCTTCGAAGCTTCGGCCATCAGCATGATCGCGGTGGCGTTCTCCCACGACCAGTTGGTCGGATATTCGTTGTACTTGGCCTTGTAGGCGTCGCCCCAGGCGGCATTCTCCGGCGTGGTCGGAAAGGTCTTGATGTAGCGGTTGCCGGAGTGGATGCCCTTGGGCAGGTTCTTCACCACGGTGAGCGCGGTGTAATCGGCCATGTTGACCGCGAACACCTCCATCTGGCCGAACATCGCGTAGATGTTGGCCTGGTCGATGTAGGAGGTGAGATCGCCGCCCCACAGGCAGGAATAGAGCGCTTGCGGCTTGGCCTGCAGGATCTTGGTGACCACCTCGGTATAGTCGGGCTGAAACAGCTTCGGCCAGGACTCGCTGATGATCTCGACCTCGGGCGCGAAGCGCTTGAGGTACAGCGTGAACTCCGCCGTGGTGTCGCGGCCATAGGCATAGTCGGGCGAGCAGGTCGCCCATTTCTTCAAGCCCTTCGCCTTGGCGATCGCCGCGGCATAGCTGCCGCCGACGATGGAATCGTGCACGCCCTGTCGCGCGGTACGGAAGGCGTTGGGAATGTGCTGCTTGGGATCCGCGGTCAGCGCCGAGGTCTCCGAATTGGTGTGGATGCAGAACACGCCGAGATCGCGCGCGACCTCGTGCACCGCGAAGGCGCCGGAGGAGGCTTCGGCGTCGATCATCAGCTCGCAGCCGTCGGTGTTGACGAGCTCGCGCGCGACGCGGGCGGCTTCCTGCGGCTGGCCCTTGGAATCGCGGATCACCATCTCGATCTGCCGGCCGGCGAGGCCGCCGGCGGCGTTGACCTTCTCGACCTCGAGCATCACCGCATTGCGCGAGGACGTGCCGAGCTGCGCGACGCGCCCCGACAGGATCGTCGGCATACCGATCTTGATGGTCTTGGCCTGAGCGCGCGCCACCCAGGGCGCGGCAAATGTCATCGCACCGGCGCCCATCAGCGCCAATGTTGAACGGCGGCTGATGCCCGGCGTGCGGGTTCTCGTCATTTTCCCCTCCCTCTTTCGGGTCGGCGTTTTCCTGGTCCCTTGCCGGAGATCGTCTCGTCTCCGTGTTCCCAAGGATTTCAGAGGGAGGGGGTGACGTCAAGCCAAAGATGAATTATGAGTCAGAATTCATAGGAGAGGAAACGAGGCCGGCAATTGGCCTGAAACCAGCGAAAATGATCAATCTGTCGAGCTTCATCAGCTTTCATGCCCGGCGCACGCCGGAGCGGCCCGCGCTGAAATACCGCGGCGAGGAGATTTCCTACGCCACGCTCGACGCGCGCATCCGGAAAGCGGCCGGCTGGCTCACCGCGCAGGGCATCGGCGCCGGCGACGTCGTGGCCGTGCTGATGAAGAACAGCGCGGCCTTTCTTGAGCTCGTCTTCGCCACCAGCCATCTCGGCGCGGTGTTCCTGCCGATCAATTTTCGTCTTTCGCGCGATGAGGTCGGTTACATCGCCGGCAATGCCGGCGCGCGCCTGCTGATTGTCGATGAGGAATTGGTGGCGAACGCAGCGGGCGCGAGGATCGTCGTGCTCGATGAGGCCGCGCAGCAGAGCGTCACGCATCTGGCTGGCGACGCGCCGCCCGCCTCCATGCACGTTCGTCAGCCATCCGACCTGATGCGGCTGATGTACACGTCGGGCACGACCGACCGTCCCAAGGGCGTGATGCTCACTTACGATAATTTCTACTGGAAGTCGGCCGACCAGACGATCGCGCTCGGCCTCACTGCCGAGACGCGGCTTCTCGTGGTCGGCCCGCTCTATCACGTCGGCGCGCTCGACCTGCCCGGCATCGCCATGCTCTGGCACGGCGGCTTCATCCGCATCGAGCGCAATTTCGAGCCCGAGACGGCGCTCAGCGCCATCGCCGAGGACAAGCTCAACGCCGCCTGGTTCGCGCCCGTCATGACGACGGCGATGCTCACCTGCCCCGCCCGCGATCGGTACGACGTCTCCAGCTTGAAATGGGCGATCGGCGGCGGCGAGAAGACGCCGGAGGTTCGCATCCGCGCCTTCTCCGAATATTTTCGCAACGCGCGTTACATCGACGCCTATGGCCTCACCGAGACCGTCGGCGGCGACACTTTCATGGAGGCCGGCCGCGAGATCGAGAAGATCGGCTCCACCGGGCGCGCCATCGCCCATGTCGAGATCGAGATCCGCGACGAGGACGGCAGGACGCTGCCGCCGAACGTCAATGGCGAGATCTGCCTGCGTGGTCCCAAGATCACGCGCGGCTACTGGAAGGATCCGGAGAAGACCGCATCCGCCTTTTTCGGCGACTGGTTCCGCAGCGGCGACGTCGGCTATCTCGACGACGAGGGCTTTCTGTACCTGACCGACCGCAAGAAGGACATGATCATCTCCGGCGGCGAGAACATCGCCTCCTCCGAGGTCGAACGCGTCATCTACGATCTGACTGAGGTGCGTGAGGTCGCGGTAATCGGTCTGCGCGACGCGCGCTGGGGCGAGCGTCCAGTCGCGATCGTCGTACTCGCCGAAGGTGCGCGCCTCGAGCTGTCTGCCCTCACCGAGCACTGCCGCGCGCGGCTGGCGAGCTTCAAGGTGCCGAAACAGCTGATCATTCGCGACAGCCTGCCGCGCAACCCGAGTGGAAAGATCCTCAAGCGCGTGCTGCGCGCCGAGCTGGAGACGTCTGAATGACGCAAGTGAACGCCAAGGTCACAAAGCTCAACCGCGTCGAGCGCAACGCCTGGACCAAGCAAAAGATTTTCGACGCCGCGACGAAGGTCGTCGGCAAATATGGTTATGCCGAAGCCTCCGTCGCCCGCATCACCGAACAGGCCGGTGTCGCGCAGGGCACCTTCTACAATCATTTCGAGAACCGGCAGGAGCTGCTCGACCAGCTGCTGCCAAAAATCGGCCTCGACATGGTCGAGTTCATCCGCGCCCGCACCGGCAACGCGCACGCGGCACGGCAGGAGATCGAGCGCTTCTCCGCCTTCTTCGACTTCATCCGCGAGGTGCCGGAATTCCTGCGCATCCTCAACGAGGCCGAGTTCTTTGCACCTCACGGCTACCAGAAGCATCTGGACAACATCTCGGTCGCCTATGTCCGTATCCTGCGCCGCGCCCGCCTTGCCGGCGCGATCGAGGATTACAGCGACGAGGAATTCGAGGCGATCGTCCACATGCTGATGGGCGCGCGCGGCTATCTCAGCCGCCGCTATTCCTATTCGCAAGGCGGCGTCACCGCCGTGCCCGACCACGTCATCTCCGCCTATCGCAAGCTGATGACGCGCGGCCTTTTCAGCTCCCCCGGAGATCAGGACACGCCATGAACATCGAATCTCCGCACAAGCCGCTCGATCTCGCCTCGGCCATTGCCGAGGGCGATATCCGTTGCCTGCTGATGGTGCTGGTGCACATGACCGGCGACGAGAAATGGCTCGAGCCGCCGTACCTGCCCAAGCGCGACATCCGCCTCATTCCCGATCCCGATGCCGGCGTGCCCCGGGAGGTCCAGGATGAGATCCGCGCCGCCGTGGTCAAGCTGTTTGCCGGCGGCACGCCAAAGCCTGTCATCACCGACCCCGGCGACGGCTTGCTGCTGAGGATGATGCGCGCCTGCCTCGGCGAGAACGTCGCGCCGGAATACGCGCCCCTGATGCGCGAGGAGATGGGTTTTGTGTCGCGCGAAGCGCGCTGGACCAAGCAACCGTCGAACGAGAAGCTCGCCGAGCAGCATGTGCTGATCGTGGGCGCCGGCGTCTGCGCCATCGCGCTCGGGGTGGCGCTCGGCCATCTCGGCATCCCCTACACCATTGTCGAGAAGAACGACGAGCTCGGCGGCACCTGGTGGATCAACCGCTATCCCGGCTGCGGCGTCGATACGCCGAACCACTCCTATTCATATTCGTTCGGCTCGCGCAACGCGTGGACGCGCTATTTTTGCCCGCGTGAGGAGCTGCTCGGTTATCTCCAGAAGGTCGCCGAGGAATACGGCATCCGCAAGCATCTGCGCGTCAACACCGAGCTGACCTCGTCGCGCTGGGACGAAGGCAAGAAGCGCTGGATCTCGACGCTGAAGACCAAGGACGGCGAAGAGGTTTTCGAATCCACCGCGCTGGTCTCGGCCATCGGCCAGCTCAACGATCCCTCCCGCGCGCACTTCAAGGGCGAGGACAACTTCAAGGGCACGATCCTGCATTCGGCGCTATGGTCGGGCGATATCGGGCTCGACGGCACGCATGTCGCCGTGATCGGGACCGGTGCGACCTCGATGCAGCTGGTGCCGTCGATCGCCGGCCGCGTCGCCTCGGTCACGGTCTATCAGCGCAGCGCGCAATGGGCGCGGCCGGTGAAGGGCTACTCCGATCCGATCACCGACGGCGCGCGCTGGCTGCTTGCGCATCTGCCGTTCTATGTGCAGTGGTACCGCTTCAACATGTTCTGGCGCTACGGCGACGGCCTGCTGCCGTTCCTGCGCAAGGACCCAGCTTGGCCGCATCCCGAGCGCGCCGTCAACAAGGGCAACGACCGGCACCGGCAGGAGCTGACCGACTTCATCCTCACCGAATTGAAGGACCGGCCGGACCTGATCGCAAAATGCGTGCCGACCTACCCGCCTTACGGCAAACGCATCCTGCTGGACAACAACTGGTACAAGACGCTGACACGGGACAATGTCGAGCTCGTCACGGACGCGATCGACCGTTTCGACGAAAGCGGCATCGTCACCGCCGACGGCAAGCACCGTCCCGCCGACATCATCGTGGTCGCCACCGGCTTCAAGGTGACGGAGATGGCGGCGCGCCTCAACATCACCGGCCGCGACGGCAAGGATCTTCGCGAGGCCTGGGGCAACGACAACCCGACCGCGTTCCTCGGCCTCACCGTGCCTGATTTCCCCAACTTCTTCTGCATGCTCGGGCCGAACTCCGGTCCCGCGCATGGCGGCAGCGTCATCTTCCAGTCGGAATGCCAGAGCCGCTACATCTCGGCGTGTCTCGCCAGCATGATCGAGCAGAACGTCGCCGCGATCGACGTTCGCCCGGACGTGCTCGACGATTACGTCCGCAAGGTCGATGCCGAGCACGAGGCGATGATCTGGACCCATCCGGGCATGACGACCTACTACCGCAATTCGAGCGGCCGCGTATTTTCGGCGATGCCGTGGCGGTTCGTGGACTACTGGCGCATGACGCACGATCCGGATCTGCGGCAGTACAGGCTGACGAAGGGGTGAGGCAGCACTGACTCTGGCCGAAGCTTGAGTCGCGCGCGCCCCACATCGTCATTGCGAGCGAAGCGAAGCAATCCAGAGAATCCCTCCTCGGAAAGACTCTGGATTGCTTCGCTGCGCTCGCAATGACGGAGGTTGCGGCTACTCAGGCCGCCAGCCCGCTCTCCACCGGCGCGAATTCCAGCCCCAGGCTCTCCGCCACCGCCATGTTGGTGATGCGGCCGCGATGCACGTTGAGGCCGTTGCGCAGATGCGGGTTCTCCAGCACCGCCGCAAAACCCTTGCCCGCGAGCATCAGGCCGAACGGCAGCGTCGCGTTGTTCAGCGCCTGGCTCGAGGTCACCGGCACCGCACCCGGCATGTTGGCGACGCAATAGTGCACGATGCCGTCGACCTCGTAGGTCGGATCGGTATGTGTGGTCGGGTGCGAGGTCTCGAAGCAGCCGCCCTGGTCGATCGCGACATCCACCAGCACCGCGCCCGGCCGCATCGATTTGAGCATCGCGCGCGTGACGAGCTTTGGCGCGCTGGCGCCCGGCACAAGCACTGCACCGATCACGACGTCGGCGGCGAACACCTCCTCCTCGACCGATTCGATGGTCGAAAGGCGCGTCCGCACGCGTCCGATAAAGAGATCATCGAGCTGCCGCAGCCGGGGTATGGAGCGGTCGATCACGGTGACTTCGGCGCCGAGGCCCGCGGCCATGCGCGCGGCCTGCGTCCCCACCACGCCGCCGCCGAGAATGACGACGCGCGCCGGCTGCACGCCGGGGACGCCGCCGAGCAGCAGACCACGGCCGCCGGCCGACCGCCTGAGCGCGGCGCCGGCTGCCTCGATGGCGAGGCGGCCGGCGACTTCGCTCATCGGCGCGAGCAGGGGGAGGTGGCCGGCCGCGTCGGTGACGGTTTCATAGGCGATCGCGGTGCAGCCGGACGCGAGCAGGCCCTTGGCCTGTTCGGGATCCGGCGCAAGATGGAGGTAAGTAAAGAGGATCTGGCTTTCGCGGAGCTGAGCCCATTCGCTTCGCTGCGGCTCCTTCACCTTCACGATCATGTCGGACTTGGCGAAGATGTCGCGGGCGCTGTCGGCGATCACGGCCCCTGCCCGCCGATACACCTCGTCGGACGCGCCGATACCGCTGCCGGCGCCGGTCTCGACCGTCACCTGATGCCCGGCGGCGACATATTCACGGACCGCGCCCGGCGTGAGCCCGACGCGATATTCCTGCACCTTGATCTCCCTGGGAACACCGACGTGCATCTTCCGCTCCTTCGCCAACGAATTGATTCCGTTGTTGATCGTAGCGAGAGGGCCGGTTTGGTTTCGTGCAAATATCCGCTAGTTTCGGACCTCGCGCGCCGGTTTCCGGCGCGGAAACATCCTTTCACGCCGGAAACAAAACCTTGGCCCTGGACCGGAAAGATCTCGCCATCCTCGCGGAACTCACGACCAATGCGCGGGCCAGCCACACCGAGCTCGCCAACAAGGTCGGGCTCTCGAGCACGGCACTGGCACGGCGGCAGAAGGCGCTGGAGGACGACGGCTACATCCAGGCCTACCAGGCCGCGCTCGATCTGACGCAGTTCGGCCTCACCACGACCGTGCTGGTCCGCATTGCGCTGGAGAGCCAGAGCGACGAGGCGCTGAAGGCGTTCGAGGCGGAAGTGGGGAAGTGCCCCTCCGTCGTGCGCTGCTTCCTGATGTCGGGCACCGACGACTACATCCTGATCGTGCTCGCCCGCGACATCCAGGATTTCGAGCGCATCCATCGCACCGAGCTGTCGCGCCTGCCGCGCGTCGCGCGGGTGCAATCGAGTTTTGCATTGCGCGAGGTCGTCAACCGCGCCGTGCCGACCGTGGTGTTCGGCGAGGGGAAGCGCTGATCTCGAACCGGCCAGGAACCAAGCATGGGGTCATCCGTTGGGCGCTATCGGGCAGCGCGGCGACGCATCCTCGCGTCAGTATCCTTGCCCGGCTCGGCCCATCCGCAGGGAACAGAACATGGCGGACACCACGGATCAGATCCCCGAACGCATTCCGATCAACCTTGTCGTTAATGGCGCGAGGCGCACGCTCGAGATCGCGCCGTGGACCACGCTGCTGGATGCCCTGCGTGACCGCTTGGAGTTGACCGGCACCAAGAAGGGCTGCGATCACGGTCAATGCGGCGCCTGCACCGTGCTGGTCGATGGGCGGCGCATCAATTCCTGCCTAACGCTCGCGATCATGAAGGACGGCGCCGAGATCACGACGATCGAAGGCCTGGCCGCGAATGGCGCGCTGCATCCCCTGCAGCAGGCCTTCGTCGATCACGACGCATTCCAATGCGGCTATTGCACGCCGGGACAGATCTGCTCGGCGGCCGGTCTTCTGGCCGAGGGCCGCGCCCGCGATGCCGACGAGATCCGGGAACTGATGAGCGGGAATCTCTGCCGCTGCGGTGCCTATCCCAACATCGTGGCTGCGATCGAGCAGGTAATGGGTCGGTCATGAACAACTTCCAGTATTCCCGCGCGAGCGACGTCGCCGATGCCATTCGCCTGCTCGCTGCAGATCCGAGCGCGAAGCTGATTGCCGGCGGCACCAATCTGATCGACTTGATGAAGGAGAATGTCGAACGGCCCTCCCGACTGGTCGACATCTCCCGCCTGCCGCTCCGCGACATCGAGGAGACCGCGGACGGGGGCTTGCGCATCGGCGCCTTGGTACCAAATTCGGACCTCGCGTACCATCCGCTGATCGAGCAGCGCTATCCCCTGCTCGCCAGCGCCATCCTGGCCGGCGCCTCCGCGCAACTGCGCAACATGGCTTCGGTCGGCGGCAACCTGATGCAACGAACGCGCTGCGCGTACTTCTATGACACTGCAACGCCCTGCAACAAGCGAAGCCCAGGCACCGGCTGCTCGGCCCTCGATGGCCTCAACCGTAATCACGCCATCCTCGGCACCAGCAGGTCCTGCATCGCCACCAACCCATCCGACATGAGCGTGGCGCTGGCCGCACTGGGCGCGCTGGTACACACCGCAGGCACTACCGGTCAGCGTACCATCGCGCTGACCGATTTCCATCGGCTGCCGGACGACAAACCTCATGTCGATACAAATCTCGGCAGCGGCGAGATCATCACCGCAATCGAGCTGCCGCCGCACGGTTTCGCCCGGAACTACAGCTATTTGAAGGTCCGGGACCGGCTGTCCTACGCCTTTGCATTGGTCTCGGTCGCGGCCGCGCTCGAACTGGAGGGCAACGCGATCGGGGAAGCGCGCCTGGCGCTGGGCGGCGTGGCCCACAAGCCTTGGCGGAACCTCGATGCCGAGGCGGCATTGCGCGGCCAGGCGGCAACGCCGGATCATTTTGGCCGCGCCGCCGACCTGTTGCTGCAGGGAGCAACCGCTCGTTCGCAGAACGGCTTCAAGATCGAGCTCGCGCGGCGAGCCGTCGTGCGTACGCTGATGCAGGCCGCAAACGCCACACCGCAATCGCAAGCTCACAAGAAGATCGCATGAGGGCCCGATGAACGCCTATGTCGGAACACCAACGTCGCGCGTCGACGGCCGGGCCAAGGTCACCGGAGCCGCCAAATATGCCGGCGAATTCGCAGCAGACCTCCTCCTCCATGGCTTCGTCGTCGCGGCCACCATTCCGCGCGGGCGCATCGCTCGCCTCGACACCAGCAAGGCGCTGAAGGTGAAGGGCGTGGTTGACGTACTCACCCACGCGCATCGCCCGCCCCTCGCCGAGCAGGACGAAGCCTGGAAGGACGAGGTGGCGCCAGAGCAGGGCTCGCCGTTTCGTCCGCTCTATGACAACAGCGTCAAGTTCAACGGCCAGCCGATCGCGCTGGTCGTAGCCGAGGACTGGGAAACCGCCAAGTTCGCCGCAACCCGCATTCGAGTTGAATATGAAGAGGAGGCGTTTGCGACCGATCTCGAATCCGAACGCACCAAGGCTGCCAAAGTCGATCAGCCGCACAAGCCGCGCGGTGACGCCTCGGCGGCGCTGACGCGAGCGGCCGTCCATCACGAGGCGGACTATGTCATTCCGAGCGAGCATCACAATCCGATGGAGCTATATGCGACAACGGCCGTCTGGGATGGCAACGGCAAGCTTACCGTCTATGACAAGACGCAAGGCGTCCAGAACGTCCAGAAGTTCCTCTGCAGCGTTTTCGGCAGGAAGCCGAACGAAATCCGCGTGATCTCGCCCTATGTCGGCGGCGCCTTCGGCTCGGGTCTGCGGCCGCAGCACCAGGTCGTCCTGGCAACGCTTGGCGCTCTCGCACTGAAACGATCTGTCCGTGTCGTGCTGACGCGGCACCAGATGTACGGCTTGGGCTACCGGCCGATGACGATCGAGCACGTTGCGCTCGGCGCAAACCGCGACGGCACGCTCGAAGCCGTCATGCACGAAGCCATAGCCGTCACCTCGCGGTTTGAGAATTTCTCCCGCAACGATACCGGCTGGGGGGAACAGCTCTACAAGAGCCCTAACAGCCGCCTCTCCCACAAGCTCGTCCACCTCGACGTCGCCACTCCCTGCGACATGCGCGCGCCGGGTGCAGCATCGGGCGTCTGCGCGCTCGAATGCGCCATGGACGAGCTGGCCGTCGCGCTCAAGCTCGACCCGATCGAGTTGCGGCTGAGGTGTTACTCGGATCGCGACCAGAGCGAAGACCTGCCCTACACCAGCAAGCAACTACGCGCATGCTATGCCAGGGGCGCAGAAGCCTTCGGCTGGAGCCGACGCGCCCCCGGGCCGCGGTCCATGCGCGACGGCAAGGAACTGGTCGGCTGGGGCATGGCGACCGGGGTGTGGGAGGCGCTTCAGATGCCGGTCGCCGTCCGCATCGTGCTCACAGCCAACGGCCATGCCGAGGTCTCCTGCGCCGCATCCGATATCGGCACCGGCACGTACACCATCGTGGCACAGGTCGCGGCCGATGCCCTCGGGCTGCCGATCGAGAACATCAGCGTCCGGCTCGCCGACTCGAGCCTGCCGCAGGCGCCGGTGGAAGGCGGCTCGTGGATGGCCGCCTCGAGCGCGCACGCCGTGTTAGGAGCAGCCGAGGAGATTCGCCAGGAGCTCGTCCGTCGCGTCAAGGCGATGCCCGCCTCGCCGCTCGGCGGCGTCGATGCGCCGGACATCATTCTCGTCGACGGAACCGTCACCAAGGCGGGCGATAGGAGCCGCGCCGTCTCGATTGCGGATATCATGCGCCACAGCAAGCTCGAGCGGATCGAAAAGGAGAAGCTCAACCAGTTCGAGGAAGAGAAGTCGTACGCGCGCAACACCCATTCGGCCGTCTTCGCCGAAGTGAAAGTAGACGAGCAACTCGGCGTGATTCGCGTCACGCGGGTCGTGAGCGCGGTCGCGGCCGGCCGCATCCTGAACACCAAGACCGGCCGCAGCCAGGTCATGGGCAGCGTGGTCTGGGGCATCGGGATGGCGCTGCACGAGGAAACGTTGATGGATCACCGCTTCGGCCGGATCATGAACGCGAACATTGCCGAGTACCACATTCCCGTGAATGCGGACGTTCACGACATCGACGTGATTTTCGTCGATGAGCCCGATGACCGGATCAACAGGCTAGGTGTCAAGGGTCTTGGCGAAATCGGCATCGTCGGCGTGCCTGCGGCGATTGCGAACGCGGTCTATCACGCCACCGGCAAGCGCATCCGGCGCTTCCCGATTACGCTGGACAAGCTGCTCGATTGAGGGGGTGCGGCGTCAGCCGCTGCATCCCGGCCGTTCACCCTTCGAGGCTGCCGATGGGACGCTCCGGTCCCATCATCGCGCCTCAGGATGACGGATCAAGTTGAGACGCCGCAGGCCAGACTCGCTCTTGTCATCCAACTGTCATCGAATGTGCCGAGAGCTGTGTCTCCAGCATATTCGGGACCGACAATGGACTATTTCAAGCGCTTCAACTTCCTGTTCGCAGCCCCCATGTTCGACGCCGACGACCTCGAGGGCGTCCGCTTCAACCAGATCATCGAGGAGATCCAGCGTTCCGGCTTCGAGGTGGTCCGCGCCCGCAAGCTGGAGGACGCCGAGATGGCGGTGCAGACCGATGCCGCGATCGGCTGCATGGTGGTGGACTGGGGCAAGAAGGGCCTGGAGGGCAAGACCTCGGCGCTGATCAATCTGATGCGGCGGCGCGGCCTCGACTTCCCGATCATCCTCTTGATCCGGCGCAAGCGGTTCGAGGACCTGCCGGTCGAGGTGCTGGATTTCATCGACGGCTATGTCTTCCTGTCCGAGGAGACGCCGCCCTTCATCGCCAAGAACCTGATCAGCCGGCTCAAGCAATATGCCGAGACGCTGAAGACGCCGTTCTTCGGCGCGCTGGTCGACTATGCCGAGGAAGGCAACCAGCTCTGGACCTGTCCGGGCCACAACGGCGGCGTGTTCTACAACCGCAGCCCGATCGGCCGGGTGTTCGTCGAGCATCTCGGCGAATCCGTGTTCCGCGACGACCTCGACAATTCCGTGCTCGACCTCGGCGACCTCCTCACCCATGAAGGCCCGGCGCTGAAGGCGCAGAAGGAAGCGGCGGCGATCTTCGGCGCGGAAAAGACCTATTTCGTGCTCAACGGCACTTCAACCTCGAACAAGGTCGCGCTCGGTGCTCTCGTCACCGACGGCGACCTCGTACTGTTCGACCGCAACAACCACAAGGCCGCCCATCACGGCGCGCTGATAATCAATGGCGGCATCCCGGTCTACGTCCCGACCGTCCGCAACGCCTGGGGCCTGATCGGCCCGATGCGCTGGGACATGCTCGACGAGAAGACCCTGCGCGAGGCGATCCGCAACCATCCGCTGGTGAAGGATCGCGACGCCTGGCGCAAAGAGCGGCCGTTCCGCGTCGCCGTGGTCGAGCAGTGCACCTATGACGGCTCGATCCACAGTGCCGAGATGATCATCAAGCGCATCGGCCATCTCTGCGACTACATCCTGTTCGACGAGGCCTGGGCCGGCTTCATGAAATTCCACCCGCTCTATGCCGGCCGCTTCGCCATGGGCCTTGCGAACCTGGCTCCTGAAGCGCCGGGCATCATCGCGACGCAGTCGACCCACAAGCAGCTCGCGAGCTTCTCGCAGGCCTCGCAGATCCACATCAAGGACCGCCACATCCGCGGCCAGAAGCGGCGCGTCGAGCACCGCCGCTTCAACGAGAGCTTCATGCAGCATGCCTCGACCTCGCCCTTCTATCCGCTGTTCGCCTCGCTCGACGTCGGCGCGCAGATGATGAAGGGGCGCTCCGGCGAAGTGCTGTGGGACGACACGATCCGCCTCGGCATCGAGCTGCGCAAGAAGGTCCGCGCGATGCGCCGGGAGTTCGAGGAGAAGGAGCAAAATCCGGACCGCCGCTGGTTCTTCGAGCCCTTCGTTCCCGACCGCGTCGCCATTCCCGATGTCAGCCGCCCCGGTGCCGCGCATAACGTCGCCTGGGAGACGCTCTCAACCGACGAGCTCGCCACCAATCCCGCGCTGTGGCAGCTCTCTCCTGATACCAACTGGCACGGCTTTCCGGATCTTGCGGAAGGCTTTGCCATGACCGATCCGAACAAGCTGACCCTGCTCACACCCGGATTCGATCGTGCGACCGGCGCCTATGCCGAGCATGGCATCCCCGCGCCAGTCGTCGCGCAATATCTGCGCGAGAACCGCATCGTCCCCGAGAAGAACGATCTCAACTCCATGCTCTTCCTGCTCACCCCCGGCGTCGAGGCGAGCAAGGCCGGCACGCTGATCTCCGGTCTCGTCGCGTTCAAGCGGCTGCATGACGACAATGCGCTGCTGGCAGACGCGATCCCGGAATTTTATCAGCGGCGGCAGGCGCGCTATGCCGGCGTGCGCCTGCGCGACCTCTGCGGCGACATGCACCGCTTCTTCCGCGCCGCCGATGTCAGCGCACTCCAGGCGCGGCAGTTCATGCCCGAGCACATGCCCGAGATCGCGATGTCGCCCCGCGATGCCGCGCGCTATCTGTTCAAGAACGACGTCGACTATCTCCCGATCGAGGCGATCGCAGGCCGCATCGCCACCACGCCTTTCGTGGTCTACCCGCCCGGCATCGCCACCATCGTGCCCGGCGAGCGGCTGACGGAACGGGCAAAGCCCATGATCGATTATCTCAAGATGTTCGAGACCTGCTTCAACACCTTCCCGGGCTTCGACGTCGAAATCCAGGGCGTCTACAAGGAGATCGATGCGCAGGGGCGCATCGGGCTCTATACCTACGTCGTTGCCGAGTAGGTGCCGATGAACGAACCAGCTGCGCGCGCGAGTGACGAACCCGTCCTGGTCAGGCCGTCACGCGAGAGCGATGTCGAGGCGATGCTGGCGATCTACCGCCATCACGTCCGCAATGGCGTGCCGCGCGACGTCGAAGGAACCGGCGCGCCCGAGCCGGACGACTTGCGCGATCGCCGCAAGAACCTGAAACAGACCCGCCTGCCCCATTTGGTCGCGACCTATCGCGGCGAGGTCGTCGGCTATGCCTATGCCGTGTTGTTCCGCAAGCGCCCGGCCTATCGCTACACCGCCAAGCACTCGATCTATGTGCACCACGAACATCTCGGTCGTGGTGTGGGACGGCTTTTGCTCGGGGCAATGATCGATGCCTGTGCCGCGGCAGGTTTTCGCCAACTGATCGGCTATATCGATGCCGACAACGCCCCCTCGCTGGCGCTGCACGAGAAGTTCGGCTTCGCGCGCGCCGGCCTGCTCGGCGGCGTTGCCTATCGCCACGGCCGCTGGTCCGACACTGTCATGGTGCAACGCTCGCTCGGCGCGGGGACGACGGCGCCCCCGCCGGTCACGGCGCCCGGGCGATAGCCCTACGAGGGAAAGTCAGCCGGTCTGACGTGGATGCGATCGGCATGCAGCGACCAATGATGCAACGCCTGGTCCTTGCAGAACTTCACTTTCGCACGTTCCCTGGCCTCGTCCTCGTCGGCGGCATCGATCTCGAGCGTGCCTTGGCAGACCTCGATCTCGCGGCCGTACTGGCCGAGCACATCCTTCATGAACTTGACCACAAAAGTTGACATGGGACCTCCCTGCTGCCCCGGCGGCACTCTAATCCCATTTAGGACGGACGGGGGAAGAAGATTTTGACGCGGATCAAGGCTTAGCGAGTCCCGGCCGAAGACTCGTTGCGGAACCCACCGCGCGGGTTTATGGGCAAGTGCCGATCGCCCATGAGGATTTTGCCTTGCACTTTGTCTCCGATACCGAAGTCACGAACGTTCTGACCTTTCCGATCCTCATCGCAGCTCTGGAGGAAGCGCACCGCCGGCCGAAGATGGAGGTGCTGGACGCCTTCCTCGGCGACGAGAAAGGGCAGTACGTCATCCGCAGCGCGGTCGATCCCGGCCGTTACATGGCGAGCAAGATGTTCACCAGCTTTCCGGCCAATCTGGCCGAAGGCAAGATGCCGGCGGTGCAGGCCGTCTGCGTGCTGTTCGACGGCACCAACGGACGGCCGCTGGCGGCGATGGACGGCACCGAAATCACGCATTGGCGCACCGCAGCCGATTCCGCGCTGGGCACGAAACTGCTCGCTCCGCCCAATCCCGAGACGCTGCTTTGCGTCGGCGCCGGGGAGATGTCCGAATGGCTGATCCGGGGCCATCGCACCGTGCGACCGTCGCTCGAGCGCGTGCTGATCTGGAATCGGAGCCTGGACCGGGCCGCGGATCTCGCTCAGCGTTTGGCTAAGGACGGCGTAAAGGTGGAAACGGTCACGGACCTCGACGCCGCGACGCGCGAGGCTGACGTCATCACCACCTGCACCCGCGCGCATCAGCCGCTGATCAAGGGCCGCAATTTGCGGCCGGGCACGCATCTGGACCTCGTCGGCGGTTACACGCCGCAAACGCGTGAGGCTGATGACGAAGCAGCAAAGATGTCGCGCGTCTTCGTGGATCGCAGGGAATCCGCCTTCCATGGCGTCGGCGACATCCTGCAGCCGATCGCGAGCGGTGCGATCAGCGAAGCGGACGTCCTCGGCGACCTCTACGATCTCGCCGGCGGCCGCGTGCAGGGGCGAACGTCATCGTCCGACATCACGTTCTTCAAGAATGCGGGCGGCGGCCATCTTGATCTCATGACCTGCGAGGCCGTGTTCCAGCAGCTCGGCGCGAAGCTGGGGTAGGCGCCTACCCGGCGCTATGCCGGTGGAGGTGAACGGACGCGACGCCGGCAAGACTGGGCCGGCATCAGCCATCACGCTTTGATATCGAGGAGTGTGTCTTCGGTCTCGGCGTAGGCTTGAATGACCTTCGCGTTGGCAATGAAGCTGTACTTTGCGGTCGCCAGCTCAACGAACTCATTGGCGAGATCGACATTCGGCGCGGCGACCAGGCCGTCCTGGTTTGCGAAGGGAGCGCTCGGATCCGACTGCGCGGTATAGCTCGGCGAAACCGCCGACACGGTCGCGATCGTCCCGCCGGGTGTCGAGCCGCTCGATTGGGAGACCTGATCAACCCGCAGCGGCACATAGGCGGCCGGAAACGTCGGAGCGATGCCCGCACCGGCCGATGTGCTCGATCCACCTGATGCTGGCAGCGGGCCGGTCGTGCTGATGTTCGCAATGTTGCTCGCGGCCACGCTCACGCGCAGGCTCGCCGCAGAAAGTCCGGATGTCGCAATCGAAAGTATGCTCATGAACGCTGATGTACAGGACAAGTCATACGCGTTCATTCACGCCATCAATAAAATCCGCCGCTTTCTGTTGTCGTCCTCGTAACCAACGATCGGCACGCGATTGGACTTCGCGCACCCTACCCCGGCGTCACGCCAAACGCCTGCTTGAAGCGTTCGGCATAGCGCGGCCAGACTTCGGGATTGATGATGCGCGGCGGGCGCTTGCCGTCGAGCGTCTCCAGCACCTGCTCGGCGGCGATGCGGCCCATGTTCTGACGCGCCTCGATCGTGACGCCGGCGGTGTGCGGGCTCGCCAGCACGTTGTCGAGCTGGAGCAGCGGATGCTCCGGCGGCGGCGGCTCCTTGGACCAGACGTCGAGGCCGGCGCCGGCGATGCGCTTGTCGCGCAGCGCCTGCAGCAACGCGTCCTCGTCGTGGATGAAGCCGCGCGCGGTGGTAATGAAATACGCATGCGGCTGCATCAACGCGAATTCGCGCGTGCTGATCATGTTGCGGCTCTTCTTGTCGAGCGGGCAGGAGATCGAGACGAAATCGGCGCGGCGCAAGAGCTCGTCGAGCTCGACCTTCTCGCCGCCCCGCTCGGCCATCACCTCGGCGGTGAGATACGGATCATAGGCCAGCACCTTCATGCCGAGCAGCCCCTTGCAGAGCGCGGCGATGCGCCGGCCGACATTGCCGAGGCCGACGATGCCGACGGTCTTGTGCTCGACCTCGTTGCCGACGAGCTCGTTGCGGTTGACGTCGCGCTCGCGGCGCAGGCGGCGGTCGGACTGGATGATGCGCTTGGACAGCGTCAGCATCATCGCCAGCGCGTGCTCGGCGACCGAATGGGCATTGCCGCCGGACTGGTTGACAACCAGGACGCCCGCCTCCGTGCAGGCCTCGACATCGACAGGGTCGAAGCCGGCACCGTTGCTGGAGACGAGCAGCAAATTCGGCGTGCGCCTCAGGAAGGCGGCATCGACATGGAAATGCGGGGCGAGCTCGTCGCGCGCGGCGCCGATCTGGTAGACATGCGCCGCGCTCAGGATCGGCGCGTAGACATCTTCAGGGCTCTCGTTCTCGATGCGGTCGAGCCGCACGTCGGGCCGCGCCTTCAGGATGTCGATATAGATCGGGTTGGCCAGATATTTGACGTTGAAGACGCGCTTGCTGTTGACGGACATCAGGACCCTTCCGGCTCGATCGAGGAGATCCGCAAGGTCAGCGCGATGCGCGCCCGTCCGTGCCCCTCCCGCTTTCTGGTTGTAGCCGCTTATGCCATGGCGGTGCCGGCCACGGCAGGCCGTCTGGCGCAGATCACGGTGCCGGCCCGGACATGTTGACAATCCCGCTGCCTGCGTCAAGTTCGGCAGATCGCCGCGACGGCCAGAACCAAGAAGCATGCGCGGCCGAAGGGAGAACGCAATGGCGATTGCGGAACAGCAGGCGACCAGCGACATAACCTGGCATGGCATCGTCCTGCAGACCCTGAAGCGGAACGAGATCGGCCTGATCCCTTACGTGCCCGACCGCGTGCTGACGCCGCTGATCAAGAATTTGCACGCCGATCCCTTCTTCACCACCTTCGCCACCGCGCGCGAGGAGGAGGCCGTCGGCATCGTCTCCGGCGCCTGGATGGGCGGACGACGCGGCGCGGTGCTGATGCAGACCTCGGGCTTTGCCACGCTCGCCAACGTGCTCGCCTCGCTCGCGGTGCCCTACCAGATTCCGCTGATCATGTTCGTCTCAGAGCGCGGCACGCTCGGCGAGTTCAATTACGGCCAGTCGCTGGTCTGCCGCACCATGCGCCCGGTGCTGGATTCGCTGGCGCTGGAGCATCACACCATCACAAGGCTCGACGAGCTCGAATTCATCGCCGACCGCTCGATCAAGCAGGCCGTCACCACGCAGGCGCCGGTGGCCCTGATCCTCAACCCGCTGCTCACGGGCGGCAAGGTTTTTGACAAGTGAGGCCGGCCATGGATAGTCGCAACACCAAGGTGATGAACCGCTTCGACATCACCTCGCGCCTGATCGCAAAGCTCAAGCACGAGGAAGCCGTGATCGGCGGCATCGGCAACACCAATTTCGACCTCTGGGCCGCCGGCCACCGCCCGCAGAATTTCTACATGCTCGGCAGCATGGGCCTCGCCTTCCCGATCGCGCTTGGCGTCGCGCTGGCGCAGCCCGGTCGCCGCGTCTTCGCGCTCGAAGGCGACGGCTCGCTCCTGATGCAGCTCGGCGCGCTCTCGACGATCGCGGCGTTGAAGCCGAAGAATCTGATCATGATCGTGATGGACAACGGCATCTACCAGATCACCGGCGCGCAGCCGACGCCGGCCGCTGGCGTCGCCGACATCGTCGGCATTGCCACCGCTTCGGGGCTCGTCAGGAGTTCCTGGGCCGCGGACGAGGAGGATTTCGAGCGCCTGGTCGACGAGGCCATGTCGGCTGACGAGCCCAGCCTGATCGCAGTCCGCATCGACGACAAGCCGGGCGTCGGCACCACGAGGCGCGATCCCGTGCAGATCCGGGAACGCTTCATGCACGGCCTCGGCGTGCGCGAGCCGCTTTAACGTTTGGTCATTAACTACACGGCGATCTGATCCTCGCGCCGCAACAGGCCGTCGCGATTCCGTGCTATCGCCACCGGATGTCCATTTTTGTTCGTTTTTTTGCCTGGCTGCTCGCCGCCGCCGTCACCTTTGCAACGCTCGGGCCTCCGGGCCTGCGGCCCCATTCCGATCTCGGCCAGGACGGCGAGCACGCGCTGGCCTTCATCCTGGTCGGGCTGGCCTTCGGCCTCGCCTACCGGCAGCGGCGGCTCGCAGTGGCGGCCGTCTCGGTGGTCCTGATCGGCCTGCTCGAACTGATGCAGTTCTGGGCGCCGGGGCGCCATGCGCGACTGGAGGATTTTCTGGTCGATGCCGGCACCGCCTGCATCGGCTTTGCGCTCGCCGCCGTCGCCGATCGGGTCATGAGCCGGTCTCGGGCAAACTCGGCCCTGACAAGCTGAGGCCCCGCGGAGCGACGCTCCGCAGGGCCCGATCTCAACAATGCGACGCTACGCCGATCAGTCGATGATCTTGACGACGCGGCGGGTGCGCGGCTCGACGATCACGCGGCGATCGTTCACGACCGCATAACGATACTCGGTGTAGTTCGGCACGGGCCGCAGCACCACGGTCGGGGGCAGCGGCTCACCGACGACGACGCGCTCGTGGATCACGACGGAATCACTACGCGGGATTCCGCCGAGCACCGCATTCGGAATTTCGAGGCCTGCGCCGACGGCCGCACCGACGGTGCCGCCGACCATCGCGCCGACCGGGCCGCCAATGTCCCCACCCGCACGCGCGCCGTCCCTGGCGCCCTGTTCGGTGGTCGACTGGGCAAAGGCCGCGCTCGACGCCAGCAGCGACGCGGCGGCCAACGTAATCGCAAGACGGGTTTTCATATCCTTACGCCTCCAGTGATTGTTGTGGATCTTCAACCCGCGGGGCCGGAGCATGTTCCGGTTCCCCTGCGACGAAAGATGCATCACATGTCTGGAGACTGTTACCGCGTAACAGTTCAGCTAGCTGCAATCTCGTGGCCTGCCATCAGTTCCAGCGCCCGCACCATCGCGGAATGATCCCAGGCCTTGCCGCCATGCGCGGTGCAGGACGAGAACAATTGCTGCGCCACCGCAGTGCTCGGCAACGACAGGCCGAGGGCGCGCGCGCCTTCGAGCGCGAGGTTCAGATCCTTCTGATGCAGCTCGATGCGGAAGCCCGGATCGAAATTGCGCTTCACCATGCGCTCGCCATGCACCTCGAGAATCCGCGACGAGGCAAAGCCGCCCATCAGCGCCTTGCGCACCAGCGCGGGGTTCGCACCGGCCTTCGATGCGAACAGCAACGCTTCGCTCACGGCCTCGATGGTCAGCGCGACGATGATCTGGTTGGCGACCTTCGTGGTCTGGCCATCGCCATTGGCGCCGACATGCGTGACGTTCTTGCCCATTTTGTCGAAGATCGGCTTCATGGTGCCGAAGGCCCGCTCGGGACCGCCGACCATGATGGTGAGGCTCGCGGCTTTCGCCCCGACCTCCCCGCCCGACACTGGCGCGTCGAGATAGTCCGCACCCAGTGCCTCGATCTTCTTCGCGAACTCCTTCGTCGCCAGCGGCGAGATCGAGCTCATGTCGACGACGATCTTGCCCTTGGAGATGCCGCTCGCGACGCCGTCCTTGCCGAACAGCACGGCCTCCACATGCGGCGTATCCGGCACCATGATGATGACGGCGTCCGCCTGCTCCGCGACCTCCCTGGCCGATTTGCAGGCGATGCCGCCCGCAGAGATCAGCTCAGATGCGACCGGCGCGACGTCATGCAGGAACACGCGATGGCCCGCGGCCAGGAGGTGGCCGGCCATCGGCCGTCCCATGGTGCCAAGTCCGATGAAGCCGATGTTGGTCATATCAGGATATCCTCACGTCTCGAAGGTCTGTGCCGCGTGCCAGGAGAGGCCTTCCAGCGTCGTGGTGCGCGGCTTGTATTCGCAGCCGATCCAGCCGCGATAACCGATCGCGTCGAGGTGGCGGAACAGGAAGGGATAGTTGATCTCGCCGGTGCCGGGCTCGTGGCGGCCGGGATTGTCGGCAAGCTGGATGTGGGCGATCTGGGGCAGATATTCCTGCATGGTGCGGGCGAGATCGCCCTCCATGATCTGCATGTGATAGATGTCGTACTGGATGAAGAGGTTGTTCGAGCGCACCTCGGAGATCAGTTGCACCGCCTGCTCGGTACCGTTGAGATAGAAGCCGGGAATGTCGAGCGTGTTGATCGGCTCGACCAGCAGCTTGATATTTTCACGCGCCAGCGTCGAGGCCGCGAAGCGCAAGTTTCCGACCAGCGTCTCCTGAAGCTCGCGCGGATCAGCGTCGGAAGGCGGGATGCCGACGAGGCAGTTGAGCTGCTCGCAATCGAGCGCCTTGGCATAATCGATGGCGCGGAATACGCCGTCGCGGAATTCGGCGGTGCGGTCGGGCAGGATCGCGATGCCGCGCTCGCCCCCGGCCCAATTTCCGGCCGGCAGATTGTGCAGCACCTGCGTCAGGCCATGGGCCTCGAGCTGCTCGCGCAGCTGCGCCTTGTCGAAATCATAGGGGAAGAGATATTCGACCCCGGCAAAGCCCGCCGACTTCGCCGCGGCGAAGCGGTCGAGGAACGGCATCTCGTTGAAGAGCATGGTGAGGTTGACGGCAAATTTCGGCATGATGCTCTCCTTTATTCCGCCGGCTGCAACACGCGCGTAGTGCCGACCTCGTCGAGCGGCAGATCCAGCACCTCCTCGAATTCGACGATGTTGTCGATCTCCGTGCCCATCGCGATGTTGGTGACGCGCTCGAGGATGAACTCGACCACCACGGGCACGCGGTGCTTGGCCATCAATTCGCGTGCTGTCGCAAATGCGGCCTGGGTATCCTTGGGATCGGTGACGCGGATCGCCTTGCAGCCGAGGCCTTCGGCCACCGTGACATGGTCGACGCCGTAGACGCCGATCTCGGGCGCGTTGATGTTCTCGAAGGAGAGCTGGACGTGGTAATCCATGTCGAAGCCGCGCTGGGCCTGGCGGATCAGGCCGAGATAGGAATTGTTCACGACGACGTGGATGTAGGGCAGATTGAACTGCGCGCCGACCGCGAGCTCCTCGATCAGGAACTGGAAGTCGTAGTCGCCGGAGAGAGCGACGATCTCGCGCTCCGGGCACGCCGCGCGCACGCCGAGGGCAGCGGGCAGTGTCCAGCCGAGCGGGCCTGCCTGCCCGGCGTTGATCCAGTTGCGCGGCTTGTAGACGCCGAGGAATTGCGCGCCGGCGATCTGCGACAAGCCGATCACGGTGACATAGGTGGTGTCGCGGCCGAACGCCTTGTTCATCTCCTCATAGACGCGCTGCGGCTTGATCGGAACGTTGTCGAAATGGCTCTTGCGCAGCATCGTCTTCTTGCGATCGCGGCAGGCAGCGGGCCACGCCTGGCGCTCGCGGAGCCTGCCTGACCGCCGCCACTCCCTGGCGACGGCAACGAACAGCTCGAGCGCTGCCTTTGCGTCCGAGACGATGCCGAGATCGGGGTTGAACACGCGCCCGATCTGGGTCGGCTCGATGTCCACGTGAACGAACTTGCGGCCCTTGGTGTAGGTCTCGACCGAGCCGGTGTGGCGGTTGGCCCAGCGATTGCCGATGCCGAGCACGAAGTCGGATTCGAGCAGCGTGGCATTGCCGTAGCGATGGCTGGTCTGAAGGCCGACCATGCCGGCCATCAGCACGTGATCGTCGGGGATCGCGCCCCACCCCATCAGCGTCGGCACGACAGGCACATTCGCGATCTCGGCGAACTCGACCAGCAGGTCCGACGCGTCGGCGTTGATGATGCCGCCGCCCGCGACGATCAGCGGCCGCTCGGCGGCGTTGAGCATCTCCAGCGCCTTCTCGACCTGCTTGCGGGTCGCCGTCGGCTTGTAGACCGGCAGCGGCTCATAGGTCTCGTCATCGAACTCGATCTCGGCGAGCTGCACGTCGAGCGGCATGTCGATCAGCACCGGTCCCGGCCGGCCGGAACGCATGATGTGAAAGGCTTGGCTGAACACGCGCGGCACCAATGCCGGCTCGCGCACCGTCACCGCCCATTTGGTCACGGGCTTGGCAATCGACTCGATGTCGACGGCCTGAAAATCCTCCTTGTAGAGCCGCGCCCGCGGCGCCTGGCCGGTGATGCAGAGGATCGGAATGGAATCGGCGATCGCCGAATAGAGCCCGGTGATCATGTCGGTGCCCGCCGGCCCCGAGGTGCCGATGCAGACACCGATATTGCCGGCCTTGGCCCGGGTGTAGCCCTCCGCCATGTGCGAAGCGCCCTCGACATGGCGCGCCAGGATGTGGCGGATCGAGCCGCGCTTCTTCAGCGCCGAGTACAGCGGATTGATCGCAGCCCCGGGAACACCGAAGGCGGTCGAGATGCCTTCCTTCTCCAGGATACGCACGGCCGCATCGACAGCTCGCATCTTCGCCATATCGGACCTCCCTCAGGTTCAAGTCAGTGAGCGAGATCATCAGATGCGGGGGATGCGATCTCAACGAGATCGATTTTATTTTCCACGATGCGGCAGCCGCTGGAAAATCCGCGGATGTCTCAATCGGTTAGATGAAACGGTCAGTGAAAGCCGCTTCACTCGAACAGCGGCGCCAGCTCCATCTGCGGCACCAGGACGAGGCCCTTGTCGGTGATACGAATTTCCGGAATGACCGATAGCGGAATCAAATTGAAGCCCATGTAGGGGATGGTGCAGCCGGCCTCGGCCCATTCCTTCTTGAGCGCCTTGACCTCCTCGGCAACTTCCGTGACGCGCCTGTCGGACAGGAGCCCCGCGATCGGCAGCGGAACCAGCGCCCTCACCTTGCCGTCGGCGACGACGCAGACGCCGCCCTGCTGCTCCCTAATCGCTGCGATCGCGACCTGCATGTCGGCCTCGTTCGTGCCGGCGACGATGATGTTGTGGCTGTCGTGGCCGACGCTGGAGGCGACCGCGCCGCGCTTGAGGCCGAAATCCTTGAGCAGGCCGTAGGCGACGTTGCCGGCCGATTTGCCGTGGCGCTCGACCACCGTGACGAAGCAGAGGCCGTAGCGCGCGAACAGCGACGGCCAGTCCTTGGCCGGTTCGATCGCCACCTTCTCGTGGATCAAGGTGATGCCCGGCAGCGCGGTCTTGATGGCGTTGACGGTGCAGGCCTTCGCGGGCAGCTCCGGCGTGAGCTTCATCTTCTCAGGGAGCTTCACGGTCGCATAGGCCGCCTTCGGATATTGGTAGCGCTGCGACAGCGCCTGATCAAGACGCGGCGTGATCTTGCCGTGTTCGACCACGAGCTCGCCGCCATACCAGGTGCATTGCGGCTTGAGCTGGTCGTCCATCAGCACGAGATCAGCGCGGCGGCCGCCGCCGAGCCCGCCGATATCGCCTTCCATGCCAAAGCGCGTGGCGCCATGCAGCGAGCCCATCGACCAGGCCTGCTCCGGCGACATCCCCGCCTTCACCGCCTCCCGCACCACCCAGTCGAGGCCGAACAGCAGGAGATCATCCGCGTCACGGTCGTCGGTGCACACGGCCGTGCGCTTGTGCGAGGCCCCGAGCTCCGTGATCGTCCGGATCGCCTGCGGCAGGGAATGCCAGGGCGTGGTCGGCGGTCCCCCGCGCAAAAATACCCAGACGCCGGCGTCGAGCAGATCGTCGGCGATGTCGCGATCGATCGCCTCATGGGTGTCGGTGACGCCGCTCGCCGCATAGGCAGCAACGAATTCGCGGCCATAGACATGGCCGGACACCGGTCGTCCCCGCTTCAGGGCGGCCGCGAGGATCGCGTGGCTGCGCTCGTCGCCCATCGTGACAGGCACGAAATCCATCTTCTCGCCGAGCGCGACCGCCTCGGGCCAGCGGTCGAACAGGCCGGCGATCTTGTCCGGCGTGAGGTCGCCGCCGGCGGTCTCCAGTTCCGCAGAGGTCGCCGGCACGGTGCTCGGCACCGTCAGGAAGATCGAGAGCGGCGCCTCCCGTGCGTCCTCCAGCATCGCCTCGACACCGGCGACGTCCATGACGTTGCCGATCTCATGACTGTCGCAGAAGATCGTCGTGGTGCCGTTGAGCAGCGCTGCCTCGGCATAGGCGCAGGCCGTCACCATCGAGGATTCGATGTGAATGTGCGGATCGACAAGGCCGGGCGCGATGATGCCGCCTGCGGCGTCATAGAGCGGTACGTCACTCCACACCTTCTTCGCCGTACCGGCCGGCTTCACCGCCGCGATGCGGCCGCCGGTGATCCAGACCTCCCGCCCCGGATGGATACGCTCAGAATAGGTCGAGAGCACCCGCGCGCCCGATATGACGAGATCAGGCACGACGCGCGCCGAGGCGACGTCGGCGAGGCGCCGGGTCATCGAATGCAGCGGTGCGACGGCGAAGCGGGTAAGTCTGGTCATCGGGACCCTCGCATGACGTTACGGCCCAGCGATGGTTACGCCCTGCGCCATAGCGGGCAAGCGCAAATATAACGGCAGGCCCTGCTTACGCCTTAGGCGCCGAAGCCCCTGCCGTCCTCGCCCTCGCAGGCCTGCGCGGGTTCCGCCTTCTCGGCGGTGCTGCGGCAGCGGGTTTGACCCGAATCCGCATCGAGCGGCCCTTTGACTCGTCGATCTCGAACGCGTTCGTCTTTCGCACGAGGTCGCTCAGCTTGCGGAACCCGAACGTTCGCGGATCGAAATCGGACGCCAGATTGGCGAGTTGCCGTCCGACTTCCCCGAGTGCGACCCAGCCGTCTTCGCTCTCCATCTGGGTGATGACCTTCTTGATGATGGGGGTCGCTGCATCAAGCGGCTGAAGCGACGTCGATCTTGAGGCGGCGTCCTGGGTGGTTGCCGGGATGGCAAGCAGGTTCTCGGTGTAGACGAACCTTCGGCAGGCCTGCCTGAAGCTTTCCGGCGTCTTCTGCTCGCCGAATCCGAAGACATCGACGCCCTGCTCCCGGATGCGGGCGGCGAGACGGGTAAAGTCGCTGTCGGAGGACACCAGGCAGAAGCCATCGAACCGGCCGCTGTGGAGCAGATCCATGGCGTCGATGACCAAGGTTATGTCGGACGCATTCTTTCCCGTCGTATAGGCGAACTGCTGCTGCGGGATAATGGCGTGCTTCGACAGGATATCGGCCCAGCCCCTCGATCGTGCATTGGAGAAGTCGCCATAGATGCGGCGGACGCTGGCCTCGCCGATCTTGGCAATCTCCTCGAACAGGCCATCCGCAATCTTTGCGGAGGCGTTGTCAGCATCGATCAAGACGGCGAGACGGGGCGAGCGAATTTCCGACGGCATGACGTTCCCCACGGGATGGATTCGAGATCGGACGATAGCGCCAATTCAGCCGTGACGCTTGTGAAAGCCCTCGCGAATATAGCGCGCGAACTCTTTCGTAAGCGCGCTGACGCGCGTCGAAGGAAGCCTCAGGTTGACAAACTGCCTTGGCAGTTTTGGCAAATGGGGGCCGGTCAACACGGCAAGGCGATCGGGGACCGTCCTCGACAGGAACGGCGCGATCGCCATGTCGGCCTCGAGCGTGGCAAAGACCGGCTCCAGGCTGCCCACCTGACAGATCGCCCGCCATTCGACCTTGGCGTTGGTAAGGGCCTCCACGGCAGCAGCGCGAAAACCGCAGTCCTCTTGCCCGAGCGCGATCGGCAATGGATCGCGCTTGTGGGCATCGCCACCCTTGGCGCCAACCCAGACCAGCCTGTCGGACAACAGCAGCCGGTCGCCTTCGCCGGGCTGCGGCTCGGTGAGCAGCGTCAGGTCGACGTTGCCCTCGACGAGGCCGCGCTTCAGGGCGCGGCTGGTATCGCTGACCAGCGTGACCAGTACGTTCGGATGATCCTGCCGAAACAATCGCAGGATCGGTGGCATCAGCATGCCGACCACGTCATGAGGGACGCCGAGCCGCACTTCACCTGCGAATTCGACCGCCAGCATCTGGCTCATCACCTCGTCGTTCAGCGCGATGATGCGATGGGCGGCAACCATCAATCGCTCGCCGCTGCGGGTCAGCCGCACGGCGGCGGCGTGGCGCTCGAACAGCGGCGCACGGAACAGATCTTCCAGACGCTTGATCTGCTGGCTGACCGCGCCCTGGCTCCGGTTCACGACCTTTGCGGCCGTCGTCATGCGACCGGTCTCGGCCACCGCCACGAAGGAGCGCAGCAAGCTGACATCGATGTCGTCCATCGGACATTCCTGCAATTAAGAAAACCAATATGTCCCATTTGAATAATTAGTTTCTCTATTGAGGACAAGCCGGCTAGTCCTGACGGATGCGAGGAGCGTCGCGATGGACACGGTTGCAACGGGCTTATTCCTGACGGCGGCGGTCGGATTGCTGGGATCGCCGGGGCCGGCGATCGCTGCGCTACTCGCGGTCGGTCGCGCCCGCGGCTTTGCCGGCGGGTTGCGATATTTCCTGGGTCTTCAGCTCGGTCTGGCCATGGCCGCCGGCATCACGGCCGCGGGATTGTTTTCGTTGCTGGCGACATTCCCGTCCGCGCTGCACATGATGACGATCGCAGCCACAGTTTATCTCGTCTATCTCGCCTGGAGCATCGCGTCGTCCCCGATCGGAGAAGCAAGAACATACAACGGCGCGCACGCCTCGCCTGCGATGGGGTTTCTCCTCGGCGTGACGAACCCGAAAGCCTATCTCGCGTTCGCCTCGCTGCTGGCATCGTACACCTTGATCAAGGACAACGCTCCGCACGATGCTTTCACCAAGTGGATGTTGCTGATCGCAGTGATGATCGTGGTCGACATCATCTGGCTCTACATTGGAGCCTTCCTGCGCGGATTGTCGCTGTCGCCCAGGAACGAGCGCGCTCTCAACATCGCGCTCGGATTGACGGTGCTGATCGCCGCCGGATTGGCGTTCGTCTAATCCTCGTTCGCCTTGAACCGGCCGAGCCCCTTCAGCACGAAGGGGGCCAGCAGCGCGATCAGCGCGATGCCGAGCAGCGTCGCAGAGATCGGGCTCTGCAGCAATGTCATGGGATCGCCGAGGCTGATGGCGAGCGCGCGGCGCAGCTGGCTCTCGGCGATCGGGCCGAGGATCAGGCCGACCACAACGGGCGCGATCGGGAAATCGAACCGGCGCATCAGGAAGCCGAGCACGCCGAACCCGGCCAGCATCGACAATTCCACCACCGACGGCTTTGCCGCGATGGTGCCCATGGTCGCGAACACGAGGATGCCGGCATAGAGCCAGGGCTGCGGGATCGCGAGCAGCCGCACCCACAGGCCGACCAGCGGCAAGTTGAGAACCAGCAGCATCATGTTGGCGATGAACAGGCTTGCGATCAGGCCCCACACCAGGTCAGGCCGCTCGGCGAACAGCAGCGGCCCGGGATTGAGGCCGTATTGCTGGAAGCCCGCCAGCATCATCGCGGCCGTCGCCGAGGTCGGCAGTCCCAGCGTCAAGAGCGGCACCAGCGTGCCGGCGGCGGAGGCGTTGTTGGCCGCTTCCGGTCCGGCGACGCCTTCGATCGCGCCCTTGCCGAATTCCTCGGGATGTTTCGTGAGGCGCTTCTCGGTGGAATAAGACAGGAAGGTCGGGATCTCCGCGCCGCCCGCCGGCAGCGCGCCGATCGGGAAGCCGAACATGGTGCCGCGCAGCCACGGCTTCCACGACCGCTTCCAGTCCTCCTTGGTCATCCACAGCGAGCCGCGCACCGGCTCGAGCTTCTCCTCGCTGTGGTGACGGCGCGACGCGACGTAGAGCGCCTCACCCACTGCGAACAGGCCGACGGCCAGCGTCGTCACCTCGACGCCGTCGAGCAGTTCGGGGACGCCGAACGCCAGCCGCGCCTGGCCGGTCAGCTTGTCAATGCCGACGAGGCCGAGCGTCAGGCCGATGAACAGGCTGGTGAGGCCGCGGATCGGGGAATCGCCGAAGGTCGCCGACACCGTGACAAAGGCGACGCACATCAGCGCGAAATAATCCTCGGGGCCGAAGCGCACGGCGAAATCGACCAGCCATGGCGCAAGGAACGCAAGGCCAATTGTGGCGATGGTGCCGGCGACGAAGGAGCCGATCGCCGACGTCGCCAGCGCCGGCCCGCCGCGGCCCGCCTTGGCCATCTTGTTGCCTTCGAGCGCGGTCGCCATCGAGGCGCTCTCGCCGGGCGTGTTGATCAGGATCGCGGTGGTCGAGCCACCATACATGCCGCCGTAATAGATGCCGGCGAACATGATCAGCGAGCCGCCGGGATCGAGCTTGTAGGTCACCGGCAACAGCAGCGCGACCGTCAGCGCCGGGCCGATGCCAGGCAGCACGCCCACGGCCGTGCCGAGGAACACGCCGATAAGAGCGTACAGCAAATTCATCGGCTGGACGGCGACCGCCATGCCGTGGGCCAGCGCAGCAAAAGTGTCCATCACAGCAGTCGCTCCAGCGGGCCGGCAGGAAGGCTCAGCGTCAACAGGCGGTCAAAGGCGAGATAGATGAGGGTCGACATCACGAGGGCGATGATGCTGTCGACGAGGACGGCGCGGCGCCCGAACGCCGCCGACGTCGTCACGAACAGCGCCGCCGTCGCCAGGATGAAGCCGCCACCGAAGCCGATGATGGCGATCAGCAGCGCAAGGCCAATGAGGATCAGGACAACCGGCACGGGATCGGCGCTCTCGCGCGCCGGCAGATTGCCGCGCAGCGCGTCGATGAAATTTCCGATCGCGAGCAGCGCGAGGCCACAGGCGATCACGACCGGCATCGCCTCAGGCCCCATGCCGTACATTGCGGCAGACTGCAGGCCGCGCGCGTCCCAGACCAGCACCGCGGCAAGTAGCGCGAGCAAGGCGGCGATGACGATGCCGGCGCGATCGACGCGCCGCGGCTGCGCAGGATCGCCTGAGGTCATGACTTGACGAGGCCGACCGATTTCAGCACGTCGGTGACGCGCACGGTTTCCTTCTTCAGGAAGTCGGCGAAGGCGTCGCCGCCGAGATAAGCATCCTCCCAGCCCTTCTGCTTGAGGATCTCCTTCCAGGCGTCCGACTTCACCATCTTCTCGACGGCATCGCTCAAGGTCTTGCGCTGCTCCGGCGTGATGCCGGGAGGCGCGACCACCGAACGCCAATTGGCGATCACGAGATCGATGCCCTGTTCCTTGAAGGTCGGGATGTCGCTGCCTGCGATGCGCTTCTCCGAGGTCACGCCGATCGCGCGCAGCTTGCCGGACTTGATCTGCCCTTCATATTCGCTCAAGCCCGAAATGCCCGCGGTGACCTTGCCGCCAAGGATCGCCGCGAGCGACTCGCCGCCGCCGGAGAACGGGATGTAGTTGATCTTCTTGGCGTCGGCACCGACCGCGCCGGCGAATAGCGCCGCCATCACATGGTCGACGCCGCCGGCCGAGCCGCCGGCGAAGGTCACCTTGGCGATGTCGGCCTTCACCGCGGCGGCGAGATCCTGCGCATTCTTGATCGGCGAATTCGCGGGCACCACGATCACCTGGATTTCCTCGGTGAGGCGCGCGATCGGCGTCACCTGCTCGAGCGTCACCGGCGACTTGTTCATGGCGAGCGCGCCCACCATGACGAAGCCGTTCACCATCATCTGGTTGCCGTCGCCCTTGGCGCCGTTGACGAACTGCGCGATGCCGACGCTGCCGCCGGCGCCGGGAACGTTGGTAACCTGCACGCTGCGCGCCACGCCTGCAGCGACCAGCGCCTGCTGCATCGAGCGCGCGGTCTGGTCCCAGCCCCCGCCCGGGGCTGCCGGCGCCATCAGCTTGAGCTCGAGCTGCTGGGCGAAGGCAGGCGTCGCTGCCGCGAGGGTCAGCGCGACGGCTGCGCCGACAAGGCGCGCGGAAAACTGAAACATGGGGGCATTCTCCAGGCTCGTGCGGACGTGTTGATCGTTTGCCGCATTGTGTCGTTTGGTCGCATATCAGCCAAAACGGCCGATGCTGTCCAGCGACGGGCCCGGTTCCTTGCTATCCGGATTGCGGCATCGCCCCGCCGAGCGCCAATGTCAGCTCACCGGCGACTTCGCGCACGATTTGCCCGATTTCCGGCAGTCTGTCGTCGGTCAAGCGGCTGGTCATGCCCGAGACGGAGATCGCCGCCAGCGGCTCGGCGCAGTCGTTATAGACAACTGCGGCAATACAGCGCAGGCCCATGGAGGCCTCCTCGTCGTCGACCGCATAGCCCTGCTTGCGGATTTTTTCGAGCTCCCTGAACAGGTCGCTCGGCCGAACGATCGACTTTTCGGTCAGGCGCGGCATGCCGTGATGGCGGATCACGGCGCCGACGTCCTCGTCCGAATAGGTGGCGAGCACCGCCTTGCCGACCCCCGACGTCACCATGGGGACGCGTCCGCCCATCTGGGTCAGCGACCGCATGATCTCGCGGCTCTCCATGCGGGTCAGCACGATGATGAACTCATCGTCGACGACGGCAAGATTGGCGGTCTCTCGGGTGAGGTCGCGCAGTTTACGAAGATACGGAATCGCCTGCGTGGAGAAATTGCGCCGGCGGGCAAAGCTCGCGCCGACTGTGAAGCTGCGGACGCCGACATGCCATTTGGATTCGACGCGGTCGAACTGAACGAAGCGGCGGCTTTCCAGCGTCGCCAGCAGGCGGTGGACGGTGGAGGCGGACAGACCGGTCCGCACGGCGAGATCGCTGAGGCGATAGCCTTCGTCGTCTTCAGCGAGCGTCTCGAGAATCGACAGCGCGCGGTCGACGGACTGCACGCCGCCGTCACGCGCCTCGTGCTCGGCCTCCGATGGCGGCCGAGGTTCGAGCGATTTGCGCCGGATCACGTTCTTGCTCATCGCGTGCGTCCGTCATTCCGGGATGGTGCGCCGGGACTGCGCGCAGCGCGGGCCTGGCG
This sequence comes from Bradyrhizobium huanghuaihaiense, assembly GCF_007830635.1. Lineage (GTDB taxonomy): Bacteria > Pseudomonadota > Alphaproteobacteria > Rhizobiales > Xanthobacteraceae > Bradyrhizobium > Bradyrhizobium huanghuaihaiense. Next base: position 535,540 of record NZ_VLLA01000002.1, on the reverse strand, counting down.
TACCAGACCCGGAATCTCGAGATCCTCAGGTGCGCAAGTGCGCACCATAGTTCGATGCTCCGCATCGCCCCGGAGGAGAGTTAGGCTCAGAGCAGCCCTGCCCCGCGCGCCCACTTGTACTTGGCGCCGAGCACCTCGACCGGCAGCTCGGTGGAGTAGGCGTAGGCCGGGATGCCGTTCTGGTAGAGATATTCGGCGGCTTCCTCGACCTCGACGTCGCCGGCCAGTGACGCCACGATCGGCTTCACAAAACCCTTGGCTTCCATCTCCTTCTTCACCTCGACCATGTTTCGGGCGAACACCATCGGCGGCGTGACGATCGTGTGCCAGTAGCCGAGGATCAGCGAATGGATGCGCTCGTCCGACAGGCCGAGCTTCACCGTGTTGACGTAGGTGATCGGCGGCTCGCCGCCGGTGATATCCACAGGATTTCCGGCCGCCCCGAACGGCGGGATGAACTTGCGGAAGGCCGCGTCGAGATCCGGCGGCATCGACATCAGCGACAGGCCATTGTCGACGCAGGAGTCCGACAGCAGCACGCCCGAGCCGCCCGCACCGGTGATGATGAGGACGTTCTCGCCCTTCGGCGTCGGCAGCACCGGCACGCCGCGAGCGAATTCGAGCAGCTGCCGCAGGCTGCGGGCGCGGATCACGCCGGACTGCGCCAGCACGTCCTCGTAGATCTTGTCGTTACCGGCAAGCGCGCCGGTGTGCGACGAGGCCGCCTTCGCGCCGGCCGAGGTGCGGCCTGCCTTGAGCACGACGACCGGCTTCTTCTTGGAGACGCGCTTGGCGGCTTCCGCGAAGGCGCGGCCGTCCTTGAGGTCTTCGCAGTGCTGCGCGATCAGGTTGGTGTTCGGATCCTGCTCGAAGAAGGCGAGCAGATCGTCCTCGTCGATGTCGGACTTGTTGCCGAGGCCGACGATCGCGGAGACGCCCATCTTGGCCGAGCGCGAGAAGCCGATGATGGCCATGCCGATGCCGCCCGACTGCGACGACAGCGCCGCGTGGCCCTTGACGTCATAGGCGGTGCAGAAGGTCGCGCAGAGATTGGCCGGCGTATAGTAGAAGCCGTAGATGTTCGGCCCCATCAGGCGGATGTCGTACTTCTTGCCGACCTCGACGATCTCGGCCTGCAGCTCCGGCGCACCGGCCTCGGCGAAGCCCGACGGGATCAGCACCGCGCCCGGGATTTTCTTCTCGCCGCACTCAGTGAGCGCCGCCGCGACGAACTTCGCGGGGATCGCGAACACGGCCGTGTCGATCACGCCCGGCACGTCCTTGACGCTCTTGTAGGCCTTGTAGCCGAGGATTTCGGCAGCCTTGGGATGGATCGGATAGATCTCGCCCTTGTAGCCGCCGTTGATGAGGTTCTTCATCACGGAGTTGCCGATCTTGCCATCCTCGGCGGAGGCGCCGACCACGGCGACCGCCTTCGGCTGCATGATGCGGTTCATGGCCGCGACGATCTCTTCGGTCGGACGCGGCTTGGGCTTCGGCACATAGGCGAAGTCGACGACGATACGGACGTCGGCGGCGATCGCGCTCTTCGCCGTCGCGAACACCGGGTTGAGGTCGAGCTCGACGATCTCGGGGAAATCGGTCACGAGCTGCGAGACCTTGACGATGACGTCGGCGAGCGCCGTGCGGTTCACCGGCTCACCGCCGCGCACGCCCTTCAGGATCTCATGCGCCTGGATGCCGTCGAGCATCGACAGCGCGTCTTCCTTGGTCGCCGGTGCGAGACGGAAGGTGATGTCCTTCAGGACTTCGACCAGCACGCCGCCGAGGCCGAAGGCGACCAGCTTGCCGAACGAGCCGTCGGTGATCGAGCCGACGATGACCTCGGTGCCGCCGGCCAGCATCTGCTGCACCTGGACGCCCTCGATCTTGGCGTCGGCCTTGTACTTCTTGGCGTTACCGAGAATGGTCTCGTAGGCCTTCTCGGCCTCCTCAGCCGTCTTGAGGCCGACGATGACACCGCCGGCTTCGGTCTTGTGGAGAATGTCCGGCGAGACGATCTTCATCACGACGGGGAAGCCCATGGACGAAGCCATCTTGCCGGCCTCGCCCGCCGACCTGGCCACGCCTTCCTTCGGCACCGGAATGCCGTAGGCGTCGCAAACCAGCTTGCCTTCCGGCGCCGTCAGGCTGGTGCGGTTGTCCGCCTTGACCTGGTCAAGCACCTTGCGGACGGCATCTTTGGAATTGGACATGTGGCTTCTCCCTTGACCTGAGTTCGTTCTTTGCAAAGCGCGCGCGTGTTGCGGCCGCCCGTGATGCTTGCCATTCGCCGCGCTCTGTTCCATGCGGCGGAACGGAGTGGCATAAGGGCCAGAATACTCCGCCGGCTTGGATCAAAAATGGCTGGCGATGGCATTTGGTATGCCAGAAGCCAACTTGTCAAGCCGCCGCGCACCCTGGAACGCCGCAAAAAATAGGCAGCTTGACATTCTGGCATGTGGTATGCCAAAAACTTTCCCGTTAATATTCCTGTAAAAGACGACTCCCACTGGAGGAGATTCGTCGTGTCACTACGGAAACCAACCAAGGCGTTGCCGAACATGGCCGAGGCAGACATCGCAATCGTTCGTATTGCCCCGGAGAGCAGCTTCAAGAACAAGGCGTATGACGCCTTGAAGGAAGCCATCCTCAAGATGGACATCTACTCGACGCCCGAGCCGGTGATGCTCGACGAGCGCGCGCTGTCCGAACGCCTGGGCGTCAGCCGAACGCCGATCCGCGAAGCCATCGCGATGCTCGAGCAGGACGGTTTCGTGAAGACCGTGCCGCGCCGTGGCATCATGGTGGTGCGCAGGACCAAGAGCGAGATCGTCGACATGATCCGCGCCTGGGCGGCGCTGGAGAGCATGGCCGCGCGCCTCATCACCACCACCGCGCGCAAGAAGGACATCACGGCGCTGCGCGACTTCTTCAAGGACTTCGGCAAGGACCGCCTGCCCGAGGATCATGTGGAGGAATACTCCAAGGCCAACATCGCCTTCCACCAGGCGCTGATCTCGCTGTCGGAATCGCCGGTGCTGGTCGATCTCACCAACGACCTGCTGCTGCACGTGCGCGGCTATCGCCAGCTGACGATCGGACGCAAGGACCGCACCGCGACGTCGCTACCCGAGCATCTCGGCATGATCGAAGCACTTGAAGCACGCGACACCGAGCTCGCCGAGAAGCGCGCCCGCGACCACACCCTCGGCCTTGCCGCCTACGTCGAAGCGCACGGCCAGGAACTGTTCACATAACTCTTGACCTAGCAACGTTCACCAGAAGGGCGAAAAATTCGCCCCGTTACTTGAGACCAGGGAGACAAGGCCCATGCTGAATACCGCGACCAAGTCCGAAGCACCGGGCACCGAGCAGGAACTGACGGATGGATTCCATCTCGTCATCGACGCGCTCAAGCTGAACGGCATCAACACCATCTATAATGTGCCGGGCATCCCGATCACGGATTTGGGCCGCATGGCGCAGGCCGCCGGCATTCGCGTGATCTCCTTCCGCCACGAGCAGAACGCCGGCTACGCCGCAGGCATCGCCGGCTACCTCACCAAGAAGCCCGGCGTCTGCCTCACGGTGTCGGCGCCCGGCTTCCTCAACGGCCTCACCGCGCTCGCTCACGCCACCACCAACTGCTACCCGATGATCCTCGTGTCCGGCTCCTCCGAGCGCGAGATCGTCGACCTGCAGCAGGGCGACTACGAGGAAATGGACCAGCTCGCGATTGCGAAGCCGCTGTGCAAGGCGGCCTATCGCGTGCTGCACGCCCAGGACATCGGCATCGGCTTTGCTCGCGCCATCCGCGCCGCGGTCTCGGGCCGTCCGGGCGGCGTCTATCTCGACCTGCCGGCAAAGCTGTTCGGCCAGGTGATGAACGCCGAGGCCGGCCAGAAGTCGCTGGTCAAGGTGATCGACGCTGCGCCCGCGCAGATCCCCTCGCCTGCTTCCGTCAAGCGCGCGCTTGATGTTCTGAAGAGCGCAAAGCGTCCGCTCATCATCCTCGGCAAGGGCGCGGCCTACGCGCAGGCCGATGAGGAGATCAAGAGCTTCGTCGAGAAGAGCGGCGTGCCGTTCCTCCCCATGAGCATGGCCAAGGGCCTCCTCCCCGATACGCATCCGCAGTGTGCCGGCGCGGCCCGCTCGACCGTGCTGAAGGATTCCGACGTCGTCATGCTGATCGGCGCGCGGCTGAACTGGCTGCTCTCGCACGGCAAGGGCAAGAGCTGGGGCGAAACGCCGAAGAAGTTCATCCAGGTCGACATCGAGCCGAAGGAAATGGACTCCAACGTCGAGATCGTCGCGCCCGTCGTCGGCGACATCGGCTCGGTCGTCTCGGCCTTCAACCAGGCCATCGGTGCGGGTTGGACCGCGCCGGCCGACTGGACCAAGGCCGTGTCGACCAAGCGCGAAGAGAACGTCGCCAAGATGGCGCCGAAGCTCATGAACAACAAGTCGCCGATGGACTATCACGGCGCGCTCGGCGTCTTGAAGAACGTCATCAAGGAGTATCCCGAGGCGATCCTCGTCAACGAAGGCGCCAACACGCTCGACCTCGCCCGCGGCGTCATCGACATGTACAAGCCGCGCAAGCGTCTCGACGTCGGCACCTGGGGCGTGATGGGCATCGGCATGGGCCAGGCGATCGCGGCCGCGCTCGAGACCGGCCATCCCGTGCTCGCGGTGGAAGGCGACTCGGCGTTCGGCTTCTCCGGCATGGAGGTCGAGACCATCTGCCGCTACAACCTTCCGATCTGCGTCGTCATCTTCAACAATGACGGCATCTATCGCGGCACCGACGTCAACGGCGCCAACGACGATCCCGCGACCACCGTGTTCGTCAAGGGCGCGCGCTACGACAAGATGATGGAAGCCTTCGGCGGCGTCGGCGTGAACGCGACCTCGCCCGACGAGCTCAAGCGCGCCGTCAACGAGGCGATGAAGTCCGGCAAGCCGACGCTCATCAACGCGGTAATCGATCCGGCCGCGGGCTCGGAGAGCGGCCGCATCGGCAACCTCAATCCGCAGAGCGTTCTGCAGAAGAAGAAGTAAGGCATGATCCGGAAAAGTGCGAAGCTGTTTTCCGATAAGATCATGCCCAAACAAAAGAGCTAAAGCGCCAAGCGCGCTTTAGCCCCCCTTCAACCCTTATTCCCTGTGGTTCGCAGGGGCAGACACAGAGTACGGAGCAACACGATGACCAAAGCGCTCACGGGCGTTCGCATTCTCGACTTCACCCACGTCCAGTCCGGACCGACCTGCACGCAGCTGCTGGCCTGGTTCGGCGCCGACGTGATCAAGGTGGAACGTCCGGGCGTGGGTGACATCACCCGCGGCCAGCTGCAGGACATCCCGAACGTGGACAGCCTGTATTTCACCATGCTCAACCACAACAAGCGCTCGATCACGCTCGACACCAAGAACCCCAAGGGCAAGGAAGTCCTCACCGAGCTGATCAAGAAGTGCGACGTCCTGGTCGAGAATTTCGGCCCCGGCGTGCTCGACCGCATGGGCTTCCCCTGGGAGAAGATCCACAGCCTCAACCCGAAGATGATCGTCGCCTCGATCAAGGGCTTTGGCCCCGGCCCCTACGAAGACTGCAAGGTCTATGAGAACGTCGCGCAGTGCACCGGCGGCGCCGCCTCCACTACCGGCTTCCGCGATGGCCTGCCGCTCGTCACCGGCGCGCAGATCGGCGACACCGGCACCGGGTTGCATCTTGCGATCGGCATCCTGGCCGCGCTCCATCAGCGCACCACGACCGGCAAGGGCCAGAAGGTCACCGCCGCGATGCAGGACGGCGTGCTCAACCTCGCCCGCGTCAAGCTGCGCGACCAGCAGCGCCTCGCCCACGGCCCACTCAAGGAATACAGCCAGTTCGGCGAAGGCGTTCCGTTCGGCGATGCCGTGCCGCGCGCGGGCAACGATTCCGGCGGTGGCCAGCCCGGCCGCATCCTGAAGTGCAAGGGCTGGGAGACCGATCCCAACGCCTACATCTACTTCATCACCCAGGCCCCGGTCTGGGAGAAGATCTGCGACGTGATCGGCGAGCCGACCTGGAAGACCGATCCGAACTACGCCAAGCCGGCCGTCCGCCTGCCGCGCCTGAACGAGATTTTCGCCCGCATCGAGCAGTGGACGATGACGAAGACCAAGTTCGAGGCGATGGAAATCCTCAACAAGGACGACATCCCCTGCGGCCCGATCCTGTCGATGAAGGAGATCGCCGAGGACCAGTCGCTGCGCGCGACCGGCACCGTGGTCGAGGTCGATCACCCCACCCGCGGCAAGTACATCTCGGTCGGCAACCCGATCAAGCTGTCGGATAGCCCGAGCGACGTGCAGCGTTCGCCGCTGCTCGGCGAGCACACCGACGAGATCCTGCGCTCGGTGCTCGGCTTCAGCGATCACCAGGTCGCCGACATCCACAAGTCCGGCGCGCTCGATCCGCCGCAGAAGCAGGCCGCTGAGTAAGCGAGTCTGTCAGAGAACGACGAAAGGGCCGCCCGAAGGGGCGGCCCTTTTTGCTTGTGAAGGCGCACAATCGCAGGGCTCAAACTAAAAAGTCGCAAAACAACCCCATGCACAGTAGCCACCCCATTGGTGTCAAAAGCTATTTCTACTTTTACGAAATGGCTTTTGACCCGTCGGGCAAAACAGGGGTATTATGCCATCGTCGGAAAAAGCAACGTCGGTCCCAGGCGTCGTCCCTGTGGCCTCCGATTGCGACGGCTTTCTTGTGGGCGCCTGACGAGGTGGCCCTGCGATCCTCCGAGAAGCAATCGATGCCGAATTAAGGTCGCCTCCCAGGAACAGGCGGGGTTCCGCCCCGTTATCTTGCACGGGCGCGCTCGTGGGAGCGCAGGCGGGCCATCCAACGACAAGTCGACCGCCGCCAGCCCGCGAGCCGAACACGCCGGGTCCGGCGCATTTCGAGATCGCGCCTGTCCACCCAAATCGAGGTCAAGACGATGAGAGATCATCCCGCGTCCCGGGCTCTGCGGGAGGCCAACAGAGCGTTCAAGCCGGTCGAAACGAAGAAGCCGATGAGCGACTATGCGAAGGCGCAACAGTCTCTTCATGAGAATCGCGAGCGCCTGAAGGCGGAACGACTGGCGCGAGAGGCCAAGCAGGGAAAGCACCCCAGATAACAGGGATATCGTCCCAGATAAGGCAGTGCCGGTGCCGCATTATTACTTCGACATCAGGGACGGCAAAGCACTCGCTGTGGACGAAGAGGGACTGAATCTGACGAACCAGAGAGCTGCCGAGATCGAAGCTGCGCTGTCTCTTGCCGATAGCGCCAAGGACCTTGCGCCGTCCGCGAGCGGCCGCGGCCTGGCGATCGAGGTGCGCGATGCCAATGGCCCGATCTTTCGGGCGGCATTTCTCTTCGGGACCGCCCGGTCGAACGATTGAGATCGCCCCAGGAGTTCGGCCTGAAGCGCGGTGAGAATAGATGAATCGCCACCGCGCTTCAGGTTGTTGCCTAGGCATGATCTTTCGGAAAACCGCTTCGCACTTTGCGCTAACGCGGCCCTCGGGTCGGGATCATGCTTCAGAGCATCGAGAGGACGACGACGCCGTCCTCGAGCTCACCTGACGCGAGGCGCGCCCGTGCGATACGCTCGAACTCCGTCCGGTATTTCTGAAGATAGCTGAAGGCCTGCCTCTGCGTCCGGAAGGTCGTGGCAAGACGGCATAGCTGTCGGCCTGCGCCAAGCGCGAGAAAGAAGGTGATGGTGCCGCCGTCATCCGGCTTGATCCTAGGCACGGCCCGCGCTCTCTGGCATGTGAACGGCCCTTTTCAGGTTCTCGGCGACGCTGTTGAATCCGGCTATCGCGGCAATTTCCTCGCGCGCTTCTTCGGTACAGGCGCCGGCAACGATGCACTAAGACTGGCGTCGGCAGCTTCCTTGGCCTCACGCAGCTCGCGAAGCCGCGCCATGTTCTTGCGGATATCGACAGCGCGCCTTTCGACATCCGCGACCGCCCGCGCGCCCTCTTCGGCGGCCAGGCGTTGACGCTCGGCCCGCGCGACGGATTCGGGTGACGGCTCGGCCGTTTTCTTCGCGCTCATCTTTTGGCGCTCATCTTTCACCCTGCCCGGCAACGGAGAAAACCCGCTCAATCCCAGGGATCGAGCGGGTCGCATGGCCGTTTCAGTACATCCGTGAAACGGCGCTACAGAATTCAAGCCAGCGAGAGATTCTCCGCGCTGACCTTGCCCCGCATCTTGTCGGTCTTGACCTCGAAGCTGACCTTCTGGCCCTCGGCGAGACCCGCAAGGCCTGCCCGCTCGACCGCGCTGACGTGAACGAACACGTCATTGCCGCCGTCGTCGGGTTGAATGAATCCAAAACCCTTCTGGCCGTTGAACCACTTCACTGTACCTGTCGCCATTCTCTTCTCCAAAGCGCGCGAGCGCGTAGTCCGCGTGACGCTCACGCAGATCATTTCAATTCGTCGATGTCTCTGGAAAAGGAGCCCGCGGGCGCATTCAACAAGGCACAGCGGCTGAACGAATGAAGTGACGCTATACCTCGCCATCGACATTAGCAAGGCTTCGGGCAGATTTAATCGCGCCCGCAGCCGGCGGCGGCCCGACCTCGGTTCCAACCTCAGCTATCGCCTGAGCTCTCTGATGAGGTTCGCCAACCGTGGATCGTCAGGCCGGAGAAGCGCCAGTCGCTCGGCGTAACCAAGCGCCGCAGCGATGTCTCCCTTCTCCCTGCTGAAGCTCAAAGCGGCTGAAAGCAGCTCCAGATTGTTCGGATGAGCGCGCAGGCTCTGATTCAGCACGGAAAGTGCATCGTCGCGCCGGCCCACCCCGTTCAGTCCTATGGCATAGACGTAGGCGTACCGCATTTGGCCAGGGTCGAGAGAGGTCGCCCGACGCAGCTCGTCGAGGGCCTCCTCGCTGCGCTTCTGGCGCACGAGTGTCAGACCAAGCGCGTAGTGGAGTGATGCGGCCTGCGCCGACGTGGAGAGTGCCTCACGCAGGATTTTCTCCCCGTCACTGTCGCGTCCGAGCTGCCGGTACAGGTCGGACAGGTTGACGGCGGCCGCCGCAAACGAGGGATCGAGCCTGAGGGCGGCGCGGTATTCGGCCTCCGCCGCGCCGGGATTGGCCTGGCGCCGGAAGAAGTCGCCGAGCGCCGTTCGCGAATCCGGCCGATCAGCATTCAGCTTCTGCGCAACAATGAATTCGGCAGCCGCCCGCATGAACTTGTCGCGATCGGCCGGTGGCTGGCGCGCTGGAGGCATGGCGGCCAAAACTTCGGCGGCGCGAATGCGGACACCACGCACGGGATCGCTCAGCTGCGCCGAAGCGAGCGGCCAGAGCTGATCGGCCGGCACTCCTTCGAGCCGATCGAGCGCGCCGAGCCTCACGAGCGGATCGGAATCGGAAAGCCCCTGCCGGATCAGATCGAGAACCGGCGCCGGAAGCTCCGCCAGCGCGCTGGCGCGGACGAGACCGGGAACGTCAGCCGATTCAGCGATTGCGGCGAGCTGCGCTTGCGCGTCGGCAGCTTCGCTCCAGGCAGCATGAAATGCCCGCGCCCAGGTCTGATGGCCGCGTCGCTCCGGCCCGAACCAGCCCTCGATCTGATGCGCTGCCCAGGCCGCCGGCTTGTCGCGATGGCAGTCGTTGCACGCATTCGGTGCGCCCGTCTGCACCGAGAGATCGGGGCGCGGAACGCGGAAGCCGTGGTCGTGGCGACGGTCGACGACCATGTAGCGGCGTTCCGGCATGTGGCAGGCCGGACAGCCCAACGGCGGCGAGACATCGGCGTGGCGCCGGTGCGCCACGGACTCATATTTGGCGGGCGCATGGCACTGCGAACAAGCACCGTCTCCGGGCGCCCTCAACGCTGCACTGTGCGGGTCGTGGCAGTCGCTGCAGGTGACGCCCTTGGCGAACATCCTGCTCTGCTTGAACGGCGCGTAATTGTAGGTCTCCTCGTCGTCGCGCATCTGGCCGTCGGCATGAAAGCGCTGGCGGTCGAGCAGCGATACGCGGTGTGTGTCGGAGAGCGATCGGCCCGGTATCCAGTCTTCCGAAAGCTGCCCGCGGCGCGCATGGCAGCGCCCGCAGGTCTCGACCTCCTTGCGCAGGGCCGGCGCCGGCGCGCTGCGTGCCGGCATCAATGTGCCGGCGGAGGCGGACCAGGTGATGCCGGTGCGCTCGTCGAAGCGGACCAGCAGGCCGTTATCGGCGGTGCGCGCCGCCGGCTTGCCGCGCGCCCAGGTGACGTGGCGCGAGCCTGCACCGTGGCACGCCTCACAGCCAACACTGACCTCGGAAAAAGTAGTCGCGAACCTGTCCCGGTCGGCATTGTAGCCCTTGTGCACATCAGTCGAATGGCATTCCGCACACATGAAATTCCAGTTCTGGCTCAGCTTCGTCCAGTGCAGGGGATCGCTGCTGGTGATGGCGCTGTCCGGATAAAGATGTAACCAGCGCTGACCGCCCTGCTCTTTCGGCCGCGTGTCCCAGGCGATGGACAAGGCCTGGACGCGGCCGTCCGGGAATTCGATCAGATATTGCTGCAGCGGGTCGATGCCGAAGGTGTATTTCACCTCGAAGACGGCGAGCTTGCCATCGGCACCGTCGGTCTCGACCATGAACTTGTCGTTCTTCCGGAAGAAGCGCGAACGTGTACCGGCATAGTCGAAGGTGACGTCGCTGAAATCGCCGCGCACGGATTGCGCGGTCGCATGATCCATGGCGTGGCGGTGTTGCGACATCTGCCAGAGTTTCGCCTCGGCCTGGTGACAGCCGGCACAGGACTCGCTCCCGACGAAGGCCAATTCGACCACTGCGGGAAGCTGGATCGGGGCCTTTGACGTCGCGAACCAGAGCAGGCCGACGGCGATCGCGGCGGCAAATATGCCCGCGACGGCGATCCACCGCTTCGTGGTGCCCGCGGAGGCAGGCCGTGACTGCGGTGAGGAACGATCTGGTTCAGGCGCTCGCGCCGTGCGGACCTTGTCGCGCTTGCGGTTCTTTCGCGAGCCTCGTGCCACGTCTGCTTACCGCTCCAGCCGTTCAACCGCCGTTTGGCTCACACGTGAAGATCGCTGCCATGAACCGCCGCGCACTTCGTCACCGCAGCGGTTCGACCTTGGCGGCCATGTCTGGCGCGCGGCTCACCCGATAGCTCGCATTGCTGCATCTGAGCACCCAGACCCCATAATCGGCCCTCGAGCGCGCGGCATCCTTGGTTGCGCCCAGCGGCTTGTCGCAAGTAAACCCCTGCGAGCGGATTTGTGCGGCAAGCAAGCCCTGAAGCGTCTCCGCCGCGCCCTGCGCCGCAGCGCGGCCGACGGACAAGACGTCGATCAGCGCAAGCGTTGCAATGAAGATCCAACGACCGTTCTTCATGAGCCTCTCCGATCTCGCATCGCGTGCCTTTGACCGCCGGGAGCCGATTGGCTTCCCGGCGGTCTCGCGCCAGCTATTGGCGGGCACACTCCTGAACGAACTTGACGCGGTCCACCATACCAAGGCCCTTCGCCTCGGCCTGCTTGCGACAGCCTTCTCGCTTGTCCATTCGGACCTGGATCTTCTCGACAAGGCTCAGGCCAACGGTGCCCACTTGTGCCCCGGACGAAGCAGTCTGTCCGTCGTCGGCGGATGGCCCATCACCGGCGGCGCGGGCGGCCTCCTGCAGCCGCTTGACGTCGTCCGGGCTCAGCTTGGGTCGGTCGATGTCCAGCGCAAGCCTGTTGATCTTTCCGGTGAAGGCGAACGGGGGCTGATAGTCGTTGTCGTCCACGGGCGTGCCGGTGTCGGACCCGATGTCGAACGCCTCGTCCCATTGCAGGATGAACGGCAGCGTGTGCTCCATCTTCTCGGTGGCTACCGCCTTGCCGTCGACCTTGAGCGTCCCGGTGCCGCCTTGTCCGATGCCGGTGTAGTTGCCGAACACCATGGTGCCCGCTCCAAGGCCATCGTACTTGAAGTCAAACTCGATGAGATGCTTGCCCGGCGTGAGCTCCGGTCCCTCCCAACGCACGCGCTTGAGGTCGACGAGGTTCCAGGTGAACACGGGCTTGCTCTTCAGGACATAGAGGCCATAGCCGCCAAACCGGCCGCCTTGCGTCACCAGCACACCTTCGGCGCCGCCATCGGGAATGTCGACGTCGACGTTGAAGTTGTAGGAGGAGTTGAGCAAGCTCGGCGCGTCACCATTCGGCGTGCCGGTCATCGGTCGCGTCCAGGCAAAGCTTGTGCGTCCCGCGCTGAGACTCGGACGGGGAGTGATCATGCGTGAGGCCACCGTCGAGTCGAGTGGCAGCACCTGATACTTTTCCGCCTCCTTCCAGAACAGCGCCTGCAGCTCTTTCAGCTTGTCCGGATTCTTGGCGGCGACGTCCTCGGCCTGCGTCCAGTCGTTGCGCAGGTCATAGAGCTCCCAGGGGTAGTCGCCCGGGCTCGGGAGTTTCGCGATCGTCACCCACGGCGGACGCAAGACCTTGGTCGAGGCGATCCAGCCGTCGTTATAGATGGCGCGATCGGCAAACATCTCGAAATACTGCGTCGTGTGCGTCGAAGGCGCATTCGCGTTCTTGGCATCGAACGTGTACGTCATGCTGACGCCCTCGATCGGGCTTTGCTTGATGCCGTCAACGATGTCCGGCTGCTTGATCCGCGCGGCCTCGAGAATGGTCGGCACGACGTCGATGACGTGGTGGAACTGATGGCGGATGCCACCCTTGTCCTTGATCACTTCCGGCCAGGAGATCGCCATGCCCTGGCGTGTCCCGCCGAAGTGGGAGACGATCTGCTTGGTCCAGGAGAATGGCGTGTCGAACGCCCAGGCCCAGCCGATCGACATGTGATTGTAGGTGCGGTCGGTGCCCCAGACGTCGTAGAAATATTTGAGCTGGTCCTCGACCGACGGGGTGATCTGGTTGAACATCGCCACCTCGTTCGGCGTGCCGTTGGGTTGCCCCTCGGCGCTCGTCCCGTTGTCGCCCTCGATATAGATGATGAGCGTGTTGTCGAGCTTGCCCATATCCTGGATCGACTGGATCACCCGGCCGATTTCGTTGTCGGCATAGGCGGCGTAGGCCGCGAACACCTCAGCCTGGCGGATGAACAGCTTCTTCTCGTCGGCCGAAAGCTGATCCCATTCCTTGATCAGGTCCTTTGGCCACGGCGTCAGCTTGGCATTCTGCGGAATGACACCGAGCTTCTTCTGGTTCTCGAAGATGGTCTCGCGCAGCTTGTTCCAGCCCTGGTCGAACAGGTGCATGTCGCCGATCTTCTTGACCCACTCCGGCGTCGGGTGATGCGGGGCATGGGTTGCGCCGGGCGCGAATTTCACGAAGAACGGCGTATCCGGCGATAGCGCGTTCATGCGATTGACATAGTCGATGGCCTCGTCAGCCATGGCCGTCACCAGATTCCAGCCGGGCTTTCCTTCATAGGGATAGATCGGCGTGGTATTGCGGACGAGATTGCCGGGCTCCCACTGGTTGGTGTCGCCGCCCATGAAGCCGTAGAAATATTCAAAGCCCATGCCGGTCGGCCACTGGTCAAACGGACCTGCCTGGCTCGCCTGGTATTCCGGCGTATTGTGGTTCTTGCCGAACCACGCGGTGTGATAGCCGTTATCGGACAGGATCCGGCCGATGGTCGCCTTGTCCTTGGTGATGATGCTGTCGTAGCCGGGGAAGCCGGTGGCCTGTTCGGCGATCACGCCGTAGCCCACCGAGTGATGGTTACGCCCGGTGATGAGTGCTGCGCGCGTCGGCGAGCACAATGCGGTCGAGTGGAAATTCGTGTAGCGCAATCCGTTCTGCGCGATGCGGTCGAGCGCCGGCGTCGGGATGACGCCTCCGAACGTGCTTGGCACACCGTAGCCGGCATCATCGGTGATGATGAGCAGCACGTTCGGTGCGCCCTTGGGCGGCACCACGCGCGAGGGCCAGAAAGGTGTCGAATTGCGCGCATCGCGCTCGATCTTGCCGCCGAACTGCTGCGGCGGCGGTGGCAGCTGATTGCCGGGAATGGTGATGGTCGCGGCGGGCGAGCCCGGAGGCGGTGCGGCTTGTTGGGCTTGCTGTGCGAATGCTGGCGAAGAAAGCGCAAGGGTCAGTGAAAATGCGACAAGATGAAAGGGTCGCGCAGTGCTCATGGCAATCACTCCCTTCAAATGAGGCACCATCATTTTCCGGCGACCAGAAAAAGGGCTTGATATGGATCAAGAGATCAAGATGGCGGATCAGACGCGGAGAAGTTGCAGACAGGGGAGCGGCGTTTTTCCGTAAATTCCCGGGGAACTCATCTCCATCGCGCCGGTATGATGGCGCGGCATTGTTGTTCTCTTGCTACACCTGATTGCAAAATATTCCCGGCACATCGACAACTATGGCAAGCACGGCCGGCTGGGTCATATGATCCGCACCATATCAGGCGCTCCCACTGGGCGAAGCTCGTGGTTCGGGAGGAGTCACCATGCGATTGACGAAAGCGTTTGCCGCTCTTGCATTTGCGGCCGTGGCATCAATACCGACCAAGACCTTGGCCGACGAGAGCGGCATCAGCTTCTGGATTCCGGGCCTATTCGGCAGCCTTGCTGCCACACCTCAGCAACCGGGCTGGACGGCCGCTGCGATCTACTATCACACCTCGGTGTCCGCCGGCGGTGACGTGGCGCGGGCGCGCGAAATTCAGATCGGACGTATCCCTGCGAACCTGACGGCCACGTTGAACGCGAATGTCAATGCGAGCGTGGATCTCGGCCTCTTGAACGCAACCTACGTCTTCGCAACGCCGGTGCTGGGCGGTCAGGCCTCGGCCACCCTGATGGGAGTCTACGGTGCAAACACAACTTCGCTGAACGGATTGGTGACGGGAACGCTTGCGACGCCGCTCGGCTCGATTCCGTTCTCGCGCTTCGATTCGATCAGCGATTCCGTGACCGCCTTTGGCGATGTGATCCCGCAATTCTCGCTGCGCTGGAATGCCGGTGTCAACAACTACATGACATACATCACCGGCGATATTCCGGTCGGGGCTTACCAGTCGACCCGGCTCGCCAATATCGGGCTTGGACATGGCGCGATCGACGCGGGCGGCGGCTATACTTATTTCAATCCGCAGACCGGACATGAGCTGTCCGGCGTGCTCGGCTTCACCTACAATTTCAAGAACACCGATACACAGTATCAGAGTGGCGTGGACATGCACTTCGACTGGGGCGCGTCCCAGTTCCTGAGCAAGCAGGTGCAGGTGGGGCTCGTCGGCTATGTCTACCAGCAACTCGGCTGCGACAGCGGATCCGGCGATCGCGTCGGCTGCTTCCGCTCGCGGGTGGCCGGGATCGGCCCGCAGATCGGATTCATCTTCCCACTCGGCGACAAACAGGGCTACCTCAACTTCAAGGGCTACAAGGAATTCGCCGCGGAGAACCGGCCCGAGGGCTGGAATGCGTGGGTCACGTTCGTGATTTCGCCGGCGGCGCCGCCGCCCGCAGTGACGCCGACGAAGCACGTCATCACGAAGTGACGGGCGTTGGTGTCTGGAGCGCAGGGCTGTCGCTTGGCAAGTGACGTTGCTCGTCCTTCAGCCGTCAGACTATAGTTCGGGCTTTCCTCGTGGGCCCGACCAAGCCCTCATTCAGCGTCGCCGTCATCGGCGCCGGTGAAGGCGCCGGCCCGCAGCTGCCACGAAACTGGAGGTCAGCATGTCACTGCTCGGCAAGGCCGCCGTTGCGATGTGGTGGAGCGTCCGCCCCGAACAGCGCGCCGAGTTCGGCGACTGGCATTCCCACGAACATTTCCCGGAGCGGATGAGCATTCCCGGCTTCCGGCGCGGATCGCGCTGGAGCAGCACGACGGATGCCGAAGGCTTCTTCGTGCTCTATGAGCTCGAGCAGTACGACGTGCTGACGTCGAAGGGATATCTCGACCGCCTCAATGCGCCGACGCCGTGGTCGACCAGGATGATGCCGCATCATCTGGGCATGGTGCGCAGCCAGTGCCGCATCGTCGCAAGCTTTGGCGGCGGGATCGCGGCCTCGATCGCGACCATCCGGCTTTCGCCGCAGGCCGGACGTGAAACGGCGTTGCAGGCGCACCTCTCAGAGAGGCTCGGTGCGTTGGCGCAGAAGCCGGGACTGACGGGCGCCCACCTGCTTCTGACCGACACACCGAGGGCGAGCGCGCCCACGACCGAGCAGCAGATCCGCGGCAAGGACGGCGCCGCCGACTGGATCGTGCTGCTGTCCGGCTACGATGACGACGCAGTCGCGCGCGCGGTTGCCGACCGGTTGTCGCCACCAGCGCTTCAGCCTCACGGCGCCTGCGACAATCCGGTCATCGGCCACTACCGGCTGGCCTTCACGATGACACCGCAGGATGTCGCAGCGAACTAGCCGGCACGGCAGCAAGAAAATCCGAGCCGTCGTGTCGGATCGGCGGCATCACGGTCGTCCTTGAGACATGAATGGGCTGTAGACGCCAATGTACGCCCATCGATGCAAGAGGATGAAAGAACATGCCCAGCACCGTACGTCTCCATCGCGTTCTGACGACGAGCCCGGAAAAGGTTTATCGCGCCTTCCTGGAGGCGGATGCGTTGGCAAAATGGCTGCCGCCGAACGGCTTCACCTGCACCGTGCATCATTTCGAGCCCAAGGTCGGCGGCACGTTCAAGATGTCGTTCCGGAACTTCACGACGGGGAACAGCCACGCCTTCGGCGGCGAATATCTCGAGCTCGTCCCCGGCGAGCGCCTGCGCTACACCGACAGGTTCGACGATCCCAATCTGCCGGGCGAAATCCAGGTCACCGTGATCCTGAAGAAGGTCTCGGTCGGCACCGAGGTGGACATCACGCAGGCCGGCATCCCCGACGTCATCCCGCCGGAGGCCTGTTACCTCGGCTGGCAGGAGTCGCTGCGGAATCTGGCGAAACTCGTCGAGCCCGAGATCAACCAGTAGCGGTAGCATCAGTATTCGTAGGGTGGGCAAAGCGCAGCGTGCCCACCTACGTCGTCATTGCGAGCGCAGCGAAGCAATCCAGAGTCCCTCCGCAGAACGATTCTGGATTGCTTCGCTGCGCTCGCAAAGACGGAGAATGAGGAACTCTCCGAGAGAACTACTCACATCGAGTCGGCAGGTGCTGCAGAGCCCTGTGAACTGCCAATGCCAGCAATGCACCGATTGCGAACGATCGCTACGCGCCCTTCGGCTTGAGCCCGCCATCCGCGGTCCAGCGGTCCGGCTCCGGACTGTGCCCGATCAAGGCGAGACCGTAGGCGATCGACTCGAACTGGTCGCCCGACATCAGCCGCTCGTTGCCGAAGCGGTCGGCGAACAGCTTTCGGACCGCGGGCACGAAGGACGTGCCGCCGGTCAGAAACACCTTCTCCACCTCGCGCGCGGTGATGCCGGCTTCGTTCAGCACCTTGTCGACGGTCGCACCCAGACGGGCGATATCGTCGGCGATCCAGGATTCAAAATTCTTGCGGGTGATGGTCGCGCCGATGTCGACGCCGCCGCCCTTGAAACGGAAGTCGGTCTGGTCCTGCCCCGACAGCGCGACCTTGGCGTCGGACACGGCGCGGTACAGCGAGAAGCCGAGATCGAAGTCGACGATGGTGATGAAATCCTCGAGCAGCTCCGGCTTCAGCGCGGTGCGCGCCAGCTCGCGAAGCTCGCGCAGGTCGCCGTTGCTCTTCATCATCGCGAGCTGATGCCAGCGTGCCAGATTGGTGTAGTGGCCGCTCGGGACCGGCAGCACCTTGTCGAACGAGCGGAAGCTCGAGCCCTTGCCGAGCCGCGGCGAGACGACGTGGTCGACGATGCGATAGTCGAACGTGTCGCCGGCAATGCCGATGCCGGCGTGTCCCAGCGGCTCGGCGCGCAGCGTGCCGCCCGCGCGCGAAAAGCGCATCACCGAGAAGTCGCTGGTGCCGCCGCCGAAATCCGCGACCAGCACGGTGGCATCGCGCTCGAGCCTTCGGGCGAAGGAGAACGCCGCCCCCACGGGCTCGTAGACATAACGCGCGTGGCCGGCACCCAAGCGCTCGAACGCGGCCCGGTAACGCTGCATCGCCAGCGCCTCGTCGGGATTGCCGCCGGCGAAGCGCACCGGGCGGCCGACCGTGATGTTGGACGTCTCGAAGCCGAACTTCTCGCCGCCATGGCGCGCCAGCGTGCGCAGGAACGCCGCCAGGATGTCCTCGAACTTGAAGCGCTGGCGAAAGACCTGCGTGGTGTTGAAGCTGCTGCTGGCCGCAAAAGTCTTGAACGACTGCAGGAAGCGGTAGACGTGGCGCCCCTCGAGGAACGTCTCGATCGCCCACGGCCCGCCTTCGGCCTGGGCGCCGGCGCCGGGCCGGTCCTCCCAGAAGCACAGCGCCGACACATAGGTGCTGTGGCGCTGTCCGCCGTGATCGAAGCGGATGGCCTCGACCCGGCGGTCGTCCGCCGCAAGGGCGACGACCGTATTGCTGGTCCCAAAATCGATGCCGATCGAGACGGCGGGCGAGGCGCTCGACATGAACCACTCTGACAGTTGATTGGAAAAGGGGGCAGAGCACTAACGGCTTTGGCCCGCCCTGCCAAGAGCCGGTTTGCTGCAGCGCGGTCGGAATTCGCAGTCCGCCGGGCGCCGTGCCGTGTCGCGTGAACAGGGCTATTCCGCTCGCTGGAGGTCGAAATCCCTGTTTTTTATATCCACACCGGCAATTTTAAGTCCGGAACGGCCGCTTTAACGGGATATTATGCTGCAATGCGGCAGAGCACATGCTGCCATGCAATGGCATGCATGGACACTGGCATCTGGTATACGTAGATTGCCCTTCGAAATGAGACAGCATCACTGACCGTCTCAAGAAAGGGAATTCCGATGTCCAAGACCGCTACCGTCGCTCTCGCCCCCTCCTCCACGCTGTTCGCCCGCTTCCTGGCCGCGGTCGACCGCTTCCTGATGGCGAGCGCCGAGATCTCGAATCACAACGGCGACCTGCCCCGTTTCGGCCTCTGAGAAGGCTTTCCACGCGCAGCCGCAACGGCGCGCTGGTAGACACGTTTCAAGGACCGTACGTCCGATCAAATGGCCCCGCATGACGGGGCCATTTTCTTTTTTTGAGCACCCACCTCGCCCGCGAACACAACTGCGACGATTGGTCCGCCGACATGACCCTTTGATCTAATTGTTTGTCTGCTGGCATCTCGCATACCATTCGGGAACCAAGAACAATTGCACAAATTGAAGGTGCGGGACGGGAACAGGAAGGACCGAGGGCGAAGCGCACTTGCCGTGATCCTCGGCAGAGCCTTAGCCGAAAGGAGCGGATGCCGGGCCCTGTCCCCTGCTCATAAAGTGCTGGCTGGGACTGCAATGGGAGATCGACCAACAAGGTGACCCCAAGCATCTGAATCGAGATGGGCTGACGCAAGCCGCCAGAGAGTGGCTGCGTTCGAGGTTCGACAGGGAGAGAAACAAGATGAAGCCATTCGTTCTGAATGTCGCTTTGGCGGCAATCGCGATGTCGTGCGCCAATAGCACCGCAAGCCGTGCTGCCTGGGAACCGGTCCGTCCGGTCGAGTTCATCGTGCCCGCGGGCACCGGCGGCGGCGCCGACCAGATGGCACGCACCATCCAGGGCATCGTCACCAAGCACAATCTCATGAAGCAGCCGCTGGTCGTCATCAACAAGGCCGGCGGCGCAGGCGGCGAAGGCTTCCTCGACGTGAAGACGTCGTCGGGCAATCCGCACAAGATCATCATCACGCTGTCGAACCTGTTCACGACGCCGCTGGCGACGGGTATTCCGTTCAACTGGAAAGATCTCACCCCGGTCGCGATGCTGGCGCTCGACGAATTCGTGCTCTGGGTCAACGCCGAGAAGCCGTACAACAGCGTCAAGGATTACGTCGACGCTGCAAAGAAGGCTCCGAGCGGCTCGTTCAAGATGGGCGGCACCGGCTCGAAGCAGGAAGACCAGATCATCACGGTCGGCATCGAGAAGGTGATCGACGCGAAATTCACCTACATCCCCTACAAGGGCGGCGGCGAAGTCGCGGTTCAACTCGTCGGAAATCACGTCGATTCCACCGTCAACAATCCGATCGAGGCGGTCGCGCAATGGCGCGGCGGCAAGCTTCGTCCGCTCTGCGTCTTCGACGCCCAGCCAATGGCCTATGACGAGCCGATCGCCGACGGCAAGGCCTGGAAGGATATTCCGACCTGCAAGTCGCAGGGCCTCGCGATGGAATATCTCATGCTGCGCGGGATCTTCATGTCGCCCAAGGCCACGAAGGACCAGATCGAATACTACGTCGAGCTGTTCAAGAAGGTCCGCGCCACGCCGGAGTGGCAGGAATTCATGAAGAACGGCGCCTTCAACACGACCTTCCTGGCGGGAGCCGACTACGCCAAGTGGATCGAGGCGGAGGAGAAGCGCCACGAAGGCCTGATGAAGGAAGCCGGATTCCTCGCATCGGGGAATTGACGCACGACGTCGATGACGGCTGAGGACGCTGGTCGTCCTCACGCCTGCCGCGAAAGACCGCGTTTCGCCTGGAGGTCCCATGACTGAACAATCCGGATCCGAATCTGGCCCGGCACACAAGACGCTGGAAATCGGCATGGCGCTGTTGATCGGCGTCTTCGGGCTGGTCGTGATCTTCGGCAGCCTGAAAGCCGGCATCAACTGGGGCGCGGAGGGCCCGCGGGCCGGCTTCTTCCCCTTCTATGTCGGCGCCGCCATCGTCGGCGCGAGCGCCATCAACCTCTGGAGCGCGCGGCGCCACGACGACGGCCGGCTGTTCGCAGAATGGGGACAGCTTCGCCAGGTCATGAGCGTCGTCGTGCCCACCGCGATCTATGTCGGCTCGATGCCGTTCATCGGCCTCTACGTCTCCTCGATGGTGTTCATCGCCTGGTTCATGCGCTGGCTCGGCGGCTATCGCTGGCTGACGGTCGCCGCGGTGGCGGTCGGCATGCCGGTCGTGACCTATCTCGTCTTCGAGCGCTGGTTCCTGGTCCCGCTTCCCAAGGGGCCGCTCGAGGAATGGCTAGGTCTGTAAGAGCTACGCATTCATTCAATTGCTGCTGCAGGACGTATTGATATGGAAGAGTTGGCCAATCTGTTTCACGGCTTCGCGGTCGCCCTGCAGCCCTACAACATCATGCTGATGATCATCGGCATCACGCTCGGGGTCATCATCGGCGTGCTGCCGGGGCTTGGCGGCGCCAATGGCGTGGCGATCCTGCTGCCCCTCACCTTCAGCATGCCGCCGACATCGGCGATCATCATGCTGTCCTGCATCTATTGGGGCGCGTTGTTCGGCGGCGCCATCACCTCGATCCTGTTCAACATCCCCGGCGAGCCATGGTCCGTCGCGACCACCTTCGACGGCTATCCCATGGCGCAACAGGGCAGACCCGGCGAAGCCCTGACGGCGGCCTTCACCTCCTCCTTCGTGGGCGCGTTGTTTGCCGTCATCATGATCACGCTCGTCGCGCCCCTGGTCGCAGGCTTCGCGTTGCGATTTGGCCCGGCGGAAAAGTTCGCGGTTTACTTCCTCGCCTTCTGCAGCTTCGTCGGCCTCAGCAAGGAGCCGCCGTTCAAGACCATCGCGGCCATGATGATGGGCTTTGCGCTTGCAGCGGTCGGGCTGGATTCCATCACGGGACAGTTGCGGCTGACCTTCGGGGTTACCGAGTTGCTCAACGGCTTCGACTTCCTGATCGCCGTGATCGGCCTGTTCGGAATCGGCGAGATCCTGCTGACCATGGAGGAAGGGCTGGCGTTCCGCGGCGGCAATGCGAGCATCAACCTCCGCGTCGTGCTTCAGACCTGGCGCGAGCTGCCCGCCTACTGGATGACCTCACTGCGCTCCTGCCTGATCGGCTGCTGGATGGGCGTCACGCCCGCCGGCGCAACGCCGGCGTCCTTCATGAGCTACGGCATAGCGAAGCGGCTGGCGCGGCGCGGCAACAATTTCGGCAAGGGTGAGATCGAAGGCGTGATCGCGCCGGAGACGGCCGCGCACGCCGCAGGCACCTCGGCGCTGCTGCCGATGCTGTCGCTTGGCGTGCCCGGCTCGCCGACGGCTGCCGTGCTGCTTGGCGGATTGTTGATCTGGGGCCTGCAGCCCGGCCCGATGCTGTTCGTCGAACAGAAGGAATTCGTCTGGGGCCTGATCGCGTCGATGTATCTCGGCAATCTCGCCGGCCTCATCGTCGTGCTCACCTGCGTGCCGATCTTCGCCGCGATCCTGCGCGTGCCCTTCGGCATCATCGCCCCGCTGATCCTGGTGCTCTGCGCGATCGGCGCCTACTCGGTGCACAACAGCACCTTCGACGTGATGCTGATGCTGGTGTTCGGCGTGCTCGGCTATCTCCTGAAGAAGTGCAACTATCCGCTCGCGCCGCTTGTGCTCGCCATCGTGCTCGGCGACAAGGCGGAGGAAGCTTTCCGACAATCCCTGCTGGGATCGCAGGGGTCGCTCGGCGTGTTCTTTTCCAACGGCCTCGTCAGCACGATCATGGCGCTCGGCCTGGTGGCCCTGTTCTGGTCCGCGATCCAGGAAGGCTACAGCCGGCTGCGCATGTCGATGGCGTGAAGCGCGCCGCTGACCGCGTCAAATTCGCCGCACCCCGGACTTCTGGAATAAAGAATTCCAGGAATCGCGCGGTCCTCTGACGACGCGCATCCATCCTGGCGGCACTGCGCACGTCGACGTGTGCACGAGTGTAGATCAGCTTCCCAAAGCCGGTTTGCGGCACGCGGCGACAGCAGAGATATCTCGCAAATTCAAAGTCTTGCGCGTATAGGACCGTTGCAGCCGCTGTCCCGCCGCAGCGATTGGGGCTTTACAATTCCGCGGCCAGAGCGCATGTGACCGATCCCGCGATATTTCGCCGCACCCTCAGTCCGTCAGTTGAATCTTGGCATAATGAATACCAAGATGCGGGCCAGCGCGCGCATAAAAATGATCGGCGCCTTCGGGAGGATTTTATGACGGACATGGTGCAGGCAACGGCCCCTACAGCCGCGCGCGTTAGCGACACGTATCGCTGGGCGCAATTGGCGATCGGTGTAGCGGCCATGGTGATGATCGCCAACTACCAATACGGCTGGACGTTCTTCGTCCCCGACATCCAGAAGAAGTTCGGCTGGGATCGCGCTTCGATCCAGTGGGCCTTCACGCTGTTCGTGCTGTTCGAGACATGGCTCGTGCCGGTCGAAGGATGGTTCGTCGACAAATACGGCCCGCGCATCGTGGTTCTCGTCGGCGGCGTGCTCTGCGCCATCGGCTGGGCGATCAACGCACAGGCCACCTCGCTCAACGGCTACTATCTCGGCATGATCATCGCGGGCATCGGCGCCGGTGGCGTGTACGGAACCTGCGTCGGCAACGCGCTGAAGTGGTTTCCGGACAAGCGCGGTCTTGCCGCGGGCATCACGGCGGCGGGCTTCGGTGCAGGCTCCGCCCTCACCGTCGCGCCGATCCAGGCCATGATCAAGGACAGTGGCTTCCAGACCACCTTCCTCTATTTCGGCCTCGGACAAGGCATCATCATCTGCATCCTCGCCTTCTTCCTGCTCGCACCGAAAGCGGGCCAGGTGCCGAGCGTGGTGGCGAATGCCAATATCATCCAGACCCGGCGCAACTATCAGCCGACCGAAGTGCTGCGCCAGCCGATCTTCTGGCTGATGTACTTCATGTTCGTGATCGTCGGCGCGGGTGGACTGATGGTCACCGCGAACCTGAAGCCGATCGCGGTCGACTGGAAGGTCGACAGCGTGCCGGTGACGCTGATGGCAGTGACGATGACCGCGGTGACCTTCGCAGCGACCATCGACCGCGTGCTCAACGGCCTGACGCGCCCGTTCTTCGGCTGGATCTCCGACAATATCGGCCGCGAGAACACGATGTTCATCGCCTTCGGCATGGAAGGCTTCGGCATCTGGATGCTCTACCTCTGGGGCCATGATCCGGTCTGGTTCGTGCTGCTCTCGGGCTTCGTGTTCTTCGCCTGGGGTGAGATCTACTCGCTGTTCCCCTCGACCTGCACCGACACGTTCGGCGCCAAGTTCGCGACCACCAATGCCGGCCTGCTCTACACTGCCAAGGGCACCGCCGCGCTGCTCGTCCCGGTCGCAAACCTGATGCAGCAGTCGTCGGGCACCTGGGACAGCGTGTTCATCATCGCGGCCGGCGCCAACATCCTGGCTTCGCTGCTGGCGATCGCGGTGCTGAAACCCTGGCGCAAGGTCGTGGTCGCGAAATCGACCCTCTGACACGCTTCACACAGTAACTCCAGGCAACAACGCCCGGCCTCGCGGCCGGGCGTTTTCGTTTGCCCGAAGCTTTCCTGGGTTCCGATAACCCGAACGGAACCGGGCATTTTCTTGCGTCACGGCGTGAGATAGGGCTTGCGTTCTGGAATATGGTATACCAATGTCCCCGCCGCGCTTGCGACGATAAGCCACAACATTTGCGACACCGGGTCATCTTGCAATCCCAAGTCGCAATCAATCAGGCGCGTTGGGAGGTTCTTGATGATTTCCAGCACGGACGGCGCCGTCACGGCCGCGCCTCTTCGCACCGGTTTCCGTTGGCTCCAACTCGGCATGGGCATCGTCTGCATGGCGATGATCGCCAACCTGCAATATGGCTGGACGCTGTTCGTCGATCCGATCGATGCCGCGCACCATTGGGGCCGCGCCGCGATCCAGCTCGCCTTCACCATCTTCGTCGTCACCGAGACCTGGCTGGTGCCGGTCGAGGCCTGGTTCGTCGACAAATACGGCCCGCGCATCGTCATCATGTTCGGCGGCGTGATGATCGCGCTGTCCTGGGTGCTCAACTCCTACGCCGACTCGCTAACTCTGCTCTACGCGGCCGCGGTTGTCGGTGGCATGGGCGCCGGCGCCGTGTACGGCACCTGCGTCGGCAACGCGCTGAAATGGTTTCCCGACCGCCGCGGCCTTGCCGCCGGCGCGACCGCCGCGGGCTTCGGCGCGGGCGCCGCGCTCACCATCGTCCCGATCGCGACCATGATCGCATCGAGCGGCTATCAGCAGGCGTTCCTCACCTTCGGCATCGGCCAGGGTCTGATCGTGTTCGTGCTCGCCTTCTTCATCCAGCCGCCGCGGATCTCGATCCCGCCGAGGAAGAAGCAGCTCAATTTGCCGCAGACCAAGATCGACTTCACCCCGCCGCAGGTGCTGCGCAGCCCTATTTTCTGGGTGATGTACCTCGTCTTCGTCATGGTCGCCTCCGGCGGCCTGATGACCGCGGCGCAGATCGGCCCGATCGCGCACGACTACAAGATCGCCGACACGCCGGTGACGCTCGCCGGCTTCCAGATGGCGGCGCTGACCTTCGCGATCTCGCTCGACCGCATCTTCGACGGCTTCGGACGCCCCTTCTTCGGCTGGGTCTCCGACACCATCGGCCGCGAGCACACCATGTTCATCGCCTTCGGCACCGCCGCGGTGATGCTTCTGACGCTGTCGGCCTATGGCCAGAATCCTGTTGTCTTCGTGCTCGCGACCGCGGTGTATTTCGGCGTGTTCGGCGAGATCTACTCGCTGTTCCCCGCGACCTGCGGCGACACCTTCGGCTCCAAGTTCGCAACGACCAACAACGGCATGCTCTACACCGCCAAGGGCACCGCCTCCCTGCTCGTTCCGCTCGCCAGCGTGATCTCGGCAACCTATGGCTGGAAGGCCGTGTTCGTGGTGGCGGTGGCGCTGAACGCAACGGCGGCGCTGATGGCGCTGTTCGTGATCAAGCCACTGCGCCGCTCCTTCATCCTCGGCAAGGAAGCCGAGACCGCCGACACGGCGACCGGCAGCGCCAAGACCGAGACGGCGTAATCGACCACACACGAGAGCTTTCAAGAAGGGGCGCAGTGATGCGCCCCTTTTCTTTTTAGCCTGCCGACAAACGTCAGCAATGCTGCCGCAAGATTTTTCGGATCAGCCAAATCCAGCGCTTGACGATTGGCATTATGTATACCACACTTCCTCCTGTCATTCACCCAGGGAGGTCGCAATGCTGGTCGGAGACATTCTGCGCAAGAAGACGCCGCGCGTTGTCACGGTGCGAATGAACGAAACGGTGGGTATCGCCGCCAAGCTGATGCGCGCCAACAATATCAGCGCGCTGGTGGTCAAGGACGTGGTCCGCTCCGAGGGCAACACCGCGGTCGGCATGTTCACCGAGCGCGACGTGGTGCGCGCCGTCGCCGAGCACGGCGCCAATGCCGTCAACGTCAAGGTCTCGCAGCTCGTGTCGGTGCAGCAGCTCGTCTCCTGCACCTCCACCGATACGATCGAGCACGTGCGGCACCTGATGAACCGTCATCACATCCGTCACTTGCCGGTCATCGACGATTACAGCCTCGTCTCCGTCATCAGCATGCGCGACATCGCCGCTGCGATGGACGAGGCGATCAACGGCACGCCGCAAGCGGCAGCCTAACAAGCGGCAAAACTTCCCCTGCGACTACCGGCCCCGGCTCGGATCCATCCGAGCCGGACCGGATCTTTCGTCCCAAAATCCGGTCTCTGCTCGCGAGGATTTCATGAAGATCTGCATCTACGGCGCCGGCGCGATCGGCGGATATCTCGGAGTTCAGCTCGCGCGCGCGGGCGCCGACGTCAGCCTGGTCGCACGCGGCGCGCACCTCGCCGCCATGCGCGAGCGCGGCCTGACGCTGCTCGCCGGCGATGAGACGCACACCGTGCATCCGCGCTGCACCGACGATCCCACCGAGCTCGGCGTGCAGGACTACATCATCATCACGCTGAAGGCGCATTCGATCACCGGCGTGATCGAGAAGATGCAGCCGCTGCTCGGGCCCCACACCCGCATCGTCACCGCCGTCAACGGCATCCCCTATTGGTATTTCTACAAGCACGGCGGCCAATACGAGAACTCGACGCTGGAGAGCATCGACCCCGGCGGTCGGCAATGGCGCGAGATCGGCGCCGAGCGCGCCATCGGCTGCATCGTCTATCCCGCCACCGAGATCGAGGCGCCGGGCGTGATCCGTCACGTCTACGGCAACAATTTCCCGCTCGGCGAGCCCTCCGGCGAGGTCACGTCCGACGTACAGCGTCTCGCCGATCTCTTCGTCGCCGCCGGCCTGAAGGCGCCGGTGCTCGACCGCATCCGCGACGAGATCTGGCTCAAGCTCTGGGGCAATGTCTGCTTCAACCCGATCAGCGCGCTGACCCACGCCACGCTCGACGTGATCTGCACCGATCCCGCCACGCGGGCGCTGTCGCGCGCGATCATGGTGGAGACTCAAGGCATCGCCGAGACGTTCGGGGTCAAATTCCGCGTCGACGTCGAGCGCCGCATCGAGGGCGCCCGCAAGGTCGGCGCGCACAAGACCTCGATGCTGCAGGATCTCGAGCGCGGCCGCCCGATGGAGATCGACCCGCTCGTGACCGTGGTGCAGGAGATGGGCCGCCTCACCGGCATCGCGACGCCCGCGCTCGACTCGGTGCTGGCGATGGTGAGCCAGCGCGCCCGCATCGCCGGCCTCTATGACGGCGTCTCGACAACCGATCCGCGTGCACTGGCGGTGGCGTGATGGCGGGCGAGATGAAGAAGTGGCTGCGCTTTCGCCATGCCGGCACGGCCGGCTTCGGCACGCTGACGTCCTCCGGCATCAGCGTGCACGAGGGCGAACTGTTCGGCCGCAATGCCGCGACCGGCAGGACGCTGGCGCTGTCGGAGGTCGAGCTGCTCGCGCCCTGCGCACCGAGCAAGATCGTTGCGCTCTGGAATAATTTTCACGCGCTCGCGGCCAAGCTGAACCAGCCCGAGCCGCCGGAGCCGCTGTATCTGCTGAAGGCCACCACCAGCATCACGACGCCGGGCGCCGTGATCCGCCGCCCCTCCTACTACGACGGCAAGACGACTTACGAGGGCGAGCTCGGCATCGTCATCGGCAAGACCTGCGCCCGCGTGTCGCCGGCTGAGGCCGACGGCTTCATCTTCGGCTACACCTGCGTCAACGACATCACCGCCAACGACATCCTGACCAGCGATCCGACTTTCCCGCAATGGGCGCGCGCCAAGGGCATCGACGATTACGGTCCGTTCGGTCCTGTGATCGCGACTGGCCTCGATCCCGCAAAACTCACCGTGCGCACCATCCTCAACGGCGCCGAGCGGCAGAACTACCCGATCTCGGACATGATTTTTTCGGCGCAGGAATTGGTCAGCAGGATCTCCCACGACATGACCCTGCTCCCCGGCGACCTCATCGCCGTCGGCACCTCAGTCGGCGTCGGCGTGATGAAGGAGCCGGTGAACACGGTCACCGTTGCGATCGACGGCATCGGCGAGCTCACCAACGAATTTCGGCTGTAGCGGCGGACGCAGTGCCGTAGCCCGGATGGAGCCAACGGGTCGGCGCCAAGCGCCGCCCGATGACAGGCTCCGCGTAATCCGGGACCTTCGCATGACGATGGACCGACCCGGATTGCGCTTTGCTCCATCCGGGCTACAGGCTACGGCCCGACCATCATTCCCCGGCGCAACTCCATCGTGACCTCGGAATGCTCGCCGGCCATGTTCGCCGCAGCGCGGCAAAATTGATCCAGCGCAAATCGCGCCGTCGCGGCCGCCATTATCCTTCCCGGCAACAGATCGATGTCTGATGCAAGGGAGGACGCCATGACGAACGCAAGCAATGCACTCTTGTGGACGGCTATATACTTTGCTCTCTCGTTCGCTGCGATCTTCGTGGTCTGGTTCGCCGACAAGATGCGCTCGAACTTCCTCGGGAAATGAGAGCGAGCACGACGCCGTAGCCCGGATGAGCGGAGCGATATCCGGGACAGACCTTGACGTGGTCCCGCATGTCGCCGCCTACATGCGGTCTACGATCCTCTCTCCGTCATTCCGGGGCGCGACGAAGTCGCGAGCTACGGTGCGCAATTGCGCACCTGAGAATCCATAACCACGACGGCGATTGGGTGAGACGTTGCGCGCCACGCCGACCTCGCTTCAATACAACCGCCCGTGGTTATGGATTCCGGGCTCGGCGCTGCGCGCCGCCCCGGAATGACGGCGGAGTATGTTGGCAGCCACGGCCCCAACCAATCGGGAAAATCCGGCACCTCTCTACGCCGCTCCACCGATCGGCTGACGCAACCAGTCGTGGATTTCGCGCCGCCACGCGCATCCGGCAACCCGCTCGCCCTTGATCTCGGTTCCGCTCTCCAATAGCAATCATGGCGAAATTGTGTGCCGGCGTGAGGAATTCACGATGTGGCTGTTTTTCCTGGTTGCCTGGTTTGCCCTGCTCGCCGTCATCGCGATCCTCGCCCAGCAGGCGTTCGGTTACGACGTCGGTCACCTATCGGCGTGGTTCGCGGCCCTGTCCGTGCCGCAGCGCATCGCGTCCGGCACGATCCTGGCCGCAGGCCTGACGCTGATCGGCGCAACCGCCTGGCGGCTCTCGCGCCAGGACCGGCGCCTCGACACGCTGCGCGACCGACTGAAGAAGACCCGGGAAGACGTCGTCGTCGCCCACGCCCTGCAAAACCACCTCGACGCCACCGTCCAGCACCTGATCGAGAGCGATCCACGGGAGGCCGTCTCCGCCCTTCACGACAAGCTCGGCGAGACCGAGCAGCGCGCGCTGCTGCAGCAGGGCCGCAACGAAGCCACCGACATGCACGACCAGCTCGCCGAGATCCGCCGCCGCCAGCAGGCGCTGCGCGAGATGGTCGGCAAGGTCGCCGACCAGCGCCGCGCGGTCGAACCCGTCTTCACCGAGATTCGCGACCGCCAGAACCAGCTCGAACGCTCCCTGCACGACCTCGAGACCGACGACCGCAAGAACAACCTCGCCGACCGCCTGAAGGACATCGCGCGCGACGTGTCGGCGCTGCTGACACGGGTGAGCGCGGTCCAGGACACGTTCGCGACCCTCAACCAGTACAAGGAGGATCTGGCGAAGTCCCATGCCGAGCTGGCGCCGCTGCGCTCGACAGACGCCGGCATCAACGCCCTGATCGGCGAGCTCAGCCTCAGCCATGACCGCCTGGAAAAAAGCATCGACGAGCTCGAGACCGGCGGCGAGGCGCCGCTCGGCAGCCGCGTCGAGACGCTGTCGAAGAACAAGATCGAGATCGAGCAGCGCCTCGTGCGCATCGACGACAGCTTCAACATCCTGAAAAGCATCCGCCTCGACTTCGAGGAGCTCGGCCAGCGCCGGGGGCAGCTCGAACGCGCGATCGCGGAGGTCGAGACCGATGGCGACGGCAAGAGTCTCATTGAGCGCCAGAATGCGCTGAACGATTTCGTCCTCCAGTCGCGCCAGCGCCTCGGCGCGTTGCAGGAGACGCTGGCGACGCTGAACGCCTTCAAGACAGAGCTGTCGAAGTCGCAGGCCGACCTCGTCCCGCTGAAGGCTCCGGTATTCGGCATCGAGGCGATGATCGCGGAGGTCAGCACCACGCGCGACCTCCTCGCCAAGACCGTCGGCGAGATCGAGGCGAACGCGGGCGTCACACTCGACTCGCGCGTCGACGCGCTGACGAAAAGCAAGCGCGAGGTCGAAGACCGCCTCGCCCGCGTCTTCGACAATTTCAATGCGCTCGATGCCCCACGCAAGGACATCGGCGGCATCTTCGCGACGATCAGGAATAGTTTGAACCGGATCGGGTGAAGCGCGGCTGCTGCAGGGACGTCCCCGGATGGGCGATAGCGACATCCGGGACGCATGCGGCCACAAGCACCCCGGATATCGCTGCGCTCATCCGGGCTACGACACCGCCAGCCGGCCCCGAAACATCCAGACACATCACATCTGCGTACGCCCGATCAATGCCGCCAACATGTCCCGTGCGCGCCGCAACTTGGACGCATTCGGCCGCCCTTCTGTGAGGCGTGTCTGGGGGCACGGCCTGGCCGTGTTTGGACCAAACCTTCTAGGGGGTATGACTGTGAAGAAGATTGTATTTGTTCTGGGTGCCACGCTTGCTCTGGTGACGGCTGCGAACGCTGCCGATTTGCCGCGCCGCCAGCCCGTGCCGGTCTATCCGGCGGAGCAGGCCCCGATCGGAAAGATGCCGATTGGAAAGAGCCCGGTTGGCAAGGCCCCGATCGGCAAGGCGCCCGGCCCGGTCGCGGCGCGCTACTGACGCGCAGACTCTGCGTAAGCGGCCGACAGTCGAGGGGGCATAGCGTGACGAACAGAGCTGATCGATCGGGATCCTGCATCCTCGCGGGGCTCGCCCTCGCCGCCATGATCGCGTGCACGACGCCCACGGCCTCGGCCCACGAAGCGAACAAGCGCGTTGCCGATGCCAACGCGCTTGCCACGTCCGAGACCGCATCGCGGCCTCAACCGCAAGCGACGCGGCGCCCCGTCGCGCGCGCGGAGAAAGGCCCCTACTACGTCGACTTCCGCGCCAGGACGGCGGCGAGCTGGGGCCATGCCTTCGTCTGGTACGGCAAGACCAGCGAGAAGGCGGTCGAGGTCGCGGGCCTGACGCCGGCCGGCGACACGCTCGCTTACGTGCTCGGTCACATCACCTTTGTGCCGTCCGAAACCGGCGCGAGCTACGGCGACCTCGATCCGGAATATCTGACCGCGAACTATCGGGTCTACCTGAACGAGGCCGACGCCAAGCGCGTGTTCGCCTACATCAAGAAATTGCAGGCGAACTCGCCGGTATGGAACGCCGAGACCGCCAACTGCACCGGCTTCATCGGCGATATCGCCGAGTTCATGGGCCTAGAGGTCCCCAATCGCTGGCAGCGTCCGGAAAAGTTCGTCAACCGCCTCAAGGAAATGAACGGCGGCCGGCAGATGGTGCGGCTGTCGGCGGAGTAGCGGCAGCCTCAGTTGTCCGTGCCCCGGACGCAGCGCAGCGTCCCCTTCGACGATGCGCTGCAGAGCCGGGGCCCATCTCTCAAAGCATTCGCGGAATGTGGGTCCCGGCTCTGCGCCGCAACGCCAAGAGGCGTTGCAGCGCGTCCGGGACACGAGACCATCCAAATTATCCGCCCGGCGGAATCCCTCTCACTCCCCGCATGACACCCCGCCTCCACCGCACACCCCTGCAATAGACATTTCCCACCCCCGGCGGCATCCTGCCGCCATCAAACGATAACAGAGCGCCACGCGGGGCGCGGGGAAACAGATCATGCTGCAGACACGGTTCACCAGGCTCGTCGGCGTCGAGCACCCGATCGTCCAGGGCGGCATGCAATGGGTCGGACGGGCCGGGCTGGTCGCCGCCGTCGCCAATGCCGGCGCGCTCGGCTTCATCACCGCGCTGACGCAGCCGACGCCGGAGGACCTGACCAAGGAGATCGCGCGCTGCCGCGACCTCACGGACAAGCCGTTCGGCGTCAACCTCACCATCCTGCCCGCGATCAAGCCGCCGCCCTACGCCGAATACCGTGCCGCCATCATCGAGGCCGGCATCAAGGTGGTCGAGACCGCCGGCAACAAGCCGCAGGAGCATGTCGACGAGTTCAAGAAGAACGGCGTCAAGGTCGTGCACAAATGCACCAGCGTCCGCCACGCCCTCTCGGCCGAGCGCATGGGCGTCGACGCCATCTCGATCGACGGTTTTGAATGCGCCGGCCACCCCGGCGAGGACGACACGCCCGGCCTGATCCTGATCCCGGCCGCCGCCAACAAGGTCAAGATCCCCATGATCGCCTCCGGCGGCTTTGCCGATGCCCGCGGCCTCGTCGCGGCGCTGGCGCTGGGTGCGGAAGGGATCAACATGGGCACCCGCTTCATGGCCACCAAGGAGAGCCCGATCCACCAACTCATCAAGGAGAAGATCGTCGCCAATGACGAGCGCGAGACCGAGCTGATCTTCCGCACCATGCGCAACACCTCGCGCGTCGCCAAGAACGAGATCTCGACCAAGGTCGTCGCGATGGAGAAGGAGGGCGCCAAGTTCGAGGACATCCGCGAGCTCGTTGCGGGGGCCCGCGGCAAGATGGTCTATGCGACCGGCAATTCGGATGAAGGGATCTGGTCGGCCGGCCAGGTGCAGGGCCTGATCCAGGACATCCCGAGCTGCGGCGAGCTGATCTCCCGCATCGTGCGCGAGGCCGAAGCGATCATTCGCAGCCGGCTCGAAGGCATGATCGCTCAGCCAAGCGCGCAAGCTGCGGAATAATCACTGCAAGAAGCG
This sequence comes from Bradyrhizobium huanghuaihaiense, assembly GCF_007830635.1. Lineage (GTDB taxonomy): Bacteria > Pseudomonadota > Alphaproteobacteria > Rhizobiales > Xanthobacteraceae > Bradyrhizobium > Bradyrhizobium huanghuaihaiense. The sequence continues at coordinate 502,351 of NZ_VLLA01000002.1, read as the reverse complement.
AGAGTAATTCATGAAGGCTTACGTCTACGGCCCTGAAGGCGCTCGGATTTCCGACGTCGCTCAACCAAAGCCGAAAGGCACGCAGGTGCTGGTAAAGGTCCGCGCCTGCGGGCTGAACCGCGCCGACACCGGCATGCGCAAGGGTCACGCCCATGGCGCGGCCGGCGGCGTCGGCACCGTGCTCGGAATGGAATGGGCCGGCGAAGTCGCCGAGCTCGGGCCCGATGCGAAGGGCGTCAAAGTCGGCGACCGCGTCATGGGATCCGGCGGCGCGGCGTTTGCTGAATACACGCTGGCCGATCACGGCCGGCTGTTCCGCGCGCCCTCGAACATGAATTTCGAGGAGGCCGCCACCCTCCCCGTCGCGCTGGCGACTATGCACAACGCCGTGGTCACCGTCGGCGGGGTGCAGCCGGGGCAAGCCGTGCTGATCCAGGGGGCCAGCTCCGGCGTCGGCCTGATGGCGATGCAGATCGCAAAACTCAAGGGCGCCAGGCTCGTGATCGGCTCGTCGACCGATGCCTACCGCCGCGGCCGGCTGAAGGAATACGGCGCCGACCTCGCGGTCGACTCCTCCGACCCCAAATGGGTCGACGAGGTGCTGAAGGCGACGGACGGCGAAGGCGTCGACCTCATCGTCGACCAGGTCTCCGGCAAGGTCGCAAACCAGAACCTCGCCGCGACCAAGGTTTTGGGCCGCATCGTCAATGTCGGCCGGCTCGGCGGCACCCACGCAGATTTCAACTTCGACCTGCATGCGGCCCGCCGCATCAGCTATATCGGCGTCACCTTCCGCACCCGCACCATCGAGGAGGTCCGCGCGATTTTTGAGGAGGTCCGCAAGGACATCTGGGGCGCGGTGGAGTCGCGCAAGCTGCAGCTGCCGATCGACAAGGTCTATGCGTTCGACCAGATCGACCAGGCGTTCGAGCACATGGAGGCGAACAAGCATCTAGGGAAGATCGTGGTGACGCTTTGAGGGTCAGACTCGGCCAAAGCGACGGTCCCGTAGGCTGGGCAAAGCGGCTCGTCCGCCGTAGCTCGAAGAGCGAAGGCGGAAGCGTGCCCACCATCCGTCAGTGATCGCGGAAGAACGTGGGCACGGCGCTTTGCGCCTTTGCCCACCCTACGAGACTGAGCTAGTGGCATAAGCCACCATTCAATTCAGAAGCATTCGCAATGGCTTCGCTCCTGCAACTCACTTGCGACTACAGCTGTGGATGGCCGCTTGATGTTCAGCCTCAGGCTGCTAAATCCCCGCCATGAACTCCCAGCACAATAAAACCTCGGTCGCGGCCATCTCGATCTTCGCCAGCGGCGGCATGGCGGCGGCCAAGTTCGTGGTCGGGATCGCGATCGGCTCGCTGGCGCTGATCTCCGAGGCCCTGCATTCCTCGATCGACCTGGTCGCGACCATCATCACCTGGGCGGTGGTGCGGGTGTCCGACAAGCCGGCGGATGAAGAGCACCATTACGGCCACGGCAAGCTGGAAAGCATCTCGGCACTGGGCGTCACCGCCCTGCTCTACGTGCTCGCCGGCGGCATCCTGGTCGAATCCTATAGCCGGCTGCGCGAGGGGACGCCGCCGCCGACCATCTCGGCCGTGCCGTTCGTCGTGCTGGTGATCGACATCGCCGTCAATCTCTGGCGCGCCCGCGCCCTGCACCGCGCCGCGCGGGAGACCCGAAGCCAGGCGCTCGCCGCGGATGCGCTCCACTTCGCCTCCGACGTGATGGGCTCCTGCGCCGTGATCGTCGGCCTGATCCTCGCCGCCCTCGGCTTCTGGTGGGGTGACGCCGCGGCCGCCGCCGCGGTCGCCGTGATGATCGCGCTGCTTGGCCTGCGCATGGCCGGCTCGACCGTGCAGACGCTGCTCGACCGCGCGCCGGAGGGCGCCCAGGAGAGGGCCACGGCCGCGATCAGGAGCGTTCCCGGCGTGATCGACGTCGAGCGGCTGCGCGTGCGCATGGTCGGGGCGACCACCTTCATCGACACCATCGCAAAGGTGCCGCGGACCTACCCGATCGACCGCGTCGAGGAGATCAAGCGCAAGGCACAGGCCGCCGTCGACAAGGCGTTCGGCGATGCCGACCTCACCTTCACCGCGGTCCCGGTCGCGCGCAACAACGAGACCGTCCGCGACCGCATCATGGTGATCGCGCGCAATTCGAGCCTCGCCATCCACCACGTCACGGTGCACGACCTCGGAGCCAAGCTGATCGTCGGCATCGATCTCGAGGTCGATGCCGGGATGCGGCTCGACGCGGCCCATGACATCGCCAATACGCTGGAGCGCAACATCAAGGAGGAGTTCGGCGAGGACGTCGAGGTCGACGTCCACATCGAGCCGCTGGAACCGGAACTGCCGTTCGGCGTCGACGCCGCGCCAGAAAGGGTGCAGACCATCGCCGCCGCGCTGGCCGAGTTCGCCGGCGAAGGCGAGATCCACGACATCCATAATGTGCGCGTCCGCAACACCGACGCCGGCGAGATCGTCAACTTCCACTGCCGCGCCGCGCCGTCGATGAGCGTGATCAAGGTGCACGAGCAGGTCGATGCGATCGAGCGCGCGTTGCGCCGCGCGTTTCCCAGCGTGAAGCGCGTCATCAGTCACGCCGAGCCGCCGCGCGTGTGACGCGGATTGCGCGATGAGTCACACGTTCTCGTTTCGGACTCTTCGCCCACGTGGGTTTGCGGACGCGTGATGCGTAAACTGCGCGTTGGATAAGAATAATTTCGCGTTAACGATTCGTTGACTCTCGACAGCCCGGCAAAACTGGATTCAAATCGGTCTGATTCGGAAGCGACGTGGGGCTGCCTCCGAACTCAAGTTGCAAGCAGGGTTTTCAGGGGGCCGAAGGCATGTCGCGTGCAGACGCCGCGAACGCGTGCGTCCAATCCGATTCGATCAAGGGATTGGCGCAATCGATCGCGAAACCTGCCTATCATCGGCTGCTGATCGCAGAGCCGGCGTTGCGCCGTGCCGTGCCGACGCTCATCATCGCATTCCTGATCACGATCTGCCTCGGCGCGTTCGTGCAGGTCGTCGACCAGACGCGCCAGAAGCGGATGGTGATCCGGCACGACATCTCCGCGCTCGCCGACCTGCTCGCCGAGCGCATCGACCGCCTCACCTCGTTGCGGATCGAGCGGCAAAAGAACATCGAGCGCCTGCCGACGCTGCTGCCCGACCTGATCCCGTCCTGGGGCACGGCCAGCGGCCGCCACGTCATCGTCACCTCGGCCGGGATCGACCGCCGTCTCCTCGCCCGCATTCCCATCGACAGCGACCCTTCGGGCAACGACCGCCTGCTCGATGCCATCACCACGGCGCAGCTGCTTGCGGCGCCGCCGCGCGACGGCAACGTCTCCGACATGACGCTGCCGAGCGGCAATGCTGCTATGGCCACCTCGCGGCAGATCAAGTCGCTGCCCGGCTTCGTCACCGTGATCCAGGAGCGCAACGAGCCGATCTGGGGCTCTGACGCCGCGCTCTCGGTGACGCTGTCGGCGACCACCGGCTTCGTCGTCCTGATCCTCGGCTTCGCCTTCCACTGGCAGTCCACCCGCGCCCGCGAGGGCGACCTCATCAACGACGCCGTGCGCGGCCGGATCGACACCGCGCTGAACCGCGGCCGCTGCGGATTGTGGGACTGGGACCTCTCGCGCGGCCGGATCTTCTGGTCGCAGTCGATGTTCTCGATGCTCGGCCTCGACGGCCGCCACGAGTTGCTCACTTTCGGCGAGGTCAACGCGCTGGTGAAGTCCGACGACATCGACCTGTTCGAGATCGCCGACCAGCTCATCTCCGAGAAGATCGACCACATCGACCAGACCTTCCGCATGCAGCATGTCGACGGCCACTGGATCTGGCTCCGCGTCCGCTGCGAAAAGACGCGCGGCGCGACCGATTCCAGCGTGCACCTCATCGGCATCGCCGTCGACATCACCGAGCAGAAGAGCCTCGCCGAGCGGACCGTGGAAGCGGACCTGCGCCTGCGCGACGCCATCGAGACCATTCCGGAGGCCTTCGTGCTGTGGGACGCGAGCGACCGCCTCGTGCTCTGCAACTCGCACTTCCAGCGCCTGCACAAGCTGCCCGACAGCGCCGTCATCCCCGGCACCTCCTACGAGACCGTGCTCGAGGTCGGCCGCATGCCGGAGGTGCGCACCCGCCACAACGAGACCGCTGCCCAGGGCCCGGGCGCGCGCACCTTCGAGGCGCAGCTCGACGACGGCAGCTGGCTGCACATCAGCGAGCGCCGCACCAAGGACGGCGGCTACGTCTCGGTCGGCACCGACATCACCCGCATCAAGGAGCACGAGCAGAAGCTGGTCGACAACGATCTGCGCCTGCGCGCCACGGTCATCGACCTCAAGCGCTCGCAGGCCGCGCTGGAGCGCCAGACCAACGAGCTCGCCGACCTCGCCGAAAAATACCAGCGCGAGAAGACCCGCGCCGAGGAAGCCAACCAGACCAAGTCGAAGTTCCTCGCCAACATGAGCCACGAGCTGCGCACGCCGCTCAACGCCATCATCGGCTTCTCCGAGATCATGGGAAGCGGCATGTTCGGCGAGCTCGGCAGCGAGAAGTACCAGGAATATTGCCAGGACATCCTGACCAGCGGCCATTATCTGCTCGAGGTCATCAACGACATCCTCGACATGTCCAAGATCGAGGCCGGCCGCATGAAGCTCGACATGGAAGAGCTCGACCTCGCGCGGACGCTCGCCGAATCCCTGCGCGTCGTCTCCCGCCGCGCCGAGGACAAGCACCTGACGCTCGATGCCGACATCGGGACATCGATCTCGGTCGTCGCCGACCGCCGCGCCACCAAGCAGATCATCGTCAACCTGCTCTCCAACGCGGTGAAGTTCACGCCCGACGGCGGGCGCATCGTGGTGCGCAGCCGGCAGCTCGAGGACAGGATCGTGCTGATGATCGCCGACACCGGCATCGGCATCGCGCCGCACTCGCTGGCGCGGCTCGGCCGCCCCTTCGAGCAGGTCGAGAGCCAGCTCACCAAGACCTATCACGGCTCTGGGCTGGGCCTCGCCATCGCCCGCTCGCTGGCCCAGCTCCACGGCGGCTCGATGCGGCTGCGCTCGAAGATCGATGTCGGCACCGTCGTCCGGGTGACGCTGCCGCGCGATGCCGTGAAGGGGGCCGGGATATCGGCTGCGGCCTAGCGCACGGCGGGAAGCTCGCCTGCGGCCATCCTTCGAGACGCCCGCCTCCGGCGGGCCCTCAGGATGAGGGCGGAGTACGGGGCGGCCGTTTCAACGAAGACCGATACAACGGAGCCTCATCCTGAGAGCGCGCTCTCGCGCGCGTCTCGAAGGACGAGGCGCTTGCTCGGGCTCTCGCGCCCTAGCCCTTAAAGCTGCAGCGTCGGCGCGACTTCCCGCGCCACATTGACCAGCGCCGCGATCAGCGGCGTCATCGGATCGCGCTGCGGGATCACCATGCCGATGCTGTAATTGACCTCGGGGTCGACGATCGGGATCGACCGCACCGTATCGGACAGGCCGAGCGTCTCGGCGAGCTTGGCCGGCATCACGCTGGCCCAGCGTCCCGTCTTCACATGCGTGAACAGCACCAGGAGCGAGTTCGAGGTCAGCGTCGGCGTCGCCTCCGCGCCGACCGAGCGCAGCGCGCGGTCGATGATGCGGCGGTTCTGCATGTCGGGCGTCAAGAGGCACAGCGGCACCTGCCCCACTTCCTTCCAGGTCACCGTCTCGCGGTCACCGAACATTCCGTCCGGCGCAGTCAGCAGGCGATAGCTTTCATTGTAGAGCGGAATGGTGCGTACCTTGCCGATCGGCTCGTTCTCGATATAGGTCAGCCCCGCATCAACCTCGAGATTTTCGAGCAACCCGAGCACCTCCGATGAGGTGGTCGAGCGGATGCTGAAACGCACCTCGGGATGCCGGGCGCGGAACGGCGTCGTCAGTGCGGCGACCATGCCGAGCACGGTCGGGATCGCGGCAATGCGTATCTCGCCGGAGAGCTGGTGCTTCAGCCCGTTGATCTCGTCACGCATGGCGCGGGCATCGCCCACGATCCGCCGCGCCCAGTCCAGCGCCCGTTCGCCCTCGGGGGTGAAACCCTGGAAGCGGGAGCCGCGCTGGACCAGCATCACGCCGAGGATCTCCTCGAGCTGCTTCAGCCCGGTCGACATGGTCGGCTGCGTGACCCCGCAGGCCTCTGCCGCGCGTCCGAAATGCCGCTCCTTCGCCAGCGCCAGCAGCAGTTCAAGCTTATCGATCAACCGGTTGTCCCCTCGGATTCTGTGTTGGCATGCAAGCTAGCATGCCGGGCCTGCACCAACACGCAAAAACCGGCAGCCGATACAATCTTCATTACCAGTCCGTATCGACCGATTGCGGTTGCAAATCGATCTGAATTCGCAATCGCAGCATGAGACAGCTTTATTGATCTTCGAATGATTCCAAATACTTTGCACGGAAGGAACGCTCAGGTTGAGAACGAACAATGACAACGCTTTACGAACCTCGTTACGAACCTTGGGACGAAGCGCGCGGCGCTGAGATCATCGCCGAACATGCCGGGCAGGAAGGCGCAACGCTGGTCATCCTGCATGCGCTTCAGGAGGCATTCGGCTACGTGCCGGAGGCGGCGATTCCCATGGCTGCGCAGGCGCTGAATCTATCGCGCGCCGAGGTGCATGGCGTCTTCACCTTCTACCATGATTTCCGCCACAAGCCGGCCGGCCGCCACGTGCTGAAGCTGTGCCGCGCGGAAGCCTGCCAGGCTGCGGGCGGCGATGCACTGGCCGCACGCGCCGAGACGAAGCTCGGTGTGTCGCTCGGCAACACGACGGCCGATGATCGCGTCACGCTGGAGCCGATCTACTGCCTCGGCCTGTGCGCGACTGCCCCGTCCGCGATGCTCGACGGCCGCCTCATCGGCCGGCTCGACGAGAAGCGCCTCGATGCACTGGTTGCGGAGGCACAGCGATGAGCATGCGGATCTTCGTCTCGCGCGATGCAGGCGCGGTCGCCGTCGGCGCCGATGAGGTTGCGCTGGCGCTGGAGCAGGCTGCGGCCAAGCGTGGCATTGCGATCGAGATCGTCAGGACCGGCTCGCGCGGCATGTACTGGCTGGAGCCGCTGGTCGAGGTCGCGACCCCGCAGGGCCGGATCGCCTTCGGCCCGGTGACCGAGACCGACGTCCCCTCCCTGCTCGATGCGCTCGCCAGCAACACGCCGCATCTCTTGCGGCTGGGCGCGACCGACGAGATCCCCTGGCTGAAGCGTCAGACCCGTCTCACCTTCGCCCGCTGCGGCGTGATCGATCCGCGGTCGCTCGAAGACTACCGTGCCCATGGCGGCTACAAGGGCTTTGAGCGCGCACTCTCGCTCGGACCTGATGCGATCCTGAATGAGGTGACCGCTTCGGGCCTGCGCGGCCGCGGCGGCGCGGGCTTCCCGACCGGGATCAAGTGGAAGACCGTCGCGCAGGCCAAGGCCGATCGCAAGTTCATCGTCTGCAACGCCGACGAAGGCGACAGCGGCACCTTTGCCGACCGCATGATCATGGAAGGCGATCCCTTCCTGGTGATCGAGGGCATGACCACGGCCGGCATCACCGTCGGCGCAACCAAGGGCTACATCTACATCCGCAGCGAATATCCGCACGCGGTCGAGGCGATGAATGCCGCGATCGTGGCTGCCAGGCGCGGCGGCTATCTCGGCGACAAGATCGGCGGCTCCACCTACAGCTTCGATATGGAAGTGCGCGTCGGTGCCGGCGCCTATGTCTGCGGCGAGGAAACCTCGCTGCTGGAGAGCCTCGAAGGCCGCCGCGGCATCGTGCGCGCAAAACCGCCGCTGCCCGCGCATCACGGCCTGTTCGGCAAGCCCACCGTCATCAACAACGTGCTGTCGTTCGCCGCGATCCCCTTCATCCTCGCCGAGGGCGCCAAGGCCTATGCCGATTTCGGCATGGGCCGCTCGCGCGGCACGATGCCGATCCAGCTCGCCGGCAACATCCGCCACGGCGGCCTGTTCGAGACCGCATTCGGCGTGACGCTCGGCGAGCTCGTCGACGACATCGGCGGCGGCACGTTCACGGGCCGTCCCGTGCGCGCGGTGCAGGTCGGCGGCCCGCTCGGCGCCTACTTCCCGCGCGCCCTGTTCGACACGCCGTTCGACTACGAGGCCTTTGCCGCGCGCGACGGCCTGATCGGCCATGGCGGCATCGTCGTGTTCGACGACAGCGTCGACATGCGCAGGCAGGCGCGTTTCGCGATGGAATTCTGCGCCGTCGAATCCTGCGGCAAGTGCACGCCGTGCCGGATCGGCTCGACCCGCGGCGTCGAGACCATCGAGAAGATCATCAGCGGCGAGCGCGTCCATGAAAACCTCGCGCTCGTCGAGGACCTCTGCAACACCATGAAATTCGGCTCGCTCTGCGCACTCGGCGGCTTCACGCCTTACCCCGTGCTCAGTGCGTTGAAGCACTTCAGGGAGGATTTCGCACCCATCCCGACCACGCTTCAGGCCGCGGAATAGGAGAACGACAATGTCTCTGATCGAAGAAATCGACTACGGCACGCCGCGCTCCAAATCGGAAACGATGGTGACGCTGACCATCGACGGCAATGAGGTCACCGTGCCCGAGGGCACCTCGATCATGCGCGCGGCGATGGACGCGGGCCATCAGATCCCGAAACTGTGCGCGACCGACATGGTCGACGCGTTCGGCTCCTGCCGTCTCTGCCTCGTCGAGATCGAGGGCCGCGCCGGCACGCCGGCCTCGTGCACCACGCCCGTGATGAACGGTCTCGTCGTGCACACCCAGACCGAGCGGCTGAAGAAGCTGCGCAAGGGCGTGATGGAGCTCTACATCTCCGACCATCCGCTCGACTGCCTCACCTGCGGCGCCAATGGCGATTGCGAATTGCAGGACATGGCCGGCGCCGTGGGCCTGCGCGACGTGCGCTACGGCTATGAGGGCGAGAACCACGTCTTCGCCAAGAGCCATGGCTGCGACAACGACCACTGGATGCCGAAGGACGAGTCCAACCCGTACTTCACCTATGATCCCTCCAAGTGCATCGTCTGCTCGCGCTGCGTCCGCGCCTGCGAGGAGGTGCAGGGCACTTTTGCGCTGACCATCTCCGGCCGCGGCTTCGACAGCCGGGTCTCGCCCGGCATGAGCGAGAGTTTTCTGGGCTCCGAATGCGTCTCCTGCGGCGCCTGCGTGCAGGCCTGCCCGACCGCGACGCTGACGGAAAAATCCGTGATCGAGATCGGCCAGCCCGAGCATTCCGTCGTCACCACCTGCGCCTATTGCGGCGTCGGCTGCGCCTTCAAGGCGGAGATGCGCGGTGAGGAAGTCGTGCGCATGGTGCCCTACAAGGACGGCAAGGCCAATCGCGGCCATTCCTGCGTCAAGGGCCGCTTCGCCTGGGGCTACACCAATCACAAGGAACGCATCCTCAAGCCGATGATCCGCGACCGGATCGAGGATCCCTGGAAGGAGGTGTCCTGGGACGAGGCGTTCTCGTTTGCCGCCGCCAGGATGCGCGGCATCCAGAAGAAGTACGGCCGCGACGCCATCGGCGGCATCACCTCGTCACGCTGCACCAATGAAGAGACCTATCTGGTGCAGAAGCTGATCCGCGCCGGCTTCGGCAACAACAATGTCGACACCTGCGCACGCGTCTGCCACTCCCCGACCGGCTATGGCCTTGCCACCACCTTCGGCACCTCCGCCGGCACGCAGGATTTCGACTCGGTCGAGGACACCGACGTCGTGGTCGTGATCGGCGCCAACCCGGCGTCCGCCCATCCGGTGTTCGCCTCGCGGCTGAAGAAGCGGCTGCGCCAGGGCGCCAAGCTGATCGTGATCGATCCGCGCCGCACCGAGATGGTGGAATCGCCGCATGTGAAGGCGCTGCACCTGCCGCTGATGCCCGGCACCAATGTCGCGGTCATGACCGCGCTGGCGCATGTCATCGTCACCGAAGGTCTCGCCAACGAAGCCTTCGTGCGCGAGCGCTGCGACTGGGCCGAGTTCGAGGAATGGGCGGCCTTCGTCGCCCAGCCGAGCAACAGCCCGGAGGCCACCGCCATCCTCACCGGCGTCGATCCGAAGGATCTGCGTGAAGCCGCGCGGACCTACGCCACCGGCGGCAACGGCGCCATCTATTACGGTCTCGGCGTCACCGAGCACAGCCAGGGCTCGACCACCGTGATTGCGATCGCCAACCTTGCGATGGTTACAGGCAATATCGGCCGTCCCGGCGTCGGCGTGAATCCGCTGCGCGGCCAGAACAATGTGCAGGGTTCCTGCGACATGGGTTCGTTCCCGCACGAGCTGCCCGGCTATCGCCACATCTCGGGCGATGCCGTCCGCGACCAGTTCGAGGCGCTGTGGAACGTCAAGCTCAACCCCGAGCCGGGCCTGCGCATTCCCAACATGTTCGACGCCGCGGTCGAAGGCACGTTCATGGGCATCTATGTGCAGGGCGAGGACATCCTGCAGTCCGATCCCAATACCAGCCATGTGGTGGCGGCGCTGTCGGCGATGGAATGCGTCATCGTCCACGACCTCTTCCTGAACGAGACCGCCAACTACGCCCACGTCTTCCTGCCCGGCTCGAGCTTCCTCGAGAAGGACGGCACCTTCACCAACGCCGAGCGCCGCATCCAGCGCGTGCGCAAGGTGATGACGCCGAAGAACGGCCTCGCCGACTGGGAGGTCACCATCGGCCTTGCCAAGGCGATGGGCTTCGAGATGAACTACAGCCACCCTTCCGAGATCATGGACGAGATCGCGGCGCTGACCCCGACCTTTGCTGGCGTCTCCTACGCCAGGCTCGACGAGCTCGGCTCGGTGCAGTGGCCCTGCAACGAGAAGGCGCCCGAGGGCACGCCGGTGATGCATATCGACGGCTTCGTCCGCGGCAAGGGCAAGTTCGTCGTGACCGAATATGTCGCGACCGACGAGCGCACCGGCCCGCGCTATCCGCTGCTGCTCACCACGGGCCGCATCCTCAGCCAGTACAATGTCGGCGCGCAGACGCGGCGCACCGATAACGTGGTCTGGCATGCCGAGGATCGCCTCGAGATCCATCCGCACGACGCCGAGCAGCGCGGCGTGCGCGACGGCGACTGGGTGCGGCTGAAGAGCCGCGCCGGCGAGACCACGCTGCGCGCGGAGATCACTGACCGCGTCGCGCCCGGCGTCGTCTACACCACCTTCCACCACCCGGACACGCAGGCCAACGTCATCACCACCGAATATTCGGACTGGGCGACCAACTGTCCCGAATACAAGGTCACGGCGGTGCAGGTCTCGCCCTCGAACGGCCCCTCCGACTGGCAGAAGGCCTATGACGCGCAGGCGCGGCAATCCCGCCGCATCGTACCGGCCGAGGCCGCGGAGTAACGGCATGCACGTGCCCGTCCAGGCCATCGACCGCGAGATCTGGCGCGACGGCGTCGCGTCCGAAGGGACACGGCTGATCCCCGAGGAGACGCCGCTGGCGCTGACCTATAATGGCGGCACCTATGCCGTCATGATGGGGACGCCGCAGAACCTCGAGGATTTCGCCGTCGGCTTCAGCCTGGACGAAGGCGTCATCAAGTCGGTCGACGACATCAAGTCGCTCGAGGTGGTTCGCCTCGATGACGGCATCGAGCTCAGGATGTGGCTGGCACCGGAAGATGCGGCACTCATCAGCGAGCGCCGCCGCCACGTCGCAGGTCCCACCGGCTGCGGCATCTGCGGCATCGAGTCCATTGCCGAGGCGGTGCGACCCGCGGCGGTCGTGCCGCAGGGGCAGACCTTCACGCCGGAAGACATCATGGCGGCGATGCAGGCGATCGCACCGCTGCAATCGATCAATCTGCAGACCCGCGCCGTTCACGCCGCTGCGTTCTGGTCTCCTAGCGGCAACATCGTCGCCCTGCGCGAGGACGTCGGCCGCCACAATGCGCTGGACAAGCTCGCCGGCGCGTTGGCGCGCAGCCGCACCGATGCAAGTGGCGGCATGGTGCTGCTGACCAGCCGTGTCTCGGTCGAGATGGTGCAGAAGACCGCCGCGATCGGCGCGCCGGTGATGGTCGCGGTGTCCGCGCCGACCGCGCTCGCAGTGCGCACGGCGGAAGCCGCGGGCATCACGCTGATCGCCATTGCCCGCCAGGACGGGTTCGAAGTGTTCTCGCATGGTGGCCGGATTGTCGCCCGCCATGCCACGGAGGTTGCCGATGTCGCCTGACCGCCTGATCTACATGGCCAACCAGATCGGCAAGTTCTTCAAAAGCCAGGGCCATGACAAGGCCGTGCCGGGGATCGCCGAGCACATCAAGAAGTTCTGGGATCCCCGGATGAAGCGCGCGATCTTCGCCCATCTCGATGCCGGCGGCGCGGGCCTCGAGGCCAACGTGCGCGAAGCCCTCACCGCGCTGAAGCAGACGACGACCCTTCCAGCAGCGCCCTGAACACGCGCCGCACCTCGCCCTGGGTTTCCTTCACTCGCGCCTCCAGCGAGGAGAAGTCCGGCGCATCGCCGGCGCGCGCCATGACGCGCTGCAGATCGGTGCCGGCGGTTTCCGGCTTGAAGCGGTCGCTGACGCACAGCCGCAGGATCTGCGTCAGATCGTGATAGAGCCGCGCCGCGGCGCGCAGGATCTCGGTCTCCGATTGTCCGAGCACGCCGAGCCTGCAGGCATTGTCCAGCACCTGCAGCGTGCTGACGTCGAGGATCTCGGGCTTGTCGTGGGCATGCACGAGCTGGAGATATTGCGCGATGAAGTCGATGTCGATCATGCCGCCGGCGGCATATTTGAGATCCCAATAATCGGTCTCGCCCTTCTCCTGGCCGATCGCACTGCGCATGTCGGCGACGTCATTGGCGATGACCGCGCGATCGCGGCGGCGGGTCAGGACATCGCGGATGACGCGCTCGATGCGTTCCCGGAATTCAGGCGAAGCCGACACCACGCGCGCGCGCGTCAGCGCCATGTGCTCCCAGGTCCAGGCCTCGTTGGCCTGGTAGTCTGCGAAGGAGGCGAGGCTCGAGGCCACCGGGCCGGCGCGGCCCGAGGGACGGAGCCGCATGTCGATCTCGTAGAGCACGCCGTAATTGGTGCGGGTCGTGAAGGCGCTGATCAGGCGCTGGGTGAAGCGGGCGAAATAATGCGCGCCTTGCAACGACTTCGTCCCATCCGAGTCCGGGTTCTCGCTGTCGAAATCGTAGAGCAGGATCAGGTCGAGATCTGACGATGCCGTCATCTCGCGGCTGCCGAGCCGGCCCATCGCGATGATCGCGGTCTCCTGGCCCTTGATCCGGCCGTGCTGCGCGGCAAAGCGGTCGGCAACAAGGCCGTGCACGGTGTGGACGATTCCCTCGGCGACATCGGCAAAGGCCGTGCTCGCCTGCTGCGCCGAGACGGTGCCGGACAGGATGCGCGTGCCGATCAGGAACAGGCTCTCCTGCCCGAACAGGCGCAGGCGGTCGAGGAACTCCTCGTAGGAGGCGGCGTCCTGCACGGTCGTCGCGAGCCGTCCCGACAGTTCCTGCCTGTCGGGCATTGCGCCGAAGAAGCGCGGATCGATCAGGCCGTCCATGAGCTGCGGCTGCCGCGCCAGCATATCGCCGAGCCGCGGCGCAGCTCCCAGCACCAATGCCACCAGCGCGACGAGATCGCGATTCTGGCCGAGCAACGTGATCAGCCGGCCGCCACGCTGCAACGCCCCGAGGAACTGATCGAACGCCACGACGGCGCGGTCCGGCTCCTCGCCATGCGCGAGACCGTCGATCAGGGCCGGCACGAACTCGATGAAAGCGCTGCGTGTCGCCTCATTGCGGAACACACGATAGTCGCCGGTGATCCAGTCGCGCACGGTTTGCGCCACGGCGGCGGGCTTCTTGAAGCCGAGCGTCGTCAGGTGCTGGAGCAGGCGCGGGTCGTCGGGGCCGGCACTGTAGTCGAGAGCCGGCAGGCCAGCCGTGCCGGTCGGGTCATCGCCCTCGAACAGTTTTTCGTAGTGGCCCTGGACGATCTCGAGCTGCCGCAGCAGGTCGTGGGCAAAGGCCTCGCGATCGGGATAGCCGAAGAAGCGGGCAAAGCGCTCGACGGCATCCTTGTCGTCGGGCAGCGCATGAGTCTGCTCGTCCGCGATCATCTGGAGGCGATGCTCGACCCGGCGCAGGAATTCATAGGCCGTGGTCAGCTCGTCACGCGCCGCGAAGGTGATCCAGTTGCTGGTGGCGAGCACGTCGAGCGCGCTGAGCGTCGGCCGCACCCGTAATTCCGGATGGCGGCCGCCGGCGATCAGCTGCTGGGTCTGCGCGAAGAACTCGATCTCGCGAATGCCGCCGCGGCCGACCTTGACGTTGTGGCCCTCGACCGCGACCTCGCTCTGGCCGCGATAGGTCTGCATCTGCCGCTTCATGTCGTGGACATCGGCAAGCGCGGCAAAATCGAGGTGCTTGCGCCAGACGAACGGCGCGATCTCGGCGAGCAGCGCCTCGCCTGCCCTGGCATCGCCGGCACAGGCGCGCGCCTTGATCATCGCGGCGCGCTCCCAGGTGCGCCCTTCCCGCTCGTAATAATGCAGCGCGGCGTCGCGCGAGATTGCCACCTGCGTCGAGGATGGATCAGGACGCAGCCGCAGATCGACGCGGAAAACGTAGCCGTCATAAGTGCGCTGCTGCAGGATGCGCGCCATGCCCTGCGTCACGCGGACAAAGAACGGCTGCGGCTCGATATCGGGCGCGAGCGTCGTCGCATCGGGATCGAAGAACACGATGAGATCGATGTCGCTGGAATAGTTCAGCTCGCCCGCACCCATCTTGCCCATCGCGAGTACGATCAGGCCGCAGCCCTCTTCCGGTGCCTCCGGATTGGGCGGCACGATCTTTCCACGTGCGGCTTCCTGCCGCAGCTGATACTGCAGCGCCGCCTGCACCGAGGAGACTGCGACGTCGGTGAGCGCCGCCGTCACCCGCATCACCGGCCAGACCCCGCCGATGTCGCACAGCGCGGTCAGCAGCGCGGCCTCCGCCTTCATGCGGCGAAGCAGTCGCATCACCTCGGCCTCGTCGGGTGCCGCGAACACCGCGCCCCTTGTCTCAGCGATCAGTGCGGCGAGATGCGTATCCGGATCGCATTCGAGCAGCCGGATCAGGCGCAGCGCATCGGCGCGCACCAGATCGAACAGATAGGGCGAGAATTCCGCGATGCCGGCCAGAATATTCCGGGCGAAGGGATGAACCAGCAACGCTCCGAGACGGGCCGATTGTGCCGGCTCGAGCTCGGCCAGCCAGTTTTCAAGTCGGCGTTCGTCGGTTGTGGAAGCGACAATATGGGGAGCCTCCGCGAAGCGTGCGGCTAGACTCTCACCATGCTTGTCCGCGTTTCCCGGCGCGGAGTGGTTCATGCCACCTTCTGTGGCACATCCGGTATTGGCGGAGCAACCCTGTCGCCCGCGCCCGTGCGCGCCGGCAGCACCAGCGTGGCGACGAGGCCCGGATGGGCATCGCCAAGCCGCAGTTCTCCGCCATGCAGCGTCGCAACAGCCGAGGCGAGGCTGAGGCCGAGGCCGGACCCCGGCAGCGTGCGGCTCGCCTCGAGCCGGACGAATCGTTCGACGGCATGCTTGCGGTCGGCTTCGGGAATGCCGGGGCCGCGATCGGTGACGCTGAGCAGCACCTGGTCGCCCTCGCGCTTCGCCTCGATGGTGATCTGCCGCGCGTCCATGCTGACGACGGTTCCGCCGGCCTGCGCGACCGGCTTGCCGTATTTGATGGCATTCTCGACCAGATTGGCGAGCGCCTGACTGATCAGTTCGCGATTGCCGTGAACCGGCGTCGGATCGGCCTTGACCTTCAAGGTCATGCCGTCGTCCTCGGCGAGCGGCTCGTAGAGCTCGTGGATGCCGCCCGCGACGTCGGCGGCATCGAAATCATCCATGTTGCCGCGCGCCTGTCCGGACTCGGCCCGCGCGATCATCAGCAATGCGTTGAAGGTGCGGATCAGCCCGTCGGATTCCTCGATGGTCCGCTCCAGCGCAGCACGGTAATCGGCCTCGCAGCCCGATTTCGCCAGCGCCTCCTCGGCGCGGTTGCGCAGGCGCGTCAGCGGCGTCTTGAGATCATGGGCGATGTTGTCGGAGACTTCCTTCAGCCCCGCCATCAAGGCTTCGATCCGCTCCAGCATGGCGTTGAGGTTTTCGGCGAGGCGATCGAGCTCGTCGCCGCTGCGCCCCACGGGCAGGCGCCCGCTGAGATCGCCGGTCATGATGCGCTGCGCGGTGCCGGTCATCGCGTCGATGCGCCTCAGCACCCTGCGCGCCACGAAGATGCCGCCGCCGAGGCCGAGCACGACGACGATCAGGATCGACCATTGCGCCGCCTTGGCGACGATGCCGAACAGGCGACGCCGCTCGGCGAGATCGCGGCCGATCAGCAGCCGGAAGCCGTTTTCGAGTTCGGTGACGCGCACCAGTGCGCGATGATCGCGGTCGTCGGCGTCCTCGATGCGCCGGTAGGCGGTCTCGGACCAGCCGCGGCTCGCCATCACGCCGGGCGCGAGCGAGCCGACATTGCCGGCAATCGCCTGCCCGGTCGGCGTGGTCACGAGGTAGAGGTTGGCGCCCGGCCGCAGCGCGCGGTACTCGATCGTCCGCACGAGGCCGACCAAGCCGCGGCGATCATAGATTTCGTTGATCTCCGAAGTCTCGGCATTCACCGTCTGCGTGATTTCCTCGGTGATCAACCGCCGCGTGTTCCAGGCGAAATAGCCGAGCAGCGAGGCCGCGAACATCGCGAACAGCAGCAGATAGACCAGCGTGAGCCGGAAGGCCGTGGTGCGGACGAGTTTACCGAATGCCGTCACGGATCATTTACGGCACTGGCAGAACGGTAAATTCAAAACCATTTTCCTTGCCGTCCTCTCAGGGGGTGGTCCTTTTGGCAAGCGGCCACAATGCCTTATCGAGCTATCGCGGACCGCACCGTCTTGTCATGATAAAGGCAGAAGCGGCCCCTCTCTACTTAATTCTGTGCAATCTCGCGGGCTGCCCGGGTCTGCTTCCGGAGCTGGAGCAGACCTTGGGATGCGGATTGCTTGATCTTCCGTTTTTGACCCTTCGCGGGCGTCCATTGATGTAGATCAACCAGACCGCGGCGCTTCGCCTCTTGGCTGGCTCGTCCACTGTCCAATCTCCGCCCTTGAAGGAAATCGGGAAAATATTCCGCAGCTGGAAAGCAACATGACATCCGCCAGGATCATTTGCTCGCCGTTGCAGGGATAACCAGGAGGAAGATTATGACGAAGCATCTGTCATCTCTGGCTGCGGTCTTGTCGGGTCTGATTTTCATGGTCCCGACATCGGTGCCGAGCGCGGCTCAATCAATTTCTGCCGACGAGGCACAGGCCATCGCCGCGGAAGCGTATGTCTACTTCTATCCGCTCGTGACGATGGACGTGACACGCAAGCAGCTCATCAATTCCGATCCCAAAACCGGCGGAATAGGCGGCCCGCCCAACACGTTCGACAATATCCAGGCCTACCCGACCGCGGACATGAGGGCGGTGGTGCGGCCCAATTTCGACACGTTGTATTCGAGCGCCTGGCTGGACCTGACGCAGGAGCCCTTGGTCGTTTCGGTTCCTGATACCGGTGGTCGCTACTACCTGCTGCCGATGCTCGACATGTGGTCCGATGTGTTTGCATCGCCGGGAATGCGCACGACAGGCACCAAGGCGGCCAATTTCCTGGTCGTGCCGCCGGGCTGGAATGGAGACGTGCCGGCGGGCTTCACGCGTATCAATGCGCCGACACCCCATGTCTGGATCATCGGTCGCACCAAGACCGATGGCCCCGCCGACTATGCCGCAGTTCACGAGGTGCAGAAGGGCTACAAGATCACGCCGCTGTCTGGATGGGGCAAGCCCCCGGTCGCGGTAACGCAAACCATCGATCCCGGCGTCGACGTCAAGACGCCGCCGAAGAAGCAAGTCGACACGATGGCGGGGGATAAGTACTTCGCTTATGCCGCGGAGTTGCTCAAGATCAACCCGCCACACATCACCGATGAGCCGATCCTCGCGCGCATGAAGCGGATCGGTTTCGACCAGGGCAAGAGTTTCGACGTCACCAAGGTTGACGCGACGGTACGGAAGGCCATCGACGACGCGCCGGCGCAGGCGCAAAAGCTGATGGCATGGAAAGTGCCGACATTGGCGCGCGTCGCAAACAACTGGTCCATGAACACGGACACGATGGGCGTTTACGGGACCTATTATTTGAAGCGCGCGATTGTCGCCCAGCTCGGACTCGGCGCCAATCTGCCGGAGGATGCGATCTACCCGGGCAGCATTGGCGATCAAAGCGGCAAGCCGCTCGACGGCGCAAACAAATACATCATCCGCTTTGCCAAGGACGGACTGCCACCGGTCGAGGCATTCTGGTCGATCACCCTGTATGACGACGAAGGCTTCCAGGTCGCCAATCCGCTCAATCGCTTTGCGGTGAGCAGCTGGATGCCGTTCAAGCGCGACGCCGACGGCTCGCTGACTCTCTATTTCCAGAATGAAAATCCCGGCAGCGATCGCGAAGCCAACTGGCTGCCCGCCCCCAAAGGCCCGTTCAACCTCACCATGCGTCTCTATGCGCCGAAGTCGGAGGCGCTGACCGGCGTGTGGAATCCCCCGGCCATCCACCGGAGCGACAGCGACACCGTTGGCCGGAAGTGACGATAGACGCCGGCGCGGCAAGGTCTAGTTAGCGGGCCTTGGAGGCGCCGGCTTCTCTCTACCGAATGCCGTCGCGGATCATGTACCCGGCGCCGCGGATCGTGTGCAGCAGCGGCCGATCGAAACCCTTGTCGATCTTGGAGCGCAGCCGCGAAATGTGCACGTCGATCACGTTGGTCTGCGGATCGAAATGATAGTCCCAGACATTCTCCAGGAGCATGGTGCGCGTCACCACCTGGCCGGCATGCTTCATGAGGTATTCGAGCAGGCGGAATTCGCGCGGCTGCAGCGTCAGCTCGTCCTTGCCGCGGGCGACGCGATGGGAGAGCCGGTCGAGCTCAAGATCGCCGACGCGATAGAGCGTGTCCTCGGCGGGTCCTCCGCGGCGGCGCGACAGCACCTCGACGCGGGCGAGCAGTTCGGCGAAGGAATAGGGCTTTGGCAGATAGTCGTCGCCGCCGGCACGCAGGCCCTTGATGCGGTCGTCGACCTGTCCCAGCGCGGAGAGGATCAGCACCGGCGTCACGTTGTCCTTGTCGCGCAGCGCGCCGATCAGCGACAGGCCATCGCGCTTGGGCAGCATGCGGTCGACCACCAGAACGTCATAGTCGCCGTTCTCGGCCATGGCGAGGCCCTCCTCGCCGTCCGCGGCGTGGTCGGCAATGTGTCCGACCTCGCGAAACGCCTTCACGAGGTAATCGGCGGATTCGCGATCGTCTTCAATGATGAGGAGGCGCATCGTGCGTTCGGCGGCGGTCAAGGGAGTCAACCTTCTCTAAACATGGCGCGAGCGGCAATCGCATGCAAGCCGAGCGGGAGAGTGTCGAAGCGAGAAAAAGGCGGGCGGTGAAGCTGGGGGGACCTCACCGCCCTATGCCTTCCGACGGAGGGGGGCGTAATTCCACCGGAAGGTAGGCTGGGGAAGCGAAATTTACGCTGCTTCCCCGAAGGGCACCGGCGGCGGGGGCGACTGATGCCGACGACACCCTTCATTGCTTGGATTTCCTGGGCCTCCTGAGGCTTACCCCTTGGCGATCGGGATCGCGACGAAGCGCGACTGGCCGCCGCTCTTCACGCGCATCAGGACGCTGTTCTTGTTGTCGGTCCGCGCCGCGTTGATGGCGTCGCGGACTTCGCCGGCAGTGGCCACGCTCTTGCCGCCGACTTCGAGAATCACGTCGCCTTCCTTGAAGCCGCGTTCGGCCGCAGCGCTCTTCGGATCGACTTCGGTGACCACGACGCCTTCCTTGCCGGCGCCGGCCACGGAGTTCGCGGGGGCAACGGTCATGCCGAGCTTCGGCACATCGGTGCCCTTGCTCGCACCCTTGCCGCTGTCCTTGTCGAGGTCGGCCTTGGCCTCGACCGTGTTCGGCAGCTGGCCGAGCGTCATGTTCACGACCTTGTCCTGGCCCTTGTGCAGCACGTTGAGCTTCACGGTCGCGCCGGGCGCCATGCCGCCGATGGTGCGGGCGAGCTCGCGGGCGTCCTTGACGGATTCACCGTTGACCGCGGTGATCACGTCGCCGGATTCGATGCCGGCCTTCGCCGCCGGACCGTTGGCCTGCGGTTCCGCCACCAGCGCGCCTTCGGCCTTCTTCATGCCGAGGCTGTCGGCGATATCGGAGGTGACGGGCTGGATCTGCACGCCGATCCAGCCGCGGCTGACCGAGCCCTTATCCTTGAGCTGGGCCACCACGCTCTTGACGGTGTTGGCCGGGATCGAGAATGCGATGCCGACGCTGCCGCCGGAGGGCGAGTAGATCGCGGTGTTGACGCCCATGACTTCGCCGTTGGTGTCGAAGGCCGGACCGCCGGAATTGCCCTTGTTCACGGGCGCGTCGATCTGGATGAAATCGTCATAGGGGCCGTTGCCGATGTCGCGGCCGCTGGCCGAGACGATGCCGGCGGTCACGGTGCCGCCGAGACCGAAGGGATTGCCGACCGCGAGCACCCAGTCGCCGATCCGCGGCTTGGCGTCGGCGAGCTTGGCGAACGGGAAGTTCGAGCCGCCCTCGACCTTGATCAAGGCGAGGTCGGTGCGCTGGTCGGTGCCGATCACCTTGGCGGTGTAGGTCTTGCCGTCGTCGGTGGTGACTTCGACCTTGTCGGCGCCGTCGACCACGTGGTTGTTGGTCACGGCAAAGCCGTCAGCCGAGATGAAGAAGCCGGAGCCCTGACCCTGCACGACGCGGCCACGGCCACCACCCTTCAGGCCGGGAATGCCATCCTGCCCGCCGAAGCGGCGGAAGAAGCGCTCCATCGGCGAGCCCGGCTGGAACGGTGACTGTGCGTCGTCGCCGTCATCGTTGCTCGCGGTCTTCTCCTTGATGTTGACCTTCACCGAGATCACCGACGGTTTCACGCGCTCGACGATGTCGGCGAAACCGACCGGACGTTCGACCTTGCGGACCTCGTTGTTGACCTGCGCATGCGCCGGGCTCGAGATCAGGTCGGCCGGCGACACCGACGGGCTGAAGCCATAGACGGCAGCGCCGAGGCCGGCGACCACCGAGGCCATCAGCGCGAGCTTGCGCGCGGAGAACACCGACCGGCGCGGCTGCCGGTAGGACGGAAGGTTCGAGAGGTCGATACGGTCGTTCATGCAGGGATCTCCAGGGCCTTGAATTCGTTTTGGTGCCGGATGTCGGGCACCTTGCGAACCTGAAGATGGGGACTCCCGCCTTACCGTGCGCTGGCGGTGGGGTTAAACTTTTGTAATGATGCCGCGCTACGGATGCGGCAGTTTAGCGCAGGCCGAAAATCGCGCCCCTACAGGAACTTAGTCGAGTTCCCGCGACGGGCACCGAGTGAGATTTTGGCTGGCCTTAGCTGGCCCGGACGCTGACGATGAACGCGTCGACTTCGCGCTTCAACGTCTCGGCCTGCTGCGACAGATCGACGGCGGAATCCCGCGCCTCGGCCGCCATGCGCCCGGTCTCCGCCGAGGTCGAGGTGATCTGGGCGATGTGATTGGAGACGTCCAGGGTTCCCTGTGCGGCGTCCTGTGCGCTGCGGGTGATGTCCTGCGTGGCGGTGCGCTGCTGGGCGGTGTCGACCTCGATACCGGACATGATCGACGAGATCTCCGACAGCGTCTTCGAGATGCCGTCGATCGCGCCGCGCGTCTCCGCGGTGATGCCCTGGATGCTGGCGACATGGGAGGTGATCTCCTCCGTCGCCTTGCTGGTCTGGTGCGCCAGACTCTTCACTTCAGAGGCCACCACGGCAAAGCCCTTGCCGGCTTCGCCCGCCCGCGCCGCCTCGATGGTGGCGTTGAGCGCCAGCAGATTGGTCTGCGAGGCGATCGCCTGCACGAGCTGCACGACCTCGCCGATCTTGTCGGCGGCGTCCGACAGCGTGTGAATGGTGTCGCGGCTCTTCTCGGCCTGGCTTGCCGCGCCTTCGGCGCGCTGGGTCGCATCGGTGACGCGGCGGCTGATCGTGCCGATCGAATTCGTCATCTCCTCGGCCGAGCCCGCAACCGTCTGCACGCTGGCGCTGGCCTGGCTCGCGCCGCTCGCCACCGCATTCGCCTTGGTGCTGGTGTCGTTGGCCGTCCGCGACAGCGTCTCGGCGTTGCGCTTCAGATGCACGGCGGACGAGGCCACGCTGTCGACCACGCTGGCGACGAGATCGTTGAAGCGCTTGATCCGCGCGTCCAGGAATTTCGAGCGCTCGGCCTGGTGCTGCGCCTCATGGAGCTGCTGCTCGGTGAGGCGGCGCCGCTCCAGCCCATTGGTCTTGAAGACCTCGAGCGCGCCGGCGAGCAGCCCGATTTCATTGGTGCCGCCGAGCCCCGGCACTGACGTCTCGAACTTCTGGTCGGCGACCTCGCGCATGGCATGCACGATCGCCGCCAGCGGATTGAGGATGCCGTTGCGCACGGCGAACCAGGTGGTGAGGCAGATCGCGAAAGCTATGACTGCGATCACGCCGCAGGCGATCAGGAAATAAGAAAACGCGGCCTGCGCCTGCTGGTAGATCTGCATCGCATGGTCGCGCGCAGGGCCGCTCAACGCGGCAAAATCCGACGACAGGCTGGTGATCTCGTTGTTGAGATAGAGCACCGCGACGAAGCCGGTGCCGCCGCCGATGCCCAGCAGGAACAATAGTGCAGCGACGACGGCACCGACCAGGAAGCGGATCGTCAGATTGCTGTTCGCGAACATGGCAGGACTCAGAGGCTGGAATCGAATCTCGCGACAAGCTTCCAGACAAAGGTCAATAGAGGATGAAACGCTCAGCGCCCGACAGGTTACGTATCATTACGTAGGTCAGGGCGCCTTCGCATCATCGGACATCAGGGCGGCGAGCCGCGCCTCTTCCTCCGCAGTGAGTGGCGGAGCTGGTACGTCTGCACCGCTCCGCGCGCGACGACGGATTTGCAGCCACAACGCCGTGCCGCCGCCGATCAGCAGCAGCGGCGCGAGCAGCCACAGCAGCAGGGTCTGCCGCTCGAAGCGGGGCTTGAGCAGCACGAACTCGCCGTAGCGCGCAACCAGAAAGTCGAGCACCTGCGAATTGCTGTCGCCGGCCGCGATGCGCTCGCGCACCAGGAGGCGCAGGTCGCGCGCCAGCGGCGCATCGGAATCGTCGATCGACTGGTTCTGGCAGACCATGCAGCGCAGCTCGCGCGACAATTCGCGCGCGCGCCCCTCCTTCACGGGATCCGACATGATCTCGTCGGGCTGCACGGCGTACGCCGCGGGCGAAGCCAGCAGCATCAGCGCGATGAACGCGGCCATCATCCGGCGCATCAAAATCACTCCGCCGGTTGCAGGCGCTGCTTGGCCCGCGCCGGCTTCGGCGCGCCGACCCGCAGGCGCCGGTCGGACAGCGACAGCACGCCGCCGAACGCCATCAGCACCGGCCCCCACCAGATCAGCAGCACCAGCGGCTTGTGATAGATGCGCACGGCAATGGCACCCTCGGCGGTGGCATCGCCCAGCGAAATGTAGAGCTGGCTCGCGCCGCGCGTCAGCAGCGCAGCCTCGGTGGTCGAAGAGCCGCGCGTGGTGAAGCTGCGCTTGGACGGGGTCATGACGCTCAGCGTCTCGCCGTCGCGGCTGACGTTGAACTCGGCGATCATCTCGCGGTAGTTCGGGCCCTGGCGCTGAAACAGTCCGTCGAGCTTCACGTCGTAGCCCGCGATGTGGGCGACCTCGTTCTGCTTCATGGTCGCGATATATTCGCTGTTCCAGGTGGTTTCGCAGACGATCCCGATCAGCGCGACGCCGAGGCCGGCATGCGCGAACGCGGTGCCCCAGGCCGAACGCGGCAGGCCGCGCGCCCGGTGCAGCACCGTCGCGAACGGCAGCCGAACGAGGCCGGTCCGTTCGACGAGGTCGGTGACGGCGCCGGCGATGACGAAGACGCCAAGTCCGATCGCGAGCGGCGCCAGCGTGGCGCCGCCGCTCGCCCAGCCCCAGGCAATGGCGACGGCGACGAGCCCGGCAAGGCCGGCCGCGAGCAGGCGCTGCGTCACGCCGAGCAGGTCGCCGCGCTTCCACGCCAGCATCGGCCCGAACGGCACGGCGAGCAGCAGCAGCGCAAACAGCGGCGCGAAGGTGAGGTTGTAGAAGGGTGCACCGACCGACATCTTGAAGTCGGCGAGCATCTCCATCGCCAGCGGATAGAGCGTGCCGAACAGCACGACCGCGCAGGCGACCGTGAGCAGCAGATTGTTCAGCACCAGCGCGCCCTCGCGCGAGATCGGCGCGAACAGACCGCCCTGCTTCAGCGACGTTGCGCGGCCCGCGAACAGCGACAGGCTGCCGCCGATGAACAGGCACAGGATCAAGAGGATGAACACGCCGCGGGTCGGATCGGTGGCGAAAGCGTGCACGGAGGTGATGACGCCGGAGCGGACCAGGAAGGTGCCGAGCAACGACAGCGAGAAGGTCAGGATCGAGAGCAGGATGGTCCAGACCTTCAGCGCGTTGCGCTTCTCCATCACCAGCGCCGAATGCAATAGCGCCGTGCCGGCGAGCCACGGCATCAGCGAGGCGTTCTCGACCGGGTCCCAGAACCACCAGCCGCCCCAGCCGAGCTCGTAATAGGCCCAGTAGGAGCCCATGGCGATGCCGAGCGTCAGGAATATCCATGCGACCAGCGTCCACGGGCGCACCCAGCGCGCCCAGGCCGCATCGATCCGGCCCTCCATCAGCGCCGCGATGGCGAAGGAGAACGAGATCGAGAAGCCGACATAGCCGAGATAGAGCATCGGCGGATGCACGGCGAGGCCGATGTCCTGAAGCACCGGATTGAGATCGCGTCCCTCGATCGGCGGATTGGCGATGCGCAGGAACGGGTTCGAGGTCACCAGGATGAAGAGATAGAAGGCGCTGGCGATCCAGGCCTGCACGGCGAGCACATGCGCGCGCAGCGACAGCGGCAGGTTATTGCCGAACGCTGCGACCAATCCGCCGAACAGCGCCAGGATCGACACCCACAGCAGCATCGAGCCTTCGTGGTTTCCCCACACGCCGGTGATCTTGTAGAGCAGCGGCTTCATGGAGTGGGAATTCTCGTAGACATTGGCGACCGAGAAGTCCGAATTGACGTGCAGCATCACCAGCGCCACGAACGATGCGCCGACGAACAAGAGCTGCGCCAGCGCGGTGGAACGCGCTACGTTCATCAGCGCGGCGTCGCGCAGGCGCGCGCCGATCAGCGGTACGATGGACTGGACCAGCGCCAGACCGAGCGCCAGCACCAGTGCGTAATGTCCTGATTCCGCGATCAACGGACTGCTCCCTGCGAGTTCCCCTGCGCTGTGGTGGCCGCAGGCGCGGCACCACCGGACGCCTGGGCGCCGTAATCGTCCTTCCAGTGTCCCTGCTTCTTCAGGGCATCGGCGACGTCCTTGGGCATGTAGGTCTCGTCATGCTTGGCGAGCACGGTATCGGCCCTGAACACGCCATTGGCGTCGAGCGCGCCTTCGGCGACGACGCCCTGCCCTTCGCGGAACAGGTCGGGCAGAATGCCCTTGTAGGCGACCGGCAGCTTCGCGCCGCCGTCGGCGACCTCGAAGGTCACTGCGAGATTGTCGCCGCGCTGGAGCGAGCCGGGCTGCACCAGGCCGCCGAGACGAAACCGCTTGCCGGGTGCGACGTGCTTCTCGGCGACCATGGTCGGGGTCGAGAAGAACACGATGGAGTCGCGCAATGCGTTGAGCACCAGCGCGGCCGCGAGCGCGAGCACGGCGAGCGAGCCGCCGATGATGGTCATACGTCGCTGCTTGCGCGTCATGGCGTATCCGTTCTCCGCTCGTCTCGTCCCGAAATCATCATCCGTCGAGCCCGAGAGTCTTGAGGCCTTCGTTGAGCTGGCGGAGCCGCTCGGCATCCTTGGCGACCGCCTGACGGGCGTCGGTCGACGCGCCCATCGCCTTGTCACGATCACCCATCACGAGATAAGCGCGCACCAGGCGCAGCCAGCCCTCGACGTCGTCGCCGTTCTGCTTCAAGCGCGTCGCAAGACGCTCGACCATGCCGCGCACCATCGCGTTGCGATCGCCTTCGGCCATGTCCTTGGATGCCGCGATGGTCTCGTCCGACAGCGCCGGCATCGTGCCGCCGCCGACCCGGGCCAGCGAGGATTGCACCAGGGGCCGCCACGGCGCATCCGCCGGGGCCTTGGCCAGCAGCGCGCGCCAGATGTTGGCCGCATCGTCCTTGCGGCCATCCTGCTCGGCGGCGAGCCCGAGGAAGTAGTTCGCCTTGGGATCATCGGCGTCGAGCGCATGCGCACGCTCGAACTCGGTCTTGGCCTCGGCGGTCACGACGCCGCCGGCGGCGGCGGAGATCGCTTCGCCCAGATCGGAGCGGCGCTCAGCGCTCTCGCCGTTGTAGGTGAGCGAGTTGCGATAGGCCCGCACCGCATCGTCGAAGCGGCCGAGCCGCTGCAGCACCGGCGCGAGCACGTTCCAGCCGCGTCCGTCGGTCGGGTTCTTTTCCAGATGTTGCTCGACCTGCACGACGAGATTCTCGAGCGATCGGGCCATGCCGGACCCGGCCCCGCGCTCCCGCTGCGCCAGCGGAAAGTCCTGAAGCCGGGGCGAGCCGAGCGGCATGTAGACGCCGATCGCGACCAGCGGCAGGCCAACGAGCGCCAGCACCGCGGCCGCGCGGCGCCATTTGAGGCTCGGCGCCGACTTGAGGTCCGACGAGGACTCGCTTCCGGCCGCGGCGAGCAGCCTGCGGCTGATCTCGACGCGCGCCGCCTCGGCTTCGGGGGCCGCGATCAAGCCTGCGGCAAGATCACGCTCGATCTCCGCCAGCTGATCCTTGTAGACCGCGACCTCACCGGCCTGATTTTGGCTGCCCTGATCCTGCGCGCGTCCACTGCGGCCGAGCGGCCAGAGCACGGCGAAAATCGCCGCGACCGTCATCAGCGCGAACACGAACCATAACGTCATCTGGCAAGCTTCCGGCAGCGCGCCACCCGCGCCCATAGGTGGCTTTACACCACGGCCGGACGATGCGGCAATTGACAATTGTCAATTCGGCGCGACCGCGCTCTGTCCTGAAACGGTCAATATCCCAACAGTTTAGCCGATCTCGAAGTCGGCACTCCGAGCGGCATCCTCGCCATGACCGTTGAAGGCCTTCAGGAAGTACGTTCCCGGCGGAATCGCATCCGGCAACCTGATGCGCACCGCCCCGACCGGAACCGGAGAAGCAACCCTGGTCGCTGTCTCAGGCAGTTGCCGGCCGCTCGCCTTCTCGACGAGCACGACCTTCGCACCGACCATCAGCCTTTGATATTTGGCGACAATGACCCGGTTCTCGATCTCGATGGAGCTGATAATGGATTTCATGCGCCCACAGGTAGAAATTCCAAAAGCTTGCGCAGCGACCGTAGGGCCCGCCACCGGCAGCGTCAACCACAAATTGTGATCACGAAAATATGCGCCTGAATCAGCTCGCGCGCGACGATTTGCGCTCGCCGGTTGCAGCGTTCTCCGCAGCGCGACTCATCAGCGAGGCATAGTCATCGCCGAACAGCACCTGGCAGAAGCGAATCGCCGCCTGCACCTGCTGCTGACGATAGGTGCGGACCTTGTGATCAGCGGCGCGCAGCGACTGCACCAGTTGCTCGGTCGAACGTTCGACATATTGCTGCAGGTCGGAATAGGTGCGCAGCGTCACCTCGTTGATCGCAAGCTCGCTCGCATAGTTGCGGCAGGTCGCGACGAAATCGATCAGCGCCGCGGTTTCCTCCACCTCGGTGCTGTCGATCCGCGCGCCCGGCGGAATGTCCTTCTCTGGCCGCTGGCGCAGGATGCGGCGCACGCGGCCGGGAACGCTGTCGATCTCCGATTGCAGCGCATTGGAGATGTCGGCCCGGATCGAGGTCAGCTGCTTGCCCCAGACGGAATCGTTGCGCAGGTCGAGCTCGGTGCGCAGGCCGCGCACGCCATCGTGCAGCGCCTTGAGGTTGTCGGCGACATTGTCGAAATGGCCGCGCTTGATGTCCGTGCGCAGGATCGCCGCGACGCATGACAGATCGTGCAGGGCGATCGTGACGGCGACGCCATAAGGCGTTGCCGCGACGCGGATCTCGTCGTCGGAGGCGGCGATCTTGATGGCGAGGCGGATGATCTGCCACGGCGCGGTCATGCGCTGCACGACGATCGACAGCGCGAAGGGCAGCATCTGCGGCGTCTGCAGGACGGGAATGTTGAGCGCCGACGTCACCGAGGCGACCTGGGGATCGCCGAAGGCGCGCAGGGTGCGCGGCAGCTTCTCGTTCAGTGTGGCGATGGCCTCGCGCACCCCAAGCACCGCTCCGATCGAATAGAGGTCCTCGATCACGTTGGGCGGGCCGACCCGGGCGAGCGCGCGCGACTTGTCGCCGCCACCGGGACCGGTCAGCACGAAGATCGCGTCCGCGGCGACCGTCTGCAGCTTCTGCGCGAGAGCCTCGACCTGCCCCGCACTGTCAGCCGGCATGCGTGCCAGCGCCGCCTCGAATTCGTTCAGCTTGTCCGGCGCGCCGTCGCGGCCGAGCCATTGCCAGATCGGCTGCAGCGAGGAGCGGCGGATCTGGCCAACCCGGATCGGGGCGCCCGCCTCGACCAGGAACGGTTCCAGCGCCTGGAACAGCAGCCGCGACAGATCGTCGGTCCGCGGCGGCGGGGCTTCGTCGGCTTCGGTCTTGCGGACGATCTTGCGCAGTTGCTCGAGCACGAGGGTGGCCACGGCCGTATCCTGGCCGCGCTCGAGCGCACGCTCGAACTCCCGCATCAGCAGCGCCTGCGACTGCGGCGGGAGCTGCGCGAGATATTCCCTCAGCCGCTCGATCGATGTCTGGCTCATGCGCCCGGGTAATGCACGGTAAAATGGCAGACGTGGGATGCGTCCGGGCGCGATCATAGGTGGTTGCGCCTTAAGAAGCCGTTGAGGACGTTGGCTCCAACACCGCCGTTTTGTTCCGGATCGGCGCCCGGCAGACCAAATAACCCCTTGGGAACAGAGGATTATATTCCCGGAAGCACCAGCTCGGCCCGCAAGCCCCCGGTCGGCGCCCCGCCGAGGGAGAGGCTGCCGCCATAGAGGGCGGCAAGATCGGTCACGATCGATAGCCCCAGCCCCGAACCGGGCTTGGATTCGTCGAGCCGCTGGCCGCGCCGGGAGACCTGGGCCCGCTCCGCCTCCGACAGGCCGCGGCCGTCGTCATCGACGATGATCCGCAGCCGCGGCCCCGCGCCCGCCTGCTGCGGCGCCTCGACCAGCACCTCGATGAAGACGCGAGAGGCCGCCCATTTGCAGGCATTGTCGACGAGGTTGCCGACCATCTCCTCCAGATCCTGCCGCTCGCCGCGGAATTTGGCCGACGGATCGGCCTTGGCCTCGACGAGGATGTCGCGGTCGCGGTGGATCTTCTCCATGGTCCGCCGCAGCGCCTCGATCGCAGGCGCAACCTCCGTCACGGTCGCGACCACCGAGACGCGCGCCGCGATGCGCGCACGCTCCAGGTGATGGGCGACCTGGTCACGCATCACGTCCGCCTGCTCCATCACCTTGGCCGCGAACGGCTCCGCGGCGTGGGCGCCGGCCTCGTTGACGATGACCGACAGCGGCGTCTTGATCGCGTGGGCGAGATTGCCGACATGGGTTCGCGCGCGCTCGACGATCTCGCGATTGGCTTCGATCAGCGCATTGGTCTCGCGTGCCAGCGGCGCGATCTCGACCGGGAATTCGCCCTCGAGCCGCTCGGCCCGCCCCGAGCGGATGTCGGCGATCGATTCCGAGATGCGCTTGAGCGGCGCGAGGCCGAAGCGAACCTGGAACACCGTGGTCAGGAGCAGCACGATGCCGAGCGCGGTGAACGTGCCGCCGAGATAGTAATCGAAGCTCCGCGTCTCGTCGAAGATCTCGGTGTCGTCACCGGCGACGCTGACCAGATATTTGCCGTCGGCGCCGAGATCCACCGGCCGCTCCACCATCCGCAAATTCTGCCCTTCGGGCCCGTCGACATAGCCGAGCCGGATGCCGGCGGCGGTGAGCTCGGCGCCCTGCTCCTCCAGCTTCGGCAGCTTCTTGTCCCAGAGCGAGCGCGAGGAGCGCACCTCCGGCTTCTCGGTGTCGGTGCGTGTGATCTGCCAGTACCAGCCGGACAGCGGCAGCTCGAACAGCGGCTCGCCAAGCGACTGAAACTGGCGGTCCGGCGGCTCGTCCGGGGTGGCGACTTCAGCAATGAGGGTGCGCAGATAGAGATTGAGCCGGCGGTCGAAAGCGCGCTCGGTGGCGTTCTTGTAGACCGACGACAGCACGACGCCGGTGATGGCCAGGATCACCACGAGCCACGCGGTCGCCGACAGGAACAGGCGATTGGCAAGTGAGCTAGCAGCCATCGGAAGCGTCCCGGCAGGCGCAGGATATCAGGGCGTCGGAGGTCATCACCGGACCAAGGGCCCTGTTCGGCCTCCCGTCAAGCCCGGGAGGGCCTCAGGCGCCGGGCGCGGGCGGCGGGGTCAGGAGATAGCCGAGACCGCGGACGGTCTGGATGATGTCGACGTCGAGCTTCTTGCGGATGCGGCCGACGAACACCTCGATCGTATTCGAGTCGCGGTCGAAGTCCTGGTCGTAGAGATGCTCGACCAGCTCGGTGCGGGAGACGACGCGGCCGGAATGGTGCATCAGGTAGGCCAGAAGCCGATATTCGTGCGACGTCATCTTGACGGGATTGCCGGAGACGCTGACCCGGCCGGTCCTCGTGTCGAGGGTAACAGGGCCGCAGCTCAGCTCGCTCTGGGCATGGCCGGTGGAGCGGCGCAGCAGCGCGCGGATGCGGGCCAGCACCTCCTCGAGATGGAACGGCTTCGGGACATAGTCGTCGGCGCCGGCGTCGAAGCCCTGCACCTTGTCGCTCCAGCGGTCACGTGCGGTCAGGATCAGGACCGGCATGGTGCGGCCGTTGCGGCGCCAGGCCTCCAGCACCGAGATGCCATCCTTCTTCGGCAGGCCGATGTCGAGCACGACGGCATCGTACGGCTCGTTGTCGCCGAGATAGTGCCCCTCCTCCCCGTCGAAAGCGCGGTCGACGACATAGCCGGCGTCCGTCAGCGCTTTCGTGAGCTGGCGATTGAGATCGGGGTCGTCCTCAACAACGAGCAGGCGCACGCTTCTCTCCAGAAATAGACCGCATGAACACCGCTCCAGATGAGCAATTCCGGCGTGAACTGAATATGAACGCCGGGAACCGCCGACGTTACTTTTTGGTCATATACGACTTGTTGTCCACCAACGTGACTGCGCCCGCCAGTCAACCGGACGAGCCGGCGGCCTGGCGGGCGCAATGTGCCGCGTTGCGCGGCGATTAGGAAGGGCCCGGAGCGTTCCGGTCGGGGCCGTCAGGTCCGGAAGAACACGAACCAGATGACGGCGAGGATCAGGATCGCCAGCCCGGTCGAGATGGCGAGCAGCGCCGCCACCGAAGGGCCGGGCTCGCCCTGACGCGCCTCAGTCGGAGTTTCGACGATCTGGCGCTGCTCTCGCGTGGTTGCCATGATGCCCTCAATCTCTGGATGCTGCCCCGGTGGCCGCGACTTCCTCGCAGCCTTGTGTCCTGAGCCAACGCCCGATCCGATATGATGTTCCGGCTTTTGCCGTCCGATTGGGCAGCAACCACGCGCGCGACGACCGGTTAACGCAGTTGCAAGATTCCGCACCGAGCCGTGTATGATTCGGTGTTCCCCGATGGTATTCTCGTAGGTCTGTCCCCTGTTGCGTTTGGAGTAGCCCATGGCCCCCCGCGCCAATTGGAAGGGTTTTCTGCGTTTGTCGCTCGTGACCTGCCCGGTCGCGCTCTATCCGGCCACTTCGGATACCGAGAAGGTCTCGTTCAACCAGATCAACCGCAAGACCGGTCACCGGATCAAGTACCTCAAGGTCGACGCCGAGACCGGTGACGAGGTCACGTCCGAGGACATCGTCAAGGGCTACAAGGTCGACACCGACACCTATATCGAGGTCACCAAGGACGAGCTCGACGACATCGCGCTCGACTCCACGCACACGATCGAGATCGACGAGTTCGTGCCGAGGACCGACATCGACAGCCGCTACCTGATCCGCCCCTACTACCTCGTGCCGGACGGCAAGGTCGGCCACGACGCCTTTGCGGTGATCCGCGAGACCATCCGCAGCATGGACAAGGTCGCGATCGGCCGCGTGGTGCTGACCAACCGCGAGCACATCATCGCGCTGGAGCCGCTCGAGAGCGGCCTGATGGGCACGCTGCTGCGCTACCCCTACGAGGTGCGCAGCGAGAAGGAATATTTCGACGACATCCAGGACGTGAAGCTGACCAAGGACATGCTCGACCTTGCCAAGCACATCGTGGAGAAGAAGTCCGGCGCGTTCGAGCCCGAGCTGTTCGAGGATCACTACGAGACCGCGCTGATCGATCTCATCAACAAGAAGCGCAGCGGCATGCCCATCACCGCGAAGGCGGCGCCGAAGACGGGCGGCAACGTCATCAACCTGATGGACGCGCTGAAGAAGAGCCTCGCGAGCGAGAAGGAAGCGGCGCCTGTGGCGAGGGTCGCCAAGGAGGCCGTCAAGGGCAAGAAGCCGAAGAAGCGCGTCGAGGGCCAGCGCGAGATGCTGCTGCCAATCGCCGGCAAGGGCGGCAAGGACGCCGCGGCCAAGGCGGCTCCCAAGGACGCCCCGAAGAAGGCCGAGAAGCCGGTGCGTGCGCCGGCGCGGGCGAAGAAGGCCAGCTAGCAGCACCAGACCTGTCGATCGCGCCGTGATGTCCCTCCCCTCCGGTCGGCCGGCCTGACATGCCCTGGTCGGCGGCGTTCGACGATCCGATTCCGCTCTCCAATGGGCGTAGGCTGCGGACGCTGCAGGAAGCGGCCGATCACATCATGAAGCTGCCCGAGGATGCGCAGCACGCCAGCCACTGGCAAACCGCGATCGAGACTCTGATCAACGCGGCCGAAACGGGCGGCGGCTGGATGATGTTCGCCCGCATCGCGATGCTGCGGGCACTGAACGCGGACGCACGCCGAAAATAGCCTCAACAATCCGTTAAGCCGCGCCGGTCTTTCCGGCACGCTTGCGCGCTGCCACGTAGTCCTACGGAAGACAAAATTAACCGTCGATTCCCGTTGCGCAGGACAAGGTCGCGCCGTCGATGGAAGCAGGGTTTGCGCGTGGTGCAGCAACCGGACGCCAGCAAGAACTATATCGGCCTCGTGAACGACACGACCGAGGACAAGCGCCTTGCCGACAGCGCGGCGCGGTCGCAGCCGCGCGTCATGGGCAATCTGATCGGGCGCCTCGCAGCCGCGCTGAGACGCCCCGGCAAGGCCGCGTCCGGATGCGCTGTCAAATCCTGAAACGGCGGCGGCACGGGCGAATGCACCCGCATTGGGTGACGAAACCTTAAATCAAGGAAGGCAGTATATGAGGCCCGGGCCGGGAGCATCCGACCTTGCGCTTTGGCGTGCGCGCCGCGAAAAACTTAGTGAATCAATTTACCATTCCGAAAACGGCACCAGCCTAAATTAGACGGATGAACAGGAGTTGACGATGGCTTTGCTCAGGTCCTTTCTTGCCGATGAAAGTGCAGCCACCGCTATCGAGTACTGCCTGATCGCCGCCGGCATCGCACTCGCGATCGTCGCTGTCGTGAACAACACGGGCAGCGCGCTGCTGAACAACAAGTTCAATTCGATCGACGCAGCCACGAAGTAGTCGGCATACCCATCGCGCCTATTTCTGCGATGGCGTCGGAGGCACGGCGCCTCCACAAACTCGTCATTACGAGCGCAGCGAAGCAATCCAAAAGCCCTCCGCGGAAAAAGTCTGAATTGCTTCGCTGCGCTCGCAGTGACGGAGCAAGCTGCAGCGACACCGCTTGGTCCCGTACCCCGGACGCGGCTGCGTCCTTCGCGTTGCGGCGCAGAGCCTCCAGCGCTTCCCCGAACCCCTCGCACCGACAACGCCCCTTCGGCTCTCCGTTTCGCGCGGCTGTGATCGGATTCCTAAAAATCAAGCTGCCCTCAAGAAAAACAGGAGCCGGCCCCAAGGCTTCCGTCAAGCCGGAACTGCCATCTCGGCCTACAGAGGACGTCATTTGCCGCTCACCCCGGCCATCGCGAGAACCCGTCGCGATACCGCCGCGGTCTGTTTCGGCGATCACGCAAGCGAGAAGCACACATGGCTGTCACAGCAAATTTTTCCGCCGGAGTTCTCACCGTCCTTGGCAATGGCCTGAACAATACGATCGCACTCGGCCGCAATGCGGCCGGAACGATCGTCATCAACGGCGGCGCAGTCGCGATCAAGGGCGGCCCCGCGACGGTCGCCAACACCAAGTTGATCCAGGCCTTCGGCCAGGACGGCAACGACATCATCACCATCGACGAGAGCAACGGCGCGATGCCTGCAGCGAACCTGTTCGGCGGCGCCGGCAACGATACGCTGACGGGCGGCTCCGCCGGCGACATGTTGTTCGGCCAGTCCGGCAACGACACGCTGCTCGGCAAGGGCGGCAACGACCTGCTGTTCGGCGGCTCCGGCAATGACGTGCTGGTCGGCGGCGACGGCAACGATCAGATGTTCGGTGAAGCCGGCGACGACCGCATGATCTGGAATCCCGGCGACGGCAGCGACCTGATGGAAGGCGGGGAAGGCATCGACACTGCCGAGGTGAACGGCGGCAACGGCAGCGAGACCTTCGCCATCACGGCCAATGGCACGCGCGTGCGCTTCGACCGCCTCGAGCCGGCGCCGTTCTCGCTGGACATCGGCACCACCGAAAACCTCGTGGTCCATGCCGGTGGCGGCGACGACCTCATCACCGCCACTGGCAATCTCGCCGCGCTCATCACGCTGACGCTCGACGGCGGCGCCGGCAATGACACGATCCTCGGCGGCAATGGCGCGGACCTTCTGCTGGGCGGCGACGGCAACGACTTCATCGACGGCAACCAGGGCAACGACACCGCCTTGCTGGGCGCGGGCAACGATACCTTCCAGTGGGACCCCGGCGACGGCAGCGACAAGGTGGACGGTCAGGCCGGAACCGACACCCTGCTGTTCAACGGCTCGAACATCGGCGAGAATATCGCCATCTCCGCCGCCAGTGGCGGACGCGTGCTGCTGACCCGCGATGTCGGCAACATCACGATGGACCTCGACGGCATCGAGACCATCACGATCAACGCGCGCGGAGGCAGCGACAACATCGTCGTCAACAATCTCGCTGGAACCGACGTCAAGCAGGTCAATGTCGATCTCGGATCGGCCGGGACCGGCGACGGTGCGGCCGATACGGTGACGCTCGAGGGCACGGGCCGCGCCGACACGATCGAGGTGTCCGGCAAGGGCACATCGGTGTCGGTCACGGGATTGCCCGCCGCTCTCGCTGTCACCAGCGCGGAAGGCGCGAGCGATGCACTCGTCGTCGAAGGCCTCGGCGGCAACGACACGATCTCGGCGGCCATGCTTGCCGCGGGGGTCGTGCACCTCACGATCGACGGCGGTGCCGGCAACGATACGATCACTGGCAGCGCAGGCAACGACACGCTGATCGGCGGCGACGGCAATGACTTCGTCGTCGGCGGCCGCGGCGATGATCTCGTGGAGCTCGGCGACGGCCGCGACGTGTTCCAGTGGAATCCGGGCGACGGCAGCGACACCGTCGACGGCGGTGCCGGTGTCGACACGCTGCGGTTCTTCGGCGCCAACATTGCCGAGAATATGGTCCTCGCGGCGAACGGCGATCACGCCCGGCTCGCGCGTGACGTCGGCAATATCACGATGGACCTGCACGGGGTCGAGCATGTCGATCTCCACGCGCTGGGCGGCGCCGACCATATCGCGGTGGGAGATCTGACCGGAACCGACGTGACGCAGGTGAACATCGACCTCGGCGGTTCGACTGGTACGCCCGACGGCGCTCTCGATACCGTCTCGGTCGACGCGACCCAGGGCGGTGACACGTTCGGCGTCTCCGGCAATGCCGGCGGCGTGACGGTGTTCGGCCTGCATACGACCACCAGCCTGAGCGGCATGGACGCAACCGACCAGCTGACGCTCAACGGCCTCGGCGGCGACGACGTCATCGACGCCAGCGGGCTTGCTGCCGGCGTGCTGCAGCTGACGATCAATGGCGGGCTCGGCAACGACACCATCCGCGGCAGCCAGGGCGATGACGTGATCAACGGCGGCGACGGCAACGACGTGGCGCTGATGGGCGCGGGCAACGACACCTTCGTCTGGAATCCGGGCGACGACAACGACACGGTCGAGGGTCAGGGCGGCGCCGACACGCTGCTGTTCAACGGCGCCAACATCGCCGAAACCATCAACATCTTCGCGAACGGCTCCCGTGCCGAGCTGACGCGGGACGTCGCCTCGATCACGATGGATACGCACGGCGTCGAGACGATCGCGTTCAATGCTCGCGGCGGCGCCGATACGATCAATGTCGGCGACATGAGCGGGACCGACGTGACGGAGGTCAAGATCGACCTCGGCGGCGTTCCCGGCAGCCCGGGCGGCGATGGCGCGGCCGACAAGATCGTGATCAACGGCACCGGCGGCGACGACGTCATCACGCTTTCGCTCAACAGCAATGGCGCGCTGGTGATCGACGGTCTGGCAAGCCAGGTCGTGATCGAGAATTTCGACTTCAACGACACCATCACCATCAATGGCCTCGGCGGCGACGACGTGATCGAGGCATCAGGCGTCGGCCCCGGCGGGCCGCTCCTCGTTTTCGACGGCGGTGCCGGCGACGACGTGCTCATCGGCAGCGCGGGCAATGATACGCTGCTCGGCGGGCTCGGCGACGATGTGCTGATCGGCGGCGGCGGAACCGACGTGCTGGACGGAGGTCCCGGCGACAACGTCGTGATCCAGTCGCTGCTGGCCCATGCGAGCTTCCACGCGGGCACGCTGGTCTGAGCCGGCGGTCGCGCTTCGCCCGGTTGTGGCGCGTCTTGTTTGCCGGGCAAAGGCAAGGAATCGTAGCCCGGATGGTGCGGAGCGCCATCCAGGCTCCGGCGCTTTGACGGCTGTGTGAGTCCTGATACTCTGCACCACGTCATGGCTCGGTGGGCCATGCCATCGATCGTTGAACCAAGCTGCCGAGAGGATGCGGATGAGAAGCGTGACGCTCGTGGCTCTCAGCCTCATGTTTGTCGGCGCATGGTCGCATGACAGCGCGAGAGGCCAGACTTCGGTCACCCCGCCGGTTTCGCTTGCTCCGCCCGATGCATCGCCGCCGCGCCCGGGTCCCACCAAGCCCGCGCGGGTGACGACGAACAGAACTCCGCCGGCGGCGCCCGGCAGAGAGCCTTCCGTGATTGGCGGTCCTCAACTGAAGCCGGATCCGGCCGCCGACTACGATGGCTTCAGCGTCGGCACCGTCGATGACGTTGACACCCCGAGCCGGGTGACGCCGCCTGTGCGGTCACGCGCAGCAAGGGACGCCAGGTCCAATCCAGATGCAAATGACCTCGATCAGGAAGATAGCGCGCTAAAGCGAAAGCTGATGATCTGCCGGAACTGCAAATAGGACGTCAGTCGGCTCCGGACTGCGGCTGCAGCGGCTGGCAAGCTCGTAGCCCGGATGGAGCGCAGCGAAATCCGGGGCGAGCAACCAGGATGGCGGTGATCTTGGATGGCGATTGCGTCATTCGATAGCTCCCGATGCGAGGGCAAGCGCGGCTTTGGAGAGGCCGAGCCCGTCCCTCGCGAATTGCGTCCACGCCGACATTTCAGACGTTCGTGTCACCGGTCCTGTCGTCTGAGGGCGGACAGCAGCTCTTTTCCCAGCGGTCCGGCCGAAGCGGGGTTCTGCCCCGTGATGAGCCGGCCATCGACGACGACGTGAGGCTGCCAGTTGGCTGCAGACGAGTACTCGGCACCCTCCGCCCTCAACGCGTCCTCGAGCTCGTAAGGCACATCATCGCGGGCGTAGTCGTATTCTTCCTTCTTCGAGAAGGACGTGAGCTTCTTGCCGCGCACGAAAGGGGTGCCATCACCAAGGTTGACGCCAAGCAGCGCGCACGGCCCGTGACAAACAGCGGCGACGAGCTTGCCAGTGCTCCAGGCGCGCACGATGGCGTTCTGGACCGCGGCGTTGCGCTGGATGTCCACCATGGGCCCAAGCCCGCCGGGCACCAGGATGGCGTCGTAATCGGCGGCGTCCACCTCGGACAATTTGCGACTGTGATTTAGGCGACGAAACGCCTTGCTCGCGAGAAAATCCTTCTGGGCGGGATCTTTCTCGTCGTACGCATCGTAAGGCGTCCATCCCCCGGCCGGGGACGCGAACTCCACCGCGACCCCAGCCTTGTCGAGCACCTCGAACGGATGGGCGACCTCGGCGAAAAAGAAGCCGGTCTTGCGATTATGCGGACCGAGCACGGCTGCGTTGGTGACGATGAAGAGGACATGTTGGGTCACGGTTTTCTCCTTGCGATAACGCTGTTCATTCAGGCGGCCAGTTGGCGCGAGGCGGAGGACGGTCAGTTCGGACAGGGTTGCCCGGCCGCGCCCCACATCGCCATGTCCTTGACGTGATCCTCGAAGGTCCCCGGCGGCGTCGAGCGGCCTGCTCCGGGGGCCCAGCCTCTCGGAATGAAGCCGTTCAGCGATGCATCGTGCCGCAAATGGTCGACGAGGCCGGCGGCGTCGCGGCCGCCATTGCGCTTGGTATCCTTCAACTGTGCGCAAATTTCGGCGCCGCTCTTGCCAAACCAGATGAAGGCCACCGGTGCGAGCTGCCAGTCGATGCCGGCGCGCGGCGGCGACGGTGCCGGCTCGTTGGCCTGGGTCGAGGTCATGTGACAGGTCGAGCACGCAATCGCCTCCGCGCCGGTGCGGCTCTCGCCGCCGTGGATGTTCATGCCGTGCACGCGAGGTTTCGTTTCGCCCGCAGGCGTCCAGATCGGGATGGCCTTGGCATCGACATGGCAGTTGGCGCAGCGCGGATGGGTCACCACCGCTTCAATCCGCTTCCAGGCCTCCAGTCCCTCGGCGCGACTGACGCTGCCCGGCGGCAAGACATCTTTTTTGGCCTCGTCCTTGGCCGCGACAATTCCCGTGAGGGCCGCGATTGACGCAGCGGCGAGTGCGACCACGATCGGAGATCTCTTCATCATCCGCCTCACACGAAATCGATGAACTTGTTGAACGGCATCTCGCGGATGCGCTTTCCGGTCGCCGCGAAGATCGCGTTCGCAAGCGCAGGCGCGGCCGGCGGAACCGGCGGCTCGCCGACCCCCCTCACCTTCGGATCGTTCTCGAGCCCACGAACCTCGATGACCGGGCATTGATAGATCCGCATGGCTTCGTGGTGATTGTAGTTGGTCTGCTGCACCGCGCCCTTGGCGTAAGTGAGCTCGCAGTTGATGGCGTGACCGAGTCCCCAGACGACGCCGCCCTGCACCTGGTTCTCGAAATTGACGGGATCGACGACTTTGCCGACATCGGCGGCGACCCAGACCTTGTCGATCCTGATACCGTCGGGCGTCGCCGTCACCTCGACGACTTCCGCGGTCGGCGTCCCGAAGGACTCCACGAACGCGACGCCGCGCCCTCGACCGCTGCCGAGCGGACCCTTCCAGTCCGACATCTCCGCGACCGTCTCCAGCACCTTGCGATAGTGCGGCACGGTACACATCGCGATGCGCGCCTGCATCGGGTCGAGCCCCGCGGCATGGATCAGCTCGTCGATGAAGCTTTCGGTGAAGAAGCCCGATGTCGAAGCGCCGACCGAACGCCACGTGGTGCTCGGCGAAAGCCCCTGCGCCTCGTAGCTCGTGGCCCGGAAATTGGGGATGTCGTAATAGACGTTCCAAAGCCCTGCAGCCAACTGCCCGTCGGGATCCTTCGATGGCGTGCCCGAACGCTCGAGCAGCCCCTTGAGCGGAGCAGTCGAAGCCAGTTGCAGATCGGCCGCGACGATCTTGCCCTTGTCGATGCTGCCGCGATGCCGGGCAATCGCAATCTGCCGCGGAATGTCCTGGAGGAAATCCTCCTCGCGCGAGAACACCAGCTTGATCGGCGTTCCCTTCATCTGATTGGCGATCTCGGCGAGAACGCG
Source organism: Bradyrhizobium huanghuaihaiense (assembly GCF_007830635.1). GTDB lineage: Bacteria > Pseudomonadota > Alphaproteobacteria > Rhizobiales > Xanthobacteraceae > Bradyrhizobium > Bradyrhizobium huanghuaihaiense. The sequence goes on along the minus strand of NZ_VLLA01000002.1, from coordinate 462,030 downwards.
GACGTTCTCGTACTCGAGACGGTGGCCAAAGCTTCCACCGGTCCACTGATTGTGGAAGGTGACCTGCTCGGGTTTGAGGCCGATCGCCGTCGCCGCAACATATTGCACGAAGCGCGGGCTCTGATGGCCGACCCAGATCTCCATCCCCTTGTCGGTGACGAGGCCGATCCCGTTCAGCGGCTCGAGCGGCTGGTGCGCCACGTAGGGCGCGCGATACTCGGCCTCGACGAGCTTGCCCGTCTTCAGGCCGGTTTCGATATCGCCGATCTTCTTCCACTCCTTGCCGAGGAATTCAGGCTTGAACGAGGATTCCAGCACCTTCCAATGCTCGGCCTGCTCGGCGGGATAGGCCGAGGGCGCCCACTCGCAAGCGATGGCGTCGACGGCCTTCATCGCGTACCAGCTGTTCGTCGCGATCACCGCGACGCCATTCTTGATCTCGAGGATGTTTTTGACCCCCGGCATCACGCGCGCCTTGCTCGCGTCGTACGATTTCAGCGGCTGCCCCTTGGCGGGGTTCAGCTTGACGGCGGCATAGAGCATGCCGTCCATTTTCATATCGATGCCGAACTTCAGCTCGCCCATCACTTTCGCGCGCACGTCCAGCCGCATCATCGGCTTGCCGAGCATGCGCCATTTGGACGGGTCGCGCGGCTGCGCATCGAGCATCGGCGGAATTTTCGACGCCTCGGCCGCGAGTGCGACATAGGCGATTTTGCTTCCGTCGGGCAGGATCACATGGCCCGATTGGGTGCGCAGGTCAGCCACGGCGACGCCAGACCGTTTGGCGGCGGCGGCTTTCAGCGTCTCGCGGGCTACCGCACCGGCGACACGCAGCTTCTCATAGGTGTCCGGCACCGAGCTCGATCCACCGGTCATTTGCAGGCCAGATTGCCTCAACCATTCGAGCGTCTTGGCGCGGGCTTCCTCGGCGGCCGGACTTTGATCCGCAGCCACGAACGGCGCGAACTCGTCGGCGAATCCGGTGTTGAAATAGGCGGGACTGGGACCGGCGAAGCGGATCTCGAACTGGCCGGGATCGAGGTCCATTTCTTCGGCGATCATGATCGGCTGCACCGAGCCGACGCCCTGGCCGATGTCGGCGTGCTGCGCGATCAGCGTGATCTTGTCCGGGCTGATCTCGACCCAGGGATTGAAGCTCACGGAGTTCGGCCCGAGGCCTGCGGCCAATGGATTGTCGCTGGCGGGCGCGACCGCTTCAGCACGACCGTAGGCGCCGAACGCGACGCCGCCGGCGATCGCAGCGGAGCCGAAAACGAAAGCGCGACGCGAAAGGCGCTGCATGTGGCCCATCTCACTTCTCCGCCGTCTTGTTTGCGGCAGCCGCATGAATCGCCGCACGAATGCGCGGATAGGTGCCGCAGCGGCAGAGATTGCCGGACATCACCTGATTGATCTGCTCGTCGGTCGGTTTGGAGATCCGCGCAAGAAGCGAGATCGCCTGCATGATCTGTCCGGTCTGGCAGTAGCCGCATTGCGGGACCTGATGCTCGATCCAGGCCTGCAGGACCGGATGCTGGTCCTTGTTGTCCAGCCCTTCGAGCGTGACGACCGATTTGCCGGCGACCTCGCCGATATGCGCCTGACAGGACCGCACCGCCTTGCCGTCGATATGAACGGTGCAGGCGCCGCATTGTGCGACACCGCAGCCGTATTTGGCACTGGTGATGCCGAGCTCGTCGCGCAGCACCCACAGCAGAGGCATTTCGGCAACCACGTCGACCTGGCGCTTGATCCCATTCACCGTGAGCTCGATCATGTCCGTATATCCCTTCGTGGATCCGGTCGGCACGACAGCTCTGCCTGATGGACGCTGAGCCGTATTCCCGATTCCTGCGGAATCATGCGCAATCCGTGCGCAGTGCCGTATCGGAGCGATCGGTCCTCACCTCGGCCTGGCCACAGCACAATTCACGATACTGCCCCGGCGTGAGAGTTGCGGCCTTGCGGAACACGCGCGTGAAATTGGCTTGCGAGCCGAAACCGAAGGCCAGGGCGATTTCGACCAAGGACAAGCGGTCGCGCGCGAGTTCGTGCCGCGCAGCCTGAACGCGGCGCTCGGTCACATAACGGTGCGGTGACAATCCGGTCGCTTCGCGAAACAGGCGGGAAAAATGATAGGGGCTGAGGCAAGCCTGGGCCGCCAGATCCTCGAGCCTGATATCGCTGCCAAGAGAAGCCTCGATATAGTCCAGTACGCGCTGCAGGCGCCGCGGATCGAGCGCCGGCAACTTGTCCGGCGCGCGCCAGCGGTCGATCGTATAATTTCCTAGAAGATGCGCCGCGAGCGCAACCTGGATTCCCTCCACGAACAGCGCGTCGGTCGACTGGCGCGGGCGATGGAGCAGATCGCGAAGCGGCGAGCAGATGTGGAAGAGCACCTGGTCCGCCAGACCGTGGGCGTAGGCGATCTCGACTTTTGCCGGATCGATATCGAAGTCCGCAAGCGCGCTCTGGTCGAGCAGCGCCGGCGGAAGATAGAGATGAAGACATTCCATCCGGTCCGACAGCTCGAGATGGCTTTCCTGTGTCCCCACCGGGACGAGGTAGCTCATGCCCGGCCGCGCGAGGCTCTTCTGGACTTCGCCGTTGCCGGCCCGGCAGACCATCCCACCTCCCGATAGCAGCATGACGAGCTCGGTGCAGATCGGAACGGGCGTTGCCTGGCGCCCTGCCTCGAACTTGCGATGTTCGATGGCCAGCCCCGGCCAGTCGCTGGCCGCAGCGAGCTTCTCGCTGTTCTGATATTTCTGATCTCCATGCGTCACGAGCGCCATCACGACCTCCGCTTCAGTTGCGGCGAATCCCGGCCCCGTATCGCGAGCGAGCGATCATTCCACCCGGTGTTGAGTTGCAGCCCGGCCGCTGCCACGCCGATCTTCGAATTTCTCACAAGCGGCGACAGCGAAGTCCAGAGGCGAAGCGGTTAAAAGAGGTAAAAGGCAGGCAAAGCAAAGACTTGGAACGCGGCGTGCTCGGCTTCGAAAGCCGATCTCTTCATGGAAGAGCAAGATGCGTCCGTCATCGCGCAGGAATCGGAAATACCGCAGTGCTCGCGAGCGCTAGTGAAGCGCTCATCAACGGCAATGCCGCCGTATCGAGGATCGGAGCCTGGTATGAAGACGCTTATTTCTACGCTTGCCGCAATGACGATCGCAACGGCCGCCCCCGCAATCGCGGCCGAGAGGACCGTTTCCATCGTCCTCGTCCATGGCGCCTTCGTCGACGGATCGGGCTGGAAGGACACCTACGACATCCTCTCGAAGGCGGGCTATGAGGTGCTCGTCGTGCAGCAGCCGACGATCTCGCTGCGTGACGATGTCGCGGAGACCGAACGCGTGATCGCCAAGGCGCGGCATCCGGTCATTCTCGTCGGACATTCCTATGGCGGGATGGTCATCACCGAAGCCGGCGACAATCCGAAGGTTCGCAGCCTGGTCTATCTCGCGGCATATGCTCCCGATGCCGGGGAGTCGGTCAGCACGCTGTCGGAAGCACCCGTGCCGCCCGGGGAGCACAAGGGTCCGCTGGTCATTGAGGGCAATTATCTCTTCGTGGAGCGCGATAAATTCCCGACCTCCTTCGCCGCCGGTGTCGACCCGGCCACGACCCGCTTCATGGCTGCGGCGCAATTGCCGTTTGGATTGCAGGCGGTGCAGACCAAGGTCGAGCGCGTGGCCTGGAAGACGAAGCCGACCTATTACATGGTGACGATGGAGGATCACATTATCCCTCCGAGCTTACTGCGCACCATGGCCAAGCGCTCGGGCGCGAAGGTGACGGAGATCAAAAGCAGCCACGCGGTGATGCTGTCGCATCCGCGCGAGGTCGCGGCCTTCATCAGAAGCGCAGACACGTCCGCAGCGGACTGAGTTCGGCCGCGCCGGGCACGGATGGTCTTGGCTGTCACACAAGGACTCGCGACATGCCCCTCAAGGATATTCTGCCGGGAAGACTTGGCTTCGGTGCAGCGCCGCTCGGCAACATGTTCCGCGACATCCCGGAGCAGGAAGCCCTCGCGACGGTCAACGCAGCCTGGGACGACGGCATCCGCTATTTCGACACCGCGCCGTTCTACGGCGCGGGCCTCGCCGAGATCCGCATGGGCGCTGCGCTCGCCGGCCGGCCGCGCAGCGACTATGTCGTCAGCACCAAGGTCGGAAGGCTGATCCTGGACGAGATCGAGGATGTCAGCGCCCGCGATCTCGGCGAGAAGGGCGGCGTCTTCCAGTACGGGCGCCCGAACAGGATCGTGAACGACTATTCCCGGGACGGGACGTTGCGCTCGATCGAGGACAGCCTGAAGCGGCTCGGCACCTCCCACATCGACATCGCATTCGTGCACGACGTCGCGCAGGATTTTTACGGCGACGAGTGGCTTTCGGTGTTCGAAAGCGCGCGCAAGGGCGCGTTCAAAGCGCTCGACCAGCTGCGCGACGAAGGCGTGATCAAGGCATGGGGCCTCGGCGTCAACCGGGTCGAGCCGATCGAGCTGCTGCTCGCGCTCGAAGAGCCGCGCCCCGACGGCTTCCTGCTCGCGGGCCGTTACACGCTGCTCGACCATGCAAGGGCGCTGCAGCGGGTGATGCCGATGGTTGCGGAACATGAACTCGCGATCGTCGTCGGCGGCCCCTACAGTTCGGGCGCGCTCGTCGGCGGCCCGAATTTCGAATATGCGCCGGCGCCCCCGGAAATCCTCAACAAGGTGGCGCGGATCAAGGCCATCGCCGACCGCTACGGCATCAGCATGAAGGCGGCAGGCTTGCAGTTCGCGCTCGCGAGCCCGGTGGTCGCGGCCGTCATTCCCGGCGCGAGCCGCCCGGGCCGCATCGCCGAGGATCGCGCTGCGCTCGAGGAGGCCATCCCCGCCGATTTCTGGCGCGAGCTACGTTCGGAAGGGCTCGTCAACCCCGCAGCTCCGCTTCCGGCGGCCGCTTGAGGCGCCGAGGGCACAAGCAGGTTCATCCCGGCCGAGCGCTGCTCCGGCCGGCAGGATAACGCACACAAAATCCAACGAACGACCAAGGAGAGCGACATGACAGATGAAGCAGACAACGCCACCGACATGGGCCGCCGCACCCTGCTCCAGACCGCCGGCGCAGCCGTCGTCACCGGCCTCGTCGCCGGCGCGACCGACGCGCGGGCCGCGACGCAAGACGGCATGTCGTCAGCGGCGCGCGACGAGGCGCCGCTCGGTGCGCGGCTTCAGGGCGTCCAGCATTTCGGGCTGACGGTGCAGAACATGGAGCGGGCCTATCAGTTCTACACGGAGGTGCTCGGCGGCACCGAGGTGTTCCGTCACGGCGACTTCCAGGGCGACGGGGTGCAGAACACGCTGCTGGCCGACCAGGAGATCGAGGCGAACGCGCGCGGGGTCAATCCGCGGACCATCGGCGTTCCCGACCTCAGAAGCGGAGCGCAAAGGCTCGATGTGCGCTTCATCCAGTTCGACAACATGGTGCTCGAATTGCTGCAATATCGCGAGGCCGACCAGCCCATGGGCGCCGCGAAGAGCTTTGCCGAACCGTTGGAGCACATGAGTCCGGCTTTCCCGCGCATGATGCACATCTGCTTCTATGTTCGCGACGATGTCGACTTCAACAAGTTCATCGCCGACCTCGAAGCCGAATCCGCGCGTCGCGGCATGAACCAGGTACGAGCGAACCGCACCATCCGCGTCATGACCGAAGCCGACCGCAAGGCCGCGCCCCGTAGCGCCAACACGAACCGGGTGACCGCGGAACCCTCGAACGGGTGGGAGCTGATCTATTGCAAGGGGCCGGAGGGCGAGCAGCTCGAATTCGTCAAAGCGCTCGGCCCCGTCAAGCAGCGTTTTAGCGAGGCCCTGGCAAAGCGGCAGCAGACAATCGTGCGCTGACCCGTGAAACATCGGGCGACCGGCTTCCGCTGGTCGCCCGACAAAGCACCCTCGATCTCGATGTGAAGGACTTCATCATGCAAACGCTCGTCCGCAATTCGCTTGGCGCCCTGCTCGTCGCTGTGTCGGTGGCCATGACGACAGCACCAGTCGTCGCCCAGGAAGCCCCGCGCGTACGCTATCAGGAGATTCCGGAAGGCGCCTATTCGGTGGTGGCCCAGGTGCGCGCCAAGCCTGGAAAGGAAGACGCATTGCGCACGGCCACGCTTCCGCTGATCGACCTGGTTCGGGGCGATCCCAAGAACCTGGTCTATTTTCTCCAGGAAGACCGCGCCAAACCCGGTCATTTCATCTTCTACGAGGTGTTCGCCAGCCAGGCCGATTTCGACGCGCACAATGCCATGCCTTATGTGCAGGCGTGGTTCGCCAAGCTTCCGGAACTTGCCGATGGCGGCGTCGAGGTCATGCGCATGGCGGTTCTTGGCGTGCCCAAGAAATAGCCGGCCTGCCCGCGAGCGGTTTTGTCGCAGTCATCCCGCGGGTCAATGCCCGCCGCAATCGTGCGAATTCAGAAGCGCTTGCTTCAACAAGTTTGCAGCGCATGATAATTGCAAGCGATCTGTTCGATCGATTGGCAATGGTCAATGCGAGCTGCCACGGAGACACGGCAACGGGGCACACACCGGCAGGAACTCACATACTGCTTCGGCCCATTTCGACTGGTTCCCCGCCGCCAGTTGCTTCTTCTCGACGGGTGTCCCGTCAAACTGGGCGGACGCGCATTCGAGCTCCTGCAGGTGCTGGTGCAGCGCTGCGGCGATCTGGTCAGCAAGAATGAGCTGATGGCGGCGGCCTGGCCGGGCACCTTCCTCCACGACAGCAATCTCAAGGTCAACATGTGGAGCCTGCGGCGCTCGCTGGGGGATACCCAGATCGAGCCCATCTACATCGCGACCGTGGCGCGCCGCGGGTACAAGTTCATCGCGGACGTCCAAATCAGCATCGGCGAGGTCGAGGACGATCTTGCGCTCGCCGATCCGCTCCCCCTGTCCAATCCGCCATTGCCACGCGGCATCGTTGGTCGCGAAGCGGAAATCGTCGAAATCGCCGATCTGCTGGCCGACAACAGGCACGTGACCCTGGCCGGCGCGGGAGGCATCGGCAAGACGACAGTTGCCGTGGCTGTCGCCCAGGCGTTTGCGCCGCGGTGCCGCGACGGCGTCTGCTTCGTCGATCTCGCGACGATCTCCGATCCGACGCTGTTCGGCACAGCGCTGGTGACGGCACTGGGCATCAGAGGCAATACGGACAACGGTCTGGCTGCCGCCCTCGACTATCTGAGGCCGCGGCAGATGCTGCTAATCCTCGACAATTGCGAGCATGTGCTGCCCGCCGCCACGATCTTCGCCGGCAAGTTCCTGACGGACACATCGCCGTCCAGATTGCTGGCGACGAGCCGCGAAGCTCTCGGCACCGTCACCGAGCACGTCGTACGGCTTGGCTCGCTGGCCTCGCCGAAGTCTGGCCTCGACCTGTCGGTCAATCAGGCCGTGACATTTCCAGCGGTGCAGCTGTTCGTCCGCCGCGCCGCCGAATGGTCGGACTACCAGTTCGTCGATGACGATTGCGAGGCGGTCGCCTCGATCTGCCATTCGCTTGACGGCCTTCCGCTGGCCATCGAGCTGGCAGCAGCCCAGATCGGCAGGTTCAATCCGCGCGAATTGGTGACGCTGCTCGACCAGAACCTGGGCTTTCGCGCGCCCAGCGCCGAGAGCGCGCCGCCGCGCCACGAGACCCTGATGGCGACGATCGACTGGAGCTTCCGGCTGCTGTCGCAGAAGGAGGCCAGACTGTTCGGCCTGCTGTCGGTGTTCAGCGACGCCTTTGACGCCGAGGATGCGGTTTTCGTCGCAGAAGCGGCAGGGCTCACGCCGATCGACGTCGTTACCGGCCTCGGCAGCCTCGTCGCCAAATCGCTGTTGAGCGCGCAGGCCCGGGGAGCGCATCTTCGCTACCGGCTGCTCGACAGCACACGCCGCTATGCGGCCGAGCGGCGCCAGGCCGATCCCGCCTGCGGCCAGGCGCTGCGCCACCATGCGCAGCGCGTGCTTGCGCTGTTCGAGCAGTCCGAGGAGGAGTGGAACTGGCGCGAGCCGGCCGATTGGACCCAGCGCTACCTCGGCCGCATCGCCGATCTGAGAGCTGCGCTGTCGTGGGCCTTCGGCGAGGACGGCGATGCTGTCCTCGGCATCAGGCTCGCGGTTGCGGCGATCACCTTGTGGTCGGAAACCTCCATCCTGTCGGAAGCGCAGGCGCGGCTGGAGGACGCGCTCGCCTTAGCCAAGACCGTCGCGTGCGACGATCTGTCGAAGGCAAAGCTCGCCTGCGCCCTTGGATGGAGCCTGTTCTACGCCCGCAAGATGTCGAACGAGAACGAGGTTGCCTGGCTCGATGCGATCGCCTTCGCAAGGCGCGCCGGCAGTATCGAGTATCAGCAGCGAGCGCTGGTGGGTTTTGCCTTTTACCTGTTGCAGATCGGTCAGGTCCCGCGCGCCATAACCTATCTCGAGGAGGCCACCGCGCTCGCCGACCGCGACCGCGGCCGCGACCTGACGGCGACGTCTGAAGCCGATCGGGCACTGGCCTGGGCCCACGCCTTTGCCGGCGAGTTGAGCAAGAGCCGCCCGGTTCTGGATCGCCTCGCGGCGACCTATTCGCTGGCTGAGGGCCGTTCGCGCAAGGATGCGAATGAGGTCTACCGGTTCATCACGGTCCGCTTCAACCTGCCCTTCGTGGCGTGGATGCAAGGGCAGGCCGACCACGCGGCAAGGCTCGCCCGCGACGCGGTCGACGCCGCGGACCGCGGCGGCCATTGGGTGTCGCAGTCGAACGCACTCGGGCTCGCCGCACTTCCCGTCGCGCTCGAAACCGGCAATCTGGATGCGCTCGAGAGTTACACGATGCGGCTGCGTCGCAACCTCGAACGTGAGCGCATCTCGCGCTGGGTTCCGGTCGAGCGCTATTTCTCCGCGTGCCTTCGCGAGCTACGTGGCGATCCCCGTGCGGTTCAGGATATTCGAGCCGCAATCGACGAACTGATCGAATGTCGCTTCCTGATGCGGATCGGCAGCTATCTCGCGGTCCTCGCCCGCGCCTATCTGCGGCAGGGGCGGATCGCAGATGCGCGCGAAGCCATCACGCGTGCGATCGACCATCAGGAACGTCAGGGTGAGCGCTGGTGCCGGTCGGAACTGCAGCGGGTCGAGGCAGCGGTCCTTCTCCACGCCGGCGAGCCGCTGCGCGCCGAGCAGCGACTCCAGCAGGCACTTACCGAAGCGCGCGCCATAGGCGCGATGACATTCCAGCTGCGGATCGCCACCGATCTCGCAGCACACTGGATCGCGACCGGCCGCAGGGCGAAGGCCATCCGACTGCTCGCCCCGATTTATGACGCGTTCACCGAGGGCTTCGAAACGCCGGATCTCGTTGCGGCCGAGCGCCTGCTGCAACGCAGGCAGCCAACGGCGAATGGCTGCGGCCGTTATCGCCAGCCGGAGCCGATGCACGCCCGCGGTGCATAGCTGGCCTACCGCCGCGCCCACCGCGCGCGCTTTACGCCTCTCCGATTTCCTGATCCTCTCTTCCCAACCAGCCGGATCAACCGGCCTCTACCTGAGGAGAGAGACGCCATGAAGCTCGGCACTGCGATTGCGGAAATCATGAGGCGCGAGGGGATCGAGATCCTCTGCGGCTATCCGGTCAATCACCTGATCGAGCATGCGGCCAAGGCCGAGATCCGTCCCGTCATGGTGCGGCAGGAGCGCGTCGGCATCCACATGGCGGATGCAATTTCGCGGGTGACCTCGGGACGCAGCGTCGGCGCGTTCTGCATGCAGCATGGACCCGGCGCGGAGAACGCGATGGGCGGCGTCGCCCAGTGCTTCGGCGAATCCGTGCCCGTGCTGGTGCTGCCGATGGGCTATCAGCGCCGGCTCGCGCATATCGAGCCGAACTTCAATTCCAGCGAGGCGATGAAGCCGTTCGCGAAATCCTCCGAGCCGATCATCCTGGCCGCGGAGGTCGCCAACATCTTCCGCCGCGCCTTCACCAAGCTGAAGAACGGCCGCGGAGGGCCCGTGATCGTCGAGATCCCCTCGGACATGTGGAACGAGGAGGTGCCGGAGCCGCTGAACTACACGCCGGTGCTGCGCACCCGCTACGGCGCCGATCCCGTCCACGTGAAGGAAGCCGCCAGCCTTCTCGTCAACGCGAAGCGGCCGGTCATCTATGCGGGCCAGGGCGTGCATTACGCGCAGGCCTGGCCGCAGCTGAAGCGGCTCGCGGAGCGGCTCGCTATCCCCGTCACCACCAGCCTCGGGGGCAAATCGGCGTTTCCGGAAACGCATCCGCTCTCGCTCGGCTCCGGCGGGCTCGCGGTGCCGCGCGCAGTCCCGAAATTCCTCGCCGAGGCCGACGTCATCTTCGGTATCGGCTGCTCCTTCACCGAAACAAATTTCGGCATCGCGATGCCCAAGGGCAAGACCATCATCCATTCGACGCTCGATCCGAACCATCTCAACAAGGATGTCGAAGCCAGCATCGGCCTCGTCGGCGATGCCGGCCTCGTGCTCGATGCCTTGCTGGAGGAGATCGGCAAGACCGTCACCAGGGATCGCGACGCCTCGGCGGTCGCGGCCGAGATCGCGGCCTCGCACAAGGAGTGGCTGGCGAAATGGATGCCAAAACTCACCAGCAACGATGCACCCTTGAGCCCCTATCGCGTGCTGTGGGACTTGCAGCACACCGTCGACGTCAAGAACACCATCATCACCCACGATGCCGGCAGCCCACGCGACCAGCTCTCGCCGTTCTGGAAGGCGGTCGAGCCCCTCACCTATCTCGGCTGGGGCAAGACGACGCAGCTCGGCTACGGCCTCGGGCTCGCGATGGGCGCAAAGCTGGCAAAGCCCGACAAGCTCTGCATCAACGTCTGGGGCGATGCGGCGATCGGCTTCACCGGCATGGATTTCGAAACCGCCGTGCGCGAGCGCATCCCGATCATGTCGGTCCTGCTCAACAATTTCTCGATGGCGATCGAGCTGAAGGTGATGCCGGTCTCGACCGAGAAATATCGCTCGACCGACATTTCCGGCGACTATGCCGCGATGGCGCGCGCCTTCGGCGGCTATGGCGAGCGGGTAACGAGGCCGGACGACATCGTGCCCGCGATCAAGCGCGGCATTCAGAAGACCAGGGAAGGCGTGCCGGTGCTCTTGGAGTTCATCACCAGCAAGGAGACCGAGGTATCGCGGCCGGGCACGTGAGGCGAACCGGGTTTCGGTGGCAAGGCTCGCAGCCGCGAGCACTGGCTCCGGCCGCAGGAGATGTGATAATTCGACCTGATGCCGCGCATGTCGTGGCATCAAGCCGGATTGCGAATGACCAAACCTTCCAATGAAGTCGCCGATGAGCTTGGGGCCGAGAACGCGCGGCTACGCAGCGCACTCGCGATTGCGCGCGACCGTGAGAATGCCAGCGCGGAGATCCTGCGCACCATCGCGGCCTCACCATCGGATGCCCGGCCGGTCTTCGCGGCGATCGCGTCCAGCTCGAAGCGCCTGCTCGGCGGCTTCTCCGCCACCGTGCTGCAGTTCATCGGCGACGAATTGCATCTCGTGGCGTACACGCCGACCAGTCCTGAAGCCGACGAGGGGCTCAAGGGATCGTTCCCGCGCAAGATCGCGGACTTTCCAACCTTCGCCCTGGTTCGCAATGGCGAGACGATCCAGTTTCCCGACAGCGAGGCTGACGATGTCCCGGAGCTGAACAGGAATCTTGCGCGGCTGCGCGGCTTCCGCAGCGTGCTGTTCATGCCCCTGATGAACCGGGGCACGCCGGTCGGCATGATCAGCGTCACGCGCGCCGAGCCGGGCGCATTCGCAACCGATCTCGTGCAGCTGCTCCAGACCTTTGCCGACCAGGCCGTGATCGCGATCGAGAATGCGCGGCTGTTCAACCAGACGCGCGAGGCGCTCGAGCGCCAGACCGCTACGGCCGACATCCTAAAAGTGATGGCTGCCTCGCCGTCGGACGTGCAGCCCGTGTTCGACGCGATCGCCGCCAATGCCAACCGGCTGATCGGCGGCTTTTCCACGGCCGTCCTGCGCTATGTCGACGGTGCCGCGCATCTTGCGGCGTTCACGCCGACCGATCCGGCCGGTGATCGCGTGCTCCAGGCCTCGTTCCCAGTGCCGTTCGCGCAGTTCCCGCCCTACCGGCTCGTGGCCAACGGGGCCGCGGCGCAATTGCCCGACACCGAACTCGAGCCGGCCGCGCGCGACATCGCGCGCGCCCGCGGCTATCGCAGCATGCTGTTCGCGCCCCTGATGAGCGAGGGCGAAGCCATCGGAATCATCATCGCCACGCGGCGCGCGACGGGCGCGTTCGCCGAACATCATGTGCGGCTGTTGCAGACCTTCGCCGACCAGGCGGTGATTGCGATCAAGAATGTCAGCCTGTTCAACGCCACAAGGGAAGCGCTGGAGCGCCAGACCGCGACCGCCGACATCCTCAAGGTGATCGCGGCTTCGCCGGCCGATGTCACCCCGGTGTTCCAGGCGATCTCCGACAGTGCCAAGGCGCTGATCGGCGGGCATTCCTCCACTGTCACCCGCGTCATCGACGGCATGCTGCATCTGGCCGCCTTCACCACCGACAACGAGGCCGGCAACGCGGAACTGCTCAGCTCGTTTCCGGCACCGCTTGCGGCGTCCGGCATTCACAGCCGGGTGGCGGCGAGCGGGCAGTACGCCTTCCGCGGCGACATGCAGAACGAGCCCGACCTCACCGACGCCATGCGGGAGCTGGCGCGAACGCGAGGCTATCGCAGCATTCTCGTGATCCCGATGCTGCGCGACGGCACTGCGATCGGCACCATCGGCGTGACGCGGCCGGTGGCCGGTCACTTCCCGGACAAGGCGATCAATTTGCTCAAGACCTTCGCCGACCAGGCCGTGATCGCCATCGAGAACACGCGCCTGTTCAACGAGGTGCAGGACCGCACGCGTGAGCTCGCCAGATCGCTCGATGATCTCAGGGCTGCGCAGGACCGGCTGATCCAGACCGAGAAGCTGGCCTCGCTCGGCCAGCTCACCGCCGGCATCGCGCATGAGATCAAGAACCCGCTCAACTTCGTCAACAATTTTGCCTCGCTCTCCGCCGAGCTGACGAGCGAGTTGAACGAGGTGCTGGCGCCTGTCCCGCTCGCGGGCGACGTCCGCAGCGAAGTCGACGAGCTGACTGGACTTCTGAAGGACAATCTGGACAAGGTCGTGCAACACGGACGGCGCGCCGATTCCATCGTCAAGAACATGCTGCTGCATTCGCGCGAGGGCGGCGGCGAGCACCGCTTGAGCGACATCAACGCGCTGGTCGAGGAGAGCCTCAATCTCGCCTATCACGGCGCCCGCGCCGAAACACCGCAGTTCGACGTGACGCTGAAGCACGAGCTCGATCCCGCGGCCGGCCAAGCCGAAGTGTTTCCGCAGGAGATCACGCGGGTGCTGCTGAACCTGATCTCGAACGGATTTTACGCGGTGACCAGGCGCAAGGCGGAGCACGGCGGCGCCGGCTACGCGCCGATGGTGACCGCCACGACGCGCGATCGCGGCGACAGCATCGAGATCCGAATCCGCGACAACGGCACCGGCATTCCGGACGAGGTGAAGGAGAAGATGTTCAATCCCTTCTTCACCACCAAGCCGGCCGGCGAAGGCACCGGCCTCGGGCTGTCGATGAGCCATGATATCGTGGTCAAGCAGCACGGCGGCACGATCGACGTCGCGACCGAACCGGGCAAGTTCACAGAGTTCACGATTCTGCTGCCGCGGAAGAGCGGCTTCCCGGACAAGGACGGACGGTAGCTTCGTTCAAAAGGTGCTTTCATGTATCTGACCCGGCTCATTCGGCGACAATTGCTCTCGCTGTCCGGCGTCGGCCTCATGCTGGGCGCGCTGTTCTTCGCGGCCGCTCTGACGCCGACGCTGGTGCCGCGAAGCTATCTCACGCAAGGCGCCCTTGCCGGCGCCTGCTTTGCGATCGGCTACCTCGCCGGCAACCTTTGGCGCTGGCTGTGGCATTATCTCGAGCTGCCCGAGCCATCGACGCGCCTGCGCTCGCAGGCCAATGCGCTGGTCGCGGCCGGCTGCCTGATCGTCGTCCTCATCTATCTGTGGCGCGCCGCCGAATGGCAGAACTCCATCCGCACCGTGATGAAGATGGCGCCGGTCGAAACCGCGCATCCCTTCAAGGTCTGCGCCATCGCCATCGTCACGTTCGCCGCATTGCTGCTGCTGGGGAGGCTGTTCGCGCTCGTGTCGCACTTCCTCGCCTGGCACGCCAAGCGCATCATTCCACGCAAGATTGCGAACGTCATCGGCATCGCGGCTGCCGGTCTACTGTTCTGGTCGATCGCCAGCAACGTCCTGATCAGCACGGCATTTCGCGCACTCGATTCGTCCTTCCGTGAGCTCGACGCCCTGCACGAGCCCGAACGGCCGCAGCCGACCGCGCCGGATCGCACGGGAAGTGCGGCATCGCTGGTGAAGTGGACGCAGCTCGGGCGTACGGGCCGCCGGTTCATTGCCTCGGGTCCGACCGCGGCGGACATCAGCGCCATCACGGGCCGCGCCGCACATGATCCCGTGCGCGTCTATGTGGGCCTCGCCGGCGGAGGCACGGCGCAGGCGCGTGCAAGGCTTGCGCTCGACGAGCTCAAGCGCCAGCACGGCTTTGAACGCAAGATCCTGATCGTGATCACGCCGACCGGGACCGGCTGGATCGATCCGTCCGCGATGGATACGGTCGAATATCTCCACCACGGCGATGTCGCGAGCGTGGCGATGCAATATTCCTATCTCAACAGCCCGCTATCTCTGCTGTTTCAGCCCGAATACGGCGCCGAGGCGGCGCGTGCGCTGTTCGCGGAAATCTATGGCTACTGGACGAGCTTGCCGAAGGACAAGCGACCGAAGCTGTACCTCCACGGACTCAGCCTCGGCGCCATGAACTCGGAAAAATCCGCGGAGCTGTTCGAGACGATCGGCGATCCCATTGCCGGCGCGCTATGGAGCGGGCCGCCGTTCGAGAGCCGCATCTGGCGCTCGGTCATCGCGAACCGCAACCAGGGCTCGCCGGCGTGGCTCCCGGAATTCCGCGACAGCCGCATCGTGCGCTTCATGAACCAGAACGGGCCGACGGTTCCGCCAGATACGCCCTGGGGCCCGATACGCGTCGTCTACCTGCAATATGCCAGCGACGCGATCACCTTCTTCGCCTACCGCGATGCCTTTCAGGCCCCGGCCTGGATGAGCGCACCGCGCGGACCCGACGTGTCGCCCGAGCTGCGATGGTATCCGATCGTGACGATGCTGCAGCTCGCCCTCGACATGGCGGTCGCGAACGGAACGCCGATGGGTTTCGGCCATGTCTACGCGCCCGAGCATTACGTCGATGCCTGGGTCGCGGTCACCGATATCAGTGATTGGTCTGCCGATGCACTTGCGCGGCTCAAGGAACAGCTCGCGGCGAAGGCGCGGAAGACTAGCGCAGGCGATGCCGACGACGATCCCGACCGCGGGGGATAACCCCTACTCCGCCATCTCCACCTGCTGCGTGACGGAGGGGCCGGCCAGCGGTCGCTCCTCCATCATGATCAGGCAGAGCGCGGCGCCGGTCATCAGCGCGGTGGCGGCGCCGAAGACGTAGCGGAATGCGTGCCGCATGTCCTCGGTGGGGATCGCTGGGATGCTGCCCGCGACATGATGTTCGCCGGCGAGCGGAATGTCGGCGCCGAGCGCGATCAGCAGGATCGCCGCGAAGGCCGCGACCGTGAACGAGGACATCAGCGAGCGGAAGAAGTTCAGCGCGCCGGTGATGGTGCCGACTTGCGGACGCGGGACCGAATTCTGCACCGAGACCACGCAGACCGGAAAGGTCGTGCCGAGGCCGAGCGCGAACGCGGCCATCAGCGTCAGCAGGCCCCAGAGCGGCAAGGTGGTGAGCGTGAGGCCGAGGCCGCACAGCGCAGCCCAGGACGTGCCGACGATGGCGACGCGCTTGTAGTGCTTGGCGCGCGCCATGGTGCGGCCGGCGATCGCCGCACCGCAGGTCGAGACCGCCGCGAGCGGAATCAGCGCAAGCCCCGCCTCGCTGGCGCTGAGATGGTAGACCGACTCGTAATAGAGCGGCAGCTGCACGGTGAGGCCCGTGATCGCGCCGAGCGCACAGCCACCTGCCATCAGGCCGAACGGCACGACCGATCCACCGAGCAGCGGCAGCGGCAGGAACGGCTCGTCCGCACGGCGCGCATGCCAGACGAAAGTGACGGCGAGTGCGACCGCGCCGCCCACCATCGCAAGCACGGTTGGCGACAGCCAGGGATAGCGCGTGCCGCCCCAGGTCAGCACCAGCATGAAGACCACGGCGGAGGCCATCAGCAGCACGCCGCCGAGCCAGTCGACCTTGCGCTTGCGATGGAACACCGGGATCTTCTTCATCTTCGGCAGCAGCAGCGCGAGTGCGGCGGCCGTGAGCGGAAGGTTGATCCAGAAGATCATCGACCAGTGCAGGTGCTCGGCAAACACGCCGCCGATGACCGGACCCAAAATGCCGCCGACCATCCAGACGCTGGAGAAATAGGCCTGGTACTGCCCACGCTCGCGCGGGCTCACGACGTCGGAGATCACCGTCTGCACGACGGGCATGATGCCGCCGCCGCCGAGCCCCTGGAGGCCGCGCGCGAGGATCAGCATCGGCATGTTGGGCGCGATCGCGCACAGGATCGAGCCGGTCACGAACAGGCTCAGCGAGGTGATGATCATGGCCTTGCGGCCGTAGATGTCGCTGAGCGTGCCGAACACCGGCGCGACCGCGGTCGAAGCAAGCAGGTAGGCCGTGATCACCCAGGACAGGTTCGAGACGTCCTGGAACTGGCGCCCGATGGTCGGCAGCGCGGTCGCGACGATGGTCTGGTCGAGGGCGGCCAGGAACATCGTCAGCATCAGGCTGATGACGATGGTGCGGACCTCGTCCTGCCCCAGTGGCGCCGGTGGCGCGAGCGAGGGTGCGTCATCGACGCTGATGACCTCGCTCGGAAGTCGGGAGAGCTCCTCGGCGATGTCGTCGGGCAATGCCTGGATGTCGGCAGAACTGCTCTGCCGGTCGAACTTGTTCATCTCGATCGGACGCATGAGGCGGCGCAAACGCCGCGAAGGATTCGTTCTATGCAGCCAATGTAGAGAGGAAGGTTCTTCTCAGGCAGGCACCGCGGCGCATGGGTGCATCCCATCGCAGGGTCATCCCGAACACGTGATCGGCGGCGCGCGGCGGCTCAATCCTTCGGACGTCGCTTCAGGCGGGCCCGCTTCGGCAGCATGGCCGGCCATTGCACGATGTGATCCTCGAGCTCCTCGTCCGGGATCTCCTCCTCGCTGCCCTCGACCCGGCCGCGCACGGAGACGCCGGCTTCATGAACGGTGTTGGGATCGCCTGACACCAGCGGATGCCACCAATAGAGGTCGCGTCCCTCGGCGACGAGCTTGTAGCCGCAGCTTGGCGGCAGCCAGTTCAGGGTGCGGACATTGGCCGGGGTCAGGCGGACGCAGTCCGGAACCTTGTCGGAACGATTCGGGTAGTCCTTGCAGGCGCAGGTCGTCCCATCGAGCAGCTTGCAGCCGATATGGGTGAAATAGATCTGGCCGGTGTCCTCGTCCTCCAGCTTGTTCAGGCAGCAGCGGCCGCAGCCGTCGCACAGGCTTTCCCATTCCTCCCCAGACATCTGTTCCAACGTCTTGGTTTTCCAGAAGAATCCCTCCTGGCCGGAAGGTCGTTTGGGAGCTGCGGTCATGCGCCTCAACAAGATTCGAAAGAGCTACGGCTAACGCCATCTAGGGCGGGCGGACGTGAGGGTGCAAGCAGACGCCCTTCGAGGCCCGTAATGAACCGGGGTCAATTAGGCCTGTTGTTCAAAATCGCGAGCCTGACCATTGGTTTATGGGCCCTGCTCGGCTAGAAGGAACAGCAAGTCCCCAGAGGACGCGAACCGGGCGCCTTGGGTTTGCCGCAACATTCCCTCAAGACGTCTCGATGCCGCCCCCGGCCGGGTGCTTGAACGCTTTCGAACCAAGCCTCAAGGGTTCTAGGTGCGCCAGATCATACCACCGCATTGGAAGCAGAAGGTCCGGAATTTCTTCCTGGACCTCGATGCGCGCATCGACTCCTCCCTGTTCTCCTCGGCCAAGGGCATCCGCGAGCTCTACGAGCGCTACTCGACCTTCATGGACCGCTTCTATGTCGGGCGGTGGAAGCGCTGGGTGTTCATCGAGCCGCTGTCGGAGGCCGCGACCCTCGGGCTCGGCGGCCTCGTCGTGATGCTCACGCTCGCCATCCCCGCCTTCCGCGAGACCGCGGACGAGGACTGGCTGAAGAAGTCCGATCTGGCGGTGAGCTTCCTCGACCGCTACGGCAACCCGATCGGCAGCCGCGGCATCAAGCACAACGACTCGATCCCGCTGGAAGATTTCCCCGACGTCCTGATCAAGGCGACGCTGGCGACCGAAGACCGCCGCTTCTACGAGCATTTCGGCATCGACATCGCCGGCACCGCGCGCGCGCTCGTCACCAACGCGCAAGCCGGCGGCGTCCGCCAGGGCGGCTCCTCGATCACCCAGCAGCTCGCCAAGAACCTGTTCCTGAGCAACGAGCGCACCATCGAGCGCAAGGTCAACGAGGCCTTCCTCGCGATCTGGCTGGAATGGCGCCTGACCAAGAACGAGATCCTCAAGCTGTATCTCGACCGCGCCTATATGGGCGGCGGCACTTTCGGCGTCGACGGCGCGGCGCACTTCTACTTCAACAAGTCGGCGCGCGACGTGACGCTTTCGGAAGCGGCGATGCTCGCCGGCCTGTTCAAGGCGCCGACGAAGTATGCCCCGCACATCAACCTGCCCGCCGCCCGCGCCCGAGCCAACGTCGTGCTCGACAATCTCGTCGATGCCGGCTTCATGACCGAGGGCCAGGTGTTCGGCGCCCGCCGCAACCCGGCCTTCGCCGTCGACCGCCGCGACGAGGCTTCGCCGAACTACTATCTCGACTACGCCTTCGACGAGATGCGCAAGCTGGTCGATACCTTCCCGAAATCCTACGTCGAGCGCGTCTTCGTGGTACGCCTCGCTATCGACGCCAACGTGCAGAAGGCGGCCGAAGACGCCATCGAGAACCAGCTGCGCCAGTTCGGCCGCGATTATCACGCAACGCAGGCGGCAACCGTCGTCGCCGATCTCGACGGCGGCATCCGCGCCATGGTCGGCGGCCGCGACTACGGCGCCAGCCAGTTCAACCGCGCCACCGACGCCTATCGCCAGCCCGGCTCCTCGTTCAAGCCTTACGTCTACACCACGGCGCTGCTGAACGGCTTCACGCCGAACTCGATCGTGGTCGACGGCCCGGTCTGCATCGGCAATTGGTGTCCGCAGAACTATGGTCATTCCTATTCCGGCTCGGTGACGCTGACGCAGGCGATCACGCGCTCGATCAACGTCGTGCCGGTGAAACTGTCGATCGCGATCGGCCAGAAGGAACAGCCGAAGGCGCCGAACCCGGCCAAGATCGGCCGCGCCAAGATCGTCGAGGTCGCGCGCCGCTTCGGCCTCAAGGCGCCGCTGCCCGATACGCCGTCGCTGCCGATCGGCTCCGACGAAGTCACCGTGCTCGAGCACGCGGTTGCCTATGCGACGTTCCCGAACCGCGGCAAGTCGGTGACGCCGCATTCGGTGCTGGAGGTGCGCACCGGCGCGGGCGACCTGGTCTGGCGCTGGGACCGCGACGGGCCGAAGCCGAAGCAGGCCATTCCGCCGAATATCGCCGCCGACATGGCGGGCATGATGAGCCACGTCGTCAGCGAGGGCACCGCGCGGCGCGCCGCGCTCGACGGCATTCCGACCGCGGGCAAGACCGGTACGACCAATGCGTATCGCGACGCCTGGTTCGTCGGCTACACCGGCAATTTCACCTGCGCGGTCTGGTACGGCAACGACGACTACTCGCCGACCAACCGCATGACCGGCGGCTCGCTGCCGGCGCAGACCTGGCACGACATCATGGTCGCCGCGCATCAGGGCGTCGAGGTCCGGGAGATCCCCGGCATCGGCATGGGCCAGAAGCTGCCGCCGCAGCCGAAGGACGCGAACGCGCAGGCCAGCGCGGCGCCGAAGGTACTGGAGACCAAGCCCGGTCCGCCGCCCGTACTGACCAAGCGCGGCGCCGATATTCTGGTGCGGGTCGAGAAGCTGCTCGATGACGCCGCCAGGACCGCAAACAAATCGACGGCCGACGACAGCAAGCCGGCCAAGCCATCCTCGGCATCGAGTGCACTCGCCTTCCCGCAGAACTATGCGGAAGAGAATGCGAACGCATCCGCCCCGCGCAAGAACTGATCGAAACCCGTGCGGCTGATCCTGATCACATTGACGGCCCTCCTGCTCGCGACCGTGGTCGGCGTCGGCGCCACCTGGATGACGACGACGCGCGGCACCGAGATCGGCGCGCTCACCATCGGCGCCTGGACCGCGCGGCCGCGCACCGGCACGGCCGACGTCGATCCCTATTCGCGCGCCACCATCGTGCGCAACGGCGAGCTGCCGATCGGCACCGGCGACGGCGTCGCCTTCACCGCGACCGCGGACGACAAGAAGAAGGCGCTCGACGGCCGCTGCGACGTCGTCGTGTCAGGCGTGACGCCGCCGGCGCGGTTCTGGACGCTGACGCTGTACGACCGCAAGGGCCATCTCGTCGCCAACTCGCTTGCCCGCTACGGCTTCACCAGCCAGGAGATCGTGCGCTCGTCCGACGGCACGTTCGAGATCCGCATCGCCTCGCGCTCGCGCGCCGGCAACTGGCTGCCGACCGGCGGCATCGAGCGCTACGCCCTGATGCTGCGCCTCTACGACACCCCCGTCGGCGTCGCCACGCGCACCCAGCGCGACGCGCCGATGCCCACCATCTCGACGGTGGGCTGCTCATGATCCGGCTCGCCTTCACCATCGTTGCCGGCGTGGTGCTGGGCCTCGTGGTCCATCTCGTCAGCGTGCTGGCGCTGCCGCGGATCGCGACGCAGGACGCCTATTCGCGGCTGACGCCGATGACCAAGCTCAACGGCGTGACGCAGCTGCCCCTCGCCGATCCGCAGACCTCGCCGATGCCGTTCATGGACCCGGCCTTTGCGCTCGCGATCTGCCGCTACGACCTCTCGGGCGGCCCGATCAAGCTGACAGTGCCGGTGAGCCAGGCCTACACCTCGGTGTCGTTCTACACCCGCAACGAGATCGCCTATTACGCCATCAACGACCGCTCGGCCGGCCGCAAGGTGATCGAGCTCGACCTGATGACGGAAGCGCAGCACAACGAGCTGCCGGAGGACGAAGAGGTCACCGCGGCCGACCGCCTGATCATCGACTCCCCCAGCACCACCGGGCTGATCGTGATGAAGGCGCTCGCCGCCGAGCCCGGCCTGATGCCGCAGGCGCAGGCGACGCTTGGCGCGGCCACCTGCGGCCCGCAGACCGAGCAGCCGGCCAAGGCGGAAGCGCCGCGCGGCCGGCGCTGAGCGGGCGTTTCGACGGCGCCAAACAAAAGTTGCGAAAACAACCCCATGCACAGTAGCGGGGGCATTGAAATCATTGGACTAACCCTGACGCGTTCCGGTCGGATGCTGCTCGAAGCACGTTCGAAAATCGTCCACTGTCACCAAGATCGTCCTCGCCCCGCAAGCCGGCCCAGGCCTTGGTCAATATTTCGGGCGGTGCGACTTCGCCCACTCGCGGGCATGTGCAATAGGCTGGCGCGGCGGCAGGATCGCGCGCAGCTTCTGCGTCGTCGGCAGGCTCTCCATGCGCTCCCGCCATCGACAGAAGGCCGGAAATTTCGGGTACATGGCCTTGCCTTCCTCCGTCAGGCTGAACGCA
This sequence comes from Bradyrhizobium huanghuaihaiense, assembly GCF_007830635.1. GTDB lineage: Bacteria > Pseudomonadota > Alphaproteobacteria > Rhizobiales > Xanthobacteraceae > Bradyrhizobium > Bradyrhizobium huanghuaihaiense. Next base: position 440,112 of record NZ_VLLA01000002.1, on the reverse strand, counting down.
AAGGTGCTCGGCAAGAGATAGAAATCCGCGATCGAGAGTTCTGGACCGAGGAGGTAGTCCCGACCATCGGCGAGCTCGCGCTCGATGGTCACGAGTGCGTTCTCGACCTTGGGCAGTGCGTGCGCCACTACCTTGTCATCGGATGCAATCCCGAGCTCGGGAAACACCAGCCGCTCGTGGGTCACATGGTAGATCATGTAGGGATAGACGTAGGAATCGACGACACCGATCCATTGATTCATGCGCGCTCGTGCGTGCGGGTTCTGCGGCGTCAGCCGTACTCCCGCGAACACCTCGTCGATGTAGCCGACGATGGCGCGCGTCTCGTAGACGGTGAAGTCGCCGTGCCGGAAGATCGGAACGCGATTGAACGGATGAAGCGCGAGATGCTCGCTCCTGCCCATCACGGGCTCGAGGTCCTCGAAGCGGTAGACCACATCCTTGTGGGTGAGGACGAGCCGCACGATGTTGACGAACGTGCTGCGGGGAAAGCCGTAGACGATGGTCTCGGACATCTTTTCTTCTCCCGGTTCGCTTGCTGTCGATCGGGCTCGATCAGCGCCAGAACGGCTTGTTCGCTTGCTCCAAGGCCTCTTCCCGGGTGAGCCCGAGATCGGCAAGGAGATGGGGATTGTCGGCAATCGCGCGAAGATCGTCGCGCTGATTTATCCGCTCGATGCGGGCAAGCCATCTGTCGATCGTTGTCAGCCATGAATTTTGCTTATGACCCACGACAGTCGTGCTGCCCTGAACTCGCGCCAAAAAGCCTCGATCGGCAAAAGACATTGACATTTGTCGGCTCCGGATCGCATGATTTCGCGTCGTTGCCGCCTGCATAAGGCCGCGAGGGCGAAGGCCGCAAAGCATCCTTTCTCGGGCGTGCCCTAGATTTTCTCATGACCTACCCGGACTTTCGCGATGCGCCCGCGTTTACCGCCATTGAACGCACTGAAGGCCTTCGAAGCCGCAGCCCGCCACGAGAGCTTCACGCGGGCCGCCGAGGAGCTGTGCGTCACGCAAGGTGCGGTGAGCCACCAGGTCAAGGCGCTCGAGACGGAGCTCGCAATCAAGCTGTTCAGCCGCGAGCGCCAGCGCCTGATCATCACGGAAGCGGGCCGCGATTATCTCGCGGTGATCCGCGATGCGCTGGATCGAATTTCCGCGGGCACCGAGCGCCTGCTGCAGCGACAGAACGCAGGCGTGCTCACGGTCAGCACGTCTCCGGATTTTGCCGCCAAATGGCTGGTGCACCGACTGGGCAATTTTGCGGAATCGCATTCGGGAATCGATCTCCGCGTCTCGGCAACGATGCATCACGTCGATTTTGCACGCGAGGAGGTCGACCTTGCAGTGCGCCATGGCGATGGAAACTGGCCGGGCCTCGATGCCACGAGGCTCTGCACGGAACGGCTCTTTGCCGTATGCAGTCCCAAGCTGCTGTCGGGCCGCCGCCGCATCGGCGGGGTCGCGGCTATCCTGAAATTTCCCCTGATCCACCTCGACAGCAGGTCCGACTGGGCAAATTGGCTGCGCGGCGTCGGGATTGACGATGCCGACGTCACGCATGGTCCGGTGCTCAATCGCGCCAGCATGGTCATCGATGCCGCAATCAACGGCCAGGGCATCGCCCTGGCTCGCACGACATTAGGGGCCTGGGACCTGATCAACGGCCGGCTGGCACTGCCCTTCCCGGACTCCCTGCCGTTGTCGAAGAGCTATTGGATCGTCTGCCCCAAGGCGACCGCATCACTTCCGAAGATTGCGACATTCCGTGACTGGCTGCTCGCGGAGGCGTCGAGCGACCTGCGCCTGCTCAAATCCTTCACCGGCACTTCAAAGGCAGCGACGCGGCGGCACCCATGACGATTTCAAGCACCGCCAAGCCGATGACAATTCGCCAAGCCTGCTCATCTCACCCTCTCATTCGGCAGCATCGGAATAAGTACGTCGATACGTCGAACGATCTCGTCGCGGGTCGCCTCATAGTCGTCGACGCCAAGGGGTATGCCGGACCAGTAGGTCACTTCGGTGGAACCGCGCTGCTCAGCCGGAACGTCGTCGAATGCGACCACCTGGCTCGCTGCGGCCACATCGTCCGCGCTCAGTTGTTGCGGCGTGTTGGCGGGCTCCAGACCATCGAGCGCCAAGCCATCCATGATCCGGACCGGCACCGACCGATAGAGATCGATGCCGCGCGAGACGGCCGCAAACGGCAATCCCCGCTCCTGCGCGGCCTTGTTGAAATAGGCCGCGGCCATCTGGCTGTTCACGACGCCGTGCAGGCAGACGAAGACAATCGTCTTTCGCTCCTCGGCCGCGGCCGACGTCGTCAAAATCACAAGCACAGCCGCGGCGAGGCGCAACCTCACCTCAGCCGCCCTTCGCAGGTTTCGCATCGTCGGCATCCGCCTTTCCTCTTCAATCGCGGTGTGCGGGCTGGATGATCCCATCAAGGCCGACATTGTGCGCGATGGTACCGCGCCAGATCACCTCTCCGCTTCGCCGTAGGTGATGTCATCGAAGAGCGTCACGCTGTCGGCCTTGGTCCAGAGCCCGACCTTGCCGGCATCAGCGAAGGTGGAATCCTCGACCTCGAACAGTTGTTTGCCGTTGAAGGACACGCGGAAGCGCGAGCCGTTGAAGTCGACGCGCAGGCTATGCCAGGTGTCCGACGGAACCTTTGCGTCAATCCCGTATCCTCCCTTGCGGCCGACGATGTCGAGCGGCCTGCGAGCCCCGTTGACAGTCTTGTAGAGAACGACATTGTCCTCGAGGGCATTGGCCCGAGCGACGTAGTAGTTGTTCGCATCTTTCGCCCGCCAGACGATGCCGGCGGCGCGATCCTGCGATCCCGCGACGGCCTTGAACTTGATCTCGACAAAGCCGTCTTTGATGTTGGTGTCGTTCTTCAGCAGCAGCGGGTAAGTCGCGCGGCCGGATTGCCTGAGCACCTTTGATTTCGACGGCGCCGTCGCATCGTTCTCGACCGTCCATTTTGGGGCGCCAGTTCCTGTGAGGGTGGAAGTCCAGCCCTGGGGCGCCGCCCCGGTCTGCGTACTCTCGAAGCTGATCGCATCGTTTGACATGGCACTTACTCCCATCAAGAACAGTATGGCAGCGAGGATGGCCCTTCGGCGTTGCGGATGAGACATGGGCGGAGATCCTGCAATATCGGGACGGCACAGGTCGCTCAAAGAGCCTCACCGGCCCTTTGATTGCCTTCCAAACATGATGTCCGCGGGAAAAATCGGAGGTCTGCTTTCGTCCACATGTGCAAATCCTCGACACGTCGAGCGTTGCACAGTTCTTGGACCGAGGCCTCAAGGGGAGACTGTGGTTCCCCTGGACACGTCGTAGTTCAGGAAAGCGACAAATGCAATACCGGTCGCTTTCGTGCCAACTCACGGGCGGCACGACGCGTCGAAAGCTGATCGCGTGCCTGGGCGTCTCCGTTCCCTAGGCACGCGTGAGCTTCACCGAGCTGGATCGGTTCATAGCTCCTCTGCAGAAGGCTGCGACACCGCTATCGGAGACGATCCTCCGCCGACGACGTGAGCGACGCGCCAAAGAATGTCTGACCCCGCCTGATCGACGCGCCGCGTTCAAGACCCGAAGCCGTCTCGCTACCTCACCCGCGCCGCACGCTGCGCCATCCGCGCCCACAGCAGCGCCAACGGTCCCAGCGCGATTCCGGCGGCAAGAACGATGAACGCCAGCAGCCAGCCGGCCGCGCTCTGCGGACCGCCGGCGATGTCGAGAGCGGCGCCGGTGCTCCATGCTCCAAGTGCGGACAGGCCGAAGCCGACCGTCGAGTGCAGGGCGAGCGTCGCCCCGCGATGCTCGGATGCCGCCGCAGCCGACATGCCGGCAGTCAACGCGCCGGAATCGGCCGGCACGGTCAGTCCATAGAGGAGCAGCAACAGTGCGAGCAGCCATGCCGGCGCCGTTGCATTGAGCCCGATCACCAGCGCCACGCAGGCCGACGCGATCATCACAAGCGTGATCGCGCGGTGGCGTCCGAATTTCAGCGCGGCCTCGTTACCGAGGATACTGGCGGGCATCGAGATCACCGCGAAGCAGAAGCTCAGCACGACGGGACTCAGCCACGACGGTGCGCCCTGATGCGCGACGACGAACGTCCAGAACCCGACCAGCCAGGTGCGGATGCCGTAGAGCTCGAAGCAGTGGGCGCCATAGCCCAGGATGTATCCGAGCGCCTCGCGGTTGGCGAAGACGGGCGCGAAGTTCAGCAGCCGCCCGACCTTCGGTACAGGCTGCCGCCGGTCGATCAGGAGGCACGCGACAACCATTGCGATCGGGCCGCAGGCGGTGACAAGGAAAGCGGCCCGCCATCCCCAGCTGTCGGCGATCAGTTGCGCGACGAGGAACGAGAGCCCGACGCCGACCGAGAAGCTCGACGTGTACAGGGTGACCGCCCGCGACGTGTCGCCGGCGGGAAGCCGGTCCGTCAGCGCCTTCAGGCCGGGCATGTAGGCGCCGGCAAATCCAAGTCCTGCGAGCGACCAGATCGCGGTCCCCGACCAAAACCCTTGCGCGAAGATGCCGAATGCTACGGTGGCTAGGCCACTGACGATCGAGCCCCAGAGCAGGACGAGGCGCGCATCGATGCGGTCGGTCAAGGTCGTCAGCACGGGCACGGCGAGCATGTAGCCGAAGGCATAACCGCTCGCCATCAACCCGCCTTCGGCGGCGGAGAGACCCCACGCCGGCATCAGATGCTGCGCCAGGTTTGCGGACAGCGTGACATGCGGCAGCAGATTGCCGACCTGGCCGATGCACATCACCGCAATCAGGGACCGAGCGCTCAGCTTAGGAATTTTGTTCTCCCACCTGGAGGGGCGTCGATGTTGCCTGCTCGCTACGTAACAGCAAGAGCGCAAAGAAGGCCGAAAGCGAAACGAGCGCGCTGATCCACAGCGCGCTGCTGCCGATGTGCTCTACCATCAGCCCCAGCGCGAGCGGTGCGGCGGCACCCGTTACCCTCGAAGGCAGCGAGATCATGCCGACGCGCTTGCCGAAACCGGCCGGCCCGAACAGCGCAAGAGGAAGCGTCCCGCGGGCGATGGTGATGATGCCGTTGCCCGCGCCATACAGCACCGTGAAAGTCGTCGCGAGCAAGGGGCCGCCCGCGACCAGCGCGACGACGCCGATCGGATTCATGAGCATGGCCAGCCTCGCCGAGAGCAGCGGATGAAACCTGGCGAGCCATCCCGCCTCCAGAAGCCTCGCGCCGACCTGTGCAGGCCCAACCAATGCGCCCGCGAGCAAGGCCTGCGCCGGACTAGCACCGAACGCAACCAGCATGGTCGGCAGAATGGCCGAGATTCCCGAACTGACGAAGCTTGCCGCCGCGAACATGTAAGCCAGCAGCACCATCGCGAAGGTCTCGCTCTGGCGTCCGGATTGCCGGTTCGCAGCCGCACCCGGTCGAGGCTGCTGGTCCAATGGAACGGCGCGCGGCAGCGAGAGATTGAGCGGCAACGCGAGCGCGATATGGATCGCCGCCCAGACCTGGCAGGCGACGCGCCAGCCATACTCGGAAGCAAGCCACGTCGTGAGCGGCCAGCCGAGCGTGCTGGCGAAACCGGCGATCAGGGTGATGCCGGTGATGGTTCGCCGCGCATTGGTGCCATAGATCCGCGCAAGCGTTGCGAAGGCCGCTTCATAGAGGCCCATGCCCATGCCGATCCCGAGCAACGCCCAGGCCGCGATCAACACCGCCGCGCCATGGGCCACCGACAGCAGGAGCAACCCTGCCACAAACACGACGTTCGAGATCGCGAGCAGACCGCGCCCTCCGAACGTGTCGATGGCATGCCCGACCCGCGGGCCGAGCAGCCCGGAGATGACGAGCGCGCCCGAGAGCGCACCGAACACATAGGTCGGCGCAAGACCGAGATCGCGGGCGATCGGTGCAGCCAGGATGGCGGGAAGATAATAGCTCGACGCCCACGCAATCGTCTGGGCGGTGCCGAGCGCGAGCACGATGGCGAGCGGGCCTCGAGCCTGGCCCGCAGGGACTTGCGTCATGAGCAGCCACACCCCGCGGTGCCAGCCTTCTTGGCCGTTTCATCAGCGGCACAGCAGGCTGATAGCTCCTCCTTCGGAGGTCCGCCGCAGCATCCCGCTGCGGCCCCGGTCTCGACGCCGCCACGCGTGCAGACGCCGGTCTCGGGCAGCACAAGCTCGACTCTCGCCGCCGCCACCTTGTCGCCAGCGAGATCGGCCGCGATCGAGCGGACCTGCTCGTATCCGGTCATCATCAGGAAGGTTGGCGCACGACCGTAGGATTTCATGCCGGCGAGATAGAAGCCCGGTTCATCGTGCGCGAGCTCGCGCGCGCCGTGCGGGCGCACCGTGCCGCAGCTGTGCTCGTTGGGATCGATCAGCGGCGCCAGCGCGACCGGCGCCTCGATGGCCGGATCGAGCCGCAGGCGCAGCTCGGACAGGAAGGAGAAGTCTGGACGGAAGCCGGTCGATACGATCAATTCGTCTGCGATCACGCTGCGCGCACCGGAACAGGAACCGGCTGCAATTTTGAGGCGGCCTTCAGATCCCGAGAGATGCGTGACGCCAAATTCGGCCTCAACTCTGATCTTCCCGGAGGCGACAAGCGCGGCGAAGGCAGCGCCAAGCTCACCGCGTGCGGCGAGCTTATCGTTGCGGCCGCCGCCGAAGGCCTTGGCGGGATCGGCGCCGCGCAAGAGCCAGACGGGTTGCGTGCCCGGCACTTGATCGGCGAGATGCACGAGATCGATCAGCGTGCCAACGGCGGAATGGCCGGCGCCGAGCACAGCAACGATCTTCCCGGCATATCTGGAGCGAGCGGCACCTCGCACATCCGGCATGCCGTAGGCAACGCGGCCGGCGCATTCAGGCTCGCCGATCGCCGGCAAACCGTTGCGGCCGGCCGGATTCGGCGAGAACCAAGTGCCTGATGTATCGATCACGGCATCCGCCCGCAGGACCTCGGGGCCCTTGCCGTTCTGGTAGCGGATTTCGAAAGGGGCTTGCTCCCTGCCCCTGGTCTTCGCCTTGTCGAAGCCGACGCGGCTGATGGCCGAGACGCGGCTCGATGTCCGGATCGCCTCACGCAGCGGCGTTCGCGTGGCGAGCGGCATCAGGTACCGGTCAAGCAGCTCGCCGCCGGTCGGATAGGACTGAGGGTCCGGCGAATTCCATCCCGTCGGCGCCAGCATGCGCGCGGCGGCCTTGTCGACATTGTACTCCCACGGCGAGAACAGCTGGACATGCTGCCATTGCCGGATCGCGTGTCCCGCCTCAGGGCCCGCCTCGAGCACGACGGGCGACATGCCGCGTTCGAGCACATGGGCTGCTGCAGCGAGGCCAACAGGCCCTGCCCCGATGATAGCAACCGTCTTGGCGTTCATTCGGCTTCTCCCATCTTTCTAGAATCATCGAATAATATCGGCCAAAAAAAGATCACGCCGCCGTCTGCGTAGTCTTGCATCCGACTTCGTCTGCGCAGCACTCCGCCGCCAGGAAATCGACCAGCCCCCGCATGGCCTCGAAGTTCGCGTGACAGACGAGCGTCGTGGATTCCCTGATCTGACTGACGAGCCCGACCGAAACCAGGGTCTTGATGTGATGCGACAGCGTCGAAGCCGGGATCTTCAGCTTTTCCTGCAAGCGGCCGACAGGCATGCCCGAATGTCCGGCCCGGACCAGGGCGCGATAGATCTGAAGCCGGGTCCGGTTGCCCAGAGCTTCCAGGCGCGCTGCTGCGTCATCGATTTTCATGGCCGACACCATGCGCCCGATCGTTCGTGCCGTCAACCATATTTCTAGAATATTCGAAATAATGTCTGTGAAGTGCTGCGCATTCGGGTTGACGGAGACCTTTACATTTCCATAAGTCTGGATATATGGAAACAGAAGAAGCTGTCCTGGCGCTCGCCGCCCTGTCCCAGTCGACCCGTCTGGAGGCGTTCCGGACCCTGGTCCGGCACGAGCCCGACGGCCTTGCAGCCGGCGACCTCGCGCGCCTTTTGGAAGTGCCTCAAAACACGCTCTCCGCGCATCTGTCGATCTTGAGCCGGGCCCGCCTCGTCTCCTCCGAGCGGCACAGCCGCTCGATCATCTACCGCGCCAACCTCACCGAATTCCGCGACGTTGCGGTTTTCCTGCTGCGCGATTGCTGCGGCGGACGGCCTGAGGTCTGCGAGCCGGTGGTCGACAGTCTTCAAGCCTGCTGCTCGCCGAAACGAAAGGAGCGAGCGCGCTGATGGAGACATTCGACCTTCCGCGGCGGTTGGCGGCCGAGGCACTCGGCACCGGCATCCTCGTCGCCACCGTCGTCGGCTCCGGCATCATGGCGGAAACGCTGACGAAGGACGTCGCGCTTTCGCTTCTGTGCAATACCTTGCCGACCGGGGCCATTCTCGTCGTCCTGATCACGGTTCTTGGTCCGATCTCCGGCGCGCATTTCAATCCGGCGGTGACGCTGGTCTTCACCGGCAGGCGCGAGCTGCCGGTGAATGAAGCCGCGCTCTACGCGATTGCGCAGATCGCCGGCGGCATCGCCGGGACGATCGCGGCGCATCTGATGTTCGGCCTGCCCCTGCTCGATCCGTCGACGAAGGTCAGGACCGGCGGGGCACAATGGTTTGCCGAAGCCGTCGCCGCTTTCGGGCTGGTCGCGACCATCCTCGGCGGCATCCGCTTCCAGCGCGCGGCGGTTCCCTGGCTGGTCGGCCTCTACATCACGGCCGCGTACTGGTTCACCGCATCGACGTCGTTTGCCAATCCGGCGGTGGCAATTGCGCGATCGCTGACGAATACCTTTGCCGGCATTCGCCCGGCTGATCTTCCCGGGTTCATCCTCGCGGAGCTCTGTGGCGCGATCGCCGGCATGCTATTGATGAACTGGCTGCTGGGGCAAACCAAGGCGCGCGGCCCTATTCCTGTTGCGGAGACCCGATCATGAGTGTCACGATCTATCATAACCCCGACTGCGGCACTTCGCGCAACACGCTTGCGATGATCCGGCAGAGCGGCGTCGAGCCCGTCGTCATCGAATATCTGAAGACGCCGCCATCGCGCGACAGGCTCAAGGAGCTGGTCTCGGCGATGGGAATTCCCGTTCGCGCGCTGCTGCGCGAGAAGGGCACGCCTTACAAGGAGCTTGGCCTCGCCGACTCCAAATGGACGGACGACGAATTGCTCGATTTCATGATGGCGCATCCCATTCTCATCAACCGTCCGATCGTGGTGACGGCGAAGGGCACGCGGCTGTGCCGGCCCTCGGAGGCCGTCATCGATCTCCTGGACAATCCAGTCGGCCGCTTCGTGAAGGAGGATGGCGAGGTGGTCGAGGCCAGGTAGGCTCGCCTCGCCCCCATTCATTCCGCTCCAGGCCAAACATCGTTCCTAGTGAATGATCTGGCCGCGGAAATCCCTCGCGCTTAGTCTTGGCCCCCGCCCCTGAGTTGCGGACGCCGCCGGATGCGATAAACCGATGCCGGCGGAATGTTGAGCGCGGTTCGCCCGACCAGGCTCGCCTTCAGCCCGAGACGATCGAGGATGGGCCGGGGCACCGGGCAGCGCGGTCCGTAGGTGAACTGGTAGAGCGTGCCGCTCTCCTGCATGTGGCGGAAGGCGCCCGTCAGGATCGCGATCACCTTGCGCGGCGACATCGACAGAAGTGGAAGGCCGCTGACGACGGCCGAGGCCGGCGCCGTGAACCGCTCGTACTGGGCGAGCTGGCGCGCATCCATCCAGAGCACGCGCGCGCGCGGGAAGCGCTCCTGCAACAGGCGGACGAAATCCGAACCATATTCGATCAGCAGCAGGTCGCGCTCCGCGATTCCTCGCCGGAGCAGCGCCCTGGTGAAGATGCCGGTGCCCGGTCCCAGCTCGATCACCGGCCCGGTCCCCGGCACGATCTCCTGCGTCATCAGGCGCGCCAGTGACTGGCCCGACGGCGCGATGGCGGAGACCTGCCAGGGATTGGACAGGTACGAGCGGAAGAACTGGAAGAAATCAGCAACTGCGGTAGCGTTCATTGCAATCCTCTGTTTCCCGCTCGCGAGGAGCAGACGGGTCTGTCCCGAAGAAAGCTGGTGCAGCTACGATGCGATGTTGTGTTGCCGGGCCTCGCCCTGAGCGGCGTTGGAGTCAGCCTCCCACGCTTCCCATGTCGCGAGGCGATCGGCATAGGCGGCCCGGGCGCGCGGCAATCCCTCAGTGCCGACAAAGAATCGGAGCGGAGGATTCTCGGCGTCGACGATCTTCAGGATCGCATCGGCCGTCGCCTCCGGCTCGCCAAACTCGAGCTTGGCACCGGCGGCAAACACCTCCGCCCGCGTATTGCTGTAGGCGTTGATGACGGGCGAGATCCTGAGCGAGGCCATGCTGGCAAAGCCCGTCGCATAGGCGCCGGGCTCGAGCAGCGTGACTTTCAGCCCAAAACCCTTGACCTCCTGCGCCAGGCTTTCATGAAGAGCTTCGATGGCGAATTTCGAGGCGTTGTAGAACCCGGTGATGGGCCCGGCGACGATGCCCGCAACGCTGGACACACCGATGATGTGACCACTGCCCTGTCGTCGCAGCAGGGGAAGCGCGGCCTGGATGACGCGGAGAGCGCCGAAGAAATTGGTGTCGAACTCGGCGCGGACATCGGCCTCGTGTGCTTCCTCGATCGCCCCGACCAGCGCGTAGCCCGCGTTGTTGAGCACGACGTCCAGCCGTCCGAAATGCGCGTGAGCCCGGGTCACGGCATTCTGCACCGCGCGGGCATTGGTCACGTCCAGGGCGATCGGCAGCACGGCGTCGCCGTAGACTTCCGAAAGATCAGCCACGTCAGCCAGAATGCGGGCGGTGGCAGCCACCTTGTCGCCGCGCTTGAGGGCAGCCTCTGCCCAGACGCGGCCAAAGCCGCGGGATGCTCCGGTGATGAACCAGACTTTGCCAGACATGCGATATCCTCGATGGATTGAATTGGACTTACGCGGCAAGCCTATCCTCGCCGGCCAGGATCGGCAGTGACGAGGCGCGCCAACGAAGTTGCCGCAGGCGCCAAAAAGGACGCAGCAGCCGTCAGTGAATCTTGTTGCCGTGCAGCTCGCGCCAGCGGCTCGGCGTCACGCCTTCCCAATATCGGAAAGCGCGGTAGAAGGAGCTCGCGTCCTGGTAGCCCAGGAGGCATGCGACCTCGTCGATGTCAGCCGTTGGATCCGACAGAAGCTGCCGCCCGAGCTCCTGACGCGCCTCGACGAGCAGCTCGCGGAAGCTCGCGCCTTCCTCGGTGATGCGGCGCTGCAGGGTCCGCTCGCTCAGGCCGAGATCGCGCGCGACGTCGGACAATTCCGGTCGCCCGCTCGCAAGGCTGCGCTTGAGAACGACCTTCACCTGCTCCCTGACGGAGCTGCGCGCTTCCAGCTCGCCCAGGGCCGACGCCAGTGCCGGCGTCAGGATTTCGAGCAGCTCCTTGTTGTGGCCGGGAAACGGACGATCGAGGTCAGCGGATTTCAGGACCAGCAGGTTTCGTGCCGCGCCATAGCGGATTTGGCATTCGAAATAAGTGTGGTGGACATCGCTCTTGGGGCGAGGACGAACCAGCTCCACCCGCTTCGGCGTCAGGTGCTGTCCCGTCCCGCGACGCCCCAGCTCGACCAGCGTGGCGAAGGTCACGTCGGTCGTAATCGCCGGCTCCGGATCGGTTGCGTACTGCCACTCCGTCGTGACCACGCACTCGTCCTTGCCTTCATCGACGTGCAGCTGCTCGGGTGAGCACAGCCGCTTGAAGCGCGCGATGCGGTGCAGTCCGTCCCGATAATCCCGCGCATAGAACGCAGCAAGGCTCGGCGGCGGATGCACCGCCGTCTCGACGCTCTGGACCAGCATCAAGCCGAGCCCGGGCACCGGCTTCAGCTCCTCAAGCGCTCTCCAGAGCGCAAAATATTGCACTGTGGTGACCTGCCCTTGATCGTTCAGGTGCAAGGTTGCCGGCAATTTCGCCTGCCGCAACAGCACGGCCGGCGGCACGCCGATATGTTCGACGGCCTGCCAAAAGGCTCGGGGGACCTTGCACCTGTCTGCCGCTGTTCCGCTCATGACCGATCCCTAGCGCATCTGGCTCATGATAACGCGGTCGAACATGCGGTCGCCGAACCACTCGCGAATCTTGATCATCGGCAGGGCATATTTGCCCGCAACGTAGCGCGTGCGCGGCTTCGGCTCCCTCACAGCCCGGGACACGATGTCGGCGATGACGCTCGGATTGGTGCCGCGTCCCTGTCCATAGGCCTCACGGGTCGATTTCGCGACGGCCTGCGTGAGTTTGGCGTAGGGACCTTCACCCGATCGCTTGAGCAGACCATTGGCGACCACATCGCCAAATCCGGTCTCGATCAGGCCGGGCTCGACGACGACGACCTTGATGCCGAAGGGAGCGAGCTCGAGCCGAAGGCAGTCGGACCAGCCTTCCAGCGCATGCTTGGTCGCGTGGTACCAGGCGCCGAGGAGCGTGTAGATCTTGCCGCCCATCGAGGTGATGTTGACGATGGTGCCTGCCCGCTTCTCGCGCATTTTCGGCAGCAGGAGTTGCGTCAGGCGGGCGGCGCCGAACAGGTTTACCTCGAACTGGTAACGCGCTTCGTCGATGCCGACGTCCTCGACGGGACCGTAGAGGCCGAAGCCGGCGTTGTTGACGAGCACATCGACGCCGTCCACTTCGCGCAGGATGGCATCGACCGCCGCCTGGATGTCGGCCTCGCTCGATATGTCCATGCGCAGGGACCTTGCCCCGAGCCTGACGAGATCATCCATCTTGTCGACGTGGCGCGCGGCGACGAAGACCTGAAAGCCGTCCTTGATCAGACGCCTTGCGATTTCCTTGCCCATGCCGGAGGAGGCTCCGGTGACGAGCGCGGTTCTTTTCGATCTGTCGAACATGTCAACCTCTCTTGGTTCCGATCCTTATCCTGCCGCCTCCCCGGCACGAATTGACTGACCAAGCGCGCCACTAGACTTGCACAACGCGCCAATCCTGGCGACCGGCCAAACTGCTGTGCTCGCAGGAAAAAAGCGCGGTCCGGGCGACCGCGCTTGCGGCAGAACAGTTGGGGGTGGCGGAAGGCCCCTACCCGCGAACGCGGTGGAATGCGCGGGTTTGTCCCATCGCCGGCAGGCCGAGATAGCCGCGCAGATGCATCTTGCCGTCCTTGACGGAGGCCTTGCAGTTGTAGGTGCGCCCCGACGAGGCGTCATAGATCGAACCGCCGCTCCACTCGCCATTTTCCCAGTGCAAGCCCGTGATGAAGACGATGTTCTTGAGCGACCGCGAACGCAGCGCGGGGTCAGGATTCTTGGCGTCCTTCTTGAAGGTCACATTGTCCGCCTCGACGATCTCGTTGCCATAAAGCATGCGCGCCTGGAATTCTGCGCCGGCCTTGAACATGTCGAGCTTCACGGTGCCGTCGTCCGCCTCCCATGTTCCGACGATCGCGTCGGGGACCGGTGCCTCGCCGTGCGCCATCGGCATCAGTCCGATGTTCAGGGTCGCCATCAACAGGAAAATGGCGGATCGACGGGAAAAATGGAATGATTGCATGGTCTGTTCCTTGGTCTGCGGTTGGGAGGAGCGATCAGGCCGCTCACTGGTCTCGCAGACGTCTCTAGATTTCAGGAACAGCGTTGGCAGCGGCACAAGGCGCCAACGGGATTGCGAGATGTGCCAATCAATGCCGCGGAGCCCCGCGACGCGCCGCAAACCGAGACGGATCGCTAGTGGATGATCTGGCCGAGGAAATCCCTCGCGCGTTCAGTCCTCGGCGCGCGGAAGAAGGTCTCGGGATCGGCCTCCTCGACGATCGCGCCGCGATCCATGAACACCACCCTATCAGCGATCTCGCGGGCAAAGCCCATCTCGTGCGTGACGCAGACCATGGTCATGCCGTCCCGCGCGAGCTCCGCCATGGTATCGAGCACTTCCTTGACCATCTCCGGGTCGAGCGCGGAGGTCGGCTCGTCGAACAGCATGATCTTCGGCTGCATGCACAGCGCACGCGCGATGGCGACGCGCTGCTGCTGGCCGCCGGAGAGCTGCCCCGGATATTTGTTTGCCTGGTCGTGGATGCGCACCTTGCGCAACAGACCGATCGCACGCTCATGTGCCTCGGCGCGCGACAAGGCCCGCACCTTCATCGGCGCGAGCATGCAATTCTCGACGACCGAGAGGTGCGGAAACAGGTTGAAGCTCTGGAACACCATGCCGACCTCGCGACGGACGCCGTTGATGTCGTCCATCCGACCCGTCAGCTCGACGCCATCGACGACGATCCGGCCGCCATCGTGCTTCTCGATGTGGTTGATGCAGCGGATCAGCGTCGACTTGCCGGAGCCCGACGGACCGCACAGCACGATCTTCTCGCCGGCCGCGACGCTGAGATTGACGTCATTCAGCGCCGTGAAATGGCCGAACCGCTTCACCAGATTTTCCACGGTGACGATGGGCGTCGACCGTCCGGCCTCGTTCCCGGCTGTGTGTTGAAGCATTTTTCTCTCCCAAGAACAGGATGATGCGCTAGCGGCCCGCGATCGCATACCGCTTGCGGAGCGACGCCACGCATTGCGACGCCGCCGAGCTGATTGCGAGGTAGACCACCGCGATGACCAGATACATCTCGACGAGACGGCCGTTGAGCTGCGCGAGCTTCGAGGCGGCGCCGAGCAGATCGGTGAGCGACAGGACATAGACCAGCGAGGTGTCCTGGAACAGGATGATGGTCTGGCTCAGGATGATCGGGCTCGCGACGCGGAGCACCTGCGGCAGGATCACGGAGCGATAGGTGTCGAAGGTGGACAGTGCGAGCGCCTGGCACGCCTCGAACTGTCCCTTGTTCACCGCCCGCAATCCGACGCGGATGATTTCCGAATAGTAGGCGGCCTCGAACAGGCCGAAGGTGATGAACGCCGTCCAGGTGGCGCCGATCGGGACCGGCCGCCCGTTTCCGCTGAGATGGCCAAGCACGATCGGCACCAGGAAGAAGAACCAGAACAGAACCAGGATCAGCGGGATCGAGCGCATCAGGGCGACATAGCCACGCACGAGCTTGCCGAGCACGGGCACTTCGAAGTGCTGCACCAGCGCCAAGCAGGTGCCGAGGACCAGGCCGACCACGAAGGCAACAGCGGTGAGTGCCAGCGAAAACAGCAGGCCCGACCAGAGGTAAGGCCACGCCTGAAGGACAATGGAGAAATCGAGGCTGTTCATTTCACAACCTCCATTGCATCGGGCAAGTCGCCGATCTGCTCGGTGGCGCGCGGCGTGGCCGGCTTGACTGCGTCCTCCCCGCGCCCCGTGCCCGGAATGCGGACGGCCCTGTCGATCAGCGCCATCCCCTGATAGGCGATGAGCGCCAGCGCGAGGTAGACAAGCGTCGCGGCGCCAAAGGCGGTGAAGGTCTGGAACGTCGCTTCGCTGATCTGGCGGGCCTGCGCCGTCAGCTCCATCAGTCCGATGGTGAGCGCGACCGAGGTGTTCTTGTAGATGCCCATGACCTCGCTGGTCAGGCTCGGGATGATCAGGCGCAGGGCCTGCGGAACGATGACGTGGCGATAGGTCAGATAGCCGCTGAGCCCGAGCGCGCTTGCCGCCTCGACCTGCCCTTTCGGCAGGGCCTCGATCCCGGCACGCACCTGTTCGGCGATCCGGGCGGCGGTGTAGAGACCGAGGCACACCAGCGCCGGAAAGAATGATCCCCAGGGCGGCGGAATCTGCTTGATGGCGTTTCCGAGCGCGACGGGAAGGATCTCCGGCAGGACGAAGTACCAGAGAAACATCTGCACCAGCACGGGGATGTTGCGGAAGATCTCCACATAGAGGCGCGCAAGCGCCGCGACGGCGCGGTTCTGCACGGTGCGGCCGATACCGACGATGACCCCGACCGCAAAAGCAATCCACCAGCCGAAGAACGCCAGCGCCAGGGTCCAGCCGAGGCCCGACACGAGCCAGTCGATATAGCGCTGGCCATCCGCCGTCTGTTCAAGAAGCACTGCAAACATGGCGAACCTCGGGGCTCGGTTTGCGGGACACTCTCCGCGATTAATCGACCGCGTCGCTGGGATGCGCGATCCGTTCCGTAAGCTCGACCGTCAGCGGGAACGCCAGGTTCTCATTCTTGGGCGGAATCGGCCTCGTGAACCATTTTGCGTAGGTCTTCTCGAACTGGCCGGACGCCATCTGCTTCGACAGAACGTCGTCGACGAGCGCCTTGAAGCCGGCATCGCCCTTCGTGAACATCAGGCCATAATAGATCTTGGCGTAGCCCTCGGGGAGAAATATCAGCGCATCCGGCTTGGGAGCCGCGGCCTTGAGGCCCGCGAGCAGGATGTCGTCTTCCATGAAAGCTGCCGCGCGGCCGGTGTTCAGCATCAGGAAGGATTCGGCGTGGTCCTTGGCCTGCACGATGTTGAAGCCGAGCTGCTCCTTCGCATTCACGCCTTGCGCGAAGCCGACGGCATTGGAGCCCTGGGTGACGACGACGGTCTTGCCCTTGAGATCGCCCGCCGTCTTCAGGCCGCTGTCCGCCTTGACCAGCCAGCGCGGCTGGCTGACGAAGGTGGCGACGGAAAACGAGACCTGCTCCTGCCGCTTCCTGTCGTTCGCCGTGCCGCCGCACTCGATGTCGACGGTGCCGCTCTGGATCAGCGGGATGCGGTTGGACGAGTTCACCGGAACGTAATTGACCTTGAGACTGGGCAGGCCGGTCTCCGCCTTGATGCGCTCGACGATGGCCGCGCAGAGATCGAGCGAGAAGCCGATCGGCTTCTGGTCGGGACCGAGATAGGAGAACGGTATCGAGGCCTCGCGGTGGCCGATGGTGATGGCGCCGTTCGATTTGATCCTGGCGAGTGTGGGACTGTCGGCCGCAGCCGAGGGTCCACTGATGGCGCCGAGCACCGCGAGGCCGGACAGAATGCTCAAGACACGCGCAGACTTCGTCATGTACATCTCCCCTGATGAGCGGCCTATGCGGCCCTCGATGATGGCTTCACGCCGCGCCGCTGGATGATCTCGATCAGGCGGTCGACGTCGGCAATCGTGTTGAACATCCCGAACGAGACGCGAATGCCGTCGCGCTCCGGCGACACGCGCACCCCGTTCTCCTCGAAATGGCCGAGCCATTCGGCGGCGGGCAGCGCGATGACGTAGATGTGCGGCGCGCGATGCTGCCGCGCGCGCGGGCCGACGAGGCGAACGTTGAGCGCGTCGAGCCGGGCGATGAGATGATCGCCGAGATCGAAGCAGTGGTTCTGGATGTTCTCAACGCCCAGCGCTTCGATCATGTCGAGCGAGGCACCGAGCGCATGGATCGCAGGAAGATTGAAATTGCCGAGTTCGAATCGGCGCGCGCTCGGGGCAGGCGCGAGTCTGTCGGGCCGGGCGATGAGATCGGCCGGGACGTCCGCAAGGCTCGCGGCCGCAAGATAACCGGGCTCGAGCTCGGTCCTCGACTTGTCCCAATAGAGCAGGCCCAGCCCTTGCGGCACGAGCAGTCCCTTGTGGCTACCCGAACCGATGAAGGTCGCGCGCATCGCCCTGGCGTCGATCGGCACGACGCCGATCGCCTGCATCACGTCGACGACGAAGTAGAGCCCCTTCTCCGCGCAGAGCGCGCCGATGCTTTCGACGTCGAAACGGTGACCGGCATGGAAGGTCACCTGCGACATCGAGATCGCCCGCGTGCTCGCATCGATGTAGGGACGAAGGCCGTCGGCGTCGACGACCTCCGTCATCGGCACGAACGCGACCGTGACGCCCTTGCGCTGCAGATTGAGGAATGCGTAGGCGTTGTTTGGGTGGTCGCCGTGGATCATCAGCACCTTGTCGCCGGCGCGCAGCGGCAGCGCGTTCGCGGCGATGTTCATGCTCTCCGAGGTGTTCTTGGTGAAGGCGATCTCGTCGGCCGATGCGCCGAGAAACCGCGCCAGCTTCTCGCGGGTCTGCTCGACGCGATCGAGCCAGACGCTCTTGGGGCCGGCAGTCTCGAGGCCTTCGCTGAGGAAACGGTCGATCGCTGCTTTGACGGGACGCGCTAGCGGCGTCTGGAAGCCGGAGTCGAGATAAGTGATCCGCTCGGCAGCCGGAAACTCCTTCCGCACAGCATCCACGTCGTAATGGCCTGACATCCCGATCTCCTGAGCACGTCCGCGACGGCTCGCACTGCACAAATCCTGTTCACCACATCGCAACGCCAACGATATGGGCAAAGGCGCGGGAAGGACTACAATAATTTTCATTATTCAGTAGTTTTTATTCCGAAAAATGATAATTTATATGAATGGAGAACGGCAAATGCAGGAGCCAAGTACCGACGGGCCACTGGACCGCGCCTTCGCGGTCATTGGCTATGTTGCCAGCCAGACCAGAGCAGCCTCGGTCGCGGAGATCGCCGGCGCGCTGTCCTTGCCGCTGCCGACCGCGCACCGGCTCATCGGAAATCTTGAGCAGCGCGGGCTGCTTCAGAAAGCCGTGGGAACGAAGCGCTACGTGGTCGGCAATCAACTGGTCACGCTGTCGGCCAAGGTGATCGGCGCAGCTTTCCGGACCGCGCGCCGGCATGCGGTGCTCCGGGCCGTTGCGGCTGAAATCGGCGAGCAATGCGAGATCGGCGTGGTGCGGGACAATGTCGTTGCCTACGTCGACAGCGTCCGCGTATCGCAACCGCAGGGACTCCAGTTCAATCCCGGAGAAGCAGCACCGCTCCACTGCACGTCGACCGGCAAGATCTACATGAGCCGCCTGCCGGAGCGGGCACGCGAGAAGCTGTGCCGCGCACTCGCACTCACCAAATACACCGAGACGACCATCATCGATGTCGAGAGCCTGATGAAGGTGCTCGACGAGACGCGCAAGCGCGGCTGGGCCAAAACCAATGAAGAATATGTGCGAGGCGTGGTCGGCTGCGCCGTTCCGATCCTGTCTCCGGATCGCGAGCTGATCGCGTGCCTGGGCGTTTCCGTTCCCGTGGCACGCGTGAGCTTCACCGAGTTGGATCGGTTCATAGCGCCGCTTCAGAAGGCCGCGGCGCTGCTCTCGGAGACGATCCTCGGGGATGACGAGGACAGCGCAAGCGACGCATCCTGATCGGTAACGCCCGGTCCAGTCCGGCTTCGTTCTCGATCAGCTCTTCGTGCTCGCCGTCTTGTCGAGCGCGGCCCGCAAGCCATTGGCGAGCTTGACGGCGTCGTCGTTGGCCCAGAAATGCATGAAGAACAGGCGCGGCTGTTCGTCCAACATGTGGCTGTGCAGCGCCGTCACGGCGATGCCGTGCGACCGCAACGCCTTGATGACCGGGTTCACCTCGTCGCCGGTCAACACGAAGTCGCCGGTGATGGCCGCCTTGCCCGCGCCGGTCGGCTGGAAGTTGATGGCGCTCGCAACGCCCATCGGTCCGACCGGGCTCAGCTGCATTCCCTGCTCCGTGACCGGATCGCGGCGCGGCACGTTGAACTGGTAGACGCCGCCATTGGCCTGTCCCTTGACCCCGATGATCTGGTCGAGCTGCGCGGTGTCGAGATCGACGGCCGGCGGCGGGGCCGTGGGAGCCGGCACCGAGAGCGGCGTCTTGCTTTCGGCGAGCGCCTCCTTGAGGGCGGTTGCGATCCTCACGGGATCGCCGTGTCCGGCCACATGCATGTAGAACGTCGCGGGGCTCGCGCCGAGCAGATGATTGTGCACGGCCGTGATCTCCAGCCCGCTCGCGATCATCTTCAGCATGACCGGGTTGATCTCGGACTCGAGCAGCACCAGATCGCCCATCGCCATGACACCGCCATGGGCCGGCTTGAACGCGACCCAGCCGCCGAGCGCCAACGCCGGCTTGATGGTCACGCCATCGAGCGTCACCGTGAGGTCGGTGCGCGGAAAGCCGTAGCGATGCACGTCGCCGGTGACGGCCGGCTTGCGGCCAAGCGTTTCATCGACCTTCTGCCAGTCGACGTCCTGCGCGCGGGCGGTCGCGATGAAGCAGGCGCCGATGGCCATCAGCGCCGGAATGAGGAAAGCCTGAAGGATTGTCCGTGTGCGCATGGTCATTCTCCTGTGTCCCCGCCCCAGGTGAAGTCCGTTTCGCAAGGTTACGCATCGACGAGGCCGGCGCGCCGCGCCGGGCCAATAAGCCGAAAATGATCTGTAGGATGATATCGGGTGTCGAATGACATGCTGCGTCCTTGGTGAAATCAGGACGCGATTCTTGGGCATGTCGCCTCACGGGGAGATCGCACATCCCCGACGGGCCGAGTAGAGGACCGGGTGGCCGAGCTGTCAACTCACCCCTCCCCCCGAGCGTCCTCACAAAGAATTTTGCGCCCGTTTGGAACTGCCAACCACTCTTGAAATCTGAAGTCCATCTCACGTAAGCTGGCTCCACGGGGACAATGCAGACTCCCCTTGAGACCCCGGTCCAAGCTCTGCGCAGCACGCAAATTCGTGGAGCTTGCGCATGGACACCGAACGTCACTCCTCCCCCCGCCAGACCGTAGCCATCCTCTCACGCGGCGACGCTGCCGTGCGCCGCGAGGCTACAGTGCAGAACAGTCGCTTCGTCCGCGTCTTCGAAGCGCTCGCCGCCGTCGGCATCGAAGCCGCGCCGGTGATCTACGACGAAAGCGTCGCGGGCGCCGTCCGCGATCAATTGCTCGCAGCCGACGGCGTGCTGGTCTGGGTCGATCCGATCCACCAGGGCAAGACGCGCGCCGGGCTCGACGCCCTGCTCCGCGATGTCGCGGCGCAAGGGCCATGGGTGAGCGCGCATCCGGACGTCATCCTGACGATGGGCGTCAAGGAGGTGCTGTACCGGACGCGTCATCTCGGCTGGGGTGCCGACACGCATCGCTACGACAGCGCGGCAAGCTTCCGCAGCCAGTTTCCGGCGCGTCTTCGGACCGACGGCCCGCGCGTGCTGAAGCAGAACCGCGGCAATGGCGGCCAGGGCGTCTGGAAGGTGGAGGCACTGCCCGACACGGACGGCATGGTGCGCGTGCTCCATGCGCAGCGCGGCAGTATCCCTGAGGACATGCCGCTCGACGCGCTCCTCGCACGATGCGAGCCGTATTTCGGCTGGGGCGGCTGCATCATCGACCAGGCGTTTCAGCCACGCCTGCCCGACGGCATGATCCGCTGCTACATGAGCGCCGCCAGGGTCGCGGGCTTCGGCCATCAGAAGATCAAGGCCTTGATCCCACCGCCGCCGGAGGGACCGGACTCGCCTGAAGCGCAGCCGGGCCCGCGGATCATGCACGGCCCTGACGCGCCGCAATTCCAGGCGCTGCGGCGAGCAATGGAGGACGAATGGACGCCGCAGATGATGGCGACGCTCGGCATCGATGAGCCGTCATTGCCGGTCATCTGGGACGCGGACTTCCTGTACGGGCCGAAAGATGCGGCCGGCGCCGACACCTACGTGCTGTGCGAGATCAATGCGAGCTCGTGCTTTGCGATCCCCGAGGAGGCACCGGCCGCGATCGCGCGGACGGTGAGGCAACGCATGCTCCGGACTGCAGGCGTGCATTCGGGCGCATAGCAAAGCAGCGGGCGAGCGCCCTCACCTCAGATCTTCGGGAGCTTCGCCCGCTCCACCACGCCGGTCCATTTGACGATCTCGGTTTCGATCAGCGCCTTCATCTCCGCCGGCGAGCTGCCGCGGACCTCGCCGCCGACGGCCGTCTCCAGGCGCTGCTTGATATCGGGATCCCTAAGCACCTCGAGCGTCGCGGCATTGAGGGCGGCCATGATCGCGGGCGGCGTGCCCTTCGGAGCCAGAAGCCCTGCCCAGGTGCGCACGTCGTAGCCCTTGATGCCGGCCTCCTGAACCGTGGGGACATCGGGCAACAACGCGGTGCGCGCCGGCGACGTCACCGCGAGGCCGCGGATCGCGCCGCTCTGGATTTGCGGGGCGAGCAGGACGGGGGTGCCGACGATGACCGGAACCTCGCCGCCGAGCAGCGCCGTGACGGACTGCGCATCGCCGCGATACGGCACGTGCACGATCTCGACGCCGGCCGCCGCGTTCAGCAGCTCTCCGGCGAGGTGATGCGTGCTGCCGAAGCCGACCGATCCGAAGCTGAGCGCGCCCGGCTTCTCCTTCGCGATCGTGATGAGATCGCCGAGCGATTTTGCGGGGTGATCGTTGCGCACAGCGATGACGAGCGCGTAATAGACCAGCGTCGAGATCATCTCGAAACTCTCGGCTGGCTGGTAGGCGAGGCTCTTGTAGGTCGCCGCGGAAATCGCATGCGCCCCGGTGACGAGCCCGAGCGTGTAGCCGTCGGGCGCAGCCTTTGCGATCGCATCCGCCGCGATGTTGCCGCCGGCGCCGGGCTTGGCCTCGACGATGATCGGCTGCCCGAGCTTCTTCGCGAGCCCGTCGGCGATGATGCGCGACAGCGTGTCCGCGGCACCGCCTGCGGCAAATCCGTGCAGCAGGCGGATCGGGCGCGACGGATAGGTGTCCGCCGCCGCAAGAGTGGTTGCAAGACAACCGCCCAGCAGAAAAATGGCCGCAGCAAGCCGCTTCATCCCTCGCATGGATGCTTCTCCCCTTGATTGTTATGTCTTTGGCCGCAGCGCGCGCGGCGATCTTCCGTTCGAACTCAAATCCGCTAGCGCGCGAACTCCGTGCATTCAGGCGAAGGCGCCATGCCCCAGACGTCGCGCGGCAGGCCGACCCAGATTTTTGGCCGCTGCGGACGATCGCGATGCCACGGCCGCGGCTCGAAATAGCCGAGCGCCTCGTCGGTCATGCGGTCGAGATCGCAAAACAGCTCGACCAGATGGCCGTCGGGATTGCGGTGGTAGATCGCCGTGTTGTGGCCGGGGCCGTGGCGCACCGGTCCCCACAGCACGGGCAGCTTGTGCCGCGCGAGATGATCGCAGGCCCGGTGCATGTGCTCGGGCCCCCGCAGCTCGAAGGCGAAGTGATGAAGACTGCGTTCGGGCGCGCGAGCGAAGTTGAGCGTGTGGTGCTCGAAGCCGCTGCGCATGAAGACGAAGCGGTCTTCGATCCAGTCGGAGACCCGCAGGCCCATCACATCAGCATAAAACTCCGAAGCGGCTTGCGGATCGGGCGTGCGCAGCGCGACATGGCCGAGCTTGGCGACCGCGAGGGCGCCGATCCGCTCCTGCGCGGGCGTCGGCGTCCAGCCCTGGATCAGCTCGAAGCGCGTGCCTTCGGGATCGCTGAAGGACAGCAGTTTGGAGACGCCAGGCAGGGAATCGCTGTGGAGCTCGGGCCGTAAGTCCGCCTGCTTCAGCGCGGCGCCCAGCGCCTCCAGCTGGACATCAGGAGATATCTCGAAGGCGATGCTCTTCAGCGCGGCGTCCCCTCGCTCGATCACGAGCGAGAGCTGCTCGGAATCACTAGCGAGGAACAGGCGGCCACCGTCGCGGGCGACGAGGCCGAGACCGATCACGCCGCGATAATAGTCGAGCAGCCGCTCCGGATCAGGCGAGGTGAAGGTCGCGTGCCGCAGCCGGGTGAAGCGTGCAATGGGTGCTTGTGTCATCGTGCGGTCCACCCTCTCATGGCGTCATGATGATCTTGCCGAGCGCGGAGCCCTGCTCCAGCAGCGTATGCGCCTTCCTGACCTCGTCGAGCTTCAGCACTGCCGAGATCGCCGGCTTGATCGCATTGCGGCTGAGCGCCTCGATCACGCTGCGCATCAGGGCGCGGCGGCCGTCGCGATCATGGTCATAGATGTGGAAGGAGAAGCAGCGCACGGCGGGACAGATGTCGAGATGGTTGCGCATCGCCGCCATCAAATTCTCTTCCGGCAATCCGGCGAAGGCGTTGTAGGACAGCAGCGTGCCCCATTTGCCGAGCGCGCCGAGATAGGCGGTGAATTCCGGCCCGCAGACGTGATCGAGCACGAGGCCGACGCCCTCGCCCCTGGTCAGCTCGCGCGTCCGTGCCACGACATCCTCGCTGCGGTAGAAGATGATGTGATCGGCGCCGTTCGCCTTCGCGAACGCGGCTTTCTCCTCGGTCGAGACCGTGCCGATCACGTTCATCCCCGCGAGCTTTGCCAGTTGCACCAGCGCGGTGCCGACGCCGCCGGCCGCGCCGAGCACCAGCGCGCTGCTAGGTGCGCGCGGATGGCGGCACTCGTGCAGCAGCGCGTAGGCCACCTGGTAGTTCGACAGGCACACGGCGGCTTGCAGATCGACATGATCGGGCAGCGCGTGAACGGCATCTGCGGGTGCGACCACATAGTCGGCGTAGCAGCCGCCGCGCTGGGACAGATCGCGCGCGCTCAGCAGCACCTTCTGGCCGACGGCAAAGCCCTCGACATCAGGCCCCAGCGCGGAAATGCGGCCGGCGACATCGCTGCCGGGATTGGCCGGCAGCGGCGGCATCCATTTGTAGACGCCGCGCCGGATCAGCGCGTCGGGCTGTCCGACCCCGAACGCCTCGGCCCGGATCTGCACCTGGCCTGCGCCCGGCACGGGCACCGGAAGCTCGACCACCTCAAGTGCATCCGGCCCACCCGGCTGACGCACCAGCACTGCCCTCATGTCTTCACGCTCCCCAGAACCATATTTTCGAAAATCATACCGTTTACGAAAATTATTGCAAGATGGTCGTTGCCGCGGCATCTTGAGCCATCGATTCATTGGCAGGCCCATGCCCGACAGCGCCATCCGCCCCCGCAAGGAATTCGGCAAGACCATTGCCGCCGACATCACCCATCGGCTGCGCGAGGAGATCATTGCCTGCGGCCTTGCGCCGGGCGAGCCGCTGCGCTTCGACGTGCTGCGCGAACGCTTCGGCGCGAGCTTTACGACCCTGCGCGAGGCGCTGACGGCGCTCGCCGCGGAAGGGCTGGTCGACGCCCAGGAGCAGCGCGGATTTCGCGTGGCGCCGGTCAGCCGCCAGGATCTGGTGGAGGTCACCGATGCAAGGGTGCTGATCGAGGTGGAATTGATCCGCCGCTCGATCGAGCGCGGCGACGATGACTGGGAAATCGCCGTGATCTCGACGCTGCACCGCCTGAAGCGGATCGAGCAGCGCGATCCCGAGCATCCCTTGCGCGATCCCGAATGGAAGATCGCCCATCGCCAGTTCCATCAGGCGCTGGTCTCCGCCTGCGGCTCGGCGACGCTGCTCGCCATTCGCGCCGAGCTGTTCGACCGCGCCGAGCGCTACCGGCACCTCTCCGCCAATTTCCGCCCGCGTCCGCGCGACAAGGCCGGCGAGCACCAGGCCATCATGCAGGCCGCGATCTCGCGTAATGCCGATCTGGCCGTGCAGCTGATCGAGGCGCATATCCGCTCGACCTCCGATAACGTCGCGACCTACGCGGGCCATCTGCTCGACACCGAATAGTGCAACCGCATTTTCGCACACGGCGGCCTTGCGCCCGGGCTGATTTTCGAAAATAATACACCTCATCGAAAATCGAAACCCTTGGGGCGAAACCATGAAGCTGCTGTCGTTCTTGGATGGAAACCGCGAAAGCTGGGGCGCCGTTGTCGAAAACGGCGTGGTGGATCTCGGCCGCGCCCTGCCCCAGTACCCGACCCTCGCCGACTTCCTCGGCAGCGACGACTATGCGCGCCGCGCGGCCATCGTTGCCGGGCACGAGCCCACGCTGGCGCTGAGCGACGTCAAATATCTGCCGGTGATCCCGCGGCCCGAGAAGATCGTCTGCGCCGTGCGCAACTATCTCGACCACCACAACGAAGCGGTGGCGTTCGGCATGAAGCGCGAGATCACGGAGTTTCCGCCGATCTTCCTGCGGGTCTGGCGCTCGCAGGTCGCGCACAACGCACCGGTGATCCGGCCGAAGGTCTCCGACAATTTCGACTGGGAGGGCGAGCTCGCCGTCGTCATCGGCAAGGGCGGTCGTCACATCAGCCAGGCCGATGCCTGGAATCACGTCGCCGGCTACTCGATCTACAACGACGTCAGCGTGCGCGACTGGCAGCGCCACGCGCAGCAGATCGCCTCCGGCAAGAACTTCGTCGGCACCGGTCCGTTCGGACCGTGGCTGGTCACGCCCGACGAGATCGGCGATCCCACCAAGCTGAAGCTGGAGACCCGCGTCAACGGCGCGACCGTGCAGTCCTCCGACACCTCGATGCTGATCTTCTCGATCCCGCGGCTGATCGAATATTGCTCGACCATCTTCGACCTCGTGCCCGGCGACGTCATCGCCACCGGCACGCCGGCCGGCGTCGGCTTCACCCGCAAGCCGCCGATCTTCCTCAAGCCCGGCGACGTGGTCGAGGTCGAGATCGAGAACATCGGCGTTCTCAGGAATCCCGTCGTGGACGAGGCGTAAGACCGCGCATGTCCCACGACATTCGCAAGACCGCGCTCAGCGTCGAGACCGTCTGGCACGAGCGCGGCCCGCGGCTGGAGAAGCCGCTGCTGGTCGGGACGGCCACCGCAGTCGTCCGCAATCCCTTCGCAGGTCGCTATGAACCTGACCTGATGCCGTTCCAGGCCTCCTTGCGTGAGCTCGGGCGCGAGCTCGCAACCGGGCTGATCGCGCAGCTCGGCGGCGCCGGGCGCATCGAGGCCTATGGCAAGGGCATCATCGTCGGCGAGGACGGCGAGCTCGAGCATGGCGCCGTCTGGCACGAGGCCGGCGGCCACGGCATGCGCGAGGTGCTGGGACAGCCCAAAGCGATCGTTCCGGCGGCGAAGACCATCGGCGGACCCGGCACGCGCCTGATGGTGCCGCTCGGCCACATCCACGCGGCCTATGTCCGCAGTCATTTCGGCACCGCGGAGATGACGCTGTGGGATTCGCCACGCCGTGACGAGATCGCCTTCGGCCTCGTGATGGCGACCGGCGGCCGTCCCCACGCGCGCATCGGCGGCCTCAAGGCGTCGGAGATCTCGGTGCACGACGGCCAGCGGTGACGCGACCTCAGAGGAAGCCGGTCGAAATCCAGGGTATCGCGGCAACCACGAGCGTGCCGATCAGCAAGGCCGCGATATAGCCGACGATCGGCTTGATACCCTCGTCGGGATTGATGCGGCTGATGGCGCAGGCCGCGTAGTAGCCGACGCCGAACGGCGGGGCGAACAGGCCTATGCCCATCGCGAGCACGACGACCATTGCGTAGTGTACTTCGTGCACGCCGACCTGGCGTGCGATCGGAAACAGCAACGGCCCGAACAGAACGATGGCCGGGATGCCTTCGAGCACGCTGCCTAGAATGACGAAGGCCACGATGGTTACGCCGAGGAAGACCGGTGTTCCGCCCGGCAGCGCGGTCATGAACTTCGCGAGTGAGGCCGAGAAACCCGATTGCGTGAGAGCCCACGCCATCCCGGTCGCAGCACCGATGATGAGCAGGATCGCGCCGGATAGTGACGCGGTCTCCACCAACATCGGATACAGCCGGCGCCAGGAGAATTGCCGGTAGATCAGGAGCCCCGTGAGGACCGAGTAGACGATGCCGATGGTCGACACCTCGGTCGCCGTCGCAACCCCTTCGACCACCGCGGCGCGGATGACGAAGGGCAGAGCCATCGCCGGAATCGCGATGACGAAGGCGCGGCCGATCTCGCGCCCCGTCGCGCGCTTCACATGCGAGAGGTCTTCGCCGCGATATCGCCACCAGACCACGGAGCAGAGCCCGATCGCCAGCACGATGCCGGGCAGCAGACCGCCGGTAAACAGCGCCGCGATCGATACGCCCGTCACCGAGCCGATCGTGATCAGCACGAGCGAGGGCGGTATGGTCTCGGTCTGAGCGCCGGTCGCCGCTAGCAGCGCGACGAGATCGCCGGGCTTGGCGCCGCGCTTGGTCATCTCCGGAAACAGCACGGGCGCCACTGCGGCCATATCGGCCGCCTTGGAGCCCGAGATTCCCGACACCAGGTACATCGCGCCGACCAGCACATAGTGCAGGCCGCCGCGTACGTGTCCGAGCAGGCTGGCGAGAAAGCCCACCATGGCTCGAGCCATGCCAGTCATTTCGATCAGCAGGCCGAGGAACACGAACAGAGGCACGGCCAGCAGGATCAGATGGCTCATGCCTTCGTCCATACGTCCGATGATGACGACATCGGGCGCGCTCGTCGTCAGGGCCAGATAGCCAACGGTAGCAAGACCAAAGGCAAAGGCGATCGGCACCGCCGCCAACACCATGGCGCCGACGATGACGACGAAGAAAATCAACAGGTTGAAATTACCGAGCGGTTTCAGCACCGGCGCCACCAGCACCAGCGTCGCGATGATCCCGGCAACGAGCGCAACCGCGGTGAGCAGATCCCTCAGGCCCGCGATCCGAACCAGTCGCAGCACCGCCGCGACCAGCATCAAGCCGATGCCGACGGGTAACGCCGCTGCCCGCCAGCTGTTGACGATCTCGAGCGCGGGCGTCGTGACGAACACCTCGTCGGCCGCGAACTCGTAAGCCGGGTGGATCACCAGCAGGAGGAACGCCAACGATGCTGCGGCGGCGACGACGTCCAGGAATGCGCGCGCATTGGGGCGAAGCATGCCGATGATGGCCGTCATCCGCATGTGCTCCCCGCGCTGGAACGCGATCACCGATCCCAGCATGGCGAGCCACAGGAACAGAATGCCGGCCAGCTCGTCAGCCCAGATGATCGGAGCGTGAAAAACGTACCTGCCGACGATGCCGGCCGACAACACGACGATCTCGGCCAGCACCAGCAGTGCCGCCGGGATCGCAACCACATGACCAAGCGCCCTGTTGGCCCTGGCGGCCCACAGACGCACACCGGATTGAGACGCCGCGACTGCGGCGCCCTGATCGACCTCAGGCATATGGTTGATCGCGGTCATGACAGCTTGCCCGCCGCTTTCTCGAGCTGCGCCCAGGCCTCATCGCCGAACTTGGTCTTCCAGTCGGCATAGAAGCTGGTCTTCGCCAGCGCCTGGCGGAACGCGCCGCGGTCGACGTCGATGAACTGCATGCCCTTGGCGGTCAGATCGGCGCGCAGCGATTCGCTGAGCTTGGCGACGTCGGCGCGCTCGTCCTTGGCCGAACGATCGAGCTCGCGCGTCACGATCTCCTGCACGTCCTTGGGCAGCTTCTCGAAGGCGCGCTTGTTGCCGAGGATCCAGTAATTGTCCCACACATGCCCGGTCAGGGAGCAGGTCTTCTGCACCTCATAGAGCCGGGCCGTGGCGATGATCGGCAGCGGGTTCTCCTGCCCGTCAACGACCTTGGTTTGCAGGGCGGAGTAAACCTCGTTGAAATTGATCGGTGCCGGTCCCGCCCCGAGCGCCTGAAACAGCGACGTCAGATTGGGTGCGGCCGGCACGCGCAGCTTGAAGTTCTTCAGATCCTCAGGCGCCCTGATCTCACGGCCAGACGAGGTGACATGGCGGAAGCCGTTGTCCCAGGGGCTCGACACCGCCATGATCGGTGTCCTGGCGATCTGTGCGCGGATATAGGCGCCGAGTTCGCCATCCATCGCCTTCCAGACCGCGTCATAGCTGGTGAAGAGAAAGCCAAGGTTGACGATGCCCGCCGCCGGGACCAGCGTCGCGAGGATCAGCGACGACAGGTTGAAGAACTCGACGCCGCCGTTGCGGACCTGCGTCAGCAGGTCGGTATCGGAGCCGAGCTGGTTGGCCGGAAACAGATTGATCTCCAGCCGGCCGTTCGTCGCCTCGCGAATGCGGTCGACAGCTTCCTTGGCACGGACGTTGACGGGATGCGTCGGGTCCTGGCCGGTCGCGAGCTTGTAGGTGAACTCCGCGGCCGAGGCCGGGCGGGTGAGAATGGCACATAGCGGCACGGCCGCACCGGCCATGAGCAGCTTGCGGCGGCTGAGGGTGATTGGTTTCCGCGTTGGCATCGATTCCTCCCGTTGAGCATGGATTGATCAGCAGCGGCGGCTTTCGCCACCGGGTGTTGCTGCTGGCCGGCTCTCGATGCGCCAGCATTGGACAGCAGCTCTCGTTCTCCGCGGCGTTGCCGCGAAGCAGGTCGGCTTGAACGGACGTGAAGGGTTGGCTGCGTGCGCGGCTAGCGCAGCCACTCCTTGATCTGCCGCTTCACTTCTGCGGTCGAGATGCCGTAGCGGTCGTGCAGCGTCGGCAGCGCGCCGGCGGCAAGAAATTCGTCCGGAAGCGCGATCTGCCGGAAGGCCGGATGGACGCCCGAGCGCATCAGCAGCGCCGCGACGGCTTCGCCGAGGCCGCCGATCACGGTGTGGTTCTCGGCGACGACGACCAGGCGGCCGGGCTTAGCGGCTTCGCGCAGGATCGCCTCGGTATCGAGCGGCTTGATCGTCGGAGCGTGCAGGACGCCTACGCTGACGCGGTCGTCCGACAGGGCCTGGGCCGCCTCCAGCGCACGCATTGTCATGATGCCCGAGGAGATGATCAGGACGTCGGCGCCGTCGCGCAGAAGCGCGGCCTTGCCGAGCTCGAAACGGTAGTTGTACTCGTCGAGCACCAGCGGCACCTGGCCGCGCAACAGCCGCATATAGACCGGCCCGCGATGCGCGGCGATGGCCGGCACAATCTGCTCGATCTCATGCGCATCGCAGGGGTCGATCACCGTCATATTGGGCATTGCGCGAAACAGCGCGAGGTCCTCGGCGGCCTGGTGGCTCGGTCCGTAGCCCGAGGTCAGGCCCGGCAGCGCGCAGGCGATCTTCACGTTGCGGTCTTCCTCCGCAATGGTCTGGTGAATGAAATCGTAGGCCCGGCGCGAGGCAAACACCGCATAGGTCGTCGCGAACGGCATGAAGCCTTCAGCCGCCAGACCCGAGGCTGCGCCGAACAGGAGCTGTTCGGCCATGCCCATCTGGTAGTAGCGATCGGGAAAGGCATGCGCGAAGATGTGCAGGTCGGTGTACTTGCCGAGATCGGCAGTCATGCCGACCACGTCCTCGCGGCTGCGCGCGAGCTCGACGAGCGCATGGCCGAAGGGGGCTGGCTTGGTGCGCTGACCTTCCGCCGCGATCGAGGCGATCATGGCCGACGTGGTCAGCCGCGGCTTTCCGGGCGGTGTCGATCCGGCGGACTTCATGACTGGTCTCCCGCGTTCAGTGCAGACAGTGCGAGCTGCCATTCATGCGGCTCGACGCGAATGAAATGATTCTTCTCACGCTGCTCCAGGAACGGAACGCCCTTGCCCATCAAGGTGTCGGCAACGATCATGCGGGGTTTCGGCTCGGCATGCGACATCGCTGCATCGAAAGCCCCTACCACCGCATCGAGATCGTTGCCGTCGACGCGCTGCACGAACCAGCCGAAGGCCTCGAGCTTGTCGACGAGCGGCTCGAAGCCGAGCATCTGCTTCGAGGGACCGTCAGCCTGCTGATTGTTGACGTCGACGATTGCGATCAGATTGTCGAGCTTGTGATGGGCGGCCGACATGATGGCTTCCCATTTGGAGCCCTCGTCCAGCTCGCCGTCCGAGAACAGCGTGAAGATGCGCGCCGCCGATTTCTTTCGCTTCAGCCCGAGCGCCATACCGACGGCGATACCGAGGCCAAGGCCCAGCGAGCCGCCGGACATCTCCATGCCCGGCGTATAGGACGCCATGCCCGACATCGGCAGGCGACTCTCGTCGAAGCCGTAGGTCTGTAGTTCAGCCTCGGGAACGATCCCGGCCTCGATCAGGGCCGCATAGAGTGCAATGGCATAGTGTCCGTTCGACAGCAGGAAGCGATCGCGGCCTTCCCAGGCTGGATCTTCGGCGCGAAAACGCATCGCGTGAAAGTAAGCCACCGCCAGCACATCGGCGATGTCGAGCGCCTGCGCGATGTAGCCCTGGCCCTGGACTTCGCCCATCAGCAAGGCATTGCGGCGGATGCTGCGGGCGCGCTGGGCAAGCGTCGGCGCGTTTGCGAGTGTCGGTGTTGCCATGATGGTTTCTCCCCTCCTCCGCTCAGTGGATCAGCATGCCGCCGTTCACGTCGATCACCGCGCCGGTCACGTAGGCCGAGAGGTCGGAGGCGAGGAAAGTGTAGATGCCGGCGACGTCAGCAGCCTCGCCGAGCCGGCCGAGCGGAATTCCCTCCAAAATCTTCGTCCGCATTTCGTCGGTGAGCTTGCCGGCGGTGATGTCGGTGCCGATCAGGCCCGGCGTCACGCAGTTGACGCGGATGCCGTCGGGGCCGAACTCGCGCGCCATCGCCTTGGCAAGCCCGAGCACGCCGGCCTTGGCCGCCGAATAGTGCGGTCCCCCGAAAATACCGCCGCCGCGCTGGGCGGAGACCGACGACATGCACGCGATCGATCCGCTCTTGCGCTTCTGCATGTGCGGGATCACGGCCTGAGACAGGAACAGGATGCCCTTGAGGTTGACGTCCTGGATGCGGTCCCAATCCTCGGGCTTGATGTCGAGGAGCTTCACGGGCTGGGTCACGCCCGCGTTGTTGATGAGGATGTCGATCTGGCCGAATTTTGCGATGACCGCCTCGACGGCCTTGATGCAGGCATGCTTGTCGGCCACATTGCAGGCGAGGCCGAGATGCGGCTCGCCTGCGGATTCAAGGCTGCGCGCGGCGGCTTCCGCCGCAGGGCCGTCGATGTCGAGAATCGCGACCCGGGCCCCTTCGGCCGCAAAGCGGCGGGCGGTTGCAAGTCCAATACCCCGCGGAGAGGCGGCTCCTGTAACGATTGCAGTCTTGCCGCGTAGCAGCATTCGCTCCTCCCTGAATGGCTGTTGCCGGGCCCGAAGGCGCCGCTGTTCTTGGCGCGGTTAATAATGCCGCCGCCCGCTTTCCCACAAACGCGCTGTTGTCTTGCATGGGTGAATTTGGTTCACTTGTCCGATGTTGCTGTCCAGTATTCCGATATCGTCCATCCGCGCCTTCGAGGCGGCCGCACGTACCGGCTCGTTCCGGGACGCGGCGAACGAGCTTCATCTCACCCCGAGCGCGGTGAGCCACGCCATTCGCAAGCTCGAAAGCGCGATGAGCACCACGTTGTTCGAGCGCAGCGCCCGGGCGGTCCGGCTGACACCGGCGGGCGAGAACCTGATGCGTCATGCGGGTGCCGCGTTCGACAATCTGCGCCGGGGTATCGAAGAGGTCGCGGGCCGCGGCCCGCAATTGTTGAGGGTGCACTGCGCGCCGAGCTTTGCCGCCCAATGGCTTGCCCCGCGCCTCGCCCGCTTCATGGCCGCAGAGCCGAAGCTCGAGGTACGGCTTGCCGCCAACACCGAATATGCGCGGTTCAGCAACGACGACTTCGACATCGACATCGTATACGGCCAGCCGAGGGCAGACGGCGTCGAGGTCGTTTCGCTGGGTGAAGAAACCGTGACGCCGCTCTGCACCCCCGAACTCGCGAAAAAAATCCGCAAACCGAAGGACCTGCTCGATCAGGTGTTGATCCGCTCGGACGTGAAGCAGGTGCAGTGGCACCAATGGTTCACCGCAAACGGGCTCGAAGCGCCGGCCATTCACGGCATGCGCTTCGATCGCAGCTTCCTGGCGATCGCGATGGCTTCGAGCGGCCTCGGCGTGACGCTGGAATCAACGCGGCTTGCCGAACGCGAGATCGCGACGAAGCGGTTGGTTGCGCCCCTTGCCGGACGCTCGGTCGACATCCGTTATGTCGGCCATCATCTCGTTTTTCCACGCGCAAGCCGGCAGCGTCGGCCGATCCGCGTTTTTGCCGAGTGGATCACGCGTGAGCTTGCGGCGGGCGGTTCAGCTTGATCCGGTCCGGTCGCCTCGACGAACGGTTGACTCTGGTTTCAACACCTGGTGCGTCCCGCAGCGGCAGTGCTCGTAGTCGGCGGGATCGTGGCTGTTGACGATCCTCACGCGGTCGCCGTGGTTCAGCTTCAGCGCGCGTAGCCGCTCCTGGTTGGCGATCCGCATGCTGCGGTCCATGTCGCCGCGGCGCTGGAAGTAGCCGAGCATCAGGGGCACGCGCGGCGAGGCGTCGAGCTGGCCGTGGTGGAAGTAGCTGTCGCCGGCATGCAGCAGCCATTTCTCGCCTGAGCGCACCGCGATGCCGCAATGGCCGAGCGTGTGGCCGGCGAGCGGGATCATCAGCACGTCCGCTTCCTTGTCGCCGAGCGCGCGCACGCCCTTGAAGCCAAACCAGTCCTCGCCCTCCTCGCCATAGAAGGCCCAGCGCGGTCCATGGCTCCACTGCCCGGTGACGTAGCGTCCTTCCGGCGGCGCCGGCTTGCGCAGCACCGCCATGTCGTGTTCGGCGCGATGGACGTGGATCGCGGCATGCGGAAAATCGGGCACGCCGCCGGCGTGATCGCGGTCGAGATGCGTCAGCAGCACGTGGCGTACGTCCTTGGGTGAATAGCCGAGCGCCTTGACCTGCTGCACCGCCGTCTCGGCCGGATCGAGCCTTGGCGCGGTCTGCCGCAGCCATCGCCGCCCCAGCCGGCCGGGCGCTGCGATATCGCCGAGGCCGATGCCGGTGTCGACCAGCGCGAGCCCGTCATTGGTCTCGACAAGCAGGCAATGACAGACCAGGCGGGCGCGCTGGAACAGGCTGCCGGTGCCGTTCACCAGGCGGCGGCCGACCGGGCACATCGTGCCGGTGTTGAGATGGTGGATTTTCATGGATGACCCTCGCCTGTTGTGACGGGAGCGTTCTTGCCATCGCTGGTGCCATAGGTAAAATATCGAATATTGATACTATCTCTAGGCCTATCCTATGGACATCCGCGAGCTTCGCTACTTCGCCGCCGTCTACCGCGAGCGCAACCTGACCGCCGCGGCGCGCGCCTGCTTCGTGTCGCAGCCGTCGATCTCGACCGCGATCACCCATCTGGAGGCCGAGCTCGGCACCACGCTGTTCATCCGGCACAAGAAGGGCGTCGCGCCCACCGCCTCGGCCGAGCAGTTTCACACCCTGGCCCGCCGCATCATCGACGAGGCCGATGCCGCGCGCAGCCTGTTCAGGAAGCCGGCGACAAAAACTACGGTGACGCTGGGCCTGATGCGCACGCTCGACGTGCCCAGGACGATCGCGCTGCTCAAGCCGTTGACGGCGCGCAGCGACATCGCGCTCCGCCTCGTCGGCAGCGACGAGCGCGCCGACGCGCGGATCATCGCAAAGACCATGCTGCGCGATGACGAGCATTTCGTCGCGCTGTGGAGCGAGCGCTATGTCGCGGCGCTGCCGCCGTCACACCCGCTGACGCTGAAGGAGAAGCTCCGCGCCGCCGACCTCGCCGAGGTCCCGCTGATCGACCGCTGCCATTGCGAGCAGAGCGCATTCTTCGGCCGCAATGCGCAGCGGCGCCAGACCGCGGCGATCGCGCAATCGGAGGACTGGGCGATGGCGCTCGTGGCTGCCGGCGTCGGCATCGCCATCGTCCCGGAAGGCGTGGCACGCGGCAGTCCCGATGTCGCGGTGCGCGAGATCGAGGTCAAGGTCACGCGCGAGGTCGGGCTGGCCTATCGCGCATCGGCGCCGCTGGCGGATGCGCTGAAGGATTTTGTCGGGAAGCTTCAGAAGCAGCGGCGAAAGCCAGAGCCGACCGGACGACGGCCCGGCGCGCGCAAAAGAGTCAGCCCTTCGAGACGACCGCGCGGCCGTAAGGCGGCTGGCTCATGACCGGCGGATGGGCAGTCTGGGCGGCGAGCTCGCCGATCAGGCGGTCGGCATCGGCGGCCATGCCGTCGGGCGCCTGGATCACCAGGCGCTCCAGCGCCCAGCGGTAGGAGGAGACGCGCTGCTCCAGGCACTGCTGCACCCACTGCACGATCAGCGAGTTCTCCTGCATGCGCGCGACCGCATCGTCCCTCTCCCTGGGCGAGAGCGCGGAGACGCGCGCCATGGTGGCATCGCGCTTCCTGTCGAGATCGATGACGCGGATCGCGCTGGCGAAGAACGGCTCGAAACGGGTGATGTCGTTGCGGACATCCTCGATCAGCTGCGCATAGCGCGAGGAATGCGAGCGGTGCGGCTCGTCGATCAGCGTGCGGCCGTACATGGTGCGGTCCAACACGATCTTCTGGTGCCAGGGCGATGGCAGCGGCTTGTAGTCGCCGAACACGCTCTTCCAGGCCGGGCGCGACAGCGGCGGCTCGATCATGGGATAGGCGAGGTCGCGAAGCTGGCGTTCCTCGTCGGTGAGCTGGAATTGCGAAGCCTGCAGGCCGACGCTGCCGGTGGCCTCGGCGCCCAGCCAGCGATGCATGTCGTCGCTGCGCATGTCGGCGCGGGTGCGGCCGAAATCGCCGCCGCTGCAGGCGCCCAACGTCGCGCCGAGCAGCGCGAGCAGGACGGCCGATACGAAAGGCCGGATATGGCGGATGAGGTCCGGCATTGCAAAAAGCCGGACCTAGCGACGGCGACGACGGCGCCCCGGCGCTGTGCCCTGCTCTGGTCCGCGATCGCCGCTGGTTTCGTCGCTCTCGCGCTCGATGCGGATCACCGGGAGAATCAGAATCGTTCCCATGTCCGCGTGCGGTGTGACGTCCCCCGATGAGCCTACCCGGCGACCGGCCGGAAATTCGATGATGGTCCCCATGTCAGCTCTCTCAATTGCCGCGCGATCAAATACGCCCCTGCAACATGGCGATCATTAAGATCAGCTCATGGTTAACGGGGTGTAAACATGCCCTTTAGACCGTAACTGCACGGACCGGCCGCGCCGTCCCGTTGCGGCACGAGAAGGCCTCAAATTTAAGGGCCGGCTTCACGCCTCGTTTTCCTTAACGAGCCTTTAAAGGAACCTGCGCTAGGCTCGCCCCAAGTATCTTCTCCGAGTTGCGTACGCCTCCCATGACCAAGTCGCTGTTTCCCGGATTCGACGGGCTGATGAGCCTCTCCCGTCGCGAAGGCGTCGATGTTCGGCCGACGCTGCTGCGCGTGCTGACCGACCTCTATGTCCAGACGCGCGTTCACAGCGATGACGAGCAGCGCCAGTTCATCGAGCTTGCGACGCGGCTGATCGACCAGGTCGACGACGCGACGCGCGCGGCCATCAAGGCCAAGCTCGCGGTCTATCCGCAGACGCCGGTCCCGGTGCTGCAGAAGCTCGGGCTGGTCGCGGCCCAGGAAGGCCGCAGGATTCCGCTGGCACGCGAAATCCCCGCGCCCGCGCCGGCCTGCTCCCCGGTGCGCGCGCCGACCGAGGCCGAGCAGCGCATGGCGGCGAACATGGCGATGCAGCCGAAGGACGCCGCCGAGATCCACGACATGTTCTTCCGCGCCTCCGCCTCCGAGCGCGCGCTGATCCTGCACAATCTGGCGCAGACGCCGCTGAAGGCCGCGCCGCGGATTCCCACCGTGCGCGCCAAGCGCGCGTTCCAGATCCTGGAGATGGCGGCGATCGCGGGCGACGTCGAGAGTTTCACCCTCGAGCTCGGCGACAGCCTGATCCTGCCCTCGCGCGTCGCAGCACAGATCGTCGACGATGCCGGCGGCGAAGCGCTCGCGGTCGCCGCGCGCGCGCTCGACATGCCGAGCCCGAACTTCCAGCGCATCCTCTTGTTCTTCAAGCCGGAGATCGGCAATTCCGTGAACGAGGTGTACCGGCTGTCGCGGCTCTACGACCGCCTCGACGACCGCTCCGCCCTGGTCATGCTGGCGGCCTGGCGCGGCTCGACGCTCGCGGTGACGCGGGCAAAATACCAGTCATCGCTGCATGACGGCGAACGCCAGCGCGCTCGCGCCGGCGCCAGCCAGACGCGGCCGGGCGTGCAGCCGGGCTCCAGCCCAACGGTGCGCACCGGCACCGGCGGGTCGTCCGATCGCTGAATTTCTCGCGCTTGACCCTGTGGGCAGTGACGCTGCGAGTTAGGCATGCAGCCCGCCCCGGACTCGTCATTGCGAGCGCAGCGAAGCAATCCAGAGTCCCTCCGCGGAGACAGTCTGGATTGCTTCGCTGCGCTCGCAATGACGGTGAGGCAGTAGTTACGTCTTCGCCAGTTCCAGAAAATGCCGGCCCGCGCGGTCTTCGGTCTCGACGATCCACGCATCCGGATCGAAGCGAAGCTCCTTGGTCAGGCGCTCCTCGATCGTGTGCTCCGGCAGAGGCTGCGGCGCCACCGGCACGAAGAAGCGATCGACGGGACGACCGTCGTCGTAAACCGTCTGCGGCGCCGGCACGTAGAGCATCGCATTGCCGTCGAGCAGCGACACTTTCACGAACACCGCGCCCGCCTCCTCGGCGCCGCGGCGGCGCACCGCGCCGAACACGCCCTCGGTCTGGCAGCGGCGCAAGTAGGCCGCGACCCATATGTTGGATTTCAAACGCATGGAAAGGACGATAGGCCAGGGCCGCCATCAGCACCAGCCTTGCAAGCAAGCCTGACGATTATTCGACGGGATGGCCGATCGCGGCGGCGAGCTCGCGCAGCAGGCGGTCGGAGACCTGGCCGGTGACGGGCATCTTGTGCTCGCGCTCGAACTTCTGGATCGCGGACTGGGTTTCGCCGCCCATCGTGCCGGTGATCTTCAGATTGCCATAGCCGTATTCGGACAGCGCGCGCTGCACGCCGGCGATGCGCCGCGCGGCCGGGCTCTGCATCGGAATCGGGGCCGGCGGACGGATCGCGGACGGCGGCGTCGAGGTCGTCGCCTTGACCAGATTGGTCATGGGATCGTTGCCCGCGCGCGGCGTCGATGCGGTCGCCTCGACCGGTTTCTCCACCGGCTTCTCGGCGGCGCGCTCGGCCGGCTTGGGCTCGACGCGAAACTCGGTGGCCTTAGGTTCGAGCGGCGAGGTGTCGGCGCCGACCGGGCGTGGACGCGGCATGGGATTCGACAGCGGCACCGAGGACGGCGCGGGAAGATTGATCACGGTGCCGAACATCGGCGCAGGATGCCGGCCGGTCTGCAGGAACAGCGCATTGGCGACGATCGCACCGATCGCGGCAACGGCAACGAGGCCGGCCAATGTGTCCTTCGGACTGTGCAGCAGCACGCGCATCACGAGGTTGCGCTCGGTCTCGACATCGATGACCGCAGCCTTGGCCCCACCCTTGGCACCACGGCGGCGCGGAGCAGCTTCGTCCTTGGCAGACTTCTTAGGCACTTTTCTTCACCGGAGCAGGTTGGTCGTGACGTTGATCGTTGAGTTCTTCTTCTTTGTGAAGTTCTTGGCGCGGCACCGGCGTCAAGGTCGTGACCTTGCTCTCGACCGGTTTGGCTTGCGGCGGTGTATAGACGAGCGGCAGCTTGACGGTGACGGCGGTGCCCTCACCTAACCGGCTTTGTACCGTCAATTCGCCGAGATGCAATGCCACGAGACTCTTGACGATGGACAATCCAAGTCCCGTACCTTCGTGACGGCGCTGATAGGTCTTGCCGGCCTGGAAGAACGGCGCACCGATGCGCTTGAGATCGTCGGGCGCGATGCCGACGCCGGTGTCGCTGATGCGCAGCGTGAGCTGCGATCCGGTCACCGCTGCTGATACGGAGACCTGACCGCCGCGTTCGGTGAACTTGACGGCGTTGGCGACGAGGTTGAGCACGATCTGCTTGAAGGCCCTGGGATCGCCGGTCATGACCGGCAGGTCCTGCGGCGCGTCGGTGACGAGGTCGACGCCGTTCTCCCGCGCCTTCAGCGCCAGCAGATTGCAGCAATGCAGCAGCGAGGCGCGCGGCGCGAACGGCTCCGATGCGATCTCGAAATTGCCCGATTCCATCTTCGACATGTCGAGGATGCCGTTGACGACCGAGAGCAGATGCTGGCCGGAATCGTTGATGAGCTGGGCATATTCCTTGCGCTGGGCCGCACCCAGCATCAGGGTCTGCTCCTGCGCGATCATCTCCGAGAAGCCGATGATCGCATTGAGCGGCGTGCGCAGCTCATGGCTCATGGTGGCGAGGAAGCGCGTCTTGGCGGCATCGGCGGCTTCCGCAGCGCTGCGGGCCTGATCGAGCGCCTGCTCGGAATGCTTACGATCGGTGACGTCGCGCATCACCGCGACGACCTCGGCCTCGCGCGCGGGATCCCGGCCCCGATCCTGGTCGAGCGGCCGGCAGCGCATCTCGACCCAGATGAAATCAACCTGGCCGCGCTCCGAGCCGGCAGGCTCGCGCCGCACCCGGAACTCGACGCTGCGCACGTCGCCGCGCGCGGCATCCGACAACGCGGTGAGATAGGCCGGACGATCGGCGACATGGACGCGGTCGAACAGGCCGTGACCGTGCAGCTGCGTCACTGACAGGCCGAGCATGGCCTCGGCGGCCGGCGAGATGAACTGCACCGCGCCGTTGCGCTGATGCCGGGAGATCACGTCGCTCATGTTGCGCGCGAGCAGGCGATAACGTTCCTCCTCGCGCGACAACAGCGCGACGCTGGTGCGCGCCAGCGATTCCGCGCCGAACGCTAGGCCCGCTGCATAAAGAGTAGCCGAGGCAACGCCGAAGGCCATCAGCACGCCGCGATGCGCAGCGCTCGGCTCCTCCACCGGCAACCAGCCGAGCTGGCTGACGAGGATCAGCACTCCGGCGCAGGACAGCGCCAGCAGCGAGGCAAAAGCGGCGACGCGCCGCGAGGCCGACAGCGCAGCTTCGAGGGGAACCACGACCAGCCAGACCGCCGCGAACGAATCGATTCCGCCCGTGGTGACCGCGACCGCCATGATCAGGCCGGAGAGCGCCAGCGACGACAGCACGTGCGCGCCCTCGTAGCGGCCGGTCCGCGACAGGAACCAGGACAGCATGATCGGCGCGATCAGCCAGGCAAAGGCCGCGACCTCGACTGCGCTCGGCGCGCCACGCATGGCAAGATAAACAGGGAATGCGGCAAACGCTGCCAGGCTGCCCAGCAGCCGCGGCGCCATGAAGGCACGATGGCGCGCTCGCGTCAGCGCATCGTAACGCGCGGAGGGATGCAGCAGCGCATCGAGACAATCGCGGATGATACTCAAAACTGTCACGGGTCTCGCGCTTCGGCTCAATCGTCTTGAGAAGACGCGCCGGAACGCCTCCTTGTCGTTGAGCCAACCTGTCAGAGCGACCTTAAACGAGTGCTAAGGCGACGCGGCACGCGGCCGGACACCGTGTCATCGCGGAGCTTTTTAGACGATTTGACGACGTCTTCGGTGAGGATGGTGAACACAGGGTTTCACCGTCCGCCGCATGGTTTCGAATTGGTGGATACGCGGGCTCCGGAAGGTCACGGGCCGCAGCATCAATGGAAAATTTACGAGACCGGGGCCGTGCGAAGATTTTTGCGTCAATTTTCCGCGAATTAAGCTCAAGGCAATCACTTGCGATTTATCGAGAGTTGCTAGGTCGCAAGCCCGCGGAGATCGCCGCGGCGGGATCTAAAGTACAGGTTCGACAAGATGCGCTTTCTGCTCCGCATCACATTCTGGCTCGGGCTGGTGCTGGTGCTCCTGCCCAGGGACAAGACACCCGAATCGGAGAAGCTGCCGCAGATCGGTGCCGCCGATGCGGTCTCGGCTGCGACCGCGGCCGTCTCCGACATGACCCAGTTCTGCAAGCGCCAGCCGGCGGCCTGCGAGGTCGGCGGCCAGGCCGCGACCATCATCGGCCAGCGCGCACAGGACGGCGCGAAGAAGATCTATCAGATCATCAACGACAAGAAGGAGCAGATCACCAACGACAAGAACGACGGCCCCAAGAACGACCATAAGAAGGCGCCCGACCATACCGGCTCGATCGCGATGGCCGGCGAAGGCGACGCCGCCGCGAGCGAGGCACCGCGCGACACCCTGACCCAGGACGACCTCGCGCTGGAATGGCGCGGCCCTCAGGCAGCGAATTAGGGCCCAAACCCTATCGATTTCACGGCTTCGCGTCCCTATATTGGCCTTAACCGGAACCGTGGGCCAATATGACGACGATCGACGAAATCAGGGACAATTTCGAGATTCTGGACGAGTGGGACGACCGCTACCGGTATGTCATCGAGCTCGGCCGCACCCTGGAACCGCTGCCGGAGGCGGAGCACTCCGCCGAGAACAAGGTGCGGGGCTGCGTCAGCCAGGTCTGGCTGCAGAAGCTGGTCGACCGCAGCAATGGCGCGCCGATCCTGAAATATCGCGGCGACAGCGACGCCCATATCGTGCGCGGGCTGGTCGCGATCGTGCTCGCGCTCTATTCCGGC
Organism: Bradyrhizobium huanghuaihaiense; assembly: GCF_007830635.1. GTDB lineage: Bacteria > Pseudomonadota > Alphaproteobacteria > Rhizobiales > Xanthobacteraceae > Bradyrhizobium > Bradyrhizobium huanghuaihaiense. The sequence continues at coordinate 398,099 of NZ_VLLA01000002.1, read as the reverse complement.
CGCACGCCGCAGGAAATCCTCGCGACCGACGCGATCGCCGTGTTCAACGAGTTCGGCTTCCGCGATCATCTGACGCCGCAGCGCTCCAACGGCCTGCGCTCGATGGTCGAGCGCATCAAAACGGATGCGAAAGAGGCGCTCGCGGAAGCGACGTGACGCCGCTGCCGTAGGGTGGGCAAAGCGGAAGCGTGCCCACGTTTCCAGCGCGATTGAAGAAAGATGGTGGGCACGGCGCTGCGCGCCTTTGCCCACCCTACGAGAGCTGACCGAGCGGACGGACTACTTCCCCTTCTTCCGCTGCTGCTGTCCCAGGCCCATCTGCTTGGCCAGCTGCGAGCGCGCCACCGCGTAGTTCGGCGCGACCATGGGATAGTCGGCCGGCAGGCCCCATTTCTCGCGATACTGCTCCGGCGTCATGTTGTACTGCGTGCGCAGATGGCGCTTCAGCGACTTGAAGCGCTTGCCGTCTTCCAGGCAGACGAGATAGTCGGGCGCGATCGACTTCTTCAGCGACACAGCCGGCTTTGCCGGCTCGAGCGGCGCCGCCTCGGTGCGGCCCGTCGAGACCCGCACCAGGGCGCCGTGCACCTGGCTGATCAGGTTCGGAATCTCGGCGGCCGGCGTCGGATTGTTACCGAGATAGGCCGACACGATGCTCGCCGTCAGCTCGATGAAATTCTTAGTCCCGGCATCCGACATGGGCTTGCCCCTTCCCTGTTGCGCCGCGCGGGATTGACGACGCCAAAGTATTCCGTGTCAACAATACGTTCGGCGAAAATACGACAACTGGCGAATATGAGCTGACGACTGGCGACGTGACAAGAACGGTCGCGCTTTACTTGCGTAGCCCGGACTTGCGTACCTCAGGTCTCAGGACCGCTGATCGAGATGCGCGCGCAACTCGTCGATCGAGGCAAAGCGCATCATGCCTTCCGGCATTTGCGCCTCGATCGAGCCGTCGGAATAGAGCGAATAGGCCATGCCGTCGACGATACCGGATTTGAGCACCGTCACAGGCGACTGTTCGGCCGCCGGCTCCGGTTCGGGTGCAGGCGGCGGCGGGGGAGCCTCGGTGAAGGTCGAGGGCGAGCGCGGTGGCGGGGGCGGACGGCGTGCGGCAGCCGGCGGTTCCGGCGGGCGCATGCGATCCGGCTTCGGCCAGGCGTCGTCGAAGCTCGCAGGCGGGGTGTCCGGCGCGGCAGGTGCTGCGGGCTCTGCAGTCGGCGGCGCCCCCTCGACGGCCTTGGCCTCCGCGCGCTCGCGCTCCTTGCGTGAGGTCGAGGCGAACATCAGGTTGCGACGGCGCGGCGGTTCCGGCGCCGCAGGAGGCGTCGGTGCGACCGGCTCCGGCGGCTGCTCGGCGCGCGGACGCTCCCGCGCCGGCGCTTCGCCCAGCCATGGCGGCGCCGTTGCCGGCGATGGCGGAGGCGTCGGCTCGGCCCGCATGGCCGGAGCAGGCATCGGCTCGGACGCAGCCGCGCCCGGCACCGCGAGGCCCGGCAGCACGGGCCTGACCCGAACCTCGGACGGTGCGCCGGCGAGCCGCCGGGCGATGCCCTTCAGCTCCAGCAGCACCAGGTGCAGGCCGGCCAGTAACATCCCGGAGCAGACGCCGATCGTGCCGGAGATTATGAGAGTGCTGCCGAGGCTGAATTCCCTCACGGTGAAGCCAAACAGGATCGCAAGGAGGCCCGCCACCACGGCGACAATCCCCACGATCAACATTGCCAAGCTCATCGAACTCATCCCCGGCCGCGCATCCACACGCGACACCCGTCACGCCACGATACCGTCATACGGCGTTCCACGCCAACCGTGAATTGTGGTCGGCGTTCCTAAAGAGAAGGAAATCAGGGACTTATTCACATTCCCTTCAGCTACGGCTCGCTACTGTTGGGAAGCTCCCGGTTGCAAGGATTTGCTGCGTCGCATCAGGAATTTAGCCATAATGCCCAATTACTTGGTAATGGAACTGCGCTATAGGGAGACCGGGGAAGTGGCCCGCGCGCACCAGCTGGGCCAAGAGGGGATTCCGGGTCACCAATAGCCATGACATCCATCACGACTTCGGCGATCGACACGCCTCTGCGGCGCTCGGTCGAACGGACTTGCGAGGATCTCGCCATGCTGGTGCTGGCCGCGGTCGCCGTGATTGCAGGCTTGACCTTCCGCGACTACGGGCTCGGCTGGGACGATTACACCCACGCTGAATATGCCGACCTGTTGCTGCGCATGTTCGGTTCCGGCTTCAAGGACACTGCGGCGCTCTCCTTCGCCAATCTCTACATGTATGGCGGCGGCTTCGACATGGTCGCGGCTCTCCTGCACAAGGTGCTCCCGCTCGAGCTGTTCGAGACGCGCCGCCTGGTCGGAGCGATCGTCGGGGTGGTCGGACTTGCGGTGACCTGGCGGCTCGGCCGCCGCGTCGGCGGCCCCCTCGCGGGTCTTGCTTCGCTCCTGCTGCTCGCGCTGTGCCCGATCTTCTACGGCCACATGTTCATGAACCCGAAGGATGCGCCCTTCGCGGTGGCCATGATCATCCTGATGCTGGGCCTGGTCCGGCTCGCCGAGGAATATCCGCAGCCTTCGCCGCGCACGATCCTCATCGTCGGCTTAGGAGCCGGTCTTTCGCTCGGCTGCCGCGTTCTCGGCGGGCTCGCACTGGTCTACGCCATCCTCGGTTTCATCCCGCTGTTCCTGGAGGAACTGCGCACCGAGGGCCTGCGCGAATCGGTCCGCCGCATCGCCCATGTCGTCTATGTGCTGCTGCCCGGTCTCGTGGTCGGCTATCTCGTGATGGGGCTGATCTGGCCGTGGTCGATCATGGAGCCCGGCAATCCGTTCGAGGCGCTGACCTACTTCTCGCACTTCTTCGAGAAGCCGTGGAAGGAGATGTTCGACGGCGCGATCGTGTCCGTGCCCGACATGCCCTGGTCCTACCTGCCGACGCTGTTCGCGCTGCAGCTGCCAGAGGTGATGCTGGTGCTGATGGGCGGCGCCGTGGTCAGCACCTTCGCGCTGCTGCCGCGCGGCGACGTTCCGGCCCGCCGCAAGACCATTCTCCTGATGCTGACGCTGGCTGCGACCCTGCCGCTCGCGATCGCGATGGTGAAGCGTCCCGCGCTCTACAACGGCATCCGCCATTTCGTCTTCGTGATCCCGCCGATGGCGGTGCTGGGCGGCGTCGCCTTCGCCTGGAGCATGGAGCGCCTGCGCGCCAACCACCGCACCTGGCAGCCGGTCGTGCTCGCGACCTTCTGCTTCGGCCTCGCTCTCTCGCTCGCCGAGATGATCCGGCTGCACCCCTACCAGTACACCCACTTCAACCACATCGCCGGCACCGTGCGCGCCGCCGACGACCGCTTCATGCTGGACTATTGGGGCCTCGCGCTGAAGCAGGCCTCGGACGAGCTGCGCGAGCAGCTGGTCGAGCGCCAGGAAGTTCCGCCCGTCAATCGCAAATGGAAGGTCGCCGTGTGCGGTCCGCAGCGTCCGGCGCAGGTCGCGCTCGGGCCCGACTTCACCATCGGCTGGGATTCCAATGCGGCCGATTTCGCCATGACGCTCGGCGAGTTCTACTGCAAGGGCCTCACCGCGCCCGTCATGGTCGAGATCAAGCGCGACGACGTGGTGTTCGCCCGCGTCTACGACATCCGCGGCCGCAGCATTTCCAGCCTGCTCTCGATCCCCGCGCCGTAAGATTCTTCTCCTGCAGTTCCGAAATTCGGGACAGTCCCGTAGCCCGGATGAGCAAAGCGACATCCGGGACCTTCTTGGGCGACCCCGCATATCGCTTCCGCCTTCGCTCTTCGAGCTACGGCGGACAAGCATGCGGGCTACGCTGAACTGCCGCGCTTTGGGCGCCTTGCTGCCAGCCTCACCCAAGTCTAGGCTCTCGCTCCGCAACAACGAGGTTCGGAGAGAATTGCCATGTCACCAGCAGAAGCCCGCCTGAGGGAAATGCCCTCCAACATGACGGAGGCCGAGTGGCAGCAACGGGTCAATCTCGCCGCCTGCTATCGCCTCGTCGCGCTGTACGGCTGGGACGATCTGGTCGACACCCACATCTCCGCGCGCGTGCCCGGCCCCGACCATCACTTCCTCATCAACCCCTACGGGCTGATGTTCGAGGAGATCACGGCCTCGAGCCTCGTCAAGGTCGATTTGCACGGCAACCAGCTCTCCGAGAGCGAGTACAGCATCAATCCGGCCGGCTTCACCATCCATTCGGCGATCCACGAGGTACGCGAGGACGCGATCTGCGTGCTGCATCTCCACACCCTCGACGGCACCGCGGTGTCGAGCAGCGCGGAAGGCCTGCTGCCGCTGAACCAGACCGCGCAGCTCGTCACCCACGACCTCGCCTATCACGACTATGAAGGCATCGCGCTTGATCACGAGGAGCGGCCGCGGCTGCAGAAGGACCTCGGCGACCACAACCACATGCTCCTGCGCAACCACGGCACGCTGACGGTCGGCCGCTCGGTCGCCTCCGCCTTCGAGCGTATGTATCACCTCGAGCGCGCCTGCTCGATGCAGGTGCGGACGCGCGCGCTGGGCACGCCGGTATATCCGGTCGAGGAGATCGCAATCGAGAAGAACACCGAGCTGCTCGCGAACCGCGACCGCGCCGAGCTGCGCGCCAACAACCTCGTGTGGCCGCCGCTGCTGCGCAAGCTCGACCGCGTCAATCCCGGCTACCGGTCTTGAGATTTTCCGGATTTGGTGTAGGGTAGCGCTCAACGAACCTCTACGCCTTTTGGAATGAAACGCCGCCCAATTCCGGGCGGCGTTTTTATTTTTGGCCGGTCGCCTGCCCCGTCATTGCGAGCGCAGCGAAGCAATCCAGACTGTCTCCGCGGAGGGATTTCTGGATTGCTTCGCTGCGCTCGCAATGACGAGGAGAGGTCTCGTAGGGTGGGCAAAGGCGCGCAGCGCCGTGCCCACGATCTTGCAGCTCATTTGGGAAGTGGTGGGCACGCTGCGCTTTGCCCACCCTACGGCACTGGTGCCTACGGCACCGTGCTTACTTCACCTCCGCGAGCGCTGCGAGAATCCGGGCCCAGGAGCGGATGCCCTTCTGGAAGCTGCGGAGGTCGTACTTCTCGTTCGGCGAATGGATGTTGTCGTCGTCGAGGCCGAAGCCGACCAGCAGCGAGTCGAGGCCAAGCGTACGCTTGAAGTCGGCGACGATCGGGATCGAGGCGCCGGAGCCCATCAGCACGGTCTCCTTGCCCCATTCCTCCGCCAGCGCCTTGCTGGCGGCGGCGAGCGGCTTCATGTTCCAGTCGAGCGCGACCGCGGGCGCGGCGGAGTGGTCGCCGAACTCGACCTTGCAGTCGCCGGGAAGGCGCGCCGTCACATAGTCGCGGAAGGCCTTGCGGATCTTTGCGGGATCCTGCCCTTCGACCAGGCGGAACGAGACCTTGGCGGATGCATGCGAGGGGATCACCGTCTTGGAGCCCTCGCCGATGTAGCCGCCCCAGATGCCGTTGACGTCGCAGGTCGGACGCGAGGAGGCCTGCTCGATCAGCAACCGGCCCTTCTCGCCGGCCGGGATCGACAGGCCGATCGGCTTCAAGAACATCTCCGGCGTCAGGTTGAGCTTCTTCCACTGCTCCAGGATGTCGGGCGGCAGATCCTTCACCCCGTCATAGAAGCCGGGAATGGTGATGCGGTTGTCGTCGTCGAACAGGCCGCCGAGAATCTTGGTGAGCACCCGGATCGGATTCATCGCGCTGCCGCCGAACACGCCGGAATGCAGATCGCGGTTGGCGGCGGTGATCTTCAGCTCTTCGTAGAGCAGGCCGCGCAGCGAGGTCGTGATCGCGGGCGTGTTGCGGTCCCACATGCCGGTGTCGCAGACCAGCACGTAGTCGGCCTTGAACTCGTCCTTGTTGGCCTCGATGAAGGGCACGAAATTCTTCGAGCCGACCTCCTCCTCGCCTTCGATCAGGAAGGTGACGTCGATCGGCAGCGAGCCCGTCACCTTCTTCCAGGCGCGGCAGGCTTCGACGAAGGTCATGACCTGGCCCTTGTCGTCCTCGGCGCCGCGGGCGACGATGATCTTGCGGCCGTCGGCGTGGTCGGTGACCACGGGCTCGAACGGCGGACGGTGCCAGAGATTTTCCGGATCGACCGGCTGCACGTCGTAATGGCCGTAGAAGATCACATGCGGCCGTCCGCCCGCCTTGGTCTTGCCGACGATAGCGGGATGGCCGGCAGTGGGGCGCACTTCGGTGGCGACGCCGAGGCTGGCGATATCCTTGGCGAGATGCTCGGCCGCCGCCTTGCAATCGGCCGCAAAGGCCGGATCCGCGGAGATCGACTTGATCCGCAACAGCGAGAACAGACGCTCCAGGCTGTTGTCAAAATCCTTGTCGATGTGGTCGAGCACGGATTGAAGCTGCGCATTGGCCATGGTCGGATTCCTGACTATTGAGTCTTAAGACGGCTTCTCAAGATTGTTGGGTTTTAGCCCCGTCGCAGGCCCGGAGCCAGCGGCAACCGGCGGATGCCGCAAGTGCCATGCGAGGCTCCCGGCAAGAATGGCCGTGGCGGCGAGGTTGTTGCCCCAGGCCTGGATGACATTGGGAAACCACGGCAGCGCCAGCAGCATGAGGGTGCCGGCCGCGCCCAGCGCGAGCCAGGTTCCCAGCCGCACATTCGCCCGCTCGTCGAAGGCGGCACGATGCATCAGCACCGTCATCGGGAAGAACAGCCACATGAAATAGTATTGCCGCGCCAGGGGCGAGGCCACCGTCATCAGGCAGAACAGGATGCCGAGCTCCTCGGCATCCGAGCGCGCCGTTCGCCGTCGTCGCGGCGGCATGACCGCAATGAAGCCGAGCCCGAGCAGGACTGAGACAGCCAGCACGATCAAGTTCGCCGTTTTGTAATCAACGTCGATGACATTCATCGTGCGCGGCGGCTTGTTCGGATCCTCCTGATTATAGTTGATCGGGCGGACGAGGCGATGCGTCACGGCGATGAGGGACTGATTGACCCACGACCAGTTCTGCTCGTCGCGCTGGCCAAAGCCCCTTTCCGAGCTCGACCCGACCATGCCTTGATACCAGGTCTTGAGCTCGGCCGCGTTGCGCTCGAAACCGCGGATCGGGGCCGGCACGACATAGAGAAGGATGCCGGTAAAGGCGACCGTCGCGGCGACGGCGGCCCACTTCCTCCGCCACATCAGATAGGGCAGCACCGCGATCGGAAACACCTTGATGGCGGTGGCGAGCGCGAACATGAAGCCTGCGCGCCACGCTCGCTGATGCTGCAGGCTCCAGAAACCGTAGAGCATCATCGCCAGCAGCAGAAGGTTCGGCTGGCCGAGGTCGAACATGTCGAACACGAAGGTCACCGTAACGAAAGCCGGCAGTGCCTCGAGCCAAGGGCCAGCCGTGCGGCCCGAACCGGTCATCGCATTGGACAATGTGCCGGTGTACCACCACGCCAGCACATTCAGGATCGACAGCACGATGTAGAGCGGGATCTTGCCGAACCAGCTCGGGATCGCGAGCAGGATGGCGGGAAGCGGCGGATAGATGAATTCAAAATACGAGTGGATGTCGGCGGGATAGAGCGGCCCGCCGTTCAGAACCTGCTGCCCGGCCCAGTACCACAGCCCGTAGTCCTTGGTCTTGCCGTGGCCGAAGATCTCCGGAACGAGAACGTCGGCGGTCAGAATGACACAGCAGAGCAGGAAAAGCAGGTCCAGCGGCGCACGCAGCGACAGGCGTCTCGGCGCATCAGGCTTGGGGAATGGGTCGGTCGAGGTCACATTATGTCCAGTCGGCAACAAATAGCACGTAGCAGACCGGCGCGGGCTTGGAGAGCCCCTCACTTGAAATTGTGCTGGTGGTGATGGGTCGTGTCCCCGCGGCCATCCTTCGAGACGCCGCCTTTGGCGGGCTCCTCAGAATGAGGTCTCGTTTCGCGGCAAGATCTCAGACCCTCATGGTGAGGAGCCCGCGCAGCGGGCCCGGACGATGCTTCGCATCGCCGGGCGAACCATGCAGGCCGAAGTCAAGCCGACCGAACACGGATTGCCACAAGAGGGCGCTCTGCCTATCTCCGCAGCAGCCCGCCGAGCGCACCGCGGACCAGGGTGCGGCCGATCGAGCCGCCGAGCTGGCCGGCGACCGACTTGCCGACATTGGCGGCCAGCCCGCCAATCACCTGGTTCGTCACCGATCGCGTCACATCCCGCGCAATGACCTGGCCGGTCGAGAGGCGGCCGCGCTTGACATTGGTGCCGAAGATGGTGCCGACGATCGAGCCGATCTGGCCGAGGATGCCGCCGCCGCTTTCGCCGGCCGGACCGTCGGCCGTAGCCGCGGTGCCGGCGATGCGCTTCTGAAGCATCTCGTAGGCGGATTCAGCATCGACGGCGGTGTCATATTTGCCCTTCACCGGGCTTGCATCCATGATCGCCTTGCGCTCCTCCGGCGTGATCGACCCGATCCGGGCCGACGGCGGCCGGATCATCACCCGCTCGACCATGGTCGGCGTGCCGTTGCCTTCGAGGAAGGACACCAGCGCCTCGCCCTTGCCGAGCTCCGTGATGACCTTGGCGGTGTCGAGCTTCGGGTTGGGGCGGAAGGTCTGGGCCGCCGCCGCGACCGCCTTCTGGTCGCGCGGGGTGAAGGCGCGCAGCGCATGCTGCACGCGGTTACCCAGCTGGCCGAGCACGCGGTCCGGCACGTCGACCGGGTTCTGCGTCACGAAATAGACGCCGACGCCCTTGGAGCGGATCAAACGCACCACCTGCTCGATCTTGTCCATCAGCGCCTTGGGCGCGTCGTTGAACAACAGATGCGCCTCGTCGAAGAAGAACACCAGCTTGGGCTTCGGCAGGTCGCCGGCCTCGGGCAGCTCCTCGAACAGCTCCGACAGCATCCACAGCAGGAATGTCGCGTAAAGCCGCGGGCTCTGCAGCAGCTTGTCGGCGACCAGGATGTTGACCACGCCGCGGCCGTCGCGATCGGTCTTCATGAAATCCTTCAGCGCCAGCGCCGGCTCGCCGAAGAACTTGGTGCCGCCCTGGTTCTCCAGCACCAGGAGCTGGCGCTGGATGGTGCCGACGGTGGCCTTCGTGACGTTGCCGAAGCCCTGCGCCTCCTTCTTGATGTCGGCAAGCGGGCTGTCCTCAGCATCCGCTCCCTTCTTCCCGCTATCGGGCACGATGGCATCGAGCAGCGCGCGCAGATCCTTCATGTCGATGAGGGTCAGCCCATTGTCGTCGGCGACGCGGAAGGCGACGTTGAGCACGCCTTCCTGCACATCGTTGAGGTCGAGCATGCGCGCGAGCAGGAGCGGCCCCATCTCGGTGACGGTCGCGCGCACCGGGTGGCCCTGCTCGCCGAAAACATCCCAGAACACCGTCGAGAACTGGTCGGGCTGGAATTTCAGCCCCATCTCGGAGGCGCGCTTGACGATGAAGTCCTTGGCCTCACCGATCTCGGAGATGCCGGAGAGATCACCCTTGATGTCGGCGGCGAAGACCGGGACACCGGCGCGCGCAAATCCTTCCGCCATGACCTGCAGCGACACCGTCTTGCCGGTTCCGGTTGCTCCGGTGACAAGGCCATGGCGATTGGCGAGCGCCAGCGTCAGCCATGCCTGCTCGTCTCCCTTGCCGACGAAGATCTTGTCGTCAGTGTCGCCGAGCTTGCTGTCCTGTGCCGTCATTATTCTCTCTGATCCCTCTGCCGTGTTTCGCGTATTGAAACCCAAATGCGCCAGTTCCGTAGTTTAACGCATGTCGCGCGCCGATTAAAACCGTTCAACGCGGCCTGAGCATGCGACATTGTCGGAAACAAGCGGGCGACATCAGCCGAAAGTTGGAACGAGGCGTTCGCACCGCGGTAATTTCTTGCTGATTCCATCTCCGCTCTTGCATCGCTGCAACACTTTTCGCGCGTTCGGGAGTGAATCGGACGTTGGTCGCGTTCATCGCTTGTATTTCACATCGCACCGGCTCAAGATCATTTTCGAAAACAATACTCCGGCATGTGAACCGGCTGAGGGGCAGGCCATATGGACGAGCTGATCGGACGGCTGGCGGCGAACGCCAGCATAGATAGTGCTGTGGCCGAAAAGACCGTCGGCATTATCCTGGGCTTTCTCCGCAACGAAGGCCCTTCCGAGAACGTCGAAGCCCTGATCAATCAGATTCCCGGAGCGGAAGCGGCGATCGAGGCGTCCAGAAGCGGCGGCGGACTGTCGCGGCTGATGGGCGGCGGCTTGATGGCTGTGGGCACGCGCCTGATGGGGCTGGGCCTCGGCATGTCCGAGATTCAGACCATTGCCCGTGAACTTTTCCGCTACGGCCGAGACAAAATCGGAGCGGATCAGATGGGCAAGATCATCGCGGGGACGCCGGGCCTCAGCCAGTTCGCCTGAGCGACGCTTTTCATATCGAGTATCATGACATATCCGATCTCCGAGATTGAGGGCCTGCCCTCCTTTGCCGCCAACAAGCTGAAGGCGCAGGGCATCCGCACCACCGCCGCGTTGCTCGAGGCCGCCTCGACCGTGAAGGGCCGCAAGGCGCTGTCCGCCAAGACCGGCATCAGCGAGCAGCTGCTGCTGGAATGGGCCAACGTCTCCGACTACATGCGCATCCCCGGCATGGGCCGGGCCAAGGTCGGCCTGGTCCGCGCCGCCGGCGTCACCACCGTGCGCGAGCTCTCCTATCGAAATCCGGCGAGGCTCGCCCAGAGCATGCGCGAGGCCAACGAGAAGAAGAAGCTGGTCCGCATCCTGCCGTCGGAGAAGTCGGTCGGCGACATCATCGCCAAGGCCAAGAAGCTGCCGCCGAAGATCACTTATTAAGGTCGCGCTCTCCGCAGACGGATTCTCGCGCGACCTTCTCGGTGTCGTCCCGGCGAAGGCCGGGACCCATAACCACAGGGAGTGGTTTGGCGAAGACTAGTCGTTCGGTACTCCGACCCTTCCGCAATCGATAGATTCCGCGGTATGGGTCCCGGCCTTCGCCGGGACGACAGCGGGAGTGATGCGCGAGAATGCCACAACATCTTGACTCCCCCCTCCCGACAGCGCAATGCCACGCGCATGAATGCCTCGCCCTCCCCATCCGTCCCGCCGGCCGGCTCGGCCGGGCTTGATGCGCTGCGGACGCTCGTGGGCCGGCCGATCCCGGCGGTGATGGGCGTGCTCAACGTCACGCCGGATTCGTTCTCCGACGGCGGCCAGTTCATCGCACCTGAGCAGGCGTTGAAGCGAGCGCGGGCGATGATCGAGGCTGGCGTCGACATCATCGACATCGGCGCCGAATCCACCCGGCCCTACACCGGCGCCAAGGCCGTCACCGCCGAGGACGAGCTTGCCCGGCTGAAACCAGTGCTGGCAGGCGTCGTCGCGCTCGGCGTGCCCGTGTCGATCGACAGCATGAAGGCGGAGGTGGTGAAATTCGCGCTCGACCAGGGCGCGGTGATCGCCAACGACGTCTGGGGCCTGCAACGCGACGCCGACATGGCGCCGCTGATCGCCGCAAAAGGCGTCCCCGTCATCGTCATGCACAACCGCGACAGCGTCGATCCCGCCATCGACATCGTCGCGGAGATGAAAGCATTCTTCCTGCGCTCGCTGGATATCGCCGCGAAGGCCGGCATCGCGCGCGAGAGCATCGTGCTTGATCCCGGCATCGGCTTCGGCAAGACCGCCGAGCAGAGTATGATCGCGCTCGCCCGGCTGCGCGAACTCGACATATTCGGCCTGCCGATCCTCGTCGGTGCCTCGCGAAAGCGCTTCATCGCCTCGGTGTCGCCGTCGGAGCCATCGGAGCGCCTCGCCGGCTCGATCGCCGCGCACCTGATTGCCGCGCAGCGCGGCGCCAGGATCATCCGGACCCATGACGTCGCCGAGACCTTGCAGGCCCTGCGGGTGGCACACGCAATCGAGAGCAAGCAATGACCGATACGATCTTCGTGACCGGCCTGTCGATCCATGCGCGCCATGGCGTGATGGATCACGAAACCGAAGTCGGCCAGCGTTTCGTGATCGACCTCGAGCTCTACACCGACCTGTCGGAGCCCGCGCGCACCGACCGGCTCGCCGACACGGTGTCCTACGCCGAAGTCGTGTCGACCACGACGGCGGCGTTCAAGAACACCAATTACAAGCTGCTGGAAGGCGCGGCCGGCGCGGTTGCGGATGCCATCCTGTCGCACTTCCCGCGCATCCGTGCGGTGAAGATCACCGTGCACAAGCCGCACGCGCCGATCGCGGCGATCTTCGACGACGTCGGCATCATGCTGACGCGCTCGCGGCATCCATAATGGCAAGCGTGCTGATCGCACTTGGCGGCAATGTCGGCGATGTCCGCGCGACATTCAAAAAGGCGATCTCGCACATCTGCGGCATGGCGCAGGCCGCACTGATCGCGCGCTCCTCGGACTATGCGACGCCGCCCTGGGGCGACGAGGACCAGGCCCCCTTCATCAATGCCTGCGTCGAGATCGAGACCAGCCTCGATCCGCATGCGCTGCTGTTCGTGCTGCAAAAGGTCGAGCAGAAATTCGGCCGCACGCGGGACAAGGAGCGGCGCTGGGGCCCGCGCACGCTCGATCTCGACATGATCGCCTACGACGATGTGTCCTTGCAGAAGCCCGACCTGACGCTGCCGCATCCGCGCCTGTTCGAGCGTGCCTTCGTGCTGGTGCCGCTGGCCGAAATCGCGCCGGACCGCGTGATCTCGGGCATTCGTGTGCGTGACGGGCTTGCCAGCGTCTCGACGCAAGGCATTGAGCGGCTTCCGGATACCGGTTAACCAAAAACAACCGTTTGCAGGGACGGTCCGCCGTGGCAATTTCGCCTGCGAATAACAAGATTTTCGGGAGCCCCTCGCCGCATGACCTCCGTGACTGACGACCTGCCGCTGGCGGCGGATTTTCCCAAGGCCACCGTCGAAGACTGGCGCAAGCTGGTCGACGGCGTGCTGAAGGGCGCGCCGTTCGAGAAGCTGGTCGGCAAGACTTATGATGGCCTGAAGATCGATCCGCTCTATCCGCGCGCCAGGGGCGTGGCGCCCGTGGTGGGCCGGCCGGCGGCGGCACCGTGGCAGATCGTGCAGCGGATCGACCATCCCGATGCGGCACTCGCGAATGCGCAGGCCTTGCAGGATCTGGAGAACGGCGCGACGGGGCTCGCGCTGGTGTTCGCCGGCGCCAACGGCGCTCGCGGTTTTGGCCTGGAACCTACGGCTGATGCGGTCGCAAAGGTCCTGAAGGACATTCATCTCGACGCCGGAATCGGGATCGACCTCGAGATCGGTCCGCAATCGCGGATGGCCGCGATCCATGTCGCGGAATATGTGAAGAGCAACGGCCTCGATCCCGCGGCCTGCAACATCCGGTTCGGGCTCGATCCGCTCGCGGCGGGCGCGGTGTGGGGCCACAGCCCTTATACGTGGGAGGAGATCGTCCCCGCCGTCACCGGCGCCATCAAGGGTCTGGCCGCGCTCGGCTTCAAGGGGCCGTTTGCCTCCGCCGACGGACGCGTGATCCACGATGCCGGCGGATCGGAAGTGCAGGAGCTCGCCTTCGTGCTCGCCTGCGGCGTCGCCTATCTGCGCGCGATCGAGGGTGCCGGTGTCCCGCTGGAGCAGGCGCAGGGCATGATCTATGCGCGGCTTGCCGCGGATGCAGACCAGTTCCTGACCATGTCTAAATTCCGCGCGCTGCGGCTGTTGTGGGCGCGCATCGAGACCGCTTGCGGGCTGACGCCAAAGCCGCTGTTCATTGCAGCCGATACGGCCTGGCGCATGCTGACGCAGCGCGACCCTTACGTGAACATGCTGCGCGCGACCATGGCGACGTTCGCGGCGGGACTCGCCGGTGCCAATGCCATCACCGTGCAGCCGCATACGCTGGCACTCGGACTGCCCGATCCGTTCGCGCGGCGCGTGGCACGCAACACGCAACTCCTGCTGCTGGAGGAGAGCAATCTCGCCAAGGTCAGCGATCCCGCGGCTGGCGCCGGCGGCATCGAGACGCTGACCGCGCAACTGTGCGAAGCGGCCTGGGCGCTGTTCCAGGAGAGCGAGAGCGCCGGTGGCGCCTTCGCAGCGCTCCAGCAGGGCCTGTTCCAGAGCAAGGTCGCGGCCGCGCGAAAGGCGCGCGATGCCAACATCGCAAAGCGGCGCGACGTTCTGACCGGCGCCAGCGAGTTTCCGAACTTGCAGGAGAGCGAAACCGCTGTGCTGAAGGCAACGCCTGTCGCGCTCGCGCCTTACGGGGAACAGAAATACAAGTTCGAGGCGCTACCGCCGATCCGGTTGGCGGAGCCGTTCGAGGCGCTGCGCGACAAATCCGATGCGGCACTGAAGGCGCACGGGGCGCGGCCAAAGGTGTTCTTGGCCAATCTCGGCACGCCCGCCGATTTCACGGCGCGCGCGACCTTTGCGAAAAGCTTCTTCGAGGCCGGCGGCATCCAGGCCGTCGAGAGCGAGGGTTTTGCCGATCCGGCCAAGCTGGCCGCCGCCTTCAAGGCCTCCGGCGCTGCGCTTGCCTGCCTTTGTTCCAGCGACAAGGTCTATGCGGAACACGCCGAAGCTGCGGCGAAGGCCCTGCAATCGGCCGGCGGGCGACATATCTATCTGGCAGGCCGCCCGACTGAGGCCGAGGCGGGCTTACGGGCCGCCGGCGTCACGGGTTTTGTCTTCGCCGGGGGTGATGCGGTTGCCACGTTGCAGGACGCCTATCGACGGATGGAAATGGCATGACCGAGACCAGCAAACCCGTTCTTACCGGTGGCTGCCAATGCGGCGCGGTGCGCTTTGCGCTGACGGCGTCGCCGAACAAGATTTCGATCTGCCACTGCCGGATGTGCCAGAAGGCCAGCGGCGCGCCGTTTGCCTCCTTCGCCGACATCGAGAAGACGGACTTTGCCTGGACCAAGGGCACGCCATCGGCGTTCCAATCCTCGTCGATCGCGATGCGCGATTTCTGCGCCGCCTGCGGCACGCCCCTGAGCTTCCGCCGCATCGACGGTCCTCGCATCGAGATCATGACCGGCGCCTTCGACCGGCCGGACCACGTGGTGCCGACACGGCAATATGGCACCGAATCCCGCCTCGGCTGGGTGGTCGGCATCGCCAATCTGCCGAGCCAGACCACGCAGCAGAATTACGGACCGGAGAAGATGGCAACCATCGTCAGCCATCAGCATCCGGATCATGATTGAGCGCCTATGATATGGTTGAAGCCATGAGCCGCATTCCCAATTTCGCAAATGTTGCCTTCGAGCGTAGCGCCACCGCCGCGCCGGCCGGCAGCGCCGAGCCTTGGCTGACGCCCGAGGGCATCCTGGTGAAGCCCGCCTATGGCGAGGCGGATCTCGCCGGGCTCGACTTCCTCGAGACCTATCCGGGCATCGCGCCCTATCTGCGCGGCCCCTACCCGACCATGTATGTCAACCAGCCCTGGACCGTCAGGCAATATGCCGGATTCTCCACGGCTGAGGATTCCAACGCGTTCTACCGCCGCAACCTCGCGGCAGGCCAGAAGGGCCTCTCCGTCGCCTTCGATCTCGCCACCCATCGTGGCTATGACAGCGACCATCCGCGCGTCGGCGGCGACGTCGGCATGGCCGGGGTTGCCATCGATTCCATCTATGACATGCGCACGCTGTTTGCGGGGATTCCGCTCGACCAGATGAGCGTGTCCATGACCATGAACGGCGCGGTGCTGCCGATCCTCGCGCTCTACGTCGCCGCCGCCGAGGAACAGGGCGTGCCGCCGGAGAAGCTCTCAGGGACGATTCAGAACGACATTCTGAAAGAGTTCATGGTGCGCAACACCTACATCTATCCACCTGCGCCCTCGATGCGGATCATCTCGGACATCTTCGCCTACACCTCCACGAGGATGCCAAAATACAATTCGATCTCGATTTCCGGCTACCACATGCAGGAGGCCGGCGCGACGCAGGATCTCGAGCTCGCCTATACGCTCGCCGACGGCGTCGAATATCTGCGTGCCGGCCTTGCCGCAGGCCTCGATGTCGACCGCTTCGCGCCGCGGCTGTCGTTCTTCTGGGCGATCGGCATGAACTTCTTCATGGAAGTCGCCAAGCTGCGTGCCGCACGCCTGCTCTGGGCGAAGCTGCTCAAGCCGTTCAATCCGAAGGACCCGCGCTCGCTGTCGCTGCGCACGCACAGCCAGACCTCGGGCTGGTCGCTGACCGCGCAGGACGTCTTCAACAACGTGATGCGCACGACGGTGGAGGCGATGGCGGCGACGCAAGGCCACACCCAGTCGCTGCACACCAACGCGCTCGACGAGGCGCTGGCCTTACCGACGGATTTCTCGGCGCGGATCGCCCGCAACACCCAGCTGTTCCTGCAGCAAGAGAGCGGCACCACGCGGATCATCGATCCCTGGGGCGGCTCCTATTATGTCGAACGCCTCACGCGCGATCTCGCCGCAAAGGCCTGGAGCCACATCCAGGAGGTCGAGGAGCTCGGCGGCATGGCGAAAGCCATCGAAGCCGGCGTGCCGAAACTGCGCATCGAGGAGGCCTCGGCCAAGACCCAGGCCCGGATCGATGCCGGCAAGCAGGCGGTGATCGGCGTCAACAAGTACAAGCCGACCGACGAGGACAGGATCGAGATCCTGAAGGTCGACAACACCAATGTCCGGCGCTTGCAGATCGACAAGCTGACGCGGCTGAAGTCCGAGCGCAACCAGAAGGACGTCGAAGCCGCGCTCGCCGCGCTGACGCGGTCGGCCGGCGAAGGCAACGGCAATCTGCTCGCGCTCGCCATCGACGCGGCCCGGGCAAAGGCGACCGTCGGTGAAATCTCTGACGCAATGGAAAAAGTGTTCGGCCGCCACCGCGCCGAAATAAAATCCATCACCGGCGTCTACAAGCGAGAGGCGTCCAGCATGGGCAACCAGGTCGAGAAGGTTCAGGCGCTGATCGACGCGTTCGAGGAGGCGGAGGGCCGCCGCCCCCGCATCCTCGTCGCCAAGATCGGCCAGGACGGCCATGACCGCGGCCAGAAGGTGATTGCGTCGGCGTTTGCCGATATCGGCTTCGACGTCGACATCGGGCCGCTGTTCGCGACAGCCGATGAAGCCGCGCGCCAGGCGGTCGAGAACGACGTGCACATCCTCGGCGTCTCTTCGCTGGCCGCCGCCCACCTCACGGCCGTGCCCGAGCTGAAAGCCGCGCTGAAGAAGCAGGGCCGCGACGACATCATGATCATCGTCGGCGGCGTGGTGCCGCCGCAGGATTACGACGCGCTCTACGCGGCCGGCGCCGAGGCCATCTTCCCACCCGGCACCGTGATCGCGGATGCGGCCGAGGAGCTGATCCGCAAGCTGAATGCGCGGCTCGGGCATAGCGAGGCGGCGGAGTAAATGCTAGACTGGCCGCGTAACCGGCCAGATTGTATCATGACACGTGACGAGATCGTCGCTGCGATACGCAAGAACGCCGATGCCATCAAAGGCAAGGGCGTGTCAAAGCTTGCCGTATTGGGTTTACGCGCCAATGAGGATTACCGCCCGGACAATGACATCGACGTCCTTGTCGAGGTCGAACCGGAGACATCCTTCTCGCTGCTCAATTTGATCGATGTCGAGCAGATCATCGAAGATGCGACTGGCTTGCAGACGCAGGCGACCGTCCGGCACTCCATTTCACCTCGCTTTGTGGAGCACATTGCGGGCGACATTTTCGAAATATTCTGACGCTCACGCAGGAGCACCATCCTTGAAGTTCATGACCGGTTTGAGCGTCGCCCTGGCGCTGAGCGCAACATGCGCGTTTTCCGCCCTCGCCGCCGCCCCCAAGCCCGATGCCGTCCTGAAGAACAAGAGCATCGAGGCGCGCATCTTCCTCGATGACGGGATCAAGGCGGATGCGGCGCTGGCTGCGGACTGCCTGACCGAGGGCGAGAAGTGGCTCGACAAGAACGCAGCGGAAGCTGCGGCATCGCGCAAGGAGGATCCACAGTTCTTCAAGAACGGCGGCTGGGACTTTGAGCGCAAATACAGCATCCGTTCCGTCGTGGCCGACCGCTATGTCAGCATCCTGCGCAACGACTACATGGACACCCACGGCGCCCACCCCAATTCGGACGTGAACACGATCCTGTGGGACAGGACGGCGAACAAGCGCATCTCGATCCGCCCGTTCTTCACCGAGACCGCCGATGGCGGTCCCACCATGAAGGCGATGGTCAAGGCCGTGATTGCCTCGCTCAAGGCTGAGAAGAAGAAGCGCGACACCAGCGAGACCGCGACCGACGAATGGTTCAAGGGCATCGAGCCGACCCTGCTCAAGATCGGTGCGGTGACGCTCGCCCCGCCGACCGAGGCGGACATGAGCTCCGGGCTCACCTTCCACTATCCGCCCTATGCGGTCGGCCCCTATGCCGAGGGCGAATATGTCGCGTTCGTGCCCTGGGAGACGCTGAAGCCTTACCTCACCGCGGAAGGCGCGCGCGTCTTCGGCGGCGCGCGACCCAAAGGTGACGCGGAGGCGCAGTGAGCGGGCGCTAATCGTGTTGCGGACGCACCCGAGCCAGTGTCCGCGCGAGTGAATCCGTCCAATCAGGGATCCAGGAGGCAAACAGGGCCTGCCAGCGATCGGCGTCCGTAGGTTCGGTATCGAGGGCGACCGACCATTCGATGAGGGTGCGGTCGCCGTCGATGACCGGGCGCAGGTGCATCGTGCCCTGGTAGCGCGTCGGCGCTGCGCTCTGGCTTCCGTCATCTTGCGGATATGGCAGCGCTTCGAGACCGGCATAGGTCAGGATGTGCTGCCGGTCCGAGTGTTCGACCAGGCGCTGGCGAATCCAGTTTCCAAGATAACAGAAGCGTCTGATGGCGCCGACTTCGTCGCCGCGCTTGTCGTCTTCGATCACGCTCTCGCTCACCCCGTCGATATAAGCGGGATAGTTGTTGAAATCGCGGATCAGCGACCAGACGGTGTCCAGTGGATGGTCCAGCACGGCGCTGTAATAGGCTTGGGTCATCGGGGTTGCCCTTGGCTTCGGCGATGCGCCCATTGATCGCGATCCGCGTGGGTAAACCCACCCGATTTCCGACTGCTCAGCCGGTGGGTATCCGGGTTTCGCACAGCGCATTGGTCTCACTGGTAGCGCTACCTTGCAGCCTCGCTGCAAAGCCGACTAGAATGCCGCCATTGACAAGAGCGCCCGGTGTTACGGGCGCCGCTGGGAGGCATTCATGTCCAAGATTTCGCGCCGCACGTTTGCGGCTTCGACCGCCGCCGTTGCGGCATCCGCTGCATTCGGGTTCAAGCCCGCACTCGCGCAGGCCTATCCGGCCCGGCCGGTCACCGTGATCGTGCCCTGGGGCGCCGGTGGCGGTACCGATGCGACGGCGCGCATTGTCGCAGCACTGCTGGAAAAGGATCTCGGCCAGCCCTTCAACGTGGTCAACCGCACCGGCGGCTCCGGCGTGGTCGGCCATAGCGCGATCGCGACCGCGCAGCCCGACGGCTACACCATCGGCATGCTCACGGTCGAGATTTCGATGATGCATTGGCAGGGCCTCACCGAGCTGACGCCGAAGAGCTACACCCCGCTGGCGCTGATGAACGAGGATCCGCCGGGCATCCAGGTCTCCTCCTCCTCGCCCTACAAGACGGTGAAGGAGCTCGCCGAAGCGATCAAGGCGGCGCCTCCCGGCAAGTTCAAGGCCTCGGGCACCGGTCAGGGCGGCATCTGGCACCTGGCGCTCGTCGGCTGGATGCAGGCCATGGGCCTGCCGGCCAACCAGGTCGCCTGGGTGCCCTCGAACGGCGCGGCCCCTGCGATGCAGGATCTCGCTGCCGGCGGCCTCGACCTCACCACCTGCTCGGTGCCGGAGGCGCGCGCGATCATCGAGGCCGGCAAGGCGAGGAGCCTTGCCATCATGGCGCCGGCGCGCAACCCGATCTTCAAGGACGTGCCGACGCTGAAGGAGGCGATGGGCATCGACTACGCGACCGGCGCCTGGCGCGGCATCGGCGCACCGAAGAACCTGCCGCCGGAGATCGCCACCAAGCTCACCGCGGCGCTGAAGAAGGTCTACGACTCCGCCGAGTTCAAGGACTTCATGAGCAATCGCGGCTTCGGCACCGTCTGGGGCGACGCGGCCCATTTCGCCGGCTTCATGGACAAGGGCGATGCCCAGATGGGCGAGGCGATGAAGGCCGCGGGGCTGAGCAAGGCGTGACGTTCGGATGAGGGGGATCTCCGCGAATCCAACTCTCACCGTCTGCGCGGAAAGTCCCCTCACCCCGACCCTCTCCCCGTAAGAACGGGGAGAGGGAGAAGAAAGCCCACAGGACCCCTCTCATGCGTCTTCCCGACTCCGTCACGGGATCGTTTCTCGTCGTGCTCGGCGCGGCTGCCGCCTATGGCGGCTACATCCTGCCGCCGGTGCCGGGGCAGCCGGTCGGCCCCAACGTGTTTCCGCTCGTGATCGGTACGGGCCTTGCGCTATGCGGGCTCGCGATCGTGTTCGGCATTGGCCACTCCTTCGAGGAGGAGGAAGAGCTGATCCCGATGGAGGACGGCCAGGCAGCTGCCCCGCCGCCGCAGGGCAGGTTCTACGGCCTGCGCGCCTTGCTGCCGCCGGCGCTGCTGCTGTTCTACGTCTTTGCCGCCGACCGGCTCGGCTTCATCATCACCGCGGCGATCATGGTCTACGTCACCTCGACGGCGCTCGGCGCCAAGTGGAAGCTGGCGCTGCCGCTCGCCGCGCTGTCGCCCTTCGCCATCCACCTCATCTTCGGCAAACTGTTGCGCGTGCCGCTGCCCGCCGGCCTGTTGCCGACGCCCTGGTAATCCCATGCTCAAGACCCTGATTGATGCCTTCGCGCTGATCTCCACCTGGGAGGTCATCATCGCGATGTTCGCGGCCTCCGTGTACGGCCTCGTCATCGGCTCGCTGCCAGGCCTGTCGGCGACCATGGCGACCGCCCTGCTCGTCCCCGTCACCTTCTACCTGTCGCCGATCGCGGCGATCGCGACCATCGTGGCGGCGTCCTCGATGGCGATCTTCTCCGGCGACATTCCCGGCGCGCTCTTGCGCATTCCCGGCACGCCCGCCTCCGCGGCTTACGCGGACGAAGCCTATGCCATGACGCGCAAGGGCCAGGCCGAGCTCGCGCTCGGTGCCGGCGTCTGGTTCTCCGCCGTCGGCGGTATCGCCGGCGTGCTGTCGCTGATGATCCTGGCGCCGCCGCTCGCCGAGATCGCGCTGTCGTTCTCGACCTTCGAATATTTCTGGCTCGCGCTGCTCGGACTGATGTGCGCCACGCTGGTGGCACGCTCCTCGCCGGTGAAGGCGATCGCCGGCATGTTCCTTGGTCTGCTCGTCTCGTGCATCGGCATCGAGAATCCCGGCGGCATCCCGCGCTTCACCTTCGGCATCACCGACCTGTTCGGCGGCATCGAGCCGATCCCGGCCCTCGTCGGCGTGTTCGCGGTGGCGCAGGTGATGCGTGCGATGCTGACCCCCGAGCCGCCGCCGCTGCCGCGCCGAAAATTCGGAAGCATCATGGCCGGCCAGTGGAAGCTGACCCGGAAATACCATTGGCAGATGACGCGCGGGAACATCGTCGGCATCATCATCGGCGTGCTGCCCGGCGCCGGCGCCGACATGGCGGCGTGGGTCTCCTACGCGATGTCGAAGCGCTTCTCCAAGGAGAAGGAAAAGTTCGGCACCGGCCATGTCGAGGGCCTGGTCGAGGCCGGCGCCAGCAACAATGCCAGCATCGCCTCGGGGTGGGTGCCCTCGCTGCTGTTCGGCATCCCCGGCGACACCATCGCCGCGATCGCGATCGGCGTGCTCTACATGAAGGGCCTCAATCCCGGCCCGACGCTGTTCACCGAGAAGGCGTCGAGCATGTACGCGATCTATCTGATGTTCATCATCGCCAACATCCTGATGATCCCGCTCGGCATCGCCATGATCCGCGTCGCAGCCTACATCCTGCTGGCGCCACGCTCGACCGTGATGCCGATCATCATGCTGTGCTGCGCGGTCGGCTCGTTCGCGATCGGCAACAACATGTTCGGCGTTGTCACCGTCGCCGCCTTCGGCGTGATCGGCTACGTCATGGAAGCCAACGGCTATCCCGTCGCCGCGATGGTGCTCGGCATCGTCATGGGCACCATGGTCGAGCAGGCCTTCGTCACTTCGCTGATCAAGTCCGACGGCAGCATCCTGCCGTTCTTCGAGCGGCCCGTCGCCGCCATCCTCGCCGCGATGGCGATCGGCGCCCTGCTCTGGCCGGTGATGGTGTGGGTGTGGCGGAAGGTGAAGCCGGCGCAGACGGCCATGGCAACGACCCGGTGATATCGGGCGGGCGGCCCTCGCCTGCCCTCCCTCGGCGTTGTAAAGCAGGGCATGACTGAGAAGAAGGCCTCGCTGGACATCAAAACCCTCGCCCGCGACCTGCGCGCCGGCAGCCGCGCGGCGCTCGCGCGGGCCATCACGCTGGTGGAGAGCCGTCGCGCCGACCATCAGGCGCTGGCGCGGGAGCTGGTGCAGAAGCTGCTTCCCGACACCGGCAAGGCGTTTCGTGTCGGCATCACCGGCTCGCCTGGCGTCGGCAAATCCACCACCATCGATGCGCTCGGGACCTATCTGATCGAGCAGGGCCACAAGGTCGCGGTGCTCGCGGTCGATCCGTCCTCGGCGCGCAGCGGTGGCTCGATCCTCGGCGACAAGACCAGGATGGCGCGGTTGTCGGCCTCCGCCGACGCCTTCATCCGCCCCTCGCCGTCCTCGGGCACGCTCGGCGGCGTCGCCGCCAAGACGCGCGAGGCGATGCTCTTGTGCGAGGCGGCCGGCTTCGGCGTCGTGCTGGTCGAGACGGTCGGTATCGGCCAGTCCGAGACTGCTGTCTGCGACATGACCGATTTCTTCCTCGCTCTTATGCTGCCGGGCGGCGGCGACGAGCTGCAGGGCATCAAGAAGGGCCTGGTCGAGCTCGCCGACATGATCGCGATCAACAAGGCCGACGGCGACAACCTCAAGCGCGCCAACATCACCGCTGCCGACTATCGCGGCGCGCTGCATATTTTGGCGCCGCGATCCGAGCATTGGCATCCACCCGTTGTCACCTATTCGGCGTTGGCCGGCACCGGCATCGCCGAGTTGTGGCAGAAGGTTCTGGATCACCGCAAGGCGATGAATGCGTCCGGCGATTTCGCCGCGCGGCGGCGCGAGCAGCAGGTGAAGTGGATGTGGTCGATGCTGGAGCAGCGCATGCTAGCACGGCTGCGTACCGAGGCCTCGGTGCGGACCAAGGTCCGCAAGATCGAGACAGAAGTCGCCGATGGCCATCTCACGCCGGCGCTCGCCGCCGAGCAGATCCTGGAGTTGCTGCAATGAGCGACAAGCTCCGCATTCTCCTCACCGGTTTTGGTCCGTTCCCCGGCGCGCCCTATAATCCGACCCAGCCGCTGGTGGCACGGCTGGCCCAACTGCGCCGTCCGGCGCTCGATAATGTCGCGATCACGAGCCACATCTTCCCGGTCACCTATGCTGCCGTCGACCGGCAATTGCCTGACGTGCTCGCTGCGCAAAAGCCTGACGCACTGCTTATGTTCGGCCTCGCCGCGCGCACGCCATATCTGCGCATCGAGACCCGCGCACGCAACGCGGTCACCATGCTCTGGCCCGATGCGGCCAACACCCGCTCCAGCAAGCGCGGCATCGCCGGCCATGCCGACGCGATGATGTTCGGCCCGCACACGGCACGGCTGCTGCGCGCCGCGCGCCTCTCCGGCATCGACGCGCGCGCCTCGCGCGATGCCGGCGCCTATCTCTGCAACTATCTGAGCTGGCGCGCGATCGAGAACGTCAGGGCGGGCGGGCCAAAGTTGGCGGCGTTCATCCACATTCCCCTGCTCGCGCGCAGCGGCGCGGTGCGGCGCAAGGGGGCGCCGCGCATCACGCTGGACGAGCTGGTGGATGCGGGGGAAGCGATGCTGATGGAGATGGTGGCGTTGGCAAGGAAGACGCGGAACACACCGGCCTCGTAGGGTGGGCAAAGGCGCACTTGCGCCGTGCCCACCATCTTGTTCCGATCTGCGATAACGTGGGCACGCTTGCGCTTTGCCCACCCTACTGCACCGTCCTTGCGGTAAACATTTAACCCTACCGCGAACAATCCTCACGACCCCTGCCGCCCTGCGCTACCTAATCCGCTGCGGACCCCCGCGTCCGCCGGAGGACGCGTCATGGACCTCAATCGCCGTCACCTCATCGGGGCTTCGACCGCTGGCATCGCCGGCGCGCTGGCCATGCCGGCCGACGCCGCACGCGCGGCGCCGCTGACGTCGCTGCTCGGCCGCGATGCCACGCAATATGGCGTGCGGCCCGGCAGCAGCGAGGACCAGACGCGCGCGCTGCAGCGCGCGATCGACGAGGCCGCCCGGGTGCAAATGCCGCTCGCCTTGCCGCCCGGCGTCTACCGCAGCGGATTGCTGCGGCTGCCGAATGGCGCGCAACTGATCGGCGTGCGCAGCGCGACCAAACTCGTCTTCACCGGCGGCGCCTCGGCGATCCAGAGCGATGGCTCCGATGCGATCGGTCTCACCGGCATCACCTTCGACGGCGGCGGCATTGCGCTGCCGACGCGGCGCGGGCTGATCCATGTGCTCGGCGGGCGCGATGTGCGCATCACCGATTGCGAGATCACGGACTCCGGCGGCAGCGGCATCTGGCTGGAGCAGGTCACGGGCGACATCTCGGGCAACATCTTCACGAATATTGCGGTCACGGCTGTGGTCTCGTTCGATGCCAGAGGGCTCAGCGTGTCCCGCAACACGATTCTCGGCACCAATGACAACGGCATCGAGATCCTGCGCACGGCGATCGGCGACGACGGCACGCTGGTGGCGGACAATCGCATCGAGAACATCAAGGCAGGCCCCGGCGGCTCCGGCCAGTACGGCAACGCCATCAACGCCTTCCGCGCCGGCAACGTGATCGTGCGCGGCAACCGCATCAGGAACTGCGACTATTCCGCAGTGCGCGGCAACTCGGCTTCGAACATCCACATAACAGGCAACAGCGTCAGCGACGTGCGCGAGGTCGCGCTGTATTCCGAGTTCGCGTTCGAAGCCGCCGTGATCGCCAACAACACAGTCGATGGCGCCGCGGTCGGCGTCTCCGTCTGCAATTTCAACGAGGGCGGCCGCATCGCGGTGGTCCAGGGCAACATCATTCGCAATCTGATTCCGAAGCGCCCCATCGGCACCGCGCCGGACGACGATGCCGGCGTCGGCATCTACATCGAGGCGGACACCTCGGTGACCGGCAATGTGATCGAGAACGCGCCGTCCTACGGCATCGTCGCCGGCTGGGGCAAATATCTGCGCGACGTCGCGATCACGGGCAATGTGATCCGCAAGGCGCTGGCCGGCGTCGGCGTCTCCGTGGTGCCCGGCGCCGGCACCGCGCTCGTCAACAACAACATGATCTCGGAAACCCCGCGCGGCGCCGTGGTCGGCCTCGACCACGCCCGCGCGGTGACGGCGGACCTGTCGGCGGACGGCGCGCAGCGCTTTGCGCAGGTCATGGTTGGCGGGAATGCGGTGCGGCGGTAGGTGCGCGGTTGGCAGCCGGGCCGTTCATCCTTCGAGGCTCGCTCCGCGGTGCTCTGCACCGCGAAACTCGCACCTCAGGATGACGGGGATCTGCCTGAGGTTGTTTCATCAAAACTTGACAACCAAGACACTGCCGTCATCCTGAGGTGCGAGCGGCGCAGTGCGGAGCACTGTGCCGGGAGCCTCGAAGGATGATGTTGTGGGCATCTATGTCTACATGCTGCGCTGCGCGGATGGTTCTTTCTACATCGGGAGCGCAACTGGCGAGGACACGTCCAAGCGGGTCGATGAGCACAATGCCGGCGCCTATCCAGGATATACCTATTCGAGGCGCCCGGTGGCTCTGGTGTGGTCGGAATATTTCGATCGCATCATTGATGGCATTGCGGCTGAGCGACAGCTCAAAGGATGGAGCCGTGCCAAGAAGGAAGCGCTCATTCGATCGGATTGGAAGTCGGTGAGGCAGCTTGCGCGGCGGCGCGCGGGAGCGCCGAGGCCGAAGGCGTAAGCGTTGGCTTGGCAGACAGTTGGGCCGTTCATCCTCCGAGGCTCGCTCCGCGGTGCTCCGCACCGCGGAGCTCGCGCCTCAGGATGACGGACCAGGACGCGGCTGATCTTCGAACGTCCCTTAGAACGCGTTTCGCAGCAGCGGGTACTTCGCTTCGATGCCGTCGAGGCTGAGGGTAAATTCGACGACGCGCTCGGGGGCTGCGACGATTTCCGCGGCCGGCGGAGCGAACTGTGGCAGGAGCGTTGCCATTGCGGCAGGCGTCGCGACCGGCGGCTTCACAGCGGGCGCTGTGAATGGCGCCATCGCGGCAGGCGCGGCGACCGGTGGCCTCACGGCAGGTGCGGTGCGCGGGGCCAGTGCAGCGGGCGCGGCGACCGGCGGCCTCACAGCGGACGCGGTTGACGCCGCCCTCGCAGCGGGAGCCCTGAGCGGCGGCATCTCGAACGGCGCGGTGAACGAGGCTATCGCCTCGGGCGCAGCCAGCGGCACGAGCGGGGCTTCGGGGACTTCGGCGAGAACATCCGGCTTGGGATCGAGCCTGACCGGCAAGGCGGTCTCGGCGGTAATGTGGACGGCCTTTGGCTGCAAGGTCTTGGGCTGCAAGGCCTTGGGCTGCACGGTCTGCACCTGCTGCTCGCGCGGAAACACGCGAGGCATCGTCGCCGGCGACCAGCCGAATGCGGAGGTGACGCTCGCGGCTGCCGCGGCGACGTCCCCGCCCGTGGCGATGGCGCGCCAGGTCTGGACGGCGCGTTTGGCTTCCTGGATGTTTTCGAGAAAGGCGAGTTCGGAGTGATAGCGGCGCCAGCGTCCGGTCTCGAACATCTCGGAGAGATGTTCCAGCCGCTGTTCGGCGAGAGTGCACCAGCGCGCCGCAACTTCGCGGCTGCAAGCCTCCGCGCGGAAAGGCGCGTAACCAGACTCTTGGCGATGTGTCATGAACCAGCCCGTTGGGAGAAAACACGGACGCGGGGGACGCAACGCACACGAATCAATTTAGACGCGACATGAATATTTTGTGGAAAAGTTTTGACTTGTCCAGCAACGACGCGCCGTCCGTCATGAAAGACCGTAGTCGCGCGGAGAATTGCTGTGATTTCGAGTCAAGCTTCGCACAAGCATGACGGACGTGCGCGACACTTGATCGACGCTGGCGCTCGGCGCCACCGCGACCGCTCAACCGGAAGCTGATCCCGAATATCGCTTCAAGGAATCGGATGCCCGAAAAGAAAAGACCCGTCCGGGGGGACAACCGGACGGGTCGAGCCATATGGGCGCTTGGGGTGGATGGGCGCTCGCGCCTGATATGACTGATGGGGAGGGATGACCGCTCCCACATAATTTGGTCGTGCTGGCCGGCTGAACGTTCAAATGCGGGGTTTGATTTTTTAACCTTCGGCGTGCGCGCAAGGTTGTCGCAGCGACTATCGCGTCGCCGGCCTATCCGCCTGAGATATCGCGGCTTTATCGCCTGCGCTCGACAGCGAGGGTTGCTCGATCGCGCGGATGCCCGGCTCGTCGCGACGCTTGTCGGCATCTTCACGTTTTGTTGTACCGGACGCAGCCGCAACCGGCGTCGCACTGTTGGCGGGAACGGCCGTCACCGCGGCAAACGCATCGGCCTCGCCGTCGCCAAAGAGATCATCACGCCCGGGTGATCCGAGATCGCGCGCGGTCTTCGCGAGCGTCATGCGCAGCGCTTCCGGCTTGAGTGTGTAATTGCGCTCGAGCAGCAGCGCCGCGACGCCGGAGACATAGGCGGCCGAGAACGAGGTTCCCGACGTCATCTGGTATTTGCCCTCGGGCGCCGGCAGGAAGATGTCGACGCCGGGTGCGGCCAGCGCGATGTAATTGCCGCGGTTGGAGGCCGAGAACAGTCTGTCCTGCTGGTCGGTCGCGCTGACCGCGATCACGTTGGGATTGGCAGCGGGGTAGAGCGGCGGCGATTTCGCGCCGGCATTGCCGGCCGCCGCGATCAGCACGAGGCCGCGCGCGGCGGTCGCCGCAATGGCGCGCTCGATCACGGCGTCCTTCGGGCCTGCAAAGCTCATATTGACGATCTGCGCGCCGTGCTCGGCGGCGTAATTCAGCGAACGCAGGATGATGTAGGACGAGCTCTCGGCGCCGCCCGTGGTGCCGCCGAAGGCGCGAATGGCGATGATGCGCGCCTCGGGCGCACTGCCCATCAGCTTGGCATGCGCCACGATGGCGCCGGCAATGCCGGTGCCGTGCACATGCGGGCCCTCGGCGCTGCCGAGCGCGTCGAAATTATCGGAGATGGAATTGGCGAGCTCGGGGTGCTTGGCATCGATCCCGGAGTCGATCACCGCAACCGTCACATTGGCGCCATGCGCCAGCGTGTGCGCCTGCGGCAGGCGAAGCTTTGCCAGCGCGTATTGCGCCGGGTCGCCCTCGACCGGCACGGCGGGTTTCTGGTCCTGGAGCGCGTAGCGGAAGTTCGGCTGAACCGAGCGCACACTGCCGTCTGCGGCGAATTCGCGCCGCACCGTCTCGGTGGGCCGGCCATCGGTGATGCGGAACAGGCCGAACGTCGCCCCGATCAGCGGAAAATTCTCGGATGCGACGCGCGCGAGGCCATGGCGGCGCGCGAGCTCGTCGGCCTCCGTCACCGACAGGGCGCCGTCGATCTCGGCGACGAATTCGCCTGCGAAGATGCGCTGGTTCACCGCAACCGGCGTGTTGTTGCCGCGTCCCTTGCTGGCAACCTTCTTGCCCGATTTTCCGTTGCCCTCGCCGCCCGCATTCGGCTGCGCCAGGCATTCGCCGTCGGCATCGCGATAGGGCGCCGTGCAGCTGGGGTAGAGATTGGGCGAATAGCGCGCATAGGGCAGCACCGGCGTCCCGATCCGCGTCGACGGGATCCGGCCGGTCGTCGTGATCAGGCCCGGGCCGCGGCTGATGCTCACCGCCCGCGCGGCGATGCTGGGAGAGATCGTGGGCGTGCGCGAGGGAACGCTGATGGTGGGCGTGCGCATGATTGCCTGCGCCTGCGCGACCTCGACGCCGAGGCAGGCGGCGAGCAGCAGCACGGCCCCGACCGACGAGGCGTAGGCCGCGGCTCGCAACTTACTCTCGGACTTGCGCGTCATCGGTTCAGAGGCGCCCTACGGCGCCGCAACGGCGAGGTTGACGAACTTCTCGCGCTGCATCCTGGCGAGCAGCGCGGCGAGCTCGTCCTGGCTCATCGCCTTGTCGAACTGGAGGCGGAACATGCCGCCCTTGGCATCGCCGATGATCGACGCCTGGTAGCTGTCGAGCAAGGCGGTGATGTCGGCGACACGCGCCTCGGGCGTGAAGCGCACCAGGGCGCGAGCCGGTGCTGCGGATGCACCGAGTTCGCGCGTGATCGGCGCGCCGGTCGACAGCGAGGCGGTCTGGAAGGTCGCGGTCTGGGTCTTCATCAGCACCGCGCCGATGATGCCGGCCTGCAGCAGCAGCGCGATGGCGCCCAGGCTCGCCGACCAGGCCAGCGTCCGCGGCGACAGGCTCGCGAAGAAGGTCGCAATGCGCGCCGACAGCGGCAGCGAACCGACCGCACGCGCCGGCTCGGCATCGATCGCGGTAAACAGCTTCTGCATCGCGCGCGCCGACGGAGCCCCTAAGCTCTCGTTCAGATGGATGGTCTCTTCGTACTCGCCGCGGATCGCGGCATACTGCTTGGCGAGCTCCGGATCGCGCGCCAGCGCGTCCTCGACGCGGCGGGCATCGCGCGCGTTCAGCGTGCCGGCGGCGTGCCAGGGCAGCAGCAGTTCAATTTCACTGGGCTCTTGCTCCAGCATCTTCTTGCTCAAAGCCATCATGGCCAGCCTCGCTCAACGCCGGCTGCCTTTAGCAGTTCGGCCAGTTTCTTGCGCGCATAGAACAAGCGCGTCTTCACAGTGTTCTCCGGGATCCCGACGATTTCGGCGACTTCTTCCACGGACTTCTCGTGGTAGTAGACGAGATCGACGATTTCCCGATGTTCCGGCGAGAGGCCCGTCAGGCACTCCCGTAACGCTGCACTGGTATCCTTCTTCTGCACCACCGTTTCCGGATCGTCGGACTGGTCCTCGATCGCGTTCGCGGCGTCTTCGTCCAGTTCAAAATCCTTCCTGCGCCGAAGCGCCGAGAGGGCCTTGAATCGGGTGATTGCCAGCAGCCAGGTGGAAACGGCGGATCGGCCTTCAAACTTGCCGGCTTGACGCCAGACGTCGAGAAACACCTCGCTGATGAGGTCTTCCGCCGCCTGCTCGTCCCGCACGAGCCTCAGCCCGAACCTGTAGACCCTGACATGGTGCCGCCCGTACAGCACCTGCATGGCGAGCCGGTCGCCCTGAGCGATCCTGGCGATCAGGACCTCGTCCGAAGCCGCCTGTGTCACGCTCAAAGCTCGTCTCGCAAGGTTGGTCGGGTCGATGCGGCGGAGGGTTCGACGGGCGGTGCAAAATTGTTCAAGCTACCGCGATCGTACGGGGACCCGTGTGATCTGTCCCACATACATGTGCTTTTCTTGCCCCACCCGCGGCGGGCGCCCGCCTCAATCCAGATCGGTAACATAATACTGAAACACTTTCCTGCGGATTGCCTGCCCGGCACGGGCGGGCCGATCAAGTCCGGTTCCATAGCAGTCCTGCACGACGTATGTCTCACGAACCCCCGCTTTGGCTCGACCGCATCGCAAACGATGCCTAACCGCCGGCAAATTCCCCCGTCCGGCCAAGGTCATCCTGTTCCGCGCTGCACGCTTCGGATTCGATTTCCAAGGATACCAAACCTAAAGGCTTGCCACGTAGATTTTTGGGCTGACATCCACCATTGGCGGGACCATGAACACGGCCGCGACGTCGCTTCCCGAGAGGAATGCCGCTGAGGTCGCGGATCTCGTCCTCATGCCCGCGGCGGCGGCGCCGGCGGTCCGGGCGCGCCGGGCCTGGCAGCGCCGCCAGATGTATATCGGCCAGGTGGCAAGCTACTCGCTCGGCGCCTCCGTCCTGCTGCTCTACGCCTATGACGGCGTGATCTCGATCGACATTGCCTCGCTGTTCTGGGTCGGCGGCCTGCTGATCATCGGCACCTTCACCGTGCTGTCGGAGGCCGGCATCGGCGACAAATTCACCGACCATTATCTCACCGTTTTCCAGATCTCGGCGCATATGGCGCTGCAATTCGTATTCCTGCTGTCGGCCCCGACCATCGGCGTCGCCTTCATCAGCGTGCTGTTCCTGATCTTCGCCTTCGGCACGCTGCGCATGACCTCGGCCCAGGCGATGCTGACCTGGGCGCTTGCGACCGTCGGCCTTGCCGCCGTGTTCCTCGCCTCCGACCTGCCGATCGGCATGCCCGTTGCGACGAAGCTCCAGCGGACCGCCTCGATGCTGTGCTTCGTGCTGGTGATCGGCCAGTGCGCCTTCCTCGGCCTGTTCGGCGCCACGCTGCGCAAGATCCTGTATCAGCGCAGCATCGAGCTGAAGGCCGCCTATCAGCGCATCGAGGAACTGGCCGAGCTCGACGAGCTGACCGGCTCCTACAACCGCGGCTGCATCATGCGTCTGCTCGACGCCGAGATCGAAACGTCGCGGCGGACATCGAGGCCTTGCGCGATCGCGCTGATCGACCTCGACTGGTTCAAGCGCATCAACGACGCCCACGGCCATCCCGTCGGCGACGAGGTGCTGCGCACCTTCGCGATCACGATTTTCGCCAACATCCGTCCGGCCGACAGCTTCGGCCGCTACGGCGGCGAGGAATTCCTGCTGCTGCTGCCGGATACCGAAGGCGGCGCCGCCTCGCGCATGCTCGAGCGCCTGCGCCGCGTCGTCGCCGAGCTCGACTGGAGCGCATTTTCTCCGGGCATGCACGTGACGATTTCAGCGGGCGTCGTGACGCTTCGCGACAATGATACTGCCGACACGTTTCTCGCGCGCGCCGACAGCGCGCTTTATTCCGCCAAGGCGCAAGGGCGCAACCGCATCGTAACGAACTGACCAATCCATTTTCTCCCGGGGCGCCAGAGGCTCCACCGGACCGAACGCTCCAGGACAGGGCAATGAGATCCAAATCCGAGAAATCATCCGAGAATTTGCTTGAAGAATTGCAGGCCGCGCTCTCGCACGGCACCGTCGCGCGGCGAGTCGAGACATTGCGCCGCGTCACCGATCTCTTCGTGGGCAACGCGGCGGACTATTCCGACGACCACATTCGCGTGTTCGACGACGTGTTCGAATGCCTGATCGAGCAGATCGAGACGTCGGCCAGGGCGCTGCTTGCCGACCGCCTCGCACCGATCGCGGCCGCACCGCCCAAGATCATCCGCACGCTCGCGCTCGACGAGGTCATCGAGGTCGCAGGACCCGTGCTGACGAAATCGGAACGGCTGGACGAGGCGACGCTGATCCAGATCGCGCGCACGCGCGGCCAGGCCCATCTGAAGGCGATCTCGCTGCGGCGGGTTCTGTCGGAAGCGCTGACCGACGTGCTGGTGACGCGCGGCGACGAGGACGTCGTGCAATCGACCGTCAGCAATCCGGGCGCGCGGCTCTCCGAGGAAAGTCTCACCGACCTCGTCACGCGCGCCGAGCGCGACGACGGCCTCGCCACCTGCATCGGCCTGCGGCCCAGCCTGCCGCGCCATCACTACCTGAAGCTGGTTGCGAAGGCGTCCTTGAGCGTGCGCAGGAAGCTGGAGGCTGCGCATCCCGAGCTCGCGGACGAGGTATCGAGCGTGGTGCAGGAGGCGGCTCAGCGGGTCCGCGCCGCCGCCATGACCAGGCAAACGGAAATGGCGCGCGCGCTGGTGAAGTCGCTGCACGAGGACGGCCGCCTCAACGAATTCCAGGTCACCACATTCGCCGAACAGGGCAAGTTCGACGAGACCAATGCCGGGCTCGCCGCGCTCGCGGGCGTCGCGGTCGAGACCGCCGAGACCATGATGATCGAAAGCCGCACCGAGGGCGTGATGATCCTCGCCAAGGTCGCGGGCATGCAATGGTCGAGCGTGCGCGCGATCATCGCCATGCGCGAGAAACTGGCAGGCGGCGCGACGGCGGACATGCTGGCGCTGCGCGACACCTACGAGGCCCTGCGCAGCTCCACCGCGCAGCAGGTGCTGCGCTTCCACCGCATGCAGGGCGCAACGCCGGCGGCTTGAGGCCGCCGGGTCGGTTCTTGTTTTGACGCGTTTTCTTTATGCGAACCGGTATCCACTTCGCTCGAAAACGCTCTAATACCGCAAAACCCTGGAGCCGATCGCCGCGCCGATCACGGTCACCACCGCAGTCGCGATCGTGTACCAGGTCGCGACGAACAGCGGTGAATCGTCGGTGCAGTGCGAGGCATAGAGCGTCGCGGCAAGTCCGGCCGAGACCAGGCCGGCGAGTGCACCGGCAAGCGCAGGGCGCGACGGCGCGCCGTGGCGAAGGCCGATCAGCGCCCCCGCAAGCAGCGGCAGCGACATCGCGGGGATCGCCATCAGGCAAGTCCTGGAGTTCTTGCCCATCAGCCGCATCGTCATCGGCATGGCAGGCGCCATCATCGCCTCGCTGCCGATCGCAACTGCAAGCAGGCCGACGGGGAGCAGCAACAGCCAGCCCCAGCCGCGCAGCAGGGCTTCTGGCCGCGACAGATGCAGGCTGACGATGATCGCGGGAATCGCGAGCGACAGCGTCACCGCGAACTTCATGTCGAAGAACGGATTGCCCATCGCGCTCATCACGTCGGCGCGCACACCGAGGAAGGTCGCGAAGATCAGGATCGACAGCGGCGCGGCCACCAGCAGCGCCATCGTCAGCACGGCGCCGACGCGCGGCGCGCGATGGGCGTTGTCGGCCGCGAGCGAGCGAATGAGTTGATCGGTATCCATGACTAGTGGTCCCGCAGTTTGGCAGTCAGTGCGGCAAGGCCGCGGTGCAGCGCGACCCGCACGGCACCTTCGCTCATCGAGAACTTCGCCGCCGTGTCCTTGATCGAGGCGGCCTCGACCGCGATCGACTGCAGCACGTCGCGCTGGCGCTGCGGCAGCGCGCCCAGCTGCGCCGCAACCTCGCCCGCGGAAGCCGTCTCCTGCGGCGCCTCGCCCGGCAGCGTCTCGGCGAAATCGTCGATGTTGACGAAGACGCGCCTGCCGCGGCGCCTGAGCGCATCGATCAGCTTGTTGCGGGCGATCGCGAACAGCCAGGGCGCGAAGGGCGCTTCGCTGTCCCAGGTGTGCCGCTTCAGGTGCACCGCCAACAAAATCTCCTGCACGATATCCTCGGCCTGGTCGGGAGGCTGCCCGGCCCGCGCCAGGCCGCGCCTCGCGGCAGCGCGCAGCACCGGCGTGACCGCCTTCAACAGGCGATGATACGCCGCATCATCGCCTGCCATGGCCGACCGCATCAGGCCGGTCCATTCGTCCTCACGTCCGCGCACGCGCGCCCCTCACCATGCAATTCGGCCGCTCTTTCAATTTGTTACGCCGGACCCGTACGATCACGAACTCGTGATCGACACTGAGAACCGGTGCTCCGATGCGGCCGCGAAAACTCGCGACGGCTCATAACACCGATCGGTCCCGTCCGCACCCGGCGGCCGGCCGCAACGGACGGCCTGCCCCGCTTTCGCCCCGTGTGGCCCGAAGATTCCCCTTTTCTGCCCCGCTGTCGTCACCTCGCGGCGTCTCTGTTCGGTCCCGGGGAGGGGTGAATTGGGGAGATCGTCACATGATGAATACCAGCGGGCGCGCTGCCCTGATTCTTCTTGCCGGGCTTTTCCTGCTGTTCGGAGGCGCTGCACAGGCGGCGCCAGCCTCGACCGCGAGCAGCCAATCGGACAGCGCGGGCAAACAGGCCGATGCAGTCAAACCGAGCAAGCACCGGCACCAGTCTTCTCGCCGCACCAGCAGCAAGACGGCGCAAAAGTCCTCCGGCGACAAGGCCGACAGCAAGGACACCGCGGCCAAGGCCGGCGAGGCCAAGACCGGCGACAAGACTGCCGACAAGGCCGATAGCGGCCTGCCCGCCTGGAGCCAGATGCCGCAGGAGGTCGCCAACGCCAATGCGCAGTTTGCCGCCGCCGATACGCCGCCCGCGGCTGCGGCCTCCGCCATGACCGGCCGCGCCAACGACAACGTCCAGGCCGCAGCCGATAATACCGCGGCCCCGACTGCCGAGAGCCAGATCGTCGCCCCCGACCAGCCGAACGATCTCGACCGCGCCGCGCAACAGGACAATCCGCCCGCCCAGAAGGCGGTGCTTGCCGCAACCGAGGCGCAGCCGCGTCCCGCGCCGGTGATGGCCAGCAGCCATCAGAGCTCGGCCTGGGACCAGAGCTCCCTGATCGGCAAGATCTTCATCGGCGTCGGCACGCTGCTGACCTTGGCGTCCGCAGCGCGCATGTTCATGGCCTAAGTTTCCCGGCCTAAGTTTCTGGCCTAAGTTTCCTGGCCTGGAACGCGCGACTTGCAGCGTGTTCCGGGCCGCCTTGTTCCGAAGGCTTCCTTGGGCTCTTGAAGCCCACCGCGCCAGCAGGCACATTGCCCGCCCAATCAAAAAGCGTGGGTGGAGCATGAGCACGTTCGAACACATCATCGTCGAAGGCAAAGGCGCGGTCGGCATCATCAAGCTGAACCGGCCGAAGATGCTCAATGCGCTCTCCTTCGGCGTCTTCCGCGAGATCGCCGCGGCGGTCGACGATCTCGAGGCCGATGATGCCATCGGCTGCATCGTCGTGACCGGCAGCGAGAAGGCCTTTGCCGCCGGCGCCGACATCAAGGAGATGCAGCCGAAGGGTTTCATCGACATGTTCTCCGAAGACTTCGCCGCGATCGGCGGCGACCGCGTCGCGCGCTGCCGCAAGCCGACCATCGCCGCGGTCGCGGGTTACGCGCTCGGCGGCGGCTGCGAGCTCGCCATGATGTGCGACTTCATCATCGCCGCCGACACCGCCAAGTTCGGCCAGCCCGAAATCACCCTCGGCACCATTCCCGGCATCGGCGGCACCCAGCGCCTGACCCGCGCCATCGGCAAGTCCAAGGCGATGGACCTCTGCCTCACCGGGCGGATGATGGATGCAGCCGAAGCCGAGCGCTCGGGCCTCGTCAGCCGCATCGTCGCCGCGGACAAGCTGATGGACGAGGTCATGGCCGCCGCCGAGAAGATCGCCTCGATGTCGCGCCCGGCAGCCGCGATGGCCAAGGAGGCGGTCAACCGCGCCTTCGAGACGACGCTTGCCGAGGGCATGAGCGTCGAGCGCAACCTGTTCCACTCGACCTTCGCACTCGAAGACCGCTCCGAGGGAATGGCGGCGTTCATCGAGAAGCGCAAGCCGGTGAACAAGAACCGGTGACGCGAGCGAGCGGTCAGGCTGGTGTAAGGCTCTGGCGTCTTTTCGCAAAAATGCTGTGACGCACCTGCAACAAGCACGGAATAGATGGGAGTTTTCCCCGCGGCAGTTTGCCTGCGCGACCCCGGCTGGTTAAACAGTTAAGAGGCCACCGTCGGCGGGGGCGGACAGCCGGGGTTTAGCGGGATTACATGATTGGGCGTGCCGCCAGAGCTGGTCGCGTGATGACGCGGCGTCGATCGGGCGTGGGTCCTGTGCTTGCGACATGGACCACGCTGGCGCTCTCGTGCGCCCTGCCCTCGGCCGCAACTGCCGAGGCCCTGCCGGAGGCATTGGCAAAAGCCTACCAGACCAACCCGCAGCTCAATGCCGAGCGCGCGCGCCAGCGCGCGACCGACGAGAACGTGCCGCAGGCGCTCGCCGGCTACCGGCCGCAGCTCGTGGCGAGCCTCAGCGCCGGCCTGCAATCGGTGCGCAACCTCTTGCCCAACAACACGATCCAGACCGCCGATCTGAAGCCGTGGGTCATCGGCGTCACGGTGACGCAGACCCTGTTCAACGGCTTCCGCACCGCCAACAATGTGCGGGCCGCCGAGCTCCAGGTGCAGTCGGGCCGCGAGGCGCTGCGCAATGTCGGCCAGGGCGTGCTGCTCGACGCCGTCACCGCCTATACCAACGTGCTGGCAAACCAGTCGCTGGTCGAGGCGCAGCGCTCCAACGTGGCTTTCCTGCGCGAGACCCTCGCGGTCACGCAGCGCCGCCTCAATGCCGGCGACGTCACGCCGACCGACAGCGCGCAAGCCGAGGCCCGCCTCAACCGCGGTCTCGCCGACCTCAATGCCGCCGAGGTCGCGCTTGCGGTCAGCCAGGCGACCTATGCCCAGGTGATCGGCAACGCGCCGTCCCAGCTCAAGCCCGCTGAGGTCGTCGACCGCTATCTGCCGAAGAGCCGCGAGGATGCGCTCTCGATGGCGATCCGCCAGCACCCGGCAGTGATGGCCGCAGGTTTCGACGTCGACGTCGCCTCCACAAACATCCGCGTCGCCGAGGGCGCGCTGCTGCCGAGCGCCAGCGTCCAGGGCAGCGCCAGCAAGAGCCGCAACAACGACCCGACGCTCGGAACCTTCGCCGAGGACCAGGCCTCGATCGTCGCCAATGTCACCGTGCCGATCTATGACGGCGGCCAGGCCGCCGCGCAGACCCGGCAGGCCAAGGAGGTCACGGCACAGAGCCGGCTCGTGCTCGACCAGGTGCGCAACCAGGCGCGCACGGCGGCGGTCAGCGCCTGGGTCGCCAATGAAGGCGCCAAGATCGCGGTCTCGGCCTCGGAGTCCGAGGTGAAGGCGGCAACCGTCGCGCTCCAAGGCGTGCAGCGCGAAGCCGCCGGCGGACAGCGCACGACCGTGGACGTGCTGAACTCGCAGGCCGATTTGATCCAGGCGAAGGCCCGCCTGATCGGCGCACTGCGCGACCGCGTGATTGCCTCCTACACGCTGCTCAGCGCCGTCGGGCACCTCGACGTCAAGACCTTGAACCTGAACACCCCGGACTATCTGCCCGAGGTTCACTACCAGCAGGTCCGCGACGCCTGGCACGGCCTGCGCACGCCGTCGGGGCAGTAGGCGTCCCACAGCGCCTCCAAAGCTCTCTGCACCGCTCGCCATCTCGATGCGCCGCGCGGCCTCTTTGACATTCTGTAGCCCATGAGCTACAATCTCGCTTCATGGTCGAGGTGAGGCAGACTGAGCATTTCTCGGAGTGGCTGAGCCGCCTCAGGGACGCCAGCGCGGTAGCCAGGATCACCGTCCGGATTCGCCGCATGGAGATGGGCAATCCCGGTGACAGCAAGAGCGTCGGCCGCAACATCCGGGAAATGCGCATCGATTACGGCCCGGGCTACCGGATTTACTATGTACGGCGCGGCGCGCAGATCGT
The DNA here is from genome assembly GCF_007830635.1 of Bradyrhizobium huanghuaihaiense. Classification (GTDB taxonomy): domain Bacteria; phylum Pseudomonadota; class Alphaproteobacteria; order Rhizobiales; family Xanthobacteraceae; genus Bradyrhizobium; species Bradyrhizobium huanghuaihaiense. The sequence continues at coordinate 359,721 of NZ_VLLA01000002.1, read as the reverse complement.
GATCCTGCTGTGTGGCGGCGACAAGCGCACACAACGACAAGACATCGAGCTAGCCCAGCAACTGGCGGAGACATCGTGATGCCAAAGGCAGCAAAAACGACGGCCAAAACGGCATCCAAGACGACGCGTTTCGACGCCGCCGACTATCTCAACACCGAAGAGCGTCAGGCCGCCTATATCGCAGCGGCCCTCGAAACCGGCGACGCCGATTTCGTGCGTGACGCGCTTGGCCTCGTCGCGCGTGCGCGCGGCATGAGTGCGATCGCGAAGAAAGCCGGCTTGAACCGCGAGAGCCTGTACAAGGCCCTTGGAGAGACCGGAAATCCCGAGTTCGGCACGGTCATGCGCATTGTCGGAGCGTTGGGCCTGACACTATCAGCCCAACCCGCGACAAGCGGACGAACGCCAAAGCGCCGTCGCGCCGCTTGAGGGAACGCGCCACGGTCCGGCGCTCCAAAACGTCGTGGTCGCCGTCACCGCCCACCAAACCGGTTCGAGCCCTCGAGATGGGAATATGAAAAGCCGCCGCATCCATCTGATGGGAGCTTCGGGCTCCGGCGTGACGACGCTCGGCCGGGCGCTGGCGGGCGAGCTTGCGCTGCCACATCACGACAGCGACGACTATTTCTGGCTGCCGACCGTGCCGCCCTACCAGACGACGCGCTCCGCCGCCGATCGCCTGCGCCTGATGCGCGAGATGTTTCTGCCGCGTCTCGACTGGGTGCTGAGCGGAACCGTCACCGGCTGGGGCGACGAGTTCGTCCCGCTCTTCGATCTGGTCGTGTACGTGACCACGCCGCGCGAGCTTCGCATGCGGCGCCTGCGCGCCCGCGAGGCTGCCCATTTCGGCGCTGATGCCGTCGCGCCGGGCGGCTGGCGCCATGATGAGACTGAATCTTTTGTCGAATGGGCCTCCCATTACGAAGCCGGCGATCGCGAGGGCCGCAGTCTCGCAAAAGATGAAGCATGGCTCGCGGGCCTGCCCTGCCCGGTCGTGCGCGTCGACGGCTCACGTCTGCTTGCGGACCTTGTCGAGCAGCTATGCAACGAAGCGCAGCTTCTGTCCGGCTGATGTGATACCGTCCCGGCACACTGCCAAATAAAACAACCAGGGAGAGAACCGTGCTCAACCGACGCAGCGTCCTGCTTGCCTCCCTTGCCGCCGGAGTAGCCATGACCAACAGAGCCCACGCCCGCGCGGCGCAGCCTGCGACGCCGGTGAATTTCGACGTCCCCGCGCATGCCTGCGACTGCCACACTCACATTCATGGCGATGTCGAGAAGTTCCCGTTCTTCGCCGGGCGCGTCTACACGCCCGAGCCGGCAAGCCCTGAAGAAATGGCTGCACTGCACAAGGCGCTGCATATGGAACGCGTGGTGATCGTCACCCCCAGTGTCTACGGCACCGACAATTCGGCGACCTTGTTCGGCATGAAGGCGCGCGGCGCCAATGCGCGCGGCGTCGCCGTGATCGACGACAAGACGACCGAGGCGCAGCTCGATGCGATGCAGGCGGACGGTTTCCGCGGCATGCGCCTCAATCTCGCAACCGGCGGCGTCAACGACCCCAATGTCGGCAGGTCACGCTTCACCACCGCCGTCGAGCGCATGAAGGCGCGCGGCTGGCACGTGCAGCTCTACACCACGCTTCCCATGATCTCGGCGATCAAGGACCTCGTCGAGAGCGCGCCGGTACCTGTCGTGTTCGACCATTTCGGCGGGCTGGAAGCTTCGCTCGGCCTGGAGCAGCCGGGTTTCTCCGATCTCGCTGCGCTGGTGAAGTCCGGCAAGGCCTATGCGAAGATCTCCGGCGCCTATCGCTCGTCGAAGCTCGCGCCGGATTATCAGGACATCGTGCCGTTCGCGCGGGCGCTGATCGCGGCCAACCCGGACCGCATCGTCTGGGGCACCGATTGGCCGCATCCGGATTCGAGCCGTGTTGAGGGACGCAAAGCCACCGACATCGCCCCGCTCTACCAGATCGACGACGCCCGCCTGCTCAATCAGCTTCCGGTGTGGGCGCCGGATGCGGATGTGCGCAAGAAGATTTTGGTCGACAATCCGGCGCGGCTCTACGGTTTCTAACGTCAGCGCGCGCGGCGGGAGAAGAAGGAGATCAGCACCGGCAGCGTCACCAGGATCACGACCGGCGCCAGCATCATGCCGGTGACGACGACGACCGCGAGCGGCTTCTGCACCTGGGAGCCGATGCCTTCGGACAGCGCCGCCGGCAGCAGGCCGACGCCCGCGACGACGCAGGTCATCAGCACGGGCCGGAGCTGCAGCTCGCCGGTGCGGATCACCGCGCTCATGCGGTCCATGCCCTCTTCGATCAGCTGGTTGAACTGCGACAGGATGATGATGCCGTCCATGACCGCGATGCCGAACAGCGCGATGAAGCCGATCGCCGCAGACACGCTGAACGCAGTGCCGGTAATCAGCAGCCCCAGCACGCCACCGAAGATCGCCATGGGGATCACGCTCATCGCGAGCAGCGTATCGGTCATCGAGCCGAAATTGAACCAGAGCAGGACGCCGATCAGCCCCAGCGAGATCGGCACCACGATCGACAGCCGCCGGATCGCGTCCTGGAGATTGCCGAACTCGCCGACCCATTCCATGTGCGAGCCCGGGGGCAACTGCACCTGGTCGGCGATCTTCTGCTGCGCCTCGCGGATCGCGCTGCCGAGGTCGCGCTCGCGCACCGAGAACTTGATCGGCAGATAGCGTTCCTGCTGCTCGCGATAGATATAAGCCGCGCCCGAGACAAGGCTGATGGTGGCGACCTCGCTGAGCGGAATCTGCGTGACGGTACCGTTCGGCCCGGGCGCGCCGATGCGCAAATTCTGGATCGCCTCGGCACTCCTGCGGAATTCCGGCGCAAGGCGAACGATGATCGGGAAGTGGCGGTCGCTCCCCGGCTCGTAGAGATCGCCGGCGGTGTCACCGCCGATCGCGACCTTGATGGTGGCGTTGATGTCGCCGGGCGCGAGCCCGTAGCGCGCGGCCTTGGCGCGATCGATGTCGATCTGGACGGTCGGCTGGCCGAGCGAGGTGAACACCGCAAGGTCGGTGACACCCTGCACGGTCGACAGCACCTGCTTGATCTTGTTGGCGGTGTCGGTGAGCGCCTGCAGATCGCTGCCGAACAGCTTGATCGAGTTCTCGCCCTTCACGCCGGAGACGGCTTCGGAGACGTTGTCCTGCAGATATTGCGAGAAGTTGAACTCGACGCCGGGGAAGCGGTCGTCGAGCTGCTTGAGCAGTTCCGCGGTCAGCTCTTCCTTGTCGCGCGTGCCCGGCCATTGGCTGACGGGCTTGAGCGGCGCGAAGAACTCGGCGTTGAAGAAGCCGGCGGCGTCGGTGCCGTCGTCGGGGCGGCCGTGCTGCGACACCACGGATTCCACCTCGGGCCGGGCCCGGATCACCTTGCGCATCTCGTTGACGTAGCTGTTGCCTTCCTGGAGCGAGATGGTCGGCGGCAGCGTGGCGCGGATCCAGAGATTGCCCTCTTCCAGCTTCGGCAGGAATTCGAGGCCGAGCAGGCGGCCCAGCGCCACCGTCATCACCACGAGGCCGATCGCGCCGCCAAGCACGATGCTGCGGTTGGCCACGGCCCAGTTCAGCACCGGCATGTAGATCCGGTGCAGGATCAGCATGACCTTGGTCTCGGTCTCCTCGACATGCGCGGGCAGGATGATGGCGGACAGCGCAGGCGTGACGGTGAAGGTGGCAAGCAGGCCGCCGGCCAGCGCGTAGGCATAGGTGCGCGCCATCGGCCCGAAGATGTTGCCCTCGACGCCGGACAGCGTGAACAGCGGCAGGAAGGCCGCGATGATGATCGCGGCGGCAAAGAAGATCGAGCGCGAGACGTCGGCGGCCGCGCTGAGGATCGCGTGGCTCTTCATGCCGAACAGCGTCTCGTTCGACATATGCTCGTGTTCCGACACCGGCGTCGTCTGCGTCAGGCGGCGGAAGATCGCCTCCACCATGATGACGGTGGCATCGACGATCAGGCCGAAGTCGATCGCGCCGACCGACAGCAGGTTCGCCGATTCCCCGCGCAGCACCAGGATGATCACGGCGAAGAACAGCGCGAACGGAATGGTGGCGCCGACGATCAGCGCGCTGCGGAGGTCACCGAGGAAGATCCATTGCAACAGCACGATCAGCAGGATGCCGACCACCATGTTGTGCAGCACGGTGTGAGTGGTGAGCTCGATCAGGTCGCCGCGATCGTAGATGCGCTCGATGCGCACACCGGGCGGCAGGATGCTGGAGTTGTTGATGGTCTGAACCAGCTGGTGAACGCGCTTGATGGTCGGCGAGCTCTGCTCGCCGCGGCGCATCAGGACGATGCCCTGCACGATGTCGTCGGAATCATCGAGGCCGGCGATGCCGAGACGGGGCCGTTGCCCCACGGTGACGGTAGCGACGTCCTTGACCAGCACCGGGTTGCCGTTGGTCTGCGAGACCATGGTGTTGGCGAGATCGTCGATCGAGCGGATCAGGCCGACGCCGCGCACCACGGCCGACTGCTGGCCGATATTGACGGTGTTGCCGCCGACATTGACGTTGGAATTGCCGACCGCCTGGAGCAGCTGCGGCAGCGTCAGGCCGTTGGCGACGAGCTTGTTGAAATCGACCTGGAGCTCGTAGGTCTTGCTCTTGCCGCCCCATCCGGTGACGTCGATCACGCCGGGCACGGCGCGGAAGCGGCGCTGCAGAATCCAGTCCTGGATGGTCTTGAGATCGAGCACGCTGTAGTTCGGCGGGCCGACCAGGCGGTAGCGGAAGATTTCGCCGATCGGGCTGAGCGGCGAGATCTGCGGCTGCACATTGCCCGGCAGCGGCGCGAGCTGCGCCAGGCGGTTCAGGACCTGCTGCAACGCCTCGTCATAGGTATAGGCGAAGGAGAACTGAATTTTGACGTCGGAGAGACCATAGAGCGAGATGGTGCGGATGGTGCTGATGTTCTTCAGGCCCGCGACCTGGGTCTCGATCGGGATCGTGATGTAACGCTCGATTTCCTCGGCCGACAGACCCGGGCTCTGCGTCACGATGTCGACCATCGGCGGGGTCGGGTCGGGATAGGCCTCGATATTGAGCTGGTTGAACGCGATCAGGCCGCCGATCAGCACAGCCACGAACATGCCGACCATCAGGTAGCGCCGGTTGACGGCAAGGGCGACGAGGCGATCCATTCAGGTCTTCAGCTTGTCTTGTTTCTTGGGTCGTCGATCAGCTGCCGGACGCCGCGCGGTCGATGAACAGGCTGCCCTTGACGACGATCTGCTCGCCGGGCTTCAGGTTGCTGGTGACCTCGACGAGATTGCCGTTGATGAGGCCGATCTTGATCTCGCGCAGCTCGACCGACTTGTCCTCGCGCGCGACCCAGAGACGGACCTTGTCGGCTTCGTAGATCAGAGCCTGCTTGGGCACCGCCGGCGCGGCACGGTCGCCGGCCGAATAGATCGTGACGTTGGCGAACATCTCCGGCTTGAGCAGGCCGTCCTTGTTGTCGATGGTGGCGCGGACCAAGAGGCGGCGGGTGGTCGGATCGATCGCCGCGGCCACGTAGTTGATCTTCGCGGTGAGCGGGCGGCCCGGCAGCGCCATCACGTTGACGGTGATGTCCTGGCCGATGCACACCGCGGCCGCATCGCTCTCGCGCACGAAGGCGGTGAGCCAGACCGTCGAGAGATCGCCGATCACGAACACCGGATCGCTGGCGCCGGAATTGACGTACTGGCCCGGGCCGATCTTGCGCTGCACGACGGTGCCGGAGATCGGCGAGTAGATCGTGATCTCCCGATTGATGGTGCCCTTGTCCTGGAACGCCTTGATGGTGTCGTCGGTGAAGCCGAGGATGCGCAGCTTGTTGCGCGCGGCCTCCAGCGCCGTCACCGAGGAGCGCATGTCGTTCTGCGCCTGGACCTGGGTCGCTTCCGCCTGCTGATAGTCCTTCAGCGGGATGGCGTGGCCCTCATAGAGGTCCTTGGCGCGCTTGAACTGGATGTCGGCGAGATCGATCGCAGACTTCGCCTTGTTCTGCGCAGTCATCGCGGCGATGAAATCGTTCTGGGCCTGCACGGTGTCGGCGGCCTCGATTGTGAACAGCGGTTGACCTTGTGTCAGGGTCTCGCCGGGCTTGGCGAGCAGCTTGGTGACCCTGCCCGCATAAGGCGAGAACACCGGCGTCGAGCGATCCTCATCGACCGCGACCTTGCCCTCGGTGACATATTCGGCCCGGAAGGTCTTGGCCTTGACCGGCTCGATCGTCAGCGTCGCCCACTCGGACGGCGTCGGCGTGAAATTCTGCGCATTCCTGCGCGACTGGCTGGAAATCTCGGAGTGGCTCTTCTCCTTGGCGCCCGCGCGGAGAAAGCCGTAGGCCCCACCGCCGGCAAGAGCTAGTAAAACTACGGATGTGACCACCCGCTGTTTTGTAAGCACCTGCAATCGCTTGGTATTTTCAACTACCATAGGGCCCGGTCTTGTCTGCGACGATGTCGGCAAACGATAGCCTCATCGGTCGCGCTAATAGTGCCGAATTGAGAGTTCAAACAACCTAAAAAACGCTTCGCGCCTTTCCGTTTGCGTTAAAATTTTGCGACGCGTCAGCCCCACGTCAGTTTCGGGCCGGCCACTGTGCCGAATGACTGCCGAGCGGCATCGCCGGACGGCTCCATTGCGCCGGCGTCTTGGACAGCAGTGCCGAATGCTGCACCGCCTTCAATGTGCCGAAGCCAGATGGCATGGGCTCGATGAACGCCGTATGTACAGCCTCACCCGTAAGATCCGGGGTGTTCAGTCCGCCGCCGAGCCGGCCGAGATTCCTCAACCACCGGCCGGTCTGCGCCAACGATACGCGGACGTGCCAGCTGCCGCCTTCGCGCGCCTGGCGTGCCTTGGCCATCATCGCGCCGAACGCCATCAGATAGCCGGTGGCGTGATCGAGCATCTGCGCCGGCAATTCCTTGGGACCGTGGATGCCGGCGGCCTGTCCCTCGGCATGGTTGAAACCGGTCGTGGTCTGCACCAGCGAGTCGAAACCGCGCCGCTCGGCCCAGGGGCCGGCATGGCCATAGGCTGACAGCGTGACGTAGACGATGCCGGGACTGATCGTAGCGACCTCTTCAGGCGCAAAGCCGAGGGCGGCGAGCGCGCGCGGGCGATAGCCCTGCGAGAAGATGTCGGCGTCAGTGAGCAGCGCGCGCAATTGCGCCCTGCCCGCCGCGCTCTTGAGCTCGATGAAGGTGGTGAGCTTGCCGCGGCCGGTATCGATGGTGAGCCAGGGAATGGCCGGCAGCTCGGGCCCGGATACCAGCAGCACGTCCGCACCGTGCGCGGCGAGCGTGCGTCCTGCGACGGGGCCCGCGATGACGCGAGAGAGATCGAGCACGCGCAGGCCCGAGAGTGGACGATCGCCTTTCGGCCACGGCCTTGGCGGGGCCTCGCCGATCTTCTCGATCGAGAGCAGCGGCAACTCCGCGAGCACACGCGCCTGCGGCAGCGCCGACCATTCGTCGTGAGAGCGCATCAGCGCGACAACGCCGCCCGCGGCGTAAGCCGCAGTCTCGAAATCCTCGCCCTTCCACAGCATCAGCGCAGCTTGCACTTTCTCGCGCTCCGCTTCGCAGCCGAGCACCTTGCAGACGGCCTCGCGGTGATGCGGGAAATTGGTGTGACAGCGGACGAAGCGGCCATCGCCGGTCCTGTAGACGCCGGCGATGGCATCCCAGGCCGGCGGCGGTGGCTTGTCGTCGAGGCGCAGATAGCGCTCGGAACGGCATTCGGCGACGGCGTGGCGCATGTCGACGGTGACATTTTGCGCCTCGCCGCTGCGCAAGCGCCAGATTTCGGCCGCTGCGAGGCCGGCGGCAGCGATCGTGGCTTGTCCGGCAACGGCGACACGAAATGAGGACGGGATTTGCGGCTCGACCCCGGTCAGGTGCACGCGGTCGAGCGCGGCCGCGTCACCACCGGCAGAGGTCCAGATATCCCTAAGAATATCGGCGGGGCTTTGCATGACCCTTCTCTCCCTTTAGCCTTCAGCATCCTATTAGCACATAAGGAAATGCAATGGCCGCCATCGACCCTCTCACCGCAGGTGCCGTGTTCATCGCAACGGCGGCCACAGACGCGGTGTATGTCATGTTCACCTCGGCCGTGATCGCGCGCAAGCGCATGTCAGCGGCGAACTGGAGCGCCGTCTGGTACATGCTCTCCTCCTACGCCGTGATCAGCTACACCGAGAACCCGTTCTATGTCGCTTTCGCTGCAATCGGCTCATGGGCCGGCGCCTACGCCTCGCTGACCTTCCTGCACCGGCCGCCCGGCGGCCCGCCAGTTGGGGCGTCGCCGGAGTGAGGGGGGCCCCGCCTCTCTCCACGTCATTGCGAGGAGCCCTTGCGACGAAGCAATCCAGACTGTTTCCGCAGATGCATTTCTGGATTGCTTCGCTGCGCCCGCAATGACGATGTGGAGGCTTCTGCGGGTCTTCTGAAACAGTTACACTCATTGCACCAACAACAAGGAAAACCAACAATGGATCTCGGTCTCAAAGGCAAGAACGCCATCGTGCTCGGCGGCACGCGCGGCATTGGGCGCGCGATTGCGGCGACGCTGGCCGGTGAAGGCAGCAATGTCGCGGTGTGCGCGCGCAACGCGGATCAGGTCGCGGCAACCGTCGCGGAGTTGAAGGCGAGCGGAATCCGTGCCTCTGGCAGCCCGGTCGATGTGACCGACGGCGCGGCGCTGAAAAGCTGGATCGAGACTGCCGCGAAGGATCTCGGCGGCATCGACATGCTGTTCTCCAATGCCGGCGCGATGGCGCAGGGCGGCGATCCCGCGTCCTGGGAGCAGAATTTCCGGCTCGACGTGCTCGGTGCCGTGCACGCCTTCGACGCCGCGCGGCCGTTTCTCGAGACAAGTGGCGCGAGCAGCGGCGATGCGGCCTTCGTGATCATCTCGTCGATCTCCGCGGCGCAGGCGGACACGGCGAGCTCCTACGGCCCGATCAAGGCCGCGCTGATCCACATGGCCAAGGGACTGGCGCGGCAACATGCGAAGAAGAAGATCCGCGTGAATGTCGTGTCGCCCGGCACCGTCTATTTCAAGGGCGGCGTCTGGGAGATGGTCGAGAAGAACATGCCCGAGCGTTACCAGGACGCGATGAAGCGCAATCCGACAGGCCGCATGGCGACGCCGCAGGAGATCGCCAGCGCGGCGGTGTTTCTGGCGAGCCCGGTGTCGGGGTTCACGACGGGGTCGAACCTCGTCGTGGACGGCGCGATTTCGAACCGGGTGAATTTCTAACAGGGCACACTGTCATCATCCGCGAAGGCGGATGATCCAGTATCCCAGAAGCAGCGCGGCTTGAACCGAAAAGCCGCGGCGTACTGGATACCCCGCCTTCGCGGGGTATGACGACTGAGGGTGAGGCGCGGTCTCAACCCGTCATCCTGAGGCGCGAGTGATGGGGCGCGACGCGCCCCATCGGGAGCCTCGAAGGATGCACGGCCCCGATGCAGCCGGGCCGTCGCCCTTCGAGGGCCGCTGGAGAAGCGGCCACCTCAGGGTGACGGTGTGAGATCTGTCGGCGGGATTCACTCAATGAAAATCCCGCGACGGTGGCAGGATACGGACGTTGCGGGGGTGGCGGATTTTTTGGGCTGGCATGTCCGCGAGGGCGCGGGGGTCTTCGTTGAGCGGCTCGACCACGGTGGCACCTGCCGACATCGGATGCTTGCCGCTGAGCGCATCGTTGGCGAGCCCCACCAGATCGTGCGAGCGGTCGATCATGCGCTGGGCGATGAGGTGCGTCACCTTTTCGGGACTGCTCTGGATGTAGCCCTGAACCTCGATGAGGCGCGCGCCCATCACCTCTTTGCGGTACTGCTCCATGATCTTGGGCCAGACCACGACATTGGCGATGCCGGTTTCGTCCTCCAGTGTCATGAACACGACGCCGCTGGCGCTGCCCGGCCGTTGCCGCACCAGGACCACGCCGGCGCAGCGGACGCGGCGCCGCTCGTTCTCATGGCTGATCTCCTTGCAGGCGACGACGCGCTCGCGCGTAAACATCTCGCGCAAGAATTCCATCGGATGGCCCTTCAGCGACAGCCGGATGGTCTGGTAGTCCGCGACCACCTGCTCGGAGCGCGGCATCACGGGCAGCGGTTGTGCGTGTTCGTCCGGCTGCTCGCGCGCGGTCGCCGCCTCGAACAGCGGCAGCGGCACGTCGTCGGGCAGCCGCCGCACCTGCCACAGCGCCTCGCGGCGGTCGAGCCCGAGCGAGCGGAACGCATCGGCATCGGCCAGCAGGATCAGCGCGCGCTTGGGCAGGCCAGTGTCGCGGGCGAAATCCTCCAGCGAGGTGAAGGGACGGCGGTTGCGGGCCGCGATAATGCGGTCGGCCCAGTCTTCTCTCTTGTCATTCCGGGGCGTCGCGCCAGCGACGAGCCCGGAATCCATTCCTCCAGGCGTATGCGGCTCGATGGATTCCGGGCTCGCGCCTTTCGGCGCGCCCCGGAATGACAGTTGGGAGCGTTTCAGCCGCTCTTCATCCTCATCCAGCCAATGGAAGCCGTCAATCTGGCGGAAGCCGAGGCGCACGGCGCAATACTTTCCATCCGTATTTTCCAGCGTGTTCTGCGCAAAGCTGAAGGACACGTCGATGTCGCGGATCTCGACACCGTTCTTGCGGGCATCGCCGACGATCTGCGCTGGGGCGTAAAACCCCATCGGCTGCGAGTTCAGGAGGCCGCAGCAGAAGGCGTCGGGATGGTAATGCTTCAGCCACGACGAAATGTAGACCAGTTGCGCGAAGCTTGCGGCATGGCTCTCCGGAAAACCGTAGGAGCCAAAACCCTTGATCTGGTCAAAGCAGCTTCTGGCAAAGTTGGGATCGTAGCCGCGCGCCACCATGTTGCCGATCAGCTTCTCCTCGTATTGACCGATGGTGCCGACATTGCGGAAGGTCGCCATCGAGCGGCGCAGGCCGTTGGCTTCCTCGGACGTAAAATGTGCGGCCTCGATCGCGATCCGCATCGCCTGCTCCTGGAACAGCGGAACGCCCAAGGTTTTGTGCAGCACATTGTAAAGCTCGTCCTTGTCGCCTTGGTCCGGCGACGGAGACGGATAGCTCACCTTCTCGAGCCCATTTCGCCGCCGCAAATAAGGATGCACCATGTCGCCCTGGATCGGACCCGGCCGCACGATCGCAACTTCGATGACGAGATCGTAGAAGGTCCGCGGCTTCAACCGGGGCAGCATGTTCATCTGCGCGCGGCTCTCGACCTGGAACACGCCCAGCGACTCCCCGGCGCACAGCATGTCGTAAACCCTGGGGTCATCCTGCGGGACACTCGCCAGAACCCAACGCTTGCCCTTGTGCAGATCGATCAGGTCAAAACATTTCCTGATGCAGGTCAGCATGCCCAGCGCGAGCACGTCGACCTTCATCATGCTGAGCGTGTCGACGTCGTCCTTGTCCCATTCGATGAAGGTGCGGTCGTCCATCGCGGCGTTGCCGATCGGCACATAGGTGTCGAGCCGGTCCTGGGTCAGCACATAACCGCCGACATGCTGGGAGAGATGGCGTGGGAATTCGATCAGCTCAGTCGCAAGCTCGACCGCGAGGTTGATCATCGGGTTTTGCGGATCGAGCCCGGCCTGCCTGACCTGCATGTCGTTGAGGCCCTTGCCCCAGCTACCCCAGACGGTATCGGCGAGCGCAGCGGTGACGTCCTCGGTCAGACCCAGCGCCTTGCCGACATCACGGATGGCACTGCGCGGGCGGTAGTGGATGACGGTGGCGATGATCGCGGCGCGGTGGCGGCCATAGCGGCGATAGACATATTGCATCACCTCCTCGCGCCGCGAATGCTCGAAATCGACGTCGATGTCGGGCGGCTCCAGCCGCTCCTTGGAGATGAAGCGCTCGAACAGCAGGTCGACCTTGGTCGGGTCGACCGAGGTGATGCCGAGCACGTAGCAGACGGCCGAATTCGCCGCCGAGCCGCGGCCCTGGCACAGGATGTTCTGGCTGCGCGCATAGTGGACGATGTCGTGCACGGTGAGGAAATAGTGCGCGTATTTCAGCTCGGCGATCAGCGCGAGCTCTTTCTTCAGCGTGGCACGCAGCTTGTCGTCGATCTCGCCGCCGAAGTATTTGTCGACGCCCGCCCAGGTCAGGTCCTCCAGATGCCCCTGCGCGGTCTTGCCCGGCGGCACCGGCTCGTCCGGATATTGATATTTGAGCTGATCTAGCGAGAAGTCGATCCTGTCCGCAAACCGCATGGTCTCCGCGATGGCGTCGGGGAAATCGCGGAACAGCCGCGCCATCTCGCGGGGTTCCTTCAGGAAGCGCTCGGCATTGGCCTCGAGCTTCCGCCCGACCGCCTCGATCGTGGTCTTCTCCCGGATGCAGGTCAGCACGTCCTGCAGCGGACGGCGGTCGGGGTCGTGATAGAGCACCTCGTTGGTCGCGAGCAGCGGCACCTTTGCCTTGGCGGCGAGATCGTCGAGCCGCGCCAGGCGCCGCCGGTCGTCGCCGCGATAGAGCAGGCTCGCCGCCAGCCACACACCCTCGGCGCGGCTGGCTTTGAGCTTGGCGAGGACATCCAGCGCCTGCGTCGGCTCGAAGCGATGCGGTAGCGTCAACACCAGGAGCTGGCCTTGCGAAAACTCCAGGAGGTCAGAGAAAGTGAGATGGCACTCGCCCTTCTCGATCCGCGTGATGTCGTCGCCGCGCTTGCCCCGGGTGAGGAGCTGGCAGAGCCGGCCATAGGCCGCGCGATCGCGCGGATAGACCAGAATGTCGGGTGTGCCGTCGATGAAAACGATGCGCACGCCGATCAGCAGTTTTGGCTTGTGCAGCACCTTGTCATTGTCGAGCTCCTTGTAGGCCCGCACCACGCCGGCGAGCGTGTTGTGATCGGCAATGCCGATCACCGGAATTCCCAAAGCGCTCGCCTGATGCACATAGGCGCGCGGATCCGAGCCGCCGCGCAGGAAGGAGAAATTCGTGGTGATGCCGATCTCGGCATAGGCGGACGTAATCATGCGAAGAGACCGTGCACATACCAGCCGGGAGACGCGGGCTTGCCGTCACCGTCGAACACCTCTCCCTCGTAAAGACCGTCGCGAAAGATCCAGAAGCGCAGGCCCTCGGCATCCTCGATGCGGAAATAATCCCGCGTCAGCTGCTTGCCGTCCTGCCGCCACCATTCCATGGCGATGCGCTCGGGCCCTTCCACTCGCACCACCGCATGCAGCGCACGCCGCCAGGTGAATTGGTGCGGCGGGCCGTCGGGCACGGTCGCGAACGGCACCTTGATCGGCTCCGGCTTGTCGAACAGCCGCAAGGGACGCAGCGGCGGCTCGCTCTCGGTGCGAACAGGCCATTCGGCCTGCATGGCGGCGGCGAGATGATGCTGCGCAGGCGCGGCTAGTACCGCGCTTTCGGGGATATGGGTATCCTCAGGCAGGTGCACGACGACGCGTTTTCCCCCGATGCGCGCGGCGATGCGATCGATCAAAGCGGCGAGCTCGTCATTGTCGTGGACATGGGCGTCGAGGTCGCGCTGTTCCTGCACCACGATCTCGGTGCGGCTCGCCGACAGGCGCACCATGTCGAAGCCGAACCCGGGATCCAAGGGATCGGCGAGCGCATCGAGACGCTCGCGGAACAGGCGGTCGATCACCGCGCTTCGCGTCACCGGACGCCCGGTCTCGACCATGATCGCGCGCACCGCACCGTCGGTGCGGAAGAAGGCGGCTTCCAGCCGCCGCGCGCCCTTGCCCTGCTTCTCCATGGACGCGATCAGCGTGTCCGCAAGCCGCGATAGCGTCATCGCGATCATGGTATCGGTCGCGATCGGCTCGGCAAAGCGCTTCTCGACGATGTAATCGGGCAGCGGCTTGCGCGGATTGATCGGCGCATCGCCCTGCCCCAGCGCATGCGCGAGCAAAGTCGAAAACCGCGCACCGAACCGTGCCGTGATCTCGGAGGGGCTGCGCGAGGCGACATCGCCGATGGTCTTCAGGCCGGCACGGCGCAGGCCGGTGGTGATGGCCTCGCCCGCACCGAGCGCGGACACCGGAAACCGGTCGATCGCCGCCCCCTCCCCGCCATCGGCCACGATGGTGCCGGATGCCTGCCGTGTCAGCGTGCGCGCGCAAATCGAAGTGCCGGCGATCGCCGCGCTGACGGCAAAGCCCTGACGTGCGAGAGCACGAACCAGTGTCTGCAACAGTGCCGCTTCGCCGCCGAACAGATGCGCGCAACCGGTGATGTCGAGAAACAGCCCATGCGGCGGATCGAGCGCCACCAGCGGCGTGAAGCGGTCGCACCAGTCGGCGATGTCACTGAGCGTCTTGGCATCGGCCACGACATCGGCGTCGAACACTTTCAGGTCCGGGCACATCGCCCGCGCATTGGCGAGCGGCTGGCCGATGTACAGGCCGAGACGCTCGGCGGTTTCGTCGACCGCATGGATCACCAGCGCATTGTTGTTCTTGATGACGACAATGCTCGGCTCATGATTGGCCTTACCCAGCCCGGCGCTGTTGAAGAACCGCTGGATCCGGTCGATGGGCAGGCGCGGCAGCCACAGGCTGAGAATACGTCGAGGGTTCACTGAACTGGCACTCATCACAATTCCATTCCATGATCCACCGGCCGCACGGGCCATGACGATTGCGCAAGAGCTCGGCATCGAAGCGCGGCGCGCCCCAGGCGCTCCAAGGCGCCGCAGGCATTGAAGCTGAGCCCGGCGGCGAATGCGCCGCGCGCAGCATCCATCGCGTCTCCGCGGTCGAAGGCAGCGGCTGGGCGGCCATGCGCAGCATCAGACCGGTGACGCCGGAGCCTTGCGCAGCCAGCGTCAGCTTGCGGCTCGCCACGAGATCGAACTGCCTGATATCGCCCCAGAGCTCGAGCACGACGGCGCCGAGCGCATCGCAGGCGAGCGCATCGGCCGAGGTGCGCAGCGCACTCTCGACATCGGCGGCGCGCACCATCACCACGCGGCGCGGATCGAGGCCGAGCTCGACGAGCCCGCTCATCGACAGCGCGCCGGCCTCGACTTCCGAAAAATCCTGCCGCACCCACAGCAGCGGCCGGCGCGCTGAGACACGCCCCGCAAGCCCCATGACGAAGCCGGTCGCGGCCGCGCCCTGGCGCCCTTCGCAAAACACCTCGTGGACCGCCGCGCGCGCGAGCCCGCCCTTCAGCACGCGATCGATTTCGCCGTGGCCGAGCGCGACGCGGTCGTGCTGATGCACGACCTCCGCCGTCTCGATGCGCTCGATCTGGCCGCGCAAGGTCGCAAGCGCGCTTGTCCGTGCGCCGCTCATGCTCGCCGCTCCTCAGGAATTTGATGCCGTGGTCTTCAAAAGAAGAACCAACGGCTGGCTCATTTGTTCATGATATGTTCTAATATAAAGCTAACGGCGGCCGAAGAGTCAATCGAATTGGCGGGCCAGGGATTCATGAGCTGAATCAAAGGGATTCCAGGATGGACGTACAACGCAAGCTGGAGATTCTGGCGGATGCCGCCAAATACGACGCGTCTTGCGCCTCCAGCGGCACCGAGACGCGGGATTCCAGTGACGGCAAGGGCATGGGCTCGACCGCGCCCGGCATGGGCATCTGCCATTCCTACGCGCCGGACGGACGCTGCATCTCCTTGCTCAAGGTGCTGCTGACCAACGCCTGCAATTACGATTGCCTCTATTGCGTCAACCGCGCCTCCTCCAACGTGCCGCGCGCCCGCTTCACCATCGAGGAGGTGGTCAAGCTGACGCTCGACTTCTACCGGCGCAATTACATCGAGGGCCTGTTCCTCTCTTCCGGCATCATCCGCAGCCCCGATTACACCATGGAGCAGGTGGTCAGCGTCGCGCGAAAGCTGCGCGAGGAGCATCACTTCCGCGGCTATATCCACCTCAAGACCATTCCCGAGGCCGACGACGGCCTGATCGCGGAAGCCGGCAAATATGCCGATCGTCTCTCCATCAACATCGAGATGCCGCAGGAGACGAGCCTTAAGCAATTCGCGCCCGAGAAGGACGTCCACGCGATCCGCCGCACCATGGGCCGGCTGCGGCTGAAGCTCGACGAGGCCGAGGAAGATCGCAGCGCGAAGACAAAGGCAAAACCGCAGCGCTTCGCGCCGGCCGGCCAGAGCACGCAGATGATCGTCGGCGCCGATAGCGCCTCCGATCACACCATTCTCCACACCAGCGCCAATCTCTACGGCTCATACAAGTTGAGGCGCGTCTACTACTCCGCCTTCAGCCCGATCCCCGATGCGAGCCGCGCTTTGCCTCTGGTACAGCCACCGCTGCTGCGCGAGCACCGGCTCTACCAGGCCGACTGGCTGATGCGGTTCTACGGTTTTGATGTCGGCGAGATCGTCGACGACAGCGCCATGCTGCCGCTGGACATCGATCCAAAGCTCGCCTGGGCGCTGCGCCATCGCGACCGCTTCCCGCTGGACGTCAACCGCGCCAGCCGCGAGGAGCTGCTGCGCGTGCCGGGCTTCGGCACCAAGGCGGTCGAACGCATCATCGCAACGCGGCGCACCACCACGATCCGCCTCGCCGATCTCGCGCGGCTGCACGTGCCCCGCAACAAGGCGCTGCCGTTCATCGTCCTCAGCGATCACCGTCCCTCACCACATCGGCTCGACGCTGCCGGGCTGATCGAACGATTCAAGCCGAAGGCAACGCAACTGGGATTTGGCTTCTGATGCAGTACATTACCCTCGATACCGAAACCGATTTCGACGGCTGGCGCCAAGCCGCGCGTAGCCTCGTGCTTCACCACGTGCAGCCCAGCGATGTCACCTGGACCGTGAAAGGCGGCGAAGCGGAGTTGTTTGCACTGCCCGCGCCGTCTCCGATCCTCGAGGTGAACGACGGCACCTTCAACGTGTCAGCAAAATTCGTCGAGCTCGCCAAGGCCGCCATCCTGCACCGCGATGGCGAGCGTTTTGCGGTCCTCTATCGCCTGCTGTTCCGACTGAAGGACAACCACGATCTCATCGAGGTCGCGACCGATCCTGACGTCGCGCAGGTGACGGCGATGGCAAGAGCCGTCCATCGCGACGAGCACAAGATGCACGCCTTCGTGCGCTTCCGCGAAATCGGAAGGGAACGCGCAGCGCATTACGTCGCCTGGTTCGAGCCGGAGCATCACATCGTCGAGCTCGCAGCCCCGTTCTTCGCCAAGCGCTTTGCCGACATGCCCTGGTCGATCCTCACCCCCGATCTGTGCGCGCATTGGGACGGCCATGCGCTCTCGTTCACATCAGGTGTCAGCAAGAGCGAAGCGCCCGGCGAAGACCGGCTGGAGGAAACCTGGCGGCGCTATTATGCCAGCATCTTCAATCCGGCCCGGCTCAAGGTGAAGGCGATGCAGACCGAGATGCCGAAGAAATACTGGAGGAACCTGCCCGAGGCTTCGATCATTAAGCCCTTGATCGAGGATGCCGAGCGCATGACCGGCGCCATGATCGCCCATGCCGCAACCGATCCGCACAAGCCTCAGAAGCGGCCGGAGGCTCCGATGACACGCAAAACTGCTGCCGACGATCTCGAAGCGCTCCGCGAGGAAGCCGCTCATTGCCGCGCCTGCCATCTCTACAAGGACGCGACGCAGACCGTGTTCGGCGAGGGTCCGAAGAACGCCAATATCATGCTGGTCGGCGAGCAGCCCGGCGACAAGGAAGACCTCGCCGGCCACCCCTTCGTCGGCCCGGCCGGCCAGATGCTCGACCGCGCGCTGGAGGAGGCCGGCGTCGACCGCAAGAAGGTCTATGTCACCAACGCCGTGAAGCACTTCAAATTCGTGCCGCGCGGCAAGATCCGCCTGCACCAGAAGCCGAATACGCCGGAGATCCGGGCGTGCCGGCAATGGTATGAGCGGGAAGTTTCGGCACTCCAGCCCGACCTCATCGTCGCGATGGGCGCGACCGCCGCGCAGAGCGTGTTCGGCAAGATCACGCCTATCGGCAAGAACCGCGGCCGGCTGATCGACCTTCCCGACGGCCGCAAGGCGCTGGTGACGGTGCACCCGTCCTATCTGCTGCGGCTGCCCGATCCGGAGGCCAAGGTGCTGGAATATCAGCGCTTTGTCGAAGACCTGAAGATCGCCGCCAGCCTGCAGAGGAAATCTGCGCGCGCCGCCTAAATACTGGCGGGAAAACGCTTTTCAACCACCGCTTGTCATCCAGCCTTCAAATCCATCGCGGACAATACCCTTACCTGAAAGTTAAGGGACGTCCTGACATGACCGATGTAGCATTCGACCGCGCGGTAGCCGATCCCGCGCCGATCCAGCCGGCCTCGCGGCCAAATCTCGACAAGGGCTTCAACCCGCTGACGATGATCCTGTTCTTCGGCATCCTCGCCGCGGGCCTGCTGTTCGTCGCCTACAGCATCTATATCGACGTCAACGCGACCGGCACGCGCGTGACGACCTTCCTGCCCTACATCCTGTTGTTCGTCGCGCTGCTGATCGCGCTCGGCTTCGAATTCGTCAACGGCTTCCACGACACCGCCAACGCGGTGGCGACCGTGATCTACACCCACTCACTGCCGGCCGAAGTCGCCGTGATGTGGTCCGGCTTCTTCAACTTCCTCGGCGTGCTCCTGTCCTCCGGCGCCGTCGCCTTCGGCATCGTCTCGCTGCTGCCGGTCGAGCTGATCCTCCAGGTCGGCTCCAGCGCCGGCTTCGCCATGGTGTTCGCGCTGCTGATCGCGGCGATCCTGTGGAATCTCGGCACCTGGTTCTTCGGCCTGCCCGCCTCCTCCTCGCACACGCTGATCGGCTCGATCATCGGCGTCGGCATCGCCAACGCAGTCATGCGCGGCCGCGACGGAACCTCGGGCGTGGATTGGACCAAAGCCACCGAGATCGGCTACGCGCTGCTGCTGTCGCCGCTGTTCGGCTTCATCTGCGCCGCCGTGCTGCTGCTGCTGCTCAAGTTCATCGTGCGCAACCCGGCCCTGTACTCTGCGCCCGAGGGCAACAAGGCCCCGCCGCTCTGGATCCGCGGGCTGCTGATCGCCACCTGCACCGGCGTCAGCTTCGCGCACGGCTCGAACGACGGCCAGAAGGGCATGGGCCTGATCATGCTGATCCTGATCGGCACCGTGCCGACCGCCTACGCACTCAACCGCGCGCTGCCGGAATCCCAGGTCGCCCAGTTCCAGAAGACCTCGGAAGCCGCCTCGAAGGTGATCTCGGCGAAAGGCGCCGGCCACAGCATCATCGGCGATCCCCGTCCGGCGGTGACGCAGTACATCACGCTGCGCCACATCAACGAGGGCACCTATCCCTCGCTCGCCGTGCTGGTGAAGGACGTCGGCGACCAGGTTGCCAAGTACGGTTCGCTGAACAAGGTCCCGGCGGAAGCCGTCGGCAACACCCGCAACGACATGTACATGACGTCGGAAGCGATCCGCTTCCTGATGAAGGACAAGGAGAACGATCTCAACAAGGAGGAGATCGCGACCCTCAACGCCTACAAGAGCTCGCTCGACTCTGCCACGAAGTTCATCCCGAACTGGGTGAAGATCGCGGTCGCCATCGCGCTCGGCCTCGGCACCATGATCGGCTGGAAGCGCATCGTCATCACCGTCGGTGAGAAGATCGGCAAGTCCCATCTCACCTACGCGCAGGGCGCCTCGGCCGAGCTCGTGGCCGCGGCCACCATCGGCGCCGCCGACGTGTTCGGCCTGCCGGTCTCGACCACGCATGTGCTGTCGTCGGGCGTCGCGGGGACCATGGCCGCGAACGGTTCCGGCCTGCAATGGTCGACGATCCGCAACCTGCTGATGGCCTGGGTGCTGACGCTGCCCTGCGCGATCATGCTGTCCGCCACGCTCTACGTGATCTTCTCGCGGATCTTCTGAGTTCCTCTCCCTCTCCCCGTTCTTACGGGGAGAGGGTTGGGGTGAGGGGCTGCTTCCGCGATCACAGTGAGAGACGGACTCGCGGAGAGTCCCCCTCACCCGATCGCTTACGCGATCGACCTCTCCCCGCAAGCGGGGCGAGGTGAACAAGAGACCTTAAGACGCCGCCAGCTGTTCCTCGACCAGCTTCACCCAGTAGGACGTGCCGAACACGATCGCCTCGTCGTTGAAATTGTAGGCGGGGTGATGCAGGCCGGCGCTGTCGCCGTTGCCACAGAAGATGAAGGCGCCGGGGCGCGCTTCCAGCATGTAGGCGAAATCCTCGCCGCCCATCAGCGGCGGCATCTCGTGCACGTTGGCATCGCCTGCGACCTGCTTGGCAATACCCCGCGCCACCTCGGTCTCGGCGGCGTGGTTGTTCACGACGGGATAATTGCGCTTGTAGTGCAGGTCGATCTTGGCGCCGGTGATCTGCGCCACGCCCGCCACCACCTCGTGCACGCGCTTCTCGACCAGCTTGCGCACCTCCGGCGACAGCGTCCGGATGGTGCCCCGCAGCGTCGCGGTCTGCGGAATGACGTTGCGGGCGTTGCCGGCGTGGAATTCGCAGATCGAGATCACCGCCGATTCCAGCGGATCGACGCTACGCGCCACGATCGACTGCAGCGCCGTGATCACCTGCGCGCCGACCAGCACGGAATCGATGCATTTGTGCGGGCGCGCGGCATGGCCGCCGAGACCCTCGATCATGATGTCGACCTCGTCGGTCGCCGCCATGATCGGCCCCTGCCGGATCGCGAACGAGCCGATCGGGATGCCCGGACCGTTGTGCATGCCGTAGACCTGCTCGATGCCGAAGCGTTCCATCAGGCCGTCCTTGACCATGGCCGCGCCGCCGGCGCCGCCCTCCTCGGCGGGCTGGAAGATCACGATCGCATCGCCGGCGAAGTTGCGGGTCTCGGCGAGATAGCGGGCGGCACCAAGCAGCATCGCGGTGTGGCCGTCATGGCCGCAGGCGTGCATCTTGCCCGGGGTCTTGGAGGCGTAAGGCAGGTTGGTCTGCTCCTCGACCGGCAGCGCGTCCATGTCGGCGCGCAGGCCGATCACCTTGAGCCCCTCGCCGGCCGGCTTGCTGCCCTTGATCACGCCGACCACGCCGGTCTGGCCAAGGCCGGTCACGACCTCGTCGCAGCCGAACTCGCGCAGCCGGTCCGCCACGAATGCTGCGGTGCGGTGGACGTCATACAGCAGCTCGGGGTGCTGGTGGATGTCCCGGCGCCAGGCCTGAATATCGGGTTGGAGGTCGGCGACACGGTTCACGATGGGCATGGAGGGTCTCGAGCTTTGTTGGGAATACAGGACTGTCTACCATGCAAGCGTCAGTCCACCCAACTCCCTGCGATCGGGGTCTGGCCCTGACGAACAGACATGGCCGGGCTTGTCCCGGTCGGGCGGGTCTGCCTATTAGGACGGAACGTTAAGCGACGGGTGGAAGCAGAATGCCGAGACGGCTCGAAGGTGAATTTGACTACATTGTCGTCGGCGCCGGCACGGCCGGCTGCGTCATCGCCAACCGGCTCTCGGCAGATTCCCGCAACCGGGTGCTCATCCTCGAAGCCGGCGGCGACGACAACTGGATCTGGTTCCACATCCCCGTCGGCTACCTCTTCGCGATCGGCAATCCGCGCTCCGACTGGATGTTCAAGACCGAGGCCGAACCGGGCCTAAACGGCCGCGCGCTGGCCTATCCACGCGGCAAGGTGATCGGCGGCTGCTCGGCGATCAACGCCATGATCTCGATGCGCGGCCAGGCCGCCGACTACGATCACTGGCGTCAGCTCGGCATGACCGGCTGGGGCTATGACGACGTTCTCCCACTGTTCAAGCGCCTCGAAGACCACTTCCTCGGCGCCAGCGAACATCACGGCGCCGGCGGCGGCTGGCGCATCGAGGCACCGCGGCTGTCCTGGGCCGTTCTCGATGCCGTCGGGGACGCCGCGGAAGAAATGGGCATCAAGCGCATCCCGGACTTCAACACCGGCGACAACGAAGGCACCAGCTATTTCCACGTCAACCAGAAGCGCGGACGGCGCTGGTCCTCGGCGCGCGGCTTCCTCAAGCCGGCGCTGAACCGCCCCAATTTGCGGCTCGAGAAGCACGTCCTGGTCGACCGCCTCATCATAGAGCAGGGCCGCGCCGTCGGCGTGCGCTTCATCCAGAACGGCGAGATCATCGAGGCGCGTGCGAAACGCGAGGTGGTGCTCTCGGCAGGCTCCATCGGCTCGGTGCAGGTGCTGCATCGCTCCGGCATCGGCCCCGGCGACTGGCTCTCGCCGCTCGGCATCGACATCGTCATGGACAAGCCCGGCGTCGGCCGCAATCTGCAGGACCATCTGCAGCAGCGCGCGATCTACAAGGTGGAGGGCGTACGCACGCTGAATGAGACCTATTACAATCTGTTCCGCCGCGGCCTGATGGGGCTCGACTATGCTTTCCGCCGCCGCGGTCCTCTGACCATGGCGCCGTCGCAGCTCGGCATCTTCACGCGCTCCGATGCGACGCGCGCCCGTGCCAACATTCAGTTCCACGTGCAGCCGCTGTCGCTCGACAAGTTCGGCGATCCCCTGCACCGCTTCCCCGCCATCACGGTCAGCGCCTGCAATCTGCAGCCGACCTCCCGCGGCACCGTGCGGCTGCGCGCGACAACGCCTGATGAGAAGCCGATCATCGCGCCAAACTACCTGTCGACCGAGGACGACCGCCAGGTCGCCGCTGACGCCATCCGCACCACGCGGCGCCTGATGCAGCAGAAGGCGCTGGCAAAATATCGCCCGAGCGAATATCTGCCCGGCCCCTCCGTCGGCGACGACGACGCCTCGCTCGCGAAGGCCGCCGGCGATATCGGCACCACCATCTTCCACCCCGTCGGCACAGCCAAGATGGGTACGGCGAACGACCCGATGGCCGTGGTCGATGAACGCCTGCGCTTCTACGGCCTTGGCAATTTGCGCATCGTCGATGCCTCGATCATGCCAACCATCACCTCGGGCAACACCAACACGCCGACGGCGATGATTGCGGAGAAAGGCGCGACCATGATCCTCGAGGATGCGAAGTAGCATCCGTCCCATGATCAGCCAGCGCTTTTCAATCGGCCCCGCCGGCGCAGAGATCGCCGTGTTGCAATGGGGCGAGAGCGCGAAACCGCCCGCTCTGCTCGTGCACGGCACCGGTTTCGCCGCCGATGTCTGGGAAGAGGTCGCGCGCGAGCTTGCGTCGACCTATACCGTCTATGCACTCGATCGCCGCGGCCACGGCGCTAGCCACAAGCCTGGAGCCTATCACTTCCTGGACTTTGCCGATGACGTCTGTCGGGTCATCGATGCGCTCGGGCTGCGCGACATCTACGGCATCGGCCACAGCGCCGGCGCGACCGATCTCCTGCTGTCGGCAACGCTATTGCCGGGCCGTTTCACACGCCTGTTCGTGATGGAGCCGACCATCATGGACCCGCGCGCGGCCCGCTCCGGCGGATTGGACGAAGACTCCCTGTCCCGCGTGCAAGGCGCGCTGCGCCGTCAGGCAGAATTCGACAGCCCCGATGCCGTCTTCAACCGCTACCGCGCGGCACCGGCATTTGCGGATTGGACAGAGGCCTCGCTGCGCGCCTATGTGCAACACGGCTTCGTGCCCCTCGATGATGGCCGTGTACGGCTTTGCTGCACGCCCGAGATTGAGTTCGCGATGCTGCGTCCGATCTACGAGGCGATGACGCAGGTTTACGTTGGCGATGCCCGCGGCAATCCGTTTGGAGGGCTGGCCGAGATCGACTGCCCGGTGCGCATCACGACTGCCACAAAATCGGGGCCAATCTACAAGGAGATGGTGCAACGCGCCGTGTCGCTGATACCGCGGGTCAGCACGCTGGTCTTTGAAGGTGCCGGGCATTGTGTGGCGCAGGAAGTGCCCGCGGCCGTGGTGAAGGCCGTGAATGAGTTCGCGAAATAGATCTCGTGCCCCGGACGCGCTGCAGCGTGCAACGCTGCTGCGCAGAGCCGGGGCCCAGACCGCCCGAGCCGCGTGGGTCCCGGCTCTGCGGCGCACCGCCAAAAGGCGCTGCACCGCGTCCGGGACACGAAATCCCCCTCACGAAATCGTCATCGCATCCGGGAATAACTCCCCCGCTTCCGCAATCACCTCCCCGAAGCCCAATTCCGGGCGACGTGGAGAGGCGCGATGAGCGGACAAGATCACGGGGATGACGGCGTCAGCCGACGCAAGGTGCTGGAATGCATGACCTGGGCCGGCACCGGGGTGCTCTGGACCGTCACGGGCGGCGTGCCGCGCTCGCTCGGCATCATCGATTCCGCTGAGGCCGCGACCGCGGCGGCGCCCGGCATGAGCTTCCTCCAGATCAGCGACAGCCATGTCGGCTTCGACAAGCCGGCCAATCCCAACGCGCTCGGCACGCTGGAGGAGGCCGTGAACAAGATCAACGCGATGCCGGCAAAGCCGTCCTTCATGATCCACACCGGCGACATCACGCATCTGTCGAAGGCCGCCGAATTCGACAATGCCGAGCGCATCATCTCGCAGACCAAGCTCGACGTGCACTACGTCCCCGGCGAGCACGACTTCATCGACGAGGAGGTGAAGCTCTATCGCGAGCGCTACGGCCGCGGCACTAAGGGCCACGGCTGGTACTCGTTCGACGCCGGCGGCGTGCACTTCGTCGGCCTCGTCAACGTCGTCGACCTCAAGGCAGGCGGCCTCGGCAATCTCGGCACCGAGCAGCTCGCCTGGCTCGAGGACGACCTGCGCGGCAAGTCGAAATCGACACCGATCGTGCTGTTCGCCCACATCCCGCTCTGGACCGTCTATCCCGAATGGGGCTGGGGCACCGAGGATGGCGGCCGCGCGCTGGAATACGTCAAGGGATTTGGTTCGGTCACCGTGCTGAACGGGCACATCCACCAGGTGATGCAGAAGGTCGAGGGCAACGTCACCTTCCACACCGCGCGCTCGACCGCCTTCCCGCAGCCGGCGCCGGGAGCCGCTCCCTCGCCTGGCCCGATGAAGGTCGAGGACGCAAGGCTCCGCTCCATGCTTGGGGTAGCCAGCATCAACTTCAAGCAGAACGAGCAGCGGCTCGCGATCATCGACACGCCGCTGCAGGGCTAAGGCTGAACGGACGCTGACAATGAAGACACTCAATCGCCGCGACTTCGGTGTCGACCTCGGTCTCGCTCTGGCCGCGGCCATCCTGTTGCCTGCAACAAAAGCCCGTGCCGACGACATGGAAATCCATATCGATAATTTCGTGTTCCAGCCGGCCGAGCTCAAGATCAAGGTCGGCACCACCGTGACCTGGACCAACCGGGACGACATCCCGCACACCATCGTGTCCGCCGGCAAGTTCAGGTCCAAGACCCTGGACACCGACGACAAGTTCTCCTTCACCTTCACCAATGCGGGCGACTACAAATATTTTTGTTCGCTGCACCCGCACATGACGGGGATGATCAAGGTTGAGTAACGTCTCCAACCAAGGCATCAACGTCCTGCCCGGCCGGTGGTCCCACGCCGGCCGGGCGCATGCGCCCGCGGTCCCGGCAAAAGAAGAACCAGAGGCAAAGCGAGGAGCGATGCCCGCCACCGACGATGTGCAGAAGGCACGGCGCTTCCGCGAGGCGGCGCTGCCCTATCTCGACGACGTCTACACGCTCGCGCGCTATCTGCTGCGCGATGCTTCCGACGCCGAGGATGCGGTGCAGGAGTGCTATCTGCGCGCGCTGAAGCATTTTGACAGCTACCGCGGGCCGGCGATGAAGCCCTGGCTGTTCGCGATCCTGCGCAACGTCTGCAACGCAGAATACGCAAGGCGCGCGCACCGGCCCAGCGCGATCGAGGACACGCCCGGCGCCGACGAGCAGACGCCGCTCTGGCAGGAGACCGAGGCGAGCCCCGAGACTGAAGTGCTGCGCAGCCGCGATGCCGGCGCGATCCGCAAGCTGATCGACGCGCTCGCCGAGCCATTCAAGGAAACCTTCGTGCTGCGTGAGATCAACAACCTGTCCTATCGTGAAATCGCCGAGGCGGTCGGCGTCCCCGTCGGCACCGTGATGTCCCGCCTCGCCCGCGCCCGCGCCATGCTGCGCGCAGCCTGGACGGCGGAAGAGGAGCAAGCGAAATGACCTGCGACGAAGCAAGGATCCTGCTTCACGCGCTGCTCGACAACGAGCTCGACGCCGGCCATGCGCGCGAGGTCGAAGCGCATATCGCGAGCTGCCCGGCCTGCGCAGCCGAGTTTGCCGCGCAGCGCGAGATGCACCGCGCGCTCGCAGATACCAATCTGCGCTACACCGCGCCGGCGGACTTGCGCGCCCGCATCGAGGCCTCGCTGCCGCAGCCGCAGCGCCAGCAACCGAGCCGCCGCTCCGTGCTGCGCGGCTTTGCGATGGGCTCGGCCGTCTCTGCGCTTGCCGCCTCCGGCGTGGTCGCCGTGGTGCTGCGCCAGGACGACCAGCAGCGCATCCTGTCGGAGGTCGTCTCCGCGCATCTGCGCTCGCTCCAGGCAGGCCACCTCACCGACGTGGTCTCGACCGATCAGCACACGGTCAAGCCGTGGTTCAACGGCAAGCTCGACGTCGCCCCGCCCGTGATCGACCTCACCGCGCAAGGTTTTACGCTGGTCGGCGGCCGCCTCGACTACATCGACGCCCGCGCGATCGGCGCGGTGGTCTACCGGCGCCGGCAACACGTGATCAATTTGTTCGTGTCGCAAACCGCGAGCACCGAGCACCGCCCGCCGAAGACCCAGACCATGCAGGGCTTCAACTGCCGCCGCTGGGGCGGCCGCGGCCTGAATTTCTGGGCCGTCAGCGATCTCGGCGCCGACGAGCTCGCCGAATTCGTCGACAAGTTCGAGGCGGCAATGAAGGCGAATGTGGAGGGGTAGCTGCGCCGACGCACGCCGTCATTCGAGCGGAGGAAACCGCTCGAACACGGGCAGTTCGTGAGCGCGCTCCATCCAGCCGATCCGTTCGGCGACCTGGATGTGCATCGTCGCAGGAACGGCATCGGGGTCGTCATAGGTGCCGCTCTGGATGTCGATGACGCCAGGCATCAGGTTCTCGTTGATGTAGAACAGCCCCGTGCCGCAATCGGCGCAGAAGTGCCGGCGTCCGTGCTCGGAGGAATGATAGATCTTGGGCTGGCCGCGGACCACCTTGACTGCGTCGAGCGAATACATCGCCCAGCCGACCATCGGTGCTCCGGCGTGACGACGGCAATCCACGCAATGGCAGAGTGCGTGCACCATCATGTCGCCGTTCACTTCATAGCGGATCGCACCGCAATGACAGCCGCCAGTCACAGGCATGGCTCACTCCTCTCCCGGTCAGGTCAATGCCGGGAAGGTAAGGGCCGATTTGGAGTTTCAGGAGGCGGACTGCTTCAGCAGGTCGCAGGTCGCGACACCAGGCCGCGGCGGAGCCTCAGGCCGACCGCCGCACCGCGTTGTCCACCAGCGTCTTGCCGAGCGACCAGATCGCACCGGGGACCTTGTGGCTGCCGGCGATGACGTCGTCGAACGCCTTCTCGATCCAGCTGCAATCTTCCTCAGTGATGGTGAGCGGCGGCAGCAGCTTGATGGTGTGGCTGCCGTGGCCGGCGACCTGCGTGAGGATCTTGTGATCCTTGAACAGCGGCACGGTGATGAGCTGGCAGAACAGGCCCTTGTTGGCGGTCTCCAGCACGTTCCACGAAGCGCGCAGGCGCAGTGATTTCGGCGGGCCGAACTCGATGCCGATCATCAGGCCCTTGCCGCGGACTTCCTTCAACAGCTCGTAGCCGGGCACCATGCGCGTCAGCGCCAGGCGCAGCTCGGCGCCGCGCTTGGCGGCCGCATCGATGAGCTTCTCCGATTCCATCACGTCGAGCGTGGCGATGCCCGCGGCCATGGCGAGGTCGTTCTTGGAGAAGGTGGAGCCGTGCACGACCGCACGGTCCATCTGGTTGAAGATCTTGTCGAAGATGCTCTTGCGCGTCAGCACCGCGCCGACCGGCACGTGGCCGCCCGAGAGCGATTTCGACAGCAGCACCATGTCGGGCTCGACGTTCCAGTGCTCGACCGCGAGGAAGCGGCCGGTGCGGCCCATGCCGGTCTGGATCTCGTCGGCAACGAACAGCGTGCCGTACTTCTTGCAGAGCGCGGCGGCGCCGGGCAGGAACTCGTCGGTGGGCAGGTTGACGCCCTTGCCCTGGATCGGCTCGACGATGAACGCCGCGACCTCGCGCGAGGCCAGCGCCTTTTCGAGCGCGGCCAGGTCGTTGAACGGGACCGGGGTGCAGCCCGGCAGCAGCGGCTCGAAACCGGTGCGGAAGTTCGAATCACCCGTCAGCGACAGCGCGCCATAGGTCAGGCCGTGATAGCCGTGGGCGCAATAGACGATGCCGGGACGCCCCGTCGCCCCCCGCGCGAACTTGATCGCGGCCTCAACGCATTCCGCGCCGGAATTGGCAAAGAACACCTTGTCGAGATAGGGGACGTATTTCAACAGGCGCTCGGCCAGCACGCCGGCGAGCGTCGAGACGTCGAACTGGACGAGGTTGGGCAGGTCGGCATCGAGCACGCTCTTGAGCGCCTCGCGCATGACCGGATGATTGCGCCCGATCGCAAACACGCCAAAGCCGGACAACAGGTCTAGGTAGCGCGCGCCCTCGCGGTCGTAGAGGTACTGCCCCTGCCCCTTCTGAAAGCCGACATCGTAGCCGATGGTCTTCAGGACCCGGACGAACTGCTCGTTCAGATACCGATTATGCAGGGCGCTGCGCTGGGCCTGCCGGTCCGCGAACAGCTGAGACATGTCTGGATTTGGACTGTGCATCCGCTACATACTTCGGTTGAGGGCCGTCTCGTCAACTGGAAAACGGACCGTTACTGTAAACGGTCTGTGCGGCCTTTTGCCCTTTTTCGGACCATCTTCGCAAGCACAGCTTTTAGATCATGTTGCACTGCCAAGGAACACTCATGCGTTTGGCCCTTTACACCGGAATTATACTGGCTGGCGGTTACGCCTACCTGACTCCGGCCCTCGCCGCCGATCCCACCGGCGACTGGCGGGTCGCCGACGGCGTCGCCAACATCCGCGTCGCCCAGTGCAATGGCAGCATGTGGGGCGCGGTTTCCTGGGAAAAGAAGCCCGGCGGCCGCGACGAGAACAACCCGGATGTCTCGAAAAAGAACAGGCCCACGTTGGGCATGCCGACCCTGATCGACATGAAGAAGAAGCCCGGCGCCGATCAGTGGGAAGGACAGGTCTATAACGCGCAAGACGGCCAGACCTACAGTGCGACCATCACACCTGTCGGCACCGACCAGCTCGAAATCAAGGGCTGCGTGATGGGCTTCCTCTGTGGTGGCGAGACCTGGACCCGAGTCGGGCCGCCGATCCCCTTGAGCCCCGCCAATGCCATGGCCAAGGGCGCGCCGAAGTCCGCCGGCGCGGCGCCGAAAGCCCAAGGAACACAACAGGGAGCACAACAGGCAGCGCAACAAGCAGCCCCGCCCCCCCAAGCCACCACGGGCGCCACAGCGTCTGCGCCGGCCGCGAAGACCGCCGCGACCAAGCCCGGTCAGAAGGCCGCCGCCGATCCCGTCGGCGACATCTGCCTACTCCCTGACATTGCGGGGCTTGCCCATTAGGGCCGGCTGGAACAGCAACACCGCGGCGAGCGTCGTCACCAGCGAGAGCGCCAGCAGCTTGCCCATGCTCGACGTGCCGGGATGGCTCGACAGCCACAGGCTGCCGAACGCGGTCGCCGTCGTCAGCGCGCTGAAGAAGATCGCGCGCGTCAGGCTGGTCTGAAGCAGGTTTGTTCTGCCGGAGCGCCAGGCCACGACATAATAGATCTTGAACGCGACGCCGACGCCGAGCAGCAGCGGGAACGCGACGATGTTGGCGAAGTTGAGCGGCAGACCGATCAACACGCAGATTTCGAGCGTCACGGCGCCGGCAACCAGAAGCGGCACCAGCGTCATCAGCACGTCCACGAACCGGCGCAGCGTGATCCACAGCAAGAGGCCGATCACGAGCAGCGCGTAGATGCCGGCGTGGATGAACGCCTTCACCACGGTGTCGCCGGACTTCAGGATCGAGACCGGCCCGCCGATCGCGGTCGGCTCGGCCTTGAGCACCGCCGCCGCAAACTTGCGCAGCGTGTCGTTGTCGTTGGGATCGCCCTTGGGCAGCGCCTCGACGCGGATGATGCCGTCCTTGCTCTTCCAGGCGCTGACGAGGTCGGGCGGCAGTGAGCTCAGGGTGACGGGGCCTGCCTGCAACGCGTTCCTGAGCTGGTCGAACACGATCTTCATCGGCGTGACGAAGACGTCCTGCGCCTTGTTGCGCGTGGCCTCGTCGCCATTGGCGAGCTTCTCGAGCGCATCGGCGAGCCGGCGCGAGGCGACCGCGCCCGGGCCCTTCGCGTCACCGGCGGTCCGGCGCAGATTGTCGACCGACGATTTCAGCGATTCCACGTTCTCCTGGTCCGTCGGCGCCGCATCGATCTGATCAGGATTGAGCGCGGGGTTCAGCACCTTGGCGCCCTGCGCGATCAGCTTCAGCTTCGGCTGCTGGTCCTGCGGCACGAAGCTGTCGAGCGACATCACCCGGAGCACCTCGGGCACCTTCTCCAGCTTCGCCTGGACCTGTCTTGCCTGCTCCTCCGACGTGGTCATCACGTTGATGGCATTGGCGCCGGTGTTGGGATCCTTGCGCAGGTCGAGGAAGGTCGCGATCGACTCGGCGTGCGGATTGCGCAGATTCATCGGGTTGAAGTCGAACTTCATGAAGTAGAGCAGCGGCAGGCCGGCGAGCGCGAGCAGCAGCGTGCCCCCGACGACCAGCACGCGGTGCTTCTCCAGAAAGTGGTCGAGCGGTGCCAGAAAGGCGTAACCGACCGGCTCCATCTCGCCGGGCGGGTTCAGAAGCTTCAGCAGCGCCGGCAGAACGGTGATCGAGGAGAGGAAGGCCACCAGCATGCCGACGCCGGCGATCTGGCCCAGCTCCGCGATGCCCTGGTAGTCCGTCGGCATGAAGCAAAGGAAGCCCGCTGCGGTCGCCATCGCCGCGAGCGACAGCGGCACCGCCGAGCGTTTCGCAGCCAGCACCAGCGCACCGGAGAGGTCGTTGTGCTTGTAGCGCTCCGAGCGATAGCGGACGCTGTACTGGATGCCGAAATCGACGCCGAGGCCGACGAACAGCACCGCGAACGCGATCGACAGCAGATTGAACGATCCGACCATCATCAGGCCGGCTGCGGTCGTGATCGCGAGGCCGACGAAGAGATTGACGAACACGGCGAAGATGATCTTCGCCGAATGCAGCGCCAGCCACAGGATCAGCAGCACGACGAGGACGGTGCCGACGCCGTTGACGACAGCGCCTTCCTGGACGGTCGCGTATTCCTCGTTCGCGATCGGGACCGGACCGGTCAGGCGCACCCGTGCCTGGAATTTGGTCGGGAAATCGAGGTCGGCGGCCGCCTTGCGGATCGCGTCGGTGGCGTCCTTGCCGGGCTCCAGCGCGTTGTAGTCGAGGATCGGCTTGAACTCGATGAAGGCCCGCTTGTCCGAATCCGACAGCGGCTCGTCGCTGACCAACTCGCGCCAGGAGAAGCTCGCATTGCCCTTGTTGAGCACGGTCTCGACGGTCTGCGCGATCTGGTTGAAGGGCCGCGCGGTGCCGTCGAGCTTCACCTGCCCCCGCTTGACGCCGGCAAGCCCGGTCTCGAGCGCGCCGGTCAGGCCGCGGATCGAGGGATCGCCCGCCATGATCTCGATCAGGGGCGCTGCGGATTCGAATTGACTGGTCGCCTTGGCAACCTCTTCGGTCGGCAGGAACAACAGGCCATTCCGCTCGAAGAACTCGCCGGTGCCGAGCTGCTGCATCGACACGAAATTGGTCTTGTCGTCTTTCAGCTTCGCGTAGAGCGCATCCGCCGCGGCGGTCGCCATCTCCGGCGTCCTCGCCTCGACGACCGCCAGAATCGTCGCATCGCGGTCGAAGGCGCGGTCGAACTGCTGGTCGCGCTGCCGCCAGTCGAGATTTTTGGCAATCAGCGAATTGATGTCGGTGTTGATGGCGAAATGGCGCGCAGCGTAATAGCCCGCGGCCACCGACAGCAGGAGCCCGAGAACGACGACGAGGGAGGCAAGCCGGGTGCAGGCCCTGACGATGGCAACGACTACGCTTTGCAGCACTTCTTTTCTTTCTGCGGTTAACAGCTTGCCGGAAACGCCCGCTGTTTATCGGAGTTCCCGGGCGAAACCTATTGCTGTTTTGAGTGGTTCTCGCCGCAAGAAGGTTCGAGGTAAACGGCGGAAGACCGTGGCAAAATCATGCGGGGCGGTCGGTATAGCCGTGCAGTTGAGGCGGGAAAGTGACGAAGGGGTGAGCACAAATGTCGCCATTCTGCTCACGGCACTTCCTATACTATGCTACCGCAAAACTCAGCTGGCGGGGAACTATAGTTTCATCTGAGCTTTCCTTTCTGCCGATTTTTTGACACAAAGTGCTGTGCCTCCATGCGCCGGGCCCAGTTGGGGTGGGCGGTTACCGCGTGCGCGAGGCCAGTGGTGCGTTTATTGCAACCCATTGGTCAGGTTTGGGTGCCGCTGGGGACAAGGAAGCGGATTGGTGCAACTTGCGTGATGGGCGTCCTATGGAAGTTTATCTGGCGCAGCCGCGCGGCTTCTGTGCGGGTGTGGTGCGTGCAATCGAGATCGTGGAACGGGCCCTGGAGAAATACGGCCCGCCCGTCTACGTGCGCCACGAGATCGTGCACAACAAATACGTGGTGGAGAGCCTGAAGAACAAAGGCGCCATTTTCGTCGAGGAACTGTCCGAGGTTCCACCGAAATCGGTCACGGTCTTCAGCGCCCATGGCGTCGCCCGAAGCGTCGAGGAAGAGGCCGCCGCGCGCGACCTTCCGGTGCTCAATGCCACCTGCCCGCTGGTCACGAAAGTTCACAATCAGGGGAAGCGCTACATCACCAAGGGCCGCACCCTGATCCTGATCGGCCATGCCGGCCACCCCGAAGTCGAGGGCACGATGGGCCAGGTCCCCGGGCCGGTGCTACTTGTTCAAAGCGTTGAAGAGGTTAACGCCCTGACGCTGCCGGCGGATAGCCCAGTGGCCTACATCACCCAGACCACCCTGTCGGTCGACGACACAAGGGACATCATCGCGGCCCTCCAGGCCCGCTTTACAGATATTCAAGGCCCGGATATCCGGGATATCTGCTATGCGACACAGAACCGCCAATCTGCGGTAAGGGACTTGAGCAAGCTGGTCGACGTGATCTTGGTGGTGGGCGCTGCCAACAGCTCGAACTCGAACAGGCTCCGCGAAATCGGCACTGAAGCCGGCGTCGCGAGTTATTTGATTGCCGACGGCAGCGAGCTCAATCCGGAGTGGTTGAAAGATGCCAGGACCGTCGGCGTCACGGCCGGCGCTTCGGCGCCTGAGGTACTCGTGGATGACGTGATCGAAGCGATGCGGCGGATCGGACCGGTCAAGGTCCAGGTGCTCCCCGGTCGCGAGGAAAACATCGAATTCCGGCTTCCGGCCCAACTGGCCGCGAGCTGACCCACCCGAATTTCAAGCCCAGAAAGAAACGTGTAATGGCAATCCCCTTCTTCAAGGAAATGCGTATCGGCGGCTATTTGCTCAAGCAGAAACTGCTTGGCCGCAAGCGCTACCCGCTCGTGCTGATGCTGGAGCCGCTGTTCCGCTGCAACCTCGCCTGCGTCGGCTGCGGCAAGATCGATTATCCCGATGCGATCCTGAACCGCCGCATGACGGCGCAGGAGTGCTGGGACGCCGCCGACGAATGCGGCGCGCCGATGGTCGCCATTCCCGGCGGCGAGCCGCTGATCCACAAGGAGATCGGCGAGATCGTGCGCGGCCTCGTCGCGCGCAAGAAGTTCGTCTCGCTCTGCACCAACGCGCTGTTGCTGGAGAAGAAGCTCGATTTGTTCGAGCCCTCGCCGTACCTGTTCTTCTCGGTGCATCTCGACGGCCTGAAGGACCACCACGACAAGGCCGTGTCGCAGAAGGGCGTGTTCGACCGCGCCGTCTCCGCGATCAAGGCGGCCAAGGCGCGCGGCTTCACCGTCAACGTCAACGCCACCATCTTCGACGGCCATCCGGCCGAGGAGATCGCGAAGTTCCTGGACCTCACCGTCGAGCTCGGCGTCGGCGTCTCGATGTCGCCGGGCTACGCCTATGAGCGCGCGCCGGACCAGGAGCACTTCCTCAACCGCACCAAGACCAAGAAGCTGTTCCGCGACGTCTTCGCGATGGGCAAGGGCAAGAAGTGGAATTTCATGCATTCCGGCCTGTTCCTGGACTTCCTCGCCGGCAACCAGGAATACGAGTGCACCCCCTGGGGCATGCCCGCGCGCAACATCTTCGGTTGGCAGAAGCCCTGCTACCTGCTCGGTGAAGGCTACGCAAAAACCTTCAAGGAGCTGATGGACACCACCGACTGGGAGACCTACGGCACCGGCAAGTACGAGAAGTGCGCCGACTGTATGGCCCACTGCGGCTACGAGCCGACCGCGGCAACCGCTGCCCTCAACAACCCGCTGAAGGCGATGTGGGTGTCGCTGCGCGGCATCAAGACCACTGGCCCGATGGTGCCGGAGATCGATATGTCCAAGCAGCGCCCGGCGCAGTACATCTTCTCCGAGCAGGTCCAGAAGAAGCTCTCCGAGATCCGCAAGGACGAGGCCGCCGCTGCGCAGGAGAAGGCTGCACGGAAGGCTTCGACGGCCGCGTAAGCGCCGGCTACGAACATCGAAACACAAAGACCCGGTCGCTAATGGCGACCGGGCCTTTTGCTTTGTTCAGCTTCGCGTTCGTCGCATGGGTTGCACCGGCAGCGACAACGTGCGGGATGACTGAAATCTCACTTGCAGGGCGGCTTCGCCAAGGGCGGGGCCGCCGCATGTTGCTTACGCTCCGATGCTTCCTGACATGCCCGTCGACGGGCATGCCCTGGCTTTCGCATCAGGCGGCTTCGCGTTCACATCAGAAGTGGACCTCGGTGCGCATGCCGAGAACCACGGCATTGTCGGTCTTCACGCCCGCGGCGTTGTAGCCGCGCCCGCCGGGATTGATCACATATTGCGCGTCGAACTTGAGGTTCATCCAGCCGGTCGCCTGCCATCCGTACCAGACTTCGAGCGGAACTTCGTTGCCGCCGGCGTTGGGGCCGAAGGCCGCCGAATTCACGTGGGTCGTGCCCACCGCGAAGCCGACTTCGTCCTGGGGACGCCAGGAGAACGTTCCGGTATGCCGGAAGCCGAGGGCGATCTGGTAGTCCTGGTAAGACGTCCGGTGATCGGCAACGGTCGTATTGAGGAAGGTATACCAACCCACCGCACCGGGGCCGTCGACGGTCAGCCGTTGCAGGATCGACTCGTAGACGCCGTAGCGGCCCCTTTGACTTCCGAGATTTTGATCCGGGACGCCTCCAACGCCGGGGATGGTGGAGATGATACCGGGAAGGCCACCATCAATGGTCGATGCGCTGTCGTACCAGCCGCCAAACCTCCAGGTCCCGTTCAAGGGCCCCGTCGGCGCCCACACCAACTCCACCGGGACCATCACGCCGCTGGCGGGGGTCGAGTGAGGGACGCCCGGCAGGAAGTAGACGGTCGGGTCTGACGTCGTCAGGTAATTCGGATTGGCGTCGTAGACGCCGACCGAAATCGTGAATTCCGGCGCCAGCTTGTAGTGGACGACACCGGCCCACTGGCTCACCGGCCAGTTGTAGATGTAGCCGCCCTGGATGTTGCCGGGCTGGCCGCCGCAGAAGGTCAGGTTGATGAACTCGCACAGACCGAAGAAGAAGTCGGAGCCGACGGGAAGACGGCCGCCCTTGAGCTCAAGGCGGTCATCGAGAAGTTTCTGCGAGTAGTAGAGCTGGGTCAGGCGCAGAATGTTGCCGCGGCCGAACACCTCGTTGGTCAGTTGCAAGGCGGGAATGCCCGCCTGATCATTCAGGTTGCGGCCGAAGCGATCGACCAGCGTAAGGCCGACGGTGCCGCCCTGGATGCCGGCGAGCTTCCCCATGTCGAGCTTCGCGCCGAACCACAACTGACCAGCGTTCGCCGCAGTGTTCTTGCTTCCGCCCGTGACGTTGCCGACGGATTCGTTACCCAGCGTCAGGCCCAGCTCGATGCCCTGCTCCTTCAGCTTTGTCCTGCCGAGATCGCCGAACAGGTATGGCCTCGTCCAGAAATCATCGGTTTCAGCATAAGGAACAGGCGCAGCTTTCGTCACCATATCCGCCGCATGCACTCCACCAGCCATCAGCGATGACAAAGCGATCCCGACACCGCACACACGTGCAGTGCTCACTAACCTGCGCAACATTACTCGTCCTCCCGCCGTCTCAGGCTTTGTCGTTCTTGCCTCACGTTCCCGCCAAGCCCTCGAGCCTGGAACGTGCTCCTTCCCCAGCACACACCGTCACAGCCGCGCGCCCACGCAGCTGCCCTGTGTCAACTGGAGCCTGGATCCGTCATGCCTGGTCGCCCGTTCTCACCGGCAGCGCGCCCACGCCGTGCGGTGCTGCGCTCTGCTGTCCTTCAAGTGTCGATCGCGGCGCCGTGCGGGCGAGGCCGGCCAGCGCCATCTTGCGCCGACGCCGGGCCTGCAACTGATGATCCGCCAACACGCCGATCAGAATCACCGTCCCCATCACCGCGAAGTTCAGGGAATTGGGGATGCCCAGGATGTTCACGAGGTTCTGCAGCACCTGCAGCAGCGCAGTCCCCAGCACGATGCCGAGGATCGAGCCTTCGCCGCCGCGCAGGCTGCACCCGCCGAGGACGGCAGCCGCGATTGCGTAGAGCTCATAGAAATTGCCGAAGGAGCTCGGAGACACCGAGTTCGTGTAGAACACGAACAAGACAGTTGAAACTCCGGCGAGCAAACCGCTGATGATGTAGGCGGTTGCGATCACGAGATTGGTGTTGATGCCCGAGAAGCGCGCCGCTTCCTCGTTCTTGCCGACGGCATAAAGCCAGCGCCCGTAGACCGAGCGGTGCAGCACCACGCCGAGGACGAGCGCAAGGATGATCAGAAGGATAAAGGTGTTCGGGATGCCCGCCACATTGCCGGAGGCAATGCTGCTCAACGTCGCGGCCTCGTCGCCGTAGCCGAAGCCGCGTGTCGAGTCGGACGTATAGTAGCGGGCGGCGCCGCGATAGATCAGCAACCCGCACAGCGTCACGATGAAGGGCTGCATCTTCAGCCGGGTGACGAGGAAACCCTGAATTGCTCCCAGCACCAGCCCGCCCAGCAACACGGCCAGCAGCGCCAAGGGCCAGGGAACCTGATACGTCGTCAGAAGATCGATGAATATGACGCCGAGCAGCGCGAACATCGAGCCAAGCGAGAGGTCGATGCCGCCGGTGATGATCACGAGCCCCTCGCCGAGCGCAAACACACCGAACAGGCCGATCAGGTTGGCCATGTTCAGCAAGTTCACCAGCGACAGGAAGGCCGGATTGATCGCGCCCGTGACGGCGGCAATCACCAGGAGCAGCAAGCCCAGGCCGAGTTCTTTCTTGTTCATGGCGCAGCCGCTTCCACGGTTTCCGGCGCCTGGCCGATTGCAAGCTGCAGCACGTTGTATTCGCTGAACTGCGGGCGCTCCAGCACGCCGCTGACGCTCCCTTCATGCATCACGGCGATGCGGTCGGAGACGCCAATGACCTCCTCCATGTCCGAAGAAATCATCACGATCGCGACGCCCTGGTCGGCGAGCTCTCGCATCAGCGCGTAGATCTCGCTCTTGGCACCGACATCGACGCCACGGGTCGGCTCGTCGAAGAACATCACGCGCGGCTGCATCGAAAGCCACTTGCCCAGCACGACCTTTTGCTGGTTGCCGCCGGAGAGCGTCACGGCCTCCATGTCGATGCTGGGCACCTTGATGGAGAGGCGCCTCACCTGCTCTGTCGAGACCTTGCGCTCAGCCGGGCCGCTGACCAGCCACATCCGTGCGTAATTCAGCAGGCTGGCCAGCGTCACGTTCTCCCGGATCGGCAGCTCCAGCACGAGTCCGGATTTCTTGCGGTCTTCCGGCATCAGATAGATGCCTTGCCTGATCGCGTCCCGCGGCGATGCGACCTCGACGGGCGCGTTGTCGATCCTGATCTCGCCGCCCAGCGGCGGATCAATGCCGAAAGCCGCGCGGGCCAGGGAGGTGCGGCCGGCACCCACGAGCCCTGCCAGCCCGAGTATCTCGCCATGCCGCACGGAAAGATCGATCTGCCGGTCGGGAAAGGCCGACGTCACGAGGCCGACGATGTCGCAGCCGCCCGGCTGCGGCGGCCGCTTCGGCGGTGTATGCAGCGCTTTCAGGTCGCGACCGATCATCAGCCGGATCATTGCGGCGTGGCTCAGCCTGTCCCGCGCCAGCTCTCCCACCGTGCGCCCGTCGCGGAGCACCACGACGCGGTCGGCGCAGGTCATGATCTCGCTGAGCCGGTGAGAGATGTAGATCACCGAGATGCCGTGCGCCTTCAGATCGGCAATCACCTCCAGCAGCCGTTCAGTCTCCGAAATCGTCAGGCTGGAGGTCGGCTCGTCCATGATGATCACGCGGGCGTCGATCGAGAGCGCCTTGGCGATCTCCACCAGCTGACGCTCGGCGATCGACAAATTGTCGACCAGCGTGTCCGGGGAGAAATCGGCGCCCAGCTGCTCCAGCAGCGGCGTCACGCGGGCGCGCATCTCCGCGTCGTCCACCAGCTTCAGCGGGCCGCCGACGAGCCTCTCGCGTCCAATGAAGACGTTGGCGGCGACGTCGAGATTTTCGAAAAGGTTCAATTCCTGATGCACGAAGGCGATGCCGGCCTGCGTCGCCTCGTTCACCGTCATACGGACGCGCTCGGTGCCGCCGATGCGGATCACGCCCTCGCTCGGCGCGATCACGCCACCCAGCACGCGCATCAGCGTCGATTTGCCGGCGCCGTTCTCGCCGATCAGGCCCAAGACCTCGCGGCGGTACACACGCAGGCTGACATCGTCGAGGGCCATGACCCCGGGATAGGACTTGCTGATCCCGGCGAGTTCGAACAGGATTTCCGCCATTCGTTTCCTCCCGCACGACGCCCGACTGTGCCAGCCGGGCGTCGAAAGGCGCTGAAAGTCACTTCTTCAGCAGTCCCTTCAGATTTGCGGTGAAGTCCGCGACGTTGGACTTGCTGATCACCTGGGTTGGCACGATCAGCTTGCCGCCCGGCGGAATCCAGGACTTGTCGCCGTTCAGCGTCTTGATGATGTTAGTGGCGGAGAGATAGCCGAACTCGTACGGCTGCTGCACGACAGTGGATTCGATTGTGCCGTCGGATATTCCCCGCAGCGTGCGCTGGTCCTCGTCGAAGCCGACGATCTTCACCTTGCCGGCCTTGCCCGCCGCCTTGACCGCGTCATAGATCAGCGGTGTCTCGTAGCTCCAAAGACCGGACAACAGCGCAATGTCGGGATATTTGACGAGCACGTTCTCCATATTCGCCTTGGCCTTGGCGAAGTCCACCTGGTCCGTGAACACGTCGACCAGTTCGACCTTGGTGCCGGCGATCGCGTCCTTGATCCCCTGCACCCGCTCGCGAGCATTGTCCGCGTCCATCGTGCCGACGAACAGCGCGATCTTGCCGCCGTTCGGCAGCGCCTTCTTGATCTCCTCGCCTGCTTGCCGCCCGGCCGCGACGTTGTCGGTACCGATATAGGCGAGACGATTGCTCTGCGGCGCATCGCTGTCCGTCGTGATCAACACGGTCTTGGCTGCAACCTTGTTGAGCTGTTCGGTCGCGTGCGGCGCATCGTCGACCGAGATGGAGATGCCGGCGACACCACGCACCAGCAGGTCGTCCAGCTCGCGCCGCTGGCCCGCCGCCGTGCCTTCGTTGGTGACGATCAATTCGATATTGTAGTCCGGGTGCTCCTTCTGAGCCTTCTCGAGCCCGCGGCCGGCGATGGTCCAGAAGTCGGCCGCAACATTGGTGACCAGCGCGATGGTCTTTTTCTGCTGGGCCTGCGCCATCCCCGTCGCCATCGCGAGCGCGGCGGTCGCGAGCAACGGCACTAGCAATTTCTTCATCGATCCGTTCATGTGCACCTCCCTTTGGTGCCCCGGATGAGGGGCTTCACGACGCTTTTGCGCCTTGTTTTATTCACGAAGCGAAGAAATGTCGCAGAGCAAAAACATCAAAATCAGGATGTACTGGCTCCTTCTTCAAGCGGAAATAGTACATGAGGTATGATAATAGTAAATATAGCGACGCAACGACGCACCATAGCTGTGCCTTTTCAACAACACCTTATGGGATGCGCGCCTATTAATTTCACCTACTGAATTAAAGAGACAACATGGCTGACCAAATTGAGCCCCCGAAACGTATTTCAGGCATGTCCCGCGGCTCGAATCGCGGCCGCCTCGTAGAGGTCTTGCGACGCCAGGGGCCGTTACCGCGTGTGGAGCTCGCCCGGAGCACGGGATTGAGCTTCCCCGCCGTGTCTGGCTTGACGTCGAGACTGATCGCGGAAGAGCTGCTGTGCGAGACCGAAACGGCGGCAACCTCATGGTCCGACGACGCGGACGAAGACGATGCGGACGGGCTGAACGGCCGCCGCCGTGGCCGGCCGGCCGTGCTGCTGACCCTGAACCCGGAGTTCGGCCGCATCATCGCGGTCTCGCTCCGCATGAATCTGATTGAAACACTGATCGCGGATTTCAGCGGCTCCGGCCTGGCGCAATCGCGGCTCGAAATCGCGACGCGGGCTCTCGATACGGGCGCGTTGTGCGATCTCGTGATTGCGCAGATCGATACGATGCTCGAGGCGACGGCCACACCGCGCCATCGCCTGTTGGGAATAGGGATTGCCCTCCAAGGCATCGTGAACGCGGACACCGGCCGGCATCTTTGGAGTCCGGCGCTGTCCGTCACCGATGTCGATCTGGTGAAGCCGGTGCGCCAGGCTTTCGACGCCGAAGTCGTGATGGCGAATGACGCTGTCGCGGTTGCGCTCGCCCTCACCGCCGCGGAGCCGTCACTGGCGCAGGGCCTCTCGGCCACGATCATGGTCGGCCACGGCGTCGGCATGGGCGTCGTTGTCGACGGCGAAGCGCGCTGGGGCGCCGGCGCCGGCAGCGAGATTGGCCATATCAAATTGGGATCGAACGGGCCGCAATGCCGCTGCGGCCAGCGCGGCTGCATCGAGGCCCATCTCGCCGACTATGCGCTCTACCGCGACGCTCGCACCTTTCTCGACTTGCCGCCGGCGGCGGCGCAACAGCCCTCCGAGGCGCAGATGGCCCTCCTGCGCGAGCGAGCGCGGAGCGGCGATCCCCGTCTCGAGCACGTCTTCCAGCAGGCAGGTCGCGCGCTTGCCGAGGCGGTCGCGGCAACGATATCGGTGCTGCGCCCACACCATGTGATCCTGGCGGGACCCGGCCTGCAGGCATTTGACATGATGCGCCGCGCCTATGAGGAGCGGCTCGAGCAAGCGGTGTTGCCATGGCTGCTCAAGTCCACGGCGATCTATCTGCGTCCGAGCGAATCGGCGGCAATCGTCGAGGGCATGGTGCGACGGACCTTGTGGGTCGTGGACCGAAACCGCATGGAGGCGACCGAGTGAGCATGCACCAAAACGCAAAAGGCCCGGTCGCCAATGATGACCGGGCCTTTTGTTTTATCGCATCAAGAGATCAGGCCGCCTTGGAGACCAAAGCCTCGCTGTCGACGAGTTCAGTGCCGATCAGATAGTCGCGGCAGCCGCGCAGTGAGCGCAGCGCGCGGTTGAAGTCGATGCCGGTCGAGACCAGCGCATGCAGCGTTGCCGGGTTGCGGACGATGCCACGCAGCACCGCGGCGAGGTCGATCTGGCCGTTCGGCTTGATCGCGGCGCGGGCGAGCGCGGGCAGCGCGCGGTGGGCGGGGTCGCTGATGACGCGGACCGCGGCGAAGGGCAGCCCGGCCTCGGCGGCGTAGGCCGCCGCGATGTGGCTTTCCATATCGACGGCGGAGGCTCCGGTTTCGGAGTGCAGCGCCGCCTTGCAGGACCGCTTCGTGACCACCTCCTCGGCGCCGGCGAGGCTGCCGCGCACCACGCGGCGGCGGCCCGAGGTCAGGCGCTCGATCAGGTCGTCGCCGAGCGACAGGCCGGCGGCCCAGCGGGTGTCGCCGGACAGCACCTCGGTCGCCAGCACGACGTCGCCGGAGCGCAGCGTCGGGTCGAGCCCGCCGGCCACGCCGAACGAGATCACGCCGCGAATCGTTTCAGGGTCCACCACCGTCAGCAGCGCCCGCAACTGGGCCGGGCTGCTGGACGAACAGATGACCGCCATGCCAGGACCGGCCGCAATACGGGCCTCCTGCACCAATCCGGTCACGATCAGTATCGGCCGCGGGTCGATGGCATTACCCGCGGTAATATAGTCCCCCGTCCCCAAAGTCACATTCCGACCCCTACCACCCTGCTGTTGGTGTTCCGCAAGTTCCGATACCGCGCCAACGCCCACAGCGGAAAGAACTTTGGGTAACCATGATACCGTAGATAGAACACGCGGGGGAAGCCTGTGGCGGTATACCGCTGCTCGTCCCACAGTCCTTTTTCGTTCTGTGTTGCAATCAGGTACTCCACCCCGCGGGCGACGGCCGGGTGATCAACCTCGCCTGCCGCCATCAGGGCAAGCAAGGCCCATGCCGTTTGCGAGGCGGTCGAGGGGGCGGCTTCCCAGCCCTTGTAGTCCAGGCGGTAGCTGACGGCGTCCTCGCCCCAGCCACCGTCGTCGTTCTGGATCGAGGCCAGCCAGTCAGCGGCTTTCCGGATCATGGGGTCGTCGTGGCGGACGCCGGCCATGTTGAGGGCGCAGACCACCGACCAGGTTCCATAGATGAAGTTCATGCCCCAGCGGCCGTACCAGGACCCCTCGGGGTGCTGGGTCTTCCTGAGGTAGGCGACGCCGTCGGCGACGTGCTTGCTGGTCTTCTCGGTCTCGCCGAGCTGGGCCAGCATCGAGATGCAGCGCGCGGTGACGTCCTCGGTCGGCGGATCGAGCAGCGCGCCATGGTCCGAGAACGGGATGTTGTTGAGGTAATATTCGAGGTTGTTGACGTCGAAGGCGGCCCAGCCGCCGTCGTCGCTCTGCATGCCCTCGATCCACTCCCGGCCGCGGGCGATCGCGGCATCATAGCCGGTCGCACCGTGCTCGCGGCGCATGCGGTCCATCGACATCACCACCACGGCGGTGTCGTCGAGATCGGGGTAATGCGCATTGTTGTACTGGAAGGCCCAGCCGCCGGGGCGAACGTCGGGCCGCTTCGCCGCCCAGTCGCCCTTCACCTCGAGCTCCTGCCTCGGGATCAGCCAGTCGAGGCCCTGCTTCGCCGCAGGCACCGCCTTGTCGCCGCCGGCTTCCAGCAGCGCGTGCGCGGTCAGCGTCGTGTCCCACACCGGCGAGACGCAGGGCTGGCAATAGGCTTCGTCGTCGCCGATCACGAGCAGCTTGTCGATGCCGCGGCGCGTGATCGCGCGCGGCGGGAAGTTCTCGTCCTTGCCGAGCGCGTCGTACATCATGACGATGTTGGCCATCGGCGGATAGATCGCGCCCATGCCGTCCTCGCCGTTGAGCCGCTCCTCGGTGAAGGCGAGCGCGGCGTCGATCGCGCGCTTGCGCAGGCTCTTCGGAAACAGCGGCTCGATCACGCGCAGGATCGCATCGAGCGAACGAAACAGCAGGAACCAGGCCATGCTCTGGTGCGGCGCCTTCGCGGTCATGCCGATCGAGCGCGGATCCTGCAGGAACAACTCGTCGATGCCGACGCCCTTCGGATTCCTCGCGCGCGGCTTCAGCGCGGCGATCACCATCAGCGGCACCATGGTGGTGCGCGCCCAGTAGGAGATCTTGTTGAGATGGAACGGCGACCAGAACGGCAGCAGCACGATCTCGATCGGCAGCACCGGCACCGCGCGCCAGCTCACGACGCCGAACGTCGCGAGCAGGAAGCGGGTGAAGACGTTGCTGTTGATCGCGCCGCCGCGGGCGTGGATCGCCTCGCGCGCGCGCACCATGTGCGGGGCATCGACGGAGTCGCCGATCATCTTCAGCGCGAAGTACGCCTTCACGCTGGCGCTCATGTCGAACTCGCCGTCATGCACGAGGGGCCAGCCGCCATGGGCGCCCTGCACGCGACGCAGATAATTGCCGATCTTGGCCTCGAGCACGGTGTCGACCGGCTCGGCGAGATAGTGGCGCAGCAGGATGTACTCGGCCGGAATCGTGCAATCGGCCTCGAGCTCGAACACCCAATGGCCGTCGGCTTGCTGGAAGCCGAGGACGCCTTGCGTCGCCGATGCAATGCTCGATTCCAAAGCTTCGCGGCTGGTCGCGTTCACGGAATCCATGTCGCTCGATTGCTCCGATAGTCGATTGAAAGTTGACCGGGACATTGCCCGTCAGGGCCGCTTTTCAGGATCCTTTGGCGGCCAGAACCAGATCGGCGGCGCGGTCACCGGACCGGACCGATCCCTCGATGGTTGCCGGCAATCCCGTAGCAGTCCAGTCGCCGGCGAGGAACAGGTTTTTCAGCGCCGTGACCGGCCCGGGACGCAGGGCATTCTGAGCAGGCGTCGCCGCAAATGTGGCGCGGCGTTCGCGCACGATCTGCCAAGGGGGCAGCTCACCGGAGACACCGCCCGCCTTGCAGACGTCGTTCCAGATCGCCTGCGCGAGTTCCTCGCGCGGCATGTCGACGAGACGGTCGCCGTTGCTGATGGTCACCGAGAGCCGGTTCGGGAACGCGAACAGC
Organism: Bradyrhizobium huanghuaihaiense; assembly: GCF_007830635.1. Taxonomy (GTDB): domain Bacteria; phylum Pseudomonadota; class Alphaproteobacteria; order Rhizobiales; family Xanthobacteraceae; genus Bradyrhizobium; species Bradyrhizobium huanghuaihaiense. The sequence continues at coordinate 314,893 of NZ_VLLA01000002.1, read as the reverse complement.
CATTCCACGACGCCGCCGATCACGCCGAGGATCGGCGCCGAGCCCGGCGGCGGCTCAAAACGGAAATGCGCATTCACGATGGCGCGGAATTCGGTCGGCGTCTTCAGGCCCGGCAGCAGGCTAGCTGCCGCGCGCGGCGGCACTGCCATCACAATGACGTCACCTGCACCGAGCTGGATCACATCCTCGCCGCCGAAGTTCAGCGCGGTCACCTTGCCGTCGGTGCTGACGAACGAACGCAGCTCATGGCCGAGCTGAACGGTGTGGCCACGCTCAGCCAAGAACTTCACCGCCGGCTCGATCAGCACGGCGCTGAGACCGTCGCGCGCGATCAGGGGACGGCAGGCCTTCCCGCCCGCAAGCAGCGTCTCGCGCACGATCGCACCGGCAAGCCCGGCCGATCCCTCGGGCGGATCGACGTTGAGCGCCGCGAGCAGCAGCGGCTGCACCAGGCGCTGGTAGAGGATGCCTTCGGTCGGAATGGACTTGCCGACCAGCGTCTCCTCCGACGCCCAGACCAGCGGCGCCAGCTTGAGATAATCGGTGAGGCCGGTGTCGGGCACGCGGCGGCCTTCGTCGAGCACCCAGGTCGGCCATCGTCCATCGCCGAGATCGATCTGCCAGCGCTGCCCGGTCTTGATGTCGACGAACGGAAATTGTGCGCGATCCGGCCCGACGAGTCCCGCCTCGGTGCCGATTGCGCGCGCATAGGCGCGTGCGTGGCTGTTGCCCGACAGCAGCAGATGATTGCCGTTGTCGATGGTGAGATTGGTGGCGCCGTCGAAATAGGAGCGGCAGCGGCCGCCGGCCTGGTGCGTCGCCTCGTGCACGGCGACCTTGAAGCCGGCATTGGCGAGCCGCACGGCGGCGGAGAGGCCGGAAATTCCAGCACCGATGATGTGAGCTGTGTTTTGCATCAGATGAAAGCGTAACGGAGCAGGATCAGGATGCGTGTGATCTTCGACACACGCACCGGCTCGCGCGGCGCGTTGAAACCGCGCGCGATCAGGAGGTCCAGAATGGAATGATAGTATTTCGACATGATCCGCGGCGCGCGCACGGCGCGGCGCTTGTTGCGGTTCATGATCTCGTCCGACTTCTCGAAATGCATCTTCGCGCGCTGCGTCAGCGGCACACAGACCTTCGGCAGCGCGCGCTCGGCGATCACACGGTTCGGATCATTGGAGGTGATGCCGGCATGCAGCAGCGCCTCGCGCGGCAGATAGAGCCGGCCGAGGCCTGCGTCCTCGTCGATGTCGCGCAGGATGTTGGTGAGCTGAAGCGCGCGGCCGAGATGGTAGGCGAGCAGTATGCCGTCTTCTTCCGGCATGCCGAACACGCGCACCGACAGCCGCCCCACGGCGCTGGCGACGCGATCGCAATAGAGATCCAGCGTCGCCATGTCGGGCGCGCGGATGTCCTGCGGCACGTCCATCTCCATGCCGTCGACGATGGCCAGGAAATCCTCGCGCTTGAGGGCGAAGGTCTTCACCGAGGCGACGTAGTCCTTCAGCCGCGGCGGCGGATTGCCCTGGTAGAGCGCGTCGATGTCGTTACGCCATTGCTGGAGCGCAGCGAGCCGCTCGTCGCGCGGACCGTCGGAATCGGCGATGTCGTCGACCTGGCGGCAGAAGCTGTAGATCTGGAACATCGCTTCGCGCTGGTCGTGCGGCAGGATGCGCATCGCGGCATAGAACGAGCTGCCGGATGCGGTCGAGCCATAACTGGCGCCGGGCGTGGCCGCCTCAAGCGTCATGTGCAGTCCCCGGTCTGGTTATGGCCTTGCGTCCGATCGCGCGGCGGCCGACTTCGCCGATCATGCCGGCGAGGCTGAAGGTGAGAAGCTCGAACTTGTTCAGATGCACGCGCTCGCGCAAGGGATCGCGCACCTTCAGGAGGCGCACGATGCGGTCGGCATAGGCCTGGATCACTGCGACGTCGACCCCGAGGCGGAAATCGCGGATCTCCGCGCTCAACGACCTGCCCTCGTCGAGCAGCGCCTCGTTACGCGCGGCGAGCGACTGCAGGCAGGCCAGCATCGCCGGCGGCGATTGCGCAAGCCCAAGCTGCTCGACCGAGGCGCCGCTCGCGGCCAGCGCGTCGCGCGGGAGATAGACGCGGTTGAGCTCGCGGAAATCCTTGCCGCAATCCTGCAGGTGATTGTTGATCTGGAGGCCTGCGCAGAGCGCATCGGAGGCGGCCCAGGTCGAGGTGCTCTCACCGTGGACGTCGAGCATGAAGCGGCCGACCGGCATCGCCGAATAGCGGCAATAGTGGATGACCTCGTCCCAGGTCTCGTAGCGCAGCTTGGTCACGTCCATGCGGAACGCGATCAGCACGTCGAGCGCGTGGCGCGGCGCCATGCCGCGCTCGGCCAGCGCACGGCGCAGCGTGACGGCCTCAAGCTGGGTGTCGCCCTTGCCGAGCAGTTCCGCCTCGAGCAGGTCGAGATAAGCGAGCTTCTGGTCGGGCGGCAGCGTGGCGTGGTCGGCGATGTCGTCGGCGGTGCGGACGAAATTGTAATAGGCCAGGATCAGGGCGCGATGACGCGGATGAATGATCCAGGACGCGACGGGAAAATTCTCGTCGCGGTCACCTTTGCCGGATCGCAATTCGCTCGCAGAGGTCATCGAGGGCTGGTTTACAATCGTTTGGACAGGAAGGGCTTTTTCGCACGCGCGGGCTCATGCCGGCGATGCCGCCGCGGCCCCCATATAGGGGAATACGGCCGCAAAACCAATCCTGCTCTCGATGGCTGCCCTTCCCGGATCCGGCCCGAAAAAGGCGGCCCGGGGGCCGCCTTGGGTGGGCCAGTGGCCGAGCTTACTGGTTGTGGTTCTTCAGGACCTGGTCGCAGGCCTGTGAGATCTTGGCCCGGTTCTCCTTCAGGCAGGCCAGGATGGTGAAATCGCCCTGGTCGATGACCGGACGGCAGAACTTCTGCACATCGCGCGTGCAGGCCTTCTGCTCGGCGTCCGTGCCGCGCCCTTGCTGGGCGAACGCCGCCGTCGAAAGGGATGCCGACAGCAGGGTGAGAGCGACGAGAAGCTTACGCATTGTATTCCTTCATTCTGACGGCAGAATCGCACCCATCCCGGACAGCACTGGGCGGAGGACCGGAACGGATTGTTCTGATGGCAAGTCGCCGCAGGGTAGCGGCCTCAGAGAAGGCACAAGCACTGGCAAATGCGGCCAAATTGGCGCCGTCCCCACCAAATCAGGTCTTCCCCGCACCTTCATTGGCAGATGTAAGGGTTTGATACTACGTCATAATTCAGAAGGTTCGCATTTTACTGCACGGCTGTTGCAGCGCTGCATCTCTCCGCCCCGCCGTTTCGGCCAGAAACACGCCGAAACACAGCAAATCGCAAGGTCCGGGCCCCTCGCCGGCGCCCGATGGACCGCCATCTCTGGTCCTGGCGCGTTGAACCTGACACAGGCTCGGAACACTAAACCTTCGATGTGGCGAGACGTCCTTAACCCTGAACGGACGTCGTTCCAAAACGGGATATTTGTGATGAAATTCTTTGGGCGATCTGGACTGGCAATCACTGCGGCCGGCGTTGGCGCTGCGCTGCTCTTCTCGGTTTCGGCGAGCCATGCACAGTCGTCCGGACCGTTTGCCGGCTTCGACGGCGCGTGGACCGGCACCGGCACGGTCTCGCTGTCGGATGGGTCCACCGAACGCATCCGCTGCAAGGCCGACTACAAGGTCGCCGGCAGCGGCCTCAACCTCAAGCAGGCCCTGCACTGCGCCTCCGACAGCTACAAGTTCGACCTCACCAGCGACGTGACGAGCCAGGGCGACCGCATCTCCGGCAATTGGAGCGAGGCGAGCCGCAACATCTTCGGCAATCTCCAGGGCACCGCCGGCGGCGGCCAGATCGACGTGTTCGTCGAGGCCAACGGCTTCGCCGCCAATCTGTCGCTGCGCACCAACGGCACCAAGCAGACGGTGCAGATCTCTTCCAAGGGCGAGATTCGCGGCGTCAACATCACGATGACGAAGGGCTGATTGCCCTTCCCCACCGATGAGGAACACGCCCCCGGTTCTCCGCGAGCCGGGGGCTTTTTGCTGACATGAACTTGCCCGGATGGACCTGCTGAGATGGATCCAATTCGCAGACATCTGCTGAAAGCCGCCGGGCTCTTCGTGGTGGCCGGTCGCGCCTTCGCCGACGATCAACCGCCAACTCAGCGGGAAACGAACATGCAGCCTTCGTCCGTGAAGTCGCGTCACGTGCTCTGTTTCCTCGGCAAGAATGAAAGCCTGCTGCAACCACCGAAGGCGGTGGCCAAGACGATTACCGATTTCGGCTTCGAGATCGACCGCACCTATTCGCAAGCCAAGCCCGATCCGCACATGGAGCGGTCGTTCGGCGTGTGCTGGGACCGCGTCTTCCCGAAAGCGTGGTCCGCGGCAGACGAAGCGTGCCGTCGTCAATCACAAGGCGGTGCTCTACGTGCTGAGCCCACCGATGGATCAGCAGAAGGCGACAGCCTATTCAGCGGCCGCCTTGCAGATCGTGGACGAGATGTTCGACGCGGGCGCCATCGCTGCGAAAGGCGAAAGCGCCGGCGTCGCCCACGGCATCGCGCGGTGGCGCAGTCTCGCCGATCAGGCGCGCAAGGGCGCGAAGACCAGCCAGGGCCTCAACATGACCCTCGCCGTCGCCAAGGCGTGTCGTCTTGCGTTGGCCAAGCGGCCGCTCGGCGGCGATCGCTACTACGAGACCGTCGGCTATCACCTCGTCGGCCTGCCGGAGGTCTATGTCGCGAAATCGCGCGGCAACGAATGGTCCGCGGTGATGCTGATGGAGGAGATCGCCAATGCCATGGCGGAGCACGGCGTTGAGGCGATGCTGCGCGACCGCAAGCTCACGCTTTCGCGGGAGCAGGACTACGCCGAGGACGATTTCAAGTTCAACCCGTACGGGATCGTCCGGATCGAGGCGTGACTGCGAGGCGGCGTCTGCCGCCCCTCCCTCAGATCGCCGGCTTGTCCGGGCCCTGCAGCTTGCCGTGCAGGTTGATCAGCCACATCGCCGTCGGCCTGAGGATGAAGAGGTCGGCGACGAGCGCCATGACCATCGAGAAGGCGCTCAGCCAGCCGAACAGCCGCAGCGACGGCAGGTCGGAGAACACGGTGACGACGAGGCCGCAGGCCAGCACCACCGTGGTCAGGATCAGCGCAGGTCCCACCAGCACGGTCGCCCGCTCCACCGCGAGCGCCGAGCCGACGCCCGGCTTGCTCTCGAGCCGGAGGCGGTTGAGGAAGTGGATGGTGGCGCTGAGGCCCAGGCCGAACGAGACGGTGAGCGCGACGACGCTGGCGAATTGCAGCCCCTCGCCCATCGCCCACAGCACCGTTCCCGACATCACCACCGGGAAGATGCCCGGCAGGATGCAGGCGAACATCACGACCCAGGAGCGGAAGGCAAGGCCGATGAAGATCGCGACCAGCGCGAATTCGACCGTGAGGCCGCGGTTCAGCTTCTCGATCATGCTGGCCGAGTTGCGCGCGGCAATCGCCGCAAGACCGGTCACCGCGATCTCGTAACCGGGATGCTTCTTGCGGACGGCGTCGAGCTCTGTATCGAGCTTGTCGACGATCGGCAGGAGCTGGCTGGAATCCTTGTCCGGCACGCGGCCCGCGACCACGACGGCATCCTGCTCGGCGTCGATGAAACGCCGCACCAGATGCTCGGGGATGACGCTGACATATTCCTTCAGCGTCGCCACGTCGGCGCTGCCGGCCTTTTCCGCGAGCCAGCGGCGCAGGGTCTCGAGCGACCAGACGTTGCCGACGCCGGCCGCCTTCTCCACGGTCGCATGCACGTCCGCGATGGTCTGCAGCGTCTCCGGCGAATAGAGCGTTTCACCCTTGGGGAACGCGATCAGCACGTTGACCGGGTTGGCGCCGGTCAGCTTGGCATCGAGCCGGTCGCTGGCGGCGACCGCCTGGCGCTTGTCCGGCACCTGGTCGGCGAGCCGGTAGCGCGGCTCCAGATTGGCGTAGATGACGCCGAGGCCGCCGACGAACAGCACCGCGATCAGGCTGAACAGGCCGGGCCGACCGACCATGCGCACCGCGATCCAGTAGCAGAAGTTGCGGAGCGCCTGGACGCCGGCATCGGCGCCCTGGAACTTAACCGCGAAGACCTTCTCGTTGCGCACGAACAGCACGCCGAAAACAGGCACCAGCGACAACACCGCGACCAGCGCGATGATGGTCGCGGCAAGGCCCGCCTCGCCGAACTTGCGGATCAGGTCGGAGTCGGAGAACTGCAGCGCGATGAAGGAAATGCCGGCGGTGCCGTGCGTCAGCACGCAGGCCGGCCCCACCACCAGCACTGCGTTCTTGAACGCAGTGAACTTGTCCTGGCCGGCGATCAGCCGGTCGCGTGCGGCGAAGGTCAGCTGCATCGAGTCCGAGAAGCTGATGACCATGATGAGCGGCGTCATCACGTTCAGGAACATGTTGAGGTTGAAATTGGCCCAGCCGAGCGCGCCGAGCGCCAGCAGGATCGCGATCATCGGCGGGAACGCCGCCGCGATCATGAAGGAGATCTTGCGGAAGAAGATGATGGCGATGACACAGCCGGCGAGAATGCCGAGGATGTTGTAGGTGAGCCCGTCGCGCTCGACCGCGTTGCGGATCTCGAGCTGCATCACCGGCACGCCGGAGAGCTGCACGTTGAGCCCGGTGTCGCTGAGGTCTTCCTTCATCAGCGCACGGATGTCGGCGACGGTCTTGGTCAGCTTGCTGGAGGCGACCACTTCGGGATCGAGCGAGAGCACGATCAGCGCCAGCGTGCCGTCCTCCGACAGCAGCTTGCCGCGAATGATCTCGTTGTTCTTGACGGTCTCGATGAACTTGTCATAGGCCGCGCCCTCGGGCAGTTCGGGCGGGAACAGCGCCGCCGGCAGCTTGCCCGGCGCGGGGGCCTGGCGCGCCGAGAACAGCGAGACGAGGCCCCGCGTGCCTTCGACCAGCTGCATGTCGGTGACGAAGTCGCGCAGCTTCTCGAGGTTGTTCCGCGCCAGCAGCGTCTTGCCCTCGACCACGACGAGGACGTCGAATTCCTCGGCCGGGAACTTCTTGGTCACCTCTTCATACTGCTTGAATTCGCGTGTGTCGGAACGGAACAGCTGCGACAGCGAATCGTCGATCTTGATCCGGTAGATGCCGAAGACGGCGCCGACGATCAGGGCAAGCAGGACGATGCAGGAGAGGATCGGGGCCCGGACGGCGATCAGCCCGATGCGCTCCAGCCCGAAGGCGATGGAGGACGCAGGTCCCTGCTCGACCTTGTCGACATGAACCTCATTCTCGCGGTGCTTTTCGAGCATGCCTTATCCAGTTCCTAAATCGGCTCGGTCTTGTGAGCTTATTGCGCCCCGCGAACGGCTTGAAAACGCCATACCAATGGGAGGCTTGCCCCCTGAAAATGCGCGGAAAATCGCCGGCAGCGGTTTAGCAGGTCAAAAGGCCTTTTCGCAAGCAGGCGGAAGGTGGCCGAATCGATCAAGATGCGGCGATTTTGCCGGAATGCCCGTCATTCCGGCCGCGTTGTGCCAATTCGACGCGGCGCCCGGTCCGCGCTCTCGTCCTTCAGCGCCACGCCGGTGACCTCCCGGGCCAGGCCCTCGCGGATGAGCCAGGCGATCTTGAAGGCAGCCTCGTCATGACTCAACCCAGCATTGTGGATGTTCGACACGCAATTGCGCTCCGCATCGGTGCGGCCCGGCTTCGGCGCGAAGGTCAGATAGGCGCCGAGACTGTCGGGCGCGGACAGGCCGGGCCGTTCGCCGATCAGCATCACGACCATGCGGGCGCTGAGAATCGCGCCGATCTCGTCGCCGAGCGCGACCCGGGCGCCCGAGGCGACGACGACATGGCCGGGCGCGACAGCATCACCCTCCGCGAGCAGCGGCAGCAGACGGACCACCAGCGCCATCGCATGGGCGTGGACCGCCGCCGCCGAGAGGCCGTCGCCGATCACGAGCGCGAGCTGGCATGGCCCGGCAGCGTCTCGGGCGAGGGCTTCGGCGGACCCTGGATCGAGCTGTCGTCCGAGATCCGGCCGCCGCAGATAGTCCCCGCGGTCGACGGCCTGGCTCCTCGCCTCGCTGACGGTGAGACCGAGCGCGCCGAGATCGGCGACCAGGCGCGGCGCGTCAAAGGCCGCATGCACGGCATCGCGGGCGCGGGCATGGTCCAGCGTAAAATCGAGCAGCGGCTTTGTCGGCACGCTCGCACCGCTGCGGCCCAGCGCAACGCGCGCGGGCGTGAACGACCTGAGGTCGAGGGTCGGACGGGCCGGAACGGGCTTGTCACTCATTCGGCGGGAACGGCGGCCTCGCGCAGCCGGATCGAGTAGTTCGAGGCGTTCTGCTTGCCGCTGGAGGCCGCGCGCGCAAAGGTGATGAGATGGTGCGCGATGAGGGTGCAGCCGATCAGGCCTTCGATGTCGGCGCGCTTGATGCGTCCGAACGCGAACTTCCAGAACACGCGCTTGTAGTCGCCGAGCACGCCGACCTTCCAGAAGATGTTGCGCAGCATGACGAGGCCGCGCCTGATGTTGGGCCAGGTCTTCATCTCGTCCGCCACCGGCACCTTGAGGCGGTGAGGATAGACGTGGTCGCATTGATACTGGAAGCGCGCGTAGACCTTCTCGGGCTCGTAAGCGACCGCCATGGCGTGCTTCCAGGATGCGACGACCTCGTCATAGGGCAACAGGAAGTCGACGTTGGAATCGCGCCCGTCGTCCTCGATCAGGCGCCCTTCCTTCTCCAGCCGGTCCCACAACGGCGTCTTCGGCAGCGCCTGGAGCAGGTTGATAGTGAGCAGCGGAATCCGGGACTCCTCGACGAAGGCGAGCAGCGCCTCCGAAGTGTTCGGCTTGTCGGTGTCGAGCCCCATGATGATGCCCGAGACGACCTCCATGCCGTAGGAGTTGATGGTGTGCACACCCTCCAGGATCGGGACCATCATGTTGTGGTCCTTGTGCATCGCCTTCAGCGCGTCGGGATCTGGCGTCTCGATGCCGCAGAAGATGGTGATGAAATAGGCCTCGCGCATCTTCTCGAGGATCTCGGGCCGCTTGGCGATGTTGAGCGTCGCCTCGCAGGCGAGCCGCACCACGTAGCCTGTCCGCTTCTGCCATTCGATCAGATGCGGCAGCAGATCCATCGCCGCCTTGCGGTTGCCGATGAAATTATCGTCGACGAAGTAGACCGTGTCGGTCATGCCGCATTCGCGCAGCCGATCGAGCTCGGCGATGATCTGCTCCGGCGTCTTGATGCGCGGATTGCGCCCGTAGAGGCCGGGGATGTCGCAGAACTCGCACTGATAGGGACAGCCGCTGGAATACTGGATGCTGCCGAGGAAGTATTTCTTCACGTCGGCAAGCTCGTAGGCGGGAATCGGAAACTCCGTCATCGGCACGCGGTCCTTGGTGGTGAGGACCACCTGTTCATCAGGACGCGAGGCGTCGCGCGACAGAATCTCGATCAGCTGGTTGGTGGCATCGCCGAGCTCGCCGACATGGAGATAGTCGAACGACGGATAGTAGTCCGGACAGGCGCTGACGGAGGGACCGCCGAGCGCGACCGGCAGATCGAACTCATGGGCGCGGCGGCAGATGTCGTTCATCTGCTGGCGCTGGATGTGCATGCCGCTGACGAAGACGGCTTCCGCCCATTCGAACTCTTCCTTGGTCGTGCGGCGGAGGTTCTCGTCGACGAATTTGACCTGCCAGTCCTTCGGAAGATAGGCGGAGATCAGCAGCAGGCCCTGCGGCGGCATGAAGGCGCGGACGCCATCGGTCAGGGGGTAGGAGTGCTCGAAGGTACCGAACGAAGAGGTGTAGCGCGGAAACACGCAGAGAATCCGCCGGGACGTACCGTTGTTTTCAGCTCGCATCTAAGCTCCCCCGCCACGCTCGACCTGGTTGCGGAAATTGCCAGCCAGACACATAGCGTAATGCGGTCGCCGGAATTTCTCAATATTGTGGCGTGAGCATAATTCCGAGGGGGACCAATGGTTTCCTCACGGCCCAGGGCGTTGCGTCACGCGATCAGCCGCGAGGCGAAATCGGGTAGCAGGCCTGCATCGCCGACAAGGCGGAAATCGGCGCCCGCAACCCCCGACTGCACCAGCCAGTCGTCGAATTCCGGCGCGCGGCGCAAGGCGAAGACGTCGCGGACATAGAGCGCGTCGTGAAAAGAGGTGGACTGGTAGTTCAGCATGACGTCGTCGGCGCCGGGCACGCCCATGATGAAGGTGACGCCGGCAGCCGCAAGCAGCGTCAGCAGATTGTCCATGTCGTCCTGGTCCGCCTCGGCATGGTTGGTATAGCAGATGTCGATGCCAAGCGGCAGGCCGAGCAGCTTGCCGCAAAAATGATCCTCCAGGCCCGCCCGGATGATTTCCTTGCCGTCATAGAGATATTCCGGGCCGATGAAGCCGACCACGCTGTTGACGAGGAGCGGCGCAAAGGCGCGCGCGACCGCGTAGGCGCGGGCCTCGCAGGTCTGCTGGTCGACGCCGTGATGAGCGCCCGCCGACAGCGCCGAGCCTTGGCCCGTCTCGAAATACATCACGTTCTGCCCGACCGTGCCGCGCCCCTGTGACAGCCCGGCCTCCTGTCCCTCCTTCAGCAGCCCGAGGTCGATGCCAAAGCTGCGGTTGGCGGCCTCGGTGCCGGCGACCGACTGGAAGACGAGGTCGACCGGCACGCCCTGCCCGATCAGCGACAGCGTTGTCGTGACATGGGTGAGCACACAGGCTTGCGTCGGGATTTTCAGCCGCGCGATGATCTCGTCGAGCAGCCGCAGCAACTGGGCGATGACGGCGGGATCGTCGCTGGCCGGATTGATGCCGATGCAGGCATCGCCCGCCCCGAGCAGGATGCCGTCGAGGATCGAGGCGGTGATGCCCCTGGCATCGTCGAAGGGATGGTTGGGCTGCAGCCGCGTGCTCATCCGCCCCCTCAGGCCGATGGTGTTGCGGAAGGCGGTGGTGACCTCGCATTTCCGTGCCGCCAGAATCAGGTCCTGGTTGCGCATCAGTTTTGACACTGCGGCCGCCATCTCCGGGGTGATTCCGGGGGCCAGCTTGCGCAGGATGTCGGGCGTTGCGGCATCGGACAGCAACCAGTCGCGGAAGGCCCCGACGGTCAGCGATGCCACCGGCGCAAAGGCCCTGGCGTCATGGCTGTCGATGACGAGACGGGTGACCTCGTCGGTCTCGTAGGGAATGACGGCTTCCTGCAGGAACTGCCCGAGCGGCACATCCGCGAGCGCCATCCGCGCCGCGATCATCTGCTCCGAGCTGGCAGCGGCAATTCCGGCCAGCCTGTCGCCGGAGCGCGGCGGGGTCGCCTTGGCGAGCAGGTCGCGCAGGTCAGGGAAAGTGTAGGTCGTGGCGTCGATGGTGTGGCGGTAGACCAAGGACCTCTCCGGGGCTCGTCGGCCAACGGCCGACTCCAGCACTATCCTGAAACTATACCTCCTGATCAAGACGCTGAAATAACTTACCTTTCTTTCGACTAAGGACGAAGGGCGCCAAGCGGCGCGTTAACGCCGCGTCCATCTTCGTTTCGCATAGTTTTGCATCAATTCCGCACGACCGCGCTCACCGGCCGCTTCCGGCCATTCCGGGCCCTTGAACACCATGACATCCGACCGATCTGGGAATGCCGCCACCCTGGCGGGCCGCTTTACGCTTGCCACCAAGCTCTACGCGATCTTCGCGCTGTTCGCGCTGCTGACGGCGGCGATCGCGATGCTGTCCGACTACAACAGCCGCCGCAGCGCCGAGCTGACCAGCGCGATCGAGACCGCGAATGCGGCCGCGCTGAACGTCGAGCGCGTCAACTCGCTGGTCTATGCGGTGGTGATGGAATCGCGCGGCGTCTACATGTCGACCGAGCCTGCCGTGGTGAAGAAATACGGCGAGGGCCTGCTCAAGTTCAACGCCCAGATCCTCGATGTCGTGAAGCGCTGGGAGACCATCGTCAAAGCCGACGATGCCGAGCAGTTCGCGACCTTCAAGAAGCGCATCGAGCAGTTTGTCGAGTTTCGCAAGGAGCTGGTGCGCCGCGGCGTCGAGATCAACGCGGCCGCGGGCCGCGAATGGGGCGACAACGACGCCAACCGCGCGGTGCGCTCGGCGCTGAACAAGGATCTCGAGGCGCTCTCCAAGGTCTATGCCGAGCGCGCCAGGCAGATCGCCCAGCAAACCGAGACCAACCGCACCCTGTCCTTCGTCCTGACCTGCCTCGGCGGCGTGGCGCTGGCCCTCGTCGTGATCGGCATCGTCATCATCGCCCGCTCGATCGCCCGGCCGCTCGCCGCGATCACCGCGACCATCAAGCAGGTCGCCGACGGCGCCGAGAACGTCGAGGTGCCGCACTCCGGCCGCGCCGACGAGATCGGCGCGCTCGCCCGCGCGATCCAGGTGTTCCAGGACGCGATGGGGCGCAACCGCAACCTCGCCTCGCAGGTCTCGCAGGATTCCGCCGCGCGCGAGGCGCGCAGCCGTCACATCGAGCAATCCGTCGAAGCCTTCCGCGAGGCGATCGGCGCGATCATGCGCGGCCTCAGCGACAACGCCTCCGTCATGCGCGAGACCGCACAGACCATCACCCGCGTGACGGCGGACGCGAGCAGCCGCGCCGGCACGGCGGCGAGCGCCACCGAGCAGGCCTCGCACAACGTCACTGCGGTCGCGGGCGCGGCCGAGGAGCTGTCGGCCTCGGTCGAGGAGATCGGCCGCCAGGTGCGCCAGAGCGCCGGCGCGGTCGAGCAGACCGGCCAGCGCACCGAGAAATCGATCGCGGAGATCGAGAGCCTTGCGGCCGCCACCCAGCGCATCGACGGCGTGCTCAGCCTGATCCAGGCGATCGCCGAGCAGACCAACCTGCTCGCGCTCAACGCCACCATCGAGGCGGCGCGTGCCGGCGAAGCCGGCCGCGGCTTTGCCGTGGTCGCGCATGAAGTGAAAGCGCTCGCGGGGCAAACGGCGAAGGCGACCGCGGAGATCGGCGAGAACGTCAGCCAGATCCAGGCGTCCACGCGCAATGCGGTCGACGCCGTGCGCGAAATCGGCGGCGCGGTGCGCGAGATCAACGAGGTCACGTCAGCCATTGCCGGCGCCGTCGGCCAGCAGGACCAGGCCACGCGCGAGATCTCCTCCAACGCGCAAAGCGCCGCGCAAGGCAACGAGACTCTCGTCGCCAACATCACCTCGCTGCGCGACGCCATCGGCGAGACCGATACGGCGGCCGCATCCGTGCTGACGGCGGCGAGCAGCCTGACCGAGACGGCGGCGACGCTGTCGCGGGAGGTGGAGACGTTCTTCCAGAACCTGCGCGCGGGGGCGGCGGACGATCGTATCGCCAGGGCGGGATAGGGCGCGCGAAAGATCGGCTATTCGCCGCGCAGACAAAAAGTGCGAAAACAACCCCATGCACAGTAGCCGGCAGCAGCCTTATCAATGGCTTGGCCGCCGGCCCGGCAGCTGCTGATTTTACGAATTCGATTTGACTCGTCGGGCAAAACACCGGCATGATGTCATCATGGCGATGAGGCGTTACTGCGCACCTTCCTCGCCCTCGAGGCGTCGAGCAAGGGTGGATTGTCGCTCCGCTCTCGATTGGTCGACGAATATTCGAACGCGGCCGACGCCCTCGACCTCACGATAGCGACGCAACTCGATTTCGAGCTCGGGATCTGCATTGGCCCAAGCCAGCCAATCGAACGGGACCGAACTCTGCAGATAGGTATCCACGAGAATCATGTCCGGGCGACCGTTTCGCAGGTCTGCCAGCAACTGCCGCCGCTCGAAATGGATGATGCCGTCGAGTTTTGCCCGCTCTCCCTGGGTCGGCTGTGAGCCGTTCTGGGCCAAAATTGCGCCGGCCGTCAGCAACTGGGCACACGAACTACCCACCCACGTCCCGTCGATCTGGCGAACGAGCGGATGCCCCAGCGCGATGTGATCGGTGATCGTGAGCAGCCTCGGATGTTTTGCAAGCGCCTGAACGTGCCGCTCCAGCGACGGAAACTCACGGACCGACAAGGACAAGCAGAATCCGATGAGCACAACGCCAGCGAAGCCGCCGATCCTGACCGAGGCCGGCAACGTCCTGGTGCGAACATGCAGCAACGGTGCGGCAATCGCGAAAACGCAAAGCGCGTACAGCGTGTAGGTCCAGCCCTTGCCCTGAAGAACGAAACTCGCGGCACCGCCAACGGCTGCTGCCAGCCACGGGATTGCATCGCCTCCCATTCTGAGGCCTTGCGGAGCCACCTGGCGCAGAAACAAAATAGAGGCAGTTATCACGACGATCGGGAAAGGAAGCAGGCCCGCTAAATCCCGCCTCATTGGCAGATAGGCGGCAGCGACCATCGGGGCATGGGTCAACAGATAGTCGGGAAAAATGACAACGAGCACCGCCCCGTAACCGATGACAACAGCAGCGGCTGCGCACGCTTCAGGGGTGAACAACGGCCTGAGAGAACGTTGGTGGATGGCGCCAAGGATGATCGGAAGCCCTGCCACGAGAGCAAGCTGGGGCTTGATGCTGATGGCGAGCCCGGCACCCAGTCCTGCCAGGATCGCGACCGATCCGGGGGAAAGCCGACGCCAGCGAATGGCGGTGATGGCGACAAGGGGAGTCAGTGCAATGACGGCTATGTGTTCACGTTGCCCGAATACGGCGCTCGGAAGGACTACGAACAAGAACGCGAGCAGGCACGTCCAAATACTTCGCTCCTCAGCACCCAGCTTTGCCGCCGCAGCGGCGCGATCGATCACGACAAGCGAGCCGATGATCTCGATCATCACGAGGACGATCACGATGATCTCGGGCGCGATGCCGGTCAATCGCGCAAGCTGCACCGCCGGCATGTACAGGTAGATCGATAGCGGCGGATTCAGTTCGAAGAGGTCGCCTCCCAACTTCCGGCCATCGAGAATTTGCTCTCCTTCAGAAAGCAGGCAGCTCAAGTCCGGGTTGAGAACGGCGGGTATTTGAACAAGCAGGGCCGTCAGGAGGATCGCGGCCACGATGATCCAACGCTGATTCATGCCGTAGCTGCTTCCAGGCATAGTCCAGGGACTGCCTCCTCCGACGCCGGCGAAGCCCTCTCGTCGCGCGGAAGCGGCCTGCTCTCGTTCTACTTGCGAAGACCCGTAAGGTGCAGGATGCGCTACTCTCAATCAGTAGTCGTTACTATTGTCCTACAATATTCTGAAACAATATTGCTTCATGGCCAAAACGCGGGAGTTCCCGTCGCTTCGCTCCGAGGAATGCGGATGGTCGCCTCGCCGGAGGGGTCACGACGCGGACGCGGCCTTGCGAAGTTGTCGGCGGCTCGCGCACACACAAGCATGAGCAAAAGGGGGGCGCTTGCAGCGCATCATGCACCACGCAAGGCGCCCTTCATGCAGTTCGCCGATCGTGATAGGATCATCGATATTCAGGTGCCGTCCTCAGCGATAAGGCAGCCACCATGTTATTGCGCTCTCCCTGGTCCACATCTGCGATCGACAAGATCGCCACCGGCAATGCCAACCTGCTGATCCTGGTCGGCCGCATCCTGCTTGCCTGGGTCTTCGTCGGCAGCGCGTACGGCGCATTGACCAACTTCAGCGGCTCAGTCGGCTATTTTCGGTCGCTGAGCGTTCCCGCACCCGTGCTGTTCACGACCTTCACCGTCGCGCTGGAAATTGTAATGTCGGCTTGTCTGATCCTCGGCATTGGCACGCGCTACTGCGCAGTCGTGATGTTCTTGTTCGTACTCTCGGCGACTGCAATCGGACATCGTTACTGGGAATATCCCGCCGGAGCGCAGCAGATCGGGCAGTACAATCATTTCCTGAAGAACATCACGATCATGGGCGGCGCTCTGTTGATGTTTGTCACCGGGGCGGGCCGGTTCTCACTCGACCGGAGGCTGACAGGCTAGCAGCGTCAATCGTTTCAGCCTCTTCCGCGGTGTGCAGCCGACAACCTACCGAACCTGCCGGCAATCGCGGCGCAAACGTCTTCGCCACTCGCGGAGCTGCGAATGCGCGGGGGCTACACGATGCGGCCTTGAAGGAAGGCCGTTACCGCATCACTTCGCTCTCGGCCTGAAAGCAAGTTCGAGCAGATGGCCGAAGCGTTTCGAGAGCGGCTTCAAGTACTCAGCCATGATCCTGAAGAGAAGCATCAGCCACGTCGCCAGCGCGGCACACCACAACAGGCTTTCCAATGTCTCGGGCATGAAAGGCCCCCTGTAAAACAACTACTTGAAATACGAACAGTTTCGCCGAATGGACCCGGCGCGGCAAGCCCTCTCAAAAGTGGTAACTCTCCGAAACACTCGGAACGGCCATCGCGATGAAAAATTAGCCAGGCCCCCGGCGACCGGCTGCGCGCCGAGGCCGTGAATGAGCGGCAGTCAGCTACCGCTTAAGCATGCGAGCGACGATAGGTCAGCCAGTAGTCGATCTGCCAGCCCTCGTAGCCGAGCAATTCGCCAAAGCGCCGTTCGCGATCGTCGGACCAGGCGCCGGATTCCTTCAGGAGCGCGAGCATGGCATCAACCCGCCACTCGTGGCCCGGCAAGGTGTAGAACAGCATCCGATATTCGAGCTGCGGCAGGTCCGGACATGGTTCAATCACCTCGCGTCTCATCAGGCGACCTACGGCAACGTGCCTGTCGAACATGCGCCAATACCGAATACAGACGTCCGGCTCACGACCAACGATATCCATGAAATATGCGAGAGGCTTCGCACCCCTCAGCATCAGGCCGAGTTCTCTGTTGGTGTGGACCAGATAGGGCAGCTGACGAAGCCGTTCGGAGTGCATGTCGGGCATCTTGACCGCACAACGTTAATTTCCGCTGAGGGGGTCACACTCCGCCGCGCCTGATCAGCTGCTTGCCCAACGCCGCCAGATGCACCTGGTCCGGCCCGTCGCCGATGCGGATGAAGCGGGCGTAGACGTAAGCACGCGCGAGGAACGTGTCCTGCGAGACGCCGGCGGCGCCGTGGATCTGGATGGCGCGGTCGATGACGCGGGCGGCCATGCTGGGGACCACGATCTTGGCCGCCGCGATCAGATCGCGCGCGGCCTTGTTGCCTTCGCCGTCCATCTTGTCGGCGGCTTGCAGCGTGAGCAGCCGCGCCTGCGCGATCTCGCAGAAGGAATTCGCGATGTCCTCGCGCACCGAGCCCTGGTCTGCGAGCGGCTTGCCGAACGCGACGCGGGAGACCGATCGCCGGCACATCAATTCCAGCGCGCGCTGGGCGCAGCCGATCAGGCGCATGCAATGGTGGATGCGGCCGGGGCCGAGCCGGCCTTGCGCGATCTCGAAGCCGCGGCCTTCGCCGAGCAGGATGTTCTCCGCGGGCACACGGACGTTGTCGTAGACGATCTCGGGATGACCGACCGGGGCGTCGTCGTAGCCGTAAGTGAGCATGTCGCGGACGATGCGCACGCCCGGCGTCGCCTTCGGCACCAGGATCATGGATTGCTGGCGATGGCGGTCAGGATGGTCGGGCGCTGTCTTGCCCATCACGATCAGGATCTCGCAATCCTCGTTCATCGCGCCTGACGTGAACCATTTGCGGCCGTTGATGACGTAATCGCCGCCGTCGCGTTTGATCTCGCACTGGATGTTGGTGGCATCGCTGGAGGCGACCTGCGGCTCCGTCATCGAGAAGCCGGAGCGGATGCGCCCCTCCAGCAGCGGCGTCAGCCAGCGTTCCTGCTGCGCCTTCGTGCCGTAGTTGGCGAGCACCTCCATGTTGCCGACATCGGGCGCCGAGCAGTTGAAGACCTCGGGCGCCCAGAGGATGCGGCCCATGATCTCCTTCACCGGCGCGTATTCGAGATTGGAGAGACCCGGGCCGTGCTCGCCGGAGAGAAACAGGTTCCAGAGCCCCTGCTCCCGCGCGAGCCGCTTCAGGTCCTGGAGAATTTGCGGCGTCCTGTAGCGCGCGGCCTCCGGCTTCACCTGCTCGTAATAGAGCTCCTCGACCGGCTCGACATGCGCTCGCATGAACTGGCGCACGCGCTCCTGCAGCTCCAGCGAACGGGGAGAGTGTTGAAAGTCCATCTTAATCCTCCCGCGCGCCGACGCGCGCGTCAGTCCCGTAGGGTGGGCAAAGCGACTTGTCCGCCGTAGCTCGAAGAGCGAAGGCGGAAGCGTGCCCACGCTTTCTCTCGATAATCATTGATAGGTGGTGGGCACGGCGCAAGTGCGCCTTTGCCCACCCTACGATTCCGAGTTCGCGGAGAGAGCGCCGCCTCACGTCCCGCGCAACAGCTCGCTCGCCACGACCCAGTCATTGCCGTCGAACTGCAGCATGTAGCCGTCCTTGATCGGGCGGAAATCCTGCGGCGTGGTGTTGAGGGTGATGCCGGGCATCAGAAGCGACAGCGGCACGTTCTTCAGGTTGGCCGCCTGCGCCATGATGTTCTCGCGCGTCAGATTGTCCTTGCACTGCTTCAGCAGCACCACCAGGGCCTCGGCGACGGTGTAGCCGTAGAGCCCGGCGACGTTGTTGATGTCGGCGTTGGGCAGGCGCTTCTTCATGAAGTCGATATAGGCCGTCATCGCCGGGTCGTCCTTGGGCGTCTCGACGAACGGCTTGAGGGCGCCGAGCGACAGCACGCCCTTGCCGGCATCGAGGCCGGCCGGCGCCATTACGGTCGCCTTGTTGGCGCAGCCCGAGGCGAGGAAGCGCGTCGGCTGCCAGCCGACCTCGTGCGCCTTGCGGATTGCCTGCGCGCAGGCGCGCGGCGTCACGGAGTAGATCATGAAGACGTCGGCCTTGGTGTTGGCGAGCGTCAGGACCTGGGAATCGACGGTGGGATCGGCAACCTCGAAACTGGAGGCCATTGCGATCGCCTTGTCGGCGTCGGCGCCGAGCGCCTCCCTGACGCCGCGCAGATATTCCTTGCCGGCGTCGTCGTTCTGATAGAGCACCGCAAAGCGCGCATTCGGGTTCTTGGCGCGGGCATAGGCGACGTCGATCGCGGCCTCGCTGGTGTAGTTCGGCGCCCAGGGCAGCGCCATCGACCAGGGCATGTTGGCGGGATCGTTCCACTTCGAGGCCGAGCTGATCAGGAAGAGCTGGGGTACCTTGTTGCTGTTGAGATATTTTGCGATCGCCGAGCTCGGCGCAGTGCCCATGGTGGCGAAGATGAAGGCGACACCGTCGCCCTCGACGAGGCGCCGCGCGGCCTCCATGGTCTTGGGCGGCGAGAAGGCATCATCCAGCGAGATCAGATTGAGCTTGCGGCCATTGACGCCGCCCTTCTCGTTGACCTCGTCGAAATAGGCCGCGATCACCTTTCCGGTGATGCTGAGCGGCGAGGCCGGCCCGCTATAGGGCATGGTGTTGCCGATCTTGATCTCGGTGTCGCTGACGCCGGGACCGTAGGATTTTTGTGCGGAAGCAGGCGTGGACAGGCAGGCGGCAGCCAAAGCTGCGGCCAGGGCCAAAGCGGCTCTCATGGTGTCTCCCCGATGATTATCGCCACGTAGCGGACCGGCCGCGCAGCGCGCTGCTTTCTGTCAGCGCGCCAGATCAGCGGAGTTCTGCATGACGGTCTTGCGTCAAGCTGCTGGTGACGCAGCCCGATTCGATGCTAGCGAAATGCCCTGTGAGGACGCGAGATCGGGCGCGGCTTCCATGAACAACAAGGAGCCCCCATGAGCCAGACGCGACGTGTGCTCTCCGCGCAGATCGCCCACGAGACCAACACGTTCTCGATCGTTCCGACCACGCTCGATGATTATCGCAAGCGGCTGTTTCTCCTGGGAGCCGAGATCGCCCCCGCGCTCGGCGCCACCAAGATGGAGATCGCCGGGCATCTGGCTGCGGCCAAACGCTACGGCTGGACCTTGGTGCAGCCGATTGCAGCTTCGGCCACGCCGTCCGGCAAGGTGACGGCCGACTGCTGGGCCGAACTGCAACGCCTGGTCTACGAGGCCTGCGAGGCGGGCCCGCTCGACGGCGTCATCCTCGCATTGCACGGCGCGATGGTGACCGAGACCGACGAGGATGCCGAGGGTGCGCTGCTGGAAGGATTACGCAAGCGGCTCGGCGAGACGATCCCGATCGCGGTGACGCTCGACCTTCATGCCAACGTCACCGAACGCATGGGCCGGCTGGCCAACATCATGCTGCCCTACCGGACCTATCCGCATATCGACCAATACGAGACGGCACTCCGCGCGGCCGATCTGCTGCAATCGGCGATGGACGGCAAGATCCGCCCGAAGGTCGTCCACCTGCAAGGACCGCTGCTCGACGGATGCAATCACGGACGAACCCAGGGCGGCGTGATGAGCGATCTCCTGGCGCGCGCAGCAGGCATGGAGGCACAAACGCCCGGCCTGTTGTCGGTCGATGTCTGCGCGGGTTTCAGCCGCTCGGACATTGCCGAGGTCGGCCCCAGCGTGCAGGTGACCTACGATGCCTCGCATAACGCCGCCGAGACGGCGGCGCGGCAGGCTGCGGCCACGCTCTATGACGAGATCTATCGTCGCCGCGCCGAGGTCACTGTCGCCGTTTATGATTTGCCGACCGCGACCAGGCTTGCCGTGGAGACCGCAGCCGATGTCGCCGATACCCGTCCCCTTGTCATTTCCGACTACAGCGACAACCCCGGTTCAGGCGCCTATGGCGACGGCGTCCGGCTGTTGGAGGCGCTGCTGAAGGCGAACGTCAAAGGCGTGCTCCTCGGCGTCCTCGGCGATCCCGAAGCCGCCGCCCGCTGTCATGCCGCAGGTCTCGGGGCCAGCCTCGACGTCGTTGTCGGCGCCAAGCGCGATCCCGCGAGCTACGGGCCGCCACTCACGCTGGCCGGACGCGTCGCCGCGCTGTCGGGCGGTGCCTTCGTCTGCGAGGGACCGATGAATGCCGGGCAGCCCATGACGCTCGGCCCCTCCGCCCTGCTCGAGGTGAACGGCATCTCGATCGCCCTGTCGACCAACACGCTGCAAACCTATGATCAGGAAATGTTCCGAATTCTCGGCGCGGAGCCGGCGCAGTTTCGGGTCGTCGCGGTCAAGTCCGCCCACCACTTCCGCGCCGCTTTCGGGCCGATGGCCAAGGAGGTGATCCTGGCCGACAGCGGCGGCCTTGCCACGAATGACTACACGACCCTCACCTATCGCAGGGTTCGCCGCCCGATCTGGCCGCTCGACGAGATGCCTCTGGATTGATCCGCTAAAGCATGATCCGGAAAGGTCATGCGCAAGCATCAACCTGAAGCGCGACGACGATCCATCCGAATCTGATCGCGCTTCAGCACCGCGCATTTCGCCGGAGGTTTCAGCCGCGCCGCTTCAGACTGAAGCCGAGGCCGATCCAGCCGGCACCGGCCATGATCAGATCGATGCCGAGGAACAGGCCGAGGATATAGACGCTGTTCACCGGCCAGCGCGCCACGATCAGCAGGCCAAGCAGCAGCGTGATGACGGCCGACAGCGCCACCCAGATCCACGGACTCTCGCGCTTCATGCTGAAGGCGAGAAACAGCCTGACGGCGCCCGAGGCGATCAGCGAGACGCCGAGAAACAGCGTCAGCAGGACGGCCGCGAACAGCGGATTCTCGAAGGTCAGGAAGCCCGCGATCACGTAGAGCACGCCGAGCAAGGCCCAGATCAGGAACTTGCCCCAGCTCTTCATCTGGAACGCGCCGATGATCTCGGTGACGCCCGCGACGATCATCATGGCGCCGACCACGATGACGCTCGCCACCGTCGCCATCACCATGCTGCCGAGCGCGACAAAGCCGGCGATGAGATAGACGACGCCGAGCGCGACGATCCAGCCCCATTTGGCATGCAGCGCCGTGATGCCGGAGCCGAGACTTGGGTGATGAGACGTGTCCGAAGCACTGGTCATGACGGCCACTCCTGCTTGCCTAGCCCGGGGGCACGCGCCAGAATAGCACGCACCGTGCCGGGGCGACAGCCAGCAGAGCACCCGTACCGGCAGCAACATTGACGCAAATCAAGATCGAATGCGGTGCATCAGCCGCGCGAGCGCTCCATCTCGAGCTCGGCCCTGAGATTGTCCAGATCGCGATAAATTGAAGCGACGGCAAGCACGTGGCCGCCCTTGCGGTACTTCAGCAGGCAGTCCCTGCCGGAAATGCTGCCGTCGATGACGATGTCGTCGAAGCTCTCGGCGTGACCGACATAGTTGATCGGGACGTCGTAGTGCTGGGACCAGAAGAACGGCACGGCGTCGAAGCGTTCGCGCCTGCCGAGCATGTTGCGCGCCGCGGTCTGGCCCTGGCGCTCCGCCACCACCCAATGCTCGACGCGGATGGTGTGCCGCGAATGCGGATCGGGCCAGCGCGCGATGTCGCCGGCGGCGAAGATGCCAGCGACGCTGGTTTCGAGAAATTCAGTCACGCTGACGCCGCGATCGGCGGCAAGCCCCGCCTGCTCGGCCAGCGCAAGGCGCGGCCTGACGCCGATGCCGACCACGACCAGGTCTGCCTCGATGACGGCGCCGCTCTTCAGCGTGGCGCGGCTACCCTCGAGCCTCTCCACCGTGTCCTCGAGGTGGAAGTTGACGCCATTCTCTTCATGCAGCGTGCGAATGAAGTCGCCCATCTCGGACCCGAGCACCTTCTGCATCGGTCGCTCCTCGGGCGCGACGACATGCACCTCCAGCTTGCGCGCTCGCAAGGACGCCGCAACTTCCAGGCCGATGAAGCTGGCGCCGATCACCAAAGCACGCTTCGCGCTGCCGGCGGCCTTGAGGATGGCGCGGCTGTCGGCGACGGAGCGCAAGGTATGGACGTGCGGCTGCTCCGCGCCCGGGATCTGCAGCTTGATGGGCTCGGCGCCGGTCGCGAGCAGCAAGCGGTCGAATGGCAGCTTGTCGCCATTGCCGAGGGTCACGCTGCGTGCTCTTGGATCGATCGCCGCAACGTTCGTGCTGAGCCTGAGATCGATGCCGGCGCTCTGATAGTAGTCCTCGCCCCGCAGCGGCAGCCAGTCCTCCGGCGCGTTGCCGGCAAGGTAATCCTTGGAGAGATTGGGCCGGTCAACCGGCATCGCGCCGTCGTTGCTCAGCATGGTGATGGCGCCGGCAAAGCCTTCGCGCCGGAGCGTCTCGGCCGCGGCGAAGCCTGCGGCGCCGCCGCCGACGATGACGAACTTTTCGGATGTCGGCGCAGTACGATGCGCTGCCGACGGCTTCGGCGCCTCACGCTTGCGCTGAACCAGAATCCTGTCCTGGTCCCGTGTCACCTCCCACACCGCCAGCGCATTCAATGCCGGCGGACGACTAGCCTCGCCTGTGCGCAAGGAGAAGCAGGCGTGATGCCAGGGGCAGCGGATGGTGTCGTCCACGACCAGGCCTTCGGCGAGCGGACCGTGATAGTGGCTGCAGGCGGGCTCGATCGCAAAGATCTCGCCGCCGGCCTGCACCAGCAGGACGTCTTCGTCCCCGACATGGCCGAGCAGCTTGCCGTCCTTGAAGTCGGCGAGCGATACGCCCGTGGTCAGATCCGGCCCGCTTGGCTTCTTGTCCTCGCTCATGGTCACCTCCTGACAGCCTCACGCGCAACTCAGGAATTGGACGGCGGGATGAGCGAAAAGTTCCCGCGATCGCGAAAATCAGGACCCGGCTGCGCGCACGTCCAGCACGGCCTGCGCCCATTCGGCCGGCCGCTCCTGCGGCAAATTATGGCCGGCGTCGGCGAACACGCGGCGCTCGAAGAAGCCCTCGAACTTGCGCGCATGGTGCGCGGTGCCGGGATTGACGCCGTCGCTGTCGCCGTCGATCGCGATGGTCGGGACGCGGATCGGAGGTTGCGCGGCGAGCTTTTCTTCGATCGCGGCATAGGCGGGATCGCCTTCGACCAGCGCATAGCGGTGGCGATAGGAGTGGATCACGACGTCGACGAAGTCGGGGTTGTCGAAGGACACAGCGCTGTTCTCGAACGTCGGATCGTCGAAGGCCCATGTCGGCGACCACATCGACCAGAGCTGGCGGGCGAAGCCGCGCCGGTTGCGTTCCAGCGCGCGGCGGCCGCGCTCGTTGTGGAAGAGATATTGATACCAGAGCGCGGCCTCCTCCGCCGGTGAGGCCGGCTCCATGGATCGGGCGATGTTCTGGATGTTGTAGGAATTGCCGGAGACGAGCCCGACGACGCGCTCGGGATACAACGCAGAGACCACGCAGGCCGCGCGTCCGCCCCAGTCGTAGCCACCGACGATTGCGCGTTCGATGCGAAGCGCGTCCATGAAGGCGAGCAGATCGGCGCCCAGCGCGGCCTGCTCGCCGGAGCGCGGTGTTGCGTTGGAGCGGAAACGCGTCGGCCCGTAGCCGCGCAGCCAGGGCACCAGCACGCGCGCGCCCGCCTGCGCGATGATCGGCGCGGCCGCGGCATAGGCGTTCACGTCATAGGGAAAGCCGTGGCCCATGATGCAGGGCCAGCCGTCGGGCGCGCCGTAGTCGAGATAGGCGATGTCGAGGACATCCGTGGTGATGGTTTTTTGTTGCATAGTTTGCTCACGGAGTCGGACATTTGTAGCCCGGATGAGCGAAGCGACATCCGGGACTTCGCGCCGCCGACCCCGGATATCGCTTCGCTCATCCGGGCTACAAGAGCCCTACTTCTGCGGCCCGGACAGCGAGATGTCGCGTTCGGCGCGAAACACGTTGCTGTAGAGATTGGCGATCCACTGCCGGCCGATCTCGGTCTTGTTGAGATAGCCGATCTCGGTCTGGATGTGCGGGGCGACGCTGTTCCAGTAGAATTGTGGATAGCGGTTCACGATGTCGGCGGGCGAGTCGTAGCCGAGCTGCCGGTTCATGCCCACTTCCTCAAACTCGTAGTAGAGCGCATTGGCCTTGCGCAGATAATTGGGATCGCCGAGCTGGCCGATGAAATCGGCGGCGCGCAGGATCGAGGCGTCCTCGTCGTAGTCCTGACCCTCGCGGGCCGGAAAACGCGTTCCCTCGATGGCGCGGGCAATGCGCTCACTGTCGAGGCCTTCGACGGGCTGAAGCCGCTGCTCTACGTAAAGCTTCGACCGATCAACGTGATACATCATGAGACTGGCATCCGATGCACCGCGCGGCAACGAGACCTTGGTCCCGGCCGCATCGATCACGAAGCCGTCCTCGTCATCCTCCTCGAACAGGCCTCGGACATAGCCGATGTCATGGGCGAGGCAGGCGACCAGGATGTGGGTGTAATCCTCCGCCGAGAGGTGCGCATGCAGATGGCGGCCCTGGAGGATCGCCTGGCCCGCGAGCGTCACCAGCATGGTATGCTCGATATTGTGGTAGAGCGCGTCACTGTTGCCAATGCACTCAAGTGCCGTACGCGTCGCCCCCTCTACAATCCTTGCAGAGTCCTCGTCGTACCGCCGACGCATGAACGTGCCCAGCAACTTCTCCAGGGATTCAGCCGCCAGTCTTGGCAACGTCATCATGGATGCAGCCCCGCTTGTCGGTGGTGTCCCACGCCAGCTCCCGACGTCCCATTGTTGTCCTCGACGCGAGGGCCAGCATAGCCCAACTTGGGCCGAGGGACCAAATCCCGGGCGCAAAATCCGTAAATTAAGTTACTCTTGTGCCCTGCGAGATCGTGGTTGCGGTCACGGCTCGACACAGCCGGACCCGACCGGTCTTGGGCTCCGCCCAGGCGCGGAAATCAAATTCGCTTTATCGGACGTCAGCGCAAGGCTGGCGCAATGCACCGCAGCCTGGCGCATGCGCCTGCATCGTCTTCGCGGCCAGGACGGCGGAGCGCGCCGTCACTCCACCAGCAGCACGTCGACGGCGACGCCGAGCTTCTGCTTGGGCGAGCCGACGATGATGCCGTCGACCGGCGAGACGTCGGAGAAGTCGCGTGCGACCGCGAGCACGATATGGTCGTTCGCGACCAGAAGATCGTTGGTCGGGTCGAAATCGACCCAGCCCAGCTCCGTCCCGCACCACAGCGACACCCAGGCATGGGTGGCGTCGGCGCCCTGCAGGCGCGGCTGGCCCGGCGGCGGAATGGTCCGCAAGTAACCGCTGACATAGGCCGCCGGCAGACCGAGTCCGCGCAGCCCTGCGATCATCACATGGGCAAAATCCTGGCAGACCCCGTGACGCTTGTCGAAGACCTCGTTCAGCGGCGTCGAGATCACGGTGGCCTTGGGGTCGTAGCGAAACTGGTTGCGAATGCGATGCATGAGATCGACCGCGCCTTTGAGGACGCCCTCGCCGGGCGGAAAGCTCTCCGCCGCATAGGCGCTGACCGGGCGCAGCACCGGCACCAGGGGGCTCGCAAAGACATAGCCGACCGGCGAGGACGGCCCGAGGCTGGTCGCTTCGAACGCGATGTCGCGAATGCTCTCCCAGGACGGACTGTCCGCATCGCGCGCCGGCGGCTGGCGCAAGACGGAGACGCGCGAGCGAGAGTCGATGCGCAAGTTTCGATGCGCGGCCTCGATGACGACGCTCTCGGTCAGCGTGCCGAAAAAGTCGCGACGGACGTTGCGCTCGGACGGGCGCGGACGGATCTCGACCCGGTGCGAGATCAGCTCCTGGCCGTTGCCGCTTCTGGGCTCCAGCCGCAGCGTGCAGCGGGCGAAGCTGACCGGACTTTCGTATTCGTAGGTCGTGACGTGACGGATGTCGTAGATCACGCCAGCCCCGTCAGCTTTTCCGGCCGGCTGGCATTGGGTCCGTGCGGGAAATAGTGCAGCCCGATCGCCTCGGCGAGGCTGAGCAGATCCTGCTCCAGCGCGAACAGCGTCTTGACCTCGAGCTTCTCGGCTTCGGCCGTCGCCAGCATCGCCTGCACCGCCACGGCAAGCCGCTGCGGCTGCTCGATCAGGCCGTGCTCCTTCAGGCTCGGCAGCGCCGCGATGTGCTCGTTCAGCGTCGCGACCTGGAACGCCACCGAGCGCGGATTGTAGCTGTCGAGCACCGCGAGGTCACGCACCGGCGCCAGGATCGGCGCCAGCAAATAGCGCGAGCGGTAGGTGATCTGCGAATCCACCAGCGTCAGCAGGATGTCGAGATCCTCGTCGCCGGCCTCGTCATATGCAAATTGACGTGCAAAGCGCGTGGTGTTGATGGCACGCTCGGTGCGGCGGCCGATGTCGAGGAAACGCCAGCCGGCGGCGCGGTTCATGTTCTCCTGCGCAAGGCCCGCAAAGCTCGCCAGCTCCTGCAGGGTCAACTCGGCGGCGCTGAGCACGCTGTCGTCGTCGTCGACCTCGTAAGCGAGCCGCTCGGCCATCTCGGTGATGACCTGCCAGGCATCCGGCGACAGCCGCTCGCGCAAGGACGTCGCGGTGCGCTGCGCCGCGCGCACCAGCGACAGCGCCGAGCCGAAGCGCGCCTCGCTCTGCAACGCTTCGGCGATGATGCGCCCGGATGCCGCGCGCGAGGTCTGCGAGATCGCGCCCCAGGCCACCAGTATGCGCTGGATGCGTTCGGACGATTGCAGCGAGGCCGCGGTGCCCTTGTTGGGCCCGCTGGGCGATCCCAGCGCGCGCACCAGGCGCAGCGTCGCCTCGGCGCGTTCGAGATAGCGGCCGAGCCAGAACAGATTGTCGGCGGCGCGGCTCGGCAGCACGCCGGCGATGCGGCGGATGCGGACCTTGTCGGTCGCGGGCAAGAGCGTCGCGGTCGAGACCTGCTTGTCGGAGACCACCCAGACGTCGGCGGCGCGGGCACCGTCGCCCATCGACACCGCGGGCGCGTCGGCCTGCTCGGCGATCCGGCAGAAGCCGCCGGGCATGATGGCCCAGCCGTCGGCCGTGGCGGCTGCGAACACGCGCAGCACGAAGGGACGCGGCGTGATCTGGCCCTGCTCCCACACCGGCATGGTCGAGAGCCGCACCACCTCCTGGCCGACATAGTCCATGCCGCGCGCGGCGATGGCGTCGATCAGGCGCTGGCGCCCGGCGGCATCGAGCTCGCTCGCCAGCACCGGGCCGCTCGAATAGAAGCCGGGAACGCCGCGGCGATAGGCGCCCTCGATCGCGACCTCGTCGAGCCGCGACAACACCTCGTCGCGCGCGCTGCGCTGGCCGCACCACCAGGTCGCGATGTGCGGCATCTTCAGCTCTTCGCCGAGCAGGCGGCGGCTCAGCGCCGGCAGGAAGCCGAGCATCGCCCGCGCCTCCAAGACGCCCGAGCCCGGCATATTGGCGACGACGACGCCGTCCTTGCGCAGCACGTCGATCAGACCGGGTACGCCGAGCCGCGAGGAGGCGTCGAGCTCGAGCGGATCGAGCGAGTTGGAATCGACGCGGCGCAAGAGCACGTCGAGCCGCTTCAGACCGGCGACGGTGCGGATGTGGATGCGATTGTCGCTGACGGCGAGATCGTCGCCCTCGACCAGGAGGAAGCCGAGATAGCGCGCCAGCGTCGCATGCTCGAAATAGGTCTCGCTGAAGCTGCCGGGCGTCAGCACGCCGATCCGCGGCTCGTCGCGATCGGCGCGCGCCCGCAGACTGTCGCGGAATGCCTCGAAGAACGGGGCAACGCGCGGCACGTTCATCGACTTGTAGAGATCTGAGAAGGCGCGCGAGAGCACCAGGCGGTTCTCCAGCGCGTAGCCCGCGCCTGACGGCGCCTGGGTGCGGTCGCCGAGCACCCACCAGCGCCCGTCGGGACCGCGGCCGACATCGGCAGCATAGATCGAGAGGTAGCGCCCGCCGGGCGGCGGCACGCCGCAGACGGGGCGGAGATATTCGGGGCTGCCGGCGATCGCGGCCGCGGGCAGCGCGCCTTCCGCAACGAGGCGCCCCTCGCCATAGATGTCGCGCAGCACGAGCTCGAGCAGCTCGGCGCGCTGGGTGATGCCGGCGCAGAGCTGCTGCCAGTCGGCCTCGTCGATCAGCAGCGGCAGATGGCTCAGCGACCAGGGCCGGTCGGCGCTGTCGCCGGGGGCGCGGTAGGTGACGCCGGCCTCGCGGAGGTGACGGTCGGCCATGCCGAAGCGCCGCTCGATCTCGTCGGGCGCGAGCGCGGCGAAGGCGTCGAAGAAGCGGCTCCAGACCGCGCGCGGCCCACCGTCAGGCCCAAGGAACTCGTCGGGAATACCCGGCAGACGGCTATAGTCGCGAACCCATTGCGCGATCCGCTGCCGGGCCTGTGCCCTGCCCGCCTGGTCGTTGTCTTCGGCTGCGCCCTCGCCCATGGGCCTTTCCCTCCCCCACCCTCATACTCATTGCAGGAGCGGGGTCCGCAAGTCGAGGGTCAGCGGAAATTCATTTGTGCGTTCCTCGGGCGGCGGCTGCATCGGACCCGGGGTATGGCCGTGGTCCTGGAAGCGCGCCAGCCGCCGCGCCTCGGCCTCATAGGTGTTGACCGGCTTGGTGTCGTAGTTGCGCCCACCGGGATGGGCGACGTGGTAGACGCAGCCGCCGAGCGAGCGGCCGTTCCAGGTATCTATGAGGTCAAAAGTCAGCGGTGCGTGGACCGGAATGGTCGGGTGCAGGCCGGAGGCCGGCTGCCAGGCCTTGAAGCGGACGCCGGCCACGGCCTCCGCCGAGCGGCCAGTCGAGGTCATTGGCAGGCGGCGGCCGTTGCAGGTGACGATGTGGCGGCCCTCGACAAAGCCCTCCGCCTTGACCTGGAGCCGCTCGACCGAGCTATCGACATAGCGCACGGTGCCGCCGGCCGAGCCCTCCTCGCCGAGCACGTGCCACGGCTCCAGCGCCTGCCGCAGCTCCAGCGTCACGCCGCCATGATGGACACGGCCGAAGGCGGGAAAGCGGAATTCGAGCTGGGCCAGATACCATTCCGGCTCGAACGGATAGCCGAACTGCTTGAGCTCGGAGAGCACGTCCTGAAAATCCTCCCAGATGAAATGCGGCAGCATGAAGCGGTCATGCAGCGCCGTGCCCCAGCGCACGAACTTGCCGGCTTGCGGCTCGCGCCAGAACTTTGCGATCAGCGCGCGGATCAGGAGCTGCTGCGCCAGCGACATGCGCGGATCCGGCGGCATTTCGAGCGCGCGGAATTCGACGAGGCCGAGGCGGCCGGTCGGCCCTTCCGGCGAATAGAGCTTGTCGATGCATATCTCGGCGCGGTGGGTGTTGCCGGTGATGTCGACGAGCAGGTGCCGGAACAGCCGGTCCACCAGCCATAGCGGCGTCTGGTAGCCGGGCGGCGGCACGTGCGAGAGCGCGATCTCGAGCTCGTAGATGCTGTCGTGACGCGCCTCGTCGATGCGCGGCGCCTGGCTGGTCGGGCCGATGAAGAGGCCCGAGAAGAAATAGGACAGCGAGGGATGGCGCTGCCAGTACAGCACGAGACTCTTGAGCAGATCCGGACGGCGCAGGAACGGCGAGTCCTGCGGGCTCGAGCCGCCGACCACGACATGATTGCCGCCGCCGGTGCCGGTGTGGCGGCCGTCGACCAGGAAGCGGTTGGCACCGAGACGCACCTTGCCGGCATCCTCATAGAGGCCGGAGGTGATCTCGACCGCATCGCGCCAGCTCTTGGCCGGCTGAATGTTGATCTCGATGACTCCGGGGTCGGGCGTCACCTTGATGACCTCGATGCGCGGGTCGAACGGCGGCGGATAGCCCTCGACATGGACCTGGAGCTGCATCTCCTCGGCGGTGGCTTCAAGCGCCGCGATCAGTTCGAGATAATCCTCGATGCGCTCGACCGGCGGCATGAAGGCGCAGAGCACGCCATCGCGGACCTCGACCGACATCGCGGTGCGGACCGGGACGGATGTGTTGAGGTGCTCGGGCGCAACCCTGGGCGGCGCTTCCGGGCGCGCCGCGAGGGTGAACACCGGCAGCTTGCCGCGCGGCTCCATCGGGTCGCGCTCGATGATGTAGGGATATTGGTTGGGCGGAACGTAGCCGAGCGAACCGATCGGCAGGCGCAGGCCGAGCGGTGAATCGCCCGGTGTCAGGAACAGGTGATTGCGCCGGAGTTGCCAGCGCTCGCTGCGCCAGCGCGGCGGCGCGTTCCAGCGCTGCACCGGCAGCACGAAGCCGCGCGGCGTGTTGAGGCCCTGCTCGAACACCCGCGCTATGCGCGCACGCGCCTCCGGGTCGGACAATTTGGAGTCGGTCGGATCGACGTTGACGGGGAGCTCGGCTTCCTTCTGTAGCCAAAGCGCTGTGTCCTCGTAGGCCGGCATGATGTAGCCGGGATCGAGGCCGAGCCGCGCCGCCGTACCTTCCATGAAGGTCTCGGCGTCCTTCACCTGCGCGGGCCGCGGATTTTCGATCTTGGCGATGAGATCGGCGTTCTTCCAGATCGGCACGCCGTCCTTGCGCCAGTAGAGCCCGAAGGCCCAGCGCGGCAGGCTCTCGCCGGGATACCATTTGCCCTGGCCGTAATGCAGTAGCCCACCGGGCCCGAAGCGCGTGCGCAGGCGGCGGATCAGATCGTCCGCGAGCGCCCGCTTGGTGGGACCGACCGCCTCCGTATTCCACTCCGCCGCTTCGAGATCGTCGACCGAGACGAAGGTCGGCTCGCCGCCCATGGTGAGCCGCACGTCCTGCGCGGCGAGATCGCCGTCGACCTGCTCGCCGAGATCGTTGAGCCGCGCCCAGGATTCATCGGAGAACGGCTTTGTGATGCGCGGCGCCTCGCGGATGCGCCTGACGCTCATGTCGAAGGCGAATTCGACCTCGGCAAAGCCGGCACCGCCCGAAATCGGCGCGGCCGAGCGATAATGCGGCGTGGCGGCGACCGGGATGTGGCCCTCGCCCGCGAGCATGCCGGAGGTGGCGTCGAACCCGATCCAGCCTGCGCCCGGCAGATAGACCTCGGCCCAGGCGTGCAGGTCGGTGAAATCGTTCTCCACCTCGGGCGGTCCCTCGATCGGATCGATGTCAGGACGGATCTGGATCAGATAGCCCGAGACGAAGCGCGCGGCGAGGCCGAGATGGCGCAGCGTCTGGATCAGCAGCCAGGCGGAATCGCGGCATGATCCAGCGCCGGAGGCGAGCGTCTCCTCCGGAGTCTGCACGCCGGGCTCCATGCGGATGATGTAGCTGACCTTCTTCTGCAGCTCGCGATTGAGATCGACCAGGAAGTTGACGGTGTTGGGCGCCTCGTGCGGGATCGTGTCGAGAAATTTCGCGAACAGGCGGTCGGGCTTGATGGTCTCGAGATACGGCGCGAGCTCCGTCTTCAGGTCCTTCGGATAGTCGAACGGAAAGCTGTCGGCATAGGGCTCGACGAAGAAGTCGAACGGGTTGACCGTGGTCATCTGCGCCGTGAAGTCGACCTCGAATTTCAGCTCGGTGGTCTTCTCCGGGAAGACGTAGCGGGCGAGCCAGTTGCCTTGCGGGTCCTGCTGCCAGTTCACGAAGTGATTTGATGGCGTGACCTTGAGCGAATAGCTCAGGACCGGCGTGCGCGTGTGCGGCGCCGGCCGCAGGCGGATGGTCTGCGGGCCAAGATCGATCGGGCGGTCGTATTTGTAGTGCGTGACGTGGTGTAATGCGACGTAGATCGACACGGTGTGCGGTGCTCCAGCAGCTTTTTTGAGCAGAACACCTGACGTCAATGCGATCAAGCACTAACAACGGGCAGAGGGTGCCTAGGAAGTATCCGCAGTCGTCCCGTAGCCCGGATGGAGCGAAGCGTAATCCGGGATCCTTCGTCCGCGGATGGACCGCCCCGGATTGCGCTACGCTCCATCCGGGCTACGCGGGCAGTATCCGTAGGGTGGGCAAAGCGAAGCGTGCCCACGCCTTTGCCCAATTGATGCGAAGACGTGGGCACGGCGCAAGTGCGCCTTTGCCCACCCTACGACTCGTGAGAAAGCCCTACGCCGCCGAGGTCAGCCGCTGCAGGAACTGCGTGACCTCGCGCCTCAGCGTCTCGACTTCGCCGTGGACGCGCTCGGAGGCGCTGTTGACGCGGCTGGCGACGCGGCCGGTGTCGGCGGCGGCATCGCTGATGCCTGTGACGTTGGAGGAGACCTGGGAGGTGCCGGCCGAGGCTTCCTGGACGTTGCGGGCGATCTCGCGGGTGGCAAAGCCCTGCTGCTCGATCGAGGTCGCGATCGAGGCGGTGATGCCGTTGATCTCGGCGATGGTCTGCGCGATGGCCTCGACGGCCGCGACCGAATTGGTGGTCGATTGCTGCATCTCGCCGACCTTGGCGCTGATCTCCTCAGTCGCCTTCGCGGTCTGGTTGGCGAGGCTCTTGACCTCGGAGGCCACCACCGCAAAGCCGCGACCGGCCTCGCCTGCCCGCGCCGCCTCGATGGTGGCGTTGAGCGCGAGGAGATTGGTCTGCGAGGCGATCTCGCTGATCAGCTTGACGACGTCGCCGATCCGCATCGCCGCGTCCGCGAGCGCGCGGATCTCGCTGCCGGCGCGATTGGCTTCGTTCACCGCCCGCCCCGTGCTCGCGGTCGAGCCGGTCACCTGGCGGCCGATCTCGGCGATCGACGATGCGAGCTGCTCCGCCGCGCTGGCGACGGTGGCGACGTTACGCGAGGCCTGGTCGGAGGCGCTGAGCACGCCGGAGGTCTGCCGGCTGGTCTTGTCGGCTGCCGCTGCCATCTGGTGGGCGTCGGATTCGAGATCGGTCGCTGCGCCCATCAGCGTGCCGGCGACGCCGTCGAGATGCGTGCCGAACTGTTTTGCGAGATCGGCGATCTCGACGACACGGCGGCCGAGGCTGTCGGTGCCGGAATTGATGACGACGGCCGAACGGCGGAACGAGCCGGGCAGCCCGCGCGCCAGGATCTTGCGGAAATACTTGCCGCGGCTGGCATACTCCATCGATGCCGAAGCTTCGCGCTGGAAGGCATCGGTGATGTCGAGCATGTCGTTGACCGACTTCTGGATCGAGCCGATCCGCCCGGCCTGCCGCTCACTGAGGATGCGCGCCTCGAGATCGCCATGCGCCGCCTTGCGGCAGACATCGGCGACCTCATCGACGGCCACCGCCGTGCGATGCTGGCACCAGACGGCGTAGCCGAGCAGCACCACCGTCGTACCAAGCAAAGCAGCACCGGCAATGCCGATCACACCGAGAAGCGAGAGTCCGAATGCAACGACGGCAAGACCACACGCGAGCGCGGTCGCTCCCTGCGCCTTAGAGAGAGAGCACAAATTCATCGTAACCGACACCCTGTTGCTTGAGCAGTCCGACCATCGCCTCGAAGCTCGCATGCATGCCGTCCCTGGCATTGGCGTGCCGCGCTTCTTCCGCGCACAGCGTCTTGTAGATCGGCTTGATCCGCTCGATCTGCGCCGGATCGGGCTTGCGACGGTTGGAGTGATAGCCGACGATGTTGCCGCGTTCGTCGAAGGTCGGCGTGACGTGGGCGAACACCCAGTAATGGCTGCCGTCCTTCGCCAGATTGACGACGTAGGCGAATATCTCCTGCCTGGACTGCAGCGTATCCCAGAGCAGCTTGAACACGGCGCGCGGCATGTCGGGATGGCGGATCAGGCTGTGGGGCGCGCCCATCAGCTCGGCGTAAGAGTATTTCGCCATGCGGATGAAGACGTCGTTGGCGTAGGTGATGCGGCCCTTGAGATCGGTCTTGGACACGATCAGCTCCTCCTCACCGAGGAGATTTTCCACGCCAGTCGGCCGTATCGCACGCGTCATCGTTGACGAATCCTGTCGAAGGGCAGCGCCCTCGAAGGGTAGCCCGCATCGCCTCACGATTACGGTGCGAAATGTTAATCCCGAGTGACCGCGGGGACTCCCGCGGTCATATGACACCTACGTATGACTACGTAGGTGTCGGCGTCCTGCATCGAGGTGCATCGGCACCGTTACATCGTCGCGCCCAGCACCCAGGGCGCGAACTCGGCGCCGCCGAAATCGAAGCTCTCGCTCTTGGTCGGCTGGCCGGACGCCGTCTTGAGGATGAGGTCGAAGATGCGCTTGCCGCACTGCTCGACGCTCTCCTCGCCTTCGAGGATGGTGCCGCAATTGACGTCCATGTCCTCTTCCATACGCTTGTACATCGGCGTGTTGGTGGCGAGCTTGATCGAGGGCGCCGGCTTGCAGCCGAACACGCTGCCGCGCCCCGTGGTGAAGCAGACGAGGTTGGCACCGCCGGCGACCTGCCCTGTCGCTGCGACGGGGTCGTAGCCCGGCGTGTCCATGAACACGAAGCCCCGCTTGGTCACCGGCTCGGCGTAGCGCAGCACCTCGACGAGGTTGGTGGTGCCGGCCTTCGCCATCGCGCCGAGCGACTTTTCAAGGATGGTGGTGAGGCCGCCGGCCTTGTTGCCGGGGCTCGGATTGGCGTTCATCTCGGCGCCTTCGCGCGTCGTGTACTCGTCCCACCAGCGCATGAGGTCGACCAGCTTCTCGCCGACCTCGCGGCTGACGGCGCGGCGCGTGAGAAGATGCTCGGCACCGTAGGTCTCGGGCGTTTCCGACAGGATCACGGTGCCGCCGTGGCGGACCACGAGATCGCTGGCGGCGCCCAGCGCCGGATTGGCCGACACGCCGGAATAGCCGTCGGAGCCGCCACATTGCAGCGCCACGGTGAGCTCGCTCGCCGGCACCGTCTCGCGTTTGACCTTGTTGGCGTCAGCGAGCGCCTCGCGCACGAAGGCGATGCCCGCTTCGACCGTCTTGCGGGTGCCGCCGACCTCCTGGATGTCCATCGCGCGCAGGCGTCCCGCGAGCTTCTGCTCTTCCATCAGGCCGCCGATCTGGTTCACCTCGCAGCCGAGGCCGAGCACGATGACATGGGAGAAATTGACGTGCCGCGCATAGCCGCCGAGCGTGCGGCGGAGCAGCGCCAGCGGCTCGTTCTGCGTCATGCCGCAGCCGGTCTTGTGGGTCAGCGCGACCACGCCGTCGACGTTGGGGAAGTCGGCCAGCGGATTGTCGCCGGTGAAGGGATTCTTCTTGAAGACGTCGGCGACGAGGCTTGCGACATGCGCGCTGCAGTTCACCGAGGTGAGGATGCCGATATAGTTGCGCGTGGCGACGCGGCCGTCCGGGCGGCGGATGCCTTCGAAGGTCGCCGGCAGGTCGAAGTTCGGCGTCGGCTTGACGTCGGCGCAATAGGCGTAGTCCTTGGCAAAGTCGCCCATGCCGCAATTCTGCACGTGCACGTGCTGGCCCGGCGCGATCGGGATGGTCGCAAAGCCGATGATCTGGCCGTAGCGGATCACCGGCTCACCGACGGCGATGGGCTTGATCGCGATCTTGTGGCCGGAGGGAATGCGATCGACCGTGGTCACGCCGTCGGCCACCACCGTTCCCGGCGGAAGGCTCGCGCGCGCGATCACCACGCCATCATCGGGATGGAGGCGGATGACGGGGCTGATGGTCATGGGAGGTCTCCTGTATCGAAACTATCGTGCCCCGGACGCTGCGCAGCGCGAAGCGGTGCGCTGCTGAGCCGGGGTCCATCTATCATGTCTTCGTAAGCTTCTGGGTCCCGGCTCTGCGAAGCGGTGCTACGCACCGCATCGCGTCCGGGACACGAGAGCTTAGGCCTTGCCGGCCGAATCCTTGCGGGTCGCGTTGACCTGCATCTTGGCATAGGTCGTCATCAGGCCGACCTCGTTCGAGAGCGTCACCAGCTTGAAGCCCATGTTGATGGCGCGTGCCGCGCCTTCCGCGCCGCTGCAATGGATGCCGGGATTGAGGCCGCGCTTGCCGCATTCCTTGATGATCTTCTCGTAGATCGCAAGGATCTCGGGCTCACTGCGGTCGAGCTTGGGCTCGAGGCCGTAGGAGAAGCCGAGATCGGACGGCCCGATATAGACGCCGTCGATGCCTTCGACGTCGAGGATCGCTTCCATGTTCTCGACCGCGGTCCGGGTCTCCATCATCGGCAGCAGCACGATCTCGTCGTTGGCCGTCTTCTGGTAGGAGCCGGCGGTGCCGTACATGCCGGCGCGGATCGGGCCGTTGGAGCGCACGCCCTTCGGCGGATATTTCGCATAGGAGACGAGGTTCCGGGCTTCCTGCGGCGTGTTGACCATCGGGCAGATCACGCCATAGGCGCCGCCATCGAGCACCTTGCCGATGATGCCGGGCTCGTTCCAGGGCACGCGGACCATCGGGGTCACCGGGTGCTTGTCCATGGCCTGGAAACACTGCACCATCGAGAGATAGTCCTGCACGCCGTGCTGCATGTCGACCGTGACGCTGTCGAAGCCGCATTGCGCGACCATCTCGGCCGAGAAGCCGGAGGGAATAGCCAGCCACGCATTGACCACGGCCTTGCCCGACTTCCAGATCTCTTTGACTTTGTTCGCCACGTTGCCTTCCTTCTTTGTTGTTTGGACCGTCGTCACCATGACGAGCGCCGCGACAGGCGGCGCCGTTATTACCGCGAACCCGATCGCCGCGCTACGCTCGCGATGACGCAAGATGTCATCCGGCAAGGGGGCCTCATCCGTCCCGGCGCCGACTTTCGAGCGATCGGCTTGGGCGGCACTTTGAGCGAAAAAAAGCGGCCATGTCCACGACAGTTGCCGCGCGGGAGCGCATATCTGCTGTCACTCCTCGGCACTTGCCTCGTTGCCGGCGCCGAGGCCAGCGAGACTCTGTTCGAGCTCGCCCAGCATCTCCTGCAATTCGGCGAGCTTGCGGGCGCCGAAGCGGCTGGTGATCTCCGCGTAGATCGCCTCCGAGGTCGGTGCCACGGCGGCCATCAGCTTGACGCCCTCCTTCGAGATCGAGACCATGCTGCGGCGCTGGTCCGCCTTCGCCGTCTTGCGCTCGATCAGGTTGCGCGCCTCGAGATCGCGCAGGATGCGCGACAGGCTCGGGCCGAGCAGGAACGCGGTGCGCGCGAGTTCCGTGACCTCGGCGGCCTCGATGGACGCCAGCGCGCGCAGGATGCGCCATTGCTGCTCGGTGAGACCGTGCTCGCGCAGCGAGGGACGGAACTGCCGCATCACGGCCTCGCGCGCCCTGAGCAGCGACATCGGCAGCGAGCGCGAGAAGTCGCGCATCGGCACTTGCCGCGCGGCTGGCGCGCTTCCATTCGTGGGATCGGCCGGTCTCTTGGTCATGACGCCCTTTCAGACCGCAAAACGTTTGCAGTGCAGCAAACCCAGATTCTGTTTGACGCATTCACTTAACATGTTAAGTATCTCCCGGCACCACGATTTGTAAGAACACGAATGGCGCTTTCCAACGACGATATCCAGGCCTGCGCGAGGCGTCTGCACCAGGCGGAGAAGACCCGCACGCAGATCCGCCAGCTCTCGCAGGATTTCCCCAAGATCACCATCGCCGATGCCTACGCGATTCAGAAGGCCTGGGTCGACGTCAAGATCGCGGAGGGGCGCATCGTCAAGGGCCACAAGATCGGCCTGACCTCCAAGGCGATGCAGAGCGCGCTCAATATCGACGAGCCGGATTCCGGCGTGCTGCTCGACGACATGTTCTTCGCCGATGGTGGCCTCGTTCCAACCGAGCGCTTCATCGCGACGCGCGTCGAGGCCGAGCTCGCCTTCGTCATGAGCAAGCGGCTCGCCGGCCCCGACTGCACGTTGTTCGACGTGCTCAATGCCACCGACTTCGTGGTGCCGGCGCTGGAGATCTTGGATACGCGGATCGAACGCGTCGATTCCAGGACGAAAGCGACGCGAAAGATTTTCGACACCATCGCCGACAACGCGGCGAATGCCGGCATCGTGCTCGGGGGGCGGCCGATCCGTCCGCTCGATGCCGACCTGCGCTGGATCGGTGCGCTCTGTTTCAAGAACGGCCAGCTCGAGGAGACCGGCCTTGCCGCCGGCGTGCTCAATCATCCTGCAACCGCTGTGGCCTGGCTTGCGAACAAGATCGCGCCGCTTGGCCTCGCGCTGGAGCCCGGTCAGGTCGTGCTTGCCGGCTCCTTCATCCGTCCGATCGAGACCCGCAAGGGCGACACAATCCAGGCCGACTATGGCGCCTACGGCTCGGTGAGCTGCCACTTCGCTTAGACGAACAAAGAAGACAGGGAGTGAAACCGCGATGCCGCATTTCACGATCGAATATTCGGCCAATCTCGATGGCCGTCTCGACATCGACACTGTGTGCGAGGTCGTGCGCAAGGCGGCGGTGGAGACCGGCATCTTCCCGCTCGGCGGCATCCGTGTCCGCGCTGTCAGGTGCGAGCATTATGCGATCGCGGACGCGCGGCAGGATTACGGCTTTCTCGACATGGTGCTGCGCATCGGCGAGGGCCGCGACCTTCCCACCCGCCAGAAAGCCGGCGAGCACGTCTTCCAGGCACTCTCAAAACATCTCGATCCCGTCTTCGCCGTCAGCAAGTTCGCGTTGTCGTTCGACATGCAGATCAACGACAAGGATACCAGCTGGAAGCGCAACAACATCCACGACGCCCTGAAAGTGGAAGCCGCCCATGGATAAGCCCGCCCCGAAAGCCGATGTGTTCCAGGCCAACCGCGACCGCGTCGCGCCGCTGCTGAAAAAGCTGCGCGCGGACGGCATCGGCCACATGATCGACGGCAAGACCGTCGCCTCGATCTCCGGCGAGACCTTTGAGACCAAGTCGCCGGTCGATGGCGCAGTGCTCGCAACCGTTGCGCGCGGCAATGCCGAGGACATCGACGCGGCGGCCACCGCTGCCTCCCTCGCCTTCAAATCCTGGCGCGACATGGGGCCGGCGATGCGGCGCAAGCTGCTGCATCGCGTCGCGGATGCCATCGAGGACAATGCCGACGACATCGCCGTGCTCGAATGCATCGACACCGGACAGGCCTATCGCTTCATGGCCAAGGCCGCGATCCGCGCAGCCGAGAATTTCCGCTTCTTCGCCGACAAATGCGCCGAGGCGCGCGACGGCCTCAACACGCCGAGCGACGAGCACTGGAATATCTCGACGCGCGTGCCGATCGGCCCGGTCGGCGTGATCACGCCGTGGAACACGCCGTTCATGCTCTCGACCTGGAAGATCGCCCCGGCGCTGGCCGCCGGCTGCACCGTCGTGCACAAGCCGGCCGAATGGTCGCCGGTGACGGCGTCCATTCTGGCGAAGCTGGCCAAGGAAGCCGGCATTCCTGACGGCGTGCTCAACACCGTGCACGGTTTTGGCGAAGAGGCCGGCAAGGCTTTGACAGAGCATCCCGCCATCAAGGCGATCGGCTTCGTCGGCGAGAGCGCGACGGGCTCGGCGATCATGGTTCAGGGCGCACCGACCTTGAAGCGCGTGCATTTCGAGCTCGGCGGCAAGAACCCCGTGATCGTGTTCGACGATGCCGATCTCGACCGCGCGCTCGATGCCGTCGTGTTCATGATCTACTCGCTCAACGGCGAGCGCTGCACCTCATCCAGCCGCCTGCTGATCCAGCAGAGCATCGCGGACAAATTCGTGGAGAAGCTGGCCGCGCGCGTGAAGGCGCTGAAGGTCGGCCATCCCCTCGATCCCGCCACCGAGATCGGGCCGCTGATCCACGAACGGCACCTGGCAAAAGTCTGCTCCTATTTCGACGTCGCGCGCCAGGATGGCGCTGTGATTGCCGTCGGCGGCAAGGCCCATGACGGCCCGGGCGGCGGACACTATGTCGAGCCGACGCTGGTGACAGGCGCGCACGGCAAGATGCGCGTGGCGCAGGAGGAGGTGTTCGGCCCGTTCCTGACCGTGCTGCCGTTCAAGGACGAAAAGGACGCGGTCGAGATCGCCAACGACATCCGCTATGGCCTTACCGGCTATGTCTGGACCAACGACGTCGGCCGCGCCTTGCGCGTTGCCGATGCGCTGGAGGCCGGGATGATCTGGCTGAACTCGGAAAACGTCCGCCATCTGCCGACGCCGTTCGGCGGCATGAAGGCCTCCGGCATCGGCCGCGACGGCGGCGACTACTCGTTCGACTTCTACATGGAAACCAAGCACGTCTCGCTGGCGCGGGGCACGCACAAGATTCAGAAGCTGGGAATTTGATTGTCATTCCGGGGCGCGCGGAGCGCGAGCCCGGAATCCATATCCACCAGCCGGGGTTATGGATCCCGGGCCTGGCCCTTCGGGCCACCCCGGGATGACGAGCCAGAGGGGAAACGCCAATGCCCGTACCGCAACACGTCTTCGAGCCGCCGTTCAACATCATCCGTTCCAGCCACGTCGTGCTCGACGTCACCGATCTGAAGCTGAGCCGCGAGTTCTACGAGACCACCGTCGGCATGCATGTCGAGGATGCCGACGACAAGGTCGTGTACCTGCGCGCGGCGGAGGAGCACCAGCATCACTCGCTGGTGCTGCGGAAAGCCGCAGTGCCCGCCTGCGCCCGGCTCGGCTTCAAGGTCGGCAATGACAAAGATCTCGACAAGGCCGCCACGTTCCTCTCCGAGAACGGCCTCGCTTATGCCTTCGTCGACCAGGCCTTCCAGGCCCGCACACTTCAGTTCACCGATCCCTTCGGCTTCCAGATCGAGCTCTATGCGTCGATGGACCGGCGGCCGCATCTGCTCCGCCGCTACGACCTCTACCGGGGCTGCCATCCGCAGCGGCTCGACCATTTCAACGTCTTCGCCGCCGAGGTGCAGGACACCGTCGATTTCTACGCACGGCTCGGCTTCCGCCTTACCGAATATGCCGAGGAGGACGGGCCGAACGGCCGCATCGCCGCGGCCTGGATGCATCGCAAGGGCAACGTCCACGATTTCGCGATCACCAACGGCAAGGGCCCGCGGCTGCACCATTTCGCCTACTGGACGCCGACGGCGATGAACATCATCCATCTTTGCGACGTCATGGCCTCGCAGGGCTTCGTCAAGAACATCGAGCGCGGGCCGGGACGCCACGGCATCTCGAATGCGTTCTTCCTCTATGTCCGCGACCCTGACGGGCATCGGCTGGAGCTCTACACCAGCGACTATTTTACGGGCGATCACGACCACGAGCCGCTGCGCTGGTCGCTCCGCGATCCGCGCCGCCAGACGCTGTGGGGCGCGCCGGCGCCGCGCTCGTGGTTCGAGCAGGGTTCGCCGTTCAGCGGGCAAGCCGTGCGCGAGCCGAAGTTTGTCGCCGACGTGCTGGTGGCGGATTGATGCGGGTGGCCAGCCAAGCCGTCGTCCCGGCGAAGGCCGGGACCCATAACCACAGGGAGTGGTTTGGCGAAGACTGGTCGTTCGGGATTGTCATCGCGCGCTATCGAGAGATCACGCGGTATGGGTCCCGGCCCCCGTGCGCAATTGCGCACTAGGCCGGGACGACGAGAAATGAAGAGCAGCGAATGAAACTCCCTCGCCTCGCCACCTATTCCGTCAAGGGTGACATCAGCTACGGCGCCGTCCTCGAGGGCGGCATCGTCGATCTCTCCGCGCGCTACGCAAAGGACTATCCGACGCTGCGCGAGGTGATCGCCGCCGGCAAATTGGTGAGCTTCGCCGAGGAAGCTGCCGGCCGCGCGCCGGATCACGCACTCAGCGAGATCACTTGGCTGCCGCCGGTGCCCGCGCCGGAAAAGATCATCTGCATCGGCGTCAACTATCCCGACCGCAACGCCGAGTACAAGGACGGCCAGGACGCGCCGAAATATCCGAGCATGTTCATGCGGAGCCCACGCTCCTTCGTCGGCCATGACACGCCGCTGGTGCGCCCGCGCGCATCCGCCCAGCTCGACTATGAGGGCGAGATCGTGCTGGTGATCGGCAAGCAAGGCCGGCACATCGCCGAAAACGAAGCGCTCGGCCACATCGCCGCGTTGACGCTGTGCAACGAAGGCTCGGTCCGCGACTGGCTGCGCCACGCAAAATTCAACGTGACCCAGGGCAAGAATTTCGATTCCAGCGGCAGTCTGGGTCCGTGGCTCGTGCCCTACACGCGGGAAGCGCAGATCGCCGACATCCGGCTCACCACGGATGTCAACGGTGAGCTCAGGCAGGACGACCGCACCAGCCGGCTGATGTTTCCGTTCCGCTACCTCATCAGCTATATCTCGACCTTCGCGACGCTCATCCCCGGCGACGTCATCGTCACGGGCACGCCGACCGGCGCAGGTGCGCGGTTCGATCCGCCGCGCTATCTCAAGCCGGGCGATGTCATCGAGGTCGCGGCCGAGGGCATCGGCTCTTTACGCAACGGCGTCGTCGACGAAGCCTGACCAACAACCGAAGTGGAATGATGCAATGACCACCCTCACCGGCGGCGAAGCGATCGTAAGCGGGCTTGTCGCCCATGGCGTCGACACCGTGTTCGGCCTGCCCGGCGCGCAAATCTACGGCCTGTTCGACGCCTTCCACCAGGCGCAGCTCAAGGTGATCGGCGCGCGGCACGAGCAGGCCTGCGGCTACATGGCGTTCGGCTATGCACGCGCCAGCGGCCGGCCCGGCGTGTTCAGCGTGGTGCCCGGCCCCGGCGTGCTCAACGCCAGCGCGGCGCTGCTGACCGCCTATGGCTGCAACGAGCCGGTGCTGTGCGTCACCGGCCAGGTGCCGACGCAGTTCCTCGGCAAGGGCCGCGGCCATCTGCACGAGATGCCGGATCAGCTCGCGACCTTGCGCACCTATGTGAAATGGGCCGACCGCATCGAGACGCCCGGCAATGCGCCGACCACGGTGGCGCGCGCTTTCCAGGAGATGACCTCCGGCCGGCGCGGCCCCGCCTCGGTCGAGATGCCCTGGGACATTTTCACCCAGCGCGCGGACACGGCCGCGGCAAAGGTGCTGGAGCCGCTGCCCGCGCCGCTGCCCGATCCTGATATGATCAAGCAGGCGGCCGCGCTGATCAAGGCAAGCAAGGCGCCGATGATCTTCGTCGGCAGCGGCGCGATCGATGCATGCGAGGAGATCCTCGAGCTCGCCGAGATGATCGATGCGCCCGTGGTCGCCTTCCGCAGCGGCCGCGGCATCGTCTCCAATGCGCACGAGCTCGGGCTCACCATGGCCGCCGCCTACAAGCTGTGGCCGAACACCGATCTCATGATCGGCATCGGCACGCGGCTGGAGCTGCCGACCATGTCACGCTGGCCGTATCAGCCCGCCGGCCTGAAGAGCATCCGCATCGACATCGATCCGGTCGAGATGCGGCGGTTCTCGTCCGACACCGCGATCGTCGCCGATGCCAAGGCCGCGACCGCCGATCTCGCCGCCGCCGTCAGCAAGGTGGATTACAGCAAGACCGCCGGCCGCCGCGGCGCGATCCGCGAGGCCACCGCGCGCGCGCAAGCCGAAATCCAGCGCGTCCAGCCGCAGATGGCCTATCTGAACATCCTGCGCGAGGTGCTGCCGGCGAATGCGATCGTGACCGATGAATTGTCGCAGGTCGGTTTCGCCTCCTGGTACGGCTTTCCGATCTACCAGCCGCGCACCTTCATCACGTCGGGCTACCAGGGCACGCTCGGCTCGGGTTTCCCGACCGCGCTTGGCGCCAAGGTCGCGAACCCGGACAAGCCGGTGGTGGCGATCACCGGCGACGGCGGCTTCATGTTCGGTGTGCAGGAGCTCGCCACCGCCGTGCAGTTCAACATCGGCGTGGTGACGCTGGTGTTCAACAACAACGCCTACGGCAATGTCCGCCGCGACCAGCGCGAGCGCTTCGACGGCCGCGTGGTGGCGTCGGACCTCGTCAATCCGGATTTCGTCAAGCTCGCGGAGTCCTTTGGCGTGGCGGCGGCGCGTGTGACGGCGCCGGAGCAGTTCAAGGCGGCGATGGAGAAGGCGCTCGGCCATGGGGGGCCGTATCTGATCTCGGTCGAGGTGACCAGGGAT
Source organism: Bradyrhizobium huanghuaihaiense (assembly GCF_007830635.1). Classification (GTDB taxonomy): domain Bacteria; phylum Pseudomonadota; class Alphaproteobacteria; order Rhizobiales; family Xanthobacteraceae; genus Bradyrhizobium; species Bradyrhizobium huanghuaihaiense. The sequence continues at coordinate 270,252 of NZ_VLLA01000002.1, read as the reverse complement.
TCGGAAGTCAGTCCGTGGGCGTTCATTCACCCGCCGAAGCCGTGATTTTGTCATTCCGGGGCGCGCGAAAGCGCGAGCCCGGAATCCATAACCACGATCGGGAGTATGGATTCCGGGCCTGCGCCTTACGGCGCATCCCGGAATGACGCGAAGCGTCACCGCGTCCTGCGAAACGTCAGATTGATCCGCTTCCGTCCCAGCAGCGCGTGCTCGCCCTCGGCGAGCGGCGCGACGCCGTGATAGGCGAGCCTGCTGGCCCCTCCCCAGACCACGACATCACCATGGACAAGGCGAAAACGGCGCGGCTTGTCGGCGCGCGCAAGGCCGCCGAACAGGAAGGTCGCGGGCAGGCCGAGCGAGACCGAGACGATCGGGGCGGAAAAATCCAGCTCGTCCTTGTCCTGATGCAGCGACAGTCGCGTGCCGGGCTCGTAGCGGTTGACGAGGCAGGCATCGGGCGAAAAACCGGCAAAACCGCCCTGCTCCGCCGCGCGGCGGGCGAGATCGCAAAACACCGGCGGCATCGCCGGCCACGGCGCCTCGGTGCGCGGATCGATCGGATCATAGCGATAGCCGGTGTGGTCGGTGATCCAGCCGCGCTCGCCGCAATTGGTCATGGCCACAGACATCTGATAGCCGCCGGGTGTGGTCATGCGCCGGAACGGCGACTGCGCCACGATCGCGCGCACCGCTTCGATCAGTTCGCTCTCGATCGGCTTGACGAAACCGCGCAGCAGCACGGCGCCGTCCGCGATCTCCTCGCGCGACGGCTGCGCCTCGGCGACCGTGTCGAACAGATCACCCGTCAATCGCGACACTCATTTGGCATCGTGGAAAATCACACCCAGCGTGTGGCGCTGACCAGAGCGAATCCGGCTGACGCCGTGGCGAAGATTAACGCGGTAAGTGCCGCGTGTCCCCTGCACCGGGCGGTGATGCACGGCAAAGGCGACCGCGTCGCCCTGCGCCAGCGGCACCACCTCGGCGCGCGACTGCATGCGCGGGCGCTGCTCGGTCAGCACGAACTCGCCGCCGGTGAAATCACGTCCGGGCTCGGAGAGCAGGATCGCGACCTGGAGCGGGAACACGTGCTCGCCATAGAGGTCCTGGTGCAGGCAGTTGTAGTCGCCTGCCTCGTATTGCAACAGCAGCGGCGTCGGCCGCGGCTGTCCCGCCTCGTGACAGCGCTTCAGGAATGCCGCATGCGCGGTGGGATAGCTTATGTCGATCCCCATCGCCTCGTTCCAGCGATTGGCGACGGCTTGAAGATGCGCGTAGAGCGCCGGGCGGAGCTGCGCAATCAGATCGGGCAGCGGATAGGAGAAGTACTTGTACTCGCCGCGGCCAAAGCCGTGGCGGCCCATGACGATCCGGCTGCGGAAGTGCGCATCGTCCGGGTAGAGCGCGGCGATGGCGCGGCATTGGTCGGGCGTCAGCAGGCTCTTCAGGACGGCGCAGCCCTGGGTGTCGAGCTCGGCGGTGATCTGCGGCCAGTCGAGAGTGTCGACGTGGGCGGCGAGGTCCGCTCCAGAGCTGGGGGCGGCAATACGTTTGGCAACGGCCATGGCAATCATCCTATCCACATCCGTCATTCCGGGGCGCGACGAAGTCGCGAGCCCGGAATCCATAACCACCATCGCGAGTATGGATTCCGGGCTCGCGCCCAAGAGGCGCGCCCCGGAATGACGGACATGGGTGTCGCAGATGGCGGCCGCCACAACCACCCGATTTCCGACCTACCCCCTCACCGGCAACGTCACCACGTCATAGCCGTGCCTGATCGTCCGCTTCAGCACCGGGTCTTCCAGCTCGAAGTCGAAGCGCTCCGCCGGGCGGATGCCGCCCTTGGCCGCAAACGTGCCGCCGAACATGGCGCAGCCGTCCGGGAACTTGCCACCGTCAAAGCCGCGCGCGATCAGGTCAGTAACCGGCAGCATCGCATCTAGCGCGCCCTCCTGGTAGAGCACGCGCTCGCCCTTGATGGTGGCGTAGGAGCGCAGGATCATCCTGTCCCAGTGGCCGATGACCTCCTCGAGCTCCCACAGCGTCGAGGCGATCGGCTTGTCGCACATCTGCTTGGACACCGTGACGTTATAGGCCTCGACCTTGCGGTCGGTGTGGTCGGAGCCGCAGCCGACGAAGATGCGGCCTTGCCAGCCGATCAGCACGAACTCGACCTCGCCCGAGGAATCGCCGCCCGTGCATTCGATGCTGTCTTCCTGGGTCAGCCGCCGCGCCGAGGCGCGGTAATAGATCGGGGTCGAGGCCGGTGGGGCGATGCCCATCTCCTGCAGCTCGGCGATGTGCTTGTCGCGCGCGACGGGATCGCGGCCGGTCCAGCCGGCGATGACCATATGGTCGATCGCCAGCGTCAGCGGCGTGGTGGTGTCCTGGGCGTCGACTGTAAAGGTGAGATCAAACACGAATGACGGCCTCCATGCCGGCAGCAAGTTCAAAGATACGACGGTCCGAGCCGCCCGCGCCCGCCAGCATCAGGCCGACCGGGACGTCGCCCGCGCGATGTGCGGGCAGCGAGATGGCGCAGCCGTCGATCATGTTGATGAGGGTGCAGTTGCGCAGCGCGCGCAGGTTCTGGGTGGTGAACGCCTTGTCGTCGGCAAGGTCCGCGATCTTCGGCGGGGTGTTGGCCGTGGTCGGCAGCACCAGGGCGTCATAGGGCGCGATGCGCGCGTTGACGCGGGCGATCAGCGAGCGCCGCTCGTTGAGCAGATCGATGTAGTCGGCCGCGCTCTGCGCCTCGCCGCGCATGATGCGGACGAACACGCGGGGGTCGTAGACGTCGCCCTTGGCCGCGATGAGATAGCGGTGCCAGGCATAGCTCTCGGAGGCGGCAAAGCCGCCCTTGGCGTTCATCGGGCCGATATCGTGGAATTCGGACATCTCGATCCGCTCGATGATGGCGCCATGGTCGGCGAGCACCCTCAGCGCCCGCTCGAAGGTCTCGGAGACCTCCGCGTCGAGATCATCGAGCGCGATCGTGGTCGGCACCGCGAGCCGCATGCCCTTCACGGGGCGTGGCTTCAGCGCTTTGACCGGCTCGCTCGCGAGCACGGCATCGAGTATGGCACAGCAGCTGACCGATCGCGCCAGCGGCCCGATGCTGTCGAGCGAGAAGGACAGCGGCACCGCGCCGTCCAGCGGCACGCGGCGCTGCGTCGGCTTGTAGCCGACGATGCCGTTATAGGCCGCCGGGATGCGGCAGGAGCCGCCGGTGTCGGTGCCGAGCGCACCATGCGCCATGCCGTCGAGCACGGAGACCGCGGCGCCCGAGGAGGAGCCGCCGGGCACATGGCCAGCGGCCCGGTTCCAGGCGCCCTTCGGCGTGCCGTAATGCGGATTGATGCCGATGCCGGAATAGGCGAACTCGGTCATGTTGGTGCGCCCGATCAGCACGAAGCCGGCGTTGCGCAGACGCGCGACCGCCGCCGCATCGTGCTCCGCCGGATCTGAATCGTCGAGCGCGCGGGAGCCGGCGCGCGTCGTCTGCCCCTTGATGTCGAAGAGATCCTTGATCGAGATGGGGATGCCGGCATAGGGAGACGGCGCCGCCTTGACCTTGCGCAGGGCATCCATGGCGTCGGCGGTCGTCAGCGCCGCGTCCTTATCGACATGGATGAAGGCGCGCTGCCCCTCGCCGGCGGGATCGGCGATCCTGGCGATGCACGCTTCGACCAGCTTGCGGGAGGTGGTGCGGCCGCTTTCGAGGTCGTCGGCGAGCTTCGCCAGTGTCGGAAAATCGGGCATGTCTGTCTCACGGAATATTGGCGCGCGCAATCTATAGCGCTGGCTCAGTCCGACACAAGCATTGTGCGCATGATGGCATGCATGCGCATTGCTGGACCGTTGACGCACGATGGTCGATTGTCGCATCAAGATCGAAACGGCGGGCGCGAAGCCTGCCCCTTGTCAAAAGAAGTCCTGGGAGGGCGTTCCGAGATGGCCGAACCGCAGCACGCGCGACCGAAACCGACGCCGGAGACCCAGCATTTCTGGGACGGCGCCAAGGCCGGCGAACTGCGCCTGCAGCGCTGCGACGCCTGCGCGCATGTCTATTTTCCGCCGCGCCCGTTCTGCCCATCCTGCGCCTCGCGCAAGGTCTCGGTGTTCAAGGCGAGCGGCAAGGGCTTTCTCTACAGCTATGTGATCAACCACCGCCCGGCCGCGCCCGGCTTCACGCCGCCTTACGCGATCGCGGTGGTCGAGCTCGCCGAGGGCCCGCGGATGATGAGCAACATCATCGACTGCCCGCAGACGCCGGAGGCGCTCGAGCTCGACATGAAGCTCGAGGTCGCTTTCGAGGCACTCGACGACAAGATCACCCTTCCCGTGTTCCGTCCGGCGAAGGGATAAGCGATGCGCAGGAACCAGGTTGCCGTCGTCGGTGCGGCCGAGACCACCGAGCTCGGCGTCATCCCGAACGCCTCCCAGCTCCAGCTGCACGCGGATGCGGCGCTCAACGCCATTGCCGACGCCGGGCTGAAGCTCTCCGACATCGACGGCTTTGCCACCGCGGTCGAGACACCTCAGCAGGTCTGCCACTATCTCGGCATCAAGCCGACCTGGGTGGACGGCACCTCGGTCGGCGGCTGCTCGTTCATGCTGCATGTCCGCCACGCGGCGGCAGCGATCGAGGCCGGCCTGTGCAAGACAGTGCTGATCACCCATGCCGAGAGCGGCAAGTCGATGATCGGCAAGCTGCCGCGCTCGATCCCCGCCGACAGCCTGCAGGGCCAGTTCGAGGCGCCCTATGGCGTCTACGGCCCGCCCAGCATGTTCCCGATTCCCGTGCTGCGCTTCATGAAGACCTACGGCATCACGCACGAGCAGCTCGCCTCGGTCGCCGTGGTACAGCGAGAATGGGCGGCGAAGAATCCGCGGGCGATGATGAAGGACCCGATCACCGTCGCCGATGTCCTCAACTCGCGCATGATCGCCTATCCGTTCCGGCTTCTGCAGTGCTGCCTGGTCACCGACGGCGGCGGCGCGCTGATCCTGACCTCGGCGGACAGGGCCAAGGATTTTCCGCGCAAGCCCGTCTACATCATGGGCACCGGCGAGAGCGTCGAGACGCCCATGGTCAGCCAGATGGAGACGTTCAATTCCTCGCGCGCCTTCAAGGTCGCGGGGCCCCTGGCGTTCAAGGAGGCCGGCATCGCGCACAAGGACGTCGATCATCTCATGATCTACGACGCGTTTGCGCATCTGCCGCTGTTCGGGCTCGGCGACCTCGGCTTCATGCCGCATGAGGAGACCGGCCAGTTCATCGCGGACGGCAACACGCGGCCTGGCGGGAAACTGCCGCTCAACACCAATGGCGGCGGGCTCTCCTACATGCATTCCGGCATGTACGGCATGTACGCGCTTCAGGAGAGCGTGCGCCAGATGCGTGGGATCGCACCGGCGCAGGTGCCGAATGCGAAGATTTCAGTGTGCCACGGCGTCGGCGGCATGTTCGCGGCGAGTGGCACGATCGTGTTTACGAACGAGAGGTAATTTCTCGTCGTTCCGGGATGGTCCGAAGGACCAGACCCGGAACCTCGAGATTCCGGGTTCGTGCTTCGCACGCCCCGGAATGACAGAGACAACAGGAGGCATCCACATGACAAAATCACTGCAAGACAAGGTCATCATCGTCACCGGCGCAGGCCGCGGCATCGGGCGCGAGATCGCACTCTTGTGCGCCGGCGAAGGCGCCAAGGTCGTGGTCAACGATCCCGGCGGGGCTTCCGACGGCGCCGGCTCGAACGCGGCCCCGGCCGAAGAAGTGGTCGAGGAGATCAAGAAGCGCGGCGGCACCGCCGTTGCCAATTTCGAGTCGGTTGCAGAAGCGATCCCTGCCAGCAAGATCGTGAAGACCGCGACCGATCATTTCGGCCGCCTCGACGGCGTCGTCAACAATGCCGGCATCTTGCGCGACATGATCTTCCACAAGATGAGCGTGGAGGCGTTCGAGGCCGTCATCAAGGTGCATCTGATGGGCTCGTTCTACGTCAGTCACGCCGCAGCGCGGATCTTCCGCGAGCAGGAAAGCGGCTCCTTCGTGCACTTCACCTCGACCTCGGGCCTGATCGGCAATTTTGGCCAGGCCAACTACGCCGCCGCCAAGCTCGGCATCGTCGGGCTGTCGAAGTCGATCGCGCTCGACATGGGCCGCTTCAACGTCCGCTCCAACTGCGTCTCGCCGTTCGCCTGGACCCGCATGATCGGCACCATCCCCACCGAGACCGACGCCGAGAAGGCGCGCGTCGAGAAGATCAAGCAGATGGGGCCGGAGAAGATCGCGCCGCTGTGCGGCTATCTGCTCGGCGATTCCGCCAAGGACGTCACCGGCCAGATCTTCGGCGTGCGCATGAACGAGATCTTCCTGTTCAGCCAGAACCGGCCGATCCGCTCGGTGCAGCGGAGCGAAGGCTGGACGCCGCAATCGATCGCGGAACACGGCATGCCGGCATTGAAGGGCTCGTTCTACAAGCTCGACCGCTCCGCCGACATCTTCACCTGGGATCCCATCTAGCCGGTCCCGGCTTTGCTGCATTGCGATCTCCGGTTGCCCGGCCGGGGATCGCCCGCTTTACGCCCGATTGCCAGCGGATGGTTTCCTCCCAAACAAAAATATGGGAGGCGACTATGACGAAGCCACTGACCATTTCTGCCGAACCCAGCGAGCCCTTTCTCGCGCGCCGCACCCTGTTGAAGGGCGCGGCGGCCGCAGTTGCGGCGACGGGCGTTACCGTGAACGCGACCTTGGCGGCCTCCGTCGCGCCCTTGGGCCAGACGGGCGCGCCGACGAGATCGACGGCGCCATTGCCCCTGGGACCACTGCCGGGGAGCCGCTACCCGGACTCCCACCTGGAATCCGCCAAAAAGGGACCGCCGTCATTCGGGCCCCCCGGTTTTCCGGCCTTCGCCGGCACCATGGCCGTCGAGCGCGTCGCGACCGGCTTTCGCTGGGCTGAGGGACCGGTGTACTTCCCAGCCGGACGATACCTGTTGTTCAGCGACATTCCGAACAACCGCATCATGCGCTTCTCCGAGGATGACGGTCACCTCAGCGTCTACCGCCAGCCCTCGATGAACTCGAACGGCAACACCATCGATCGCGAAGGGCGCCTGATCACATGCGAGCATAGCGGCCGGCGCGTGACGCGGACCGAACTCGACGGCTCGATCACCATCATTGCGGACAAATTCAACGGCAAGCGACTGAATTCGCCCAACGATGCAGTCGTCACTGCCGATGGTGCGATCTGGTTCACCGATCCCGCCTACGGCATCGGCGGCTTCTACGAGGGTATCAAAGCCGACCCCGAGCAAGAGAAGAAGAACGTCTACCGGGTCGACCCCAAGTCCGGAGAGGTCAAGGTCGTCGTCGATGATTTTGTCGAGCCCAACGGGCTTGCCATCTCACCCGACGAGAAGAAGCTCTACATCTGCGACACCGGCTTCACCGATGGGCCAGACAACCCATCCCATATCCGCGTGTTCGACCTCGACGTGGCCGCCGGGAAGGTCTCGAACAGCAAGGTCTTCGCCGATATGCCAAAACCTGGCATCACCGACGGCGTCCGCTGTGACACCGAGGGGCGCGTCTGGTGTTCGGTGGGCTGGGGCGACACCAACGAAGACGGCGTGCGCTGCTATACGGCATCGGGCGAATTGCTCGGCAAGATCCATATTCCGGAGACCGTGGCAAACCTGACCTTCGGCGGTCAGCAGCGAAACAGGCTTTATATTTGCGGCTCGACATCGCTCTATGCCGTCTACACCAGTGTGCAGGGCGCGATGAAGCCTTGAGCGAATAGCGGGTGGGGTAACGAAGAGAGGCGGCACGCCCGCCTGTTCGCTGCCCTACCCCGTATTCCTCAACCCCGCCGAGATGCCGTTGATCGTTAGCTGAATCCCGCGCAGCACCTGCTCGTCGGGATTCTGCGCGCGGTGCTCCTTCAAGAGCTCGACCTGCACGTGGTTGAGCGGGTCGAGATAGGGGAAGCGGTGGCGCACCGAGCGTTCCAGCAGCGGATTGCCCTGGAGCAGCCGGTCCTGGCCCATGATGTCGAGCAGCGTCTCGATGCAGGAATGCCATTCGCGGCGGATGCGGCCGAAAATCTTTTCGCGCAGCGCCTCGTCCGGAACGAGCTCGGCATAGCGCGAGGCGATCGCGATCGAGCTTTTTGCGAGCACCATGTCCATGTTCGAGAGCAGCATGCGGAAGAACGGCCATTCCTTGTAGAGCTCTTTCAGGAACGGCATGCCCTGTTGCGGATGCTCCGCGATCCACTGCTCGACCGCGCTGCCAAAGCCGTACCAGCCCGGCAGCATCAGGCGGCATTGCGCCCAGGAGAACACCCAGGGGATGGCGCGCAGGTCCTCGATCGCGCGAGTCTTCTTGCGTGAGGCCGGGCGGCTGCCGATGTTCAGCGTCGCGATCTCGTTGATGACCGTGGAAGCCCAGAAGTAATCGACGAAGCCTTCGGTCTCGTAGACGAGGCCGCGATAGGCTTTGAAGGCGAGATTCGAAAGCTCGTCCATCGCAACCAGATATTCGCGGCGCGGTGCGCTCTGGCGCGGATGCAGCAGGCTTGCTTCGAGCGTCGCGGCGGCCAGGATCTCCAGATTATTGCGGCCGACTTCGGCGTTGGAATATTTCGACGAGATGATCTCGCCCTGCTCGGTGATGCGGATCTGGCCGTTCACTGCGCCGCCGGGCTGCGCGATGATGGCGTCATAGCTCGGCCCGCCACCGCGGCCGACCGAGCCGCCACGGCCGTGGAACAGGCGCAGGCGGACGTGGTGGCGCTCGAACACCTCGACGAGGCCGATCTCGGCCTTGTAGAGCTCCCAGCCCGAGGTGACGAAGCCGCCGTCCTTGTTCGAGTCGGAATAGCCGAGCATGACCTCCTGCACGCTGCCGCGGCTGTCGACGAGGCGGCGGTAATCGTGCAGCGACAGCATGCGGTCCATGATGCCGCTTGACGCCTGCAGATCCTCGATGGTCTCGAACAGCGGCACGATGTTGATGGCGCTGCGCCCGGAGGGATGGACGAGGCCCACCTCCTTCAGGAGCACCGCGACCTCGAGCATGTCGGACATGCCCTTGCACATCGAGATGATGCATTGGGGAATGGCGTCCGAGCCGAACTTCGCATGCGCTTCCGCGGCAGCATGGAAGACGTTGAGCTCGCCCATGGTCTCGTCGCTGTATTTGACGAATGGCGAGACCAGCGAGCGCGTGCTTCGGAGTTCATTGGTGAGCAGCGAGATGCGCGCCTCCTCGCCGAGCGCGAGATAGGACATGCCGGGGTTGGCGGCATCCATCAGCTCGGCAATGGTGCGCTCGTGCACCGCCGAGTTCTGGCGGATGTCGAGCCGCGCCAGATGGAAGCCGAAGCAGTCCACCGCGCGGCGCAGCAGCCGCAGCCGGCCGCGGGCGATGACGCGGGCGTTGTTGGAGATCAGCGAGCGGTGCAGCACGTCGAGATCGGCCTTCAACTCCTTCACGCTCTCGTAAGGCCTGCCCTTGCCGACCGGTCGGCGGGTAATTTCGACCTCGAGCGCTTCGGCCGTTGCGGTGAGGCGCGCGTAGATGCCTGATACCGCCAGACGATAGGGCTCGCCGCTCCGGTGCGGGGAGGTGTCCGGCGAGCGCTCCGCCAAATTGCGCAGCTCCTCGGAGACGTCGGCGAGATGGGCTGCGATTGACAGCTCGGAGCCGAGCACGTGCAGCTCGTTCAGATAGAACTGCATCACCCGGCTCGACTGCAGCCGCAGCGTGCCGCGCATGACGTCGGCGGTGACGAAGGGATTGCCGTCACGGTCGCCGCCGATCCAGCTGCCCATGCGCAGGAACGAGGCGAGCTCGCCGGCCGCCTGCTCGCCGCCATCCTCCAGCCGGTCCTCGAGCACGTTGACCAGCCGCGGCACCTCGCGCAGGAAGGTGTAATCGTAGAACGACAGGCCGTTGGCGACCTCGTCGAGCACGGTGAGCTTGGTCCGGCGCAGGAGGTTGGTCTGCCACAGCGTCAGCACCTCGCGGCGGAGCTGCTCGTCGCTGGCGGCGGCCTCCTCAGCCGTCATGGCCACGCGCTCGCGGCGATCCAGAAGGCTAGCGACCTCCATCTCGCGGTCCATCGTGCTCTTGCGGCGGACCTCGGTCGGGTGCGCGGTCAGCACCGGGCTGACCAGCGCGGTCTTGAAGAAGTTGCGGAGCTGGTCGGGACTGATGCCGGCGGCCTTGGCATGGGCCAGCGTCTCCGCCAGCACGCCAGCTCCCGCGCCCTTGGAGGCACTGCGCGCCCGCATCTGGCGGATGTTGTTGTGGTCCTCGGCGATATTGGCGAGGTGGGAGAAATAACTGAAGGCGCGGACGATCCGCACCGTCTCGGAGGTCGACATGCTGTCGAGGATCTGCTCGAGCTCGCGGCGTGCGAGCCGGTCCTCGTCGCGGTGGAACCGGATCGAGGTCTGGCGGATGCTCTCGACCAGGTCGAACACGTCGGCCCCCTCCTGGTCGCGTACCGTGTCGCCCAGGATGCGCCCGAGCAGGCGGATATCGTCGCGCAGCCGGGCGTCCGCTTCCAGCGCCTGGGCGTCCTCAGGGCGGTTGGGGCGATGTTCAGTGGCGTCGGATGGTGCGGTCTGGAGGGACATCGGCTCGCTCCCTGGTTCGAGCGCTCTACGGCTCCCCGGTCCAGAGGAGTGTGCGATATTTTTCTACCGCAGTGCAAGGTGAACTTGGGGGCGGCGCACACGCGATACAGCGGCCCCGGATTGCGCTTCGCTCCATCCGTGCTACGCGTCCCACAACAGGCCGGGTGATCAGGCCGGCACGATCACCTTGCCGATCGGCCAGAGCGCGATGCCGGCGAGCTTCAGATGGGCCCAGGCGAAGGGAATGCCGATGATGGTGATCGCGAGCACCAGCGCGGTCACGAGGTGGCCGAGCGCCAGCCACCAGCCGGCCAGCACGAACCAGATGATGTTGCCGATCACCCCGAGCGGGCCGGTGCCGATATCCTCGACACCCGTGACGTCGTAACGGTTGACCGCCCGGGAGCCGAACGGCAGCAGCGTATAGACGGCGATGTTGAAGGCCGCCCGCGCCCAGGGCAGGCCGATGATGGTGACGGCCATGATCACCGCGGCCACCAGCCAGCCGAACGCCATCCAGGCGCCGCCGATGAGAATCCAGAGGATGTTGAGCAGGATGGAAACGGGGGTCATGGGACGATCCGCGGTCGATGAGCCCTCTTATAGCACGACCTCCGCGGTCATAGTCCATGACGCCGGCTTCGTTCGGCACGCAGCGAGGCGCCGACAAACCCGACATCCTCGATCCCGCGCGAGATCTCCTTCGAGCAGAGCCAAAGCGTCAGCGCGGCGGCGCCGATCGCGGCCAGCCCCGAAATGAGAACAGGATTGGGACAGAATGTGACGAGGACATTATCGAAGGGAACGGAACCGGTCGGCCAGCGCGGGCTGCAAGACGATGCCAGCGCCCAACCGGAAAGCATCACGGCGGCGGCGTTCGCTCCGGCCAAAACCGCCACGACGATCGCAAGGCCCTTCTTCATGGAGAGTACGAGATCAATCGTCTTCACGGCGGCACAACATGCGACCACGACCACGATGGCCAGGCCCCATCCAGAGCCCCCGGCTGCGATCGCCTGAGCCGGGCCGCTCCAGGCCCACAGCGCAACGACACATCCAAGCAGGGTGAGATTGACCTTCACCGTTTCGGGAAACTTGCAGCGAAGCAGCCAGGCATTCGCCTTCTCGATCAGGTCCAGCACGGCGCAGGCGATCAGCCCGGCCACAAACCCACCGAGATGGACGCCCCAGTCGATCCGCGAATTGCCGAACGCGAACGCGATGTTCAATCCGATGTTGATCGCGAAGAAGTCGAACCTGACATCGAGCTTGCCGAGGATCCACAGGCAGAGCAGCGCGCCGAGGATACCCGACGTGGCGCCGGACGCACCGACCGTCAAATAGGGCGTGGAATGGATGCCATTGCCGATGACGGCGCCGAACACCATGGCGCAGAGATAGATGATGAGGAAATAGGCCGGTCCGACCCGCCGCTCGAGATGTCCGCCCCACAGCACCAGACACAACATGTTCATGGTGAGGTGGACGAAATTGACGTGCAGGAAGCCATAGGCGACGAGGCGCCAGTATTCGTGCCGCGCGATCGCGGTCGCATACATGCCGCCGTAGCGATACAGCAACTCGGCCGGCGCCGCCGGGCCGCCTGCCTGGATGAAGCAGAAGCCCGATGCGAGGACCGTCACCGTCATCAGCGCGTAGACGGCGGCATGGGGGACTTCGAAGAAGCCGGGACTGGCACGGTAAGACGGCATGAATGATCGCAAGCTGCAGACAACGATAACCGCAACCTAGCCGAGCCGATCGATGATTGCTACTCCATTGCCTCCTCTTGCCGGTTCTCGTAGCCCCGATGAGCGAAGCGACATCCGGGGCCTTAACTCGCACTGTCCCGGATATCGCTTCGCTCATCCGGGCTACGCAGTGTCAAATCTTCCGGCCCGCCTGCTCCCAATAGGGATCGCGGAGGCGGCGCTTGAAGATCTTGCCGGAATCTTCGCGCGGCAGCCCGCTGCGGATCTCGATGTGCTTTGGCACCTTGTAGTCGGCGAGCGAGGTCTTCAGCCGCGCACGTACATCGGCGGCATCGAGCGTGACGCCGGCTTGCGGCTCGACCACCGCCATCAGCGCCTCGCCGAACTCGGCATCGGGGATGCCGAACACCGCGCAATCATGCACGCCGGGCACGGCGTGCAGCACGGATTCGATCTCGGCCGGATAGATGTTGACGCCACCCGAGATCACCATGTCGCGCTTGCGGTCGCAGATGAAGACGTAGCCGTCCTCGTCGATGTAGCCGACATCGCCCGAAGTGATGAAGCCGTCGCGATCGATCTCGGCGCGCTTCTCCGGCTTGTTGTGGTAGGTGAAATCGGCAAGCTCGGCCATGCGGGAATAGATCTCGCCGATCTCGCCCACGCCGATCACGCGGCCGTCCTCGCCGATGAAGCGCAGCTCGGCGCCGGGCGAGATCTTGCCGACGGTGCCCGGCTTCTTCAGCGCATCCTCCGAGGTCGCGAAGGTGACGGCGCTGGATTCGGTCGAGCCGTAGAATTCGTAGATCACCGGCCCCCACCACTCGATCATCGCGCGCTTGACGTCGGCCGGACACGGCGCGGCGGCATGGATGATGTGGCGCAGCGAGGAGACGTCGTACTTCCTGCGCACCTCCTCCGGCAGCTTCATCAGGCGGATGAACATCGTCGGCACCATGAAGATGGTGTCGATCTTGTAGCGCTCGATCAGCTCCAGAAATTCCTCCGCCTCGAAGCGCGGCATCAGCACCAGCGCGCCGCCGAGCTTGCCGGCGCGGATACCGAAAGAGTTCGGCGCGGAATGATAGAGCGGGCCCGGCAGCAGCGCGCGGGCGCCGGGCTTGAGCCCGTAGATCATCGCACGCATGCGTTCGCCGGCGGCCTGCTGATCCGGTGTCGGCGCGTTGCGCCGCACGCCCTTGGGATGGCCTGTTGTCCCTGACGTGTAGATCATGTTCATGGGCTGCGGCACGATCGGACCATCATAGGGCTGCTGCTGCGCGAGCCAGGATTCGAAATCGATCGCAAAATCCGGCGTGGTCAGGTGATCCGGATCGATCTTGTAGTTGGACAGGATCTCCGGCGGCGGCGGCACGCTGAGCACGGTGACGCCCGCTGGAATCGCATCGCGCAGCGCATGCAGCATATCGGCATGCCCGATCAGCACGGACGTGCCCGTGTCGCCAAGGATGTAGTTGATTTCCTCCGGCTTGAAGTGCCAGTTGATCGGCACGCCATAGGCCCCGAGCCGCATTGCCGCGTAGGCGGCTTCGAGGAAGGCGATGTCGTTGCGCATCAGCATGCAGACGCAATCGCCCTGGCGGACGCCGATCCTGGCGAGGCCGCTTGCGATGCGGTCGGCGCGATTGGTGACCTCCGCATGGGAACGGCGGCGATCGCCGGAGACGATGCCGAAGAATTGGGACGTTTCGCTCATTTTTGTTTTTCTTTGTTGTTGTGTTTGTCATTCCGGGGCGGCTCGGAGAGCCGAACCCGGAATCTCGAGGTTCCGGGTCTGGTCCTTCGGACCATCCCGGAACGACGGAGAGACTAATCCGCAAACTTCGGCGCGCGCTTCTCAAGATTGGCGCGCACCGCCTCGGTCTGGTTCGCACTACCGATCAGCTTTTGCTGCTCGACGGATTCGGCGAGCAGCGCGGGCCCCGGATCGACCGAGAGGTTGTTGAGCAACCGCTTGGCGGCGCGGATCGCATCGGGGCTTTTTCCCGCGATCTCGCGCGCGACTTCCAATGCGGCCGCGCGCGGGTCGTCGCAGATGCGCGTGGCGAGGCCGTAAGTCATCGCCTCCTGCGCGCAGAAGATGCGGCCCGTATAGGTGAGGTCGCGCAAGATATCGTCGCGCACCAGCGAAGCCAGGATCGGCGTGCCGGCCATGTCAGGGACGAGGCCCCATTTGATCTCCATCACCGACATCCGCGCATCCGGGCTGAGGAACCGCATGTCGGCGCCGAGCGAGAGCTGGAAGCCGCCGCCAAAGGCGACGCCGTGCACAGCCGCGATCACGGGAACCGGAAGCTGGCGCCATCCCCATACCGCGGCTTGGGGAAAGTTCGCCTGGCCATGCGTGCGCACGGTGAGGTCGCGATTTTCGCCACCCGGAATTCCATTGCCGCCTTTCTCCTTCATGGCGGCAAAACGCCCCATGTCGAGACCGGCGCAGAAGGCGCGGCCTTCACCCGACAACACGACGACGCGCACGCTCTTGTCCTTTGAAAGCCGGTCCGTTGCGGCCACAAGGGCCTCGAACATAGCCTGATCGAGCGCGTTCATCTTGTCCGCGCGCACCAGGCGCACGTCGGCGACGCCTTCCGAGATCGAGATCGAGACGCGCTCTTCCATGGATGAATTCTCCCTGTTCTTGTTCGGTGCCGCTTTACAGAAAGCTGACGGCCGGATTTAGTCAATCGACCAATTAACTGACAATCCGTACGGGAGAAACGGCGATGTTCAAGGAAAATCTTCTGGCCGGACGGCGCATTCTCGTGACCGGCGGCGGCACCGGGCTCGGCAAGTCGATGGCGGCGCGCTTCCTCCAGCTCGGCGCCGAGGTGCATATCTGCGGCCGGCGCAAGATCGTGTGCGACGAGACCGCGACCGAGCTGATGGATCTCTATGGCGGCCGCGTCACCAGCCACGGCGTCGACATCCGCAACGCGCTCGCGGTCGACGAGATGATCGAGAACATCTTTCGCGATGGTCCCCTCACCGATCTCATCAACAATGCTGCCGGCAATTTTATCTCGCGCAGCGAGGAGCTGTCGCCGCGCGGCTTCGATGCGGTCGCCAACATCGTCATGCACGGCACGTTCTACGTGACGCACGCGATCGGCAAGCGCTGGATTGCGTTGAAGCAGCCCGGCAATGTCGTCTCGATCACCGTGACCTGGGTGCGCAACGGCTCGCCCTATGTGGTGCCGTCGGCGATGAGCAAGTCGGCGATCCACGCCATGACCATGTCGCTTGCGACCGAATGGGGCCGCTACGGCATCCGCCTCAACACCATCGCGCCGGGCGAAATCCCGACCGAGGGCATGAGCAAGCGCATCAAGCCGGGCGATGAAGCCGGCGCGCGCACCAGGGCGATGAACCCGATGGGCCGCGTCGGCACCATGGAGGAACTGCAGAACCTCGCGGTGTTCCTGATCTCCGGCGGCTGCGACTGGATCAACGGCGAAACCATCGCCATGGACGGCGCCCAGGCGCTCGCGATGGGCGGCAATTTCTACCAGCTCCGCGACTGGAGCGACGACGACTGGAAAACCGCGCGCGAGAGCATCATGGCGCAGAACGAGAAGGATCGGGCGAAGCGGGGGTGATGCTCTCTCGTGCCCCGGACGCAGCGCAGCGCGCCGCCTTCGGCGTGGTGCGCTGCTGAGCCGGGGCCCATCTCTCTTCAAACGCGTAAGCAGCATGGGTCCCGGCTCTGCGCAGCAGCGCAAGGGCGCTGCAGCGCGTCCGGGACACGAGACCGCGTTTGCCCGGGACAACGAAGATTCCCCAATCGTCGTCCTGGCGAAAGCCAGGACCCATTACCACCGAATGTCGTTTGGCGAAGATTGGTCATGACCGGTCTTCGCCAAATTGCGTCTCGTGGCTATGGGTCCCGGATCTACGCGCGCTTGTCCGGGACGACAGCTGGGCCCATCTTGTCTTCGTCCGCGGATGACGCCACACTCCCAGGCATAAAAACAAGACGTACGGGAGAAACATGTCCACACAGCCATTGGCTGACCTCACCGACATGGTGCGCGAGCGCGCGAGAAGCCGCGGCAGCGCCATTGCCTATGAGTTCGAGGGCCGCGCCACCAGCTTTGCCGAATTCGACATCAAGACCAACAAGGTCGCGAACGCACTCATCGCCATGGGCGTGACGAAGGGCGACCGCATCGCCTATCTCGGCAAGAACAGCGATCTCTATTTCGAGCTGCTGATGGGCGCGATGAAGGCCGGCGTGGTGATGGCGCCGGTGAACTGGCGGCTCGCAGGGCCGGAGGTCGCCTTCATCGTTTCGGATTGCAAGGCGCCGGTGCTGTTCGTCGGACCGGAGTTCATCACGCAGGTGCGGCAAATCAGGGACCAGATCCCGGGCGTGCGCACCATCATCACGACCGAAGGCGGCGCGCCGGAATGGCAGGATTTTACCGCGTGGCGCGATGCGCAGAGTGGCGACGATCCAAAAGTGCCGATCGACACGAAGGACATCGCGATCCAGCTCTACACCTCGGGCACCACGGGCAAGCCGAAAGGCGCCATGCTGTCGCATGCGAACTTCCTCAATCTGGTGCAGACTGGCAGCGCCGAAGACAAGCCGGAGTGGAACCGGTGGTCGACTGACGACGTCTCGCTGGTGGCGATGCCGATCTTCCACATCGGCGGCTCGGGTTGGGGCGTGATGGGGCTCTATCACGGCGCCCGCGGCGTGATCGCGCGCGAGTTCGATCCGACCAAGGTGCTGGACTTCTTCGAGCGGTCGGGGATAACCAAGCTCTTCATGGTGCCGGCGGCGATGCAATTCGTGGTGCGGCAGCCGCGCGCGAGGACCGTCGATTTCTCCAGGCTGAAATACATGCTGTACGGCGCCTCCCCGATTCCGGCGGCGCTGCTGAAGGAGTGCATTGAGGTCTTCAAATGCGGCTTCGTGCAGATGTACGGCATGACCGAGACCACGGGCACCATCGTCGCGCTGCCGCCGGAGGACCATGTCGAGGGGCTCGAGCGGATGCGCTCGGCCGGCAAGGCACTGCCGGGCGTCGAAATCGCGATTCTGGATGCGGACGGCAAGCCGTTGCCGCCGCGCGAGGTCGGCGAGATCGCGACGCGCTCGGGCTCCAACATGGCGGGCTACTGGAACCTGCCGGAGGCGACCGCCGCCACGCTGCGCGGCGACGGCTGGCTGCGCACGGGTGATGCCGGCTACATGGACGAGGACGGCTATCTCTACATCCACGACCGCATCAAGGACATGATCATCTCCGGCGGCGAGAACATCTATCCCGCCGAGGTCGAGAGCGCACTGTGCGATCATCCAGATGTCGCCGAAGCTGCCGTGATCGGCGTGCCCGACGACAAATGGGGCGAAGCGGTGAAGGCCGTGGTGGTGATGAAATCAGGCAAGCAGGCGACCGCCGCCGACATCATCAACTTCACCCGCGAGCGCATCGCCGGCTACAAGACGCCGAAGAGCGTGGAGTTCCTGCCGGCGCTGCCGCGGAATCCAAGCGGCAAGATCTTGCGGCGGCAGTTGCGCGAGCCGTATTGGGCGGGAAAGGATCGACGGGTGAATTGATCGCGAGGTCGTCCCGGGGCGCACGCAGCGCGAGCCCGGAACCCATAACCCCGGGGAGAGGTTTGACGAGACTCGGAGTTACCAAATCGCCCCAAACCTCTCCCTGGGGTTATGGGTCCCCGCGTTCGCGGGGACGACGCTGGGGAGAGACAACGCGCAACAATGGCGGTGCCGTAGGGCGGCAAAGGCGCAAAGCGCCGTGCCCACGTTTCCTCCACATTAGCGAGAGGTGGTGGGCACGCTTCGCTTTGCCCACCCTACGATAGCTGTGCGCCTCAATGCTTCCCCGGCCCCATATACCCAAACAGGAATCCGGCCACCTTCCGCATCTGGATCTCCTCGCTGCCCTCGGTGATGCGGTAGCGGCGGTGGTGGCGGTAGATGTGCTCGAACGGCTTGTGGCGTGAGTAGCCCATGCCGCCATGCACCTGCATGGCGCGGTCGGCAGATTCGCAGCAGAGGCGGTTTGCAAAATAATTGCACATGGAGACGCGGTCCGACAGCGTGCGCTCGATCTGCTCCTCGGTGAGCTGGTCCATCTCCCAGGCGGTCTTGCGGATCAGAAGGCGCAGCATCTCGGCTTGCGTGGCAAGCTCGACCAGCGGGAACTGGATCGCCTGGTTCTCCGCGAGCGCCCTGCCGAACGGCTTTCGCTCGCGCGCGTATTTCACGCTCTCGTTGATGCAGTAGACGGCGGCGCCCAGCGAGCTCGCGGCTTGGCGGATGCGGTTCTGGTGCACGAAGCATTGCGCCAGCGACAGGCCGCGGCCGACCTCGCCGAATTGTGCATCCTCGGGCACGAACACGTCGGTGAAGCTGACGCGTGGATGGTCGGTCGGCATGTTGAAGGTCCACATGTACTCCTCGACCTTGACGCCGTGGCTCTTTGCCGGCACCAGGAAGCAGGTGATGCCGCGGGCATCGCCGTCGTTGCCCGACGTGCGCGCGAACAGCGCGCAGTGCGTTGCGACGTGCATGCCGGTGGTCCACATCTTCTCGCCGTTGATGATCCAGCCCTTGACGTTATCGCGGGTCGCGGGCACCGCGCGCGTCTCCATGTGGGTGGCGTCCGAGCCGTGATGCGGCTCGGTCAGGCCAAACGTGATGCGATACTTGCCCCGGATCGAGCCGTCGATCATCGCCTTCTGGTCGTCGCGGCCGTAGCGGTCGAGCATGGTGACGACGGGGAAATTGCCGACGATCGAATGCTCGTTCTGGAGATCGTTGTGCAGGCCGAGCCCCTTCGCGGCAAAGTGCTCGCGGATCACGGCCATCCAGAGGTTGGAGCCGTCCTTGCCGCCATATTGCTTCGGCACCGGAAAGCGCAGATGCCCGGCGGCGTCCGCGAGATCCTTGGCCTTGCGCAGCAACGCTTCCCATTCGTGCCGCGGCAAGCCGCCATTCTCGAAATCGGTGCGCGCCCATTCGCGGCGGTGGTCGAAGAAGCGGATGTTGTCGTCGGCCTCCTCCAGCGGCTTGATCTCGCGTTCGATGAAACGGTCGAGCTCTCCGAGATAGGCGACGAGGTCGGCAGGCAATGAGAAATCCACGGTTCTCTCCCGGATTGATTTTATCGTTTTGCGTTAAGGCGCTACGCAGATTTTTGCTTCGCATGATTAAGGTGAGAAGAGCCCATGCAAGTCAAGCAAGCCGAGACGTGCCGGCCGCGCAAAGCGCTTTGCGCAATTCGATGGTGCTCCGGCGTCGGCGCGCGGTAGTATGACGCCAATATTCCTTCACGAGAAAATGCGGGAGCGCGCGATGGAGCTGAAATTTTCCAAGGTGGAACGCAAGGGACCGATCACGATCGTCACGTTGTCGCGGCCCGAGGTCTACAACGCGCTGCACACGGATGCGCATTTCGAGCTGCAGAAGGTATTCGACGATTTCTCGACCGATCCCGAGCAGTGGATTGCGATCGTCACAGGCAGCGGCGACAAGGCGTTCTGCGCCGGCAACGATCTGAAGTGGCAGGCCGCCGGCGGAAAGCGCGGCTGGGACAAGGGCGGCTTTGCCGGCCTCACTGCGCGATTCGACTGCGACAAGCCGATCATCGCCGCGGTGAACGGCGTTGCGATGGGCGGCGGCTTCGAGATCGCGCTCGCCTGCGACCTGATCATCGCCGCGGAGAATGCGACCTTCGCCCTGCCCGAGCCGCGCGTGGGCCTCGCCGCGCTCGCCGGCGGCCTGCACCGGCTGCCACGGCAGATCGGGCTGAAGCGCGCCATGGGCATGATCCTCACCGCGCGCCATGTCAGCGCCAAGGAAGGTCTTGAGCTCGGCTTCGTCAACGAGGTGGTGCCGCAGGGCGAAGCGCTCGTCGCCGCGCTGCGCTGGGCCGAGATGATCAGCAAGAACTCGCCGATGTCGATCCGGGCGTCGAAGCAGGCCATTCAGCGCGGGCTTGGCGTGTCGCTGGAACAGGCGATCGCGGAGCAGCGCGACTATCCGGCCGTGCAGGCGATGGCGGCCTCGCAGGACTATATCGAGGGCCCGAAAGCGTTCTCGGAGAAGCGGCCGCCGAAATGGGTGGGGAAGTAACGCGGTTTTTCCATCGTCATTGCGAGCGCAGCGAAGCAATCCAGAATCTCGCCCCGGAGGCAGTCTGGATTGCTTCGTCGCAAGGGCTCCTCGCAATGACGGCGGATGGAGTGCGTAGGATGGGTAGAGCGCAGCGAAACCCATCAATGGCAGGGCAAGGTGCGAGATGATGGGTTTCGCTTCGCTCTACCCATCCTACGGATTGCGCCCCAGCTCCCGCTTGTACGACGCATAGTTCGGCTGATCCACCGCGAGCTTGTCCATCGTGGTCACCCACAGATGCTCGGCTAGGCCTGGAGTTGCGAGATCGACCTCGCCCTTGGCGATCCGCTCCGCCAGCACGCGGTTGAGCTCGGTCACCGAGCCGTCGATCCCGAGCAGCGCGCGCAGGCGTTCAACCTCCTTCGCAGCGCTCCCCTCCTCCTGCGTCAGCTGTCGCGTGACGAGATCGAGGATGTTGATGGCGACGCGCAGCTTGAAGGCCTGATGGCCGGAGATCAGCGGCGTGATGTCGCTGCGGAGGAAATCGGCGACTGACTTGGTCAGCTCGACCGGGGTCGGCTCGTCCTGCATGTATCAACTCCCGCGCGGCGCCAAGAGCCGCAACAGATCGATCTCGGTCTCGGAGGCGCGGCGGCCGATCATGGCGCGCTCCATGGAATGGTCCGGGCCCTCGCGAAAACGCTGCATCATGCCGCCGCACATGATGCCCCAGCGCAGCGTCCCCATCACTTCCCAGAACTTTACGCGCGCTGCGTCGACCTTGCGGCCGGCGGCCGCGTAACCGGCGAACAGCTCCTCGCGCGAGCCAAAGCCGCCGACGGGCTTGTCGATCTCGCCAAAGCGCCAGGAGTTGACGCAGACCCAGCCGAGATCCTCCATGGGGTCGCCGAGATGGGCCAGTTCCCAGTCCAGCACGGCGCGGACACCGTCGGGGCCGATGATGAGATTGCCGTTGCGGAAATCGCCGTGCACCAGCGTGGTCTCGACTGAGGGGCCGGGATCGTGGTCGCGCAGCCAGCGCAGCGCCAGCTCGAACACGGGTTTTGGCCAGTTCAGGCTGCGATAGTCGCGCTCGAACTCAGATATCTCCTGGGTCGCGCCGCGGCTGCGCAGCTCGGGCAATTTGTCCTGCGGCAGCCTGTGCAGGCCCGCGAGAATGCCGCCGATCTGCCGTGCGAGCAGCGGCCGCGCCGCGGCAAACTCCTCATCGCGAAGAATCTTGCGGGCGATGGTCTCGCCCTCGACCCGCTGCATGATGAAGCCGGTGCCGAGATCGTCCTCGGCCGTCAGCACGTGCATTACGCGCGGCGACGGCACACCGACTTCAAAGGCAAGCTGCATCAGCTGCGCCTCGGCGGCGAGGCCTGCCGCGCGTGTCGGGGCTGCGCCATAGCCCTTCGGCGAGCGGCGCAGGATCGCGCCGATCGGCCCATCGGGATGCACGATGTCGAAGCGCCAGGTCTCCTGGCTGGCGCCGCCGGAGAGCTTTGCCGCGCCGGTGACGCCGGTCGCGCCCTTGCACCAGCGCTGAACGCTGCGGGAAAGCTCCGTCTCGATCATTTGCCCTTGAACTGCGCGGGACGCTTCTCCAGGAACGCGCCGACGCCCTCGCGAAAATCCTGGGTGTCGCCGGCGCGGAGCTGGCACTGGAATTCGAGGTTGAGCTGATCCTCGAAGGAATTCTCCGGGCTGTCCCAATAGAGCTTGCGGATCAGCGCCAGCGCCACCGTCGGGCCACTGGCAAGCTCGCGCGCGAGCTTCATCGCTTCCTCCATCAGCACGCCATCGTCGTAGACGCGGTTGACGAGGCCCCATTCCAGGGCCTTCTCGGCCGGCAGCCGCTCGCCCATCAGCGACAATTCGATCGAGCGCGCCTTGCCGATCAGGCGCGGCAGCAGCCAGGTCGAGCCGCAATCCGGCACGAGGCCGATGCGGCGGAAGGCTTGCAGGAAATATGACGAGCGCGCGCACAAAATCATGTCGCCGAGCAGTGCGAAGCTCATGCCGGCGCCGGCGGCCGGGCCGTTGACCGCGGTGATGATCGGACAGTGCAGATTGCGGATGCGGCGCAGGAAGGGATGAAAGCCGGTCTCCAGCGTCAGGCCGGCCTTGGTCTTCTTCGACTGGTTGTTGCGCCCTTGCAGATTGGCGCCGGTGCAGAAGGCGCGGCCCGCGCCGGTCAGCACGATGCAGCGCACCTCGTCCTTCTTCTCCTCGATCGTGTCGAGCGCCTCGGCAAGCCCGCCGAGCATGTCCATGGAGACCGCGTTCATCACCTCCTGATGGTCGAGCTTGAGGATCGCGACCGAGCCATCGAAATCGAGCGTGACGTGTTTGAACTGCATTGTTTCCTCGTCAGTTGCGGCCTGCGTCAGTTTCGCAGACCGGAATTACTTTTTTGCCGGGGCGCATATTTGATTTTTGGCGCGGTCTTGTCCATGGTGACGAAAGCATACCCCACCGTCATATCGCACGATCTTGCGCGCACCGGCTGACGCGCGCCATACCAAGAAACCTTGCCAAGAAACCTTGCCAAGAAACCTCGCCAGGACCAGGAAACGCGCCATGAACATTTTCGACCTCTCCGGCCGCGTCGCCGTGATCACCGGCGGCAATGGCGGCATCGGGCTCGGCATCGCACAGGCGCTTGCCGGCCAGGGCTGCAACGTCTCGATCTGGGGCCGCAATGCTGACAAGAACAAGGCTGCTGCCGCGAGCATGGCGGGGCTATCAGGCAAGGTGGATACCCGCGTTTGCGACGTCACCGATCCAGCTTCCGTGAATGCCGCGATGAAGGCCACGCTCGACACCTTCGGCCGGGTCGACGGCTGCTTTGCCAATGCCGGCATCGGCGGCGGCGGCCGGCGCTCCTTCATCGAGCGCACCGAGGAGGAATGGCGCACGATGTTTGCGACCAATCTCGACGGCGTCTTCCACGCGTTCCAGGCCGCCGCGAAACACATGACCGAGCGCGCCAATGCCGGCGATCCCTTCGGCCGGCTGGTTGCGACCTCGAGCCTCGCCTCGATCTTCGGCACCGCGCGCAATGAGCACTATGCCGCGACCAAGGCCGCGATCAACGCGCTGGTGCGCGCACTCGGCGTCGAGCTGGCGCGGCACGGCGTCACCGCGAATGCGATCCTGCCCGGCTGGATCAGGAGCGACATGACATCAGGTCTCATGGCCAACGAAAAATTCGTCGCCAACGTGATGCCGCGGATTCCCCAGCGCCGCTTCGGCGAGGCATCCGACTTCGGCGGCATCGCGGTGTACCTGATGAGCAAGGCGTCGTCCTATCACACCGCGGACACGTTCGTGATCGACGGCGGCTATACCGCGTTCTGATTTCGTAGCCCGGATGGAGCGAAGCGCAATCCGGGATTTCCAAAAGCAAGCAAGACCCGGATTTCGCTGCGCTCCATCCGGGCTACAAACTCTGAGGGGAATGGGCAAATGTTCTCACACATCATGATCGGCACCAACGATCTGGACAAGGCCAAGGCGTTCTACGACAGCCTGCTGAGCACGCTCGAGGTGCGCCCGGCCAAGGTCGACGGCCATCGCATCTTCTACTTCACCAAGACCGGCGTGTTCTCGGTGTCGAAGCCGATCAACGGCGAGCCGGCGACCTGTGCGAACGGCGGCACCATCGGCTTTGCCGCCAACTCGCCGGAGCAGGTCGACAAATGGCACGCAGCCGGCGTCGCCGCCGGCGGAACGCCGATCGAAAATCCGCCCGGCATCCGCGAGGGCGCGGGCAACAAGCTCTATCTCGCCTATCTGCGCGACCTCGACGGCAACAAGATCTGCGCGATGCACCGGATGCCGAACTGAGCTGGCAACTCCACACGCGGTGTCGTCCCCGCGAAAGCGGGGACCCATAACCACGGGGAGCGGTTATGGCGCTAGCTGGCAACTCCGAGCCTTCGTAAAACGATTGCTACGGCGTATGGGTCCCGGATCTGCGCGCGCTTGAGGCGCGCTTGTCCGGGACGACGTCGGTGAGAGACCTCGCCCATTCAAACAACATTTCAAACGCCCTCGCGATATTCCATCGCGTGGCATGGCTCCGCGTGAAAAATACGCGCTCGCACTTTGGCGTCGCTACGACTATTCTTCCGGCCAACGCGAACTCAGCGCCCCCGGGAGGACCAATGACAAAACACACCTACATTCCCCGCACCACCAACTACACGCTCAATCCGGGCGACGAGCTCAACGATCTGCGCATGTCGGACCAGGTCCGGCCGCTCTACGATCACGTCAGGAAATTCATCCGCGACACCGTCGAGCCGATGTCGATCGAATTCGCCAAGGCGGGCGAAGGCAAGGAGGATCGCTGGAGCTTCACGCCGAAGCAGCTCGAGGTGCTGGAGAAGGCCAAGAACAAGGCCAAGCAGGAAGGCCTCTGGAACTTCTTCCTGCCCGATGACGACACCGGCCAGGGCCTGAAGAATCTCGACTATGCCTATATCGCGGTCGAGCTCGGCAAGAGCCCGCTGGCCTCTGAGACCATGAACTGCTCGGCGCCGGACACCGGCAACATGGAGGTGCTGGAGCGCGTCGGCACCAAGGAGCAGAAGGAGAAGTGGCTGAAGCCGCTGCTCAACGGCGAGATCCGCTCCGCCTATGTCATGACCGAGCCGAACGTCGCCTCCTCCGACGCCAAGAACATCTCGACCACGGCAAAGCTCGTCGGCGACGAATGGGTCATCAACGGCGAGAAATATTACATCTCCGGTCTCGGCGATCCCCGCTGCAAGATCCTCATCGTGATGGTGAAGACCAATCCGGACGCGGCGCCGAGCAAGCAGCAGTCGCAGATCCTGGTGCCGCGCGACACGCCCGGCGTCGAGGTGCTCGGCCCCATGTATGTGTTCGGCCAGGACCACGCCCCGCGCGGTCACATGCACATGCGCTTCAACAATGTGCGCGTGCCGAAGGAGAACATGCTGCTCGGCGAAGGCCGCGGTTTCGAGATCTCGCAGCTGCGCCTCGGCCCCGGCCGCATCCATCACTGCATGCGCACCATCGGCAAGGCCGAGAAGGCGCTTGATCTGATGGTGCAGCGTGGCCTCACCCGCGAAGCCTTCGGCAAGAAGATCGCCCATCTCGGCGGCAACATGCAGATCATCGCGCAGGCGCGCTGCGAGATCGAGGCGATGCGGCTGATGGTGCTGAAGGCCGCCAAGGCGATGGACGTGCTCGGAAACAAGGAAGCCCGCGTCTGGGTCTCCATGGTCAAGGCCATGGTGCCCGAGCGCGCCTGCAAGATCATCGACCAGGCCATCCAGATGCACGGCGCCACCGGCATCTCGCACTGGACCCCGCTCGCCGAGATGTACCAGGACGTGCGGCACCTGCGGTTCGCGGATGGTCCGGACGAGGTGCACTGGATGGTGGTCGGCCGCCACGAGCTGAGCATGGCGTGAGCCGCGAGATGCCGTAGGGTGGGCAAAGGCGCGCACTTCGCGCGCCGTGCCCACCATCACGGGCCTCGCAAGAAGTGGTGGGCACGCTTTCGCTTTGCCCACCCTACGAGCTCTCCGCACGCGGAGAGAGGCGAAGAAGGGCTACGTCGCGGGCGCGAGCTTGTCCTGCGTCTTCGTCTCGAAATCGCCGGCGTCGTGGCGCTCGTGGAGTTGGCTGGCGGGATCGCCGGAGACGCGGTTGACCATGCGGCCGCGCTTCACGGCCGGGCGCTTTGCGATCTGGTCGGTCCAGCGCTGCACGTGCTTGTAGTCCTGCACGGAGAGGAATTCGCCGGCGCCGTAGACCAGCCCCTTGGCGAGCGCGCCGTACCAGGGCCACACCGCGATATCGGCGATGGTGTACTCCTTGCCTGCGAGATATTCGTTGTCGGCAAGGCGACGGTCGAGCACGTCGAGCTGGCGCTTGGTCTCCATGGCGAAGCGATCGATGGCATATTCGATCTTGAACGGCGCATAGGCGTAGAAATGCCCGAAGCCGCCGCCGAGATAGGGCGCGCTGCCCATCTGCCAGAACAGCCAGGACATCGCTTCGGTGCGGGTCTTGATGTCCTTGGGCAGGAAGGCGCCGAACTTTTCGGCGAGGTAGAACAGGATCGAGCCGGACTCGAACACCCGGATCGGCTCCGGACCCGAGCGGTCCATCAGCGCGGGAATTTTCGAGTTCGGGTTGATGTCGACAAAGCCGCTGCCGAACTGGTCGCCATTGCCGATCCTGATCAGCCAGGCGTCGTATTCGGCCCCCTTGTGGCCGAGCGCCAGCAGCTCCTCCAGCATCACCGTGACCTTCACCCCGTTCGGGGTCGCCAGCGAATAGAGCTGGAGCGGATGCTTGCCGACCGGCAGCTCCTTGTCGTGGGTGGGGCCGGCGATCGGGCGGTTGATGCTGGCGAATTGCCCGCCATTCTCCTTGTTCCAGGTCCAGACTTTGGGCGGCACGTAGGCGGGGGCGTCGGTCATGCGGGGCTCCGGCGGAAAGATGCGCCTGCATTAATTAGCCCTGGGAGGGCCGATGACAAGCCCTGCCGGCTCTGCGTCCGGCGCGGGCCTCAAGCCGGCGTCATGCAGCCTTGACCTACCCCGTCACGGCCTGGCGCGGCTGCATCGGCTTCCATCACGAATCCCTCATACCCCTTCGCCGCGACCTCGTCGCAGATCCGCCGGTAAGTACCAACGCCGCCGATATAGGGCATGAAGATGCGCGGCTTGCTCGGGATATTGGCGCCCATGTACCAGGAATTGGCCTGCGGATAGAGCGTGCCCTGGGCGACCTCGTTGACGTGCGCGACCCATTTCTCCTCCGCGTCCCCTCCCGCTTCGATGGTCGCAAGGCCGCGCTTGCGCATGTTGGTCAGGCAATCGGCGATCCAGTCGACATGCTGCTCGATCGACACGATCATGTTCGACAGCACCGACGGGCTGCCGGGGCCGGTGATGATGAAGAGGTTCGGAAAGCCGGCGCTCATCAGCCCGAGATAGGTCTTTGGGCCTTCCGCCCATTTCTGGTTCAAGGTCCAACCCTCCCGGCCGCGAATGTCGATCTTCGCAACCGATCCGGTCATGGCATCGAAGCCGGTGGCCAGCACCAGCGCGTCGACCTCGTGATCCTTCCCCGCGACACGAACCGTATGCGCGGTGACCTCCTCGATCGGCGTTGTCTTGATGTCCACCAGCGAGACGTTCGGCCGGTTGAAGGTCACGAAATAATCCGTGTCGATACAGATGCGCTTGGTCCCGATCGGATGGCTGTTCGGCTGCAGCAGCTTTGCCGTCGCTGGGTCTTTGACGATCTCCGTGATCTTGCCACGCACGAAATCCGCGGCGGTGTCATTCGCAGTTCGGTCGAGGCCCAGATTGTTATAGGCATACATGAAGGTGAGACCGCCGTGCTCCCAACGCTTCTCGTATTTGCCGCGCCTGGTATCGTCGCTGTCGTCGAGCGCGCCCCGATCGGGCTGCTCTGCAAAAATGCCGTTGCGCGCGACCTCGCGGGCGAAGCGGCGGACCTCCGGATAGTTCTTGCGGAACGCATCGCGGTCCCCGGCGGAGAGCGCGGCGTTGCGGGCGGGAATCGAGAAATTCGCGGTGCGCTGAAATACGGTGAGATGTTTCGCCTGCTCGGCGATGATGGGTGCGGACTGGATGCCCGACGATCCCGTGCCGATCAGGCCGACGCGCTGGCCGCTGAAGTCCACGGGCTCATGCGGCCAGTTGCCGGTATGGTAGACGGGGCCCTTGAAATTTTCGAGGCCGTTGATGTCGGGCTTGCGCGCGTTCGAGAGGCAGCCGGTGGCGAGCACGACGAACTGCGCTTGAACCGTCCGGCCGTCGGAGATCGTCACCGACCAGCGCTTGCCGCGCTCATCGAACACTGCGCGTTCGACGCGCGTGTCGAACTGGATGTCGCGGCGCAGATCGAAACGGTCGGCGACATGGTTGGCGTATTTCAAGATCTCTGCTTGCGGCGCGTATCGCTCGCTCCAGTCCCATTCCTGCTGGAGCTCCTCGGAGAAGGAGTAGGAATATTGCATGCTCTCGACATCGCAGCGCGCGCCGGGATAGCGGTTCCAGTACCAGGTGCCGCCGACGCCGCCGCCCTGCTCATAGACCCGTGCCGAGAAGCCGAGCCCGCGCAGGCGATGCAGCATGTACATGCCGGCAAAGCCTGCGCCGACGACGACCACATCGTAGGTCTCCGCGGCCTCGGCCGGACTCGACTGCGCTGGCGACATCGGTTGGCGCTCCCTCGTTGTTTTCTGTTGTTGTGCACCAGCATTCTCCGGGGCATGCCGAAGCGCAAGAGGCAAATCGGCACGGCCAGGCTTGCTTATTTTGTGCAGCGGAATGGCTCAACCGGCACACGGCGCCTGCACGCAAGATGCGCGACCGAATCCGGCATGGCATCGCAGGCAATGATGAGCTAGCGTCGAACGGTCTTCGCAGCGAAAGCAACAACAGCAACGCGAAGATGCCGGGGAGAGAGCCATGAAATCGCCGATCTGCGACATGCTGGGCATCGAGTTCCCGCTGCTCGCTTTCAGCCATTGCCGCGATGTCGTCGCCGCCGTCAGCCGCGCCGGCGGCTTTGGCGTGTTAGGGGCCACCGTACACACGCCCGATACGCTCGAGCGCGAGCTGACATGGATCGACGATCACGTCGACGGCAAGCCCTACGGCGTCGACGTGCTGATCCCCGAGAACATCTCCACGGCGGGCGAGAAGGACGTCACCTGGAAGAGCCTCGAAGCGCGCGTGCCGCAAGAGCACCGCGACTACACGCGCGATCTTCTGAAGAAATACGATATCGAGCTGACCACCACGGAAGTCGCAGACAATCAGCCGCAGCCGTTCGACGGGAAGACCGCACTTCAATTGCTCGAGGTGTCCTTCAATCATCCGATCCGCCTGATCGCAAATGCGCTGGGCGTGCCGCCGAAGGCGATGATCGAGATGGGCAAGACGCACGGCGTGCCGGTCGCAGCGCTCGTCGGCGCCAAGGAGCATGCGCTGCGCCAGGTCGCGGCCGGCGTCGACATCCTTGTGGTGCAGGGCACCGAGGCCGGCGGCCATTGCGGCGAGGTCTCGACAATGGTGCTGGTGCCGGAGGTGATCAAGGCGATCAAGCCCATCCGCGACGTGCCGGTGCTGGCGGCCGGCGGCATCATGACGGGTCGGCAGATGGCGGCCTGCATGGCGATGGGCGCGGCCGGCGCCTGGACCGGATCGGTGTGGCTTGCGACCGTCGAGGCGGAGACCACGGAAATCTTCCGCGAGAAGATGATCGCGGCGTCCTCGCGTGACGCGGTCCGCTCGAAGGGACGCACCGGCAAGCCGGCACGGCAGCTCCGCTCGGTCTGGACCGATGCCTGGGACCGTGCGCCCGAAAGCCCCGGCGCGCTGCCGATGCCGCTGCAGAGCATCGTCAGCCGCGACGCCTTCAACGCGATCGATCGCGCGGCCGCAAGCGGCAACGCCAAGGCGCGCGATCTCGTCAGCTACTTCGTCGGCCAGGGCGTCGGGCTGATCGACAGCGTGAAATCGGCCGGCGCGGTGGTGCAGGAGTTCAAGGAAGATTTTGCCGAAGCCGTCGAACACATGAACGCGCTGGTGGCGGAGTGATAGCCCTCTCGTCATTGCGAGCGTAGCGAAGCAATCCAGACTGCCTCTGCGGAAAGATCCTGGATTGCTTCGCTGCGCTCGCAATGACGAAACAACTGACATCGTGAATTGAAGCAAGAAGAAATGGCAAATACCCCCGAAGACCGCATCCCCGTCATCGTCGGCATCGGCGAGATCGTTGACCGCCCCAAGGAGATCACCGAGGGCCTGGAACCGCTGGACCTGCTTGAGCAGGCGTTGCGGCGCGCCGAGCGGGATGCCGGCGCGAAGCTGCTCGGCGAGGTGCAGTCGCTCGACGTCGTCAACTTCCTGAGCTGGCGCTATCGCGATCCGGAGAAGCTTTTGGCGGAGCGGCTCGGCGTCTCGCCCCAGCATTGCTATTACGGCCCGGTCGGCGGCGAGAGCCCGATCCGCTACATCCACGAGGCGGCCAAGCGCATCGCGCGCGGCGAATGCACCGTCGCCGCGATCTGCGGCGCGGAGGCGCAGTCGACCGCGACCAAGGCGGAGCGTGCCGGGGTCAAATTGCCATGGACGCCGTTTGCCCATGACGTCGAGGAGCCCAAGCGCGGCGCGGCGTTTCAGAAGCCGCTGGCGGTGAAGCTCGGCGTGTTCCGGCCCGTCACGGTCTATCCATTCTACGAGGCCGCCTCGTCCGCCCATTGGGGTCAGACGCCGCGCGACGCGATGGCGGAGTCAGGCACGCTGTGGTCGCGCTATTCGGAAGCCGCGGTGCAAAATCCAAATGCCTGGCTGAAACGGCGCTATGCGCCTGAGGAGATCACGACGCCGACGGCGGACAACCGGCTGATCGCCTGGCCCTACAACAAGCTCATGGTCGCCAATCCCAGTGTCAACATGGGCGGCGCGCTGCTGCTGACGAGCCTCGCCAAGGCGCGCGCGGCAGGCATCGCCGAGGATAAGCTGGTCTATCCCCTCGGCGGCGCCTCGGCGGAGGAACCTCGCGACTATCTGCTGCGCGACCAGTTCTACGAGAGCCATCCACAGAACGCCGTGCTGAAAGCGGTGATGGACCTCGCCGGGGGCGATGGCAGAAAATTCGACGCGATCGAGCTCTACAGCTGCTTCCCCTGCGTGCCCAAGATGGCGCGGCGGACGCTGGGCCTGGGTGCCGACGTGCAGCCGACCGTGACCGGCGGTCTCACCTTCTTCGGCGCGCCGCTCAACACCTACATGACGCACGCGGCCTGCGCGATGATCCGGCGTGTGCGCGATGGCGCAAGGCTCGGCCTGCTCTATGGGCAAGGCGGCTTCGTCACCAAGCATCACGCGCTGGTCGTGGCGAAGGCGCCGACGCGCGAGGCGCTGACGCAGGAGACGAGCGTGCAAGGCGAGGCCGATCGCAACAAGCGCGCGGTGCCGGAGTTCGTGACGGAAGCCTCGGGCAAGGGCAAGGTCGAGAGCTTCACGGTGCTCTACGGCCGCGGCGGCGATGTCGAGCACGGCGTGGTGATGCTGCGCACTGCGGATGATCGGCGTACGCTGGCGCGGATTCCGGCGAGCGATAGTGCGACGCTGGGGCATTTGCTCAACACGGACCACACGCCGGTGGGCTCGCTCGGCGAGATCACGATGGCTGTCGATGGTGTGCCGGGGTGGCGGGTGGCGTAGCTTTGTAGGGTGGGTTAGCCGAAGGCGTAACCCACCACTGTTCGTATCCGCGGAGACAGAAGTGGTGGGTTACGCCATGCGAACTGCGCTTTGCGCAGTCGCAAGGCTAACCCACCCTACGAAAGCGCCCTAACTCTTCGGCGGCTGCTTCTCCGACGCCGTCGCCGGCTTGCCCTTGGCGCCGACGACGCGCACCGCATCGCCATCCGCAAGACCGTCCGGCGGGGCGGTAATGACACGATCATCGGCGGCGATGCCCGAGGCGAGCTCGATCTCGCGGCCGAGATCGCGGGCGATGGTCACGGTCTTGAACAACACCTTGTCGTCCGCCCCAACCGTCGCAACGCGCAGGCCGCTGCCGTTGAAGATCAGGGCACTGGCGGGAATGCTGAGCGGGGCGGAGTCGCGCTGGAGGTTCAGCTTCACGCTGGCATAGCCGCCCGGCATCAGCTCGCCGCTCGAATTGTCGAGGCCAAGCTGCATCCGTGTCGTGCCCGAGGCAACGTCGACGGCCTGCGAGGAGGCCTCCACTGTCGCCTGGAAAGTCCGGTTCGGGTACTCCGGCAGCGTGATCGTCGCCTTGGCGCCGATCTTGATCGCCGGCACGTAGTTCTGGGGCACGTTGACGTAGACGCGCAGCTTGGTGATGTCTGATATCACGAACATAGCCGGGCCAGAGCCGCCGCCGGCATTGATCAGCGCGCCGACGTCGGTGTCGCGCGCGGTGACCACGCCATCGAACGGCGCGGTGATCTTCTTGTAGCCGGCCAGCGCTTCCAGCCGCTCGACATTAGCCTTGCCCGAGTTGACGGCGGCGTTCTTGTTGGAGAGATCGGCGGTGCGCTCGTCGATCTCCTGCGCGGAGACGAAGTTGGAGGCGACCAACGTCTTGCGTCGGTTCAGCGTCGCTTCCGATAGCCTGGCGCTGGCCTGCTGGCTGGCAAGGTCGGCGCGGGCCTGCAACAGCTGCTGGTCGAGATCCGGCGCCTCGATTTCAGCGATCACCTGCCCGGCCTTGACGCGGGCCCCCATGTCGGCGCTCCAGCTCTTCAGGTAACCCGACACGCGCGCGAAGATCGGGGCACGGTAGTAGGCTTCCAATCGGCCCGGCAGATCGAGGATGGCGTTGAGCGCCTTGGCATTCGGCAGGGTCACCGCGACGCTGGGAACCGCCTGATCATCGGTCCATTCCTTCAGCTTGCTGCCCTGCTCCTCACGAGCGCGAATGCCGGTGCCAACGACAAGGCCTGCCGCAATCAGCACCACCACGCCGACAATGCCCAGTTTCCGGTGCGACACCGCCGAGCGGGATTCAGTGGGCGACATGCGGAGTCTCCAATGAGGCGGCGGCTTTGGCGCCTTGTTTCTTGTGGACCATACTGAACACCACGGGAACGAACATCAGCGTGGCGAAGGTTGCAAAGATCAGGCCGCCGATCACGGCGCGGCCGAGCGGCGCGTTCTGCTCGCCGCCCTCGCCCAGCCCCAGGGCCATCGGCGCCATGCCGATGATCATGGCGAGCGCAGTCATCAGGACGGGGCGGAACCGGACGAAGCCGGCTTCGAGTGCCGCCGCAATGGGATCGCCGAGCTCCTCGTAACGCTCGCGCGCGAAGGAGATCACGAGCACGCTGTTGGCGGTGGCAACGCCCATGCACATGATCGCGCCGGTGAGCGCCGGGACCGACAGCGTGGTCTCCGTCATGAACAGCATCCAGACGATGCCGGCGAGCGCGGCCGGCAGCGCCGTGATGATCACGAACGGATCGGACCAGGACTGGAAGTTCACGACGATGAGGAAGTAGATCAGCACGACCGCGCCGAGCAGGCCGAACAAGAGGCCGGTGAAGGCGCTGTTCATGGTCTGCACCTGACCGAGCAGCACCACGGAAGAACCCTTCGGCACCTCCTTCGCGGTGTCGGCGATCACCTTCCGGATGTCGGCGGCGACCGCGCCGAGATCGCGGCCCGAGGTCGTCGCAAAGATCTGCACCATCGACTGGATGTCGTATTGCGACACCACCGCGCTCGAGGTCGAGCGCTTGATGTCGGCGATGCCGCCGAGGATCGGCGACTGCGCGTTGCCGGCAGCGGTGATCGGCAGCGTCTGCAGCGCGCTGAGCGAGTCGATCTGGTATTGCGGCGTCTGCATCACGATCGAGTAGGACACGCCGTTATCAGGGTTGAGATAGTAGGTCGGCGCGACCTGCGATGAGCCGGCGAGGTTGACCACGAGGCTGTTGGTGACATCGCGCTCGGTCAGTCCGACATATTGGGCGCGGGTGCGGTCGACGTCGATGTTGAAGGTCGGATTGCTCGGCGATTGCTGGATGCGCGCATCGGCGACGCCCGGAATGCGCCGGACCTTCGCCAGCAGGCTGTTGGCGTAAGCAAAGTTGGCGCTGAGATTGGCGCCGCGGATTTGCAGGTCGATCGGCGCGGGCGCGCCAAAATTCAGGATCTGGCTGACGATGTCGGCCGGCAGGAAGGCGAAGCTGACGCCGGGGAAGAGCCGCGGCAATTGCTCACGCAGCACCTTCACATGCTCCTCGGTCGGCTTGTGTCCCTCCTTCAGCTTGATCTGGATGTCGCCGTCCTGCGGACCGATCACGCCGGTGTTGTTGTAGGTCATGTTGATGCCGGAGATCGGCATGCCGATGTTGTCGGTCATGGTCTCGATCTCGCCCGGGATCAGCTTGCGCACCGCCTTCTGCACGTCGGCGAGCTGGTTGGCGGTCTCCTCGACGCGCGTGCCGACTTGGGTGCGGACATGCATCAGGATGTTCCCGGCATCGACCGCGGGGAAGAAGTTACGCCCGAGGAACGGCACCAGCGCGAAGGACGCGCCGACCACGCAGATAAAGCCGATCACGAACACGCCGCGATGCGCCAGCGCCAGGCCGAGGAAATCGTGGTAGCCGCCGCGAACGCGCTCGAAGCGTTTCTCGAAACCGCGCTGGAACCAGACCAACGGATTGCGCGACTTCGGCGGCTCCCCCTCATGATGGACATGCGCCTTGAGAAGGTAGTTCGCCATGGTCGGCACCAGCGTGCGCGACAGGATGAACGACCAGATCATCGCAAACATCACGGCTTCCGCCATCGGCACGAACAGGAAGCGCGCGACGCCGGTGAGAAAGAACATCGGCACGAACACGATGCAGATACAGAGCAGCGAGACGAAGGCCGGCGTCACGATCTGGTTGGCGCCGTCGAGGATCGATTGCTCGACCGGTTTGCCCTGCTCCAGATGGTAGTTGATGTTCTCGATGGTGACGGTGGCGTCGTCGACGAGGATGCCGACCGCGAGCGCGAGGCCGCCGAGCGTCATGATGTTCAGCGTCTCGCCGATCGCCGACAGCATGATGATGGCGCCAAGCACCGAGAGCGGGATCGAGACCGCGATGATGATGGTCGAGCGCCAGCTGCCGAGGAACAGGAGGATCATGACGCTGGTCAGCAGCGCCGCGATCACGCCCTCGAAGGCGACACCCTCGATCGCGCCGCGGACGAACACCGACTGGTCGCCGATGAAGCCGATCTTCAAGGCGTCCGGAAGCTGGTCCTTGACCTCGATCACCTTCTGCTTGATGCCGGCGATGATATCGAGCGTCGAGGTCGCGCCCGCCTTCAGCACCATCATCAGCACCGAACGGTTGCCGTCGACATGGACGATGTTGGTTTGTGGCGGATTGCCGTCGCGCACGGTCGCGACGTCGCGCACATAGACCATGGCGCCGTTGACGGTTTTGATCGGGAGGTTGCCGAGCTCGTCGATCCGGAGCGGCGAGTTGTTGAGCTGGATGTTGTATTCGAACTGGCCGATCTTCTGGGTGCCGACCGGCGTGATCAGGTTCTGGGCGGCGAGCGCATTGGCGACGTCCTGGCCTGATAGCCCGCGGGCCTGGAGCGCGGTCGGATCGAGATCGATCTGGACCTGGCGCTGCTTGCCGCCAAAGGGGTATGGGATCGCCGCGCCAGGCACGGTGACCAGCGGCGTGCGAAGCTGGTTGATGCCGATGTCGGCGAGGTTCTGCTCGGTGAGGCCATCGCCCGACAGCGCCACCTGGATGATCGGCACGGTCGAGGCCGAGTAGTTCAGGATCAGGGGCGGCGTTGCGCCCGGCGGCATCTGCTTGAGCAGCGTCTGCGAGATCGCGGTGACCTGCGCGTTGGCGGTGCGGATGTCGACGTTCGGCTGGAAGAAGATCTTGATGATGCCGAAGCCGTTATAGGAATTGGCCGTGATGTGCTCGATGTCGTTGACGGTCGTCGTCAGCGCGCGCTGGAACGGTGTGGTGATGCGGCCGGACATCTGGTCCGGCGGCAGGCCGGTGTACTGCCAGACCACGCCGATGACGGGGATGCGGATGTCCGGGAAGATATCGGTCGGTGTCCGCAGCGCTGCGAGCGGTCCGATGATCAGCAGCAGGAGCGCCAGCACGACAAACGTATAGGGCCGGCTCAGGGCAATACGGACCAGAGCAATCATGCGCCAGGCAATTCCAGGTCAAGCAGGGATACGGAGTCCGCCCCCATGGGGATCCTCATTCCCCTTTACCCGAGCACCGCCGGAAACGCTAATTACCAGGCACTATCCTGCATTCACTTCCCTGCTACCGCACTGCGAAATTGGCATCGCAGCCATGCGAGGGGGAAACGGAGGATGCCGCGCCACTGCGTCACCGTCACCCTGAGGTGGCCGCTTCTTCAGCGGCCCTCGAAGGGCGACGGCCCGGCTGCATCGCGGGCCGTTCATCCTTCGAGGCTCACCCCGGTGCGCAAGTGCGCCCCAGGGATCACACCTCAGGATGACGGAGTTGGCTGCAACTTAGCTTACGCCGCGCGGACGTTGGTCAGGAACTTGCTGACCTCGTTCTTCAGCCGGTTCGAGTCGTTCGACAGCATCTGCGCCGCCGACAGCACTTGCGAGGAGGCCGTGCCGGTCTCGGTCGCGCCGCGCTGCACGTCGGTGATGTTGGAGGAGACCTGCTGGGTGCCCTGCGCCGCCTGCTGCACGTTGCGGGCGATCTCCTGGGTCGCCGCGCCCTGCTCTTCCACGGCCGCTGCGATCGCCGAGGAGATTTCCGACAGGCGCTCGATGGTCGAGGAGATCTCCTTGATGGCGCCGACGGAGTCGTTGGTCGCCGCCTGGATGCCCGAGATCTGCTGGCCGATCTCGCCGGTCGCCTTCGCGGTCTGCTCGGCGAGCGCCTTCACCTCGGAGGCGACCACGGCAAAGCCGCGGCCGGCTTCACCCGCACGCGCCGCCTCGATGGTCGCGTTCAGCGCCAGCAGGTTGGTCTGGCCGGCGATGGTGTTGATCAATTCGACGACATCGCCGATGCGGGAGGCCGCCTTGGAGAGCTCGCTGACGCGCTCGGTCGTCGCGCGGGCCTGGCCGACGGCATCGCCCGCCATCCGCGCCGATTCCTGCACCTGACGGCTGATCTCGCCCACGGACGAGGCCATCTCCTCGGTGGCCGAGGCCACGGACTGCACGTTGGTCGAGGCCTCCTCCGACGCGCCGGCCACCGTGGTCGCCAGCCGCTGGGAGCGGTCGGCGGTCGAGGTCAGCGTCGAGGCGGAAGCTTCGAGCTGGGTCGAGGCCGACGACACCGTCTGGACGATCTCGCCAATCATCGTCTCGAATTCGCGGGTGATGTTGTCGACACGGCGGCCGCGCTCGATCTTGGCTTCGGCGTCGGCCGCAGCGGCCTCGTCAGCAGCCTTCTTGGCGATCAGCGCTTCCTTGAAGACCTGGAGCACGTCAGCCATGGCGCCGATCTCCGTCTTCTCGCCGCGATGCGGGACCTCGGCGGAGAGATCGCCCCTGCCCAGCGCCTGCATCGGCAGTGTGATGGAGTTGATGCCGCTGGAGACGTCGTGAACGAGATAGAAGCCGACGCCGACGCCGGCGATGACGGCGGCGCCGAGAATGATCGAGAGCAGCATGAACGCGAAGGAATAGCTGCTGTCCGCGTCCCGGGCGGCCTGGTCGCCACCTTTGGTGTTGAGATCGATGTCCTTGCGCAGGATTTCGTCGGACTGGATGCCGATCTTGTTGGCGGTCTTGACGTTCAGCTCATGCGACTCGTGCGGGACCTTGCCAACCTCTTTGCGCGACAACGCAAAGACCTCGTCGGCGCTCTTCTTGTAATCGTCCCACAACTTGGACCATTCGGTGTAGAGCGCCCGCTCCTCCGGCGAGGTGATCATGGTCTCGTAGCTCTGGCGGGCCTTGGCCAGGGTCTCGCTGGTGGTGACCGCAGTCTTTTCCATCGCGAGCTTTTCTTCCAGGGTCTCGGCCAGCATGTGCTCGCGGACCACGCTGCGATAGGTGATGACCGAGGCCCGGAGCTCGCCCAGCACCCGCACGCTCGGCATCCAGCTCGTGGTGATGTCGACCGTGTTGGCGTTCATCGACCGCATTTTCATGACAGCGAGCAGGCCCATGCCGGCCATCGCGACCAGCAGGAACGCCAGGACACTGATGATCTTGGCGCGGATGGAAATGGTGGCGAGCATAATCGGGTCTCTTTGTGCTGGCGCGGTGGCGCGGCCGGAAGTTTTACGAATCAACCAAAGGGAGCAGCACCGACATCCAACACCAGAGCGCCTGCGCAGATGTTAACTACGACTCCGTACAAGTACGAAAGCCCGAAACAAATGAACAGGCAGCTAAGAATGCTCTGCGCTCAGCGCATGAGCCTAAGCGCGTCCGAGAAAAACTCCGCGCCGCCGAAATTTCCGGACTTCAGAGCGAGCAACATCGCGCCGCCATCACCAACTGCACGCAGCACAGGAACGCCGGCGGCAATTTCTACCCCTACGAGAAATCCGGAAATCTTCAACCGATCGACCACGGCACCGGATGTCTCGCCACCGGCAACGACCAAACGCCGGACACCTGATCGTACAAGGCTTTCAGCAATGTCGGCCATCGTTTGCTCGATGGCATGCCCGGCCGCATCACGACCGTGACGCGCCTGAAGCGCGGCGACCTGATCGGGTGTCGAGCTCGAAGCGATCAGCACCGGACCTTCAGCCAGTCGCGGCCTTGCCCAGTCCAGCGCACGCTGCGCTTCACCTGCTCCCGTAAGAATACGGTCCGGATCGAGATGTAACACCGGCATGACACGCTCGGCATTCGCGATCTGCTGAAGCGTCGCCTGCGAGCAGCTTCCGGCAAGACATGCCGCCGGTCCGCCGACGGCGGCGCCGGTCGCTCCGCTCGCCGCAGCCGACTTGACCTTGCCCGTCGAGACCAGCGCCCGCGCCAGCCCGAGGCCGATGCCGGAGGCGCCGACCGACAACCGGTGCTCGGCGGCGACGAGACCGATGGTCTCGAGGTCGCGGTCGAAGACAGCGTCGATGATCGCAGCGCCGATGCCCTTGCTCGCGAGCTCGGCCAGCCGCGCCCGCACGGCATCCGCGCCGCGCGTGACGGTGGCGAGATCGACGAGGCCGATCTGCGTCCTGCTCTGGCGCGCCAGCACGCGCACCAGGTTGGAATCATGCATCGGGTTGAGCGGATGGTCCTTCAGCGGGCTCTCGTTCAGCGGCACCGCGCCGACGAACAAATTGCCCTGATAGACGGTGCGGCCGGTCTCCGGAAAGGCCGGCGTCACCAGCACGGCGCCTTCGCCGCAGTCGGCGCGCAGCGCATCCATGACGGGGCCGATATTGCCGGCGTCGGTGGAATCGAAGGTCGAGCAGATCTTGAACAGCACGTGGCTCGCGCCGCGGCCGCGCAGCCATTTGTCCGCTGCGCGCGAGCGCGAAACGGCAAGGCCGGCCTCGATCGATCGGCTTTTCAAGGACACCACGACGGCATCGACCTCGGGCAGTGCCAGATCGTCGGCAGGTACGCCGATGGTCTGCACCGTGCGCAGGCCCGCGCGCGTCAGCGTGTTGGCGAGGTCGGAGGCACCGGTATAGTCATCGGCGATGCAGCCCAGAGAAATTTTCGCTGCAAGGGTCACGGCTTCACTCCCGCATAGGGCTTGAACCAGGCAAGGCCGTCGGTGGTCTTGCCGCGCGGATTGTATTCGCAGCCGACGAAGCCGGCATAGCCGAGCCGGTCCAGCTCTTCGAACAGAAATGGATAGTTCAGCTCCTCGCCGTCGGGCTCGTTGCGCGAGGGAATGCTGGCGATCTGGATGTGTCCGATGATCGGCATCATCTCGCGCAGCCGCATGGTGACGTCGCCGTGGATGATCTGGCAGTGATAGATGTCGAACTGGAGCCTCAGGTTCGGCAGCCGCAGCTCCTGGATCAGGTCGCGCGCGAAGCCGAAATCGTTGAGGAAGTAGCCCGGCACGTTGCGGGCATTGATCGGCTCGAGCACGATGTCGATGCCGTGCGGCGCGAAGAATTCAGCGGCCCACGCCACCGACTTGTAGAAGGCCTCGATCGCGACGCGCTCGCCGCGATTGGCGATGCCGGCCATCAGGTGCAGGCGCTTGACGCCGGTTGCCTTGGCGTAAGGCAGTGCGGTCTCGAGGCTCGCCTTGAGATCATTGAAGCGCGCCGGCAGCGCCGCAAAGCCCTTCTCGCCGGCATTCCAATCGCCCGGCGGGAGGTTGAACAGCGCCTGGGTCAGGCCGTTGCGCTTGAGCCGTTCGCCGACGGCCTCGGCCGGATGCTCGTAGGGAAAGAGGAATTCGACGGCAGTGAATCCCGCTTGCGCGGCGGCGTCGAAGCGGTCGAGGAACGGCACCTCGGTGAACATCATCGAGAGGTTGGCGGCGAAACGGGGCATTGCAGATCCTCTTGCTTACTTGTCGCCCGGCAGCTTCACGCCGGTGACCTGCGCATACATGCGCGCAACGGACGCGTCGTCATCGCGGCCCATACCGGCGGCCGCCGTCATCAGGAACATCTGGAGCGCGGCTGCCGAGACCGGCACCGGGAATCGGGCGCTGCGCGCCATGTCCTGGATGATGCCGAGGTCCTTGACGAAGATCTCGACGGCACTGCGCGGCGTGTAGTCGCCGTCGAGCACGTGCGGCATGCGGTTCTCGAACATCCAGGAATTGCCGGCCGAGGCGGTGATCACCTCATAGACCTTGCGGATGTCGAGCCCCTGCTTGGCCGCGAACGCTATCGCTTCCGACGCGGCGGCGATGTGCACGCCTGCCAGCAATTGGTTGATCATCTTGAAGGCGGCGCCTTGGCCAGCGGCATCGCCAAGCTCGTAGAGCTTTGCCGCCATGGCATCGAGCGCTGGTCGCGCTTTCGCAAAAGCAGCGGCACTGCCGGAGGCCAGGATCGTCAGCTCGCCCTGCGCGGCGCGCTGCGCCCCGCCGGAGATCGGCGCGTCCAGATAATGCCGGCCAGTCGCCTCCAACTGCTTGGCGAGGCGCCGCGCCACCTCCGGATCCATGGTGGCGGAGGACACGAACACGCTGTCCTTCGGCATGGTCTCGGCGGCCCCGTCCTTGCCGAACAGAATCGCCTCGGTCTGGGCGGCATTGACGACGACGCTGACGACGATATCGGCGCTCCTGGCCGCCTCGGCCGGCGTCTTGGCGCCGGCGCCGCCGTCCTTCACGAAGCGCGCCACCGCATCGGCCGAGACGTCACAGCCGGTGACGGCATGGCCGGCGCGCTGCAGCGAGGTCGCCATGCCAAATCCCATCGAGCCGAGCCCGACGACGGCGATACGCTGATTTTGTGACGTGGTGGCGGACATATGCAACTGATCCTTGCGAACGTTTCCCGAATAGCCGCCCTTTGCGGCAGCTTGGCAACCGAATAACACGGCTTGGCCGCGCTGCCAAAGCGTGAGACAAGCGGGCATGACGGCCATGAGCAACGAGACCCGGCTGCGTGAGGATATCTGCCGCTTCGGACGGTCCCTGTTCGAGCGCGGGCTGACGCCGGGATCCTCCGGCAATATCAGCGTCAGGCTGGACGGCGGCGGCTGGCTGGTGACGCCGACAAACGCCTCGCTCGGCTTCCTCGATCCCGCAAAGCTGTCGCAACTGGACGAAACCGGCCGGCTGATTTCGGGCGATGCCCCCACCAAGGAAGTTCCGCTGCACACCGCGCTCTACGACACGCGCGGCAGCGCACGCGCGATCGTGCATCTGCACTCCACCCATTCTGTCGCGCTCTCGATGCTACCCGAGATCGACCCGCGCGCCGCGCTGCCACCGATGACGGCCTATTACCTGATGAAGTGCGGCGCCACCGCGCTCGTGCCCTATTATCGCCCGGGCGATCCGGCGGTGGCGGATGCGATCAAGGGCCTGGCGGGGAAGTATTCATCCGTGCTGCTCGCCAATCACGGCCCGGTCGTCGCCGGCGACACACTGGAGGCCGCGGTGTTCGCCACGGAAGAGCTGGAGGAGACGGCGAAGCTGTACCTGCTGCTGCGCGGGATGAACCCGCGGTATCTGTCGCCGGAGCAGGTGAAGGATCTGGCGAACGTGTTCGGGGTGACGTTGCCGGAGCACGGGCACGAGCACGGCCATTAGCCGCATACTCCGCCGTCATCCTGAGGTGCGAGCCTCGCGATGCAAACGCATCGCAAGGTGAAGCCTCGAAGGATGGGGCTACAGGCGCTCACGGCCCATCCTTCGAGGCGCGCGAAGAGCGCGCACCTCAGGATGACGGCAGAGATTGTGGAACGAGACGATCGTAGCCCGCATGAGCAAAGCGATATGCGGGACCAGCGGCCCCGGATATCGCTTTGCTCATCCGGGCTACGACACCGTCCGACACTGCCGGAATTGATTTGCATCACCGGGATCGCGGGCACATGATCCCCTGTAATTGACTGAAGGAGTTGTTTCATCGATCGCCAGGAGAATTGTCATGGATTTCAAAGTATCCTGCACCGTCCTCTCTGCCGCCTGCTTTATTGCCCTGCCACTTTCCGCAAACGCCCAGACGTCCGCGCGCGGCGGCGTCCCCGATCTCAAGGTCGAGGCCAACTGCAAGGCAACTCAGGAGATCGACAAGTCGCTGACCGAGCCGCAGTCCTACGAGGCCTGCATGAACGACGAGCAAACCGCCCAGCAACAGCTCGGGTCCATCTGGGCGACAACGCCCGAGACAATTCGCACCCAATGCTACGCCGAGGCCTCCGCCGGTGGCATCGAAAGCTACGTCGACCTGCTCTCTTGCATCCAGATGAATGGCTTCGGGCAACCCTCCGCACCCGCGTCAACGCTGCGCGGCGCAAGCAAGAACCGGAACAAGAAGCAATCGGGATAGGGATCGTAGCGAGCGGCTACAATCCGAGATACGCCTTCCTGACGTCCGGATTGCCCTTGATCTCCGCGGATGGGCCCTGCATCAGCACGCGGCCGGTCTGCAGGATGTAGGCGCGGTCGGCGATCTCCAGGCACTCGGCCATGCGCTGCTCGACGATCAGCACGGTCATGCCGGCATCGCGGATGCGCTTCACCGCCTGGAAGATCTCGTCCACCAGCTTCGGCATGATTCCTTGCGAGGGCTCGTCCAGCATCAACAGCCGCGGGCGCGTCATCAGCGCGCGACCGATCGCGAGCATCTGCTGCTCGCCGCCGGAGAGCGTCTCGGCGCGCTGCTCCAAACGTTCCTGGAGACGCGGAAACAGGTTGAAGACGAGATCGAGCGGCCCCTCGCGATTCGCATCGCCGCGGTAGAGGTAGCTGCCGAGGCGCAGATTGTCGCGCACCGACAGCCGCGGGAACAGGCGGCGGTTCTCCGGCACATAGGCGATGCCAGTTGCGGTGATGAGATGCTGCGCCATGCCGTCGAGGCGCTTGCCGTCGAAGGTCACCGTGCCCGAGCGCGGACGCTCGGCGCCGGCGATGGATTTCAGCAGTGTCGACTTGCCCGCGCCATTGGCGCCGGCAACGCAGACGATCTCGCCCTTCTCGACATTGATCGAGACCGCGGAGATCGCGACCAGGCCCTGATAGGCGGTCGTGACTTCATGCACCGACAGCATGACGATCTCCCAGATATGCCTTGATCACGTTGGGATCGCGGACGACGTCGGAAGGCTTGCCCTCGGCCAGCACCTTGCCGAGGTCGAGCACGATGGCGCGATCGACCAGCGGCATCACGATTTCCATGACGTGTTCGACCATCAGCACGGTGACGCCGGTCTCGCGCACCTTGCGTACCAGCGCCACGCCGGTCTGCGCCTCGGTCGGCGTCAGGCCGGTGAGGACCTCGTCGAGCAGCAACAGCTTCGGTTCGGTCGCGAGCGCACGCGCGACTTCGAGGCGGCGCTTCTCGGCCGGCACGAGGTCGCTCGCGAGCACGTCGGCGCGCGCGGCCAGGCCGGTGAACTCCAGCACCTCATGCGCCTTGCGGCGGGCCTCGCGCATCACGGTGTTGCGCACGAGAGCGCCGACGATGACGTTGTCGATAACAGTCATGGTCTCGAAGCTCTTGACCACCTGGAAGGTGCGCCCGATTCCGCGCTGACAGCGCGCGGCCGCCGGCAGATTGGTGACATCCTCGCCGTCGAAGATGATCGAGCCCTGGGTTGGCGGCAGCACGCCGGCGATCAGGTTGAACAGCGTCGACTTTCCGGCGCCGTTCGGGCCGATCAGGCCGACGATCTCGCCGCGCCCGACCGAGATCGAGACGTCGCTGTTGGCAATCAGGCCGCCGAAGCGCTGCCAGACGCCGCGGGTTTCCAGGAGCGCCGTCATCGCGTGGCCTCCTTGCGCCGGCGCGAGAACAGGCCGACCAGACCCTCCGGCCGCGCGAGTGCGATCAGGACGATCAGCGCGCCATAGACGATCAAGTCGACGCCGCGGCCGGAGCCGCCGATATAGGACCGCGTCAGCTCGGTGATCGGGATCAGGATGACGGCGCCGAGCATCGGCCCCCACAGCGTGCCGATGCCGCCCAGCACTGCCGGCAACGCCATCAAGAGCGAGAACTGGAAGCCCATGACACTTCCGGGATCGATGTAGGAAACGAACTGCGCATAGAAGCTGCCGCCGACCGCGACCAGGAAGGCAGACACCGCCGCCGCGCCCATCTTCGAGTTGAACACGACGACGCCGAGGCTCTCGGCCGCCTGCGGATTGTCCTTCACCGCGCGCCACCAATAGCCCCATTTGGAATCTTCCAGCCACCAGGTGACGAACCACGCCACGCAAGCGAGCACCAGCGCGAAGTAGAAGTATGGCAGCTTCGAGCG
This sequence comes from Bradyrhizobium huanghuaihaiense, assembly GCF_007830635.1. Classification (GTDB taxonomy): domain Bacteria; phylum Pseudomonadota; class Alphaproteobacteria; order Rhizobiales; family Xanthobacteraceae; genus Bradyrhizobium; species Bradyrhizobium huanghuaihaiense. The sequence continues at coordinate 225,342 of NZ_VLLA01000002.1, read as the reverse complement.
CGTGAACTGGAATTTCAGCCAGCTGTCGCCGCGCACGGGAATGTCGATGCCAAGGGCCGCGCCCGCCCAATCCCAGTTCTGGATCAGCAGCAATCCGATCTCGGCGATCACGATGGTGGCGATCGCAAAGTAGTGGCCGCCGAGGCGGAAGCAGGGATAGCCCAGCGCCATCGCGATTGCGGCCGAGATCAGCCCGCCGGCGATCATGCCGAACCAGGGCAGCACGCCGAACTTGGTGAACAGCAGCGCGGTGGTGTAGGCACCGAGCCCGAAATACAGCGCATGCCCGAGCGATATCTGTCCGCAATAGCCGGACAGGATGTTCCAGCTCTGCGACAACGCCGCGTACATCAGCGTCAGCACCATGATGTTCTGGACGTAGACGTCCTTGACGAACAGCGGCACGATCGCGGCGACGGCGGCGAGACCGGCGGCGGTGATGAGGTCGCGGCGGCGCCGCTCGACGAATTGCTTGTCCATCACATCGACCCGAACAGGCCACGCGGCCGAATGAACACGACGAGCAGATAAACCGCGTAGATGCCGACCGACTTCAACGATGGCGGCAAGATCAACGCAGTGGTGGCTTCGACCAGGCCGACGACGATACCGCCGGCAAAGGCGCCGAATACGCTGCCGAAGCCGCCGAGCGCCACCGTGACATAGGCGATCAGCGCAAAGGACGCGCCGACGTCGGGATAGATGTAGAAGAACGTCGCCATGATGGCGCCGGCAAGCCCGACCAGCGCACCGCCGAGGCCCCAGCCGAGCGCGAATACGCGGTTCTTGTCGATGCCGACGAGGGCCACCGCTCCGGGATCCTCGCGGGTCGCTTCCAGGGCGCGGCCGAAATCGGTGCGGTTGATGAAGAGATAAAGTCCACCGAACGCGGCGATCGCGACCAGCGCGCCGAACAGCTGCGGCTGCGGCAGGAAGATCCCGGCGACCGATACCGTCTTGCCGCCGAGCCATGAGTTGGGGACGCTGCGATAGTCGGCCGTGAAGAACAGCTGCGCCAGGCCGCGCATCACGATCGCGAGGCCGAAGGTCGCGAAGATCTGCACCATGCCGACATTGGCCTTGGCCCGCATCGCAAACCGCACGATGACGAGATAGACCGCCGCCCCCAGAACGAACAGGGCGGCAGCGGCCAGCGGCGCCGACAGCAGTGGATCGATCGCGAAGAACGTGAACAGGAAGAATGTCACGTACATCGCCAGCATCAGGAATTCGCCATGGGCGAAGTTGACGACGTCCATCAGGCCAAAGATCAAGGCCAGGCCGACGGCAATCAGTCCGTAGAGCAGCCCCATCAGCAGGCCGCTCGCAAGACTCTGAATAATCGTTTCAGCTGTCACGTCGCTTCGTCCCCCGCCCGCAACCTGATCGCTTACTTCATCGGCCAGATTGGTTCGGCCACCGCCGCCTGCGACGGGAAGATGGTGACGAACTTGCCGCCGACATATTGCAGCAGGACCGGATCGGCATCGTTGTTCTGGCCGGACTCGTCGAACTTGACGCGCTTCCAGGGCATGATGGTCTGCTCGCCCGACATCTCGGTCGCGGCCAGCGCATCGCGGATCTTCTCGCCGTCGGTCGATTTGGCGCGGTTGATGGCGTCCGCCATGATGATCATGGCCATGAACTGCCGCGACGTGTTGTCGTTGAGGTCCTTGCCCGACTTCGCCTTGAACAGATCGTTGATCTTGCCGACCATCGGCCGCTTGGCGGCGAGATCGAGCGAGAAGCTGCCGCGGGTGATCGCACCCTCGAGCTTGTCGCCGACGGCGTCGTAGAGAGCCTTTTCGGAGAAGCCGGCCGCCTGGGCCACGATCGCGTTCGGCTTGTAACCGAGCTCGGCCATGGTCTTGACCAGCAGGATGCCGTCCGTGGTGTAGCTCGACGGCATCAGCACGTCGGCATTGGCAGCCTTGAGCTGCTGCACCTCGGCCGACAGCGACGGCGAGTTGGCGCGGTACTTGATGTCGGCGACGATCTTGTAGCCGCGCTCGGTCGCGAGCTTGGTCTGGGCGTTGGCGGAGTCGGTGCCGAAGATGGTGTCTTCGTGGAACAGCGCCAGCGTCTGGGCCTTGGCGCCCTTCTTCTTCATCGCATCGAGGAAGTCGAACATCCCGGCCGAGAACATCTCGTCATGCGGCGAGGCGCGGAAGTAATACTTCAGACCGCGGCGATGCAGGCTCGGGGAGGAGTTGTCCGCCGACATGAACGGAATCTGGTAGCGTTCGCAGATCTGGCTGATCGTGACTGCGACCGCGCTTTGGTAAGAACCGAGGATGGCGGAGACCTTCTCCTGCGTGATCAGGCGCTCGGCTTCGGCGCGCCCCTTTTGCGGGTCGCCCTGGGTGTCGGCATAGACGATACGGATCTTGGCGCCGCCGAGGCCCGGCAAGCCGACGCCCTTTGCCAGCGGAAGCTCGAAGTCCTGGTCGTTGTTGATGATGTCGATCGCGGTCTCGAACGCACGCTGCGCATCGACGCCCACCTGGGCACCGGAGCCCGACAGCGGATAGGTTGCGCCGATCACCACTTCAGAGGTTTGCGCACGCGCAGCTAGCGGCAGCAGCGCAGCGGCGGCGGTGGCTCCGAGCAGAACGTCGCGGCGAGTGATCGTCATTGGCAAAGTCCCCTGTTATCCGAATTTTGCGCGTATCGAATGAAGCGATTGGCAGATAGCGTAAAGCCTGAAGAAGCAGCAAACGCTGCCCATTAAATCACGGCCATGGTCCTGTTCTTCAGATCCGTCACCAGCATCAGGCCGGGCGAATGCGTGATCGCGAAGGGTACCTTCGCCGCGTTGATCACCGATTGCGGCGTCACGCCGCAGGCCCAGAATACCGGAATCTCGTCATCGGCGACAGGTACGGGGTCGCCGTAGTCGGGCTTGGCGATGTCCTTGATGCCGATCAGGTGTGGATGACCGAGATGCACGGGAGCACCATGCACTGCGGGATAGCGCGAGGTGATCTGCACCGCGCGGATCGCATCGGCCGGCTTGAACGGGCGCATCGACACCACCATGGGGCCTGCGAACGGACCGGCCTCGCCGCAGGCGATGTTGGTGCGGTACATCGGCACGCGCACGTTCTGCTCGATGTGGCGGATCGGCATACCCTCGTCGAGCAAAGCCTCCTCGAACGAGAACGAGCAGCCGAGCACGAAGGTCACGAGATCGTCGCGCCAGTAGCTCTTCACATCGGTCGGCTCGTCGACGACTTCGCCGTCGCGCCAGACGCGGTAGCGGGGAACATCGGTGCGGATGTCGAGATCGGCGCCGAGTGCCGGAATATGCGGGCTGCCGGCGTCGGACATGCCGATGATCGGGCACGGTTTCGGATTGAGCTGGCAGAAACGGTGAAAGGCGCTGGCATATTCGGCAGGCAGGATCGCCAGATTGCCTTGGACGAAGCCGGGGGCGACCCCGGCGGTGGATCCCTCCTCGCCGGCGCGATAGGCGAGCCGCGCCTGGCGGCTCGGGAGGGCGTCAGGTGTTTCAGTTTGCTGCGCTGCCACCAAAACAGTCATGCGATTGACCTGCCTATAAACTCGACAAAGACAAGCCAACACCAAGCGTGCTATAAAGTCTAATCTTCCTTTCTAATCAATATCGATAAATCCAATTTATCGACTGGGAAAATCCTTCCAATGCTGGACTTCAGGTCGATCGAGACATTCCTCTGGGTTGTGAAGCTCGGCAGCTTTCGCGGCGCCGCCGCACGGCTCAACACCACCCAGCCGGCGATCTCCCAGCGCATCGCCCAGCTCGAGCGCGAGATGGGCGTGAAGCTGCTGAACCGCGATCATCGCGTCGCTTCGCCAACGCCAAGCGGCCGGCAGATGATGGTCTATGCCGAGAAGCTGATCGGCCTGCGCGCGCAGATGATGGCGGAGATCGGCGACCGCTCGGCGATGCGCGGCGTGATGCGGCTCGGCGTCGCCGAAACCATCGTGCACACTTGGCTGCCGCGCCTCGTGAAGAGCGTGAACGAGATCTATCCGAACCTGTCGCTGGAGATCGAGGTCGACATCACGCCGAACCTTACCGCGCGCCTGCTCGCGCAGGAGATCGAGCTCGCCTTCGTGGTCGGGCCGCTGTCGGCCTCCGGCGTGCACAACCGCGTGCTCGCCGACTACCCGATCGGATTCCTAGCAAGCCCCTCGCTCGGGCTCGGCAAGGGCCCGGTCACGCCGGCGGAGCTCGCGCGGTTTCCGATCATCACCTTCCCGCGCAAGACCAAGCCTTACGAGGTCGTGCGCGAGGTGTTCGACCGGCCGGAGCTGCCGCCGATCCGGCTGCATGCGTCCGCTTCGCTGGCGACCGTCATCCACATGGCGGTCGAGGGGCTCGGCATCGCCGTGATCCCCGATGCCATCGTCGAGAACGAGCTTGCCGACGGGCGGCTGCAACTGCTCGACACCGATCTTGCAATCGCACCGCTGACGTTCACCGCAAGCTGGCTCGCCTCACCCGACGTCGTCGCCGTGGAGCGCGTCGCCGAGCTTGCATGTCAGATTGCGCAGAGCAGCCTCGCGGTTGACGCGCCCGCGCTGGCGCGTCATTGAAAAAGGCGCCGGACAAAAGAGAGAACGACCGCATGAGCCGAGCCGCCACCAATCTGCAAATCGATTCCGCCCGCCTCTGGGGCTCCATTCACGAGACCGCGCAGTTCGGCGGGACGGCCAAGGGCGGCGTGCGGCGACTGACGCTGAGCAGCGAAGACAAGCAGGTGCGCGACTGGTTCCGCAAGGCTTGCGAGGACGCCGGCCTCGAAGTGCATGTCGATGCGCTTGGCTCGCAGTTCGGCCTGCGCAAGGGCCGCGACATGTCGAAGCTGCCGGTCGGCATCGGCTCGCATCTCGACACCCAGCCGACCGGCGGCAAGTATGACGGCATTTTGGGAACGCTCGGCGCGCTGGAAGTGATCCGCACGCTGAACGACGCTGGCATCGAGACCGAGGCTCCGATCTGCGTCGTCAACTGGACCAATGAGGAAGGCTCGCGCTTCGCGCCGGCGATGATGGCCTCCGCCGCCTATGTCGGCGATTTCACCACCGACGACATTTTGTCGCGCAAGGACATCGACGGCACCACCGTCGGTCAGGCGCTCGACAGCATCGGCTATCGCGGCGACAAGCCGGTCGGCTTCCAGAAGCTCGGCTGCTTCGTCGAGCTGCATATCGAGCAGGGCCCGATCCTGGAAGCCGAAGGCAAGACCATCGGCGTCGTCGACTCCGGCCAGGGCGTGCTCTGGTACGACGGCAAGATTTCCGGCTTCGAGAGCCATGCGGGCTCGACGCCGATGCCGCTGCGGCGCGATGCGCTGGCAACGCTGTCGGAGATCGTGCTGGCGATGGAGGCGATTGCGAAGAAGCACGGCCCGAACGCGGTCGGCACCATCGGCGAGGCCGTGATCGCAAACCCCTCGCGCAACGTCATTCCCGGCGAGATCGCCTTCACCATGGACTGCCGCAGCGCGGATGGCGCCATCATGGATGCGCTCGACCGCGACCTGCGCGCCGGCATCGCCGAGATCGCCGCGCGCCGCAAGGTCGAGGTCAAGATCGACCTCGTCTGGCGCAAGCCGCCGACACATTTTGATCCGAAGCTGATTGCGGCGGTCGAGAACGCGGCGAAGACGCTCGGCTATTCCTCCCGCCGCATCACCTCCGGCGCCGGCCACGACGCCTGCAATCTCAACACTGTCATGCCGGCGGCGATGGTTTTCGTGCCCTGCAAGGACGGCATCAGCCACAACGAGCTGGAGGACGCCACGCAGCCCGACTGCGCCGCGGGCACCAACGTCCTCATGCATACCGTGCTGGCGATCGCCGGCGTCGCATCCTGACCGGAGAGAGCCATGCGCGGAGTTTTCGTCGACGCCAACGAAGCCCTCGCCGTGATCATGGAGCGGCTGGAGAGATCAGGTGATCCCGAGGTGCGGATTCACCGGGATCCCGACATCAAGCCCGAGCAATATCCTGAGATCCTCGACGGAGCCGAGATCGCGATCGTCGACCACACGGCGCTGCCGACCGAGGTGGCGAAGAAATGCACCGGCCTGAAGCATGTCGTTTTCCTCGGCACCGGCGCGCGCAGTTACATGAACCCGGAAGAGCTCGCCGAGCTCGGCATCTCCGTGCATCTGATCAAGGGCTATGGCGACACCGCCGTGGCGGAATCCGCGATCGCGCTGATGTGGGCCTCGGCCCGCGTCATCGCGATGATGGACCGCGAGATGCGCGCCGGCAGCTGGCTGCGCGAGGACGGCATGCAGCTCACCGGCAAGACGCTCGGCCTGATCGGCTTCGGGGGCATCGCCGCGGAGGTCGCGCGCATTGCCACGGGCAGCGGCATGAAGGTGATCGCCTGGAACCGCTCGCCGAAGAGCCATCCCGGCGTCGAATTCACCGATCTCGACACGGTACTGGCGAAAAGCGACGTCGTGTCGCTGCATCTGCTGCTCAACGACGAGACGCGCGGCATGATCACCCGCGAGAAGATTTTTGCGATGAAGCGCGGCGTCATCCTCGTCAACACCGCCCGCGCCGCGATCGTCGACGAGGCCGCGATGATCGACGCGCTGAAGTCCGGCCATATCCGCCATGCCGGCCTCGACGTCTTCAACATCGAGCCGCTGCCCGTCGATCATCCGCTGACGAAGATTCCGAACGTGACGCTGTCGGCGCATTCCGCCTTCCGCACGCCGGAGGCGAGCGAAAACCTGATTGAAGCGGCGTGGGTTCACTGCCGCCGGATCGTAAATTCGTAGGGTGGGTTAGCCCAGCAGATGCGCAAAGCGCATCTGCTCGGCCTAACCCACCACTTCTACTTCCGCGGAGACGGAAGAGGTGGGCGGCTCCGCCTAACCCACCCTACGCCGCCATCAAATCGTGAAAGGATAAGAGCAACAACAATGGCCGACTATCGCACCATCAAGGCAGAGCCTCTCACCAACGCCATCCGCGCCATCGTCAAGGCGGGCGGCTCCTCGGACCGCGAAGCCGATCTCGTCTCCGCCAACCTCGTCGAGGCCAATCTTAAAGGACACGACTCGCACGGCGTCGGCATGATCCCGCGCTATGTCCAGAGCGTCACCAATGGCGGCCTCGCCGTGAACCAGCACGTCAAGATCGTGCTCGACACGGGTCCGCTTCTCACCCTCGACGGTCTCACCGGCTACGGCCAGGTGATCGGCCATGAAGCGATGGAGCTGGCGGCCGAGCGCGCCAAGCGCAACGGCGTGTGTCTCGTCGGCCTCTCCAACTCGCACCATATCGGCCGCATCGGCCACTGGGCCGAGCAGTGCATCGACCACGGGCTGGTCTCGATTCACTTCGTCAACGTGATTTCGCGCCCGATCGTGGCGCCCTGGGGCGGCAGCGATGCCCGTCACGGCACCAACCCGTTCTGCGTCGGCATCCCGCGCAGGGGCAAGGATCCCATCGTGCTCGACTTCGCCACCAGCAGGATCGCGCAAGGCAAGACCCGCGTCGCCCACAACAAGGGCGTCGAGCTGGAGCCCGGCACCATCATCGACAATGAAGGCAAGCCCACGGTCAATCCGCGCTACACCGTGATTCCGCCGTACGGCGCCATCCTGCCGTTCGGCGAGCACAAGGGTTCGGGGCTCGCGCTCGTGTGCGAAATCCTCGGCGGCGCGCTCTCCGGCGGGCAGGTGGTCAAGGGCCCGTCCGACGGCAAGTACAACGTCCTCAACGGCATGCTCTCGATCATCATCGACCCGGGCAAGCTCGGCACCGGCGAAAATCTCGCGCGCGAAGTCGAGAGTTTTGTTGCCTGGCACACCGGCTCACCGCCCGGCCCCGGCGTCGACAAGGTACTGATCGCCGGCGATCCCGAGCGCGAGACCAAGAAGAAGCGCCTCGCCCAGGGCATTCCGGTCGATCCAACCACCTGGCAGGAGATTCTGGAGGCCGGGAAGAAGTTCGGGTTGGATCAGGCGGCGATCGAGAAGATCGTGGGCTGACCGAATGAAGCGCATCGCTGAGAATAGCCCGGCCGAATGCACTATCGCGCAAGTAGGTCTGGACTAAAGCGCAGCATCGCCGCCCTCGTGGAGCGGATTTGAACCGGCCCGCGTCGTCTCGCGACAACGCGGATATCCCGGTCCACATCCGCCCCGAGGTTCACATGTTCTCCCGTCTCGCAAAGCTCATGTCCGGCTCCGCGGAGCCATCACACGCAGCCGACCTCTACCGGCAACGGCTCGGCATCTATGAGAGCGAGCTTGGCGAGCCCGAGTACAGCTTCAAGGAAAGCGCGGAGCGCCGCATCGACATCCACGCCTTTGGCCGCGATTTCGTGCCGGTGTGCCAGGAGGGATCTGACGAAGGCTACGTGCTTCTGACCAACGGCATGAGCGAGCAACGGATGCCGGGGGTGCCTGGGGACGCAAAGCCGCGTGCCGAGCTGATGTGGTATGTCCGCGAACCGACAGAGGAGGTTTGCGCAAATCTTCGCTGGCTGGCCAATCTGCCGTTCGTCGACACGACCTGGTTCGGCTTCGGCCATCGCGTCGCGCTGCCGTGGCCGCCGGTTGCAGGAACGGACTTCCAGACATTCCTGTTTCTCACACCGATCATCGGCCCCGATAAGCAGATCGCCGAGGCGCTGGAGATCGCGGGCGATCCCGTGGAGATTTTGACCGTGAACCTGATCTCGCATCAGGAGCTCGGGCTCATCAAGACCAGGGGGCTCGACCCGTTTCTCGATCTGCTCGACGAGAATGATTATCCGCCGATCTTCGATCCGGCGCGGAAGTCTTATGTTTAATCGTAGGGTGGGTTAGTCGTGCGGATGCGCGAAGCGCATCTGCGCGGCGTAACCCACCACTGTTCGTATCCGCGGAAACAGAAGAGGTGGGTTACGCCCAGCGGACCACGCTTCGCGCGGCCGCGGGGCTAACCTACCCTACGCAGTGTCGCCCTGCCTCAATCCACCATATCCGCGACCGCCTTGCCGCAGGCCGTGGTGTCGGCGTTGCCGCCGAGGTCCTTGGTGCGGAGCGTGCGTTCGGCGAGCGTGCGCTCGATCGCCTCGACGATCGACTTGCCGGCTTCCTTCTCGCCGAGATGCTCGAACATCATTGCGCCTGACCAGATCGCACCGATCGGGTTGGCAATGCCCTGCCCTGCGATGTCAGGCGCCGAACCGTGCACCGGCTCGAACACCGAGGGGAAATCGCCCTCGGGATTGATGTTGCCGGACGGCGCGATGCCGATCGTGCCGGTGCAGGCGGGGCCGAGATCGGACAGGATGTCACCGAACAGGTTCGAGCCGACCACGACGTCGAACCAGTCCGGATGCAGCACGAAGTTCGCGGTGAGAATGTCGATGTGGTACTTGTCCCACTTCACGCCCGGGAACTTCTTGGCCATCGCCTCCACACGCTCGTCCCAATAGGGCATGGTGATGGAGATGCCGTTGGACTTGGTCGCCGAGGTCAGGTGCTTCTTCGGCCGTGACTGCGCGAGCTCGAAGGCGAACTTGAGAATGCGATCCACGCCGGTGCGGGTCATCACCGTCTGCTGGGTGACGAACTCACGGTCGGTGTCCGGGAACATGCGGCCGCCGACCGAGGAATATTCGCCTTCGGTGTTCTCGCGCACCACCCAGAAATCGATGTCGCCGGGCTTGCGGCCCGCCAGCGGCGACGGCACGCCGGGCATCAGCCGCACCGGACGCAAATTCACGTACTGATCGAACTCGCGGCGGAACTTGATCAGCGAGCCCCACAGCGAGACGTGATCGGGAATCTTGGCCGGCCAGCCGACCGCGCCGAAATAGATCGCGTCGTGCTTGCCGATCTTCTCCTTCCAGTCATCGGGCATCATCTGGCCGTGCTTCTCGTAATAATCGTAGGACGAGAAGTCGAAATGGTCGAAATGCACGGAAACTCCATGCTTCTTCGCGGCCGCCTCCAGAACGCGCAGGCCTTCCGGCATCACTTCCTTGCCGATGCCGTCGCCGGGAATGACCGCGATCCGGTATTGTTTCTTGCTCATCGAGAACGTCCTTGGTTGGTCCGGCAGCGCCGTCTTTTTTGACCGCACTGCAATGAACCAAAGTCGGCGGCAGTGCAACGCTGCACTGCAATGTTGACCATGGCGCAGCCGGGCGCCTACTGATTTTATCCTGTTCCCATCCTGCGAGTACTCCCCATGGATCTGCATCTGCGTGGCAAGCGCGTCCTGATCACCGGCGCATCCAAGGGCATTGGCGCAGCCGCCGCCGAGGCGTTTGCCGAGGAAGGCGCGCATCTCCTGCTGGCAGCCCGCAGCGGCGAGGCGCTGAAAGCGCTGGCCGATCGCTTGCGCGCCGCGCACCAGATCGACGCCGCAACGAGCATTGTCGACCTGCGCAAGGAAGAGGACGTGGCGCGGCTGGCCAAGGAAGCCGCCGACATCGACGTCCTCGTCAACAACGCCGGCGATATCCCCGGCGGCTCGATCGACAAGATCGACGAGGCAACCTGGCGGCACGCCTGGGAATTGAAGGTGTTCGGCTACATCAACCTCACGCGGTATATCTACGCGCAGATGAAGGCCAAGGGCGGCGGCGTCATCGTCAACGACATCGGCGCGGCCGGCGAGAAATTCGACGCCAATTACATCTGCGGCAGCGCCGGCAATGCGGCGCTGATGGCCTTCACCCGTGCGCTCGGCGGCAAGAGTCTTGCCGACAACATCCGCGTGGTCGGCATCAATCCCGGTCCTGTCGGCACCGACCGCCACGTCACCCTGCTCAAGACGCGCGCAAAGCACCAGTTCGGCGACGAGAGCCGCTACAAGGAATTCCAGAAGAGCCTGCCGCTCGGCCGCCCCGCGCACGCGCGTGAGATCGGCGACCTCATGGCGTTCCTCGCCTCGGATCGCGCCGGCTATACCTCGGGCGTGATCTACACGGTCGACGGCGGCATCAGCGCAGGCTGGGGTTAGCCCTATCCTCGTCATTGCGAGCGCAGCGAAGCAATCCAGGATTGTATCCGCGGGTAGCAGTCTGGATTGCTTCGCTACGCTCGCAATGACGAACCAAGAATAAGCACAGGAGTAAGATAGTTGTCTCAAGACCTGATCCGCGAAACCGCCAGCACCGTCGTCGACAAGCTGCGCTCCGGCGACGTCTCGCCACTCGAGCTGCTGGATGTGCTGGAGAAGCGCATCGGTGAGGTCGACGGCAAGGTGAACGCGCTGCCGATCCTGTGCTTCGATCGCGCCCGGACCAATGCGAAAGCCATGATGCAGAAACCGGCCGGTGCGCGCGGATTGCTCGCGGGCCTGCCGGTACCGATCAAGGACCTGACCGACGTCGCCGGCGTGCTGAACACGCAGGGCTCGCCGATCTTCAAGGACAACATCCCCGCGAAGTCCGACCTCATGGTCGAGAATCTCGAAGCCAACGGCGCGGTGGTCTACGCCAAATCCAATACGCCGGAATTCGGCGCCGGCGCCAACACCTTCAACGAGGTGTTCGGCGCGACGCTCAATCCCTGGGATACGACGAAATCGGCAGCCGGCTCCTCCGGCGGCGCGGCCGTGGCCCTTGCGACCGGCATGGCCTGGCTCGCGCAGGGCTCCGACATGGGTGGATCTTTACGCAGCCCGGCGGCGTTCTGCGGCGTCGTCGGCATGCGGCCGAGCATCGGGCGCGTCGCGCATACCCCCAAATCGAGCATCGATCGCAATCTCGGCGTGGTCGGCCCGATGGCACGCAACGTCGAGGATCTCGCGCTGCTGCTGGATGCCATGAGCGGCGACTATGCGGACGATCCGCTATCGCTGCCGGCGCCCGCAACCTCGTTCCTGTCGGCGGCCCAGGCGGGCAAGAGACCGAAGCGCATCGCGTATTCGCCCGATCTCGGCATCACCCCTGTTGATCCCGAAGTGAAGGCGATCACGCGCAAGGCCGCCGAACGTTTTGCGGAGGCCGGCGCCATCGTCGAGGAGGCGCATCCGGACTGGCGCGAGGCGCATGAATGCTTCCACGTACTGCGCGCCTTCGATTTCGCGATCACCAAGGCCAATCTGCTGCGCACCAAGCGCGACCTGCTCAAGCCCGAGGTGATCTGGAACATCGAGGAAGGCCTCAAGCTGACGGTCGAGCAGCTCGCGCGCGCCGAGGCGCAGCGCGTCGGCATGACCGCTCGCGCGGTCGAGTTCTTCAAGACCTATGATCTGTTGCTGACACCGACGACGATCGTGCCGCCCTTCCCGATCGAAAACCGCTACGTCGCCGAATGCGACGGCAAGAGGTTCGAGAACTACATCGAATGGCTCGGCATCGTCTACGCCATCACGCTCGCCTGCTGCCCGTCGCTGTCGCTGCCCTGCGGCTTCACGGCGTCGGGCCTGCCGGTCGGCGTGCAAGTGGTGGGCGCCCCGCGCGCCGACGCGCAGGTGATCGCCGGCGCAAAGGTGCTGGAGGACATTCTCGGCCTGCGCGCAACGACGCCGATCGCCCCGAAGGTGAAGGCATAAGATACGCCGCACCGGCGGGACCTTGACTGTCCCCCGGTGCCGGCATCTCCGCCAGCAAACCATTGGTAGGCCGCCAGTCACCACGGCGTGGCCGCCAAGGTCAGTCCTAGTCGTTCATTTTGGGGCCGCCGGTGTACTGGTGCGCATCATAGCCGGCGTCCTCGGCCATGGCTGAATAGCCCATGGAGCCCGGATGGACTTGCGACAGCTGGACGGCGGCTTCCGAGTTCGCATGGGGATGGTGCACCACCTCGCGCGCGGTGGCGGCGGAGCAAAGCGCGACCAGAACGGCCGACGCGGCGAGAACAGACTTCATCATGATTCGACGTGCCTCTTGTTGAATGCCACCAGCAAACTGGAGATGGCTTTGGCAACGTAGAAATCCCAGTCTGAATCCGGGCTCGCGTCATAGGCGTCGCATAGGCATTTCGTGGTCCAGCGTTACCTCGATGCCGTATGCGCCTCCAGGCTGCGGCTGTAGCGCGACATCGCGAAGCAAAACACGAAGTAGATCGCGGCCACGAAGATGTAGACCTCGACCGAAAACTGCTGCCAGGCAGGATCGATGATCGCGGTCTTGGCCGTCGTGAGCAGGTCGAAGATGCCGATGATCAGGACGAGACTGGTATCCTTGAAGAAGGCGATGAAGGTGTTGACCAGCGGCGGGATGACATGGCGGATCGCCTGCGGCAGGACGATCAGCCGGTGCTTGCGCCAGTAGGACAGTCCCAGCGCGTCGGCGGCTTCATATTGCCCGCGCGGCACGGCCTGGAGCCCGCCGCGGATGACCTCGGCAAGATAGGCACCGGCGAACAGGATGATCGCGATCTGCGCGCGCAAGAGCTTGTCGATGTTGAATCCGCTGGGCATGAACAGCGGAAACATCACGCTTGCCATGAACAATAGGCTGACCAGCGGCACGCCGCGGATCAGCTCGACATAGAGCACGCTGAGCGAGCGGATCGCCGGCAGCTTCGAGCGGCGGCCGAGCGCGACCAGGATGCCGAGCGGGAAGCCGAAGGCGAGACCGAACGTCGCCAGGATCAGCGTCACGGGAAGGCCGCCCCAGCGGTCCTGCGAGACGAAGGACAGGCCGAACACGCCGCCCCACATCAGCACGCTGATCAGCGCCAGCGCGCCGATCCAGAGATAGATCAGCTCGCGCCGCCACAGCGCGCGGCGGGTCGAGAGATAGTACAGCGCGATGAACAGCAGCACTGCCAGCGCCGGTCGCCACTGCTCGTCGAACGGATAGGTGCCGAACAGGATGAAGCGGTACTTTTCGGGGATGATGGCCCAGCAGGCACCGACGCCACGCACCGCGCGGCAGGCGCTGGAATCGTTCGCCGGCGTCAGCCAGACCGCGTTTGCCAGGCCCCATTGCACGAAGCTGTAGATGCCCTTGGCGAGAATCGCCAACAGCACGATTGAGAGAATGCCGTTGGGAATCGACGAGAACAGGTTCTTGCGCAGCCAGCGCAGCACCGGATTACCCGTCTGCGGCCGGCGGGCGGCGCGGGGTGCATCGGGGATGTCGGTGATCGCAGTCATGCTCAGCGCTCCACCAGCGCGATGCGCGCGTTGTACCAGTTCATGAAGAAGCTGATGGAAAGGCTGATGGTCAGGAACACCGCCATGATCAGCGCGATCGCCTCGATCGCCTGCCCGGTCTGGTTCAGCGTGGTGTTGGCGACCGAGACCACGTCCTGGTAACCGATCGCGACCGCCAGCGAGGAGTTCTTGGTCAGGTTGAGATACTGGCTCGTCATCGGCGGCACGATCACACGCAGCGCCTGCGGCAGGATGATCTGCCGCAGCATGAAGCTGCGGCGCAGGCCGAGCGCATTGGCGGCATCCCACTGGCCGCGCGGCACCGACTGGATGCCGCTGCGCACGATCTCGGCGATGAAGGCCGAGGTGTAGGTCACGAGCGCGATCAGCAGCGCGAAATATTCCGGCGCGAGCGTCAGCCCGCCGACGAAATTGAACCCGCGCAGCTGCGGCCATTCGATCGTCCAGGAGACACCGAGCACCAGCGAGACGGCCGCCGGCGCCGCAACGATGAGACCGAGCGCAAAGGGCCAGGCCGGCCGCGGCTTGCCGTCGCGCATCTGCTGGGCGATCAGCCATCGCCGGATGATGTAGAACACAGCCAGACCCAGCACCGCCGTGCCGAGCACCCAGAGCTGTGGCGGCCCGAATGGGATCGCCGGCAGGATCAGGCCGCGATTGGAGAGGAACACGCCCTCGACGGGCCGCCACGCTGCGCGCGCGGCGGGCAGCGCCTGCATCAGCACGTACCAGAACAGTAGCTGGAGCAGCAGCGGGATATCGCGGAGCGTTTCGACATAGACCGCGGCGAGCCGCGACAGCAGCCAGTTGGCCGACAGCCTGGAGATACCGATCAGCGTGCCGAGGACGGTCGCGAGCACGATGCCGATCACTGCGACACGCAGCGTGTTGGCGATGCCGACGACGAAGGCCCAGAGATACGTATCCCTCGGATTGTAGGCGAGCAGGCTGTCGGCAATCGGCATACCGGCCTCGCGGCCGAGGAAGGCGAAGCCGGTGGTGATGCGACGGGCCGACAGGTTGGTGACTGTGTTGGACCAGAGGAAGGCGATCACTCCGACCGCGATCCCGACCACCAGCACCTGCCAGAACAGGCCCTTCAATTCGTTGCGCCCGAGCGCGAAGAAGCGGCGGCGCGGCGGCGGTCTGGGATGATCGGCGGTCACAGCACAAAAATCCTTCTCAAATGCAGCGATTTCCGGCGGCGCACGTCAACTGTTGCACCAAACCTCGTTTCATGCAACAAATGTTTCATGGCCGAGCCCGCGAAATCCTCGCCCCTGAGCGAACTGCGCATCGCATTGCCATCGCTCCCCCTGCGCCTGCAGGAGGTCGGCCGCTTCGTCGCCGCCAATGATTACGACGCCACCACCCGTTCGATGCGCGATCTCGCTGCCGAAGCCGGCGCCGACCCTGCCGCGTTCACGCGGCTCGCCAAGGCGATCGGCTATTCAGGCTGGGACGAGCTGCGCGCCGCCCTGACGGAAGCGCGACGGCCCTCGCAGACTTCACCCTTCTCCGGCCGGGCGAAGAGCCGCCGCCACGGCCCCAACGCCGATGTCGCGCTCGTCATCGACAAGCTCGCAGCCGAGGCCGCCGGCCTGCCGCGCATTCCGGCGCACCCCATTGCGGAAGCGGCCCGTGCGCTGCACGATGCGAAGCGGATATGGATCGCAGGCTATCGGAGCTGCCGCAGCGTGGCGGAACTCTTGAATTACGAGCTGCGGTTGTTCCGGCCCGAGCAGGCGCAGCTCGTCGGCGCATCCGGCCCCGACGATCTCGATCTCGGCGCGTTCCGTCCCGGCGAAGCCGTCATCGTCGTGGGCTTCCTGCCTTACACGCATGCGAGCGTCCGCGTCGCGCAGGCCGCTCATCGCAGCGGCGCAACGCTGATCGCGATTGCGGACAGCCTCTCGGCACCGATGGCCGAAGGCGCCGACCATGTGCTGCTGTTCGAAGCGGCCTCCTCCCCCGGTTTCTTTCCCAGCCTCACCGGCGCGATCGCCATCGCGCAATCGCTCGCTGCGGTCACGTTCTCGCTTGGCGGCGTCGCCGCGAAGAAGCGTCTGGAAAACACCGAAGCGCGGCTTGCCGCGGCCTCGACTTACGTCTCAGAGAAAGGTTGATCCATGAGCACTCGCACCAGCCGCGTGCTGCATCGCTCGCTGCGCGAAACACCGCCAAAGGCGATCGGCGGCGAAGGCGTCTATCTGTTTGCCGAGGACGGACGCCGTGTGATCGACGCCTCCGGCGGCGCGGCCGTCTCCTGCCTCGGCCACCAGCACCCGCGCGTGATCGCCGCAATGGCGAAACAGGCCTCGACGCTGGCCTATGCCCACACCGCCTTCTTCTCCTCCGAGCCGGCGGAGGCGCTGGCCGAGAGGCTGGTCGGGCACGAGCCGGGGGGCCTCGCCTACGCCTATTTCGTCAGCGGCGGGTCGGAGGCGATCGAGGCCAGCATCAAGCTGGCGCGGCAATATTTCATCGAGCGCGGCGAGCCGCAGCGGCAGCACTTCATCGCGCGACGGCAGAGCTATCACGGCAACACGCTCGGCGCGCTCGCCGCCGGCGGTAATGCCTGGCGGCGCGCACCGTATGCACCGCTGCTTTCCTCTGCATTCAGCCACGTCACGCCGGCCTTTGCCTATCACGAGAAGCACGACCGTGAGTCGGATGCGCAGTTCGTGGCGCGACTGGCCGCGGAGCTCGAAGCCGAATTCCAGCGGCTTGGCCCTGACACTGTGGCGGCGTTCCTGGCCGAGCCCGTCGTCGGCGCCACCGCCGGCGCGGTGACCGCGCCGGACGGCTACTTCAAGGCGGTGCGCGAAATCTGCGACCGGCACGGCGCGCTGCTGATCCTCGATGAGGTCATGAGCGGCATGGGCCGCACCGGCACGACGCACGCCTGGGAACAGGAAGGCGTCGCCCCGGATATCCAGGCGATCGCGAAGGGCCTCGGCGGGGGCTACCAGCCGATCGGCGCGATGCTTGCGAGCGGCAAGATCATCGACACCATCCGCGCGGGGTCGGGCGCGTTCCAGCACGGCCATACCTACCTCGCACATCCCCTCGCCTGCGCGGCCGCGCTCGCGGTGCAGGATGTGATCCGCGAGGACGGCCTGCTCGACCGCGTCAAGGAACGCGGCAAGCAGCTCGAGCAGCGCCTGACCGAGCGCTTCGGCAATCACCGCCATGTCGGCGACATCAGGGGCCGCGGGCTGTTCTGGGCGATCGAGCTGGTCGCCGATCGCGCGACGCGCGCTTCGTTCGATCCGGCGCTCAAGCTGCATCAGAAGATCAAGGCCGAAGCCTTCGCGAACGGGCTCGGCTGTTATCCCGGTGGCGGCACCGTCGACGGTGTGCGCGGCGATCATGTGCTGCTGGCGCCGCCCTATATCGCATCGGCAGATGAGATCGATCAGATCGTCGACAAGCTCGGCACGGCCGTCGACAACGTATTGCGTAGTGTCAATCACTGAGGGGAGAGTCATATGAGGAACGTGGTTATCGCAGCGGGCGTGCTCGCGGCATCGACGATCGTTGCGTCGGCGGCGACGCTGGATACGGTGAAGAGCCGCGGCACGCTGGTGTGCGGCGTCAGCGCCGGGTTTGCCGGCTTCTCGGCGCCGGACTCGCAAGGCAATTACAAGGGCCTCGACGTCGACTATTGCCGCGCGCTTGCCGCCGGCGTGCTCGGCGATGCCAGCAAGGTACGTTACGTCTCGCTGACGGCGCAAAACCGCTTCACCGCGCTGCAATCGGGCGAGATCGACGTGCTCTACCGCAACTCGACGCAGACCTATTTGCGCGGCGTGACGCTCGGCCTGCGCCAGGGCCCGATCAACTTCTACGACGGCCAGGGCTTTGTGGTGAAGAAGGACCTCGGCGTGAAAGAGCTGAAGGACCTCAAGGGCGCCACCGTCTGCGTCGCGCAGGGCACTACGCACGAGGTCACGCTCGGCGATTACGGCCGCGCCAACGGCATCGACTGGAAGCCGCTGGTGTTCGACCGCGTCGATACCATGTACCAGACCTTCTTCGGCGGCCGCTGCGATGCCATGACCCAGGATGCCTCCGCACTCGCCGGCGCGGTGACGACCGCTGCGCCGAACCCGGCCGACTACGTCGTGCTGCCGCAGACCATCAGCAAGGAGCCGCTCGGGCCCTTCACCCGCAACGGTGACGAGGTGTGGAGCGACATCATCACCTGGCTGCATTACGGCCTGATCGAGGCCGAGGAGCTCGGCGTGACGCAAGCCAATGTCGAGGAGATGACGAAGTCGCAGACGCCCGCGATCCAGCGCCTGCTGGGCGCCTCCGGCGATCTCGGCTCGCGGCTCGGGCTCGACAACAAATGGCTGGTCACGGCGATCAAGGCCACCGGGAACTACGGCGAGATCTATGAGCGCAACGTCGGCAAGGCGAGCCCGCTCAAGCTCGACCGCGGCCTCAACGGCCTCTGGAGCAAGGGCGGCGTGATGTACGCCGTGCCGTTCAAGTAAACAGCACGCGTGTCCCGGACGCGCTGCGCCGTGCAACGGCGCTGCGCAGGGCCGGAACCCAGCGGCCACAATGGGCCCCGGCTCTGCAACGCAATACTTCGCATTGCGCTGCGTCCGGGGCGCGAGACCTACCAGGTAGTCACGTTCAATGACGACGCCCCCTCGCATCGCACTCATCCACGCCCTCAAGCATTCCATCGCCCCGATCGAAGCGGCGTTCGCGAAGACGTGGCCCGAGGCGCGGCTGATGAACCTGCTCGACGACAGCCTGTCTGCGGATCTGGCGCGCGACGGTGAGCTCACCGACGCCATGACCGAGCGCTTCCTCGCGCTCGGCGGCTATGCTGTGGCAACCGGGGTGAACGCGATCCTGTTCACATGCTCGGCCTTCGGCCCCTGCATCGAGGCCGTCGCACAAGCGCATGCGCCGATGCCGGTCTTGAAGCCGAACGAAGCGATGATCGAGCGCGCGGTGACGATGGGCAAGCGGATCGGCCTGCTCTCCACCTTCCCGCCAACGCTGGTTTCGATGCCGCCGGAATTCCCCTCTTCGGTCCAGGTCGTGCCGAAGCTCGCCGAGGGCGCACTTGCCGCGCTCGACGGGGGCGATCGCGCCACGCACGACCGGCTGATCGCCGAAGCCTCGCGCGATCTGCACGATTGCGACGTCATCGCGCTGGCGCAGTTCAGCATCGCGGCAACGGCGCCGCTGGTCGCGGAGGCCACGGGTCGCCCGGTCGTGACGACGCCGGACAGCGCGGTCGAGAAGCTGATGAGGCTGCTCAAGGCGAAGGCCTAGGCGCCCGCCTTCGTCCGGCGCCGTGCATTCTTGATCGCGAGCGCCAGCGCGGCCTTGGTTTCGCTCACAAAATCCTCGACCAGCTCCTCGCGCGTGGCATGGGCGGACTCGCCGGTGAACAGGCCCTGCTCGGCCAGCATCACCACGCCATGCACCGCCGCCCAGATCTTGAGTGCGTGTCGTTCCCGTAAATAGCCGACCGCCGGCGCTTCCAGGGCTTCGATCACCAGCCCGAACGTCTCGCGTGTCGCCTCGTGCAGCTCGCTGCCCTTGGCCGCGCAGGAGACGGTGCGAGACGCGAACATCAAGCGGTAGATGCCGTTGCGACGCAGGCCGAAATCGAGCGTCGCCTGCGCCAGCCGCGACAGCTTTGATTGCTTCGACGGCTTTGCCATCGCCTCGCGCAAGATCGCGCTGAGCTGCCGGAACGCTTCCGCCGTCACTGCCGCAAGCAAGGCCTCCCGATCGGCAAAGTGCCGATACGGCGCCGGCTGCGAGACGCCGAGCTGTTTTGCCAGCGCCTTGATGCTGATCGCCTCGACGCCGCCCCGCTCCGCCTCGCGCAACGCCGCCTTGATCAGGGCGTCCCGGAGGTCGCCATGATGGTAGGTGTTCTCGGGCTTGCGAGCGAGTTGTGAACGCATGTTACGGCGAAGCCTATAAGTTTGCGCTTGACAGGGGAAGCCCGCCGCGAATGTAATAGCATATAACTTAAAGCGAGCGGCAAATGCCGCCGACAAAATTGACACGAGGAACGCGGGCCGCCTTTCGCGCGCACGCAAAACGACCGAGGACGCCGCCATGGCAGAGCGACTGAAGGTTCACGTCGATCCCGACAAATGCCAGGGCCACGCGCGCTGCAAGGCGCTGGCGCCGGAGCTGTTCGAGCTCGACGAATACGGCAACGCGCATGAAGCCGGCGACGGCACGGTCCCGCCGGGACTCGAAGACAAGGCGTGGCTTGCCAAATCCAACTGCCCGGAAATCGCCATCGATGTGATCGAGGAATAGCGCGGTCTCCGGCCGTCCCGCATGCTTTCAGCGAACACGAGCCCCAAGGGATCTTTCGAGATGTCCGACGTCAGCCAGCCTGTCGCCCATCCGCCCGTCACCGACTGGGTCAACGACTTCGACCACACCGATCCGCAATGGACGGACGATCCCTTCCCGATCTGGGATGAGCTGCGCGCCGCAAGCCCGGTCGTGCGCACCGAACGCTTCCTCGGCTGCTACATGCCGACGACTTACGAGGCGGTGCGCGAGATCGCCAACGACACCGAGCATTTCTCCTCGCGCCGGATCATCGTCCGCGACGTGCGGCCGGAAATTTCCAGGAACGCCGCCCCTCCGATCACGTCCGATCCGCCCGTGCACAAGCCGGCCAAGCAGTTGCTGCTGCCGCCGTTCACGCCGGACGCGATGAAGAAGCTGGAACCACGGATGCGCGCGATCTGCAACGAGCTGATCGACGGGTTCATCGCGGACGGCAAGGTGGATGCTGCCGCACGCTACAGCAAATACATCCCGGTTCAGGCTATCGCGCACATGCTCGGCATCCCTGAGAGCGACAGCGATCTCTTCATCAATTGGATCCACATGATCCTGGAGCTCGGCATCAAAGACGAGAACATGCTGCTCCAGGCCGTGCACGAGATGAGCGACTATTTCAGGACGCATATCGAGGCGCGCCGATCGAGGCCGACCGACGATCTCATCTCCTATCTGATGAACGCCAAGGACAAGGAAGGCAACCCGCTCGAGGATTCGCACGTGCTGGGCTCGCTGCGGCTGCTTCTGATCGCCGGCATCGACACCACCTGGAGCGCGATCGGTTCTTCGCTGTGGCATCTCGCCCGGACACCGGCCGACCGCGAGCGATTGATCGCAGAGCCCGCCCTGATCCCGACCGCCGTGGAGGAGCTACTGCGCGCCTATTCACCGGTGACCATGGCCCGCGAGGTAGTCAAGGAAACCACGATCTCGGGCTGCCCGGTCAAGGCGGGCAACATGGTGCTGCTGTCCTTCCCGGCCGCCAACCGCGACCCAAAAATGTTTCCCGACGCTGACAAAGTCGTGATCGACCGCCGGGAAAACCGCCACGCCGCCTTCGGCCTCGGCATCCATCGCTGCGTCGGTTCCAACCTTGCGCGCATGGAGATGCAGGTCGCAATCGAGGAATGGTTGAAGCGAATCCCGGACTTCCGGCTCGACCCGGCGGGCACCGTGACCTGGTCGCAAGGGACCGTGCGCGGCCCCCGCCAGTTGCCATTTCTGCTTGGAAAGGCCATCTAGCCTCGAGACAGCAAATGTCCTGGGAGGCCGGCGATGACAGACCAAGCAATCAAGCCGGCCTCCGAGCATTTCGACATTGCCGACGCCGAACGCCGCATCAAGGCGATCTTCATCGGCTCGATCGGCAATCTCGTCGAATGGTATGACTTCTACGCCTACACCGCGTTCGCGCTGTATTTCGCCCCCGCCTTCTTCCCCGGCAACGATCCCGTCGTCCAGCAACTGAACGTCGCCGTCGTGTTCGCGGCGACCTTCCTGATGCGCCCCCTGGGTGGCTGGTTCTTCGGCTATCTCGCCGATCATTTCGGGCGCCGGATCTCGCTGACGCTCTCCGTCGTCTTCATGTGCTTCGGCTCGCTGATCATCGCGGTGACGCCGACCTATGCCTCGATCGGTCTTGCCGCCCCGGCCATCCTGGCGGTCGCGCGCGTGATCGAGGGCTTAAGTCTTGGCGGCGAATACGGCGCCAGCGCCACCTACTTGAGTGAAGTTGCCGATCCCAGGCATCGCGGCTTCTATTCGAGCTTCCAGTACGTCACGCTGATCGGCGGCCAGCTCACCGCGATCATTGTGCTGCTGCTCCTGCAGAAGGTCTTCCTGACGCCGGAAGAGCTGAAGGCCTGGGGCTGGCGCATCCCCTTCGCGATCGGCGCGGCGCTCGCGATCTTTGCGGCAGTCATGCGGCGCGGCTTGCACGAGACCGAGGCCTTCGAGGAAGCCAAGAAGGTGGTGAAGCCGACAGGCTCGATCACCAATCTGCTGCGCTATCCGCGCGAGCTGCTTCTGGTGGTCGGCCTCACCGCCGGCGGCACCGCGGCGTTCTACACCTTCACCACCTACATGCAGACCTTCGTTAAGCTCTCGGTCGGGCTGACCGAGGATCAAACCACCTTCGTGATCTTCGGCACGCTGATCTTCGCCACCATCCTGCAACCGATCTACGGCGCCATCTCCGACAGGATCGGCCGCAAGCCGCTGCTGATCTTCTTCGGTGTCGCCGGCACGCTCGCGACCGTTCCGCTGCTGATGACTCTGAAGGAGACCAAGTCGCCCTTCATGGCCTTCATCCTGATCTGCTGCGCCTGGCTGTTCGTCGCCGGCTACACCTCCATCAACGCCGTGGTGAAGGCCGAGCTATTCCCGACCAATGTCCGCGCGCTCGGCGTCGGCCTGCCCTACGCCATCACGGTCTCGATCTTCGGCGGCACCGCGCCGGCGATCGCGCTCTACTTCAAGAGCATCGGGCATGAGGACTGGTTCTACTACTATCTCGCCGGCATCATCTGCCTGTCGCTGATCATCTATTCCACCATGCGCGACACCAAGCACGCTTCCGCAATGCACCGTCACGAGTAACCCATGGCCGACGACAACGAGCCGCCCGACAGCAAGCTGACGCGCACCAAGGAGAAATGGGCGCGCGAGGGCCGCTTCCTCACCGGCAAGGTCACGCGGCCGGAAGACCAGCGCCTGCCGCCCGGTCAGCACCTGACCAAGGACTGGCCGGTGCTCGATCTCGGGGTCATGCCGCCGGTCTCGCGCGAGCGCTGGCGGCTCGACGTCTACGGGGCGGTCGACAATCCCGTGTTCTGGACCTTTGCCGAATTCACCGCGCAGAAGCAGGAGCAGTTCACCTCCGACATCCACTGCGTGACGACCTGGTCGCGCTACGACAATGAGTGGGAAGGCCTCGCCACGCGCGAGCTGCTCGCCGCCTGCCGGCCGCGCGAGGATGCCCGCTTCGTCGTGCTGCATTCCTATGACGGATACACCACCAACCTCGCGCTGGAGGACTTTGCCGCCGAGGATGCCCTGCTCGCCCATAGCTGGTCCGGCCAGCCGCTGACGGCGGAACACGGCGGGCCGGTGCGGCTGGTGGTGCCGCATCTCTATTTCTGGAAGAGCGCGAAATGGCTCCAGGCGATCGAATTCCTGACCGGGGACGCGCCGGGCTTCTGGGAAGTCCGCGGCTATCATAACCGCGGCGATCCCTGGGCCGAGCAGCGCTATTCAGACGATTAGGTTCGAACAACAACGGGGGAAGCCCATGCCTACGGAACGCTTTCAGTTCACCAGCGAAGGCGGCCATCAGCTTGCTGCCGCGCTTGAGCTGCCCGACGGCGAGCCCGCCGCCTACGCGCTGTTCGCGCACTGCTTCACTTGCGGCAAGGACACGCTGGCGGCCAAGCGCATCTCGGTCGCCCTCGCGGCCAGGGGCATCGCCGTGCTGCGCTTCGACTTCACCGGTCTCGGCTCCAGCGAGGGCGATTTCGCCAATTCGACCTTTTCCTCCAACGTCGCCGATCTCGTGCGCGCCGCCGATCACCTGCGCAGTGTCCGCAAGGCACCGTCGCTCCTGATCGGTCACAGCCTCGGTGGTGCCGCTATCCTTGCGGCTGCCGGAAAAATTCCCGAGGCAAGAGCGGTCGTCACCATCGCGGCGCCCTCCGATCCCGCCCACGTCACCGGCCTGTTCAAAGAGCACATCGACAACATCCGCACGCAGGGCGAGGTCGAAGTCTCGCTCGCGGGGCGCCCGTTCCGGATCAAGCGCGAATTCCTCGACGACATCGTCGAGCACGAGCTGATGAAGGATGTCACCGGCCTGCACAAGGCGCTGCTGGTGATGCATTCGCCCGTTGACGACACCGTCGGCATCGACAACGCGACAAAGATTTTCGTTGCGGCCAAGCATCCCAAGAGCTTCGTCTCGCTCGACCACGCCGATCATCTCCTGACCAGGCCGGCCGACGCGCTCTACGCGGCCGACGTGGTCGTGGCCTGGGCGAGCCGCTACATCGACACCGCAAAACCCGCAAAAGCGATGGATCTCCCCGAGGAACCGCGGAACGTCGTGGTGCAGGAGACCCGCAAGAGCAAGTTCAACCAGCTCATCACCGTCGGCCCACACCATCTGGTGGCGGACGAGCCGAAGGCGGCCGGCGGCGAGGATGCCGGCCCCGGCCCGTACGACTTCCTGCTTGCAGGGCTCGGGGCCTGCACCTCCATGACCATGCGCCTCTATGCCGACCGCAAGTCGCTGCCGCTCGATCGCGTCACGGTCACGCTGAAGCACTCCAAGATCTATGCCAAGGACTGCGCGGAGTGCGAGACGCGCGAGGGGATGCTCGACCAGATCGAGCGCGACATCGCAATCGACGGCGCGCTCGATGCCGAGCAGCGCAAGAAGCTGATGGAGATCGCCGACAAGTGCCCGGTGCATCGCACGCTGACATCGGAGATCCGCATCGTGACGAAGGCCGTGGAGTGAAGCGTTATTGTTTGAGCATGATCTATTCGGAAAACCGCTCCACACTTTGCGCTAACGCGGCCCTTCGGGTCCGGATCATGCTCTAGAAGCACGACGCCATCGTCCGCACGGCCGCGCTGATCTCGCTCTCGCGCCACGCCGCAAAGCCGAGCAGCAGGCCGTGATCGCGCGGCTTGCCGAGCGCCAGGCTGGATATGGCTCGCGTGACAACGCCCGCCTCGACCAGCCGTTTGACCACCGCCTGATCGGCACGACCGCGTTTGAGACGCGCCACGAGCTGGATGCCGCCCGAGGGCACTTCGGCCGTGAGCACATCGCCGAGATGGCGCTCCAGCCCCGCGACGAGATGATCGCGGCGCGCGTGATAGAGCCGGCGCATCCGGCGCAGATGCGCGAGGAAATGCCCGTCGGCGATGAACTCGGCCAACGCCTCCTGGATGTGGCTGGACGCGATCAGCCCGATATGTCGCTGCGCGATCTCCAGCGTACTGACCAGTGCCGGCGGCGCGACGAGATAGCCGAGCCGGATATCCGATGTCATCGCCTTCGAGAAGGTGCCGACATAGAACACGCGGCCGTGTGCATCGAGGCCCTGCAACGCCGGCACCGGCCGGCTGTCGTAGTGGAATTCGCCGTCGTAGTCATCTTCCACGATCCAGGTCCTGCCGGGCCTGCTCGCCCTGAGAAACTCGGTGCGGCGGGCCAGCGACATCAGGCGCCCGGTCGGATGCTGGTGCGACGGCGTCATGAAGATCAGTGTTGGCGCTGCGGGCCCCGGCATCCGCTGCATGCCCTGCTCGTCCAGCTTGATGCCGGTCACGCGCGCGCCAGACGCACGGAAGGCTGCCGCGGCACCGGGATAGCCGGGATCCTCGACCCAGACCTCATCGCCGGGCGTGATGACGACAGCAGCGATCAACATGAGCGCCGCCTGCGCGCTCGGCAGGATCAGGATCTGTTCCGCCGTGGCGCGAACGCCTCGGTTGGTCGCGAGGTAATGCGCCAGCGCCTCGCGCAGGCGCGGCCGGTTGACCGGTCCGAGCTCGCGCCTGGCTGCCCCTATGGCGCTGCGGCGCAGGCAGCGTCCCCAGATGTCGTTCGGAAACTCCCTTGCGTCGCCATGCCCCGGACGCAACGGCTTTAACGGCGCCAGATAAGACATCGGCCAGTCGGTCTGCCCGAGCTTTGAGGCCCAGGGCGAGAGCCGCGGCTTACCGGAGCGTGGACGGGATGCAGCTGCCCCTGCTGCATCGATCCGCTCGGCGCCGTCGACGGTCACGACCGGGCGCCGCCCGTGCGACGCTGCCAAATACCCCTCCGCGGCGAGCTGCTCGAACGCGTAGGTGACGGTGTTGCGGGACACACCGAGATCGCTCGCGAGCCGGCGGCTCGACGGCAGCGCACGGCCCCTGCCGAGGCGACCGCTCGCAATCAGGCTTCGGAGCTGCCCCGTCAGCTGCCTTGCCAATCCCTCCTCGTCGGCCCGCCTCAGATCGATCAGGCCCGCGATCATGCCTTCTGAAACTGGCACCTTGTTCTTCTCCAATCTGGCACTTTTTCTGGTGCCAGACAGGATGCTATCCGCCGCGCTGGACTGCTTCAAGGACCACCGAGATGAATTCCCTGTCCCCTCGCGCCGCCGTCGGCCTGTTCCTCATCGTCGTGCTGGCCTGGGGCGTGAACTGGTCGGTGACGAAGCAGCTCGTCCAGTTCCTTCCGCCGTTGTGGACTTCAGCGATCCGGAGCTGGATCGCGTTGGCCGGATTGTTCGTGATCCTCGGACTGAGCAACAATCTGGTGATCCCGGAGCGGCGCGACATTCCCGTGGTCCTGAGCGTGGCGCTGCTGCACATGACGATATTTTCGGTCCTGGTCGCGGCTGGTGTGCGCTTCCTGCCTGCGAGCAAGGCCATCGTGCTCGGCTACACCACGCCGCTCTGGGTCGCGATCGCCGCGCCCTTGCTGGGGAAGGATACGCTGACCGCGCCAAAGCTCGCCGGCGCCCTGCTCGGGCTGATCGGCCTTGCCGTGATCCTGAACCCCGCGTCCATCGACTGGACCAATGCAAACGTCGTGCTCGGCGCCGGCATGGTCATCCTGGCCGCGATCTCCTGGGCCGCGAACATCATCTATATCCGCGCGCATCGCTGGATCGCCTCGCCGCTCCAGCTTCTGATCTGGCAGGTGCTCGTGGCGACGATCGTGCTGACAGCGTCGGCGATGGTCACGAACGGCCTGCCGCATGCGGAATGGTCGTGGAGGCTCATCCTGCTGTTCCTGTATTCCGGTCTGATCGGGACCGCGCTGGCCTATTGGGCGATGTCGATGGTCAACAAGAGCATCTCGGCGCTGACCACGGCGCTGGGCACCACGGGAACGCCGCTCGTCGGCATCGCCAGCGCGGCGATCCTGCTGGGCGAGCCGATCGACATGAGCCTCGCTGTCGCGGCCGGGCTGATCGTCACCGGCATCGGTCTTGCCACGCTGGGCGATCGGCTCCTGCGGAGTCAGGCCACAGCGAGCGGCTGAACGCGCAAGCTTCCGCGCAGCCCCGCCGCGGTGCCGAGCAGGATGCCGGCAACCGCGATGAACGACCCCAGCGCGAGGGTCGAAACGCCCGTGAGCCCCTGCCCGATCGAGCAGCCGAACGCCATCACGCCGCCGATCCCCATCAGCGCGGCACCTGCGCCCGAACGCAGCATGTGGCGTGGCGATGAATAGCCCTCGAGCTTGAAGCGGCCCGTCGCGAGCGCCGTCGCGAGGCTGCCGGCGAAGACGCCGGCCACCGTCGCGATGCCGAAGTTGAGCGTCAGCCCGGTCGAGAGCATGGCGTATTGCAGGGCATCAGCGATCGGCGCGATGAAGGTGAGCGAGGTTACCGGGACGGGATTGAAGTCGTCGGCGCCGACATAGCCGGTGACGTACCAGCCGCCGGCGACGAGGAGGCCGACAAGGACACCGGCAGCGATCTGGCCGGGCGAGCGGCGGAACGCCGGATGGGCAAACGCAAACAGGATCAACGCCACGACAATCGTCGCGGCGGCAAGCGCACGCGAAAGCGCCTCCGTCAGACCGAGCGTCGCCAGCACGGACGGGAGCGAATTGGCGTTGACCGTGGTTTGCGAGGCCTGGACCAGCGCAATGCGCGCCGGTGCGATCAGGCCCTTGAGCGTCATCTGCGCAGCAATCGCCAGCACAATCACCACGGCGAAGGAGCGGAGATTGCCGCGCCCCAGCAGCACCAGGGCGCGCGAACCGCAGCCATTCGACAGCACCATGCCGTAGCCGAACAGCAGGCCGCCGAGGAACAGCACCGGCACCGAGAAGGTCTGTTGCAAGTAGATCGACTTGCCGAGATCGACGGTGCCGCTGCCGACGAGAAGCTGGCTCGCGGCAATCGCGACCGCGATTGCCAGCGCATAGGTCCGCACCAGCCGTCCGTCGCCGTCCACCAGAAAGCCGCGCATGCTGCTCATCAGGCAGAAACCGCTGAGCAGGCCCACGGCACCGTAGACGAGGCCAATGACGAGGCCGGCGAGAATGACGAGCTGGGTGGATTCCATCGGTTGTTCTCAGACCTCTCGCCATTCTCCGTCATTGCGAGCGCAGCGAAGCAATCCAGTCTGTCTCCGCGGCTGCATTTCTGGATTGCTTCGCTGCGCTCGCAATGACGGTGTGTTACGGCTTCAGGATCACACGGTCGCGCGACGAGCCGGCGACGGCGACGTACGCCTCCTTGGCGCGCTCCAGCGGATAGATCGCATTCGCGTTGATCGGAAACGGCTTCAGATGGCCGCTCGCAAAGCCGGGCCCGAGGTCGCGCAGGACCGCGCCCGTCGCGGTCGAGGATAGGCCGAGCGTATCGATGCCGACATAGGTGTGCTGGCCCCGATAGAACTCGAGGATGTTGAACTGCACGATACGGTCGATCGCGGCGATCAGGATCTGGCGGCCGCGCAAGGCGAGCGACTTGTGCGCGGCCTGGAAATAGGGATCGCCGACCGTGTTGAAGACGATGTCGGCGCCCTTGCCGCCGGTCAATTCGCGCACGCGCGTGGCAACGTCGGTGGCGGAGGCGTCGATCACCTCGATGGGTGCGTTGGCGTGACCTTCATAAGCTTCCGCCTTGCGCACCACGCCGATGACGCGCGCGCCCTGCCAGGTCGCGATCTGCACCGCGGCCTGGCCGACCTTGCCGTTGACGCCGAACACCAGCACGGTCTCGCCACTCTTCGGCACCCCGGCACGGCGAAAGCCTTCCATCGCGGTGACGAAGGGCACGCCGATGCCGGCGGCCTCCTCCCAGGACACGGTCTTGGGCTTGTCCACGACCGCATCGGCCTCGACGACGAGATGGGTTGCGTGGGTGCCGTCGCGGCGGATGCCGAGGTCTCCGGAGGAGCCGAACACTTCGCGTCCCATTGTGCCGGCGGGCCCGTCGACCACCACGCCGGCGTAGTCGCGGCCGGGGGTCCTGGGGAACACGGCATAGGGCATCAGCCCGGTCGCAGCCTTGACGTCGGAGGGATTGACGGCGGCGGCCTTCACCTCGATCAGCAGATCGTTCGGCCCGCGCGCAAGAGGCTGGCGTTCGACCACCGGCGCAAGCGCAGCGGCGTTTTCAGCCTTGGCATTGAGGCGCACACAGCGCGCTTCGACCGTTTTGGCATCGGCTGGCGACATGAACAGACCCGCGTTTCCTCGCGGGCCTTGTCGCCTTTGGGGCCGGTCGAGTCAACCGCCTCCCCTCATCCTGAGGAGCCTGCGAAGCAGGCGTCCGAAGGATGAAGGCCCCGCTGCGAGAGCCGGGCCCACATGGTTCGAGACGGCGCTGACGCGCCTCCTCACCATGAGGGTTGAGAGCTAGTCCTTTGGCCGCTTGTCGTAGAGCCGCTTGGCTTTGCCGAGCGAGCGCTCCAGCGTGGCCGGCGCGACCACCTGAACCCTCGAACTGACGCCGATCGTATTCTTGATGTGGGTCGCGATCCGGTCCGCATGATCGACGAGCCC
The DNA here is from genome assembly GCF_007830635.1 of Bradyrhizobium huanghuaihaiense. Lineage (GTDB taxonomy): Bacteria > Pseudomonadota > Alphaproteobacteria > Rhizobiales > Xanthobacteraceae > Bradyrhizobium > Bradyrhizobium huanghuaihaiense. The sequence goes on along the minus strand of NZ_VLLA01000002.1, from coordinate 195,380 downwards.
GCGGCCGTCCCAGCTTTCGGGCCGCGCCTCGGCGATGATGGTCAGCTCGTCCATCCGGCCTTCGCGGGTCAGTTCGAGGATGAAATGGCCGCCGCACCAGTCGGTGGCGAGCAGCACCTCCTCGATCTGGGTCGGGAACAGATTGACGCCGCGCAGGATGATCATGTCGTCCGAGCGGCCCGTGACCTTCTCCATCCGCCGCATGCCCGGCCGCGCCGTGCCCGGCAGCAGCCGTGTCAGGTCGCGGGTGCGATAGCGGATCACGGGGAAAGCTTCCTTGGTGAGCGAGGTGAACACCAGCTCGCCCTTCTCGCCGTCCGGAAGCACCGCACCCGTCTGGGGATCGATCACTTCGGGGTAGAAATGGTCCTCCCAGATGTGCAAGCCATCCTTGGTCTCGATGCACTCCTGCGCGACGCCGGGGCCGATCACCTCGGAGAGGCCATAGATGTCGGTCGCATCCATGTCGAAGGCGTCCTCGATCTCGCCGCGCATCGCATTGGTCCAGGGCTCGGCGCCGAAGATGCCGACCTTGAGCGAGCATTGGCGGGGATCGAGCTTCTGGCGCTTGAACTCGTCGAGGATCGCCAGCATGTAGCTCGGCGTCACCGTGATGATGTCGGGCCGGAAGTCGTTGATGAGCTGCACCTGCCGCTCGGTCATGCCGCCGGAGATCGGCACCACCGTGCAACCGAGTTTTTCGGCGCCGTAGTGCACCCCCAATCCGCCGGTGAAGAGCCCGTAGCCGTAGGCATTGTGGATGATCATGCCGGTGCGGCCGCCGGCGGCGCGGATGGAGCGCGCCATCACCTCCGACCAGGTGTCGATGTCACGTTGGGTGTAGCCGACCACGATCGGCTTGCCGGTCGTGCCGGAAGAGGCATGCACCCGCACCAGCTTCTCGCGCGGCACGGCAAACATGTTGAAGGGGTAGTTGTCGCGCAGGTCCGTCTTCACCGTGAACGGAAATTTTGCGAGATCGGAGAGTTCGCGAAAATCGGACGGATGCACGCCGGCCTTGTCGAACGCCTTGCGGTAATGCGCGACGTTGTCGTAGGCGTGCTTCAGCGACCAGGCCAGCCGCTGCGTCTGCAGCGCCATGAGCTCGTCGCGCGATGCGCGCTCATGCGCATCCATCTCGGCACTATAGCTGCTGGCACCTTCCTTGCGCCTCGTCAGAGCCATTCTCGTTTCCCCACATTGGTTTGTTTTTTCTTATTTGGTCTTATTGATCTTGCGCCGGCAGCCACGTGCCGGGAATGACACGCGAATGCCCGCGGAATTCGGCGATGACAGTGTCGCCAACGGTGACGCGCACGTCGTAGATGCCGGAGCGTCCACCTCGAGTCACCTCACCCGCCTTCGCGACGAGCCGGTCGCCGAGCTTTCCCGGCTTGATGAAGGTGATCTGTCCCTGCGCGGCCACGACGCGCTCGTTGTGCGAGTTGCAGGCAAAGGCGAAGGCGGAATCGGCGAGGGTGAAGATGAAGCCGCCATGGGCGATGCGCTGGCCATTGACCATGTCCGGCCGCACCGTCATCGCAAGCGTCGCATAACCGGGGCCGATCTCGACGATCTCCATGCCGAGACCTTTGGAAGCATCGTCCTCGGCCCACATCGCCTGAGCGCAGGCGCGGGCAACATCCTCAGGTGACAGGGCGGCTTTGACGTTCACGCGCTTCTCCCGGCTGTTTGCACGCAATGTTCTGCTGGTTGGCCCACACTGTCAAACATGGTCGTAATCGACGACGACCCGCTCCGTGGACGGCTTGGCCTGACAGGTGAGAACAAAACCGGCCTTGAGCTCCCACGGTTCCAGCGAATAGTTGATGTCCATCGGCGCCTCGCCCTCGACCAGCTTGGCGCGGCAGGTCGAGCACATGCCGCCCTTGCAGGCGAAGGGCAGATCGACGCCGGCGCGCAGCGCGGCATCGAGAATGGCCTCGTCCTCGGCGACCGGCACGTCGCGGCGTTTGCCGTCGATGATCAGCGAGGCGATCGCCTTCGGCGGCGCGTCGGGCGCAACGGCCTTCTTCGGCCGCGGCTTGCCGCCGAATTCGGAGACGAAGCGCTCGACGTGAATACGCTCGTCAGCAATGCCGAGATCGCGGCAGGTCACCTCGATCTCCTCGCTCATGCCAAGGGGACCGCAGACGAAAATGTGATCGACGCTTCCCGCCGGCACAAGCGAGCGCAGCAAGACCCTCACCTTGTCGCCGTCGAGCCGGCCATGCAGGATCGGAATGTCCTGCTCCTCGCCGGAGATGACGTGGAAGATCGAGAGGCGATCGATGAAGCGATCCTTGAGCTCCTCGAGTGCTTCGAGGAACATGATGTTGTCGGTGGTGCGGTTGCCGTAGAACAGGAAGAAGCGGCTGTCCCGCTCGCGCGCGAGGATGCCCTTCACGATCGACAGGATCGGCGTGATACCGGAGCCCGCGGCGAAGCCGACGTGGATCCGCGCGCGATCTGCCGGCGGGACCGCGCCGAAGCGTCCGGTCGGCGTCATCACGTCGAGCTCGTCGCCGCATTTCAATTCGTCCGCCGCCCAATTCGAAAACGCACCGCCGTCGACCTTTTTCACGGCGATGCGGATCTCGCCGTCGTCAGGGCCGGAGCAGATCGAATAGGAGCGACGCACCTCTTCGCCGTCGAGCATGGTGCGGAGCGTCAGGTACTGTCCGGGCGTGAAGGCGTAGTCGCCGGCAAGCTCGCCGGGAATGGTGAAGGTCATCGACACGGCATCGGACGCCTCGCGGCGGAGGTCGCTGACGGCCAGACGGTGGAAGCGCGGTGCGGCTGCGGACATTACAGGCGTCCTCGTTCGGTCTCTCCGTCGTCATTGCGAGCCACCGGGTCCGCGCAAAGCGCGGCCCGACGACAGGCTCCGCGAAGCAATCCAGAGTCTTTCCGCGGAAGCAGTCTGGATTGCTTCATCGCAAGAGCTCCTCGCAATGACGACAGGGTTGGCATCGTGCGTCTCTCAATGACACTTGAAATAATCAAAAGGTTCGCGACAGGTCTGGCAGCGCCACAGCGCTTTGCAGGAGGTCGAGCCGAATTCGGACAGCAGCTCGGTCTTGTCCGAGCCGCATTGCGGGCAAACGACGGCCTGCTCGCCGAATAGCGCGCGGCGCGAGCCCGAGGCCTGCGGCGGCGCGATGCCGTAGGCGCGCAGCTTCTCGCGCCCCTCCTCGCTCATCCAGTCCGTGGTCCAGGCCGGTGACAGCACGGTTCGCACCTTTGGCTGACGAAAACCGGCCCGCTCCAGCGCAATCTCGATTTCGAGCGCGATCATGTTCATGGCCGGGCAGCCCGAATAGGTCGGCGTGATCGCGACTTCGACATGTTCGCCGTCGAGCACGACATCACGGAGCACTCCGAGATCGGCAATGCTCAACACCGGGATTTCCGGATCGACCACGCTCGCGGCGGCATCCCAGGCGCGCCGGCGCAGCTCGCTGTCGTGGTCCAGCACCGTCACCATGCCTGCCCCGGAAATGTGCGCTGCATCGACTGCAGCTCGGACAGGAGATGACCGAGATGCTCGCTGTGGCGACCGGAGCGGCCGCCCTGCTGCATCCAGTCGTTCTGCGGCAACGTGAGCGTTGCTTCACGGGTGACATCCGAGAGCGTCGTCAGCCAGCGACCGCGCAAGGTGCCGGGATCGATGGCAATGCCGGCATGGATCAGGGCGCGCTCGCCGTCGTCGACGGCAAACATCTCGCCGGTAAAGGCCCAGAAATGATCGATCGCGGCCTGGGCGCGTCGATGGCTTTCGTCCGTGCCGTCGCCGAGCCGGATGATCCATTCCGAAGCGTGACGCAGGTGATAGGCGCTCTCCTTCTCCGACTTGGCGGCAATGGCCGCCAGCGTCGCATCGCGCGATGTCATCATCGCGCGCCAGTAGAGGTCGGCAAAAGCGGAATAGAAGAACTGGCGCACCAGGGTCTGGGCAAAGTCGCCGTTGGGCTGCTCGACCAGCAGCAGATTGCGGTACTGTCTGACATCGCGCAGATAAGCGAGCTTGTCCTCGTCATTGTCCTTGCCTTCGGCCTTGGCCGCGTAGCTATAGAGCTCGCGCGCCTGGCCGATCAGGTCGAGCGCGATGTTGGAGAGCGCCATGTCCTCTTCCAGCATCGGCGCGTGCCCGCACCATTCGGACAGCCTGTGACCGAGGATCAGCGCATCGTCGGCGCGGCGCAGCGCGTAGAACACCAGCGGCGTTTCGGAGACCTGAATGTTGGCGACCGGCATCTGTCCTATCCATCTTCCCACTTGTTCCGACCTCATCCTGAGGAGGCGCGCGAAGCGCCGTCTCGAAGGATGGGCCACGAGTCACGGGCCTTCATGGTTCGTTCGGCGATGCGGAGCATCGTCCGATGACGCCGCTTCGCGGCTCCTCACCATGAGGAGAGAGAGCGCTACATGTGCCCCACTTCTTCCGGCACTTCATAGAACGTCGGGTGCCGGTAGATCTTCGATTCCGCCGGCTCGAACATCATGCCCTTCTCGGCGGGATCGCTCGCGGTGATCGCGGTGGACGGCACGACCCAGATCGACAGGCCTTCGCCGCGACGGGTGTAGATGTCGCGGGCCGCCTGCAGCGCCATCGTCGCGTCGTTCGCATGCAGCGATCCCACATGCTTGTGCGCGAGCCCGTTACGGCTGCGAATGAAGACTTCCCACAGCGGCGTGTTCGGCGTGGCCATCGTGATCTCCCTACTCGGCTGCCTGCGCGGTCTGGCGACGCGCGCGCTTCGCGGCGTAAGCGGCGGCGGCTTCGCGCACCCATGCCCCCTCCTCGTGCGCCTTGCGGCGCGCGGCGATGCGATCGCGGTTGCAGGGGCCATTCCCGGCGAGCACCTGCTTGAACTCGCTCCAGTCGATCTCGCTGTAGCGCCAGTGGCCATCCGCATCCTGCGTCATGCCGGGATCTGGAATGGTGAGGCCGAGATATTGCGCCTGCGGAACGGTGGCATCGACGAACTTCTGGCGCAGCTCGTCATTGGAGAAGCGCTTGATCTTCCACTTCGTCGAGGTGTCGCTGTGCTGGCTCGTCGCATCCGGTGGGCCGAACATCATCAGCACCGGCCACCACCAGCGATTCAGCGCGTCCTGCGCCATCGCCTTCTGCTCGTCCGAGCCGCGGCACAGCGTCAGCATGATCTCGTAGCCCTGGCGCTGGTGGAAGGACTCCTCCTTGCAGACGCGGATCATCGCGCGGGCGTAGGGCCCGTAGGAACAGCGGCACAGCGGGATCTGATTCATGATCGCGGCACCGTCGACCAGCCAGCCGATCGTGCCGATGTCGGCCCAGGTCAGCGTCGGATAGTTGAAGATCGAGGAATACTTTGCTTTCCCCGCGAGCATGGCGTCGACGAGCTCCTCGCGCGAGGAGCCGAGCGTCTCGGCGGCGGCGTAAAGATAGAGCCCGTGGCCGCACTCGTCCTGCACCTTGGCAAGCAGCGCCGCCTTGCGGCGCAAGGTCGGCGCGCGCGTGATCCAGTTGCCCTCGGGCAGCATGCCGACGATTTCGGAGTGCGCGTGCTGGGATATCTGGCGGGTGAGTGTCTTGCGATAGGCCGCCGGCATCCAGTCGTTCGGCTCGATGCGTTCCTCCGCATCGACGCGGGCCTGAAACTGCGCAGCTTTGCCTGCGTCCTCCAGACCGCGATCATCGGTCTCGGCCGTGTTCAGCGCCTGGGTATACATGCGCGTCCTCCCGTTTTATTGGGAGGCAATATATAACAAGAATTACATCATGCAAGATATTTCTGTAACATAAAAATCAGATGCCAAACCTCCGTTCCAACAGCTTCCGCGCCGGCGGCAGCGCCCCCTTTTCATTGGTTCCATGGCCGTCAAGCCATTGCTCGGACGGAGCAAGCAGCGCGCGATAGATTTCGCCGCAGAGCGCGCGGGCCGCCCTGCCCGGCCAGTCCGCCGGCAGCAGGCTTTCGGGCAGCAGCGGATCACGCAGCACGACGCGGCGATAGTAGTGGATCAGCAGGATGCGCGCGGTGAAGGCGTCGGCCTCGGACAGATCTGTTCCGCGCGCGAGAGCGGCACGGAGCGGCTCGAACGTCTTCATGAACTTCAGATAAGCGTCTGCGGTGCGCTCCAGCGGCCAGCTCGCGCTGAGCAGGCGGCGGCCGCTGTCGTCCTCCGCGGAGACTTCGAGACGGATCGCGCCCGTAGCCTCGTCCGGCACCGGCACGCCTGACGGTGCGACCCAGACCCCCGGCAATGGACTGCCGAAGCCGGCATTGCGCAGCGCCTCGCGCGAGGCGTCGCGGTCCTCGCCATTGCCGATCAACAGCAGCTCGAAGCGCCCGGTCCAGTCCGATGGCGGCGGATCGTAGATGTGGCGCGTGGCAGCTTCGAACGTCTGCCGGCCCTTGTCGGCCAGGCGATAGAAACTGTTGCGACCGACCTTTTCGCGCGTCAGCCAGCCATCGGCCGCAAGGCGCGACATCGCGGTGCGAACGACACCGCTATCGATGTCCAGGCTTTCGAAGAATTCCAGCAGCGTCCCCAGCCACACGGAGCCACCGCGCGGCACGATGGCGTCGCCAAAGACGGTGATGACGATGGAGCCGGTGCGCGACGGTTCGCGCTTGAGCTGGTCGATGATGCGGGAGAGCGGATGCGCCATGCGCGAGGCATAGCGCGTTTGGTGCGGCTGCGACAATGGACGGCAGCGACGGCTCTTCTCCTTCTCCCCGCTTGCGGGGTGAAGGTCGGGATGAGGGGGAGCCTCCGCGCGTTCGGTGAGAATTGGACTCGCGGAGAGTCCCCCTCACCCGGATCGCATCTCCGATGCGATCCGGCCTCTCCCCGCGTGCGGGGAAAGGCGAAGGTTCACCGATGCGGATCGGGATAGGCCAGGCTGCGCCAGCCGCTGCGGTCGAACGGGCGCCACTGGCCTTCCTTCTGCGCAAGCCGGTCGGCGACCGCGTAGACCGCGGCGGGATGATGGCCCATGCCGCAATGGCTGCTCTCGATTTCGATGCTCTCGGTCTGCGCGCCCGATTTCTCCATGCAGCCCTGCCAGGCGCAGACGCCGTCGGTGCGACTGAAGATGGCGGTGGTCGGCACCGGCGGCGGGACAGCGAGCTCGCCGCCGAAGCGCGGATCGACCTCGTCGGCCTTGCGGCCGCTCGCCCATTCATAGACCCGCCAGGCATTGGTCGAACGGTGATCGCCCGCGAACGGGCTGCCGAGCGTGATGACCTGGCGCACACGCTCGGGCATCATCTTGGCGAGCTGGCGCGCATAGAGGCCGCCGAGGCTCCAGCCGACCAGGCTGATCTTGCGGCCGTGCGTGTCGCTAAGCTCCTCGACCAGATCGACCATCGCGTGCTGCACGCCGGGACGCAGGCCGTAATTGCGGCCCTGGCGCCAGCCGCTCACCGCATAACCCTTGCTGGTCAGGAACGAGCGCAGCGCGCGCGTGGACGCATCGGAAGCCACGAGGCCCGGCAGCACCAGCACCGGATGCCCGTCCCCGCGCGGCGCGAGGCTCAGCAGCGGCAGTGCGCCGAGGAACGCGCCGAACTCGTGGATCGCGCGCCCTTCCAGAAACATCAAAGTGCGGGACGGCGGACGCAGCGTCTGGGCAGTAGCGGTCATCAAGATTTCCCCTGAGAAGGCGCCGGCTGCGATGCCGGCAAATGGGCATGAATTCCAATACGCCGGCTTCGCGAACGTTCCGCAGCGCAACATGAATCAGCTAGGCGGCCGGTTCCGCATATTCAAGCGGGAGAGACGATGGCCGACAATAGGCCCGCGCGTTAATGCTAACGGCCGTGACGCAAAAGTCACAGCCATCGGAGCAGGAATTCTACGGAGTAGAGCGCGAGCCCGGCGAGCCCGCCGATCAGCGAACCGTTGAAGCGGATGTATTGCAGGTCGCGGCCGATGTTGATTTCGATCAGCGAAATCAGCTGCGTCATATTCCACGCCTTGACCTGGTCAGAGATGAAGGTGGAGACGCCGCTCTTCTGATCGGCGACGAAGCTGCGCAGCACGGTCACCAGGCCCTTGTTGATCTCGCCCCGCAGCTCGGCATCGCCGGCGAGCGCCTCGCCTGCCGAGACGAACATGCCGGCGAGATGATGCTGCAGCACCTGCGTCTCGCCGCTCGCGCTGCGCTCGATGAAGGCGCGCGTATTGGCCCAGACGGTGCGGGCGAGATCGGCAAGCTCCGGCCGCGCCAGCAGGTCGCGCTTCAAGCCGTCGATGCGGTCGATATAAGCCTGATCGGTGCCGAGCCGGTCGACGAAGTTCAGCACCATGCGGTCGAACTCACCGCGGAACGGATGCTTGGGATCGCTGCGCACCTCGTTGAAGAAAGCCGTGGCGGAGGCGACGATCTTGTTCACCAGAAACTTGTCGGCGCGATAGAGATTGAGCAGGGTCGGCAACTCCGCGCGCACCTTCTCGCGGATCATCGCCATCGTCTCTTTCTGGTTCAAGGTCTCGTGCATCACGCGCAAGAGATCGTCGAACAGGATCTGGTGCCGCCCCTCCGCAACGAAGCCGCGCAGCGTGCCGGCCGCGAGCGGAGCGAGGTCGATCGCCTGGAGCTGCGAGGACATGCGGCGGATGATGAAGGTCATCAGGCCGGAGCTTTCCGTCGCGGACACGGCCTCCGGCAACAGACGCAGCGCGAAACGCGCCAGATCGTCACTGCGCTTGCGGTCGCGTAGCCAGTCCGAGACGAAGGAGCCGAAATCGATCTCATTCAGCTTGGCCTCGACGGGACCGGCCTCGAGGAAATGCACCTGGATGAACTCGCCGAGCTTGTCGGCGATGCGGGCCTGGTTGCTCTGGATGATCGCGGTGTGTGGGATCGGCAGGCCGAGCGGCCGCTTGAACAGCGCGACCACCGCATACCAGTCGGCGAGGCCACCGATGGTCGCAGCTTCCGCGAAGGCGGCAATGAAGCCGAACACGGGATGCACGGGCAGCAGCCATTTCGCGACGATGAAGAGCAGAAGCGTCGAGACCAGCACAAGCGTCGCCAGCGCCTTCACACGGCGCAGCTCAGCCGCACGTTCGGCATCGCCGGGGGTGTCGAAGGAGAAGGTGACGGGTGCGTTCATGACTGCATCACAGTACTCGTCATTGCGAGCGAAGCGAAGCAATCCAGTCTCGCTTCGCTCCTCGCCATGACGGCGGCGCAAAACAAAAAACAAAAGGCCCGCCGAAGCGGGCCTCAAATTCAGTTTCTACTCAGGCGGCCAGATCAGGCGGTCTTGTTGTAGACCTTGGCGAAGTTGTCCTGAGCGGACTTCGCACCGTTGGCGGCGAGCTTGCCGAGATAGTCGGTGGTCGCCTTGGCGCGCGAGACGAACGCTTCGCCGCGGGAGCGGAGCAGGCTCGACTGGATCTCGACGGCTTCGCTGAACGACTTGGCGGACGCGAGCTTGTCGATGCCCGAGAAGAACGCCTCGGCGTCCTCGTAGATCGCCTGCTGGATGTTGCGGCTGATCTTGCCGGCTTCAGTGACGGACTCGGTCACCGCGTTCTCGACGGCGGCGGTCACGCGCTCGGAGCCAGCGAACACCTCGGCAGCACGGTCCTTGGCGGTGTTGGCAGTCTTCTTGACGAATTCGCGGGCGGCCTCGGGAACTTCCAGGTTCTGGATGTTCTTGAAAGCGTCCTTGAAGCCCTCGAAAGCGGTGTTGGTTTCAGTGGTCATGGGGTTCTCTCCATCCTCATTGGGTTGAGCTATGGGCTCACCCCGTCCGCATTGGCCCGGGGCACGGCTTATATGGCACGGTTAATTGTGCGATGCAATATTTGTATTGCAGTGCGATATCACGAAATCGTGAACAGCCTTAGCGGTAGGCATCGTGATGCCTCCGTAGCCAATTGGCCTCGCGATCGGCCCGATTTGGACCTAATGCTGGGCGGCCGCCTCAGTGCTGGACCGCGCCTGGCAGCCCGTAGGCCTCCATCTGGGCCTGGACCTGCGCGATGTTGTGGCCGAGCACGACGATGTCGTGGGTCTTGCCGTCGACGTCCCGGACATGATCCCGCAGCAGCGCTTCGGCCTTGAAGCCGAGACTCTCGAACAGGGCGATGGCCGCCTGCTGATCGACGGTCATCTGAACCGAGAGCTTTTCCAGGCCCGCCCCGAGCGCGAGGGCAAAGGTCTCCTGCGACAGCGCCTTGCCCACGCCCTGGCCGCGGACCTCAGGCGAAATGACCATCCGGATCTCGCCGACATGGGGCGACCAGGAGTGGGGATCGCGCACCAGCGTGCCGCAGCCGACGACCTTGCCGTCCCTGACCGCGAGCAGGCTCGTGATCGCACCCCGCTCGATCTCCTTGACCCAGGCCGACAGCACCTTGGGCTCGCTGATGTTGCGCGGCAGGAACAACAGGTCATGGGTCGGCAGGCCCTTGCCGAACGCCAGCACGGCGGCCTCGTCCGCGGGCGACATCAAACGGATCTCGATATCGCCGGCGTCGGTCTTGACGTGGCGCGGATAGGAACGCTGCTCGCTCATGTCGATCTCTTCCCCAGCCAGGAATCCAGTTTCGGCCACAGCCGCTTCACAGCATTGGCGCCGGCGACAAGCGAGACGTGACCGCCCTTCAACATCACCTCTTCCTTGTCCGCCGACCCGATCTTGGCGATCAGGTGCTTTGCGGCGTCATAGGGCACGATGTGGTCGTGCTCGGCGACCGCGTGCAAGATCGGCACCTTGATGTTCTCGAGCCTGGCCGCACGGCCGCCGACCGACATGGTGCCGTTGAACAGCTTGTTGTCCCACATCAGGTCCTTGGTGATGGCGCGGAAATACTCGCCGGCCAGCGGCAGCGTGTCGGTCGCCCAGCGGTCGAACATCCGGTACGACTTCACGAATTCGTCGTTCCAGATGTTCTCCCAGAGCTGGATCTGGCTCACCGTGCGCGAGGCCGGCCGCAGCATCTCGAACGAGGACAGGATCATCTCCGGCGGCACGTTGCCGACGCTGTCGACGAGGTGGTCGACGTCGAAATAGCGGCGGTCGGAGAAATTCGAGAACAGCTTCATCTCGCGGAAATCGATCGGCGTGGTGAAGCAGATCAGGTTCTTCATCGGCCCGTCCTGGTGGATCGAGCCGTAGAGCAGCGACAGCACGCCGCCGAAGCAATAGCCGATGACGGAAACGTCCTTCTCGCCCGAATCCTGCTGCACGCGGCGGACGCAATCCGGGATGAAGTCGAGGACGTAGTCCTCCATCCGCAGGCTCTTCTCCTCCGGCCGCGGCGCGCTCCAATCGAGCATGTAGACGTCGTAGCCGCGCTTCAGCAGGAACTCGATGAAGCTCTGGCCGGGCACGAGGTCGAGAATGTAGCCGCGGTTGGTGGTGGCCATCACGATCAGCACCGGCACGCGGTAGATCTCGTCCGACATCGGACGATAGTGATAGAGGCTCATGGTGCCGCGCGAATGCAGCACGTCCTTCGGCGTCGAGCCGAGCGAAGGGCCCGAGGTCGAGAAATATTCGACGCCCTTGATGCTGCGCCGGATCGCGCGCTGCACCTCGGACTGGATGCGCTCAGGGATGGACGCGAAATCAAGTGCCGCCGGCGCGTTCATGTCTGTCCTCCGTTTTCGGAGGGCGGACGTTTCGTCCGCGGCGGCCGCGGCGCAGCATCGAAGCTTTGCGAGATTCCGGAACTTGCCGCGATCTGGCTCAGCATCGACTTCATCTCGCCGATCTGGCCTTCAATGGATTGCAGCCGTTCCGCGAGCGCCGTCACCTGCTCGCGGCTCGGCAGATTCATCGTGACGAGATATTTCTCCATGAGCTCGCCGAGCTGCTTCTGAGCACCTGCAGCAACGCCGCCCGCCCGGTTCAGCGCTTGAGAAAACTCTGGCGACGACATGGCCTGATTGGCGAAGGAATTGAACCCCTTCTCCATCTCACCCATCATCTTCTGCCACATGGCGACGGGGTCATTGGTCTTGTCGGTCATCGGCGTCCTCCTGGTATCGAGAGCTGCGATGCCCTTCTTTTTCGCCATACCACACCGTTGCGCGGGGCCGGTCAACCGGCAAGCAGCGGACGCGTCGTCGCGCATGCGCTTCTTTGCGGCGGCAAACCGTGCGATACAGCAGCGATCAGCAGGAGGGACCCGTGACCGCCCATCAGCCGCCCCAGACCGTCCGCGCCAACGGCATCGACATCTGTTACGAGATCTTCGGGAACGACAACGCCGAGCCGCTGCTGCTCATCATGGGTCTGGGCGCGCAGATGATCCATTGGGACGATGCGTTCTGCGAGCAGCTCGCCACGCACGGCTTCCGCGTGATCCGCTTCGACAATCGCGACATCGGCAAGTCGAGCCATCTCACCGGCGGCAAGCGCCTGACGCCGCTCGAGCTGCTGAAGCTCCGCTTCCTGCGGATTCCCGTGGCCGCAACCTACAAGCTGATCGACATGGCCAAGGACACGGTCGGTCTGATGGATGCGCTCGGCATCAAGTCGGCGCATCTGGTCGGGGCGTCCATGGGCGGCATGATCGCGCAGGAGGTGACGCTGTCGTTTCCGCAGCGCGTGCGCTCGCTGACCTCGATCATGTCGACCACGGGCAACCCGCGCATACCGCCGCCGACACGTGAGGCCGCGGCGATGCTGATGGCGCCGCCGCCGCGCAGCAAGGAGGAGTTCATGGTCCGCTTCGGCCAGACCTGGAAGGTGCTGCGCGCAGGCTCCTTTCCGGAAGAGGAAGCGCTCGACCCTGACCGTGCCGAGCGCGTGTTCGCGCGCGGGCTCAATCCGGCCGGCGTCGGCCGCCAGCTTCGCGCCGTGCTTGCCTCCGGCAGCCGCAAGGAGCGGCTGCATACCGTGAAGGCGCCGACGCTCGTCATTCACGGCACCGTCGATCCGCTGGTCCATCCCGAAGGCGGCAAGGACACGGCGGCGTCAATTCCGAACGCAAAGCTGTTGATGATCCCGGGCATGGGCCACGCGCTGCCGATGCGCTTCTGGCCGGAGATCATCGGCGCCATCGACAAGCACGCGCGTGGCGCAGCGGCGCGGGCGGCGTAGACTCGCGGGCGGTCTCTCCGCGGTGACCATGTGAGCTGCCGGTGACTGTCTTAACGGAAGCCGGCACGAAAGCTATAGAGGCCTCCCTCGATCACAAAAGAGGCTACGGCCTCTCGGAGCTCACATGCATCTCATCGTCCGCCCGGTCGCCATGATTGCGGCTTCCATTGTCATGCTGTTCCTCGGCAACGGCGCCGCAATCGCCGGCAGCGCGCAGGAAGAAGCCAATCGCACTGCTGTGCTCGCCTTCTACGAGAAGGGCCTCAACCAGAAGGACGCCGATGCAGCCATCGCCTATATCGGCAACCGCTATGTGCAGCACAATCCAAATGCCGCCGATGGCCCGGACGGCTTCCGGAAGTTCATCGGCTTCCTCCGTGAAAAGTTTCCGAACTCGCACAGCGAGATCAAGCGCAGCTTCGTGGACGGCGACTACGTCATCCTGCACGTCCACTCCGTTCGCGAGCCCGGCGCCAGGGGCCGCGCGATCGTCGACATCTTCAAGCTGGAGAACGGCAAGATCGTCGAGCACTGGGACGTCGTTCAGGAGATTCCTGAAAATCCGGCGAACGGCAACACGATGTTCTGATATCGCAGCCGCGTAGGGTGGGCAAAGGCGCACCCTTCGCGCGCCGTGCCCACCATCCATCAAATCGATGCAAATGGTGGGCACGCTTCGCTTTGCCCACCCTACGATTTTCAGGGCGCCTAACCCTTCCTTGCCATCCAGATCACATGGCGCGCGCCGCCGCCCCTTCCGGTGGCGCGGACGTTGACTTCGTTCACATCGAAGCCGGCGGTCCGAAGGCGCCTGGTGAATGCCGGATTGGGTCCTGACGACCAGACAGCGAGCACGCCGCCCGGCCGCAGCGCAGTCTTGGCCGCCGTCAACCCGCTCGCATTATAAAGCGTATCATTGCCCTTCCGGGTCAGCCCCTCCGGTCCGTTGTCGACGTCGAGCAGAATGGCGTCGAACGCCGACCGCTGCGCCCGGATGATCTCGCCGACATCGATTTCGCGGATGCTCACCCTGGCATCATCGAGGCTCTCGCCGAAGACTTCCGCCATCGGCCCTCGCGCCCAGGCGACGACCGACGGGACCAGCTCAGAGACCACGATCTTCGCCTTAGGCCCGAGCACGGCCAGCGCCGCGCGCAGCGTAAAGCCCATGCCGAGGCCGCCGATGAGGATGACGGGCTTAGCGACCTTCTCGATCTGCTTTGCCGCGAGCGTCGCCAGCGCCGCCTCCGAGCCCGACAGGCGGTTGTTCATCAGCTCGTTGCTGCCGAGCTTGATCGAGAACTCCTTGCCCCGCCGCATCAGGCGGAGCTCTTCGTCGGAGCCGGGGATCTTGGCGGTGTCGATCTTTTCCCAGGGAATCATGGGAATGCTTTAGCACGATCGGACGAACAATCACCCACCCGCCCAGACGTCGAGCACATAGCGATTCTTCGTGCCCATCTCCTCGATCCACCGGGCGCCGGCGACGGCATCGCTGCCGCTCTTCTCGCCATGGATCGCGACCAGCGCGGCCTTCACGTCGGGCTCCATTTTTCCACCATCGCCGCAGACATAGATGATCGCGCCCCGCTCGATCAGCGGCCACACCCGGTCCTTCTGCGCGGCGAGCACGTGCTGCACATAGGTCTTCGGTCCGTCCGCGCGCGAGAATGCGGTGAACAGCTCGGTGATGCCGGCGCCCGCCAGTGCTTTCAGCTCGTCCGCATAGAGAAAATCCTGATCGGGATGGCGGCAGCCGAAGAACAGCATGGCCGGGCCGAGCGTGGTCCCTTTCGCCTTGCGCGCCGCGCGCTCCTGGAGGAAGCCGCGGAACGGCGCAAGTCCGGTGCCGGGGCCTATCATGATGATCGGCACGGAGGAATCATCCGGCAGCCGGAAGCCCGCCTTGGTCTCGCGCACGGTGGCATAGATCGTATCGCCCGCGCGGCGATTGGCGAGATAGTTCGAGCAGATGCCTTTGTAGACACCGCGCCCGGACGCGGCCGGCCCCGCGACCACGCCGACCGTGACGCTGCATCGCACCGGGTCGACCGACGGCGAGGACGAGATCGAGTAATAGCGCGGCGCCAGCAGAGAGAGCATTTCCAGATAAGCGTGGAACGGCAATTCGCAGGCCGGATATTCCAGCAGCAGGTCGAACACGGATTTGCGCCTGGACAAAATCTCGGTGCGGTACCGCTCGAGCGTTTCAGGCTCCTCGCCGACAAAGCCCAGCAGCTTCGGCTTGGTGACGGGGCAGCGGGTGTGATCGGCCATGATCTGGATCTGCTTGCGGGTCGCGACCTGCTGCAGTTCCACGAACTCGCTGAGCAGGCGTCCGACCGAAACGGCATCCCCCACCGGCAATTGCGCGCGCCGGCCTTCGGCGACCTGCAGCCTGATCTGGTCGGCCGGCAGGAAGCCGAAACGGCGGGCGACCGAATCCACCAGCGTCGGATCGTTGCGCGGGACGACGCTCAAATGATCGCCGACGCGGTAGGTGATGTTGGACGGCAGCTGCACCTCGATGTGGCGCGTCGAACGCTCCGAGGGAGTGGGGCCGCTCTTGTTCTGGAGCTCGTCGTTGACGAGCACCTTCATCGCCACCGCGCCGCCCTGGGCGACGATCGTGTTGACGGCCGTGACCGCGACCGGCTCGATCGCATAGAGCGGATCGTCCTCCGCCGTGCGGGTGAAATTCCAGTCGATGCCGAATTCCTTGGTCGCGACCTGGGCCGCCGCCGGGAACCATTTCTGGAACTGGCCGTCGAGATCGCTGCGCGCATCGCCCTCGCCGCGCGGATAGACCGCGCGGGCGCCGTGCTTCGACAATTGCTCGTCGATAAAGCGCGGCACCGATTGATAGGTCGCCGCCCAGTCGCTGTTGCCGCAGCCGAACACGGCGTAGCGCACACCGGCGAAGGCCTCCTTCGGCAGGTCGTCGCCAAGCCATTTGACGAACTGCGTCGCATTGTCGGGTGGCGCGCCGTTATAGGAGGCGCAGATGATCAGCACGCCGCCCTCCTGCGGCAGCTTGCCGACATAGTCGTCGAGCGGGCCGAGATGCACGGCAAAGCCGTTGATCTCCGCGAGGTCCGCCATGCGCGTCGCGAGCTCCTCGGCGGTGCCGAGATTGGAGCCGTAGAGCACCAGCATCGGCGTGTTGTGGCCGGGCCGCGTGGTGGGCTGGCGCTGCGTCTTCGGCGCCGTCGCCGCTGCGACAGGTCCGCCATAGGCGCCGCGCTCGCGATCGGAGCGCGGACGCACCTTGATCTTGAAGCCCTCCGGCTTCATCGTCAGCGTTTCCTTCAGGTGCATCTGGTAGCGCTGGTGGTCGATCAGCTTGAAGCGCTGCAGGATCATGCCGAGCGCGAGCGCTGCCTCGTGCATGGCAAAGCCGCGGCCGATGCAGGCGCGCTGGCCGTTGCCGAACGGCTTCCAGGCATTGATCGGCCGTTTCGCTTCCGCCTCGCGGCTGAAATTCTCGGGATCGAAGGCGTCGGGGTTGGGACCCCAAACACTGGGGTCACGATGCAGCGCCGTCACCAGGATGGTGACGAAAGTGCCCTTCCTGAGCTTGTACTTGCCGCCGCCGATGGTCTCGTCCTGCAGCGGCGAGATGCCATAGGCCGGCGCGGGCGGCCACAACCGCAGCGCCTCTTTGAGGATCTGCGTGATGTAGGTGAGCTGAGTCACCTGCTGGTAGGTCGGCTTCGCATTGACGTCGGGGCCGAAGACGCGGTCGACCTCGTCATAGGCCTTCTTGAGAATGTCCGGATGCTTGAGCAGTGCATACAGCGTGTAGGACAACAGGCCGCTGGTGGTCTCGTGCCCCGCGATCAGGAAGGTGTTGATCTGGTAGCGGATGTTGACGTCGTCGAGCTGCTCGCCGGTCGAACGGTCAACGCCGGTCATCATCGCGGCGAGCATGTCCTTCTTGTCGTCGATCCCCTCCGCGCTCTTGCGGCGCTCGGCGATGATCTCGTCGACCATCTTGTTCATGAAGGCGACGTCTTCCGCGAGCGTCTTGCGCCGCTTCTGCATCCAGAGCTGCTCGAACGGGAGGCCCCGCGTCATCATGATGGTTTCGAGCGAACGCACCAGGGACTCGACGAAGGGATGGTAGTCGCGCCGGTAGAACGAATTGAAGCGATAGTCGAAGCCGCACAGGCCGATCGTATCCAGCGTCAACGCGGTCATGTCATGGACGACGTCGATCTCGTCGTCGGCGTTGAGCCGCTCCCATTTCTGGACGAGCTGCTCGGCGATGTCGACCATGCTCGGGTGATAGGACTGCATGGCGCGGTTGCCGAACGGCTGCAGCAGGATGTTGTGCGCCTTGCTCCAGTTCGGCTCCCTGGTATCCGCGGTGAACAGGCCGTCGCCGCCGACCGCACGCACGCGCCGCAGCGCGCCGCGCACCGTCTTGTCGAAACGCTTCTCGTCAGAGAGCTCGTCGACGAGATCGTGGCCGGAGACGACGACGATCGGCGAGCCCATCATGTCGAGCCAGAAGATCGGACCGAGCTCCTTGGCGAGCCGCGTCAGGTGCTGCACGGGCGCCGCCGAATCCAGCGACAGCATATTGCCGACCACCGGCTTGGTCGGCGGCTGCGGGATCGGGTCCAGTCGATTCTTGGATGACGACATTAAATGCGCTTCCCCCCTGCCTCGATATTCAACGTCGTCATTGCGAGGAGCCCTTGCGACGAAGCAATCCAGAGTGTCTCCGCGGACGCATTCCTGGATTGCTTCGCTTCGCTCGCAATGACGAGCTAGCCAAACCGCCTTCTACGCCATTCGATCAGCTTGGCGCTGACCTCTTCCGGCTTCTCCTGCTGCGTCCAATGGCCGCTGTCCTTCACCAGGTACTTCTCGAGGTCGGCGATCAGCTTTTCCATCCCGTCGGCCGCAGATGGCGGCAGCACCGCGTCGTTCTCGGCCATGATCATCAATGACGGCACGTGGATGTGATGATCCAGCCCCTTCGCGCGCTCCCAATTGCGGCTGAAGTTGCGATACCAGTTGATGCCGCCCGTGAAGCCGGTTTCCGAGAACGTGTCGACGAACACCTTCTTTTCCTCCGCCGACAGGATCGGCGTGCGCGGATCATGTCTGGCGTCGTAATTCGCGATCATCTGCGGGAACGCCAGGTTGATGCGGGGCGAAGCACCAATGCCGGCAATCGGCTGTTCCTCGGGCGCACCCGGAGGGCGCGCGGCCGGCTTGCGCATGAAGGCATCAAACGTCTGTTCGACGCGACTGCCGAAAATCCTGTCCGGCTCGCGCGCGGGATCCTGGAACTGGACGATGTACATCTGGTCGCCAAAACGCTGGCGGAACAGCGCGATCGGGTCGATCGGCGCGCGATCCCAGTGCGGGGTGTTGACGCCGACGACGCCGGCGACGCGCGTGGGATGCCGCAGCGGCATCTGCCAGACCACGAAGCCGCCCCAGTCGTGGCCGACGAAGATCGCCTTGTCGATTCCGAGGTGATCGAGCAGCCCGACGAGATCGCCGGTCAGATGCTCCATGTCGTAGTCCTCGACCGGCTCGGGCCGGTCGCTCGCGCCATAGCCGCGCTGGTCGGGCGCGATCACGCGGATACCGGCTTCGCCGAGCGCCTTGATCTGGTGGCGCCAGGAGAAGGCGAGCTCGGGCCAGCCGTGGCACAGAACCACCGGCGGCTTGTCGTCGGCCGGGCCCGCTTCGTAATAGCCCATGCGGATTCCGTTCGTCTGCGCGAACTTGAGCGGCGGCATTTCAATCATTGCAACACTCCTACTCGGCAGCACCCTTGATGTCCGCCGACGGCGGCGCATAGGCCGCCTCCAGCGCGGCGAACTCCTCGGGCAGCATGTCGCACATCACCTGCACGTGCGGAATGATGTTGGCGCCGACGATGAAGCCGAAATCGAGCTGGTCGCGATAGCTCTGCACGGTGATGTTGAGCGCCTGTCCATGCGTCGAGATCGACACCGGGAAGATGTGCAAGAGCTCGGCGCCGGCGGCGTAGAGCGTCTGCCGCGGCCCGGGCACGTTGGACACGGTGATGTTGGCGGCCGGCGGCAGCACGTCGGAGAGATTCGAGCGGCTGTAGAGCAGCGCCAGGATCTGCACCATGATCGGCGCGCCCAGCATCGAGATGTTGGAGACCTGGGGCATCAGCGCGCGCAGCGGATGCGACATCTCCTTGGACTTGGTCGATTGCGCGATGATCGCCTCCAGCCGCGCCTTGGGATCGTCGATGTTGGTCGCGATCGCGCAGATCATGCCGAACACCTGGTTGTTGGCCTCGGTGTTGCCCTCCTCGCGCAGTGAGATCGGCACCGCGGCGGTCAGGGATTTCGCCGGCAACGTGCCATATTGCTGCAGATAGCGGCGGACCACGCCGGAGGCGAGTGCCAGCACGACGTCGTTGAGCTTGCCGCCAGCCTGCTTGGCCAGCGCCTTCGCCCGCGACAGCGAGATCGACACGCCGGCAAAGCTGCGTTCCGACGAGATCGTCTTGTTGAGCATGGTCGGCGGCGACACCATGCTGGCGAGGCTCTCGCGCGATTTGGGATCGGCGACCTTGCCGAGCACATCGGACACGCTCTTGAGCACGGTCGGGATGTTGCCGGCGAAGCGCACCGCGCTCTCGATCTGGTACATCGCGTTGTCGAACAGGATCGAGCCGATGTCGCTCTTGCCGGTGCGCGGCAGCTGCAGGTTCTTCGCCGCTTGCGAGGCATCGAGCGGCTGGCTGAACAGCTGCTGGTAGGAATCGAGCAGGTTCGCGGCGATGTCGCGCGGCTCCTGGCCGGGCTTGACTCCGCCCGTCGGCGGCTCGACCTGCCGCGGGATCGGCGAGATATCGTAGATCATGTTGGTCAGCGCCGCACCGGCGCCGCCGTCGATCGCGGCATGGTGCATCTTGGAATAGAGCCCGACCTCGTTGTCCTTCATGCCCTCGAACACGTAGAACTCCCAGAGCGGGCGGGCGCGGTTGAGCAGCTTGGCATGCATCCAGCCAACGATGCGCTCGAGCGTGGCGCGGTCGCGCGGCTGCGGCAGGCTGGCGCGGAAGATGTGACGGTCGATATCGAACTGGTCGTCCTCGACCCAGGAGGGATGGTCGATGTCGAGCGGCGCCTTCTCCAGCCGTGCTTTCAGGATCGGCGCGATGTGCAGGCGCGAGACGATCATCGCCTTGAAGTCTTCGAAGAAGTCGCCCTTGTAGTCGTCGGGCAGGCGGAAGATCGCCATGCTCCCGACATGCATCGGCATCTCAGGCGTTTCCAGATACAGAAACGACGCGTCCAGCGACGACAGCTTCTTACCGTCAGCCATAGTTCCCTCCCGAATAATCGACGGGCGCCTTGGCGGCGCTTCTCGTCAGGCCGATACTGCCCGCTCCGGCGGGGCATATGCAATGGCAAAGGGCCCCGCCCGGTCAAATGGCCAGAACTCTCCCTCCGGTTGCGCCAGGCGGTCCGCCACGGCCCACAGCACCGCGGGGTTCACGCCGAGCCCGATATGGCTCGCCAGGTGCACCTCGATGTTCTCGGCGCGGTCGGAGGGATGCAACAGGCACGTCCGCCAGTTCACGACACCGTCGGCGCGCGAATAGATCGACGTCGCCGGCACCGGCAGTTCGCCGGCGATCGCTTCGCGCGCTTCCGCGAAATCCTCGACCCGCTCGCCGGACAGCGCTTCGTAGAGCCGCGTGGCGTTGGTCGCGCGCACGTCGTTGGCAAAAGGGCTGCCGAGCGTGACGACGTAGCGGACCATGTCGGGCGCCCGAAGCGCGAGATCGCGGGCATAGACGCCGCCGAGACTCCATCCGACCAGGCTGACCTTGCGCCCGGTCGCGGCATGGATTTCGGCGAGACGCGTGCGCAATGCCTCCCGCATCCGCTCCAGCCCGCCGAGATTGCGACCCATCCGCCAGGCATGTGCCTCGTAGCCGAGCTCACTGAGATAGCGCCGCAGCGGCGCCATCGAAAGATCGCTGGCGAGAAAGCCCGGCAGCGCCAGCACCGGATGGCCGTCGCCTTTGGGCGCACGCATCAGGAGCGGCGAGAGCAGCAGGCTCGCGTTGAACTCGAACAGTCCACGGGCTTCGGCCAGCAGCAGGCCGAGAGCCGGCGGACGAAGCCGACCTGGATCCTGCGCTCCGTCCCGCCCGGACTGCACTATTTCTTCTTGTCGCTGCTGCGCGGGCTGCCGAGACCAGCCATGGTGACGAACATGTCCTGAAACCGCTCGGCGATCTTGGGATCGAAGGTGAACCAGCTCTGGATCAGCGACTCCGGCGAGACCTTCTCGATATTGCTGAGGACCTGCTGCTGCAGCTTGTCCATCACCGCCGTCTGCATCGGCGCCACGTCGGGCAATCCGAAGAATTGGCGGGCCTCGAGGGGGGTGCAGTCGATTTCGATGTTAACCTTCATGTCCCCTCCGGATGAGATTCGAGCGGCCTGCTGGTAGTATCACCGCGACACGGTGTGCAACGCAAGCGACCTGAGGGGAAGCCGCCGGGACCGGCTTCCGCAATCGACGGGTATGGTCAATCAAATCGCCCGGCCGCGACCGCAGCGGACGACTGAAATGCCCGGGGCCGGCAGGGCCCATGTCCCTGCTTCCGGAGACTTCACAGGTCGAAAGTCGAATGTCGTTCGCGCGCCGGCCTCCCCTAGATTGCCGGGCAGCATTGCTGCACAGCGGTGCAACTTGGCGCGTTCCTTGCTGGAATGGCGCTTGCACGGGTCGTGAACTCTGGGCAACATGGATCAGTCAGCCCCGCCGAACAATCAAAAATCACCGGCGTGGCATGTGGAGAGGGTCAAGAATGTCAGTCGGTCGAAGTCTGTTTGCGGCGACGCTCGCCGGTACGCTTGCGTTGGCGGTCTCGCCGGCGTCGAGCCAGACGCTGCGTTATGCCAACCAGGGTGACCTGAAGTCGCTCGATCCCTATACGCTCAACGAGAGCACCACCCACGCCCATCTCGGGCACGTCTATCAAGGCCTCACCGCGCGCGACAAGGACCTCAAGATCATCCCGGCGCTGGCAGAAAGCTGGGAAACTCCGGAGCCGACCCGCTGGCGCTTCCATTTGCGCAAGGGCGTGAAGTTCCACAACGGCGATCCATTCACCGCCGACGACGTGGTGTTCTCCGCCGATCGCGTCCGCAAGAAGGGGTCGAACATGCAGACCCGCCTTGCGCCCGACGTCAAGGTGGTCAAGGTCGACGACTACACCGTCGATTTCGTCCTGCCCTCGCCCAATCCCATCCTGCTTAACTCGTGGGATGTCTGGTACATCATGGACAAGAAATGGGCCGAGGAGAACAACGTCGTCGATCCGACGCCGGTGGCGGCGACCACGCCGAGCTACGCCTCGCTCCATGAGAACGGCACCGGTCCCTTCATCATCGAGAGCCATCAGCCCGGTGTGAAGACGGTGTTCAAGGCCAATCCCAACTACTGGGGCAAGGTTGAAGGCAATCTGAAGGAGATCATCTTCACCCCGATCTCCTCCGACGCCACCCGCGTCGCCGCCCTGCTCTCGGGCGAAGTCGACGTCATCGAGCCGGTTCCGATCCAGGACATCTCCCGCGTCGACTCCAGCCCGAATGCCCAGGTGCTGAAGGGGCCGGAGCTGCGCACCATCTTCATCGGCTTCGACCAGATGCGCGATGAGCTGCTCTACTCCAACATCAAGGGCAAGAACCCGTTCAAGGACGCCCGTGTCCGCGAGGCCTTCTACAAGGCGATCGACATCGAGCTGATCAAGACGCGCGTCATGCGCGGGCTGTCGACGCCGTCGGCGCTGATGATCGCGCCGGAGCTGTTCGCTCTGTCCAAGAGCTTCACGCGGCCGAAATTCGATCCTGATGGAGCCAAGAAGCTGCTGACCGAGGCCGGCTATCCCGACGGCTTCGAGGTCACCATGGACTGCCCGAACGACCGCTACGTCAACGACGCCGCGATCTGCCAGGCCGTGGTCGGCATGCTTGCTCGCATCGGCGTCAAGATCAACCTGCTGGCGCAGCCGAAGGCGCAGTACTTCGCCAAGGTGCTCAAGCAGGGCGGCTACCAGACCTCGTTCTACCTGCTGGGCTGGACCCCGAGCACGATGGACTCCCACAACGTGCTCTACGACATCATGGGCTGCCGCGACGATGCGAAATCCTCGCGCGGCGAGGCCAATCTCGGCGGTTACTGCAACAAGGAGTTCGACGCCCTCACCGACAAGGTGCTGGTCGAAACCGACACCGAGAAGCGCAACCAGCTGATCAAGGAGGCCTACGAGATCGGCATCAAGGACTGGTCCTACATCCCGCTGCACCAGCAGGCGCTGGCCTGGGGCGTATCGAAGAAGGTCAACCTGCCGCAGCGCGCCGACAATCTCGTCATGTTCCACTGGGCGACCAAGAAGGAATAGCGTTATTTGAACACGAGGTCCCGGCAGCGTCAGGCTTCCGGGACCAATCCTCTTCCGGCTGACAAGGACGTCGGCCGTACGCACACCCAAGGAAAGTGGAAGGCATGCTCGCTTTCACGCTTCGCCGCGCCGTTCAGGCCATCGGCGTCATGTTCGCCGTCGGCATCATCGCGTTCTCGATGTTCCGTTTCGCCGGCGACCCCGTCAACCAGATCGTCTCGATCGACACCTCGGCGGCGGAGCGCGCGATCGTACGCAAGTCGCTCGGCCTCGACGATCCCGTGCCGGTGCAGTTCGTGCGCTATTTCGCCGATGCCGCGCAGTTCAAGTTCGGCGTCTCCTACCAGTTCCGCCAGCCGGTCTCGGCGCTGCTCAGCGAGCGCATGCCCGCGACGCTGGAACTGGCGATCTGCGCGACCGTGTTTGCGATGGTGTTCGGCATCCTGATGGGCGTCTATTCCGCGCTCAAGCGCGACACCGTGCTCGCCAAATTATTCCAGGCGGTCTCGTTGATCGGCATCTCGCTGCCGACCTTCCTGATCGGCATCCTCCTGATCTATCTGTTCGCGGTGACATTGGGCTGGCTGCCCTCGTTCGGCCGCGGCGAGGTGGTGAAGCTCGGCTGGTGGACGACCGGTCTGCTCACGTTGTCGGGCCTGAAGGCGCTGATCATGCCCTCGATCACGCTCGGCCTGTTCCAGATGACCCTGATCATGAGGCTGGTGCGCGCGGAGATGCTGGAGGTGCTGCGGACTGACTATATCCGCTTCGCCCGCGCGCGGGGGCTGACCACGCGTGCGATCCATTTCGGCCACGCGCTGAAGAACACCCTCATTCCCGTGATCACCGTGGCCGGACTGCAGTTTGGCTCGGTTATTGCATTTTCAATCATCACCGAAACCGTGTTCCAGTGGCCGGGCATGGGACTTCTGTTCGTCCAGGCCGTGCAAAACGTCGATATCCCGATCATGGCCGCCTACCTTCTGATGGTCTCGCTGATCTTCGTCACCATCAACCTGGTGGTCGATATCCTCTACACCGTGGTCGACCCGCGCCTGCGCGCGACGGTCGGCCGCGCCACGTAAGGCAGCCTGCATGTCCGACGCAGTCGTCTCCAATTCCGATCGGCAGAGCACGCAGCCGCCCCACGCCCGCAGCTGGCTCAGCCGCGCGCTCGACAGCGACGTCTTCTATTCGTTCCGTCGCTCCAAGCTCACCATGGTTGCGGCCGCCATCACGGTCGTGTTCTTCCTGCTTGCGATCTTTGCATCCGTGCTTGCGGTGCAGAACCCGTTCGATCCGGCACAGCTCCAGTTGATCAACTCGCGGATCTCGCCGCTGTGGACCGCCGACGGCCAGAGCCCGTTCCTGCTTGGCACCGACGAGCAGGGCCGCGACGTGTTCTCCGCGATCCTTTACGGCATGCGCATCTCGCTCGCCGTGGGCGTCGCCGGCGTGATCTTCGCCGGCGCCCTCGGTATTGGGCTCGGCCTCGTCGCCGGCTATTTCGGCGGCGCCGTCGACGGGGTGATCATGCGGATCGCCGACGTGCAGCTCACCTTCCCCGCCATCCTGATCGCGCTGCTGGTCAATGGCATCGCGAAGTCGATCCTCGGCAACCGGCTGGACGCCACCAGCATGCTGTTCGTGCTGGTGATCTCGATCGGCCTCAGCTTCTGGGTCGGATATGCCCGGACCGTGCGCGGCTCCGTGATGGTCGAGAAGAACAAGGACTACGTCGCCGCCGCGCAGCTGATCGGCCTGCCCGCGCCTAAGATCATGCTGCGCCACGTGCTGCCGAACACGATGGGCCCGATCCTGGTCATCGCCACGATCAACCTCGCGCTCGCCATCATCACGGAGGCGACGCTGTCCTTCCTGGGCGTCGGCCTGCCCGACACCATGCCCTCGCTCGGCACGCTGATCCGGATCGGCAACAACTATCTGTTCGCCGGCGAATGGTGGATCGTCGCCTTCCCCGGGCTCGCGCTGGCCGCGCTGATCCTGTCGATCAACCTGCTCGGCGACTGGCTGCGCGACGCGCTCAACCCGAAGCTTCGATGAGTACGCCTCGCCCATGACCGAACCCGTTCTCTCCGTGCGTAATCTCCAGGTCGAGTTCGCCTCCCGCCGCGGCACGCTGCGCGCCATCGACGACGTCTCCTTCGACATTGCCAAGGGCGAGGTGCTCGGTGTGGTCGGCGAATCCGGCGCCGGCAAATCCGTCACCGGCCTCGCGGTGATCGGCCTGATCGATCCGCCCGGCCGTATTGCCGGCGGCGAGATCCGCCTCGCAGGCATGCGCATCGACAATTTGCCGCCGGAGGATATGCGCCGCGTCCGCGGCAAGCGCATCGGGATGATCTTCCAGGATCCCCTGACGTCACTGAATCCGCTGTACAAGGTCGGCGACCAGATCGTCGAGACGATCCGGACCCATCTCAATCTGTCCGAATCCGCCGCCCGCCGCCGCGCCATCGACCTGCTCGCCGAGGTCGGCATTCCCGCGCCGGAAAAGCGTATCGACGGCTATCCCCACGAATTCTCCGGCGGCATGCGCCAGCGCGTGGTGATTGCGCTCGCGATCTGCGCGGAGCCCGAGTTGATCATCGCGGACGAGCCGACCACCGCGCTCGACGTTTCCGTGCAGGCGCAGATCATCTCGCTGATCAAGCGGCTCGGCCGCGACCACGGCACCGCCGTGATGCTGGTGACCCACGACATGGGCGTGATCGCGGAAACCTCGGACCGCGTCGCCGTGATGTATGCCGGACGCGTCGCCGAGATCGGCCCGGTGCAGGACGTCGTGAAGAACCCGTTGCATCCCTATGCCAAGGGCCTGATGGGCGCGATCCCGACGCTTGCCGGCGAAGACAAGCGCCTGGTGCAGATTCCGGGCTCGATGCCACGCCTGTCGGCGATTCCGCGCGGCTGCTCGTTCAACCCGCGCTGCGCCTTCGCGTTCGATCGTTGCCGTGTCGAGCGGCCGGAGCCGCTGCCGCGCGGCGCGCAATCGGTCGCCTGCCATCTCTACGACACCATGCCGGCGGAGAGCGCGGCATGAGCACGCCATTTGTCCAGGCCACAAATCTGCGTCGCGTCTTCGACGTCTCAAAACCTTGGCTCAACCGCGTGCTCGAGGGCGGGCATCTCGAATATCTCAAGGCGGTCGATCACGTCTCCTTCGAGATCAGGAAGGGCGAGACCTTTGCCCTGGTCGGCGAATCCGGCTCGGGCAAGACCACGGTGGCGCGGATGGTGGTCGGCCTGTTGCCGCCGACTTCCGGCGACGTGCTGATCGACGGCGTCTCGATGGGCGATCCCAGGCAGGCCCTCGCGCGGCGCAAGCTGCGCCGCCGCATCCAGATGATCTTCCAGGACCCCTATGCGAGCCTGAACCCGCGCTTCCGCGTCGATGCCATCATCTCCGAGCCGATCCGCGCCTTCGACCTGATCCAGGGCGAGCGCGACATCCAGGCCCGCGTCGGCGAGTTGCTCAGCCTCGTCGGCCTGCATCCCGACGACCGGCTGAAATTTCCGCACGAATTCTCCGGCGGCCAGCGCCAGCGCATCGCGATTGCGCGCGCGCTCGCATCCGACGCCGAATTCATCGTCTGCGACGAGCCGACCTCGGCGCTCGACGTCTCCGTGCAGGCGCAGATCCTCAATCTGATGCGCGATCTCCAGGACAAGTTCGGCCTGACCTACATGTTCATCAGCCACAACCTCGCCGTGGTCCGCCACATGGCGAGCCGCGTCGGCGTGATGTATCTCGGCCGCATCGTCGAGATCGCGGAGGGACGCGAGTTGTTTTCCCGGCCGCGCATGCCCTACACCAAGATGCTGCTGGGGGCCGTGCCTGACCTCGCGATGAGCGGCCGTCAGCGCATTCCGGTGAAGGGCGAGATCCCGAACCCGATCAATCCGCCGCCCGGCTGCGCCTTCAATCCGCGCTGCCCGCTGGCGTTCGATCTCTGCCGCAAGGAAACGCCGGAACTGATCGACGGCGTCGCCTGCCACGCAGTCAACACCGCGCCGGTCCCGGCGTGACGCGCGCGTGCCATGCAGCCTGCGCATTGGCGGCGCGGCATCGGCTGTGATCAATTGCGCGCGCCGGAAATAAGGTGGTGAAGTCCCATGGGCAGCAATATCAATCCCGACCCGTTCACGACGAGGCCCGAGATCGAGGGCACGTTCGGGGTCGTCGCCACCACGCACTGGATCGCGACCGCCGTCGGCATGGGCATTCTGGAAAAAGGCGGGAACGCCTTCGATGCCGGCGTTGCGACGGCCTTCACGCTTCAGGTGGTCGAGCCGCATCTGAACGGTCCCGGTGGCGATGTCCCTGTTATCGTGCACGACGTCAAGCGTGGCCGTACCGAGGTGATCTGTGGCCAGGGTCCGGCGCCGGCGCGTGCGACCATCGCGCATTACAAGAGCGAAGGCCTCGACATGGTGCCGGGCACCGGCCTGCTCGCCGCCTGCGTCCCCGGCACCTTCGAATCCTGGATGATGCTGCTGCGCGACTACGGCACGATGCGCGTGCGCGATGTGCTGGAGCCCGCGATCTCCTACGCCCGCGACGGCTATCCGCTGGTCGAGCGCGCCTGCGCCACGATCCAGACCGTCGAGCAGCTCTTCCGCAAGCACTGGCCGACATCGGCCGCGGTCTATCTTCCGAACGGTGAAGTGCCGAAGCCCGGCACGCTCTTCACCAACAAGACGCTTGCTGCGACCTACGCCCGGATCCTGAGCGAAGCCGAAAGCGGCGGCGGTGGCCGCGATGCCGAAATCGAGCGCGCGCGAAAGGCGTGGTCGCAGGGCTTCGTCGCCGAAGCTATCGACAAGTTCTGCCGGACGCAGGAGGTGATGGACGTCAGCGGCTCGCCGCATCGCGGCGTGCTCTCCGCCGACGACATGGCACGCTGGCAGCCGACGGTCGAAGAACCCCTCACCTATGATTACGGCCGCTACACCGTCTGCAAGGCAGGCGTCTGGAGCCAGGGCCCGGTGACGCTGCAGCAGCTTGCACTCTTGAAGGGCTTTGCGCTCGACGCGCTCGATCCGACCGGGCCGGAGTTCATCCATCTCCAGATCGAATGCGCCAAGCTCGCCTTCGCCGACCGCGAAAAATTCTACGGCGATCCCAAATTCAGCGAGATCCCGATCGCGACGCTGCTGTCGGATGCCTACAACGACGAGCGCCGCAAGCTGGTCACCGAGAAGGCTTCGCTCGATCTCCGGCCCGGCACGGTCGAGGGCTTCGGCGGCGTGGTCAAGCTGCGCCGCGCTGAGGGCCAACGCGAGGCCGTTGGCGCGCTCGGCGCCGGTGAACCAACCGTCGGGCGCTTCGGCGAGGTGCGCGGCGACACCGTGCATTTCGACATCATCGACAAGGCTGGCAACATGGTGTCCTCGACGCCTTCAGGGGGCTGGCTGCAATCCTCGCCTGTCATTCCCGAGCTGGGCTTCTGCCTCGGCAGCCGCGCACAAATGTTCGATTTGGAGGAAAACCAACCGGGCTCGCTCGCCCCGGGCAAGCGGCCGCGCACGACGCTGTCGCCGGCCATGGCGTTGCGCGACGGCGAGCCCTACCTCGCCTGGGGCTCGCCCGGCGGCGATCAGCAGGACCAGTGGATCACGCAGTTCTTCCTGCGCCACGTCCACTGCAATCTCAATCTCCAGGAGGCGATCGACGCGCCGGCCTGGCATTCCGAGCATTTCCCGATCTCGTTCTGGCCCCGCACCGCGCGGCCCGGCGTGCTCGTGGTCGAGAACCGCGTGCCGAAGGCGACGATCGAGAATTTGCGCGAACGCGGGCACATCGTCGAGGTCGGCCCAGACTGGTCGGAAGGCCGCCTCACCGCGGCCTCGCGCGTCGGCGTACGCCGGCGCGCCGCCGCCAATCCGCGCGGCATGCAGGGCTACGCCGCGGGACGCTGAAGGCAGCACATGACCTGGTCGATCATCGCACGCGATCCTGCCACCGGCCAGTTCGGCATCGCGGTTGCGACCCGCTTCTTCGCCGTCGGCGCACGCGTGCCCTATATCGCCGCCGGCGTCGGCGCCATCGCGACGCAGGCTTTCGTCAATCCCTACTATGGCATCGACGGCGTGAAGCTGCTGCGCGAAGGTTTAAACGTCCACGACGTGCTCGCCACCCTGCTCGCGACGGACGACGGGCGCGAAAGCCGTCAGATGCACATCATGGACGCCAGCGGCGAGATCGCGGCGCATACGGGGCGCGACTGCGTCGACTGGTGCGGCCACATCGCCGGCAGCGGCTTCTCGATCGCCGGCAACATGCTCGCCGGGGCCGACGTGCTCGACGAGACCGCCAAGACTTTTATCGCCAATGACAGCCTGCCCTTCCCGCGCCGCCTGCTCGCCGCGATGCGCGCAGGCGAAGCCGCCGGCGGCGACAAGCGCGGCAAGCAGTCGGCCGCGCTCCTGATCCACGGCGAAGAGGAATGGCCGGCGCTGGATATTCGCGCCGACGACCATCCCGATCCGCTCGGCGAACTCAAACGGCTCGAGCGCGTCAGCCACGAGCTCTGGGTGCACTTCCGCCCCTCCATGCCGACGCGGCAGAACCCGGCCGGCAACACCGATCGGAGTGTCATCGACGCCAGCATCGCTGCGGCGCGCGCGAGACGATCATGAGCGCGAGCCCCCTCATCGAGATCAGCGATCTGCGCATCCGCTTTCATGGTGACGATGGCCGCGTCACCCACGCCGTCGACAGCGTCGACCTCAGCGTCGCCAATGGCGCCACGCTCGGCCTCGTCGGCGAATCCGGCTGCGGCAAGAGCGTGACCTCGCTGGCGATCATGGGCCTGCTGCCGAAGCAGAGCGCGGAGATCACTGGCTCGATCCGCTTCGACGGTTTTGACCTGCTGAAGACCCCGGACCAGACGTTGCGCGATCTGCGCGGCAACCGGCTGGCGATGATCTTCCAGGAGCCGATGACCTCGCTCAATCCGAGCTTTACGATCGGCGACCAAATCATCGAGACGATCCTGCGCCATCGTGGCGGCTCGCGGAAGAGTGCGCGGGACCGCGCGATCGAGCTCCTGCGCCGGGTCCACATCCCCTCGCCCGAGCGGCGCATCGATGAATATCCGCACAAGCTCTCCGGCGGCATGCGCCAGCGCGTGATGATCGCGATGGCACTCGCCTGCGATCCCCGGCTGCTGATCGCGGACGAGCCGACCACGGCGCTCGACGTCACCCTGCAGGCCCAGATCCTGGAGCTGATGCGCGAGCTGAAGGCGGCGAGCGGCGCCGCGATCATCCTGATCACCCACGATCTCGGCGTTGTCGCCGAGGTCTGCGACGAGGTCGCCGTGATGTATGCCGGTGAGATCGTCGAGCGCGCGCCGGTGGACGAATTGTTCGCCACGCCGCAGCATCCCTACACCGTCGGCCTGCTCGGCTCGATCCCGCGGCTCGACCACCGCGCCGAGCAGCTTGCCACGATCGAGGGCATGGTGCCGAACATGGCGCAGCCGCCCGCCGGCTGCCGCTTCGCCGCGCGCTGCCCGTTCGTGCTGGACGCCTGCACCAAGGCGCCGCCGCCGCTGGTCGAAATCAGCTCCGGTCACCTCTCGCGCTGCATCCGCGCGCCGCTCGAACTGCTGGTGTCTTGATGGCGCTGCTCGAAGTTGAAGGCCTGGTCAAGCATTTCGTCGCCGAGCGCTCGCTGTTCGGGCGGGCGCTGGCGCATGTCAAGGCGGTCGATGGCGTGTCATTCTCGCTGGACGCCGGCAAGACGCTGGCGCTCGTCGGCGAATCCGGTTGCGGCAAGTCCACCGTCAGCCGCCTGGTGCTGCGGCTGATCGAGCCGGATGCCGGCACGGTGCGCTTCGACGGACGCGACCTGCTCTCGCTCGATGCCGGCGGCTTGCGCGCCTTCCGCCGCGAGGCGCAGATCATCTTCCAGGATCCTTACGCCTCGCTCAATCCGCGCATGACGGTCGGTCAGATCCTGACCGAGCCGCTGGCGCTGCACGGTCTCGTTCCGGCGGCGCGGCGGCCCGAGCGCGTCGCGGAGTTGCTGCGGCTGGTGGGGCTGGAGCCGCGCCTCGCCCGGCGCTATCCGCACGAGTTCTCCGGCGGCCAGCGCCAGCGCATCGCCATTGCCCGCGCGCTCGCGGTCGAACCGAAACTGATCATCTGCGACGAGCCGGTCTCGGCGCTCGACGTCTCGATCCGCTCGCAGATTCTCAACCTGCTGCGCGAGCTGCAGGACCGGCTCGGTCTCGCCTATATCTTCGTCTCGCACGATCTCGCCGTGGTCAAGCACATCGCCGACCACGTCGCGGTGATGAATCTCGGCCAGATCGTCGAGACCGCAGAGGCCGACGCGCTGTTCGCCGCGCCGCGCCATCCCTATAGCCGCGCGCTGCTGTCCGCGATCCCCGTGCCCAAACCGCGGGCAAAGCGCAGCCGGATTGTGCTGCAGGGAGAGATCCCCAGCGCGCTCAATCCACCCGCGGGATGCCGCTTCCACACTCGCTGCCCCTATGTGGTCGACCGCTGCCGCAGCGAAATGCCCCGGCTCGTGGCGGATGGCATCGGACATGCAACGGCCTGCCACCGAGCGTCGGAACTGCCGTCCTCCGCGGCGATCGTCCCGTCCGACGGCGGCTTTTCGCCGGTCCTTGAAAAATTGGTCGCCGCCTTCAGCGGGGGCCCGGAAGCAGTCCGCGGCGGCGGGGTTAGTTCATTGGGAACGGACCTGGCCTAGCCCGCGAAACAGAGGTTGAGAGCGATGAGTTTCATGCGTTTGACAATCCTGGCGTCGGCCCTGCTGACGTCGCTCGTGGGCACCGCCCAGGCTCAGACCACACTTCGCATCGGGATCGCCGAAGACCCCGACATTCTCGATCCCAGCATCGGCCGCACCTATGTCGGCCGCATCGTGTTCTCCGCCTTCTGCGACAAGCTGTTCGACATCGACGAGAAGCTCAACATCGTGCCACAGCTGGCGCTGTCCCACGAGACTTCGGCCGACGGCAAGGAGATGACGATCAAGCTCCGGCCTGGCGTCAAATTCCACGACGGCGAGCCGCTGGATGCGGAGGCCGCGAAATTCTCGATCGATCGTCACATGACGCTGCCGACCTCGTTCCGGAAATCCGAGCTTGCCAGCGTCGACCACGTCGAGGTGGTCGATCCCCTCACCATCAAGCTGGTGCTCAAGACTCCCTACTCGCCCCTGATCGCCCAGCTCACCGATCGTTCCGGCATGATGGTGTCGCCCAAGGCGGCCAAGGAAGCAGGCGACAAGTTCGGCCTGCATCCGGTCTGCGCCGGCCCCTACAAGTTCGTCGAGCGCGTCCAGCAGGACCGCATGGTGTTCGAGAAGTTCGCCGACTACTGGAACAAGGACAACGTTCACATCGACCGCGTCGTGTTCCAGCCGATCATCGATTCGACCGTGCGGCTTGCCAACCTGAAATCCGGTGCGCTCGACCTGATCGAACGCGTGCTCGCGACCGACATCAAGGACGTCCGCGCCGATCCCAAGCTGGTGCTATCGACCGCACCCGAGCTTGGCTATCAGGGCCTGACCATCAATATCGGCAACGACAAGGCCAAGGGGCCGCTCAGCCAGTCGGCGAAGGTGCGCCAGGCGCTCAGCCTGTCGATCGATCGCGAGGCCATCAACCAGGTCGTGTTCAACGGCGAGTTCACGCCGGGCAACCAATGGGTCAGCCCGACGCATCCCTATTACCAGAAGGCGTTTCCCATTCCGGGCCGCGACGTCGCCAAGGCCAAGGCGTTGCTGAAGGAAGCCGGCGTCAGCCTCCCCATCACCGTCGACTACATGGTTCCCAAGGGCACCGAGTACGAGGCCGTCGCCCAGGTCGTGCAGTCCATGGCCGCGGAAGCCGGCTTCGACATCAAGATCCGCGCCGTCGAATTCGCGACCACCTTCAAGCAGGCCCAGGCCGGCGAATTCCAGGCGTTCCAGATCCCCTGGAGCGGCCGCATCGATCCCGACGGCAATTCCTACATCTTCATGCGCAGCAAGGCACCGCAGAACGACGGAGGCTATTCGAACCCCGAGGCCGACAAGCTGCTGGAAGAGGGCCGGGCGACATCCAACGTCGACGAGCGCAAGGCGATCTACGCCAAGCTGACCAAGATCCTGCTCGACGACCTGCCGATCATCTACATCTATCACCGCACGCTGCTGATCGCGCACACGAAGAAGCTCGAGGGCTACCGGCAGATGCCCGACGGGCTGGTGCGCGTGGTCGGGCTGAAGTTCAAGTGACAAAGCTGACGATGAGTGCGTGTTCCGGACGCGGCGCAGCGCGTAAGCGCTGCACCGCAGAGCCGGGACCCATGACAACTGCTCATCAGGATAGATGGGCCCCGGTTCAGCAGCGCAACATTGCATGTTGCGCAGCGCCCGGGACACGGGTCGAACCATGCTGAATTTTCTCGCCCGCCGCATCGCGCAGATCGTGCCGACACTGTTCTTCGTGTCGGTGCTGATCTTCTCGCTGCAACAATTGCTCCCGGGCGATCCCGCGCTGGTGATGGCCGGCGAGGAGCGCGATCCCGCCGTGATCGAGCAGATCCGCCAGCAATACAAGCTCGATCAGCCGATTCCGGTGCAATACGTCTACTGGCTCAAGGGCGTGCTGACGGGCAATTTCGGCGAGTCCCTGCGCAACAAGATGCCGGTGCGCGAGCTGATCGCGCAGAAGCTGCCGGTGACGCTGCAGCTCGGCTCGATGGCGATCCTGATCGCGTTCTTCATCGGCATTCCCGCCGGCATCGTCTCCGCGGTGAAGAAGGGCACGGCCTGGGACTATGGCGCCAATCTGTTCGCGCTGTGGGGCATCTCGACACCGAATTTCTGGCTCGGAATTCTCCTCATCTTCCTGTTCTCGATCGAGCTCGGCTGGCTGCCGGCCTCTGGCTACGTCCCGCTGACCGAGAACTGGCGCGCGAGCTTGGCCGCCACCATCATGCCGGCCTTCGTGCTCGGCAACGCGATTTCCGCGATCCTGATGCGGCATACCCGCAGCGCGATGCTTCAGGTGCTGGAAAGCGACTATGTCCGCACCGCGCGCGCCAAGGGCCTGTCGGAGCGGTCGGTGATCCTCAAGCACGCGATGCGCAATGCGCTGACGCCCGTCATTACGCTCGGCGCGCTCGAGCTCGGCACGCTCTTGTCGGGCGCCGTGCTGACCGAGCAGATCTTCTCCATTCCCGGCTTCGGCAAGCTGATCGTCGATGCAGTGTTCAATCGCGACTACGCGGTCGTGCAGGGCGTGGTGCTGGTGACGGCCACCGTCTACATCACGCTGAACCTCGTTGCCGACATCGCCTATATCCTCGTCAATCCGCGGCTGCGGAGCTAGCGCCATGACCGACGCCGCGCTGCCCGCCGCCCCCTCCGCCACGCAGAGCTATGAGCTCGACAGCCCCGCGCGCCGCGCGCGGCGGAGGCTGTTCAAACGCAAGGCCGCCGTGTTCGGGCTTGTCGTGATCACCTTGTTCATCGCGCTGGCGGTCCTTGCGCCCATCGTCGTGCCCTACGATCCCATCGCGACGAGCTGGAGCCTGGTGCGCAAGCCGCCGACCGCGGCGCACTGGTTCGGCACCGACGAGCTCGGCCGCGACATCCTCAGCCGCGTCGTTTACGGCGCGCGCGCCTCCCTGCTCGCGGGCCTCATCTCGGTCGCGATCGCGCTCGGCATCGGCGTGCCGCTCGGCCTCCTCGCCGGCTATCGCGGCGGTTTTGTCGATGCGCTGATCAGCCGGATCACCGATGCGATGCTGGCTTGCCCGTTCCTGATCCTGGCGATCGCGCTCGCCGCATTCCTCGGTCCGAGCCTCGGCAACGCCATGATCGCGATCGGCATCTCGGCCACGCCGATCTTCATCCGGCTGACCCGCGGCCAGGTGCTGAGCGTCAAGGCCGAGGACTATGTCGAGGCCGCGCGAGCGCTCGGCAACCCACCCTGGCGGATCGCGTTCTCCCACATCCTGCCGAACATCCTGCCCTCGCTATTGGTGCAGGCGACGCTGTCGATCGCCGCGGCCATCATCGCCGAGGCCGCGTTGTCCTTCCTCGGCCTCGGCCAGCAGCCGCCCGCGCCGTCCTGGGGCAGCATGCTCAACGCGGCACAACGCTTTCTGACCCAGGCGCCGTGGATGGCGATCTGGCCGGGACTTGCGATCTTCCTCGTGGTGCTCTCGTTGAACCTACTCGGCGACGGCCTGCGCGACGCGCTCGACCCAAGGCAGCGCTAGTTATTCCTCATGGTGAGGAGCGCATTCTTGCGCGCGTCTCCGGACGATGCTTTGCATCGCCGGGCAGAACCATGAAGGCCCCGCTGCAACCCGCGTCCATCCTTCGAGACGCGGCCTGACGGCCGCTCCTCAGGATGAGGACCTCAGATCACCACCTCCCGCATCACGCGGCGGCAATCCATCTCGTATTCGAGATCGACCACCGGCGGCCGGGCAAAATGCCAGGTCAGGCCGGAGCGCAGCGCGCCGCGGCGGACCAGCTCATCGACGAGGGCATGGTGGAAGTCGTGCACCGAATAGGCCTGCACGCCGGTCGTGTCCTTCCAGCCGAAGCCGAACGCCGTCATCCGGTTTTCCATCTGCGAGGTCGTGGTGAAGCGCACCTTCTCGCGCAGACCCTCCGGGCTGAGATCGCGGTAGCGCACCGTGCGCTCGACATAGGTGCCGCTGCCCTCGCGTGCCTCCGCACCGCCGGCAATGACGAAGCTCGGTGCGCTTGACCGCGTCGGGCGCGTGAAGGAGAACGCGTAGAACGACGGCTCGGACGGCGGATCGATCTCGGGACAGACGTTGCTGCGCGCCACCGGATTGGTGGTGCCGTCGAAGATGCCCCATTCCGATAGCGTCTTCACATAATGCAGGTTGAAGGCGCGGAAGCCTTCCTCGCTGAAGGCCGCCGGCGAGCGCAGCTCGCAGGCGCAGAACGCCGTCAGCGGACGCCCCGCCTCCTGGATGAATTTCGCCGCAAGCGCAAATCCTTCCGCAAGCGGCACCAGGCGATCGAAACGGACACGCTCGATCTCGTAGCCGTCATCAGCGGCCGCGCCGGCCGAGTACTGGAACACGGAGGGAATGAAACGATAATTGCCGGCGGAGAATTCACGCGTCATGACGGGCTCCTATTCCAGTTGCATGCGAATGCCCTTGGCGCCGTTGAGCAGGCGCTTCAGGTGAAAACCGGCCAGCGGATCGTCGGCATGCATGCCGACCAGCGCGGCGAAGGCCGGCATGGCTGCGGCGTCGCCAGCCTCCATCTTGGCGAAAGCCTCCGAATAGATCGCCGTCTCCGGCGCTTCGAATTTGTTCGGCAACAACGGCTCGAACGCGCGCAGCGGCTCGCTGCGTCCGCGCAGCATCAGCTCGCCGACGGGACGTCCTTGAAAATTCTCAGCCGCCTTGGCGACGTTGGCGCTGACGCAGATGCGCGTGCCCAGGTGTTTGTTGGCGGCTTCCAGCCGCGCCGCGATGTTGATCGAGTCGCCATAGGCCGTGTAGTCGAAGAAACGATTGCCACCGAAATTACCCACCAGCGCGGGACCCGCATGGGCACCGATGCGGGTCGTGCCGAAATTCACGCCCTTCGCCTGCCAGCGCGCCGAAAAATCCTGCGCCCAGGCGTCGAGAGCATGCGCGCAGGCGACCGCACGCGTCGCATAATCCGGCTGGTCGCCGGGGGCATTGAACAGCACCTGGATCGCATCGCCGATGATCTTGGCGACCGTCCCCTCATGTGCGAACACGATCTCGGTCATCCCGCCGACATATTCGTTGAGGAGCTGACCGAGTGTCTGCGGAGGCGCGGTCTCGACCAGCGAGGTGAAGCCGGTGATGTCGGTGAAGAGGGTGGCGACATCGCGCCACTGCACCTCCATGCCGTCGCCTTCGACATCCGCCGCCAGGCGTCTTGCGATCTCCGGCGAAAAGAAGCGCGACAGCGAGGCATGGGCGCGCTCGGCTTCCATCTGGCGCCGCCGCACGTCGCGCAGCATCTCCACATGGCGGATGGTCTTCTGGATCGTGGTTTCCAGGTCGGCGAAGTCGATGGGCTTGGTCAGGAAGTCGAATGCGCCGCGGTTCATGGCGGTACGGATGTTGCTCATGTCGCCATAGGCCGAGACGATGATGGTCGACTTCTTGTCCTCGGCCTCCTGGAGTTTCGCCAGCAGCGACAGCCCGTCCATCCGCGGCATGTTGATGTCGGAGACCACCATGTCGACATGCGGATTCTGCTCCAGCGACTCCAGCGCCTCGAGGCCGTCGCGGGCGAACATCAGGGCGAACTGGCCATCGCGGATCTGCCTGCGGAACTTCTGCAGGATCAGCGCTTCGAGATCCGGCTCGTCGTCGACGAAGAGGATTGTCGCAGTCATGCGGCTTGCTCGAGCCTCGTATCGATCTCCTGGCGCAGCAGCGCGAAGTCGATCGGCTTGGTCAGGAGCCCGTGGGCGCCTCGCTCGATCGCTTTCCGGCGCGTCTCGGCGTCGCCATAGGCCGTGATCATGATGACGGGGACATGC
The DNA here is from genome assembly GCF_007830635.1 of Bradyrhizobium huanghuaihaiense. Lineage (GTDB taxonomy): Bacteria > Pseudomonadota > Alphaproteobacteria > Rhizobiales > Xanthobacteraceae > Bradyrhizobium > Bradyrhizobium huanghuaihaiense. Next base: position 157,317 of record NZ_VLLA01000002.1, on the reverse strand, counting down.
GGATAGTCGGCGCGCACCTTCGGCAGCAGGTCGAGCCCGCTCATGCCAGGCATGTTGATGTCCGACAGGATCAGGATCAGCGAAGGATCCCGAACCTCGGCGGCACGCCTCAGCGCATCGGCCGCAGAGGGCGCGAACTCCATCTGGAAACGGCCGGCGCGCAGGTCGCGCCGGAAGTGTTGCCTGAACAGCGGCTCGACGTCGGGTTCGTCGTCGACGACCAGAATGTAAACGTTCAAGTCTTGCCTCCGGGGGTGTCGCCCGCTGCCATCGTCCGCGGCAGCGTGATGATGAATTCGGTGAATACACCGGCGTCGGTCTTCACGTCGATCGTGCCACCATGCTGCTTCACGACGATGTCGTGGCTCATGGACAGGCCGAGCCCGGTGCCTTCGCCGGCCGGCTTGGTCGTGAAGAACGGGTTGAACAGCTTCTCCTGCACCTCGGGCGGAATTCCGGTGCCGTTGTCGCGGATCCGGATCTCGACCTCGTCACCGAGGTTCCGCGTTGCAGCGCTCAGAGTGGGTTCAAAACCTTCCGCCGCACTCGCCTTGCGCTTGGCAGCGGCGTAGAAGCCGTTCGAGATCAGGTTGAGGAAGACGCGCGTGATCTCCTGCGGATAGATGTCCACCATGCCGGCGGCGGGGTCGAACACGCGCTCGAGTGTGATGTTGAAGGCGGGCCTCTCGGCGCGCGCACCGTGATAGGCGAGATTGAGGCTCTCCTCCACGACCGCATTGATATCGACGGGACGATGTTCGCCAGACCCCTGGCGCGAATGCAGCAGCATGTTCCTGACGATGGAGTCGGCGCGCTTGCCGTGCTGCACCACCTTCTCGAGATTGCCCTTGAGCATAGCAGTCAGCTCGTCGATCTCCTCCTTGGTCTTGTCGTCGAGCGAGACCGATTGCAGGGTCTCGTTGAGCTCGTCGATCAGCTCGGTCGAGACCGAAGAGAAGTTATTGACGAAGTTCAGAGGATTCTTGATCTCGTGGGCGATCCCTGCCGTGAGCTGGCCGAGGGAGGCAAGCTTCTCGGTCTGCACCAGGCGATCCTGTGCGGCGCGCAGTTCGTTCAGGGATCGCGACAATTCCCTGGTGCGCTCCTGGACTTCGTCGAACAGCCGGACGTTCTCGATCGCGATGAGGGCCTGGTCTGCAAAGGTCGTGGCGAGCTCGATCTGCTTCTCGCTGAAGGGACGCACGACATGCCGCGTCAGGACGAACACGCCGATGGGCGCGCCCTCTCGAAGCAAGGGCACACCGAGCATCGTACGGACGTTGGAGCGCCTTCGGGCCGACGAAGGGGCATATTCCTGATCGGCCTGCACGTCCGGAACATGAACCGTCTTGCGATCGAGCAGGGTACGCCCGACGACACTTCCCCGCTCCGGCACGGAAGCAAATGTCCGAAGCTTGTTCTCCTGCTCTGCGTCGAGGCCACAGCTTGCTGCCAGATAAAAGATGCCATCGCGGGGCCGGAAGATCGTTCCCTCATCCGCGTCGCACAGGCGGGCCGCCGACCCGACCAGCGTGTCGAGCACGGTCTGCAAATCGAACGTCGAGCGGCTGATCACCTTCAGCACGTCGGCGGTTGCGGTCTGCTGTTGCAGCGCTTCCCGCAACTCGGCGGTCCGCTGCTCGACCTTGTTCTCGAGGTCGGCATAGGATTCCTGCAAGCGCTCGCCCATGTGGTTGAATTGGTCCGCGAGCCCCTCCAGCTCATCGCCGGTTTTGATCGAGATACGCTGGGCGAAATCGCCCCCGCCGATGCGCTCGGCGCCGATGCGCAGCGCCTGGATCGGCCCGACCATGCGGCGCGCCAGGAAGATCCCGGCCAGCACCGCGAAGACCGAGGCCGCGAGCAGCACAAATGCGAGCCGTTCCAGCGCGGCATAGAGCGCCGCATAGGCCTCCTCGACCGGCAGCTCGACGAACATGGTCCAGTGCATCGGCTCGATCGGGGCCGATGCGGTCAGCACCTTCTGGCCCTGGATGTTGCGCGCCTCGGAGAGCGCGTCAGCAGTCCCCCCGCCCCCGGCCAGCGCGGCGCGCACCTGCGCAAGGTTCGACATGTCGGTGTTGCGCAGAACGAGGCTGATATCGGGATGCGCGATCAGCCGCCCCTCCGGGCCGACGACGTAAGCGTGCCCGTGCTGGCCGACCTTGATCTGGGACACGACGTCCCAGATCAGCTTCAGGTTGACTTCCGCGATGCTGACGCCGGCGTCCTTGCGCGACCCGGCCTGCGCCAGCGTCATGTAGGGCTCGGAGTCCCTGCGAAAGTAGACCGGCCCGTAGAACACCTTGTGCGCGACCGCCTCGGTGAATTTGGGGTCGTCAGACAGATCGATCCCGCTGTCGATCGCGTCCATCGCCAGCCGCGACACGCGCAGCCGCTCCCTGCCGCTCGCATCGACCTGGGCGAGTTCCGTGATCGCCGGCACTTGGCGCAGCAGCCGCAGCGCGTCGAACCGACGCTGCTCGATCGAGCCCGCCGACCATGGCAGCTGCGTGGTCCAGCCGAGCTGGCTCTCGATCTCCTTGACGAACTGCCCGATCTTGGCCGCAGCCGCCTCGGCCTGCTCATGCTGGACCCGGATCAGCGAGGCCTTGTGCTCGCGATAATAGAAAAAGACCTCGAACAGGCCGTTGGCAAGCAACGCGATGGCGACGACCGCCACGAACAGTGCGACGTATTTGGCGAACAGCCGGGTCCTGATTCCCTTCCCCGCCGCCGCGCCGGGCGCGACGCCATCCTGCGCCGCGCTCGGCAGCGTCCTGGCTTGCGGTGTGTCGGGATGGAGGGAAAGGCTCATCCCGCGGAACCTAGCAAGAAGACCGGACCTTGTCTCTCGCCAGCGCGGCCAAGGGCCAGCCCCAAGGTTGCGGCCGCCGCAGCGGGACCCAACGAAAAAGGGCGGCAGCGGACTCGCCGCTGCCGCCCTCCGATTTGCTTGCTTCCGGCCTCAGGTCGGGCGCAGCGCCTTGGCGCCGAGGTCGAGTTCGTTGACCTGCTTGTTCCGCTCGGAATCGGCCGCCGCACGATGGTCGGTCGCCAGCACCACGTAGACCGCGGGCAGCACGAACAGCGTGAACAGCGTTCCGATCGACATGCCGGCGACGACGACCAGACCGATCGAGAAGCGGCTGGCCGCGCCCGCGCCGGTCGCGGTCAGCAGCGGGATCAGACCGGTCACCATCGCGGCCGTCGTCATCAGGATCGGCCGCAGGCGGATGCGGGCCGACATCTCGATGGCCGAACGGCGGTCGAGCCGCTCCTTGACCTGGAGTTCGTTGGCGAACTCCACCATCAGGATGCCGTGCTTGGTGATCAGGCCGACCAGGGTGAGCAGACCGACCTGGGTGTAGATGTTCATGGTCGCCACGCCGAAGAACAGCGGGATCAGCGCGCCGACGATCGCCATCGGCACCGAGATCATGATCACGAACGGGTCACGCAGGCTCTCGAACTGCGCCGCCAGCACCAGGAAGATGATGATCAACGCGAAGCCGAAGGTGATCGCGAGCTGGTTGCCTTCCTGCACATACTGCCGGGAGTCGGCCAGGTAGTCGTGGCTGAAACCCTGCGGCAGCTTCTTGGCCTCGCCTTCGAGGAAGTCGACTGCAGCACCGACGGTCACGCCGGGCATCGGCACGGCCGAGAACGTCGCCGAGTTGAGCTGGTTGTAGTGGGTCAGCGAATTCGGGTCGGTCCTGGTCTCGATCGACACCACGCTCGACAGCGGCAGCTGCTGGCCGGTGTTGGTCGTCACATAGTAGCCGCCGAGCGATTCCGGCGAGAGCCGCTGGCCGCGCGGAACCTGCGGGATCACCTGATAGGAACGGCCCTCGAGATTGAAGCGGTTGATGTAGTTGCCGCCGAGCAGCACCGCGAGCGTCGAGCCGAGGTTCTGCATGTTGACGCCGAGATCCTGCGCCTTGGTGCGGTTGATCGTCACCTTCACGTTCGGCTGGTTGTAGGCGAGGTCGCTGTCGGAGACGATGAACATGCCGCTCTTGCGCGCGGCGTCCTTCAGCTTCTCCATCTGCTCATAGACCGTCTGGAAACCGGCCGTGGAGTTGATGACCATCTGTACCGGAAGGCCGCCCGGCCCGCCCGGCAGCGGCGGCAGGTTGAACGCGAAGGCCTGCACGCCCTCGATCTTGGAGAGCTCGGCCTGGACCAGCGGCTTCAGCTGGATCGACGAGCGCTTGCGCTCGTCCCAGGGCTTCAGGAGCATGCCGGCGATGCCGCCCTGCGGACCGTTGATGCCGTTCAGCACGAAGCGCAGATCGGTCTCGGGGAATTTCTGGAATTTCTCGTCGAGCTTCTCGCCGTAGAAATCGACATAGTCGATGTTGGCGTATTTCGGCGCCTTGGTCACCGCGAACACGATGCCCTGGTCTTCCTCGGGCGCCAACTCCTTCGAGGTGTGCATGTAGAGGAAGCCGACGAGGCCGAGGATCGTGATCGCGAACAGGCCGGTGATCGCCTTGTAGTCGAGCGTGCGGTCGAGCTTGCGCCCGTACCAGCGCGTCAGGGCGCCGAACACCCGGTTCACGAGCTTGGCGAAACGGCCTTCTTCGGTGTTCTTGAGCAGCACCGAGCACATCATCGGCGACAGCGTCAGCGCGATCACGCCCGACACGATCACCGAGCCGGCGAGCGTGAAGGCGAATTCGCGGAACAGCGAACCGGTGAGGCCGCCGAGGAAGCCGATCGGCGCGTACACCGCCGCGAGCGTGATGGTCATCGAGATGACGGGCCCGACGATCTCGCGTGCGCCCTGTAGCGACGCCTGGACCGGCGTCTTACCCTCCTCCAGATGGCGATGGATGTTCTCCACCACGACGATGGCGTCGTCGACGACGAGACCGATCGCCAGCACCATCGCGAGCAGCGTCAACAGGTTGAAGCTGAAGCCGAGCGCCAGCATCAGGGTGCAGACGCCGATCATCGACAGCGGGATGGTGACGACGGGAATGATGACCGAGCGGAGCGAGGCCAGGAACAGGAAGATCACCACGATCACGATGATCACGGCTTCGCCCAGCGTCTTCTCCACCTCGTCGATCGAGGACTGGATGAATTTGGTCGAGTCGTAGGCGACCTTCATCTTCATCGACGGCGGCAGATTGCGCTCGAGTTCGGGGAACAGCGCGCGCACGCCCTTGACCAGGGTCAGCGGGTTGCCTTGCGGCGTTGCCTGCACACCGATGAAGATCGCATGCTCGCCGTTGAAGGCGACGCTGGCGTCCGTGCTCTGGGCGGCAAGCTCGACGGTGGCGATGTCCTCCATCCGCACGAAGCCGCCGTCCTTGGCCTTGACGATCATCTTCCTGAACTGGTTGACGTCGGTCAGGCCCGTATTCGTCGAGACGTTCGAGACGATGAGGTAGCCCTTGGTCTGGCCCGCCGCCGACTGGAAGTTGTTGGCCTGGATGGCAGCGGCAACGTCGGCCGGCGACACGTTGCGGCCGGCCATCTTCACGGGATCAAGCCACAGCCGCATCGCAAAAGTCTGGCCGCCGAGGATGTCCGCCGAGGCGACGCCGTCGACCGTCGACAGCACCGGCTGCACCACGCGCGTCAGATAGTCGGAGATCGCCGAACCCGACAGCTCCTCCGACGAGAAGCCGAGATACATCACGGCCGTGGTCTGGCCCGTGGTCTTGGTGACGATCGGGTCGTTCGACTCCTTCGGGATCAGGTACTTCACCGAGTTCGTCTTCGCCAGCACCTCGGTGAGCGCCTGGTTCGGATCGAAGTTGAGCTTGATGTAGACCTGGATCGTCGAGGTGCCGAGCACCGAGGACGAGGTGATGTAGTCCACGCCTTCGGCGGAGGCGACCGCCTGCTCGATCGGCGTGGTGATGAAGCCCTGGATCAGGTCCGCGGACGCGCCGGGATAGACGGTCGTGATGTTGATGACCGTGTTCGACAGTTTCGGATATTGCCGGATCGGCAGCACCATCGCCGCGCGCAGGCCGATCAGCAGGATCAGCAGGCTGACGACGACCGACAGAACCGGGCGCTTGATGAAAATATCGGTAAAGGCCATCGCGGCGATCTCGATTTCTTTGTCTCAAGAAGCGTGATCCGGCCGAGCCGGATCACGCGAGGATGTTGTCAGTAGCGCGGCGGCTGCGCCGGGATCTGCGGAGCCGGGTCGGTCGAAATCGCGACCGCCGCGCCCGATTGCAGCTTGAGCTGGCCGACGGCGACGACCTTGTCGCCCGCCTTCAGACCCTTGACGATCTCGACGCGGCCCTCGACCCGGCTGCCGGTCTGCACGAAGGTGCGCACCGCGGAGAGGCTGGTCTTGCCGTCCTCTTCCTTCTTCTCGGTGATCACGAACACGGAGTCGCCATACAGAGTGTAGTCGACCGCTGTTTCCGGAACGGTGATCACCGCCGGCTTCTCCGGCAACACCACCGTCGTGGTCACGAACATGCCGGGCTTCAGGATCTTCTCGGGATTGGCGATCGTCGCCTGCACGCGGATGTTGCGGGTGTCGGTCGCGATCTGCGGCTCGATCGTGGTGATCTTGCCCTCGAAGGTGCGGCCGGGATAGGCGTCGACCTTCAGCCGAACTGTCTGGCCGACCTTGAGGCTGGCGGAATCCTTTTCGGTGACGGTGAAGTTGGCCCACAGCTCCGACAGGTCGGTCAACGAGACGATCGCGGTGCCGGCCGTCAGATACTGGCCGACCTCCACCTTGCGCATGCCGAGATCACCCGAGAACGGCGCGCGCACGAGCTTCTGCGAAATCAGCGCCTCGGTCTTTGCGATCCCCGCTTGCGCCTGGTCGTAGGCAGCCTGCGCGGTATCGACGGTCGCCTGCGGGCCGAACTGGCGCGAGGCCAGCTGCTTGGCGCGGTCGAGCGAGAGCTGCGCGACGGTCGCCTGCGCCTTGTAGTTGGCGAGGTCACCTTGATCCGGCGCGTCGAACAGCTGCACCAGCGGCGTGCCGGCTTCGACACGCGTACCCGGCTCGAACTTGATCTCGGTGACGCGGCCGTTGACGTCGGCGCTGACGTCGACCTGATGCACGGCGACGAGGCTGCCGACCGCCGTGAGCAGGTTCGGCACCACCTCCGACTTCGCCTCGGCTGCGCTGACGGCCGTCGGCGGCGGCTTGTTGTTGGCGAAGAACTGCTTGATCATCTGGCCGCGGAAATTATTGAACCAGACGAGACCACCAACGAGCACGGCAAGCAGCGTGCCGACGATGATGAACCAGCGCACCGGCCGGACCGGACGCTTGGGAGCCTTGTTGTCGATCGGTTCGCCCGAAATCTTGTGTTCGGCTACGATGTTCATGTCATGCACTTTCTGCAATCGCCGTCTTGCCCGCATCCGCGGCCTGATCGCGGCCCAAATGCGAAGCAATTGCGGCGTCGTTAAGTCCGATACCCCTCAGGAGAAACTCACAGAGCTGCCGCTCCAGATCGTTCGCCTTGCCGTAAGCGAGACAGGGCGCAGCCGGCAGCCTGGTCAGCGCAGCCATCATCACCGTGTGATGCGCAAACCAGAACAGGTTGAGCGGATCGCCGCTGAAAGGCCGCGCCTCACCGCTGGCAACCGCACGCTCGAGCGAGGCGACGAAGACCGCCCCGATCAGCTTCTCGATTTTGGCATATAGCAGACGGGCAAATTCGCCATCATCCAAATGACTCGTGGCCATCAGTCGCAGGCGCTGCGCTTCTTCCTTGTCGGGACCATCGGCGATGTGGAGGAAGTGCTGGACCATGCCGCGGATCAGCTCGACCAGAGCCGCCGTCGACGGCTCGCGCTCGAGCAGCTCCATCAAGGCCGGATCCGCCTCGCATTCGTCGCTGAGGATTTCGGCGTACAGCGCCGCCTTGGACGGGAAATGCTTGAACAGCAGCGCCTCGGAAATGGCAGCGGCGGCCGCCACGCTCTTCGTCGTGGTGCCGTTATATCCGTGGCGGGCAAAGCAGCGTTTCGCGGCACCGAGGATCAATTGACGCCTCAGGTCGCTCGTCATACGCAATGAGCTCATGTTAGTGAGTAAGCACTCACCCACGCAAAAGTCAAGCACTATACTGCACCGCAACCTGCATGCGGCATTAATTTAGTGGAAATTGATCCAGTCTACACGGCCCGCGTGCAGAGCGTCGACAGAATGGGGCAGACCGGGCGCCTAGATGGGTTGGAAGCCGAGGTCCCCGCGAATCCGGTTGACGATGTAGGTCCCATCCCGAATCGGCAGAATTCGCTCCAGATTGGCGCTGTCGATCTTCACATTGGCAAATCGCGGGCCCGCCGACACGTCATGGACGGCTTTGGCGAAGGCCTCGACCTCGGCCATGGTCGAGATCGACTGGCTGTCCTTGATGCCGCAGGCCCTGGCGACGCCGACGAGGTCGGCAGCGGCCGAGGTGTGGCTGGTCTGGCCGCCGGTCTCGCCATAGGCCTCGTTGTCGAGCACGGCGATCGAGAGATTGGCCGGCTTCTGCAGGCCGATGGTGGCAAGGCTGCCGAGGCCCATCAACATCTCGCCGTCGCCGGTGATGACCAGCACCGGCAGCTTTGGCTGCGCCAGGGCCAGACCCAGCCCGATCATCGCCGCGCCGCCCATGCCGCCCCAGAGATAGAAATTGCGGGCATGGTCGCCGGCCGCGCACATGTCGTTGGTGGAGGCACCGAGGCCGCCGATCGCGACCACGTCCTTGCGGTTCGCCAGCAGGGTGGAGACCACCCGGCGGCGGTCGAGGAGATTGGCCTTGCTCATTTGGTGAAAACCTTGGCGCCGATCAGGCGCTGCGACAGAAGGACGGCGGTGGGCGTGAGCGCGTTGTAGGCTTGCGATGCAGCAGCTTCGAGCACCGCAGGAACTTCAGCCGCGCTGGAGGCGCGCAGCACCTGGACGCCCGAGAGCTCGAACACGCCTTGCGTGGTCGAACCCATCGGCACCTGCCACGGATTGAACTCGCCCCACTCGCCGCGCATGGTCACGAGCGTGAGGAAGGGAAAGCGCAGGATCGAGATCAGCGACAGCATGTTGATGCAATTGCCGACGCCGCTCGACTGCATCAGCAGCACGCCGCGCTGGCCGCCTGCCCAGGCGCCGGCGAGCAGCGCCACGCCCTCCTCCTCCGTCGTCAGCGGAATGCCGCGCATGGTGGAGGAGTCCAGCACCCGCTGGATGAGTTTCGAATGACCGGCATCGGGCACGTACGGCACCTGCCGGACGTCGAAGCGTTGCAAGGTCGCGAAAATATCGTCGGGCCAGTTCGGCACCGTGTCGGCAGCGTCAGCGCGTGCGTGCATTTTCCTGTCCGGTCGGCTAGCAAGATGCAAAGACTGTAGACGCATGCATGCGCCGACCAGAACAACAAAAACGGCATAACGGCTTTAACCGGCGAGTATAACGGGATGAACGCAGATGCGAAGGCGCTGGCGGCAAGCTTCGACCTCGAGAAGCTGACGCCGGAATTCTACGACAACCCCTATCCGACTTATCGTGCACTGCGGGAGAACGAGCCGGTCAAGCGCCTGCCGAACGGCACCGTGTTCCTGACCCGCTACGACGATCTCGTCACCACCTACAAGAACACCAAGTCGTTCAGCTCGGACAAGAAGCGCGAGTTCGCGCCGAAATACGGCGACACCCCGCTCTACGAGCACCACACCACCAGCCTCGTCTTCAACGATCCGCCGTCCCACACCCGCGTGCGCCGCCTGATCATGGGCGCGCTGTCGCCGCGTGCGATCGCGGGGATGGAAGGCGATCTCATCAAGCTGGTCGACGGCCTGCTCGATGCCATCGCCGCCAAGGGCCATTGCGAGCTGATCGAGGATTTCGCCGCATCTATACCCATCGAGGTGATCGGCAATCTGCTCGACGTGCCCCATGACGAGCGCGGACCGCTGCGCGACTGGTCGCTGGCGATCCTCGGCGCACTCGAACCCGTGGTGTCGCCTGACGTGGCCGCGCGGGGCAACAAGGCGGTGACGGACTTCCTCGCCTATCTCGAAACGCTGGTCGCACGGCGGCGCGAAAAGCCAGGCAATCCCGAGCGCGACGTGCTGACGCGCCTCATTCAAGGCGAGGAGAACGGCGAGCGGCTGACCGAGAAGGAGTTGCTGCACAATTGCATCTTCCTGCTCAATGCCGGCCACGAGACCACGACCAATCTGATCGGCAACGGCCTCGTCGCGCTCGACCGCAATCCGGACCAGAAACAGCGTCTGATCGACACGCCCGACCTGATCAAGACCGCAGTCGAGGAGATGCTGCGCTACGAGAGCTCGAACCAGCTCGGCAACCGCATGACCACCGAGAAGGTCGAGCTCGGCGGCGTCATGCTCGAGGCCGGCACGTCGGTAACTCTGTGCATCGGGGCGGCCAACCGCGATCCCGCGCAGTTTGCCGACCCCGAACGCTTCGATATCGCGCGCACGCCGAACCGACACCTCGCCTTCGCCACCGGCGCGCATCAATGCGCCGGCATGGCGCTGGCGCGGCTGGAAGGTGCCATTGCGATCTCCCGCTTCCTGGCGCGCTTCCCGAACTATGCCGTCAGCGGCCAGCCGGTGCGGGGCGGACGGGTGCGGTTCCGCGGGTTCTTGAGCGTGCCGTGCGCGCTTGGCTGAGGGCCCCAAACAAAAAATGTCGAAAACAACCCCATGCACAGTAGAAGCCGGATCGGCGGACGACATCATGTGATTCCACAGAACCATCTGACCTTTCGGGCAAATCGGGCCGCGCCACGCCATTGGCGCAGGAAGGCTTCCAAGGCGGCCGGCTGATCCCCAAATCAAGCTGGAGGCCGCCGGTGCAGTCGGTTGACGCCCCCGCGCGCAGCAATGGAGTGACGACAGATGAGCTCGTCGATCATTGATTTCATCGCAACGGAAGCACACTTTGGGGCCCAAAATTACGCGCCGATCGGGGTCGTCCTGTCGCGCGGCGAAGGTGTCTGGGTCTGGGATACCGACGGCAACCGCTATCTCGATTGCCTCTCGGCCTATTCGGCGGTCAGCCAGGGCCACTGCCACCCCAAGATCCTGGCGGCGATGGTCGAACAGGCGCACAGGTTGACGCTCACCTCGCGCGCCTTCCACAACGACCAGCTCGCCCTGTTCTACGAGGAGATCGCGGCGCTCACCGGGTCCCACAAGGTGCTGCCGATGAACAGCGGTGCGGAGGCGGTCGAAAGCGCGATCAAGTCGGTCCGCAAATGGGGCTACGAGGTGAAGGGTGTGCCGGACGGCCAGGCGGAGATCATCGTCTGCGCCAACAATTTCCACGGACGCACGCTGGGCATCGTCGGCTTTTCAACCGACCCCGAGACACACGGGCACTTCGGGCCGTTCGCGCCGGGCTTCAAGATCATCCCGTTCGGCGATGCCGCGGCGCTGGAGCAGGCCATCACACCAAACACGGTTGCCTTCCTGGTCGAGCCGATCCAGGGCGAAGCCCGGTGTCGTCATTCCTCCCGCCGGCTATTTCACGAAAGTCCGGGAGCTCTGCACCGCCAACAACGTGATGCTGGTGCTCGACGAGATCCAGACCGGGCTCGGCCGCACCGGCAAGCTGCTCGCCGAACAGCACGAGGGGATAGAGGCGGACGTGACGCTGCTCGGCAAGGCCCTGTCCGGCGGCTTCTATCCAGTGTCGGCCGTGCTCTCGAACAACGACGTGCTCGGGACCTTGAGACCCGGGCAGCATGGTTCGACCTTCGGCGGCAACCCGCTTGCCTGCGCGGTGGCGCGGGCGGCGATGCGGGTGCTGGTCGAGGAAGGCATGATCGAGAACGCGGCAAGGCAAGGCGCGCGCTTTCTGGAAGGCTTGAAGGACATTCGCGCCAACACGATCCGCGAGGTGCGCGGGCGCGGCCTGATGCTCGCGGTCGAGCTGCATCCCGAGGCCGGCCGCGCGCGCCGCTACTGCGAGGCGCTTCAGGGCAAGGGCATCCTCGCCAAGGATACCCATGAGCAAACGATCCGCATCGCTCCGCCGCTGGTGATCACCAGCGACCAGGTCGACTGGGCGCTGGAGCGGCTCGCCACCACCCTGACGCAGGATTTCTCCTGAGCCTGCCTGCGTCGGAAGGAACTTATCGGAGCGACGGACGTTTGGGTCCGCGAATGAGCAGCGCCGTGCCCGGCGCAGCAAGCGCCGAGGCCGGAGGCGCTGAGCTGCGCGGGAGAAATGCTCATGAGACTCACTCTTTCAGTCATCAAAGCTGACGTTGGCTCCGTTGGCGGGCATACGAAACCGTCTTCACGCATGATCGCGACTGTCGAGGGCGAGGTTGCCAAGGCGATCTGCAATGGTCTGTTGATCGACGGTTTCATCTGCCACACCGGCGACGACATTGCGATCATCATGACGCACACACGGGGCGAAGGAAGCTCCGAGGTCCATCAACTCGCCTGGAGGACGTTCCTCGCGGCCACCTCGGTCGCGAAAACCTCCGGGCTCTATGGCGCTGGCCAGGATCTTCTCGCCGACGCGCCTTCCGGGAACATTCGCGGCGCCGGCCCAGGCGTCGCCGAGCTCAGCTTCGACCACAGCCTCTCCGGCGTGCGGCCCGCGGAGTCCTTCATGGTGTTCGCGGCCGACAAATGCGGCCCCGGCGCCTACAACCTGCCGCTCTATCTCGCCTTTGCCGACCCCATGTACTGCGCCGGGCTGATGCTGCCTCCGATGATCAAGGGATTCCGTTTCCATGTCATCGACATGGACAACACAGCCGGCGACAGCCTGATCGAGCTCGACGCACCCGCCGACTGCTACCACATTGCCGCCCTGCTTCGCGACAACGAGCGCTTCGGCATCGATCGCATCATTTCTCGAACCCATGGCGAGGTCGTCGTGGCCGTTTCGGCACAGCGCCTCCACGCGATCGCAGGCAAGTACACCGGCAAGGATGATCCAGTCGCGATCGTCAGGAACCAGGGAATTTTCCCAGCTCCGGAGGAAATAGTCTCACCGTTCGCCAAGGCGCACTTCGTGGGCGGCGATGCACGCGGCTCACATGTGATGCCGCTCATGCCGGTGCCACTCAACACGCCCGTTACCGGCATGTACTGCCTGCCGATCGTTTCTTGCGTCGGCTTTTCGATCGACAGGGAAGGCCGCTTTGCCGAGTCCTACACCGATTTCTTCGACAACCCGGCATGGGATGAGGTCCGCCGGCGCGCCCAGCGCAAGGCCATCGAGATGCGCAGCCAAGGCTGGTCTGGCGCCGCCATGCTGCCCTATTCCGAACTGGAATATGGCGGCTTCCGCGACACCGTGTCCGGACTGCTGAAGCGTTTTCGACTACGCGACGACCGCAAGCCGGAAGCGGCCGAGTAGCGACCGCCTCCAATCAGAAGCTGGAGCGACGTTCATTGTTCAATCGACAGATGCAGGCGCTATGACGACATGCCGATCCGGGAGGTGGATATGGCCAAAAAACGCATCGGCATTCTCACGGGCGGCGGCGACGTCCCCGGCCTCAATGCAGTCATCAAGAGCGTGACTTATCGCGGCAGCGAGGACGACATCGAGGTTGTCGGTCTGCGCCGTGGTTGGGAGGCCCTCACGCACCTGAACCTCGACGACCCAAACAGCAGGTCCCACTACGTCATCCCGCTGAACCGTGAAAACACTCGAACCATCGACCGGCGCGGCGGCACCGTGCTGCACTCGAGCCGCGTCAATCCCTCCAAAATAAAAAAGCTGCCCGATCATCTCGTCGGCAATGATGTTCCGGTCTCGTTGAGCACCAGCGGCGGCATCGCGACAAAGACGTGGGACCTCACCAGCCGGGTGCTCGCCAACCTTTCGGGACTTGGCATCGAACACCTGATCGCCATCGGCGGCGACGACACGCTCAGTTATGCGGCCAACCTCAACGAACTCGGCGTCAAGATCATCGCCATCCCGAAGACGATGGATAATGACGTCCGCAACACCGAGTACTGCATCGGCTTCTCGACCGCGATCACCCGCGCCAGCGATGCCATCCAGCGGCAGCGCACCACCGTCGGCTCGCATGAGCGAATTGGCATTTTCCGCGTCTTTGGCCGCGATGCCGGATTTACGGCACTGTACACCGCGTATGCGACCTCGATACGATGCGTCATACCGGAGTATAAGGTCGACCTCAACAAGCTGATCCAGTTGCTCATCGAGGACAAGCGCGCCAATCCAAGCAACTACGCGCTGATCGTGCTCAGCGAGGGAGCTCAGTGGGAAGGCTACAAGCTGCGGGAATACGGCGAGCCTGACGCCTACGGTCATCGCAAGAAGGCCAACGTGGCGGAATCGCTTGCCGACGAGATCAAGCAGCGCACCGGCGAGGAGACGATCACCTCCGATCTCACCTACGATTTGCGATCGGGCGATCCGGACTTCATCGACAAGCTTGTGGCCCTGACTTTCGGTAACATGGCCTACGATGCCATGCTGGAAAGCAAGACCGGCCTCATGTCGGCACTGGTCGAGGGCCGCTACGACCTCGTGCCCATCCCTGACGCCAAGCTCGGTCCGCGCAAATTGGACGTTGCGAGCAGCTACAACACGGAGCGCTACCGCCCCATCTACGCCAACAAGCAGGGGCTGCCGATCTTTCTCAACCGCGCGTCCTAGCGTGCCGGACCGGGAGCCAGCAGTAAGTCCGACCAATGTCAGTGAAATCGACTGGGCGCTGGAGCGGCTGGCCACCCCTGACGCAGGATTTCTCCTGAGGCGCCTGCGTCGGAAGATCGCAATGCCGGCGGTGGCCGACAACGAACGATTCCGCCAGCCGTGCGTTGGAACGTCGTGGGCGATTACGAGCTGGGAGCGACAAACATGCTTCCGCGTGGCGTTTGCCTGACGGCGGTTTTAGTTGGTGCCTCGGTGCTGGCGACGAGCATCAGTGCGTTCGCCCAAGGACCCGGCCAGGGACATGGAAGAGGCGGACCACCCGGCCCAGCCGCAGCGCCGGCAGCACGGCCTGCAGCACCACCGGCCATGGCCCGTCCGGCGGCGCCGCCAGCCATGGCACGTCCCGCCGCACCGGCATTCCATCCCCCGGCCATGCCGCAGCGACCGGCCATGGCACCACATCCTGCACCGCGCATTGCCGCACCGCCACCCCGCCCGACCCCACATTTCGCTGCACCGCCGCCGCGAGCGGCCCCGCACGTGGCGGCACCGCGGCCTGAATTCCATCGGGCGCCGGCAGCACCGCAGCGCCCGGCCATAGCACCCCGGCCGACGCCGCACATCGCCGCTCCCTCGGCCGCTCCGGCGCGGCCCAACGGACCGCCGGCCGCGAGCGAGCGGCTGTCGCGGCGGGATCAGATCGAACAGCGCGCGCAACAGCGCCAGCAGCAAGTCCAGCAGCGCCAGGAGATGGTGCAGCAGCGGCAGCGCGAGACGCTGTCGCGCCAGACCACGGAACGCCAGACCCGCATCGATCGCCTGCAGCAGCGCGTGCAGCAGCTCCAGTCGCAGAAACCGGAAGGCGCGCGGGCGTTGCGCGAGCAGCAACGGACGCTCCAGACCCAGAACCGCCTGCTTCAGCGTGAGCAGCGCGCTCAGCAAAGCGACCTGGCGCGCCAGCAGCGGCTTGGCCTCCAGGCTCCGGCCGGGCGGGCGGCAGCGACGACAGCCGCGGCCGCAGCCGCTGTGCAGGCGGCCCGGAGCGGGCGGTTTGCCGAGCGCTTCCGCGAACAGACCCCTGCGCAACAAGCCCAGGCGGCGCTCACCACCCGCCAGAGCGGCTGGGCTCCCCGGCAGGCCTGGCGTCATCGCCATCCCGCGGTGTTCGTGGCCTGGCTCGGGCCCGTGTTCTGGCCTTATGCCTATTCCGACATTTTCGACTACACGTTCTGGTCCTACGCCTACGAGCCCGGCTATTGGGCGTATGCCTATGACGACTTCGTCGACACCGTGTTCTGGGGTGGTGACGGCGCCTATTCCGCCTATGCCAGCATCAACCCGTATGACTATCCGCAAGCCGGCGGCGGCCGCGCCCGTCCGCGCGCCAGCGCGAGTCAGCAAACGCTGCAGCAATTGTGCAGCACGCCGGACAAGGGCGTGACCGCCTGGCCGCTTGCCGATATCGCGCGGGCGGTGCGGCCGACACCGGAGCAACGCGCGCTGCTCGACGAGCTGAAGACCGCGGCGGCCAACGCTGCCGGTGTGTTCAAGGACTCCTGCGCAGAGACCTATGCACTCACTCCGCCTGGCCGCCTGCGCGCGATGATGAACCGCGTCAGCGCGACGCTGGAAGCCGTCAAGATCGTGCGGCCGGCGCTGGAGAATTTCTACAACTCGCTCAGTGACGAGCAGCAGGCCAGCTTCAACGCGCTCGGTCCCAATGTCGGTGAGCGCTCGCTGCCGCAGCAAGCCAACGCCCAAGCCAATACCGACGGCTGTGGCGATCCGAAATCCGGCCTGACCCAGTTGCCGATCCAAAGGATCGAGGCTGTGCTGCACCCCGCCGGCAAGCAGAAGGAGGCGCTCGACCGCCTCAGTGAAGCGACAGCCAAGGGCGTTGAAGGCCTGCAGGCGGCTTGCCCGAACGATGTACCGCTGACGCCGGTCGGACGACTGGAGGCGATGCAGCGCCGGCTCGAGGCGATGCTCACGGCCGCCAAGCTGGTCGAACCTGCGCTGGACGAGTTCTATGCCACGCTGAGCAGCGAGCAGAAGGCGCGCTTCAACACGCTGCAACAGGTCGCAGGCCAATGAGGGCGTCGCGTTCTCTCGTTGCAATTTGCGCAGCGGTCGAACGAAGCGGGGTGACTCGGGCGTGTACTCATTAAGCGGCTGGCTGGTGTCCGGTTAACTCCCAACGGCGGCCCAAGAGCGGATGGCGCACTATGCGCCCGGGACTTGATTTAGCGCAAGAAGCTGAGGCGACTTCGGGCTAAGCTTTCAAAGCTTCTCAATCGGTCACTTTGTGGATCACAGCAATGATCATTGAGCGCTTAAGCCAAGAGCACCGCAATATCGAGAAACTGCTCGCGATCCTTGAGCGGGAGCTTCAGGTTTTCGACCTGGGCGACCGCCCCGATTATGAGGTTATTGGCGCGGTCATTAGCTATTTCGAACTTTATCCCGAGATTTACCACCACCCTCAGGAAGACCTGGTCTTCGCCAAGTTAAAAATTCGCGATCCCGGTGCGGCTGCGAAGATCGGTGATCTCGCTCGCGAGCACCAGAGAGGGGCTGAACTTTTGCGCCGAGTCGCTCAGGAGATTGGCAATGTTCTTGCGGGCCGCGAACTCCTTCGGCAAGATGTGCATGCCATCGTTCACGATTTCATCGAGCACGAGCGACGCCACATCACGATGGAAGATCGCGATTTCTTTCCCGCTGCCGTGAAGGCTCTCGAGCCTCAAGATTGGACGGAGATCGCTTCAGCTATATCCAATCCTGAGGATCCGCTGTTTAGCGAGGCGGCCGAAGAGACGTTCGACGCGCTACGGGTACGCATCTCGCAGTTGGAACAAGAAGCCGAAGCCGAACGGCACTAGTCAAGCTCATCCGCATTGTGCTGATCGGATTCAATGTCCGAAAGGTCAAAGCGTCGCCCCAATCGCCGCTTGGTCACTTCCGGTGTGCCAGACGGACCGGCCCCGCAACCATGAGCGTAGGGTTGGGATAGCAGGAGAAGACAATGATGACTGACGATCAAGTCAATCTCGTCGTTCGGCACCTTTGCGAGCAATTGCATTTGGCGCTCCGCTTGAAGGACAGCGAGGCCCATCCACCAAACGCCAAGGATATTGGATTTGATACTGCCTCTGTAAGAACTGTATTTCTGACTGGATTGCGTTCGGCGGGTGTCACGATCAACCACGAGGCAGCCGCGGCGGGCGAAGAGCCGCCGTGGTCCTAAACATGGATGTCGCTGCCGCGCACTCTCTGCATGGGTGCAGCGGCACGTAACGCAGCTACAGCCCCATTTCAGAACTCACGCGGAAATCGTCTTCCGCCCAGCATCTTTCGTGTTAGCGACCGCTTGAGGCTGATCTATCTCATTCGAGCCAATGGCGTTGCATTGTTGGAAGTGCGAAGACAACGCAAGCTCGGCCAGATGATCCCAGTATTCTGCTTCTGCGAGCAGCTTCCACTTGTTCATGCTGTTGTACGCGGCCTGTTGGCGGCAAAGTGAGCTCATCGCACGCAAGCGTCGCACCTTATCCACTGCGAACCTCCCTTCGCGCTTGCTTGCTTGCAAGCGCATTTGTGTCGTCACAGCTTCGCAGATCGAATTGACGAGTGATAGCCCGGTGTTTGACGGTGAATCGATGATAGCGCAATCGTCTGACTTTTCACCGAACAGTCCAGTCACCGAACAGTCCAGCCCGAAAAAATTTGACCTCGAAACCAGTTTGGCCGGCGCATTGAATTGCAGGATCGTCCCTGGCGCTCCGCAATAAAGCGCGCCGGCGACTTCGGCGAAGCTCGCCAGCCTTGTCGCGCCGATCACAGCAATGGCCCCGACGTTTGCACGTCGGGGCCATTCAAGATCAACAGGCAATGGGTACATCCGCCCTACCTGCTGATCGTTGATGCCACTGATTACCACATCCGATCTGGCACAGACTGTGGCGAGGCTGCGGCATCGGGATGATGATATTCTGCCTGAAAGCTGATGGCAGTCCACCTCATCATTGGTGGTACTCCCACAAGCTCGCTGACCCGCACGAGCTGGTCGCTTCGCAAAACGTGCACCACGCTTCGTCATCCGGCGTCATCGCCGCTGAACCTTTTCGGGATTTCCGGGACCAAACTCTATAAGCTGCGCGAACGACGGCTTTTCTGCCGTGAACCGGCCTGACCATTGCGAAGTGACAGTTTGATTTTTTTGGCGCTGCAATAGCGCAAGAGAGGTCCGTTATGGACCTTACAGCTGGCAAGAAAGTCAGTTGCCATACCATACGGTGTCATTCCCCAGGATGGCGCCGCTGTGGAATTCATATTGTTGCGGTGCTCTGCACCGCTTGCACTCTCCTGTTTGCCAGCGAAGCCAGCGCTCAATGCACGGCGCGAGATGTCCTGCAGAACCAGCTAAGGCTCAAGAAAGCCCCGTCAGCCGACAGGCCGCAAATCCCGATCAAATCCGCCGTCGAAGTCCAGGTGTGGAAGAAGATCACAATCGGGACGCTTGCAAATCTCTTTGCCCTCAGTAACGCATTGGATGCGGCGGGTTGCGGTATCGGAAACTCGGCTGGCGAAATTCTCGCACGACCGAGCTTTACCCTTCGCCGCGCGAAAGCAAACGTAGAGCTTTTTGCGGTGTCGGCAGCCGAACTCGGCTTTCAGACCGATACTGCGTCGCTGGCGGACATTTATGCGCGCGCCAAGAAGCTGGGTTTCGGACTTGCGGCGGCAGAAGTCGGGCCACAGCTGAGGCTTCAATATTTTGACCAGCCGATCGGTGAATTTCTCATCATCGGAATGGAGCCAATCAGAACGTGGAAGGGTGCTCCCGTCATCTTGAATGTAGCCAATGGCGGAGCGGGACTAATTCTCATCGGCCAGGATGGCAGCCCCGACGCACAGATCTCCATGGCATCCCGTTTTGTATTTGTGCGGACCAATGAAGCCGCACCTGCCGAGACACAGGAGGCCGTAGCACGTATCGATCGCTGAATTTCCAGGTGTGCGCAGCGACACAGCCAGGACTTCGCGACGGTATAGCCGCACCCGGAGACACCAATAGCGTCGTCAGCCCATCAGGTAGGGAGCGTGAGATGAATGTCCCGTCTCCAGTCAACAGAGTCTCCTGAACCAGCGGCTCGCCGCGCTCGCAGCGGCAAGAAGCTGGGCACCGAATGTTCTGCCGGAGCTCGAGCGCTTCATCCGGACCGCCGGCGACTACGATCTTCTTCGCGTCAACCCCATCCAATACGGCCGCGCCGTCGGCATGTCCGAGGCAGACGCGATCGGGCTGTTCGTGCACGCTGCCAAGGTGGGCCTGTTCGATATGGACTGGTTGCTGATCTGCGCCTATTGCCCGCAGGTCGCCGGCAGCTTCCGCGAACTCGACCAGGTCCATCCGCGCTTTCAGTGCGCGTTCTGCAACGCGATCAACGATGTGGCGCTGGACGACTACATCCAGGTCGCATTTACAGTCTCGAGCGGCGTCCGCGACATCATATTCCGCCATCCCGAAAGGCTGTCCGTCGAGGATTTTTACCTGCGCTACAACTTTTCCAAAGGCTTCATCGCTCCGCACGGAATGACGCACCAGCAGCTCGTTGCCGCGCTCTCACGGGGATTCGCCGATATCGAGGCGCATGAGCACCGCAGCTTCGACTTCGAGGTCACGGCTGGCCGCTTCGAGGTGCTGGATTTGAGCCACAAACTCCTTCTGGTCTTCTTCGCGAACGGGACGCCAGCAGAGCCGCAGGAGACGCTGGTCCAGCTCGAGTCGGGTCGCTTTCTGCTACCGGACCGGCCAACGGCACCGCGAGACATCGTCCTCGGCGACGGACGGTTTTCGTTCCGGCAGACGGCCGATCTCAACCCGGGCAAGCACACCATCCGGATCGAGAACCGTACTGGCGATCGCGGCCGCTTCTGGTTCGTCCAGTACCCCTTCGGTTTCGAACCCCATCGGGTCGAATATGAACCGTTTCTGTCCGGCAAGCGGTTGCTGCTCACCCCGAGCTTCCGCGAACTGTACAAGGCGCAGCTGGTGGATGAGGGCGAGAGCATCAAGGTCTCGGACATGACTTTCCTGTTCACCGATCTGAAGCAGTCGACCCCGCTGTATGAAAGCGTTGGTGACGTGAACGCGTATTTCCTGGTCCGTCAGCACTTTGAGATCTTGAACAGGATCATCCGGGAACGATCCGGCACCATTATCAAGACGATCGGCGATGCAGTCATGGCCGGGTTCGAGCGTCCCCAGGACGCCGTTTGCGCCTCAGTCGAGATGATCGAAGAACTGTCGCGATTCAACCGGACCGCTTCACGGCCGCTGGGCCTCAAGGTCGGCGTCCACAAGGGTCGGGCGATTGCGGTGACGCTCAACGACCGGATCGACTATTTCGGACAGGACGTGAATATCGCCGCACGCGTGCAAGGTCTCGCCGATGTCAACGAAGTCTGCATCAGTGCAACCGCGATGGAGGCGCCTGGCGTCGGTGATATCGTCAATTCGCGCTCGGTGTCGCGCGACTACGAGAACCTGAAGGGTATCGGTCAAAAGATGGAAGTCCATCGCATGACAATCCCGCCGACGCAGACGTGAACGAGCGCAATCCTGCCGAGGTGCCTTGGACCAGTTCCATGCCTCGCTGGGTGAGCTGAAGGCACGCTGCAACGGGCCGCAGCCCGTCACGGCCACGCTCGCGGAGCCTACACCACCGTCCTGTGCCGCGCGATGCAGGTGCGAAGCACTTCGTCCATCGGCTTGCCCCACCAGTCATTGGAGAAGATCTCGATCTCCGAATAGCCGGCAAAGCCCTGCGCTTCGACCGCTTGACGCACCGATTTGATGTCGATGACGCCGTCGCCCATCATGCCGCGGTCATTGAGGATGTCTTTTGTCGGCACCAGCCAGTCGCAGACATGGAACGCGAGCAGGCGATCCTTGCCGGCCCGCGCGATCTGGCCCATCAGCTCCGGATCCCACCAGATGTGATAGACGTCGAGCGCAACGCCGAGCATGCCGGTGCGGCCGGGATCGAGACGGTCGCAAATGTCGAGCGCCTGCTTTGTCGTGTTCACGCAGGCACGGTCGGCCGCATAGGCCGGATGCAACGGCTCGATGGCCAGCGGCAGGTTGGCCTGTTTGGCGTAGTCGAGCATCTCGGCGAGGGCTTCCTCGACCTGCCCGCGCGCTCCCGCGATATCCTTCGAGACTTCGCTGCCCGGCCGCGAATATTGCGGCAGGCCGCCGACGACCAGCAGGACGCACCCAGCGCCTTGGCCTCATCGACGCAGCGCCGGTTGTCGTCGCGCACCTCGCCCCGGCGCGAGGCGTCGGAGGTGAACATGCCGCCGCGGCAATAGCCTGAGAGATCGAGACCGGCATCGCGCACCGCGCGCGCGGCGCGGTCGAGACCGACGGCAGCGACCTGGTCGCGCCAGGGATCGATGGCGCGGATGCCGTGCCTCGCACAGGCATCGATGATTTCGACGAGGTCACCCTGCTTGCGGACGGTCGCCGTGTTCAGCGACATCCAGCCGTGGTCAGACGAGAAATCGCGCATCAGGATTCGATACCGTGGGTGGCGAGCACGGTCTTCATCCGCTGCGTCGCGAGTTCGGGATTGGCGAGCAGGCCGGCCTTGTCGGCGAGACGGAACAGCTCGGCCAGATGCAACGTGGAGCGCGTGCTCTCCTGTCCCCCGACCATGGTGAAATGGTCCTGGTGGCCGTTGAGGTAAGCCATGAAGACGACGCCGGTCTTGTAGAAGCGCGTCGGCGCCTTGAAGATGTGGCGCGACAGCGGCACAGTCGGCCCCAGCACGTCGTGGAAGCCGGCCTCGTCACCCGCCGCCAGCCGCGACAGCGCGTAGGACGCTGCCGGCGCGATGGCATCGAAGATACCGAGCAGCGCGTGCGAAAAGCCCTTCTCGTCGCCGGCGATCAGCTCCGCGTAATTGAAGTCGTCGCCGGTGTACATCTTGATGCGCTTGTCGAGGCGCCGGCGCATATCGATCTCGCGCTGCTTGTCCAGCAGCGACACCTTGACGCCGTCGACCTTGGCGGCGTTGCCGTTGATGATGGAAACGGCCGTGTCCATCGCCTTGTCGAGGTCTTTGGTGCCCCCCCAATATCCCGTCAGCGCCGGATCGAACATGTCGCCGAGCCAGTGGATGATCACGGGCTCGCGGACCTGCGACAACACGCGGTCATAGACTTTTGCGTAATCGTCAGCGTTGCGGCCAAGCTTGGCCAGCGCGCGCGAGGCCATCAGGATGATGCGGCCGCCGATCTTCTCGACTGCCGAGATCTGCTCCTCATAGGCGCGGATGACGTCGTCGATGGTTTTGGCATCCTCGACCGCGAGGTGGTCGGTGCCGGCTCCGGAGAACACCAGCGCATTGCGGCGCTTGGCGGCGCCGACCGAGCGCGTGATCAGCTCGAGCGAGGTCGGCCAGTCCAGCCCCATGCCGCGCTGCGCGGTGTCCATGGCTTCAGCAACGCCCAGACCAAGGTCCCAGACGTGCTCGCGGAAGGCGATGGTCTTGTCCCAGTCGACGGCGACCGAGAGCCAGGGATCGTTGTCCGCGAAGGGATCGGCGACCGTATGCACGGCTGAGAAGGCAATGCGGTTCAGCGGTCCCTCGAGCTTTGCGGGGAACGTTCGCGAAGCCGCGAGCCGGTAGGTCTCGATCGAGCGATCGGCCTTGGGCAGCTTGAGTGACAATGACGACATGGGTGGGACGGGCTTGTTCATGATTTCGAACCTCTCCCCGTCATTGCGAGGAGCCACCCGGTCCGGCCTTCGGCCGGCCGGATGATAAACTCCGCGACGAAGCAATCCAGACTGCCTCTGCGGAAAGACTCTGGATTGCTTCGCTTCGCTCGCAATGACGGCTCAGCAGACATTTATCCAATCAACCTCACACGTTGATCGGAGCGACGTCGATCCAGCGCCGCTCCTTCCAGCTCTTCAGCGCGCATTCGGCGAGCTGCACGCCCTTGGCGCCTTCCAGCAGCGTGAACTTGTAGGGAGCATCCTCGTAGACGTGGCGGATGAACATCTCCCACTGCTCCTTGAAGCCGTTGTCGTAGGTGACGTTGTCGGGCAGCTTCTGCCAATCGCCGTAGAAATCGTGCAGCCGCTTCTCGTCGGGATTCCACACCGGCCTCGGGGTCGCCTGCCGCGCCTGGATCATGCAGTCGGAAAGTCCCGCGACCGCCGAGCCGAGCGTGCCGTCGACCTGGAAGGTGACGAGGTCGTCGCGATAGACGCGCGTCACCCAGGACATGTTGATGTGGGCGATGACGCCGCCCTCGAGCTGGAAGGTCGCGTAGGCGGAATCGTCCGCGGTCGCCTTGTACTTCTTGCCCTGCTCATCAAAGCGCTCGGGAATGTCGGTGTTGCCGATGCAGACCACGCTCTGGACATTGCCGAAGAGGTTGTCGAGCACGTAGCGCCAGTGGCAGACCATGTCGAGGATGATGCCGCCACCGTCCTCGTCGCGGTAGTTCCAGGACGGCCGCTGCGCTTCCTGCCAGCCGCCTTCGAACACCCAATAGCCGAACTCGCCGCGCACCGAGAGGATGCGGCCGAAGAAGCCGGAATCGCGCAGGAAGGCGATCTTCTTCAGACCGGGCAGGAACAGCTTGTCCTGCACCGTGCCGTGCTTGACGCCCCTGGCGTTGGCGAGCTTCACGACTTCGAGCGCTTCCTCGAAATTCGTCGCGATCGGCTTCTCGCAATAGACGTGCTTGCCGGCATTGATGGCCTGGGTCAGCAGACCGGGCCGGGCTTGCGTGGTCGCGGCGTCGAAGAACATGGTGTCGTTCTTGTCGGCGAGCGCGGCGTCGAGGTCGGTGGTCCAGCGCGTGATGTTGTAGCGCTTCGCAAGCGCCTCGACCTTCTCGGCGCTGCGGCCGACCAGGATCGGATCGGGCATCACGCGGTCACCGTTCTTGAGGCGGACGCCGCCCTGGTCGCGGATCGCGACGATCGAGCGGATCAGATGCTGGTTGAGCCCCATGCGGCCGGTGACGCCGTTCATGATGAGGCCGAGGCGTTGGGTGGTCATGCCAATTGCTCCTGAAGTGATCCTGGCTGTTCGAGCGGGCGGAGCGCCGACCAGTCCGGATGGACCGACGTCGCAAAGCCCGCAGCATGAAGCGATCCCGTCAGGAGATCGCCGTTGTGAATGGAGAGCCGGATGCCCTGCCCGGCATCGGCGTAGAGATCGGGATGCGCGGCGGCGAAGGCCGCGGCTTCGGCGGCGGGCGTCTCGCCAAAGCCGTCGACATAGTGGTGGCCGTTGCGTTCAGCGTGGGTAACGCCGAGGAAGGCACCGAGCGCGAGGTCCTGCTGCACGGCAAGGCCGGCCTGGCAGGTCAGGTCCTCGCCGGTGACGAAGAAGGTTTCGCCGCCCGCGCTCCACTTTGCCGCGCGCGTTGCGTTGACGATGGACTTGTAGAGTCCCTTGCAGGACTTTGAGGAAATGCCGCGATAGCCGAGCGCCCGCGCTGCGGGGAAAGCATCGTAGGAATCGTCGGCCTCGTCGATGATGAAGCCACGCGCCGCCAGCGAACCCAGTGGCGATCGCCGCGTAATGTCGCGCGGCATCGGCTGCTCGACATAGAGCAGGTGCGAGGCGATCGGACGCAGCGCCGAATCACGGTCGAGCCGATCCATCAGCGCCTGCAGCCCAGCGAGATCAGCATACTGCTCGTTGGCGTCGAGCGTGACCTTGTAATGGCGGCCGAGCGTGTCGAGCTCCTTGCCGACACGTACCAGCCGCGCCGCATCGGCTGCGGGATCGCCCGACAGCTTCAGCTTGAAATGGCTCGCGCCGGCGTTCTCATGTGGATCGGCAACACCGCCCTTACCTTCGACGGTGTCGTCGAGGCCAACGGTATGCCTGATCGCAACGCGCGGCAGCGGTTTGCGCACGGCGAGAAACGTCGTGAGATCCGCGTCCTTCAGATCCGGCGAAAGTCGCGCATCGATGCCGGCGATGTTGCCCGCCATGCCGTCGAAGAAGTTGGCTTCAACGCCGCGCAAGAGCGCATCGAGGATCGCCTTGTCGATCTCTGCGGGACCATAAGCAGCAGCAAGTGCCGGAATGTTCTTTTTCGCGCACGTCGCGATCAGGGCTCCGATGCACGAGGCATGCAGATCGAACGCCGTCTGGAATCCGGTCCGCGCAAGATAAAGTCCGCGCGCGATCTGCAGCGACCGTCGCAGGCCATCGACCGTCTGCGCCGGCGACAGCTCAGGCCGCTTGTCGAACCATTTCGGCACCAGCAGCTCGGCGCTGGCGCCGACCGCAACGCCCCTGCCCTCGACCTCGATCTCGACCCGCACGAACAGCTGCGGCGTCGCGTTGATCGTGATCGCGCCAAAGCGGAACGGTCGCGCGAAATGCACGGGGCGTTCGAAGAAGGCGATGTCTCGCAGCTTCAGGCGCGGCGCCATCGTTTCAGTCCAGCGAACCTTGCGAGAAGAAATGCTTGCGGATGCGTTGCACGAGCTCGGTGAAGACGGGATCGGCCATCACGTCGAGCGAGCGCGGGCGCGGCAGCGGCACGTCGTAGATCGCGGCGACCGCGCCGGGCCGCTCGGTCATGACCAGCACGCGGTCGGCGAGGAATACGGCTTCCGGAATCGAATGCGTGATCAGCAGCACGGTCTTCTTCGTCTCGCGCTGGATCCGCATCAATTCGACGTTCATGCGCTCGCGCGTCAGCGCATCGAGCGCGCCGAACGGCTCGTCCATCAGCATGATCCTGGGATCATGCACCAGCGCGCGGCAGATCGAGGCGCGCTGCTGCATGCCGCCGGAGAGCTGCCAGGGCAGCTTCTTCTCGAACCCTTCGAGGCCGACCAGCTTCAACAGCTGCTTGGCGCGATCGAGATATTGCTGCCGCGGCAGCCGCTTCATGTCGATCGGCAGCATCACGTTGTTGAGGATGTTGCGCCAGGGCAAGAGCAGCGCGTTCTGGAACACGATGCCGACATTGCCATGCGGCGTCGTCACCTTCTCGCCCTCGACCAGGATCTCGCCTGACGTCGGCGGCAAGAGGCCCGAGATCAGCTTGAGCAGCGTGGACTTGCCGCAGCCGGAGGGTCCGACCACGACGAAGAACTCGCCGTCATTGATGTGGAAGTCGAGCGGCCGCAGCGACGGCACGTCGCCGTCGCGCGTCCGGTAGGTCTTCGACACGCCGGACAATTTGATGCCCGACGCATCGCCGGCCCGGTCGCTCACCAGTCTCAGATGCGCGGCCGGCTGCACGTCGATCGGTTTGGTCGCGGGGTTCATCGCAGCCCTCTCCGCCCGTCGTCCCGGCCTAGTGCGCAACTTGCGCACGGGGGGCCGGGACCCATACGCCGTGCCGGCGAGTCCGAGCACGCGGGGAGAGACCTTCCGCAACAATCAAAGCAGGTGGTTATGGGTCCCGGCTTTCGCCGGGACGACAGCGGATATTTGTCGCTCACGAGCCACTCTTCGGCAGATAGTCGTTGGTGTAGAAGGCCTTCGGGTTGTCCTTGGCCTTGGCGTCGAGCCCGCCATATTCGACCAGCAGGTTGACGGTCTCGGTCATGTTCTGGTCGGTTACCTGAAACGGCCGCTTGGCCTTGGTCTCCGCGGTCCGGTACAGCGGAATGGTCAGCTCAAAGCCCTGCGTCAGCGTGTCGATCTTGCCGCCCTTGGGATTGGCATCGAGGATCGCCTGCGCCGCGGCCTTCGGCTCCTTCTCGGCGGCCTCGACCGCCTTGGTCGTCGCCGACATGAAGCGGCGGACGAGATCGGCATTGGCCTTCACATAATCGGCGTTGGCGATGATGCCCGAGGAGACCATGTTGATGCCGTAGTCGGCGAACTTGATCGGATAGACGTCCTTGCCGGTGGCGTCCTTGATCTTCATCGACTGGTCCATGACGTAGCCGAGCAGCAGATCGGCCTGGCCGTTGATGACGGCGTTGAGCTTGGTCTGGCCGTCGCCGGCGACGGTCTGGAAGTCGCTCTCCTTCAGGCCGGTCTTCTTCAGGAACAGCGGCCAGATCTGGGTCATGGAGTCCGCCGGCGTGATCGCCACCGTCTTGCCCTTGATGTCCTCGGGCTTCTTGATGTTCTTGTCGACGAAGCCCATGGCGGACATCGGGCTCGTTTGCAGCAGCACGCCGGTCGCAACCACGGGCGCGCCCTTGATGGCGGCGCGCATCATGGTGGGGACGTCGACATAGCCGAAGTCCGCGGTCTTGGCGGCGACGGCCTGCGTGGTCGCGGCCGAGCCGCGGCCCTCCTGGATCTCGAGGTCGATGCCCTCGGCGGCATAGATGCCCTTGGCCTTGCCGTAGTAGAACGGCGCGTGCTCGCCATAGACGTACCAGTTCAGCATCAGCACGACCTTGTCGGCCGCCTGCGCCGGCGACACCGCGAACGCCATCAGCGCCAAAGATGCAGCCCCAATCCACCGCTTCATCGTCACTCTCCCTTTGTCGTTATGTTTCAGCCGTTAATGGCCGTTGCTTGAATTAAGAGGCGAAAATCACGTCCTCGCGCTGGCTGACATGCCAGGGAATGACCAGCTTCTCGATCCGGTCCACGATCCAGAACAGGATCACGCCGAGCAGCGCCAGGATCACGAGGGCTGCGAACATCGTCGGCAGGTCGAAGGTGCCGATCGAGCGCTGCATGACGTAGCCGATGCCGGAATTGGAGCCGACGAACTCGCCGACGACGGCGCCGACCACGGCGAGCGTCACCGACACTTTGAGACCGGAGAAGATCGCCGGCAGCGCATGCGGCAGGTTCACGGCACGGAACACCTGCAGGCGGCTGCCCTGCATGGCGCGGGCAAGATCGACCATGTCGGGATCGACCGACTTGAAACCCTGTACGGCGGAGACGACCACCGGGAAGAAGCCGAGCAGAAACGCCGAGATCACCTTCGGAATGATGCCGAAGCCGAACCACACCACGAACAGCGGCGCGATCGCGATCTTCGGCACGGATTGGGAGAACACCAGCAGCGGATAGACGTAGCTCTCCACCGTCTTCGAGCCCGCGATCAGCATCGCGACGGGAATGCCGAACAGCGCCGACAGCAGGAAGCCGCAGACGGTCGCATAGGTCGTCGGCGAGGACTGCCGCAGCAGTTCCGGCCATTCCGTGCGCAGCACGGCGAGAACATCGCCCGGCGACGGGATCTGGTAGGCGGGGATCCTGAACAGCCGGATCGCGAGATCCCAGGCGACGACGATGAAGACGAGGAACAAGAACGGCCGAACCCAGGCCGCATTCAGCAATTTGGAGATCGCACCCTGTGGCTTCGGCTCGGCCAATTTTCACTCCCGGCAGTCTTCTTCGTTGTGGGGAGAAATTAACCCGTTGGATAAATACTGTCTAGAGGAATCCCTGTGACGTTTTGCGCCGGGTTCCGGGCGTTTGTGGCGGCAGCGCTGCGTCGGGAGCACGAGAGCACGATTTGGGCCCGCCGCCGCCACCTCGTCATTGCGAGCGCAGCGAAGCAATCCAGACTGCCGCTGCGGAAAGATTCTGGATTGCTTCGCTACGCTCGCAATGACGGAGCAAGGTGCGAGGTCATTGCCTCGTAGCCCGGATGGAGCGAAGCGTAATCCGGGGTCGGTGCCACCAGCGACAGGAGTCCCGGATTGCGCTGCGCTCCATCCGGGCTACGGACTACACTGTCTGCGCCACCGCGCTGCGCGATTTCGGCGCTTTCGCGATCTCGAACAGCTCCACCGAACGCCCGGTCAGCGCAGCGAGCACGAGGCCGGACATATGCGCGAGCCGCTCGTCCTTGGCTTTCTTGTCCAGCAGGTCGCGGCCGAAAATCACGCTGAGGGCCGCCGAGTTGGAGAGATAGAAGAAGCTGAGCGCCGCAATGGAGATGTAGAGCTGGACCGGGTCGACCGCGACCTGGAAGTCGCCGGACTCGACGCCGCGCCGCACCACGGTGCGGATCATCTCGACGAAGGGCGAATGCATCGACTTGACCTTGGTCGATTTCTTCAGGTGCTTGGCACGCGCGAGGTTTTCGGTCTGCAGCAGCGACAGGAATTCCGGGTTGCGCAGGAAGTAATTCCAGGTGAACTCGATCAGGCGGCGGATCGCCTCGGGCGGATCGAGATGCTCGAGATCGAGCCCGCGCTCCTCGCTGCGTATCTTGTCATAGGCGCCTTCGAGCACCGCCAGATAAAGCTCGTCCTTGTTGCCGACGTGATAGTACAGCATGCGCTTGTTGGCGCCGGCCTTGGCCGCGATGCGGTCGACGCGCGCGCCGGCAAGCCCATGGGCGGAAAACTCCTGCTTGGCGGCTTCGAGAATGCGCAGCCGCATCCCCTCGGGGTCGCGCTGCCATTTCAGAGTTCGCTTTGCCTTTGCCAAACCGGGTGCTCGCTGGGTGGTCCAGGTACGCGTGTAACACGAGGAAGCCGTCATTGCGAGGAGCCCTTGCGACGAAGCAATCCAGACTGTCACCCCGGAGGGATTCTGGATTGCTTCGCTTCGCTCGCAATGACGGGTGGACGGACCTGCGCTCACTCCACCGGCTTCGGCGAGCGCTCCAGCAGCACCGTCTGGATCCCGCACGTCCCGCTCCGCACCGTCATGATGCGCGTGCCCGGCTTGCGGCCGTTGCGGACCTCGGTGACGTCGAGGCCGGCCGCGATCAGGCGGGCGCGGGTGGCGTCGATGTCGGCGACGCGCCAGCTCAGGCCCCAGAGACGGTCGCGCGCGGCATCGCCGCCCGCCACGGGCCGGCGCACCACCTCGACGATGAGGTCGCCGCAGCGGAAGAACATCAGCTGGCCCCAATCCTGGTGAGAGCGGTCGAGCGCGAGGTCGAGCCCGAGCCGCGCGCCGTAGAGCGCGGCGGCGCGCTCGGAATCCTCGGTGGTGATCACGACATGGTCGAGCCCGTCGATCGGCGCGATGTCGGTCGCAACCGATTTCGGGCGCTCCTGGGCGAGCTCGAGGAAGAACATGCGCACGCCGCGCGTCAGCTCCGTGGCGGCGCGGGTGCGCTTCCAGTGCAGGACGGCGTCGGTCGCGGCATCGCTGCTTTCGACCTCGGCGACCGGATCGGGCTTGAGCGCCACCCGCTCCAGCCGGCGATGCATCTTGCCGATGTCCGCGACACGAAAGCACAGGCTGGCGAGCACGCCCTCCTGGTCGTCGAGCAGCGCACGCATGCGGTCGGCGGTGACGCTGAAGCCGTTCGGCGCCATCAGCTCGATCGTCATGTTCTCGAGCGTGAACAGCACCCGGTCCGCACCGTCACCCGAGTTCTGCCAGGCCGGCGCGCGGGCGAGCAGCGTCTGATAGGCCGCCCGGGCCGCACCGATATCCCTGACCAGAACGACGATGTGATCGAGGCCGGTGATCATGTTCCCTCCTCCGCAACGGGCCGGAACCGAAACACCCAAGAAAAGACCTTGGAGGTCGTTGGCTCCGCCCGGGCAGCTCGCCCAGCCACGGTCGTATTCCGCCCCCAGGCCGACCTCAAGCGCCTATCGCCATGACTTTGCGAATATTTTGGCTCCCGCCGAAGCGGTGCTAAGGTAAGTAGCCGGTCGGGACCACACAGCGCATCACGGACAACCAATGCAGGCTCTCTTTATCGGACAGACCTATATCGACGTCGTCTTCATCACCGACCACATGCCGACCGGCGACGAGAAGCACGTGGCAACCGACTACGCGGTCTCCTTCGGCGGCAATGCGGTGACGGCGGCGTTCTGCTGCGCCAAGCTCGGCATCGTGCCCGATCTGATCGCGACCGCCGCCAATGACTGGCTGGGGCGCATGTTCCAGGACATGTGCGCGAAATACGCCATCTCGCTGCATGCGCGGAAGGTGAACCAGTCCTCGCTGTCCTTCATCATGCCCAAGGACGGCAAGCGCGCCATCGTCCGCTGCCGCGACGATTCCCACATCCATCCGTTCCCGATCCTCAACCTCGGCAATTGCCGGGCGCTGCATATCGATGGCCACCAGCCCGATGCCGCGATCCACTACGCAAAAGTCTGCCGCGAGGCCGGCATCCTGACCTCGCTCGACGGCGGCGGCTTGCGCACCAACACGCATGAGCTGCTGGAATATATCGACGTCGCCATCGTCGCCGAGCGCCTGTGCGAGCAGATGGACCTGACGCCGGAGAAGATGCTGGACTATTTGAAGAGCCGCGGCTGCAAGATCGGCGGCGTCACCATGGGCGAGAAGGGCCTGCTCTGGTACAACGAGACCGGCGCGGTCGAGACCATGCCGGCGATGCCGATCCCGCGCGAGCGTGTGATCGACACCAACGGCGCCGGCGACGTGTTCCACGGCGCCTATGTCTATTCCTACCTCGCCCATCCCGGCAAAAGCTGGCGCGAGCATTTTGACTTTGCGCGCGCCGCCTCCACCTTCAAGATCCAGCGCCTCGGCAACGAGGCGGGCCTGCCGACACTCGTCGACATCGCCAAGGTCAGGCACGAGTTCGAGGTCAGGGTCTAGACTCACATGGGGCGCGTCTTCGTCGCCGGCAGCATCAACATGGACGTGGTGGCGACGGCCGATCGCCACCCACGCGTCGGCGAGACCGTCGCCGGGCGGCAGGTGCTGTATTTTCCGGGCGGCAAGGGCGCGAATCAGGCCGTCGCGGCGGCCCGGCTCGAAGCGCCGACCACGCTGATCGGGCGGCTGGGCAAGGATGCGTTCGGCGCGGAGCTGAGGGCCTTCCTCGATTCGCAGGGCGTCGATCTCGGCTCGGTGCGCGAGACGCCGGAGGCGCACACCGGCACCGCCATCATCACCGTCGCGGAGACTGATAACACCATCGTCGTCATTCCCGGCAGCAATGCGCTGGTCAGCGCGGAGGATGTGGCGGCCGTACCGCTGGCGAAGGGCGATGTCGCCGTCAGCCAGTTCGAGATTCCGCTGCCGACGATTGCCGCGTTCTTTGCGCGGGCGCGCGAGGCTGGTGCGAAAACGCTGCTCAACCCAGCGCCGGCGCAGAAGATGTCCGGCGAGCTGCTGGGGCTCGTCGATATTCTCGTGCTGAACGAGACCGAGCTGGGCTTGCTGGCTGACATCGAGCTTACGGACAACGATCCATATGACCGCATTGCCGATGCAGCGAGGCATATCCGGGTGAACCGCGATCAGATCATCTGCGTCACGCTTGGTAAGCGAGGCGTGATTGCGCTGGTGGACGACCGACTTATGTCTATCCAAGGCCGCAATGTGACCCCGGTGGACACCACCGGCGCGGGTGATTGCTTTGTCGGCGCGGTCGCGGCGCTACTCGCCGATGGTCAGCCGATCGAGAGCGCGCTGGGCTACGCCAATGTCGCGGCATCGGTCAGCGTGCAACGAATGGGCGCCGCCCCGTCGATGCCGACGATTGCTGAAGTCTCGGCGGCGCTTCGCGCGGAGCGGCTGAGCTCGACCTAGGCGAGCGCGCTCTTCAGATCGAAACCTTCATCGGCGGCCTGTTCCGGCGTGATCGAGCGGTCCATGGCCTGCAGCCGGCGGCCGAACATGTGATCACCGGCGCGGTTGATGGATTCGATGCCGAGCAGCCTGTCGCCGTGATAGCAGAATGCGGAAAACGCCTTCCTGGCGGGATCGCCGCGCAGCACGACGCGGTCGTAGCCGGTGGTGAGGCCGGCGATCTGGAGCTTGTCGTCACCCTGGTCGCTCCAGAACCAGGGGTGACTGTCGTACGGCTTCTTGTCGCCAGTCAGGCGCGCGGCGAGGCAGCGGGCATGGTCGGTGGCGTTCTGCACCGATTCCAGCCGCAGCGAGCTACCGAAGCGGGGGCTTGCGAACAGCGCGCAATCGCCAATGGCAGAAATGTTCGGATCGGTCGTCGACAGATATTCGTCGACGATGATGCCGGCGGCGACGGGGAGCCCCGCCTCGGCCGCGAGCTCGATGTTCGGCAGCACACCGACGCCGACCACGACGAGGTCGGCGGGCAGATGCCGGCCGTCGCTCAAGGACACGCCGGTGACCTTGCCGCCCTCCGCTTCGATGGAGGTGGCCTGCACACCGAGATGGATGCGGATGCCGGCCTCGCGATGGCGTTCCTGGAAATATTCGGAGACCTCCGCGGTCACCGCGCGAGCCATCACGCGCGGGGCGAGCTCGAGCACGTCAACCTCGAGCCCCTTGATCCGCGCGGTGGCGGCGAATTCGAGACCGATGAAGCCGGCGCCGATCACGACCACCCGCGTCTTCGACGGAATGATGCTGCGCAGCGCCTCGCTATCGTCGAGAATGCGTAAGTATTTCACATCGGGCAGATTGGCATTGGGCAGATCGAGCAGCCGGTTGCGCGCGCCGGTGGCCAGCACGAGATGGCCGTAAGGCAGCGTCTCGCCGGACGCGAGCAGCACCTTGTGCCCGGCGCGGTCGATCGACACAGCGCGGCCCGCGATCAGCTCGATCTTCTGGTCCTGATAGAATTTTTCGGGACGGAACATCAGGCTTTCCGGCCCGGCCGCCCCCTTGATGTAGCCCTTGGACAGCGGCGGCCGCTGATAAGGCAGATGCGCCTCGTCATTGATCAGGCAGATGCGCTCGGAAAAGCCCGCCTGGCGCAGGGATGCCGCGACCTGGTAGCCGCCATGGCCGGCACCGACGATGATCACCGGACCGCCAGTCATTGCAGCAGCCCACTTCCGGAGACACGAGCGTGACCCATGTCGTCTCCTCTCTCACTGATTTTGGTTTGCGGGCCTTTCGAGGAGCCGGCGCTCGTGTCCGTCCCTTGGCGAAGGCAGGCCCATTTGAGCCTATCGTTCCGCCCGGCGCAAGAGCGGCGGCCGGGGATTGTCACCCCTCCCCTTCTGCGATTTAGTTGCAGCAACGAACCTCATGCCGGGGATATTCCAGATGCCAGCTCCCGTCTCAAAGCCCGACGATCCTGCCCTGCTGCGGATCGACGGCCCGATTGCAACCATCACGCTCAACCGCCCCACAGCGTTCAACTCGATCAATCTTCCGATCGCGCAGAAGCTCGAGCAGCTCGCGGCCTATATCGAAGGCGACGATGCCATCAGGGTCCTGGTGATCGAGGGCGAGGGCCGCGCTTTCTCAGCCGGCGGCGATCTGCAAACGATCGGCGCCGCTGCCGAAGCGGGCACGGTGACGCCTGTCGTCGGCGAGCTGCTCAAGCACTATCATGCCTTCATCGAGATCGTCAGGCGCATGCCAAAAATCTCGCTGTCGAGCGTGCACGGCTCGGCCGCCGGCGCCGGCATGGGCCTCGCCTTCGTCACCGATCTCTGCATCGCCGCCGACGATGCCAAGTTCACGCCGGCCTATGCCAAGATCGGCGTGTCGCCGGATGGCGGCTCCACGGTCGGCATCGTCGGCACGGTCGGCTCCCGCCGCGCGCTGCAGATCTTTCTCGCCGAGGACAACTTTACCGCGCAGCAGGCCTATGAATGGGGCCTCGTCGCCAAGACCGTTCCCGCCGCCGAATTGAAGGCGGCGACGCGACAGCTCGCCGAGCGGCTGGCGCAAAATCCGCCGGCGGCAATCGCCGGCACCAAGTCGCTGGTCCATGCGGCCACGACCACGCCCGTAAAACAGCAGCTCGATGCCGAGGAGCACAAGATCATCATGGCGATGAACACGGAAGCGTTCCGCACCGCCGTGAAGAAATTCACGAGCAAGTCGAAGTGACACCCGCGCGCAGTTTCTACGGCCTGCGTCACGGCGCGACCGACTGGAATCGCAAGGGGCTGTTCCAGGGCAGGACCGACAATCCGCTGAACGAGGACGGCCTGCGGCAGGCGCACGAAGCCGCGGAGATGCTGCGCGGGGCCGGCATCAGCCGCATCGTCGCAAGCCCGCTGGTCCGCGCGGCGCGAACGGCCGAGATCATCGCCGACGCGATCTCGGTTCCGCTCGCGATCGACGACGGCATCATCGAGTTCGATTTCGGCAGCTTCGAGGGACTTCCCGTCCGCGACCTCATGATCAAGCACGGCGTCACATCGGCGACGGGCCTCGTCTCGATCCTGCCAGCCGACGGCGAGAGCTGGGACGCCATGACCGCACGCTCGCTCGCCTGCGTCTCGACGTGGCTCGCGCGTCATCCTGACGACAACCTCCTGTTCGTCTGCCACGACGCCGTGATGCAGGGCATGGCGAACGCGCTGTGCGGCAGCTATTTCAAGAACAGCCACGGCACGCCGTTCCGCTACGTGCACGAGCAGGCGCAATGGCGTGTCGAGCAGGTCGCTATTGCGGACAGATATAGCCCGTCCCCGCCGGCGACTTGAAGCAGCCGACCGATTCAGGGAGCACGTGCCGCGGCAGCCAAAGCACCACGCTCGGGAAATAGATCGCAAACGCGATCGTTGCCAGGAACACCACGTAGATCGGCAGTGCCGCACGTAGCGCCTTGGCGAAGCTGATGCCGACGAACTTCGAGGCCATCAGCAAGACGAGCCCATAAGGCGGCGTGAT
The DNA here is from genome assembly GCF_007830635.1 of Bradyrhizobium huanghuaihaiense. Taxonomy (GTDB): domain Bacteria; phylum Pseudomonadota; class Alphaproteobacteria; order Rhizobiales; family Xanthobacteraceae; genus Bradyrhizobium; species Bradyrhizobium huanghuaihaiense. The sequence goes on along the minus strand of NZ_VLLA01000002.1, from coordinate 121,197 downwards.
CAAGCCGAAGGCGAGCGTTGCGATCAGCACCACGCCCATGTGCACGGCGTTGATGTCGCCGGCCTCCGTCAGGGCGTTGACCAGCGGCATGAAGATGATGATGGTCGGGACCGGCTCGATGAAGTCGCCGACCACGGTGAACAGCAGCACCATCAACAGCATGATCAGATGCGGGTCGTTGCCGGCAATGGAGGTGATCCACTCGGCGATATAGGTCGCGCCGCGCAAATAGGCGAGCATCCAGCCGAAGGCATTGGCGGCGCCGATCGTGATCAGCGGCAGCGAGAAGATCAGGCCGGCGAGGCAGAAATCGTAAGGGATCTTCCTGATATGCCCACGGTTGAGCGCGGGGATCACGACGATGACAATCCAGGCCACGGCGACAACGCCGGCTTCCGTCGGCGTGAACCAGCCGGTGAGGATGCCCCCTAGCAGGATCACGGGGATCATCAGCGGCAGGGCCGCGTCGCCCGCCGCGAACACCACCTGCCGCAGCGGCGCGCGCGGCTTGCGCAGGCCCGACGGGCCGAAGAAATAGCAATAGATCATCAGGCCGAAGCCGATCATCAGGCCCGGCACCACGCCCGCCATGAACAGGCCGGCGATCGAAACGTTGCCGACGGCGCCATAGACCACCGCCGTGATGCTCGGCGGTACCAGAGCCGCGATCGTCGAGGCCGAGGCGATGATGGCGGCGATGAAGGCGGGCTCATAGCCCTCGCGCTTCATCGGGCCGCCCAATGCGCGGCTCATCACGGCGACGTCGGCGGTGGTCGAGCCGGACATTTCCGAGAAGAACATGCTGAAGACGACCACGACCTGCGAAAGCCCGCCCCTGATATGCCCGACCAGCGACACCGACAGGTTGGCTATTCGCACCACCACGTTGGCCGAGCTCATGAGCTCACCGACCAAGAGGAAGAACGGAATGGCCAGCAGCGCCTCGGAATCGACGCCGTCAAAAATCTTCTGGATGATGGCGGCGAGCGAGACGTCGGACAGGATCGCGCCGATGAAGACGCCGGCCATCAGCGAGAACGGCACGGGCACGCCGAGATAGCCGAACGACAGGAAGCAGATCGACATCAAAGCCAGGACGACAGGTGCGCTCACGGCTGGGCCCTCATCTGTGCCTCGGTGAGACCTGGCGCAGCATCTTCTTCGGGCGGCTCGGGGTGATCAAAGCCGTTGCGCAGGCCGTTGACGAGCTGCTCGATGGTGAACAGGCCGATCAGCACGCCCGAGAGCGGAATGATCGCGTAAAGCGAGGCGATCGGCGTACCCGAGGGCAGGCGGAAGCTGCCGAAGCCGCGCAGATAGTTCTGATAGCCGTACCAGATCAGGCAGAAGGCAACGCCGAGCACGACGAGGCGGATGATCACCTCGACGATCAGCCGCGGCGTTCCGTGCATCGCCTCGGAGATCGCGGTGAGATAGAGGTGGTCGTTGCGCCGGGTCGCGGCCGCCGTGCCGATGAAGATCGCGTAGATGAAGAGCGTCGAGGTCACCTCCTGCAGCCACAGCCAGGGATGGCCGATGGTGCGGGTGACGATGTCGGCGGTCACCGACAGCGAGAAACCGAAGCACAGCACGCCGCAGAGGATCATCAGCGCAAGCTCGAGCCAGTCGAGCGCGCGCCATTTCAGGTGGCGTTGGCGTTGAACGAGCAGTTTGTCGGCGATGGCCATTCAATGGCGTCCCGGCGAAGGCCGGGACCCATAACCCCAGGCCGTTATGATGAAAGCAAGCTGACTGTTGTCGTGCCCCAGGCTCCGCTGCGGCGTATGGGTCCCGGCTTTCGCCGGGACGACTCGGAGCAAGAGGCCTAATTAATCGACCGGATCAAATTCTTGATCTTCTCGGCGTGCGGGCCGAGATCCTTGGCGAGCTTGTCGAGATAGGGATCGGCGATCGCCGTGAAGGTCTTCTTGTCGACGTTGTCGACGATCTTCACGCCCATCTTCTTAAGCTTGTCGGCCGCCGTACGCTCCAGCTCGAATGCCTTTGCAGGCTCCTTGGTGCTGATCTCGTTGGCCGCGGCCTGCACCCACTGCTTCTGCTCGGCCGACAGGCTCTGCCAGAGCTTGTCGGAGATGAACACCAGCGCATTGTTGGCTTCGTGCTCGGTGATGTTGAGGACGGGCGCGACCTCGTAGTGCTTGTTGACGAGGTAGACGTTGATGCTGTTCTCGGCGACGTCGACCACGCCGGTCTGCAAGCTGGTGTAGACGCTGCCGAACGGCATGTGCACGGTCTGGGCACCGTAGGCCGGGAACATGGTGTCCTCGGTCGCGGTCGCCTGCACGCGGACCTTCAGGCTCTTGACGTCGCCGACATTGTGGATTTCGCGCTTCGAGTACATGTGGCGCACGCCCTGCGAGCCGGTTGCGATCACGTGCAGGCCCTGCGTGGTGTCGTCGATCATGGTTTTCAGCGCCTCGAACACGCGGGGATCGGCGAGGCCCTTGATGACGTGGTTCTCGTCGCGGAACAGGAAGTGCAGTGACATCACGCCGGCCTGCGGTGAGATCGTCGCGGTGTTGGCGGAGGAGATGATGGCGAATTCGACGTCGCCGGCTTTCACCAGTTGGAGCACTTGCGGCTCCTGCCCGAGCTGCGCGCCGGGATACTGGTCGATGATCATGGTGCCTTTGCTCAGTTCCTTGAGCTTCTCGGCGAAGAGGTCACCCGCGATGGAATAGCCGGTGTTGCGCGGCTGGTCATAGGCGAAGCGATAATGCTTCACCTCCTGTGCCCCGGCCCCCGTGACGAAAAGTACGGCGGCCACTGCCACCAACCCACGCATGGATCGTGCAATCATCGTTTCCCCCTGTTTTATCGCCCGCCGCTTGTGCGGTCTGAGCGTTCGTTTGCTTGCTATCAGCCCTTTTCGGTCTTCCCAGTCCTCTGCATGAAGTCGAAATCGCAGCCCTCATCGGCCTGCATGATGGTCTCGTTGAACAGCCAGGCGTAGCCGCGCCGCGCCTCTTCGGGTGCAGCGGCCGGCTTCAAGACAGCGCGGCGGCGCTCCAGCTCGGCGGCGTCGACCAGCAGCTCGATGCTGCGCCTGGCCACATCGAGGCTGATCATGTCGCCGTTCTTCACCAGCGCCAGCGGCCCGCCAACGGCGGATTCCGGGGTGATGTGCAGCACGATGGTGCCGAACGCGGTGCCGCTCATGCGCGCATCGGAAATGCGCACCATGTCCTTGGTGCCGCCGCGCGCGAGCTTCTTCGGGATCGGCAGGTAGCCTGCCTCGGGCATGCCCGGCGCGCCCTTCGGGCCGGCATTGCGCAACACCAGGACGTCATCGGAGTTCACGTCGAGGTCGGGATCGTCGACCCGCAACGTCATGTCCTCGACGGATTCGAACACCACCGCGCGCCCGGTGTGCTTCAACAATTTTGGGCTCGCCGCGGACTGCTTGATGACGGCACCGCGCGGCGCAAGGTTGCCGTGCAGGATGGCAAGACCGCCTTCCTTCTTGATCGGATTGTCGCGCGGACGGATGGCGTCCTGGCCGGGCACGTCCTCGGCATTCGCCACGACCTCGCGCAGCGTCTGGCCGCTGACCGTCTTGGCATCGAGATCGACGAGGTCGCCGAGTTGCGCCAGCAATTTCGGCACGCCGCCGGCATGATGGAAATGCTCCATATAGTGCTCGCCTGATGGCTTGAGGTCGACCAGCACCGGCACCTCGCGGCCGATCTGGTCGAACGCTTCGAGGTCGAGCCGGTGCGGCGAGCGATGCGCCATCGCGGTCAGATGGATCAAACCGTTGGTCGAGCCGCCGATGGCCTGGAGTACGACCTGCGCGTTCTTGAAAGACGCGGGTGTGAGCAATTCGCTCGGCTTCGGGCCCTTGGTCTTGGCCATCTCGGCGGCAACCTTGCCGCTGGCCTCAGCAAGACGAAAACGCTCGGCATGCGGTGCAGGAATCGTCGCGCTCATCGGCAGCGAAAGGCCCATGGCCTCGATCATGCAGGCCATGGTCGAAGCCGTGCCCATCACCATGCAGGTGCCGACGGATGGCGCGAGGCGCCCATTCACCGCTTCGATCTCGGCATCGTCCATGTCGCCGGCGCGATATTTCGCCCACAGCCGGCGGCAGTCGGTACAGGCACCCAGTACCTCGCCCTTGTGATGGCCGACCACCATGGGTCCGACGGGGATGACCACGGTCGGCAGGTCGGCGCTGATCGCGGCCATCACCTGTGCGGGAAGCGTCTTGTCGCAGCCGCCGATCACGATCACCGCATCCATCGGCTGGGCGCGGATCATCTCTTCGGTGTCCATCGCCATCAGATTGCGCAGGTACATCGAGGTCGGATGCGCAAAGCTCTCGGCAATCGAGATGGTCGGGAACACGAACGGCATGGCGCCCGACAGCATGACGCCGCGCTTGGCGGCTTCGATGATCTGCGGGACGTTGCCGTGGCAGGGATTGTAGTCGCTATAGGTGTTGGTGATGCCGACGATCGGGCGCTCCAGCGCGTCGTCGGAATATCCCATGGCCTTGATGAACGCCTTGCGCAGGAACAGCGAAAAGCCGGCATCGCCGTAGCTCGTCAGACCCTTGCGCAAACCACTCGTCATCATGCCACTCCTGAAGTTGCCATTGTGGTACAGCCTGCCCCCTGATTGTCAATAAGACAGGCGCCAGCATCGCCATTTTCTGGACCGCGGCACCGCCAAACGACCAGATTATTGACAATCCTCGCCTTCCCTGCTCCACAGTTCGGGACCGGCTCGAGGCCGGGAGGCTGAGGGCATGTCCGACATTCGCACCGCAGACGCCATGACGGTCCGGCGCGACGATCCGGACGACGTCGTCGCACGGCTGGAGGAAGACATCATCTTCGGCCGCCTCGCGCCCGGCGCGCGCCTCACCGAGGACGCGCTGATGTCGCGTTATGGCACGTCGCGGCACTTCGTCCGCCAGGCGCTGGTGGACGCGGAGCGGCGCGGCATCGTCCGCCGCGAGAAGAATGTCGGCGCCACCGTGCGGTTCTACTCGGCCGAGGAGGTACGACAGATCTACGAGGTCAGGGAGATGCTGACGCGGCAGGCCGCGCTGATGATCCCCCTGCCGGCACCGCAAGGCCTGATCGACGAGCTGAGCGCGCTGCAACGGCAATATTGCGCCAAGGCCGACGTGCAGGATTTGCGCGGCATTCACGAGGCCAACGACGCCTTCCACCTCGCGCTGTTCTCCGCCTGCGGCAATCCCTATCTGGTGCGCTCGCTGCAGGACTACATGAACCTGACGCTGCCGATGCGCGCAAAAAACCTCGCCGACCGCGAGGGCCTCGCGCAATCGCGCCGCCAGCACGAGCTGATGATCGAGCTGTTGAAGGGCCGCGACAGCTGGGCGCTGGCGCAGCTCTGCGTCGACCACATGCAGTTCAGCAAGTCGGATTATCTGGCAAGGATCGCGGGTGAGGCCGGGCGCTAGTCGGCAAACTTCTGCTGCAGGCATCCATCACGGAACGCCGCTGCCCCGGCCGCGTTGGAAGGCCAAGCATTGGCCTCGGTCTTACTTCGGACGCGGTAGGTGGCAGTTTCTCGAAGCATGTCGCCAAGGGAGGACTGACCGGGCGGGTTGAACAATGAGGGTCTGCGGAGCGATGCGGACCGGTTTGTTCATCGCATTGATTGCAGCAGCCTGGCTCGGCGGACAGGTCGAGGATTCTTTGGCGCAAAAGCGGCCGCCTGCTTCTCCGAGCGAATCCACGAAGGTGTCTCCGAGAAAGGAAGACACCCCCAAGAAGGAAACGGGACGACCTGCGGACCCGTATACGGTGGGATTCGTAACCGGTTCGCCGCAATGCACTGAATTCGCGATCGCTCAGGACATTGCGACCACCCTCGCCAGCGGCCAGGAGACCGGTCCTCGTGGCCAGGTCGCATTGAGGGTCCTGCCCATCGTGGGAAACGGCGGTGTCCGCAACGTCCTTGATGTGCTCACGCTCGCGGGTGCCGACGTGGCGATCGCGCCCGTCGTCCTGGTCGACCGGCTCCGGGAGACAAGGACCTTCGGGGATATCTCTGACAGGCTGACCTACATTGTCCCGCTCCATATCGAGGAGTTCCATCTTCTCGCGCGGGTGGATATCAAAAGCTTGGCGGAGCTGTCGGGAAAGAGGGTCAATCTTGGGGAAGAGGGCAGTGCCGGCGCCATTCTCGGCCGGGAAGTGTTGAACCATCTGGGCGTCAAGATCATCGAGTCGAACCTGGGGCCGGAGGCCGCGCTGGATGGTCTCAGGAAGGGAGATCTCTCCGCCGCTCTGCTGGTCTCGGGAAAACCGGTCAGCGTCCTGACGCAGGTCTCGCAACTCGATCGTATTCACATAGTGCCGATCCCCTACTTCAAGGAGCTGCTGCAACAGGATTATCTGCCATCGACGCTCCGCCACAAGGACTACCCGAATTTGATCGCCGCCGAAGCGAGCGTCGACACGATTGCGATCAAATCAGCTCTCTTCGCCTACAACTGGCCGAGGGGCAACGAGCGATTTCGGTTGCTGGAATTCTTCGTCCAGACATTGTTCACGCGCTTTCCCGAATTTCTGAGCGACGCCCATCACCCTAAATGGCGCGAGGTAAACCTGGCCGCGCAGCTCCCCGGATGGCGACGATTCCGACCGGCAGAGCGCTGGCTCCAGCAGCAATCGGGAGGCGAAGCCGCGCTTCGCAAGGCGTTCGGCCGGTTCCTCGAGGGAAAGCCCACCGCCGATCTACCCGACCAAGAAGAATTGTTCCGGGATTTCCTGCGCTGGAGAGAACGCAATCCGGTCAAGTGAGCAAACTTTGGCAAACACAAACCTCGGGAGTTGTCGATGCGCAAAGCCGTGGTGACGGCGGCCCTGGTTGCTTTGCTCGCCTTGATCGCCGATGTGAGGCGCCCCGCCGCCCAATTTGCTCCCTTCTGGCCACAAGCGCCGCAGCTGCTCCCCCCGGCCACCGCGCCACCGACCGATGAGGTCAAGCAAACCAGGGCCGCCCCTCATCGAAAGAGCAAGGCGCACAGAAAGCACGAAGTCGTTCGGCCGCCGCCAAATCAGCGGGAGGTCGCGGAAAAAAACGGATACAAGCGGGTCAGCGATCTCGTGAACTTCCCGAGGTTCTTTCCAGGCCTCGGCATAATCTTCGTCAAGCCCGACACTTTGCCACTGGGGCCGTTCCTGAGCTTCGATCGCAGGGACCGTCTGGTCGCGACCGTGTACATGGTCCCGAACAAGGACATCGACGATCGCAAGACATTGGAGGCGGCAGGGTCAGCAGGACCAGTTGACCACGTCAGCCTCTACTTCAACCCGGGTCACCCCGGCGTGGATATGCCGCATTACCATGTGGTGCTCTGGCATGTGACCAAGAAACAGGAAGCGCGCGTTGCAAAATGACGTACGACAGCACCGCCGATGCGGTGACGAACTGGTCGAGGAACGTGGCCTCGGCATCGCTTGGCGTTGCGGGCCGCATCGGCGACAGCGATGCGCAGAATTCGCCGGGTCATGGAACCCCGCGGAACTCATCCAATCAAACAAATAATCTTCTGGTAGATGACGTCCAGTCACTCAACCGATTAACCGGTTGTTAGAGGACTCTATCCCAAATGGTTTCAGAAACACATAACAACCATGCCGGGTTCCATTTCCCGGAACAGTCCCATGAATGTACCTGGTTTCCTGATCGCAGTGGCCTTCGGCGGAGCATTCTTCGCCGCGGAGTATGTGTGGTACTACCAACCCGCTTTCCTCGACCCGGACGTCCTGTTCAGCACGTTCTCCTCGGAACATTCGAAAGCGCGCGCGGCCGTCGAGCATGCGCTGATCGATCCGGACTCGGCCAAATTCAGCGCACTGCATTCAGTTGAGGCCGGCGCGGCGAGGTATGTTTGCGGCGGTGTCAAAGCGAGGGACAAGTTCGGCCAGTCTGTCGATGTCGCTTTCGTCTACACCGTGGCCATTGATTTTGCCCGCATCGATGACGACGGGCGGATCACGCATCAGCGCTCGGGATACCGACCTTGCCCCACGGAGGAGGACAAGGTCGCGCAGCAGCGGCTGGGTGTGTCGCCCGGCGTCGCGGCGGTCGTCAAAACCGTTCAGAAGGTCGCCCCCGACGTGCAGACGTCGGTCGCCCCCGGTCTGACGAAGCCTGCAGCTTCAGCGGGCGGATCGTCATCCGGCGGCACGATGGAGCAGCAGGTCCGCGACCTCGCCGCCAAGACCGTTCCGCCTGATGCTGCAAATGGACAGGGGTCAAATTCGCCCGCGGCCCGTGGGGCTGCCAAGGAGAAGGAGAGTGAGTGGCAAGTAGATCGGCCTCCGGCCGCCTGGCCCACATTCCCTCCGGATCACGCATTGGCGCGATCAGCCCGGAAACGGACTCCGTCCGAAGCACTGGCCCTGGCGAAAGACGTCGAGGACCGCTGGAAGAAGGCGGAGTCATCGGCGAACATCTCGATGCGTCCTTCGCCGGAAAAGATCAACGAAGCCTGCCGCGCGCTGCTCACGATCGATTCCAAGGACGCCGATTATCCAAAAGCGTGGGCCGCCTTCACGCGACTGCAAAAGATAAGTCAGGACATCGCCCGCGGCTGATATCGCGCAAGTCCGTTCAGTACCGTCTCAGCAGGCCGCGCGCCACGCTGGTCTCGCCATGATCGGCGCAGGCCCGTGTCGGGTTCCTGATCAAGTCAGTCCGGACCTGCCGGAATGTTCTTCGGGCCGCCTCGGCCACCTCTGAGCGGAATTTTCCGGGATCGTAGCTCTCGCCATCAAAGGCCTTGATGGCCGCAGCATAGGCGTCGATCATCGCCATCGCCGCATCAGGGCTGCCGAGAAGCCGGGCGCCGAGCTGAACGCTGCCGCTACCGTCGACCTCATAGCCGGTGCATCGCTGCTCCAGAACCGCGGATGCGGTGACGAGCTGGTCGAGGAACGTCGCTTCGGCCTCGCTGAGCGCTGCGGCCTGCGCCGGCCCTGGCACGATCATCGCGAGCAGTGCGACAGCTGGCAGCCTGATGTTCATGCTCAGCCGATCATGTGATCGATCAGGCGCGCCCCTGACGACCCATGACAAGGCCGTACAGAAACAGAAGGATGATGGCACCGACCACGCTTCCGATGAAGCCCGCGCCCTCACCGAACCGGTACCATCCCACGGCCTGACCGAGCCAGGTGGCAACAAAGGCGCCGATAATTCCCAGGACCGTCGTCAAGATGAACCCTTTGGGCTCGGATTTGTCGCCGGGCATGATGAATTTCGCGACCAGTCCTACGATAAATCCGATGATGATCGTCCAAAGGATGCCCATGTCCATCGCTCCATTCGGTCAATTCGCACATCAACGTCTGAAGGAATGTCGTTTGATGGGCCAGACGATCCCCGGAGCGACGTTGATCTAGATCAATGGGCGGAAGCGGCCGAGCCGAAAGCTGGAGCCTGCTCTTTCTTGTGCGGAAGGCGCTCAACGAGCCCCGCAACGCGAAGCGGATCGATGCATGGCGATCATCGGCGAGATCACGCACACGACGACCTTTCGCTATGCAAAGCCGGTGACGTTCGGCACGCACCGGGCCATGTTCCTGCCGCGGCGCGGCTCCTCCACCCGGCTGCTTCGCTGGTCCGCCTCGACCAGTCTGCCATCAAAGGTGCATTGGGTCACCGACGCCCGCTCGAATGCCGTCACCGTGATGGACTTCAGCGAGCCCGGCAGCGAGCTGACCTTCACGTTCAAGGTTCGCGGCATCTATTTCGGCATCAAGGGATTGGAGACGTTTCCGCTGGATCCGCGGGCCGAGGAAGTCCCCGTGCAGTACACGCCGGATGAGTGGACCGATCTTGCAGGATATTTGCGTCCGCATGCCGACGACCCGGACGGCAGCCATGCGGCGTGGACCAAGAGCTTCGTTGCCGGCGATCAGGACCGGACCGCCGACGTGCTGCGCCGGATGTTGGGCCTGTTTCGCAGCGAGTTCAGCTATCGCGGAAGAGATGCGGAAGGCACCCAGTCCCCCGGCGAGACGCTGCGCACGAAATCCGGCACCTGCCGGGACTTCGCCTGGCTCATGATCGAGACGTTGCGCCGCCTCGGCTTTGCCGCGCGCTTCGTCAGCGGCTATCTCTATGACGCCGCGCTCGATGGCGGCGCCGTGGGGATGACCGGCTCCGGCGCCACCCATGCATGGGTGCAGGTATTCCTGCCCGGCGCCGGCTGGCTCGACTACGATCCCACCAACAGCCTGAGCGCCGGCTTCGACCTCATCCCGGTGGCCATAGCGCGGCATCCGGGGCAGGCCGTGCCGCTGGCCGGCTCGTGGTTCGGCGATTCCGGCGACTACCTCGGCATGTCGATCAATGTCGCCGTTCGCAAGCTCGGCGAGATGCTCGACCCTTCGGAGGGATAGACCGCGGGCATGGCGGTCGCTGACCATGGTGGTTCATCGCAACAACACAAAGGGACATGGGCTGCTCGACGCTGTCGCGGTCCCATTCGAGCGCCTGAAGGGCAGGATCCGGCAGCTTTACGAAGGCGACACGTTCGGGTGCGTCAGATTTCGCTACGCCCTGCTCGCGCTCGATATCGTCACGGTTCTGTTCATCATCGCGACCTCGTTTCTGCCCCGCACCAGAACGATCGAGGCACTCGACGTCGTGTTCGGCATCTTGATCCTCGCGGATTTCGCTGCCCGGATGATTATCAGCCGCCGGCCGCTGCATGAGCTCGTGCGGCTTTCGACCTGGACCGACATCGTCGTCATCATTTCGTTCCTCGCGCCGCTTGCCGGCGAAGCCGGGGGATTCCTGCGCGCGTTTCGAACGTTGCGGCTGTTGCGCGACTACCAGATGGTGGCGCGCTTGCGGATCGACAGCGCCTTCTTTCGGCGAAACGAGGAAGTCGTCTTTGCCGTCGCCAACCTCGGCGTGTTCATTTTCGTGATGACAGGGGTCGTCTACGAGACCCAGAGGTCCCATAACCAACAGATCACCAACTATGCCGACGCGCTCTACTTCACGGTCACCGCACTGACCACGACCGGCTTCGGCGACATCACCTTGCCCGGCACGGTCGGACGCCTGATCACCGTCGTGATCATGATCTTTGGCGTGACCCTGTTCCTGAATCTCGCCAAGGCCCTGCTCGCGCCGTCCAAGGTGCGCTTTCCCTGCCCGGTCTGCGGCCTGCAGCGCCATGACGTGGACGCGGTGCATTGCAAGGCCTGCGGGACCATCCTGAATATTCCCGACGAAGGCATGGACTAGGCCACATGACGGCGCGCTGAAGCGCGCGCAAGGCATCACCACGGATGCAGCAGGCCGAGAAGGATCGGCCGCCGCGCCCCGCCTGCGAAGACCGAGGACGTCTCGTCTCAGTGAGAGAAAACGCGCGTGCCGGGAGTCCATGCCCGCGGGTTTCTGATGGGACTGGCTCCAATTTCCCAGCCCGCGCCACCCCACAGGGCGTCAACCACGCCGAGATCGCCCGTGCCGTCACGGACAAAGAAGAGGTTCGGAGCGGAGCTGGTCTGCAGCGCCCCGCTTTCGCCGTTGGCCTGCAGCTTCAACAGACACCAGACATCGGCAAGCTTGCTCTCGGCGCGAGCGCCCAGCTCATCGACGATCTGCGCGGCATTTGCAGGATTGTTCAAGACATGAGTCTGCAGAGACGTGTCGTCCGTGGTTTCGACCTTGACGGCGAACCGGCGCGCGAAGGTCGCGCCGAGCCACGAAATCTTGACGCGCGCGGTCGGCGTAATGTCCTCCCTGAAATACTCGCCGGCAACGAAGGATTCGGCCGAGGGGATGGCAGCCGTTGACGGGGGATCGAGCGGTTCGCCAGGCTTGCGCTTGAGCGAACATTCGATCTTCGTACGCGGAGCCAGCGACGCCGAGCTGCCGCCATCGGCCTTCTCGTCGGCGGACGCGCTGAAACCCGATGCCGCCAGAACAATCACGAGACATGAGTTGAGCGCTAAGCGGCGCATTGTTTGGCGTCCTTGAATGACTGATTCAAGAACAAGGTAAACTGTAGATTGCAGCTGTAAATCGAGGATTAGGTTTCTGGTTAAGCTTAAAGCAAGGAACTCATTTGAGAGAAATGCGAACTATCTGCGGAACCATCTGCGTCCAGCTGGCACAGCGCGTGATGCAGCACTTCAACCAGAAACTACGCGGCCGTTTTACCTGCCTGCCAAGCGCGCGATCGCCTGACTGGCCGGAGGAACCTGCGAGCCCGGTTCGGAGATCGGCTGCGGCGTGGCCCGGCAGCATCTTGCCTGTGCGCGCAGCGGATCGTTCCACATCCAGCGCACGCTCCAGGCTGAATTGTGGGCGTAGGCCGGGATGCGCCAGAACCAGATCGTTTCGTAGACACTGTCCCCGAAACGCTCCACGTCCGGGCGCGGCGTGGGCCAGGATACCGCGGCGACGATGACGACGGTCAACACCGCGGCCCCTGAGAGAACCATCTTGCGCATCTTGCTTCCACAATCGCTAGAATGAAAAGGCGGTCACGTCCGCGACGCAATGCATAGAAGAAACGCTTCACGTGTTCCGACAATAGAACGCCTATTTCCGAAAACGGAAATCCGGAACTCTACGGTGTGAATTCAGACGTTAGACGCAAGGGGCCGTTCAAAAAGCTCCGCCGTCATCGCGATCGTGCCCTCTCCCGGCCCCGCAAGCCGAGCCGGGAGGGCGCACCTGCATTGTCGACGCTACCGCTTCTTCCAATCGATGATGCGGCTCGGATCGGCGTCGAACTCCATGCTGCAGAACGTGCCGCCCTGGAAATAATCGCCGACCGGATCCGGCTTCAGCTTGGCCTGCTCGGCCATCGCGTGCTCGCGGAAATCTTCGGCGCGGCCGGTGGGACGATAGCCGAGTTCGTAGGCGCGGTGGTTGTCCCACCAGGCGCGCTCGTTGAGGGAGGCGCCGTAGAAGATTTCGAAATGGATGTCGGGATGCTCTAACCCGATGCGGCAGAGCTGCACGAGGTCGTCGGGCTTGAGCCAAATCGCGAGCCGGCGCTGGTCGAGCGGCATGTCGCCGAAATTGCCGATGCGCAGGCAAGTCACCTTCAGCCCGTGCTTGTCGGCATAGAGCGCGCCGACGGCTTCGCCGAACACCTTGCTGACGCCGTAGCGCCCGTCGGGCCGCGGGGTGACGTCGGTGCCGATCTTGTGGTGACGCGGATAGAAGCCGACGGCGTGGTTCGACGAGGCGAACACCACGCGCTTGACGCCCTTGCGGTACGCCGCCTCGAACAGATTGTAGCCGCCGATGATGTTGGCCTGAAGGATCTGGTCCCAGGTACCTTCGACCGAATAGCCGCCGAAATGGATGATGCCGTCGACCCCCTCGCAGATCGCCTCGCATTGCGCGAGATCGGCGAGATCCGCCGCCTTGAATTTTTCGTTCGCGCCGAGATCGGCCGGCGGCTTGATGTCGGAGAGCAGGAGATCCGGGTAGATCGGCGGCAGCAGTTTTCGCAGGCTCGTGCCGATTCCGCCCGAAGCTCCCGTCATCAAAATACGCGGCATGTTGTCCCTCGCCGTTAGTGACCGATTTGCGGTCACGTGTCTCTAATGATAGCAGAATTGTCCAGAGGGAACGAAACGAGAGAACCGACATGAATGAGGCATCGTCCCACTCCCAGGAGCGGCTAGGCTGGCGGCCGGCGAGCTATTATCCGGATCCGGCGATCCGCGCGCTCGATCCCCGCTTCGAGAAATACTGGCTGAAACTGTCGGCGGTGGAGCGGATTGCGACCGGGCTGCGCTGGGCCGAGGGCCCGGTCTGGTTCGGCGACGGGCGCTATCTGCTCTGCAGCGACATTCCGAACCAGCGCATCATCAAATGGGAGGAGGAGACCGGCGCGGTCTCGGTCTTCCGCAAACCATCCAATTTCGCCAACGGCAACACGCGCGACCGCCAGGGCCGGCTCGTGACCTGCGAGCATGGCGGGCGCCGCGTGACCCGTACCGAATATGACGGCAGCATCACGGTGCTGATGGATCAATTCGACGGCAAACAGTTGAACTCGCCGAACGATGTCGTTGTTAAATCGGACGGCTCAATCTGGTTCACCGATCCGACCTTCGGCCTGCTCGGCAATTACGAGGGCTACAAGGCCGAGCCCGAGATCGAGCCGAACGTCTATCGGTTCGATCCCGAAACCGGCAAGGCAACCATCGTCGCCGAAGGCGTGCTCGGGCCAAACGGGCTGTGCTTCTCGCCGGACGAGAAGATTCTGTACGTCGTGGAATCGCGTGGGCAACCGAACCGCAAGATCCTCGCCTATGACGTCTCGCCTGAGGGCACTGCCATCTCCAACAAGCGCGTTCACATCGATGCCGGCCCCGGCACGCCCGATGGCATGCGCTGCGACATCGACGGCAATCTCTGGTGCGGCTGGGGCATGGGCGATCCCGAGCTCGACGGCGTCGTGGTGTTCGCGCCCGACGGCGTCATGATCGGCCGCATCGCACTGCCCGAGCGCTGCGCCAATCTCTGCTTCGGCGGCGTCAAGCGCAACCGCTTGTTCATGGCCGCGAGCCAGTCGATCTACGCGCTGTATGTGAATACGCAGGGGGCGTTGGGGGGATAGGCACTGCTTTCCCGTAGCCCGGATGGAGCGCAGCGTAATCCGGGAAAGTGTCCCCGCATTTCGCGTCGCTCCATGCGGGCTACGATTCTTTTCCCGCCGTGAGCACGGTCTCGTAGGGTGGGCAAAGCGAAAGCGTGCCCACCATTTCTTGTTCGCCGCGAGGTGGTGGGCACGTCGCTACGCTCCTTTGCCCACCCTACGAGGTCTCTCCTCCGTCATTGCGAGCGAAGCGAAGCAATCCAGACTGTCTCTGCGGAGGCAGCCTGGATTGCTTCGTCGCAAGCGCTCCTCGCAATGACGAAAAAACGCCGGAGCGGTTTCCCGCTCCGGCGTCACATTCGTTCAAGCGATAAAGCCTACGCCGCGTTGAAGCCGGCCACCGCCTTCACCTCGAGGAAATCCTCGAGGCCGTACTTGCCCCACTCGCGGCCGTTGCCCGACTGCTTGTAGCCGCCGAACGGCGCGGTGCGGTCGTTGGGCACGCCCTGGAGGTTGACGTTGCCGGCGCGGATCTGACGGCCGACGCGCTTGGCGTCCTCGACCGTCGCGCCCGAGACATAGCCCGCGAGGCCATACGGCGTGTCGTTGGCGATGTGCACGGCCTCGGCTTCGTCCTTGGCGCCGAGGATGGTCAGCACCGGTCCGAAGATCTCTTCGCGGGCGATCGTCATCTCGGGGGTGACGTCGGCGAAGATGGTCGGGCGGACGTAGAAGCCCTTGTTGACGCCTTCGGGCAGGCCCGGGCCGCCGGCGACGAGCGTTGCGCCCTCGTCGATGCCCTTCTTGATCAGCGCCTGGATCTTGTCCCACTGGCCGCGGTTGACGACCGGGCCGATGGTGGTGCCTTCGCCGCGCGGATCACCGGCCTTGGTCTTGTCGGCGACCGCCTTCGCGATCGCAGCGACCTCCTTCATCTTCGACAGCGGCACGATCATGCGCGAGGGCGCGTTGCAGGACTGGCCGGAGTTGTTGAACATGTGCATCACGCCGCCGGTCACCGCCTTCGTGAGGTCGGCGCCGTCGAGGATGACGTTCGGCGACTTGCCGCCGAGTTCCTGGCTGACGCGCTTCACGGTCGGTGCCGCGCGCTTGGCCACATCGATGCCGGCGCGGGTCGAGCCGGTGAAGGAGATCATGTCGATATCGGGGTGCTCGCTCATGGCGGCGCCGACCTCGGGGCCGAGGCCGTTGACGAGGTTGAACACGCCCTTCGGCACGCCGGCTTCATGGAGGATTTCCGCGAAGATCAGCGCCGAGGTCGGCGTGAACTCCGAGGGCTTCAGGATCATGGTGCAGCCGGCGGCGAGCGCGGGCGCGACCTTGCAGGCGATCTGGTTGAGCGGCCAGTTCCAGGGCGTGATCATGCCGACCACGCCGACCGGCTCGCGCAGCACCATGGCGGTGCCGACCGGCTCCTCGAAATGATAGTTCTTGAGCACGTCGAGCGTGGTCATGAGATGGCCGAGGCCGGCACCGGCCTGCAGCTTCTCCGCCATCGGCAGCGGTGCGCCCATCTCGTCGGAGACGGCGGCGCCGATCTCCTTGAGACGGCCCTTGTAGACCTCGATGACTTTCGAGAGCAGCGCGACGCGCTCCTCGCGGCTGGTCTGGGAGAACGTTGCGAAGGCGCGCTTGGCGGCGGCAACGGCCTTGTCGACATCGGCCTTGGAGCCGAGCGCAACCTCGTACATCGCCTCTTCCGTCGCGGGATTGACCACGGCGGTGGACTTCTTGACGGCGGGATCGACCCAGGCGCCGTCGATGTAGAATTGCATGCGATTGACCATCGTTAACCTCTTCTTGGGGGCTTGGAGGGGGCGTTTCGGCAGGCATCCTTGCACGAAAGCGCCGGCAATTGAACCCGCCATATGCGGGGCCAGCGTTGCGGCGGACGCGCGGAATATGGGGCGTGGTTTGAACTGAGGCAAGCGCGGCCATGGGTCCCGGTTCAGCACCGCGGCACTTCGCGCCGCAGTGCGCCCGGGACACGAGATTAGAACGGATGCAAACACTCTCGTGCCCCGGACGCAGCGCAGCGCTTCTTCAGCGGTGCGCTGCAGAGCCGGGGCCCATGCGGCCGGTTACCCCGACTACACTGCCATCTTCCGGTGCAGCACCGGCGCGCCGGTGGTGAGGCTTTCGGCCGCATCGATGATCGCATTCGCGTCGATGCCGTAGTGGCGATAAAGGTCCGCGATGCTGCCGGTCTGGCCGAACTGCTCGACGCCGAGCGCCTCGACGCGGTGGCCGCGGACGCTGCCGAGCCAGCCGAGCGCGGACGGATGGCCGTCGATCAAGGTCACGATGCCGCAGTCGCGCGGCAGCGGCGCCAGCAGCTTTTCGATGTGGCTGAGATGCTGCACCCCGCGCCGGTCGCGGCGCAATTTCCGTGCGGCGGTCCAGCCCGCGTGGAGACGGTCGGCCGAGGTGATCGCGAGCAGGCCGACGTCGCGGCGGCTTTCGCCGATGAAGCCGGTCGCCTCGATCGCCTCGGGCGCGACTGCGCCGGTATAGGCGATCACGACCTCGGCATTCGGACCGGGCTTGCGCAGCCAATAGGCGCCGTCGGTGATGCCCTGCTGCAGTTCAGGCGTCATGATCCGCTGCGCCTGCTCGATGCTGCGCGTGGAGAGGCGCAGGTAAACGGAACCGCCCTCGCCCGGATCGCGCTGCATGTGGTCAAAACCCCAGCCCATGATCACGGCGAGCTCGTCGACGAAGGCCGGCTCGAACGAGGCGAGCCCGTCCTGCGCCATGCCGATCAGCGGCGTCGCGATCGACTGGTGCGCGCCGCCCTCGGGCGCGAGCGTGATGCCGGACGGCGTCGCCGCCACCATGAAGCGTGCATCCTGGTAGCAGGCATAGTTCAGCGCATCGAGGCCGCGCTCGATGAAGGGATCGTAGAGCGTACCGACCGGCAGCAGCCGCGCGCCGTTGATCTGGTGCGACAGGCCGAGCGCGGAGAGCATGATGAACAGGTTCATCTCGGCAATGCCGAGCTCCAGATGCTGGCCTTTTGGCGAGAAGTCCCAGTTGAATGTGGACGGAATTTTCTCGCTGCGGAATAAATCCGCCTTCTCGGCGCGCGCGAACAGGCCGCGCCGGTTCACCCAGGGGCCGAGATTGGTCGAGACGGTGACGTCGGGCGAGGTCGTGACGATGCGTTTTGCGAGCTCGCTGTCGCCGCGGGCGATCTCGTTCAGCACGAGGCCAAAACCCTGCTGGGTCGACATCTGCGGCGACGGCTTGAAGCTGAGCTGCGCAGGCACCTCGATGACAGGCGCGGTCAGCCGGCGGCCGTCCTGGTTGAACGGCACGTTTGCGAGGAAGGCATCCAGTTCGGCGGCGGACTGCGCGAGACCCTCGTACTTGTCCCATTCGTGCCCGGGACGGATGTTCTGGCTGTCGCGATATTTCTCCATCTGCGCGACCGTCATCAGGCCGGCGTGGTTGTCCTTGTGTCCCTGGAACGGCAGGCCGACGCCCTTGATGGTATAGGCGATGAAGCAGACCGGGCGGTCGTGGTCGATGGATTCGAACGCCTCCAGCATGCTCGCCATGTCGTGGCCGCCGAGATTCGACATCAGCGCCAGCAGCTCCTCGTCGCTGCGCTTGTCGATCAGCTTGGTGATCGGCCCCTGATCGCCGATCTCGTCGTGCAGATGTTTTCTGAAGGCCGCACCGCCCTGGAAACACAGCGCCGCGTAGAGCGCGTTCGGGCAATTATCGATCCAGCGCTTCAGCGCCTCGCCGCCGGGCTCGGCAAAGGCTTCGCGCATCAGCCGACCGTATTTCACGATGACGACGTCCCAGCCGAAATTGCGGAACATGGTCTCGAACTTTTCCCACAGACCCTCGCGCACCACGGCATCGAGCGACTGGCGGTTATAGTCGACCACCCACCAGGTGTTGCGCAGGCCGTGCTTCCACCCTTCTGCCAGGGCTTCGAAGATGTTGCCCTCGTCCATCTCGGCATCGCCGACGAGGGCAATCATCCGCCCTTCGCGGCGGTCCTTCATCCAGCCATGCGCCTTGACGTAGTCCTGCACCAGCGAAGCGAACAGCGTCTGCGCGACGCCGAGGCCGACCGAGCCGGTGGAGAAATCGACGTCGTCGACGTCCTTGGTGCGCGAGGGATAGGACTGTGCGCCCTTGAAGCCGCGAAAGTTCTCCAGCTTCTCGCGGCTCTGCCGGCCGAACAGATACTGGATGGCGTGAAACACCGGGCTCGCATGCGGCTTCACCGCGACGCGGTCCTCGGGTCGCAGCACATGGAAATACAGCGCCGACATGATGGTGGCGAGCGAGGCGGACGAGGCCTGGTGTCCCCCGACCTTGAGTCCATCAGCATTGGGGCGGATGTGATTGGCGTGGTGGATGGTCCAGGACGACAGCCACAGCGCCTTGCGGCTGAGAGCGGTCAACGTGTCGAGGCGGGCGGAATCGACGGGCATGGCAATGCGCTCCCGGAAACAGGTTCTGACGATGATACGCCTGCGGCCGGCGCCAAACTTCTCAATTTTTCGCGCCATATCTCCAAATATTGGGATATTTTACCAACATAGCCCGCTGAAAACAGGTTCCATCCCAATGCCCGAGCTCGACGCCATCGACCGCAAGATCCTCAGCTACCTCCAGAACGACAGCCGTTTGACCATGCAGGAGCTCGCCGACAAGGTCGGGCTGTCGGTCTCGCCCTGCCATCGCCGGGTCAAGCTGCTGGAGGAGCGCGGCGTCATCTCCCGCTATGTCGCGACCGTCGACCAAAAGGCGCTCGGCCTCCACGTCAGCGTGTTCATCTCGATCAAGCTGGCGCGGCAGAAGGAGGAGGACCTCAACCGCTTTGCCCGCGCCATCTCGAAATGGGATGAGGTGCTGGAATGTTACCTGATGACCGGCAACCGTGACTATCTGCTGCGCGTGGTGGCCGCCGACCTCGCCTCATACGAGACGTTCCTGAAGACCAAGCTGACCCGGCTCGATGGCATCGCCTCGATCGAGTCCAGCTTTGCACTGAGCCAGGTGAAATATTCGATCGCGCTGCCAGTGTGACGGATTGTCATTGCGAGGAGCTCGCGACAAAATTGCGTAGCAATTTTGCGCTGATGCGACGAAGCAATCCAGACTGCCTCAACGGAGGGACACTGGATTGCTTCGCGGAGCCTGTCATCGGGCCGCGCTCCGCGCGGACCCGTTGGCTCGCAATGACGGCGGAGGGAGCAGTTCCCGACACCTCATCCGAGGTAGCAGAAGCCGACGTTGTCACATGGATGAAACAAAGGGCACCGATGGTCATTTGACAACCGTTCCCACCCGAGAGCCGCAGCCATGACCGCATCCGACCGCACCGCCCAGACCGCCAAGCGCGAGCGCATCATCCAGGAGATGGCCGACGATCTCGACGAGGAGCTGGAGATGGAGCTGGATGACGCCCGTCTCGACGAGCTCCTGGACGAGACCGATACGCTGAACCCGACGGTCGACCGAAAACTCTATTTCCGGGAGCTGCTCCGCCTCCAGGGCGAGCTGGTCAAGCTGCAGGACTGGGTGCAGACCGAGAAGAAGAAGGTCGTGGTGCTGTTCGAGGGCCGCGATTCCGCCGGCAAGGGCGGCGTCATCAAGCGCATCACGCAGCGCCTCAATCCGCGCGTCTGCCGCGTCGCCGCGCTGCCCGCGCCGAGCGAGCGCGAGCGGTCGCAATGGTACTTCCAGCGCTACGTGGCGCACCTGCCGGCCGGCGGCGAGATCGTGCTGTTCGACCGCAGCTGGTACAACCGCGCCGGCGTCGAGCGCGTGATGGGCTTCTGCACCGAGGAGCAATACCAGGAGTTCTTCAAGACCGTGCCGGAGTTCGAGCGGATGCTGATCCGCTCCGGCATCATCCTGGTCAAGTACTGGTTCTCGATCACCGACGACGAGCAGCAGTTCCGCTTCACCATGCGCATCAAGGATCCACTCAAGCAGTGGAAGCTGAGCCCGATGGACGTCGAGGCGCGCAGCCGCTGGGAGGCCTATACGAAGGCCAAGGAGACGATGCTGGAGTACACGCACCTGCCGGACTCGCCGTGGTGGATCGTCGATGCCGTCGACAAGAAGCGCGCGCGGCTCAACTGCATCTCGCATCTCTTGACCCAGATCCCCTACCAGGAGGTCGCGCACGTCCCGGTGGTGCTGCCGGCGCGCGTGCGCAACCCCGACTACCACCGCGGCCCGGTCCCGCTGGAGATGTACGTGCCGGCGAAGTATTGAGGGAGGTCTCGTAGGGTGGGCAAAGGCGCAAAGCGCCGTGCCCACCATGCATCCGCGTTCGTGGTGAAAATGGTGGGCACGCTTCGCTTTGCCCACCCTACGGCACCGTCATCGCCACGGCTGCACGATGATCTTGGTGTGGACTTCCGGATTGGCGAGATCGGCAAACGCCTTTGCGACACCGTCGATGCCGACCTCGGCCGTCACCATCGCCGCGGCATCCACCTGCCCTTCCGCGATCAGGCGCAGTGAGGCCGCAAACTCCTCCGGCGTGTAGCCGAGAACGTACTGGACATTGAGCTCCTTCATGATGCCGAGCATGGGCTCGCTTCTGTCGCTCTCCATGCAGACGCCGACCACGACGATGCGCGCATCGCGCGGAGCGCCTTCGAACACCTGCTGCAACAGGCCGGGCACGCCGACGCATTCGAAGATGATCGCGGGCTTCAGCGCCGGCAGCATGGCCTGGAACGGCGGCCGCGCCGCCTTCTCCGCGTCCGACATCTGCGCATGCTCGGCCCAGGTCGTATAGGGCTGCGACACCCTGGGATCGACGACGACGTCGGCACCGAGCTTTGCCGCGAGCGCGCGCCGCGCCGGCGAATAGTCGGCGGCAACGATCGGATGCAGGCCCCGGATCTTCAGCGCCGCGATCACCGCGAGCCCGACCGGGCCGCAGCCGATCACCAGCGGCACCTCGCCGCCGCGAATGTTGGCTTTCGCCACCGCGTGAACGCCGACCGCCAGCGGCTCGGTGAGCGCGGCGTGTTCCGGCGCAAGACCATTGGGCACTTCGAGCAGCAACGGCTCGCTCAGCAGCATCGCTTCCGCATAGCCACCGACGAATTCGTTGGAATAGCCGATGCCCTTGATGCCCTCCGGCGTCAGCAGCGCGGGCAGCGAGCAGACATGCGTCCCCGGCTTGAGCCGACGTTCAGTGCCTGGGCCGTAATCGACGATCTCGCAGCAGAACTCGTGACCAAACACGACATCGCGCGACAAATCCATCGGCGTGCGGCCGGTCTTCTTCGCCATCTCCACCATGCGGGGGGCGTGCTGGCGGGCATGCAGGTCGGAGCCGCAGATACCGCAGGCGAGCGTCCTGACCAGAACCTGGCCGGGACCGGGCCTCGGATCCGCCATCTGGCCAACGACAATCTCACCATCCCTGAAAATCGCGGCGCGCATCCGGCTCCTCCCGTGTTGTTGGAGCCGTTGATAGCACGAAGCGGAAGCTGCGAACTTGTGTCAGGCGTTCGGGAAACGCTCTTCCAGCACCAGGAGCTGGGCGCGGCGGACGCGCTCGCGATGGGCGATGTAGAGACCGCTGGCGACGATGAAAGCCGCGCCGACGATGGTCCAGATGCTCGGCACCTCGCCGAAGATGAAGAAGCCGAGAATGCTGACCCACAACAATTGCGAGTAGGAGAACGGCGCCAGCACCGAGGCATCGCCGTAGCGATAGGCCAGCACGACGATCCACTGGCCGGCGGTCGACGCGACGCCGATGAAGATGCCGAGCGCGATCGCGGTCCAGGACGGCGTCACCCAGACGAAGGGCACGATTGCGGTGAGGATCGCAAGGCCGGTCAGCGAGGAATAGGCCATGGTGGTGACGACGGCCTCACGACCGCTCATCATGCGCGTCAGGATCAGCGTGCCGGCCCAGCAGGCCGCCGAGACGACCGGGAAGAACGCCGCCGGATGAAACGCGCTGGTGCCCGGCCGCAGGATGATCAGCACGCCGACGAGGCCGAGCGCGGTGGCGAACCAGCGGCGCATGCCGACCTTCTCGCCGAGGAAGACGATCGAGAGCGCAGTGACGAACAGCGGCGCAACGAAGCCGGTGGCCGACGCCTCCGCGATCGGGAGGAAGCCGAGGCCGGTGATGAAGAACAGCGAGGAGCCGAGCAGCACCGCGCCGCGCATCACGTGCAATCCGAGACGATCGGTGCGCATCGCGTAATACGGCGAGGACCGCAGCATCACCGGCGTGAAGATCAGCGCGAAGGTGAGAAAGCGGATCCAGGTGATCTCGATCGAGGGCAGGCTGGTCGAGAGATATTTCGCGGCGGTGTCGGAGCAGCCGAGGAATACCGTCGACAGCAGGATCAGTGCGATGCCCTTGAAGGGATGATCGACGCGCGCGGGCGCGCGGCGACCAACATGCTTCTTCTCGGGCATAGGCACGGAAATACTATCGAGCCTTGCGGCTGCGGCTGGCGGCGGGGTCACGGCTGGAACTCGGGAAAAATGCGAATCGAGTGCGCTTGTAAAAAACGACAAATGTGCCGCTTTCACAACTTCCGAAAACAGGATGCCGATATGCGCTGATCGCCGCGCGCGTCAATACTCCGTTAATAATGGGCGTTTGTGCACTACAGCATGGGTAGACTGCGCGGCTTGGGACCGCGCGGAAACGCCGCATCGAGCGCCGAAATCTCCTCTTTCGTCAGCACGAGATCGCCCGCTGCCGCATTTTCGCCGGCGTGTTCCGCGGATGAGGCCTTCGGAATCGCGAACACCGTAGTCGCACGGGTGAGGAAGCTCAGCGCGACCTGACGCGGTGTCGCGCGTCGTGCCTCCGCGATGCGCGCGAGCACGGCGCCGCCCTTGCTGTTGCTCGCCGGGAAATCATCGTGGCCGAACGGCGAATAAGCGACGACGGCAACGCCATGCTGCTCGCACCACGGAATCACCGCATGCTCGATGGCTCGTTCCTTCAGATGATAGAGCACCTGACTGCAGGCGATCCGCCCTTCGCCCGAGACATCGAGAATCTCGTCGAGATCATCGGCATCGAAATTCGAGACGCCCCAGGATTTGATCTTGCCTGATGTCACCAGATCCTCGAACGCGGCGACGGTGTCTTCGAGCGGATAGGACCCGCGCCAGTGCAAGAGATAACAGTCGAGCCGATCGGTCTTGAGTCGCTTCAGCGAGCGCTCGCACGCCGTGATGGTGCCACGGCGCGAGGCGTTGCTCGGCAGCACCTTCGAGACGAGGAAGACTTCATCGCGGCGGCCCGCGATCGCATCCGCAATGACGAGCTCGGCATCGCCATACATCTCGGCGGTGTCGATGTGGGTCATGCCGAGATCGAGCCCACGCTGAAGCGCCGCGATCGCGCGCTTGCGGTCGCCATGGTCGAGATACCAGGTGCCCTGCCCGATGACGGAGACGTTGGCGTTGGTTTTGCCGAAGGGTTTTGTGTTCATGTTTATTCCTTCAGATGCTCTAGAGACCGCCGATATCCGCCACCAGAACGCTGCCGGTCGCAGACTCCGTGATATAGAGTCGATCCCTGTTTTCGCCACCGATGGCGACATTGGTGCAGTTCGGGCCTGCGCACGACTTGATCCGCGCGATCAGCTCCCCGTTCGGCGCGAACACGAAGACGTGTCCGAGCGAGGCATGGCCGACGAACAGGCGCCCCTTCGCATCCATGGTCATGCCATCAGGACCGCTGGTGCCGAACAGCGCGCAGAAGCGGCCGACTTTCGACACGCTGCCGTCCTTCATGAACGGCAGCCGCCACACCGCGTTGTCGCGCGTCATCGCAACGAACAGCACCGTCTCGGTTGGATCGAGCACGAGACCGTTCGGGCTGATGCCGGTGTCGAGCAGGCAATCAAGCCGGCCGCTCAGTGCCAGCCGATAGACGCGGCCGCTCGGATCGTGCAGGCCGGTCTGGCCCTGATCGGTGAAATAGATGTCGCCGTTGGAGGCGAGATGCAGATCGTTGCAGCCGCGGAACGACTCCGAATTGCGCGCGGTCAGGATCGGCTTGATGCGCCCGGCCTTCGCATCGAGCTCCATGATGCCATGCATGTAGTCGGCGACAAGAATGCGGCCGTCGGCTGCGATCTTCAGCCCGTTCGGCCAGCCCTCATATTCGATCACGAGCGACCATTCGCCGCCGGGCGCGATATGGAAGATGCGGCCGAATGGAATATCGACGATGTAGAGATTGCCGTCCGTGTCGAACGACGGTCCCTCGATGAAGGAGTCCGTCGGCACGCGAGGGCGGTTGGCGTCAGCCCAATCGGTCCGCTCGCCCTTGCGGCGGAATTTGTCGGGCATCGCGGAGAACAGCCTGGTCTCGATCAGGCGCGGCGGCGTTTCCAGGTACATCATTGTTTTTTTGATTGTTGAGGGTGAGCGCACGGCAGCATAGGCGACAATCGACGTCGCGTCGATTGGGCGGAGGGCATGGCTGCGTCCCCACCTCTCTCGTGTCCCGGACGCGCTGCAGCGTGAAACGCTGCTGCGCAGAGCCGGGACCCAGAAAAGCCAAACCCTCTGCTGTTGGATGGGCCCCGGCTCTGCAGCGCACCGTCGAAGGGACGCTGCGCTGCGTCCGGGGCACGAGATCATGGTTTTGGCACGCCTGCATCAACACGGTCATTGCGAGCGCAGCGAAGCAATCCAGAATCCCGCCGCGGAAAGACTCTGGATTGCTTCGCTACGCTCGCAATGACGATGGAAAGAGCCGGACCTACCCCGCCGCGCTTGCGACCTTCTGCTTCGCCGGCACGACCTCCGTCGTCGCGATCAGGCGCTTCAGCTCGGGGATGCAGGAGCCGCAATTGGTGCCGGCCTTGAGCTTGGCACCGATCTCGGCGGCGGTGCGTGCGCCGCCAGTGATGGTGTCGCAGATGGTGCCGCGGCCGACGCCGAAGCAGGCGCAGACGATCGGGCCGGTCGAGGCAGCGCCTTCGCTGGACTTGCCCGACAGCAGCATGCGGCGCTGATCGTCGGTGACCTGATCGGCCACGAACAGGCTCTTGACCACCTCCCAATCGCCGGCGTCATGTGCGGGGCCGACGAACAGGCAGGTCTCGATGCGGTCGCCTGCAAACGAGGCGGCACGATAGACGCCGCCGCCGAAGTCGCGATACTCGGCAACGTCCTCGCCGGCGACGCTCTCGAGCCAGGCCGGCCAGCGCGACAGATCCGCATTGTCCGCGAACAGATAGCCGAAGCCGCCGGTGACGGTCACGCGGGTCCACAACAGGTTCTGCGGCAGATCGAGCTGCTTGCGCGACAGCGCGAAGCCGCGGAAGACGAATTCATAGGGCGCGATCGCGGCTGGCGTCGCCTTGGACTCTGGCTGCCCCGAGAACGGATCGGTGAAGGACTGCACCAGCGCGCCGACGCGGCCGTGCGAGGCATTCATCGCGCTCCAGTGGATCGGCACGAACAGGGCGCCGCGCTGCTGCCCTTCGCTGACGACGGCCTTCAGGATGCACTGGCCATAATCGGTGGTGATGCGGGCATAGCCGTCATGGGCGATACCGTATTTGCCGGCGTCATCGGGGTGAATCTCGACGAACGGCTCGGGCAGATGCGCGCCGAGCCGCTGGCTCAGCCCTGTGCGCGTCATGGTGTGCCACTGGTCGCGGATTCGGCCGGTATTGAGCCTTAAGGGGCGCGAGGGACCGGTCTCGCCACGCAGCGTCGGCACCTCCGGCGCAATGAAGCGGCCCTTGCCGTCATTGGTGAAGAAGCCGCCTTGCGCGAAGAAACGTTCGCCGGGCGTCCCGCCTTCGCGCACCGGCCACTGTACCGGCTTCAACGCGTCGAACGCGTCGTCCGACAGCGAGGTCAGCGCGCCGATGTCGAAATCGCGGCCGCCGTCGTTCTCGAAAGCGGAGAGCGCGGCGTGCTCCCGGAAAATGTCAGCCGCGGATTTGTAATTAAAACTGTCGCCGAAGCCGAGGCGCTTTGCGGTCTCGCTCAGAATCCACCAATCGGGGCGCGCCTCGCCCGGTGCGGGCAGGAACGAGCGCTGGCGCGAGATGCGCCGCTCGGAATTGGTCACCGTGCCCGACTTCTCGCCCCAGGCGAGCGCCGGCAGCAGCACGTGCGGGCCGGCCTCGACGGTGTCGTTGGAGAGCACGTTCTCGGACACCACGAACAGCTCGAGCTTCTTCAGCGCCTCGCGCACGAAGTCCGCATCGGGCAGCGACACCGCGGGGTTGGTACCCATCACCCAGAGCGCCTTGACCTCGCCGCGGTTGATGGCCTCGAACAGCTGCACCGCCTTCAGGCCTTCATGCGTGGCGATGCGCGGTGCCTTCCAGAACCGCCTGACACGGTCGATGTCGGGCGGCGTGAAGCCCATATGCGCGGCGAGCATATTGGCGAGACCGCCGACCTCGCGGCCGCCCATCGCATTGGGCTGGCCGGTCAGCGAGAACGGCGAAGCGCCGGGCTTGCCGATGCGCCCCGTCGCGAGATGACAATTCAGGATCGCGTTGACCTTGTCGGTGCCCTGCGCCGACTGATTGACGCCCTGCGAATAGAGCGTGACGACCTTCTCGGTGTCGCGGAACATCTTGAAGAAGGCGGCAACGTCCTGCTCGGAGAGGCCCGTGGCAAGCGCGGTTGCAGCAACGCTGCCGGCGATGTTGCGCGCGCGCGCCAGTGCGTCGTCGAAACCGCTGGTATTCTCAGCGATGTAGTCCTGGTCCAGCGCGCCATTGTCGGCGAGATGCACGAACAGGCCCGAGAACAGCGCGGTGTCGGTGCCGGGCTTGAGGCCGAGGAACAGATCGACATCGCTCGCGGTATCGGTGCGGCGCGGATCGATCACGATCATCCGCGCGCCACGCTCCCCACGGTTCTTCACCATGCGCTGGAACAGCACGGGATGGCACCAGGCCGCATTCGAGCCGACGAAGACGAGCAGATCGGCCTGATCGAGATCCTCGTAGCAGCCGGGCACGGTGTCGGCGCCGAAGGCGCGGCGATGGCCGGCGACCGAGGACGACATGCAGAGCCGCGAATTGGTGTCGACGTTCGCCGTGCCGACAAAACCCTTCATCAGCTTGTTGGCGACGTAATAGTCCTCGGTGAGGAGCTGGCCGGAGAGATAGAACGCGACCGCGTCTGCGCCATCGCGGGCCACGATGTGCTGCATGCGATGGGCGACGTGATCGAGCGCATCGCTCCAGGCGACGCGCTCCAGCACGCCCTTGCAGCGGATCATGGGATAGAGCAGCCGGCTTTCGAGGCCAACGGTCTCGCCCAGCGCCGAGCCCTTCGAGCACAGCCGGCCGAAATTGGCGGGATGGTCAGGATCGCCCGCGATCGCCGCGCCGCCCTTGCCATCGGGTGTCGCCAGCACGCCGCAGCCGACGCCGCAATAGGGGCATGTCGTTTTGGTGGTGCGGAGGTTTGGGTCGATCGCCGTCATATCAAGCCGCTTTCGAAGGCTGCACGAGCGCGCGGCCGAACATCATGTCGGTGCGGATCGCCGCCACCTTGTCGCGATTGCGGATCAGCTCGAGATACCAGAGCGCATCGACGGTATCGCCGATCAGCACCGCGCCGGTGAGCCGGCCGTCGGCGATGACAAGCTTCTTGTAGGTGCCGCGCCTGCGGTCCGACAGCACGAGGCTCTCGCTGCCCTCCCCGCCCATGAAGTCGCCGGCGGAGAACACGCTGACGCCGGAGACTTTCAGATTGGTCGAGACCACGCTGCCCTGATAGCCGGCGGGCCGGCCGGCAAGATGCCGCGCCAGCACGCGCGCCTGCTCATAGGCAGGCTCGACCAGGCCATAGCAGGTGCCGCGATGCTCGGCGCATTCGCCGAGCGCGAAAATGTCGGACGAAGAGGTCTGCATCACATCGTTGACGACGACGCCGCGATTGACCGCAATCCCCGCCTCTTTCGCCAGCGCGACGTTGGGCTTGATGCCGGCGGCGAAGATCACCGCATCGGCCTCGATGCGGCTGCCGTCGGCAAGCTCGACGGCCTCGACCTGGCCGTCGCCATGGATACGGGCGGTCGAGGCGTTGAGAAGGATACGAATGCCCTTGCGCTCGACCAGCGTCTTGAGCAGGTCGGCCGCGGGCGCATCGAGCTGACGTTCCATCAGCCGATCCATCAGATGCAGCAGCGTCACCGGCGCGCCGGCCTTGGCGAGGCCGTAGGCGGCCTCCAAGCCGAGCAGCCCGCCGCCGACCACGACGACGCGCTTCTTCGCCGCCGCCAGCGTCAGCAGCAGGTCGACATCGCGCGTGTCGCGAAACGTGTGCACGCCGGCGAGATCGGCGCCGGGCACATTCAGCCGCAGCGGTGTCGATCCCGTGGCGAGCACGAGCTTGGAATATTCCATGCTCTCTTCGCCCGCGATCTTGAGCTCGCGGCGGCCGGTGTCGATCTCGGTGACGCGATAGCCGTAGCGCACCGTGACGCCGCGATGGCGCCACCAGTCGGCCGGCCTGAGCTCGATCTCGTGCGAGCCGGTCTCGCCGGCCAGCACGGAAGAGAGCAGCACGCGATTGTAAGCGAGCCGCGGCTCTTCGCCGATCACGGCGACCGCGTAGCGGCCGAGTGCGGTCTTGGCGAGCTCGTCGACCAGACGCGCGGCCGCCATACCGTTACCGACGATGACCAGCGGTTCACTCACAAGGCATCTCCTATTCGGCGGCCTGCGCCTGTGCGCCGTAGGCCTCGGACATCATGTAGCCGGACAGCACGCCGTAGGCGTCGGTCCAGGCGGCAGCGAGTTCGGGCGTCCAGGCTTCGCCGAGGCCCTTCTCCAGGGTCCACAGCAAGGTCGCGCCGACCACGGGGTAGTGCTCGGCCTTGGCGCCATAGGCGACGTGACGCTTGGCGAGCGCCGAGGCCGCAGGAAGAATCGTCTCGAGGTTCGACAGGCCGCCGACCACGGCGGCGAGCATGCCCATCAGCTTCTTGCGCTGCTCGGTCATGTCTTCGGGAAACATCGCGCGCACCGGTGGCGCCACCTCGAACAGGCGATCGTAGAACAGCACAGCGGCCTGCTCCGAGATCGGTGCGACCTTGGCGAAGCTCTGCTGAATGAGGGTAATCTGTTCGGGCGTCATGATGTTCTCCTGTCTGTTTCGGTCTGCCTTTGTCCGCGCCGTTGCGGACAAGGTTCATGGGTCAAACGTCATCAGAGAGTCTTCTCCCCGCGTACGGGGAGAAGCGAGATTCGTACCAAGTCTTATTTTTTGAGCATGATCTGGTCGGAAAACCGCTTCACACTTTTCCGGATCATGCTCAGACCCGCGCTTCGGCGAGGCCTGCCGCGCCTTCGCCCTGCGGGCTGCGACGCAGATAGAACCACCAGGTCAAAGCCAGGCACGAGGCGTAGAAGCCGAGATAGATCGCGAGCGCGAGCTGCGGACCGCCGGTCAGGGCGATCGACTTGCCGAAGCCGCTCGGGATCAGATAGCCGCCGACCGCACCGATCGCGCCGATGAAGCCGACCGCCGCACCGCTCTCGATGCTCGCCGTCTTCAGGGCGGCGCTACGTGCCGCATCGCCCTTGCCGCGCACCTTGAACAGGTTCTGCTCACGGAAGATCGAGGGAATCATGCGGTAGGTCGAGCCGTTGCCGATGCCCGTCGTCACGAACAGGATCAGGAACATCGACAGGAAGCCGATGAAGTCCTTGTGCCCGACGAAGTAGAGCGCACCGACCGTCGCCGCCGCCATCGCGATGAAATTCCAGAAGGTGATGACCGAGCCGCCGATCCGGTCGGCGAGCCAGCCGCCGAACGGGCGCGACAGCGAACCGACCAGGGGGCCGAGGAAGGCGATCGAGATCGTCACCGACGGAAACTGCGTCTTGAGCAGCAGCGGGAACGCCGCTGAGTAGCCGATGAAGGATCCGAACGTGCCGATGTAGAGGTACGCCATGATCCAGGTGTGCTTGCGCTTCACCACCGCGAGCTGGTTCCTGATCGACGACTTGGCCGTGGTCAGGTTGTTCATGAAGAACACCGCGCCGAACACCGCGATCGCGATCGGCAGCACCCACATCAGACCGGCATTCTGCAGGAAGATGCCGTCGACGGGGCTTGCCTGGAACAGGTTGATGACGGCGAGCGTCATCAGGATCGGGGTCAAGAGCTGCACGCTGGAGACGCCGATATTGCCGCCGGCGGCATTGAGGCCGAGCGCCCACCCCTTCATCCGGTCGGGGAAGAAGAACGAGATGTTGGTCATGCTGGAGGCAAAATTGCCGCCGCCGAGACCGGCCGTCGAGGCGACCAGCAGCATCAGCCAGAACGGCGTGTCGGGCTGGCTGACGAAATAAGCCAGCGACAGCGTCGGGATGAACAGGATCGCCGCGCTGAAGATGGTCCAGTTGCGGCCGCCGAACGTCGTCACCGCGAAGGTGTAGGGAAAGCGCATAAAGGCGCCGATCAGCCCCGGCACCGCGACGAGCTGGAACAGCTGGTCGGTGGTGTAGTGGAAGCCCGCCTGCGGCAGCTTGGTGGTGACGATGCTCCAGATCAGCCACACCGAGAAGCCGATATGTTCGGCGACGATCGACCAGATCAGGTTACGCCGGGCGATGGTCTTGCCGCCCGCATTCCAGAACGCCTCATCTTCGGGGCGCCAGTCAGAAATCCAAGTCTGACTTAGAGACGAATTCTTGGTCATACATTATCCCTTCCAGGCTCACCGCTGCGTCGTTGCAGGCTCAGCCTCCGCGTGGAGGCGCGCTCCGAGGCTTCACCCCGGTGGCGAGTTCACGATGCTGATTGATGATGTTGAGGGACGTCGTCGTTGGCGTCGCGCAAGTACACTTCAATTTCCGTGCCAGTTGCGCGCATGCTGGAAATACAGGGATTTCAGCACGTTATTCGTATCGCCCGAAATTTTTGCAGGGCTTTTTCGCTCGCAAAATTTGCGATCCGCTCAATCCTTGTGCGGCGCACAAGGATTGAGCTTGATGTCGATTATTTAGGCGCGAACGTTTCGCGCATTAAACTTTGGTTTACGCGGCCTCAACGAAACGATGACGCTCGTAGAGGAATTCGAGCACGCGCTGCCGGCACTTCAGATACGTGGTGTTGGTCGCGAGCTCGAGCCGCTTGCGGGGACGCGCCAGCGGCACCTCCAGCACCTCACCGATGCGCGCGCTCGGCCCGTTGGTCATCATCACGATGCGGTCCGACAACAGCACGGCCTCGTCGACGTCGTGGGTGATCATCAGGATGGTGTTGCCGAGCTTCTGATGCAGCGCCATCACCGAGTCCTGCAGATGCGCCCGGGTCAGCGCGTCGAGCGCGCCGAACGGCTCATCCAGCAGCAGCACCTTCGGCTCCATCGCCAGCGCCCGCGCGATGCCGACGCGCTGCTTCATGCCGCCGGAGATTTCCGAGGGACGCTTGTCCCTGGCATGGGCCATCTGCACCAGGTTGAGATTGTGCATCACCCAGGCGTCGCGCTCGGCCCTCGTCTTGGTCCTGGCGAACACCTTGTCGACGCCGAGCCTGACGTTCTCGTAGACGGTGAGCCACGGCAGCAGGCTGTGGTTCTGGAACACCACTGCACGATCGGGCCCCGGCGAGTTGACCTCGCGGTTCTCCAGCAGCACGCCGCCGGTGGTGGCGGTCGTGAGCCCGGCGATGATGTTGAGCAGGGTCGACTTGCCGCAGCCGGAATGACCGATGATCGAGACGTACTGGCCTTTCTCGATGGTCAGGTTGATGTCCTTCAGCACCTCGGTCGTCGCAGCGCCGCGGGTGAAGATCTTGTCGATGTGGTCGAGCTTCAGATAGGCGGTCATGTGTCCCTTCCCCTTAGCTTGTCGCGGTGCCGCGGGTAACGATCTTGCCGAGGCCCGCGATCAGGCGGTCCAGCACGAAGCCGACGATGCCGACATAGAACAGCGCCAGGATGATCTCGCTGATATGCGAGGAGTTCCAGGCGTCCCAGATGAAGAAGCCGATGCCGACGCCGCCGATCAGCATTTCCGCCGCGACGATCGCGAGCCAGGACAGGCCGATGCCGATGCGCAGGCCCGTGAAGATGTAGGGTGCGGCCGCCGGGATCATGATCTTGGAGAAGAACTCGAGCGGGTTGAGCTGCACCACTGCGGCGACATTGCGGTAGTCCTGCGGGATGTTGCGGACGCCGACCGCGGTGTTGATGATGATCGGCCAGATCGAGGTGATGAAGATGACGAAGATGGCCGAGGGCTGGCCGTCGCGGAACGCGGCGAGCGAGAGCGGCAGCCAGGCGAGCGGCGGAATGGTGCGCAGCACCTGGAACAGCGGATCGAGCCCGCGCATCGCCCAGACCGATTGCCCGACCAGCACGCCAAGCGCGATGCCGGCGATCGCCGAGAGCGAATAGCCGAGCGCGACGCGCTGGAGACTGGCGGAGAGATGCCAGAACAGGCCCTTGTCGATGCCGCCATGGTCGAAGAACGGATCGACGATCAGCTCCTTGGTGTCCTTGAAGACCTTTGACGGCGGCGGCAGCGCCGAGCCGGCTCTCCGGCAAACCAACTCCCACACCAGCGTCAGCAGCGCGAGCACGACCAGCGGCGGGATGACGCGCACCGCGGTTTCCCTTGCCATGCGTGCGTAGGCCTCACTGCGCGGCGGGCGCTTCGGCGTCATCGCGACGACAGGCGCGGCGGTGGCCGCCGGCGTCGCGGTCTCAACCTCAATCTTCGTGGCAGGCATATTCATCGCAATATCTCTCCGGCTGCAAAAGAGGATGCGGCCGCCCGTGGGCGGCCGCGAGGCTCCATCAGACTTCGACCCGCTTGATCGCGAGCGACTTCAGATAGGCAGCCGGATTTTCGGGATCGAACACCTTGCCGTCGAAGAAGGTCTCCTTGCCGCGCGAAGTGGAGGTGGGAATTTCCGCGGCAGCGACGCCGAGCGTCTTGGCCGCATCGCGCCACATGTCCTCGCGGTTGACCTTGGCGATCAGCGCCTTGGTGTCGAAATTCGCCTCATACTTGCCCCAGCGGATGTCCTCGGTGAGGAACCAGAGATCGTGGCTCTGGAACGGATAGGAGGCGTGATCACGCCAGTACTTCATGATGTGCGGCGAGTTCTCGACCACCTTGCCGTTGCCGTAGTCGAACTTGCCGGCGGTGCGGTCGTAGACGTCCTCGACCGGGCAGTTGATCCACTGCCGCTTGGCCATGATGGTGGCGAGCTCCTGCTTGTTCTCGGCCTTGTCGGCCCATTGCTGGG
Organism: Bradyrhizobium huanghuaihaiense; assembly: GCF_007830635.1. Lineage (GTDB taxonomy): Bacteria > Pseudomonadota > Alphaproteobacteria > Rhizobiales > Xanthobacteraceae > Bradyrhizobium > Bradyrhizobium huanghuaihaiense. The sequence goes on along the minus strand of NZ_VLLA01000002.1, from coordinate 87,344 downwards.
CCTCGAGCACCGCCATCAGGATCGCCTTGGTCGCCTTGGGATATTTGTCGACGAAGGCTGCGCGCATGCCGAAGGATTTCTCCGGATGCTTGTTCCAGATCTCGCCGGTATTGACCGCGGTGTAGCCGATGTCCTGGTGGACGAGCTGCAGATTCCAGGGCTCGCCGACGCAGAAGCAGTCCATGGTGCCGACCTTCATGTTCGCCACCATCTGCGGCGGCGGCACCACGATGGTCTCGATGTCCTTGTCGGGATCGATGCCGCCGGCGGCGAGCCAGTAGCGGATCCAGAGGTCATGGGTACCGCCGGGGAAGGTCATCGCGGCCTTCACGGCCTTGCCGGAGGCCTTCTTCTTCTCCAGCGCCGCCTTGAACGGCGCTGCATCGGTGCCGAGCTTGAGATCGGCATATTCCTTGGCGACCGAGATGCACTGCGCATCGAGATTGAGCCGCGCCAGGATGTACATCGGCGTCGGCTGGTTGTTCTGCGTCACCTTGCCGGCCGAGATCAGGTACGGCATCGGGGTGAGGATATGCGCGCCGTCGATGCCGTTGCCTTCGGAGCCGAGCACGAGGTTGTCGCGCGTGGTACCCCAGGACGCCTGCTTCTGCACGTCGACGTCAGGCACGCCGTATTTGGCGAACAGGCCCTTGTCCTTGGCGACGAACAGCGGCCCGGCATCCGAGAGCGCGATGAAGCCGAGCTTGGCGCCCTTGACCTCGGGACCTGAATCCTGCGCGAAGGCGCCGGCGGGGAAATTGAGTTTGGCGGCGGCGAGAAGGGCAGCAGTAGAGCCGGCGGCTTTCAACAATTGACGGCGGCTGAGGCCAGTCTCGAAGGGCCGGCGAATGCGCTTGGTCATGTGTAGTGTCGTCCTTTGCGTCGTTGCAGAATTGATGGCGTCAGTGCACACGAGCAGCCCGTCCGTCCGGCGGCGCCGTCTTTGGCGCATGCGAACGCACGACGGGGGAGACCCCCGTCTGGTGGCGTCAGCAAATCGGATGAGAAGTCTCGCGGGACGGCTTCAATGGCGTCGGCATGGAACTATTCAAGCTTCATGCCAAGCTCGACACCGCCAAAACATCAACAATTTCAGTTGGTTATATGGTCCGCGCCAGACTGTCGCAGGCTGGCTCCGCTTGCGAAATTTGCGCACTGCCTAATCCTTGTGCGGCGCACAAAGCTTGTGCAGTCGCTTAAGCAGGAGGCTGCCAAGCGCCTCGGGCCGAATTCGGCGAGGGGCGTATCAGCTTGATATAACGTTACTTTTCTTGCGCCTCTCGGCGGCACGCAACTTGCTTCTTTATGGGCGTCAACGAAGACTGCGGCTTGCCGCATCGTTGCAGCCTCTGGCGGCTGCATTTTGGAAGCTCATCTGCTTCGCGGCCCTTCCGGCTCAGTCCTCGTGACGCGATTCCCAAAGCTTCCAGCCATTCCATAGCCCTCGTGCGCGGCAGAACCGTCCGCACGGCCAAGACGTTCAGCCGCGTCCTCTGAGGGGGCGTGTCGATCTCACTTACGAAGCAAAAGGAACCATTGATGTCGTATCTCGCGCCTTCGGAATTCGTCACCAAGATGGTGGATGCAGGCGAGTCCAAGATCTTCATGTCCACCCGGGATACCATCATCCGGGCTTACATGGCCGGCGCGATCCTCGCCCTCGCCGCCTGGTTCGCCGTCACCATCAACGTGAACACGGGCCAGCCCCTGGTCGGCGCGCTGCTGTTCCCGGTCGGCTTCGTCATGCTCTATCTGTTGGGCTTCGACCTGCTCACCGGCGTGTTCGTGCTCTCGCCGCTCGCTTTGATCGACAAGCGCCCGGGCGTCACCCTCGGTGGCGTGCTGCGCAATTGGGGCCTGGTGTTCGTCGGCAACTTCGCCGGCGCCTTCACGGTGGCCTTCATGATGGCCTTCGTAACGACCTTCGGCTTCACACAGGCGCCCGACAAGGTCGGCGCGGCGATCGGCAACATCGGCGAAGGCCGAACGCTCGGCTATGCCGCCCATGGCGCGGCCGGCATGGCCACGCTGTTCATGCGCGGCATGCTCTGCAACTGGATGGTCTCGACCGGCGTCGTCGGCGCCATGATCTCGACCTCGGTCCCCGGCAAGGTCATCGCGATGTGGATGCCGATCCTGGTGTTCTTCTACATGGTGTTCGAGCATTCCGTCGTGAACATGTTCCTGTTCCCGTCGGGCCTGATGCTGCACGCGAAGTTCTCGGTCATGGACTATCTGATCTGGAACGAGATCCCGACCGTGCTCGGCAACCTCGTCGGCGGCCTCGCCTTCACCGGCATGACCCTCTACACCACGCACGTCATGACCCTGCCGAAGCGCCAGGCCGACAAGGCTGCGAAGCCCCGCGTCGCGGCCTGATCGAATACGTCTCGACAGGGGAGCCTCGCCCGATCAGGGTGAGGCTCCCCCTTGCCGGTGATGACGATGACCCGCGGACTCCTGATTTCGATCGGCCAGCACTCCGACAGGGGTCGCAAGCCCGTCAACCAGGATTTTCATGGCGTCCTGATTCCAGAGGAGCCGCTGCTCAGCCTGAAGGGCATCGCGGCGGTTCTCGCCGACGGCATCTCCAGCAGCAGCGTGAGCCAGATCGCCAGCGAGTCGGCGGTCAAGAGCTTCCTGATGGACTATTACTGCACGTCGGAATCCTGGACGGTGAAGACCTCCGCCCGCCGCGTGCTGGAGGCGACCAATTCCTGGCTGCACGCGCAGACGCGCAAGAGCCAATATGCCTATGACCGCGACAAGGGCTATGTCTGTACCCTCAGCGCCATGGTCATCAAGGCAGCCACCGCGCACATCTTCCATGTCGGCGACTGCCGTATCTACCGCGTTGCCGGCAAGGCGCTGGAGCAGCTGACCGACGATCATCGCATCATCGTGTCGTCGGAGCAGACCTATCTCGGCCGCGCGCTCGGCATCAATCCGCAGCTCGAGATCGACTACCAGACGGTCGAGGTCCAGGCCGGCGACACCTTCCTGCTGGCAACCGACGGTGCGTACGAATTCGTCGACCCGCGCTTCGTCACGAACGCGATCAACGAACATGCAGCCGAGCTCGACGGGGCGGCGAAGGCGATCGTCGAGGAGGCCTATCGGCGCGGCAGCGACGACAACATCACCGTGCAGATCCTGCGCATCGATGCGGTGCCGGAGGAATCCGGCGTCTTCGATCAGAGCTCGGCGCTGCCCCTGCCGCCCCTGCTGGAGCCGCGGGCGATGTTCGATGGCTACCGGATCATCCGGGAGATCCACGGCAGCAGCCGCAGCCACATCTATCTCGCCGTCGATGCGGACACCGAGGAGACGGTCGCGCTCAAGATTCCGTCGATCGACCTGCGCGACAACCAGGCCTATCTGAAACGCTTCCTGATGGAGGAATGGATCGCGCGGCGGATCGACAGTCCGTACGTGCTCAAGCCGCGGTCGCGATCGACGCGGCGCAACTATCTTTACGTCGCGACCGAATTCGTCGAGGGACAGACGCTGCGGCAGTGGATGCTCGACAATCCCCGTCCCGATCTGGAGACGGTGCGCAGGATCATCGAGCAGATCGCCACCGGGCTTCGCGCCTTCCACCGGATGGAGATGCTGCATCAGGATCTCAGGCCCGACAACGTCCTGATCGACAAGACCGGTACCGCAAAGATCATCGACTTCGGATCGGTCAGGGTCGCGGGGGTCGCCGAGGCTGCGCCGAGATCGGCCGACGCGGAAATTCTCGGCACGGTCCAATACACGGCGCCGGAGTATTTTCTCGGCGAGGGCGGATCGCCCCGGTCCGACATGTTTTCGCTGGCCGCCATCTGCTACCAGATGCTCACCGGGCATCTGCCCTACGGCGCCCAGCTGGCCAAGATCCGGGGACGATCGGACGCGTGGAAATTGCGATATCGCCCCGCGATCGACGCCGAGCGGGGCATTCCTGGCTGGATCGACGGCGCGCTCAGGAAGGCGCTGCATCCCGATCCCTACAAGCGCCACGAAGACATGTCCGAGTTCGTCTTCGAGCTCAGAAATCCCAATCCGGCCTATCTGAACACGCGGACCACGCCCCTGCTGGAGCGCAATCCGCTGCTGTTCTGGAAGCTGACCACGGCGATCCTCGCCTGCGCGGTCATCGTGCTGCTCGCAGCGCTACGGCTGCGATAGCTGGATCACGCCGGCTCCGCCGCCTTCGTCCCCAGCGGTTTCGGCGCCATGCCGCCGCCGGGCTTGAGGTGGAATTCGTAAGTCATCAAGTGCCACCGCCCGCTCGCCTTGGTGCCGTCAGGCATTGCGGGATCGTTGCGCGGCTCGACCTTGGCGACGAGGTCGTCCTTCACCCCGAACACCACGTCGGAATCGAGATATTTGTCGCCGTCCATGAAGACGTGGGTGATCAGCGGCTCGTAGCCCTTCGCATTGACCAGGAAGTGCACATGCGCCGGCCGCATCGGATGGCGATTGGTCTGCAGGATCATCTCGCCGACAGGGCCATCGGTCGGGATCGGATAGCTGCACGGCAAGATGGTGCGGAAGAAGAAGCGGCCGTCATGATCGGTGATGAAGCGCGCACGCGCGGAGGCGCCGACCTCGTCATAGTTCGCCTTCTGCGAATCGTAGAAGCCGTCGTCGTCGGCATGCCAGACGTCGACGGGGACGTTCGCAAGCGGCTTGCCCTTGAGGTCGGTGACGCGGCTCTGCACGAACATCCGCTCGCCCGTCTGATTGTTCGGCGAGATGTCGGTGCCATGCGCGGTCACCTTGTGCTCGCCGACATAGAACGGCCCGAGCACCGTCGTTTGGGTAGCCCCCTCGCGGTCCCTGTGGTTCACGGCGTCGACCAGCATGGAGACGCCGAGCACGTCGGACAGCAGAATGAATTCCTGGCGGGTGTCGGTGCATTTCTGCCCCGTGCGGGTCAGGAAATCGATGGCATATTCCCATTCTTCGAAGGTGAGACCGGTCTTGCTCACGTAATCGTGCAGCGACTTCACCAATTCCTGGAGCAGGAATTTTGCCCGCGTATCAGGCGTCTGGTCGAAGCTCTTGACGACGGCTTCGGTGAGTTCGGTCTCGTTGAACTGGGTCATGGTGCGTTTGCCCTCGCGTTTTTTCGTTGGCCCGGGCGGGCTCCTTGGAGGTGTTCCAGGCTGGACACTACACCAGTCGGCCGCCCCGCGTTAAGCGCGACCGGCTTGGAATGGACCCGCCATTTGGCTATCACCGTCCTTCAGAAACTGCCCGGAGGAACTGATGCTCGCCCCCACCCCCGCCTCGCCCGAATCCGTCGGCATGTCCAAGGCCGCGCTCGACCGCGTCGATGCGCATCTGAAGAAGCGGTACATCGATGCCGGCCGTTTCCCGGGCACGCAGCTCCTGGTCTATCGCCGCGGCAAGATCGCCCACAGCTCGGTACTGGGCCTGGCCGATGTCGAGCGCAACGTGCCGGTGAAGGACGACACCATCTATCGCATCTATTCCATGACCAAGCCGCTCACCAGCGTCGCCTTCATGATGCTGGTCGAGGAAGGCCTCGTCGCGATCGACGAGCCCGTCGCCAAATACATTCCGGAATGGAAGGATCTCGGCGTGTTCGTCGCCGGCACCGCGCCGTCCTTCCTGACCCGGCCGCCGTCGCGGCCGATGCTGATCGTCGACCTCTTGCGCCACACCTCCGGCCTCACCTACGGCTTCCAGCAGCGCTCCAATGTCGATGCCGCCTATCGCGCCGAGAAACTCGGCGAGGTCGAGAAGTCGGGCACGCTCCAGACCATGATCGAGGGACTGGCGAAAATCCCGCTGGAATTCTCGCCGGGCGAATCCTGGAACTATTCGGTCGCGACCGACGTGATCGGCTACCTCATCGGCAAGATCTCAGGCGTGCCGTTCGAGCAGTTCCTCAAGACACGCATTCTCGATCCGCTCGGCATGACCGACACCGATTTCCACGTGCCGGCTTCCAAGGCGCACCGCTTCGCGGCCTGCTATTCGGCGGACCCGGGCGGCGGCATGACCTTCCATGCCGGCCAGCGCCGCGAGGGGCTGACGCTTCAGGACGATCCGACGACGAGCTCGTTCCTGACGCCGCCCTCCTTCATCTCCGGCGGCGGCGGATTGTGCTCGACGGCCGCCGACTATCTCACCTTCTGCCGCGCGCTGCTCAACGGCGGCGAGCTCGGCGGCGTCAGGCTGATCGGGCCGAAGACGCTGGCGCTGATGACCACCAACCACATTCCCGGCGGCCGTGCGCTGCCGGAAGTGTCGCGCTCGCTGTTCTCGGAAGCCACCTATAACGGCATCGGCTTCGGCCTCGGCTTCGCCGTGACCATGCGCCCGGCCGAGACGCTGATCGCCGGCAGTCCCGGCGAATACAATTGGGGCGGCGCGGCCACGACCTCGTTCTGGATCGATCCGGCCGAGGAGCTGATCACCATCTTCATGACGCAGGTTCTTCCGTCGAGCGCCTATCCGCTCCGCCGCGAGCTGCGCAGCATGGTCTACGCCGCGATCACCGAGAGCAATCTGTAACCCATTGAGCTGATCCCGCGGCCGGCGGCCGCGGGATCGCACGATCGGACGCTCATTTCAGCATCTCCGGCACGATCAGGCGCGGCAGGAACAGCGACACGCTCGGCCAGACGACGAGCGCCGCCAGTACGAGCAGCATCGGAACCAGCATGATCGCGGTGTCCTTCAGCGCATAGCGCAGCCGCACGCCTGCGACCGAGCAGGCGATCATCAGACATAGACCGTAAGGAGGCGTCACCAGTCCGAAGGCCAGTGACACGATCGATATGATCGCGAACTGGACCGGATGAAGGTCGACCGACTTGGCCAGCGGCTCCAGCACGGTGCCGACGATGATGATGGCCGGGATGGCGTCGAGGAAGCAGCCCACCACCAGAAAGCAGAAGCAGATGAAGAAGCCGGCCGCGACGGTGCCCATGCCCCATGCCGAGACGTTCGCCAGCAGCTCCTGCGGGATCCTGTAATAGGCGAGCAGCCAGCCGAACGCGCTTGCGGTGCCGACGCAAAACAGCGCGACGCCGGCAAGACGCCCGGTGTCGAGAAAGGCCTTGTACAATTCGCGCGGCCCCGTCTCGCGGTAGAAGAACGCCGAGAGCGCGACGGAATAAAGCACTGCGACGCAGGCGGACTCGGTCGCGGTGAACCAGCCGAGCAGAATGCCGCCGACGATGATGAACGGCGTCATCAGGGCCGGGATCGACCGCCAGATGGCACACCGCATCTCGACCCAGGTCGCCTTCGGATAGGTCGGGTAGCCGCGGCGCACCGCGTAGATGTGCACCGTCGCCATCTGCGCACCCGCGATCAGCAGACCCGGCACGATGCCGGCCAGATACATCGCCGCAATCGAGGTCGAGATCAGCCCGCCCCACACGATCATGAGGATCGACGGCGGGATGATGACCGCCAGAACCGCCGAGACCGCCGTGATGGCGATGGAGAACGAGAGGTCGTAGCCCTCCTTGGTCTGCGCATCGATGAAGATCTTTGACTGGCTCGCCGCATCAGCCGTGGACGAGCCCGAGATGCCGGCAAAGAACACCGACAGCACGACGTTGATCTGCGCCAGCGATCCCGGCCAGTGCCCGACCATCGAGCGCGACAACGCCACCAAGCGGTCGGTGATGCCGCCGATGCTCATCAGGTTCGCCGTCAGCAGGAAGAACGGCACCGCCAGCAGGATGAATGAATTGTACGCATTGAAGGTCTCCTGCGCCAGCATCATCAAGGACAGGCGCGGCTCGATCAGCAGGATCGGCACGCAGGCAAGGCCGAGCGCGAAAGCGACCGGCACGCGCACGATGAGCAGGCCGATGAAGACCCCGAACAGCACCATCGCAGCCTGTCCGGCAGAGAGTACATTGCCGCTCATCGCCGTGCCCCGACCAGAATGCGCATTTCATCGACGATCTGTTCGCCGGCAAAGACGATCCACGTCGCGCCGGTCACGGGCCAGGCGACGTGAATCAGCCAAAGCGGCAGATCGGCCAACTCCGACGTTCTGTTCCAGGCAAAGCGGGTGAACTCCAGGCCGGCGAACACGAATACCAGTGCCAGCGCCAGCACGCCGAGCCGCGCGAGGATCCGCACCGCAGCCTCCGACCGCCGCGACAGGTCCGGCCACACGTCGACCTCGAAATGCTGCGCCTCCCGCACGCCCACCATGGCGCCGATCATAATTGTCCAGACGAACAGGAAGCGCGCCATTTCCTCCGTCCAGATGTAGGAGGGGATGAAGGGCGTGTAGCGCGAGATGATCTGCAGCGTCACGGGAACGACGAGAATGCCGACGCAGGCCGCAAGCAGGATTTCCAGCAATTTCGCATAGGCCGCCGTGACGCGGCGCCACAGCGACGGTGTGGACGGGACGGGCATGTCAGACATTGGGACTCCCAGCGGCAACTCATCCGCCACGGCCGGGCAAGAAGCGGGGCTTGCCCGGAGGTGCCGTCGGCGGATGCAACGAGCTCAGGCGACGTTGATCTTCTCGAAAATGCCCTCCGCGCCAATCTCCTTGGCGTAGGTGGCCATCACGGGGTCGGCGAGCTTCTTCATGGCGTCCCGCTCCTCGAAGGGAACGCGCTTGAGCTTGCCGGCCTTTTCGAGCGTGTCGAGCTTGACGACCTCTTCGCTCGACTCGAGCTGACGGCCGTAGTCGCCGGCCTCCTTGCCGGCCTTCATGATCGCGTCCTGCAAATCCTTCGGCAACGTCTTCAGCGTCTTCACCGAGAAGCAGATCGGCCGGATCGACACGGCGTGCTGGGTGAGGCTGAGATGCGGGGCCACTTCGTAGAACTTCATCGCCTCGACGCCCGCCGCCTCGTTCTCGCCGGCCGATATCACGCCGTTCTGGATCGCATTGTAGATTTCGTTATAGGTGATCACCGTCGGGCTCATGCCGACGGCCGCAAAGGTCTTCGACCATATCGGTGCGCCCTGCACGCGAACCTTGAGGCCCTTGAGATCGGCGAGATTCTTGAGCGGCTTGTTGGCGAAGATGTTGCGGATGCCGCCGCCGGAATAACCGATCAGAACGACCTCGGCTTTCGCCGCGACCTCGTCGGCGATCGGTGCCAGGATATTGGCTTCGACGACCTTGTTCATGTGGTCGATGCCCTTGAACACGAAGGGCGCATCGATGAACGGAGCCGCCTTGGCGAAGGTCGACATGTGAGCCGGCGAGACGATGCCGTAATCGACCGCCTTGCCCTGCGACATGTACTCGAAATACTGCTTCTCGAGGCCGAGCGAGGAGTTCTTGTGCAAAGTGAAATTGACGGGCTTGCCGTAATATTTCTTCACCAGCTCCTCGAACCGGATCAGCGCCCGGTTGAACGCATGGTCGTCGTTGAACTGCACCGCGCCGTTCAGCGTGATCGGCGCCTGCGCCCTGAGGATCGACGGCATGCCGATCGCGGCCGCCGCAGTGGTTGCACCGATACCAGCGAGAAATGATCGTCGCTTCATCGTCTCCCCTCCCTTTGATGCTCCGGCCCTGTCGCCGGGCCGTGCGTGCAGCCGGTATGCGGCTTGCGAGGGGAAGCGTATGAAAAACCTCGGCGGGACGGAAGTCATTTCGCGCGCGCTGGAGGTACTCTTCGTCGCAGGACTTGCTCCTGCACGACCTGCTGCACTGCAACTCGCGTTCCTGCCGGCGCGCGGCACGCCGCATCAGCGGCCCCTCACTCCCTGGGACACGGGAAGACGCGCGGACCTGTGCGCTGCACGCAGCGACCCGCGCGTCTTCCACGCCTGACCTAGTGCATATGACCAATCAGATAGATGCCGCCACCGATCACAATGATCGCCGGCACGGCCCAGAGAATGAGTACTGGCATCACGTCCTCCTCAATTGGATGTGCAGACCTTGACGGTCTTCATGCCGCTCTCGGCTTCGGTGCGCGTCTTGTAGATCGTGCCCGACGGGCTGACGACGGTCATGGACGCGTCCATCGGCTTCTTGTCGACGATGGTGCACTTCTTGGTCTTGACGTCCTGGACCACGTAGAACTCGTCGGCCGCGAACGCCGGCAGGGAAAGCGCAGCAACCATCAGTGCTGCAGTCGCCATCTTCAGCATCATCTTGTCTCCTCCTCCAATTGCCGGATTTCGGTCCGGTCGATTCAGAAACGGGAAAAAATGGTATTTTGTTCCTATCCTCGGGGAACGTCGCTCGCGGCGAAAGGTTGTTGCGGCGCTTATGCTTGTGAGGAGGACAAGATGAAGAAGCTGTTCCTGTTATCCGCCGCGGCCGTTCTGATTTCGACCGGCGCGTTCGCACAATCCACCGTGACCACGACCGGAACCGGTCACGCCGCGGTCGTTCAGATCGAGCCGCAATACCGCACCAAGATCAAATCCTACGTCACCGAGCACCGGGTGCGTCCGGTTACGACGAAGGAGAAGATCATCGTCGGCGCAACGGTGCCGAGCGAGGTGGAGCTCGAAGCGGTTCCGGCCGATTGGGGCCCGTCCCTCACCAAATATCGCTACGTCTATTCCGGCGAACGCGTGATGCTGGTGGATCCGGGCACGCGGACCGTCGTTCAGGAAATCGATTGATCAGAACTGACGGACGAGCGGCCGCCATGAAGGCGGCCGCCTGCCGGAGTTGACCGCATGAAACCGCATTGAGAGGCGCGGATCGCCGGGCTCAGTCTGGCGGCCATCTACGTCGTGTGTCTGCTGCTGACCGCGATCAGCATGAGCTGAGGCGCAGGGCTCGCCGCACTGCGCTGCAAAATCCTTCCGGACCGCTCGTCACATGCGAAAATCGTGGCGCCCTGCCGGTCCTGCCCGTATGGTTCTCGCCAAAATCATAAGCCGGCGCCGCCGCGCCGGAAGCGGGACAAGCGCGTTTGTCAAAGCTCACCCTGCCGGTCCGGCTCGCTCTCCTGGTCGCGGGAACGATGCTGCCGATGATCGTCTTCGCGGTCGGCATCGCCTTCTACCATTACAAGCAGGACCGCAGCGACGCGACGCGCCGCGTGCTGGAGAACGTCCGCAGCATGCGCCTCGTGCTGGATTCCGAGGTGCAGCGCATGACCGGCAGCTTGCAGGTGCTGGCGCTGACGAACTCGCTGCGCAACGACGACTTCCAGAACTTTCGCCGCATCGCGCTCGGCTTCCTCGACCAGTACGGCAAGGGCGGCCTGCTGCTGATCTCCGACCGCAAGGGCCGGCTGTTATTCTCCACCGCCTCGGAGGATACTGCGAGCCTGCCGCTGCGTGGCAATCTCGCTATCGTCGAGAACGTGTTCGCGACCAGAACGCCGCAATATTCCGACCTGTTCACCGGCGCGATCAATGGACGTCAGGTGTTGACCGTCGAGGTGCCGGTGTTCCGGAACGGCGAGGTGATCTACGACCTCTGCTTCAGCCCGCCGATCGGCATATTCCAGGAGCTGGTCGAGAAGCAGCGGCCCGACCAGAAGTGGACAGTATCCCTGCTCGACACCACAGGCACGGTATTCGCCCGCGTGCCTAATCCCGCTGAAAACTTCGGCAAGCGCGCATCGCCTTCGCTGCACGAGGAAATGTTTCGCGCTCCCGAGGCCACGCTGTCGTCGGTCTCGCTCGACGGCGTCGCACTCGCCTCCGCCTACACCCGATCCCGGCTCACGGGATGGACGGTGGCCGCGGGCGTCCCCGAAAGCTCGTTGATCGCCCCGCTCTGGCGCAACATTGCGATCACCGGTCTGATCGGCGGCATCCTGCTGCTGATCGGCCTCACCTTCGCGGTGCGGATGGCAACCACGATCGCGCGCGGCGAGATGCTGCACAATCTCCTGATCGAGGAGCTCAACCACCGCGTCAAGAACACGCTGGCCTTGATGCAGGCGATCGCGGTGCAGACCTTCCGCAGCGCCAGTCGTGACGAGCGGGCCAAGTTCGAGGGACGGCTCGGCGCGCTCGCCGAGGCGCATAATCTGCTCAGCCAGGAGAAATGGGTGGGCTCGGAGCTGAGGGAGGTGATCGCCCGTGCGCTTCAACCGTTCCTGCTGAGCAGCGCCGACCGCATCCGGATGGCCGGCCCTACGGTGCCGCTGTCGCCGCGGCTTGCGGTGGTGCTGTCGATGATCGTGCACGAGATCGCCACCAACGCCGCGAAATACGGCGCGCTGTCGAGCGAGACCGGCCGGGTGACGCTCGACTGGGAGGTCATCGCCGATACACCGAAGCCGCGGCTGCGCCTGATCTGGACCGAGATCGGCGGACCGCCGGTGACCGCGCCGGTGCGGCGCGGCTTCGGCTCGCGCCTGATCGAGCGCAGCGCCCGCGACCAGCTCGGCGGCGAGGCAACCGTCGACTTCCTGCCGCGCGGCGTCGTCTGCACGGTCACTTGCACGCTGGACGAGGCGCGCTGAACAGGGATCATCGAGCAGTGGTGCAGACCTGCTCGTCAGCTCGCCGTGTGACGGCTTGCCGCTCTTTCACAAGCCATTTCGACGGCATCTCACCGTCTCTCGTGCGATCTCCGTCCTACACCGCGACAGCTCGGCGCCGCCCGGCGTGCGTTTGCGAAAACGCGCGCCTGCCCTGAGCAGGATCGGACAAAGCACGACCGCTTCAGGAAAGACGCTGTTCCGTCACCCGCATAGAACGCGCACCGACCCGTACAAATACGGACGACTGATGTGCAGCCTGACACGATCAGGAGGAGCCGCACAATGATCGGGAGCACTGCACTCATGCGCAATCCCTCACCCAAGGGCTTGCCACCCCCACCCGGCGCACAGCCTGACGATGGCGCGACGCCCCAGCTGCGCGCTGCCGATACGGAGATGGCGCGCGTGCTCAAGACGAAGCCACTTCGCATGGCCTCCGATTCCCAGAGCGGCACGATTGCCTATTGGAAGCACGAGCCGCTGCACGACGTGGTCGAACCCATGGCCGATCACGTCATCATGACCTATCCCGCCGGCTCACAGGCACTGGAGCGGCGCAGCGGAAAATCGGCTGCGATCAGTACGGCGCGACCCGGCGTCGTCACGATCATTCCGGCCGGATCGACCTCGCGATGGGACATCCACCGTTCGATGCATGTCGTTCAGCTCTATCTTCCGCAGCGAACGCTGCTGCGTATCGCCGATGAAGCCGGCACGGTGAGCCCCGGCGACCTCCTGGAAAGAACCGGGCATCCCGACGCCATCACGTCCCGCCTGCTGCTGAGCGCAGCCGACTCGCTCGAAGGCAGCGCCACCCTCGACACGCTGTTCCGGCAGCAACTGACCGATCTCCTCGCCACGCGCGTGCTCGCGGCCCACGCCGGCGTGCCGGCCGCGCCGCAGCCGATCATCGGCGGCCTCTCGCCAATGGTCCTGCGCCGGTCCATCGAACGTCTCCGCTCGGACAGCGATGCGGACGTCTCGCTGGCTGCGCTGGCCTCCGACGCCGGTCTGTCGCGTTTCCATTTCTGCCGGTCCTTCAAGGAGAGCACCGGACTCTCGCCGCATGCCTGGCTGCGCCAGCACCGGCTCGAGCAGGCCATGAACATGCTGCGGGAGACCGACGAACCGGTCGTCTCGATCGCCGCAGCGCTCGGCTATTCCACGCAGACCGCCTTCGCCGCCGCATTCAAGAAGCTGACGGGTGAAACGCCGAGCGATTGGCGCAGACGGACGCGTTAGCAGCAATCCCGCGACAGCGACGGCAATCGCTCTGGGGCAGTCGAGCATCCGGTTCGCTAAATATCTCAGGAACGGACCACGCGGACGGAGACGAACAATGGACTGGAAACGCCTTGCAATTGCACCGCGCCGCAAAGCCATCGCAACAGCGCTCCTCTACGGGCTCTCGCTGACCGTGCGCCTCACCTCGCCGACAGCCGAGGAGGCCCCGGCGCAGAACGCCAGTCCCCTGGCGTCAATCCTGGTCAATCATGATTGGCCGAGGAAAGCTGCAGTGCCGGTCGCCCTGCGCGGCTGGCCCTCGAGCCCGAGAAGCTGCCAGGCGGCCTGTGGAAGCCCCGCGCTGCTGTCGTCACTGCCGAGCTGCACCGCCCCGTAAGGGTACAGCGTCCACCGCTTGACCTCTTCGCGTCATCGCCGATCGCAGCAGGCTCCGCCGACCTCGGGCCGCGATGACGCACGTCTGTCCCGATCAACCCAATCCAGGAGTGAACCACATGCGACTTCTCATCATCGGCGCCGGCTTCGCCGGCATGTACGCCGCCCTCTCCGCCGCCCGTTTGCGCGACATCCAGGGCGCCTCGCCCGACGATCTCGAGATCGCGCTGATCGCACCGGAGCCGACACTGGTGGTCCGCCCGCGGCTCTATGAGCCGAAGCCGGAAACCCTGACGGCGCCGTTGCTCGACGTCCTCAAGGCGATCGACGTCAACTACATCCAGGGCAGCGCCGAGACCGTCAACACCGAGGCGCGGACGGTGCAGATCACGACTGCGGGGGGCACGAAGAAAACGCTGTCCTACGACCGTCTCGCGATCGCCACCGGCAGCCGCCTGTTCCGCCCCAACATTCCCGGCCTTGCCGAGCACGGCTTCAGCGTCGATTCGCTCGATGACGCCGTGGCGCTGGACAAGCACCTGCACGGTCTCGCGGACCGGCCGGCCGTCAACGGGCGCGACACGGTCGTCGTCGCCGGCGGCGGTTTTACGGGCATCGAAGCCGCAACCGAGCTGCCCGCGCGCCTGCGCAAGATCCTCGGCAAGGATTCGAAGTCGCGCGTGATCATCGTCGAGCGCAACGGCGCGATCGCCCCTGATATGGGTGAAGGCCCCCGTCCGCTCATCGAGGACGCCCTGCGCAAGCTCGGCGTTGAGACCCGGCTCGGGGCCTGCGTCGCCTCGCTCGACAAATCCGGTGTGACGCTCTCGACCGGCGAGCATATCGAGACCGAGACGGTGGTCTGGGCCGCCGGCATCCGCGCCGCTCCATTGACGGCACAGATTCCCGCCGAGCGCGACAATTTTGGCCGGCTTCTGGTGGATCGCGATCTGCGCGTGCCCGGTGTCGCCGGCGTGTTCGCCACCGGCGATGCCGCCCGCGCCGCCTGCGACGACGAGGGCAATTACGCGCTGATGTCGTGCCAGCACGCCACGCGGATGGGCGCCTTTGCCGGCAACAATGCCGCCGCCGAGCTGCTGGGCGTTCCGACCAGGCCCTATCACCAGAAGGCCTATGTCACCTGCCTCGACCTCGGCGAAGCCGGCGCGCTGTTCACGCGCGGCTGGGAGCGCAAGGTCGAGATGGTCGGCGACGTCGCCAAGAAGACGAAGCGGGAGATCAACACCGTCTGGATCTATCCGCCGAAGGCCGAGCGCGCCGCCGCGCTCGCCTCGGCCGATCCGGAGCGTGTGACCGATCTCTAGACACGTGAAGCGACGGCGGCCGCGCGTCCTGGCTGCGCGGCCCGCTCAACCAAGTTCAGCCAGAAGCCTTCCATGAAACAGGAGACGAACATGAACCTGCACAACACCTCATATCCCGTGTCATCGGGCCCCGAAGAACTGGTGCCGTCACGCTACGCGCTCAAGATTGGCGAGATCGACGTGCTGGTGGTCAGCGACGGCGTGCTGCCGCTGCCGACCACGATGCTGGCGCATAACGCGGCCCCGGCCGAGCGGGCTGCCTGGCTGCACGACATGTTCCTGCCGCAGGACGCGTTCGACTGGGCACTGAATGCGGTCATGGTGCGCAGCGGCGACAAGACCATCCTGATCGACGCCGGCCTCGGCTCCGACCCGAACTTGCACCTGCCGCGAGCCGGGCAGTTGATCAAGCGACTGGAGGCCGCCGGCATCGATCTTTCGGCCGTGACCGATCTGGTGCTGACCCATTTGCACATGGACCACATCGGCGGGCTGCTCGTCGACGGCGTGAAGCAGCGGCTGCGCAAGGACCTGCGCATCCACGTCGCGGCCGCCGAGGTCAGGTTCTGGGAGGCGCCCGATTTCTCCCACACCAACATGCCGCAGGGATTCCCGGACGCGCTTCGGGCCACCGCCAAGCGGTTCGTGAAGGAGTACGGCAGTCAGCTGCGGACGTTCGACGAGACGCAGGAGATCGCGCCCGGCGTCATCGCCCGTCGGACCGGCGGTCACACCCCCGGACACAGCGTCGTTCGCGTAGCGTCCGGCGGCGACGCACTGACATTCGCGGGCGATGCCGTGTTTGCGGTCGGGTTCGAACAACCCGACTGGCACAACGGCTTCGAGCACGACCCCGAGGAGGCGGCGCGCGTTCGTATCCACCTGCTGCGAGAGCTTGCCGAAACCGGCGAGATGCTGGTCGCCACGCATTTGCCGTTCCCGTCCGTCGGACGGGTCGCGGTCGACGGCGACGCTTTCCGCTGGGTGCCGGTGTTCTGGGATTACTGACGGCTGGTCAGGCGAGACCAAACGGGGGCGCGTGCTCATGACCTTCGAGTGCGCGCCCTGATTCAAATCATCAGTGACGCCCTCGGCATCCGCGACACAGCCGAGGACCCGCCTCAGAGCCTCACGGACCTGCCTGCGACGATTCCAGACGGCCAGGATGGCCTCCGTCCATTGTCCCGGATATAGCGAGACATTCCGGTGAACGATGTGCTTGGAGCCTCGCAAGAATGACCTCTGCTAGTCCCGAACTTGTCATTTTCGATTCGGACGGCGTCCTGGTCGATAGCGAGATCATTGCACTGACCGTGCTGGTTCAAACGGCATCCGAGGAAGGCATATCGATCCGCGTCGAAGACGCCATACGTTCTTTCCGCGGGGTCAAGATGGCCGATTGCGTGCGCGAAATCGAGCACCGGCTGGGCCGCCGCGTCCGAGACAGCTTCATCGACGACGTTCGGCGGGCAACCGCGCTGGCGTTTGATGCCGAACTGAAGCCGATCGAAGGAATCCATGCGGCATTGGCCGAAATCGACGTTCCGGTTTGCGTAGCATCCAACGGCCCCATGTCGAAGCTGACACATGCACTCGGATTGACCAAACTGCTGGAGCATTTCGAAGGCCGCATCTTCAGTGCGTATGAGGTTGGTTCGTGGAAGCCGGACCCCGGCCTGTTCCTGCATGCCGCACGTACGTTGGGCGTTCACCCCTCACGTTGCGTCGTTGTTGAGGACTCGTTGTCCGGAGTCCGCGCGGCAAAGGCCGCAGGAATGAAAGTCCTCGGCTTTACCGGAGGAGATTCGGGAGCTGAGCGAGAATTAGCGGAGATCTGTGACGACCTCTGTCATCGAATGAGCGACCTTCCGGCTTTGCTACGCATGGAATGATCGCAGCACTCCCCCTCTCGGAAGCGCTATGGCGCACGCCCTATCCGAATGTCTGCAGCGCCGGGAAGGTCTCGAGCAGCCAGATGCTCACATTGGAGACCGCGCCGGTGAGGAAGCCGATGCCGGTGATCACCATCAACACGCCCATGGCGCGTTCGACGTTGACGAGCTGGCCCTTCATGCGCGCGAACAGCGTGGAGAACTGCTCGATCATCAGCGCTGCGATCAGGAAGGGAATGCCGAGGCCGGCCGAATAGACCGCGAGCAGCCCCGCGCCCTTCGTCACCGTGGCTTCGGCCGCGGCAATCGAGAGGATCGCAGCCAGGATCGGGCCGATGCAGGGCGTCCAGCCAAAGGCGAAGGCCAGCCCCATGATGTAGGCGCCCCAGAGGCCGACGGGCCTGGGGATCGGCAGCCGGCCCTCGCGCATCAACAGGCCGATGCGCGTCAGGCCGAGGAAGTGCAGGCCCATGATGATGATGACGATGCCGGCAAGGATCGACAGCTCGGCCGACCAGGCCCGGATCAGCCCGCCGATCAACGAGGCGCTGGCCCCGAGCGCCACGAACACCGTGGAGAAGCCGAGCACGAACAGCAGTGCCGACATCATGATCGCGCGCTTGGAGGTCGAGGCCGGCTCCTCGCTCTCGACATGCTCGATCGTCGCGCCCGTGAGATAGATCAGGTAGGGCGGAACCAGCGGCAGGACGCAAGGGGAGAGGAAGCTGACGAGGCCGGCAATCAGCGCCGCCGGGATCGAAACATTTTGCATGATGCAGTCGGAGCCATCTCAGGCGCCGGTGCGGCACGCGGGAAACGCGCGCGGCCCGGAGCACCGGCTCTGGTGTAGCCGATGCCGGAGAATGCGCAACAGAGGCGCACAAAACCAGGGCTCCTCCCGATGCCGTCCGTGATCACAGATGCGGCATCGGGACGCGCACAAACCTCGCCAAAAAGCGAGACCAGGCGGCGCGGCTACTTCACCACGCGGAGCAGCGGACGCCGGGGCTGGTCCTGCGTCTGCTTGGAAGAGGGCGGCGGTTCGCTTCCGGCGTTCCGCAGCATTTCGTCGCACAGCGCCTTGAGATCGGCGCTGTCAATTCCTTTGAGTTTCATCCGCACGTCGAGGATGACAATCGACAGCAGCTCGGCCGACTCGCGACTGTTCATCTCGTTGAGCGCCCTGCGGCACTCCTCGAGCGTCTCCAGCACCGACTGCAACTGTTCGTCTGAATGCGACACCGGGCGTTCTTTCCGTTAATTCGGCCTGCGAGACGTATTTGCGACGACCCCTTTGGCCCCCATGGGAGACCAAGGATAACACGAGGCCGCGACGCCTCTGAACATGATTTCAATGTGTTTCTGCGTTGATTTCGCGGTTCCGACGAACATCGGCCCGCCGCATCGTCGGCCATCGTCGAGACAGCCGGGGAGAGAACGCCTGTTGCGTTGTGATTGATCCATGCAGGGAGTTGGAAGCGCTATTTGCGCAAGGATGTCCATTGCGGACAGCGCCGACAATCCCGCAGCCATCTGAAGGCTCGCAACGGAACTCACGCGACACCCCTCAATTCAGGCGATCGTCTGCCCGATTCCCAGCCCGTGGCCGCACCATGATACCAGCAGCGAGGTAGTAAAGGATGACGTTCAAAACTCGTCACCCCGCAACCCGCCGTGGTTGTGGTTTGCGCCAGATTCTGCCAGTTTAGCCGCCTGAAGGGACTTGTATGCACTCCTTGGCGGAAAGGGGCGTTCCTCCAGAGGAACGCCTAAAAACAAATCTCAGCGGCCTCTCCGATTGGGATGCGGCGCGCATCTTTCTGGAAGTCGTCCGCTGCGGAAGTTTCCGCTCGGCAGCCGAACGGCTGTCGTTGTCGATCAACGCTGTCCGCCGCCGCATTGACGATTTCGAGCGCCAGACCGGCACCACTCTGTTCACCCGCGACGTCCATGGCACGCATCTGACGGACGAGGGCGCGCTCGTCGTCTCCGCCGTCGAGCGGATGGAAGCAGCCGCGTTCGACGTGTTGCGCACCAGCGATTCGACCGGCAACGCCCTGTCCGGCGAGGTCCGCGTCGCCGTCACCGAGGGTCTCGGCACGTTCTGGCTCGCGCCGCGCCTGGTCGAATTCCAGCAGGCCTATCCGAAGATCCTGGTCGACCTGCATTGCGCCATGCGCTCGGCCGACGTCTCGCGCCACGAGGCCGACGTCGCCATCCACCTGTCACGGCCTTCTGCGCTCGACGTCAAGCTGGTGCGGCTCGGCCGCATGCATCTGATGTTCTGGGCTTCGGAGAAATACCTCGAGAAACACGGCACGCCGCGCTCGGCCCATGAATTGATCAAGCACCGCCTGGTGCTGCAATTCGCCGACCAGCTCGCCGCCAAGGAGACTTTTGAGAGCTTCTTCCCGGGCGTTCAGGAACGTGACCTTCTGGTCATGAAGACGAACGTCTCAAGCGCCAATTACTGGGCTGTCGCGAATGGCGCCGGAATCGGCGTATTCCCGAGTTACGCCATTGCGCTTGGCGGGAAGTTGATTCCACTGGAGGTCGAATTGAACCGACCGCTGGATATCTGGTTGTCCTACCATCCCGGTAGCGGCCGCATCCCGCGCGTTCGGCACATGATTGACTGGCTGATCGAGGCTTTCAATCCAGCTCGCTTCCCGTGGTTTAAGGAAGAGTTCGTGCACCCGCATGAATTCAAGGACTCGTATATGGGCGAACCCCTGACCCAGCTCTTCGGGGGATTTTCAACCGAAGAACGGTGAGAAACGACTATGAAAACAGCGGCGAAAAGAATGAAGCAGCGCAGTGCCGGCAAGCCGGACATTGAGCTTGGCAAGCGGATCCGTCTGCGGCGCGTCGAGATGAAGATCTCGCAGGCCGAGCTCGGCGAAAAGCTCGGCGTGAGCTTCCAGCAGGTCCAGAAGTACGAGAAGGGCGTCAATCGCGTCGGCGCAGCCCGCCTGCAGCAGATCGCGTCCGCCCTCGACGTGCCCGTGACCTTCTTCTATGACGGCGACAACAAGGCGCGCGAAGTCGAAAGCCTGCTCTTCCTCGATTCGGCTTTCAGCCTCCGCCTGCTGCGCGCCTACAGCAAGATCAAGGATCAGACGGTGCAGCGTCAGCTCGTCTCGCTGATGGAATCGATCGCGGCCAACGAAAGCTGAGCCGATCGACGGTCTGGCCTTGACGGCCGACGTTCAATCCGCCGCGTCACGGGGGCGCGGCCGGATTGGACGAGATCGGCTGGATCGGATCTTCTGAACCAGATTTGGCGTGCGCCATCCGCGCGCGGACTTCGTATTTCGGGGCGGCCTGACCGCCCTTTTTTCTTGTCCTTTTCCCTTCCCCATCGCGGTTTTCGCGAACCCATTCCGCCCTTGCTGCGACCCAATCGAGAGACTCCGCGGGCGGACGCGCGGAGCTTTCGACTGCCGTGCTTAATGGGACCTCAACACCGGCGTCCTAATTTTCCGTCGATTTCGCGAATCGGCGTACGCAGCGCGGCGGCCGAACCTTGCCAATGCGAGTGCCCGTCCGGGCCTCGCTCTCCTGGGGGAAGATGGGACACATGTCGAAACGCCATGCGATGATCGTTGCCGTCGGCGTGCTCGCCAGCGCCTCTGCGCTGGCACAAACCGAGACCGTCGGACAGGCCACGCCCAAGCCGGCAACGGCCGGGACGGTGCCGGCTGCGGCCAATCCGGCCCACGCAGCTGCGCCGAAAACCGCAACGACGCCCGCCTCGACGCCCGAAAGCCGCTCGGCCGCGGCGCTCGCGCTGACGCACGAGCCGACCTATGACGAAGGCTCCGCCCAGCGCATCAAGGAGGCCGCGTTCAGCTATTCCGCACTCGCCGTGCGCGGCGGCTGGCCGACGATCCCCGCGGATGCCAAATTCGCGCTTGGCGTCCAGGGCGCGAGCGACGATCTCCTGCGCAAGCGGCTGATCCTCTCCGGCGATCTTTCCGCCGACAAGACCAGCGGCGCCTTCGACCAGGATCTCGCCGACGCGGTGAAGCGCTTCCAGGCACGTCACGGCCTCGCGCCGACCGGCACGGTGACGCCGCGCACGCTCGCGGCGATGAACGTCTCCGTGCAGAAGCGCATCCGCCAGCTCGAGGCTTCGCTCGAGCGGCTCGAGAACATGAATTTCGGCTTCGGCCAGCGCTATGTCGTGGTCAACATTCCCGCCGCCTTTGCCGAAGCGGTCGAGAACGACGTCGTGGTGCGGCGCTATCGCGTCATCGTCGGCAAGACCGAAAAGCCCTCGCCGACGCTGACCGCCCAGATCACCAGCGTCGTCCTCAATCCGACCTGGACGGTGCCGGCCTCGATCGCCAAGACCGAGATCTCGGCGCATATGCGCAAGGACCCGACCTATCTGTCGCGCATGCACATGGAGGTGCTCGACGCCCACGACAATCCGATCGATCCGCATTCGGTCGACTGGTCGGGCACGCGCACGCCGAACTTCACGGTGCGCCAGCACAACGGCACCTTCAATGCGCTCGGCGCGGTCAAGATCGACATGCCGAATTCCTATTCGGTCTACATGCACGACACCAACCAGCGCAATTTGTTCAGCGACGACTACCGGTTCGATTCCCACGGCTGCTCGCGCGTCGACAATGTGCGCGATCTCGCCGCCTGGCTGCTCAAGGACCAGCCGAAATGGAGCCGCGCCGCGATCGACGCGGAAATCGCCAGCGGCCAGCATCTCGAGGTCGCCATGGCGAAGAAGGTGCCGGTGGCCTGGATCTATCTCACGGCGTGGATGACCAAGGACCAGACCATCCAGTTCCGCAACGACGTCTATAACCAGGACGAGCAGCTGCTGGAGGCGACGGCCGAAGAGGCGGCGTTCTTCGGCAAGGCCGCCGGCCATCCGCTGACCGCGCACATGCATGTGACGCAATAGGCGCTTCTCGCGCCATGCAATCGCGGCACGGGCCGATGCAAAGCCGCGTCCCCTGCCGCGGTTGACCGCGGCCTCGGACCGGCCGCACATTGCGCCTCGCCAACCAACACGCGAGCGCGCGATGCCCGAGATCTCCAACGAAAAATCCTACGCCGACGGCAAGATCCTCCAGCACGCCGGCGACGGTGTCGGCGTGATCACCTTCAACAATCCCGACAAGCGCAACGCGATGTCGCTGGAGATGTGGGAGGGTTTTGGCGAGGCGCTGACGGCCTTGCGCGATGACGACGCCGTGCGGGTCGTGATCCTGCGCGGTGCCGGCGGCAAGGCGTTCGTGTCGGGAGCCGACATCAGCCAGTTCGAGAAGACTCGTCACAACGCCGCGGCGTCCGAGGAATACGCCAGGCGCAGCGTCGCCCAACGCGCGCTGCTTGCCGACTATCCGAAGCCGACCATCGCCTGCATCCAGGGCTTTTGCCTCGGTGGCGGCATGCAGGTCGCGATGCTCGCCGACATCCGCCTCGCCTCGCAGGACAGCCAGTTCGGCATCCCCGCGGCCCGGCTCGGCATCGCCTATGGCTATGACGGCTTGAAGCATCTGGTGTCGCTAGTCGGCCCGTCCTGGGCGCGGCTTCTGATGTACACCGGCATGCGCATCGATTCCGCCGAGGCGCTGCGCATCGGCCTCGTCGAGCGCGTGTTCCCGGAGGACCAGCTCTGGGGCGAGACCATGGCGATTGCCGAGACGATCTCGCAGAACGCCCCGCTCGCGATCAAGGCGGCCAAGATCACCATCGCGCAGGTCTTGAAGGACGAGAGCGCACGCGACATGGACGCGATCAAGGCGATCGGCACCGCATGCATGGACTCGGCGGATTTCCGCGAGGGCCGACAGGCGTTCATGGAGAAGCGCAAGCCGCAGTTTCAGGGCAAGTGAACGGCTGTCGTTGCAAACACGCCTCTCTCACCGCCGTCATTGCGAGGAGCTCTTGCGACGAAGCAGAGCGAGGTGAACCAACGTTCAGGAAGATTAAATTCCTCTCCCGCCTGCGTTGCGGTAGCAACCAATTGATCTGGCGCTAGTTCTCCCGGAACCAACGAGGGAGACTGCGATGAAACTCAAACTTGCTGTTCTTGGCCTGGCTGCCATGGGCGGTATGGCGCTCGCTTCGGGACCGGCCCTTGCGGCAATGCCGAACGGCATTCCGCAGGCGGACCGGATTGCAAAAGGCCCGGCTGCCGACGTCGATCAGGTGCGTATGGTCTGCAACGCCTGGGGCCGCTGCTGGTGGCGTCCGAACTATTATGGCGCCTACGGCTACTATGGCGGCCCGCGCCGCTTCTACGGTTACGGCCCCCGTCCATGGGGCTACGGCCACCGCCACTGGCACCGCTGGTAAATGATGAAGGGGCCGTGAGGCCCCTTTTCTTGCGCAACGCTTTGTACTCACAAAAGGCGCGGACGCGGTGCGCCTGCTTCTGCGCCGCTCGGCTATGATCTCGCGACCGGCAGCTCCCCAAACACCTCGATCAGGCGAAAGCGCTCACACATGAGCATCATGTCTTCGCTGAATCGTCCGAGCCGGCCGAAATAGGTGCGATGAGCGCTGCGCCAATAGTCCAGGCTTCGGTCGCCTTCGCCCTCGTCAAAGGCAAAGGCGGCGTCGACGTCATGGAAGCGCCGATATGTGACCTCGGTGCTTTCGATGACGCAGCGCGGCTCTCCCCGTCCATCGAGCACGACCCAGCGCTCGCCGGGCGTAGATGTGTTCGGCTCGTCTTCCGTGCTGCAGGTCGCGGTCTTGATGCCCCTGACGACGAGATCGAGCAATTCGTCCGCGAGCCCGGGGCTGTCGCCGAAAGCAAACGTCCGGAGATGTCGATAGCGTTCGGGGACCTGCGTGCTCATCCGCTTCCTTTCAGAGTGCGGCAATCACTGCCTTCGTGATGTCGGCCGTGCCGTTGCTGCCGCCAAATTCCATCGGCTTGATGCCGCCGCCATAGATCTCGTCGACCGCGCGCTCGATCTGCTCGCCGGCCTCGGCGGCGCTTTCGACACCATGCTTGTCGGCGAGCCAGTCCAGCATCATCGCGGCCGACAGGATCATGCCGGTGGGGTTGGCCTTGCCCTGCCCCATGATATCAGGCGCGGTGCCGTGGCAGGGCTGGAACACCGCATATTTGTCGCCGATGTCGGCGGACGGCGCCATGCCGAGACCGCCGATCAGGCTCGCGGTGATGTCGGAGACGATGTCGCCGAACATGTTCTCCATCACCATCACGTCGAAATCCCAGGGACGCTTGACCAGCATCGCCGAGCAGGCATCGACATAGAGCCGGTCGGTCTTCACGCCGGGATGCTTCTTCTCGATCTCGTCGAAGATGCCGCGGAAGAACGCAAAGGCCTTGAACACGTTCGCCTTGTCGACGCAGGTGAGCATCCCGGGCTTGCCGCGCGCCTTGCGCCGCTCGGCAAGACGGAACGAGAACTCGAACAGACGCTCGGAGGTCCGGCGCGTGATGACCATGGTCTCGCGCGCGTCCTCGTGGGTGACGACGCCCTTGCCCATCGAGGCGAACAGGCCCTCGGTGGATTCGCGGATCACGACGAGATCGATGCCGCGCTTGTCCGCGCCGACGATCGGGCTCGGCACGCCGGGAATGAGGCGCGCCGGCCGCACGCCGGCATAGAGATCGAAGATGAAGCGCAGCTCGATCTGCGGCGCGATCTCGGTATTGTCGGGGTAGCGCACCGACGGCAGGCCGCAGGCGCCCAGCAGGATCGCATCCGCCTCCTCGCACAGCTTGATCGTCGTATCAGGCATCGACTTGCCGGTGGCGAGATAATTGTTGGCGCCGGCCGGCGCCTCGGTGAAGCGGAAGCTGAGGCCGGATTTGTCGCCGACCTTGCGCAGCACCTCGAGCGCCGGCGCCATGACTTCGGGACCGATGCCGTCACCGGCGAGCACGGCAATGTGGAAGGCGTTGTTTGCGGACATGGGGGTTCCTGGATTTTTCAGACGTCATTCCGGGGCGGTCCGCAGGACCGAACCCGGAATCTCGAGGTTCCGGGTTCGATGCTTCGCATCGCCCCGGAACGACGTAAAGAGAAACTACGGCGTCAGCACCGTGCGGCCGACCACCGCGCCCTGTTGCAATTGCACCAGCGCGTCGTTGGCCTTGCTGAGCGGGGCCTTTGTCACCGGGATCGGCGCCACGTTCTTCGCCCGCACGAGGTCGAGCAGCTCCTGCGTTTCGCGCAGGTTGCCGACATAGCTGCCCTGGATCGTCACCGCCTTGATCGGGATCAGCGGCAGCGCCCAGGTCGCGCCGCCGCCGAACAGGCCGACGATGATGAGCTTGCCGCCCTTGGTCAGGCAGTCGAAGCCGAGCTGCGTCGTGGCAGAGTTGCCGACGAGGTCGATCACGGCGCGGATCGGCCCGCCCGCCTTCTTCGCAAGCTGCTCCAGCGCATCCGGCGCCTTGGGATCGACGGTGGAGAGCGCGCCGGCCTTCTCGGCCGCTTCGCGCTTCCTGGCGTCGATGTCGACCATGATCGCGCCCTTGCCGCCCATCGCCTTGAGCAGCGACAGCGCCATCAGGCCGAGGCCGCCGGCACCGAACATCACGATCGGCGTGTCGAAATGCTGCTCGACCTTCTTCAGCGCGCTGTAGGTGGTGACGCCCGAGCAGGCATAGGGTGCGGTTGTCGCGGGATCGAGGCCCTTCAGATTGAGCAGATAGCGCGGATGCGGCACCAGCATGTGATCGGAATAGCCGCCGTCGCAATAGACGCCGAGCGAGCGCGGCGTCAGACACATGTTCTCGTCACCGCCGAGACACGTCGCGCACTTGCCGCAGCCGATCCAGGGATAGACGAGGCCGACATCACCCAGCTTGAGATCGCCCTGGTCGGTCGGCTTCACGTCCGGGCCGAAGGCCAGGACTTCGCCGACGGTCTCGTGGCCCATGGTCAGCGGCAGGTTGATGCCGCGGTCCTTCAGCGATAGCGGCTTGCGGCCGTGGCCGAGATCGTAGCCGCCTTCCCAGATGTGGAGGTCGCTGTGGCAGACGCCGGCGGCCTTCACCTTGATCAGCACCTGCGTGCCCGAGGGCTGCGGCGTCGCCTCGTCGAACTCCTGCAGCGGCGCCTTGAAATCGGCAACCTTGAAACTCTTCATTGGAATCCTCCCGGCATGCTTGTCGTTCTCGGCCTCACCATGCCATGGCCGGCGAGACGAGACAAACCGGTCTTAGTTCAGGCCAGCGGATGGTGGCAAGCGGCGAACTGGCCGGGGGCGACCTCGCGCAACTCCGGTATCTCCGCGCTGCATCGCTGATCGGCGCGTGGGCAGCGGGTGCGGAAGCGGCAGCCTGACGGCGGTGCAATCGGCGATGGCGGCTCGCCGGTCGCCACACTCTCGGCGGGACGCACATCCGGATCGGGCACCGGGATCGCCTGCAGCAACAGGCTGGTGTAGGGATGCGCAGGCCGTGCGAACAATTGCTCCGAGGGCCCGACCTCGCAGAGCCGACCGAGATACATCACTGCGACGCGGTCGCTGACGGCTTTGACCACCGCGAGGTCATGCGCGATGAACAGCAGCGTCAGGCCAAAGCGCGCCTTCATCTCCTCCAGCAGGTTGAGGATCTGTGCGCGGATGGAGACGTCGAGCGCCGAGACCGGCTCGTCGCAGACGATGAACTCGGGGTTGAGCACCAGCGACCGCGCGATGCAGATGCGCTGGCACTGGCCGCCGGAGAATTCGTGCGGCAGGCGGCCCACGACGAGATCAGGATCGAGCCCGACCGCCGCGAGCACCTCGTGAACCCTACGCTTGCGCTCCGCAGCATTCTTGACGCCGGCGATGATCAGCGGTTCGGCGACGATGTCGCCGATGCGCCGGCGCGGATTGAGCGAGGCGATCGGATCCTGGAAGATCAGCTGCACGCGGCGCCGCATCCTGCGCAGCGCCTCGCCCTCCATTGCCGTGAGATCCTCGCCGTCGAACAGCACGCGGCCCGATTTGGCGCGGCGCAATTGCAGCACCGCGCGCCCGAGCGCTTGCCGCAGCCGGATTCGCCGACCAGCCCCAGCGTCTCGCCGCGCGCGACCTGGAGGCTGACGCCGGAAACGGCATGAACCGTCTTGTTGCCGAGGCCATACTCGACGACGAGATTGTCGACGTTGAGAAGCGCCTCGTTGCGCACGGCCAGCTGCATCATGCGCCGATCCCCTCGGCCATCCGGATCGGATGGAAGCAGGCGTAGAGATGATCGGGCCTCTCCGCGCCCTTCAGCCCGGGCTTGGCTTCGCGACAGTGGCCGGTGGCATAGCGGCAGCGCGGCGCGAAAGAGCAGCCCTGCAGCGGCCGCGTCGGATCGGGTGGACGACCGGATATCGCAGGCAGCGGCGTGTGCGGCGTGATCTCCAGCTTCGGGATCGCCGCCAGCAGCGCCTCGGTGTAGGGCATGTGCATGCGTTTGAACAATGCTGGCGTCGGCGCGCGCTCCACCACCCTGCCCGCATACATCACCGCGACCTCGTCGGCGCGGCCGGCGACGACGCCGAGATCGTGGGTGATGATGATCATCGCCATGTGACGGCGCTGCTGCTCGCGCGCGAGCAGATCGAGGATCTGCGCCTGGATGGTCACGTCGAGCGCCGTGGTCGGCTCGTCCGCGATCAAGAGCTTCGGCTCGCAGGACAGCGCGATCGCGATCGCGATGCGCTGGCGCATGCCGCCGGAGCATTGATGCGGATATTGCGCGAGCCGCTGCTCCGGCGCCGGAATGCCGACGGCGGCCAGCAGCTCGATGCTGCGCGCCTTCGCTGCGGAAGCATCGAGCTCGAGATGCTCCTGGATCGTCTCCATCAGTTGCGTGCCGATGGTGAGCACCGGGTTGAGCGAGGTCATGGGATCCTGGAACACGACCGCGAGATCGCGCCCGCGCAGCTGTCGCAGGCTCTCGCGATCGAGCCGCACCAGATCCTGGCCGTCGAACATCACGCGTCCCGTCAGCTTCGCCTTCCTCGGCAGCAGCTGAAGCACCGCGCGCGACAGCATGGTCTTGCCGCAGCCGGACTCGCCGACGATGCCGAGTGTGCGCCCCGCCTCCAGTGACAGATCCACGTGATCGACAGCGCGCAAGTTTCCACGCGGGGTCGGCAGCTCGACTGCGACGTCCTCGATGGTCAGGAGCGGCATGCTCACAGCGCCCCCTGACGCGGGTCGGTCAGCGCCCGCAAGGTGTCGCCGACGAGGTTGAAGGCCAGCACGGTTAGGAACAGGCCCGCTGCCGGCAGAAAGGCCAGCCGTGGCGCGACGTCGAGACTTTCGCGCCCCTCGCCGATCATGCTGCCCCAGCTCGCCATCGGCGGCGGCACGCCGAGCCCGAGGAAGGACAGCGCGCCTTCGACCACGATGGTGACGGCGACGCCGAGCAGGAAGAAGGCCAGCAGCGGCAGGATCACGTTCGGTAGCAACTCGCGCAAGAGGATGCGTGCATGGCTCGCACCCAGCGCCTCGGCTGCGATCACGAACTCGCGCCGCGCCAGCGTCAGTGTCGCCGCGCGCGCCACCCGCATGAAGGCGGGAATGCCGAGCACGCCGAGGATCAATGTGAGATTGGGAATGGACTGGCCGAGATAGGCGGTCACCGCGAGCGCGAAGATCAGCGGCGGAAACGCCAGCAGCACGTCCATGCTGCCGACCACCAGCGTCTCGAACCGCCCTCGGAAATAGCCCGCGAGCAGGCCGAGCGCGCCGCCGAACACGAGGCCAATCATCGGCGCAATCAGTCCGACCGTCAGCGAAACGCGCGCTCCAAAAATCAGTCGGGCGAGCTCGTCGCGGCCGAGCCCGTCGGTGCCGAGCCAGTGCTCGGTCGAAAACGCGGCGCGGCGCTCCAGCATGTCCATGTCTACAGGGTTCTGCAGCGGCAGCACCGGCGCCAGGATCGCCAATGTCAGGATGATCGCGAGCCAGCCGCTCGCGAGCCAGAACAGCAACCCGAGCTTGCGCCCGCGTCGCACCGGCGCAGATACGGCCTCGTCCTGCATCGACAGCTCAAGCGTGGCCATGGCGGATCCTCGGATCGAGCACGGCGTAGAGCATGTCGACGATGAAATTGACGATGACGAAGCCGCAGGCCACCAGCAGCACCACGCCCTGGAGGATGACGAGGTCGCGGGTGTAGATCGCCCCGACCAGCAGCCGGCCGATGCCGGGCAGCGCGAAGATCGATTCCACGATCAGCGTGCCGCCGAGCAGGCGGCCGATATTGATGCCCGTCACCGTCACCAGCGTCAGCGACGAAGGCTTGAGCGCATGCACGAACAGGATGCGTGATGGCTTGAGCCCCTTGGCCTTGGCCAGCGCGATATAGTCCTCCTGCAAGGTCGCGATCATGTCGGAGCGCAGCACCCGCATGATGCCGGGCCATTCCGCCAGCGCCAGGGTGAGCGCCGGCAGCACGAAGAAGCGCAAATTGGCCAGCGGCTCCTCGGTGAACGGCACATAGCCGGTCGCCGGCAGCCAATGCAGCTCGACCGCGAACAGGTAGATCAGGAGGATCGCCATTAGGAAGGACGGCATCGACAGCATCGCGAAGGCACTGCCGGTCATGAAGCGGTCGAAGGCGCCGCCGGCGCGCGCGGCGCAGGCGATCGCGACGGGAACGCCGATCAGCAGCCCGATGAACTCGGCCATCAGCATCAGCTGGAGCGAGACCGGAATGCGCTCGGCGACCGCCTGCAGCACGGTCTGCCCGGTGCGGAACGAGCGGCCGAGATCGCCTTGCAGCACGTGACCGAGCCAGCTCAGGTAGCGCCACCACAATGGCTGGTCGAGCCCCATGTCACGGCGCAGCGCCGCGACATTCTCCGGCGTTGCCTGGTCGCCGAGGATGACGAAGGCGAGATCGCCGGGGAGCAGCGAGGCGATCAGGAAGGTGAGCAGCGAAACGGCAAGCAGCACCGGCAGGATGGCAAGGAGCCGCCGAACGACGAAGTTCAGCATCGCGTTTTCATTCCAGCCAGGTGGTCGAGACGTCGATCACGCCGTTGTAGATCTTCGGAAAGCCTTTCAGCTTCGCGCTCGATAGAGCGTAGTACGTGTTCTGGAAGGTCCAGAACCAGATCGCCTCCTTGTTGATCAGGCGGCTGATGGCGCAGTAATCCTCGGTGCGCTGGCCGAGATCGGCGGTGACGCGCGCGTGGTCCAGAAGCTTGTCGAGCTCGGGATTTGAGAAGCTGGAGAGCGCCAGCGGGCTGCCGCTGCGGAAATTCGCGTACATCTGCGGATCGGGATCGGCGAGGTCGACGATGCGCCACGGCGTCAGCTGGAACTGGCGGGTGAAGGCGCGCGAGGGAATGGTGGCCTGGTCGACCTGCTCGATCTCCATGTTGGCGCCGGCGCGCTTCCAGAACTGCTGCAGCACCTGGCCGATCATGCGGCCGCGCGGTGTCGCGCTCACCAGCATCTTGAACTCGACCGGCTTGCCATAATCCTTGATCAGCGCCTTGGCCTTCTCGACGTCGAACGGCAGCGCGCCGTCGTCCTTGCACTTGACCCAGGAGCCGTCGCCATAAGGATTGGTCGCGGGCCGGCTCAGGCCGTTGCTGATCGCCTGCGACATCTTCGGGCGGTCGATCGCCATCACCAGCGCCTGGCGCACGCGGGCGTCGTCGAACGGCGCGACCTTGGTGTTGAAGGCGTAGACCTGCGCGCCCGAGCCCTTGTAGGTGTGCACGGTGAGCTTGGAGTCCTTCTGCGCCTTCATGATGTTGTCGGCGTCGTTCTCGTCGTCCCAGATGATGTCGGCCTCACCCGATTGCAGCGAGGCGAAGCGCGACTGCGCATCGGGCAGCGGCTTCAGGATGATGCGATCGAGATAGGGACGGCTCTTGTCCCAGTAATTGGGATTCTTCTCCAGCACCATGCGGTCGCCGGCGGTCCATGATTTCAGGATGTACGGGCCGGTGCCGACGGGATTGCGATTGTAGTCGTCGCCCTTGGTCTTCCAGGCGGTCGGCGAGTGAATGACGTTGTTCTGGCTCTGGATGGTGATCACCGCCGGCAGGTTCACGGAAGGATCGGTGAGCCTATAGACGACGGTGTAGTCGTCCGGGGCCAGCACCTCCTTGACGTTGGTGATGTAGAAGGCGCAGCGGCACTTGTTGGCGGGATCCTTCTGCCGGTCGAAATTCTCCTTGAAGGCCTGTGCGTTGAACGGCGTGCCGTCGTGGAATTTCACGCCCTCGCGCAGCTTGAAGGTCCAGATCATGTAGTCGTCGGAATGGGTCCATGACACCGCGAGCTTCGGCGCGACCTCGCCTTTTTCATCGAGTGTGGTGAGCGTGTCGAAGATCGCGGCCGCGGCGGTGTTGGTCGAGGTGTCGTAGACACCGACCTTGAGCGGATCGAAACCGGGAATGTCGAGCTCCTGGCCGACGGTGATGCTGCCGCCCGATTTTTGCGCCTGCGCAGGCGAGACAAGCGCAAATGCCGCAACAAGGAAAATCGGCACGTGCTTGCGCGCCGCGGCAGCAATCTTCGTCATGGTTCCTCCCGGGATCCCTCGTCCGATGTTTCGGATCGTTGATGACTCGGAAAGCAAGCTTGGCGACAAATGCTCGCCACGGCAAGAGGAACACACGAGAGATCAAACGCCGCATGCGCGGCGTCATGTTGCTCAAGATGTCGCGGCCGTTTTGCCTGACGGAATTGGCGCCTTGTCGGCAAGGCCGATCTCGTCGCGCAATGCGTCCGTGTGCGCGCCGAGCACGGACACCGTCCTGGCCGGCGTGGTGTCGGCCCCCGACATCCGGAACGGCAGGTTGAGCACCCTAAACGAGCCGCCCTCGTCCCGCACCTCGGAGAGTGCCTGGCGATGCGCAAGCTGCGGATCGGCCAACGCATCCGACACGGTGCGATAGGCCGAGGCCGGGACGCCGGCAGCACCAAGCGCGAGCAGGCATGCATCGGTCGAGAGCTGCCGCGACCAGACCTCGACGCCGTCCATCAACGCCGCCCAGTTCTCGCGGCGCGGGGCGTAGGTGGCGAAGCGCGGATCGGAGACCCATTCGGGGCGGCCGATCACCCCCATCAGGGCCTGGAATGTCTTCTCGCTGGCGACCGTGATCATGACGTAGCCGCTTGCCGTCTCGGTCGGTCCGAACATCGGGCGCGGCGGCGGCGCCACCGCGAATTGCGAGCTCTGCAACTCGGTCAGGGTCAAGGTCAGCATCGATTCCAGCATGGAGACGTCGATGTGCTGGCCGAGCCCGGTCACGCTGCGCTGATAAAGCGCCGAGGCGATCGCACCAAAACCGTAGGTGCCGGTGACGACGTCGGCGTGATAGATGCCGCAATAGTCGGGCCTGTTACGGCCGGGCTGATAGGCGAGATGCGCCATGTCGTAGCCGGAGGCGGCGTGGATCACCGGCGCATAGGCCGGCAGCTCGGCCGAGGGGCCGGTCTGGCCATAGCCGGAGATCGAGCAGTAGATCAGCCTCTCGTTGACCGCACGCAGCCTGTCATAGTCGAGCCGCAGCCGGTGCATCACGCCGGGACGGAAGTTCTCGACCAGGATGTCGGCGGTCGCGGCCAGCCGGTAGACGGCGTCCCTGCCGTCGTCGGATTTGAGGTCGAGCACCAGGCTCTTCTTGCCGACATTGAGCTGGCCGAACGCGGTGCTGCACCCCTTGCGCAGCGGCGGCCGGGTCCGCATCGTCTCCCCGCCGTCGGTCTCGATCTTGATGACCTCGGCGCCCATGTCGGCTAGCATGCGCGCGCAGTGGGGACCGGCGATCGTGGTCGAAAAATCCAGGACCCGCAGGCCCGCGAAAGCCTTCGTCGTCGTCCCCTCATGCTTGTCTGGTAGCTGCATGCGTGCCGCGTCTCCCTGGGGCCCCCTCAGGAACCATGGATGTTCTCTCTTGTTGGTGCGGCGACCCTAGAGGGCGGCGGCTGAGTAGGAAAGTCTTTACCGAGCAGACGCGTCTTGCGGCGGGCTTGAGAATTTCCGGGACAACTGGACCCGTTCTTGCATAGCAGCAAACGGGATCGGATGAGGGCAGCAGTTCTTGAGGGTCTTGTTCGTCACGACAGAGATGGACGACTTCGTCCGCGTCGGCGGGCTTGGAGCCGTTTCCGCCGCCCTGCCCCGAGCGCTACGCCCCTTCGCCGATATCCGGATCATGCTGCCCGGCTATCGCGACATCATCGAGCAACTCACGCATATCCAGATTGTCGGCCGCTGCCCGCCGTTCGCGGAGATGCCGGCCTGCTCGCTCGGCCGTGCCGCGACCAAGGACGGCCTGCCGGTCTATGTGCTGTTGTGCTCGCAGCTCTATGACCGGCCCGGCAATCCCTATGGCGATGAGTCCGGGCACGACTGGCCCGACAACGACATCCGCTTCGCGCGCTTCGCCTCGGCAGCCGCTGAGCTTGCCATGGGCAAGCTGGACAAGAATTGGGCAGCGGACCTCGTCCATGCCAACGACTGGCAGGCCTCGCTGGTGCCGGCCTATCTCGCCTGGCGCGGCGCCAGGCTGCCGTCGATCCTGACCATCCACAACCTCGCCTATCAGGGCCTCTTCCCGAAGGAGGCGCTGCGGCGGATCGGCGCACCGGAAAGCTCCTTCCACATCGACGGCGTCGAGTTCTACGACCAGGTCTCCTTCCTCAAGGCCGGCCTGGTCTACGCTTCGCACCTCACCACCGTCAGCGGCACCTATGCGCGGGAGATCACCACGGCCGAATTCGGCTGCGGCCTGGAAGGCCTGCTCCGCCTGCGCTCGGACGCGGCCGAGCTCACCGGCATCCTCAACGGCATCGACGAGAGCTGGGACCCGCGCTATTGCGCACAGCTCGCCCAGCAGTTCGGCGCCGGCGACTGGGTCGGCAAGAAGGCCAATGCGGATTACGTGCGCAAGCAGTTCGGGCTTGCGGTGTCGCGCGGACCGATGTTCGGCATCGTCGCCCGCCTCGTGCACCAGAAGGGCATCGACCTCGTACTGGCGGCAGCCGACGAGATCATCGATGCCGGCGGGCAGATCGTGGTCACCGGCTCCGGCGAGCCCGCGCTCGAGCAGGCACTGATCAACGCCCATCGTCGCCGTCCCGATGCCATCGGTGTCGCGATCGGCTTCAACGACGCCCAGGCGCGGCGCATCTTTGCCGGCAGCGACTTCACCCTGATGCCGTCACGGTTCGAGCCCTGCGGCCTCAGCCAGATGTACGCCCAGCGTTTCGGCTCATTGCCGATCGGTCACCAGACCGGCGGCCTTGCCGAGACCATCAGCGACGGCGAGACCGGCTTCCTGTTCTCGAAACCCTCGCACGAATCCTTCCTCGGCGGCGTCCGCCGCGCCTTCTCGGCCTTCATGGCGCAAGACCAGCTCGACACCATGCGCCGCAGCGCCATGGGACGCTCGTTCTCGTGGAGCATCTCGGCCAGCAGCTACAGCGCGCTGTATCGGAAGCTGGCGTCGGTGTGAGGCCGAGGCGTTGCTAGGTTCTCCGTCATTGCGAGCGAAGCGAAGCAATCCAGAGTCTTTCCGCGGCGGCAGTCTGGATTGCTTCGTTACGCTCGCAATGACGAGGAGGAGAGAGTATCGCCTCGCTCCCGTCTCGTGCCCCGGACGCGGCGCAGCGCGTCGCCCTTGCGACGTGGTGCGCTGCTGAGCCGGGGCCCACGCTGTACAGGAACTTGTGGTCTCTGGGTCCCGGCTCTGCGCCGCGACGCTCACGCGTTGCAGCTTGTCCGCGACACGATTCCTAGCGACGCACGTCCATCTGCGACCGGCCGATCCAGGCGCGGTTGAGGCAGCGGGTCATCCAATCCGGCTGCAGCTCCCCTCGCAGCCGCGCCTGCGCTTCCTGATAGGGGCCGACATAGCGCAGCCTGTAAGGCAGTTTCGGATAGACGCGCCTGATCCATCGCAGCGCATTGTCGGCGGATCTGGCTTCGCCCTCGTCGAGCTCAAAACCAAAACCCGCGCGCAGACGTTCAGGCAGCATGCTCGCCGTGAGCGCGCGATACCAGCGCGGCGGACGCAACCACGGACGCGCACCCGTGAAGATCTGCGTTGCGATCTCGCGTGCCGCGGTGCTGACCGTCAGCGTGTCCGATTGCGCCATCGCCGCGGTGTAAGCGGCAAAGCCGGACCAATCCGCCGGCAGGTCGTCCGCCGTCAGCCCGAACAGCGCACCGAACGTCCGGCTCTCGGCCCAATAGCGCTCGCGCTCCTCCGCCGAGAGCGGTGGCAGAACGAGATCATGCGCCATCAGCGCGGTGTCGACCAGTGTGGCGTGAACCCAGCGCAGCGATGGAATGTCGTTGGCGCAGTAGCGCGAGCCCGCCGCGAAGGGACCGACCGTCTCCGGCATCTCGCCGACGATCATGCCGTGGCGCCGGTGCAATTGCCGGGACGACAGCATGGCGCGGTCGAGCGAGCCGAACACCATGGCGAAGACGATGTCGAAGGTGCGATGGAAGCGACCGATCGGATCGGCAAAGGTTGTGGAATGCTCGGCGATCGCGGCGGCGACCCAGGGATGGGAGAGTTGCAGCAGCAGTGCGCGACCGGCGCCGAGGAAGTTCAGGGCTTCCCGGTCGATTTGCCAGGTCACCGAGGCGGGGCCGAACACGCCGGCAACCGGGCCCGCCGCGTCAGCGCGGACCTGATCGAGTGCCGCTTCCAGATCCTTCTCAACGACCACTTGCGAGTCTCGCGACGAAGACGCCGCGATCATAGCCCAGACCGCACGCTCTTGACATCGTCACCGCCCAATCAAATGACGGACAGGGCCCTCACTCCGCCGCAATCGGCATCTCGTCCGTATGCTCGTGCAGCACCACGCCGGCGAGCGGATCGAACTCGCCGATCCAGGGCCTGCGCGCCAGCACCGATCGCGTGTGAGCGTAGCCGGCATGCCAGCGCCGCGTGATCCCCGACGGACTGAAGTCGATATCCTTGGTATGGGTCTCGTGCTCGAGCTGCGGCGCCAACAGCCGCACCACATGCATGCGGGTCGGACAGCCGTAGCTCGTCAGCTCCCTCACCGCGGGATCGCTGCGCTCGCTCTCGGGCAGCCGCGCCGCGAGCTGGTTGATGACATGGCGCAGGCGATGCGCCTGCTGCTGCCGCACGATCTGGCTCGCGATGCGGCTGGAATATTGCACGTCCTTGTGCCGGTTCAGCACCTCCGCCATCGTGGTCGGCTCCGGCCCGACGGGATTCCACAGATGAACGGAGAAGATCAGCGAATCCCGGCGCGGATTGTCGTCGAACACCGCCTCCGTCGGCGTGTTCGAAAGAATGCCGCCGTCCCAATAGAGCTCGCCGTCGATGCGCACGGCCGGGAAAGCCGGCGGCAGCGCGCCCGACGCCATCACATGCTTCACCGTCAGCTCGCCGTCACGGCTGTCGAAATAACGCATCTCGCTGGTGCCGACATGGGCCGCACCGACCGTCAGGCGCGGCGCGCAGCGATTGGCCAGATCGAAATCGACCAGCTCGCTCAGCGTCTTCTCCAGCGGAGTGGTCGAATAGAAGCCGGCGTGATCGGCACCCAGCGGATAGGAATCGCCGGCATGCGCCAGCGGATTGGGCCGGAAGAAACCGGGAATGCCGTGGGTCACGGTCGACCAATAGGCCAGCTTCTCGTTGAAGCCGGGGAACGAGGCGCGCCAGTCCCAGACCGGCTGCTGCTCCATCCGCTTCCAGAACTCCCGCAAGCGCGCGAGCCGGTGCTCGGGCGAGTTACCCGCAATGAGGCTCGCATTGATCGCGCCGATCGAAGTACCGATGATCCAGTCCGGCTCGATGCCGGCTTCGTGCAAGGCCTGGTAGACCCCGGCCTGGTACGAGCCGAGCGCGCCGCCGCCCTGGAGCACGAGAACGACCTGCCCCGGCAGGTCCATGCTCTTGCGCTGTACCTTGTCCTGCATGCCGTTCATGTCTCGCTCCTGTCGAGCCTATGGTTATCATTCGTCGGGCGTAAGGCCATTGTTACGTCCTGCCGTTCTCGGCGATTGTCGGGCCTTTTGGAAATGCCGGCTGGCTTCCATAACCATACGCAGGCGCTATCGAGCCCGGGATGTCATTCCCTGTCCGGATCGGCTAGATTCCGGCCGATCCAGCTGGGGAGCCGATCCATGGAAATGCACCAGGTTCGCTATTTCCTCGCGGTGGCGCAGCTGTTGAATTTTACGCGCGCCGCCGAGGAATGCAACGTGACGCAGCCGTCGCTGACGCGCGCGATCAAGCAGCTCGAGGCCGAGCTGGGCGGCGACCTGTTCCGCCGCGAACGACCGGCCGCGCAACTGACCGAGCTCGGCCAGCGCATGCATCCGCTCTTGAAGCAGTGCTATGACGCCGCCACCGGCGCGCGCTCGCTCGCCTCTTCATTCAGGAGCGGCGAGATCGGCGCGCTGCGCATCGCGCTGACGCATTCGATCGACCTGGCACTGCTCATCCCACACCTGAACGCGATCAGACGCCAGTTCAACCGGCTGGAATTCCGCTTTCTGCGCGGGACCAGCCGCGAGGTCGGCGAATTCCTCAAGAAAGGCGAAGCCGAGCTCGGAATCGCCGCCGAGATCGACGAGGCCTGGGAGCGGCTCGACGTCTGGCCGCTGTTCACGGAAGACTTCGATCTCGTCGTCAGCAGGAAGCACCGTCTTGCCGGACACGACACGGTCGAGCCGGATGATTTGCGCGCGGAGCAATTGCTCGGCCGGAATTACTGCGAGCATTCCAGGCGTATCTCCGCGAGCCTGCGCGAGCACGGCATCGACGTCGATCACGGCCACGAGATTTCGAGCGAGCGCGATTTGATCGAGCTGGTCGAGGCCGACATCGGCATCGCCATGATGCCCCACACCTCGCCGGTGCCGGAGAGCGTCAAACGCGCGGCAGTCGCCGGGCTCGACGCACGCCGCACCGTCAGCCTCTACGGCGTCGCCGGCCGGCAGCGCACGGCCGTCGCCAATGCGGTGATGCGGATGCTGCGCGGCGCGGACTGGCGGGAGATCGCGGGGTAGCTGCACTACTGCCGGGCCCGAAACTCAGTTCTCCCGGCTCGCGCTCTCCAGCGCTTCGATCAGATCGTCGATTTCCATGCGCTTGCGGAAATCCGGATCGACGAAGCGCGCCCTGACGATCCCGTCACGGCCGACGACGAACACCGCGGGGATCGGCAGCATCCAGCCGTCATTGCCGTGGAATTTCGCCATGTCCTGATAGGACAACAGGCTCTGGATCTCGGTGCCGAGCCAGATCGCGAGATTGAGCGACAGCGCATAGCCGTTGTCGAGATCGGTGAGAATCGGAAACGGCGCGCCGGAGTCGGCCTTGACCTGCCTCGTGTATTCTTGCGTCTCCGGCATGATCGCGACGACCT
The DNA here is from genome assembly GCF_007830635.1 of Bradyrhizobium huanghuaihaiense. Classification (GTDB taxonomy): domain Bacteria; phylum Pseudomonadota; class Alphaproteobacteria; order Rhizobiales; family Xanthobacteraceae; genus Bradyrhizobium; species Bradyrhizobium huanghuaihaiense. The sequence goes on along the minus strand of NZ_VLLA01000002.1, from coordinate 48,740 downwards.
GTGCGCCCATCGCCTTGATGCGCTCCTGCGCCTGCACCACGGCGCGGACATTGAGCCGGCAATAAGGGCACCAGTGTCCGCGGAAGAACATCACCGCGACGGGGCCTTGCTGCAGGAGCGCGGGCAGCGCGACCAGACTTCCACTTTCATCCGGCAGCATGAATGGCGGCATCGCATCGCCAGGGAGCGGCGCGGTCTCGCCGCCGCCGTTGCCGTTCAGTCTCGCCACCAGCCGGTCGACCGCCTCGCCATAGGCCGGAAACACCTTACGGCTCGCATCCGCATAGGCCCGAAGCTGCTCGTTCAGCGTCCCCTCCATGTCGCGGCAGCGCTGGAAGGCGAGCCTCAGTCGATCGGCGTCGGCTGGTGAGAGAGACGTCATCTTCCACTCCGGCGTTAGAAGGGCGATCTTAGGTTCCAGGTCCGGCCGCCCGCAAGGGGCGGCCGTTGCGCGAGGGCCGGTTCAATTCACGTAGAAATTGCCGGTGGGATCGAGCCGTCCCGAGGTGGAGTACAGCGTGCCGTTGTCCATGAAGAAGACGGTGTTGGCGGGCACCTTCTTGGCGTTCTTCATCATGGACACGTGGTTCTTCTCGGCCGGGGCCATGGCCATCGCCGACATCTTGCCAGGCCCGCCATAGACATAGGCCATGCCGGCCTTCAAATCCCAGGCCGCTTCCGAGAAGGCCGATGTGGCGATCACCGCGAAGGCGGCGGAAAAGATCAGGGTTTTTGACACTTTCGGCATGAGATGCTCCTCCGGATTGACGTGAACGCCCGCCAATCGGGCGCCCCGTCATCGGACGCCATATCCCCCGGAAGCGGAAATGCCGTTGCCCAATCGGTTCGATAGCCGCCGCGCATCAAGATAGCGCAGGGCTATCGCATCGAAAGCAAGCCGGCATTTCAATATCGACGCCGTCTCGACGAAGCTCCTGCCATAGCCGGCGACCAGCGAGGTTGCGGCCAACAGAGGAGACTTCCCATGTTCAAGCAGCACATGTTGTCGCGCCTGGTCTGGCCGGGCGCAGCCGTTCTCGGTGCACTGACATTTGCGGCGCAGCCGGCGCTCGCGGGCGAGTGTCCCGCCGACAAGATCAAGCCGAACGCGCAGCAGATGGTCGACTATAAGCCCGTCGGCGTCACCGACGTCACGCTTGGCGCAATCGATCTCGGCAAGCAGCCCGCCCATATCGAGGGCCGCGAGCTGCGCTTCCGCAAGCTGACCATCGCGCCCGGCGGCATCGTGCCCTGGCACAGCCATGATGACCGCCCCGCGCTGATCTTCGTGCAGCAGGGCGAGATCGTGGAATACGCCTCCAACTGCGTCGATCCGATCGTGCACAAGGCCGGCGACATCCGTCCCGAAGTCTACGGCACCTCGCATTGGTGGAAGAACCTCGGCAGGGAGACCGTCATCCTCTATGTCGGCGACGTCCGCAAGGATCCCAACGACCATCACATGTAACGAGCGCATCAGTGTGCCGTCGTTCCGGGGCGCAAAGCGAACTCCGGTGCGCAGTTGCGCACCTGAGAACCTCGAGATTCCGGGTCTGGTGCTCGCGCACCACCCCGGAATGACAACCACCGTTCGGGAGATGCACGCCATGACCGATCTTTCCGCGTCGATCAAACCGGCCGCGATGACGATGGACGCTCACTCGCCTGGCCTCGTGCTGCGCTCGCTCGTGATCGGCCTCACCGCATTCCTGACCGTCGTCGACCTCTTCGCAACGCAGGCGATCCTGCCTTCGCTGACGCGGCACTACGGCGTCACACCGGCGGCGATGGGCTTTGCCGTCAATGCCAGCACCTTCGGCATGGCGACAGCCAGCCTCGTCGTCGGCTTCTTCAGCCCGCACATCAACCGGCGGACCGGCATCCTGCTCAGCCTGACGCTGCTGGCGATCCCAACCGGCCTGCTGGCGTCGGCGCCCAATCTTGCCGTCTTCACCGCCTTGCGGGTCGCGCAGGGCCTTTGCATGGCCTCCGCCTTCGCGCTTACCCTCGCTTATCTCGGCGAGCAATGCAGCGCCACGGACGCCGGCGGCGCCTTTGCCGCCTACATCACCGGCAATGTCGCCAGCAACCTTGTCGGCCGGCTGATCTCGGCGGCGGTCGCCGACGGCCTCGGCCTCGCCTGGAATTTCTACTTCTTTGCGGCGCTCAATCTGGCCGGCGCGGTGCTGGTGTATTTCACGATTCGACGCGTGCAGCCGATGCAGGCGATCATGCCGACGGCTTCGCCGCTCGCCGCCACCATTGCGCATTGGCGCAATCCGCACCTGCGCGCGGCCTTCGGCATCGGCTTCTGCATCCTGTTCGCCTTCATCGGCACCTTCACATTCGTCAATTTCGTGCTGGTGCAGCCTCCGCTGTCGCTCGGCATGATGGATCTGGGCCTCGTCTATTTCGTCTTCCTGCCGTCGGTCGTCACGACGCTTCTGGCCGGCAAGGTTGCCGCGCGGCTGGGAACGCGCGCCACGATCTGGTTATCGCTCGCGGTCGCCGGGCTCGGCCTGCCCTTGATGTTGGCGCCGCATCTCGGCGAAGTCCTCGCCGGCATGGTTCTGGTCGGCGTCGGCACGTTCTTCGCGCAGGCCGCCGCGACCGGCTTCGTCGGACATGCGGCAACCGACAACCGCGGCATCGCCAGCGGGACCTATCTTGCCTGCTACTTCTGCGGCGGGCTGGTCGGCACGGCCGTGCTCGGGCGATTGTTCGACGCATTCGGTTGGCACGCCTGCGTCGCCGGCGTCGGCGCCGCCCTCGCATTGGCGGCCCTGCTCACCTTCGCCCTGAAGCCTAGCGCTTGACCGGGGCTTCCTGCGGCGGCTCGTCGTCGGCGATGGCGCGCCAGGCAGCGCCGTCGAGATCGTCGTACTGGCCGCTTCGGAGCGACCAGAGGAAGGCGACGAGACCGGCGCCTCCGAGCATCAAGGCCAGCGGTACCAGGATGACCAGGATCTCCATCACACAATCTCCCGCTCGGCGCTGCGGGCGCGCAGCGAGTTCAGCATCACCAGGATCGACGATCCGCTCATGGCGGCCGCCGCAATCAGGGGCGTCACGACGCCGCTGATCGCAACCGGCACGGCAAGCACATTATAGCCGATCGCAAGCCAGAGGTTCTGCCGCATCAGATGCAGCGCCTTGCGCGAGGCGTCGATGGCGGCGACCACGGGGGCCAGCGGCCGGCCGAGGAAGACGAGATCGGCGGTGGCCTGGCTGAGATGGGCGGCCGAGATCGGCGACATCGAGACATGGGCTGCCGCCAACGAGGGCGCATCGTTCATGCCGTCGCCGACCATCAGCACCTTTACTCCGCGCCGCTTGAGCTCCTCGATCCGCGCGATCTTGTCGGCCGGCGTGACGCCGGCGCCCCATTCGGGAATGGACAGCGCGTGCGCCGCCGCCGTCACGGCCGGCTCGCGATCGCCGGAGAGGATCTCCATGCCGATGCCACGCGCTTTCAGCGCCGCGATCACGGCCTGCGCGTCCGGACGCAGGCCCTGGCGCACCGAGAGGATGAATTTTGCGGTCCCCTTGCTGAACGCGACGATGGACGCTTCGGGATCGAGGTCGTCGGTCAGGCCGACGAGGCCCTCGGCTCCGCAAAAGGACGGCCGCCCAAGACGGATCTCGGCATCGTCGATCACCGCACGCACGCCCTGCCCGGCTTCCTCGACCGCACCGACGATGGGCGATCTGGCACCGGCCGCCTGCGCCACCGCGGCGGCCACCGGATGATGACTCGACAGCGCCAGGCGCCCGGCGAGCTCGAAGATGTCGGCAGGGATATCGGCCGCATTCATCACTTCGAGATCGGGCAGCGTCAGCGTGCCGGTCTTGTCGAAGATGACATGGTCGGCTTCCGCCAGCCGCTCGATCGCATCGCCCGCATTGAGCAGCACACCCGCCCTGAACATCGCGCCCGAGGCCACCGTCTGCACGGTCGGGATCGCGAGCCCGAGCGCGCAGGGACAGGTGATGATCAGCACGGCGACGCCGGTCACGATCGCATCATGCCAGGACGCACCCGCGATGACCCAGCCGAGAATGGTCAGCAGTGCTGTGGCATGCACCACCGGCGCATAGAGCCGCGAGGCGCGGTCGGCGAGCCGCATGTAGCGCGAGCGCGCCTGCAGCGCGTTATCCAATAGCCGCGTGATCTCGGCGAGCAGCGTCGCCTCGGAGGCCGCCGAGACCCGCACCCGCAGCGTGCCGGAGATGTTCATCGATCCCGCATAGACCGGCGTGCCCTGCGCGGCCGTGACATAGAGCGTCTCGCCGGTGATCAGGCTCTGGTCGATCTCGGAACGGCCCTCGATCACGGTGCCGTCGACCGCGCAGCGCTCGCCGGGTCGCAGCAGCACGATATCGCCGGGATGGATCGCCGCCACCGGCACCTGCGAGATCTCGTCGGGCCCGACGAACTTGGCCGCGGTCTCCGCCTTCAGCGCGGCGAGATTGCCGGCCACCGCGCGGGTCCGCCGCCGCATGTTCTGGTCGAGGAAGCGGCCGACCAGCAGGAAGGTCAGCAGCATGATCGCCGCGTCGAAATAGGCATGCTCGGCGTGGTGAATGGTTTCGACCACGGACATGCCGAGCGCCAGGATCACGCCGATCGAGATCGGCACATCCATGTTGGTGGTCTTCGCCGACAGCGCGCGCCAGGCCGACCGGAAGAACGGCTGGCCGGCATAGGCCGCCGCCGGCAGCGCGATCAGCGCCGACAGCCAGTGGAAGAAGTCGCGCTGCTCCGGCAGCATGTCCGAGACGTTGCCCGACCATACCGGGATCGACAGCATCATTACGTTCATGGTGGCGAACGCGGCGACCCCGAGGCAGCGCAGCAGGAAGCCGGATTCGGCGACCTCGGCGGCTTCCGCACTCTCGGTCTCGAACGGATAGGCCCTGTAGCCGAGCTCTTCGAGCCGGTCGATGAAGCGGCCGGGGTCGAGCGTGCCCGCCTTCCATTCCAGTGCGACACGGCGGTCGGTCAGGTTCACGCGCGCCAGCGTGACGTCAGGAATGGCCGAAAGCCCGCGCTCGATCTTGGCCATGCAGCCGGCGCAGTGAACACCCTCGACCGCGAGGTCGATATGCCGGAGGCCCGCGCCGGCGTCGCGAACATAGTGAGAGAAATCGCGTGTGACCTGCATGACGAGATCCCTCAGTTCAGGATCACGCGGTTGCGCGAGAGGAACACACGCGCCCCTCGCGCCTCACCCTCGATCACCAGATCCCACTGCCCCGGCGCGACGGACGCGGCATTGCCGCGATAGACGCCGATGCCGGCTTCCGCGAGCTCGACCTGGAGATCGGCGCGCTTGTCGGTCGGCCGCTCCAGGCGTCCGCCGAACTTCAATCCGGCGAGCGGCTGGCCGCTCGCATCACGCGCCTCGACCTGGATCGCGGCACCACCGTCGGTACGGCGCTCGATATGGGCGCTGACCTGCCATTTGCGCGCGGCCTGATCCTGCGCCGCCGAGATCTCGCGGTCATAGGTCAGGCCCGCTGCATAGGGGCTGTCGACATCGGTTCCGGGTAGCGTCGCGATCGCGAGCTTCATCATGGTGACGTTGACGCCGATCACGAGCCCGAAGAAAGCGACCAGCATCAGGAGCACCTTGGTTCCGGTCAGCGGCTTGGATGCCATGGCAGTCTCCTTCCTACGGCGCGACGAAATTGTCGGTGGCGGAGGCGACCTCGCCGAGGCCGATATCGGTGACGTGGAAGCGCACCGGGACCGACTTCTCCGGATTGCTTTCCGCCGGCGCCGTGACGAGCAGGCGCAGCTCGCTGGTGGAGTCGCGGGGGATCACGACCATCGGCCGGTCGGGCGTCACGGAATCCACGCCGACGACTTGGACGGTCAAGTTGGCCGGGCCGTCCGCGTCGATCGCGACGACGCGGTCGTAGCCGCTCTTGTTCAGCAGCCGCACCGTATAGGCGTTGCGGATCGAGCCGTCGCTGAGCTTGACCGCGACCGGATTGCGGTCGTGCAGCACGTTGACGTCGAGCAGGCTGCGGGTCGCCAGCGTGTAGATCATGATGCCGCCGACCGCGGCGATGATCGCGCTGTAGACGATGGTGCGAGGCCGCACGATGCGGTAGATCGGCGCCTTGCCTTCCTGGCGGCGATGGATGTTGATGTCGTTGTCGTAGCCGATCAGCCGCTTCGGCCGGCCGATCTTGGCCATCACGTTGTCGCAGGCGTCGATGCAGAGCCCGCACTGGATGCATTCCATCTGCGGTCCGTTGCGGATGTCGATGCCAGTCGGACAGACCGCGACGCACTGGTAGCAGTCGACGCAGTCGCCGACCTGCTGGCCGAGCGCGCGCAGCTCGGCCGCCTTCTTCACCGACGTGCGCTTCTCGCCGCGGTCGTAGCGGTAGGTGACGTTGAGCGCCCATTCGTCGGTGAGCGCAGCCTGGATGCGCGGCCACGGGCACATATTGGTGCAGACCTGCTCGCGCATGTAGCCGGCGAGCAGATAGGTCGTTGCGGTGAGGATGCCGATCCAGACATAGGCGATCATCGGCCCCTGGAACGTGACGAGCTGCTTCACCAGGGTCGGCGCGTCGTTGAAGTAGAGCACCCAGGCGCCGCCGGTCCACCAGGCGATCAGCAGCCAGATCGAATGCTTGAGCACGATCTCGGAGATGCGCTCGAGCTTCATCGGGTCGGACGAGGCGTCCTTCTTCATGCGCTCGCGCCGGTCGCCCTCGATCAGGCGCTCGACGGCATAGAACAGGTCGGTCCAGACGGTCTGCGGACAGAGATAGCCGCACCAGATGCGGCCACCGATGGAGTTCATCAGGAACAGCGCCACCGCGGCGACGATCAAGAGGCCGGTGAAGTAGTAGACCTCCTGCGGCCACAGCTCGATGAAGAAGAAATAGAAGCGGCTGTTGGGAAGATCGATCAGCACCGCCTGGCTGGGCGCGCCGAGGCCCCGATTCCAGCGCACGAAGGGCAGGAAGTAGTAGACGCCGAGGCAGAACGCCATCAGACCCCATTTGATCCGGCGGAACGTGCCGGAGACGCTCTGGGGATAGACCTTCTTGTGGGCTGCGTAGAGCGGCCCGTAATCGTCGTCCGATGTGAGCTCGTTCGGGTTCACGGTCTTGTTCATCGCGAAGTTTGTCTCGAAAAGGTGCGATTAAACCTAGAGCCGACGCCGCCGCATCGCTTGATCCAGCTCAAACGAGGGCGCTTTTGTTCGCCCCGTTTCCTCCATACCTGCTATTTTCCGCCGCCCAGCGAATGCACGTAAACCGCCATAGCCTTGATGGTGGCGGGATCGAGCCGCCCTTCCCAGGCCGGCATCACGCCGGCGCGGCCCTGGCTGATGGTCTCGATCAGGGCGGCCTCGTCCGAGCCATAGAGCCAGATTTTGTCGGTCAGATCAGGCGCGCCGAGCTCCTGGTTGCCCTTGCCGCCTTCGCCGTGGCAGGCGACGCAGTTTTCAGTGAAGATCTTCTCACCCTTGGCCGCATCAAAGCCCTTGCGGGTCGGAAGGCCCGACAGCGAGCGCACGTAATTGGCGACCGTGACGATCTCGTCGGCCTTCAGCACGCCGTCTTTGCCGAAGGCGAGCATCTGGCCCTCATGCGTCTTGGCATGGCCGGAACGCGCGCCAAACTGGATGGTCTGCATGATCTGGTCGAGCGTGCCGCCCCACAGCCAGTCGTCGTCATTCAGGTTCGGGTAGCCCTTGGCGCCGGCGCCGCCGGAGCCGTGGCACGGCGCGCAATTGTCGCCGAACACGGTCCTGCCCTTGGCGCGGGCGAGCGCCAGCAAGGCCGGGTCCTTCTCGATGTCGGCGAGCGGCGCCGCCGCCAACGCCGCCATCTTCTCGCCGCGCAGCGTCTCGAGATTGGCGAGCTCCACCGCGAGGCTGGCGCGCGTCGAATAGCCGAGCAGCCCAGTCGTATGGCTCGAGATCAGCGGCCAGGCCGGATACACGATCCAGTAACCGATCGACCAGATGATGGTGAGGTAGAAGCTGATCACCCACCAGCGCGGCAGCGGCGTGTTGAGCTCCTTGATGCCGTCCCATTCATGTCCGGTCGTGGACTTGCCGGTGACGGTATCGACTTCGCTATGATCGGTCATGGTCTCTCACTCCTCCCGCAACGGCAGGCGTGCCGCTTCGTCGAACGCGGCCTTGTTACGGGGCCAAAATGCGTAGGCGATGATCGCGAGAAAGATCGCGACGAACACCGGCGTCCAGATCGTCGTCACCAGCTCGGACGCAAGATTGTGGGCTGTCAGGATGGCTTTCATCGTTGATGCCTTCTCAGCGAAGATTGGCTTTCTCGTTGTAGATCTTGAAGTCGACCAGCGTGCCGAGCATCTGCAGGTACGCGATCAGTGCGTCCATCTCGGTCGGCGTGCCGGTCTTGCCGTCGAAGTTGCGCACCACCGCCTTGGCGTAGCGCTTGGTGAAGGCGTCGGAGCCGGCATTGTCGGGATCAGCCTGGGCCTTCAAATCGGCGCCTGCGTTGGCGATCTGCTCGTCGGTGTAGGGCACGCCCACAGCTCTCAACGTGCGCATGTGGTCGGCGATCGTGTCGGGATCGACCTCGGCCTGGCTGAGGAACGGATAGCCCGGCATCACCGACTGCGGCACGATCGCGCGCGGATTGATCAGGTGGGTGACGTGCCAGTCGTCGGAATATTTGGCGCCGACGCGGGCAAGGTCCGGACCGGTGCGCTTGGAGCCCCACTGGAACGGGTGGTCGAACATGCTCTCGGCGGCGAGCGAAAAGTGGCCGTAGCGCTCGACCTCGTCACGCAAGGGGCGGATCATCTGCGAATGGCAGAGATAGCAGCCCTCGCGGACGTAGACGTTGCGCCCCGCCAGCTCCAGCGGCGTGTAGGGCCGCACGCCGTCGACCTTCTCGATCGTGCTCTTGAGGTAGAACAGCGGGGTGATCTCGACGAGACCGCCGATCGAGATCACCAGGAGGATGCCGACGATCAGGATGATCGAGTTCTTTTCGAAGATTTGGTGGCGTGTCCAGAACGACATTGCTTGAGCTCCTCATTCCGCCGGCTGAAGAGCGACGGGCATCTGGACTTCCCGTTCGCCGACGCGAACCGTCATCCAGAGATTGTAGGCCATGATCAGCGAGCCGATCAGGAACAGGCCGCCGCCTGCGGCGCGGATGATGTAGAAGGGATGCATCGCCTCGACGGTTTCGATGAAGGAATATTCGAGGAAGCCGAGCGAGGTGTAGGCGCGCCACATCAGGCCCTGGAGGATGCCGGACACCCACATCGCCGAGATGTAGAGAACGATGCCGAGCGTGGCGACCCAGAAGTGCCAGTTGACGAGCTTCAGGCTGTAGAGGCCCTTGCGATTCCAGGCCCACGGCACCAGGCAGTACAGCGCGCCGAAGGAGACGAAGCCGACCCAGCCGAGCGCGCCGGAGTGGACGTGGCCGATGGTCCAGTCGGTGTAGTGGCTGAGCGAGTTGACCACCTTGATCGACATCATCGGGCCTTCGAAGGTCGACATGCCGTAGAAGGCGACGGAGACCACCAGCATGCGCAGCACGGGGTCGGTGCGTAGCTTGTCCCAGGCGCCCGACAGCGTCATCAGGCCGTTGATCATGCCGCCCCAGGAGGGCATCCACAGCATGATCGAGAAGGTCATGCCGAGCGTCTGCGTCCAGTCGGGCAGCGCCGTGTAGTGCAGATGGTGGGGACCGGCCCAGATGTAGAGGAAGATCAGCGCCCAGAAGTGGATGATCGACAGGCGGTAGGAATAGATCGGCCGGTCGGCGCGCTTCGGAATGAAGTAGTACATGATGGCGAGGAAGCCGGCGGTCAGGAAGAAGCCGACCGCGTTATGGCCGTACCACCACTGGAACATCGCATCCTGGATGCCGCCCCAGGCGACGTAGGACTTCGAGCCGAACGCCGAGACGGGAAGCGCCGGGTTGTTGCCGAGATGCAGCACCGCGATCGTCACGATGAAGGCGAGGTAGAACCAGTTCGCGACGAAGATGTGCGGTTCCTTGCGCTTGATGACGGTGACGAGGAAGACGAGCAGATAGACCACCCAGACGATGGTCAGCCACAGGTCCGCGTACCATTCCGGCTCGGCATATTCCTTCGACTGGGTGACGCCGAGCAGATAGCCCGTGCCCGCGACGAGGATGAAGAAGTTGTAGCCGATCACGACGAACCAGGGCGCGAGATCGCCGGCGAGGCGAACGCGACAGGACTTCTGCACGACGTAGAAGGAGCTCGCGATCAGCACGTTGCCGCCGAAGGCGAAGATCACGGCCGAGGTGTGCAGCGGCCGCAACCGGCCGAACTGAATCCAGGGCAGATCGAAGTTCAGCGCAGGCCAGGCCAGTTGCGAGGCGATGATGAGACCGACGAGGAAGCCGGCGATGCCCCAGAACATCGCCATGAAGGAGCTGAACTTGATCGGCCCCATGTTGTAGTTGGGGCGGCCGTTGATCTCCGCCGGCGGCAGCGCCGCCGGACGCTCGAAGTAGCGGTTGATGATGACGAACACCGCGGCCAGGCTCGCCGCCGCGCTGAGCGCCGCATGGAAGGCGAACGGCGCGTCGAGCGCCTTGGCCGAGGCGATCACGCAGAGGAAGGCGGTGGCTGCGAACACGACAGCCAGGCCGCTTTCACCGATGGTCATGGATTTGGAGATGGAGGGCTGGCTCATGCGGATTCTCTCTGAAAGAACACGGAGCCAGAAACCACATTGACCCTCGCGGGGAATTGATTGAAATCAAGACAAATGGATTTCTGCTAAATGTGAGACGGCTGCCGGTTGGCTCCGCGAGCCCAGAAATCGTAGGGTGGGCAAAGGCGCACTTGCGCCGTGCCCACCATCCATCCAACACCGCAACAGAAACGGTGGGCACGCTTCGCTTTGCCCACCCTACGACTGCGGGGCAGAAGACACGTGGCAGGCAGCGTGCCTGTGGCCATCCTTCGAGACGCCCGCAAGGGCGGGCTCCGCAGGATGAGGTCTTGTTTCCCGGCGAAGTCTTAGACCCTCATGGTGAGGAGCCCGCCCTTGCGGGCGTCTCGAACCATGCAGGCCGAGCACTTGCCGACTTCAATCCCCCGCGGTTGCCTTGAGCGCCTTGATGACGTCTTCGCGGGCGATGATTCCGACCAGCTTCTGTGCGCCGTCGAGCACGATGATGCTCCTGATGCGGTGCTCGACCATGATCTGGAGCACGCGCGTCAGGCGCGTGTCGGGGCTGACATAGATGAACTCCGCCGTCATAACGTCGCCGATCTTGCGGCTCATCAGGTCATGATATCGCGGCAGCATCTGGTTTGGGGTGAAGGCGAAGCATTTCAGGATGTCGAACTTGGTGACGATGCCGACCACCTGTCCGTCGTCCTCGACCGGATAGGAGTTGAAATCGTCGCGCTCGAACATCTCGCTGAGCTCGAGCATGTTGCGGTCGCGCTGCACCGTCTTGACGCTGCGCGTCATGTAGCCACTGGCGGTCTGCTCGAGAAATCTGTACACGGCGCGTCCTCCTCAACTCGCTATGGCCGACCGGCCGTCAGTGCGACAGCAGCACGCAACGCGTGGATTGCGTGACAAGATACTGGGTGACGCCGCCCAGGACCAGCTCACGGAACCTCGAATGCCCGTAGGCGCCCGCCACGATCAAACCAGCACCGACGTCGCCGGCGACCTTCTCCAATTGCACGGCGGCGGGTTCGTTCCGCGCGGCCTCCGAGGCGCGCGCGGCCGCGGTGACGCCGTGACGGGCGAGCCAGGCGGCGACGTCGGTGACGCCGGCCATCACGCGCGAACGGTCGTCGTCCGGCTCCGGAATTTCGACGATGGTGACGTCCCTCGCCTTGCGCAGCATCGGCAGCGCGTCCGCCACCGCCCGCCGCGCCTCCGGCGTATCCTTCCACGCCACCAGCACGCTCCGCAGATCGAGCCAGTTGGCCCGGTCGGGCACGGCGAGAAGCGGACGCCCGAGCTGCATCACCAGATCCTTGGGGCTTGCCAGCGCGAAAGCGTCGGAGAAGGCCGGGCTCTGGCCGCCGCTGACGACGATGTCGGCGCAGCGCGCCTGCGCCAGGACGAAGCGCGTCGGAAAATCCTGGGCGCTGCGCCACTCCGCGAGCCCGCCACGATTCTTCGTCGCGGCGCGGAATTGCGCCTCCAGACCCGCCAGGCGCCGCTTGATGGAAGCTTCGCCCTCGTCGATCAGCCCCTGGGCCTCGGCGCCGTCAGTGAAATAGAGCGGCGGCGCGAACCGCGCCGCGGCGACCCCGACGATGGCCGCTTCGAATCGCTCGGCGAGCTCGCCCGCGACCTGAAGACGCGCCTCGTTGGATTGATCGAGCGCCAGGCTGACCATCACGGTCGCGTATGTCATCGGGCTTCTCCGCACGGCTGTGAACTGGCGCGAAATCTAGCCTCGCCGCTGCAAGGCAGGATGAGGTAGATCAAATTGCCGGTGCCGGCTTGCGGGAAATCCCGCAATGGAATCAGACATCCGAACTTGCCTCCGGCCCGCCCATGGGCGAAATTGCCCTCACGTCTGGCGGCACCGTGCCCGCCGCACCAGAATGGGAGCCATCGATTGTCGCCGACCCGCGTAACGCATCCGCCGGACGATGGTCGCGGCGAGCATTTCCGGGTCCGGATCGAGGGATTCGGCGTCGGCACCTGGGATCTCGACCTCGCAACGCGGGAACTGGACTGGTCGGACACCGCCAGGACCCTGCTTGGTATCGCGCAGGACCAGCCGGCGAGCTACGACCTCTTCCTGTCGCAGCTCGAGCCCCGGGATCGCGACCGCGTGGAAAGCGCGATCGAGCACGTCAGCGAACGCGGCGGCGGCTTCGACGTATCCTTCAAGGTCGCGGGCGCCTCCAACGGAGGGCAATGGATCCGCGCCCGCGCCGGCGTCATTCGCGACGAAGCCGGCTCGGCCCGCCATCTCAGCGGCATCTTCCTCGATATCGACCAGGAGAAGCAGGTCGAGAGTGCGCTGCGGACCCGCGAGACGCACCTCCGCTCGATCCTCCACACGATCCCCGACGCCATGATCGTCATCGACGGCCACGGCATCATCCAGCTGTTCAGCACGGCGGCCGAGCGCCTGTTCGGCTGGTCCGAGCATGAGGCGATCGGCCAGAATGTCAGCATCCTGATGCCGGAGCCGGACCGCTCCCGGCATGACAGCTACATTGCGCGCTACCGCACGACCAGCGATCCCCACATCATCGGCATCGGCCGCATCGTGACGGGCAAGCGACGCGACGGCACCACCTTCCCGATGCACCTGTCGATCGGCGAGATGCAGTCCGGCGGCGAGCCCTATTTCACCGGCTTCGTCCGCGACCTCACCGAGCACCAGCAGACTCAGGCGCGGCTCCAGGAGCTGCAATCCGAGCTGGTCCACGTCTCGCGGCTGAGCGCCATGGGCGAGATGGCGTCCGCGCTCGCGCACGAGCTCAACCAGCCGCTGGCGGCGATCAGCAACTACATGAAGGGCTCGCGGCGGCTGCTCGCCGGCAGCGTCGATCCCAACACACCGAAGATCGAGAGCGCGCTGGACCGTGCTGCCGAGCAGGCGCTGCGCGCCGGCCAGATCATCCGGCGCCTGCGCGACTTCGTCGCCCGCGGCGAATCGGAGAAGCGGGTCGAGAGCCTGTCCAAGCTGATCGAGGAGGCAGGCGCGCTCGGGCTCGCCGGCGCGCGCGAGCAGAACGTGCAGCTCCGCTTCAGCCTCGATCCGGAAGCCGACCTCGTTCTCGCCGACCGGGTGCAGATCCAGCAGGTGCTGGTCAACCTGTTCCGCAACGCACTGGAGGCGATGGCGCAGTCGCCGCGGCGCGAGCTCGTCGTCACCAACACGCCCGTCGCCGACGACATGATCGAGATCGAGGTGTCCGACACCGGCTCCGGCTTCCAGGACGACGTCATTCCAAACCTGTTTCAGACTTTCTTCACCACCAAGGACACCGGCATGGGCGTGGGACTGTCCATCAGCCGCTCGATCATCGAGGCTCACGGCGGGCGCATGTGGGCCGAGAGCAACGCATCGGGCGGGGCGACATTCCGCTTCACCCTCCCGGCAGCCGACGAGAATTGATGCATGACGACCAAAGGACATGTCTACGTCATCGATGACGACGACGCGATGCGGGACTCGCTGAACTTTCTGCTGGATTCCTCCGGCTTCGGCGTCACGCTGTTCGACAACGCGCAGAGCTTCATCGACGCCCTGCCCGGCCTTGCCTTCGGCTGCGTCGTCTCCGACGTACGCATGCCGGGCCTCGACGGCATCGAGCTCCTGAAGCGCATGAAGGCGCAGCAGAGCCCGTTTCCGATCCTGATCATGACCGGGCACGGCGACGTGCCGCTCGCGGTCGAGGCGATGAAGCTCGGGGCGGTCGACTTCCTCGAGAAGCCGTTCGAGGACGATCGTCTCACCGCCATGATCGAGACGGCGATCCGTCAGGCCGAGCCGGCCGCCAAGAACGAGGCCGTCGCGCAGGACATCGCGGCCCGGGTCGCATCCTTGAGTCCCCGGGAGCGCCAGGTCATGGAGGGACTGATCGCAGGTCTTTCCAACAAGCTGATCGCCCGCGAATACGACATCAGCCCGCGCACCATCGAGGTGTACCGGGCCAACGTCATGACCAAGATGCAGGCCAACTCTCTCTCGGAGCTGGTCCGCCTCGCGATGCGCGCCGGCATGCTCAACGATTGAGCCGAACCGGCTTGAGGCAAATCGGCTTGAGGCAAGTCGGCTTGAGGCAAGTCAAGGCGGTTGTGGCCACCTGTGCTAGCCAGTCAGAATGATCGAGATTGGCTCGCACCCTCAGCGTGTCCCGATGGCGTCATCGGCAAAGCCCACTGTCTACGTGGTCGACGACGATGCCGCCGTGCTGGGCTCCCTGCGCTTCCTGCTGGAAACCGACGGCTTCGCCGTGCGGACCTTCAAGAATGCGACGGCGCTGCTCAATGCCGCCGGAGCGCCGGGCGCGGACTGCTATGTGATCGACTACAAGATGCCCGATATCAACGGGATCGACCTCGCCGGCCGCCTGCGCAAGTCCGACAGCGACACGCCCGTGATCCTGATCACCGGCTATCCGGACGAGAACATCTCGACCCGGGCGGCTGCAGTGGGCGTCAAGGACGTGGTTTTGAAGCCGCTTCTCGATGAAAACCTGGTCAAGTGCATCCGCCACGCCATCCAGGACCGCCGCGGTAATTGACCTACGGGATTCTACGTAGGTAAACGTCCTTAAGATAACGCGCGAAATTTCCGGATTGCGCAAACCCGGGTAGCGATGTTCCATCACAACGGAGATGGCGCAGATGCTGACCCAGACACTCAAGACCCAGGCGATCAACACCCAGATCGGTGGCAAGATTGCTCCTGCCCACCCCGTTTCCGACCAGTTCGGCGCGGTCACCGGCCATGTCGGCCTCGTCGCCACCGAGTTCTCCTATCGCAAGGACGAGGAGATCTATGGCGAGGACGAGCCCGCCGAATATGTCTACCAGGTCGTGTCGGGCGCGGTGCGCAGCTACAAGCTTCTCTCAGACGGTCGCCGCCAGATCGGCGCCTTCCATCTTCCCGGCGACGTGTTCGGCCTCGAATCCGGCGCCACCCACCGCCTCGCCGCCGAGGCCATCATCGACACCAATGTGCGC
The DNA here is from genome assembly GCF_007830635.1 of Bradyrhizobium huanghuaihaiense. GTDB lineage: Bacteria > Pseudomonadota > Alphaproteobacteria > Rhizobiales > Xanthobacteraceae > Bradyrhizobium > Bradyrhizobium huanghuaihaiense. Next base: position 33,039 of record NZ_VLLA01000002.1, on the reverse strand, counting down.
CTCGTGAAGCGCGCCAGCCTCGAGAAGGCCGCCGGCACCGACGTTCAGGTCGCCCGCAAGCTCTGGGCCATGACGGCGTCCGAGCTGCGTCACGCCGAAGACCACATGCTGCTGCTCGGCCGCAAGACCGCGATGGAGCGCGTTGCGACCTTCCTGCTCGAAATGGACCGCCGCCTCGCGGTTGCCGGCATGATGGCGCTGCCGATGTGCCGCCGCGACATCGGCGACTATCTCGGCCTCACGCTCGAAACCGTGTCGCGTGCGCTGTCCCAGCTGCACACCCAGGGCATTCTCGGCTTCTCCGGTGCCCGCCAGATCGTGCTGCGCAACCGCCAGCGCCTGCACAATCTCGACGCCTGACATTCTTCCTCCCTGCCTACTTTGGCCGGCTGAAATTCTTCAGCCGGCCATTTCTTTCGTCACGGCCATGCCGGTGCGCCGGGTCTCCGGCATCACGAGCAGGATCAGCAACAGCCCCGTCGCGGCGACGCCGGACAGCCCGATGAAGGCGGTGGCGTTGCCGAACTTGTCGCTGACATAGCCGCCGAGCGCCGTGCTCAGCGACGCGCCGATGCCGGTCGCGGTGCCGACGATGCCCTGCGCCAGGTTGAAATGACCGCTGCCGAAGGCGACGTCGGCGACGATCAGCGGAATCATCACCGCGAACACCGCCGCGGTGATGCCGTCGAACACCTGCACCGCAACCAGCAGATAGGGATCGCGCACGGTCGCGAACAGCAGACCGCGAATCGTCAGCGCGCCGAATCCGATCAACAGCAGCGGCCGCCGGCCCCAGGCTTGCGCCTTGCGCCCGACGGTCGGCGACAGCAGCGCCACGATCGCCTGCGGCACGATGATGCAGGCCGCGACCAGCACAGTCGCCCACTGGCTCGACCGCGCCGTCACTGCGCTTGCCATCAGCGGCATCATCGCCGCGTTCGCGAGCTGCAACAGCAGCACGCTGAGCGCGAAGACGATGAGCGGACGCTGCCGGATCAAATGCCAGACATTGGTGTCGCCGCGGTCGGCGGCTTCCGGCGGCATCTCGCCGTGACAGCGCCTGATGTCGACCTCCTCCTCGCGGATCCGCGACAGCGCGATCAGGGTCGGGATCGCGAGCAGGAAGGTGACCAGGAACACCGAGCGGCTCGACAAGAGATATCCGGCCGTGCCCATCACGGCGGCGGCGACGCCGTTGCCGAGCGAGGCGAAGCGCGCGTTGCGGCCGAGCCGCTCGCCGATCGCGAGCGGGCCGACCAGGCCGAGGCTGATCGCCGCGATCGCCGGCCCCAGCACGCAGCTCGCCATCGCATGCAGCGTGGCGGCCGTCACCACCACGGGGAAGACCGGCATCGCCGCATAGGCGAGCGCGCAGGCGCCGATGGTCGCGATCGCGAGCGCCGCGACCAGCCGTTCGGACTTCGCCGCGTCGATGATCGCGCCGCCCGGCATCTGTCCGATCAGGGCGACGATGCCGCCGATCGACAGCACGAGGCCGATCTCGACCTGGGTCCATTTCTGCGTGGTCAGGTAGACCGCGATGAAGGGACCGAAGCCGGTCTGCACGTCGGCGAGGAAGAAGATGAACCAGTCGAGGCCGCGCAGGCTCTGACGCGATGGCGCCGGAATGCCCGCAGGCGGCAGCGCGGCGACGTTGTCCCGTTCAACGTGGCCATCGCGATCTGCATGGTTCGGCTTCCTGGACAACAGCACAGGCGGTCAGCCCTCCCGGCACCTCACTGGATCGCTTGCAGCGGTTGAAGGCTGCCGGACGCGCCGAGCACGACCATCGGCGTGTCTTCCTTGTATTCCGGCGCAGCCGCGACCTGCGCCTTGGTCAGTTCCAGCGTGATGCTGTCCTTCTTGTTGGCAATCTTGCCGAACCGCATCGCGTTCCAGTCCACCACGATCTTGCGGCTGCCGACGCCGAGGAACCCGCCGAAATCGATCACCGCCGCGCGCACGTGCCCGTCCCGGTCGACGATGACATCGACGATGCGGCCCATGTCCTCGTCGGCGGCGCTGCGCACGTCGCGGCCGAGCACGCCATGTGCATCGCTCGCGCCGATGATGGTGACCGACGGCGGCGGCGCGGCGTCCTTCGGCGTGACGGGAACGGTCGAGGCCGGCGGCTGGGCCGTCGGCGGCGCATTCGCTTCAGTCTGGCCCGCGGGCGGCCCGTCGGCGGCGCGCGTGGCGGCGACCGCCAGGCCCGCCACGACGGCCACGCCCAAGGTTAGCGCTCGGGTTAGCGCTCCGATCGCACGCATAACACCCTCCTCACGGCGCGCCGCTAGCGCGCCAGCACGATCGACACCTGGATCTGGCCGCGCGTGCGCAACACCTCCAGCGCCACGTCGTCGCCGTGGCGGCTGACGCGTAGATCCACGCTGGAATCGCCGAGGCGCAGATCGCGCAGGATGACCTCGTTCAGGAACGCCGGCAGATGCGGATTGCGCAGGCGAATCTCGCCGCGCGCCACGTCGAACTCGATGCCCAGCGCCGCCTCCAGCAGCGTGAACGGCGTCGCGCTGGCCCAGGCCTGCGGCGCGCAGGCGACCGGATAGAGCGTCGGGCCGCGCCGCTTCTCGCGCCGGAAGCCGCAGAACAATTCGGGCAGCCGGCGCAGGTCCATATAGGTGGCGGCATCGAACAGCCCCTTGAAGACATGCGCCACCGAATGCTTGAGGCCGTAGCGCGCGAGCCCAAGCGCGATCAGCGCGTTGTCGTGCGGCCAGATCGATCCGTCGTGATAGGACATCGGGTTGTAGCGCACCTCGCCGACGGCGACGGTGCGGATACCCCAGCCCGAGAAGAAATGCGGCCGCATCAGGTCGGCGGCGACGAGACGGGCGCGGTCCTCCCGGATCATGCCGCTGAACAGCACTTGCCCGGCATTGGAGGTCCGCACCTTGCAGGGCCGCTTCTTGCCGTCGAGGGCCAGGGCGTAGGTGCCGAGCTCCTCGCACCAGAACGCCTGCTCGAAGCGCTCGGCCAGTGCCTTGGCCTCGGCCTCGAACTTGCGCACGAGGTCCGGCTTGCCGAGGCGCAGCGCGCAGCGCGCCGCCAGCTGCTTTGCCATATAGACGTAGCCCTGGACCTCCGCGAGCGCGATATTGCCTTCCGCGAGCTGGCCGTCGGCATGGAAGATGGCGTCGTAGGAATCCTTCCAGCCCTGGTTGGCGAGCCCCTTCTCCGTCGCGCGCTGGTATTCGACGAAGCCGTCGTGGTCGGGATCGCCGGGACCGTCGATCCAGGCGAGCCCCGCCTCGATCGCGGGCCACAGCTCGATCAACGTCTTCTCGTCACCGGTGCGCTCGAAATAGCTTCCGGCGAGCAGCACGAACAGCGCGGTCGAATCGACGCTGCCGTAATATTGCGCGAACGGCACCTCGCGCAGCGCCGCCATCTCTCCGCCGCGCATCTCGTGCAGGATCTTGCCGGGCGCGGCATCGGCCAGTGGATCGATCGCCTTGGCCTGGAAATGCGAGAGCCGTCTCAGCACGCCCTTGGCGATCCGCGGATCGATCCACAGCATCTGCAGCGCGGTGATCAGTCCGTCGCGCCCGAAGGTCGTCGAGTACCAGGGAATGCCGGCATAGGGATAGCGGCCCTGCGGCGTCTCCGTCATCAGCATGTTGAGGTCGGCCATGGCCTGGCACAGCACCTCGTTGAAGATGTTGTTGGAGGTCTCGATGCTGGCCGCGCCCATGGTCGATTGCCGCATCTCGCGGCGGTGTGCGAGCAGGCCCCTGAAGAAGCGCGCCGGCTTCTCGGTGACCGGCCGGTTGCACAACGCTGCCACGAACAGCGATTTCGACTGGTGCGGATCCAGCTCGAGCTGCCAGGTGGCGGCATTGACCGAGAGCCGCGTCGGACGCGGATCGAAATGCAGGCCGGTGGTGCGCTCGCGATCGTCGAGCCCGCGATATTCGAACAGCACGTCGGTCGGCCCGAGCAGCCGGCTCGTACCCGTCCCGCGGCGCGGCCGCCGCTCGCCGCGGACCTCGAACAGATCGGCGAAGTCGTTGTCGAACAGCAGCGTCAGCTCGAAGCCGGCAGGCCGGTCGCCGTGGTTCTGCACGCCGATGCGCTGATAGGCCGTGCCGCGCCACAGGAACACCGTGCGCACGATGTGCAGCAGGTCCTTTTGCAGCACGAGGCTGCCCTCGCGGTAGATGTCGGGGTTGGTGAGATCGACGGTCAGCGCCGAATTGTCGTCGCGCAGGTTGGAGCCGAGCAGCAGGGGCTGGAGATCGTCGAGCACGAGCTCGAGCCGCGCGAGATAGCGGGTGTCGTGGTGAAACAGCCCGTCCGGCCCGCCGGCCGATGCGCCGATGTCGCCATGACTGTCAAGCACGATGAAGGTGTCATCGTGCTTGAGCGAGCGTCGCGGGCGCGCCGACGGCCCCGTCATCGGGATATAGAAGGGCTGCTCGACGACCTGCTCCACGGTCCGCGTCACTGAGACGAACTTGGTGATGACTTCGCCTGCCATGAGCTGCTCCCCTGCGCTTGTTTCGAGACGCAACCAACGCGAACGCGACTGTCGGCCTTACGCGGCGACTTTCGCGAGCCGGCTCATCTCCTGCGTCACCAGCTCACGGTAGGGGCCGTGGCCCTGCATCAGCCGGTCGGGCGCGCCGTCCTCGATGATCCTGCCGGCCTTGAGCACCACCACGCGATCGAAATTGCGCAGCGTCGCCAGGCGATGCGCGATCGCAACCACGGTGCGGCCGCGCATCAGGCGTGTCAGCGCCTCGCGGATCGCCTCCTCGGACTCGCTGTCGAGCGCGGCCGTGGCCTCGTCGAGCAGCAGGATCGGCGCGTCCTTCAGGAAGGCGCGCGCGATGGCAATGCGCTGGCGCTGGCCGCCGGACATCTTGACACCGCGGTCGCCGACCATGGTGTCGAGGCCCTCAGGCAGGCTCTCGACGAAGTCGCAGCGCGCCGCAATCGCCGCGCGCAGCACCTCGTCGTCGGTCGCGTTCGGCCGCCCATAGCGGATATTCTCGCGGATCGAGCGATGAAACAAGGAAATATCTTGCGGCACCACCGAGATCGCCTCGCGCAGGCTCAGCTGGATCACCTTGGAGATGTCCTGACCGTCGATGGTGACGCTGCCCTCGTCGACATCGTAGAAGCGCTGAAGCAGGGTAAACAGCGTCGACTTGCCGCCGCCGGAATGGCCGACGAGACCAACGCGCTGGCCGGGCTGCAGCCGCAGGCTGAAGCGCTCGAAGATCTTCTCACCCCCGGGATAGCCGAAGGTGACGTTGTTGAATGCGATCGCGGCGCCGCTCTTGACCAGGGGTTCGGCCTCGGGATGGTCGCGCAATTCGTGCGGCACCAGCAGTGTCGCAATCGCCTCGGTGAGGCGGGCGACGTGCTGGGTGACGTCGACCAGCGCCACCGCCAGATCACGCGTCGCATTGAGGATGGAGAGGCCGAGCGTGCAGACCAGGACGACGTCGCCGGTGGTCGCCTCGCCCTGCTGCCAGAGCGTGATGGCCCAGGCCATCAGCGCCACCGTCAGGAGCACGGTCACGCCGGCATGGGTCAGCCGCAGCTTCTCGAGATAGCGCAGGCTGCGGCCGCGCGCGGTGAGCTCGCGATTGACGGTCGCATCGAACCGTTCGTGCTCATGGCTGATGCCGCAGAAGGCACGGACCAGCGGCATGTTGCTGATGACGTCGATCATCTCGCCGTCGACGACAGCGGCCTTGTCGGCGAAGTCGTCGTGTAGCGGCTTGCCGGCGGCAGCCAAATGGAACATCGCGATCACCATACCGCCGGCGATCACGATCAGGCCGAGCGCCATATAGGGACTGACGGTTCCAATCAGCATGATTGCCGCAATTGTGGCAATGCACGGCGGCAGGACATTCCAGACGAACATGTTCTCGACCGTGAACACCGCATTCGAGGTCGCGGTGATACGGCTCGTCAGCATGCCGGGCATGCGATCGGAGAAATAGCTCGGCGCGTGCCCGGTCAGATGGCGAAAGATGTCACGCCTGAGATCGCCGGTGACGCGAACGAAGGTGAAGCTCGCCGTCCAGCTCGCGATCCGCCACAGGAAGTTGTCGGCGGCGATCAGTGACATGAGCAGAATGAATGCCAGCCATACTCTGCCACCATGCGCAGTTCCCGCCGACAAACTGTCGACCAGGGATTTGACGCCGTACTGCGTGCCCACGGAGCAGGCAACGGCCGCCACGACGGCGGTCAGGATCACCAGATGTGATGTGAGGCGACGCCGGAGATAGCGCAAGACAAAGGCAAATGGTCTGCGCGCGTATCCAGAAAGCTGATCCATATGGCTGTCGCCCCATCGTGATTTTCGATTTTGGTGTTGATCGATTGAACATCGACCGCTCCGTCCCGGTTCCCGGGCGCGGTGATCACGACATGCGGATGCGGACGATCTGCGAAGATGTGATGGCAGCATCGCGACCATTCCCAACGTGTCGAATAAGTAACGTTCGGGAGAAGGAACTTCGCAACTGCGGGAACGTTCCCTTGGCTGGCATTGCCAGTGCCGCATAGGTGGGGGTTTCAACATTCATGATCGCAGAGGAGATGGTGAGATGCGCATCGCGCAGGTAGCTCCGTTGACGGAGGCTGTTCCACCCAAGCTGTATGGCGGCACTGAGCGGGTGGTGCATTGGTTGACGGAAGAGTTGGTGGCCCTGGGGCATGACGTGACGCTGTTCGCCAGTGGCGACTCGCAGACATCTGCAAAGCTCGATGCATTATGGCCGCGGGCGCTTCGCCTCGACGGTTCCGTACGAGATCCCAACGCGCTGCACATGGTGCTCCTGGAGCGCGTGCGGCAGAAATGTGACGACGAGGAGTTCGACTTCCTCCACTTCCATCTCGACTACTATCCGTGGTCGCTGTTCTACCGTCAGCCGACGCCGTTCGTGACCACGCTGCACGGCCGGCTCGACCTGCCGGAGCATCAGCCCGTCTTCAACACCTTCTCCAAGATGCCGGTGATCTCGATCTCGAACGCACAGCGGCGGCCGGTGCCGCAGGCGAATTGGGTGACGACGATCCACCACGGCTTGCCGGAGAACCTGCTGATGCCGAAACCGGTGAAGCAGGAATACCTCGCCGTGCTCGGCCGCATCGCGCCGGAGAAAGGCGTCGACCGCGCCATCAAGATCGCGACCCATTGCGGCATCCCGCTGAAGATTGCGGCCAAGGTCGATCGCGCCGACCAGGATTACTATGACGAACTGATCAAGCCGATGATCGAGAACAATCCGCTGGTGGAGTTCATCGGTGAGATCAGCGATCACGAGAAGTCCGACTTCCTGAGCGGCGCGCTTGCACTTCTGCTGCCGATCGATTGGCCGGAGCCGTTCGGCCTCGTGATGATCGAGGCCATGGCCTGCGGAACGCCGGTGATCGCCTTCAACCGCGGCTCGGTGCCTGAGATCATCGACGAGGGCCTGACCGGCTTCGTGGTCGAGGACGTCATCAGCGCCGCCGGCGTCGTCAAGCGCCTTCCGCAACTGAACCGCGCCGCGATCCGCAAGCAGTTCGAGACCCGCTTCACCGCGCGGCGTATGGCACTGGACTATCTCGCCGCCTATCGCAGCCTGACCGAGGAGCAAGCGCCGCGGATCAAGCTGGTCAGCAGCGCGGAGTAAGGCATTCGCCGCTCTCGTGTCCCGGACGCGCTGCGGCGCAGAGCCGGGACCCACGCGGCAGAGACGCTCTCGGAAAACATGGGCCCCGGCTCTGCAGCGCACCGCTGAAGAAGCGCTGCGCTGCGTCCGGGGCACAAGAGCCCTACCCCACCACCACCCGCTTCGGCTCCACAATCTCGAACATCCTCGGAAACTCGTCCATCAGGCCCATCAGCTCGGCGAGCTTCATCGGATTGCCCGACAGCTTGACCTTGCCGGCCGCGACCGCCTCCGGAAAGCTCGTCAGCTTCGCGATCACCTCGTCCAGCGTCGCGCGCGCCAGCGTGAAGCTGGCGTCCGCGGCTTCCGCCTGCACGCCCTCGGTGTAGGTCAGCGCCGAATTCTCCAGATTGAGCACGAAGGTCTCGCCGGTGTCGGAAAAGCTCCAGTTCAGCACGATGTGCTTGCCTTCCGCCTTGGGGCCGTTGAGGCGGATGCCGAGCACGTCCCAGAGCTGCGAGGTGCGCAGTGCCGCCAGCGTCTCGCGCGGCATCGGCGGGCGCGGCGGGGTTTTGGGCATGCCCTGGCGCAATTCCTGCGCGCCGAACAGATAGGCGTTACGCCAGGTCGAGCTCTCGGCGGCATAGCCGAGCTGCTCCAGCGTATCGGCCAGCAGGTGACGCGCCGCCGCATTGTCGGGCTCGGCGAAGACGAGATGGCCGAGCGCCTGCGCCACGAAGCGAAATTCGCCCTTGTCAAAATCCGCGCGCGCCCGCGCCAGGATGGCGTCCGCGCCGCCCATATACTCGACGTACTTCTTGCCCGACTCCACCGGCGGCAGCGGATCGAGATTGACCGGATTGGCGTCGTACCAGCCGAGATACTTTTGGTAGATCGCCTTCACATTGTGCCGGATGTGGCCGTAATAGCCGCGGCCATGCCAGGCGCCCTCGAGGCTCTTCGGCAGCTGGATGGTCTCGGCGATCTCGGCGGCGTTGAGGCCATGGTTCATCAGCCGAATGGTCTGGTCATGCGCGAATTTGTAGAGATCGCGCTGCTGCCGGATCATCGTGCCGATGCGCTCAGCTCCCCACACCGGCCAGTGGTGCTGGCCGCACATCGCCTCCGCCTTGCCGTCCCACAGCTGCAAAGCCTCGCCCAGATATTTCGACCACGCCAGCGCATCGCGCACGTCGGCGCCGCGGAACGGCAGCAGATTGTGGAAATTGTGGGTGCAGTTCTCAGCCAAGTTCAAGAGCTTGTAGCGCGGGATGAAGAAATGCATCTCCGCCGGCGCTTCGCTGTTCGGCGCCATCTGGAATTCGAACTCGACGCCGTCGATCACGCGCTTGTCGCCGGTCGCCATGATCAGATCCGTCGGGCGCAGCAGCGCAACCCCGCCTGCCGCCATCGACTTGCCGAGCCCGTTGTCGACCTGCCCCCGCGCCCCCTTGGCGAGGAACGGGCCGAACTGATATTGCGCCCGGCGCAGCATCGCAGGTCCCGCGATGATGTTCTCGGAGACCGCATGCTCCATGAACAGGTTCGGCGCGATGATCGGCACGCTGCCGGTGGCGAGCGCGTCCTCCTCCAGCACGCCGCGCGCGCCGCCCCAGTGATCGGTGTGGGTGTGCGTGAAGATGACGGCCGCGACCGGCTTCGGGCCCCGATGCCTGAAGTAGAGATCGAGCGCGGCGCGCGCGCCTTCGATCGAGGTCAGCGTGTCCACGACGATGACGCCGCTGTCGCCCTCGATCAGCGTCATGTTGGCGATGTCGAGCCCGCGCACCTGGTAGACGCCGGGCACCACCTCGAACAGCCCATGATGCATATTGAGCCGCGCCTGCCGCCACAGGCTCGGATTGACCGTGGGCGGCGCCGCTTCTTCCGACAGGAAGCCGTAGGGCTTCAGGCTCCAGACCATCCGCCCCTGCGCGTTCGTGATCTCCGCGTTGTCGATGGTGCCGAGAAAGCCGCGCGCGGCATCGTCGAAATCCTGCGTGTCGGAAAACGGCAGCGCGTTCAGCATGGCATCATGCTGCGCGATGACGGATGGTGTTGCGACCTTGGGCTCGTTCGAAATCTCGGTCATCGGCTGGCTCCTTCCCCGCTCTGGTTGGAGCCATCTAAGCCTATCTCACAGCCGATTGCCATCGTGAGCGCCGTGTAGCTGGCGTGACGCTACTCTTACCCTCCCCTGGAGGGGGAGGGTCGGCTCGCATCTGAGCGTAGCGAAGATGAGAGACGGGGTGGGGTGACAGTCTCTCCACCGATGCGGTGCCCGAGTGGAGAGATCACCCCACCCCGCTCGCGCTACGCGCGATCGACCCTCCCCCTCCAGGGGAGGGTAAGACGTCGGGCCCCGCACGCCCTCACTGGTGCATCCCCAGCACCCGCGGCAGCCACAGCGTCAGATCGGGCCAATACGTCACGATGACGAGGAAACCGAGCATGGTGATCAGCCATGGCATCACCGCAACCGCCAGATCCGTGATGCGCATGCGCGCGATCATGGACGCGACATAGAGATTGAGGCCGACAGGCGGATGGCAGAGGCCGACCTCCATGTTGACGTCCATGACGATGCCGAAATGCACGAGGTCGATGCCGAGCTTCTTGGCCGCCGGCGCCAGGATCGGCGCCATGATCAGGATGATCGAGTTCGGCTCCATGAAGTTGCCGGCGAGCAGCAGGAGGATGTTGACCACCAGCAGGAAGCCGACCCAGCCGAGATTCTGCGCCGCGATCCAGTCGGCGAGCGTCGCCGGCAGGTTCTCGTTGGAGAGCACGAAGGAGAACAGAACCGCGTTGGTGACGATGTAGAGCAGCATCGCGCTGGTGTTGGCGGCGCGCAGCAGCACCCGCGGCACGTCGGCAATCTTGATCGCCTTGTAGACGAAGACCGCGATGACGAAGGAGTAGACCGCGGCCATCGCGGCCGCCTCGGTCGCGGTGAACAGGCCGCTATAGATGCCGCCGATGATGATGACCACCAGCATCAGGCCCCAGATGCTCTCGCGGAAGGTGCGGACGGTGTCGCCCCAGCTCGCCTTGGCGAGGCGCGGATAATCACGCTGCCGCGCGATCCACCAGGTGACGATGCAGAGCATGGTCGTCAGCATGATGCCGGGGAGCAGACCGGCGACGAACAGCGCGCCGATCGAGGTGTTGGTCGAGACCGCGTAGACGATCTTCGGGATCGAGGGCAGCATCAGGATGCCGAGCGAGCCCGCCACCGTGATGATGCCGGCGCCGAAGCGCATCGGATAGCCGTGCCGCACCATCTCGGGCAGCACGATGGCGCCGATCGCGGCCACCGTCGCGACGCTCGAGCCGCACACCAGCGCAAACATGGCGCAGGCGACGATGCCGGCAAGCCCGAGGCCGCCATACCAGTGACCGATCAGCGAGGTCGCGAAATTGATCATGCGGCGCGCGACGCCGCCATGGGTGAGGAAATTTCCCGCCAGAATGAAGAACGGGATCGCCATGATCTCGAAGCCTTCGATGCCGGTGAACAGCTTCATCGAGACCGCTTCGATCGGCACCGTGGTCAGCGTGAACAGGAACGTCATCACGGTGAGGCCGAGCGCGATCGAGACCGGGATGCCGGTCAGCATCAGCGCGATCAGCAGAGCGAACACGGTCGCGGCGCGCATCCAGTGCGGCAGCACCACCACGCCGAACTTTTCGGCAAGGCACATCGCGAAGATCAGCACCGGCGCCATGATCAGGATGACGCCGAGCGGCGACACCTTTCTCGCGGCAGCCTTCGTCGCGGCGCCGGCGGGCTGCGGATGCAGTGCGGGCGAGGCGTCCGCCTGCACGCCCTCGACATGGGTCTCGTCATGGTGCGGCAGCTCGCCGGTCCAGTAGTAGAACCAGGAGACCTGGAGGAAGCGGAAGCACATCAGGCCGGAGCCGAGCGGGATCGCGAGATACACGAACCACATCGGCGCTTCCAGATCGTTGGACTGCTGGCCGGTGTGGAACATCTCGCGCACGAAGGAAGTACCGAAGGCCGCGATCATGCCGGTGAACAGCGCCCCGCACAGCAGCGCGAACAGGATCACGTGCTTGCGCGAATGCTCGGGCAGGCGGTTGACGAGCAGATCGACGCCGACATGGATGCCGGTGCGCACGCCATAGGCCGCGCCGAACTTCGCCATCCAGATGAACATGTAGATGCAGAGCTCCTGCGCCCAGGACAGGTCGAGCTCGGACAGGAAGGTGAACACCGCCATCGACAGCGACGCCAGCCAGGTCATCCCGTGCGCGGCCGCCCACCTGGAGAGGGCAATCGATTCGCCCGCGCCATAGCGGTGCACGACAGCGATGAAGATCAGGCCGGTTGCAGCCGCAATCAGCGTCGCGATCAACCACTCTTCGAGATGGTTGAGCGCCTGGTTGAGCACGCGAAGCAAATCAAAGTCCCCCTATCGATACGAAACGGCCGGAAGTGCCTGCACTCCCGACCGTCGGTATTGTCCTCTCCGGAAACCGCGTCAGTTCATCTTGACGTCGAGTTCCTTGGCAACGAGATCGAGCACTTCCTGCCCGACGCGGCCCTTTGCCCACTTATAAGTCGGCTGCATCGCCTCCTGCCACGCCTTGCGGTCGGCATCGGTCAGATAATGCAGCGTGGTCTTGCCGGTCTTCTTGATCTCGGCCAGCGCGTCCTCGTTCTCCTGGTGCGCGATCAGGTTGGTGTAGTCGGTCGCCTCAACCATCGCCTTTTCGAGCTGCGCGCGGATATCAGGCGGCAGGCCGGACCAGAACTTCGAGTTGACGATCACGGCGTATTGCAGATGCGCATGATAGGACACGGTGATGTCTTTCTGCACTTCGTAGAACTTCTGCGTCAGGTAGTTCGACGCGGTGTTCTCGCAGCCGTCGACGACGCCGGTCTGCAGCGCCTGGTAGACTTCGGAGAACGCCATGATCTGCGGGATCGAACCCATCAAGCGGAAATACTGGTCGGCGATCTTCGAGCCGGAGATGCGGAATTTCAGGCCCTTGAAATCCTCGGGCTTCGTCAGCGCACGGTTCGACGACACCATGTGGAAACCGTTGTCCCAGTAAGCGAGCCCGGTGATGCCTTTGGTCTCGAGCTTCTGGAACAGCCATTTTCCGACCGTACCCTTCATCGCGTTGGAATAGGTCGCATCGTCCTTGAACAGCCAGGGCAGGTCGAGCGCCTCGAATTCCTTGATGCCGAGCGGCGCAAACTTCGCGGTCGAGGGGGCCAGCATCTGCACCGAGCCGAGCTGCAGCGCCTCGATTTCCTCCTTGTCCTTGTAGAGCGAGGAGTTCGGATAGACCTCGATCTTGACCTTGCCGTCCGTGTACTTCTCGGCGAGCTCCTTGAACTTCAGCGCGCCCTTGCCCTTCGGCGTGTCGTTGGCGACGACGTGGCTGAACTTGATGACGACGGGGCTCTGGGCCTCGGCCATCGCAGGCGCCGTGAGAACGGCCGCGGCGGCGACCGCAAGGAGCAGCTTGCGCATGAAGAACCTCCCAACAACCTCTAAAACCGGGTCTTTTTTGTTTTGCAGTCCGGTTTGGCACGTCAGTAGTGGCAGCAATCCGCCACCCGAACAACTAGACCTAAGCCCAATTTTCTGCGGCCAAGCTATCTTGACGAGAGCTGCATGCGCAACCCGGCACCCGCTCCGCTACGACGAAGCGAACTTTATGCCGCATTGCGGCAATGCCATCAGCTCTTGCGCTGGGCAACGATGAACAGACGCCGGAACGGGAACAGCGTCTGCCCCGCCGCATTCTTCGGATACGCCTTCGCGACCCGCATCCCATACGCCGCCTCGAACGCGGCCTTCTCGTCGCCCTGCAGGACGTCGAGATAGCGCGTCAGCCACGTCCCCTTGGTCCACTCCTTCACGGGATTCTCGCCTTCGAGCACCTGCAGATATTCGGTCTCCCAGATGTCGATATTGGCGGACATCGGAGCCAGCAGATCGTGATAGAAGGCCGGCCCTTCGACCGGCGGCGGCGTGACGAGATGCTCGACCTTGGAGCGCCAGGGACCATCAAGCGCGGTTTCGCCGATCAGCACGTGCGAGGGCGCGAGAAAATTGCGCGGCATCTGCACCGCGAGCATGCCGCCGGGCTTCACCTTCTCCATCACCGACGCAAACAGTGCCGCATGATTGGGCAGCCAGTGCAGTGCGGCATTGGAATAGATCAAGTCATATGGCTTCGTCGGGCGCCACTGGCCGAGGTCTTCATGTGACCACTCCACGTCAGGCGCCGCCTTGCGGCCGGCGGCAACCATCTCGGCCGAACCCTCGACGCCAGTCACGGTCGCATCCGGCCAGCGCTCCTTGATGAGCTTGGTGACGTTGCCCGCGCCCGCCCCGAGATCGGCGATCTCGCGCGGCGCGAAATCCGGAATCCGCATCAACAGATCGACGGCAGGCCGCAGCCGGTGGCCGGAGAATTTCAGGTATTGCTGCGGATCCCAGACCATCGCTCAACGCCTTTTTCTTTTTCGTGTTTCCTTTACAGAGGCTCTTGGTTACCACTGCTCGTCCCGGTCGGGCAAATGACCCGGCGGGGACAGGGCGGGAAACGAACAAGCAAAAAACAGACAAGAGGGCGTGCGACCATGGACCTCGGGCTCAAATCGAAAACCGCTGTCGTCACGGGTGCGAGCATCGGCATCGGCCGCGCCATCGCCAAGGGCCTCGCCGCCGAAGGCGTCCGTGTCCTAGGCGTGGCGCGACGCACCGACCTGCTCGCCGAGCTGGTGAAGGAAGTTGGCTCCGGGCTGATCACGCCGTTCGAGCAGGATGTGATGACCAGCGACGCGGCCGAGAGGATCGCCGCCTTCGCGGTGAGGGAGCTCGGCCATGTCGACATCCTCGTCAACAATGCCGGCGGCAGCCGTCCCCTGCCCGTCGATGCGCCCGACAGCAAATGGGACGAGGCGATCGCGCTGAACTTCACCAGCTACCGTCGCATCGCGCATGCGCTGCTGCCGCAGATGATCGCGCGCAAATGGGGCCGCATTGTCAACATCACCGGCAAGTCAGAGCCCGAAGGCCTCAACGCCGCCTTCGCCGCGAAGGCCGCCGTGCACGCCTGGGCCAAGGGCCTGTCGCGCGAGATCGGCGAGCACGGCATCACCATCAACTGCATCCCGCCCGGCCGGATCATGAGCGAGCAGATCCGCCGCAACTATCCGCCTGACTATCGCGAGCGCTTTGCGGAAGAGGAGATCCCGGTCGGCTATTGGGGCGAGCCGGAGGACCTCGCCGCACTCGCGGTGTTCCTGGCCTCGCCGGTGGCGCGCTACATCACGGGCACGGTGATCCCGGTGGATGGGGGCTTACGGAGGTATCAGTTTTAGGCGCGCAACGCCCGACGCCGCGGCGGACGTTGCGGCGACATCAACGTGCGGGGTTTGCAGAGCTCGGGTCCAAGCGGATGTTGTAACGATGCAGCTTTGCATAGACAGTGCTTTTGGCGAGACCGAGCGCGGACGCGGTCGCCGTCACATTGCCGCTACACGACCGCAGCGTGCGCGATATCAAGTCACGTTCGGCTGACTCAGCCAGAGACAGGCCCGGTTCGCATGCATCTTCCGTCCGCCGGATGCTGTCAGGCAGATCCGACGGTTCGATTGGGTCGCCGTCACTGGTCAGCATCAGGCTCTCGATCAAGTTTCGTAGTTCGCGAACGTTGCCGGGCCAGCCATACCGGCGCAGGCGCTCGAGCACCTCCGGCGCAAAACGGCGATCGGCAAGGCCGTAGCGTGACCTTGCCTGGGCGACGAAATAATCGACCAGCAGCGGAATGTCATCGCAGCGCTCCCGCAGCGGCGGTATGACGACGGGCACGACCGCGAGACGGTAGTACAGATCCCTGCGGAAGCGCTGGGCGTCAACCTCGGCTTGCAGATCGCGGTTGGTCGCGGCGACGAGGCGAAAGTCCACCTTGCGGGCCACGGTGTCGCCGACCCGGCTGATCTCGCCATTCTCCAGAGCCCGCAGCAACATGGGCTGGAGATCGAGCGGCAATTCGCCGATTTCGTCGAGGAAAAGGGTGCCGCGGGACGCAGCCTCGATCTTTCCGGCCATGCCGCCACGCCGTGCGCCAGTGAACGCGCCGTCGACATAGCCGAACAGCTCGCTCGCCAGCAGCTCGCGCGAGACGGAGCCACAATTCACGACGACCAACGGGCCGCCGCGGCGCGGAGACGCCGAATGAATGGCTTGAGCGAAAACCTCCTTGCCGACACCGGTCTCACCAAGCAACAGGACGGGAGCTGCGGTCGTGCCGACACGGCGGCATTTTTCGAGCACCGCGTGCATCTTGGGGTCTGCATGGATGATGTTGGTGAATGCCTTGGCTTCACCTTGAGCGGATGGAAAAACGGATCTGCTCGAAACCCCTGGCTTCGGCGCCACCATGACCGTTCCAAGATGTTCGCCCTGATAGGCCACCGGTCTCAGCCATTCTTCCTTGATCCAGGCCGGCCGCAGATTGGTCCCGGGACGATCCTCGCTGCTTCCAAGGAGCGGGAAATTCGACTGGCTCTGCGGCGCACCGAGGTCGCGTAAGATCTGCGCCATCTCGCCATTCGCCTTGAAGGGCCGCCCGGCGCTATCGAACAGCACGGCATGGTGGCGGTCCGAAGGAGGCAGCATCCAAAAGCATTGATCGAGAAGCCGGTAACGGGCGTCCAGCTCCATCTGGAGCAGATGCGCCTCGATGCGCGCAGCCGCCGAGATCGCCAATGCGAGTGCCTGTCGTCCATAGGAATCCGACAGCCCGGAAATGTCGATGGCTCCGATGACCGCGCCGTCGATGGGATCGTGGACGACGGAAGCCGAGCAAGTCCAGCGCTGGATGCCCGAGCAAAAATGTTCGGTGGCATGCACCTGGATGGCCTGGCCGGTTTCCAGCGCCGTGCCGATCGCGTTGGTGCCGCAGGTCGCCTCGCTCCAATTGCTGCCGGGCAGCAGGTGCGTCTTCTCCACGGCATTGCGCAGCGCGAGCTTGGTATCGCCTTCCAGGCGCAACACGATGCCGTCGACGTCGGTCAGGACCATGACCGTGCCTGTTTCGCGCATGTAGTCGCGCGCCAGGGCCATGGTCGAGGCGCCGGCGTGGACCAGGCGGGTGCGCTTGTCGAGCAGGCAGTGCAGCCGTTCGTCGTTCATCGGCATTGGAGCCTGGCTGCGTCGATAGTCCACGGCCGATTTCCGGCTCCGCAGCCAGGAATCGTTGATCGCGGGCCGAACGACCCGGCCGCCGGCGCCGGTCCCGGACAGGAAGTGCTCCCAGCTCGTCAGGACGTCGCGTTCAATGCCTGGATTCGCAAAAGCTTCCTCTGGCGTCTGACCCAACACGCTTCCTCCTTTGACGCGCTGAGTGGTCCAAGATCTTCTTGTTGTTGAGGGACCCCGAGCTTGATCGGCCGATCTTGAGATCATTCCATGCCAACGCGCAACTGACAATCGGATCGCGGCGCAACTTTGGCGCGCCTCCGGCCGCACTGCGAAAGCCGTGAAGCCGAAAGGCGCGCCTGATGTCCTGACCTGCCAGGTCCCTACGCTGCCTTGCGGCGGTGCAGGGTGTCATAGAAGGCCGTCTCGAAGCGCAAATACCCGGTGAACGAAGCCGGATCGCCAAACGGCAGGATCTGGGTTGCCCAATAGCCGCCGAAGCCGTTCTGCCGGTCGATCCAGTAGAACAGGTTTGCGAGGCCAGCCCAGCCGAGCGCTCCGGCCGGCCGCCCCGTCGGGGCCTCCTCGTCATTGACCATGAACGTGAACGACCAGGATTTCGACTGGCCCGGGAAGAACTCGGCATCATTGGAGAGCGACTTGATCACCCCCGGCAATGCCGTGATCTTGAGATCGCCGAGATGGTTCTTTTCCGCCATCCTCACGGTTTCCGCCTTGAGCACCCGGCCGTGCGGGCCATTCCCGTCGTTCAGCCACATCCGAATGAAGCGCATGTAGTCGCCGACCGTGCTGTAGAGGCCATGTCCCCCCATATGGACCTCCGGATTTGACGGCAATTCGAAGTCCATCGGCGTGAGGGAGCCGTCGGCGTTGCGGGCGTGCACGCCGGCGAGCTTGCTGCGCACCGTGTCGTTGATCTCGAACGTCGTGTTCGCCATGCCGAGCGGCTTGAAGATGCGATCAGTGAAGACGTCGCCGAGCCGTTTGCCGGTGATGCCCTCGACGACCTGCCCGACCCAATCGATGTTCGTGCCGTACTCCCATTTCGAACCGGGATCGAACAGAAGCGGCGTCATGATCGCAGCCTTCGACGAGGTGATGACACTCGGCTGTCCGTGGTCGGTCGCCAGGCGCAGATAGTTCTCGTTGAAGAAGTCGTAGCCGAAGCCGCCGGTGTGCAGCAGCAGCATGCGTGTCGTCACGTCGCGCTTCGGCGCGCGAAGCTTCGGCCGGCCGTCGGCGTCGAAGCCGTCGATCACCTGCAGCTTGCCGATGTCGGGCGCATATCTCTTCGCTGGGGCATCGAGGTCGAGCCGGCCCTCTTCGATCAGTTGAAGAGCGGCGGTGCCGGTGATCGCCTTGGTGGTCGAGAAGATCGCAAAGTTCGTATCCGTCGTCATCGCCTCCGGCCGGTCGGTCCGACGCTTGCCGGCAGCACCTTCATAGATATTGCCGTTGCGATCAGTCACCATGGCGACGACGCCCGGGACACCTGTCCCCGTCGCAACGGTCTCGTTGAGGATTGCGTCGGCGTCTACGGCAAATTCTCTGCACATGTGTTTCCTCCGTCGAATTTTGGGATTGCGAAAAAGAAGGGGCCGCGTTCGCGTGCCCCTTGCGTCGTTCACTGCTTGGCAAAGCCGGGATAGGCCGAAGAGGCGACTTCATCGCACTTCTGGCGGTAGGTCCCGACCCCACCGATATAGGAGAGCAGACGGCGCGGCTTCCCCTCGACGTTCGAGCCCATGTACCAGGAGTTCGTCTTGGTCACGAGGGTCGTGTTCGCGATCTCGTCGTGATGCGCGACCCAGGCGTCCTGCGTCTCCTTGGTGGGCTCGATGACGCTCAGGTGATTCTTCTTGAGATAGGCGATACAGTCGCTGATCCATTCGACCTGCTGCTGAAGGCATGTCGTCATGTTGCAAAGCGCCGTCGAGGGCGCCAGCGGCGCTCCGGTCGTGAACATGTTGGGATAGCCATGGACCTGCAGTCCCATCGTGGTGCGGATATCGCGGCTCCATTCGTCCTTCAGGGAGCGGCCGTCGCGCCCGCGGATATCGATGCGGGTGAGCGCGCCCGAGCCGGCATCGAAGCCCGTCGCAAGAATGATCACGTCCAGCCCATACGAAGTTCCGTCGCTGAGCTCGATACCTTGCGGCGTGATCCGCTTGATCGGGTTGTTCTTGACGCTGACCAGCTCGACGTTCGCCTGGTGAAAAGCCTCCAGATAGTTGGTCTCGAGCGGGACACGATGCGTGCCGAAGCCGTAATCGGTCGGGATCAGCGCCTCGCAGAGCTTGGGGTCCTTCAGGCGCGCGCGCATCTTCTTGCGAACGAACTCGGAGATCTCCTCGCTGACATCCTCCTCGAAGAACATTTCGACGAATGAGGCGAGCCACAGCCGCAGCGAACCTTCATCCCAGATCTTCTCCAGCACGGTGTGACGCTGCTCCGGCGTGAGATCCTTCCAGGCGCCGTTGGTGAAGTCGTATTCGAAGCCGGTGAACGAGCGAGGCAGGGTCTTTCGGAATTCCTCGAACCGCGCCTTGTAGGCCTCGACCTCCGTCGGCCCGTATTTCGGGTTCTTCATCGGAATGATGTATTGCGGCGTGCGCACAAACACCTTCAGGCTGCCGACCTCGCCGGCGATGGTCTGGATCACCTGAATGCCCGTGGCGCCGTTGCCGACCACGGCGACGCGCTTGCCGGCAAGGTCGAGCTTCTCCTTCGGATAGCGGCCGGTGTGGACGAGCACGCCCTTGAACGTCTCCTGTCCGGGAAACACCGAGGTCAGCGGTGCGGACAGCATGCCGCAGCAGGTGATCAGGAACTGCGCATCGATGGTGTCGCCCTTGTCGGTCGTGATCGTCCAGCGCTGCGTTGCCTCGTTGAAGACGGCACTCGTGATCGTCGTCGAGAACCGGATGTCCTTGCGCAGATCGAGCTTGTCGGCGACGTAGTTGAGCCACTTTTCGATCTCTGGCTGGCCGGGGAAACGCTCGCTCCAGCTCCAGCCCTTGTAGAGCTCCTCCGAGAACAGATACTGGTAGATATAGGCCTCGGAGTCGAAGCGCGCTCCGGGATAGCGATTCCAGTACCAGGTGCCGCCGACGCCAGTGGCCGTATCGACGGCCTTGACCCTCAGGCCCTGCTCGTCGCGCAGCTTGTAGAGCTGGTAGAGGCCGGCAACGCCCGTGCCGATCACCACTGCGTCGAGGCTTTCGTGCCTGCCCGCGCCGTTACTCTTGGACTCACTCATGGCTTCCCTCCCAATGTCAGACTTGTTCTGCTCCCCGCCGCAGAGCGTGGGAGACGCAAGGGGAGAAACGCAGATTGCGTGCCAGACCGGATTTCTGGATTTAAGCGCTTGCAGTCATTGAAGTGTTGGCCGCGCAAGCCTGTTTGCCGTCCGTTCGAAATTCAAACGGGGAGCGTGCGGCCGGATCGAATTTCGGTCTCCGAAACCGGAATTTCAAGCCAGGACGACGGCAGTTGGACCAGCCCCTCTTCGAGTCCTTGGCGGAGGCTTCCGGGGCCTTCATCGCTCAGCGGGCAGGACAGACCGCGCGCAGCGAAACCCATCGATAGCTTCAACGTGATGTGTTCCGCAGGCGCCCTCCCCGTCCTGCGAACTCGCACGGTTACGTAGCGCTCGACTCTATCTTGCTGCTCTCGTCAGATCTGAGAACGCCCCGTCGCCGCATCAGTTGCACACTTCGCGCGTTCGTCCGTTGATCCCGGCGGCGTTGCCGATGCCGGCGGAGGTGTCGGCGACGAGCCTGCACCCGCGAGCGACGGGACGACAGCCGGCCTGATTGCAAATCATCTGGCCGGATGATTGCTGCTTGGCGGGTGCAGCCTCGTCGCTCTTGCGCTCGGCATCGCGTGCCCTGGACTGCTCGCGGCTCGCAGTTGGTTTTTTGTCCTGGATCTTCTCGCACTCGTTGTCGTCATTGACGCGGTAGCCGGCACGGCAGGCGATCTTGACGCAAGCATCGCCGTCGGCCCTGAAACCGCGGTCGCAGACCAGGGGACAAACCCGGCCGGGCTTCGCCTTGATCGCGTCCAGCGCGTCGAGGCCGGCGGCGGTCGGGTCGAGCCTGGTGCCCGCATACTTGTTGAACATCGCGAGCGATCGCTGCGAGGACACCTTCCAGTCGCCGTCGGCAGGTGCGGAGAGGCATCCGACCCGCCGCAATTCCGACTGCACCGCCTTCGCCGCCTCTTGCGGCGACAGGCTCGGCTGTGACGACGTCGGCGCAACGGCCGCGACCTTCAGCTCGCCGCCGTCCTGCGCCTTCTTCGCGGCCGCTTCCCTGGCGGCCATTTCGGCAGCGGCCTTCTCATTGGCGATCTTGTCGGCGAGCGCTTTCTCCGCAGCCGCCTTGTCGGCCAAAGCCTTTGCCACCGCGGCTTCCGCCTCCTTGCGACGTTGCTCTGCCGCGGCAGCCCTGGCCTCCTCGATCTGCTTGGCCTTCTCCGCGGCGATCCGCGCATCCTCGGCGGCCTTCGCCGCAGCGGCGGCCTTGTCCTGCTCTGCCTTCTGCGCCCGATCCGCTGCGAGCCGAGCCTTCTCGTCCTCGGCCCGCCGCGCCTTCTCCGCGGCCGCCGCGCGCGTCTCCTCGGCCGCGATCCGGTTGAGCTGGCCCTTGGCGAGGCTGGCGTAGAAGCCTTCGGGATATTCAGCCAGGAACGCGGTCCAGACTTCCCTCGTGCCGATCTGGAGCGCCAGCTCGTAATCGCGACGCACCGCGTCCTGCGGATTTGCCTGCGGCGCGGTGACGACCGGCTTCGCCGCGACCAGCGGCACGTCATCTCCGCCAAGGGAGCCGTAGACATAAGGCTCCTGCTTGTAGCCGGTGGTCTTGAGCACATCGTCGCGGACGAAACCAAAGGCCTTGCGCAGATCGAGGCCGGGGGTCGGCAGCCGCTCGACGAGGGCCGCTGCAAACGGGCTGTTCCTGGAATCGCCGTCGGAGGCCGTCGAACCCGCCTTCGCTGCATAAGCGATCATCGTGTTCGGGCTGGTCGGCTCGACCTTGGCAAGGCCGCGTCCGATGGCGCGGGCCGCCACGGTCCGCTTCATGGTCTTGGCGAAGGGATTGTCGCGGCACGCATCCAGAATGATGAGCCGAAGCTGCTTGGCCGGCTCGACGGCAAACAGCGCACGGTCGAGCCCCACGGTCTCGTCGAGAACGTCACTGTCCGTCTCCAGCGCCGCGTCGATCGGGATCAGGTAGTTGGTCCCGTCCAGCTCGATGCCGTGCCCTGCGTAGTAGATGACGGCAACCTCGGCGTCTCGGGCCCGCGCGCCGAATTCACGCAACGCTTTTCGCATCTCCGCGGCATTGAGATCGGTCCGGGTATCGATCCAGTCGAACCCGGCCTTCCTGAACATGCCGCCGACCAGGACGGCATCGTTCGCGGGGTTGGCGAGCTTCGCCACGCTCTTGTAGGCGGAATTGCCGATCACCAGCGCAACCCGGCGCTCGGCATGGGCCGGACCGCAACCAAGCCAGATGAAAAAGATCAATGAAAACCAGCGAAAAGCGCCCATTGCAGCCCCGAATATATGTGCGCAGCCTATGCGGAGCCTGATGAAAGGCAAGCGCGGCGTAAGTGATATCAGTCACACAAGCCGGCCAGGTTGATGGCCGTCGCCCTGCCGCGTGCGGCAGAGCGCGTCACTCCGGCAGGCCCGCGTCACGGAGCGCCCTGGCGAAGATCGCGAAATCCTCCATCCTGCGAAATGGCGCCAAATCTCTTAGGTTGGAGAGGTGCAGATCGGGATTGAATTCGAGCGCACGTGACATGGCCCTTTGCGCCTGCTCACGCCGTCCGGCGATCGCATTGCTGGCTGCGGAGATGCAGGTCGACAGCAGAAAACCCGGATTGTCGCGCACGGCCTGTTCGGCGCATGCCAACGCAAGATCGTAGCGGCTCGCCAGGAAATGAGCATAGGCCATGGCTCCGTACGTGGTGTAGTACATGGACGGATCGCGCGGGCTCAGGCGCATGGCATGCGCAGCGTGCTCGAGCGCGAGGTCCGGCTCGCCTCTCCAGACGCGCAACCAGGCACTGAGCATCCAGGCTCTGGCCAGGTTTGGATTGACGGCCAGTGCCCGATCCATGAAGGCCGCGGCGTCATCGAACTCATGGGCCAGAAACGCGAGTGCGTATCCACCCATACATAGCGCGAATGGATCATCCGCCCCCAGATCCACGGCCTTCCGAGCCAGCCGCGTGGCCTCCGCACTTTCCAGCGCTTGATCGTTCATGCAACCGAGCGCCTTGCGCCGAACATGGCACCAGGCGGCCATCCCATAGGCACAGGCAAGATGAGGGTCCAGCTCGATCGCCTTGTAAAAGAGCTGGAGCGCCTCGCTGTTCGCGCCCTTGGTCCAACGCGCTTTCGCCAGCCCGCGCAGGTAATAGTCGTACGCATCCAGATTTTCGGTCGGCTTGCGCCTGGCCCGCTTGATCTCCTCATGCTGCAGCTTCGGGGCGATTGCGCCCACGACGCTGGACGTCACGTCGTCCTGCAGATCGAACATGTCCTCGATCGGCCCTTCGAAGCGGTCCGCCCAGAGATGCGCTCCAGTTTCGGCATCGATCAGCTGACCCGCGATACGAATGCGGTTTCCGGCTTTGCGCACGCTGCCTTCGAGCACGTAGCGCACGCCAAGCTCGCGGCCGACCTGCTTCACGTCCACGGCCCGGCCCTTGTAGGTGAAGCTCGAATTGCGTGCGATCACAAACAGCCAGCGAAAGAGAGACAGCGCCATCGTGATATCCTCCACGACGCCATCTGCGAAATACTCCTGCTCCGGATCGGAGCTCAAATTGGCAAACGGGAGCACGGCGATCGAGGGTTTATCGGGGAGCGCGAGGGCAGGTTTTTCTGGTTCGCCCCCGCTGTCGGCGAGCACCCGACCATCGCGCCCTTCCTCCCGCACTGGTCCGATGAAACGGAAGCCCTTCCGCGGCAACGTCTTGATCAGACGCTGCTCTTCTCCGGTGTCGCTCACCGCGCTCCGGGCAACGTTCAGGCGCGTCGTCAACGCCGCATCCGAGACGCTGCGCCCATTCCAGATGGCGTTGATGAGGTCGTCCTTGCTGACGACCCGCTCCCGGTTGCGGATGAGGTAGTCCAGCAGGTCAAAGACTTGCGGCGCCACGGGGACGACATTCGCGCCGCGATACAGCTCGCGACGGTCGGGATCCAATGCGTAGTCCTCGAAGAGATAGCGCAAGCTGCGAAACTCCCTGAATTCAGAGGTCCCGGTCACCGGCCAGCGCTTTGGCCCCGGTGGAAATCGCAAGAATAAGCTGGCGGTGAGGAAAATGTAAGTTGCCGGTCAAGCGTGCTGGGCCGGATCCTGGCAGCTTGTCCGGGGTGGAAACAGGCACCCGAGGATGCTGCCATGAGCACGATTTACCAGACAACGGGCTTGGTCCAGACGGACGTATCGCAGCGGCGCAGTGTCAGCGCCTTCAAGAATTGTTGGACGGCTTTTCAAGAGTGGCGCAAATGGGAGCGGCTGCGGCGCGATCTTTGCAGCCTGAGTGATCGGGAGCTGAAGGACATCGGCATTACGTATGGCGAGATCGACTATGTGGCCTCGCACCGGGATACCGACCCGCGAGGCATACGATCGCCCGGATGATGCCGACCTCCGCCAGCGGTGGACGCCTTCAATATGTCCTTGACTTCAATGCCCAGCAGGCGACATCGGCCGCACAGCAAGAGACCGCCCGAAGGCGGTCTCGCACGCGGGAGAGAAGGCGCTCCGTCAGAGATCAACCTGGATGGCCACGTTGGAGCGCACCCAATCCGATTGCCCGGCCTTCAGCCGCTTGGCTTGAAATTCAACGAAAGCCGGATCGGCGCCCAGCGACGCCAAGGTACGACCATAAGCTTCCACGCTATCGAAGCGAGCAACGAAGGCATAGTTTCCGACCTCGCCGCCGATCACCGACCAATAGCTGACATCGGCCCCGTGTTTCTTCCAGAGTGTCGCACCCTCTTTTGCCAGCTGTAGGACGGTCGCAAGATCGCTACCGGGTCTTGGATGCGAAACGAACTGCATAATGACTGCAGGCATTTTCTCCTCCAATAAAAAAATATGAATGATGGCGCCAAATGACCCGGCTGGTCATTTGGCACGAGGAGAATTCCAAGCGGTGCACGCTCAAGCTTGATCTGGATCAATTCAATTTTTCGAGCCGGACGGCAGTCTGCCGCCCTTGCGCTGAATGACGGTATTGCGTGGAGATCGCCCATGATGGAGCAGCGCAATCGGGTTGTTCAGGTCAGCCGCTTCGGTGATCCCGAGGCACTGGAGATCGTCGACGCTCGCCTGCCGACCGCTGGCCGCGGCGAGGTGCGCGTTCGCGTCCTCGCGTCGAGCCTCAACTACACCGAGGTGTTGATCAGGCGGCATCTCTACCCGCAAACGATGCGCCTCCGGCCGCCGTTCGTGATGGGCTACGACGTAGTAGGCGTCATCGATCAGCTCGGCGAAGGCGTGCACGACTTTCAGATCGGCGACCGCGTGGCCGACATGACGGTGGTCGGGTCGAACGCCGAGTATCGCACGCTTCGCGCGAACGACTTGACCCGCGTGCCGGTGGGCGTGGACGCCGCTGAAGCGGCCGCGCTGATCTTGAGCTGGACGACCGCTTACCAGCTTCTGCACCGCGCGGCCAAGGTCCAGCAGGGCCAGCGCGTTCTCGTTCACGGAGCCGCCGGCGCGGTCGGCCAGGCGCTGCTCGTGCTCGGGAGACTGGCCGGCCTCGAGCTGTGGGGCACTGTCCGCAGCGAGCACATGGCGCTCGTCCAAAACCTGGGGGCAGCGCCGATCGACTACCAGCACGAGGACTTCACGCGGATTCTGCCGGGCGGGTTCGACGTCATCGTCGACGGCGTCGGCGAAGACGGCTATCGCCGCTCATACGCAGCGCTCAAGCCAGGTGGCCTGCTGTGCGCCATCGGCTTCTCTGCGAGCGTGCAGGCACAGCGTCGAATGCTTCCTATCGTGATGGAGATCGCGCGCCTGTACTTGTGGAGATTGTTGCCCGGCGGCAAGCGAGCCCGCTTTTACTCGGTCAATGCCATGCGGGCGCGACATCCCGCCTGGTTCAAGGAGGACCTGGAGCAACTGTTCGAGCTTCTGGCAAGTGGTGCCATCCGGCCGCGCATCGCCGGGCGGATCTCCTTCGAGGAGGTGGCCGATGCTCACCGCCGCCTCGAGGCTGGCGGTCTCGAGGGCAAGCTCGTGCTGTGCCCGGATCTCCCCTCGCGACGCAACCAGCGCGCCGCCTGACGCGGCGCGCCGGCTGGCGATAAGTAGTACGATGAGACCTTCGACGTCTGGCGTCCGAGGTGTCAGTCCATCACTGCTGCTAAGTTCGCGGCACCGGCTGCGAGGGGGATGGCGTAGCAGGCTGTTGCGATGGTGTGGCGGGAGGCTGCTGCTGCGAGGTAACGGGCTGCTGCTCACCGCCACCATGCGGGACACACGTCCCCACGTTGCCCAACAGCCGTTTGGCCTCAATCTCGCGCGCTTTCTTGTAGTCCCTGCGCCGGTCAATTCTGGTCGCAGCCATACGATCCCACGCGTCGAACGCATCGGCGTAGTGCTGCTGCATCTGTTCCTCAGCGGCGAGGCATTCGCTGAACTTGTCGAACACCAGATCGGTATTGACGGGCGAGACGCCGCCAACCAGGACCACAAGCATCCATTTCATGGCTTCCGCCTACATTTGCGCCCGCTCACCGGGAACGACAAAGCATCGGCAAAGTTCCAGGCTGGGAAGGGGCGCCAAATTGGCGCTTGGCTCGCCGCAAACCTCAGCGCGCGTAGGATGGGTAGAGCGCAGCGAAACCCATCGATACGGCCGACGTAAATCGTTTCGCAAGGGCTCTACCCATCCAACGGGCTCTGCGCTGTTCAGCTCAGCCCAACTCCGGGCATTCCCTGGAGCCGCAGTCCTCCGCCCTTGACGGTATGCCAATCTGGTCTTTAGACGAAACCTCCTGTTTCTCAAGCATCTCAGGTGGCGTAGAATGCAGTCGCCGTTGAAGCGGGATGTGCCGAAGTCGCCGTTCGGGACGAACGAGCAGAGCTAATGCTGTCGGCAGGTACGCATCCTTGAGAGACCGCCCCTTTTCGGTCTCGCATGACCATTCACAGTCCACGAATGCGTGAGCCGCTTTTGCGGCGGCGTTGCAGTAACTTCAGGAGAAAGCGATGAGCAAGATCAATCGAAGGTCTGCATTGGGAATCGGGTTGGCAGCGGCTGCCGCAGCCGTGATGAAGCCCGCCTCCGCTCAAACTGCGGGCTACAAGGATACGACGCCGTGGCCAGGAGTGGTGGTGCGCGAATACGAGGGCGAGACACCGTCCCTCATCCCCGGTTTCAAGACCGTCTCGATGCGCGACGTCATCATGCAGCCGGGGTCGAAGACCATGGGCCCCCCGATGATGAATGCCATGGTTTGCCACATCACCGAAGGGGAGCTTCGGCTCGATCAGGAAGGAAAGGTCTTTACGGGCAAGAAGAACTTTGTCTGGACCTGCAACAAGGACACGAAAGAGCAGGCGTACAATGACGGAAACGTGGTCGCAATTATGAGGATCACGGATCTAAAAGCTTAAGGCTCGTTTCTGCGAGACCGATTTTGCAGATGCGGATGGCGTATTCGACGACGCGTGATCCGCGGAATGTAAGCCGCCAGTGGTTACCGGGGAGCAGGCCCGTAGGATGGGTAGAGCGCAGCGAAACCCATCCGCAGCATCCGACATGGAGCTGATGGTTTCGCAAGTGCTCTACCCATCCTACGAGCTTGCCTGCTCTGGGCCAACAGGCGACATCACGCCCTTCGTCGATCACAGGGGCAGCGCATCGCTGCACCGCCTGCGCGACTTTCGCGCAAGAGAAGTACCTCCGCCGAAACTGACGCAAGTCCACCAAGGACCACGAGCCCGCGCGGCGCTCGATTACTGTCTGCCCTGCCGCGAGCGTCCGAATGCATAGCGCGGATTGATCCCGCAGGACGCATGGGTGCCGGCGGCAGCTGCCCTGCACTGCTGGAGAGTCTCGAACTGGCAGTTGCCGGGATGGCCCCAGCGGCGGCCTTGCAGGCAGTAGCGATCTGCGACTGCGGGCGAGAGCGATCCGACCGTGACCAAGATCAAAATGGCGGAAACCGCAGCAAACAGAATACGGCGCATCGGAGTCCTCCTGTATTACTCGTTGGGTGAGTGCTCACCCGTGCTCCACTTGAGTTGGAAAGGCGCCAAGACCAGGGTCGACTATAACTTCAGCGCTCCGAATGATGATCCGATCATACCCTTAGAGTTCGCGGTGAATTTCCCGAGATCCCTGCAAGCCGCTTCCCGTCTACACCCGACACCCGACGCATGGACGAGCGCCGAGAGGCAGCCTCGGGCCACTGACCGGCTGCTTGCTTCCACAATCCAAGGACTGTTCACTTTTGCACTCATCGGCCGATCGCAGTTGCATGCTGTCCATGCGCGGATGCCGGGGACGAACAGAATGGAATGCGCTACGAACTGGTTGCATGACCACCACGAACCCGAATGCTGACGCCGAAACCGCGATGCAGTATTTGATCTGGGCTCTCGAAGCGCTCGAAAAGGCCGGCAGCCAAGAAGCTGTCCACCACACCCGCATCGCACTAGAGGCGTTGCGCAAGAGCAGTGCCTCGATCAAATCGGAAGACTAACGAGCACACATTGGCGTGGCCCTGGATGCCTCATCGGCAGCAAGCCAAGTGCCTGACGATCGCCGACCGAATTTAACTGGCCCTGCAAGGTCCGCTTGGGTCAAAGGCTGCCCTCGGCAGCTCCACGACGATGGTCGGCTCAGCTCTCTGAAGCGGACCGTGCCAGGCGAGGAACGGAAGTCAGCCAAGGGCCACATCCCGACTCATGCAGCGCAACAAGATACGCACTCAGCCGATCACTTTATCAGTGCGCGCGAGTACCATCGGGAGTCGAACCTTGCAATTCGATTCGAATTGCGCGGCGCTTCATCGACTAACTTTGTGCGTCGGCGCCAAGTTCGAGGCTATGTCCTGCGATTGGCTGAATCTTGGCCTCCAGGCTCTGCGCATCACCGGCTCCAACGGTCCGATCTCAGGCGCCAACACTAGTTCAACACTCTCACCAGATCATCGGCCTCGCGCAGATCGCGGGAAGTTTCCGCGGATGCGAATTTCGCCCGGGTCGATATTAGCAGGTCTCGTGCCTCAGTGCGTCCGGATGCGCTCTCGCCTGCGCTGACCAGGCGCGCGATGCTGATCGCCGTGCGCAATTCCCAACCGACCGCCCCGAGCTTCCTGGCAGAGGCAAGCGAGCGCTTGAACAAGCGCATGGCGGCCCGGTCGTCCCGCGATGGATCGCGACACAGCAGCGAGCCGTGGATCCGGTAAATCTCGGGAGCAGCCCAGCGCTCGCCGGTTTGCTTCACCAGGGCCTCAGCCGAGGCAGCGAAGTTTCGAGCCCTGCCCATCTGCCCGATCCGTCCGAATTCCGTGGCAAGCAGAATTCGATAGAGCGGCATCTGGATGCACCGGCTCTCGGCGGGCAGCTTATCAAGCAGGCCGCATAGCTGCTCGAGCACGTCCGGCGCGGGGCCTCGTGCCGCCAACGCTGCGGTTGCCCACAATGGACCGATGACCCGGTACATCGGATAGCCATACTCGTCAGCGACCTTCAGACCACGCTTCACGCTGGCAAGGTTCTCCGCAAGGTCACCCTCATACCAGTGATCGGCGACGCCGAGAATGGAGGCAAAAGCCACCATGAACGGATGTCCGATCTCGTTCGCAAGCTGCCGCGCCGTCACGCAGCACTCTCTGGCCCGGCCGGGCCGGCCCAACAGCCATTCAATGTGTCCGGAATAGACGAGCGATACAATCAATGGATCATGCTGATAGATCTGGACCAGCTTGCCGTGCTCGCGCGGATTGTAGCGAGCGCTGACCAGAGCCGCGAGCTCACTCGCCTGCTGCAAACGACCGAGGAAGAAATTGGCGATCACGGCGGCGGTGTAGGCCATGAGGGCGGCCTCGTCGTTGCGCCACTCTTCTGCCCGCCGGACGAAATTTTCCGCGTGTTCGAGGCCCTTGGCGAGCTCGCAGTTGACCAGCTTGGCTATGGTACTTCCCCACAGCACCGTCGCCTTCTCGCGAATGGTGCCATGGCTCGCGCAAAGCTCGAGTGCACGACTGTAGGGGCCATAGACGTTCGGGTCGGACCATCCGGCGTTGGCCGTGTACGCCATCGCCAGATTGGATTGCAGTCCGATTTCAGCCTCGAAGCGCCGTGGCGACGCCGGCATCTTGGATATCAGCGAGAGGCCTTCGCGAAGGTGAGCCACGGCTTCCTTGGTGGCAGATCTGCGCAGCGCGGATTTGCCAGCCTGGAGCCAGGCCTCGATCGCCTCCGGAACGTTGCCTGCGCGCGCATAATGATAGCCTAATACCGCCGGCTGGCCGCTTTCTTCAATGGAGGCTTCTTGGAGCAGCCACGATGCCACGCGCGCATGGAGTTCACGCCTTTCCTCCATGAGCAACGAGGAGTAGGCGACTTCCTGTATCATCGCATGTTTGAACGTGAAGACCTCGCCTTGAGGTTCCTTGCTGCGATACACGATCCCCGCTCTCTCGAGAGCTCGCAACGCCTGTGGCAGCGTTTGGCTCTTATCCGGAAACACGTTGAAAATGCCTTCATAGTCGAAACGCCTTCCGAAAACGGAGGCGATCTGGGCGACGCGCTTGGCAGGACCGAGACGATCAAGGCGCTCCATCAGGGAATCGTGAATACTTGACGGCACCAGGGGTTCCGGCAACTTCGGCGCAGGGCTTTCGGCGGCCAGCGGGACCGCACCGGCATCGACGACGGCCCGCGTGAACTCCTCGACAAAGAGTGGCACGCCGTCGGTCCTTTCCACGATCTGGCTGGTAATCTGGCGCGGCACGAAATCGCTGCCCGCGACGGCTGCGACCATCTGCTCGCATTCATGCGCTGCTAGCTTCCGGAGGGGGACCCGTCTAATTGCCGTGCTTGACAACCAGTCGGCCTTGTAATCATCGCGATGCGTGATCAGGACCATGATCCGCTCGCCAGGACAGCGAGCCATCACGCGTACCAGCAGTTCGATGGTGGTCGGGTCCATCCACTGGACGTCCTCGACGATCCCGAGGATCGGCTGCTTGCGCGAGGCGGCGACAAGAGCGTCGACGAACACCTGAAACGCTCGCTCGCGCTCCAGGGGAGATCCGAAATCCGCGGGCTCGTATCCCGCGCATGCGGGGATCGATAGCACCGCCCCGTAGTAACGAAGCGCCTGCTTGAGATCGGTGACGGTGCTCGCCAACAGCGATTGCAGTTTTGCCAGCGCGAGTTCCGCGTTGTCGGTCTCGTGGATGCCGGTCGCGCGTATGAGGCGCTCGATTTCCGGGGCAAGCGGCGTGTTGATGTGGAACGGCGAACATTGCAGCGACAGAACATCACGCGGAGACGCACCGAGCGAACTGCGGAACTGGCGGATCAAACGTGACTTGCCGATGCCGGGCTCGCCGGAAATGACGCCAACTTGCCCCGAGCCGGCGAGAGTCTGCTGCCACATCTCGGCAAGTAACGCACTTTCGCTGGTTCGGTTTATCATCGGGGCAAGAGGCGACCTCCGCGCGCGGTCGAACCTGCTTTCGTTTGACCCAAGCGCCTCTGCACGCCAAGCCTCGACCGGCTCCTCCACGCCCTTGAGAGCTTGTCGGCCAAGCGGCGCATAGCTGAAGGTTCTGCGGGTCAGATCGTAAGTGCTCGAGCCGACTACGATACCGTTCTCACTCGCGAGTCCTTGCAGGCGGGCAGCGACATGCGCCGTACTGCCGAACACTTCCCGTCGATCGGGGGGCTCGCCGGGCACGCTGCCGACGACGACGACCCCGGTGTTGACCCCGATGCGCACGCCCAGGCGAACGAAGCTGCCGTCCGACAGCAGAAACTTGTGTTCCTTGATCGCCGCGGCAATCGCCAGAGAGGCGCGGACCGCGCGCTCAGGATCATTTTCATGGGCTTGCGGGACGCCAAAGAATGCGAGCAACCCGTCACCAATCATTCTGGCGATATGACCGCCGTAGCGGCGAATCTGCTCGTCGCAGATATCGCGGTAAGTTCTGATAATCGCGAAGAACTCCTCGGGATCGATCCGCTCGCTCAGGGGTGTCGAACCGACGATATCGATAAATGTCACGGTGAGCTGGCGGCGTTCGGCATGCGGAGCCTCATTCTCGACATTCGGCGGCCCCTGTGTCCGCTGAAGTCCGCCCAAACGATCGGGCTTCGGCTCGCTGCTCATGACCCACCAAGTTCACTTTTCGCCGTACCTGCCGCGAGGCAAGATAGACGGCGAGCCGCATCCAGTTGACGCTGCCGAGCGGCCCGCGCCCAGGCAGACAGGTCCAGGGATTGAATACCATGTGCTCGCAGTCGTACAGCGCATTCTGCGTCAAACTCTTGAAATGGCAGTGCTTCCTGGGCGCACTTTAGGACGGGTCCATGGCCGCTGAGCGTCCCCGACGTCATCCGACGTGACGGCGTGCCGTACCCTTTTGGAGAAATCGAACACGACGTCATCGCCGCCTTGTTGCGTGCGCGGGTGCGGATCCCCCACAAGCGATTTCTGAAGAAAGCTTTTCGATGGGCCCAAACGCAGACGTCCACCATCTGATGTCCTCATTCGACCACCGGGAGGACCGACCAAATAGCGCACTACCTTGTGCTCGCCGATCTCGGCTAATGGGATGGTCCGGCCGTGCTCCTGCCCCGCCAGCGATAAGCTGGCCAGGGGCGCCAAGACAAGGAGCACGCCATGTCCCAGACACCCAGTACTGCGATCGCCGTGATCGGCATCGATATCGGCAAAAACTCGTTCCACGTCGTGGGCCACGATACGCGCGGCGCCATCGTGCTGCGGCAAAAGTGGTCGCGTGGCCAGGTGGAGGCGCGGCTCGCCAATATGCAGCCTTGCCTGATCGGCATGGAAGCCTGCGTCGGCGCACATCATTTGAGCCGCAAACTCGCATCGCTAGGTCACGATGCCAGGTTGATGCCGGCCAAATATGTCCGCCCTTATAGCAAAGGACCGAAGAA
>NZ_VLLA01000001.1:95867-850495 GCF_007830635.1 Bradyrhizobium huanghuaihaiense | reverse complement strand
ATCGCTTCCAGCTTGTCGATGAGGTCGCGGTCGGTGCCTTCGGGCTCGGCTTCGGTCGCCTCGAGCCCGGCCAGAATCTCCTTGATGCGGTCGATCGAGGACAGGATCACCGTCACCGCCTCGGCGGTCACCGGCATGCCGTCGCGGAATTTGCCCATCAGCGTCTCGCCGGCATGCGCCAGCGCTTCGAGCCGCGGCAGGCCGAGGAAGCCGCAGGTGCCCTTGATGGTGTGGACCAGGCGGAAGATGTTATCCAGGATCTTGGCGTTGTTCGGCTCCTGCTCGAACTTCACCAGCTGATTGTCGACGGTGTCCAGGCTCTCGCTGGTCTCCGTCAAAAACTCCCGCAACAGATCATCCATGGAGTACGCCTTACTGAACTGGACTTCGACACCCGCGCCGCGCCTGGAATCGGCGGAAGTCTTCGCTTTAGATCGTTAGACAACCCCTTTCACGGTCCCGTTAATTTCATCCTCCGTGCTAATACGGATATTGAAGACAAGTTTGCGGTTCGACCGCATGCGGCAGCGCTTTTCGGCAAAACCGGCAGCGCGCCGTGACGACGATTAACGTCGGGTAAACATGTCCGTACAGGTAGGACGACGCGCGCGAAAAAGTCCTGCTCTTGAAGGACGATAGGCACAGCGAGCGTGAAATCGCCGGCGACCGCGCGTGCTCAGGTGGCGATCGCGTCGTGACCGGCTGGACTCCGCAGGATCCGCATTTAGAGTCAACGAACGCTTACCTCGCCCGCGATGCCACCGGTGCAGCGCTAACCGAGGCGCGCGGCCGCGGCGACATCGTCGGGACGGTGCTCCGCGAGGCAATCGTTGATGGCGGCGAGCAGCGCGTGCGGCGTGAACGGCTTGGCGCAGACAGCGTGCCGCGCCGAGCTCGAGCGCCATCCGGAGGAAATCGGGCGCAGGTGAATTCAGATCGGCGAATGCGTAGCCGGACATCGCGATCAGCGGAATGACGGGTGCGCGCTCGTGGAAGACCCTGATCGATTCGAAACCGCGCATATGCGGCATGAAGATGTCGATGATCATCAGATCGAACTGTTCGTGTTCGAGAGCCCGCAGCCCTGCTTCGCCTCCGTCGGCAATCGTCACCCGAAAATCGTTTCGCTGGAGATAGACCTCGATGGCCATGCACACCATCGGGTCGTCGTCGACAACGAGAATATGGCGCAGACCTTCTGTCCCCGTTTGGATTTCCCGTTTCGGCGATTCAAGAATTGAACCGTGGGGAACACCGTTCTCCTCTGGTTTGGATCGAAATATTGACGGTTGCGAACGCCGGTGGCGGAGTCAGGAAAAAGGCGACGACGGACGCGAAATATGTGGCGGCGTCACTGAATGGCGCGAAGCAATCGCTGACGCGTGATGTAGGTTGGTGGGCAAGGGAAGCTGCGCGGATCGCCGACGTCCGATGGCATTGGCAACGCAATGTCTGCCGCCGACCGAAAGCTTCCGGCTCATCAAGGCCCCCTGCCGGTTCTTCCCGGCTGGCGACATTGGATTGCACGCCAGCCGCGTGCGCGAATCAGCACGCAACTCTTATTTCCGCCGCAACCGCGCCGGCGTGTCTGCCCCCTAACGGGTATATGGACACGTCCACAACCTCTAGAATAGGATTTATCCGCCGTGCAACTGGACGCGGCTCCGATCGTAGCTTGAACGCTTTGGGATTGATCCTGCATGACCGCGAGCGGCCGCCCGCCCAATCAGTTGCTGCAGATGCTCGACGCCGCAGATTTCGATCGGCTGCGCCCCCATCTGGCAACCGTTGAAATGGTCAGAGAATCTGTCCTGGGCGAGGCCGGCGCTGCGCTGAGACACGTCTACTTCCCCCACGGCGGTTCCATCTCGATCTCGGTGAGCTTGTCCGAAGGACAGACCATCGAGGTCGCGATGCTGGGACGCGACAGCGTGGTCGGCGGCGGCGCGGCGCTTGCTGACGGCATCGCACCGACGGACGCGGTCGTACTCTTCCCCGGCACTGCTTCCACGCTGGAAATCGCGGCATGCCGGATGATCGCCGCCGCAAGCCTCCGGTTTCGAGGATTGATCATGCGTCATGAGCAGATCCTGCTTGCGCATGCGCAGCAATCGTTGCTCTGCAATACGCGGCATCCGGTCGAGGCACGGCTGGCGCGCTGGCTGCTGCGAGCCCGCGATCTGTCCGACGGCGCAAGCCTCCCGCTGACGCAGGAAGCGCTGGCGCAGATGATGGGGGTGCGGCGCAATGCCATTTCCCTGGTCGCGCATGCGATGCAGCGGGCCGGCATCATTCGCTACACCCGCGGACAGATCGAAATCATCGATCTGCCCGCGCTGAAAGCGACGTCCTGCGACTGCTATTCGGCGGTGAAGAAGTCGCATTCGCGCCTGATCGGAGCGCCACAGTGACGCGAGCCAGGTGCCGTCATCTGCATGCTGCGGTGAACACAGCACCGCGGGCGCGATCGCTGCACCCGGACATCTTGTCCCAATTGCCAATATATCCCGACGTGAACATGATGGAACTTACCCGTGTCGGGAGCAATCTCGCTCGCCGCGACTTACCGATGCAGGAGACGGGAGGCAGCTTTGGAAACGATGGTGCGCCCTTCCAATGGTTTCCTATCCGCGCTGTCGGCGGACGATTTTGAACTGCTCCGCCCGTACCTGCGCACGATCGAGCTGCCGCACGAGGCCGTATTGGTCGAGGCCGGCGAGACGCTCAAGCGCGCCTACTTTCCCCATCGCGGCGTCATCTCGCTGGTGGTGAAGCTCGCCAAGGGCGAGCATGTGCAGGTCGCCATGATCGGCCGCGACAGCGTGCTCGGCGCGCTCTCGACCATGGGCGATGCCTACGCACTGAATACGGCGATCGTGCTGGTTCCCGGCACCGCATCCGTGATGGATCTCGACCGGCTGCGCGCCGCGGCCGACCAGAGCGGGACCCTGCGCACCTTTCTCACGCGCCACGGGCTGGCGGTCTACGCGCAGGTCCAGCAGACTGCGGGCTGCAACGCCGCCCATCCCGTGGAATCGCGGCTGTCGCGCTGCCTGTTGCACACCCATGACCTGTCGGGCGACTACCGGCTGCTGCTGACCCAGGAGGCGATGGCGCAGATGATCGGCGCGCGGCGCAACAGCGTGTCGCTGGTCGCCAACACCTTGCAGCATGCCAATTTCATCCACTACAGCCGCGGGCATATCCAGATCCTGAACCTGGACGGCCTGCGCCAGACGGCGTGCGAGTGCTACAGCACGGTGAAGACCCAGTACGACCGGCTGCTCGGCCAGCGCTGAGCGGCACGTGGTAAACCTGCGGCTAACGGCGGCCCGCAAACATTTTCCGTCCCGCTACCGGAACTGAAATTCAAATGCCGTAGACACGGGGTGAGCCGCGCGCCGCATGCGCCGCGCGACCAGCGAACCGTGACCAGGGCGAGACCATGTTTGACGTGACTGTTGCACCCGTGCAGGGAACCTTCGATTTCGAGCCTGCGCGCGAGCCGGGCGCGTACGCGGCGCTGGTGCACGAGATCGGCGAGGACGGCGCCGGTGAGGTGCGCGCCGTGTTCTGGAGCGAGACCTGCGCGCGGCTGCAGCTGTTCCGCACGCTCTCGCTGGGGCAGCACCACGGCAAGATCGCGCGCGAGGCGCATTCGCTGAAGAGCGCGGCGGGAACGTTCGGCTATGTCAGGCTCGCGGCGCTGGCGTTGCGGCTGGAGAAGACTGCGGAGACGCTCGGCGAGACCGAATTCCGCGATCTCCTGGACCGGATGGATGCCGCCTACGCCGCCGCGCGCGCACAGGAGCCGCAAGGTTAGCGCGGGCCGCGCTAAACCCGCCGTACTTCTACGGTTTGTGATTTTTAGAGATGGCTAATCATAGGTGGCGATAGTCGCGGGAAACCAGGAGGGTTTCCATGTTCACCTATGAGACTGCGGACCAGAAGGAGGTCCGTCGCTTCCGCATCGCCCAGTTCAACGGTCGGATGGCGACCGTGAAGTCCGGCGAGTCGACGGTGACTGGCTTCGTACGCTCGGTGCTGGAGCAGGAATCGAGCCCTCCGCGCTGGACCATCACGATCATCCCGAATGCGCCGAAGGAAGACCTCAAGCCGCCGCGGCCCACATCGCGCGCGCGTCCCTTCGCTGAAGACTATTTCTGACCGCGATCGGGCTTCTCCCGCCCCCGCACCGCCGGCGGCGGCGCAGGACAAGAACCTCAATCGATCGAATGCAGCAGCGCCGCGCGGACGAGATCCGCGGTGTTGCGCGCACCGAGCTTGCGCATCGCCTCGGCGCGATGGCTCTCGAAGGTGCGCGGGCTGATCTGCATCCGAAGCGCACCCTGCTTGTTCGAATAGCCCTCGCTGATCAGGCGGAGCACCTCGCGCTCGCGCTTGGTCAGCCGTTTCTGGCCCGACAGGCCCATCAGTTCGGCGCTCGGCACGCGCTGGGCTTGCTGTGCGCGCGGGGCGTTCAGTTCTGCGTCTTCGATCCGGGACGGAATCGGCGGGGCCCCCTTGTGGGGGCCGGCAAGCTGCTTGACCAGGCCGCAGACGCGCTCGGTCTGCGTCAGCGCATTCTCCACCACCCGCTGCAGATAGGCACGGTCGGCCGTGACAGGCGCGAGCTGATCGCTGTGATGCTTGATCTCGCCCATATAGAGCAGGAGCGCAGTCAGGGGTCCGTTGAGCTCGCGGGCAATGGCCGCCGCCATTTCGTCGGCTGCCTTGGCCCGGGCGGCGTTCAGGCGGACGAAATCGAGCTCTTCAGCTGGAGCGGTGCTGCTTTCGTACCATTCCGACGGCCGCGAATCGGCGGCCGTATCATTCTGTGACCCCATGTGACCTGTTTAGCGGAACCGGGGCCGAACTGTGGTTAACTTTTTGCTCCGTAAGACTACGGTAATTTTGTCAGTTTTGCGCTAAAACCTCGACATCGGCACAATTTATGCTTGCGCGAGGCTTGCTTCGACCATGCAAGGGTTGAGAACTTCGCCCAAATCCCCGGCAAACACGCGAAGCCTGCTTAACCGCCACCCCGGCCGGACGCCCAGGCCCCCGGATTTTACGGATTAATTAACGGCGACTTGCTTCTCTAGGTCACAATTGAGAGCGCGCAAATGCCTCCATGCATTGGGCCGGTAGGCCTGCTGGAATCGTTGCGGAAGATTGCGTGCCATGAACGAGATCGATCGGCTGTCGGAATTCCTGCAGAGGCTGACGCCGCTGTCGCGCAGCTGTCTGCTCAGCGAGCTCGAGCGACTTGAGCTGTGCGGCATCGACATGCCCGGTTCGGCAGAGGTCCAGGCTCGCCTGCGCGCCGAATTTCGCAAGGACGGATCGACCCAGGCGCGCGCGACCAGCCCCTCGCGCTATTTCTTCGCCCCGCTCGAGCTGCTGCTGATCGACGGCGCGCCCGAGCATGCCAATGCGGGACGCATCTCGCGCAACACCCTGACCCCGATCTGGGAGTGGATCTGCCGCGACCTGCTGCCGACCATGGCACGCGACTACATCAAGGCGATCAACGACCAGGTCACCGCCAACAATCCGAAGGAAGTGCAGAAGATCGCGTCGAGCTTCCAGACCAAGGTCATCAAGGTGCTCGAGAACACCCTTGCATCAGTGGAGAGCGCCGAGTTCGCCCGCGGCAAGCTCGCGCAATACACAGCATCGCGCACCGCCTTCGACGACGTGAGGAAGATGCAGCATGTGCTGCGCGCCGGCGACGCGCTGCCGAAGTTCAACGGAAAGCTGCCCGAGAAGATCGCTAAGTTCGACGACGGCCAGGTGGCCCAGATCACCGCGCAGCTCGACGCGTTCAGGAAGTCACATCCCGAAGCGCTGCCCTACGCCCTGGCGCTGGTGGCGCGGCGGCTGAAGACGTCCTGGCAATTGGTGCACCTTGCCACCAAGGCCGCCGCAAGCAAGGCCGCGGCCGACGTCGCCGCCGCGCCCTATGCCTGCGTCGTGCCCATGGTGCTCGACCGGCTCGACGACAAGCGCCTCGCGCTCAGGGTCGCGCTCCGGCACAACCGGGTGCTGGTCGCGCGCGACCTGCTCGCCGAGATCTACGACACCGAATATGCGCTCAAGGTCCGCATCGACGGCATCGAGGCCAGCGAATGGGGCGTCCGCCTCCAGCAATTGATGGACGCGATCGCGGCGCTGGTGTCCGCCGAGGTGAGCCGCTTCCCGTCCAATGTCGGCCACATCCTCGGCTCGCGCCGGCTGCGCAGTCACGACACGCTCGGCGGCAAGCTTTCCTATCTCGCCTGGAAGGGGCGCGACGCCGTGCAGGACGGCGCGGCGGCGTTTCGCAAATTGATCGGGCAGACCTAGATCGGGGTTCGGCCGCAAAGGACCATGTTGCGCAGCACGGCTAACGCGGCAGGCACAGGAAGCGATCCATAAACCGCCCTGACAGTACGAACCTGAACCACCAATACATCATTCGCCGCATCGACATAGCTGCAATCCTCGACAGCCCACCACCGGCTACGTGGACAATTAGCGCAGCTGCAGCAATGCACATGTGATCTGCTTCACACACGCGCCGTCTGGCCCGCGCGCATTGTCGCAGAACCGTCACGAGCGACGGCGGAACATACGCGCATCGCGCGAATATGAGTTCTCCCGCTGGATGCGTCGCTTCTATGCTCCGGTCCATCGCACGAGGATGGGAAGGAATCCGCGATGAGGTCGAACCGACGTACATTGACGATGGCTGCCCTGCTGACGGTCGCGCTGGCGCTGACATCGACGACGATGGCACAGACGTCGCCGCCGCAGGACGATGCGGCGCCGACCGCGGACAATGCGGTGCTGCTCACCATCTTCTTCAAGCACGACCAGTCCCGCCCCTTGAGCGAACTGAATGCGCAGCTCGACAGGCAGGGCTTCCGCAAGGCGTTTCCGCCGCCCGGCATTGAGGTCGTGAGCTGGTACGTGATGATGGGCATCGGCCAGGTCGTCACGCTGCGCCTGCCGGCCTCGCGGCTGCGCGAGGTCAATCGCGTCGTCGAGGACACCGCGTGGGGTCCCTACCGCACCGAGTTCTATCCGACCTACGACTACAAGGCGGTCGGGATGGCTCAACACGAGAAGGCCACCGGCAACTGATACCGCCGTTATTCAATTGGGCAAAACGCGAACGGCTCCGTCCTATTGCAGGACACCGACCTCGCGCGCGCAACTGGCCGCATCATTCGAGATTCTTCCGCGATGACGGTGTCACGCTGCCGTCATGTGCGGTCAGACGTAAAAACTTCTGCAACGAGATCCAGACAATTTTAGACGTGGTGCGCGCTTTAACGTTACCCAGATAATTCAACAATCGGCTGAAGCTCTCCATATTTGAAACTGCTCCCGTCGCTAACACCTGTCGCGGAACGGGAGTGGTTTGCGATGAACGATGAAATTGTTGAGCTCGCCGGACGAAGGCCCAAAACCTTCGGGCGGCGAAAGATGACGCCGCGCGCTTGCGTCGCCGACGGCAAGCGCCATTTGCGCGCCTTCCTCGCCGAAGTGCTGGAGGACCTCGGCTTCGTCACCAGCGAGTGCGCCAGCGCGGACGAGCTGCAAGCCGTGCTGACGCGCGAATTGCCGGACCTGATCCTGCTCGGCATCTCCGCCGACGGCATCGAGCCCGGGAAATTCCTGGAGATATTGGTGCGCGAGTCATTCGACGGCAAAGTTCTCGCCGTCGGCGCCCGCGAGTCGATCATCGTCAGGGCCGTACAGCAGGTCGGCGAGGAATACGGTCTTGCGATGCTGCCGCCGCTGACCACGCCCTTTGCCGCGGAGACGCTGCGCGACCGCGTCGCGATGCTGCTGCCGGAGGAGCCGGCGCCGAGCCCCGCCGTGCATGTCGGCGAGGCCCTGCATGCCGGCTGGCTCGAGCTGTGGTACCAGCCCAAGATCGACGCGAGGACGCTGATCCGCAGCGGCGCCGAAGCGCTGGTGCGGATGCGGCATCCGACCTGGGGTGTGGTGCCGCCCGCCTATTTCATTCCCGAAGCGGACGATCCGCATCTGCGAAACCTGTCGGAATTCGTCATCGAGCGCGCCGTGCAGGACTGGCACTATCTGCTGGAGCGGCAGGGCCCGGTCGATCTCTCGATCAACCTGCCGGCCTCCTACCTGAAAGAGCCGCAGGCCGTGCGCGATCTCTGCCGCCGTGTGCCGACGCATCCGGCCTTCGGCGGACTGACGATCGAGATCGACAGCGAGGAGGCGTTCCGCGACCTCGATCACCTCGTCGAGGTCGCCCGCGAGGTGCGCCTGCACAATATCGGCCTGTCGATCGCCAATCTCGGCGCCAACTGGCCCTCGCTGATGGACCTCGGCAAGATCCCCTTCATCAAGCTGCAGGCCGACCGGCACTTCGTCACCGGCAGCGGCGATGATCGGCTGAAGCGGACGGTGTGCCGCCACATCGTCGAGCTTGCACAAGGCTACGGTGTCGGCGCCATCGCCGAAGGCGTCGAGAGCCGCGCCGATCTCGTCGCCGCCAACGAGCTCGGCTTCGACCTCGTGCAGGGTTTTCTGTTCGGCAAGCCGATGCCGCTGAAGAAGTTCGCAAAGAGCGCGCTGACGCGGACGGTGATGGGACAGGCCTGAGGCTTTCAGCCTCAGGCGAACCGCCGCGCGAAGAAGACGCAGACGACGACGAGCGCGGTCGCGGCGATCATGCTCCAGGCGACCGGCTCGTGCAGCAGGAAGCCGGCGAGCGCGAGGCCGAAGAACGGTTGCAGCTGCTGCAACTGGCCGACGCGGGCGATGCCGCCAATGGCAAGCCCGCGGTACCAGAAGATGAAGCCGACGAACATGCTGAAGACGGAGACGTAGGCGAGCCCGATCCAGGCGGGCGTATCAACGCTGCTCCATGCCGGCGGCGAGGTCAGGGCCACGACCGGCACCATCAGCGGCAGCGCCAGCAGCAGCGCCCAGGAGATCACCTGCCAGCCGCCGAGACGGCGCGACAGCGCGGCGCCTTCGGCATAGCCGAGCCCGCACAGCACGATCGCCGCGACCATCAGGAGATCGCCTGTCAGCGAGGCGGAGCCGTCGCTGGAGAGAGCGAAGCCGACCACGGTGGCGCTGCCGAGGATCGCGAACAGCCAGAACAGCGGCTTTGGCCGCTCGCCGCCGCGCAGCACGGCGAAGATCGCGGTCGACAAGGGCAACAGCCCGATGAACACGATCGAATGCGCGGACGTGATGTGCTGGAGCGCGAGCGCCGTGAGCAGGGGAAAGCCGACCACGACACCGATGGAGACGATGGCGAGCGAGGCGAGATCGCGCCGCTCCGGCCAGGTTTGACGCAGCAGGAAGAGCACGGCCGCGCCGATCAGTGCGGCAATGACCGCGCGCGCCGACGTCAGGAACAGCGCGGAGAAGCCGCCGACGGCCACGCGCGTCGCCGGCAGCGAGCCGCTGAAGATGATGACGCCGAGAAGCCCGTTGCCCCAGCCGCTGCCCGCCGATTGCATGTCCACCTCTTTTTGGGACCGCGATCTTCGGTCTTCCGCGGTGGCGGGGACAGCGACAATGCAGTACAATTGCGCCAAACTGTATGGATATGGAAGGTCATACACTTTGGACGGCGCGCAAGGAAAGGGTCGCAACGGAACGCGGACGAGCGACGTGATGAGCGCGATCCGCGCCAGGGTCGCCGGCCGCGCGCTCGGCGCCGGCGACCGGCTGCCATCGATCCGGGGTCTCGCCGCGACGATGGGCGTTTCGCCCTCCACGGTGGTCGAAGCCTATGATCGCCTGGCGGCCGAGGGCCTGATCCGCGCCCGCCGCTGCTCGGGCTTCTATGTTTCGCCGAGCGTCATGCCGCCACTTGCGTTGACCGAGGCCGAGCCGCGCCGCGACCGCGCGGTCGACCCGTTCTGGGTGTCCAGGCAATCGCTCGATGCCGACGAGAGCGTGCTCAAGCCCGGCTGCGGCTGGCTGCCGCCGGACTGGATGCCGGAGGACGCCTTGCGCCGCGCCGCGCGCGCCCTTGCCCGCACGGATGCGAGCGTCTTGACCAATTACGGCTCGACATCAGGCTCCCCCGCTCTGCGCCGACTGCTGCTGAAGCGCCTCGCCGAAGATGAGATCGAGGCCTCGGTCAACCAGCTGATGCTGACGGGCTCGGGCACGCAGGCAACCGACCTGATCTGCCGCTTCCTGCTCCGCCCCGGCGACACGGTGCTGGTCGACGACCCCTGCTACTTCAATTTTCGCGCGCTGCTGCGGGCGCATCAGGCGAAGATCATCAGCGTGCCCTATACGCCGTCGGGCCCTGACGTCACACGCTTCGAGCAGGTCCTCGCCGGCGAGCGGCCGCGGCTCTACATCACCAATTCAGCGCTGCACAACCCGACCGGCGCGACGATGTCGCTGCAGACCGCGCACCGGCTTCTGACGGCGGCCGCCGCGCACGATCTCACCATCGTCGAGGACGACATCTTCGGCGATTTCGAGCCGGAGCGCTCGCCGCGCCTTGCCGCGCTCGACGGGCTCAACCGCGTGATCCGCATCGGCAGCTTCTCCAAGACGCTGTCGGCCTCGGTGCGCTGCGGCTACATTGCGGGACGCGCCGACTGGATCGAGCAACTGGTCGACCTCCAGGTCGCGACCAGTTTTGGCGGGCCGAGCCCGGTTGCGACCGAACTCATCGCCAACGTG
The DNA here is from genome assembly GCF_007830635.1 of Bradyrhizobium huanghuaihaiense. Taxonomy (GTDB): domain Bacteria; phylum Pseudomonadota; class Alphaproteobacteria; order Rhizobiales; family Xanthobacteraceae; genus Bradyrhizobium; species Bradyrhizobium huanghuaihaiense. Next base: position 839,806 of record NZ_VLLA01000001.1, on the reverse strand, counting down.
CTGGCCGGCGGTAGCTATCGCAAGCACATGGACGAGCTCAGACAGAGGCTCACGCGCACGCGCCGCGACATCGCGCGAAAACTTCAGGCCCTTGGCATCGAACCCTGGCTGATGCCGCGCGGCGGCTTCTTCCTCTGGTGCCGCCTTGCGGGCGGACAGGACGCCACGGCGGTGGCGCGCGCCGCGCTCGAAGAGGACGTCGTGCTCGCCCCGGGCAACGTGTTCAGCGTGTCGCAGACGGCAACGAGCTTCATGCGGTTCAACGTGGCGCACATGAGCGAGCCGCGGATGTGGGACGTGCTGCGGCGGGCCTTGAAGGCGGCTTGAGGATCAGCGACGCCTAATACCACGGCTCCTCATACACCGGCTTGCCGTCGAGCAGCAGCCGCTTGATGGCGGCGCGGCCTGAGGGCAGCACGGCGGCGACGACGCGCAGCTTCTGCTGATTGCGGGCCTGCTCGAGCGTCCTGCCCTCGCCTTCGGGCACGAAATAGCTTTCGAGACCGTATTTGATCGTCAGCTTGTCACAGAAGATGGGGCTGGTCGAACCGCAAGAATAGCTGACGCGGCCGTGGATCAGGATTTCGGGCGCCGTGACCGGAACAGGCTCGGCATGCACCGAGACGGCCTCGTAAAGCCCGTTGGCGTTGGGCGCGAGCTTGACGAACACGACGGGATTGCGCGTCCCGGACGGCTTGCCGGTGAGGCTACCTGCCGGCAGCTGCGAGATGTCGTAGCGCAGCACGACATAATCGCCGCGCAGGAGATCGCGGGGATCGACGGGCTGGGTTTGCAGGGTCACCTCGCGGCCGTCGCGCAGGATCTGCATGCGATCGGCAACCATCAGAACCAGCAGCGCGCATTGGATCAGGATGGCGGCACCGAACAGCACGGCTTTCGGAATGCGCAGCCAGAGTTTTGTGACGGATGCGATCAGATCGGTCATCGCCCGGCCCTCGGCAGCACGCGATTGAGCGCGGTTGCAAATGCGACGGCCGCGACGCCCGCCGCCGCCAGGAACGCCGAGCGGCGCAGTAGCGATCCCTTCACCGCCCAGGTGATGCCCGCGATGACCCCGGCAATCCCGAGCCAGCCGGCGACGATGCGCGGACGCACGTCATCGAGCATGCCGGAGACGACGAGACAGAGCATGGCTGAGAGCAGCGCGGCATAGGCGAGCCAGGACTCGCCGGCCATGGAGGCCGGCCACACCGGCGCCGCGAGCAGGACCAGCCCGATCGCGCCTGCTGCGAGGACTTCGCCTGCGCGTCTGGTGATCGCGGCCGACGCCAGCGCAAGGATCACTCCGGCAACCCCGCACACGATGGCCCAAAGCGGCTGGCCCGCACCAGAACCGGCCCGGAAGCGGACGATGTCGTCGACCGTCGTCACCTCCAGGAACGCGACGACGGCCAGTGAAAACGCGCCGTAGATCGACAGGACGCTGCCGAGCCGGAGCGCCCTCGGCGACGGCGCGGCGGCGATCGCAAGCCCCGCGCCGAACAGCAAGGCGGCACCGTTGGCGAGCACGAATGACGGCTGGGCGCCATCGAACTCGAAACGAAGCGACGTCGCAACCCACCACGGCAGCACCGCGATCGCGACGAGGTGAGCGGCGACGCGGGAATTCCAGCTGAAGGCAACAACGGCGGCGAACAGCCAGACCGCTGGGAACGGAAGATGCAGGACATCCGGCGCATCGTAAACCCGCATGCAGGTCCAGACCGAGGCGGCCGCGAGGCCGACCGCGAGCGCACCACGCGAGCCGGTCAGCACGGCTGCGGCGAACGCGCCGATCGACCACAACAGCATGCCGCCGGCGAAGTCTTCGCCGAGATGATACATCTGGCCGACCAGCGCGATGCCGGCGCCGAAGATGATCGCACCGATGCTGGCGCAGAGATCGGCGAGAACGGTGCGCTCCCTCGCGGCGAACCAGGCGCCGAGGCCGCCAGCGACGGCCATGCCGGCGATCAGGATCGCAAACCGCATCAGCCGCGCGATCTCCGTCCAGTGGGCCGCGACGAAGGCGAGGAACGCGGCCGCGATCAGGAGGCCGCCGACAATGGCGACGACCACGGCGATGTTGATGCCGGGCGACAGTGGCGGCAGCGCATTTCGGATGGAGACGGCCGCCGTCGGCGCGATCACGCCATCGGCTTCCCATTGCGCAAGGTCAGCTTCGAGGCGCTGCCGGTAGGCTTTGTCGAACATCGTCGTAAATGACCTCGTTCCCTGCCGGCCGGCGGGCTGTTGCTAGGTCGGCCCCCGCGGCCGGCAGGTTCAACGGGCGGCCGGCCGCCGAGAAGCTGCGCTCGCGGACAGTGCTGACGAGCAGCTCATGGCCTGAAAGCGATTCATCGATCTTTTCATATTTTGCAAAAGAGATGCTCGGACTGCGCCAATGGTTGGAGGAGACTCAAAGCTGTAACTTTCGGTCAACATGGCCGTAAACGGCCACGCTGCAGCGAGGGAGGACTTCATCCATGGGATTTGGCGCGGGCGGCGGCCTGAGCGGTCGCCCCGGATCCACGGTGATGAGAGCGCTCCTGTGTCTCGCCGCCGCGACGACGCTGGCGTTCCAGGTGAGCGCCGCGAGGGCTCAGACGGCCGCGGAATCCTGGCCGAACCGCGCGATCACCTGGGTGGTGCCGTTCGGGGCCGGCGGCGTCACCGACCTCGTCTCGCGCAAGATCGCGGAGCTGCTGCGGACGCGGCTTGGGCAGCCCGTGGTGGTGGAGAACCGACCTGGCGCTGGCGGGACCATTGGGACGGAGTTCGTTGCCCGGGCCCAACCCGACGGCTACACCGTGCTCTACGCCTCCGGCGGGCCGATGACGATCCAGCCGAACCTGGGGCTGGCGAAGCTCAACTACGATCCGCTCAAGAGCTACGTCCATATCCGCGGCGTGAGCTCGGCGAACCAGATCCTCGTCGCGACCGCAGCAGCGCCCTACAGCACGCTGGCTGAGTTCGTCGCCTACGCGAAGGCCAACCCGGGCAAGGTCAATTTCGGCTCCCCCGGCCCCGGCACTGCCCAGCACCTTGCCGGCGAGATGTTCCAGGCGGCCGCCGGCATCAAGCTGACCCACGTGCCCTACAAGTCGGGCTCGAGCCAGATGACTGACATGATGTCGGGCATCCTGGACGTCTCCTTCGACTACCTTACCGTGCTCAGGCCGCTGATCGACACCGGCAAGGTCAAGGTGCTCGGCACCACCGGCACGGCGCGGCTGGCCGCGCTGCCCGACGCGCCGACGGTGCTGGAGGCCGGCTACCCGGACGCCGTCAGTGTCGGCTCGACCTGGGTCTCGGTCCCGGCCGGGACCGACCCGAGAATCGTGGGCAGGCTCTCCGAGGCGCTGGCCGCCGCGCTCGCCGACCCCGCCATCGTCGCGGATCTCGCCGCCAACGGCCAGGTGTCGATCGCCGACAAGGGGCCGACCGAGATGGAGCCGTTCATCGTCGAGGAGACCGCGCGCTACAAGCGGGTGATCGAGAGCGCAGGCATCGCCGCGCGTTAGCGGGCGTACGGCGGTGGACATTGCGCACGCGAAGGAGCGGTCGGCGGCGTGGCGCCGATCGATCGCGAGGCAGCGGAAGGAGCCGATGTCGCCGGCTAAGTTGGCGTGAAGAGTGAACCTAATTCGCCTTGATGCCGGCCTCGCTGATGAGCTTGCCCCATTTCGTGCTCTCGCTCTGAATGAAGCGGCCGAACTGCTCGGGCGCCATCGGTGCCGGCTCTGCGCCGAGGGTCCGGATCTTCTCCGCCACCGAGGGATCCTTCAGAGCTTTGGTAAAGGCTGCGTTCAGCCTGCCGATGGCATCCGCGGGCGTGCCGGCGGGAGCAACGAGCCCGAACCAGCCGACGGATTCGAAACCGGCGACGCCGCTCTCGGCCAGTGTCGGCACATCGGGCAAGGACGGGAGGCGGCGCGCGGAGGACACGCCGATCGCGTTGAGCTTGCCGTCGAGGATCAATTGCCGCGATGCCGGGATGTCCAGCACGGCGAAGGGGACATGGCCTGCGAGAACATCGACCGTCGCGGGCGCGGTCCCACGATACGGGACCAGCTCCATGGCGATCCCGGTCTTCTGCGTGAACAGGGCGGCGGTCAAATGCATGGCCGTCGAGTTGCCGCCATGCCCGATCGACAGCGCGCCCGGCTTGGCCTTGGCGAGCGCAATAGTCTCCGCGGCGGTGTGCGCCGGGATATTCGCGGAGGCGACCAGCACGAAGGGAATTTCCGCGAGCAAGGTGATGGGCGCGAGGTCCTTCAGCTCGAATGGCATCGCGGCATTGAGGTGCGGATTCACCGTGAGCGCACCCGCCGGCGCAACACCGAGCGTGTAGCCGTCGGGCTTGGCCTGCGCGACCGCGGCCATGCCGATGTTGCCGCCCGCGCCCGCGCGGTTCTCGATGACCAGGCTCTGCTTGAGCTCGGCCGCAACCAGCGGCTCGAGCGCGCGGATGACGGTGTCGGCGCTGCCGCCGGGCGGGAAGGTCACGATGACCTTGATCAATTGCTCGGGATAGGCGGCGCGGCCCGCCTCCAGCGGCAACACGGCGAAAGTCGCAGCCGTCAGCACGGCCAGGATGCGGCGCCTTGCAACGTGAAACACGTTCTCCTCCTTAAGTGTGCTTTTGTTCTTGAAACACAGCCGGCGTCTCGCACCGCCAGGCTGTCCGCTTGAAGTTGTCTTACGCCGCAGCGCCGGTGATGCGCGCCAGCAAGCCGAGTGGATTTTCCGGCGCGGCCTGCCCGCGCCACGCGACGTGCTGATCGGGCCGCGCCAACACCAGTTTCTCGGCATAGGCGCCGTTCGCCTCATCAGGCGCGATGTCGACCAGCGCGAGCGGCACGCCACGCTCCCTTGCTGCGGACTGCAGCCGCGTCACATCGATCGCCGGGTCGAACCGCAGCAATGTGTAGCCGGCGCCGAACGCATCGTAGAGCGACCGCCCGTCGCGCAGGAACAGATGCGGTGCGCGAGCGCCCGGCACGGTGGAGGGCGTGAAGCTGCCCATCGCGTAAGGCGGCGGTGTCTCGCCATCATAGGCGATGATCGGCGAGGCATCGTAATAGTAGCCGAAGTTGAGGCCGGCGCAGCAATATTGCTGCACGTTGAGATCGTAGGCTGCCCTCGCCAGCGCCGCGCGCGCCGCCTGGCCGCGTGGCGTGTCGTCCTCGATCTCCGCCGAGACGCCGCCGCGCTGCGCCATCATCTTCATCGCGTGGTCCATCGCAAAGCGCGACACCTGCTCGGTGATCGGCTGGCGCTCCGCCTCATAGGCATCGAGGATCGCAGCCGGCGCCCAGCCGTTCAGATGTGCCGCCAATTGCCAGCAGAGGTCGACGGCGTCCGCAATGCCCGCATTCATGCCGTAGCCGGCATAGGGCATCCACAGATGCGCGGCGTCGCCGCAGATGAAGACCCTGCGGTCGCGGAAGCGATCGGCCACGAGCCGGCGTCCGACCCAATCTTCTTTGCTGAGAACTTTGTATTCGAAGCGCTCGTCGACGCCGAGGATGGCGCGGATCGACCAGTCGCGATCGACCGAATCGAACTCGGGCTCGTCCGGCTTCAGATGATTGTGGATCAGCCAGCGGTCGTGACCGTCGATCGCAACCGTGGTGCCGGAGCGGCGCGGATTGAGCGAGAGCACCATCCAGGCTGGCTTGTGCGCGCCCATCAACTCCTTCAGTTGCGGCGCTTCGATGAAGGTCGACTGCACGCGCTGGATCACCGGCGTGCCGGACAGGCTGGCGCCGATCGCTTTGCGAACGAGGGACCGGCTGCCGTCGCAGCCGATCACGAAGGACGCTTCGATGCGGAGCGAAGCGCCGCTGTCGAGGTCGCGCGCCAGCGCGACGACATGGTCGCCGTCCTGTTCGATCTCGGTGATTTCCGTGCGCGCCAGGATCTTGATCCGCGGCTGCGCCGCGGCATGGCTGAACAGGATCGGCTCGAGATAGACCTGGTTGATCCGGTGCGGCGGCTCGGGGGTCGGCCACCAGGTGTCGGGGCCGCCGGTCGCGCTGTAGCGGCGCGCGCGGGAGGGAATGTCGATGCGGCAGAGCTCGATGCCGGTCGCCGTGGTCCGGTAGGAGCAGTCGTTGGGAAAGTCCGCAGGGAGGCCCGCATCGCGCAGCTTGGCGGCAACGCCGAGCCGTCGAAAAATCTCCATCGAGCGCGCCGACACATGGTTGCACTTGACGCTGGGCGGATCGCCGGCGTGACGCATCTCCGCGACGACGACGTCGATTCCGCGCGAGGCCAGATCCATCGCCGCGGTCAATCCGACGGGCCCGGCGCCCACCACCAGTACCTGTGTCCTCATGTTCGTTTCCGTCCCTTGTCACCGCGGATTCGTTGCCCACGCAGCATGCATTTTATTGCAGGTCCGTTTATGCGATAAGCCGGAAAGAACTCATCAATTCATGAGCTTTGCCTATGAATGTCACCTTGCGTCAATTGCGGGCCTTCACAGGCGTGTACCGGACACGCAGCATCACGCGGGCCGCCCGCGAGCTCGGAATCACGCAATCGGCGGCGAGCCTGTTGATCCAGCAGCTCGAAGCCCAGCTCGGCGTCAAACTGTTCGACCGCTCCACGCGCTCGGTGCAGCCGACGCTGGCCGCCGATGAAGCCGTCCACGCCGCCGAACGCATGCTGAGCGATGCGCACGGCCTGTCGCGCCGAATGCGCGACCTCGCACAGGCCCGCGCCGGCCGCGTCGCGTTTCTCGCCTCGGCCGGCACCGCCTCGGCGCTGCTGCCCCTGGTGCTCGCAAGATTCCGCGCTGGCCATCCCGACATCGAGATCGACATGCGGGACGTTGCCGCCGACGATCTCGTGTCGCGCCTGAGCGCGACCGACGCGGAGTTCGCGATCGGCAGCGTGGAGGGCGAATTCGCCGACATGACGATCGAGACGCTGACGAGCGGCCGCCTCAGCGCCATCGGCCGCCGCACCGCCGACTTCGCCGCACGCCGCTCCCTGACATGGGACGAGCTCGCGCAACTGCCGACGATCGCGATGCGCCGCGAGACACGCATCCGCATGCAGATCGATCAGGCGCTGAGCGCGCAGGGCAAGCGCCTCGATCCGACCTATGAAGTGACGCTGATCAACACCGCGCTCGCCATGACCGCGCAAGGCCTCGGCCTCGCCATCCTCCCCGCCACGATGCTGCCGGCCGACCAGTTTCCGACGCTGATCGCAAGGCCGCTGGTGCGGCCCGCCCTCACGCGGCCGGTGTCGCTGCTGCAGCGCCAGGGCCGGACGCTGTCGCCGGCGGCGCAGGCGTTTGTGACGACGGCACGGACAGTGCTGGCGGGCCGAGCGGCACCGGCATCAGGCTGATTTTGCGGAGCTATTTGGAGGCGTCGTGTTGATATGGCGGAGAGGGAGGGATTCTCTGCCAGGGTCCCGAGGACCTCGAAAACCGCTGTAAAATCAGCGTTTCCAGACAACCGCGGTGGGTTGTGTGTACCGCCAGTATGTACCGGAATCCGAAACTCAGCTCAAGCGGATTCGAGCGGATGGTAAACGCTTTCCACGTCGTGCCACGTCGACGATCGCAGTTCGGGGCGGCATCCATAGATTGCCGTATGAAAAAATCCGCTTCCTCTCGTTCGGGCGATCGTACTTCAGTCGTCCTGTCGCCTGGGACGGTTGCGCGTGGACGACAGCCATCGCCAAAGCAAACATGCCCAGCACTAGATCGTATGGGTCATCCATCGCTTTCGAAGTCTTGCGGTTCTATTCGAACCTAAAGGCCTCCGCAGGACGGCGAGAACGTTTGACGGTGACAGGGATGTCTCGCGGACCGTAGGACTGCACATGGCGTAACCGGACCGAACGGCCCCTATCGCCGCTCCATGCCTTCGCGTCCTGCTGCAGCCGGTTAGCCCAGCGATGCTCCAGCCGGTCGATCACGTGACGAGGTAACCGGATATCATCCATGCGTACCTCCTCAAGCTGCCAGCGCCCGCGCCGTTGAGAACCGGCGCTTTGGTGTGCCACCAGGCGGGTTGCGCGGGCCGCCATCGAGTTCACATAACGCCTCAAGGATGGCGTCAATGCTTACCGGCGCCTTCAGTCCTTCCGGAGCCCGCAACGCGGGACATGAGGCGATCGCTGAAGCGTCGGAAGCCCAGGAGGCAAGGATCGCCCGCTTCTCGGCCAGCGTCAGATCCGGATGCGATACCACGTCCTTGGGATGCTCGAAGACGGTGCCGGGGTGCAGCAGCGCCTGGAAGTCGAAAACGTTGTCGTGGGTGGCGGTCGTCGGCCGCATGTGTTCCTCCGTTCTAAGACGAGGGTGAGCGGCAGCCCGACCCAACGCGGCCGGGCCGCCGCACGGTATTCGCTCAAGCCGCCTTGGCTTCGATCTGATGAACGTTGCTGCCGTTGATGGCGATCCGCCGCGGCTTCATGGCCTCGGGGATTTCCCGGACCAGTTCGATCTTAAGCAGACCGTTATCGAACGACGCGTTCTTGACCTGGACGTAATCAGCCAAGTTGAACTGGCGTTTGAAGTGGCGAGTCGAAATACCTCTGTACAGGAATTGACGTTCGGCTTTTTCGGGCTTGTTGCCTTCGATCGTCACGACGTTCTGCTCGGCGGTGATCGAGATTTCGTCGGGCGAGAAGCCGGCCACCGCGAGCGATATCTGATAGCTGTCCTCGCCGAGCCGTTCGATGTTGTAGGGCGGGTAATTGTCCTCGGTCGCCCGCTGTGCGGATTCCGCGAGGTCGAACAGGCGGTCAAAACCGATGGTCGAACGCCAGAGGGGAGAGAAGTCGTAAGTGCGCATGGCCAGATCCTCCAAAGAGCAAAATGGTTACAAGCGGCACCGGACACGACCGGTGCCCGTCTCCGGGCCCTAAGGCGCCCGGGCCACCCTGCGGTGGCGACTAGAAAATTATGAAAACCGAATTTGGTTTCAAGGGTCGGTAAAAATTTTGGCGTTAGGAGAAAAGCCGATTCGGAGGGGCACCCTTTTCGCCAGCACTAACAAAATGGGGGCCGAAACCCCCGGCAGCTTACCGCCGGCGCCCACCGCGATGGTGCCAGCCCCAATGTCGATGACCGAAGCGTGGCACGGGGTAGAAGCCGTAGGAGCGATAGTAGTTCGGCCGCCACCAGCAGCCGCCCCACGGGTTGCAGACCCAGCGGACTTGCTCGACGTTCGAAATCTGGTTGGCATGCGGCAAGCCGTTCGGCATGGCTGATGCCAACTGCGGCGCCAATCCAACAGCGGCGAGCGAGAACAAGCCAACAAGAGCAGATTTTGGTTTCATGTGTCCCTCCTTTTGGGACCCGAGAAACCGAAAAGACGGCGGAAGTTGCGGAATATCAAACATTTAATTTTGATGAACAATCGTTAAAGCTGCCCCTCGCAGCTCCTGCGCTTAGGCCATCGCAACTGCGTTCGAGCCATAACGACGTTACCCGGCTGGACCCAAAGGAATGCAACCGCATTGACGACGGCGGGGTGGCGACAGCAACAATCGGGAACGAATTATTTCGTACGACGTTCGATGAGGCGGAGCCATTGCCCGCCGTTCACAACGGCGCCTGTCGCGGATAGCCAAAGGTCTTTCGACCCGCTGTTATTCTCCACTAGCGCTCGCGCGGATAGCCAAAGGCGATGGCTCCATCCTGCGCGCGTCGAATTTCGAATGTGATGGACGACTTTTACGATCTTGTGCTGGCCATGTTTGGCGTGGCGGTCGCCGCCGTCATGCTGGTAGCGGGCGAGCTCTACCTCGTAACGCGCCCGGATCCCCCGGCAATAAACCCAGAGGCTCCCGCCGTCGTCACCTCGTCGGTTGAACAGCAACCGCGGTAACGCGGCCATTGGAAGTTTCCGATGAACGTTCCTTCAAGTCTCCTGTCGAGATCGTCACGATCAGATAATCGCCAGCCCGAGGCGCCTCGGCGGTCGTGCTGGAGCCCCGAGTTGGATCGAAGAAGCGACCTGATGATCGGCTGTCCCTAATCATCACCGGTGGGTGCCACCGACATCTCGTCCGGCTTTTGAGGCAAATCGGATCGGATGTCATGGGAAGAATATCCGATGCGCTCCTCGCAGGGCTGGCTATACAGTCCATCTCGGCGGCCTTCAGAGCGGATTTCCGCACGACTTTGGGCCTGCTTGAGCGCCTGCTCAGCAACCGGTGCAAATGTCGGGAATGATGGTCTCAACGGTCTTGCCGCGCGCCTTGTTGCGAACGTCTTGAGGCCAAAGCAATCGGTCGGGAGTTGTTACGGACGCCCTGGGCGGATCTTTAGACCGGCCTGTGGGTCGAGCGTCCCCGTCCTGCTTTGCCTGCGCCACGGTAGCCGCCATGGCGAAGATGAGGATTGCTACTAGTTGTCGCATTTTGCAGCTCCGGGCGTTTGTCCTTTCTGCGGGAAGCCGGTAGGGCCGACGTCTTTTCCGCGCGATCGTGATGTTCGAACCGACACCATAACGCTTGTCAAAACTTCTTATCGAGAGCCCAACGCCCCTCGGGGCCTTGGGCTCCAGCATTGGACGTTACCTACCAGTCGGCCACTACATAAGGCGGCGGCATTGGCGGTGCCACCAGGGGCGTCGACACATAGCCTGGGCGACTCACCACGATGGTGCGTTCACGCACGATGGGTGGCGCGACGACGGCGGGTCGTACGACGTATCTGGGCGCCATCACGACCTCGTAGGGCTCGACGATCGGAAAAGGCTCCGCATAAGTTTCGAAATACACGCTCTGCGCGGATGCGCTGTTCATGCCAATGCCCAGCGAGCCGACGAGGGCCAGGCCGAGCCGCGAGAGCATGGACGATTTGGAGTTCATCTCACACCTCCCTGGGTATGTTGGGATGTCCCATAAACCACAAACGGCTTGGCCTAGTTCCTTGGTTCGGATTTTTTTGAGCGATGTTGGCAATGCTCTTCAACTGGAGCGGCCGATGTCTTCGACCTTGACCCGAACGGTGATCGGCCGCTCGTTGCGTTTCACCGAGAGTTCTATCTCCCTTCCAACGCCGACAGCCTCAAGCTGGTCAGTCAGATCGGACAGTCGCCTGGCAGGTTGTCCGTTCGCGCTCACGATGATGTCTCCGAGTGCGCCGGTCTGATCTATGCCGCGCAGCCCGGCTTGGGCGGCTGGCGAACCCGGCACAGCGCGTACCACGACGACCCCTTCGATTCCAAGGCGGGTTGCGACAGCTTCGTTCGCAGCGACAATACCGATCCCCGGGGTCGGAACTCGGCCGTTCTTGATAAGCTCCGGAACGACGCGGTTCACGGTGTCCACCGGGACCGCAAATCCTATGCCGGCGTTGGATCCCGACGGGGATATGATCGCAGTCGTAACACCGATCAGCCGCCCTGCGGAATCCAGCAGCGGTCCTCCGGAATTGCCGGGGTTCACGGCGGCGTCGGTCTGGATGACGTTGCCGATTTCGCGCCCGGCGTTCGTCGGCAGACGCCGCTTCAAGGCGCTGATCACGCCCGTCGTCAGCGACTGGTCAAGGCCGAAGGGGTTGCCGATGGCGAACGCGGCTTGGCCGACCTTCAGGTCGGCCGAACTTCCTACCGCGACGGGGCCGGGCAGATTGCGGGTGTTTCGCAGCCTGACGACGGCGAGATCGTAGTTCGGCGCCGTCCCGACGATCGAGGCGCCGACTACTTCGCCGGTGGCGAAGCGGATCGCAACCTCCCGGGTCCCACTTACCACATGGTTGTTGGTGACCACATGCCCCGCGCCGTCCCAGACAAAACCGGTGCCGCTCTGTTCGCGGCCGCTTTCGCCTTCGACGTCTATCGACCCGAAACTGGCTGCGACACCCACGACCTGAACCACGGAAGGGGACACCCTTTCGAAAAGGCCGATTGTCGCGCGTTCGGCTTCCGCCAAGTCGCTCCGTGCGGCAATCGGCCTTGGAGCGGTAGCGGCAAACAACAGGGTGTCGAGGTAGGGCCGCCCGAGCAGGGCGGCAAGCAGCACGATCAGGATGAGGATAACCGCCCGGTAAAAATGCTGGCGCATAAAGCTACTCCAAGTCCGCAGTGATTGTCGCTAGTTCCGGCATCAAGACCGGCCAACCGGGTTCGTTCCGACGCGCCGATCGGCAAGTGGAAGCCTCTTGAAACAAAATCACGGCTAACTAGTTTTTTTTGCGGCCACCCCAAGTGGCGTCGGAAGCCAAAGCAGGGTCCGGCAAAGGCCATCGGGACATCCCGGTGATGCTCCTATCCATGTTGCTCAAAGGAGGATGTGGTTATGAGAACTTATGATCTGCCAACACTGAGGCGATCGACCGTCGGGTTCGACCGCCTATTGAATCTGGTAAATGACGCGACAGTCGACGACGACAACTACCCGCCGTTCGATGTCGAGCGCACCGGCGAACACCAGTACCGAATCTCGCTGGCACTGGCCGGCTTCGCGCCGCAAGACATCGACATCACCGCGGAGCAATCCGTACTTGTGGTCGAAGGCCGTATGGCCGGGAAAGAAGACGGCGACTACCTGCACCAGGGAATCAGCGTGCTGCCGTTTCGCCGCGTGCTCAACCTGTCGGAACACATGCAGGTGAAGGACGCGACGTTCGACAATGGCCTGCTCACAATCGTGTTGATGCGGGAGGTACCGGAGGCGATGAAGCCGCGGCGGATTACGATCGTCGGCTCCGGCAACGAGAGCCAAAAAACCGAAAATACGCAGGCGGCCTGACTGGCTGGCTGCCCAGCCAACCGCAGCGCGGCTCGGTCCGCGCGGCGGACTGCTGGTCGATTGACGACCAAACCCAAGAAAGGAGGATACAATGGCACTACGCGAACTCATTTCATGGAACAACGGCTCCCGCAATGTACCTGCGCGACGCACCGAGGGTGACAGCCCGTTTCTCTCGCTGCATCGCGAGATGAATCGGCTATTCGACGACGTATTCCGCGGCCTCGATATCGGCCGGTTCGCCCCGCCGGCAACGATGGGGTGGCCCAGCGTCGAGCTCAACGAGACCGACAAGGAAGTGAAGGTTATTGCCGAACTCCCCGGCATCGAGCAGAAAGACGTCGAGGTCGAACTTGCCGACGGCGTGCTGATGATCAGCGGCGAGAAGAAGAGCGAAACGGAAGACAAGGAGCGTCGCTTCAGCGAGCGCCACTACGGACGTTTCGAGCGACGCATTCCCGTCGCCGACGTCGACCAGGATAACGTCGCCGCGTCGTTCAAGGACGGAGTCCTCACCGTCACGCTGCCGAAGTTACCTACGGCGGAGCGAAAGGTGAAAAGGATCGCAATCAACGGAAAGTAAGACGAAGCGGACGGGAGCCTCGCTCCCGCCCGCCTGGTTCGAAGGAGGCGTTCATGAACATCGCGCCTTTATCGGCTCATTCGGACTTTACGGCGCGACGGCCCGTTCCAGAGGCGTCGGTGACGAAGTCGGTATTTCCGGCGGATGCGCAGGCCGTGATCTACAAGCCTGCCCCCTCGCCGATGACTTCGGGACGTGCGCGCGCCCAGCGCTGGACGCTGCGTTTCGAGCGCCGCTCGGCCCCGTACATCGAACCCCTGATGGGTTGGACCGGCGACGACGATACCCTCTCGCAGGTCGAACTTTCGTTCCCGTCCGCCGAAGCCGCGATCGCATATGCGCGTCGCCAAGGTCTGCAATACACGGTACAAGGCTTGACGCAGGGGTCGAAGCCGCGCCTGGTTTCGGACAATCCCGAGGTTGAGGGCCGAGACGCCAGCCGGCAGCGTCGCCGGCGGCTTGAATGGATCGAGCGGACCCTTGGACCGGAGGTGATCCGTCACGGGTTCGGGCCTGGGGCTGAGCCTGCCGAGAGCTACGCAGACCCGAAACACGTGCTGCTGGACAGCAATCTGTCGCCGACCCGAAAGCGTGACATCCTGCGGCGCCGGGCTCTTGATGCCTATCAGATCGAGACGGAGCACTCGAAGGGCAACTTGCTGGCGGGTCCCTCCCGTCTCCAGGAGGTGATCGACGCACTGCTCGATCTCGAGGAGCCGCAGATTACGCCAGCATCCTTCCAGCACGTCGACAGGAAGGCAAGCTGACTTCGGATCGCAGTGCGTCGGCCCGCCCAGGGCAAGGCGCCTCGCCTATCTGTGCGAAACAGAGGTAGCGCGATATCATGGTACGTTGAAGGATAGTCAGAGCTTGATGTTCATTCGCGGTGCGGGGTGCGCCATGGCAAAGGAAACCAAATTCTTGCGAAAGAAGGCCGACAAGGCCGAGCGAAGGGCGAGAGTGACCGCTGATGCAAAAATCTCGGAGAGCCTCTTGAACTTGGCAAAGGCCTATCGCACTCAAGAGGAAAAGAAGCGGCGCTGACCCCTAGCTTTCCGTAACGCCTTTGAACTTCACCTCCGCAGGATAGACAACGATGTCGCGGTTTCTGATTACTCTCGGCGTTGTAAGTTTGGCGGCCGGCCTGCTGTGGCCCTATCTAGGCCGAATTGGTTTGGGTCGCTTGCCCGGCGACTTCGTGATCGAACGGGAAAATATGACGTTCTATTTCCCGTTGATGACGTGTTTGCTTTTGAGCGCAGTGCTCAGCCTGGTCTTTTGGGTCCTGAACCGCTGAAGAGCGCGCCGCGTCTTAGTCATGCCTTCACCTGAAATTGGCAAGCGAATGCTTCGCCGGCGCCACTCTCCAAAGAACTCGATGCAACTTGCGGGCTTGGAATCTCCGCCGGTTTCGACCCGTCGGACGAAATCAGAATGAACAAGAGGCCGGCGACCAACATGAGCCTCGCACACAGCACCGCGACCAGCCATCACCAGGTCGCGAAAGTCGTCCATGTTCGTCGTTCCTGGCGAGGTTTCCACATTGGGCAGACGCCTCAATCCACAGTCAGCCTCGGAGCGAGGGCGATGAGTGGAAGCTCTTCCCGGTTAACTGGTCGAGCCAAATCCGTCCTTTAAGACCGCCCTTGGCACTCGGACGGCCGGAGTGAGAAAAATTTTTCAAAGACCTCTTGAATGGCGGTTTTTCGGATCCTAGGTCGTTTTCGCCCGGGGGCCGTTTGCCGGACCCGGCTTTTGGACATCGCTGAACTGACATGGAGGATGTGCATGCATTTCCGCCCACTGCACGACCGCGTGCTGGTGCGCCGCATCGATGCCGAGGAGAAGACCGCCGGCGGCATTATCATTCCGGACACCGCAAAGGAGAAGCCGCAGGAAGGCGAGATCGTCGCCGCGGGTGCCGGCGGCCGAAGCGAGCAAGGCCAGTTGATCCCGATCGACGTCAAGCCGGGAGACCGGGTTTTGTTCGGCAAATGGTCGGGCACCGAAGTGAAGATCGACGGTCAGGACTACTTGATCATGAAGGAGAGCGATCTTCTGGGCGTGGTCGACAAGACCGGCTCAGTCAAGAAAGCCGCCTGACCACAACTTGCGAAGCCGACAGTCATTGAGGAGAGAGGAGCAACGGACATGGCTGCCAAGGAGGTGAAATTCTCCACCGACGCCCGCGACCGGGTGCTGCGGGGAGTGGATACGCTGGCGAATGCGGTCAAGGTCACGCTCGGCCCCAAGGGGCGGAACGTCGTGATCGAGAAATCCTTCGGTGCGCCGCGCATCACCAAGGATGGCGTCACCGTCGCCAAGGAGATCGAACTGGAGGACAAGTTCGAGAACATGGGCGCGCAGATGGTGCGCGAAGTCGCCTCCAAGACGAGCGACCTCGCGGGCGACGGGACCACCACCGCGACCGTATTGGCCCAGGCCATTGTCAAGGAAGGCGCGAAATCCGTCGCCGCCGGCATGAACCCGATGGATCTCAAGCGCGGCATCGATCTTGCCGTCGAAGCCATCGTCAATGATTTGAAGGCGCACGCCAAGAAGGTCACCACCAACGAGGAGATCGCCCAGGTCGCAACCATCTCGGCCAATGGCGATATCGAGATCGGCCGCTTTCTTGCCGACGCCATGCAGAAGGTCGGTAACGACGGGGTCATCACCGTGGAGGAAGCCAAGAGCCTCGATACCGAGCTCGAGGTGGTCGAAGGCATGCAGTTCGATCGCGGCTACGTGTCGCCCTATTTCGTCACCAATGCCGAGAAGATGCGGGTCGAGTTCGAAGACCCCTACATCCTGATCCATGAGAAGAAACTGTCGACCCTGCAGGCCATGCTGCCGCTGCTAGAAGCCGTCGTGCAGTCCGGCAAGCCGCTGCTCGTCGTTGCCGAGGATGTTGAAGGCGAAGCGCTCGCGACCCTCGTCGTCAACCGGCTGCGCGGCGGGTTGAAGGTCGCGGCCGTGAAGGCGCCGGGCTTCGGCGATCGCCGCAAGGCCATGCTGGAGGACATCGCGGTCCTGACCGGTGGCCAGGCGATCTCGGAGGATCTCGGCATCAAGCTCGAGAACGTCACGCTCAAGATGCTCGGCCGTGCCAAGAAGGTCGTCATCGACAAGGAGAACACGACCATCGTCAACGGTGCGGGGTCCAAGAAGGACATCGAGGCCCGCGTCGCCCAGATCAAGATGCAGATCGAAGAAACCACCTCCGACTACGACCGCGAGAAGCTGCAGGAGCGGCTTGCGAAGCTGGCCGGCGGCGTCGCCGTGATCCGCGTCGGCGGCGCGACCGAAGTCGAGGTCAAGGAGCGCAAGGATCGCGTCGACGACGCGATGCACGCGACCAGGGCGGCGGTCGAGGAAGGTATCTTGCCCGGCGGCGGCGTTGCACTGCTGCGCGCCTTGAAGGCGCTCGATGGCATCAAGACCGCGGATGCCGACCAGAAGGCTGGCGTCGACATCGTGCGCCGCGCCATCCAGGTACCGGCACGGCAGATCGTGCAGAACGCCGGCGAAGACGGCTCGCTGGTGGTCGGTAAGCTGCTTGAGAACTCCAGCTACAACTGGGGCTTCAACGCCGCCACCGGCGAATACCAGGACCTGGCGAAGGCAGGGGTGATCGATCCGGCCAAGGTCGTTCGCACCGCGTTGCAGGATGCGGCTTCCGTGGCGGCGCTGCTGATCACCACCGAAGCGCTGGTCGCCGAGAAGTCGAAGAAGTCCGAGCCGGCGCCCGTCGCTCCGCCGATGGACTTCTGATCGAGTCCGAGCCCGGCCGCCACCGGCCGGGCTCTCTAACCACTAACCAAAGAGAAAGGAACGCAAAGCAAGGAGACGCAGATGAGCACACGCATGCAATCTCGATCGCGCAAGAGCGGGGCGACTGTAATGCATTGGCTCATGTTCGCCCTCAGCCTTCTCACGATCGCATGGATCAGTTTTTCGACGATGGGAGGATGAGATGATCAGGACTCGCACACTCGACTCCGCCCGTGCGGAGACATTTGGCCGCCGAACCCGAAAAATCGTGGCAGGCGCCTTTGCTTTGGCGACAATGCTTCTGCCGTTCGGCGCCTGGGGCATGGACGGTTCGCCGAGGCTGGCCATGGACGGTTCGCCGAAGCTGGCCATGGACACCGCCGGCCATCTGCTGCCGCTTCCGCCCATTCCCTACCTGGATTCGATGCGCTGGATGAACTGGAAGCCGAGCACTCCGATTTTCAAAGTCGACACCCTTCTGTTGCCCGACAGCGCTCGGCCCGGGCTCTTCCGCATGCCAACGGAGTACGACCGGGGCCTCCCGAGGGTGAGTTAAAACGAAGACGCCGATAGCTCGGTCCGCAGCGGCGGCCTGGCCGCAGCGCGAACTCCGCGCCGTTCCGGCGCATTGCGGCGTCGTCGGCAGAGAGGCCCACCAGCGTGGGTGGAGAGCCAAAGTCTGGGAAACGGGGGACGCCAAGGGCTCTTCCCATCGTAGCGGCCTCCCTGCCGACTGCGGGCTAATCGTCCGGACGACCCGGATCCGGCGTCCGCCCCGCGCCGCAGCGGGCTGCAGCGGTGGAAGGCACCGGCCATACATTCGAAATCCCTGCCTTCTGATAGCGGTCCGGAGCAGGCTCCGCGGTCAGGCCGCTGCCTTCGGTCAAAACGTCGCTGCGCTTCCAACAACGCA
Organism: Bradyrhizobium huanghuaihaiense; assembly: GCF_007830635.1. Taxonomy (GTDB): domain Bacteria; phylum Pseudomonadota; class Alphaproteobacteria; order Rhizobiales; family Xanthobacteraceae; genus Bradyrhizobium; species Bradyrhizobium huanghuaihaiense. The sequence continues at coordinate 821,801 of NZ_VLLA01000001.1, read as the reverse complement.
ACCGCTCGCGCAGAGCGACGTTACTCGTAGAGCGAAGCTCCGCCGAGGTTCGAGCGGATCGAATCTTAAAAAGGGAAGCGCCACATGACCCGCCATCTGAGAACGCACCTGTTCGGTACCCTAGTTGCGAGCGCTCTTGCCGCGAGTGCGCTCGCTTCGGCGAAGACACCGGCTTTTGCCCAGCCGGCCGCGGTTCCAATCGACTTTACCGCGGTTGTACGCGAGAAGATGCCCGCCGTCGTCGCGATCCTCACGAAGCAGATGATAGAAGACGAGGCGCGCGGGCTGCCGGACGACCTACCCTTCGGTGACCTGTTTCGGCGTCGCTTCGGCGAACCTCGTACGCAGGCGCGGACGGCGCTCGGCTCGGGCTTCATCGTCAGTCCCGAGGGCCACATCGTGACGAACAACCACGTGGTGGACAAAGCCAGCGAGATCCATGTCCGTTTCACAGACAAGACGGACGTGCCGGCGAAGCTAATCGGTCGAGACCCGTCCACCGACATCGCGGTACTCAAGATCGAACCACGTCCCGGTATGGCTGTCGCAACCTGGGGGGATTCCGACAAGATGGAGCCCGGGGCCTGGACGATCGCGATCGGAAGCCCCTTCGGCCTCGGCGGCACGGTCACTGTCGGGGTGCTATCGGCGCGGGCGCGCGACATCCAAGCCGGCTCATATGACGATTTTCTGCAGACGGATGCCTCGATCAACCAAGGTAATTCGGGAGGCCCGCTGTTCAACGCCGCGGGCGAGGTGATTGGCGTCAACACGGCGATCTTTTCGCCGGTCGGCGTTAACGTCGGCATCGGATTTGCGGTTCCGTCGCGGACCGCGCAGGCGGTCGCGGATCAGCTCATCCGGACGGGTAATGTCGAGCGGGGCTACGTCGGTATGCGCCTGCAGGAATTGACGACCGGGATCGCACAAGCGCTGGGCCGGCCCGACACCAAGGGCGCACTAGTTGCCGCGGTGGAGCCGGGCAGCCCCGCGGACGACGCCGGGATCAAGGTCGGCGACGTGATCACGCACTTTGGAAATAAGATCATTGAGGGACCGCGCACTCTGTCTCGGGCCGTCGGAGAAATGAAGCCGGGGACGCGGACCCCGCTTGCGGTGGTCCGAAACAGTAGGACGCAGGAGATCACCGTCGCCATTGGGCAGCGTCAACAGGATCGCCCGGCCCGGACTGGCGCTTGGGAAAACTCTGACAAGGACGGCAAACGGCTTGGATTGAGTCTCGGACCGATGTCGGATGCTGCGCGGCGGCGCCTAGGCGTCGATTCGGGGTTGGTGGTCGGTGATGTCGAACCCGGCACACCAGCGGCCGAGAGCGGTATCCGACCCGGCGACGTGATCGTGGCGGCCAACAATCGCTCCGTCGCTCAGCCCCCGGACCTGGCCGAAGAATGGGCAAAGGCGCGCCAGGAGAATAGACCCCTTTTGGTGCGCATTAATCGCGATGGCCAGTCGCTCTTTTTCGCGATCTCCTGAACGAAGGAGCTGCCATGAGTGTACCGGACCCGTGCTCTCCTACGGACCACGCACGCGCGGCTCAACGAAATCGACCTATTGGCATGTGGACGCAGTCTGAGCTTCGCCGCAGCCTTTCTGTCCGAGCATGACCTAGAACCAACCGATATACAGGCAAAATCCAACCCATGCGATGACGGCTGCGACGGCTGTAATGTTCAGGTCTCGCTGTGACATTATAGGTTCTCTCTAGCGGCCTTCCCTCCCGCTAAGTAGCGACCGATCTCGGTGTCGCTATTGGCCGAGATGGTGCCGACCGGGGCAATTTCCTCGTTCGAGGTGACCTGCTTGGAGTTCTTGACGAGGTCGGCGACCACGGCTTCCGCCGCCAGATCGATACCACGCTTCAGATCCATCGGGTTCATGCCAGGCGGCAACCTAGCGCCTTCACGGACAGGGCGGTCGCGGTGCCATCACCAAGTCGCTGGTCTTCGCGGCGACCTCGCGCACCATCTGGTACGCGCCCATGCTTGAACTTGTCCTCGACGGTCACCCCATCTCTCGTGATCCGCGGCCCGCCGAAGGGTCGAACGTCACCTTCACGGCTTCGGCGAGCGTGTCGACGCGGTGCAGCATGCGCTCGCGTGCCTCGGTGGAAAACTTCACACCTTGCGCCACGTCTGCGCCACGTTCCAGATGACGCTAGGCGCGCACCTCCTGACGTTGAAAGGCGACATAGGCAACCGTGAACAACAGGATCATGGCGGCAACCAGCGCCGAAAGCTGGGGCCAGACGATCAGCGCGCTTTCCATCGTCGGCAAAGGTGCTCCGTACAGTGAGCCCTGAAGCTGCGACATGAACAATGGTCCAACCGAGCGCGCTGCGGGGTCGAGCAATATGGCCGTGATTTCAGCATAGAGCGTTTGCGGCGAAAGCCGCGCAATCGATTGCTGAGCTTCGAACTGCGCAAGCACCGTAGAAGGATCGAGCGGATCGATTGGTGCGATAAGGCCGGCCAGCAGCGGCGCGATCATTCCCCAAAAGACCGTGAGAATGAGCCACACCGATAATGCGGCAAGCGCCGACGTCGCCGGTGACCGAATGACGGCCGAAAATGCGATGGCGAGCGCAAGCCAAACGCCGGCGCAGGCAAGCGTCGCTGCCAGATAGGCCAGACTGCGAACGACGTCAGCCGCCGTTGGTGGCAATCCGAGAAACAGAATACCGAGCCCGGTCATCAGCAGCCACAGCGTGAGTAGCGCGATGGCAATGACAAGAAGTGCTCCGAGAAACTTTCCGAATAGCACGGCATCGCGATAGATCGGCTGTGCCAGCAGCCGGCTCATGGTGCGGCGGTTGTATTCGCCATTGATCGCATCGAAACCAAGCGCGATGGCTACCAGCGGTAGCAGGAAGCCGAGAAACGCGGCAAATGACGGTAGCGGCTCGCGCGCCACCGTGAAGAGCTTCAGGAACAGATAGGCGTCCTCGGCCGTGGTATCCTTGATGCGGCCGATCGCGCCATAGACCGCACCGATCGCCGTCAGCAGCACCAGACCCATGATCAGGTGCATGCGAGCGCTGGTCAAATGATCGGCCGCCTCCTTGAGCGCAATGACGCCGACTCCGCGGAATGGAGATCCCTCACGCACCATCATTGGTGAACCTCCCGGAAATACCGGCCATAGGCTTCGTCGAGCCTAGCCCGACGCAGGTCGAGGTTGCGCAGCGCGCCACCCGCGGCGACGATCCGCTGCGCGAGCTGCGGCCGAACGTCCCGCACGGCCTCGCATTGCCAATGCCCGTTCACCGCCATGACGTTCTTGACACCATCAACGGTGGCAGCGAGCGCGGACAGATCGATTCCCTCCGCCTCGACGTCGATGACATATGTGCCACCGCCGATCTTGGCCGCCAGTTCTTCGATCGTTCCGAAGAAGCCGATCCTGCCTTTGTTGAAAAGCGCGATCCGGTGGCACACGGTCTGAACGACGTCGAGCATATGCGATGACAGCAGGATCGTCATGCCGCCGCGGCTAAGCTTTTGGATCAGGTCAAGCAGCTCTTGGGTCGACTGCGGATCCAACCCGGACGTCGGCTCGTCCAGGATGGCGATCCGGCATTGGCGCATCAGCAGTTCGGCGATGCCGAGCCTCTGCCGCATGCCGCGCGAGTACGTGGCGACCGGACGGTCGGCCACCTCGAGCAGGTGGACGGAGGCGAGAACGCTGTTGATGCGCTCCCCCACTACCCCGCGCGGGATGGCGGCAAGCCGAGCCATGTAGGTAAGGTTCTCGCGGCCCGTCATAGTCTCGTAGAAGCCGACGGAATCCGGCAGATATCCGACATCGCGCTTCACCTCGAGCGGCCGCCGCAACGGGTCCTTGCCGAGGATCAGAATGCTCCCGCGCGTGGCTTCGGTCAGTCCCAGCAACATCAGAATTGTCGTCGTCTTGCCGGCGCCGTTCGGGCCAAGTAGACCGATCACCTCACCGGCGCGGACCTGCAGGTCGATGCCGTCCACGGCGACATGCGGACCATATTGCTTGGCAAGACCTCTCGCCTCGATAACGAATTCGTCGCTCATCGCCGTCCGTACCGCATCACGGCGCCGCCGAGAACCAGCACGGCAGCGGCTATGACGCCGAGCCCGGCAACGCCCCAAATGGTTGAGGTTCGCACTGTCGTTCGAAACTGCACCGATTCGGACAGCCCGCCGCCGCCGCCGCTGCGCAGCGTGACCATGTAGTCCCCGGCAACCGCCCGTTCGGAAGGCTTGATTTTTACGTTCACTTCTCGGGTCTGGTTCGGCGCGATGCTTCCGATCTGCTTCGGCTCGAAGGTGACGCTCCAGCCTGACGGTGGCGAAGCGGACATCTCGATGTCGGTCGCGGGCGCTGACCCTCCATTGACAAGCGAGAAGGTAAAGTTCGATTCCTCTCCCGCAACGGCGTCGCCGGAGAGACGCTCCTGCGGGCCGACCATTCGCAATTGCGGCTCGCCGGTGACTTCCAAGCTCAACGCGGTTTCGGCGGATTTGTCACCGCCCGACAGACGCACCGCGATAGGATAACGACCGGCAGGCGCGGCGCGTGAAGGCACAATGTCGAGGGTGATGTTTTCGGAGCTCCCTGCGTTAATCGGTAGCCCGGTGATTTCCTCCGAGCCGTAACCTCGCTTGAATTTTGCCTGGAAACCCTCGGGCGTTCGCGCCGACAGGTTAAAAAGCGACTGATCGGAGCCGCCGTTGGTAGCCTTGATCCGGAAGCTGAAGGTCGAACGAGGCGTGCCGCGCAGGGCCGGCAGTTCAGGTTCGAGCGTGAGCTTTCCGGAGGCCGCTTCCGAAAGTCTGACGCTCAGAGGCAATGAAATCGTCTGCCCGTCCTGCCTGGCGTTGACCTTGAGCGCGAAAGTGCCTGCGGAGATGCCGGCGGGTGGCTTCAGTTCGAGCGTAAGGCGTTCAGTCTCGTCGGGGCCTACCATCACCGCCGAGACTTGTCTTCCACCGCCCTTGAATGCCGCTTCCCAGCCTTCCGGGAGACCCTCAAGGCTGAGCCCCAGCCGCTGCGGGGGCTGATGTGCGTTTCGGACAGAGAGCTGGATTGATCCGGCCTCGCCTGGTTTCAGCGAGAATTCGGGATGCGGGGTCGTGATCCAAAGCCCGGTAAGGGGTGGGGAAGTCTCCGCGGCCAGGGAGGCAGCTGGACCGATCAAAGTCGCCAGAACAACGGACAGAAAAAAGCGCGCGCCGCGCTTGAACGATCTCATGGTACCCTCTTTGTGTCCTTCGGCGTCCGACAAACCAGTCCGCCTGATTGTCGGGCACCGTGCGGCTTTCTCCTTTCTTCCGCACCGCAAGGCGCGCTAGTCGCGCTTCATACATGCTCTGTATGCAGCGGGTGAAACGCGTTGCATCCGGCAATCCGAATCGGCGATGTCACTAGCGGCCCGGACTTGAAGCCGCCGGACGAAAAACGACTTAGAGCGCACGTTGTTTTCGTCAAGCCGCGCCGCGCGAGCTTTTTGTCGCATCTCAAGCAGATGCGTCGCCATCCCGGTCTCGGGTCAAAGCGAGCACGGCAGGAGCTTTGCCTCGCCGGGACCACGTCATCCCAGACCGGCATTCACTTGGCACTCGCCCAGGGACCCCTCGCGGCTATTCTTAACCCCACGTCTTCCAGGGGCTCGCTCCCGAACCCCGCCCTGGCCACTGATGACAAAGCCCCTTGCCTTGAAGGAACCATTCTCGCCCCCGTCTTTTGAATCGCTTTTGGTTGCGTGGAGTGGGGTAATGCGTGAGTCACCATCGATTGTCCCCGTCATGGACCAGGACGTCTATCTCGTCCTCGATGACTTCGGTGCAATGGGATGTGCTTGGCGAGAGACAAACGTCGAAGACACCGGTCTTGAAGCGGTCATCGAGGATTTGTTGGAGGGCCAGTACAGCAATCCGGTACGCATCATTCGCTTTAATCTCGCGGAGGGTTGGGTTCGTGACGTTTCCGAAGAAATAGCACAAAAACTGAGCCAGCGCTGCGCCGATCGCGGCGGCGAACTGCCCTATTCGCTGCATCAGTTGGTCGAGCAAGCAGCACGGCGGTGAGTAACTTAGTGCGACTCGTGAACAGTATTGGAAAAGGCAAGAAGACGTGGGGTGTGCCGTTGTCGTTCGAGCCATCGGCGGCACGAACTCGCAATCGCTTTCGATTTCAGGCAGGTTGAAATTCGCGAGCGCTCGACAACGACACGTTCGCGACATTACGCGGATTTTCTTTCAAACGGAGCGCCTCGGCCTGGGAAACTTGAGCCGTTACTGAAGAGGGAAGTGACAGCGGCGCCCAACCCAAGCACGACGGCTACCCTGCCCACATCGCGGCGGCCGGCCGCGCCATGCGGACCCGGGCCGGCAGGAAAAGCGGGACCGGCTAGTTGCACGCTCTCGTCGCTCAGGTCTTGAAACCTAATCGCACGCTCCTAATTCATCTGCTGTCACGCGGTGGCCTGGATCCCGCGAATGGATCGGGCCGACCGTGGCGCTGCAGCACGCTGAGATTGTCAAGCGAGATGTGAATATGAGAGTTCTGGATCCGTTCGGAGTTCGATCGCATCGAGAGCGGTTCGCGGCATGAAGAATAACACGCGCTTCAACGTCGGCTATGCGATCGCCGCAGTCGCCGCGATCCTTCTGATTCAGTACATCGTCTCGGCAGCCAGCCAGGTCGCCGTCATCCCTTACAGCGAATATCAGCAATTGCTGAAGCAGGGAAAGGTTGCGACGGTGGGGATCTCCGATCGCATTTTGCAGGGCACGTTGAAAGAGCCTTTGCCCAGCGGACAAAAGCAGTTCGTTACCACGCGCGTTGACCCTGGGATCGCACAGGAGCTCGAGAAAGCCGGCGTCCTCTTCACTGGTCAGGTCGAGAGCACCCTTGTGCGCGACCTGCTGTCATGGGTTATGCCGGTGCTGCTGTTCTTCGGCCTGTGGTGGTACATCGGCAAGCGCGCCGCAGAGGGCGGAGGCTTTGGCGGAGGGCTGATGGCCATCGGCAAGAGCAAGGCGAAGATCTACGTCGAATCCAATACCGGCGTGACGTTCGCCGACGTTGCCGGCGTTGACGAGGCTAAGGACGAACTGCGCGAAATCGTCGATTTCCTCAAGAGTCCGGCGGGGTATGGCCGGCTCGGCGGCCGGATGCCCAAGGGTGTGCTGCTGGTCGGACCGCCCGGCACCGGCAAGACGTTGTTGGCGAAGGCCATTGCCGGGGAGGCGAAGGTCCCGTTCTTCTCGATCTCCGGCTCGGAATTCGTCGAGATGTTCATCGGCGTCGGTGCGGCCCGGGTCCGCGATCTCTTTCAGCAGGCGCACCAGAAGGCCCCCGCTATTATCTTCATCGATGAGCTGGATGCGCTCGGCCGCGCCCGCGGCATAGGGGCGTTCTCCGGCGGCCACGACGAAAAAGAGCAGACCCTCAACCAGCTCCTGGTCGAGCTCGACGGCTTCGACTCACGCTCGGGCCTCGTCATACTCGCCGCCACCAACCGCCCTGAGATCCTCGATCCCGCACTGCTGCGCGCAGGCCGCTTCGACCGCCAGGTGCTGGTCGACCGTCCGGACCGGAAGGGCCGCACCGAGATTCTCATGGTGCACATGAAAAAGGTGCAGCTCGCGCCCGGCTTCGACGCTGAGGCCGTAGCGGCGATGACGCCTGGTTTCACTGGCGCCGACCTCGCCAACCTTGTCAATGAAGCCGCGCTGCTGGCAACTCGCCGCGGGGCCGATGCGGTCGCGATGACCGATTTTAATAATGCCATCGAGCGCATGGTCGCGGGGCTGGAAAAACGCAACCGGTTGCTCAATTCCAAGGAACGGGAGATCGTCGCCTATCACGAAATGGGCCACGCCTTGATCGCGCTTTCATTGCCGGGCGTCGACCCGGTTCACAAGGTATCGATCATTCCAAGGGGAGTCGGGGCGCTCGGCTATACCATCCAGCGACCGATCGAGGATCGCTTCCTGATGACCAAGGAAGAGTTGGAGAACAAGATGGCGGTGCTGCTGGGTGGCCGCGCGGCGGAATTGATCGTCTTCGAGCATCTGTCGACGGGCGCGGCCGACGACCTTCGCCGCGTCACCGACATCGCCCGCAGTATGGTCACGCGCTACGGCATGTCCGAAAAGCTCGGCAGCATCGCCTACGACCGCGAGCCAGGCAATTTCCTCGCCGGGCCTGACCGGCCATATCCTGCGCGCGAGCGCGAATATGCCGAAGAGACCGCCGCCGCAGTAGACCATGAGGTTCGCGCCATCGTTGATCGGGTATTTCAGCGTGCGCAGAGCCTCTTGATGGCCCGCCGCGCGATATTGAACCGGGCGGCACGGACCCTGTTGGAAAAGGAAACGCTCGAGCAAAGCGACCTCGATGCGCTGATGCAGGAAACGCCCAAGGAGGGGCTAAGGGCTGTCTAGGCGGTGCGCGTGCCGCAATGCCGCTGCGGGCGATATCTTGATGTTTCTATCCGAAGGCGCAAGACTAGTGCGGGTCGGTGACTTCGCAAACAAGTGACATTCGACCGCAGCTCAGCGTGCCCAGTCACTTGCGGCTGCCATTCGCCCAGCGTCCCGCTGGATCAAACAGCCTCGTCAGACCGGTCCCGGAAGCCAAACCACGCGAACGGGAGAGCGACGCCGCAGAGAAGGGCCATTGGAAAGAAGGCCGCGGCTCCCAACCTGGCAAAGAGAATTCCTGACAACAAAGTTAGTACGGCAGTCGCCAACCCTGAGCCAAAGGCATAAAGGGCTTGAGCCGTTCCGGCTGTCCTAGCTGGAACGAGTGTCGCCATCATACGCATGCACGCAAGATGAAGCAGGGCGAAAGTCAACCCATGTAGCGGCTGTAGAATTGAGAGCACTAAAACGGAGGTGCTCACGCCCTCGATGGACCACCGTATGATCCCAGCTGCGGCTGCCAGAGCAGCCGCTCCACGCGCGCCGAGCCGGTCGAGTAACGATGGACCAATTAAGAAAAACACGATGACTTCTGCCGCTACGGCTTCGGACCATAGGACGCTTATGATCGGCGTATCGATGCCTGCAGCGCTCCACCTGATCACAGCAAATGCGTCGTGCATCGCGTGACTCCCGTAGACCAGAGCTGAAACTAAAATCAGGATGCGAAACTGCGAGATCTTAAGAAGCCCATGCAGGGCAGCGAGAGCGGTCAGGCCGCCTTCATAAGGTTTGGGCTGAATATTAACACGGGGCAGCAGGGCTGTTACCCCAGCTGCGACCGCCAGTAGGGCCACATTCATCCAGATGATCGGGGTGAGATCGTCTTGGCCGATTATTTGCCCGATAGTCAGCGTTCCCAATACGAATGCCGCCGATCCAGAGCCGCGTATCCAGCCATATTCAAAAGGCTTTCCTGCGATCTCAGGCTTTGCTGCGTTAACTGACAACGCGTCGGCAATCGACGTCGTGGGGGCAAGTGCTGCAGCTTGAACTAAAGCTATAAGGAACAATAGCGAAAACGTATTTGCCAACAAGAATGCGGCGGCCGTAGCGGCTGCCAGGGCAGCACAGGTCGCGAGCAGAAGGCGTAATGACCCCAAAAGATCGGCCAGCATTCCTACCACTGGGCCGACGGCAAGGCGCACTAACATTGCAGCTGCTAGTATCAGACCGATTTGCTGGGGAGTCAGAGCTCTCGTTTCGAAAAATTTTGGCCAAAAGGGCGACGACACGCCAAACGCAGCGTACAGCGCAACGTAAAGAACAATGTAGGCGATCGGTCTACTGATGCGCACTGGGGCTACCCCAAAAGGGCTCGTTCTATCGACACGAGGATTGCATACTAATACATCAGGTCTGCACAATTTGCGCGGACGCAGCTCTGCGGGAGTCCACCGGCAGCTCTCCTCATCTCTGGGACATGCGCTCCATTGAGCGCACGAAAAGCACGCTCGCGAGGCTCCGGAACTGTGCGATAGCCAAAAGTGGAAGTTGCTCCGCACTGATCCCAAGAGCTTACGTGCGGTTTCCTCTGAGGATTGAAGAGTCGCTCGCTCTTCCTAATTTAACCGTATACGCAGAACGCCTTTTGGGATGCTCGTAGTGCGGCCGATCACCTCCAACCACGATCTCCAATCATCTAGCGACGAAGAATTGGAATCGCTGATCCGTCAGGATTACGAGCGATGCCATCCCGGCGACACTCTGGATGATCTTAAGCGGCGGGCCGCGTTCTCAAAGGAGGACAGGGGACTGCTGCGAGATTGGATGGCTGTAGCAGCTGCCTGTCGGAAAACGTTTCGCGGCTGAATTCAGCCGCGGGCGACGAAGCTAAGCGTCGATGCTTTCAGCGCCGCCGGCGCGATAGCTCTTTGTGGATCGATCAGATTTTCTGAGGCCGGCGCCAACCAGAAGTGACTTTGGCAGCGGGCCAAAAATCCATTGATGTCCGCGCGCGCCCCAGCGTCTTTCCGCTGCCTCTGTCGGGCAAGGTAAGCGCGGCCAGCAAGGTGCCGCTTGTTGGCGCGGCAACGCTCTAACCTCTCATCTGGCGCAGATCGGTTCACCCCTGTGGCTAAACTGCTAAGAGATCGTCATTGGAACCCGCAGCGGGCGGTAAGCATTTATCCGATTTACGATGGGAGACTGCGAAAGTGCCCCATTCGGAAGCGAACAAGCTCCGGAGACAAGTCTCCACATTGTCCGAATTCGGCAAGCGAGCTTTGCGGAGCGACGACATAGATGGTCTTCTACAAGAGGCAACTAGGCTTGTTTCTGATGCCATCGATGTTGAGCTAGTGAAAGTGCTGGAGCTCGTCCCAGGCGGGGAGAATTTGCTCGTCCGCGCCGGGGTGAACTGGAACCCCGGCGTGGTAGGGCATGCTGAAATACCCGCGCATGAGGGCTCGCCGGCTGGCTATGCCTTGTACACGAACCAGCCGGTGATTACCGAAGATACCCAGAGGGAGGTTCGGTTCGAAATTCCCAAGCTCTTGATCGAGCATAGCGTCAGGAGCACCGTCAATGTTGTTATTCGCGGTGAGGACGGCCCATTCGGTGTGCTGGAGGTGGACTCGCGGCAGCTCCGGAAATTCGAGCAGGACGATATCGATTTTCTTCAGAACTACGCCAACCTGTTGGCATCTGCTATCGACCGAGTGAGAATCCAGCGAGAATTGGCGGAGCGGGCGCTCAGACAGGAAATGCTCGGTCACGAGCTTCAGCATCGCATCAATAACATACTGGCGACTATCCAAGCCATCGCGCGGAGGACGCGCGCCAAGAGCCAGAACCTTGACGAGTTTGCAAAAGCTTTTGAGGACCGATTGGCTGCGATTGCGCGCACTCATGCTTTGTTAAGCCGGAGCCATACGAGCACGATCGATATCCGCGAGGTACTCTCTCAGGAGCTCTCAGTGCACGGCGCTGTCGAGGGCGAGAACCTCAAGCAGCGCGGCCCCGCGATCTCGATTCCGGCAAAACAGGCCGAGGTGTTGTCGATGGCAATACACGAGCTCGCCACAAACGCCGTTAAACACGGCGCCCTCTCCATGGAGAATGGTCATATTGACATATCGTGGGACGCTCATGATAGAGGCAATGAAAATGAGTTCCAACTCCGCTGGCGCGAGCGGACGAGCCCCATCGCGCCCCAGCCGGCCCGGCGGGGCTTCGGTTCAGAGTTTCTCGAGAAATCGATACCACATATGTTGCACGGGCGATTCGAGCGAACGTTTGGCTCCGATGGAATAGAATGCACCGTCTCATTTTTGTTGGACCAGAATGATAAATGAGCAGGGCCGCATTCATCCGGACGACGAGGGTCGCCTGCTCTGTGGCGACGAGACGGCCGGCGGCCAGTCTCCGCGATCAAAGGCATCGACAATACCTGTCCTCTTGGTCGCTGATCCGAGGCGCCCCACGCCCGCAACGGGATAGGCGGGGTCTTCTCAAGCGCCTGCTACAAGCCGAGCACCTCTGATACCGTCAAATATGAATTGGACAGCAAGGGTGGCCAGAATAACGCCGGCAAGCCTCGCCAACACATTGGATCCGGTAGCCTTCAGCACCCGGTGCAAGACGTCGGTGAAGATCATCCCGAAGTACGTTAGCAAAAGGCAAAGTAGCATAGCTGCCAATACTATCATTGAGCCGACCGGGTCACCGGCTTGCCCCATCAGTAGAACGACCGCCGTGAGGCCGGCAGGTCCGGCGATGACCGGAAACGCCAAGGGAAAAATCGCGATGTCGCCTGGCTCCAATGCCTCGCGCCGTTCAAGTGCGGTGAGCGAGGATAGGCCCGAGGGATGAGCGAAGATCATCTGGATGGCCTGCAACAAGAGCAAGATGCCACCCGCAACTCGGAAGGCGTCCAGCGAAACCCGTAGTGCGCCTAGCAGTCGGTTGCCGAAGAGTGCAAAACCCAACAGAACAATTCCGGCAATCAGCACGGCCTGCCACGCCAACCGAAACCGCTCAGGCCGGTGAACACCCGCTGTCAGGCCACCGAACACGATTGCCGTATCGATCGGTCCGATCGCTACGAATAGAGTTGCAAAGGCGGTGATCGTAAAATCAGAAAGCATGATGGGCGTATCTCGCGATCTTTGCGAAGAAGAGAGCGCAGCCTTCGTGCGGCAAAGGACAAGGGAGGCCGTGCAGGCCTCCCTTGCCAAGTATCAGGCTGTCACACGGGGATAGCTCTGGTGCATATACCAGAGTCGCAAAGCCGCAACAGCCGCCACCAGAATTCCGGCGATGACGTGGAGCGGTGTGATGGTTGCGTTAGACGAGAAATGCAGCACCCACGGCGACACCGCGACCCAAACGCCGGCCGCGAGAGTCAGCCACTCCGGCCACTCGGCAAACAGCGCCAGCGCTGCTACAGCAAGCGCAGCGATCATGATGCCACTTAGCCAGGCATTCCAGTTCATCGGGCTTTCAGTGGAGAATCCCACGGCCCAAGGCGAAAAGAACAGGCCCAGGCCGATCACAAGACCTACCACATCAGCGATCATATCTTTTTTCCAGACGGTGTTCATGGCTGCAACTCCTTACATAGCTCCTTTCAGTCTCATTCTGAGATCAGCCGCGGTACGACTGAACTGGTGGATGACAAACCGCCGGTGCGGACGAGGCCGCAAGCGCCCGCCCGCGCCGCGGTTACTTGCCGTTGATGGCAATCCGTTTCACCTTCTGCCGTTCGCTCGGTAACTTCGCCAGCGTCACGGTGAGAACGCCATCCTTGAACGACGCCACGACCTTGTCCTGGTCGACGTCATCGATCGGGATGGAACGCTCGAAGCGCCCGTAGTAGCGCTCGGTAAAGCGTCGCTCCTTGTCCTCGGTCTCGTTCTTCTTCTCGCCGCTAATGGTCAACAGGCCGTCCCAGAGTTCGACATTGACGTCCTTCTCCTGGAGGCCGGGAAGTTCGGCGACGACCTTAACCTCCGTGTCAGTCTCGTTGACCTCGACGCTCGGCCATCCCATTGCCTGAGAGCTGAACGGGGCGATATCGAACGAGCGAAACGTATCGTCGAACAGCCGATTCATCTCGCGGTGAAGCACGAGAAACGGATTGGGCTCATTGCGATTCAGGCTCAGATCACGAGAGCCGTTGTTCCACGGTATCAGATCGCGTAGTGCCATAATTGTCCTCCTTTGTTCCACAGTTTTGCCGGTCAGAACTCACCTGCACGCGGCGGCGCCGCGCACAGGCAGTTCGACACTTTGAACGGAACTCCGTCAGGCCGCCTGCTTCTGCTCGATTTGCTGGTTTTCGTTGCCTGCGACTTCGATCATTATGCGACGCGGCTTCATCGCCTCCGGCACTTCCCGAACCAGTGCAATCTTCAGCATACCGCTTTCGAAGGCGGCGTCTTTCACCTGGACAAAGTCCGCCAGGTTGAAGACGCGGCGGAACGGCCGCATTGAGATTCCCTGATACAGATAGTCGTGATCACCCTTGTTCGCCTTGTGGCCCTCGACGGTGAGCGTCGATCGCTCCGCGGTGATGGTGATCTCTTCCGGGCTGAAGCCGGCCAGCGCCAGTGAAATCTGGTACTGGTCCTCGTCGATACGCTCGATGTCATACAGCGGATAATCATCGCTGTCGTTCATCGTGTCGTTGACGAGATCAAACAGGCGATCGAACCCGACGCTCGAACGCCAAAACGGAGACAGATCGTAGGTTCTCATAACCACATCCTCCTTTGAGCAACATGGAAAGAGCAACGCCGGCGCATTCTCCGGCGGCCTTGGCCGGACCCTGACGGCATCCGGCGTCACGCTAGTGACACTAAAAGAACTAGAAGCGTTCGGCTTGGTTTCAAGATCCCGGCCGGCGCGCGTCTTACAATTTTCAACACGGGAGTGGCTTCGGTAAAGCCATCAAGCGTGCGGCCTGACCCGTTTCGCACCCGGACTTATCGAGTGACCGACATTTGACGCAGTCGAAACCCATGACTCGAGCAAGCGCGGCCCTCTAGTCCCGGGCATTCGCACCTCTTGACCGCCCGCGCCGCTTTCCTAAATCCACCGCCGCTAAGGCCTTTGTAGGACTGGCGCCAGATCCCGCAGGGAGATGGCTGTTAGGCGGTCCACGTTGCTTTCAGGAGGATGTGGAGGAGGAACGATGCACGGTGTACTCGCAGCTTTTATCGCGTTCGCCACGCTCTTCAGCGCAAGCGAAGCGGCCGCTGCGCAGCGAACGAAGCTGAAGCAGCATAGCGGTTCGAACGCCGTCGTTCAGACGGAGGCACCGCAGCAGATACCGTCCGGTCGAAGCACAAGGTCCAACCGTGCCGGCGACAGGAACCCGGTTTTCCGCGCCGAAGACATTGTCCCGGACATCTGCAAGGGGTGCTCTTCCTGACCTGACGGACTGGTCGCAAGAGCATGGGTGAACCATGCTGCTCGGCCTTAGCTCCCAAGAGGCGCACTGCCGCGAACGACAATGATCGAAAGACCATCGCTGAACCCGCCGGCATTCGCACGGGATGCGGTAGCTCGCGGCCGGCGCGGCGGCGCCATGATCACGAGAACAGCCCGCAGCAAGGGGTTTACGTCTTTATCGTCGAGCGGCGCGGCTTCCCGTCTTTCGAGCCGCTGATGGAATGGATCGGTGATGACGACCCACTCGTGACAGTTGAGCTCAGTTTTCCGACGCTCGGGGCCGCGATCCTTTGCGCCAACCGTCAGCGGCTTTCCGTCCGTCGTGCAGACCACCCCAGAGCGGGCACCGCAAAAATGAAGCAGGCCTTCTGGGACGAAACCTTCGGGTGGCTCGGACTAGGTGCCCTTCAGGACAGCTACGGCAAGGCCGTTCCGGTGCGGTTCGTCCGGACCGATCGCCGCGGCGAGAAAGGTTGGACTTCGCCCATGGCGGCGGTGCGGATGGGAGCATGGATGGCGAAACCTGATGGCCTGGACGTGGATCGAATATTGATCGACCAGGCAATCACCGAAGGCATGCCTGGGAGGCCTTCGCTCCAGCACGAGGTCCAGCCTGAGCTGCTGGCGCTCAGGGCGCGAACGTTCCGGCGGTTAACGCCATGCCAGCGCCAGCACACGCCGCATAACCGGTCCCGCCGCAATTCGCTACGTCATTCAAATCTCGAAGGAACATTTCGGGCGCCACGACATTTTGTGGTCGCCGGCTGCATGAGGCACTTAGGGCGCCGTCAGGGCCCAAGCCCATGCCCGTAGCTCGAACCCCACTTTGCTCTAAGGAGGAATTGGAAATGAGCACCCTTTCAATCGTGTCGAATCTGCCTCCGCTTCACTCGGACGGCGGGCTCCCCCGCTACCTCGCCGCCATTCGCAAATTTCCGCTGCTGGATCCGGCCGACGAGGCGATGTACGCACGCCGTTGGCGAGAGGACGGCGATCGCGAAGCGGCCTATCGCCTGGTGACCAGTCACCTTCGGTTGGCCGCGAAGCTCGCCCTTCGATATCGCGGCTACGGCCTTCCCGTCGCCGACCTGATCTCGGAAGCGAATGTCGGCCTGATGCTGGCGGTCAAGCGGTTCAAGCCCGAAAAAGGCGTCCGGCTTGCCACCTATGCGATGTGGTGGATCAAGGCGACCCTTCATGAGTACGTTCTGAAGTCCTGGTCCTTAGTGAAAATCGGCACCACGGCGGCCCAGAAGAAGTTGTTTTTCAAGCTCCGGAAACTCAAGAGCCAGATTTCGGCAGGCGAGGAAGCCGACCTGTCGCCGGACCAGGTTGGTTACATCGCCGAACAGCTGCAGGTCCTTCCCCGGGAGGTCGTCGAGATGAATGGCAGGATCCGCGGCGACATTTCGCTCAACTTGACGCTGACCCAGCAGGACGGCTCGGAGCAAATGCAAGATTGCCTGGTTGATCCGTCGCCAGACCCCGAAAGCCTGTTGTCCGAAAGGGTCGATCGCGAACGGGTCCGTTCCGCACTCGAAGACGCACTGGCTGCCCTGACTTCCCGGGAGCGTCACATCATCGAAGCGCGCTTCTTGGCGGAACGGCCGAAGACATTGGACGAACTTGGCCCGACCTTCGGCGTGTCGCGCGAACGGATTCGCCAGATCGAAGTTCGTGCGCTGCAAAAGATTAGGAGCGCACTGAGCGCCCGGCTCGATGGAACGCTCCTGCCGATCGGTGAACGGCGGGGGCGATGACGGAGAGACGCAAATGAGAATTGCGCAGATCGCTCCGCTATTCGAGAGCGTTCCGCCTCGGCTCTACGGCGGAACGGAGCGGGTCGTTTCATACCTGACCGAGGAACTCGTCCGGCAAGGACATCGGGTGACTCTGTTCGCGAGCGGAGATTCCATCACCTCCGCCGAACTGGTGCCTTGCATCCCGCGCGCGTTGCGCCTCGATCCGGGCGTCCGCGATCCCCTGCCCCACCATATGGTTATGCTCGACAAGGTAGCCGAGCGCGCCAGCGAGTTTGATGTCCTCCATTTCCACATCGATTACCTGCATTTCCCGCTTTTCCGTTTCGAGCGCGGCAGGGCGTTGACCACCCTGCACGGCAGGCAGGACCTCGCCGACCACATGCCGTTCTACCGCCGGTTCTCCGACATGCCGCTGGTTTCGATTTCGAACGCGCAGCGGACGCCGCTGTCGGGCGCGAACTTCGTCGCAACCGTCCATCATGGACTGCCGCTCGATCTGCTGACGCCGAACTTCCAGCCGAGAGGCGGTTATCTTGCTTTCTTGGGGCGCATCTCGCCTGAGAAACGGCCCGACCGCGCGATCGCGATTGCGCGGCAGGCCGGTCTTCCGCTCAAGATCGCGGCAAAGGTCGACAAGGCGGACGATGCCTACTTCCGGGACGTGGTCGCCCCGATGCTGGAGGGGCCGGGAATCGAGTTCGTCGGCGAGATCTGCGAGAATGCCAAGAGCGAGTTTCTCGGCCAGGCGGCCGGGTTGCTGTTTCCGATCGACTGGCCCGAGCCGTTCGGCCTGGTCATGATCGAAGCGATGGCATGCGGCACGCCGGTGCTCGCATTTCGCTGCGGGTCGGTGCCGGAGATCGTCGAAGATGGGGTGACGGGATGCATCGTATCCGACGTCGACCAGGCCGTGCGGGCCATTCCCCATTTGCTGGCGCTCGACCGCAGGATCATCCGTTCCAGATTCGAGGACCGGTTCTCTTCTGCCCGCATGGCGACCGATTATGTCCGGGTCTACCAGAAGATACTACGCAGACGCCCGGCGCCGGACCGCCAGCTTTCGGCGCGCGCTGCACGTTCGGCGGCGCCAATCGACACGGCGTGGGAGCCGGCTCCCGGGGCAGCGTTTAGGGGCAACTGAAAACGGTAGCAGGACGACTATCGGCAGCGCTTCAGAGAGCCCCCGGGGGACAGTTGATCCGGCCGATAAGCGGATGGCCGTAGATCAGGCTCGCAAGCGGAACCCAAAAATAAATGGCCGCAGCCAATCGGCCTGCGGCCCACCGGAATATCGATTGCTGATTGAAATGTCGTCTGCCCGGTGCCCTGACACTACAACACAGTCGCCGCGAGATTTGGATTCCGTAAAATTACGGATTGGAGCTGGAGCTTTCTAATACGCGCCCCCCCATCAACTGGCTGATGAACGGCTTCGTCGCGCATGGCTCCCGCCGGCATGCCTGGACCGGGGCGGTCGATAGGCCGAAGCCACCAGCATCAGAAAGAGCGCGCGATGACCTTGGTACCTGGCGGCGGTCCGGCTGCCTTCCGAGCCCTGCAAGACGGCGCGACCATCGGTCGTGCAGACTTGCCACCGAAAAGCCCGGCCGCGTTTTCTCAGGCGAATTTCAAAAAGGGCAAGTTGATCCGGCATTGCTATCGTCTGTCTTTGCTTCGTGGCGCAGGTTCAACTGTTACTGAAAAACGATTTTGAAACCCAAACGATCCGCATCGCTACGTTGAAAATTAATGTCGGGCATCAGACATTCGTGCTACAATTGGCTCCATTGATGGCATGCCTCGGGCATGTCCGATGAATGAGAGCGCGTCTGCTTCCGCCCGGATATTGGGTGAGCAGTGTGAGCGGCGACTGACAAGCCGCCCCACCGCGACTTCGGATCGCTTCAGTACCCATAACCGGAGCCCGTACGGCCGCGACGCCGCACCGGACGAATTCGAGCGCGCAAAATGTCGTCCTCACCAGCCAAGATTGCGCTCTTCATCGATGGCCCCAACCTTTACGGCACCGCCAAGTCGCTCGGATTCGACATCGACTACAAGCGCCTCCTGAGCGAATTCCAGGGCCGCGGCACGCTGCTCCGCGCGTTCTACTACACGGCCATCATAGAGGATCAGGAGTACTCCTCGATCCGGCCGCTGGTCGACTGGCTCGACTACAACGGCTACACCGTCGTGACCAAGGCAACCAAGGAATACGTCGACGCCTCCGGGCGCCGCAAGGTCAAGGGCGACATGCGCATCGAGCTCACGGTCCATGCCATGGAACTCGCCCCACATGTCGACGAGATGATCCTGCTTTCCGGCGATGGCGATTTCCGCTCGCTGGTCGAGGCGGTGCAGCGCCGCGGCGTCCGCGTCACGGTGGTCTCCAGCGTCGCCAGCCAGCCGCCGATGATCGCGGACGAACTCCGCCGCCAGGCGGACATCTTCACCGACCTGGTCGAGCTACGGGCCAAGGTGGGCCGGGATCCCTCCGAGCGCCCGCCGCCGCGCGAGCGCAGCGAGATACGCGCACCGCAGTTCGTGCAGCGTGTCACGGGCATAGCTCCGCGCGGAGACGGCGACGAGTTCAATCGCTGATGCACTGCAAGCGCCGGGGCCGACTGCAAACGCTACCGATTAATTTAGTCACTGATCAGCGCCGCAAAACTCGAACGCGACCACGTCTGTCTAGGAGGCGTTGGCCGTCTGCCGTGGTCTGGTCTGTCGCCGGCGACGTCGCTTCAAGCAATTGATCGCCACCGTCCCTCTCATCGAAGACAGCACCATGCTCGCTTATTTGGCTTGACCGGTAATGTCGAAGGCGCCGGCAATGGTTGCAAAGCGTTTGGTCCAGCGGGTGAAGATCTTCTTTTTACCGCTATTGATATGCAGCTGGACGCGGTAGCCGTCGTATTTGATTTCGTGAATCCACTGGTCCCCTTCGGAGTCTTCGGCTTCAGGGTGGCAAGCTGGGGTTTAATGAACCCCGGCATCTCTAAACGCTTAATCACAACGCAACTCACAAAAAGCCCGCCGAAGCTGAGCAACGGCGGGCAGTGTACTCGTACTTTTCCCACGAATCCCTAACGCTCAGGGTACGTCGCCGTTCCTTCGACTCCTCCCGATACTCTGCGGTCTATCGGCAGCCCATTCCCCATCGGTGAGTTCGTAGCGCATGATTCGAGCCACAGTTCGGGAGTTTGAATCACGGCGGTCTGTCCAGACGCAACGCTTCAGGGCAGCCCCTTGGGCACTTACCGAGTAGAAGGAGACCGACAATTTCCGCTGAAACCGTCCCAATGGACACCTTCTTGCCTTTGCTTTCGGTGCTATGATTGGCACACCAATGGCAGTGCAGCATCTGGGTTTGGGGGTCTTATTGGCGATCAAAGGAGAAGCGGGACTTCAACGGGAATCTCCGGTCAACGAGCCGGCCTCGGAACGTGCCGAGCGCTTGGCCAATCTGCTGGCCTCAATAGTTGAAAATAGCGACGACGTGATCGTTAGCAAAAATTTGGACGGCATTATTACAAGCTGGAACAGGGGGGCTGAGCGCATCTTCGGCTATTCAGCCGCCGAGGCGATCGGCCAGCCTATAACGCTTGTGATCCCGCCGGACCGACAAAACGAAGAACGCGAGATTTTAACTCGCATTCGGCGAGGTGAGCGCGTTGACCATTTTGAGACTGTTCGGCGACGTAGGGATGGTAGCTCAATCGTCGTTTCGCTGACCGTTTCACCTGTCAAGGATGCCCATGGCAACATCATTGGTGCATCTAAGATTGCTAGAGATATTACCGAGCACAAGCGAGCTCAGGAGCAAATTCGCATTCTGGCTCGCGAGGCGGAGCACCGAAGCAAGAACATCCTCGCGAACGTACAGGCAATCATTAATCTTTCTCAGTCGGACACTTCCGAGGGCCTCAAGGAAGTGATCAGCGGGCGCATCCAAGCGATGGCAAATGTTCACTCGCTGTTTGTTGAAACGCGGTGGATAGGAGCCGAGGTCTCGGCGATCGCCAAGCAGGAGTTCGCCCCTTATCTCCAAGAAGGCCACGACAAGCGGATTGTAATGGAGGGTCTGCAAATCGTATTAGAACCCACCACTGCGCAGGCGATTGCTGTGGTTTTGCATGAATTAGCGACCAACGCTGCTAAGTATGGAGCGCTATCTAACGCGAAAGGCTGGATTGGATTGGCGTGGTCGCGCACCGAGGATGGACAGCTAATGCTCCGCTGGACCGAATTGGGCGGTCCGAGGATAAATGCGCCCGAACGCAAGGGCTTTGGTAGCCGCCTCATCGAAGGAACGATCAGCCCACTTGGCGGCAAGGTGCATTTTGATTGGCGCGCGGAAGGGCTAGTTTGCGAAATCGCCGTTCCGACGTAAAACCCAATCGAGCTTGGCTTCGCTGCTCTCACCCACGAACTTGGTCGCTATAGGACAAAGCGGTCGTAGTCACCGGTCACATGACGTCGCCGGGTTTATAGGTACACGGCCTAATCAATTTTGAGCAACCCAGCCGCCTTACTGTTTGCGCGTGAACGTCGCTATTTTCAAGCTGCCATAGCTCTACGTCGTGCCGGTCCACTTAACTGCTTGGCGCGCTGCTCGTGAGTGCTGCCGACCAAGATCGGTTAGCTACCCCCGCGCGCGCCGGAGCGCAGCTTCCAATCGCTCCTTCTCCTTGTCCCAGCGGGCTTCTTCGGTTTGCGATTTCTTCTCGAGAGTCTCGACCTCGGCCTGGATGGCGGCAGCCCGCTTCGCATGTTCCTGCTCGGCCTTGTCCAACGCGGCCTGCGCCTCGTCGACCATCTGCTGACCGCGTTTACGCGCTTTTTGCCTGGCGGCCTCTTCCTTCGCTCGTTCAAGCTCGCGGCGCCTCTGCTCCCGTTCGTAGGCGAGAGCGGCTTTTCGCTCCGCCGCCTTGTCGACGGGGCGAGAGGAACGCTTTTCGTCCTTAAGCTCTTTCGGGTGGCCTTCGCTTGTCCGTCGTCCGCCAAGATCGGTGGGCAGCTCGGCATGTTCGCTGAAGGGTCGGTCGGTTCCAACCGGGCGCCTCAGAACGACGCCGGGCTTTGCCATGGTCGCTGCGACGACCTCCGGATCGTGGCTCTCCTTTGCCGCGCCCTGGTGGAAGAGGTTACTATCGGCGCCCCACGCCTCCAGAGCCGCCTTCATGGATGGCGCGGCGATCGCCTGATCGAAAAAGCCCAGCGAGGTCTGGTAGGTCTTCAATTTTCTGGCCATCGGTCTGATCCGCCCTTACCGAAATCGTCCAGCTCGCGTGCCCCGACGCCTGTGGAACACGACGCGGCCTCAAAGCGTTCCCTCATCCTTGAAGGACGTCCGTGCATTTCGCAACGTGCTCTTAAGGATTGGCCTCGAATGAGCCGGACGTCGACCCTGCCCAAGCGCTTGCAGCCGATGCTCGCCACGCTCACCGACGCGCCGTTCGATGATCCCGGCTGGGTTTTCGAGGACAAGTACGATGGCTTCCGGATGATCGCGGAAATCCGGCGGGGCAAGGTTGCCCTTTACAGCCGCAATGGCAAGATCATCAGCCGCAGCTATATGGAGGTCGCCAAAGCGCTGGAGGGCGTGCAGGGCGACACTGTGATCGACGGCGAACTCGTGGCGATCGGAAAGGACGGCGTCTCGCATTTCCAGCTGCTGCAGAACGCGCTGCGCCATGAGGCGAAGCTCCTGTATTGCGCCTTCGATCTCATGTTTGAAAACGAAGTCGACTTGCGCAAGCAGCCTCTCCTCGAGCGCAAGAAGCGGCTAAAGGCGATTCTACCGCGCGACAAGCTGATCGCCTTCAGCCATCACCGCAAAGGGAACGGAACAAAATTCTTCGCCGAGGCAGAGCGGAAGGGTCTGGAAGGCGTCATGGCGAAGCGCGCCGACAGCGCGTATGCGTCCGGAAACAGGACCTCGGATTGGCTGAAGATCAAGACAACAAAGCGACAGGAAGTGGTGATCGCCGGCTTCACAGCGCCCAGGCGCACCAGGCCGTTCTTCGGCGCCCTGGTCCTCGCCGTACGGGAAGACGACGCATGGCGCTACATCGGACATGTCGGCACTGGCTTCAGCCACAAGGTCCTGGAAGACCTCCATGCCAAGCTCGTGAAGCTGACGGTCCCTAAATCACCCTTCCCTTCCAAAGTGAAGGACGAGGCCGCCACGACATGGGTAAAGCCCTCGTTGGTTGCTGAGGTGAAATTCGCGGAGTGGACGAGCAAGGGCGACCTGCGCCAACCCGTCTACCTCGGGCTCAGGTCCGACAAGCGGGCGAAGGATGTCGTGCGCGAACGAGAACGTCCGCGCAAATAGCGCTTCCCTTCGGGTGTAACCGGCAAACGGAACGAATTAACGCCTTCACCTCCTCCGCTGTGAATTCCCCTCCCCGGTCGTGTGTTCAGTCGCCTCCGAGGTCGTGGATTTCCGGTCGCATGCCCTCAGGCGTGACTTCGAGCATCGCAAGCGTAATCGGCAGCTTGAAGCGTCGCCGTCCCGCGCTGCCGGGATTCAGATAGAGAACGCCGCCGACCGTGTCGATCTTCGCTACGTGGGAATGTCCGGAAATGATCACGTCGATATCGGCGCCGGGGTCGACCTGCAGCGTCTTCAGGTCGTGCAGAATGTAGATCGACGTTCCCGCCAGGCGCACCAGTTTCGTATCGGGGTATTCGTGGGCCCACTCGCCGCTGTCCACGTTTCCACGGATGGCGGTGACGGGCGCGATCCTGCGAAGCGCGTCGACGATCTCGGGGCGCCCGATGTCCCCGGCGTGAACGATGTGGTCGACGCCCGCCAGGCGTTGTTCTGCCGCGGGCCTCAACAGGCCATGCGTGTCCGAAATGATTCCAATCTTGAACGTCATTTCCCTGCGCTCTCACCCGTCATCGCCAAAAGACGATCGAGAAGCTCCACTTGCCCGGAGAGTATCTTTGTTCGTGCGAACTCGATATCGAACCATTCCGCGCGGTCGACTTCGGGAAAGTTCTGTCGCCGACCGCTTCGGGGCGGCCATTCGATATCGAACGTGTTGCTCGCCAGGGCCGTGGGGTCAAAATGGCCCTCGCCGGTGAATGCGATCACGCGTTTCCCTCCTCGCTGGCGAACCTCCCCTAAGGCCTGCAGCCGACCAATCGAGGCGCTGCTGCCGAGTTCTTCGGCAAATTCACGTCGCGCGGCCTGCTCTGGGTCTTCCGCGGCATCGATTTCACCCTTCGGAATAGACCAGGCGCCACCATCTTTCTTGCGCCAGAACGGACCACCGGGGTGAACGAGCAGGACCTCGAGCCCCCGAGCGCCTTGCCGGTAGGCCAGAATGCCGGCGCTCAACGTCGATCGCTTGGAAGTCTTTGTCAGCGCTGCCATATCACTCCTATTTTGCGGGGAAACTCAAGAGCTGAGCAACGGCGCAGGATCTGAGGCGCGACGTCTGGCTACTTGCGCAGCAACGAATGTTCGAAAAGGGCTAGTAGCGCAGCAGGCCCCGGATACACCTCGACGCATCCGGCTTGCCTCAGCGAACTCTCAGCGAACCCGCCGCAAAGCACGCCGATGGTCGTTATGCCAGCCTTCCCCGCTGCCTCGGCGTCGTAGGGCGAGTCACCGATCGCGACGGCGTCGGCGCCTTCGAGCTTGAGCTTCTTGAGGACGAACTCGAAGATATCAGGCGCTGGTTTCGATTCTTCTACGTCGTCGGAAGAGGTTTTCAAATGCACCAGGTCGGCGATGCCTGCGATGTCGAGGTACATCTCGACCTCATCTTTCTTGGCTGAGGATGCAACTGCGATCTGAAGTCCAGCGTCGCGCACGCGCCGGAGCAGGTCCGGAACCGCCGAGAAGGGACGCACAAGCGGCAGATACTCGGTCTTGAAACGATTGCCGCGCCACTCTTCCAGGTCCTTGCCGTGGTCCAGTTGTTCATCGTCGGACAGGAAGACGGGAATAAGCTTGTCTCCGCCCTTGCCGATCTGGCCTCTCACCTGTTCGAAACTCACATCGTGGCCAAACTTGAGCATAGCTTCCTGCCATGCCAGCGCGTGGAGATCGACCGAGTCCAGTAGCGTGCCGTCCAAATCGAAAATAGCGGCTTTTGGCAATTCACATTCCTCCCTGGTCGGAGCGAGCTAGTTTCGCATACCACTCGGCATAACGTGTATTCTTCGCCACGTGCCGGTTGAGATTTGGCGACTCGTCGCCCCACCACACGGGACCGCGCTCGCCGAGCGGCTGCTTGACCTCGTCCACCGCCCGATGCGCCGTTGCTTCGGCGTCCGGATGGGTCGCTTTCCTGGCGCCGCGTACCGCCCGCCGGGTTCCATCAGCCGACCGACGAACTCGGCTCGCTCGGCTTCGTCGGACCGGGATTCGCCATCCGCCAGGGACTGCCGCGGACCACGAAGTAGCGCCGTCCGGCGTCACCGGGTGTTTCACGACAGCTAGGCCGACTTCCGCTGCGGCTTGGAGGCCGGCTTCTTCGCTGCGACCTCCTTCGCTGGTTTCTTGCCGGCGATCGGCATCAGCATCTCTTTCTGACCACTGGCGACCTTGCGTGCCCTCTTGGCCGGCTTGGAGTCCTCTACCGCCTTTGCGCCGCCAATGCTCTTGCGCAGCGCGTCCATCAAATCGACGACGTTCTCGCCACGCGGTCGCTCTTTCGCGGTGATAGGTTTGCCGGCGCGCTTCTTGTTGATGAGGTCGATCAGGGCGGTTTCGTACTGGTCTTCGAACTTGTCCGGCTCGAAGTGACCCGCCTTCTGGTTGACGATGTGCTTGGCGAGATCAAGCATGTCCTTGGTGACTTTGACGTCCTGAATATCGTCGAAATACTCCTTCTCGGAGCGAACTTCGTAGGGATAGCGCAGCAACGTTCCCATCAGCCCCTTGTCGAGCGGATCGAGGGCAATGATGTGCTCACGGTTGGTCAGCACCACCCGTCCGATCGCAACCTTGTTCATCTCACGGATGGTTTCGCGGATGACGGCGAAGGCGTCATGGCCGACCTTGCCGTCCGGCACGAGATAGTAGGGGCGGATCAGATATCGCGGGTCGATCTCGCTGCGGTCGACGAACTCGTCGATTTCGATAGTTCGCGTCGATTCCAGCGCGACGTTTTCGAGCTCCTCCTTGGTCACCTCGATAAAGGTGTCGGTGTCGACCTTGTAGCCCTTTACGATGTCCTCGTTGGCGACTTCCTCGCCGGTGTCGGCATCGATCTTTGCGTACTTGATGCGATGGCCGGTCTTCCGATTGAGCTGATTGAAGGAGACTTTTTCGGATTCCGACGTGGCCGGATAGAGCGCTACCGGACAGGTGACGAGGGAAAGACGCAGGAAGCCTTTCCAGTTAGCGCGGGGGGCCATGAAGCGGGAACTCCAGTACTGATTGCTGGATTCAAGACGAATGGCCCGGCTTGGTTCCGACATCGTGACCCTTCCAAGAGGAGGATTTTTTCATGGAGCGGGCACGATCGGACTCGACTTTTGTTCTCTTTATGTTCTAATTCGTCATGACCGATCGACCCGCGAGCTGGCGCATGCCGACCCCAAAGCAGATGGAAAAGCTGGCCGCTGAAGCCATCCGCAGGCGGGCCCCCTCCGCTGCGGCTCCGGATGCTCCCCTCCCGGCGGAATATTGGGAATCGGTCCTCAAAGACCCTCGCGCCGATGCGACCGGAGCCCAGCTGCGGCAGCGGCGTCTTTCCGAGATTCAGCGCCACGTGCTGCGCATCTCCTGCCGTCGCTGCGAGCGGACCGTGGAAATCCAGACCGCCGATGCAGTCCGATTGTATGGCGGCAACGCGGTCTGGAAGGACGTCGCGCAGCGGCTGCTCGACAACACCTGCCAGCAGCGCACCGGAAGACACGAAGAAGACGGGTGCTGGCCGGGATTTGACATGACCTAGCCTGCACCCCGAGTTTGGTCTGCGCTTGGATGTCCGGATGGCGCCAAAACACCACCCCACGCCGCTGTCAGGCGGAGACCGAAAGGCTCTGACGAAGGAATTGGGGAAAGCACGTGCGATGACCGGCATTCTGGCTGCGCAGTCGTCGGAGATGCGTGCCAAGGGTGCAGCGCTTATCCAGCAGGCGGACAAACTGCTCTGTGAAAGCTGGAACGAGCGGATGTGGAGCGATTGCGAGCCGATCGACCCCTCGCCCACAATTGACCAGGCCATTAACGGCGGCTTTCCCTGGCTGGAAATCCAGTGTTCACGCTGCAAGACCCCGAACGATGTCGATTTGGCAGCCCTCAAGCATCCACCGACCACTTTCGTGCACGATCTTGCGAGCCGTCTGCGCTGCCGCAAGTGCGCCAAGGCCGGGCGGCGCCCCTCCGCGACCTTGCTCCAACTTGGTTGGCAGCCGCGTCACCCTCGACGAGGGGAGGTCTAGGTTGCGATCACGGCAGGAATCATTGACCGTCGTTCTTCCAACCATGAACGGACGCCCAAGGTGCAGACGGCAACCGCCTACCTCGAAACCCTCAATCCCGAGCAGCGGCGTGCGGTTGAGCACGGCTCCGCGGGAGGATTGGCGGCGCCGCCGCTGCTGGTGATCGCAGGAGCAGGGTCCGGGAAGACCAACACCCTCGCCCATCGGGTCGCCCATCTGATCGTTCAGGGCGCCGACCCGCGCCGGATCCTGCTGATGACGTTTTCCCGTCGGGCCGCCTCCGAGATGACTAAGCGAGTCGAACGCATCGCGCGCAAGGTGTTGGGCGACAACGCCGGCATCATGACGGACGCACTGACCTGGGCCGGCACCTACCACGGCATCGGCGCCCGGCTGCTGCGCGAATATGCCGAACAGATCGGCCTGGACCCTGCCTTTACGATTCATGACCGCGAAGACTCAGCCGACCTCATGAATCTGGTCAGGCATGAAAAGGGATTTTCCAAGACCGAAAGTCGCTTCCCAACCAAGGGCACCTGCCTTTCCATCTATTCGCGCTGCGTCAATGGCGAGATGCCGATCGAGCAGGTCATCGGCACTTCGTATCCATGGTGCGCCGGATGGGCGGCCGAGCTGAAGGAACTGTTCGCGGCCTACGTCGAAGCCAAGCAGAAGCAGAACGTTCTCGATTACGACGACCTCCTGCTCTATTGGGCTCAGATGGTCGGCGACGCCGGCCTGGCCGATGACATCGGCGGCCGCTTCGATCACGTCCTGGTCGACGAGTATCAGGACACGAACCGCCTGCAGTCCTCGATCCTGCTGGCGCTCAAGCCCGGAGGCCTAGGCCTAACGGTTGTCGGCGACGACGCCCAATCGATCTACGCGTTCCGCGCCGCGACCGTGCGCAACATCCTGGACTTTCCTGACCAGTTTTCGCCGCCCGCGAACATCATCACGCTAGACCGCAACTATCGCTCGACGCAAACGATCCTCGCCGCCGCCAACGGCGTTATCGGTCTTGCCAAGGAACGCTTCACCAAGAACCTCTGGACCGAGCGCA
The DNA here is from genome assembly GCF_007830635.1 of Bradyrhizobium huanghuaihaiense. GTDB lineage: Bacteria > Pseudomonadota > Alphaproteobacteria > Rhizobiales > Xanthobacteraceae > Bradyrhizobium > Bradyrhizobium huanghuaihaiense. The sequence continues at coordinate 793,683 of NZ_VLLA01000001.1, read as the reverse complement.
CCTCCGCAGCCAAGCCGCAACTCGTTACGGTGCGCGACGAGGCCGACCAGGCCCGCTTTATCGTCGAGCGCATCCTGGCGAACCGCGAGTCCGGTACGCTCCTGAAGGAGCAGGCCGTGCTGTTCCGGACATCCAGCCACAGCGGTCCGCTTGAAATCGAGCTGACGCGCCGGAACATTCCGTTCGTAAAATTTGGCGGACTGAAGTTTCTCGACGCCGCCCACATCAAGGATATGCTGGCGTTGCTGCGGTTCGCCGAAAATCCGCGAGATCGTGTCGCCGGCTTCCGACTGTTGCATCTCCTCCCCGGCATCGGGTCCGCCACCGCGCAGCGCGTGCTCGACCGCATGGCGGAGGCCGCCGACCCGATCGTCGCGCTCGCAGGCATACCGACGCCGCCGCGCGCGGGCGACGATTGGAAGGGCTTCGTCCAGACCTTGGGCAATCTCCGATATTCGGAATGGCCAGCCGATCTGGAGCGGGCTCGCTTGTGGTATGAACCACATCTCGATCGCATCCGTGAAGACGCTGAAACGCGACGGGCTGACTTGCTGCAGCTCGAGCAGATCGCCTCCGGATATCCTTCGCGCGAACGCTTCCTGACCGAACTCACCCTGGATCCGCCCGACGCGACCAGCGACCAGGCCGGCGTGCCGCTACTGGATGAGGACTATCTGGTCCTGTCGACGATCCACTCCGCCAAGGGCCAGGAGTGGAAGTCGGTCTATCTGCTCAACGTCGTCGACGGCTGCATGCCTTTCGATCTCGGTACCGGTACCTCGGCCGAGATCGAGGAGGAACGTCGACTGCTCTATGTCGCGATGACCCGAGCAAAGGACGACCTCCATCTGGTCGTGCCGCAGCGTTTCTTCGTCCACGGCCAGCACGCGCAGGGTGATCGCCACCTCTATGCCTCCAGGACGCGCTTCATTCCCGAGAGGCTGCTCGGACTGTTCGAGCGCACGGCCTGGCCCGTCATGCCGGCCGGTTCCACAGCACGCACCGCCGGCCAGGGGCCCAAGGTGGATATCGGCGCCCGGATGCGCGGAATGTGGCGATAGACGGAGATACTGAGGAACGATCGTGTGCAATCTCTATTCGATAACCACCAACTAGGCCGCCATCATCGCGCTGTTTCGCGTGATCAATCGCTATGTCGGCAATCTCGCACCGATGCCGGGGGTGTTTCCAGACTACAAGGCGCCGATCGTGCGCAATGGGCTCGAGGGCCGCGAACTCGCCACGGCGCGGTGGGGAATGCCATCGTCGTCAAAAACGCTCATGGATGCCACCAAAAAACGGGCCGAAAAGCTGCAGGCCAAGGGCAAGACCGTCGATTTCACGGAACTGCTTCGCATGGAGCCGGACGGCGGCACGACCAACATCCGCAACGTGAAGAGCAAACACTGGACGCGATGGCTGGGGGTGGAAAACCGCTGCGTGGTGCCCTTCAACTCCTTCAGCGAGTTCAACAAGGCCGAAGGCGGCGACATCTGGTTCGCGCTCGACGAGACCCGGCCCCTTGCCTGCTTCGCCGGCATCTGGACCAACTGGACGTCCGTCCGGAAGGTGAAGGAAGGTGAGACGACCAACGACCTCTACGCGTTCCTCACGACCGAGCCGAACGCCGAGGTCGGCGCCATCCACCCGAAGGCAATGCCGGTGATCCTGACGACGCCGGACGAAGTCGAAGCCTGGATGACGGCCCCTCTGGACGAGGCCCTGAAGTCTCAGCGGCCGCTTCCGGACGACACGCTCCGGATCGTCGCCCGCGGCGTCAAGGAAGATACGGCCGGGTTAGCGACGTGACCATGGAGCACGATGACGACCAGGCAGCTTCCCCGGCCCGTCAACGCAAGATCATCCATATCGACATGGACGCCTTTTATGCATCCGTCGAGCAGCGGGACAATCCAGATCTCCGCGGCAAGCCGGTCGCCGTCGGCGGATCCCGGGAGCGCGGCGTCGTGGCGGCAGCCAGCTATGAAGCCAGGAAGTTCGGGGTGCGCTCGGCCATGCCGTCCGTCACGGCAAAACGCCAATGCCCCGATCTGATCTTCGTGAAGCCGCGTTTCGAGGTCTACAAGGCGGTCTCGCAGCAGATCCGCGAGATCTTCGCGGAGCAAACGCTGATGATCGAACCGTTGTCGTTGGATGAGGCCTACCTCGACGTCACGGAAAACCTGCAGGGGATTTCGCTGGCACGGGACGTCGCGTTGGCGATCCGTGCCAAGATCAAGGAGGTGACCGGCCTCAACGCATCCGCCGGGATCTCCTACAACAAGTTTCTGGCCAAGCTTGCCTCCGACCACCGCAAGCCGAACGGCCAGTATGTCATCACTCCGGAGATGGGGCCGGCGTTCGTCGAGGCGCTGCCGGTCGGCAAGTTTCATGGTATCGGGCCTGCGACCAGCGCCAAGATGAAGTCCCTAGGCCTCTACACCGGCTTGGACATGCGTAACCAGTCCCTCGAATTCATGCAGGCCCACTTCGGCAAGACAGGCGCGTACTACTACTGGATATCAAGAGGCGTCGACAATCGCGAGGTCCGCCCGAATCGAATACGGAAATCGGTCGGAGCGGAAAACACCTTCTCGACCGATCTCACCGCATTCGAACCGATGCTCGCCGAACTGCAGCCACTGATCGACAAGGTCTGGCGGCATTGCGAGGACGAAGGCACGCGCGGCCGGACAGTTACGCTCAAGGTGAAGTTTGCAGACTTCGAAGTCATCTCGCGGAGCCGGACGCAGACCGACGCAATTAACGGTCGCGAGGAGCTGAAATCCGTCTCGGCCGAACTGCTTAGGGCGCTCTTCCCGATGGATAGGGCAGTCAGGTTGCTGGGCGTGTCGATCTCAGGATTCGTGATGGGGCGCACCGAGGACCCAGAGCAGACGTCACTCGGATTCTAAGGGTCAAGTCCGGAGCATTCGCATCTCCTGCAACTTGCGCAACATTTTGTTATGGGGTCGACAAAATCGGGATGGGTTACCTCGACGATAGCCAGCATGTCCGGTTGCCGAAGGCGGGCGAGCACGTCCCGCGAAGGTTCGAATGCCTTTCCGAGCAAGATGGCGGCCGCCGCCTCGTCGGGGTGGAGGATCTGGGGCGAGCCCTCCGCGCTCTTTTCGTTATTCTCATCTTCCAGTTCGAGAGAAAATTGGTGAGGCTCGGGGTCAAAATCCTCCTCGTCGTGCACGACAGCCCTCAGGCGAGACCACCGGCCGCTGGCGCGCAGGGAGTCGATCAAGACATCGGCGAGAGGCCGTGCCGAGGCAGCGAGCATACGGAGCTTTATCATGAGGGAGATCCGACATGGATGTCGGCCTTGTTGCCAATATGCTCACCTGACAGAATCGTGGGCGCCATGGCAGGCCCTTTGCAGTCAAGGCCGACGAGCGGCGTTGCATCGCGGCAGGCGGCCATGCGACGGGGAGGATTTGTCATCGTCATCGGTGTCATTCGTCGACCGGGATAGTCAGGAGCGGATCGAAGCCCGTGCGCTCGTCGGCGTAGCCGATCGGGTTCGAGACGATGCGCGTCTTGCCTCGCCGAAAGTCCGTGCGATGGTGCGTGTGCCCGAAAACCCAGAGATCGGGTTGATGGCGATCGATCAACGGCAGCATTTCAGAAAAATACGCCGCTGACGTGATGCTCTTCTGCCTGTTGGGTTGAACGCATTCGATCGAGACGCCCGTGTGCGTGATCACCAGCGTAGGGCCATCATGTGGTCTCGAAAGCTCTTCTTCGATGAACATGCGCGAGCGCATGTGGAGCATGCGCGCTTCCTCCGGCCGGAACCTCCGCCACGGATCGCTGCTCCATTTGATGCGCTTGTGATCCCGCATGTCTTCGCGCGCGCTCCGCATCGCTGCGGGCCTCAAGGATTCGCCATAGGCGTCGTAGCTCGTCCAAAGCGTGCATCCCAGCACGCGCAGGCGTCCGAGCGTGACCGCCTGGTCCTCCATGAAGCGGATGTCCAGCCTCTCGGCAACGCGACGCCCTTCATCGACCTCGCGCGACCACACCGATCCCCAGAATTCGTGGTTGCCGGCGACGACCAGGATCTCGACGGGATGCGGATAGGCGGCGCGCAGTTCGGTCAGTGCGGCAGCGAGTCCTTGGCGCGTATCGCCCGCGACCACTACGGCGTCCGCGCCCTCCATCAACCGCGGGAAACCGCCGAAGCCGGGGCAATCCGAGTGAGCGTCCGAAAACGGCTGCAAGATCACCACTTACGCCCTCCGCGCAGTTGGCGTGCCGGTAGCGAACCGGATGCGGAGGAACCGCAAGCGCCACGAGGTCACGAGCCGATTGCGGAGCGATCGGTCCAACGGCATCGACCTCAGCTTGTGGGAGAGCACGAGCGCCGCCGCCGCATTGTCGAGCGCCCGGCACAGCAGCACGGTCATCGCGAGATCGACCTTTAGCGTGATGCGCTCCGGTGGCTTCTGAGGCAGCACCAGTCGTATCGCCGCCGCCGCGTCGCCGCGGACCGCCTCGCGCCAATCCTTCATCGTCGAAGAGATCGAGCAAACGCAGGTCTCGACCTCCTCGATCTCGACCGGGCCGAATTCTTGCGCCGACATGGTGCGCCAGTACTCGAGGGAGCGCTCCCACTCCGTCGTTTCGGCGGTTTCGCCGTCGTCGTCTCGCTGCATGGGCGCAATTCCCTTCACGTGGCGTCGGGGTCACCGTCCTCGGGGAGCAAGGCTGACGCCGTTGATAATGTGATTTATCACATAGCACGGATTCCGCAATATTGGTAGCTCACAGCTACTAAAAAGATCGACGACCGAAAATTTGGTTAACGACACATTAGGCGTTACGGTGCAAAGTCGGGCTAAGCGCGATCGGAAACGCGCTCGAACCAATCGTTGCGATGGCCGAGATCCTAACCCCTACCCTCATCCGCGCCGTAAGAGCCCTCCTCCATATGGATCAGGCGGGACTCGCCGAGTCGTCGGGGATATCCCGGAAGACCATCTCGCTGATCGAGGCCAATGAGAATCCTCCGGAGGATCCGCGACGCATCAAGGTGCTGAACGATCTGCAACTGCACCTCGAGCAGGAGTGGGGGGTCGAATTTACGTTTGGAACGAAGCGAGTCGGAGAAGGGGTTCGGTTGAAGCGACCTTACGAACCCAAACAATCCAAGCCTAAGCCGGAATCCTGACACCTTGCATCTCCGTCAGGATCGATCCGACCTCGGACCGATCACGACAACGGTCACGTTGTCCTTTCGGCCGGCCTCCACCAGGGGGAAGCCGGCTCAGGCTGCCAAGGCGGTCGACGGCTCGAAGTCTGAGGATGCGCGCAGGATCCAACGCGCGTGCTGGCGGCCCTTGGCCTCGAAGTCGTCCGCGTGCTTGCTCAAGACAGTCCTGAGGATGGCGAGCTCGTCGTCGCCGTAGATCCTCCTGCTGCGGGGCTCCTCGTGGAACCGCCCAATGATTTCGTCAGGCTGCATCGGCTTTCGGGACTCTTCCAGCACCTCCCGTGCCATGGCCACGATCTCGGCCGTCCTGGTAAAATATCGCACCGACTGCCTCGCCCAACGGGACCGCAACATGAAGCCATTCTTCCGGATGCGCACGAACGTTTCCGGCCGGCGGTCGAGGGCATTGTGCACGGCGGTGACGGTGCGCTGGATACCCTCCTCGGCCAACTTGGAGACGATGCCGCTGGCCGTTAAAGGGACCGCGGATCGGGACAGGATGCGCGCCAAGTCAGGCTCGAGCCGCCGCAACACCTGTTTTCGCGGGGGTTTTCGACCGGAGCCTCGCTTGCGGGGGAGCGCCATCACGAGTTTTTGGGCCGCCCGCGCCACCGTAATAGTATCCTGGGTAAGGATATCCTTACCAGACTTACCCTTACAGTGTTGGGCACGATAGGAGAGGGAGCCCGTCACCAGCGTCGCCAGCTTGCCGAACACCTCAACCTCGAAGGTTTTCTTGCCGTTTTCCACGAGAGGGTGCACGTAGACGTGCTTGACGAGAGCTTCAAGGTGCTCGCTGAGCTCGACGTCGCCTGGGTCCTTCGAATTGGTCGATACGTTAGCCATCATCCTCTCGGCCATGTCCGCGTATTCCGCCAACGACGGGGGCTTGAGCTCGAACGTCACCGACGAGTTCTCGATGTCCTCCAGCCGAGCAATCAACTCGCGCGTTTCCGTCTCGCGCAACTTGATGCCGTCACCCAAGGCAGTCGCGCTGAGGCCCTTGGCGATGTGGTCGGTCAGTCGCTTGATCTCGGTGTCGAGGGTCTTGATCCGCTTCTCCGTCTTGCGGCGAGACGTCCCGATCTCCTCCAGCCGGCGCTTAGACGCCGTGTTCTGCGCCTCGATGAACATCGTTAACGCCTCGGGCGACCTGAGATGGTCGATGAGACCCTGAAGGACCGCCTGGAGGATGTGGTCGCGATAGAAGGTGCGATTGTTGTCGCACTTGCCTGCATTCGCGTTGATGCAGCGCATCCTAAGCCTGCGGCCGTCGCCGCCCACCACGGACATCGAGCCGCCGTGAACATGACCATGCTCGTCGGGCCGGCCGCATTTCGGGCATTTGATCAGGCTCGAAAGGAAGACGGCGGGGCCCCTCTTCTTGTTCGTCGTGCCGCTCTTGTTGCCAGCCAGGATGGCCTGGACGCTGTCGAAATCGGCTTCCGTGGCGAGCGGCTCGTGCGACCCAAGAGAGCGGATCCATTCGGCCTCGGGACGATCCTCACGCTGGAAAGCTTCGCTGATCGCATGGAAGTAGGTCTTGGTTCTGCCCCAGAGGATGGTGCTGCGGTAGACGGGGTTGCTGAGGATGTAGCGGACCGCCTCTGACGACCAGCGAGAGCCTCTCGGAGACTTCACGCCGTCCTCGAAATTCAGGGCTCTCGCCTGGCCGCGCAACGACCAGCCCGCCAAAGCCCGTGCGAAGATCCGCTTCACGATCTTGGCGTCTTCGTCGACGACCTTCAGGTGGCCCTTCTCGCCGGCGACTTCGACGCATTCGTAGCCGAGCGGCGGCCGGCCGAGGTGAAGCCCCTTTCGGGCCTTCACAGCGAGCGAGGTACGGACCTGCTCGGCCCCGATGCTCGGCATCAACTTGGCGACCAATCCGAGCGCCCAGCAGTACAGCTCGTTGACCACGCCAACCTGCGTATCGAAGATGACCACGCCGTTCTGGTGGCAGAAGCGCCATGTCTGATCCAGATTGCTCAAGTCTCTGGAGAGCCGGCTGAGATCGCGCGTGAGCAGATAGTCGATCTCGCGCTTCTCGATGAGCTGATAGAGCTGTTGATAGCCCCGGCGCTGCTTCGACCGGCGGCCAGTGCCGACGTCGCTGAGCTCCGCGACAATCACACCGTTTTTCGCGAGCACCCGGGTCCGGAGGTCGCTCATCTGAGCCTCCAGAGCATCTTTCTGCTCGGGCGTAGAAACACGGCCATAAAGCCCGAAACGGGCCTGTTCCCAGGGTTTGTTGTGGGCGACCTCTAACTTACTCACGGGGCTCTCCTGCCAGTTGACTTCCGAGGAGGGCCACGCTACAACGTCTCCGTTACCAAGTTACAGGTAGCCGATACCATAATTTTAACGAGTTAGCAGGTTTTTGTGCCGAAACGTCTGCAAAATTTGGGAATCCCGGAAACCGGGCAGCTTTTGCGCTTGGCGCGCATGTCAGCGGGGTTCTCATCCGCCAAGGCCGCCGCAATCCACTACGGCTGGTCAGAACCCTCGATGAGGGCGCACGAGAGCGGGACGCGGAAGATCGGTTCCGAAGACGCAACACGATACGCCGCAGCCTTCGGACTTTCTGCGGAAGCATTCAGGGGGGGCAACGCCGCGAAGGCCGAGATCGACAGGCTGCGAGAAGCGCCAGCCCTTGTCGAAGACCGTGTGGCGACGGAGAGAAGGCCGGCGGCGGTCGGGGCACGCCTCAAACTTGCCCGCAAGGTGCGCGGCTTCGTCAGCGCGTATGATTTCAGTGTCGCATCCGGGATCGTTCAGTCGACCGTCGGCAGCCACGAAGCCGGCAACAGTCCGGTCAATGACAGAATGGCTGAGGCCTACGCCGAGGCTCTGGGCATATCGGTTTCGTGGCTCGCGCGCGGCGCGCTCCCTTCGGGTCTGGGGGAAGATGCGGATAAAATCATCGCCGCGGCCCCGTCCTTGTCCGCATTGGACGCGGCCTACCTGGCACGTATCGCGGAACCGGGTCCAGCTTTCGACCGCGATAAGGTGAAGCTGCTCGTGGCAGCCGCCAAGGCCCATCGCGCGCCAGCGACTTCGGAGGAGGACGAGATCCATGAAGTGGAAGCGTCGAGCATTGTCCAGTCGATGGCGTCAGCCCGCCGGCTGAGGACTTGGAAGATACCCAAGGGTCTCCTGCAAACTCTGTTTGATGCGCCGCCGTCCGATACCGTCATTTTGGCGCTCGACCGACCTATCCAAGGTATGATGCAAGGCGATCGCCTGTTCGTGGATACTTCCCGTCGCGATTGGATGGCCGGCGGTGAATTCGCCTTCTGCGGCGCCGACGGTAGAATATTTCTGGCCAAACATTCCGGCGGCCCGGCTACCTCTGAGGGCAGTCTAATTGGACGCGTGGTTGGGCGACTCTTGCGAGAGCAGGCCTGAGCGGTCACGTCGATCAAACGCAGCGGATTGGAGACGAAATGGCGAAGAAGATGGAGCCGGCGAAGCTCAAGAGCAGAAGCGGGCCCCGCGCGCATCCGCTGACGGTCATCATTACGGAAGCGGTGATCGAAGAGGCCAAGATGGAGGCGATTCATTTGACTTCCAGTGCTTGTATTAATGCCGCCACATCCCAGCGCCCTGGCCCGGCGGCCTCGCCTGAATGAAGCAGGGGAAGACAGTCCCTTCCGCGCGTGCCGCAACGATGGCGACAATATTGTCGGCCGAGATAGAGCTGTCCCATTTACCTTCGTTCAGGGCGAAGCCGGCGAGGTCAAGGTCTCCCGCTGCACGCAGGTCTCCTTCACCCAGTTGTTGTCGCGGCCGGCTAGACGCTGTCCCGGACCTCGGACAGAACGCCCTCCCAGCCGATCTTGCACGCGTGTGCGAACTCTCGCGCCTCTTCGCTTTTGCGCTGGAACAGCGGCTCCTTTCGCAGGTCTCGCCCGTTCAGGTACAGCAGGTCGAAGGCGACCAGGACGGTGTTGGTCGAGTTGCCCTTGAGCTCGTTCGGCAGAACAAGAAGTCGGTCGAACCGTCGGCCGTGGGCACCACGACCTCGCCATCGACGATCGCGGAGAAGCGAGCGATAAGTCCAATCGTGGAGGCGGCGGGTGAAGATCCTGACCGTCTCATTGGACAGATAGGATCTTTGATCTGATCATGAGGAAATCGAGACGATCGGCAAGGTCAGATCATCTGCAACTCCGATCTCGATCACCTTGACCTCGACGCTGCTCAACAGGCCCGCGAACAACTCCTCTTGCGAAAAGTAGATCGACGACGCGGTCGAGAACTTCTTCGGCCGTCCCGCCGGCAACGTGGAGATCAGGGCGGTTCTCCCGGCGAGACGGCCCTTTCGTCCGCGGCAAGGCCCACGTTATCGGCCGTTTGGACGGGGTGGCGTCGGCCGAGTTTCGTAGAGCGCGCTTTATGTCCATGGTCGCGCCGACGGGCATGACCTCGACCGTCACCGCACCTCCTATTTAATAGCGCGTTAACCGTCCCAGCTATTTCGGTTATTTTATGCTACCGATATTCGACACCTCATGCTATGTGATTTATCACATCGAAATGGAGAACGAGGATGAAGACCACCGTGAAGCAAGGCCCCAAGCCGCAAGCAAAAAGCAACTCGATCGCAACGGCCTCGTCGCCGATCAGGTGGTGGCGCTCCATCGCGGCACCCAACTTCCACGCCGCGGCGCTGGGCGCGATGCGCTTTGCTGTAGAAAAGATCGAGATGGTCGGCGAGCCTCGCTGGCACGCCGCCGTCGCTGGCGACGCCGCCGCGGCGATCGGGATGGCGCTTGCGCTGAGCCGCGACGACTCGTTTCGCCACAAGTTCGATCTAGTGATGACCGCTCTGGTCCTGTGCGCCTGCGAAGGCGACGCTACGGCCTGCCTCGTGCTCTCCACCGTGATCCGGCGTCTGCCGGGCGCCGGCGCCCGCGAGGCGCGTGTGGCGACATCTTGGCTGGTGAAATCTTTCCGTCCGCTCGTGGCGAAGAAGTTTTCGGAAGAGACCTGATGAGCAACCTCGGTCATCCAGGTACCAAGAGGTCTCTGCCGCCGGCTGCCGGCACCGACGCACTCGTCATGGGCCGCGGCAAGCGCCGGTGGCTTGCTTCGATGGTCGAGACGCTCCTGCGGCGTCAATATCATGAGCCGTAGGTCAGCAAGTTGGCCAAGTAGGCGGGAGAAACGGTGGTTCGATCCGGCCTTGCTCGGTGAGCATCCTGTTTGCTGATCCGTCGCTCTCTAGACGTTCCGGAATCGATTCATCCTCACCCCTAAACATTCTATGAAAAACGAACCCACTCAGCCCGCTGCGATGATCGAGACACCGACAGGCGAACCGTCACCTTCGATCGAAAGTTCGTCGCCCGTAGCCGCGCCTGCTGCGACGCCGACCGACAGTCCGTCAAAGGGCGAAGGCCCATTTCGCATTTCTTCCGGCTTCGCCCGCCTGCTTGCCGCGCGCGACCGAGCACGGATGGCCGAGGACGATGGCGACCCTGACTTCGATCTATCTTCCGAGGCTGCCGACGACGGCCCCGGGGTTACGGCGGACGACGGCGGTGCGCCTCGGGACCCGCGCAAAGCGCTCGTGGCCGCAGCGATCACCGCGGCCGTAACGCCGGTCGTCGACGAGGCGCTCTGGGGGAAGTCGACCCAAGCCGTAGTGGTGTCGGTCCCGGCGGTCGATTGGATCGTCCCGGTCAAGGAATTCTTCGAGCAACGTCCCTTCGGAAAAAAGTGGCTCTGCTTCGCGCGAGACGGTTCCGAGCGCCTTCGCCATAAACCGTCAATCGGCAACGCCGAGGTGGCTTCCGCCTTGGCCAAGGGGCGATCCGTCATCGGCATCGCCGTGGACCCCGAGCAGGTACTCCCGTCGACGCTCGTCGCGGGCGCAGACCAGCGTGTCAAGCTCAAGCTCGACGAGTCGGTGCTCGGTGGTGCGCTCAGCGACTTTTACGGCGAGGCGCCTCCACGGATCGACGAGGTCCATTTGGCTCGCCTCGGGCTCAACGACATTGTGGCCGCCATGCGTCCGGGAGTTGACGCGCGTGAAGTCGCTTCTCGGATCGTGGCGACCGCTACCGCGATGGGCGGCGCCGGAAAGGCTGAAGACGTTCCAGATCTTGCCACCGCGGTTGAGTACGGCGCCGCGCGCGCTTGGGGACTGGCCTTGGCACGCGACATGCGGGACTATCGTGCCGGCATCATTCCCTGGAGTGCGGTGGACCGCGGAGCCGTCTTCTTTTCCGGTCCCGGAATGGGAAAGAGCGTTCTCGCGAGGAGTATCGCTCATGCCTGCAAGGCCTCGCTGGTGGTCGGCAGCGTGGGCGAGCTTTTCGCGGCCAGCTCCGGACATCTGGACGGAGTGATCAAGAGCATGCGCGAACTGTTCGCGCGCGCCATGGCGTCCGCGCCTGCGATCCTCTTCCTCGACGAAATCGACGGACTGCCTTCCCGCGAATCCCTCGACTCCAGGAATCGGGATTGGTGGATGCCCGTGATCGAAGACTTCATGCTGCAGTTGGACGATGCGACCAGTGGCAGGAGAGAGGGCATCGTGGTGATCGGCGCGACCAACCGGATCGACGCCATCGACCCGGCCATTCTCCGGCCCGGACGGCTTGAGCGCGCGATCGAGATCACCGCGCCGGATGCCGCTGGAATCCTCAACATCCTCCGCTTTCACGTCCAGGGAGCCATATCCGACGATGAGTTGCGCACCGTGATCGGACCGCTCGAAGGGTCGACGCCCGCGGAGATCATGCAGACCGTGCGCAGCGCTCGTCGGAAAGCGCGGCGGGCCGGGCGCCACCTTTCGATCGAGGACGTGAGGAGCGCGGCGCTTCCGGAGTCGGAACTGCCTGTCGAAATGATCTACAGGATCGCGGTGCACGAGGCCGGCCACGTCCTGGCTGCCTATTGCAGCGGATTCCGAGTGGAATCCGTCCGGATTGTCGGACGGGGCGGTACCGGCGGTGTCACGCGCATCGACCAGCAGGCCCCCGTGGCGGTGACGAGGCCTTGGATCGAACGGCACGTCGTCGGACTTCTTGCGGGTCGTGCGGCCGAGATCGTTTTGCTGGGTTCCCCGTCCGCTGGTGCCGGGGGGAGCGAGCGTTCCGATCTATCGGTCGCGACGCGCTTGCTCGCTGCGATGAACCGATCGTACGGATTGGGAGACGATGAACTGATCTATCTCGCCGACGCCGACGAGGCTCATCGTGAGCTCGACCGCAATCACGTCGCGCGCCGAAAGATCAACGAGATACTCAAACGGTTGCAGGCACGCGCCGTAGAAGTCGTGGAGAACCACCGTAGGCAGGTGGCCGACGTGGCGGACGCCCTGTTCCTTCGTCGCTTTCTATCGGCGGACGATATCGACACCATCGTCGAACAATTCCCGCCGTCGCCGACGCGCTCGAAGGGACCGTAAATTTGCGGCAGCACATTTAGAGAGCTTCGTCGAGAATCTTCAATACTTCCTCCGGTGTCATCCGCCGCCGGTGAATACGTCGCGATCTCGAAGCGCGTCACCCGCCGTTAACTGTCTTTCGAGGATCGGTAGCTTTAAGCTACCAATATCGATTTGCGTGTGTTATGTGATTTATCACATCTACGGCGTCTCATGGCTGCCGAGGACTGGAGCCAGATCGATGACTGAAACGGACCTCATCCACACGCGCTCACCGATCGCGCGAGAGCAGGAGTACGAGCGGATCGCGCTTTCACTGGAGAGCTGCCGAAATTACCGGCTGCTCCGCCGCCTCAAGCCGCGCGTTTTCAAGTCTTCACGCGGAGCGTCGTCGACCAAGCGAGCCGTCTTTCTCGATGTCGAGACCACCGGTCTTGACCGGCAGACGGACACGGTGATCGAGCTCGCCATGCTGCCGTTCGATTACGAGCCTGACGGCAGAATCGTCGGCATCGACAAGCCGTTCGTCGCCAGGCGTGATCCGGGTCGCCCCATTCCGCCTGGCATCGTGACGTTGACCGGGATCACAAACGAGATGATCTCCGGCGCCGTGGTGGACGACGAGATCGTTCGCGACATGCTGCGCGACGTGTCGCTGGTCGTAGCCCACAATGCCGCATTCGATCGTCCGTTCTGCGAGCCCTTGTGGCCGGAATTCGCTTCCAAGGCGTGGGCATGTTCGCTGAAGGAGGTGGACTGGGCCGGAGAGGGTTTCGAGGGCGGTCGTTTGTGCCATATCGCGGCGGCATACGGCTTCTTCTTCGACGCGCACCGGGCCGAGGAGGACTGCTACGCAGGAGTCGAAATTCTCACCCGTGACCTCCCGCGAAGCGGACGTCCGGTCTTCGCCGCGCTCCTGGAATCGGCTCGAACGCCCAGACTGCGCGTGCGAGCCGAAGGAGCGCCGTATGGCTCCCGTTTGCTTCTGAAATCGCGCGGATATCGGTGGGATGCGAGCGGGAAGGATGGTCCGAGCGCCTGGTGCGCGGAGGTCGCCGAGGACGCTTTGGATGGTGAAGTCGAATTTCTACGCCGGGAGGTCTATCGGCGAAACGACACCGCTATTCCCCATCGCCGCGTCACCGCCTTCGACCGCTATTCCGACAGATGAGGACGCGCAAGGGATCGCCGCAGAACTGCCTATGGCGTCGACCACGAACAGCAACGCAGGAGAGCACAATGGATAATTATGAAGCCGGGGACCGAAAGGTAGCGGAAAACCGAGAAGGCACCGATGCACACCGACTCGAGCGGAAGAAGATCGAAACACCGCACCCCCTTTCGCCCGAGCGAGAGCAACTGCTGCGGAGCGTCTTGGCTGTCATGGCGCTTGCGGCGGTCGACGGAGAGGTCCGGCGGCGGACTCAAAAGCTTCGTTCGGATCGAGCGTTGCCCGGACCGACGGCGATATCTCGTGCGGAATCGATCAAATCATAGCCCTTCACGGAAGGCTAACCACGTCCGGGCAACCGAAACTTAAGCAGTCCGGCGAACTCGTAGGGACGGTAGGCGAGAATTAAAGTTTGGCCGGAAGGTTAGGCACCCGAAAGCTCGATACTGGAAGCGCCGTCGAACAAGCGAAAGTTCTGAGAAGGATTGCAGTGATGACCAAACCTGAAACGGCGAATTCGGCAAATAATGGCAAGGGTGAACTGTTGACCGAACGGAGCCCGCAGTACGCGAGGGCCGTACGTGTCATTTTCTATGCCAGCACCTCGAACAAACCGTACGATATCTCGATCGAGGATCAGATGATCATTATGGCCGAGTACAGCTCGAACCAAAAGGGCTGGGTCGCGGCGGGCAAGGTCATCGACTCCCAGGGCGGCAGGACGCTGCGCAAGCGGCCGGCGCTCCGGCAGATCGAACAAGCCATGCGCGACGGTCAGGTCGACGTCGTGCTGGCGACGGAGCCGAGTCGTTTGAGCCGGAGGCACTCCGACCTCGCCGAGTTGATCGGCTTGGCCGAGCGTTACGGCGTCGAGGTTTGGACGACCACTATCGGCCGGATTACGAATATGATGGCCGTCGCGCTGCAGATGGTCGCCGGTTTGGGGCTTGACGACCGGCGTAGCCGAACCGTGCGCAGGCACGAAGCCATGAACAAGGACGGTCGCCATATCGGCCGTCCGCCATACGGATACGACGTGGATCGGGCCGCCGGGCAAAACGGTATTCTGAAAATCTGTCTTGAAGAGGCGCGCATCGTCAGCAGGATCTACCACTCCTACCTCGCCGGACCGTCCCTGTCGGCGATCGTGAAAGAGCTGAACGAGATTTGCGTCCCATCGCCTCGCGGAGGAAAATGGAACGTGACGATGCTGTCGGAGGACGGCATTTGCGGCGTGCTGCACGACATGACCTACACGGGCCTTGTCATCTGCGGCATGTACGAAACGTTCGAAGACGCAACTACCGGAGCATGTATGCGGGTCCTTAAGCCCCGCGCGGAATGGAAAATCGCCAAAGGGCGACACGAGCCGATCGTGGCGGCCGAAGTATTCGACGCTGTTCAGAAGTGTCATGCCGGCGAACGGACCGCTGCCTGATATCCAGGACGGGGACGGCTTTCCCGCCGGGACGGTCTACGGCCAGTGGATCGGCGGCGTCCAAGACACTCCAACCGGGGTCAATTACTGAATTTGATCGATGTTTGGTGGCAGCCCCGCCCGAAGCCACTGTCGTCGAGCGATTAAATCCAGAACAAACCCCTCATTTGCTTCCTTCGGCCTTACTCATTTCACTTCTGCGAAGTTGGTGGGTCTCCAGTTTCCGTCGAAGGCGGCCGCTCGTCTAATCGCGGCATGACGGTGGCGATCTCGGAGCGCGTCCCGGCATCGTAGACAGTGACCGACCAGGACAGCTTGACCGGGACAGCGTCAGCCCGTAGGGACTCGCCTCCCTCCAGTTACAAACCGGTCGCATCGCGCGTGCGAGTCGGTACAGCCAGCCTGCGCCCACCGACCGCTCGAAGAGCGCGGGCGATTCCACCTGCGCCTGGCGAGATCACTTGCCGCGCATCGAGGTCCTTGGAGGTCGATTCATCGAACGACCGTTCTCGGGTCGCAGTGACGCGCATTCCCACCTGTGGTCGGGCCATGCCACGCGGGCAAGCCGACGGCCGGCGAAAGACACCTCCTCCTTGGTGAACCACGCTTCGATCTCGAAGAGGAAAATGTTTGTCATCTCATGCGATGCGTCTATCATCGTGGTTAACACTAACGACCGATCGATCGCGCGCGTGGCCCAAGAGAAAGAGCAGAAGCCCTTCAAAGACAGATTCCCGGCGCGGAAATCGGTGGCTATACGCACGCTCGCTGCCAATCTTAAGCGTCTGCGCAAGCTGCGCGGCTGGAGTCAGGACACCCTGGCGCGCGAAGCCAGGGTAGACCAGAACGCCATCAGTCTTATCGAAAATCGGCGCTCCAATCCCACGATCGTGGCGATCGAGAGCCTCGCCAAGGCGCTCGGGGTTGCTGTTGCCGAATTGCTGGTGCCGCCGCTGAAAGGGCGGAATGCCTCGGCGACGGCGAAGGACGTCTGATCGAACGCCGCTCACGAGCAATCATGGCTCCAAACGATTGATTGGGATGCATTGGGGAAAATCGGGATCGGCCAACGCCGTCGGTGAATCGGATTCGCGAAAAATCGCTGGCCGTACCTAGTAGACATGGTTCACCGGCAGGACCCCATGACGTATAGTTGGACTGGAGCAGGACCTTCGCTCCCGCGGGCTTCAATGGTCAAAACCAAACCCGCGTTTGTGCGAGATGACGATCACCGCTTCCTCGACGAAGGTCGAAACGGCATTTTCGTCAATCCGATGCCCGGCGATCATTTCGTCACTGAGGGGCCGGTGAGCGCGGTCACCTCGGCTGGTATCGGCACGGACGGTTCGCGAACGAAGAGTAAGCGTCCCTGACCCCGACGATGCGACCGTCGGCCATATAGTCGAATTTCACCATGCCGAGCTCGATGATCTCGTCGATTTGTGCGTCCAGACCCGTGGTCTCCGTGTCGAGCAGGACGGCCGTCTTCGTGCCTTGATCGCCGGCCGGCATGGAGAGCGCTCGGGGAATCAAACGGCGCAACACGCGGTAGTCCGCGGACCTGCCCAAGGCTTCGGCCATCGCGGCCAGATTCATACCGTCTTCAAACATCGGTAGCCTGGAAAAGCGATTTTTTGCGACATGCCCGCCAAAGAGGCAATCGGCACGGTGGCGAGTTGGAACGATCGGGACAGTCAGCTACCGCTCTCCATCGACGTGAGTTCGGAAGCGACACGGCGCGGGTCCTTGATCCAGACGGCCACATCGGCAAGTTCCGCATCTAGGAGCCTGACCGCCGCCAGCAATCTCATCTCGTCCAACAGATAGAACAACAACGCCCTGCGTACCCTGACGATCTTTGCGCCGCCGACCATGCTGAATTCCCGGGCGATCGTATGACGCTGGGCCGGAGAAAGCCTCGGATGGGGGACGAACTCGACGTCGATCATCGCATGCCAATCGTCGTCCAATGTGGACGGAACCGGCGCGTCGCCGACGAGCGGCACCGAAGTAAGGACGCGCGAAAGGGAGAAGTCGATGAACCGCTTCCGCGAGAAGTCGAACGCCCTGACGTGATAGCGACCCGACGCCTTGACCAGCACGTGAGGGCAGACGGTTCGATCGCTGGTCTCCGCGCTGGTCATCGACTGATAGCCGAGCTGGCAACTCTCGCGGAGTTCGGTGGCGGCGAGGAGCGATCTGACGCCATCCGGATGGATGCTGCGCGCCGGCATGACCAGACGCTCGACGGTCAAGGATTCGTCCGGACGTGCGTCCTCCAGCCTCGTCAGCCAGAGGTCGTCTAGCGAGCGCACTCCCTCGAAGAGCGGGACGAAATCGTCGGGACGCCCGTACGTACCCACAGGTGACGCACCCGCTGCGGCCGGTCCGGGCTTGCGCTCGGGTGGCGGAGTGGACGATAGGTTGCGGTAAGTCTTTATATCTATTTTGCCTTGCACGTCCGATATGCCAAATTTTGCGGCATAGTCGACGAGTCGCAAAAAGCCAAACCAGACCAGCCGGTCATCGATGTACTTCAAGCGAGCCCTGAGCGCTGCCCCGCCCCGCTTCATATCTAGTTCGGATAGTGACTTTACAGACATCGTATATTAAGTTTTAATGATCGCATGGTGACTACGCAAGCAGATTCGGAGGATACGGTCGAGGTCGCGCTCAGAATGCTGAGCAGGGGCTTCGTCGACCTGCATCTTGGCGTTCGGTCCGGGGAGATCGTCGACCCCTTCCAGCTACCCGAGTCCATGGGCACCGGAATGCAAATGCTGTCCCGGCTCTGCCTGACGTCGGCGGTCGGGGACATAGCCGACAGCATCCACTGCCTTTCTGACATGGCGCGTCGGCTTCCCGTAGGCGGTTGGGGTGTACCGGCATTGGCCGCGCCCTTCCGTTTCGCCGAAGTGAAGCTGCTGTCACCCGAACCCGTCGCTCCGACCGAAGAATGCCGGGCGTTGGCGGCGAAGGGGCAACCAGACGACGCCTTCGAGGACATCCATCATCGACAGCTGCGCGAGATCGTGCAGCGGGTGAGGACCGAGCAGCGATTGCAGATCTACTCGATCTTGCGCGAGCGCATCGTCCGCAAGCCCGTGTACGAAAGGCGAGAACTATCGGATTTTCTCGAAGAGAATGGGGTGGTCGTAGCCGACGAGGTTCTGCGTCGCTGGTCCACCGAAATTCCCCTCGGCGCGATGCGTCGTGACGGATCGTTCAACATTTGCGGCAATTGCGGCGGACTTCTCTACCCTCATCGCGACACGACGGCGTTCCCCGAAGGCCGATGCCGGATAGGCCCCTGTCTTGAAGAACTGCCGTCCTCAAGGGCGGGCGCGACGATAGAGAGCGCCTCGGGCTGGCGGGTCTACGCCGACGACATTCTCGCCTATTGGGTCGGGCCCGGCCTTTCGGAAATACAGCTGCATGACGAACTGCGCGAGGCGGGCGTCGATGTCGTCCTCTACCCGCGGGACGACGCCGCCGACGTAGGGCGCTCGCATGAACTGGGAATCGACGTCAAAAGCTATTCCTGCCCACGGCTGCTCGGTGAAACGCTTTCCGAGCGTCTCGGCGGACTTGCGACGTTCAATCGCCGCTACGTCGCCGTCCCCGACGCGATGGTGAACCGAAGGCCGCATTACCTGGAGGATCTTCGGCTCGCCTACCGGGGAAGCACGTCCGTCGTTTTCGCGAAAGTGGGCGACGTGGTGGGGCTCGTCGTCGGATGAGGACGTCTCCCGACGCCTTCGTTCCGGCGCTGCGCGCGCAGTGGCTTGCCTGCGTCATGCACGACATCCTCGGGATGAAGACGCTATCGGGCGCGTCCGCGCTTCTGTCCGGCTATCGATCGATAACCCGCCATCCCGCTCTCGGAAGCGCGCGCATCGCGCTGCGCAATCTCCGTCTGATCGGGATGAATATCGAATCCGACGCGCACCTCCAGGAAGCCGTGATGGAAGCGCGTGTCTGGGAGGAGGATCATGCCTCCGACGACGACTACCGGGAGCCGCCGTTCGAGATCTCGACGGATCCTGCAACGGGCTTCACGATCAGAGAAAGGGTGCGCGCAAGCGACCCGCGGCGCCAGAACATGCTGCAGGAGCTGCTGCGATCTCTGCCGCAAGAAGCCGAAAAACGCTCGGCCGCGGACCATACGCGCCCATTCCGGTTTCGCGCCGACGGCGACAACAGCCCGGACGCGATCTGCGATACACGGGACATCCAGGTTCTGCGGCCCATACTGCCCGTCGCCCCCGACAAGCGCGAGCGCGACCCGATCGCGATCACCCTCGCCGACCTCGAAGCGATCGCGAAGGTGCTCGACGAGGAAGACGCCCGCGACCCGACCCGCCCTCCGCGCAATTTCCTGACCAGGTTGAGATCGGTCGGGGGCGATCCGGTCTTTTCGGTCCTATCGCCGCAAGGAAATCGGCTCGCACCGAATTCCACGATAACGCTCGACGGCGTCAGTCACATGATCGGCCTGCCGGGAGCCGGCAAATCCACATTGATCTTCCTGTTGATAGTCGCGCTCGCCAGGCGGGGGCGGAGGGTCACGCTACTTGTGCCGTCCATCGAGTTCGCCTTGGCGATCGACGCCGACCTAGCGCGTTATTCCGTCCCGACGGCACTTCTGGTCGGGCAGTCGCCCGATGCGCGAAGAAGTCACGCCACCCGGCTGGCCGAACGGATCGCGACGATGGACAGCGGAGGGTTCGGTCAGACCGCGGCGGGAGCCGAACTGCTTGGCACGCGCTGCGCCTTGTCTGGATTTGTTTCCGTCCCACCGCCGTCCTTCGACTTCCCCCACGACAGGCCTCCATGCACTTCGATACGGCAAGCCAAGCTGAAGAAGGACGGCAAGGAAGGGCAGGAGGGCAAACGACTCTGCCCGCTTGCGACTTCCTGCGGCCGGCAGCGTTCCGCGCGCAGATTGGCGGACGCCGAAGCGCTCGTGCACATCGGGCACGTCATCTCCACGGACGTGTCGGTCTCGCCCCACTTCCACGCGGAGCGCATGCGTCACTTCGAGAGAGTCGCGAGAACGAGCGACCTCGTCATCATCGACGAAGTTGACGGAGCGCAGGCGGCACTGGATGGAAAGGGAATCGCCGAACTGGATCTCTTCGGCTCGTCCGAATCCTACGAATCGATGCTTCTCGACGACGTATTCGACCCCGTCGCCTCTGGACGAGGGTTCGGGCTTTCCGCTTCGATCGAGAACTACACGTTGGCGTCCAATCGTTTCATGCGTCTCAACCGGGCCTTGCGCGCTCATCTGCTGGAACGAATGGCAGAAGAGGGCGGAATTCTGGCGAGGTTCAAGGACGCCTTCGTCACGGGCAATTCGATCCTCGCGACGATGTATCTCAATCCGGAAACCGATGAGGACGAGCATAGAAGCGTCCGTTTCGACGGCCTCAGGCGTTTCTTCGAACAGTTGGTACGTTCGGTCCTCACCAACGAGGTGGGGGGCGACGGAGAGGACGATCTGACCGAGCTTAACCTCGAACGGGTGGCCCGGGACCTGGAGGTCGATCGGCGCGAGCTCGACGCGGCCGTGGATAGATTCCGGACGGCACTGTTTCGGCTGCTGAGCGCACGCCTCGTCGAGCGGTTCGAGGAGAATTACGACGAGATGAAGGATGCGTTCTTCGGAATCATTCCACCCCGAGAGGGGCTGGACCCGGAAGAGGCGCGAATCCTTTTCCGCTTCCTAGTCGAAGTGACGACGGTGGTCCTACAATTCCTCGCGCTGGTGCCCGCCCAGTACGCGATGATCGCGGAAGGCGTCCACACAGAGAGGGTCTTCGGCCAGGGGGTGTCGGCTGACTTGAGACGAAATCTGCCGGAATCCCTGATCGGACGGCTGTCCGGAATCCGGTTCTCCTACGAAACGAACGATCGCGGGCAGAAATCCCTGGCCTTGCAGTATCTCTCGTTCGCCGGCGTGCCGCGGCTCCTCCTCTACCACCTATCCGAAATGCTGACGGAGGACGGTATCAAGGGGCCTGCCGTCCTGATGGCATCGGCGACCAGCTATCTTGCGCCGAGCCCAAGTTATCACGTCCCCGTCCGGCC
This sequence comes from Bradyrhizobium huanghuaihaiense, assembly GCF_007830635.1. GTDB lineage: Bacteria > Pseudomonadota > Alphaproteobacteria > Rhizobiales > Xanthobacteraceae > Bradyrhizobium > Bradyrhizobium huanghuaihaiense. The sequence continues at coordinate 772,361 of NZ_VLLA01000001.1, read as the reverse complement.
GAATTACATTTTGCGCAGGGAAGGCGAGAGCGAGGCTTGGCGCGAGAGCGTGTACTCCTTCCGCCCCGTGAACGATCCGGACCGGCCCGGCGAATACGTTCGCGTGAGCGGCGCTGGATCCGAACGAGAGCGGCAGCACTCGCTGCGGCTACTGACGGACCACTACTTCGGCGGTGCAGATCCGCTCGTCCGGCAACTGCGCGAAGACCAGTTCGATCCGGGTCGTCGGACAGGCATCGTGGTGAATTCCTACGACCAGGTCACGTTCATCAAGGCGCATCTCAGAAGAACTTCCTCTTCCGCGCACCGCGTGGTCGGCGTCACTTCGGACATCAGGAAGGTTCCGTCGTCTGAACGGGGAGAGTGGGTGTCGGCCAGCCAAGTGGAGACTCTAGGCGCCAGAGACGATTGGGACGCATTGGTGTTTCCCATGAAGGCCATCGGTCGAGGCGTGAACATAGTGTTCTCCGACGGACCTCGGGTCCGGGACGCGGTGTTGGGCAACGTGGCTTTCTTCATCCGGCCCCATCCGACGGCGGACAGCCTCGCATTCACCGGGGGGCTGGCCGGACAATTGGCCCTGAAATTCGACAGACGAACCATCGACCCCAGCGCGGACGTCGCGCAACTCGTCAGGCAATGGCGCGGTGCCCGGGACGAAGCGCTCGACTCGCTGCGGTGGCTGCTCCGCCGGCCGCAGCAGATCAGCAGGCTGGGCCCCATGATACAGCCGTTCGTGGCCGACGGCATGGTCGACCTGCTCCAAACGATCGGGCGCGCCATGCGCAACGGCTGCAAGACGCGCGTGCATTTCGTGGACGCATCGTTCGCACCCAATTCGGCCAAGGAAAAACGCGACGGCAACAGGAGCAGCATGATCGTCGCGATGCGCGACGTATTGGCCGAGCTTCTCGACTCGAACGATGCCGTCGAGCGCGAGATCTATCGCCTGCTCTACGAACCGTTCCTCCACCCTCTTCGCGCCTGTCAGAACGTGATCTTCCCGGAGACGCGACGCGAATGAGCGGGGACGAGGAATTCTACGTAAAGAAGCAGCCGCGCGACAACCAGACGCTGGAATGCGCACTCGTCTGGCGCGGCCTGCCCCCGTCGATCCCGTCGCCCATTCCGCCCGTCCGCTTCGGCTGGACAGAAACGGCCAAGAGCTTGATCGACAGGGTCCGCCGCATCGCTCTCGGCTCCGGACGTCCGGAGGGAAAGGAATTTCCTTATTCCGATTTGAGGGCCGCGCTGCAGGCCCGAGTGATCGGCATGGTCCTTCTCGAAGGGAGGATCCATTCGCGGGACCAAGGCCGTCCGCTGTTCGCCGCAAGCGGAAAACCTGCCGACGTCCAATCCGCAGCCCACAGATCGATCTCCTCCTGGTGTCAGCTTACGCTGCGCCCTTGGGCCGAACGGCTCGGAACGGATTGCGGAGACATCGATCTGCTGGAGACCAGGGCACTGGAAGGAGCGCTGCTCGAACAACTACCGTCTCCGGTCATGCCATCCGAAGGACAAGTGCCGGACGCCCTTCGGACCGATTTTCACGATTTCGCGGATATTCTTTTGGCGATCGCCGCGCCGGAGCTCGAGGGAGCCGAACTCTTCCCCGGTCTCGGACCGGTTCACCGCGTGCTCGACCGCGACTACGGCAATTCGATCGCCTTCGAAACCTGGCCGACGACGTTGCCCGACGCCGGCGACGATCTATTTTCCATGGTCGCTGAAATATCCGTCGAGACCCGTCCATCTTCTCGACTGCCGTACCTCGTCGTCCGAGCCTCCAAACGGATCTGGTGCAACGAATTTCCGGCTGCCAATCAACTGTTCGGCCGCCGCCGCATCTCCGTCCGGGTTGTCAAGCGAGGCGATCGCGTCCGAGCGACGACGCTTTCCGTCAGGCTCGACAGGGGCGTTCCGAAGCCGGATCTGGACGCCTTGCTCTTCGAGGCGCAGCGGGCCTCCGAGGATTCGTTGACGGAAGACCTGCCCGAACTCGTCAGGAATAGGGGGCGGATGCCCGATCTATTCGTCGGGGTTCCGTTCAGATACGGCTACAGGCCCGTTCCGAAGATCCAATTCGGCGTCACGCTGCAGGATCAGGTCGACCTTACCCGTGTCGTGCACCAGCGCATCGCAAGATATGGTTTCACCGAGTCCCGGCTGCGTGTTCTCGACCGAGCCACCGCCCGCCCGGAGGAATTCCGTGTGCAGGCGAACCTCCACAATCTGATCACCCATCACTTCGGGCAGGTGCCGGAAGAAGACGTGCCGACGCGAGTCGAAGAACTATTCGGCTCCGCGGAGAAGAAGGCGCGAGGCAGGCCCAAGCCGATCAAGACCGTCGATCTCGAACCGTTGCGACAGGCGAACCGGGAACTGCTCGACAGGGCTTTCGGACCCCGCACGGGAATAGACCTGATGTTCGTGTGCCGGCGAGAATCCGAGGAGGTCATCTTCCGTTCGGCCGTGTCCCTGCTTTTCGGCGATCGTATCAATGTCGTCCGCCATGCGATCCCCGACGGCGTACACGGCACGCGAAAGATTCTCGACGGCGAGGCCAGATTGACCAGAACGCAGCGCGCGGGTGTGCGACGCGATGCCTGGCTTCCGCTTGCGGAGCAGATCCGCCAAGAATTCCCGAACTCGCCCGTCATTGTCCAGGCTGCCCGGAAGTACGACGGCATCGAAGAGGACAGCGTCAACAAGGATGTCGGGCGGAACACGCTCGCCACCTTCGCAGGATGCAATGTGCAGTATCTGCTGCCGCCCGGAGACGGAGAGGCGGCCGACTACATGCATCGGGTCCAGGCCGCGTTGTACGATCTTCTGTTCGGACACGCTGGATTGGGACCCAATCCGTCGGAGCTCGTGACTTCGACCTTCGACGAGCGCGCCCGTCCCAAGTCGATCATCGGAATTTCGGTCGTCTCCCAATCGGCAAGCCGCGGCGGTCGGCCGGAAGGCGCCGTGCTGGCGGTAGCGACGAAGATCGATGTTGCAACTGGGCGGATTTCCGGGCGCATCGGGCGGCTCAAGAACGGCACCATGGACCGCGGAGCATTTCAGACCCTCTCCCGCACTCTCGTCGAAGTCGCATCGGCGGGTCTGACGTCGCTGGGCGACAAACAACCGGATCGCCGCAAGAATTTCCTTTCGTTCGTCCGGACCGTCATCGACGAGGTCGCCGGCGACGACCCGAATGCGCTGATCCTCGTGGAATCCACCACCGCGAGATCTCTGTGGACCTGGCTCGCCGACGAGAACATCTCGTCGGACGTGTATCTCGAGGATGCGGCCGCAAGACCACCCGCGTCGTGGAAATCCTTGCGGTTCGTGCGCGTCAGGGAGAGGTCGTCCGGCAGATTGGCGACGGAAAGCAGGCGCAATTGGATCCCCGTCACGAAGGAAGGAAACGAGCGTGCGGGCGCGATCGTTGACGAGGTCTACGCCACGGCCATCTCCCGCGTGGTCGAAAGTCTGCCCGAGGGAAACGCCCGGACCCGCCACTACCTAACCGCACATGGCTTCGACGTCCGGAATCAGGGAGCCCGCGGACAATCCGTCTACCGGCGGAAGCCGGGTTTCCTAGGGGCGAACGCGCACACGCCGAAGGGTAAGGCCAAATTCAGCAACAGGGTACTCTCGCGACGCGGAGTGAACGATGTGTGGCGCACGCCTTCGCGGATTCCCGTCACGCTCGAGATAACGGTCCTGCCATCGCAGCTCGGAGACGACGAGGATTCCGCGGCCACGCTCGTCTCGGCTCTTCGCAACGGATATTCCCATACGGCCGACGGTACTTTCCTGCCGGCGCCGCTGTCCTTCCGATCGAAGATTCTCGACTACATGGACCGGTATGCCTCCGCCCCGGAGGACGACGAGCCGGACGACGGCCTGGCCATCGACGAGGATCCGGATCTCCCCAGCGACGAGGAACCGGTCAGAAGCATTCCCAGCTACGGGGAAACGCGGCGTTGGTTCGAAGGCACGTCTGACTTCGGCGAAGCCGACATTCCGCCGTTCGAGGAAGATTCTTCGGACCCGCCGCCGATGACCGGGCCTCCTCAGTGGGCGGCGATTCCGACCGGCACACCAGAAATCGTCACGAACACCGAAACATCGAAATTCCCAATTGAGACCGCGACCATGGCAGTACCGGAGCCGAAAGTGACGATCGAGGAAAACCAAGGTCCGGCATGGGAAGAGGCCGAGGTAGCGGCACTCGTCCGCTTGCTGAGATCACCGTCCGCTCCGCTGCCGTCCTTCGTCGACGAGGAATTCCTCACCGGCGCCATGCATCTCGTCAATTCGGACGCGCGTCGGATGCACGAAAACCGGGAGTGGATCCGGAAAGTGACGGGATTTCCCTGGCCCGAGGAGCGTCCGCTCCTTCAGGAAATTCCGAGCTTGTATCTGGATGCGCTGAGATATCCGGCGTTCGCGATCGTATTCCAGCATCAATTCTTCCCCGACGACAACGGGAGGGGACTGCCCAAAAGGGCGATCATCCAGAAGGTCATGGACTTCTGGTCCCAGTTGCGGAGGAAAAAGCCGCTTCCGAAGGCAGAAGACCAACTCGCCGCCTTGCGAGCACTCCACTCCGCCGACAACGGTGGCGACAAGGACGCTCTCCTTGCGGATGTGCTCGGCTTGCCAGGACAGGCCGCGTGGAGATCTCCCTGCGCGAGAGCTACCGCAGGTCTCGACCGCCTCGAAGCTCGCGAAGGAGAATGGGGCGATCTGGGCCGCTATCTCCGAGCCGTAGTCGGCCAGTTCGAAAGGTTCGGAGACGAGCGGACGATCGGCGAGGTCATCGACGAGATCGTGACTCCGTATGCTCTGAACCACCCGGAAATCGCCTCGATCGGCCCGACGGTCGATCGAGCCTCGGCCGTGGAGGAGGCTCCGCCCGCAGCGGAAGTGACCACAGACATCGCCGATGTCGCGACCCTCTCGCCAAGATCGAGCATGGCCGAAATCAATGAGGCGTGGAGCCGCGAATGCGACCGGCTGCTTGCGCTCGCCGACCTGAGCAAATCCGACGGCCCCACCGGCAATCACGTCTCGGCCATGCGCGAGTCGTTGGAAGTCCTCGAAAATCTCGAGAGATATGCAGCGGAGCTTATGCCTGCCCTCGGCAACACCGCCGATCTGCGGGAGGCGATCCGACGGCTGACGACCAGAATATCTGCGGAATTGAATGCTCTGATCGGCGAGCAGTTGACCGCTCCGTCGATTCTTTCCCGCCTGTTCGAGTTGCCCGAAGAAGCACCACTCGCTGATCTAGAGGAGGCGACCACTCGGCGCGAGATTGCGGAGAGCGCTGTGGCCGACGCGAAAGCCATCGCCATCGAGATCGCAGACCTCGAAGCCACCCTCCCAACCAGGCAGGCCCGAGAGCGGACGACGCCGCTTCTGGATGCCCAGGAGCAGTCGCTCCGTCGCGCACTTCGGTTCGTCGAGGAAGCTCTGGCGATCTTCGCGGCGCCGGCCGAGCCGCCCGACGTGCCACCGCAAACCACCGTTGACGCTCCGGACCCCGTCGAACCCACGGAAGATGTCCTTGCATCGCCGTCACCGACTGGCGAATCGGAGGAAGAAGCGGACCTGCCGGTTGAGGCCACCGAAGATGAGGCACCCGAGGAGGATATCGAGGTCGCGCCGATCGTCCCGGCGCCCGAACAAGGGCTGCCCGATGTTACGCCTAGCGATCCGCTTCGAAACGAGGTTGCCGCCCGTCTCGACCACCTCTTTTCAGTCGGGGAATTCGGATTGGCCTTCCATTTGAGTTCGGCGGTCCTGTCGATGATGCCTCAGGCGAGCGACACCTATACGCCTGTGGAGCTTCGGTTGGCGTCAGCAGGCGGGCGAACCATCGGCCTGTCCTCCCAAGACCTGAGCCTCCTCGCGGAATCGAGGAGCGAAGCTCTCCCCATCGCCCAGTCGCTGGAGGGCCTTGACGATGACCGGTCCGTGGCGCGTCTGTCGCTTCTCATTGCCGGCGCCCTACCGGCGGCGCTCTTCCGGTCCGACGACGTGGCCGCCGTGCTTCTGGTCGAGCGCGCGGGCCGCCAGCCAGGCTTCGAGCATTACCGGAAGCTTCTTTCTGTGGTGGAAGAGAACCGGAAGCTGAATTTCCAGTTGACGCCCGCAAATCTCATGGCGGTCCAAGCCCACTCGCGGGAGGCCAATTTCATCGGCGAGGCCGTCGCGTCGATCAAAGATACCGTCGCGAGTTTACGCTCCGCGCGCTTCCGATTTCAATCCGGCGAGCGCGTCCGACAGGCGCTGCTCCAGCCCGATGGACTGCTGGGCATGCTCGACTCCCGTCTGACCGAGAACGACCAGGCAATCGCGCACGAAGCGAACGAACTCCTTCGCGGGCGGGACAAGGTCGTCGCCTTTATCGCAAAGCTGGTCGAAACAGTCGGCGGCGGAATCGATCTCGACGCGCCGTCGCGCGAGCGCATCTTCGCGCTGCTTTCGCGCGTCGGTCAACAGTGTCACGATCTGGTCCAGTCGGTCGACGGATTCGCCGTTTTGCGCAAGTCGGCTTCACGGGTCGAAGCGGTCAAGCGCCTTCGAGATAATGCCCTGGCCGGGATTTCGGAGGCGATCTCCGGCTTCCACTCGACCAAGTCTGATCCGTTGACCGCTTCCGCGCTGCGCCAAGCGGAAGCCATCTTCGAGATGATGCGTGGCGTGCTGAAGGGCAACGGATCCATCGGTCGGGACGTTCCCCCGCTCGCCGTCGGACTGCACAGCCCGCTTCTCTGGCTGCGGGATCTGACCTGGACAGGCGGCTGGCAGCCCTCTCCCTACGTACCGGAGAAGATCCTTCAAGAAGCCCTCGTCGTTCCCATCCCCCTCATCGGCGACGACCCCGCATCCTCAATTCATGCCGCCTTCGAGGCACGCCGCAGCGAGTCGGCCTTCGTACCGGCCTACATGCTGCTGAACATCGCCCACTGGTTCGGTATCGAGCAGGCAAAATCCGACGCATGGAGAGCGGAGCTCGACGCGGACAAGGAGGCCAAGAAGCACCAGATCAAGAGATTGCTCGAGGAGGCGGAACGCAAGATCGACCGCATGCGACGCATGGCCGTGGGCTCGCTCGAGCAGTCCGCCCGCCTCAGGGAGACCCTGTCGACGGTCAATCCCGAAAACCTTCCCGTCGAGCTCCCGCCGACCTTTCTTCCCGAGACCCTGACCGGCGATCGGATCGAGGATTTCAATGCGGCCCTCGCCCGGATCCACGACGTCGAAACGGAGGCCGAGCGCGAATTCGACAAGTCGATGTCCGAATATACCTCGAGCATCGACCATCTCGAACGCGACACGAGGCTCGAGGCCGAAACGGTCGTCGAGTTGCGTCATCTGCTGGAGGGACGGGAATTCACGACACTGGCCGACCGGCTGAACATGCTGCGGACCGGTCAAACCTGGAAGCCATTGCTACCCAGTGGCTCGATCAATTGGCGGTTGTCTGAGTTCAGATCGATGCTGCCGCAACTGGACAAGGTGGACCTGCTGCAGGTCGCCAGGAACATCGAGCTCGGGACGCAGTACGGACCTCTCAACTACGGCGCACTCGATCCGGAGCACAGGCAACAGGCAGCGACCATCGCCAGATCCTTCACGAAATTGAAGCCCCCGAAGAACGCTTCCGCCGCACAGATTGCACCGAACGTCAGCGAGATCGTCTCCCAGCTCCTCTTCGAGGTCCTGCGCTGCGACGAAGACCCCCTCCTCACCAGGCCGCGGCAACAGATCTTCGTCTTCGACGCGAAGGTATCGATGCCGCCGACGGATCCGGCGTCGCTTCTGCTCCCGGAGTTCGGGAGCCAGACACAGGGGTCGTGGCGCATGTGCGTCGTAACGTCTGCAATCTCGCCGCAGGGCCTGCTGGATCTGGCGGACGGAGCCGGACATAGGGGCGTCCTCGTCCTCTACCGCGGCGTCCTGAACGTGGAGCGGCGCAAGCAGCTTCGGCTGGATCTGATCAAGCGGAAGCAGGCGATGCTAGTGGTCGACGAGGCCGCCTTGGCCTTCGCGATCGCGGACCCCAGCGACCGTCGCCGCGCGATCATCGACATCGCACAGGCATATTCGAGCGCCGATCCCTACAAGGATCACGGCAAATCGGCGGTCCCCGCGGAAATGTTCAAGGGGCGCTCCTGGGAACGAAGCGCCATCGTCGATCCGTTCGGCTCCTACGTCGTGTTTGGCGGACGGCGGCTCGGCAAAACGGCGTTGCTGCAGCAGATCCACGCGACGCAACCCTCGAACGCCATATTCGCCTACGTCGATCTCGACCTCGTCAGCGACGCTTCGGACGCCTTCGAGCAATTCTCGAAAACGATCGGGACCGGCGTGTTCAAGACTCCCGCGCGCTCGGGAGAGGAGTTCGCCGCCGCAGTCGGCGGATGGCTCGATGCGGACGATCGGCGACGTCTTCTCCTGTTGATCGACGAAGCCGACAGATTCGTCCGCAAAGAGGCCGAAACGGAGTTCGTCTGCGTGCAGACGTTGCTCAAGCTGATGGCCGACACGAAGAACCGGTTCAAGTTCGTGCTGGCCGGACTTCACAACGTGTCGCGCATGGTGCGGGTCGAGAATTCGCCGCTGGTGCAGATATCGAACAACCCCCTCCAGATCGGCCCTCTGCTCAACCGCGACGTCGACGATGCCGAGTTTCTGGTCAGGGGTCCCCTGGCGGCCATGGGTTTCGAGTTCGACAAGCGCGAAGACGTTTGGCGAATCCTTACGTTCACCAACTACTATCCCGTGCTGATCCAGGTCTTCTGCAAGGAGCTGCTCTCGCTGATTCACGATCAGGCGCAGAAGACCGGGCAGCTTCCCGGAATCATCGGCACCACGCTTGTGGAGCGCGCTCTGCGCTCAGCCGATATCCGGAACAAACTCTTCGAGACATTCTACAAGACGATCGGTCACATCGAGGGACGATACGAACTGCTGACGTACATCCTGGCCGTTCGCGAACTTCGCGAGCGGGACTCGGGCATGGCCGCGGAGGGGATGACGGCGGCGGAGGTCACGGAACGGGCGATGGAGTGCTGGCCGGCGGCATTTCCAAGGGGGACCGATCCCAACGAACTGGAATATCTGCTCGAGGAGATGGAAGGCTTTGGAATCGCCAGGCGTACGGTCGCCGGATCCTTCGCCTTGCGATCGAGAAGCCTGCTGGAATTGATGGCCGCGACCGAGGCCGATCTGGAACGCCGGCTGGAGAGCTACAAGACGCTGAAGGCCCCGCCGAGGGCGTTCGATCCGAAGAACGTCCGTCGTGCGATAGGAAAACCGCGATCCGGGACGGGCGGTGGCGATCGCATCTCTCCGCTTACCGACGGCCAGGAGGCGGACCTCCTCGCCCCGCTTCAGATCGCCGCCGACAACGCGCATGACGCGACGCCGGCAGGCGGAGTCGGCGTCGTCTTCGGGACCGAATATGCCGGCGTCCGCTTCGTCGAAGCTGCACTGCTGGATGCGCGACGCGTCAAGGACAGACTGGTCGACGTCGAGATCAAGAACTACGAGTCGAAGAAGGACATGCTGGACGACATCAAGAAAGCGATCAAAGGCCAGCGTCTGCTCAAAGTTGTGGTCGTCTCTCCGAAGACCGCCTGGCGGCCCGATTGGGTGGTGGAGGCCGAACGCGTAGGTAGGGTCCGCAAAGGCGAAGTCCGTCTGATCTTCATCGGAGATCCCGGGCATGCCGAGGAATGGTCGAGGGACCGGACGGTGCTTCAGCGCGTGCTTCCTCAGATCAAGATCGTCAAACTACGCCCTTGGGCAAGGTCCTACCTCGGAAGCCGGATCGAGTCGCTGCAATTGGCGGGGGAGCTCGTCGACCGTATCATGCAAGCTACGGGGGGATGGTCCGAGATCGCGGGCCCGCTCCTCTCGCGGATCGTCGACGACACCCGGCATGCACCGGACCTGATCAAGCAGGAGAGAGAGGCTATCCTGACGTCGTCAGATCTGCTCGATCGGCTGGGGATTCCGCAACAGCTGATCGGCTTCTACCGGGATCTCGCCGCTTATGCCGACGGGTCCACCATCACGACGACGGACTTTCAGAGTCTCTGTACGTTCGACGGTCGCAATGTCTCCCCGCGCGTGGTGGGCATCTACAGCGACCTCTTGGGGATCATCTCTTTTCCTCCGGACCAATCAGGACAGGGAATTCGCAAGGTGGACCTGAATGCTCTGGTCCACGCCGCTCTGTTGCGGCCGGAGTGACGCCATGGACCGTCTCGACATCTGGTGGAATCTGGCGGGCCCGTCCAGCATCATCAACAAGATCGTGCAGGCGGTCGGAAACCGCGAGAGGGTGCTGTGCCTGGCGGCGCCGAACCCTCGTCCCGCGGGATTGTCCGGGGCGATCGAACGGAAGCTCAGGAGCGAGCTTTCGCTCGAATGCGCCACGCTGGACGTCTCCCGCGAAGACCAGACGCAACCCATTCCGCATCTCTTGGCCGGATCTCTCGGCGTCCCAGCCGTTGAGATCGGCTCGGTCGGCGAATTCGCGTCGCATCCCGGACTCGCCGACCAGGTCCTCATCGTAGACGGAATAGAGCGCAGCGCCTTGCGACGATGGGGTCTGTTCCTACGGCAGCTTCATCTGTCTCGTTCCGAAGAGATGATCGTCGGCCCCGTTGTCATCGTGCTTGTGCCGACCGGGCTGAACCGCGACGAACTCGCGGTATTGAACGGGTCGGCGAGGTTTCTGTCGACGCAGGGCTCCGTAGGTCGATACGACGCAATCAGTTACGCCGCGCAGATCGGGACCCGACCGTCAGCCGATCTGGTTTCCCGCGTCGGACACGCGACGACGATCGATCTGGCGGCCTGGTCCCGCGAGCTTCTTGAAAACATGCTCGCGTGGGAGGTTTCGGACCAGATCGATCCGTTCGCGCTGCTTGAACGCGCGGCGCAGGCATCGAACCTCCGCTTTCCGTGCTGGGAGAACGGACTCGTCGATTATTGGGACGACGAACCGGCTGTCCACGCCGTCGCCGCCGTCAAATACGGGATGCACGATCATTTGCGCAGGCGGCTATGGAGCGCGCAGGCGGGCGTGCTTCTCCCCTTTGCCTATCGGATACTGCGGTCACTCATCCGGCGTCATGAAGATTTTTTGGCAAAAAAAGTGTCACCCCAGAAGCCTTGGATTAAGAAATACGGAACGAGGGAAGTACCCGTCGTCGACTATTGGAAACTCGAATTCTACGACTTTCAACAGCTTACGGAAAACATCCTGTCGCCCGAGGAAGCTGAATTAAGACGCGTCGCGCACGCCATTCGAAACAAGGTCGCCCACCCGGATCTTGTCAAACCGGATCAGATCGCGAGAATCTCGGACTACTACGAGGCCCACCGCGAACTGGTCGAGGCCGACGTTCCAGGCTGGAATTGGCCCCGATGCGGCCAGTCCATGATACTGACCGTCGGGCCGTCCGGGGGAGGAAAGTCGAGGTGGTCGGCCGCACAGGGCGTCGAGGTCGTTTCTTCGGACGAGATCAGGAAAGAAACGAACCCCGACGGGGAGACGCCGGGCAGCCAGGCGGGCATCTTCCATCGGGTCCGGGCCGCTAGTTCGAAGATACTCGAAGAAGGACGCGACGTCATCGTCGACGCCATGCATGTCGAAGCGGAACACCGACTTCGGCAGATCTCGATCGCGCCTCCGGATGTCGGGATCCGGTACGTGATCATCGACAGGCCCCGTGCGGAAAAGCTGAGGGATGCCGGGTGGCGCGCAGGGCGGGGGATCGTGGAAAAATATGACGATATTTTCCCCGTCAAGGTCATTGCGGCCTTGGATGGAGACGGACGCCCTGACATTCAGGTCGTCGATCTGCGCGCGCAAGTTCCCATCTCCAGCCAATAAGGGTCCCTGCCCTGAACCGAGGAACGCTCTCAAGCCCGCTGCGGCCGCGGAACGTAACCGAGTCTCAAGGATTCGTCCCGGCGAAGGAGCGATCTCGATGCTGATGAGCAAAAAACGGCCGCCGCCGAACCGGACGTCTCGCGGGTGGGCAATCGCCCTGCTGCAGGAAGCCGGTGCCATCCGCGAGTGCGAGGACCATGGCTGGATGCAAGACCGCACCGATCCGCACGCCCGGGAATACGCCTTCGACATTGCCCGCCGATACCCACCGCCAGGTCTTTCTCCGGAATCCGCGGCTGCCGAAATCCGGGAAATCATAGATTCGATCGGCGATACCTGCCCCGAGTGCCCGCCTCGATGACGGCGGCCAGACTCTTTACTTTTTACAGACCAGCTGCTTCTCGACATTCTTGCGGGCGTTACCGACCTTCTTGACTGCCTTCTTCACGGCAGACGCGGACTTCCGGTCTTCTTGGATTCGTACCGGACTTCGTAGCCTTGGTTGCCCGCCACCCGGGCTCGATCCTGCTGCGCCCGCGCCGTCTTCGCCTTTTTCTCTACCGCCATGTATTCCTCCTGGTCAGGTTCGGAGGCAACGCAACAAGGATCGGAGCTCCGGGACAATGCGAACCGGCTAGTTTGGACCGGGTTGTGTGGAGTGTCTGTCGGGGCTTTTACCGCCGCACCCAAGAGGTCAGAGCTGTAATTCGGCTACGCGCAATGCTTCGTCCGTCGCTTTCCGGTTAAGCGTCACAATATGTTGTGTTCGGGCGCTTTGCTTCGTCGCGTCTCCCAACAAACCGAGACGCTTAAGGACATAGAACAACATTGCGTATCGCACTCTCAGTACAGCTCGGTCATTTTTCATTCCGAAGTCCTTGGCGACAACTGCCTTCTGACTCGGCGTCAGATCTGGATGGGGTCCGATTTCGACTTCGAACCTCTCGTTCCATTGCGTATCTTGCGCAGGTGAGCTCCCGGGGGTGCTTGGATCGCGCACACCCAAAATCCGCGGCAGCAGAAAATCTTTGAACTTATGGTCGATGTGACAATAGGCCCGGACATGCCATCGAAAACCGTCGTATCCGAAGGCGTGCGGCGTCATGCGGCGCCAAAGGGGATCTGCTCGTTCCCGGCTCATCGACTGGTACCGAACTTCGAGTGACTGGCTTTTCCGCACCGCTCCGAGAACTGCCTGAAGTACGGCTATGTCGACTTGGCGGCGCGGCGACAGCGCTATGTCGGTTTCGGGCGGACTTGCGATCCAGGACTCAGCGGGCTCGGTGAGTCCTTCTGCCAGCGAGCGAAGGCGGGACAGATAGGCGTCCGGATCAGGTTTCAGGAATATGGGCGAGAATTGCGGACCAGCGACGTAGCGTTTGGCGCTTTTGTCGTAGATGGCGTTTTGCGGAGCACGCTCCTGATAGAGCGTCAGATCTTTTGACGCCTGCGGGACGGACACATCGAACATCGCAATGATGTCGGAGCGGTTGACGCCGCCCTCCCAGAACAGTCGGAACTCGATGAATTCGAGCCGACGCTCGACACCCCATTTCAACACCGTGGTCTCGTCCAACATTGTTATCCACCTCCGTTGTCAAATGGGTATAAAAAGTATATGGACATATTCTTACGACCCGTATATATAGTATCCATATCGCGCCTCTGGTCAAGGTGGCTGGGGCAAATTTGCAAGGAAAAGCAATGCCGAAACGCAGTTCAAATCGCGAAGTTACTAGCAAGAAGGCGGCAAGCGCCGCGTCCAAGGTTATGCGGGACCCCAGGAGCAGCAAAGCTGCGAAGACCGCCGCGGCGTCGGCCCTGACCCAGCGTCCGAACAAGAAGTAACCCTCGGGGAAGATAGAAATGGCCGCCGCACTAAGTCGATCCACCCTAGTCGTCCACGGCCGTCTCGCTATGCGGGAGGGCCGCCTCGCGGCGGCCCGCCGCTCCTGTCATGGCCTTCAGATCATGTCCTTTGAGCAAGCTGCAGTGCGCCTCGCCGGCGGCTTCGCCCGTTCGATCGACGACGAAAGCCTGCGCGCGACGATCCAGGCGGTTTTGCCCACCACCTCGATGGGAGAGCTGGAGAGCATCAAGGCGCTTCCCGGCATGATCGACGCCGCGGCCGACACGCTCCACAAGGCGTGGCGCGCGGGCATCGACTTGGCTGCACGCGCAGCCGACCATCCGCGCATAGATGCCATCGCACGCCTGGAAGCCTCAGTTCTCGGTAAGCTTCCGCCCGGCATGATGCGTCCGGTCGATATTGTCGCCGCTGCAAGCAGCCGCATCGCCCAGGCGCCGAGCGTCCTCGGGCCGATGGAGATCGTCGGCCTGACCGAGTTGTCGCCGTGCTGGCGACCGCTGCTGAAGGGGCTTGCCGCAAACGTTCCCGTGCAGTGGACGGCCGGACCGCGAGTCGTGCCCGCCTGGCTTGCGGACACAGGTGTCGCCATCGCAAGCGGGGTCGCCCAAACACCGGCGCTCAGCGCCATATGCGCAGCGACTGCCTATCACGAAGCCATCGAGGCCTTGCGCTGGGTGCGGTCGCTGCTGGCCTCGGGGGTGGCGCCTTCGGAAATCGCCATCGCCACTGCGTCGCCGGCGGAGTACGACGACCACTTCCTGGCCCTGCGCGCCGACGCGAACTTCGACCTGCATTTCGTCCACGGGGTCAGGACCGTAACAACCCGCGAAGGACAGGCGACCGCAGCGCTCGCCGACATCGTCGTTCGCGGCTTGTCGCAGCCGCGCCTCCGTCGACTTGCCTCACTGTGTCGGGATTCTGCGCCGTTCGAAGCGTTGCCCGAAGGTTGGTTGCGCGTCCTGCCGACGGATGCGCCCCTGTCGACGTTCAGCGCCTGGAACCGTCTGCTTGCCCGGCTGAAGCGTGAAGATTGGCCCGACGGTGTCGATCACAACGCCGGACTACGCACACTGGCTGAACTTCTCGCGAAGGGACCGGAAGCAGCGTCCGAAATCGGCGATACCTTCCTTAAGGGTCGAGCGCTCGCCATCTGGCGCAAGGCGCTGCTCACAGGGCCTGCTGCCTCCATTGACGCAACCCTCGCAGACCTGAAGCAGGATGACGGGTTGGAAGCCTGTGTGTCCGTCGCCTGGATGCCGGCCAGTGCACTTGCTGCCTCTCCTCGTCGATTCGTGCGCCTGATCGGACTCAATTCTTCGCGCTGGCCGCGCGGGATCGCCGAAGACCGGCTGATCCCGGATCACATCATCCGGACCGCCGACCTCGATCCACTTCCGGTGAATGTCGCCGATCGCCGCGACTTCCAGACCATCCTGGCCACTACGTCTAGCGAAGTCGTTCTCTCACGCGCCCGGCGCGACGGCGATGGGCGCCTCCTCGGGCGCAGTCCGCTGCTGGCCGGGCATGGCGTGGAAACGTATCTCCGCCGCAACGCCGTGCCGGAACATGCCTTCAGCGAGACCGATCGCCTCATCGCCCGGCCGCAGGAGTTTGGCGGCCACCCGCAAGCGACAAGCGCGCAAACTTGCTGGCGTGATTGGCGGCGTGCAGAGATCACAGCGCATGACGGCCTCGTCCGGGCCGATCATCCGCTCATTCTCGCGATCCTCGCGCGAACGCAATCGGCAAGTTCGCTGAAGAGCTTGCTGCGCAGCCCGATAGGTTTCGTGTGGAGGTATGCGTTCGGTTGGAAAGCGCCGCAGAGCAGCGCAGACCCTCTGGTGCTCGACGCGCTCGGCATCGGCGATCTGATTCATATGGTGCTCGACCGCGCTTTGCGCGATCTGGAGGTCGTGGGCGGAGTGGCGACCGCCAACGTCGCGGCGATCGAGGCCGCGGTGAACCGAGCAGCGGCTATTGTGGCGGCCGATTGGGAAAGCCAACGCCCGATCCCGCCTGCCGTCATCTGGGGACGCACCCTGGACGACGCCCGACTTCTAGCGGGTCGAGCCCTCACCTATGGTGACGATCGTCTGCCCGACGCTCGATCCTACGGCGAGGTTCCGTTCGGCGGATCCAAGTCGAAGTCGGAGGCCGAGGCGCCTTGGGACGCAAGCGCACCTGTCACAATTCCGGACACGGGGTTCAACATCGCCGGCTACATCGACCGCCTCGACATTTCCGGCGACGGCAAACGCGCGCTCGTCCGTGACTACAAGACCGGCCGCGCCCCGCGAGGCGACATCCGGCTGAATGGCGGTCGCGAGCTTCAGCGCTGCCTCTACGCTTTCGCGGTGAAGGCACTTCTCGGAGACGACGTCGCGATCAGCGCCTCATTGCTGTACCCGCGCGAGCCGGTCGATCTCCAGCTCGGCGATCCCGAAGCTGCGCTCGCCGAAATCACAGAATATCTCCGCGCAGCGAGAACCAGCCTTGCCGGCGGCGCAGCGTTGCAAGGTCCCGACACGGGCGGCGACTATGACGATTTCGCCTTCGCCCTGCCGGCCTACGCCGGCGCCACTTACTGCAAACGCAAGCAACCGGCCGCGGCGGAACGGCTCGGCGAATTCACCCGGATCTGGGAGGCGGAATAATGAGCAGCGTGTCCAAAGTTCTCAAGGATGATGGAGCTCGCCGCGACGCGATCAGCCACCATGATCGCTCCATCCTGGTCGAGGCGGGTGCAGGTTCGGGCAAGACGGCCGTCATGGCCGGGCGCATCGCCGTCATGCTGGCTGAGGGCGTCCCGCCGCGCGAGATCGCGGCCGTTACCTTCACCGAGTTGGCGGCGAGTGAGCTTCTTTCGCGTGTCCACGATTTTGTCACCGACCTTTCGGCTGGCCATGTCGCGCCCGAGCTGCGCGTGGCGCTGCCCAATGGCCTGTCGCAGGCGCAGCGCGACAATCTCGCCGCCGCAAGCGCTGCGATCGACGAAATCACCTGCTCGACCATCCACGGCTTCTGTCAGCGCCTAATCAAGCCCTATCCAGCCGAGGCTGATATCGACCCGGGGGCCGCCGTCATGGATCGCAATCAGGCCGATCTCACCTTCCTCGAAATTGTTGACGTCTGGCTGCGTGAACGCCTCTCCGGCGATCAGGGCGGCATCCTCGCCGAAATGGTCCTGCACAATCCCGGCGAGACCGTATTGCTCATTCACAAAATCGCGGAAAATCTCCGCCGTCGCCGTACCCTCGCAGCGCCGGCTGGACCGCCGCTAAATGGTCAACTGACGGCCTTCCGGCAGGCAACTGCCGATATGGCGGCCTTCATCCGCGGAGCCACGGCCAGCGAGCCGGAGACGGAGGCGATCGCCGCGCGGCTGGCCGAGATGGCCACGGCGTTGGCGGCAGGTCCTGATTGTGCGATACCTTCGGGCCTGGTTCGGCTACTGGTCTCTCGTCCGCACCCGGACCTTTGCACCAAGGCCGGTGCCTTTGCCTCTTATCGCAAGAAGGGCAAGTGGTCGGCTGCCGCAAAGCGGGCAGGTCTTTCCAAGGCCGACGGAGATCGGCTGAACGATGCCGCCGAAGTCCACTACGAAACATGCACCGCTGCCTGGATCTCGCTTCTTCAGGGAGCCGCCAGCCAGGTTCTGGCGGCTCTGATCGACGAAGCGCGGCCGATCCTCGATCGCTATCGCGGCCATAAGCGCGCAAGCGCCCAGCTCGACTTCGACGATCTCATCTTCGCGGCCCGCGATCTGCTGCGCGACCATGACGAGGTCCGGCGCGCGCTGGGACGTCGGTTCGCACGCGTCCTCGTTGACGAGTTCCAGGACACTGATCCCTTGCAAACGGAGATCTTCTGGCGGCTCTGCGGCGATCCTATTAATGCCGACGCAAACTGGACCTCCTTTCGGATTCGGCCGGGCGCGCTTTTTCTTGTGGGCGACCCCAAGCAGGCCATCTACCGTTTCCGCGGTGCCGATATCGGTGCCTATGTGCAGGCGCGTGACGCCTTTCGGATTCGGGATGCCGACAGCCTGCTGTCGATCTCGACCAACTTTCGCTCGTGCGCCTCGATCCTGACCTTCGTCAACGAGCGCTTCGAGTCCGTGCTGTCGGCGGACGGGCAACCCGGCTTTACCCTGCTCGACCCGTTTCATGAAGACCACGGCGAAAACCTGTGCGTCGCGGCGCTCGACGTAGCGGTGGCGGACGAAAACGGAAAGTCCAGCACCGAACAGCAACGCGATGCCGAAGCCGATGCCGTGGCCGAACTCTGCGCGCGGCTGATCGGCAGCCAGTCCATCCTCGACCGACGCAACGGCGCGGAAAGACTTTGCCAGCCGGGTGACATCGGCCTGTTGGCACCGACCGGTGCGGACCTTTGGCGTTATGAGGAGGCGCTTGAACGACGGGGCATTCCCGTGGCAACGCAGGCCGGGAAAGGCCTGTTCCGCCGGCAGGAAGTCCAAGACCTGATCGCGGTGACCCGTGTCCTCGCTGATCGGCGCGACACGCTGGCGCTCGGCGCGCTGCTACGCGGTCCACTGGTCGGACTCACCGAAGAAGAACTGCTGGACATAGTCTGGGCGCTTCCGCGGTCCGAGGAAGAGCCGGACCGATTTCCCCGCCTCGATCTCGGCGTCGACCCGGCGGTTATCAGGCATCCGCTGGCGCGTGACATCCTCGAAAAGTTGCAGGCGCTTTACCGGCGGGGCGGCAGTACGACGCCACACGAACTGCTCTCGCAGGCCGTGGACGCCCTGAGGATGCGGGCTCTCCTGCTTGAGCGGCATCGTGGCCAGGCCGAGCGCGCGCTCGCCAACGTCGATCTCTATCTCAGCCTGTCGACCGGTTATGCGGTCCGCGGTCTCCGCGCTTTCGCCGAAGCGATGACGGCCGCCTGGACCGACGAGACGCGCGCCGTAGAAGGCCGGCCCGACGCACAGGAGGAGGCCGTCGCGCTCTTCACGATGCACGCCGCCAAGGGCCTCGAATGGCCGATCGTCATCCCCGTCAATACGATGACCGGCGTCATGACGCCGGACTCCGCGGTAATCGATCGCCAGACCGATACGCTCTACTGTCCGGTTCTGGGTGTCGCGCCCGATGGTTATGACGCCGCACGCCGGGCCGAGAAGGACGAACTGGATCGCGAACGCGTTCGGCTTTGGTATGTCGCCGTAACGCGCGCGCGCGAGCTCCTCGTCCTTCCCCGGCTCGATACGACGCCCTCAAAGTCGAGCTGGATCGGTCTCGTCGATCTTTCGCTCGCGGATCTGCCGAGCCTCGACGTCTCGCATCTGCCGGTCGACGCAACCGCAGCGATCGCGGGTGCCGGCAATACCCAAACCCGTGACGTATTCGCGGCCGAGGCGGCCGCCATCGCCGATCGCCGGATGCGCCTGACATGGCTCGCGCCCAGCCGGGACGAACGCGCCACCGGGGCACTGTTGCAAGAGGAAGAACCTGATATCTGGACCGGCTCGGCCGAAGGCCCGCCGCCAGATCTCGAAACGAGTATAACCGTCCAAGGTGGTCGCGAGCGCGGGCTCATTCTTCACAAACTCATGGAAGAGGTGCTGACCGGAGAAATCGGCGAAGCGCCGACAGCGCTCCGTGAGCGAGCGATCGAACTCATCCGTGCACTCGGTAGGACCCCGGTCGAGGACGAGGCCGTAGGTCTGTCCGCCGAGGAACTGGCGAAATGTGTCTCGAGAACCCTGGCACTGCGGGAAATCATGGCCTTGCGGCCCCAACTTCTCGCCGAATTCCCCGTCTATGCCATTCGGACCGCAGAGGGCGAAGAGGTTGCAATTGCCGGTATCGCGGACGCGCTTACGGTGAGTCCGGAAGGCCGTCCTGTCGTGGTCGTCGATTGGAAGAGTGACGTCAACGCCGACCCAGAAAAGCTAAATCATTATCGGGCGCAGGTCCGAGACTATCTTGACATGAGCGGCGCCGAGTATGGCCTCATCGTTCTGATGACGACTGGAAGGGTGATTGCCGTCTCTCCGTCAGCGCTGACCTTAGCGGCTTGAAGGACACGGCTGTTTGACTCCAGGTATTCCAAGCAAATTGGCTCAATGAATACGAGTCTAATGTTTCGACAGACCCCGCTTGTCGATTGTTATGCGGAAAGACTACAACCGTCGGCAAGCAGACGAGGCAGCAAATTCGACGCCGCAACTGGAGGTAACATGTCGTCGTTCGGATTTACATTCCTGTCCCGCAAGGCGTTGGGACAGGCTGAGCAATCGATGTTGGGCGGCACCGCCGGAGTACGCGACGAGGTCGGCTTCCTTATCATCCACCAACGCTACGCGGATCACTTCTTTCCGGGCACCTCAGTGCTGCATACGCGTTTGCGCTACGCTCTTCTGATCCCGTGGATTTTCGAAACCCTTCGCGAAAGAAGGCCATCGCCTCGCGACTTCGGCCAGGCGTATATCGATCTGGAGCACGCGATAACGGGGCGTCTGAAATTCAACGGTGAGGCAGGCGAGAAGGACGGAGTCATAGGCGGCGAAGTCTACCCGAAGGCGATCAGCCAACCTCCGGCCTACGTCTACTGGACGGCCCTCGCCAAATGGGGACTCATCGGTACCCGTCCGGACGGGCGCCCCTGGAGCCGCACTGACATAGCACGTCTTCTCGCCGCGTCCAGAAGCCGTACCCTGCTCGACGACGACGGAAGACCGCTCGAGACAGTTCCGTGGCCGATTGCCGGACTGCCCGATCTACCGAGCGACTGGAGCGGAAACGGGAAGATGTCGCTGGCGATGCCGAAGGCCGAACGGCAATTTCTCTTTCGCAAGTTGAAGGCCGTGCGCTCTCCCGCCGATCAGACGCGACCTTCCCTACTCGCGCGGTTGGTCGGTCGAGGCATCGAAGATGCGACATACTGCTGGGACAAATCTATCATAGCGTTGGCGGGTGACGAAGCTCCCATGCTGTCGCGTGCCGGGCAGGCCGCCGCATTGTCCGCGATCGGACGCGCTGTCTACGCGGCCCAGGTCGAGACGATTAAATGCGTTCGCGACAAACGGGCGCCGACCGTCATTCATCGTGATCACTTGCCTGAAACGATCGCGTTGTGGGGCAAGAAGGCGGCGGCCCTGAACCTTGAGGCGTTCCTCGACGATGTCGGCAGCCTGCCCCCGGCGGTCAAGACGGTGCTGGTAGACACGCACGAATGGGTAAAGAAGGGCGGACGGGATCCCATGCAATTGCTAGAGCCCTACGCGCGGGCCGAGCGGAGCAGGAAGCAGGACCGGACCCGGCTGAGCGACAACCAGTTCGGGGTGGACCGACGGTTGGAATGGCAGGCGGCAAAGCACGGCAAAGCAGAGCCGCTGCACTATCGCTGGAACAACGTGAAGCGCCTGCTAGGCGATCTGACGGGCGCCGCATGAGCGAGCGGCACGCGTGGCAAGGGCAGCCCTATCTTGACGAATTGCGCCCAGACCCGTCCGCTTCGGTGCGCATCGCGCTGTTCGCGAGCTATTCAGTGGACGTCTCGGCGGTGGCAGCGACCCTGCTCGCGCTCATCGGCAAGAACAACGAAAAAGGAAGCGGAACGGCGGTCGATTTCGCCCAGGCGATAGACCATCTGGCGGGCAAAGTCCAAATCCTCATCCAGCGCGGGCGTATCGCACGGCCAGTCGCCCTTCCAAAGATCGCCGGCATCCTCGATCAATTCATTATCGAGCAGCCTCACGATGAGCAGACGCGAAGCTGGCATCCAAAGATCGCGCTCGTCGCATACGACGTGCTGTCCGCACCAAGCGGTTGGAAGCTCTGGATCGGAAGTCGAAACCTGACGCGTTCCCGCGATCTGGATGTCGGCGTTCTGCTGACCGGAGGATCGAAACGCGGAAAGAACAAAGTACTTCTTCCCGGAATCGGCTCGGTCGCCGCGAGACTTGCGAACGATGCGGGACGATCCGACGGCGAAACTTTGGCGGCGGAGCTCGAACAAACATGGTGGGAAGCACCGTCCGGATACGCGGTCCGCTCGCTGCTCGACGGCCTCGGCGAGGGCGTCGTCCTCCCGCCGGAACCACCACCGGGTAAGCTCCACGGCGTGACCATCGTAAGTCCCTTCCTATCCCCGGCCTTCGTGAAGACGGCGTCGGGATGGGGACCCGACGGTGCAAGAACTTTGATTTCCACGATGCCGTCGCTAGTCGAGCTGGCAAACCGGGCAGGCAACCCTCTCGCCGGCTTCTCGAAGATTCTCGCTTACGCGGTTCCCGACCCGGCCCTCGATGAAGGAGCGGCTGCGCGAGGCGAAGCGGACGCCACCGCGGAAGACGACGCCGAACCCGCACCGCTGTCCCTACATGCGAAGATCTACAGCTTCGACATGGGCGCGGACTGCATCATCAGGGTCGGCAGCGCGAACGCGACGGATCGGGCCTGGTCAGGCAGAAACTCCGAGATCATGGTAGAATTGGGCGCAGGCGCCGAGTTTCGCCGAGGCCTTCAGTTTCTGACCGGCTTGGCTACTCCCGTCATCGTCGATGAACTCGCAAACATGCGGCCGACCGACAAGAGCGCCGCCGATGCGCTCGAAAAGTCGCGTCGGCGCCTGGTGGCGACGTGGAATCCGCGGCTGTTGCGCGACGGAGAAAAATTCACGCTGGACGCCGGGATCGTGCCGGAGCTCGCGCATGCCGATCACAAGCTCGAGGTCGGACACGCGAACGGCGATCTGCTTCCCTGGCCCATCGGCGCGAGCGTCCTCGAGCTCGGATCCGTTCCGCTCTCGCTCCAAAGCGAATTCGTCCACGTCCGCATCTCAGGACCGACGGACGAGCTCGGATGGATGCAGCGCGTCGAAGTTACCCCGGGGCTGGAAAAGGGCCGCGATCTCGCCGCACTCGCGCGCCACATGGGCCTTCGTGCCTTTCACGAGTGGATGCGCACGAGGCTCAACGGCGACACCTTGCCCTCGGACGACACGCCGTGGGACGAGGAACCGGGCAAGAGGCTCCGGGGAAGGAGTTCTTCCGTCTATGATCGACTTACCCTGGAAGACATCCTGTCTGCGTGGGCAAGAGATAACAGAGCCTTCGAGCGGGTTGATCGCCATTTCGGTCCTTACGTTGAGGCGATCCTTGCGCACGGCGAGAACCTCAGCGATGCGGACAAAGCCGATCTGCATGAATTGTCTTTGATCTGGGCAATGGCACGCGAGCGACTCGCCTCGTGACCGCCCGCGTCAAACCTTTTCAACAAGCGACGGTGGAAGCGGCGACTGCAGCGTTGCGTGGCGGCAATGCCCTCCGCCGTTTTCTAATTGCCGACGAGGTTGGGCTCGGGAAGACGGTTGTTGCTCGGGATACGATCGCTGCACTGACAAACGGCGCCCGCAAGTTCATCGTCTACTACATTACCAGCGGTCTCAAGGTCGCGGACCAGAACAAGTCGGAATTGCTGCGATTTCTGGAAGACGAGGAAGCGAAAGCCGCGCTATCCAACGTCGATCGAGTCGGCCTCATGCCCTTCGAGTCCGCTCCACGGAAAATGCGGCTCTATGCGTTCACGCCAAAGACGTCTTTCTCCGGATCGCGGCGGCTCTACGGTGGAAAGGCAGTCGAGCGTGCCTTCATCGGTTGCCTGCTCGACGAGCGATATCCCGGTTTAAGATCGGAATTCCCGAAAGGCTTCCTCGAACACGGCGCGACATCCAGTTGGCCGTGGGCCCACAGGGAAGCAAGCGAGAGGATGGAGAACGTATCGCGTCGCTTCGTCGACGCATACGGCAGCGCGTTGCGCACGGAATTCGGTCCTTCTGTAAGAGACGCCATCCTTAAGGTTGTTAAGGACGCGAAGCCCGGGCACACGCTCGGACGTCTTCGAAAGGCGCTTGCCCAAGCGGCCCTCGCAGCGACGCCCCCTGACCTTGTCGTGTTCGACGAGTTTCAGTGCTACCGGGAGCTGTTCGATCCGGCCGCGAACAATCAGCTCGCGCGAGCCTTGCTCGACGGCCCGGAAGGCGGAGCGCCTCCACCTCTTTTGCTGCTGTCGGCCACGCCCTATCGCTTTTATGCTGAGCGATGGGAGTCGGGGGCAGGGGCGCAGCCTCATGACGAGTTCTTCGACATCATAGAGTTTTTGGGTGGAAAGTCGGTGCGAACCTCCGCCCAGAATATGTTCCGGAGGTTCGGAGATTTGCTGCATGCGATTGGACGGCTCATGCCCGGCGAAAGGTCGGGACCGATGGCCGAAGCGCGCGAAATCAAGCTTGCGCTGGAGAAGATGCTGACGCCGCTCATGTCTCGGACCGAGAGACCCGTCGCAACGCACGTCGGAGAATTGCCGCGGCCGACGACTATGGAGCCGCACGATCTCGACGTTTACCGACATTTCGCTGAGCACGTTCAGGACAAGTTCAAGGGGTGCGCGATCTCTTACTGGTTGTCCGTGCCACTTCCCGCTCAAGCGCTCGGCGACCGCTATCAGATCTCGCGCGGGGTCGATTTCCCCGTGTCTCGAAGCGTGCCTCGCCTCAACGTCACCAACTGCTTCAAGGCACCGAAGGACGGCTGGGGAAGCGCAAAGCTACGGGCACTGAACGCGCTCGCTCCCGCAAGCGCAATTGCGTTGCCGTGGGTGGCGCCGTCGCTCCCCTGGTGGACCCCTTCCGGGCCTTGGGCGAAGGTCGAGACTTCTTCGAAGATGCTGATCTTCAGTCGGTTCCGTGCGACCCCTCAAAGCGTCGCGGCGCTGACGAGTCTCGAAGTGGAACGTCGTTACGGGGGAAAGAAACATCTGTCCTACGCTCGCGCTTGGAGGAAACGGCATCTCAATCCGAAGCCGGATCAAGGGCCGACGCTGGCCCTTTTCCATCCATCCCCGTTTCTGATCATGTCTGTCGATCCCCTTCGTGCGAGGGAGAACGCGACGATGAAACAGATACGGCTATCAGTGCGCCAGCAAATCGTCAGGGCGCTTCCGAAGTCCATCTCGCCGCAGGCGCCCAATGCGCGCGACAATCGCCGGCGCAGGCCCGCGTGGGCCGTGCTGGCGGCGATCGAGCGCGCGCAGTCGGGTGTTCGGACGCGCGACTACGAGTCCATTCGGAAGGTTTGGAAGAAAGCTGCGGTCACCGATGGCACACTGCAATTGCTTCTGAAGCAACGTCACGAAGCCGAGCCAGTCGCTTGGATCTCCACTTGGGAACTGGATGCGTTGGTCGACCTAGCCCTGGGAGCTCCCGGCAACGTTGTCGGTCGTGCGCTCTTTCGACACCTTCCCGCGCTTTTCGAGTTCGACCATGATCATTACCTGCGCCTCGTCCGTTTCTGCTGGTCTCGTTTCCGACCCTACCTCGACCGCCCAGTCTTTTGGTCCGTGTTACCGGGCGAAAGCGCAACCGAGAAATTCCAGCGTGCTTGCGTCGAGGGGTGTCTGGAAGCGACCCTGGACGAGCACTTCTGGCTGCGAAAATCCAAGGTAGATTCAGAGGCACTGATCGACGATCTCGCAGCCGCACTCGGGGCGAACGTTGGCACATTTGCGTTCAAGGACGTCGGAGAGAAGGACCGGCTCCGAATAAGATGCCACGCAGCAGTGCCGTTCGGCGCGACGGAAAGCGAGACACAGCGACAGGACCGCGGTACCGACGAACCGCCGCCGGCACGAGCCGAAGAAATCCGCGCCGCCTTCAACACTCCGTTCTGGCCGCATGTCCTGGTGACGACGTCAGTCGGGCAAGAAGGCCTTGATTTCCATAGCTGGTGCGATCGGTTGGGTCACTGGGACCTGTGTTCGAGCCCGGTCGATCTCGAACAGCGCGAAGGACGCATCCAGCGGTTCGGCGGCCTGACCGTTCGTAGGCCTCTGGCCGAAGCTCTCGGAAGGACGGCGTTGCGGGAATCGCGTGAACTTGGATCGTCGCCTTGGGATACGATCGCGCGGGAGGCGGACAAGTCCTACGGCGACGAGACGGGCATGAGCCCGTGGTGGACGATGCCGAACGCCGAATTCAAACGTCATCTCTTCGCGCTTCCGCAGAGCCGCGATTTGAATCGGTTCGCGCGATTGCGAAATCAGCGGCTGCTCTATCGCCTCGCGCTGGGACAACCTGATCAGGAGGATCTGGTGGATCTTCTGACCAATCACGATGCCGAAAGCGCGAAGGAGTTGCGAACTCTCACACTGGACCTTTCGGCATTTTCGCATCGCAAACACCGAGAATAGACAGGTGGCGATATGTCCATACCGTATTCAGAAGGATCTTCCGCCGGATTGGCCTAGCGGCGTGATCGAGCTGTGGTTAAAATCGTCGATAGCCCGGGTCTCCGGCGTCCGTACGCTCCCGCTTCTTACGGGTTTGCCGGGCCGTCCGTATCGCAGGTGAGTACGGTCGGCGCGCAGCAATCCACCGCTTTCATCGATGAAAGTTTCTTTTCAAGATGACATTTGCAAGGCTTCCGGTTGCGCCTCTGCAAGAATTCGATCAACTGCCTTTTCGACGCTTGATCGATGGAGTTTCGAACCGCAGGAACTTCTCTGCGACGAGCAAGTCGACCGCAGGCTGGATGGCAGAATTTCCCTCTTAGGCAGCCTTGTCCGACGTTCGTGACCGTCGATCGTTGTGGAGGAACGCCAGAGCTCGCTCGAAGACGTCGTTACCGACCACCCGTTCCACCCGCAGTGCGCTTCCGTGGACGTCGTACGTCGGAAATAGATCCATCCAGGCCGAGGTGACGTCGACCGGAAAGAAGCCGTATTTCTCGCCTTCCATTTTGAACGCGTGTCCCTGGATATAGAGGCGCACCTCGCGGTCCATCGAAATTCGGCGGCACTCGGTTCTGAACCGATGTCTCCATCCGTGGTTGGGCGCAACCGTGCCTTTCTCTATTTCGGCGACCTTGCGCGCCCACTCGGCGAGGCCTTCGGCGCGCGTCTTGTGCACGATGAGGCGCTCGTCCTTCAGTTTTTCGGCTCCGAAAAACAAGGGCATCCCCTCGCGTCGTTCGACGAATTCCAGGAAGCCCTGCTCGACGAGATGGCGGTGGATCGGAACGATGCGCGGTCGACCGTTCTTGCTCTCCTCGATGTCGATCGCCCATGCGCCGGCTTCGAACACGATGTTCCTCGACTCCAGTCGGGTCATCTCGGCGACGCGCGCGCCGGTGTAGGCGAGCAGCCAGGGCACCCAGCGGCGCGTGTTGGCGACATCCTCGGAGACGTCGGCGTGAGACTTGAGGCTGGCCTTCAGGATCGCGTAGACCTCGCCGTCTCGCAGGTCCTTCTCCCTCTTGCGGGGCAGCGGCTCGCCGTCGGGGACGATCGCATCGCACGGATTGACGCGGATAAGGCCCTGCTTTCGCGCAGAATTGAAGATCGTCTTGATTGCGGCGAAGTATCCGTCCTTGATGCGCAGATCGCTCAGTCTCCGCACGATCTTCAGGTGCTCGATCCATTTGCGAAGTTGATCGACCGTCACCTCGGACACTTCGTTGTGTCCGGCGAAGGCAATGAACTGGTCGACGCACGCCTTGAACGAGGCGTGGGTTTCGGGCTTTACGGTCGGCGTCCGCCGGGTCCACGCGGCGCACAGGCCCGACAGCGTGGTGCTCTCGGCGTTGGGCCAATCGGGATAGAGATCTTCGTCCTTATCGGCCCGAAGGTCGCCGCCCGCTTTCCTGATGGCGACGCGACATGCGTGCTTGGCGGCGTCCTGCGCGGCTTCGATCAATCCCCATCGGACGCCGAAGCTCACGATCAGCCCGCGCGCGGCCAGCACGGCGTCGACATGATCGCCGTGGAGGAATTCGAGGCGATCGTCATCGAAACCGGGAGAGGTGAACTCCCGCTCGATCTCGCCGTCGATCTCCTGCATGACGCGCAGCGTATGGCCCGCGCCCTCGCGCGTGTTCGCGTCGCCTGGCGGATAGAGCTTGAGCCAGCGTCGATGGATCTCTCCGGCCAGCGCCTGGATATGGACTCGCGTGAGTTCGGTCGATCGGCCGCTCCGCAATTCCGCCCACCTGGCTTCGACGGCCTGGTCGTGCTTTTCCCACGCCGCCTTGGCGAAGGCCTCGTTTCGCCCGAGGCGCTTCTTTTCCTCACGTTTGTCGCGCTTCGGACCTTTGCCCCCGGAGTTCGCGTCCAGTTCGCGCAGCACGCGTCGGACGTCGTCGGGAATCCGGCGACGGTAATGGTACACGCCGCCGCTGTCGCGGATCGGTCCTCGCTCCTTCTCTTCCTTCTTGTGCACGAGACGCCCACCGGTGCCCGGCGGCGGGTGCCGGCCGGCAGCCGTCCATTTGCGCCCCGATCCGTGAAATATTCCCTAAGCCCGCCCATATCCCTCGACCATCTCGTCGAGGAAGCGTTCTTCCGGCGGTCGATCGTGTTTCCTCCGTCATTTCGGCACCCTCTCCGTTTCGGGAGGGATCTCGGGGCTCGACGCAAGGGCGTCGGACCCTTCGCGGCGGCCGGCGCGATCCCGCTTCCACGGCAGGAGCGGCTCGACGATGGGATCGATCAGGTAGCCGAGGTCGACGGTGTAGTCCTGCACGAGGTCCCATCCGTTCTCGCCGAAGATCAGCCGCATCCAGGACTCCTCGTCGTTCCTTTCGACGAAGAGTTCGATCCGATCGACGTCCAGCAGGATCTCGAGGATCGCCTCCCGGTCGGCGGAGCGTTCGAACTCCTCGTAAGACGCGTCGGTGACGACGTAACCTTCGGCGAGCAACGCATCGATCAGCTTCGTGGCGATCACCCTGTCGAGGCGATGGACCTCCCGCCGCTTCGCGACATGGAGAAGCCGCTTGTCGAACTCGTGGTCGGTTTCGACATGCGCCTTCGAATATTTTCTGCTCTGACGCAGGAACTGATCGACGATCATGGACATGCCGACCGCACGATCGCGAACCCGGTCCGTCGTCTTGACCACGGTGGCGTACAGCGAGTCGGGTTCGCGGCCGTCCTTCGGCCACTGCTTG
The DNA here is from genome assembly GCF_007830635.1 of Bradyrhizobium huanghuaihaiense. Classification (GTDB taxonomy): domain Bacteria; phylum Pseudomonadota; class Alphaproteobacteria; order Rhizobiales; family Xanthobacteraceae; genus Bradyrhizobium; species Bradyrhizobium huanghuaihaiense. Next base: position 743,597 of record NZ_VLLA01000001.1, on the reverse strand, counting down.
GCGTGGGGTCGCCACCGGTAGAGCCTGAACGTCTCGTATTCGTCCTCCCAGTCGTGGACGCCCCAGGCTCCGCCGAGTTCGAGCGCGGTCTTGATCGCTTCGAGACCCGAGAGATTGTGGGCGACGACAATGTGGTCGTCGCCGATGTCGGCGGGGGCGAGGTAGACCGTGAACGTGCGCTTATCGGCCTGATCGGTCATTTCAGCATCTTCTCGATCTTGAGGACGTCGTCGGGCGAGTTCAGCACGAGCACGCGGATCCCGTGGTCGCGCTGGTCGGCATCCGGCTGATTCCACGGCAAATACGGTTCGCAGATCGGATCGATGATGCGTTCGAGATCGACGCTGTAGTCGCGAACGACATCCCACCCGTCCTCGTCGAACGTCAGGCTGATGGAGCCGTTCTTTTTTCCCTTGTGGACGGCCAGTTCGGCGCACTCGACCTGCCAGAGATAGTCGAGGATGCCGTCGCGATCGGTCGAATGCTCGAACTCCGGCTCGTCGTCCTGCAGGTCGCAGGTGATCGTGTAGCCGTCCGCCAACAAGGCGTCGACGAGCTTTGTCGCGATCTCGCGGTCGATCCGGCGCACCTCGCGCGCCCTAGCCACCCGGCCGAGGCGTTCGTCGAAGCTCGTGTCGCCGTCGACCCGGCCTTCCCAGTAGAGATGGTTGAACCGGATGACCTGGGCCGCGATCATCTCCATCGCCGCCGCCCTGTCGCGGTCCGCGTCGCCGCCGCGGACGACGGTGGCGTGCAGCCGTTCGTTGAAGGCCCTGTCGGCCCGGCGCTTGTCGGGAAAGGCCGTCAGGACGTAGTGCGTGAAGGTCCCATAATCGCTCTCGTGCACGTTGGTCTTCCAGCCGCTTTCGTAGCCGAAGACGACCTTCATCGCCTCCGTGGCCGACAGCCCCCGTGCGATCACGGTGTCGTCCTTGTCGATGTAGTCCTCGGGAAGGTAGAGAGTGTAGGTCTGCGTCTTGGTCATGATGTCTCGCCGTCGAATTCCAGATTTTCCAGGAACTTCTTCATCTTCTTGTGCCGGAATCCGCCGAAGCTCGGGAGGAAGGTGTCCACGATCGTTCTCTTGGTCATCTCTTTTCCTTTCGTCAGTTCACCGACCTTTTCGGGCCCAGCATGTCGTGCACGGTTTCGTTCGACTCGAGCCCATGCCGGAGCGACTCGCCGAGCGCATGGATCTGGTCGGCGGTGACGCGTCCTCGGGTGAGGTCCCATATCTCGACGCCGCCGACGGTGCACACCGCGAACAAGCCGAGGATCATGGTGGGACCGAACACCGTCATGTCCGTCACGAAGGCGTCGACCGTTCCTCCTTCCAGAGCATCGTAGAGACGTGCGTATCCAGGCATCTCCACTACGGCGCCGGCCCCGACGTCAAACGCCTCGTCGACGATAGCGCCGCCCTGTGCGGCGACGAAGGTCCGACAAAGCTCGCGCTGCTTTTCGACCGACGGCGGGCGCTCGACCTTGCAGTAGGCGAAGAAACGCTTCGCAGGCGCCTCCGCTTTCGTCTTGCTCGTCGTAGTTCCTTCGGTCATGTCGCTTCTCCGTTGACGTCAACCCGGCGCATCGCGCGCTTCGTCGTCCTGGTTAGGCGCCCCTCGAAGAATATGCGCGGGTCGTCCTCCATGATCTCTTCGAAGAATTCGAGCGCGCGGACGTGGTCGGCCGCGACGAGGGCGGTCCGCGGGACCACGCCGCGCAGGACGGGCTCGAAGACGCCGCCGTCCAACCGACGGCGACCGATGACGTACTCACGGAAGTCGGTCCGGTCGCGGTAGAACATGGCGGCGCCGTGCTCGCGGCGATGCTCCAGCGCGATGACGAGAGCCTGAGCGATCGTCACATTGTGCGCGATGGTCTCCTCGCCGCCATCGCGCTTGATGATCATCGCGTACTTCTTGCCGTCCATGCGGCGCGGCGTGGCGATATAGACCGAGCGCCAGGGGTGGTCGATCGACGGGCCGCGTTCGGTTGTCGGTGTCTTGTCCATGTTCGCGCTCCTATGCGTGCCCCGGGCGACCGAACGCGAACGCGTGCTTCTCGCGCCGGCGGCGTTCCTTCGCGGCCCGGTACTTGTTCGGGTCGATCGAGTCCGCGAACGCCTGCGCCGCGGCCTCGACCGAGATCTCCCTGATCGCCTTCTTCTCGATGCCGGGGCTGGCGAACGCGCGCAGCAACTTGCCGACCGCGACGGCATCCATCCTCTCGAGCGCCCGGCTCACCGCCTCGCTCTGGCGCGCGCCCGCCTCCCAGTCGAAGTCCCAAAGCGCCTCGAACTCGCCGGGCCGCAGGCCGTCGAGCGACCGGTGGCGCTTTTCCGCGCAACGGTCGAGGAGCCTGCGCACGGTCCCGAGCGGGACGAGCACCACGATGCGATCGGACGCGGGATCGTACCGGTCGAAGCGGACGCCGTGCGGAATTCCGAGCTTGAGCGCCAGCTGGATCGCGAAGGTCTGGCAGAACGATTTCGCGAGCGTCGCGCACTGCTTGGCGGGGTCGGCCGTTTCCGCGAAGAACTTCAGAAAGTCGTCGCGGTCGAATTCGTCATGCATCTGCAGAAACGCGCTTGCCCCGGCGGCGCGATCGCGCGCACCGGACAGCAGCGGCGCCCAGGCCGGCGACGAGAAGCCGGAGAAGTCGCTCATATAGCCCTCGAGCGTCGGAAGCAGACTCATTTCGATTTCCTCTCTCGCGCTACGCGCGCTGTTCCGGGTGGTGGGGACCGGGCTGTGACGATGCCTTCCGGCGGGTGGAGACGAGGTCCGCGAACCGCGTCCAGTCGACGGCCTCCTCGAACGACAGGCGGACGTCGTCGCCGCCCGTCATCTCGGCGTACAGCCGCTCCTCGATCTCGGGATCGACGAAGCCGGCGAGCAGGTCGCAGAGTTCGACCCGCCCCCAGCGTTCGACGGGTTCGGCGAGCCACTGCTCCACGGCATCCTCGGGATAGGGAACGACACCGTCGTGGGGCGCGAAGCGGTCGCGGATCGACCCGAGGAGCCGTTGGTGCCCCTCTTTCGCGCTGCGTTCGAGCAGCTTGCCGGCGCTGCCGATCGGCATCGTGGCGAGGATGAAGTCGGTGGTGCCGCCGCCCGCGGCCGCCGGGATGTCGAATTCGGAGAACGTCAATCCGAGCTCGAACCCCAGCCATCGCGAAATGTCCGCGTCGAAGCGGCGGCAGTAGCGCGTGGCGAGCGCGGCGAAGAAGCGCGAGGCCTCGCTGGTCTCGCGCAGGATCGCATCGAGATCGGCGGCGGTCAGTTCGTCGGCGCCCTCGTACCTCGCGAAGCGCTCCGCGCACCTGTCCAGCGAAAACGGGAACAGATTCTCCCAGCGGGTGCCGTGGAAGCCGCCGAAGCCCGGCAGGAACGTCGTCAATCTCGTCGTCCCGGTCATGTCATGCGCTCCCTGCGGTATGCCGGCGCGCGAAATCTTCGTCGGTCACGACGCGGCCGTTCCAGAACTGGTAAGGATGCTGCAGCAGCACCTGCTCGAAGACCTCCATCGCCCGATCCGCATCGAGACCGGGAGAGCCCGAGCGGCGCACCATGGTGTACGTCGCGCATTCGAAGTCGCCTCCGCCTGCGGGGCGTCGTCCGATCGCGAATTGGCGCAAGGGACCGATGTCGCTGTGGACGATCGTGGCCCTGCCCTTGCCTCCATATTCCAACGCGAGGACCAGCGCACGGGGCAGCGGCACGCCGCACGCCACGACGGCGGCGGCACCGTCGCCGTTGTCGATGAACATGGTGTAGGTGACTTTCGACATCGCGATTCCTCTAGACCACGTAACGGGGCAGTTTCTCGATCTCGCGGAGCGCGACGAGCGGCCAGGTCTCGCCGTAGTCGTCGGCGACCTTCGCCCCGGCGTGACCCTGGATGATGTTGCGGACGTCCTCCGGCATGCCGACGAAGCGGGCGACGCTGGAGAAGCGGTGGCGCCAGCCGTGGGACGGCGCGACGCCGGCGTCGATGCCGAGCGAGCGCACCCATTCCGCGATGCGCTCCGCGACCTTCTTATGGTGCGGATTCGCATCCTTGCCGCCGCGGCCGCGGCCGGGGTCGTAGAACAGCGGCCGCTTGCCGCGCGACTTCGCGTAGTCGAGCAGTCCCTGCTCGATCAGGTGGCCGTGCAGCGGCACCTCGCGGAACGTGCGCAACTTGTTGTTGGCGCCGCGGATGCGGATCATCCAGATGCCGTCGCGCTTGACGAACTCGGCGGCCGTCAGCGGCGTCAGTTCGTTGATGCGCGCGCCCGTGTAGGCGCCGATCCAGGGCAGCCAGCGGCGCGCCGCCGCCATCTCCTCGCTGATCAGGTGCGAGAACGGCCGCAGCGTCGCGGTCAGGATCTTCGCCGCCTCGACGCCGTCAAAGCCCTTCTCGCGCTCCTTGACCTTCTTCTTGACACGCACCTTCACCTCCTTGGCGGGGTTTCCGGCGAGCAGCCCCTGGTCGACGGCGAACTGAAGCAGCGCCTTGGTCGCGGCGAGGTAGACGTCCCGGATCGTGATGTTCTTCATGCCGCCTTCGAGCAGCGTGTCCTTCCAGGCGACGATGTCGGCGCGCGTGATCGCCGCGGCATCGTCATGACCGAGATGACCGATCAGCCGCTCGACGACCGGGGTCCAGCGCTTGACGGTGGCGGGCGAGAGCTGGGCTTCCTTTGCGTAGGACTTGAAGAGGAGGCGCAGCGGCACCGGCGGCTTCGGCGCGCCTGCGGCCGGCGCCGTGGGCGAGACTGCCGTCACGGACACCGGTGACAAAGCGGGCGCGGCCGGCACCGACGCAGTGTCGGTGGCCGCCGGCTCCGGCTCGCGGCCCGCCGCGGACACGCGCGAGAACTTGGCGTCCAAATAGGAGGCGAAGCGCTCCGAATTCGTGATGCGCGTGCCGTCGATCTCGGCCCATGCGCGCTCGAGCCGCGCCAGCTCTTCGAGGTTGCGGATCCGCGCCATGGCGGGATCGCGCGTCTGCAGCGAGAACTTGATCTCGCTCCTGCCGACGACGTCCTTCAATCGTTCGGGGACGCGTTTCCGGAACAGATAGATTCCGCTTTCCGGATGGCGCTTCGGCGTAAACGATGCGTTAACCATGATCCGTGTGTACCGACGTTGTGTACCAACGGTGGATCCGGAAAACCCTTTGGATTCAAAAGGTCCGCTGTTTTCTAGGGGTTTTCGAGGGGGGTGGCGGAGAGGGAGGGATTCGAACCCCCGATAGGCTTGCACCTATGCCGCATTTCGAGTGCGGTGCATTCAACCACTCTGCCACCTCTCCTGAAGGCGCCATATAGGAGCTGCGGCCCCTGTGGTTGGGGGCGTTAATAGGCGAGGATGGCGGGCCAGACAAGGCGCGAAAGGGGAAAATCCGCTGCCTCTTTCACCTCCATCCCGCCTCCCTGGGAAGGAACTGCCATGGAGCATCTGACGGTCACGGCCAATAGCGCCAAATTCCACGTGGTTCGCGCCGGAAGCGGAAAACCGCTGCTTTTGCTGCATGGATGGCCGGAATTCTGGCTGACCTGGGAGCCGGTGATATCCAGGCTTTCGGACCGCTTCACCCTGATCGCGCCTGACCTGCGCGGCTTCGGCGACAGCGACAAGCCGGATGGGCCTTTTGGGCCGGACGGCCATGCGGCCGACATGCTGGCGCTGATGGAGGGGCTCGGCATCGACCGATTCGGCGTGGTCGGGCACGATGTCGGCGGCGCCGTGATGCAGCCGCTGGCGCGGCAGGCAGCGGGGCGGCTCGCCGGGCTGTTCTTCTTCGATTTCGTCTATCCCGGCATCGGGCCGCGCATGGCGGCGCCTGATCGGCTCAACCACATCTGGTACCAGTCCTTCCAGCAGATGGAGATGGCGCCGGCGCTGGTCGGTGCGAGCCGCGAAAACTGCCGGCTCTATATCGGCCACTTCCTGAAGGGCTGGGCGCATCGCAAGAACGCCTTCGACGACGTCCTCGACGCCTTTGCCGACAATTTCTTCAAAGACGGCAATCTCGTCGGCGGCTTTGCGCATTATCGGGCCTCGCATGCCGGGCGGGTCGCGATGATGAAGGGCGAAGCACCACAGCTTCCACCGATCGACGTGCCGACCTGCGTGCGCTGGGCCGAGCACGATCCGCTGTTTCCCTATGCGTGGACCGATCGGCTCTCCGAGACCTTCAGTGCGCTCGATCTCGCGAAGTTTCCCGGCGTCGGCCACTTCCCGCATCGGGAAGACCCGGATCGCGCGGCGGCGGAGATCGCGGCGTTCTTTCAGCGCATCGGCTGGAGCTGAGACATCGGAAGAACGGGTGGGACCGCCAGACGCGGTAAACACTGGCGGTCCCGTGCCGCTCATTGCAATGCTGGCCGTGAAGGGCGGCTTCGCCGGCCAGGTGAAGCGACGATTCGACCCTAGCGTGCAGCCTGCGCCCCGCAACGCAATCCGGTCCTTAACCTAACCGATCAAGGTTACTCCTTGTCGTTCTTACCTTTTTTCTTCCCGTTCTCCGTAGAATCCCTGTCTTTTCCGTTGCCGTTCTCCTTGCGGCGGTTGGTGAAGCGCGCATTGCCGAGCCCGGTCCCGATGGTGAGCACGCCCCAGCGCTCGACATGCTGCATGAACGGCACCTCGGAGAGGCCCTGAACCACGCCGTCATTGTGCATCAGGATCGCGGTGTCATGCGCGCCGATCTCGGGGATGGCCTCGACGAGGCTTGCCGGCAGGTTGAACTTGCTGCTCTCCCAATTGCCCGGCAGGTTCTGCGCGCCCTTTTCGATCGAGCCGTCCGCGTTGATCACGCCGGGACAGGCAATGCCGATGAAGGGCGCAAGCTTGAAGCCTTCGGCCTCGGCGTCCTCGATCAGGCCTTCGAGCATCTTGACCAGCCGTTTGACTGCGGCTTCGCGGCTCGGCTCGTCATCGGCATGGCGCCATAGATCGGATTTGAAGACCCCCGCCTTGGACAGATCGGGCGCTTTCTTCCAACGCGTCTCGACGATGCCGCAGCGGATGTTGGTCCCGCCGATGTCGACCGCGAGGATGCTGTCATAGGCCTCGAAAATCCAGGACGGCGCGAGATGCAGGGCGCCGATCAGGCCGGCATCATCCGGATCGAAGCGGATCGGCACGAGGTCGACCTTGAAGCCTTCCGATTTCAGGATGATCTCGGCCCGGGCGATGGCGATTTCGCCGAGCCGGCTGGCACGGAAGCCGCCACCGACCACGATGCATTCGGTCTTGGCCCAGGCCTTGGTCTTGAGAAACCGCCGGGTGACATAAGCGAGCTCCTGGGCGAAATCCTCGATCGCACTATGGACGACCGCCGTGGCCTCGGTATCGTCGCCGACCAGAACCGCATCGAGGGCCTTCTTGCTGATCTTGTCGGATGGCTCGTCGCCGAACGGATCCTCGCCGCTCTTGCGCAACGGCTTGCGCCACTGTTCGAGGATCTCGCGAAACGCACCCTTGCTGGCGCGATCGCCGAGAAAACCGTCCTCGTCCTTGATCTCGATGTTGAAGCTGTCGACGTCGACTGACGGCAGGCGGCTCGCCCCGTGCTGGGCGATGCCCGTCGTCTTGACCAGTTCGTCCGTTGCCATGGGAGCCCTTGCCCGCTTATCTGTTCCGGCGGACTAACGGCGGGGGAACCGGTTTGTTGCAAGGCCGGTCGAGATTTGGCGGAAGGCCGGCAGCAGAGCCAAATCCTTCAAATCCGGGCCATTTTCGCCCGCTTTTTCTTGACTTGCGGCTGTTGGCCGCTATAAGTCCCACAGCCGGCGCGGGGCGTTTCTCGCGCTGCTTGTTTTTGCGTGGGTTTTCAAAGGGATAACTCCCACCCGCACAAGACGCACATAAACCCATAGCGACTGACAAAAAGCCGACCCGGACGATGCTCGTCCCGAGGCCGGGATTGAACACGGAGAAAGAACGATGTTCGCAGTCATCAAAACCGGCGGCAAGCAATACCGCGTCGTGCCGGATGATGTTCTCGAAGTTGGCAAGATCGAAGGCGAAGTCGGCTCGATCGTGCAGTTGAATGAAGTTCTGGTGCTCGGCGGCGACACGCCGGTGCTGGGCGTTCCGACGGTCGCAGGCGCGTCCGTTGCGGTCGAGGTGCTCGACCACAAGCGCGGCCCGAAGGTCATCGCGTTCAAGAAGCGCCGCCGCAAGAATTCGCGCCGCAAGCGCGGCTATCGCGACGAGATCACGGTCCTCCGTATCTCCGAGATCCTGGCGGACGGCGCCAAGCCCACCAAGGGCCCGCGTCCGAAGAAGGAGAAGGTGGCCAAGGAGTCCGTAAAGGAAGCCGCCGAATAACGGGATTTGATCACGCCAATTCACGAATTGATGCGTGAGAAATCGTGAAATGATTCCGTCAAGGAATTGATCTAGAAATACGCAGGATTTCGGAGACGAGCCATGGCTCACAAAAAAGCAGGCGGTTCATCGCGTAACGGACGCGATTCGAAGGGCAAGCGCCTCGGCATCAAGGCGTTCGGCGGGGAGATCGTCACTCCCGGCAACATCATTGCGCGTCAGCGCGGCACCACCTGGCACCCCGGCCTTAATGTCGGCATGGGCACGGACCACACTTTGTTCGCCAAGGTTGAAGGTCGTGTTGCATTCCAGGCCAAAGCCAACGGCCGCACCTTTGTATCGGTACTCCCGATCGCAGAGGCGGCTGAATAGACGGTGGATCAAATTGGAGTCCGCCGGGTCCTACCAAACCGGCGGAGTCCTAGAGATCAACAGATCGAAGGCTCCAGGGGAGGCGGGAAACCGGCCTCCCCTTTTCTTTGACTTGCTCACTTTGACTTAGTGACTTTCACGGAGCCGGACATGTTGCAGGACTTCTCGAGCGTGACCTTGCGGGAGGCGAGACCGAGCGTTGTCGCCACCGAGCGGCTGACGTTGCGGCGGCCGACCCTCGCCGACGTCAGGACCATCGCCCGGCTCGCCAACGACCGCCGCGTCGCCGAGAACACGCGCCGCCTGCCGCATCCCTATTCGCAGGACGACGCCGTCGAGTTCATCCGCGCCACGTCCGAGCTCGGCAGCGAGACCGTGTTCCTGATCGAGCACGACAGCGGCCCGGTCGGCATGGTCGGGATCGACTGCTCCAAGCCCGGCAACGCCGAGCTCGGCTACTGGCTCGGCGTCGAGCATTGGGGCCAGGGCTTCGCCACCGAAGCTGCGCGCGGCGCGATCGACTTCTTCTTCGAGGAGTACGAGGACGACCATCTCCATGCCGGCGCGCGCGTCACCAACCCGGCCTCGCGCAAGGTGCTGGAGAAGTGCGGCTTCCAGTGGAGCGGCGTCCAGCTGCACCGCTTCCTGGCGCTGGGCTCCTCCACGCCGGTCGACTGCTTCCGCCTCTCCCGCGGCGTGTGGGCGTCGCTGAAGAGCTGGAGCAGCGCGAGACGGGTGAGGTAGGACGCGGGGCACAGCGGCAAACACAACTGTCGTCCCCGCGAACGCGGGGACCCATAACCACAGGGAGGAGTGTGAGGCAAAGCTCCCACTCCGAGTCTTCGCAAAACGTCTCCCAGTGGGTATGGGTCCCGGATCTGCGCTGCGCTTGTCCGGGACGACAGTGTGGGCGCGGCTATGCCGGCGGATTCACCTCGGCGCTCGCGCGCCCCAAATCCCGTTCACGCAAGTAGATATAGAACCCCGCGCCGCTGATGATCGCCGCGCCGACGATGGTCGCGATCGAGGGGACATCGCCGAACACGACGAAGCCGAAGATCACGGCCCAGACGATCATCGAATATTGATACGGCACCACGACGCTCGCCGGTGCCAGCTTGAGCGAGCGGTTGACGCAGAACAGCGCGGTCACCGAGATGAGCCCGGCCAACGCGAAGATCACCAGGCTGCCCGAGGTCGGCGGCACCCAGTGGAACGTCGACAGCACCGCGCCAAGCGAGAACGTGCCGATGAACTGCGAGGACGCCATGACGATGTCTGGCGTCTTGCGCAGGCTGCGCGTGATCAGCATCAGGGTTGCAAAGGAGAGACTGCCGCCGAGCGCGATCAGCGCCGGCAGGCTGACGGTCTGGGCCGACGGCCGCAGCGCGATCAAGACACCGCAGAAGCCGATCAGGATCGCGGTCCAGCGCCGCCAACCGACCTTCTCGCCCAGAAAGATCGCCGACATCGCGGTGACGAAGATGGGACCTGCGAGATAATAGGTGATGACGTCGGCGAGCGGCAGATAGACCGTGGCGAGGAAGAAGGCGGCGACCTCCAGCGTCGAGAGCACGACGCGAAACAGCTGCAGGCCCGGCCGCTCCAGATGCAGGAACTGATGGCGCTGCTTCCAGATCAGCGGCGACAGCAACAGCAGCGCCGCGCAGGCGCGCAGGAACAAGAGCTGCCCCACCGAATAGGTCCCGACCAGGAACTTGCCCATGGCGTCGCCGAACGAGAACATGAAGATCGACAGCACCATCAGCGCGATGCCGGCCAGGCGCGCGGAGCGGTCGTCGTAGGCGGAGAGGTTCTTGAAGAAGGGCATCGATCGAACTGCGAGGGATCGTCATTGCGAGCGAAGCGAAGCAATCCAGACTGTCTTCGCGGCGGCAGTCTGGATCGCTTCGTCGCTTCGCTCCTCGCAATGACGGGGAGAGAGCATCAGGAATCGGCGAATAGTGTCGCTTGCGGCCGTTTTAATGGCGTGGACGCGCGGGACAAGCCCGCCCCCGCCGAATTGAACGGATTGTCGCACTCTTCGCATCGCGGTAGCGATAGAGGCGGCACCGAGAAAAAGAGCTTTGGCATGACCGATTTCGATCCGAACCAACATCGCATGATCCCCACGCAACGCTGGTTTGAGGATTTCGTGGTCGGTGAGCGCTTCGTGCTGCCGAGCCGCACCCAGACCTCCGCGGTCTTCGCAGCATTCCAGACCGCGAGCGGCGACACCCATCCCGTGCATTACGATGTGGAATATTGCCGCAGCCGCGGCATGCCGCATTTGCTCGCCCACGGCTTCCAGACCCTGATCCACACTGCGCCCGGCGCCGGCCTGTTTCCGTTCATGGTCGAGGACTCCCTCGTCGGCTTCCTCGAGCAATCGAGCCGGTTTCTCAAACCCGTGTACGCCGACGACACCATCTATCCCGCGCTCGAGGTCACCGAGCTGGTGCCGGGACGCACGACGGGCGTGGTCACGCTAGGGAGTACCGTGTTCAACCAGCGCAAGGAGCTGGTGCTGGAGGGCATGCAGAAATTCCTGATCCGGCGCCGGCCGGGATAGCGGAGCCGTCTCGCGGCGCGAGCGGAGCGGGCCGCACCGTGTGAACCGCGGCGGAGAAAGTGCCGACAAAGCCCGTGCACACTCCGCCCGTACGCAAAGGCCCGCGATGGCACTGCTTCCGCCCTGCTCCGAGACATTCAAGCGTTCGCTCCTGCGCGCGACGTCGGCCGCCCGGGCGAAAGGCCGCACGCATCCCGGCCCGCAGGATCTGCTGATTGCCTTGATCGAGGACGAAGACGCATCGCCGGTGCTGCAGGCCTGCGGCATCGACCTGACGCGCTTGCGGCGGGATGTCGAGACCGCAGGCACGACGGACCCGACGACGGGCCTGGGCCATCTGCTCCAGCTTGCCTTCAACGAGGCACAGCTGTCCGAACGGACGGTGGTGACCGGCGCCGACATCCTGGTCGAGCTGTTCGCCGAGCCGGTCGGCCGCTTCCTTCTCGCACAGGGCGCAACCCGCTACGACGCGCTGGTTTATCTGAGCCATGGTATCGTCAAGGGCGCAATTGCGGACGTCGAAGCCGATCGCGGCGAGGCGGCTGACCTGGAGGTCGTCCTGCTGAACGACCCCTATACGCCGGCGGAGTTCGTGACCTTCGTTCTCGAGAACGTCTTCGGGATGAGCCGCGAGCGCGCCACCGCGATCGTGTTTTCCACCCATGCGCGCAAGCGCGGCTCCTGCGGGGTGTTTCCCCGCACCGAGGCTGTGGCCTTTCGTGAAAAAATCCAAAACCTTGCGGCGGCCCGTCAGCACCCACTTCGCTGCGTCCTGCTGCCGGCCGGCGATGCGCCGCCGGCCTGACGGTCTGCACGGAGCGCGCCCCCTGTTTCGATCCGGCTGTATCACATACAAGTCATGCCGGACGGTGCCATCGGGTTAAGCAAGGGCCGAAATTCGCGGAATTTCGGCCGATTTGCGGGTCAATCCGGGTTGCCGGAGGGGGCCGGCTGGCCTACCTATGGCCCATGAAATTCCTCGACGAAGCAAAGGTCTATATCCGCTCCGGTGACGGCGGGAACGGCTGCGTGGCGTTCCGCCGCGAGAAGTTCATCGAATTCGGCGGCCCCTCCGGCGGCAATGGCGGCCGCGGCGGCAATGTCATCCTTGAGGTCGCGGACGGGCTGAACACGCTGATCGACTACCGCTACCAGCAGCACTTCAAGGCCCAGAAGGGCGAGAACGGCATGGGCTCGGACCGCCATGGCGCCAACGGCAAGAACATCGTGCTGAAGGTCCCCATGGGCACGCAGATCTTCGACGAGGATCGCGAGACGCTGATCCACGACTTCACCAAGGTCGGCGAAAAATTCGTGCTGGCCGAGGGCGGCAATGGCGGCTTCGGCAACGCGCATTTCAAGTCGTCGACCAACCGCGCGCCGCGCAACGCCAATCCCGGCCAGCCCGGCGAGGAACGCTGGATCTGGCTGCGGCTGAAGCTGATCGCGGACGCCGGCCTCGTCGGCATGCCCAATGCCGGCAAGTCGACCTTCCTGTCCAAGGTCAGCGCGGCGCGGCCGAAGATCGCCGACTATCCCTTCACCACGCTGCATCCGCAGCTCGGCGTCGTGAACGCCGACGGCCGCGAATTCGTGCTGGCGGACATTCCCGGCCTGATCGAAGGCGCGCATGAAGGCACCGGCCTCGGCGACCGTTTCCTCGGCCATGTCGAGCGTTGCCGCGTGCTGCTGCATCTGATCGACGCGACAAGCGAGCACGCCGGCAAGGCCTACAAGACGGTGCGCAAGGAGCTCGACGCCTATGGCGGACAGCTCACCGACAAGATCGAGATCGTCGCGCTGAACAAGATCGACGCGGTCGAGCCGGATGAATTGAAGAAGCAGAAGGACCGCCTTAAGCGCGCCGCCAAGAAGACGCCGCTCCTGATCTCGGGCGTCACCGGCCAGGGCGTGAAGGAAGCGCTGCGCGCGCTCGCGGATGTGATCGGCGAAAGCCCGGTGTCTGCGAAGGCGAAGAGCGCGGCTGAAGCGGAGCCGTGGTCGGCCTAGTGGTCGTCCCGGCGAAGGCCGGGACCCATAACCACCGAACGCGATTTGGCGACGATTGGTCATTGCCATCTCGCGCAATAACCTCTTCTGAGGAGTATGGGTCCCGGCCTTCGCCGGGACGACACTGAATGTGGGGCGACGAGCTCGCACATTCATTCGGAATGAGGTTGTCATCGCCGTTCCGATATCGCAGCATCAATCACACAAGAAACGGCAGGGACAACGCATGGCGCGCGCGAAAAACGTTCTCTGGATCATGTGCGACCAGCTTCGCTATGATTATCTCGGCTGCACCGGCCATCCCACGCTGAAGACGCCCAACATCGACGCCATGGCGAAGCGCGGCGTGCTCTTCACCAAGGCGTACGTGCAATCGCCGATCTGCGGCCCGTCGCGCATGTCGTTCTACACCGGGCGCTACATGCGCTCGCATGGCTCGCACTGGAACGGCTGGCCGCTGCGTGTCGGCGAGCCCACGCTCGGCGATCATCTGAACAAGATCGGCGTGCGCAACGTGCTGGTCGGCAAGACCCACATGGCGCCCGACCTCGAAGGCATGAAGGCGCTCGGCATCCCGCCGGAATCGATGATCGGCGTGCACGTCGCCGAATGCGGCTTCGAGCCCTATGAGCGCGACGACGGCCTGCATCCGACCGGACGGCCGCGGCCGAAATACGATGAGTATCTGCGCCAGCAGGGTTTTGACGCGACCAATCCCTGGGAGCATTGGGCCAATTCAGCCGTCGCTGAAGATGGCTCCTTGCAGAACGGCTGGCTGCTGGTGCATGCCGACAAGGCCGCGCGCGTGCCGGAGGAGCATTCCGAGACGCCCTACATGACGCGGCGCGCGATGGACTTCATCACCGAGGCCGAGACCGACGGCCGGCCGTGGTGCCTGCACCTGTCCTACATCAAGCCGCACTGGCCCTATATCGCGCCCGAGCCCTACGCCAGCATGTATTCGACGGATGACATGATCCCGGTGATCCGCTCCGAACGCGAGCGGCAAAATCCGCATCCGGTGTTCGGCGCCTATATGGACATGCGCTACTCCCGCAACATGGCGCGCGACGATGCCCGCGAGAAGGTGATCCCGACCTATATGGGCCTGATCACCCAGATCGACGATCAGATGGGCGTGCTGATGAAGTTCCTGGAGGAGCGCGGTCTGCTGGACACCACCATGATCGTGTTCACCTCCGATCACGGCGACTATCTCGGCGATCACTGGATGGGCGAGAAGGACCTGTTCCACGAACAGTCGGCGAAGATCCCGCTGATCATCATCGATCCCTCCCGGGAAGCCGACGCCACGCGTGGCACGCGCAGCGACGCACTGGTGGAGGGCATCGATCTCGCGCCGACCTTCGTCGATTACTTCGGCGGCAAGGTCCCTAGCCACATTCTCGAAGGACGCTCGCTGCTGCCGCTGCTGCGCGGCGAGAAGCCCGAATGGCGCAAGGTGGCGTTCTCCGAATACGACTACGCCATGCAGGACGTGCGGCTGAAGCTGAATCAGCCGATCGAGCGCTGCCGCCTGTTCATGGTGTTCGACGGCCGCTGGAAATACATCCACGCCTCCGGCTTCCGTCCGATGCTGTACGATCTCGAAACCGATCCGGAGGAGTACGTTGATCGCGGCGACGACCCGGATTGTGCCGGCATCATCGCGCGGTTGCAGGCCGAACTGTTCGACTGGGCGCTGCATCCGAGCGGCCACATCACCACGCCACGCGAGAAGATCGCAGCTTATGCCGACAACCAACTCCAGGTGAAGGGCGGGGTCTTGATCGGCATCTGGGATGAGAAAGAGCTCGCCGCGATCAAGGACGGCATCGCGCAGCGCGCGAAGATGTAGGCTGCTCTTCGCGAGTCTGCATCGTCGCTACAATCGAACATCCATCCACGCCGTCATTGCGAGCGCAGCGAAGCAATCCAGTTCTTTCCCCGGAGAGATTCTGGATTGCTTCGTCGCATCAGCGCAAAATTGCTACGCAATTTTGTCGCGAGCTTCTCGCAATGACGGGAGGAGAGACCTAATTCTCGATCTTGTATCCCGTCGCCTTCACGATCGGCTGCCAGAACGCCGTGTTGGCGGCGAGCTCCTTCGACAATCCATCCGCATTGCTGCCGACCGGGATCAACCCGATCGCCGTGAGCTTCTCTTTCACCTCCGGCTTGGCGAGTGCCGCGCTCGCGGCCGCGCCGAGCTTGCTGGCGAAATCCGGCGGGCTGCCGGCAGGAAGCCACATGCCGTACCAGGCGTCAGCGACGAGATCGATGCCGCTCTCCTTCAGCGTCGGGACGTCGGGCGCGAAGGGTGAACGTTCCGCGCTCGAGACCGCGATGATCTTCACGCCCTTGGCACGATGCTGCGGCAGTGCATCGGCCAGCGTGGTGATACCAAATGAGATGTGGCCGCCGACGAGGTCGTTGAGGATCGGCGCGCTGCCGCGATAGGGCACGCGGGTTAGGGGAATGCCAAAATCCTTCTCGAGCCTGGAGCCCATGAAATGCGGAATGGTGCCGTTGCTCGGCACCCCGAACGAGGTCTTGTCGGGATGCGCCTTCAGCCAGGCGACGAATGCCTTGAAGTCCGTCGCATCGATGCCCGGCCCCATCACGAGCGCAAATTCGAATCGCGCCAGCAGCGACACCGGCATGAAATCCTTCGACGTGTCGAAGCTCGGCGTCGTCTCCACCATCGGCAGCAGGTACATGGTGGGCCCCGTCGTCACCAGCACCATGCTGCCGTCGGGGCTCGCGCCCTTGACCGCCTTGATGCCGATCAGGCCGTCGCCGCCGGTGCGGTTCTCGACCACCATGGTCCGTTGCAGCACGGGAGCCATCTCCTGCGCGATCAGCCGGCACAACGTATCGCCGCCAGCTCCCGCCGCGAACGGGAAGATGATCTTCGTCAGCCCGGCCTGCGCTTGCGCCCCTCCTGCCGGCGCCAGCAGCGGCAGCCCAAGTCCTCCTCCAAGACATCCGGCCATGAATGTGCGGCGATCCATTCGTTTCCCCCCAGCCCATTTGATTGGCGGCATTAGAACCGGACCGGCGACCAAGACAAGTCTGAAGGCAGGATCAAAGACAAGCCCGACCCGCGCCGTTTACCATGCCGGCCGCCTTGCGCCGGCCATCGTCCTGCTGCAAAAGCAGGCCTCACCGGCGCCGCTCTCTCGCTCCGCCGTTTCCAACGCAGAGCATTTCGTCACACGCGCCAGCACAGACACACATGGCCAGCCCCGAACTCAGTCAATTCCGCCGCATCGTCGTCAAGGTCGGCTCAGCGCTGCTGGTCGATTCCGACAAGGGCGAGGTGCGGGCGTCCTGGCTCGCCGCGCTCGCCGACGACATGGCCAAGCTGCACAAGGAAGGGCGCGATGTCCTCGTGGTGTCCTCCGGCTCGATCGCGCTTGGCCGCAGCCGCCTGAAATTGCCGCGCGGTCCGTTGAAGCTGGAAGAGAGCCAGGCCGCGGCGGCGGTCGGGCAGATCGCACTGGCGCGGATCTGGTCGGAGGTGCTCGGGGCCCACGGCATCGACTCCGGCCAGATCCTGGTGACGCTTCAGGACACCGAGGAGCGCCGCCGCTATCTCAATGCGCGCTCCACCATCGGCAAGCTGCTGGAGTGGCGCGCCATCCCCGTGATCAACGAGAACGACACGGTCGCGACCACCGAGATCCGCTACGGCGACAACGACCGCCTCGCCGCGCGCGTCGCCACCATGGCGAGCGCCGATCTGCTGGTGCTGCTGTCCGACATCGACGGGCTCTACGACGCCCCGCCGAAGAACAACCCGAACGCAAAGCTCATTCCGGTCGTCGACAGCATCTCCTCGGAGATCGAGGCCGTGGCGGGCGATGCCGAGTCCGAGCTGTCGCGCGGCGGCATGCGCACCAAGGTCGAGGCGGCCAAGATCGCGACGACAGGCGGCACCCACATGCTGATCGCCTCCGGCAAGATCGAGCATCCCCTGCAGGCGATCGCCGATGGCGGCCGCTGCACCTGGTTCCTGACGCCCGCCAATCCCATCACGTCGCGAAAGCGCTGGATCGCGGGCACGCTGGAGCCGAAGGGCACGCTGACGATCGACGCCGGCGCGGTGACCGCGCTGCGCGCCGGCGCCAGCCTGCTGCCGGCCGGCGTGATCAAGGTCGAGGGCCAGTTCGCCCGCGGCGATGCCGTGGTCGTGCGCGGCCCCGACAGCAGCGAGGTCGGCCGCGGCCTGATCGCCTATGACGCCGACGATGCCGAGCGCATCAAGGGCCGCTCCTCCCCTGATGTGATGGCCATCCTCGGCATCAGCGGCCGCGCCGAGATGATCCACCGCGACGATCTGGTGGTGGGCGGGTAAGGCCTGCTACTGCATGTCGTCGGAGGCGATATCCTGTCGACCGTGCATCACGCGGATGATCTCCACACCATCGGACAACGGGATATAGAAAATCACGTAGTTGCCAACCGGGAAGCTGCGCAGGCCGGCCCTCAGTTCCCGACGCTCGCGCCCAGCGAGTGGATTCTCCAGGAGCATTTCGAATATCTCGCCGATGCGCGCGACCTGCTTGTCGGCGGACCTGACGCTGTCCGAAGCAATGAAGTCCCAGATCGAATCGAGATCGAGGTCTGCTTGCGGGGCTTTGCGAAATCTATTTGCCACGTTTGCGCGCGGCCAAACGTTGCCGTCCCCGCGCCTTGATGTCGTTCATCCATTCCTGGACATCGACCTCCTCCATCGGCCCGCTGTCAAAGCCCTTCTGGATTTCCTCCCGCAGCGCCTCCAGCTTGACCTTGCGCCGCTCCTCGCGCTCCTCGACGAGGCGAAGGCCTTCGCGCACCACCTCGCTCGCGGTGGCATAGCGCCCGCTCTCGACCAGGTTGTCGATCAGGTCCTCGAAATGCTTGCCAATGCTGTAGCTGCTCGCCATGGGATGGCTCCATTATCAGATAATGATATTTATTGATATTTGAGCATCCCGCAAGGATCAGTCCGACCTTGGGCATGACCAGGCCATTGGCCGACCCGGCGGCGCCCGCCGGGCCCCTGCCATACCGTCCCCACCCTTCGCAAAAGCGGGATTTCCGTGCTAGGACACCGCCTTAGCAGAAGGTTGAACTCCCATGGCCGCCCCCCTCAAAGCCGTTGACGGCAATGCCGATCTCCAGGCGCTGATGTCCGATCTCGCCGCCAAAGCCCGCGCTGCCGCGCGCGCGCTGGCGCTGGCGCCGCCGGAGCAGAAGAACCGGGCGCTGGAGGCCATGGAGCGGGCAATCCGCGCCAACGCGGCGGCGATTCTTGCCGCCAATGCCGAGGACGTCGCGGAGGCCCGCGCCTCCGGCAACATGACCTCCTCCTTCATCGACCGCCTGACGCTGACGCCGGCGCGGGTCGAGTCAATGGCCGAAGGCATCGGCATCGTGCGCGGCATCGCCGATCCCATCGGCGTCGTCACCGAGAGCTGGCAGCGGCCGAACGGCATGACCATCGAGCGCGTGCGCGTGCCGCTCGGCGTCGTCGGCGTGATCTTCGAGAGCCGTCCCAACGTTGCGGCGGACGCCGGCGTGCTCTGCCTGAAGTCGGGCAACGCCGTGATCCTGCGCGGCGGCTCGGACAGTTTCCGCTCGTGCCGCGCGATCCATGAATGCCTGGTGCAGGGCCTGCGCGAGGCCGGCCTGCCTGAAGCTGCGATCACGCTGGTGCCGACACGCGACCGCGCAGCGGTCGGCATGATGCTGTCGGGCCTGAACGGCGCCGTCGACGTGATCGTGCCGCGCGGGGGCAAGAGCCTCGTCGCGCGCGTCGAGCAGGAAGCGCGCGTGCCTGTGTTCGCGCATCTCGAGGGCGTCAACCACGTCTATGTCGATGCCAGCGCCGACCTCGCCATGGCGAAGTCGATCGTGCTCAACGCCAAGATGCGCCGCACCGGCGTCTGCGGCGCGGCCGAAACGCTGCTGGTCGATCGCGCGGCTGCTGCATCGAGCCTGAAGCCGCTGGTCGAGATGCTGATCGAGGCCGGCTGCGAAGTGCGCGGCGACGACGCCGTGCAGAAGGCCGATGCGCGCGTAAAGCCTGCAAACGACGAGGATTGGGACACCGAATATCTCGACGCGATCATCGCGGCGAAGGTGGTGGACGGCGTCGACGGCGCGATCGCACACATCCAGAATCACGGCTCGCATCATACCGATGCGATCGTGAGCGCTGACGAGCGTGCGGCGAAGAAATTCCTGAGCGAGGTCGATTCCGCGATCGTGCTGCACAACGCCTCGACGCAGTTCGCCGATGGCGGCGAGTTCGGCTTCGGCGCCGAGATCGGCATCGCCACCGGCCGCTTCCACGCCCGCGGCCCGGTCGGCGCCGAGCAACTCACGAGCTTCAAATATCGCGTTCACGGCACCGGGCAGACGCGGCCGTAAGTAACGTTGCAAGGCGCGGGGCATTGAGCAACAAATTCGTCGTGCCGCGTTTTGTGGCGCAAGCGGTCCCGCCCCATACGGAGGGCATGCGCATCGGCCTGCTGGGCGGTTCGTTCAACCCGCCGCATCAGGCGCATCGCGCGATCAGCCGGTTCGCACTTAGGCGATTGCAACTCGATCGCGTCTGGTGGCTGGTCACCCCAGGCAATCCGCTCAAGGAGAATGGCAACCTGCATGAGCTCGGCGCGCGCATGCAGGCCGCACGCGATGTCGCCGATGATCCGCGCATCGAGGTGAGCTGTCTCGAATCCGTCATTCGCACCCGCTATACTATCGACACGATCAACACCTTGCGCCGCCGCTTCTCGGGCTTGCGCTTTGTCTGGATCATGGGCGCCGACAACCTCGCTCAATTCCATCGTTGGCAGGACTGGCGGCGGATCGCCGGCCAGGTGCCGATGGCGGTCATCGATCGCCCGCCGCAGAGTTTTCGCGCCCTCGCCTCGCCCGCCGCCCAAGCGCTATCTCGTTACCGTCTGCCGGAGAGCAAGGCAGCGCTGCTTGCGGACCAGTCGGCGCCGGCCTGGGTGTTCCTGACCGGATTGAAGCTGAATCTGTCCTCGACCGGTCTGCGGAACCCGGACGGGAGCTGGAAAGGTACGAAGTGAGACGGAGTGTCCGGGCGTTGTGGGGACCTTGGCCTCTCTGGCATATTGAAACCCTTAACCCCACATGATGTAGTGTCACCCGTGAGCGCCGGATTCGGCTCTCGCGATACAGTGAAAGGAATGGTCCCTGGCCACATCTGTATTGTCCAAGTCTGTTTTACCCAAGGTTGCTAAGCCTACGCGTAAAACATCGACCAAAGCTGCGGCCTTGAAGGCGCAACCCGACGCCGACAAGACGCTGAGCCTGATCCTCTCCCGCCTCGAGGACATGAAGGCGGAAGAGACGGTCACCATCGACCTTCGCGGCAAATCGGCATACTCCGACTACATGATCGTCACCACCGGCCGGGTGAACCGGCACGTTGGCGCGATCGCGGAGAACGTGACGAAGGGCCTCAAGGAAACCGGCATCAAGAACATCCATGTCGAGGGCTTGCCCAATTGCGACTGGGTGCTGATCGATTCCGGCGATGTGATCGTGCACGTGTTCAGACCCGAGGTCCGCGAGTTCTACAACCTCGAGAGGTTGTACACGCAGGGCCCAGGGGCGGCGAAGGCGATCTAGAGGCTGACGAAGCCGATTTCGAATCGGCTGACGCGCATGCTAGCGTCGTGCGCGCGCCTGATGCGCGCGACCTCGAAAACACGACGCTGAAACCATCATGCGTGTTGCTGTCATTGCGGTGGGCCGGCTGAAGCAGGGCCCCGAACGGGAGCTTGCCGACCGCTATTTCGAGCGGTTCGACGAGGCCGGCCGCAAGCTCGGATTCCGCGAGCTCAGCATTCACGAGATTCCCGAGAGCCGCGCGCGTGACGCCGCGACGCGGATGACTGAAGAGGCCGCGGCGATCTCGGCGCATATTCCGGAAAAATCCATCCTGGTGGCACTGGACGAGCGCGGCCAGAATCTCGACTCCACCGTATTCGCACGGCATCTCGGGCGCTGGCGCGACGAGGGGGCCGGACATACTATCTTCATGATCGGAGGGGCGGACGGACTTTCGCCCGAATTGCGCCGTAAGGCCAAGCTCGCGATCGCGTTCGGCTCTGCGACCTGGCCGCACCAAATGGTCCGCGTCATGCTTCTGGAACAGCTGTATCGGGCCGCCACCATCCTGGCCGGCCATCCTTATCACCGCGCGTGATCCGCGCCACAACGAGCACCTTTGCCTAAAGCGATGCGAGCGCCCGTCCTCAACCTGCTGATTGCAAGCCTCGCAGGCGCAGACCTCGCAGGCACAAGCCTCGCACAAGCTCAGACGGCAGCGCCGGCGCCCCAGACCGCGGCCGTCTCGCCTGACGCCATCAAGCAGCGCGAGCAGGAGCTGGAAGCTGCGCGCGCCAGACAAAAGAGCGCGGAGGAAGCGCAGGCCAAGTTGAAGGCCGAGATCACGGCGCTCGGCCAGGATCGCACCCAGCTCAATCAGCAGCTGATCGACACCGCCACCAATGTGCGCACCGTCGAGACCAAGATCGACGAAACCGAAGCGCGGCTGAAGACGCTGAACGGCCGCGAGCAGCAGATGCGCTCTTCGCTTGATTCGCGCCGCGCCGACATCGTCGAGGTGCTGGCGGCACTGCAACGGGCCGGCCGGCGCACGCCGCCGGCGCTGCTGGTACGACCTGAGGATGCGCTGCAATCCTTGCGCACCGCGATGTTGCTCGGCGCCGTCGTGCCGGAATTGCGCGGCCGCGCGGAGAGGATCGCGGGCGAGCTCGGCGAGCTCGTGGCCCTGCGCAAGAACATCGCGAGCGAGCGCGACCAGCTCGCCGCCGACCGCGACAAGGTCCGGAGCGACCAGACCCGCCTCACCGCGCTGATCGACGAGCGGCAACGCCAACAGGCCGCGCGCGAAAAGGACCTCGACGCCGAAAGCTCGCGCGCGATCGCGCTCTCAAGGCAGGTCGGCGATCTCCAGGGGCTGATCACCAAGATGGAGCAGGACCTGCAGAGCGCCGCCAAAGCGGCCGAGAAGGCCGCCGAGGCCGCAAGGCAGGCCGAGGCCAAGCTGGCAGCGGCAAACGCGGCCGCCAGCGCCAAATCCGGCCCCGCCGCTTTCAAGGACCGGTCCCGGACTACCCCCGCGATCGCCTTCGCCTCGGCCAAGGGCCTCCTGCCCCTGCCGGTTAACGGTAACAAGATCAGGGACTTTGGCGGTTCCGACGGGGTCGGCGGGGTGCAGAAGGGCATTTCGCTGGCGACAAAGCCGGGCTCCCAGGTCACGACGCCGTGCGATGGCTGGGTTGTGTATGCCGGCCCGTTCCGCAGCTATGGACAACTCTTGATCCTCAACGCCGGGGGCGGGTATCATGTCCTGATCGCCGGGATGGAGCGCATTTCGGTCAACATCGGACAGTTTGTGCTCACGGGGGAGCCTGTCGCGACCATGGGGTCGACCTCTCAAGTCGCCTCCATTCTCGCCACGAACGCGAGTCAACCTGTGCTGTATGTCGAGTTCCGTAAAGACGGCACTCCAATCGATCCAGGCCCATGGTGGGCCGCAAATGAAGGCGAGAAGGTTCGCGGATGATGCGCAAGACTTCAGTAATCCTCCTCAGCGCAGCCACCGGTGCGGCGCTGACGCTGTTCGTGACCCAGCCGCGCGCGGTGTTCATGGGCTCCAGCGCGCGAGCCGCGACCGCGGACACCTATCGCCAGCTCAACCTGTTCGGCGACGTGTTCGAGCGCGTGCGCTCCGATTATGTCGAGAAGCCCGACGACACCAAGCTGATCGAATCCGCCATCAGCGGCATGCTCACCGGCCTCGATCCGCATTCGAGCTATATGGATGCCAAGAGCTTCCGCGACATGCAGGTGCAGACCCGCGGTGAGTTCGGCGGCCTCGGCATCGAGGTCACGATGGAAGACGGCCTGATCAAGGTGGTCTCGCCTATCGACGACACGCCGGCCTCGCGCGCCGGCATCATGGCCAACGACATCATCACCAATCTCGACGACGAGGCGGTGCAGGGCCTCACCCTGAACCAGGCGGTCGAGAAGATGCGCGGTCCGGTCAACACCAAGATCAAGCTCAAGATCATCCGCAAGGGCCAGGACAATCCGCTCGACGTGACGCTGGTGCGCGACAACATCCGCGTCCGCTCGGTGCGCGCGCGCGTCGAGGCCGACGACATCGGCTATATCCGCATCACCACCTTCAACGAGCAGACCACCGAAGGCCTGAAGCGCGAGGTCGCCAACCTCTCGAATCAGATCGGCGACAAGCTCAAGGGCTACATCATCGACCTCCGCAACAACCCGGGCGGCCTGCTCGAGGAAGCGGTCACCGTCTCCGACTCCTTCCTGGAGAAGGGCGAGATCGTCTCGACCCGCGGCCGCAATGCCGAGGAGACCCAGCGCCGCACCGCGCATGCCGGCGACCTCACCAAGGGCAAGCCGGTCATCGTGCTGGTCAATGGCGGCTCGGCTTCGGCGTCGGAAATCGTCGCCGGCGCGCTGCAGGACCACAAGCGCGCGACCATCGTCGGCACGCGTTCGTTCGGCAAGGGCTCGGTGCAGACCATCATCCCGCTCGGCTCGGGCAACGGCGCGCTGCGCCTGACCACCGCGCGCTACTACACGCCGTCGGGCAAGTCGATCCAGGCCAAGGGCATCGTGCCCGACATCGAAGTGCTGCAGGACGTGCCGGACGAGCTGAAGTCGCGCACCGACACCAAGGGTGAGGCTTCGCTGCGCGGCCACCTCAAGAACGACGGCGACGAGAAGACCGGCTCGCAGTCCTACGTGCCGCCGGACGCCAAGGACGACAAGGCGCTCAAGCTCGCCGACGACCTGCTCCACGGCATCAAGAACAGCGCCTCCGCCGCGCCCACCCCGGGCACCGACAAGGCTGCGGCCGACAAGCCCAAAGCGGCGAACTGAGTCAGCGCATCAAGCGATCTTCCGAAAAGGGCGGCTCCTCGAGCCGCCCTTTTTGCTTGGAACTCCTGCCGTCTCCGGCCTATCCCGGCCTGCCGCCGCTTGACCCCGCCGTGGTATCGTCGGGGCGAGTGATTCGGGATCGCGCATGACTGAAACGGCCGATGATCTGAGCGCCCCGCTCGGACAGGACAAGCCGCGCCGCAAGCGCCGGCTGCGGCTGCCGTTCACCGCCATGCAGCTCTTGGCCGTGCTGCTCGGCCTGTTCCTGGTCACCTTTGCGGGCTTCGCCATCTTCAACAAGGACCCGCTCGGCGGCGAGCCGATGACGCGGATCGCGATCCGCGAGCCCAAAGCCACGGACGAGAAGCCGGCGGCCTCCGATACCAGGCACGAGAGCAAGCAGGACACCAAGGAAGCGCCGAAGCAGGCTGCCCCCGGTGAGCAGAAGACCGTCACCATGATCGACGGCTCGACCGGCGCGCGGCGCGACGTGGTGATCGGCGCGGGCGATGCCGCCGACAAGGGCGAGGCAGCGTCCGCCCCGCCGCCGGTCATGGCCGGAATCGATCCCAAGCTGCTGGAGAAGTCGCGCTACGGCATGATCCCCGTGGTCGCCGGCGACCTGAAGCCGTTCAACGTCTATGCGGCCGATGCCGACCGCGCCAAGGCCGCCAAGATGCCGGTGGTCGCCATCGTGATCGGCGGCCTCGGCGTCGGCGCCGCCAAGACCACCGACGCGATCATGAAGCTGCCGCCGGCGGTGACGCTGGCCTTCACGCCCTACGGCGCCGATCCCGGCAAGCTCGCCGAGCGGGCCCGCGCCCAGCGCCACGAGATCTTCCTGCAGATCCCGATGGAGCCCTACGACTTCCCGGACAACGACCCGGGACCGCAGACGCTGCTGACCTCGCTCAGCCCCGACCAGAACATGGACCGCCTGTACTGGCACCTCAGCCGGATGCAGGGCTATGCCGGCCTCGCCAATTTCATGGGCGCCCGTTTCATCGCGACGGAGCCGGCGATGCAGCCGATCATCCGCGAGGCGGCCAAGCGCGGCCTCGGCTTCTTCGACGACGGCTCCTCGCCGCGCAGCATCGCGCCCCAGGCCGCGTCAAGCGCGTCGATGCCGTTCGGCAAGGGCGACATCGCGATCGACGTGGTTCCGACCCCGACCGAAATCGACCGCGCCCTGACCAAGCTCGAATCGACGGCCCGCGAGCGCGGCGTCGCCGTCGGCACCGCCTCGGCCCTGCCGGTCTCGATCGAACGCGTCAGTGCCTGGACCAAGACATTGGGCGACCGAGGTATCCTTTTGGTGCCATTGACAACCGCGATGCTGAAATCAAAATCCAGCTAAATCAACGAATTGGTACGGCGGGTCGCGCGGGACCGGCATGCCCACCAAGTGCAGGCAAGAGGGTCTGGCGGAATGGCGCGTTACGAGGATCTGCCCTACCGGACCTGCGTCGGTGTGATGCTGATCAATGCGAAGGGACTGGTGTTCATCGGCCGCCGCGCCGGTGGCATCGAGCATGTCGACGACGCCCATGTCTGGCAGATGCCGCAGGGCGGCGTCGATCCCGGCGAGGACACCTGGGAGGCCGCCAAGCGCGAGCTCTATGAGGAGACCAGCGTGCGCTCGGTCGAGCGGCTCGGCGAGGTCCCGGACTGGCTGATCTACGACATCCCGCGCACGGTCGCAGGCCGCGCCTGGAAGGGCCGCTACCGCGGCCAGCGCCAGAAATGGTTCGCGGTCCGCTTCACCGGCAAGGACAGCGAGATCAACGTCGAGAAGCCCGGCGGCGGCGGCCACAAGGCCGAATTCGTGAACTGGCGCTGGGAGCCGATGAAGAACCTCCCCGGGCTGATCATTCCCTTCAAGCGCCCGGTCTATGAGCGCGTGGTGAAGGAATTTTCCGCTCTGGCGGGTTGAACGGCGAGCTCCATCCCAACCCTCCGCTCGTCACCCCCGCCTAGTGCGCAATTGCGCACGGGGGGCGGGGATCCATAACCCCAAGGAGCGGTGGCGTGGCAGATGTCAACCGCGAGCTTTCAACCGACAGCCGCCTGTGGTTATGGATTCCGGGCTCGCGCTCCGCGCGCCCCGGAATGACGATAGAAGGTTACGCGTGACAAACGAAAAGCCCTACCGCCCCAACGTCGGCATCGCCCTCTTCAACGCCGACGGCCGTGTGCTGATCGGCCACCGCTTCAAGGGCGACGGGCCCGAGATCATCCTGCCGGGGCTCGACTGGCAGATGCCGCAGGGCGGCGTCGACGAGGGCGAGAATTTGCGCGACGCGGCGACGCGCGAGCTGTGGGAGGAGACCAGCGTCGTCAGCGCCGACTATCTCGGCGAGACCGACTGGTTCACTTATGAATTCCCACCCTACGACGGACCGCAGACGCATCGCCTCGCAAAGTTTCGCGGCCAGCGCCAGAAATGGTTCGCGTTGCGCTTCACCGGCAGGGATGACGAGATCGATCCGCTGACGCCGCGCAACGGCCAGCCCGCGGAGTTCGACGCCTGGCGCTGGGAGCGCCTCGACCGCGTCGTCGACCTTGTGGTGCCGTTCCGCCGCGACGTCTACCGCGCGGTGGCGCGGGAGTTTGCGGCGTTCGGAAACTGAAACTGCGAAAACAACCCCATGCACAGTAGAACGGGGTTGAAATCATTCGAAGATTTTCGACGACGGTTTGCGGGTGAGGGGCGCACCATTCTCTCGCTCCCTCCCCCCTTGCGGGGGAGGGAAACGCACCGATGTTGGCGCGGCTAGTCGGGCCTAATCCCGGCACGCCCTAATTGATCGGTCCCACGATGAACGGGCCGATGGCGATGACGTGGCAGTCGCTGTCGCGCTTGGCGCAGTCGGCGAGCGCGGAGTTGACGGCGGTCTGCTCGTCGGCGGCCTTGAGGCCGAGGCCGGGGCGGCCGGCGGTGCCGACGGCGACGGCGTTCCAGCCCATGGCGTCGCCGAGCTTGCGCACGACCTCGTCGCGGGCATCCGCCACGATCGAGGGATTGCTCGCGGCGTGGAAGAAGCCGGTGATCCTCAGCAGCGTCGGGATCGGCACGACGAAATTGTCGTCGATCCCGACGATCATGCAGGCAACGCCGGCGATCGCGCCGCACGATTCCAGCGAACGCCGCGCCGCGTCCTCGGCGGATGATGCGCCCAGCACCATGAAATATTGTCCGCCCGGTCCGAGCGCGACCGAGCGGGATTTCGCCGCCGGCACGAACATGTTCTCGAGCCGGACCTTTTGCGGATCGCGCACGATCGGAAAATCCTTCGAGGCGAACGCCCGCTCGGTCATGGCGTCGTGCCGGAAGTAGGGCGCCGGCGGCATCGGCGGCTTGCCGTGCGCGTAAACGACATTGTTGCCGACCGCATAGAGCTCGCAACGCCGCGGCGATTGGGCGGCATCGGCGCGCTTCTGGCACTGCTCGATCGCGCCGTTGCGCGCAGCCTCCTCGCTCGGCTGGTTCAACACCGAACCGGTGAAGCCGCCGACATTGAGCGCGAAGGCCTTGTAGTCGCCGGCCGCGGAATAGTCGCCGGCCAGATAGTTGCGGACGCGCTCGTTGATAAAGGGCACGCTGTCGGCTGCAAGCTTGCCTGTCATGATCGCGGCGGACGGTGACGGCACAGGCATCGGCGCCATCGCTGCGCCGGAGTTGGTCGGCGCCATCGGCGCCTTTGCCATTTGGGTCGGCATCGGGGTCGGCGTTGCCGCCATCGCAGCCGGCGTTGGGCTCGGCGCAGCACTGGGCGTCACGGCCGGGGTCGATGCGGCGGTCGCGGTCTGCTTGAGCTTGGTGTTGTAGAGGAAGCCGGAGACAACGATCGCAACGATCGAAACGACGGCAACCACCAGCGGCCACATCCACACCGGTGCAGCGGCCACCTTCGAAGCCGCCTTCTTCAGCTGCGGCTTGGAATAGCTGCCGTCCTCGCGTCGCATCGCCACCATGTAGGCGTGCACCGGCGTCGGGATGTTCTTCACCTCCTGCGCGCCGATATCGGCGAACTGCACCGACAGCTTGTTGGCGACCTGCTCGTGCACGGCGCGGGAGACGCAGATGCCGCCGACCTCGGCAAGGCCCTCCAGGCGCGCGGCAATGTTGACGCCGTCGCCCAACAGATCGCCGTTGCGCTCGACCACGTCGCCGATGGTGATGCCGATGCGGAACGACATCTGCCGGCTCGGCGGGTACGCCATGTTGCGGGTCCGCAAGCTTTCCTGGATGTCGATCGCGCAGCGCACCGCATCGACCGCGCTCGGAAATTCCGCGAGCACGGCATCGCCCGCCGTGTTGAAGATGCGCCCGCCGGCCTTGGCGATGAAATCGTCGATGACTTCGCGGTAAGAGGCCAGGCGCCGCAGCGTCTCCTCTTCATCCTCCGCGACCAGCCTCGAATACCCGGCAATATCGGCTGCGAAAATCGCCGCGATCTTGCGTTTCATCTGTGACCCGCCCCGGAACAAATTCGCGGGCGCAGAATGCCGCTATCGGCGTCGCGGTGCAACAAAGTTTCAGCGCCCGCCACGGTTGGTGACGAGCGCTGAACTTATTCAGGAATTTTGAGGCTGGCCCCGGAGCGGCTGCGCCGGGGCTTAGTGCATAGCCGTGGAGTTGAGCTGCTGCTGGATGCTCTTGAAGTGGTCGAGACGCTCGATGGCGTGATCGAGCTCACCGCCTTCGTGCTCCTTCAGACCCTCTTCCATCTCCGCGATGGTCTCGGCGAACTGAGCACGATCGAGCTCGTCCAGCGAGGTCGCGACGTCGGCGAGCACGGTCAGGCCCTTCTCGGAGACTTCGGCGAGGCCGCCGAGCACGATGACCTTCTCGTGCCTGCCACCGCTGGTGATGGTGAGGATGCCGGGCCGGATCGCAGCCACGACCGGCGCATGTCCAGCCAGCACGCCGAAATCACCCTCGACGCCGGGGATGTCGACCTGATCGACCTCGCCCGTGAAGGCGAGCTTTTCCGGAGAGACGAGATCGAAGTGGAAGGTGGCCATGGTTTTTCCGCTTGCTTCGCTTGTCACCCGCGGGCCTGACCCGCGGGTCCATCAGTCAACGAAAGTTCTTTCGATGGATCGCCGGATCAAGTCCGGCGATGACATCTGAAACTTAGGCCGCCTCGGCAGCCAGCTTCTTGCCCTTCTCGACCGCCTCTTCGATGGTGCCGACCATGTAAAAGGCGGCTTCCGGCAGGTGGTCGTACTTGCCTTCCACCAGGCCCTTGAAGCCCTTGATGGTGTCGGCGAGGTCGACGAACTTGCCCGGCGAGCCCGTGAAGATTTCGGCGACGTGGAACGGCTGCGACATGAAGCGCTCGACCTTGCGGGCGCGGGCCACGGTCAGCTTGTCCTCTTCCGAAAGCTCGTCCATGCCGAGAATGGCGATGATGTCCTGAAGCGCCTTGTAGCGCTGCAGCACCTGCTGCACCTGACGGGCGACCGCGTAGTGCTCCTCGCCGACGACCAGCGGGGAGAGCATGCGCGAGGTCGAGTCGAGCGGGTCCACCGCCGGATAGATGCCCTTTTCGGCGATCGAGCGCGACAGCGTCGTGGTCGCGTCAAGATGCGCGAACGAGGTCGCGGGCGCCGGGTCGGTCAAGTCGTCGGCCGGAACGTAGATGGCCTGCACCGAGGTGATCGAGCCCTTCTGCGTGGTGGTGATGCGCTCCTGCAGCGCGCCCATGTCGGTGGCGAGCGTCGGCTGATAACCCACCGCCGAAGGAATACGGCCGAGCAGCGCCGACACTTCCGAGCCGGCCTGGGTGAAGCGGAAGATGTTGTCGACGAAGAACAGCACGTCCTGGCCCTTGTCGCGGAAGTCTTCCGCGATGGTCAGACCCGTGAGCGCGACGCGGGCGCGGGCGCCCGGCGGCTCGTTCATCTGGCCGAACACCAGCGCGCACTTCGACTTCACGCTCGGATCCGGATTGTGCGGATCGGCGTTGACCTTGGACTCGATGAACTCGTGATAGAGGTCGTTGCCCTCGCGGGTACGCTCGCCGACGCCGGCGAACACGGAGTAACCGCCGTGCGCCTTCGCGACGTTGTTGATCAGCTCCTGAATCAGCACGGTTTTGCCGACGCCGGCGCCGCCGAACAGGCCGATCTTGCCGCCCTTCGCGTAAGGCGCGAGGAGGTCGACGACCTTGATGCCGGTGACGAGAATTTCAGCTTCGGTGGACTGGTCGGTGTAGGT
Organism: Bradyrhizobium huanghuaihaiense; assembly: GCF_007830635.1. Lineage (GTDB taxonomy): Bacteria > Pseudomonadota > Alphaproteobacteria > Rhizobiales > Xanthobacteraceae > Bradyrhizobium > Bradyrhizobium huanghuaihaiense. The sequence goes on along the minus strand of NZ_VLLA01000001.1, from coordinate 713,122 downwards.
CGGCGCTTCCTGGTGGATGGCGCGCAGGCCTTCCGACTTGACGGGACCGGCTTCGTCGATCGGCTCGCCGATGACGTTGATGATGCGGCCGAGCGTGCCCTCGCCGACGGGAACGCGGATCGGCGAACCGGTGTCGGTGACTTCCTGGCCGCGGACCAGACCCTCGGTGGTGTCCATCGCGATGGTGCGCACGGTCGATTCGCCGAGATGCTGGGCGACTTCGAGCACCAGACGGTTGCCGCCGTTCTTGGTCTCGAGCGAGTTGAGAATGGCCGGGAGGTGGCCTTCGAACTGCACGTCGACGACGGCGCCGATGACCTGGGTGACGCGACCGACCTGGGCTGCCATTGAATGTCTCCTTCGATCCGAACTTCTAAACCGCGGTCAGCGTGACCGGGATGTTGCGTGTGATGGATGCTGAAGCGCCTTGATCAGACGGCTTCGGCGCCCGAGATGATTTCGATCAGTTCCTTGGTGATCTGCGCCTGACGCGTGCGGTTGTAGACCAGCGTCTGCTTGCGGATCATCTCACCGGCGTTGCGCGTCGCGTTGTCCATCGCGCTCATCTGCGCGCCGTAGAACGAGGCGTTGTTCTCGAGCAGCGCGCGGAAGATCTGGACCGCGAGGTTGCGCGGCAGCAGGCGGGTGAGGATCTCGTCCTCCTCCGGCTCGTATTCGTAAGAGGTCGTGCTGGCGGCACCGCCCTCCTCGACCACCAGCGGGATCACCTGCTGGGCGGTCGGGATCTGCGCGATCACCGAGCGGAAGCGCGAATAGAACAGCGTGCAGACGTCGAACTCGCCGGCCTCGAAACGGGCCAGAATCTTCTTGGCGATGTCCTCGGCGTTGACGAAGCCGAGCTGGCGGACGCTGCGCAAATCGAGGTGCTCGACGATCTGCTTGTCGAACTGGCGGCGGAGCTGCTCATAGCCCTTGCGGCCGACGCAGAAGAATTTGACTTCCTTGCCCTGCGCCATCAGCGCCAGAGCGCGCTCGCGGGCGAGACGCACGATCGAGGAGTTGAAGGCGCCGGACAGGCCGCGCTCGCCGGTGCAGACCAGCAGCAGATGAACCTGATCGCGGCCGGTGCCGGCCAGCAGCGCCGGCGCGCCGGGCGAGCCCGCCGCGGCACTGGCGATGTTGGAGATCACCGCGCTCATCTTGTCGGCATAGGGACGCGCAGCTTCCGCCGCGGTCTGCGCGCGGCGCAGCTTCGAGGCCGCGACCATCTGCATGGCCTTGGTGATCTTTTGCGTCGCCTTGGTGGAGGCGATGCGGACGCGCATGTCTTTAAGTGACGCCATTCTTCGTTCACCCCGGCGGTTCGACTGAAGCGTCGGACCGCTAGCCTGTCCCTACCGCAATGCCCGGCCGGGCGCCGGGCACGCGTCTTATTGGTTTGCCTCTCACGAAGCGATCATGGCCGGACGGATCCGGCCATGCTTGCCGTTACGCGAAGCTCTTCGCGAAGCCTTCGACCACCGACTTCAGCTTGCCAGCGGTGTCGTCGGAGAGGTCGCGGCTGTCGCGGATCGAGTTGAGGATGTCGACGTGCTTGCCGCGCAGCAGCGAGAGCAGGCCGTCCTCGAACGCGCGCACCTTGTTGATCGGCAGCGGATCGAGATAGCCGTTGGTGCCGGCCCAGATCACGCAGACCTGCTCTTCCATCTTCAGCGGCGAGAACTGCGGCTGCTTCAGGAGTTCGGTCAGGCGCGAGCCGCGGTTGAGCAGGCGCTGGGTCGAGGCGTCGAGGTCGGAGCCGAACTGCGCGAACGCCGCCATTTCGCGGTACTGCGCGAGCTCGCCCTTGATCTTGCCGGCGACCTTCTTGGTAGCCTTGGTCTGCGCGGACGAGCCGACGCGCGACACCGACAGACCGACGTTCACCGCGGGACGGATGCCCTGGAAGAACAAGTCGGTTTCCAGGAAGATCTGGCCGTCGGTGATCGAGATGACATTGGTCGGAATGTAGGCCGACACGTCGTTGGCCTGGGTTTCGATGACCGGCAGCGCGGTCAGCGAGCCCGAGCCATGGTCCTTGCTGAGCTTCGCGGCGCGCTCGAGCAGGCGGGAGTGCAGATAGAACACGTCGCCGGGATAGGCTTCGCGGCCCGGCGGGCGGCGCAGCAGCAGCGACATCTGGCGGTAGGCGACGGCCTGCTTGGACAGATCGTCATAGATGATGACGGCGTGCATGCCGTTGTCGCGGAAGAATTCGCCCATGGTGCAGGCAGTAAAGGGGGCAATGTACTGCATCGGCGCCGGATCCGAGGCGGTGGCGGCGACGACGATCGAGTATTCGAGCGCGCCCTGCTCTTCCAGCACCTTCACGAACTGGGCGACGGTCGAACGCTTCTGGCCGACCGCGACGTAGACGCAATACAGCTTGATGTTCTCGTCGGGCTGCGCGTTCAGCGGCTTCTGGTTCAGGATGGTGTCGAGCGCGATCGCGGTCTTGCCGGTCTGACGGTCGCCGATGATCAGCTCGCGCTGGCCACGGCCGATCGGGATCAGGGCGTCGATCGCCTTGAGGCCGGTCGCCATCGGCTCGCTCACCGACTTGCGCGGAATGATGCCGGGCGCCTTGACGTCGACGCGCATACGCTTGTCGGCCTGGATCGGGCCCTTGCCGTCGATCGGGTTGCCGAGCGCGTCGACGACGCGGCCGAGCAGGCCCTTGCCGACCGGCGCGTCCACGATGGCGCGGGTGCGCTTGACGGTCTGGCCTTCCTTGATCTCGCGGTCGGCACCGAAAATAACGACACCGACGTTGTCGGTTTCGAGGTTCAGCGCCATGCCGCGGGTGCCGTTCTCGAACTCGACCATTTCACCGGCCTGGACGTTGTCCAGACCGTAGACGCGGGCGATACCGTCGCCGACGGACAACACCTGTCCGACTTCGGAGACTTCAGCTTCCTGGCCGAAATTCTTGATCTGGTCCTTGAGGATCGCGGAAATTTCCGCGGCGCGGATGTCCATCAGCCTGCCTCTTTCATCGCGTGCTTGATCGAATTGAGTTTGGTGCGAAGCGAACCATCGACCATGCGGCTGCCCAGCTTGACGACGAGGCCACCGATGATCGCGGGATCGACTTTCACGTTCAGCGCGACGTCCTTGCCGGTCACCGACTTCAGGGCAACCTTGAGGGCGTCGAGATTCTTGTCAGAGAGCGCTTCCGCCACGGTCACGTCGGCCGTCGTCTCGCCCTTGAACTTGGCGACAAGGACGCGGTAGGCGCGGATGACGTCCGCCACCGCGAACAGGCGGCGGTTGGCGGTCAGCACCTTGAGGAAATTGGCGGAGATCCCGGCGATGCCGGCCTTGTCCAGCACGGCCGTGAGGGCCTTGGACTGGGCATCGGCCGCGAACACCGGGCTGCGGACGAGGCGCTTCAGATCGGCGCTCTCGTTCAGCAAGGCCTCGAATTTATCGAGATCGGCTTTGACCTCGTCGACCACTTTCTGGTCGCGGGCCAGTTCAAACAAGGCCGTTGCATAACGGCCGGACACACCAGAAACGGACGTATCTTCTGCAGCCACAGACGCGCTCTTTTTGCTGTCAAACTCGCAAGGGAAAAACCGTCGCCACGAAGCGGCGCCAAGCGATCCAAGCCCTTGGAATTCAAGCGGGACTTCGATTTTCGGCCGGCACGGGAGGTGCCGGATCCGTTAAAATCGCGGCTTTGCTAACATAGCAGGCGCGCACGTGCAACATGACGCCAAATTAAAGGCACGGGGTTCTGTCGCCAGTTCGTCGCACTCCGTGAGAAGTCCTCGCGCGCGAGGCGACGGCCTGCCGCGCCACGGAACGGCCTGCCGCGCCACGGAATTGCCGTGAGCCTGACAACGGCATCCCGCCCTTTGGTTCCTGCCCTCAGCGCATAGCCGCCATGAACACGGATCGCTGAGCCGTGATTCCCGGCTGCTCCGCTCCACTCGCTGAATACTTTCCCATTTCTAAACGCTGCGGGCGATGACTTCGTATTACAGTATTAGTAAGTAATCATTAGGTTAACAAATCGTTAAAGCCAAAGGTCACGGAACATCGGCTGGATATCGTGCGGCGGTAACAAGATATTTCATCACGCCACATAGCGGATTTACTGCCCAATTCACGCCTCATTAGGAATCGAAACGCCAACCCGCTCACAAACTGATGGGGGCTCCACTAGCCACATATGTGGCAATACTAGCTTAGGGACCATTAAATGCTGTCTTTGAAGACGCTGGGCACTGTGACCCGGCCGCGCACGGCGCTCGCTTTCGTCGCCGCAACTCTCATCATCGGTGGAACTGCCACCGAGGCTTCCGCAAAATCCAGGCATCACCGGCATCATCACCGCCACCACGCCCAGACCGATACCAACGCGACCCCCGATTGGCGCAACGCCAACGCGGCGATGACGCCGTCCACGGGCACGGGCCGCAGCTTCTCCGGCATGGCGTCCTATTACGGCAACGAGTCCGGCAGCCGGACCGCGTCGGGCCAGCGCTTCAACCAGAACGCCATGACCGCGGCGCACCGTTCGCTGCCGTTCGGCACCAAGCTGCGCGTCACCCATGGCGGCCAGAGCGTGGTCGTCACCATCAATGACCGTGGTCCGTTCATCCGCGGCCGCGTCCTCGATCTCTCCACCGGCGCTGCCCGCGCCATCGGCCTCACCGGCGCCGGCGTCGGCCGCGTCACCGCGGAAGTCGTCTCCTAAGGGCGCGCTTCAAGCGCCTCACATGACCCGCGCACTTTCCATCAGTTTGATGCGCGCATGAAAACAAGCCCGCGGTCTTGGGGGACCGCGGGCTTTTTGTTTGGCCGCGTGGGGGATTCGTAGCCGGATGGAGCGCAGCGAAATCCGGGGTCTTCGTGCGCGGACCGACCGGTCCCGGATTACGCTTCGCTCCATCCGGGCTACAGGCGCCTTGTCATTGCGAACGTAGCGAAGCAATCCAGAAACGTTCGGCGGAGAGACTCTGGATTGCTTCGTCGCAAGGGCTCCTCGCAATGACGAGGAGAGAGTGGGGCAGCCCTACAAAAAGCTCTGCGGATCGACGTCGACCTCGAGCTTTTGATTGCCCGTCGGCTTCGGGCAGACGGCGAGCCAGTTGCGCAAGTAGTCCGAGAGATCGAAACCGCGCGCCGATTTCACCAGGATGCGGAAGCGGTAGCGGCCCTTGATGACGGCGAGCGGTGCTTCGGCCGGGCCCAGCACCACCACGCGCTCGTCGCGCGGCGCGAGCGCGACGAGACGGCGGCCGAGACCTTCCGCGCTCGGGCGGTCGCCGGCGGAGATGATCAGGCTCGCGAGCCGGCCGAACGGCGGATAGAGCGTCTTCTCGCGCAGATCGATCTCGCTGTCGTAGAAGGCCTCGCGGTCGCAGGCGATCAGCGCCTTCATCACGGGATGATCGGGCTGATGGGTCTGCAGATAGCCGACGCCGCGGCCCTGCTCGCGGCCGGCGCGGCCGATCACCTGGTTGAGCAATTGCCAGGTGCGCTCCGCCGCGCGCGGATCGCCGTTGCTGAGGCCGAGATCGGCATCGATCACGCCGACCAGATTGAGCCGCGGAAAATTGTGGCCCTTTGCCACCAGTTGCGTGCCGATGATGATGTCGACGCGGCCTTCGGCAATCTCATTCAGCTCGCTGCGCATCGTCTCGATCGAGGTGATGAGATCGCTCGACAGCACCATGGTGCGCGCGTCCGGGAACAGCGCGGCCGCCTCCTCCTGCAGGCGCTCGACGCCGGGACCGACCGCGACCAGGGATTCCTCGGCCGAACAGTTCGGACAGAGATGCGGGCGCGGCATCGAGAAGCCGCAATGGTGGCAGACCAGGCGCTGGCGAAAGCGGTGATCGACCAGCCAGGCATCGCAGATGGTGCAGGCGAAGCGATGGCCGCAGCCGCGGCACAGCGTCAGCGGCGCATAGCCGCGGCGATTGAGGAACAGCAGCGCCTGCTCGCGCCGCTCGATCGCGGTTCTGATCTCGGAGGCCAAGCGCGGCGAGATATAGCGGCCGCGCGGGGGCGGCTCGCGGCGCAGGTCGATGGCCTCGATATGCGGCATGTGCTGGCCGCCGAAGCGCGAGGGCAACGCGACGCGCTGATAGCGGTTCTTGCGCGCGTTGACCTCGGATTCGACCGACGGCGTTGCGGACGCCAGCACGACCGGGATTTTTGCGATATGCGCGCGCACCACCGCCATGTCGCGGGCGTGATAGTGCACGCCCTCGTCCTGCTTGTAGGCCTGGTCGTGCTCTTCATCGACGACGATGAGGCCGAGATTGGCGTAAGGCAAAAACAGCGCCGAGCGCGCGCCGACCACGACCGGCGCGCTGCCTTCGGAGATCGCCGCCCAGTTGCGCGCGCGGGTGCGCGGGGTCAGCTCCGAGTGCCATTCGATCGGCCGCACGCCAAAGCGCCGCGCGAAGCGGTCGAGGAACTGGCCGGTCAGCGCGATCTCCGGCATCAGGATCAGCGACTGCTTGCCGCGGCGGATGGTTTCCGCGACGGCCTCGAAATAGACCTCGGTCTTGCCCGAGCCGGTGACGCCATCGAGCAGCGCGACGTGAAAGGTGCCATTGGCCGCCAGCGCGCGCATCGCATCGACCCCCGCACGCTGCAGCGGCGAGAAATCCGGTCGGCCGAACTCCGGATCGGGGGCCGGCGGCGGCGCAGGCGGCGGCATCGGCTCGACCGTGAGCGTGCCCTCGTCGACGAGGCCGTCGATCACGCCGGCCGACACGCCGGCTTCCTTCGCCGCCTCGGACTTGGCATGCAGCAACCGGTCGGACAGCACCTCGATCACGCGCTGGCGCGCCGGCGTCAGCCGCCGCGGCGGATCGCCGGTCAGGCGCACGCCGGGACGCACCCGCTCGGGGCCGAGATTCTCGCCCATCCGCAGGCACATGCGCAGCACCATGCCGCGCGGGCTCAGCGTGTAATTGGCGACCCAGTCGACGACCTGGCGCAATTCGGGCTTCAGCGGCGGAATGTCGAGCTTCTCGCTGACCTCCTTGAGGCGGTTGTGCAGGCGCGGGTCGGGATTGGCATTCTCCCCCCAGACCACGGCCAGCACCTCGCGTGCGCCGAGCGGCACACTGAGGAGGTCGCCCGCCTTCAGCTCCATGCCGCGCGGCACCTTGTAGGAATAGGTCTGGTCGAGCGCGACCGGCACCAGCACGTCGACCATGCCGGTCGCGTTGGCGGGGGCGGTGCTGCTGCGCGACGTGTAATCCATCAACGATCTTTGGAAGGAGAATCGGAACCCGGGCCTGAAGGCTAGCGCCATGACGCAGCCTTAGCGAACAGTAAACTTGTGTGATGCGATATACTGTGCGGAATCATTACGTCCAGAGCGCATGAGCAAAGCGGCCGCCCCTCAAATCGAGCTCGCCAGCGCCGATCCCTCGATCGCGCAGGAGATGACGCGCTGGCTGTCGCATCTCGGCGCCGAGCGGCGGCTGTCGCCGAAGACGCTGGAGGCCTACGGCCGCGATCTGCGGCAGTGCCTGGATTTCCTTTGCAGCCATTGGGGCGAGCGGGTCACGCTCGAGCGATTCGCCGCGCTGGAGGCCACCGACGTGCGCGCCTTCATGGCGATGCGCCGCGCCGACGACATTGCCGGCCGCAGCCTGATGCGCGCGCTGGCGGGCCTGCGCTCGTTCGGGCGTTTCCTCGAGCGCGAAGGCAAGGGCAAGGTCGGTGCACTCTCGGCGATCCGCGCGCCGAAAGTCGCAAAGAGCCTGCCGAAGCCGCTGCCGATGGCGTCAGCCAAACGCCTCGCAGATGCCGACGAGCGCGCCGGCGAGGAGCGCGAGACCTGGATCCTGGTGCGCGATGCCGCGGTGATGGCGCTGCTGTATGGCTCCGGCCTGCGCATCTCCGAAGCGCTGGGCTTGAAGCGCCGCGAGGTGCCGAAGCCCGGCGAAGGCGACGTGCTGGTCGTGACAGGCAAAGGCAACAAGACCCGCATGGTGCCGGTGCTGCAGAACGTGCTGGAGCTGGTGCAGGAATATGTTTCGATGTGCCCGTATCCGCTGCCGGCGGAAGGGCCGATCTTCGTCGGTGCGCGCGGCGGCCCCTTGAGTCCGCGCATCATCCAGCTCGCGATGGAACGGCTGCGCGGCGCGCTCGGCCTGCCCGACAGCGCCACGCCGCACGCGCTCCGCCACTCCTTCGCGACACATCTGCTGTCGCGCGGCGGCGATCTGCGCGCGATCCAGGAACTGCTCGGCCATTCCTCGCTCTCGACCACGCAGATCTACACCGGCATCGATTCCGAGCGCCTGCTCGAAGTCTATGCCAGCGCTCATCCGCGGCGGTGAAGCTGCGGCTCAGTTCGAGAGATATTCGATCTCGTAGACATAGTTCGATCCGCGACCAACCTCGACGCGGACCGCCGGCTTGAATTGCTCCAGCCGCTCGTAGAGCGGTGTCGTGACTTTCACCGTCTGGCCCGCGATACGGACGAGATAGTCCGCCCTGCGGCTGCCACTCGACCTCCACGCACGATCGACGCGCCCTTCGATCACGAGCCGGGACGTCAGGTGATCGAGAACCAGCATCCGTCCGGCATACCATGCAAGGCCGCTGCCGAGCAGCACGACCAGGATCATGAAGCCGAGCGCCTTCGCCTTGTCGAACCATGAGCCGTAAAGCGGAGGCTGTCGCAGTTGCAAGCCGGCTATGGCCAGACCCAGAACGACGAGGCCGATATGGACGTCGTTCACCGCGAAGATCGAGCTCTTGTCATAAAACAGCAACAGGCCGATGTAGGCCACGCTGACCGCGAAGACGATCTTGCCGATGAACGGAAACGCCGCGGTGTTGCGGGTCTTGCACAGCGCAAATGCCGCTATGACGACGAAGGGCCAGAAGCAGGCTGCGATGAATTCCGCTGTGGTCATGGCACAGGACTAGAGCAGTCCTGGAGGCGAAACCATTAATTGCAACCGCCATGACGCTTGCCACTTGCGCATGCTGCTCGGTTCGGTCAATCGTTGGTAAATGAGCAGGAGAGATTTATGAGCGCACATGAAAGCATGGAGCATGCCGAGCACGCCGAACACGCGTCCGGCTCGAACAAGAAGATTGCGCTCCTGATCGCCGTTCTGGCGCTGTTCCTGGCGATCTCGGAGACGCTCGGAAAGGGCGCCCAAACCGAATCGATCAGCAAGAACGTCGAGGCCGCCAATCTGTGGGCGTTCTTCCAGGCCAAGACCATCCGCCGCACCGTGGTGCTGACCGCATCCGAGCAGGGCAAGCTCACGCTTGCCGGCACCACCGACGACGCCCTGAAGCCGGTGGTGCAGAAGCAGGTCGACGACTGGACCAAGACCGCGGCGCGCTACCGCTCCGAGCCCGAGACCGGCGAAGGCACCGAGCAGCTCGCCGAGAAGGCCAAGCATGCCGAGCACGAGCGCGACGAGGCGACCGCGAAGTACCATCACTTCGAGCTCGCATCGGCCGCCTTCCAGATCGGCATCGTGCTGGCGTCCGCCACCATCATCACCGGCATGATCGCGCTGGCCTATGTCGGCGGCGTGCTGACGCTCGCCGGCCTGATCATGACCGCCCTCGGCCTGTGGTGGCCGCATCTGGTGCATTTGCATTAGGACCGAGCACACTTGCTCCGCTGTCGTCCCGGCGAAGGCCGGGACCCATACCGCGTGATCTATCGGTTGCTCGCGGTGGGAGTACCGAACAACGAATCTTCGCCAAACTACTCCCTGTGGTTATGGGTCCCGGCCTTCGCCGGGACGACGCCTGTGGGATTGGCGCGAGCGGAGCGCGCTCAGCGCGCCTGGTGCACGCTCTTGCGGAAGCGCTGGATCAGGCGGAGCGTGCGGGCGGACCAGCCTTCGCCGTTGCCGGCGATCAGTTCGCGGATGCGGCGCTTGATCGGGTCGACCAGCAGGTGCGCCTTGGCGCGCACCTTCATCACGAAATCGTAGATCCGCTCGAACCAGGGCATCTCCAAGAGCTTGTCGCGCGTGACGTCGAACACGAAGGCGGTGACGCCGACGCCGGCGAGCTTTGCGAAAATGATCGTGAAGACCGCGCTGGTCCAGTACTCATGCGTGAGCAGCCACAGGCCGACCAGCTTGAGCGGAAACAGCGGGATGATGGGGACCGCGAACACGATCAGCGTCATGGCCGGCGACAGCGAATCGACGCGCTCCGTCAGCCATTGCTTGAAACGTGCGAGCGGGATGGCTGCGACAACCCGCGCGACGATCGGTTCGAGATGGTCCCATAGCCAGGCTTCGATCAGGAAGACGATCGCAAGCAGGACCCAGACCGGTTGCAGAAGGCGGCGCAGCATGTGTTTCCCGCCCGGTTCGTCGCTGGGCGCGAGCCTACATATGGATGGCCCGCTTGCCGACTGCAAGCGCGGCTTCCTTGACGGCCTCCGAGCGGGTCGGATGGGCGTGGCAGGTGCGCGCGAGATCTTCCGCACTGCCACCAAACTCCATGAGAACGCAGGCTTCATGGATCATTTCGCCGGCCTCAATGCCGATAATGTGCACGCCGAGCACGCGATCGGTCTTCGCATCTGCGAGAATCTTCACAAAGCCGTCGGTGGTCTGGTTGACCTTGGAGCGGCCGTTGGCGGTAAAGGGAAACTTCCCGACGGTATAAGCTGTGCCCGCCTGCTTCAGCTCCTCCTCGGTCTTGCCGACGGAGGACACTTCCGGCGTGGTATACACGACGCCTGGGATCACATCGTAATTCACGTGGCCGGCCTGGCCGGCGATGATCTCGGCGACCGCAACGCCTTCATCCTCGGCCTTGTGCGCGAGCATCGGGCCGGCGACGACGTCGCCGATGGCATAGACGCCCTTCAGGCTGGTGGCAAAATGCGGGTCGATCTGGATACGGCCGCGCGGGTCGAGCGCGACGCCGGCTTCCTTCAGGCCCAGCCCGTCCGTGTAGGGCGTGCGGCCGATGCAGACCAGAACGACATCGGCCTCGATGGTCTCGGCGGCACCGCCGGCAGCCGGTTCGATTTTCGCGAGCAATGCCTTGCTGTTCGCTTCGACGCCGGTGACCTTCGAACCCAGCTTGAACGCAAATCCCTGCTTTTCAAGGATGCGCTGGAATTGCTTGGCGATCTCGCCGTCCATGCCGGGCAGAATGCGATCGAGGAATTCGACCACCATGACTTCGGATCCAAGCCGGCGCCACACCGAGCCAAGTTCGAGCCCGATCACGCCGGCGCCAATGACCAGCAATCTGCCTGGCACCTTCTCCAGCGACAGCGCGCCGGTCGAGGACACGATGCGCTTCTCGTCGATCTCGATGCCCTTCAGGCGCGCAATGTCGGAGCCGGTGGCGATCACGATGTTCTTGGTCTCGACCACCTGCGACTTGCCGTCGGCGGAGACTTCGACCTTGCCGGTGCCGAGGATCTTGCCGGTGCCCTTGAGCACGTCGATCTTGTTCTTCTTCATCAGGAACTCGACGCCCTTGACGTTGCCGTCGATGCCCTGCTGCTTGAAATTCATCATCGACGGCAGATCGAGCTTCGGCGAGGAGACCGACACGCCCATCTTGGCGAAGGAATGCCCGGCTTCCTCGAACATTTCGGACGCATGCAGCAGCGCCTTGGAGGGCATGCAGCCGACATTGAGACAGGTGCCGCCGAGCGTTGCGTTCTTTTCGACCACGGCGACTTTCATGCCGAGCTGGCTGGCGCGCACTGCGCAGACATAACCGCCCGGTCCGGTGCCGATGACGACGAGATCGTAGGTAGCCATGAGAGGAAGTCCCGTAGGTTTAGCGTGATGAGGATGTGTCAGCGTCCGCGCGGCGCGTCAGCGTCCGCCGGACACATCGAGAATGGCTGAGGTGACGTAGGAGGCCTCGTCCGACATCAGCCAGACGATGGCATTGGCGATTTCGTCAGCGGTGCCGACGCGCTTCATCGGCACCATATGGGCCAGACGATGAGCGCGGTCGGGCTCGCCGCCGGCGGCGTGGATCTCGGTGTCGATCAGGCCGGGACGAATGCCGGCGACACGGATGCCTTCGTTTGCAACCTCGTAGCCGAGGCCGACGGTGAAGGAATCGATCGCGCCCTTGGACGCGGCGTAGTCGACATAAGTGTTGGGTGCGCCGAGCCTCGCAGCAACCGACGACAGGTTGACGATGACGCCGCCCTTGCCGCCATGCTTGGTCGACATCCGCTTCACGGCTTCGCGCGCGCAGAGGATGGAGCCGGTGACGTTGACCGCCATCACGCGCTGGATGCGCTCGGCCGACATCTCGTCGACGCGCACGCCGCTCTTGCCGACGATGCCGCCATTGTTGACGAGCGCGCCGAGCGTACCGAACTTGTCGGCTTCCCTGAACAGGTTGAGGATGTCGCCTTCCTCGGCAACGTCGCATTTCACCGCAATGGCCTTGCCGTTGCTGGCCTCGATCTGCGCGACCACCTCGTCGGCCGCGGTCTTGTTGCTGGCATAGCCGACCACAACGCGAAAGCCGCGCGCGGCCGCCGCAATCGCAGTCGCCCGCCCGATGCCGCGGCTGCCGCCGGTGATGACAACGACTTTATCCGTCACGCGCGCCTCCATGGTTCGACACGCGCCGTCGCACGAAAGAGCGACGGCGCTCGCAGAGCTTCAGGGATCAGAGATCGAGCACCAGGCGCGCCGGATCTTCCAGGCTCTCCTTGACGCGAACCAGGAAGGTGACGGCTTCCTTGCCGTCGATCACGCGGTGATCGTAGGACAGCGCCAGATACATCATCGGGCGGACCTCGATCTTGCCACCGACGACCATCGGCCGCTCCTGGATCTTGTGCATGCCGAGGATGCCGGACTGCGGCGCGTTCAGGATCGGGGTCGACATCAGCGAGCCGTAGATGCCGCCATTGGTGATGGTGAAGGTGCCGCCCTGCATCTCGTCGATCTTGAGCTGGCCATCACGGGCACGGCGGCCGAAATCGGCGATGCCTTTCTCGATGTCGGAGATCGACTTGTGGTCGCAGTCGCGCACTACGGGCACGACGAGGCCCTTGTCGGTGCCGACGGCGACGCCGATGTGATAGTAGTTCTTGTAGATCAGGTCGCTGCCGTCGATCTCGGCGTTGACGGCCGGGATGTCCTTCAGCGCCTGCACGACGGCCTTGGTGAAGAAGCCCATGAAGCCGAGCTTGGCGCCGTGCTTCTTCTCGAACGCGTCCTTGTAGTGCGCGCGCAGCGCCATGACGTTGGTCATGTCGACCTCGTTGAAGGTCGTGAGCATGGCCGCGGTGTTCTGCACGTCCTTGAGGCGGCGCGCGATGGTCTGGCGCAGGCGGGTCATCTTGACGCGCTCTTCGCGGGCGGCGTCATCGGCCGGCGAGGGGCTGCGGACCTGCACGGCGGCGGCGGGCTGGTTGACCGGGGTCGGCGCGGATGCCGCGCGCTCGATCGCAGCGAGCATGTCGCCCTTGGTGACGCGGCCATCCTTGCCGGAGCCGGGAACGGTCGAAGCGTCGATGCCGGTCTCGGCCGACAGCTTGCGCACGGACGGGGCGAGCGGCGCATCGGCCGGCGGCGCCTTTGACGCAGCGGCGGCAGCAGCCGGAGCCGCGGCGGGTGCCGGAGCAGCGGCAGGCTTGGCGGGAGCAGCGGCGGGCTTGGCAGCGCCGGCACCATCGGTGATCTGACCGAGAAGCGCACCCACAGCAACCGTCGCGCCGTCGGCAGCGATGATCTCGCTCAGCGTACCGGCGGAGGGCGCGGGGACTTCGATGGTGACCTTGTCGGTCTCGAGCTCCACCAAGGGCTCGTCGACAGCGACGGGATCGCCGGCCTTCTTGAACCAGCGGCCGATGGTGGCCTCGGTGACGGATTCGCCGAGCGTCGGCACACGAATTTCAGTCATGGTCTCTTCCTTAAGGGATCGCCAATGCGGTCATGAATTTCATACGTCATTGCCCGCGAAGGCGGGCAATCCAGTACGCCGTGACCTTCGTGTTCAGAACGAACGCCGCGGAATACTGGATGCCCCGCCTTCGCGGGGCATGACAGAGTCCTAAAAAACTTCTCAGCTCAGTGCTTCGTCCAGGAACGCCTTCAGCTGAGCCTGATGCTTGGACATCAGACCCGTGGCGGTCGCGGCGGAAGCGGCGCGACCGACATAACGCGGACGCCGGCTCACACCGTTCACCTGGTTCAGCACCCATTCCAGATAGGGCTCGATGAAGTGCCAGGCACCCATGTTGCGGGGCTCTTCCTGGCACCACACCATCTCGGCCTTCTTGAAGCGCGACAGCTCGGCCACCAGCGCCTTCAGCGGCACCGGATAGAGCTGCTCGACGCGCATCAGATAGATGTCGTCGATGCCGCGCTTCTCGCGCTCCTCGTAGAGGTCGTAATAGACCTTGCCGGAGCACAGCACGATGCGGCGGATCTTCTCGTCCGGAACGAGCTTGATGGCTTCGTTCGGCAGCATCTGGGCGTCATCATAGAGGATGCGATGGAAGGTCGTTCCCTTCGCGAGCTCCTCCAGACGCGACACTGCCCGCTTGTGGCGGAGCAGCGACTTCGGCGTCATCATGATCAGCGGCTTGCGGATCTCGCGATGCAGCTGACGGCGCAGCGCGTGGAAGTAGTTCGCCGGCGTGGTCGGGTAGACCACCTGCATGTTGTCTTCCGCGCACATCTGCAGGTAACGCTCGAGGCGCGCCGAGGAGTGCTCCGGTCCCTGGCCCTCATAGCCGTGCGGCAAGAGGCAGACGAGGCCGGACATGCGCAGCCATTTGCGCTCGCCCGAGGAGATGAACTGGTCGAACACGACCTGCGCGCCGTTGGCGAAGTCGCCGAACTGGGCTTCCCACAGGGTCAGCGTGTTCGGCTCGGCGAGCGAATAGCCGTATTCGAAACCGAGCACGGCTTCTTCCGACAGCAGCGAGTTGATGACCTCGTAATGGCCCTGCTCGTGACCGAGATGGTTGAACGGCGTGTAGCGGCTCTCGTCCTCCTGGTCGATCAGGACCGAGTGGCGCTGCGAGAAGGTGCCGCGCTCCGAATCCTGTCCGGACAGGCGGACGTGATGGTTTTCGTTGAGCAGCGAACAGAACGCCAGCGCCTCGCCGGTCGCCCAGTCGATGCCGGCGCCGGTGTCGATCGCCTTCAAGCGGTTATCGAGGAAACGCTGGATGGTGCGGTGAACGCGGAAGCCGTCCGGCACCTTGGTGATCTTGCGGCCGATATCCTTCAGCGTGGCGATGTCGACACCGGTGACGCCGCGCCGTGCATCCTCTTCCTGGTCGGCGATCTTGAAGCCGGACCACTTGCCGTCGAGCCAGTCGGCCTTGTTCGGCTTGTAGGAGGTACCGGCCTCGAACTCGGCATCGAGCCGCGAGCGCCAGTCGGCCTTCATCTTGTCGACCTCGCCCTCGGTGACCACGCCTTCGGCAATCAGGCGCTTGGAGTAGAGCGTGAGGGTCGAGGGATGGGCGGCGATCCGCTTGTACATGACCGGCTGGGTGAACGCCGGCTCATCGCCCTCGTTGTGGCCGTAGCGGCGATAGCACCACATGTCGATCACGACGGGCTTGTGGAACTTCTGCCGGAATTCGGTCGCGACCTTGGCGGCGAACACGACGGCTTCCGGATCGTCGCCGTTCACGTGGAAGATCGGCGCGTCGATCATCTTCGCCACATCCGACGGGTAAGGCGAAGATCGAGAATAACGCGGATAGGTGGTGAAGCCGATCTGGTTGTTGACGATGAAGTGCACGGAGCCGCCGGTGCGGTAGCCCTTCAGGTCCGACAGGCCGAAGCATTCGGCGACCACGCCCTGGCCGGCAAACGCGGCGTCGCCATGCATCAGGAGCGGCATGACGGAGATGCGCATGTCCGGGGGATCGCCGTGCTGGTCCTGCTTGGCGCGGACCTTGCCGAGCACGACGGGATCGACGATCTCGAGATGCGAGGGGTTGGCGGTCAGCGACAGATGGATGCGGTTGCCGTCGAACTCGCGGTCCGAGGAGGCGCCGAGGTGGTACTTGACGTCGCCCGAGCCTTCGACCGCATCGGGGTTGGCCGAGCCGCCCTTGAATTCGTGGAACAGCGCGCGGTGCGCCTTGCCCAACACCTGGGTCAGCACGTTGAGGCGGCCGCGATGCGGCATGCCGAGCACGATTTCCTTCACGCCGAGATTGCCGCCGCGCTTGATGATCTGCTCGAGCGCGGGGATCAGCGCTTCACCGCCATCGAGGCCGAAGCGCTTGGTGCCGGTAAACTTGGTGTCGCAGAACTTTTCGAAACCCTCGGCCTCGACCAGCTTCGTCAGGATGGCTCTGCGACCTTCAGGCGTGAACGAGATCTCCTTATCGGGTCCCTCGATCCGCTCCTGGATCCAGGCCTTCTGCGCGGCATTGCTGATATGCATGAACTCGACGCCGAGCGTCTGGCAGTAGGTGCGTTCGCAGATCGCGGTGATCTCGCGCAGCGTGCCGTACTCGAGGCCGAGCACGTGATCGAGGAAGATCTTGCGGTCGAAATCGGCTTCGCTGAAGCCGTAGGTGCGGGGATCGAGCTCTTCGCGGTTGCGCTGGGCTTCGATGCCGAGCGGATCGAGCTTGGCATGGAAGTGGCCGCGCATGCGGTAGGAGCGGATCAGCATCAGGGCGCGGACCGAGTCGCGCGTGGCCTGAAGCACGTCGGTGGAGGAGATGTCGGCGCCCTTGGTCTGCGCCTTGGCGGCGATCTTGGCGCCAACCGCCTTCTCGACTTCGGCCCAGTTGCCGTCGAGGGCCGAGGTCAGGTCATCCTTCGGCGTCAGCGGCCAGTTGTCCCGCTCCCAGGACGGGCCTTCCGCGTTCTTCCGGACGTCAGCGGGCTGGTCGTTGAGGCTCTTGAAGAACTCCTGCCACTCGGCGTCGACCGAGGACGGGTCCTTCTCGTAGCGGGCGTAGATTTCGTCGATGTAGGTGGCGTTGGTGCCCTGCAAAAAGGATGACAGGGCAAAGGCTGCGTTCGCGTCCTGGCGAGACATACTTGAGTTCCTGGCGATTTCGGTTCGCGCATAACAAACGGCGCTGGCGCCGAGCTCCCCCGACAGGGCTCGACGCGACAGGCACCCTTTACCCTATTTGCTGCGAAACTTCGCCCGGAAAAGCACGAAGAAGTGAATTAGCCCTTCAACTTTTCGGCAAGCGTGTGGCCAAGGCGGGCGGGCGACGGAGACACTGTAATCCCTGCGGATTTCATCGCCTCGGTCTTGGAACCGGCGTCGCCCTTGCCGCCCGAGATGATCGCGCCGGCGTGGCCCATGCGGCGGCCGGGAGGGGCGGTGACGCCGGCGATGAAGCCGACCATCGGCTTCTTGCGGCCACGCTTGGCCTCGTCCTTGAGGAACTGGGCGGCGTCCTCCTCGGCGGAACCGCCGATCTCGCCGATCATGATGATCGATTCGGTCTTGGGGTCGGCCAGGAGCATTTCGAGGACGTCGATGAACTCGGTTCCCTTGACCGGGTCGCCGCCGATGCCGACCGCGGTGGTCTGGCCGAGCCCTTCCTGGGAGGTCTGGAACACGGCTTCATAGGTCAGCGTGCCCGAGCGGGAGACGATGCCGACGGAGCCGGTCTTGAAGATGTTGGCGGGCATGATGCCGATCTTGCACTCGCCGGCGGTCATGACGCCGGGGCAGTTCGGCCCGATCAGGCGCGACTTGGAGCCGGCCAGCGAGCGCTTCACGCGCACCATGTCGACGACCGGAATGCCCTCGGTGATGCAAACGATCAGCGGGATCTCGGCGTCGATGGCTTCGCAGATCGCGTCCGCCGCGCCCGGCGGCGGCACGTAGATCACCGACGCATCGGCGCCGGTCTTCTCACGCGCATCGCGCACGGTGTCGAACACCGGCAGGCCCAGATGCGTCGAGCCGCCTTTGCCCGGCGAGGTGCCGCCGACCATCTTGGTGCCGTAGGCCATCGCGGCCTCGGAATGGAAGGTGCCGTTCTTGCCGGTGAAGCCCTGGCAGATGACCTTGGTGTTCTTGTCGATCAGGATGGACATGAGGTCTGCTTTCGCGAAACTAACAGAGTGAAAGGGGTCAGTGGATGCGGCGGTAGACGCCGGTGAGGACGTCAGCCCAGCCTTCCGCGTCCGGCGAGAACTGGATCTTCAACGAGTAGGAATCCTCATTGATGATCTCGTAGACGTGGCGCGCATTGCCGCGGAGCGAGCCGCGCACCAGCGTCAGGGTCTTGCCGACCCACCCGCCGGAGGCGGGCGAGGGCGGCGTGTAACCGAGCGAGTCGTACCAGAACAATTTGTAGGTCCGGTCGTCGCGGTCGAAGGTGAAGAGGCCGTGGGTGGCAAAGCTCTGCTTGCCGTCGCGCATCTGCACCGCGTCCTGGATCAGATAGAATCCATTGAGGTCCATGCGCGCGACGACGTGAGAGGTGGCCGGCCCGCCCGCGTTCCAGCGCGACGGGAAGACCATCTCCTCACCATCCCATTCGCCGGCGAACGCGGCGAGGCGCGTGTGCTCGGGGAGCGGAGATGATGCGGCGAGATGGTCCTGGGCCATGGCGTTAGCCTCCCTTGACGGCCTTCACGATCTTCTGCGCGGCGTCGTCGAGATTGTCGGCCGGCACCACGTTCAGGCCGGATTCACGGATGATCTTCTTGCCGAGTTCGACATTGGTGCCTTCGAGGCGAACCACCAGCGGCACGCTGAGGCCGACTTCACGAACCGCAGCCGTGACGCCCTCGGCGATCACGTCGCACTTCATGATGCCGCCGAAGATGTTGACCAGGATGCCCTTCACGTTGGGGTCGGCGGTGATGATC
Source organism: Bradyrhizobium huanghuaihaiense (assembly GCF_007830635.1). Lineage (GTDB taxonomy): Bacteria > Pseudomonadota > Alphaproteobacteria > Rhizobiales > Xanthobacteraceae > Bradyrhizobium > Bradyrhizobium huanghuaihaiense. The sequence goes on along the minus strand of NZ_VLLA01000001.1, from coordinate 694,328 downwards.
TTGAACGCGGCCGCGACCTTCTCCTTGCTGGCGCTGCCGCCGACGTCGAGGAAGTTCGCCGGCGCCATGCCGTAGAGCTTGATGATGTCCATCGTCGCCATGGCGAGACCGGCGCCGTTGACCATGCAGCCGATGTTGCCGTCGAGGGTGACGTAGTTGAGGTCGTACTTGGACGCCTCGATCTCCTTGGCGTCTTCCTCGGTCTCGTCGCGCAGCGCGAGCACCTCGGGGTGACGGAACAGCGCGTTGTCGTCGAACGACACCTTGGCGTCGAGCACGCGGAGCTGGCCCTGCTTGGTCACGACCAGCGGGTTGATCTCCAGCATCGACATGTCCTTGGCGACGAAGGCCGCGTAGAGCTGCGCGGTGAGCTTCTCGGCCTGCTTGGCGAGATCACCGGAGAGCTTCAGCGCGTTCGCAACCGTGCGGCCGTGATGGCCCATGATGCCGGTGGCGGGATCGACCGAGAAGGTCACGATCTTCTCGGGGGTGTTGTGCGCGACGTCCTCGATGTTGACGCCGCCTTCGGTCGAGACGACGAAGGAGACGCGCGAGGTTTCGCGGTCGACCAGGAGCGAGAGGTAGAACTCCTTGTCGATGTCCGAGCCGTCCTCGATGTAGAGGCGGTTGACCTGCTTGCCGGCGGGGCCGGTCTGGATCGTCACGAGGGTTGCGCCGAGCATCTGCTTGGCGAATTCGGAGACCTCCGCGGCCGACTTGGCGATGCGGACGCCGCCCTTGTCGCCGGCCGAGGCTTCCTTGAACTTGCCCTTGCCGCGGCCGCCGGCATGGATCTGGCTCTTCACCACATAGACCGGACCCGGCAGCGCCTTGGCGGCGGCTTCCGCGTCTGCGGCCTTGAGGACCGGGACGCCCTTGGAGATCGGCACGCCGAACTCACCCAGCAGCGCTTTGGCCTGATATTCATGGATATTCATATGGTCGCTCCCTGAACCCGCGGGCGGTGACCTCTTGGGCCCACCTCAGTCTTGTGGCTGGCATACCATATACCACAGGAACTGCAACCCGGATTCTTTGACATCGAAATCTGGACGGCTTGGACCGGAACCCGCCCCGGTCAAGCAGGGGTCCGGAAGTGAAACCGCCGAAGACCGGTTTTCGATCTTCGGCGGGGTATTGTTGGTGCCTTAGCGGCCGAGAAGATCGGGGGCGATCTTCTTGCAGGCGTCGACCAGGCCCTGTACGGCGCCGACCGACTTGTCGAAGGCCTCGCGGTCCTTGCCGGCGAGCTCGATCTCGACGACGCGCTCGACGCCCTTGGAGCCGATCACGACGGGCACGCCGACATACATGTCCTTCACGCCGTATTCGCCGTTGAGGTAGGCGGCCGAGGGCAGCACGCGCTTCTTGTCACGCAGATAGCTCTCGGCCATCGCGATCGCGGACGCGGCCGGGGCGTAGAACGCCGAGCCGGTCTTGAGCAGGTTGACGATCTCGGCGCCGCCATTGCGGGTGCGGTCGACGATCTCGTCGAGGCGCGCCTGCGAGGTCCAGCCCATCTTGACGAGGTCGGGCAGCGGGATGCCGGCGACGGTGGAGTACTTCACCAGCGGCACCATGGTGTCGCCGTGGCCGCCGAGCACGAAGGCGGTGACGTCTTCAACGGAGACGTTGAATTCGTCGGCCAGGAAGTAGCGGAAGCGCGCCGAGTCCAGCACGCCGGCCATGCCGACGACCTTCTTGTGCGGCAGGCCCGAAGCCTTCTGCAGCGCCCAGACCATCGCGTCGAGCGGGTTGGTGATGCAGATGACGAAGGCGTCGGGAGCGTACTTCTTGATGCCGGCTCCGACCTGCTCCATGACCTTGAGGTTGATGGAGAGGAGGTCGTCGCGGCTCATGCCGGGCTTGCGCGGCACGCCGGCGGTGACGATGCAGACCTTGGCGTTGTCGAGCGCTTCGTAGGAGTTCGCACCGGTGTAGTGGGCGTCGAAGCCGTCGACCGGCGAGGACTGCGCAATATCGAGCGCCTTGCCCTGCGGCACGCCCTCGGCGATGTCGAACATCACGACGTCGCCCAGTTCTTTCAGGCCGATGAGGTGAGCCAGCGTTCCGCCGATCTGACCGGAGCCAATCAAAGCAATCTTGTCGCGCGCCATGTGAACCTGTCCTTTAGACATCCGAAGGAGGGAAAACTGATGGGTGGTTATCCCTTTCGCTTCGCCCGTTCAAGTCGGTGGATGCCCATTTGTCGGGCTTGGCGCGTATACAAGCGCAGCTCGGTCATTCCGGGGCGTCGCGAAGCGACGAGCCCGGAATCCATACTCCCGATCGTGGTTATGGATTCCGGGCTCGCGACTTTCGTCGCGCCCCGGAATGACAGCGGTACCTTCGACGGGAATAGGACTTAAGTCTCCACCAGGCCCTTGGTGGAGCCGCTGGCGGTGGAATCCTTGCGGCCGTGAGGCAGCGCCAGATAGGATTCCGAGCTCATTTCGATCAGGCGCGACGCGGTCCGCTTGAACTCCATGGCCTCATTGCCCTCGGTGGCGAGGTAGAGCGAGATCGGGTTGGCGTCGGCCGAGGCCATCAGCTTCACGGCATTGTCATAGAGCGTGTCGATCAGCGTGATGAAGCGCTTGGCGGCGTTGCGCTGGGAGAAGTCCATCACTGGAATATGGTCGACCAGGATGGTGTGATAGTCGTGCGCCAGCCTGAGATAGTCGGAGGCACCGAGCGGCTTCTCGCAGAGATCGGCGAAGGAGAACCGCGCCACGCCATGGGCCGAGCACGGCACGTGCAGGATGCGGCCCTTGATCGAGATGTCGCGCGACCTGCATTTGGCGCCGCCCGACATTTTCGACCAGGCGCGGTCGAGCGCGGCATCCGCATCTCCATCGGCCGGCGTCAGCCACATCGGCACGCCCTGCAGCTTCTCCAGCCGGAAGTCGGTGCGCGCATCGAGCCGCGCGACGTCCATGTGGTCGGTGATCTGCTTGATGAAGGGCAGGAACAGCGAGCGGTTGAGACCGCCCTTGTAGAGATCGTCGGGCGCGACGTTGGAGGTCGCGACCACGACGGTGCCGAGCTCGAACAGCTTTGCGAACAGGCGTCCCAGGATCATCGCATCCGCAATGTCGGTGACGTGGAATTCGTCGAAGCAGAGCAGCCAGCTCTCCTCGAAGATCGCCGTCGCCGTCAGCACGATGACGTCGCCGTCGGCGATCTCGCCGCGCGCGATGCCCTGGCGATAGTCGTAGATGCGCTCGTGCACATCCGCCATGAATTCGTGGAAATGCGCGCGGCGCTTGTGCTCGACCGAGGAGTGCTGGAAGAACAGATCCATCAGCATGGTCTTGCCGCGGCCGACCTCGCCATGGATGTAGAGCCCGCGCGGCGCTTCGTCCTTGTCGCTGCTGAACAAGCGGCTGAGCAGGCCCTGCTTGCGCGCGGGCTTGTAAGCCGCGAGGCGCTGGTCGAGCGCCGCATAGGCCTCGGCGACCTCGGCCTGCGCGGCATCCGGCTCGATCGCGCCGGACGCGATCTCGGCCTGGTATGCCTCACGAAATGAGGAATTTTGGGTGGAGAGCATGGCCCCTTACGGCCAGAGATGGGCGGAAATTGCAAGCCGTGAATTGGTGCGGGGCGCTATGCGTTCCGTGTCCCGGACGCGCTGCAGCGTGTAACGCTGCTGCGCAGAGCCGGGACCCACTATTTCGTTCATCGCGGAACGCTGAGCCCCGGCCCTACGGCCGGGGCACGAGAGCGGAGCTACTCACACAGCTCGTAGGCGTCCTCGACGACATAGGGGCCGCCGCCCGTCGATGCGCGCGAGGAGAACAGCACGAAGCGTTCGGCCATGAACGCCTTGCTCGGGAAGTAGCCGCGCAGCGACAGATAGTCGGCGACGTCGCGGTCGGAGGCGTCGTGCAGCCGGGCGAGCGTCACGTGCGGGATGAACTTGCGCCCCTCGGGATCAAGACCGATCCGCTGCATCATGCGTTCGAGCTCGGCTTGCAATTCCATCAGCGGCTTGCTCGGCGCGATGGTGGCGACCACCGCGCGCGGCTTGCGGCCGCCGAAGCTGGTCAGCCCCTGCACCTTCACCTCGAACGGCTTGCGGTCGACGCGAAACAGCATCGAGGCGATCTCGTTGGCGTAGAGGCCGTCGATATCGCCGATGAAGCGCAGAGTGACGTGATAATTTTCGGGATCGATCCACCGGGCGCCGGGAAGGCCGCCCCTCAAGTTGGAAAGCGACTGGCCGATTTCGGCCGGAATTTCCAGACCAGTGAACAAACGCGGCATCGTTCAGCACTCCCGATGCTTGGGTACAGCCCTGAAGCAGAACCATATCCAAATTAGAGCCGGCGACGAATCACCGGTACCCTGATTCCTATCGCAGTTGTGTGACTCTGCGAAGCATCGCGCGGCCCACCCCGTGAAAACCCTGGGAATTAGGGTTAGCGTTGCCTGCTTTTCAACGCCGTTGCTCGGTTATCGTGCCAATGAATGCCTCCACCGTGGGCATGATGTTGCCGACGATGATGTCGACGCCGGCCGCGGTCGGATGGATGCCGTCGGCCTGGTTGAGCTTGGCGTCGGCCGCAACGCCCTCGAGGAAGAACGGATAGAGCGGCACGCCGAATTGCTTGGCCAGATCCGGATAAATCGAATTGAAGCGCGCCGCGTAGTCGGCGCCGTAATTCGGCGGCGCCAGCATGCCGCAGAGCATCACTGGAATCTTGCGCGCCTTGAGCCGCTGCACGATGTCGGTCAGCGCCGTGCGCGTCAGGGCGGGATCGATGCCGCGCAGCGCGTCGTTGGCGCCGAGCTCGACGATGACGCCGTCGGTTCCGTCGGGGACCGACCAGTCGAGCCGGTCGCGGCCGCCGGAGGTGGTATCGCCGGACACCCCGGCATTGGTCATGTCGACCGCTATGCCTTTGGCCTGCAAGGCTTTTTGGAGTTTTTGGGGGAACGCCTCCTGGGCCGGGAGGCCAAGACCCGCGCTCAAGGAATCGCCGAGAACGACAAGCTTGACCGGCTTTGTCGCGTCCGCCCAAGCCGGGTTCGCAATTGTCATCAAGGCGAGCACCAACACGGCTATGTGCATGAACAATCCGTAACGCCTCTCGACCGCGCTATCGGAGTTGCCATATGACCGGACCATGGACACCTATTCCTCTTCGCTCGCCACGACCGCGATGGACACCATCGCCATCTCCAACGTCAATCTCTCATTGGGCACGGGCGCGGCACGCGTTCACATCCTCAAGGATATCAGCCTGCGCGTCGCCCCGGGCGAGACGATCGGCCTGATCGGCCCGTCAGGCTCGGGCAAATCCACGCTGCTGATGGTGATGGCGGGGCTGGAGCGTCCTGATAGCGGAGAGGTGGTGGTCAATGGCACGCCTTTCAATGCCCTCGACGAGGACGCGCTGGCCCGCTTCCGCGGCCGCCAGGTCGGTATCGTCTTCCAGTCCTTCCATCTGATCCCGACCATGACGGCTCTGGAGAACGTCGCCGTGCCGCTCGAGCTCGCCGGCAATCCCGACGCTGCCAAGCGCGCGGCAGAGGAGCTGCAATCGGTCGGCCTCGGCGATCGCCTGCATCACTATCCGACGCAGCTCTCCGGCGGCGAGCAGCAGCGCGTCGCGCTCGCCCGTGCGCTGGCGCCCGATCCCGCCATCCTCGTCGCGGACGAGCCGACCGGCAATCTGGATGAGGCCACTGGAAAGCAGATCGTCGACCTGCTCTTCACCAAGCATGCCGAGCGCGGCATGACCTTGGTGCTGGTGACGCACGATTCCTCGCTGGCGCATCGCTGCGATCGCGTCATCCGTCTGCGCTCCGGGCGCATCGACACGCAGTCTGCGCCCGCATGAGCGCTGCTGCCGAACCGTTCGCGAAGCCGAACGCCGTCGCACTGTCGCTGCGCTACGCGCTGCGCGAATTGCGCGGCGGCCTGCGCGGCTTCTACGTCTTCATCGCCTGCATCGCGCTCGGCGTGATGGCTATCGCCGGCGTCGGCTCGGTCTCGGCGAGCCTGTCCGACGGCCTCGCCCGCGAGGGCCGCACGCTGCTCGGCGGCGACGTGTCGTTCGTGCTGTTCCAGCGCGAGGCCAAGCCGGAGGAAGTCGCCTTCCTGCGCTCGCGCGGCACCGTCTCGACCGCCGCGACGCTGCGCGGCATGGCGCGCTCGGCCGACGGCAAGCTCGCGCTGGTCGAGATGAAGGCGGTCGACGACACCTACCCGATGCTGGGACAACTGACGCTGGCGCCGCCACTGCCGATGTCCGACCTGCTCGCGATGCGTGACGGCGCATACGGCGCCGCCGCCGATCCGACGCTGCTGGCACGGCTTTCGCTCAAGACCGGCGACCGCGTCACCATTGGATCTGCGACCTTCCAGATCCGCTCGACCGTCGAGGCCGAGCCCGACAAGCTCGCCGGCGGCATCGGCTTCGGCCCGCGCTTTTTGATCAGCGAGGCCGGCCTGCGTGCCACCGGACTGATCCAGCCCGGCAGCCTGGTGCGCTGGGTCTACCGGGTGAAGCTGCCCGACACCGCCAACAACGAGCGCGCCACTGAGGCCTTCATCGCGGACGCGCGCAGCGCGGCGCCACAGGCCGGCTGGGAGATCCGCAGCCGCTCCAACGCCTCGCCGCAGCTGGAGCGCAACATCAGCCGCTTCACCCAGTTCCTGACGCTGGTCGGCCTCGCCGCGCTGCTGGTCGGCGGCGTCGGCGTCGCCAACGCCGTCAAGAGTCATATCGACCGCAAGCTTGAGGTGATCGCGGCCTTCAAGGCGGTCGGCGCCACGGGCCGCGATGTGTTCGGGATTTATCTGGCGCAGGTTCTCCTGCTCGCCGCGATCGGCTCGGTGATTGGCCTCGCGCTCGGCGCCGCCATGCCCTTCGCCATCGTCGGGCTGTTCGGAAAACTGCTGCCGCTGCCGGTGGTGCCGGCCGTGCATGCCGACGAGCTCGCGCTGTCCTTCGTCTATGGCCTTTTGACCGCGCTCGCCTTCGGCCTGTGGCCGCTCGGGCGCGTGCATGACGTGCCGGTGGCGGCGCTGTTCCGCGACACCATCAGCTCCGAATGGCACCGGCCGCGCCTCGGCTATCTCGTATTCATGGGGGTCGTGATCGCCCTGCTCGTCGCGGTCGTGATCGGGCTCTCGTTCGACAAGCGCATCGCCGCGGTGTTCGTGGCCTCCTCCGTCGTCGTGTTCGCCCTGCTGCGCGGCATCGCCGCTCTGCTGATGACAATCGCGCGGCGGCTGCCGCGGTCGCGGCTGCCGATGCTGCGGCTGGCGGTCGCCAACATCCATCGTCCCGGCGCGCTGACGCCCTCGGTCGTGCTGTCGCTGGGTCTCGGGCTCGCCGTGCTCGTCACCATCACCCAGATCGACGGCAATCTGCGCCGGCAGTTCCTCGCGGCGCTGCCCGACCGCGCTCCGTCGTTCTTCTTCATCGACATCCCGAGCACGCAGGCCGAGCAGTTCGACTTCTATCTGCGCCAGATCGCGCCGGGCGCGAAGGTCGAGGACGTGCCGATGCTGCGCGGGCGCATCGTCGCCGCGCGCGGCGTGCGCGCCGAAGAGCTCAAGCCCACCACCGATTCCGAATGGGTGCTGCAGAGCGACCGCGGCCTGACCTACACCGCCGAGCTGCCGAAGGGCTCCAAGGTGGTCGAGGGCGAGTGGTGGAGCGCGGACTATTCCGGCCCGCCGCTGGTCTCGATGGAGAAGAAGATCGCCGACGGGCTCGGCCTCAAGCTCGGCGACGAGGTCGTGGTCAACGTGCTCGGCCGCGACATCCCTGCGAAGATCAGCAATCTGCGCAACATCGACTGGCAGGGGATGGGCATCAATTTCGTGCTGGTGTTCTCGCCCAACGCCTTCAAGGGCGCGCCCCACACCCATATCGCGACGCTGACGGAGACGGGCGGCGATGCCGCCGGCGACGGCAAGATCATCAAGCAGGTGGCCGACGCCTACCCCATGGTGACGAGCGTGCGCGTGCGCGAGGTGATGGAGACGGTCGGCTCGGTCGTGACCAATCTGGCGCTGGCGATCCGCGGCGCCAGCGCCGTGACCCTGATCTCGGCGATCCTGGTGCTGGGCGGGGCGCTCGCCGCCGGCCACCGTCACCGTGTCTACGATGCGGTAATCCTGAAGACCCTGGGCGCGACGCGCCTGCGGCTGCTCGGCGCCTATGCGCTCGAATACCTCCTGATCGGGCTCGCCACCGCCGTGTTCGGCGTGATCGCCGGCAGTATCGCGGCCTGGATGATCGTGACGCGGTTGATGACGCTCAGCTTCGTCTGGCAGGCCGGCAGCGCGGCGGGCGTGGTGGCGGCCGCCCTGATCGTCACGGTCGGGCTCGGGCTCGCCGGCACGCTGCTGGCGTTGAACAAAAAGCCCGCCACGGTGTTGCGGAATTTGTGACAAATGGTAGCGGGCAGCCGTGCGGTAGCAAAATCGCACGATTCCTGCGATTAACCACGGCCGCCCGTCTGGATTGCAGCCAAGGGCGACATTCAGCCGCGCGTGGACGGTTGCGGCGAATGTGTTAGTTTCCCACATATCGAATGGGTTCGGAGCCCCGATTGTTAGCCAAAATTTAGTCGGCAGGCAGCGGTATCCGAGATAGAGTTTGACGAACCGGAGGCATGGCGACCCTCATGCCGGACCGGCCAACCAACGGGAATTCGACCATGTCGGACCTAGACCGTAACTACGCTTCTCCTTTCGGCAGGGCCGCCGGGCGTGTCGACGCCGCGACGGTCGATGCCGGCCTGCGCGCTTATATGCTGCGCATCTACAATTACATGAGCATTGGCCTCGCCATCACGGGCCTTGCCGCGCTCGGCGTCTACATGGCCGCCGTGACCGACGTCCCGACGGCGGACGCCGTCCGCGTTGGCAAGCTGTTCCTGACGCCGTTCGGCTACGCGATGTTCGTCAGCCCCCTGAAGTGGCTGTTCATGCTCGCGCCGCTTGCGATGGTGTTCGTGATCTCGGCGGGCATCAACCGCCTCGCCCCCTCGACCGCCCAGATCCTGTTCTGGGTGTTCTCGGCGCTGATGGGCATCTCGCTGTCGTCGATCTTCCTGGTGTTCACCCACACCTCGATCGTGCGGGTGTTCTTCATCACCGCGGCGACCTTCGGTGCGCTCAGCCTCTACGGCTACACCACCAAGCGTGACCTGACCGGCATGGGCTCGTTCCTGTTCATGGGCCTGATCGGCATCATCATCGCGAGCCTGGTGAACCTGTTCCTGGCGAGCTCGATGCTGCAGTTCATCGTGTCGGTGGTCGGCGTGCTGGTGTTCGCGGGCCTCACCGCCTGGGATACGCAGCGGCTGAAGAACGACTACATCTACGGCTACGCCTCGGCCGGCGGTGACATCGCAGAGCGTGCGGCCATCACCGGCGCGCTGTCGCTGTACCTGAACTTCATCAACCTGTTCACGCTGCTCCTACAGCTCCTCGGCCAGCGCGACTAAGCTCTGAGACGAGAGAACGGACATGAACCCCGGCCGAGAGGCCGGGGTTTTTGTTTGGGGCGGGTGCGTCCCGTAGCCCGGATGGAGCGCAGCGCAATCCGGGAACGTCGGGTCCGCGGATGCGGCGGCCCCGGATTGCGCTGCGCTCCATCCGGGCTACCAGGGCGGTCTCTCCTCGTCATTGCGCGAGGAGCCCTTGCGACGAAGCAATCCAGAGGTCCCTCCACGGATGCATTTCTGGATTGCTTCGCTGCGCTCGCAATGACGGGTGTGGAGGCGGAACAGCCTCTTCCAGCAGTCTCCGGAAGGCTCTAATCTTCCCCCATGTCCGCACCTGAAATCAGGCCCACCATCGAGGCCGACCTTCCCGCCATCACCGCCATCTACCAGCAGGCCGTCCGCGAGGGCACGGCGACGTTCGAGCTGGAACCGCCCGACCTTGCCGAGATGACGCGCCGCTATCGCGCGCTGGTCGACGGCGGCTATCCCTATTTCGTCGCGATCCTCGACGGGCGCGTGGCCGGATACGCCTATGCCGGCGCCTACCGGCCGCGGCCGGCCTACCGCTTCACGGTGGAGAACTCGATCTATCTCGATCCCTCCTTCCACCGCCGCGGCGTCGGCTCAAAGCTGCTGGAGCGGCTGATCACCGAATGCGAGGCGCGCGGCTTCCGCCAGATGATCGCGGTGATCGGCGATTCCGCCAATGCCGGCTCGATCGGCGTGCACACCAGGGGCGGCTTCAAGATGATCGGCACGCATCCCAATGTCGGGCTGAAATTCGGCCGCTGGCTCGATACGGTGATGATGCAGCGCGACCTCGGCGAGGGCGCGCGGAGCGTGCCAACAAAGTAGGGCAGTCCCGTAGCCCGGGTGAGCGCAGCGATACCCGGGAACACGGCAAGCAAAGACCCGGATGTCGCTTCGCTCATCCGGGCTACGAGGTCTCGCCAAATCACCGGTGCCGTAAGGTGGGCAAAGCGGAGCGTGCCCACCATCTGCGGCGATGGAAAAAGGACGTGGGCACGGCGCTTTGCGCCTTTGCCCACCCTACGGCACTGTCCGTGTGGCTATACCACCGCCAGCTTGCGATCGATCACCAGCAACACGCGGTCGAGCTCGTGGCCGCGGCGCAGGATCAGGCCCGTCGCCGAGATCACGCTGTACATGCCCTGCTTGCGTGCGAGGCGCGGATCCTTCTCGATACGATAGATCGGCACTTCCGAGGCGCGGCGATAGACCGAGAACACCGCGCGATCCCTGAGGAAGTCGATGGCGTAGTCGCGCCACTCGCCGTCGGCAACCATGCGGCCATAGAGATTGAGAATACGATGCAGCTCGAGCCGGTTGAAGGTCACCCGGTTCGGTTGCGCGTTCGTAGCGGCGGGACGCGCCGCCGCGCGCTGCCCGCTCGGATCGGCATCCTCCGGCATCAGGCTCATGAGAAGCGCCTCCTCGTCGCGCAACATGACCGCGTCCGCGAAAACCGTCCCCGGAACCGCGGATCATGACAGTTGCATGATCGCGCCAACCGCCGTCCTCCGCAAGGGCTCTCGATGGAACCCGGGACAAAGCCCAGAGAGACTTGTGGCTCAACCGGTGGAATCGGGTACGAACCAGGCCACACGCAGGGGTGGAACTCTGTCGCGACGAACCGTCACGGGATCGTGCTCAAGAATCTTAGTCTCGCCGCTTTTCCGCCCAGCGCCTGCCGCCCTGCATTGCGAAAAGACTGATGTGCGTTGACCCGGTCCTTTCGGTTCCGGATTCCTCAGCCCCCAGCCCCCCGGGGTCGAACAGGATCGGGTCTGTACGCGCGACAAGGAGGGCCAACGCGAGTTGGTCCTTTTTTGTTTGTGCCCGGACGTTTCCGGACGCGACCATTTCTCCCGACCGCCAGGCACACTCTCTCCCCTCGTCCTGAGGGCCGCGCTCTTCGCGCGGCGTCTCGAAGGATCGAGGCCCGGATGCAGCAGCGGGGCCTTGCATGGTTCGAGACGCGCAAGAGCGCGCTCCTCACCATGAGGCGTTAGAGCGAATTCGACGCTAGAGAGAAATTCGAATCAGTGCAGCGACGTGTACGCCGCGCCGAGCATCGGGCCCGGCTTCTCGCGGCTGCCGTCCTGCACGTAGACCACCGCGCCGTCGACGCCATCGCGCGTGAGGTTCTCGATCGGCACGGTCCAGCTTTCGGCACGGCCGTTCCAGTCGCCGACCTTGAGCAGGTTGCGCACCACGTTGTGGTAGGTGATCTGCTGCCCGCGATTTTCGCCCTTGGCGATCGCGATCGGGACCGACTTGGCGATCGAGCAGATCCAGACCTCGCCATGCGAGGCCGCCGGCTCATTGCTCGCGGCGACCGAGACGTTGATCTGCTTGCCCGCGAGCGACATCGTCACCGGAACGCTCATCACGCCGGTGCCCTTGTCGGTCTTGCCGATCGCGCTCTCGATGCCGGCGCGATCGCTGCCGATGACATGCGTCGAGCCATTCACCACGACTTGCGGCGTGTAGACCTCGCGGTCACCGCGCATGCGTGAATAGGCACGCTGCCGTGCAGAGAAACGCGAATCCGCCAGCGTGTCCTTCCAGCCGAGATAATCCCAATAATCGATCGGCATGCTCAGCGCGATGATCGAGGGGTCGCTGGAGAGGTCGCCGATGATCTTGTCGGCGGGCGGGCAGGACGAGCAGCCCTGCGAGGTGAACAATTCGACAACGGCGCGGGGATCGGCGTGAGCGGGACGGATGACGGCGACGATTGCACAGATGCCGAGTGCTCCCGACCAGAGGGCGCCGGACCAACGTGAAATCAGATGAGAAGCCGTCATTGTTGTCATGTCGAACGCCGCACACCAAAGCTCGTGGGAGGGGGAATCTTATCGATTGATGGTCACCGTAGTCTTACGGGGCGCGGCATGCTCAACCATCCAGGAAACCGTGCCAAGCCGATTTTCCGCCGGATGGGCCCATCCAAAACATGCCGCAAACGCGCGAAGGCGGCCTTGTGATAGGCCGCCTTCGTTTAACCTTCTACTCACGTCGCAGTGAGCCACCGTTCACAAATTCGCGCTTAGGCCGCGAGCTTGCGCAGCACGTAGTGCAGAATGCCGCCGTTCCGGTAGTAGTCGAGCTCGTCCAGCGTATCGATGCGGCAGAGCAGCGAAACGCGCTGCAACGAACCGTCGCCGGAGACGATCTCCGCCGTCAGCTTCTGGCGCGGCTTCAAGTCGCCGACGAGGCCGCGCAGCGTGACCTTCTCGTCGCCCTTCAGGCCGAGCGACGACCAGGATGTGCCTTCCTCGAAGGTCAGCGGCAGCACGCCCATGCCGACCAGGTTGGAGCGGTGGATGCGCTCGAAGCTCTGGCAGATCACGGCGCGAACGCCGAGCAGACGGGTGCCCTTCGCAGCCCAGTCGCGCGAGGAACCGTTGCCGTATTCGGCGCCGGCGAACACGACCAGCGGCACCTGCTCCTGCTGGTACTTCATCGCGGCGTCGTAGATCGACATCTGCTCGCCGTCGGGCCAGTGCTTGGTGAGGCCGCCTTCCGGAATGTTGCCGTCAGCACCCTTGAGCATGAAGTTCTTGATGCGGATGTTGGCGAAGGTGCCGCGCATCATGACTTCATGGTTGCCGCGACGCGTGCCGTACTGGTTGAAGTCGGCGGGACGCACCTGGTGCTCGCTGAGATACTTGCCTGCGGGCGAGGTGAGCTTGATCGAACCGGCCGGCGAGATGTGGTCGGTGGTGATCTTGTCGCCGAACATGGCGAGGACGCGCGCCTCGACGATGTCGGTGACCGGCTCCGGCTCCTTCTTCATGCCTTCGAAATAGGGCGGGTTCTGCACATAGGTCGAAGACATGTTCCAGCGATAGGTCTCGCTCTCGACCGTCTTGATCTTGCGCCAGTTGGTATCGCCCTTGAACACGTCGGCATACTTCTTCTTGAAGATCGACGCGGTCACGAACTTCTTCATGAAGGCGTTGATCTCCTTGGTCGTCGGCCAGATGTCCTTGAGGTACACCGGCTTGCCGTCCTTGCCTTCGCCGAGCGGCTCGACCGCGAGGTTCTTGGTCACGCTGCCCGCGAGCGCGTGGGCGACGACCAGCGGCGGCGAGGCCAGATAGTTCGCCTGCACGTCCGGCGAGACGCGGCCTTCGAAGTTGCGGTTACCGGACAGCACGGCGGCGGCGACGATGCCGTTGTCGTTGATCGACTTCGAGATCTCCTCCGGCAGCGGACCGGAATTGCCGATGCAGGTGGTGCAGCCGAAGCCGACCAGGTTGAAGCCGACCTTGTCGAGATCCTTCTGCAGACCGGAATCGGCGAGATAGCCCGCGACGACCTGGCTGCCCGGGGCGAGTGAGGTCTTCACCCACGGTTTTGCCTTGAGGCCCTTCGCAGCCGCGTTGCGCGCGAGCAGGCCCGCGCCGATCAAGACGCTCGGGTTCGAGGTGTTGGTGCAGGAGGTGATGGCGGCAATCACGACGTCGCCATGGCCGATCTCGAAGTCCTTGCCCTCGACCGCAAAGCGCTTCTCCGGCTCCTCGGCCTTCTTGTACTCGCTGCTGAGCGCGACCGAAAAACCTTCGGCGACCGAGGGCAGCGCGATACGGCCTTCGGGACGCTTCGGGCCGGCCATCGAGGGCACGACGTCGGCGAGGTCGAGCGTCAGCGTCTCCGTGAACACCGGATCGGCCGACTTGGCGGTGCGGAACAGCCCTTGCGCCTTCGCATAGGCCTGCACCAGCGCGACGCGCGGCGCGGCGCGGCCGGAGGTCTTGAGGTAGTCGATCGCGGCGGCGTCGACCGGGAAGAAGCCGCAGGTCGCGCCGTATTCAGGCGCCATGTTGGCGATGGTCGCCTTGTCGGCGACCGAGAGATTGTCGAGGCCGGGGCCGAAGAACTCGACGAACTTGCCGACGACGCCGAGCTTGCGCAGCATCTGCGTCACGGTCAGCACGAGGTCGGTGGCGGTGACGCCTTCCTTCATCGCGCCCTTCAGCTTGAAGCCGACGACGTTGGGCAGCAGCATCGACAGCGGCTGGCCGAGCATGCAGGCTTCCGCCTCGATGCCGCCGACGCCCCAGCCGAGCACGGCGAGACCGTTGACCATGGTGGTGTGGGAGTCGGTGCCGACCAGCGAGTCGGGATAGGCGACCTCGAAGGTGCCGGTCTTCTTGCCGACCGTCATCTTCTCCTTCTTGGTCCAAACCGTCTGGGAGAGATATTCGAGATTGACCTGGTGGCAGATGCCGGTGCCGGGCGGCACGACCGAGAAGTTCGAGAACGCCTTCTGGCCCCACTTCAGGAACTCGTAGCGCTCCTGGTTCTGCTTGTATTCCTCGGTGACGTTCTTGGCGAAGGCCTTGTTGTCGCCGAAGAAGTTCACGATCACGGAGTGGTCGATGACGAGATCGACCGGCACCAGCGGGTTGATCTTCTCGGCGTCACCACCGAGCTTCTGCATGGCGTTTCGCATTGCAGCCAGGTCGACCACGGCCGGAACGCCCGTAAAATCCTGCATCAGCACGCGGGCCGGGCGGAAGGCGATCTCATGTTCCAGCGACTTCTTGCGCAGCCACTTCGACACCGCGACGATGTCTTCCTTCTTGACCGAGCGGCCGTCCTCGTTGCGCAGGAGGTTCTCAAGCAGGACCTTCATCGAATAGGGGAGTTTCGAAATTCCCTTCAGACCATTCTTCTCGGCCGTGGGCAGGCTGTAATAGACATAGGTCTTGGCGCCGACCTTGAGGGTCTTTTTGCATTTGAAGCTGTCGAGCGAGGTCATGTAGGAAATCCCAATTGTTAGTTATACCCGGCAGGGTATTTTAACACCGTCAGCGTAGCAGGCTGGGTCGCTTGCAGGGGCAGGTTGAGTTGCTGCATCAAGTAGTTCCGGGCTTATAGAAGCTTTCTAACCGCACCGCCACAGCCACAATCGTGCCGCAGCAATTGCCGAGCCAAAAATTCCCATGCGCTACCCCAAGATTTCCTGAGGCCTGGCTTTGAGCGGACTGGACCAAGCCAAGATGCAACTGTCCGGACGCGGGGTCGCCTGCGTGCGCGGCGGGCGCGAGGTGTTTTCCGGGCTCGACTTCCATGCCGCATCCGGCGAGGCCCTGTCGGTCGTCGGCCGCAATGGCGCGGGCAAGACCTCGCTGCTGCGCCTGATCGCAGGCCTGCTCGTTCCGGCCGGCGGCACGATCGTACTGGACGGGGGCGACGCCGAAATGACGCTGCCGGAGCAGTGCCACTATCTCGGCCATCGCGACGCCCTGAAGCCGGCGCTGAGCGTCGAGGAAAACCTGGCATTCTGGGCCGATTTTCTGGGCGGCGAGCGTTCTGACGCCGCCGCGAGCCTCGAGGCCGTCGGCCTCGACCACGCCACCCATCTGCCCGCCGCCTTCCTGTCCGCCGGCCAGCGCCGCCGGCTCTCGCTGGCCCGGCTGCTCACGATCAGGCGCCGGATCTGGCTGCTGGACGAGCCGACCACCGCACTGGACGTGGCCGGCCAGGACATGTTCGGCGGCCTGATGCGGGAGCACCTCGCCCGCGGCGGCATGATCATCGCGGCGACCCATGCGCCGTTGGGGATCGATTCGCGGGAGCTGCGGATCGGGGGTGCGGCGTGATTCCGATCGACCCTCAGCTTTCCAAGCGGCCGGGCGCAGCTCTCGCACCCGGGAGGCAGCCGTCGCCGCGGGCTCCCTCGCCTCTCCCGCTTGCTGGAGAGGTCGGCATAGGCGGCCCTTGGCCGCCGTTCCTTGAAAACGCCGATGCTTTGCATCGGCTATGGCGCCGGGTGAGGGTTCTCATCTCTGGGGGAGTCTTCGTTGTCGTGACACCCTCTCCCCAACCCTCCCCCGCAAGCGGGGGAGGGAGCGCACCGCCCTTGGGGCACGATGGGAGCACTCCATGACCGCCCTGTCCGCCCTCATCCGCCGGGACATCCGGATCGCGCTGCGCGTCGGCGGCGGGGCGCTGATCGGGGTGCTGTTCTTCCTGACCGTGGTGGTGCTGATGCCGTTCGCGGTCGGGCCGGACCTGGCGCTGCTGTCGCGGCTGGGGCCGGCGATCCTCTGGCTCGGCGCGCTCCTGGCGAGCCTGCTCACCCTGGACCGGCTGTTCATGGCCGACCATGAGGACGGCTCGCTCGACCTGATCACGATGAGCCGGACCCCGCTGGAACTCGCCTGCGCGGCCAAGGCGCTGGCGCATTGGCTGGCCGCCGGCCTGCCGCTGATTGTCGCAACCCCCGTGCTCGGCCTGCTGCTGAACCTCGACATGGTCGCGACCAGCGCGGTGGCGCTGACGCTGCTGGCGGGCACGCCGGCGCTGACCTTCACCGGCATGATCGGCGCCGGGCTGGCGGTGACGCTGCATCGCGGCGGGCTGTTGATGGCCGTGCTGGTGCTGCCGCTGTCGATTCCCGTGCTGATCTTCGGCGTTGCGGCCTCGCAGGCCGCGATCGTCGGTCCCATGACGTTCGGCGCGCCGTTCTCGATCCTGTGCGCGCTGTCGCTGGTCAGCCTCGTGGTCGGCCCCTTCGCAGCGGCGGCGAGCCTGCGGCATGGACTGGATTGAGTTGGACTGGACTGACCTTGACCCCGATCAACTTTCGTGGCGCGCTTTCATGCTGATTGCGTGAGCATCAACCGGTGATTATCAGGATACCATGACGCTGATCGATCTCGCCAACCCCACGCGGTTCCTCGCGCTGACAACGCGGGTGTTGCCATGGCTTGCGGGTGCGACCGTCATCCTGCTCGCCATCGGCCTCTATCAATCCGCTTACGCGCCCGACGACTACCAGCAGGGCGCGACCGTCAAGATCATGTTCATCCACGTGCCCAATGCCTGGCTGTCGATGTTCGTCTGGGGCGTGATGAGCATCGCCTCGCTCGGCACGCTGGTGTGGCGGCATCCGCTCGCCGATGTCGCCGCGAAGGCGGCGGCTCCCATCGGCGCCAGCTTCACCTTCCTGGCACTGCTCACGGGCTCGCTGTGGGGCCGGCCGATGTGGGGCACCTATTGGGAATGGGACGCGCGGCTGACCTCGGTGCTGATCCTGTTCCTGATGTATCTCGGCCTGATGGCGCTTTGGCGCGCGGTCGACGACCCCTCACGCGCGGCACGCGCCGCCGCGGTGCTGACGCTGGTCGGCGCGATCAACCTGCCCATCATCAAGTTCTCGGTCGACTGGTGGAACACGCTGCACCAGCCGGCCTCGGTGATGCGCATGGGCGGCTCGACGCTCGACAAGTCCTTCCTGATTCCGCTTTTGGTGATGGCGATCGGATTCACGCTGCTGTTCGTCACGCTGCATCTGGCGGCGATGCGCAACGAGATCTTGCGCCGCCGCGTCCGCTCGCTGCAGATGATGCAGGCGAGCCGCGTCGCGTTTTCGAACGAGGTGGGCACCGGTTCGCATCAAGAAAACGCGTCAACAGGGGCGGCGTGATCATGTCGCTCGGTCCCTACGCATCTTTCATCGTGACGTCCTATGCGGCTGCGGCCCTCGTGGTCGTGATCCTGATCGGCTGGATCGTGCTCGACTATCGCAACCAGACGCAGCGTTTGCGCGAGCTCGACCGTAGCGGCGTCACCCGCCGCTCGGGCCTAAGCGCTATGGACGCGCCATGAGCGATCAATCGACCTCCGGCGCGCCGCAGCGCCGCACCTTCCTGATGGTGCTGCCGCTGATCGCTTTCATCGGCCTCGCCGTGCTGTTCTGGTTCCGGCTCGGCAGCGGCGATATCTCCCGGATTCCCTCTGCGCTGATCGGCCGGCCCGCGCCGCAGACCACGCTGCCGGAGCTCGAGGGATTGCAGGACAACGGCGCACAGGTGCCGGGGCTCGACCCCGCCGCCTTCAAGGGCAAGGTCAGCCTCGTCAATGTCTGGGCGTCCTGGTGCGTGCCGTGTCATGACGAAGCACCGCTGCTGACCGAACTGGCAAAAGACAAGCGCTTCCAGCTCGTCGGCATCAACTACAAGGACGCAGCCGACAACGCACGTCGCTTCCTCGGGCGCTACGGCAACCCGTTCGGCCGCGTCGGCGTCGACGCCAACGGCCGCGCCTCGATCGAATGGGGCGTCTACGGCGTACCGGAGACGTTTGTCGTCGGGCGCGAGGGGACGATCGTCTACAAGCTGGTCGGGCCGATCACGCCGGACAATCTGCGGACGGTGCTGATGCCGCAGATGGAGAAGGCGTTGAAGGCGGCGGGGTCCTAACACCGCTCCTGCCCCGGACGCAGCGCAGCGCTTCTTCAGCGGTGCGCTGCAGAGCCGGGGCCCATGTCACCGCGACGGCACAGCTGGAGAGAGCCTGGGTCCCGGCTCGCGCTTCGCGCGTCCGGGACACGAGACCGTCAACCCTTCCTCACATCCCCCGCCTCGGCCTCGCTGGTCTCCAGCGACGCCGGCTCTATCCCGTAGCGCTTGGTCAGCGGCATCTGGGCAATCGCAAAGATCATCGTGATCGGCGTGACGCCGAACACCTTGAAGTTCACCCAGAAATCCGTGCTCTGGGTGCGCCAGACGATTTCGTTCAGCACCGCCATGCCAGCGAAGAACAGCGCCCAGCGCAGCGTGAGGATGCGCCAGCCCTGCGGCGTCAAATTGAACATCTGGTCGAACATCACCGCGATGAAGGAGCGGCCGAACAACAGGCCACCGCCGAGGATCGCGGCGAACAGGCCGTAGATGATGGTCGGCTTGACCTTGATGAAGGTCTCGTCGTGCAGCACCAGGGTCAGCGTGCCGAACACCAGCACGATCACGCCCGTCACGATCGCCATGATCGGGATGTGGCGGGTCACCACATAGGAGGCGGCCATCGCCGCGACGATCGCGACCATGAAGGCGCCGGTCGCGGCGAACAAATTGAACTTCGCATTGACGAAGAAGAACACGAGCAGCGGACCGAGCTCGGTCGCAAGCTTGAACAGCGGATGCGGCTGGGTCTTGTCCATCTCTAGCTTTCGATTCCGGCGATGGCGCGGGCGAAATCGCGTGCGGTGAATGGCGCGAGATCGTCGACGCCTTCGCCGACGCCGATGAAATGCACCGGCAGTTTGAACTTCTCCGCAAGCGCCACCAGGATGCCGCCGCGGGCGGTGCCGTCGAGCTTGGTCATCACGAGGCCGGTGACCCCGGCGGTGCGATGGAACGCCTCGACCTGCGACAGCGCGTTCTGGCCGACAGTAGCATCCAGCACCAGCAGCACGGCATGCGGCGCAGTGTCATCCACCTTGCGGATCACGCGCACGACCTTTTCGAGCTCGTTCATCAGTTCGGCCTTGTTCTGCAGGCGGCCGGCGGTGTCGATCAGGAGCACGTCGATGTTCTGCTCCTTCGCCGCGGTCAGCGCGTTGAAGGCAAGGCTCGCCGAATCCGAGCCCTGCGCGCCGGCGATGACCGGCGTCTTGGTCCGCTCGCCCCAGACCTTGAGCTGCTCGATGGCGGCGGCACGAAACGTGTCGCCGGCGGCGAGCATCACCTTGCGGCCTTCGGAGGCGAATTTTTGCGAGAGCTTTCCGATGGTGGTGGTCTTGCCGGAACCGTTGACGCCGACGACGAGAATGACGAACGGCTTCCTGGCCGCGTCGATCTCGAGCGGCTTTGCCACCGGCGACAACACCTTCTCGACCTCGGTCGCGACGACGTCCTTGACCTCGTCCGCCGAGATCGCCTTGTCGTAGCGCCCGGTGCCGACGGCGTCCGCGATCCGCACCGCGACGGAAGTACCGAGATCGGCGCGCAGCAGCACGTCCTCGATGTCGTCGAGCATGGCTCGGTCGAGCTTGCGCTTGGTGACGAGGTCGGCGACCGCTGTCCCGAGCGAGGACGAGGTACGCTTGAGCCCGTTGGACAGGCGGCGCCACCAGCTCAGCTTGGGGGTCTCGGAGGTGGTATCGTTCATGGTGGCGTGTTAGCCGTTCCGGCTCGCAAACGAAAGCCTTGACCGAAAGTCTTGCAATTGCTCGATGTTCCCCAATTGACCGCCGATGAAATCCTGGCCCGCGTGCTCCACCGCGACGGGTTGATGCTGATCATCGACAAGCCGGCCGGCCTGCCGGTGCATCGCGGCCCCAAGGGCGGTGCCAATCTGGAGGATTCCTTCGACGCGCTCCGCTTCGGCCTGCCGCGGCCGCCGGTGCTGGCCCACCGGCTGGACAAGGACACCTCCGGTTGCCTCGTGCTCGGGCGCCATCGCAAGGCGACCGCATCGCTGGGCCTGCTGTTCAAGCACGGCAAGATCGGCAAGACCTATTGGACCGTGGCCGAGGGCGGCCCTACTGAGGATGAAGGCACGATCGACATGCCGCTCGGCCGGCTCAATGCCGAGCGCGGCTGGTGGCAGAAGCCGGATCCGGACGGGCAGAAGGCGATCACCAACTGGAAGGTGATGGGCCGGGGCGACGGTTTCACCTGGCTCGCGATGGAACCGGTGACCGGGCGGACCCATCAGTTGCGGGTGCATTCGGCCGAGAGCGGCTGGCCGATCTTCGGCGATAACATTTACGGCAACGGTCCGCGCTTCGGCGAGCCGCGGCTGCACCTGCACTCCCGCGAGATCGTGGTGCCGATCTCCCGGAACAAGGAGCCGGTCCGCGTGGTGGCCCCCGCCCCGCCCCACATGCACGAGAAGCTCCGCGCCTGCGGGTGGAACGGGGAGTAGGGGTCGCTGTCGTTCACCTCTCCCGCGTGCGGGAGAGGTCGACGCGCTCGCAGAGCGCGGCGGGTGAGGGCTCTCTCCTCTAGGGGATTGTCCCGTTGCGGAGACACCCTCTCCCCAACCCTCCCCCGCAAACGGGGGAGGGAGCGCACCGCGTACCCGGCCGCACCTCGTTCCCATCGGCCATGGTTTACGAAACGTTCAGTGCTCGCCTCTAATGATAACGGTCGCTTAGAACAAGCTTCCGTCAATCCGCTCAGGACGAGCCGCGCGTCATGCCCAAGGCCGAGCTATCGATCATCGACGAGGTCGAATCCGCACTTCGGATCGGCTCGCCGGAAAAGGGCCTGGAAACGGCGCGGCGCGTCACCGACCTGTTCCTGTCCTCCGCCGGCAGTTTCAGCGACGAGCAGATCGCACTGTTCGACGACGTGCTCGAGCGCCTGATCGGCTCCATCGAGCTGCGCGCGATTGCCGACATGGGTGCGCGCGTGGCACTGGCCGAGATCAGCATGCAGCTTGCGCCGATCGCGCAGGCGCCGCCCTCCGTGATCCGCCGCCTCGCCAACAATGACGAGATCCGCATAGCCGGCCCCGTGCTGCAGGAATCCGCGCGTCTCGACGATGGCGAGCTGGTGAGGATCGCCTCCAGCAAAAGCGAGCCGCATCTGCTCGCGGTGGCCGGCCGCTGGTGGCTGAAGGAGGTCGTCACCGACGCGCTGCTGGCGCGGCGCTATCCCAGCGTCAGCCGGCGGCTTGCGGCCAATCCCGGCGCGCGCGTCTCCGGAAACGGATTCGCCGTCATCGTCGGCCAGGCCGAAAGCGATCCCGAGCTCGCCGTCAGCGTCGGCGTCCGTATCGACCTGCCGTCGGAGCTGCGCCGGCAGTTGCTGCGCTCGGCGACGGATGTGGTGCGCACGCGCCTGTTGTCGCGCGCGCCTCCGCATCTATTCGAGGAGATCCAGAGCGCGATCGCCGCCGTCACCGTCGGCATCGAGCGCGAGATGTCGGGCGTCCGCGATTTCGAAGGCGCCAAGCGCGCCATCGCGGGCCTCAAGGCCACCGGCCAGCTCAACGAGGCAACGCTGCTCGGCTTTGCCAGACAGCGGCGCTATGAAGAGACCGCCGCTGCCCTCGCGGCATTATCGGGATCGACAGTCGAGGTGATCCGTCCGCTGATGCAGAGCCTGCGCGAGGACGGCCTCCTGGTGCCATGCAAGGCGGCGCAGCTCAGCTGGGAAACGACGGCCGCCGTGCTCGAAAGCCGTTTTGCGACCGGCGCGATGAAGCCGGCCGACCTTGCCAAAGCGCAGGGACATTTCGCGAAAATGACCGCGGAGAACGCGCGGCGGACGCTGCGGTTCTGGCAGGTGCGGGCGTCGTAGGAGCGCGTTAGGCCCCGCGCTGCGTGCCAAGCTCTCCGCTGTCGTCCTGGCGAAAGCCAGGACCCATTACCACCGAATTCGGTTTGACGAAGACTGGTGGTTATCAATCGCATTCAACAACTACGCCCTGGGGTAATGGGTCCTGGCTTTCGCCAGGACGACGTTGGGGATGCAGTTGTGGGATGACCGCAGATTACGTGGTCAGCCGCTCGCCATCGCTGCCGGTGATCATCCGTGGCACGACACTCCCCACACGCTCACCCGCTACCGCCACCGGCAGATAATGCTCGGTGCGGCCCTGCTCCTCGCTCTCGATCAGCACCTCGCGTGTCGCGCCGATCTCCGCTTGCAGCCGCTGCCGCAGCGCCGCCTCGCCGGCTGCGCGCAGCCGCTTCGCGCGTTCCTTGATCACGCCGCCCGCAACCTGCGGCATCCGCGCGGCGGGCGTGCCGGGGCGCGGGGAATAGGGGAAGACGTGCAGGAAGGTGAGGCCGCATTCTTCGACGAGGTCGAGCGAGCGCGAGAACATCTCCTCTGTCTCGGTCGGAAAGCCCGCGATGATGTCCGCGCCGAGGGCGATGTCCGGGCGCAAGCGGCGCACCTGGTCGCAGAAGGCGATCGCATCGCTCCGCAAGTGCCGCCGCTTCATGCGCTTCAGGATCATGTCGTCGCCTGACTGCAGCGACAAGTGCAGATGCGGCATCAGGCGCGCATCCTCAGTGATGGCATCGAGCAGGTCATGATCGGCCTCGATCGAATCGATCGAAGAGATGCGCAGGCGCTTGAGCTCCGGCACATGCCGCAAAATCTGCTTCGTCAGCATGCCGAGCTTCGGCGCACCGGGCAGATCAGCGCCGTAGCTGGTGAGATCGACGCCGGTCAGCACGATCTCGGCATGGCCGCGCTCGGCCAATGCCCGCACCTGCTCGACCACCGCGCCCATCGGCACCGAACGCGAATTGCCGCGGCCGAACGGGATGATGCAGAAGGTGCAGCGGTGGTCGCAGCCGTTCTGCACCTGCACGAACACGCGCGGCAGGCCGCTGGCAAAGCCGTCAATGAGATGCGGCGCCATCTCCCTGATAGCCATGATGTCGCTGACGGCGATCTTTTCGCTGGCACCTATGTCGAACGCATCGCGCGTCTCGCGCCACGCTTCGCTGCGCATCTTGTCGTCATTGCCGACGACGCGGTCGACCTCGGCCATGTCGGCGAACATCTGGCTTTGCGTCTGCGCCGCGCAGCCGGTGACGACGATGCGCGCCTCGGGACGCTCGCGCTTCAGCTTGCGGATCGACTGACGCGCCTGCGCCACCGCCTCGTTGGTGACGGCGCAGCTGTTGATGACGATGGTGTCGGAAAGGCCTGCGCCTTCCGCTTTGCTGCGGATCACCTCGGCCTCGAAGGCGTTGAGGCGGCAGCCGAAGGTGACGATGTCGACGGCCATCAGCCGACCGGCGCAAACAGCGCCGGATCGAAATTGCCTTCATATTCGAAGGTCGCCGTGCCCGTCATCAGCACATGGTCGTCGCGCTCACGCCATTCGATGCCGAGCTTGCCGCCGGGCAGCGTGATCTCGACCTTGCGCTCGGCGCGCTTCAGGCGTGCGGCCGCAACCGCCGTCGCGCAGGCCGCCGAACCGCAGGCCCGGGTCAGACCGGCGCCGCGCTCCCAGGTGCGGATGGTGATGTGCTGGGGATCGACGATATGGGCGAGCGTGATGTTGGCGCGCTCGGGGAAGATCGGATGATTTTCCAGCAGCGGACCGAAGCGGCCGAGATCATAGGCGTTGACGTCGTCGACCCAGAACACCGCGTGCGGATTGCCCATGCTCACTGCTGAGGGCGAATGCAGGATCGGATTGTCGATCGGCCCGATCTGCAGTTCGATGTAGCGGGTGTCGCGAAACTCTTCCGCCAGCGGAATGTCCTGCCAGCCGAATTTCGGCGCGCCCATGTCGACCGTGTAGAGATCGGGCGCGGGGCCCTGCCAGGCATTGAGCAGGCCGGCCGCCGTCTCGAAGGTCGCCGTGGTCTGTCCGGTCTTCTCGAAGATGCGGCGGACCACGCAGCGCATGCCGTTGCCGCAGGCGCCGGCTTCGGAGCCGTCATTGTTGTAGATGCTGATGAAGGCTTCGGTGCCGTCGAGCCGCGGCTTCTGCAGCACCATGAGCTGGTCGTAGGGCACGCCGCCCTGCGCGGACGCCACGGCGCGGGCGTCGTCCGGCGTCACCCTTGCCGCGGAGTCGCGCATGTCGACAACGACGATCTCGTTGCCGATGCCGTTCATCTTGGCAAATGCGTGGTGGGCCAGCGCGCTCATGAAAATTCCCGAATTTCGCCCGTCTTATATGGTGTTCCCAGGCCGCTTGGCCAGTGATTTGCCGCCGCGAGCAGGACATCTGCCATGACGCATCTGTCATGGGACGAATTCGGCGCTCGCGTGTTAGAACGGCGCGGTTCGCGCGAACCGGGACGCGCGGCCGGGTTAAGGCCTTGGTGGGTAAGGTCTTGATGAATTGAGGCCCTGGCGGACCGGGGGCCTTGGGGAGAATAAAATGACCAGTTTTCGTCGTCTCGCTTTGGCCGCGCTGATCCCGGCAGCGGCCTTGTCGCTTGGGCTGTCAGGCGCTCTGGCGCAGTCCCCGAGCCCGGCGCCGGCTGCCTCGGCGAGCCCCTCTTCGACAAGCCCCTCTTCGACAAGCCCCTCTTCGACAAGTCCTGCGCCGGCCCCGTCGGCTTCGCCCGCTCCGGCTGCGAGTGCTTCGCCCGCTCCTGCGGCAACACCCTCACCTGCGGCGAGTGCCTCACCTGCTCCTGCAGCATCGCCGGCGCCCGCAGCCAGCGCCTCGCCGAGCCCGGCGGCCCCACCGCCCGCCGCGGCCGCCACCCCCGCTCCGGTGCAGACCGCCGATCCCTTCGGGCTCGAGACCACGCTCGAGCCGAAGAAGGTCGTGATGGTCAAGGGCACTGCCAATTGGGATTCCGCCTTCGACACGCTGATCGACGCCTTCAAGACGCTGAACACGCTGCTGGACAAGCAGGGCATCAAGCACGCCGGCAATTCGATGATCGTCTACACCTCGACGGACGACACCGGCTTCACCTTCCTCGCCGAGATCCCGGTCGAGCAGGATCCCAAGAACCTGCCCAAGGACATGAGCGTCGGCAAATCGCCGGAGGGCAAGGCGCTGAAATTCGTCCATCGCGGCTCCTACGACAACATGGACAACACCTATGAGGCGATCACCAATCACCTCGACGACAAGAGACTGGAAGCCAAGGACACCTTCATCGAGGAATACCTCACCGATCCCCTGAAGACGGCTGAGGACAAGCTCGTGATCAATGTTTTCGTGCCGCTGAAGTGAGAGTGATGAAAAAGCCTGCAATACTCGCCGCCGTCCTTGCCACCACGCTGCTGGCCACGCCCGCGCGCGCCGACGATTTTCCCGCCGCGATCTCGGTCAGCGGCGAAGCCACTGTGTCGGTGGCGCCTGATCTCGCGCAGATCGATGCAGGTGTCGCCAATGACGCCAAGACGGCGAAGGAAGCCTCCGATGCCAACAATGCCGCGATGGGCAAGGTGCTGCTGGCGCTGAAAGGCGCCGGCATCGCCGAGAAGGACTACCAGACCTCGCGGCTGTCGCTGCAGCCGCAATACGGCCAGAACAAATCCACCGGCGCCTCGCCCGTAACAGGCTTCCGCGCCTCCAACCGCGTCACCGTGAAGATCCGCGACGTGACCAAGGTGGCCGGCATCATCGACACGCTGGTCAGCGCCGGCGCCAACGACATCGGCAATATCTCGTTCGAGGTGACGCAGGCCTCGAAGCTGCTCGACGATGCACGCGAGCAGGCGGTGGCCGACGCGCGGCGCAAGGCGGAGATCTATGCGAAGGCGACCGGCGTGACGCTTGGCGCGCCGCTCAGCGTGTCGGAGGGCGGTGCTCCGGTGCCGCTATTCAAGGCGCGGATGGCACCAGCGCCGATGGCGGCGCCCGCCGCGGTTGCGCCGGGCGAGGAGACGCTGTCGGTGACGGTGAATGTGAGCTGGGCGATCAAGGCGGGGCAGTAACCTCTTTCGTAAGAGGCACATCGCCGCAACACCTAATCAATCATTCGCGCTGATATCAGTAAAAAGGAACCCCGCCGGCGTCTTGGTAAAGACGAAGATGAGCTCGCCGCAGAAGATGAAGTAACTGTCGTTCTTATAATCATCGCGATCGTAGACGGCCTTGCCGCGCTGGATACACGCGCGATTTTTTGCCGTGAACGAGGTCCGATAGGTCTTGGCGCCAAATTGCGCGGCGTCGCGAATTGCGTTGTCGTTCATGAACGGCAATCGTGTCATACCGGCGACGGCGACGGAATCGTTTGCCTTCAGCGCCGCGCGAAACTTCTCGATGAAGCCATCGAATTCCTTCTGCAAGGCAGGAGAAGCGACGGCGTTCTTCGCCTGGGCGACGGCTGGAGCAAGGTTCACGATAGCGGTTGCAAGCACAATTCTCAGCAAAAATCCCACAGGCCGGCTCCATCCATCGATCGATCAAGGTCTTCCGACCGAAAGAAATTCATGGTGTTTTGTTGCGTCAGGGGCTTTCTGGTTCAACGGCGCAGAGCCGCACGCACTTGTCGCGATAGGAGCAAAGCGGACATTGCTTTCGTCGCATCACGCCGCCGGGTTTATGGGGACACGACCTAAATCTCCACCACCTGCCCCGGCTTCATCGCCACGAACTTCTCCTGCGGAATCTTCGCCGCATCGAGCGCTTCGACGAGTGCTTTGGCCGGCGCGTCGATCGCTTCGTCGGTCAGCTGGAACGTGCCGTGATGATGCCCGAGCGCGGCCTCGGCGCCGCAATCGGCCAGCGCCTTCACCGCATCCTCGGGGTTCATGTGCTGGTCGCGCATGAACCAGCGCGGCTCGTAGGCGCCGATGGGGAGGATGGCGAGGCGCAGCTTCCCGTGCTTCTCGGCGACCCGGCGGAAATGCCGGCCGTCGCCATAGCCGGAATCGCAGACCACGTAGATTTTCCCGGCCGGCGTCTCCAAGACAAAACTCGCCCACAGCGCCTTGTTGCGGTCGAACAGGCCGCGCGCGGTCCAGTGCCGGGTCGGCACCAGATGAACGGCGACACCTTCGCCGAGCTCGACGCGGTCGTGCCAGTCGAACGCTTCCGCCCTGATCGTGGGATCGACGCCGTGCATCGTGACGTCATTGCCGAGCGGGGTCACCACGCGCGGGCCAAAATTCTTGGCGAGGCGCGACAGCGTCGCCATGTCCAGATGATCGTAATGGCCGTGCGACACCAGCACGACGTCGACCTTCGGCAGCTTCTCGAAGGCGATGCCGGGATCGTTGTGCCGCTTCGGCCCGGCGAAGTTGACCGGCGAGACCCGCGAGGACCAGACGGGATCGACGAGGATGTTGAGGCCGCCGGCCTGGATCAGCCAGCTGGCGTGACCGACGAAGGAGAGCCGCACCTTGTCGCCATCGACCCGCTGCGGCGGGGTGTCGGCATGCGGGCTCGGGGCCCATTCGGGCCAGGCCGCCCGCTGGCGCTTGCCGCTGAACTGCCAGCGCAGCACCTCGCGAAGCGATTTCGGCGGCGCTCCGTCCGGATCGAAGAAGTGCAGGCCGTTGAAATGGTCGGAGGCGGGGCCGTCATAGGTCTTCATGCGGGACATCCAGAGGGAGGGGACGCCGACCAGAGCGCCGGCTCCGGCAAGCAGTCCGAAAAGGCGGCGGCGGGTGACCGGCACGGGCGGGCTTCTAGGGTTGGTCGGGGCGGTAGGACATCACCGCCTATATGGGCGGGGACGGCGGAAAAGGAACCCGCCGCAAAAAAGATCATATTTTCAGTGTCTTGCCCTAGCAGAGGCGTCCCGGCGCCCTAACTTTCCTTGACTTTTGGGCGGGAGCGGCGTTTAACCCCGCCACTTTCTCGGAAAGGCTTTCTTTTCGACCCGCCGACCGGTCCTCGAGGCCGGAGGCCAACGCCCGACAGCGCTGTGCGCCCTCGGGCGTAAAGGTGTTTGGTTTTCTGCTCCCTCGCCCCGCTCCTGCGGGGAGAGGGTCGGGGTGAGGGGCTCTCTCCGCGTGTGATGCGCGTAGATGGTCCCGTACCCCCTCACCCGGATCGCAAGGGCGATCCGACCTCTCCCCGCAGGCGGGGAGAGGTAAAGAAGGACAACGGCATTGTTCGACAATCTGTCGGAACGGCTTGGTGGCATTCTCGATCGTCTGACGGGGCGCGGTGCGCTGACCGAAAAGGACGTCGACGCCGCGATGCGCGAGGTGCGCCGCGCGCTGCTGGAGGCCGACGTCGCGCTCGAAGTGGTGCGCAGCTTCACCGAGCGCGTCCGCGAGCAGGCGATCGGCGCCACCGTCGTCAAGTCGGTCACGCCCGGCCAGATGGTGGTCAAGATCGTCCACGACGAGCTGATCAACACGCTCGGCGCCGAAGGCCAGACCATCGACGTCAATTCCGTGCCGCCGGTGCCGATCATGATGGTCGGCCTGCAGGGTTCGGGTAAGACGACCACCACCGCAAAGCTCGCCCGCCGCCTGGTCCAGCGCGACAAGCGCAAGGTGCTGATGGCCTCGCTCGACGTCTATCGTCCGGCCGCGATGGAGCAGCTGGCCGTGCTCGGCCGCGACCTCGACATTCCGACGCTCCCGATTGTCGCCGGCCAGCAGCCGCCGCAGATCGCAAAACGCGCGCTGGAAGCCGGCAAGCTCGGCGGCTACGACATCGTGCTGCTCGACACCGCCGGCCGCACCACGCTCGACGAAGAGATGATGGCGGAAGCCGCGGCGATCAAAGCCGCCGCCAATCCGCACGAAGTGCTGCTGGTCGCCGACAGCCTCACCGGCCAGGACGCCGTGAACCTTGCGCGCTCGTTCGATCAGCGCGTCGGCCTCACCGGCATCGTGCTGACACGTGTGGACGGCGACGGCCGCGGCGGTGCTGCGCTGTCGATGCGCGCGGTCACCGGCAAGCCGATCAAGCTGATCGGCACCGGTGAAAAGACCGACGCGCTGGAGGATTTCCACCCCGACCGTATCGCCGGCCGCATCCTCGGCATGGGCGACGTGGTCTCGCTGGTCGAACGTGCCGCCGCCAATATCGACGCCGAGAAGGCCGCGCGCACCGCCGAGCGCATGCGTAAGGGTCAGTTCGACCTCAACGACATGCGCGAGCAGCTTTTGCAGATGTCCAACATGGGCGGCATCAGCGGCCTGATGGGCATGATGCCCGGCATCTCCAAGATGAAGAACCAGATCGCGGCGGCCGGCATCGACGACAAGATCTTGAAGCGCCAGGTCGCGATCATCGATTCCATGACGCGCGACGAGCGCCGTCATCCGGACGTGCTGAAAGCGAGCCGCAAGAAGCGTATCGCAGCCGGCAGCGGCCAGAGCGTCGAGCACGTCAACAAGCTGCTGAAGATGCACCGGAACATGGCCGACGTGATGAAGGCCATGGGCTCGGGCAAGCGCGGCCCGCTCGCCGGAATCGCGCAGGCGATGGGCTTTGGCGGCGGCATGAAGATGCCCTCGCCGGAAGAGATGAAGGCTATGCAGGAAAAGATGCAGAGCGGCGGCGGACAAGGCCTGCCGAATTTGCCGAAGGATCTGCCGCCCGGTCTCCGCAGCGGTCTGCCGAACCTTCCTGGACTGACCGGGCTGAGCGGCAAGCCGACGCTGCCGGGCCTCGGCGGTTTCCCGGGCAAGAAGAAATGAGGAATTCGTCGCACGGGATCGCAACCGGTCTCGCGCGACGCGGAATACCAATCAACCGAACAAAACGTACTTTGAAGGAGAACTAGATGTCCGTCGTTATCCGCCTCGCCCGCGCAGGCACCAAGAAGCGTCCCGTCTATCACGTCGTCGTCGCCGACTCGCGCTTTCCCCGCGATGGCCGCTTCATCGAGCGTCTCGGCTATTTCAACCCGCTGCTGCCGAAGGACAACGAGACCCGCCTGAAGCTCGACATGGACAAGGTGAAGTCCTGGCTCGCCAAGGGCGCGCAGCCGTCGGACCGCGTGATGCGTTTCCTCGATGCCGCCGGCGTCAAGAAGCGCGAAGCGCGCAACAACCCCGAGAAGGCCGTGCCGCGCAAGGAGCGCAAGGCGCAGGCCGAAGCCGCCGCGAAGGGCTAAGGCTAGACCATGTCGGCGCTGGTCTGCGTCGCGCGGATCGGCGCCGCGCATGGTGTGCGCGGTGCGGTCAAGCTATGGACCTTCACCGAAGATCCGTTTGCCGTGCGCCGCTACGGTCCGCTTCTCGCCAAGGACGGCAAGCGCCAGTTCGAGGTCGCGACGGCGCGCGAGGCCAAGGATCATCTGGTCGCGACGTTCAAGGGCGTCACGACCCGCGATGAGGCCGAGCGCCTCAACGGCATCGAGCTCTACGTCCCGCGCGACAAGCTGCCTGCGACCGACGAGGACGAATATTACCACACCGATTTGATCGGGCTCGCCGCCGTCACCACCGACGGCGATGCGCTCGGCCGTGTACTCGCGATCCATAATTTCGGCGCCGGCGACATCATCGAGATCGCGCCCCTCAAGGGCGCGACGATGCTGCTGCCGTTCTCCAATGCGGTGGTGCCGGAGGTCGATCTCAAAGGCGGCCGCGTCGTGATCGCGCTGCCGCAGGAGATCGAGGGCGATCGGGACGAGGACGCTGCCCCGTCCGCGAGTCGTCCCGGCGAAAGCCGGGACCCATAACCACGACACTTGGTTTTGGCTAAGCTGGCAGCTCCAGCCATCGCAAAACGAACCGCGGTGGCTATGGGTCCCGGCCTTCGCCGGGACGACAACAACTGAGATCGAATGACACCCCCCTCCCCCTGGCGCGCGACGGTGCTGACGCTGTTTCCGGAGATGTTTCCGGGGCCGCTCGGCGTGAGCCTGGCCGGCCGGGCGCTGGCTTCCGGGCTGTGGGAGATCGAGGCGCGGGACATCCGGGCCTCCGCCACCGATCGCCACCGCAGCGTCGACGACACGCCCGCCGGCGGCGGGCCGGGCATGGTGCTGCGGGCGGATGTTCTGGCCGCCGCCATCGATGCCGCGGAGATCGGGCCTGAGCGGCCGCGCCTGCTGATGAGCCCCAGGGGTCGGCCATTGACCCAGGCCCGCGTCACCGAGCTCGCCCAGGGCCCCGGCCCGCTGATCGTCTGCGGGCGATTCGAGGGGATCGACCAGCGGGTGATCGACGCGCGGGGCCTGGAGGAGGTCTCGATCGGCGATTACGTGCTCTCCGGGGGCGAAATCGCCGCGTTGGCCCTGATCGATGCCTGCGTCCGGCTGCTGCCGGGGGTGATGGGCAAGGAAGCCTCGGGAACCGAGGAAAGTTTTTCGGACGGCCTGCTCGAATACCCCCAATACACCCGGCCCCAGTTGTTCGAGGGGGTTCCGATCCCGGAGATCCTGACCTCGGGCGACCATGCCAAGGTCGCCAGCTGGCGGCGGGCGCAATCCGAGGCCCTGACAGAGGCCCGGCGGCCGGATTTATGGGCCCAAATCCCACCCAAGCCCCCGAATCGGCCCCGTCGCCAAAAAACGCCAAAAAACAAGACAGACGGGTGACAAACGCTCCGGCTTGCCTTATAGGAGCGGCCACATCCGCAATAGCTGGATCAACGAATTTCGCGCAGCCCCCGATCTGCGGCTGGGCGCGCCGATGGAGATTACCCCATGAACCTGATCCAACAGCTTGAAAAAGAGCAGTTCGAGAAGCTCTCCGCCACCAAGGAGATTCCGGAATTCGCCCCCGGCGACACCGTGATCGTCAACGTGAAGGTCGTCGAAGGCGACCGCACCCGCGTGCAGGCCTATGAGGGCGTCTGCATCGGCCGTTCCGGCGGTGGCCTCAACGAGAGCTTCACCGTCCGCAAGATCTCCTATGGCGAGGGCGTCGAGCGCGTGTTCCCGCTGCTCTCCCCGATGATCGACTCGATCAAGGTCGTGCGCCGCGGCAAGGTGCGTCGCGCCAAGCTCTATTACCTCCGCAACCTTCGCGGCAAGTCGGCCCGCATCGTCGAGAAGCAGGACCGTCAGGCCGCCGTCGGCGAGTAAGCTTTCGCCACCAGCAAGTCTTTCGAAAGCGCGGGGCTCGGCTCCGCGCTTTTTTGTTTGGCCCCGGCGCCCTCTCCCCGACCTCGTCATTGCGAGCGCAGCGAAGCAATCCAGAGTCTTTCCGCCGAAGCAGTCTGGATTGCTTCGTCGCAAGAAGCTCCTCGCAATGACGGTGCCGCTAGGCTCTCGCGCTTTAACTTCCGCGTGCTATATAGCTTCTAGAATGTTTCCAGATCTGACCAGCTTCGCACCCGTCCGGCGCATCGTCATCGACGATCGCTCGCGGCTGCCTGGACGGTTCTTCGGACGCTTCGCGACCTCGGCAACGTCAGAGCTTACGCGCGCAGCCTAAAAGCTGCGCTGACGATTTCGTTGCCCGCGCGCGAGGCGCGCTATCCGCTGACACAACATTCCCGGAGCTCGAGCTCATGTCCAAGCCGACCACCCTGTACGACAAGATCTGGAACGACCATCTGGTGCACGAAGCCGACGACGGCACCTGCCTGCTCTATATCGACCGCCATCTGGTGCACGAGGTGACCTCGCCGCAGGCGTTCGAAGGCCTGCGCGCGACGGGGCGCAAGGTTCATGCGCCCGAGAAGACGCTCGCGGTCGTCGACCACAACGTGCCGACCACCGACCGCACCAAGCCGAATCCCGATCCTGAAAGCATCGAGCAGATCAAGGCGCTGGCCGAGAACGCCAAGGAATTCGGCATCGAATATTACAACGAGTTCGACAAGCGCCAGGGCATCGTTCACGTCATCGGCCCCGAGCAGGGCTTTACCCTGCCCGGCACCACCATCGTCTGCGGTGACAGCCACACCTCGACGCATGGCGCGTTCGGCGCGCTCGCGCACGGCATCGGCACCTCCGAGGTCGAGCACGTGCTGGCGACGCAGACGCTGATCCAGAAGAAGGCCAAGAACATGCGTGTCACCGTCGACGGCAAATTGCCCGACGGCGTCACCGGCAAGGACATCATCCTCGCCATCATCGGCGAGATCGGCACCGCCGGCGGCACCGGCTACGTCCTGGAATATGCGGGCGATGCAATCCGCGCGCTCTCGATGGAAGGCCGCATGACGGTCTGCAACATGTCGATCGAAGGCGGCGCGCGCGCCGGCCTGGTTGCGCCCGACCAGAAGGCCTACGACTTCCTGCGCGACCGTCCGAAGTCGCCAAAGGGCGCGGCCTGGGACGCGGCGATGCGCTATTGGGAGAAGCTGCGCTCCGACGAAGGCGCGCATTTCGACTACGAGCTGCGCCTCGATGCTGCAAAACTGCCGCCGATCGTGACCTGGGGCACGAGCCCTGAGGACGTCATCTCGGTCACCGGCATCGTGCCCGATCCGGACAAGATCGCGGACGAGGCCAAGCGTCTCTCCAAGCACCGCGCCTTGAAGTACATGGGCCTGACCGCGGGGACGAAGATCACCGACATCAAGCTCGACCGCGTCTTCATCGGCTCCTGCACCAACGGCCGCATCGAAGACTTGCGCGCCGCCGCCAAGATCGCGGAAGGCAAGCAGGTCGCAGGCAGCGTCAACGCCATGGTCGTGCCGGGCTCCGGCATCGTGAAGGAGCAGGCCGAGGCTGAGGGTCTCGACAAGATCTTCATCAAGGCCGGCTTCGAATGGCGCGAGCCGGGCTGCTCGATGTGCCTTGCCATGAACCCGGACAAGCTGAAGCCGGAAGAGCGCTGCGCCTCGACCTCAAACCGCAACTTCGAAGGTCGCCAGGGTTTTAAGGGCCGCACGCATCTGGTGTCGCCGGCAATGGCGGCGGCCGCGGCGATCGCGGGTCACTTCGTCGACGTCCGGGACTGGCGGTAAGCCGGTTCCTGCAATTGTAGCGATCGCGGCAAAGCGCCGTTAATCGCCCGCAACGACACTGCGTCCTCGCGACGGTTCGCGAGGACGCAAACGATGGCCAACAAGCCCGAATATGTCGATCTGATCAGCGAGGCGACACGCCAGCACCGGCGGCGCGCCACGCCGCTTCGCGTCGTCGCCAAGCCCGAAGTCGAGGAGACCTCGAAGCTCAGCCGCTGGCCGCCGGCGATGTTCAGGCAATGGAAGGTCGAGAACCTGATGCGCTGGAAGGCTTCGTCGTGGAAGCTGAAGGATTGGCTGTGATGACCGGATGAACAAAGGGCGCCTTTGAGGCGCCCTTTTCATTTCGATCGTGCTTACCAATAGCGATACGGATAGTGCCAGCGATGCCAGCGGCAGATGCGGCGCGGGCCGTAATAGGTCCAGATGATCCGGCAGCGGCGCGGATAGTGGTAGTAGGGATAGTAGCCGCCGTAATAATAGCGCCGGTGGAAGTGGCGATAGCCGTAATGGGGACGATAGCCCCAGTGGCGGTGATAGCCGCCATAATGACGGAATCCGCCGTAACGAATGCCGCCGCCGTGAAAGGCCGGCGCGGCGCGGAAGCCGCCGCCATGAAAGCCGCCGCCGCGGAAGCCGCCGAAATGTCCGCCGCCACCGCGGAAGCCACCGCCGCCGTGAAAATGTCCGCCACCACCATGCCCGCCGCCGCCATGCCGGACCTGCGTGACGAGGTCGTCGGCCGCAGCTTTCGTCGCAGGTGACGTTGCCGGATTGATCAAGGTGAGCGCTTCAGCGCGATGCGCGCTCCCCGCCGTCAGCATCAGCGTCGTAGCGGCCGCAATCCCGAGCAAGCGCATCGGGCCTGCCCTGAGACCCAAACTCCTCAGCATGGACTCCTCCCTGTATGTGGACAGCGGCGTTGTGGCGCAGCGTCTCGCGCCGCCGCTGTTCATTTGCAGTCGCTCCCGAGATTAAGTTACGGACAGCGACGTGAATGCCTCATGAATGCATGAGGTGCATGACGCCGTAGCCCGGATGAAGCGCAGCGCAATCCGGGAACGGTGTCACACGCCGCACGAATCCCGGATTTCGCTACGCTCCATCCGGGCTACAGGATTGCGAAGGAATATTCGAAATGACCGTCTACGCGATTGCGCAATTGAAGATGACCGACCGCGCGGCCTATGACCGCTATCAGGCGCGGTTCTTCGACGTGTTCAAAAAATACAACGGGCGGCTGCTCGCCGCCGATGAACATCCGCGCGTGCTCGAAGGCGCATGGCCGCATGACAAGCTCGTCATGATGTCGTTTCCCGACGAGGCCGCGTTCCTCGCCTTCTCGAACTCGCCCGAATACGAAGACATCGCGCGCGATCGCAAAGCGGGCGCACAGGCGACGGTGCTGCTGGTGAAGGGATTTGCGCCGGCCGGCTAGCGCGTCACCACCACGGCCCGTAGCCGAACACGAAGGGTGCGGGCACGCCGTAGGGATAGGGGCGGTAGTAGACGGGCCGCGCGTAATAGCGTGGATCACGGCGCACGGCGGGCCGCACAATGTCAGGGGTTCGCGCGCGTCGCCGCGCATCGAAAACCGCGATTCCCGCCGAGGCCTCAGGTATTGCCACCCTGTGTGCAGCGGAAGCGCGAGGCGGGTTCGCGGCAAGCACGACGGCAACAGCGGCTAGTGCAATCCATCTCGCCATGACGCCCCTCAGGAGGTCTCCGCGATGCTCGCCGACGCGGGCGTCAGCCTCGGCGCCAGAAGCAGTGCATACGCGGCACGATCACCGTGCCGCTCGGCCTGTATTCCTGCACATAGGTAGCGTTGCACTCGCGGACCGCGTCGGGCCCGGGATTGTAGCGCGGATAGACGCCATCAGGGGTGTAATAGGGCGTCACCCGCAAGCGCGCCGGAGGCCGCCTGCGCGGCGGGGGGACATCATCGGGCGAGACCGCCTGGGCCAGCCGGATCTCTGGCGCAGCCGTCTGCGGCTGGGCATTGGCCTCGGCGCCGATAAAAAAAGTCGAAAACAACCCCATGCACAGTAGAACCGGTACCGCTGTTCCCGCCCGCATCACACCACCACTGACCTCTGCCAACCCCTTGATGCGCCGTACGCTCCCCGTTTTCGCGCGCGACGTCAACGCTCCTTCTTGGCCCAATCTTATAAAGCCGGATGCATTGCCACGGAACCCGCGTTAAGAGAGTCGCATGTGGACGGAATTGAAAGCGCCCTCGCTGGCCGAGATGGAAGCGACGGCACATGACATCTTCGAGCGCCTGCCGGCGGAGTTTCGAAAGCTCTGCGAGGGCGTGATCCTCCGTGTCGACGACTTCCCGACCGAGGAGGTCCTCGACGAGATGGACTGCGAGAGCGAGTTCGACCTGCTCGGCCTATTCCAGGGCGTCGGCCTGCCCCAGCAGAGCCTTGGCGACGTGGCGCGGCTGCCCAACATGGTCTGGCTCTACCGCCGGCCGATCCTCGACTACTGGGCCGAGCACGACGAAAGCCTCGGCCACATCGTCCGCCACGTCCTGATCCACGAGATCGGCCACCATTTCGGCCTCTCGGACGACGATATGGCCGCGATTGAGGCTCAAGCCGAGTAGGACGTCATCGATCGCGTACGGATGGCGCAGGCAGAAGCATCGTCAGGCGATAGTCGGGCCAGCCCGCGAGAGACAGCGACACCTGCTGATAGTGCAGCAGTCCGGCAGTCGGATGATTGAACGCGCGTTCGCCGCCTTCGCGCGCCAAGACTCCCTGTGTCTCCCAGCAGCGCTCAAAGTCGGAGCTTCCTAGTCTCAGCTCCTCGACGAGCCGGCGAATGTCCGGATCGTCGGAATAGGCCGTGACTGCGGCACGGAACTCTGCGACGACGCGTTGCGCGCGTGGAGTCCAGTCGAGGATCAGTGTTCGTGCCTCGGGCCTGAGGAAGATGTAGCGCAGAAGATTTTTTTCACCGTCAGCATCGAGCCATCCTGCAAACAGAAGGGACGCTTTCGCATTCCAACGACGCGCGCTCCATGTGCGATCGAGGATGTAGGCGGGACCATCGATCGCATCGACGCAGGCCAGCACCTCCTCAGGCGGATCGTCCCTGTTACCGGGACGCTCGGGATCGCGCTTGCCGGCAACTTCGAACAGATAGCTGCGCTCGGCTCGGGACAGGCGCAATCCGCGGGCGAGGCGTGCAAGCGTCGAGGCCGAGACGGAGACATCGCGGCCCTGCTCGATCCAGGTGTACCAGGTGACGCTCAATCCGCAGAGCTGAGCGACCTCCTCACGCCGGAGGCCGGGGGTACGCCGCCGTGCTCCAGCGGCCAGGCCGAATTCCGCCGGCGATTGACGCTCCCGGAGCGCCCGCAAGAACGCGCTGAGCGAGAGAGCCGGAGCGACTGGATCCTGTCCTTTCATGGTGGTTTTTATACCAGCATAATATAGGTTCTTAAACCGGTACCTGCGGTATGCTAGCTCCAAGCTGGCTTCGTCGCTGCGCAGAGGACCCACGGACATGGGGAAGCAATTCGCCAGGATCGAACCCGAGCACAGGGCTTTCATCGAGCGGCAGAAAATCTTCTTCGTCGCGAGCGCCCCGCCGAAGGGGCGCATCAACGTGTCCCCCAAAGGCCTGTCGTCATTCCGGGTGCTCGGAGAGAACGAGGTCGCCTACATCGATTGCACCGGTAGCGGCAGCGAGACCCGCGCGCATCTGCTTGCCTCCGACGACAAGCGGCTGACCATCATGTTTTGCGCCTTCGACGGCGCTCCGGTGATCCTGCGGCTCTACGGCCAGGGGCGATCGCTCATGCGCGGCACGCCGGAATACGCCGACCTGGCTCCTGACTTCGAGGACATGGCCGGCGCCCGGCAAATCGTGCGCCTCTCGGTCGACCTCGTGCAGACGTCATGTGGTATGGGCGTGCCGCTGTTCGATTACAGGAAGGAGCGCGGCAGCCTCCTGCGCTACTGGACGGCGCAGGGTGTCAACAATCTGCGAAAATACTGGGGTCTGAAGAACATGAAGAGCATCGACGGCCTGCCGACCGGCTTTGCCCCTGACAGCATGGCGCCGCCAGGCTGACCAGGATTGCCGAATCCGGCCTAGGATTTGTGCCCCAACCGGGCTAAACAGCCCACCCCTGACTTCGAACCGGGAAGCCTGAAATGGACAAGTTCACCACGCTGGAAGGCGTCGCGGCGCCGCTGAAGATCATCAATGTCGACACCGACATGATCATTCCGAAGCAGTACCTCAAGACCATCAAGCGCACCGGCCTTGGCAAGGGGCTCTTCTCGGAGCAGCGCTACAAGGACGACGGCAGCGAAAACCCGGATTTCGTCCTCAACCAGCCTGCCTATCGCAACACGAAGGTGCTGGTCGCCGGCGACAATTTCGGCTGCGGCTCGAGCCGCGAGCACGCGCCCTGGGCGCTGCTCGACTTCGGCATCCGCTGCGTGATCTCGACCTCGTTCGGCGACATCTTCTACAACAACTGCTTCAAGAACGGCATTCTGCCGATCCGCGTTTCGCAGGAAGACCTCGACAAGCTGTTCGACGACGCCGAGCGCGGCGCCAACGCGACGCTGACGATCGACCTGCCGAACCAGGAAATCCGCGGTCCCGACGGCGGCAAGGTCAAGTTCGAGATAGACCCGTTCCGCAAGCACTGCCTGATCAACGGCCTCGACGACATCGGCCTCACCATGGAGAAGAAGGCCTCGATCGACAACTATGAGGACAAGCTCAAGCGCGAACGCGCCTGGGCCTGATCTTTAGTCTCGTTTGAAGCCCCGGTGCTGTCAGCGCCGGGGCTTTTTCTTTGCCCGCATTATCTCCTAAGCTTGTGTGCATGCTCCCCGAGATCGTCACCTTCTGGCATGGGCCAATGGACGCGCTGCGTCAGACCTGTCTGCGCTCGCAGCTCGCGGCCGGCCACAAGGTCACGGTCTACAGCTTCGACCCCATTCCCGGCCTGCCGGCGGGCGTCGAGAATGCCGAGGCCGAGGCGATCCTGCCGCATGCGTTCTCGGAACGGCTGCGGCCGCCGCAGCCGGACGGAAGCTGGCGCGACTGGACCACGCTGCAGTTCAGCGACTTCTTCCGCATGAAGCTGATGGCGAAGGGCCTCGGCCTCTGGCTCGACGCCGACGTGCTGCTCTTGAAGCCCGTCGAGATCGATCCGGCAAAGCCCTATTTCGCCTGGGAGCGGCCGCGCCAGCTCGGCAATTCCGTGATCTATCTTCCGCCCGAGCACGGCATCGTCGCCGCCTTTGAAGAGCTGATGGAGCAGGAGGAGCTGACGCCGAACTGGCTGTCGGTGCGCCACCGCATCACCTTCATGATGCGCCGCCTGCGCGGCGGCTCGAACCGTCTCTCCGATATACGCGTCGCGATCTACGGGCCCGCGGCACTCACCGCGCTCGCGCGCCGCACCGGCGAGTTGCAGAACGCGCTGCCGAAGCAGTCGTTCTACGCCGTGCATGCCGAGCCGAAATTATTCTTCGATCCCTCGAGCTATCTCGGCCTCGTCACCAACCCCGAGATCATCGGCCTGCACATCTCGCCAAAGGGCCGCGGCGGCGAGAAGCCGATTCCGGGCAGCCTGTATGCCTGGGCGGCGGAGCGGTTCGCGTAGCATTCATCGCGTGTCCCGGACGCGGTGCGGCGCGAAGTGCCGCTCCGCAGAGCCGGGACCCATCTCGCCGCGCTCCTGGGTCCCGGCTCTGCGCAGCAGCGTTGCACGCTGCAGCGCGTCCGGGACACGACCTTGATCGCTTCTCAATTTGATCCAGCGCAACGCGCTCCTGCACCATTGTGCCTAATCTGGCTCCAATTCCACGACCCCAACGGAGCCTCGCATGAGCACCGCAAGCAGGCCTTATCCCATCGTTCAGGACCTCATCGAGTCCTTCGCGAGCTGGCTGAAGCATCGCCGCGAGATGAACGAGATGCGGCAGCTCGATCGCGCCGATTTCGACCGCATCGCGAGCGATCTCAGGATCGCGCCCGATGATCTCGAAGAGCTGGTCCGTCACGGCAAGCATGCCGCCGACGAGCTGCCGAAGATGCTGGAGCAGCTCGGCATCAGTGCCGAAGGGCTCGGCCGCGCACAACCGCTGCTGCTGCGCGACATGGAGCGGGTCTGCTCGCTCTGCAATCACAAGGGAGAGTGCGACCGCGATCTCGCCGAGGGCACCGCCGCGGAGAACTATCGCGGCTATTGCGGCAACGCCGCGACGCTGGAGTCGCTCGACCGCGCCGACCTCGCGCCGCGCTGAGGCGCGTCTTTACTCGATCCAATCCGGCGCGTGAGGTAGCTCGACGCTCTCCGCGGTATCATGATTGATCCAGATTTCGGCGTTCTCGACGCGAAGCAGCTCGACCACCTTGGCCATGGAGGCGACCGTTGCCTGCTGGTCGGCATTGAATGAGGGCACGCGCATGTGCCGGAGGTTCTCCCGATTGTGTGCGACGTCGCCGCTCAGCAGCACGGCGCCGCGCCGCGGCAGCCTCACCATCAGCGAGCTATGCCCGAGCGTATGGCCGGGCGTGAAGATCATGCGCACCGCGCCGTCACCGAAGATGTCGTGGTCACCATCGACGATCTCGTAAGGCCGCTCTTTCAACATCCTGTAGTGCTGAAATGAGTAGCCGAATTCTTCAGGCTCCGGTCCGAACATGGCCTCGAACTCGGCCCGCTGAGCGATCCATCTTGCATTTTCGAACAGATCGACATTTCCGATGTGATCGAAATGCGCGTGGGACAGGAGGATCGTGCGGATATCGCGGGGCCGCACCCCGATTTCATCCAATTGGTCCGCGATGGGTCGGCGCACGATGCCGCGTATGCCATGCGCGATGATGCGCCCTTCGGGATGCTTCGCCAGCTCATCCTCTATGCCGGTGTCCCAGATCAGCCACGCGCCGCGATGACGGATGAGATAGGCATTGCAGCTTAGCGTCATGGGGACGCCGACATTGATGCCGGGAGAATAGATCGAACCGTCTTCGACCTCCGCAATGCCTCCGTCGAGGATGTAGATCCTGTCAATCGTCGTCATTGGGGAACTCTTCAAGCCGCCGTTTCAATACGCCGCTTCGTCTCGCGCATGTCACGCCCGGGCGGCATGCCGAACAGCCGGCAATATTCCCGCGTGAACTGCGTGACGCTTTCGTAGCCGACCAGATGTGCCGCCGTCGCGATCTGCGCGCCATCGGCCAGCATCGCGCGACGGGCTTCGATCAGGCGAAGCTGTTTCTGGAACTGGAGCGGGGTCAGCGACGTAACGCTGCGAAAGTGCAGGTGAAACGCCGATTGGCTCATGCCTGCAGCCTTGGCGAGCCGGTCGATACGCAGGGGTTTGGCGTAGCCGGCGCGAATGATCGCGACCGCACGGCCGATCCGATGCGCATGGCTGTCGGCAATGCCGAGCGCCCTGATGGCGCCGCCGTGCCGGCCGGCCAACAGCCAGTAGTGCAGCTCTCGCACCAACTGGCGTCGCAGTATCGGCAGAGATGCGGGACGGTCGATCAGGCGCAGCAGCCGCAGCGCTGCATCTGCAACCTCCTGCTCCGTCGGCTCGACGCGCAGCGGCTGGGACGGAACGAACGGGACCGAGCCCATCTCGACGACCAGCTCCTCGATGACGACAGTATCGAGTTCGATGACGAGCGCCAGATAGGGCGCGACGGCTTTGGCGCGCGTGATCTGGCTGACCGTCGGCACGTCGCCCGCGATCACCAGTGAATCGCCTGCACCAAAGTCGAAGGACGTGGAGCCGGTCGCAACACGCTTGGCACCTTGCAGCACCAATGCGACCAGAGGCTTGGAGATCGCAAATTGGAGCGCGCTCGACTCGGTCTCGCGGATGATCGAGATGCCGGCGAAAGGCGTGGACGCAAGGCCTTTGTCGTCGGCGTGAGTTGCGGAATAACGGCTGGCGATCTGGAGCAGCGTTTCGGTCACACGCCAATTCTAGGCCGGGCTCGGTGCGCGGGCAATCCGGGTCGGCGGATCGGGTCAAAAAACAGGAGTTTTGGGCAAGCCGCCCGCGGCCGCATTCGGGAGGGTTGGGCAAGACAATCCGAGAATCCGGCAACACCGGATGATCGATCGCCGGCAGAAGGACCTCACCGTAACTCTTCGAGGACCTACCGATGCCCACCATTTCCCTCGTCACCGGCGCCAGTCGCGGCCTTGGCCGCAACACCGCGATCGCCATCGCACGTAAGGGCGGCGATGTGATCGTGACCTATCGCAGCGGGGCTGCAGCTGCCCGCGACGTCGTCGCCGAGATCGAGGCGCTCGGCCAAAAGGCGGTCGCGCTCGAGCTCGACGTCACCTCCGTCTCGACGTTTCCCGCGTTCGCTGCAAGCGTTCGATCCGCGCTCACCGAGCGCTGGGATACGGAGAGGTTCGATCACCTCGTCAACAATGCCGGTCAGGGTGAAATGGCAGGGATTGCCGAGACCACGGAGCAGCAATTCGACGCCCTGTTCGGCACGCATGTCAAAGGGCCGTTCTTCCTGACGCAGGCCTTGCTGCCACTGCTTGCCGACAAGGGCCGGATCATCAACTTCTCGAGCGGGCTGACGCGCGTGTCCTTCCCGGGCTTCTCGGCCTACGCTGCCGCGAAGGGTGCCGTCGAGGTTCTGACCATCTACATGGCCAGGGAATTCGGCGGACGCGGCATCACCGCCAACGTCGTCGCACCGGGCGCGATCGAGACCGACTTCCTCGGCGGAGCCGTTCGGGACATGCCGGATTTGAACAAGCAGTTTGCGCAGATGACAGCGCTCGGCCGCGTCGGCCTGCCCGACGACATCGGGCCGATGGTCGCGAGCCTGCTCGGTCCCGACAACCGCTGGGTCACGGCCCAGCGGATCGAGGTGTCCGGCGGACAGACGATCTGAGCGAGGCGGCGCTTACGCACTTCGTCGCAATGCGGCGGGGTGCGCGAGCCCTCAGCCCTTCCCCATCACCGCGATCGCATCCGCGATCTCGCCACCGCAATCGTCACCGAGAAAGACCCGACCATCTGCCGAACCGCTGATGGCAGCGTACAGCAGAGCTTCCACCTTGTGCGCATCGCCGGGTGGCAACGGGCGTCAATAGTATGACTGTTTGCACGGCGAGGATGCGGGAAAGCGCACCGCAATTATCCGTGCTTGATCTCGACTATTAGCTCTGTTTGGATCGCGTTACCGTTCCGCAATTCGCATTTCGGATAATCATGGCGAATGAAACAGATGGTTCCCGTCGTTCATTGGGTGCTCGTCCAACAGAGGACACCGTGACAGCCCACCGCAAGGGCATCGGGAATCGGCTATTGGCGGCGCTGCCGCCGGCGGATCTCGCTTTACTTACGCCCCACTTCCAGAAGGTCTCGTTCGAACCCGATGCCGTCCTGGTGCGATCGGGCGACGAGCTCGACCCGGTCTATTTTCCCCATAGCGGCGCCATCGCCTTCATGCTCGATATGCCGGACGGGCAAACGGTCGCGACCACCTTGATGGGACGGGAAGGCGCCTTGGCCTCGTTCTCCGTGCTCGGCCCGTCGCCTTCATCCGTAACCGCGATCGCCCGCATAGCCGGCACTGCATCGGTGATCTCCGCCGCCAAATTTCGCGCTGCCCATGCGCAAAGCGCAGCCATCAGGAATGTCGTGCAGGTCCACGCCCGCGCCGTGCTGTTGCAGCTCCAGCACGTCGCCGCCTGCAACGCGCTGCACCGGGTGGATGGCCGCATGGCGCGGTGGCTCCTGCAGCTTCACGACCGCGTTCCCGAGGACCTGCTTCCGGTGACGCAGGAGGCGCTGGCGCAATTGGTTGGGGTGCGGCGGCCGACAGTGACTCTGACGATGAGCAAGCTACGCGAGGCCGGCGCCATCCCGTCCGAGCGGCGCGGGTTTGTCGAGATCCATCGAGCGCGGCTCGAGAGGATCGCATGCGATTGCTACGCGCTCATGCAGCGCAAGATCGATCGGATGTATTGCCAGGAATTGGCGGCGCCGCAGCCGACCCATGCGCCGCTTCGGGCAAGCGCCATCGTCACTTCCGGCGGAGCGGGTACGGATATCGCTTTGCCGAGTTGATACCTCAACCCTTGCTCATCGCCGCGATCGCGTCCGCGATCTCGATCGTGCGCCGCGCCATATCGGCGTGCAG
Source organism: Bradyrhizobium huanghuaihaiense (assembly GCF_007830635.1). Classification (GTDB taxonomy): domain Bacteria; phylum Pseudomonadota; class Alphaproteobacteria; order Rhizobiales; family Xanthobacteraceae; genus Bradyrhizobium; species Bradyrhizobium huanghuaihaiense. Next base: position 649,682 of record NZ_VLLA01000001.1, on the reverse strand, counting down.
GCGCTCGACCATTGCACCATCGAGACGGATCGCGCCGCGCGAGGCGTTCTCCGGCAGCTCGAACGCCGCGATGATCTTTCGGGCGCGCGCGACTTCCTCTTCGGGCGGCGTGAAGATGGCGTTGCAGGCTTCGATCTGCGAGGGATGGATCAGCGTCTTGCCGTCGAAGCCGAGGTCGCGGCCCTGCGCGCATTCGGTGGCAAAGCCGTCGGAATTGGCGATGTCGCTGTAGGGGCCGTCGAGGATCTCGAGGCCATGGGCGCGCGTCGCCAGGATGCAGTGGGTGATCATCGGGATCATCGCGGCGCGGCCGGGCAGCATCCGGATGCGCGTCTCGCGCGAGATGTCGTTCGGGCCGAACACGAAACCGGACAGGCGTGTTTTCGGATCGCGCCCGGCGGCGGCCAGCTCCTCGGCATGCAGCACGGCGCGCGCGGTCTCGATCATGGCCCAGACCTTGACGGTGGGCGCAGCGCCAAGCTCGGCGAGGCGGCGGCCGATGGCGTCGAGATCTTCGATGCTTGAAACTTTTGGAACCAGGATGCCATCGGGCGAGGCCTTGGCGGCCATCGCGACGTCATCGGCCCACCAGGGTGTGTCGAGACCGTTGGTGCGGATCAGGACCTCGCGCTTGCCGAAGCCCTTGGCCGCGATCGCGGCGGCGATGCCGTCGCGGGCCACCGCCTTGGCCTCGGGGGCGACGGAGTCTTCCAGATCGAGGATCAGGCCGTCGGCGGAGAGATTTTTGGCCTTTTCCAGCGCGCGGGGGTTGGAGCCGGGCATGAACAGATGACTGCGGCGCGGGCGGGTCATGCGATCGTTCCTTCCAGTTTCCTCGTCTCTCTTCTGACCTGAGCCGATAGCACTTGGCTTGCCTATTCGAAAGGCTTGTTCGTTCCCGGGCTCTATGGTTAGGCATAGGCCATGATCACATTCCCTGAGCATTTGCTGGAAGGTTACAAGGCCTTCGCCACCCAGCGGCTGCCGACCGAGCAGACCCGCTACCGCGAATTGTCGGTGAAGGGGCAGTCGCCGGAAGTGATGGTGATCGGCTGCTGCGACAGCCGCGTCTCGCCCGAGGTGATCTTCGACGTCGGCCCGGGCGAATTGTTCGTCGTCCGCAACATCGCCAACCTCGTGCCGGTGTATCAGCCCGACGGCAACGCGCATGGCGTCTCGGCGGCGCTGGAATATGCGGTGACGGTGCTGAAGGTGAAGCACATCGTGGTGCTCGGTCACGCGCAATGCGGCGGCATCCGCGCCTTCGTCGACAAGATCGAGCCGCTGACGCCCGGCGACTTCATCGGCAAATGGATGCAGATGTTCATCAAGCCCGGCGAGGTGGTCGAGCAGCGCGACCACGAATCGATGGCGCAATTCATCGAGCGCATCGAGAAGGCCGCGGTGTTCCGCAGCCTGGAAAACCTGATGACCTTCCCGTTCGTGCGCAAGGCCGTGGATGCCGGCCAGATGCAGACCCACGGCGCCTATTTCGGCGTCGCTGAGGGATCGCTGTTCGTGCTCGACAAGGTCGCGAAGGAATTTCGGAACGCGCGCGGCGGGGCTTAGGCCGCCGCTCTGGTAGGGTGGGCAAAGGCGCGAAGCGCCGTGCCCACCATCTCTCTCGATCAAAATGCAGGTGGTGGGCACGCTTCGCTTTGCCCACCCTACGGCAGCGGTGACGTGTCTTACGCCGCCTTCTTCTTCGCGGTGATCAGCTTGCGGTTGATCAGCACTTCCGCGATCTGGATGGCGTTGAGGGCTGCGCCCTTGCGCAGATTGTCGGACACGCACCACAGCGCGAGACCGTTCTCCACCGTCGCGTCCTCGCGGATGCGGCTGATATAGGTGGCGTCCTCGCCGGCCGCCTCATACGGCGTGGCGTAGCCGCCGGGCTCCTGCTTGTCGATGACGAGGCAGCCGGGCGCCTTGCGCAGGATCTCGCGGGCTTCGTCCGCGGTGATCGGATTCTCGAACTCGATGTTGACGGCCTCGGAGTGGCCGACGAACACGGGCACGCGCACGCAGGTCGCGGAGAGCTTGATCTTGGGATCAAGGATCTTCTTGGTCTCCGCCATCATCTTCCACTCTTCCTTGGTGTAGCCGTCCTCCATGAAGACGTCGATGTGGGGGATGACGTTGAAGGCGATGCGCTTGGGGAATTTCTTCGCGACCAGCTCGTCATTGGTGTAGACGGCCTTGGTCTGCGAGAACAATTCGTCCATCGCGTCCTTGCCGGCGCCCGACACCGATTGATAGGTCGAGACCACGACGCGCTTGATGGTCGCCTTGTCGTGCAGCGGCTTCAGCGCGACCACGAGCTGCGCGGTCGAGCAGTTCGGGTTGGCGATGATGTTCTTCTTCTTGAAGCCTTCGGTCGCGGCCGCGTTCACCTCGGGCACGATCAACGGCACGTCCGGGTCCATGCGCCAGGCCGAGGAATTGTCGATCACGACCGCGCCGGCGGCGCCGATCTGCGGCGACCATTCCTTCGACACCGAGCCGCCCGCCGACATCAGGCAGATGTCGACGTCGGAGAAGTCGTAATGCTCAAGCGCTTTGACCTTCAGGGTGCGGTCGCCATAGGAGACCTCGACGCCGACGCTGCGGCGCGACGCCAGGGCCACGACCTCGTCCGCAGGGAATTTGCGCTCGTCGAGGATGTTGAGCATTTCGCGTCCGACATTGCCGGTCGCGCCGACGACTGCGACTTTGTAACCCATCGTTCACTCTCCGATGAAAAAGCCCGTTCCTGAAGCTGACGCTTAAACAGGAAGAGCAGCGCTTCTATGCGAGAACCGGGCTCAAGACAACGTTGGACCATGCCTGAAGGCCGTGGATGCAGTCGCCTGAGGCCAGGACGGCCGTTAGCCCTACCCAGATCCATCTGACGCTCGCAGCCTTCGCCGACGAGGTGGTCGGCACGGTGGCACGCCTGTTCGCCTATGTAGGGGCGCTGCTCCTGTTTGCCATCCTGGGCCTCGCCGCCCTCGGCCAGCTGCCTGCCTTGCGCGACGATGAGCCCGCCTCCAGGCCCGGCTGGAGCATCGCCGGCCGCTCGCATCCGGCGTTCGCCGTCACCCGGCTCGATTCATCCGAGAAAACAGTATCTTACGCCATCCTTCGGCATCCCGAAGGGGGCCGCAAGGACGTGATGCGCTGGACGGGCGAGGCGGACAAGCCGCTGGCCCAGCTCGAGATCTACCGGGAGGGCGGCGAATTCGACGTGACGCGCCCGGCAGCGGCCGACCTCGCCGTCCAGATGAGCTTGGCTACGGACGCTCCGTTTGAGCAGGCCGGCCTGATCGACACCAAATTCGGCCCCGTTGCCCTGTTCCGGCCGACCGGCACGGCGAAGGTGGCCTGCCTTGGCTTTCTCAAGCGCAGCGAGGAGCCGGCGCTGCAGATCTCCGGCTTCTCCTGCCAGGGCGATACGCTGCCGGCCCGGCGCGCGGCGATCGCCTGCACGCTGAACCGGCTGACGCTGCTCACCTCCGGCAATGAGCCGAAGCTGGCGGAATTGTTCGCCCGCGCCGAACTGAAGCGCCGGGGTTGCGAGCCCCAAGGATCGTCTCAGGGCTCTCCGGACTGGCTGCTCGACGCCGCGAATGCGCAATTGCGCGGGGCGCTTTGACCTGCACCAAGGATCTGCATCAAGCCCAAGTGGCTGGTTTGCATGCAACTTTTGCCGGTACGCCCGATTATTCCGGGCTGGTGTGACCCAATAGACCTAGTTGCAACCACCCCGGCCGGGCTAGTATGGGGCGAAATCGACTGGCGGCGTGCCGCCTGAAGGGGACGTGATGAGCTCGAAATTCTCTGCCGCGAACAAACTGGCGACGCTGCTTGCGGCGGGCGCCGCGATTGCCATCGCGTTCGCGACGCCGGCTGCGGCCGACACCAAGACCAAGCGCTATGACGAGCGCGGCCGGCCCTATTACGGCCCGGCCGGCCCCAACGCGGTCTATCAGCAGGGCCGCACCCGCATCTATGTGAGCAAGCGCTCCTGGCTCGACGGCGGCACCGAGGTCAATCCGGGCGACCGCAAGTTCACCGACTACGCCTTCCCGCCGGAGATCGGCTATCCGACCTTCGCACGCGAGAACAACAACCGGCCGATCGATCGCCAGCCGCTGAGCACGCCGGCCGACGTCGGCGGCTATCCGCGGAATTTCCCGCTGTACTGAGGCGGGCGTCACGACCGAATCAAAAGGCCGGGCTCACGCCCGGCCTTTTTGTTTTTGCGAGGTGCCGTAGGGTGGGCAAAGGCGCCCTTGCGCCGTGCCCACCATCTCTCCACGATCGGAAAAGATGCGTGGGCACGCTTCGCTTTGCCCACCCTACGATACTGTTGTTTGTGCGAGACGCGTCTTACGAATTAGCAGCCGGATCGTAACGCCGGCAAAACTCCTCGATCGCCTCGGAGCGGAAATCGCCGAGGCGCTCAAAGATGAGCGCATCCGGCCAATCCCACCAGGCGATGCGCTGCAGGCTCTCGGCGACAGACTCAGGAAAGCGCTTGCGGATGGCGCGCGCGGGAACGCCGCCGACGATGGTGTAGGGCTCGACATCGCGGCTGACGACAGCGCCTGCGGCGATCACCGCGCCGTCGCCGACGTTCACGCCCGGCAGCAGGATCGCGGCGTGGCCGATCCAGACATCATTGCCGACGATCACGCGATCGCCGCGGCGGCCTGCGAAGAAGTCGCGATCGCGGGTCGCCGACGCCTCGTAATATTCGGGGACATAGGTGAAGCGATGCTGCGACGGACGGCCCATCGGATGGTTGGGCGCGCCGATCCGCACCGAATTGGCGATCGCGGTGAATTTTCCGATCGCCGCGTCGGCGACCTCGCAATTCTCGCCGAGATAGGAGTAGTCGCCGAGCGAAGAATATTCGATGCGGGTGTTGGCGAGCACCTCGCAGCGCCGCCCGATCTGCGCCTCGCGCCGGCGCACCGTTTCATGGATGATGGTTTCCGCGATCTTGGGGCGGGGTGGGGTATCCATGAGGGAGCTCCGATGAAGGTGCCGTAGGGTGGGCAAAGGCGCTTTGCGCCGTGCCCACGATCTCTCTCGGTCGGAAAAGATGCGTGGGCACGCTTCGCTTTGCCCACCCTACAAGAGCGGTGCAAGCCTTACGCGTGCAGCTTCTGCAATTCCTTCAAAATCGCTTCGCCCATCTGCGTGGTCGAGGCGGCCGTGGTGCCTTCCGACTTGATGTCGGCGGTGCGCAGGCCGCTGGCCAGCACCGCGGCGATCGCGGCGTCGACCTTGTCGGCGAGATCGCCCATGTCGAACGAATAGCGCAGCGCCATGCCGAAGGACGAGATCATCGCGATCGGGTTGGCGAGGCCCTTGCCGGCGATGTCGGGCGCCGAGCCGTGCACCGGCTCGTACAGCGCCTTGCGCTTCTTGGTCTTGACGTCGACTTCGCCGAGCGAGGCCGAGGGCAGCATCCCGAGCGAGCCCGTGAGCATCGCCGCGATGTCCGACAGCATGTCGCCGAACAGATTGTCGGTGACGATGACGTCGAACTGCTTCGGCCACTTCACCAGCATCATGCCGCCGGAATCGGCGAGCTGATGCTCGAGCGTGACGTCGGGATATTCGCGCTTGTGGACCTGGGTCATGACCTCGTTCCAGAGCACGCCCGACTTCATGACGTTGCGCTTCTCCATCGACGTCACCTTGTTCTTGCGCTTCCTGGCAAGCTCGAAGGCGACGCGGCCGATGCGCTCGATCTCATAGGTGTCGTAGACCTGGGTATCGATGGCGCGCTTCTGGCCGTTGCCGAGATCGGTGATGGTCTTGGGCTCGCCGAAATAGACGCCGCCGGTGAGCTCGCGCACGATGACGATGTCGAGGCCCTCGACCGCCTCGCGCTTCAGGCTGGAGGCATCCGCCAGCGCCGGGTAGCACACGGCGGGACGAAGATTGGCGAACAGGGCAAGATCCTTGCGCAGGCGCAGCAGGCCGGCTTCAGGGCGCACCTCATAGGGCACCGCATCCCACTTGGGGCCGCCGACCGCGCCGAAGATGATGGCGTCGGCCGCAAGCGCCTTGGCCATGTCGCCCTCGGAGATCGACACCTTGTGGGCGTCATAGGCCGAGCCGCCGACCAGGCCGGTATCGGTCTCGAATTTGGCGATCCCGGCCGAATTCAGCCAGTCGATCAGCCGCTTCACCTCGCCCATCACCTCCGGGCCGATACCGTCGCCGGGGAGCAGCAGCAATTTGTGGGTCGCCATGGTCGTTTCCTCTCAATACCAGCTCGTCATTCCGGGACGCGCCGCCTTAGGCGCGGGCCCGGAATCCATACTCCCGATCGTGGTTATGGATTCCGGGCTCGCGCTTTGCGCGCCCCGGAATGACGGTTCGGCCGGAGTGCTAGAGCGGCGTTGCGCGCTTGGCAAGACACCATTGCCGGGGTGCGGCTGTGCAAGGCGGACGGGGCCTGCCACACTGCATAGGCCGGAGTTACCCCTTTGCACGCCCCTGACCGCCCCCCGCTAGAGGCGCATCCCGCGCGGCTGATCCTGACCCTGTCGCTGGCCGCGACGGTCGGGCTCGGTATCGGCCGCTTTGCCTATGCGCTGGTGCTGCCCGACATGCGGGAGGACCTCGGCTGGTCCTACTCGGCGGCCGGTTTCATGAACACCATCAACGCCGTCGGCTATCTCGTGGGCGCCCTGGTGGCGTCCCGGTTGATCCGGCGCGTCGGCTGGTCGGCGGCGATCCGCGGCGGAACCCTGGCCTGCGTCGCCGCGCTCGCAACTTGCGCACTGACGGGCAATTTCGTCGCGCTGAGCCTTGCCCGCCTGGTGCTGGGCCTGGGGGCGGCGGCCGGCTTCGTCGCCGGCGGCGCGCTGGCCGCGGCGATCGCGCAGTCGCGCCCGGAGCGGGCCAATTTCCTGCTCAGCCTGTTCTACGCCGGGCCCGGCATCGGCATTCTCGCCTCGGGGCTGATCGCCCCGTTCACGCTGCAATATTTCGGACCGGGCTCGTGGTGGCTGGTGTGGTGGGCGCTGACGCTGCTGTCCGTCGCCATGACGATCCCGCTGTTCCTGATCCGCATCGAAAGCGGTGCACGTTTCTCGGAAGGCGGCCATGCCGCCTTCGCGCTTCCGCCCGTGCTGATTTATCTGGCCGGCTATTTCCTGTTCGGCGCGGGCTACATCGCCTACATGACCTTCATGATCGCCTATGTGCGCGACGGCGGCGGCGGCGCCGCGGCGCAGGCCGCGTTCTGGAGCCTGATCGGCCTGTCCGCCTTCGTCACGCCCTGGGCCTGGCGCGGCGTGCTGGCGCTCGATCGCGGCGGGCTCGCCACCGCCATCATCCTCGGCACCAACGCACTCGGTGCAGCCTTGCCGATGCTGGGGCATTCGCCGGCCTGGCTCGCGGTATCGGCGGTCGTGTTCGGCGTCGCCTTCTTCGCCGTGGTCGGCTCGACCACCGCCTTCGTGCGCTTCAACTATCCGCCGGAGGTGTGGCCGACCGCGATCGCGGCGATGACGATCTCGTTCGGCGTCGGCCAGACGCTCGGCCCGATCGTGGTCGGCGCGATCACCGACGCGCTGGGGAGCTTGAGCTATGCGCTGAATGTCTCGGCCGCATTGCTGGCGCTCGGGGCGGTGGCGGCGTTATGCCAGCGGAAGGTGGGGCCAGCCAAGCAACCGGTGCCGTAGGGTGGGTAAAGGCGCGCAGCGCCGCGCCCACCGACTTCATGATAGATGAAATGGTGGGCACGCTTCGCTTTGCCCACCCTACGGCAGCGGAGTTCGCCTCAGCTCCCACTAAACGAATTATACCCCTGGTCTTCCCAGTAGCCGCCCTTGTAGTCGTTGGTGACTTCCATCGAGACCACGTATTTCGGGTTCTTGAAGCCGAGTTTTGTCGGCACGCGGATCTTCATTGGGAAGCCGTAGGCACGCGGCAGAATCTCGTTCGCGTATTTGAACGTCATCTGGGTCTGCGGATGCAGCGCGCTGCGCATGTCGAGCGGCGAGTTGTAGCCGTCCTTGTCGGCGCACTGGAACCAGACATATTTGGCGCGCGTGTCGGCGCCGATCAGCTTGAGGAAATCGCGCAAGGGCGTGCCGGTCCAGCTGCCGATCGCGCTCCAGCCTTCGACGCAGATGTGACGCGTGATCTGCGTCACCTGCGGCAGCTTGTAGAGCTCGTCCAGCGTCCACGATTTCTTGTTGTCGACGAGGCCGCGCACTTCGAGCTTCCAGTCTTTGCCGTCGACATCAGGCGCGTCGTCGAGATCATAATAGGCGTTGAACGGGAACGGCTTCGTGATCGCGCTCTCGGGGAAGGTCGGCGCCAGCGCGTCGGGATTGAAGATGAAGGCCTGCACCGCGTCGTTGAATTTCGAGACCTGCGACAGCAGCGTATCGGCCGAGGACGAGTCCACGACGTCGCAGCCGGTCAGCAGCGTCAGCGCGCCTAAGCTGGCGCCGCCCGCAATGAAGCGCCGGCGGGTAAAATCCGGCATCGTCTTGATGGCGTCCTTGATGAGCAATCGCTTGTCGACGCCGGGGATCAGGAATGAACGCTTGGCCATGATAATTCTCCTAATCAGCGGCCAATGATCATCGCGCGCAGGCTCTTCGGCACCAGCAGCGCGAGCAGGACGTGAATGACGAGGAAGACGCAGATCGCGGCCATGCAGAAGAAATGCACGTAGCGCGCGGTCGGATAGTCGCCGAACAGCATCACGAGGTAATAGAGCTGCACCGGCTTCCACATCCCAAGGCCGGAGAGCACGATCAGCACGCCGACCACGATGATGCCGGCATAGAGCAGGCGCTGCACGTAATTGTAGACCGTGAGGTCGTCATGGCCGAGCTTGAAGGTCAGCGCGGCCCTGACGTCATGCAGCACGCCTGATGGCGTGATCGGCAGCAGTTTCTTGCGGAAGCGACCGGTGGCAAAACCGGTGATGAGATAGGCGAGACCGTTGATCATCAGCAGCCACATCGCCGCAAAATGCCAGAGCAGGCCGCCGCCGAGCCAGCCGCCGAGCGTGTACTCACGCGGGAAGCTGAAGCCGAACAGCGGCGAGGCGTTGTAGATCTGCCAGCCCGACAGGATCATCAGGATCATGGCGAGGGCGTTGATCCAATGCATGACGCGGACCCAGGCCGGCTGGATCACTTTGGTCGGGGTGGACCTGACCTGCTCGTCGGTGACTGTGAGGCTCGCCATGGTGGTTCCGTCCTGAACGTCGTGTGACACCGAATATACGCCGATGCGTCCGCTTTCGTTACGCCCCGTTGGCCATCGAATCGATGCCCGCAGGCTATGCTGGTCACAAAAAAGCGAGCCGGGCACCCCCGGCTCGCCATCGCAAAGCACCCTGTTCGGGGGATGAAACAGGGGTCCGCGGTGTTACGTCGCCGGCATCAGCACGGTGTCGACCACATGGATGACGCCGTTCGACTGGTTGACGTTGGTGATCGTCACCATCGAGGTGCCGCCCTTGGCGTCGACGATCCAGGTCTTGCCGTCCATCTTCTTGACCGTCAGCTCCTCGCCCTCGGCGGTCTTCAGCTTCTTGCCGTCGGTGAGGTCGGAGGCCTCGAGCTTGCCGGGCACGACATGGTAGGTGAGGATCTTGGTCAGGGTCGCCTTGTTCTCGGGCTTGACCAGGCTGTCGACGGTGCCGGCCGGCAGCTTGCCGAAGGCGGCGTTGGTCGGCGCGAACACCGTGAACGGACCCTTGCTTTCCAGCGTCGGCACGAGGCCGGCCGCCTTCACCGCCGCGACCAGCGTGGTGTGGTCCTTCGAGTTGACCGCGTTCTGGACGATGTTCTTGGACGGGAACATCGCGGCACCGCCGACCATGACGGTCTTCTCCTCGGCACGCACCGGCGCGACCACGGTCGCGGTGATGGCGAGGGCGCTGAAGGCGGCGGCAGCGAGATAGGCAATGCGCTTCGACATGGAGAGTCTCCCGATTGAATTTGACCGGCGATGGCCGGCGCTTGAGTTGGGCAACAACGGTGCTTGCGACCCCTTGGCGTGAAGCAGAAGCGCCGTCGTTGGACCGAACTACGGGAGGATTTGCGATGCGGTTTCGGGGAAAAATTCTTTGTGATGCGTGAAACTATGCGGGGGGATGTTCGTGGGGGCGAGCGTGCGCCAAGCAAACGGTGCCGTAGGGTGGGCAAAGCGCAGCGTGCCCACCAAGCACAAATGCGGAGAGAGATGGTGGGCACGGCGCTTTGCGCCTTTGCCCACCCTACGGCACTGTGCCGGTTTCGGCAGTGCGCCCGCCATCAATCCCTGCTCAGCGGCGTCTGGATGAATCCGCGATTATGCGTCGGGCTGATCAGCAGCTCGTTGATACAGACGCGCGGCGGCATCGAGGCGATGAAGGCGATGGTGCGGCCGAGGTCTTCGGGCTGCAGCATCCTGGCCTGCTCCGCCTCGCTCGGCACCACCGGGCGCAGCTTCAGGATCGGTGTCGCCACCTCGCCCGGCATCAGGCAGCAGGCGCGCAGGCCGTTGACGCATTCGTCCATGTTGAAGGAATGGGTCAGCGCCAGCACCGCATGCTTGGTGGTGGTGTAGGCCGGGCCCGGCATCTTCGAGACGTGGCGGCCGGCCCAGGAGGAGACGTTGATGATCGATCCGTCCTGCTGCTTGCGCATCGTCGGCAGCACCGCGCGCATGCAATAGAGCACGCCGTTGAGATTGACCTGGACCAGCTTGTCCCAGCCCTCCTGTTCCATGTCCTGCCAGCTGCGCTTGGGAACATTGATACCGGCATTGTTGACCAGGAGGTCGATGCGGCCGTGCTTGGCGACGATCTGATCTGCCGCCTTCTGGGCGTCGGCGGCGTCAGACACGTCCAGCGCGATCGCCTCGGCTGCCCCGCCCGCCCCCGTGATCTTCGCAACCACGGTATCCAGGGCGTCCTTGCGGCGGCCCGAGACCACCACCGTCCAGCCGTCGGCAGCAAGCGCCTCGGCGCCGGCTTCCCCGATCCCGCTGCCGCCGCCCGTCACCCAGGCCACGCGTTTCCCGTTTTTTGACATGCAAACTGTCTCCGTTGCTTCATTGGGGCGGTTTTTGCTAATCCAGCCCTCGGTTTTGACCGGCCTTGTCAGTCTTGCGGTCGAGGAAATCTTGCATGAACCACGCAGCCAACGCCAACCTGTTTTCCCGCCTGTTCGACGGCCTCGACGATCCCAAACGCCTCGCGATCGAGACGCAGGACGGCGCCCATATCAGCTATGGTGATCTGGTCGCGCGGGCAGGCCAAATGGCGAACGTGCTGGTTGCGCGCGGCGTGAAGCCGGGTGACCGCGTCGCGGTGCAGGTGGAGAAATCCGTCGCCAACATCGTGCTGTATCTGGCGACCGTGCGGGCCGGCGCGGTCTATCTGCCGCTGAACACGGCCTATACACTGAACGAGCTCGACTACTTCATCGGCGATGCCGAGCCGTCGCTGGTGGTCTGCGATCCCTCCAAGGCGGAAGGGCTCGCGCCGATCGCCGCCAAGGTGAAGGCCAAGGTCGAAACGCTCGGCGCTGACGGCAAGGGCTCGCTGACGGAGGCCGCGGGCAAGGCGAGCAGCGAGTTCACGACGGTGCCGCGCGAAAACGACGATCTCGCCGCGATCCTCTACACCTCGGGCACCACCGGCCGCTCCAAGGGCGCGATGCTGACGCACGACAATCTCGCGTCGAACTCGCTCTCGCTGGTCGGCTACTGGCGCTTCACCGACAAGGACGTCTTGATCCACGCGCTGCCGATCTACCACACCCACGGCCTGTTCGTGGCGACCAACGTGACGCTGTTCTCACGGGCGTCGATGATCTTCCTGCCCAAGCTCGATCCGGACCTCATCGTCAAGCTGATGGCGCGCGCGACGGTGCTGATGGGCGTGCCGACCTTCTATACCCGCCTGCTGCAGAACGCGGCGCTGTCGCACGAGACCACCAAGCACATGCGGCTGTTCATCTCGGGCTCCGCGCCGCTGCTGGCCGAGACCCATCGCGAATGGTCGGCGCGCACCGGCCATGCCGTGCTCGAGCGCTACGGCATGACCGAAACCAACATGAACACGTCGAACCCGTATGACGGCGAACGCGTGCCCGGCGCAGTCGGCTTCCCCCTTCCCGGCGTCTCCGTTCGCGTCACCGAACCCGAGACCGGCAAGGAATTGCCGCGCGAAGAGATCGGCATGATCGAGGTGAAGGGCCCGAACGTCTTCAAGGGCTACTGGCGCATGCCGGAGAAGACCAAGTCGGAATTCCGGCCCGACGGCTTCTTCATCACCGGTGACCTCGGCAAGATCGACGACAAGGGCTACGTCCACATTCTCGGCCGCGGCAAGGACCTCGTGATCTCCGGCGGCTTCAACGTCTACCCCAAGGAGATCGAGAGCGAGATCGACGCCATGCCGGGCGTGGTGGAATCCGCCGTGATCGGCGTGCCGCATGCCGATTTCGGCGAGGGCGTCACCGCGGTGCTGGTCTGCAACAAGGGCGCCGACGTCAGCGAAGCCTCGGTGCTGAAGGCGCTCGATGGGCGTTTGGCAAAATTCAAGATGCCCAAGCGGGTGTTCGTCGTCGACGAGCTGCCGCGCAACACGATGGGCAAGGTGCAGAAGAACGTGCTGCGGGATACGTACAAGGATATTTACGCGAAAAAGTGAGAAGGGCCCCGCTCTCTCGCCTCGTCATTGCGAGGAGCTCTTGCGACGAAGCAATCCAGACTGGCGCCGCGGAAAGATTCTGGATTGGTTTGCTTCGCTCGCAATGACGGAGTGTGCGGCCCTTACTGCCCGCCCACCAGGCTCATCACGAACCTGCTGCCGACGATGAACAGATAACACCCGAACGCGGCCTCCAGCGTCCGCTTCGACATCGCATGCGCGGCTTTCACACCGAGTGGCGCGGTGACGAGGCTCATCGGCATCACCAGCACGGCGCCGATCAGCGAGACGTAGCCGAGCGCGAAGGGGATCTGCAGCGCTGCAATGCCGGGATAGGTCGCCGCCGCCGGCCAGCCGGCATAGATGTAGCCGAGCGCGCCGGGGATCGAGATCAGCACCGCAAGCGCCGACGAGGTCGCGACCGCCTGGTGGATCGGGCGGCTGTAGAAGGTCATCAGCAGATTCGAGAACAGGCCGCCGCCGATGCCCATCAAGGTCGACAAAATGCCGACGCAGAAGCCGTAGACGCGCATCAGCGGGCCCCTCGGCAGATCGTCGCCGAACTTCCAGCCCTCGCGCGCGAAGATGAGGCGCGCCGCGGCCGACCACGCGACGCAGACGAACACGATCTTGAACAGCCGCTCCGGCGCGTAGCGCGCGACGACGCTCCCCGAGACGACGCCGATCACGATCGGCAGCCACCAGGCGCGCAGGATCGACATATCGACGGCGCCGCGCTTGTAATGCGCCTGGAACGATCGGATCGAGGTCGGGATGATCACGGCGAGCGAGGTGCCGACGCAAAGCGGCATCCGTACCTCCAGCGGCACGCCGGCGATGCGGAAGCATTCGTAGAACACCGGCACGAGGATAGCGCCGCCGCCGATGCCGAACACGCCGGCCAGGAATCCCGACAGCGCGCCGGTTGCGATCAGCAGCAGTGCGAGCTCGACGATCTCCCTGGTATCAAGACCTGCAATCACCCTGACCTGCCCCGGCGAACTGGTCGCAGCGCCTCCGAAACGTGCGTCCGGAGTTGGCTGCGTGCCAAGCTGTAAGCGATCTGATTCGCGCGGTCGACACGCAGCGCCCCGCGGCTGGGGTGGAATGCAGGGTGCGCATATCCGGAGCGGATGAAATTGGCTCGTGAGGAGGAGGTTTGCCGCGGGGAGAATTAAGGCTGGCGACGCCTTTGGCCGATCTCTGCCCGGTTTGGACGGCATGGTCCGTTTAGAGGTGTTCCAATAGTAATTTCAACGCGCCCGGCCCCTTCTGAAACAGTGAATTTAAGTTCTGTTCTTCATTGGCGGACCGAGGGTCTGGTATACCAAGCCCCTGATTGGCCTTGTTTCATCAAGGCTGTAGAGCTGAACCGGCGTTCGATTTATGGCGATTTGGTGATTGCGCAGGCGAAATCGACTCCGTAAATAGAGCCGACCTCTCGCGATCCCCGCGCGCGCCCTCAAGGGCCGCCACACAACATCAAAAGCCCATGACCGCACGGATCGAACGACCGCTTTCACCACACATGCAAGTCTACCGCTGGACGCTGACGATGGCGCTGTCCATCGTCCATCGCGCCACCGGTATCGCCCTCTACGCCGGAACCCTGCTGCTGGCCTGGTGGCTGATCGCGGCGGCCTCCGGCCCCGCCGCCTATGCCCATGTCCAGGCCTTCACCGGCAGCATCATCGGCCGCCTGATCGTGTTCGGCTACACCTGGGCGCTGATGCACCATATGCTGAGCGGCATCCGGCACTTCGTCTGGGACCTCGGCTACGGCTTCAAGGCCAATGAGCGCGAAGCGCTGACCTGGGGCGCAGCGATCGGCGGCATCGTCCTGACGGTGCTGATCTGGATCATCGCCTACGCGATCGGAGGCGGACGATGAGCACAGCTGATTCGCCCAAGCGCAGCATGCGCACCCCGCTCGGCCGCGTCCGCAATCTCGGCGCCGCGCATTCCGGCACGTCCGACTTCTGGCGCCAGCGCCTCACGGCGGTGGCGATGACGCTGCTGATGATCCCGGTGCTGGTGATCATCATGATGACGCTCGGCCGCAACCAGGCCGGCGCCAAGCAGATCCTCGGCTCGTTGCCGATCGCCGTCATCATGATGCTCTTCATCGTCGCCAGCGCCTGGCACATGAAGATCGGCATGCAGGTCGTGATCGAGGACTACGTTCACAACGAGAAGCTGAAGCTCACCGCGATCATGCTCAACAATTTCTTCTCGATCGCGGTCGCACTCGCCTCGATCTACGCGATTCTCCAACTGTCATCCGGAGTGTAACCCATGGCCAATGCGACCAATGGCACGGGCAACAGCGCTCCCGCCACCAACGGCAAAGCCTATCCGATCGAAGACCACACCTATGACGTCGTCGTGGTCGGTGCCGGCGGCGCAGGCCTGCGCGCCGTGGTCGGCTGCGGCGAGGCCGGCCTCCGCACCGCCTGCATCACAAAAGTGTTTCCGACCCGCTCGCACACGGTCGCGGCGCAGGGCGGCATCTCGGCTTCGCTCGGCAACATGCACAAGGACGACTGGCGCTGGCACATGTACGACACCGTGAAGGGGTCGGACTGGCTCGGCGACCAGGACGCGATCGAATACATGGTGCGCAACGCGCCCGACGCGGTCTACGAGCTCGAGCATTGGGGCGTGCCGTTCTCGCGCACCGAGGACGGCAAGATCTACCAGCGTCCGTTCGGCGGCATGACCACCGAGTTCGGCAAGAGCCAGGCGCAGCGCACCTGCGCCGCCGCCGACCGCACCGGCCACGCCATGCTGCACACGATGTACGGCCAGTCGCTGCGCCACGCGGCCGAGTTCTTCATCGAGTTCTTCGCCATCGACCTGATCATGGACGACCAGGGCACCTGCCGCGGCGTCATCGCGCTCAAGCTCGACGACGGCACGCTGCACCGCTTCCGCGCCCAGACCGTGATTCTCGCCACCGGCGGCTACGGCCGCGCCTACGCCTCCTGCACCTCGGCGCACACCTGCACCGGCGACGGCGGCGGCATGGTGCTGCGCGCCGGCCTGCCGATGCAGGACATGGAGTTCGTGCAGTTCCACCCGACCGGCATCTACGGCTCGGGCTGTCTCGTCACCGAGGGCGCCCGCGGCGAAGGCGGCTATCTCGTCAACTCCGAGGGCGAGCGCTTCATGGAGCGCTACGCGCCTTCAGCGAAGGATCTGGCCTCGCGCGACGTCGTCTCGCGCGCGATGACCATCGAGATCCGCGAGGGACGCGGCGTCGGCAAGAAGAAGGACCACATCTTCCTTCATCTCGACCATCTCGATCCCGCGGTGCTCGCCGAGCGCCTGCCGGGCATCTCCGAATCCGCCAAGATCTTCGCCAATGTCGACGTGACGCGCGAGCCGATCCCGATCGTGCCGACCGTGCACTACAACATGGGCGGCATCCCGACGAATTATCACGGCGAAGTGCTGACCAAGAAGGACGGCGACGACAACGCCATCATTCCGGGTCTGATGGCGATCGGCGAAGCCGCCTGCGTCTCCGTGCACGGAGCCAACCGCCTCGGCTCCAACTCGCTGATCGACCTCGTCGTGTTCGGCCGCGCCGCCGCGCTCCGCCTCGCCGAGAAGCTCACGCCCAACGCCAAGCAGCCGGAGCTGCCGGCGAACTCGGCCGAGCTCGCGCTCGGCCGCCTCGACCATTATCGCTACGCCTCCGGCGGCACGCCGACCGCGAAGCTGCGCGAAGGCATGCAGCACGTGATGCAGAACAACTGCGCCGTGTTCCGCACCGGCGAAGTCCTGAGCGAAGGCCAGAACCTGATTGAGAAGGTCCACAGCGGCATCACCGACATCGCCGTGTCCGACCGCTCGCTGGTGTGGAATTCGGACCTCGTCGAGACGCTGGAGTTCGACAATCTGATCTCGCAGGCGGTGGTGACGATGAACTCGGCCGCCAACCGCACCGAGAGCCGCGGCGCACATGCCCGCGAGGACTTCTCCGAGCGCGACGACAAGAACTGGATGAAGCACACGCTGGCCTGGCTGGACGATGCCGGCAAGGTCAAGATCGAGTATCGCCCGGTTCACAACTACACCATGACCAACGACGTGCAGTACATCCCGCCGAAGGCGCGCGTGTACTGATCGAACAGCGAAGGCCCTATCGAAATGGTTGAATTCGCACTTCCGAAGAACTCCAAGATCACCGGCGGCAAGACCTGGCCGAAGCCTGCGGGCGCGACCGAGCTCCGCGAGTTCAAGGTCTATCGCTGGAATCCTGACGACGGCAAGAATCCGAGCGTCGACACCTATTACGTCGACACCCATGATTGCGGCCCGATGGTGCTGGACGGCCTGATCTGGATCAAGAACCACATCGACCCGTCGCTGACCTTCCGCCGCTCCTGCCGCGAAGGCGTCTGCGGCTCCTGCGCCATGAACATCGACGGCCAGAACACGCTGGCCTGCACCCGCTCGATGCACGACGTCAAGGACGGCGCGGTCAAGATCAACCCGCTGCCGCACCAGCCGGTCGTCAAGGACCTCGTCCCCGACCTGACGAACTTCTACGCGCAGTACGCCTCGGTCGAGCCGTGGCTGAAGACGACCTCGCCGACGCCGCAGAAGGAATGGCGCCAGAGCCACGAGGATCGCGAGAAGCTCGACGGCCTCTACGAGTGCATCCTGTGCGCCTGCTGCTCGACCTCGTGCCCGAGCTATTGGTGGAACAGCGACCGCTATCTCGGTCCCGCCGCGCTGCTGCAGGCCAACCGCTGGGTCTCCGATTCCCGCGACGAGGCCACCGGCGAGCGCCTCGATAATCTCGAGGATCCGTTCCGGCTCTACCGCTGCCACACCATCATGAATTGCGCCAAGGCGTGCCCGAAGGGCCTCAACCCGGCGGAAGCCATCGCCGAGCTCAAGCTCAAGATGGTCGAGCGGCAGATCTAGCATCGTTCATGCCATGGCCCCCGGCCATTGCGGCCGGGGCATTCTACGATCGGCGCCAGTTTGAGTAGAATTTGCCACAACGCGCGTGGCGGGCGATTCGACAGAATACAACCCAAGATTATGGCGACAAGCCGCTTCCTTCCCGGCGGGAAATTCAAGTAAGCTCTTCGGTCCAGGGACCGGAGCGACCGTGCAGGGAGCGCAACGCAATTCGCTGAGGCTTTTGCAGTGGATGATGGTTGCATCCCTGGCGCTGCCGATTGCGCTGTTCGCGATCGCCTCCACGATCTCCTACACTTCGACCAGGGACATCGCCGACCGCGAGATCGAGCGCACGCTCGATGTGGCGCATGAGCATGCGCTCAAGGTGTTCGAGACCATCGACCGCAGCCTGTCCGAGCTCAACGAGGTGGTGCGCGGCCTTCCCGACGATGTCATCCGCGCGCGCGAAGGGGTGCTGCACCGCCGGCTGAGGCGGCTGACCGATTCGCTGCCGCAGCTGAAATCGGCCTGGATCTTCGACGCGGACGGAAAGGCGCTGGTCAACAGCCTCGTTTCGCCGCCGCCCCAGTTGGGCTTTTCGGACCGCGACTATTTTTACGTCCATGTCGACCAGACCATCGGCACCTTCATCGGCATGCCGCTGACGCCGCGGCCGCCGTATCAGGGCGCGCGCTTTTTCAGCATGAGCCGCCGCCGCGACGCCGATGACGGCAGCTTCATCGGTGTGATCCAGGCCTCCGTGCTGCCGGAATATTTCGAGAGCTTCTATGCCAGGATCGGCTCGGACCGCGGCAGCTTCTTCGCGATGGGTCGCACCGACGGCGTGGTGCTGGCGCATTTCCCGCGGCTCGACCGCGACCTCCGGCTCGATCCGGGCGGACCGGTCGGCCGCGAGATCGCCGCGCACCCCGCGCAGGGGCTCATGACCATCGCCTGGCCCTCGGACGGGATCGAGCGCCGCATCGGCTACAGGCGCGTCGCCGAATATCCGATCTATGTCAGCGCCGGCTTCGAGACGTCGGCGATCCGCGCGCGCTGGTACGCCACCATCGGGCAGCATCTGGTGTTCGGCGTTCCCGCCACCGCGCTGCTGTTCCTGCTGCTGGCATTCGCCTTCCGGCGCACCCAGCATCTGCAGATGGAAGCCGCAAGGCGGCGCGAGGCCGAGGAAGCGCTCAAGCACAGCCAGCGCCTGGAAGCGCTCGGCCAGCTCACCGGCGGCGTCGCCCACGACTTCAACAACCTGCTGACCGTGATCCGCGCCTCGGTCGATCTGTTGAACCGCCCGCAGCTGAGCGAAGAGCGACGGCAGCGCTACATCACGGCGATCGCGGACGCGGTGGCGCGCGCGGCCAAGCTGACCTCGCAGCTGCTGGCCTTCGCGCGGCGCCAGACCCTGAAGCCGGAAGTGTTCGACGTCGGCGAGCGGCTGCAGTCGCTGCACGACATGCTCGCCACGCTGCTCGGGCCGGCCATCGAGATCGCGATGCGGCTGCCGGCGGAGCCGTGTCTCGTCAATGCCGACGCCAGCCAGTTCGAGACCGCGCTGATCAACATGGCGACCAATGCGCGCGATGCCATGCAGGGCAAGGGCAGGATCAGCTTCACCGTCGAGAGGGCGGCGACCATTCCCGACACGCTGGCGCAGGTCTCGCACAGTCATATCCCGGGACACCTCGGCTTCGTCGGCGTGATCGTCAGCGACACCGGCGTCGGCATTCCACCCGCGCGGCTCGGACGGATCTTCGAGCCGTTCTTCACCACCAAGCAGGTCGGCCACGGCACGGGTCTCGGCCTGTCCCAAGTGTTCGGTTTCGCCCGGCAATCCGGCGGCGAGGTGACGGTGACGAGCGAAGTCGGCCAGGGCAGCACCTTCTCGCTCTATCTCCCACGCGTGCCCGCGGACCTCTTGCCGCAGCAGCAGGCGCCGAACACCGCGCCTGCGGTGGCCGGCAGCGGCATGTCGGTGCTGCTGGTCGAGGACAATATCGAGCTCGCCAATTTCGCCGCCGATGGCCTCACCGCGCTCGGCTACAGCATCACGCTGATCGACAATGCCGCCGATGCGCTGGCCGAGCTCGTCGTGGACGCGGACCGTTTCGATGTCGTGTTCTCCGACATCGTGATGCCCGGCATGACCGGGCTCGATCTGGCGCGGGCGATCCGCGATCGCGGCATCAAGGTGCCGGTCGTGCTGACCACCGGCTACAGCCAGGCGCTGTCGCAGGAAGGCAGCCTCGGCTTCGACCTCGTGCAAAAGCCCTATTCGATCGAGGAGTTGTCGCGCGTGCTGCACCGGGCTGCGCGGCTGCGGCGGGTGCGCGACGGCGCCGCCGAATAGGGTATTCGGGAACCGACCGGAACCGGCTGATTTGTCTCGCGTTATCCGGCCATGCAAAAGCCAGCCGGGAAGCGCGACCAGGGCAAGACGCCACCCATTGTCGAGATCAAAGGCGAGAACGGCGACGAGGTGGCTCCGCCGCCGCCCGAGGTGCTCGAGCCCGATCCCGAACTCTCTCCCGAAGAGGCCGAGCAGGCCCGCAAGGATTATCTGCTGACCCGCTTCTGGATCAGCGCGCGCGGCTTCTGGGGCCGCAACGGCGACCGCCTCGCCTGGCCGTTCTCGATCGGCCTCGGCGCGCTGATCATCCTCACTGTCGGGTTTCAATACGGCATCAATGTCTGGAATCGCGCGATCTTCGACGCGATCGAGAAGCGCGACGCGACGAGCGTCTTCCATCTCACCGCACTGTTCTTCCCGCTCGCGATCGGCAGCATCGTGCTCGGCGTGGCGCAGGTGTTCGCACGCATGGGCATCCAGCGGCGCTGGCGGGCCTGGCTCACCAGCAGCGTGCTGACGCGCTGGCTCACGAACGGGCGCTACTACCAGCTCAACCTCGTCGGTGGCGACCACCAGAATCCGGAATACCGGATCGCGGAAGACTTACGCATCGCGACCGATGCGCCGGTCGATTTCCTCGCCGGCGTCACCTCGGCGCTGCTGTCGGCCGCGACCTTCATCGTCGTGCTCTGGACCATCGGCGGCGCGCTCACCGTCACGCTCGGCGGCTCATCGGTGACCATTCCCGGCTTCCTCGTGATCGCCGCCATCCTCTACGCCGCGATCGCATCCGGCTCGATCGTGGTGATCGGACGGCGCTTCGTGCAGGTCTCGGAGGACAAGAACCAGGCCGAGGCCGATTTCCGCTACACGCTGACACGCGTGCGCGAGAACGGCGAAAGCATCGCACTGCTCGGCGGCGAAGAGGAGGAGCGCGACGGCCTCGACCGCAATTTCACCAGCGTCTTGCGGCAATGGGCGCGGCTCGCCGGTCAGCACATGCGCACCACGCTGGTGTCGCAGGGATCGGGCCTCGTCGCACCGGTCGTGCCGCTGCTGCTCTGCGCGCCAAAATTCCTCGACGGCAGCATGACGCTGGGGCAGGTGATGCAGGCGGCCTCCGCCTTCACCATCGTGCAGAGTGCGTTCGGCTGGCTGGTCGACAATTATCCGCGGCTCGCCGACTGGAACGCCTGCGCGCGCCGCATCGCCTCGCTGATGATGTCGCTCGACGGCCTCGAACGCGCCGAGCAGGGCGACGGCCTCGGCCGCATCCAGCGCGGCGAGACGCGCAACGAGGCGATGCTGGAGCTGCATGATCTCTCCGTCACACTCGACGACGGCACCGCGGTGGTCGGTGAGACCGAGGTGGTGATCGAGCCCGGCGAGCGGCTGCTGGTCGCCGGCGAATCCGGCACCGGCAAGAGCACGCTGGTGCGCGCCATCGCGGGGCTATGGCCGTGGGGCGGCGGCAGCGTCAACTTCCATCCCGACCGTCGGCTGTTCATGCTGCCGCAGCGGCCCTACGTGCCCTCGGGATCGCTGCGCCGCGCCGTCGCCTATCCCGGGGCCGAAGAGGATTGGACCATCGGGGAGATCGGGGAGGCCCTGCACAAGGTCGGCCTCGACCATCTCAAGGAGAAGATCGAGGAGGAGGGCCCGTGGGACCAGACGCTGTCGGGCGGCGAGAAGCAGCGCCTCGCCTTCGCGCGGCTGCTGCTGCACATGCCCGACATTGTCGTGCTCGATGAAGCGACCTCGGCGCTCGACGAAAAGAGTCAGGACAAGATGATGAAGATGGTCACCGACGAGCTGCCGAGGGCAACCATCGTCAGCGTCGCGCATCGCGTCGAGCTGGAAGCTTTTCACAGCCGCAAGATCGTGCTGGAGCGCCGCAAGGGCGGCGCCAAGCTCGTCAGCGACGTCGACCTGATTCCGCGCAAGGGCCGGCGCAGGCTGCTCGGGCGATTCCTGAGGCAGCGCAAGGCGGCGAAGCAGGCGGCGTGAGGCGCGCGGCCTGTAGCCCGGATGGAGCGAAGCGCAATCCGGGAAAGTCCATCCGTGCGGCGAGAATCCCGGATTTCGCTGCGCTCCATCCGGGCTACGGACCTTTCGTGAAGATTGGAGTCCCCGCCAAAACCGGCTATGCATGCGCCGCCTGCAACGAGGACCTGCTGCTTGACGCCCGACAATGCCCCTTCGTCCGCGCCGTTCGGCGCGTTTGCGCCGAATGCGGCGCAGGCCGCGATCATCCGCCTCGCGACACGATCGGGGCTGAAGCGCGGCGCGTTCCGGCCCTGGCTGTCGCGGCTGGTCAATCTGCTGCGCGGCGGGCCGATCGACGTTCAGTATCAGGGCGCCTCGTTCCGCTTCTATCATCAGGGCAGCGCGACCGAGCGCGGCGCCCTGTTCAATCCCGACTACAATCTCGACGAGCTCGACTTCCTGCGCCAGCACACCCCTGCGGGCGGCGTGTTCGTCGACGTCGGCGCCAATGTCGGCACGTTTGCACTGGTGATGGCGCGGCAGGTCGGCACGGAAGGCAAGGTGGTCGCGATCGAGCCGCATCCGCTGACCTTCGGACGGCTCTCCTTCAACCACGCCGCATCGCAGGCGACGCAGGTGCGCCTGGTCCAGGCCGCCGCGGGCGACAGCGACGGCGAGCTGATGATCGAGAGCGGCGGCGGCAATCTCGGCGCGACGCATGTCGTGACCGGCACCGCGAGCGCTGACGCCATCAAGGTACCGTCGCTGCGCTTGACGCGCATTCTCGATGAGGCCGGCGTCGGCCAAGTCGATTCGCTCAAGATCGACGTCGAGGGCTTTGAAGACCGCGTGCTGATCGGCTTCTTCCGCGACGCACCGCAATCGCTGTGGCCGCGCGCGGTGGTGATCGAACATCTGTCACAAAACGAATGGCAGCAGGATTGTATTGCCGACATGGTCGCGCGCGGCTTTACGGTCGCGCGCAAGACACGAAGCAATACGTTCCTGTCACGCTGACAGGGACGAGCAACGGAGGTTAGCGATGATCGACCATCTGGGTTTCTCTGTCTCCGATTACGAGCGCGCGAAAGCGTTCTATGCGAAGGCGCTGGCTCCGCTCGGCTACGGCCTGATCATGGAGGTCACAGCGGAGCAGACCGGTCATGCCGCGGCGGCCGGCTTCGGCGCCGACGGCAAGCCGGATTTATGGTTCGGCGGCGAAGGCGCGATGAACAAGCCGGTGCATATTGCGATCGCCGCCAAGGACCGCGCCACCGTGGATGCCTTCTACAAGGCGGCGATGGCAGCCGGAGGACGCGACAACGGGCCGCCCGGGCTCCGTCCGCATTATCACGCGAACTATTATGGCGCGTTCGTGCTCGATCCCGATGGCCACAACATCGAGGCCGTCTGCCATCTGCCCGCATAGGGGCGCAGTTCGAAACGATGCGAGGCGGAACATCGGCACGGCATCGTCGTTATCGTTCTCTGGACAACGATCTCGATGATGCCGATGCCGATCGAACCGCCCGAGATTCCACCGTCGACACCGGGCACTCCGACCGAGCCGCCGCCGGGAATTCCGCCGGGCAATCCGCAACCCGATATCACGCCGCCGGTGCGCGAGCCCGGCGAATCACCGCGGCCCGACGAACTGCCGGGCCACGTGCCAGAGGAGATTCCATCGCGCGGGCCGAACGGTCCGCTCACGCCCAATCCTGCGACGGACGCAATGCCGCCGCGCAATCGCATATGAGGCGAAGCATCACATGTGAGGCGATTGCAAGGAGCGTCTGAATGCGCAATGAACGTCGCCATAGTGAGATGATTTGCGTGCAGAAATAAATCGGGCCGCGACCGCTTCGCCCGCCACAATGCGGCCTAACGCGTAGCTGTTCATCCCAACCACTTCGTCAAAGAACCTTCCGGGGAAGTTCACCACCATGACCAACCTTCGTTTCGTGCTGCTTGCGACGACGGCTCTCACCGCGATGCAATTGGCCAACACTGCATCGCATGCGCAAAGCGCTTCGCCGCTCGTGGTCGCGCAGGCGCAGCCGGCTCCGTCGCAAGAGACCGGCCCTGACGGAAAACCGAAGCAGCCGCCCAAGGGCCCGCCTGCGGCCACGCCGCCTGCCGCTCCCGCGCGCCCGGCCGCACCGCCGCCCGCCGCGGCTCCGCCCCACCCGCCCGCTGCGCCTCCGCCGGCTGCCGCGCCGCCGCGACCGGCAGCACCGCCTCCACCGCCGCCGCCTCCTGCGGCCCGTCCGGCTCCGCCGCCGCCACCCCCGCCGCCTGCCGCTCCGAAGCAGCCGTCGCCGCCTCCGGCCGCGGCGCCGCAGCAGCACGCCCCGACACCGCCGCCGCCAGCGCCGCCCGCGGCACGTCCGGCGCCAACACCGCCGGCACCGCCTCCGGCCCCACCTGCAGCACGACCGACGCCGCCGGCACAGCCTCCGGCTGCCGCGCACCCGACTCCAACTCCTCCGCCGCCTCCTGCAGCGGCACCCTCGGTGCGGCCCGCGCCTACGGCAACGCCCGCGGCCCCTTCAACCGGTGCACCTGCGGCCCGCCCGGGCTCGCCTGCGCCGGCAGCCACTCCTGCTCCGACTGCAACACCCGCACCGACCGCGACACCTGCGCCGACCGCAACGCCGGCTCCGGGCAGCACGCCCGGCGCACCACCGGCTGGCCGCCCCGGCGCACCGCCGCCCGGCGCCCGTCCCGGCGCGCCTCCGGCGGCGGGAACGCCAGCCCCCGGTGCTACGCCCGCTCCAACGGCAACGCCGGCCCCCGGTGGCGCCGCTGCGCCGCCGGCCGGACGTCCGGGATCGGCGACTCCGGCTCCCGGCACGACCCCAGCTCCCGGCGCGACTCCAGCCCCGACGGCGACGCCAACTCCTGGCCAACAGGGTGGAACGCCTCCTGCCGGCGCACCCGCTGCCGGAACTCCGGCTGCGCCGCCCCAGGCCGGCGCCCTGCCGGCCCGGCCCGCGGCGCCTGCCGGCGCTGCAGCTCCGACGGTCGTCCCCGGCTCCGCGGCTGCTACGCCACCGCCCAACCGGGCCCAATACCGTCCGCCCACGGTTGCGCCGGCCTTCCAGGCCGCGCCAACGGTCGCAGCACCCTTGCCGCCGCCGCCGCGCCCGCCGCAGCGTGACCTGACGCCGCTCGCGATCGGTGCGGGCGTGGTAGCCGGTGCGGTGATCGGCGCGACCATCGCCGACCTCCACAACCAGCGGCGCGAGGTCGTCGAAGGCGGCCGCACCATCTACAACGAGCCGGACCGCATCATCATCCGCGATCCCGGCGGGCAGGCCTATGTCCGCGGCAACGATCTCTATCGCTTCCGCTACGGCGCCCGCGATATCCGCACCGACACTGTCGGCGGCGAAACCCGCACCGTCGTGATCCGTCCCGATGGCAGCGAGGTGATCACCGTGGTCGGCCCGGACG
Source organism: Bradyrhizobium huanghuaihaiense (assembly GCF_007830635.1). Classification (GTDB taxonomy): domain Bacteria; phylum Pseudomonadota; class Alphaproteobacteria; order Rhizobiales; family Xanthobacteraceae; genus Bradyrhizobium; species Bradyrhizobium huanghuaihaiense. Next base: position 624,282 of record NZ_VLLA01000001.1, on the reverse strand, counting down.
GTTCGCTGCTGCGACGAATCCGCAGGGATCCCGGCGGGCGCGAGATCGTCATCATCGACAACAGCTACCGCGATCCGCGGTCGGTCGGCGGCTTCTATGTCGACGTGCCGCCGCCGGTCGTGAACATCCCCTACGATCGCTACATCGTCGACGCGCAGGAGGCGTCGCCGGACGTGATCTACGCGACGATGCAGGCACCGCCCGTGCAGCGGATCGATCGCCGTTACTCGCTCGACGAGATCCGCTACAGCCCGAATGTTCGCATGCAGATGCCGAGCATCGACGTCAACACGATCAACTTCGAGACGGGATCGTGGACCATCCCGCCGGACCAGGCGGCCCGGCTGCAGGTGATCGCCGACGGCCTCAACCAGGCGATTCAGCGCAACCCGCGCGAGGTGTTCCTGATCGAGGGCCACACCGACGCGGTCGGCAACGAGGTCGACAATCTGTCGCTGTCGGATCGCCGGGCGCAATCCGCGGCCGAATTGCTGACGCAGCAGTTCAATGTGCCCGCGGAGAACCTGACGTCGCAGGGCTATGGCGAGCAGTACCTGAAGGAGCAGACGCAGGGACCGAGCCTGATCAACCGGCGCGTCACGGTCCGCCGCATCACGCCGCTGCTCAACGGCGGCCAGGCCTCCCTGCCGCCGCCCCCTCCCGGCACCGCGCCGCCGCGGTAACGGCACACACAAATGCAAATGGCCGGGAGCGATCCCGGCCATTTTTGTTTTCGTTGTTACACGCGACGTTGCGGCATATCGCGCAGTCGTAGGGTGGGCAAAGGCGCGTGAGCGCCATGCCCACCAATCATCTCGGTCGTAGAAGGATGGTGGGCACGCTTCGCTTTGCCCACCCTACGGCACTAGCCCTTGTCGCTCTCTATCGCTTGTAGCCCGGATGAGCGAAGCGACATCCGGGGTCTATCCATTTGGCGAGAAAGTCCCGGATATCGCTTCGCTCATCCGGGCTACTAGAGCCTCAGCCCTTGTCGCTTTCGAGCTTGAAGATCTGCGAGCCTTCGCTGCCCGAGAGCAAACCGGTCTTCGAATAGAGACCGAGCTTCGTCCGCGTGTCGGCGATGTCGAGATTGCGCATGGTGAGCTGGCCGATGCGATCGGCCGGCGTGAAGGCGGCGTCCTCGACCTTCTCCATGCTGAGCCGTTCCGGCGCATAGGTGAGGTTGGGGCTCTCGGTGTTGAGGATCGAATAGTCGTTGCCGCGGCGCAGCTCGAGCGTGACCTCTCCGGTAACGGCGCGCGCGACCCAGCGCTGCGCGGTCTCGCGCAGCATCAGGGCCTGCGAATCGAACCAGCGACCCTGATAGAGCAGTCGGCCGAGACGCATGCCGCTGATGCGGTACTGCTCGATGGTGTCCTCGTTGTGGATGCCGGTGACGAGCCGCTCATAGGCGATGTGCAACAGCGCCATGCCCGGCGCCTCGTAGATGCCGCGGCTCTTGGCCTCGATGATGCGGTTCTCGATCTGGTCGCTCATGCCGAGACCGTGACGGCCGCCGATCGCGTTGGCTTCGAGGAACAGCGCGACGGGATCGGAGAAGGTCTGGCCGTTCAGCGCGACCGGCTGGCCTTCGTCGAAACGCACCACGACCTTCTCGGCCTTGACGGCGCAATCGTCGCGCCAGAACGGCACGCCCATGATCGGGTTGACGATCTTGATGCCGCTGTCGAGGCTTTCGAGATCCTTGGCTTCGTGCGTGGCACCGAGCAGGTTGCTGTCGGTCGAGTACGCCTTCTCGGCGCTCATCTTGTAGGCGAAGCCCTGCGCGGACATGAACGCCGACATCTCGGCGCGGCCGCCGAGCTCGTCGATGAACTGCTGGTCGAGCCAGGGCTTGTAGATCTTCAGGCCTGGATTGGTGAGCAGGCCGTAGCGGTAGAAGCGCTCGATGTCGTTGCCCTTGAAGGTCGAGCCGTCGCCCCAGATGTTGACGCCGTCTTCCTTCATCGCCGCGACCAGCATCGTGCCGGTGACCGCACGCCCGAGCGGCGTGGTGTTGAAATAGGTGATGCCGCCGGTCGAGATGTGGAAGGCGCCGGACTGGATCGCGGCGATGCCTTCGTGGACCAGCTGCGTGCGGCAATCGACGAGGCGCGCGTTCTCGGCGCCGAACTCCATCGCCTTGCGCGGGATCTCGTTGTAGTCGGCCTCGTCCGGCTGGCCGAGATTGGCGGTGTAGGCGTAGCAGCGCGCGCCCTTCTGCTTCATCCAGAGCAGCGCCGCGCTGGTGTCGAGACCGCCCGAAAAAGCGATGCCGACTTTCTCACCCTTGGGCAGGCTTTTCAGGATCGTGGTCATGGGGCTTCCAATCGGGTCTCAAGGGGCTGATGTCAGGGGCGAACTTGACCGCGCGAATATCAAATTTCGCGGGGCTGGGCACGCATTTAATGGCTCAAATCGGCCGGCGCGGGGCCGGACTTGCGGCCGAACAGGCGCTGGCGGAGCCGGTAGGCGGGCATGTTCAGCCGGGTCAGGGCGGCATCCACCGCGTCGTCCGAAAACCGGGTCCGCGGCCAGCGGTAGATCAGCGCATAGGCGAACCAGATCACGACGAAGGTGACGAGGCCGGCGATCGAGACATCGGTAAAGAAATGCCCGCCGAAAGCCATGCGGAGCCCGCTGGTGACCGCGCCGAAGATCACCGCGCCGGCATAAGCGAGCGGCCGCCATGCCGGCGGGGCCAGCGCGGCAGGAGCCAGCGTCCAGAACGCGGTCGCGCCCTCGCCCGAGAAGAACGAGCAATTGCGCGCGCAGCCGCCGCGCGGATCCCACCACGGCACGAACTGCTGGTCGCCGGCAAACTCGGTCACCACCACCGGGCGCGGCCGGCCCCAATAGGTCTTGAAGGTGAGATTGGTGAGGATGCCGGCCGACAGGATGATCGTGACCAGCAGGAACACGATCGCGCGCCCCGACACCAGCAAGGGACGGTCGGGCCGGATCATCTTGACCACGAGCGCCACCAGCGAGGGCAGCACGAACGCCCAGGCGATCCACATCGCAGCGTCGCGCGCGAAGCCGGCCCAGTCGTTCAGCTTGAGCGGAAACGTCTTCGTCTCGGGGTCGAAGAACAGCGAGGCCAGCTTGAGATCGAGCTCGGGATAAAGGCCGAATACGACGCCGATCACGAGCCACAGTGCCAGGGCGATGAAGAGACCAGTCCGGTTCATGGCGCGCGGTTTAGCGGAGTAGGGCGGGGATGGAAACCCCGGAAACGGCCGCAGCGGGCGCGCTTGAATTGGTCAAAATGCGATGCCTCGACAGTGTCGTCCCGGACAAGCGAAGCGCAGATCCGGGACCCATAACCCCAGGGAGGAGTTTGGCGAAGGCTCGTGGTTACCAGTTCGCGCCAAAACCACTCCCTGGGCTTATGGGTCCCCGCGTTCGCGGGGACGACACCGAGTATGTGGCGCGTTGTTTCGCATCCGGCCGAACCTCACCTCGCATCCGGCCGCGAATTCGCCGGCAGCGGCGGAGGCGGCTTGCGCGGGGGCGGCGGGTTGCGCCAGGCGCCGGCGTTGCGGCCGGCGATCAGCCAGTAGACGACGCCGGCGACGATGCCGGCACCCGTCATGATTTCCAGGTGACGCCGCACGATACCTTCGAATTGCAGCGTGTCGGAATGGAAGGGAACGAGGCCGAGATAGCAGGCGAGCCCGACGAGGCCGCCGCCGACGGCATAGGCGAGCGCGCTGCGGATATAGAGCGCTTCGGTGATGGCGACGATCACCGCCGCCGGCACCAGCGCGAAGCCCGAGACGAAGATGAAGCCAAAGCCGAGCAGGATATCGATCGCGCCTTGATCGACAGGACCGGCGCCGAGATCGGCGAACTCCGGAAACAGCAGCGCCATGACCACGATCATGCCGCCGACGAAGCAGGCGGCGAGAAAGCCGATGAAGATGACGATGAGGCGGCCGATCAGGGACATGCCAAAAATGCCAACTCAGTCGTCATTGCGAGGAGCCACCCGGTCCCGCCTCCGGCGGGCCGGATGACAGGCTCCGCGACGAAGCAATCCAAACTACCGCCGCGGAGATATTCTGGATTGCTTCGCTGCGCTCGCAATGACGAGGATGCGAGAGCGCGGGCATAACAAGCTAATCCGTCATCGCCATGGCGCGGAGCGCCTGGCGCTCCCGAGCGCTGAGCTTTTCGGTCTCCGACTTGAGCTGCCCGCAGGCGGCGAGGATGTCGCGGCCGCGCGGCGTGCGCACCGGCGAGGAATAGCCGGCGTTGAAGATGTATTCGGAGAACTTCTCGATCTGGTCCCAGTCCGAGCACTCATAGGCGGTGCCGGGCCAGGGATTGAACGGGATCAGGTTGATCTTGGCGTGAATGCCCTTGAGCATCTTCACCAGCAGCTTGGCATCGTCGAGCGAATCGTTGACGTCCTTGAGCATCACATATTCGAAGGTGATGCGGCGCGCGTTCGAGGCGCCGGGATAGTCGCGGCAGGCCTGCAAGAGCTCCTTGATCGGATATTTGCGGTTGAGCGGCACCAGCTCGTTGCGCAGCTCGTCCCGCACCGCATGCAGCGAGATCGCGAGCATGACGCCGATCTCCTCGCCCGCGCGCACGATGTTCGGCACCACGCCCGACGTCGACAGCGTGATGCGGCGGCGGGAGATGCCGATGCCTTCATTGTCGCCGACGATGAGAAGCGCATCGCGCACCGCATCGAAATTGTAGAGCGGCTCGCCCATGCCCATCATCACGATGTTGGTGACGCGGCGCGTGCCGTCCTCGCGATCGGCCCAGTCGTTCAGGCGGTCGCGCGCGACCATGATCTGTCCGACGATCTCGCCGGCGGTGAGATTGCGCACGAGGCGCTGCGTGCCGGTGTGGCAGAACGAGCAATTCAGTGTGCAGCCGACCTGGGACGACACACACAGCGTGCCGCGATCGGTCTCGGGGATATAGACGCACTCGACTTCATGCGCCTTCTCGACATTGTCGCCGCTCGGCAGCCGCAGCAGCCATTTGCGGGTGCCGTCGCTCGAGATCTGCTCGGCCACGACTTCGGGACGGTCGACGGTGAAGTGCTGCGCGAGGTCGGCGCGGATGCCCTTCGAGATCGAGGTCATGTCGTCGAAGCTCTGGGCACCGCGGAAATAGAGCCAGTGCCACAGCTGCTGCACGCGCATCTTGCGCTGCGCCGGCGCGACCCCGATCTCGCCGAGGCGGTCGGCAAGCTCGCTGCGCGACAGGCCGATCAGCGACGGTTTTGCCGGCGGCACGTAGGTTTCGAGCGGAGTCTTCTCCACCAAGATTGCGTTGTGCGGCTCGGTCGTCGGTTGCATTGAATGGACCTGATCACGTGGTCGTTCCGGGGCGACGCGAAGCGTTGAACCCGGAACCTCGAGATTCCGGGTGTGGTCCCTCGGACCATCCCGGAATGACGGAAAAACTTGGAACCGCCCCTATATAGCAATCGGAACCGCCGATTGCGACCTTATCGCCCTCAGCCTTAACGACTAGGCGTTATCGCCTACAATCCTGGGCGATCTTGTCGAGCGCCTGGGCGAGGCCCTTCAGCGAGAAGGTGTCGGTCGTCTCCGTACCCTTGGCCGAGACGCCCTTGACCACGAGATCGGCGGATTTGCGCATGGCCTCGACCATCCGCTCCTCCTCGGCCGCGTTCTTGATCCAGAGGCCATCGCCCTGCGTATACATCGCAAAGGCGGCGCCGCCGACCTCGACCGAGGATTCCGAGCCCGGCTTCAGCGCGTAGCCGATCATGACCGAGACTTCGTTGTTCACCTTCTCCGCCGGCCGGGTCGAGACGAAGGCGTAGGCGGGATCGCGCGGCCGATTCGGCGGGTTGGTCTTCGACGACGAGGGCTTTGCCAGCGCGAAGCAGACCTTCTTGCCGTTGGGTGTCGCCGAATAGGCGCCCCAGGTGCCGAACTGGCCGATCAGGGTCGGCTCCGCGCCGCCGGCAACAGCCGCAGCCGGGGTCGCCGGTTTGCTCTCCGGCTTTGCGGCCGTTTTGGCCGCCGTATTGGCGGCCGGCGCGGCCGCCTTCGGTGCAGCTTTGGGCGCCGGTTGCGCCGTCTGCGCCCGCGCGGAATCAGGGATTCCCCACACCACCACGCCAGTCGTCAAAGCCAATAATAGCACCCGCCACATGCTGGAGTGGTTCCCTCAATATTGTGACTGGAAGATGGCCCGGCCGCGCTTTGTCCCCGGCTAGGGATAGCCGGGAAAGTTCAATTTGGGAAGGCAGTTAGCGGCAGCGGCGCGATCAGGCTTTGGATCGCGCGGCGCGCTGGGCGGCCCATTGCGCGTCGGTCCAGCCGAGCAGATCCTCGGCGCCGGAACTGCGCAAATGCGCGCCGCCGTCGATCACCACCATCTCGCCATTGATGTAGCCGGCACGGTCGGAGACGAGGAAGCTGGCGAGATCGGCAAGCTCGCCGTGTTCCCCGGTGCGGCCCAGCGGATTGCGCGCGGTCCAGCCCTCGTCGCGGCCCTCCGGGCGAAGCTGCCCCGATGCGCCGGCGGTCGGGAACGGCCCCGGCGCGATCGCGACGGTGCGGATGCCCTTCGGCCCCCATTCGACCGCGAGGCTTTTGGTCATCGCCAGCACCGCCGACTTCGCCATCGCCGACGGCACGGTGAAGGCGCGGCCGGTGATGGTCGAGGTCGAGAGGATCGAGAGCACGACACCCCCGTGCCTGCCCTCGATCCAGCGCCTGCCGGCGGCGAGCGTGCAATACATCGCGCCATGCAGCGTCGGCGCCAGGATTGCGTCCGCGGCGCGGAAGGAGAGATGCTCGCTCTGCGCGATGAACGTGGCAGCGGCGTTGTTGACGAGAATGTCGAGCGGCGCCTCGTGCCAGATCTGATCCATCATGCTGTCGACGGCCGCGCCGTCGCGGATATCGCAGGCAATGGTGGTGACCTTGCCACCGGTCTCTTCGCGCATGTCGCGCGCCGTTGCCTCGAGCCGGTCGGGCTTGCGGCCGCAGATCACGAGCTCGGCGCCGAGCGCGAGGAAGCGGCGCCCCATCGCAGCACCGAGGCCCGAACCGCCGCCGGTGACGAGGATGCGCTTGTCCTTGAGCAGACCTGTTTCAAACATCGTTTGAATCCTTCTTTTTGTTCTTGCTCCGTCATTGCGAGCGCAGCGAAGCAATCCAGAGTCCGTGCCGCGGAATAGTCTGGATTGCTTCGCTGCGCTCGCAATGACGAGGATAGGCCGGAGCATCGCTTTGACAAAGAATCCGGATTGTCGCCCGTGCCTAAATCCGGCAAAACCGACCCAACTATAATTCCACTCGAAACGCCCCAAGGTGCTGCCATGAAAGCCATCCTCTGCTCGCAATATTGCCAGCCCGACGATCTCGTTCTGGCGGAGGTGCCGGATCCGGTGGCGGGTCCCGGCGAAGCCGTGATCGCGATCAAGGCGGCGGCGCTGAACTTCTTCGACATCCTGATGATTCAGGGCAAGTACCAGATCAAGCCGCCGTTCCCGTTCTCGCCGGCCGCGGAAGTCGCCGGCGTGATCGAGAGCATCGGCCCCGGCGTCACCGATCTGAAAGTCGGCGATCGCGTCGTTGCCTCCTGCGGCCACAACGGCGCGCGCGAAAAGATCTCGCTGCCGGCGGCCTCGATCGTCAAGATCCCCGACAATCTCGACTATGACCGCGCGGCCGGCATCATCATCATCTACGGCACCGCGCTGCATGCGCTGGAGGATCGCGCCAGCCCCAAGCCGGGCGAGACGCTCGCGGTGCTCGGCGCCGCCGGCGGCACCGGCCTTGCTGCCTGCGAGCTCGGCAAGCTGATGGGCCTGAAGGTGATCGCCTGCGCCTCCTCGGACGAGAAGCTCGAATTCGCGAAAGCGCACGGCGCCGAGCTGACGCTGAACTACGGCAAGGAGGATCTGAAGGAAGGCCTGCGCAAGCTGACGGGCGGCAAGGGCGTCGACATCATCTTCGATCCCGTGGGTGGTGCTTACGCCGAGCAGGCGCTGCGCTCGATCGCCTGGGAAGGCCGCTTCCTCGTGATCGGCTTTGCCGCCGGCGACATCCCGAAGATGCCGCTGAACCTCGCGCTCCTGAAGGGCTGCGATATCCGCGGCGTATTCTGGGGCGCCTGGACGCGACTCAACCCGGCGAAGAACCGCGCCAATCTCGAGAAGCTCGTGAAGTGGACTGCGGAAGGAAAGATTTCATCGCATGTCGACCGCACCTTCCCGCTGGCCCAGACCGCCGATGCGCTGAAGGTGCTCGCGGGCCGTCAGGCCATGGGCAAGGTGATCCTGCATCCGTGATCGCGATGTCATCGCGACGCTGTTTCAGCATACTCAACTGTCATCGCCCGGCCTCGACCGGGCGATCCAGTATTCCAGAGACGCCAGTGATTTAGCTGAGAAGCCGCGGCGTACTGGATGCCCCGGTCGAGCCGGGGGCATGACAGCGGCGGGCGTGGCTGACAGCGTCGATAGCCGCGACATCGCAAGGTTGTGCACACCGCCGCCCGGAAAAAAATCCCTCAACCAACGCGGGCAAAATTGCGGTGCATTTCGCCGCTCCGCCGCAATCAAACCTAAATATCTCCAGATTCGCGCAAACCGCCGTCGTTTTTTGGGCTGAATCGGACGGCGATTTACCGGTTCCAGTTTGCGGGGCGCTTCTGGACAAAAACAAGAAGACTGAAGCCGGGACGGCCCCTGCGTTGCGTCAGTAATGGGGAGCATCACACCATGGAGACGACGGCCTACCGTCCGTCGAAGGAGTCGCACGCGCTCGACTCCGATCGATCTGCATCACATTCGTCCACCGCGGACTACATCCGCGCGCGGGCCAAACGTGCCGAACTTCCACAGGACGATCCAATTCCGCTGTTTCTGTCCGATCCGCGCGGAGCACCGGACCCACAGGAATATACGCCGCTGGCGCTGCGGCCCAGAACCAGGATCGCGCCGCTTGTCGCTGCCGGGCTTGCGATATCCGCCGCGGCGATCGCGGCCGTGGTGTTTCAGTCCGAGCTGCGTAGTCTCCTCGCCGACTATGTCGGCAGCGCTACAGGCGCAGCTCAGGCCAGTCCGCCGGCCGTACGCCAGGTCTCGCTCAAGGACCCGGGCCGCGTGACCAACACGACGCTGGCGAGCGCCGACAAGCAAGAGCTTCCGGTGCCCTCGACGCCAAGCCGTGAAGCGATTGCGACCGCTTACCAGACCGCGCTGCAAGCGCAAAGCCAAGTCCAAGTCCAAAGCCAAGTCCAAAGCCAAGTCGAAGCGCCAGCTCCGGCGCCCGTCGCGGCGCAGCCTGCACCGCCCGAGCCTGCCAAAACGCTCGATGCCGACACGCTGGCAGGACTGATGACACGCGCCAGACGCCTGATCAGCGTCGGCGACATCGCCGCCGCGCGCCTGCTGCTCGAACGCGCCGCCAACGCGAAGGACGCAACGGCCGCGCTGCTGCTGGCACAGACCTACGACCCCGCGGTGCTCGGCACCAGCGACGCGCGGAGCATCATTCCCGACGCAGCCGCCGCGCGCGACTGGTACCAGCGCGCCGCCAGCCTTGGATCGACGGAGGCGCGCAAGCGGCTCGCCCAGCTCTCGAACTAGACCATTTCAGGGGACATCATGCGCAACATTTTGAAAATGGCGCTTGCCGCCATCACGACCATCTGTGCCTTCGCGGCCCATGCCGAGCAGGGCGAATACGATCCGGCCAAGGTCTCCGACAGCCTGAAGGCCATCTTCCAGTTCGGCTCGAACTCGACCAAGCAGTCGCTGAACGCCAACACCGTCACGCTGATCACGGGCACCATCGGCGGCACCTATGTGCAGTTCGGCGCGGACCTCGCCTCGGTGCTCGACGATGGCAACAAGATCCGCGTGCTGCCGATCGTCGGCCGCGGCTCGGTGCAGAGCGTCGCCGACATCCTGTTCCTGCAGGGCGTCGATCTCGGCATCGTGCGCGCCGACACGCTCGACTATCTCGAGCGCAAGGGCTTTGCCAAGGACATCAAGAAACAGTTCACTTACGTGACCAAGCTCTACAATGAAGAGATGCAGGTCATCGCGCCGAAGTCGATCGCGACGCTGAAGGACCTCGAGGGCAAGAAGGTCAGCGTCGATCTGCCCAATGGCGGGACCTTCGTCACCGCACTGACGGTGTTCGAGCGTCTCGGGATCAAGGCGAACTTCGTCTATGTCGAGCAGCGTATCGCGATGGAGAAGCTGAAGGCCGGCGAGATCGACGCCGTCATCGTGGTCGGGGGCAAGCCGTACAAGTCGGTCTCGACCTTCGGCAATGACGGCCGCTTCCACCTCGCCAAGGTCGACTACGCCAAGCCGCTGCAGAGCGACTATCTGCCGGCGACGCTGACGGCGAAGGACTATCCGAACCTGATCAAGGAGGGCGAGAGCGTCGACACGATCGCGGTGCCTGCGGTGCTCGCGGCCTATAATTGGGCGCCCAACACCGAGCGCTATCGCAAGCTCGCGCTGTTCGTGGACGCGTTCTTCACGAAATTCCCGGCGCTGCAGAACCCGCCCTTCCATCCCAAGTGGAAGGAGGTCTCGCTCGCGGCGCCGCTGTCCGGCTGGAACAGATTGCCCGTGGCGCAGCAATGGCTCGACAAGCACGGCGTCGAGCCGGTGACGCGCCAGCGCTTCGAGGCGTTTTTGAAGCAGACCCCCGCGGCTGCAAACGTGTCCGACGCGGAGAGGGAGACGCTGTTCAAGCAATTCCAGGTATGGGACGCGGAAAAAGCGCGGGCGGAGGTGGGGAAGAAGTAGCTCTCCGGATGTCGTCCTGGCGAAAGCCAGGACGACATTAGTGGGTGTAGCTACGACGTGCCGTCCAAACAGCTACTGCGCCGCCTCCCCCTCCGCCACGCCGCGCTTCAGCGCGGCGCGGGCGGCTTCGCGGTGCTCGGTCGTAATGTGGGTGGCGACCATGCGGATGGCGGTGGCGAGCACGGCGGCGTCATCGGTGAAGCCGAGGATCGGCATCACGTCGGGGACGAAGTCGAACGGCAGGATGAAATAGGCGATCGCCCCCAGCAGCGACGCCTGGACATGGCGCGGCGTCTGCCGGTCGAAGGCGCAGTAATAGGCCGCGAGGAGATCCTCGGCGAACGGCAGCTGCGCGGCGACGCGCTTCAGCTTGCGCCAGAAGCGGCGGCGGACGCTCTCACGATCTTCCGCAAGCCGATCGGCCGGCTCGAAGCCGACGCTGTGCTCGGCAGCCATGCTCCAACTCCCCGTTCAGCGAGGGGCGGCGGATCGCCGCATGCCCTGCTGATCACAAGATGGGGATGCGGCCGGCCGCTGCAAGATGTCAGCCTGGTGTCAGCTAAGCCGTCAGCTTGGCGATCGCATTCATCGCCTTGGCGAGCTCGATGTCGAGCGCCGTGACGCCGCCGGCATCGTGGGTCGACAGCACCACCTCCACGGTCTTGTAGACGTTCCGCCATTCGGGGTGATGGTCCATCTTCTCGGCGACCAGCGCCGCGCGGGTCATGAAGCCGAAGGCCTCGTTGAAATCCTTGAAGACAAAGGTTTTCGCGATTGCATCGCGCCCCCCGACCTCGCTCCAGCCGGGGATACCACCCAGTGCCTGCTTGCGTGCTTCCGCCGCCAGCCGTTCTGCCATGATCGTCTCCATGCTTCAGGGGAACTTTACCCTAACACCGTGCTTACGGTCAGGGTTCACAGGGGGATTTCCTCCCTCCGCTAACCATGACGGAGAAGTAACCCCGCCGGACAAGAAATTTGCTACAATTGCGGGCCTAAATCGCCGGCCGAGATGAAGCTGAGCCTGAAACGCCTGTTTGGGAGATCGATGACCGGGGGTCTGGACCTGGCCGAAGCGCCCACTCCGCCTTCGCCGCGATCAGCGGCGCGGAAGACGGCGCTCGTGTCGCTCGCGCTGGTGCTTGCGATCATCGGCGCGCTCGTTGGCGGCTATTATTTCGCGATGCGTCCGGTGACGCTGAAGATTGCGGTCGGCCCCGCCAACAGCGACGACGTCAAGGTGGTGCAGGCTCTGACGCAGGCTTTCTCGCAGAACAAGAGCTACGTGCGGCTGCGCCCGGTCCAGACCGACGGCGCCACCGCCAGCGCCGAGGCGCTCGCGGAGGGCAAGGTGGATCTCGCCATCGTACGCGGCGACGTCGACGTGCCGAAGACCGCACAGGCGGTTGCGACCCTGCGCAAGAACGTCGTGGTGCTGTGGTCGGTCCAGGGCAAGGGCAAGAACAAGAAGGGCGCCAAGATCACCAAGATCGCGCAGCTCGCCGGCCATCGCGTCGGCGTGGTCGGCCGCACCCAGGCCAACGTCAATCTGCTCAAGGTGATCCTGCAGCAATACGGCGTCGATCCCGCCAAGGTCGAGATCATCCAGTTCCCGGCCAACGAAGCCGCCGAGGCGATCAAGTCCCAGAAGGCCGATGCCTATCTCGCCGCCGGCCCCGTCAACAGCAAGATCACGGCGGAGGCCATCGCCGCCTCCACCAAGGATTTCGGCACGCCGACCTTCCTTGCGATCGATTCTGCGGATGCGATTGCGCAGAATCATCCGGTCTATGAGGCCTCCGAGATTCCCGCCGGCACTTATGGCGGTTCGCCCGATCGCCCCGAGGACGAGGTCAAGACCATCAGCTTCTCGCACCACATCGTGGCGCGCAAAGCCGTGTCCGAAACCACCATCGCGGCGTTCACGCGCCAGCTGTTCGCCGTGCGGCAGCAGCTGGTGACGGAATTCCCGCTGGCGGCCAAGATCGAGACGCCCGACACCGACAAGGATGCGGTGATCCCCGTGCATCCCGGCGCCGCCGCCTTCGTCGACGGCGAGGAGAAGACCTTCCTCGACAAGTACAGCGATTACATCTGGTGGGGCCTGATGGCGCTCTCCGCGATGGGCTCGATCGGCGCCTGGTTCGCCGGCTACCTGAAGAAGGACGAGCGCGACAACAACAGCCATCTGCGCGAGCGCCTGCTCGACATGATTGCGGCCGCTCGCAAGAGCGAGACGACGGAAGAGCTCGACCAGATGCAGACCGAGGCCGACGCGATCCTGCGCGACACGCTGCACTGCTTCGATCACGGCGCGATCGAGGAAGGAGGGCTCACTGCCTTCAACATCGCGCTCGATCAGTTCCACGCCGCCGTTGCCGACCGCAAGGCGGTGCTGATGAGCCTGCCGCAAAACCTGCAACGCGCGGGTGCGCAATTCAGGGCCGCCGGCAACGCGTAAAGGCTTGCCCGCGTTATTGCTGCGTCACATTGTCTCAATATAGCTTACGCCGTTATTCCGGGATGGTCCGAGGGACCAGACCACAGGTGCGCAATTGCGCACCGGGGAATCTCGAGATTCCGGATTCGCGCTTCGCGCGCTCCGGAATGACATTGCAAGATGCGCCAGCCCGCGAGCCAGCCCATGAACATCAAATTCTCCCGCCGCCGTTTCCTCACGACCGGCGCCGGCGCGCTCGGCGCCATCGCAATGCCCTATCTGTCACGTGCAGCCGACCGGCCGGCGGTCACTCACGGCGTGCAGTCGGGCGACGTCACCGTCGACGGCGGCGTGGTGTGGGCGCGTGCCGACCGTCCATCGCAGATGCTGGTCGAGGTGGCGACGACCGAATCCTTCAAGGACGCCCGCGCGCTGCCGCCGATCGCGGCGCTGCCCGAGAGCGATTTCACGGCGAAGATGCTGATCGAGAACCTGCCGGGTGGACAGGACATCTTCTATCGCGTCCGCTTCCGCGATCTCTCGCACAGCGCGGTCGAGGGCGAGTCCGTCGTCGGCCGATTCCGCACCGCACCGGCGGACCGCCGCGACGTCAGCTTCGTCTGGGGCGGCGATGTCGCAGGCCAGGGCTGGGGCATCAACCCCGATGACGGCGGCATGTTCACCTTCTCGGCGATGCGCAAGCACCGGCCGGATTTCTTCCTGCACTCGGGCGACACGATCTACGCCGACGGTCCCATTGCATCCGAGGTGAAGCTCGCCGACGGCAAGATCTGGAAGAACGTCACGATTCCCGAGAAGGCCAAGGTCGCCGAGACGCTGGACGAGTACCGGGCCGCGCACCAATACAATCTCACCGATGACAATCTCCGTGCCTTCAATGCCGAGGTGCCGATCTTCGTGCAGTGGGACGACCACGAGGTGACCAACAATTGGTCGCTGTCGAAAGAGCTTCCGGCCGCCTACAAGGTGCGCGACATCGAGGTGCTCGCAGCCCGCGCGGGCCGCGCATTCCATGAGATGTACCCGATGCGCGAAAGCATCAATGAGCCCGGCCGCGTCTACCGCCAGATCTCATACGGACCGCATCTCGACGTGTTCGTGCTCGACGAACGCAGCTATCGCGGTCCGAACGGCGCCAATCAAGAAACGGCCTACGGCCCCGCCGCCTACTTCCTCGGTCCGAATCAGATGGCATGGCTGAAGCGCGGCCTTCTCAACTCACGTGCGACATGGAAGGTGATTGCTTCCGACATGCCGCTCAGCATCCTGGTCTATGACGACGCCGCCAACAAAAAGGGGTCGGAGGCGTTTGCGCAAGGCGATGGCCCGGTGCGCGGCCGCGAATTCGAGATCGCCGACCTCCTGCGCTTCATCAAGATGGCGCCGATCAAGAACACGGTGTGGCTAACGGCCGACGTGCATTATGCCGCCGCGCACTATTACAACCCCGACAAGGCACAGTTCCAGGAATTCGATCCGTTCTGGGAATTCGTGTCGGGCCCTCTGCACGCCGGAACGTTCGGACCGGGCGAGATGGACAACACCTTTGGACCTGAGGTGCGCTTCGTCAAGGCGCCCGGTCCCGACAAGCAGAACCTGCCGCCGTCAGCGGGGATGCAGTTCTTCGGTCACGTCAAGATCGACGGCGCGTCCGGCCAGATGACGGTGACCTTGCGCGACCGCGCCGACGTCGCGCTGTGGTCGACCACGCTCGATCCAAAGCTTGCCTGACGGCCAATTTGAAGCCGGATGGCCGTGAACCATCCGGCCGGCCCGGACGACAATTGCAGGCGCCCGTGCATTTCGAGGGCCTGATGCCGTCCGAGCCATTTTCGAGTTGAAGCCGTGCCGTTCAGCCGCCGAACGTTCGTGATCGCGCTCCTGCTGGGCGCAGCGTCCCCCACATGGGCGCAGAGCCAGGACAAGGCAACACAGGTGCGCGAAGCCTTCGCCTCGCCCTATGGCAAGGCGCTGACCGCCGAACTTGGCAAGTCACTGCGCGCGAGCGCCGATCCGGCATGCCTGACGGACAAGGGGTTAGCTGCCGACCAGATCGAACCGCGCGGCCGCGACATCGTCATCACATGGGGCACGCGAATGCTGGAAGGCGCATCGGCGTTCATCGACCGGCAGAACTCCGACAACCCATTTGCCGGCGCAGCCGAATTGGAAAGCCTGAAGAGCAATCCGGACGTGAAGCGCTATCTCGCGATGGAGGAGCCGATACGTCAGGCGAAGATCCTGGATTTGATCTTCGAGCATTTCGACCGCCACAACGTGATCGCCCGCGTGAAGCTTGGAGCGGTCTATCCATTGGAGACCGGCAACGAAGCCCTGCTCCGTCTCAATCCGACCGATGCAACTGAAGAACGGTTGGAGACGTTCGCCGGTAAGAGTCGTTCGAAGGCGCTGAAACGTTTCCTGCAATTGTCCGATCAAGGGGCGATTGCGCAGAGTGCGGCGATCAAGAAGGCCTCATCGCCGCCGCCGCTTCCGCACACATTCTTCAAGGACGTCGAGAGCGACCTCGCCGAGCTCTGCATTCGCTCCGGCAAATAGGCCGTCAGGTGCCCCGCGCCCGCAGCGCCGCCTCCAGCGCGTCGCTCGAGCACGGTTTCTGCAAGCGCGGCCGGCCGGCGAATTCGGGCGGAATCCGCGCGTCGGCACCGTAGCCGGTGACGAAGACGAACGGGATTTTCAGCGCGACCAGCCGCTCGGCGATTGCAAAACTCGTCTCGCGGATCAGCTCGACATCGAGCAGAGCGAAGTCGGGAGCCCGCTCCGCGATCGCCTCCAGCGCCTGTGTCACCGCGCCGACGCTCCGCACGCGCGTCACACCAAACCCGACGAGACGGTCCTCGAAATCGATCGCGATGATTGGATCGTCCTCGACGATCAGAACGTCGGCAGGCCGGCCTGAGCCGTTGGAGAATGCGGGTGCCATGATCACATCTTCTGCGTGAGGTTTTTCGGATCAGGACTGCCGCGACACGATGCCTGCGCCCAGCGCATCGGAGGGTTCCCGGAACGAAACCCACCACATTGCTGTTCTCCAGTCTGTCCACTTGTGCACACAGGAAATGGACGGAACTCGCTAATGTGGAAAGGAGGACAGGGGTTCACGATGGATGCGCGCATCGACAAGACGAGCGAGGTCGAAAGCCGACCGGCCAACAATCTGCTGCGGCGCTTGAGTGCGGCGGACTACGCGCTGCTCGCGCCGTACGTGACCGTCGAAGACTCCGCTGCGAACCAGTTGCTCTACAATCCCGGCGATGACGTCCAGGTCGTCCACTTCCCCTGCGGACCGGCGCTCGCGACCTTTCTGGTGCCAAATGAGGACGGCCGCGACGTCGAGACCATCCTGGTCGGCCGCGAAGGCGCGGTGGGCGGCATCGTCAGCGAAGGATTCCTGCCGGCCTACACCCGCATCTGCGTCAAATTCGGCGGTCCGTTTGCACGCATTCATGTCGCCAAGCTCGAAGCCGCCAAGCTGCGCTCGGCGTCGCTGCGCAACGTTTTCGTCCGCTACGCCGACTGCATGCTGGCGCAGATCTTCCAGTCCACCGCCTGCAACGCCATCCACTCGATCGAGCAGCGCACGGCGAAATGGATTCTGGCGGCGATGGAGCGGACCGGCGACGAGAGCAGCGTGCCGCTGACCCATGAGCAGCTCGCGACGCTGCTCGGGGTCGGGCGCAGCTATGCGAGCCGCGTGCTGCAGTCGTTCAGGGCCGAAGGCGTGCTCGACACAAGGCGCGGATCGATCCTGGTCCGCAACCGCGACGGCCTGAAGCTGCGCGCCTGCCTGTGCAATGACGCCGTGAAGATGCATTTCGAGGAGGTGCTGCGCGGGGTGTATCCGACGGAGGAGCGGGAGGCAGGGTAGCGGTTGCTTCTTCCTTCTCCCCTTGTGGGAGAAGGTGGCATAGGCGGCCTACGGCCGCCGTTCTTCAGAACGCCGAAGCAAAGCTTCGGCTATGGCGCCGGATGAGGGAGGGGTTCTCTCCACGCATTCGTCTGCCGAGAGAGACCCCTCACCCAAATGAGCTTGTGGCTAATAGCAGTGCTGCCCTCTCCCGCAAGGGGAGAGGGCGCAGTAATGCGCATCGCGCCGTTTTCGACGTAACTCGTGCTATACTCACCCCCGCATGAGCGGGGCATTCCTT
The DNA here is from genome assembly GCF_007830635.1 of Bradyrhizobium huanghuaihaiense. GTDB lineage: Bacteria > Pseudomonadota > Alphaproteobacteria > Rhizobiales > Xanthobacteraceae > Bradyrhizobium > Bradyrhizobium huanghuaihaiense. The sequence goes on along the minus strand of NZ_VLLA01000001.1, from coordinate 606,869 downwards.
CACACTCTCTTCGACATCGCGGCGTGGCTGGCGGCGGCAGCCGCGCTCTCCTGGCTGTCGCGACGCGGCCTGCGGTTTCCGGCGCAATCCTTCGAGCTGCCCTATATCGCCGCGCTGGTGTTCGGCGCCGGCCTTGGCGCCTATCTGTTCGGGTCCGCCAATCTGTGGCTGTCGGGACAGAGCGGCATTGCGCGCTCGGTGGAGGGTGCGCTGGCCGGCGGCATCGTGGCAATCGAGCTCTACAAATGGTCCGCGGGGATCACGGTGCGAACCGGCGCGCGTTTCGCGCTGCCGCTGGCCGTCGGCATCGCGATCGGGCGGCTCGGCTGCTACTTCGCGGGCCTCGACGATTTCACCTATGGCACGCCGACGGCGCTGCCGTGGGGGCACGATTTCGGCGACGGCGTTCTCCGCCATCCCGTGCAGCTCTACGAGAGCGCGGCAATGGGCTTGTTCGCGCTTGCCTATGTGCTGGCGGTCTTGAACCGGAATACGTTCGCGATCACCAATGGATTCTATCTGGTTCTCGCCTGTTACGGAGCGCAACGCTTCCTGTGGGAATTCCTCAAGCCCTATGGCACGCTGATCGGCCCCTTCACCCTGTTTCACCTGCTGTCGCTGTCCATCCTGCTCTACGCCGCAATCATGCTGGCGACGGCGCCCAAAGCGAGACCCGTGCATGAACGCGCCGTTGCGTAAGTCGCGTCCCTACATCTTCTGGGGCCAGACCCAATCCCTCTGCGAGACCTGCCTGAAGCTGGTGCCGACCAAGATCCAGATCCAGGGCAACGAGGTCTGGTACGAGAAGCGCTGCAAGGAGCACGGCGTGCAGTCGACGCTGGTGTCGACGGACGCCGCCTATTGGCGCCTGTGCAATGACTTTATCAAGCCCGGCGACCGGCCGCTGCAATTCCAGCAGCGCACCGAATTCGGCTGCCCCTATGATTGCGGCCTCTGTCCCGACCACGAGCAGCATTCCTGCCTGGCACTGATCGAGATCACCGAGCATTGCAACCTCACCTGCCCAGTCTGCTTCGCCGAATCCTCGCCCGCACGAACCAAATTCACCCCGCTCGCGACGGTGGAGAAGATGCTCGACGCGCTGGTCGCCAGTGAAGGCGAGCCCGACCTCGTGCAGATTTCCGGCGGCGAGCCGACGCTGCATCCTGACTTCTTCGAAATCCTCGACGCCGTGCGCGCCCGCCCGATCCGCCACGTCATGATCAACACCAACGGCCTGCGCATCGCCCGCGAAAAGGATTTCGTGGCGCGACTCGCCGAGAACAGGCGCGGGCTGGAGGTCTATCTCCAGTTCGATTCGCTTCAGCGCGATGCGCTGATCAATCTGCGCGGCGCGGATTTGCGGAAAATTCGCCAGCAGGCGCTGGAGAATCTCGAACATTACGGCGTCTCGACCACGCTGGTCGCGACCATCAAGCGCGGTGTCAACGATGGCGAGATCGGCGACATCGTGCGCCACGCCCTCACCTGGAAATGCGTGCGCGGCGTCACCTTGCAGCCGGTGCAGGATGCCGGCCGCAACGAGAGTTTCGACAAGACCACCGACCGCATCATGCTGTCGGAGATCCGCAAGCGCGTCGTCGAGACCGGCGTGTTCGGCGACAAGGACATGATCCCGCTGCCCTGCAACCCCGAAAGCATCTCGATCGGCTATGGCCTGCGCAACGGCGAGAAGGTGCTGCCGCTGACCTCGCTGATCCCGCAGGAGCAGCTCGTCGCGGTGATGCCCAACACCATCAGCCCGGAAAAATATCCGATGCTGCGGGAAAAATTCGTCGATCTGTTCTCGCTGTCGTCAGGGCCATTGAACACGAGCGAGCGGGTCTGCGAATTGCTGTGCTGCCTGCCGAGCTTCCAGGTGCCGGAAGGGCTCTCCTACGAGAACGTCTTCCGCGTCACCATCGTGCAGTTTCTCGACCGCTTCAATTTCTGCGTCGGCAACGTCAAGCGCAGCTGCATCCATTTCGTGACGGAGCAGGGCGCGATCATTCCGTTCGACACCTACAATCTGTTCTACCGCAACGGTGCGATCGGCCGGATTCGCGCCGAGCTCGAAGGGCAGACTTATCGCGAGGCAAGGCAAAGCGAGGAGGCACCACGATGAGCGACACGCCACCGCCGGTTCTGCCGCCCGTCCCGACGCCCGCCGAGGCCCGCAGCGGCTGCCTCACCGCGCTCATGGTGATCTCGGGGGTGATCCTGCTGCTTCCGGGGCTCTGCGCCCTGCTGTTCGGCGGGGCCTCGGTGGTCGAGGGGGGCAAGATCGATTCCGACATCGCGCCGCTGGTCTTCCTGGGGCTGGTCGTCGGCATCGGGGGCGTCGTCCTGATCTGGGCGGCGATCAAGGGGCGAAAGTCCCCCGCCCATCCCGGAACCCGGCCCTAAGCCCCGGGAATTCCCGGACAAAATTCAGTCAACCAAGGGCCAAAGAACACATTGTTTTTTGGCGGTTTTTGCATATATTGCGCCGCAAACGCGTAGGGTGCCCGGTCGAGCTGACCGGGCTTCCTTTTTGGGCGAAGCAGGCCCCGTTTTCCACGTTTCCAGCGTTGTCCGTGAAGAGGTCCCGGTCTGACCGGCGAGATCGCGCTTAACCCATTGTTCGACCGCAAAGAAGCTCACACATGAACCTTCGCAACGTCGCCATCATCGCCCACGTCGACCACGGCAAGACGACCCTCGTCGACAAGCTCCTCCAGCAGTCCGGCACGTTCCGCGAGAACCAGAAGGTGACGGACCGCGCCATGGACTCCAACGACCTGGAGCGTGAGCGCGGCATCACCATCCTGGCCAAGGCGGCCTCGGTGCAGTGGAAGGACACCCGCGTCAACATCGTCGACACCCCCGGCCACGCCGATTTCGGCGGTGAGGTCGAGCGTATCCTGAACATGGTGGACGGCGCCCTGGTGCTGGTCGACGCCGCCGAAGGCCCGCTGCCGCAGACCAAATTCGTGGTCTCCAAGGCGCTCAAGGTCGGCCTCAAGCCGATCGTGGTCATCAACAAGGTCGACCGCCCCGACGCGCGCCCGACCGAGGTCATCAACGAGGTGTTCGACCTGTTCGCGGCGCTGGACGCCAGCGAGGAGCAGCTCGACTTCCCCATTCTTTATGGATCAGCCAAGCAGGGCTGGATGGCCGAGAGCCCCGAGGGTCCGAAGGACAAGGGCATGGAGCCGCTGTTCGACCTGATCCTGCGCCACGTCGCGCCGCCCAAGGTCGAGGAAGGCCCGTTCAAGATGATCGGCACCATCCTGGAGGCCAATCCCTATCTCGGCCGCATCATCACCGGCCGCATCTCGTCCGGCGTGCTCAAGCCGAACCAGCAGGTCAAGGTGCTGAACGCCGAGGGCAAGCTGGTCGAGTCCGGGCGCATCACCAAGATCCTGGCGTTCCGCGGCCTCGAGCGCACCCCGCTCGATGAAGCCGAAGCCGGCGACATCGTTGCGATCGCGGGCCTCACCAAGGGCACCGTCGCCGACACCTTCTGCGATCCGACCGTCGAGGTGCCGCTGCCGGCCCAGCCGATCGATCCGCCGACCGTGTCGATGTCGTTCATCGTCAACAACTCCCCGCTCGCCGGCACCGAAGGCGACAAGGTGACGAGCCGCATGATCCGCGACCGTCTCTTGCGCGAAGCCGAAGGCAACGTCGCGCTGCGCGTCGTCGAAGCCGCCGACAAGGACGCGATGGAAGTGTCGGGCCGCGGCGAACTCCAGCTCGCGATCCTGATCGAGACCATGCGCCGCGAAGGCTTCGAGCTCTCGGTGTCGCGTCCGCGCGTCGTCTACCAGAAGGACGAAGCGACCGGCGCCACCATGGAGCCGATCGAGGAGGTCGTGATCGACGTCGACGAGGAGCATTCCGGCGTCGTCGTGCAGAAGATGAGCGAGCGCAAGTCCGAGCTGATCGAGATGAAGCCGTCCGGCGGCAACCGTCAGCGCCTGGTGTTCTACGCGCCGACCCGTGGCCTGATCGGCTATCAGGGCGAGCTGCTCACCGACACACGCGGCACCGCGATCATGAACCGCCTGTTCCACGGTTACGCCCCGTACAAGGGCGAGATCCAGGGCCGCCGCAACGGCGTGCTGATCTCCAACGACCAGGGCGAGGCGGTGGCCTACGCCATGTTCAAGCTGGAAGACCGCGGCCCGATGATGATCGAGCCGGGCTGGAAGGTCTACAAGGGCATGATCGTCGGCGAGCACACCCGCGACAACGATCTCGAGATCAACGTGCTCAAGGGCAAGCAGCTCACCAACATCCGCACGACCTCGAAGGACGAAGCGGTGCGCCTGACCCCGCCGATCCGCATGACGCTGGAGAAGGCGCTCGCCTATATCGAGGACGACGAACTCGTCGAGGTCACCCCGAAGTCGATCCGCCTGCGCAAGAAGCACCTCGACCCGAACGAGCGCAAGCGCGCGGAGAAGGCCAAGGAAGCGGTGGCGTAAGGCCACCGCTCTCTCGTGCCCCGGACGCGGCGCAGTGCCGTAGGGTGGGCAAAGCGCAAGCGTGCCCACCACTTGAGAATGGTGGGCACGGCGCAAGAGCGCCTTTGCCCACCCTACGAAACCGTCTCACACGCCCACAGCTCGTTTTGTGGTGGCGCTCCAGCGAACGTGCTAGAGCCCGCCCATGACCTCCCTGCCCTCCTCCGTTGACGTCGCGATCATCGGTGCCGGTGCAGCCGGCCTCGGCGCCGCGCATGCGCTTGATGGCTCCGGCCTCTCCGTGATCGTGCTGGAGGCGCGCTACCGGCTCGGCGGCCGCGCCTGGACCGTACAGCCCTCGCCCGAGGTCACCTTCGACGTCGGCTGCGGCTGGCTGCATTCCGCCGACAAGAATTCCTTCGTCGCAATCGCCAAACAGCTCGGTTTCGAGCTCAACAAGGACCTGCCGCCCTGGCGCGAGCGCGCCTACGGCAATGCGTTTCCGCAAAGTGAGCGCGACGACTTCATGCGCGCAATGGACGCGTTCTACGAGCGCATGTGGAAAGCCGCACAAAAGGGCAAGGATGAGCCCGCGAGCCTGAGTCTGGAGCCCGGCAATCGCTGGAATCCGATGATCGACGCGATCTCGACCTATATCAACGGCTGCGAGCTGAAGGACATGTCGACGCTCGACTGGGACGCCTATGAGGACACCAACCTCAACTGGCGCGTCCGCCGCGGCTACGGCGCGCTTGTTGCGGCCTATGGCGCGCCCTGCCCGGTAGCGCTGAGCTGCAACGTCACGCTGGTCGATCATTCGGGAAAGCGCATCCGCATCGAGACGTCGCGGGGCACGCTGGATGCCGGCAAGGTGATCGTCACAGTGCCGACCAATCTCATCGCCGATGAGGCCATCCGTTTCTCGCCGCCGCTCCCGTCCAAGGTCGATGCCGCCGCCGGCCTGCCGCTCGGCGTCGACGACAAGGTGACGCTGGCGCTCGAGGATGCTGAAGCCTTCCCGAAAGAAGGAAACCTGCGCGGCGCGACAATGCGCACCGAGATGGGCACCTATCACATCCGCCCGTTCGGCCAGCCCTGCATCGAAGGATTCTTCGGCGGCAGCTTTGCCCGCGCGCTGGAAGATTCCGGCGAAGGCGCCATCGCCGCGCACAGCATCGACGAGATCGCGGGCTTTCTGGGTAACGATATCAGGCGCAAGCTGAAGCCGCTGTACGAATCGCGCTGGGCGCGTGATCCTTTCGCGCAGGGATCGTACTCGCACGCGCTGCCGGGGCATGCGGGAGATCGCGCGGTGCTGGCCGCGCCGGTGGATGGACGGCTGTTCTTCGCGGGAGAGGCGACGTCGCCGGAATTCTTCACAACGGCACATGGCGCGCGGGATAGTGGTGAGCGGGCGGCGCGGGAAGTACTGGCGGCTTTGAGCAGGCTCTAAGATGTCGTCCCGGCGAAGGCCGGGACCCATACCGCGTGATTTCTCGATGAACCACGGTGCTCGTATCGCAGCCTCCTTCACTTCCAGTCTTCGCCAAACTGCGCCATGTGGTTATGGGTCCCGGCCTGCGCCGGGACGACACTGAATTTGCGGGTGCCGCTGCGCTCGCAATGACGAGCCCTACTCGATCACCCGCGCCCGCAAATCGGCATCAGGCACGAAGCAGGCATCGTACTTCCCGAAGATACGATAACGGTTGCGCGCGATGAGGCTGTAGATCGGGTCCCGCAGCGGCTTCGGCACGGCAAACAACGCGCGCACCCAACCCCAGCCGGGGAGCTGTGACAGCACCGTTAGCGCGGCGTCCGACTTCATGAACACTTCGCCGCCGTGAACGACGGCGTTGGTGTCGGGATCGCCGGGGTCGATGCCGAACGCGCGCGCCAAACGCGCCCCATAATCCGACTGGATCGGCGTGAAGCGAAAGCGCTTCGCCGTGTCGCGCTTGGCGACGAACCGCACCCAGCGCGAGCAGAAGATGCAGACACCGTCGAACAGGATGACGTCATCGTCGGGCCATTTACTCATCAGCGATTGTCCAGCATCAGGAGCGAGACCAGCATCAGCACGATCGCCGGCCCGGTCTTCACCAGCGCGCCAAGCGGCTCGATCCAGAGGTCGGGTGTGAGAATCGCCGCGCCGAGCATGTAGCCGAGCGAAGCGGCGATGCCAGCGACGAGCCCGACCGCCGCCGTGCGGCGGAAGGCGATCAGCACGCCGATGCTCATGTCCATCAGGCTGGTGCCGATGGTGATGGGATCGACCAGCGCGGGCGGGAAGTTGTGCGCGGTCAAAATGCCGGCGGCGGCGCGGTAGGACACGAACAGCGCGATGAAGCCGGAGACGATCCAGAACGCGACCAGGCTCGCGACAATCAGCGCCTTGGTCAGGAACAGCCGCGCAAACCATTTGTCCTGGATGGTCGCGGGATGGCGCCCGATCGTCTCAGCCAGCGTCTTCGGCACGATGCTAGTAGCGGCGATCCAGGCCGAGGGATCGCCCGTCACGCCGCGGCGGAGCTCGGCAATGGCCGTGGAGCGCATCGGCGGCATCCAACCGAGATAACTGGCGAGATCGCCGATCTTCGCGCCGAGATCGAGCATGAAGGCCGGCATCGCGATGCGTGGCCAACCGCCTGTGCCGAATGCGAGACGAAATTTCTTGATGACGCCGGCCATGGTGACCGGCTCGACCTGCATCAAATCCCAGCTCACCGCTTTGACGGAGGCATCGTCGATGTCGCGCGCGGCGAGCCAGGCGATGGTGGCCGAAATATCCTCGACCGCAACGGGCTGAAATGGCGTCATCATCTCCTTTCCCGGCAGGTCGAGCGGAAAGGCCGCGAGCGCCCGCAGCATCGCGCTGCCGCCATAGGCAGATGGGGCGATCACGAAGCCGGGCCGCAGGATGGCGTGGGGCGCGCCGGACGCAGCGATCAATCGCTCCGCCTCGCGCTTGGTCGTGGCGAAGGCGGTGCGGTCCGCCGCAGCGGTGCCGGGAATCGAGATATGCACCAGCCGGACGGCACGGCCGCTGCCAGTGATCGCCTGAAGCAGGCGCGCGACGAAATCGCGATGCGCGGCGTTGGTGTCATTGCCGGGACCATCCTGAAGGACGCCGAGGCAATTGACGACGATATCAACGGAATGCTCGCTCATCAGGCGCGTCAGCGCGGTCGCATCGAGCGACAGGATCGGCAGCTCGATGTCCAGCGCGCTCATTGTCTGCGCCGGCGACAGGCTGCGCGCCACACCGACCGCACGAAAACCCCGCGCGCGCAAATCGTCGGTGACGAAGCGGCCGATCAGGCCGGAGGCGCCGAGCACCAAAATGGTTTTTGGGTTCATCGCGTGTCTCAAAACGGTTTGGCGATCATCAACCACAAGATCGCCATCGTTGCGCCGAAGCCCGGGAAGCCGAACGCGAACCAGCGGCGGAACAGGATGAAGTAGCGCTCTGGCAACGCGGCCCGCTGACCGGCAGCCTTGCGCGCGAGGTCGCGCATCTCGATCTGCATGAACACCACGGGAATCCAGAACAGACCTGCCAAGACGTAGAGGGCGAGCGAAGCAAGAATCCAGCCTTCGGCAATCGACGTTGCTGAGAGAATCATCAGCACGCCGCCGCTGACCGGCTGCAGGATCACCGCCGACAGCGTGAAGATCGCATCCGCGATCACCACGACCGATGCGGTGCGCGCGATGAAGTCGGCATCGTGCGTGCGATGCGCCATCAGCATGAAGAAGGCGATGCCGGTCCCGGTGCCGAGGATGACGATGGCGCCAAGCACATGGAAAAATTTGACCAGGAAATACAGCGTCATGGCTTCTTGGTCGCCATTGGTTTGGACGGGTTCAGCGCGCGCTCGAGCTCGGCGGCTGCAGCTTTCACGCCGGCTTCAGTCTCGATCATCCCGTGCCCCTCGCTGCCGACCACGGGCAATACGCGGAAATCGACTTTTCCGCCGGCGCTGCGAAAGGCATCTGCCAATGCCTTCGAGAATTCCAGCGCAAAATAGCTGTCATTGTTGGCGACGAACCATGTGACGGGAATGCGCGCCGCTTTGCCGAATTCGGCTGCCACCGTCAGCAGCGCATGTGGCGAACAGATCCGGTTCGGCTCGTCATTGGCGTGGCCGCCGCGCCCCGGCGCGAACGTGATGATGGCGGAAATCGCTTTTGGATCGGCATTCGCGAGCGCCAGCGCGCCCCATCCACCGGCGGAATGCCCGAACACGATCGCGGCATCCTTTCGGATAAAATCCTGCTTGCGCAAATGGTTCAGCGCGAACGAAATTTGTTCGGCCGTCGCGCGGCCGGAGCCCGCATAGTCCGCCGCGTCGCAATCACCCTGATCCTCGACATAGCGGCCGCCGGTCGCACCATGGCCGAGCCGCTCCGGCACCAGAACGGCAAACCCGCGCGCGACGAGAAACGCTGCGAGCGCGCGGTATTCCGGTTGCGGCATTTGCGCACGACGCAACGCGTTCTGCGTCGAAGCATGCGCGATGACCGCAAGCCGGAACGGACCGGCACCAGCGGGGCGAAACAGCAGCGCATGCGCGGCGATAGCAGCATCCGGCGAGGGCACCCGCCACTCCTGCCGGCGAAACGGCTCGCCTTCCGCGCCCGATGCACCGAACGTGACCTGAGCGCACAGAGGCGACGCGGTCAGCAGGGCCAGCAAAGGCAGGAGCGCTAGGTTATTGAAGAGCCGCATGAATGGCCAAAGGCGAGCACGGACAAGCGACCGCCAGACTAGTAGGAACGAATCATTCTGGGCGGACTTTCTGCGTTGCCATTGCCGTTCATTGGTTGCCGCAACACAGTTTTGCACCGACCCATAGCAGGCCGTTGCCCGTCAAGGCGCCGCCTTGTCCTCTTTCGGTACAACGTGGCCATAAAACTGATGCAGAAAGTCCACAGGTTAACCGATAATTAACGATAGGTCTTGCCGCCGGCGCGGCGACTTGGTTTGATCGCGTCCATGAGCACAACCCTGATCGAGGTCCGGCCGGCCAAAGCCGCAGATGCAACTGCGGTGGCGTCGACTCATGACGAAGCCTGGCGTTCGGCCTATCAGGGCATCATCCCCGGCTCCGAGCTGGAGAAGCTGATCAACCGCCGCGGTCCGCAGTGGTGGGACAGCGCGATCCGCAAGGGCAGCCGCGTCAGCGTGCTGGTGTTCGGCGACAAGATCGCGGGTTATGCGAACTATGGTCGCAACCGCGCGCGCAGCCTGCACTTCGACGGCGAGATCTACGAGCTCTATCTGCGCCCCGAGTTTCAGGGCCTCGGCTTCGGCCGCCGCCTGTTCGCCGCCGCCCGCCGCGACCTGATGCAGAGCGGCCTGAAAAGCATGGTGGTGTGGGCGCTCTCGGACAACGATCCGGCGACCGAGTTCTACCGCGCCCTGGGCGGCCGCATGGTGGCGCGCTCCTCCGAGCGTTTCGGGCCGAAGTCGCTCGACAAGGTTGCCTTCGCCTGGACCAATTGAGCTGCTGAAGTCCAGTCGGCAGCGCTTTCCTTCCTTCGATACCGCCGCTTGCGCCGGTGATCGCTGGATTCATTATTTCGCAAAAACACGATGGATTGGCGGGCCAAGCCCGCGTATGACAGCGCCAAAATCGCTGCCGGGCGCGATTTAACCTCGGCAACAACGGAGCCTTGAATGCGTATCGATGCTATCTCGATCGGAAAAAACGTCCCCCAAGACGTCAACGTCGTCATCGAAGTCCCCGTGGGCGGCGAACCGATCAAGTACGAGATGGACAAGGAGGCCGGCACGCTGGTGGTCGACCGCTTCCTGTACACGCCGATGCGTTACCCCGGTAACTATGGCTTCATCCCGCACACGCTGTCCGACGACGGCGACCCCTGCGACGTGCTCATCATCAACACCCGCGCCATCATTCCCGGCGCCGTCATGAGCGTGCGCCCGGTCGGCGTGCTGTTCATGGAGGACGAGGCCGGCGGCGACGAGAAGATCCTGGCGGTGCCGTCGTCGAAGCTGACGCAGCGCTACGACAAGGTGAAGTCGTACTCCGACCTGCCCGACATCACGCTGCAGCAGATCCAGCACTTCTTCGAGCACTACAAGGATCTCGAGAAGGGCAAGTGGGTGAAGATCCTGCGCTGGGGCGGCCCGGAGGAGGCGCACAAGCTGATCCTCGAGGGCATCGAGCGCGAGAAGAAGAAGAAGGGCTGATCTTCTGTGTCCCGGACGCGGCGCGGCATGAAATGACGCGACGCTGAGCCGGGACCCATGCCGCCACTGGGCCCCGGCACCGCTGAACTGGACGATGCTTCGTATCGCCAGGGAAGCGCTGCGCTGCGTCCGGGGCACGAGAGTTTACCTACACCGCCGGCTTCGGCAGCCCGGCGATCGCGCAGGCCGCGCGGAGCGTATTCACCAAGAGGCACGCCACCGTCATCTGGCCGACGCCGCCCGGCACCGGCGTGATGGCACCGGCAACGGCGAGCGCTTCCTGATAGGCGACGTCGCCGACGAGGCGCGTCTTGCCGTCCTCCTTCGGGATTCGCGTGATGCCGATGTCGATCACGGTCGCGCCGGGCTTCAGCCAGTCGCCGCGCACCATCTCGGCCTTGCCGACGGCGGCATAGACGAGGTCGGCGCGCTTCACGAGATCAGGCAGATCGCGCGAGCGCGAATGCGCGATCGTCACGGTGGCGTTCTCGTTCAGCAGCAATTGCACCAGCGGCCGGCCGACCAGGTTGGAGCGACCGATGACGATGGCGTTCATGCCTTCGAGCGAGGCATGGACGCTCTTGGTCAAAATGACGGAGCCGAGCGGCGTGCAGGGCGACAGCGCTTCGAAACCGCCGGCGAGACGGCCGGCATTGTTCGGATGCAGGCCGTCAACGTCCTTGGCGGGATCGATGGCGTTGATCACGGCCTCGGTGTTCAGCCCCTTCGGCAGCGGCAGTTGCACCAAAATGCCGTGCACGGCGGGATCGCGGTTGAGCTTTGCGACGACGGCCAGCAGGTCCGCTTGCGAGACGTCAGCGGGCAGCTTGTGCTCGAACGAGGCCATGCCGGCCGCCTGGGTCTGGGTGCCCTTGGAGCGAACATAGACCTCGCTGGCGGGGTCGTTGCCGACCAGGACCACCGCAAGACCCGGCACCAGATTATGCTCGCGCTTGACCCGGGCGACCTCGTCGGCAACGCGGGCGCGGAGTTCCGCGGCGATGACTTTTCCATCGATGATCTTGGCGGTCATGTCAGTTCCTCAGTCTGTCGATTTGGCGTCTGCCGCTTTGGCTTGGACGAGCTGACGCAGGGCTTCGCCCAGCCGCGCCGGATCGCCGTCGACCGCGATCTGCTTCAGCCGCGACGTCGCCCCCGACAGGAGCTTGACGCTGGCCTTGGGCACGCCAAGCGATTTCGCCAGCAGCATCAGAACGGCCTTGTTGGCCTCGCCGCCATCGGCAATGGCGCGCACCCGCACCTTGAGCACGCTGCGGCCGTCGGCCAATTGCTCGATCCCGTCGATGTCGTCGCGACCGCCGCGCGGCGTCACCCGCAGCGCGATGCTGATTCCTGCGGCGGAATAGCGCCAAGGTTCCCTAGAAGCTTCTTTCGCAACCAAGGCGCTCCAGCCTGCTCAGATCACGTTCGGGTAGATGTAGTACAGGATCACCCGCTCGATGAACATGATGATCAGGATCAGGATGATCGGCGAGATGTCGAGACCGCCGAGGCTGGGCAGGAAATTGCGAATCGGCGCCAGCAGCGGCTCGGTGATCCGGTACAGGAACTCCGCCACCGCCGACACGAACTGGTTACGCGTGTTCACGACGTTGAAGGCGATCAGCCAGGACAGGATCGCGGAGGCGATCAGCAGCCAGACGTAGAGGTCGAGCACGATGATGACGATGTCGAGAACGGCACGCATGGCTTTTGAGGCCTCTGGCTTATGAAAACTCTGGCTTCGGTCGGGAGTGACGCCTTTTGCTAGATATCGGTTCCCCCCGGCCCAAACAAGGGAAGTTCGGGCACCGAAATGGCTAAAACCGGGTTACACCCGTCCTTGACTTGACCTTGGCAGGGACTTAAATGGCGCCCGGTTGTCGGCCGCGTTTACCAGAGCGGCCAGCAAAGGGGCCATAGCTCAGCTGGGAGAGCGCGTCGTTCGCAATGACGAGGTCGGCGGTTCGATCCCGCCTGGCTCCACCACGCTTCGCCCTTCGGGCTACGCGTGGCGCAGCCACGCAAGAGCCCGAAGGGGGAAGCGTGGTGTCCGGCGAAGCCCGCAGGGCGAAGACGGACTGTCTCAACCAACCCAACCTCGAAAATTGCCGAGACCACTTCGGGCTACGCGTGGCGCAGCCACGAGGAGCCTGAAGGGCGAAGCGTGGTGTCCGGCGAAGCCCGCAGGGCGAAGACGGACTGGTTGAGGAATACTTCCCCCTACTTCCCCGTAAACCTTGGCGGCCGCTTCTCCATAAAACTCGCCACCCCTTCCCGGAAATCACTCCCGTTCAGCGCCACCATCATCTCCCTGTTGGCCTCGATCGTCGCCTCCGCCAGTGTCTGGAACGGGACCTCGTAGAGCTGGCGCTTGATCACGGCCATCGCGCTCGGCGAGACGAAATCGGCGAGGTCGCGCGCATAGGCGTAGGTCTCCTCGCGCAGCTGCTCGGGCGAGCAGAGCCGGTTGACCAGTCCGATCCGCAGCGCCTCATCGCTCGAAACGCGGCGCGCCGAGAGCAGCAGATCCATCGCATTGGCGTGGCCGACGATGCGCGGCAGCATCCAGCTGATGCCGTGCTCGGCGATCAGGCCGCGCCGCGCGAACGCCGTTGTAAACACGGTGTTGTCGGCGGCAAAGCGCAGGTCGCAATAGAGCGCATGGACGAGACCGATGCCCGCAGTCGCGCCGTTGAGCATGGCAATGACCGGCTTACCGATCGACGGATAGAAGCCGTAGCGCGTCTGCCAGTCGGGCCGGCGGTTCATGTCGAACGGCGGCAAATTCGACGCGCGCCTGACGTCATCGGGATCGAGCCCCTTCAGCGCATCCATGTCGGCGCCGGCACAGAAGGCCCGGCCCGCGCCTGTCAGCACGATGACACGGACGTTGTCGTCGGCGCTTGACGCTTCCATCGCATGACGCACGTCGCGCTCCATGATCGGCGTCCACGCGTTCATGCGATCGGGACGATTGAGCGTGATGGTCGCGATCCTGTCGCTCACCTCGTAGAGAATGTGTTCGTAGGCCACGGCGCTCTCCCTTTGTCTGCCGGCGCAACTTCTCGCGCGCTCGTTAGGAAAGAGCCTAGCATATCAAGGGATGAGGCAAGGACTTGCGCCAAGGATCTGCGCCAAGGACCTGCGCCAAGGACCTGCGCGAAGGCGCGGGGTTACTCGGCGGCTTGCGCCAGCACCGGCCGCCGCGCCAGCCAGCCGTCGATGAAATGATCGAGCCAGGCGCGCTCCGCCGCATCATACACGGCACGGTCCGCAAAGTGATGATGCCGCTCGCGCGCGCCGGGTGCGCTGAGGCCATCGTAGCCGCGCGTGGTCCAGCAATGCATCATCGCGTAGGTCACGTCGGGATGAAACTGCACGCCGAAGGCATTGCCGGCGCGATAGGCCTGGATCGGAAAGTCGTCGCCTTCCGCGAGCAGTTCGGCACCGACGGGCAACGTGAACCCCTCGCGGTGCCAGTGATAGACCTGCGCCGGCCAGTCCGGGCAGAGCGCATGTCCAGCAGCCGTGGGACGAATTGGATAGTAGCCGATCTGGGTCAGCGCCTCCGCATGCGGCGCGACGCGGGCCCCGAGCTGCATCGCCAGCATCTGCGCGCCCAGGCAGATGCCGAGGAACGGCCGCTGTTCGCGGAGCGGAATTTCGATCCAGTCGATCTCGCGTCGAATGTAGTCGTCGGGATCGTTGGCGCTCATCGGGCCGCCGAAGAACACGGCGCCGGCATGCCGGTCGAGGGTTTCGGGCAGGGGATCGCCGAAGCGGGGACGGCGGATGTCGAGACGGTGGCCGAGCGCGCGCAGCGCATTGCCGACGCGGCCGGGTGTCGAGGATTCCTGGTGCAGGACGATCAGAACCGGCAGCCGGTTTTCGGAGGCGGCGGCGCTCGGCGCCCTCTTTCGGAAGGGCACCACTTCTGCGCTACCAAACCTGTCCGTCCGGAACGACATGGCCTCTGCGAGTGCTATCGGTTCAGACCGCCAGCATAGCTAAGCGATGGTTAACATCGTGTGAGTTTGCGCACACACGCTCCTGGACTGAAGCAAGCTCCGGGCCACCACGGACGTTCAGAACTGCCTTCAGCGTCGCTGCCTCTGGAACCGGCTGGTGGCGGACAGGATGAAGCCGCGCGGAAAGAACCGCAGCGCGAACGGCACAATCTTGATGCCGAGACCCGGCAGCACTGCCCGTTTGTTGGCCATCAAGCCGTGATAGGCCTGTCGTGCGACATCGGGCGCCGAAACGTTGAGAAGCGCCGTGTTGTGCCCGGACCCGACACCGGCGCGCGCCTGGAATTCGGTGGGCACCGGCCCCGGGCAAAGCACCGTGACGCGAACGCCGCGCGGCGCGAGCTCTGCCCGCAGCGCCTCGGTGAGCGAAATCACATAGGCCTTGGAGGCGTAGTAGACGGCCATGCCGGGGCCGGGCAGAAAGCCGGCGACCGATCCGACATTCAGAAGTCCGCCCTTGTTCCTGATCAGCTGATCGGCAAAACGCAGCGACAGATCCGTCAGCGCCCGCACGTTGACATCGACGATGCCGACCTGCTCGGCGCGGTCGCACTCGATGGCATCGCCGAACACACCGAAGCCGGCATTGTTGACGAGATGATCGAGCTCGACGCCTTCGGCCTTAAGCGCTGCGGCGATCTTGTCGCCGGCGCCGGCGTCCTGAAGATCGCAGGCGATCACGATCGGCTTCTTGCCGCCCTTGGCGGCGAGCTCGATCGCAAGCGCCTCGAGCCGTTCCGCCCGTCGCGCCGTCAGTGCGAGACGGTGTCCATTGGCGGCAAATACACGCGCCAGCTCCGTGCCTATGCCCGCCGAGGCACCGGTGATCAACGTTACCCGCTCAGTCACGATCGATGTCTCTTGAATTGAAGTTTTTGGTCCCGCAATGGCGGAACGAGAGCATAGGCCGTGCGCGACAGGCAAGCGGCGCCGGCCGCATGGCCGCTTGAGCGGACATCAGGGAAAGCAGAAAACCCGGGAATTTACGGGCGAATCCGGGCGGCGATCGCCCACATTAAAGTTTCGTCATGTGATCGGCACAACCGGCCGTCGGCCGGCTTGCGCGGATCAACCGCCCACGGCGCTGTCCTGCACCTGACCGCCGGCACGCTCGGCAACGGCGTGCTTGAGGTCGATCCGGTCGCGCTGCGAGATCCCGAGCAGGTCGGAGGCGCGCCAGACGACGTTGTCCTCGAACTCGGAGACCTGGCCGTCGGCATAGACCAGCTCCCACATCATCTGCACGATGCGCTTGCGGCCCGCTTCGTCGAGCGAGCGCATGATGACGCTGGTGAAATGGTAGAGATCGACCGCGTCGCCCTCGACCTGGGTGGCATCGGCGATCAATCGATCAGCCGTGCCGCGATCGAGCCCGAAATGGCTTTCGATCAGGCTGTGCAGCTTGCGCTGCTCGGCCGCGCTCGGCTGGCCGTCCAGCGAGACCACGTGGACCAGCAACGCGGTCGCCGCGAGCCGATAATCGCTATCACCGAAAGCGCGATCCCCGGCCTGGGGAGCAACAATCTCGGCGATGAATTGGCGCAGGCCGTCGAGCATAAGGTCCTACCGAAATCGATGCCGCCGCGGGGTGCGGCGGCTACCAGCATTATATGAGCGGGAAACTCAACCGGCGCAACGTGCGTCAGTTTCGCGCGCGCATTACGTTTCGGCAATCTGGGCGGGCCTTCCGCCGTCATGGCCGGGCCTGACCGAGCAATGAAGATGGAGTATAACACCCATCTGCCTCCACATCGTCATTGCGAGCGCAGCGAAGCAATCCAGATTCTTTCCGCGGAGGCAGCCTGGATTGCTTCGTCGCAAGGGCTCCTCGCAATGACTGAGAGTGTGGCAATCTCCTCCCGTCCCTCACGGTATCTCGTACACCACCATCTTGTCGGCGATGCCGCGCAGCGCGGCTTGTTTCTGGATCGGCTTGATCTCGCGCTGCTGGAGAAGTTCGGCGACCGCCGGCGCATCCGCCACCGGCCCGGTGATGTGGATCTCCTGCGCGGTCGACAGGCTCTGCACGCGCGCGGCGATGTTGACGGTCTGGCCGAAATAATCCTGCCGCTCGTTGAGCATCACCGCGAGGCACGGCCCTTCGTGGATGCCGATCTTGACGATGAGATCGGTGGTGCCGCGCTGCTTGTTGAGCGCGTCCATCGCCGCGCGCATCCGCAGGCCCGCGACGATCGCGTGCTCGGGACGGTCGAAGGTCGCCATCACGGCATCGCCGATGGTCTTCACCACCGCGCCCTTCTCGGAGGAGATGATCTCGAGCAGCGCATGGAAATGCGCCCGCACGAGGTCGAAGGCGGCGAGATCGCCGACGCGTTCGTAGAGCGCGGTCGAGCCCTTCAGATCGGTGAACAAGAAGGTGAGCGAGGTGATCTGAAGCCGCTGGTCGAGGCTGAGATTGTCCGCCTTGAACACATCGCGAAAGGTCTGGTTCGACAGCATCCGCTTGGCGGTGAGGAACGGCTTGCGCTTGCCAATGAGGTGGTGGAGCGCCTCGGCCGCGATGAACACCGACGGCAGCACGCGCACGCCGGCCTGGTTCTCCATCGACAGCCGCAGCGGGCCCGGCCGCATGACCGTGGTCCCGGTCGGCGCCTGCACCTTGTTGTACATGATGGCGAGCTGCTGGCGGTCCTTGGTCGGCTCGCCCTGGACGTCGATGAAATGGGCAGCGTGCGTCACCGGCTCGAAGATGATGACGAAGTCGCTCGGCAGTTGCAGCGACATGGTCGCCTTCTCCCCGGCCGGCAGCTCCATCGTGTCCAGCGTGACCTCGTTGGCGAGTGTCGCAAACGATTCCTTGTTGAAGTCGACGCCGGAGCTCCAGAACACCTGCTTGAAATATTCCCACACCGGGAGCGTGTCGGGATCGTGTGCCGCGATGCGCCGGACGCGCGGATTCACGGTGAAGGAGACCTCGACCTGGTCGTCGACGGAGGCCTTGTAGCCGCAGGCGCAGAGCGCGCAGTGATAATCGTCGGGCTTGAGCGCCTTCAGGGTCGAGTGCGCCCCGAGCACGCCGCCGCAGCCCGGGCACAGCACGTTCCAGCCGAGATCGAACAGCCCGAGCCGCGCCGAATGCAGGAAGGCCGAGATCACGTGCTCCTCGTCGAGACTGTGCTGCGTGGAGAAATCGAGCACGTTGACGCGGTTGAGCTCGTGATCCTCGCCATGCTCGATGAGATCCGCAATCGCATCGACCACCTTCGCATCGGCAGTCTGCTTCAGAACGGAAAACTGGGCCTGAATGTCGCTCATGGCGTAACTCTATCTTGGGTCGATCACGCCATCGACCAGGCGATCGCCTGTCATCGACGCGTGATGCGGAACATGGGTGAGTGACCCGGCTGGGTCGTGACGACGCCATGCGGAATCACGGGAGTCTGGTCGGCCAGCTCGACGCGGAACGCGCCGATCAGCCGGGCCAGCGCCAGCACGGATTCGGCCTGCGCGAACGGCGCGCCGATGCAGACGCGCGGGCCCGCGCCGAACGGCAAATAGGCGAAGCGGTCGGGCGCCTCGGTCGACATGAAGCGCTTTGGAATGAACGCGTTCGGCTGATCCCACAGCTTCTCGTGCCGGTGCAGCAGCCACGGCGCGATCATGATGATGTCGCCCTTGCCAATCTCGACGCCGGCGGCGTTGTCCTTCTCGCGCGCGGCCCGCGCGACCAGGAACGCAGGCGGATAGAGCCGCATCGTCTCCTCGATCACGGCGCGGGTGAATTTCTGGCGGTCGATATCGGCCATGCTGTCGAGATGTTCGCCCTGCGTCTCGGAAGCGACTTCCTCCTGCGTCTCCGGATCGAGCGCGAGCAGATAGAGCGCCCAGAACAGCGCCGTCGCAGTGGTCTCGTGACCGGCGAGAATCATGGTCGCGACCTCGTCGATGAGCTGCTCGTCGGAAAAGCCCTTGCCGGTTTCAGGATCGCGCGCCTCGTCCATGAGATCGAACAAATCGCGCGGCGGCGCGCCGTCCTTCTTGCCCATCTTGCGCCGCTCGGCGATCAGCATCGACACGAAGTCGGTCCAACGCTTGCGGAAGCGGGCGCGGGCACGATCCATCGGGGTCGGCCAGGACACCGGCAGCACCATGTCGAGGAAATAGGGACGCCCGAGCCGCTCGCCGTACTCCATCACGAAGTTACGCAAGGTGGCGCCGTGCTGATCCATGCCGAACGAGAACATCGTGCGGCCGGCGATCTCGAGCGTCATGCGCTGCATGATCTCGCGCAGGTCGACCAGCTCGCTTGCGCGCGCATCGAGCTTGGCGATGGTCTCGTCGAGCACCGCGGTCATGTGCGGGACGAGGTTCGCGGTCGCGCGCGGCGTGAACGCCGGCGCGAGCGTGCGGCGCTGAAACGTCCAGGAGTGCCCCTCCGCGATCAGGAGGCCCTCGCCGAGCACCGGACGCAGCATGCGGATGCCCGCCGGCGTACGCGTGTAGTTCTCGTAATTGGTGAGCAGGACATGCCGGATCGCGTCCGGACGATTCAGGATGAAACTGTTGCGGAAGACGAAGCGGCCCGGGATGACCTCTTCCTCGTAGGCACGCTGCCCCCAGGTCGCGATCATGTTGCGCCGGATCACGGCGAGCTTGCCGAGAAACGACATGTTGTCGGGCGCACGCGGCGGGGCCGGGGGGACGATGGGCCGACGCACACTGGCGATATTCATGGCTCGCTCCCGCAGATGTGACGCAGCTCAATAGCTAGTAAGTCATCTCGGCAATCGCAATCCTGTTCTCGGCAGCCGGCCAGAGGCGTGCCACAATCCGTTCTTCACCGAACTGGGCGACGATGTTACGCCCGATCTCTGCGGCCGGAAGCCGCAATGTTGCTGCCGCATCTGTGGGCACGCCGGACTTGACGTCGGCCGGCTCCTTGCCGTCGAACAGCACCACGTCCCGCGGCAGGCCGAAATAGCCGCGCGGACGCGACATGATCACGATCGCACCGGCGTCCTTGTCCGCCGGCCCGAGCGGGCGCGCGGGCCGGAGGTGCACGACGTCGGACGAGCGGGGGAAGGGCGAACGATAGATGTGCGTGGTCGGCGCATCCGGCGCCGCCAGGACGAATTCGAGTGACCAGGACGGCTCGACCTGCGCCGGTCCCCAACGGCCGTCGGCGCCGGTCTTCGCGCTGTGCACGGCACTGCCCCTGCGCTCACCGGTATCGGGGTCGACGCGAAATATCTCGACGGTTGCGCCCGCGACCGGGCGATTGGTCTGCACACCGCCGGGCGTGCCGGTGACGAGGCCGCTCAGGCGGACCGTCTGCTCCGGCACGATCGCAATTCGCTGGGGCTCGCGTCCGGCGATGAACTTGTAGATCTCGCGGAAGGCGCGCGGATGGAACGCCACCTCGCGATGGTCGAGCGCGCCGAGCACCAGATTGGTGGCACCCTTGAGCTCCGGCCCCTCATTGGTGACGCCGGTCGGCGTGCCGGCTTTGCCGATGAAGCGGCCGTCGCTCTGCGCGTATTTGTCCATGCCGTCGCTGCGCAAGGTGAGGAAGGCGACCCCTGGCGTCACCTCGCTCTCCCCCTCGTTCAAACCGCGCAGGAACGGCCCCCGGCCATTGAACTCGTTTCCAAGCTGGTCGTCGGTCGCGAACACGCCGTGATTGGGTGTGCCGCACAGCACGGCGTGGCTGACATCGCCGGCGCCGCCATTCCTGATGACGTTGCGGATCGCATTGCCGCCGCGCGAGCTGCCGACCAGCGCCACGCGCGGAGCTCCAGTCCGGCGCTTCAGCTCAGCGATGGCAGCAGCGAGCTCGCGGCGCTGGTCCTCCGCCGAGGAGCGGTTCGCCTGCTCGACCTTGTCGTCGCTGCGCGCCAGCGGATCGGTGAAATTGATCGCCATCATGCGATCGCGCGCGATGCCGTTGGATTCCATCCGCCACAAGGTCGTCATCCAGAGCGCGTCGTAGTCGCCATTGCCGTGTACGAACAGGATCGGCGGCACTTCCGCGTTTTGCGCTGCGGGCGTCGTCTGGGCCAGCGCGCCCGTTCGCAAGCTCGCAAGCGCGAAAGGCAAGCTGCCCGCCCCCAGCAGGATCGTCCGTCGTGACAGCCTCATCTGTTCCTCCCCGGCAATACCATCTTTGCACCGCTTATACCGGCCTAACCACTGGACAGCGAAGGACTTTCGCGGGCATCACTGATTTTGCCGGAATCACCCAAAGACCACTTCTGCCAGCCCATATGGAAGGGGATATGACCGAGCAGCCGAACCGTCAGAAATTCGCCGGCGAGGGCATCGCCGCCCCGCTGCGGTTCACCGTATTCCGGCGCATCTGGCTTGCCAGCCTGCTCTCCAATCTCGGCCTCCTGATCCAGGGCGTGGGCGCGGCCTGGGCGATGACGCAGATGGCGGCCTCGGCGGACAAGGTGGCGCTGGTGCAGACCGCCCTGATGCTGCCGATCATGCTGATCTCGATGCCGGCCGGCGCCATCGCCGACATGTATGACCGCCGCGTCGTCACCCTGGTCTCGCTCGCGATCGCGCTGGCCGGCGCGAGCGCGCTGACGATCCTCGCCGGCCTCAAGCTCATCACGCCGGAAGCACTGCTGGCCTTCTGCTTCGTCGTCGGCAGCGGCAACGCGCTGTTCGGACCGGCCTGGCAATCCTCGGTCAGCGAGCAGGTGCCGCCGGAAGCCCTGCCGTCGGCGGTCGCGCTGAACGGTATCAGCTACAACATCGCGCGCAGCTTCGGCCCCGCCGTCGGCGGCGTCATCGTCGCTGCGCTCGGCGCAGTCGCTGCCTTTGCCTGCAATGCGATCCTCTATTTGCCGCTGCTGGTGGTGCTGCTGCTCTGGCGCCGCTCGGTGGAGCCCTCGCGCCTGCCGCGGGAAAAGCTCAACCGCGCCATGGTCTCGGGCTTCCGCTACATCGCCAATTCGCCGCCGATCAAGATCGTGCTGCTGCGCACGCTGGTGATGGGCCTGACCGGCGGTGCCATCATGGCGCTGATGCCGCTGGTCGCGCGCGACCTCCTGCATGGCGGCGCGCAGACCTACGGCATCATGCTCGGCGCATTCGGCATGGGCGCGGTGGTCGGCGCACTCAACATCCACGAACTCCGCAAGCGCATGAGCGGCGAGGCCGCGATTCGCGCCTGCACCATCTCGATGGCGTTCGCGATGGCCGCCCTTGCCGTGAGCACCGAGCCGGTGCTGACGGCCACCGCGCTGGTGCTCGCCGGCGCTGTCTGGATGGCGGCGGTCGCGCTGTTCAATATCGGCGTGCAGCTCTCAGCGCCGCGCTGGGTCGCGGGCCGCTCGCTCGCGGCATTCCAGGCCTCGATCTCCGGCGGCATCGCGATCGGCGCATGGGGTTGGGGACATCTCACCGACTATGCCGGCGTCGAGGTCGCGCTGCTCGTTGCCGCCGGCCTGATGCTGCTCTCGCCACTGCTCGGAATCTGGCTCGCGATGCCGCGCGTCGGCGCCCGCAACGAGGATGCCGAGGTGCTGGCCGATCCCGAGGTGCGGCTGTCGCTGACCGGCCGCAGCGGGCCGCTGGTGGTCGAGATCGAGTACCGCGTCGCCCAGGAGAACGCGCGCCCCTTCCACAATGTGATGCAGGACGTGCAGCTCTCCCGGCAGCGCAACGGCGCCTATGGCTGGTCGATCGCGCGCGACATCGCCGACCCCGAATTGTGGACCGAGCGCTATCACTGCCCGACCTGGTTCGATTACTTACGCCAGCGCAACCGCTCGACCCTGTCTGAACGCGCGCTGCATCAGCAGGCGATCGATTACCACATCGGCCCCGAGCCGGTACGCGTCCGCCGCATGCTGGAGCGTCCGTTCGGCTCGGTGCGCTGGAAGGACGAGACGCCGGACCGCGCGGGCGGCGAGGTGCTGCCAGTGGTCGCAACCGCGGCGGGGAGCAGCACGTAGGTTATCTCAGTCCGTAGCCCGCATGAGCGAAGCGATATGCGGGGTCAGGAGTCCCGGATATCGCTACGCTCATCCGGGCTACGGGAATCACTACTGCCCGTGCTCCGTCAGCACCTTGTCGCAGGCCTTGCTGAGGCGGGTGCGGTTCTGCTTGAGGCAGGCGAGCACGGCGCCATCGCCATTATTCATCACGGCGCGGCAGAAGCGGCTGACATCGCGCGCACAGGCGTCGTGTCCGGGCTGCTGTTGCGCGGACGCGGCGGTCGCGCACAAGAGCAAGGAAATAACGAAAAGAAATCTGGTCATCGCGTAATGCCTCTTACCCGGAAGAATGTGCGGGCGAAGCTAGTGCGACGATCCCTGAGCCGCAACGGCTTTATTGGCAGGCTGCATGACACCGCCGCGTGGCCCCGGCTTGACGCCGGGGCGCATCGCGAGGGGAGCTAACCGACGCAACGATCGCAGTGCTGCTCTTACTGTTTGTCCTGCGCGTCAGCGACCTTGCGTGAGGCGCCCTTGGCGAAGTCCTTGTCCATCACTGCGCGGCAGCCGGCGCTCAGATCCGAGCGATGCTTGATCATGCACGCGGTGATCTTCGGTATGTTGGGGATCTCCGACGAGCACAGGCGGAAGGCATCGCCGGTGCACATCTGCTGCGCTTCGGCCGTGAAGGCGAAGCTCGAGGTGGTCGAGACGATCGAGACGAGGGTGGCAAAGCCCAGAGCCAGGCCGGTATCGCGGATCTTGCTACTCAGGGACTTGGTAGAGAACGACGTGGTCATTTGAAGCTCCCATTGGCGCCGCCATAGCGGGCCCGTTGTTAATGGGAACTACGATGCTCCGGCAAAACCGTTTCCACTGTGATGACGGTCACGACAGCCCCGCCTTCTGTGACCTCGGTCACTTTGGCGCACCTCGCTGAAATTCCTCCGCATCCGCCGTCGTGTTGGTGTCACGTTAACTGTTCCTTCGCATTAATGGCTCGTCGCGCGGGAAATTCCGCCGGTTTGGTTGCGTAATTGGAAAGAGTAGCGATGCGTAATGCGTTGGGCCTGATGCTGGCCAGTGTAGTTGCGGCGGTCGTGATCGCCGCCGGCGGTTGGTTTTATTATTCCGCAAGCGCCGATCAGGGCGCCCCCAAGACAGTTGCCGCCCGTGCCGCCGACCCATTGCCGGCACAGGCGAAAATCGCCGCCAAGGACGACGTCGCGACCACTGCGACGATCGCGGCGAAGCCGACGGCCGTTGCCCAGGCACCCGCGCCTGCGCCCGCACCGGTCGCGCCAGTTCAGCCGAAGCAGGCCTGCGCCAATCCGAACGCGCTGGGCGTATCCCGCGTGGTCGAGATCGACACGACAGGCGGTCCGGGTTTCGGCTTCGAGCATTTCAAGCAGTTCGACTTCCTGACCGACAAGGAGGTCGTGCTGACCTTCGACGACGGTCCGTGGCCGGTCAACACGCCCGCGGTGCTGAAGGCGCTCGCAGATGAATGCACCAAGGGCCTGTTCTTCTCGGTCGGCAAGCACGCGACCTACCATCCGGAAATCCTGCGCCAGGTGCTCGCCCAGGGCCACACGGTCGGCACGCACACCTGGTCGCATGTCAACCTGAACAGCAAGAAGATGACGGAGCAGCAGGTCAAGGACGAGGTCGAGAAGGGCTTTAGCGCGGTGCGGTTCGCGCTCGGCACCAATCCGGCACCGTTCTTCCGCTTCCCGCAGCTTCAGCACAATCCGGCAATGGTGACCTATTTCGGCACCCGCAACGTCGCGATGTTCTCGACCGACATCGACTCCTTCGACTTCAGGAAGGGCGCGACGCCGGAGAAAATCGTCGAGACCGTGATGACCAGGCTCGACAAGCTCGGCAAGGGCATCATCCTGATGCACGACTTCCAGAAGCACACCGGCGAAGCCATGCCGGCGCTGCTGGCACGGCTCAAGGCCGGTGGTTACAAGGTCGTGCAGATGAAGGCCAAGACGACGTTCCAGACGCTGCCGGAATATGACGAGGCGCTGATGAAGGACATGAAGGTGCCGACGGCGGGCACGAACACGCGTCCGATCGGAAGCGTGGTGCAGACGGTCTCGCAATAGGCGGCCGAAGCACGTCCTCAAGACATCATGGCCGGGCTCTGCCCGGCCATTTGCTTTTGGAAGGGGAGGAAGTGCCTACCAATAGATGCCGTGGCTGCGGTCGCCAGCATGGGCAGATGCAGAAGCCAGGGCCATGGCGGCGACCAGAATGATTTTGCGCATGTGAATCTCCCCGTGTTCGGCGTGACCGGGACATTCCGGGGCGGGCGCGAGGTTATGTGGCACACGCCACGCAAACATGGGGCCGCGTGCAACGCGCGGTCATGCGAGCCGGCTGCCGTCGGCATACGTTTTCATGGCGGTCTGATGAAACAAGGCGCTGGTGCCGCAAGAGGGATTCGAACCCCCGACCCCGTCATTACGAATGACGTGCTCTACCGACTGAGCTATTGCGGCAGCTCTGCCGGGACCAAAGCGATGCCGGTCCCGATACGCGCGCTCCTGATATCGGGCGTGGCCCGAATTGGCAAGGACAAGCGGGGGCCGAAATGCGCCTCACGCGCCCCAGCGGGACCAGAATCCGCGCCAGCCGCCGGCCTGGGCCTTTGCATCGGGCTTGGGCGTGCCGATTTGTTCCGTAAATTCATCGCTCGGGCCCTCATCATCGATCCCGGGATCGTCGGGCGCGCGGACGATCGGGATGACGGCGGGGATCGGGGCGGGCTTGCCGAGATCGGCGCGGGTCCGGAACACCGGCGTTGCCGCCGGCGGCGATGATTCGGCCGGGTCGGGGGCCGGTTTGACCGGCTCGGCAGGTGCCACCGCCGGTTCGTCCGTGGCGGTTTCCGTGACGGCTTCCTTGACCGTTTCCTCGGCCGTTTCCTCGGCCGTTTCCTTGGCGGTTTCCTTGGTCTCGGGGGGTGAATTGTCCTGAGCGGCGGGGGCCGGGGCCGGACCTGTCACGACCGGTTCCACCGGGCTCTCGCTCTGAGCCGCCGTCACCCGCTTTGGCGGCGGGGCGGCCAGCATGGCCTCCTCGAAGGCCGAGGATTCGATCGTGGTCGCCTTGTCCGAGGGCAGGCTGGCGACCGGCGTCTGCCACTGGAAGGCGTCGAGCCGGCCGGTGACCGGGGAGACCGGGCGCCAGCGGTCGCTGACATAGCCGTCCGCGGTCCAGGCCGGATCGTGGCGGGCGCGCACCGCGCGCAGGGTCCAGGCGCGGGCACGGCCGCTATCGCCGTGCTCGGCGCGCTCGATCTCGGCCATCAACAGCGCCACGCGCTGGGTCGGATCGTTGATATAGGGCGCGAGCACCTGGCGTGCGCGGGCGAACTCCGTGGCATCGATCGCCGCGCGCGCGATCGCGAGCTGGCCCTCGACATGGCCGGGCTTGTCGGCAGCCGTCTTGGCCGCGAGCGTCTCGACCCGCTGCAGGCGCTGCCGCGCGGAATCGCCGAGCTTCACATGCGCATAAGCATCCGCAAGATCGGGATGCGGATTGGCGAGCCAGGCGGTCTCGACCAGCTTCATGGCGCGGCGGACCTGATGCGCCTCGCTCTCGAATTTTGCGGCGAGCACTGCGGCCGGCACCAGGGTCGGCGCGAGCTTGATCGCATCCATCACGCTCTCGCGCGCGACGTCGCGGTCCATCTTTTCCAATTCAAGCGCGCGCGCCGTGAGCAGCACACCGCGCTGGCGGCGATAGGCCGGCTTGTCGATCAGGCCGGCGGACAGATTCGAATCGAGGATCGCGAGCGCACCGCTCCAGTCGCCGCGCGCGCAGCGGAAGCCGAGCACCGCATGCGAGGCCCAGGTCGAGGACGGCGACAGCTTGATCGCTTCCTCCGCGATCATCACGGCGCCGACCGCATCGTCGGCGCGCTGCGCCTCGATGAACAGGCCGCGCAGGCCGAGCAGGCGCGTATCCTCGCGCTCGGCCATGGCGCGGAAGACGCGCTGCGCTTCGTCGCGCTTGCCCTCGAGCTGGGCCGATTGCGCATGCAGCAGCAGCGCGAGCGGATCGTTCGGCGCGTGGCGCCGCGCCGCCTCGGCGTGACGCCGAGCGAGCGCGGTGTCGCCGTGACCGATCGCGAGCAGGCCGTGGGTGATGGCGTGGCGGCCGCGCGCGTGACGCTTCTCGTGACGACGGCGGCGCATGCGGCCCGGCGTGCGCCAGATCGTGGTCAGGATGCTCCAGACCAGCACGACGGCCGCGGCAAAGAGGCCGAGCAAGAACACGAACCTGGGCAACGTCGTAGACGCGCGGAAACCACCCGCGGTCAGGACGAGATCGCCAGGTTGGTCGGCAACCCAGGCGGCGCCGCCCGCCGCCAGTGCAATCAGGACAAGGAAAAGGACGATGCGAAGCATGGCGATCCCTATTACGCGCTGATTGTTGCGCGAATCTTATTGAGCAGATTTGGCGAGATCCGCCATGGCATCGTCGGCGAATTTGCGGGACGCGGCGAGCGCGGCGTCGCGGGCATCGGCCTTCTCGAGCCAGGCCTGCGCCGGCGCCCGATCGGCCTCTGGCAGCGTCTTCAGCTCCCGCCGCGCCTCCACGAAATCGTTGCGCAGCGCCGCGGCCGTCACCCGGGCGACGATGGCGCCGCGATCGTTGCCGACGCCGTCGGTGCGCTCGATGCGTACGAGTTTCGACGCGCCTGCCTGCAGGCGCTCGACGATGCCGACATTCGCGGCCGGGGCTTCCGCCGGCGGCGACAATTTCGGCACGATGGCGAGCAGCTCGCGGCTCAGCGCGACCGGGGTCGGGATGCCCGACGATGCGAACGCATCGAGCGGCTTCAGCATGTCAGGCTTGGCGGCGAGCGACCGCGCCGCGGACAGCTGCGACTGGTAGGGATCGCCATGGCGAACGGCGACATCGAGCAGGGTCGCAGCCACCACAAAGCGCAGCGGCTTGTCATCCATCACTTTTGCGTCGGCGATCTTCTCGCCTTGCTGCGCGAGCTCGGCGCGTTCGGTCTTGCTGGCGCGCTCGAGCTGCGTGATGCGGTCGGCGAGCGCGGCAACATCGGGCGCAGCGGTACGCGGCGCGGATTTGCTATCGTTCAGCGCGCTCGCGGTCTTGTCGGACTGCGCGCGTAGATTGGCGATGTCGCTGCGCAGCGCGCTCGCCGATTTCTCCAGCGCGTCGATCCGCGCGGCCATGGCCGGATCGGCGACGGGCTTGCCGGCCTTGCCCTCGACCGCGGCGACGCGACCACTCAAAGCATCGACCGTCGCGCTCGTGACTTGCGGCGCGGCCGGCGGCGCCTGCACTGCGGGCCAGCCCAGCATCCAGCCGACCCCGATCACGAGCGCTGCCGCCGCCGCACCGGAAAACGGTGCAATGACCCAGGGGGACATCGACCGCGAAGCGGACGCGGGCGCAATGGAAGGCTGCTCCTCGGCTGACTCGGGTTGAGGCTCGGGCTTGGTCTCCTCGACCTTTTCCTGCTCAGGCGCGGCCTGCTCGGCCGCCGGCTGAGCCTCGGGCTCGCCCGCCAGCTCCTGCGGCTGGGTCGAGACTTCGGTTGCCTCGAGGTCGATGGTGGGCGGGGTGCGCTTGGCACGACCGGTGTCGGGAGCCAATCCTGCGTCTTCAG
This sequence comes from Bradyrhizobium huanghuaihaiense, assembly GCF_007830635.1. Lineage (GTDB taxonomy): Bacteria > Pseudomonadota > Alphaproteobacteria > Rhizobiales > Xanthobacteraceae > Bradyrhizobium > Bradyrhizobium huanghuaihaiense. Next base: position 578,598 of record NZ_VLLA01000001.1, on the reverse strand, counting down.
GCTTGTCGTCGGCCATCGTGACGGTTCCTCACACTTCCATACCTTGCACAGATCCTGGCATTAGATCCTTAAACGGACCCGATCGCGCCGGATTCGGCCCGACCTCTTACGCCAAACGGGTACGCAAAGCACGCTCCAAGGTGTCAAATAAGGCATTTTCGTCCGGCGTCGCGGCTACCAGAACCTGCGACGCACCGGCATCGCGCAGCACGCCGGCGACCGTCTCGGACAGGCAGCATTGCGGGATCGCCAGCGCCGAAATTTCGACGCCTTCGTCCCGCGCTGCGTCCAGGAACGCCCGCGCGCTGCGCCGGGAGTAGTGCAGCACCGCCTCGACCCCGTGGGCGGCAAAGCCCTCGCAGACCTCGCGCGGCAGATGCTTGACCGGCGCCATGCGATAGGTGGTCTGCGTCACCACGTTGAATCCTTCCGCACCAAGCTCTCCGCCGAGATCGCGCGACAGATCCGCGCCGGCAAGATAGAGCAGCGTGCTTTTCTTCTTCAGCACCTTGTCGCGTGCGCTTTGCACGACCTTGTCGCGTAGGGCCGCAGCATCGCCGCCGGCGACGATGACCTCGCCAAAGCCGGCGTCAAGCGCAGCAGACGCTGTGTGCTCGCCGACCGCGAACAGCGGCAGCTCCAAAAGGCCGAGGTCCCGCAATTGCGGCGCGACGGCGCGGATCGCATTGGCCGACGTGACGATGACGGCGCCATAGCCCGCTTCACCCTCGTCATGGAAGGCGACGGGCTCGAACTTGAGCACCGGCGCGAGCAGCACCACATGCCCCCGCGCGCGCAGATTGTCCGCTGTCGCCTCATTGTCGGGATGCGGCCGTGTGACAAGAATGGACATCGCGTGTGTTCCCGAACCGCGTGACGGTGACGCATTCGCCGGGATCGCTGCGCGTGACGATTGCGCAATCTGGCCCCGGAATGCTACCGGACTTACCAGAACTCTGCTTTATGGATCAGTGCAAGGGCGCAAATTGGATAACGATTCGCCAATGCTGGTATTGGGTATCGAAACCACCTGCGACGAGACCGCCGCGGCGGTGATCGAGCGCGCGCCTGACGGCAGTGGCAAGATCCTGTCCAACATCGTGCGGTCGCAGGTCGAGGAGCATGCCCGCTTCGGCGGCGTGGTGCCGGAGATCGCCGCGCGCGCGCATGTCGACGTGCTCGACGGGATCATCGACCGTGCCATGCACGAGGCCGGCATCGACTATGCCCAGCTCGACGGCGTCGCCGCGGCCGCGGGGCCTGGGCTGATCGGCGGCGTCATCGTCGGGCTCACCACCGCGAAGGCGATCGCGATGGTGCATGACACGCCGCTGGTCGCGGTGAACCATCTCGAAGCGCATGCGCTGACGCCGCGCCTCACCGACGGAATCGATTTTCCCTACTGCCTCTTCCTCGCCTCGGGCGGCCATACCCAGATCGTGGCGGTCACCGGCGTCGGCGAGTATGTGCGGCTCGGCACCACCGTTGACGACGCCATCGGCGAAGCCTTCGACAAGGTCGCGAAGATGCTGGGCCTGCCTTATCCAGGTGGCCCGCAGGTCGAGCGCGCGGCGGAAAACGGCGATGCCACGCGCTTTGCTTTCCCGCGGCCGATGCAGGGGCGGCCCGACGCCAATTTCTCGCTGTCCGGATTGAAGACGGCCGTCCGCACCGAAGCGAGCCGGCTCGCCGAGATCACGACGCAGGACATCAGCGATCTCTGCGCGAGCTTCCAGGCCGCGGTGCTGGATTCAACCGCCGACCGGCTCAGCGTCGGCCTCAAGCTTTTCCGCGCGCAGTTCGGCGCGCCGCGCGCGCTCGTGGCCGCCGGCGGCGTCGCTGCCAATCAGGCGATCCGCGGCGCGCTGCACGACGTCGCGCGGCAGGCGGGGACGCAATTGATCATGCCGCCGCCGGCGCTCTGCACCGACAATGGCGCGATGATCGCATGGGCCGGCGCCGAGCGCCTCGCGCTGGGCATGACCGACACGATGGAGGCGCAGCCGCGCGCGCGCTGGCTGCTCGACGCCAATGCCACGGCGCCCGCCGGCTACGGCAAGACGCGGGCGGGATACTGACGATGACCGCGTTCCAATCCGTTGCGGTGATCGGAGCGGGTGCCTGGGGAACGGCGCTGGCGACGGTGGCGGCGCGGGCAGGGCGGAGCGTCACGCTGTGGGCGCGCAACGCGGAGCATGCAACGCGGATCGCCTCGACACGCGACAATCCGCGATTGCCCGGCGTGCGGATCGCGCCGGAGATCGTGGTGACGAGCGATCTGGCGGTCGCCGCGCACGCGGAGATGCTGCTGATCGCAACGCCGGCGCAGCATCTGCGCGGCGCGGTCAACATGCTGGCCTCGCACATCACGACGCCGGTACCGATCATCGCCTGCGCCAAGGGCATCGAGCACGGCACCCATAAATTCATGACCGACGTGATCGCGGAGGCCGCGCCGCACGCGCAGCCGGCGATTCTGTCGGGTCCGAGCTTTGCCGACGACGTCGCACGCGGCCTGCCGACGGCGGTGACATTGGCGGCGAAGGACGAGGTGTTGGCGAGCGGCCTGGTGCAGGCGCTGGGCTCACCGACATTCCGCCCCTATCACTCCACCGACATCCGCGGCGTCGAGATCGGCGGCGCGGCCAAGAACGTGCTGGCGATCGCGGTCGGCATTGCGGTCGGGCGCAAGCTCGGCGCCTCGGCCCAGGCGGCGCTGACGACCCGCGGCTTTGCCGAGCTGACGCGCCTAGGCCGCGCGCTCGGCGCGCGCAGCGAGACACTCGCCGGCCTGTCCGGCCTCGGTGATCTGATCCTGACCTGCGCGAGCCCGCAATCGCGCAACTTTGCGCTCGGCCTCGCCCTCGGCCGTGGCGAGCAGCCGTCCGCCGGCAAGCTAGCCGAAGGCGAGTTCACCGCGCCGGTGCTGATCGAACTCGCGGCTTCGCAAAACATCGAGATGCCGGTATCAGAAGCGGTCGCGTCGATCCTGAGCGGCCGCAGCACGATCGACGCCGCGATCTCGGGGTTGTTGACGCGCCCCTTCAAGGCAGAGGAATGAGCATGGCGTACTGGCTGGTGAAATCCGAACCGTCGGTGTGGTCCTGGGACCAGCAGGTGGCGAAGGGCGCCAAGGGCGAGGCCTGGACCGGCGTGCGCAATTATACCGCGCGCCAGAACCTCGTGAACATGAAGAAGGGCGACAAGGCGTTCTTCTATCACTCCAACGAGGGCAAGGAGATCGTCGGCATCGTCGAGATCATCAAGGAGGCCTACCTTGATCCGACCGACAAGACCGAAAAATTCGTCTGCGTCGACATCAAGGCCGACAAGCCCTTGAAGACGCCGGTGACGATGGTCGCGGTCAAGGCCGAGAAGAAGCTCAAAGACATGGCGCTGGTGAAATATTCGCGCCTGTCGGTGCAGCCGGTGACGGCGGATGAATGGAAGCTCGTCTGCAAGATGGGCGGGATGTAGGCAGTGCCGTAGCCCGGATGAGCGGAGCGACATCCGGGATTATCTGGTCCCGCATATCGCTACGCTCATGCGGGCTACGATAGCCGAGCTTGCGTCTCCGCCAGCGCAAACACCTCGCAAGGCGCGGCAATGCCGCGGAGCGAATGCGATCCGAGCGCGATCAGCGGCATCTCCGTCTCGGCGGCGAGTGCGCCCGACACCAGCACCGTCCTGCCGAGCGGCTTGCACAATCCCTCGAGCCGGCTGGCGAGATTGACGGCGGGACCGATCGCCGTGAAGTCGAGCCGGTTGGCGGCGCCGATATTGCCCCAGAGCATCTCGCCGAGATGGAGCGCGGCACCGAACCCGAGCGGCGGCAGGCCTTGCGCGCGGCGCTCGGCATTGAGATAGGCCATCCCGGCTTCGGCCGCGCCTGCCGCGCGGAGAGCGGCATCGCAGGCGCGGCGCGGCGATGCCTCGAGCACCGGAAAGATCGCGAGCACGCCGTCGCCGATGAATTTCAGCACCTCGCCGCCGAAGGCATGAACCGCGCCGGCGATGCGGTCGAACCAGGCGTCGAGCGCCGCGATGACCTGGGCCGGCGGAGTGGTTTCCGACAAGCTCGTGAAATTGCGCAGGTCTGCATATAGCAGCGCGGCCTGAATGGTCTCGCCGAGATCGCGCCGCAGAGGTGCCGCCAGCACCCGCTCCGCGCTGCGCTTGCCGAGATAGGCATCCAGCGTTGCCCGCAACGTGGCACGCGCGGCGAGCACGGCAAGGGGCGTCGCCGCGAAGCGGGCGGCCTGGCGCAATCGTTCGGTCTCCTCCGCAGTGAACGGGCGCGACCCGATCCAGCCGAGCAACGGCCCGTCGGACCGTCCGACGACATCCTCGTGCACCTCGCCGCCCGCGACGTCGCGCAGCCAGCGGCGGCCGCCATCGTTGGGCGGGTCGGGCGCAAGGCCGCCCGGCGCGAAGCCGAGCGCTTCGATGACGCTGCCAGTCTCGGCACGCCACAGCCAGGTCCGCTTCGCGATCAGCGGATGCGGCACCTCCAGCGTCAGGGCGCCCGCCGCAAGCGGCACGCCGTCGGCGATCAGATGCGCGCCGAGTTCCGCGAGCAGGCGGTCGGCCCCGGGACAATCCGAGGCGGCATCGACGAGCCAGGCGAGGGTCGGGGACAGGTGCATGGCCCGATGATGGCGAAGCTGGCCCGTCTTTGTCACGGGCAATCCTTGACGGAGCGCAGGGCCGCCGCCATGTCCCATCGTCAGACCAGGGATGATCGCCGATGACCGAGCCGTTCATAGTGCGACGCGAGACCCAGATCGCCGCCCCGCGCGCCACCGTCTTCGCCTATCTCACCGACCCCGAGAAAATTTTGAGCTGGATGGGGTCCGACGCGACCACGGAACCGCATCCCGGCGGCCTCTATCTGCTGAAGGGTATCGGCCCGCGCGGCGCCGCCGCCCGCGGCGCCTTCCGCGAGGTCGTGCCGGTGCATCGCCTGGCCTATACGTTCGGCTGGGAGGGCGGTCAGGAGGTGCCGCCCGGCTCGAGCCTGATCGAGATCGATTTGATCGAGCGCGACGGCGGCACGCTGCTGCGCATGACCCATAGCGGGCTGCCGAATGCTGAACAGGCGGCGGCACATGCGAAGGGATGGGCGCACTATCTGGAACGGCTCACAAGCGTAGCGGCTGGCGGCGATCCCGGTCCGGACAGGGGTGTGTCCGACAAGACGTAGCTCTCGTAGGGTGGGCAAAGGCGCGCTCTTCACGCCGTGCCCACCACCTTTCACCATGAGCAAATGGTGGGCACGGCGCTTCGCGCCTTTGCCCACCCTACGGCAGTGTCGTTACACCGCGGCGGTCGCCACCACCTGCGCCAGCAGCTGCTCGCGGCGGGCTTGGGAACGCTGGCCCTTCATCGTCGCAGCGAAGCGCTCGAGGATGCCGTCCTCGAAGGCGGTGACGATGGTGTCGTGGACGTAGCTCTTGCGGCAGATCGCCGGCGTGTTCGAGAGCTTGTCGGCCGCGGCGCGGATCGCGTCCAGCACCTGCTTCTTGCGGCCGCGCTGGCTGGTCGCCGGCGTGATCCGCGACAGCGATTCCACCACGACGGCGGACGCCATCAGGGTGCGAAAATCCTTCAGCGAGATCTTGATGCCCGCGATCTCGCGCAAGAACGCATTCACCTGCGTGGTGTTGACCGCGCGGACGATGCCGTAGGCATCGCGATACTGGAACATGCGCTTGCCGGGGACGCTCTGCAAAATGCCAATGGCGCGCACCAGCTTGGCCGCGTCGCACTCTTTCCGCACCGCCTTGCCGCCCTTGGCCTTGAAGGTCAGCACGAAGCAATCGTCTTCCAGCGTGACGTTGGACTTCAGCAGCGTGGTGGCGCCGCGGGTGCCATTCAGGCGGGCATAGGATTCATTGCCCGGGCGGATCGCGGTGCGCGCGATCAGCTCGATCACCGCCGAGAGCGCGAATTCGCGCGTCGGCTCGTCGCCCGACAGGAACGCCGAGACCTTGCGCCGGATCTTTGGCAGTGCGCCGACGAGCTTCTCCAGGCGATGCGCCTTGCGATGCTCGCGGACCTTCTCCCAATCGGCGTGATAGCGATATTGCAGCCGGCCCGCGGCATCGCGTCCCACCGCCTGGAGATGCGAGCTCGGATCGGCCGAGTAGCGCACCTCGCGATAGGCCGGCGGCACCGCCATGGCGTGCAGCCGGCGGATGGTGCGGGCGTCGCGGATATGGGCGCCGTTGGGGCGGACGAAGGAATAGCCCTTGCCGCGCTTGATGCGGCGGATCTTCAGCTCGTTCTGGTCGCCGAGCCGCAGGCCCAGCTCCTTGGCGAGGGCCTCGACCGTCGCCGCGGGCGCCGTGTCGAACGCCTTTTTCGGGCTGGGACGGCTGGATGCGGCCGGTTTCGGCCATTGTCCGAGGGCTTTGGCCAGCGCAATAGCGGCAGGATCGGCTGAAGCGGGCCGCAACGTCCCGAGATTCTGCTGATCCATCATAGTCTTACGCCTTAGCCCTGCCTGTTATCGGTCAATGCCGCTGTTCTGATTTTTGTTCCATGAAGTCTCTTCGGACCCGGGTTGGCCATTTAGGGTGTTCCGAACCGTATTGCGAGTCCCGAATCAGTGAAGAGCGGTTCCTAAATACCTCCGGCCGGCGCATGGGGGCTCTGCAGGGGCCTATTCCGCGGTTTGGGTAAAGAGCCCAAAGGCGCCCCGTCGGCCTGTTTCAGATTTGCGACAGCCAACCTGGCTGACCTTGATCCTCCGCATGGCCGGCGGCTCGTCGAAGGTCCAGCTTGTGCTCCTTGTCGGGTCCGGTTAGCCCGACGCATAATCCGTCAAATGATGCTGTCGGCATGGCCTGAGCTTGCCGCATGTGGAGGGAAATATGTCCGAGAAGATCTACGACGTGCCGGCGGAATGGGCAAAGCGCGCCTGGGTCGACCAGGCCAAGTACAAGGACATGTACGCCCGCTCGATCTCGGACCCGAGCGGCTTCTGGGCCGAACAAGCCAAGCGCATCGACTGGATGAAGGCGCCGACTAGAATCGAGAACGTTTCCTTCGCGCCCGGCAACATCTCGATCAAATGGTTCGAGGACGGCGTCCTCAACGTCGCCCACAACTGCATCGACCGGCACCTCCACACGCGCGCCAACCAGACCGCGATCATCTGGGAAGGCGACGATCCCTCGCAATCCCGCCACATCACCTACAAGGAGCTGCACGACGAGGTCTGCCGGATGGCCAACATCCTGCGCACCCGCAACGTCAAGAAAGGCGACCGCGTCACCATCTACCTGCCGATGATCCCCGAGGCCGCCTATGCGATGCTGGCCTGCGCGCGGATCGGCGCAATCCACTCCGTGGTGTTCGCGGGCTTCTCGCCCGACAGCCTCGCCCAGCGCATCAACGACTGCCAATCCAAGGTGATCATCACCGCGGACGAAGGCCTGCGCGGCGGCAAGAAGGTGCCGCTGAAGGCCAATGTCGACGCGGCGCTCGCCAAAGCCGACGGCGTCGACTGGGTCGTCGTGGTCAAGCGCACCGGCGGCAAGATCGACATGAATCCGACGCGCGACCTCTGGTACCACGAGGCCGCGGCGATGGTGACGACGGAATGCCCGGTCGAGCACATGCATGCCGAGGATCCGCTGTTCATTCTCTACACCTCGGGCTCGACCGGCCAGCCCAAGGGCGTGCTGCACACCACGGGCGGCTACCTCGTGTTCGCCTCGATGACGCATCAATACGTCTTCGACTATCACGACGGCGACATCTACTGGTGCACCGCCGACGTCGGCTGGGTCACCGGCCACAGCTACATCCTCTACGGACCGCTCGCCAACGGTGCGACCACGCTGATGTTCGAGGGCGTGCCGAATTACCCGGATAATTCGCGGTTCTGGAACGTCATCGACAAGCACAAGGTCAACATCTTCTACACCGCGCCGACGGCGATCCGCGCGCTGATGCAGAGCGGCGACGAGCCGGTGAAGAAGACCTCGCGCGCCTCGCTCCGGCTGCTCGGCTCGGTCGGCGAGCCCATCAATCCCGAAGCCTGGGAATGGTATCACCGCGTCGTCGGCGACGACCGCTGCCCGATCGTCGACACCTGGTGGCAGACCGAGACCGGCGGCATCCTGATCACGCCGCTGCCGGGCGCGACGAAACTCAAACCGGGCTCAGCGACGCAGCCGTTCTTCGGCGTGGTGCCTGAAATCGTCGACGCCGACGGCAAGGTGCTGGAAGGCGAGACCACCGGCAATCTGTGCCTCACCCGCTCATGGCCGGGCCAGATGCGCACGGTCTATGGCGATCACGCGCGCTTCGAGCAGACCTACTTCTCGACCTACAAGGGCAAGTATTTTACGGGCGACGGCTGCCGCCGCGATGCCGACGGCTATTACTGGATCACCGGCCGCGTCGACGACGTCATCAACGTCTCCGGCCACCGCATGGGCACCGCGGAAGTCGAGAGTGCGCTGGTCGCGCATGAGAAGGTGTCGGAGGCCGCCGTGGTAGGCTTCCCGCACGACATCAAGGGCCAGGGCATCTATGCCTATGTCACCCTGATGGCCGGCGTGCAGCCGACCGACGATCTGCGGAAAGAACTCGTGACCTGGGTGCGCAAGGAGATCGGCCCGATCGCCTCGCCCGACCAGATCCAGTTCGCGCCGGGCCTGCCCAAGACCCGCTCCGGCAAGATCATGCGCCGCATCCTGCGCAAGATCGCCGAGGACGAGCCGGGCAGCCTCGGCGATACCTCGACGCTGGCGGATCCCGCCGTGGTCGATGATCTCGTGAAGAACCGGCAGAACAAGAAGTCGGCGTAAGCCGCTCTCGTGCCCCGGACGCAGCGCAGCGCGCACTTGCGATGCGCTGCAGAGCCGGGGCCCATCCAACGGCAAAACGTGCAGCCTCCTGGGTCCCGGCTCTGCGTCGCGTCACCATAGCGCGTCGAAGACGCGCGTAGACGCGCTTAAGGTGCCGCGCCTTGTCCGGGACACGAGGCCGCGGTTCGCGCCGCCCCCTAAACAACAGCCATTCACATCCTCACGCTCTTGTCAGGGCGCGCGGCGGCGCGGCTGCATCTTTCCCTCCGACTGTTGTTTTCAGGTCATTTACTTTATTTCGAACATTTCCTTTGTTCCCCCTGCCCGCTGGCCCTCGGCGGCCGTGCTTGGAAACCATCCGGTTAACGGGCGCGGTTAATACTGTGTGGGCGAGCAGGCCATTGCCGGGTTTTGCGTAGATTTGGACGACCCGTTCGGGGCAACGGAAGGGAAGCATTGATGTCGATGAGGATTGCTGTGGCGGTCGCCGCCACCATCGGGGCAGGGATCTTGATGTCGAGCGCGGCCGAGGCCCGGCCGGAAATGGTCGGTGCGCATCCGGGCGACTATTCGCCGGGCACCATCGTGGTGAAGACCAACGAGCGCAAACTCTATCTCATTCTCGATTCCGGCCACGCCGTGCGCTACCCGGTCGGCGTCGGCAAGTCCGGCAAGCAGTGGGCCGGCACCACCCGCATCGACGGCAAGTACCGCAACCCGGCCTGGTCGCCGCCCGCCGAGGTCAAGCGCGACAAGCCGCAGCTGCCCGACGTCATTCCCGGCGGCTCGCCGCGCAACCCGATGGGCGTTGCCGCCATGACTCTGGCCGGCGGCGAATATGCCATCCACGGCACCAACGTGCCGGGCTCGGTCGGCGGCTTCGTCTCCTATGGCTGCATCCGCATGCTCAACGACGACATCACCGATCTCTACAGTCGCGTCTCGGTCGGCACCACGGTGGTCGTGACGCGCTGATCGCTAAAATCGCAAGAGAATCGAAAAGGCCGCGTCGTTCGACGCGGCTTTTTTGTTACCAGAAGCGTCTGCTCCGCGCGCACCAGCCGTCGCGGTGGCCGCCATCGTAGCTCCGCGCGTAGCCGCCGGCGAGCAATGCTGCGGACACGTTGGCAGTGCGCCTGGTGGCGACGTCGGCGAGAACGCGACCGTATTTGTCAGCTCCGAGATTGCTGATGGTCACGTCACCCTGGCCGAGCAAATCGCGCAGCGCGGCGGTCGCGGCCTTGGCCTTGTCCAGTTCATCCTGACAGGATGCTTTCATCTCCGGCGCATCGATTCCGCGCAGCCGGACCCGCACGACGAGATCGCGGCCGTTGCGCTGGAGCACGCGTGCAAGAAAAGTATCGCCGTCGATGGCGCGGATGACATCGACCGGCTGGCGTGCATTGGCGTTGCCGGACTGCTGCAGGACGATCTCGGTATCTTTCGCCCGTCCTTCGGCGTCATGCGCAGCAGGCCAGTTCGTTCCGTGCCGGGAGACGAGCACCAGAGCCGTCGCGGCTCCGATCACGAACATCCACGGGAGCAAACCGGAAAAGCGACGTCCGAACGGCGAGCCGCTATAGGACGGCCGACGTGGATGGCTGGGCTCGAAGCGCGGCATCCGCGCACGCTAGGGCTGAGTCGGCCGAACCGGCAAGATGCCTCAAGAGGTAGGGAAGACGAGAAAGTATGCCGGACCTGCAGCTCAAAAATCCGACGCAATGCCTTTGCGCTCCCAATCCCCGTAACGGGTGGGCTCAGGCCCCTTCGGTCCCTGCAATTCCTTGGGCCCCGCTTCGGCATGAGCCGCAGCAGCAGCCTGCCGGCGTGCTTCGGCCTCGGCCAACGCACGCTGGGCAGCCGGCGGGAGCTGCTTGCGATCAGGAACGGAGGGTTGGTCACTCATGTCGGCGCTCCTAGCGCAAGATCACGGGGCATGCGAGGTCCATTATCGCATTGCTGAAATGGTCATGGCGGGCTGTAAACGCGAGACGCCATTCTTACATTTGGCATATTCGCGTGTCACAGATCGAATTCTCTAGGCATGCGCCCATTGCGGCGGAACTGCCGCTCGCTCAGAACCTTGCTTCCGCATGCCATCTCAACGTTTCGCCCCACCGTCCGAAGTGCCTGGTCTTGCGGCGCGGCGGATTGCCGCCGACATCGTCGACGGCGTCCTGCACAAGCACCGCACGCTTGACGACCAGCTCGACGGCGGCGGCGCCCATCCCGGACTGAAGACGCTGGCCGACCGCGACCGCGCGCTGATGCGCCGCCTGGTTGCGACCGTGCTGCGCCGGCTCGGCACGCTCGGCCATGTCCTGTCCCGCCTGCTCGACAAGGGCATTCCCTCCGACGCACCGCGCGCGCAGAGCGCGCTCCTGATCGGCGCCGCCCAGATCCTCTGGATGGACGTGCCCGATCACGCCGCCGTCGATCTCTCCGTCCGCCTCGTGCAATCCGACCGACGCGCAGCCCGTTATGCGGGCCTCGTCAATGCCGTGCTGCGCCGCTGCGCGCGCGAGGGCAAGGCGCTGGTCGACGAGGTCGCGACGCAATCGCTGGATCTGCCGCCCTGGCTGCTTTCGCGCTGGAGCGCGCATTATGGCGAGGCGACAGCGAGGAACATGGCGCTGGCGCTCGGCCATGAGCCGTCGCTCGATCTGACCGTGAAGTCGGACCCCGAACAATGGGCGAGCCGCCTGCATGGCGAGACGCTGCCGACCGGGACGGTGCGGATGCTGCTGCACGGCTCGGTGACGATGCTGCCCGGCTTCGCCGAGGGACAATGGTGGGTGCAGGATGCCGCCGCCGCACTGCCGGCCCGGCTGTTCGGTGACATCAAGGGCAAGTCGATTGCAGATCTCTGCGCCGCGCCCGGCGGCAAGACCGCGCAACTGGCGCTATCAGGCGCGCACGTCACGGCGATCGACCGCTCGCCCGCCCGTGTGGCGCGGCTGCGCGAGAATCTGGCGCGGCTGTCGCTCCAGGCCGAGACCGTCGTCGCTGACGCCGTGGAGTGGGCCGGCCCGGCCGAAGGTTTCGACGGCGTCCTGATCGACGCGCCCTGCACCTCGACCGGCACCATCCGCCGTCACCCCGACGTCGCCTGGCTCCGTCAGGAATCCGACATCACTGCCCTGACCGCGCTCCAGCAGCGGCTGCTGAAGAAATCCGTCTCGCTGCTCAAGCCGGGCGGCACGCTGGTCTACTGCACCTGTTCGCTGGAACCCGAGGAAGGCGAGCAGGCCGTGGCCGCGCTGCTGGCCGCCGAGCCCGCGTTTCGACGCGTCCCGATCGAGGCCTCGGAGGTCGCGGGCCTCGCCGAAATCATCACCGCCGACGGCGACTTGCGCACCCTGCCGAGCCATCTGCCGAACGCCGATCCCAAGCTCGGCGGGCTCGATGGATTCTTCGCGAGCCGGCTCGTTAAATCCTGATTTTGCACTGGTTTTTGCAATCCCGACGCTGATTCGCGCCGTTCAGGGTGGTGTCAGGCGGTCGATTTTGGGATTAATAAGGATTCGTCGGAATCCTCTCTCCCCCTTCAAGGCAAGGCGTGTCGGTCGCTCAACGCAGACGTATCTCGACGCTGGTCATGAACCGCTTCGCGCGGAACATGCTCGCGCGCGCGAGTGGCGGCTCGGTTGCACTGTCGCGGGTGTGGCCCAGCCGCACCGACCGGCTGATCATCGCGCCGCATGACTTACGCACCGCCGATGCGACCCGCGCCGCCGAGATCTATGCCGGCCGCTTTGTCTTCGCCGGCAAGATCGTCAATTGCCACGGCCGTTCGATCTTCGATCTCGAGCCGCCATCCGAAGATTGGGAGGTCGCGCTGCTCGGCTTCGGCTGGCTGCGCCATTTGCGCGCCGCCGACACCGCGCTGACGCGAGCCAATGCGCGCGCGCTGGTCGAGGACTGGATCGCCAATCCCGCCAACAAGCGTCGCCCCGTCGCGCGGCGCGCCGACGTGCTGGCGCGGCGCGTGATCTCGCTGCTGTCGCAGGCGCCGCTGGTGCTCAACGACACCGACAACAAATTCTATCGCCGCTATTTGCGTGCGCTGGCCCGCGAGATCCGCTTCCTGCGCTACACCATGGTCGACATTCCCGACGGGGTGCCGAAGCTCCAGGTGCTGATCGCGCTGTGCTACACGACGCTCTGCCTCGCCAACCAGGCGCGCCATATCCGCAGCGCTTCGAAAAAGCTCTCGGACGAATTGCAGCGGCAGATCCTGCCCGACGGCGGCCACATCTCGCGCAATCCGGGCGCGCTGATCGAATTGCTGATCGACCTCTTGCCGCTGCGGCAGACCTTCGCCGCACGCAACATCGCGCCGCCGCCGGCGCTGCTCAACGCCATCGACCGCATGATGCCGATGCTGCGTTTCTTCCGGCATGGCGACGGCAATTTCGCGCTGTTCAACGGCATGAGCGCGACGCCTTCCGACCTGCTCGCGACGCTGCTCGCCTATGACGACACCCACGGCGCGCCGATGGCGAACATGCCGCATACCGGCTTCCAGCGGCTCGATGCCGGCCAGACCACTTTGATCATCGACACCGGCCCGCCGCCGCCGGCCGGCGTCAGCCACGACGCCCATGCCGGCTGCCTGTCGTTCGAACTGTCCTCCGGCATCAGCCGCATCGTCACCAATTGCGGCATGCCGACCACCGGCCGCGACAATTGGCGACCGTTCGCGCGCGGTACCGCGGCGCATTCGACGCTGACCTATCACGACACCTCATCATGCCAGTTCGTGGAGATGTCGGCGATGAAGCGGCTCCTGCACGGCTCGCCCGTCACCAGCGGTCCGGTCGAGGTCGAGAGCTATCGCGAGGTCGTGCAGAACGGCACGCTGCTCACGACATCGCATGACGGCTATCTCGGTAAATTCGGCGCGATCCATCGCCGCGTGCTGATGATCGCCAATGACGGCGCGCGCATCGACGGGGAGGACACGCTGTCGCCGCCGCAAGGCGGACGTCTCAAGGGCGCCGATGCCGATTTCGCGCTGCGCTTCCACCTGCATCCGGCGGTGAAGGCGAGCCGGCTGTCGGATGCCCGCGGCGTCATGCTGGTGCTGCCGAACCGCGACGTCTGGACCTTCGAGGCGCTCGACGACAAGGTGGATCTCGAGGACAGCGTGTTCCTGGCCGGCAATGACGGCCCGCGCCGCACTGCCCAGATCGTGATCCGCCAGGATGCGCGGCAGGCCCCTTCGATCCGCTGGAGCTTTATCCGCTCCACCGCTTCGCCCGCGGTTACCAATGCCCGCCGCAACGCCCGGCGCGAGCCGGAACTTCCGCTGTAAACAGGCGCAATCCGGTCCTATCTAGCCGTTGAGACGCGCGCCAAAAGCTGCTATCGAGCCCTCGCTCGCGCGACTGGCGACCTTGGATGGAGCACCATCGGGAAGCGCGGGACATATCAGCCGCGCGCCTGGGCATAGACACTCCCTTAGCAGAGGATCTTGCTCATGACTGACCATCCCCGCCGCGTCACCCGTGCCCTGCTCTCCGTCTCCGACAAGACCGGCCTGATCGAATTCGCCAAGGCGCTCGCCGCGCATGATGTCGAGCTGGTTTCGACCGGCGGCACGGCCAAGGCCATCGCCGCCGCCGGCCTCAAGGTGAAGGACGTGTCCGACCTCACCGGTTTCCCCGAGATGATGGATGGCCGGGTCAAGACGCTGCATCCGAAGGTGCATGGCGGCCTGCTCGCGATCCGCGACAACAAGGAGCATGCGGAGGCGATGAAGGCGCATGGCATCGCGCCGATCGACCTGCTCGTCGTCAATCTCTATCCGTTCGAAGCGACGGTCGACAAAGGCGCCGGCTTCGAGGATTGCATCGAGAACATCGACATCGGCGGCCCCGCGATGATCCGCGCCGCCGCCAAGAACCATGACGACGTCGCCGTCGTGGTCGAGGCCGACGACTACAAGGCCGTGCTCGACGAGCTCGCCGCCAACAACGGCGCGACCACGCTGAAGCTGCGCCGGCGTCTCGCCGCAAAGGCCTATGCGCGCACCGCGGCCTATGACGCCGCGATCTCGAACTGGTTCAACCGGCAGCTCGAGATCGACGCGCCCGACTTCCGCGCCTTCGGCGGCAAGCTGATCCAGTCGCTGCGTTATGGCGAGAACCCGCACCAGACTGCGGCGTTCTACGCGACGCCGGACAAGCGCCCGGGCGTCTCGACCGCGCGGCAGCTGCAGGGCAAGGAGCTCTCCTACAACAACATCAACGACACCGACGCGGCCTATGAATGCATCGGCGAGTTCGACGCAACGCGCACCGCGGCCTGCGTCATCGTCAAGCACGCCAACCCTTGTGGCGTCGCCGAAGGCGCGAACCTCGTCGA
Source organism: Bradyrhizobium huanghuaihaiense (assembly GCF_007830635.1). GTDB lineage: Bacteria > Pseudomonadota > Alphaproteobacteria > Rhizobiales > Xanthobacteraceae > Bradyrhizobium > Bradyrhizobium huanghuaihaiense. The sequence continues at coordinate 563,407 of NZ_VLLA01000001.1, read as the reverse complement.
GGCCTATCGCAGGGCGCTGGCCTGCGATTCCACCTCGGCGTTCGGCGGCATCATCGCGATGAACCGCGCGCTCGACGCCGACACCGCGCGCGAGATCACGAAGATCTTCACCGAGGTGATCATTGCGCCCGACGCGACCGAGGAGGCGATCGCCATCATCGGCGGGAAGAAGAACCTGCGCCTGCTGCTCGCCGGTAGCCTGCCCGATCCGCGCGCGCCCGGCCTCACCGCCAAGACGGTGGCGGGCGGCCTGCTCGTGCAAAGCCGCGACAACGCCGTGGTCGACGACATGACCTTCAAGGTCGTCACCAAGCGCGCGCCCACCGATGCAGAGATGCGCGACCTGAAATTCGCGTTCCGGGTGGCAAAACACGTCAAGTCCAACACCATCATCTATGCCAAGGATCTCGCCACCGTCGGCATCGGCGCGGGCCAGATGAGCCGGGTCGATTCAGCGCGGATCGCGGCACGCAAGGCGCAGGATGCTGCGAACGAGCTGAAGCTCGCAGAGCCGCTGACCAAGGGCTCGGTCGTGGCGTCGGATGCGTTCTTCCCGTTCGCCGACGGCATGCTCGCCTGTATCGAAGCCGGCGCCACCGCCGTGGTGCAGCCCGGCGGCTCCATGCGCGACGACGAGGTGATCAAGGCCGCCGACGAGCACGGCATCGCCATGGTGTTCACGGGGACAAGGCACTTCAGGCACTGAACCGCGCCACGAGCGTAGCCCGGATGGAGCGCAGCGAAATCCGGGTTTCGCAACCTCACAACGACTGTCCCGGATTTCGCTTCGCTCCATCCGGGCTACGGCATGCGGGCTAATCCCGCACCCGCATCAATAGCCCCAACCCCGCAACGAAAAACACCACCAGCACCGCCATGCCGGCCTTCTGGCTCGCGGTCGCGGCCGTGATCATGCCGATCAGGAGCGGGCCGATGAAGGACGTCACCTTCCCGGTCAGCGCGAACAGGCCAAAATACTGCGCGATACGATCCTTGGGCGCGAGGCGGATCAGCAGTGTGCGCGAGGCGGCCTGAAGCGGACCACCGGCGGCACCGATGAGACAACCCAGCACGAGGTAGGCGCGCTCGGCCGCGCTCGAGAACAACGGCGCGCCTGCTTGCGGCGGCGCCACCTTGAAGAACAACACGCTGTCCTTGTCGACCAGAAGGATCGCCGCCACCGACAGCAGCAGGACCAGCAGGCTGCCGGCAATCACGCGCTTCGGCCCGAGATGATCATCCAACTTGCCGCCAAGCCATGCGCCGAACGTGCCGGCGATCGCGAGCATGATGCCGAAGCTGCCGATCTGGATCGTGTGCCAGCCGAAGGTGCCGGCGGCGTAGATGCCACCGAACGCGAACAGCGACACCAGGCCGTCGGTATAGATCATGTTGGCGAGCAGGAACGCCGCGAGCGATTTCTGCTGCGGCAGACCCTTGATCGATTGCTTGAGCTCCAGCAGGCCCTCGCGCAGCGCCTCACGCACCGGCAGCTTCGCCGGGTAGTCCGGCGTGAACAGGAACAGCGGCGTCACGAAGATGATGAACCACAGCCCGGTGAGCGGTCCGACGATGCGATCGCCCTGGTGTGTGGCGGGATCGAGCCCGAACAGCGGCGCAAATCCGAGCAGCGTGCGTCCGGTCTCGGGATTGGCGGCGAGGAAGCCGAGCACGATGATCAGGCTGAAGATGCCGCCGATGTAACCCGTGGCCCAGCCGGTGCCGGAGAGCCGGCCGATGCGCTCCGGCGGCACCAGGGTCGGCATCATCGCATTGTTGAAGACGGTGGCGAATTCCGCACCGATGCTGGCAAGCGCGACCGCAGTGAGCAACGGCGGAATGACCGAGGGATCGCCGGGCTTGCCGATCCACAGCGTGCAGGACGCCAACACCAGCAGCGCACCGAACCCTGCGATCCAGGGCTTCCTGCGGCCCGACGCATCCGCGATGGCCCCGAGCACCGGCGACAGCAGCGCGATGGCGAGACCCGCGGCCGCCATTGCAAAGCCCCACAGCGATTGGCCCGTGGCCGCATCTGGCGCAACACTGGTCGCGAAATAGGGCGCGAACACGAACGTCGTGATCAGCGTGAAATAGGGCTGCGCAGCCCAGTCGAAGAAGATCCAGCTGACGACAGCCGCGCGCGGCGGATAGGTCCGCTGCACGCCGGCCATGCGCACATCGGGGGCGATTGTCGTCATTCCGAAGTCCTTATCACGAACAGTTTTGTCCCTCTTGGCGCAAACGGTATAGCATTAAGGAGAGGCGTGTGAACCGGCCCGAGGCCACGGCGGAAATTTGATAATGTCGTCATATTGGACCCGGCGGACATTTGTCGCCTTCTTCTCCATTCTGGCGTTCGGATTTGCGCCTGCGACCGCGCAGGATGCCCGGCGGGCCTATGTTCCGCCGCCGCTCGATACGGTGCACGCCGTTGCCGCCGAGCACGGCATGGTGGTGGCGCAGGAGAAGATCTCCGCGCAGGTCGGCGCCGACATCCTGCGACGCGGCGGCAATGCGGTCGATGCCGCGGTCGCGACCGGCTTTGCCATGGCGGTGACCTATCCGCGCGCCGGCAATATCGGCGGCGGCGGCTTCATGGTGATCCATTCCGCCGAGCGCAACGAGGACATCGCGATCGACTATCGCGAGACCGCGCCGGCAGCGACCACGCCGCAGATATTCCTCGGTCCCGACGGCAAGCCCGATGCCGCGAAGTCGCGCGATTCCGCGCTCGGCGTCGGCGTGCCCGGCACCGTCGCAGGCCTTGCGCTGGCCTTGGAGAAATACGGCTCGGGCCAGTTCACGCTGGCGCAGCTGCTCGAGCCTGCGATCGCGCTCGCCCGCGACGGATTCGTCGTCAGCGACGACATCGCCGACAGCCTGCCGGGCTGGCACCGGCGCCTCGCGCGCTGGCCTTCCTCGGCGAAGATTTTTTCACGCCCTGACGGCAGCTCGCTCGGCGAAGGCGATCGGCTAGTGCAGGGCGATCTTGCCGACACGCTGTCGGCCGTCGCCACACAGGGGCCGCGCGGCTTCTACGAGGGCCCGGTTGCGGAGAGGCTCGCCAAGGCGCTGTCCGATGCCGGCGGCATCATGACGGCGGCCGACCTGAAGGCCTATCAGCCCGTGATCCGAAAGCCGGTGCGCGGCACCTATCGCGGCTATGACATCGTCTCGATGCCGCTGCCGTCCTCCGGCGGCGTGGTGCTGGTGGAGACGCTCAACATCCTCGAAGGCTTTCAGCTCGCCGATCTGAAGCAGGGATCGCCGGCCTCGCTGCATCTCCTGATCGAGGCCATGAAACGCGCCTATGCGGATCGCGCGCGCTATCTCGGCGATCCCGCCTTTGTCAACGCGCCGATCGAGACCCTCACGTCGAAGGACTATGCGGCCAAGCTGCGCGCGGGCATCTCCGCCGATCGCGCCACGCCGTCGAAGCAGCTGGCGTCCGCCGCCGACGCGCCGCGCGAGGGCAGCAACACCACCCATTTTTCGGTCGTCGACAGCCGCGGCAATGCGGTCAGCAACACCTACACGCTGAACTTCAGCTACGGCGTCGGCCTCGTCGCCGAAGGCACCGGCGTGCTGCTCAACAACGAGCTCGACGATTTCACCGCGGCGGTCGGTGCTTCCAACGCCTACGGCCTCGTCGGCTACGAGCCCAATCTGCCCGGCCCCGGCAAGCGTCCGCTCTCCTCGATGTCGCCGACCATCGTTCTGAAGGACGGCAAGCCGGTGCTGGTGACGGGTTCGCCCGGCGGCAGCCGCATCATCTCCACCGTGCTCCAGGTGATCGTCAACGTGCTCGATTACAAAATGGACGTCGCCGCCGCCGTCGCCGCGCCGCGGCTGCATCATCAATGGCTGCCGGACGAAGTGCGCATCGAGCGCGGCTTCTCCGATCAGGTCCTCTCCGAGCTGAAGGCCATGGACCACGTCATCGTCGAGCCGATGGGACAGACCTCCGCCAATTCGATTCTCGTGACGCCGAACGGTCCGCTCGGCGCCCCCGATCCGCGCACGCGCGGCGCGGAAGCGGCGGGCCAGTAACCCGCCGCTGCATGGCATGGCAGCGCGCACCGGCTTGCTCCGGCCGGCGCGCGTGCTACCACCGCGCAGCTTTGAAGAAACTGCCGGGGAAACGCACATGACCACAGCCGATCCGAACCAGCGCATCGAACGCGCCGAGATCGAGGACACCAGCCTTCTCGCGTTCTATCGCGACATGAACACGCCGGAACGGCGGACGTTCTGGGCCTGCGCTGCGGGCTGGGCGCTCGACGGCATGGATTTCATGATCTACCCGCTGGTGATCGGCACCATCATCGCGCTGTGGAAGGTCGACGCGGCTTCCGCGGGCCTCGCCGGCACGGTGACGCTGCTGGCGTCCGCCATCGGCGGCTGGCTCGGCGGCTATCTCTCCGATCATATCGGCCGGGTCAGGACGCTGCAGATCACCATCATCTGGTTCTCGTTCTTCTCGCTGGTCTGCGCCGTCGTGCAGAATTTCGACCAGCTCCTGATTGCGCGCGCCGTGCTCGGCCTCGGCTTCGGCGGCGAATGGGCGGCGGGTGCCGTGCTGATGGGCGAGGCGATCCGGCCGCAATATCGCGGGCGCGCGGTCGGCTCGGTGCAGTCGGGCTGGGCGGTCGGCTGGGGCCTCGCCGTGCTGTCGCAGGCGATCCTGTTCTCGATCCTGCCGGCGGAGACGGCCTGGCGCTGGATGTTCGTGATCGGCGCGCTGCCGGCGCTGCTGGTATTCTACATCCGCCGCTCCGTCACGGAGCCGGAGATCGCGGCCGAGGCGCGCGCCAAGCAGGCTGCGAGCGGCGATCGGCCGGCGCTCTGGGAAATCTTCTCCGGCCCGATCCTGAAGACCACGGTGCTGGCATCGCTGATGGCGACGGGCTGCCAGGGCGGCTACTACGCCGTCACCTTCTGGGTGCCGCAGTTTTTGACGAAGGAACGGCATCTGTCGATCGTCGGCTCGACCGGCTATCTCTCGACGCTGATCATCGGCTCCTTCATCGGCTATCTCACCGGTGCCTGGCTCGCCGACCGGATCGGACGCCGCAACCTGTTCCTGATCTTCTCGATCGGCGCCATGGCCGTAGTGCTGCTCTATACGCAGCTGCCGCTGACGAATGAGATCCTGTGGGTGCTCGGCTTCCCACTCGGCTTCTTCGCCTCGGGCTATTTCTCGGGGATCGGCGCGTTCCTGACAGAACTCTATCCGACGCGGCTGCGTGGCTCCGGTCAGGGCTTCTGCTACAATTTCGGCCGCGGCATCGGCGCGCTGTTTCCGTTCCTCGTCGGCGCATTGTCGGCGACGACGTCGCTCGCGAATGCGATCGCGATCTTCGCGGTGGTGGCCTACGCGGTGTTCTTCATCGCCGCGTTTGCATTGCCGGAGACGCGCGGACGCGTGTTGCACGCGGATTGATTACTCGACGTCATCCCGGGGCGGCTCGAAGAGCCGAACCCGGGATCTCGAAATTGCGGCGCGAGATTCTCAGGTGCGCGATTGCGCACCGTAGTTCGGTGCTGCGCACCGCCCCGGAATGACAGGAGAGTGGCTTACCGCCCCACCTGATAAGGCCCGCCCTTCTCCAGCGCTCGCGCATAGGCGGGCCGCGCATGAATGCGCTCCAGGAACGCCATCGCCCTGGGATGGCCCTGCTCGAGCCCGCCGCGCGCTTGCGCGGCTTCCAGCGGAAAGCTCATCTGGATGTCGGCGGCGGTGAATTCGTTGCCGGCGAACCACTCGCTCTTCGCGAGCTCGCCCTCCCAATAATCCATGTGCTGCTTGAGCTGCGGATTGACCAGCGCGGTCAGCGCCTGGTTGCAGACTTTTCGCACCAGCGGGCGCAACAGCGCCGGCGCGCGCTTCGGCATCAGCGTGAACAGCAGCTTCAGGAGCAGCGGCTGCATCGCCGATCCTTCCGCATAGTGCAGCCAATAGGTGAAGCGCAGCCGCTCCGGCGTGTTCGGCGGCGGGATCAGCCGGCCGTTGCCGTAGGTGGCGATGAGATATTCGATGATCGCGCCGGATTCCGCGATGGTGTTGCCGTTGTCGGTGATGACCGGCGACTTGCCGAGCGGGTGGATCGCGCGCAGCTCCTTCGGCGCGCGCATGTCCGGCTGGCGCTGATAGCGCACGATCTCGTAGGGCACGCCCAGCTCTTCGAGCAGCCACAGCACGCGCTGCGAGCGCGAATTGTTGAGATGGTGAACGGTCAGCATCGTGGGTCCCCGGAGCTAGGCGTGATCGGCCGTTCGTGCCAGCCCGGGAACACAATGTCGAGCCGTCGGTATGGATATTTTCACCCGGGTATATTGACGCCTGGAATTTACCCGGGTATTAAGCCCGCCAACGCTGTTCAATATGGCAATGATTCCAATGCATAAGATTTTCACCGCTTTCCAGGGACAACGCCGCCTGGTGTCCGGGCCGGCAGGAGAGGTCGCGCTGGTCGTCAAGCGGGTGGCGCCACGGCCGGACGAGCCGATCATCATCTTCGAGGATGCCACGGGCCGATCGATCGACTTCGATCTGCGCGGCGGAGATCGCGAGGTGCTGGCGCGCCTGGCGAAGCTCGTCCCGCCCCCTGTTGAGGAGACCGCAGAACCGGCCGAGCCGCGCGGCCGCGGCCGGCCGAAGCTCGGCGTGGTCGCGCGTGAGGTGACGCTGCTGCCGCGGCACTGGGAATGGCTCGGCGCGCAGCCGGGCGGCGCCTCGGTCGCATTGCGGAAGCTCGTCGACGAGGCGCGTAGCGCAAGCGGCGACAAGGACCGCGAGCGGCAGGCGCGCGATGCGGCCTATCACTTCATGTCGACCATGGCGGGCAATTTGCCGCAATTCGAGGAAGCCTCGCGCGCATTGTTCGCGGATGACCGGCGACGCTTCACCGGACTGATCGCCGACTGGCCGACTGATATCCGCGACCACATCGTCAAGCTCGCCTATAGCGACCGCGCTTAAAGCGCACCGCTCTTCACAACCCCTTCAACGGCCGAGCCGCGCGTTGCGCGGCAACGGCTTCGCACGCCCTGATGAAAGGCCAAGCCCATGTCTGCTCCAAAGCCGCTCTGGACCACGTTCCTCCGCTTCCTCGCGCCGCTGATGCTGAGCAACGCGCTGCAATCGCTGTTCGGCACCGTCAGCAATGTCTATCTCGGCCAGATGATCGGCGTCGACGCGCTGGCGGCGGTGTCGGCGTTCTTCCCGGTGATGTTCTTCCTGTTCGCCTTCGTCATGGGCCTGAGCACCGGAGCCACCGTGCTGATCGGCCAGGCCTTTGGCGCGGGCGAGCACGGCAAGATTGGAAGCGTCGCCGGCACGACGCTCGCGGTCGGCCTGTTGCTGTCGATATCGGTTGCGCTGGTCGGCGGGATCTTCAGCCGGCAATTGATGACGATGCTCGCGACGCCCGCTGACATTCTCGACCAGGCCAGCGCTTATGCCCGCATCATGCTGCTCACCATGCCGCTCGGCTTCGTCTTCCTGCTGATGACGGCGATGATCCGCGGCGTCGGCGACGCGCTGACGCCGCTGCTGGCGCTGGCGCTATCGACGGTGATCGGCGTGATCCTGACGCCGATGCTGATCCGTGGCACGTTCGGCATGCCCGTGGCCGGCATCGCCAGTCCGGCATGGGCGGCGGCAATCGCCAACGCGCTGACGCTGATCGTGCTCGCCGTTTATTTGCTGCGGAAGAAGCATGCGCTCGCGCCGGACGCCGCGTTGCTGGGTCATCTCCGGCTCAACAGAGCCATGCTCGGAAAAATCCTCGGCATCGGCCTGCCAAGCGCGATCGGCATGGTGGTGATGGCGGTCGCCGAGCTGGTGCTGCTCGGCCTCGTCAACGGCTTCGGCTCGAATGCCACCGCGGCCTACGGCGCCGTCAACCAGGTGATGGGCTATACGCAGTTCACGGCAATGTCGATTTCGATCGCGGTCTCGATCCTCGGCGCCCAGGCCGTCGGCGGCGGCGACAGGGCGCGGCTCGACGGCATCGTGCGTACCGGCCTTGCGTTCAACATCGTCCTGACCGGCGGCTTAGTCGCGCTGATCTATCTCGCGCCACGCGCCGTGCTCGGCATCTTCATCACCGACGGCGCCGTGCTCGATCTGGCAAAGCGACTGCTCGATATCGCCTTGTGGAGCTCGGTGCCGTTTGGCCTCGCCACAGTGTTTTCCGGCGCGATGCGCGCTGGCGGCGTCGCCTTCACGCCGATGCTGCTGTCGATCTTCGCCATTGTCGCAATCGAGCTGCCGGCTGCGATCATCCTCAGCCGCACCGTTGGCCTTGAGGGCGTGTGGGCCGCCTATCCCATCGTGTTCTGCGCCATGTTCCTTTTGCAGATGGGCTATTACCTTCTGGTGTGGCGCAAGCGGGCAATCCGGCGCCTGATCTGACCGTCAAAGTATTATGACCGTCATTAAACGATGGACCTGTGGCGCGGCCTGCGCCACAATGCCAAAAAAGCGCCTTCAGGGAGAACGAACTTGCCCCGCACAGCTCCGCAATTCCTGTTCGATTTCGGCAGCCCGAACGCCTATCTCAGCCATCTGGCGATCCCGGAGATCGAGCAGCGGATCGGCGTCAAATTCGAATATGTGCCGATCCTGCTCGGCGGCATCTTCAAGTCGACCAACAACAAGTCGCCGGCCGAGACGCTCGCCGGCATCAAGAACAAGCGCGAATTCCAGCAGGTGGAGACCGAGCGCTTCATCAAGCGCTTCAAGGTCCAGCCCTATGTCTTCAATCCGCACTTCCCCGTCAACACGCTGAATCTGATGCGCGCCGCGATCGCGGCGCAGCTCGAGGGCGTGTTCGAGAAATACGTCGATGCCGCGTTCCACCACATGTGGCGCGAGCCGAAGAAGATGGACGACCCCGAAGTCGCGGCGAAGGCGCTGGCGTCGTCTGGCCTCGACGCGCAAAAGCTGTTCGCCCGCGCTCAGGAACCCGAAGTGAAGGCCAGACTGATCAAGAACACCGAGGAGGCGGTCGCCCGCGGCGCGTTCGGCTCGCCGACCTTCTTCGTCGGCAACGAGATGTTTTTCGGCAAGGAGCAGTTGCGCGAGGTCGAGGAGATGGTGCTGGAGACGTAGACGCTCCTTCGCCGACGACGGAATGTGATCGCGGCAGCATTCTGGATTGCTTCGCTTCGCTCGCAATGACGACTATAGATGGACCGCCAATAGCAACAAAAAGGAATATCCCATGCGTATCCTCGTGGTCGGCGCCGGCGCCATCGGCGGCTATTTTGGTGGCAGGCTGTTGCAGGCCGGCCGCGACGTCACCTTCCTGGTCAGGCCGCGCCGCGCCGGCGAGCTGGCCAGCGCCGGCCTCGTCATCAAGAGCCCGAATGGCGACGTGACCTTGAAAAATCCGCCGACCGTGCAGGCCGACGCGCTCAAGGACAAGTTCGACGTCGTGCTGCTCAGCTGCAAGGCGTTCGACCTCGACGATGCCATCAAGTCGTTTGCGCCGGCGGTCGGGCCGAATACGGCGATCATCCCCATGCTCAACGGCATGAAGCATCTCGACATCCTCGACCAGAAATTCGGCAAGGAGCGCGTGCTCGGCGGGCTCTGCGCCATTGCCGCGACGCTGAACGAGAAGCGCGAGGTGGTGCAGCTGCAGCCGATGCAGTCGCTCAATTACGGTGAGCGCGACGGCAAGCTGTCGGATCGCGTCAAGGCGATCGACGAGGCCTTCAAGAGCGGCATCAACGGCGCCGCCGCCAGCCAGAACATCATGCAGGACATGTGGGAGAAGTGGGTGTTCCTCTCCTCGCTCGCCGCAAGCACCAGCCTGATGCGCACCTCCGTCGGCAACATCCTCGCCGCACCCGGCGGCCGGGATTTTCTGCTCGGCATGCTCGATGAGACCAGCGCCATCGCCACGGCGGCCGGCTATCCGCCGGGTGGCTCGTTCTTCGAGCGCGTCAAAGGCAATCTCACCGCCGAGGGATCGCCGATGACGGCGTCGATGTTCCGCGACATCAAGGCGGGCCTGCCGGTCGAAGCCGACCACGTCATCGGCGATCTCATCGCCCGCGCCGATGCCGCCAAGGTGCCGGTGCCGAAGCTGCGCATCGCGTACACGCATCTGAAAGCGTATGAGAAGCAGCGGGCGGGGTAGCTCGCGCTCCACACGCCGCCGTCGTCCCGGGGCGCGCGCAGCGCGAGCCCGGGACCCATAACCACAGCGAGTGGTTATGGAGCGAGCTGGTCACCACGAGTCTTCGCCAAACTCTCGCCTGTGGCTATGGGTCCCGGGCTCGCGACTTCGTCGCGCCCCGGGACGACGAGCTGTGTTTGCCGCAACAGCCCAGCACTATTTGAAATTCGCCAGATAGTGCGAGACCGCGGTGATTTCCTCATCGCTCATGTGATAGGCGACATCGGCCATCGCCGCGACGCCGCCGCCGACGCGCGTGCCGGCCTTGTAGTCGTGCAGCGCCTTGACGAGATATTCCTCACGCTGGCCCGCGAGCCGCGCCACGGCCTTGGTCCCGGCAAAGCCGTCGGTGTGGCATGAGGCGCAGCGGCGGCCGACGGCAACCTGCGCGCCCTTCTTCGACAGGTCCGGGTCGTTGTCCTCCGCTGCCTTCGGCGGCGTCATTTGCGAGAAATAGGCGCCGAAATTACGGATGTCCTCGTTGGTGATCTCTTCCGCGATCGGCTGCATCTGGTCGTTCTTGCGCGAACCCGCGCGGAAGAACACCAGCTGCCACTGGATGAATTGATCTGGCTGGCCGGCGAGCGATGGAATGTTCTCCGTCTGGGAAATGCCGTTCTCGCCGTGACAGCCGGAGCAGACGGCGGCCTTGTCCTTGATTGCGGAATTGTCGGCGGCCAGGGCTGGGACGAATGCGATCGCTGCGAACGCAACCACGCTGATTGCGTGCGAGGTGAACTGCCGGCGCATGAGGGAGGATTCCGATCTATCGAGGTCGTCATTCCGGGGCGTGCGGAGCACGAACTATGATGCGCAATTGCGCATCTGAGAATCCATAACCACGACTCGGGGTTATGGGTTCCGGACTTGCGCTGGCGCGCAATCCGGAACGACAGCATCAGACTAAAGAGGCTGCGGCCGCCTCGTGGCCACCGCAGCCTCTGCTTCACTTACGCGCTACTTCTTGCTGTAGCTGATGCGATAGATCGCGCCGGCCCAGTCGTCGGCGACGAGGATCGAGCCGTCCTTGGCGAGGATGATGTCGTTGGGACGGCCGAGATAGCCCTGGTCACCCTCGAGCCAGCCGGATGCGAACACTTCCTGCTTGGCGTTCTTGCCGTCGGGCCCGACCATCACGCGCATGATGCGGGCGCCCTGATACTTGTGCCTGTTCCAGGAGCCGTGCTCGGCGATCAGGATGTTGTTCTTGTACTCGGCGGGGAATTGGTCGCCGGTGTAGAACTTCATGCCGAGCGGAGCGACGTGCGCGCCGAGATTCAGCACCGGCGGCGTGAACTCGGAGCATTTGTGGCCCATCGCGAACTTCGGATCGGGCAGGTCACCCTGGTGGCAATAGGGATAGCCGAAGTGCTCGCCGATCTTGCTGATCATGTTCAGCTTGTCGGAGGGCAGATCGTCGCTGACCCAGTCGCGCGCATTCTCGGTGAACCAGAATTTGCCGGTGCGCGGATCGACGTCGCCGCCGACCGAGTTGCGGACGCCGAGCGCATAAATCTCGGCGTTGCCGGTCTTGGGATCGACGCGGCGGATCTGCGACACGCTGGTCGGGGGAATGCCGACGTTGAAGGGCGGACCGAACGGCAGGAAGAACCAGCCCTCCTTGTCGACCGCGATGTACTTCCAGCCATGCGCGGCATAGGAGGGCATGTCGTCATAGACGACCTTGCCATCGCCGAGCTTGTCGAGATTGGCTTCGGCGTTGTCGTAGCGGATCAGCTTGTCGACCGCGATGACATAGAGCGCGCCGTCCCTAAAGGCGAGACCGGTGGGCATGTTCAGCCCCTTGAGGATGGTCTTGACCTCCTTCTTTCCGTTGTTGTCCTTGATGGCATAGACGTTGCCGAGGCCGAACGAGCCGACGAACAGCGTGCCCTTGTCACCCCAGGCCATCTGCCGCGCGGCGAGGACGCCAGGCGCATAGACCTCGATCTTGAAGCCTGCCGGCAACTTGATCTTCTTCATCATCGCCGCGAGCTCGGCCTCCGACGCGCCGGTCGGCGGACCCGAGGGCGGCGCGAGGCCTTTCTGCGCCTCGGTCTCGTCGCCGAGGAACCAGTCATCCGGCGGATGGGTCCAGAACTCCTTGGTGCCGGATTCGTATTTCTTCAGTGCCCGGCTTTTGTCCTGTTGCTGCGCATTGACAACGCTGGTCCCGGCAAGAAGGGCAACCGCTGCAAGCGCCAACACGGATCGATGGAACATCGATGTCATCGCGTCACTCCCCTAAGGCAGCCGTCAGGGCTGCACGTTCTTGTTTTGCTGTTTGAGTAGGCGAAGTTCGGAGTCTGTCAGGACGACAGACGTAAAAAGGTTAGCACATCTGCGAGCGGTGAGAAGCGCATCGCGTGTGCTGCGGTTGCGCTCAATAAAAGTTGAGACGGATTTGCTCCGGCCGCCAGCGCGGCAAGGATAACGATCTCGCTGCAACGCGGAATCAGAAAGATGCCCAGCTCAATTTGCAGGCAGCGGGAAGGGCCCACACAAAAAGTGCGAGAACAACCCCATGCACAGTAGAATGCCTCAGGCCAATTTGCGCCCGGTGACACCGCGCAGGCGTTTGACACGTCGAGCAAAACTGCGAAAGCGGTGATCAGGAGGCGACGGGGTAAGGCCCGTCGTCAAACACCGCCTCATGATAGCCTTTCGACCCGACTTCGCGCGCCAGCGTGCTGCGGAAATCCTGACCCGCACGCAGGCACTGCAGCACATGCGCAAAGTCGAATTCAGGCCGCCAGCCCAGCTCGCGCCGGGCGCGCGCATTGACATAGACGCGGTCGAGCTGCGGAAACAGGCGCCAGCCGCGCGCCGCGTAGAGCTGCGCATAATCCGGATAGAGCGCGCGCACGACGCTTGCCGCGTCATCCGCCAGCGCGGCGAGATGATGCGGCTCGAACGGGCTCGTGGCCGAAACGATGTAGCGGGCAAAACCGATTCTCGGCGCGCGGTCGACGGCGAGCAGATGGGCGCTCACGGCGTCCGCTATGTCGAGCCGGCGATAGAGCAGCTCGTTGGCCTGCGCGTTGTCCAGCGGATAGGCCGACCGCATCGCCGGATCGTCATCGTCCTCCGGAAAGAAACGCGAGGTTCGCAGGACAATGACCGGAAGGGCGCGCTCGCGAAAGAACAGCTCGCACAGATTCTCCGCCATCAGCTTGGTCGTTCCGTAGATGTTTTTCGGCACCGGCAGCAAATCCTCGGTGACCCACACCGCCGCTTGGCCGGCTTCGGGACGAAGCTGCGAGCCGAATGCGCTGGTGGTGCTGGTGAAGACGAAGCTCCGCACGCCGGCCGCCGCGGCCGCCGCCTCGAGCAGGTTGAGCGTGCCGGTGACGTTGGTGTCGACGAAGTCGCGTTTGGAGTGGGTCGCGACATGCGGCTTGTGCAGCGTCGCGGTGTGGATCACGGCCGTGACGCCCTCCATCTGCTCCCGCACGAACGCGAGATCGACGATCGAGCCGACGGCGTCGGTGAAGGAGGAGGGCTTCAGATCGACGCCACGCGCAGGCGACCCGCGCCGGCGGAGTGTCCGCAGAACGGCTTCTCCGAGGTGCCCTGCGCTGCCCGTTACCAGAATTGTCATTGCAAACCCAAGACAGCCGCCAGCGGCGTGGAAGACCACGGCCCGGTCTGGTTTGGCTGGATGCTCTGGGAAAAATTGGAGCGGGCGAAGGGGCTCGAACCCTCGACCCCGACCTTGGCAAGGTCGTGCTCTACCACTGAGCTACACCCGCATCCTGTGTCGGTCGCGTGACGCGCCGGCAACGGCTGTCGTATGCCAAAAGCGGGAGGGGAATGCAACAGCTACCGGCAGCATAGATTCGCAATTGCGAGCCCTAAATAGACCCGGAATGCGGCTAAATCGCCCAGAAGCGCCCCGGAACCGGCGAATCGGCCCCGATGGATTGAAATTCGGCCCATTCGGCCCAATTTAGGAGCCGACAACAAGCATCAGCGTTGGCGACGTGCTAAAGAGCCGCCATTCCAGACATCAGACGAGGGGATCCCGTGACGATCATCGACCAGGGTAACGGAGCGGCGGGCCCGGCTGCGGCCGATCTGATCAAGGACACCACTACCCAGACCTTCGTGAAGGACGTCATCGAGGAATCGAAGCGCCAGCCGGTGCTGATCGACTTCTGGGCGGAGTGGTGCGGCCCCTGCAAGCAGCTCACCCCCGTGCTGGAAAAGGCGGTCAAGGCGGCCAAGGGCAAGGTCAAGCTGGTCAAGATGAACATCGACCAGCACCCGGCGATCCCGGGCCAGATGGGGATCCAGTCGATCCCGGCCGTGATCGCCTTCGTCAACGGCCAGCCGGCCGACGGCTTCATGGGCGCGGTGCCCGAGAGCCAGCTCAACGCCTTCATCGAAAAGCTGACCAAGGGCGTCACCGCCCCCGGCGAAGTCAATGTCGCCGAGATCGTGCAGGAAGCCGATGCCGTGCTCGCCGAGGGCGACGCCGCGGCCGCCGCGCAGATCTATGCCGAGGCGCTGCAGCATGATTCGACCAACATCGCGGCCCTGGCCGGCCTTGCCAAATGCTACGCCGTCTCCGGCGCGATGGAGCAGGCGAAGCAGACGCTGGCCATGGTCCCGGAGTCCAAGCGCAACGATCCCGTGGTGAAAGCCGTGCAGACGACGATCGATCTTGCCGAGCAGGCGGAGCAGCTCGGGCCCGTGGCCGAGCTGGAACAGAAAGTTGCCGCAAACCCGCTCGATCATCAGGCCCGCTTCGATCTCGCGACCGCGCTCAACGCCCAAGGCAACCGCGCAGCCGCCACGGACCAACTGCTCGAGATCGTCAGGCGCGATCGCAAGTGGAACGACGACGGCGCCCGCAAGCAGCTCGTGCAGTTCTTCGAGGCCTGGGGCGGCACGGATGATGCAACGGTCGAGGGACGAAAGCGCCTGTCGACGATCCTGTTTTCGTAGGGAATGCGTACAAGCGTCAGCGGGGACCAGATGCCGATCAACATCGAATATCGCGGACCCGCCGACCTTCCCGAAATCATTCCGGTGTTTCCGCTGCCGGGCGCGCTGCTATTGCCGCGCGGTCAGATGCCGCTCAACATCTTCGAGCCGCGCTATCTTGCGATGGTCGACGATTGCTTCCGCGACGGCCATCGCCTGATCGGCATGATCCAGCCCGACGTGGCGCACTCGCCGAAGAATTCCGACAAGCCCGCGCTGTTCCGCGTCGGCTGCGTCGGCCGCATCACCCAGCTCGCCGAATCCGGCGACGGCCGCTACATCCTCGAGCTCACCGGCGTCGCGCGCTTCAAGGTGGTCGAGGAGCTCGAGGTGCTCACCGCCTATCGGCAGTGCAAGGTGGATTTCTTTACCTTCGTCGACGACTTCACGGCCCGCATGGGCGAGGACGAGGTCGATCGGGAGGCGCTGCTGTCGGTGCTCGCGGACTTCCTGAAGGCCAACAATCTCAAGGTCGACTGGGAGGGCGTCGAGAGCGCGCCCAACGAGGCGCTGGTCAACGCGCTGGCGATGATGTCGCCCTACGGCCCCGCCGAAAAGCAGGCCATGCTGGAAGCGCCCGACCTGAAGACCCGCGCCGAGATCCTGATCGCGGTCACCGAGATGGACCTCGCCAAGAAGCGCACAAGCGGCGACCCGCCGTTGCAGTGAGCCTCTGACGGCTCACGCCGCGCGGATGGCTGCTCCGGAACCTCGCCGCAGCATCCTGGCGATGTCGGATGCAGGCATCGGCCGGCTGAAATAATAGCCTTGCGTTTCGCCGCATCCTTCTTCGCGCAGGATGTCGAGCTGTTCCTTGGTTTCGACGCCTTCGGCGGTCGTCGTCTTGCCGAGGCTGACCGCGAAACGAACCACCGCTCGCGCCAGATGGCGCGCCTCGGCCCGCGGGCTGGAGAGTTCGTTGACGAAGCTGCGGTCGATCTTGACCTTGTCGAACGGGAATCTCTGCAGGAAGCTCAGCGATGAATAGCCGGTGCCGAAATCGTCCAGGGCAATTCGCACGCCGAGCTCGCGCAGCTCGGCGAGCACAGCAAAGACGGCTTCGCTGTCATGCATGATCACCGTCTCGGTGACCTCGAGTTCGAGCCTGTGCGGCGCAAGTCCTGAACTCGCCAGCGCGCCGACAATGACCGGAACGAGCTCCTTGCTCCTGAATTGAGCGGGAGATAGGTTGATCGCGATCCTGACATGTGCAGGCCATGTGGCGGCTTCCGCGCAGGCGGTCCTCAAGACCCATTCTCCCAGCGGCACGATCAAGCCGGTCTCCTCCGCGAGCGGGATGAATTCGCCCGGCAGGACCATGCCTCGCTGCGGGTGATGCCAGCGCAGCAAGGCCTCGAAGCCATAGGTCTTTCCGGTCGCCGCGCCGACGAACGGCTGATAGTGAAGCTCGAATTGACGCCCCGCGAGCGCAGCCCGCATGTCGCGCTCCAAATTGCGTCGCGCATGCATGAGCTCGTCGAGCTCCGGCTCGAAGAAGCGGAATGCACCACGTCCGCCGCTCTTGGCCGAGTAGAGCGCGAGATCCGCGCTCTTCAGGATCACGTCCGAATCGTTGCCATCGCGCGGCGCGATGGCAATGCCGATGCTGGTGCCCACCGTGACCCGGTGATCGCCGAGATCGAAGGGTTCGCAGAGCGCCTTTCTGATGTTCTCGGCAAGGGCCGCGGCCTCCACGGCCGGGTTGGTCACGTAATCGATCACCGCGAACTCGTCGCCGCCCAGCCGGGCGATCAACGCGGTTTCCGTGACGCATTCGCGCAGACGCGCAGCGACGGCGCGCAGCAGGGCATCGCCCGCCGGATGTCCAAGCGTGTCGTTGACTTCCTTGAAGCGATCGAGGTCGAGCATGAGCACGGCCAGATCGAGGCCGCCATTGCGCGTTACCGCAATCGCATGCTCCATCCGTTCCCTGAGCAGCACGCGATTTGGCAGATCGGTCAGCGCGTCGTGTTGCGCCATATGGGTGATCTTGGCCTCGGACCGGCGTTGCTCGGTCACATCGAGATGCGTGGCCACCCATCCGCCGCCGGCCATTGGCTGCCGTGTCACGCAGATCAACCGGCCATCCGCGAACTCGTCGATTCTGCTCGAGACTGCATCGAACGGCAGGGCTGCCAGTTTCGAGATGAACTGCTCGGCAGCGCCTTCGCTGGAATCGCCCTTGAGAATGCCCTTCGCGATACGATGCCTGATGATGTCGGCATGCGATGTCCCGGTCCTCAGCAGTTCCGGCGGCAACTGATAGAGCCGGGCATAACGCTCGTTGCATACGACGAGCCGCTTTTCGGCGTCGAACATGCAAAGGCCCTCGACCATGTGATTGATCGCCGTGTCCAGCCTGAGCGTCTGTCCCTGTAGCTCCTGCTGCGAATCTTCGAGCTGCTGCCGGGCGACCGAAAGCTGGCTGATGATCTCCTCGAACCTGGCGGTTCGGCTTGCCAGGCGACGATCGGCCAGCACGCCGATCAGGCTCATCCCCAGCACGGAAAGCGCCACACCGGCGATGGCAAGCGCGAGGAACGCCGGAGACAGCGAAAGCGTATCCGTCGCGAGGGTGGGATCCGGCGTGATCTGCACGGCACCCATGGCCGTGAAGTGATGCGACACGATGGCGAGTGTGAGCAGGACGGCCGCTGCCAGGGTGCCTCGATAGCCCTGGTAGGTGAGGGCAACTGACAGCGCGGCGTAGCCGAGACACATGCCGAAAATGATCGAGACGAAGACGAGGTCTACTGACCAGGAGACCCGGCCAGGCACTTCAAGGGCCCACATTCCCAGATAGTGCATGCTGGCGATGCCGCCGCCGATGATGATCCCCCCTGCCATCGCGCCCCAGCGAGCGGACGCGCCGACCGCAACGCCGAAGCCGACCGAGGTCAAAAGCATAGCCGCGGCGAGCGAAAACGCGGTCAGCACGAGGCCGTAGCCAGTCGTGACGCCGGGTTCATAAGCGAGCATCGCGACGAAATGCGTCGCCCAGATTCCGTATCCGATGGCTGCGCCCGCGATCGCGATCCAGATCCACCGCGTTCGCGAGCGCGTCGCGATCGCACGATGAAAGATGCTGGCCGCGACGATGCTTGCGACGAAGCAGACGAGCCCTGCGAGCACAACGAGCCGCCAATCGTGCTCGGCCGTAAGACAGGAAAAAACGCGGAACATTCAATATCGCTCCCTCGTCAATACTATCGAGGATTGAGCCGATCAGACTTTCTCCGCGTTAATTTTCTGCAATGCCCAGTTGCATGCCTATCGCGAGGTAAATGCTTGCCGGCAAATGACGCCAGTTGGGCGTAGTTGTGCGGGTCACGATGGTTCCGCCCGTGAAACTACGCGGTTGAGCGGGCCTGTGGTTGCTTGGGAACTCAACCGGTTCCGCTTAGGGATGATGCCGGATGCGCTTGCGGCCGGTGATCATCGCGCGGATCAGGTTCTCGCGCTGAAGCAGTCCCATCAGCAGCACGCCGAGCACGTGCAGCACGACCAGCACAATGACCGCGTCCGATGAATAGTGGTGGGTGTCCTCGACCCACCAGAGGCCGAAGAAGGTCACGGTCACCGACATCGCGCCCGTGATTGCCGAGACGGCGACCGCCAGCAGCAGCGCCACCAGCATCAACGTGCCGGCGGGATTGAGCCCGATATAGCGGCCGGTGATGCCGCGGCGCAGATTCCAGAGATAGCGCGGCGCGGCACGCAAGCGGACGCCGACCATGCGGAAGCGGGAGTAGCGACTGCCCCAAAAACCCCAGACCAGACGGAAGGCGAGAAGCCCAAGCACCGTGTAGCCGACGATGCGATGAAGCCGGTCATAGACGGTGGGCGTGAACCACGCGGCCATGATGCTGGCCGCGAAAGCCCAGTGCCAGAGGCGCAGCGGCAGATCCCAGACTGCGACCGTCCGCGAAGCGGTTCGATCCGCGGGGGTCCTGTCGGACGCCCCGCGCGCTTCTGGCACCGCTTCCTCGATCAAGCTGGGACCACCCTTGAGCCTCACTCTGCGCGGACGATCTCGCGCAGCTCAACTGGCAAGTTTACTTGCAGCCTTACTTGGCAGCCTTACTTGGCAATCGTGTGCTTCAGGCTGAGATCTTCCGGGCTGTAGAACAGCTCGTAGAGCTTGCCTTCCTTGACGCCGTACACCTCGTAGCACGAGCCTTCGATCTTGGAGCGACGCACTTCGTAGCCCAGCGCCTTGGCCTTGGCTTCAGCTTCGCTGGCCGGCTTCCACGACGCCTTGTCGAGCTTGGTGCAGTCCTTGAAACCGTCGGCCATGGCCGTCGATCCCGCGCCAATCCCGACCGTCAGTGCAATGGCAACAACACGAATGACCTTCACGAACTTCTCCTCCTCTGTCGTGGGCGCTGCGCGGAGCCGCGAGCGGGACCGAAGGAAGCAAAGGAGGAGGTGAAGTCAATCGGGTTCGGGCATGGATCGCTTTAGATAAGTTCTAACATCCGCCAAAAGCTGAGTGCTCTCCGTGCGCAGTGCAGGTTTGGTGCGCCTCTGCGGCCTTACGCCTCACGCGCAGCTAGTAGCCCGCAACCGCCAGCACGACGACCGCACTGAGCATCATCCAGCCGAAGTGCCGGCCGCGCGTCGCCCATGCGTTGGCGCAAGCGGAGAAGCCGAACACAGAGGCCATGGTGGCGACGATCCAGTGGCGCGCCGGCTCCGAGCCCATCCAGGGCGTCGCGATGAGGAGCACGCCACCGCCGATCCAGGCGACGGTCGAGGCCTGCCAGACCAGGCGGATCAGCGTGCGCAGCCGTTCCGGCTCGATGCGGGCGCGGACGAACACCTTGGCCTCGCCGAGGTAGCCGTGGATCAGGGCCACGACGACGGTCAGCACGCCGGCGCACTGGAGCAAGAGATCACGCATCATCAGGGCTCCCGAAGCTTCGTCCATACATCTGTGTATGGTGAGATAAGCGCTGGTCCGCGACCTGTCAATACACTAGTGTATGGCCTGATCCCGGGAACTGATATGACCGAACAGCTCTCCGCCGACGATTGGACCAGCCAGGGCCTGAAGACGCTCGCCAGAAACGGCTTCACCGCGTTGAAGGCCGACCCCCTCGCCAGGGCCATGGGGGTTTCGCGCGGCAGCTTCTATTGGCATTTTGCCGATCTCGGCGCATTCCACGCCGCGGTGCTGAAGCGCTGGCGCGAGATCGCGGCGGAACAGATCATCGCCGACGTCGAGGCGGCCGGCGACGAGCCGCTGAAGGCGCTGCTGCGCCGGTCGTTCGGCGCGCGGCTTGACCTCGAGCGCGCGGTGCGCAACTGGGCGGCGTTCGATGCGGGCGCGCAAGGAGCGGTGCGCGCGATCGACCGCCGCAGGCTCGACTATATCGAGCAGCTACTGGTGATGCGCGGGCTTGCCCCGATGGCGGCGCAGGCCCGCGCGCAGATCCTCTATTGGACGTTTCTCGGCTTTGCCCTGTCCGGGGCGCCGGTGCCGGCGGCGCGGCTCGAGGCCCTGCTGGACGAGCTTCTGCAAATGGTCTCCGCGTGACCGACGCGATGGGCGGGGGCGGATTTCTGTGCTAGAGGCAACCGACCGCCGGAGACAATGATGAACGCGCCTACCGAACGCCCCGAAGCCAGTGTCGATCCCAAGCTGCTGGAGATTCTGGTCTGCCCGCTGACCAAGGGCCCGCTGGAGTTCGATTCTGCAAAGCAGGAGCTGATCTCGCGCAGCGCCAAGCTCGCCTATCCGATCCGCGACGGCATCCCGATCATGCTGCCGGAAGAAGCACGCAAGATCGATTGAGGCTTGGCGCGATGGCCGCGCCGAACCCCCGGTGTCGTCCCGGCGAAAGCCGGGACCCATAACCACCGAATTGCGTTGTTGCGCGAGCAGGCAACTCCGAGTCTTCGCAAAACGATTGCTGCGGAGTATGGGTCCCGGATCTGCGCGCGCTTGGGGCGCGCTTGTCCGGGACGACAGTGGGGGGTGTAGCGCCAGCGCCGCCTTACAACGCCTCGCCCTTCAACAGCCGCGGCACCTCGCCGGTGAGGCCGGCGGCCTGGCGGATGAAGAGGTTCTTCAGCGGCGGGGCGCGGTCGACGAGGCCGAGGCCGATGTCGCGCACCGTGCGCAGCAAGGTCGACTGGTTGGAGAACAGGAAGTTCAGCGAGTTGGTGGCAACGCCCATCGCCATGGTGTCGAAGCGGCGCCAGCGCTGGTAGCGCTCGAGCACGTCGGCGCCGCCGAGATCCATGCCGAGCCGCGCGGCGTCGACGACGACCTCGGCCAGCGCGGCAACATCCTTCAGCCCCATGTTGAGGCCCTGGCCCGCGATGGGGTGGATGACATGCGCGGCATCGCCGACCAGCGCGAGGCGCTCGCCGATGAAGGAGCGCGCGACGAAATAGGACAGCGGAAACGCGCGCGGCTTGTCGAGCGCCTTCACCTCGCCGAGATGCAGGCCGAAGCGCTGCTCGAGCTCGCTGTGAAAGTCCTCGTCACTGAGCGCAATGATGCGCGCGGCCTCAGCCCGGCGCTCGGTCCATACCAGCGATGAGCGTTTTCCGGTGAGCGGCAGGATTGCGAAGGGACCCGCGGGCAGGAAGTGCTCCTCGGCGCGGCCTTCGTGATCGCGCTCGTGGCCGACGGTGACGACGATGCCGGACTGGTCATACTCCCAGCCATGGGTGGCGATGCCGGCACGCTCGCGCAGTTTCGACCGCGCGCCATCGGCGGCGACCAGGAGGCTCGCCGCGATCACGCTGCCGTCGCCGAGCGTCACGTCGATGCCCTCGGCGCGCGCGTCGTAGGACGACACCGTGGTGGCGCGAAGATCGATGCCCTCGGCCTCGGCACGCACCACCAGCGCATCGATCAGGCGGCGGTTCTCGACCATGTGGGCAAAGGGCTCGCCCGGCGCGACGTCGCCGGCGAAATTCAGGAACGCGGGACGCGTGGCGTCCTCCAGCTTGGAATCAGTGACGACCATGTCGAGGATCGGCTGCGCCTCGCCCCTGACGTCGTCCCAGGCGCCGATCGCCTCGAACAGGCGGCGGCAGGCGGCGACGATCGCGGTGGCGCGCGGGTCCCGGCTCGGCCGCGTGCTGAGCGCGGGATCGGCGACGATCACGGGGATCTCCGGCCCGAGCCCCTGGCGCAACGCCAGCGCCAGCGCCAGGCCGGCAAACGCGCCGCCGCCAATGACAATGCTTCCCTGTACCGACATACCAAGCTTCCCGGTCAATTCTCGGTCTTGCTAGCAGACTTGAGCTGGGCGAAACAGTGCGGTGAAACAAGGGCGGAACGGCCCCATTGTGTCATTCCGGGGCGCGACGAAGTCGCGAGCCCGGAATCCATAACCACGAGCCGGGGTTATGGATTCCGGGCCTGCGCTGTTCCGGCGCATCCCGGAATGACGACTTCAGAGAGTTGTAGTCATGTCCAAAAGCCTGATCGACCTGATCTCGATCCTCGACCTCGAACAGCTCGAGGTGAACCTGTTCCGCGGCAACAGCCCGAAGACGAGCTGGCAGCGGGTCTTCGGCGGCCAGGTGATCGGACAGGCGATGGTTGCGGCCTGCCGCACGGTCGAGGGCCGCCTGCCGCATTCGCTGCATTGCTATTTCATCCTGCCGGGCGATCCGCAGATCCCGATCATCTACCAGGTCGAGCGCCTGCGCGACGGCAGGAGCTATTCGACGCGGCGCGTCACCGCGATCCAGCACGGCAACGCGATCTTCTCGATCATGGTGTCGTTCCACGCCGACGAGGAGACCGCGTTCGATCATCAGGACAGAATGCCCGACGTGCCGCCGCCGGAAAAGCTCACGGCGGAGGAAGTGGCGAAGCAACCGATGTTCCGCGAGATGCCGGAGTTCATCCGCCGCTACTACGAATCCGACCGCCCGATCGAGCTGCGCCCGGTCGAGCTCGGCCGCTATTTCGGCCAGAAGATCGACGACGGCCGCATCCACGTCTGGATCAGGACCGCGGCAAAGCTGCCTGACGACCCGGCGCTGCACATGTGCGCGCTTGCCTATGCCTCGGACTTCTCGCTGCTGGATGCGATCATGGCGCGCTACGGCCGCACGCTGTTCGACAAGCGCATGATGCCGGCGAGCCTCGACCACGCGATGTGGTTTCACCGCCCGTTCCGCGCCGACGAATGGCTGCTCTACGCCCAGGATTCGCCGAGCGCGCAATCAGGCCGCGGCCTGACCCGCGGCTCGATCTTCAAGCCCGATGGCACGCTGGTCGCCTCCGTCGCGCAGGAAGGCTCCGTGCGCGAGCGGAAAAGCTGACCGCTAGAGCGCACCTCGCGGAGCGAGCTCGGTCTGCGACGCGAACCAGTTCATGATCCAGCGATACACCCACGGAATCGGGATGATCAGGCTGCACAGGATCGCAGCCACGATGCCGCGCCAGAGGATGTCGAGTCCGCTGCCCTTGAAGACGATCTCGCGCCGCGTGCCCTCGATGCTGCGGCAGAACCAGCGCATCTGGGCCGCGGCAACCCAGGCCCAGCCGATGATGGTGATGATGGAGATCGCAAACAGCAGATTCCAGCCGATATACGCCCAGACCGAACCGGTGAAGCTGAGACCGAGCGGCTGCCCGTTGGAAGCCAAGTTCGCGACCATCCATTTGATCAGGAGCCAGTAGAGCACGATCTGGACGATGAACAGCAAATTGCTCAGCAACTGGCTGCCGACGAAGCCGAGCGCGATCGCCAGAACGATGAAGCCGAAGAACCAGGGCACCAGCGTCATCGCGCTGCCGGTGAAGCTGAGATTGGGTCGACCGGGGACCTTCAGGCAGGGCACGATCCATTTCGTGTACCAGACGAACAGCCACGGCACCGGGATCACGAAGCACGATCCGATCACGAGCACGAGCGTGCGCCAAGTGAACTCGAGGATGCCGAAATCGACGGCCAGCGATCCTCCGCCGCCGCCGCCATAGCCACCGCCGCCCATCATCGGCGGGCCGCCGGCCGGAACCATCGGAGGTCCGCCGCCGCCGACCAGGCCGGGAATTTCGACGGCCTTCTGCCAGCCGGCCATGCCCTCGGTCCACACCAGTGTGTCCGGGCGGACGACGCCCTGGGCGATCAGATCGCGGAATTGTCCTTCCGGAAAGGGCCCCTGCTGCTTGCCCTCGGATGCATAGAACCAACTCGCCATGAAGCGTCCCCCTCGAACATACTTATGTACCGGCCGGGACGCTTGGGTTCACCGCATCCATGCCAAAAATGCATTGTGAAGGATGAACGGCTGCCCTGTACAGAGGCGGCCATTCACATGACCGCCCTTGGCCAAACGTTTTTCCGCTTCAATCTGCAACATTTTTATGCCATTTGCCCGAAAAGATGCCAGATTGACGCGGCGCCGGGGACATACGGCGCGGCGCATCCCGGGGAATAGGCCTGACCATGAAACTCGTCGTCGCGATCATCAAACCCTTCAAGCTCGATGAGGTCCGCCAGGCCCTGACGGCGATCGGCGTCCACGGCATGACCGTGACCGAGGTGAAGGGCTATGGCCGCCAGAAGGGCCATACCGAGATCTATCGCGGCGCCGAATATGTCGTGAACTTCCTGCCGAAGCTGCGCATCGAGATCGCGGTCGCCTCCGACGTCGCCGACAAGGCGGTGGCCGTGATCACCGCGACGGCCCGCACCGGCCAGATCGGCGACGGCAAGATCTTCGTCACGCCGATCGACCACGCGCTGCGCATCCGCACCGGCGAGACCGACAGCGACGCGCTCTGACTCTAATAAGCCTTCGTCGATCGCACCGGGCAACGACGCCACAGCGTGCGACGTAATTTCTATGCTGGGGGAATGACATGGCGGAATTGTTGCGCCGTGCAGCCGGTTTGGCTGCGCCGATCGGATTTGCGTTGGTCATGGCCACGCCGGCGCACGCCGCCGCCTCCGAGATCAACACCGCCGACACCGCCTGGATGATCGTCGCCACCGCGCTGGTGCTGATGATGACGATCCCGGGTCTGGCGCTGTTCTATTCCGGCATGGTGCGCAAGAAGAACGTGCTCGCCACCATGGCGCAGAGCCTTGCTGCGGTGACGATGATCTCCATCCTCTGGGTCGCGTTCGGCTATTCGCTCTGCTTCGTCGGCGACGGGCCGTGGATCGGCACGCTCGACCGCTGGTTCCTCGCCGGCATGACGCTCGACAGCGTCAACCCGGCGGCGAAGACGATCCCGGAAGCATTGTTCATGCTGTACCAGATGACGTTTGCGATCATCACGGTGGCGCTGGTCGCGGGCTCCGTCGCCGACCGCATGCGGTTCTCCGCCTATCTGCTGTTCTCCGTCGCCTGGTTCATCTTCGTCTACATTCCGCTGGCGCATTGGGTCTGGGGCGGCGGCTTCCTCGCCAGCATGGGCGTGATGGATTTCGCCGGCGGCCTCGTGGTGCATCTGTCGGCCGGCACCGCCGGCCTCGTCGCCGCCAAGGTGATGGGACGCCGCCACGGCTACGGCACAGAAAATCTCTCGCCGTTCGATCTCTCGCTCGCGGTGATGGGCACCGGCCTATTGTGGGTCGGCTGGTTCGGCTTCAACGGTGGCTCGGCGGGCGCAGCCAATTCGCGCGCGGTGATGGCGATCATCGCGACGCATCTTGCAGCCTGTTCCGGTGCGCTGACCTGGGGCGCGATCGAATGGTCGACCCGGCGCAAGCCCTCCGTGCTCGGCATGATCTCCGGCGCGGTCGCGGGTCTCGGCACCATCACGCCGGCCTCGGGCTTCGTGGCGCCGTGGCATGGCATCGTCATCGGCATCATTGCCGGAGCGGTCTGCTACTGGGCCTGCACCTGGCTGAAGCACCGCTTCAACTACGACGACTCCCTCGACGTGTTCGGCGTCCACGGCATCGGCGGCCTGACCGGGACCCTGCTCGCCGGCGTGTTCGCGACCAGCGCGATCGGCGGCACCGCCGGCCTGCTCGAGGGCCATCCGCAGCAGCTCCTGATCCAGCTCTACGGGGTCGCCGTCACCTTCGTTTGGGCTGCGGGCGTGAGTTTTGTGCTGCTCAAGCTGGTCGGCCTGTTCGTGCCCTTGCGCGTATCCCGTGAGCACGAGCTCGAGGGACTGGATATTTCGCAGCACGGCGAAGCCCTTCAGTAATCGAGGCTTGCGCAACACATAAGTACATGCTTATGTGTTGACATGATCGAAGCCGACATCTTCAAGGCACTGGCCGACCCGACGCGCCGAAAAGTCTTTGAGAAGCTCGCTGGCGGAAGCCTGAATGCCAGCGCTTTGCGCGACGGTTTGGAGATCAGCCAGCCGGCGATGTCGCAGCATCTTTCGGTGCTGCGCGCGGCAGGCCTCGTGCGCGAACAGCGGCAGGGCCGCTTTGTGAATTACGAAGTCGACCCGGACGGAATCGTGGCCATCGGGGCATGGCTTGCGCGTTACCGCGCCTATTGGCCGAAGCGCATGGAAGCACTCGCCGATCTCCTCAAGGACATGGATCAATAAGGATCTGGATCAATGAGCGACGCAGCGAAACCTGATCCCTCCGACGCAGAACTGGTGCTCGAATATGAATTCGACGCGCCGCCGGCAAAGGTCTGGCGCGCCGTCACCATTCCGGCGCTGCGCGAACGCTGGCTACCGGATTGCGACCTTGCCGGCGCCGAGCCGGAATCGTCGATCGCGGGCGAGGAGGTGCGCTACCGGCTTCGCGATTCCGAACCGCCGTTTCGCGAAAGCCACGTGATCTTCCGGATCGAGCCGAACGAGGACGGCGGCACGCGCTTTCGCATCATCCAGCAAGCCTGCGACGATGATGCGAAGCTGCCGCAGCCGGCCAACAGCAATTGCTGCTTGATGCGCGTCGCCGCCTAACACCAGCAAGACGTCATCACCTGCAAACATGGAGGTCGCCAATGCGCGACATGCTTCAGCTCGTCCCTATGGTTGTCGAACAATCCGCCCGCGGCGAGCGATCCTTCGACATCTATTCGCGGCTCCTGCGCGAGCGCATCATCTTCCTCAACGGCGAGGTCAATGATGCGATGTCCGGACTGGTCTGCGCGCAATTGTTGTTCCTGGAGGCGGAGAATCCGAACAGGCCGATCAACCTCTACATCAACTCCTACGGCGGCGTGGTCACCTCTGGTCTCGCCATGTACGACACCATGCAGTTCATCAAGGCGCCGGTTCATACGCTGTGCATGGGCACCGCGCGCTCGATGGGCTCGTTCCTGCTGATGGCCGGCGAGCCAGGTCACCGCGCCGCGCTCCCCAATGCGAGCCTTCACGTGCATCAACCGCTGGGCGGCTTCCAGGGCCAGGCGTCCGACATCCTGATCCATGCCAACGAAATGCAGGAGACCAAGCGGCGCATCACCCGGCTCTACGCGCAGCATTGCGGACGCACCGAGGCGGAGGTGGAACGCACCCTGGACCGCGACCACTTCATGACCGCGCAGCAAGGGGTCGAATGGGGATTGATCGACCGGGTCTTTGCGCAGCGCGAGGCCGCCTGACGGTCCAGGCCGGTTGCGCGCATCCCGTGAGCACGCCGAGGGCCGGTTCGATATTTCGCGGGGCGGTGGGGCCCCTTATCAGACCTCTTCTGTAATTAAATACCTTCGCGCTGCCCGACACGTGAGCAGCAATTGTGTCGGCAGCCTGTCGTGCCTGCTTTTTGATCAGATATGACCACGTTTTGAGCGCGACGTAATAGCGCACTGCACCGCAATACGGGCCAGGCGCGAAAATACCCGTTTTCATAGTCCGTTAGGCAATGCGCCCGATCTGGCACGGCATTTGATTCTAGGGGTCCTGGCTGTGCCCGCGTAGTGAACTTCTCCCTCGTGGCGAACCAGTCGAGAAACGCCCGGCCACGTCCGGACCGGGCCCAAGCGGGGATAGGACCCATGAAAATTGTTATGGCGATTATCAAGCCATTCAAGCTGGAAGAAGTCCGTGACGCCCTGACCGCCATCGGCGTTCACGGTCTCACGGTGACGGAAGTCAAGGGGTATGGCCGCCAGAAGGGCCATACGGAAATCTATCGCGGCGCCGAATATGCCGTGAGCTTCCTGCCCAAGATCAAGATCGAGGTCGCTGTCGCCTCCGACCAGGTCGACAAGACCATCGACGCCATCACGTCCGCTGCGAAAACCGGACAGATCGGCGACGGCAAGATCTTCGTCATCAATCTCGACCATGCGGTTCGCATCCGCACCGGCGAGGCCGATGCCGCGGCCCTCTGATTTCGCGCTCAACCTTATCCAATCAGGAGTAAACAATATGACGTTCAAGCGTCCCTATGGCGCGGGATTGGCGGCTCTCGCAGTCGGCCTGTTCGCTGCGACCGCAGCCTACGCCGAGCCAACGGTCAACAAGGGAGACAACGCCTGGATGCTGACATCGACAGTGCTCGTGCTGTTGATGACCATCCCCGGCCTCGCGCTGTTCTACGGCGGCCTCGTCCGCTCCAAGAACATGCTCTCCGTTCTGATGCAGGTGTTCTACACCGTCTGCGTCGTCACCGTGATCTGGGCCGTGTACGGCTACAGCCTCGCCTTCACCGGTGGTTCCGACTTCATCGGCGGCTTCTCCAAGGCCTTCATGATGGGCGTCACCACCGACTCGAAGGCCGCGACCTTCTCGGTCGATGCCAACATCTCGGAGCTCATCTACATGTGCTTCCAGATGACCTTCGCGGCGATCACGCCCGCCCTCATCGTCGGCGCCTTCGCCGAGCGCATGAAGTTCTCGGCGATCGCTCTCTTCATCCCGCTCTGGGTCACGCTGATCTACTTCCCGATCGCGCACATGGTCTGGTACTGGCCGGGCCCGGACGCGATCCAGGACGCTGCCAAGGCTCTGGCTGCGGCGGGTGATGCGGCGGCGAAGACCGCGGCGCAGGCCAAGCTCGACGAGATCAACGCCGACGCCGGCTGGATCTTCAAGGCGGGCGCGATCGACTTCGCAGGCGGCACCGTGGTGCACATCAACGCCGGCATCGCAGGTCTCGTCGGCGCCCTCCTGATCGGCAAGCGCGTCGGTTACGGCAAGGAGCTGATGGCCCCGCACTCGCTGACCATGTCGATGATCGGCGCCTCGCTGCTCTGGGTCGGCTGGTTCGGCTTCAACGCCGGCTCCAACCTCGAAGCCAATGGCGGCGCTGCCCTCGCCATGACCAACTCCTTCGTCGCCACCGCAGCCGCCGCGCTGTCGTGGATGTTCGCGGAGTGGATCGTGAAGGGGCATCCGTCGGTGCTCGGCGTCATCTCCGGCGCTGTCGCGGGTCTCGTGGCCGTCACGCCTGCCGCCGGCTTCTCCGGTGTCATGGGTGCGATCGTCCTCGGCCTCGTGGTCGGTGTGGTCTGCCTGTTCTTCTGCACCGTCGTGAAGAACGCGATCGGCTACGATGACAGCCTCGACGTGTTCGGCGTGCACTGCATCGGCGGCATCGTCGGCGCCATCGGCACCGGCATTCTCGTCAATCCCGCCCTCGGCGGCGCCGGCATCATCGACTACACCGCGATCCCGCCGAAGGTTGCCGACTACGACTTCGCGGCGCAGATGATCTCCCAGCTCAAGGCCGTCGGCACCACGCTGGTGTGGTCGGGCGTCGGTTCGGCGATACTCTACAAGGTCGTCGATGTGATCGTTGGCCTCCGCGCCAATGTCGAGAGCGAGCGTGAAGGCCTCGACATCACCGAGCACACCGAGCGCGCCTACAACATGTAACCTCTCCTCCCGGGCGCGGTCTCCTCGGGGACCGCGTCCACAACTACGGTTTGGGCACATACCCGGCAATGCCCCGACCGTTGAGGGGCTCCAGCGCAAGTTGGAGCCCCTTTCTTTTTGCAGATTTTCTTTTTGACCGGGTGCCGAAGAAAAAGATTGCCATTCCAGATTGCCGGCGCAGAAATACCGACCACAACGAAAAACAATCGGGAGGTCGTCATGCGTTTGGAAGGCGGATGCTATTGCGGCGAAGTGCGCTATGTCGCCGAGGGCGACCCGATGATGCAGGCCCAGTGTCACTGCCGCGAGTGCCAGTACATCTCGGGCGGCGCGCCCAACACCTTCATCGCGATGCCGGCAGCCGGCTTCTCCTACATCACCGGACAGCCCAAGCAGTTCACACGCAAGGACCTCGAGCGCGCCGTGACGCGCGAATTCTGCGCCGAATGCGGCACGCATCTGGTGACCAAGGTGCCGGGCCTGCCCGCCGCGATCCTGAAGGTCGGCACGCTGGACGAGCCCAAGCAATTCCAGCCGCAGATGGCGATCTACACCTGCGACATGCAGGAGTTCCACGCGATCCCCGCGGGCATGAAGACATTCGAGAAGCTGCCGGGGCGCTAAGCCACTATAATGGTGCGCTCTTTCCCCCGCATGCGGGGGAGGCTGGGGAGAGGGTGTCCCAACATCGGGACAGTCCCTAAGCGGCGAGAACCCTCACCCGCGCCTTTGGCGCGACCTCTCCCGCAAGCGGGAGAGGTGGAGGAACCAGCCCGGCCCTGTAGCCCATGCATCCCGTTGTTATCCGGCCCCATTTTTCCCGCTCTGGACGGCGGCGGCGGCCGATGGTTAATCGCGTCTTAACCTCGCCCTATCTATGGTGAACTGAACCGCTTCCCGCCGGCGCCTTGGTGCGACCGGCCGTTCCAAGAGTACTGGCGCCCAACGAATGGCTCTGACCGCTTCATCCCGTGCGCCGCAGGGCGGTAATGGCTCCGATTCCGCACGCTCGCCCTTCGTCCGGCTGAACGAGCTTTTGGCCCCGCATCAGCCTGGCAAGCCCTTGATTTCGCTTGCGGTCGGCGAGCCCCAGCATCCCGTGCCCGACTTCGTCGGCCCGGTCCTGGCCAAGCACATCGCCGAGTTCGGCCGCTACCCGATGAACCAGGGTACCGAGCCGTTCCGGAACGCTGCGAGCGCCTGGCTGTCGTCGCGCTTCAACCTGCCACGGCAGCTCGACCCCAAGAGCGAGATTCTCGTCCTCAATGGCAGCCGCGAGGGGCTGTTCCTCGCCGCGATCGCAGCCGCCCGCTATGTCGGGCCGCGTCCGGGCAAGCCCGCGATCCTGATGCCGAACCCGTTCTATCCGGTCTATGGTGCAGGCGCCCTCGCGGCCGCTTGCGAGCCGATCCATCTGCCGACCACGGTCGAGAACGGCTTCCTGCCCGATCTCGACGCGATCGACGAGGCGACGCTGGCGCGCACGGTGGCGTTCTATCTGGCCTCGCCCGCCAATCCGCAGGGCTCGGTCGCCAAGCCCGACTATTTCAAGCGCTTGAAGCAGCTCGCCGATCGCTACGGCTTCGTGATCCTCAGCGACGAGTGCTATTCGGAGATCTACACCCGCGAGGCCCCGGGCAGCGCGCTGGAATGCGCCGGGCCCGATTTCACCCGCGTGGTCGCGTTCCAGTCGCTGTCGAAGCGCTCCAACCTGCCGGGCCTGCGCGTCGGCTTCGCCGCCGGCGACAAGAAGCTCATCGGCATGTTCCTCGAGCTGCGCAACATCGCGGCGCCTCAGGTGCCGGTGCCGCTCCAGCATGTCGCGACCGTCGCCTATGGCGACGAGGCGCATGTCGAGGAGAACCGCAGGCTGTACCGGATCAAGTTCGATCTCGCCGACCAGATCATCGGCAATCGTTACAGCTACCGCCGGCCCGATGGCGGCTTTTGCGTCTGGCTCAACACCTCCGAGATCGGCGACGATGTGTCGGTGACGCTCAAGCTGTTCAAGGAAGCAGGCGTGCGCGTGGTGCCCGGCAGCTTTCTGGCGCGACAGCAGCCTGACGGATTCAATCCCGGCGCAGGCTACATCCGCCTCGCGCTGGTGCAGGATGGCGAAACGACGGCGCAGGCGCTGCACCGTCTGGTCGAGACTCTGGGTTAGGCGGGGCCCGTGAGCATGTCGGCAATCGAACGTGTCATTCCACTGGTCGGCCATCTGCCGCCCTCGATCCGCGAGGGGCTGGCTCGGCGCATGCGCGAGCTCAGCGGCCTCGGCCTGATCGCGCTGTCGGGCGTCGCCTCGGCGGCGCTGATGACCTGGTCGGTGCAGGATCCCAGTCTCAGCCACGCGACCTCGCGGCCGATCCGCAACATCCTCGGCTATGCCGGCGCCATCGGCGCCGACCTCGCGATGCAGATCCTCGGGCTCGGCGCGATCATGCTGGTCCTGACCGTCGCGGTCTGGGGCTGGCGGATGATGACGCATCGCCCGTTCGACCGCGAAGCGCTGCGGCTCGGCTCCTGGATTCTCTGCACCGTGATCGCAGCAGGCTTCGTCAGCTGCTGGCCGCATGGCGGCGCCTGGCCGCTGCCGACCGGGCTCGGCGGCGTGGTCGGCGATGCCCTGGTGCGCGCGCCCGCGGTGATCTTCGGACCGCCCGGCACGATCTATCGCATGATCCTCGGCACGATCCTGTTCGCCGCGATGACCGCGACCTTCCTGATCGCCTGCGGTCTCGGCGCACGCGAGCAGGACGAAGAGCTCGCCGAGATCGAAGATGACGACAAGCCGCTCGACGAGGACGAGGGGAGCGATCGCGGCTCGGTGTCGCTGGGTTGGCTGTTCCATGCGCTGATGAGCACGAAAGCGCGACTGATCTGGCTGCTTGGCGCGGCTTATCGCTCGCTGGTCTCGAGCGGACCCAAGACCAAGGCCGCCAGCTTCAGCCGCCAGGAGCCGAATCTCGGCGGTGGCCGCGCCGCGCCGTCGATCTCGCCGCAGGCCGAGGACGAGGATTACGAGGACGAGCACGAGGAAGAAGCGGAAGACGAGGAGGAGGAAGAGGAGGAGCCGGCCGCGCGCGCCCCGCGCAAGAAGGCCGCGCCGAAGGCGGCTTCCAAGAAATCCTCCGACAAGTTCGAGCTTCCATCCGTGTCCGTGCTGGCCGCGCCAAAGGCGGGCGATCGCCAGCCGCTCAGCAAGGCCGAGCTGGAAGCCAATTCGCGCTCGCTCGAAGGCGTGCTGCAGGATTTCGGCGTGCGCGGCGAGATCGTGAAGGCCAATCCGGGTCCTGTCGTCACGCTGTACGAGCTGGAGCCGGCGCCCGGCATCAAATCATCGCGCGTGATCGGCCTTGCCGACGACATCGCCCGCTCGATGAGCGCGCTGTCGGCGCGCGTCGCCGTCGTGCCCGGCCGCAATGCCATCGGCATCGAGCTGCCGAACGCCCATCGCGAAAAGGTCTATTTGCGCGAACTGCTGATCGCCAAGGAAGCCACCGACACGGTTGCGAAACTGCCGCTCTGCCTCGGCAAGACCATCGGCGGCGACCCCGTCATCATCGACCTCGCGCGCACGCCGCACATGCTGATCGCCGGCACCACCGGCTCCGGCAAGTCGGTCGCGATCAACACCATGATCCTCAGCCTGGTCTACCGGCTGCGCCCCGATCAGTGCCGCCTGATCATGGTCGATCCGAAGATGCTCGAACTCTCCGTCTATGACGGCATTCCCCATCTGCTCACGCCCGTCGTGACCGACCCCAAGAAGGCGGTGGTCGCGCTGAAATGGGCCGTGCGCGAGATGGAAGAGCGCTACAAGAACATGGCCAAGCTCGGTGTGCGCAACATCGACGGCTACAACACGCGCCTGCTCGAACTGAAGGCCAAGGGCGAGGAGCCGACGCGCACGGTGCACACCGGCTTCGACAAGGAGACCGGCAAGGCGATCTACGAGGAAGAGAAGCTCTCGCTCGACCCGCTGCCCTACATCGTCATCATCGTCGACGAAATGGCCGACCTGATGATGGTCGCCGGCAAGGACATCGAAGGCGCGGTGCAGCGCCTGGCGCAGATGGCGCGCGCCGCCGGCCTGCACGTGATCCTGGCGACGCAGCGCCCGTCGGTCGACGTCATCACCGGCACCATCAAGGCCAACTTCCCGACCCGCATCGCCTTCCAGGTCACATCCAAGATCGACAGCCGCACCATCCTTGGCGAGATGGGCGCCGAGCAGCTGCTCGGCCAGGGCGACATGCTCTACATGGCCGGCGGCGGCCGCATCAGCCGCGTGCACGGACCGTTCGCTTCCGACGAGGAAGTCGAGAAGGTGGTGCGTCACCTCAAGACGCAGGGCCAACCGGAATACCTCGAGGCGGTTACGGCCGAAGAGCCGACCGAGGACGAGGACGGTGCGGTGTTCGACGCCACCGGCATGGGCGCGGACGGCGGCGGCGATTTGTTCGCGCAGGCGGTTGCGATCGTCAAACGCGACCGCAAGGCCTCGACCAGCTACATCCAGCGCCGCCTGCAAATCGGCTATAACCGGGCCGCATCGCTGATGGAGCGCATGGAACTGGAGGGCATCGTCGGTCCCGCCAACCACGCCGGCAAGCGCGAGATTCTGGTCGAGGAAGAAGACAGCCATATGTGAGGCGGGAGGCCCCTAAACATAATTTCACGCAGAATCGATATCTGCTTTTGCCCGAAATCACGGTAAAAGGGCGCCCAGCCACACAGGACGACCCGTTGATCAGACATCCGGACATTCGATTCGCTGCCACCATCGCCGCGCGAAGCGCGCGCATGGCCGGCGTGCTTCTCGTCACCGCCGCGATGGTGACCACCGCATCGTTCGCGCAGAACGTCCCCGTGCCGAAGCCCGCGCCGAAGGGCCGCGATGGCGGGGCGTCTGCCGGCGGACCAGCGATTACCGGCGCGACGCAGGCGCCGCCGAATCCGATCATCCCGGATCCGCGCCGCAACGTGCCGAGCAGCATCTTCCAGACCTTCGATGCCAACCAGAAGGCGCAGGCCGCCAAGGTCAGCGCCTATCTGTCCTCGCTGCAGACGCTGGTCGGGAATTTCGTCCAGGTCGGCCCCGACGGCAGCAAGACGCAGGGCGATTTCTACATCCAGAAGCCCGGCAAGATGCGCGTCGAATATGACGCGCCGAGCCCGATCGACATCGTCGCCGATGGATCGTCGCTGGTGGTGCGCGACCGCAAGCTCGCGACGCAGGACGTCTATCCGCTGTCGCAGACGCCGCTGCGCTTCCTCTTGTCCGACCGCATCGACCTGATGAAGGACACCAACGTCATAAGTGTCACTGCCGACGATCTCTTCATCAGCGTCACCATCGAGGAGAAGCAGGCGCTGGTCGGCACCAGCCGCCTCCTGCTGATGCTCGGCGCCAAGGACGGCCAGCTCAAGCAGTGGACCGTCACCGATCCGCAAGGCTACGACACCACCTTCGCGGTTTATAATCTGGATACGAGCAAGAAGCTCGATCCCAGCATGTTCAAGATCGATTTCACGAACTACGGCCCGTCGCCGGGATAAGCGCTCCGCTGCCGTAGGGTGGGCAAAGGCGCAATTGCGCCGTGCCCACCACCTTTCCCCGTCGCGGTCGGCACGTGGGCACGCTTCGCTTTGCCCACCCTACGAGAGCACGCCCAGATCCTCACATCTCGCACCCGAAAAGACGGTGGGCACGGCGCTTTGCGCCTTTGCCCACCCTACGAGAGCTTGCTAAGACGCAATTCCCATGCGTCTTTCCCTGACAACCTGGAACATCAATTCGGTGCGGCTGCGCATCGACCTGGTCGCGAAATTCCTCAAGAGCGCGCGGCCGGAGGTGCTGTGCCTGCAGGAGACCAAGTGCATCGACGACGCCTTTCCGCTGAAGCGCTTCAAGCGGCTCGGCTATGAACACGTCGCGCTGAACGGGCAGAAGGGCTATCACGGCGTCGCCATCGTCTCGAAGATCCCGTTCGAGTCGAAGGACATCCGCACCTTCTGCGACAAGGTGGATTCGCGGCATATCTCGGTGTCGTTCGGCGAGAAGGCCGGCATCGCAAAGCCGCTGGTGCTGCATAATTTCTACGTGCCGGCCGGCGGCGACATTCCCGATCCCGCGCTGAACGAGAAATTCGATCACAAGCTCCGCTTCCTCGACGAGATGACGGCGTGCGAGCCGCTGCACCCGCGCGGCGAGGATCGCCACGTCCTGGTCGGCGATCTCAACGTCGCCCCGCACGAGAACGACGTGTGGTCGCACAAGCAGCTTCTGAAGGTCGTCTCGCACACGCCGGTCGAAACCGAGAAGCTGAAGGCCGCGCTCGCCGCCGGCGAATGGGTCGACGTCGCGCGCGAGCGCATTCCGATGTCGGAGAAGGTCTATACGTGGTGGAGCTACCGCTCCGCCGACTGGACCGTCGGCGACCGCGGCCGCAGGCTCGACCACATCTGGGTCTCGCGCGCGCTGAAGGATGCGGTCAGCGATTTCAAGATTCTGCGCGATGCGCGGAGCTGGGAGCGGCCGTCGGACCATGTGCCTGTCACGGTGACGCTGGAGGTGTGACCTCCCGTAGCCCGGACGGAGCGCAGCGCAATCCGGGACGGTCTTTCCGCAAGCGGGAATCCCGGATTACGCTTCGCTCCATCCGGGCTACGACAAGCTCAGCTCGTCAGCTTCGCGCCCGCCATCAGGATATCGCTGGCGATCTGGCTGGAGCGCACCGCGAATTCGTCGCGCAGGCGCACGGCGGCGGCGGGATCGCTTTCGAGCACGCGCTGGAACAGGCTGCGTGCGACGCGGATGACGGAGGAATGCTCCAGCGCGATCGCGCTCGACGGCCGCTTCATCGGCACCACCAGCGCAAGCTCGCCGATCAGCGCGCCGGGACCGGCGATCATCTCGGCGCCGGCACCGTCCTCGACCCGGAAGGCGCCGCGCTGGACCACGAAGCCGGCATCGGCGTCGTCGCCGAGATTGAACAGGACGTCGCCGCGGACGAAGTCACGCTGCTCGGAACCGATCGCCAGCATGCGCAACGAGGCGTCTCCCAACAGGCGCAATGTCGGGACACGCTCGAGAAGCGCTACGTCGTCGTCGATTGACATTCAGGTCCGAGGCTCAAAGGCACGCCATCTAAAACGATTCGCGCGCCCCTGAAGCGTATCACGGCACCAGCTTGTAGCCACCGGCTTCCGTGACCAGGATCTCCGGGTTGGCGGCGTCCTTCTCGATCTTCTGGCGGAGGCGGTAGATGTGGGTTTCCAGCGTGTGCGTGGTGACGCCGGAATTGTAGCCCCAGACCTCCTGGAGCAGGGTCTCGCGCGACACCGGCATCTGGCCGGCGCGGTAGAGGAAGCGGAGGATCGCCGTTTCCTTCTCGGTGAGGCGGACCTTGCGTGCATTGGCCGCGGTCAGCATCTTCGAGCCCGGGCGGAAGGAGTAGGGGCCTACCGAGAACACCGCGTCCTCGCTGGCTTCGTGCTGGCGGAGCTGGGCGCGGATGCGGGCCAGCAGCACGGCGAAGCGGAACGGTTTTGCGACATAGTCGTTGGCGCCGGATTCCAGGCCCAAAATCGTATCGGAGTCGGTGTCGTGCCCGGTCAACATGATGATCGGTGCCTTGAAGCCGCCCTTGCGCAGCGAGCGGACAACTTCGCGGCCATCGGTGTCGGGCAGGCCGACATCCATCAGAACGAGATCGGGGGAATTGGCCTTTGCGGCGCTCGCGCCCTTGGCGCCGGTATCGACGGCGGAGGCTTCGAATTCTTCGTGCAGCGATAATTGCTCCACCAACGTATCGCGCAGATCGGTATCGTCATCCACGATCAGGATCTTGCGGGCATTGGCCATGGGGTATCATCCTTTTGGGGGCCGGCTCGGCGCGCATGCATGCTGCACCCAGTCGGGAGGGAAGTTTAGGGGTCGCCGTTATTATTGTTGTTCGTGTTGAAGTAGTGGGCTGTTACCGATTCTCAAGGCAGAACCACTAACCCAGAATAGCAGGGCGCCTTGATGAATGTCCTGTAATGAATTCGACATTGCACGTTCACATGAAAAACAACGTTGCTTCAGTGACTTACACCAGAAATCGAAGCTCCGGACCGCTGTCGGCGATCCGCGTTAAGCCTGCTGCCGGCAATCCTCGCCGGGGCTGGCTGACGGCCGGACCGCTGACCATTCCGGTGGCGCTGGGGCGGGGCGGCATTCTCGCCAACAAGCGCGAGGGCGACGGCGGTACTCCAAGGGGTTGCTTCCGTCCCAAACGCCTGTGGTGGCGCGGCGACCGGCACAGCCGCCCGCAGACATTCCTGCCGGCGCGGATCATCACCGGCGCGGACGCCTGGTGCGAGGATCCCAACGATCGTCATTACAATCAGGGCATCCGGCTGGGCGAGGGGCAGGGCGGCGACCGGCTCAAGCGGGCCGACCACCTTTATGACTTCATCATCGAGATCGATCACAACACGAGGCCGCGCATCGCCGGCCGCGGCAGCGCCGTGTTCCTGCACCTGGCCCGCGACAACTTTGGCCCGACCGCAGGCTGCGTCTCGATGACCAAGGCGGCGATGCTGCAATTGCTGCGGCGGCTGGGACCAAGAACGAGAATCATCATCGGGTGAGGGCACATGCTCGACAAGGATCAGATCGCCGCCGCATCGCGCGTCCTCTTTGAGCATTGGCGCGACGGCACCAAGCTCGACGCACTCGAGGCTCGCTTGCGGCCGCAGAGCCGCACGGAGGGTTATGCGGTTCAGGCCGGGCTCGAAACGCTGTCGCCTGGAAAATTGTTCGGCTGGAAGATCGCGGCCACGAGCGTATCAGGGCAGAAGCACATCAATGTCACGGGACCGCTGGCCGGGCGCATCATGAGCGACACCGTGATCGCCGATGGCGGCACCGCGTCGATGAAGGGCAACGCGATGCGCGTCGGCGAGCCGGAATTTGCCTTCCGCATGGGGCGCGATCTGCCGCCGCGCGCGAAGCCGTATTCGGTCGACGAGGTTCTGGCCGCCGTCGGCAGCTTCCATCCCGCGATCGAGATTCCGGATTCGCGCTTTGTCGATTTCGCCGGCGCGGGCGAGGCACAGCTCATCGCCGACAATGCCTGCGCACATCTGTTCGTGCTGGGCGCAGCAACGTCTGCGGATTGGCGCGCGATGGATCTCGTCGAGGAACGGCCGCAGATCACGCTGCGCGGCGAGCGCTATATCGGCCACGGCAGGAACGTGCTCGGCGATCCCCGCGCAGCGCTCGCCTGGCTCGCCAACGAGCTGCGCGGGCTCGGCCTTACCTTGCGGGCAGGGGAGGTGGTGACGACAGGCACGTGCCATCCGCCGCTGCCGATCCAGGTCGGTGATCATTTCGCGGTGGATTTTGGCGTGCTCGGGAAGGTTTCGGTGGGGTTCGCGTAGGTGTTCTCCCCGTCGTCATTGCGAGGAGCCCTTGCGACGAAGCAATCCAGAATCCTTCCGCGGAAAGATTCTGGATTGCTTCGCTGCGCTCGCAATGACGTATTCGAGAGCGGTCGCCAGGCACGCCCTCGCTAACGGCTCCTACCTGTGCCCGAAGATCGCGCTGCCCACGCGCACATGGGTGGCGCCCAGCATGATCGCGGTCGCGAAATCGGCGCTCATGCCCATCGACAGATTCTTCAAGCCGTTGCGCTCCGCGATCTTGGCCGTCAGCGCGAAATGCGCGGCCGGCGGCTCATCGACCGGCGGGATGCACATCAGGCCGGAGATCGTCAGCCCATAGGTGTCGCGGCAGCTTGCGAGGAAGGCATCGGCCTCGCCGGGCGCGATGCCGGCCTTTTGCGGCTCCTCGCCGGTATTGATCTGGACGAAGAGGTCGGGGCGCTTTTTCTGGGATTCGATTTCCTTGGCTAACGCCTGGCAAATGCTCGGACGGTCCACCGAATGGATGGCGTCGAACAGCGCGACCGCCTCTTTCGCCTTGTTGGACTGCAGCGGCCCGATCAGGTGCAGGGCGATATCGGGGTAAACAGACGTTAACGCCGGCCACTTGCCTTTGGCCTCCTGCACCCGATTCTCGCCAAATACGCGCTGTCCGGCGGCGATAACCGGCGTAATTGCACCGGCGTCGAAAGTCTTGGACACCGCGATCAGCGTAACGGAGCTGCGATCACGCCGCGCATCCTTGCAGGCGCGTGCAATTTCGGCTTCGACCGAAGCGAGTGCGTTTGGTGAATCGCCGGTTATCGGCGCTGCGCTTTTTTCTGTCATGACGTTGGATTGGCCGTGATCGTACGGGAGGTAAGTCCAATTTTACCGAGTTCAAGAAAGAGTTTTTGAACCCTTCGCTTTACCTTAGCCCGCGGGGTGGGCAGCGAAGATGGCAAACGTCAGTTTCAACCGCAAACGAGCGAAACTCAAGCAGGTTCTCGGAATCCGGGCCCGGCTTGCGTTGCTTGCCGTCATCCTGGTTGCGCCCTTGATGCTCGAGCGCATTCGTTCGCTCGAGGATGCGCGCACGCGGCAGATCGCGCAGGCTGCGGCCGAATTCACCACCGTCGCACGGCACAGCGCCGATGCGCAGCGCGAGGTGATCTCGTCGGTCGAGACCATCCTGAAATCGGAAGCCTTCATCCGTGCCTCCGCCGGCGGCATCAGCAAGAGCTGCGACGTGCTGCGCGCGAGCCTGCCCTCGAACCTTCCCTGGATCCGCACATTGCTGATCGCCGGCCAGGACGGACGCATCCCGTGCGCCACCAACAACATGTATGTCGGCCTCGATCTCAGTGACCGGCCGTACTTCCAGCAGGCGCAGGAAACCGGCCGTTTCGTGCTGAGCGATTTCATCCTGTCGCGGCCGGTGCCGTCCCCGACCGTCATGGCGGTCTATCCAGTGTCGGCGTTCAGCGGCGTCGCCGATGCCGTCGTGCTGGCCACCGTCAACCTCGACTGGATGTCGAAGGTCATGAACAATCTCGGCGGCCGCGCCGGCATCACCGCCGTGCTGGTCGACAGCGCCGGAACCGTACTGGCCGCCCCCGCCGACCAGCACAGTACGGTCGGCCGTCCCCTCGACAACATGCCGCTGATGTCCGCGATCGCCGACAGGGCGCTGCGGTCGGACCAGGACGAAGGCTCGCTGTCCTTCCTCGCCGCCGACGGCTCCCGCCGCGCGGTCAGCTACATCCGCATCGCCGGCACCAATGCCCGCCTGATCGCCAGCATCGACGAGGACAAGGTGTCCGCGGCGGTGAACCGCGACATCCGCACCGCCTATCTCCAGCTCGCTTTCGTCGTCGTCTTCGTCCTGCTCGGTGCACTCATCGCCGCCGAGAAGCTCGTGATCAAGCCGATCGAGATGCTCGCCGACATGGCCAAGCGTCTCGGCGAGGGCGATCTCTCGGCGCGCGCGGCGCGCAACCGCCTGCCGGCCGAGTTCGTGCCGCTGGCCCGCGCGTTCAACGCGATGGCCGCGCAACTCAGCCAGCGCGAGCGCGAGCTGATCGCGAGCAACGACCGGTTGACCGTGATGGCCTCGATCGACATGCTGTCGGGCCTCGCCAACCGCCGCGGCTTCCAGAGCCGGCTCGATTTCGAATGGATGCGCGCGCAGCAATATGGCAGCGATCTCGCGCTGCTGATGATCGACGTCGACCATTTCAAGCTGTTCAACGACACCTACGGCCA
Source organism: Bradyrhizobium huanghuaihaiense (assembly GCF_007830635.1). GTDB lineage: Bacteria > Pseudomonadota > Alphaproteobacteria > Rhizobiales > Xanthobacteraceae > Bradyrhizobium > Bradyrhizobium huanghuaihaiense. Next base: position 521,812 of record NZ_VLLA01000001.1, on the reverse strand, counting down.
TCTCGAAGGCGATTCCTGCCTGACGCGGCTCGGCGAGTCGCTCTCGGGCATCGCCGCCGACACGATGGGCTTTGCCGCGCGCTATGGCGGCGAGGAATTCTGCCTGCTGTTGCCGAACACCGACGTGAACCGCGCCGTCGAGATCGGCGAGCAGGTGCGTGCGGCCGTGCTGAAGCTGTGCCTGCCGCACATCACCTCCGCCCACATGATCGTCACCGTCTCGATCGGCGTTGCCGCGACGAGGCCCAACGAGGCCTTGCGCCCCGGCGATCTGATCGAAGCCGCCGACGCCGCGCTCTACGCCGCCAAACATCGCGGCCGCAACAACGTCATGGAGCATGGCATCCAGGTGATCGAGACCGGCGCGGCCGACATGATGATGGCGGCGAGCGCTTAGATTCTTGTTTTGACGCGTTTTCTTTACGCGAACCGGTGCCCACTTCGCTCGAAAACGCTAGCCCGCAGCCCCGCGCGATCGAGCTCGATCTCGGTTACCACGCGATTGCGGCCGCCGCCCTTGGCGAGGTAGAGCGCACGATCGCAGCGCTCGATGAGATCGGCGATGGTTTCACCGGAACGATACTGCGCCACGCCAATCGAGACGCTGATAGAGGGCAAGGTCTCGCCGGTCGAGCGACGGGTGATGGTGCATTCGGCGATCGCGCGCCTGACGTGCTCGGCAATCCCGGCACAGGTGGCAAGATCGGCGTCCGGCAGCACAGCGATCAGCTCCTCGCCGCCGTAGCGGGCCGGCAGATCCTGCGCGCGCACCTTCTCGCGCAGCACCCTGGCCATCAGCCGCAGCACCTGGTCGCCAACGCCGTGGCCGAAATCGTCGTTGAAGGTCTTGAAGTGATCGATGTCGAGCAACAGCACGCTGAGCGGCTCGCCCCAGTCCGCCGTGACTTGCGCCTTGCGCAGGAATTCGTCCAGCGCCCGCCGGTTGGCAAGGCCCGTCAGCGTGTCGGTCCGCGCGCGCTCCTCGGACTTGGAGAGCGAGGCGCGGATCACGTCGAGCTCGCGGGCCTTTTCGACGAAGCCCGCTTCCAGGCGCGTCGCCCGCGTGGCCGCGCGGGCGAGCTCATTCATGAGCTGGGCAACCAGCGCCTTCGGATCGACGCCGGACTGGCCCTGGTCGGCGACCTCGCTGATCGCCTGCATCTGCGAATGGTTGTCGGCAATCGCGGTCGCCAGAAACTCCTTCGCCGCTCCCATCAGGGCGTTGAGCCGCTCGGACGTGTCGACGATGGCCGCACTCAGCTGTGGCGCGACATAGGTCTCGAACAGGTTCTGATTGGTCCGGGCGTCGAACGGACGATTGTGGTCGATCAGGAGATCGATGGCGTTGCGCAAATCGTCGTGGCTGCCTGCGAAATACTGGTACCAGACCGCAAAATTGGTCGGCGTCGGCGCGATCCGCTGCTCGGCCATGACCCGCATCGCCCGTCCGGCGATGGACGCGGCATAATCGTAGTCGGGATCGTCGAAGCTGGCGTCCATTGCGCGTATTTTGGGGTCCTTGGCCAGCCGCAACCTCGCATCGACCCCTTAATCATACCCCAACGGCAGCCTCGGTAGTTATGCGGAGCAGCGGCCCAGGTTCCGGGGTGAGGCAACCCATTGACCCCCCGAGGGCTTCTATGGCCTAGTCCGCCGTCTTTAGACGGCCGAACCCAAGAAAAACCAACGATTCCATGACCTCCGAACGCTATAACGCCCGCGATTCCGAACCGCGCTGGCAGGCTGCCTGGGACCAGCAGGCGATCTTCGTCTCGAAGAACGACGATCCGCGGCCGAAATACTATGTGCTCGAGATGTTCCCCTACCCGTCCGGGCGCATCCATATCGGCCATGTCCGGAATTATACGCTGGGCGACGTGCTGGCCCGCTTCATGCGCGCCAAAGGGCTCAACGTGCTGCACCCGATGGGCTGGGACGCCTTCGGCCTGCCGGCCGAGAACGCCGCCATCGAGCGCAAGGTCGCGCCCAAGGCCTGGACCTACGACAACATCGCCGCGATGAAGAAGCAGCTCCGCTCGATCGGGCTGTCGCTGGACTGGAGCCGCGAATTCGCGACCTGCGATCCGAGCTACTACAAGCATCAGCAGAAGATGTTCCTGGACATGCTCGCCGCCGGCCTCGCCGAGCGCGAGAAGCGGAAGCTCAACTGGGATCCGGTCGACATGACCGTGCTCGCCAACGAGCAGGTGATCGACGGCCGCGGCTGGCGGTCCGGTGCGATCGTCGAGCAACGCGAGATGAGCCAGTGGGTCTTCAAGATCACGAAGTACTCGCAGGAGCTGCTATCGGCGCTGGATGGGCTGGACCGCTGGCCCGACAAGGTGCGGCTGATGCAGCGCAACTGGATCGGCCGCTCGGAAGGCCTGCTGATCCGCTTCGCGCTGGATGCGGCGACGACGCCCGCCGGCGAAAGCGAGCTGAAGATCTTCACCACGCGCCCGGACACGCTGTTCGGCGCGAAGTTCATGGCGATCTCGGCGGATCATCCGCTGGCTCAGGCCGCCGCCGCCAAGAACCCGAAGCTTGCGGAGTTCATTGCCGACATCAAGAAGATCGGCACGGCGCAGTCGCTCATCGACACCGCGGAGAAGCAGGGTTTCGACACCGGCATCCGCGCGGTGCATCCGTTCGACCCAAGCTGGAAGCTGCCGGTCTATGTCGCCAACTTCGTGCTGATGGAATACGGCACCGGCGCGATCTTCGGCTGCCCCGCGCACGACCAGCGCGACCTCGACTTCGTCAACAAATACGGCCTCGGCAATACGCCGGTCGTTTGTCCCGAGGGCCAGGATCCGAAATCGTTCGTCATCACCGATACCGCCTATGACGGTGACGGCCGCATGATCAATTCGCGCTTCCTCGACGGCATGACCATCGATCAGGCCAAGGAAGAGGTGGCGAAGCGTCTCGAGAGCGAGCTGCGCGGCAATGCGCCGGTCGCCGAGCGCCAGGTCAATTTCCGCCTGCGCGACTGGGGCATTTCGCGCCAGCGCTATTGGGGCTGCCCGATCCCGGTGATCCATTGCCCGAAATGCGATGTTGTGCCGGTGCCGGATGCGGACCTGCCGGTGGTGCTGCCGGAGGATGTGAGCTTCGACAAGCCGGGCAACGCGCTCGACCATCACCCGACGTGGAAGCACGTCACCTGCCCGAAATGCGGCGGCAGCGCTAGCCGCGAAACCGACACCATGGACACCTTCGTGGATTCGTCCTGGTACTTCGCGCGCTTCACCGATCCCTGGAACGAGACTTCGCCGACGACGCCTGCCGTGGCCAACCGGATGCTGCCGGTCGACCAGTATATCGGCGGCGTCGAGCACGCGATCCTGCATCTGCTCTACAGCCGCTTCTTCACCCGCGCGATGAAGGCGACCGGGCACGTGGCGCTGGACGAGCCGTTCGCCGGCCTGTTCACGCAGGGCATGGTGGTGCACGAGACCTACCAGAAGGCCGACGGCACCTATGTGCAGCCGGCCGAGGTGAAGATCGAAGTCGGCGGCAACGGCCGCCGCGCGACGCTGCTGTCGTCAGGCGAAGACATCCAGATCGGCCCGATCGAGAAGATGTCGAAGTCGAAGAAGAACACGGTCGACCCCGACGACATCATCGAGACCTACGGCGCCGACGTCGCCCGCTGGTTCATGCTGTCGGACTCACCGCCCGACCGCGACGTGATCTGGAGCGAGGAGCGCGTCCAGGGCGCCTCGCGCTTCGTGCAGCGGCTGTGGCGGCTGGTGAACGACTCCGTGGAGTTCGGCAAGGCCGCGCCGGCGGCGCGGCCGGCCTCGTTCGGCCCGGATGCGACCGCCCTGCGCAAGGCCGCCCATGGCACGCTGGACAAGGTCACCACCGGGATCGAGCGGCTGCACTTCAACGTCTGCCTCGCCCATATCCGCGAATTCACCAATGCGTTCTCGGAGGTGCTCCAGCGTCCCGGCCGGCCGGCGGACGACCTAGCCTGGGCGATCCGCGAGGCCGGCCAGATCCTGGTCCAGCTGTTCTCCCCGATGATGCCGCATCTGGCCGAGGAGTGCTGGCAGGCTCTGGGCCAGAAGGGGCTGGTTTCGGAGGCCAATTGGCCCCAAATCGAACGCGATTTGCTGGTTGAAGACAGCGTGACCCTGGTGGTCCAGGTCAACGGCAAGAAGCGGGGTGAGGTCACAGTTGCAACAGCGGCCCAGAATCCGGAAATCGAGGCTGCCGTTTTGGCCCTCGATGCGGTAAAGCTGGCCCTGGACGGCAAGCCCGTCCGCAAGGTGATCATCGTCCCCAAGAGGATCGTGAATGTTGTCGGCTAGGATCCGCATCGCAGCCCGCCTGCTGGCAGTCGCCGCACTGGCGGCGCTGACGGCTGGCTGCTTCCAGCCGATGTATGCCGACCGCGGCGACGGCACCCCCGGCCTGCGCGAGAAGCTGATGGGGGTCGAGCTGCCGCCCATCAGCAAGCCCAACGCATCCCGCGAGGCCCGTGTCGGCGTCGAGGTCCGCAATGCCCTGGCCTTCAAGCTCTACGGCAGCGCCACGGGCATGCCGCCGACGCACCGCCTGGACATCCGCTTCAACTCCAGCCGCTCCTCGCTGATCGTCGATCCCAACACGGGTCTGCCGAGCAGCGAGAATTTCGGCATCGACTGCCAGTACAATCTGATTGAGATCGTCAGCGGCAAGTCGGTCATGACCGGCACCACGTTCTCGCGCGTGTCGTACGACATGCCCGGGTCCTACCAGCGCTTCTCGCGCAACCGCGCCGTTCGCGATGCCGAGGATCGTGCCGCCAACGAGATCGCGGAGAACATCAATACCCGGCTCGCCGCGTTCTTCACCGCGGGCACGTAGTTCATTCCCGTCATTCCGGGGCGCCCGCAGGGCGAACCCGGAATCCAGAGATTGTTGATCGAGATTCTCAGGTGCGCAATTGCGCACCGTAGTTCGCGCTTCGCGCGCCCCGGAATGACAGTTGGGCCGATGGTCGCGCTGCGCGGAAAAGAAATCGACGCCTTCCTCGCCCGCCCCGATGCGGGCCGTCCGATCATCCTGCTCTACGGTCCTGATGCCGGCCTCGTGCGCGAACGCGCCGACGCGCTGATCGCCTCGGCGGTCGACGATCCCAACGATCCCTTCTCGCTGGTGAAGCTCGACGGCGACGAGCTCTCCGCCGAGCCGTCGCGGCTCGTCGACGAAGCCATGACCGTGCCGTTGTTCGGCGGCCGCCGCGCCATCCGCATCCGCGCCGGCTCGCGCAGCTTTGCCGGCGGCATCGATACGCTGGCCGAGATGAGCGTGAAGGATTGCCGCATCGTGATCGAGGCCGGCGAGCTGCGCCCGGAATCGCCGCTGCGCAAAGCCTGCGAGAAGGCCAGGACGGCGGTCGCGATCGGCTGCTATCCCGACACCGAGCGCGACCTCGCCAAGCTGATGGAGGATGAGCTCCGCATCGCGAACTTGCGCATCGCGCAGGATGCCCGCGCGGCGCTGATGTCCTTCCTTGGCGGCGACCGCCAGGCCTCGCGCAACGAGCTGCGCAAGCTCACGCTCTACGCCCATGGCAAAGGCGAGATCACGCTGGACGACGTGATGTCCGTGGTCGCCGACGCGTCCGAGCTGAAGCTCGATCCGATCGTGGACGGCGCCTTCGCCGGCCGGCCCGACATCGTCGAGACCGAATTTGCAAAAGCCATGATCGCCGGCACCTATCCCGGCGTGATCATCTCGGCCGCACAGCGCCAGGCCGCATGGCTGCACAAATCCGCGCTCGCGATCGCCGACGGCCAGCCGGCCTCCGCCGTGCTCGACGGCGGCTTTCCGCGCTTACACTTTTCACGAAAGCCGATGGTCGAAACCGCGCTGCGCAATTTCAGCGTGGCACGCCTCGCCGCCATCATCGAGCAGCTCGCGACCGCCGCGCTCGACACCCGCAAGCAATCGACGCTCGCCGCCGCCATCGCCCAGCGCACGCTGATGGCGATCGCCGCGAATGCGAAGCGGCGGGGGTAGACTTCCACTCTCTCCACGTCGGGTGTAACTCTCTCCACTCGTCATTGCGAGCGCAGCGAAGCAATCCAGATTCCCTCCGCGGAAAGATTCTGGATTGCTTCGCTCCGCTCGCAATGACGTGGTGGATGCAGACGCGCGCCAAATACTCGGCCGTCGTCCTGGCGAAAGCCAGGACCCATTACCCCAGGGAGAGGTTTGGCGAAGATTCGTAGTTCGGTACTGCGACCTTCAGCAATTGAAGGATCACGCGGTATGGGTCCTGGCTTTCGCCAGGACGACACCGAGAGAGTTACAGCGCGCCCTTGGCGAGCCGCTTCATCACCTCGTCGAGCTGATCGAGGTTGCGGTAGTTGATCTGCACGGAGCCGCCGGGGTCGCGGTGATTGACGGTGACCTTGAGGCCGAGCGCGTCGCTGACGCGCTTCTCGAGATCGATCGTATCCGGGTCCTTCTCCTTGCCCCCGGTCGAGCGCGCCTTCTGCGGCTTGCGCTCCGGTACGCCCTCTTCATGCGCGAGCGCCTCGGCCTGGCGGACGTTGAGGCCTTCCTCGACGATGCGCTTGGCGGCGGCGAGCGGATCAGGCACGCCGATCAACGCGCGGGCGTGACCCGCCGTCAATTCACCGGTCGCGATGAAGGCCTGCACCTCGGCCGGCAGCTTGGTCAGCCGCATCATGTTGGCAACGTGGCTGCGGCTCTTGCCCACGACCTTTGCGATGTCGTCCTGGCTGCGTTTGAACTCGTTGGCGAGCGCGTGATAGCCCTGCGCCTCTTCCATCGGGTTGAGATCTTCGCGCTGCACGTTCTCGACGATCGCGAACTCCAGCGCATCGCTGTCGCTGATGTCGACCGGGACGATCGGCACCTCGTGCAGGCCGGCCATTTGCGAGGCACGCCAGCGCCGCTCGCCGGCGATGATCTCAAAGCGGTCCTGCGCGCCCTTCACCGGACGCACCACGATCGGCTGGATCACGCCGTGCTGCTTGATGGACTCGCTGAGCTCCTTGAGCTCGGTGTCCGAAAACGTGCGGCGCGGATTGCGCGGATTGGCCTTGATGAATTCGATCGGCACCTTGCGCTGCGCGCGCGGCCGATCGACATGCTGAGCCTCGCCGCCGACGTCACCGATCAGACTTGCAAGACCCCGGCCCAGTCGCGAACGCGCTTCGTCGGCCATCGCCAGCTCCCTTGGATTCACGGTGCAGCACTCCAGAACTGAATTTCAAATCGTAGGGTGGGCAAAGCGAAGCGTGCCCACCAGTTGTTTATGTGCGGAAGATGGTGGGCACGGCGAAGACGCCTTTGCCCACCCTACGGCACCGCTAATGCGTCGTGCGCAGCTCGCGCTCGCGCTGAATCACTTCGGTGGCGAGCCGCAGGTAAGCTTCGCTGCCGACGCATTTGAGATCGTAGACCAGCACGGGCTTGCCGTAGGACGGCGCTTCCGAGATGCGCACGTTGCGCGGGATCATGGTCTTGTAGACCTTCTCGCCCATGAACTGGCGCACGTCGGCGACGACCTGGTTGGAGAGGTTGTTGCGCGAGTCGAACATGGTCAGCACGATGCCGTGGATCGACAGGTTCGGATTGAGCGTCGAGCGAACCTGCTCCACCGTCTGCAGCAATTGCGACAGACCTTCGAGCGCGAAGAACTCGCACTGCAGCGGCACCAGGATCGCATCCGACGCAGCCATCGCGTTGACCGTGAGAAGGTTGAGCGAAGGCGGGCAGTCGATCAGCACATAGGTGTAGTCGGCATCCGGCGAGACGTTGTTGTTGAGCGCGCCGATCGCGTCGCGCAGCTTGAAGGCGCGGCCCGGCGTGGTGCCGAGCTCGAGCTCGAGGCCGGAGAGATCCATGGTCGAGGGTGCGATGTGCAGCCGCGGCACTGCGGTCGAGACCACCGCCTCGCGCAGAGGCGCTTCACCGATCAGCACGTCGTAGGTCGAGCAGGAGCGGTTGCGACGATCGATGCCGAGGCCGGTCGAAGCGTTGCCCTGCGGATCGAGATCGACGATCAGGACGCGCTCGCCGATCGCAGCGAGCGCCGTGCCGAGGTTAATCGCTGTGGTTGTTTTTCCCACGCCGCCCTTTTGATTCGCCAGCGCGAGGATGCGCGGGTGGCCGTGCGGGACCTCTGCGGTCTGCTCTTGCTGCGGCTCGTCAATCACGCTCATCGAAATTTCCCCACTCCACCCCTGAACGTCTCACCCTCGCCGTTCGGCGGCATTCAGCTCCACGATCCAACCATCGCCGGTGCGGCTTTGGTGGAGCTGAGGCTGAATATTCCAATATTTAGCGGCTTCGGTCAATTCAGCCTCTACATCTTGACCCTTAGGAAATAGCGCCTTTGCGCCCTGGCGCATCAGCGGCTCCGCAAAGCCGATGAGTTGATGTAGCGGAGCCAGCGCACGCGCGGTGACGCAATCGACGGGGCCGGTGATTCTATCCACATTATCCCCGATCTCAGCGAGATGTACGACTCCCGGAGATGAGGTGACGCGGACAGCTTCGCGCAGGAACGCCGCCTTCTTGGCGATTCGCTCGACGAGGTGGACGCTGCCGCCCGGGGTCTCCGCCATGGCGCAGGCGAGCACGACGCCGGGAAAGCCGCCGCCGCTGCCGAGGTCGGCCCAGCGCTTTGCGCTCGGCGCGAGATCGACGAGCTGGAGCGAATCGGCGATGTGCCGGGTCCAGAGGTTTGGCAGGGTCGACGGCGCAACGAGATTGGTCTTGGCCTGCCACTCCCGGAGCAGCGCGATGTAGCGGTCGAGCCGGGTCTCTGTTTCATGTGAAACGGGCGCGAGCTTGAGCGCTGCGATCTTGTCCGCGGCGATGATGGCATCGAGCGACCGATCGTTGGCGCTGGCCTTGTCGATCCTCGGTTTGGCCGTCGCCGGTTCGGATCGACGACCCGCGCCCTCACCTACTCCGGGTCGTCGCGATAGCGGTCTGTCCCCGCCCGGTCCGCGCTGTTTCACGTGAAACGCCTATGCGATTGCCTTGGAAGTCTTCCGTGCCTCGCGGCGGAGATAGGCCGCGAGAATGCCGAGTGCCGCCGGCGTCATGCCATCGATGCGGCCGGCCTGGCCGACCGTGAACGGCCGCGCCTTCTCCAGCTTGGCGCGGACCTCGTTGGAGAGACCGGGGACCTGCTGGTAGTCCACCTCCGACAACACCATCCCCTCGTCGCGCCTGAAAGCTTCGACGTCGGCGCTCTGGCGCTCCAGATAGACATCGTACTTGGCGTCGATCTCGAGATGGGTGGCGATGATGGGATCGATCGCCGACAGCTCCGGCCAGATCGCGCGGACCTGGCTCCAGCCGATCTCGGGATAGGCCATCAGCTCGAACGCCGAGCGGCGCTGGCCGTCCCGGTTCAGGGACAGTCCGTGCTTGATCGCCTCGTTCGGGGTGATGGTCAGCGACTTCGACAGTGTCCCGGCGGCGTTCAGGGCGTCCATCTTGGCGCGGTGATGCCGGGTCCGGGCACTGCCGACGCAGCCAAGCGCGATCCCCTTCTCGGTGAGGCGCTGATCGGCATTGTCGGCGCGCAGCGTCAGCCGGTACTCGGCCCGCGAGGTGAACATCCGATAGGGTTCGCTGATCCCGCGGGTCACGAGGTCGTCGATCATCACGCCGAGATAGCCGTCTGCGCGGTCGAACACCGTCAGCGCGGCGCCGCTGGCGGAGAGCGCGGCGTTCAGGCCGGCCACGATGCCCTGCCCGGCGGCTTCCTCGTATCCGGTGGTGCCATTGATCTGCCCGGCCAGAAACAGACCGCGCAGGCGCTTGGTCTGCAGGGTCGGATCGAGCTCCCTGGGATCGATGTGGTCGTATTCGATGGCGTAGCCGGGGCGGACCATCTTCACCCGCTCTAGGCCGGGAATGCTGGCGAGGATCGCGAGCTGGACCTCCTCCGGCAGCGAGGTCGAGATGCCGTTGGGGTAGACGGTGCTATCATCGAGCCCTTCCGGCTCCAGGAAGATCTGATGGCCGTCGCGGTCGCCGAAGCGGACGATCTTGTCCTCGATCGAGGGGCAATAGCGCGGTCCGGAGCTCTTGATCTGGCCGGAGTACATCGGGGAGCGATGGACATTGGCCCGGATCACCTCGTGGGTTGCGGACGTGGTCCGGGTGATCCCACACTGGATCTGCGGGGTCGTGATCCGCTCGGTCATGACCGAGAACGGCTCCGGCGGCTCGTCTCCGGGCTGCATTTCGACCGCCGCCCAGTCGATTGTGGTGCCGTCCAGACGCGGCGGCGTGCCGGTCTTGAGCCGTCCAAGGGTGAAGCCGGCCCGCTCGAAGGAAGCCGAAAGACCCATCGCCGGTGCCTCTCCGACCCGGCCGGCGGGCCAGTTCTTCTCACCGAGATGGATCAGACCACGGAGGAAGGTGCCGGTGGTGACGACAACCGCCCCTGCCCGAAGCTCCCGGCCATCGGCCAGACGCAGTCCGGTGACGCGTCCTTCGACCACGATTAGCTCGTCGGCTTCGCCCTCGATGACGGAAAGACCGTTGGTCTCCCGGATCGCGGCCTGCATCGCCGCCGCATAGAGTTTGCGGTCCGCCTGGGCCCGTGGACCGCGGACTGCGGGGCCCTTGCGGCGATTGAGCACGCGAAACTGGATGCCGCCGGCATCGCCGACCCGGCCCATCAGACCATCAAGCGCATCGACCTCGCGGACCAGATGACCCTTGCCGAGACCACCGATGGCGGGGTTGCAGGACATCGCGCCGACCGTTGAGAAACGGTGCGTCACCAGAGCCGTGGTCGCACCCATCCGGGCGGCGGCAGCCGCAGCTTCACAGCCGGCGTGGCCGCCGCCAATCACGATGACGTCGAAACTCTCTCGCTCTGTTCGCATGGGCGGACTTCTATCCCAGAGCGGAAAAAGCCGGAAGTGGAAACTGGGTGGGACCGTGTTTCACGTGAAACAGATGGGCCGAAGGGGACTGCGGCAATTTCGCGAGAACAACCCCATGCACAGTAGGAGGCGCCCTGATCTGCCTCGTGTTTCACGTGAAACAATCGTTGGCCTCCTTACGCGAAAGGAGCCGAAAGCGTCCTACCATTCCCTATTATCGCGTTACGAGGAGGAGGCGGATCAGAGTCAGACCCGTCGCGTCGCACTCCGTCATTGCGGGCGCAGCGAAGCAATCCAGAACCCCTCCGCGGAGGCAGTCTGGATTGCTTCGTCGCAAGGGCTCCTCGCAATGACGAGGTTGGGGTGCGGCCGCCGGCCTAATCCTCGCTGGTGGGACATCGGATCCGCAAACGAAACCACTGAAACTGCCCAATTGTTTCACGTGAAACAAAAGAGAGAATCGACCCCATCTGTTAGCGAAAGGGCTATAGCCCGGATGGAGCGCAGCGAAATCCGGGGAAGGTATCTCCGCCGGGCGACCGGCCCCGGATTGCGCTGCGCCCCATCCGGGCTACGAGAACCGTCCTCGTTTCACGTGAAACCCAAGCAATGGAACAAGTGCTAGTTCTACAATGAAGAACTAGCGCTACTTTCCGATGCAGAATTTCTGGAAGATGGCCCCGAGGACGTCCTCGACGTCCACCCGACCCAGGAGCCGGCCCAGGGCGTAGGCGGCGGCGCGCAGCTCTTCGGCCGCGAGCTCTTCGCCCTCTTCTACAAGGTCCAGACTCCGGCGCAAGCTGTCCGAGGCCTGGCGCAACAGATCGCGCTGGCGAGCCCGGGTCACCAACGCACCCTCGGTCGTCCCGAAGAAATTGGCGGCGAATTTGACGAGGGCGTCGACCAGCTCGGGAATGCCGTCGCCCCGGCTGGCCGAGATCCCGAACTCGCCTGCCGGCTCGGCACCTCCGGCCCCGCCCAGGTCGATCTTGTTGCGCACGATCCAGACCGATCCGCCGGGTCGATGGTCTTCGGATTTCCCCAGCGATCGCATTGCCTCGGGACCGACCGGCCCCTCACCCTCGGCCAGCCACAAGACCAGGTCGGCGTCCTCGGCACGCGCACGCGCACGACGCACGCCTTCCTGCTCGACCGGATCGTCGGTCTCGCGAATGCCGGCGGTGTCGATGACCGTGACCGGATAGCCATCGAGATCGAGCGACACCTCGATCACGTCGCGCGTGGTACCCGCATGCGGCGAGACGATCGCGACGTCGCGCCGCGCGAGCTGATTCATCAGCGTCGACTTGCCGACGTTCGGCTCGCCCGCGATCGCAACCACGAGGCCGTCGCGCAGACGTTCAGAATGTCCCTGTGCCGCAAGCACTTTTGTGATTTCATCGTGTAGCGCCTTGATCGCTTTCACCGCCGGCGCCCGCAACTCCGCCGGCACATCGCCTTCATCGGAAAAATCGATACCGGCCTCGATCAGCGCCGACGCCTCGATGATGCGCTCGCGCCAGTCGCGCGCGCGGTCGCCGAGCAGGCCCTGCAGCTGGCGCAGCGCCTGGCGGCGCTGCCGGTCGGTGTCGGCGTGGATGAGATCGTCGAGGCCCTCGGCCTCGGTCAGGTCGAGCTTGCCGTTCTCGAAGGCGCGCCGGGTGAACTCGCCGGGCTCGGCCGCCCGCGTATTCGGAATATCAGAAATAGCAGCGAGGAGCGCCGCCAGCACCGCCCGGCCGCCATGGACGTGAAATTCGGCGATGTCCTCGCCGGTCGCGCTGGCCGGTCCTGGAAACCAGAGCACGACCGCGTCGTCGATCGGCTGGCCCGCGCCGTCCCGGAGCAGCCGGCGGCTCGCCTGTCGCGGCACCGGCAGCTTCCCTGCGAGGGTCGTCAGAACCAGGCCGGCTTGCGCGCCCGAGACGCGCACCACTGCAATGGCGCTGGGCGCCCGGCCGGATGACAGCGCAAAAATGGTCTGGTCCCGCGGATGCATGGCCTATTTGTGCGGCTGCCAGTGAAAAGGCAAACATCCGTTTTCAGCCCGGTCGGCGGCAGGATTTTGCTGCGCCAGATCCGCAGCAATTCTCTTATTGCACCGCAATATATTCGCGTCATTTTTGCTGCAGAAATGCCTTCTCCGGAAGAGGTTCGGCCGAGTCGAATTCAAGTATTATTTTGATATATCAACAAATTAATGGGACACAGCGATAAGCGCTGCGGCACCCCTGAATGCTGCACTTCGCTGCAGCAAAGCCGCAACAAAAAGGGCGCCCGAAGGCGCCCTCTGATTCTGCTGCACTGCACTCAAGTATTCATGGAGTCGAAGAACTCCGAATTGCTCTTGGTCGAGCGCAGCTTGTCGAGCAGGAAGTCGATCGCGTCCATGGTGCCCATCGGATTGAGGATGCGGCGGAGCACGTACATCTTCTTGAGCACCTGCGGATCGGTGATGAGCTCCTCCTTGCGGGTGCCGGAGCGCGAGATGTCGATCGCCGGGAAGGTGCGCTTGTCCGAGACCTTGCGGTCCAGGATCAGCTCCGAGTTACCGGTGCCCTTGAACTCTTCGAAGATGACTTCGTCCATGCGGCTGCCGGTATCGACCAGCGCGGTCGCGATGATGGTCAGCGAGCCGCCCTCCTCGATGTTGCGGGCGGCACCGAAGAAGCGCTTCGGACGCTGCAGCGCGTTGGCGTCGACACCGCCGGTCAGCACCTTGCCGGATGACGGCACGACCGTGTTGTAGGCGCGGCCGAGGCGCGTGATCGAATCGAGCAGGATCACGACGTCGCGGCCATGCTCAACCAGGCGCTTGGCCTTCTCGATCACCATCTCGGCGACCTGGACGTGACGCACCGCCGGCTCGTCGAAGGTCGAGGACACGACCTCGCCCTTCACCGAGCGCTGCATGTCCGTGACTTCTTCCGGACGCTCGTCGATCAAGAGCACGATCAGATAGCATTCGGGATGATTGTGCGTGATCGAGTGCGCGATGTTCTGCATCAGCACGGTCTTACCCGTGCGCGGCGGCGCCACGATCAGCGCGCGCTGGCCCTTGCCGATCGGGGCGACGATGTCGATCACGCGTGCAGACAGGTCTTTCCGCGTCGGATCGTCGATTTCCATGCGGAAACGCTGGTTCGGAAACAGCGGCGTGAGGTTGTCGAAATTGACCTTGTGCTTGGCCTTTTCCGGGTCCTCGAAATTGAGCGTGTTGACCTTCAGCAGCGCAAAATAGCGCTCGCCCTCTTTCGGGCTGCGGATGTGGCCTTCGATGGTGTCGCCGGTGCGCAGGCCGAAACGGCGGATCTGCGAGGGCGAAACGTAGATATCGTCAGGGCCCGGCAGATAATTCGCATCGGGCGAGCGGAGGAAGCCGAAACCGTCGGAGAGCACCTCGACGACGCCTTCACCGACGATATCGGTCTCGGCCAGCGACAGCTGCTTGAGGATGGCGAACAGCAGCTCCTGCTTGCGCATGGTGCTGGCGTTCTCGACCCCGTTCTCTTCCGCGAACGAGACGAGCTCGGCCGGGGTCTTCGACTTGAGGTCCTGGAGTTTAATTTCCCGCATTGGGGTGGTCCTGTGGGGTAACCTTGGAAGGGGTGCGAGGAGGCTCTGAAATGCGGACGTGAGAAGATTAAGGTCCGCAGGTCTGGCAAGGAGAGTGCCGGTGAGGCTTCAAACCTGATGCGGTGTCCGGCCTCTGGAAAGCTCAGACACAACCACATCCGCCTGCGTTGGGTGGGATATCGATAATATAGAAAATCGCTCCCTTCTCCGCAAGCCGAAGCGCTGAGCGATTCCGCGGGTGGCTTGCCTAGAACGGCTTCACGATCACCATGATGACGATGAGAATCATCAAAACGGTCGGCACCTCATTGATAATCCGATAGAATTTCTGGCTTCGCGGACGCCGGTCGGCGGCGAAATCCTTGAGCCAGCGCGAAAAAAAGCCGTGGACCGCCGACAGCGCCAGGACCAATGCCAGTTTTACGTGCAGCCAGCCGAACGTGAACCAGTGGCCGGACCAGGCGAGAAAAAGCCCGGCAAGCCAGGTGACGATCATGGCGGGGTTGATGATCGCCTTGAACAGCCGGCGTTCCATGACCTTGAACGTCTCCGACTGCTTCGAGCCGATCTCGGCGTCGCAGTGATAAACGAACAGCCGCGGCAGATAGAGCATGCCCGCCATCCAGGAGATGACGGCGATCACATGCAGCGCCTTGATCCAGAGATAGCCGTCTTCGAACATTTTCGCGGCCCGGATTGATGCCCAGCGAAAGGAGCTGGGGATAGTAAGAACCCGTTAAGGTCTTACCCTGCACACATATCCGTCCGTAGCGCCTTCCTCAAATCTAGAATCTTAGATTCTTAAGGTTTGAGTCTAAGTGACCGTGGATTGGACTCACGCAATTCCGTCCGCCGCTTCGCGCGCGCTTGTTCACATCCATCAACATATTCTGCGCAGGTCCGGCCAGTTCCGATAAGCCGTCCGGACTCAAAGGCTTGCGTGCGCTCGTCGGCAGCTTATCAAGGGGGTTATCCGCGCAATCCCGCTTCCCGCATGGAGAGGCGTCGGACTTGTTCTGACGGGCAGCGGTGTGAAGAAAATTGGCACTTGTCCCGTCCCTGGTGTCGCACATCCCTTTCCGAGCGGTTAAGCTCCACAGAAATCCACAAACCACCCCGCCCTCATCCAAAGAGTTTTTGTGCCGACCTCGAACAATTATTTCCATCTGCACCTGGTCTCCGACTCCACCGGCGAGACGCTGATCACCGTCGCGCGCGCCGTCGCTGCGCAATATGCGAACGTGACGCCGGTCGAGCATGTCTATCCGCTGGTGCGGAGCCAGAAGCAGCTCGACCGGGTGCTCGACGAGATCGAGGAAGCGCCGGGGATCGTGCTGTTCACGCTGCTCGAGAAGGATCTGGTCGCCAGGCTCGAGGACAAGTGCAAGCAGATCAATGTTCCGAGCCTGTCGATCATCGGGCCGGTGATGCAGCTGTTCGAAGCTTATCTCGGGGCTGCGACGACGGGTCGCGTCGGCGCCCAGCACGTGCTCAATGCGGAATATTTCAAGCGCATCGACGCACTTAACTACACGATGATCCATGACGACGGTCAGCATGTCGAAGGTCTCGACGATGCCGACGTGGTTCTGGTCGGCGTGTCCCGCACCTCGAAGACGCCGACATCGATCTATCTCGCCAATCGCGGCATCCGCACCGCCAACGTGCCGCTGGTGCCCGGCATTCCCGTGCCGGCGCAGCTCGAGACGTTGACGCGGCCGCTGGTCGTGAGCCTGCACGCGACGCCGGAACGTTTGATCCAGATCCGCCAGAACCGCCTGCTCTCCATGGGCGCCGAGTCCGGCAGCGACACCTATACCGACAGGCAGTCGGTCACCGAGGAGGTCGCGTTCGCGCGCAAGCTGAGCGCCAAGCACGACTGGCCGCTGCTTGACGTCACGCGGCGCTCGATCGAGGAAACCGCCGCGGCGATCATGAAGCTCTACAGCGATCGTCAGCGCAACCGGCCCTCGGAATAGTTGTCGCGATGGCTCTGTGGCGCGGCACATCTCCGCTGATCCTGGCCTCGCAAAGCAGCGCACGAAAAATGCTGCTGGCCAATGCCGGGTTCGAATTCGATTCCGTCACGGCTGATATCGACGAGCGCGGTATCCAGGCCAGCTCCAACCTCAGCGATCCGCGCGAGATCGCTCTGCTGCTGGCCCGCGAAAAAGCCAGGGCGGTCTCTATGGGTCGTCCGGGAAGTTATGTGATCGGCGCCGACCAGACGCTGGCGCTCGGCAGCCGTCTCTTCAATAAGCCCGTCGGCCGCCCACAGGCGCTGGCGCAACTGCGCGATCTCGCCGGCAACAGCCACGAGCTGAATTCCGCTGTGGCCGTGGCGCGGGACGGCAAGATTGTTTTCGAGGATGTCTCAGTGGCGCGCATGACCATGCGGCCAATGAGCGAAACCGAGCTTTCGGCCTATCTCGACGCCGCCGGCGATGCCGTGACCAGAAGCGTCGGCGCCTATCAGCTCGAGGGTCTCGGCATCCATCTGTTCGAGCGCATCGAGGGCGACCATTTCACCATTCTCGGCCTGCCGCTGCTGCCGCTGCTTGCGTTCCTGCGGAGCGAGCAGCTAATTGCGGTGTAGATGCGAGAGAAGGCTGGGTGCTGATGCGGATCCTCGGACTGACCGGCTCGATCGGGATGGGCAAATCCACCACCGCGAAATTGTTCGCGGAGGCCGGCGTGCCCGTCTACGACGCCGATGCCGCCGTGCATCAGCTCTACGAGGGTGAAGCGGCGCCGGCGATCGAGGCCGCCTTCCCCGGCACCACTGTGAACGGCAAGGTCGACCGGACAAAACTGTCGGCGCGCGTGGTGCACGATCCCGCCGCGATCAAGCAGCTCGAGCAGATCGTCCATCCGATGCTCGGTGACTCCCGGAAGAAGTTCTTCGCCGACGCCGAGGCCGCCAAGGCGCCGGTCGTGGTGCTGGACATTCCGCTGCTGTTCGAGACCGGTGGCGAGAAGCGGGTCGACGCCGTCGTTGTCGTCTCGACCTCGCCGGAACTCCAGCGCGAGCGGGTGCTGGCGCGCGGCACGATGGACGAAGCGAAGCTCGATGCCATCATCGCCAAGCAGACGCCGGATGCCGAGAAGCGCAAGCGGGCCGATTTCGTGGTGGATACCTCACACGGACTTGAGCCGGTGCGCGCCCAAATCAAGCACATCCTGGCCGAGGTCGTTAAGATGCCGCAGCGGCGAGTCTGATTCGCCGTCTCACACGGCCTCCCGATCATGCGCGAAATCGTCCTCGACACCGAAACTACCGGCCTTGATCCGCTCCGCGGCGATCGCTTGGTCGAAATCGGCTGCGTCGAGATCTTCAACCGCATGCCGACGGGACAGACCTATCACGTCTATATCAACCCCGAACGGGACATGCCGGCGGAAGCCTTCGCCGTGCACGGGCTGTCGGCCGAATTTCTCTCGACCAAGCCGCTGTTCCACGAGGTCGTCGATGCGTTTCTGGAGTTCATCGGCGATGCACCGCTGGTGATCCACAACGCCTCGTTCGACATCAGCTTCATCAATGCCGAGCTCGACCGGATCAAGCGTGCCGCGGTCCCGCGCGAGCGGCTGGTCGATACGCTGCTGCTGGCGCGCCGCAAGCATCCCGGCGTGTCGAACCGGCTCGACGATCTCTGCTCGCGCTATTCGATCGACAATTCACACCGCACGAAGCACGGCGCCCTGCTCGACGCAGAACTGCTTGCGGAAGTCTATGTCGATCTGGTGGGGGCGCGGCAGTCGCAGCTGCTGCTGGCTTCGGAGAGCGCAGAGATTCGCGTCAATTCCGCCGGCGATGCGCCGCGGCGGCAGCGGTCAGTGCCGCTCGCGCCGCGGGTTTCGGATGCCGAGCGGGAGGCCCATCGGGCCTTCATCGCAACGATGGGCGAAAAGGCGATCTGGAACGAGTATCTCGCCGCTCCAGTCGCCCCTCCGGCTGGTTAAGCCTGCGCTTAGGCCTGGCCGGTCTGGCCACCCTGGGCGGCCATCTGCCGCTCCATGTTCTGGCGATAGAGACCGACGAAATCGACCGGGTCCAGCATCAGCGGCGGGAACCCGCCATCGCGCACCGCGGTTGCGATGATCTCACGGGCGAACGGGAACAAGAGCCGCGGGCACTCGATCATGACCAGCGGGTGCAGGTTCTCCTTCGGCACGTTGACGATCCGGAACACGCCGGCATAGGCGAGCTCGAACGAGAACATCACCTTGCCCGCGGTCTCGGCCTTGCCTTCGACCGTCAGCGTCACCTCGAACTCCTGTTCGCTGAGGTTATTGGCGCCGACATTGATCTGGATGTTGATCTGGGGCGGCTGGCCCTGCTGCTGGAGCGAGCTCGGCGCGTTCGGATTTTCGAACGACAGGTCCTTGGTATATTGCGCCAGCACGTTGAGCTGGGGAGCCTGAGCCGCCTCGGGAGGGGTGCCGTTACCGTTGGTCATAGAAGTGTCTCCTTAACCCGATTGGGGCTGAAATTCGCGGCGGTTGGCTAACATAGGGCCGCCTCGTTCCACAAGGACGAACGGTCCCGGATGGGAATCCTGATCGTGCCCGCAACTATGACGTTCAGGGCGGCCTTTCGCCGAAATCGCGCCTTAAACGATTGAAGATACGCGATTTCCGCCCAGGATCGGGTTTCCCCTTAAGGATAAAACGCGCTACACTCGCCTCTGTGCCAAAAGGCGCCATTGGCCGGGCAAGATTTCGTGCCTACATCCCAGGGACCAGACGCGCGGACCTAAAATGGTGATGTAGACTTGCCGTTTCCGTATGGAACGGTCTACTGGCCGGATTGATTTTCCCGGCAACGACCCCGAAGCGAAGACCCAGAGCAAAGACCAGAAAGCGAATACGACGTGGACATCTACACCATCATCTTCCTGGCGTTGGCGGTCTTCATCTTTCTGAGGCTGCGCAGCGTGCTGGGGCAGCGCACGGGCAACGAGCGGCCGCCGTTCGATCACACTGCCGCCCGTAATGCGCTGGGGGGTGCCCAGGACAAGAACGTCGTGACCATGCCGGGCAAGGTGATCGACCAGGCTCCGCTGGCGCCGACGGCCGAGCCAACCGCGCCCAGCGACCGCTGGAAGGGTCTGACTGAACCGGGCACCGCACTGGCGCAGGGTCTCGATGCCATCGTCGAGAAGGATTCCACCTTCGATCCGCGTCATTTCATCTCGGGTGCTCGCGGCGCTTATGAGATGATCGTGCTGGCCTTTGCCAATGGCGATCGCCGCGCGCTGCGCGACCTGTTGTCGTCGGAGGTCTATGAAAGCTTCGACGCCGCGATCAAGGAGCGCGAGAGGAACGAGCAGAAGACCGAGACGCGCTTCGTCTCGATCGACAAGGCTGAGCTCGTCGGCGCCGAGATGCGCGACCGCACCGCGCAGCTCACGATCCGCTTCGTCTCGCAGATGATCTCGGCGACCCGTGACAAGGCCGGCAACATCGTCGATGGCAGCGCCGACACGGTTGCCGACATCACCGATATCTGGACTTTCGCCCGCGACACCACCTCTCGCGATCCGAACTGGAAGCTGGTTGGCACCGGAAGCGCGAATTAAGATCTTCCTGAAGAACAGCGCGACGGCGCTCTGCGCGGGTGTCGTCGTGCTGTCATCGTTTTCGCTCGGCGCCGAGGCGGCGCGGCGCCACTACCGCAGCCATCATCACCACGCCCCGCAACTGGCCGCCGCTCCGCCGCGGGCCTTGCCCTATCCGCAGCTTCCCCTGCCGTTCGAGATCTCAGGCGCGCAATATCTGCCGCTGGCCTGGGCCGACGTGAAGGGCTGGGGCGACGACGATCATCTCGCCGCCTACAAGACATTTCGCGCCAGCTGCAAGTCGATCAATGCGCAGACCGGCGCGCCCGAGGCGAAGGCGCTGGGGGCATCGCTCAGCGAGCCCTGCCGGGTCGCCAAATCGCTCGAGCTTGCCGACGACGCCAAGGCAAAGACATTCTTCGAGGAGAATTTCGCGCCGCTGCGCATCTCCCGCTTAGGGGAGCCCGATGGTTTCGTCACCGGCTATTACGAGCCGGTGCTCGAGGGATCGCGGACGCAGACCGACGTCTTCAATGTCCCGGTCTATCGCCGGCCCTCCAACCTGTTCGTGCGCGGCTACAAGCAGGATTCCGTCAGCCTGCCCAACAAGGGCCCGGTCTACCGCAAGATCGGGCGCCGCAAGCTGGTGCCCTATTACGACCGCGGCGAGATCGAAGACGGCAAGATCGCCGGTCGCGGCCTTGAGGTCGCCTGGCTGAAGGATCCGACCGATCTGTTGTTCGCGCAGATCCAGGGCTCGGCGCGGATCAAGTTCGAGGACGGCACGACGCTCCGGCTCAACTACGACGCCTATAACGGCTATCCCTACACGGCGGTGGGACGCATCCTGATCGAGCGCGGCATCATTCCGAAAGAGGAGATGTCGATGCAGAAGATCAGGGAGTGGATGGCGCAGAATCCTGATGGCGCCAAGGAGCTGCGCCGCCAGAACCGCGCCTATATCTTCTTCCGCGAGGTCAACCTCTCCGACAAGGACGAGGCGGTGGGCGCGCAAGGCATTCCGCTGACGGCGGGACGCTCGATCGCGGTCGACAAGTCGCTGCATGTCTACGGCACGCCGTTCTTCATCGAGGGCGAGCTGCCGATCGACTCCGAACGTTCGAAGACGCCGTTTCACCGGCTGATGATCGCGCAGGATACCGGCTCAGCCATCATCGGCCCCGCGCGTGCGGATCTGTATTTCGGTGCCGGGCAGGAGGCCGGCCGCGTCTCCGGGCGGCTGCGCCATCCCATGCATTTTGTCATGCTGGTCCCGAAGAGCCTCGATCCTGTGACGCGCGCTGCGCGGCTGCCGATACCGGATCCGCGTCCCTCGGAGAAAATCGCAAAACTGTTTCCGCAAACCGATCCGGCCAAGACGGGCACGCCTGCTGCGGCGCCCGCCGCGGCGCAAGGCAAGAACGAAACGGTTGCCATCGCCGGGCCTGTGCCGCTACCGGTGCCGCGTCCCGCGATCGAGCCTGTCCCTGAGCCGCGGCGGCCTTTGAAGAATCGTCCCCATCGGCAGCAATGAAGCGATCGTCCCGTCCGCCCGTGCTGGAGCCTCGCCCCTCGCCGCGCCGCCGCGCGCTGAGCGAGGAAGAGCGCGCGCTGTGGGAGACGGTCGCAAAGCAGGTCAAGCCGCTGAGGAAGCATCGCGTGGCCAAGGCGCATGCTGCGCCGCCCGCCGGGCCTTCGCCCGTGGTCCAGGTGTCCCGGGTTGCGCCGGCGGCAAGACCGGTTGCCGCAGCCCCGGCGCCGCGTATCGCAAAACCGTCTGTTCCGCCTTTGGCGCCGCTCGGCAAGCGCGAGCGCACAAAACTGTCGCGCGGTCGCCGCGAGATCGAGGCGCGGCTCGATCTGCACGGCATGACCCAGATGCGTGCCCATCGCGCGCTGACCGGCTTCCTGCACCGGGCCCATCATGACGGGCTGACCTTCGTGCTCGTCATCACCGGCAAGGGACGCAGCGGCAACGAAAGCGGCGTGCTCCGCCGCCAGGTGCCGGAATGGCTGAGCCTGCCGGAATTCCGCGCCTTCGTCGTCGGCTTCGAGACCGCCCATATCGGCCATGGCGGCGAGGGCGCGCTATATGTGCGGATCAGGCGGGCGAGAGGCTAGAGAGTTCTGACAGCGGCGAGCTCGGTGCAACCTCTCCCGCTTGCGGGAGAGGTCGTCGCGCGAAGCGCGGCGGGTGAGGGCTCTCTCCTCTTGGGGGTTCTCGCCCGCGGAGACACCCTCTCCCCAACCCTCTCCCGCAAGCGGGAGAGGGAGCGCATCGTCTAAAACGGCCGCACGATGCCGACGCGCGGGATCAGGGTGATGACCAGGCCGAAGATATTTGTCTTCCGATCCTCGATCGGAATCATCGGAGCTTCCTGCTTTGCCGGCAGCATCTTCACCGCATGCAGGATCAGGACCATGCAGACCGCCCAGTTCGAGATCCAGCGCGAATAGTCGAACACCATCGCGAACATCACGAGATAGGCGAGGCTGACGCCGATCAGTGCTGCGATGACGAGGCGGCGGTGCGTTTCGCTCGCGAGCGCGCCGATCAGGCTCGCAAAGAAACGCCACAGCGGGGTGTGCAACCAGATCAGCAGCGCGAACACGGGCAGGCCGAGGATGTTGTGCGGCAGGCGGCCCCAGGTGTCCGAAATTTCCTTCGCCAGCGGCTGATACCAGATGCAGGCGAATTGCAAGAGGTCGGTGCGGGACGGATCGGCCATCCGGGTCTTCAGATACGCGACGAAGTCCGCTTCGGGGATCGGCATCGTTCCCAGGAATTGCGCGGCGAAGAACAGTGCGGAGACAAGGGCGAGGGCGATCACGCCGAATGCGACGTTGCCGCGACTGCTGCCATACGTGAGGTAGTGCCTGATCACCACGATGGTGATGATCGTCGGCACGTACATCAAGAGATGGATGTGGTGGATCAGCACCAGCACGATCGAGAACAGCGCGGCCACAGCCACGAACAGCAATGAACCTGCCGGCATCAGCAGGAGGACGATCGCCAGCGCGCAGCCATAGACGTCGAAATGGCCGAGCGTGTGCATGAAGTTCTTCAGGAAGAACGGCGAGCCCGCGGTGAAGACGAACAGCGGCAGCGTTTTCGCGGTGAAGCCGAACGTTCGCTGGAACAGTCTTGCATAGAGACCAAGCGTCACCAGCCATGTCGCCCCGCCGAGCGCGAACACCAGCCAGACCGGCACCTGGTCGGTGAACAGCGCGACGATCGCCCCGATCAGCGCGCGCTTGATGAAGCCGAGATGGTAGTCGACGAGGAGATGGATGTAGGGGACGTAAGGCGGCAGCTGGATCTTGTGGACGAACACGCCGGCGATGATGGCGGCGTTGATCGCGAGCAGGAGCCGCCAGGGGTTTTGCAGGATGCTAGCGGGCACGTGGCACCCGGCGCGCGTCAACCTCCGCCGTCGTCCCGGGCAAGCGAAGCGCGACCCGGGACCCATAACCACAGGCGGTCGTTTGTGCCGGGATCGGAGCCGCCATCTGTTTCAACAAGGACCGCTGGTGGTTATGGGTCCCCGCTTTCGCGGGGACGACAGCGGGATAGATAGCTGATCTCTACCGAACTACAAAATGAACCGGCTCAGATCCGCATTCTTGGCGAGGTCGCCGACGTGCTTCTGCACGTAGTCGGCGTCGACCTTGATGGTCTCGCCGCTGCGGTCGGGGGCGGTGAAGGAGATCTCGTCCAGCACCCGCTCCATCACGGTCTGGAGCCGCCGCGCGCCGATGTTCTCGACGGTTGAATTCACGGCTACCGCGACGTCGGCCAGTGCATCGATGGCGCTGTCGGTGATGTCGAGCGTCACGCCCTCGGTCTGCAGCAGCGCGACATATTGCTTGATCAGCGAGGCCTCGGGCTCGGTCAGGATGCGCCGCATGTCGTCGCGGGTCAGCGCCTGCAGCTCGACGCGGATCGGCAGACGGCCCTGCAATTCCGGCAGCAGGTCGGACGGCTTGGCGACGTGGAAGGCGCCCGACGCAATGAACAGGATGTGGTCGGTCTTGACCGTGCCGTGCTTGGTCGAGACCGTGGTGCCCTCGATCAGCGGCAAGAGATCGCGCTGCACGCCCTCGCGCGAGACGTCGCCGCCGACGCGGCCGTCGCGGGCGCAGATCTTGTCGATCTCGTCGAGGAACACGATGCCGTTGTTCTCGACCGCGCTGATCGCCTCCAGCGTGAGCTGCTCGGTGTCCAGCAGCTTGTCAGATTCCTCGTTGACCAGGATCTCGTGCGAGCCTTCCACCGTCAGCCGCCGCGTCTTGCTGCGGCCGCCCAGCTTTCCAAAAATGTCGCCGATCGAGATCGCGCCCATCTGCGCGCCCGGCATGCCCGGGATCTCGAACATCGGCATGCCGCCGCCGGACGACTGCGTCTCGATCTCGATTTCCTTGTCGTTGAGCTCGCCGGCCCGCAGCTTCTTGCGGAAGGATTCCCGCGTCGCCGCGCTGGAATTGGCGCCGACCAGCGCATCGAGCACGCGCTCCTCGGCGGCGAGCTGCGCCCGCGCCTGCACGTCCTTGCGCTTCTTCTCGCGGACCTGGGCGATCGCGACCTCGACGAGATCGCGCACGATCTGCTCGACGTCACGGCCGACATAGCCGACCTCGGTGAATTTCGTGGCTTCCACCTTCAGGAACGGCGCATTCGCCAGCTTGGCGAGACGTCGCGCGATTTCCGTCTTGCCGACGCCGGTGGGGCCGATCATCAAGATGTTCTTCGGCAGCACCTCCTCGCGCAAGGAGCCTTCGAGCTGCTGCCGCCGCCAGCGGTTGCGCAGCGCGATCGAGACGGCGCGCTTGGCGTCGCCCTGGCCGACGATGAAACGGTCGAGTTCGGAAACGATTTCGCGGGGGGAGAAGTCTGTCATGGCACCTTAGCTAGGGTCAGATGCGGGCCGGGACAAGCCGCTTTTTTCGGCCGTCAGATGATCGGCGGGCCCGACTGCCATTGTTTCACGGCCTCGATCGGATGGATCAGCATCAGGATATTGAGCGTCAGATTGTCGCGAATATGGAGCGCCAGCATGATCTCGAAGGCGAGGCCGAGCAGGACGGTCGCAGATACCGGCAGCACGCGCGCGACGAGGAACCCGAGCATCATGGCCAGATTGTCAGACACCGAATTGACGATGCTGTCGCCGTAATAGTCCAGCGAGATCGTACCGGCGCGGTAGCGCTCGATGATGAAGGGCGAGTTCTCGACGATCTCCCAGGCGCCCTCGATCAGCATGGCGATGATCAACCGAGCCGGCCACGATAAGGTGAGGAATGGCAGACGCGCGAACAGCAGCCAGGTCAGCCCGTAGAACAGGAAACCGTGCAGCACGTGCGAGAAGCTGTACCAGTCGGCGATGTGCTGGGAATTCTCCGAGCTGTTCACCACGCCGTGCCAGAGCTTGACATAGCCGCAGGTGCAGATCGGCACGCGCCCCATCGCGAACAGGATCACGGCTTGCAGCGCCAGCAGCGATAGCGCGATTCCGGCCCAGGCGAGCGGCGGAAATGCGACCTTGCTCTCCTGCGCGTGCGCCAGCGTCATGGCTCGCGCACCATCAACAATGCGGCCCCGTCCGGCGTCTCGACCATGCGGTCGCGAACGAAGCCGGCCTTCTCGTAAGCGCGTATCGCGCGCGCATTGAGCGGATCCGGATCGGTGACCATGCGCGGCAGGCCGTGCCGCAACTGCTCGTCGACGAACGCGCGAGTGAGCGCCGAGCCATGGCCCCGCCCGATCATGTCGCCCTCGCCGATGAACTGGTCGATGCCACGCGTGCCCTCCGGTTGCGGCCCAAAGCCCGTATTCCAGGCGGTCAGGCGGTAGCACTGAAGATAGCCGAAGGGCCTGTCGCCGGCCAAGACGATGAACTGGTCCATCGCGGGTTCATCGAGGTCACCGCTCACCAGCGCAAACTGCTCGTCCGGATCGCCCCACCATTCCCGCACATGGGCTTCGCCCAGCCACCGCCGGATCAACGGCAGGTCGGCCGCGGTCATCGGGCGGAAGGTGTAGGTGGCGATCATCTAGCAGCCACGGCGGTGGTGCCCTCCCTCTCCCGCTTGCGGGAGAGGGTCGGGGAGAGGGTGTCTCTGCATCGGGACAGCCCCTGAGTGGAGAGAGCCCCCACCCGGCGCTTCGCGCCGACCTCCCCCGCAAGCGGGAGAGGTTACACCGGCTTCGGAGCTCCGCTGTTCAATCACAACCCTACCCGCTTGCCAGGCTCTCGATGGTCAGGTTGCGGTTGGTGTAGACGCAGATGTCGGCGGCGATGTCGAGGGAGCGGCGGACGATGGTCTCGGCGTCCTTGTCGGTGTCGAGCAGGGCCCGCGCGGCGGCCAGCGCGTAATTGCCGCCGGAGCCGATCGCCATCACGCCGGCCTCGGGCTCGAGCACGTCGCCGGTGCCTGTCAGCACCAGGGAGACGTCCTTGTCGGCCACGATCATCATGGCCTCCAATCGCCTGAGGTAACGGTCGGTGCGCCAGTCCTTGGCGAGCTCCACGGCGGCCCGGGTCAGCTGCCCCGGATATTGCTCGAGCTTGCTTTCCAGCCGCTCAAACAGGGTGAAGGCGTCGGCCGTGGCGCCGGCGAAGCCGCCGATGACGTCGCCCTTGCCGAGCTTGCGGACCTTTTTGGCGTTGGACTTGATCACGGTCTGGCCGATCGAGACCTGACCGTCGCCGCCGACGACCACCTTGCCGCCCTTGCGGACCGTCAAAATCGTGGTGCCGTGCCAGCCCGGCGAGCTGTTTTGGGAGTCCTGCATGAAATACCTCACTGTCCGGCCTGATTTAGGCGGTCGGGGCCAAGGGGACAACCTGCGTACAACGGGCCGTTCCGGGCCGAATTTCGCTCACCATAGGCAGAAGTAGAGGCCCGGCCAGCCGTTCCCGCAGTAGCGAAGGTGTCATTTGGCTGTTAATAGACTGGCGTTTTCGGCCCCCGAGCATGATCCGGAAAAGTGGGCACCGGTTTTCCGGGAAAGATCATGCTCAAATAGAAGCGAAAGCCAGCTTTCAATGCGCACCGCGACGATCAAGCGCAAGACCAAGGAAACCGACATCGAGGTCTCCGTGAACCTCGATGGCACCGGCGTGGCCAATATCGCGACCGGCATCGGCTTTTTCGACCATATGCTCGATCTCCTCGCCCGCCATTCCCGCATCGACCTCACGGTCAAGGCGGTGGGCGACCTGCACATTGATTATCACCATACCACCGAAGACACCGGCATCGCGCTCGGCCAGGCGGTCAGGCAGGCGCTCGGCAACATGGCGGGCATCACCCGCTATGCCGGCGTGCACATGCCCATGGACGAGACGCTGTCGCGCGTGGTCATCGACATCTCGGGCCGCCCGTTCCTGGTGTTCAAGGCCGACTTCCCCCGCGACAAGATCGGCGAGTTCGATACCGAGCTGGTGCGCGAGTGGTTCCAGGCCTTCGCCATCAACGCCGGCGTGACTCTCCACGTCGAGACCCTATATGGCGATAACAGCCATCATATCGCCGAGTCCTGCTTCAAGGGTCTGGCGCGGGCGCTGCGCACTGCCGTTGCGATCGATCCGAAGGCAGTGGGCGAAATCCCGTCCACCAAGGGTTCGCTCGGCGGCTGACATTTCCGTCTTGGCGGCGAAAGGCCGCCGACGGCATCTACTCAATTCTCGAGAACGGGGCATCGCCATGCCTGCCTACACAGTTCATGCTCCCTTCCCTGGCGGAGCCGACCTGCGCGCGACCGACAAGTTCGTCTTCGTGCGCGACGGCTTCCATTTCTGGGCGATGATCTTCGGCCCGTTCTGGCTGCTGTGGAATCGGCTGTGGCTGGTGCTGATCGGCTGGCTGATCTTCATCGCTGCCTTCCATGCCGGACTCTCCAGCCTGGGTCTCGGCCGCAGCTCGATCTTCCTCGCCGATCTCGTCATCGCGCTGCTGACGGGACTCGAGGCCTCCAGCCTGCGGCGCTGGACGCTGTCGCGCGGCAAGTGGCGGCAGCTCGACATCGTCATCGCCGACGACCATGACACGGCCGAGCGCCGCTTCTTCGAGCGCTGGAGCCAGAAGCAGCACGGCATCGTCAACGATCAATGGGCCGTCGATCGCGGCGGCCCGCCGCCGACCCGGGGCGTGCCGGGCCAGCAATTTTCGAACCCGCCGCCGATTCCGGCCGGCGGCATCATTGGATTGTTTCCAGAACCGGGAGGGTCAAGGTGAGCGTCGCCATCATCGATTACGGTTCCGGGAATCTGCATTCCGCCGCGAAAGCCTTCGAGCGCGCCGCGCGGAGCCTCGAAAATCCGCAAAAGGTTTTCGTTACCAGCGATCCCGATCAGGCCTACGAGGCTGACCGTCTGGTGCTGCCCGGCGTCGGCGCCTTCGCCGACTGCCGGCGCGGTCTTGATGCCGTCAACGGCATGGTCGAGGCGATCACCGAAGCGGTGCGCGTCAAGGCGCGGCCGTTCTTCGGCATCTGCGTCGGCATGCAGTTGATGGCGAGCCGCGGCAAGGAGCACGTCATCACCGAAGGCCTGAACTGGATCGGCGGCGACGTCGAGAAGATCACGCCGCGCGACGAAAGCCTGAAGATCCCGCACATGGGCTGGAATACGCTCGAGGTGCTCAGGGAGCATCCGGTGCTGAACAAGCTGCCGCTCGGCCCCAAGGGCCAGCACGCCTATTTCGTGCACTCCTATCACCTCAACCCCGCCAGCGAGGCGGACGTGCTCGCGCGCGCCGACTACGGTGGACCTGTCACCGCGATCGTCGCGAAGGACACCGCCATCGGCACCCAATTCCACCCCGAGAAGAGTCAGCGTTTCGGCCTGGCCCTGATCTCGAACTTCCTGCGATGGAAACCGTGATTCTCTTTCCTGCGATCGACCTCAAGAACGGCCAATGCGTGCGCCTCGAGCAAGGCGACATGGCGCGCGCGACCGTTTTCAACCTCAATCCCGCGGCCCAGGCGCAGAGCTTTGCCGACCAGGGCTTTGAATATCTCCACGTCGTCGACCTCGACGGCGCCTTTGCCGGCAAGCCGGTGAACGCCGAGGCCGTCGAGGCGATGCTGAAGACGATCAAGATCCCAGTGCAACTCGGCGGCGGCATTCGCGATCTCAAGACCGTCGAAGCCTGGCTCGACAAGGGTATCACCCGCGTCATCATCGGCACCGCCGCGGTGCGCGATCCTGAACTGGTGAAGTCTGCCGCGAAGAAATTCCCCGGCCGCGTTGCCGTCGGCCTCGATGCCCGCGACGGCAAGGTCGCGGTCGAAGGCTGGGCCGAGACCTCGCAAGTCACGGTGCTGGAGATCGCAAAGCGCTTTGAAGATGCCGGCGTCGCCGCCATCATCTTCACCGACATCGCGCGCGACGGCCTGCTCAAGGGCCTGAATCTCGAGGCGACCATCGCGCTCGCCGACGCGATCTCGATCCCTGTGATCGCCTCCGGCGGCCTCGCCTCGATCGAGGACGTCAAGGCGATGCTGACGCCGCGGGCGAAAAAGCTCGCCGGCGCGATCGCCGGCCGCGCGCTGTACGATGGTCGGCTCGATCCCACTGCCGCCCTCACCTTGATCCGCGACGCGCGCAGGAGCTGACACATGTTCAAGGTGCGCGTGATCCCCTGCCTCGACGTCAAGGACGGCCGTGTCGTCAAGGGCGTCAACTTCGTCGATCTGCGCGATGCCGGCGATCCCGTCGAAGCCGCGATCGCCTATGACGCCGCCGGCGCCGACGAGCTGACCTTCCTCGACATCACCGCGACCCATGAGAACCGCGGCATCATGCTGGACGTGGTCCGGCGCACGGCGGAGGCCTGCTTCATGCCCGTGACCGTCGGCGGCGGCGTGCGTGAGGTCA
This sequence comes from Bradyrhizobium huanghuaihaiense, assembly GCF_007830635.1. Classification (GTDB taxonomy): domain Bacteria; phylum Pseudomonadota; class Alphaproteobacteria; order Rhizobiales; family Xanthobacteraceae; genus Bradyrhizobium; species Bradyrhizobium huanghuaihaiense. The sequence goes on along the minus strand of NZ_VLLA01000001.1, from coordinate 491,905 downwards.
ACGACATCAAGACGCTGCTGCGCGCCGGCGCGGACAAGGTCTCGATCAACAGCGCCGCGGTGTCGCGGCGCGAATTCGTCAAGGAAGCTGCCGAAAAATTCGGCGAGCAGTGCGTGGTGGTCGCGATCGACGCCAAGCGGGTCAAGCGCCCGGGCGGCGACCGCTGGGAGATCTTCACTCACGGTGGCCGTAACTCGACCGGCATCGACGCGATCGAATATGCCCAGGAAGTGGTCTCGCTCGGCGCCGGTGAAATCCTGCTCACCTCGATGGACCGTGACGGCACCCGGCAAGGCTTCGACATTCCGCTGACCCGGGCGATCGCCGACAGCGTTCCCGTTCCCGTGATCGCTTCGGGCGGCGTCGGCAATCTCGACCACCTCGTCGACGGTATCCGCGACGGGCACGCCACGGCCGTCCTGGCCGCCTCGATCTTCCACTTCGGGGAATTCACCATCCGCGAAGCCAAGGAGCACATGGCCAGGCGCGGGCTGCCCATGCGCCTCGATGCCTGACGACTCCCGTTCGTAAAAATGCTACATTAGCCTGCGGGGAATGGCCTCCGTGGCTTCATGTGTTTCTGAGTAAGTCCGATGTCGCGTTTCACGATCCACGATCTGGCCGAGACCATCGACGCCCGCGCGGCTTCCGGCGGCGAGGCCTCCTATACCCGCAAGCTGCTGGACAAGGGCGCCGAGCATTGCGCCAAGAAGTTCGGCGAGGAAGCAGTCGAAACCGTAATCGCAGCAGTCGAAAACGATCGCGCGCATCTGATCGCCGAGAGTGCTGATCTGCTCTATCATTTCCTTGTCTTGCTCAAGGCTCGCGGCGTAAAGCTGGAAGAAGTCGAAGCCGCGCTGGACAAGCGGACGAACATGTCAGGGTTGGAAGAGAAGGCGTCGCGCAAGAGCGGCAACTAGCCGAGGTGGAGAGGTCGCTTGATGGATATCCGCGCACCGGAGCAACAGTATAATCCGTACCGCATTTATACGCGCGAGCAGTGGGCGCGCCTGCGCGACGATACGCCGATGACGCTGGAGCCGGGCGAGTTTGACCGGCTGCGTTCGCTGCACGATCGCCTCGACCTGCAGGAGGTCGAGGACATTTATCTGCCGCTGTCGCGCCTGCTCTCGATCTATGTCGATGCGATGCAGCGCCTCTATTATGCCGAGCGCCAGTTCCTCAACATCCGCGACCGCAAGGTGCCCTACATCATCGGCGTTGCCGGCTCGGTCGCGGTCGGAAAGTCCACCACGGCCCGCGTGCTCCAGGCGCTCTTGGCACGCTGGTCGCCGCGGCCGAAGGTCGAGCTGATCACGACCGACGGATTCCTCTATCCGAACGCCGTGCTCGACCGGCAGGGCATCATGCAGAAGAAGGGCTTCCCCGAGAGCTACGATCTGCCGCTGCTGCTGAGCTTCCTCTCCGACATCAAGTCCGGCCGCCGCCATGTCCGCGCGCCGGTCTACTCGCATCTGACCTACGATATCGTCCCGGGCCAGTGGGCCGAGGTCGACCAGCCCGACATCCTGATCGTCGAGGGTGTCAATGTGCTGCAGACCGGCAAGCTGCCGCGCGACGGCAAGGCGGTGCCCGTCGTCTCCGACTTCTTCGACTTCTCGGTCTATATCGACGCCGACGAGGCGGCGCTGCGGCGCTGGTACATCAAGCGCTTCCTGGCGCTGCGCGACACCGCGTTCACCAATCCAAAATCCTACTTCAACCGCTACGCGCTGCTGTCGGACGAGGAAGCCACCGCGACCGCGACCGCGATCTGGGAGCGCACCAACCTCGCCAATCTCGAGGATAACATCCTGCCCACCCGTCCCCGCGCGACGCTGATCCTGAAGAAGGGCCCGGATCACGTGGTGGAGAGCGTGGCGCTGCGAAGGTTGTAGGCCGCGGTGCCGTAGCTGCAGGCTGCGGTGCCGTAGGGTGGGCAAAGGCGCGAAGCGCCGTGCCCACGCTCTGTGCCTGCTGTCGAACGATGCGTGGGCACGCTGCGCTTTGCCCACCCTACGGCAGCGTCGATTGCCGCTACACCGCCAGATGCCGTGACGCGGCCAGCCCTGCCAGCGCCTCGTCGAGCTTGTCCCGATCGAGCGGCTTGATCAGAAACCCGTTCATGCCGGCCTCGAAGCAGGCGTAGCGATCCTCCACCAGCGTGTTGGCCGTCAGCGCCAGGATCGGCGTGTGCCGGCCGCCGGTCGTGGCCTCATGGGCGCGGATCCGCTTGGTCGCCTCGATGCCGTCGAGCTGCGGCATCTGGATGTCCATCAAGACGAGATCGTAGGGCGTGCCGGCCGAGCTAGCGGCCAGCCAGGATTCCAGTGCGGCTTCGCCATGGACCGCGATGACGACGCGGTGGCCGAGCTTTGTCAGCAACGAGCGCATCAACAGCGCGTTGATCTCATTGTCTTCGGCGACGAGGATCGACAGGCCTTTCGCCGGCGCAGCGCGCGTGGAGTCAGCCGGCGGTTCCGGCGCGAGGTCGGGCGAGGGGATCTCCGGCGTCAGCGTGAGGCGTGCGGCGAGCGAGGCGGCGCGCAGCGGCTTCACCAGGAAGCCGGTGAAGGCCGGCGAGAGCTTTTCATGGCGCGAGCTTGACGTCAGCAGCACCAGCCGTTGTGGCGCATGCGCGCGGGCGGCTTCGCCCAACCGGTCGGCGATGCCGGGACCGATCGCGCGATCGACCAGCACCGCGTGCCATGAGCGTTCCGGCAGCAGCGCTTCCGCGACAGCGGCGTCCGTCACCAGGCAGGTCTGAGCGCCCCAGCGCTCCAGGCGCCGCGCGATCAGCGAGGCTTCGATGCCCTCGGCGATCACGAGGATCGACTTGCCTGTGAGGTCAGGGCTCGGGAACGTCGTCTGCCCCGCGCTTCCGTGCGATGGCGCGAGCGGCACTGCGACCTCGAAGGTCGCCCCCTTGCCCGGCTCGCTCGTCAGCGTGATGCGGCCGCCCATGCGCTTGACGATGCGCTCGCTGATGGCGAGGCCAAGCCCGGTGCCGCCATAGGTGCGGGCGACACGCTCGTCGGCCTGCTCGAATTCGCGGAAGATGCGTTGCTGCGCCTCGGGCGCGATGCCGATGCCGGTGTCGCGGACCAGGAAGCTGATCTCGTTCGGCCAGATGCCGGGTTCGACGATCAGCGCGACGCCGCCGTGAGCGGTGAACTTGATGGCGTTGCCGGTGAGGTTGAGCAGCACCTGGCGCAGTCGTGCGGCATCGCCGACGACTTCCAGCGGCAGGCGCTCGTCGACATAGGCGGCAATCTCGAGCTGCTTGGCCTGCGCGCGCGGCGCCAGCAGCTCGGTGATCTCCTCGATCAGGGTCGAGAGCGCGAACGGGCGCTGCTCGAGATCGAGCTTGCCGGCCTCGATCTTGGAATAGTCGAGCAGCTCCTCGATCAGCGCCATCAGCGCTTCGCCCGAAGTCTTCACCGCCCTCGCATAGGTCGCCTGCTCCGGCGTCAGATGGGTGTCGAGCAGGAGGCCGCCCATGCCGATGATGCCGTTCAGGGGGGTGCGGATCTCGTGCGAGGCCATTGCCAGGAAGCGCGACTTGGCGCGGTTGGCGGCATCGGCCTGGTCGCGCGCCTCCGACAGCGCGCGCTCGGTCTCGGTGCGATCCGTGACGTCGCGTCCCACGCTCTGCAGTTCGGCCGCCTGGCCGGCGTCGAGCCGGACGTAACCTTCGCGCCAGGCGATCCAGCGCGCGCCGAGCGGCGTGGTGATCTTCTGGTCGTGGATGCGCGTGCCGTTGCTTTCGCGGGCGCTGTCGCCCTGCTCCAGCACGTCGAAATCGAAGCGCGTGCCGACCAGTGCGCTGCGCGCCTGTCCGGCGAGTGCGCAATAGGCGTCGTTGGCGAAGGTGATGCGGCCCTGATGGTCGCGCAGCACGATCAGATCGCCCTGCTGCTCGAACAGGCTGCGCGCGCGCTCCTCGGCTTCCTTCAGCTCCCAATTGCGGTCGATCAGCGCCTCGTTGTGGACGGCGAGGGTGCGCAGCCGCTTGTTGACGAAGCGCAAGCGCATGCTGAGCGTGGCAAGGCCGAGGCAGGCGAGGGCGAACAGGAAGCTCGCCCCGATCGCAAAGGCGTTGGGATCGTAGCCGGACTTCTCGGCCCGGCTGCCGGCGATGAAGCCATAGGCGCCGCCGAACGTCGCCGAGAAGATCATGAAGGAGCGGATCGCGAAGGCGATACGGGGATGCTGCCGCCTGAAGCGGCGCATGCGCACCTTGATCCGGAACGTCCGACCCATCGCCACCCCGACTCTTGTCCGAAACCCCACCGCCGCTGCATGCGACGATGTCGCGCCGACCTTGCGAACAGCTTGAGGCTTAGGTTCTGCCTCCAAACAAGGTTGACGAGGTGTTAACGCCTCAGAGCGAGGCGGCCTGGAACGGCCGGTGGCCGTTATGGGCGCCGACGATCAGGGCCGCGGCCTCGCGCTGCGAGAACGTCCTGGAGCGCACATAGATGCGGTAATCGGCGGGGCCGTCGGTCGAGAGATAGATGACCGGGCCGCCATCGACCGGCTGCGCCGCGATGGTGACGAGGCGGTTTGCCGGATTGGCCTGGCAGGAGTCCGTCTCGGAACCGAGACCGTCGTCCACCACCGCGAAGTCCGCAGCGTCCGCGTCATCGGTGATCTGGACCCTGACCGTGGCCCGCGCCGGATCGTCGGTGAAGGCGACGTGGACGCCGGCTGTCCAGAACAGGGATGTCAGCTCGACAGAGGTTTCGCCGAGGGCGATGCAGGGATGCGAGACCGATCCGATCTCGCCGCGGGCAAACACCGCAGCCGCCAGCAGGGGAACAACGGAGGCCAGGATCTTGAAACGCAACATGACACTCTACTCGCCAAGCCCTTGGGGAACTGCCCTTTGGAAAACTCGTCGGGCCTTATGGTTTGCAGAGCGTAAAGGAAACTCGTTACCGCGGGGTTGATGCGCAGAATGATCAGGCGAGCTGGCGCACATCCTCCGCGAGTGCGCGGTAGGACAGCGCCTCGGCGAGATGCAACCGGCCGATCCTGTCGGCGTGATCGAGGTCGGCGAGCGTCCGCGCCACCCGCAGCACACGGTGATAGCCCCGCGCCGACAGCCGCATGGTCTCGGCAGCATCGCGCAGCAGCTTGGCGCCTTGCGCATCGGGCTTCGCGATCTCCTCCAGTACGGAGGCGGGCGCTTCGGCGTTGGTGCGGATGTTGGGCAGGCCCGCATCAGTGTAACGCGCGAGCTGGATGTCGCGCGCCGCCGCTACGCGTGCTGCGACCTCGGCCGAACCTTCGGCCGGCGGTGGCAGGATCAGGTCGGCGGCGGTCACGGCCGGCACCTCGATGCGCAGATCGATGCGGTCCATCAGCGGGCCTGAGATGCGGGACTGGTAGTCGGAGGTGCAGCGATCGATGCGGCCGCGCTTGCAGGCGTAGCCGGGCTCGAAGGCGTTGCCGCAGCGGCAGGGATTCATCGCCGCGACCAGCATGAAGCGTGCAGGGTAGGTGACGCGGTGATTGGCGCGGGAGACCGAGACCTCGCCGTTCTCCAGCGGCTGGCGCAGCGAATCCAGCACGCGGGGATCGAACTCCGGCAGCTCGTCGAGGAACAGCACACCCTGATGCGCGAGCGAGATCTCGCCGGGTTTGGCGCGCATGCCGCCGCCGGTGAGCGCGGCCATGCTGGCGGAATGATGCGGCGAGCGGAACGGCCGCCGCGATGTCAGCGCGCCGCCTTCGATCTCGCCGGCGACGGAGGCGATCATCGAGACCTCGAGCAACTCGCTCGGCGACAGCGGTGGCAGGATTGAGGGCAGGCGCGCGGCCAGCATCGACTTGCCGGCGCCGGGCGCGCCGATCATCAGCATGTCGTTTCGTCAATGGGAAAACGGGACTTTCTAGCGGGTCCCCTATCGCGCACTGGGGCCCCTTTTTAGTTGACCCCGGCCCCCCAATTTCGAATGTCCGGCTTAAAGGGCGCAGCCGCCGCCGACGTGTCGCAAGCAGTGTGCTTCCCCTAGCTGTCGCACGTTGTGTCACTGCGGTTATCTTGCGGCTGTCTAAACTTTTCGGGCATTGCGCTTGGTTGCAGTGGAACTAAGGTGCTAGCTAGGACATCCATGATTTGCCGTCTTCCGCGCTGTAGCAGGCAGCACCCTGCAGGTGATCGCAATAATTCGTCACGATTCGCGCTGAACTAACTCCGGCAGAATGGTCTCTCCAGGAACCACCCGCCGGCCCGACGCACAGCACGATTTGCTTTTATAGCCGCTGGCGGCGTTGTGAACCCTCTTCACTGCCTTTTTAACGGCGTCGACCCTTACAGGTCCTCCTGCATTCAGCTGATTTCGTGCGCTTGCTCGCGGCGACAGCGGCCGGTCCTGAAACGCCGCCGAAAACCCTGGAGATCGACACGCCTACCGGACGGGCGCATCGCCATCAACCCCTAAGCCGGTCCCGGAGTTCCTGCCGATTGGCGACGAGGTTGTCGAGGTGCAGCGGCTCGGCTTGTGGCCGCTCTCCTTGCGCCAATCGTCGAACCAGCTCCCGTGTGCCATCCACCACGAACACGCCGCAATCATAGCTGTTCTGCTGCGGGGCCATTCCGGCTCGCTGCAGAGTCAGGCCCAGCCGTTCTGCGAGCCGTTCTGCGGGCTCGTCATTGTGTCCCTCGACGGAATCGTAATGATAGGCGACCGGCACTCCTCGCGTGCAGCGATCTACGAGTAGCAGCGACCAATGGGTGCCGTTAGGATGGGTTGGACTGGCATCGGTCACTGGCAGGAATAGGAAGTCGGCTACATCATTGTCATGATCATAGACGATGCGCTGCAATGCGCTGAGCGCGTCGCGCTCGGCGCCCCAACTCAACCGAAAGGCAATGAGAGGATCGACGAACCGCGTTCGGGCGGCAAGATTCGGATCATTCATTTGCAACTCCTGCGTCAGGAGCTCGTAGTCCCTCTGGATATGCTCGTCGCCCAGCCACTGCATGGGGTCGAGAGCCCGCCCGCTACGGTCGTGGGATGAGGCCGCCGGACCCGACGCCCCGATCTCGGCACCGGAGTGTATGCGCGGGAACGCCGACAGATAGTTCGCGTAATCAGGCAGCTCCTCCGGTGTGGACGGCAAATCAAGGACGTTGTAGACGTCTGACGGTGCCGCTGGCGCAGCTTCATCAGCAACTTGAGGATGATGGATGAGGTGAACGTCGTTGGGTCCTTTCGGTCCCAAAACGGCCGTGTAGCGTTCGCCGCCAATCTCGTAGTTCATGATTGGATGTTCCGCGACAGGCAAGAAGTCCCACTTGCCCAACGTGGACAGCATCATGTCGGGCGCCGGCTGGGTGCGATGAGAAAAATCCTTGGGAACGGCGAACGAAACATCGAATGTATCGCCGACAGCGGGAGACCGCAGGTGAATGAGCCGAACATCATCGGGCCCTCCCGGTCCCAACACGGCCGTATAGCGTTCACCGCGAATGTCGTAGGTCTTTACCCGCTCTGCCACATCCGGAAACTGACCCCAGCGGCCCAACCTGGACCGCATCATACCCGGCGCAGGCTGGGTGCCGTGGGAGAAGTCCTCGGGAGCGGACAAAGACGCATCAAAAGTCTCGCCGAGCGCTGGGAACACCGCCTCAGCCCGGTCGGACGCCGGCGCGGCTTGCTCCATCCTGCGTGAAGGCAGTGCTGGCGAGGCTTGATTCCCCGACGGCGCGCTGGGCTGCGGAGCGTTTTCCGATCGAGGATGGAGCGGGAAGCTCTGCCTGGTCATCCCCGCGGGCACCAACAACGCCGTGTAACGGTCAGTGTTGATCACGAAGCTGGTCGGTCGGTTGTCCCCGCTCGGGAGGACGCTGCTCCTGCTCGGTGCAGCAGGTTGTTCATGCCCGCTCTGCTGCATTGTGGGCTGCCTCTCCAATTCGTGGAGGGAAGCCCGCATCAGCACGCCAGCGTCTGCATTGAGGTCGTTTGGATTGACGAAGACTTGCGGCAGGGCGGAATGATCATCCAGCAATCGGCGAACTTTCGCAGGAGGGGACTCTGGATTAAACGTGAATCCCTCTGGCTCTACGGAGAAGGGCGGCTGAGCGGGGTGGTCGCCTAGCCGTCCCTGAATTTCCCCGCGAAGCTCATGCTCCAGCCGCTCAAGTTCCGATGGATCGGCCGGCGGCTCCTCGGCCTCATCATCGAACAGGCCCCAGACTTCCGCCGGAACCCCGCCTGACCTGGGCGACGGGACACCATCGCCCCCGGCTTCCCGAGGGCCGCCCGGACCTGAAACTTGTTTCGCGTCGAGCTGGTCACCCAACGTCCCCAACGCGGAGATGAGAGTTGCGTGCGTCGGAAGCAACCTACGAGCGAACGCGACTCGCGAATCCTGATCCAGTTCAGATATCGTCTGGCCCTTGCCCTTGAGTTTGTCAGAAAATTGGCGAAGAGCATTCTGATATAAACCAAAGGAACTCTCGTTGAGTCCGCCGGGATTAGTCAGATGCTCTATGAGAAGGGCGTCTTCCGCTGAGGGGGCAGCGCGTCGCGCGCCATAAGCTACATGGCCCGGCTCATAATACGCACGAAGGATGTTCAACCCCGTTACGATAGCATTGTCTGACGGAAAGTAAGCTTTGGCGTGCTCGGCCAGGGATTGGTGATCCCTTAGATCGGTCGATTGGCCACGACCGCGGATGTCGTTTATCAATCGACGGAGTCCTCGAGCATACTGATAGACCGTTGTCGGTTTTCGCGGACCTGCATATTGAGCAATCGCCTTGTCGATAATGTCCCGATCTTCCGTAGAGAGATTGGGATGGTGGCTCCGGCTCGCCCCCCTAGAGACAGGAGCCGGATCAGGCGGGCGCGCCTCGGCCAAGTGCTGCTCAAAGCCCTCTTGCCCGGCCTGGCCGGCGTGCGTCTCTTCCGAGACGTCGTGCTGCACTTGCGACCAAGCTGTTACGTTGGATGGATCAAAGTTCTGCCGGTCCACGCTAGCCTCACGTCCAAGATCACTTGAGCAGACCTATAGTCGCGCGAGCTTTCGAGAAGCTGACGAGGCCGCGTAGAGCCGCGGCAGGATGTTGCTCGGCTTGCCCGGGGTGCGTCTGTATGGCACCTTACGGCTCGGTAGGGCGCGCCCAACATGGCCCCCACCGCAGTCTTGAGGGGCGGCCCTCTAAAAGGGGTGCGCGGGTGCGTCTTAGCCCGTCCTATTCGTGAGAGTGCGGCTTTTGGGCCCGATTGATGCGGCCGCACATCTTGTCTGACGAGGCGCACAGGATTGCCTTCGGCTTTTCGCCGCCTGACGACCGGTACTTTGCAACGCGCTTGAGGGATGGGTTGGGCGAACGGGGGCGGACGCCCCGCCGGTCAAGGACCGAGCGGCAGCAGCGCGCCGGGCAAGCCGCAGATCAGGTCGGCTTCGGGACATGCCGCGGCAAACGCAAGGCGAATGCGGCTCGTGGTCTCGACGACACGGGCGGCGATTTTCAAGAGCCGAAGACGCAGCCTCGCGAACTCGGCAGCGGCCAATTCCCGGGCTTTGGGAATGGCGTCGCGCACGGTCAGCATCAGCCAATAAGCGGCCGTATGGAGCACGAGACGGACCTGGTTGGCGAGCGCCGAACGGCAGCTGGTGCGGTCGGAGGCGAGCTGCGTCTTATGCAGCTTGATCAGATTCTCGGCTTGGCCGCGCGCGCAATACAGGCTGTCGTAGATCCACTCGGCCGAGCCGACATCGAGGCTGGTGACGACGAAACGGATGTCGAGGCCGAGCATCGTCGCCTCAATACGGGCGACGGTGCGCCGTTCGCGATCCCAGGACTTTGCCTTGTGGCGCGTCTCGGTATAGCCACGCAGAACCGGCAGGTTCTCGATGGCGCGTCGGGTGCGGATGTCGTCGGCGACCTCGTCGACGCTGGCGAGCGGCTTGGTACCGGACAGACCGAAGATGTAGTCGATGCCGTTGGTCTCGCACCACGCCATGGCCTCCGGCCGGGCATAGTGCCCGTCGCCACGGAACGTAATTCGCGTGTTGTGCCACCGCGTCCGGATATGCCGTACCAGGCAGCGCAGAAGGGCACGCACCTCGACGCCGCCCGGCGTCTTGCCGGGCCGCAGCACGACCGCCACGGGCCGGCTCTTCTCCGTGTCGTAGACGTGGATCGGCAGGAAGCAGCGTTCGTCATAATGAGCGTTGAACAGCGAGAGCTGCTGATGGCCGTGGACGACATCGCAGGTATCATCGATGTCGAGCGTGACGGATGCCGGCTCGCGCGGGTAGCTATCCATCCATGCGTCGACCAAAATGTAGGTCAGCCGGATCACGTCGCGCAGGCGCGGCGCATTCTCCAGGCGTGACAGCGTCGGTTGGGAACACAAATCCCGGCCCGTGTCCGGTAGGCGACCGCAGGCCAGCTTGAATGCGGGATCGGACCGCAGATGATCGAGGTCGTCGGCGTCCTCGTAGCCGCAGCAGATCGCGAACATGCGCGCGCGGAACATATCGACCAGGCTGTGCACGCCCCGCGTCGGATCGCGCCGATCCGGGAACACCCGGGCCAGATTGTCGGCCAAACCGAGACGCCGCTCGGCCATCGCCAGAAGCATCACGCCCCCGTTCGAGGTTAGGCGCCCACCATCGAAGGCAGCTGTGACTTTCTTGGCGTGAACGGCTGGAAACGAGAAGGGCGGAATCGTATCGTCGGTCATGGCGGGCGTGGCGTTCGCGGTTGGAGGTGATGGGGTTGGCTTCGCAACCGAATCCTACGCCGCATCAGCGCTTTACCCCTCAGGCGCACTCTTACGAATAAGACGGGTTAAGTTGAAGAAAGATTGAGTGACTCCCGATCATTTCTGTGCCGAAACGTGGAGTCGCGGTCGTGCCGCGTCCAAAGAAACCGGCGCGAGCGGCCTATTAGACGCGGTAGGTGATCAGCCTCCGAAACGAGACTATCAAGCATGAAGAGATCGAGCGCGAGGCAGAGGTTTTATTTGTGTTGAATTCTTGCTTCTCGATAGTGGTCTGAAATCGTATCATCGGTCATGGCGGGCGTGGCGTTCGCGGTTGAAGGTGATGGGGTGGCTTCGCAACCGAATCCTACGCCGCATCAGCGCTTTACACCACGCTCGCCAGCCTCTCAGGCGCCCTCTCGCGAATAAGACGGGCTAGCCCCGACTGTAAGCCGTCACTAGAGGAACCCCATGACCGCCGTCAATCCGCTGCTGTCGTTGTTCAAGGAGCAACTTGAGGCCGAGTGCAAGACGCTATCCGATCACCATGGCCTTACAGAGCGAGGCCATTCCCTCCTGTATTGGTATTTCAATCGTCTCCATGATTTCATGGACGCAGACGTCGAGGAAGTGTTCTGCGACGGTGGCGGGGATCTGGGCATCGACGCTCTGTGGATCGACGATGATGAGTTGGTCCACTTCTATCAATTCAAAAACCCGCAGAGCATCGACAAGGGGATCCCGACTGGCGACGTAGATAAGGTCATCTCTGGCTTGGGGTTGATTTTGAACCGAAAGCACGAGGCGGTAGCAAATCCTGATCTCAAGGCCAGACTTGAGGAACTCTATCAGCAGGTCCCAAACGGTTACCGCATTCACTTCGTTAGCAGTGGCGCTGGGCTGGCTCCCGAGGCAAAGCTCAAACTTGACACATTCGTCACGGCGTTAAAGGGCCGTGCCGCCGATAGCTTTATTGAGTGGGATGAACAACCTATCGAAATCCTTCAAGAGCGCTTCTACCAGCACTCCCTTCCGGCTGTTAAGGATCCGCTGCGACTTGACGTTCCTGTAACTCCCTACACCCAACGATCCGGCATTGCGGATTGCTACCTGTTCTCTATTCCTGGAAACACGTTGGCCGAACTGTACGCGCAACACGGAGAGGGATTGCTACAGAGGAATATCCGGGTTGATCAACGCGATACGGCTACCAACAGATCAATCGAGGCTACGTGTACGGGCGATGGTTCTGTTAACTTCCTTCACTTCAATAATGGTGTGACGTTCCTGTGTGAGAAAGCGTTCTATGACGTTTTCCAAAAGACCTTGACCTTGGAGAGGGCTCAGGTCGTAAACGGTGGCCAAACGATCCGTGCGCTGCATCGAGCCCTCGAAAAAAGGAAGCTGAAGTCAGACGTTATCGTTCCAGCGAGAGCAATTACGTCAAGTGGTCACAAGGACTTCGCTAACGATGTCGCAGTCAATCAAAACAACCAAAACCAAGTTGGCACCGGCTTCCTGCGGTCGAACGATCAGCGCGTCGTTCAACTAGATCATGCGCTTGCCTCGCTTGGGTGGTTGCTGGAACGGCGAGAGGGAGAACTGACTAGCTTGACGGACACCGAGCGGGTGGCTCTTGAGCGGCGTATTGGCCATCATCTTGACGGCCGCATCATTCGCCTAAAGGACGGCGCGCAAGCCTACACCGCTACATTTTACGGCCAGCCGGAAATCGCGAAGAAGAACGTGAAGAAGATTTTCCTCTCGGTCGAAGATGGCGGTTACTACGAGCGCATCTTTTCCGGTGACATGACCGCAGAGAAAATCGTGATCGCTCACGACCTGAAGCAAAGGCTTGACGATTTTGTGAAGCGGTTCACCGCAATCAGGCGGAAAGCGCAGGCTTCGACTAACTTGAAGACTGTTTATGAACCCATTCTAGGAGAGCCTCTAGCGCAGAAACACAGCGACGTGATGCACCAAGTGATCCCGCAATGCTCGTTGTTCATCTGCGGCACAATCTACAGGGAACTAGTTGAGATTAGAAAGACGGCTCTAAAGGACATCTCTAAAATCGTGAGCATGGAGGCAGACGAGCTAATTCGCGCGCACTTGCTCCATATCATCGACTTTGCCAAGAACAACAAAGACAAGGCCGATAAGAGCTGGCCCGTGCTGCTAAAGAGCAACGCGTTTTTCAATCACATAACGGCATACGTGGCCGGCGTCGCAAAGGGCCGCGCTGCCGCAGGATCCGCCCATTAATCGCCGCGGTGGATCCCTCTCGTAGTGCAGCGGGTCTCCTATCGCTGAGCCTCGTTCGGCGGGTACCCTTTTTGGCCTCAAGCCCCGGCCGGATTTCAGGGCCGCCTTGACGTGTTCCTTGGCTGGTTGTTTCCGCCGATGCTCTGGTCGATGCGGCTCCTGCCGTTCTGATGGCGGAGAGCCCGCCCCGGATGGATCCTCTTGGCGGTCGGCGGTGCGGGTTTGGTGTCTCGGTGGGTCCTGCGGTCATCCAAGCCCCCAATCCCTGCAGAGCGCTTGAGCGTTCCGGTGGGCTCTCCTGCTGCGTCCTCGGGGTGGGGGGACGCCCCTAGTGCCGCGCCTGCCACCCGCGTTGATACAATATTGTGGCCGATCTGGCCCCAATTTCACGGAACTCCGGGGGGGCCGTCTGGCGCCTCCCCACGTTGTTATAAACTGGCAGCGTATGTCTCCCCTTCCGGGTGCCTCAACTGAGGAGCCCCGTCTCTCAACCTCCCCAAATGGGGGGTGTAGTGTTTGGGGACCTTCAGAAGTCCTCATCGGGCGTTTTGTCGTCCGGGTCGTAGGTCGCTTCGGCCGGCTCCGTCCATTGGGCCATGAGGGCCTGCGGGAGCCCATCGTTCAATTTGGCCAGAGCTATAGCCGTGATGTCCGGGTTCTTGGTCAGGCGTGCTCCCAGTTTCGCACGGGCGATTGCTTCGACCAGTTTCTGAGCTTCAGCCTCGCGCCAATCCTCAAGCTCGGCGTCCTCCGTAATCCCCTGCGCTCGTCCGCGCGCCGTGTTCCAAGACATCTCCAGAACGTCGTCCGCTGGCAGCCCCATCTCCCTCAGCCTCTTCAGCACGGCCCTCATGTTGCTTACGCTGCTCTGGGCAATACCGGCGTCTCTGGCGATGCTGGAGATGCTGTCCCCGTCCTTGTCTTGCCTCACAAGCCTCCACGCGGCTGCGAGCTTGTCCGCCTTTCCCATTGGGATCTTATCCCGAGAATTGCTTCGCAGGGCAAAGCGCTCTGCCTCCTCTAATGTCCCGAGGAACACCTTGGCTGGGACCTGGCGCACACCCGCCGTGTCGTAAGCCGCTAAGCGGTGGTGGCCGTCAATTACGTAGAACCCGGTCCCAACAGCGAACACTGTGATTGGTGGCAGCTTGAACCCATCACGCAGCGCCCTTGCCATGTCGTAGATGACATCATGTCTTGGCACCATGTTGCGCTTGGGTAGCCGCCATTGGAAAGCCTTCTCCGCGACCCTAATGGTGTCGCGCTCCAGCACCGTCCCTGCGCTGGCGTTCGCCGGGAGCACGGGTTGCTCCTCGGTCCTCAGTCGGGCCTCAAGGTCTGCAATGCTCTCGTAGGTGTCTGCGGGTGTCTGGATGTCAGTGCGGGTGAACGTGCGCTTCCGTTGCGTATTCTTCTTGGCCACTCGGCTCAGTCCTCTTCCATCATGTTCTCGATTGAGTTGGCGTCCCAATTGAAGCGGCTCGTCATGAAAAGCGTCTCCTGCGGGGTCTCCGCGTGGTGCCACCAGATGTCCAAGCCCGCTTCCTGCGGTCGCATCACCATCTTGCTTACCGCTCCCCGCAAGGCCTTGTTGGCCTCCTCCGTGTCCATGGGCTCCCTCGTGAGCGCCTTCTCGACGGCGGCCAGTCGCATGTTCACGTTGGTGCTTCTGAGGGCGTCCCTGCGTTCCAACAGTTTCCTCAGCGCCTCCCGGTGCTCATCAAGTTCGCGCTCGGCGTCCCGGAGCCGTTGTGACGCGGCCCTGCTTTTGTCGGTGATGCGCAGCTCTAGCAGCTCGTTTACGTAGCCTTCACCTACATCGACTGTCCCCTTCAACTGCTCGATTTTGGCGTCCATGTCTGCGGTGTTGCTGCCGGTTGGCGCATCATCGAGCGTTCCGAGCAAGCGGAGCCTGAAGGCGCTTACGGCTTCGGCATAGGGGACGCTCTCGTATTTGCATGTCCCTGATTTCCCGTGCGCCGCTGCGCACACGAGATACACCTGCTGCCCTTTGTTGACCCGAGTAACGGTGCCCCCGCAGTGCTGACACTTCATGAGCCCCGCGAAGATTGACCGTGTGGGCTCCTTGGCGTTCTTCCCTCGTGGGGCCGTGGTGCTCAGGCGGGCGTTCACACGCTCGAACAGGTCCCGGTCTACCGCAGCGGGGAAGCGGTGCGCGATAGGCTCTTGCGGTGTCCGTTCCTTGGTGCGCTTGCCATCAATCTTCCGCACCGTGTGCGGCACAAAGACCCCAATGGCGGCCTTGTTGGTCAGGAGCTTGCGGATGTAGGAGCGGTGCCAATACTTGGCCTTCCACTTCCCCGCGCCCCATGTGTCCTCCTTGGTATCGTTGAGGTGCGCAGCGATGCTGTGAGCCCCCGTTCCGTCGTCAGACATCTCGAACATCCACCGCAGCAACTTCGCTCGGTGTTCAATCAGCTCATAGCTTGCTGTCTGGGTGTTCCAGCGGATCCAACGCCCTTGGTGGCGCTCTCTTCGTTGGCGCGGATGAATTTGAGCACCATCATCATGAAGAGGAACGGGTCCTTTTCGAGCGTCTCGGCGCTGTACTCCCGTCCTCCATCGGACAGGTCCACAACGGTGATCCCATGCTCGATGATGTCTTCAATGACCCGCACCGCCCGTCGCGCTGCTTGCCTGCTGATGCGGTCAAGGCTCTCGACCAAGAGCCAAGAGCCGTGCGGTATCGTCCCGTCCTTGACGCGCTCAAGGAACACCCCGAGTTCCCCAGTCTCTCTATTGGCCCCTGTGAAGCCCGAGACGCCCTTATCTTGAAAAGTCAGCTCGTCATCCAAGGTGACCTTGGTTGCAGCGGCCCACGCCCGCGCTGCATCGGTCTGACGCTGGAGCGAATGGCCCTTGGCCTGCTCAGGTGTGCTGAACCGAACGTAGCTGTACGCCCTCGGGAGCCGCTGCGTGTCCATGGGCTTCCCTCAGCGGCTCAGAGCTTCGCGTGTGACCGTGGCGAGTACGGTATCGACGCAACCCCACCGGACGGCTAAGCGGTGCGCCCACGCCTCCACGCGTTCCCCAAGGGCTTGCTTGCGCTCCCCTGGGATCTGTACGGCCCAACTGAACTTGATGGCTGCGGTGGTGATGCGGTTCATGTCTGGTCTTCCCTATAGCGCCCACTTTGGGCATTGGGAAGATCACATGAGCAGATGATGTCCGCCGGCCGCCGCGATCTCCAGCGCACGCTTGGCGCTTTCCTGGCCCTTGATGTCGCGCAGGTCGAGCTTTGAGGTGGCGGCCTCGTGCACCCTCGGCGAGGGCCGCGACAGCACCTGTGTGCCCTTGAAATGGTTGGCGATCTGGATCAGCGATTGTGCGGCGATGATCTGGATATCGGGGCTCGCCCACGCGGCTTCCGAACCGCAGGACGCCGGGCAGATCAGCCCTTCCTCGCGCTGATTGGCACCGATCGCGGCGGGAAGCACGCCGGCCACCGGTGCGATCGAGCCGTCGAGCCCGAGCTCGCCGAGCACGGTAAAACCGGTCAGCGCATCCGGCGGGATCGCGCCGATCGCTGCCATCAGGCCGAGCGCGATCGGCAGGTCGTAATGGCTGCCTTCCTTCGGCAGATCGGCGGGCGCAAGATTGACGATGATCCGCCGCGCCGGCAGCGCCAGGCCTGAGGCGATCAGCGCCGAGCGCACCCGCTCGCGCGCCTCCGACACCGCCTTGTCCGGCAGGCCGACGATGGCAAAGGCCGGCAGGCCCGGCGCGACCTGCACCTGCACGTCGACCGCGCGGGCCTCGATCCCCTCAAAGGCGACGGTAGCAACCCGTTGAACCATGCCCGAACCAGCCTGCCCTCTTGCACAATCAAGGGTAGCAGGAGGCGTGGCGCTTCGCAAGAACAATACGGGAACATTTCCGGGGCCGCGGCAAGCCCTAACCAACCGTAAACGCGATCCCGACACTCCGTTTCGAATGCAAGCTTCTGTTCTCAGCACATTCCAACGAATGTCCGCTACTCCTGGGGGTGCGGGATGGGCCGTGGTCTAACGGGTGAACAGTTCAAATGCTTGCAAATCGCCGGAGAAGCGAACGTCGGGTGTGCAGCCGGCTCGCCAAGATTCATTTTGGGGCGGGCTCGCTGCCCAGGGACTGCACGATCACGGATATCTCGGACGGGGGCGTGAAGGTCGTGGCGGAATTTCTGGAAGTGCCGCCGCAATTCACCATCATCTTTGCACCCGACTATTCCCGCCAATGCCGCCTGCGCTGGCGCATCGGCTGCGAATTCGGTGCCGAATTCGTCGACTGAGCCGCAACGGGGCGCGTCCTTAACGGGACTTTAGCGTTAATCGGTAAGCATCTCTGATCAGTTGCCGAGTGATCAGAGTATGCCCAAGCGTTCGTCCCTCGCCTTCCCCCCGGCGAGATTGCTGCTTCCCGCCGTCATCGCGCTTGCTCTCGGCGGCTGTCAGACGACGAGCCTCGAGGACGTCACCGGCGCGCTCGGCGGCAAGACGGAAACAGCCGGCAAGGCCGACGCCAAGTCGGACATGGACGCGCTGCGCGAGCGCTATCGCGCCAAGCCCAGCGATCCCGCCATTGCGATCGAATACGGCAAGGCGCTGCGTGACAGCGGCCAGCGCGCCCAGGCGGTCGCGGTGCTCGAACAGGCCGTGCTCGCCCATCCCAGCAACAAGGCGCTGCTCGCCGGCTACGGCCGCGCGCTCGCCGACAACGGCAATTTCCAGCAGGCGTTCGACGTCCTGGGCCGCGCGCATTCGCCCGAGGATCCCGATTGGCGGATCCTGTCGGCGCAGGGGGCGGCGCTCGATCAGCTCGGCCGCAACGAGGAAGCGCAGCAATATTACGCGACCGCCTTGAAGATCGTGCCGGACGAGCCGCAGGTTCTGTCCAATCTCGGCCTGTCCTACATGCTCCAGAACAATCTGCCGCGGGCCGAACAGGTGCTCGGCCGCGCCCATCAGCGCAATCAGAACGATGTGCGGATCCGTGCCAATCTCGCGCTCGTGCTCGGATTGCAAGGCCGCGAGGCCGAGGCTGAAATCCTCGTGAAGGCAGATTTGCCGCCGGACCAGGCCGCGGCCAAGGTCACGGCGCTGCGCCAGCTGCTGGCGAAGAAGCAGCAGCAGCGGGCCGAGAAGTAGCCCGCTCGCCGCGTTTTCTGGACGCGAAACCTACGACGCCTTGCGATGCGGGGCGGAGCCGCGACCCGAACGGCCCTTCAGCTTCTTCAAGAGCGGGCCGAGCAGCGAGCGCTTCGGCTTCTTCACCTCGCCGCGCCCGGCGAGGCGGTTGGCCATGGTCTGGAACAGCTCGCTGGTGCGGTGGTTCTTGGAGACCTCCGCGATCATCTGGCCGTTATTGGCCGCGGTCGAGAACAGCTTCGAATCGAACGGGATCACCGCGATCGGCTGGCTCTCCATGGTCTTGGCGAACGCCTTGACCTCGATCTCCGCGCGCTTGTGCATGCCGACCTGGTTGATGCAGTACAGCGGCGGCCGGTCGTTCGGCCGTGCCGCCTTCAGCACGCTCAGCATGTTCTTGGTGTTGCGCAGATTGGCGAGATCGGGCTCGGCCACGATCACGATGTCGTCGGCGTTGACCAGCGCGCGCTTGGTCCAGGCGGACCATTGATGGGGAACGTCGAGCACGATGCAGGGCGTGGTCATGCGCAGCGTGTCGAACACCGCGTCGAACGCTTCAGCGCCGAAATCATAGACGCGGTCGAGGGTGGCGGGCGCAGCGAGCAGGCTGAGGCGATCGGTGCATTTGGCGAGCAGGCGCTCCATCAGCGCGGTGTCGGGGCGGTCCTGCGACAGCACCGCATTGGCGATGCCCTGCGCCGGGTCCTGGTTGTAATCGAGGCCCGCGGTGCCGAAGGCGAGGTCGAGATCGATCACGACGGAATCGAGCGAAAGATCGCGGGCGATGGTCCAGGCCACGTTGTGCGCGACGGTGGACGCGCCGACGCCGCCCTTGGCGCCGACCACCGCGATGACGCGGCCGGTGATGATGGCTTCGGACGCGGAGAACAGGCTGCAGATCGAGCGGACCACGTCGAGCGTCTCGACCGGGCCGACCACGTAGTCGTTGACGCCGCGCCGCACCAGCTCGCGATAGGGCGCGGTATCGCCGGGATTGCCGATCACGACCACGCGGGTGCCGGGATCGCAGACGCCGGCGAGATCGTCGAGACCCTCCAGGATGTCGCGGGTGCCGTCGGATTCGATCACGATGACATTCGGCGTCGGCATCGATTCATAGACTTCGATTGCCGCAGCTAGGCCGCCTTCCCTGGCGGTCAGATGCGCCTTGGCGAGCCGCCGATCCTCGCCCGCGGCGGTCACCGCCTTGAGCGTCTGCTCGGTCTCGCAAAAGGCCTGCACGGAGATGCGAGGAACCGGTGCAATGTGTTCCTCGGGGTGCCGCGGATCGTCCGCTTCTTCTTCGTCGTTGAAGCCTGTCATTTGCCTGTGTCGCTGAGTTTGGCCTTCTCGGCGTCGGGATTGGGAGTGGCGATCGGGGTGCCCTTGCGATAGCGGTCGAAGGCGACGTCACGCCGCGCGGTGTAAACCGGTGTCTCCGAACGCGGCTGCTCGAGGTCGGCGGGATTGTCGATCATCGCCGCGAGGTTGCGCTGGGTGGCGCAGCCCAGATTGAAGTACGGCCGGTTCTCGTTGTAGCCGGGGTCGAGGATGGACGGCCCGACGTCCTCCGGCCACAGCCCGCAAGGGCCGGCGACCGCGGCGATTCTGGAATAGCTGAGGCGGATGGTGGGCAGCAGGCCGGGATCCTCGGGCCGATAGGGATGCTTGACGATGGCGCGCGCCGGCACGCCGCCGGACGCCAGCACCGAACGGATTTCCTGATAGGTCGCCGCCGCGGCGCGCGAATTCGCGGTATCTACAGGCACGTCGACGACGACGGAGCCGGTGCCTTCGCGCACCCAGTTCCGGGCGATGCCCGCGACGTCGGAGTGCTGCGCGTCCGAGAGGCCGCCACGCGCCTTGCCGACGAAGATCACGATCGACTTCTTGCCTTCCTGCACCGCGATCGGGTGGCGCTGGCGATAGTCGGTCGGCACCGTCTGGGTGACGATCTCGCCGGTGGTGTTGCAGGCGCCGAGCATGACGGAGAGCCCCGTCAGCGCCAGCGCGATGCTTAGGCCGCGACGTCGATCCGCTGTCGTCTTCGTCATCGCTTGATCCCCTCTTGTCCCGGTCCCCAAACCGTTCGTTTCAGTCGATGATGAAGCCGAAATCGCCGCGATTGCCGTCGATTGGATCGACGCGCCGCGCGATGCCATAGAGGCGGTTCATGCGGCCGAGCAGCGCCGTCTGCGCGTCCGAGGCCGGCGCGAAGCCGTCGTCGGGCCGCGACAATTCCTTCTGGGCGACCGCGCGCACCACATAGGGCGTCACGATCACCATCAGCTCGGTCTCGTTGTTGACGAAGTCCTGGCTGCGGAACAGCGCGCCGATGATCGGCACCTGGTCGACGCCGGGCAGGCCGTTGATCGCCTGCTTGGTCTGCTGCTGGATCAGGCCGGCCATCGCCATCGAGCCGCCCGAGGGAATTTCCAGCGTGGTCTCGGCGCGGCGGGTCTGGATCGAGGGGATGGTGATCGAGCTGGTCGTGCCCGCGGACACCGCCTGCGTCACGGAGATGGCGTTCTGATTCGACAGCTCCGAGACTTCGGTCATCACGCGCAGGCTGATACGGCCTTCGCTGAGCACGACCGGTGTGAAGTTCAGGGAGATGCCGAACTTCTTGTAGGTGATCTGGGTGGTACAGACGTGGGTGACCGGATCGCAGGAATAGCCCGCAGGGATCGGGAATTCGCCGCCGGCGATGAAAGTGGCGGACTCGCCGGAGATCGCCGTCAGGCTCGGCTCGGCCAGCGTCCGCATCACGCCGGCGCTTTCCATCGCGCGCATCGTGGCGTTGACGGTTGCCACGCCTTTTGCAAGGCCAGTAACACCGAGCCCGTTGCTGCTGACGAGCGGGCCGCCGGAGACCGAGAACGGATTGGAGTTGTTGAAATTCACGACGGCGGTGCCGGCGTTCAGGCTGGCGCTGAGATCGACGCCGAGCTGCTTGACGATGTCGCGGCGCACTTCGCCGACGACGACCTTGAGCATCACCTGGTCGCGGCCGCGCACGACGATGTTGTTGACGACCTTCTCGGAGCCGCCGACGAGCTTGGCGGCGACGTCGCCGGCCTGCTGGGCCTCGACCGGGCTCGACACCGAGCCGGTCAGCATCACGCTGTCGCCGACGCCTTCGATCTGCACGCCCGGCAGCGACTGGCGCAGCGCCGAACGCATGCCGTTGAGGTCGCGTTTCACCGCGATGTCGTAGGCGGCGACCTGCTGGCCGTCGGCGGTGAAGAACACGACGTTGGTCTGGCCGACCTGGCCGCCGATGATGTAGGCGCGCTGGGCCGAGCGGATCACCGCGTTGGCGATCTTGGGATCGGCCACCAGCACGTCCTTGACCTCGCGCGGCAGGTCGATGACGACGGATTTGCCGACGCCAAGCGAGAGAAAACGCGTCTTCGCCGGCGCGATCGAGCCGACCGTCCACACACCGAGATCCGGCACCTGCATCGGTGCCTGGTCGCCGACCGGCGCATCTGCAGCAGCGCTGACCATGTCGGGGGCTGCGAGCAGCCCCAGCATCAGCATCGCCCCCGTCCAGAACGTGCTTGCGCGATTCCCCCGAATGCGCAGGCCCGTCCGATCATCCCCGTAGTTCATGCTATCCCCATCACTTCTGTGACGTCAGTTGCCGCACCTGCACCCCGTAACGGATCACGTTGACCCCGTCGGAACGCTTGGCCGCCTGATCCTCGACCGTGAGTTCGGTTGCGTTGACATCGACGATGCTGCGCAGCGCGAGCTGGAGCGTGCCGCCGTGGCGCGCGGCCGACAGCGTCGCGACCTGATCGGGCTTGAGCTCGAGCGTGACGGTCTTGCCGATCACGGCGGTCTGGCCGTCCTTTTCCTTCGGCGCCTGGTCGATCGCGAGCACGCGGATATTGGACAGGATGACCTCGGACACGATGAGGTCGTTGCCGGCGGTTGCGCCGCTGGGGTCGGGATTCTTCAGGCGGCGTGTCAGGACGACATCGACGCGGTCGTTCGGCAGGATGAAGCCGCCGGCGCCGGTCTCGGCGGAAATCTCGGTGGAGACGGCCCGCATGCCCGAGGGCAGGATCGCCGCCATGAAGCCGGAGCCTTCGGCCCTCACCAGCTTCTGCTCACGGATCGGCTCGCCCTGCATCAACGGGACGCGTGCGATCGCGCCGGCGATCTGCATCTGCGCGTCGGGCCTGGCGTCGCGGCGGATGAAGGCGCTGCTCGCGGTCGCCGCCGGCCAGGACTGCCATTGCAGGTCGTCAGGCTTTACGGCCTGGCCGAGCTGGATGTCGTTCTTCGCAATGAGAACCTCGACCGTCGGCAGCTTCTCGGCGACGGGCGCGACGGGCGCGGGTGCATTCTGATACCCGCTCGCCAGATACGCAGCGACGCCGCCGGCGCCCAGCGCGATGACGAGAACGACAATGCGTGCGGTGTTCATACGCTTTTACTCTTACGCGGGTCACTCGAACCGCACCTGGCGGGTTCCCCTGCGTCGATGAGTAGGGAGTAAAAGTATAAGGGTTGTTGCGAGCCCGAACGCGCCGGCCGGTCACGATGCTGGTTTTCGGCAGATGGTGAACGTGGCGTTATTCAGTCGGCCAGCGGCCCCGTAGATTCACGCATGCCGGATCGCGCGTTTGGATGAGGCGCGGGGCATCATGGTGAACGGGTGGTTAGTGGCGCGTATGTTCGGAGCTGCACGACCATGGTCGTAAGATGGAAACATCACGCCACATCACCGGTGTCGTCCCGGCGAAGGCCGGGACCCATACCGCGAATGTTTCGATTATGGGCGATAGAAGTACCAACGACGAGTCTTCGCCAAACCAAGGCCTGTGGTTATGGGTCCCGGCCTTCGCCGGGACGACGGCGGGGCGCTGCGGCTTCGTAGCCCGGCGCGACGCGCTCCAAGCCTTACTGGCAGGGATACCGCCGGCCGTCCTTTGCCGCGTAGGTGTTCGATGCCGGATCGTAGGAGCGGTAACGCTGGGCGCATGAGGCGGCGTGCTGCTGGGCGGCCGCGGCTTCCTGCTGCGCGGCAGCAGTGGCCGCACCGGCCGCGATAGCACCCCCGATGAGGCCGCCGACCAGTCCGCCGACACCGGCGCCGTTGTCATAGCACGGTCCGTAACGGCACCAGACCTTCTCGGTCAGCGCCGGAACTCCGCCCGTGATTCCCACGACGCTCTGCAACGGAGCGGCCATCGCGGAGGCCGAAAGCATCAGGGTGCCGGTGCCGGTCATCAAGACAACTTTCAAGACGTGATCGATGCGCATTGGGATTTCCTGTTTCATTCGCGAGTTCACGGTTGGACGGATCTACCGGCCGGCCGCATCCACGACGCGGCAGAGATTGTTGCTGATGCCTGGCGCCACCTGGCCCGGCGGCATGATGAACACCGCATCGACGCGGCTGCCTTTGCCCTCCTTGCGAACGACGACGCGCAACGTCTGCGGCCGTCCGGATCCGGTGGTCTCCTGTTGCGTGGTCAGCGTCCCCAGCGCCTTGTCTACGTTCACGTCGACAAAGCCCTCCGCCAGAACGGCGCGGGAGACTTTGTCGAGAGTGGCACTGGGACTGACGGACGGGAAGATCATCCAGACCTTGTGGGTCGTGCCCGTCACCAGCGGAACGCCGCTGCTCTGGTAGTGGTCTGCGCAGCTCTCGGCCCGCGCCGGCATCGACGAAAGGGCCATCAGCGCGAGCGCGCAAATTGTTCTTGTCAGCATGCTTTCATTACCTGTTTGAGGCAGTCGGGGGGATTTAGGCCAACCGCGCCGCAAGTCCATGCACGCCGGCGCATTCGGGATGGAGGCGTTCGGATTCTGGCCTGCCCGTCGCGGCGCGATTGCGCGATCTGGATGTCTGGTGCGGCAATCGGATATCGCGCGCGGGCGCCCGACCTGAATTCACCGAAATTGTGCTAGCGTGGTGATGCATCTACCGCACGAGCGGACGCCCCGAACGATGGATAGCGCATGGCCGAAGATATACTCGCCGCATCTCCCGCACGATCGGGGTCGTCGTTTCAGGCGTTGCTTGAGATGCTCCGCCCTCACGGGATCAACGCGCACTCCGCGCCGAAGCCCGACGGTTCATTCCGCTGGCAGGCGGATGTTGCAGTCGGAGCCGGCATGGACGTCGTGCGGGCGGAGCTGTCCGCAGGTTGGGACTGGCGCTATTCGTACGGCGATTCAGGCGGCGAGCTTGCGATCAGCCTGCTGAACGCCGGCAAGGCCGACATGCTCATTGCGGGAAAGAGCGTCCAGCGAACATCCTCCGAAGTGGCGGTCGTATCGCTTCCGCGATTGCAGGAGCAGAGCGTCGAAGCGGTGGACGGCAGATATTCGAGTGTCACGCTGACGTTGCACACCGATGTGGTGACCAAGGCGCTGTCTGCGACGTTCGGAAACGCGGCACTGGAAGATCTCGATCTGACGCCGAAGCTCGACTTGTCGACCAGCGCGGGGCAAATCCTTTATCAGCTCGTCCGTGCCAGTGCGGCCGGCCTGTATGACGGGATCCTGGCGCGCTCTCCGAAAGCCAGCGCCTTACTCTCGGAAGCGGCGATGCAGCTGATCCTAGAAAATGTTCCTCATCGACTGATCGACCGCTTGAACCGCCAGCCATTGGACGCGCCGCCGCGCCACATCAGGCGCGCTGTCGAATACATGCGGGCCAATCTTCATCTGCCGCTGACGATCGCGGATATTGCCGGCAACGTCGGGATCAGCAGCCGGTTGCTGCAGTCAGGATTTCGCAGGATCCACGGGACGACGCCCGTCGCTTATCTGCGACGCATTCGCCTCGAGGCGATTCACGATGAGCTGTCGCGACCGGAGAATCTGCTTCCGGTCAGCGAGGTCGCATTGAAGTGGGGCTTTACCCACATGGGCCGATTTGCTGCGTCGTACCGCTCGGCGTTCGGGCTGTATCCGTCCGATACAGTCCGTCGCGCCCGCGGATTCTGCGGCTGAACGTGTAGCCCGGATGGAGCGAAGCGCAATCCGGGAACAATCCCACCACGCGCGCAGATCCCGGATTACGCTGCGCTCCATCCGGGCTACGAGAGCGGCGACGAAGC
Source organism: Bradyrhizobium huanghuaihaiense (assembly GCF_007830635.1). Classification (GTDB taxonomy): domain Bacteria; phylum Pseudomonadota; class Alphaproteobacteria; order Rhizobiales; family Xanthobacteraceae; genus Bradyrhizobium; species Bradyrhizobium huanghuaihaiense. The sequence continues at coordinate 466,678 of NZ_VLLA01000001.1, read as the reverse complement.
TACTTCTTCCGCTTCTGCTCGATCACGTCCCAGATCTTCGCCGCCACGTCAGGGCCGCCGAGCCGCGCGATGGCGCGGATGCCGGTGGGCGAGGTCACGTTGATCTCGGTGAGGTTGCCGTTGATGACGTCGATGCCGACGAACAGCAGGCCCTTCTCGCGCAGCGCCGGGCCGACGGTGGCGGAGATCTCGCGCTCGCGCGGGGTGAGCTCGGTCTCCTGCGCCGCGCCGCCGCGCACCATGTTGGAGCGGAGATCGTCGGCGGCCGGCACGCGGTTCACCGCGCCGGCGAACTCGCCGTTGACGAGGATGATGCGCTTGTCGCCGTGCTTCACCTCGGGGATGAACTGCTGGATCACCCAGGGTTCCTTGAACGTCACCGAGAACATGTCGAACAGCGAGCCGAAATTCATGTCCTGCGGCATCACGCGGAACACCGCCGCGCCGCCATGGCCGTGCAGCGGCTTCATCACGACGGCGCCGTGCTGGTCGCGGAACGCGTTGATCTCATCGAGATCGCGCGAGATCAGCGTCGGCGGCATCAGCTGCGGAAAATTCATCACGAACAGTTTTTCCGGCGCGTTGCGCACCGAGGCCGGGTCGTTGACCACCAGCGTCTTCGGGTGGATGCGCTCCAGGAAGTGCGTCGAGGTGATGTAGGCGAGGTCGAACGGCGGGTCCTGGCGCAGCAGCACCACGTCGAAACCGTTGAGCGCCTCGCGCTTGGGCTCACCGAGGGTGAAATGATCGCCGGGCTCGTCGCGCACGGTCAGAAGCTGCACCGGCGCGACCAGCTCCTCGCCGACCATCGAGAGCTTGTCGGGCGTGTAGTAGGACAGGCCATGGCCGCGCTTCTGCGCCTCCAGCAGCAGCGCAAAGGTGGAATCGCCCTTGATGTTGATGCGGGCGATGGGGTCCATCTGGACGGCGACGTTCAGTTTCATGGTCTGCCTTTCAGGTCGAGGCGTCGAATGCCGCCAACACATGGCGCGGAAGCGAGCGCGGCGCAATCAGCATGGCGTCGAATCGCAATTCGAATTCGGCATGCTCGGGATGCGCCACGAGCCAGCCTTGGGCGGCGTTGATGATGCGTTGCTGCTGGCGGGGCGTGACGGCGTAGGCGGCGTCATCGAGGCTGGCGCGTGCCTTGACCTCGACGAAGGCGATCAGGTTGCGGCGGCGCGCCACGAGGTCGATCTCGCCATGCGGCGTGCGGTAGCGCTTTGCCAGGATGCGGTAGCCCTTGGCCATGAGATAGGCGGCGGCGCGGCTTTCCGCGGAGATGCCGGTGCGGAACGCGGCGACGCGCTCGGGCGCGGCGACTTTCGGTTCCGCCGGCACTTCAGCCTTCGCCATCGTCGCCCCGCAGATCTTTTGCGAGCTCGAGCGCGCGGGCATAGACCTCGCGGCGCGGCCGGCCCGATAGCGCGACGGCGTGCGCAACGGCATCCTTGACGCTATGCGCGGCGAGCTGCTCGCGCAGGAGATCGTCGAGCGCATCCGATGTCAGCACCTCGGCATCGGGCGCGGGCGGAGCGATCACCAGCACGAATTCGCCGCGCGTCTCCAGGGTCGCAGCGTCGCGCGCCAGCTCGTGCAGCGTCGCGCGCGAAATCTCCTCGTGCAGCTTGGTCAGTTCGCGGCAGATCGCGGCCTCGCGCGCCCCCATGATCTCGGCGAGCTCCGCCAGCGTATCCTGCACGCGGTTGCCGGATTCGAACATCACCAGCGTCGCATCGATGCGGGCGAGCTCGGCAAGGCGGCTGCGCCGCGCGGCGGATTTCGCCGGCAAAAAGCCTTCGAAGAAGAAGCGGTCGGTCGGCAGGGCTGCGACCGACAACGCCGCCAGCACCGAGGACGGGCCGGGCAGCGCATAAACCGCGTGGCCGGCGGCGCAGACCTCGCGCACCAGCTTGAAGCCGGGATCGGAGATCAGCGGCGTGCCGGCATCCGATACCAGCGCCACCGAACCGCCCTGCGCCAGCGCCTCCAGGATCTTCGGGCGCGCGGCTTCGGCGTTGTGCTCGTGATATTGCCTGAGCGTTGCTGCGATGTCGTAGCGCTCGGTCAGGCGGCGCGTGATGCGGGTGTCCTCGCAGGCGATCACGTCGACGCCGGCGAGCGTCTGCAGCGCGCGCAAGGTGATATCGCCGAGATTGCCGATGGGGGTCGCGACCAGGTGGAGGCCCGGCGCCGCTTTCGGGGCCGGGAGCCGATGGGCATCGATGGAGAAGCCGCGTGGGGCGGCGTCTGGGTCTTCAGGCGTATTTATCGGGGCCGGCTTTGCGCGCATAATGAAGTCAACTTAGGCACGATCCCCATGGCTGGGAACTGCTCTTCGAAAAGATCGTGCCGAGGTGAGGGGCGAGGAACGGACGGGAATGTGATCGACCCAAGGTCACGTCGAGGGGGAGTGAGGGCTCCCGTGCCATATTCGCGACGGAAACGCCGCCTTGATGCTACGCGACGAACGGCGAACAGCTGGCCGGGACGGGAAGGTAGCCGCGTTAAGCGGTCATTATCCTTTTGTTTTGGTTAACTATTTGCCGACACTATGCCTGAATCCGCGGCTTGTGTCGCGGCAAAGAATGTTGTGACCGGCTGGCGAGAGCCGGCCGGAAGAGAAGCTGTCATGCTGGGCCCGCGTCATCCAAAATCTCCCGTTCCGGGGCCCCTGTCATCGGGCGCGACCCGGCGGAGCGCGCTCGGCCTGCTGCTCGGCACGCCGCTGCTGTCGGCCTGCGCCGGCGTGCAGCAGAGCCTCAGCCAGTTCTCCAATCCGTTCTCGAGCTCCTCTGCGCCGCCGGCCCAGCCGGCAGGTCCCCCGCAACAGGCGACGACCGCCGGCAGCGGCGGGGTCAAGGTTGCGGTGATCCTGCCGCTCTCGGCCGCGGGCAATGCGGGTCTCGCCGCGCAGTCCATGCGCAATGCCGCCGAGATGGCGCTGGCCGAGTTCCAGAACCCGAACATCCAGCTGCTGATCAAGGACGACAATGGCAGCCCGCAGGGCGCTCAGGCCGGCGCGCAGCAGGCTGTCGAGGAGGGCGCCGAGATCATCCTGGGGCCGCTGTTCGCGCAATCGGTGCCGGCGGTGGCGCAGGTCGCGCGCGCCCGCAACATCCCGGTGATCGCGTTCTCGACCGATTCCAGCATCGCCGGCCGTGGCGTCTATCTGCTCTCGTTCCTGCCGGAGTCCGACGTCAACCGCATCGTCGAATATTCGGCCAGCATCGGGAAGCGCTCCTTTGCCGTGCTGCTGCCCGATAACGCCTATGGCAATGTCGTCGAGGCCGCCGTGAAGGCGGCGGTGCCGCGGCGCGGCGGGCGCATCGTCGCGTTCGAGAAATACGGCGCCGATCGCGCCACCCCGGCCCGGACCGTGGCGCAGCAGCTCGGCAGTGCGGATGCGCTGTTCATTGCCGACGACGGCGATGCGGTGGTGACGGTCGCGGATGCGATGACCGCGGCGGGCGCGAATTTGCGCAACATCCAGCTGCTCGGCACCGGCCTGTGGGACAATCCGCGCGTCTATGCGAGCGCGGCGCTGCAGGGCGGCCTCTATGCCGCGCCCGATCCGGCCGGCTTCCGCGCTTTCGCCGGCCGCTACCGCACGAAGTACGGCGCGGAGCCGATCCGCACCGCGACACTCGCCTATGATGCGGTCGCGCTGGTCGCCGCGCTGGCGCGCACGCAAGGCGGCCAGCGCTTCTCCTTCGATGTGCTCACCAACCCCTCCGGCTTCGCCGGCATCGACGGCCTGTTCCGCTTCCGCGCCGACGGCACCAATGAGCGCGGCCTCGCGGTGATGAAGGTGACGACGGGTGGTGGTGTTGCGGTGGCGGGCTCGCCGAAGAGTTTTGGGGCCTAGTGGTTTCGTAGCCCGGATGGAGCGCAGCGAAATCCGGGGTTCTTTCCGCGCGGCGAGACCGTCCCGGATTACGCTTCGCTCCATCCGGGCTACAAGATCTCGCTACGCCGCCAGATCCGCAACCACCGCATCCAGCACCGGGAAACCGCTGCTCGTCACGCGCAACCGTCCCGTCGTATCGACCGTGATCGCGCCCTCTTCGCGCAACAACGCGATGCGCTTGGGGTCGAGCGGGCGGCCGGAGAGGGCCTTGTAGCGCTCGGGGTCGATGCCTTCGACGAGGCGCAATCCCATCAGCAAAAATTCGTCGGCGCGCTCCTCGCTGTTGAGGAGATCGTCGGTGACGACGCCATGGCCGTTGGTCTCGACCCGCATCAGCCAGGCTTCGGGGCGCTTCTCGGTGGCGGTGGCATGGCGCACGCCGTCGATGTCGAGGCGGCCATGCGCGCCCGGGCCGATGCCGGCATATTCCTCGCCGCGCCAGTAGACCAGATTGTGCCGGCACTCGGCGCCGCGCCGCGCGTGGTTGGAAATCTCGTAGGCGGGTAGCCCGAGCTTGTCGCAGGTTTCCTGCGTGACGTCGTAGAGCGCGCGCGAGACGGCTTCGTCCGGCGTCTTCAATTTGCCGGCCTGGTGCAGGCCGAAGAACGGCGTGCCTTCCTCGATCGTCAATTGATAGAGCGACAGATGTTCGGCCGCTTCACTGATCGCCAGACGCAGCTCGTCGGCCCACATCGCCGGCGTCTGGTCGGGGCGGGCGTAGATCAGGTCGAACGAATAGCGGTCGAACGAGCGGCGCGCGATGGCGACGGCATCGAGCGCCTCGCGCGCGCTGTGCATGCGGCCCAGCGCCTTCAGCGAGGCATCATCAAGCGCCTGCACGCCGAGCGAGACGCGGTTGACACCGGCTGAGCGATAGCCGGCAAAGCGCGTGGCTTCGACACTGGTCGGATTCGCTTCCAGCGTCACTTCGACATCGCCTGCGACGGTCCAGTGCTTGCCGATGGCATCGAGCACCGCGCCGACGGTTGAAGGCTGCATCAGCGACGGCGTGCCGCCGCCGAGGAAGATCGAGGTGACCTCGCGGCCGGGCGCGCGCTCGGCGGTCGTTGCGATCTCGCGCGCGAAGGCGGAGGCAAAGCGCGCCTCGTCGATCGCGGCGTGGCGGACATGGCTGTTGAAGTCGCAATACGGGCACTTCGACAGGCAGAACGGCCAGTGCACATAGACGCCAAAAGCTTCCTTAGCGCGGCTCAAGGCAGATCTCCGCCAGTTTCACGAAGGCGCGGGCGCGATGCGACAGGCCGAGGCCGATCGGCGGCAGGCCGTGCTTCTCGATGCTTTCCATCTCGCCGAAGGTGCGCGCATGACCATCAGGCAGGAACATCGGGTCGTAACCGAAACCGGCGGTGCCGCGCGGCGGCCACACCAGCGTGCCGTCGACGCGCGCCTCGACCTCTTCGAGATGATCGTCGGGCCAGGCCACGCAGAGCGCGGAGACAAAATGCGCGGTGCGCTTGTCAGGGGCGGCAGCGCCCCGTTCCTGCAGCAGCCGCTCGATCTGCGCCATCGCTGCGTTGAAATCCTTGGTCGGACCGGCCCAGCGCGCGCTGTAGATGCCGGGCGCGCCGTCGAGCGCGTCGACGACGATACCGGAATCATCGGCGAAGGCCGGAAGCCTGGTCGCGCGCGCGGCCGCGATCGCCTTGATCGCGGCGTTGCTGCGGAAGTCGTTGCCGGTCTCATCGGGCTCATCCAGGCCGAGCTCACCGGCCGACACCGCCTCGATCCCGTACGGCGCAAGCAGCTCCTTCATCTCGGCGAGCTTGCCGGGATTGTGGGTGGCGATGACGAGCTTTCCGGTGATTCGGCGGTGCATGGGCCTATTGACTACGCGACAGCCAGTTTCTGCAAGTCCACGAGACGCGCGACGCCCTTGCGCGCCAGCGCCATCAGCGCCAGGAACTCTGCTTCCGTGAACGGCTCGCGTTCGGCGGTGCCCTGCACCTCGATGATGCGGCCATCGCCGGTCATGACGAAATTGGCGTCGGTCTGGGCTTCCGAATCCTCGGCATAGTCGAGATCGAGCACCGGCGTGCCATTGTAGATGCCGCAGGAGATCGCGGCGACGTTGTCGCGCATCACGTTGGCCTTGATCATGTTGCGCGCCTTCATCCAGCTGATGCAGTCGGCGAGCGCGACCCAGGCGCCGGTGATCGAGGCCGTGCGGGTGCCGCCGTCGGCCTGGAGCACGTCGCAATCGACCGTGATCTGGCGCTCGCCGAGCGCTTCGAGGTCGACGATGGTGCGAAGCGAGCGGCCGATCAGGCGCTGGATCTCGACCGTGCGGCCGCTCTGCTTGCCGGCGGAGGCCTCGCGGCGGGTGCGTTCGGAGGTCGCGCGCGGCAGCATGCCGTATTCGGCGGTGACCCAGCCGCGGCCCTGGCCCTTCAGCCACGGCGGCAGGCGGTCTTCCAGCGTGGCGGTGACCAGCACATGGGTGTCGCCGAATTTCACCAGGCATGAGCCTTCCGCATATTTGACCACGCCGCGCTCCAGCGTCACGGGGCGCAATTCGTCGGGCGCACGGCGGCTTGGCCGCATGGGAAATCCTCCAAAACTCTCGGAAAAGGGCTGTTCGCGGTGCTTGTAGGGGGGGTGAGGGTATGCGGCAAGGGGGAAGATCGGCGCTTGTTCGCCCCCGGTTTTCCACCCCGCAAACGCCACGCTTGTCAGAACCGTCCCGGATGGACAAATTATGAGCATCTGAGAGGAGTTACCGTCTGTGGCCCAACACGATCCGATCCATCTGATCGCGCCGCGCGCAGGCCTCGCCCAGCTCAACGAGCGTTCCCGCGACATCTTTCGTCAAATTGTCGAAAGCTATCTCGCGACCGGCGAGCCGGTCGGCTCGCGCAACATTTCCCGCCTGATCGCCATGCCGCTGTCGCCGGCCTCGGTCCGCAACGTCATGGCGGACCTGGAACAGCTCGGCCTGATCTATGCCCCGCACACCTCGGCGGGCCGGCTGCCGACGGAACTCGGCCTGCGCTTCTTCGTCGACGCCCTGATGCAGGTCGGCGATCTCACCGAGGCCGAACGGCAGTCGATCCAGAGCCAGCTTGCCACGGTCGGCCAGGCCCAGTCGGTCGAGGCGGCGCTGGACCAGGCGCTGACGCGCCTGTCGGGCCTGACCCGCGCCGCGGCGGTGGTTTTGACGCCGAAATCCAATGCCCGGCTCAAGCACATCGAATTCGTCCGCCTGGAACCGGAAAAAGCGCTGGTGATCCTGGTCGGCGAGGACGGCCAGGTCGAAAACCGCGTGCTGACGCTGCCGCCGGGAGTTCCATCGTCCGCGATCACCGAAGCCGGCAATTTCCTCAATGCCCGGATTCGCGGCCGGACCCTGGCCGAGGCGCGGCTCGAGCTCGAAACCGCGCTCGGACAAGCCCGCGCCGAGCTCGATCAGCTGACACAGAAAGTGATCTCGGCCGGTATCGCCAGCTGGTCGGGCGGCGAGAGCGAGGACCGCCAGCTCATCGTCCGCGGCCACGCCAATCTGCTGGAAGATCTGCACGCGCTGGAGGATCTGGAACGGGTGCGCCTGTTGTTCGACGATCTCGAGACCAAGCGCGGCGTGATCGACCTGCTCGGCCGCGCCGAGACCGCCGAGGGTGTGCGCATCTTCATCGGTTCGGAGAACAAGCTGTTTTCACTGTCGGGCTCCTCCACCATCATCTCGCCGTATCGGGATGCCGCCGGCCACATCGTCGGTGTTTTGGGCGTGATCGGGCCGACGCGGCTGAATTACGCCCGCGTGATCCCGACCGTGGACTATGCCGCCCGCATCGTCAGCCGCCTTCTGGGGGGCTGACCGGCATTTGCGCCGATCACGGGCGCTTGATTTTCGCGCGCTTAGGCACGATATCCGGGCCAACAATCCCTGGAAACGAGTTCGAGATTAGAGCCGATGACCGAGCAAGACCGGCAACCCGAAGACACGACTGCAGCGACCGGCGAGCCCGTGGTGTCAAAACCCTACATCATGCCCGACGATCCCGAGCCCGGCTCGGTCGAAATGTTGCAGAAGGAAGCCGCCGAGGCGCGTGACCGCATGCTGCGGACGCTGGCCGAGATGGAGAATTTGCGCAAGCGCACCACCAAGGAGGTCGCTGACGCCCGCCTCTACGGCATCACCGGTTTTGCCCGCGACGTGCTCGACATCGCCGACAATCTCCAGCGCGCGCTCGATGCCGTTCCGGCCGAGGCCCGTGCCACCGCCGATCCCGGCCTGATCTCGCTGATCGAGGGCGTCGAGCTCACCGAGCGCTCGCTGCTCAATGCGCTGGAAAAGCACGGCGTGAAGAAGCTCGATCCGTTGGGCCAGAAGTTCGACCCGAACTTCCACCAGGCGATGTACGAGGTGCCTGATGCGTCGGTGCCGTCGGGCACCGTGGTGCAGATCATGCAGGCCGGCTACACCATCGGCGACCGCGTGCTGCGTCCGGCCCTCGTCGGCGTCGCCAAGGGCGGCGCGAAGGCCGCGCCTGCGGCGAACAACAACGAGTCGAGCGGCGCGACGAACTAAGTGTTGACGTCATTCCGGGTTCGATGCTGCGCATCGAACCGGAATGACTGATTGGCACCTACGCGCTCACCGCAATATCGCTCGACTGAATCCGCTTCACGCCGGCCTTGGCCATGTCGGCCCAGGCCTTTGCCAGCGAGCCCTGGGTGTCGATGCCGCGGCAGGCGTCTTCCACCACATGGACCTCGAAGCCGGCCTTGCGCGCGTCCAGCGCGGTCCAGGCGACGCAGAAGTCCGTCGCAAGGCCAGCGACGAAGACGCGCTTGATCTTGCGGCCCTTCAGGTAGCCGGCGAGACCCGTCGAGGTCTTGCCGTCGGCTTCGAGGAAGGCCGAGTAGCTGTCGACGTCCTTGTGAAAGCCCTTGCGGATGATGAGCTCGGCGTGCGGGATCGACAGGTCCTTCGACAACGCGGCGCCATCGGTGCCTTGCACGCAATGGTCCGGCCACAGCACCTGCTTGCCGTAAGGAAGATCGATGGTCTCGAAGGGCTTCTTGCCGGAGTGGACTGACGCAAACGAGACGTGGCCGGGCGTGTGCCAGTCCTGCGTCATCACCACGTTCGAAAATGCTTTTGCGATTCTGTTGATGACGGGCACCACCTGCTCGCCTTCCTTCACTGCGAGACTGCCGCCGGGCAGGAAGCAGTTCTGCACGTCGATCACGAGCAGCGCGGACGCATCGTCCGGCTTGATCGATGTCGCTGCAGGCAGCGCGGTTGGCGCGAGGGTTGCCAGCGCCGTCGTTCCAAGCGCCGCGAGGATTTGTCGCCGATCCAGCATCGTTCGTCTCCCTCCAGGATGATCCAACGGGAGGGAAGCCTAGTTCCGTTCGTATACGAACAGAAGCCCGAAAATGCAGCCGGTATTGGTGAGGGGTTGGGCTGCCAGCCCCAACATCACTGTCGTCCCGGACAAGCGCGCCCGCAGGCGCGCGCCGATCCGGGACCCATACCCCCAGGGAGATGTTTGGCGAAGGCTCTTCGTTGGTACTGCGACCGACCACAATCGCGAAATCACGCGGTATGGGTCCCCGCGTTCGCGGGGACGACACTGAGTATGCCGCGTGTCGCCTACCCCTTCGGCTGAATCCCGTCGCGCACGGCGCGGAAGCGGGTGAAGGCGGCTTGCCACTGGTCGCGCGGGGCGCTGGCGATGATGCGCAGCGAGGCGCCGCCGCTGGAGAAGCGGATCCACTGCACCACGGTCACCGGCGTCTTGTCCTTGCCGCTGACGCCGTCGATCCGGGTCTCAAAACCCTGCTGGCCGTTGATGCGGATCGGCTCCGACATGGTGACGCGGGATTCGCGCACGCCGGGGATCTGCAGCGCGGCCTCCTGGGCGAAGCGGGCGCGGTCGTCGGCGGCTTGCGGTGTGGCGCCGATCAGGCCGAGGATCATGAACGGCTTCGACTCATAGCCTGCGCTCTCGTTGCCGTCGGCCAGGATGATGCTCGAGCCCGGCGCCAGCGTGCGGATGTCCTTGAAGTCGGCGAGATCGGTGATCTTGAACGGCATCAGCGCGATCTGCTCTTCGGCCGAGACCTGCTTGCGGGTCGTGGCGCTCGCAAACATCTGCCGCACCGCCTCGTCGGTATAGATCTTGGTCGCATTCTCCGGGATCTGCACCGCGACATAGCCGGAGAAGCCGGCGCCCGGCACGATCATCGAGTAGCGCTTCACCGGGGTCTCGCCGGCCTTGCCGCTCTCGGTGGTGAAATAGGCAAGGCCCGCGGGACTCTCGATCTTGTCCTGCTTGACGCCGCCAGCGCCGGCCGGATTGGAGTTGAAGGCGCTCACGACCTCGCCATAGGCCGCCGGCGGCAGCTCGGTGATCAGCACCTTGACGCTGCCGTCCTCGCTCTCGAAGCCCGGAAAGGTTTTTGCCGTGCTGAGGCCGACCAGCGGCACCATGCCGAGGCGCAGGCCGGGCGGGAAGACGGCGTCGGCAGCCAGGGCCGGAAGCGCGGAGGCGATGAGAAAGGCGAGCGCGGCGAGGGGGCGGATCAGCTTCATGGGCACTCTGATTGGTTCACATTGAGGCCGTTCGATGGTCTTCCACCGGGCCGCATTGTCGCGCGAAGCCGCCTTGCGCGGCTGTCGGCCGGCCCGCCTTTTAGCGGGTTTGGCCCCGCCGTAACAGGGTGTGGCGGGTTGCCGGGCCGGGGCGTGCGGATCGACCGACCTGTTAATATTTCCTCACCCGCAAGGGCGGTTGAGCCCGGATATCAGCTCCTAAAACCCAATGTTTTCACGGCCGAAACGTTGCTTCGGTCCTTGCGGCCCCCTCCCCCCCTCCTATATGAGCCTCAATCATCGCAATATCGCGGATGTTTGATCTTAGGGGGTTTCGGTTCGGGTGCCTTCTGGGCCCAGCCAACCTGCCGCAAAAAGAAGGATATCAGGACCATGGGAAAGGTCATTGGGATCGACCTCGGCACCACGAACTCGTGCGTCGCCGTGATGGATGGCAAAAACGCCAAAGTTATCGAGAATTCCGAAGGCATGCGCACGACGCCTTCGATCGTCGCCGTGACGGACGACGGTGAGCGCCTCGTCGGCCAGCCTGCCAAGCGCCAGGCCGTTACCAATCCCGAGCGTACGTTCTTCGCAGTGAAGCGCCTGATCGGCCGCCGCTACGACGACCCGATGGTCGAGAAGGACAAGAAGCTCGTTCCGTACAAGATCGTGAAGGCTTCCAACGGCGACGCCTGGGTCGAGGCCGACGGCCAGACCTACTCGCCCTCGCAGGTCTCGGCGTTCATCCTGCAGAAGATGAAGGAGACCGCGGAAGCCCATCTCGGCCAGAAGGTCGACCAGGCCGTCATCACCGTTCCCGCCTACTTCAACGACGCCCAGCGCCAGGCGACCAAGGACGCCGGCAAGATCGCGGGCCTTGAAGTGCTGCGCATCATCAACGAGCCGACCGCGGCCGCGCTCGCCTATGGCCTCGACAAGACCAAGGCCGGCACGATCGCCGTGTACGACCTCGGCGGCGGCACCTTCGATATCTCCATTCTCGAAATCGGCGACGGCGTGTTCGAGGTGAAGTCGACCAACGGCGACACCTTCCTCGGCGGTGAAGATTTCGACATGCGCCTGGTCGGCTATCTCGCCGACGAGTTCCAGAAGGAGCAGGGCATCAACCTGCGCAACGACAAGCTCGCGTTGCAGCGCCTGAAGGAAGCCGCTGAAAAGGCCAAGATCGAGCTGTCGTCGACGACGCAGACCGAGATCAACCTGCCCTTCATCACCGCGGACCAGACCGGCCCGAAGCATCTGACGATGAAGCTCACCCGCGCCAAGTTCGAGGCGCTGGTCGACGACCTCATCCAGAAGACCGTCGAGCCCTGCCGCAAGGCGCTGAAGGACGCCGGCGTCACTGCCGGTGAGATCGGCGAAGTGGTGCTGGTCGGCGGCATGTCGCGCATGCCGAAGGTCCAGGAAGTCGTGAAGCAGCTGTTCGGCAAGGAGCCGCACAAGGGCGTCAACCCGGACGAAGTCGTGGCGATCGGTGCCGCGATCCAGGCCGGCGTGCTCCAGGGCGACGTCAAGGACGTGCTGCTGCTCGACGTGACCCCGCTGTCGCTGGGCATCGAGACGCTGGGCGGCGTGTTCACCCGCATCATCGACCGCAACACCACGATCCCGACCAAGAAGAGCCAGGTGTTCTCGACGGCTGAGGACAATCAGAATGCCGTCACCATCCGCGTCTTCCAGGGCGAGCGTGAAATGGCGGCCGACAACAAGATGCTCGGCCAGTTCGACCTGATGGGTATTCCGCCGGCTCCGCGCGGCATGCCGCAGATCGAGGTGACCTTCGACATCGACGCCAACGGCATCGTCAACGTCTCGGCCAAGGACAAGGCGACCGGCAAGGAGCAGCAGATCCGCATCCAGGCCTCGGGCGGCCTGTCGGAAGCCGACATCGAGAAGATGGTCAAGGACGCCGAGGCCAATGCCGAGGCGGACAAGAAGCGCCGCGAGGCCGTCACCGCCAAGAACGAGGCGGATGGTCTGGTGCATTCGACCGAGAAGGCTCTTGCCGAGCACGGTTCGAAGGTCGCCGAGACCGAGCGCCGCGCCATCGAGGATGCCGTCAGCGACCTCAAGGAAGCGCTGAAGGGCGACGATGCCGAGGCGATCAAGGCCAAGACCCAGACGCTGGCCCAGGCTTCGATGAAGCTCGGCGAGGCCATGTACAAGCAGCAGGCCGAGGCCGACGCCAAGAAGGACGCGGCCAAGGACGACGTCGTCGACGCGGAGTTCACCGAAGTCGACGACGACAAGAACAACAAGAAGTCCGCCTGAACCCTGAGAGGGTCATGATGCGGACGGCTTGCACCCCACACGCGCTACCGGCCTCCTCCCTCACGGGGGAGGCCGTCGTGTCGGGACGGATGGGCCAAGACGCTTCTAAAGTCAGCCCCGTTACGATCGATCAATTCCCAGCCGTTATTCTCAACGCCGCCGTGTCGCCCTCTGCCGCAAGGCGGAAGGCTGCCTATATGGTCGCGTGGCGACATCGTTTCGCTCCGACTTGACTCGCGATTGGATAGACCGAGCCCGCCATGTCCACCAAGCGCTGCTATTACGAAACCCTCGAAGTCGAACGCTCCGCTGACGATTCCGTCCTGAAATCGTCCTTCCGCAAGCTGGCGATGAAGTTCCACCCCGACCGCAATCCCGGGGACGACACCAGCGAGGTCAAGTTCAAGGAAATCAACGAGGCCTACGAGGTCCTGAAGGACAAGGACAAGCGCGCGGCCTATGACCGCTTCGGCCATGCGGCCTTCGAGCAGGGCGGCGGCGGCGCCGGTTTCGGCGCAGGCTTCGCCTCCTCCTTCTCCGACATTTTCGAAGATCTGTTCGGCATGGCCGGACAGCGCGGCCGCGGCGGCCGCGAGCGCGGCGCCGATCTGCGCTACAACATGGAGATCACGCTCGAGGAAGCCTTTGGCGGCAAGACCGCGCAGATCGAGATCCCGGTCTCGGTCACCTGCGAGGCCTGCTCGGGCATCGGCGCCAAGGCCGGCACCAAGCCGAAGACCTGCTCGACCTGCGGCGGCGCTGGCCGCGTGCGGCAGTCGCAGGGCTTCTTCACGCTCGAACGCACCTGCCCGGGCTGCCAGGGCCGTGGCCAGATGATCGAGGACGCCTGCCCGTCCTGCTCGGGCCAGGGCCGCGTCACCCGCGAGCGCACGCTCTCGGTCAACATTCCCCAAGGTGTCGAGGATGGCACGAGGATCAGGCTCGCCGGCGAAGGCGAGGCCGGCGTCCGTGGTGGTCCGCCGGGCGACCTCTACATCTTCCTGTCGCTGGCCCAGCACCAGTTCTTCCAGCGCGACGGCGCCGATTTGCATTGCCGGGTGCCGATCTCGATGGTGACGGCCGCGCTTGGCGGTGAATTCGAGGTGCCGACCATCGACAAGGCCAAGGCCAAGGTGAAGGTCCCGGCCGGGACCCAGTCCAACCGTCGATTCCGCATTGCATCAAAAGGCATGCCGGTGCTGCGCTCCCGCCAGACCGGCGACATGTACGTCCAAGTCGTGGTCGAGACCCCGCAGAACCTCACCAAGAAGCAGCAGGAATTGCTGGCCGAGTTCGAAAAGCTCTCCTCCGGTAACACCCAGCCGGAATCCGAGGGTTTCTTCGCCAAGGTCAAGGACTTCTTCGGTAATCGGGCGGGCTGACTCGGCTTGACCGTATCGCCTGCGGCCTATACCTGTTTATGACCATTTTCTGACACGCCGCGTCCCGCGGTCCCGTCCGGTCCTGACATGCCATTGCCATCGTCCGCGCGTGCGTTGAAGAAGCCTCGTCTCGACGACGAGGTGCGCTTTCTGAGATCGTGGATCGAAAAGCCCCTCCACATGGGCGCGGTGATGCCGTCGGGCAAGCTCTTGGCCCGGACCATGGCCCATTACGTCGACGTCGATTCCGACGCACCGGTGGTCGAGCTCGGGCCCGGCACCGGCGCCATCACCTCGGCGCTGATCGAGCGTGGTGTCGACCAGAAGCGTCTCGTCCTCGTCGAATACAATCCCGGCTTCTGCGCGCTGCTGCGCGACCGTTACCCGCAAGCCAAGGTCGTACAGGGCGATGCCTACCGCCTCCGCGACACGCTCTGGAACGTGCTCGGCGCGCCCGCCGGTGCGGTTGTCTCGGGCCTCCCGCTGGTCACGAAACCGATGCTGACGCGGCTGCGGCTCATTCGCGATGCCTTCACGGCGCTGGCGCCCGGCGCGCCCTTCGTCCAGTTCACCTATGCGGTCGTGCCGCCGATCCCGAAATCGCTGCCCGGCGTGTCCACAGAGGCCTCGGAACGGATCTGGATGAACCTTCCGCCGGCCCGCGTCTGGGTGTATCGCAAGGACTAATTCCGCCGGCGTTGCTCTTTGCGCGGCGGGCTCGTTTCGCCGAACGCATGGAAGCGGATGTCCGCACCTAAAATCCTGGTCATTCCCGGCTCGCTGCGCACCGGCTCGCACAATGCGAAGCTGGCGGCGGTCATAGCCTATGAGTTCGCCCGGGCCGGCGTCGACGTCACCCGCATCTCGCTCGCCGATTTTCCGCTGCCGATCTATGACGGCGATCTCCAGGCCAAGTCCGGCGTGCCCAAGAACGCGATCAATCTGAAGCGCATGATCGGCGCGCATCACGGCGTGCTGATCGTCTCGCCCGAATACAATGCCTCGGTGCCGCCGCTGCTCAAGAACGCGATCGACTGGGTCAGCCGCGTCCACGATCTGCACGAGGCGCGCGGGGCGGTGTTCCGCGATCGCACCTTTGCACTCGCCGGCGCTTCGCAGAGCCGGTTAGGTGCCGCCCGCGCGCTGCAGGCATTGCGGCTGATCCTGACCTCCTGCCACGCCAATGTGATTGCCAGCCAGCTCGCGCTCGCCTTTGCCGACCAGGCCTATGACGATATGGACCGGCTGAAGAACGAGGGCGATATCGCCGCGTTGAAGGAGCTGGTCGCGCAGTTGATCGACGTTTCCCAACGCATGATGTGAGGTGACATGACGCCCGCCGAAATCGCCCCGAAAGACCGCCTGATCGTTGCGCTCGATCTGCCGAGCGTTGATGCCGCGGAGGCGATGATCGCGAAGCTCGGCGACAGCGTCTCGTTCTACAAGATCGGCTACCAGCTCGCCTATGCCGGCGGCCTGCCGCTGATCGGCAAGCTCGCCGACAAGGGCAAGAAGGTTTTTGCCGATCTCAAGATGCACGACATCGGCAACACGGTGACGCGCGGTGTGGAGAGCGTGGCCAGGCTGGGCGCGACCTTCGTCACCGTGCACGCCTATCCGCAGACCATGAAGGGCGCCGTCGAAGGCCGCGGCAGCGCCAGCCTGAAGATTCTCGCCGTCACGGTGCTGACCTCCTACAACGACGATGATCTGCACGCCGCCGGTTATCGGCTCAGCGTCTCCGAGCTGGTCGAGGCGCGTGCGCAGCAGGCGCAGGTGCTCGGCGTCGATGGCCTCGTGTCCTCGCCCGAAGAAGTCGGAGCCCTGCGAAAAATCGTCGGCCATCAGATGAGCCTCGTCACCCCCGGCATCCGCCCGGCGGGCGCGGCCAGCGGCGACCAGAAGCGCATCATGACGCCGGGCCGCGCGATCACCGCGGGCGCCGATTATCTCGTCGTCGGGCGACCGGTGGTGGAAGCTGCCGACCCCAAATCTGTCGCAGACGCCATCCACGCCGAGATCGCGCAGGCGCTCGGCTAACCACCGACACCAAGGGAGAAGAAGAATGGCAAAAGGCTACTGGATCGGACGCGTCGATGTGAGCAATGACGAGGGCTACAAGCCTTACGCCGTCGCCAATCTCGCGATCTTCAAGAAGCACGGCGGCCATTATGTCGTCCGTGGCGGCCGCTTCACCTCCGTCGAAGGCCAGAGTCGGACCCGCAACGTGGTGATCGAATTCCCGAACTACGAGGCTGCAATCGCCTGCTACAACTCGCCGGAATACCAGGCCAACATCAAGGTACGCGCGCCGCACTCGATCGCCGACCTCATCATCATCGAGGGCTATGACGGCCCGCAGCCGTCGGAGTCGTAGATTTCGATTGAGGCGCTCTCTTGCCCTCCCCTGGAGGGGGAGGGTCGGCACGTAATCGAGCGAAGCGAGATTGCGTGACGGGGTGGGGTGATCTCTCCACTCGGGCACTGTTCGTCGCGGAGGGACCGTCACCCCACCCCGCTCGCGCTGCGCGCGATCGACCCTCCCCCTCCAGGGGAGGGTGGGAGCATGCCGCGTGTTCGTGGGCCTCGGTTGCCGGAACTGCATCCCCCCGCTACAACGGCCTCCGAAAGGGATTACACCATGTCCGACATGCGCTTGATTGTTGCAGGAGCCGGCGGCCGGATGGGCCGCGCGCTGGTGCGGGCGATTGCCGAGAGCAAAGGCGCGGTGCTGGCGGGCGCGTTGGAGGCGCCGGGCTCCGATCTGCTCGGCAAGGATGCCGGCGTGCTCGCTGGCCTGCCGGCCAATGGCATCAAGCTTTCCGCCGATCTCTGGGCGATGTCGAAGGACGCCGACGGCATCCTCGATTTCACCGTGCCGGCCGCGACCATCGCCAATGTCGCGATCGCCGCCGAGCGCGGCCTCGTCCATGTCATCGGCACGACCGGGCTGTCCGGTTCCGACAATGCGGTGATCAAGAGCGTCACCAACCGCGCGGTCGTGGTGCAGTCGGGCAATATGAGCCTGGGCGTCAATCTGCTCGCCGCCGTGGTCAAGCGTGTCGCCAAGGCGCTCGACCAGAGCTTCGACATCGAGATCGTCGAGACCCATCACCGGATGAAGGTCGATGCGCCCTCGGGCACGGCGCTGATGCTGGGGCAGGCGGCGGCCAACGGCCGCGGCGTCACCCTCGATGAACATTCCGAGCGCGGCCGTGACGGCATCACCGGCGCGCGCCGGCCGGGCAATATCGGTTTCGCCTCCTTGCGCGGCGGCACCGTCGCCGGCGACCACAGTGTGACCTTCCTTGGGCCGTTCGAGCGTCTGACGCTGTCGCACCAGGCCGAGGACCGCATGCTGTTCGCGCACGGCGCGCTCAAGGCGGCGCTGTGGGCGCATGGCAAGGCGCCGGGGCACTACTCCATGGCCGACGTGCTCGGCCTCGCCGATTTCTGATCGAACCCAACGGAAAGCAGTCAATGAGCGAACGTCTCCTCGTGCTCGTGCGCCACGGCCAGAGCGAATGGAATCTGAAGAACCTGTTCACGGGCTGGAAGGACCCCGACCTCACCGAGCTCGGCGTGAAGGAAGCCAAGGAAGCCGGCCGCAAGTTGAAGGCGCAGGGCCTCGTGTTCGACGTCGCCTTCACTTCGGTGCTGACGCGCGCGCAGCACACGCTCGACCTCATCCTCGGCGAGCTCGGCCAGGAGGGCCTGCCGACCTCGAAGGACCTCGCGCTGAACGAGCGCGACTATGGCGATCTCTCCGGCCTCAACAAGGACGATGCGCGCAAGAAGTGGGGTGAGGAGCAGGTGCATGTCTGGCGCCGCTCCTACGACGTGCCGCCGCCCGGCGGCGAAAGCCTGAAGGACACGCTCGCGCGCGCATTGCCGTACTACGTGCAAGAGATCCTGCCCGGGGTGCTCAATGGCAAGCGCACGTTGGTCGCCGCTCACGGCAACTCGCTGCGCGCGCTGATCATGGTGCTGGAGAAGCTGTCGCCGGAAGGCATTTTGAAGCGCGAACTCGCCACCGGCGTGCCGATCATCTACCGGCTGAATGCGGATTCGACGGTGGCGTCGAAGCTGGATCTGGCGGGCTAAACGTCGCGGCAGACGCGCTCTCGTAGGGTGGGCAAAGCGAAGCGTGCCCACGCTCCGTCAGCGATTGAGAGAGATGGTGGGCACGGCGCTATGCGCCTTTGCCCACCCTACGATAGCTGGTCGGTTGATAGACGCCGTCATTCCGGGGCGCCCGGAGGGCGAACCCGGAATCTCGAGGTTCCGGGTTCGATGCTCCGCATCGCCCCGGAACGACATTGAATAAATCACTGCACCCCGACCCGCCCGGCTTCCCAGCCCAGCATCGCCTGCTTGCGGGTGATGCCCCAGTGATAGCCGGTGAGCGTGCCGCTCTTGCCGAGTGCGCGGTGGCAGGGCACGACGAACGAGACCGGGTTCTTGCCGACGGCCGCGCCGACGGCGCGCGAGGCCTTCGGGCTGTCGATGTTGCAGGCGATGTCGGAATAGGACACCGCGCGGCCCATCGGAATCTTCAGCAGCGTCTCCCACACCCGCACCTCGAAATCGGTGCCGATCAGGACCACGCGCAGCGGCTGGTCGGGCCGCCAGAGTTTCGGGTCGAAGATGCGCGCGGCGAGCGGCGCGGTGCCTTCGTGATCTTCGACATAGGTCGCCTTCGGCCAGCGCCGCGTCATGTCGGCGAGCGCGATCTTCTCTTCGCCATGATCGGCGAAGGCGAGGCCCGAGAGGCCGCGGTCGGTCGCGATCACGATGGCGGTGCCGAACGGCGAGGGGTGGAAGCCGTAGCGCAGGGTGAGTCCCGCGCCGCCGTTCTTCCATTCGCCCGGCGACATCGCTTCATGGGTGACGAAGAGATCGTGCAGCCGGCCCGGCCCTGACAGGCCGGAGTCGAGCGCGGCGTCGAGAATGCTGGCGGAATCCCGCAGCAGTCCCTTGGCATGGTCGAGTGTGAGCGCCTGCATGAAAGCCTTCGGCGTGATCGAGGCCCAGCGGCGGAACAGATGGTGCAGCTCGTCGGGCGTGACGCCGGCCGCATCCGCCATCGCCTCGATGGTCGGCTGCGCGCGCCAGTTCTCCGAGATGAACGCGATCGCCCGGCGCACGGAATCGTAATCCCGCAGCGCGGCGTTCTGGGGGCCCGGCTTGGCCAGGCGCTGGTCATGGATTGCGAGTGTCATCATAACCGTAAATGTAGGAAAGGGGCGGCTCTGAAACCACCCGATTTCCGACG
Organism: Bradyrhizobium huanghuaihaiense; assembly: GCF_007830635.1. Taxonomy (GTDB): domain Bacteria; phylum Pseudomonadota; class Alphaproteobacteria; order Rhizobiales; family Xanthobacteraceae; genus Bradyrhizobium; species Bradyrhizobium huanghuaihaiense. The sequence goes on along the minus strand of NZ_VLLA01000001.1, from coordinate 447,257 downwards.
CGGGATCAGCTGACCGGATTGTAGGTCGGCCCACGCTTGGCGGCGTTCAGTGCCTCAACCAAGCCTTTGTAAAAGCTTGCCTTTTCCTCAGGTCCCAGGAACCTCGCGAGCTGGATCTGGTGGCCGCGCGAGATCAGGTAGAGATGCTCGATGCCGAAATCCTCGTCGACTTCCATGTCGAGGCGGACCCAGAGCGGATTGAAGGTCCATTCGGCGACCTGACCGCGATGGCTGATGCGCCGCACCCGCAGCTCGGAGGTCGTGACGGTGATCTCCTCGCGCGCCCGCCCTGTGCCGAAATTGACCCTGAAGGCCCACCAGACCACGAGCACGTCGAGACCAAAGAAGCCGAGCACGGGCCAGGCGCCCTTCAACAGGAAGGCGAGGCCGGTGGCAAAGCTGACGACGCTCAGGAACAGCATCACGGCGAGGAAGCCGGTGCGGTTCAGCGAGCGGTGCGGCGTCAGCAGCGCGGAGAAGATCTGCACCTCGTGCTGATCTTCAAAGGCCTTGCGCTCAATTTCGTTGCCTGTGCTCATCGTCCCTCAGTATATCCCGATCATGGCGAAAATCACCCGCAAGCCGGTCCCGCGCAAAGCCGCCGTGCCGAAGAAAAAGGCAAAGGCGGCGGTCGCGAAACCGAAGGCTCCCGCCAAGAAATCGCTCAAGGCCATGAAACCTTGGACGCCGGCGGAGATCCGCGAGGTGTTCAGCCGCTTCCGCAAGGCCAATCCGGAGCCGAAGGGCGAGCTCGAGCACGTCAACCCGTTCACGCTGCTGGTCGCGGTGGTGCTGTCGGCGCAGGCGACCGATGCCGGCGTCAACAAGGCGACGCGCGCGTTGTTCGAGGTCGCCGATACACCGCAGAAGATGCTCGACCTCGGCGAGGAGCGCTTGCGCGATTACATCAAGACCATCGGCCTCTATCGCACCAAGGCCAAGAACGTCATCGCGCTCTCGGCAAAAGTGCTCAGCGATTTCGGCGGCGAGGTGCCGCGCACGCGCGCGGAGATCGAGTCATTGCCCGGTGCGGGGCGCAAGACCGCCAATGTCGTGCTCAACATGGCCTTCGGCGAGCACACGATGGCGGTGGACACGCATGTCTTCCGCGTCGGCAATCGCACGGGACTTGCGCCCGGCAAGACGCCGCTCGACGTCGAGCTCGGCCTCGAAAAGGTGATCCCGGCCGAGTTCATGCTGCATGCGCATCACTGGCTGATCCTGCACGGCCGCTATACCTGCCTCGCACGCAAGCCGCGCTGCGAGGTGTGCCTGATCAACGATCTCTGCCGCTGGCCGGAGAAGACGGTCTGAGCAGGCCGCGCACCCGCCGTCGTCACCGCATCTGACGCGCCGGCTCGATCAGCTCCGGGCGCGGGCCTGACAGGCGCTTGTGCATGTGGACCATGAAGGCCATGCCGAAGATCGGCGTCGCCAGATTGACGATCGGGATCGAGACGAAGGCCGCGATGAAGAGGCCCGCGGTGAAGATGGTCGCGGCATTGTCGCGCCGCATCGCCTTGGCTTCCTCCGGCGAGCGGAAGCGCATCGCGGCGAGCTCGAAATATTCGCGGCCCAGGAGCCAGGCGGCGGCGATGAAGAAGATCAGGAAGCCGGCGCCGGCGAACAACACCAGCGGCAGCGCAGCCAGATAAACCAGGATGGCCAGCAGCGCCGTCTTGACGCCCTCGAAGATCGCCTGGCTGAATGGCAGCGCGACACCCGGCCGTTCGGCGGGATAGTGCTCGCGCTCGACGATGTCGGCGACGTCGTCGACGAACAGGCTCGCCACCAGCGAGGTGATCGCCGGCATCAGGAAGATGCCGCCGAACACGACGCCAAGCCCCGCCGCGATCGAGACGATCCAGGACAAAACTTCGAGCGAGGAGTGCCAGCCCGGCCCGAGCAGGCCCTCCAGCCAGACCTCGCCAGAGGTCGCAAACCAGCTGAGCAGCCGCTGCAGGCCGATCGCCAGCACGGTGATCAGCACGAGCGCGAGCCCGATCGATCGCCACAGGATCGTGCGCATCGGCGGCGAGATCATTTGCGACAGCGCCTTCACGGCGGCATCCAGCATGGGGGTTCCTCTGAGGTAAACACTTCGCGAGAGGTAGACACCGAATGCGGCTTCGGCAAGGGCGGGCGGCTGCCGCGAAGGCGGCGTGATCTCTTGCTGACCCTCCCCCTCCAGGGGAGGGTAAGAATCGCCACTCTCTCCTAGAGTAGCCTACTCGTGCCGGTGCCCGTGCTTGCGCGATTTCACCTGCTTGCCGTCGCCGGTCGGAATCATCACCACGCGGCCGTAGCGCACGCCGCGTTCGGCGATGATGTGGTCGGCGAAATGCCGGACCTCATCGGCGGCGCCGCGCAGCGCCGTCATCTCCATGCAATTGTTGTCGTCGAGATGGACATGCAGCGTCGCCAGCGCGAGGTCGTGATGGCCGTGGAATTCCTGCACCAGCCGTTTCGACAGGTCGCGTGCGGCGTGGTCGTAGACATAGACGAGACCGGCGACGCATTGGCCGGTCTGTGCCGTGTCCTCCGTGCTCTGCTGCAGCCCGGCGCGCGCGAGATCGCGGATGATCTCCGAGCGGTTCTGGTAGCCGCGCGCCTCGGCCGCGGCGTCGATCTCCGCCAGGAGGTCGTCCTCGATCGTGATCGTAATCCGCTGCATCAGGTCCTCTCCGCGCGTCTTGCTCCTCCTACCTCGCCCCGCTTGCGGGGAGAGGTCGGAAGTCAAGCGTAGCTTGAATTCCGGGTGAGGGGGACTCTCCACGAGTCCAACTGTCACCAGTATGTGGAGACGCCCCTCACCCCAACCCTCTCCCCGCGAAGAGCGGGGAGAGGGAGTTAACTGTCACAGCCGCGTCGCACGAAGCCGCAAGGCATTGCCGACCACGCTCACCGAGGACAGCGCCATCGCCGCTGCCGCGATGATCGGGGAGAGCAGCACGCCGAAGGTCGGATAGAGGATGCCGGCCGCGATCGGAATGCCGGCGGCGTTGTAGATGAAGGCGAAGAACAGGTTCTGGCGGATGTTGCTCATCGTCGCCTGCGACAGTTTTCGTGCGCGCACGATGCCGACGAGGTCGCCCTTGAGCAGGGTGACGCCGGCGCTTTCCATCGCCACGTCCGTGCCGGTGCCCATGGCGATGCCGACCTCGGCAGCGGCCAGCGCCGGGGCGTCGTTGACGCCGTCGCCGGCCATCGCGACGCTGCGGCCGGCCTTCTGCAGCTTGGTCACCACCGCGCTCTTCTGGTCCGGCAGCACTTCGGCCTCGACATCGGCGATGCCGAGCCGGCGCGCCACGGCTTCCGCCGTCGTGCGGTTGTCGCCGGTCAGCATGATCACCTTGATGCCTTCGTCGGCCAGCGCCTTCAGCGCCTCCGGCGTCGAGGCCTTGACCGGATCGGCGATCGCGAACAGGCCGGCCAGCTGGCCTTCGATGGCCATGTTGATCACGGTCGCGCCGTCGCCGCGCAGCCGTTCGGCCTCCGCGTCGAGCGTCGTGGTGTCGATGCCGATCGACGACAGATATCTGGCATTGCCGAGCACGATGGTCTTGCCGTCGACCTTGCCGGTCGCGCCCTTGCCGGTCGGCGAATCGAACTGCTCGACCTGGCCGAGCGCGAGCTGCCTCTCCTTCGCCGCGCGCACGATGGCGTCGGCGAGCGGATGCTCGCTGGCGCGCTCGACGGTGGCCGCAATGCGCAGGATGTCGTCTTCCGCAAAGCCCGACGCCGGCACGATTCCGACCACCTTGGGCTTGCCCTCGGTCAGCGTGCCTGTTTTGTCGACCACCAGCGTGTCGATCTTCTCCATCCGCTCCAGCGCTTCGGCGTTCTTGATCAGCACGCCGGCTTGCGCGCCGCGGCCGACGCCGACCATGATCGACATCGGGGTCGCAAGTCCCAGCGCACAGGGGCAGGCGATGATCAGTACGCTGACAGCGGCGACGAGGCCGAAGGCGAGGCGAGGCTCCGGGCCGAACCAGGTCCATGCGGCAAAGGCGGCGATTGCGACGATGATCACGGCCGGCACGAACCAGCCGGCGACCTGGTCGGCCAGACGCTGGATCGGCGCGCGCGAGCGCTGCGCATCCGCAACCATCTGCACGATCTGAGACAGCAGCGTCTCGCGCCCGACCTTGTCGGCGCGCATGATGAAGCTGCCCGACTGGTTCAGCGTGCCGGCGATGACCTTTGCGCCGGTTTCCTTGGTAACCGGCATGGATTCGCCAGTGACGAGGGACTCATCGAGCGAGGAGCGCCCCTCCAGGATGACACCGTCGACCGGCACCTTCTCGCCGGGACGAACGCGCAAGCGGTCGCCGGCATGGAGCGTATCGATCTCGACCTCATGCTCGCTGCCATCGGCGTCGACGCGGCGCGCGGTCTTGGGCGCAAGCTGCAACAGCGCCTTGATCGCGCCCGAGGTGGCGTCGCGGGCGCGCAGCTCCAGCACCTGGCCGAGCAGCACCAGCACGGTGATGACGGCCGCGGCCTCGAAATAGATCGCGACCGCGCCGCCATGACCGCGGAAGGTCGCGGGGAAGATCTGCGGCGTGACGGTTCCGAGGACGCTGTAGACATAGGCAACGCCGGTGCCCATCGCGATCAGCGTGAACATGTTGAGGTTGCGCGTGACGAGCGACTGCCAGCCGCGGACGAAGAACGGCCAGCCGGCCCACAGCACCACGGGTGTGGCGAAGACAAGCTGGATCCAGTTCGACAGCGTCGGATCGATCCAGTTGTGCGGACCTGCGAGATGGCCGCCCATCTCGAGCACCACCGCCGGCAGCGCCAGCACGCCGCCGATCCAGAACCGCCGCGTCATGTCGGCGAGCTCCGGATTGGGACCGGTCTCCAGGCTTGCGACCTCTGGCTCCAGCGCCATGCCGCAGATCGGGCAGCTGCCGGGGCCGACCTGGCGGATCTCGGGATGCATCGGGCAGGTGTAGATCGTGCCCGCGGGCATCTCGGGCTCGGGCGCCTTCTCTTTCGCAAGATACTTGGCGGGATCGGCGGCGAATTTGGTGCGGCAGCCAGCCGAGCAGAAATGGAAGGTCTCGCCGTGATGCTCGAAGCGATGCTTCGAGGTCGCGGGGTCGACCGTCATGCCGCAGACGGGATCGAGGACCTTTGTCGTCGTTGGGCCGTGGTCATGGGCGTGATGATGGGCATGGCCGGAATGATCGTCGTGGCCGCCGCAGCATGAGGAGGCCGCGGGCTTCGCGGCCGGCGGTGCAGCTTTTGCGGAACAGCCGCATCCGGAATGCGTATCCGCGTCGTGATGATGCCCGTGTTCGTTCTTGTTCATTCCCATGCTCCGGCCTTCCAGCGGCTCTTGCAACCCATACCCGGTACGGGTATATAGACCCCATGCGCAAGGACATCAAGGCATCCGTCGGAAAACGTCTCGGCCGGATCGAGGGCCAGGTTCGTGGTCTCTCGAAAATGGTCGAGGAAGACCGCTACTGCATCGACATCGTGACGCAGATCTCGGCGGTGCGCGCCGCGCTGCGCCGGGTCGAGGAGGAGGTTCTGAAGGACCACGTCGCCCATTGCGTCGAGCACGCGATCTCGAGCGGCGACAAGGCGGACCAGCGCGCGAAGATCGCGGAGCTGATGGCCGTGATCGGGCGGGCGGAAAGGTAGGGCGCGCTCTCTCCTCCGTCATTGCGAGCGCAGCGAAGCAATCCAGACTGTTCCCGCGGAGGCAGTCTGGATTGCTTCGTCGCAAGAGCTCCTCGCAATGACGGTGGAGAGGACGCGCGCTGTTTCCTCTAGCGTCGTCCTGGCGAAAGCCAGGACCCATACCGCGGAATCTATCGGGTTGCGCTCGGTAGGCGTACCGAACGCCGAGTCTTCGCCAAACTATTCCCTGGGGTATGGAGTCCCGGCCTTCGCCGGGACGACACCGAGATTTACGCCGCCATCTCCCGCGCCCGCGCGCGGTACGTCGCGAGTTCGCTCAGCAGCACGAAGTGCTCGGAGAACGCGGCGGTGATCTCCGCCGGCTGCGCGCTCACTTCTTCAGCCGGAACTTCATCCGGCGCTTCTTCGTCAATCGCCTCAGGAACGAGCGGCGGCGCACGGAGCGTTTCTGGAAACACACTGAAAGTGCCCGCCACCTCCTCGAGCGGCTTTTGCTTGTCGGCCCAGTGCAGGGCGGTGTAGTCGAATCCGTTGACGATGGTCGGCTTCACCACCTCGAAATAGGGTGAGATGTCGAAGTCGCGGGGCATGTACAGCGAGGAATCGCGGATGTGCAGGATCTCGCGCCGGGCGGCGCGGCTGCCGGCTTTGGTGATCTTCGGCAGGATCGGGTAGCGCACGGCGTCGAAGGCCTGCGCGATCAGCGCCGAGCAGATGATCTTGGTCGGATCGCCCGAGCCGATCGCGATCATGCGCCGCCGCCAACGCTGCGGTATCGGCAGCGGGAACAGATAGCGCATCAGGTCGACGATGTTCTTGGTGTCGTAGCCGAAGCCGATGCGGTTGATGGCATAGCGGCAGACCGTGGTGCGGTCCTCGTAGGACAGCCCGACCGGGCGGCAGAGGCGGGTATGATACGGGAAATATTTCGACAGCGGCGCCGAGGTGACGCCCTCGCCGATATTGGCCTCGATCAGGACATGCGGCTCGCCGTCGGGCTCCACGGCGCCCTCGATCGGACCGACATAGAGCGCGGCATGCGACCAGGTCGACTGCGTCAGATATTTGATGATGCCGGAGATGCGGTTGTTGCCCTCGACCAGCAGCACGTCGCCGGGCTCGACGACGCCGCGCAGATGCTCGGGGTCGCTGGGCGTGAACGGCTCATAGCCCGGCACCTCCTTCGAGAGGTACGCGGCAATCAGCTTGCCGAATGAATCAAGGACCGTCCCCATGTCGAACTCCCCCACGGCCTTTTCCGGCCGTCTTTTTTCCCTTCTCTATCATGGTCGAAACGTGTTGCCATTCGGTTCATCACTCTGTGAGATCAAGCACGATTGATTCACCATGATGGTTGCCGTGCAACATCAGATGCGGCAAGGTTCGCGGGCTGTTCCCGTTTGCCGCAAGTCTCCGGAAACCATGACATGACAATCACGCGCCGCGGTTTCCTTTCGGCGTCGGCGGCCCTTGCCGCGCTCCCGGTGCTGCGCGCAAACGCCGCGCCCCTGCCGCGCGAGGCCGACATCGTCGTGATCGGCGCAGGTGCGGCTGGAATTGCCGCAGCGCGGCGCATCACGGCAGCCAATCGCAAGGTCGTGGTGGTGGAGGCGGCCTCGCAGGTCGGCGGCCGCTGCATCACGGATACCACGACCTTTGACGTGCCGTTCGACCGCGGCGCGCGCTGGATGCACAATCCCGAGACCAATCCGATGATCCGCCTGGCGCGCAGCGCCGGGCTCGACGTGCTGCCCGCGCCGGCCGGCCAGAAGATGCGCATCGGTCGCCGCAACGCACGCGCGGGCGAGACCGAGGAGTTTCTGGCGGCGCTGGTCCGTGCCAACCGTGCCATCGACGAGGCCGCGCGCGGCAAGCTCGACACCTCCTGCGCGTCCGTGCTGCCGAAGGACCTGGGCGACTGGGCCGGCGCGACCGAGTTCATGCTGGGCGCGAGCTTTGCCGGCAAGGACCTGAAGGAGCTGTCCGCGATCGACAAGGCGCGGGCACAGGACCGCAATGCCGCGATCGCCTGCCGCCAGGGGCTGGGCACGCTGATCACCAAGCTCGGCGAGCAGGCGCCGGTCGCGGTGTCGACGCCGGCGAGCCGGATCGTCTGGAGCAACCGCGACGTCAGCGTCGAGACGCAAGGCGGCAAGATCGCCGCGCGCGCCGCCATCATCACGGTCTCGACCAACGTGCTGACATCGGGCGCGATCAAGTTCGCGCCCGACATCCCCAAGCGGACGCTCGATGCAGCCTCAAAGCTCACTCTCGGCAGCTACGACCACATCGTGCTGCAGCTCCCCGGCAATCCGCTCGGCCTGTCGCGCGACGACATCCTGATCGAGCAGAGCAATTCGACGCGCACGGCGCTGATGTACGCCAATATCGGCGGCTCCTCGCTGTGTTCGATCGATGTCGGCGGCTCGTTCGGGCGCGATCTCTCCGAGCAGGGCGAGAAGGCGATGGCCGCTTTCGCGATGGAATGGATCACGAAGCTGTTCGGCAGCGAGGCCGCGGTCGCCGTGCAGAAGACCAGCGCGACGCGCTGGAACGCCTCGCCTTACGTGATGGGTGCGATGTCGGCCTCCGCGCCCGGCGGTCAGCTCTCGCGAAGGATCCTGACCGAGCCGATCGGCAATGTGTTCCTCGCCGGCGAAGCCACCCACGAGACATTGTGGGGCACCGTCGACGGCGCCTGGGAAAGCGGCGAGCGCGCCGCGGACGCCGCGCTCCGCAAGATCGGCGCGATCAAGGACGAACCGGCCGATGTGCCGACGCAGTCGACGAAGAAGCGGCGGGCGAGACAGTAGGGCAGCCAAGCGGCAACAAACTCCGCCGTCGTCCCGGCGAAGGCCGGGACCCATAACCACAGAGCGTGGTTTGGCGAAGATTCGTAGTTCGGTACCTCTACGGACTACAACCGATAGATCACGCGGTATGGGCCCCGGCCTTCGCCGGGACGACGCGTGGAGAGAGTTACCGCAGCACGCCATCCAGCGCCGGCAGCCCAAAGATCACCGCCATCGCGATCAGCGCATAGCAAATCCCGCGAAACACCTTTTCACTCGCGCGGCCGAACAGGGATGCGCCGAAGGCGACGCCGATTGCGTAGACCGGGCCGACGATCAGCGACAGCACCAGCGACTCGCGGCTGATCAGGCCGGTGGCGGCGTAGCTGACCATCGAGAAGAAATCCGATGCGCCAAAGAACAGCAGGATGTTGGCGCGGGCGACGATCGGCGCGATCGGGCGGCCGAGCCAGTAGCCGACGATCGGCGGTCCACCGGTCTGCGCGAGGCCGCTGCAGAAGCCGGAGAGGCCGCCGATGCCGACTGAGAGCCAGGCGTGGTCCTTGCCGCGATAGCGCCAGCCCGACAGCAGCAGAAGCAGCAGCGCTGCAACGAAGCAGGAGATGATCCAGCGCGTGGTGACGGGCTCGAGCACACTGAGGAAATAGGTGCCGACGGGCACGCCGATCAGTGCACCGAGCACGATCACGGCGGTGGCCTTGCGGTCGGCTTTTCGCCACGCATCCGGCAGCAGCGGCGCGGCCGCGACGAAATCGATCACCAGCAGCAGCGCGGCCACGAGCCGCGGCGCCGCGATGCTGCTCGCCAGCGGCATGAAGATCAACGCCGAGCCGAAGCCGGAGAAGCCGCGCGCGGTGCCCGAAACGAAAGCGACGGCGCAGAGCGCCGTCGCAATGGTGAGGCTGACGTCCTTCGGGAGTAAATCCGCGAAGGTCATGCTCGATGATTCTGGAGCATGATGTTGTCCGAAAACCGCTTCACACTTTTCGGCATCATGCTCTCAACGTGCCGCCGGTCTTCTTCGTCACCTCCGCCACGATCTTCGCGGCGACGGCCTCGATTTCCTGATCGGTCAGGGTCTTCTCGCGCGGCTGAAGCGTGACGGCGACCGCGATCGACTTCTTGCCGTCCTCGATGCCCTTGCCCTCATAGACGTCGAAGACGTTGACGCCGGTGACCAGCTTCTTGTCGACGCCCTGCGCGGCACGGACGATGTCGCCGGCCTTGACCGCGCGATCGACGATGAAAGCGAAGTCCCGCGACACCGGCTGGAATGCCGACAGCTCGATGACGGGCTTGGCGCGGGTCGGCTTCTTCTTCGCCTCGGGGATGCGGTCGAGGATCACCTCGAACACCATCAGAGGCCCGTCGGCGCCGAGCGCCTCGAGCGCGCGCGGATGCACCTCGCCGAAAGTGCCGAGCACGTTCTGCGGCCCGATCTGAATCGTGCCGGAGCGGCCCGGATGCAGCCAGCCGGGACCGCCGGAGACGATCTGCAGCGCCTGCATCGGCGCGCCGGCCGCGGCCAGCACCGCCAGCGCATCGGCCTTGGCGTCGAACACATCGGCCTGCGCCGAGCCGGTCCAGTGCCGTCCGAGACCTTCGGCCGAAGCCAGGCCGCGGCGCACGCCGCTCGCCGCCATGAACTGGTCCTGCGGGCGATCGCCCTTGAAGACCTGGCCGACCTCGAACAGCGCGACATCGCCAAAGCCGCGATCGGCATTGGCCTGCGCCGCCGCGATCAGGCCGGCGAGCAAGGTCGGGCGCATGTCCGAGAGATCGGATGCGATCGGGTTCGCCACTTCGAGCTCGCGCTGGCCGCCGCCGAACAATTCGGCCGCGGGTTTTGCGATGAACGACCAGGTGACCGCCTCGACCATGCCGCGGCTGGCGAGCGCGCGCCGGGCGCGGCGCGTGCGCAGCTGCAGCGGGGTCAGCACGGGCTTGCGCGCGTCCTCGCCGCGCTCGAACGGCGTCATCGGCACCTTGTCGACGCCGAAGATGCGGACGATCTCCTCGACGATGTCGGCCTTGCCGTGCACGTCGGAGCGCCACGACGGCACCGCGACCTTCACGACGGGGCCGGGGCCCGCCATCATGAAGCCGAGATGGGTCAGGATGCGCTTCATCTCGACCTGCGGCACCTCGATGCCGGACAGGCGCTTGACCTCGGTGACAGGGAAATCGATCACGCGGTCGTCGCCAAAGGCCTTGCCGACCACGACGTTCTCGGACGGCGCGCCGCCGCACATCTCCATCACGAGCTTCGTCGCAAGCTCGAGGCCGGGCACCATGAAAGCCGGATCGACGCCGCGCTCGAAGCGGTAGCGCGCATCGGAATTGATGCCGAGCTTGCGGCCGGTCTGGGCGATGTTGATCTCGTTCCACAGCGCCGATTCGATCAGCACGTCGGTGGTGGTCTCGTCGCAGCCCGAGGCTTCGCCGCCCATGATGCCGGCGAGCGATTCGACGCCGTGCTCGTCCGCGATCACGCAAATGGCGGGATCGAGATTATAGGTACGGCCGTCGAGCGCCAGCAGGGTCTCGCCCTCGCGCGCGCGGCGCACGAGGAGATTGCCTTTCACCTTCTTGGCGTCGAACACGTGCAGCGGACGCGCGCGGTCGTAGGTCATGAAATTGGTGATGTCGACCAGCGCGTTGATCGGACGCAGACCGATCGCGGTCAGCCGCTTCTGCAGCCATTCCGGCGACGGCCCGTTCTTGACGCCGCGCACGAGGCGGAGCGCGAAGCCGGGACAGAGCGTGACGTCCTCGACCGTGACCTTCACCGGACACGGGAATTCGCCCTTGATCGGCTTGATCGTGGGGTCCTTGAACTTGCCCATGTCGGCGGCGGCAAGATCCCGCGCGATGCCGTGCACGCCGGTGCAGTCCTGCCGGTTCGGCGTCAGGTTGATCTCGATCACGGGATCGCCGAGCGCAGCCCATTCGGCGTAAGCAGCGCCGATCGGCGCGTCCGCCGGCAATTCCATGATGCCGTCATGGTCGTTGGAGATCTGCAGCTCGGCCGCCGAACACAGCATGCCGCGGCTCTCGACACCGCGGATGGTGCCGACGCCGAGCGTGATGTCCTTGCCGGGAATGTAGGTGCCGGGGGCTGAGAACACGCTGACGAGCCCCGCACGCGCATTCGGCGCGCCGCACACGACCTGCACGGGCGCGCCACCGTCGCCGGTGTCGACCATGCAGACCCGCAGGCGATCCGCATTCGGATGCTGCTCGGCCGAGATCACCTTCGCGATGGTGAACGGCTTCAGCGCCTTCGCCTTGTCCTCGATGTTCTCGACCTCGAGCCCGATCATGGTGAGCTTGTCGGCGAGTTTTTCGAGCGGCTCGTCGGTCTCGAGATGGTCCTTCAGCCAGGAGAGGGTGAATTTCATGGCTGTTTCTTCTCCACGGAGACGGTCTGCTCCCTCTCCCGCTTGCGGGGGAGGGCTGGGGTGGGGGCTCTCTCCGCGACGGTGGTCGCAATTGTTTCGAGAACGCCGCCACGATTGGTCATGACATCGAGATTGCTGAAGCGGAGCACTTTGAAGCCCTTCGCTTCGATCGCGGCAGAGCGACGCGCGTCGGCGCGCTCGCCTTCGTCCGAGAAATGTTGGCCGCCATCGAGTTCGATGACGAGCTTGGCCGCGTGGCAGATGAAATCGGCGATGTAGTGTTCGATCGGCACCTGGCGGCGGAAGCTCGCGCCGTTCAATCGGCCGGCGCGCAGCTCCGACCACAAGATACGTTCTGCATCGGTTGAATTGCGCCTGAGCGTACGCGCATTCGCTCGAAGCTTGGGTGGTACCTTCCAATCAGGATGTTCAGGATCGACCATTGGCAACCCCATTGAGGAAATACCCTCTCCCCAACCCTCCCCCGCAGGCGGGGGAGGGAGCTCGACCTGTCGAGCGGCCAGAGAGTACGTCCCCACGAAACGAAGGCCACGCGCTCGCTCCATCCATTCCCTCCCCCGCTTGCGGGGGAGGGGTAGGGAGAGGGTTGTCTCCGCGGAGGGAACGGAGAGAGTCGTCGTATGGCCAATCACTGCCATCACGTGCTCAATCCCCCCGCAAGCGTCGGCACTTCGAGCGGCTTGAAGCCGTAATGGGACAGCCAGCGGACGTCGCTGTCGAACAGCTGGCGCAGATCGGCGATGCCGTATTTCAGCATGGCGATGCGGTCGATGCCCATGCCCCAGGCAAAGCCCTGGTACTCGTCGGGATCGATGCCGCAGGCGCGCAGCACGTTCGGATGCACCATGCCGCAGCCGAGAATCTCCAGCCAATCCTCGCCCTCGCCGAAGCGGATCTCGCCCTTGTCGCGGCGGCACTGGATGTCGACTTCCAGCGACGGCTCGGTGAACGGAAAGAACGAGGGCCGGAAGCGCATGTTGATGTGGTCGACCTCGAAGAACGCCTTGCAGAACTCGTGCAGGATCCATTTGAGGTGGCCGAGATGCGAGCTCTTGTCGATGACGAGGCCTTCGACCTGGTGGAATTGCGGCGTGTGGGTCGCGTCCGAATCGATGCGATAGGTGCGGCCCGGGCAGATCACGCGGATCGGCGGCTTCTGGCTCAACATGGTGCGCACCTGCACCGGCGAGGTGTGGGTCCGCAGCAGCATGCGCGAGCCGTCCTCCTTCGGATGGAAGAAGAAGGTGTCGTGCATCTCGCGCGCCGGATGGCCTTCCGGAAAATTCAGCTTGGTGAAGTTGTAGTCGTCGGTCTCGATGTCAGGGCCTTCGGCGACCGAGAATCCCATGTCGGCGAAGATCGTGGTCAGCTCGTCCCAGACCTGGCTGAGCGGATGAATGCGGCCGGCCTCAGCCGCCGCATCGCGCAGCGGCAGGGTCACGTCGATGGTTTCCGACGCGAGCCGTGCATCGAGCGCCGCCGACTTCAGCACGTCGCGCCGGGCTGCGAGCGCCTGCGTGACCTTGTCCTTGGCGAGGTTGATCGCGGCGCCTTGCGTCTTGCGCACGTCCGGCGACATCTTGCCGAGCGTGGCAAGCAGCGCCGAGATCGAGCCCTTCTTGCCGAGGGCCGCGACGCGCACCGCTTCCAGGGCGGCTTCATCGGCCGCAGTGGCGATCTGGTCGAGGATGGATGTTTCGAGCGTTGCGAGGTCGGACACTGTCAAATCCTTGGCTCTAAATTCGGCTGGGTTGTCGCCGCCCGAAGGCCGTAACGTCAAGCAAAAAGCCGGTCATTTCGGGCACATGGCCGGCTGGGTTGAACCCTGCGCGGGGACCCGGCACCAAGGAGGATACGGGGAGACCTTTGCGATGCTGTCGAAATCCTGTCGTGCCGTTTGTCCTGCCGTTCTGGCCGTTGTCCTGTCGGTCGCAGGCACCCCTGCGCGCGCCATGGTCTGCATGGAGACATCCATGACGCTGGATGAGGTCGTCGACACCATCAACAAGCAGAAGAGCTGCGAAAGCGCGATGAAGGTGTTTCAGGATTGCCAGTTGACCGCGAGCGGCGATGTCCAGCTCGGCGCCGCCGTCGAGAAGAAGTGCGAGGCGGACTTCATGCCCGGTCTCAACACGGCGCAGCAGCAGGCTTACAAACGCGAGATGCGCGTCTGCGACCAGAAATACCGGAACAAGTCCGGCACCATGTATCTCTCGTTCGCAGCTTTTTGCCGGGCGGAGGTGGCCCAGCGCTACTCGCAACGCGCGCTGAAGGCTGCGGGCCCAAAGGCCCGCTAGCGCAAGCCTTAAGCAGCCAGAGCCGCCTTGGCCTTCTCGGCGATCGCCTGGAACGCCGCGGGCTCGCTGATCGCGAGATCCGACAGCACCTTGCGGTCCACGGTGATCCCGGACTTGGCCATGCCGTCGATAAATTTGCTGTAGGTCAGGCCGAACGGACGGACGGCAGCGTTGATGCGCTGGATCCAGAGCGCGCGGAACGTCCGCTTCTTACGCTTGCGGTCGCGGAAGGCGTATTGCTGGGCCTTTTCCACGGCCGGCTTGGCGGCGCGGATGGTGTTCTTGCGGCGGCCGTAGAAACCCTTGGCGGCCTTGTAGACTTTCTTGTGCTTGGCGTGGGCGGTCACACCGCGTTTGACGCGAGACATGACGAAATCCTTCAGAGATGACTTTGGTTATCGGATTGCCGCACGGAATGCGGCAGGGATGGCAGTGATCGTGGACGCGATCAGGCGTTCGGCAAGAAGTACTTCTTGACGTTGTCGCCGTCGGTCTTGAACAGCACGCGGGTGCCGCGGAGCTGACGGATCTGCTTCTTCGTCCGCTTGATCATGCCGTGACGCTTGCCGCGCTGGGCGTGCATCACTTTGCCGGTGGCAGTCACCTTGAAGCGCTTTTTAGCGCCCGATTTGGTCTTCAGCTTGGGCATTTGGCTCTCCTAATGGCCATAGAGATCCGCCCGCGAAGGCGGCTGGCCGTCAAAAATGCTCGTTAGAGCGTTGATTGTGCTCAGGTTTTACGAACAAGCGCGAAACCCGCACGAAACACCGCCACGGCAGCCCTTAATCAGCCGGGCGATGAAGGCTGGGCTTATGACAGAGGACAAGCCAATTGGCAACGATGAACCGCCGAAACCTGCCCGCCGACTATTGGATGTTGCTACCCTCATATCCAAGCCTTGTCGCCTGAAGCAGGTCCAAAATGGCCCATTTCCCGCAATTTCTGACTTCGCTGGGCGGTTTCGCCCGTCCGCGCCATCTGGCGCTGTTCGCCGTGCTCGCCACGGCTATGCCGTCAACTGCCGAGGCTCGCGCCGGCGGCTATGACGGCATCTGGAACGTCACCTTCGCCACCACCCGCGGCAATTGCAGCTCGGGCTACAGCGTTCCCTTCACCGTGACAGGAAGCCGCGTCTCGTCGGCCGGCGGTGGTCGGGTCTCGGGTCGGGTCAACCGCGCCGGGGCTGTCGCCGTCCAGGTCTCGGTCGGCGCCTCCCATGCCAGCGGCGGCGGCCGGCTCGCCGGCATGTACGGCGCCGGTTCGTGGAGGGGCATCATTTCCGGCGATTACTGCAGCGGTACCTGGCAGGCGACGCGGACATAGCCGCCGCCAATAATGCGGTGCGCCCCCTCCCCCGCCTGCGGGGGAGGGTTGGGGAGAGGGTGTCTTCTCTCGCGAGAAACCCCCAAGAGGCGCGAGCCCTCACCCGGCGCTTCGCGCCACCCTCTCCCGCAAGCGGGAGAGGGTGCAGCAGCGCCCGCGGCACTACCTCGGCAAAACAAAACGGCCCGCCGGAAATCCGGACGGGCCGTTGAACTCTTAGAAAGTCCTAACGAGCTGCTGTCAGCGCGGCGCCAGCACCATGACGACCTGGCGACCTTCGAACCGCGCGTCCTGCTCGACCTTGGCGAGCTCGGCGACGTCGGTCTTGATCTTGTCCAGAAGCTTGGTGCCGATCTCCTGGTGCGCCATTTCGCGGCCGCGATAGCGCAGCGTGATCTTGACCTTGTCGCCCTCTTCGAAGAACCGCTGCATCGCGCGCATCTTCACGTCGTAATCGTGGTCGTCGATCATCGGGCGGAGCTTGATCTCCTTGATCTCGACGGTCTTCTGCCGCTTGCGGGCTTCCGCGGCTTTCTTCTGAGCGGAATACTTGTACTTGCCGTAGTCCATGATCTTGCAGACCGGAGGACTGACATTCGGCGAAATCTCGACCAGATCCATGCCGGCTTCCTGGGCCATCCGGATGGCGAGGACCGTCTCGACCGTGCCCTTGTTGTCACCGGTCTGATCGATCAGCTGGATCTGCGCATTGCGAATATCATCATTGATGCGCGGCCCGTCTTTGCTGGCAGCGGGCGGAGCTTTATTAGGACGGCGAATGGGTGGTTCTCCAAAGTTGTGAAAGAAGCGGCTATTTTGAAGGAAGATGCGTTTGCCGGCAAGCAATTCGCTCGTGCCGCGGTCGAAATACCCTCAAATGCGAGGCATTTTGGCCACGCCCTCCGGCACGTTGACGGACATAGACACCTTGCTTCTGTTCCGCAAGCGTCCCAAAGGGACAATGCCGATATCAGGCTTGCTTTCGGAACACGCCCCGACAACTCAAACCGCACAGCCAGAGTAAACGTTCCATGACCAATGCCAGTCCCGATGCCGTGCTCGATTTCATCGATGTGGGCGAGGGCGAGTCCGCGCGCCGGATCGCGGTGCGCCACCGCTCCGGAAAGGGTCCCGGCCTCGTCTGGCTCGGTGGTTTCAAGTCGGACATGCAGGGCGGCAAGGCTGTGGCGCTGGACGCCTGGGCCCACGAGCATGGCCGCGCCGTCGTCCGATTCGATTATTCCGGCCACGGCGAATCCAGCGGCGATTTCGCCGACGGAACCATCGGAAGCTGGCTCGAGGATAGCGTCGCCGTGTTCGAGCGGTTCTGCGACGGCCCGCAAGTCCTGATCGGCTCCTCCATGGGCGGCTGGATGGCGCTGCTGCTGGCGCGCGAGATCAGGAAGCGCGCCGGCAAGGCGTCGCTGGCCGGGCTCGTGCTGATCGCGCCGGCGCCCGACTTCACCGAGGAGCTGATGTGGAACAAATTCCCGGCCGCGGTGAAGAAGGAGATCGAGACCAAAGGCTTCTGGCTGCGGCCGTCGGACTATGGCGACGGCTCGCCCTATCCGATCACGCGGAAGCTGATCGAGGAAGGCCGCAACCATCTCGTGCTGGGCGGCGCCATCGATCTCGGCTGCCCCGTCCGCATCCTGCAAGGCGCGCAGGATCCTGACGTGCCCTGGCAGCACGCGTTTGCGCTGACGCATCGCCTGCCGGCCGACGACGTCGTCCTGACCATGATCCAGGACGGCGACCACCGCCTGTCGCGCCCGCAGGACATCGCGCGCATTCTTGCCGCGGTCGCCGAGATCGGGTGAAGTGTCTCTAAACAATCGGTGTCATCGTCCGCGAAGGCGGACGATCCAGTATTCCAGAGGCGGTCGTTTCTAATCGAGAAGCCGCGGCGTACTGGATGCCCGCCCCCGTGCGCAATTGCGCACCAGGCGGGGCATGACGGAGAATTGGGAGACGCGCCAATGACCACCACCGCCATGCTGCGCGTCTTCTGCGACGCCGTCGAGCAGCGCAACGGCCGTGCCTTCGCCGAGCTGTTCACCGAGGACGGCGTCTATCACGACGTCTTCTACGGCGCGTTCGCAGGCCGCGAGAAGATCGCCGCGATGATCGACGACTGGTTCTATCGCACGGCGACCGATTTCCGCTGGGACATGCATGATCCCGTCACCGACGGCACCACGCTCTATGCACGCTACACTTTCAGCTATCGTTCGACCTTGCCCGACGCGAACGGCGCGCGGGCGATGTTCGAGGGCGTCGCGATCATGACGCTGCGTGACGGCAGGATCGCCTGTTATCACGAGGTCGCCAACACCGCGCCGGCGTTCGTCGACCTGAAGTTCGCGCCGGAGCGAATTGCCAAGATCGTCGGCAAGCAGGGTGCCGAATTGAAGGCGCGGCCGGAGATGAAGCGGCATCTGGCGTAGGCTCTCTCCCGTCATTCCGGGGCGCGCCTCTTGGCGCGAGCCCGGAATCCATCGGGCCCCAGTCCAGGAGATGAGATGGATTCCGGGCTCACGCTTCGCGTGCCCCGGAATGACAACTACGGCGGCGTCACCTTCGGCATCGGCTTGCGCTGTGCCAGCGCTGCGACCGTCGCGGTGCCGATCGGACCCTGTTCGTCGTAGAGCCAGCATTCGCCGATCGCGACGCCGTCGGTGGCCTGGTGGTTCACGACATCGAAGCCGATCCAGTTCGTCACCGGCAGGCGGTGGAGATAGATCGTGACGTCGCTGTTGATGTAGCCGAGCCCCTTGTCGCCGGCGTTCGCGAACGGGCTGGCGAAGTCGGCGCCGACGGCAACATGGACGAACGGCGTCATCGCAACGCCCGCGACGAGCTCGCGCACCTCGCTCATCCACAGCCGGCGCGGCCCGAGCGAGCCCATGTGACCGACGATCGGGCGCGTCGTCCATTTGCCGTGCATGCCGAGCCTGGGATCAGTCGGTTTCGGAATGTCTGATGGCTTCGGCACGTCCCAGTTCGGCGGCGACCAGACATTGCCGTCCGGGTTCTGCGTCTTGCGCAGCAGCTGGCACGAGGCGCGCGCCATGCTGACGCCGCCGGAAACGAACTCCGCTTCGACCACGCGGATGCGCAGTCCATCGCGGACGAGCCGCGTCGTCACTTCGATCGGCTTGTCGATGGTCGGCAGCCGGAACATGTCGACCGTGAGTCGCGCCGGCACGAATTCGGGCCCCGAGTGGCGCTCCTCGATGGCGAAGCCGAGCAGGCCGACGATGACGCGTCCGTGCAGCGATTTCGGATCCCACGGACCATTGGCGACTTCCGTCGGATGGAATGTATCGCCCTCGCGGGTGAAGAAAGGCATGTTTGTCATGGCGCGCGACTTTGCGGGAATGGGTGGGGAAATCAAGTGTGGTGAGGGCGAGCGTCGTTGCCACAAGCGCCACTGTCATCGCCCGACTTGATCGGGCGATCCAGTACTCCGAGACCGCAGTGATAGAATCGAGAAGCCGCGGCGTACTGGATTCCCCGCCCCCGTGCGCAATTGCGCACTAGGCGGGGAATGACAGCGCTGGGTCAGGAAGCGGCCCGCCACTCCTCGCGAACGCTGTCGTCGTGCTCGTTGTTCGCCGCAGTCAGCTTCATCGCCTCAAACTCTTCCCGCGACACCAGCTGCCCGAACGCCCACACCGCAGCGCCACGCACCAGCGCGCTCCCATCATCCAGCAATCGCCGCGCCTCTTTCGCCAACGCCACATCACCGGAGTTGCCGATCGCAATCAGCACGTTGCGCAAGAAGCGGTCGCGGCCAATGCGTTTCACCGGCGACTTCGTGAACAGCGTGCGAAACGCGGCATCGTCGAGCCGTGCAAGTTCGGCAAGCGATGGTGCGCGCAATTCATCACGCGCCGCGAGCTTGGCCTCGCGTCCCTCCTGCGCAAACTTGTTCCAGGGGCAGGCGGCGAGGCAATCGTCGCAGCCATAGATGCGATTGCCGATGGCTTTGCGAAACTCGTGCGGGATCGGCCCCTTGTTCTCGATGGTCAGATACGAGATGCAGCGCCGCGCATCGAGCTTGTAGGGCGCGGGGAATGCTGCGGTCGGGCAGATGTCGAGACACGCCCGGCACGAGCCGCAATGATCGATCTCGGCATCATCGCGCGGCAGAGCCAGCGTGGTGTAGATCGCGCCGAGGAACAGCCAGGAACCGAACTCGCGCGAGACGAGGTTGGTGTGCTTGCCCTGCCAGCCCAGATGCGCGGTCTGCGCGAGCGGCTTCTCCATCACCGCGGCGGTGTCGACGAACACTTTCACGTCGCTTGGCACGGTCGCGACCAGCCACCGTGCCAGTGCCTTCAGCCGCTTCTTGATGAGGTCGTGATAGTCGTCGCCCTGCGCATAGACCGAGATCGCCGCGCGCGTGCGCTGTGTCAGGATCGCCAGTGGATCGGAGTCGGGACCGTAATTGACGCCGAGCATGATCACGCTGCGCACGTCGGCCCACAGCCCGCGCGGATCGACCCGCCGCTCCGGCTGCGCCGCGAGCCAGTCCATGTCGCCGTGCCCGCCCGACGCAATGAATTCGAGAAAACGTTGTCCGGCGGTCTCGATTGTGCCGGGCGCCGTGACGCCGACGCAGTCGAAGCCGAGCGCGCGCGCCTCGCGTTCGAGCGCTGCCTTCAGTTCAGTCAGATCGGAGCTCAGAAATCCAGGTCCACGTAGGTCCGCGACGCCGGCACGCCGGCCAGCCACTCGCTCAAGAGCGGACGGAACGACGGACGGGATTTCACCCGCGCGTACCACGCCTTTGCTGCGTCGTCCTCGCTCCATGGCACGTCGCCCAGATAGTCGATCGCCGAGAGATGCGCCGCGGCGGCGAGATCCGCGTAGGTCAACCGGTCGCCGGCGAGGAAGTTACGCGTCTGCGCCAGCCAGCCGATATAGGCCAGATGATAGCGCACGTTGGCCTTGGCCGCGCGCATCACGTCGGCTGATGGCGGACCGCCGCCGTTCTCCTCGCTCATGAAGCGCTTGTAGATGCGCTCGGTGACGAGAGGATGCGAGACCTCCTCGAAGAACTTCTCGTTGAACCAGGCCATCAGCCGGCGCACCTCGACGCGCTCGGTGACCGTCTCCGGCATCAGGCGCTTGGGTCCCATCCCGGCGCCATAGGCCTCGTCGACATATTCGGCGATGATCGCCGCGCCCGGGATCGGCGGCTGCTCGTCGTCCACCAGCACAGGTGTGGTGCCTGCCGCGTTGAGCAGCAAAAATGCCTCGCGCCGTTCCCAGCTGCGCTCTTCGACCAGCTTGAGGTCGAGCCCGTATTCGCCCGCGATCAGGCGGATGAAGCGCGAATGCGGACAGAACGGATGATGAAACAGCGTAAACATGAAGCCTTTGACTATTTGATGGTGCTTAAGATTCCATCAATGTTTGTGCGGCGCCACACTAGTCCTTCAAAACCGCGAAGCAAGAGCGCGATGCCGCATTTAGCGATTGCAGCATTGGGGGGAATAGGCGAGAAGAGCCCCGCTTTTCCAGCGGAAATGGACCGTAAATATGTCAGACGCAATACGGGCAGTGATCCTCGGCATCATCGAGGGTGTGACCGAGTTCCTTCCCGTGTCCTCGACCGGCCACCTGCTGCTCGCCGAGCGTTTCTTCCATCTTGGTGAAGGCGCCTTCTGGGATTCGTTTACCGTTCTGATCCAGCTGGGTGCGATCCTCGCGATCGTCGGGCTGTATTTCAGGAAGCTCTGGGACGTCGTGATCGGCTTCTTCACGGGCGATGCCGATGCGCGCCGTTTCGTGATCGGCGTGCTGGTCGCGTTCCTGCCCGCCGTCGTCGTCGGCCTCGTTGCCGGCAAATACATCAAGAGCGTGCTGTTCAACCCCTGGGTCGTCTGCTTCACGCTGATCGTCGGCGGCGCCATCCTGCTCTGGGTCGACAAGCTCGATCTCAAGCCGCGCGAGCACGATGCCACCAGGTTCCCGCTGCTGATGTATCTCTATATCGGCATCGCGCAGTGCGTGGCGATGATCCCGGGCGTGTCGCGCTCCGGTGCCAGCATCGTCGCGGCGATGCTGCTCGGCGCCGACAAGCGCGCGGCGGCGGAGTTCTCGTTCTTCCTCGCCATCCCCACCATGATCGGCGCGTTCGCCTACGACTTCTACAAGAACCGCTCCGAGATGACGATGGACCACATGGGTATTGTCGCGATCGGCTTCATCGTGTCGTTCATCACCGCGATCATCGTGGTGAAGACGTTCCTGACCTATGTCACCCGCCACGGTTTCGTGGTGTTCGCCTGGTGGCGCGTCATTGTCGGCACGCTCGGCCTGATCGCGCTGGCGCTGGGGCGGTAAGCTTATGGCCCGTAGCCCGGATGGAGCGCAGCGTAATCCGGGACGGCAGTCGTTTGTGGCACGATTCCCGGATTGCGCGGAGCCTGTCATCGGGCGGCGCTTCGCGCCGACCCGTTGGCTCCATCCGGGCTACGCCGTTGGGTTGGACCGGCGCCTTCAACGTAAAATAAGCTTTTGACCGGTAGGCAGTTTCCAACGCAGCGCGGTCCCCGCTCGGCACAGGAGCTGAACCATGACCCTCGTCTCCGGCTGGGGACGCTTCCCGGTCGTCGATACCGATCTGCTGCGTCCGCGCTCGTTCGAGGCCGTGGGCGACGCCGTCGCTGATGTGACCGGCTCGGTGGCGCGGGGCAACGGCCGCGCCTATGGCGATGCCGCGATCGGCGCTGCCAGGACCGTCGGGATGACCGGGTTCGACCGGATCAGGTCGTTCGATCCGGCCACGGGCCGCATTCGCCTCGAGGCCGGCGTGCTGCTGGCGGACCTGATCGACACTTTTGGCCCGCGCGGCTTCCTGCCCTTCGTCGTGCCCGGCACGCGCTTCGTCTCGGTCGGCGGCGCCATCGCGTCCGACGTGCACGGCAAGAACCATCATTGCGAGGGCGGTTTCGGCCGCTACCTCGACAGCATCCTGCTGCGCACCGGCGAGGGCGAGACCATCGAGGTTTCGCGCGAACAGCACTCCGACGCCTTCTTCGCGACCGTCGGCGGCATGGGCCTCACCGGTGTCATTCTCGAAGCGACGATGTGGCTGCGCCCGGTCGAAACGGGATGGATCCGCGAGCGGGTGATTTCCGCATCCGATCTCGATGCGGCGATGCGCGCGCTCGATGCGGGCGATACCGCGACCTATTCGGTGGCGTGGATCGATTGCGCCGCGCGCGGCCGCAGTCTCGGCCGATCGCTGATCTATCTCGGCGAGCACGCCGATAGAGATGAGCTTGCGGACGGTGCCGACGCATTTCCGGTCGGCAAAGATCCCGGCCTCAGCGTACCAATCGACATGCCGTCGATGACGCTGAACCGCTACAGCATCCGCGCCTTCAACGAGCTCTACTACCGCATGGGCGCGCGGCGCGCCGGCGGCAGCCATGTGGTCTCGCTCTATCCCTATTTCTTCCCGCTCGACAGCCTCAGTGACTGGAATCGCATCTATGGCAAACGCGGTTTCCTGCAGCACCAATGCGTGATCCCGGAAGCCGGGGCGCGCGCCGTGCTCGGTGAGATCCTCGAACGCGTCGCGCGTCGCGGCGATGCCTCCTTCCTCGCCGTGCTGAAGAAGCTCGGCCAGGGCGACGGCCTCCTGTCGTTTCCGCTGCCCGGCTACACGCTGGCGCTGGATTTTCCCGTGAAGGGCGACATCCTGGACTTCCTCGACGAGATCGACCGTCTCGTCGTCGCGGCCGGCGGCCGGCTTTATCTCGCCAAGGACGCGCGCCAGTCGCGCGCCACGTTCGAGGCCGGCTATCCGGCCTTGCGCCGCTTCAACGCGATCCGCAAATCGCTCGATCCCAACGGCAACATCCGCTCGAAACTTTCACAACGCCTGTTTGATGAGGTCTAGGCCGTGACGTCACGCAAGTCCGTTTTGGTGCTGGGTGGCTCCTCCGATATCGGCCGCGCCGCCGCGCGCGCCTTTGCCAAGGCGGGGTACGATGTCGGCCTCGCCGGCCGCGATGTCGCCGCGCTGGAGCCTGACGCCGCCGATCTGCGCACGCGTTACAGCGTCGAGGTCGGTGTCTACAGGTTTGACGTGCTCGACACCGCCGCGTTCGACGGCTTTGTCGGCAGTCTTCCGGCGCTGCCCGATGTCGTCATCTCGATCGTCGGCCTGCTCGGCGCGCAGGAGAGTGCGCAGAGCGATCTCGCCCACGCCACCACGATCATGCGGTCCAATTACGAGGGACCGTCGCTGATCCTCGGCCTGTTCGCGGAAAAGTTTCTGGGACGCGGCAGCGGTACGCTCGTCGGCGTATCGTCGGTCGCCGGCGATCGCGGCCGCGCCTCCAACTATGTCTATGGCTCGGCCAAGGCCGGCTTCTCCGCCTTCCTCTCCGGCTTGCGAGCCCGCGCCAGCCGCGGCGGTGTCCACGTCGTCACGGTGAAGCCCGGCTTCGTCCGCACCAAAATGACCGAGGGCATGAAGCTGATCGGCCCGCTCACCGTCGAGGCGCCGGTCGTCGGCGATGCGATCCTGCGTGCCGTCGAGACCAAGACCGACGTGATTTACGTCAGCGGCAAATGGCGCCTCGTGATGCTGATCATCAAGACGCTGCCGGAAGCAGTGTTCAAGAAGCTGAAGTTTTGACGCTGTTGCCGCGCTGACGGTGCGCTCCCTCTCCCGCTTGCGGGAGATGGTAGGGGAGAGGGTGCCTCCACAAAGAGACTCCCCAAGAGGAGAAAGCCCTCACCCGATCGCTTCGCGATCGCCTCTCCCGCAAGCGGGAGAGGTGAAACGCCCTCACACGCTCATGCGCTGGAACTGACCGGCCGCGCGGAAGCGCCAGAGATATTGCGGGGCGATCGCCTCCAGCGAATCGGCTGTAATGCCGAGGCCTTCCAGCGTCAGCCCGGCCGCCTTCGCCGCATCGGACACGATATTGTCGCGCTCCAGCAACGTGACCTGGTCCGGCGTCAGCTTGAACGCGCCCGGCGCGAATTGCAGGAAGTTGGCCTGGAAGCGGGCGAGGCCGAACGGCAGCGGCACCAGCATGCGCTTGCGGGCGGTGATCTCGAGGATCGCCTCGATGATCTCGCGCATGGTCAGCACTTCCGGCCCGCCGAGCTCGTAGGTCGCGCCCGCCTTGGCCTTGCCGTCGACGGCATCCGCGATCGCGGTGGCCACGTCGCCGACATAGACCGGTTGCATCCGGGTGTCGCCGCCGATCAGCGGCAGCACCGGCGACATCCGGGCCAGCGCCGCGAAGCGGTTGGTGAACTGGTCCTCGGGGCCGAACATCACGGAGGGGCGGAAAATAGTGGCCGAGGGCACCGCGGCCAGCACGGCCGCCTCGCCGGCGGCCTTGGCCTTGGCGTAGAGCGAGGGCGATTCGGCGTCGGCGCCGATCGCCGAGACATGCACCAGTTGCGCGTCGGCAGCGGCAGCCGCCTTGGCGACGGTCTCGGCGCCCTTGGCCTGGACGGCGTCGAAGGTCTGCGCGCCGCTTTCGGCAAGTATGCCGACCAGATTGATCACGACATCCGAATCACGCAGCGCCGCCTCGACCGAGGCCGGATAGCGCAGATTGGCCTGGACGACGTGAACCTGGCCCACCTTGCCGGACGGCTGCAGGTATCCGGCCAGTTCCGGCCGCCGCACCGCAACACGGACCCGGTAATCCCGCCGGCACAGCGCGCGGACGACATTCCGGCCCAAAAACCCCGAT
The DNA here is from genome assembly GCF_007830635.1 of Bradyrhizobium huanghuaihaiense. GTDB lineage: Bacteria > Pseudomonadota > Alphaproteobacteria > Rhizobiales > Xanthobacteraceae > Bradyrhizobium > Bradyrhizobium huanghuaihaiense. The sequence goes on along the minus strand of NZ_VLLA01000001.1, from coordinate 422,001 downwards.
CCGCCGAAAACCGTGACGAGAGTTTCCAGATTCGATGCCATGAGATCTATTCCTGGGGTCCATTCTTGCGGGAAGAGTGCGTATTATCAGGCTTCTACCGGTCCGGTTTGCGATGCGCAATCCGCATCGCAACGCATGAATTGACAACGGCGTCACCGAACCGTAGTAACCGCCTCCGTGCCCCAAACGGCATGCCCAGGTGGTGGAATTGGTAGACGCGCTGGCTTCAGGTGCCAGTGGCTTAACGGCCGTGAAGGTTCGAGTCCTTTCCTGGGCACCACCCTCCCAAGTGGTTGAAATCGCTCATTTGTAGAGAAGTTGAGCCGCTGACCCTCCTAGCGGAGGTCGCCGCCGGACGCGATGAACGTGGCGATCGCGTCGACCACGCCCGGGGCCAGGGGAAGGCCGGGGTCAGAATACGTCGCGATGTTCGCGGTTCGATCGTCGGAAGCGACGGTCTTCAGCACATGATTGGTGTCCGGAAGCACGGCGAGCCGAGCGGCGGGGTTGGCGCGCGATAGCCCCTCGGCGTCGCTGGGTCCGATTTGGATGTCGCGCCGCCCCTGCACGATGAGAACGGGCTGGCGGCAGGTCGCGATCAGCCTCGCCGGATCGAACGAAAATTCATTGATGAGGAAGTCCTGCACCGCAGGTGAGAACAATGGCAGGAGCGCGGGATGCATTCCGGTCACGTCAACGCGCTGGCCTGCTTCGAGTTGAGTGATCGCCGACAAGGCTTCATCCAATATCGGCGCATTTGCCGGATTTGATTGCAATTGCTCGCGGAGGACAGCGCCGAGCGGGCGGCCGGCTGTCGCAACCAGGATCAGTCCGCAAAGGTCCGGCGCGTCCTGTGCGGCAACGAGCGCAACCAGTCCGCCCTCGCTATGCCCCAGCACCCAAACGCAGGGCGCCTCTGTGAGCCCACGGATCGTCGAGACCCAGGCACGCACATCCGCGGCGTAGTCATCGATCGTCACGCAATTGGGGTCGGCGACCGCGGCATGGCTGCCAAACAGGCCACGCTTGTCGATCCGGACGCTCGCGATGCCATGTGATGCCAGACCCTCCGCCAGCAACCGATAGGTTGATGCCATTAACCCCGTTGGACCATTGCCATCGCGATCCGTCGGGCCGGAGCCTGGGATGATAAGAACGATGGGTGCGCCGGGCGGTCCTGGCGCGAGCAGTGTGCCGGCGAGCGGGCCCTGGGGTCCCGGGATCGCGATTGTCTGCGTCTTGCTTGCCGTCGCTGATGACTGCATGGCTGTAATGATTGCCGAGATCGCTTCCCCTCACACCACCCGCTTCCCCGTCCGCTCCGCCACCGCCTTCTGCACGAAATACATCGCAACCAGCGTGACGATCGTCGTCATGACGACGACGTAGCCGATCCGGTCGAAATGGATCAGCGCGCCGTCGGGCGCCTGCTCGATGATCGCGCCGGCGAGCACCGAGCCGAGACCGCCGGAGAGCTGCTGCAGCGAGGCGCTGACCGCGCTGAACGAGCCGCGCTGGCTCGCGTCGGGGATCGCCGACATCAGCGCCTGCGACGGGATCATGCGCGAGAAGATGCCGACGAACATCAGCACGTTCACCGTGATCGCGGTCGTAAGCGAGACGTGGCCGAGATGGGTGTAGATCAGCACCATGACGACGGTCATCGCGCAGCCGAACACGAAGGTCGGATATTTGCCGAACGCGTCGCTGGCACGGCCGACCAGCGGCCCCGTGACGATGCTGAACAGGCCGGAGACGAGATAGATCGTCGGCAGATGCAGCATGTCGATGCCGAGATTGTGCACGGTGTAGGCGCTGGAGAACGGCATCAGCATGTAGCCGCCGGTCGCAAGCAGCGTCGTGACCGCGAAGGCCAGCGTATAGCGCGGCTCCCCGACCGTCGCGATCAGATGATGGAAGGGGTTCCTGTCCTGCTTGAGCCGCAAATGCGCGTCCACCGGCTCCATGACGAAGGCGATGATGGCGATCGTGACGATCGACAGGCCGACGATCGCGACGAAGCAGACCTGCCAGCTCCAGTGATTGGCGAGAAACAGCCCGGCGGGAATGCCGAGCACCTGGCTCGCGGCGAACGCGGTCTGGACGAAGCCCATCACGCGGCCGCGCAGATGCAGCGCGAACAAATCGGTGATGATGGCCAGCACCACCGAGCCGATCACGCCGCCGAACAATCCGGTCACGATCCGGCCGATCAGCAGCACATGGTAGTTCTGCGCCATGGCGCAGAGCAGGGTGCCGAGCGTGAAGCCGACATAGAAGAACAGCAAGAGGCGCTTGCGGTCGAAGCGGTCGGCAAAGCCGGCGGCGAGGATGCCGGAAAGTCCCGCGCTGAAGGCGTAGGCCGACACCGCGATGCCGAACTGCGCAGCCGTGATGTTGAGCGCCGGCATCAGGATGGCGCCGAGCGGCGACATGATGATGAAGTCGAGGATGATCGTGAACTGCGTGAACGCCAGCAGCGCGATGAGGAGCGCCTGGTAGCGCGTAAAGCCGCGCTGGCGGTCCTGTTGGTCGTCGATCGGCGCGGCGAGCGTTTGTTCAGTCATCACATTCCATTCGCAGGGAGCGGGGCAGTCGGTGCCGGAAGCTCGCAACAGATAAGTATGCCCGGACGATTTTCACGGGCCCCTGCCGAGCGCTCCGACGGAGGTGCGTTCCCTCCCCCTTGCGGGGGAGGGCTAGGGAGGGGGGTAGTCCAGGAAAAGGTGCAGAGATTGTTAAGGATGTACCAAGGGCAGGTGCGCGACGGAAAGCGTCCCCGTGTGGCACCCCTCTCCCTGACCCTCCCCCGCAAGGGGGGAGGGAACGGAGAGACCGCTGCCGTAGGCCGAAATCCGGCCGGTTAAGCCGCCTTTAGCGAATGTTCGCATAGGGTTCCGGCCATCCATTTCCCCTGCTCCCCGGCCCCATCGGGCCGGTCATGCCGCGGCGAGTAAGAACGTTTTCGAATGGAGCAGCCTGCCTGGCAGTACGTTTCCAGCGCGCCGGAGCCGTCGGCAGTGCCGGCGGCGGCGCGGACGCTCGTGATCGATCTCGAAGGCGCCCTGCTGCGGTCCGAGCTGCTGATGGAGGCGCTGTTCTCCAGCCCCGGCCGGATGCTGGCCCGCTTCGGCGCCGGCGGACGGGCGGGCATGGCGGCGCTCACGGTGATCCTGGCGCGGGCCAGGATCGACTACGCCCACCTGCCCTATGATCCCGACGTGCTGAACCGGGCGCTGGCGGCGCGGGCGCGCGGCGAGAAGATCTATCTCGTCGCGGGACGCTTCGCCGATCATGCCGCCGGCATCGCCGCGCATCTCGGCTTCGATGGCATCGTCACGCCGGCCGATCTGGCCGCGGGCAGCCTGCCGTTCGATCGTGCCGCGATCGAGCGCATTGACGCACGCAACAGCAGCCCTGCGAGCCTGAAGACCTGGGCGAAGGCGCTGCGCGTCTACCAATACGCCAAGAACACGCTGGTGTTCGTGCCCGTTATCACCGCGCACCAGATGAATTTCACGACGCTCGGCTACGCGCTGCTCGCGTTCCTGGCGTTCTCGGCCTGCGCTTCCGGCGCCTATCTGATGAACGATCTGCTCGACCTCGCCGCGGACCGGCAACACCCGACCAAGCGCCACCGCGCGCTCGCGTCCGGCGATTTGCCGATCTCGTCCGCGTTGCTCGCGATCCCCGCGCTGTGGTCGTTTGCGGTCGCAGCTTCCCTCTTCATCTCGCCGCTGTTCCTCGGCGTGCTCGGCGCCTATCTCGCCACCACGATCGCCTATTCGCTCGTGCTCAAGCGCAAGATGCTGTTCGACGTCGTCACGCTCGCCGGGCTCTACAGCTTGCGCATCGTCGCCGGCGCCGTCGGTGTCGGCGTCGTGCTGTCGGAATGGCTGCTGATCTTCTCGCTGTTCGTGTTCACCTCGCTCGCCTTAATCAAGCGCTTCAGCGAGCTCAGCATGCGCGAGGGCGCCGGTCTCGCCGATCCCTCCAACCGCGACTACCGGATCACCGATCTGCACGTCATCGCCGCGATGGCGGCGGCGAGCGCCATGAACGCGGTGACCGTGTTCTCGCTCTATGTGTCATCAACCGCGGTGACGCCGCTCTACAGCCGCCCCTGGATGCTGTGGCTCATGACCCCGCTGCTGCTGTACTGGTTCGGCCGGGCCCTGATGATGGCGCATCGCCGCGAGATGCCGGATGATCCGATTTTGTATGCCTTCCGCGACGGCCCCAGCCGCACCACGGTCGCAGCGATGATCTGCATCATGCTGGCCGCGATCTGAACGGGCGCTTGCGCGGCCTGCCCCGAGTGGATACATCGCGGGCAATCCGAAATGAGCCTATTGTTCCAAAAGTCCGATTCGACCCGAGGTTTTGAAACCCCATGACCGTACGCCTGCACCGCGGTGACCTGCCCGACCTGTCCCGTTACACCGGAGCGGTGGCGATCGACACCGAGACCATGGGGCTCAATCCCCACCGTGACCGGCTCTGTGTGGTGCAGCTCTCGCCCGGCGACGGCAGCGCCGACGTGGTGCAGATCCCGAAGGGCCACATCGACGCGCCGAACCTGAAGGCCCTGCTGGCCAATCCCGCCATCACAAAGATCTTCCACTTCGCGCGGTTCGACGTCGCGGTGCTGTACCAGACCTTCGGCGTCATGACCGGGCCGATTTATTGCACCAAGATTGCCTCCCGCCTGACCCGCACCTATACCGACCGCCACGGCCTGAAAGACCTCGTGCGCGAGGTGCTCAATGTCGACCTCTCCAAGCAGCAGCAGTCCAGCGACTGGGGTTCCGACAGCCTGACCGAGCCGCAGCTCGCCTACGCCGCCTCCGACGTGCTGCATCTGCATGCCCTGCGCGAGCGGCTCGACGCCATGCTGGTCCGCGAGGGCCGCACCCAGCTGGCAAAGGCCTGTTTCGACTTCCTGCCGACCCGCGCTCTGCTCGACCTCCAGGGCTGGGAGGAAGAGGACATCTTTGCGCATTCCTAGCGTGCTTTAACCTCTCCCGCTTGCGGGAGAGGTCGCGCCGAAGGCGCGGGTGAGGGTTTTCTCCTCTAGGGGAGTGTCCCATTGCGGTGACACCCTCTCCCCAGCCCTCTCCCGCAAGCGGGAGAGGGAGAGACGACCGCCCCGTTTCGGACACTTTCCTGCGGCCTCTCGCGGGCTGCACATTCGGTCGCCGCCGGGTACAATGGCGCGGCCTTCAACCGGACAAGGCGAGCGACCCTCTGGAGCAGCGGTGAATTCGGCCCAGAATCCCACCTACGACGCCGCGCTTGCGGCGAAGTTTGCCAGAGCGGCGCGCCACAGCCGCCTGGTGCGGATTCTGCGCGTCGCGGTCCCGGTGACGGTGATCGCGTCCATCGCCGCGATCGTCGCCGTCTCGACCTTCCTCAATCCCTTCACGATCCCTCTCAAGCTCGACTCCGGAAACCTCGTGGTGACGGGCACCAAGATCACGATGGAATCGCCGCATATGTCCGGCTTCACGCCGGACCGCCGGCCCTACGAGCTCTGGGCCAAGACGGCAACGCAGGACATCACCGACCCTGATCATGTCGATCTCGCCGATCTGCGCGCGAAGGTGCTGATGGAGGATCAATCCACCCTGTTCCTCGATGCGCGCACCGGCCGCTTCGACAACAAGCAGCAGCAGCTCGACCTGCACAAGGACATCTTCCTGCGCACCTCGACCGGTTATGAGGCGCGGCTGAACTCGGCTTTCGTCGACATGGGCAAGGGCACCGTCTCCTCGGACGAGCGTGTCGACGTCAAGCTGACCAACGGCACGCTGACCGCGGATCGCCTGCGAATCACGGAGGGCGGCGACGTCATCCGCTTCGAAGGCAATGTGGTGATGCATCTGGACAAGCTCGACGACGGTGCCGCCGCGCAGCCTGCGCCGGCCGAGCCCGCGCCGCCGCCGGCCAAGTCAAAGAACAAGTCTGCCAATTCAAAGTGATTTTCATGATCAGGATTTTTTCGCGCAACGAGGACAAGCGTCGCGCCATCATCGGTGCGGCCGCGCTGGCCGTCGGCGTCGCGCTGGTCGCTGGCGGTGCGGCCATCGCGCAGAGCACGATGCAGGGCGTGCCGAACGCCATGCAGGGCTTCTCGCAGAACCGCGATCAGCCGATCCAGATCGAGGCCGCCTCGCTCGAGATGCGCGACAAGAAGAAGGAGGCGACCTTCGCCGGCAATGTGAAGGTCGTGCAGGGTGACACCACCATGACCTCGAAGACGCTGGTGGTGTTCTACGAGTCGGGTGGTGACAAGCCGGCGACGGCGCAGCCGGCGGCGAAGGGAGCCAAGAGCAGCAGCACCGGCGCGCCGATGCAGTCGGCAACACCGGGGCCCGGCGGCGCCTCGTCGATCAAGCGGCTCGAGGCGCGCGGCAATGTGGTGGTCACCCAGAAGGATCAGGTGGTGACCGGCGAGACCGCCGTGTTCGACACCAAGACCAACCTCATCACCATGCTCGGTGGCAGCGGCGGCCAGGTGGTCCTGACGCAGTGCAAGAACGTGCTGCGCGGCGACCGTCTGATGGTCGACATGACCACGGGCGTCTCGCGGGTGGAGTCGGATAGCGGCAGGGTGCAGGCCCTGCTGCCGCAGGGCGGCAGCAATGATTGCGGCCCGGGTGCCCAGGGCGGGCAAGGCGGCAAGCCCGCCGCGGGGTCGCCTTTGCAACTGCCCGGCGCAACTAAACCAAAGTAAATTCAACGGCTTGTTTCGGATGCCCCCGATCCGAGGTTGAAGCTTGCCCGGCGAGACTGTATCTAGCGCGAAGGGCTTTCGAAGCGGGGTCCGCCGCTTACCGGGCGTGTTTCATTGGGCATGGGACATTCCTTCACTCATGCTGCGTCGGCGAATCGATAAAGCCGGGGCGGCAGATCGCGCGAAATGCCGCGAAAAGCTAGAAGGCGGGGATGGTCGATCTCTTCAGCATGTTCCGTCGGCGCCCCGCCAAGCGCGGCCGGCCAGGATTTGCACGTCAGGACATCACCGCCCTCGGTGACAGCGTCGGTGGCCTCGTGCCAAGCCCCGTGCGGGACTCGCCGCCGATCGCCCGTGACCAGCCGATGCACGCGCCCGACCAGTTCCAAGGGGATTATCAAGGGGGCTATCAAGACGATTACCAGGTCGATTACCAGCCCGAGCCGCCGCGGGCGCAGGCGGTCCATCCGGTCAGGGCGGCCGCCAAGCCGAACGGCGGCGGCGCGCCGCAGCTTCTGAAACGGCCGGGCTACCTGGCTGTGCATAGCGTGGAAAAGAGTTTTGGCAGCCGCCAGGTGGTGCGCGGCGTCAGCATCTATGTGCGCCGCGGCGAGGCGGTCGGCCTGCTCGGCCCCAACGGCGCCGGCAAGACCACCGTGTTCTACATGATCACCGGCCTGATCAAGGCCGATCGCGGCGCGATCGAGCTCGACGGTCACGACGTCACGAAGCTGCCGATGTATCAGCGCGCGCGGCTCGGCATCGGCTATCTGCCGCAGGAAGCCTCGATCTTCCGCGGCCTCACCGTCGAGCAGAACATCCGCGCCGTGCTCGAAGTGGTCGAGCCCTCGCGCAAGAAGCGCGAGCAGCAGCTCGACTCGCTGCTCGACGAATTCAACATCACGCGCCTGCGGAAATCACCGTCGATCGCGCTGTCCGGCGGTGAGCGTCGCCGCGTCGAGATCGCGCGTGCGCTGGCGACGCGTCCGAACTACATGCTGCTCGACGAGCCCTTCGCCGGCATCGATCCGATCGCGGTCGGCGACATCCAGGATCTCGTTCGCCATCTCACCAATCGCGGCATCGGCGTGCTCATCACCGACCACAATGTGCGCGAGACGCTCGGCCTCACCGATCGTGCCTACATCGTCTATGCCGGTGAAATCCTGACCGAGGGTAGCCCGGATGAGATCGTCGCCGATCCGGACGTGCGCCGCCTTTACCTTGGCGAGGAATTCCGCCTCTAGCCCTTTTTTCCAATTCGTCAAGACGTGTACATCGGGCTGAGACTAGGATAAGCAAAAATCGGACCAACTTCTTGGGATCGGTTCTTGCTTCATGGCGCTTACGCAGAGATTAGAGTTCCGGCAATCGCAGTCGCTGGTCATGACGCCGCAGCTGATGCAGGCGATCAAGCTGCTGCAATTGTCCAATCTCGATCTCACGACCTTCGTGGAAGAGGAACTCGAGCGTAACCCCCTGCTGGAACGGGCCAGTGACGAGGCGCCCACCGAGGCCCCGGCCGAGGCCGGCCAGTTCGGCGACGGCGATGATTTCGGCGGCAGCAACGGCGACGAGCCGGGCGGTGGTTCGGGCGAGGCCTTCGAGCCGGGCCAGGAAGAATGGATGAGCAAGGATCTCGGCACCCGCGCCGAGATCGAGCAGACCCTGGACACGGGCCTGGACAACGTCTTCTCCGAGGAGCCGGCCGAGGCCGCGGCGCGCAACGCCCAGGACGCGGCACCGACCACCTATACCGAATGGGGCGGCGGCGCCTCGGGTGACGAAGACTACAATCTCGAGGCTTTTGTCGCGGCCGAGACGACGCTGTCGGACCATCTCGCCGAGCAGCTCTCGGTCGCCTTCACCGCACCCGCGCAGCGCATGATCGGCCAGTACCTGATCGACCTCGTCGACGAGGCCGGTTATCTGCCGCCCGGTCTAGGCCAGGCCGCCGAACGTCTTGGCGCGTCGCAGCAGGAGGTCGAGGACGTCCTCGCCGTGCTGCAAAAATTCGACCCGCCCGGCGTCTGCGCGCGCTCCTTGAGCGAATGCCTGGCGATCCAGCTCCGCGAGCTCGACCGCTACGACCCGGCGATGCAGGCCCTCGTCGAGCATCTCGACCTGCTTGCCAAGCGCGACATCGCCGCCCTGCGCAAGCTCTGCGGCGTCGACGACGAGGACATCGCCGACATGATCGGCGAGATCCGCCGCCTCAATCCCAAGCCCGGCATGAAGTTCGGCTCGGCCCGGCTCCAGACCATGGTGCCCGACGTCTATGTCCGCCCGGGTCCGGACGGCGGCTGGCATGTCGAGCTCAACAGCGACACCTTGCCGCGCGTGCTGGTGAACCAGACCTACTATTCCGAGCTATCTAAGAAGATCGGCAAGGACGGCGACAAGTCCTACTTCACCGATGCGCTGCAGAACGCCACCTGGCTCGTTCGCGCGCTCGACCAGCGCGCCCGCACCATCCTGAAAGTTGCAACCGAGATCGTGCGCCAGCAGGACGGCTTCTTCACCCACGGCGTCGCGCATTTGCGGCCGCTGAATCTGAAGGCCGTCGCCGACGCCATCCAGATGCATGAATCCACGGTGTCGCGCGTCACCGCCAACAAGTACATGGCGACAAATCGCGGCACATTCGAATTGAAATATTTCTTCACGGCCTCGATCGCCTCGGCCGACGGCGGCGAGGCGCATTCGGCCGAAGCCGTGCGTCACCACATCAAGCAGCTGATCGATTCGGAGGCGCCCTCCGCGATCCTGTCGGACGACACCATCGTGGAACGGTTACGCGCCTCGGGCATTGATATTGCCCGCCGCACGGTCGCGAAGTACCGCGAAGCCATGCGCATTCCCTCCTCGGTGCAACGCCGCCGCGACAAGCAGAGCGCTCTTGGTAACGTCCTCTCCACCGCACTGTCCGATCGCTCCCGCAACACCGAGCCGGCCTGATTGCGCTCGCGCCAAATCGCGCTACTCTCAATCCCCCATCGAGACCGGTCCAAGCATGCGCATGATCCGGAAAAGGACCCAGCGGTTTTCCGAGCGGACCATGCGCAGGGAACAACCCCAGCTGCGATGACGCGTCATCGCAGCTCGGCGTAACCAAGCGAGGCATCACATGACCCTTCGAATTTCCGGAAAGAGTGTCAGCGTCGGCGAGGCCCTGCGCGGCCGCGTTACCGACCGGACTGAAGAGGTCCTGCGCAAATATTTCGACGGCAATTATTCCGGCCACATCACGCTCTCCAAGGATGGCTTCGGCTTCCGCACCGACTGCGCGTTGCATCTGGATTCGGGTATCACGCTGGAGGCCGACTCGAACGCGCCCGACGCCTATGCCAGCGCCGACCAGGCGCTCCTGATGATCGAGAAGCGCCTCAAGCGCTACAAGAGCCGGCTCAAGGATCGTTCGGCCCGCAAGACCCATGTCGCCAATGCGGCGCTGGCCGCGCTCGATGCCACGGCTTACGTGCTGGAGGCGCCTGGCGAAGGGGAGGACGAGCAGGAGATCACCGGCTACAGCCCTGTGATCATCGCCGAGGCCACCACCTCGCTGAAGCAGCTCTCGGTCAGCGAAGCCGTCATGGAACTGGACCTCAGCGGGGCACCCTGCCTGGTATTCCAGCATGGCTCCAGCGGCCGCGTGAACATCATTTACCGCCGCGCCGACGGCAATGTGGGCTGGGTCGACCCGCCCGGGGCCAAAGGCGACGGGAAGGCGGGCGGTTAGGGCCCAAAATCGGGCCCCGTATCATCCGCAGCCCTTAACAATGACCGGGGCAAAGCCGCACGCAGCAGTTGGCACCGGGATTGCGTTGGAGTAGAAGCGCCCCACATCAGGATCGGGGCTAAGTCCCCCTCCTGCTTCACCTTCTTGACGCCGGCCCGGCGTGGTTCTTTCCAAGCTGGCCAATTCGGAACCTGTCGGTTTAATTCACCTCGGAAACCTTCCATGCCGATTACCGATCTGGTCGCACCCGAGGCGATTCTCCCGGCATTGAAGGTCAACAGCAAGAAGCAGGCCCTGCAGGAGCTTGCGGCGAAGGCCGCCGAGCTCACCGGGCAGAACGAACGCTCGGTGTTCGAGGTGCTGCTACAGCGTGAGAAGCTCGGTACCACCGCGGTCGGCTACGGCGTCGCCATTCCCCACGGCAAGCTGCCCAAGCTGGAGAAGATCTTCGGCCTGTTCGCGCGGCTCGATCGTCCGATCGATTTCGAGGCGATGGACGGCCAGCCGGTCGATCTCGTCTTCCTGCTGCTCGCCCCCGAAGGCGCCGGCGCCGACCACCTCAAGGCGCTCGCACGCATCGCCCGCCTGCTCCGCGACCAGGACATCGCCAAGAAGCTCCGCGCCTCCCGCGACGCCCAGGCGATCTATTCGGTGCTCGCGCTGCCGCCGGCGACCGCGGCGTAGGCCCCTTCCGCCCGTTCGAACCCGCACCGCGCCGTCTGCGACATATTGCAGCCGGGCGCTGGCGTATTGCGCCATCATGTCCACCTGCGACCGGCCCGATTTCTGTACGGGATATTGCCACATGATTTGCGGTTCGATTGGCCGGGCCTTTGGTCTGCTCTGCTCTGTCACCATTGCTGCCACGGTCGTGGCCCACGCTGACGACGCGTCGAACGATCGTGTCATCGCCGAGAAGACCGAGATCATTGCGGCTGACCCGACCAATGCCGCGGCTTACGAGTTGCGTGGTGAAGCGTATTACATGAAGCGCGACAAGGATCGCGCCTTCGAGGATTGCAGCGCCGCGATCCGGATCGATCCGAATTTCGGGCGGGCCTATCATTGCCGCGGGCGTGCCTATTCCGCCAAAGGCGATCGCGATCACGCCATGGCCGACTACAACGAGGCCATTCGTCTCGATCCCGACTATGGCGCGCCCTACACCTCGCGCGCCGAGGAATATTTCAATCACCGCGATTTCGATCTCGCGATCGCCGGCTTCACCGAGGCCATCGAACGCAGCCCCAAGCAGGCCTACCGTGCGCTCATGATGCGCGGGCAGGTCTATGCGGTGAAGGGCGACGCCGATCGGGCCGCCGCCGATTACACCGAGGCGATGCAGCGGAATCCAGCCGCTGCCTGGCCCTACGAGCTGCGAAGCAACATTCGTCTCAACAAGGGCGAGGTCGATGCAGCCCTGGACGATTGCGACAGCGCCGTCCGTCTCGAGCCCGGAAGTGCCGGCGGCCATTATTGCCGGGCCATTGTGTTCCTGAACAAGGACGACATCGACGGCACCATCCGGGAGCTGGATGACGTCACGAGAATCACGCCGGCTTTCCCGAAGGCCTATCGCATTCGAGGCGTCGTCCTGCACAGGAAGGGCGACGACAAACGCGCCCTTGCCGATCTCGACGAAGCGATTCGGTTACAGCCGGGGAATCTGGACGCCTACAAGGATCGCGCCGGCGTGTTTCGGGACATGGGACAGCACGACCGCGCGCTCGCCGACTACAACGAGGCGCTTCGACTCGATCCCAAAAGCCAGGATGCCCTGGCCAATCGCGGCCTTCTCTACATGCTGATGTCCGACGCCAAACATGCGCGCGCGGATTTCAACAGCGTGCTCGCGCTGCCGCCGACCGACAAATGGGCCGTCGACACCGCGCGCGAAGGGCTTGGTTTTGTGAAGTGATGCGAGAAAGATCTCTCCCCACAGTCATTGCGAGCGTAGCGAAGCAATCCAGGATCTCTCCGCGGAGGGTTTCTGGATTGCTTCGTCGCATCAGCGCAAAATTGTTTCGCAATTTTGTCGCGCACCCTCGCAATGACGATGCGGAAGCTTCGCGGGTGCTGCCGCGCGTCAGCAGACCGTCGGCAGCAGGCGCCGGACTTCATCGAGCAGTTCGGGAATCGCCGTCTTGTCACCCGCGAGGTGCTTGAGCAGCGCACTCTGGAACAGACCGTCGAACAGCGCATAGAGCGCGGCCGGCGACGACGCCGGCCGCTTGCCGCCGAGCTCGGCATAGCGGTAGGCGATGCGCCAGATCATCGCTTCCAGGCTCTTGTCGATCTCGATTACATCCTTGCGAAACGCCGCCTCGAACATCGCTTGCGAACGCAGGTCGTACCAAAGACGGTGCATACGGGCTTCGTTCTGCAGCGTTGCTGCGAGCTTGGCGAGAAAACCCTCCGTCAGTTCGTCGCGGCTCGTTGCTGTCGCGACGACCTCGTCATATCGCGTCACGCACTTCGCCTTGTAGTGGCGGACGCAGCAGCAGATCAGATCGAGCTTGTCGCTGAAATAATAGTGGAACACGCCGTGCGTGAACGCCGAGTTCTGCGCGATTTCGCGCAGGCTGGTGCGTGCGAAGCCGAGCTCTCCAAGTGTCTCGAGCGCGGCCTCGGCAAGCTCGCCGCGCCGCGCGTTGAACTTCTCGTCGCGCAGCACCTCGGCCGCATCAGCCACACGCCGGGCCGCTCCCGTCACCTGCCGCGCCATCTCGTCCCTTTCTCAGTCCCGTTCTTTCAAGGGCTTATACCGCGTCGACCGCGGAATGCTTCATCCCCTCACAACCACTTCCTTTGACAACTGTCAAATTCGTTCTTGACAAGTGTCAAGTTTCTGGCGGAGGTTCGCACCAAGAATTTGGACAGTCGTCAAGACGTCCGACCATGGAGGAACGCTTCGCTGGGTGCCGCCGAAAAGGCCTGCGCCCATCGACTTGGTGCGCGCCGATTGGCGCAGCACGAATCGATCAATCACCAGCAACGGAGGAGTGCGTCATGAGCGGGAAGAGCCTTGCAGGCAGGAAAGCCCTGGTTACCGGCGGTGCCCGAGGAATCGGCGCGGCCATCGCGCAAGCGTTGGCGCGAGCCGGCGCCTCGATCATGATCGCCGACATCCTGGAGGAGGCCGGCCGCGCCAGCGCAGCCGCTATCGCGAAGGAGGATGTCACGACGGGCTTCGTCCAGCTCGACGTCACCGACGACGCTCAATGGGAGCGGGCGGTTGCCAAGACGGTCGCAACCCTCGGCGGCTACGACATTCTGATCAACAATGCCGGCATCGAGGTCACGTCGCTGATTTCCGAGGTTAGGGCCGAGGACGCACGGCGGATGTGCGACGTCAATATCGTCGGCACCGTGCTGGGCATGAAGCACGCCTTCCGCGCCATGCGCCCGGGCGGGCCGGCCGGCAAGGGCGGCGCAGTCGTCAACATCGCTTCCGTCGCGGCGACGATCGCCTTCCCGAGCATCGCGGTCTATTCGGGCACCAAATCCGCGGTTGACCGCATGACGCGGGTCGGAGCGATGGAAGCGGGCAAGCTCGGTTTCGGCGTGCGCGTGAACTGCATCTATCCGGGCCTGATCCCGACCGACATGGGCATGCAACTCGCCAACGACATCGTCAAGGTCGGGCTCGCGCCTGACGTCAACGCCGCGGTCGGCTCGGTGGTGGAGCAAACCCCGCTCGGCCGTCTCGCCGAGGTCACGGACATTGGCGATGCCGTGGTGTTCCTGTGCTCGAACGAGGCGCGCTTCATCACCGGCATCGGACTGCCGGTCGATGGCGGCATGGGCATGTAGCAGAACCTGACAACAAACATTTCGGAGGAACGCTATGAGTGCGAAGAAGCCCGTCATCGTCTATGGCGCGTCCGGCTACACCGGCCGCCTGGTCTGCGAATATCTGCGTGAGTACAACATCCCGTTCATCGCCGCCGGCCGCAGCGCCGAGAAGCTCAACGCCGCAATGAAGGCGAACGTGGCCGGCATCGAGACCGCCGACTTCGAGGTGGTGGAAGTGCCGCACACCGTGAGCGCGCTGACGGAGTTGTTCAACGGCGCCTCAGTGGTGCTCAACACAGTAGGCCCGTTCGCCAGGTTCGGCGGCGAGGTGGTGCAAGCCTGTTGGGCTTCCAGATGCCACTACACCGACACCACGGGCGAGCAGGACTGGCTGATCACGCTCGAGCAGGAGTGGGGCACGAAGTTCGCCAATGCCGGCCTGCTGCTGGCGCCGGGCATCGCGCAGATGTACACCACCGGCGAGATCGCCGCCCAGCTCTGCCTGGAGACGCCCGGCCTCGACACGCTTGATATCGCCGTGTTCTGGGGCGGCAGTCCGACCATCGCCTCGACGCAGACTATCCTGGTCAATGCCGCGATGGCCAAGGCCTACTACCTGGAGCAGAACAAGTATGTCGAGCATCAACCCGATGCCGGCCTCTACAACCTCGCGATCCCCGGCCAGCACGAGCTGGCGCTGGCGCTGCCCTGGGGCGGCACCTCGCACCCGGTGTGGTTCAAGCGCGATCCGCGCGTGGCCAACGTGAAGGTGCTGGGCGGTGTGTTCAACCGCGCGCTGATGCTGGGCGTGCCGCAGATCGTCGCCGCCGCGCTGGAGGCGACCAAGGACATGAACCCCGACGACCGCTACGCCGCGTTGGCGCAAACCGCCGCCGGTGTGATGAACACCATGCCGCCGCGCGAGAACCCGCGTGTCAACAAGTCGATGGATTCGGTGCATGCCTCCGGCCCGTTGGGGCGCGCGCACTGCGTCATCAACGGCAACAGCAATTACAAGCAGACCGGCTTGCTGCAGGCCTATGCCGCCGCACACTTGCTGCAGCAGCCGCCCAGGCGCGTGGGCTTCGCCTCCGGTTGCCAGGCCTTCGGTCACCACGAACTGCTCGGCCAGCTGCGCAGCTTCGGGCTGGTCAGTAAGCCGGTTCTGACCGTGCACGATTAAGTCAATCGTGGGTGGCGCGGTCCTCCGCGTCACCCACTGCCACTTCGGGTGTTGATATGCGCTTCATCGACTATCTCGACAAAGGTGCCTCGCTCGGCCCCGATGCGCCGTGCCTTACCATGGATGGACGCGAACTCAGCTATGGCGAGGTGCAGCAGCTTAGCTATCGCATCGCGCGCGGGCTCGACCGATCGGGCATCGCGCCCGGCGAGAAGGTCGCAATCCTCTCCGGCAACGATCCGGTCGCGTTTGCCTGCGTGTTCGGCATTTCCCGCGCCGGCTCGGTCTGGTGCCCGATCAATCCGCGCAACGAGGCGGCCGAAAACCGGATCATCCTCGACCAATTCGACTGCAGCCTGCTGCTGTTTCATTCAAGCTTCGCGCCGATGGTCGAGGCGGTGCGTGCAGAGCTGCCGAAGTTGCGCGGTCTCGTCTGCCTCGATGCTGAGTTACCCTTCGCGCCCTCGTTCGACAGCTGGCTCGCCGACCTCGCCGACGACCATTATCAACACGAGACGGTCGACGATCTCGCGATGATTCCCGGCACCGGCGGCACCACCGGCAAGCCGAAGGGCGTCATGCTGTCGGGCCGCAACATCGAGGCCATGACGGCACTGACGCTGATGGGCTATCCCTTCAAGGGCCGTCCGGTCTATCTCGCGCTCGCGCCGTTGACCCACGCGGCCGGCGTGCTGTGTTTCCCGATCATGGCACTCGGCGGTCGCATCGTGATCATGCATCACCCCGACATCGCCGAATTCCTCGATCTGATCGAGCGCTACCGCGTCACGCACACATTCCTGCCGCCGACCGTGATCTACATGCTGCTCGATCATCCCAAGCTCGACTCCGCGAAGCTCGGGTCGTTGCAATGCTTCTGGTACGGCGCTGCGCCGATCTCGGCCGCGCGGCTTGCGGAGGCGCTCCAGCGTATCGGGCCGATGGCGCAGTTGTTCGGCCAGACCGAAGCGCCGATGATGATCTCGATGATGGCACCTAGCGAGCACTACAATGCCGACGGCACGATCGCGATGGAGCGCCTCGCTTCGGCCGGGCGGATCAGTCCGCTGGTGCAGGCCGGCATCATGGATGGCGACGGCAATTTGCTGCCGACCGGCGCACGCGGCGAGATCGTGGTCCGCGGCTCGCTGGTGATGGAAGGCTATTACAAAAATCCCGAGGCCACGGCGGAGGCCTCCGCGCATGGCTGGCACCACACCGGAGACATCGGCTACATCGACGACGACGGCTACCTCTATATCGTCGATCGCGCCAAGGACATGATCATCACCGGCGGGTTCAATGTCTACTCGATCGAGGTCGAGAACGCGCTGCGGGCGCATGAAGCGGTGCAGGATTGCGCCGTGATCGGGCTGGCGGACGAGAAATGGGGGGAGCGGATCGTCGCCGTGGTGCAGCCCCGCGCCGGCCAAAGCGTCGACGCGACGGCGCTGGCGGCCTTCGTCAAGCAGCGGATCGGCAGCGTCAAGACACCGAAGCAGATCGAAGTCTGGGACGATCTGCCCCGCTCCAAGGTCGGCAAGGTGCTGAAGCCGGATATCCGTGTGCGGCTGGCGGGTCGCTCAGGTGGTTAGTTCGTCCGAAAGCCGCTCCAGCACGTCGCGCACCAGCCCTTGCAGAAGATCGAGCTTGTAGGCCGTCATCGGCAATGGTTTGGCACCCCAGCTCGCCGCTTTCGCCGCTTCTGCGATCGATGCCGCATTGGCAATCTTGCCACTGAGCTGGACTTCCACCGCGGTGAGGCGAAGCGGCACGGGCGCGACGCCGCCTGCAGCGAGACGCACGAGCTGGAACTTGCCGCCGGCGATCACAACGCGGGCGCAGAGCTCCACCAGCGGCCATTCCGCATAGGTCCGGCTGACCGCGCGCTTGTAGGACGCACGCTCACGCTCAAGCGGAGCAGGAAGCGCAATGCTCTTGATCATCTCGCCTTCGGCGAGTGTATGGTCGGCGTGCGAGACCGAGCCATCGCCGAGCAGATCCGTGATCGAGAGTCCGCTACGCCGGTTCGTGGCGATGGTCGCATCATAGGCGAGCAGAGCCGCCGCCATGGTTGAGGGATGCGGCGCGACGCACGGGCCAAGATCGAAGGCGACGCCATAGAGATGATTGCCAGACCGGGCAGGGCAGGTGCTGCCGCCTTTCTTCAGGCAATCGATGTCGGCCCGGCGGAAATACCAGCAGCGTGAACGCTGCGCGAGATTGCCGCCGAGCGTTGCAACCTGGCGCACCTGTGGCGTGGCGAGGCCTTGCGCGCTCGCCCCAATACCGGGATAGGCGGCGGCGATGCGCGCGTCCGTCGCGATCGTGGCGATGGTGGTCAGCGCGCCGATCTGGGCTGCTCCGTCGGCGTCCCAGGTGATCGCCTTGTTGCCGCTGCCCGAGATATCGATCAGCATTCCCTGCGACACGCCGCTGCGGCGTCGTTCGCTGAGGTCGGTGCCTCCGGCGCGGAATTCGGGCGCAGGCTTGGCGGTCATGACGGCGACGCTCATGCTGCATCCCTCCCTTTCAGCGCGGCCACCAGACGATCGGGCCGGAACGGAATTTCAGTCAGTCTCACGCCGATCGCATCGCGAATGGCGTTAGCGATCGCGGGCGAGGTCGGCACGGTCGCGACTTCGCCGATGCCGACGCTGCCGCCCGGCACATGCTCGAAACCGGCCTCGTCGAAATGCACGTCCAGTTTCGGCATGTCGGCAATCCCCGGAATGCGGTAATCCTCCATGCTGCCGCTCAGGATGTGACCGCTGAGAGGATCGGTCTCCCGCGTCTCATAGAGTGCGTAGCCGATGCCCTGGATCACCGCGCCTGCGGCTTGGCTTCGCGCCAGCGTCGGCGCCGCGAGCTTGCCGATAGCAAGGCCCGTATAGGCGTTGAGCACGCGAACATGGCCGAGCCAGGTATCGACCTCGACTTCCATCACCTGCACCGAGCTCGGCACGCCGGCGCCGACCACCATGTGGTTCATCAGACGCAGCACCCAACCGAACACCCGGCCCATGATGCCCGCCTCGTGCAGCGCGGGCCTCACGCCGGGCGGCGGCTTGCCGTCCTCCTGGCGTCTCGCCGACACGGCGATGTCGGGAGACGCCGCGATCATCTCGCGCCACGGCGCGTTCGAGCCCGGAGCAGGTGTGCGAGACGCGGTGCGCTTGATTTCCGTTTTCAGCTTGTCGATGGCGAGTAAAGTCGGCGGCACCACCGAGGCGGTGACGCGGCTGCCGCCGGAGCCCGGTCCGGGCGGCAGGTTGGAGCGGCCGATGCGAACTTCCACATCCTGCGGCTCGAGATCGAACGCCTTCGCGACGGTGTTCGCGATCACGCTGCGCGTGCCCGTGCCGATATCCTGGACCGCGCAGCTTGCGACGATGCGGCCGCCCTTGACCGCGAGTTCGACCGAGGAGCCGGTCTGCCAGAGATAGAGCCAGTAGCCGGTGGCGACGCCGACGCCGCGCCGGTAGCGGCCGGTCTGCGAGGCGGCCGGCTTGCGATTTTTCCAGACGTCGAGGCCGGCAGCCCAGTCGTAAAGCCGCTGGCGGTTGGGATCAGTATCCCAGCGCTTGCGCAACTGGATCGGATCGACCTTCATGCGCAACGCCGCTTCGTCGACCGCCTGCTCCAGCGCAAACGACATCGGCGGACCGCCGGGGCCGCGGAACGGCGCGCCGGGCGGCAAATTGCTGAGCACGTCGAAGTCGACGAGCTCTTTTGCTTCGGCCGGATAGATCAGCCGCGCCAGGCCGGCGATCAGCGAGTTCACGGCGGCGCCGGTATCGGCATGGGCGGTGAGCGACAGCGCCTTGAGGCGGCCTTCCGCCGAAGGCAGCAAGGACAGCTTCAGCTCGGCGGCCGGACGATAGCCGGCGACGGAAAGCTCCTCTTCACGATCGAAGGCGACACGCACCGGCGCCTTCGCGGCGCGCGCAAGCTCGATTGCGGCGATGGTCTCCAGCCCAACGCTGCCCTTGGAGCCGAACCCGCCGCCGACATGATCGGCGATCACACGCACCTTGTCGTGCGGAAGGCCATAACGCTTGGCGATCTTCTCCATGCTCTCGTGAATGGCCTGGGTCGAGATGTGCACGGTGAGCTGATCGCCATCGAACCTGGCCACGGCGGCATGTGGTTCGAGGCTTGCGTGCTGTTGCGTCGAGACGCGGAAAGTTTCCTCTACCAGCAGCGGATTGCGTTGCTGGCGCGCCTCGTCAAGCCAGCTCTTGGCCTGCTTGGCTTTTTGCGAGAACGGCGCCGAAGGCCCGCGCACATTGCCCTTCCACGACACCGGAGCGCCGCCGGCGCCCTCGGACACGTTGCCGGCACGCTTGCGGTCCTTCTTTTCGAACACGACTGGCGCATCGTCGCGTCGCGCTGCATCGAGCCCGATCACTGCGGGCAAAGGCTCGGGCTTGAAGCTGATCGCGGCAATTGCCTTCAGTGCGGTGCGGCGATCCTTGGCCGCGACGGCTGCAATCGGTGCGCCCACGAAGCGGACCATGTTGTCATCGTCGAGCAGCGGAACGACCGCGGCAACACCGGCAATGGCGCGCGCCGGCGCCAGATCAAGCCCGGTGATCCTCGCATGCGCGACGTGCGCGCGCAGGATGACGCCTTCGAGCTGGCCGTCATGGTGGATGTCGACTGTGTAGCGGGCCAGTCCCGTCACCTTGTCGCGGGCTTCCAGCCGCGGCGCGATGGGATCGTTGCCGTCGAAGCGGCCCGAGCATGCTTCGGCGACGGCGCGATAGATGCCTTCATAGGCGCCGCAGCGGCAGAGATGTCCCGATAGCGCGGCGGCGATCTCCTCGCGCGAGGGTGTCGCCGCGCCCTTGGTCGCGCGCCAGCTGTCATGGAAGGCGGTGGCTTCGACGACAAAGCCGGGCGTGCAGAAGCCGCATTGCAGGGCGTCGTGCGCCATGAACGCATTCTGCACCGGATGCAATCCGGCTGCTCCGACGCCCTCGATGGTCGTCAGCGATTTGTCGGCGGCCGCCTGCGCCGGCAACAGGCAGCTCACGACGGGCGTGCCGTCGAGCAGCACGGTGCAGGCGCCGCAGACGCCGGAGCCGCAGACGAGTTTGGTGCCGGTGAGGCCGCCATCGCGGATCACGTCGATCAAGAGCGCATCCGGATCGTCGGGTAGCACCAGAGGCCGTCCATTGATGGTCGTGGTGGTCATTCTCGAACTCCCGTTTTGCGTAGGGACTTCTTTCCGGACGGCGCCATCGCGCCGGCGATCAGCATGCGCAGCATGGTCTCGAGCTGTTTCAGGAACGCGTCGATCGGCTGCATGGAAGGGAAAGCGGATTTGGTGCCGTGGATCGCCATCTCGACGCAGCGCGCGAGCTCGCGCACGCTGACGCCGCTTTCGAGCGTGAGCTTTCGCTTGCGGCACACCCGCGCGATCGTGGTTGCGATCTCGTCGGCGAAACGATTGGAATAGCTCTGGTAGAGGTCGCGCGCCTGCGCGAGGTGCTCGGAAAACAGCTCCTCGATATGGGGCGAGTCCTTGAGCGAAGCGAGCAGCGACTGCATTCGCGCGCCGATCTCGGCGACCAGGATGTCGGCAAGCTCGAGGCCCGCTTCTTCCGCCGCCTTCGCCGCCGCGATTTCGGCAGCGAGCCCCTGCTCGTAGAGCCGCTCGAGCACGGCGCGAAACAGCGCCTCCTTGGAGGCGAAGTGATGATAGAGCGCCTGCCGCGTCAGTCCGGCTTCCTCCGCCGCCTGCTCGATCGAGGAGCGGCGGAAGCCGTGGCGCCGGAACACGCGCATCGCGGCGTCGAGGATCCGGTCCTGGGGAGGGGCCTTGGCCTGCATTTTGTCAGATTTGACAGATACGAACGAAATGTCAAATCACGGATTGATGACGGTCTCCTGCGCGCAAGAGCCAAGGCCGCCCCCGCAAGCGGGCGGGGACATCGCCGAATTCCCATTGGCTGGCGATGGCGACGCGAAAACATCACCTCTCAAATGAAAACGGGCACGCCTTCGCGTGAAGGCATGCCCGTTTGAAACCCTATTCGTTCGACGCGCTTGTGCTCAGTGCACGCTCACCGCTTGCAGCTCGTTGCTCCAGGCGTTGGCGACCGCGGCTTCGCGGCTGTCGGTCAGCATGATCGGCGTGCCGTCGGCGGCGTGGAGCGCGAAGAGCTTGAGGCCCGGCGCGATCTTGGGCGCCTCGGGAAACAGGTCCGGCACGTCCTCGGAACGGATCTGCTTCACATAGGCGATATGGCCTTCGCCCAGGGTTGCCAGCGTCTCCGGAGAGACATTCTTGGCTTCGTATTCGAACGCAACGTGACCTTCACTCATGGTCTCGACTCCTCTGGAACACTAAGCGGTCGAGTCCGCTACTCGTTCCATTATTCGTGCTCATTGATAGCGATTGTCTTAACGATCCTCTCCGGTTCAGGCCGGGCGAGATCGACCGACAACAGCCCGTTCTTCAGATCGGCACCCAGCACCAGCATCCCCTCCGCCAGCACGAAGGTGCGCTGGAAGTGGCGCGCGGCGATGCCGCGATGGATGTATTGCCGGGACTTGTCGTCCTGCTGCCGCCCGCGGATCACGAGCTGGTTTTCCTCAATGGTTACATCGAGTTGGTCGCGGGTGAATCCGGCGACCGCCAGCGTGATGCGCAACCGCTCGGGCTGGCCGTCCGACCGGTCACACCTCTCGATATTGTAGGGAGGGTAGCCGTCGGCGCCTTTGACGACGCGGTCGAGCACGCGCTCGATCTCGTCGAAGCCCAGAAGGAACGGACTGGATAACGTGGGAACACGAGACATAGTTTACAAAGTCCTCTCGAAGCGACTTTGGTGTTTCGGGGCCCGATCAAGGCGCCCCTTGGTCAGCAATATGGGCATATCCGCTTGTGGGTTCAAGGATGTAGCCGGGGGCTGTGGATGGGCCGCTTTGCCCCCCACCCGCTTTGCCATCGCACAAAATGCTTACAATTCGTCATGGCCCCGAGACGGGCAGGCATGATGAATTTGCGGGGCGATTTATCCCAATGAAAACAGACCCCCTCCTACTGTGCATGGGGTTGTTTTCGCGTTTTTTTGATAGGGCCGGTGCGGGAAGCCGTCAGGCCTCGATCCGCTTCCGTCCGTCACCGCTGAACAAATGCAGCTTTTGGCGTACCGCCGCGACGCGGATCTTCTGGCCGATGGCGGGGGCCTCGGTTCCGGGGATGCGGACGATGATCTCGCCGGGCGGCAGCTCGCCCGGGGTGGCGGCGACGCGCTGGTCTTCCTGCTCGCGGGAGCCGTAGACGAAGGTCTCGGCGCCGACGCGCTCGATGGCCTCCACGGTCAGCGGCAAGGCCACGCCGCCGGCGGGCGTCTGGTCGGTGATGACAAAATCCTCCGGGCGGATGCCGACGATGCCGGCTTCGCCAGCGGCGCCGCCCAGCTGCGACTTGATCTCGTCGGGGCGCGTCGACATCAAATTCATCGGCGGCGCGCCGATGAAGGAGGCCACAAAAGTGGTTGCCGGCTTCTCGTAGATTGCGAGGGGATTGCCGACCTGCTCGACCTGGCCGCCGTTCATCACGACGAGGACGTCGGCGAGCGTCATCGCCTCCAGCTGGTCATGCGTGACGTAGATCGACGTCGTGTTCAGCCGGCGCTGCAATTTGCGGATCTCGACGCGCATGGCGATGCGCAGCTTTGCGTCGAGGTTGGAGAGCGGCTCGTCGAACAGAAACACCTTCGGCTGGCGCACGATGGCGCGGCCCATGGCGACGCGCTGGCGCTGGCCGCCGGAGAGCTGGCGCGGCTTGCGCTCCAGCATCGCGGAGAGCTCGAGCACGCGCGCGGCTTCCTCGACGCGGGTCTTGATCTCGGCCTCGGCCATGCCGCGGTTGCGCAGGCCGTAAGCCATGTTGTTGTAGACGCTCATATGCGGATAGAGCGCGTAGTTCTGGAACACCATCGCGATGTCGCGATCGGCGGGCTCGATCTGGTTGACGACGCGCCCGCCAATGTCGATCTCGCCGCCGGTGACGGTCTCGAGACCCGCGACCATGCGCAGCAGCGTGGACTTGCCGCAGCCGGAGGGGCCGACCAGCACGCAGAACTGCCCGTCGGCGACATCGACGTTGACGCCTTTGATGGCCTCGAAGCCGCCGGTGTAGGTCTTGCGGACGTTGCGCAGGGTGACGTTAGCCATAGAAACTCGCTTGTTACTTTTCCGTCTCGACCAGGCCGCGCACGAACAGTTTCTGCATGGCGACGACGACGAACACCGGCGGCAGCATGGCCAGCACGGCGGTCGCCATCACGATCGGCCATTCGGTCAGCGCGTCGGTGGTGGTGATCATCTTGCGGATGCCGACCTGGATGGTCTGCATGTCGTCGCGGGTGGTGATGAGCAGCGGCCAGAGATATTGATTCCAGCCGAGGATGAACAGGATCACGAACAGCGCCGCCATGTTGGTGCGCGACAGCGGCAAGAGCGTATCCCAGAAGAAGCGCAGGGGGCCGGCGCCGTCGATGCGCGAGGCCTCTAACAGCTCGTCCGGCACGGTCATGAAGAACTGGCGGAACAGCAGCGTCGCGGTGGCGGAGGCGATCAGCGGCAGCGCGAGGCCCGCATAGCTGTCGAGCATGTGCAGATCGGCGACGATCTTGTAGGTCGGATAGATGCGGACCTCGACCGGCAGCATCAGGGTGATGAAGATGATCCAGAAGATCGACATCCGGAACGGAAAGCGGAAATACACGATCGCGTAGGCCGAGATGATCGAGATCGCGATCTTGCCGATCGCGATCGCCAGCGCCATCACCAGCGAATTGAGCATCATGTTGCCGACGGGCTCGCGGGTCGAGCCGCTCGTGCCGACGAAAATGGTCTGGTAGTAGACCTCGAAGAAATGGCCGCCCGGCAGCAGCGACATCTGCCCGTTCGCGATCAGCGCGTTGTCCTGGGTCGAGGCGATGATCGCGATGTAGACCGGGAACGCGACGATCGCGATCCCGATCCAGAGAATGAAATGGGCGACGTAGCGCCTGATGCCCTCGTCCTCGACCATCAGTAGGTCACCTTGCGTTCGACGAAGCGGAACTGGATGCCCGTCAGCACGATGACCATGATCATCAGGACCACCGATTGCGCCGCCGAGCTGCCGAGATTGCCGCCGAGCAGACCGTCCGAATAGACCTTGTAGACCAGCGTCACCGTCGAGGTGCCGGGACCGCCGCGGGTCATGGTGTCGATGATGCCGAAGGTGTCGAAGAAGGCGTAGACGATGTTGACGACCAAGAGGAAGAAGATGGTCGGCGACAGCAGCGGGAAGGTCACGGTCCAGAACCTGCGCATCGGGCGCGCGCCGTCGATCGCGGCGGCCTCGAACACGCTTTTCGGGATCGCCTGCAGTCCGGCGAGGAAGAACAGGAAATTGTAGGAGATCTGCTTCCACGCGGCGGCGAGGATGATGAGGCCCGCGGCCTGGTTGCCGTCGAGCAGCGGATTCCAGTCGATGCCGGCGGCGCGCAAGTATCGCGAGATCACGCCGAGCGAGGGATGCAGCATGAAGATCCAGAGCACGCCGACCACGGGCGGCGCCACCGCATAGGGCCAGATCAGCAGCGTGCGGTAGAGCATCGAGCCGCGCAGCGGCTTGTCGGCCATCACGGCGAGCAGCAGCGCAAAGGAAAGCGACGAGATCGCGATCGCGAACGAGAAGAAGAAGGTGCGGACGACCGCTTCGAAATAGGCGGGGTCCTTGAACAGCTCGATGTAATTGTCGAACCAGACGAAGCTCGTCGAGAGGCCGAAGGCGTCCTGGAGCAGGAAGGACTGGATCACGGCCTGCAGCGCCGGCCAATAGAAGAAAATCAGCACGATCGCGAGCTGCGGCGCAACCAGCGCGTAGGGCAACAGCTTTGACTGGAAAATGGCTTGCTTTTGCATGATGCCCCGGAAGCGGCAGGCCGGGTGACCGGCCTGCCGCCAGTCGCCTTACTTCACGGCGGTCTTTTCGAACTGCCGCAGCATGGTGTTGCCGCGTTCGACGGCGGCGTCGAGCGCCTGCTTGGCGGTCTTCTTGCCGGCCAGCGCCTGCTCGATTTCCTCCGACCAGACGTCACGCAGCTGAACCATGTTGCCGAGGCGCAGGCCGCGCGAATTCTCGGTCGGCTCCTTGTTGGTCAGCTCGAGCAGCGGGGTCTCGAGATAGGGCTGATCCTTGTAGAAGCCTTCTTCCTTCGCCTTGGCGTAGGCCGCCTTGGTGATCGGCAGGTAGCCCGAGGCCTTGTGGATGTAGACCTGGCGATCGGTGTCGGAGAGGAAGGTCAGGAATTTCGCGACGCCCTTGTAGTCATCGGCCGGCTTGCCGCCCATCACCCAGAGCGACGCGCCACCGATGATCGAGTTCTGCGGCGCGCCCTTGACGTCCGGATAATACGGCATCGGCACCGCGGTGAAGTTGAACTTGGCCTGCGCCTTGACGTTGCCGAAGAACGCCGAGGAGGTCAGGTAGATCGGGCATTCGCCGGAGGTGAAGCGGCCTTCGCCGGTGTTGGTGCGGCCGGCATAGTCGTAGACCTTGGTCTTCTGCAGCTCGACCAGGTTCTCGAGATGCTTGACCTGGAGCGGGCCGTTGAATTCGAGCACGGTGTCGAAGCCGTCGAGACCGTTGGCCTTGCTGGAGAGCGGCGTGTTGTGCCAGGCCGAGAGCTGCTCGAGATTGACCCAGGTGACCCAGGAGCCCGAGAAGCCGCAGGTGTCGTGACCGGCCGCCTTCAGCTTCTTGCCGGCCTCGAACACTTCAGGCCAGGTCTTGGGGATCTCGACATTGGCTTTCTTCAGCTCGTCGAGGTTGACCCACATGACGGTCGACGACGAGTTGAAGGGGAACGACAGCATCTCGCCCTTCGAGGTCGAGTAGTAGCCGGTGATCGCGGGCAGGTAGTTCTTCGGATCGAACTTCTCGCCGGTCTCGGCCATCAGCTTGTAGACCGGTTTCACGGCGCCGGTCGCGGCCATCATGGTCGCGGTGCCGACTTCGAACACCTGCATGATGTGCGGGGCGTTGCCGGCGCGGAACGCGGCGATGCCGGCGTTCATCGTGTCGGGGTAGTTGCCCTTGTAGGTCGGGATCACCTTGTAGTCGGTCTGCGACGCGTTGAAGTCGTTGGCGAGCTTGACGATGACGTCGTTGTTGGCGCCGGTCATCGCATGCCACCACTGGATTTCGGTCACGGCCAGGGCCGGCGAGGCGCCGAGACCAACCGCGAGTGCAACAGCAGCCGCCGCGCCAAAATGTCGAAGAGCCATCAAGAAAACCTCCCTTGCCCGTCACTAAAGAAGCGCTTGCGCTAGCAGCGCCATATGACGTTCACATGACTGTGTAAGCGGCCGAAACGAAAGCGGCAAGCGCTGGAAAAGGGAAGCCGTCAAATAGGCGAATGCGCCGCGGCCAGAAGCAGCCGTTCGCGCTGCACGCGCACGGGCGCGCCGCAGTGCGGCATTGGATGATGCGGATAAGGAGAATGCCGTCGCGCGGAGCGACGTGGGGTGGAACGGATGCGGCTCCGGGCGCCCTTAACCTCTCCCGCTTGCGGGAGAGGTCGCGCCGAAGGCGCGGGTGAGGGCTTTCTCCTCTAGGGGATTGTCCCGTTGTGGCGACACCCTCTCCCCGACCCTCTCCCGCAAGCGGGAGAGGGGGGCGCAGCTGCGCTGCCGCTCGGTCTCTGTCTCAGCTCAGCGCTTGCGCTCGGGGCCGCAGACGGTGCCCTTTTCGACCATCGCGTCGATCTCGGACTTGGAGTAGCCGAACTCGCCCAGCACTTCGGCTGCGTGCTGGCTGAACTTCGGCGGCACGCGCCGCAGGCTCGGCTTGCTGCGATCGAGCCGGATCGGCGAGGCCACGCCCTTGTACCAGTCCTTCTCGATGATATCGCCGCGCGCGATGGTGTGCGGGTTCGTCAACGCCTGGTCGATCTTCTGCACCGGACCTGCGGGCAGGCCGGCCGCGAGCAGGCGATTGCACAGCGGCTCGGCCTCGTGCTGGCTGAACACCGCGGCAAGCTCGGCGCGCAGCGCCTCGCGGTTGGCGATGCGGTCCTTGTTGCGGGCAAAGCGCGGATCGGTGCCGAGCTCGGGCTTGCCGATCTCCTTGGCGAGCTTGCGGAAGGTGCCGTCATTGCCGACGCCGATGAAGATGTTGTCGGTCTTGGTCGGGAAGATCGCGTAGGGCACGAGGTTCGGATGCTCGTTGCCGGTGAGCGAGGGCGGCTTGCCATGCATGAAATAGTTCGCGGTGTGCGGATGCATGATGGCGAGGCCGGTCTCGTACAGCGTGGTCTCCAGGAACTGGCCCTTGCCCGAACGCTGCCGCTCGGACAGCGCCATCAGGATGCCGATCGCCGCGTAAAGGCCCGTGGTGATGTCGACCAGCGGCACGCCGATCCGCATCGGCCCGCTCTCGGGCGAGCCGGTCGCCGCGATCATGCCGGTCATGGCCTGGATGATGGCGTCATAGCCTGGATTGCCGCCGCGCGGCCCGTCGGCGCCGAAGCCGCAGATCCGGCAATGCACGAGGCGCGGGAATTTCTTGCTGAGCACATCGTTGCCGATGCCCCATTTCTCCAGCGTGCCCGGCTTGAAATTCTCGATCAGGACGTCGGCCGTCTCCAGCATCTTCAGCAGCACGATTCGGCCGCCCTCGGAGGCGAGGTCGAGGCCGATCGAGCGCTTGTTGCGGTTGATGCCGACGAAATAGGCCGCGTCCTCCTCGTGGAACGGAGGGCCCCATTCGCGCACCTCGTCGCCTGCGGGCGGCTCGACCTTGATGACGTCGGCGCCATGGTCGGCGAGGATCTGGGTGCAGTAGGGACCGCCGAGCACGCGCGTGAGATCGATGACGCGCAGTCCGCTCATTGCGCCCGTTGCTGCTTCAGTCATGCCTTCGCTTCCCCTGTGTCGATCGTTGGATCACAGGCCTAGCGAGGTTTGTTTGCGCCAGCAATGGGCCCTCGCGTGGAGCCGCATGCGCGCCGCCGCGCGTCTGTCCCGCGGGATGGCAAATTCAATCGGAAGCGGCCGGCCCGAGGGGGATCCCGGGCCAGCCAATCCGCACCGCCGATCAGACGACCGTCAGGCGAACGTCGACATTGCCGCGCGTGGCATTGGAGTACGGGCACACCTGGTGGGCCTTGGCGACCAGCGCCTCGGCCTCCGCGCGGGCGAGGCCCGGCAGCGAGACGGCGAGGTCGATGTCGAGGCCGAATCCGCCTTCCGAGCGCGGGCCGATTCCGACGGTCGAGGTAACGGAAGCGTCGGCCGGAACCTTCGGGCCGCCCTGCGAGGCCACGAACTTCATGGCGCCGATGAAGCAGGCGGCATAACCGGCCGCGAACAGCTGCTCGGGATTGTTGCCGGCGCCGCCGCCGCCACCGAGCTCCTTCGGCGTGGTCAGCTTGACGTCGAGCGCGCCGTCGAGGGTCGCAGCATGGCCGTCGCGGCCGCCGGTGGCCTTGGCGCTGGTCTTGTAGAGGACGTTCACGGACATTTTCGTCTCCTCGGGTCTTTCCGGGTTGGGGTGCGATCTTTATCGCCGACAATTAGATTGCGCGCAATCTAATTCGGCATGCCTCACATTTAATTGTTCGCAATTGAATATGCCCCCGGCCGGCCCCAGAATGGGAGAAACGCGTGAGATTCTCCATGGCCCGGAAACTATCGACCCTCGACCCACAGCGGCTCGACAACCAGATCTGCTTCGCGGTCTATTCCGCCGCGCACGCCTTCAACCGCGTCTACAAGCCGCTGCTCGACCGGCTCGGCCTGACCTATCCGCAATATCTGGTGATGCTGGTGCTGTGGGAGCGCGACGACGTGCCGGTCAAGGAGATCGGCGAAAAGCTGTTCCTGGATTCGGGCACGTTGACGCCGCTGCTGAAGCGCCTCGAGGCTGCCCATCTGGTCAAGCGCACTCGCTCGCGCGAGGACGAGCGCCAGGTCCTGATCGCGCTGACGTCGCAGGGCCATGCGCTGAAGGAGAAAGCGCGCAGCGTGCCGCAGTCGATCCTGGCAGCGTCGGACTGCTCGGTATCGGAGCTGGTGGCGATGAAGGACGAGATCGTCGCGCTGCGCGACCGGCTGAATGCGGTGATCGGGGAGTAGGCTTCCCGGGCGCGCGGTCAGAAATGCTTTTTCGCGAACGCGCGGCCAGAGCCAGATTTCAGATATCGCTCGAATGCGACGGCGCGTGCGGCGTCATCAAACGCAAAATAGGTCCGAATTCGCCAAGGCCCGTATTTCGAGGTGTGCGGCACCTCGCCGGCATTATGCTTCGCCAGACGTGCTCGTAGATCGTCGGTGATGCCGACGTAGAAGTGCTCGGAGTCGAGGCTTTCGAGGATATAGACGTATTTCATTCTGCTTCCTCCCCAGAGGGCAGGATAGCAGGTTGGAACCAGTCCGGGGCCTTGTCCACGATCGTGGATAGAGTCCGCCGTCGCCCTTCGGGCTATGGCGGGACAGCCTTCGCTCACTTCGCTACGAGGGACTTCCCTAGGCTTGCCCAGCCGAAGCTCGCGAAGCGAGCGAAGGCTGGTGGAGCCAGGCGGGATCGAACCGCCGACCTCTTGCATGCCATGCAAGCGCTCTCCCAGCTGAGCTATGGCCCCTTAGTCCTTAAATGGGACGATCCCGGAGGATCCCCCACAGACCGGCGAGCCTGGTGACTCGCGCGGTGCACCCTTTTTCACAGATCAGGACTGATCTCAAGTCTCTTCATCACCTCCGACATCACCAATGATGTCGGTCACGTCCTCATCACCCTCTTCCTCGTCGGCAATGAAGGTCGAATCGTCGTCATCGTCGTCATCGAGGGTCTCGTCGACCTCGATATCGTCCTCCGATTCGGGCACGGCAGCCTTGACCTTGCCGGTGTTCTCCTCGGCGTCGGCCTCCTCGAGCGAGACCTCTTCGACCTCTGCCGGCTCCGGCGCGGTATCCGCTGCCGCGGCGTGCCGGGCTTCGGCGCCGCGGGGGACGCGAGCGGGAGCGATCGGCGCGATCGGCACGACTTCGCCGGTATAGGGCGAGATCACCGGATTCTTGTTGAGGTCGTAGAACTTCTTGCCCGTGGTCGGGCAAATACGTTTGGTTCCGAGTTCGGACTTGGCCACGGCAGGAATCCTGGGAATGTCTGAAAAGCGGTGCTTCACTTGGCTAGTTGGCGGCCCGCTGTCAATAGCGCATTACGGGAGAAAGACATGCCCGTGACGGGGCTCAGACCATGTGGTACCTGCGCGCCAGCCCAAAGGATGCATCCAAGGGCCTATCCAAGGACACAATCTTGACCCATTCCGACCAACCGAGACCGCTCCAGTCTCGCGCCAGCGGCCCCCTGACCGGGAAAGTACGGGTGCCCGGGGACAAGTCGATTTCCCATCGCGCCCTCATCCTGGGCGCGCTCGCGGTCGGCGAGACCAGGATTTCGGGCCTGCTGGAGGGCGAGGACGTCCTCAATACCGCCAAGTCGATGCAGGCACTGGGCGCCAGGGTCGAGCGCACCGGGGATTTTGCGTGGAGGGTCAATGGCGTGGGCGTCGGAGGCTTCGCCCAGCCCAAGGCGCCGCTGGATTTCGGCAACTCCGGCACCGGCTGCCGGCTGGTTATGGGCGCCGTCGCCGGCTGCCCGATCTCGGCGGTGTTCGATGGCGACACCTCGCTGCGCAGCCGCCCCATGCGCCGGATCCTCGATCCGCTCGAAAAGATGGGCGCGAAGGTCGTCGCCGGCAGCGAGGGCGGACGTCTGCCGCTGACCCTCCAGGGCGCGCGCGATCCGCTGCCGATCACCTACAAGACGCCCGTCGCCTCGGCCCAGATCAAATCGGCCGTGCTGCTGGCGGGCCTCGCCGCGCCGGGCACGACCACTGTCGTCGAGAGCGAGGCCAGCCGCGACCACACCGAGCTGATGCTGAAGCATTTTGGCGCCGACATCACCTCGGTGCAGGAAGGCCAGCACGGCCGTCGCATCACGCTGGTCGGCCAGCCCGAGCTGCATGGCGCCAATGTCGTCGTGCCCGCTGACCCCTCGTCGGCCGCCTTCCCGATCGTCGCTGCGCTGATCGTCGAAGGCTCCGACATCGTGCTGTCCGACGTCATGACCAATCCGCTGCGCACGGGCCTGTTCACGACGCTGCGCGAAATGGGCGGCTTCATCGAGGAGAGTGGAGTGCGCGGCGATGCCGGCGAGCCGATGGCGCGCTTGCGCGTGCGCGCGTCAAAACTGCGCGGCGTCGAGGTGCCGCCGGAGCGCGCGCCCTCGATGATCGACGAATATCTGGTGCTGGCGGTGGCGGCCTCCTTCGCCGAAGGCACGACCATCATGCGCGGCCTGCAGGAGCTGCGCGTCAAGGAATCCGATCGCCTGGAGGCGACCGCCGCCATGCTCCGCGTCAATGGCGTGAAGGTCGAGGTGTCCGGCGACGATCTGATCGTCGAGGGCCGCGGCCATGTCCCCGGCGGCGGCACCGTCGCCACCCATATGGACCATCGCATCGCGATGTCGGCGCTGGTGATGGGCTCCGCCTCCGATCATCCGGTGACCGTCGACGACACCGCCTTCATCGCCACCAGTTTCCCGGATTTCATTCCGATGATGCGTTCGCTAGGGGCCGAGTTTTCATGATTATCGCCATCGACGGGCCCGCGGCCTCGGGCAAGGGGACGCTCGGCAAGCGTCTCGCCCACCATTACGGCTATCGTCATCTCGATACCGGCGTGATCTATCGCGCCGTCGCCTATGCCCTGATGCAGTCCGGTCATGATCTTCGGGACGAGGCGGCTGCGGTGCAGGCCGCCCTGGAGCTCGATCCCGAAAAGTTCGGCAATCCCGCCCTGAAGACCCAGGAGGCCGGCGAGGGCGCCTCGATCGTCTCGGCGATCCCCAGGGTTCGTGAGGTCCTGGTCAATTTCCAGCGGCAATTCGCCGCCGATCCGCCCGGTGCCGTGCTCGACGGCCGGGATATTGGAACCGTGATCTGTCCTCATGCCGACGTGAAGATCTTCGTCGTCGCCGACCCCAGGGTCCGCGCCCGCCGCCGCACCATGGAGGCCAAGGCCAGGGGCGAGGAGGCCGACGAGGCGGCCGTGCTCGCCGACATCATCCGGCGCGACGAACGCGACAAGAACCGGCCGATTGCGCCTTTGAAACCGGCCCCGGATGCTTACTTGCTAGATAACTCCCAACTGGATATAGAAGGCGGCGTCCGGGCCGCCATCGACATTATCGAGGCCGTCCGAGCGGGCCGGTCGCGGGGTTAAGCCGCAGCCGTCATTGGAGGAAGCGCCCGCTCCCGCTCTTTGAGGTCGATACTTCCGGTCCCTGTTTTGGGGCCGGCGCGATCCAGGCTCCGGACACAAGATTTTCACGTATCGAACGCGCGGGCCTCAGCCGGCCCGCTTCCGCTGTTCCGCCTTCAGGCCGGAGCAGCGAGCGGTCGCTCGAAGGTTTTGCGGACCTTCCGACACTGCGTGTGCGATGCGCCCATGAACCCAACGGCCGGCAAGACTTCCGCAACTGGAGAACAAATGGCTTCGACTTCTGCTGATACCTATAGCCCGTCGCGTGACGATTTCGCCGCGATGCTCGACGAGTCCTTCGCAGGTGGCAACCTGCAGGAAAGCTCCGTCGTCAAGGGCAAGGTGGTTGCAATTGAAAAGGACATGGCCGTCATCGACGTCGGCCTGAAGACCGAGGGCCGCGTTGCCCTTCGCGAATTTTCCGGCCCCGGCCGTGACAGCGAGATCAAGGTCGGCGACGAGGTGGAAGTGTTCCTCGATCGCATCGAGAACGCGCTCGGCGAAGCCGTGCTGTCGCGCGACAAGGCGCGCCGCGAAGAGAGCTGGGGCAAGCTCGAGAAGGCGTTCCAGAACAACGAAAAGGTCAACGGCGTCATCTTCAACCAGGTCAAGGGCGGCTTCACTGTCGACCTCGACGGTGCCGTGGCCTTCCTGCCGCGCTCGCAGGTCGACATCCGTCCGATCCGCGACGTTGCGCCGCTGATGAACAACTCGCAGCCGTTCCAGATTCTCAAGATGGACCGCCGCCGCGGCAACATCGTCGTGTCCCGCCGCACGGTTCTCGAAGAGACCCGCGCCGAGCAGCGTCAGGAGCTGGTGCAGAACCTCGAAGAGGGTCAGGTGATCGACGGCGTGGTCAAGAACATCACCGATTACGGTGCGTTCGTTGACCTCGGCGGCATCGACGGCCTGTTGCACGTCACCGACATCGCGTGGCGCCGCGTCAACCATCCGACCGAGGTGCTCTCGATCGGCCAGACCGTGAAGGTCAAGATCATCAAGATCAACCACGAGACGCACCGCATCTCGCTGGGCATGAAGCAGCTGCTGGACGATCCGTGGCAGGGCATCGAAGCCAAGTACCCGCTGGGTGCCCGCTTCACCGGCCGCGTCACCAACATCACCGACTACGGTGCGTTCGTCGAGCTCGAGCCGGGCATCGAAGGCCTGATCCACGTCTCCGAGATGTCGTGGACCAAGAAGAACATGCACCCCGGCAAGATCGTGTCGACCTCGCAGGAAGTCGACGTGCAGGTGCTGGAAGTCGATTCCGTCAAGCGCCGCATCTCGCTCGGCCTCAAGCAGACCATGCGCAACCCCTGGGAGGTCTTCGTCGAAGGTCACCCGACCGGTTCGGTGGTCGAGGGCGAGGTCAAGAACAAGACCGAGTTCGGTCTGTTCCTGGGTCTCGAGGGCGACGTCGACGGCATGGTCCACCTCTCTGACCTCGACTGGAAGCTTCCGGGCGAGCAGGTGATCGACAACTACAAGAAGGGCGACATGGTGAAGGCCGTGGTGCTCGATGTGGACGTCGAGAAGGAGCGCATCTCGCTCGGCATCAAGCAGCTCGAAGGCGACCCCTTCGCCGAGCCGGGCGATGTCAAGAAGGGCGCGGTCGTGACCTGCGAAGTGCTCGAGGTGAAGGAGAGCGGTATCGAGGTGAAGATCGCCGGTACCGACTTCACCACCTTCATCAAGCGCTCGGAGCTCGCCCGTGACCGCAACGACCAGCGCGCCGAACGCTTCGCCGTCGGCGAGAAGGTCGATGCCCGCGTGATCCAGTTCGACAAGAAGGCCCGCAAGGTCCAGGTGTCGATCAAGGCGCTCGAAGTCGCCGAGGAAAAGGAAGCCATCGCGCAGTACGGCTCCTCGGATTCGGGTGCGACGCTGGGCGACATCCTCGGCACCGCGCTCAAGAACCGCGACAACAAGTAAGCGAAACTTCCGTTTCGCTGGCAATCGAAGCCCCGGCGCAAGCCGGGGCTTTTTGTTGCGGCATACTCAACTGTCGTCCCGGGGCGCGCGAAGCGCGAGCCCGGGACCCATAACCACAGGATCCAGTTTGGCGAAGACTCGTGGTTGCCAACTCGCGCGACAATTTCTCCCTGGGGGTATGGGTCCCCGCCTTCGCGGGGACGACATCTGAATATGTGGCGGCCTCCCGCCCAAGCCGCCGCAAGCCTTCATTTCTTCAAATTGCGCCGCAATTGATGTATCCAGACAAGCCAATGCTTACGTTGTGACGGCACAACGCCTCTGGCCTTTCATTTGGAGATATTCCGATGTCGCTCGATTCGGACATCATCGTCGATCGCCGCAGGATCCGCCGGAAGCTGACGTTCTGGCGCGTCGTGGCGGCGCTGATCGCGATCGCGGCGATTGCGAGCTTTGCGCTGATCGCCACACCCGGTGCGCGCGGCACGTTCGCATCCGCCGGCTCGATCGCGCGGGTCCAGATCGAGGGACTGATCCGCAGCGATTCCGATCGCACGCAAGCGCTGGAGCGGCTGGAGAATTCGCAGGCCGCCGCCGTCATCGTTCACATCAACTCGCCGGGCGGCACCACCGCCGGCTCCGAGCAGCTCTATGACTCGCTCGTGCGGCTGAAGGCGAAGAAGCCGCTCGTCGTCGTGGTCGAAGGTCTCGCCGCCTCCGGCGGCTACATCACGGCGATCGCGAGCGATCACATCATCGCCCAGCAGAGCTCGCTGGTCGGCTCGATCGGCGTGCTGTTCCAATATCCCAACGTCACCGAGCTCTTGAAGACCATCGGCGTCAAGGTCGAAGAGGTGAAATCCTCGCCGCTGAAGGCTGCGCCCAACGGATACGAGCCGACAAGTCCCGAAGCGCGCGCGGCACTCGATGCGCTGGTGAAGGACTCCTACGCCTGGTTCAAGGGACTGGTGAAGGAACGGCGTGGCATGGATGACGCACAGCTCGAAAAAGTGGCTGACGGCCGCGTCTTCACCGGACGCCAGGCAATCGATCTCAAGCTGATCGACCAGATCGGCGACGAGAAGGCTGCGGTGACCTGGCTGGTCGAGCAGAAGGGCGTCAAGAAGGGTCTTCCCGTTCGCGATTACAAGCTCCAGCCGCGCTTTGGCGATCTGCCGTTCCTCAAGACCGCGGCCGCCGTGACGCTGGAAGCGCTTGGTTTGGGCTCGATCGCGCATCAAATCGGGCAAACCGGCGTCGCGCAGGCGGTCGACCGCCTCGGAATGGATGGAATGCTGGCGTTGTGGCAGCCGGCTGCATCGAACTGACTGGGGCGGGCGAGTTCCTGAAGTTTTTCTCGCACTGCGAGTGCCGGGTCAGCCCGCTTTTTCGGCATTTGTCACGCACTTTCACGACGCTCAGCCTTGATTTAGCGTCTTGACAGATCACGGTATTTTCACGGAAATGGTCATCCGCACGCTTCCGGGTCCTATCTCTCGATGATCAAATCCGAACTTGTTCAGCGTATCGCCGAGCACAACCCGCATCTGTACCAGCGGGATGTCGAGAACATTGTGAATGCGATTCTCGAAGAGATCGTAGCGGCCCTCGCACGCGGTGATCGCGTCGAGCTGCGCGGCTTCGGTGCCTTCTCGGTCAAGCATCGCCCGGCGCGCGCCGGGCGCAATCCACGCACTGGCGCCCATGTGCCCGTCGACCAGAAGAGCGTTCCGTTCTTCAAGACGGGCAAGGAAATGCGCGAGCGGCTGAACCGCGACCATCCGGATCCCGGCGCGGCGGACTGAGGCCGGCGCCAGGGTTTTTCGCGGCCGCACAAGACGCGGCCGGCAGCTTGATTCAAGGCGAGCGAAGCGAGATGCGAAAGTTCCTGACCGCGCTGATCGTGATTCCGCTGGCCCTGATCCTGGTGACCTTTGCGGTGGCCAACCGGCATTTCGTCACGGTCTCCTTCGATCCCTTCGTCTCCGACGACCCCTCATTCTCGGCCACAATGCCGCTTTTCCTGCTCCTGATCCTGGTGGCGGCGCTGGGCGTCGTGGCGGGCGGCTGTGCGGTCTGGCTCGCGCAGCGGCACTGGCGGCGGGCCGCGCGCCGGCACGAGGCCGATGCCCGGGCTGCGCGGGGCGAACTGGCCGATCTGCGGGCCCAGGTGACCACGGCAAGACCCGAGGCGCAGCGGCTTCCCGTTCCCTCCGGGGTCGGCCTTTACGGGTCCATCGGGCGAGACAAGCAGCGCGCGACGTTGTAGAAGCGGCCCCGACCGAAAACCCCGTTTTCCGGCCGCACCCAGCGGCCGCTACCCGCTTCGAGATCATGTCCCTGCTCGTCAAAATCTGCGGCCTGTCCACGCGCGAGACGCTTCAAACGGCGCTCGATGCGGGCGCCGACATGGTGGGGTTCGTGTTCTTTCCGCCGTCACCGCGGCATCTGTCGTTGGAGCTTGGCCGGGACCTTGGCCGGCAGGTGAAGCAGCGCGCGCTGAAAGTGGCGCTCACCGTCGATGCCGACGACGCCACGCTCGACAACATCATGGACGCACTCTCGCCGGATATTTTCCAGCTCCACGGCAAGGAGAGCGTCGCCCGGCTGCGCGACATCAAGCAGAAGTACGGCCGCCCGGTGATGAAGGCCGTGCCGGTCGCAACAGCAGCCGATCTTGCCGTGCTGCCCGGCTATGCCGCGGTCGCCGACCGCATCCTGTTCGATGCCCGTGCGCCGAAAGACGCGACCCGTCCCGGTGGCCTGGGCGCGCCCTTCGACTGGCACCTGCTGGAAAATCTCGATCTGAAACTGCCCTACATGGTCTCGGGCGGGCTGCACGCCGACAACGTCGCGGAAGCCCTTCGCGTCACCGGCGCCGGCGGCGTCGACGTGTCCTCGGGTGTCGAGAGCGCTCCCGGCGTCAAGGACCCCGAGATGATCAAGGCCTTCATTCGCGCCGCGCGCGCTACCCAAGATGCAAGTCAAGAGTTGAGCGTTCGATGAACATCGCCAAACCCAATTCCTATCGCAGCGGTCCCGACGAGCGCGGTCATTTCGGTATCTTCGGCGGACGCTTCGTCGCCGAAACCTTGATGCCGCTGATCCTCGATCTGGAGAAGGCGTACACCGCGGCCAAGGCCGATCCGGCCTTCCAGGGCGAGATGGACGGCTATCTCAAGAACTATGTCGGCCGGCCCTCGCCGCTCTATTTCGCCGAGCGACTCACCGAGCATCTCGGCGGCGCGAAAATCTACCTCAAGCGCGAAGAGCTCAACCACACCGGCTCGCACAAGGTGAACAACGTGCTCGGCCAAATCATGCTGGCGCGGCGCATGGGCAAGAAGCGCATCATCGCCGAGACCGGCGCGGGCCAGCATGGCGTCGCCACCGCGACGCTGTGCGCGCGCTTCGGCCTGGAATGCGTGGTCTATATGGGCGCCGTCGACGTCGAGCGGCAGCAGCCCAACGTCATCCGCATGGAGATGCTGGGCGCAACGGTGGTCCCGGTGCAGTCCGGGACACGCACGCTGAAGGACGCGATGAACGAGGCGCTGCGCGACTGGGTCACCAACGTGCACAACACGTTCTATTGCATCGGCACGGTGGCGGGACCGCATCCCTATCCGACGCTGGTGCGCGACTTCCAGTCGATCATCGGCAACGAGACCAAGGCGCAGATGCAGGAGATCGAAGGCCGCCTGCCGGACTCGCTGGTCGCCTGCATCGGCGGCGGCTCGAACGCGATGGGCCTGTTCCATCCGTTCCTCGACGATTCCTCCGTCGAGATCTTCGGCGTCGAAGCGGCTGGCCACGGGCTCACGCAGCTGCACGCGGCGTCGATCGCGGGCGGCCGTCCCGGCGTGCTCCACGGCAACCGCACTTATCTCTTGATGGATGCCGACGGCCAGATCCAGGACGCGCATTCGATCTCCGCCGGCCTCGACTATCCCGGCATCGGCCCCGAGCATTCCTGGCTGCACGAGGTCGGCCGCGTCAATTATCTCTCCGCGACCGACGACGAGGCGCTCGCCGCGTTCCAGCTGCTGTCGAGGCTCGAAGGCATCATCCCCGCGCTCGAACCGGCGCATGCCATCGCCAAGGTGATGGAGCTCGCACCGAAGCGGCCGAAAGACCACCTGATGGTCGTCAATCTCTCCGGCCGCGGCGACAAGGACGTCCCGCAGGTCGGCGACATCCTGAGGGGCAAGAAGTGACCACGCGTATCGACACCCGTTTTGCCGAGCTGAAGACGCAGGGTCGCTCGGCCTTCGTCACCTATGTGATGGCCGGCGATCCCGATCTCACGACTTCGCTCGAGATCGTCAAGGCGCTGCCCAAGGCAGGCGCCGACGTCATCGAACTCGGCATTCCCTTCACCGATCCGATGGCGGATGGTCCCTCGATTCAGGCTGCAGGTCTGCGCGCGCTCAAGATCGGCATGACCTTGAGGAAGACGCTGGAACTGGTGCGCGACTTCCGCAAGGACGACAACGTCACGCCGCTGGTGCTGATGGGCTATTACAATCCGATCTACATTTACGGCGTCGACAAATTTTTGGCTGATGCCAAGACATCAGGCGTTGACGGCCTGATCATCGTCGATTTGCCGCCGGAGGAAGACGACGAGCTCTGCATTCCCGCGCTGAAGGCGGGCCTGAACTTCATTCGCTTGGCGACCCCGACCACCGACGACAAGCGCCTGCCCGCGGTGCTCGCGAACACATCAGGCTTTGTCTATTACGTCTCTATCGCCGGCATCACCGGTGCAGCTGCGGCGGACGCCAATGCCGTTGGCGAAGCTGTCGCGCGCATCAAGCGGCATACCAAGCTGCCGATCTGCGTTGGTTTTGGCATCCGCACGCCGGAGGCGGCGCGTGCCATTGCCGAGAAGGCCGATGGTTCGGTGGTCGGCACCGCGCTGGTGGATGCGCTCAAGAACAGCCTCGATGCCGAGGGGCGTGCGACCGCCAAAACCGTTAACGCCGTGGCGGAGCTGACGGCGGCCCTGGCCCAGGGCGTCAAAGGTGCGAAACAGGCGGCGGAATAGGCCATAATTCCGCTTCCGGGGCGGGCGACACGGCGGCTTGCCGGGCAGGGGCCCGGCCGCCATATATTCCTTCAGGCGATTCCCAGCGGGATCGCACATCGGAGCAAACCATGAACTGGCTTACCAATGTGGTCCGGCCGAAGATCCGCAACATGCTGCGGCGGGAGACGCCGGAGAATCTTTGGATCAAGTGCCCGGATTCCGGACAGCTCGTGTTCTACAAGGACGTCGAGGCCAACCAGTTCGTCATCCCCGGCTCAAACTACCACATGCGCATGAACTCGGTGGCGCGTCTGAAGTCGATCTTTGACAACGAGACCTGGTACGACGTCGCGCTGCCCGAGGTCTCGCCCGATCCGCTCAAGTTCCGCGACGAGAAGAAATACGTCGACCGCATCAAGGATGCGCGGGCGCGCACCAACCTGAACGACGCGATCAAGGTCGGCTACGGCAAGCTCGAAGGCGCCGCCGTCGTCGTCGCCGTGCAGGATTTCGATTTCATGGGCGGCTCGCTCGGCATGGCCGCGGGCGAAGCCATCGTTCGCGGGCTGGAGCTCGCGGTCGAGAAGAAGTCGCCCTTCATCGTGTTCGCCGCATCCGGCGGCGCGCGCATGCAGGAAGGCATCTTGTCGCTGATGCAGATGCCGCGCACCACCGTCGCGGTGCAGATGCTGCGCGAGGCAAAGCTGCCCTACATCGTCGTGCTGACCAACCCGACCACCGGCGGCGTCACCGCCTCCTACGCCAT
The DNA here is from genome assembly GCF_007830635.1 of Bradyrhizobium huanghuaihaiense. Taxonomy (GTDB): domain Bacteria; phylum Pseudomonadota; class Alphaproteobacteria; order Rhizobiales; family Xanthobacteraceae; genus Bradyrhizobium; species Bradyrhizobium huanghuaihaiense. Next base: position 381,472 of record NZ_VLLA01000001.1, on the reverse strand, counting down.
GCTGGGCGACGTGCAGATCGCCGAGCCCGGCGCGCTGATCGGTTTTGCCGGCGCGCGCGTGATCGAGCAGACGATCCGCGAGAAGCTGCCTGAAGGTTTCCAGCGCGCCGAGTACCTGAAGGAACACGGCATGGTCGACATGGTCGTGCATCGCCATGATCTGCGCCCGACCCTGGCGCGGCTCTGCCGCCTGCTGACCAAGGCGCCGGCGCAGGAAGGTGCATCGAAGCCGGCGCAGCCGGTGACGAGCCCGGCGCAGATCGTATCGGCCGCCGAGACGGCGCCGGCCGCGCCGCACGCGTGAACGCCTCCTCTGACAGTGCAAAGACACCGCTCGGCGAAGTGATCGGGCGGCTGTCGGCCCTGCATCAGAAGCGCATCGATCTCGGCCTCGAGCGGATGCACCGCCTGCTCGAGCGGCTCGGCCACCCCGAACGCAAGCTGCCGCCGGTGATCCACATCGCCGGCACCAACGGCAAGGGCTCGACGGTCGCCTATCTGCGCGCGACGCTGGAGGCGGCAGGCCTGCGCGTCCATACCTACACCTCGCCGTATCTCGTCCGCATCAACGAATGTTTTCGCCTTGGCCGCGTCGGTGGCGGCGTGCTGGTCAGCGACGACGAGTTGCGCGCCGCGCTGGAGGAGGTCGAGCGCGTCAATGCCGGTGAGCCCGCGACCGTGTTCGAGCTGAAGACCGCGGCGGCGTTTCATCTGTTCGCGCAGAACCCGGCCGACGTCGTGCTGCTCGAAGTCGGCCTTGGCGGCCGGCTCGATTCGACCAATGTGGTCGACACGCCGGCGGCCTGCGTGATCACGCCGGTCAGCATGGACCACATGGATTTTCTAGGGGACACGCTCACATCGATCGCCGGCGAAAAGGCCGCGATCATCAAGCGCGGTGTGCCCGTGATTTGCGCCGAGCAATCGCCGGAAGCGATGGCCGTGATCGAGGCGCAGGCCAAGCGCATGCGCGCGCCGCTGTTTGCCGCGAACGAAAGCTGGCACGTCAATGTCGAGCATGGACGGCTGGTTTACTCCGACGACCGCGGCCTGATGGATCTCGCCGCGCCGCGCCTGTTCGGCCGCCACCAGTTCGACAATGCCGGCCTTGCGATCGCGACGCTGCGCGCGATTCCGACCTTCAAGGTCAACCAGGCAGCCTTCGAGGCCGGCGTCGTCGGTGCCGAATGGCCGGCGCGGATGCAGCGCCTCACTTCGGGCGAGCTGCTTTCGTGGGGGCCGCAGGGCTCGGAGATCTGGCTCGACGGCGGCCATAATGCCGAGGGCGGCCGCGTCGCGGCGGCCGCGCTCGGCGATCTCGAAGAGCGGGTGTCGCGGCCGCTGGTGGTGATCGCGGGCATGATGGCCAACAAGGATGCGCGAGGCTTTCTCGCCAATTTCGCCGGCCTCACCCGCCACATCATCGCGGTGCCGATCCCCGACACCGAGAATGCGATGCCGGCCGACCGTCTCGCGGATGCGACGCGCAGCCTCGGCATGCGCGTCGAGATCGCGCCCGGCATCGAGGCCGCGCTGCGCGCCCTGTCGAAGCTTGCCTACGAGGTGCCACCGCGCATCCTGATCACCGGCTCGCTATATCTTGCCGGTCACGTGCTTGGGCTCAACGGCACGCCTCCTGCATAGGTGGTTTCGTGTCCCGGACGCGGCGCGGCATGAAATGACGCGACGCTGAGCCGGGACCCAGAATGCCGCGACATGGGCCCCGGCTCTGCTGCGCACCGCTGAAGTAGCGCTGCGCTGCGTCCGGGGCACGAGAGAGAGAATCCCCAATGCGTTTTGCCGCGATCGCCGACGTCCACGGAAACTACCTCGCGCTGGAGGCGGTGCTCGCCGATATCCGCGCCCACGGCATCGCCGACATCGTCAATCTCGGCGACATGCTGAGCGGCCCGCTCGATGCACGCCGTACCGTCGAAATCCTGATGCAGCTTGATGCCGTCCATGTGCTCGGCAATCACGACCGCTATCTGCTCGACCGCCCGCCGGCGAAGATGGGCTCCTGGGACCGTCCGGCCCATGCGCAGCTCAATCCTGCGCAGCTCGACTGGCTGCGCGCACAGCCGATGACGCGCGTGTTTCGCGAGCAGGTCTTTCTCTGCCACGCCACGCCCGGGAACGACGAAGTCTATTGGCTCGACACCGTGCACCCCGACGGCACCGTCGCGCTATCGCCGCTAGACCGCATCGAGCAGCTCGCGCAAGGCATCACGCAATCGCTGATCCTCTGCGCCCACACCCATCTCGCCCGCGCAGTGCGGCTGCGTGACGGAAGGCTGATCGTCAATCCCGGCAGCGTCGGTAGTCCCGGCTATCGCGACAAGCATCCGTTCCCGCACGTCGTCGAAGCCGGCACGCCGCACGCGCGCTATGCGATCCTCGACCTGGCCAATGGTGCCTGGCAGGTGACGTTCCGCCACATCGCTTACGATCACGACGCGATGGCTGCGCTGGCGCGCCGCAACGATCAGCCGGAGCTGGCCAACGCGCTGGCGACGGGCTGGATCAGTTAAGCAAAACAAAACGGCCGGCGTGACGCCGGCCGTTGCACAAACCTTCTGACGCCGCGGATCAGACCGCCGACGTGATCCACTGCTGCAGCTTCGCCTTCGGCGCGGCGCCGACCTGACGGGAGGCCATCTCGCCGCCCTTGAAGATCATCAGGGTCGGGATCGACATCACGCCGTATTTGGACGCGGTCTTCGGGCTCTCGTCGACATTGAGCTTCACGATCTTGACCTTGTCGCCCATCGCGCCGGCGATCTCGTCGAGGGCGGGGGCGATCATGCGGCAGGGGCCGCACCATTCGGCCCAGAAATCGACGACCACGGGGCCGTTCGCCTTGAGCACTTCGGCTTCGAAATCGGCGTCGGAAACCTTGCTAACGGCCATTGGAGTACCTCACTCGGTTGAAAGAGAATCGGCGCGACGTGGAATCGCGCCCGGGATCATGGGGTGAACCTATGAACGGCTCCTTGCCGGGTCAAGGACGCTCACACCGAGATGAAGGGATGCCAGCGCCGCGTCCAGCGCGGGGGCCGAAATCTCCATATATTCAAGGGCCTCGGTCCAGAGCAGGACGGCCCGGATCGGCTTTTGGGGATAAAGCCGGGCCAGCACCGCCCGGTACAGCGCAAGCTGCCGGACATAGGCCGCCGGCGCATCAGTGGCGCTCTTGGGGGCCGCCTGGTTGGTCTTGAAATCGACGATCAAAACCTCGTCCGGACGAACGACCAGCCGGTCGATCTGCCCCGACACCAGCGCTGGGCCGCGGCCCGGCCGCTCCAACCGGCCCGCAATGGCGACCTCCGCCCGGCTGCCGGCGGCAAAGACCGGGGCAAAACGCGGCTCCGCGATCAGGGCGAGCACCTTGTCGGCCAGCGCGATGCGGTCGGCTTCCGGCCAGTCCGCGGCGTTACGCGCCATGAATCCGAGCGCGGCCTCGCGCCGGCGTTCGGTGGCAATGTCGGGTAGGGATTGCAGGAGACGGTGCACCAGCGTGCCGCGCTGCAGCGCCAGCGCGCGCGACTGCACCGATTCGCCTGTCCGCACGCTGCGGCCCTCCTCCGACGGCTGGCCGGACGGGCGCACGGCATCGTCGTCGATGACCTCGCGCGGCGCCGGTGTCCGCAGCCAGTCCGGCAGCGCGATGGTCTGGTCCACGGATGCCGCCGGCGTGCCCAGGGCCGCGACATCCTCCGGCCGGGCGAATCGCGTGACCTTGCCGAGCGGCGTCTCGGTCGTCTGCTTGTCGAGGCCCGCGCCGGCGAGACCGGTGTCGATGAGGTCGTACCAGCTCAGCTTGCGCACCGTTCTCATGTTGCCGGGCATGCAGCCGCCGACGATCAGCCGGTCCGCTGCGCGCGTCATCGCGACATAGAGCAGGCGGCGATATTCGTCCTCGGTCTCCTCGATCATCGCCTTGCGCGCCTCGACGACCGGCTTCGGATCGTCTGCCTTGCGGCCGGCCCAGACCACGACCTCGCCGCCATTGCCGCGCGGCACCTGGATCAGCCGCAGCCGCTGCGAATCCGCCGGTGACGACGTCGTGTCGACCATGAACACGACGGACGCTTCCAGGCCCTTCGCGCCGTGCACCGTCATGACCCGCACCTCGTCGCGCGAGATCTCCATGTCGCGCTTCACCTCGGTGTCGGCCGAGCGCAGCCAGGCCATGAAACCCTGCAGCGAGGCCGGCGCCTTGCGCTCGTAGTTCAGCGCCAGCTCCAGGAATTCGTCGAGCGCGTCATTGGCCTCGTGGCCGAGCCGGCGCAGGATGCGCGCGCGGCCGCCGTCGCCCCCGAGCAGCCAGGCGTAGAAGGCGAACGGCGTTTCCTCGCGCGCGCGGATCTCGCAGGCTTCCAGGCGCCGCAACACGGTCGCGAATTTGTCGCTTGTGCCCGCGTGCTCGCCGAGCGCGCGGCGCAGCGAGCCCTTGCGATCCCAGGCGAGCTGGAACAGATCGTCGTCATCGAGTCCGAACAGCGGGCTCTTCAGCGCCACCGCCAGCGCGAGATCGTCCTGCGGCAGCAGCAGCGCGTCCGCAAGGTTCATCAAATCGATGATGCCGATGTGTTCGGTCAGCTTCAGCCGGTCGGCGCCGGCGACCGGGACGCCAGCGTGCTTCAGCGCCTGGATCACGGCGTCGAACGCATTGCCGCGCCGCCGCACAAGGATCAGCATGTCGCCATAGCGCAGCGGCCGGCGTTCGCCCTCGTGACCCGTCAGCGTGCCGCTCTCGACCAGCCGCTTGATCTCGGCCTGGATGCGGCGGGCGAGTTTGACTTCGGGACTAGTGACGGCGACGCCGTCGAACGGGGCGCGCCAGCCCTCGATCTCCTGCCGATCGTCGGCCTCAGCCAGGTCCCACAGCTCGATCACGCTGGGGCCGGCATCGGCGAGCGCGTTGTGCAGGGGATGGCCGATCTCGACCGAATGGATGCTCTTGTAGATCTGGGGCTCGCGGAAGACGTGATCGACCGAGTGCAGGATCGCGGAGCCCGAGCGGAACGAATAGGTGAAGGCGACCGGATCGAACTTCAGCCCGGCCGCGGTGAACTTGCGGTGCAGCTCGCGCCGGCGTGCGTCGAACTCGTGGGGAGCGGCGCCCTGGAATGAAAAGATCGACTGCTTCTCGTCGCCGACCGCGAAGATGGTGCGGTTGAGCCCTTCGCGCGCGCCTTCGCCTGCGGTGAACTCCGAGATGATGTGCGCGACGATGTCCCATTGCCGCGGGCTGGTGTCCTGGGCCTCGTCGATCAGCACGTGATCGACGCCGCGGTCGAGCTTGTAATGCACCCAGCCCGAGGAAACGCGGTTCAGCATCGCCAGCGTCTTGTCGATGAGGTCGTCATAGTCGAGCAGCCCGCGCTCCTGCTTCTCGCGGCGGTAGTTGGCGGCGGCCGCGATCGCGATGTGCAGCAGGGCCGCGGTGCGGTCGCGCATGACCACCGCGCGGCGCTTCTCAATCAATCCACCGAGGCGCTGCACCTCGGCCTCGAACAGGCGCGCGACGGACGGGTTGCTGTCGCAAAATTTCTTGGTCAGCACCGCCTTGCGCGGCAGCTTGTCGTCGGTGAGGAAGACACAGAGATAGGCATCGACCTGCGCAGCGCCGGAGAAGATCTTCGCTTCGCGAAGCCGGCCAGCCTGGTCGTTGTCGGACTTGCTGCCGTCCTCCAGCGCGAACGCGATGTCGCCCCAGCGCGAGCGCGGCAGGAGCGGTCCGTCGAGAATCTCGGTTTCGACGTCCTCGATGCGGTCGCTCGCGTCGACGCCGAGCACCGCAGCCATCTGCGCCGCAGCCGCTTCCGCGCTACCGGCCTCGTCGGTCCAGGCCATGAAATGGTCGCGGCTGAGACAAGCCTCGCGCACGACCTCCTTGAAGGTGACATCGGCGGCATTCGCCATCGCCGTCAGCAGCGCACGGCCGGTGACGCTGTCGGGATCGCGCGCGGCCTCCAGCAACACCTTCAGATTGGCGCGCTCCATCATGTCGGTCTGGTCGCGCTCGTCGATGACCGAGAAGCGCGCGGGCACGTTGGCCTCGAACGGAAATTGCTGAAGCAGGCGCGTGCACAGCGCGTGGATGGTCTGCACCTTCAGCCCGCCGGGCGTCTCCAGCGCGCAGGCGAACAGTTTTCGTGCGTCACGCCGCAATTTTCGATCAGGATGCGGGATGCCGACGGCGCGGATCGCGGCGTCCAGCCCGGCATCATCCAGCGTCACCCAGTGCCCGAGCGTGGTGAACACGCGCTCGGCCATGTTGGCGGCGGCGGCCTTGGTGAAGGTGATGCAGAGGATCTTTTCCGGCGGCACGCCCGACAGCAAGAGGCGGATCACCCGCTGCACCAGCACATGCGTCTTGCCCGAGCCGGCATTCGCCGACACGAAGGCCGACGCGGTCGGGTCGGATGCGCGCGCCTGCCGCGCGCGCACCTCGTCGGGGATGGGGCGCGGAAGCTTCACCATTCCTCGATCCCCAAACCGCCGGCCGCGGACCATTCCTTGATGCGGGCGAGGTCGTCATAGGCGCCGTACCGGTTGGTCCACATCGGCAGGTTCAGCGAGGTGTAGGGCTGGCTCTCGTCCTCGAAGGCCCGGATCAGTGCTTCCAGCTTGGCCCGCGCTTCGGCGGCTGCCGTATCCGGCGGCTGCGGCTCATCGCCCTGCTTGTACTTCAGCTCGAGAATGCGTTCCTCGCCCGGCGGATTGTTGCCGCTGAGACGGACATAGACGAGCTGGCTCACCGATGCTCCGGCGTCGATATCCGGGAAGCCGCCCTCGCGCAGGATCGCCGCCTCCAGCGTCAGCTGCGGCGACAGGCCCATGCGCACCTGCTTGCCGGTCGGCGGCTGGCCGGTCTTGTAGTCGAGGATGGCATAGCCGCCGCCCTGGCGCCGCTCGATGCGGTCGGCGCGCGCGGAGAGGCGGAAGCTACGCTGATGATCGAGCGTGATCGAGATCTCGCCACGGGTTTCCGCCGTGATCGCCTCGATCCCGTCGCGCCGCACGGTCTCCCATTCGCCGAACCAGCGCGCGATACGCTGGAAGCGCGGCCACCACAGCGCGCGGGCCTCGGGCCGTTCCATCAGCGGCGCAAAATGCTTCTCGCCGATCGCGCGCAGCACGCGCGCGGGGTCGTCGGGTAGACGCGTCGCATAGCTTTCCGTGAACTCGCCGACCGCATCGTGGATCGCCGAGCCGCGATCGGCGGCCGACAGCGGCATGTCGACGGGGTCGAGCGCATCCAGCCGCAGGATGTACTTGGCGTAGATCGTGTAGGGATCGCGCAACCAGTCCTCGATCGCGGTCACGGACATCTTGAGCGGCCGCGTCGCGCGCGGCGGCCGCGGCTCGGGCTGCTTGATCGGCCGGACCTCGTCGGGCTTGTCCAGCGCGCCTGCGAACTGCACGTATTTCTCGCCGGCGCGAACGGCTGCCTTCCAGAGATCGTCACCTGCGACCGCCTCCAGCCGGTGCAGGAAGCGCGAGGCGACTGCCGGCGCGCCGCCGGCCTTGGCGGAGTGGGTGAGGATCACCTCGTCGCCGCCGAGCAGCTGGGCGAAGTCGTGGGCGGAGAGGCCGATACGGCGCTCCGGCAGATCGAGACCAAGCTCGTGCCGCATCGGCCGGCTCAGCCAGGGATCGATGCGCGGAGCCGGCGGCCAGACGCCTTCGATCAGGCCGCCGATGATGATGCGGTCGGCCTGCATCAGGCGCGATTCCAGCGGACCGTAGATCTGCAGCCGCGCGCCGGGCCTGTCGCGCCGCCGCACCGCGCGGTCGCCGAAGGCGGTCTGGAACACGTCAGCGTAGTCCGCTAGCTGCACCATCAATCCGCTGGTCGTGCCGCCGCGCAGGAGATCGTCGAAGGCGCTCGCGAGCGCGAGACCTTCGCGCTCCTCGAACGCGAGCGGAATGCCCTGCTCGTCGCGCGACAGCTCGATCATGATCTCGCGATGCCGGTGCGCGAGCTCGGCGAAGTCATATGGTTTTGATGGCGGCAGGCTCTCGATCGGCGCCAATGCTTTTTGCAGCGTGTCGATCAGCGCCTGGACGCGATCGAGATCCTCGGCGTTCAGACGCGCGCGCGGTTCTGCCCTATGAAGCGCAGAGACTTCGCTGCGCCACAGCTTTGCGAGCTCGTCGCGAAAGCGGTTGAACTCGCGCAAGAGGCCGGCCGTGCCCGCAGGCGGGCGCGTGCCGCGCAAGATCGCGAGCTCGAGGCCTTCGATCGCCGCCTTCCATGCGCCGGGCGCGCGGCCGAGCCGGCACAGCGGATGCTTCAGCATCGCCAGCAGCGTCGGCGGCTCCAGGCCCTTGGTTGCCGCTTCCGCCACAAGACGCGCAAAGACGCCAGCGGAGGTTTCCATCAGCACGTCGCCGCCGGAATCGTCGAAGGCGAGATCCCATCGCGTCAGCGCGGCCATCACCCGCCGCGCCAAGGCGCGGTCAGGCGTCACCAGCGCCGCTGATTTGTCGAGATGGCGCGCCTCGCGCATCGCGATGGCGATCGCGAGCGCTTCCATTTCGGGATTGGGAGCCTCGACCACCGCGAGATTTGTCATGCCACCGGCGATCTTCGCGGCGACATCCGGCTGCTTCAGCCTGTCGTGCCAAACCTCCGTCTTGGCAGACGGCCGCATCGATTCCGATGCGAGGATGTCGCGGCCGCCTTCCACCGGTGGCTGAAGAATCTCGACGTCGCTGCGCTTGATGCCGAAGCGATCCAGCAGCGCGTGCATGGCATATTGCGGATGGTTCGAGGCCGGATGCTCGGCGAACTTGCCGAGCGAGTCGCGTACGCCGCCGATGGTGCGCCAGGCGTCGTCGTCGAGATCGGTATCGAGGCCCGGCAGCACCACCGCACCATGGGGCAGCGCGGCGACCGCATGCAGGAATTTTGCGGTGGCCGGCATCGAGCCGGTCGAACCGGCCGCGATCACCGGCCCATGCGGATGCGCGGTCAGACGCCTCGCTTCCGCAGCGATCAGAAGATCGCGCCGCGCCGCCGGCTCGATCCGGTTGATCTCGGCGAGATGATTGGGCCAGGCGATGCGCGCGATGCGCAAAAAGTCGAGCGAGTGCTGCCAGTAGCGATCGAGGTTATCAGGTACGAGACCATCGAGCGCGCTCCAGTCGACGCCGCGCGTGACCATGTCGTCGATGAGGCGCGCGAGGTCGCCGGCGAGAGCAAGCGTCGAGGCGGGGCCGCCGACCACCAGCGGCGCCAGCACCGGGCCCTTGGCCCAGGCGGCGACGAGTTGTGCCAGCGTCAGCCGCCGTTCCAGCTCGCCAAGCCGTGGTGGAATGTCGAGCGGCGTTGCGCTGGAAAACTGTTCGCCCTCGTCCGCGAAGGCGAGCTCGTCCTCGTCGATGTCGCCGAGCGCGACGATGCGCGGCAGCACGACGGCATCGGCCTTCATCTCGTCGAGGAAGATCTCGCGGACGACGCGCATGGCGCGCCTTGTCGGCAGATACAGCGTGGCGTCGGCCAGTCGCGCCGGTTCCTTGCGGGCCTCGAAGCCGTCCACCAGCCGGCCGTCGAGCAGGGCCGTGACGACCGTGCGCAGGAACGGAACTGAGATGGGAACGCTGAAAACACGCATGGGCTGCCTGATTCGGGAATCAGGGCAATATAGGCAGGCGGGCACGAATGGTCATGGGTGGGAACGAAGTCGTCCCCGTTGTTCGCGGGCTGGCACAGGTGCCGTAGGGTGGGCAAAGCGAAGCGTGCCCACGCATTTTTGCGATCGAGAGAGATGGTGGGCACGGCGCAAGGGCGCCTTTGCCCACCCTACGGCACCGTCTTCGGGGCTGGCTACGCCACGCTCTCCAAAAATGCCTCTTCCGCGGCGTGCACCGCATCGGGCGTGCCGACATGCATCCAGACGCCGTCGAGACGGAGGCCGAACAGCCGCTCCTGCTCGTTGGCGCGGTCGAACATCTTTGTCAGCGAGAATTCGCCCTGCGGCGCACCGGCGAAGATCGACGGCGACAGGATCGCCGCGCCGGCATAGACGAACGGAACGACCTCTTTCTCCTTGCGCTTGCGCAAGGCGCCGTCGGGCAGCATGCCGTAATCGCCGCGGCCGCTATAGCCGATGCTGGTCGCGGTCGGCGCCATCAGCAACAGGATGTCCATGCGCTCGGGGTCGAAGTTTTCGGCAAGCCGCGTCAGATTGGAGCGCACGCCGTCGATCCACAGCGTGTCGGAGTTGACGTGAAAGAACGGGGCATCGCCGAGCAGCGGCAGCGCCTTGACCACGCCGCCGCCGGTGCCGAGCACCTGGTCGCGCTCGTCCGAGATGGTCACGCGCGGAAGCTGACGCGATGCGACATGGTCGATGATCTGGTCCGGCAGGTAGTGCACATTGACCACCGCCTCAGTCACGCCGGCATGGCCGAGCTTGTCGAGCACGTGGTCGAGCAGCGGCTGCCCGGCGACCGGCACCATCGGCTTCGGCATCTTGTCCGTCAACGGACGCATGCGCAGACCGAACCCTGCGGCGAGCACCATGGCTTTGGTCGGCTTGACGGACATCCTTTGCCTTCTCAGAACTCTTTCCGCTTCGGACCTATCTGGTTTCGCGTTTGCAGCAAATCCTAGCACGGGACCGCATCAATCGCACCGCGTCTCAACCGCCTTAACCACCCGCCGTGACGGTTGTACGACGGGTGTTGCCGTTACGCCCCAACGGACGCGGAACGCGCCTTTTTCTTCCTGTCGCCGACCTTCAGGAAATTGACGCCGATCTGGTCGCCATTGACCCAGGCCAGTTCGCAGCGCCGGTACGCAAGTCCCGTGGACGACAGCAGCAAGAAGAATTCCTTCAGATGCAGGCCTTCGACCGAACCGTCGATCGTCAGCTTGGCGCCGCTCTCGGAGACATCCTCCATGGTGCAGTCGCGCCGCCAGGTGCCGTCGATTCCCATCATCTGGGCCGGTATCCCGCGCTCGAAAACAACCCGGCTGTTGCCGCGCTGATCCGTCTTTACCGCCATCTGCCCCGCTCCAGCCCCGTATTTATCCGGCTGCCTCGCCGCCAGGATAGCGACGTCTTGGCTAACAGCCGGTAAATCGGGCCCGAATCAGGCCTGTGGCGGGCCTTGGGGTGACGGCACGTTGGCGAGATACCACTCGCGCAAGACGCTGAGCGCGGGATGCGCCAGCGAGCGCTGGAGGTAGGTCCAGATCCGCGGTTGGTGGCGCAGATAATGCGGCTTGCCGTCGCGGCGGTTGAGCCGCGCGAAGGTGCCGAGCAGACGCGTGTTTCGCTGCGCCGACATGATCGCGTAGAGCTCGGCGAAGTCGGCCGCATCGAAGCTCGCATCGTCCGCGCGCCGCGCCTTGATGTAGCGCGACAGCAGCGTCAGCTCGATGTTTTCAGGCACGTCGATGCGGGCGTCCTGGAGCAGCGACACCACGTCGTAGGAGTGCGGCCCGAGCACGGCGTCCTGGAAGTCGATCACGCCGACACGTTCGATGCCGGAGCGGTCAGCGAGCCAGATCAGATTGGGCGAGTGATAGTCGCGGATGATCCACGTCCTCGGCGCCGCCAGCGGCTTCTTCAACAGCTCGCGCCACATCGCGAAGAATTCCGCGCGCTTCTCATCGCTCAGCGGCGCGTTGCGATCGGGCAGATACCATTCCGGCATCAATCCGATCTCGATCAGAAGCGCCTCGACGTCGAAGACGGGGATGTCGTAGGTCTGCCCGTCCAGCGACAGCGTCTCCGGCAGCGCCTTGGCGTGCAGCATCGCCAGCACGTCGGTCGCGGCCTCGTAGCGCTCGGCGATCGGGCGCGGCGGATCACCCTCGATCATGCCCTCGCTGCCGAAGTCCTCGCTGATCAGAAAGCCATGGTCGAGATCGAAATGGTGGATGGCCGGCGCCGAGATGCCTTGCGCGCGCAGGCCCTCGTCGATGGCGACGAACGGCCTCACGTTCTCGGCGAGATGCACCGCGGCGCTATAAGACTTTCCGTTGTAGAGGGCCGCGCCGTCAGGGCGCTGCGGGAAGTTCATGAGGATGACGATCTCGTCGCCGCGCAGCAGCCGCGCATAAGAGCGGGTCGAGGCGTCGCCGTTCATGCGCTTGCGCGTTGCATCGATATAGCCGGATGCATCGAGGAATTCGCGCAGCGCCTGCAGCCGCGCGACCTGCGCAGCGCCTTTGCCGAAACCGGTGATGTCGGCGGCGCGCGCATTCGAGCCCAGCGCGGGGCGATGCGTCAGTGCGATGTCGATGCGGTCCGCGGGCATGGCCGACGGCGCACGCTCGGGCCATTCGATCAGCACGAGCGTCGCCTCGGGAAGCGGCGACAGCCCGATCTCCTCGAGCTCGCCCTCGTCCTCGACGCGGTAGAGATCGGCATGCATCACCGGGAAGGGCGGCAGCTCGTAGCCCTGCACCAGCGTGAAGGTCGGGCTCGGCACCTCCAGCTCCTCATCGCTGGCGAGGTAGCGGATCAGCGCGCGGGCAGCGGCGGTCTTGCCGGCGCCGAGGTCGCCGGTCAGGGTGATGACATCGCCCGGTCCGACCAGCAGGGCGAGATCGGCCATCAGTTGCGCGGTGGCCGTCTCGTTGTGAAGCGCGACGGAGAATGTGGTGGGCGCGGTCATTCGGCGGCGTCGCGATGCGCCGCCTGGTCGGTCGGGAAATCGCAGATCACGACCGTGCCCCGGCCGACGATCGAATCCACCCGCACCTTGCCGCCATGCAGCTCGACGAAGGAGCGCACCAGCGACAGGCCGAGCCCGGCGCCGCGGTGACGCGACCCCTGCGAGCGGCTTTCGAACCAGTTGAACACCTTGTCTTTCATGTCGGCAGGTATTCCAGGCCCGGAATCTGTCACAGTGAAGACCACGCTGCGTTCGGTGCGCCGCGCGCTGATGCCGACGGTGGAATCCTGTGGAGAAAACCCGACGGCGTTGGCGAGGAGGTTATAGAGCACCTGCACCACGCGCTTCTCGTCGCCGATGAAGCTGCCGATATCGGGCGCGATCTCGACCTTGAGGCGGATGCGGTCGGTGGCGAGGCGGTCCTGGATGCCCTCGGCGGCGAGCTCGATGGTTTTGCTGACGTCGACGGGCCCGAGTTCCAGCTTCATCGCACCGGCGTCGATGGTGGCGAGATCGAGGATGTTGTTGGTGAGCGCCAGCAGTGCGTTGGTCGATTTGGTGACGTAGTCGAGATATTCGGCCTGCTTCGGCGTCAGCGGCCCGGTCGAGGGATCGCTGAGGAAATGCGCGAAGCCGATGATGGTGGTGAGCGGCGAGCGCAGCTCGTAGGAGACGTGGTGGACGAAATCCACCTTCATCTGGTCGGCGGCTTCCAGCGCCTCGTTGCGCTCGCGCAGCGCGCGCTCGACATTCTCGGTGTCGGTGATGTCCTGGAAGGTCAGCATCGTGGCGCCGTCGGGCAGCGGCCGGATCATGCCGTCCAGCACGCTGCCGTCCTTGCGTTCCAGCTTCAGCGGCACGTCGGCGCGGTTCTCGATCGAGGTGATGGCTTCGCGGATCTGCCGCCAGACCTGCGGCTCGTCGAACAGCTGATGGCACCAGCCTTCCACGGTCTGGATGTGCGGCTCGTCGCGCATGGCATCGCTCGACAGCTTCCACATCCGCACGAAGGCCGGGTTGAACAGCTGCGCCTTGCCGTTGCTGCCGAACACGGCAACGCCCTCGGCGAGACTGTCCAGCGTCTCGCGCTGGACCCGGATCATGCCGTCGAAGCGGCGGGCCAGCTCCAGGCTCTCGGTGACGTCGTCGAACAAATAGGTGACGCCGCCTTCCGGGTTTGGCGTGGTGACGACGGAGAGCGCGCGGCCGTCGGGCAGATACCAGGTGTCCTTGGCGGTCTCGACCGCGCGATAGGCCTCGTGCAGTTTTGCCTTCCAGGCGCGGAAATCCGGCTGCTCCGGCAGTTTTCGCGCAGCACGGAGCTGGTCCAGCACGCTGGAATCATCGGGATCAGCGTCGAGGAAGGTGCGGTCGAGGTCCCACAGCCGGCGGTAGGAATCGTTGTAGAAGGCGAGGCGCCGATGGCCGTCGAACACGGCGACGCCGGAGGAGAGCTGGTCGAGCGTGCGGCGATGTGCCTCCGCCATCCGCACCAAGGCCGAGCTCAGCGCATCCGCCTCGCTGGCATCGATAGCGACGCCGACGCTGCCGCTGCCGACATTGACGGCGCGGACGTCGTACATGCGCCGCTCGCCGCCGATTACGATCGGCAGCCGCGAGGTGAAGCTGGCGGCATCCTTCAGTCCGCGCTCCATCGCGGTGCGGTCGGCGCTGTCGAGCAGCTCGAGCTTGCGCTCATGGGCATCAGTGATGCTGGCCGCCTCGGTGGCGCGGACATAGGCCGGATTGGCGTAGGTGAGCGCGCCGTTCTCGCCCTTGGCCCAGATCGGCCACGGCGCGGCGGCGGCGAAGCCGCGCAGCATTTCGGTCTCGTCCGAGAGCGCCTTGTAACGCAGATGGGTCTCGGCCAGATCGCGCCGCAGTCCGGAGAGCTCGCGAATCCGGACGATGGCCTGGCCGCCGATGGCGCGGCCGATGGCTTCCAGCGTGTGGCCATGCGCGGTGGTCACCGTCAGCTGGAACCCGTCGCCGCGGTCGCGCAGCGCGTCGACGGCGTGGTCCATCTGCAGCGCGGGTTCCGGCGGCAGCCAGGTTCCGAACGCCAGCACGCGCTGCGGCGAGGAATCGCGCGGCAGCACCATCGCGATGTCGCCGGAGATCTGCGCGCGGTTGTCGCCGGCCGGCCAGGAGATCAGGATCTGCGGCTCGGCGAACAGCAGCGCGCCGAAGCGGTCGGACTGCAGTTGCAGCTCCCCGATCCGCGCCCGCAGCTGTGCCTCGTTCGTTGCCGTGCGCACCCGCGTGCGCATCAGCAGGATCGCGGCCATGACCGAGAAGCCGAGCAAGGCCAGCGCGGTGGCGAGCACCGCGAGTTCCTGCCGGTTGAAGTCCAGCAATATGGAGAGTGTGTCGACGAGGTCGGCGGCCTCAGCCGGCGCAGCCGGCAGCAGCGCTGCGAGAGCGCCGCCCAACAAGCTGTTGCGCGCCAACGATGTGCACGACAGCAGCGTCCGACGCATCGACACGATCACGCCTGACATAGTTGCCCCAAGACCGCACGGATTTACGCGCGGCGACCCCCGCCGCACGCGAATCAAAAGACAATACCCCCACCGCGACTCCACCGGTAAGAGTCCAGATCGTGAACGCAAACGCGGCTCCAAAAAAATGCCGGCTGCGCGGTTCCAGGTGCTCGTAATTCTGCGGGTGATTCGGCTGTAATTGCCGTGTGTTAGCGCGTTGTGCGGAGTGTTTGCCGCGATGAAGGTGCGCTCCCCCCCCCCTTGGGGGGAGGGTTGGGGAGAGGGTGTCTCCGCAACGGGACAATCCCCCAGAGGAAAGAACCCTCACCCGGCACTACGTGCCGACCTCTCCCGCAAGCGGGGAGAGGTGTACCCACTCACAGCTCGGCTAGCGGCCCGTCGAGCCGAAGCCGCCGGCGCCGCGATCGGTCGCGGACAAGGTCGCCACCGGAACCAGCGCGGCCTGCACCACAGGGGCGATCACCATCTGCGCGATGCGCTCGCCGCGCTTGATCACGAACGGCGCGGCGCCGTGGTTGATCAGGATCACCTTGATCTCGCCGCGGTAGTCGGCGTCGATGGTTCCGGGCGAGTTCAGCACGGTGACGCCGTGCTTGGCGGCAAGCCCCGAGCGCGGCCGCACCTGTGCCTCGTACCCCGGCGGCAAGGCGATCGCGAGCCCCGTCGGCACCAGCGCATATTGGCCGGGAGCGAGCGTCATCGGCTCGGCGTCCGGCACCGCGGCCATCAGGTCGAGGCCGGCCGCTTCCGCCGTCTGATAGGCCGGCAGCGGCAGGGCATCGGCATGGGCCAGCTGCTGCAGTTCGACGGTGACCTTCGTGCTCAAGATGCGGACTCCAGGGATTTGCCGGTCACGCTTTTTGCGACATGCGCGACCAGTTCGATGGCGACCTGTTCCTTGGTCATCACCGGCCAGGAATCAACTGTGATTTCGTCGTTCTTCTCAGCATTCTTGCTGATGAGGTGCACGGTGTTGCGATCGCCGCCCATCACGCCGGTCGCCGGCGAGACGTCGTTGGCGACGATCCAGTCGCAGCCCTTGCGCGCCAGCTTGGTCTTTGCGTTGTCGATGAGGTGCTCGGTCTCGGCGGCAAAGCCGATCACCAGCGGCGGACGCTTGTCGGCGAGCTTTGAGATCGTGGCGAGGATGTCGGGGTTCTCGACCAGCTGAAGCGGCGGCATGCCGGCCGCGGTCTTCTTCAGCTTCTGCTCGCCCTCATTGGCGACGCGCCAGTCGGCGACCGCGGCGGCGAAGATCGCGATGTCGGCGGGCAGCGCCGCCCGGACCTGCTCCAGCATCTGCCGCGCCGATTCCACGTGTTTCACTGTGACGCCGGCGGGGTCGTCGAGATCGACCGGGCCGCTCACCAGGATCACCTCGGCGCCGGCGGCCTGCGCAGCGGCGGCAATGGCAAAGCCCTGCTTGCCGGAGGAGCGGTTGGCGATGTAGCGCACCGGATCGATCGGCTCGTGCGTCGGACCTGCGGTGATCAGCACGCGCTTGCCGGCGAGTGGCTTCGGTACGGGCGGCCGCAGCAGGCGCTCGGCGGCAGTGGCGATCTCGATCGCTTCCGACATGCGGCCGACACCGGCTTCGCCAGCTTCGGCCATCTCGCCGGAATTCGGTCCGACCAGCACCACGCCGTCGCGCTGGAGCTGGGCGAGATTGCGCCGCGTCGCCGCGTTGTTCCACATCAGCGGATTCATCGCCGGTGCCAGCAGGATCTTTCGATTGGTGGCGAGCAGGATCGCGCTGGCGAGATCGTCGGCATGGCCGTTCGCCATCTTCGCCATCAAATCGGCCGTCGCCGGCGCCACCACGATCAAATCGCAGTCGCGCGCGAGGCGAATATGGCCGGCGTCGAACTCGCTCTGGGGGTCGAACAGGTCGGTGTAGACGCGCTCATGCGAGAGCGCGCTGACCGCCAGCGGCGTGACGAATTGCTGCGCCGCCTTGGTCAGCACGCAGCGGACCTCGACGCGCCGCTCCTTCAGCCGGCGGATCAGGTCGAGCGATTTATAGGCTGCGATCCCGCCGCCGATGATCAGGGTGACGCTGGCCTCGGGGAGCGCGCCGGTGCGCTGGGGTACGGGGGCGATGGATTGGGCCGGGGGCGCCGAAAACGGCGTCAGCGGCTCCTCTCGGCCCTCGATCAGCTCCCTCAGGATGACCCGGACCTCTTCCTCGACCGACCTGTGGTTCTTGGCCGAGCGCAGCCGCAAATAGGTTTTGACGGCATCGTCGAGCTTGCGGATGGTCAGGCTTGCCATGACGCCCCTCCAGCACGGAATGATAGCGATGCTATCACTCGTGTGATTGCAGTGCAATCACAGATTCCGGACGGCGATCAGGATCCCGATGAAGGTCGCGGCGATGATCCAGAGCGCCACGGTGCGCCAGCGGTTCTTGCGGCCCTCGCTGCGGCCCATGGCCGCGATGCTCTCCGGCGACAGTTTTAACCCCTCCCGGGTCATGGTCTCGAGCTGCTCGAGGACCTTCACCGAGCGCTCCGCGATCTCCGGCAGGCGCATCAGCACGCGCGCGATGTCCCCGGTCCCCGCGAGCGCACCCTCGATGCGGCCGATCGGACCGAGATTGCGCTCGATCCATTCGCGCACCACGGGGTCGGCGACCTTCCAGATGTCGAGCCGGGGATCGAAGCCGCGCGCCACGCCCTCGACCACCACCATGGTCTTCTGCAGCAGGATCAGCTCGGGCCGCGTCGTCATGTCGAACAGGCCGGTGACCTCGAGCAGCAGCGTCAGGAGCCGCGCCATCGAGATCTCCTCGGCGGTGCGGTTATGGATCGGCTCGCCGATGGCGCGGATGGCTTGCGCGAAATTTTCGACCGAATGGTGCGCGGGCACATAGCCCGCCTCGAAATGCACTTCCGCCACGCGGCGATAGTCGCGGGTGATGAAGCCGAGCAGGATCTCGGCGAGGAAGCGCCGCTCCTTCATCCCGAGCCGGCCCATGATGCCGAAATCGACCGCGACGAGGCGGCCGGCCTCATCGAGGAACAGATTGCCCGGATGCATGTCGGCGTGGAAGTAGCCGTCGCGCAAGGCGTGCCGCAGGAAGCTCTGGATCACCTTGCGGCCGAGATCGGGCAGGTCGACCTGCGCCTCTGCAAGGCGCTTGTGATCGTTCAGCGCGATGCCGTCGATCCACTCCATCGTCAGCACGTTGTGCGTGGTGCGATCCCAGTCGACGGTCGGCACGCGGAAATCAGGATCGCCCTGCGTGTTCTCCGCCATCTCCGACAGCGCGGCTGCTTCGAGCCGCAGGTCCATCTCCATCGCGACCGAGCGCGACATGGTGTTGATGACCTCGATCAGGCGCAGCCGGCGCGCCTCGGACGAATAGGCCTCGGCCTTGTACGCGACGAAGAAGAAATCCGAGAGGTCGCGGCGGAAGCGGGCGGCGACGTTCGGCCTCAGCACCTTGATCGCGACCGGCCTGCGAATACCGTCGCGCTCGACCTCGCCGCGATGCACCTGCGCGATCGAGGCAGCCGCGACCGGCGGGCCGAAGCTCGCGAACACGTCCTTCAGCGGCCGCTCCAGCGAGGTGGTGATCGCGGCTTCCGCCTCGGCTTGCGAAAACGGCGGCAGACGGTCCTGGAGGCTTTCGAGGTCGCGCGCCATGATGACGCCGACCACATCCGGGCGCGTTGCCAGGAATTGGCCGAGCTTGAGATAGGCCGGGCCCATCCGTGTCAGCGCGCGCGAGATCCGCGGCCCGTGCTTGACGCCGCGCCGCTCGACGATGCGCGCGAGCTTCAGCGCAAGCTGGCCGGGCGGCGGCACCAGGCTTGGGTCGACGGAGCCGAACACGCCCTCGCGCGCAAACACGAACGCGGCGCGGATGAGGCGCGCAATGTGGGTGAAAGCAGAGATCACAAACGCCAGCCCGAATGCAGTGCGACGATGCCGCCGGAGAGTGTCTGCCAGCTTACGCGGGAAAAGCCGGCCTCGCGGATCATGTCGGCGAAGGCGGCAGGCTTCGGAAATTTGCGGATCGATTCGACGAGATATTGGTACGATTCGGCGTCGCCCGTGACCATGCGGCCGAGCGGCGGGATCACCTTGAACGAGAACAGATCATAGAGCTTGTCGAGGCCGGGCATCTCGACGGTGGAGAACTCCAGGCACAGGAAGCGGCTGCCGGGCCTCAGCACACGATAGGCCTCGCGCAGCGCCAGGTTGATCTGCGGCACGTTGCGAATGCCGAAAGCGATCGTATATGCGTCGAAGCTGCGGTCGGCGAAGCCGAGCGCTTCGGCATTGCCCTCGACGAAATCGACCTGGGTCTCGAGATGGCGCTTGGCGGCGCGCTCGCGCCCCACCGCGAGCATGTCGGAATTGATGTCGCAGACCGTGGCGTGGAAGCCGGGACCAGCCGCCTTGGCGGCGCGGAACGAGATATCGCCGGTGCCGCCGGCGACGTCGAGCAGGGCGAACGGCCGGTCGCTCCGCGGCGGGTCCAGCGCGTTGATCATGATGTCCTTCCAGACCCGGTGCAGGCCACCGGACATCAGGTCATTCATCAGGTCATAGCGCGACGCCACGCTGTGAAACACATCGTTCACCAGCGTCTGCTTGTCCCCCAGGGGAACGTCTTTGAAGCCAAAATGCGTGGTTTCGCCCGGCCGATCCATTACTCTACTCCACGAGGCGGACCATAGCCTGCCCGCCGCAATGGCGCTATCACACCGCCTTCATAAGGTGAATGCCTGACCATGCCTGAATTGCCCGAAGTCGAGACCGTCCGCCGCGGCCTTCAGCCCGTCATGGAGGGTGCGAAAATCCTGGTCGCGGAGGCCCGCCGGCCGGACCTGCGCTTCCCGTTCCAGCCGGATTTCGTGGCCCGGCTGAAGGGGCAGGTCGTCACGGGGCTTGGCCGCCGTGCAAAATATCTCATGGCCGATCTCGGCTCCGGCGACGTGCTGCTGATGCATCTGGGCATGTCGGGCTCGTTCCGCGTCATCAAGCCGGACAACGAGGCCGCACCGGGCGAGTTTCACTATCCGAAGGGGAAGGACTCCGCGCATGACCACGTGCTGTTTCGGATGTCCTCCGGCGCCGACATCGTCTTCAACGATCCGCGCCGTTTCGGTTACATGAAAGTGATCGCGCGCAACGCGCTCGAGGACGAGCCGCTGCTGCGCGGGCTCGGACCCGAGCCGCTCGGCAACGAGTTCGACGCCGCGATGCTGGCGCGCTCCTGTGAAGGCAAGACCACCAGCCTGAAGGCCGCGCTGCTCGACCAGCGCGTCGTCGCGGGCCTCGGCAACATCTATGTCTGCGAGGCGCTGCACCGCTCGCATCTGTCGCCGCGCCGGATCGCCGCCACACTGTCGACCAAGAAGGGCGAGCCGACCGATCATGCGAAACGGTTGGTCGGTGCGATCCACACCGTGCTGAACGACGCCATCAAGGCCGGCGGTTCGTCACTGCGCGACCATCGCCAGACCTCGGGCGAGCTCGGCTATTTCCAGCACTCCTTCAAGGTTTATGACCGCGAGGGCGAAAAATGCACGACGCCGCGCTGCGGCGGCACGGTCAAGCGCATCACCCAGAACGGCCGTTCGACCTTCTGGTGCCCGAAATGTCAGAAGTGAGAGGGATCGCAGCCGGGAGGTTGTGAGTCTCTGTAGGACGACAAACCCACGACGTCATTGCGAGCGCAGCGAAGCAATCCAGAATCTTTCCGCGGCGGCAGTCTGGATTGCTTCGCTGCGCTCGCAATGACGGGTGGATGGAACGCGAAGCGAAGCAATCCGGCCGGGCTGGGGGCCGGATTGCTTCGTCGCTGGGGACCTTCCGGATGGAGAAGGGCCGGCTGGCGTCGGCGCGATCGCCCCGCTCAGGACATCAGGGTCGTGGTCTCGTCCGCCGCAAGCTCGGTGGCGACGTGCAGCATGCCGTCCGCGGCGGAGATGACCTGGTCGATCAGGACATTGGTCGTGGCTTCGAGCTCGAGCCGGGTCTCGATCCAGCGCCAGAGGCCGCGGATCTCGTTGGCCGATTTGCCGTTCGGCGCGAATTCGCTCACCGCGAGGCCGCTGGCGAGCGAGTCCTGGTGATCGTTGCGCATCACGATCAGCGGGCGCGCGAGCACCCCGGCGAGATCGAGCGCGGCTTCCTCGGCGAGCGCGCCCGCGGCATTGTCGATGCGCTGGCCGCGGATCGGCGTCTGGTTCAGCACGAAGCTGTAGGGACGCTTCCAGGCGCGCGCGACGCTCAGCGTCGAGACGGTCGCCTCGATGTCGGCGACGCTCGGGCGGGCCGGGATCAGGCAGAGATCGGAATGGCGGATCGCGGCAGTGGTGGCGGCGGAAAGGCCGGCCGCGGTGTCGACGATCGCAAGCTGGAGGCCGCTGTCGGCGAGCATCTTCAGGCGCGGCGCGATATCGGCGGCGTGATAGATCGGCTCGACCACGAGATCGTCGGTGGTGCGGCGGCGCTGCCAATTGGAGAGGGTGCCCTGCGGGTCGGTCTCGATCAGGCGGACGGTGAAGCCGGCCTGCTTGGCTGCCAGCGCGAGGCCGATGGCAAGCGTGCTCTTGCCACTGCCGCCCTTTTGGGTGGCCAGTACGATCGTATGCATATGAAGATGATTCCTTTGGAGTGCCTGGGTATCGGGTTAACGCCACGCGAACGTGCATCGCTTCTCGATGCTGAGCTCTTCTCGCTCAGGACGTGCCCTGCCCGATCCAAAGGGGACCGCGGATGTCCGAATCAACGGTAACGATGATGGCAGAATCGGGAATGCCAGCTAATCCGTACCAATACTGGACCCGTAATTGCGCGTGTGATGTGCTCGCCACCTTGAATAGAAAGGGCAGGCGAGATGAGCGGCAACTGGCGCGACCGGACGGCAACCACCTTTGACTGCCAGAAGATGCCGGCGGTCTCGAGCCGCGGCATGGTGGTCAGCAACCATCCGCTCGCCTCCAGTGCCGGCGCCGAGATGCTGGCCGCGGGCGGCAACGCCATCGATGCCGCGATCGCAACCCTGTTCACCCTGACCGTGGTCGAGCCGATGATGGTCGGCATCATCGGCGGCGGCATGGCCCATATCCGGCTTGCCGACGGCAGTCACCGCTTCATCGACGGCCAGAGCACGGTCCCGTCAGTGGTGCGCGACACCACCTACACCTCCAAGCCGGGCTCGGCGCATGACGTGTTCGACACCGTCGGCAACGAGAACCTCAACGGCCCGAAGGCCGTCGCGGTGCCGGGTTCGCTGAAGGCCTGGTGCGAGACGCTGCAAAGGTTCGGCACCATGAGCCTCGCCGACGTGATGCAGCCTGCGATCAAGCACGCCGCGCGCGGCTATGCGGCGACGCCCTACTTGCATGAATGCATCAGCGAGTGCGCGGCGGAGATGCGCAAGGACAAGCCGATCGCGGCGGTCTTCCTGCCTGACGGCGAGCCGCTGAAGGTCGGCCAGCGCGTGGTGCAATCGGAATATGCCGAGACGCTGCGCTATATCGCCGATCACGGCGAGAAGGCGCTCTACGAGGGATCGCTCGGCGACATCCTCGCGGACTACATGGAGAAGGCCGGCGGCTTCATCCGCCGCGACGATCTCACCGGCTACAAGACCGTCGAGCGCCAGCCGATCCGCGCCGACTATCGCGGCTGGACCATTTTGGGGCCGCCGCCGCCCGCGGCGTCCGGCGTGCATATCGCGCAGATGCTGAACATTCTCGAAGGCTACGACATCGAAGCCCTCGGCTTCGGCACATCAGAGGCGATCCACTATCTCGCCGAGGTCCTGAAGATCGCCTTCGCCGATCGCGCCGCGGCCAGCGGCGATCCCGATCATGTCGGCGTGCCCGTCGAGAAGCTGACGTCGAAAGCCTATGCCGAGGGACGCCGCCGCGCGATCGATCCGGGACGGGCGCAGGCCTGGGGCGCCGGCGTGTCGCAGCTCGAGGGCGCGCACACCACGCATATGACGGCGGCAGATAGTTTCGGCAATGTGGTGGCGACCACGCAGACCATCAACAATCTGTTCGGCGCCAAGATCATGATCCCGGGCTTAGGTGCCATCGCCAACAACTACATGAACCTGTTCGATCCGCGCCCCGGCCACGCGCTGTCGCTGGCGCCGGGCAAGCGCGTGACGACCTCGATGTCGCCGATGATGGCGCTGCGTGATGGCAAGCTGCGCTTTGCGCTGGGGTTGCCCGGCGGAAAACGCATCTTCCCGAGCGCGATGCAGGCGCTGGTCAATCTGATCGACCACGGCATGAGCCTGCAGGAAGCGGTCGAGGCGCCCCGCGTCTGGACCGAGGGCAATGCGCTCGAGGTCGAGCAGAAGGTGCCGGAGAGCGTGCGGGTGAAGCTCGCAGCGCTCGGACACAAGGTGCAGCCCGTCGCAACGGTCGCCGGCGGCATGAATGCGATCGCGTTCAACGACGACGGCACCATGACCGGCGCCGCCTGCTGGCGCGCCGATGGGACGCCGGTAGGGATTTCGGGCGGCCTCGCGAAGGCCGGGGTGAGGTTCAGGCTGAGCTAGGCCCCGTGCCCCGGACGCTGCGCAGCGCGAAGCGGTGCGCTGCAGAGCCGGGGCCCAGAAACTTCGCACACCGAATTCGCGGATGCATGGGTCCCGGCTCTGCGCAGCAACGCTATGCGTTGCAGCGCGTCCGGACACGAGAGCTATTTCCGCACGCAGATCACGCGCACGACGGCGGCTTTCGCATCTGTCGAGCTTCCGTTCGCGGTAACGCCGTTTGCCTTCAGGAAATCTCGCGCCGTTTCTGCCGAGACCATCACCGCCTGCGACGCCGGCACCGCCGTCGCGGGTCCCGCGACCATTGCCGGCTTCAGCAGTGCGACGCCGGCGAATTTGCCGTCGCCGTCGATGGCAGGACTACCGGAGAATCCAACCGCCGGCGGCGGAGACAATGCGGAATCGCTCGAGGTGACCGGCGCCAGCGCGCCCTTGACGCTCGATACGCCGGCTGCGCCGCCCTGGCTTTGGGGATCCGCGATGCCGATGACATCGACACTCGTCTTCGCTGCGCCACTGGCGAGGCTGAGCGGCTTCAGGCCGCGCGCGCCGTAGATGTGCAGCAGCGCGAGATCGTGCTCCTTGTCCTCGGCGAGACGGTCGGCGCTGCCGAAGCCTGCGATGGTGACCGCAAGGCAACTGTCGGTGACGAGGCGGTCGGCCAGAATCGCGCCGTCATCGCTGACGACGATGCCGGTGCCGTATTCGACAGTCTTGCGCGGTGGCGGCCCGGCCATCGGGGTGGACGGAAATGCGTTGAACGCACTCGACATCGCGATCACGACCGGCTCGACCGTATTCTCCATCGCCTGGTCGTAGAGGATCGTCATGATGCGGACCTCGTCGCCCCTGAAGGTGCCGCGCACGTAAAACTTCTTCAGGCCCTGCAAGCCCGACAGCACGAAGAAGTCGGGCTTGACCACGGTGTAGTCGACCTTGCGCCCCGCAGGCTCCTTCTTCTCGGCGTCCGCGAGCTTTGCCGTGGTCGGGTTCGCCTCCTTGCGGCGGCTGAGCAGCACCTGCACGGTTCCGGTTGGCGAGGTCCATTTCGTGCCGTTGGCGTCGCTCGCCTGCTGCGGCACCAGCTTCGTGGGAATGCCGAGCCGCGCACCGCTGGTCGGCTCCATCACGATCTTCCAGCCGACGCTGTCCTGCTTCCGCCTTGCGGTCTCTGCGAGTGCCGCACGCTCCTGCGGATTGAGCACGCCGGTCGGCTTGCCGCCCTTGGCCTTCTGGTATTCATGGCGTTGACCATGCGCTCGCTGACGTCGCCGGTGATGGCGCCGTTATATTGGCCGACCCAGGCGAGGTCGGACTGCAACGACAGGCGCTCGGCCTGCGCCATGGCATCGGCGGTTTCCGACGCCGTTTGCAGTGCGGGCGGGCGGACCGGAACGGTCTGGACCGGCTTCGGCTTGGTGCCGGGGATCTGCGGCGCCGTCATCTGGGCGTGCGCGCCTGTGGCGGCCGCCAACATCAGTGTTGCCGCAAGCATCGATCTCATGACAAATCCAGCCAGCCCATTGAACGCAATGCCATTCAAGCACATCTCGTTGGTCGCGAACAATGTTGCGGTGGTTCAGGTGGCTTAGAGACCACGAACTGAGGTCCTCATCCTGAGGAGCGGCCCAAAGGCCGCGTCTCGAAGGATGGCCACAGGCGATATCGGGGCCTTCATGGTTCGAGACGCGCGTTCCGCGCTCCTCACCATGAGGGTTGAGAGGAACGTACGACGATGCTGAGCCCGGATGAACTCGAACGCTATGCCCGCCATATCGTGCTGCGCGATGTCGGTGGCCCCGGCCAGGCCGCGCTGAAAAAGGCCTCCGTGCTGGTGGTCGGTGCCGGCGGGCTCGGCGCGCCCGCTCTGATGTATCTCGCCGCGGCCGGCGTCGGCACGCTCGGCGTGGTCGATGACGACGTGGTGTCGCTGTCCAACCTGCAGCGCCAGGTGATCCACACGACGCCCGACATCGGCCGGCACAAGGTCGAGAGCGCGGCCGAGCGCATCGCGGCGCTCAATCCGCATGTGCGTTTCGTCGGCCACGCCACCTGGCTCAATGCCGATAACGCGCTGAGCCTGATCGGCGATTACGACCTCGTGCTCGACGGCTCCGACAATTTCTCGACGCGCTATCTCGTCTCGGATGCTTGCTTCTTCGCGAAGCGGCCGCTGATCACGGCGGCGCTTGGCACCTTCGATGGCTCGCTCACCACCATCCGCGCGCATGAGACCAACGAAGCCGGCGAATTCAATCCGACCTATCGCTGTCTGTTCCCGGAGGCGCCGCCGCCGGGCACGATACCGGCCTGCGCCGAGGCCGGCGTGATGGGCGCGCTCGCGGGCGTGCTCGGCTCGATGATGGCACTGGAGGCGATCCGCGAGATCGTCGGCTTTGGCGACGGCCTCGTTGGCCGCCTCCTGATGATCGACGCACGCGCGATGCGCTTCGAGACGCTGCGCTATGCGCGTGATCCCGCCAATCCGCTCAACGGCGACGGGCCTGTTTTCGAGGATCTCAGCGTGCACCGCGCGTAGCGCGCGGCACCCTACAGCATGCTCGGCAGCACGCGGTCCGGCGGCTTGTGGGCGTCGAGGAAGGTACGGATGTTGATGATCACCTTCTCGCCCATCTCGACGCGGCCCTCGATCGTGGCCGAGCCCATATGCGGCATCAGTATCACCTTGCCGGCTTTCGCAAGCCGCACCAGCTTCGGATTGACCGCGGGCTCGTGCTCATAGACGTCGAGGGCGGCGCCGCCGATCTCGCCCCCTTCGATCAGCTTGATCAGCGTGTCCTCGTCGGTGACCTCGCCGCGCGCGGTGTTGACGATATAGGCGTCCTTGCGGATCAGCTTCAGCCGCCGCGCCGAGAGCAGGTGATAGGTCGCCGGCGTATGCGGACAGTTCACCGAGATGATGTCCATCCGCGCCAGCATCTGGTCGAGGCTCTCCCAATAGGTCGCACCCAGCTCCTCGGCGATCTTCGGGGCGACGGGACGGCGGTTGTGATAGTGGATCTGCAGGCCGAAGGCGCGGGCGCGCCGCGCCACCGCCTGGCCGATGCGGCCCATGCCGACGATGCCGAGACGTTTTCCCCCGATGCGGTGGCCGAGCATCCAGGTCGGCGACCAGCCGGCCCAGGATTTTCCTTCGGTGAGGATCGAGGCGCCTTCGATCATCCGGCGCGGCACGGCCAGGATCAGCGCCATGGTCATGTCGGCGGTGTCCTCGGTCAGGACTTTTGGCGTGTTGGTGACGGTGATGCCGCGGGCATGCGCGGCCTCGACGTCGATATTGTCGACGCCGTTGCCGAAATTGGCGATCAGGCGCAGCTTGCAGTCGGGCTGGTTGACGATGTCGGCGGTGATGTGGTCGGTCACGGTCGGAACCAGCACGTCGGCGGTGCGCGCGGCTTCCGCGAGCTGGTCAGGCGACATCGGCGTGTCGTCGAGATTGATCCGCGCGTCGAACAGCTCGCGCATCCGCGTCTCGATCGAATCCGGCAGCTTGCGCGTCACCACGACGAGGGGCTTTTTCTTCACCGACATGTCCTGCTCTCATGAGGCGCCCCACGCCGCCTCTGTCGCCAAAGGCCGGTCGTTCAGGCCTCATTAACCCGGTTGTTCGACACTGCCCTTGCCGTGTCGTCCCCGGCGTTTCCTTCAAGCTCTCCCGACATTTCCAGGCTGGAAAATCGGGACAAACTGGTTGTTCAAGCGTCCGTCCTCTCTAGCAGAAGGCCGGGCCAAGACAAGAACCACGGGTCAAGGCTTGGCGGAACACCCGCGTGGGGCGGGGAAGGGACCGACAGGGCAGGTTTTTGGAGTTTGGGGTGAGGATTCGGCGTGTGGCCGGGCCCTCGACAGGAGACGGGTTGATGGCGTTGGGGCGTTTTTGTTCGGTGATGGCGCTCGTGTGTACCTGGTTGAGCGCCTCGGTCGGCCCCTCGCATTCGGCGAAGGACAATACCCCGCAGACCGCCAGCGGCTTGCCGGTGCCGCGCTATGTCAGCCTCAAGTCGGATCACGTCAACGTCCGCGCCGGCCCGACCAAGGACAATGACGTGGCCTGGGTCTATACCCGCGCCGGCCTGCCGGTCGAAATTACCGCCGAGTTCGAGAACTGGCGCCGGGTGCGCGATTCCGAGGGCGCCGAGGGCTGGGTCTATCACTCGCTGCTGTCGGGCCGCCGCACCGCGGTCGTCACCATGAAGCACAAGGACGATCTCGCGCCGATCTACGACCGGGCCGATCCCGACAGCGCGGTCGCGGCCAGGCTCCAGGCCGGTGTCGTCACGCAGGTGAAAAAGTGCACTGCAAACTGGTGCCGCGTCACCGGTAACGGTTTTGACGGCTGGATCCAGCAGGAACGCCTCTGGGGCGTGTATTCGGACGAGCAGGTGAATTGACTGGTTGTTGTCGTCCCGGCGAAAGCCGGGACCCATAACCACAGGCAAAAGTTTTACCAAGACTGGTGGTTATTCAGTCGTCCCGCGGTACGGGCAGCTATTCCTATCGATAAATCACGCGGTATGGGTCTCGGCCCCCCGTGCGCAATTGCGCACTAGGCCGGGACGACGCTAGCGCTTCTTGCGCAGGCGCACGACCATGTCGATGCGGGAGATCTCGTAGCCCTCGGGCACCTCCGGCATCTTGGACAGCGCCAGATGCGGATCCTCGATGTCGACCAGCTCATGGCTGTTCTCGAGGTAGTAGTGGTGGTGGGTGGTGACGTTGGTGTCGAAATAGGTCTTGGTGCCGTCGACGCTGACCTGGCGGAGCAGGCCGGCATCGGTGAGCTGGTTCAGCGTGTTGTAGACGGTCGCCAGCGACACCGGGACCTTGGCGAGGGTTGCTTCCTCGTACAGCATTTCAGCCGTGAGGTGGCGTGCGCCCTTGCCGAACAGGAGCCAGCCGAGCGCCATCCGCTGGCGCGTCGGACGCAGCCCGGCGGACTGGAGCATTTCGTTGACGTCGTGCCAGGGGCAGCCGGTCAGGGCCGGCTGGCGGCCGGACAGAAGGGCCGCGGCATGGACGTCGTCGTCGTGGTTGGGCGCGGTATTCTCGCTCATTTCCAGTTTTCGGGCACGCGTGAACAATATCTCCCTGCAATATAAGAATAGAAAGATGCAGATGCAAGTTTCTCGCAACTAGAGAGGTTCTAATCAGCTCTGGAACCGGGCGAGGACGCCGTCATTTTACCTTCATGAGAGCGCTTTGCCACTGAAATGGCGTGTGTTAGAGAGCCCGCGGTTCCGCTTAGCCGATTTTGGCGCAACCGGGCATGGAAGCCCGGTCCGCCGTCCATCCGGGGCTTGCGGGAGCTGCGCCTGACGACGGCAATTGGCGTTGCTCTCCGACCGAGACGGGGCCCATTTTCGCCAAAGAACGCCGCTCAACCGGTATTTGAACAGAGGCTCGTGCATGCTGAACAGGCGCAACGGTTACGAATACGAGGATTTGCTGGCATGCGCGCGCGGCGAGATGTTCGGCCCGGGCAATGCCCAGCTGCCGCTGCCGCCGATGCTGATGTTCGACCGCATCACGGAAATCAACGACAAAGGCGGCGAGTTCGGCAAGGGCCTGGTGCGCGCTGAGCTCGACGTGAAGCCCGACCTCTGGTTCTTCGGCTGCCATTTCAAGAACGATCCCGTCATGCCCGGCTGCCTCGGCCTCGATGCGCTGTGGCAAATGGTCGGCTTTTATCTGGGCTGGATCGGCGGCGAAGGTCGCGGCCGTGCGCTCGGCCTCAACGAGCTGAAGTTCAGCGGCCAGGTGCTGCCCGAGGCCCGCAAGGTTGTGTACAACGTCGACATGAAGCGCGTGATGCGCTCAAAGCTCGTGCTCGGTATCGCCGACGGGTGGCTTTCGGTCGATGACCAGATTATCTATCGCGCCAAGGATCTGAAGGTCGGCCTGTTCAAGCAGGGCACGAGCCTGGGCTGAGGCGCATCACCAAGAAAGACAACGATTTAGGCGAGGCTGTCATGAGGCGGGTTGTGGTCACCGGAATGGGCATCGTTTCGTCCATCGGAAACAACACCCAGGAAGTGCTTGCGAGCCTTCACGAGGCGAAGTCGGGCATTTCGCGGGCTGAGAAATATGCCGAGCTCGGCTTCCGTTCGCAGGTGCAAGGTGAGCCGACGCTCGATCCTTCGACGGTGGTCGACCGCCGCGCCATGCGCTTCCTCGGTCAGGGCGCGGCGTGGAATCACATCGCGATGGAGCAGGCGATCCAGGATTCCGGTCTGTCGCCCGACGAAGTCTCCAACATCCGTACCGGCATCATCATGGGTTCGGGCGGTCCGTCCGCGCGCACCATCGTCGAATCCGCCGACATCACCCGCACCAAGGGGCCGAAGCGCGTCGGGCCGTTTGCAGTGCCGAAGGCGATGTCGTCGACGGCTTCCGCGACGCTCGCGACCTGGTTCAAGATCAAGGGCGTGAACTATTCGATCTCCTCGGCCTGCGCGACGTCGAACCACTGCGTCGGCAATGCCTATGAGACGATCCAGATCGGCAAGCAGGACGTCATCTTCGCCGGCGGCTGCGAGGAGCTGGACTGGTCGCTGTCGGTGCTGTTCGACGCCATGGGCGCGATGTCCTCGAAATACAACGACACGCCGGCCACCGCGTCGCGCCCCTACGACGTCAACCGCGACGGCTTCGTCATCGCCGGCGGCGCCGGCGTGCTGGTGCTGGAGGAGCTCGAGCATGCCAAGGCGCGCGGTGCGCGCATCTATGGCGAGATCGTCGGCTATGGCGCGACCTCGGACGGCCACGACATGGTCGCGCCGTCGGGCGAAGGGGCCGAGCGCTGCATGCGCATGGCGATGTCGACGGTGAAGACCAAGGTCGACTACATCAATCCGCACGCGACCTCGACGCCGGCCGGCGATCCGCCGGAGATCGAGGCGATCCGCAGGGTGTTCGGCGTCGGCGAGAAGTGCCCGCCGATCTCGGCGACCAAGGCGCTGACCGGGCACTCGCTGGGCGCGACCGGCGTGCAGGAGGCGATCTACTCGCTGCTGATGATGAACAACGGTTTCATCTGCGAGAGCGCACACATCCAGGAGCTCGACCCCGTGTTCGCCGACATGCCGATCGTGCGCAAGCGCATCGACAATGTGAAGGTCGGCACCGTGCTGTCGAACTCGTTCGGTTTCGGCGGCACCAACGCCACGCTGGTGTTCAGCCGGCTGGATGTGTGAGCTCCCACACCGCGGCTTCTCGGCCTGTAATTGCTGTCTCTGGAATACTGGATCGCCCGCATGCGCGGGCGATGACGTGGGAATGATAGGAGCCGCGAGGCAATGGAAGGACTGATGAAAGGCAAGCGCGGTCTGATCATGGGCATCGCCAATGATCATTCGATCGCCTGGGGTATGGCGAAGACGCTGCATGCCCACGGTGCCGAGCTTGCCTTCACCTTCCAGGGCGAGGCGCTGGGCAAGCGCGTCAAGCCGCTGGCGGAATCGCTCGGTGTGGATCTGGTGCTGCCCTGCGACGTCGAGGACATCGCCAGCGTCGACGCCACCTTCGCTGTGCTCCGCGAGAAATGGGGCAAGCTCGACTTCGTCATCCACGCGATCGGCTTTGCCGACAAGAACGAGCTGAAGGGCCGCTACGCCGACACCAGCCGCGAGAACTTTTCGCGCACCATGGTGATCTCCTGCTTCTCGTTCACGGAAGTGGCGAAGCGCGCCGCCGAGCTGATGACGGAGGGCGGCAGCATGATCACGCTGACCTTCGGCGCCTCCGAGCGATCGATGCCGAACTACAACGTGATGGGCGTCGCCAAGGCGGCGCTGGAAGCCTCCGTGCGCTACCTCGCCTCCGATTTCGGACCGCGCGGCATCCGCGTGAATGCGATCTCCGCGGGGCCCATCCGCACGCTCGCGGGCTCGGGCATCGGCGAGGCGCGGGCGATGTTCGCCTTCATGCAGAAGCACTCGCCGCTTCGCCGCGGCGTCACGCTCGACGAGCTCGGCGGCTCGGCGCTGTATCTGCTGTCGGACCTCTCGGGCGGCGTGACCGGCGAGATCCACTATGTCGATTCCGGCTACAACATCGTGTTGATGCCGCGGCCGGACGATCTGAAAGCCGAATAGACGACCCTGCCGTAGGGTGGGCAAAGGAGCGCAAGCGACGTGCCCACGATCTCTCAGCGATCGCCATAGATGGAGGACGTGGGCACGCTACGCTTTGCCCACCCTACGAGAGTCCATTTAACCGGCCGCGATCTTCTCGGCGCGCTGGAATGCCGGCCGCGCCATGCAGCGGGCCAGATAGGCATCGAAGGCCGGCCGCGACGGCACCATCTTGAACAGGCGCACCGCAAAATTCAGGCCCGAGCCGACCGTGACGTCGGCGGCGGAAAACTCCTCGCCGAGAATCCACGGACCCTTGGCGAGCGCGGCCTCCAGCACGTCGAACACCTGCGTCGCGCTGCCCCAGGCCGCGGTCGAGGTCGGGATCTCGATCTTGGTGAAGATCTGGATGATGGCCGGCTCGATGCAGCTAGGTGAAAAGAATAGCCATTGCAGATAGCGCGCGCGGCGCGGGTCGGTCACGCCAGGCGCGAGCTTCGTCTCGGGATAGCGGTCGGCGATATAGGCGCAGATCGCCGCGGCTTCGCCGAGCGCGGCATCGCCGTCACTGAGCGCCGGCACCTTGCCCATCGGATTGATCTTCAGATAGTCCGGCGCCTTCTGCGCGCCGGTCGAGATATCGGTCAGCACGCGCTCATAGGGCAGGCTGCTCTCCTCCATTAGCCAGAGCGTCGTGAACGAGCGCGAGCGGGGCGACCAATAGAGCTTGATCATGGCGGGAACCCTTTCATCGGCGGAAGGCCAACAGCGCGCAATTCATGCCGCGTTTGCCGCGCATCCGCAACGCACTACGCCTAGGCAGAAGGCAAGCGGCGTGAACGACATGTGGGTCAACGTTCTTTGGCGTCGCTTTGACTCGCGGCTGATCGAACGCCGAGCAAAAGCGGCAGCGTCTTGTCGAGGCTTTCGGTCAGCATGGCGCGCACGCCATCGCGCAGATCGGGATTGTCGGCGGCATCTTCAGGGCGCGTTGGAAACGATTCTGCGGGTAATTCGCGATAGGGGCCGCCGATTTGCCTGCCCAGAAGCCTCTGCACCACCAGGGAATGATGCATGTTGATCAGCGCAGAGCTCTGTCTGACAACGGAGAAGTCGCGCCCGTCAAAGATGCGGATAAACGCCAGGGCGTAGAGATAGATGCGACGCCCTAGCACGACATCCTGGTTGAGGATGCCGAAACCGCGGACCGTATAGTTCGATGTCCCGATAGGGCTGATTGAATTGAGGATCTGGATGTAGTGCCGGCAATTCGTTCCTTTCACGACCTCGCGCATGTATCCGGCCAGCTCCGCGTTGAGATCGCCGAACAACCTGTCCTTCAATGTGTCCTTGGACTCATCGCGGGGAGGAAATTTCGCCGGGTTGTAGGGGATTCTCAGAACGGACACGCCGGCAGGGATCGCGGCGCGGGTCCGCGCGAAGATCAGATCGCTGAGTCCCCAGCCTGGAATCGGGACCACCATCTTCTTGTTCTGAAATACGGTCAGGCCGGTCGTCAGCGCGGTGAACTCGTCGCCGGTGGTGACGACGACACCGAAGTCGCACGAGCCGCCGCCGGCGGAAGCGGGCCTGCCCGTGGCTCCACGCCGCGTGGCCGTCTTGCCGTTGGCTTGCTTGCTGACCGATCCTGCCGTCTCGGCTCCTGTCACTGATGGCGCCGATGGCGTCTGCGCCCAAGCAGCTATCAAAAAGCCCCACAGGACAGCCGCAACGACGACCAACCGGGCCAGAACGACAAATGCAGCCCAGCCGCAGCAAGCGGACGAGCGATGCCCTTTGTCGCGTCCCGTCGGCAAATGTGCTTACTCGCCCTTGATGTACGCGGGTAGATACTTGTCCAGCTGGGCCGTGAGCAGGCTGCGTGTGCTGTCACGCAGCAATGCACTGTTGGTCACCTGTTCAGGAGTCTTGGGAAACTCGAGATTGTTGAGGATCTGCGTATTGTCGTACTTGTTGGAAAAACTCGAAGCAATCACATCTCCGAAGCTCCGGGTAGGCGCTCGATGGATGACGAAAGTTCGTCCGTCAAAAACGTTGATACGGAAATAGGCAACCACGACGCCGCGCCCGGAAGGGCTCGCCCAATTCTTGTAGACCCCGAGGCCCTCGATTGATTGATTGGTGCCATCAACGGAAACGCGGGCTTTCGTAGCTACGACGTAGCGTTCGCAATTTGCAGTTCCCGCGATCTGCCGCACCAGGGCCGTCAGGTCGTCGCGGTCATTGCGGAACAATTTCGCTTCCGGATGATAGTACGGCTTGAAGGCTCCGCTTGCGTAAGCGATCTTTCGGACGGCCGTGCCGGGAGCCGCGGCGCGAACCGTCGCGACGAACAGATCATCGATACCCCACGCCTCGATCGGCGCCTCCATATACTCGTTGCCGAACATCGTGAGGCCGACATGTTGCACCGAGAACTGGTCTCCGATCGCGGAAATGACGCCGATCTGACAGGGGCCGCTCTCCGCCGCGACCGGCTGTCCTGCAGCCGGTTTGGCCTTCGGCGCCGCCTTCTTGACTGCCGGCTTGGCCGGCGCCGCAGTCTGAGCGGAGGGCGCCGTGGTTGCCGGAGGAGTTTGGCCGGCTGCGGAGGTCAGGAGGGACAGCAGCGCGATCAGCGAGACAGCAATGCGAAACATGGATTCCGGGAGATCAGAGGCATGAGGTCATCGGACACGCCACACTAGGTGGGGAACGCGACAACCGCAAGCTGCACCATAGATTCGCTGCCTACCCGGCGGGCCGCTTCCAGCGGTAGTACTTCATCATGAACCCGTTCGACGGCTCGATCTCTTGCTTCTCGAACACAAAACCTTCGCGCTCGTACCAGCGCCAGGCCTTTTCGTTCTCGCGGACGCAGCGCAGATACATCTCATCCGGCATTTGCGTGCGCGTGAAGGCGAGCAGCTTCCGCCCGAGCGATTGGCCCTGATAGGCGGGCCCGACGAACAGCATGTCGAGGTAGAGCTTTGGCAGATGCAGCGCCAGCATCGCGGCAATGGCGCCGTCGTCGTCGGCGACGTACAGGCTCCAGCCGTCTTCGATCTCGTGCCGGATACGTGCGCGTAAGTTTGCCAGCAGGAATTCGCTGGCCTCGCCGAGCCCCGTCGAAACCCAGCTCTCCATCCAGACGCGGCCGACTTCGTCATATTCGTCGGCACGGGCGGGGCGGATGATCGGATCTGACATCGTAGCCTTAGGCCTTTTGGCTGCGCACGGCTTGTTTCGCGCGCACCTTGCCGGCCGACAGGCACACCACCTCGGAAATCTGCAGCAGCTGCCGCGCCAGCGGGCTGGTCTTGCGCCAGACCATGCCGATGGTGCGCGAGGGCTGCGGGTCGCGAAAGCGCGTCAGCGAGACCGAGGCTGACCGCGTCTCCACCGGCACCGCCATCTCCGGGATCAAGGTGACACCGATGCCGGCGCTGACCATCTGCACCAGCGTCGACAGCGAATTCGCGTCCAGCATCTCGCGCGGCGGCGCCGACTGCATGTTGCAGAACGACAGCGCCTGATCGCGGAAGCAGTGTCCCTCCTCGAGCAGCAGCAGCCGCATCTCCCGCATCATCTCCCGCGAGGGTGCCGGTGTTCCCTCTTCCGCGCCGGGCCGCACCAGCAGGAATTTCTCCTCGAACAGGGCAACCTCGGTGAGCGAGGGCTCCGACACCGGCAGCGCGACGATCGCGGTGTCGAGCCGTCCCTCCACCAGCTCCTGGATCAGCCGCGGCGTCATCGTCTCGCGCACGCGGATGTCGAGCTCCGGGTGCATGCGCGTGAGGTTCTTGGTGATCGTGGGCAGCAGGTAGGGCGCGATGGTCGGGATCATGCCGATGCGCAGGCGGCCGGCGAAGCGGTCCTGCGAGGCCCGGGCGAAATCGCCGAGCTCGTCGACCGAACGCAGGATGTCGCGGACGCGCTGGGCGAGTTCCTCGCCGAACCGGGTCAGCGCGACCTGGCGCGCGCTGCGCTCCAGCAGCAGGCCGCCGAGCGTCTCCTCCAGTTCCTTGATCTGCATCGACAGGGCCGGCTGCGAGATCGAACAGGATTCAGCCGCGCGGCCGAAATGGCCGTGGCGCGCCAGCGCGTCGAAATACCGGAGCTGGCGCAGCGTCAGATTGATCATAAGAAAATCCTATCGCAGCGATCATTAAAGTCAACTTCACCTGATAGGAGGCGGCGCTTAGAGTGGTTCTACCTGGTCAAAGGCGCCGTCGGACGCCACCAGAGGAGGTAATCATGGACGACACTTCGAAGTGCCCGTTTTCGGGCGGAAAACCCACGCGCGTGAACCGCGACTGGTGGCCAACCCAGCTCAGCATCGAGATGCTGCACAAGAATTCCGACCTGTCCGACCCGATGGGCAAGGAGTTCGACTACGCCAAGGAATTCAAGTCGCTCGACCTGAACGCGGTCATCAAGGACCTGACCGCCCTGATGACGGAGTCGCAGGAATGGTGGCCGGCTGACTTCGGTCACTATGGCGGCCTCATGATCCGCATGGCCTGGCACAGCGCGGGCACCTATCGCATCACCGACGGGCGCGGTGGCGCCGGAGCCGGCCAGCAGCGCTTTGCGCCGCTCAACAGCTGGCCCGACAACGCCAACCTCGACAAGGCGCGCCGTCTGCTCTGGCCGATCAAGCAGAAATACGGCCGCAAGCTCTCCTGGGCCGATTTGATGGTGCTCGCCGGCAACGTCGCGCTGGAATCGATGGGCTTCAAGACGTTTGGCTTTGCGGGTGGCCGCGCCGATGTCTGGGAGCCGGAAGAGCTCTATTGGGGTCCGGAAGGCACCTGGCTCGGCGATGAGCGCTACAGCGGCGAACGCCAGCTGGCCGAACCACTCGGCGCCGTGCAGATGGGCCTCATCTACGTCAACCCGGAAGGCCCGAACGGCAAGCCGGATCCCGTCGCCGCGGCCAAGGACATCCGCGAGACGTTCGCCCGCATGGCGATGAACGACGAGGAGACCGTCGCGCTGATCGCCGGTGGTCACACCTTCGGCAAGACCCATGGCGCGGGTGATCCCTCGCTGGTCGGTCCGGAGCCGGAAGCGGGTGCGCTGGAAGATCAGGGCCTCGGCTGGAAGAGCAAGCACGCGTCGGGCCTCGCGGGTGATTCCATCACCAGCGGTCTCGAGGTGACCTGGACGACGACGCCGACGAAGTGGAGCAACAACTTCTTCGAGAACCTGTTCAAGTACGAATGGGAGCTGACGAAGAGCCCGGGCGGTGCGAACCAGTGGACGGCCAAGGGTGCCGACGCGATCATCCCCGATGCTTTCGACAAGTCGAAGAAGCATCGGCCGACCATGCTGACGACCGATCTGTCGCTGCGCATGGATCCGGCCTACGAGAAGATCTCGCGCCGCTTCCTCGAAAACCCCGATCAGTTCGCGGACGCCTTCGCCCGCGCCTGGTTCAAGCTGACCCACCGCGACATGGGCCCGATCCAGCGTTATCTCGGCCCGCTGGTGCCGAAGGAAGCGCTGATCTGGCAGGATCGGATTCCGGCCGTGAACCACGAGCTGGTCGGCGATCAGGACGTCGCTGCGCTGAAGACCAAGATCCTGGCTTCGGGCCTCTCGGTCTCCGAGCTGGTCTCGACTGCCTGGGCGTCGGCCTCGACGTTCCGCGGCTCGGACAAGCGCGGCGGCGCCAACGGCGCGCGCATCCGCCTCAGCCCGCAGAAGGACTGGGAGGTGAACCAGCCGGCCCAGCTCTCCAAGGTGCTCGGCAAGCTCGAAGCGATCCAGAAGGACTTCAATGCGTCGTCAGGCGCGAAGAAGGTCTCGCTGGCGGACCTGATCGTGCTCGGCGGCACCGCCGCGGTCGAGAAGGCCGCCAAGGATGCCGGCGTCGACGTGAAGGTCGGCTTCACGCCGGGCCGCATGGATGCTTCGCAGGAGCAGACCGACGCGGAGTCCTTCGCGCCGCTCGAGCCCCGGGCCGATGGCTTCCGCAACTATCTCGGCAAGAAGCATCAGTTCCTGCAGCAGGAAGAAGCCCTCGTCGATCGTGCGCAGCTGCTCAAGCTCACCGGGCCTGAATTGACCGCGCTGGTCGGCGGCCTGCGTGTGCTCGGTGCCAATGCGAACGGTTCGAAGCACGGCGTGCTCACCGCGAAGGTGGGAACGCTGAGCAACGACTTCTTCGTCAACCTGCTCGACATGAGCGCGCAGTGGACGCCGGCGGCTGACGGCAGCTACGAGGCTCGCGACCGCAAGACCAACGCAGTGAAGTGGACCGGCACCCGCGCCGATCTCATCTTCGGCGCGCACTCGCAGCTCCGTGCCTTCGCCGAGGTCTATGCGACCTCGGACGCCAAGGAGAAGTTCGTCAAGGACTTCGCCAAGGCCTGGATCAAGGTGATGAACCTCGACCGCTACGACATCACGGCGTGAGCTAGTGCACCTCTCCCGCTTGCGGGAGAGGTGACCTCCCGTAGCCCGGATGGAGCGCAGCGCAATCCGGGGCGCCGGTCCCGCATTCCGCTTCGCTTCATGCGGGCTACGGACTGCGGAGAGGCGATGCGCCAGACACCAATAAAAAGGGCGGCCTTTCGGCCGCCCTTTCGCGTTTCTGGCAGTGTCGCGAGGCTTACTCGCCGGCCGCTTCCCGCGGAGCCTTCTCGCCCTCGGCGGCCTTGTCCTTGGCCTCGAGGTCCTCGCCGGTGGTCTGATCGACCACCTTCATCGACAGGCGGGTCTTGCCGCGGTCGTCGAAGCCGAGCAGCTTGACCTTGACCTTGTCGCCTTCCTTGACGACGTCGGAGGTCTTCTGCACGCGCGCCGAAGCGAGCTGGCTGATGTGGACGAGGCCGTCCTTGGAGCCGAAGAAGTTCACGAAGGCGCCGAACTCCATCACCTTGACGACGGTGCCGTCATAGATCTGGCCGACTTCCGGCTCGGACGCGATCGACTTGATCCACTTGATCGCAGCCTTCATCGCCTCGCCATCGGAGGAGGCGACCTTCACGGTGCCGTCGTCCTCGATGTTGACCTTGGCGCCGGTCTTCTCGACGATCTCGCGGATCACCTTGCCACCGGTGCCGATCACTTCGCGGATCTTGTCGGTCGGGATCTTGAAGGTCTCGATGCGCGGCGCGTATTCGCCGAGCTCGGCGCGGGCGTTGGTGAGCGCCTTGGCCATCTCGCCGAGGATGTGGATGCGGCCTTCCTTGGCCTGGCCGAGGGCGACCTTCATGATCTCCTCGGTGATGCCCTCGATCTTGATGTCCATCTGGAGCGAGGTGATGCCCTGCTCGGTGCCGGCGACCTTGAAGTCCATGTCGCCGAGATGGTCCTCGTCACCGAGGATGTCCGAAAGCACCGCGTAGCGCTTGTCTTCGAGGATCAGGCCCATCGCGATGCCCGCGGTCGGCCGCTTCAACGGCACGCCGGCATCCATCAGAGCGAGCGAGGCGCCGCAGACCGAAGCCATCGACGAGGAACCGTTGGATTCGGTGATCTCCGAGACCACGCGGATCGTGTACGGGAATTCGTGATGCGGCGGCAGCACCGGGTGGATCGCGCGCCAGGCGAGCTTGCCGTGGCCGATCTCGCGGCGCTTGGTGCCGCCGAGGCGGCCGGTCTCACCGACCGAGTAGGGAGGGAAGTTGTAGTGCAGCAGGAACGTCTCTTTGTACGTTCCCGACAGCGCGTCGATGTACTGCTCGTCCTCGCCGGTGCCGAGCGTGGTCACGACCAGGCCCTGGGTCTCGCCGCGGGTGAACAGGGCCGAGCCGTGGGCGCGGGGCAACACGCCGACTTCGGCGACGATGTTGCGCACGGTCTTGCTGTCACGGCCGTCGATGCGCTTGCCGGTGTCCAGGATGTTCCAGCGAACGATCTTGGCTTCCAGCTCCTTGAACACCGCAGCGACGCGGAGCTTGTCGTATTTCGGCTCCTGCCCTTCGGGGAAATAGTGAGCGATCACCTTTTCCTTGACCTTGCCGACCGCGGCGTAGCGATCCTGCTTGACCGGAATGGCGTAGGCGGCGCGCAGCTCCTGCTCGACGAGGCCGAGCATCTCCTTCTCGAGCGCCTCATTGTCGATCACGGTGACTTCGCGCGGCTCCTTGGCGGCCTTCTCGGCGAGCTCGATGATCGCGTTGATGACCGGCTGGAAGTGGCGGTGACCGAACATCACGGCGCCGAGCATGATGTCTTCGTTCAGCTCCTTGGCTTCCGATTCCACCATCAGCACGGCGTCGGCGGTGCCGGCGACGACGAGGTCGAGCTGGGTGTCGACCATCTCGTCGAGCGTCGGGTTGAGGATGAACTCGTCATTGGCGAAGCCGACGCGCGCAGCGCCGATCGGGCCCTTGAACGGCGCGCCGGAGAGGGTCAGCGCCGCCGACGATGCCACCAGCGCGACGATATCAGGATCGTTCTCCATGTCGTGCGACAGCACGGTGGCGATCACCTGGGTCTCGTTGCGCCAGCCGTCGACGAACAGCGGACGGATCGGACGGTCGATCAGGCGGGAGACCAGCGTCTCCTTCTCGGTCGGACGGCCCTCGCGCTTGAAGTAGCCGCCGGGAATGCGGCCCGCGGCGTAGGTCTTCTCCTGGTAGTCGACGGTCAGCGGCAGGAAGTCGACGCCTTCGCGCGGCGCCTTCGCCGCGACGACGGTGGCGAGCACCACGGTCTCGCCATAGGTGGCGATGACGGCACCGTCGGCCTGACGGGCGATCTTGCCGGTTTCGAGCTTGAGAGGGCGTCCGCCCCAGTCGATCTCGACTGAATGCTTAGTGAACATAGAGGTCTTCTTTCATGGGTTCTCGAAAGAAGGGACGCTTCGAAAAACAAAAACCATGCGCAAGATTGCGGGACGCTGATCGGAGCGGATGATCAGCGTCCTGCGATCCTGCCATGGTTTTTGGATGTCGGATGGCGTCCATCCTTTCGGGTCATACGGGCGCCTTGCCCGTTGTGCCCAGCCGCCGGATTGCTGCTGGACTGTCAGTCGGCACGAACGCGAACACCGAACCGCGGTCTTCGGTCATGCCCCGGATGCGAGTGGTTGTTGGCCCGCATCCGACGCGCACGCAGCCTCGATCAAAAACCTTCAAATAAGTGCTTTCGTTCGAAAACTACGCGCAAAAACGCGCGCCGGTGGCGCGCGCAGGAACTGTTAGCGACGAATGTTGTGCTTCTCGAGCAGCGCCTTGTAGCGCGCCTCGTCCCTCTTCTTGAGGTAGTCGAGGAGCGAGCGGCGGGTCGAGACCAGCTTCAAGAGGCCGCGACGCGAATGGTTGTCCTTCACGTGGGTCTTGAAATGGTTGGTAAGGTTGTTGATGCGTTCCGACAGGATCGCGACCTGAACCTCGGGCGAGCCGGTGTCGCCGGCCTTGGTGGCATTCGTCTTGATGACTTCCGCTTTGCGTTCTGCGGCAATCGACATCGTCAATTTCTCTCGTTGCGACCGGGGCTGGCAGTCAGGCCGGTCAGGTTGAACACACGCTTGGGGATGATTTCGCCATTGCCAACTTCGGCAAGCGCCAAAAGACGGCCTGCCACCGTGACATAGACTGTGCCGCTACAAGTGGGCGCATCCCGTCCGCGCAACAAAACGGCTTGGCCCCGATGGAGCCTTGCCGCATGAGCCCGAGTGACGGCCAGTGCCGGGATGTCGTCCAGCGCGGTCTCAACGGGCAAAAGCGCGTCGGCGAGGCTGCCCTCGCCGGACGCGGCTCTATCGCATAAAGCCTCCAACTGATCCAGCGGAATCATGTCGTTTTCGCCAAATGGGCCGACCAGGGTCCGCCGGAGCGCGCAGATATGGCCATAAGTGCCGAGAATCCGGCCCATATCGCGGGCGAGCGCGCGGACATAGGTGCCCTTGCCGCATTCTGCCTCGAACACGGCCCGGTCGGTATCTGGTTGATCTACAAGGGCTAAATGGTGAATCTCGACCGGGCGGGGGGCCAGCTCCACGACCTCGCCGTCGCGGGCGAGGTCATAGGCGCGCTCGCCCTGGACCTTGATCGCCGAATAGCGCGGCGGAATCTGCTCGATCACCCCGGTGAAGCGGGGCAGGAGGGCCAGGATGGCCTCCCGGGTCGGGCGCTGGTCCGAGGTCGCGGTCACCCGGCCCTCGATGTCGTCGGTGTCGCGCTCCTCGCCCCAGCACACGGTGAACTGGTAGCGCTTGCGGCCGTCCATCACAAAGGGAACCGTCTTGGTGGCCTCTCCGAGCGCGATCGGCAGGCCGCCGGAGGCGAGCGGGTCGAGCGTGCCGGCGTGTCCCGCACGCTTGGCGTTGAACAGGCGCTTGAGCACGGCAACCGCCTGCGTCGAGGTCATGCCGATCGGCTTGTCGAGCACGACCCAGCCATGGACGTCGCGGCGGTCGCGCCGAACCTGGTTGCCCTTCTGCTGCTTGGCGCGAGGGTCGTTGTTGACGCGGCGCGGCTCCTGATGCGGCTCGGAATTGCCGCCGATCTCCGCAAAATTATTTTTCTGCACATCGCGCTGATCGGCATCGTTGCCGCCGATCGTGCCGTGAGCCGGGTCCATCGTCATTGCTCTTCTTCCCGATCCGTATCCGGATCCTGTTCCAAGTCCTGTTCGAGATCCTTCTGCACCGCAGGTGTTCGCAAAAGCTTCTCGATCC
Organism: Bradyrhizobium huanghuaihaiense; assembly: GCF_007830635.1. Classification (GTDB taxonomy): domain Bacteria; phylum Pseudomonadota; class Alphaproteobacteria; order Rhizobiales; family Xanthobacteraceae; genus Bradyrhizobium; species Bradyrhizobium huanghuaihaiense. Next base: position 339,058 of record NZ_VLLA01000001.1, on the reverse strand, counting down.
GTTCCGCTTCGTCGAATCGTTCGTCGACGCGGAAACGAATGTCAGGTGCAAATTTCAGGTTAACGCGCCGCGCGACTTCGCCGCGCAGGAATTTCTTGTTGCGCTCGAGCGCAGCGATGACGACCTCGGTGTCGCGGCCACCGAGCGGCATCACGTAGATTGTCGCGAGCTTCAGGTCGGGCGACATCCGTACCTCCGGCACGGTGATGATGTGGCCTTCAAGATCCGCATCATGCACGTTGCCTTGCGCCAGAATCTCGGCCATCGCATGGCGAACCTGCTCGCCGACGCGCAACTGACGCTGCGAGCCGCCGGGCGCGGAACTTTTTTTCTGGTGGTGGCGGGGCATGGTCGAAAATCACCTCGTCGTGCCCGCGTTTGGGACACGAGCATTGTCATTTGTCCTGTTGAAACGAATGAGGCGTGGATGGCCGGAAAAAATCCGGCCATCGCACTCCCGCAATTTCAGCTCAAAAAGATCCAGGCGCTTCGGTAAGATTTGGACTTACAGGGAGCGCTGGATCGTCTCCACGCGATAACACTCGATCACGTCACCCGCACGCATGTCGTGATAGCTCTCGAAGGCCATGCCGCATTCCTGACCGGACTGGACTTCCTTCACCTCGTCCTTGAAGCGCTTCAGCGTCGACAGCTTGCCTTCGTGCACGACGACGTTGTCGCGGATCAGGCGCACATTGGCGCCGCGTTCCACGGTACCGTCGGTGACGCGGCAGCCGGCGACCTTGCCGACCTTGGAGATGTTGAAGATCTCCAAAATCTCGGCGTTGCCCAGCATGGTCTCGCGCAGGGTCGGCGCGAGCAGGCCGCTCATCGCCTTCTTCACGTCGTCCACGAGGTCGTAGATGATGTTGTAGTAGCGGATCTCGATGCCGTTGCGCTTGGCGGCCGCAGCGGCCTCCTTGTTGGCACGAACCGAGAAGCCGATGATCGCGGCGTTGAAGCCTTCCGCGAGCGTCACGTCGGATTCCGAGATGCCGCCGACGCCGGCATGCAGGATGCGGGCGGCGACTTCGTCGGTGCCGAGCTTTTCCAGCGAGCCGAGGATGGCTTCCAGCGAGCCCTGCACGTCGGCCTTGACGATCAGCGGGAATTCCTTGCGGCCCGCCGTCTTCAATTGCGACATCATCTGCTCGAGCGAGCCGCGCATGCCGGAGATCGAGGCAGCCGCGTTCTCGCGCTTCTGGTGCGCGCGGTAGCTGGTGATCTGGCGGGCGCGGGCTTCGTTCTCGACCACGGCGAGACGATCGCCGGCTTCCGGCGGACCGTTGAAGCCGAGCACTTCGACCGGCACCGAGGGGCCTGCCTCCTGCACCGTCTCGCCCTGATCCGAGATCAGCGCGCGGACGCGGCCCATCTCGGCGCCGGCGACGATGATGTCGCCGACACGGAGCGTGCCGCGCTGGACCAGCACGGTGGCGACCGGACCACGGCCGCGGTCGAGCTTGGCTTCGATCACGGTGCCTTCGGCCGGACGCTCCGAATTGGTCTTCAGGTCGAGGATTTCGGCCTGCAGCGCGATCATCTCGAGCAGCTTGTCGAGATTGGTCTTGTTCTTGGCGGACACCTCGACGTCGACGACTTCGCCGCCGAAGGATTCCACCTGCACCTCGTGCTGGAGCAGCTCGGTGCGCACGCGCTCGGGCTTGGCATCGGGCTTGTCGATCTTGTTGATGGCAACGATGATCGGCACGCCTGCCGCCTTGGCGTGATTGATGGCTTCGACCGTCTGCGGCATCACGCCGTCATCGGCCGCGACCACCAGCACGACGATGTCGGTGACCTTGGCGCCGCGGGCGCGCATCGCGGTGAACGCAGCGTGGCCGGGCGTGTCGATGAAGGTGATCTTCTTGCCGCTCTCGGGCGACAGCACCTGATAGGCGCCGATATGCTGGGTGATGCCGCCGGCTTCGCCGGAGACCACGTTGGCGTGACGAAGCGCGTCGAGCAGCGAGGTCTTGCCGTGGTCGACGTGGCCCATCACGGTCACGACCGGCGAACGGGTCTCGGTGTCGGTGGAATCGTCGACCTGGTCGAACAGGCCTTCTTCGACGTCGGAGGCGGCAACGCGCTTGACGGTGTGACCGAGCTCTTCGGCGATCAGCTGCGCGGTGTCGGCGTCGATCACGTCGGTGATCTTGTGCATCGCGCCCTGCTTCATCAGCATGCGGATGACGTCCACCGCGCGCTCGGCCATGCGGTTGGCGAGCTCCTGGATGGTGATCGCTTCCGGAATGACCACCTCGCGGATGAGCTTTTCCTTCGGCTCATTCGAGGCATGGCCCTTCAGGCGCTGGGTGCGGCGACGGAACGAGGCGATCGAGCGCTCGCGCACCTCGTCGGCATTGAGCGCGGTGACGACGGTCAGGCGGCCGCGTTCCTTCTGCGGGCCGGGCTTGTGGGTGGTCTTGGGGGCTGCCGCAGGACGCGCAGCACCGCCGGGACCGCGGCGGATCTGGCGCGGACCATCGTCCTCGTCCGGTCCGGCTGCGACTGCCGGAGTACGACCCAGCGGGCCGCCGCCGGCCGGCCGTTGCGTGGTTGTTCCGGGGCGCGCGGTCGTTGTTCCCGGACGTGCCGTCGCGGGGGCGCCGGGACGCGCTGCGGGCGCGCTGGTGGGACGCGGCGCGGGAGCGGCCGGTGCCGCCGCAGCGGGACGCGGAGCGGATTGCGCCTGCTCGCCTTCGCCGAAACGCTTCTTGGCCTCGGTCTCGGCCTTCCGCTTGGCTTCGTCCTCGTGACGGTGGCGCTCTTCCTCGGCCTTGCGGCGCGACTCGGCGGCCTCGCGCTCGGCGCGTTCGGCGGCCTCGCGGACGGCGCGGCGCTGGGCCTCTTCCTCGGCCTGGCGGCGCTCTTCGACTTCGCGCACCTTGGCATCGGCCAGCGCGCTGGCACGGGCCGAGCGCTCATCCTCGGTCAGGGTGCGCAGGACCACGCCGGAACCGGCATTGCGCGGCGGGGGCGGCGGCGCGGGGCGCGACGGAGCGGGCTTTGCAGCTACCTCAGGCGCGTGCGGCTCGGGGCCGTCACCAATGCGGCGCTTGCCGCGCTTCTCGACCACGACCTGCTTGCTGCGGCCATGGCTGAAGCTCTGGCGCACGGTACCCGTTTCGACGCGCGGCTTGAGCGATAGCGTCTTGCTCGGAACGCTCAGCTTCTTGTCGCCAGGGGTCTTGGTATCAACCATTCAGCAGTCCTAATCCTGATTTATCAGTGTTGTGCGTTGCCGCACCGTCAGATCGGTTCGTCGGTGTCTCTCAGAAATCCTGGCCGTGCTTTTCGGCAGTCTTGTCATCGTCCGCCATCCGGTATCGGACCAGCATCTGGCTACGTGACAGGAATGACCTGCTCGCCGGGCCCGCGAGCAGCGCAGCATGTATCACATTTGACCGGGTCAGTGCCAAATCCAATTCTAACGATTTCAGTGCGGTGACGACGGGAATCGGCGGTTCGGCACCGCGATTTCCGGCATTTTGACGCGCCAGCATGTCCAATTTGCGGATTCCGTCCGCAGCCCCGTCACTGGCGTGGATCAGGACCTCGGCCGTGCCTTCCCGCAGGGCGCTCTCGACCTTGCCGAAGCCGGCCACGACCTGGCCCGCCTTGGCAGCAATCCCAAGGGCTTCCGTCACGCTCCTGACGAGGAGCGCCTCAATATCGGCGGGAAGCGTCTGGGGAACGCGCAGCTCGCGCTTGAAGGCTTTGTTAAATTGGTGACGCCGCGCGGCTTCCGCAACCACCTCGCGTGAGGCGGTGACCCACATGCCGCGACCGGGCAGCTTGCGCTTGAGATCGGGAACTATGTCGCCTTGCGGCGAGACGACGAAGCGGATCAGCTCGTCGATCGGCCGGACCTGCCGGGTGACCGCGCACATCCGCATGGTCGCGGACCTTTCGGTCCGCGGTCCATGGTCGAGTTCGCTGTCCGTGCTGGCGAGCATCCGGGCGACATCCTCCGTCGCCCTTAAGCCGGCTGATCTTCGGTCGCTTCAGCCTCTTCAGCGGGCTTGGCGAGATCGGCCTCGGTGATCCAGCCGGCCTTGACGCGGGCCTGCATGATCATCGCCTCGGCATCGTCACGGGAGATCTCGATACCGTCGAGTGCACCCGGATACTTGGTCTGCTCGCCGCCTTCCTTGCGCTCGGTCCAGCCGACCAGATCGTCGGTGGCACAGCCAGCGAGGTCGTCGACGGTCTTGATGTCGTTCTCGCCGAACTTCACCAGCATCTTGGAGGTGACGCCTGGCACGTCCTTGAGGGCGTCCTCGACGCCGAGTTCCTTGCGCCGTGCCTCGAGCTCGGCTTCCTGCTGCTCGAGATATTCGCGGGCGCGGTTCTGGAGCTCCTGTGCGGTCTCCTCGTCGAAGCCCTCGATGCCGGCGAGCTCCTTGACGTCCACCATCGCGAGCTCCTCGACCGAGGTGAAGCCTTCGGACGCCAGCAGCTGGCCGACCACCTCGTCGACGTTGAGCGATTCCATGAAGACGCGGGTGGAGTTCTCGAAGTCGGCCTGGCGGCGCTCCGATTCCTCCTGCTCGGTCAGGATGTCGATGTCCCAGCCGGTGAGCTGCGAGGCCAGACGCACGTTCTGGCCGCGGCGGCCGATCGCCAGCGAGAGCTGGTTGTTGGTGTCGGGCACCACGACCTCGATGCGCTCGCGGTCTTCGTCGATGACGACCTTGGAGACTTCGGCCGGCGCCAGCGCGTTGACCACGAAGGTCGCGATGTCGGGCGACCAGGGAATGATGTCGATCTTCTCGCCCTGCAGCTCGTTCACCACGGCCTGCACGCGCGAGCCGCGCATACCGACGCAGGCGCCGACCGGATCGACCGAGGAATCGCGGGAAATCACGCCGATTTTCGCGCGCGAGCCCGGATCGCGGGCGACCGCCTTGATCTCGACGATGCCGTCATAGATTTCCGGCACTTCCTGCGCGAACAGCTTCGCCATGAACTGCGGATGGGTGCGGGAGAGGAAGATCTGCGGGCCGCGGGTCTCGCGGCGGACGTCGAAGATATAGGCGCGGACGCGGTCGCCGTTGCGGAACACTTCGCGCGGCAGCATCTCGTCGCGGCGGATGATGGCTTCACCGCGGCCGAGATCGACGATCACGCTGCCATATTCGACGCGCTTGACGACGCCGTTGACGATGTCGCCGATGCGATCCTTGAATTCCTGATACTGCCGGTCGCGCTCGGCCTCGCGCACCTTCTGCACGATGACCTGCTTGGCCGACTGCGCGGCGATGCGGCCATATTCCAGCGGCGGCAGGGTGTCGGCGATGGTGTCGCCGACCTGGGCGCCGGGATTGGCGCGCTGCGCATCGACCAGCGAGATCTGGTTGGAATGATTTTCGACCTTGTCGACGACCAGCATGTGGCGCGACAGCCGCAGCTCGCCCTTCTTCGGGTCGATCTCGGCGTGAACGTCAGTCTCGCTGCCGTAGCGGGCCCGCGCGGCCTTGGCGATGGCGTCCTCCATCGCCGCGATGACGATGCCGCGGTCGATCGATTTCTCGCGCGCAACGGCATCGGCGATCTGAAGCAATTCAAGTCGATTGGCGCTGACTGCCATGGCTAGTCTCCTTGGTCAGGCTCGAACTCGCCGCGCCGCGCGCGTTCGGCGGCAAGGCGATGTTTCTTCGTATTGGTCGGGGCCGGCTTCTTTTTCGGCTTGGTGTTCTTGGTGGTTTTTTCGCTGATTTTCGCGTGCGGCGCCTGCGGCGGTTCCAGGCCGAGATCGCGCCGCATCTGGCGCTCTTCGGCCTTGCCGCGGCGCATGGATTCGGCGATCAGCTCGTCGGTCAGCACCAGGCGGGCCTCGCCGATATCCTCCATCGTCAAGAGAACGTCGGCATCGTCGCCCGCCTTGACGTCGTCGCGATGCAGATGCACGCGGTCGCCCTCGACGGCACCCAGCGTGCCACGGAACCGCTTGCGCCCCTCATGGGCGACGGCCATGTCGACCTTCACGAGATGCCCGGAATAGCGCTCGAAATCGGAACGGCGCACCAGCGGCCGGTCGATGCCCGGCGAGGAGATCTCCAGCCGATAGGCGCGGTCGATGGGATCGGCGACATCGAGCACGGGCGACAGCGCCCGCGAGATCGCCTCGCAATCCTCGAGCTGCATCGAACCGTCCGGCCGCTCGGCCATGATCTGCACGGTGCAGCCGGCTTCCCCGGAGATGCGGATCCGGACCAGGCGGTAACCCATGCCCTCGAGCACGGGAGCTGCGACCGCAGACACCCGCGCCGCCACGCCCGGCTCGACCACGAGCCTCGGCTCGGCCAGCAGTTCGGCATCGGTGGAACCAGTGTTCGGTTCGGTCATATCAGCGGTCAAGGCGCTCGTTGGTTAACGCTTGGGTTAAGGCTTGGTTAAGACTTCAAAGCCCGCTTCGGAACTCTCCCGACGGCGCGTCGGGCCGGATCTTCCGCCAACCCGCGTTCAGGTAATAAAAAAGAGCGGGTCCTTTCGGGCCCACTCTCACTACGCGGATCGTATGAGAAGATGAATTGGCGCTGATATAGCCCTTTCCGCCCTCCCGGACAAGGCCCATCGGAGGCCGGACGAGGCTTTTTGCGCCCGATTCGCGGCTCCCCGCGCAACGCTTCCTTCATTTCCGAGGCCTAAATTGCTTGATTGTGGGGCGGCTTGGACCGAGGGCGCACCCGCGGCGTGCCCTGTACGAGTTTGTGTTTTCATGACCGCTGCCACGTCGCTCATTCCCGGACTGGACGCTATCGTCAAACGCGGCGACCCTCGCCGTCGCGGCGAGATCGCGCGCGCCATCGCCGACCTCTACTTCCAGGATCCCGCGAGACTCGGTCCCGAGCTCATCGATCTCTTCGACAATCTCCTGATCGATCTCGTCCCGCATGCCGAGCTCGGCTCGCGCGTCGATCTCGCCGAGCGCTTCTCGCGCCTGAACAACGCGCCGCCGCATCTGGTCAATCAGCTGGCGCGCGAAAACGAGATCATGGTCGCAGGTCCCGTGCTGCGCCGCTCGCCGGTGCTCGATGACGCCGCGCTCGTCGAGATCGCGCGGTTGAAGGGCCAGGGTCATCTGCTGGCGATGACGGAACGTCCCGTCCTGCCGGCCGTCGTCACCGACGTGCTGGTTGAGCGCGGCGATCGCGATGTCGTGCGACGTGCCGCGGGCAATGCCGGCGCAGTGTTTTCGCCTGCCAGTTATTCCGAGCTGATCAAGCGTTCCGCGCAGGATGGCGTGCTGACGCTCAAGATCGGCCAGCGCAGCGATCTCTCCGGCGAACACCTGAAACAGCTTCTCGACGGCACGCTCGACGTCATCCGCCGCCGTCTCTCCACCGTGGTCAATCCCGTGCGCCAGGTCGAGATCAAGCGCGCCATGGCCGCGATCGAGGAGGCCGCGCTGCCGCCGGGGCCGCGACGCGATTTCTCCGCGGCCCAGCGCACGGTGCTCACCTTGCATCGCGAGGGCCATCTCGGCGAGAGCGCGCTGCTCGGCTTTGCCAAGGCACACAAATACGAGGAGTCGATCGCCTCGCTCTCGGCGATGGCTGGTATCCGCATCTCGATTCTCGACCGCTTGATCGCAGGCGACCGTTACGATCCGATCCTGATCCTCGGCCGAGTGCTCAATCTCGGCTGGCCCACGGTGCGCGCGCTGATCCTGCTCTGGTACGGCCCCAATCGCACGCCCGCCGATGCCGACCTCGAGGCCGCGCGCATGAACTTCGCGCGCCTGATGCCGACGACGGCCGAGCGCGTCGTGAATTTCTGGCGCAACCGGCAGACGATCTAACGTCACACTCCGTCATTGCGAGCGAAGCGAAGCAATCCGGAAATCCCTCCGCGAAAGCGCTCTGGATTGCTTCATCGCTTCGCTCCTCGCAATGACGGCTAACCCACCCGCCTGAATCGCAGATAAGCCGCCTTGCGGCCTTCGCGCGCCGCCTTCCGGCCGTAGCGCGTCATGGTGTAGCCGGCCCATGGTTGCCGGAAATCGTCGGCGCGCTCCGCGAGCCATTTGAAGTCCGGCGAGCGCGCAAGATGCGACAGCGTCCAGGCGCAGTAATCGTCGATGTCGCAGACGAAGCGGAATTCACCATTCGGCTTGAGCACGCGCGCCATCGCGGCGATCGTCCTGTCCTGGACGAAGCGCCGCTTCCAGTGACGCCGCTTCGGCCAGGGATCCGGATGGATCAGGTCGATCCGCGACAGCGAGGCCTTCGGCAGCCAGGCCAGCAGCTCGGCGGCATCGCCGGCGAACAGGCGGATGTTGCCGATGTTCGCCGCTTCGATCTGCGCGAGGATTTTCGCCATGCCGTTGACATAGGGCTCGCAGCCGATGAAGCCGGTCGCGGCGAAGGCCTGCGCCTCGGCCGCGAGATGCTCGCCGCCGCCAAAGCCGATCTCGAGCCGCACGTCATCCGCTGCGGGATCGAAGATCTCGCGCGCATCCGCCGGCTTCTCGCCCTCGATGTCGAGTGCAAGATGCGGCAGCAGATTGTCGATCAGGTCGGCCTGATGCTGCCTGAGCTTGTGGCCCTTGCGGCGTCCGAAGAACGCGCGCTCGCTGTCGTCGCGATCGGGGTCTGACTTGCGCTCGCTCATCGCAGTGTCTGATACAGCCGATAGAGCAGTCGCGCGCGCGGTTCGAGCGACGAGACATAGAGCTGCTCATAATGGGTGTGCGCGCCCTTGCCGTCGACGCCGAGCCCGTCGAGCGTGGCGGTGTGGGGCGCGGTGAAATTGCCGTCCGAGCCGCCGCCGGTATAGGTGTCGATCAGCTCGAAGCCGATCTCGGTGGCGAGCGTCCTGGCGTGCTCGTAGAGCGAGGCGCCGGCATTGCCCTTCTCGTAAGGCGGACGGTTGAGCTCGCCGGTGACCGTGACGGTGACGCCGTCCGTCTTCGATGTCAGCCCGAGGATCTTGCCGACGAACTCGTCCGCGTCGGTGAAGCTCGGAACGCGCAGGTCGATTTCGGCATAAGCCTCTTCCGGCGTCACGTTGGGGCGCGTGCCGCCGCGCACCACGCCGACATTGACGGTGACGCCGCGCTTCAGGTCGTTCATTCCCTCCAGCGCGTGGATGATGTTGGCGAGCTCGCGGATGGCGCTGCGGCCGTCTTCGGGCCGCGAGCCGGCATGCGCCGGCACGCCCTTGATGAACACCTCGAAGCGTCCGACGCCCTTGCGTCCGGTGACGATCTTGCCGCCGTCGCGCGCCGGCTCCGTCACCAGCACGTATTTGGCCTTGCGTCCCTCTTTCTCGATCAGTGCGCGCGAGGTGGGGCTGCCGATCTCCTCGTCGGAGGTGAACATGTGGGTGATGCCGAGCGGCGAACGCTTGCCGTCGGCACAGAGTGCAGCGAATGCATGATGGGCGACGTAGGCGCCGCCCTTCATGTCGTAGATGCCCGGACCGAACGCGCTGTCGCCCTCGACCTTGAACGGCAGGCGCTCGATGAAGCCCAGGGGGTGCACGGTATCGAGGTGGCTCAGCACCAGGATGCCCGGCTGCTCCTGACCCCAGGTCGAGCGGGCCAGAAGGTGATCGCCGCAGCCGTCGACGCCGGCGACGCGCTCGAGCGTGACGGGCAGATCGCGGTGTTGATCCGCGACCAGCGACACGAGTTTGTTGACCTGCTCAGGCGCCTCTGTCGGCGTCTCGATCTCCACCCAGCGCCGGATGCCGTCGAGAATGGTTTGGGTATCGAACCAGTTGGAGTTCGTCATGGGCGCATCTATGCCTTTGAATCGCATCATCTGGGAGGGCGCGCGTCAACGCGCGGCCGCAAATGACGACATAGGCCAGATTTGGCGCAGCCTCAAATCGGATTGCGCTGGCGTCAGCGCTTGTCGGGGCCTTCGCGGGCCGCGATCTGCTCGACGAGATCGACGATCGAGCGGCGCATCTTCGAATCGGTGATTCGGGTGAACGCCTTGGTCAGAGCGAGACCTTCGGAGGTCGCGAGGAAGTCGGAAACATAAGAGGGCGAAGCACCTTCAGCGAAGCCGTCCGGGCCGGCCACGCCGCTCGGGCCGCCTTCGAACAGGAACGACACCGGCACCTGCAAAATCTCGGCAATCTGCTGGATGCGGCTCGCGCCGACCCTATTCGTGCCCTTCTCGTATTTCTGAATCTGCTGGAATGTCAGGCCCAAAGCTTCACCAAGCTTTTCCTGGCTCATGCCCAACATGATGCGGCGCATACGCACGCGGCTGCCGACATATTTGTCAACAGGGTTGGGCGCTTTCGACATTTCCTCAGCCTCCAAACACCACCCTCAGCGCAATCGACCGGAATGCCTCAGGTGCCAGCAGCGTAAAAATCAAACCCTGTTATTGGGAAACATTGCGGAGAAATTTAGCAACGCCCACTGTCTTTCGCAGCGGGTGCAGAATGAGGAACCCGCGTGCAATCTGTCAACCGTGGGACTACGGTTGTCAAAGGATTCCGGCCACCTCGGCGGCGACGACGCGATCAGGGGTGCCGTTTGGCAACACGCCGGCGGACCGCGAGCATCACACCGAGCGCGACGAGCATGGCTGCGGGCACGTCGCCCAGCCGCGCGTAGACGGTCGGCGGGATTGCGGCGGGCAGGTTTGCATCCAAAATGCCTTCGATGCCGAGACCCAGGCTGGCGACGGTGCGTCCGACCGGATCGATCACCGCGGAGATGCCGGTATTGGCGGAGCGGACCAGCGGCAATCCGAGCTCGATCGCGCGCATGCGTGCCTGCTCCAGATGCTGATAGGGGCCGGTCGAGATGCCGAACCAGCCGTCATTGGTGAGGTTCACGATCCAGCCCGGACGTTCGTTGCGTCCTGCCACCTCACCGGGAAAGATGGCCTCATAGCAGATCAGAGGCAGCGCCGATGGTGCGGTGGGGACCGGCAGCGCATGCCGCACGCTGCCGGCGATGAAGCCGCCGCGCACACGCGTCAGCTGCTCGAAACCGAGCTTCTCCATCAGCTCCTGGTAGGGAAGAAATTCGCCGAACGGCACGAGGTGCAGCTTGTCATAGACGGCGAGCACGCTGCCGTCGTGATCGATCACGTAGATCGAATTGTAGGCGCGTGTGATCGGCGTTCCCCGCGGCAGGTCGGGCGCGCGCACCGAGCCCGTGATCAGCACCGTGCCCTTCGGCAACAGGTCGGCGATTTGCGCCATCGCGTCGGCTTCGCGGGTCAGGAAGAACGGGAACGCGGATTCCGGCCAGATCAGGATGGTGGCATCGCGCACGCCGGTCGATTGCGGCCCGGAGGCGCGGTCCGACAGCGCGAGGTATTTCTTCATCACCTCGGCCTTGGCGGCGTAGTTGAACTTCGCGTCCTGCTGCAGGTTCGGTTGCATCAGGCGCAGCTTGGCGCCAGCGACCATCGCGGTCGGATGCAGTGACAGGCGGATCGCGCCGAAAATGCCCATCACAATCAGAAGCGCGATTGCCGCGGCTGACGCGCGCCACGCCACGCGGCGATCGGGCGTGCGGTCAATCAGCGTCGCCGGGCTCGCAAAGATCGCAACCGTCAGGAAGGTCATGCCCCACAGGCCGATCAGCGAGGCCGTCTGCGCCAGCGGCAGCGGCTCGGACAGCGCATAGCCGAATGCGTTCCAGGGAAAGCCGGTCAGCGCATGACCGCGCAGCCATTCGGCGATGGTGAGGCTTGCCGCGAGCGCGAGCACGCGCGTGGCGTTCTTGGTCCAGAGCAGGCGCGCCAGCGCACATCCGATCGCCGTGAAGATGGAGAGATAGGCCGGCAGGCCCAGCACGGCGAACGGTGTCAGCCAGGCGAAGATGTCGGCGTCGACGAAGAAGGCGTAGCCGATCCAGTAGAGGCCGGGAACGAAATAGCCGAGACCGAACCAGTAGCCGGTCAGCGCCGCGGCGGGGACGCCGCCATATCGTCCGGCGCCGGTGCCGTCGATCAGCCAGACCAGCACCGGAAAGGTGATGAACAACACCGGGAAGAGGTTGAACGGCGCCAGCGCCAGCACCGACAGCGCGCCGGCGGCCATGGCGATGACGGCGCGCTTCCAGCCCCAGGTGAGGATGATGGCGAGCGCGATCTGACGAAGTCGCTGCAATGCGTTCACTGCGGGCCGGTCCCGTCGCTCGGCGGCGGGGTCGGCGTGTCACTGGCCGGCGGCGGGCTGCTCTCCGGCGCGGCCTCGCGGCGCCGGCTCTCGCGCTGGCTGCGCGGCGCCGGTCGTTCCTTCCGCGTCGAGATGCGCAGCCGCTTGACGCGGCGCGGATCGGCATCGAGCACCTCGACCTCGTAATTGCCGGGACCCGAGATCACCTCGCCGCGCACCGGCAGGCGTCCGACGAAGCTGACGAGATAGCCGCCGAGCGTCTCGACCTCCTCACCGGCCTCGCCGGTGACGAAGTCCGCGCCGATCACGGTGCGGACGTCGTCGAGGCTGGCGCGGGCATCGGCGATGAAGGCGTTGTCCGGCAGGCGCACGATCGAGGGCGGCTCGTCGCTGTCGTGCTCGTCGTCGATCTCGCCGACGATCTGCTCGACGATGTCCTCGATCGAGACCAGCCCGTCGCTGCCGCCATATTCGTCGACGACCAGCGCCAGATGAATGCGCGTGGCCTGCATCTGCGCGAGCAGGTCGATCGCCCGCATCGACGGCGGCACGTAGAGCAGCTTGCGGATGATGCGGGCGTCCTCGAGCGGCATTGCCAGATCGACCGCGCGCAGATCGAGGCCGGCCGGCAGCGGCTTCTTGCGCTTGGTCTTGGTGGCCTCCGACACCCGCGCCCGCACGGTCATGAAAGCGAGCAGATCGCGGATGTGGACGATGCCGACGGGATCGTCGAGCGTCTCGTTGTAGACGACGAGGCGGGAATGGCCGGCGCTCTCGAAGCGGTCCATCAATTCGCCGAGCGGGATGTCGCGCTTCACGGCGATGATGTCGGCGCGATGCACCATGACGTCGGCGATGCGGCGCTCGTGCAGGCCGAGGATGTTGCGCAGCATGGTGCGCTCGACGGCGGAGAAGCCGGTGTCGTCGGGCGTCGTGGCGTCGAGCACGACCTGGAGATCGTCGCGCACCGATCCCGCCTTCCAGCCGAACAGCGTGCGGATGGCGCGCAGCAGCCAGCTCTCGGCGGTCGGGCGCAGCACCTCGCCCGGTGTCACCACGGCCGGCAGGTTGGGCGTGTTGCGCGGATTGTCGTGGGTTGGCTCGGAATCCGGCATCTCAGTGCGTCCCCGGGCGGTCGGCATAGGGGTCGGGGATGCCGAGATGGGCGAGGATCTCAGTTTCCAGCGCTTCCATCTTCTCGGCGTCGGCGTCGTTCTCGTGGTCGTAGCCGATCAAATGCAGGAAGCCGTGCACGGCGAGGTGGCTCAAATGATGGTCGAACGGCTTGTGCTCCTCGTCCGCCTCGCGCCGCATGGTCTCGTAGGCGATCGCGATGTCGCCGAGCATGCGCGGCGCATCGCCTTCCTTCCATTCGCCTTCCGGCTGGAGCGCGGGAAACGAAAGCACGTTGGTCGGCTTGTCGATGCCGCGCCAGTTGCCGTTGAGGGTGCGGATGCCGGCATCATCGGTCAGCATCACCGCCACTTCCGCGTCGGCAACATCTTCGTCGACGCTCTCGGCGGCGGCGGCGACCGCGCGCTGGATCACGGCTTCGGAATCGGGCTCGCGCTGCCAGCAATCGGCAACGACAAGGACCTCGGTCATGGGAAGGTTCGGATGTGACATTGTCTTTGTTCGGAACGATCAGGCGCCGCGTTCGCGCCCGTCTGGTCCGGCTGTTGTCCCGTCAGGATTTATCGGCGGCCGGCCGCTGCGGCGAACCTTCATAGGCGGCGACGATCCGCGCCACGAGCTCATGGCGGATCACGTCCTCGGCTTTGAAATGAACTTGGGCAATGCCTTCGACGCCGCCGAGCAGGCGCGTTGCCTCGGCAAGACCCGAGGTCTGGCCGTTCGGCAGGTCGATCTGCGAGGGGTCGCCCGTCACGATCATGCGGCTGTTCTCGCCGAGACGCGTCAGGAACATCTTCATCTGCATCGACGTGGTGTTCTGCGCTTCGTCCAGGATGATGGCGGCATTGGTGAGCGTGCGGCCGCGCATGAACGCGAGCGGCGCGATCTCGATCTCGCCGGTCTGCAGCGCGCGCTCGACGATGCGCGCGTCCATGAGATCATAAAGCGCGTCGTAGATCGGGCGCAGATACGGATCGACCTTCTCGCGGAGGTCGCCGGGCAGGAAGCCGAGCCGTTCGCCGGCTTCCACCGCCGGGCGCGACAGGATGATCTTGTCGACCTCCTTGCGCTCGAACAGCTGGGCGGCGTGCGCGACCGCGAGCCAGGTCTTGCCGGTGCCGGCGGGGCCGATGCCGAACACCAGCTCGTGGCGCTTCAGCGCGCGGATGTAGGAGTCCTGCGCGGCGGTGCGCGCGCGCACCGGGCGCTTGCGCAAGTTGATGCTGTCGAAGGTCGATTTCGCCGACTTCGCGTCGAACTCGAACAGCGATCCCTGCGCGATCACGGCGCGGATCGCGCCTTCGACCTCGCCCTGGTCGAGGTCCTGCCCTTTCAAGGCCTGCGCGTAGAGCATCTCCACCACGCGGCGGGCGGCGTCGCAGCCGTCGCGGGTGCCGCCGATGGTGATGTGGTTGCCCTTGGAGTCGACGACGACGCCGAGCCGTCGTTCGATCTGCGCGAGATTCTGACCGTAAGGGCCGACCAGCGCGGAAGCGGCGCGGTTGTCGTCGAGGTCGATGACGACCTGGGTCTCGGGCGGAACTTGCATGTCGCGGTCAAATTTGCGGCTGGGAGCGATAGAAGACGAATCCGATGCGCTTTTTGGCAAGGGTTCAGGCTCCAGTGGCTTGCGATAAAGCGGGCTCGCGCGCGGTGGCGAGCTCGCCGAGGAAGCTGTAGCGCTCGAGGCTGTCGATCCTGACAGGCAGGATTTGTCCGATGATGTCGGGCGAGGCCATCACATGCGCGGGCTGGAGAAAAGCGGTGCGGCCGACGATCTGGCCGTCCTTGCGCGCCGGACGCTCGAACAGCACATCGACCATCGAGCCAATCGCGGCCTTGTTGAAGGCCGATTGCTGGCTGTCGATCAGTTCCTGGAGCCGCTCCAATCGCTGGTCCATCTCGGCGGGGGACACCGTCTCCTGCATGTCCGCGGCCGGCGTTCCCGGCCGGGCGGAGTATTTGAACGAATAAGCCGCAGCGTAACCGATTTGCGTGACAAGCGCGAGGGTGGCGAGAAAATCTTGCTCGCTTTCGCCGGGGAAGCCGACGATGAAATCTGATGAAAAAGCAATGTCTTGGCGCGCGGTACGAAAACGGTCGATGACACGCCGATAATCATCGGCGGTATGTTTCCGGTTCATGGCGGCAAGAATCCGGTCAGAGCCCGACTGCACCGGCAGGTGCACGAACGGCATCAGGGCATCGAGATCGCGATGGGCCGCGATCAGGCTGTCATCGACGTCGCGGGGGTGGCTGGTCGAATAGCGCAGCCGCGCGATCCCCGGGATCGCCGCCAGATGCTCGAGCAGCCGGCCGAGCGGCCAGGTTTTTCCGTCCGGCCCCTCGCCGTGATAGGCGTTGACGTTCTGCCCGATCAGCGTGAGCTCGCGCACGCCGTTGTCGGCGAGCCGCTTCACGTCGTCGACGATCTTCGCCACGGGGCGCGAGACTTCCGAGCCCCGCGTGTAGGGCACGACGCAGAAGGTGCAGAACTTGTCGCAGCCTTCCTGCACCGTGACGAAGGCGGAAATGCCGCGTGCGCGGATTGCGTCGGGCTTCGGCTGGGCCAGGAAGCCGAACTTGTCCTCGGCGGGGAATTCGGTCTCGATCGCACGGCCTTCGCTGCCGGCGCGCTTCAGGAGCTCCGGCAGATGATGATAGCTCTGCGGTCCGACTACGACGTCGACGACCGGTGCACGGCGCACGATCTCCTCGCCCTCGGCCTGCGCCACGCAGCCGGCAACCGCGATCTGCATCGCGCGGCCCCCGCGCGCCGCCTCGTCCTTGGCGACGCGTAAGCGCCCGAGCTCGGAATAGACCTTTTCCGAGGCCTTCTCGCGGATATGGCAGGTGTTGAGGATGACGAGGTCGGCGTCCTCGGCGCTCGCCGTCTCCACGAATCCTTCCGGAGCCAGCGTGTCCACCATGCGCTGGGCATCGTAGACGTTCATCTGGCAGCCATATGATTTGATGTGCAGCTTGCGCGGCGGCGTCATGGAACCCGAAAATGGCGGTGGAGGACGGCCCTCAGATATAGGCTGGAGGGCCGAAAATCCAGCGAATGGGGGCCTGAAGCCGTCATTCCGTGGCGCGACGCAGTCGTGAACCCGGAATCTCGAGCTAATTCCTCCAGATTCCGGGTTCACGCGCGGTGCGCGTGCCCCGGAATGACTGTGAGGGGGTGGGAATCAGCCCGCCAAGGCCTCCGCCTCGACCCGCCGGACCAGTTCCGGGAGCTGGTGCATATCGGCAAAGGTCAGATTGGCGCCGGCCTGGCGCAGGGTCTCGGCATGGCCGTCCCCGCAATGGCTGCCGCCGTAGAAGCCGAACACGATCATACCTGCCGCCCGGGCGCCGGCGATGCCGGCCAGGCTGTCCTCGATGACGACGCAGCGCTCGGGCGGAACGCCCATTTCGCGCGCGGCGAACAGGAAGAGGTCCGGTGCCGGCTTGCCGTTCATCACCTGCGAGGACGAGAAGATGTTCGGCGCGAGGCGTTCGTAGAGTCCCGTGCTTCCGAGGCTCACCTGCATGCGTGAATGCGAACCGCTCGAGGCAACGCAGACACGTTGCGTCACGACGTCGAGCACGTCGTGGATGCCGCGGATCGCCTCGAGGTCGGCCTCGAATGCGCGAAACAGCTCGTCCTGGAGATCGCCGTGATAGGCCTCGGGCAGCTTGCGGCCGAGCTCGGTTTCGATCTCGAGGTTGGCCTGTTTTGTCGAGCGGCCAAGGAAGCGCTCGGACACCTGCTCCGACGTGATCGGATAGCCGTGCCGGGTCAGCACATCCGCATGCGCGCGACAGGAGATCACCTCGCTGTCCACGAGCACGCCGTCGCAATCGAAGATGATGAGATCGATGGGCACTAAGGCATGATCCGGAAAAGTGTGGAGCGGTTTTCCGACAAGATCATGCCACTTAAGACGTCGGCTTGTCGTCGTCGAGCGGGACGCAATAGAGCTCGAGCCGGTGGTCGACCAGCTTGTAGCCGAGCTTGCGGGCGATCTCCGCCTGCAGCTTCTCGATCTCTTCGGAGGTGAATTCGATCACCTTGCCGTCGCGCAGATTGATGAGGTGGTCGTGGTGGCTGTCGCGCATCGTCTCATAGCGCGCGCGGCCCTCGCGAAAATCATGACGTTCGATGATACCGGCGTCCTCGAACAGCTTGACGGTGCGATACACGGTCGAGATCGAGATCTTGTCGTCGACGGCAACGCAGCGCCGGTACAATTCCTCGACGTCGGGATGATCGACCGCCTCCGCGAGCACGCGGGCGATGACGCGGCGCTGCTCGGTCATGCGCATGCCGGTGGCGGCACAGCGCGCCTCGATGCCGGACGCCTTGGTTGCGGAAGAGGGTTTCAGTGCGGTCATGATCTGTCTGCCTGAGGGGGCGCTTTCTGCCATCGATGTTACGACAAGTCACGTCGCATCAGAAGGGCGTTCAATTGTTCCCCGTTGGGCTGCTTATAGTAGCGTTCGCGGCGTCCGACCACCATGAATCCGGCCCGGTCGTAGAGCCGCCGCGCCGGCTGGTTATTTTCCTCAACTTCGAGAAATATCGTGCGCACGCCGCGCCCCGCGAGATGGCCGAGATGGGTCATCAGCAGCGTGCGGGACAGGCCGCGGCCGCGATGGGCCTGGTCGACCGCGACCGAGAGGATCTCCGCCTCGTCCGCGCCGATCCGCGAGACGGCAAAGCCGATGATCTTGCGACCGAGGCGCAACCGATGCACGAGCGTGTTGCGCTCGCCGATCATGCTCTCGAACTCGCCTTCGCCCCAGCCCTGCGCAAAGGAGGCGCCGTGAAGCTGCGCCAGCCGCGCGGCATCGCGCAAGGAAACCGGCTCGACGGCGGCCGTGCCGCCGCGCCACCATTCCGACAGCCATCTCATCATGAGCTTGCGGCTTGTGCGAGCGGCGGAGTTGCGGCCGGTTTTGCGTCGGGCGCCTTCAGATAGAACGGCCGCGCCGGATTCGTCTCGGGATCGGCCGCAGCGCCGAGCCATGCGACCCAGCCGATGTCGGGCGCGGGCTGCGCGTCGACCGCGACGGGCGGCGGCGCATCCTTCGGCCAGCGATCGGCGAGGATGTTCGCGGCATTGCCGACCAGATGCGGCGCGCCGAATTGCGAGGCCGCGATCGCATCATTGATGGGCGCGATGCCCGGCTGCACCAAGAGGCTGCCGTCGCCGGCGACGATCTGGAAATAGACGTGATCGTGCCGCGCATCGATGGCGGAGATCACCGGCGCCGTTCCGCTCTGGCCGACGACGGTGGCCGCATAGGCCGACAGCGTCGTCAGCCCGACCGCCGGCCGTTTCGCCGCAAGCGCAAGGCCGCGCGCCGCCGAGATGCCGACGCGCAGGCCGGTGAAGCTGCCGGGGCCGACCGTGACGGCGACGCGGTCGAGCGAGGTGAAGGCGAGATTGGCCGATTGCATCACGCGCGCGATCATCGGCATCAGCGCTTCGGCATGGCCGCGCTTCATGAGAAGCTGCTCCTGCGCAAGGAGCTCGCCGGCGTCGGTGTCGAGCACGGCCGCCGCGCACGCCTCGAGCGCAGTATCGATAGCAAGGATCAGCATGGAAGAGCGAATGACGAGTGGCGAATGGAAAGCAGTCTAGCGAACCGAGCGCCTATCCGCCATTCATCGCGCACGATTTGCAGACCCCCAAATGCCTTACTTCGTAGGGTGGGCAAAGCGAAGCGTGCCCACCACAACCGTTTCGGTGGGCACGGCGCAAGCGCGCCTTTGCCCACCCTACGACAGCTCGCCTACATCGGCCGGACTTCGACCACGTCGGGCACGAAGTGCTTGAGCAGGTTCTGAATACCGTGCTGGAGCGTTGCCGTCGACGACGGGCAGCCGGAGCAGGCGCCCTTCATGTTGAGATAGACGATGCCGTCCTTGAAGCCGCGGAAGGTGATGTCGCCGCCGTCATTGGCGACCGCCGGCCGCACGCGGGTCTCGATCAGGTCCTTGATCATGTCGACCGTCTCTGCATCGGCCTCGTCGAAGAACTCGTCCTCGTCGTCGAGATCGGCATCGCTGTGCGCTTCGCCGCCGGCAAGCAGCGGCGCGCCGGACATGTAGTGCTCCATGATGGCGCCGAGAATTGCGGGCTTGAGCTGCTGCCATTCGCCGCTCGCCTTGGTCACGGTGATGAAGTCCGATCCGTAGAACACGCCGGTGACGCCGGGCACCTCGAACAGCTTTTCGGCCAGCGGCGAGCGCGCGGCCGATTCGCGGCTCGCAAACTCCATCGGGCTGCCGTCGACCACGACGCGGCCGGGAATGAACTTCAGCGTGGCGGGATTGGGGGTGGCTTCGGTTTGAATGAACATGGTTTTCTCCAGACGTCGCCGGTTCAAGGCCGGCGCGTGCTCTATCACCTAGCAGATGGCGACGGGGAACGCACGGTCAAGGGGAGGAAAGGGCGTTCCGCAGTTATATCAGCGGGTTAGGTGCTTTCTTACCCTCCCCTGGAGGGGAGGGTCGATCGCGCGAAGCGCGAGCGGGGTGGGGTGATCTCTCCCCACGGGCAGCGTTCGAGGTGGAGAGACTGTCACCCCACCCCGTCTCATGTCTCGCTTCGCTCGACATGAGCCGACCCTCCCCCTCCAGGGGAGGGTAAGTGGCAGCTACGACAGCGAATCCACGCTTTGGTCGCTCAGCGCGCCGGAGATGATCGTCACCGGCACCGGGAATGTGCCCAGCTCATGCGCGAGCAGCGCGACCAGAGGTCCCGGGCCCTCCGCGCCGGGACTGGCGGCGAGCACCAGCATGGCGATGTCAGGATCCTCGTCGATGACAGCGAGCAGCTGTTCCATCGCGGCGCCTTCGCGGATCACCCGTTCCGGCGTGATCGCGGCGATGCCGTTGGCTCTCCCGGCGGCGCGGTCGAGCGCGGCCTCCGCCTCCTCCTGCGCCTCGGCGCGCATGATGTCGGCGACCCCCAGCCATTCCTGGGTCTGCTCCTCCGGCTCGATGATGCGCAGCATCACCACGCCGCCGCCGGCTCGGATCGCCCAGCGGCTGGCGTAATAGACCGCGCGATCCCATTCGGCGCTGTCGTCGACGACGACGAGGCATTTGGGCTTGTGACCCGGCTCGAAGCAAAGTCGCTTGCTGGTCATGCATGTCCCGGCGTGTGCACGGCTGGCATGCTGCCACACTCCCGCAATGTTTGGGAGAGGCGAAGCGGCCGGCGCCATGGCGCCGACCGGTTTTGCGATCGTGCCTTAGCGCCGACGGATGAAGCCGACGATGTCCTTCGAGAGCTTCATGGTCTCGTCGGCAATGGCGCGGGCCCGGTCGGAACCGTCGTTCAGGATCGTGTCGATATGGCCGGGGTCGGCGACGAGGCGCTTCATCTCGCCGGCGATCGGCGCGAGCTTGGTGACGCACAGCTCCGCCAGCGCGTTCTTGAAGCTGGAGAACTGGCCGCCGCCGAACTCGCGGAGCACGTCGGCCTTGGCGCGGCCGGAGAGCGCGGCGAAGATGCCGACGAGATTGTCGGCCTCGGGACGGGCTTCCAGGCCCTTTTCCTCTGACGGCAGCGGCTCCGGATCGGTCTTCGCCTTGCGGATCTTCTGCGCGATGGTGTCGGCATCGTCGGTCAGGTTGATGCGCGAATTGTCGGAGGCATCCGACTTCGACATCTTCTTGGTGCCGTCGCGCAAGCTCATCACGCGCGTCGCCGGGCCCGTGATCAAGGGTTCCGGCAGCGGGAAGAACAGGCCGTCATTGGCGCCGTGGCTGCGGATCGAGTCGCCGAAATCGTTGTTGAACTTCTGCGCGATGTCGCGCGAGAGCTCGAGATGCTGCTTCTGGTCCTCGCCCACGGGAACGTGGGTGGCGCGGTAGAGCAGGATGTCGGCGGCCATCAGCACGGGATAGTCGAACAGACCCACGGACGCGTTCTCGCGGTCCTTGCCGGCCTTCTCCTTGAACTGGGTCATGCGGCCGAGCCAGCCCATGCGCGCGACGCAGTTGAAGATCCAGGCGAGCTCGGCGTGTCCCGAGACCTGGCTCTGGTTGAACACGATGTGCTTGTTCGGGTCGATGCCGCTGGCGATGAACGCCGCCGTCACCTCGCGGGTGTTGCGCGCGAGCTCGACCGGTCCGCCCCAGACGTCGACGCCTTGCGTGATCGCGTGCATGTCGACGACGCAATAGATGCAGTTGTGGGTTTCCTGCATCTTCACGAAGTTGACGATCGCGCCGAGGTAATTGCCGAGGTGCAGATTGCCCGTCGGCTGGACGCCCGAAAAGACCCGTTCAACGAATGGCATGGTCAGCCTTCCCAAAGGTATTTGGCCGTCGTTTCCAACAGCGGCGCTGCTCCGTCAAGGGTAATTCGCTTGTCCCACCCGCTAGGCCGGCCGTTTCAAGGCCGCAGCCGCCTCGCGCCAGGAGGCGGCGCCGAAGGTTTGCAGCAACAGGCCGTAGACCGCGATCCCGGCAGCGATCTGCACGCCCAGCACGATGAAGCGGATCAGGCCATGCGCCTCGGCGGGCATCAGAGCCGCGGACAGCCAGAGCAGGGCGCCCATCGCGGCCGCGGCGAGCACGATCCGCGGCAGCCGTTTTCGTGCGGCGGCATCCACCGAGAAGCCGAACTCGCTGGTGCCTTTCCGGAGCAGCGAGATCGCACTGCTCCAGGCGCCGGCCGCGATGCTCGCCGCGATCCCGCTGGCGCCGAAGAAATGCCCGAGCAGGACGGCGAGCGCGATTGCGACCACAAATCCTTTGGCCGTGGCCATGAGCGGCGTCATCGTGTCGCTGCGGGCATAGAACGCCGGCGACAGCGCCTTGATCAGCACATGGGCCGGCAGGCCCAGCGCCAGCCACATCAATGCATGCGCAGTCGCCGTGCTGTCGTCCGCGCCGAAGGCGCCGTGCTCGAACAATAGCCGCACGATCGGCTCGGCCAGCACGACCAGGCCGAGCGTCGCCGGCAGCGCCAGCCCGGTCGCAAGCTCCAGCGCCCGCGATTCAGCATGTGCGACCGCGTCGCGGTCGCTGCTGGTGACGGCGCGCGTCAGCTCCGGTACCAGCACCGTGCCCATGGCGACGCCGACGATGCCGAGCGGCAGCTCGATTAGGCGGTTGGCGAAATAGAGCCAGGACACCGCGGACGGCGTGGCGGAGGCGATGATCGCGCCGGCCACCATCAGCCATTGCGGGCCCGAGCTGGCGATCATGCCGGGAACGGCCTTGGCGAAGAAGCCGCGCATCTCCTTGTCAAAGCTGACGCGCAAAGGTGTCGCAAGATCCGCACTGCGCTGCGACAGCAGCATCAGCAATTGCAGCAGGCCGGCGACACCGACGGTCGCCGCCAGCATCCACGCCGCGAAGGTCGCATCAGTATGCCCGACCAGGAGCACGCCGATGGCGACGATCAGCGCGATGTTGAACAGCAGCGGCGAGAAGGCGGTCAGCGCAAAGCGCGCTTGCGCGTTGAGCAGTCCCATCAGCACCGTGACGGGCCCGGCGAAGGCGAGATAGGGCAGCATCAGCCGCGCATTCGCGACGGCGAGATCGAGCGTGGCGCTGCCGAGAAAGCCCGGCGCGATGACCGTGATGATCAGCGGCATCACCAGCGCAATCACCGCCGAGCTCGCGATCAGGGCCACGCTCACCGTTCCGAGCACGCGTCCCGCGAATGCGGAAGCAGCCGCTTCGCCATCGCGGTCACGCACGCGCAGCCAGGCCGGGATCAGGGCCGCATTGAGTGCCCCCTCGCTGAGCAGCCGTCGCACCACGTTGACGAGCTGGAACGCCGCCAGAAACGCATCCGCCACCGCGCCGGTGCCCAGCAGGGCGGCAATCATGGAATCGCGCGCAAAGCCGAGCAGGCGCGAGGCCAGTGTTCCCGTCGAAACTGTCAGGAAGGAGCGGATCATTGCTCGTTTATAATACCGTTGCTTGCCCGCGAAGGCCCGGTCGTGATAGGCCGCGAGCCAGATTTCAGGCCGACAGGAAGCGGATTTCCGCAGGGATCGCAATCCGCCAAACAGGATCAAGGTGAATGGCTGACGTGAAATATGACGTTCTCGGGATCGGCAACGCGCTGTTCGACGTGCTGGTCAGGACCGACGAGGCCTTTTTGGCCAAGCACGGCATGACCAAGGGCAGCATGTCCCTGATCGACGAGGCGCGCGCCGCCGCCATTTACAAGGACATGGGGCCGGCGACGGAGGTCTCGGGGGGATCTGCCGCCAACACCATCGTCGGCATCGGCAGCCTGGGGGCACGCGCCGCCTATGTCGGCAAGGTCAAGGACGACCAGATCGGCAAGCTCTACGTCCACGACATCCGCGCCGCCGGCGTCGCCTTCAACACCCCCGCCGCGACGGACGGCCCCGCCACCGGCTGCTCCTACATCCTCGTCACCGATGACGGCGAGCGCACCATGAACACCTATCTCGGCGCGGCGCAGGACTTGTCGCCCGCCGACATCGACCCGGCCGAGATCGCGAGCGCCGGCATCGTCTATCTCGAAGGCTATCTCTGGGACCCCAAGAACGCCAAGGACGCCTTCGTCAAGGCGGCCAAGATCGCCCATGATGCCAAGCGCAAGGTTGCGCTGACGCTGTCGGATTCCTTCTGCGTCGATCGCTATCGCGACGAGTTTCTCTCGTTGATGCGGGGCGGCACCGTCGACATCGTGTTCGCCAACGAGTCCGAGTTGCACTCGCTCTACACGACCTCGGATTTCGACACCGCGCTGAAGCAGCTGCGCAACGACGTCAATCTCGGCGTCGTCACCCGCAGCGAGAAGGGCTGCATGGTGGTGTCGTCGGAAGACGCCGTGGCGGCGCCGGCCTTCCCGGTCGACAAGGTCGTCGACACCACCGGCGCCGGCGACCTCTTCGCCGCCGGCTTCCTCTATGGCCTCGCGCGCAATCTTGCGTACAAGCAGTGCGGCGAGCTCGGCGCGCTCGCGGCCGCCGAAGTGATCCAGCACATCGGCGCCCGTCCGCTGGTGTCGCTGAAGCAGCTCGCCGGCCAGCGCGGGCTGACGGTTTAGTCCTCGCTCGCTCCCCCGTCATTGCGAGCG
Source organism: Bradyrhizobium huanghuaihaiense (assembly GCF_007830635.1). Taxonomy (GTDB): domain Bacteria; phylum Pseudomonadota; class Alphaproteobacteria; order Rhizobiales; family Xanthobacteraceae; genus Bradyrhizobium; species Bradyrhizobium huanghuaihaiense. Next base: position 314,744 of record NZ_VLLA01000001.1, on the reverse strand, counting down.
AAGCGAAGCAATCCAGAATCCCTCCGCGGAGACAGGCTGGATTGCTTCGCTACGCTCGCAATGACGAGTTTGTTGCGCGCGCTTCCCTCGCTCTCCACTGTCATCGCCCGGCTTGACCGGGCGATCCAGTGCTCCGCGGCTTCTCGATTTATCATTGCCGTCTCTGGAATACTGGATCCCCCGCTTTCGCGGGGGATGACAGTCGTCGCGTGGCGAGACCCTTGTGCCCCCTCACGCCGCCTTCTGCCCGCTCCCCGCATCGAGCCCGGCATAGACCCCGCGCTCGAAGCCCGCGAACGCCTCCAGGCACTTTCCATCCGCGAACGGCAGCAGCTGCATCAGGATCACGCCGGTGACGTCGCGCGAGGGATCGATCCAGTAATAGGTGTTGGCGAGGCCCGCCCAGGCGAGGCTGTTGGCGCTGCGGCCCTCGGGTGTCTTGGCGGTGTTGATGAGGAAGCTGAGCCCCCATTTCTTCACCTGGTCCGGATAGAGGTCGACGTCGTTGGTGTACATCGGTGCCACCGAGGTCATCTTGGTGACGTTGAGATCGCCGATGTGGTTCTGTCCCATCGTCGCGACGGTGTCGGCCTTGAGCACCTGATTGCCGTTGCCGCGGCCCTTGTTCAGGATCATCTGGGTGAACTTGATGTAGTCGGCCGCGGTCGAATAGAGGCCGCCGCCGCCCATGCAGAATTCCGGGTTCTGCTCGAGCTCGAACGGCATCGCGCCAAGCTGGCCGCCCTCGCCGCGCGCATGCATGCCGACCAGCCGCTTGCGCATGTCGTCGGTGATCTTGAAGCCGGTGTCAGACATTCCGAGTGGAGCAAAAAGATTGTCGCGCAGATAGGCGTCGAGCCGCTTGCCGCTGGCGGCTTCCACCGCCTTGCCGACGAAATCGATATTGGTGCCGTATTCCCAGCGCGTGCCGGGGTCGGACGCGATCGGCGTCTTCAGCGCGGCATTCTGGCAGGTGATGATCCCGGGCGTTCCGGTCTTCTCGAGATAGGCGCCGATGTCGCCGTTCCACATGTCGTAGCAGAAGCCGGCGGTGTGGGTCATGAGCTGGCGCAGCGTGATCGCGCCCTTGGCCGGCCGCAGCTTCGGTTCGCCCTTGGCATCAAAGCCCTCGAGCACCTGCGGCTTGGCGAGATCGGGCAGCACGTCGCCGATCGGCGCATCCAGCGAGAGCTTGCCCTGTTCGACCAGCTGCATTGCGCCTGCCGATGTCACGGCCTTCGTCATCGAGGCGATCCAGAACACGCTGTCCAGCGTCATCGCGTCGGGCTTGGAGAGGTCGCGTTTGCCGAACGCGCCCTGATACAGCACGTCGCTACCGCTCGCGGCGATCGCGACCACGCCGGGAATCTCCTTGGCATCGCTGGTCTTGCGCAGAACCTCGTCGATCTGGGCCTGGCTTTGCATGCGCGTTTCCTCCGGTTTGATTATTGTTGGAAGTGATCGATTGTCCTCCTGGAGGTCGCGCGCGGCAAGCGCCTCAACCTTCACCCCGGTCGCGATGTCGTGACTTGACGGCCTGCGCCCCACGCAGGACGACAAGGCGGCTGGACGGCAACACTCCGTCACAATCTGCGGTGGATGACCGCAACGAGCCGTGACCATGGATGGTTCCTGGCGATATGTTTTGCGTGTTTGGAAGCACTTGAAACATTTTGTGCGTTGCGACGTTCAGCACTCGGCCGATCGACGGCCGACGTTAAGAATTGATGCAAATTTGGCGGCCGGCTCCCGGCCGCGGGGGACCTCAAATGATTTCGACCTGGAGCGAATGGAAGCGCTATCCCCGTCCCGGACGGGGCGACAACCTCGAGGCGCCGATCGCGCCCGGCATTTATGAGGTCCGTGTCGCCGGCACCGGCGCGCTCTATTCCTTCGGCGCGGTCGACAATCTGGCGCAGGCGCTGGCGCTGCTGCCGGTCGGCTCGAAGAGCTGGTTCGGCCGCCGCGACACCTCCGACGTTCCCGATCTCGAATACCGGACGTGCGCGACCTCCTCCAAGGCCGACGCCAAGGCTGCCGCCGAGCGCATGATCGGCCGGCGCGAGACCTATATGAGCGGTGCGGCGTAGCCCCACCGACCCGAATTTAGCTCCCATCAGCTGTGCGTTGCGGGGCGGTGCATTGCGCACCGTCTCTCCCTATATTCCGGGCCAATCCGATCGCCCTGAGGGAGAACGCCATGACCCCGACTGCCGCCGCCCGCGCCACGCAAGCCGCCGCCACCCTGCGCGACCGGTTGAAGGACCCCTCGCTGCTGAAGGAGGCCTGCTACATCGACGGCGCCTGGGTCGGCACGCCGGTCTTCGCGGTGAACAATCCCGCCACCGGCGTCGAGCTCGCAAAGGTCCCGCAGCTTGGTGCGGCCGAGACCACCAAGGCGGTTGAAGCCGCCGAGCGCGCCTTCCCGGCCTGGGCCAAGCACACCGCCAAGCAGCGCTCCAACACCTTACGCAAATGGTTCGAGCTGATTACGGCCAACCGTGAGGACCTCGCGCTGATCCTCACCTCCGAGCAGGGCAAGCCGCTCTCCGAGGCGCTCGGCGAGGTCGACATCGGCGCCGCCTATATCGAGTTCTTCGCCGAGGAAGCCCGCCGCGTCTATGGCGAGACCATCCCGAGCCAGCGCCCCGATGCGCGCCTGCTCGCGATCAAGCAGCCGATCGGCGTCTGCGCCGCGATCACGCCGTGGAATTTCCCGAACTCGATGATCACGCGAAAAGTCTCGCCGGCGCTGGCGGCCGGCTGCACCGTGGTGCTCAAGCCCGCCAACGAGACGCCGCTGTCGGCGCTGGCGCTGGCCGTGCTCGCCGAGAAGGCCGGCATCCCCAAGGGCGTGCTCAACATCATCACCGGCGATGCGCCGCCGATCGGCAAGGTGCTGTGCGAGCATCCCGCGGTGCGCTTCGTCGGCTTCACCGGCTCGACGGCGGTCGGCAAGATCCTCTATCAGCAGGCCTCCGTCGGCGTGAAGCGGCTTGGCCTCGAGCTCGGCGGCAACGCGCCGTTCATCGTGTTCGACGACGCCGACATCGACGCCGCGGTCGAAGGCGCCATCGTCTCGAAGTATCGCAACATGGGCCAGACCTGCGTCTGCGCCAACCGCATCTACGCCCAGGACAAGATCTACGACGAGTTCGTGCAGAAGCTGTCGAAGAAGGTCGCGGCGATGAAGATCGGCGACGGCACCGAGAGCGGCGTCACGCAGGGGCCGCTGATCAACATGAAGGCGATCGACAAGGTCGAGCGGCACATCGCGGATGCCGTGAAGCGCGGCGCCAAGGTCGTCACCGGCGGCAAGCGCAGCGAGCTCGGACGCTCCTTCTTCGAGCCGACGGTGCTCGCCGACGTCAAGCCGGACTCGCTGGTGTCGCAGGAGGAAACCTTCGGCCCGCTCGCGCCTGTCATCCGCTTCAAGGATGAAGCCGACGTGATCGCGATGTGCAACGCCTCGCCGTTCGGTCTTGCCTCCTACTTCTACTCCCGCGATCTCGGCCGCGTCTGGCGCGTCGCCGAAGCGCTGGAGTCGGGCATGGTCGGTGTCAACACCGGCCTGATCACCACGGAAGTCGCGCCCTTCGGCGGCGTCAAGGAAAGCGGCCTCGGACGCGAAGGCTCGCGTCACGGCATGGAAGAATATGTCGAGATCAAATACGTGATGATGGCGGGGGTTTAGGCCCGGCTCTCACTCCACGTCGTTGCGAGCGAAGCGAAGCAATCCAGGAAAGTCTCCGCGGAGACAGTCTGGATTGCTTCGTCGCTTCGCTCTTCGCAATGACGGGGGCTAACTTCGTAGCCCGGATGAGCGTAGCGACATCCGGGGCCTCAAGTCCCGCATATCGCTTCGCTCATGCGGGCTACGGCCTACCGCCGCAGCACCGCAATCGTCCTGTTCGCAAAGCTCAGCCGCTCGGCCATGACCGACACGAAATAGGTCAGCAGCTTGTGGCTTAGCGCGGGATCCTCGGCCTTGATGGCGTCGAACTGGTGGATATTGAGCACGTAGAGCACGCTGTCGACCTCGGCCTGGATCGTGGCGCTGCGCGGCGTATTCGACACCAGGCCCATCTCGCCGATCGTGGTGTAGCGGCCGAGGCTGCGCACGCGCGTGGTGCGGTCGTCTTCGGCGGGGACCATGATGCCGACGCGGCCGTCGAGAATGAAATGCATGGAATCGGCGGGGTCGCCGGCCTGCACGATGATCTCGCCGGCCTCGACCTCGATGCGCTGGCAGCGGCGGATCAGCTCGTCGGCGTTGTCCTCGCTGTCGAGGATGCGCGTGAACCAGTCGCGTAAGGAGGCTTCTTCCTGCGCCAGACCCTGATGCTGCGAGATGATCTCGTTCTCGCACCATTCGAGTGCGTGATCGAGCTCGCCGATGATGATGACGCCTTCGCCGATGAAATCGCTGGAGCGCAGCACTTTCTCGGCACTCGCCGACAGATGCACCAGGATCAGCTCGACACCGAGATCGGCCGCGCTGCGCTTGATCTGCGCGAAGCTGTAGGCGGCCGACGAATCGACGCCGGTGACGAGCTTGAAGTCGAACAGCAGATAGCGGCACGCCGGGCGCTCTTGGAGCAGTCGCTTGACGTGCTGGTAAAGCCGGTTGGCGGAGCCGAAGAACAGATAGCTCTGCAGGTTGAGGCCCTGGATCTTGCCGCCATGGGCCAGCAGCACTTCCTGGTCGTCGCGCGAGCGGTCGAGCGAGGAGCGATATTCCGAGCCGTCGAAACTGTACTTGATCGATTCCACCCGCGCCGCGCTGAAGGCGAAGGTGGCGCAGCCGATGATCACGCCGATCAGGATGCCCGGCACGAAGCCCCAGACCACGATGATCGCGATGATGGCGATCAGCGAGAGATATTCGAGCTTCGACAGCCGCTTGCGCGACTCGATGATCCATTTGTGCAGCTGGTCGGCGCCGAGATAGAGCAAAAGGCCGCCGAGCACGAATTTCGGAATGAAGCCGAGCAATTGCGGCGCCACCACGAGCATCAGCAGCGACATCGCCGCGACCGTGAGGCCGGACAGGCGGCCGCGGCCGCCGCTGCTGAAGTTCAGGATCGAGCGGCTGACCGAGATGCAGCCGGCATAGCCGCCGAGCACCCCGGTCAGCATGTTGGCGGTGCCGGTGACGTTCAGCTCGCGCTCCAGATTGGCCTCGCGATGAACGGCGACCTCGATGCCGGTGGTGTTGAACAGCGTGCTCGACGCGGTGACGAAAATCACGGCGACGAGATTGCCGAGCAGGTCCGGCACGGCGAACCAGGGATAGTGGACGAGGCCGTCGGTGTGCCAGGGCACCATGAAGGCCGCCTGCGGCGGCGGCTGGAATGTCCAGCCCAGACTGCGGGCCTCACCGAGCGAGATGCCCGTGATCCAGAACGCCAGATGCGCCGTGAGCACGCCGCCGACCAGGATGATCGGCAGCCCGAACGGGCTGCGCGAGCGATGCCAGGTCAGATACAGCACCAGCGCCATGGCGCAGGCGGCACCGAGCTCCAGCAGCGTGGTGCCGTTGGTGAAATGCAGCAGCGTCGCAAATTGCACGGGGTGATCGGTAATGACCCTGATCGCACCCATGACGATCAGGAGCCCGGTGGCGCCGAGGAAGCCGCCGACCACGGGGTAGGGCACGTAGCGGATGGCTCGGCCCATCCGCGTCAGGCCCAGTCCGCACAGCGCCACGCCGGTCAGCACCGTCGACAGGCCGAGCGTGATCAGGACCGGTGACAACAACGGCGCCGACGGGCTCGCCGCCTCGATCCGTTCGACCAGCGAGGCTGCCAGGATTCCCGTCACCGCCGCGGTCGAGCTGTCGGGGGCGGCGACCGCGAAGGGCAGGGAGCTGCCCAGCGCGACGATCGCCGCAAGCACCGCAGAGCTGATGAAGGTCGCCGTGATCGCGTAGGACAGATAGGGTGACAGGGGGCCTGCGAAGATCAGCAGCGCGTAGGAGAGCCCGAACGTGACGGTCAGGACGCTGGCGGCGCTGCCGCCCAATATGTCATTCAGCGCACGCTTGAGCGTCGGATTGAACCGCGGAGCCGGACTGAAGGTAATCGCTGGATCGGTCACGCCGTTGCGCTCGCTCCTTGGGAAACTCCGTCCGAGACGTAGACGATTGGAGGCTTAGCGCAACAGGATTCGTGGAACTATGAAGTATCCGACAGTTTTTGCGGGCACTGCCGCTCACGGCGTGTGAACGCTCAATCATATGGTGGACGGGAAAAACCGAAGCCATCGCCTTCATCGTCGTCCCGGCGAAGGCCGGGACCCATAACCACAGGGAGAAGTTTGACGAAGACTTGCAGTGAAATGGTCGGTACCGGGAACGAGCTTTATCGATAGATTCCGCGGTATGGTCCCGGCTTTCGCCGGGACGACGAGGAACACCGACCTCTCCACGTCATTGCGAGCGTAGCGAAGCAATCCAGTCTGTCTCCGCGGAGGGACTCTGGATTGCTTCGCTACGCTCGCAATGACGGAGCGAGAGGCGAGGCCGAAGCCTAAATCTTCAGCTCCGTCCCCGTCACGCGCCGATACGCTTCCAGATACCGCTTGCTGGTCGCCTCCACCACGCTCGCCGGCAGCGGCGGCGGCGGGGCGTCGCCGTTCCAGCGGCCGGCGCGGCGCTCGACATCGAGATAGTCGCGCAGCGGCTGCTTGTCGAAGCTCGCCTGCGGCTGGCCGGGCTTGTAGGCATCGACCGCCCAGAAGCGCGAGGAATCCGGTGTCATCACCTCGTCGATCAGGATGATGCGGCCGTCCTTGTCGCGCCCGAACTCGAACTTGGTGTCGGCGATGATGATGCCCTGCTCGCGGGCCAGCTCCTCGCCGAGCGTGTAGATCGCGCGCGTCATGCTCTCGAGCGTGTAGGCGACCTCGTCGCCCACCACTTCGCGCATCTTCGCGATGGTGATGTTCTCGTCATGGCCGGTCTCGGCCTTGGTCGCCGGGCTGAAGATCGAAGGCTCCATCTTCTCGCTTTCGACGAGGCCCGGTTTCAGCTTCTCGCCGGCAAGCGCGCCGGAGCCGGCATATTCCTTCCAGGCCGAGCCCGAGAGATAGCCGCGGATCACGCATTCGATCGGAAACACGGTGGTGCGGCGGGACAGCATGGCGCGGCCGAGGATCTCGGCGCGGTGCGGCTTCAAGGCCGGCACGGCCGCGATGATCTCGTCGGTGTCGGCGCTGATCATGTGATGCGGCACCACGCCCTCGAGCTTGCCAAACCAGAACGCGCTGATTTGCGTCAGCACCGCGCCCTTCATCGGAATGGTCTCGCCCATCACGACGTCAAAGGCGCTGATGCGATCGGTGGTCAGCAGCAGCAGGCGATCATCGTCGACGGCGTAGATATCGCGCACCTTGCCGCGGCCGATCTTGGTCAGGGGCAGGTCGCTGGAGAGCATGGCGGTCATCGGCAGAGCTTTCGGGCAGAAGGCTGAAGACAGGACATCCGGCCGCGCCTGATGGCACGGCCGGAGACCGGATTAGCCTATTCCGGCAGCGGAATGAACTCATGTTCCTGCGGAACTGCGGCGAAGCGGCCGGTTTTCCAGTCCTGCTTGGCCTGCTCGATCCGCTCCTTGCTGGAGGAGACGAAATTCCACCAGATGTGGCGCGGGCCTTCCAATGCATCGCCGCCGAGAAACATCATCCGCGTCGCCTTGAGCGCCTTCACGGTGATGCGGTCGCCCGGCCGGAAGATCAGGAGTCGCGGCCCCTCATAGCGCTCGTTCGCAATCTCGACCTCGCCGTCGACGAGGTAAATCGCGCGTTCCTCATGGTCGGGGTCGAGCGGCACGCTCGCGCCCTGGGCCGCCGTGACCTCGGTGTAGAACCAGGGCGACACCATCGACACGGGCGAGGCGATGCCGAAGGACGAGCCCGCGATCACGCGAGCGGTAAAATCGCGCTCGGAGATCATCGGCAGATCGCCCGCCGCATAATGCTGGAACGACGGCACGATCTCTTCGGACCCGGCCGGCAGTGCGATCCAGCTTTGCAGGCCCAGCATCTTCTGGCCCGCGGCGCGCTGCGCATCCGGCGTGCGTTCGGAATGCGCGATGCCGCGCCCGGCCGTCATCAGGTTCATCGCGCCGGGCGCGATCTCCTGGACATTGCCTTCGCTGTCGCGATGCATGATCGCGCCGTCGAACAAATACGTGACGGTGGCGAGCCCGATATGCGGATGCGGCCGCACGTCCATGCCCTTGCCGGAGACGAACTGCACCGGCCCGAAATGATCGAAGAAGATGAAGGGCCCGACCATCTGCCGCTTGCCATGCGGCAGCGCGCGCCGCACCGCAAAGCCATCGCCGAGGTCGCGGGTGCGCGGCACGATGACGAGGTCGAGCGCGTCGCAGGATTTGGGATCGCCGAGCACGGGATCGTTGTCGGGCATCCAGCTCATGGGGTGGCTCCTTTTTGACTTTCTTGGCCGCGATGGTAGCAGGAATTCGCATCGCCGTCGCGAGAAAGGCTCCGTTGTCATGCCCCGCGGCATCCAGCCGTAGGGTGGGCAAAAGGCGCGTCAGCGCCGTGCCCACCATCTTTCTCCGATCGAGAAGAACGGTGGGCACGCTTCGCTTTGCCCACCCTACGATCTATGAAACCGGGCGATGACAGTTGTGGATGCGGATGGTCCTTGAAAAAATGAGCCCAACGACCGATGTTCGGCTGATTTCAACCGCGACCAATCGCATCGCCCGATGACACTCGCCGCAACCGAGCTTGCCTTTCGCGCCGCGTCCGTTGCGCTGCTGCTGATGCTGGCGGCGTCGCTGTTGCAGGACTTTCGCAAAGTGCTCACAGCTCGTCTCGCCGCGGCGTTCGCGCTGGGCTCGGCCGCGCACGCGGCGAGCTATTCGGTGGACGTCACGTCACCGATCCCGCTCCTGCATGCACCGCTGATTGCGTTGTCGACCGGCGGCATCGTGGTGTTCTGGCTGTTCACACGCTCCCTGTTCGACGACGAGTTTCGCCTCCGCTGGTGGCACGGATGGGTCTGGGCGCTGGTGACGGCCTTCAGCTTCGCAGGCTGCGTCTGGATTGCACCCAGCGGCCATGTGCGGTTCTCGGTGACGGTGGTCAATCTGATCGTGCTCGGTTTCATCGCGCTTGCGGTCGGGCAGATGATCGCCTCCTGGCCGGCCGATCTGGTCGAGCGCCGCCGCCGCGTTCGCGTCTTCATCGTCTGCGCAACCGCGCTCTATGGCGGGCTGAACGCGGTGCTCCAGATCGCCGTCGCCGGCCACCACGTCGGCGATGTTGCCGAAACCATCAATGCCGGCGTGCTCGCCTGCATCGTCGCGGGAATCGTCTATGCCATGATGCGCGTTGACGGGGCGGATCTGTTTCCAGCCGCGGCCGAGCCGGCGCCGCCGATTGTTTTCAGTCAGCCCGTGGCCGAGGACGCCGCCGACCAGAAACTCATCGATGCCCTGATGCGGCTGATGGCGGACGAGCGGATCTATCGCCAGGAGAACATCACCATCGGCGTGCTGGCTGGCCGGCTGAAAATTCCCGAATACCGGTTGCGCCGGCTGATCAACCAGCGGCTCGGCTATCGCAACTTCAATGTGTTCCTGAACAACCACCGGATCGAGGAAGCCAAGGCCGCGCTCGCCGATCCCGCCCAGGCCGAGGTCCCCGTCATCACCATCGCCATGGACGCCGGCTTCCAGTCGCTGGGGCCGTTCAACCGCGCCTTCAAGGCGGTCACCGGCGTGACGCCGACGGAGTACCGGCGGCTCAATATCGGCGCGGCTTGAGGCCTCTTAACCTCTCCCCGCCTGCGGGGAGAGGTCGGATTGCATCGAAGATGCAATCCGGGTGAGGGGGTACAGGTCTCACTGCCGTCTCATGCGCGGAGAGAGGCCCCTCACCCCGACCCTCTCCCCGTAAGGACGGGGAGAGGGAGCGCACCACCGTCCCGGCGACATCGCGACTCTATGGAGTTGAAATAGCGCACTTATTCCAAAATCAACCAGCCCGCGCCCAATTCCGGCCAACCCATTTTCCAAATCCGGCGAGCATCCACCGTCCGCATCCCGCTTCCTCTCGCCACACCTCTCGAAGCCGGAGAAAGCCCGTGACCCGCCGCCGCAAGATCGTCCTCCTCACCGCCACCATCGCCGCTGCCGGCCTCGCGCTCGGCGTCGCCCGGGCCCGCGACGTGCCCAGGATCGCCACCGGCTTCGTCGCCGACATCCTCTGCTCCGAGACGTTCGTCTCCGGCCTCGATCCCAGGCGCAACTTCACCGAGACCACCGACGCCATGCCCGGGACCAACCTGATCACCTGGGCGATGGAGTACAGGGTCGATCGCGTGCGCAAGGACGTCACGGTGACGCTGTTCGGCCTTGGCCGCAGCCATGCCGTCTATCGCGAGGGCCTCGGCTGCACGCTCGAGCACGGCGCTGGAATTGCCGCCGTCGAGCCGCCGGCGGACGACAGGCAGCCGGCGTTGTTGCCCGAGATAGCCGCGCCTTCGATCGTGCCGCCGCAAAGCCCCGAGCTGGCTGCCGCGCTCGACCGTGCCTTCACCGAACCCGCGCAGCCGCCTTACCGCCGCACCCGCGCGGTCGTCGTGATGAAGGCCGGCCGCGTCATCGCCGAGCGCTACGCCGACGGAATCGGGCCTGAGACGCCGCTGCTCGGCTTCTCCATGACGAAATCGGTGATCTCGGCGCTCACCGGAATCCTCGTGCGGCAGGGCAAGCTGAAGCTCGACGGCCCCGCGCCGGTTGCGGCCTGGAAAGATCCCGATGATCCGCGCCATGCCATCACCGTCGATCAGCTGCTGCGCCACACCGCGGGTCTCGCGCTCGGCAGCTCATTGGAGGCCTCGCTCGGTTCGATCTTCGAGCCGGTCAACCGGATGAAGTTCGTGGAGACGGACATGGCCGCCTATGCCGAGACCATCCCGCTCGAGACCGCGCCCGGCACCGCGTGGAACTATCACGACGGCAATAGCCTCATCCTCTCGCATCTGATCCGCATTGCCGCCGGCGGCACACCCGAAGCCGCGCTGCGCTTCGCGCACCGCGAATTGTTCGCGCCGCTTGGCATGCGCCATGTCGTCCTTCAGCTCGATGGCTCCGGCACGATCGAAGGATCAGGCGAGATGCTCGCCGCCGCACGCGACTGGGCGCGCTTCGGCCAGCTCTATCTCGATGACGGCGTCGCCGGCGGCAAGCGCATCCTCCCCGAGGGCTGGGTGAATTACACCGCTACGCCCACGCCGAACGCGTGGGTCGGCATCGGTGCCGGCTTCTGGACCAATCAAGGCAACAGCTTTGGCGCAAAATTTCGCATCGAACACGGCTGGCCGCGCGATGCCTTCTTCGCCAAGGGCACGATCGGGCAGTACACCATCGTGATCCCGTCGGAGAAGCTGGTGATCGTTCGGCTCGGCCGCTCGCCGAACTGGCCGCCGCAAGCCGACGGCGTGTTCGATCTCGTGCGCGATGTGGTGGCGGCGACGCGCGAGAAGGGCAAGGTGGCAGGGATGAATTGAGGTCTTTCTTACCCTCCCTGGAGGGGGAGGGTCGATCGCGCGAAGCGCGAGCGGGATGGGGTGACGGTCTCTCCGCGACGAACACTGCCCGAGTGGAGAGATCACCCCACCCCGTCACGCAATCTCGCTTTGCTCGATCACGTGCCGACCCTCCCCCTCCAGGGGAGGGTAAGAAACGGCCGCGGCTCTCCTACCTCCCCAATTCCGTCGCCTTGGCCACGCGATCGAACCGCTCCAGCGTCATGATCGCGTCGGCGAACTTCTCCGCACGCGCGTTCAGCACGGGTCGCGCCAGCGTCAAAAACTTCTGCTGCATCGCCTGCGTATCCGGAAACGAATTCGGCTCTCCGGACGGATCGGCATAGAGCCGCTCATGCACGCCGTCATCCGTGGTGATACTCACCCGCGCGCCGAAGGGATGGGTGCGGCCGATCTCGAGGCGGTCGTCCTGCACCACGTCGAATTTGTCGGCGAGCGCGTCGATGGCGGCGTCCCCAAGGCGGCCATAGTCGTCCCAGCCGAACGAGCCCTGGTCGAGCGCGAGCGCACCGGTGAAGAACATCGAGAACTGGCCGCCGACGATCGAGCGCGGATGCCGCTTGGTCGCGGCATCGCCGGTGAGCGTGATGCCGTTGCGGTGCAGGCCGATCTCGACGCGCTTGACCTGGTCCGGCGTCAGATTGTGCTCGCGCCGCATCGCGATCAGCGCGTCGATCGCGGCATGGGTGTAGCGGCAGCTCGGATAGGGTTTTACGCCGATCTTCATGGTCTCGTAGGTCCTGCCGAGCTCGGCGACGGCCTTGTCCGGATGCGCATCGTCGGTGTAGCCGGCGAGCAGGCCGTGCTTGCCCTCGACCGATTCGGTCGCGCCGACGAAATCGTTGCGCGCCAGCGTCGCGGCGATCACGCCGTTCATCGCGGCGGCGCCGACCTGGTAGCGCTTGTTCCAGGCGCCGTTCATCAGGAACTGCAGCGAGCCTGCGGCCTGGCTGCCGGAGACGCCGAACGCGGCGATCAGCTGCTGCTCGGACAGGCCGAACAGCTTGCCGGCCGCCGCGGCCGCGCCATAGGTGCCGGCGGTCGCGGTCGGGTGGAAGCCGCGCGCATAATGCGAGGTCGGGTCGAGCGCATTGCCGAGCCGGCAGCAGACCTCATAGCCCGCGACGATCGCGGTCAGCACGTCGCGGCCCGACGCGCCGACCATCTCGCCGACGGCGAAGGCGGCCGGAACCACCGGTGCGCTCGGATGCAGCGAGGAATCGGCGTGGGTATCGTCGAAGTCGAGGGAATGGCCGAGCGCGCCGTTGAGCAGCGCCGCGACCGCGGGCGTCCAGGTCTTGGCATCGCCGAACACGGTGGACTCGCCCCGGGTGTCGAGCGCCAGCGCCTCCAGCATCTTCAGCATCGACGGGGTCGATTCCGCCTCGCGCCGTGCCCGGATCGCGCTGCCGAGAAAGTCCAGCGTCAGCACTTTTGCGCGCTCCAGCACTTCCGCCGGAATATCCTGGTATTTCAGATTGAAGACATAGGCGGCGAGCGTTGCGGTTTCGTGGGCCATCGTGTTTCCTCGTTTTGGCGGGCAAGTTAGGCGGGCTGATTTGGCCTTTCAAGCGGCCTTGCGGCCGCGGGCATCAGCTATGCTTTTGCTTGGGCGTATGAGGATCGGACCGGGGTAGTCGAGCATGGCATTCGCAGGAAAGGTGTTCGAGCGGATCCGGTCGCGGCGAACGCAAATAGGGCTCGCGATCCGGGTCACGGTGGCCGCGGTTGCCGCCTATGCGATCGCCACCGCGCTGCATCTGCTATTGCCGCTCTGGGCGGTGCTGACCTCGCTGATCGTGACCCAGATGAGCGTCGGCCGCTCGCTGAAGGCGACGCGCGACTATGTGCTCGGCACCATCGGCGGCGCCATCTATGGCGGCGCCATCGCGATCCTGATTCCTTATTCCACCGAGGCGGGCCTGTTGGGGCTGCTGGTGCTGGCGGTCGCGCCGCTGGCCTTTGTCGCCGCGATCAACCCAAGTCTCAACGCGGCGACGGTGACTGCGATCATCGTGCTGCTCGTCCCGACCATGCACCACTCCGATCCCATGACCTCGGCGATCGACCGCGTCAGCGAGGTCGGCGTCGGCGCCATCACGGGCCTCCTGGTCTCGTTCCTGGTGCTGCCCTCGCGCGCCGTGCGGCAGATCCGTGCCGCCGCGGCCGCGCTGCTCGAACTGATCGCGGATGCCTTGACCGAATTGCTCGCTGGCCTGACGCGCGGCCGCGACAACGACGCGCTGCACCGGATCCAGGACGGCATCGGCACGGCCATGGTCGGCATGAATGCCATCGGCGCCGAAGCCGAGCGCGAGCGCGCCGCGCGGCTGTCGAGCGGACCCGACACCGGCCCGCTGCTGCGCACCGTGCTGCGGCTCCGCCATGACGTCGTGATGATCGGCCGCGCCACGGTGGTGCCGCTGCCGGTCGAGGTGCAGATGCGGCTAGCTGCGCCCCTGACGGAAGTCTCGACCGTGATCGCGCGCTTCCTGCGTTCGGCAGCTAGCGCCTTGCGCGAAGGCGCGGGCGCACCGCCGATCCATCCGGTCCACGTCGCGCTCCAGCATTACGCCGAGGCGGTCGCGTCCGTCCGTCATGACGGACTGATCCGCGGCCAGCCCGGCGACACCGCCGAGCGCTTCTTCGCGCTCGGCTTCTCCCTGGAGCAGATGCACCAGAATCTCTGCGATCTCGACCGCGTCGTCGGCGAATGGTCGGAGGCCGCGAGAGACAAGTCCGTGCGCGTGGCGGAGTGATTCTCTAAAGATCGAAGAACGCGAGCTGCGTTGCATCGCGGCGCTCGATGCCGTCGGTCAGCGCCTTCAACGCAACGTCGAAACTCGGCTGCTTCTGCTCCAGCTCCCAGGCGCCGTCGTGATCCCATTGGAAGCACCAGCCGTAGCGCTCGCCGGGCTCGAGATGGAGCAGCAGGCAGCGGCTGAGCTGCGAGGGTTCGGCGATCGGAATCAGGTGCTTCAATGAAACGCCGTACGCCTTCCGGAAATAGGCGCAGGCCTCTTCGAGCTCGTCCTCTGAATAGGCGATGAAGTCGAGGACATTGCGCAGCTGCGTGGCGAGCTCGCCCGGCGCATAGAAGCGCAGCTCGGAAGAGGATTCGGGCAGGCGAACCAGCAGTTCGGTCTCGCCCCGGGTCCGCAGGAAGTCGCGATAGTCGTCGGGCAGCCGGACGCCGAGCGTCTGCTCCGCGGCGCTGATGTCCGCGTCGTTGATCGGTGTGGCGGGCCTCCAGCGCCAGCCCTTGGCCGATGCCCCCGCCTTGCGCCGCGCTACATATTCCGCATATTCGGGAAACAGCAGGATGACGTCGTAGCCGCCGAAGCGCGACCATTGATAGGCGTCGTCGAAGGCCTCCTCCCGCCGTTCGGGAAAGAAGCCGCAGAGAAGGTCGGCGCGCTGGCGAATGCGATCATGGCTCGGGGCGGTCCGGCACAAATGCTCGATGATCGCCAGCGAAGCGGCCGGGTTGCTGGCGAGAAGATAGAGGCCGCTCAGCAATTCCAGAATCTCTCCCTCGAGCTCTTGCTCTGTGATGGACCATGCATAATGCGCCTGTCCGGAAGCCCGCCGTGCGTTGAGCGCGTCGCGCGCCTGCTCGGCATAGCGCAGGGTCTGCGCGAAGTCCTCGCCTGCGGTCTTGCCGTGATCGGCGGCGAGCAACAGATAAAGCGGCTCGTGCTCGGCCGGCGTGCCCCTGAGCGCTGCGATCTGCTTCGCCTGCTCGGCCAGCGGCGAACCGAGCACCTGGATCATCAGCTCATCGAGGCCCTTCTGCCAGCCCGGCTTGGCCTGAGGATCAGGTCCGAGGTCGCGCAGCGTGTAGTTGGTATGGCTGGTCTCGACATAGCCGGACGCAACGAGCTCGGCGGCATGGCGGCGGAAGGCCGCGGCGGCGTCGTCAATGTCGGAAAATTCCTCGCGCAGATATTGCTCCGAGTCCGGGTCGTCCTCCCGGTTCATGCGGACGCCGATCACCCTGGGATCGTCGCCCGGGATCAGCACCAGCTCGCGATCGTCGTCGCCGGGCGGGCGATGGAAGAATTTTGCCAGTTGCATGCGACCTCCAGAGGCGCCGCCGGCATCGGGGCGCCACGTCTCAGTCGCTAGCTCGAAGAAACCGGTTCACGTCAGCCGGGCTGGCGCCGCGCGAGTCCCTTGCCCTGCATGCGCCAGACCAAGAGGTCGATGCGGTCCTGGCCGAAGAACGGCTCGTTCTCGAACACGAAGGTCGGCACGCCCCAATGGCCTGACGCGGCGTGGTTCTTCTCGTTCTCCGCGATCACCTGCTCATAGCGATCCGGATCGGCGGTGATCGCTTCATCCATCGCGGCGAGATCGAAGCCGGCCTTCTCGGCCGCGCGCGCGAGGTAATCGCCCTCGTTCCACCCCAAGACCGAACCGTCCCACAGCACGCGCGCGATCGCGTCGGTGAAGGCGAGCGAGCGTCCCTCGAGCTGCGCCATCGCGCCGAGCCGGGTCAGGCGGTGGATGTAGGGCTGCTCGGCCGCGACATCGAGCGTCATCATGTCCTGCACGATCGGATCGGGCCGGGGAAAGCGGAACGGAATGCCTTCGTGCTGCGCCACGCGCGTGCTGTCGAGCACCACGTAGCGAATGAAGTTCGGGCTGGCCTTCTTGAAGAATCCGGGCACGCGGACCGCGAGCGGATAGACCGGCCGCAAATTCACCGCGAGGTCGTACTCCGCGACGAGCTTCAGTGTCTTGGGCAGGGCCAGATAGCTGAAGGGACTGCGGTAGGAGTAGAAGAGGTCGATGGACAGCGTCATCGCGCCGGCTCCACGATGCGTCCCATCATGCCGCGGACCACGATCTTGTGGAAGGGCATGATGAGGGTGAGATAGGTGCGGCCGAGCAGATTATGCGTGCGCACCAGCGTGGTCGAGGTCACCTGGCGGCTGGCGGCATCGCCCGCGACATCGACGACGAGGCGGAAGTCGAGATGAGAATCGTTGAAGCCGGCGACCAGCCGCTCGGGCGTCTCGCTCACCACCGGAAACAGGCCGATCAGGCCGTGCGGCGCCGGCGCGCCTTCGCCCGATGTCTTCAGCCCGAACGGTGTCACCAGAATGTTGCGGAGGCGCAGCAGCACGTCGATCCAGCGCGGGCCGTGCAGCACCATGCGGATGCAGGCCTCGCGGGCGCTGACTGTCGCCGTGCCGATCTCGACGCGAAACGCATCGATGAACTGCGCGCCTGCCAGCACCGCACCGGCGTCGACATTGGGGGTGACTTCGCGGACCGTCCCGATCATCCCGCCAGTTTGCGCGTCAGCATCCGGAAGCGCAAGATCAGAAGGCCGGCATAGACGAACGAGCCGATCGAGAATCCGATCCAGACCCCGACTGCGCCAAGGTGGGCGTTGAAGGCCAGCACCCAGCCGATGGGGAAAGCGACGCACCAATAGCCGATCGCCGCGAACACCAGCGTCATTCGTGTGTCGTTGATGCCGCGCAGCGCGCCGCCCATGATGGTCTGCAGGCCGTCGGCGATGAAGAAGCTCGCGCCGACCAGCAGCAGCGTCGCCGTCAGCTCGACCGTTGCCGCGCTGGCCTCGCTGCGGCCGAAGAACAGCCGTCCGAGCTCGTAGCGGCCGAGAACGATCGCGATGGTCAGGGCCGAGACGAAGGCGATCCCGAGCACGGCTGCGACGAGCCCCGCGCGCCTCACCGCGACCATGTCGTCGCGGCCGAAGGCATGGCCGACCCGCACCGTTGCCGCCATGCCGATGCCGAGCGGCACCATGAACAGCACGGCGGTGACCTGGAGCGCGATCTGGTGCGCGGCGAGCGCCGTGGTCGAGATCAGCCCCATCAGCAGCGCGGCCGAGGAGAACAGGCCATATTCCAGCAGCAGGGAGAACGAGATCGGCGCGCCGACCGCGACGAGCTGGCGCATCAAGGGCCAGTCGATCCGCCAGAGACGGGCAAGCGGATGATAGTCGGCGAACGGTTTGCGCAGTCCCGCGATGGCAAGCGCTGCGAGGAAGGTGCCGAGATTGACCAGCGTGGTCCCAAGGCCCGCGCCGAACAGGCCGAGCTCCGGCAGCCCGAACCGGCCGTGGATCAGCGCATAGACCAGCGCGGCATTGATCGGGATCGCCGCGACCGTGATCCACAGCGGCGCCTGCGGCCGGTTCACCGCGCTCATCATGCTGCGCAGCGCGATGAAACCGAGCGCCGGCGCGATGCCCCAGGCGAGACCGTTCAGGTAGCGCTGCGCCAACGCGGCCGATTGCGGCACCTGGCCGAGCGCAAGCAGGATCTGCTCGCCATAGAGCGGCGAAGCCATCATCGGCAGCGAGATCAGCAGCGCGGCCCACAGCCCGACGCGCAGGGAACGGCGGATCCGCCTGACATCGCCGGCGCCGAACGCCTGCGCCGCCAGCGGCGACACCGCGGACATCAGCCCGAGCCCGAAGGTGAAGCTGACGAAATAGACCGTATGCGCCAGCGCGGCCGCGGCGACCGCGCTCTCGCCGAGGTGTCCGATCATCGCGAGATCGGTCGTGATCATCGCGATCTGCCCGAGCTGCGTCAGCATCATCGGCACGGCCAGCCGCAGCGTCTCGCCGAACTCGTCGGCGAGATGGCCCTGCGGCACGCCGGCTTGCGGCTGCGCACGATGTTGGACGGTGTCGAGCATGGCGGCTCATTAGCACAGCCACACGTCGAAAACATGGCCCCGGCTCTCTCCGCTTGCTCGATATCGTAGGGTGGGCAAAGGCGCACTTGCGCCGTGCCCACGTCCTCTCCAATATTGCAACAGAAGCGTGGGCACGCTTCGCTTTGCCCACCCTACGATACTGTGCGAGGTGCGGCTTTCCCTCTCCCCTCGTGGGAGAGGGTGGCTCGCCGCATAGCGGCGAGACGGGTGAGGGGTCTCTATCCTCACGAGCTATCTTGCGAGTGGATAGAACCCCTCATCTGGCGCCGTAGCCGATGCAAAGCATCGGCGTTCTTAAGAACGGCGGCCAAAGGCCGCCTATGCCATCTTCTCCCGCAAGGGGAGAAGGAAGAAAGAGCCTCAGCTCTTCCTTTCAGGCACGCGCTTGATCTTGGCGCCCAGCGCGTTAAGCCGTTCCTCGATGCGCTCATAGCCGCGCTCGATCTGGTCGGCATTGTTGATCGTGGAGGTGCCCTCGGCGCAGACCGCGGCGAGCAGCATCGCCATGCCGGCGCGGATGTCGGGCGAGATCATCGAGGCGCCGCGCAGGCGGCTCGGGCCTGCGATGATGGCGCGGTGCGGGTCGCACAGCACGATGCGCGCGCCCATCGCGATCAGCTTGTCGACGAAGAACATCCTGGATTCGAACATCTTCTCGAACATCAGGATCACGCCCTCGCATTGCGTGGCGGTGACGATCGCGATCGACATCAAATCGGCAGGAAAAGCCGGCCAGGGCTGGTCCTCGAGCTTCGGCACATGGCCGCCGAAATCGTCCTGGATCTTCAATGTCTGGTTCGAGGGCACGATGAGATCGTCGCCCTCGACGCGGCAGACGATGCCGAGCCGCTCAAAGCCCATGCGGATCGAGCGCAGATGCTCGACGCCTGATCGTACGATGCGCAGCTGTGAGCGCGTCACGGCGGCAAGGCCGATCAGCGAGCCGACCTCGATGTGGTCGGGCTGGATCCGGTAGGTCGCTTCTCCCAGTGTCGCCGGACCATGGATAACCATGGTGTTGGTGCCGATGCCCTCGATTCTAGCGCCGAGCGCGACCAGGAAGTTGGCGAGGTCCTGCACATGCGGCTCGGAGGCCGCGTTGCGCAAGATGGTGACGCCGTCCGCGGCGACCGCCGCCACCAGCGCGTTCTCGGTCGCGGTCACGCTCGGCTCGTCCAGGAACACGTCGGCACCGGCGAGCCTGGCCGCGCGGAATTCGAGCCGGTCGGTCGCGGTGACCTTGGCGCCGAGCTGCTCGAGCGCCAGCACATGGGTGTCCAGCCGTCGCCGGCCGATGACGTCGCCACCGGGCGGCGGCAGCATCACTTCGCCGCAGCGGGCCAGCAGGGGACCCGCGAGCAGGATCGAGGCCCGGATACGGACGCACAGCTCGGGGTCGAGGTCGGCGGCGCGGATGCTCTTGGCGTGGATGTGAAGCGTGTTGCGCCCGGTCCATTCCGCGGACGCACCGACCGAGCGGATCAGCTCGACCAGCGTCTCGGTATCGCGGATCCGCGGCACGTTCTCCAGCGTCACCGGATGCTCGGTGAGCAGGGCGGCGGCGATGATCGGCAGCGCCGAGTTCTTGTTGCCGGACGGCTCGATCGAGCCCGAGAGCCGGTGACCGCCCTCGACGATGTACTGGATGGGCGCCAAATGGATTCTCGCTGTCCTGATGGGGTGGGCGGGCCTGTTTCGGGCGGAAACTACAGAGATTTGACCGCGGTAGCAATTGCGCTGGCTACGCTGGAGAGACCGGTGAACCCCAGCGAGCCTGTAAAACCCTCATGGTGAGGAGCGCGGAACGCGCGTCTCGAACCATGCAGGCCCGGATGTCGTCCCCGGCCATCCTTCGAGACGCCCGCTGTCGCGGGCTCCTCACAGGATGAGGACGGTGCTTGTGGTGGCCAGGCCTTCGGTCACTCAGAACAGCCCGATGATATTCCCGATCACATAGAGGATCGCGATCAGGATCAGCGCCCCCATCATGAAGAAGGAGATTTCGATTGCGATGGCGCCGGTGCCGAGCGTGGCGGCGACGGCGGCAAGGAGCCGTTCTTCCCGGAAGATCAGCGAGAGCACCGAAAGCAGGATGGCGAGCAGGCCGAGCGAGATCGCGGTGACTGATGCGGTTTCACTCCAGCTTCGTCCAGCCGATTTTTCAGGCTTGGGAGCCTGATACTCCACGCCCTTCACCTTCGCGACGATGCGGTCCTTGATACGATGCCCGGTGTCGACGATCACTTTGTCCGCCGGCGGCGGCGGAAACACGATCGGCACGACCCAATGCGGCAGCACAGCCGCCATCAGCGCCAGCACCCCGACAATGCTGCCGATGATACCGAGACGGCGGGATGGCACGGCGGAACTGGTCGTTGCAGAGGCGGTCATGGCGTGACACTTCCCGGCCGAAATGGGCCTTGCGGGTTATGCCACTTCGTCGCGATGGCGGGTGGTGAGGTTCAGGGGGGCGAGAACGGGTGGGAATGGGGCTCGATTGTTGCCGCGAAGGCGGTCTGCTCTCCCTCTCCCGCCAGCGGGAGAGGTTACACCGCGCTTCAATTGCGGAACAAATTGATTGCGCCGCCCTCGCCTTTGGCTTCGAAGTACATGAGATCGATGTAGATCGCAGCTGCGAGAACCAGCGCTCGCTCATCTTCTGTCAGGCTGCGTTCCAAATACTCCACCAGAAAATTATCACGGTCGGTGAAAAGTTCAGCGCCGAGGCCGGACCATTTTTTCGCAACGCGCGCGTGTTCTCGCCCTCCGCGCATGAACGGAAAGGTCCATACGCGCCAAAATGGCGAACTGACTTCGAGCACCACTCTCCCCTGCGCATCGTGCACGTGGAAGGTCTTGGTGAGAATCGAAAACTGGCGCTCGATGGTTCCGATGAGGCGGCCGTCGCGCGAACGCAGCTCCAGACATTGAAAGAACCAGCGGAAGGGATGAATCCCGCGCATGACCGGCTGTCGGGCGCCGTCGAAAAAGTGAACCTCAAAGGAGCGCCAATGCCCAAATGCCTGGCGCCCGAGGAAGCCGAGAAATCCCTTTTGCTGTTCGGCCGCATAGAGCAGATCGCGGCCATTTTCATCGCGGATGCGATGCTTGTTGCGGGTTTCGAAGCCGAAGAGTTCGGCCATTTCGAAGACCTGCTGCACGTACATTTGGCGCTGCTCAGCTAAAATCCGCAACATGTCGCTCGGACCTCTTCCAAGATCTGCCTTCAGGTTCATCGCGCCGGCTCTCACCTTGGCTCCGGCGCTTTCGTCAGCGAGCTGCGTGAAATTCGCGTCGGGCAACGCGGCAGGCGGCCGATGGGGCACGCTACTTCGTCGCGATGGCGGGTGGGGAGGTTCAGGGGAGTGATGTTTGCCGCAAGCGCAGGTGCGCTCCCTCCCCCGCTTGCGGGGGAGGGCTGGGGAGAGGGTGTCGCCGCAACGGGACAATCCCCAAGCGGTGAAAGCCCTCACCCGGCGCTACGCGCCGACCTCTCCCGCAAGCGGGAGAGGTTGCACCGAGGATGACGCCCCATCGGGGGTCAACCAGCCTCAGATATCGATCGTCGCGCTTAGCGAGTGTTCCTGGATGAAATCGCGGCGGGGCTCGACCACGTCGCCCATCAGCTTGGTGAAGATGTCGTCGGCCTCGTCGACCTCCTTGACCTTCACCTGCAGCAGCGAGCGCACCTCGGTGTCGAGCGTGGTCTCCCAGAGCTGCTCCGGGTTCATCTCGCCGAGACCTTTGTAGCGCTGCAGCGTGATGCCCTTGCGCCCCGAGTCGGTCACCGCCTCGAACAGGTCCGACGGGCCATGGACCACGTGCTCGCTGTCCTTCCGCCGCAGCTTGCCGGAGCGCGCATAGACGTCCTGGAGCTTGGTCGTGTACTCGTCGAGCTTGCGGGCCTCGGCGGAGCCGAGCAGCGCATCGTCGATCATGGCCGCTTCCTTGACGCCGCGCACGGTGCGCTCGAACAGGAAGCCCTGGCCCTCGACGAATTGGCCCACCCAGCCGCGTTCGACTTCCTCGGCCTGGTTGTCCAGGCGGTTCGCGATGTATTGTGCGGCGGCCGCGGCATTCTCCGGATTGCCGTAGATCGACTTGTTCAGCACGCCGGTGATGGCGGCCTGCTCGACCACCTTGCGGTTATAGCGGCTGTGCAGATTGCGCAGGATGCTGCGGACCACGCGGGCATCGTCGACCAGCGCGCGCAGATCGCGCCCCGAGCGGTCGCCGCCGGTGCCGGGGATGTACACGCAGTCATCGAGCCCGGCGTCGATCAGATAGTCTTCCAGCGCGCGCTCGTCCTTCAGATACTGCTCGGACTTGCCGCGTGAGACCTTATAGAGCGGCGGCTGGGCGATATAGAGATAGCCGCCGTCGATGATGTCGCGCATCTGCCGGTAGAAGAAGGTCAGCAGCAGCGTGCGGATGTGGGCGCCGTCGACGTCGGCGTCCGTCATCACGATGATCTTGTGATAGCGCAGCTTCTCGACCGAGAAGTCGTCGCTGATGCCGGTGCCGAGCGCGGTGATCAGCGTGCCGATCTGCTCCGATGACAGCATCTTGTCGGGGCGGACGCGTTCGACGTTGAGGATCTTGCCGCGCAGCGGCAGCACCGCCTGGAATTCGCGGTTGCGGCCCTGCTTGGCGCTGCCGCCTGCCGAGTCACCCTCGACGATGAACAGCTCGGACTTGGCCGGATCCTTTTCCTGGCAGTCGGCGAGCTTGCCGGGCAGCGATGAGACCGACAGCGGGCTCTTGCGCGTCAGCTCGCGCGCCTTTCGCGCAGCCTCGCGGGCCGCCGCGGCCTGGATCACCTTGCCGACGATCATCTTGGCTTCGCTCGGGTGCTCCTCGAACCAGGCCTGGAGCGCCTCGTTGAGGACGTTCTCGACCACGGGACGCACTTCCGAGGACACCAGCTTGTCCTTGGTCTGCGACGAGAATTTCGGATCGGGCACCTTCACCGACAGCACGGCCGTCAAGCCTTCGCGGCAGTCGTCGCCGGTGAGCGCGATCTTCTCCTTCTTCGCATTGGCCTCGGCATAGCCGTTGACCTGGCGCGTCAGCGCGCCGCGGAAGCCGGCGAGATGGGTGCCGCCGTCACGCTGCGGGATGTTGTTGGTGAAGCACAGCACGTTCTCGTGGTAGCTGTCGTTCCACCACAAAGCGGCCTCGACGCCGATGCCGTTGGCTTCCGAGCGCACCATGATGGGCGTCGGCACCAGCGCCTTCTTGTTGCGGTCGAGATATTTGACGAACTCCTCGACGCCGCCGGAATAGTGCATCTCCTCGCGCTTCTCGACCGCATGTCGCATGTCGGAGAGGGCGATGTTGACGCCGGAATTGAGGAAGGCGAGCTCGCGCAGACGATGCTCGAGCGTCGCGAAATCATATTCGATGTTCTTGAAGGTCTCGGTCGAGGCGAGGAACGTCACCTCGGTGCCGCGCTTGCCCGGCGCATCGCCGACCACGACCAGCGGTGCCACGGCATCGCCGTGGGCGAACTCGATGTAGTGCTCCTTGTCGTCGCGCCAGATGCGCAAGCCGAGCTTGCTCGACAGCGCGTTGACGACGGAGACGCCGACGCCGTGCAGGCCGCCGGAGACCTTGTAGGAGTTCTGGTCGAACTTACCGCCGGCGTGCAGCTGGGTCATGATGACCTCGGCCGCGGAGATGCCTTCGCCCTTGTGGATGTCGACGGGAATGCCGCGGCCGTCGTCGCGGACGGTGACGGAATTGTCGGCGTTGAGGATCACGTCGACGCGCGAGGCGTGGCCCGCGAGCGCTTCGTCGATCGCGTTGTCGACGACCTCGTACACCATGTGGTGCAGGCCCGAGCCGTCGTCGGTGTCGCCGATATACATGCCCGGGCGCTTGCGGACGGCGTCGAGACCCTTGAGCACGCGGATCGATTCCGCACCGTATTCGCTCGGATTGGAGGGCTCGTTTTCGGCAGCGGGCTGCCGAGCAGGTTCTGTCATGAGAGGCCTTCGAAATGTCGCCCGAATCAGCGGCGCAAAAGGCGCTGATTTGCGAGCCTATTTGTGCCATGAAAGACCGCTTGCGCCTAGCGCAAAGTATCTTCCGGCAACCCTTTGAGCAGATAGGGTTTTTCTGCCGGTTTTCAAGGCGCGTGAAGGCCGATTCCGAGGCTCGCGAAAAGCCCGATTCGAGACCCTGTTTTTGGCCCTCGAAGGCGTGGATTTTGCGGGGGGTAAGGAGCGTGTTCCGAGGCGCCATGGCGCCCCGGGATTGGCCTCCGGGGTCAGTAGATCTGGGACGGCTTCTTGTCGTCGCTGAGGCTCCAGGCCTCGCCTGAGGCGAGGGTGACGGTATCGGTGCGCAGCAGGAGGCCCCACGCGCGCAGCTCGTAGGAATACGTGCCGGGCGGCAGATCCAGCGTTTGTGGATGATTTTCCCCGCCAGCGATCTTGATGGTCTGACCGTTGATCGTGAGCGTAGCTACGTCTGGCCTTAGATAGCCGAATATCAGCCGCGCTTGTCCTGGCATCGGCAGGAAATTGGCCTTGGCCACAGCCTCCGTATTCCGTTGCACCAGGTCGACTGTGGTCTCGCCCTTCGCGCGGCCGAGCTCCAGGGTGGCCGGCCCCTTCGGGGAAACGAAGGCGAGCCGGGCGTGATCTGCAGCAACCACAGCGCCATCAGGCTTTTCCTCCCAGCCGCGCCTTGCGAGCTCCGTGCGGTAGAAGGCGAGCACGGCGCTGAGCTCGGCCGGCACATGGGCTTCGAGTCCGACCCGCAGCGGGATTTCGATGCCGGTCACATGGGTGGTGTTGGAACTGGAGGAGTTGTGTTGCTTCGGCACCGGCAGGTCGGCGTCGGGATCCGCCGGTGTGAGTGCGGTCGAAGTTTGCGGTGATGGATGCGGTATCCATCCGCCGGCGCTTGCGGCGACCAGACCGCCCGCGAGGAGAGCGAGGCCGCACAGCGGCAGCAACCACCGTGCCGGACCTCTCATCGCACGCCTTACCGTCGTCATGTTCGGTCTCCGCATCAGGGGCCCGATGGATCAATACATCTGCAGCGGGAGCACCTCGCCGGTCGGACCCACCATCAGGCCCCAGGCATCGCCTGCGGCGACCGTGAGGGTCTCGGTGCGGGCCGGACGGCCGGGCATGCGCAGCGCGTACTGGTATGTCCCGGGCGCGAGATCAAGCATCGGGCCCTTCGGCGATTGCGGGCCGCCGGCGCCGGCCGCGATCTTGATGGTCTGCTTGTTGATGGTGAGCGATGCGTCCTTCGGCCCGATATTGCCGAGCATGACCCTGGCCTGGCCCGGCTTGGGCATGATGTCCGCCTTGGTCGCGGCCTCCGGATTCTTCTGCGCCAGATTGACTGTGGTCTCGCCCCTGGCGCGGCCGAGCTTGAGCACGGCCGGGCCCTGCGGCGAGGTGAAGTCGATCTGCGCAAGCTCCGCGGAGACCGTCGCGCCCTCGGTCTTTTCCTGCCAGCCGAGCTTGCCGAGCTCGGTGCGGTAGAACGCCAGCACGTCGCTGAGCGGGGCGGGGATGCTGGCTTCCAGCTCGCGGCGGAACGGGGTCTCCGTGCCCGGCAGTCTTGTGGTTGCGAGCGAGGTCGACGACCGCTGCGTCGGCGCCGGCAGCTGGGATTCGCTGTCGGGCTTGAGCGGCTCGGACGACTTGGCCTGGACCTCCGCAGGCTTATCCGCAGGCTTGGCGGCGGCGACCTTGAGGCCCGTTCCCTCGGCGCTGACCCTCACCCTGGGGCCCATCTGCAGCACGGTGAAGGAGATCGATTTGCCGCTTTTGGCAAACTCCAGCATCGCCATGTTGGGCTGGTTGATGACCGAAGGCCGCTCGGTCCAGCCCAATGGTTTCAGCGAGGCGCGGTAGAACGCGGTCAGCGCCTTCACGCTCGATGTCGACGAGAATTCGAGGCTGCCGTCACTGCCTTCGAACTTCACGCCCTCGGCGTTCTCCGGCAGCGGCACCGGCGTGTTGCTGCCCGCAAGTGCATTGAGCGGCGCATCGGACAGCGCGGCTGCCTGCACCTTGCGCCGCGCTTCGTCGGCAGCGATGAGCTGCTTGGCTGCACCTAGCGCATCCCCAAGGAACTTCTCGTCGGCTTCCTTCTTCGCCTTGGCGCGGGCGGCGAGGGCGGATTCCTTCACCTGCGCGGTCAGGCTGACCATGGTGAAATCGTATTTGCGGCCGAGCCGCAGCACGCCGGTTTCATCAGTGTTGGAGATCTTGATCGCCACCTCGTCGCCGGGCGCGAGCGGCGCGCTGCCGTCCTCCTGCCAGCCGCGCGCGGCGAGCTCGCGATGATAGAAGGCCAGCACCGCGGGCAGCTCGGCCATCGCGGCCGCCGACATCTCGCGCTTGTTGGAGGTTGCGCTGCCAAGGCTCTTGGCCGTCTTGGTCGGGCTAGGCCGCGGCAGGCCGGCAAGATCGTCATCGGCCTTGAGCTCGCCGGGCAAGGCGAACGGCGCGACGCGGATGTCGACATTGGTCCGGCCATCGTCACGGCGCGTCAGCGTCAGCATGACGGGCTTCTGCCTGTAGAAGCCGGTGACCTCGCTGTCGGCATGCTCAAAGAACGCGCGCACGCCGTTGGGAACGGTCTCATCCAGGCTGTTCGTCCAGCGCGCGGCCGTCTCGGGCGTGAGCTTGCGCCAGCCGATCGCATCCATCTGGCTCTTGTAGAACTCCGCCGTCGCATCGAGCGCGCTGGGCGCGATGCAGCCGAGATAGGGCCTCGTGCCGTCGAACACGATGTCGCTGGCGCCTTCTGGAAACGGCACGTTCGAATAGATCCGGTCAGTCGAGTAATAGACCACGGACTGGTCGGGCCGGCCGAGGGCTTGCGTGAAATGAACGGACAGGCCCTGCCGTCCCTTCCTAAAATTCAACGTGGTGCTCTTCTCCTCCAGCGGGCGCACATAGGGCACCCAGCCGGCCGCGCTGAGGAGCTTCTTCACCGCCGGCGATGTCACGGATTCCGGCGTCGGCATGCGATATTCGACGCGGTAGAGATCGGGCCGCGAATTATTCTCCACCGCGCCTTCGAGCTGCGGCAGCGCGTGGACGTCGACGATACCGTCGTCGGCGCGCGCCGGCAGCGAAGCGCTCGCCATCAGCAGAAGGCCGCAGGCAAGCAGCCGCCAGCGTGCCGGGACCTGCGTCCCGCGCTTGATCATCGACATCGCCAAAACTCCTGGATTTCGCGCGGGTCGACCCCTCGCGCAATTGCAGGCTGCGACACCGTCGGCGCGGCCTCGGATGAGAAGTCGCGGCAGGAACCGGGCAGGTTCAACCGGGTACCCTGGTAGCGGGCGGGGAGGGCTGACCGAGAGCAGGCGGCTCAATAAAGATGAAGCGGTGACCACGCATCGCCGTCGCGTCCGACCGTGAGCTCCCAGGTATCTCCGGCCGCGATGACGAGGATGTTGGTATGGGCCGCATGCCCCGGCACGTTCACTTCGTATGGATATTTGCCGGGCGGCAGATCCAGTGCGACGGCGTTGGCGCCACCGGCGCGCGTGATGGTCCGCGCGTCGATCGTGAGCGCGGCATCCGTCTCGCCGATATTGGAGAACACCACCTTGGCCTGGCCGGGTTCGGGCATGACGTTCGCCCTGGTCGCCGTATCCGAATTCTTCTGCACCAGCTCGACCGCGGTGCTGCCTTCCTTGCGGTGGAGCTCCAGCAGTGCCGGTCCCAACGGGGAGGCGAAGGCGAGCTGGACACGATCGGTGGCGATCACCGCGCCGTCGTGCTGCTCCTGCCAGCCGAGCTTGCCGAGTTCGGTGCGGTAGAAGGCGAGCACGTCGCCGAGGTCAGCGGGTACGGTCGCCTCCAGCCTGGTGCGGAGCGGGGCTTCGATGCCGCTCACCACGGTGGTGTGGATGCCCCTGTAGCTGTAACGGGTCGGCGCGGGCAGTTTTGTCTCGGGATCCGGCGTGAGCTCGGCCGAGAACAGCACGGAGACATGCGGCGCCCAGGCGCTGGCGGTTGCCGCAAGCAGGCAGCTTGCGAGGAAAACGAGGCCGCACGCAAACGCCCGCCATCGTGCCGGGGTGTGCGCCCCGGACCTTACCGTTCGCATCTCACTCTCCAAGAGATTGCGCGTCATCTGATCGCGCGGTAACGGCTGCGACACCGTCGGCGCGGCCTCTGGCAGCTAGTCGCTGACGGAACCGGGCGGGTTCAATGCGGCGGCTAGCGCCGGGCCGATACGCGTCCGCTCTCGACGTCAAACACTTCGCCGCCGGCGCCAATCTCGGCGAAGGCGGCCGGGTCCGCGCCGGTCAGCCAGACCTGCGCGCCGAGCTTGCGCAGCTCGTCGAACAGCGCGGCGCGCCGGTTCGGATCGAGATGGGCGACGACCTCATCGAGCAGCAGCAGCGGCACGATGCCGGTCATCTCGGCGACCAGCGTGGCGTGCGCCAGCACGAGGCCGATCAGCAGCGCCTTCTGCTCGCCCGTGGATGCGTCGCGCGCGGCCATGCTCTTCGGCGCATAGATCACCTGGAGATCGGTGAGGTGCGGGCCGTCGGTGGTGCGGCCGGCGATGGCATCGCGCGGACGGTTGTCGCGCAGGATCTGGCGATAGCGGTCCTCGACCGAGGTCGCGGTCTCCTGGAGCAGCGCGTTCTCCATCCAGCCGTCGAGCGCGATCTGCGCCGACGGGAATGCGGAGGCTTGCGCGCGCGTGTTGAGCATGCCGGTCAGCCGCGCCGCGGTCTGGCCGCGTGTTGCGGCGACCGCGACGGCGAGCTCGGCGGTCTCGCGCTCGATCGCGTCACACCAATGGTCGTCGTAATTGCGCGTCTCGAGCAGACGGTTGCGCGAACGCAGGGAGCGTTCGAGCGCGTTGATGCGACTGGAATGCTCGTTGTCGATGGCGAGCACCAGGCGGTCGAAGAAGCGCCGCCGCTCGGAGGCCGCGCCCATGAACAGCCCGTCCATCGCCGGCGTCAGCCACACCATGCGGATATGGTCGCCGAAGCTGGCGGCGGAATTGACCGGCTCGCGGTCGATGCGGCAGCGCCGGCTGACGGCGCTGTCCGCCCGCGGCGCATCGATGCCGGTGCCGAGCGTCGCCAGCCCCAGCGCGCCCTGGACCTGCGCCGACACCGCCCAGGAGCCGTCGCCCTGGTTGTCGGCGACGTCTTCCAGCGTGGCGCGCCGCAAGCCGCGGCCCGGCGACAGGAACGAGATCGCCTCGATGCAATTGGTCTTGCCCGCGCCGTTCGGCCCGACCAGCGCCACCATGTCAGCCGCCGTCTCGAGCTCCGCCGCCCGGTAATTGCGAAAATGCGTCAGCGTCAGGCGATGAATACGGGAGGGGGTCATGATGTTGTCGCGAACGGGACTCTTCACCCTCTCCCCCTGTGGGAGAGGGTGGCGCCTCACGCAGTGAGGCGACGGGTGAGGGGTATGTTACCGCCCGGCAAGCTTTGCAAGGATATCCTCCAATACAGAGACGGGCCGCTGTAGCACGTCATTGTTCCAGTAGCGCTCTACCGAGAAACCCTCTGCCGAAAGTGCGTCGTCACGAGTTGCGTCACGGTGCGATTCTGCATGCTGGCTTCCGTCGATTTCGATCACCAGGCGCTGATCGAAGCAGACGAAATCCAGGATGTAGTTCTTGAACGGAACCTGTCGGCGAAATTTGTATGCCGACAGTCGACGGTCTCTGAGCAGGCGCCACATCGCCGCTTCAGCATCCGTCGGCTTGTGCCGCATGTTCTTCGCAAACTGGCGGAGATGTTTGGGGACCGGCCGATGGGACGGTTCCTGCGGCACTAACCCCTCACCCGATCGAGTATGTGTCCGCCAGCGGAGCTGCCCTCTCCCACAAGGGGAGAGGGCACAATAATGCGCATCGAGCTTGGTTCTAGAAACAGAGTGGGCTGTCGAGGGACCACGTCCCTCACACCCGCATCGGCATCAGCACGTACAGCGCGCTCTTGTCGTCGCGGTCCTGGACCAGGGTCGGCGAGCCGGGGTCGGCGAGCCTGAGCGTTGCGACGTCGCCTTCGATCTGGGCGGCGATGTCGAGGAGGTAGCGGGAGTTGAAGCCGATATCGAGGGCGTCGGAGGCGTATTCGACCTCGAGCTCTTCGGTCGCGCTGCCCGAATCCGGATTGGTCACCGACAGCACCAGCTTGCCCGCCGACAGCGACAGTTTCACCGCGCGGCCGCGTTCGCTGGAGATCGTGGAAACGCGATCGACCGCGTTCTCAAAATCCTTCTTGTCGACGACGAGCTCCTTGTCGTTGCCCTGCGGAATGACGCGGCCATAGTCGGGGAAGGTGCCGTCGATCAGTTTCGAGGTCAGCACGACGTTGCCGATGGTGAAGCGGATCTTGGCCTGCGACAGCTCGATCGTCATCTCGGCGTCGGTGTCCTCGATCAGGCGCTGCACTTCGCCGACGGTCTTGCGCGGCACGATCACGCCGGGCATGCCCTCGGCGCCCTTGGGCTGCACCAGGTCGAGCTGGGCGAGGCGGTGGCCGTCGGTGGCAACGCCGCGCAGGGTGGCGGCCTTGGCGGTGCCGGCGGCATGCAGATAGATGCCGTTGAGATAGTAGCGCGTCTCTTCGGTCGAGATCGCGAACTGGGTGCGGTCGATCAGCCGCTTGACGTCCTTGGCGGCCAGCGAGAACGAATGCGACATGTCGCCGGCGGCCAGATCCGGGAAATCATTCTCCGGCAGCGTCTGCAGCGTGAAGCGCGAGCGGCCGGCGCGGATCGCCAGCACGGCGCGGTCGCCGTCGGCTTCCAGCACGATCTGCGAGCCGTCAGGCAGCTTGCGCACGATGTCGTAGAACATGTGCGCCGGCACGGTGGTGGAACCGGCGGTCGCGGTTTCCGCCGCGAGCGTTTCCGTCACCTCGAGGTCGAGGTCGGTCGCCTTCAGCGACAATTTGGCGTTCTCGGCCCGGACCAGCACGTTGCCGAGGATCGGGATCGTGTTGCGGCGCTCGACCACGCGGTGGACATGGCCCAGTGATTTCAGGAGTTGCGCGCGTTCGACCGTAACCTTCATTGCACTACTCGCCCGATCCCCAAGATGAGAAGGCCGGGCGGCGGGACGCGCGCCACGGCACCGAAGACCCCGAAAAGCCGGGTCATCCAGCCGATATGACCAAAGCCGTCAGGGTCGCGCAAGGTGTCTCGGATGGCCCCCGGATTCAAGGGTTGGGAGGCAGTTCCCCACGATTTACAGGCAGAAGCGTAACCGTCGCCCAGACACAGGTGCGCTCCCTCGCCCCGTTCTTACGGGGAGAGGGTTGGGGTGAGGGGCCTCTCTCCGCGGGCGAGCCTGCCGATGGACCTGTACCCCCTCACCCGGATCGCAAGGGCGATCCGACCTCTCCCCGCAAGCGGGGAGAGGTGAAAATAAGAAATAGGCCTTTATTCCTGAAGCTGGCGCTTCAGCGACTCCACTTCCTCCGACAGCGCGGTGTCCTTGGAGACCAGCGCCTCGATCTTGCGCACGGCATGCAGCACCGTGGTGTGATCGCGTCCGCCGAAGCGGCGGCCGATCTCGGGCAGCGAGCGCAGGGTCAGCGTCTTGGCGAGGTACATCGCCACCTGGCGCGGGCGGACCACGTTGGCGGTGCGGCGCGAGGACAGGAGGTCGGAGCGGCTGACATTGTACTGCCGGGCCACCACGCGCTGGATGTCCTCGATCTTGATCCGCTTCGGCTCCTGCGGCCGGACCAGGTCGCGCACCTCGCGCTCGGCCATCTCCAGCGTCACCGGCTGGTTGTTGAGCTTGGAGTGCGCCAGGAGGCGGTTGATCGCGCCTTCGAGATCCCTGCCGTTATGGGTGATGGTGCGCGCGAGATAATGCAGCACCTCCTCCGGCACGTCGAAGGTCGCGTGATGGGTGCGGGCCGCGGCAACGCGCGACTTGAGAATGCCGTGGCGCAGCTCCTCGCCGAGCGAGCCCATCTCGACCACGAGGCCGCCGGCAAGGCGCGAGCGCACGCGGTCATCCAGGCTCTCGAGATCGGACGGCGGACGATCGGCCGCGATCACGACCTGGCGGCCGGCATCGATCAGCGCGTTCAGCGTGTGACAGAACTCGGCCTGCGTCGACTTGCCCTGCAGGAACTGCAGATCGTCGATCACGAGCACGTCGATGCCGCGCAGCGCTTCCTTGAAGGCCAGCGCGGTCTGCGTCTTCAGCGCGGCGACGAAGCCGTACATGAATTTCTCGGCCGTGAGATACAGCACCTTGCGCTCGTTGCCGGAATTGCCGGCCCAGGTCACGGCCTGAAGCAGATGCGTTTTGCCGAGGCCAACACCGGCATGGATGTAGAGCGGGTTGAACATGACGGGGTCGCCGCGGCGTCCCTCGGCGACCTGGCGCGCGGCCGCATGGGCCAGCGTGTTGGAGCGGCCGACGACGAAGCTCGCAAAGGTCAGGCGCGGATCGAGCGGCGAGCCGCCGAGCGCATCATGATTGGCCGAGACCGGTGCGGTCGCGGTCGAACGCAGCTCCGGCGCAGGCGCGCGGCGCGCCTCGACCGGCGCGGGCGCTTCCTTCGGCGGCGCCACCGGGCGCACCGCGGAGCGAACGGTGAGATCGATACGATGCACTTCCGGCATCTCGGCCTGCCAGCACGACAGCACGCGCTCGGCATAATGGGCCTGGATCCAGCTCTTCAGGAAGCGGGTCGGCACCGAGAGCCGCACACTCTCCTCCTGCACGCCTTCGAGATCCATGCGTGCAAACCAGCTGGTATAGACGTCTTCGCCAACGCTCGAGCGCAGCCGACCCTTCACGCGTGACCAGCGATCCTGTTCCGATGTGTTCATCGTCAAAACTTCTCTTGAGAGCTCAGATTGAATTTGTGAGCGCCATGCAGGGTTCCTGCCGGAATCCCCGGATGACGCGACCTCGAGCGAGTCCATCGTCAGGCATGGCTCGACCGTTCGGCGCGAAGCGCCGCGGGTCAGATCAGCGATGTCTTTGATGGAGGGGTCGCGAGGTCAGCGCGTACTCGACGCGCCCGTGCATGTAGGAGGCTGAACGCAGGACGGATCGGAAACGGCATCGTCGAACGATGGAACTTGAGTCAATACCGCGTTGAATCCGTAGGACATGATACCCTCCCCGTCCTGCCGTGATCGCTCACGGCAAGGTCCTGCGTAAAAGACAACCGCGCCGTATACCTGTCGCGGATGCCTGCCCGTCTGCACTAGTCGTCCGTTCGGCTTCGCCATCACGAATATCGGGGTAGCCGCAAGATGTCTCTCATTTGCGCTTGGCGCGAGCGGGGTGCTTGAGATCCCGCTTGGAGACATTCAGACAAAGAGCTACCGTTCCCACATCGCTATGGGTTTTGTACCGACAATCGCTTGTTGAAGCGTCGCCAACGTGCACACCGCCGCCGATTTGCACGCTCGCCCCGTTTCCGATACCGCGCTGGTCTCAAGATCGTGGGCGCCGCGAACGACTTAAGGAATACACTAAGCGGAAAGACTCGCAACGGAATTGATTCACACTTGAGGCATCAAAAAACTTGACCTCGGTTAACGCCGCGCGGGACTTGTGCACAGGCTCTGAAGCAAGTTTTTGGATTCGTGCACAGATTCGAAAATGCGGCGCCTCATGTGACAAATCCCCGCCAACGCCAAAAAATTTTTACAAAAGCGTCACGCACCCGACGCGCGAGCGAATTTTCCAAATGCTTGTCGCAGCTATGTCGATAAGTGATTAGCGAGACATCGTTTTTTGAGTCTCGTTTCACAGGGTAACTCCACCTGTGGCAGCAACCCGGTGAATCTACGGTGTGCAGAACTTTTCCGCGCGAGAACTCATCTTAGCCCCGCGCCGCAGGGGTTTTTCGCAACGCGGTGAAAGTTTCCGCTGTTGCAAAATCACCCGCAGGTAGAACCGCGGAACGCATCATAGTGCGCACGATGCAAATCTTCCACGTGGAGATTGCGAGGTGCGTGACCGCTTGCGTGAATATGACAGGCAACAAAAAAGCCCGGCGCGATGCCGGGCTCTTTGTCGTGCTGATCGGATCAACCGATCAGATGATGTCGCAAGCTCACTTGCGAGCTCACTTGCAAGTTCAGTTGCAAGCTTACTTGGCGAGCTTGGCGATCTGCGCGGTGAGGCGCGAGACTTTGCGGCTGGCGTTGTTCTTGTGAACGATGTTGCGCTGCGCGGCGCGCATCAGGGCGGGTTCGGCATTCGCCAGTGCCTTGATGGCGGCGGCGCGGTCGCCGGTCGCGATGGCTTCTTCGACAGTGCGCACGGCGCCGCGCATCTGGGTGCGGCGCGACTTGTTGACGGCGGTGCGGCGGGCGATCTTGCGCGTCGCTTTCTTGGCGGAAGTGGTATTGGCCATGGTCTCAATATCCTTTGCGGGTACCGGTCGCGTCTTGGTCGGGTAGCGCCGGCTTGCTTGACCGCGGAATCGACGCTCGGATTTAGGGTGTTCGGTTGCTGGGCCGTTCCCGGAACATGAGGCTCAAAAAGCCTGCAACCGCTCAAAGAACAGCGGCGGCAGGATTGCGCCCACCGCCAGTTGGCGCCCTTATAGAGAGGGTCTGTGGCACCGTCAACGCTTTCCGGGCTGGAAAACAGGCCTCAGGCGGGCCGAACGGGGGTCGTAACGCCCTGAACAGGTTGAATTTCTGCCGTCCCCCGGCTATTGGCTGGCGGCATTTCATCGGCATTTCCAGGGCTCGTCCGATCGGACGACCGTATAGGGTGAGGCATGATCCGCGGCTTTTTCCGACTGATTGGGCTGTTGCTGCTCGCCGGCGGGTTCATCTTCATGGTCTATGACGGCGCCCGCTGGGTCGCCGACCAGACCCTCAAGTTCACCCGGTTCGGCCAGTTCTGGAACGACATCAACCAGGCCAGCCAGACCGCCTTCCGGACCTGGGTCGAGGCCAAGGCGCCCTGGCTCTGGACCTCGGTGATCCGCCTCGTGCTGGACCAGCCGGTCTTTGCGGTCCTCGGCATTCTGGGCATCCTGCTGATGGTCCTGTTCCGGCCGCGCAAGCCGCTGATCGGCTATTCCAGGGATTGATCTTCAATTCCCGCCGGGATTGAGGCAGAGAGCGCGGCGTAACAACGCTGCCCCTTCCTGCGTAAACACCTATATTCCCACCTGATCGCGAGCACGCCGCCTGAGCATCTGGCTCACGCGACGGCCAGCTCGTTTCGGAGACCCATCATGCTGTTCATGCGCAAGACCACCGCATTGCCGAGCGCAGCTGAAGCGCTGCCGGGCCGTGCGCAGGCCATTCCGACCGCGACCATCCATTTCGTCAACGGCAGCAAGTTGAAGCCGCCTTATCCTGCCGGCCTCGAGCAGGCGGTGTTCGGGCTCGGCTGCTTCTGGGGCGCCGAGCGCAAATTCTGGGAGCTCGGCGATGGCATCCATACGACCGCTGTCGGCTATGCCGGCGGCCACACGCCGAACCCGACCTATGAAGAGACTTGTTCGGGACGCACCGGCCACACCGAAGTGGTGCTGGTCGTGTTCGATCCGAAGAAGATCTCTTACGAGAAGCTGCTGAAGACGTTCTGGGAGAGCCACAACCCGACGCAGGGCATGCGTCAGGGCAACGACGTCGGCACGCAGTATCGAAGCGCGATCTACACTTACTCGGATGCGCAGAAGAAAGCGGCCGACGAGTCGAAGGCGCTCTACCAGAAGGCGCTCGCCGCAAAAGGTCTCGGCGCCATCACCACCGAGATCGCGCCGGCCGGCGAGTTCTATTTCGCCGAGGACTATCATCAGCAATATCTGGCGAAGAATCCCGCCGGCTATTGCGGCCTGGGTGGCACCGGCGTGTCCTGCCCGATCGGCGTCGGCGTGAGCGCGTAAGTCAGCCGCGATTGAGGTGTCGCTTACCCTCCCCTGGAGGGGGAGGGTCGGCTCACATTGAGCGCAGCGAAAATGTGAGACGGGGTGGGGTGACGGTCTCTCCACGTCCACACCGCCCGTGCGGAGAGATCACCCCACCCCGCTCGCGCTTCGCGCGATCGACCCTCCCCCTCCAGGGGAGGGTGCGGACGTCATTACCGTTCGCTCAACGCTTTATTAACCATAACCGGTGCATCACTGGAGCCATCTCGTTTCGAGGGACAGGTCCGGTGCCGGTTGCACGCGCGTTTCGATCGTCGATCTCGGCAGTTGCATTGGCAGCGTCCGCCGCGCTGACCCTTGGCGGCTGCATGCAGACTGCCGGCCCCGTCGCTATGGTACAGCCGCGCCCCGATCTCGACGCGATGGTCTATGGCCAGCCCTACAGCGCGCCGCAGCCTGTTGTCGTCGCCGACGGCGGCGGCGCCATCGGCGCGCTGCGCAATTCCTTTGCCTCCGCGCCGATGCCGGTCGGTTACGCCGCGCCGATGGCGGGGCCGGTGCGCTACGACGCCTCCTATCATCTCGACGCCGGCGACAAGCTCCGCGTCGTGGTCTACGGCCAGGAAGGTCTCACAAACAGCTACGCCATCGATGCCGGCGGCTCCATCACCATGCCGCTGATTGGCGCGGTGCCCGCGCGCGGCCGCACCACCGCAGGGCTCGCTGGCGAGATCGGCGCGCGCCTGCGCAACGGCTACATCCGCGAACCCTCGGTCGCGGTCGAGATCGACACCTATCGTCCGTTCTTCATTCTCGGTGAAGTCTCCGCGCCCGGCCAATATCCTTATGTGCCGAACATGACGGTCGAAAGCGCGGTTGCGATTGCCGGCGGCTTCTCGCCGCGCGCCAAGCGCGACGTGGTCACCGTGACGCACAGCGAGAACGGCGGCGCCATGCGCGCCGTGGTGCCGCTCGGCACACCCTTGGCGCCGGGCGACACCGTGTTCGTCGGCGAGCGCTGGTTCTGAAATTCGCCGTCATTCCGGGATGGTGCGTTAGCACCAGACCCGGAATCTCGAGCTTCTCAGGTGCGCAATTGCGCACCTGAGTTCGCGCTTCGCGCGCCCCGGAATGACGGCGGGATAGAAGAGCGCGCTACGTCCGGGCTCATCTCCGAAAATCGAGCCGTCCGTTCGGGAAACATCCGTCGATCCTGGTGGCATCGACCACGCGCCCAACCCATGGCCGCATGATTGCCGGCGTGGTCAGGTTGATGTACTTCCCGACCAGGCGCGCGCCGTCGCGCGCGGCGTCGATCAGGCCGTGTCGGCGGCCGTTGTCCCAGTCGAAGCGCAGATAGATCCGGCTTCCCGCGATGCGGATTTCCGCGCGCCCCTGTTTCCATTTGTCAGGCATATCGCCGGCAATGGTCGGATCGGCGCCGCCGTTCCAGCGGCTCGCCCAGACGCCTTCGAGGGGATCGGGCGCGGCAATGGTTGCCCAATGAGCCGCGTTATCGTCTTCCGCATCGCCTGCCAGCGCGGCCGTCGCGGCATAGTCCATGACCTCTGGATCGTCGGGCTCCGGCACGTCCATGGTTCCGAACGGATTATGGATGATGAGGTGCGTGATGGCTTGCTGCATGGCGGTCTCCGGCGTGAGTTGGCTTGATCGGCAAGCTCTATCGCCGGGCGTCAGGCTGCAGCCACCCGATTCCTGCTTTGAGGGATGGCACAACTCTCTGCTCCGTCATTCCGGGATGCGCCGCGAAGCGGTGCAGGCCCGGAATCCATAACCACGAACTGGGGTTATGGATTCCGGGCTCGCGACTTCGTCGCGCCCCGGAATGACAAGAGGAGAGATCCGCGCGCTACTTCTTCAAATGCTTCGCAAAGAACTCCATGCTCCGCGGCCAGGCGAGGTCGGAGCTCGCCTTGTCGTAGCTCGGCCGCTCGTCGCAATGGAAGCCGTGCTGCGCGTTCGCGTAGATGAAGACTTCGACGTCCGGCCGCTTGGTCTTGATCGTCTCGACGTCGGTCAGCGGAATGCCCGCATCCTTCTCGCCGAAATGCAGCTGCGTCGGAACCTTCGGCGTCTCGTCGGCGAAGCGCACGACAGCGCCGCCGTAATAGCCGATTGCGGCCTTCAGTCCCGAGAGCCGCGTCGCCGCGACGAAGGCGATGCTGCCGCCGAGACAGAAACCGATGATGCCGACGGGGCCGACAGTCTTCGCCGCATCGATCGCAGCTTGCGTGTCGCGCAGCATCGCGGCCCAGTCCGGATTGGCGACGAACTTGCGCGCCTCGGCGATCTCGTCGGGCGTATAGCCCGACTGAAAGTTCGGCGTAATCCGGTCGAAGATGGACGGCGCGATCGCGACATAGCCTTCCTTGGCGAGGCGATCGCAGACCGAGCGGATGTGATGGTTGACGCCAAAAATCTCCTGGATCACCACGATAGCGCCCTTCGGCCTGCCTGCGGGATCAGCGCGATAGGCGCCGAACTGGAAGTTATCGGAAGCCGTCAGCTTGATGTCTTGTCCCACGCGGGTTGTCCTTCTTGGTTGATCGTCAATCCACTCTCTCCCCTCATCCTGAGGAGCGCGCCCTTCGCGCGCGTCTCGAAGGATG
This sequence comes from Bradyrhizobium huanghuaihaiense, assembly GCF_007830635.1. Lineage (GTDB taxonomy): Bacteria > Pseudomonadota > Alphaproteobacteria > Rhizobiales > Xanthobacteraceae > Bradyrhizobium > Bradyrhizobium huanghuaihaiense. Next base: position 275,977 of record NZ_VLLA01000001.1, on the reverse strand, counting down.
CAAGGCCGAATGCAGCAGCAGGGCCTTCATCCTTCGAGACGCTTGCTGCGCAAGCTCCTCAAGATGAGGGCAGCACCTACTCCCACATCCAGTTCTCGCCGTAATCCTCCTTCCAGCCCGCCAGCCGCCCGTGGCGGAATTGCAGGAACAGGCGATGGCGGTAGGGGATCAATCCGCTGCCGCCGAGATTGCGCAGCGCGAGGTAGATCTCGTTGCCGGGGCGCCCGCGCACATATTGCAGGGGCTGCCCGAGAGCGCGCGCGGTCTGCTCGGCATCCATGCCGAAGGCGAGCGGCGTGTTGTTCGACAATGTGGTGACGAAGGGCTGGCGCGGCGGCACGGTGCCGAACGGCTCGGCCTGCGCAGACATCGACAGCAATACGGCGCCCGCAACCACCATCGCCCGCTTCATGCCCAAAGATCCTTCTGGCCTATCCCGGCAAGTTCTTCAGGAAAGGCGCGACCGCGTCAACAAAAGCCTGGGGCTGATCGATGTTGACGGCGTGCCCAGCGGCGGAGATCACGACCTTTTGTGCGCCTGGGATCTTGGCGGCCATGTAGTCGGACGCGGCGAGGAACGGCATGTCATCGGCGCCAACCACGATCAACGACGGCACCTTGATATCAGGGAGCAGTTCGATCACGCGCGCATCGCGCTGGGTCAGCATGCCGCGTGCAGCAAGCGCCAAACCCTTGGCGTTGCGATGACTGGCCGTGGCGCGTTCGCGCGTCGCCTGCTTCAGCACGTCGAGGCCTTCGCGGTCGAGCCTGTCGGCGGTGGCGAGCGCCCGTGCGTTCCAGGCCTCGCGCGCATCATCCTTCTTGAAGCCGGGGCCGGTGTCGATGATCAGCAGCGCGCGAGCGCGTTGCGGATAGGCGCGATAGAAGGCGAGCGACATGTAGCCGCCGAGCGAAAGGCCGCCGATGATGGCGCGCTCCGCGCCGACGGCATCGAGGATCGCTGCCATGTCGCCGACCGTGAGCGCTTCGCTATAGGCCGCGGGATCATCGGGATAATCGGACTGGCCGTGGCCGCGCATGTCCCACAGGATCAGCTTGTGATCCCTCGCGAGCGCATCGACCTGGCCGTGCCACATCGCCGAGGTCGAGGAGTAGCCGTGGGTGAGCAGAAGCGGCGGCCCCTCGCCATGGACTTCGTAGTAGATGCCGACGCCGTCCCGATTGATCCCAGGCATTGTTTCCCGCCCCTTCTTGTTTCGCGTTCATTCTAGCCGGGATCAATTCGGTCGCGCGACACGCCCTTGCGCATGAACCCGATGTGTCTCGATAGCCCTCCCTCCCGGCGCTCGAAAAAATCCAGTATCATGGGGTTGTTTTCGCCGCTTTTTTTGTTCCGGTCCCGGAACCCGGATTCCCTAAAATTGCTCCTAAAGCTGAAGGGTTCCATTGAGCACGCCTCTTAAGGCCCGGAGAACCTGATCCGGCTTAGGCTGACGCCAAATCCCGACCCGTGCCTTTGGGGAAGCCATGAACGCGCCAGCCAAAATCGCCGCCAAACGCCGGCTTCTGCTCGCCTCCGACCGGAGCGACGAGAGCACCGAGCTCGCCAGCATTTTGAAGGCGGTCGGTGAGGTCTCGACGGTGACCACCCAGGACATCCCCGAGCAGCCGGCGCGCGATCTCTCCGGCCTCGTCGTCGACATCAACCTGCGTTCGCCTGAGAGCGTGCAGCGGGTCCGCAACAAGCTGCGCGGCGATGCCTATCGCTCCATGCCGCGGCTGTTCGTGCTTGCGGACGCCCTGCACCACGGCACCATGCAGGCGTGGGCGCTGGGCGCCACCGACACGATCTCGCGGCCGCTGCAGCCCGATGCCATCCTGCAGCGCATCCGCGCCGCGTTCCCCGACACCGCCACCTATGACGCGACCGATCGCGGCAAGACGCTCAATCGCGGCGTCGAGGCGGCGCATGCGGTGCTGAAGAAGATGTTCGAGAAGCTGCCGCTCGGCGTGCCCCTGACCTTCGACGACGTCATCGCCGCCGAGAGCAAGATACTGAAGGCGATCAAGCATTCCTCGCTGCGTGAATGGCTCACCACGGTCGGCTGCCATCATGTCGGCAGCTACCGGCACTGCCTGTTCGTCACCGGCTTTGCGGTTTCCTTCGCCCAGCATCTCGGCATGCGCGAGGACGACCAGCGCCGCCTGACCCGTGCCGCGCTGCTGCACGACGTCGGCAAGGCTTTCGTTCCGTCCAATCTACTCGACAAGCCCGGCAAGCTCACCGACGAGGAGATGGCCGAGGTCCGCCAGCATCCGCGCCGCGGTTATGACGCGCTCGCCGCGCAAGGCGGCTTCCCGCCGGAGATGTTAGATGTCGTGCTGCATCACCACGAATTCCTCGACGGCAGCGGCTATCCGAACGGCCTGTCGTCGAACCAGATCAGCGACATCGTGCGGCTGACGACCATCGTCGACATCTACGCCGCCCTGGTGGAGAAGCGCGCCTACCGCATGCCCTTCACCCACTCCCGCGCCTTCACCATGATGGAAGGCATGGGCGGCAAGCTCGACCAGCAGCTGCTGCAGGCGTTCCGCCCGGTGGCGCTGGGGTCGTTCTGATGCAACGTTCTCCGCTGCCGTAGGGTGGGCAAAGGCGCGAAGCGCCGTGCCCACGAGCTTTCTCCGATCATACTCAGCATGGTGGGCACGCTTCGCTTTGCCCACCCTACGGCAGCGTGCCGTTTGGCGACGTCGCTACCCCACCATCTTCCGCAACTCCGCCTTCGCCACCTTCTCCAGCGTCGAGCGCGGCATGTCGTCGACCAGCCTGATCTCGCGCGGCAGCTTGAAGTCGGCGAGGCCGGCGCGGCAGGCGGCCATCACGCGGTCATGGAAATCGAGCGGCGCAGCCGCGACGCCGCCATGCGGGATGATGAAGACGACAGGCACCTCGTCCAGCATCGGGTGCTTCTTCGCCACCACCGCCGCCTCGCGCACGCCCGGCACCACTGCGATCACCTGCTCGATCTCGGAGGCCGCGACGTTCTCGCCGCCGACCTTCAGCATGTCCTTGGCGCGGTCGCCGAACTTGATGAAGCCGTTTTCCAGGCGCTCGACGCGGTCGCCGGTGAGGAAGAAGCCGTGCTCGTCAAAGCTCTCGCGCGTCGCCTTTTCGTTGTGCAGATATTCGGCGAACAGCGACAGGCCGGGGATGCCCTTGATTGCAAGGTTGCCGGTGTCGCCGACCTCGGTCGGCCGTCCGTCATCGTCGGAGATGCGGATCTGATATTCTGGCGCGGCGCGGCCGATCGACATCGGTATGTTGGGCTGGTCGACCTCGCCGACGATGCCGTGTGTGATGGTCTCGGTCATGCCCCACCAGCCGATCATCTTGACGCCGAAGGCGGCAAAGGCCGGCGGCTCGTTGATCGCGGTGCCCCATAGGCGGAATTTATGGTCTTTCGGGATCTCCTGCTCGAGCAGCGCCTTCATGCAGAACGGGATGGTCGAGGTCCAAGTCGCGCCGTGCTCGCGCGCGACGCCCCAGAACCGGCTCGCGGAGAAGCGCGGCTGGATCACGCAGGTGGCCCCGACCCACAGCGTCGCCAGCATGGAGTAGGCCAGCGCATTGGTGTGGAAGAGCGGCAAGTATGCCTGGTGCACGTCGCTCGCATGCAGGTCCTCATGCGCAGCGTTGATCTTGGCGCCCCACAGCGCGTTGGCATGAGTCCACAGCACCGCTTTGGGCCGAGACGTCGTGCCTGAGGTGTACTGCACGCTGCACGGCGCCAGCGGGTCCGTCACGCGCTTCGGACGATCGGCGCTGTCGGCGAACAGCGATTCGAAGCTGTCGCCGCGCGAGACCGCTTGCGCAGCCGCCGCGCCGGCATCATGCGAGGTCACCGCCATCCAGCGGATGTTGCGGCAGTTCTGCGCAACGACCTCCGCATAGGCCGGCTGCGTGATCGCAGCGACCGCGCCGCAATGATCGGCGAAATATGCGATCTCCGCCGGCGCCGAGCGCGTGTTGGTCGTGACGGCGATGGCGCCCAGCTCGACGCAGGCGAACCAGGCCAGCAGCGCCTCGATGCAATTGTCGAGATGAATGAGAACATATTCGCCCGGCCTGACGCCGCGCCTTCCGAGCCCCGCCGCGAGCGCGCCGACCCGCTCGTGAAACTCGCCATAGCTCCAGCGCCGCGCCGGCGCGTCGAACGGCGCCCAGATCAGGAACGGATGATCACGCCGGACCTCGGCGCGCATTCTCAAGAGCCAGGGCACGTCGAGCCCGTCGAATGGACCCACGATTCCGGCTGCGGTGTGTTGAACAGGCATGGCGACCTCCCGTGCAGCCTGCATCTTGCTGGCGGCTGCTTTTCGATTATTGCGTCTTCCTGCCATCGGATGACGCGGGGAGCAAATCGGGGGGCGAGCTCTCTCCGCCGTCATTGCGAGGAGCCCTTGCGACGAAGCAATCCAGACGGCTACCGCGGAGGCGGTCTGGATTGCTTCGCTTTGCTCGCAATGACGATGGGGCTGGCTGCGCAGCGCTCCCAGCCTCAATCCTCGTACGACGAAATCTCGATCAAACTGCCATCGGGATCCCGGCAATAGACCGAGCGCAGCGTGCCGCGGGCGCCCTGCCTGGGGCCCGGGCCTTCCTCGATGGCGACGCCATGTGCCTTCAAATGCGCCACCACCTCGTCCGGAGCGGAGGAGGTGAGGAAACAGAGATCCTCGCTGCCGGCGGTCTGATGTTCCGCGGTGAACCACTCGACTTTGTCGGCATCGCGCGGACGGACGTTGATCTTCTGGTTACCGAACTGAAGGGAAGTCCGCGGCGCTTTGCCGCCGCCGGGGTCGAACACCTTGACTTCCATGCCGAGAATCTTGCGGTACCACTCCGCTGTCACCACGACATCGGCGACGTTGATCACGAGATGATCGAGGGCTTCGACCTTGACCGGCATGCCTTATCCTTTCGTCGCGATGCGCCCCGCGCACTTTCCGCCCGCAGCAAGCTTTGTTACAACCGCGCGGACGCCGCTTTCAAGACATCCGGCTTTCAAGAACAACACTGGGAGAACCCTTGAGATGATCACTCGCCGTACCGCGCTGGGCCTGCTCGCCGCCAGTCCGCTTGCAGCCACCCCGCTGTCGAAGGCCCTTGCCGCCGATTATCCGGCCCGTCCGGTGAAATGGGTGGTCGGCTATCCGCCGGGCGGCGCCACCGACATCCTGGCACGGCTGATCGGCCAGCGCCTGTCGGAAAAGCTCGGCCAGCAATTCGTGATCGAGAACAAGCCGGGCGCCGGCAACAACATCGGCACCGAATCGGTCGTCAATGCCGAGCCCGACGGCTACACGCTGCAGCTGGTCAATCCGGCCAACTACATCAACGCCTCGCTGTACAGCAATCTCAAGTTCAACTTCGTGCGCGATATTGCGCCGGTGGCCTCGTTCCAGCGCGTGCCGAACGTGATGACCGTCAACAAGGACGTGCCGGCCAAGAACGTCGCCGAGTTCATCGAATATGTGAAGGCCAATCCCGGCAAGGTCAACATGGCCTCGTCCGGCAACGGCACCTCGGTGCATCTGTCCGGCGAGATGTTCATGGCGATGACCGGCTGCAAGATGCAGCACGTGCCCTATCGTGGCGCCGCGCCCGCGATCACCGACATGCTCGGCGGCCAGGTGCAGGTGATCTTCGACAACATGCCCTCGATCATCCAGCACATCCGTTCCGGCTCGCTGCGCGCGATCGGCGTCACCACCGCGGAGCGCTCGCCGCAGCTGCCCGACGTGCAGCCGATCGCCGACACCGTGAAGGGCTACGAGGCCAGCGCGCTGTTCGGCATGGGCGCGCCGAAGAACACGCCGAAGGAGATCATCGCCAAGCTCAACAGCGAGATCAACACGCTGATGAAGGAGCCCGACATGACCAAGCGTCTCGTCGAGCTCGGCGGCGAGCCGCGGGTGCAGACTCCGGAGGCATTCGGCGAGGAGATCAAGGCCGAGACCGAGAAGTGGAAGAAGGTGGTCGAGTTCGCCGGCCTGAAGGTCGAGTAGCGATCTTGTGATGATCGAAAATGGGAGCCCTGCCATCCGGCAGGGCTTTTTTTCTTGCGTGCGTTGTTTCATTGACCTGGAATAAAACGCTGCGGCGAAACCTGATGATAGGTGGCGCGTATCTCGCGCCGTGAGCAAAGGAGTTGGGATCATGCGCAAGACGCAATTGGCACTCCTGACGTTGGGTGCGACGATCCTTGCCGGCGTTGTCACCGTCACGCCCGCCGCTGCCCGCGACTATCCCTGGTGTGCCCAGGGCGGGGAATATGACTATCCCGGCGAATGCGCCTACAGCACCTATGAGCAGTGCCTGGCCAGCGTCTCCGGCCGCTTGCTGTATTGCGGCCGCAATCCTCTCTTTGCCTACGGCCAGCAGCAGGTGCCGCCGCCGCGCCCGCCGCGGCGCACGCGGCCCGTCGCCCCGTACTAGCCGCGCACTCCCGAAGCGGTGCGTTTTCGCCGGACCGCTCTGGAATAAACTCGCTCCGCCAGCCTTTCTCTCTGTGAGGTCGCATGTCGCGCGGCGAACATGGAGGTCGGTCATGCGCAAGGCGCAATTTGTGCTGGGCACAATAGTCGTCGTTTGGCTCGCTGGCGGGAGCACGGCGCGCGCGGACTACGCGTGGTGCATTCAGGATTCGGAATACGGCTATCCCGGCGACTGCTCCTATCAAACCCGCGAGCAATGTCTGCTGAGCGCCTCCGGCCGCAAGGGCTTTTGCGGTCAGAATCCTGCCTTTATCACGCGGGCGCCACCTCAGCCGGCCCTGCGAGCCCGGCGCACTCTGCCATACTAGCGGCGCCTCTCACCGACGTCTGCCTGATCACCTGATCGTACAGATCCGAGCCCGCGGGTTCCTGCTTGACACCCTCTCGTTCACACCTATACTAAACCATATGGTTAAGTATCAGGACGAGACGCTGGACCGGACCTTTGCGGCGCTGTCCGATCCGACGCGGCGCGCATTGCTGGCGCGCCTTGGCGAAGCGGACGGCCTGTCGGTGAGCGAGCTGGCTGCGCCGTTTCCGGTCTCGCTGCCGGCGATCATGAAGCATCTCGACGTGCTCACGGATGCGGGCCTGATCGTGCGCGAGAAGACTGGACGTACGGTCTCTTGCCGGCTCACCGCGCAGCCGATGGAGCAGGCGATGAACTGGCTCAATCGCTACGCTCAATTCTGGTCCGACAAATTCGATCGTCTTGCCGCCTTTGTGGAGGAAGAGACATGGCCAACACAGCCGTCAATGCCACTGAGCGACCAGCGGAGCGGCCAAGCCTCACGCTCACGCGCCGGCTCCGCGCGCGGCCGGAAAAAGTCTTCACCGCCTGGACGCAAGCCGAGCAGCTAGTGCAGTGGTTCGGGCCGCCGAATATGAAGCCGGCGACGATGGAAGCCGAGCTTGACGTCCGCACCGGCGGCAGCTTTCGCATCAGCTTCGTCCGCGACGACGGCGAGTATTTCGAGGCCGGCGGCACCTATCGCGAGGTGGTGCCGAACGAGCGCCTGGTCTTCACCTGGGCCTGGCACTCGACGCCGGAGCGTGAATCGCTGGTCACGATCTCGTTCAAGCCGGACATTTCCGGCACCTTGATGGTGTTCCACCACGCCCAGTTCGCCGACGAGACGGCGCGCGACAATCACCTGCGCGGATGGAGCTCGTTCTTCGACAAGCTCGATGCCTTCGTCGCCTGAATTCCAAAGGAGAACGCCATGCAGCAACATCAGGTCGTTTCGCGCGAGCAGTGGATTGCGGCGCGCAAGGCTCATCTCGCTCGTGAGAAGGAGTTGACACAGGCTCGCGAACGGCTTGCCGACGAGCGCCGCCAGCTTCCCTGGGTGAAGGTCGACAAGACCTGCGTCTTCACCGGGCCGAGCGGCAAGGTCACGCTCTCCGATCTCTTCAAGGGACGTCCGCAGCTCGTCGTCCAGCACGTGATGTTCGCGCCCGACTGGGACGCGGCCTGCAAGAGCTGCTCGTTCTGGGCCGACGGTTTCGAGCGCATGGTGCCGCATCTGGCCGCGCGCGACACGTCGATGGCGGCGGTGTCGCTGGCGTCAAGCGCAAAGCTCGAGGCCTTCAAGAAGCGGATGGGCTGGACCTTCGACTGGGTCTCCTCAGGCGACAGCGATTTCAACCGCGATTACGGCGTAACCTTCTCGCCGGACGAGATCGCGACCGGCAAGCCGATGTACAATTTCGGCACCACGCCGATCTACGGCCCCGAGCTGCCCGGCATCAGCGTGTTCTATCGCAACGAGGCCGGCGAGATCTTCCATACCTATTCCTGCTTCGCCCGCGGCCTCGACATGATGAACGCCGCCTATCAGTATCTCGATCTCACCCCGCTCGGCCGTCACGAGGACGGTCTGCCCTATCCGATGGATTGGGTCCGCCTGCGCGATCAGTACGAGCCGCAGGCGGCGAAGGCGGCGTGCTGCCACGGGTGAGGGGAGTGGCTCGTTCCTCGATGTTGTCCTGGCGAAAGCCAGGACGACATCAGAGGTAAGGGGCGGACAGCGCCCGCCTCACCGCTTCGCGTCGGCCTGCTCTGTGCCGTTGCACGAGATCAGCATCGTATACGGCCGGGCGTTGCCGGCGATGTCGGTGGTCTTGAGTTCGCTCTTCGGCTCGGCGGTCTGGTAGGGCACCACGGAGTTGTCGAGGAAGTCGCGCAGTGCGCCGGTCTTGATGGCGAAGTTGATGTTCTCGGGGATGTTGCCGGTTGCGACCGCGATCCGCAGATTGTCGAGCTTTCCCGTGACCACGCCGACGACCTGCCCGGTGGTGTCGAACAGCGGGCCGCCGCTGTTGCCGGGCTGTACCGGTGCGCTGATCTGCAGAAAGCGCGAATCGTTGCGCATGCCGCTGAGCGAGCTGACGATGCCGGTAGTCACCGTGAAGTCCGAGCTCAGCAGTCCGTGGTAGGGAAAGCCGATCGCGACGACGGAATCGCCGGAGCGGATCGAGCGGTCGCGGATCCGCGCAAAGTCCTTGAACGTCGCCGTCAATGGCGCCTGCAAGAGGGCGAGATCGTTGTTCGCATCGCTCGAGACGAGGCGCAACGCCATTGCGGCCTCGCCTGTGAGATTGCCCTTGAGGTCGCTGCAGCCGTCGATCACATGGTTGTTCGTGACAATGTGCCCATTGGCGCTGACCACGAAGCCGGTACCGCTCTTTGACTTGGCGGGCTTGCTGGCCGGCGGCGACGCCTGCTTGTCCGCCGTGGCCGCCGGCTTCGCGGTACCCTTGGTGAAATCCCCGGCCTTGCTGAGCCCGTCTGCCTTCACCCGCGTGACGCAGTTCGCCAGCGCCGCGATCATGGGCGCCGTCGACGTCAACACGAATTGGAGTGGTTTGCTGCCGTTGGTCGTCACCACCATCAGGCTTGCCTTCTGGAAGGTGCGAGCGAAGTTGAGGGGCAGGATGGTCGTCACCATGTTGGGGGCGCCGGCGGTCGCAAACAACCTGGCCTGCTCCTGGCCGTCGAAGATGAAGTCGACGGGCGCGGTATCGCCCTTGTTGAAGCGAAAGCTGGGGCTGGCAAAGCTCAGCAGCCAGGAGCCGGCCGCATTCTGCGCAACGACGAGACTCACCCCGTTGGCGTAAGGCGCGGTAGCTGCACAATGCGAGAATACGCCCGTCTCGTCATTGCTGAAGGCACCGCCGATCCAGTTGCCGACGTTGACGGAGCCGTACGGCCCTGCCGCATGCGCCGCGATGACACCCACCTGCAACGCGGACGCAACGATCAACGACTTAAGCCACATGCCAGCCCCCGGAACGCTTTTGCGTGCATCTTATCTGCGGGGACGGGCGCCGCGCAACCGACAGTTGTCTGGACGGATCGAATTCGCCGGCCGCGACTTTTCGCGCTTGCCATTACTTTGCAATCCTATATACTTTGCAATACAAAGTAAGAGGGCGTTTGCCCTCGGAAACCTGGGGCGGAGCGAGGTTTTGGCGTTGCCGATGCGCGATCTCGACAAGGCACTGGCCGACATCGTGGCGATCCGCAGCCAGATCGCGGCGGGCACGGCATTCCGCGGCTATGGCCCGGCGACGATGGCGGCAACGGGCGCCGTCGCGCTGATCACCGCGATCCTGCAATTCTGGCTGCTTGGCGATCCGACCAGCGAGCCGGTCGGCTTCTTCCTCGGCTGGCTCATCGCCGCCGTGCTGTCCGGCCTGATCATCGGGATCGAGATGCGGGCGCGCTCGCGCCGTCATCATTCGGGCCTGGCCGATGCCATGATCCACCAGGCGGTCGAGCAGTTTCTGCCCGCCGGCGTTGCCGGCGTGCTGCTCGCGGTGGTGATGTGGAAGTTCGCGAGCGAGACGCTGTGGCTGCTGCCGGGCCTGTGGCAGATCCTGGTGTCGCTCGGCATCTTCGCCTCGGTCCGCTCGCTGCCGCGCACCGTCGCGCTCGCCGGCGCCTGGTATTTCGTGTCCGGCTTCGCGGTCGTGCTGCTCGCAAGCCGAACCCATACGCTGTCGCCATGGACCATGGGGCTGCCTTTCGTGATCGGGCAGTCGGTGATGGCGGGCATTCTGTATTTCGCGTCCGGAGACAACGATGTCGAAGACTGACAGCGCGCCTTTTTCCTATGAAGGGCTCGACCGCGTGATCCACGAGAAGGCGAGGCTCGGGCTGCTGACCTCGCTGATGGCGCATCCCAAGGGCCTGGCGTTCGCCGATCTCAAGCAGCTCTGCGGCCTGACCGACGGCAATCTCAGCCGGCATCTTGCCGTGCTTCAGGAGGCCGGCCTCGTCGAGGTGACCAAGGGCTATGAGGGCAATCGCCCGCATACCACCTGCCGCCTGACCAAGGCCGGCCGCCGTCGCTTCCTCGATTATCTCGCCGTGCTCGAACGCCTGGTGCGCGACGCGGCGAAGGCCGCCGGCCGCGAGGCGCCGCCGCTCGGCCGCCTCGGCATCATCTCGACCTGATCCTTCCCTTTTTTGACCGGAGACTTTGCAATGCAAAGTGAAACCACGTCCCGCAACGAGAAGCTTCATGTCGGCATCATCATGGACGGCAACGGCAGATGGGCCACCCGGCGCGGCCTGTCACGCGTGCGCGGTCACGAGGCCGGCGTCGATGCCATCCGCCGCATCGTCGAGGCCGCGCCCAAGCAGGGCATCGGCACGCTGACGCTCTATGCGTTCTCCACCGACAATTGGCGGCGACCGAAGGCCGAGGTCGCCGCGCTGATGACCTTGCTGCGCTTCTATCTCGCCAACGAGGTGCAGAGCCTCGTCAGGAACGGCGTGCGCCTCACCGTGATCGGCCGCCGCGACCGGCTGCCTGACGGCATCGCCGCGGCGATCACGCGCGCCGAGGAGGCGACCGCCCGCGGCAGCACGCTGCATCTGCGTATCGCCGTCGACTACTCCGCGCGCGATGCCATCCTCAACGCGGCGGCCAAGGCGGCGGCGCTGACCAGCCTCACCCGCGAAGCTTTCTCGCAGCTCGTCACCGGCGAGGCTGGCCTTCGCGACGTCGACCTCATCATCCGCACCTCGGGCGAGAAGCGGCTGTCGGACTTCCTGCTCTGGGAAGGCGCCTATGCCGAGCTGCACTTCACCGAGCGGATGTGGCCCGAATTCGAGGCGAGCGATCTCACCGAGGCGCTCGCCGCATTCCACAACCGCGAGCGCCGCTTTGGCGGCCTGCAGGCCATCCTGCCCGAAGAGGTGCCCTCGCTCTCGCGTGTGTGACGTGCGGCACGGGAAAACGAGCACCCGCGTTGATTTGCCGCGTGGCACGGATCGTGCTCTAGTATCGGTCGGGGTATCCCCAGCGATGGGAGCTTTCGCAAGATGCGCGCAGTCCTGGATTATTGCACCGGCGGAACGGAACGACAGGTTGCAGCCGGCACGCACCTTGTCACCGAAGGCGGCGCCTCCGGCCATCTCTATGTGCTGATGCAGGGCAAGCTCGAGGTGCTGAAGGGCGAGATGGTGGTTGCCACCGTCACAGAGCCCGGCGCGATTCTCGGCGAGATGTCCGTGCTGCTGGGCCAGCCCCATACGGCGACCGTGCGCGCCTGTTCCGATGCCGTCATCTATGAGTTCGAGGACGCCGCCTCGTTCCTCAAGCAGGAGCCGGGCATCGCGCTGCTGATCGCAAAGATGCTGGCGCAGCGGCTCAACGTCGCCAACACCTATCTTGCCGATCTCAAGCGGCAATATGCCGGCCACGGCACGCATCTGGCCATGGTCGGCGAGGTGCTCCAGAGCATGATCAACCTGCCGCCGCTTGAGGTCTCGCCAGGCTCGGATCGGCAATCTGATCCAAGAATGTGAGCCAGTCGGGCGGCGACTCGATCGGAGCGGCGGGCCGCTTCAGCGAAGTGGCAAGGTCGATCCACTGCGCTTCGCCGGCCGCCAGCCAGAATGCCTTGTCCTCATCGAAATCCAGCACGATGTAGGTCGGGGGACGCCCGGGCTGCAGGCCGGTGTTGAAGACCCAGGTCAGGCCCAGCCGGTCGAACCACGATCCATTGCTGATGAAGGGCGATTGATGCACATGGCCCGAGATCACCATCGACGGCTGGTACTGCATGATCCACTGCACCAGCTCGACATCGCCGAAGAAGCGCTTGCCGCCCCAGCTCGTCGGTGAGTCCGCCGGCGGCGCATGATGCGCCCAGATCCAGCGCTGCGGCCGGCTGGCGGCGGCTTCGCGCAACTGCTCGACGAGGCGCTGCTTGACCTGGGGCCCGTCCCACCACGGGCACACCGTGAAGAGAGTGTCGCCGATGCTAAGGCTGTCGCCGTCGCAGGCAACGCCGAGCTCGCGCACCTCCGAGATCCAGCGCGAGATCTTCTCGCCCTCCGCATTGCGCTCGTCGAGGTCGTGATTGCCGGAGCAGAGGATCACGCGGGTCTTTGCGGCGAGCAACGAGAGGTATTTCTTCACCACCACGATCTGCGCGCGAAAATCCACCATCGAGCCGATGTCGAGCGCATCGCCGGCGAAGATCACGAGGTCGAATTGCGGCGCCGCGCTGACCAGCCAGTCGAGCTGCGGCAGCGAGTAATGCAGGTCGGCCACGACCAGGCAGCGCATCGAAAATCCGTCAGGTCAGCGCAATCCAAATCTTGCGAATAGGAGAATATTGCCAAGACTAACGTCCGAAGCAAGAAACAAACCAACCCTGCCGCACCGGCGCCGCGACAAATTGGCCGCGCGGTCAGCTGCTCGGGCCGAAGCCGTCGGTTAGTCGTCTGTGGCGCTGCCAAGGACGCCGCGATCGGCCAGAGCCTTGGCAAGCTCCTCGGTGTAGATGATCCGGCTCCATCGATGGAGATGTGCTGGGTAATGGGCATACATGATGTCCAGCATCATATCCGGGGTGTCCAGAAATTGGGATCTGTCGATACCGAGCAGGGCGGCAATCCTTTCACCTGCCTCTGTATGAAAGCTTTGTGGACCACCCTGGGCGTAGAGGGAATTGACCGGCGTGATGACGAGATAGACCTTCGAGCGGTCGAACTTCGAGAGCGACTTCGACAAGGCGAGGAGCGCCATCTCGAACTCCGCATTCATCACGTACGGTTTTATCTTGGGGTCGGGCTTGAAGAAGACGTGCCCGGGCAGCGTGGCCTTGTAGGCCTGCAGCGATGGAATATCGAGCATCCGATTGGGATCGATCGCGCTGCCGTGCTCGCGCCAGATCGTTGAAATGAACTGGTCCTTGCCGCCGTAGTAGACCGCGTAACCGCCGGGCAGCGGATTGTACACCGCTCGCTCCATCAGCAGGCGGATGTATTCGAGGCCTCCGGCAGGAAACGACAGGCTGGAAGGAGCTTCGAAGTGGTCGGTCCGGATGAAATTCGCCCATTCATTCCATCTTGGATCGCGCTCGTATTGAATCGGATTGAACACCAGAACCAGCTTCCTGGGCTGATGTCCGCGGGCGATCATCTTGTCGAGCATCGCGCCGTAGCCGTCCGGACCGACGAATCCGATGGTGCAAAACGACTCGACATCGGATCCCGGGAACGCCTGCAACAGCGTCGGAATGTGGATCCCCATCAGGCACGAGCTGTCGCCGAGAAACGCGAGATCCGCTGCAGGCAGCCGCTCCGCACGTCTGATCTGTTCCAGGACGATGTAGGTCTCGACGCCGCGAGACCATTGATGCTTGCCTTGCTGGTAGATGTAATGCGCGACGCCGAGAACGAGTGCCGCCAATGCGGCAACCGGAACGAATTTGCGGGCGACGATTCGAATGGCATCGATGAGCGGCCAGCTCGCAATCGCCTGGATCGTGCGCTTCAGGGGCATGGGCTAGAACTGGAAATAGATGAAGGTTGCGTTGACGTGCCCGGATGCCGCGGCCGTCACAGCCACGAGTACCGCAAACAGCGGATACTTCATCCAAGCAGGCCAGCGCAGCAGGAAATAGTCTCCGCGTGACTGGAGTTGCCACTCGAGCAGCATCAACGGGCAGGTCAACGACAGAATGGCGAGTACGACGGCGCCGTGCACCGGTGCCCATTCCCATCTCTTGAGTGCGCTGAGCATGCCTATCAGCAAATTCCAGTCTGCCGCACGAAAGAGGAACCAGCCGACGAATACGACCAGCATGGTGAGAGCCCAGCCGGCCGCGCGATCAGCTTTCGAGCCGGGCTCGTCGCCGCCGGAGAACTTGCGCCGTATCGCAAGCGCTGCGCCGTGGAGCAGTCCCCAAAGAACGAATGTCCACGACGCTCCGTGCCAAAGGCCTCCCAGTGCCATGGTCAGCAGCAAGTTCCGGTTCGTGATCAACTCGCCGCCGCGGTTGCCCCCAAGGGGGATGTACAAATAATCCCGTAGCCAGGTGCTGAGGCTGATGTGCCAGCGGCGCCAGAACTCGCTGATCGAGACCGACCAGTAGGGATAGCGGAAATTCCAGATCAACTCGAAGCCGAAGAGCAGTGCGATGCCTTTGGCGATGAGGCTGTATCCATTGAAGTCGGCATAGATCTGGATGCCGAATGCGAGCGTGGCGAGCACGACCGACCAGCCGAAGGGCTGCTCTGGAATGAAGAGCGTGTCGACGATGGGCGCGAGATTATCCGCCACCACGACCTTCATGGCGTAACCGTAGATCAATAGCCAGAGCGCGCGGTCGGCGTGATCGGAGGTGAAGCGTCGCGGCGCCGAGAACTGATCGAGAAGATTGCTGGCTCTTTCGATCGGCCCCGCCACGAGTTGCGGGAAGAACGCCTTGAAGGCGAGGAACTTGACGAGGCTTTTCTCGGCGGCATGCTTGCCGCGATAAACGTCGACCACATAGGCGATGCCCTGGAACGTGATGAAGGAAATGCCCAGCGGCAGGACGATGCGCAATGTCGGGAGGTTCGGATTCAGTCCCGCGCGGTGGACGATCGCCCCGAACGAATCGACGAAGAAGTTGAAGTATTTGAATATTGCGAGAACGACCATTGCCGCCGCAACGGCGACGAACACCAGAAGCTTTCGGACTGGTTGCCGAGCAGTCGCGATCAGGATCGCGGCGACATAGTTGACGATGGAAATTCCGACAAGCAGAGGCAGAAAGCGCCAGTCCCACCAGCCGTAAAATACGTAGCTCGCGGCCAGGATGATCAGATTCTGAACCGCCAGCCTCGAAGTGGCATGATAGAGCAGGAACGAGGCGGGGACCAGGCAAAGGAACGCCACGGAAACGAAGGACATCGCAGG
Organism: Bradyrhizobium huanghuaihaiense; assembly: GCF_007830635.1. Taxonomy (GTDB): domain Bacteria; phylum Pseudomonadota; class Alphaproteobacteria; order Rhizobiales; family Xanthobacteraceae; genus Bradyrhizobium; species Bradyrhizobium huanghuaihaiense. Next base: position 260,246 of record NZ_VLLA01000001.1, on the reverse strand, counting down.
AGAGGCTCTCGGGTCTGAGCGGTGGGGCGGGGCCGCTTACAATTCAGTTGGTCTGGACAATGAAACGATCGAAGCGTGTGGCGGGGCTCGTGCACGGAGGCCGAGAGCGATATAAAATAACAACGTTGAAGTGGAATCAACAGAATGTCGCCGGCGGTCTCGTCGGCAAGCCCGCAACATGCTCCTGGCGCGCCGGTGCCGCCCGACCTCCCGGGGCTGGACCGGATCGCCGAATTCTGGTGTCGTGGCCTGCCCTCAACACCCCGTGTCCACATGACCTCCTTCAAGACCATTCGTGCCCGCGCCGAGAAGCGCAAGGGCGGGCCCAAGGCGCTCGACAAGCTGATGCCTGACAAGCCCGACCTGAAGCGTCTGGCGAGGCTCGGCGACGACCGCATCCTCGCCGAGATGACCAAGCGGGTGTTTTGCGCCGGCTTTGCCTGGAGCGTGATCGATTCGAAATGGGACGGCTTCGAAGCTGCCTTCCTGCATTTCCAGCCGGCCAAGCTCAGCTTCCAGCCCGAGGACTATTGGGAAGGCCTGCTGCGCGATGCGCGCATCGTGCGCAACGGCGCCAAGATCATGTCGGTGCGCGACAACGCCGCCTTCGTGCAGGAGATTGCGAAGGAGCACGGCAGCTTCGGCAAGTTTCTGGCGAAGTGGCCGCCGTCGAACGAGGTCGGCCTGCTCGATCTGCTCACCAAGCGCGGCAGCCGGCTGGGCGGCAATACCGGCCAGATGCTGCTGCGCTTCGTCGGCTGGGACGGTTTCGTCACCTCCAAGGACGTCGTCGCATGCCTGCGCGATGCCGGTCTCGACATCGCCGAGGAGGTGAAATCGAAGGGCGATCTCGCCAAGGTGCAGGCGCAGTTCAACGCCTGGGCCGATGAGACCGGACTGCCCTACACATATCTGTCACGCATCTGCGCGCTGTCGGTCGGCGAGAACCGCAGCGAGCATTAGGTCACGAAAACATCGGAGAAACAAAATGGCCAAAGCCTATTGGGTTGCCACCTATCGCGCGATCAAGAATCCCGACGCGATGGCGGCCTACGCCAAGCTGTCGCGGCCGGCGATCGAGGCAGCGGGAGGCCGGGTGCTCGCGCGCGGCGTGCCGGCTGTGGCCTTCGAGCTCGGCCAGATGGAACGGGTCGTTCTCATCGAGTTCGACAGTGTCGGGCAGGCCAAGGCGGCCTATGCAAGCCCGGCCTACCAGGCCGCGCACGACCTGCTCGGCGACGGCGCCGATCGCGACATCCGGATCGTCGAAGCCGCCGATTAGCGCGGTCCGCCGCCGGATCGTGTGCATCGTGTGGCGATCTCGTGCCGCCAGCGCGGCAGATGCAACGCGCGATCACGAAATGCATTTCGCAGGAACATTTGTGCGCAGCACCCGTTCGGAAGTCTGAGCCAGGCGGCACAGGCGCAGGGAACGCCCGCTCTGGCCCAAGCCGATGAAACCGGACAGGACAGCAACGGAGCAGCGCATGAAGCTAACATCCGAACAGGTGAAGCAGACCGTTCATCAACTCGGCGCCCAGGTGCTGCCCGACGAGCATCCCGCCATGCCTCAGCTCAACAGCATGTTCGGCGAGCACACTTTCTTCGTCGACGAGATGGGCCTCAAGGTGCTCGAACCCACCCCGTCACTCGGAGCAGATCGTCAGAGCGGCGAGGTCGTCAGTCTCGCCGACTGGAGCGATTCGGACCTGACGCGCCTGATGGCGCACGAGCCCGAGCCGACCGGCGTGATCGTGGTGTTCGAGCAGATGAGGCATTGAACGGTCCGCCGAGGCCGGCGCTTTCGTCGGTGACGGGCTCGTACATCCCGTCACCGTCATGCCTCGACCGGGATCTCGATGGCGATCTGGGTGCCCGGACCAGTCTTGCTCTCGAGCCGCAGGCGCCCGTTGAGCGATGACGCCACCAGGTTGAACGCGATGTGCAGGCCGAGGCCGGCATTGCCCCGCTCGCGCCCCGTCGTGACGAACGGATCGAAGATGTGCGCCTGCAATTCGTCGGGGATGCCGACGCCGTCATCGGTGCAGACGAGGCGGACCGATTTCGGTTCCACCTGGCTGACCGTGATCGCAAACCTGCCGCCCCTCTTGTCGGGATAGGCGTGCCCGGCCGTATTGAGCGCGAGGTTGCTGATCACCTGCGCCAGTGCACCAGGGTAGCTGTTGAGCCTGATTCCCGCCGGACACCGGACATCGACCGCCAGAGCATGGTGCGACAGCAGCGGCCCGAGCCTGGACATCAACTCCGACAGCCAATCCCTGAGCTCGAATGTGCGCCGGTCCTCGTCGGCCTGGTTGACGGCGACCTGCCTGAAGCTGTGCACCATTTCCGATGCGCGGTGCAGATTATCGAAGGTCAGGTTGAGCCCCTGCCTGAGCCGGTCGATTCCCTTCGTGAGATCGGATCGCCGCACCGACGTTCCACCCAACGCGTCCGCCATGGCCTGCAGGTCGGTCTGCATGGTGGTCGAGGTCGTCAGCGCCAGGCCGAGCGGGGTGCTGACCTCGTGGGCGACACCTGCCACCAATTGACCGAGCGAGGCGAGCTTTTCGGCCTGCACGAGGTGCTCCTGGGTTGCGCGCAGATCGCGCAGCGATTTCTCCGAGCGCTCCTTTTCCCGCTGCAGCGCCTCGGACGTCCGGAACTGCTTTCGTGCCCGGTACTCGCGCGCAGCCACGGCGTAGAGCGATAGCGCATAGGCGTTTCCGACCAGGGAGTGATTGATGAAGCGCAGGCCCATCGGCAGCGTCGGCGCGAACGTCTCGGCGACGATCAGCGCCACCCAGGACAGCAGGCAGAAGATCGCCAGCGAGCCGATCCGCAACGGCAGCATGGTCGAGACGAACAGGATGATCATCATCATGCCGGGCGCGGCAAAGGTAAAGCCCGACGGCAGGACGAGGTAGATGCTGGGCAGGATGCAGCCGGGAATGACGCAATAGACGAGGAAGATCGTCTCCGCCCAAGGCTTCATCCACCGCCGCGACAGCAGCGCGGTCAGCGGCAGCAGGATGAACACGGCCGTGCCGCCGCGGATGGCCAGCGTGGTTGGGACCACCTCGGGGTAGAGCACCCAATCCCACAGCGTGTAGCCGGCATAGGTGGCGGCGCCGAGCAGCATCGCGATCTGCGTCCACCCGAGGCTGCCCCGGACGTATTGGTCGACAAACCGCCGCTCCTCGATCCGGTCTTCGAAGCGCAGTCCCAGGCGTATCAATAAGGCAAGCATTCCGGCATCAATGGCAAAAAGGCATATCCGATGTCTCTACGACAGGTCGGCCGCCGCGTCGCGGATAAAGATGTCGCGTTTGCCGAGCGCCGGCCGAGCCCGGTTCAGATGCCCAGAGTCAGCTGCGGCTCCGCATCGTTCCCGTCCTGGAGGGAGGATAGCGACACGCCCAGCAGCCTGACGCGCTTGGGCAGGGGCATTTCGATTTCGAGCAGACCGCAGGCCAGCCGCTCCAGCTCGTCCCGGCCAGCAACCGCCGCGGCGACGGACCTGCTCCGCGTGATGATCTCGAAGTCGGCGAACTTGATCTTGAGGGTGACGGTGCGGCCGCGGTTGCCGGTCGCCTCGCAATGGCGCCAGACCTTGTCGACGAGCGGCTTGAGCTCGGCCGCCAGCGCATCGAATGCGTCGAGGTCGATCGAGAACGTGGTCTCCGCACCGATCGACTTGCGGATCCGGTTGGCCCGGACCGGCCGCTCGTCGACGCCGCGCGAGATCCAGTAGTAATACGCACCCGACTTGCCGAAATTCGCGTTCATGAACTCCAGCGTCTGGTTGCGGATGTCGAGGCCGGTGAACAGGCCGAGTGCGTTCATCTTCGCAGCCGTCGCCGGACCGATGCCGTGGAACTTGCCGACGGGCAGCGTCTCGACGAAGGCCGGGCCCATCTCCGGCGAGATCACGAACTGGCCGTTGGGCTTGCGATGATCGGAGGCGAGTTTTGCCAGAAACTTGTTGTAGGAGATGCCGGCCGAGGCATTGAGGCCCGTCTCGGATTTGATCTTCTCGCGGATTCGCCGCGCGACGTCCCGTGCCAGCGGGATGCCTTGCAGGTTTTCGGTCACGTCGAGATAGGCCTCGTCGAGCGACAACGGCTCGATGACAGGCGTGTGCTCGGCAAAGATCTCGCGGATCTGCCTGGAGATCGCCTTGTAGACCTCGAAGCGCGGCTTGACGAAGATCAGGTCGGGGCATTGCCGCTTCGCGGTGACCGACGGCATCGCCGAGCGCACGCCGAACTTGCGCGCCTCATAGCTCGCGGCCGCAACGACGCCGCGTTCGGCGGAGCCTCCAACCGCGACCGGCTTGCCGCGCAGCTCCGGATTGTCACGCTGTTCCACGGACGCATAGAAAGCATCCATGTCGATATGGATGATCTTGCGCACGGGCGAGGCGTCGCCCGTCACCGTGTCGGAATCGCTCATGCCATGATGATACAATCGCGCAAAGCGAAGCGCGAGGTGATGGATGCTTCAGTTGCCCATGTTCGTCGTCGTCGTGGTCGCGCTAGGCGTTCGGTCTCGACGGGTTCAAGGAGCAATCTCGGCCTTGTGAGTGGCAAGCCAATCGGTCCTTCGCCCGCCTGCTCCAGCGTGCGGCGCGCCTCGGATGCTCGGCCGCCCGCGCCTTGCTCGCCTCAAAGCCTCCGCGGCCGATTTCATATCCCTACAGATTTTCCGCGAATTCTAACCGATCGGGTTCCCGCGCGGTCGCTCTTCGCAAAGCCCTTCGCCCGGTTGCCGCAAAGGGATATGCTAAACTCCGAGTTGACGGTCCCGTCTTCGGAATTGACGCAGACGAAGGAGGGCCGGTCCACCGATATGTCCTCGGTCTCGTGCGGGTCGCTGGCTTCTTTTCATCCAGGTGCGGATCTGGCACGGCTCGCTATCCGGGGAGGGTAGGTCAGCATGCCCGAGGCATTGCAGTTGATCGCCGATATGAACTGGATTCAGCTCGCGCTCGCGGTCATCATCTTCGATATTCCCCGCTATACGTTTTCACTGCTGTCGCTCTCTCTGCTCGGCCTGACCGGCGCGCTGTCCCAACGGGAAACGCCGATCCGCGCATCGGTCAGCGTGATCGTGCCCGCTTTCAACGGTGGTCCCGGCCTGCTTCGTTCGATCGAAGCGCTGCGCCGGCAGACCCTGGCGCCGCTCGAGATCATCGTCGTCGATGACGGCTCCACCGACGACACGCGCGCCATTGCCGAGGAGGCACGCGCGGCGGGGCTGGTGGATATGGTCATCTGCCACGGCACGCGCTGCGGCCGGAGCGCCGCGATCAACGCCGCCGCCCGGTTCGCCAGCGGCGAGCTGCTGCTGACGGTGGATGCCGACACGCTGTTCGAACCGGCGGCCGTCGCCGGGCTCGCATCCGCATTCACGGATCCGCGTGTCGCGGGCGCGAGCTGCAATATCGCGATCAGCAACGAAACCGCTTCGATCTGGACGCGGCTTCAAAGCATCGAATATTTGATGTCGATCAGCGCTGGCAGGACCATCCTCGACACCGTCGATGCGATCGCCTGCCTGTCCGGCGCCTGCTCCATGTACCGCCGCGATGTCTTCATGCGGCATGGCGGGCTCGACGTTGGTCCGGGCGAGGATCTGGAGTTCAGCCTGCGGCTGCGCCGGCTGGGTTATCTCGTTCGCTTCGTGCCCGAAGCCTGGGTCGCAACGGCAGGGCCCGCCAGTGGCCTTGGCCTGCTGCGCCAACGCGCGCGGTGGGATCGCGACGCCTTGCGAATCCGCCTCATCATGTACGGCGAATTGCGGTTCTTCCATCGCTTGGAGCGGTTGCCCGATACGCTGCAGAGGCTGGATTTCATCCTGTTCGACCTGATCCCCACGCTCAGTTTTCCATTCTACCTCGTCTATCTCATGGCTTTGCTCGGCATCGACGCCTTCCGGCTTCTCGCCGCGATCTACGTCCTGCTGACGTGGATTTCGTTCTTCAATCTCGGCCTCGCCTTCGCCCTGTTCAAGCGCGCGCCGCGTATCCTCGATCTCGGGGCCGCGCTGGTCTTCCCGGTCTATCAGAGCGTCTATCTGAAATGCGCCCGGCTGGTCTCCTACTCCTCCGAGATCATCTTCGCCGCGTCCAGGGACGATGACTTCGTGCCGCCGCGCGTACGTCGCGCACTGTTTTCCGGTCCTGAAGGAGCACGCCGATGAATGTCGCGATCAACAGGCTGGACCCGAATGTCCCCGATCCCGTGGAAAGCCGTCGGAGCGCCGCGGGACGGCTCGTGCGCCTTACCTATGCGACGGCCGTTTTCGGCGTGCTCGCCTTTCTGGTCGTCTATTTTGGCGCGCCACTGGTCTATCTGAGCGGACCGGGGACGGTCTCGTCCCCGCCGCACGTCGTTTCACTTCCCTATCTGGTGCAGGTCGCAGAAGTCATGGTGACGCCGGGCACCACGGTCAAGGCCGGGGACCGGATCGCACAGATCCGCTCGCCCGAGCGCGACAACATCGTGGCGACCTACATGCGCGCATTGGCCGACATCGCGAGCCGGCGATCGGAGTTGCGCATCAGGGCCCGCGTCGCGCAGGAAACGCTGGAAGCGGCGAAGGCGTACAGGACGTTGACGGAAGAGGCTGTCGACCAGATCGAAGCGTCGAGCGCGGCGAGCCTGGCGTTTCGCCTCGAATTGCTGCGTGAACGCGGCCTCGCTCGCAAGTCCGTCATTTCGCAGGAGGCGGAGATCGCGGAGTCCATCACACAGCTGGCGGACCTGAACGATTTCGGCCAGCAGCTGCGCGACCATCTCGACGAGGTGGAGCGGAACTTTGCCGGCGGCCAGGTGCTGGCGCCCGTCGCCGGTATCGTTTCGACCAATCTCGCCAATGTCGGGCAATCGCTCGTGGCGGGCACGGCGATCGCCGAAATCCTCGATCCCGCCGACATCTTCGTCGATTGGTACATTCCGAATGCGCGCCTGGTCGAGCCCAGGATCGGCAATCAGGTGCTCGTGGTGTTCGGCAACCGCCGCATCGCCGGAACGATCGCGGAGATCCTGCCGGTCTCGGTCGTGTACGCCGCAGGCCGGCAAACCCTGACGCGCGACCGCACGGCTGCCCAGATCGCGCGCATCCGCTTCGTCGCGGACGCCGTTCCGCCGCCGCTGAATTCAACGGTCAACGTTCACATGTACTACACGAGCCTGACGTCCCGGTTTGCCGCAGCCTTGGTCCGCCTGCTGGGCCTGCAATAGGGCGAGGATGTGCTATCGAAAGGAAACGACGGTGCAGATCAGCGCGGATGAAACGATGTGCCCGGTCTGCCGAAATCGTCTCGCATTCGATCGGATCCTGCATCACATGATCTGCGCCTATGTCGGGCCGTCCAGCGATTTCGTCGAGACAGCCGACGGCTATGTCTGTCCGAAATGCCGGCGCAGCATCGCCTCAGGCGACCCGGCTTGCGAAGTCGTCGGCACGAGCGCGCGGTGCAGCACCTGCGGCAAGGAGATGATCGTGTCACCGGTCGCGGGCGCGATCTGAAATGCTTCAGACGTCGCCGGTCGTCGTCGCCACGGTCGCGTTTGCCGGCGTGCTCAATGCGGCCATCTGACGTTTGAATTGAGACGTTCAGTCTCGACGCATTCAAAGAGCAATCTCAGGCTTGTGAGTGGCAAGCCCAGGGATGTGGTCCCATATGAGCCGACGGAGGACAGCCCATGCAGTACAGCTCCGAGCTCATTCAGACGATGCGCCAGGCACTCGAGACCGTGATGGCGAGCGTGCCGGCCCATCAGTCGGTCTTCGGCCTGAAAGCGGCCGTCGCCGAATGCATCCTGAAGGCCGCTGCGCATGGTCAGACGTCCTATGACGGGCTGGTGGCGTCCGCCTCCGACCAGATCCAGGCGATCGTTTCGATGCTGACGTAGATGCCGGTAGGAATACGACGGCAAGACTGGCGCACCCGACACGATTCGAACGTGTGACCTTTGCCTTCGGAGGGCAACGCTCTATCCAGCTGAGCTACGGGTGCTAGTCGAGGTTCATTTAGCCGATTGGCGAGGGGTGGGCAACCGCTAGCTTTGCCCGGGCCCAGATGCCCGGAATCGGCCGAATTCGTGGGCCTGCGCTTCGCTGTTCAATGCCGGAGGGCGGCCGGTCCCGAGATCTCGCCGGAATCGTTCACAAACATCAACGGGCCCGCCTCCGAGGTGGCGAACACGGCTGCTGTGAGCGGGCCGCCGAAGCAGGCGCCGGTATCCAGGTTCAACCGGTTCGCGCGCAGATCAGGTGTCCGGGACCGGATCGGCGTATGGCCATGGACAATGAACAGTCCGTGGTCGAGATCGGACGACAAGAAGGGTTCCCGGATCCAGAGCAAATCCCGCTCGGACTGCGACGCCAGCGGCACCGCCGGCCGTATTCCCGCGTGGACGAAAAGTCGTCCATGCTCGATCTTCATGAGCGGAAGTGCGCGGATCCAGTCGAGATGCTCGCTGGGAAAATCGACGGGATCGTCGATCCCGTAGCTGTCGAGCGTCTGCTCGCCGCCGTTTCCCCACCAATTCATGAGGTCCTGGTCGGTGCGCTCCATGTCGGCCGCGCGAAGCAACATCTCCTCATGGTTGCCCTGGAGACAAACGAAGGGGCGGTTCTGCTCCCCTTCGCTGCCGACGAGAAAATCCATCACCTCGCGGCTCTGGGGGCCCCTGTCGATGTAGTCTCCGACAAGGACGAACTGGGCGCTCCGGTGACCGCGAATCTCGTCGCAAGCGGCGAGCAGCGACACCAGCTTGTCAAAGCAGCCATGGATGTCGCCGATCGCGAAGGTGAGCAATTCGTGCTCGGGAAGGGGCAAAATAAGATTCCTCCCTCTTGCCAGCTCAGATGGTGAGACCCCTTGGCGTGCCTTTGAACTTGATCCGCTCCTGACCCACGCCCACCTCCGCAAGCGACTCAGTCACTCTTTCTTTTAGCGTCTTGCCGCTCTTGTCTTTGCGATCGCTTTGATCCGCAGTGTAATCATAAACGAGCAGCCCGACATTGGCGCTGTTCACGTTGAGTTTGGCCCCGCCCTTAACGGCGCGGATTGCCGCAGCCACACTGCGACGGTCGTTGCTCCATCTCGCCATGTCGGCCAAATTCTCCGCAACACATCGATAGCTCTTATCGATCTCCGTCTGGTGAAGGTCGATCACTGTCCGATAGTCCTTGATCTGATCGACAATCTTGCCGTTCTCCAGTTCGCGGTTGCTGAACGTCTTGGCCTCCCAGAATACCAGATCCACGCCGTTCGCCGTCATTTCGAAGTTCGCCAGGTCCATGCGGGGAAGGTTCCGCTTGATGTCGGGGATGCCGGAGGCGTTGATCGCAATCTCGACGTCCACGACGGAGGGATTGGATGTCGCGATCTCGTGAACGCCTTCCTTCTCCTGTCCGGAATAGAGCGATGCGGCTCTTTTGAGCTTCGCCAGGGTCGCTGCGCCCTCGTAATCGCGCGTCAGCATTCTTGGCTCGGCCTCGCCGAAGGCGAATTTCCCCTCGACGAGCGAGATCTGATCCTTCAAGTCCGGGTTCAGTAGATATTTTTCGTGCGTCGAGGCAGCCACTTTCCCGCCCTTGAACGACACTTTGAAGATGGATTGCCCCTGCCAATAGATGTTCAAGTAGTCATCCCGAACACCGATGATGAGCGACGGATCGGCGAGAACGTCTTTCCACCAGCCATCCTGCTGCGCGAGTGCTTCGAGTGCCCTCAGAAAGTCGCCGTTCCAGATTCCACGTTTGAAGCTCATCTCATACCTCCCACCATTCGCCATCGCGGCGTCGCGTGACGTTGTTAAAATATTTGCCGAAGCTGTCGCCTTCGAACGTGTGAATGGGCACCAGCTTCTCCGGTTGTATTGCGTTCGAGAGCCGCTTGAGATCCGGGATGCTGGCGTGACCCGAGGTATGGATGATTTCCATGGGAACGCCGCGTGTCGCGAGATCCGCCTTCAGCCCGGCGCCAGGACCATCCTTCAGGTATCCGTCCCATTGCGACCAGATCGCCCTGGTGCCGGTCCAGAGATTTGCGGTCTCCACGTCGCGGGCCATTGCCGGGCGAAACAGCATCACCGTGCGATCGGCGATCTCGGTGATGCGCTCGCGGTAGATGCGTGCAGATCTGTACGGCTCCAGAAGATCGAAGCGCTTGTTCCGTGCGATCTGTCGCCGCTGATATTCCGGCACATAGACCGACAGGTTGGGCCAGCCGACGCTCGGCAGGCGCTCGTTGCCGGTGGCCCGCAATATCTCCATCGCGTAGAGGTCCAGCAGCAGCGTTCGGTCGCTGCGCTTGCAGGCGCGGTAGATGCTGACGATGCGATCGATGTTCTGCGCGGACGCCGAGAGGATGACGAAGCCCGGCGGCCTGAGGCTCTCGGTCAGCCTCGCCTCGATGTCGTCTTCCGTCGGAAATTGCGTGTCTTCGTCAAGGCGGCCGAGGCTCGACCCCTCCATCAGCATCGTATCGACGCCACGGGGCGGATTGCTCACCAATCGCTCGAACAGACCGCCCTTGCGGCCATGCGCACGGATGTCGCCGCTATAGAACAGTCGCCGGCCGGCGGCGTGGATCAGCAGCGCATAGGCATCATAGGCCGAATGATCGACGAGATAGGGCGTGATGCTGAACGGGCCGATCTGGAAGGTCTTGCGATCGACCAGCTCGAACGAAACGAAAGGCACGAAGGCATTGGGCACGAAAGGAGCTGCCGCACGCATGATGCGCGCCGTCGCGGCGCCCATGGCGAGAGGGACGTTGGGTCTGCACAGCGGCAGCAAGCCCCAATGATCGCCGTGCCCGTGCGACAGGACGATTCCACGCAAGGCTGTATCCTCGGCGCGAAGCCCGGCCACGGGCGGGAGCAGATCATCGGACGGGCCGTCGGCATCGAGCGGAAGTCCGAGGTCGAGCAGGATTCGCTCGCCTGCGGCCTCGAGCTCAATGCAGGTGCCACCAATTTGCTGCGTTCCGCGGTGGACACGTCCGCGAAACGAACCGGCTTCCTCGGACATCAGCGGTTGGTCTTGATGGCAGGGCCGGGTTCGGCCGGGCAGGTGAGGGCACTGCGCGATGGATTGGGAAACTTCAAAGCGAATTCGGCTCCAGGCAACGGCTTATCTATATTCAAACGAGCGCCCGAGAAATTGCGGCTGTTCGAGAAGAAAATGTGCGTGTTGTACCGGTGCAACATCACCCGTTGGCGCGCCCGAACGCAATACAACCTTCGGTGGGATGAATGTCAGCCTCGGCTGGAGCGGCGATTTGCGACGATTGGAAGCCGGTGCGCGCCGCGATCGGTTCGCACGAACTCGGCCAGCACCCTGTCGGCGCAGATGACCCGGTTGCGGCCGAGCCGCTTGGCGACATAGAGCGCTTCGTCGGCCTCGCCCAGCAACCGGTCGGGGCCGCCGTCGGCGGCGCCGGGCATGCGGCTGGCGACACCGACGCTGAGGGTGACGTGCTCGCCGGCGCCATTGGCGCCATGGACCATCCGCAAGGCCATCACGGCGATGCGGATCTCCTCGGCGATGACGCAGGCGGCATCGCAATCCATGTCGGGCAGGATCAGCGCGAATTCCTCGCCGCCATAGCGGCTGGCGAGGTCGAGCGGGCGCACGGCGTGCCGGCTGACGACGGACGCGATCGTGCGCAGGCATTCGTCGCCGGTCTGGTGGCCGTGGTGGTCGTTGAACAGCTTGAAATGATCGACGTCGACGAACAGCAGCGCCAGCGGCTTCTGCGTGCGCTCCGCGCGGGCCCATTCGCTCATCAGCATCTGGTCGAACGAGCGGCGGTTCGACAGGCCGGTGAGCCCGTCCTTGGTGGCGAGCTCCTTCAACGCCATCTCGGCGCGCTTCTGGTCGGTGAGGTCGCGCAACGTCTCCACCACGGCGATCAGCTGGCCGGCCTCGTCGTGGATCGGGCCGGCGTCGATGGCGAGATAGAGCTGGTTGCCGAGCTTCGGCATCACGCACCAGTTCTCGGCGGAAAAGCCGAGCCCGTTATGGCCGCGCGCGGCATATTCCGAGTAGAACTCCGGCAGCTGCTCGGGACGGTCGAGCGCGACGAGGTCGGCAAGGCAGGGGCGCCTGGTCTCATAGAAGGCCTGCCAGTGCTTGCTGGTGCCGATCACCTCGGAGGCGGCGACGCCGGTCAGCCGCTCGCAGGCCCTGTTCCAGATCACGACGCGGCGCTTCGGGTCGATCACGAAGGTCGGCACCACCAGGTGCTGCATCAGCCGCGCGGCATAGGATTCCGCAACGTTGACGCTCCCGGTCTGCGTCTTGCCTGGCTTCGCCATCTCAGGCCACCGCCGCCACCGGCGCGGCATCGCCCTTGCCGAACAATTTTCGCACCTCGGCGGCGGGCTTCGGCGCGCTGAACAAATAGCCCTGCATCTCGGTGCAGCCGAGGTTACGCAGCATCTCGCGCTGGGCCTCGGTCTCGACGCCCTCGGCGACCGTGGTCATGCTGCTGGCGGCGGCGATGTTCACCACCGCCTGCACGATGACGGGCGCGCCGCTGGTCTCCGCGATGTCGGCGACGAAGCAGCGGTCGATCTTGATCTTGTCGAACGGGAAGCGCTTGAGGTAGCTGAGCGAGGAGTAGCCGGTGCCGAAATCGTCGAGCGCGATGCGCACCCCGATCGAGCGGAGCTGGTGCAGGATCGACAGCGCCGCCTCGTCGTCGCGGATCAGCACGGCCTCGGTGATCTCGAGCTCGAGCCGGCGCGGATCGAGTCCGGAGGCGGCGAGCGCGCTGGCGATCCTGAGCGCCAGCGTGTCGCATTTGAGCTGCACCGGCGAGACGTTGACTGCAACGCGTATATGCGCCGGCCAGGTCGCGGCTTCGTTGCAGGCGGTGCGCAGCACCCAGTCGCCGAGCTCGTTGATCAGTCCGGTATCCTCGGCGATCGGAATGAACTCCGCCGGCGACACCATGCCGCGCTCGGGGTGGCGCCAGCGCAGCAGCGCCTCGCAGCCGGAGACCTCGCCCGAGCGCAGATCGACCAGCGGCTGATAGTGGATCTCGAAGCCACCATTCACCAGGGCCTGGCGCAGATCCTGCTCCATGGTCAGGCGCGCCTTGGCGCTCGCATCCATCTCCGGCTCGAAGAAGCGGTGGGTGCGGCGCCCCTCGGCCTTGGCGCCGTACATCGCGAGATCGGCATTCTTGATGAGCTGGTCGAGATCAGCTCCGTCCTGCGGCGCCAGCGCGATGCCGATGCTGGCGTCGGTGGAGAGCTGGTGGCCGAGGCAGTTATAGGGCTGGCGGATCGCCTCGTAGATTCGTGTCACGAAGGACAGCACGTCGGCGGAGGACCGGATTCCGGTCTGGATCACCGCGAATTCGTCGCCGCCGAGCCGCGCGATCAGGTCGCCCTTCTTGAGGCAGCCGCGCAGGCGGGTCGCGATCGCCTTCAGCAGTTCGTCGCCGACGTGATGGCCGAGCGAATCGTTGATGCCCTTGAATTCGTCGACGTCGATATAGAGCAGCGCGAACTGCGCGCCGCTCGCGACCTTCTCCAGCTCGCGCTCGATCTGCTCGCGGAACAGCGTGCGGTTCGGCAAATCGGTCAGCGCATCGTAATGCGCCATATGCGCGATCTTCTCGTGGGCGCGCCGCCGCTCGGTGACGTCCTCGACGACACTGATGAGGTAGCGCGGCTCGCCGGACTTGTCGCGAATGCGGATCCGGGTCGAGGTGATGTAGCGCGCTCCCTTGGTCTGGCTTCGCCAGGCATGCTCGTCCTTGAACAATCCCTCGGCGGCCTGCAGCGCCTTGCTGTCGTCCTCGGTGACGAGCCTGGCCTCCTCGTCCGGGTACAGGTCGAAGGGGGTCTTGCCGACGATCTCGTCACTGGACTGGCCGAACTGCTCCTCGGCGGTCCGGTTCACCAGCAGATATTGCCGCGTGCCGGCGTCCTTGACCGTGATCTGGGAGGGGATGTGGTCGATGATCTCGCGCAGGAACATGTAGTTGCGGTCGCGCTCCTGCTCCAGATTGCGCCGCTCGGTGATCTCCTCGATCGTGGCGACCCAGCCGCCCTGCGCGAGCGGAGTGTTGATGACCTGGAAGGCGCGGCCGTTGGGCAACTCGTGGATCCTGGTGGAAACCGTACCTTCGGCGACCACCCGCATCACATCGGCGCAAAACGCCTCGACATCGCCGCCGAACGCGCCACGCTCCTTGCGATGAGACATCGCCTCGCGGATGTGACAGCCGGGCTTGATGACGTCGTGAGAGAGGCCGAACATGTCGGCGTAACGGCGGTTGCAGGTGACGATGTAGCCGTTCGCGTCGTACAGGATCAGCCCTTGCGACATGTTGTTGAGGGCGGTGTCGAGCCGCAGCCGCTCCGCCTCGATCCGTTCCTGGGCCTCGCGGTTCTGCCGGTTGATCTGGCGAATGATCAGATAGAGGATCAGCGCGATCGCGGTGGCCGAAAGCGCGGCCGTGGTGACCATGAAGCCGGTCTGCTGCCGCCAGTCCGCAAGCGCTGCAGCCGTGGTGTTGGTGGCGACGATGACCAGCGGGAAATGCTTCAGCGACGCTGCCGAGCCGAGCCGCTCCTCGTGGTCGACCGGGCTCTTGACGCGAAGCGTGTGCTGGCCGCCCTTGGTCAGCACTCTCCGCATCAGCGGTGCATCCTTGAAGCTCCTGCCGATCAGCTCCTCGACATGAGGGTAGCGGGCCAGCATCTTGCCTTCGCGGTCGAACAGCGAGATCGCCGTTCCTTCCGCAAGTGCCACGGATGCGAAATAGTTCTGGTAGCTGTCCGGATCGATCCGGCGGACCATCGCGCCGAAGAAGGTGCCGTCGGTGCCGTTGAGCCGGCGCGCGACGACCGTGGTCCATTTGCCGATGATGAAGCTGCGGACGGATTCCAGCAGCACCGGCTCGGACATCGGGTCTGATTTGAGCGTCTGGAAATAGGCGCGCGAGGAAATATTGATCTTGGGGAGCGGCTGGCTCCGCGACCAGTTGATCAGCTCGCCATCGGCGTCGTAGATCGCGATGTCGCCGAGATAGGAGATCGAACTGATCTTGCTGCGCAGCATCTGGTTCGTGGCGGGACTGGACATGCGCTCGCGGAACATCGCCGGCGAGTTGATCTCCGGCAGGTTCATCTGCCCGATCAGATCGGCGGCGACGACGTCCGAATCCACGAATTGCTGATCGAAGTGGCGCGCGATCAGCTGTACCGTGTTTTCCAGCTCGCGCTCGCGGTTGACCAGGGTCCGCTCGCGGAATTCGCCGACGGCCATGGCGGTCACGGCGAAGATGCCCGCGACCAGCAGCACGCCGCACAGGGTCAGCCACAGCACCGGACCACGCCGCGTCGCTGCCTCCCAGCCGCCTTTGGCGGCCCGGAACATTCCGGTTGCGACCCTAGCAATGACCTGGCGCATTCCCCCTCCCTGGAGGAACACGAATACACCGCACAAATGGCCCAAACCTTAGGAAAACCAGTTACCTAAGGATTAAATCCGGTTGCGCTGCCCTACCCGTGCGCCGCAGGGCGCGAAGCACGCCGCAGTTGCGTTGCGCCCGCGGCAATCGCTGCGCTGCATCATTAATCAATGCTTAATGCGAGGCGCCTGCGGCCTTCTTGCCGCCGCCATGGCGCAGCCGTCCGACCACGCCGGTCGGAAAGAAGTAGACGCTGGCGATGAAGAGCAGCCCGAGCCACAGCAGCCAGCGGTCGGGATGCAAAAGTCCCGGCAGCAGCGGCAGGCCGGCTTCCGACGCCGCCTTGGAGGCGACGCCCATCAGCGACTGCAGATAGTTCTGCGCGAGAATGAAGATGGTGGCGCCGATGATCGCGCCGTAGATCGTGCCCATGCCGCCGATCACCACCATCAGCAGGATGTCCAGCATGATGGAGAAGCTCAGGGAGGTGTCGGGACCTGCATAGCGCAGCCACAGTGCATTCAGGATGCCGGCGCTGGCGGCGACGAGGGCGGCGAGGCAGTTGGCGTAAGTCAAATGGAAGACGGTACGGAAGCCGAGCGCCTCGGCGCGAAACCGGTTCTCGCGGATCGCCTGCAGCACGCGCCCAAACGGCGAGTTCACCACCCGCAGCAAGGCGAGGATCATCAGCGCCGAGATCGCGAACACCAGATAGAAGGTCAGGATGCGGCCGTTGACCTCGAAGCCAAACAGGTTCTTGGAGATCAGCACCGTGCCGGGACGCAGCAGTTCGGGGAGCTGGAAGCTGCGCCCGTCCTCGCCGCCCGTGAGCCATGAGAGCTGCGAGGCCAACACCTGGAAGGCGGAGGCGACCGCGAGCGTGATCATGGCAAAGAAGATCGCGGCCACCCGCAGCGAGAACAGGCCGATGGCAAGCGCAAGCAGCGCGGCGAGCGGCAGGCCGGTGACGATGCCGGTGGCAACCGCGGCCCAGTTCGGTCCCATGCCGTACAGTGCGATCGCGATGGCGTAGCTGCCGATGCCGTAAAACATGGTGTGGGCGAACGACACCGAGCCGGTATAGCCGAGCAAGAGGTCATAGGAGGCGACCAGCGCGGCGAAGACGCAGATCTTCGCCGCGACGTTCAGCGCCTTGGCGCCCGGGAACAGGAACGGCGTTGCCGCCAGCGCCAGGATGATGACGACGAGGAGGAGCGTGAGAACGCGGCTGCGCGGCGGATCGCCGGAGAGGATCATCATCGGCTGGTCACCGCATAGAGGCCGCGCGGCCGCCACATCAGAATGGCGACCATCAGCAGGATGTTGGAGACGAGGGCGAGTTTCGGCACCAGGAAGCCGCCGTAATTGGCAACCATGGCGACCAGAATGGCGCCGATGAAGCAGCCGCCGATCGACCCTAAGCCGCCGATGATGACGACGATGAAGATCAGGACGGTGAGGTCGTCGCTCATGGAGGCGTGCACCTGCTCGCGATAGAGCGCCCACATCACGCCGCCGAGTCCGGCCAAGGCCGATCCGGTCATGAACACGCCGAGGAACAGCCGGCGGATGCGATAGCCGAGCGCCTCGACCATCTCGCGGTTCTCGACGCCGGCGCGGATCAGGAGGCCGAGCTTGGTGCGGTTGAGCACGAGCTGGATCGCGATGAAGACGGCAAGCCCGATCAGCATCGCCAGCACGCGGTACTTGGCGATGGCGACGTCGCCGAGAATGAAGGAGCCGCGCAGCGAGGCCGGCAGCGGCATCGGGATGATCTGCGGTCCCCACAGCGCATAGAGCGTCTGTTCTGCAACAATGAGGCCGCCGGTCGTCATCAGGATCTGCTTCAGATGCTGGCCGTAGACCGGCAGGATCAGCACGCGCTCGACGATCAGGCCGAGCGCGCCGGATACGGCCATCGACAGCAGCGCGGCCGGGGCCAGCACCGCGAGGTTGATCCAGAGCGAATCCGCCTGGATCGACGCCGCGAACGGCGCCAGCACCAGGGTCGCGACATAGGCGCCGACGGCAATGAAGGCGCCGTGGCCGAAATTCAGCACGTCCATCAGGCCGAACACCAGCGTGAGGCCCGAGGCCATGATGAAGATCATCATGCCCATGGCAAGGCTCGCGGCGGTCAGCGTCAGCCAGGAAGAAGTCGATCCGATCAGCGGGATCATCAGCAGCGCGAGCGCGATCGGCAGCAGCACCGGCGCGATGTCGCGCTTCGGCTTCGGCAGGGGATCGTTTGCGGCAAGGTCAGTCACTGATGTGCCTCCAGGCTCAGGCCGAGCAGCCGCTCCTGCAGCGGTACGTCGGCGGCGAGCGCCGCCATCTCGCCGCGATGGACGATGGTGCCGTTGTCCATCACCAGCACGTTGTCGCCGAGTTCGCGAGCGGCAAAGAAATTCTGTTCGACCAGCAGAATCGTAGCGCCCTTGCGCTTGATCTCCTTCAAGCACTCGATCAGCGCCATCACGATGGCCGGGGCCAGCCCCTTGGTCGGCTCGTCGATCAGGAGCAGCTTGCGCGGCTCGATGATGGCGCGCGCGATCGACAACATTTGTTTCTGTCCGCCCGAGAGGCTCCCCGCCCGCGACAGCCAGAACCGGCGCAGCGCCGGGAAGAAGCCAAAGATCCAGTCGAGCTGGGTGTCGTCGAGCGGCCCGTCGCGCGCTGCCAGCACCAGGTTCTCTTTTACGGTGAGGTCGGAGAACACCGCCATGCTCTCCGGCACATAGCCGACGCCGAGCCGCGCGATGTCGGGCGTGGCGCGGCTCTCGATGCGCATCCCGGCGAGGCTGATCTCGCCGCTGGAGGCCTGCCACAGGCCCATGATGGTGCGCAGCGTCGTGGTCTTGCCGGCGCCGTTGCGCCCCAGCAGCATCGTGACCTGTCCTTGCGGGACGGCGAGGTCGATGCCCTGGAGGATGTGATAGCGGCCGATATGCGTGTGCACGCTGGAGAGTTTGAGGAGATCGGTCATGCTGCGCTCTTCGGTGCAACGCCGAGATATGCCTCCTGCACGATCGGCGAGGCGATCACTTCGGCCGGCGGACCATCGGCAACGAGTTGCCCGTTATGCAGCACGATGATGCGGTCGGCGAGGGAGCGCACCACATCCATCTTGTGCTCGACCAGCAGGATGATCTTGCTCGTGTCCTGCTTGAGCTGCGCGATCAGGTTGAGGACAACAGGCACCTCGTCGATGCTCATGCCGGCGGTCGGCTCGTCGAACATGAACACCTTCGGCTCCAGCGCGATCATCAGCGCCACCTCGAGCTTGCGCTGGTCGCCATGCGACAGCGCGGTCGCAGCGACGCCGCGGCGATTGCCGAGTGCGACCTGGTCGAGGATGGCGTCGGCGCGCGCGATCAGGTCGCCGCGCACCGTCCAGGGCCGCAGCATGTCGTAATGGGTGCCGTTCGCCGCCTGCACCGCGAGGCGGACGTTCTCCTCCACGGTGAGGTTCGGAAAGAGATTTGTCAGTTGGAACGCGCGCCCGAGACCCGCGCGGGTCCGCATCGGCGCGGAATGCTGGGTGATGTCGGTGCCGTCGAACAGGATGCTGCCGCTCGATGCGCGCAGCTGCCCCGAGATCAAATTGAAATAGGTGGTCTTGCCGGCGCCGTTCGGCCCGACGATGGCGGTGAGCTCGCCCGGGCGAAAGCTGCAGGTGACGTTGTTGACCGCGACATGTCCGCCGAAGCGGATGGTGAGGTCGCGAGTTTCGAGGGTGAGCGTCATTGAGAGTCTGGCAATTGATGAAACGGGATCTATCCGCGGGTCACGCTGCACTCCCTCCCCCGCTTGCGGGGGAGGGTCGGGGAGAGGGTGCTTCCGCTGGCGAGAGCCCCCAAGAGGTGAGAGCCCTCTCCCGGCCTCTCCCGCAAGCGGGAGAGGTGAAGTAAGGCGCCTACCGCTTGTTCTTGACCGGAACGTCCATGTCCTCGATCTTCAGCTCGCGCACCGGCTCGAGCACGGCCCAGGCGACGTTCGGATCGACCTTGACCTTGAAGTGATACATGCTCTGCAGCGCCTGATGGTCTTCTTTCCGGAACACCATCTTGCCCTTCGGCGTATCGAACTCCAGGCCTTCCATCGCGCTGATCAGCTTCTCGGTGTCGGTCGACTTCGCCTTGGTGACGGCAGCGACGACGGACATGGCGGCGGCGAAGCCGCCCGCGGTGAAGAAGTCCGGCGGGGCGTTGAAGCGCTTCTGATGCTCGGCGACCAGCCAGTCGTTCACCGGGTTCTTCGGGATGTCGTAGAAGTAATAGGTCGCGCCTTCCATGCCGGGCAGACCCTTATAGGCGGCGAGCGCCGGCAGGATGTTGCCTCCGGTGGAGAGCTCGATGCCGTAGCGCTTCGGGTCCATGTCCTGGAGCTTTGCCAGCGGATTGCCGGCGCCGGCCCAGATCACCCAGATCACCTTGCGGCCCGGCTTGTCCTTCAGCGCATCGAACAGGCGCTGGCCGACCGCGGTGAAGTCGGTGGTCGAGGTCGGGGCATATTCTTCCGCAGCGAGCGTCGCGCCGGTCTTGGCCAGCGCCTCCTTGAAGGCGGCGACGCCGTCGCGGCCGAAGGCGTAGTCCTGCGCCAGCGTCGCGACGGTGACGCCCTGCTTGCCGATCGCGACCGCGTTGGAGATCGCGTCCTGCGAGGAATTGCGCGCGGTGCGGAAGATGTAGCGATTCCACTTCTCGCCGGTAATCTGGTCCGCGACGGCGGGCTCGACGATCAGGATCTTCTTGTTCTCTTCGGCCACCGGGAGAATCGCCAGCGCCGCAGCCGACGAGGTCGTGCCGATCGCGATGTCGGCCTTGTCGTCCTGATAGGCTTCCGCGAGCGCAGCCTTGGACAGGTCCGGCTTGCCCTGGTCGTCCTTGGTGATGACGACGATCTTGCGACCGTCGAGCGTCATGGTGCCCTTGGTGGCGTATTCAAAACCCATCTGCAGGCCGGTCTCGGTCTGCTTGGCATAGGCTTCCAGCGGACCGGTCTTGCCGTAGATCAGCGCGACCTTGAGATCGTCGGCCCGTGCGGAGGTACTCGCGGCGAGGGCGAGGATGGTTGTTGTTATGATGAATGATCGACGCACGATGGTCCCTCCTGATTCAAAGTTTCTCGGCAACAGCGATTTGCACAACACTACGAACATTGCAATTGAACCTCCGGCCGAGCGTGTCGGCCTTTCGAGCCTGCATCATTTTTGGGCTTGCCGCATGGTGCCCGATACGTCGGCGCCCTCGGCCTGACGTCGATCCGACTGCGCTTCCTCCGCGCTCTCGAAAATATGCGGTGCGACGCCGCGCTTCTCCAGAGCTTCGCCGAGCTTGATGCGCAGGAAGCCCGAGGTGGTGTAGCGCGACACGCCGGAATAGAAGCGGTCGACCAGGCTGCGCACCATGGCAGAATAATCGTCCATCAGTTCCGGCAGGATGGAAAAGTTGTCATAATTGACGATGGCGTAGACCCGGCGACCGAGCGGTGCGAGCTTCGCCTCGACGATATCAGCGATGGTGTAGATCTCCGCCTTGCTGCGCAGCGGATAGCGCTCCAGATTGACGAAGAACAGGTTCTGCTGCTCGTCCAGTGTGAAGCGCTGGTCGAGCGGGATGGTGAGCAGGCGCTCGCGCAGCTCCATTGGGCCGTCGCGGAAGATGCGGGCGTCCATCAGGGCTGGGTCGCGCGGGATCAGCGGCTTGAAGTCCATCAGGCGCAGGATGTCGCGCTCGACGTCGATGCCGGGCGCGACTTCGGTCAGCTCGAGCCCGTCGGGCCTGAGCTCGAGCACGCAGCGTTCGGTGACATAGAGCGTGCGTTGCTTGCGCGCGGCGGCGAACGGGCCGCTGAAGGTGACGTGCTCGACCTTGTCGACGAACTTGCGCGACTTCGCCTCGTCGAGGATGACGAGCTTGCCGTCATTCACCGCGATGCGCTGCTTGCCCGCGCCGAAGGTACCGACGAACACGACCTCCTTGGCGTTCTGGCTGATGTTGATGAAGCCGCCGGCGCCGGCAAGCTTCGGCCCGAACTTGCTGACATTGAGATTGCCGGCACGGTCGACCTGGGCGAGGCCGAGGAAGGCGGCATCCAGGCCGCCGCCGTCGTAGAAGTCGAACTGATTGGGCTGGTCGATCACCGCCTGGGTGTTGATCGCCGCGCCGAAATCGATGCCGCTCGCGGGGATGCCGCCGATCACGCCCGGCTCCGCCGTCAGCGTGATGAGGTCGATGATCCGCTCTTCATTGGCGACCGAGGCGATGCCCTCGGGCATGCCGATGCCGAGATTGACGACGCTGTTGGCCTTGAGCTCGAGGGCGGCGCGCCGGGCGATGATCTTGCGCTCGCTGACCGGCATCACCGGCAGGGAGGCGGCGCGGACCCGAATCTCACTGCTGAAGGCAGGATTGTATTGCGTGCCGAAGGTCTGCCAGTGGTTCTCGGGTCTCGACACCACGACGCAGTCGACGAGGATGCCGGGAATCTTGACCTGGCGCGGATTGAGGCTACCGCTCTCGGCAACGCGCTCGACCTGGGCGATGACGATGCCGCCGGAATTATGCGCCGCCATGGCGATGGCGAGCGCCTCCAGCGTCAGCGCCTCTTTCTCCATGGTGAGGTTGCCGTCGGGATCCCCTGTGGTGGCGCGGATGATCCCGACATTGATCGGGAACGTCTTGTAGAGCAGGCACTCCTCGCCGCGCAGCGTGATCAGCTCCACCATGTCCTCGGTGGTGCGCGCATTCAGCTTGCCGCCGCCGTGCCGGGGATCGACGAAGGTGCCCATGCCGACGCGGGTGATGTGGCCGGGCCGGCGCGCCGCGATGTCGCGGAACAGGTGCGTGATCACGCCCTGCGGCAGATTATAGGCCTCGATCTGGCCCGCGATCGCGAGCTGCTGCAGCTTGGGAGCAAGGCCCCAGTGCCCGCCGATCACGCGCCGGACCAGGCCTTCATGCGCGAGATGATTGAGGCCGCGGTGCTTCCCGTCGCCCTGACCGGCCGCATAGACCAGCGTCAGGTTGCGCGGCTTGCCCTGCGTGTAGGGCGCATCGCCCTCGTTGGACAGATAGAGCTCCTCCAGTGCGATCGCGATCTCCTCGGCAAAGCCGATGCCGACGAAGCCGCCGGTGGCCACCGTGTCGCCGTCCCGGATCAGCATGACGGCTTCCGCCGCGGTGACGACTTTGCCCTTCTCGGCGTTGCGCAAATAGGGCAAGGCAGGATGCTGGCTCATGGCATTCCCTCCCATGTCTGGTGCGGACCGCATGCCGGTTCTTCTCGCTTGCCTCTATTCCTATCGCGCGGAGCGGCTGGCGACCAGCCGCTCCGGCGTCGCGGGGGGAGCGGTCAGCCCGTTCAGGGCTGGGCGACCTTGCGTGTTTCTGTGGCGAAATAGACCGAGACGATCGTGATGACCGCCAAGGCGATCATGTAGAGCGAGATCGGCCAGGTCGCCGGCGCATAGGCCGTCATCAATCCCGTCGCGATCAGCGGCGACAGCGCGCCGGCGAAGATCGAGGCGAGGTTGTAGCCGAGCGAGACGCCGCTATAGCGCACCTTGGTGCCGAACAGCTCCGACAGGAAGCTCGCCTGCGGGCCGTACATCGCGGCATGGCCGATGGCGAGGCCGAGCACGATCGCGATCCAGGCGTATTGCGGGTTCTTGGTCCCAAGCAGCATGAACAGCGGGAACGACATCAGCGCCGAGAACACAGCGCCGAAGATGTAGATCGGCCGCCGCCCGAGCCGGTCGGAGAGCGCGCCGAAGGCGGGGATGGTGAAGGTCTCGATCGCGGCGCCGATCAGCACGCCGTTGAGCATGTCCTGCTTGTTCATGCCGAGCGTTTGCGTGGCATAGGCGAGCACGAAGGTCGCGTAGATGTAGAAGAAGCCGTTCTCGGCGAAGCGCGCGCCCATCGCGAGCAGGATGTTCTTGGGATACATCCTGATCGCCTCGAGGATCGGCATCTTCACCTCCTGCTTGGTGTCCTTGACCTTCTGGAACTCCGGCGATTCCGCGATGGTGAAGCGGATCCACAGGCCGACCAGCACCAGCGCGATCGAGAACAGGAACGGAATGCGCCAGCCCCAGGCATAAAGCTGCGCGTCGGTCAGCAGCGCCGACACCACCGAGAACACCAGCGTGCCGAGCACGAGGCCGAGCGGCGCGCCGAGCTGCGGCCAGCTTCCATAGAAGCCTTTCTTGTCCGCGGGCGCATGCTCGACCGCCATCAGCACCGCGCCGCCCCATTCGCCGCCAAGGCCAAAGCCCTGGATCAGCCGGCAGGTGACGAGCAGGATCGCGGCCCAGATGCCAGCGGTCTCGTAGGTCGGCAGGAAGCCGATCGCCGCCGTCGCCGCGCCCATGATCAGCAGCGTCAGATAGAGCATGGTCTTGCGACCGATCTTGTCGCCGTAATGCCCGAACACGACGCCGCCGAGCGGGCGGGCGATGAAGCCGAGCGCGTAGGTCGCGAACGCCAGTAGCGTTCCCATCATCGGGTCGAAGGTCGGAAAGAACAGCTTGTTGAAGATCAGCGCCGCGGCCGTGCCGTAGAGGAAGAAGTCGTACCACTCGATCGCCGTGCCGATCAGGCTCGCGGTGGCGACCGTGACGTGCGAGGGCTGTCTCGTCTGAAGCTGATGGACCGAGATCGCTTCACTCATCTTGCGTCCTCCCTGGTTGCGAATGCGCATGTGCAGCATGCGTCATTGTGCAAAAGCGAAGAGCAAGCTCCGCGCCAGATGCCGCAGGTTTGCGCAAATTGGCCGAAAACCCAGCAGATTCAGCGAATGCTTCGGGGCGAAGCGGCCAGATCGCGTGTCAGGAATCCGAGACTCCGGACACCCTGAGTCTCGAAACTCAGACGGAGGCTGGTCCCGCGGCGAGGCCGAACTTGGCGAGCTTCTTGTAGAAGGTCGCGCGCGAGATCCGCAGCATCTTGGCGGCCTCCGAGATCTGGCCGTTGCTGGCGGCGAGCGCCTGCTCGAGCGTGTGCTTCTCGAACTCGGCCTCGGCCTCGGCATAAGGCACCACCGTTCCGGCCGGGCGCTCGGCCGGTGCAAGCCTGACCTCGGCGCCGACGGGGAGGATACGGAGGAAGTCGTCGCCGGTCAGCCGCCCGGAATCGCTGAGGATCAGCGCGCGCTCGAGGATGTTGCGGAGCTCGCGGACATTGCCCGGCCAATCGTAGCGGGCGAGCGCGGCCAGCGCGCTCGGCGTGATCTTGGCCTTGACGTAGTCGCCGGACGCGCTGATGTCGTCGAGCAGCCGGGCGCAGATGTCGGGGAGGTCGTCCAGGCACTGACGCAGCGGCGGCAGGTCCACTGAGAGCACGTTCAGGCGGTAGTAGAGATCGGGCCGGAATGCGCCGTCGCTGACGCGCTTGCGCAGATCGACATTGGTTGCGGCGATGACGCGGACGTCGACCTTGCTGATCTTGTCCGAGCCGAGCGGCTCGATCTCGCGCTCCTGCAGCACGCGCAGGAGTTTTGCCTGGAGCTGCAGCGGCATCTCGCCGATCTCGTCGAGGAACAGCGTGCCGCCATCGGCGATCCGGAATTTGCCCTCGCGCCCTTTGCGGTCGGCGCCGGTATAGGCGCCGGGAACGGTGCCGAAGAATTCGGACTCGATCAGCGTTTCCGGGATCGCCGCGACATTGACGCTGACGAACGGCTTGTCTGCGCGGGAGGAGGCGTTGTGGATCGCCTGCGCCAGCATTTCCTTGCCTGTTCCGGTCTCGCCGGTGAGCAGCACCGTCACGCTCTGCCGTGCGGCGCGGCCCGCGAGCTCCTTGGCCTGCGCGATTCCCGGCGTCGTGCCGACGAAATCGGCGAAGGTGAAGCGCGCGGCGCGGGCATTTGACAATTGCCGGCGCGCCAGCCGCAAATCGCTCTCGAGCTGGGCGACGCGGGCGAGCAGGGGTTTCAGGCTCTCCAGATGGTCATAGAGCACGAAGCCGATCGCGCCGATGACCTTGCGGTTCTCGTCCTCGATCGGCATGCGCGTCACCACGAGCTGCTCGCCGCCGAGCTCCATGATGTCGAGCAGGATCGGCTCGCCGGTCTCGGCCACCTTCCGCATCAGGCTGTTCGGAATGATCTCCTCGATCGGCCGGCCGATCGCTTCCGCCGTATGCCTGAGGCCGAGCGAGGCCAGATATTTCTCGTTGACGTAGACGACGCGCCCGCCGCGATCGATCGCAATCGCGCCTTCGCAGAGGTTCTCCAGCCGCTCGAACAGCGTCACCATCGCGCGCGCACGGAGATAGGCGGGATCGCTGACGGCAGAAGTAGGGACGGACATGGCGTGCCTCGCGGGAAGCCCGCCTGTGTATTAGCAAAAGGACAGTAATTTCAAAGGGGGAATTGAGGGATGGGCATTCCCCATTCTCCGCTGTCGTCCCGGACAAGCGAAGCGCAGATCCGGGACCCATAACCATAGGAAGTGGTTTGGCGAAGACTCGTGGTTACCAACTCGCTCCGTCACTTCTTCCTGTGGTTATGGGTCCCGGGTTCGCGCTTTGCGCGCCCCGGGACGACGGCGGAGATTGTGGAGCGGCCCCCTACCGTCGATACCCGCTCGCCCGCGAATAGCCCTGACGGTTCTGTTGCATCGGGCGGCTGGCGACGCTGCCGCGGGCTTCGCTGGAGACCGGTGTTGCGAGCTTCAGCTCCTCCAGGAAGATCGGGCGGGAGAAGTAATAGCCCTGCGCGTAGCGGATCTTGGTCGCGGCCTGGAGATAAGCCAGCTCCTCGTAGGATTCGAGGCCCTCGGCGATCACGGTGATGCCGAGCGCTTCGCTCAAGGATTCGATCGCGCGCAGAATGCCCTGGCTGCGCGGGCGCTTGTGGATATCAGTGATGAAGGAGCGGTCGATCTTGATCTCGTCCGCGGTGATGTCCGCGAGCGCCGAAAGCGAGGAGTAGCCGGTGCCGAAATCGTCGATCGAGATGCCGACGC
This sequence comes from Bradyrhizobium huanghuaihaiense, assembly GCF_007830635.1. GTDB lineage: Bacteria > Pseudomonadota > Alphaproteobacteria > Rhizobiales > Xanthobacteraceae > Bradyrhizobium > Bradyrhizobium huanghuaihaiense. Next base: position 233,820 of record NZ_VLLA01000001.1, on the reverse strand, counting down.
CGAGCTTGCGGAACATCGGCAGGATCTCGGCCTGGAAATGATTCTTGGCGACGAAGGCGTCTTCCGTCACCTCGATCATGAAGCGCTGCGGAAAGCCGGTCTCCTCCAGCGCCCGCGCGAAGCTGCGCATGAACTCGGGATTGCCGGCCTGCTTGGCGGCGACGTTGATGCTGATGGTCGCTTCCGCGCCGAAGGTGTCGTTGATCAGGTCGATCGACTTGACGATCTCGGCGAGCACGAGATGGGTCAGCTCGTCGATCAGGCCGAGCTCGCCGGCGAGATTGATGAACGAGCCCGGCGCCTGAATCACGCCTTCGTCGTCGCGCAGGCGCACCAGGGCCTCGATGCCCTTCACGGCCTGCGTGCGGATGTCGACCTTGGACTGGAAGGCGCAGCAGAAGCGCTTCTCCAGGATGGCGAGCCGCAGCGACTGCTCGATCTTGCTCCGCGCCAGCGCCTCGCGCTCCATGCTGGCGTCGAAGAACGCGGCCAGACCCTTGCCGTTGTTCTTGATCCGGTACATCGCGATGTCGGCGTTCTGCCGCAGCGTCTCGAAGCTGCGCCCGTGGTCGGGATAGAGGCTGATGCCGACCGAGGTCGAGGCGAAGACTTCCGAATGGTCGATGAAGAACGGCGCGGTCAGCCGCTCCAGCGTCGATTGCATGAACTCGGCGACTTCCTCCTGGCTCTGGATCGGAGAGAGCAGCAGCAGGAATTCGTCGCCGGAGATGCGCGACAGCATGTCGGAATCGCGCAGGTCCCGCCCGAGCCGCTTCGACAGCTCGACCAGCAGCGCATCGCCCACGGCGTGGCCGTAATAGTCGTTGATGTGCTTGAAATTGTCGACGTCGAGAAAGGCCAGCGCAAAGCGCTCACTGCTGCGATCGTGTGCGAGCAGGCTGTTGGCGCGATGCTCGATCACGCGGCGCGAGGGCAGGCCGGTCAGCTCGTCGAAATAGGCCGAGCGGAACAGCTGGTCCTCGAAATTCTTCTGCTCGGTGATGTCGGAGGAGGCCGAGATCAGGAGCTCGCGTCCGGCGAGGCGAACGGGACGATGGGTCGTGAGCAGCACCTGGCGTGCGGCGCCGTCGTGAAGCGCTTCCTCGGTGACGATGGCCTGGCCGGCGCTCAGCGCCTTGCGGCAGGCTTCGCGGCGCGGCGCCAGATCCGGCGAGGGACGGCTGCCGTCCATGCCGAGCTGGGCGGCTGCAGCATCGTTAACCAGCAGAAGCTCGCCATGGGCGTCCTGCACGGTCAGGCCCGCCGGCAGCATTCTAACGATTTCCTTGAGAAATCCGAGTTCGGCTTCATTCGCGCCGGAATATTTGTTGTCGTTCATAGAAGTCATGAATCTTGTTGTTCAGCGCGCCTTTGCAATGCACGCAATCATGCGCAGTTCCCTCTTAAGTTTGGTTAAGGGGTGCGGAGAAATACGGGGGTGTCGTTGACGAAACTTGCGGCGATGCGACGCGCGCAGAAAATCGTCATTAACAGAGCGTCAACGGCACGCGCGAAAGCGCGCGTGACCTGCGCGCGCTCCTCTTTCGTTTGTTTCGAGTCTAGCCGCCCTTGGGGATGCGGCATTGCATGATGCAATGCAGGCCGGACTTGAGATAGGAGATCTCGGTCCTGCCATCGAAAGCCGAAAGGGCCGATTTCAGCAGCTTGGTGCCGAAGCCGGGCTCGGACACCTTGTCCACGCTCGGCCCTTCGGTTTCGTCCCAGGTGACGGTCAGGCGGTCCTCGCTGACGGTCCATGACACCTGCAACAGACCGCGGGGCGCGGAGAATGCGCCATACTTTCCTGCATTGGTGGCGAGCTCGTGAAACATCAATGACAGCGTGACCGCGAGCTTCGGCGGCAGGAACAGCCGGTCGCCGTTGAGGGTGAAGCGGACATGGCCGTAGGGCCCGAGCTCGGCGATCAAGAGGTCGCGGATATCGCAGCCCCCCTTGTCGATCCTGGAGATCAGATCGTCGGTCGTGGCCAGCGAACGCAGCCGCGGATCGATCCGGGCCCAGACCTGTGGCTGGTCGTGCAGCACCTGATGAATCACGGCGTGCACGGTCGAGAGCTTGTTCTTCAGCCGGTGCTGGAGCTCGTCGACCAGCAGCTTGCGATACTCTTCCTCCTCGATCAGGCGCTTCGAGATCCGGCGCTGCTCGATCAGGAGCGTACGATAATGTTCGACGCCCCAGATGGTGAGCGCGCAGACCACCCAGTACAGCGCCAGCAGGGCAAAGCGGGCGTTGTCGGCAATGGCATCGCTGAAATTCAGGACCACGCCGAGCACGCCGCCGACGATCGCGGTCACGATGCCGATGCGGAAGCCTCCGAAGGCGGCGGCGAAGAACACGGCCGGAAAATAGGGGGTGAAATAGACGTCGGGCCGGACATGCGCGAGGCCCCAGCGCGCCAGCGTCGCAACCAGCAGGCAGGTGATCGCAAAGCCAATGCTCAGGCCGAGCGACGGCGGCGCCACGCCCTGCCAGCCTTTGCGGAACTCCTCGATCAGCTTCTCCATGCGCAGCCCGGTTGCGACGTGCGGCCGCCTTGAATGTTACGCATGTCGGGCGCGCAAGCAAAGCTTGCCTTGTCGGAAGCCGGCAGGAATAGTGACCGTCGCGGCGCCGACTGTCGCGGTGCCGTCGTCGATCGGTGTTCGCCGTTTGGCGTCAAGGGGTTCGAAAGCAGGGACATTCCATGGGCAGGCTAGACGGCAAGGTGGCGGTGATCACGGGCGCAACCAGCGGGATCGGACTGCGGACTGCTGAAGTCTTCGTTGCCGAAGGTGCCAAAATTGTGATCGCCGGGCGGCGCATACCGGAAGGCGAGGCGCTGGCGAGGCAGCTCGGGGAAAACTGCGTCTTCCGCCAGACCGACGTGACGGTCGAAGCGCAGATGCAGGCGCTGATCGCGCTCGCGGTGGAGAGGTTCGGCCGGATCGATTGCCTGTTCAACAATGCCGGCGGCCCGGCGCAGACCGGCGGCATCGAGGGTCTCGAGGTCGACCGCTTCGACGCGGCGATGGCGACGCTGGTGCGCAGTGTCATGCTCGGCATGAAGCACGCCGCGCCTTATATGAAGAAGCAGGGTTTTGGCAGCATCATCAACAATGGCAGCATTGCTGGCCGCCTCGCCGGGTTTTCCTCGTCCATCGTTTACGGCGCGGCCAAGGCTGCGGTGATCCATCTCACAAAATGCGTGGCGATGGAGCTCGGCGAGTCCAACGTGCGTGTCAACTCGATCTCGCCCGGTGCGATCGCGACCGGCATTTTCGGCAAGGCGCTGGGGCTGTCGACCGATGCCGCGGAGAAGACGCCGGCCGTGATGCGCGAGGTCTACAAGACCGCGCAGCCGATCCCGCGCGCAGGTCTTCCTGATGACATCGCCCATGCCGCGGTGTTCCTGGCGAGCGACGAATCCAGCTTCATCAACGGCCACGACCTCGTCATCGACGGCGCCATGACCGGCGGCCGCAACTGGAGCCAGCAGCAGCAGGGCTTGAGCGCCTTGCGCAAGGCATTCGATCAGGGGGCGTAGGAGCTACGGGCGGCGAAGCCGTAGCGCCGTAGGGTGGGCAAAGGCGCGCCCTTCGCGCGCCGTGCCCACCATCGTGTTCAAATAGAGAGAGAGGGTGGGCACGCTTCGCTTTGCCCACCCTACGAGACTCTCGTGCCCCGGACGCTCTGCGGCGCGAAGTGCCGCACCGCAGAGCCGGGGCCCATCCAGCCGCAACTTACCCTCTGGCTTTCTGGGTCCCGGCTCGCGCTTCGCGCGTCCGGGACACGAGAAATCTCACACCGCCTTCACCGTCACCCGCAGCCCGTCTCGCGGCTTCGGGATCGGCCACATCTGCCAGTCCGGCTTGTACCCCGGCGCCAGCGACACCTCGATGTTCTGTAAAAAGTGCCGCGCGAAGCACTTCGCCTGCATGTAGGCGAAGTGCAGGCCGAGGCACATATGGGCGCCGCCGCCGAACGGGACCCAGGCGAAGCGGTGGCGGCCACGCTGGGCTTCCTCGGTGAAGCGCAAGGGATCGAAGCGATCCGGCTCGGGCCAGATGTCCTTCATGTGATGGGTATAGAGTGGATTGACGCCGACCGCAGTGCCGGCGGGAATCGTATAGCCCTTGAAGGTGAAATCGCGCATCGCCCGGCGCGGCATCGAAGGCACCGGCGGCTTGATCCGCAGCGCTTCCTTGAACGCCATCTCCGACAGCGGCATCTTTTCGAGATCGTCGAAGCTGCTGGGGGCATCAGGGGCAAGCCCGAGCGCCAGAACCTCCGCGCGCAGCCTGTCCTGCCAGTCCGGGTTCGCGGCGAGCTCGCCAATGAAGGAGGTGAGCGACGAGGTCAGCGTGTCGTGCGCGGCCATCATCAGGAAGCTCATATGGTCGATGATGTCCTGCTCGGACAGCAGCGCGCCGTCTTCATGGGTGGCGCGGCAGAGCTGCGAGAACAGGTCGTCGCCGCCGTGATTGCCGCGGCGGAGCGGGATCTGCTGACGGAAATAGGCGACGATGCGCTTGCGCCCCTTCACGCCCGCGGCCATCTGCGTGCCGGGCAGGGGCTTGCGGATCGGAGCGACGGCGGCGGCGACCATGTCGACGAAGGCGCGGTTGATCTCGTCGACTTCCGGCCCGATGTCGGCGCCGAGGAAGGATGCGGCGGCAAGATCGAGCGTCAGCTGCTTCATCGCCGGATAGAGCTGCATCTCGCCGGGCTTCGCCTTCCACTGCGCGACGCGCGCGGCAATGCCGCGGTCGAGGTCGCTGAGATAGGATTTCATCGGCCCGGACTTGAACGCGACCGACAGCGTCTTGCGATGCAGACGGTGCTCGTCGAAATCGAGCAGCATCAGCCCGCGCGGAAACAACAGGCCCAGCACCTTGTTCCAGCCATGGGTCGAGGAGAACAGTTTCTGCTGGTCGAACATCACGAGCTCGTTGGCCTCGGGTCCGAGCAGCACGACGTTGGTCTCGCCGAACACATGGGTGCGGTAGACCGGGCCGTACTTGGCGCCGTTGGCCTCGATATGCCCCTTGGGGTCGGCGAGCACCTGAAAGGTCTTGCCGATGATCGGCCAGCCCTCGTCGCCGGGAATGTGCGTCAGCTCGTTACGCCTCGGTGCGGTGAACGGAAGCGCAGGGGCGGCCACATTCTGCATCGACATGAGGATTGCTCCGGTTGGCCCTGCCTACATAGCACAATCCGCGAAGGATGACGTGACAGTTGTCTTGCGCGCAAATCACAACACGCACCGTCGTCCCGGCCTAGTGCGCAATTGCGCACGGGGGCCGGGACCCATAACCACCGAATTGTGTTTGGCGAAGACTCGCGATTGTCAGCTCGCGACAAATTGCTCCCTGTGGCTATGGGTCCCGGATCTGCGCGCGCTTTGAGCGCGCTTGTCCGGGACGACGAGTGGAGATGGGCCTTGCCGATAAAACCTACCGCTTCGCCGCTTCCTTCTGCAGATCCGGCGCGTTGACGGCGGGAATGGCGACGCGGCCGACGCCGGTGACCTTCAGCGCCTCGGCGGCCTTCTCGTTCTCCATGATCTTGGCCATCACGGCCTGGCCCGCGCGCTCGAAGATCGCGCGGTTCTCGATCACGAATTTTTGCGACTTGCGCAGTCCGTCGATATAGCCGTTGATCTCCGGCACGACGTAGCGCGCGACCATGTCCCAGCTCCGGCGTGTATTTTCCGGATTGGCCCAGTCGTGCACGAAGCCAATGATGGCACCGACGCCGCCGGACACCTCCATCACGTTCTTGATGGTTTTGACGAGATCGTCCGGCGTGCCGATGGTGGACGCCGCGCCCTCGACGAAAGCGGTGTTGTCCACGGCTTCATCCGGCGAGGAGAACGCGGTGAGGCCCGGCCGTTGCAGCGTGCCGACATTATATTCGTTGTGCCAGCGCATCAGCCCGGCGCCGGCCTCGCGGCGGGCCTGCTCGCGGGTCTCGGCGATATGGAAGGTCAGCAGCACGCGCCAGTCGGCGCGGTTGACCTTGGTGCCGTGCTTCTTGGCGGCATCCTCGGCGAACTGCCATTGCTGTTGCAGCGACATCAGGCCCTGCGTCGTCATCGAGCCCAGCGAGATGATGCCGATGCCGTATTTGCCGGCGAGCGTCATGCCCGACGGCGAGATCTGCGACGCCACCACGAACGGCATCTCCTCCTGCAAGGGGAGGATCTGCAGCGCCGCGTCGTTCATGGTGAACCAGTCGCTCTTCGCCGTGACCCGCTCGCCGTTGAACAGGCGGCGGATCACGCCGATCGCCTCGTCCTGGCGGTCGCGCTGCGTCATCGGGTCGATGCCGAGCGTGTGCGCGTCCGAGGCGAGCGCGCCGGGACCTGAGCCGAAGATGGCGCGGCCGCCGGTCATGTGGTCGAGCTGGACCATGCGCTGGGCGACGTTGAAGGGATGGTGATAGGGCAGCGAGATGACGCCGGTGCCGAGCTTGATCCGCTTGGTGCGCTCGCCGGCGGCCGCCAGGAACATCTCGGGCGAAGCGATCATCTCCCATCCGGAGGAATGATGCTCGCCGCACCAGAACTCATCATACCCCAACGCGTCCAGCTGCTCGACGAGGTCGAGATCGCGCCGGAACTGCAGCATCGGATGCTCCCCGATCGGGTGATGCGGGGCAAGGAAGGCTCCGAACTTCAGGCGCGCCATGGCGTTCTCTCCGGCTGAATTTTCTGTTTGTTGAGACGGTGAAGCTACGTGCTGGGACTAGCGAACGCAATCACGCGATGTCCCGCGCAGCGGAATGCAGCTATGTGCTGACGTTGCCGCTTCTCCCTCTCCCCGTTCTTACGGGGGGAGGGTTGGGGTGAGGGGGAGTCTCCCGGGGACGGAGGTAGTTCGGTTTCGAGACAGCCCCAACACCGTCATTGCGAGCGCAGCGAAGCAATCCAGAGTCTTTCCGCGGAGGGATTCTGGATTGCTTCGCTGCGCTCGCAATGACGTGCTGAGGGGGCGACGTTCCAATGGACAGCGCGACTCGCGGAGAGTCCCCCTCACCCGGAATTCAAACTGCGTTTGAATTCCGGCCTCTCCCCGCGTGCGGGGAGAGGCGAAAGCCCGCCGCTACCGCGTCATCCTGTTCCACGCATCCAGGCCGGCGATCTTGTAGGCCTCGGCCAGCGTCGGATAGTTGAACGTGTTCTGGATGAAATAGTCGATCGTGCCCTTGAGGTTCAGGACGGCCTGACCGATATGGATCAGCTCGGTGGCGCCTTCGCCCAGAATATGCACGCCGAGCAGGCGGCGGGTCTTGGTCGAGAAGATCATCTTCATCATGCCGCTGTTCAGCCCCATGATGTGGCCGCGCGAGGTCTCGCGGAAGCGGGCGATGCCGACCTCGTAGGGAATGCCGCGCGTGCGCACCTCTTCCTCGGTGAGACCGGCGGTCGAGATTTCCGGCACCGAATAGATGCCGTAGGGAAAGAACTCCGGCGGCGCCAAGGGCTCCATGCCGAGCGCATGGCAGGCCGCGACGCGGCCCTGCTCCATCGACGTCGAGGCAAGGCTCGGAAAGCCGATCACGTCGCCGGCGGCGTAGATGTGCGGCACGCTGGTCTGCAACGTGACAGGATCGACCGTGATGCGGCCGCGGTGGTCGACCGCGATGCCGGCGGCCTCGAGGTTGAGCCGGTCGGTGGCGCCGACACGGCCCGCGGCGAACAGCAGCATTTCCGTGGTGACGTGGCGCCCGTCCGACAGATGCGTGACGATGTGACCCTGCGCATTCTTCTCGATCGACGTCACCTTGGAGCCGAGCCGCAGCGCGACATTGCGATCGCGCAGCTCGTGCATGAACTCGTCGATCAATTCCTTGTCGATGAAATCGAGGAAGGTCGGCCGCGGCTCGATCAGGGTCACGGGCACGTCGAGTGCGCTGAAGATGGTGGCGTATTCGACGCCGATCACGCCGGCGCCGATCACGGCGAGGCTGCGTGGCAGTTTCGGCAGCTCGATGATCTCGTCGCTGTCGAGCACGCTGGTGCCGTCGAACGGCACGTAGTCGGGGCGGAACGGGCGCGTGCCGCAGGCGATCAGGATGAAGGCGGCGGACACCACCTTGGTCTCGCCGATTGAGCTCGTGATCTCGACCTCATGCGGCGAGACCAGGCGCGCCTCGCCATTGGCGGTGCGGACGAGGTTGCGGCTGAACTGATGCTCGAGCACCTCGACCTCGTGATCGAGCGTCTTCTGCAGCCGGGTCATCAGGTCGCTGGCCGCGATGTCCTGCTTCACCCGATAGGAGCGGCCGTAAAAGCCGCGCTCGCGCCAGCCGGACAGGTTCAGCACGGTTTCGCGCAGTGTCTTCGAGGGGATGGTGCCGGTGTGGACGGAGACGCCGCCGACCCGCCGGCCTTTCTCCACCACCAGCACGGACTTGCCGAGCTTGGCGCATTGCACCGCGGCCCGGCGCCCCGACGGGCCCGAGCCGATCACCACCATGTCGTAGTCGTACATCGGAAGACTTCCGAACCCCTGCAAATCCAGCGGGAACCGACATGCAGCAATCGGGCCAAAGCGACAAGTCCTACCTCCGAGGTAATCGCGCGGATGACCGCGATTTGCGAGGCTTGCGCGCAAATAAATCGCCGAAGGTTCGCGCGAAAATGCATCAAACCGTCACAAAGCCAATCGACTCGACCCGCCGCTGGTGGGTGCTGGCGATCGTCGTCGCCGCCCAGTTCATGTTCGGCGTCGATGCCTTCATCGTGAACGTCGCGATCCCCACCATCGCGGTGGATCTGAAGGCGTCGCCGGCGCAGATCGAATCCGTCATCGCGATCTATCTGATCGCCTATGCCACGCTGGTCGTCACCGGCGGCCGGCTCGGCGACATCCACGGCACCAAGACTGTCTTCCTGGCCGGCGTACTCGGCTTCACGGCGACCTCGCTGTGGTGTGGCCTTGCGCAATCCGGCGTCGAGCTGATCATGGCGCGGCTGGCGCAGGGCGCGACCGCGGCGCTGATGGTGCCGCAGGTGCTGGCGACGTTGCATCTTTTGTTCACCGACGAGACGCGCAGCCGCGCCTTCGCCGTCTACGGTATCGTGCTCGGGCTTGCGGGCGCCGCGGGCTTCCTGCTCGGCGGCGTTCTCGTGTCGCTCGATCTCGCCGGCACCGGCTGGCGGTCGGTGTTCTTCGTCAACGTTCCCTTTGGCCTCGTCATCGCCGCGGCCGCCTGGCGCATCATGCCGTCGGTGCCACGACGGGCCGGGACCAGGCCCGACGTCAAGGGCAGCATGGTGTTGTTCGCGGGATTGTTGTGCCTGATCGGGCCGCTGCTGTTCGGTCATGATGTCGGCTGGGCGCCATGGCTGTGGGCCGTGATGGCGATCGGGGGCGTGATCCTCGCGGCCTTCCTGAAGCTCGAACGTGCGGTCGCGCGAGCCGGCGGCATGCCGCTGATCGACCTCACGCTGCTGGCGGACGCGGCTTTTCTGCGCGGGCTTGGCGCAGCCTTCTTTTTCTTCGTCGCCAACCTGTCGTTCTATCTGGTCATGACGCTGTTCATGCAGCGCGGCCTGAAGATTCCGCCGCTTGTGGCCGGCATGGCCTCCATTCCACTTGCCATCGCTTTCGTCGTGGCCTCGCGTCACAGCGGCGCGAGGGCGCGGCATCGCGGCACCAAGGTGCTGATCGAAGGCTGCGCGTTGCAGATCGCAGGCCTCGGCGCGCTCGCGCTTCTTGTGCTCTATGTTGACACGCCGTCGCCGCTCGCACTCGCGCTCACCATGAGCATCTTCGGATATGGCCAGGGACTCGTGATGGCCCCGCTGTCCGGCGCCGTGCTCTCGACTGTCAAACCTGTCGCCGCAGGCTCGGCCTCCGGCATGTACGGCACGACGGCACAGATCGGAAATGCGGCCGGAGTGGCCGCAATCGGCGCGGTATTCTTTGCGATCGAATCATTGCAATCAGCGCGCGCAGGATTTCTCGTCTCGCTCGCGCTGTTTGTGACGTTAATCATGATCTGCACCGTATTTCTGACGTGGATGCGCCGCGCATCTGCATCAAGTTGAAGCATTGCGGTTAATGCGTGCGGATTTCTGCTGAATTTCCAGTGATTTTCGCGAGATCGACAGCACACGGCCTTTTTATTTCGCAATGCAGCAACTATCTGGTTGGGCTGTACGTTGAACGTCGCCCACCAGGAAATTGCCGTGTCGTTAGCAAGAAATGTCGATTTGTTGAGACGTCTGCCGAAGCTGGACGGTCTGCGCCTTGCCGAGTTCGGCCGGAGCCCTGATTCATCCAGCCCGCTGGAAGAGATCACGGGCTTCGGCGACAATCCCGGCGCCTTGCGCATGTTCGCGTTCGTGCCGGCGCAGCTGCAGAAGCCGCGCGCGCTGGTCGTCGTGCTGCATGGCTGCGGACAGACGGCGGCGGGTTACGATCTCGGTGCCGGCTGGTCGACGCTCGCGCGGCATTACGGCTTTGCGCTGCTGATGCCCGAGCAGCAGCGCGTCAACAACGGCAACACCTGCTTCAACTGGTTCAATCCGGAAGACACCGCGCGGGACAGCGGCGAAGCGCGCTCGATCCGCGAGATGATCGCGCATATGGCGGATGCACATCGCATCGATCCCAGGCGCATCTTCATCACCGGCCTCTCCGCCGGTGGCGGCATGACGTCGGTGATGCTCGCGACCTATCCGGAAGTCTTTGCGGCTGGCGCGATCATCGCCGGACTGCCTTACGGCATCGCGTCGAACTTGCGCGAGGCGCTGGACGGTATGTTTTATTCGCCGCAGAGGCCCGATCGCGAACTCGGCGATTTCGTGCGGCGCGCCTCGAACCATCGCGGTCCCTGGCCGAGGATCTCGGTGTGGCACGGCAGCGCCGACCGCACCGTCAATCCCGGCAATGCCAACGAGATCGTCAAGCAGTGGCTCGACCTGCACGATCTGCCCGCCGTGCCGATGGCCGAGACCAATGTCGACGGCTATCCGCGCCAGGCCTGGTGGAACAAGGACGGCGAGACGCTGGTCGAGTCCTACGCCATCACCGACATGGCCCACGGCACGCCGCTTGGGCTGGCCGACAACGACCAGCGCTACGGCATAGAGGGCGCGTTCCTGATCGAGGCCGGCATCTCCTCGTCCTATCACATCGCGAAGTTCTTCGGCCTGACCGGCTGGATCGCGGAGGCGAAGAAGGCGGCGAAGCCTGCTACTCCGGCAAAAGCGGCTCCGGCGCGCTCACCCGCTCCGCATCTCGCCCGCTCGATCCGCGCGAAGGTCGCCGAAGAAGCGGCCGAGCCGAAGCAGGAGGCATCCCGCGGCTTCGATCTCGGCCAGATCATCACGCGCGCCCTGACGGCGGCGGGATTGATGAAGTAGCTCCTCTGTCGTCCCGTAAGCGATACAAACTGCGCTGTCGTCCCGGACAAGCGCGCCCCAAGCGCGCGCCGATCTGGGACCCATACTCCCAGAACCAAGTGAGGCGCGAAGGCGTAACTCCTAGTCCCCGTAACCACATCTCCTTGTGGTTATGGGTCCCGGATCTGCGCTTGCGCTTGTCCGGGACGACGGCGGAGTTTGTAGCGGCGCCAATCGCGTCAGCGACTACCCCGTCTGATCGATCACCTCGATCGGCGTCACCGTCACCTCGCCGCCGGCGACTTTCCGCGTCGTCTCCTGATAGGCCCTGAAGAAGTCGCGCGATTGCAAAGCCTTCTGCGCTGCATCGTCGCTGACGCTGGCGAGGTGGAAATAGCTGCCGTCGTCGCGGGCCTTCAGGACGCGATAGCCGATCCGACCCTTCAGTTCCGGATCGCCGTCGATCGCCTTGATGAAGCGGCCGATCTCCCGGTGCCATTCCTCCGTCGTACCGTTCTTGAACTGGTATCTGATCATGAAGTGCTTCATGTGACGCTCCCTGTTCGTCATGTGCGTCATCATCTGCGCCTTGCGCGCGTTCTCGCAAGTATGGACAAAATTGATAGTATGGACTTTTTCGCGATCGATCCTATCCTCGCATCTGGCTTGGCTGGCGCATGGAGGAGACGACATGGCGAAGGCAAGAGCGATCCCGCCGCGCGCCTGTCCGGTCGCGGCGTTTCAGAAGATGATCAGCGGCAAGTACAAGCTGCGCATCGTCTGGGATCTCAAGGACGGCCCGCGCCGCTACGGCGAGATCAGGAGCGGCCTGCTGCGCGGCGCTGAAGGCAGTGCCGAGATCACCCCGCGCGTGCTCAGCCGCGAATTGAAGGCGCTGACGATGAGCGGCCTGATCGACCGCAAGGATTTTGGCGAGGTGCCGCCGAAGGTGGAGTATCGCCTGACGCGGAAGGGTAGGAGCTTCGTCCCCGTGGTCGCAGCGATCCGCGAATGGGGTGAACGAAACCTCGGCGAGACAGCGGCGCTCGCAGACGCCGCTGAGTAAAAAGCTACATCTCGCCGGTGATGAACGGATTGGTCATCCGCTCCTGGCCGATGCTCGAGCCGGCGCCGTGGCCGCAGATGAAGCCGACATCGTCGCCGAGCGGCAGCAACTTCGTCTTGATCGAGTCGATCAGCGTCGCGTGACTGCCGCCGGGCAGGTCCGTGCGTCCCACCGAGCCCGCGAACAAGACGTCGCCGACATGGGCAAAGCGCAGGTCCTTGTTGAAGAACACCACGCTGCCCGGCGAGTGGCCGGGGCAGTGCAGGATGTCGAACGACAGGCCGCCGATCGACACGCTGTCGCCTTCCTCGAGCCAGCGGTCCGGCGCGAAATTGCGCACGCCGGTCATGCCGAAGCGCGCGCCGCTCTCGACCACGTTGTCGAGCAGGAACTTGTCGGCCTGATGCGGCCCCTCGATCGGCACCTTCAGCGCATCGCGCAGGTCCGCCGCGCCGCCGACATGGTCGATATGGCCGTGGGTCAGCCAGATCTTCTCCACGGTGACGCCGGTCTGCTTGATCGCATCCAGGATCTTCGGCACATCGCCGCCGGGATCGATCACCACGGCCTTCTTGCTGGGCTCGTCCCAGATGATGGTGCAGTTCTGCTCGAACAGCGTCACGGGAACGATGATCGCGCCCGCCTTGGCTTGCGAGGAGTCCTGCGAGGAATCTTGGGTGTCATTTTGCTCGGTCATGGCGCCACAATGCCGATTTTTGCTGCGGCGCCAAGCAAAATAGTCGTGCGTGCCCGCCGGGGAACGGCAGACCGTCCCCGAGGGAACGGCAGACCGCCCCCGAGGGAACGGCAGGCCGTCCCCGGGGGCGCCGCTGTTACCGCTTGATCTGCGCCTTCAACGTCTCCTGCACGACCCCGTCGAAGGACGACGTCTTCGGTGACTTCACCGCCTGATCGGCGATGTACTTGTCACGCTTGGCGACCAGCGCAGCGAGCTTCTCGTTCAGCGCCTTTCGCTGCTCGATCTGCTTGGATACCTCGGCCTCACGCTGCTCGGGTTTCATCGCGCGCAGATTCTCGGGCAGGTCGGCCTCAGCGACCGCGGTAACGCTTGTCCTGCCCTTGGCGGCATCGGCGACGAGATCGCCGCCGCCGGTCACGGCTTCCGCGGTCGATGCGGATCGCTTGCCGATATAGCTCGCCATGTCGGCGGCCGTTGACGGTGCAGAGGCCGCCACGCTGGCCGACTGCCGCATCTTCAGCTCGGTATGCTTCTGCCGCTCGCGCGGGCCATAGGGGATCACCGTGCCGTTGAGCTGCTGCTGCAGGATGATGATGTCCTGGTCGTACGGGGTCTCGATGATGACGATCTGCCCGCCGTCCTGCGGAATCGGGATGAAGCGGCCGTTGCCGATCTGCGCGATGTCACGCCACACCCGCTCGGTGTCGCGGGCATCGCCGGCGAGCACGGCATTGACGATGATGTCCTTCTGCTTGGCGACCGCGAGCGTCGTCGGATATTTGGTGTCCTGCGCATAGTCCATGTGCGGCGGCGCATCGCCGACCAGAAACACGATGTGCCTGACGTCGCTGCCCGTCGTCCATTGCAGCTTGTTGACGGCAACATCGAGCGCCTCGTTGACGCTTTCCGGCCAGTCGCCGCCGCCGCGCGCCTTCAACTCCAGGAGATTGGCGTAGAGATCCTGAATGTCGCGGGTCAGCTCGATCTTCGACGTCACGTAATCGTCACCGATGTCGCGATAGGCGACGAGGCCCATGCGGATATCGGCGTCCGGATTGGAATCGACGATCGTCGTGGCGATCGACCAGATTTTTCGCTTGGCGCCCTCGATGAGGCGCGCCATCGAGCCCGTGGTGTCGAGCACGAAGGCGACCTCGACGGTCGGCTTGGCGAAGGCAGGAGAGGTCGAGAGCGGCAGGGTGGCGAGAGCGAAGGCGAGCGAGCACAGTGTGATGCGTGACCTCATGGGTCCCTCCAGTGGTTTCGTCCCTCGGAACCAAGGTTCCACTGGCATCGCGGTGGGTTGTGGCCGGAACGTAGGCGCAACTGCCGCGAAATTGCGGCGTTTCCCGGGGAACCCTGGGCCTGCGGCGTCAGAGGACGGCCTGCCGCGCTGCACGCGTCACATCGCCGTCCCAAAGCCCTGTTGGTTTGTCCCCTTCTCGTGAACCGTTGGCGCGATCCGGCGTTGCTGTCCGCGCGAAGTACATTCGGGGGACGATCTTGGCTCAGAGCGACGACAATTGGTGGCGCGACGGCGTCTTCTATCAGATCTATCCGCGCTCCTTTCAGGACAGCGACGGTGACGGCGTCGGTGACCTCGCCGGCATCCTAAGGCGGCTGCCTTATGTGAAATCACTCGGCGTCGACGCGATCTGGCTGTCGCCGATCTTTCCCTCGCCGATGGCCGATTTCGGCTACGACATCTCCGACTATACCGGCATCGAGCCGCTGTTCGGCACCATGACGGATTTCGACGCGCTGCTCGCCGCCGCCCATGACAGCGGCCTCAAGCTGATCCTCGACCTCGTGCCGAACCACACCTCGGACCAGCATCCCTGGTTCGTCGAGAGCCGCTCTTCGCGCGACAATCCCAAACGCGACTGGTACATCTGGCGCGATCCGAAGCCGGATGGCAGCGCGCCGAACAACTGGCTCTCCGAGTTCGGCGGCAGCGCGTGGGCGTTCGACGAGACCACGGGGCAGTATTACTACCACGCCTTCCTCGCCCAGCAGCCGGACCTCAATTGGCGCAATCCCGATGTCCGCGCCGCGATCTACGACGTGATGCGGTTCTGGCTGGAGAAGGGCGTCGACGGCTTTCGCGTCGACGTGATCTGGCACCTGATCAAGGACGCCGAATTCCGCGACAATCCGCCGAACCCGCATTATGTCGAGGGTCGGCCGCCGAACGAGAAGATCCTCACGCAATATTCCACCGACCAGGACGAGGTGCATGACGTCATCGCCGAGATGCGGCGCGTCACCGATGCATATCGCGCGCGCGTCTTGATCGGCGAGATCTATCTGCCGCTGCACCGCCTGATGGCCTATTACGGCAACGACCTCACGGGTGCGCAGATGCCGTTCAATTTCGCGCTGCTCTCGACCTTCTGGAGCGCGCGCTCGATCGAGACGATCATCGAGGATTACGAGAAGGCGCTGCCGAAGAGGGCCTGGCCGAACTGGGTGCTCGGCAATCACGATCGCCCGCGCGTGGCGAGCCGGGTCGGTTCCGAGCAGGCCCGCGTCGCCGCCATGCTGCTGCTGACCTTGCGCGGCACGCCGACGCTTTACTATGGCGACGAGATCGGCATGCATCAGCTTGCCATCGCGCCGGAGGACGCGCGCGATCCCTTCGAGAAGAACGTGCCCGGCATCGGTGTTGGCCGCGACGGCTGCCGCACGCCGATGCAGTGGGATTCGTCGCAGACCAGCGGCTTCTCCGGTGTAAGGCCATGGCTGCCGCTGCCGGAGGACCATATCCACAACAACGTCGCCAATCTCGAAGCCGATCCGCGCTCGATCCTCAGCCTCTACAAGCGTCTGATCGCGTTGCGAAGCGAATGCCTGCCGCTGGTCGCCGGCGACTATCATCCGATCGCGGCGCAAGGCGATCTCCTGATCTATCGCCGCGTAGCCGGAGACAGGGCGGTGATCGTGGCGCTCAATCTGGGGCCGGAGCCGATCGCGGTGACGACGAGTGCGATAAGGTTCGGCAGCGAGATTTTGATTTCGACGTTTCTGGATCGCGAGGGGGAGCGGCTGGAGGGTGTGCTGGATCTGCGCGGGAATGAGGGGGTGGTGGTGCAATCACCCTAACCGTCGTCCCGGGGCGCGACGCAGTCGCGAGCCCGGGACCCATAACCACAGGGAGTAGTTTGGCGAAGACTCGGAGTGACCGCTTGTGCCTCAAACAACTCCCTGTGGTTATGGGTCCCCGCCTTCGCGGGGACGACAGTGGAGGATGTGACTACAGCGATGCACGCAGCGTCATCACCCCGCACGCTTCTTCCCCCGCACCGTCGCTTCGTCGATATCGCTTCGCTTCAGCAGATAATCCAGCCCGCCGACGCGGTACCAGCGATAGCCATAGGGCTCCAGCACCACGCGGTGCTGGCCGCGCTTGTCGGCGTGGCTGTGGTCTTCCGCGAGCAGATTGATGAGGTGCGCGCCGGTCTCGCCTGATAGTCCCGCCGAGAACGCGATCTCGCGCGGCTTTTCGTCGAGATTGTGCACGAACAGCACGGAATTGTTGCGCCAGTCGTAGCGCATGATGAAGACCGCGGGATCGCGAACGGGAATCACCGTGAAATCGCCCCAGCCGACCTCCGGCACTTCCTTCCGCATGCGGACGATGCGCTCGGTCCAGTTCAGCATGGAGTTGGGATCGCGCCGCTGCTTGGCGACGTTGACGTGTGGAAAGCCGTAAGGTCCCCCGTCGATGACAGGGCAGGCCGGCTTGTCGCTCTTGGTGAAGCCGCCATGCGGCTCGGTCGACCATTGCATCGGCGTGCGCGCGCAATTGCGCTCGGGCTGCGAGAGATCGTCGCCCATCGCGATCTCGTCGCCGTAACGGATCACAGGCGTTCCCGGCAGCGTGCACATCAGGCTGTAGGCGAGCTCGAGCCGCCGCCGGTCGCCGCCCAGCATCGGCGCGAGGCGGCGGCGGATGCCGCGGTCGTAGAGCTGCATGTCCTTGTCGGGACCGAAGCATTTGAACACCGTGTCGCGCTGCGCCTTGGTCAGCCTGCCGAGATCGAGCTCGTCGTGATTGCGCAGGAACAGGCCCCATTGCGCCGAGGCCGGCCGCGGTTTCGTTGCTTTCAGCGCCTTGGCCAGCGGACGGGAATCCGCGGACGCCAGCGCATAGAACAGGTGCTGGTTGACGTGGAAGTTGAACATCATGTGCATGCGGTCGGCATCGCGGCCGAAATATTCCATGTCGGTTTTCGGCAGCACATTGGCTTCGGCGAGGATGATCGCGTCGCCCTGCCGCCATTGCAGGAATTCGCGGAAGGCGCGCAGCATCTCGTATTGCTCGACCGGCTTCTTCACCTTCGCGCCCTTGGTTGCGATGATGAAGGGCACGGCGTCCATGCGGAAGCCGGAGACGCCGAGCTGAATCCAGAAGCCCATGATCTTGAGGATCTCGGCCTGCACGTGCGGATTCGACGTGTTGAGATCGGGCTGGAAATCGTAGAAGCGATGGAAGTAATACGCGCCGGCTTCCTTGTCGCGCGTCCAGGTGGATTTCTGCACGCCGGGAAACACCATGCCCTTGTTGGCGCCGGCCGGCTTCTTGTCGGACCAGACATACCAGTCGCGATAGGGCGAGCTCTTGTCGCGCCGCGCCTCCTTGAACCAGTGATGCTGGTCGGAGGTGTGGTTGACGACGAGGTCGATGATGATTCGGATGCCGCGCTGCTTGCAGCCGTGGGCGAACTCGACGAAATCGCCGAGCGTGCCATAGCGGGAATCGACGCTGTAATAATCGGCGATGTCGTAGCCGTCGTCGCGGCCGGGGGAGGTCTGGAACGGCATCAGCCAGATCGTGGTGATGCCGAGGCCGTGCAGATAATCGAGCCGGCGCAAGAGGCCCTTGAAGTCGCCGATACCGTCGCCGTTGGAGTCCATATAGGAGCCGACGGAGAGGCAATAGATCACGCCGTTCTTGTACCAGAGATCGTCGATCATGCGCGCGCAGCCGGTGGTTCCGCCGAGGTACGGCGGCTGCGTGATAAGTGCGTGGGGAAGGGGAGGTTCCCGAGTGTCGTCCCGGCGCAGGCCGGGACCCATACCGCGTGATCTATCGATGGAGCGCGGTATTCGTACCGCGGAATGGCCCACCACAAGTCTTCGCCAAACTCTCCCTGTGGGTATGGGTCCCGGCCTACGCCGGGACGACATCGGGAATGGAATCGGCTAACCTCCCGCCATGGACAACACCGCCCGCATCGCCCTCGTGCCGCCGCCGGACCGCCGCCAGTCGGAAACGGCGCTCGCGATCGCGCGCGGCACGGCGCGGCTGTTACGTTCGCTCGGCTTCACCTGCATCAGCGAATTGCCGCTGCCCTCGGGCCGGCGCGCGGATCTCGTGGCGCTGAACGAGCGCGGCGAGATCTGGATCGTCGAGATCAAGTCGTCGGTCGAGGATTTGCGCGCCGACCAGAAATGGCACGAATACCGCGCCCATTGCGACCGGCTGTTCTTCGCCTTCACGCAGGATCTGCCCTGCGAGATTTTTCCTGAAGACACCGGCCTGATCATCGCAGACGCCTACGCTGCGCACATGCATTGCGAGGCGCCCGAGCACAAGCTCGCCGCCGCCACGCGCAAGCAGATGACGGTGCGGTTCGCGATGGCGGCGGCGCTTCGGATCAATCGCCTGGTCGATCCGCAAGGGCATGCGGATTTCTGGGAGTAGGACGCTCTCGTGTCCCGGACGCGCTGCAACGCGTAGCGTTGCTGCGCTGAGCCGGGACCCAGAAGGCGGCAACTCAAACTGAAGCGTGGGCCCCGGCTCTGCAGCGCATCACTTCGTGCTGCGCCGCGTCCGGGGCACGAGCTGCCGTAGGGTGGGCAAAGCCAAGCGTGCCCACCAAACCAGTCGATCATGATCGGAGAGAAATGGTGGGCACGGCGCTGCGCGCCTTTGCCCACCCTACGAGACCTGTTTCCTACGCGATCTGCCGACCCGTCATCCTGAGGTGCGAGCGCAGCGAGCCTCGAAGGATGCACGGCCCCGATGCAGCCGGGCCGTCGCCCTTCGAGGGCCGCCGAAGAGGCGGCCACCTCAGGGTGACGGTGAAAGAGAGTGGAGCGCGGAAATTACCTTGGCGCGCGCTTGGCCAAAATACGTTGCAGCGTGCGCCGGTGCATGTTGAGCCGGCGCGCCGTTTCCGAGACGTTGCGGTTGCACATCTCGTAGATGCGCTGGATGTGCTCCCAGCGCACGCGGTCGGCGGACATCGGGTTGGTCGGCAGCTCGGACTTCTCCGCGCTGGTCGAGAGCAGTGCCGCGACGACGTCGTCGGCATCCGCGGGCTTCGAGAGATAATCGATCGCGCCCATCTTCACCGCGGTCACGGCGGTGGCGATGTTGCCATAGCCGGTCAGCACGATCGCGCGTGCATCCGGGCGCTTCTTCTTCAGCGCCGAGACCACGTCGAGACCATTGCCGTCACCGAGCCGCAAGTCGACAACCGCGAATGCGGGTGCTGCCTTGCCGATCTGCGCGAGACCGTCCGAGACGGTGTCGCACGACGTCACCGAAAAGCCGCGGGTCTCCATCGCGCGCGACAAGCGCTCCAGAAACGGCTTGTCGTCCTCCACGATGAGAAGCGAGCGGTCGGCCTGTTCATTCAGTTCGGCGATGGCGTTCAAGGTGTTGTCCTCTCTCCAGCGCGTTTACATATGGCCTCGCAATCGGGCGGTGCCAAGGCCGCCAATGGTCGATCGGCCCATTTGTGCGACGCAAGGTCGCGGTCTATCCTATTGTTTCTTCGAGCGTCTCGATAGCCTCAAAACGCGGCCTGGGCCACGTGATGTGCACCACCGCGCCGTGTTCCGGGAAGATCCGGTTGGTAAACGAGACCTTGGCGCCGGTGCGTTCGAGCAGCGTGCGTGCGATGAACACGCCGAGGCCGAGGCCGCGCCGCTCGCCGCCGCCGTCATCCTGGGTGCGTCGCCGCGACAGATACGGCTCGCCGATCCGGTTGAGGATGTCCGGCGGAATACCCGGGCCGTCGTCGGAGATCAGGAGTTCGATCGTGTCCTTGTTCCACCAGGCGTTCACCTCGACGGTGGTGTGGGCGAAATCGACGGCATTCTCGACGATGTTGCCGAATCCGTAGAGGATCGCCGGGTTGCGAGAGCCGACC
Organism: Bradyrhizobium huanghuaihaiense; assembly: GCF_007830635.1. GTDB lineage: Bacteria > Pseudomonadota > Alphaproteobacteria > Rhizobiales > Xanthobacteraceae > Bradyrhizobium > Bradyrhizobium huanghuaihaiense. The sequence continues at coordinate 213,535 of NZ_VLLA01000001.1, read as the reverse complement.
GGCTCGGCGGCCGCGGCCACTGCGATCCGCACCTTGATGTCGACGCCGAAATCGCGGTGCGGAGCCACCACCTCCTCGATCAGCTCCGACAGCTTCATGCGGTCGAACGGTGCGCCGGTGGAGGAGAGCTGGGTGATCTTGCTGAGGATGTCGCGGCAGCGCTGGGTCTGCTCGCGCAGCGTCTTCAGGTCTGCGGCAAAGATCGGATCCTTCACCGTCTTTTCCAGCTCGCGCGAGATCAGGAAGATGGTCGCGAGCGGCGTGCCGAGCTCGTGCGCGGCCGCGGCGGCGAGGCCGTCGAGCTGGGTCAGATGCTGCTCGCGCGTCAGCACCAGCTCGGTCGCGGCCAGCGCGTCCGCGAGCTTGCGCGCCTCCTCGGTCACCTGGAACGAGTAGAGGCTGGTGACGCCGATCGCGAGCACGATCGAGAGCCAGACGCCGACGAGATAGATCGGCGGCAGCACCAGCGGATCGTCGGAATCCCAGGGCAGCGGCAGATGGAAGAAGAACAGCACGGAAGCGCAGGCGACGGCGAGCAGGCCGAGGCCGAAGGTGAAGCGGGCCGGCAGCGCCGTCGCCGAGATCAGCACGGGTGCGAGAAACAGGAACGAGAACGGGTTCTGCAGTCCGCCTGTGAAGAACAACAGCCCCGCCAGCTCCACGATGTTCAGCGCCAGCAGGCCGGCCGCCTGCATCGGCTCCAGCCGCTGCATCGGATTGGCAGCGGTCTGGAGGCCCAGATTGAGCGCAGCCGACAGCGCGATGATGCTGACGCAGGGGACGATCTCGACGTTGAACTCCAGCCCCTGCGCCACGATGAAGATCGCAGCGAGCTGGCCCAGCACCGCGAGCCAGCGCAGCCGCAGAATGGTGTCGAGGCGGATGTGCCGCTGCGCGTGGCGGAAGTCGGATGCGGCAATTTCGGTCATATCGGCCAATGTGGCGGTGCCCTCTCGATCACAAACGCTGGGCTCACGGAACCACCCCGATTACAAGCCTTGCGCTATCAGCTGCAATAGCAGAAGAACGGCCCAGCATGACCGAGAATGACAAGGCTTCAAGTCGGCCGACTGTCGCGGAGCACGTTTCCTCCGCGGCGATTGCGGTCGATCACCTCGTCAAGGTCTACAAGCAGACCCGCGCCGTCGACGACATCTCCTTTTCGCTGCCGCGCGGCAGCATCACCGGGCTCCTGGGCGGCAACGGCGCCGGCAAGACCACGACCATCGCGATGATCATGGGCCTGGTGCTGCCGACCTCCGGCCGCGTGCAGGTGCTCGGGCATCGCATGCCCGAGGAGAGCGCTGCGGTGCTGGGGCGGATGAATTTCGAGAGCCCCTATGTCGACATGCCGATGCGCCTCACGGTGCGACAGAACCTCACCATCTTCGGCAAGCTCTATGCGGTCAAGAATCTGTCCGACCGCATTGCGGAGCTCGCCGACGATCTCGACCTCACCGATTTCATCGACCGCGCCAACGGCAAGCTCTCGGCCGGCCAGAAGACCCGCGTTGCTCTCGCGAAAGCGCTGATCAACCAGCCCGAGCTGCTCTTGCTGGACGAGCCGACGGCATCGCTCGATCCTGACACGGCCGACTGGGTCCGGGCGCATATGGAGCGATATCGCAAGCAGAACAACGCCACCATCCTGCTGGCCTCGCACAACATGCTCGAGGTCGAGCGGCTCTGCGACCGCGTCATCATCATGAAGCGCGGCCGCATCGAGGACGACGACACGCCTGCAGCCATCATGACGCGCTACAACCGCACCACCCTGGAGGAGGTGTTTCTGGACGTCGCCCGCGGCCGCGTGAACGGTGCGAAGGAGGCGGCAAGATGAGGCGTAGCTGTAATCGTAGCTGCCGTAGCCCGGGTGGAGCCCCGTCATTCCGGGGCGCGCGGAGCGCGAGCCCGGAATTCATAACCACAGGCTGCGGTTGTGACGCGAGACGGTCAACTCCGAGCCTTCGCCAAATTCAATCCTGTGGTTATGGATCCCGGGCTCGCGACTATGTCGCGCCCCGGGATGACAGCGGGAGGGCGCCTTGACCGAGCTCTCCCTCCACCGCGGCATCTCGCCCCACCGCATCGGCGCGATGATCCTGCGCTACTGGTACCTGCTGCTGTCGTCCTGGCCGCGGCTGCTCGAGCTCCTGTATTGGCCGGCGCTGCAGGTCATCACCTGGGGCTTCATCCAGTACTACATCGCGGAAAACGCCAGCTTCTTCGCGCGGGCCGGCGGCACGCTGATCGGCGCCGTCATCCTCTGGGACATCCTGTTCCGCGGCCAGCTCGGCTTCTCCATCTCGTTCCTGGAGGAGATGTGGGCGCGCAACCTCGGCAATCTCATGATGAGCCCCTTGAAGCCCATCGAGTTTCTGCTGTCGCTGACGGTCATGAGCCTGATCCGGCTCGCCATCGGCATCGTCCCGATGACGCTGCTCGCGCTGTTCCTGTTTCACTTCAACGTTTATGCGCTCGGCCTGCCGCTGATCGCCTTCTTCTGCAATCTGATCTTCACCAGCTGGTCGGTCGGCATCTTCGTCTCGGGGCTGGTGCTGCGGCACGGCCTGGGTGCCGAGAGCATCGTCTGGACCTTGATGTTCGCGATCATGCCGCTCGCCTGCATCTACTATCCCGTCAGCGTGCTGCCGGTCTGGCTGCAGTATGTCGCCTGGGCGCTGCCGCCGACCTATGTGTTCGAGGGGATGCGCGCGCTGCTGATCGAGAACACCTTCAGGATCGATCTGATGCTGGAGGCGTTGGTCATCAATGCTGTACTTCTGGTTGCTTCTTTTGGGGCATTCCTTGCCCTTTTGCGCAGCGCCAAAAAGCACGGCTCGCTGCTCTCGGGCGGTGAATAACGTCACTTTCTCGTGGATTCAGGCTGATTTAGCCGTCTGCGCTCCGTAGATGTACGGAACCATGCATTGACGCAATATTACGCATTCGGCAGTATGCTGCGATGCGAAGAGGATAATAGCGATGCCTATTGGTGAGTTTGGCGGCGCCCCGCCCCTGGCTGCAGAAGGCAGTCCGGTCCTGACGACGCCGATGTACTGGATGTACGAGATGGCCCACGCCTCTCTCAATCCGGCCCGTGCAGTCACCGACGCGACCAAGCTGCTGTTTCAGAATCCCCTCAATCCCTGGGCCCGTACCGAGGTCGGCAAGTCGGTCGCCGCGGCCTGCGAATTGTTCGAGCGCACCACGCGCCGCTACGGCAAGCCGGAATGGGGCCTCGACGACACCGAGGTCAACGGCATCCGCGTCCCCGTCGAGATCCGTTCGGTCTGGGAAAAGCCGTTCTGCCGACTGCTCTACTTCGATCGCAAGTTCACCCGCCCGCTGCGCAGCCCGCAGCCGCGCGTGCTGATCGTGGCGCCGATGTCCGGCCATTATGCGACGCTGCTGCGCGGCACGGTCGAAGCCTTCCTGCCGGCGCATGAGGTCTACATCACCGACTGGGCCGATGCCCGCATGGTGCCGCTCAGCGAAGGGCGCTTCGATCTCGACGACTACATCGACTACATCATCGAGATGCTGCACGTCCTCGGCGGCAACACCCATGTCATGGCGGTGTGCCAGCCCTCAGTGCCCGTCGTCGCCGCCGTCTCGATCATGGAAGCCCGCCGCGATCCGTTCGTGCCGACCTCGATGACGCTGATGGGCGGCCCGATCGATACGCGCCGTAATCCGACCGGGGTGAACGACCTGGCCCAGCAGCGCGGCATCGACTGGTTCCGCAACCACGTCATCACCAAGGTGCCGTTCCCGCATCCGGGCATGATGCGCGACGTCTATCCGGGATTCCTGCAGCTCAACGGCTTCATCAGCATGAATCTCGACCGGCACATGGACGCTCACAAGCAGCTGTTCGCCAATCTGGTGAAGGGCGACGGCGACCTCGTCGACAAGCATCGCGACTTCTACGACGAATATCTCGCGGTGATGGACCTCTCGGCCGAATATTACCTGCAGACGGTCGACACCGTGTTCGTGAAGCACTCGCTGCCGAAGGGCGAGATGACCCATCGCGGAACTCTTGTCGATCCCTCCAAGGTCACGCGCGTGGCGTTGATGACGGTCGAAGGCGAGAACGACGACATCTCAGGTCTCGGTCAGACCGAAGCGACGCACGGTCTGTGCAGCTCGATCCCCGATCATCGCCGCGTTCATTACGTCCAAAAGGGCGTCGGACATTACGGCGTGTTCAACGGATCGCGTTTCAAGTCGGAGATCGTGCCGCGGATTCACGACTTCATGGTCTCCGCTGCGAATCCGAGCTCGTTGCAGGCTCTCGCGGCCGAATAATCCTGAATTTCGGCTTTCCCGTCGAAATTTCCGTCCCTGCCGGAGCCTCCGGCAGGGGTAAGTTCCCTCCAGATTCGCGGTATTTAGGTAGCGTCATAGGAGTGAGTCACCCCTCACCCCTTGGGGATGTCGCATGCGTCCAGCGGGGGCGAAAAAAGCCGGTTCCAACCCCAGTCTGTAGGGTCTCCCGGACTGAAGAACCCCTGTATATTGGGCAAATGATTTGTTTTTGCGCCGAGCGCTTTCCCTGGCGGTGGTTATGGCAGAATCCGGGCGAACTCCTGCCCCCCGGACTCACAGACATGGCCACTCGCGCACTCCTCTATCGGCGGCCCCACGAACCGAAGACCCTCGTCATCACCCATGGATCGCAGTTTTTTGCGATCCGGCTGCGCCGGCACAGACGCGCGCGCCGCTACACGCTCAGAATTCATCCGAGTGATCGCGAAGCCATCCTCACCATGCCGCCGCGCGGCACGCTGGCCGAAGCAAAAGACTTCGCGACGCGTCACGGCGCGTGGATCGCGGCACGTCTCGGCCGTCTGCCGAAGGCTGCACCGTTCCAGCCTGGCACAGTGATACCGCTTCGCGGCACGCCCCATCGCATCGTTCATCGCGCAGGCACCCGTGGCACGGTGTGGACCGAGACGCGCGACAGCGGTGAAAAGATTCTCTGCGTGGCCGGCGGTCTCGAACATGCCGACCGTCGCGTCCATGACTTCCTCAAGCGCGAGGCGCGCCGCGATCTTCAGCGCTCGGCGGAGGCCTATGCCGCCGAGCTCGGTGTCAGGGTCAAGCGGCTCTCGATCCGCGATCAGTCCAGCCGCTGGGGTTCCTGCACCTCGGCGGGCTCGCTGTCATTCTCCTGGCGCCTGATCCTCGCGCCACCCTTCGTGCTCGACTATCTCGCCGCCCACGAGGTCGCCCATCTCGTCGAGATGAACCACTCGGCGCGGTTCTGGCGCGTGTGCGGAAAAGTCTGCCCGTCGATGGAGCGCGCCAAGAAGTGGCTCGACACGCACGGCAATGACCTGCACCGGTACGGGGTCGAGGATTAGGGCGCGCTTCTGACCACCCACGGTGTCGTCCCGGCGAAAGCCGGGACCCATACCGCGTGATCTATCGGTCGCAGAAGGACGCAGTACCGAACGACGAGTCTTCGCCAAACTTCTCCCTATGGCTATGGGTCCCGGCGTTCGCCGGGACGACACCGTAGGTGGAGCAAGAGATCGTCTCTTCACTCACGCACTGAGATCCGCACTCGTCCCCGCCTGCGCGCGTGACGCCAGATAGCGCGCTTGCTGCTGCGCGGTCGCCCTTTGCCCCTCCGCCAGCATCGCCTGGAACGCCGCGTCGAGTTGCTCGCGGCTATAGGTCGTGGACCTGCCCTCACGCGGTGTCCATTGCGATTGGGTGATCGCGGTCGGTGCCTTCTCGACGGTGCCGCCAAGCCGCTCGGCGTATTGGTCGGCCCGCCACTGCGCCAGATCCGGTCCGCTCAGGCCGGGAGGATCCTCGAGCTTGCCGATCTCTGAGGCCGCTGCGTTGGTCATGGTCGAGGAGCCGCCATTGTACAGCGTCGCCACCACCTTGCCGTCAACTTTCACCTGGGCGTAAATGTTTTCGGGTGCGTCGTCCGAGACGCCGGGTTGAGCTGCACCCGTGTCGTGGGCCATCAGCCAGTGCATCGCCATCAAGTCGTGCAGGAAGGGATCATCCGCAGCCGATATCAGCTTGGCGCCTGTCAGCGGCTTGACCTGGGAGCCGTCAATCCGGAAGCCGCCGGTCGCAGCTTGGGTCGTATCCTCAACGACCGGCTGGAGACCCGATGTCGCATTTGAAGTGGACGTTGATGCGGGCCGCAGATGAGGCAACACCGCGCTGGATACACCCGAAATCATGGAACGCTCTCCGGTTATTCACTCAACCTATGGGAGCAAATCCCGGGCCGCTGACGGAAGCCTGAAGAGATTGATGTTTTTACGCCCAGCGAGCCGCCGGCCCCGGTCGATCTTGCCGCGCTAGGCAGGACTTGCCGAAGCGGTGGCGGGAGTTGCGCGGGTGACCCAGTCCAGCAAATGCTGTCATCGCCCGCGCAGGCGGGCGATCCAGTATTCCAGAGGCAGCAGTTATAGAGCCGAGAGGCCGCGGCGTACTGGATTCCCCGCTTTCGCGGGGAATGACAGCGGAGGACGAGGCAACATCGGCGCGTCTCGCGCGATTCTCGCCACGCTTCGCGACGATTGCGCCGATCGCCTGATTAACCCCGCCGCATCAAACGCTTCGAACGATCCACCCAGCGTCACGCCGGATGTCACGTTCTACTGTGCATGGGGTTGTTTTCGCAGTTTTTGTTTTGAGGCCATTGCGGCCCCAGCCCGCAGCTAGCGATTGCCGCCGAACAGCCGGTCCATCAGCCAGCCATCGAGCCCGGCCGCGGCTTCCGGCCGCACATTGGCGCGCGTGGGCGGCGGCGGGCGATAGCCGCCGGCGCTCGCCGGTGCCGGTCCCGGCGCGGCTGCCGTCGGCGGCGACACTTGCGAGGCCGCCTGCGCGAGGTTCGACAGGCCCCAGCCGCCTGGTGAGCTCGGCAAGTTCGCGACGGGCACGCCCTCGTGCGCCGTCTTCATGAAGCGCGACCAGACCTCGACGGGCAGGCCGCCGCCGGTGGCCTTCTTGGTCGGCGAGTTGTCGTCATTGCCGAGCCAGACGCCGGTGACGAGGTTGGCGGTGTAGCCAATGAACCAGGCGTCGCGATAATCCTGGCTGGTGCCGGTCTTGCCGGCCGCGGGCCAGCCGGGAATCTCCGCCTTCTTGGCAGTGCCTGATATCAGCGTCTCGCGCATCATCGCATTCATCATGCCGACATTGCGGGGATCTATCACCTGGTTCCGCTCGTCGGGCTGGCGCATGTAGAGCAGCTTGCCGCTGAGCGTCCTGATTCTCGTGACGACATGCGGCGCCACCGCGAAGCCGCCATTGGCGAAGGGCGCGTAGGCGCCGACCAGCTCGACCACCGAAACCTCGGAGGTGCCGAGGGCGATCGAGGCATTGGGCTCGAGTTTTGACGAGATGCCGAGCCGGTGCGCGGTGCGCACCACGTTCTTCGGCCCGACCTCGAGGCCGAGGCGGATGGCGACGGTGTTGAGCGACATCGCCAGCGCCTGCGTCAGCGTCACCGCGCCGAAATATTCGTGGGTGTAGTTCTCGGGCTTCCAGCCCTTGACCTCGATCGGCGCGTCCTGGCGCACGGTATCCGGCGTCAGCCCCTGCTCGAGCGCGGTCAGGTACACGAACGGCTTGAACGAGGAGCCTGGCTGACGCCTGGCGGTGACCGCGCGGTTGTACTGGCTCTCGGAATAGTTCCGCCCGCCGACCATGGCGCGTACGGCGCCATCAGGCGTCATCGCCACCAGCGCGCCCTGGCTGACATTGAACTTCACGCTCTTGGCCGCGAGCTCGTCGATGATGGCGGCTTCCGCCACGCTCTGCAGCTTCGGGTCGATCGTGGTCTCGACCTTGATGCTCTCATCGATCTGGCCGACCAGATCGTCCAGCACTTCGCCGATCCAGTCGGCGACGTAATTGACCGTGCCGGCGCCGGCCGGCTTCACATTGTAGGAAGGATGGCCGATCGTGGCCTGCGCCTGTGCCTCGGTGATGAATTTCGCATCCGCCATCGCCGTGAGCACGATCTGCGCGCGCGCTTCGGCGCCTTCGGGGTTGCGGTTCGGGGCAAGGCGCGACGGCGATTTGACCAGGCCGGCCAGCATCGCGGCTTCGGCGACGGTGACGTTCCTCGCCGACTTGCCAAAATACTTCTGCGCGGCGGCTTCGACGCCGTAGGCGCCGGAGCCGAAATAGACGCGGTTGAGATAGAGCTCCAGAATCTCGTCCTTGGAGTGCTTGCGCTCGAGCCAGATCGCCAGCTCCGCCTCCTGCAGCTTGCGCTGCATGGTGCGCTCCTGGGTCAGGAACAGGTTTTTGGCAAGCTGCTGCGTCAAGGTCGAGCCGCCCTGCGACACGCCGCGATGGAGCACGTTGGTGACGAGCGCGCGCAGGATGCCGATGGGGTCGATGCCGAAATGCGAATAGTAGCGGCGGTCCTCGATGGCGATGAAAGCCTTCGGCAAGTAAGGGGGCAGGTCCTTCAGCGCGACATTGGCCCCGGCCATCTCGCCGCGCTGCGCCAGCATGCTGCCGTCGATGCCGACGATCTGGATCGTCGGCGGACGCTTGGGGATTTCCAGCGACTGGATCGGCGGCAGATGGGCGCCGACATAGATCACGACGCCGATCACGGCGATGACGCCCCACAGGCTCAGCACCGCGCCCCAATAGACCAGGCGGCCGAGGCCGGCACCGAACCGCGACTTCGATCGGCGCTTGGCACCGCTGCGGCTGGCCGGTGCCTTGCGCTCGCGCGGCGGCTCGTCGCCGGCATCCTCGCTCTTGCGCTTGGCGGATGATTTCGCTGATTTCTTCGGCTTGTCCTCGCCGCCGGGAATGCGGTCCGCAGCCGTCAGGCGCAGATCGGCGAGCGCCGCGGGCAAGCCGAACAGCGGCTCCTTCCGCCCACCCTTTTTCTTTCCCCACGCCATACGCAAATACGCCCGGTCAGCCCGCCCCGCCGCACGCTAGCGGTCGCTGTTTAAGGCCGGGTTACCCCGGCGTTAACGCGCGATTAGGAGGTGCGGCATTCGCCCGCCGCAGTTCCGCTTCCAGGGCGGCAAGGCTAGGATTGCCGCCTTAAAACAAACGAAGGGAGCAAGCATGGGCCACATCGATCCGACCAAGGAGATCTTCGCGCAATTCCGGGAGAACGATCGCCCGGGCCCGATCCACATGCTCAACCTGGTGCGCTTGCGGAAAGAAGCGGCCTACCCCGACGGCCGCAAGGCCAGCGGCGCGGAAGCCTACGCCGCCTATGGCCGCGAGAGCGGCCCGGTGTTCGAACGCCTCGGCGGCCGCATCGTCTGGCAAGGCAGGTTCGAGCTGATGCTGATCGGCCCGCAAGAGGAACGCTGGGACCGTTGCTTCATCGCCGAATACCCGAGCGTTGCCGCCTTCGTCGAGATGATCCGCGATCCCGTCTATCGCGAGGCGGTGAAGCATCGCCAGGCGGCGGTGGAGGATTCGCGGTTGATCCGGCACGCTGTGCTGCCGGTGGGGAAGAACTTTGGGGAGATACCAGCGTAGGCGCAATCGGCGATCTCTCCCCGTCATCCTGAGGCGCGAGTGGCGCGATGCAAAGCATCGCGCCGGGAGCCTCGAAGGATGCACGGCCCCGATGCTTCCGCGCCGCCACCAGCGGGGCCGTCGCCCTTCGAGGGTCGCCGAAGAGGCGGCCGCCTCAGGGTGACGGTGGTAGATCGGGCGAAGCCCCCCAAAAAAATCGGCGGCCAGATGGCCGCCGATCGCCGTTCAGAGTTGAACAACCACTAACCCGCCGGACCCGCATCCTCCAGGATCGGGCCGAACAGTTCCCAGCGCTCGCCGTTGAACTTCATCATCTGAAGCTGCTTGTTGACGCGATAGTCGGTCGCCGAGGTGTTGGCCTTGATGCCGGGCAGGGCGATGTCGTTGGTGACGTCCTTCAGCGATGCCGCCTGCTTCATGACGTTCTCGCGCGTCAGATCGTCACCGCACTGCTTCAGCACGTGGACCAGGAGCTGGGCGGTGCCGTAGCCATAGGTGTTGAAGTTCGAGTCCTTGTCGCCGTCCGGATAGTACTTCGCCATGAAGTCGAAATACTTCTTCAGGCCGGCGTCGTCCTTCCAGGTCGGATCGAGCGGTTCCTTGCCGTAGTTGACGCTGATCAGGCCCTTGGCAGCCTCAAGGCCTGCCGGCTTCAACACCGCACCGACCGAGGTGGCGTTGATGTCGACGATCTGGACCGGATGCCAGCCCATTTCGGCGATCTTCTTGATCGCCTGCGCGGCCTGCTTCGGGGTTGTCGCGCTGAAGAACAGATCGGTGCCGGCGTCCTTGATCTTGAGGATCTGCGAGTCGACCGTGGGATCGGAGACTTCGTAGGACGCTTCGGTCACGACCATCTTGGCGGCCTTGTCGCCGAGGCCGGCCTTGAGGCCGTTCAGATAGTCCTTGCCGAGGTCGTCGTTCTGATAGAGCACGCCGATCTTGGCGTCCGGATGCGCCTTCAGAATGTATTGGCCGTAGATTCGGCCTTCGACGAAGTAGTTGGGATTGTAGCCCATGGTCCACGGAAAGTTCTTCGGATCGGTGAACCTCGAGGCGCCGGTCGCTGCGAACAGCTGCGGCACCTTCTTGGAATTGAGATATTTCTGCACGGCCGCGTTCACGGGCGTGCCGATGATCTGGAAGGTCAGCAGCACCTCGTCGCTCTCGACCAGCTTGCGGATCTGCTCCACGGCTTTCGGCGGCGAATAGGCGTCGTCATACTGGATCAGATTGATCTTGCGGCCGTTGATGCCGCCCTGGTCGTTGATCATCTTGAAATAGGCGGCCTGGGTCTTGCCGATCGACGAATAAGCCGACGCGGGTCCCGAAAACGGCATGGTCTGTCCGACCTTGATCTCGGTGTCGCTGGCGCCCGGATCATATTTTTTCTGGGCATTGGCCGCAGAGATCGACAGCGCCAGGGTCAGCGCCGTTGCCGTGGCCAGATGCAGCATTCCATTCCTCATTCGCAATTCCCTCAGTTTGTTATTGCAAGTGATCTGACCGGCGCGCGCTTGCGCGTCGGACGTCACCGCTGAGGGCGAGTGTGGAGGAGGCGTTGCTGCGACGCAAGGTGGGAAGAGACACGCAGTTCGTAGGGTGGGTTAGACGGCGTCTGCGCGTAGCGCGGGCGCCGGCGTAACCCACCACTTCTGTCACCGCGGAGATTAGAGAGGTGGGTTACGCTCAGCGGTTTGCGCTTCGCGTAATCCGCTGCGCTAACCCACCCTACGATCCGTTCCCGAAACTAACCCGACGGGCCCGTGTCTTCGATGATCGGCCCGAACAGCTCCCAGCGTTCGCCGTTGAACTTCATCATCTGCATCTGCTTGTTGACGCGGAAGTCGTTCGGCCCGGTGTTGATCTTGATGCCGGGCAGCGCGAGGCTCGGCGTATAGCCCTTGATGTTGGCGACCTGCTTCATGACGTTCTCGCGCGTGAGGTCGTCGCCGCATTGCTTCAGCACCTGCGTCAGCAATTCGGCCACCGAATAGGCATAGGTGTTGACGGTGTTGAGCTTGTCGCCCTCAGGGAAATACTTGTCCATGAAGGCGAAGAAGGCCTTCACGCCCGGATCGTCCTTCCACTGCGGATCGCCCGGCTCCTTGCCGTATTGGGTCGAGATGATGCCCTTGGAGATGTCGAGGCCGGCCGGCTTCAGCGTCGCCGAGATCGGGCTCGCATTGATGTCGAGGATGTGCACCGGCGTCCAGCCGAGGTCGGCGAGCTTCTTGATCGCCTGCGCCGCGAACTTCGGCGTCGAGGCATCGTAGAACACGTCGACGCCCATCGACTTCAGCTTGACCACCTGCGAGTCGACGGTGGGATCGGTGACCTCGTAGGAGACCTCGCCGACGATCATGCTGGCGGCCTTGTCGCCGAGACCGCTCTTGAGGCCCGCGAGATAGTCGCGGCCCATGTCGTCATTCTGGTAGAGCACGCCGATTTTGGCGTTCGGATGCTCCTTGAGAATGTATTTGGCGTAGATGCGCCCCTCGGACACGTAGTTGGGATTATAGGCGATGGTCCAGGGATAGTTCTGCGGATCGTTGAACCGTGCGGCTCCGGTGGAGGCCAGAAGCTGCGGCACCTTCTTGCCGTTGAGATATTTCTGCACGGCGGCGTTGGCCGCGGTGCCGATCAGCTGGAACGTGAACAGCACCTCGTCGCCTTCGACCAACTTGCGCACCTGCTCCACCGTCTTCGGCGGCGAATAGGCGTCGTCATACTGGATCAAATTGATCTTGCGGCCGTTGATGCCGCCCTGATCGTTGATCATCTTGAAGTAGGCGGCCTGCGTCTTGCCGATATTGGCGTAGACGGAGTAGGGCCCCGAGAACGGAACGGTCTGGCCGATCTTGATCTCGGTGTCGCTCGCGCCGGTGTCGTATTTCTTCTGGGCGAGGGCTTGGCTGGCGGAGAATGCGAAGGCGAGCGCTGTCGTGGCAGCTAGGAAAGCTCTGCGATTGGTCATGTTGGGTTGTTCCTCCTGACGGAATTTTCGGCCGATGGTCTTTTTCCGTTGTTGCAACGGTCGCCATCGCTGCCGGAGATTGTGGAGGAAGGGCAGGCGCCGCGCAAGGATCGCGGCGCTGCGCCGAAGCGTCTCAGGCGAGAAACAATGCAACCAGCGCGACCGCCGCCGGCACCGCCTGCACGATCAGGATCCGCGTGCTGACGGTCGCCGCGCCATAGGCGCCGGCCACGATCACGCAGAGCAGGAAGAACACCTTGATCTGGAACGCGAAGGCCGGATTGCCGTGGACGAGGCCCCAGATCAGGCCGGCGACCAGGAAGCCGTTATAGAGCCCCTGATTGGCGGCCAGCACCTTCGTGATTGCGGCCTTCTCCGGCGTGTTGCGAAACACCTTCAGGCCCTGTGGCTTGTCCCACAGGAACATTTCCAGGATCAGGAAGTAGGCGTGCAGTGCGGCGACCAGCGCCACCAGGACATTGGCGATCAAGTTCAAGTTGAGCTCCCCCAAAAGCGTCAGCTTTCGGGTGGACGTTAGCACGGCTGCCATGGCAAGTGCGATGGGTGTGTTTCGATTGCCTGGTGCTGCAATGCCCGTTCGATCAACCAAGACGCCTGAACGTTTCGGCCTCGATCGCATGGCGACGCCGATCGGGATCGCGCTGCTGGTCACCGATGCCGAGGGCAATCTGCGTGCGCTCGACTGGGAAGACTATGAGCACCGCATGCGCGAGCTGTTGCGCCTGCATTACGGCGCGGTGGAGCTGAGTGATCAGCCCGCGCCGACGGCGATGCGCATTGCGCTGTCGGGTTATTTCGACGGCGATCACGATCAGCTCTCAGGGATTGCATGGCGTATCGCAGGGACGCCATTCCAGCAAAAGGTCTGGACCGCGCTTGCCAAAATCCCTGTTGGCACCACGCTGAGCTACGGCGCGCTCGCGGCAAGGATCGATACGCCAAAAGCCATTCGCGCCGTCGGCCATGCCAACGGCTCCAACCCGATCAGCGTCGTGCTGCCCTGCCATCGCTTGATCGGCGCGGATGGCTCGCTGGTGAAATACGGCGGCGGCCTCGAGCGCAAGCGCTGGCTGCTGCGGCACGAGGGGGTGGAGGTTTGAAGGCGCCGTCGTTCCGGGGCGATGCGAAGCATCGAACCCGGAACCTCGAGATTCTCAGGTGCGCGATTGCGCACCATAGCTCGCCGCTTGCGCGGCGCCCGGGAATGACAAGGGAGGATCACGCCGCCGGCTGAACCGCCTTGTCGCCGGCCATCACATGGGTCAGCGCGCTCTTGATCGCGGACTGCCGCGTCGGCGCGTTGATCTGCGCGCCCAGCAGGTCGGTGACGTAGAACACGTCGCGGGCACGCTCGCCGAAGGTCGCGACATGGGCCGAGGCGATGTTGAGGTTGAGCTTCGAGATCGCGGTGGTCAGCTCGTAGAGCAGGCCGGGGCGGTCGAGGCCGGACACCTCGATCACGGTGTAGCGGTCGGACCATTGGTTGTTGATGGTCACTTCCGGCTCGATCACGAAGGGCTTTGCTTTGCTGCGCACGGTGCGCCGCGCCACCACTTCGGGCAGGCGCAGCTTGCCTTCGAGCACGTCCTCGATCATCTCGCCGATGCGTGTGGCTCGGCGGCCCTCGTCCTCGTCGCGGTCGTATTCCCTGGAGATCGAGATGGTGTCGAGCGCACGGCCGTCGGTCGTGGTGTAGATCTGCGCGTCGACGATGTTGGCGCCGGCCGAGGCGCAGGCGCCGGCGATGATCGACAGCAGCCAGGGATGGTCGGCGGCGAAGATCGTGAGCTCAGTGACCCCGCGCACCTCGTCGAAGCCGACATTGATCGCGAGCTTGTGGCCGGCCTGCTCGCTTGAACGCACGAAGCGGGCGTGGCGGATCTTGCGCGGCAGTTCGACCTTGAGCCAGTAGGCCGGATAGTGCCGGCCGATATAGGCATCGAGCTCGTCCTTCGGCCATTCGGCGAAGGCCATGCGGAACTCGGCATGCGCGGCCGCGAGGCGCTTGCCGCGGTCGACTTCCGAGAAACCGCCGGTAAGCACCGGCTCGGTCTCGTAGTACAGCGAGCGCAAGAGCTGCGCCTTCCAGCCGTTCCACACGCCGGGACCGACGCCGCGGATGTCGGCGGTGGTGAGGATCGTCAGCAGCTTCATCTGCTCGACCGATTGCACCACGGCGGCAAAGTTCTCGATGGTCTTGCGATCGGAGAGGTCGCGCGACTGCGCGACCGTGGACATCGTCAGATGTTCCTCGATCAGCCAGGCCACGAGTTCGGTATCAGCCGGGCTGAAGCCGAGCCGCGGGCAGAGCCGCCGTGCCACCTTGGCGCCGGCGATGGAGTGGTCTTCCGGCCGGCCCTTGGCGACGTCGTGCAGGAGCGTTGCGATGTAGATCACCGCGCGGTGCTCGGGTCTCGTTTTGCGCATCAGGTCGCTGGCGAGAGCGAACTCCTCGATGCCGCCGCGCTCGATGTCCTGCAGGAAGCCGATGCAGCGGATCAGATGCTCGTCGACGGTGTAGTGATGATACATGTTGAACTGCATCATCGAGACGATCTTGCCGAAGGCGCGGATGAAATGGCCGAGCACGCCGGTCTCGTTCATCCGCCGCAGCACGATCTCGGCATTATCGGAGGTCAGGATCTCCATGAACAGCCGGTTCGCTTCCGGATTCTCGCGCAGCTGCGCGTTGATCAGGCCGAGCGAGCGCGTCACGTCGCGCATCGCATCCGGATGGAAGGCGAGGTTGTTCTTTTGCGCCAGGCGGAAGATGCGGATCAGATTGACCGGATCGTGCTTGAACACGTCGGGCGCGGCGACGTTGATGCGGTTGTTGTCGACGATGAAGTCGTCGCTGTCAGGGACCCGCCGCTTCACCGCCGTCGGGCGCAGCCGCGCCATCATCCGGCTCAGGACCGGCGCGGGCTTGGCCTGCTGGTCCTCGAGCTTGGCGCAGAGGATGGCGGTGAGGTTGCCGACCTCCTTGGCGACCAGGAAGTAGTGCTTCATGAAGCGCTCGACGTCCTGCATGCCGGGATGCGAGGTGTAGCCGAGCCGGACCGCGATCTCGCGCTGCAGGTCGAAGGACAGGCGCTCCTCGGCGCGGCCAGAGTAGAAATGCAGATTGCAGCGCACCGACCAGAGGAAGTCGGCGCAGCGGCGGAAGCTGCGGTATTCCTGCGCGTCGAATACGCCGCGCTCGACCAGCTCGTCGGTGTCGCGGACGCGGTAGACGTACTTTGCGATCCAGAACAGCGTGTGCAGGTCGCGCAGCGCCCCCTTGCCGTCCTTGACGTTGGGCTCGACCAGATAGCGGGACTGGCCGCCGCGGCGATGCCGTTCCTCGCGCTCGGCGAGCTTGGCCGTGACGAATTCGGATGCGGTGCCCTGCACCACTTCCTTGTCGAAGCGCTCGACCAGCTCGTCGTAGAGCGGCTGGTCGCCGGTGAGGAAGCGCGTTTCCAGGATCGCGGTGCGGATGGTCATGTCGCCGCGCGCCTGCCGGATCGATTCGTCGACCGAGCGCGTGGCGTGACCGACTTTCAGCCCCATGTCCCAGAGGCAATAGAGGATGGCTTCGGCGACCTGCTCGCCCCAGGCGGTCTGCTTGTAGGGCAGGATGAAGAGGAGATCGATGTCGGACTCGGGGGCCATCAGGCCGCGGCCATAGCCGCCGGTCGCGACCACCGCCATGCGCTCGGCGCCGCTCGGGATCGGCGAGCGATAGAGATGGCGGGTCGCGGCCGAATAGAGGATGCGGATGATCTCGTCCTGCACGTGGCACAGCCGCTCGGCGCAGCGGCGGCCGTGACGGTCCTTCAGCAGGATGGCCTGCGCCGCGGCGCGCGCCGCGATCAGCTCGGCCTTGAGCAATTGCGCCATGGCGGTGCGGAACGCGTCCTCGCGTCCCTCGTGC
Organism: Bradyrhizobium huanghuaihaiense; assembly: GCF_007830635.1. Taxonomy (GTDB): domain Bacteria; phylum Pseudomonadota; class Alphaproteobacteria; order Rhizobiales; family Xanthobacteraceae; genus Bradyrhizobium; species Bradyrhizobium huanghuaihaiense. The sequence goes on along the minus strand of NZ_VLLA01000001.1, from coordinate 197,108 downwards.
TTCTCGGCAAGCGCATCGACCGCGGCGGTGATCCGCGCGGTGTCGAAGCGATCGTCCACCTGTGGCTTCTGCTCAGTTGCGACGCTGTCCATGTCTCACCGGATATAAGAGGTGACAGGCGCTGTCACCCGTCATTCGCTGGCAATAGTCGTTCCGTGCTGGAAAAGGCTGGCTTCGGGCAAATCTGTTCTCGGCGGGCGCCCTTTCAAGGGTCGGATTTTCTCGTTGACCTCTAGATATAACTCATTGAAAAACAATGAAGTTTTGGAGGAGGCCGGGCATGACTGGGATTACACGACGCATTCTGCTGGCGGGCGCAATGACGCTTGCTTTGATCCCTGCGGCGCAGGCCGCCGATCCACTCAAGGAAATCCGCATCGACTGGGCGACCTACAACCCGGTGTCGATGGTGCTGAAGCAGAAGGGGCTGCTGGAGAAGGAGTTCGCCAAGGACGGCATCACCATCACCTGGGTGCAGTCGGCCGGCTCGAACAAGGCGCTGGAATTCCTCAACGCCGGCTCGATCGATTTCGGCTCGACCGCGGGCTCGGCGGCGCTGGTGGCGAAGATCAACGGCAACCCGATCAGGTCGATCTATGTCTATTCGCGTCCCGAATGGACCGCGCTGGTGACGGGCAAGGACTCCAAGATCGCTGATGTCGCCGACCTCAAGGGCAAGCGCGTCGCGGTGACGCGCGGCACCGATCCGCACATCTTCCTGGTGCGCGCGCTGCTGGGCGCGGGCCTGACTGAAAAGGACATCACGCCGGTGCTGCTCCAGCATGCCGACGGCAAGACCGCTTTGATCCGCGGCGACGTCGATGCCTGGGCCGGTCTCGATCCCATGATGGCGCAGGCCGAGGTCGAGGAGGGCGCAAAGCTGTTCTATCGCAAGGCCGATGCCAACACCTGGGGCATCCTCAATGTACGCGAGCAGTTCTTGAAGGATTATCCGGATGCCGCCCGCCGCGTGCTCGCGGTGTACGAGGAGGCGCGCAAATATTCGCTGGCGAATTACGACGAGCTGAAGAAGACCTTCATCGCGGTGACGAAGCTGCCCGAGGCGGTCGTCGACAAGCAGCTCAAGGAGCGCACCGAGCTCACCCACAGCCGCATCGGCGCGCCGCAGCGCGAGTCGATCCTCGCCGCGGGCCTCGCCCTGCAACAGGCCGGTGTCGTCGATGCCAAGGTCGACGTGAAGGCGACGCTCGATGCCCTGATCGACGACCAGGTCCCGCTGCCGACGAATTAGTCGGCAGGGAAGAGGCAAGCGCACGCACCACACTCCGCCGTCGTCCCGGGGCGCGAAGCGAACCCGGGACGACGGCTGAGGACGCGGCAAGAGTAGTGTTGCATTCCCTCGTCAGACGCGCTTCCTACCGGCCATGATCTCCGACGCGCCAGTGCTGCAACAATCATCGGAACCAGCCGAGAGCGCCGCCGCGGCTTCGCGGCTGTCGCGCTATGCGCGGCCGGTGCTGGGGCTGCTGCTGCCGGTGACGCTCGCACTCGGGTGGGAGCTCGTGGTCTGGTCCGGCTGGTCCAACGGGCGCCTGGTGCCGCCGCCCTCTCGCATCTTCACCACCATCACCGAGCTCGCCCGTTCCGGCGAACTGGTGCGTCACATCACTGCGACGCTGTGGCGTGTCGGCCTCGGCTTCGCCTTCGGCGTGGTTGCGGGGACGCTGCTTGGTGCGATCTCCGGCTACTGGTCGCTGGCGCGCCGGCTGCTCGATCCGACCGTGCAGGCGCTGCGCGCGATCCCGTCGCTTGCCTGGGTGCCGCTGTTCATCCTGTGGCTCGGCATTTTCGAGACCTCGAAGATCGCGCTGATCGCGGTCGGCGTGTTCTTCCCGGTCTATCTCGGGGTGATGGGCGCGATCCTCTCGGTCGATCGCAAGATCGTCGAGGTCGGCCGCACCTTCCGTCTCTCCGGCTTTGCGATGATCCGCCGCATCCTGCTGCCTGCTGTGCTGCCGGCTTACGTCGTGTCGTTGCGCGTCGGTCTTGGCCTCGGCTGGATGTTCGTTGTCGCGGCCGAGCTGATCGGCGCCTCCGAAGGCCTCGGCTATCTCCTGCTCGACGGCCAGCAACTCGGCAAACCCGCGCAGATCCTTGCCGCCATCGTGATCTTCGCCATCCTCGGCAAGCTCACCGACTGGCTGATCGAAGTCGCCTCCGCGCCGTTCCTGCGCTGGCAGGACGCCTTTGGTCGCGCGAAGGGAGCTTGAGGCGATGCTGGCGCTCGACCGGGTCAGCAAGACCTATCCCAACGGCGTCGAGGCGCTGGCGCGCTTCTCCGCCGAGATCAAACAGGGCGAGATCATCGCCATCATCGGCGGCTCCGGCTGCGGCAAGTCGACATTGCTCCGTGCCATCGCCGGCCTCGATCGCGCCAGCTCCGGTACGGTGACGCTCGATGACGAGGCGATCGCTTCGCCGCATGCCAAGATCGGCATCATCTTCCAGGAGCCGCGGCTGCTGCCCTGGCTCAGCGTCGCCGACAATATCGGCTTCGGCCTCGCCGATCTGCCCGCGGCCGAGCGGCGCGCGAAGGTGGCTCGCGCGCTGGAGCGCGTCGGGCTTGGCGACAAGGCACAGGCCTGGCCGCGCGAGCTTTCGGGCGGGCAGGCGCAGCGCGTCGCGATTGCGCGGGCGCTGGTGCCACAGCCCGAGGTGCTGCTGCTCGACGAGCCGTTCTCCGCGCTCGACGCGTTCACGCGCAGGGATCTGCAGGATCATCTGCTCGACCTCTGGGCCGACACCCGCCCGACCTTGATCCTCGTCACACATGACGTCGACGAGGCCGTGGTGCTGGCTGATCGCGTACTGGTGATGCGGCCGCGGCCGGGCCGGCTGTTCGACCAGATCGAGATCAATCTCGGCCGGCCGCGCGACCGCAATTCGCCGCTGTTCGAGAATTTCAAGCGAAGTGTGCTGACCTCACTCGACCGTTCGCTCGACCGCAGCGTGCCCGACCGGGACGCAACCCAGGGTCCCGGCCAGGCCATGTGGTGGTGACAATGTCTCTCTGAGCCGGTACATCGAGGAGCGATTTTTCCGGGAGAGAACAATGGACGCCGCTGAACTGCGCCAGATGCAGGCCCCGATCAAGGAGCGCTACAAGACCGATCCCAAGGCCGCGCTGATCACGTTGAAGGCCAAGGGTTCCACCGACAGCGAAGGTATCGCGTGCAAGGTCGAGACCGGCCGCGCCATCGCGATGGCCGGCCTGCATCCCGCCACCGGCGGCTCCGGCCTCGAGCTCTGCTCCGGCGACATGCTGCTGGAAGCGCTGGTGGCTTGCGCCGGCGTCACGCTGAAATCGGTCGCGACCGCGATCGAGGTGCCGCTCAAGGCCGGCAACGTCTATGCCGAGGGCGATCTCGATTTCCGCGGCACGCTCGGCGTCGACAAGGAGACCCCGGTCGGCTTCGCCGAGATCCGCCTCCGCTTCGAGGTCGATACACCGGCGCCGCAGGACAAGCTCGATCTGCTGCTCAAGCTCACCGAGCGCTATTGCGTCGTCTACCAGACCATCAAGAACGGCCCGAAGGTCTCGGTGTCGATGCAAAGGATGTGAGATGAGGACCGCAGCCTGACAATCGGTGTCGTCCTGGCGAAAGCCAGGACCCATTACCCCAAGCGCCGATTGTCTCGCGGTACCGGCAACTACGACCGTCCAACACAGCGAAGCCTGTGGTTATGGGTCCTGGATCTGCGCTTCGCTTGTCCAGGACGACGAATGAAAAATGCCCCTCGACCTCCACTTCATCCTTTTCCTGCTCCTGCGCATGGCGATCGCGGCGGCGTTCGTGGTGACGGCGTCTGTTATCACCGAGCGCTCGGGGCCGGTGATCGGCGCGTTGATCGCGACCCTGCCGGTGTCGGCAGGTCCGTCCTACGTCTTCCTTGCGATCGATCATGACGCCGCCTTCATCGCGCAGGGCGCGCTGGCGAGCCTGCCGGTGAACGCGGCGACGATCTTCATGTGCCTCACCTATGTCGTGCTGTCGCAGCGGCGCGGCCTCGTTGTGAGTTGCGGAAGCGCCATCGCGGTGTGGATCGTGCTTGCATCGATCATCCGCCAGTTCGAGTGGTCGCTCACCGCGGGCCTTGCCGCCAATCTGATCGCATTCGGTATCTGCATTCCGCTGCTTGCAGGCTATCGCCACGCGAAAATGCCGCTGGTGACGCGCCGCTGGTATGACGTCCCGATGCGGGCTGCGCTGGTCGCGACCCTTGTCGCCATCGTGGTCTCGACCTCCGGCTGGGTCGGTCCCCGCATCAGCGGCATCATCGCGCTGTATCCGGTGGTGTTCTCCAGCATCATGCTGATCCTGCATCCGCGCATCGGCGGTCCGCCGACGGCCGCCGTCCTCGCCAACTCCGCGTGGGGCCTGCTCGGATTCGGTATGGCGATTGCCGTCATGCACGTCGCGGTGGTGCAATTCGGCTCGGCTGTCGGTTTGACTCTCGCACTCGGCACCTGCGTCACCTGGAATCTGACGCTGTGGGGGATCGGCCGGCGCGCGATGCGCAAGGCGCGACAGCAGCCGTGAGACTACGGACAAACACGACATAGCGTCGCGCGAATACGTTATGCCAAGCTCAATTCGCGCCGATGAGATGATGCGGCATCTCCTCAAGCCGTTGAATGAGAAGCCTCATTTCAAGTTCTGCCGTTCTTTCCCGGCCTGAACGCCTCTGTCCATCGCGCGGACATGCCGATCCATCGGCCGCCGAATTCCGACATTTCTATTAGAACTTTGTTCGAGCTTTTCCCGTACGAATCGGATCGCACACCAGCTTCCGATCCCGTCCGCGCAAATTGGCGCGGCTCTCTTTTTCAAGCGAACGGCCCACGGGAGCCGCAGACTGAGATACGGCGACGCTGCCGCGCGGTCACATCCCTGGTTCCGACGGGCGCGTCCCCATCGGTGGTTTTTCGAGATGGAGATTGTTTGATGTTTGGTCGCAAGTCCCGCAGTGATTCGGACGCACAACTCGCCGCCATCGGCCGCTCGCAGGCGATGATCGAATTCAACCTTGATGGGACGATCATCACGGCCAATAAGAATTTTCTCGATGCCCTCGGCTATCGGCTCGACGAAATCCAGGGCAAGCATCACTCCATGTTCGTGCCGGCCGACCAGCGCGACAACGCCGAGTACAAGGCATTCTGGGCCGCACTGAACCGTGGCGAGTATCAGGCGCGCGAGTTCAAGCGGATCGCGAAGGGCGGCCGCGAGGTCTGGATCGAAGCATCCTACAATCCAGTGCTCGACGGCAACGGCAAGGCGGTGATGGTCGCCAAGATTGCGACCGACATCACCCAGAAGAAGATCCGGAGCATGACGGACGCCTCGAAGATCGCCGCCAGCAGCCGTGCCCAGGCCGTGATCGAGTTCAAGCTCGACGGCACCATCGTGACCGCCAACGAGAATTTCTGCAAGGCGCTCGGCTACTCGCTGGCCGAGATCGAGGGCAAGCATCACAGCATGTTCGTCGAGGTCGCCGAGCGTGACGGCGCCGCCTATCGTCAGTTCTGGGCTGCGCTCAACCGCGGCGAATATCAGGCCGGCGAGTTCAAGCGCATCGGCAAGGGGGGCCGCGAGGTCTGGATCCTCGCCTCCTACAATCCGCTGCTCGACGAGAAAGGCAAGCCGTTCGGCGTCGCCAAGTTCGCAACCGAAATCACCGCGGAGAAGCTGAAGAACGCCGATCTCGCCGGTCAGATCGCGGCGATCGACAAAGCCCAGGCCGTGATCGAGTTCAACATGGACGGCACGATCATCACCGCCAATACCAACTTCCTCGCCACGCTCGGCTATTCGCTGGCCGAGATCAAGGGCAGGCATCACAGCATGTTCGTCGAACCCAGCGAGCGCGACGGCGCGGCCTATCGCGAGTTCTGGGCCGCGCTCAACCGCGGCCAGTACCAGGCGGCCGAGTACAAGCGCATCGGCAAGGGCGGCAAGGAGGTCTACATCCAGGCCTCCTACAATCCGATCCTCGATCTCAACGGCAAGCCGTTCAAGGTCGTGAAATATGCCACCGACACCACGCGGCAGGTGCTGGTCCGCATGGGCAACGAGCGCGTCCGCGGCATGATGGAATCGGTCGCCGCCGGCTCCGAGGAGTTGAATGCCTCGGTGCGGGAGATTTCCGAGGCGATGACCAAGTCGCGCGAGACCGCGATGAGCGCGGTGGATCAAGTTGCCGCCGCCGACGCCCAGGCGCAGCGCCTCACCGAGGCCGCGCAGGCGATGAGCGGCATCGTCGAGATGATCAACAACATCACCGGTCAGATCAACCTGCTCGCGCTCAACGCCACGATCGAATCCGCCCGCGCCGGCGAAGCCGGCCGCGGCTTCGCGGTGGTCGCCTCCGAAGTGAAGAGCCTCGCCAACCAGGCCAAGCAGGCGACCGACAAGATCGGCCAGGAGATCGGCAGCCTCAACGGCATCTCCGGCGACGTCGTCAGCGCGCTCGGCTCGATCAAGCAGGCGATCAACAATGTCAGCGAATACGTGACCTCGACCGCCGCCGCCGTCGAGGAGCAGAGCACGGTCACGAACGAGATGTCGACCAGCATGCAGCGCGCCGCCGCGGAAGCCGCGGCGATCGCGGCGCGGGCGTAAGGCTGGAATCGTAGGGTGGGTAAAGGCGCGCGCACTTCGCGCGCCGTGCCCACCATCTTTCTGCGAATTCGTCGTTGCATGGTGGGCACGCTGCGCTTTGCCCACCCTACGGCACTTCCTCTCGGCGCAGAAAGTATCGCGGCCCGCATGAGCGAAGCGACATGCGGGAACAGTCGTCCCGGATGTCGCTGCGCTCATCCGGGCTACGGCACCGCTACTGCTTCGGCAGCTTGGCCTTCAACGCATACAATGCATCGAGCGCCTCGCGCGGGGACATCTCGTCGGGGTGCAGCGCTTTCACCGCGTCCATCAACAACTCGGCTTCGCTCGGCGGCGCGGCTTCGGCGGCAGCGCGCGAGGGCACGGCGAACAGCGGCAGATCGTCTACCAAGGCTCGTGCCGTCTGGCCGCGGTCCTGCGCCTCCAGCTTGGAGAGCACGGATTTGGCGCGCGTGATCACGGCCGGCGGCAGGCCGGCGAGTTTCGCCACCTGGATGCCGTAGGAGCGGTCGGCCGAGCCCGGCAGCACCTCGTGCAGGAATACGACGTTGCCCTGCCATTCCTTCACGCGCACGGTGGCGTTGAACATGCGCGGCAGTTTTGCCGAGAGCGCGGTCAGCTCGTGATAATGCGTCGCGAACAGCGTGCGGCAGCGGTTGCTCTCGTGAAGATGCTCGATCGCGGCCCAGGCGATCGAGAGGCCGTCGAAGGTCGCGGTGCCGCGGCCGATCTCATCCAGGATCACGAGCGAGCGCTCGCCGGCCTGGTTCAGGATCGCCGCGGTCTCGACCATCTCCACCATGAAGGTGGAGCGGCCGCGGGCGAGATCGTCGGCGGCGCCGACGCGCGAGAACAGGCGGTCGATGATGCCGATCCGCGCGCGTGTCGCCGGCACGAAGCTGCCGATCTGCGCCAGCAGTGCAATCAGCGCGTTCTGGCGCAGGAAGGTCGATTTACCGGCCATGTTGGGACCGGTCAGCAGCCAGAGCTGGCCGGATTTTTGCGCTGGGCTCGGCGAGAGATCACAGGCATTGGCGATGAACGGCTCGCCGTTGCGCTTCAGGGCCTGCTCGACCACGGGATGGCGGCCGGCCTCGATCGCGAAGGCGAGGGAGCCGTCGACCTCAGGCCGCACATAGTTCTCGTCGATCGCGAGCTTGGCGAGCGACGTCGCGACGTCGAGCAGCGCAAAGCCTTGCGCCGCCGCGCGCAGATCGTCGCTGATCTCGAGGGCCTTGGCGCAGAGCTTCTCGAAGATTTCGAGCTCGAGGCCGAGCGCGCGGTCGCCGGCATTGGCGATCTTGGCTTCGATCTCGCCGAGCTCGGCAGTGGTGAACCGCACCTGGCCCGCCAGCGTCTGGCGGTGGATGAAGGTCGCATTCAGCGGCGCCGACATCAGCTTGTCGCCGTGCTGCGCGGTCACTTCGACGAAATAGCCGAGCACGTTGTTGTGGCGGATCTTGAGACCCTTGACGGAGGTCGCGTCGGCGTAGCGGGCCTGCATGGAGGCGACCACGAGGCGCGAGGCGTCGCGCAGGTTTCGCGCTTCGTCGAGCGCGGGCTCATAGCCCTGGCGGACGAAGCCGCCATCGCGCTTGATCAGCGGCAGCTGCTCGTCGAGCGCCGTCGCAAACTCGGCAGCGAGCTCGCGCGACGGCCGCTTCAGCGCCGCCATCACGGCTGCGATCTCCTGCGGCGGCTGGTCGAGCTCGGAAAGCCGCGTCAGCACCTGGTCGGCGGCGATGATGCCGTCGCGGATGCCGGCGAGGTCGCGCGGTCCGCCGCGGCCGACCGAGAGACGGGCCAGCGCGCGCGACATGTCGGGCGCGCCGCGCAAAATGCTGCGGATGTCCTCGCGCGCGGCAGAATCGGCAACGAAGGTGCCGACCGCATCGAGCCGCCGCGCGATCGCCGGCGCATCGGTCAGCGGTGCGGCGAGGCGTTGCGCCAGCAGGCGCGAGCCGGCCGAGGTCACGGTGCAGTCGATCGCATCGAGCAGCGAGCCGCGGCGCTCGCCGGCCAGCGTCCGCGTCAGCTCGAGATTGGCGCGCGTCGCCGGATCGATCGCCATGGTCGCGCCGGAAGCTTCGCGCGCGGGCGGTGACAGCGGGGGATGCTTGCCGACCTGGGTGCGGTCGACATAGGTGACGGCAGCCGCCGCAGCCGTGGCTTCCAGACGCGTCAGTTGCGCAAGGCCGTCCATCGTCGCGACCGCAAAATAGTCGCAGAGGCGCTTCTCGGCGGTGGCGCCGTCGAAGACGTCGCGGGTCAGCGGCGTCACCGCCGGCAGCTCGCGCAGGGTCTGGCCGAGCTCGCTGTCGTTGTAGAGCGCGTCGGTGACGATGGCCTCGTTCGGGTTGATGCGCGCCAGCGTCGCGGCGAGCTCGCCGCCCGAAACCTCGGTCACCATGAATTCGGCGGTCGAGATGTCGATCCAGGCGAGGCCGAAGCGGTCGCCGCCGGCGGACGAACGCGCGCGCGCGATCGCCAGCAGATAATTGTTGGCACGCGCATCGAGCAGCGTGTCCTCGGTCAGGGTGCCAGGCGTGACGAGCCGCACCACGCCGCGGCGCACGACGCTCTTGTTGCCGCGCGCTTTCGCCGCCGCAGGATCCTCGGTCTGCTCGCATACCGCGACCCGGTGGCCGGCCGAGATCAGGCGGTGCAGATAATCCTCGGAGCGCTCGACCGGAACGCCGCACATCGGGATGTCGGCGCCCTGATGCTTGCCGCGCTTGGTCAGGACGATGCCGAGCGTCCTGGAGGCGATCTCGGCGTCCTCGAAGAACAGCTCGTAGAAGTCGCCCATCCGATAGAACAGCAAGAGGCCCTGATGGGCTGCCTTGATCTCGAGGTACTGTTCCATCATCGGCGTCACGCGCGCTGTGGCTTCCGCCTGCGGCGCGGGCGCTTCGTCGGGCGGCGGTACGGGTATCGGCTGTTGCATGGTCATGGGCGGCGCAACCTACAAAATTTCGGCACCTGCTCCTATCGGTTTGGCCGGGAAGGAGAGGTTTTCCACGTTGTCCGCACGATGGGATAATGAGCGCAACATATTCCGTCGTCATTCCGGGATGCGCCGGAACGGCGCAGGCCCGGAATCCATAACCCCGGCTCGTGGTTATGGATTCTCAGGTGCGCAATTGCGCACCATAGCTCGCCCTCCGGGCGCCCCGGAATCACGGAGAGTTTGAATACGCCGCACGCGAAACCGTCAATTGACCTGCCGCGGGCGCCCTCCTAAAACTCCGCCGACATTGAAGAATTTGGCCGGATCGCGGCATTCAGGGAGAACAACGATGCGTGACGTCTTTATCTGCGATGCCGTGCGGACCCCGATCGGCCGTTTCGGCGGCTCACTCGCCAAGGTGCGTGCCGACGATCTCGCCGCAGCCCCGATCAAGGCGCTGATGGCCAAGCATCCCAAGCTCGACTGGGCGCAGGTCGACGAGGTCTTCTTCGGCTGCGCCAACCAGGCCGGCGAGGACAACCGCAACGTCGCGCGCATGGCGCTGCTGCTGGCAGGCCTGCCGGATTCGGTTCCCGGCCAGACCCTGAACCGGCTCTGCGCCTCCGGCCTCGACGCGGTCGGCGCCGCGGGCCGTGCCATCCGCTCCGGTGAGATCGAGCTTGCGATTGCCGGCGGCGTCGAATCCATGACCCGCGCACCCTTCGTGATGGGCAAGGCGCAGGAAGCGTTCTCGCGCTCGGCCGAAATCTTCGACACCACCATCGGCTGGCGCTTCATCAATCCGCTGCTCAAGGCGCAGTACGGCGTCGACGCGATGCCGGAGACCGGCGAGAACGTCGCCGAGGAATTCCAGGTCTCGCGCGCCGACCAGGACGCCTTCGCGATCCGCTCGCAGCAGCGTGCGGGCGCTGCGATCGCGGCGGGTTATTTCGCCGAGGAAATCACCCCGATCACCATTCCCGGCGGCAAGGCCGGCCCCATCACGGTCGACAAGGACGAGCATCCGCGCCCTGAGACCACGCTGGAAGGCTTGGCAAAACTGAAGCCGATCGTGCGCAATCCCGGCACGGTCACCGCCGGCAACGCCTCCGGCGTCAATGACGGTGCCGCCGCGATGATCCTCGCGTCCGAAGCGGCCGTGAAGAAGCACGGCCTGACGCCGCGCGCGCGCATCCTCGGCCTCGCCTCGGCCGGCGTGCCGCCGCGCATCATGGGCATCGGCCCGGTGCCGGCAACCCGCAAGCTGATGGAGCGTCTGGGCAAGAAGATCAGCGATTTCGACCTGATCGAGCTCAACGAGGCCTTCGCCTCGCAGGGCATCGCCTGCATGCGCCAGCTCGGCGTCGCCGACGATGCCGATTTCGTCAATCCGCATGGCGGCGCCATCGCGCTCGGCCATCCCCTCGGCATGAGCGGCGCGCGCCTCGTGCTCACCGCCGTGCACGGCATGGAGAAGCGCAGCGGCAAGCTGGCGCTGGCCACCATGTGCGTCGGCGTCGGCCAGGGCGTCGCCGTTGCGATCGAGAAGCTGAACTGACGGTCCACCCAGTGGACCGTCATCCCGGGGCAGCCCGAGAGGGCTGAACCCGGGATCTCGAGATTCCGGGTTCGATGCTTCGCATCGCCCCGGAATGACGGCGTTTGTTGTCGCTTCAGGGACCGTCCCATGATCATCGAGCGCGAGCAGGACGTCACGGCCGCGGCACTGGCGGTGATGGAGCGGACGTCGGATCCGCGGCTGCGCCAGATCATGGTCTCCCTGGTCAAGCACCTGCACGCCTTCGTGCGCGACGTTCGGCTGACCGAGAAGGAATTCCGCGACGCCACTGCGATCGTGGCCGAGCTCGGCAAGCTGACCACCGACACGCACAACGAAGTCGTGCTGATGGCGGGCTCGCTCGGCGTCTCGCCGCTGGTGTGCCTGCTCAACAATGGCGATCAGGGCAACACTGAAACCGACCAGTCGCTGCTCGGGCCGTTCTGGCGGCTGAACTCGCCGCGAGTCGAGAATGGCGGATCGATCGTGCGCTCGGAGACGCCGGGTGCGCCGCTGTTCGTCAGCGGCCGCGTCGTCGACAGGGACGGCCGTCCCGTCGCCGGCGCCGAGGTTGATGTCTGGCACGCCTCTCCGGTTGGTCTTTACGAGAACCAGGATCCTGAGCAGGCCGACATGAACCTGCGCGGCAAGTTCACGACCGACCAGGATGGACGCTTCGCCTTCCGCTCGGTGATGATGGTCGGCTATCCCATTCCGACCGACGGCGTGGTCGGCCGGCTGCTCGAGGCGCAGGGTCGGCACCCCTACCGACCCGCGCATCTGCACGCCCTGATCTTCAAGCCCGGATTCAAGGTCCTGATCTCGCAGGTCTACGACCCCAACGATCCCCATATCGACAGCGACGTGCAGTTCGGCGTGACGCAGGCGCTGATCGGCAAGTTCCAGCGCCACGATACGCCGCATCCGACCGCGCCCGACGTCGCGACGCCCTGGTACTCGCTCGACCACACCTACCGGCTCGAGGCTGGGGAAGCCGTGCTGCCGCGTCCGCCGATCAAATAGCATTGGAGCAGGAGGCTTAAACCCGCTTCCCCAAATTAGTTATATCCTATAATGATTGGCGGAAGCGTTGACCGGCTGGACCTAAAATGGCCGGGGAGGAGTTCGCCAATGACATTCATCTATCCCGTCGATAGCAACAAGGCGCATCCGCTGCCGCTGTCGCCTGACTACAAGAGCTCGATCAAGCGCGCGCCGAACAAGCCCTTGATCCCGATGTGCCACACGCTGTCGGAGCTGACCGGCCCGGTCTACGGCCACGAGACTGTGCGCGAGGGCGACAACGATCTCACCACCCAGCACAGTGGCGAGCCGATCGGCGAGCGCATCATCGTGCACGGCCATGTGCGCGATGAGGACGGCCGCGGCGTGCCGAACTCGCTGGTCGAGATCTGGCAGGCCAATTCCTGCGGCCGCTATGTTCATGTCCGCGACCAGCATCCGGCGCCGCTCGATCCGAATTTCACCGGCGCCGGCCGCACCGTGAGCGATGCCGCCGGCTACTACCGTTTTGTGACGATCAAGCCCGGCGCCTATCCGTGGGGCAATCACCACAACGCCTGGCGCCCGGCGCATATCCATCTCTCGGTGTTCGGCCATTCCTTCGTCACGCGGCTGGTGACGCAGATGTACTTCCCGGCTGACCCGTTGTTTCCGTTCGACCCGATCTTCAACTCGGTGCCGGACGAGAAGGCGCGGGCGCGGATGGTCTCGTCGTTCGACTTGGAGAACACCCAGCCCGAATGGGCGCTGTGCTATCGCTTTGACATCGTGCTGCGCGGCAAGAACGCCACGCCCATGGAGAACCACTAACGTGCAAGATTCTGTGAAGCCTGACGGGATCACCCCATCGCAGACCGTCGGTCCGTTCTTCAAATACGGACTGACGCCGACCGGCGACTATGCGTGGAATGACGCGTTCACCAACTCGACGCTGACGCCCGATGTCACTGGCGACCGTGTCCGCATCGAGGGCCGCGTGTTCGACGGCGACGGCGTCGTCGTGCCGGATTGCATGCTGGAGATCTGGCAGGCGGATGCGCAAGGACGCTTCGCCGACCCGCAGGACAAGCGCGCGCTGCCCAATGCCAGCTTCCGCGGCTTCGCCCGCTGCGGCACCGATAAGGACGGCAATTATTCCTTCGACACCATCAAGCCTGGCGTGGTGCCCGATCCCGACGGCAAGCCGCAGGCGCCGCACATCCTGCTCGCCGTCTTTGGCCGCGGCATGCTCAGGCATCTCTACACCCGCATCTATTTCAGCGACGAGGCCGGCAACGCCGCCGACCCCGTGCTGGCGCTGGTGCCCGCTGAGCGCCGCGCCACGCTGACCGCGGTGCGCGAGGCCGGCAAGCCGGTCTATCGCCTCGACCTGCATTTGCAGGGCGACGCCGAGACGGTGTTCTTCGACGTCTGAGGCAATGCGTCGCGGCGACTCCGGGGCGCCGCGACGCGCTTCTCATTCAGCGCAATTGCAGCCGGTGCTGCACGTTTGAGCGTCAGTCTCACTGACCCAAAACCGATTGACCGATCCCAATCCCGTAGTTCTGCGGAGCTTTTCCGCCTACAACCTGTCCGCGAAGAAAGTCCGTATTTACCGTAACGATCTAGGCTCAGTGCGGATTTGATTCGCGCCTGGATTGCCATATGAAAATTCGTCTGTCGTTGTCTTCCGCGATCATTGCGTTCGGCATCGTGCTTGCCATCGGCTTCACCGCGGTCGTTTCCACCAGCCTCTATGCGCTACGCGAGCTCAAGGTCGGCGGTCCCCTCTATTCCGACATCAAGCTCGGCAATGACCTGATCGCCGACATCCTGCCGCCGCCGGAATACGTCATCGAGGCCTATCTCGAAGCCACGCTCGCGATGCGCGAGCCGGACCAGCTGGCGGCCCATGCCGAGCGCCTGGTCCAGCTTCGCAAGGACTACGACGAGCGAAAGGCTTACTGGGTCGCCTCCAGCCTCTCGGCCGACCTGAAGACCGCCCTGGTGTCGAAATCCGACGCCGAGGTGCAGAAATTCTGGAAGGCGTCCGACCAGCTCCTGCCAGCCCTCAAGGCCAAGGACATGGCTGCCGCCGAGCGCACCTATGCGCAGCTCAAGGACGCCTACACCGCGCATCGCGCCGTCATCGACAGCATCGTCGAGAACGCCAACAAGCAGAATGCCGACATGGAGAAGCTGGCAGCCGACCGCGACAGCTCGATCCTCTATATCCTGCTCGGTGTCTCCGCCGCGGTTCTGGCTTTCATTGCCGCCGGCCTGCTCGGCGTTGCCGTTGGCGTGGTCCGTCCGATCGTGCGCATGACCGGCACGATGCAGAAGCTCGCGACCGGCGATCTCGCCGCCGACATCCCCTTCGCGCATCGGCAGGACGAGATCGGTTCGATGGCGGGCGCCCTCGAGGTGTTCAAGCAGGGCGCGATCGAGAATTCCCGCTTGCGCGAGGAGCAATTGCAGAACGAGCAGGAGGCCACACGCGCCAAGCGTTCCGCCCTGCATCAGATGGCCGAGACGGTGGAGCGCGAAACCGGTCGTTCGGTCGATACCGCGAGCGCCGCGAGCCAGGGCGTGGAACGGGTCGCTTCCAGCCTGTCCGAGATCGCTCGCTCGCTTTCCACGGAATCACAGGCCGTGGCTGCAGCCTCGACGCAGGCGCTGGGCAGCTCGCAGACGGTTTCGGCCGCGGCCGAGGAGCTGAGTGCCTCGATCCGGGAGATCGCGACCCAGGTTGCACGCACCTCGACCGTCACGAAGTCGGCGGTCGCGGGCCGCGAGCAGGCGCGTTCGACCATCCAGGCGCTGGCCGGATCGGTGAAGAAGATTGCCGAAGTCTCCGACCTCATCGGCGGCATCGCCGGTCAGACCAACCTTCTGGCGCTCAACGCCACCATCGAGGCGGCGCGCGCCGGCGAGGCCGGCCGCGGCTTCGCGGTGGTCGCGGCCGAGGTCAAATCCCTGTCCGACCAGACCGCCAAATCCACCGAGGAGATCGGGCGCCTGATCGCCGAGATCCAGGCCTCGACGCAGGCGGCCGTGGACGCCGTCGAGACCATGGGCGGCCACATCGTCGAGATCGACGGCGTTGCGAACTCGGTTGCCGCGGCGATGGAAGAGCAGGACGCGGCGACACGGGAGATTGCGCGATCGATCTCCGAATCGGCGTCCGCCGCCAAGGACGTCTCGGCCAAGATCGGCAATGTCAGCCGCGACGCGGCTTCCGTGAACGAGCGCGCCGCGGAGGTCAGGCAGGCGATCGCGGGAATGGCGGCCAATCTCGAGCAGCTGCGGTCGGTCGTGGTCCGGACCGTGCGGGACTCCACCGCCGCAGCTTGATCCCGCATCAGGTCGGCCGCTGGTGCCCGGGGTCGTGATCGTGCAGTATGGCGCGGGACAGGGGCATCGTGGTTCATGACACCTCCACAATTGCCGGCGGTCGTTGAGCCCGCCCGACTGACGGCTGCGCTGCGCCGGGGCGGCGTGCTTGATGCTGGCGCGGTGCGCGAAGTGAAGGTGCTGCATCAGCGTGACACCGTCGTGTCACATATCGTCAGGCTCGGGCTGCGCTATGTCGGCGAATCCACCGGCGCCCCGCAGTCGCTGATCCTCAAGACTCCCAATTCCGCTTTCGCCGAGAGCCTCGCCAATGGCGGCCGGCGCGAGGTGGACTACTACACGCAGCTCGTGCCGAAGATGCCGCCGGGACTCGTGCCGCGCTGTTTTGACGGGCATTTCGACGAGGGCGGCCCCACCTGGCATCTGTTGCTCGAGGACCTCACCGACAGCCACGACATCGCGATGGCCTGGCCGGTGCCGCCCTCGCGCGAGCAGACGTTCGCCATCGTCACCACGCTCGCACGCTGGCATGCAGCCTGGTGGGACCATCCGAGCCTCGGCGACACAGTCGGCACCTTCGCCAGCATGGAGGACAGCGCGCAACGCATGGAGACGTTTGCCGGCCATTATGACCGCTTCGCCGACCTGCTGGGCAATCGCCTGAGCGAGGAGCGGCGCACCCTCTACCGTCGTCTGATCGACCAGTCGGAACGGCTGTCCCAGCGCTACCATTCGCGCCGTCATCTCAGCATCACGCATGGCGACGCCCATACCTGGAATTTCATGCTGCCGCGCGCGGGCGTCTCTGACACCGTGCGCATCTTCGATTTCGATCTCTGGAGCATCAACGTTCCGACCCACGACCTCGCCTACATGATGGCCATGCATTGGTATCCGGAACGCCGCCAGGCGCTCGAACGCCCGCTGCTCAATCTCTACCACGACACGCTGATCGAGAGCGGCATCACCGGCTACACGCGCGGCGCACTCGATCGTGACTATCGCTGGGCGGTGCTCTGGCAGATCACGCGGCCGGTCTGGCAGTGGAGCATCAACATCCCGCCGCTGATCTGGTGGAACAATCTGGAGCGCGTGATGATCGCGGTCGAGGATTTGGGGTGTGAGGAGTTGTTGGGGTAGGGGCGCGAGGCGCGGTGACGGCTCAACAGATTCGCTGTCGTCCCCGCGAACGCGGGGACCCATAACCACGGAGAGATGTCGTAACGCGAGCCGACAACTCCGAGTCCTCGCAAAACCACTCCCTGTGGTTATGGGTCCCGGATCTGCGCTGCGCTTGTCCGGGACGACAACAACTACTCCATCACCGCATGTTCCGGCCCTGCCGCCTGCTTGCGCAGGGTGGCCTTGGTCGAGCCGATCATCAGCGCGAGCGGGATGGTGCAGAGGATGAAGACCATCACCAGCATGTAGTCGTGGGCGAAGGCGATGATCTGCGCCTGCACGCCGACCATCCGGTCGGCCATGGCGCGGCCGGCGTCGGTGGAGAGGTTGATGATGCCGCGTACGTCCGGCATTTGCAGGGCGTGGTTGAATGGGTTGATGTGCTCGGAGAGGATCGCATAGGTCCGCCGCGTGCCCTGCGTCAGCTCGGCGATGACGACCGAAATGCCGACCGAACTCGCGACATTGCGCATCAGGGTCAGCATCGCGGTGCCGTCGGTGCGCAGATGGTTCGGCAGGGTCAGGAACGCCACCGTCGAGAGCGGCACGAAGACGAGACCGAAGCCAAAGCCCTGGATGATGCTGACGGTCACGATCTCCGGCACCTGGGTGAGGTCGGTCCAGCCGGTCATCTGGAACAGCGAGCCCGCGGTCAGAGTGAGGCCGGCGATGATCAGCGTGCGGGCCTCGAAATAGCGCATCATGCGGCCGACCAGCATCATGGCGAAGAAGGTGCCGAAACCGCGGCTCGCCAGCAGCAGGCCGGCCGTGATGATGGGATATCCGATCACGTTCTGCATGTAGGGTGAGGCCAGCGCCATGGTGGAGAACAGCACGAGGCCCATCACGACCATGAACACGCAGCCGGTGACGAAGTTGCGGTCCCGGAATAGCGCAAAGCGGATGAACGGCGTCGAGGTCGTGAAGGAGTGCGCGAGGAAGAAGTAGAATGCGACCGCCGAGACGATGAACTCCGCGATGATCTCGTTGGATTCCAGCCAGCCGAGCTGCTCGCCGCGGTCGAGCGCGAGCTGGAGCGAGCCGATCGCGATCGCCAGCGCAGCGAAACCGAGCCAGTCGAATTTGAGGCTGAGATCCTTCTTGGTCTCGTCCATGAAGACGATCAGCCCGAGCACGGTGATCGCGCCGAACGGCAAATTGACGAAGAACACCCAGTGCCAGGAATAGGTCTCGGTCAGCCAGGCGCCGAGGGAGGGGCCCATGATCGGGCCCATCATCACGCCCATGCCCCAGATCGACATCGCCTTGGCGCGCTCCTGGAGCGTGTAATAGTCGAGCATGACCGACTGCGACAGCGGCACCAGCGCCGCGCCGAATACCCCTTGCAGCAGGCGGAACAGCACCATCTGGTTGATGTCCTGCGCGAGGCCGCACAGCACCGAGGCGAACGTGAAGCCGGCCGAGCAGATGATGAAGATGCGCTTGCGGCCGAAGCGGTTGGCGATCCAGCCCACCGGCGCGGTCATGATCGCTGCGGCGACGATATAGGAGGTCAGCACCCAGTTGATCTGGTCCTGCGAGGCCGACAGCGTGCCCTGCATGTAGGGCAGCGCGACGTTGGCGATCGTGGTGTCCAGCGCCTGCATGATGGTCGCGGTCATGGCGCAGATCGTCACCATGTTCCGGCGCAGGCCGGGGACCATCAGGCTGGCATTGGGGCCGGACATCGCGTCAGTCCTTGTCTTGATCTTTGAGTCTTACTCTTTGTCCTGGCCCGCGGTCGCCGACAGGCCGAGCAGGCCGGCGAGCGAACGCTTGTGGCCGGTGTCGATGGTGGCATAGACGCTCATGCCGGCCTTCAGCTTCCGGACGTATTTGTCGGTCTCGTCGAAATAGATCCTGACAGGCACGCGCTGCACCACCTTGACGAAATTGCCGGTGGCGTTCTGCGGCGGCAGGATCGCGAACTGCGCACCGGTGCCGGGCGAGAGCGAGCCGATCTTGCCCTTGAAGACGTGGTTGGGAAACGCGTCGACCTCCAGCGTGACCGGCTGACCTTCGGTGACATAGGTGAGGTCGCTCTCCTTCGGATTGGCGTCGACCCAGGGATGGGCGATGTCGACGATGGAGAACACCGCCGTGCCGGCGGCAACGAAGCGCCCGAGCTGGATCTGCTCGACCTGCGTGGCGACGCCGTCCATCGGCGCGCGCAGCACGGTGTGGTCGAGATTGCGCTGGGCGTCGTCGAGCTTTGCCTTGGCCTGCGCATAGGGCGGGAACTGCTCGAGCGGCAGGTTGGAATCGCCGAGCAATTGCGTCTTTGCGTTGGACAGCTGCTGCTTGACGAACTGCGTCTGTGCGCCGGCGGTCACCAGCGCGTTGGCGGCGTTGTCGAGATCGAGCTGGGAGCCGTAATTGTTCTTCACCAGCGCCTGCTTGCGCTCGACGTCGCGCTGCTTCAGGTCGACGCCCTGCTGGGCGAGGTTGAGCATGTCGCCGTAGATCTTGATGTTGGCGACGAGATTGTCGTAGGTCGTGCGGGTCTGGGCGAGCTGTGCCTTGGCTTCATCCACCGCATGGCGGAACGGAACGGGGTCGATCTCGAACAGCTCGTCGCCTTGCTTGACGGACTGCCCTTCTTTCACGAGGACCTTCTGGATCTTGCCGGAGATGTCGGGCGTCACCAGCACCTTCTGCGCGCCGACATAGGCATCGTCGGTGCCGACATAGCGTCCGCCGTTGAGATAGAAGGTGACGCCGCCGATGGCGGCGATCACGGGCAGCACGACCATCAGCAGGAAGCGCCGATAGCGGCGCAGGCCGGCCAGCAGGCGGCGGCGCGGATCGGTGCCGGCCTTCTTGGTGGGCTTGCCGCTGTCGTTCTTCTGCTCGGGCTGGAACTTGAGAACCTGATCAGCCATAGCGCTGCTCCTTACGCACTTGTTCCGCGCCGGATGTCTGGGCCGCGTTACGCACGTTTTCCTTGATAGTTTCGAGTTGGGTGAGGAGACGGTGGGCGTCCGCCGGGCTGATGCCGTCGAGCGCGTTCGCCGTGAGCTCCGACTTCAGGCCGCTCATCCGTCCCAGCAATTGCCGTCCGGCCTTCTTGAGATAGAGGCGCTTGACGCGGCGGTCCGAAGGATCGCTGCGGCGCTCGATCCAGTCATTGTCGCAGAGCTTGTCGATCAGGCGCGTCAGCGTGATCGGCTGCACCTCGAGCAGTTCGGCGAGTTCGGACTGCTTCATGCCCTCGCTGCGCTCGACCTTGGCCAGCACCGCCCATTGTGCGCGGGTGATGCCGAAGCGCGAAGCCTCCTTGTCGGCATAGACGCGGAGCAGGCGGTAAAGCTCGCCGAGCGTAAACAGGAAGTTCTGGTCCACGGACCCGCGGCTCATAAGCTTGGTCTCCAATAAGCTTGGGATAATATAAGCAAGCTTATGATTATTGTGTGGCGGATTATCGGGACGCAGTCCCGCGGGATGAGCATGGCTGGCAGCCGCCGGGCCGGTGATGCTTTGGGTTCCATCGCCGAAATGCTAGAAGGCTGGCCGCATGACCCTCGCAAAGCCGGCCTTTCCCGCGCCTGACCATGATCACGGCCGCTGCACCGCGGACGCGCTGGCGCATGCCGAGGAGGTTTGCGAGCAGCGCGCGCAGAAATTCACGCCGATCCGCCGCCAGGTGCTGGGAGCCTTGCTTTCCAGCCATCGCCCGCTCGGCGCCTATGAGGTGATCGACGAGCTGGCAAAATCGATGGCGCGGCCGGCGCCGATCACGGTCTATCGTGCTCTCGATTTCCTGATGGCCAACGGCCTCGTGCGCCGCATCGAGAGCCGCAACGCCTATCTGGCCTGTGCCGCCCATGACCATGACGCGACCTCGGCGGTGGCGTTCCTGATCTGCGAGCGCTGTGGCCTCGTCGGTGAGATCCAGTCGGGGTCCTTTGCCGGGGATCTCAACGCCGCCGCACGCAGCTCGGGCTTCGCACCAAAGCTGTCTGTGGTGGAGATCACGGGCGTCTGCGCCCATTGTCAGAAAATGTCTTGAAGCAACAACGGCGCAAAGCCGGATCTCAGGAAGAAATGTCCGTAACCCAAGCCAACCCGTCTGCCGGCCGTCCTCTCAGCACCGGTGCCATCGCCCTGATGCTCATGCTGTGCCTGACCTGGGGGTTCAACCAGATCGCGGTGAAGCTGGTGCTGCCGGACATCCCGCCGATGCTCCAGGCGATGATCCGTTCGATGGGCGCGCTGCCGGTGCTGTTCATCATCGGCACCCTGCGCGGCGTGAAATTCTTCGAGCGTGACGGGACATGGAGGGCCGGCCTGATCGCAGGGCTGATGTTCGGCATCGAGTTCGTGCTGATTTTCCAGGGCCTGCGCCTCACCTCCGCCTCTCGCGCGGTCGTGTTCCTCTACACCGCCCCGTTCTTCGTCGCGCTCGGCTCCTACCAGGTACTCGGTGAGCGGCTTGGCGCCTCGCAATGGCTGGGTCTTGCCATCAGCTTTGCCGGTGTCGCGCTTGCGATCGGCGTGCCGCAGCCCAATGTCGATTCGCATGTCCTGCTCGGCGACCTCCTGATCGTTGGCGGCGCCGGGCTCTGGGCGGCAACCACGCTGGTCGCCAAGGGCACACGGCTGCGCTTCGCCGCGCCCGAGAAGGCGCTGGGCTATCAGGTCGCGACCTCGATCCCGATCCTCGGGCTGGCGGCCTGGCTGTTCGGCGAATCCATCACCCACACGCCGGCGCCGCTGTCCCTCGGCCTGATGGCCTTCCAGGCGATCTGGGTGGTGGGAACCACGTTCACGCTTTGGTTCGCGCTGGTGAAGGCCTATTCGGCCAGCAAATTGTCCGCTTTTACCTTCATCACCCCTTTGTTTGGCGTGGTGGGTAGCTATTTCATCATGCACGACACCCTGAGCCTGACATTCGGGGCCGCCGCGGTCCTTGTAATTGCTGGGCTTTTTCTGGTTAACCGTCCCAGCCAAACGGCTGCGGCGCCGCGCGATGCATTGCTGAACGTCACCAAAACCTGATATTTGGACGCCATGAACAAGCTCGAAAACACCATCGATTCCGACATCGCGGGCCCCGCGCCCCGGCATCGCACCACCCAGGTCAAGGTCGGCGACGTCACTGTGGGCGGCGGCGCGCCGATCGTCGTGCAGTCGATGACCAACACCGACACCGCCGATATCGACGGCACCATCGCCCAGGTCGCAGCGCTCGCGCGCGCCGGCTCCGAAATGGTCCGCATCACCGTGGACCGCGAGGAGGCTGCTGCCGCCGTTCCGCACATCCGCGATGGCCTCGCCAAGCGCGGCATCACCACGCCGTTGATCGGCGACTTCCACTATATCGGCCACAAGCTGCTTGCGGCCTATCCGGCCTGCGCCGAGGCGCTCGCCAAGTACCGCATCAATCCCGGCAATGTCGGCTTCAAGGACAAGCGCGACACCCAGTTCGCCGACATCATCGAGATCGCGAACAAGAACAGCAAGCCGGTGCGCATCGGCGCCAATTGGGGCTCGCTCGACCAGGAACTGCTCACCAAGCTGATGGACGAGAACGCCGCCTCGCCGAATCCGCGCGACGTGCGCGCGGTGACGCGCGAGGCCATGGTGCAGTCGGCGCTGCTCTCGGCCGCGCGTGCCGAAGAGCTCGGCATGCCCAAGGACCGCATCATCCTCTCCGCCAAGGTCTCGGCGGTACAGGATCTGATCGCGGTCTATCAGGATCTCGCGTCGCGTTCCGATTACGCCATCCATCTCGGCCTCACTGAGGCCGGCATGGGTTCGAAGGGCATCGTGGCGTCCTCGGCCGCGCTCGGCATTCTCCTGCAGCAGGGCATCGGCGACACCATCCGCATCTCGCTGACGCCGGAGCCCGGTGGCGACCGCACCCGCGAGGTGCAGGTCGGCCAGGAACTGCTGCAGACCATGGGCTTCCGCACCTTCGTGCCGCTGGTTGCGGCCTGCCCCGGCTGCGGCCGCACCACCTCGACCACGTTCCAGGAGCTGGCGCGCTCGATCCAGGATTTCATCCGCGACGAGATGCCGACCTGGAAGACCAAGTATCCCGGCGTCGAAGAGCTGAACGTTGCGGTGATGGGCTGCATCGTCAACGGCCCCGGCGAATCCAAGCACGCCAATATCGGCATCTCGCTCCCGGGGACCGGTGAAGCGCCGGCCGCGCCCGTGTTCGTTGACGGCAAGAAGTTCCGTACGCTGCGCGGCCCGACCATCTCCGCCGACTTCAAGGCGCTGGTGATCGACTACATCGACCAGCGCTACGGCCAGGGCGCCAAGGTGCCGGCGCCTGCGGCGGAGTGATTTAACTCCGCTAGCGCCTCATACTCCGCCGTCGTCCCCGCGAAGGCGGGGACCCATAACCACAGGCCGTGGTTATGGTGCGGGGTCGTAGTTACCAACTTTCGCAAAACTAAATCCTGTGGTTATGGGTCCCGGGCTCGCGCTACGCGCGCCCCGGGACAACGGCTGTGTTTGCGTTGCAGATTGCGTATCTGTCACCGCGCGTTACGATGACTCCCAACCAAGAACGATCGGGAGACGCATCCATGAGCTCACTCGCCGGCAAGCAAGGTCCGCGCTATCGCCACACCGCCGAAGACGGTGCGGCTTACGAGACCATCGCGGTCGAAAAGCTCACCCCCATCATCGGCGCGGAAATCTCCGGCGTCGACATCGGCAAGCTCGTCTCCGATGACGCCCGCTCCAACCGGCAGATGGACGAGATCCACCGCGCGCTCGCCGAGAACCTCGTCATCTTCTTCCGCGACCAGCACATCACGCCGCAGCAGCACCTTGCCTTCGGCCGCAAGTTCGGCGAGCTGCATTTTCATCCGGCCGCGCCGCACGAGGATGAAGACCCGGCCTTGATGAAGATCTACGCCGACAAGAACTCGCCGCGCGCCAATGGCGAGGGCTGGCACTCCGACGTCTCCTGCGACCTCGAGCCGCCGATGGGCTCGATCCTCTACATCAAGCAATGCCCGCCGCGCGGCGGCGACACGCTGTTCGCCAACATGTATGCGGCCTACGAGGCGCTGTCGGACCGCATGAAGGCCTATCTCGACGGGCTCACCGCGCTGCACGACGGCGAACCGATCTATCGCGGTCTCTATGCGAACTATGGCGTCGCCGACAGGCCGAGCTACCCGCACGCGGAGCATCCCGTCGTGCGCACGCATCCGGTCACGGGCAGAAAGGCGCTCTACGTCAACCGCGGCTTCACCCGCCACATCAACGGCATCCCGCGCGACGAGAGCGACGCGATGCTGGCCTATCTCTACCAGCACGCCGAGAACCCGCTGTTCCAGTGCCGCTTCCGCTGGACCGAGAACGCCATCGCCTTCTGGGACAACCGCTGCACCCAGCACCGCGCGATGTGGGATTACTGGCCGCACACGCGCTCCGGCACGCGCGTGACGGTGAAGGGGGAGAGGCCGGTTTAGGCGGCGGTGCCGTAGGGTGGGCAAAGCGGAGCGTGCCCACCATCTCGCCATGATGCAGCCGGACGGTGGGCACGGCGCGCGAAGAGCGCGCCTTTGCCCACCCTACGAGAGCCGTTCTTGCGTTGACGTCTTCCCACGTCCGCGCCAATCTTCCCAAAAAACAAATCGGGAGGATTTCCATGCTCCGCGCAGAGGACAATAAATTCCTGACCGAGTCCGGCTCTGGTACGGGCATGGGCGAATTGTTGCGCCGTTTCTGGATTCCCGTCCTCCTCTCGGAAGAGCTGCCCGAATCCGACGGCGAGCCGAAGAAGATCATCGTCCTCGGCGAGGAGCTGCTCGCCTTCCGTGACACGCGCGGTGTCGTCGGTGTCATCGACCAATACTGCCCGCATCGCGGCACCAATCTCTGGCTTGGGCGCAACGAGGAATGCGGCATCCGCTGCGTCTATCATGGCTGGAAGTTCGATACCGACGGCCGCTGCGTGGACATGCCGACCTCCTATCCCGATCTCAACGCCAAGGATCTCATCCGCATCAAATCCTATCCGGCGCGCGAATGGGGCGAGATCATCTGGGCCTATATGGGGCCGGCGGAGGCGATGCCCGAGCTGCCCGATCTCGAGATGGCGCTGCTGCCGGCCTCGCACCGCTACGTCAGCAAGAAATGGCAGGACTGCAACTGGGTGCAGGCGCTGGAAGGCTCGATCGACACCGCGCATTTCACTTTTGCTCATCTCTCCTTCGACAAGGAGGAGAACGAGATCCTGGACATCAAGAAGCATTTCGTGAATCCGCTGGTGCGCATGAACAACGACCACATGCGCTGGATCGCCGAGGACCCGCGCCCCGTGATCAAGGTCGCCCCGCACGAGGCGGGGCTGACGATCGCCGGCGGCCGCCTCACCGGGAGCGACAACATCTACTGGCGCATCGCGCAGTTCCTGATGCCGTTCCACGCCTATGCGCCGAGTGCGATGCCGGGCGAGAACATCTTTGGCCAGACCTTCGTGCCCGTCACCGACACCAATTGCTGGATCTATACTTACGCCTGGAATCCGGAGCGGCCGCTGACGCAGGCCGAGCGCGACGCCTACGATCGCGGCAATGGCGTGATCGCAGAGGTCGACGACAATTACGTACCGCTGCGCCACAAGGGCAACGACTACCTGATCGATCGCAGGTTTCAGAAGACCCGGAGCTATACTGGCATCAAGGGCGTCTCCGAGCAGGACGCTGCCGTGCAGGACAGCCAGGGCCCGATCGCCGATCGCACCCGCGAGCATCTCGGCCCGACCGATCTCGGCATCATGCATTTCCGCAAAGTCGTCATGGAGCTGGCGCGCGCGCTCCAGCAGGGCGAGCCGCCGCCGCAGGCCGCGCATCAGGACCGCTACGCGGTGCGCTCCGGTGCCTGCGTCACCAGCAAGGCCAAGGACCTGCCCGCGGTGATGCTGGAACGTTTTGGCGATGTCGCCGGCTTCGTCGGCCGTCCCAGGATTGCGGCAGCGGAGTAGCGCGTGAGACAATCGCGCAGCATCATCGCAGCTCTTCTTGCGCCGCTGGTCGCGTCGATCCTGCTGACGTCGTTCGCTGCTGGTCCCGCCGCTGCCACGCGAAAAATTGCGAAATCCAGGCCGCCGCCATCACCGGTCAAATGCGAGATGCCGAAATTCCGGATCGTCGTGGATGTCGGTCACACCCCGGACGCCTACGGCGCCTTGAGTGCGCGCAACGATCCGGAGTTCGGCTTCAACTTCCGGCTCGCAAGTCTCATCACGACGAAGCTCAAGTCCGAGGGCTTTGCCGCAACCCGCCTGCTCGTCACGGACGGCAAGGCGCGGCCGAGCCTGTTCAAGCGCGTCGGTGCCGCCAATGACGGCCGCGCCGATCTCTTCCTGTCGGTTCATCACGATTCGGTGCCGGACAAGCTGCTCGACACCTGGGAATTCGACGGCGCGAAGAGCTATTTCAGCGATCGATTTTCGGGCCACTCGCTGTTCGTCTCCGAGCGCAATCCGCAATTCACCACCAGCCTGAAATTGGCGCGGATGATCGGCCGGCAGTTGAAGGAGCAGGGCCTGCACTATGCGAGCCAATACACCTTGCCGGTGATGGGCCGCTACCGGCGCCAGCTGCTCGACAAGGATGTCGGCGTCTACCGCTATGACGGGCTCATCGTGCTGTCGCGAACGAGAAGCGCCGCCGTGCTGCTCGAAGCCGGCTCCATCATCAACCGCGACGAGGAGATGGAGATGAACTCGGCCGAGCGGCAGGAGCTGATTGCAGGGGCGGTGGCGGCGGCGGTAGGGGAATTTTGCGAGAGGCGGTAGATCGCCTAGGTGTTTCAGCCCGTCATTGCGAGCGCAGCGAAGCAATCCAGAGTCTTTCCGCGGCAGCAGTCTGGATTGCTTCGCTGCGCTCGCAATGACGAGAGGGCTATAGCGGCCCGCCCCGATACTCCCGATTGGCCAAACTCGCCTCCTCCAGATCGAGGTCCCGCTCGATCCGGCGCCTTGTCTCGTCGGTGATCTGGCCGTCGCGCAAGAGGTCGTGGATGAATTTGCGCTCGGCGTCGATCAGGTTGCGGGTCAGTGCGGTGCCAGCGGCGGAGACGTCGTGATGGGCGGGATCGAGTGAATCGGGCAGTTGGTTGACGCGGATCTCGTGGCGGGCGCGCAGCAGCCGCATCACCTCGTCGGAGATTTCCTTTTCCGCCGTCAACGCATCGAGCGACTTCAGCGCGGCGTCGAGCGCCTGGCGTCGCGCCGCGATCTCGGCCTCGTGCTCGCTGACATGCTCATGGCGGCCCGCTTCGGCGACGCCGAGCCAGCGCACCACGGGCGGCAGCGTCAGGCCGACGCCGATCAGCGTCACGAAGATGACGCCGAAGGCGACGAACAGGATCAGGTCGCGATAAGGAAAGGCCTCGCCGCCGGGCAGCGTGAACGGCAGCGCAAGCGCGGCCGCCAGCGACACCGCGCCGCGCACGCCGGTGAAGGCGAGCACGAACGGCCATTGCCATGGCGGCGACGGATCGCGCTCGCGCAGCGATTTGGAGAGGATCCGCGGCAGATAGGTCGCGGGATAGAGCCAGGCGAAGCGCGCGGTCACGATGATCGTCAGAACGACGGCGGTTGCGATCAGGATGTCGTCGAGCGGGAATGCCTTCGACTTCTCGTAGAGCGCGCGCATCTGAAAGCCGGTGAGCAGGAACAGCAGGCCCTCGATCAGGTAGATGATGAGGTCCCAGAAGAAGATGCCCTGCAGGCGCGTCGCGGACGAAATCAGGAGCGGGCCGTTCCAGCTGACATAGAGGCCGCAGGCGACGGTCGCGATCACGCCGGAGCCGCCGACATGCTCGGGCAGCCAGTAGGAGACGTAAGGCGTGATCAGCGACAGCGTCAGCTCGACCTGGGAATCCCTCGACCATTTGCGGAAGCGCAGGGAGAGCCAGCCGACGCCGATACCGAAGGCGATCTCGCTGGCCACGATCAGCAGGAACTCGCCGGCCGCGAGCGGCAGCGAGAAATGTCCGACCATGATGGCGGCGAGCGCGAAGCGATAGAGGATCAGTGCGGTGGCGTCGTTGGCGAGCCCTTCGCCTTCGAGGATGACCAGGAGCCGGCGCGGCATATTGAGGCGGCGCGCGATCGCGAGCGGGGCCACCACGTCGGGCGGCGCGACGATCGCCCCGAGCAGGAAGCCCACGGTCAAGGGCAGGCCGATCAGATAATGCGTGGCGGCCGCCACCAGCGCCGCGGTGAAGATCACCGCGCCGACCGCGAGCAGCACGATCGGCCGCAGATTGTTCCTGAACTCGCGCCAGCTCATGGCGACGCTCGCCGAATAGATCAGCGGCGGCAGCACCATCAGCAGCACCAGTTCCGGCGGCAGCTCGACCGGCGGCATGCCCGGCACGAAGGCGAGGCCGACGCCGGAGAGCATCAGCAGGATCGCAGGCGCGATGTTGAAACGGCGGGCGACCAGCGCGGTGCCCGCCAGCACCGCGAGCAGGATCAGGAAGGTCTGGAATTTCGCTGCGATCATGGCCTGTCTTGGCCCGGAAGCGGCCAAGAGGTCAATGCGGCGGTCAATGCGGCGGCCTTACGCCAGCCGCTCCGCCACCATGCGTCCGATGCGGGCGAACACGGCCGCGATCTGCGCAGCATTCGGCGTGCCGCCCTGGGTATAGGCCGCGATCAGGATCGGCGCATCCGGCTTGTTGTCGAGCTTGGGCCAGACCACCGCGATATCGCCCGACGCATCCTTGCCGTTGTTGCCGGTCTTGTCGCCGATGGTCCAATCCGCCGGCAGGCCGCCGCGCAGCCGGTTTGCGCCGGTCTTGCAGTTCACCATCCAGTCGGTGAGCTGGGCACGTGACGCCGCTGACAGCGCCTCGCCCGTCACCAGCCGGCGCAAATTGCCCGCCATTGCGGCCGGCGTCGTGGTGTCCTGGGGATTGCCGGGCGGCGAGCGGTTGAGCTCGGGCTCATTGTGGTCGAGCCGCGAGGTGGTGTCGCCGAGCGATCGCCAGAATGCGGTGAGCGTGGCCGGCCCGCCGATGCGCGCCAGCAGCAGATTGGCACAGGTGTTGTCGCTGAGCTCGACGATCGCCTTGCACATCTCGGCGACCGACATCTTGCCGGCCGCGAGATTGTGCTTGGCAACCGGCGCGTAGTCGAGCAGGTCGGCCTGGCTGTAAGCGATCATGGCCGCAAGCTGCTCCTCGCCGCGGTCGACCCGCGCCAGCACGCAGGCCGCAAGCGAAGCCTTGAAGGTCGAGCACATGACGAAGCGCTCGTCGGCCCGCCAGGCGAGCTTCTTGCCGGTTGCGAGATTCTCCGCATAGAGCCCGATCCGCCCGCCGCTGTCGCGCTCATAGGTTTCGAGCTCTGGCGGCGCCTCTGCCGCAAGCGCGGGAGAAGCGGCCATCCAGGCGAGCGAGGCGAGCAGGGAACGGCGGTCGAAAAGCATGGGGGACTTTCAGGTGAGTGGAGGCGGGAAGTTTGGCGGATGATGCATCCGCCTCGTCATTGCGAGCGCAGCGAAGCAATCCAGTCTGTCTCCGCGGAGGGATTCTGGATTGCTTCGCTACGCTCGCAATGACGGAGAATGGGGAGCGAGTGCGCCCGATTTCGGGCAGCGGAAGGCTTTGCCCCTCACTCCCTCAGGTCATACCTGTACGATTTCGACACGATCTGCCAGCCATCTGCGAGCTTCATCGCCACCAGGTAGTCGGTGAAATAGCGCGGCGGCAGCTGGCAGCGGACCTTGATGAAGGCGGTCTTCTCGTCCGAGCGGTCGATGGTGACGATGAAATCCTCGCGCGGCTTGCCTTCGGCCTTGCCGGAGGCGCGCTTGCGCACGCGGTCGAGCCAGTCCGGCACGGTCAGGACCTGAAGCTCGCCCTTCTCGACCCAGCGCAGATCGGCGGAGGGATGGAAGATGGCGCCGAGCTTTTCGGCGTCGCCCTCATAGAGCCCGTCAAAGTAGGATTGCACGACGGCTTCGACGCTCGAACGGTTCTGGCTCATGGGTCATCCCTTTGCATGATGGCTTGGGCGGAACTTAGTCGTACGCATCATAATGCGCTATGGGTGTGTCAGCTATTTGCGCGAAGGCCTCGCCATGACCGGATCAGAAAATTCGAACGCTCGTATCCTGACCGGCGAATGCTATTGCCGCACGGTGCGCTTTGAAGTGGCGGACGCGTTCTCCTATGCGATGAACTGCCATTGTTCGAACTGCCGCCGCACCACCGGTTCGGCCTTCAAGCCGTTCGCCGGCATCGCGCAGGAGAAGCTCCGCATCGTCCAGGGCGGCGACCAGCGGCTCATTTTCGGGGACGACACCACCCATGACGCCCACTGCGCCCGCTGCGGCTCGCTGCTCTATTCCAGGGTACGTGAGGGAAAATGGGTCCTGTCGCTATGGGAACCCTGGTCGATGCCCCCTCGATCCGGCCGAGCGCCCATATTTTCGTAGGCTCGAAGGCGTCCTGGCACGAGATTACGGACGATCTGCCGCAGTATCGGGGACATATCGGGGATTCCTAGGGGAACTGGTCCGCGCCGCGCGTGTCGCCGAACCCCGACCGCGCTGGCGCGACAAACATAGAGGGTCTTTCGGCCTGTCGTCGATGCCGCCTTCGTGACCTCCATCACAAGCGCCGGCGATTGGTCCTGCTAGAGCGATCCCAAAGGGGCCCGGATGGCCCCGAACTTCGGAAGCCGTGTCATGCGCAACCTGCTCAGACTTTGCCCGCTTCTCCTCGTTGCCACGCTGCTGCTCGGCGCCGAGCCCGCCTTTGCCGGAAAGCGCGTGGCGCTGGTGCTCGCCAACTCGGCCTACCAGCACGCCCCCTCGCTGGCCAACCCCGTCAATGACGGTGCGGTAATGGCGAAGACGCTGAAGGAGGCCGGTTTCGACGTGGTCGAGTCCCGGCACGATCTGTCGGCCCAGGACACGCGGCGCGTGCTGCGCGACTTCGCCGACGCGACCCGCACTGCCGACATTGCCGTGGTCTACTATGCCGGTCACGGCATCGAGGTCGAAGGCTCCAACTATCTGATCCCCGTCGATGCCAGGCTCGAGCGTGACACCGACGTCTACGACGAAGCGCTGTCGCTCGACCGCGTCCTGGTCGCGGTCGAGCCCGCCAAGCAGCTCCGCCTGGTGATCCTGGATGCCTGCCGCGACAATCCGTTCGGCAAGACCATGAAGCGCACGATCGCCTCGCGCGGCATCGGCCGCGGTCTCGCCCAGGTCGAGCCGACCAGCCCCAACACGCTGATCGCCTATTCGGCCAAGGCCGGCTTCACGGCGCAGGACGGTGACGGCGCCAACAGCCCGTTTACGGTTGCGCTGTCGAAGCATCTGACGACGCCGGGCCTCGACGTCCGCCGCGCCTTCGGCTTCGTGCGCGACGACGTGCTGAAGTCGACCGGCAACAAGCAGGAGCCGTTCGTCTATGGCTCGCTCGGCGGCGACGATGTCCCGCTGGTGCCGGTCAAGGCGGTGGCTGCAGCGCCTGCGGCGAATCCGCAGGCCGACATGCGCCGCGACTACGAGCTCGCGCTCCAGGTCGGCAACAAGCCGGCGTGGGAAGCCTTCCTGGCCCAGCACCCTGACGGCTTCTATGCGAACCTCGCCAAGCTGCAGATCGACAAGTTCCAGGCCGAGCAGGCCCATGCGGCGGCGATCGAGAAGGCGAAGCAGGCCGAGGCCGAGCGCGATCGTCTTGCCGCTCTCGGCGCGCAGAAGGATGCGCAGGCCAAAGCTGCGGCCGATGCAAAGGCCGCCGAGCAGGCCCAGCTCGCCGCGCAGAAGGCGAAGGAGCAGGCGCAGCAGCAGGCGGCCGCCGCCGAGCAGCAGCGCGTCAATCTCGCCGCCTCGGCGCCGAGCACTGCGCCGGCCAGCACCGCGAGCCCGGCCGGCACCAACGTTGCCTCGCTGACGCCGGCGACCAATCCGGCCGATCTCAGCCGCTCGGTGCAGACCGAGCTCGGCCGGGTCGGCTGCTTCTCCGGTCAGGCCGACGGCAACTGGACCACGTCCTCGCAGCGCTCGCTGTCGCAGTTCAACCGTTACGCCGGCACCAAGCTCGACGTGAAGGTCGCGAGCACTGACGCGCTCGATACGGTCAAGTCGAAGCCGTCACGCGTCTGCCCGCTGGTTTGCGAGCACGGCTTCAAGGCCGACGGCGACAAGTGCATGAAGATCGTTTGCCGCGAAGGCTATGCGGTCAACGACGACAATGAGTGCGCGAAGCAGCGCGCCGCCAAGCCGGCCAAGCCTGCAACCGCCAAGCGCTACGACGGCGACGAGCGTCCGGCACGGCAGCGCCGTCAGGCCGGCGGTGCGGCGGCCGAAGCGGCAGGCGGCTACGGTGCAGCCGCCGGCATCGCTGCCGCCGGCCGTCGTTCGGGTGGCGGCCAGGTCTTCTGCAACAGCAGCGGTTGCCGTCCGGTCAGCCGCGGCTGCCATCTCGAATATCGCGGCGGTGGCGGCCCCGGCAACGATGCCAATGCCGAGGTGTGCAACTGAGTGCAGAATCTCGCAGATCGTCGTCCTGGCGAAAGCCAGGACCCATAACCACCGGCATTCGTTTTGCGAAGACTCGTGGTTGGCGATCGGGCGTTACGACTACTCCCTGGGGTAATGGGTCCTGGCTTTCGCCAGGACGACCCCGGAGAGGCAGATCAGTTTGAAATCGCGCTCGCCGCGATGTTCACCGTCAGCGCCAGCAAGGCCGTGTTGTAGATGAAGGACACGATGCCGTGGGCGGTGGCGGTGCGGCGGATGGTCTTGTCGGTGATGCCGACGTCGGAGACCTGCGCGGTCATGCCGATCACGAACGAGAAGTAGACGAAGTCCCAATAGTCGGCGTGGTCTTCCTTGTCGCCGCTCGGAAACTGCAGGCCGCCCGGCTTGGCGTTCCTGTAGTAATCATGGGCGTAGTGCAGCGCGAAGGTGGTGTGCACGGCGGCCCATGATAGCGCGATCGTGGTGATCGCGATAGTCAGCTCCAGCGCCCCGCGATGCGGCGTGCCGAGCTCGGAAACGATCGCCGCGATGCTGGCGAAGGCGCCGATTGCCGTCACCAGCAGGATGACGAAGCGGCCGTCATCCTGCATCGCGGCGGCGCGGCGGATGTGCTGGTGGTCGTTGCACAGCATCATCGCATAGACCAGCACGAGATAGACGGCGATCAGCGCGTCCCAGCCGAACAGGAGCCGCGTCACCAGCCGGTGCGAGCCCGGCAGCAGCAAGCTGACCAGGATGCCGGCCGCGAGCGCGATGAAGGTCCGCGGCCGTGCATAGATCAGCCGCACCGGCCGCGACATCTTGCGGAAGCGGACGAGGACGGGGTCTTCCTTGTCGGTGGCCATAACGGTGACGGCTCCCTCGCTCAACTCTCGTTGTCGCCGCATCGCAGGTGCGCTCCCTCCCCCGCTTGCGGGGGAGGGGTGGGGAGAGGGTGTCTCCACATTCGAGAACCCCCAAGAGGAGGGAACCCTCACCCGGCGCTTCGCCATAGCCGGCGCTTCGCCTCGGCGTTCTTAAGAACGGCCGCCCGGAGTTGCTAGCTCTTCCGCTCGGCGACGAAGTGCGCGGCGGCCTGCAGCACGGCGGCGCGGTCGCCGAAGATCGAGACGGCGCTGTCGGCGCGCGCGAGCAGGTCGCGCACGCGCTGCTTGGCGCCTGCGATGCCGAGCTGGGTCACGAAGGTGGTCTTGCCGAGCGCGGCATCGGCGCCGGCCGGCTTGCCGAGCGCGGCCACATCGCCTTCGACGTCGAGCAGATCGTCTGCGATCTGGAAGGCTTCGCCGAGCGCACGGCCGTAATCGTCGAGCGCCTGATATTCCTTCTGCGAGGCCTGGCCGAGGATCGCGCCGGCGATGCAGCCGTAGCGCAAGAGCGCACCGGTCTTCATCTGCTGAATGCGGGCGACATCGATCGGTTCGTTGCCGCCGAATCGGCCTTCGCCGGCGAGGTCGAGGATCTGGCCGCCGACCATGCCGCCGATGCCGGCGCAGCGCGCCAGCGCGCGCGTCAGCAAGAGCCGCACATTGGCGTCGCGATGGATCTCGTCGCGGGTGACGATGTCGAAGGCGAGCGTCAAGAGGCCGTCGCCGGCGAGGATCGCAGTGGCGTCGTCGGTCTGCTTGTGCAGGGTGGGGCGGCCGCGGCGCAGGTCGGAATTGTCCATCGCCGGCAGATCGTCATGGATCAGCGAGTAGCAGTGGATGCATTCGAGCGCGGCGCCGACGAGCAGGGCCGCATCGCGCGGCACGCCGAACACCGCGGCGCTCTCGACCACCAGGAACGGCCGCAGGCGCTTGCCGCCGTTCAGGCTCGAATAGCGCATTGCGTCCATCAGTCGCTTGGGCCGGGCGATCTCATCGTGCAGGATGTCGTCCGACAGCAGGCGCCCGAGCAGGGCTTCGGTGTCATCAGCGGTCTTGTCCAGACGTTTGGCGAAATCGGACGGGGACGTGCCGGTCATCAAGAAAGGCTCCAGAACTAAAATTCGGCGGGACAATCCTTTATGCGCCCGCCCCAGTCAATCGTTTGGAAGGCCTAAAAAGTGCTGGAAAAGGCCCGAATTATCACAGACTTAATGGTCCAGCCCGTGGCCGCGGTTCAGTTTGCGCCGGAAAGGTCGATTTGCGCATCGTCAAGATCCTGCTGGTGGTGCTCGCGGTCGTGGTCCTCGCGCCCTATGTGATCGCGCCGTTCTACCGCGCCGGCCACCCCGTTTCGACGCTGATGGCCTGGCGCAGCTTACGCGGCGCGCCGATGCAGCGGGAGTGGATCGATCTGGCTGACATGTCGCCCTATCTGCCGCGCGCGGTGGTGGCAGCCGAGGATGCTCATTTCTGCAAGCATCATGGCATCGACTGGGGCGCGCTGCGCGAGGCGATCGACGATGCGAAGGAGGACGGCACCCCATTCCGGGGCGCCTCCACCATCACCCAGCAGGTCGCAAAAAACCTGTTTCTCTGGCAGGGGCGCGATTTCATCCGCAAGGCGCTGGAATTCCCGCTGGCGTTGTGGATCGACCTGGTGCTACCCAAGGCCCGGATTCTAGAAATTTACCTCAACATCGCCGAGCTTGGCCCCCAGGGCCAGTTTGGGGTGGAGGCGGCCAGTGCCTATGCCTTCGGCAAATCGGCCGAAAACCTCTCGCCCCGGGAGGCCGCGCTTCTGACCTCGATCCTGCCAAATCCGGTCAAACGCAGCGCCCGGACCCCGGGACCGGGCGTCCGGCGGCTGGCGGCCACCTATATGGCGCGGGCCCAGGCGAGCTCACTTGTGACCTGCTGGCGGGAAAATCGCTGATTCCGGGCCCTTTTCGGACGTATTTTCCGGTCCAAAAGCCTAGCTTTACGGCCAGCCTTCCTCTATAAGCCCGGCCTTGATCGGCATTCAGCTCGCCTCGTATTGCGGGTGCTGAGCCGTCCCCTCCCGGACGATGCCCCGATAACACCAATCCCTAGAGGATATTGAAATGGCCGTTCCGAGAAGAAAAACCTCGCCGTCGCGCCGTGGCATGCGCCGCTCGGCAGACGCCATCAAGAAGCCGACCTATGTGGAAGACAAGGACTCCGGCGAGCTCCGTCGTCCGCACCATCTCGACCTCAAGACCGGCATGTACAAGGGCCGTCAGGTCCTGAAGAAGAAAGAGTCCTGAGTTCAGGACCTTATCTTTGGGCAGGATGATTAAGCCTGCCTGATGTCGGCCAACCCATGAGATATGGCAGTGACGGCGGCGGAGCCAATGCTTCGCCGCCGCATTGTCCTGTCTGGATATCTTGATCGAGAAGGCATCTCGCCGATGGTCGGTTTCCCGCTGCTTCTGATTCCGCTCGCGGTCTACAACATCATCGCCTTCCTGATGCCCAGCGTGTCCTTTTCGGACGTGCTGTTCAAGGTGCCGATGATCACCGGCGAGACCTGGCCGGTCACGCTCGCCGATCTCCTGCTCGCGCTCGGCGTGGTGCTGTTGCTGCTCGAGGTGGTCAAGGGCGCGCGGCCCGGCTCGAAATTCCTGATGGATCATCTGCTGTCGCTGATCATATTCGGCGCGGCCGCCGCCGAATTCGTGATGTGGCCCAAATTCGGCAACTCCACCTTTTTCCTGCTGGTGCTGCTCGCGATGGCCGATTTCCTCGGCGGCATCGCCCAGCGCACGCGCCGCCGCGTCACCTATGTCGCCGAGACGACGGTGCCCGCGCCGCGCAAGGCCAAGCGTCGGGCCGAACCGCCGGCCGATGAAGCCGCCGCCGAGCCCAAGTTCGAGCCGGTGCCGGCGCAGCAGCCAGCGCCGGTGGTCCCACCCGCGCCCTCCGCGCAGTCGGTCGCCGAATCCGTGCTGATGGATCATCCCGCGCCGAAGCCGGTGATCCCACCCTCGCCGGAAATCCCCTCGCCGCATCTGCAGCCGGGCAACGGCACGCCGTCCTCGCCCGATACGCCGCGCTGATCAGCCTCAAGCCACCTGCCGCGTGCGCGCGGTGACGCTTCCGAGCGGGCGCTTGGTGCCATAGGCCATCCGCGCGTCCTCGGACGAGGCGCGGCGGAGCCGGCTGGTCTGGGGCAGGTGCTCAGCATTGGCGATCAGCTGGGTGACGAAGCTTGAATCGGGGCGGGGCAGCGGCACCTTGTGGAGCCATTGCACAGTCGGGATCAGCGGCACCAGGGCCGTGCCCATGCTGCCTGCCGCCTCATCCGATCGATCAGTACTCAACATCGCGATCACCGTTGATCCGGCGGACATTGTCGCGTTTCGGGACGCGCGCGCCGGTGCGTGTCAGTACTCGCAAGGCCTATGCCGGACGGGCCGGTTTAGTTCCCCCTTCGCTTCACAACGTGGTTTCCAAATTGTTTATCAACTTTGCCTAGGGTCGAAGCCGAATCTGGCTCTATCCTGTGCCGGCTCAGGACTCCCCGCTGTCCCGAAATGAGGCGATTTTGACCCCCGCATTGCCGCAAGCCTCCGACATCCTGGCCGCCCTCGGCCAGGCCGTGTTCGCCTGGGACATCGCCAGCGACGCCATTGTCTGGGGCGAGCAGGTCGGTGCCGTCTTCCCCGGCATCCCCGCCGAGCGGCTCGCGACCGGCGCCGAATTCGCCAAGCTGATCGAGCCGGCGCAGTCGCTGCGGACCGCCGCGCTGGCGCAGACCTCCCCCGTGCACGGTGCCGACGGCACGCCCTACCGCGTCGAGTATGGCGTGCGCATGAGCGCCTCCGATCCCGTGGTCTGGATCGAGGAGACCGGCCGCTGGTTCGCCGGCCCCGATAGCCGGCCCACGCGCGCGATCGGCTCGGTTCGCATCAACAATGAGCGCCACGCCCGCGACGAGGAATTGTCCAAGCTGGCCCGGCTCGATCCACTGACCGGCGAACTCAACCGCGCCCATCTGATCGCGGCGCTGGCCGAGGCGATCGAGGAGACGACCCGCTTCCGCTCGACCGCTGCCTTCATGCTGGTCGGCATCGATCACCTCGCCCGCGTCAACGATGCGTTCGGCTTCGACGTCGCCGATGCCGTGATCCTCGACATCGCCAAGCGCATCCGCGCGCGCCTGCGCGGCGGCGACGTGCTCGGGCGCTTCTCCGGCAACAAGTTCGGCCTGATCCTGAAGAACTGCACCATCGACGATATGAACGTCGCCGCCGAGCGTTTCCTCGCTGGCATCCGCGACGAGGTGGTGCCGACGAAATCCGGTCCGGTCTCGGTCACCGCCTCGATCGGCGCGGTCAGCCTGCCGCGCTATGCCCGCAACACCGACGAGGCTGTGAACCGCGCCCATGAGACGCTCGACGCCGCCAAGCGCCGGCGGGCCGGCTCGTTTGCGGCGTGGCGTCCGGATGCCACGCGCGATGCGCAGCGCCGCGTCAACATCCGTGTCACCGACGAGATCGTCACGGCGCTGAACGAGCGCCGCATCAAGCTCGCCTATGAGCCGGTGGTCGCAGCCGTCTCGCGCCAGCGCGCATTCCACGAATGCCTGGTGCGGATGGACCAGGGCGACGGCCAGGTCCTGCTCGCGCCCGACATCGTGCCGGTCGCCGAGCGGCTCGGTCTCATCCGCCTGGTCGATCACCGCGTGCTCGAGCTCGTGGTCGCCGAGCTCGCGGCTGCGCCCGATGTCAGTCTCAGCCTCAATATCTCGCCCGACACCACCATGGATCCGGACTGGTGGGCGGGAATCGAGTCGCTGATGCTGGCCCATCCCGGCGTCGCCGAGCGGTTGATCGTCGAGATCACCGAGACGGTCGCGATCCAGGACATCGACGACGTCCGCGGCTTCGTCACGCGGCTGAAGAATTTCGGCAGCCGCATCGCCATCGACGATTTCGGCGCCGGCTACACCTCGTTCCGAAACCTGCGCAAGCTCGGCGTCGACATCGTCAAGATCGACGGCGCCTTCGTGCAGAACATCACGCACTCCGCCGACGACCGCGCCTTCGTGCAGACCCTGATCGACCTCGCCCGCCGCCTCGACATCAAGACCGTCGCCGAATGGGTGCAGGACGAGGAGGCGGCCAACATGCTGCGCGACTGGGGCTGCGACTACATTCAGGGCCGCCTGATCGGCCTCGCCTCAGCCGAGCGCCCGTGGAGTGTGGCGACGGAGAATGCGCTGCCTGCGGCAAGCTGAGATGCCGTAGGGTGGGTTAGCCGAAGGCGTAACCCACCACTGTTCATATCCGCAGAAACAGAAGAGGTGGATGACGCCTTCGGCTAATCCACCCGACGCCAAGCCACGTAGATCTCGTAGGGTGGGCAAAGCGAAGCGTGCCCACGACTTCTGTTGTAGTCGTGGCGAGATGGTGGGCACGGCGCAAGTGCGCCTTTGCCCACCCTACGATAGTGTGCGTGGGGCAACTCTCTTCCCGTCATTGCGAGCGCAGCTACGCCACACAAATCCCCGGGACTGCGACCTTCTGAAACAGATGCGGACTTGCGACGGCCGACGCCGGGTAGTCCGCGATCTTCGCGCGGAACTCCGGATGGGTGAATGCCGCGCGGAAATGCGCATTGGACTCCCAGACCGCGTAGTTGAGATAGGTCGGATTGTCGCCGAGCGCGCGGTGGAGCTGGGTCGAGATGAAACCCGGCTGCCGCTTCATGAAAGCGGCATCGTCCTGCCAGCTCGCCAGGAAGGTCGGTTCATCCGCGGCATCGAGCGTGAACAGGTTGACCAGCACCACGGGGCCGGCCTCGAGCGCGATCTGGCGGTCGATCGGGAAAGTCGGGTCGAGCGGACGCATATGGGGCATGGCATCACTCCGGTTAAGTTGGTATCATCATGTCAATTCGACAGTATGTGACATAGATATTTGACATGATGATGTCAAGATAGGATGATCATTGCAAATGACGAGGACCAAGCGGACCCCGGCGGGCGAGGCCCTGACCGGCTTCATTCTCGAGCTGTTCCGGGCCAACGGCCTGCTCCTGACCGCCGGTGACCGGTTGGTCGCCTCGCTCGGCCTCACCAGCGCGCGCTGGCAGATTTTGGGGGCGATCGTCGATGCCGAGCGTCCGGAGCCCGTGGCCTGGCTGGCGCGCAATCTCGGCGCCAACCGCCAGAACGTGCAGCGGATCGTCAACGATCTCGAGCGCGATGGCCTCGTTGCCTTTGAGACCAATCCGCATCACCGCCGGGCCCAGCTCGTGGTGCTCACCGACAAGGGCAGGCAGGTCTTTGACGCCGCCGGCCGCTTGCAGGCCCCTTGGGTCAACGGCCTGGCGGAAGGTCTGTCAGTGAAGGAGATCGAGACGGCTCATCGCGTGATTGGCGCTCTGCGCGATCGGCTGGAAGGAAGCGGCGAGGGGTGATTGCATCTTGCCTCTTGCGTAGATGCCGTAGGGTGGGCAAAGCGAAGCGTGCCCACCACCTCTCTCCAACTCTGGCAGATCGTGGGCACGGCGCATGCGCGCCTTTGCCCACCCTACGAAGTTTGAGCGGAGCGACGAGGGGCGCGGCGCCTCACGCCCCCTCATCCAGCGCCACCAGCTCGCGCTTCTTGCGCAGCGCGGGCAGCAGCGGCGCGATCAGCAGCACCAGCGCCAGCGTCAGGCACGCCGCCGAGATCGGCCGCTGCACAAAGGTCCAGAGATCGCCCTGCGACAGGATCAGCGACTTGCGCAGATTGTTCTCCAGCATCGGCCCGAGCACGAAGGCCAGCACCAGCGGCGCCGGCTCGTAGCCGAGCTTGCGCATGAAGTAGCCGATGATGCCGAACGCGATCATCACATAGACGTCGAACACGTTGTTGCTCGAGCAGTAGACGCCGAGGATCGTGAACAGGATGATCAGGGGGAACAGGATGTTGTAGGGCAGCTTCAGGAGCTGCACCCACATGCCGATCATCGGCAGGTTGAGGATCAGCAGCATGACGTTGCCGATATACATGCTGGCGACGATGCCCCAGAACAGGCCGGGGTTTTGCGTGATCAGCAGCGGGCCCGGTTGCAGGCCGTGGATGACGAAGGCCCCGAGCAGCAGCGCCATCACCACGTTCGGCGGAATGCCCAAGGTCATCAGCGGAATGAACGCACCGCCGGCCGCCGCGTTGTTCGCAGACTCCGGTCCCGCAACGCCCTCGATTGCGCCATGGCCGAACCGCTCCGGTGATTTCGACAGCCGCTTCTCCAGTGCATAGGACGCAAACGAGGCCACCACCGCGCCGCCGCCGGGCAGGATGCCGAGCAGGAAGCCGAGCAGCGTGCCGCGTGCCACGGGGCCCGCGCTCGCCTGCCAGTCCTCCTTGTTGGGCAGGAGCTGGGTGATCTTGGCGTTGATGATGTCGCGCTTGATCGCCTGCTCGGTGTTGAGCAGCACCTCGGCGACGCCGAACAGGCCCATGACCACGGGCACGAGGCCGATGCCGTCGATCAGCTCCATGCGGCCGAAGGTCAGGCGCGGCTGCGCCGTGATGCTGTCGAGCCCGATCAGGCCGAGCACGACGCCGATGCAGGCCATCAGCAGCGCCTTCGGCATCGAGCCCTGGGTGAGGAAGGTGAGCACGACGAGGCCGAGCACCATCAGGCTGAAATACTCGGCCGGGCCGAACGCGATGGCGATGCTGGCAAGTTTTGGGGCCACCAGCATCAGGGCGACCAGCGCGAACGTGCCGGCGATGAAGGAGCCGAAGGCGGAGATGCCGAGCGCAGGACCGGCGCGGCCCTGCTTCGCCATCTGGTGGCCGTCGATGCAGGTGACGACGGAGGCGGCCTCGCCGGGGATGTTGACCAGGATCGAGGTGGTCGAGCCGCCATACATCGAGCCGTAATAGATGCCGGCCATCATGATGATGCCGGATTCCGGCGTGCCCGACAGCGTCACGGGCAGCAGCAGCGACATCGCCGAGATCGGCCCGATCCCCGGCAGCACCCCGACCAGCGTGCCGATGAAGACGCCGATGAAGCAATAGAGCAGGTTGATCCCGGTCAGCGCGACACCGAACCCATGCGCGACATTGGCGAGCGTGTCCATGCGGTCAACCGATCCCGAACAGGCCAGAGGGCAGCTGGATCAACAGCAGGCGCTTGAGCACCCACCACATCCCTGATGGCGCCAGCACGGCGATCGGGATCGCCAGCGTCCAGCGCACCGGGTCGATCAGCCGCAGCAACAGCAGCATCAGCGGGATCGACGACAGCAAAAATCCCAGCGGCTCGAGCGCGAAGGAGAATGCGATGAGGCAGACGATGACGAGCAGCGGCTTGCTCCAGCGCACGTTCTCCCAGCGCGAGGCCAGCGTCGGCCCGCCCTCGGTGATCGCCGAGACGATGATGGAGCCCGCGAACACGCACATCAGGATGCCCGTGTAGAACAGCACATAGCCGGAGCCGGGATCGTTGATGGTGCCGAGCTTGAGCTTCAGCCCCGACCAGATCACGAAGCCGCCGAGTCCGAGCCCGATCAGCCCGCCCCAGAGCTCGGAGTTGGAGAGACGGAGTTTGACGTTGGTTGGGTCGTTCATATGAAGAACCTTTAGATCACCGTCACCCTGAGGTGGCGGAGCGCAGCGAAGCCCTCGAAGGGCGACGGTGCCCCGATCCATCCTTCGAGGCGAGCCGCAAGTGCGGCTCGCACCTCAGGATGACGCCAGCGTGCGTGGCAGCGCGATGTTACTTCTTCGCGAG
The DNA here is from genome assembly GCF_007830635.1 of Bradyrhizobium huanghuaihaiense. Taxonomy (GTDB): domain Bacteria; phylum Pseudomonadota; class Alphaproteobacteria; order Rhizobiales; family Xanthobacteraceae; genus Bradyrhizobium; species Bradyrhizobium huanghuaihaiense. Next base: position 155,310 of record NZ_VLLA01000001.1, on the reverse strand, counting down.
CCCAAGCGTGTCGATCACCTTGCGCTCGGACTCCGTGACCTCGACGACGAACTTCTTGTAGTCCTCGGTGTTCTTGTAGTTCGGCACCATGTCATATTTGGCGAGCGTGGCGATCACCGCGGGATCCTCGACCGCCTTCTTGAAGGCGTCGTGCAGCTTGGCGACGATCTCTGGATCCATGCCCTTCGGCCCCGCGATGCCGAACGGGGAGTCATAGACCATGGGATAGCCGAGCTCCTTCAGCGTCGGCACATCAGGATAGTTCGGCGACCGCGCGCCGGTCCACACCATCAGCAGCTTCAGCTTGCCGGCGTCGACCAGCGGCCGCCAGCCCGTCGAATCCGCCTGGAGCATCGTGTGCTGTCCCAGCACGGCCGCGTTGGTCTCGGCGCCGCCCTTGAACGGCACCTGCGTGAGCTTGATGCCGGACATCGCCGCGATCTGCTCCATGCCGATATGCAGCGAGGTTCCGGTGCCCGGCGTCGCATAAGTCACCTTGCCCGGGTTGGCCTTGGCGAAGTCGACCACGTCCTTCCAGGACTTGAACTGCGATTCCGCGCTGGTGGTCACGCCGAACGTGTAGCCGGTGAGGTGGATGATATAGGTGAAGTCCTTCGCCGGATCCCATGACACCTCCTGCATCAGGGGCAGGCGGAACACGGTGATCGGAATCTGCGAGATGGTATAGCCGTCCGGCTTCGCAGCCGCGGCCATGGTCGCCGGGCCCACCGTGCCGCCGCCGCCGGCCTTGTTGTCGATCACGATCGGCTGCCCCAGCACCTTCGAGGCGCTGTCGGCGATGGCGCGCATCGAGATGTCGGTCGAGCCGCCGGCCGGCCACGGCACGATCAGCGTGACCGGCTTGGTGGGATAGTCCTGCGCACTGGCAGCGGTCGCGAGCAATGCGCCCACAACATGCATGGCGGCAAAGGCAATCGTCTTCAGCCCGTATCGCGACATCGAAACACCTCCCTCGCAGCGGTCTCGGTGGACCGCCGTTTCTCATTGTTATGACGGGATTGTCCCCGAAATCATGGGAGAAGAAAAGCGCATTGAGCGGATCGCCCGCATGGGCGTGGCAGTGCCCCCGCGCAAAACGAGACGTGCGACAATTGGTCGTTTGGAAGTGTGCCGAGACGCGGAATTTGAGGGGGCCTGAAGCCCTTACGCCACGCGCCGGACCGCGTTCAGCGTCTCGATGGTGCGGCCGACCTCGGCCGCCGGGCACGGCTTGCCGAAATAATAGCCCTGCACCGCGGTGCAGCCGCATTCGCGCACGAAGTCGAGTTGCTCCGCGGTCTCCACACCCTCTGCCGTGGTCTCGACGCCGAGAACGGAGCCGAGGCTGGCGATGGTGCGGACGATGGCAACGCTCTCCGGGCTTTCACCGAGCGTGCCGACGAAGGAGCGGTCGATCTTGATGCGATCGAACGGAAACTTGCGCAAATAGCTGAGCGAGGAATAGCCGACGCCGAAATCGTCGAGGCTGACGCGCACGCCGAGTGCGCGGAGTTGGTGCAGGATCTCGATCGTTGCCTCGCTGTCGTCGAGCAGCGCCGTCTCGGTGACCTCGAGCTCGAGCCGCTGCGGCGGCAGGCCGGCTTCCGCGAGCGCACTCGTGACCATCGTCGCCAGTCCGCGCGAGCGGAATTGCACCGGTGACAGGTTCACCGCGACGGTGACATCGGGCCAGGACGCTGCAGTGGCACAGGCCGTGCGCAGCACCCATTCGCCGATCGGAACGATCAGCCCGTTCTCCTCAGCGATCGGGATGAACTCGGCGGGCGAGACCAGGCCGCGCGAGGGATGTTTCCAGCGCAGCAGCGCCTCGAAGCCGGTGAGCTCGGTCGAATCCAGCCGCATCTGCGGCTGGAACACCAGATGGAACTGGTTGGACTCCAGCGCGCCGCGCAGATCGTGCTCCAGCGCGTGCCGGCGGCGCGCCTCTTCCTCCATCTCGGGCTCGAACAGCTGGTAGGCGCCGCGCCCCTTGGCCTTGGCCTGGTACAGCGCGAGGTCGGCGCATTTCATCAGCTCGTCGGCGTCCAAGCCGTGATCGGGCGCGATCGCGATGCCGACGGAGACGCCGACATGGATCGCCTGGCTTTCCAGTTGCGGCGGGTGGCCGATGATCTCTACCAGGCGTCGGGCGAGCTGTTCGGCCGATTGTGGCTGCGGGCCGCGCTGGAGCACGGCGAACTCGTCGCCGCCGAGCCGCGCGACCGTGTCGTGCTCGCCGACATTCTCCTTCAGGCGGGCCGCGACCCAGCGCAACAACCGGTCGCCGGCGGCATGGCCGAGACGGTCGTTGACGGTCTTGAAATTATCGAGATCGAAGCACAGCACCGCCATTGCACCGCCGGCAATCGCGACGTGGTTCAAGCCCTCGCCCATCTTCTCGCGGAACAGGGTGCGGTTTGGCAAGTCAGTCAGGGAGTCGTGCCGCGCCATATGCGCCACGCGGGCCTGGGCCTTGTGGCGCTCGGTGACGTCCTCATAGGTGACCACCCAACCGCCGTGCTCCATCCGCTTGTGATTGAGCTTGATGATGCGGCCGTCGCTCAAATGGCGGTGCAGCGTGTGCTCGCCCTCGCGCAGCCGCTCGACATAATCGGCATAGAGCTTGGCGCCGGACATGTTCGGATGAATGCCGAGCGCGCAACTGTGCTCCATGATCTCGCGCATCGAGACGCCCGGCTTCACCATGTCGGGCGCGAGACCGTACATCTCGATATAGCGTCGGTTGCAGACGATCACGCGCAGGCTCGAATCGAGCATGCACAGGCCCTGGCTCATGTTGTTCAGGGCCGCATCAAAGCGCCGATACTGCTCGCTCAGCTCCTCGACCGCGTGCTCGCGCTCGGTGATGTCTTCATAGGTGGCGACGAAGCCGCCTTCGGCCAGCGCGCAATAGCGGACCGAGATCACGGTATCGTTCGACATGCGCCGGCGCGTCGGCGAGGAATCGCGGTTCGCGATCCGCGCGCGGGCGGCTTCCAGGATCTGTTGAGGGGTGTATTCCGAGGCGAACGCGCCGTTCGCCATCGATCGCTCGATCAGCTCGCCGAGATGCGTGCCGGGCCTCGTCTCCTCCGGCGAGAGCAGGTAGATCTTGCGGTAGGTGGTGTTGCAGACGCGCAGGCGCATGTCGCTGTCGTAGAAGGCGAGTCCGTGCGCCATGTTCTCCAGCGCCGCGTCGAGAATGAAGTTCTGCCGCCGCAGCGTCTCCTCGTATTGCAGCCGTTCGGTGACGTCTTCGTGCACCGTCACCCAGCCGCCGTCGGGAAGGAAGCGGGAGACCGCCTGCACCATCCGCCCGTCGTAGCGCATCACCAGCAGGGTCTTCGCCTTCCTGGCGCGCACGTCCTCGAGCCTGGTGTCGTGGAATTCCTCCGCCGCCATGCCCGCCACGTTACCGCGCGCGAGCCAGTGCTCGATGGCCGTGCTGTGTGCGACGCCGGGTTTTACGATGTCGGGGTCGAGATTGTAGAGCTTCAGGAAGCGCTCGTTGCACAGGACGACGCGGCTGTCTGCGCCATACATGATGAGGCCGTGCGACATGTTGGCGAGCGCATGCTGGCTGCGTTCGGTCTGCACGTGCAATTCCGCCTCGAGCCGGGAAAGGCGGCTGACGTCGTCGCAGATCGTCATCCAGCCGCCGCCCGGAAGTGGCTTCAGCTCGAGGGACATGACGAGGCCGCTTGCCAGCCGCTGCTCGGTCCGGAACGGCTTGCCGCCTGCGATCTCTGCGATCCGCGCCGAATACAGCGCGTCGAGCTCAATCTCCGGGAAGTTGCCGCGGCTCGCACTGTGCGCGAGTACCTCGCGGTAGCTCGTACCGATGCGCACGATTTCGGCGGACAGGTCGAAGAGCGAGAGGTAGCGCTGGTTGACCAGCACGATCCTGTTGTCGGCATCGTAAACGCAGACGCCTTGCTCCATGCGATCGAGCGCAAGCTGGCTCAGCGCGACCAGGGCCTCCGGGCCCTGCTCGCGGCGTGCACCAAGCTCGTTGTCGCGGGTCGACGTCATGGGGTCGGCATGATCTCGGCGGGCAATAGACTTAACGCAACGTAATTCCGCTGCCGAGGGTAGCGAAGAGGCGGGAAAATTCCCTTAAGCGCAGTAGTTTACGGAGGGTGACTCGCGATGGAGAGAACTTGTTTGGTCCGCGAGCATGCTGAGGCGCTCGCAAGCCAGAGTCGGCCGAGCGCGCAACAAATTCCGCTGTCGTCCCGGCGAAGGCCGGGACCCATAACCACAGGGAGAAGTTTGGCGAAGACTAGCAGTGAACAGGTCTTCCCGCGGTACCAGCACCCTGCGCTTATCGATAGATCACGCGGTATGGGTCCCGGCCTTCGCCGGGACGACACCGTGCCTACGGCCCGTACAGCACGAGCTCCGTATCCGTGAGGTCGGCGAGCTGCGGCCGGTGCGGGCCTTTGAAATATTTGCGGCCTCGCCGTTCGGTGTAGATGCCGGCGAGACCGGGAATCGGGCCGTTGGCATCGACCGCCACCGAGATCTTGCCGAGCCGCAGCAGCAGCCGGCCGATGCGGCCGGCGCATTCGGCGTACTCGGCGGCGCTGCGGCAGTAGATCAGCTTCATCGCGGGCGGCGCGATGAAGCCGCGGCGGATGCGCACCGGTTGCAGGATGAAGGGGAACGTTCCCTTCGGAGTGCGGCAGACGATGCTGAGGCAACTGTAACGCGCATGCCGTGTCAGGAGCTCGGTCTCGTCCTGGGAAAGCCCGTCGATCGCCTTGGCGTGCTGGGAGATCACCTCGATCTTGCTCCAGCGCGGGGCGCGCGCCAGCGCCGGCACCGAGAAGAAGATGCCGCGGCAGTAATTGCGAAAACCCTGGGCCTCGATGATCGGCCAGGTCCACGGCGCCGGGCTGATGTTGAGATAGGTGACGTCCTTGTGCCGCTGCGCGACCTTGGTCAGGAACGGAGCGTAGTTGCGGTAGGCCGGATCGACATACCAGCTCGACAAATTGCACTGGATGGCGGTCTCTTCGCCGTGCTTTCGCGTCGTGTAGATCAGCAGCAGCACGCCGACGGGCTCGCCGTCGTTGTCGAGCATGTAGCCGAAGCGCGGATAGCCTTCCGGCACGGGCCGGAAGGCTTGCCGGCGCAGGCCCTGCATCCAGTATTCGCGTGAGCGGCCGACGAAGCCGCGCGTCAGCAAGTCCGCGATCTTCTCGACGTCGGACTCGGTGATCTCGCGGCAACGGACCTTGGTATGGATCACGCTCGTCTTGCCCGTGGAAATGGTCGGCCTCGTTTGGTCTATCGTTTCAGCATGATCTTTTCGGGATTATGCTCTAGCGCCAGCCTTCGCCATGAGCTTCTGCCGCGGCTTGCGGCTGCAGGCCCAGCATGCCCCGCACCTTGGCGGGCCAGGCGGAGAGATCGGTGCCGTGGGTGTGGAACATGGCGACGGCCAGGCGGTCCATGCCGAAGGCGACGCAGCCAGTGTGCGCCGGCTCGCCATTGGCGTCCTGGATGCCCCAGGTCGTGCCGAAATGCTCGCGGTGATAGTTGAAGCTCATGCAGGCGGTCGGCTGCTCCTCCGAGCGCAGCGGGATCAGAAGCTCGAACTTGAGCTGCTGCTGCTTCTGGCTCACCGCCTTCATCTGACCGACGCGGCCGAAGAAGGGATCGCTGGCATAGTCGACGCGGAAGGTCAGGCCGAGATCGGTCGCGATTTTCTGCGCGCGCACCATCCAGCGCTCGCGGAAATCGGCGACGTCGTCGGGCGTGCCGATGCAGACATATTCACGCATCCGGAACGATTGCAGCCGGTCGAGATGCTTCGACGGCTCGCGGCGGAAGCAGTCGGCGGCAACGTCGAAGCGCAGGCCGCCCTTCGGCAACTGGCCGCGGCTCGCCGCGATCGGATAGACGGGATAGCAGGCCGCCGGCGACAGCACGAGGTCGGCGGGCGACAGTGACGTGGTCCAGTCGCCGCCGGCATCGAACCGGCTCACCGCCGCGTTGATCTCGCGCTCGGTGCCGTGTAGGCCGCAGACGCAGCCGAGCAGGTTCGGGAAGCTCTTGAGATAGCCGGATTTCTCCAGCTGCGCTCGGCTCATCACCGGCGGGAAGCGCAAGGCTTCGGTGCCGGCCTCGCGATGGCCAGTGATCAGCGCCGCGAGCTTCTCGACAATGCCCTCATAGAGCGCGGTGCGGGCGTAGACGCCGTCCGAGCCCATGCGGTGGAACAGCTTGTCGGCGAGATGATCGAGCGGATCGACGATTTGCGGCGCGGTTTCAGGCGAATTGGGGAGGACGGCAATATTCATGGGTCGATGTCCTGCTATCTCGAAATTGTTCTTGTTGATCTGGTCGGGAAGGCACGTCAGTCATGAAGGCTCGATGGCACGCCGCTCATCAGCGTCGAGGTCGCGGCGTTGGCCAGAATGCGGTCGTTGTTGATCATGATCGGCGACGACAGCACGTCGCGAAGGTGACGGCCCATGGTGAACTCGCCGTCGTTGCGGTAGCCGGACAGGCCCGCGGTGCGCATCGCATGCATCACGGTTTCGACCGCGAGCTCGGAGGCCTGCACCTTCAACAGCGTGATCGAGGACTGGAAATCGAGCGAGCCGAGCGCGCGTTCGTCATGCTCGGCGCGGGAAAAGGTGTCGATGTTGGCCGAAATTAGCGCGCGCAGTTTTGCGAGCGACATCTTTGCGGCGGTGAAATGCGCGGCCGCCGGCGGCATCTGGCCGCCGGACGCGCGGGCCGCCTTGCGGATGAAGGCCTGCGCGCGCGTCACCGCGGCTGCCGCAATGCCGGCCCAGGCCGACGCCCAGCACAGATGCGCAAAGGGCGTCATGGTCTGGGCGTGGATCTTGTCATAGGCTTCAGGGAAGACACGGTCGGCGGGACAATCGACCTTCAGCTCGAAACCGGTCGAGCAGGTGCCGCGCATGCCGAGTGTTTCCCACCCTTGCGTCTGCTTCAGCGAATAATCGTCCTTGGCGAGCGCCAGCAGGACTTGGTCGGAGGCGGCGGCCTCGGTGGCGCGGCGGGCGATGGTGACGAGGCCGTCGGCCTCGGCCCCGTAGGAGATCACGGTGGCGTCGCGCACCAGCGAGACGGTGTCGCCGGCGTGGTCGACGGCGGCGGCGCTGGCGCGGATGTTGCCGCCGTTCTGGCCTTCGGTAGTGGAGGAGGCGAGCAGCCACTGGTCACGCGCGACCCGGCGCATCATGGTTTCCATCCAGGGGATGCCGTGGCCGTGCCTGACGACGCAGGCGACCTTGGTCGTGTGCATCGCGTAGATCATTGCGGTCGAGGCGCAGGAACGCCCGAGCGTGTAGCAAACGTCGGTGACGTCATGGATCGAGGCGCCGTAGCCGCCGAACTCGACCGGGATCATGACGCCGAGCAGCTTCTGCTCGCGCGCGACGTCGAAGGCTTTATGCGGGAAGCGGGCATCGCGATCGACGCCGTCTGCATCGGCCGCGGCCGCCGCGGCGGTCCGGGCGGCGCGCTCGATCAGGGAGGGACCCTGCTCGAGGAAGCTAGCTTCCGTTTCGTCGACAGTGAGAACAGCTTCACGCACGTTCATACTCGTCCGCCTCCGGTTTGCCGTTCAGGATCGCCGGCATCATTCGCGATGCCGTGTAAAGCGATCCTCCGACCATCTTTGCTTGTGAGACGAGGCTACGGATTTAATTCAAATTCGTCGATGAAATAGAGGGTAAACGAACTCCAATTCCGAATGGACAGTTAAGGTCCGGTTTTTCGCATCCCCCGGATTTCCTCGATCGCGTTAGTGAACTGGAAGAGGCATGAATTTCGGACAATCTGAGTCATCGTTTACTAAGAAACGCGAAGTAATGGTGACGCCCATTGCGGGATCGGCCGTCCCTGCCCATCGTACCCGGCAGTCCGGCCCGACCTTTCATAGACAGATGGGAATTTATCGATGCAGGCCTTCGAACCCGAATTGCGCAATCGCATCATCAAGCTGGTGAAGGGCATCCTGGCGCAGAACGCACTGTCCGCCGACGTCGCCCCGTCGGCCAAGCTCGTCGACGTCGGCCTGACCTCGATGGACATGGTCAATCTCATGCTCGGCGTCGAAGCCGAGTTCGACTTCACCATCCCGCAGTCCGAGATCACACCGGAGAATTTCCAGTCGGTCGAGACGCTGGAGCGCATGGTCGCAACGCAGCTGCGGCTCGCGACCGCGGCGTAAGGTAAGGACGCAACTCCGCCCCCGGTGTCGTCCCTGCGAACGCAGGGACCCATACCGCGAAATCTATCGATTGTTGACGGTCGCAGTACCGAACGACTAGCCTTCGCCAAATCGCGGCCTGTGGCTATGGTCCCCGCGTTCGCGGGGACGACGCCGAGTGAGTGGCAAGCGCTCCCAGCCTCTCACGACGCCGCCATCCCCCGCCATCTCCCCACCACCCCCGTTCCAAAACCGCCGCAAAACTGGCATAGCTTTAACCATGTCGCACGTGGCGAACAGGGTGGAGCGGGTATGACGCAGGCGGTATTGGGCATCATCGGTGGCTCCGGCATTTACGATCTGCCGGGTCTCGAGGGCGCGCGCGAAGAGGTGATCGAGAGCCCCTGGGGCGAGCCGTCGGCGCCTTTAAGGCGCGGCTCCATCGCCGGGCTGCCGATCGTGTTCCTGCCGCGGCACGACAAGGGCCACCGGCTGTCGCCCTCCGACATCAATTACCGCGCCAATATCGACGTCCTCAAACGGGCCGGAGTCACCGACCTGATCTCGCTGTCAGCCTGCGGCTCTTTCAAGGAGGAACTGCCGCCCGGCACCTTCGTCCTCATCGACCAGTTCGTCGATCGCACCCACAAGCGCGAGAGCTCGTTCTTCGGCCGCGGCTGTGTCGCGCATGTGTCGATGGCGCACCCGGTCTCGCCGCGGCTGCGCATCCATCTTGCCGCGGCCGCTGAAGCGGAAGGTCTCGCGATTGCGCGCGGCGGCACCTATGTCTGCATGGAAGGGCCGCAATTCTCCACCTATGCGGAGAGCATGACCTACAAGACGCTGGGCTATTCGGTGATCGGCATGACCAACATGCCCGAAGCAAAACTCGCGCGCGAGGCCGAGATTTGCTACGCTACCGTCGCGATGGTGACGGATTTCGACTGCTGGCATCCCGATCATGATGCCGTCACCGTGCAGGACATCATCCGCGTCTTGACCTCGAACGCCGACAAGGCCAAGGCGCTGGTGGCGCGGCTGGCGAAGGATTTCCCGCGCGAGCACGAGCCGTGCCCGATCGGTTCGGACCGCGCGCTCGACACCGCGCTGATCACGGCGCCCGAGGCGCGCGATCCCGAGCTCCTGAAGAAGCTCGATGCGGTGGCCGGGCGCATCCTGCGGGCGTGATACGAAAGGCAGAATGCCATGAAGGTCGACGGCAAGCATTTCCGCAGCATCTGGCGCGAGCGCGACGGCTGGTCGGTCGGCGCGATCGACCAGCGCCGGCTGCCGCATGAATTCGTCATCGCGCGTCTGACGTCGTGCGAGGACGCGGCCGTCGCGATCCGCGACATGCTGGTGCGCGGCGCGCCGCTGATCGGTGCGACCGCGGCCTATGGCATGGCGCTCGCGATGCGCGAGGATGCCTCCGATGCCGGCCTGAAGCGGGCCTACGACACGCTCGTCGTGGCGCGGCCGACCGCGATCAATTTGAAATGGGCGCTGGACGAGATGCGCACGGCGCTCGCGCCGATCGATCCGCTGGAACGGGCAGAGGCCGCCTATGCGCGCGCCGACGAGATCGTCGAGCAGGACGTCGAGATCAACCGCGGCATTGCCGGCAACGGCCTTGCGCTGATCGAAGCGATCGCGGCGAAGAAGCCGGGCGAAGTGGTCAACGTGCTGACCCATTGCAACGCCGGCTGGCTCGCCACCGTCGACTGGGGCACGGCGACGGCACCGATCTATCTCGCGCATGAGCGCGGCATCAAGGTCCATGTCTGGGTCGACGAGACGCGGCCGCGCAACCAGGGCGCCTCGCTCACCGCCTGGGAGCTCGGCCATCACGGCGTGCCGCACACCGTGATCCCCGACAATACCGGCGGGCATCTGATGCAGCACGGCATGGTCGATCTCGCCATCGTCGGCACCGACCGCGTCGCCGCCAACGGCGATGTCTGCAACAAGATCGGTACGTATCTCAAGGCGCTCGCCGCGCACGACAACGGCGTGCCGTTCTACGTCGCGCTGCCGTCGCCGACGATCGATTTTGCCGTGAGTGACGGTATCAGGGACATTCCGATCGAGCAGCGCAGTGGAGCCGAGGTCACCGATATGACCGGCCGCACCGCCGATGGCCGATTGGAAACGGTGCGCATCGTGCCTGAGGGCTCACCGGTCGCGAACTATGCCTTCGACGTGACGCCGGCGCGGCTCGTCACCGGTCTCATCACCGAGCGCGGTGTGCTTAAGCCCGATCGTGCCGCGCTGGCCGCGGCGTTTCCGGAGCGGATCGCGGCTGCGGCGGAGTAGGCTCCCGTAGGGTGGGCAAAGGCGCGGAAGCGCCGTGCCCACCATCTGCTTATGGTGGGCACGCTCCGCTTTGCCCACCCTACGGCATTTGCAAACTAGGTTAGCTTCAATCCAGTCGCCGTCTCAAGCTCGGCAATCGCCTGCGCGCCACTCGTCACCTTGATCGTGGTCATGCCCATTTCGCGCGCGGGCTTCAAATTCACGCCGAGATCATCGAGATACACGCAATTCCTCGGATCGACCTTCAGCGTCTCCACCATCAGCCGATAGATGCGCGGGTCGGGCTTGCGCAGGCCGATCTTGGCGGATTCGATGACGTGGTCGAACAGCACCATCACCTCGGCGATGTAGAGCGAGCGTCCCGTCATGCTGCCGATGGCGTTGGCCGGCAGATTGTTGGTGATGCAGCCCGTCTTGAATTGCGCCTTGATGCGCTTCAAGGCCTCGACCATCTCGGGGCGCAGATCGCCCTGGAGCAGCGGCAGCACGTCGCGGCCGCGGACCTCGGCGCCGAGCGCGAGCGATTCCTCGGCGAACAAACGATCGAAGGTCTCGATATCGACCTCGGCCCGCTCGAATTTGGCCCAAGCATTTTCCAGATGGTTGGCCGCGTTGGTGCGCCGGATGATATCGGCGGGCAGGCCGCGCGCGGTCTCGAATCGCGTGAACGCCTCGAACGGCGAGCTCGTCAGCACGCCGCCAAAATCAAAGATCACCGCCTCGATCGCCACGATCCTACCCTCGTCAATTCCTTTCCAAGAGGGCTAGCATGCGCTATCGGCAAGAGCCAGTCCGAAGCAATCGTCCGCCTTCACCAATGCCGATGCGTGTTCCCATGAAGAAGCTTGCCACGTTCGTCGCAGCCTCGCTGCTGCTCGCAACACCCGCTCACGCCATCGTCGGCGGCGGCACGCCGCAGGCCGATGGCGTCGCGCGCGCGGTCGTCACCATCGTCGGCTCGCGCGGCAATTTCTGCACCGGCACGCTGATTGCCCCGAAGGTCGTGCTGACGGTGGCCCACTGTGTGCAGCCCGGCGCGGACTACAAGATCGTCGATCGCGGTGCCGACGGCGCGCCGCAATTGCTCAACGTCCGTACCGTCGCGATCCATCCGAACTTCAACATGCAGGCGATGCAGGCACATCGCGCCACCGCCGACGTTGCGCTGCTGCAACTGGAAATTCCACTGAAGGGAAAATCGACGGTGCCGGTCGGCATGCCGACTATTCCGATTCAGGTCGGCAGTCGCTTCGTCATCGCCGGTATCGGCGTCACTGTGCGTGGTGACGGCAAGAGCGGCGGCGCGACGCGCGTTGCCGGTCTCGTCGCCACGGGGCAGCCGGGCACGCTGCAGATCCGGCTGGTCGATCCCGTAACCAACGGAGTTCGCGATGGAATTGGCGCCTGCACCGGCGATTCCGGCGGTCCGGTGTTCGAGGACAAGCCGAGTGGCACGATGCTCGTCGGGCTCATCAGCTGGTCGACGGGACCGAACGGCGCCGCCGGCTGCGGCGGCCTGACCGGTGTCACGCCGCTCACGCTCTATCGCGACTGGATTTTGCAGACCGCGCGGAGCTGGGGTGCGGCGTTGTAGTTTGACCGCGACTTGATCTATGTCATTTTGAAGCGGAAGCGCGATGGGCGACCATGCCCGTCGCGGAGGAAACGCGTCGTCCGGTCAAGGACGGCCACAAAAACAAGCAAGGCATAGAAGCAACAATGAATGTCGCTGTTCGCAGTCACGCCACCACCAAGCAGGCCTCAGAGCATTTCGACGTGCTGATTGTCGGTGCCGGCATCTCCGGCATCGGCAGCGCCTACCATATTGAAAAGCAGCTGCCGGGTACGAGCTACGTCATCCTCGAAACGCAGGCGACGTTTGGCGGCACCTGGAGCACGCATCGCTATCCCGGCATCCGCTCGGACAGCGATCTCCACACCTTCGGCTACAGCTTCAAGCCCTGGGTCGGCCCGCCCATCGCGACCGCCGAGGAGATTCTCGCCTACATGAGCGAGGTGATCGACGACAACGATATTGCCCGGCACATCCGCTACAAGCACCAGATCAATTCCGCGAGCTGGTCGAGCGAGCAGAATCTCTGGACCATCGAGGCGACGACCACCGATACGGGCGAGGCTAAGACCTTTACCGCAAACTTCCTTTGGATGTGCCAGGGCTATTACCGCCATTCGGAAGGCTACACGCCGGAATGGAAGGGCATGGACCGCTTCAAGGGCCGCATCGTCCATCCGCAGACCTGGCCGGATGATATCGATCTCGCAGGCAAGAAAGTCGTCGTGATCGGCTCCGGTGCGACCGCAGCGACGCTGGTGCCGAACATCGCGGACAGTTGCGCGCATGTCACCATGCTGCAGCGTTCGCCGACCTATTTCCGTCTCGGCCGCAACGCCATCGAGATCGCCGAGGAGCTGCGCCGGCTTCAAGTCGAGGAGGCCTGGATTCACGAGATCGTCCGCCGCAAGATCCTGTTCGAGCAGGACGCGTTCACAAAACTCTGTCTGGCCAAGCCCGAGCATGTGAAGAAGGAGCTGATCGGCCAGATCAGTGCGGTGCTCGGTCCCGACTACGACGTCGAGACGCATTTCACGCCATCCTATCGGCCGTGGCGGCAGCGCATCGCCTTCGTGCCGGATGCCGACCTGTTCAAGGGCATCGCCAGCGGCAAGGCCTCCGTCGTCACCGACGAGATCGAATGCTTCGTCCAGAACGGCATCCAGCTCAAATCGGGCAAGCTGCTGGAGGCCGATGTTGTCGTCACCGCGACCGGCTTCAATCTCTCGGCACTCGGCGACATCGCCTTCGAGATCGACGGCAAGCCGCTCGCCTTCGGCGACACCGTCACCTATCGCGGCATGATGTTCACGGGCGTGCCGAACCTGGTCTGGGTGTTCGGCTATTTCCGCGCCAGCTGGACGCTGCGCGTCGATCTCGTCGCCGATTTCGTCTGTCGCCTGCTCGGCCACATGAAGGCCAAGGGCAAGAAGAAGGTCGAGGTGAGCTTGCGGCCCGAAGACCACAACATGCCGATCCTGCCCTGGATTGATCCGGAGAACTTCAATCCGGGCTACATCATGCGCAACATGAATCTGTTGCCCAAGCGCGGCGACAAGCCGGAATGGCAGCACAGCCAGGACTACTGGACCGAGAAGGACGAGATCCCGAGGACGGATCTGGATGACAAGGCGTTTGTTTATGGGTGAGGGGTGGTAAGCGTCACCACATACTCAGTGTCGTCCCGGCGCAGGCCGGGACCCATAACCACAGGGAGAAGTTGGGGGCGGGACTGGTAACTCCAAGTCTTCGTCAAATCACGTTCGGTGGTTATGGGTCCCGGCCTTCGCCGGGACGACACCGGTGGTTTGGCTGAACAGCATTGCCACTCACACGGTGTCGTCCTAGCGAAAGCCAGGACCCATTACCCCAGGGAGATGTTGTGGCGCGAACTGGTCACCACGGGTCTTCGCCAAACTTCTCCCTGTGGTTATGGGTCCCGGATCTGCGCTTCGCTTCGCTGCGCTTGTCCGGGACGACACCATTGGCTGGGCTAGCGGCGTTTCAACTCAGTCGCAGCACCGCTACGAATTCCTTCGCGTCGCATTTGCGGCAATCGCCGCCGCCGCCGTGCGGTTCTCCACGCCGAGCTTGGAATAGATCTGCTCCAGATGCTTGTCGACCGTGCGCGGGCTGAGGCCCAAAATCTGCGCGATGTCGCGGTTGGTCTTGCCTTTGCTGAGCCAGGCCAGCACCTCGCCTTCGCGGGTGGTGAGGCCGAGCTCGCTGGTGAATTCGGGCGGCAGCGCCGTGCCGGCTTCCTTGGACAGTCGCAGCAGGAATTCGTTCGGCGCGGTCTCGCCCATGTAGTAGAAGCGGAGCTGCGGGTTGTCGGGCAGGGAGGCGGCTTGCGACTTCGCGCTGCCCTTGCCCTTGACCTGCTCCAGCCATTGCAGCAGTGACGGCGGCAGGACGAAGTCGTCGGCCTGCGCACCGTGATGATCGGCCAGCAGCTTCTGGGCCTGCGGGGTTGCCCAGAGCAAATGGCCCTGCCGGTTGACCGCGAACAGGAAGCGTCCGGAGACGTCGAGCGCGGCGCGCGCGCTCTGGGTCAGCCGCGCATTGCCGAGATGAACGCGGATGCGCGCCAGCATCTCCTCGATCACGATCGGCTTGGTCACGTAGTCGACGCCGCCGGCGTCCAGTCCGCGCACGATGTGCTCGGTTTCGGCAAGGCCGGTCATGAAGATCACGGGGACGTTGGCAAGGCCCGCATCGCGCTTGAGGCGGCGGCAGGTCTCGAAGCCGTCGATGCCGGGCATCACGGCATCCAGCAGCACGATGTCGGGCGTGATCTGATCGACGATGCGCATCGCGGCCGCGCCGTCGAGCGCCACCATGACCGTCATGCCGGCGCCGTCGAGCGCATCGGTGAGCAGCCGCAGCGTCTCGGGAGAATCGTCCACAACGAGCGCGACGTCGCGCTTCTTTGGTTCAATGCTCATAAGCATGCAACGTCTTCAATGTGGCCATGTACTGGTCGAGATCGAAGCGGTCGACCAGCGACCGCATCTGCGCAACGAAGTCGGCATGCTCCGGATGCTCGCTGCCGATCTCG
The DNA here is from genome assembly GCF_007830635.1 of Bradyrhizobium huanghuaihaiense. Classification (GTDB taxonomy): domain Bacteria; phylum Pseudomonadota; class Alphaproteobacteria; order Rhizobiales; family Xanthobacteraceae; genus Bradyrhizobium; species Bradyrhizobium huanghuaihaiense. The sequence goes on along the minus strand of NZ_VLLA01000001.1, from coordinate 140,172 downwards.
TCCAGCTTGAGCTGGATGCCCTTGACGTAGCCGATCTGGCCGAGCCCGATCAACGCCTCGATGTGTCGCGCCGGCGGCCGTGAGCCGCTCTCGGGCCGCCAGAACGGCACCGCGATCTCGTCCGAACCGTACTGCCATTCGATCTTGAGGAGCTGGCGGATCGTCTCCAGCAGCCGCGGAATGTCGATCGGCTTCATCAGATAGCCGTCATGGAAGGGCTGCGCCAGCGGCGTGCCGTGAGCCTCCAGCGCGCTTGCGGACACCATCAGGATGCGCGCCTGGTGATGACCGCTGGCGCGCAAGGCTTCCGCGACGGCCCAGCCGTCCATGGCCGGCATGGAGATGTCGAGCAGGAACAGATCGGGACGGCAATGTTGCGCCAGCGCCAGGCAGCCCGCGCCGTCGGGCGCGCTGAGCAGGATGAAGCCGAGCGGTGTGAGCACCTCGCGCAAGAGATCGCGATGCACGGGGTCGTCGTCGGTGATCAGGATGGTCTTGCGCGCGCCGTGATAGCCGGAAACCGGCGCCTCCACCGGCGCGATGCGCTGGGGATTGGTGACCTCCGACAGCAGGATCTTGACCTTGAACGTTGAGCCGGTGCCGACCGTGCTGGAGACCTTGATGTCGCCGCCCATGACGCCGGCCAGCAGCCGGCTGATCGTCAGCCCGAGGCCGGTTCCGGTCTGCGGCTGCGCGACACCGAGCGCGCCGCGTTCGAACGGCGCGAAGATGCGCTCGAGATCGTCGCCCTGGATACCGGGGCCGGTGTCGATCACCTCGAACTCGGCAACGGGGCTGCGATAGTGCACGACGAACTGCACGCTGCCGGTCTGGGTGAATTTTATGGCGTTGGAGAGCAAATTGATCAGCACCTGGCGCAGCCGCTTCTCGTCGGCATAGACCACGACCGGCAGATGCGCGGGACGTCTGAACACGAAGTCGATGCCCTTGGCGGCGGCCTGGAGACGGAACATGCCGACGAGTTGGTCGAGGAATTCGCTCAGGCGCACCTCGTCGCGGGACAGATACAGCCGCCCCGCCTCGATCTTGGAGATGTCCAGGATGCCGTCGATCAGCCCGGAGAGGTGATCGGCGCTGCGGCGGACGACGCGGACCTGGTCGCGCGGCTTGGTGTTGAGCGTTGCATCCTGCTCGAGCAGCTGCGCATAGCCGCTGATCGCATTCAGCGGCGAGCGCAGCTCGTGGCTGAGGCCGACGACATAGCGGCTCTTGGCGAGGTTGGCTGATTCGGCGACCTCCTTGGCGCGCTGCAGCTCGGCGTCGGTGCGCTTGTGCGCGTCGATCTCCTGGATCAGGAGCGTGGTCTGCCGCCGCGTCTCCGCTTCCGCCGCGCGGCGGCTCTGCTGCGCCAGCACGAACAGCCAGGCGACCACGCCGATGATGATGCTGAGCGAGAAGAACACCTTCCACAGCACGTTCGAGACCAGCAGGTTCTCGCCGTGCACGCTCGCCGAGGTCTGCAGATAGATCAGCCCCAGCACCAGCGCGACGAGACCGGCGGAGACCACGAACACGCCGACGTAATGGCCGAACTGCGAGTTGATCCGCTGATAGATCGGTCGCGGCAGGATCTTGCTGAGCGCCTCGGAGAACTGCACTTGCGCACGTCCATGCGGCTTGCAGAGGTCGTGGCAGCGGGCGTCGAGCGAGCAGCACAGCGAGCAGATCGGGCCGGCATAGGCGGGGCAGGAGGTGGTGTCCTCCGGCTCAAAACTGTGCTCGCAGATACAGCACTGGATCGCCTCGATATTGGCCCAGCTCCGCTTCGGCTTGCGCGCGATGTAGAATTTTCCGTCCGTCAGCCAGGCGATCACAGGCGCGGTGACGAAGGCGACCGTCAGCGCGACGAAGGCGGCCAGCGCCTTCATGGTCGGGCCGAACAGGCCGTAGAACGCCGCGATCGAGACGATGATCGCGAGCGTCATGGCGCCGACGCCGACCGGGTTGATGTCGTAGAGATGCGCGCGCTTGAACTCCATCTGCGGCGGACGCAGGCCGAGCGGCTTGTTGACGACGAGGTCGGACACCAGCGCGCCGACCCATGCGATGGCGACGTTGGAGTAGAGCGCCAGCGTCTGCTCCAGCGCCTTGTAGACGCCGATCTCCATCAGCAGCAGCGCCACCATCACGTTGAACACCAGCCAGACCACGCGGCCGGGATGGCTATGGGTCAGGCGCGAGAAGAAATTCGACCACGCGATCGAGCCGGCATAGGCGTTGGTGACGTTGATCTTGATCTGCGACAGCACCACGAAGATGCCGGTCAGGGCCAACGCGAGGTCCGGCTCGGACAGCACGTACCGAAACGCCACGAGATACATATGCGCGGGCTCGGCGGCCTCTTCGGGCGGCACGCCGTGGCTCAGCGCAAAGAACGCCAGGAACGAGCCGGCCAGCAGCTTCAGCGCGCCGAGCACGATCCAGCCCGGCCCCGCGCTCATCAGCGCGATCCACCACGATGCCCTGGAGGCGCGGCGATCGCGCGGCAGGAATCGGAGGAAGTCGACCTGCTCGCCGATCTGAGCCACCAGCGAGAACACCACGGACGACGCCACGCCGAACAGCAGCAGATCGAAATGGCCGTTGAGGTCGCCGTGCTCGCCGGAGAATTTGCGCCACTCCGTGAAGGAGTGGGGATTGGCCCAGGCGATCGCGACAAAGGGCAGGATGTGCAGGACGACCCAGACCGGCTGCGTCCAGAGCTGGAAGCGGCTGATCAGCGTGATGCCGTAGGTCACAAGCGGGATGATCGCGACCGCGCTGATGAGATAGCCGATCGGGCGGGGAATCCCCAAGCACATCTCCAGCGCGGTCGCCAGGATCACCGCCTCGACCGCGAAGAAGATGAAGGTGAAGGAGGCGTAGATCAGCGACGTCACGGTCGAGCCGATATAGCCGAAGCCGGCACCTCGGGTCAGGAGGTCGATGTCGATGCCGCATTTGGCGGCATGATAGGCAATCGGCACGCCGCAGCAGAAGATGATGGCGGAGACGACGAGGATCGCGGCCGCGGCGTTGGTGACGCCGTAATTGAGGGTGATGGTGCCGCCGATCGCCTCGAGCACCAGGAAGGAGATCGCGCCGATCGCGGTGTTGGCGACACGGGCGGCGGACCATCGCCGCGCGCTCTTGGCGGTGAAGCGCAGCGCGTAGTCTTCCAGCGTCTGGTTGGCAACCCATTGGTTGTACTGGCGCCTGACGCGGTCTATTCGCTGCCGCCCTGCCACTCTTTACCCCACTCCCGATACGGACCCGGAGCCCTCGCAAATCCCGTACCAAAAGCCTACGTCGGTATTTTGCGGTGCAGTATACGCGATCTTGCGTATGCTTGCGCTGCACAAATTCGAGCCATCCTCACGGCACCAATCGCGTGTCCTCGAACAAAAGTGGGGTGCTCATGTCAGACGAAGCAAACAAGGGCCTGTTGTCGCCGCTCCGGCGTAAACTATTGATGGGAATGGCGGCCGTGCCGGCCATCACGATGCTGCCGCGGGCGTCTTTCGCGCAGGCCCCGGCGACCTCGGCGGTCAACACCACGGGTCTCGCCGTCACCGACACCGAGGTCACGGTCGGCATCCTGCATTCGGCCACCGGCACCATGGCCATTTCCGAGACCGGCTCGATCGAAGCCGAGAAGCTCGCCATCGAGCAGATCAACGCCATGGGCGGCGTGCTCGGCCGCAAGATCAAATTCATCCAGGAAGACGGCGCCTCCGATTGGCCGACCTTCGCCGAAAAGGCCAAGAAGCTGCTGGTCAACGACAAGGTCGCGGCGATCATGGGCTGCTGGACCTCGGCCTCGCGCAAGGCCGTGCTGCCGGTCATGGAGCAGTACAATGGCATGCTCTACTACCCGACCTTCTATGAAGGTCTCGAGCAGTCCAAGAACGTGATCTACACCGGCCAGGAGGCGACCCAGCAGATCCTCGCCGGCCTGAACTGGATCGCCAAGGAAAAGGGCGCCAAGACCTTCTTCTTCATCGGCTCCGACTACATCTGGCCGCGCACCTCGAACAAGATCGCGCGCAAGCACGTCGAGAACGTGCTGAAGGGCAAGGTCGTCGGCGAGGAGTACTACGCGCTGGGCTCGACCCAGTTCAACTCGGTCATCAACAAGATCAAGCTGACCAAGCCCGACGTGATCTTCACCGACGTCGTCGGCGGCTCCAACGTCGCCTTCTACAAACAGCTCAAGGCCGCCGGCATCGACCTCGCCAAGCAGCCGCTGCTGACGATCTCGGTCACCGAGGACGAGATCGACGGCATCGGCGGCGAGAACATCGCAGGCGCCTATGCCTGCATGAAGTACTTCCAGTCGCTCGACAATCCCAACAACAAGGCCTTCGTGCCGGCGTTCAAGAAGGCGTGGGGCGAGAAGACCGTGATCGGAGACGTCACCCAGGCTGCCTATCTCGGCCCATGGCTGTGGAAGTTGACGGTCGAGAAGGCCGGCTCCTTCGACGTCGACAAGATCGCGGCGGCTTCGCCGGGCGTCGAGTTCAAGGGCGCGCCGGAAGGCTATGTGCGCATTCACGAGAACCATCACCTCTGGTCGAAGACCCGCGTGGGCCGCGCCAAGCTCGATGGCCAGTTCGAGCTGATCTACGAGACCGCCGATCTCGTCGAGCCGGATCCGTTCCCCAAGGGCTACCAGTAAGTCTCGGCGCCCGTCGCCGTTTCCCCTCAAGGCAAAACCGCTCCCTGGTGTGGATCGCAAGTCCATGCCCAAGACCCCCGCGTCGCGAGTCTGCATCGCGACGCGGGACCCTTTCCCCGACGGAGGACATCGATGTTCGGCGACTACTCGCTTGGTGACCTTGGCTCCATCTTCGTCATGCAGGGCTTTGCAGGACTGATCCTGTTCTCGGTCTACGTCCTGATGGCGCTCGGTCTTGCGATCATCTTCGGCCAGATGGGCGTCATCAACATGGCCCATGGCGAGTTCATGATCCTCGGGGCCTACGTCACCTGGATGACCTCCAATCTGTTTCAGACCTACATGCCGAGCCTTTTCGGCGGCTACTTCTTCCTTGCGATGATCCTTGCCTTCCTCGCCTCCGGTGCGCTGGGCATGCTGGTGGAATGGGTGCTGATACGGCACCTCTACAAGCGCCCGCTCGATACGCTGCTGGCGACCTGGGGCCTCAGCCTGATGCTGCAGCAGGCCTATCGCTCCGTGTTCGGCGCGCGCGAGGTCGGCGTCGAGCTGCCGCAATGGATGCTCGGATCGCTGCACGTCACCGACAGCATCGAAGTGCCGATCAACGGCGTCTTCGTGATGTGCCTCACCGTCCTGATCACCGTCGGCGTCGCCTATGTGATGTACAAGTCGCGCTGGGGCCGCCAGGTCCGCGCCGTCGTGCAGAACCGCATCATGGCCGGCGCCGTCGGCATCAACACCGAAAAAGTTGATCGCTACACCTACGGCCTCGGCTGCGGGATCGCCGGCATTGCCGGCAGCGCCTTCACCATGATCGGCTCGACCGGGCCGACCTCCGGCCAGCTCTACATCGTCGATACCTTCCTCGTGGTCGTGTTCGGCGGCGCCGCCAGCCTGCTCGGCACCATCGCCTCGGCCTTCTCGATCTCGCAGACGCAATCGACCCTCGAGTTCTTCATGTCGGGCTCGATGGCCAAGGTGCTGACGCTGCTCGCCGTTGTCGGAATCCTGATGCTGCGGCCGCAGGGGCTGTTCGCCCTCAAGGTCCGCAAGTGAGAAAATGGGGCTGATGTTATGACCGACAATCGGTTCTTCAATCGATCGGAGCTGATCGGAATTCTCGTGCTCGCGGTGTTCCTCGTGGTGGTGCTGCCGCTCACGTTGGATGTCTTCAGGCTCAACCTCGTCGCAAAATATCTGACCTACGCCTTCGTCGCGCTGGGGCTGGTGATCTGCTGGGGCTATGGCGGCATCCTGAGCCTCGGCCAGGGCGTGTTCTTCGGGCTCGGCGGCTACTGCATGGCCATGTTCCTCAAGCTCGAGGCGTCGAGCGTAGAGAACACCAAGATCCAATCCACGCCCGGCATCCCCGACTTCATGGACTGGAATCAGATCACGGCGCTGCCGTTCTTCTGGAAGCCCTTCAACAGCCTCACCTTCACCATCGCCGCCATCATCCTCGTGCCCGGCATCTTTGCCTGGATCATCGGCACCGCGATGTTCAAGCGCCGCGTCGGCGGCACCTATTTCGCCATCATCACCCAGGCGGTCGCCGCCATTCTGACGATCCTGATCGTGGGCCAGCAGGGCTACACCGGCGGCATCAACGGCATGACCGATCTGCGCACGCTGAAGGGATGGGACATCCGGCCCGACCACGCCAAGATCGTGCTGTACTTCTTCGAGGTCGGCTGCCTGTTCGTCTGCATCATGATCGCGCAGTTCGTCCGCCACTCCAAGCTCGGGCGCATCCTGGTCGCGATGCGGGAGAAGGAGGACCGCGTCCGCTTCTCCGGCTACAGCGTCGCGAACTTCAAGATATTCGCCTTCTGCATCGCCGCCGTGTTCGCCGCGATCGGCGGCGCCATGTTCGCGCTCAATGTCGGCTTCATGTCACCGTCCTTCGTCGGCATCGTGCCGTCGATCGAGATGGTGATCTACACCGCGGTCGGCGGCCGGCTGTCGATCCTGGGCGCGATCTACGGCACGCTGCTGGTCAACTTCGCCAAGACCAGCCTGTCGGAAACCTTCCCTGAATTGTGGCTGTTCGGCCTCGGCGGCCTGTTCATCGCCGTGGTGCTGGCCTTCCCGAACGGTCTTGCCGGGATCTGGGGCGACTATGTGCAGCCGCGCATCGATCGCCTGATCGCCTCGCGCAAATCGAAACCCGACGGCTGGACCGACAGCTCGGTCGCCGACGGCGCCCCGGCGGAGTGAGGAGATCGTCATGCTCGTAGGTCATCACGATGCCGATGCCACGCTGGCAGTGAGGAGATAGGTCATGCTCGTCGGTCATCACGATGCCGATGCCACGCTGGCAGTGAGGAGATAGGTCATGCTCGTCGGTCATCACGATGCCGATGCCACGCCGGCAGTGAGGAGATAGGTCATGCTCGTCGGTCATCACGATGCCGATGCCACGCCGGCAGTGAGGAGATAGGTCATGCTCGTCGGTCATCAGCCCAAGGAATTCCTGCTCGCCGTCGAAGCGCTCACCGTCTCGTTCGACGGGTTCAAGGCGGTCAACGATCTCTCCTTCTACGTCGACGAGAACGAGATCCGCGTCATCATCGGCCCCAACGGCGCCGGCAAGACCACCGTGCTCGACCTGATCTGCGGCAAGACCAAAGCCACGTCTGGCTCGATCCAGTTTCGCGGCAAGGAGCTGACGCGGATGAGAGAGAACGAGATCGTCAAGACCGGGGTCGGGCGCAAGTTCCAGAACCCGTCGATCTACGACGATCTCACCGTGTTCGAGAATCTCGAGATCTCCTATCCGCGCGGCCGCTCCGTGTTCGGCGCGCTGACCTTCACCCGCGATGCCGCCGTGCGCGACCGGGTGCACGAGGTCGCCGAGATGATCTTCCTGAAGGACCGGCTGCACATGAATGCCGACCTGCTCAGCCACGGCCAGAAGCAATGGCTCGAGATCGGCATGCTGCTGATCCAGGACCCGGACCTCCTGATGCTGGACGAGCCTGTCGCCGGCATGAGCGTGTCCGAACGCGCCAAGACCGCCGAGCTGCTCAACCGCATCATCAAGAACCGCTCGGTGCTGGTGATCGAGCACGACATGAAGTTCGTCGAGGACATCGCGCACAAGGTCACCGTGCTCCACCAGGGCCAGATCCTCTCGGAAGGCACCATGGAGAAAGTCAAGAACGACCCCAAGGTCGTTGAAGTCTACCTCGGCCACTAAGGAGCGTGCTGATGCTGGCAATTTCCGATCTCCACGTCGCCTACGGCCAGAGCGAGGTGCTGCACGGGCTCAACGTCAAGGTCGCGCCGAACGAGATCGTCGCGATCATGGGCCGCAACGGCATGGGCAAGACCACGCTGATGAAATCGCTGATGGGCATCCTGCCGACCAAGAGCGGCTCGGTGACCATGGACGGTGCCGAGCTGGGTAGCCTGCCGAGCTACGAGCGCGTCGCCAAGGGCCTCGCCTATGTGCCGCAGGGCCGCATGATCTTCTCCACCATGACGGTGAAGGAGAACATCGAGACCGGTCTCGTCGTCTCCGGCGGATCCGAGGTGCCTGAAGACATCTACGAATTGTTTCCGGTGCTGCTGGAGATGAAGGGCCGCCGCGGCGGCAACCTCTCCGGCGGCCAGCAGCAGCAGCTCGCGATTGCGCGGGCGCTCGCGACCAAGCCCAAGGTGCTGCTGCTGGACGAGCCGACCGAAGGCATCCAGCCCTCGATCATCAAGGAGATGGCGCGCACCCTGAAGCGCATCCGCGACGAGAAGGGGCTCTCGATCGTCGTGTCCGAGCAGGTCCTGAGCTTCGCGCTCGATATCGCCGACCGTGTGCTGGTGATCGAGAACGGCGAGATCGTGCGCGACGATCCGCGCGACGCCGTCGATGCCGCACAGGTCTCGAAATATCTGTCCGTCTAACCAACCGTAGTAAAAGGGGAGCATCTCGATGCCAGAGACACTGATCAAGGTCGATCTCACCAAGTCGGCTTACGAAAATGACATGGTGCACAACCGCTGGCACCCCGATATCCCGATCGTGGCCTGGGTCAATCCCGGCGACGATTTCATCATCGAGACGTATGACTGGACCGGCGGCTTCATCAAGAACAACGATTCCGCCGACGACGTGCGCGACATCGACCTGTCGATCGTGCACTTCCTCTCCGGTCCGATCGGCGTCAAGGGCGCCGAGCCCGGCGATCTTCTCGTCGTGGACCTGCTCGACGTCGGCCCGCTCAAGGAGAGCCTGTGGGGCTTTAACGGCTTCTTCTCCAAGCAGAATGGCGGCGGCTTCCTCACCGACCATTTCCCGCTGGCGCAGAAGTCGATCTGGGACATCAAGGGCCTCTACACCTCGTCGCGCCACGTGCCCGGCGTGAATTTCGCCGGCCTGATCCATCCCGGCCTGATCGGCTGTCTGCCCGATCCGAAGATGCTGGAGACGTGGAACAAGCGCGAGGCCGAGCTGATCTCGACCAACCCGACCCGCGTGCCCGGCCTTGCCAACCCGCCGTTCGCGCCGACCGCCCATGGCGGTCGCGCCAAGGGCGATGCCAAGGCCAAGATCGGCGCGGAGGGCGCGCGCACCGTGCCGCCGCGCGAGCACGGCGGCAATTGCGACATCAAGGATCTCTCGCGCGGCTCGAAGATCTATTTCCCGGTCTACGTGCCGGGCGCTGGTCTCTCGATGGGCGATCTGCATTTCAGCCAGGGCGACGGCGAGATCACCTTCTGCGGCGCGATCGAAATGGCCGGCTGGCTGCACCTCAAGGTCGAGGTGATCAAGGACGGCATGTCGAAATACGGCATCAAGAACCCGATCTTCAAGCCGTCGCCGATCACGCCGAACTACAAGGACTATCTGATCTTCGAAGGCATCTCGGTCGATGAGGCCGGCAAGCAGCATTATCTCGACGTCCACATCGCCTATCGCCAGGCCTGTCTCAATGCCATCGAGTATCTGAAGAAGTTCGGCTACTCCGGCGCCCAGGCCTATTCGATCCTCGGCACGGCGCCGTGCCAGGGCCACATCTCCGGTGTCGTGGACGTACCCAATGCCTGCGCCACGCTGTGGCTGCCAACGGAGATCTTCGACTTCGACGTGATGCCGTCGGCGGCCGGTCCCATCAAGCACATCACCGGCGATATCCAGATGCCGATCTCGCCGGACAAGTGACGCTGCGCTCCCTCTCCCCGTTCTCACGGGGAGAGGGGCTGTCGCCGCATGGGCGGTAGCAGTGAGCTGTGTTGAACACGCGTTGGGGATGATGCGATGCCGGTCTACGAATATCTCTGTGACGACTGTGGTCCCTTCAAGGATCTGCGCCCGATGGCGGAATGCGACGATCCGCAGAGCTGCCCGCACTGCGAGACCATGGCGCCGCGGGTGATCCTGACCGCGCCGAATTTCTTCTGCATGCCGGCGGAGAAGCGCAAGGCGCACGCCGTCAACGAGCGCAGCTCGCACGCGCCGCAGACGCTGGCGCAATACAAGGCCTCGCATGGCCCCGGCTGCGGTTGCTGTTCCTCGGGCAAGACGGTCAAAGACAAGAGCTCGGCGGACAGGAAAAAGCCGGCGCGGCTGATGACCAAGACCAAAAGCGGCGCCAAGGGCTTTCCGACAGCGCGGCCCTGGATGATCAGCCACTAACGCCACACGCCAACATCAAACAAATAAAGTACAGGAGCGCTCAACATGCTTCACGGTGACATCTCCAGCAGCAACGACACGGTCGGCGTCGCAGTGGTGAACTACAAGATGCCCCGCCTGCATACCAAGGCCGAGGTGCTCGATAACGCCCGCAAGATCGCCGACATGATCGTCGGCATGAAAGTCGGCCTGCCCGGCATGGACCTCGTGATCTTCCCGGAATATTCCACGCAAGGGATCATGTACGACTCCAAGGAGATGTACGAGACCGCGTCCGTGGTGCCGGGCGAGGAAACGGCGATCTTCGCGGAGGCCTGCCGCAAGGCGAAAGTGTGGGGCGTGTTCTCGCTCACCGGCGAACGCCATGAGGAGCATCCGCACAAGGCGCCCTACAACACCCTGATTCTGATGAACGACAAGGGTGAGATCGTGCAGAAGTATCGCAAGATCATGCCGTGGGTGCCGATCGAAGGCTGGTATCCCGGCAATTGCACCTATGTCTCCGAAGGCCCGAAGGGCCTCAAGGTCAGCCTGATCATCTGCGACGACGGCAATTATCCGGAGATCTGGCGCGACTGCGCCATGAAGGGCGCCGAGCTGATTGTGCGTTGCCAGGGCTACATGTATCCGGCCAAGGAGCAGCAGGTCATGATCTCCAAGGCCATGGCCTGGGCCAACAACGTCTATGTCGCCGTCGCCAACGCCGCCGGCTTCGATGGCGTCTATTCCTATTTCGGCCACTCCGCGATCATCGGCTTCGATGGTCGCACCCTCGGCGAGTGCGGCGAAGAGGATTACGGCATCCAGTACGCGCAGCTGTCGAAACATCTGATCCGCGACGCGCGCCGCAACGGCCAGTCGCAGAACCATCTCTACAAGCTGGTTCACCGCGGCTACACCGGCATGATCAACTCCGGCGACAGCCCGCGTGGCGTCGCGGCCTGCCCATATGATTTCTACAAGAACTGGATCAAGGATCCCGAAGGCACGCGCGACATGGTCGAGGCGATGACCCGCTCGACGCCGGGCACCGACGAGTGCCCGATTGACGGCATCCCCAATGAGGCGGCGGCCAGCAATTACTGAGCCGTCGCGGATGCGCGCCCAGTCATGCGCAGAATGAGACGATTGGCCGCGCAAAACCGTGGCGCGGTTGCAACATGACGCTCAGATTCTGCTTCGGTTGTGTGCCAAACGGACGCATTCCGGCGTCGCCGTAGTTCTACGGAGCCTCGCTATGGCCTAAGTTCCCGGCGGAATTGCTGGGAATGGGGGTGTGGCGTGCAAGGCGAGGGGCCAGGGAGGCGGCAGGATCGACTGCGCCGATCCGTCACTGGTCGCTCATAGGCGTATCGGCGGTCTTCGTCGGCCTCAGCCTTTGCGCGACGCCCGCCAACGCGCTCTGCGCGCCCGATCCCGCCACCAGCGGCCAGACTGTCACTTGCAGCGGCACGGATACGGACGGTTTTCAGGCCGGAGCCGGCGTCGACAGCCTCAATGTCAACGTGCTCTCCGGCGCGACCGTAAACGACAACGGCGCGCTCTCGATCGGCGTCAACAATTCGAGCACCGTCACCAATAACGGGACGCTGTCGGCAGGCTCGGGTCTGACCGGTATCGCTGCCGGAAACACCAACACCGTGACCAACAACGGCACCATCACGGTGCTCGACAACGGCCTCGGCATCCAGGTGATCGACCACAACATCGTCGCCAATGCCGGAACGATCACGACAGGTGATAACGGCGCAGCGATCTCGGTCGGCGACAGCAACACCGTCACCAACACCGGGGCGCTGTCGATCGGTGCGTCGGGCGTAGGTGTCTTCGCCGGCCAGATCAACAGCACTAACACCATTACGAACACCGCGACGGGCACGATCACCGGCGTCGACGATTCGATCGGGATCTTTGCGTTCGGCAGCGTGACCGTGACCAATGCCGGCGCGATCACGGTCGGCGATTCCAGCGGCTTCTCCGGCGGCATTCTGGCGATCAGCAACAACAACACGATCACGAACACGGCCACCGGCAGGATCGCGGTCGGGCAGAACGCCGCCGGCATCTTCATGCAAGGCGATTTCCAGACCGCCAGCAATTTCGGCTCGATCACGGCCGGCGATTTGGGCGTCGGTATTGCCGTGTTGGGTGATGACTCGAAGATCATCAATGGCGGCACGATCACGGTGGGGGACAACGGAACGGCCGGCATTTCGATCCAGGGGGACAGGGCCACGATCAGCCAAAGCGGCACGATCACTGTCGGCCAGGTCGGCTGGGGCATCCTCTATAACGGCTCGTCCTCTACGATCACAAACAGCGGGCGGATTACGGGCGGCGATTCGACCGAAGGCATCTTCGCGGTCGGTGACTCCAACACCATCACCAATAGCGGCACGATTACTGTCGGCACGTTCGGCATCGGCATCGACGTCAGCTCTTTCAGCACGACCAACCAGATCGTGAATACCGGTACCATCACCGTCGGGGCCAGCGGTGTCGGCATCAGCGTCGGTGGCGCCGGAACCGTCTTCAACTCGGGCACCATCAATGCCGCGACCGGCTTGGCCGCGATCGAGTTCTGCAGCTGCGGCCCGAACACGCTGACGCTCGGCCCCGGGAGCGTCATCAACGGCCAAGTGATTGCATCCGGCACCGACACGTTCCAACTCGGCGGCACCGGCAAGGATACATTCAATCTCGACCTGATCGGCACTGGCCTGCAATACAGCGGCTTTTCGACCTTCAACAAGGTCGACAGCTCGACCTGGACCGTGACCGGCACCGGCAATCAGGACTGGAATGTGCTCGGCGGCACGCTTTTGCTCGCCGGCACCATCAACGGCACCGTGACCGTTGCGAGCGGCGGCACGCTCAGTGGCGTCGGTATGGTCGGCACGACCACCGTCAATGGTGGCACGCTGGCGCCGGGCAATCCGACCGGCACGCTCACCGTGTCCGGCGACCTCTCGTTCACATCGGCGTCGAGCTACATGGTGCAGGTCTCGGGCGCCAGCAACGGCCTTGCGGTCGTGACGGGAACGGCGACGCTCGGCGGCGCCACCGTCGTCGTCGTCCCGACCGGCTCGATCGCGAAGCACTACACGATCCTGAATGCGACAACGCTCCCCGATGCGTTCAACCCGGTCGTTGCGGGGCTCTCGTCGAATCTGCATGCGACGCTCAGCTACGATCTTCACAACGTCTACCTCGACCTCGCGCTGGGCTATGGCGGCGGCCTCAACATCAATCAGCAGAACGTCGCCAACGTGCTGACGAATTATTTCAACAGCACCGGTAGCCTTCCGGTCGCGCTCGCCAACCTCTCGCCGGCCGGCCTCACACAGGCCTCCGGAGAATCGGGCACGGGATCGCAGCAGACGACTTTCAATGCGATGAACCTGTTCATCAATCTGCTGACCGACGTGTTCGGCTCGGGGCGCAGCGGTGCGCCTGATGCGACGCCGTATGCGGATGACGCGAGCGCTTATGCGGCGGCCGGCAAAGGCACGCGTGAGAAGAACGCGCGTGACGCCTTCGCCTCGATCTACCGCAAGGCGCCGGCTGCGACGTTCGCGCAGCGCTGGGACGTGTGGGCAGCCGGTTACGGTGGGTCGCAGACCACCGACGGCAACACCGCCCTCGGCTCCAACACCACCGGCAGCAGCGTCTATGGCACGGCAGTCGGTCTCGACTACCGCTTCTCGCCGTCGACGATCGCCGGTTTCGCGCTGGCCGGCGGCGGCACCGGCTTCAACGTCAACGGGCTCGGCTGGGGCCGCTCCGACCTGTTCCAGGCCGGCGCCTTCGTGCGGCACACGGTGGGACCGGCCTATATCACCGCTGCGCTCGCCTATGGCTGGCAGGACGTCACGACGAACCGCATCGTCACCGCCGCAGGCGTCGATCAATTGCGGGCGCAGTTCAATGCCAACGCCGTCTCGGGCCGGATCGAGGGTGGTTACCGCTATGCCACGCAGTGGATCGGCCTGACGCCCTATGCCGCGGCCCAGGCCACCCTGTTCAGCCTGCCGAACTATTCGGAATTCGCAGTGGTCGGCAACAACACCTTTGCGCTCAATTACGCCGCCAAGGACGTCACCAGCACCCGCACCGAGCTCGGCCTGCGTGCGGACAAGTCGTTTGCGGCGGCCGGCGGCCTGATGACCCTGCGCGGCCGGCTCGCCTGGGCGCATGACTACAATCCGGACCGCACCGTCGGTGCGGTGTTCCAGACGCTGCCGGGCGCGGCCTTCGTCGTGAACGGCGCTCCTCAGGCGCGCGATTCCGCACTGACCACGGCGTCGGTGCAGATGAACTGGATGAACGGCTGGTCCGCGTCGGCAACGTTCGAAGGCGAGTTCTCGAACGTCACCCGTTCCTACGCCGGCAAGGGCGTCGTCCGCTTCGCGTGGTGAGATGCGGCCTATAGGCCACAGCGGGATTGCCATCCTCCCCTGGAGGGGGAGGATCGGTTCGCATGGAGCGTAGCGCAATGCGGACCGAGGTGGGGTGACAGTCTATCCGCGTTTCGCACTGTTCGAGTGGAGAGATCACCCCACCCCGCTCGCGCTACGCGCGATCGACCCTCCCCCTCCAGGGGAGGGTAAGAAGGTGCGCTACTGCTTCTTCTGCGGAGGCTTGCGTGGCGGGCGCGGGACGGCAGCGGGCACAGGCGTGCCGGCCATCTTGTTGGCGGTCTCACTGACGTCGAGCAGCGAGCGGCGGATGTCCTCGATATAGCTCGCCGACTTTTTCCTCATCATGTCCGCGAGCTCGTGCAGCCCCTGCACCTTTTCGAACAGCTCGTCGGCCTTGCCGTCGACGAAGCCGGGCACCACGCCCTCGATCTTGGTGACGGCCTTGTCGAATCCCGCAAAGGCGCTGTCGACCTTGGCCATCACGGCATCGATCTCGCCGCCCTTGCTCCTGAGATCGGCGGTATAGGTCTCGAACGTGCGCAGGCCCTCCTTGATCGCGGGGGCGTTGCTCACGATGGTGCGGTCGACGCTGTGCAGGGTGTCGACGATGGATTCGACATCGCTGAGATCGGCGGTGAGCACGGGAATGCCGTCCGAATCCAGCGGTACCGGCGGCGCGGAGGGCGCTCCGCCGATCAAGGAGACCGCGGCGACGCCGGTGAGACCCTGGAACTCGATACCGGCCACGGTGTCCTTGCGGATCGGCGCGGAGTTGTCGAGCATCACCAGCGCCACGACCTTGCGGGGATTGTCCAGCTTGATCGACAGGATCTGGCCCGCGAGCACGCCGTCGAAATTGACCGGGCCGCCGCGGCGCAGGCCGCTGGCGGAGCCGCCCTCGAACACCACGCGCAACTGGCTGCGGCTCTGGATGGTCCGCCATTTCTGCACGCCGAGCAGGCCGCCGAACGCCACGGCGATCACCGCCAGCGTCACTGTTCCGATCACAAGATTGCTCGCGCGTGCCATGAGGCTGAGTCTACGGCCAAAGCGGGGAAGTTGGAAGAAGGCCGCGATGGTACATCGGGCGGGTTAACGACTTGTCCGCCGAAGCTCGCAGAGCGAAGGCGGAAGCGTAACCCACCGTTTCTGTTCGCCCGCCACGTGAGTTGGTGGATTACGCGGAGCCTGTCATCGGGCCGCGCATAGCGCGGACCCGGTGGCTAATCCACCCTATGGTACTACGCGACATCAATGTCCGGCCGCACGCTTTGCCGCAGCGTTGTTCAGAACGATCAGGGCGTCGACGGCCACACCTGCCCTGGCATTGATCAGGAACGGATTGATGTCGATCGATGCGATCCGGTCGCCGGCATCCGCGATCAGATTGGACAGGCCGACCAGCGCCTTCACCGCGGAGGCCTCGTGCAGGGCGGGTTTGCCGCGATAGCCGCGCATCTTGATGCCGGCCTTGGTGCGGCCGATCAGCAGCCGCGCCTCGGCCTCGTCCAGCGGCGCGCCGGCGAGCGCGACGTCCTTCATCAGCTCGATGTCGATGCCGCCGGTGCCGAACAGCACGACCGGACCCATCTCGGCGTCGAGCGAGGCGCCGACCACGAGCTCGAGATCGGCCTTGACCTGCTGCGCGATCAAAATGCCGTCGAGCTTCGGCTTGCCCTTGAGCTTCGCCACGCGCGCGGTGATGTCGGTGAACGCCTTTTTCACCTCGGCCGCGCTGTTGAGGTTCAGCACCACGCCGCCGATGTCGGACTTGTGCAGGATCTCGGCGCTGACGACCTTTGCGACGACGGGGAAACCGATCTGCCTGGCGATCTTCACTGCCTCCGCCGCCGTCTGCGCGATCGCTTCCTTCGAGATCGGGATGCCATAGGCTTTCAGCAGCTTCTTCGAGGCGACCTCGTCGAGCGCGGCGCCGTTCGCCGAGTTCAGCACCTTCTCCAGCACGGCGCGCGCGGCGGGCTTCGAGCTCGAGACGATATCGGGCACCTCCTTGCGCAGCTTCGCATAGGCGAGCAGCGACTTGATCGCGGTCACCGCGCGGTCCATGCCCTGCATCACCGCGAGATGGGGGAGTGATTTGCGCAAGCCCTTGGTGAAGTCGGTGAAGCCGATCGACATCGCGCTGATATAGATCACGGGCTTGCCGGCCCCGCTCGCCATGTCGTCGACGATACGCAAGTTCCGCTCCCGCACCTCGTGCGGCGCCTTCGGCAGCTCGGCGTCGATGATGACGATGTCGATGTCGGGATCGTCGATCATCAGCTTGATCGACTTCATGTAGACGGAGGGATCGACCACCGCGGCAAAGCCGGCGTCGAGCGGATTGCCGACGATCGAGCCCGGCCCGAGCATCTTCGCCAGTTCGGACCCGACGTGCGGGCTCATCGGCGCGAAGTTGAGGCCTTCTGCATAGAAGGCGTCAAGCAGCATGCCGCGCTTGCCGCCGGACAGCGTCACGGCGGCGAGCCGGTCGCCTCTGGGCACGGCAGAATGAACGAAGCATTCGGTGGTCTCGATCAGCTCGTCGAGGCCGCCGACGCGAATGACGCCTTCGCGCGTGGCGATGGCGTCGAAGGTCTCGATCGATCCTGCCAGCGCCCCGGTATGCGCCATCGCCGCGGCGCGGCCGCCCTCGGATGCGCCGAGTTTGAGCGCGATCACCGGCTTGCTGGCGGCGCGTGCCGCCTTGCAGGCATCGCGAAACGCCTTGGTGTTGCGCACGCCTTCGAGATAGACGACGATCACTTTGATGCTCGGATCTTCGGCGAAATAGCGCATCAGGTCCGGCGTCTCGAGCCCGGCCTCATTGCCTGTCGTCACCATGTAGCCGACACCGACGCCGCGATCCTCCAGCGCCTGGCGGATCGCCATGACGATGGCGCCGGATTGGCCGGCGATCGCCACCGCGCCCTGTTCCATGGTGACGATGCGGTCGTCGATATTGGTGAAGAGTTTTTCGCCCGCGCTTAGGTTGCCGAGGCAATTCGGGCCGGTGACGGCGAGACCCGTCTCGCGCACCGCCGCCTGCAATTCGGCGGCGAGCCTCTGGCTCTCGTCATCCTGCAGCTCGCTGAAGCCCGACGTGACGATGGTGGCCGAGCGCGCGCCGGCCGCAGCAGCATCGCGGATCACCTGCACGGCGAAACGCGCCGGCACCAGCACCAGCACGTGATCGGGCTTTTCGGGAAGGCTGGCGAAATCCTTGTAGCAGGTGACGCCCCAGATGCTCTCGCGCTTGGCGTTGACTGGATAGAGCCCGCCCTCGAAACCGTATTTGACCAGATTGTTCCAGATGCGCTCGGCATAATTGCCGGGCTTGTCGGTCGCGCCCACCAGCACGATGTTGTGCGGGTGCAGCATGGCGTGGATTCCCTTGACGATGTCGCTGGCATCGGGTGGCGGAGACCATGGACGGGACGCGGACGCTGCAGACACACGGGCTTCCATGGCGTGACCTCACCTGTTGTTCTTATTTGGTGGCGCGTCACTCTCTTCTATGGCGAGTCCTTCGGAGTGGCAACCGTGTGGCTGGTATGCCGTGTGGTGGAATGAAGTGCGCGTCGATGCGTGTCATTCCGATCGGCGATCTATCTGTCGGCTCCCAATCAATGTTGCATGCAGGATGTAGCGCTCGGGGCCGGATGTGACGGCATCGAATGGCCAGCAGGTCGCGAGGACAAGCTCGAATCCCCCTTCCGTGGCGTCGATACCTGATTCATCGAAGCGAACCACGGCCGAGGAATCTGCGCGATAGCGAAAATGTTGGCCGTCGCTGCGTGTGACATCGATGATGTCACCCATGACAACATTGCGCAGGAAGCGGAAATGAGTATCGCGATGCGCGGCATAGACGGCAATCCCGCGTTCGCCCGCATCGGCCGTGTGCTGGATATGGCCGGGTCCGAAAGCGAGCGCCTGTCCGCTCGCGCCTTCCAGCACGATGGCGCTGGCGCCGATCCGCTTCACCTCGATCCGCGCGACCGGCCAGGTGTCGGCCCAGGACCACGGCTTGACCGCCTGTCCCATCGCAATGCTTCGGTCGAACGCCCGTTCCAGCAGCACCTGCGCCAGCCACGCCTTGGCGTGGATGTAGGCGCCATCGCCGAACAGGATGAGGCCGATCAGCGCCAAGACCGGGGGAGAGATGAGGCGGGGCATTGTGCTTCGTCTCCCGTCATTGCGAGCGAAGCGAAGCAATCCAGACTGTCTCCGCGGCGGCAGTCTGGATTGCTTCGTCGCTTCGCTCCTCGCAATGACGATCAATAAAAAGGCGCGCGCGGCCGTTGTACGGGACGGGCAGCCGCGCGCGCTAACAGAGGAGTTCGGGGATGCTCCTCTCTCAAGCGGCGTCAGTGAGCAAGGGCTGACGCCGGTTGAACACGAACAGGACCAGGGCGAGCACGATCAGGATGAAGCCTGCGATCATCTTCAGCTCGGCCGAGGTTGCGGTCTTGGGCAAACGGATCGCATCGGGTGCGGCGGGCGCCGGCCGTCGCGTCGCCGGCTGATTGCGCGCATCGGCATGGCGCTCGCGCAGCTGCGTCGGCGTCAGATGCGGCCGTTCGCCGAACACTTTCTCGAAATCCCAGCCGGCCGGCAGATTGATCGGCAGGTCGCTGAGCTTGAGCGGTTCGCCCTCGGGCCGGCTCGGGGTCTTGTCGACCGCGACGAGGCTGGTGAGCCGCGTAACGAGCTGATGGTCGAGCGCCAGCGCCAGGATCGCCTTGTCGGAGTCATCTGGCGTCATCTCGCGCAAGGTGCGTGCCACCTCGGCATCGCCGATCTTGCGCCGAGCCCAGAGCTTTGACAGGCCCTTGCCTTCGGCGGCGTTCTGCAGCGGCAGCGTCACCGACCAGGGGCGGTCGCCGACGCGTCCCTTGATCTCAAGCGAGCCGGCGAGCTTGTCGAGCCTCGCCGCCAGCACCAGCGGCTCGTCGCGATAGACGTCCGGAATGATCGCCGGCGTGACGTCGGCCTTGGCGTCGGAGAATTTTGCGGTGAGGCCGGTCACCGCCGGGTTTTCCAGCTTGGCGAACAGGCCGCGCATGCGCTCCTCGACCTGCTCGACCGAGCCGATATGGGTGAAGGCCCCGCGGCCGAGCTCGGCGGCGCGCGTCATCAGATAGGTGTTGGGCGCAGACCCGATGCCGACCATGAACACGCGCGAGCGGCCGCGCATCGCCGTGATGGTCTCGAACAATTGCTGCTCGTTGCCGATCGCACCGTCGGTCAGGAACACAACCTGGCGAACCATGCTCGTGTCGCTGATCTTGTCGGTCAGCGCGGCGCGCATCGCCGGCACCATCTCGGTGCCGCCGCGCGCCTGCAACGCGCTGACGAACGCATTCGCTTCGCCGACATGGGCGGCGTCCGCCGGCACGGAGGCCGGGAACAGCACGTCCATGGTGTCGTCGAAACGGATCACGTTGAACCGGTCATTGGGCTGCAGGCGGCCGAGGGCATAGAGCAGGCTCGCCTTGGCCTGGACGATGGAGGTGCCGCCCATCGAACCGGAATTGTCGATCACGAACACGACCTCGCGCGGCAGCGGCTTCTGCGTTGCCTGTTCGGCGCTGGGCGGCGTCACGAAGGCGAGCAAATAGTCGGCATCGCCGACATGCTCGCGGAACAGGCCGACCGACGGGGCCTTCTCGGCAGCTGGTTTCCAGGTCAGCTCGAAATCGCGGTCCGCGGGGACGGCGCCGTCAGCGAGCGAGACGACATGCGTCGTGTTATCAGGGCTTTCGATCTTGACGTTGTGGTGGTGACTCCTGACCTCGCCGAGCGCAAAGCCGGCCTTCAGGCGCACCGCGATGCTGGTCGGATTGACCGGTACGTTCTTCGCGGGATCCAGCACAGGCGGCGAGATACGATCGCGATCCGGCACCGGGTTCGACGTCGTCGCGCCCCAGCCGGAGCCGTCCTGGCGGAAGTCGACGCTCTGCACGATCGGCGCCGGATTGTAGCGCGGGGCGACCACCAGCGGCAGGCGCATCGAATATTCATTACCGGATTGGTGCACCGGCTCCTGGTATTCGATCTGCACCAGCACGGTTTCGCCGGGGCCGATATTGGCGACCGAGTTTGTGAAGATGTTGGGCCGCTCCTGCTCGGTCAGCGCGGCCTTCTGGCCGGCGCTGCGCGCCTGCTCGTAGATCACGCGGGCCTGCTGCCGCTCCTTGACGTCGCCGACGATGACGCGGTCGCCGACCACCATCTTCAGTGCGTCGACGGCACCATTGGTTGCGAGCGGATAGACATAGGTGGCCTCGACCCAGTCCTTGGTCGGATTGCGAAACACCTGGGTGACGCGGGCGCGTAGCGTCGGGCCCGATACCGTGATGTCGATGTCGGTGCCGAGGCGGATCGCCTCGGTATAGGCTCCGTCCTCCTTCAGCAGCAGGCTGCCCGACCGTGCCTCGCCGGGCTGAAGCAGGCTGGCCTGTTCCGTCGTTGCCGACCAACCCGTCCCGAAGCTCACCAGCAGCGCCACGAAGGCGACCAGCATCACCGCGATGCACTGCGCGAGGAGAAACAATCCGACCTTGATCAGCCGGCCGAGCAGGGGGTGTTCGTCGTCCTCGGCGGTGTCGTAGGTACTCATTTGGCCTGCTCCCGAAGGGTGTTTGCTGGCCTTCAGCATCCGCCGGGAGGGCCTGATTTCGCGAGCAGAATGATCGGCAATGTTCCGCCGCCGCCAGCCGGACGGGCCCGCCGCCGGGGCGGCCATGTGCGGTTTTGTGCTGGTTTGTCCGCCCTGCTAGGATGGCACTCCCAGGGCAGGGTTGACGATGCAGACGCAGGCCGACAAGCGGCTTTCAGACGAGCAGAGCCGCGAGATCGCGGAGACCATTCGCGAGGAGCTGGCCAGACGCCGGATCTCCCGGCAGGCGCTGGCCGAGCAGGCCAAGCTTAGTCTGTCGACGCTGGAGAAGGTTTTAGGCGGCCGCCGGCCGTTCACCTTGGCGACGACGGTCCGGCTCGAGCAGGCGCTGGGTGTGTCCCTGCGCAAGAGCGCCGCCGTGGTGACGCCTCCCGCCGCAAACGACGTCGCGCCCGACAGCCTCGGCTCCTATGCGCATCGCGCGGTGACCTGGCTCGAGGACGTCTACATCACGCTGCGGCCGTCCTTCGGCGACAAGGATGCGATCTTCGCCTACCGCACCGAGATCGTCTGGGAGCCGAAGGTCTCATCGCTGGTGTTCCGCGAGGGCGAGCGGACCGATACCGCCTATGAGCACACCGGCGAGGTCGCCGTTCCCCATCAGTCCGGCTTCATCTATCTCGTCATCATCAAGCATGGTCAGCACCGTGTGATCACGGTGTCGCGGCCGACGGTCGCCGGCGAGATGTACGGCATCATCTCGACGCTCCGCGCCGGCCCCGGCTCGCAGCTGACGCCGATCGCCGCGCCCATCGCCTATGTGCCGATCAGGAACATTCCAAAACCGTCTTTGGGACGCGTCGCGCCCGGCGATGCCAACTATGAGCTGTACCGAAAGCACCTGCGTCGCACGGTGGAAGAGCCGTTCGCGCTGTTCCTGCCGGCCTAGGTTCACCCGCGGATAAAGAGATGGCGGCCTCGCGGCCGCCATCTTTCGTGCGCGGACCATGCGTCGCGAGCTAGCCGCTCGGGTCGGCGCTGATGATGTCGCCGAACAGCTCCCACTGGCCCTTCTTGAACCGCCACATCTTGAGCTGCTCGATCGGCGCGAAGTCCGTGGACGAGGTGTTGATCTTGATGCCGGGGATCAGCGTGTCGGGGACGAAGTCCTTCAGGCTGGCAGCCTGCTTCATCACGTTCTCACGGGTCAGATTGTCGCCGGACTGCTTCAGCACCTGCACCATCGTCTGGGCCGCAGCATAGGCGTAAACCAGATTGGCGTCGGAGATGTTTGCGCCGGGCATGTACTTGTCGATGAAGGTCATAAACTTCTTCATGCCCTCGTCGTCCTTCCACTGCGGATCCGAGGCATCCTTCAGATAACCGGCCGACAGCACGCCTTCGGATGCCTCGAGGCCGGCCGGCTTCATCACCGCGCCGATCGACACCGAAACGTCGGTCATCAGGTGCATCGGCTTCCACTCGAGCTCCGCGATCTTCTTGATGGCTTGAGCTGCGAATTTAGGAGTCGCGATGTTGACGAAGACATCGGCGCCGGTGCCCTTGAGCTTGACGATATGGGCGTCGATCGAGGGCTCCGAGGTCTCGTAGCTCTCCTCGGCGACGATCAGCTTCGAGGCCTTGTCACCGAACACGTCCTTGATGCCGGCGAGGTAGTCCTTGCCGAAATCGTCGTTGGCATAAAAGATCGCGACCTTCGCGTCCGGCTTCTCCTTCAGAATGTATTTTGCGAAGATCTGGGCCTCGACCCGGTAGCTGGGCTGGAAGCCCATGGTCCATGGAAAATTCTTCGGGTCGTTCCACTTGCTGGCGCCGGTCGCGAGGAACAGCTGCGGTACCTTCTTGGTGTTGTGATATTTCTGCACGGCGGTCTGGGTCGGTGTGCCCAGCGCGTTGAACACCAGGAACACCTCGTCGCTCTCGATCAGCTTGCGGACCTGCTCCACGGTCTTCGGCGGCGAATAGCCGTCGTCATAGGAAATCCAGTTGATCTTGCGACCGTTGATGCCGCCCTGGTCGTTGATCATCTTGAAGTAGGCTTCCTCGGTCTTGCCGATGATGCCGTAGGCGGACGCAGGCCCCGAATAGGCCTCGACATTGCCGATCTTGATCTCGGTGTCGGTGACGCCGGTGTCGTATTTCTTCTGCGCCTGGGCGCCCTGGACCGAGAGCAATGTCATGGCGGCAGCCGCGGCGAGCAGGGAGAGTTTCTTGTTCTTCATGGAAATTCCTTGGGGTTTCTTGTTGGCTGGGGTAGGCACTTCAAAAAAGAAAAAGCGCCCGCAAGGGGCGCTTCGATCAGGCGTTGGCGACTTTCCTGTCGACCTCCGAGACGACGGAGAATTCCTTGCGCAAGGTCGGCTTGTGAATTTTGCCGGTAGCGTTGCGCGGTAGCGCATCGACGAAGCGGATCTGGCGCGGACATTTGAAGCGGGCCAGATTGGCCGCGCAATGCGCGAACACATCCGCCTCGGTCAGCCGCTGGCCCTGTTTGACGGCGACGATGGCAAGGCCGACCTCGCCCCATTGCGGATCGGAAATGCCGATCACGGCGGCTTCCGCGATCGCGGTGAGCTGGTGCAGGACGTTCTCGACCTCGGCTGGATAGACGTTCTCGCCGCCGGAAATGTACATGTCCTTCCAGCGGTCGACGATGTAGTAGAAGCCCTCTTCGTCGACGCGCGTCGCATCGCCCGTATGCAGCCAGCCGCCGGTGAAGGCGGTCTTGTTCGCCTCCGGCCTGTTCCAGTAGCCCGGCGTGATGTTCGGCCCGCGAACCCAGAGTTCGCCCAGCTCGCCGACATCGGCATCGCTGCCGTCGGGCCGCACGATGCGCACCTCCGTGTGCAGCACGGGCTTGCCGGCGGAGCCGGCTTTCCGTGCCGCATCCTCGCGGTCGAGCACCAGCACGGCCGGCGAGGTCTCGGTCATGCCGTAGCCCTGCTGCAGCGCGACGCCGCGCGCCTCCCACACCTTCAAGAGCGGCACCGGCATCGGCGCGCCGCCGACACCGCCGACGATCAGCCGGGACAGATCGGTGGTCGCGAAGGCCGGATGCTGTGCCATGAACTGGTAGATTGCGGGTACGCCGAAGAACACGTTGATGCCCTGCGCGGGATCGTTGATCAGGCCGAGCGCCGTGCCGGGATCGAAGGCGCGCATGATCATGACCGTGCCGCCGGCATGCAGCACGGGATTGGTGTAGCAATTCAGCCCACCGGTGTGGAACAGCGGCAGCACGGTGAGCAGCACCGAGGCCGGCCCGATGCAGGCGGGGCCGCCGAGATTGACGCAATTCCAGAAGGTCATGCCATGGGTGATGGTCGCGCCCTTCGGATGCCCCGTCGTGCCAGAGGTGTACATGATGGTCGAGACGTCATCGAGCGTGACCTCCTCGATACGGTCCAGCGGCTTTGCGGCAGCGATACCGGCCTCGTAGGTCCCGCCCGGGCCAAGCAACAGGTTGGTCGCGACGTTGCAGAGCTTTGCGACGCTGAGCGCGGTCTCGGCCAGATCGGTATCGTGGATCATCACCTTCGGTGCGCAGTCGGCGGTGATGAACTGGAGTTCGGGGACGGTGAGGCGGGTGTTCAGCGGCACGAAGATGGCGCCTAACCGGCCGCAGGCGAACTGCACCTCCAGCGTATCGGTCGTGTTCAGTGCCAGCACGGCGACGCGGTCGCCGCGCGAGACCTTCAACCCGTGACGCAGGAACGAGGCAAGGCGCGAGACGCGGGCGTCGAGCTGCGAATAGCTGAAGCGGCGTTCGCTCGCGAGATCGATGAGCGCGACCTTGCCGGGCGTGCGGCGGCCATGGTGGGCGATCCAGTCGTAGTAACGAACGGCCAAAAATCCCTCCCTCGGCGGATTTGTGCCGCCTGGTATCCTCTTGCCGGGCACCATGCCCGGCGTGGCCGCGAGGGCCAGCCGGAGTTTGTGCACCACGTCTTTTTTTGATTTGGAGTTGGCCTGCGAGGGATGAAAATCGTCTTGCGTTGAGTTGCTAGGTCGCAGGCTGCGGTGAAGCGGTTCCCCAGTCAGCCACTCTGCGCAAGTGAACGGCAAATGTTCCAGCCATGGTGGACGCGACGAATCCGCCAACAGGGCGAGACCACGATGAAGAGCCCGTTCTATACCGCCGAGCACGACGCCTTCCGCAACGTCATGCGCCGCTTCGTCGAGAAGGAGATCGCCCCGTTCGCCCATGAATGGGACGAAGCCGGCGAATTTCCGCGCGAGCTCTATCGCAAGGCCGCCGAAATCGGCCTTCTGGGACTTGGATTCCCCGAGGAATACGGCGGCATCGCCGCCGACCAGTTCATGAAGATCGTCGCCAGCCAGGAACTGGCGCGGGCCGGCGCCGGCGGCGTCAGCGCCAGCCTGATGAGCCACACCATCGGCTCGCCGCCGATCGCGCGCGCGGCGCGGGCCGAGGTGAAGGCACGCGTGCTGCCGCAGGTGCTGTCGGGCGAGAAGATCTCCGCGCTCGCGATCACCGAGCCGGGCGGCGGCTCCGATGTCGCGAACCTCCGTACCAGGGCACGGCGCGACGGCGATCACTACGTCGTGACCGGCGAAAAGACCTTCATCACCTCGGGCGTGCGCGCCGATTACCTGACCGTTGCGGTGCGCACCGGCGGCGAGGGCGCCGGCGGTGTCAGCCTGCTCCTGATCGAGGGCGATACGCCCGGCCTGTCGCGAACGAAGCTGAAGAAGATGGGCTGGTGGGCCTCCGATACCGCGACGCTGCATTTCGACGACTGCCGCGTGCCGGCCGAGAATTTGATCGGCGAGGAGGGCCAGGGCTTCAAGATCATCATGCGGAACTTCAACAGCGAGCGGATGGGCATGGCGGCGAGCTGCACGGCCTTCGCCCGCGTCTGCCTCGACGAGGCGATCGCCTACGCGAAGGAACGCAAGACCTTCGGCAAGCCGCTCGTCCAGCACCAGGTCATCCGCCACAAGATCGTCGACATGGCACAGAAGGTCGCGGCCAGTCAGGCGATGCTGGAGATGCTGGCCTGGCGGCTGGAGCAGGGCGAAAGCCCGGTCGCCGAGATCTGCATGATGAAGAACCAGGCGACGCAGACCATGGCGTTCTGCGCCTCGGAAGCCGTGCAGATTTTCGGTGGCGCCGGCTTCATGCGCGGCATCAAGGCCGAGCGCATCTACCGCGAGGTCAAGGTCAACGCCATCGGCGGCGGCACCGAGGAGATCATGAAGGATCTGGCGTCAAGGCAGATGGGGTTGTGACAACCGTCGTCCCGGGGCGCGCGAAGCGCGAACCCGGGACCTCGAGATGAGTCCAATAATATCGAGATTCCGGGTTCACCCGCGTTGCGGGTGCCCCGGAATGACGAAGGGGATAAAATGCTATTCACCGCCGACCACGACGACATCCGCCGCTCCCTGCAGAAATTCATCGCGAATGAGATCAATCCTCACGTCGATGAATGGGAGAAGGCCGACATCTTCCCGGCGCATGAGCTGTTCAAGAAGATGGGCAGCCTCGGCTTTCTCGGCCTGAACAAGCCGGTTGAGTTCGGCGGCTCGGGTCTCGACTACTCCTACGCGCTGATGATGGCTGAGGAGCTGGGCGCCATCACCTGCGGCGGCGTGCCGATGGCGATCGGGGTGCAGACCGACATGGCGACGCCGGCGCTGGCGCGGTTCGGCTCGGACGAGGTGCGGCGTGAGTTTCTGGCGCCCTCGATCTCCGGCGATTACGTCGCCTGCATCGGCGTCTCCGAGCCCGGCGCCGGCTCGGATGTCGCCTCGATCAAGACCGCTGCGCGCGCCGACGGCGACGATTACGTCATCAATGGCGGCAAGATGTGGATCACCAACGGAACCCAGGCCGACTGGATCTGCCTGCTCGCCAACACCGGCGAGGGGCCCGTCCACCGCAACAAGTCGCTGATCTGCGTGCCCATGAAGAGCAAGGGCGTCACCGTCGCACGCAAGCTCGACAAGTTGGGCATGCGCTCGTCCGACACCGCGCAGATTTTCTTCGACAATGTCCGCGTGCCCAAGCGCAACCGGATCGGCGAGGAAGGCAAGGGTTTCACCTACCAGATGATCCAGTTCCAGGAGGAGCGGCTCTGGGGCGCGGCGGCCTGTTTGAAGGCGCACGAATACATCATCGACCAGACCATCGAGTACACCCGCAACCGCAAGGCTTTCGGCCACAGCATCCTCGACAACCAGGTCGTGCACTTCAAGCTCGCGGAGATGCAGACCGAGGTCGAGCTGTTGCGCGCGCTGATCTATCGCGCCGGCGAGCAGCTGGTCGCCGGCGAGGACGTGACGCGGCTTGCGACCATGGCCAAGCTCAAGGCCGGCCGGCTCGGCCGCGAGCTCACCGACGCCTGCTTGCAATATTGGGGCGGAATGGGCTTTACCAACGAGACGCCGGTCAGCCGTGCCTATCGCGACAGCCGCCTGACCTCGATCGGAGGTGGCGCCGACGAGGTCATGCTGATGGTCCTGTGCAAGATGATGGGTACGCTGCCCGGCAGCCATAAAGTTTGAGCATGATCTTGTCGGAAAACCGCTTCACACTTTTCCGGATCATGCTCTAGGGGGAATGCATCATGATCACGCTCTATCACTGCGACGCCGCGCGCTCGTTCCGTCCGCTCTGGATGCTGGAGGAGATGGGGCTGCCGTACGAGTTGAAGATGCTGCCGTTCCCGCCGCGCGTCTTCGCCAAGGATTATCTTGCGCTCAATCCGCTCGGCACCATTCCCTTCATGATCGACGGCGAGACCAGGATGACCGAGTCGTCCGGCATCTGCCACTATCTCGGCATCAAATACGGCCCGACGCCTCTGATGGTCGGGCCTGAGGATCCCGCCTATGGCGCGTTCCTGAACTGGATGTATTTTTCCGATGCCACGTTAACCTTCCCGCAGACGCTGGTGCTCAGATACACCCAACTCGAGCCGGAGGAGCGCCGCAATCCGCAGGTCGCGACCGATTACGCAAAATGGTTCCTGGGGCGGCTGCGCGCCGTTGAGGCAGCGACCGCGAATGCTGAAACCTTGTGCGCCGGCCGCTTCACCGCCGCTGACATTGTCATTGGTTATGCGCTGCGCCTCGCCGACAGTATCGGCCTCGCCAAGGACTTCGGGCCAAATGTCGCAGCCTATTGGGCCCGCCTGCAGCAGCGCGACGGCTTCAAGCGCGCCGTTGTTGCGGAGCAAAAGGCCGGCAAGGAACAGAATATTGCGCCGAGGGTGAGGGCGTAACCCCAGCCGTCGTCCTGGCGAAAGCCAGGACCCATTACCCCGGTCATCGTTTGGAGTGGGAGGTGCAGCCGCCGATCTTCGTCAAATTCCTTCCTGTGGTAATGGGTCCTGGATCTGCGCTTCGCTTCGCTGCGCTTGTCCAGGACGACGATGCTGGCGAGAGTTCCGGCCACGGCTCACCGCCCTCCCGGAACTCTAATCTTTTGCGCGTCCATGACAGCGCTATCCCGTCGTGACAGCGCCCAAATTTCCGCTAAGGTGACCTCCGTCCGCAGCGGCCAGAGAGCCGCGCGAGGAGGAGCCCAATGGAATATAACGGTCGCGAATCCGACCATCTGATGCTGATCACGCCGGAGCGGGTGTTTTATGCGGGCCTGCTCGGTCGCCCCCGCAAGCGGACGCCCGGCTGTTGCCATGTCTACGTGGCGGTGAAGGGTAATCTGCACCTGACCATCGACGACGCCCTCGCCACCGGCGAGCTGTTCGTCACCTTGCCGAACCAGCGGCATTCCATCGCCAGCGACTACCGCACTGCGAT
Source organism: Bradyrhizobium huanghuaihaiense (assembly GCF_007830635.1). GTDB lineage: Bacteria > Pseudomonadota > Alphaproteobacteria > Rhizobiales > Xanthobacteraceae > Bradyrhizobium > Bradyrhizobium huanghuaihaiense. Next base: position 111,004 of record NZ_VLLA01000001.1, on the reverse strand, counting down.
CAGCGTGACGCTCGAGCCCGAGAGCATGCCGGATGGCGTGATCGAGGCCCTGGCCGAGCGGCTGACCGGACCCGATCGCGCGGTCTACGCCCGCAAGATTCTCGCCGCCTACGCGCTGTTGCGCCAGCGTCGCTATGGCGACATCACCACCGCCGAGTTCGACGAGATGTGCTTTGGCGAGGCGCTGCCGCGCCGCGTGCTCGACCCGCGCGTGATGCGCGCGGTGGCCCGCATCGAGCGCTTCTCCGGCGAGCCTGTCACGGCGGACACCTGCGCCACTGAGGCGGGCCTGTCCGCCTCGCGCTTCTTGCACCTGTTCAAGGAAGAGACCGGCATCTCGTTCCGCTCCTTCCGGGCCTGGAAGCGCGCGCGGCATCTGCTGCACTTCGCCAACCAGGACCTCAACCTCGCCCATCTCGCGCAGGACATCGGCTATCCCGATTCCACGCATTTCAGCCACTCGATCCGCCGCTTCTACGGCCTGAAGCCGCGCGCGATCTTCGTCGGCTCGCGCGATCTTGCGATTTATCGCAGCACCGAGACGGTGCGGCTGGCAGAGGCGAGCTAGCTCCGCTCTCGTAGGGTGGGTTAGCCGAAGGCGTAACCCACCACTTATGCATGCGCGGTAAGAGACGTTGGTGGGTTACGCTGCGCTAAACCACCCTACGATTCGTCGTTTTTCCCAGCTTCTCCGCGCAAGAAGCCGCATGCCGCGCATCACATGATCGCAAGCGTTGAATTCTCAACTTGCGAGACATTTTTGGCATGAGCGACAAGGCCGTCATCACCTGCGCGCTGAACGGCGTGCTCACCGACCCAAAGCAGCACAACGTGCCCGTGACGCCCGAGCAGATGGCGCGCGAGGCCAGGGCTGCGTTCGATGCCGGCGCGTCCATCATGCACATCCACCTGCGGCAGCAGGCGGCGGGCAAGGGGCACCTGCCGTCCTGGGAGGTCGCGGTCAGCAAAGAGATCCAGCAGGCGATCCGCGAAGCCTGCCCCGGCGTCATCATCAATCACACCTCGGGCGTGTCGGGGCCGAACTACTCTGGCGCGCTCGACTGCATCCGCGAGACCAGGCCGGAGATCGCCGCCTGCAACGCCGGTTCGCTGAATTACCTGAAGGTGAAGGCCGACAACAATTGGGCCTGGCCGCCGATGATGTTCGACAACGCGGTCGAGAAGGTGAAGGACTATCTCGACGTCATGAACGCGGTCGGCACCATCCCCGAATTCGAATGTTTCGACGTTGGCATCGTCCGCTGCGTCGGCATGTACCACCAGGTCGGCATGTACAAGGGGCCGCTCGAGTATAATTTCGTGATGGGCGTCGCCTCCGGCATGCCTGCCGATCCCGAGCTGCTGCCGATCCTGATCAAGCTGAAACGGCCCGAGGCGCACTTCCAGGTCACCGCCATCGGCCGCGAAGAGATCTGGCCGCTGCATCAGCGCTGCGCCGAGCTCGGCGGGCATTTGCGCACCGGTCTCGAGGACACCTTCTATCTCGCCGACGGCAAGAAGGTGACCTCGAACGGCCAGCTCATCGAAGCCGTCGCCGCTTGCGCAAGACGCGCCGGCCGCGAGATCGCCTCGCCGGCCGAAGCGCGGAAGATCTTTGGGACGAATCGCTGAATGTAGCCCCAGCCGTCATTGCGAGCGAAGCGAAGCAATCCAGAGTGCATCCGCGGAAACAGACTGGATTGCTTCGTCGCTTCGCTCCTCGCAATGACGGGTAGGATAGAGTCATGTCCATTCTCGAAAACACCATCTCCCCCGGTAGCGCCGGCTACCACGCCAACCGCGACGGCATGCTCGCGCTGATCGACCGCATGCGCGCGCTGGAAGAGCGCACGCGTGCGGCATCCGCCGCGGCGAAGGATCGCTTCCACAAGCGCGGGCAGCTACTGCCGCGCGAGCGCGTCGCGCTGGTGCTCGATCCCGGTGCGCCCTTCATCGAGCTGTCGACGCTCGCCGGTTACATGTTCGATGTGCCCGATGCGGACAAGAGCGTGCCGGGCGGCGGCGTCATCGCCGGCATCGGCTTCGTCTCGGGCATCCGCTGCATGGTCAGCGCCAGTGATTCCGGCATCGATGCCGGCGCGCTGCAGCCTTATGGCCTCGACAAGACGCTGCGGGTGCAGGAGCTCGCGCTGGAGAACAAGCTGCCTTATGTCCAGCTCGTCGAAAGCGCCGGCGCCAATCTCCTGCGCTACCGCGTCGAGGATTTTGTCCGTGGCGGCAACATCTTCCGCAATCTCGCGCGGCTCTCGGCGGCGGGGCTGCCGGTCGTCACCGTCACGCATGGTTCGTCCACCGCCGGCGGCGCCTACCAGACTGGTCTCTCCGACTACATCGTCATGGTCCGCGGCCGCACCCGCGCGTTCCTCGCAGGCCCGCCTCTGCTGAAGGCCGCGACCGGTGAGGTCGCGACCGAGGAAGAGCTCGGCGGCGCCGAGATGCACACGCAGATCTCCGGCCTTGGCGATTATCTCGCCGAGGACGATCGCGACGCATTGCGCATCGCGCGCGAGATCATGGCGGCGATGGAATGGGAGCGGCCGGGCCGGGCGGCTCCAGAGTTCAAGCCGCCGCGCTACGACCAGGACGAGCTGCTCGGCATCATGCCGATGGACCACAAGCGCCCCGTCGACATGAAGCAGGTGATCGCCCGCATCGTCGACGATTCCGACTTCACCGAGATGGCGCCGAATTACGGTCCGGCCACGGTCTGCGGCCATGCCCGCATCGAGGGCCAGGCCATCGGCATCATCACCAACAACGGCCCGCTCGATCCCGCCGGCGCCAACAAGGCCACGCATTTCATCCAGGCCTGCTGCCAGACCCGCACGCCGATCCTCTATCTCAACAACACCACCGGCTACATGGTCGGCAAGGCCTATGAGGAAGCCGGCATGATCAAGCACGGCTCGAAGATGATCCAGGCGGTGACCTCGGCGACGGTGCCGCAGATCACCATCTATTGCGGCGCCTCGTTCGGCGCCGGCAATTACGGCATGTGCGGCCGCGGTTTCCATCCGCGCTTCTGCTTCTCCTGGCCCAACGCCAAGACCGCCGTGATGGGCGGCGAGCAGGCCGCCGAGACCATGGCGATCGTGACGGAGGCCGCCGCGGCCCGCCGTGGCAAGCCGATCGAGAAGGACAGGCTGGACGCCATGAAGGCTGAGATCATCGGCGTGTTCGACGGCCAGATGGATGTGTTTTCGACCAGCGCGCGCGTGCTCGACGACGGCGTGATCGATCCGCGCGACACACGCGCGGTTCTCTCCGAAGTGCTCGCGATCTGCCGTGAGGGCGATGCACGGGCGCCTCAGCGTATGCAGTTCTCGGTGGCCCGCCCATGAGGAACGGATCAGTGCAGCACCGGCCGTTCTTTAGGGTTCTGGTTGCCAATCGCGGCGAGATCGCATTGCGCGTGATGCGCAGCGCGCGGCGGCTCGGCATGGGCGTCGTCGCGGTCTATTCGGATGCGGATCGCGATGCGCTTCACGTGAAGCAAGCCGACCAGGCCGTACGCATCGGCGAAGCTTTGCCGGCCCAATCCTATCTCAACATCCCCGCGATCATCGCCGCGGCCAAGGCGAGCGGCGCCGATGCGGTGCATCCCGGCTATGGCTTCCTCGCCGAGAACGAAGACTTTGCGCAAGCCTGCAAGGATGCCGGTCTCGTCTTCATCGGTCCGTCGGCGCAGGCGATCGAGGCGATGGGCAACAAGGCCGGCGCCAAGGAGATCATGAAGAAGGCCGGCGTGCCCTGCGTGCCCGGCTATCAAGGCGCCGATCAGGGCGACGAAGTCATGCTCGCGGAAGCCCAGAAGATCGGCTTCCCCGTGATGATCAAGGCGGTTGCCGGTGGCGGCGGGCGTGGCATGCGGCTCGTCGCCGATGCGGCGTCGTTCCCCGAGGCGCTGCGCAGCGCGCGGTCGGAAGCGAAGGCAGCGTTCGGCGATCCCACGGTCATCCTCGAACGCGCCATCCAGAATCCCCGTCACATCGAGATCCAGGTGTTCGGCGACAGCCACGGCAACGCCATCCATCTCGGCGAACGCGACTGCTCGGTGCAGCGACGCCACCAGAAGCTGATCGAGGAGGCGCCGTCCCCCGCGGTCACGCCCGAGCTGCGCGCGAAGATGGGGGAGGTCGCGGTCGCGGCGGTGAAGGCGCTGCGCTATGAGGGGGCGGGGACGCTGGAGTTCCTGCTAGACGAAAGCGGCGAGTTCTACTTCATGGAGATGAACACCCGTCTCCAGGTCGAGCATCCCGTGACCGAGGCGATCACCGGGCTCGATCTCGTCGAGCTGCAGCTGCGTATTGCGCGCGGCGAGCCGTTGCCGGTGAAGCAGCAGGACATCCGCTTCACAGGCCATGCCATCGAGGTGCGGCTCTGCTCGGAAGACGCCGCGCAGGATTTCATGCCGCAGTCCGGCCGCATGGCGCGCTGGCAGGTGCCTGACAGCATTCGCGTCGAGCACGCGCTGCAATCGGGCTCGGAGATCCCGCCGTTCTACGATTCCATGATCGCCAAGGTGATCAGCCATGGCGCGAATCGCGAGGAGGCGAGGGGACGGCTGATCGTCGGCCTCGAGCAACTCACCGCGTTCGGGGTCACCACCAACCAGGCGTTCCTGATGTCCTGCCTGCGCCATCCCGGCTTCGCCAGGGGCGAGGCGACGACGGCCTTCATCGGCGCGCACCGCGACGAGCTGCTGGCACCGCGCGCGAACGCCGCATTCGACATGGCGCTGGCGGGCCTGCTGCTCTACGTCACCAACCCGCGCGCGCCGTCATGGCAAAGCGGGCGGAGCCTCGCCGCCGCCTTTCCGCTTCCGGCGAAGATCGAAATCGCCGGCCACGCGCACGAGCTCGACGTCACGCGCGAGCGTGATGGCAGCTACACCGTCGCCACCGACGGCCGGCAAGACAAGTTCGAGATTGACCAGCTCGATCCCGACGCGATCCGCTTCCGCCACGACGGTGTCATGGACAGTGCCAAATTCCTGCGCGACGGCGACCGGCTCCATCTCCAGCACCGCGGCATTCCGCTCGCCGTCACCGATCTCACCCTCGCCGCGCCGAAAGCGGCGGCAGCGAATGGCGGCGACGGCAAGGTCCGCGCCGCCATGAACGGCCGCGTCGTCGCTGTCCTCGTCAAGCCGGGCGACCGCGTCACCGCCGGCCAGCCGGTGCTGACGCTGGAAGCGATGAAGATGGAGCACGTCCACAAGGCCGGCATCGATGGCGTGATCGCCGCGGTCGACGTTGCCGAGGGCGAGCAGGTCACGACGGGCCGGATCGTCGCGGAGATCGGGGCCGGGTAAGCGCGGCGCAAATGCGGTATCGTAGGGTGGGCAAAGGCGCAAAGCGCCGTGCCCACGAAAGGCCAGCGATCCTATGCGCGGGACCGTGGGCACGCTCCGCTTTGCCCACCCTACGGCACCTCCCTCGGTCGCGAGATCCGGAATTCAAATGATTTCAATGAGGTACATCTCGCGAAGTGTCAGTCGCGGCCTCTATTGAACAATGTTCATTTACATGATAGTAATGAACTATGTTCAATTTAGCTGGAGCCGAGTATGTTGCGCGCAAATGATCCCGCCCTAGCGACCGATGCCATACACCGCCCGGTGTCCCGCCGTTTCTCGCTGGGCGCCCCGCAGCTCCGCGAAAAATACCTGACGGCCGCTCTCTTCGTCCTCGCAATGGCGGCGCTTCTCGCGCCCGCGATGCCTGCCGCCGCGTGGCACATCCCGCATTTCGTCGATACCCGCGGCTGGCTCGGCGTGCCCAATGCCGGCGACGTGCTGAGCAATCTCGCCTTTCTCGCGATGGGCGTCTGGGGCTCGGAGCGGCTGCGCGGCCGCAAAGATGCGCCGGTGGGCGCAAGCTGGTTTTTCGTCGGACTGATCCTCACCTGCCTGGGCTCAGGCTTCTATCATCTCGATCCCGACGCGCCGCAGCGGCTCGTGGCCGACCGTCTCGGCATGGCGGTGGCGTTCGCGGGATTTCTGGGCATCGCGGCCAGCGAGCGCATCAGCATGCGCGCAGGCGAGGCGGTGCTGGTGCTGATGATGGTTGCCGGGCTGCTCGCGGCCTGGGTGGCGCGCGAGAATCTCACGCCATGGGTGGTCGTGCAGTTCGGCGGCATGGCACTCGCCGTGGGACTGGCGTTGACGCGCCCCCGGCCTGGTGCGCTTGGCGTGCCGCTCGGTGGCGTGATTGTCTTCTACGTGCTGGCCAAGCTTTTCGAGCTCGGTGACGCGACCATCTTCGAAGCGACGGGGCACATCGTCTCGGGCCATACGCTCAAGCATCTCTCCGCTGCGCTGGCGGCCTGGCCGGTGATCCGGGCGTTGCGCGATCGTAGGGTGGGTTAGCCGGTGGCCGCGCGAAGCGCGGTCCGCTGGCGTAACCCACCACTTCCGTCACCGCGGAGACCAAAGAGGTGGGTTACGCCCCGCGAACTGCGCGATGCGCAGTCCGCAGAGCTAACCCGCCCTACGCAGTCGCGTTGCTCCGCCCCGTCCCGTCATTGAGCAGACACGCTACCTGATGCCCGTCGCCCGCATCCATCAGCGCCGGCCGCTCCGTCCTGCATCGCTCCATCGCGAACCGGCAGCGGGTGTGGAATGCGCAGCCTGACGGCGGATTGACCGGGCTCGGCACGTCGCCATCGACCAGCGGCGCGAGCTTCTTCGCGAGCGGGTTGGCGATCGGCACCGAGGCGAGCAGGGCCTGCGTGTAGGGATGCCTGGGATTGCGGAACAGCTCGTCCTTGTCGGCGATCTCGACGATGCGGCCGAGATACATCACGGCGACGCGGTGGCTGATATGGGCGACCACGGCGAGGTCGTGGGCGATGAAGAGATAGGAGAAACCATGCTGGCGCTGCAGGTCGATCAACAGGTTGATGACCTGCGCCTGGATCGAGACGTCGAGCGCGGACACCGGCTCGTCGCAGACGATCAGGCGCGGCTCGAGCGCGAGCGCGCGTGCGATGCAGATACGCTGGCGCTGGCCACCCGAAAACTGATGCGGGAAATTTTGCATCTGGTCGGGCCGCAGGCCCACTTGCTCGAACAGCCTTGCGACGCGCGCCTCCAGCTCCTTGCCGCTTGCAAGCCCGTGCACGACCAGCGGCTCGCCGACGACGTCGCCCGCGGTCATGCGCGGATTGAGCGAGGCAAACGGGTCCTGGAACACGATCTGCATCGAGCGGCGATGCGGCCGCAGCGCCGTCTTGGACAGATGGGTGATGTCCTCGCCGTCGAGACGAATTTCTCCGGAGGTCGGCTCGACCAGCCGCAGCACGCTGCGCGCCACCGTCGATTTGCCGCAACCGGACTCGCCGACGAGGCCCAGCGTCTCGCCGGCACCAAGCGAGAACGAGACGCCATCCACCGCATGCACGGTGCCGACCTGCCGGCGCAGCACGCCGGCGCGCACCGGGTAGTGCTTTTTGAGCTCGGTGACTTCGAGCAATGCTGCGCTCATGCCACCTCCGCGACTTCTTCCGCGCGCCAGCACGCCGCGAGATGGCCGCCGCCCCAATCGGCCAGCGGTGGATATTCGGCCTCGCAACGCTTGATCGCGAGCTTGCAGCGCGGCGCGAAGGCGCAGCCCTTCGGCAGCCGCACCAGCGAGGGCACGGTGCCCGGAATTTCGTTGAGCCGCGCTTGCGCGGGAACGCCGGAGGCCGGCACGGCGGGGATCGAGGCCATCAGGCCGCGCGTATAGGGATGCTTTGGTGCTGCGAACAACGCTTCGACGCTGGCTTCCTCGACTTTACGCCCCGCATACATCACGATCACGCGCTGCGCGGTCTGCGCGACCACGCCGAGATCGTGCGTGATCAGCACGAGCCCGGTGCCGAGCTCCTTCTGGAGGTCGAGGATCAGCGCCAGGATCTGCGCCTGTATGGTGACGTCGAGCGCAGTGGTCGGCTCGTCCGCGATCAGCAGCGCCGGCCGGCACGCCAGCGCCATCGCGATCATGGCGCGCTGGCGCATGCCGCCGGAGAGCTGGTGCGGATATTCGCGCGCGCGCCGCGCCGGCTCGGGGATGCGCACCAGCCGCAGCATCTCCACGGCGATATTCTGCGCTTCCTTCGACGAGATGTTCCGGTGCAGCCGCACGGCCTCGACGATCTGGTCGCCGATCCGCATCACCGGATTGAGCGAGGTCATCGGCTCCTGGAAGATCATGGAGATGCGATTGCCCCTGACGGCCCGCATCTCCGTTTCATCCAGCGCCAGCAGGTCGGTGCCTTCGAGCGTCACGGAGCCGCCGACAATGCGGCCGGGCGGATCGGGCACCAGCCGCATCAGGGACAGCGCAGTGACGCTCTTGCCGCAGCCGGACTCGCCGACGATTGCCAGCGTCTCGCCGCGCTTCACGGTGAAGGAGACGTCGTCCACCGCCTTGAACAGGCCGGAGTTGGTGAAGAACACGGTCTTCAGGTTCTTCACCTCGAGCACGATGTCGGATTTCTGTGCCATCAGCCGCGCTGCCGGGGATCGAGGATGTCGCGCAGGGCGTCACCGAACAGATTGGCGCCGAACACGGCGAGGCTGATCGCGATGCCGGGGAAGATCACCAGCCACGGCGCGGTGCGGACGTATTCGGCGGCGGATTCGGACAGCATGCGGCCCCATGACGGATAAGGCTCGGGAATGCCGAGGCCGAGGAAGGAGAGCGAGGCCTCGGTGAGGATGGTCGAGCCGAGCTGGGCGGTGGCGAGCACGATCAGCGGCGCCAGCGTGTTCGGCAGCACGTGGCGGAGCGCGATGCGCATATCGCTCATGCCGATCGACTTGGCGGCTTCGACGAAGGGCTGCTCGCGCAGCGCCAGCGTGTTGGCCCGGATGACGCGCGACACCGTCGGGATCAGCGGAATGGCGATGGCGATGATGACATTCGGCAGTGTCGGGCCGAGGGCCGCTGTCATGATCAGGGCAAGCACCAGCAGCGGCAGCGCCTGCAGCACGTCGGAGACGCGCTGGAACACCAGATCGACCCAGCCGGAGAGATAACCGGAGGTGAGCCCGACGATGACGCCGATCGTGCCGCCGAGCGCGGTCGAGCCGATGCCGACGGCCAGCGAAATGCGCGCGCCGTGGATGATGCGGCTGAATACGTCGCGGCCGAAGGAATCCGTCCCCATCCAGTGCGCGAGGCTCGGGCGCGCCAGCGCGCGGGCGGAATCGACCGTGAGGGGATCATAGCGCGCGATGAAGTCGGCGAAGATGGCCGTGAGCACGAACACCGTCATGATCACGAGCCCGGCCGCGCCCAGCACATGCCGCTGCGCCATGAACAGCACGCGCCGCCACCCGCCGGTCGCATGCGCCCCGGCCCGCCTCAGTTCAACCTCGAAGTCGATCGCGGCCAAGCTGGTCTCCTAATCCGTGTACCTGATGCGCGGATCGAACACCGCGTAGAGCATGTCGACGGTGAAATTCGCGAACACCACCACGACGGCGATGAACATCACGAGGTTCTGCACGATCGGATAGTCGCGCCAGCGGATCGCCTCGACCAGGAAGCGCGCGACGCCGGGGATGTTGAATACGGTCTCGGTGACGATCAGGCCGCCGATCAGGAACGCTGCCTCGATGCCGATCACGGTGATGACGGGCAGGATCGCGTTCTTCAGCGCGTGGTGATAGTTCACGGCGGCATCGGAGGCGCCCTTGGCGCGCGCGGTGCGGATATAGTCCTGCCGCAGCACCTCCAGCATCGAGGATCGCGTGATGCGCATGGTCAGCGCCGCGCTGCGGAAGCCGACGGCGGCGGCCGGCACCGCGTAGGTCGCGAACGCTTCGAGCCAGGTCTTGGGATTGGGATTGAAGATCGGTATCTGGCCGAACATCGCCACCGCCGCGGTGAGGATGAGCAGGCCGAGCCAGAACGAGGGCAGCGACAATCCGCTGAGGCTGACGACGCGCAGCGCGTAGTCCAGCCGCGTGCCCTGCTTCACGGCACTGATGACGCCTAGGGGAATGCCGATAGATGCCGAGAACAACAGCGCCAGCCCCGCGAGCCGCGCCGTGATCGGAATCCGCGGCAAAATCTCCTGGAGCGCAGGCTTCTCCGACACATAGGAGTAGCCGAAATCACCGCGCAGAAAACCGCTGATCCAGTGCCAATATTGCACGATCAGCGGTCGGTCGATGCCGAGCTCCTTCTCCAGGTTGGCCTTGTCGGCGGGATCGACATAGCCGGCGGCGGCAAACAGGATGTCGACGATGTTGCCGGGCACGATGCGCAGCAGGAAGAAGATGACGACCGAGATCCCGAACAGGGTCACGAGCATCAGGAACAGGCGCCGCACCAGATAGGCAAACATCCTTCGCCTCCTGCCGAATCCGTCAGCCGCCTGCGCTACTTGTCCATCCAGACATCCTCGTAGCGGTAGCCATTATACGAGCTGTTCGACATCACGGTCACGCCCTTGACGTAGGGCTGCCAGCAGGTGCCGGTGCGGGCGTGGAAGATGATCGGGCGTGCCACGTCCTCCTGCAACTTCTTGTCGATGTCCCACACCAGTTTCTTGCGCTTGGCGATATCGGTCTCCTGCGACTGCCCGTCGAACAGCTTCTCGATCTCCTTGTTGCAGTAGTTGGTGTAGTTGCGCTCGGAGCCGCAGGAATAGTTCTCGTAGAAGGACTGGTCGGGATCGTCGACGGCGTTGCCGGTCAGGTTGAGCCCGAGCATGTAGTCCTTGCGCGCGATCTTCGGGAACCAGTTCGCGGTCTCGACCACGTCGAGCTCACCGTCGATGTAGATGCTCTTGAGCTGGTCGATCAGGATCACCGCGGGATCGCGATAGACCGGGATGTTGCGGGTCGAGATCTTGACGGCGAGATGCTTGTCCGGCCCGTACCCGGCCTTCTGCATCAGCTTCTTGGCCTGCTCGCGGTTGGCGTTCACGTCGGGGCCGTAGCCCGGAATGGTCTCGAGCATCTCCTTCGGCATGCCCCACAGCCCGTTCGGCGGCGGCAGCAGCGTGCCGCCGACATCGCCCTGACCCTCGAACATGATCGAGATGAACGCCTTGCGATCGAGCGCCAGCGCCATGGCGCGGCGGATGTCGATGTTGTCGAACGGCGGCGCGCTCGAATTGACGATGATGTTGGTGGCGACATTGTTGGGCTCGACCACGCAGACCGCGTTCGGCGCCTGCGACTTCACGTCCTTCAGAAGCGGAATGCTCACCTCGGTCGGGAACGTCATGTCGAACTTGCCGGCGACGAAGGCGAGGATCGCGGTCGAGCGGTTCGGGATGATGGTGAACTCGATGCCGTCGAGATAGGGCCGGCCCTCGCGCCAGTAATCCGTGTTGCGCGTCAGCTTGATCGATTCATTGGCCTTGAACTCGACGAATTTGAACGGGCCGGTGCCGATCGGGTGCGTGCGCATGTCGCCCGGCGAGACGTGGCAGGGATAGACTGGCGTATAGCCGGAGGCGAGCAGCGCCAGCAGCGAGGGCTGCGGCCGCTTCAGGTTGAACGAGACCTCGAAATCGCCATTGGTCGAGATGTCGTTGACCTGCTCGTACCAGGTCTTGCGCGGGTTCTGCCGGAACTTCTGCTGCGCTTTGCCCATCAGCATGTCGAAGGTGCATTTGACGTCGGCCGAGGTGAACGGCTTGCCGTCGTGCCATTTGACGCCCTGGCGCAGCTTGAAGGTCAGGGTCTTGTTGTCGCCCGCCCAGGCCCAGCTCTCGGCGAGTTCCGGAAGGATGTTGTCCATCCTGTTCTGCGCCTCGTCCTGCTTGTAGATGACGAGGTTGTTGAACACGGGCATGAAGGGAACATTGAGCGAGTAGGTCGCGCCTTCATGGATCGAGGCATTGCCCGGGCTGTCGCGATGATACATCCGCAGGATACCGCCCTGCTTGGGCCCGCCGGCGAATGCAATGGTCGAAAACGCCAGCAAAGATAGCGCCGCCGTCGCGGCGAGCGCCCGCACGCTCCGCATCCTCGTCCTCCCTGGACATTAGTCTCTTGGGCCTTTTCCGGCCTGTTTGTCAGGACGATAGCGAGGCAGGTGCAGCGAGGCAACGGGCAAGGCCAGCCGCGCTCTCGGCAATTCGGATGACGTAAGGCCGCGGGTTTCACTCTCTCACAATGTGAGAGTGCAGTGCGAAGGGGACGGTTCCTGGGTGGACGCTGCCAAGCTGTGTCGACAAACACAGCTGTCGGGATTGGCAGCGCCCACGCCCGATAGTTCACGCGGTAAGGGTCCCGGCCTGCGCCGGGACGACACTGAGTGTTGTCGCGCCAGCCTGCGTCACCTCACACAATCCGCGACGTCTTGTTCCCCCAATACCGATCCCGAAGCAGCCGCTTGTACAGCTTGCCGGTCGGCAGCCGCGGCAGTTCCTTCTCGAAGTCCACCGAGCGCGGCACCTTCTGCCGCGACAGCGACTGGCCGCAGAACGCGATCAGCTCCTCGGCGAGCGCCTCTCCCGGCACCACGCCGGCCATCGGCTGCACCACCGCCTTCACCTCTTCGCCGAGATCGGGATTGGGCACGCCGAACACGGCGGCGTCGGCGACCTTCGGGTGGGTGATCAGCAAATTCTCGCATTCCTGCGGATAGATGTTCACCCCGCCGGAGATGATCATGAAGGTGGCGCGGTCGGTCAGATACAGGAAGCGGTCGGCGTCGACATAGCCGACGTCGCCGACCGTGCTCATGCTGCCATCGGCCGAGCGCGCCTCCTTGGTCTTCTCCGGATCGTTGAAATATTCGAACGGCGATCCCGTCTTGAACCACACTTGCCCGGGCGTCCCGGTCGGGCACGGATTCATGTTCTCATCGAGGATATGGAGGTCGCCGAGCAGCACCTTGCCGACGGTGCCGCGATGCGCCAGCCATTCCTCGCTGTTGCAGGCGGTGAAACCGAGACCTTCGGTTGCACCGTAATATTCGTGGATGATCGGCCCCCACCATTTGATGATGTCGTCCTTGACCAGGGCCGGGCAGGGCGCCGCGGCATGGATCGCGATCTCGAGCGAGGACAAATCGTAGCGTTTCCGCACCTCCTCCGGCAGCTTCAGCATGCGCGAGAACATCGTCGGCACCAGCTGGGTGTGGGTGATGCCCCATTGCTCGACGAGCTGCAGATAGCGCTCCGGATCGAAGCTCTCCATGATGATCACGGTGCCGCCCATGCGAATCGTGAGGTTCACGGCTGCCTGCGGCGCCGAGTGATAGAGCGGCGCCGGCGACAGATAGACCATGCCCTCGCGGTAGTGCCAAAGTTTTGTGAGGAAATCGAACAGCGGCAGGTTGTGCTTTGGCGGCTCCTCAGGCAGCGGCCGCAGAATGCCCTTCGGCCGGCCCGTCGTGCCCGATGAATAGAGCATTGCCGTGCCGAGCCATTCGTCCGCAATCGGCGTCTTCGGCAGATCGGCAGTGACATCCGCGAGACCGACGATGCGCTCGCTCTCTCCTGGACCATCGGCGACGATGCAGAGCTTGACCTCGGGGCAGGCCTTGATCGCCTCGCGCGCGATGTCGAGCTTCGCCACCGACGTGATCAGAATCTTCGACTGGCTGTTGACGAGGAGATAGGCGAGCTCGCCCGGCGTCAGGAAGGAGTTGATGCAGGTGTAGTACAGCCCGGACCGCTCGCCCGCGCCGCAGGCCTCGAGATAGCGGTCATTGTTCTCCATGAAGATCGAGTAGTGGTCGAGCCGCTTCAGGCAATGCTTGCGGAACAGATGCGCGAGGCGATTACTGCGTGCTTCCAGCTCGCGATAGGTGACGGCCTCACCGGTCGCCGCCATGATGAAGGCAGGCTGCAGCGGGCGCAGGCGGGCATGGTGACCAGTGTACATCTATCCTCCGGCTTGGATCATGCGGCGAGAAACAGGATTTCCTTGATGTCGGCGGGGCCGTCGATCTTGCGCGGGTTGCGCGGAATCCAGTTCGTGCGCATGGCCTGCTCGGCGATCGTGTCGAAATGCTCCGGCGACACGTGCACGTCCGCGAGGCTGCGCGGCATGCCGAGGGAGCGGATGAAGGCATCGAGCACGTCGGCGGCATTGTGGCCGGGAAAGCCCATCGCGGCCGCAACGATCATCTGCCGCTCGGCATTGTCGCGCGCATTCCAGCGCATCACCGCCGGCAGCATGACGCAGGAGGTGTGGCCGTGCGGCACGCCGAAGGCCGCGCCCAGCACGTAGCCGATGCCGTGGCTTGCGCCCATAGGCACGCCGGCGGCGAGCGCGCCCATCGACAGCCAGGTTCCGATCTGCGCATCCATCCGCGCGTCGAGATCGGACGGGTCCGCCTTCACCCGCGGCAACGAATCGGCAAGCATGGCAAGGCCCTTGACAGATTGCGCATCGGCATAAGGATGCGTCTCGCGCGAGCAGATCGCCTCGACGCAATGGTCGACGGCGCGGATGCCGGTGGAGAGGAACAGCCATTCCGGCGTGTGCACGGTGATCGCGGGGTCGAGGATGGTCGCGCGCGGCACCGTGAGCGGATGCCGCAGCATCTGTTTCACGTTGGTGCTGCGGTCGGTGACACCGGCAATCGATGAGAACTCGCCGCCGGCAATCGTGGTCGGCACGCTGACCTGGCGTACTGTCGGCGCATTCATCTCGGGTGCGACACCCTTGTGCACGCGGATGCGCTCGATGCCGTCGATCGTGTCGATGCCGTTGGCAAGGCAAAGCTGCACCGCCTTGGCCCCATCAGTGATCGACCCGCCGCCGACGGTGACGATCAGATCGGCGCCCACCTCGCGCGCCGCGCGAGTGGCTGCGATCACCGCCTCGCGCGGCGTGTGCGCCGGCATCGCGTCGAACAGGCCGGCGCAGCGGGAACCCAAAGCTTGCTTGATCTTCTCGATTTCGTCGGTCTGCCGGTTCAGCGTCCCCGAGACCATCAGGAAGGCTCGGTGCGTCCCCAACCGGTCCATCTGCGCCACGATCGCGCCGGCCGCCGGGTGGCCGAACACGACCTCCTCGATCGCGCCGTAAACGACACGTCCCTGGTACACGCCTGTCCTCCCCCGACAATTCGTCTTGTTTTGTAAGGAGAAGTCTAGCCGAGCGCCCGCCGCCCGTCATGCGCGAAGACGCTGGCCGCTCTCTTACCCTC
>NZ_VLLA01000001.1:0-95832 GCF_007830635.1 Bradyrhizobium huanghuaihaiense | reverse complement strand
TCCACACGAACAGTGCCCGAGTGGAGAGATCACCCCACCCCGCATCGCATTCCGCTGCGCTCCATGCGTTGCGACCCTCCCCCTCCAGGGGAGGGCAAGGGCGCGTGGACAGATCGAGAAACCAAATGCGATCCGCAGCCTCTACCCGATCGCAATTCCGTTGCCGACGGTCCGGTTCAGGACCTGGGTCGACTTCTCGATGCGTTCGGCGGCGGCGTTCAGGGCGTTCACCACCGCGGTCTGGGTCATGCGGGCGCGCTCGACGGCCGCGTTGCGGAAATCCCGCAGCTCGGTCAATTCCTGCTCCAGGGTTCGGACGCGGTTGGTGGTGTCGACCAGCTCGTCGCAGACGGTCAGCGCGGCCATCACGGTGAGGCGTGCATCGCCGATCTCGCCGAATTTTCCGCGCAGCGACTGGATGCGTGTCTCCAGGGTTTCGGCGAGCTTGAGCAGCCGCACCTCCTGGCCCTCCTCGCAGGCCATGCGGTATTGCCGGCCATTGATAGTGACGTTGATGTGGCTCATCCATCCTCTCCGGTATCGAGCACCGAGCGTATCGTGACGATCGCGGAATCCAGCCGGTCGGAGATCTCGCGATTGGTGCGCTCGAGCTTGCGCGCCTTCACCAGCGCGCCGTCGAGCTCGTCGGCAAGCCGCGAGCGGTCCGCGCCTAAGGCCTGGATTCGCGCCGCAAGCTCGTTCTCGTCGCGATCGGCATCGCGCCGCCGCTCGACCGCACTTTCGAGCGCATCGAGAGCCGCCATGAGCCTGCGGGTCGCGATCTCGATCTCGACGGCGGAGGACTCCGTCATGGCAGAGCTGTTGGACACGCGATCGTTCATGCAGTCAGCGGCGGAACCTGGCGGCCTTTGCCCAGTGGCCTTTCCCTGGAGCTTGCCGTCCGGCAAAAGACTCGGTTCGGCAAGCGGTTAGAAGCAGAAATTTACGTGGCAAGCTAGCCAAGCGCAACGCCGCCCCGAAATTGTGCACCGATAGATCGGAAGGCATCGTCCTGATCCGTCAATTCCTCCCGGTGCAATCCCCGGGGAAAACCGGGCTCCATACAGGCAACTTTTACGGTCAAACGGGCGTTTGATTGCCTTGGACTCCCGGAACTGAGGTGCTATCCCAGCCCCGACCTTCCAGCGGCCGAAAGGCTCCTTCCCCGCGCGGGCGTGCACGCCAAGCGCCTCATTTCAGACGGATTTCAGACATGACGCAGGTCGACCACACCCGTATGGCCAACGCCATCCGCGGCCTTTCGATGGACGCCGTCGAGAAGGCGAAATCGGGCCATCCCGGCCTGCCGATGGGCGCCGCCGACATCGCCACGGTGCTGTTCACGCAGTTCCTGAAATTCGACGCTGCCGCGCCCGCCTGGCCGGACCGCGACCGCTTCGTGCTGTCGGCCGGCCACGGCTCGATGCTGCTCTATTCGCTGCTGTATCTCACCGGCAATGCCGAGATGACGCTGGACCAGATCAAGCAGTTCCGCCAGGTCGATTCGCTGACCCCCGGCCATCCCGAGAACTTCCGCACCAAGGGCATCGAGACCACGACCGGTCCGCTCGGCCAGGGCATCTCGACCGCGGTCGGCATGGCGCTCGCCGAGAAGATGCTCGCCGCCGAGTTCGGCAAGAAGATCGTCGACCATCACACCTATGTGCTCGCCTCCGACGGCGACCTGATGGAAGGCGTCTCGCAGGAAGCGATTGCGATGGCCGGGCACTGGAAGCTCAACAAGCTGATCGTGCTCTATGACGATAACGGCATCTCGATCGACGGCCCGACCTCGCTCGCCGATTCCGTCGACCAGGTGAAGCGCTTCAAGTCCGCCGGCTGGGCCGCCGAGAAGATCGACGGCCAGGACCAGGCCGCAATCGCCGCTGCGATCATGCGCGCGCAAAAATCCAACAAGCCGACGCTGATCGCCTGCCGCACCACCATCGGCTTCGGCGCGCCGAACAAGGCCGGCACCTCGAAGGTGCACGGCGAGGCGTTAGGGGCCGACGAGCTCAAGGCCGCCAAGGAAAATCTCGGCATCTCGCTCGAGCCGTTCGCGGTCGCCGACGACGTGCTGAAGGCGTGGCGTGCAGCCGGCAGCCGGGGCGCTGCGGCACGTCAGGAATGGGAGGCACGGCTCGGCGAGCTCGGCAGCCGCAAGCGCGCCGAGTTCGAGCGCCGCCTGCGCCATGAGCGTCCGGCTTCGCTCGCAAAGGCGCTGCGCGCACACAAGAAGGAGCTGCTGGAGAAGCCGCTCGTTGCCGCCACGCGCAAATCGTCGGAAGCGGCGATCGAGGCGATCGCAGCCGCGATGCCGATGGAATTTTTGGCGGGCTCGGCCGACCTCACCGGCTCCAACAACAACAAGGCGAAGTCGGCGACCGCCTTCTCGGCGAAGACGCCGAAGGGCCGCTTCATCCATTACGGCATCCGCGAGCACGGCATGGCGGCTGCGATGAACGGCATCTTCCTGCATGGCGGCTTCGCACCGAACGGCGCGACCTTCCTCGTCTTCACCGACTACGCACGGCCTGCGATGCGCCTTGCCGCGCTGATGGGCGCGGGCGTCGTCTACGTGATGACCCACGATTCCATCGGTCTCGGCGAGGACGGCCCGACCCATCAGCCGGTCGAGCATCTCGCCGCACTTCGCGCCATGCCCAACATGCGCGTGTTCCGCCCCTGCGATTCCATCGAGGTCGCCGAGTGCTGGGAACTGGCGCTGAACCGCGTCGACGGTCCGACCGTGCTGGCGCTGACGCGGCAGAACCTGCCGCAGCTCCGCACCACCGCGCCGAACGACACTCCGTGCGCGGCGGGCGCCTATGAGCTGGTTCCGGCGCAGGGCGAAGCCAAGGTATCGCTGTTCGCGTCGGGCTCCGAGGTCGAGATCGCGGTTGCCGCGCAGAAGCAGCTCGCCGAGCGCGGCATCGCGTCACGGGTGGTGTCGGTGCCCTCGCTCGAGCTTTTGTTAGCGCAACCAGAAGCCAAGCGCGCCGCCATCATCGGCAATGCGCCGGTGAAGGTCGCAATCGAGGCCGCAGTCCGCTGGGGCTGGGATGCCGTGATCGGCCAGGATGGCGAATTCATCGGCATGCATTCGTTCGGCGAAAGCGGTCCGGCGAAGGAGCTTTACAAGCATTTCGGCATCACCGCCGAGGCTGCGGTTAACGCTGTGCTGAAGCGCGTTAGCTGAGAGTTGAGCTTGCCAAAAAAAAGGACTACGTAACGTCTCATATGATCAAGCCCCCGCCCGGCCGAACCGGGCGTCCGCCCTAAAAAACCCACGCAGGCGCGCGAAGCGCGTTGTGCGGGACGACAACGGTCATTGAAGGAGACGAAACATGGCAGTCCGCGTCGGAATCAACGGTTTTGGCCGCATCGGCCGCAACGTGCTGCGGGCCATCGCCGAGTCAGGCCGCAAGGACATCGAGGTCGTCGGCATCAACGATCTCGGCCCGGTCGAGACCAATGCCCATCTGCTGCGTTTCGACAGCGTCCATGGCCGCTTCCCCGGCACCGTCACCGTCGACGGTGACTCGATCAGCCTCGGCGCCAACAAGATCAAGGTGACCGCCGAGCGCGATCCCTCGAAGCTGCCTTGGAAGGATCTCGGCGTCGACATCGCGCTCGAGTGCACCGGCATCTTCACCTCGAAGGACAAGGCCTCCGCGCATCTGACCGCCGGCGCCAAGCGCGTGCTGGTCTCCGCGCCCGCCGACGGCGCCGACGCCACCATCGTCTACGGCGTCAATCACGACACGCTGACCAAGGATCATCTGGTCGTCTCCAACGGAAGCTGCACCACCAACTGCCTCGCGCCGGTCGCCAAGGTGCTGAACGATCTCGTCGGCATCGAGACCGGCTTCATGACCACGATCCACGCCTATACCGGCGACCAGCCGACGCTGGATACGCTGCACAAGGATCTCTACCGCGGCCGCGCGGCTGCGATGTCGATGATCCCGACCTCGACCGGTGCCGCCAAGGCGATCGGCCTCGTGCTGCCCGAGCTGAAGGGCAAGCTCGACGGCGTCGCGATCCGCGTGCCGACCCCGAACGTCTCGGTGGTCGACCTCAAGATCGTCGCCAAGCGCGCCACCGATGCCAAGGAAATCAACGCGGCGATGAAGCGCGCCTCTGAGCAGCAGCTCAAGGGCATCCTCGGCTACACCAGCGCGCCGAACGTCTCGATCGACTTCAACCACGATCCGCACTCCTCGACCTTCCACGAGGACCAGACCAAGGTGCAGAACGGCACGCTGGTGCGCGTGATGTCCTGGTACGACAACGAGTGGGGCTTCTCGAACCGCATGGCGGACACCGCCGTCGCGTTGGCGAAGGTGATCTAAGCCAAGGTCTTCGTGTCCCGGACGCGGCGCAGCGCGCTTGCGCTGCTCCGCAGAGCCGGGACCCATCTTAACCGCGGGACTCGCCGCAACGTGGGTCCCGGTTCTGCACAGCGGCACTGCGCGCCGCTATGCGCCCGGGACAAGGGGCTCCGATGACCAACAAATTCCGCACCCTCGACGACGTCGACGTGAAGGGCAAGCGCGTGCTGCTGCGCGTCGATCTCAACGTGCCCATGGACAACGGGCGCGTCACCGACGCAACCCGGCTCGAGCGCGTCGCGCCGACCATCACCGAAATCTCGGACAAGGGCGGCAAGGTCATCCTGCTCGCGCATTTCGGCCGACCGAAGGGCCGCGATGCCAAGGACTCGCTGAAGCCCGTCGCCGAAGCGCTGTCGAAGGTCGTGAAGAAGCCCGTCGCCTTCGCCGATGACTGCATCGGCGAGCCGGCGGCCACGGCCGTCGCTAGCCTGAACGACGGCGACATTCTGTGTCTCGAAAACACCCGCTTCCACAAAGAGGAAGAGAAGAACGATCCCGCCTTCGTCGCGGAGCTCGCAAAGCTCGGCGACATCTGGGTCAGCGACGCGTTCTCGGCGGCGCACCGCGCGCACGCCTCGACCGAAGGCCTCGGCCACAAGCTGCCGGCCTATGCCGGCCGCACCATGCAGGCCGAGCTCGATGCGCTGGAGAAGGCGCTGGGCTCGCCGACCAAGCCGGTCATCGCCATCATCGGCGGCGCAAAGGTCTCGACCAAGATCGACCTGCTCGAAAATCTCGTGACCAAGGTCGATGCGCTGGTGATCGGCGGCGGCATGGCCAACACCTTCCTGCACGCCCAGGGCGTCGCGGTCGGCAAGTCGCTGGCCGAGAAGGACCTCGCGCCGACCGCGCTGCGCATCATGGAGAAGGCGGAAGCCGCCAACTGCGCGATCATCCTGCCGGTGGATGCCACCGTCGCCTATCATTTCGCGGCGAACGCGCCCTCGCATGCCTATGGCCTCGATGCGATCCCCGCCGACGGCATGATCCTCGACGTCGGCCCGCAATCGGTCGTGCGCGTCCAGGCCGCGATCGACGATGCGGCAACCCTGGTCTGGAACGGCCCGCTCGGGGCCTTCGAGCTGCAGCCGTTCGACCGCGGCACCATGGCGGCCGCCAAGCATGCGGCCGGACGCACCAAGGCCAAGAAGCTGATCTCGATCGCGGGCGGCGGCGACACCGTTGCGGCGCTCAACCAGGCCCATGTGGCCGGTGACTTCACCTATGTCTCGACCGCCGGTGGCGCATTTCTTGAATGGATGGAAGGCAAGCCCCTACCCGGCGTCGAAGTCCTGCGCATCAAGTAATTCGTCGGCAAGAAAGAAGCGGCCCATAGGCCCAAACGGAGAAAAAGACACATGGCTCGGATCACGTTACGTCAATTGCTCGACCATGCGGCGGAGAACGATTACGGCGTACCGGCCTTCAACATCAACAACATGGAGCAGGCGCTGGCGATCATGGACGCGGCCAACCAGGTCGACGCCCCCGTCATCATCCAGGCCTCGCGCGGCGCGCGTTCCTACGCCAACGACATCATGCTCAAGCACATGATGGACGCGGTCACCGAGATCTATCCGCACATCCCGGTCTGCGTGCATCTCGACCACGGCAACGAGGCCGCCACCTGCATGACCGCGATCCAGGCCGGCTTCACCTCCGTCATGATGGACGGCTCGCTCAAGGCCGACGGCAAGACGCCGGGCGACTGGGGCTACAATGTCGGCGTCACCAAGACCGTGACCGACATGGCCCATCTCGGCGGTATCTCGGTGGAAGGCGAGCTCGGGGTGCTCGGTTCGCTCGAGACCGGCATGGGCGACAAGGAAGACGGCCACGGTGCCGAGGGCAAGCTGAGCCACGACCAGCTCCTGACCAATCCGGACGAGGCCGTGAAGTTCGTGCAGGAGACCAAGGTCGACGCGCTCGCGATCGCGATGGGCACCTCGCACGGCGCCTACAAGTTCACCCGCAAGCCCGACGGCGACATCCTCGCCATGAACGTGATCGAGGAGATCCACCGCAAGCTGCCGAACACGCATCTCGTCATGCACGGCTCCTCCTCGGTGCCGCAGGACCTGCAGGACATCATCAACGCCTATGGCGGCAAGATGAAGCCGACCTGGGGCGTGCCGGTGGCCGAGATCCAGCGCGGCATCAAGCACGGCGTGCGCAAGATCAACATCGACACCGACAACCGCATGGCGATGACCGGCCAGATCCGCAAGGTGCTGAAGGACAATCCGGAAGAGTTCGATCCGCGCAAGTACCTGAAGCCGGCGATGGAAGCGATGACCAAGCTGTGCAAGCAGCGCCTGCAGGAGTTCAACACCGCAGGCCAGGCCTCCAAGATCAAGAAGGTCTTGACCACCGCCGAGATGGCCAAGCGCTACGCCAAGGGCGAGCTCGACCCGAAGGTCGCGTAAGGCCCTCGGAGCACTCCACTCCCGTCATTCCGGGACACGCGAAGCGTGGGCCCGGAATCCATAACCCCAGGCTGTGGTTATGGATTCCGGGCCTGCGCCTTTCGGCGCATCCCGGAATGACCGAGAACGGCTTTACCCTGCGACGAACGTTAACTCGGCAATTGCCCGAGAACGGTCTATTTTCACAGGCAAGGGCAGAATCGTTTTGGGAGGACCTCTCGATGAATCTGACTGAGCTCAACAGGATCGCGACCGCCATGGTTGCCCCCGGCAAGGGTATCCTTGCCGCCGACGAATCCTCCGGCACCATCAAGAAGCGTTTTGACGCAATCGGCGTGGAATCGACCGAAGCCAATCGCCGCGACTACCGAGAGATGCTGTTCCGCTCCAACGAAGCCATGAGCCAGTATATTTCCGGCGTGATCCTCTATGACGAGACGATCTGGCAGGATGCCAAGGACGGCACGCCCCTCATTAAGCTGATCGAGCAGAGCGGCGCCATTCCCGGCATCAAGGTCGACGAGGGTACGCAGGCCCTGCCGATGTGCCCGGGTGAGCTCGTCACCGTCGGGCTCGACAAGCTCGCCGAGCGCCTGAAGAAATATTACGAGCGCGGCGCGCGCTTCGCCAAATGGCGCGCGGTGATCGACATCGGCAGCGGCATCCCCTCGATGACGGCGATCAGCGTCAACGCCCATGCGCTGGCGCGCTATGCCGCGCTGTGCCAGGCCGCGCAGATCGTGCCGATCGTCGAGCCGGAAGTGCTGATGGACGGCGACCACGACATCGACCGCTGCTATGACGTCACCCAGCGCGTGCTCAACAAGACGTTCCAGGAATTGCGCGTGCAGCGCGTCGCGCTCGAAGGCATGGTGCTGAAACCGAACATGGCGATCTCAGGCAAGAAGTCACCGAAGCAGGCTGGCGTGGAAGAGGTCGCGGAGAAAACCGTGCGCCTCCTCAAGGCCTGTGTACCCGCAGCCGTGCCGGGCATCGCCTTCCTCTCCGGCGGCCAGTCGGACGAGGAGGCAACCGCGCATCTCAACGCCATGCACAAGCTCGGTCCGCTGCCCTGGGGCCTGACCTTCTCCTACGGCCGCGCGCTGCAGGCCGCGCCGCAGAAGGCCTGGTCCGGCAAGGCCGAGAACGTCGCGGCCGGACAACGCGCCTTCAGCCATCGCGCCCGCATGAACGGCCTCGCCTCCAAGGGCGAATGGCAAAGTAGCCTGGAAAAGAAGGCAGCCTAGATCTTGTCGAACAAACCGCCCCCGCCGCGCCCGGCGCCGCGTCTCTATCTCGCGACGCCTGTCGTCGATGATCCCGCTGCGCTCGTCGCCGAATTGCCGGGCCTGCTCGCCGCCGCCGACGTTGCGGCCGTGCTGCTGCGACTGAAGGAGACCGACCAGCGCACCATGATCACGCGCATCAAGGCGCTGGCGCCGCCGGTGCAGAAGGCGGGCGCAGCGCTGCTCGTCGACGGCCATCCTGAGCTGGTCGCACGGGGCGGCGCCGACGGCGCACACCTGCCCGGCATCGCCGCGCTGAAGGAGGCGCTGCCATCGCTCAAGCCCGATCGCATCGCCGGGGTCGGCGGGCTGACGACGCGGCACCATTCCATGGATGCGGGCGAGATCGGTGCCGACTATTTGCTGTTCGGCGAGCCCGACGCGAAGGGCCAGCGGCCGTCGGCGCAGGCGATTGCCGAGCGGCTGGACTGGTGGGCCGAGCTGTTCGAGCCGCCCTGCGTCGGCTTTGCGACGTCGCTGGAAGAGGCCTACGACTTCGCGGCCAGCGGCGCCGATTTCGTGCTGGTCGGTGAGTTCATCTGGGCCGATCCGCGCGGACCAAAGGCTGCGCTCATCGAGGCCGATGCTGCGATCAAGAAGGCCCATGCGGCCGCGTCTGGCGGCCAGGATACTGCCGGCCAGGAGCACGGCTAGCGCCCGACATGAAGCTCCCGCGCATCACCATTCTGGCCACGCTGCTGCTCACGGCGCCGGCGGCCGCACAGCTCCAGATCACGCCGCCGGCCACGACGCCGAGCCCTGCGGCCGAGAAGCAGAAGCCCAAGGCGCCGCCGCCCGCCAAGAAGAAGGAGGCCGCGCCGGCGCCGAAACCTTCGGCCTCGCCCAAGCCCGCCGCCTCCCCCAAGCCGGCCCTGCCCGCGACCGTGATCCCGGCGCCTCCGACCGATACGCCCGGTGTCGACCTGGTGTTCGGCGCCTATCAGCGCGGCCAGTACAAGACGGCGTTCGAGCTCGCCACCGCCCGCGCTGCAACCGGCGATCCCAAGGCGATGACCATGCTGGGCGAGCTCTATTCCAACGCCATGGGCATCCGGCGCGACTACGCCAAGGCGCTGGAATGGTACAAGCGGGCCTCCGATGCCGGCGACCGCGAGGCGATGTTCGCGCTCGCCATGCTGCGCATCTCCGGCCGCGGCGGACCGGTCGACAAGGGCGAGGCGGTCAAGCTGATGGCCTCCGCCGCCAAGCTCGGCGAGCCCAAGGCGGCCTATAACCTCGCTCTGCTCTATCTCGACGGCCAGACCCTGCCGCAGGACGTCAAGCGGTCGGCCGAGCTGTTGCGCCAGGCTGCGGACGCCGGCCTGCCCGAAGCGCAATACGCACTCGCGACCTTCTACAAGGAAGGCACCGGCGTGCCGAAGGACCCGGAACGCGCCGTGCGCCTGCTGCAGGCTGCCTCGCTGGCCGACAATGTCGATGCCGAGGTCGAATACGCCATCGCCATGTTCAACGGCACCGGGACCCTGAAGAACCAGCCGGCGGCCGTCGCGTTGCTCCGCAAGGCCTCCCGCCAGGGCAGTGCGATTGCACAGAATCGTCTGGCCTGGGTGCTGATCAACGGCATGGGCGCGTCCGCGGACAAGATCGAGGGTTTCAAATGGCACCTGGTGGCCAAGACCGCCGGCAAGGGCGATCCGGAGCTCGACAAGCAATTGTCCGATTTGCCGGCCGAGGAACGCTCCAAGGCCGAGGCCGCCGCCAAAAAATGGCTCGGGACCAAATGACTTGACCTTGCGGCTCCCGCAGGGCACCCAATCCCTCAACAGGCGCGATTTCGCGCCAATTCCCCCGATCAAGACCTAGAGCTCATGCTGTATTCCGCCACTATCAACGTCATGGTCAAGGCCGCGCGCCGCGCCGGCCGCAGCCTCAAGCGCGATCTCGGCGAGATCGAGCATCTCCAGGTCTCGCTGAAGGGGCCGGCCAATTTCGTCTCGCTCGCCGACAAGCGTGCCGAGGAGATCCTGTACCAGGACCTCGCCAAGGCCCGGCCCGGCTACGGCTTCATCGGCGAGGAAGGCGGCATGCGCGAGGGCACCGACAAGAGCCACACCTGGATCGTCGATCCGCTCGACGGCACCACCAACTTCCTGCACGGCATCCCGCAATTCGCGATCTCGATCGGCCTCGCCCGCGAGGGCACGGTGATCGCGGGCGTGATCTACAATCCCGCCAATGACGAGCTCTACATCTCAGAGCGCGGCAAGGGCGCCTTCCTCAACGACCAGCGCCTGCGCGTCGCCGGCCGCCGCCAGCTCAACGAATGCGTGGTGGCCTGCGGCCTGCCCCATATCGGCCGCGGCGATCACGAGGAATTCCGCCGCGAGATGACCGCGATCCAGGACCGCGTCGCGGGCCTGCGCCGCTTCGGCGCCGCCTCGCTCGACCTCGCCTTCGTCGCCGCCGGCCGCCTCGACGGCTATTGGGAGCGCAATCTGCAATCCTGGGACATCGCCGCCGGCATGCTGATGGTGCGCGAAGCCGGTGGCACCGTGAGCGACATCGCAACGCCGGGCGACCCGCTGGTTACGGGCCACGTCGTGTGCGGGAACGAGTTCGTGCACGGGGAGCTGGTGAGGATTTTGCGGAAGCCTGCGACTTAACCTCTCCGCGCTCTTCCGCGGGGAGAGGTCGGATTGCATCTGGCGATGCGAAGCATCGTCCAGTGCAATCCGGGTGAGGGGCAAGGCAGGACGTTAGCCAAGCCGATAGTCGATCCGGCACACATGGCCGTGGCGCGGGTCGGGCGCTCTGAGCGCAACATGAAAAGCGAGTTCGCGGAAGCAGCCCCTCACCCCACCCTCTCCCCGTAAGCACGGGGCGAGGGAGTGAGACAGCGTGCGCCACTTACCGGTCTGTTGCCTTACGGCTTGACCGACAACGGCGCGGCCCGCAACGACTAAGAGTCGTCTTCGTCGGATTCCTCGTCGCGATACTCACCGCCGAGGGTCAAGCCCTCGATCGTCGTGGCGCCTTTCTGCTTGATCACCCGGCGAAGCGGGACCGAGCTCTCGCTTCGCAATGCCTCCATCAGTTGGTCCGAATGGGTGACAATCCAGATGTCGGCACGGCGTGATGCCTTGGCGACCAGCCGCGCCAATGGCGCCAGCAGCGACGGATGCAGGCTGCTCTCCGGTTCGTTCAGCGCGATGAAGGGCGGCAGCCGATAGCCCATGAATACCGCGAGCAGGCAGATGTATTTCAGCGTCCCATCGGACAATTCGTGAGCCTTGAATGGCCGCGGCATATCCGCCAGCTGCAAATCAAATTCACATAAGCCATTGTCTGCCCATGCGCGGAGCTCGGCGCCCGGGAATGCATCCTGGATCGCGTCCTGCAGGTCGGTGGCATCCTCCCGAATGGAATAGAGGGTCGCAAGGGCGGCAGCCAAATCGCTTCCATCGGCACTGAGCGAGGGCGTCGTGATCGCCAGACAGGGCTTTCGTATCGGCGACGCCGGATCGGTGCGAAAGTCATGATAAAATCGCCAGCCCAGCATCGCGTTTCTGATCAGTTCGATCTCAGGGCATTCCTTGCCATCGGAGAAACCCGCAAGCGCCGTCTCTGACGGCAGCACCGCATCCTTGTGGCTGTTCCAGGCACCGCTCTCGCCGCGGACGCTGACGAGCGAATTTTTCCGCTCCATGAGTCGAACCGTTCGTCTGCCTTGCGTCGCCTCGATACTTTCGGCCTTGATCATCGGCTCGCCGGAAAATGCCGCCTCAACCGGGCCGGGAAATCCGAGCTCAATGGAATATCTGAGACGATCGAATCTGGCCGACAAACGCAGTCGACCATCTTCGCCTCGCCTGCGAAGGCCGGACCAGCAGACGGAATTCAATCCGCCCTCCTCGGCGATCGTGCGCGTGATTCGACCTGCCGCCGCGTCGCGCAACAGCGACAAGGATTTGTAGAGATTGGATTTGCCGACACCATTTTCACCCACGAACACGGACAAGGGGTGAATGGGTATCGAGAGCTGGCGAATGGAGCGATAATTGGAGATCGCAACGTCGGTCGGACGCATCACATGCTCTCAATCGGCGGGTTGGCTATGCATTCGCACCGCAGTGCGAATGCATGTCCATTCAATCCAGAGCTGCAGTCTGGATTGACGACCCCGAGAAAGCAAGCCGACCGATCCGGCGCTCAGTGGCCGGCTCTTGCCGGCGCCGGTGGCCCGTAGGCCTCGCCGTCCCGCGCCGCCTTCGGCTCGCGATCTCCCGCCAGCACGCGCTGCACGGAGACGAAGAACACCGGCACCATCAGCAGCGCCAGGATCACCACGGCGATCATGCCGCCCATCACGATGGAGCCGAGCGCCTGCTGGCTGGCGCCGCCGGCGCCGTGGGCGATGGCCATCGGCAGCACGCCGCAGATGAAGGCAAGGCCCGTCATCAGGATCGGGCGGAAGCGCAGGCGGCAGGCCTCGATGGTGGCTTCCACCAGCGGCTTGCCCTCTTTCCGAAGATCCTTGGCGAACTCGATGATCAGGATCGCGTCCTTGGCGGCAAGGCCGATGATGGTGATGAGGCCGACGGTGAAATAGACGTCGTTCGGCAGGCCGCGCAGCATCGCCGCGGCCACGGCGCCGACGATGCCGAGCGGCACGGTGAGCAGCACCGCGAGCGGGATGGTCCAGCTCTCGTAGAGCGCGGCGAGACACAGGAACACCACGAACACCGAGAGCGCGAGCAGGAACGGCGCCTGCGAGCCCGACAGCTTCTCCTGCAGCGACTGGCCGGTCCATTCATAACCGAAGCCGCGCGGCAGCTTGCCCGCGAGCCGCTCCATCTCGGCGATGGCATCGCCCGAGGTGAAGCCGGACCTGGCTTCGCCGGAGATGCGCACCGCCGGATAATAGTTGAAGCCGGCGATCTGCGTCGGGCCGCGCGCCCATTCCACCGTAGCGAAGGAGGAGAACGGCACGAGCTGGCCGCGGCTGTTCTTGACGTTGTAGTTGAGGATGTCCTCGGTCCGCATGCGGTCGCGGCTATCTGCCTGCACCACGACGCGCTGCATGCGCCCGCGGTTCGGGAAGTCGTTGATGTAGTTCGAGCCGAGATTGGTCGAGATCGTGTTGTTGATGTCCTCGAAGGTGACGCCGAAGGCGCCGGCTTTTTCGCGGTCGATCACGAGGTTGACGACGCCCGCCTCCGGCAGGCCTTCGATATAGACCTTCTGCAGCACCGGGCTCGCATTGGCTTCCGCGATCAGCTGGTCGGCCGCGCGCATCAGGGCCGCATAGCCCTTCTGGCCGCGATCCTGCAGGCGGAACGAGAAGCCCGAGGAGTTGCCGAGATTGTCGATCGGCGGCGGCTGCAGCGCCGAGATTTTTGCGTCGCGGATCGACGCCCCGAGATCGCGGTTGATGTCGTTGACGATGGCAGCGGCGGAGTCCTTCGGCCCGCGCTCCGACCAGTGCTTCAAGGTGATGAAGGCCTGCGCGGTGTTCATGCCCTGGCCGGAGAAGCTGAAGCCGGTGAGGAAGGTAACGTTGTCGACGCCGGGCCGCTGCGCGAGATATTTCTCGACCTTCTCGATCACGGCCTCGGTGCGGGCATAGGACGAATCCGAGGGCGTCTGCACGTCGGTGGTGACGAAGCCCTGGTCGTCGATCGGCAGGAAGCCGCCCGGCAGATTGACGAAGGCCCAGGACAGACCGACCAGCAGCGCGACATAGACCAGCATCAGCCGGCCGGTGCGCTTGAGCGAGAAGCCGACCGTGCGGGAATAGCCCTCTTTGCCGCCCTCGAGCATGCGGTTGAACCAGCCGAACACGCCCCGCTTCGCGTGGCCGTGGCCGGCCGTAACTGGCTTGAGTAGCGTGGCGCACAGCGCCGGCGTCAGCGACAGCGCCAGGAATGCGGAGAAGCCGATCGCGGCGACCATGGTCACCGAGAACTGGCGGTAGATGATGCCGACCGAGCCGGGGAAGAACGCCATCGGCACGAACACCGCCATCAGCACCAGCGTGATGCCGATGATGGCGCCCGAGATCTGCGACATCGCCTTGCGCGTCGCCTCCTTCGGCGGCAGGCCTTCCTCGCTCATGATGCGCTCGACGTTCTCGACCACGACGATGGCGTCGTCGACGAGGATGCCGACCGCGAGCACCATGCCGAACATCGAGAGCATGTTGATGGAGTAGCCGGCGAGCAGCAGCGTGCTGCAGGCCCCTAACAGCGCCACGGGCACCACGATGGTCGGGATGATGGTGTAGCGGATGTTCTGCAGAAATATGAACATCACCACGAACACCAGCACCACGGCTTCGAGCAGCGTCGTCAGCACCTTCTTGATCGAGGCCTCGACCACAGGGGTGATGTTGTAGGGGATCTCGTAGGAGATGTTGGCCGGGAAGAAGCGCGACAGCTCCTTCATCTTGGCCTCGACCGCGCTCGCGGTCGCCAGCGCATTGCCGGTCGGCGACATCAGCACGGAGAGACCGGCGGTCGGCTTGCCGTCGAGGCGGGTGTTGAACTGATAGCTGAGGCCGCCGACCTCGACGCGCGCGACGTCGCGCAGGCGCACGGTCGAACCGTCGGCATTGGCGCGCAGGATGATGGCGCCGAACTCGTCGGGCGAAGAGAGCTGGCCCTTGACCAGCACGAGGGCCGAGGTGCGCTGGCTCGAGGTCGACGGCTCGGCGCCGATGCTACCGGAGGCGACCTGCGCGTTCTGCGCGGCGATCGCCTTGTTGACGTCGTCGGCGGTCAGCCCGTAGCCGACCAGTTTTGCGGGATCCACCCACACACGAAGACTGCGCTCGGTCGAATACAGCGTGGCGCGACCGACGCCGGGAATGCGCCGGATTTCGCCGAGCACGTTGCGGATCATGAAGTCGCCGAGGCCGACCTCATCGAGGCTGCCGTCGGTCGAGTTCAGCGTGATGATCTGCAGCACCGCGCTGGAGGCTTCCTCGATCAGGATGCCCTGCTGGATCACCGCGCGCGGCAGGCGCGCCTCGACGCGCTTGATGCGGTTCTGCACCTCGACCGAGGCCGCGCTGGTATCGGTGCCCGGCTGAAAATTGGCGATGATCTCGACCTGACCGAGCGAGTCGCTGGTCGATTCGAAATTGAGGATGCCGGAGGCGCCGTTGAGCTCCTCCTCGATCAGCCGCGTGACGCTGTTGTAGAGGTTTTCCGGCGAGGCGCCGGGATAGCTGGTCGAGATCGAGATCGAGGGCGGCGCGATGATCGGATATTGCGCGATCGGCAGCAGCGGCACCGAGATCGCGCCGATCAGACAGATGAACAGCGCGACCACCCAGGCAAAGATCGGCCTGTCGATGAAGAAACTCGCCATTGGCCGTTTTATCCTCGTTGTTTCGTTAGACCCTCATGGTGAGGAGCGCGGAACGCGCGCTCCGGACGATGCTGCGCATCGCCGCGAGAACCATGAAGGCCCGGCTCTCTCCCGCGGCCATCCTTCGAGACGCCCGCTTCCGGCGGGCTCCTCAGGATGAGGACGACACTTGCTGCACGAGAGCGTTACCGCGTCAGCTTCTGGGCGTGCCGGTTGTCCGCGGTCGCATCCGCCTCGGACCAGGATTGCGGCTTGACCCTGTCGCCCGCCGCGAATTTCTGGAAACCCTCGACCACGACCTTGTCACCGGCCTTCAGGCCTTCGGTGACGAACCAGAGTCCGTCCTGCACCGAGCCCGTGCGCACCGGCTGCACCGCGATGTGGTTGTCGTCCTTGACGACGAACACCTCGCTGCCGCCGCCGCCATTGCGCTGGATCGCCTGCTGCGGCACCGCGATGGCATCGCTGTCGAGACCCTGGTCGATGCGGACGCGGACATACATGCCCGGCAGCAGCTCGCGCTTGGGATTGCGGAACTCGCCGCGCAGCGTCACCTGGCCGGTATGGGCGTCGACCTTGGCATCGGAGAACAGCAGCTTGCCGTCGAGCGAATAGAGCGTGTTGTCGTCGAGCACGAGCCGCACCTTGGCGGCATCGGCCGCGATGCGCTCGAGATCGCCGCTCTCGAAGGCGCGGCGGAGCTGGTTGAGCTCGGTCACCGACTGGGTGAAGTCGGCATAGATCGGATCGAGCTGCTGGATGGTGGCCAGATTGGTCTCGTTCTGCACCGCGAGCGCGCCCTCGCTGACGAGGGCCGCACCGACGACGCCGTCGATCGGCGCGCGCACGGTGGCATAGTCGAGGTTGAGCTTGGCGCGGGCGAGCTCGGCCTTGCGTCCTTCGACCTCGGCATGGGCCTGGCGTTCGGCGGCGATCGCCTTCTCGTTCTCGGCCTCCGGAGCCGCGCGATCCCTGGTGAGGGTGGCGATGCGGTGCGCCTGCTGCTTGGCCTGCATCAGCGCAGCCTCGGACTTGGCGAGTGCGGCCTCGTTGGCCATCACCTCGACCTCGAACGGACGCGGATCGATGCGGTAGAGCGGATCGCCGGCCTTGACCTCGCTGCCCTGGCGGAACAGACGCTCGACCACGATGCCGGAGATGCGCGGCCGCACGTCGGAGACGCGCGTCGGTGCAATGCGGCCCGGCAGTTCGCGCACCACGGCGCGGGGCTGCGGCTTGACGACGACGATGCTGACGTCAGGATCGGTGGGCGGAGCGGCAGAGACGGCCGAACTCGATTCATCGCAACCCGCGAGCAGCGGCGCCAGGGCCGCGAGCATCATTGCAACGCATGCCGATCGCGCGCGAAGTCCTGACATGAAGTGAAGTGCCCCGATATTGTTGAATCTGATCACGCGCGCGCCTGCCCGTTCTGGGCGATTTGCGCGCAGCTGATGCCGTCAAGATAGAATGGACCTGCTGCGACGCAACGGATGCTGCGGGCGGCTCAATGTCACACGACCTATCGTGCTGACTTTTTGAGGCTTTTCGGGACTCACCGGATTGTGAGTCGGGTTCCATCAGCGGCTGCTGCGACAGAAGATCGCAATCACTCCGCCGCCTTCATCCGGTAGCGGCTGACGCCCCATTCGGTTCCATCGGCATAGCCGAACAGGCCCGATGTCACCAGGAACAGCCAGCGCCAGCGGCGCATCCAAAGACCGGTGTCATCGCCATAGACCTTGCGCAAGGCCGCCTCGATCGTCTCGCGATGCGCGTCGAAATTGGCGAGCCAGTCGTTGGCGGTGCGCTGATAATGCGTGCCGCTCCAGCACCATTCCTTCTCGACCGTGAAGATGTCATCGAACTGCCTGACGAGGTGATGGCTCGGCATCAGCCCGCCGGTGAAGACGTGCTGGGCGACCCAGTCCTCGCGATCGATCGGGTCGAACAGATGGGAGCCGGTGCGATGCGTGGCGATGTGCATGAAGCAGCGCCCCTCGGGCGCGAGCCATGAGCGCAGGCGCGTCATCAGCTTGCGCCAGTTCATCACGTGCTCGAACGTCTCGACCGCGACGATGCGATCGAACGGGCTGTCGGGCGCAAACACGTTCATGTCGGCGGTGACCGCGTGGAGGTTGGACAGCCCGCGCAGCCGCGCCTCCTCCTCGATCAGGGCGCGCTGCGCCCGCGAGTTCGAGACCGCAGTCACCGTGGCGTGCGGAAACTGCCGCGCCATCCACAGCGAGAGCGAGCCCCAGCCGCAGCCGAGTTCGAGGATGGTCTGGCCGTCGGCGAGACCGGCATGCTCCACGGTCTGGCGCAGCGCCTCCTCCTCCGCCTCCTGCAGGGTGGTCGCGTCGGTCTTGTAGAAGCAGCACGAGTATTTGCGGTTGGGGCCGAGCACCTCTGCGAAGAACGAAGCAGGCACCTCGTCAGCCCCGGCACCCGCGTCCCCGGCGATCGGCCGCAGCAGCATCCGCCCGGCGATGGCGGCATCGCCGGCCGCATCGTGCGCGGCGAGACGGGTTGCGGTGCGGGAGCAGAGGCGCTGGATCGCAGCCCGGATCATGACATCGGGCAGCGGCACGCGTTCTGCTGTCCCGATGATCGCGGAAACGACGCTCATGCGACCACTCCCTTGGTCAGTCTCGTCGGGCGGCGGAGGGAAGAACGGGCAGGTGCCGGCAACAGCCGGGGCAGCCACAGGGCACCGGCGGCCTGCGGGATGCCGAAGTCTTGCAAATGTCACGCTATCAAAGCGCGGTTTCCGCTTCGGGTTCCGGCGCTGTCCACGAAATCGGCGTATCCGGCGCTTTTTTTGGGCCGGGCCTGTGCCATAGTGCGCCCCGCAATCACGTTCGTAACGGATGATACCGGCCATGCCGTCTGGCACCTCGCCCCGCTCCCCCATGGACATCGAATACACAAAACTGTCCTCGCCCAGCGTGTTCCTGGTGCGGATGCTGGTCTTCCTGGTGCTCTGCACCCTGGTCGGCGTGGTGCTCTACAAGCAGATCATCCTGGCCTTCTTCGCCAATCCCGGGCTCAATGCCCTGATCGGCGGCGTCCTGTTCATCGGCATCATCCTGGCCTTCCGCCAGGTGATCCGGCTCTACCCTGAGGTGTCCTGGGTCAACAATTTCCGCATTGCCGATCCGGGCCTTGCGCCCGCCCGGCATCCGAAACTGCTGGCGCCGATGGCGATGATCCTGGGCGGCGAGCGCACCGGGCGGATGACCATCACCCAGACCACCATGCGGCATCTGCTCGATTCGATCGCGACCCGCCTCGACGAGGCCCGCGACATCTCCCGCTACATGACCGGCCTCCTGGTCTTCCTCGGCCTGCTCGGCACCTTCTGGGGCCTGATCGAGACGGTCGGCTCGGTCGGCAAGGTGATCGACGGGCTCAAGGTCGGCGGCGATTCCGGGGCGCTGTTCGACACGCTGAAGGAGGGCCT
This sequence comes from Bradyrhizobium huanghuaihaiense, assembly GCF_007830635.1. GTDB lineage: Bacteria > Pseudomonadota > Alphaproteobacteria > Rhizobiales > Xanthobacteraceae > Bradyrhizobium > Bradyrhizobium huanghuaihaiense. The sequence continues at coordinate 76,928 of NZ_VLLA01000001.1, read as the reverse complement.
CGCCGCCCCGCTCGGCGGCATGGGCATCTCGTTCTCGAGCTCCCTGTTCGGCCTCGCCGGCTCGCTGATCCTCGGCTTCCTCGATCTGCAATCGAGCCAGGCGCAGAACCGCTTCTACACCGACCTCGAGGACTGGCTCGCCACCACCGTGCGCGAATATGGCCGCGGCGAGGTGCCTGTCGCCGCCGCCGGCGGCGGGGTTGCCAGCGGCGAGCTTCAGGCCGCGGTCGAGCGCTTGCGCTCCGTGCTCGAGGAAGGCAGCGCCAGCCGCGGCACCACGGCGGCGATGGCGAGCCTTGCCGAAGCGATCCAGGCGCTGGTCTCGCACATGCGCACCGAGCAGCAGATGATCCGCGAATGGGCCGACGGCCAGGGCGAGCAGAACCGCGAGATCCGGCGCCTGCTGGAACGCCTCGCGCGCCAGCCCGAGAAGGGTTAGACGCTCGCGTGCCCCGGACGCGACGCAGCGCGAAGCGATGCGGCGCTGAGCCGGGGCCCAGAGACGAGGGGTGGATCCCGGCTCTGCGCAGCAGCGTTGCACGCTGCAGCGCGTCCGGGACACGAGAGAACGGAGACGTAAATGGCTCTAGCCCGCGGCCGCCGCAGTGAAGGCGCCTTCAACTACTGGCCCGGCTTCGTCGACGCATTGTCGACGCTGGTGCTGTCGATCGTGTTCCTGCTGTCGGTGTTCCTGGTGGTGCAGTTCTTCCTGTCGCAGGAGGTGACCGGCAAGGACAAGGCGCTGGAGCAGCTCAACGCCAAGATCGCCCAGCTCAACGAGCTGCTGTCGCTGGAGAAGCTGGGCAAGCTCACGCTCGACGACCAGGTCTCGCAACTGAGGGCCGGCCTCGCCTCGGCCGAGTCCGAGCGCGACCGCATCAAGGGCCTCTATGAGGGCCTGGCTGCCGCCGGCAGCGACGCGCAAGGAAAGACCGCCGAACTCGGCAAGGCGCTGGACTCCGAGAAAGCGGTCTCGGCGCGGGCTCTGGCCCAGATCGAGGTGCTGAACCAGCAGATCAGCGCGCTGCGCCGGCAATTGGCGGCGCTGGAGGAGGCGCTCGATGCATCCGAGAAGCGCGACAAGGAATCGCAGAACCGGATCGCCGATCTGGGTTCTCGCTTGAATGTCGCCTTGGCGCAGCGCGTGCAGGAATTGTCGCGCTACCGCTCGGAGTTCTTCGGCCGGCTGCGCGCCATCCTCGGCAATCGCCCCGACATTCGCATCGTCGGCGACCGCTTCGTATTCCAGTCCGAAGTGTTCTTCGACACCGGCCAGGCGGTGCTGCTGCCCGAGGGCCGCGCCGAGCTCGACACCTTGGCAGCCGCGCTGATCGAGCTCGACAAGAAGATCCCGAGCGACATCCCCTGGGTGCTGCGCGTCGATGGCCACACCGACGTGCGGCCCGTCAGTGGTGCGAACTTCAAGTCGAACTGGGACCTGTCGGCGGCGCGCTCGATCTCGGTGGTGCAATACCTGATCTCGCTCGGCGTGCCCGCCCAGCGCCTCGTCGCCGCCGGCTTCGGCGAGTTCCAGCCGCTCGACACCGGCACCACGGAAGAGGCCTTCAAGCGCAACCGCCGCATCGAGCTGAAGCTGACGGAGCGGTAGTGAGCGCGCTCCACCTCCGCCCTTACCGCCCCGAGGACGAGGCAGCCTCGATCGACCTCTGGCATCGCACCTGGCAAGAGGCCTATCCGCAGATCGATTTCGCCGCGCGGCTGGAATGGTGGCGCGAGCGTTGGCGCAAGGATCTGGTGCCGAAGGCCCAGGTCGTGGTCGCCGAACAGGACGGCGTGCTGACCGGCTTCGTCACCATCGACGGCGAGGGTTATCTCGACCAGCTCGTGGTCGATCCCGCGCATTGGGGCTCGGATGCGGCACGGCTGCTGGTAGACGAGGCCAAGCGGCTGTCGCCATCAGGCGTCACGCTGCTCGTCAACAAGGACAATTCCCGCGCCATCCGCTTCTACGAGCGCAACGGCTTTGCCCACGCCGGCGACGATGTGAACCCGACCTCGGGCCGGCCGGTGCTGAAGATGGTGTGGCGGGCGTGAGACCTGTCACGGTTGGATCCCGCGGCGCCGGTTAATCGTTGTCTCAGGCATAGCCGATGGAGACGATCGATGAAGCTGAGCGAGCTGGCCAAGGGGTCCTCGGTGATGCTGGGCGTCCTCGTCGCCGGATATGTGTCGACGACCTATGTGGACCAGCGCTTTGCGACATCAAGCGCCCCCGCGCAAACGAACAGCGCAGGCCCGCCGGCCTGCGTGGACGCAGACGGAAGCTGGAAGAACTGGCTGTGGCCGAACGTGCCGGCGCTCTCGCCGAAGTGCCGGTAAGGTACGAAGTTCCCTCCACACGTCATTGCGAGCGCAGCGAAGCAATCCAGAGTCTTTCCGCTGAGACAGTCTGGATTGCTTCGCTTCGCTCGCAATGACGAGAGTGAGGCGACGCCTCACGCCCCCTCGAACTGCAATCTCGCCAGCCGCGCATAGAGCCCGTTCGCGGCGACGAGCTCGGCATGGGTGCCCTGCTCGACGATCTTGCCGTGGTCCATGACCAGGATGCGGTCGCAGGACAAGACGGTGGCGAGGCGATGGGCGATCACCAGCGTGGTGCGGTGGCGCATCAATTCTTCCAGCGCGGTCTGCACCAGCGTCTCGCTTTCGGCATCGAGCGCGGAGGTGGCCTCGTCGAGCAGCAGCAGCGGCGCATCGCGCAGAATGGCGCGGGCGATCGCGATGCGCTGGCGTTGGCCGCCTGACAGCGTCACGCCGCGTTCACCGAGCGGGGTGTCGAAACCTTCCGGCAGGCGGCGGATGAATTCGGAGGCATGCGCGAGCTCGGCGGCGCGCTCGACTTCGGCATCGCTCGCATCGGGCCGGCCGAAGCGGATGTTCTCGCGCGCGCTCGCGGCGAACACGTTGGATTCCTGCGGCACCAGCGCGATGCGGGAGCGGAAATCACGGGGATCGGCTGACTTCACCGGCACGCCGTCGAGCGAGATCGCGCCACCACGCGGATCGTAGAAGCGCAGCAGCAGATGGAAGATCGTGCTCTTGCCGGCGCCGGAGGGACCGACGATCGCGACCTTCTCGCCGGGCCGCACGGCGAACGACACGGCGTCGAGCACGTTGACATCGGGCCGCGCCGGATAGGCGAAGCTGACGCGGTCGAAGCCGACCTCGCCGCGCGGCGGCACCGGCAAAGCGCGCGGTGCAGCGGGCGCAGCGATCTCGGGCTGCACGTGCAGGATCTCGAACAGGCGCTCGGCAGCGCCCGAGGCCGCCGAGACCTCGCCCCAGACCTCGCTGAGCTGGCCGAGGCCGGCGGCGGCGAAGGCCGCATAGAGCACGAACTGGCCGAGCCGGCCGGGCGTGATGGCGCCGGTCAAGACGTCATGCGAGCCGATCCAGAGGATCGCGACCACGCTTGCGAACACGATGAAGATGATGATGGCGGTGAGCACGGCGCGGGCCTGGGTCGAGGTGCGCGCGGCCTCGTAGGCCTGCTCGACCTCGCCGCCGAAACGCTTCTCGGCGAAGCCCTCGCTGGTATAGGCCTGCACGGTGCGGATCGCGCCGACCAGCTCGCCCGCATAGGCGGAGGCGTCGGCGAGCGTGTCCTGCGCGTTGCGCGAGAGCCGGCGCACCCAGCGCCCGAAAGCGACCAGCGGCAGCACGATCAGGGGAATGGCGAGCAGCACGAAGCCCGACAGCTTCGGGCTGGTGATCACCATCATCGCAGCCGCGCCGAAGAACATCATCAGGTTGCGCAGCGCGATCGACACCGAGGCGCCGACGGCGGACTTGATCTGGGTGGTGTCGGCGGTGAGGCGCGAGATCAGCTCGCCGCTGCGCGCGGAATCGAAGAAGGACGGCGACAGCGACAATAGATGCGCGAACACGTCACGGCGCAGATCGGCGACGATGCGCTCGCCGATCGTCATCACGAGGTAGTAGCGCGCCGCGCTCGCCAGCGCGAGCACGGCGACGACAGCGATCATCACCGAGAAGTAGCTGTTGATCAGCTCGATGCCCTCGGGCGTCAGGCCGAAGTCGATCATCCGGCGCACCGCGACCGGCACCAGCAGCGTGGTCAGCGCCGCGATCGTGAGCGCGACAAAGGCGAGCGCGGCGCGCCCGCGATAGCGGCTCACATAGGGCGCGAGCGCCAGCAGCGGCCGCAGCTTCGCGCGTCCCTTGGCGGGCTGCTCGATCAGCTCGGCCTCGATCGACGGGGTGTCTGCCGGCGCGGTGTCGCGCCCATCGCGGTACTGGTCGTCAAGCCGTTCCACAGCGCTCATGAGATCGGACCCAAGGAGACAATTCTCCCCACATAGGCCGGTGCAGGAGGAGTGGCAAATCCGGGATGTCCCTTAGGGGGCGGACCGGTTCTCCAGTCCTCACAATGGCTTGTTTTAAGGGGGCCTGTGGGGTATAGAGCCACCCAAATCCGTCATCGATCATCACTCAAGCGATAGGCGCAGGGCGCCGAGGAATTGCCATGAAAGCCGAAATTCATCCGAATTATCATACGATTACGGTCGTGATGACCGACGGTTCCGAGTACCAGACCCGCTCGACCTGGGGCAAGGAAGGCGACAAGCTGCACCTCGACATCGACCCGAAGTCGCACCCGGCCTGGACCGGCGGCTCCCAGCAGCTGATGGATCGCGGCGGCCGCGTCTCGCGCTTCCAGAAGAAGTTTTCGGGCTTTCTCAAAAAGGATTGATCCGGCCGTCAAGGCTGGAGACGAAAAACGCCCCCGGAGGACCGGGGGCGTTTTTGTTTTTGTCCGTCATTCCGGGGCGCCCGAAGGGCGAGCCCGGAATCCATAACCACGATCGGGGGTATGGATTCCGGGCCCGCGCCAAGTGGCGCGTCCCGGAATGACGAAAGAGATTGTTGATAGACCTTACCGCTCGAACGCGGCCTTCAGCGCGTTGAGGTGCGGCACCAGCGGGTTGCCGATGGCGACGTGTTCGGCCGGCGCGGTGTGGATCGAGGTGTCGAGGCGGCGGACGCGGGTCTGCAGGCTCATCGAGCGATGGATCAGCTCCTGGAGCTGCGAGGGCAGCTTCTCGATGGTGTCGGCGGGGCCCGGATCTGCGGCGGTGAGCTTGACCTTGGTCTTCTCGCGGTTGGCCTGCATCAGCGTCATCTCGCCTTCCTTGACCGCGCGGTGCAGCAGCAGCCAGGAGGCGAGCTGCATCAGGCGGGTGGTGAGGCGCATGCTCTCGGTCGCGTAGGTGAGACTGACGGCGCGGTCGAGCGCCTTGGCCTCGGTGCGGCCGGCGCCATCGAGATAGGCGGCGGTCTCTTCGACGAGGTCCATGCCCTCGCGGAACAGGGCGCCGAACGCCGCAGAATTGGTGAACCGCTCGCTGAGTTGAACGAGAGCACCTTCGACTTGCAAACGTTCCATGGTTAACGCCCCTTACGCAACTGTTTACCCGTCCGGCTTTGGCGCCGGATTATGATGAACAAATCATTGCGCGGGCGAAGCGCGGAGTCCAGCGACAAGCGCGGATATGGTTTCCGCGGGTCATTCCTCGGAATTCAACCTATGAGAGACGCAAAAAAAGAGCCGCCGGAGACCGGCGGCTTTGAAAGTTGATAACAGGGAGGCGTCAAACAGAGTGGACAGGAGCCACTCGGTGTCCAAACGAGGACAGTTCCAGTCATAAACCCGAAAGCTTAATCGACCGTAAACGAGCTAATTTTTTGAGAGTTCGTTAGCCATGTCGGCCGCTGGCCGAGTGCGGTGCGGAACAAAACTCGCCGTCTTCGCACCGGGCCAGGTTGGGCACGGGGCATTTGGTACTGGCTGGCGCAACGCGCTCCGCTGTCGTCCCGGCGAAGGCCGGGACCCATAACCACAGGGAGTAGTGTGACGAAGACTCGTTGTTCGGTACTGCTGTCAGCGCCCATAGAGAGATCACGCGGTATGGGTCCCGGCCTTCGCCGGGACGACATCCGATGTGCGGCGGCGACTACGACTTGAAGAAACTGTTCGCCGCATCGCGCGAGGCGCGCTTCTTGGTGGCGGCTTCTTCCAGCCTGGCGATCTCGGTCTTCAGGAGAGCGACGCGCTCGGTCAGTTCCTCCACTGACAAGAGTGAGAGATCCTGTCCGATTTCGTGCGTGACCTTCTTGCGCGGGCGGTCGTCGTCTTCGATCGGCATGTCGTTCCTCCTGCGTTCGCGCCTGTCACACGGCTGAGGCGGTTGCCAGCTTGGGCCGCGCTGGCTAAGCAATGGCCTCGTTCCTCCCGCACCTTTGCTCAAGGACACATCATGGACAAGCTGCCCGCGCAAATGACCGTGGTCGCCATCTCCACGCCCGGCGGACCGGAGGTGCTGGTGCCGGAACAACGCAGCGTTCCGCAGCCCGGTCCCGACGAGATCCTGGTCAAGGTGATGGCCGCCGGCGTCAACCGGCCCGACGTCGCGCAGCGCTCCGGCGCCTATCCGCCGCCGCCCGGCGCCAGCGACCTGCCCGGCCTCGAGATCGCCGGTGAAGTGGTCGCGGTCGGCAGCAACGCCAAGCGACACAAGATCGGCGACAAGGTGATGTCGCTCGTCGCCGGCGGCGGCTATGCGCAATACTGCATCGCGCAGGATGCCCAGGCGATGAGCGTGCCGCCGGCGCTGTCGATCAAGGAAGCCGGTGCGCTGCCGGAAACGCTGATGACGGTCTGGCACAACGTGTTCGAACGCGGCGGGCTGAAGGCGGGCGAGACGCTGCTGATCCATGGCGGCTCCTCTGGCATCGGCACCATGGCGATCCAGCTCGCCAAGGCGTTCGGCGCAAAAGTGTTCGTCACCGTGGGATCGCAGGACAAGGTCGACGCCTGCCTCAAGCTGGGCGCCGACCGCGCCATCAACTACAAAACCGAAGACTTCGTCACTGTCGTCAAGGAAGAGACGGGCAAGGCCGGCGTCAATCTGATCCTCGACATGGTCGCCGGCGACTATGTCGACCGCAACTATGATGCCGCCGCCGTCGACGGCCGCATCGTCCAGATCGCGACGCTCAACGGGCCCAAGATTACCGCCAACATCGCCAAGGTGATGGTCAAGCGCCTGACCCACACCGGCTCGACGCTGCGCCCCCGTAGTAATGCGGACAAGGCGGCGATGGTGGCCGCGATCGAACAGAAAGTGATGCCGCTTTTGCGCGAAGGCCGCGTCAAACCGCTGATGGACAGCACTTTCCCGCTGGAAAAGGCAGCCGACGCCCACCGGCGCATGGAGACGAGCGCACATATTGGCAAAATTGTGTTGGAGGTGTAGGCCAGCGACCCACCGGGGACGCCGGAAACCCTTTGATTTTCCTCGCTTTCGTGGCATCTATCGCGACGCACCGAACCAATTCTGTCCGGTGTGAAATTGTCTTCCACCGAAGAGTTGCGTCGAACGCGGAGAACTGACCTTGCGTCTGATCAGGTGCCTCGCGCCCATCGCGCTGGGCCTCATGATTCTCGTCGCCGCGTACCCCGTGCGCGCGCTCGACGCCGTCAGCGTCCGCGGTGACGCGCCCGCGATCGACCTCACCGGCGTGCTCGAGCATCAGCGCAGCGATGCCGACCGCATCCAGGTCTCGACCGCGCCCGGCACCGACGGCATCGTCCGCCGCATCGAGGTGCGTGCCCGCGAAGGCGGCCAGAACTGGGTGGTGTTCGCGCTCGCCAACAACACCGACGACCAGCTCGACCGCCTGATTGTCGCGCCGCATTACCGCATCGTCTCCTCGGGATTGCTCTGGCCCGACCTCGGGCTGTCGCGCATCGCGACCATCACACCGTCGATCGGCGACCGGCCCGAACGCCAGGAAAGCGCAACCGCGGACGTGTTCCGCATCACGCTCGATCCCGGCGCCGTCGTCACCTTCGTCGCGGAGCTGCGCACCGACAAGCTGCCGCAGCTCTATCTGTGGGAGCCCGAGTCCTACAAGGACAAGGTCAACTCGTTCACGCTGTACCAGGGAATCGTGATCGGCATCTCGGGACTGCTGGCGCTGGTGCTGACCATCCTGTTCGTGGTGAAGGGCAGCATCATGTTCCCGGCCGCCGCGGCGCTGGCCTGGGCGGTGCTGGTCTATATCGGCGTCGATTTCGGCTTCTGGGGCAAGGTGCTCGACATGTCGAACAACGCCGAGCGCATCTGGCGCGCGGCGGGCGAAGCGATCCTGGCGGCGACGCTGCTGGTGTTCCTGTTCGCCTATCTGAACCTCAGCCGCTGGCATGTGCGCTACTCGCACATCACGGTGGGCTGGCTCGCGTTCCTCGGCTCTCTCGTCGCGCTCGCTTTGTTCGATCCGGCCGTCGCCTCCGGCATCGCCCGCATCTCGCTGGTGCTGATTGCCTTCGCCGGCTTTGCGCTGATCGTCTATCTCTCCACTCACGGTTTCGACCGCGCGGTGCTCCTGATCCCGACCTGGTTCCTCCTCGTGGTCTGGGTGGTCGCGGCCGGCATGACGGTGGCGGGCTCCGTCACCAACGACATCGTCGGCCCCGCCCTGCTCGGCGGCCTCGTGCTGATCGTGATGCTGATCGGCTTCACGGTGATGCAGCACGCCTTTGCCGGCGGCGGCGCCACCACCGGCGTCGTCTCCGACATCGAGCGGCGGGCCTTGGCACTGGCCGGCTCCGGCGACCTGATCTGGGATTGGGACGTCTCCGCCGACAAGGTCTTCACCAGCCCCGAGACCGAAGCCTTGCTCGGCCTCAAGCGCGGCACGCTGGAAGGCCCGGCGGCCTCGTGGCTCGAGGTGCTGCACCCGCTCGACCAGGACCGTTTCCGCGCCGCGCTCGACAGCGTGCTCGACCAGCGCCGCGGCCGCCTGGTGCAGGATTTCCGCCTGCGCACGCCGGACGGCCATTTCATGTGGTTCGCGCTGAAGGCCCGCCCCGTGGTCGGCTCCGACGGCGAGGTCTCGCGCGTGGTCGGCACGCTCACCGACGTCACCGAGCTGCGCAACGCCGAGGAGCGCCTGCTGCACGATTCCGTGCATGACAACCTCACCGGCCTGCCCAACCGAAAACTGTTCATGGACCGGCTTGGCGCCGTTGCAAACTTCGCCAAGACCATGCCGACGCTGCGGCCGACGCTGATGGTGATCGACCTCGACCGCTTCAAGCAGGTCAACGATTCCGTCGGCATCGCGGTCGGCGATTCCATCTTACTGACACTCGCGCGCCGCCTCACCCGCATCCTGAAACCGCAAGACACGCTGGCGCGGCTGGCCGGCGACCAGTTCGGCCTGATCCTGCTGTCGGAACAGGATCCGGCGCGGATCACCAATTTCGCCGAGACCATCCGCAAGACCATCCGCGCGCCGATCGCTTTCAACGATCGCGAGATCTTCCTCACCGCCTCGATCGGCCTTGCGCTCTCCGACCCGCAGGTTCAGCTGACGGACGAGATCATCAAGGACGCCGAGCTTGCGATGTATCATTCCAAGCGCATCGGCGGCGACCGCATCGATGTGTACAAGCCGGCGATGCGCGCGCGAAAAACCGATCGCCTGACGCTGGAGAGCGAATTGCGCCGTGCCATCGAGCGGCAGGAGATCACGATCCTCTACCAGCCGATCGTGCGGCTGGAGGATCGCTCCGTCGCCGGCTTCGAGGCCCTGGCGCGCTGGGATCATCCCAAGCTCGGGCGCATGGCGCCCTCGGAGTTCATCTCAATCGCGGAAGAGACCGGCCTGATCGTCGACCTCGGCATGTTCGTGCTCGACCAGACAGCAAAGCAGCTTTCGGTGTGGCAGCGCGCCATGCGCTCGCGCGAGCCGATCTTCGCGAGCGTCAACGTCTCCTCGCGGCAGCTGCTGCGCCACGACCTCATCCACGACATCCGCACCGTGCTGTCGCGCTCCTCGGTGGCGCGCGGCACGCTCAAGCTCGAACTGACGGAATCGCTGGTGATGGAGAACCCGGAGCACGCCGCGCAGATGCTGACGCGCATCCGCGAGCTCGGCACCGGCCTGTCGCTCGACGATTTCGGCACCGGCCATTCCTCGCTGGCCTATCTGCAGCGCTTCCCGTTCGACACCATCAAGATCGACCAGTCCTTCGTGCGCACCACCAACCGCGGCACGCGGCCGGTGATCCTGAAGTCGATCATCGCGCTCGCGCACGACCTCGGCATGGACGTGGTCGCCGAAGGCGCCGAGACCGATTCCGACGCGGTCGAGCTCTACCAGATGGGCTGCGAATACGCGCAAGGTTTTGCCTTCGGCGAGCCGATGGACGCGGACGCGGCAATGCGCCTCTTGACGGAAGTGCGGCTGGAAGCGGCGAGCTGAGGCTCCCGCGAGTCCGGTATCGTAGGGTGGGCAAAGGCGCACTTGCGCCGTGCCCACCATCCCTCCACACATGCCGCGCCAATGGTGGGCACGCTTCGCTTTGCCCACCCTCCGATTCCAACTGGAAGCGGCGAACTGCCCCCCTCCTCCCCCCTTCTTGAGGGGCCGCCCGCGAAAGCGCGCGGGGTGGAGGTACCGATCAGGCCGTGCTTGATCCAGATCAATGGGCCGCTGCTCAACCGCCGCGAAAATTGGCGCGCAGCATTCGATCCAGAACGGGTTCGTCATCAAGGTCGTTGGGCTCGCCACTGTCGTTCTCGGCGTGCTCACACGCGTCAAGCGCAACGACAGGAATGAGCAGACCAAGCGCGTCCTTCTCAGGAGTTACGGATGAGCCGGCACCTTTTCTACGCGATCACCCTCATAGGCACCGGAATGTTCCTCGCCTCCTCGGCCGAAGCAGTGACGGCTGCACGATGCGAGGATCGAGGCGCAAACTGCATCGGCACATGTGCCGACTACACCGGCGGGGCCGGTGACGTTCGGGGCCGCCAGAACGTGTGCATGCGCGCCTGCGACCGGCAGACAACCAGGTGTCTGATACGAGCACACGCCGACGTCGAACGCTGGCTCCGTGAGCGCCAATGAAGGCCTTGGCGCGACAGCTCGGCTAGCGGCAACCGTCCTCACGTCCGCGGTGGACTTGATCCAGTACCGTAGGGTAGGCAAAGGCGCACTTGCGCCGTGCCCACCATCCAACCCTACGACAGAGGTGGTGGGCACGCTCCGCTTTGCCCACCCTACGATACTCTTGTCTTACCCTCCCCTGGAGGGGGAGGGTCGATCGCGCGCAGCGCGAGCAGGGTGGGGTGATCTCTCCACTCGGGCACCGTTGGACGTAGAGAGACCGTCACCCCACCCCGTCTCACATTTCGCTACGCTCAATGTGAGCCGACCCTCCCCCTCCAGGGGAGGGTGGAGAGCGTGCACTACCGCCGCCGCTCGCTCTTCTTCCTGAACCGCACGCTCTGGCCATCGGGCATCCGTGTCGCCACGAAGCCGGCGGCGAGGCAGGCTTCGCGCTGCGGCATCTGGATGTCGGGGCTGCGCAGGCTGTCCCACCATGAGGCACGATTGGCCGCGCGCGGCAGCGCCGCACCGATGATCTCCTCGATCTCTTCGAAGGTCAGCACGAATTCCGCCTGCTTCTGCCGCAGTAGATAATCGCGCAACGTGTCGTAGTCGTTCACACTCGTCCTCTCGTCCGCAGCCCGGATCTCTTCACATGAGGCCTGCCGAAAACCGCTAGCCGCATCAACCGATTCTTAACTCATTGCGGCAGCGCCGTACCAGCTTAAACACTGCTCAAGGTTTAGGGCGCATCCATCAGGGTCGGGAGCAAACGATGCTGTCTGGATGGCGCGAAGTCATGGCCCGCCGGCCGTGGCGGATTTCGGCGAAACTGCTGATCATCTCGTCCGTGGTGACGGTGATCGGCTTTTCCGCCATTTGCGTCAACGTCATGCTCGACATGCGCCGCGGCGAAGAGGCGCTGGCCCGCCAGACCCTGGAAAACCTCGCCACGACCATCGAATCCGACATCAGCCGCAACATCGAAATCTACGATTTGTCGCTGAAGGCGGTCGCCAGCAACATGCTGCTGCCGGAGCTCGCCACAGTCTCGAAGCCGGTCCGCCACCTCATCCTGTTCGATCATGCGACGACGGCCCGGCATTTCGGCGCCATCCAGGTCTATGATTCGGAGGGCCGCCTGACCATCGACGCCTCCACGCTCGACCCCTCTCCCGAGAACCGCGGCGACGAAGACTATTTTAGGGTTCACCGTGACAATCCCGGCGCCGGCCTCTTCATCAGCCGCCCGATGCTGTTCCGCGGCGCCTATTCGATCGTGCTGAGCCGGCGCATCAGCGACACCGACGGCGGCTTCCTCGGCGTCGTCACCGGCTCGATCCGCTTCAGCTATTTCCACGAATTGTTCGAACGCCTGAGCCTCGATCCCGAAGACACCATCACGGTGCTCAAGCGCGACCGCACCATCATGATGCGGCGGCCGTTCGACCTCGACGTGATCGGCAGGAATTTGAACGACCGTCAGAACTGGAAGGCCGACAATCTCCGCGCCGGCACCTCCTATGCAGGGCAAGGCCCGGTCGACACCACGCCGCGGCTCTACGTTCGCAGCAACGGCGACAGCCCGCTGTTCGTCGTGGCCGGCAAGCCCCTGAGCGCGGTGTTCGAGCTGTGGCAGAAGGAGGCCTATCGTATCGGCGCCGTGGTGCTGGCGCTGATCGTGTTCATGCTGGCATCGACGCTGGTGCTCGCACGCGAGATCGGCCGGCGCGCCGAGGCCGAGCGCAAGCTCGAGGAGCTGGCGACGACGGATGCGCTCACCGGCCTGAAGAACCGCCGCAAGTTCGACACCGTCATCGACGTCGAATGGCGGCGCGCCATGCGCCAGAAGACGCCGGTCGCGCTGCTGATGATCGATGCCGATCACTTCAAGGCCTACAACGACACCTTCGGCCATCAGGCCGGCGACCAGGTGCTGGTCGGCATCGCCATCTGCATTTCCGACTCGGTCCGCCGGGCCGGCGACTGCGCCGCGCGCTATGGCGGCGAGGAATTCGCGGTGCTGCTGCCGGACACCTCGGCAGCCGACGCCTTCAAGACCGCCGAGACGATCCGCCTCAAGGTGCAGGGCTGGTCCGACGACCAGGCGGCATCGACGGTGTCTTGCGGCATCGCCAGCCTCGTCCCCGCCGCCGGCATGGACTGGACGATCCTGGTCGCCGCCGCCGACAAGGCGCTCTACGCCGCCAAAGCCGGCGGCCGCAACCAGTCCGTGGTCGCGAGCCTGCCGAAGCTGTCGCTGGTGGCGTGAGGGGTTACATCAACGGCGTCGTCCCGGCGAAGGCCGGGACCCATACCGCGTAATCTATCGATTGCAGTCGGTAGCAGTACCGAACTGCGAGTCTTCGCCAAACCACTCCCTGTGGTCATGGGTCCCGGCCTTCGCCGGGACGACAGCGGAATATGTGGCGGCTACTGCCCCAGATACTTCTTCATCTCCGCGATCAGCCCGTCGCGCAGCTCGGGGCGCTTGAGGCCGTAGGCGATGTTGGCGCGGAGGAAGCCGGGCTTGGAGCCGCAATCATGGCGCTCGCCCTCGAACTCGACGCCGTAGAATTTCTGCGACTTGGCGAGGCCGATCATGGCGTCGGTGAGCTGGATCTCGCCGCCGGCGCCGCGCTCCTGCGTTTCGAGGATCTTGAAGATCTCCGGCTGCAGGATGTAGCGGCCGGTGATCGAGAGGTTGGAGGGCGCGGTGCCCTTGGCCGGCTTCTCGACCATGCCGTCGACCTCGAACATCTTGCCGGTGCGTTTGCCGACGCCGCAGATGCCGTATTGATGGGTGAGATGATCGGGCACCGCCTCGACCGCGATGACATTGGATTTCTCGCCGAGCGTTGCGGCGGTCTCGATCATCTGCTTCAGGCAGCCGGGCGTGTTGAGCACGAGCTCGTCCGGCAGCACGACCGCGAACGGCTCGTTGCCGACGATGTCGCGTGCACACCAGACCGCGTGGCCGAGGCCGAGCGGCGCCTGCTGGCGGGTGAAGCTGACGGCGCCGGCATCCGGCTGGTTCTGCGCCAGGATCTCCTGCTCGGCCTTCTTGCCGCGTGCAGCCAGCGTGGCGTCGAGCTCGAACATCTTGTCGAAATGATCTTCTATGACGTTTTTGTTGCGGCCGGTGACGAAGATGAAGTGCTCGATGCCGGCCTCCCTCGCCTCGTCATACACGTACTGGATCAGCGGCTTGTCGACGATGGTCAACATCTCCTTCGGCATCGCCTTGGTGGCGGGCAGGACGCGGGTGCCGAGGCCGGCGACGGGGAATACGGCTTTGCGAATTTTCATGGGATTGATCGAATACCTGAGGACGTGAAGGGAGCAATGGTGTCTTGCTAGACTGTTTGCAGCCGCTAACAAAGGCGGATGTGGGGCCTCGCGATCACAGAGTTAAGAAAAAAGAAGCCACTAAAATTTCACCTTTGTTAAGCTATTGGCAACCGGTACCGGGCCTCCTGATGACGGATTTTTGGCCGGACAGGTGGGACATGATGCAATCGATGGCAGGGCTGGCAAAACGTGCGGCATCCGTGACCGGTGGAGCTGTGATTGCGGCCGCCTTGTTGCTGCCGGTTCATGCATACGCCCAGTCGCAGAACGGGCTGTCGAACCTGTTCGGCGGCATTTTCTCCGGGACGAATCCCGCGCCCTCGCAAGGCGCACCAAGCCCAGGCGGCGCGCAACCCTGGAGCGGCGAGGACGGCGCCTCCGGCCATCCGCTGATGACGGCCGCCGCGATCCGCGAAGCCGCCGGCAATTTCGACAATTGCGTTGCCGGGATGTGGCCCGATGCCGCACGGCGCGGCATCACCCAGGACAACTTCCAGCGCTTCACCGCGGGCCTCAGCCCCGACCTGCGCATCATGGACCTGATGGACTCGCAGCCGGAGTTCACAAAATCGATCTGGGATTATCTCGACATCCTCGTGAACGACAATCGCCTCGCCAAGGGCCGCGAGGTGCTTGCCAAATACAAGGCGCAGTTCGATGCCACGGAAAAGGTCACCGGCGTCGATCGCTACATCATCGCCTCGATCTGGGGCATCGAGTCCAATTACTCGACGCAGATGGGCGATCGCAGCGTGCTGCAATCGACCGCGACGCTCGCCTGCATCGGCCGCCGCCAGGCCTATTTCAAGGACGAATTCCTCTCCGCATTGGAGATCCTCAACCGCGGCGATCTGCGTCCGGAGCAGATGCGCGGCTCCTGGGCCGGCGCCTTCGGCCCGACCCAGTTCATGCCGACCGCGTTCAAGCGCTTTGCCGTCGACGGCGACGGCGACGGACGGCGCGACGTCGTCGACAATCCGACCGACCTGATTGCGTCGACCGCCAACAATCTGAAGAAGGACGGCTGGCAGTCCGGCCAGACCTGGGGCTTCGAGGTCGTGGTGCCGCAAGGGTTCAACTACATGCTGGCCGACCGCGCCAAGGCGCAGACGATTGCGCAGTGGGAGAAGCTCGGGCTGAAGCGCCCGACCAACCAGCCTTTCCCGAACCCGGCGGAGAAAGCCTATCTGCTGGCGCCGGCGGGCGCGCAGGGCCCGGGCTTCCTGATGCTGCAGAACTACCGCGTCATCATGAAGTACAACCCGGCCGAGGCCTATGCGCTGGCGATCGGCCATTTCGCCGACCGCCTGCGCGGGGGGCAGCCCTTCGTGCAGCCCTGGCCGCGCCAGGAGCGCGAGCTGTCCCGCACCGAGCGGCTGGAACTGCAACAGCTTCTGGCCCAGCGCGGCTTCTACAAGGGCACCCCGGACGGCCAGTTCGGCGGCCAGACACGGGAGGCGCTCCGCAACTTCCAGGCCTCGATTGGGGTGCCGGCGGACGGATTTGCCTCCTCCGACGCTCTGGACCGGCTGCGCGGGCGGTAAAATCGCGCCGAAAGTAACCCTGAACAGGGATTTTACCCGGCGGTCTTGACGGGGGCGGCTGTTCCCCGGTGTATGGCGCGAGAATCCGTCAAAAATCCGCAACGGAATCTGCCCGTTTGGCGCCCAATTCCGTTATTATATCGAGCCAATTCCAGACCCCATTGCGCGCGGCCCAGATCGCATGTCGAAGAAGTCCCTGTTCAAGGCGCTGACCGAGACCGGCCCGCTAATCGCGCTGGGGACGGCGCTTGCGATATTGGTCTCGGTCGCGGGGCCCGCTTCCGCGCAGTTCTTCAACTTCCCCGGCTTCGGCGGCCCGCCGCAGCGTTCGGCCCCGCCGCCGCGCCAGGGCGGAGGCGGCGGTGGATGGTTCGGCGGCGACTTCTTCGCGCCGTTCCAGCAGCAACAGCAGCAGGCGCCGCGCCAGGATTTTTCGCGCGCACCGGCACCAGCCAAGCGCGACACCACGCCCGACAAGAACGTGCTGGTGATCGGCGACGCCATGGCCGACTGGCTCGCCTACGGCCTCGAAGATGCCTATAGCGAGCAGCCCGACATGGGCGTGATCCGCAAGCACAAGACCACGTCCGGCCTGATCAAGTACCAGCCGAAGGGCGAGCCTTCGGACTGGACTGCGGCGGCGAAGGGCATCCTCGAGACCGAGAAGCCCGACGTGATCGTCGTCATGCTCGGCCTCAACGATCGCATCGCGATCCGCGAACCTGTCGCCGACAAGTCGGACAAGGACAAAGACAAGGACAAGAAGAACGACAAGGGCGCCCGCGCCAAGCAACCGGCGAAGCCCGGCGACGCCAAGCCCGACACCGCCGCCAAGCCGGACGACAAGCCTGCCGATGCCGACCTGCCGCAGGATGACGCCGACAATGCCGACACGCCGGCGGCCGCTCCGGAAAAGACGGCGCGCAATCCCAACGGCCTCTACGAATTCCGCGACGAGCGCTGGGTCGAGCTCTACACCAAGAAGGTCGAGGAGCTGGCCAATCTGCTCAAGGCCAAGGGCGTGCCGGTGCTCTGGGTCGGCCTGCCCGCGATCCGGGGACAGAAGGGGACGGCCGACATGCTGTTCCTGGATTCGCTCTATCGCGAGGGCGCGGCCAAGGCCGGCATCACCTATGTCGATGTCTGGGACGGTTTCGTCGACGAGGCCGGCCGCTTCCTGCAGAAGGGCCCCGACTTCGAAGGCCAGATCCGCCAGCTCCGCAGCTCCGACGGCGTCTACTTCACCAAGCCGGGCGCGCGAAAACTCGCCCACTATGTCGAGCGCGAGATCACGCGCCTGCTGGCGGGGCGCTCCGGCCCGATCGCGCTGCCGAGCGAGCCTGCGACGCCCGACACCAGCGCCGAGCCCGGCAAGCCGGCGCCGCGGCCGCTGGCCGGCCCGATCGTGCCGCTGGTCGCGGCCTCGATCTCGACCGATCAATTGCTGGGCGGCCCGGGCTCGCGTCCCGCCGCCGTCGATGCGCTCGCGGCGAAGACGATGGTGAAGGGCGAGCCGCTGACGGCGCCCGCCGGACGCGCCGACGATTACGCCTGGCCGCGCCGTGAGGTCGGCCGCGAGCAGGCCAAGGGTGATACGCCGATGGCGGCGACGACGCCTGACGGCGCCACCGCCTCTCCCAATGCATCGGGTGCGGCCGCTGCGATCGCCCCTCCCAAGCTCGCGCCGAAGAAGCCGCCGGTCGCGCCACAGCAGCAGCAGCCGGCGCAGGCCGCGCCGTCATTCCGGGATTTCTTCGGCTTCGGCTCGCCGCCGCCGGCGCCGCGTCAACTGGCGCCGGCGCCCGGGCCGCGCAATCCGGCGCAGAACCCCGCGATTCCGCGTCCGCCGGGTAATGTCGGGCGATCGGCGGAAGTGACCCGATAGTCGATTTCGTGTCCCGGACGCGGCGCAGCACCTCTTGGTGATGCGACGCAGAGCCGGGACCCAGCATCTACTTCAAAAAGAATGGGCCCCGGCTCTGCGCAGCAGCGCTCTAGCGCTGCAGCGCGTCCGGGGCACGAGAGATACGTGTTTACGGCTATCAGCCGTAATAGCGCCAGCGCGGCGGCGGACGGCGGGCGGGGCGCGACATCAGCAGCGCCAGCGCAAAGCCGATGCCGCCGGCAACAAGCAGCGCGCCGAGCGGATTGTCCTGCACTTTCTTCGACAGCGCCTGCGTGCCATCACGGAAGGTGTCGCCGCTGTTCTCATAGGCGTCCTTGGCGTAGTTCGTCGCGGTATCCGCAGCATCACGCACCGCATCCTTGGCCTGGCCGTAGAGGTTCTGCACCGTGCCTGCAGCTTCGCGCGCCTTGCCCGACGCCTCCGTCTTGGCATCGCCTGCCATGTCTCCGACTGCGCCTTCCGCGCGTCCGGCGTATTCCTTGGCTGATCCGACAATCCGATCCGTGTCCATGATGCTCCTCCTCGGGGGTCAGCCCAAGTAACCGATCAGGCGCAGCGCAGTTCCAAGTGTCGACGAAAGTGTAGTGTGTAGCCCGGATGGAGCGCAGCGTAATCCGGGACAGCGTCAATCGTATTGAAGGACCCCGGATTGCGCTGCGCTCCATCCGGGCTACGGGATCCTCTACAAGATCAGCCCGCCATCGACGACCAGTGTCTGGCCGATGATGTAGGACGACAGCGGCGAGGCCAGGAACAAGGCTGCGCCTGCCATGTCGGCCGGCGTGCCCAGTCGCCGCAGCGGAATGCGCGCGAGCGCGCCTTCGAGCCGCTTGGGGTTGTCGGTCGTCACCTTCGTCATCTTGGTGTCGACGAGGCCGGGCGCGATGCCGTTGACGCGGATGCCGTCCTCGGCCCAGGCCTCGCCCAGCGTGCGCGTCAATCCGACCGCGCCGGTCTTCGAGGCGTTGTAGGCGGGATTGCCCATGGTGGAATGATAGGCGGCCGTCGAGGACACCATGATCAGCGCGCCCCTCGCATCCCGCAACATGGAATGAAACCGCGTGGCGCAGGCCATCAGGCTCATCAGATTGACCTCGACGACCTTGCGGAAGCCAGCCATCTCGAACTCGCCGCGGCGATAGATCACCGCGCCCTGCGCGAGCACCAGGATGTCGAGCCGCTCGAACGACGGCTTGAACGCATCGATCGCAGCGGCATTGCTGACGTCGAGCTGCGCATAGGAAAGACCGGTGAGATCGGAGCCTTCTTCGGCTGAATATTCCGTTGCGTGAGCACGCGTGCCGCAAACGGCGACGGCTGCGCCCCTGGCGCGAAAGGCCTGTGCGATGCCGTTGCCGATGCCGCTGGAACCGCCGACGACCAGCACCTGCTTGCCTGAAAAATCCAGCTCGTTCGCCATCGCGGCCTCCCATTTTGTCTTGCTTGTTTGACCTGTCTGCGGATCGATGCCAGCCTTGTCAATCATAACAACAAACAAGACCCAGCGAGGAAACAGCATGTCCGAGTTCAAAGAGCTCAGCCGCTCCGTGAAGGGCCTGACCGTTCTCGTCACCGGAGCTGCCAGCGGCATGGGGCGCGCCACCGCGCGCGTGTTCGCAAGCGAGGGCGCGAACGTCGCTGTCACCGATTACGACGAGCAGGGTGCATTGTCTCTCGCGAAGGAGATCGCGGCGAGCGGCGGCGCGGCGAAGGCGTGGAAGCTCGACGTTGCAGACGCCGGCGAGATCAAGCGCGTGGTCGGCGATGTCGCCGCACATTTCGGCGGGCTCGACATCGTCGTCAACAATGCCGGCATCTCCGTGCGCGTCGCAATCGACGACGAAGGTTACGAAGACGCCTGGGCCAAGGGCATCGCCGTGATGCTGACGGCGCATCCGCGCATCATCCGCGCCGCGCTGCCGCATTTACGCCGGTCGAAGAGCCCGCGCATCGTCAACATCGCTTCCACCGAGGCGCTCGGCGCCACCGCATTGCACAGCCCCTATTCGGCGGCGAAGGGCGGCGTCGCGAGCCTCACCCGCTCGCTCGCGGTCGAGCTCGGCCGTGAAGGCATCACCGTCAACTGCATCTGCCCGGGCCCGATCCGCACCGCCATCACCGACCGCATTTCCGAGGAGCACAAGACCATCTACGCCAAGCGCCGCACCGCACTCGGCCGTTACGGCAACCCCGAAGAGGTCGCGCATATGACGCTGAGCCTGTGCCTGCCGGCAGCGTCGTTCCTCACTGGCGCGGTCATTCCCGTCGATGGCGGGTTGATGGCTCGGAACGCGTGAGAGGCGTCAAAGGTGCGTAGCCCGGATGGAGCGCAGCGCAATCCGGGACGGTCTTTCCACGAGGTGAGAACCCCGGATTATGCTTCGCTCCATCCGGGCTACGGGCTGCTATGCGCACTGAGCGTTGACAACGACGAGTGCGGGAGTAGCTTTTTCACCGACAGAACGGACCAACCGTTCGCGGCACGCGGGAGAGAACGTCATGACGATCGCCATCCGGCAGCTTCAGAAATATTTTGTGGGCGAGGTGTCCGGCCTCGATCTGCGCAAGCCTCTCACACCTGACGAGGCGCGCGAGGTCGAGGCCGCCATGGACAAATACGCGGTGCTGGTCTTCCACGACCAGGACATCAACGACGAGCAGCAGATGGCCTTCGCGCTGAATTTCGGCCAGCGCGAGGATGCGCGCGGCGGCACCGTGACCAAGGAGAAGGATTACCGGCTGCAGTCGGGCCTCAACGACGTCTCCAATCTCGGCAAGGACGGCAAGCCGCTGGCGAAGGACAGCCGCGCGCATCTGTTCAATCTCGGCAACTGCCTGTGGCATTCCGACAGCTCGTTCCGCCCCATCCCGGCAAAATTCTCGCTGCTGTCGGCGCGGGTGGTCAACCCGAAGGGCGGCAACACCGAGTTCGCCGACATGCGCGCGGCCTACGACGCGCTGGACGAGGAGACCAAGGCGGAGATCGAGGACCTCGTCTGCGAGCACTCGCTGATGTATTCGCGGGGATCGCTCGGCTTCACCGAGTACACCGACGAAGAGAAGGAGATGTTCAAGCCGGTGCTGCAGCGGCTGGTGCGGACGCATCCCGTGCATCGCCGCAAATCGCTGTATCTCTCATCGCATGCCGGCAAGGTGGTCGGCATGAGCATGCCGGAGGGACGCCTCCTGCTGCGCGATCTGAATGAACACGCGACGCAAGCAGATTTCGTCTACGTCCACAAATGGAAGCTGCATGATCTCGTGATGTGGGACAACCGCCAGACCATGCACCGCGTCCGCCGCTACGACCAGTCCCAGCCCCGCGACATGCGCAGGGCGACGGTCGCAGGGACCGAGCCGACGGTGCAGCAGCAGGCGGCGGAGTAGGCGCGGCAGTCGTGGTGAAGGCAGCGACGGCAGAGATGCCGACGACAGGGCGCGGGCGCTTCAACACACTCCGTCATTGCGAGCGAAGCGAAGCAATCCAGAATCCCTCCGCGTCGGGATTCTGGATTGCTTCGTCGCTTCGCTCCTCGCAATGACGTGGTGGGAGTTGAGCTACACTCAACGCCAGCTACGCGTGCCCAGCCTCGTTCGAGAGCATGCCGGGGTCGATGCCGATCTTGCGCAGGGCGCGGCCGTATTTCTCGTCGACGTCGTCGCCGAAGATCAGGTCGGCGTCCGCATCGCAATGCAGCCAGCCATTGCTCTGGATCTCGGTCTCGAGCTGGCCCGGTGCCCAGCCGGCATAGCCGAGCGCGAGGATGGCGTGCTTGGGGCCGGAGCCATTGGCGATCGCGCGCAGGATGTCGACGGTCGCGGTGAGGCAGACACCGTCGTCGATCCGCAGCGTAGCCTTCTCGATGTAGAAGTCGCTGGAATGCAGCACGAAGCCGCGGCCGGTGTCGACGGGACCGCCTTGCAGCACCTTCATGCTCTCGGCGTTCCCCGGCAGCTTGATGTGCTCGCCCTTCTTGATGATGCCGAGCTGCTGCAACAGCTCGGGGAAATCGATGCTGCCGGCCGGGTGGTTGACGATGATGCCCATGGCGCCTTCGGCCGAGTGGGCACAGAGATAGATCACCGAGCGCTCGAAACGGGGATCGCCCATCACGGGCATCGCGATCAGGAGTCGGCCGTCGAGATAACCGGCCGAATTGGGGAGCCCGGCGCCCGCGCCTCGGGTGCTTTCGCCCGTCCTCTTGCCAGTGGGAGCCATCGCTGAAGCACTCCGGTTTCAATTCCTATCCTGATGTCGGACCTAGCCGCTGTCAAATCAAGGCTTGCAGAGATTTGATTCGAGTGCATGCATCACAAGCAATTCAATGGTTTGCCTAGGTGTGACCCTGTAAAGACGTGCCATGCTGACAAGAGTTCCCCTGCGTGCGGCGATTGGCATCGCGACAACCCTGCTTGCGTCGGCGCTTGCCGCGCACGCCGACGACGCCTCGCCCTGGCAGCGCGACGGACATTCCGCAGTGCGGCTGCTGGCGGGATCGCGTAGCGGCGCCGTGCTGCTCGGCGGTATCGCCTTCCAGCTCCAGCCCGGCTGGAAGACCTACTGGCGCATGCCCGGCGATTCCGGCGTTCCGCCGCGGTTCGACTTCTCGAAATCAGAAAATGTCGAAGCGGTGACGGTGATGTGGCCGGCGCCGCTGAAATTCGACGACGGCGCGGGCGGCCATTCGATCGGCTATCACGACCAGATCGTGCTGCCGCTGCGCATCGTCGCCAAGTCCGCCGACAAGCCGGTGACGCTGCGTGCCGAGATCAACTACGCGGTGTGCGAGAAACTTTGCATTCCTGTCGAGGCCAATGCCGAGCTCGGCTTCAACAGCGTCGCCTCGACCGAGGACGCGAACTTGCGTGCCGCGCTCGACACCGTGCCCAAGCCCGCCACGATCGGTGATCCCAATCCGCTCACCATCCGCGACATCAAGCGCGACGGGGCCAAGAATGTGGTGGTCGACGTGATTGTGCCTGATGGCCGCAACGTCAATCTGTTCGTCGAAGGGCCGACGCCCGACTGGTCGTTGCCGATCCCCGCGCCGATCGCGCCCAGCCCGCCCGGCGTGAAGCGCTTCTCATTTGAGCTCGACGGGCTGCCGCCGGGCGCCAAGGCCGAGGGCGCAGCGCTGAAGTTCACGCTGGTTGGGCCGGAGAAGTCGTACGAGTTCAATACGAACCTGGAATGAAGTTTGCCGATCGTCCCCGCTCCCGTGCATAATTGCACACGAGAACGTGTACTCGAGAAGGCGCAGACGTCGGCCTCTAACGCTCAAGCGGAAATCTTACGATCAGTCAGAGCATTACTGTCCTGGACCCAGAGCAGTCCCAATTTTGGCGATGCCGAAGCAACATGGTCAGTCTCGCAAGCGTCGTATAGGCTCTGTCAAGCGTGGCATTCAGCGCCACGTCAAACCACAAGGAGCAAGCCATGATGAATCCGAGGATTCTTGGCGCGGCCGTGGTTGCGGCATCCGCCTTGTTCAGTTCTGCTGCACCAGCGCAGTGGGCCCAATCCAATCCGGACCTCTGCCAAGCTGAATTCGCCAACTGCACCGGTCTTGGAACCGGCAGTCCCCCCACCGCCCCTCGGTATCGGCAAGCAGCTCGTCGAGCGGCGTATCAACAGCCGGCGCCAGTAGGCGCTCCCGCCGCCGGCAGCTGGGGCAATCCCGGCGGCTGGGGCAATTCCTACGCCATGTATGGCGGCGGCGACGGCGGTTACGGCTGGAACGGCAGCTGGTCTCAATATGCCGCCCGCAACGGCATCGTCTGCAGGCCTGGCACCCTTTACAAGGGTGCTGACGGTCGCCAGCATCTCTGCCAATAACCCATCTGCACCCAGGCTAGGTCAGGCGGCCCAAAGGGCCGCCTGTTTCATGCCGGACCGTGGTTCTCGTTCTGAGTGGGTCAACGTGGAGGCGGCCAGACTCTTGTCTTCCAGCTGATGGTCGCTGGCCCCTTTCGGCACAGCACTGACCTCATACGCGGCCTGACCACCGCGCCAGTTCATGCGTACGCGCCTAGGCCGGGACAATATCGTTGACCCAACCGTATCTTAACGAATGGTTGCTAGGTCAAAGGCTGCCGCAGCATGCGGAACGCTTGGTGCGGGACGTTTGGGGACCCTCGAATTGGCCGTGATGGATGCAGAGCCAGCAACGACCGGACCGGCCGGACTGATCGCGCGACTGCGCGGCAAGCTGACGGGCGGATCGAGCGAGGCGTCGCTGACGCGGCGGCTGGCGGGCACGATCTTCATCATCCGCGTCATCAGCGCGGGCCTTGCCTATGTCTCGCAGGTGCTGCTCGCACGCTGGATGGGCACGTCCGACTACGGCATCTATGTCTATGTCTGGACCTGGGTGCTGCTGCTCGGCAGCATGATGGATTTCGGCATCTCGGCCTCCGCGCAAAAAATCATCCCGGAGTACCGCACGAGCGGCGAGCATGCGCTGCTGCGCGGCTTCCTCTTCGGTAGCCGCTGGCTGACCTTTGCCGTCTCCACGCTGGTGTCGCTCGGCCTTGCCGGCATCGTCAGGCTGCTGTCGCCCTGGATCGATCCGGCCGAGGTGCTGCCGCTCTATATCGGCTGCATGACGCTGCCGGCCTTCGTCGTCGCCAACACCCAGGACGGCATCGCGCGCTCGCACGACTGGATGCAGCTCGGCCTGATGCCGCAATTCATCATCCGCCAAGCGCTGATCATCGGCATCACGGGCGCCGCCTTCCTGCTCGGCTATCATCTCGGCGCGGTCGCCGCGATGGTCGCGAGCCTGGGTGCGGTGTGGATCGCGATGACCGGCCAGATGGTGGTGCTGAACCGCAAGCTCGCCGACCACATCGAGCCGGGCCCGAAGGCCTACGATGTCAGTGGCTGGCTCGCCATATCGCTACCGATCCTGCTGGTGGAGAGCTTCTACCTGCTCTTGTCCTATACCGACGTGCTCGTGCTGCAACAGTTTCGGCCATCCGACGAGGTCGGCGTCTATTTCGCCGTGGTGAAGACGCTGGCGCTGGTCTCGTTCATCCACTACGCGATGTCGGCGACAACGGCGCATCGCTTCGCGGAATACAACGCCAGCGGCGACAAGGCGCGGCTGTCGGCTTACGTCGCGCACGCCATCAACTGGACGTTCTGGCCGTCGCTGTCGGCGACCATCGTGCTGCTCGCGCTCGGCAGGCCGCTGCTCTGGCTGTTCGGGCCGCAATTCGTGGTCGGCTACGACATCATGTTCGTCTCAGCGATCGGCCTCGTGGTGCGCGCCGCGATCGGCCCGGTCGAGCGCCTGCTCAACATGCTCGGCGAGCAGAAGATCTGCGCGCTGGCCTACGCGCTGGCCTTCGTGATGAACCTGGTGCTCTGCATCGCGCTGGTGCCGCGCTACGGCGGCCATGGCGCGGCCGCGGCGACCTCGATCTCGCTGAGCTTCGAGACGGTGCTGCTGTTCTGGATCGTGCGGCAGCGGCTGGGACTGCATGTGCTGGCGTTCGGCAAGTAGACGCTGCGCGCCTTGCCGGTGCGGTGGAACGGCTGTTTCGCGGCATGGCGCGGAATGAGGCGAAACTCCTACCCATTCAGAACCAGCAGCATGATTTTTCTTATTCCTCCTAAGTAGTTGCCACTCGGGGAAAGTTTATTCTACGTCGTATTGCCCAACGGACGAGATAAACCTAACATTCCCCAGACCATGATCGATCCACTCTACGTCGCCTCCGGATTTGGCGTCGGCCTGCTTGTCGGGATGACCGGCGTGGGTGGCGGCTCGTTGATGACGCCGCTGCTGATCCTGCTGTTCGGCGTCCATCCTTCCACCGCCGTCGGCACCGACCTGCTCTATGCCGCCGCCACCAAGACCGGCGGCAGCATCGTGCATGGCTGGTCGCGCAGCGTACACTGGCCGGCGGTGCTGCGGCTCGCCTGCGGCAGCATTCCGGCGAGCGCGCTGACGCTGCTGGTGCTGTGGAAGCTCGATCTCAAAAGCGATACCGAGCGCAGCCTGGTCAATTTGGTGCTGTGCTTCGCACTGCTGCTGACCGCGACGTCGCTGATCTTCCGCAAGGCGATCATGGAGCGCTATCGCAGGAGACTGGAGCAGGTCGACGATCGCACCACGGCGGTTGCGACCGTCATCACGGGCATCGTGCTTGGCGTGCTCGTCTCGATTTCGTCGGTCGGCGCCGGCGCCGTCGGCGTGACCGTGCTGCTGCTGCTCTACCCGCGCCTGCCGATGGCAACCATCGTCGGCTCCGACATCGCCCATGCCGTGCCGCTGACGCTGGTGGCCGGCATCGGGCACTGGGCGCTTGGCGATGTCGACTGGGCGCTGATGGGCGTGCTGCTGCTGGGCTCGCTGCCCGGCATCATCGTCGGCAGCTACAGCGCGACACGCGTCCCCGAGACGGTGCTGCGCCTGACCCTTGCCAGCGTGTTGTTCGTGGTCGCCGGCAAGATCATGTTCGCGGAGCTGAACCTGTCGTCGGCCATCGTGACGGCGCTGGCCTGGACGCATTGAGCGAGAGCGGCCGCCTCGTTCTCACTCTCGTAGGGTGGGCAAAGCGAAGCGTGCCCACCGCTCTTTCTCAACCGCGGACAAATGGTGGGCACGGCGCTGGCGCGCCTTTGCCCACCCTACGGCATCGAGCGCTTACTCCGCGGTCCAGCCGCCATCGATCGACAGGTTGGTGCCGGTGATCTGCGCGGCATCGTCGCTGCACAGGAACAGCGCGAGCGCCGCGACCTGCTCGGAGGTGACGAACTCCTTGGTCGGCTGCGCGTCGAGCAGCACATCGTTGATGACCTGCTCACGCGTCAGGCCGCGCGCCTTCATCGTGTCGGGGATCTGCTTCTCCACCAGCGGGGTCCAGACATAGCCGGGGCTGATGCAATTGCAGGTGATCTTGTGGGTCGCGACCTCGAGCGCCACGGTCTTGGTCAGGCCGGCGATGCCGTGCTTGGCCGACACATAGGCCGACTTGAAGGGCGAGGCGACCAGCGAGTGCGCCGAGGCGGTGTTGATGATGCGGCCCCAGCCCTTCTTCTTCATGCCGGGCACCGCGGCGCGGATGGCATGGAAGGCGGAGGACAGGTTGATCGCGATGATCTGGTCCCACTTCTCGACCGGGAACTCCTCGATCGGCGAGACGAACTGGATGCCGGCATTGTTGACGAGGATGTCGACCGAGCCGAACGACTTCTCGCCGAGTGCGATCATGCCGGCTATCTCGGCGGGCTTGGTCATGTCGGCGGGCGAGTAGACCGCCTTGACGCCGAAATCGGATTCGATCTTGGCGCGCTCCTTCTCGATGTCCTCGGGCGAGCCGAAGCCGTTGATGACGACGTTGGCACCGGCCGCGGCAAAGGCGCGCGCATAGGCGAGCCCGATGCCGCTGGTCGATCCGGTCACGACGGCGTTTTTGCCTGACAGAGTACCCATGTTATTCGCTCCTTTTTGGCGGGGGCGCGGTGACGTCCCCCGTGAGATCGTAGGTCACCATGGTCTCGCCGGACTGCGGCTGCTCGAGCCAGTCCTTGTGGCGCATCGACAGGTGCACGTCGCGCACGCCGGCTTCCCAATGCTCGACCATGGCGACGTGCGAGAAGTCGTAATCCTTGGACGAGGATTCGTAGTTCTTGCTGCGATAGATCAAATGCACCACCGTGACGGTGCTCTCACGTGCTGCCTTGGCAAGGAATTCGACGGAAGGGTCGTTCTTGAGATAATCGGGCAATTTGGAAATCAGGTCGCGCACGGCCCGGCGGGCATTGTGGATCTGCTTGTTCTTGTCCGTATTCATGCGCGTGCGGCTAGAGAAGCGGATGTCCTTCTCGCGCTCGGTCGCCTCGAGCAGCGAATTCGGCAGATCGCCGCGCGCCGAGAACAGGTCGACCTGGAAGATCAGCATGTCGCGCGCGAGCTCGGCATCGAGCACGTAATCGAGCGGGGTGTTGGAGGCGATGCCGCCGTCCCAGTAATGCTCGTCGTCGATGATCACGGAGGGAAAGCCCGGCGGCAGCGCGCCGGAAGCCATGATGTGCTCGGGGCCGATCTTCTTGCCGAGCTTCTTGAACTCGTAATTGTCGAAATATTTGAAGTTGCCCGAGGTGACGCCGACCGCGCCGACCGAGAAGCGCGTCTTGAGGTCGTTGATGCGGTCGAAATCGACCAGCCGCTCCAGCGTCTTCTTCAGCGGCGCGGTATCGTAATAGCTCTCGGCTTCGGGATGGCCCGGCGGCCACATCGGCGCGGGCGGGACGCGCGGCACGAAGAAGCCGGGCACGCCGAAAGTGGCGATCAGCGCCGCACTCGTCGAGTTGAACAGCTCGCGGCTGTGATCGCTCCTGCCGACCGGCTTCCACGGCACCGGCGCCGAGACCATTTCCCAGAATTCCTTCAGCCGCTTGACGCGGGTGTGGCCCTCATTGCCGGCGATGATGGCGGCGTTGATCGCGCCGATGGAGATGCCGGCGACCCAATCCGGCTCGAAGCCGTAGCCGCATAGCGCCTGAAAGGCGCCGGCCTGATAGGAGCCGAGCGCGCCACCGCCCTGCAGGACCAGGACGCGTTGCGCATTGGCGGGGACGCTGGCGGATTCCGGGCTATGATCGGTCATAAGGGAACAATAGCATAAGGGAACAACAGCAAATGGCGCGCCACCGTGGCGACAGTCCGCCGCGGCGTCAATGCATCCGGGGATCAAGTCTGGCTTATCGGGGCTCGGTCGAGGCCAGGATCATGGTCCAGAACACCTTGTACTTGGTGCCCGGAGCATAGCTCGCCGCGATGCCTAATTTTGTGACACCGCTCTTGAGCATGTTGGCGCGGTGCGGAGGCGAGTCGCGCCAGCCGGAAAAAGCTTCCGCCAGCGTATGATAGCCGGCCGAGACGTTCTCGACGGCAACCGTGGCCGGATAGCCTCCGGTGGCAAGGCGCTTGGCCAGCGGCGCGCGGACGTCGTGGTCCATCTTGTTGGCCGCGGCCATGGCCTGGGACTGGGATTCGGCGAGCCGCATCAGATCAGGGTCGATCACGATGGTGCCGAGCATGTTGTTCTGGCGGTATTGCGAGATCATCACCGCGGCAGCCTGCGCGTCGAGCTGGGCGCCCGGGACCGCCATGTCCGTATACATCGACGGCTGCTGGACCGGCGCTTCGTTGCCGGCACAGCCGGCGAGCAGCAAAGTGATGAGAATCGCGGCCGCAGCGCGCATGAATCGAGGCCCCCAATGAGGGGGCCGTTGTTGCATACCAACCGTGGCTGAAAGGTGAATTTTGAGGAAAATCGTAGCCGTCATTCCGGGGCGATCCGAAGCATCGAACCCGGAATCTCGCGCCACAATCTCGAGATTCCGGGTCTGGTCCTTCGGACTATCCCGGAATGACGCGAGCCTACGCCGCAAAGATCCGGTAGCGGCGGGGATTGAGGCCGATGGTGTCGCCGGCGCGCAGTTCCTTGTCGCGGGGGGCGTCGATCTCGATGGTTTCGCCGCCTGACAGCGCGACCTCCGCCCGCTGCACCGGACCGAAATTGCGGACGTGCTGGACCGCGCCCTCGAAGGCGCCGGTGCCGGGCGGGCCGACCAGCATGTCATGTCGCCGTACGAACAGCTTTGACGCGCCAGGCACGAGGCCCTCCGCCGTGAGCTGAAGCGGCCGGTCGCCGAGCCTGATCACGCCGCCGTCGACCTGGACCGGCAGCTCGATGGACTCGCCGATGAAGCCGTGCACGAACGCCGTCGCCGGGGTCTCATAGACGTCGTCGGGCGAGCCGATCTGCTCGATCCGGCCCTTGTCCATCACCACGACGCGGTTGGCGACTTCGAGCGCCTCCTCCTGGTCGTGGGTGACGAAGATCGAGGTGACGTTGATCTCGTGATGCAGCGAGCGCAGCCATCTGCGCAGCTCTTTCCGCACCTTCGCATCGAGCGCACCGAAGGGCTCGTCGAGCAGGAGGATGCGCGGCTCGATCGCCAGCGCACGGGCGAGCGCAATGCGCTGGCGCTGGCCGCCGGAGAGCTGGCTCGGATAGCGGTCGGCGAGCCAGTCGAGCTGGACGAGATCGAGCAGCTCCTTGACGCGGGCACGGATCGTAGCCTCGTCCTTGCGGACCGCGCGCGGCTGCACGCGCAGGCCGAAGGCGACGTTCTCGAACACCGTCATGTGGCGGAACAGCGCGTAATGCTGGAACACGAAGCCGACGTGACGCTCGCGGGCTCCTTGCGCCAGCGCGTCCTCGCCGTTGAAGGAGACTTCGCCGGAATCCGGCCAGTCGAGACCGGCGATGATGCGCAGCAAGGTGGTCTTGCCGGAGCCGGAGGGCCCGAGCAGCGCCAGCAGCTCGCCATTGTCGACCTTGAGGTCGACGCCGTCGAGGGCGGCAAAGCTGCCGAACTTCTTGACGAGATTCCTGACTTCAATGGTCACTTGCGTCTTCTCCTTCGTCGAGATGACGTTCGAGGACGGTTTTTGCGATCAGCGTGATCAGCGCCAGCATCGCCAGCAGCGAGGCGATCGCGAAGGCGGCGACGAACTGGTACTCGTTGTAGAGGATCTCGACCAGCAGCGGCATGGTGTTGGTCTCGCCGCGGATGTGGCCGGAGACGACCGAGACCGCGCCGAACTCGCCCATCGCGCGGGCGTTGCAGAGCAGGACGCCATAGAGCACGCCCCATTTGATGTTGGGCAGCGTGACGCGGAAGAAGGTCTGCAGGCCCGAGGCGCCGAGCGAGATCGCGGCCTCCTCCTCCTGCGTACCTTGCTCCTGCATCAAGGGGATCAGCGCGCGCGCCACGAACGGGAACGTCACGAAGGTGGTTGCAAGCGCGATGCCGGGCACCGCGAACAGGATCTGGATATCATGGTCGCGCAGCCAGCTGCCGAAATAGCCTTGCGCGCCGAACAGCAGCACGAAGACGAGGCCCGAGATCACCGGACTGACCGAGAACGGCAGGTCGATCAACGTGATCAGGAAGGTCTTGCCCTTGAACTCGAACTTGGCGATTGCCCAGGCGGCGACGAGACCGAACACGAGATTGAGGCCGACCGAGATCGCCGCGACGATCAACGTCAGCTTGATCGCCGCCATCGCCTCCGGCTCGGCGAGCGCGGCGAGATAGGCGAGGATGCCGCGCGAAAACGCCTGCGCGAACACGACCACCAGCGGTAGCACGACGAAGACGGTGAGGAACATGATCGCCAGCGTGATGATGGCGATGCGCACCGCACGCGGCTCGGTGCGAAGATTGTCACGCGCTGCCGCCGCATGCGCGCGCGCCTTTTCACGGGCCTTGGCATCGGAAGCCGAGAGCGACACGGTATCTGCGATCTGCATCGTCATCGCATCCTCCTCAGCGCGCCGGAATCCGGCTCTGCGCCCAGCGCTGGAGCCGGTTGACGGCGAAGATGACGACGAAGGAGACGACAAGCATGACCACCGCAATGGCGGTCGCATCGGCATAGCGGAATTCGGAGAGGCGGATCACGATCAAGAGCGGTGCGATCTCCGAGACGTTGGGCAGATTGCCGGCGATGAAGATCACCGAGCCGTATTCACCGACGGCGCGGGCAAAGGCCAGCGCAAGCCCCGTCAGCAGCGCCGGTGCGAGCGAGGGCAGGATCACGCGGATGATGGTCTGCCAGCGGCTGGCCCCCAGGCTGCCCGCGGCCTCCTCGATCTCGGGGTCGAGATCCTGGAGCACCGGCTGCACGGTGCGGACCACGAAGGGGATGCCGATGAAGATCATGGCGACGAAGATGCCGACCGGCGTAAACGCCACCTTGATGCCGAGCGCGGCGAGCGGCGCTCCCAGCCAGCCCTTCTCGGCGAACAGCGCGGTCAGCGCGACGCCGGCCACCGCCGTCGGCAGCGCGAACGGCACGTCGACGATGGCGTCGAAGATGCGCCGGCCTGGAAAGCGGTAGCGCACCAGCGCCCAGACGATGATGCTGCCCATCACAAGATTGACGCAGGCGGCCGCGAAGGCGAGGCCGAAGGAGACGCGGAGCGCGTTCAGAGTGCGGCGGCTGGAGAGGATGTTCCAGAACTGCTCGGGACTGAGCTCGAACGATTTCAGGAACAGCCCGGCAAGCGGAATCAGGATGATGATCGACAGCCAGGAAAGCGTCAGTCCCATGGTGAGACCGAAGCCCGGCAATGTCCGGCGTCGTGCTGCTAGTGCGCTCACCAGGCCCCCTGCTAAAGCCTCCTACGTCGGCGCCCGATCAGTTCTTGTAAATCTGATCGAAAACGCCGCCGTCGGCAAAATGTTCCTTCTGCGCCTTGGTCCAGCCGCCAAAGACGTCGTCGATCGTGAACAGCTCGACCTTGGCGAAGGCGTTTTCGTACTTCTTGGCAATCTCGGCATCGCGCGGACGGTAGAAGTTGCGCGCGGCAATCTCCTGGCCCTCCTTGGTGTACCAGTACTGAAGGTAGGCGTCGGCCGCGTTGCGCGTGCCCTTCTTGTCGGAAACCTTGTCCACGATCGCGACCGGCGGCTCGGCGAGGATCGACTGGGGCGGCGCCACGATCTCGAACTTGTTCGCGCCGAACTCCTTCAGCGCGAGGAACGCCTCGTTCTCCCAGGCGAGCAGCACGTCGCCGACTCCGCGCTCGACGAAGGTCACGGTGGCGCCGCGCGCGCCGGTATCCAGCACCGGAACCTGCTGGTAGAGTTTTCCGATGAAGTCCTTGGCCTTGTCGGCCGAGCCGTATTTCTTCTGCGCAAAGCCCCAGGCGGCGAGATAATTCCAGCGCGCCCCGCCCGAGGTCTTCGGGTTGGGCGTGATTACGGCAACGCCCGGCTTGAGCAGATCGTCCCAGTCCTTGATGCCCTTGGGATTGCCCTTGCGCACCAGGAACACGATGGTCGAGGTGTAGGGTGATGAATTCTGCGGCAGCCGCTTCTGCCAGTCGGCCGCGGTGAGGCCCTTACCGGCGATGGCGTCGATGTCATAGGCGAGCGCCAGCGTCACCACATCGGCCTGCAAGCCGTCGATCACGCTACGCGCCTGCGAGCCGCTGCCGCCATGCGACTGCTTGATCTCGACGCTCTTGCCGGTCTCCTTCTGATAGGCGGTCGCGAACGCCTTGTTGAACTCGGCATAGAGCTCACGCGTCGGATCGTACGACACGTTCAGAAGATTGATGTCGGCGGCGAGAGCCGAGCTTGCCCAAAGCAGTCCTGCCACGAGCGGAACGATACGGCGCATCATGTCCATCTCCATTCACCTCGACGACATCGGCGTCATCGATGGCAGGCATAACTCGGGGCGAAACGCTCTTAAGTCAACGGAACCGGATTTTCTTGTTCGCAGCCGGGCAGCTCAACTGTGCTACGAAATCTTCATCGTGTGGATGCCGCATTCCGTCTTCGACCGGCCGCGCCAGCGACCGGCGCGCGCATCCTCGCCCTCGGCCGTTCTGCTGGTGCAAGGCATACACCCAACCGACAGGAAACCGGAGGCAGCCAGTGGATGACGCGGCAATTTGGCGCGGACGAAGATCGCTTCGAGTTCCTCGCGCGAGACATTGGCGAACGGGTTGAACTTCAACCGCGCACCGTCGATCTCGACGACGGGAATATCGGCGCGTGCATTGCCTTGGAAGCGCTTGCGGCCGTTGAGCCAGGCGTCGAACGGCTGCAGCGCGCGCGCCAGCGGCTCGACCTTACGAATGCGGCAGCAGGCATCGGGATCGGAGAACCAGAGGTCACGGTCGGGATCCTCGCGCGACAGCGTCTCCTCCGCCGGCTTGATCGAGCGCACGTCCTTCAAGCCCAGCGCCGCGATCAGCGTGTCGCGATAGGCCAGCGTCTCCTCGAACAGCCACCCGGTGTCGAGGAAGACCACCGGGATCGCAGGATCGACATCCGCCATCACCTTCAAGAGTGTCGCCGATTCCGTGCCGAAGGACGACACCAGCGCAAGCTTCTCGCGCCCGACCGTCTTCACGGCCGCGGCAATGACCTCCGCGGGCGAGGCATCGCGCAAGGCGCGATCGAGCTCCTCCACTGAGGCCAGCGCAGAGATGGACGAAACCTGAGGCGCGATCGCGTTCACGTGCCGACACCTTCGGAGTGACGCAGCTGCATGCGTCGGTGCAGCGCCGTGACACGGCCGTCGCCGGTCGGCTGGTAGAACACCGAATAGCGCTTGGCGGTCTGCATGAAGGCTTCTGCGTCGGCCTGCTTCTTGACCTCGAAGGAATCGAAGCCGGCACGCAGCATGAACACGAACTGGTCGCGGAGCACCTGGCCCGTCGCGCGCAGCTCGCCGCGATAGTTGTAGCGTTCGCGCAGCAGCCGCGCCTGGCTGTAGGCGCGCCCGTCCCGGAAGGTCGGGAACACCAGCGCAACCGCGGCGATCTTGCCGAGATACGGCACAAGCTCGGCGATGTCGCGATTGTTCGGCCAGATCACGCCGACCTTGCCCGAACGCTTGAGCAGCGCGTCGGCCTCGCCGAGGAAGCGCTCTGCCGGCACCAGGATGTCGCCGCCCTCGGGCAGCGGGGTGTCGACGGCCAGCTTGACGAAGCTGTCGTCGGCGATCTTTCCGCCGTTAACGAGTGGCATAGACGCGCTCCTTGAAGGGTTCGACACCGAGGCGCTTCACCGTGTCCATGAACAATTCTTCCGGGCGCTCGCGCAGCGCCAGATACGCCTCCACGACGTCCTCGATGACGTCGGCGACCTCGTCGAACTTGACGCCGGGACCGATCAGGGTGCCGAGCGCGGCGTTCTCGTCGGCGCGGCCGCCGATGGTGATCTGGTAGACCTCCTCGCCGTTCTTCTCGACGCCGAGAATGCCGATATGACCGACATGGTGATGGCCGCAGGCATTGATGCAGCCGGAGATGTTGATGTGCAGCCGCCCGATCAGGTTGGCGAGCTCATGATTGGCAAAGCGCCGCGTCAGCTCCTGCGCGATCGGGATCGAGCGCGCATTCGCCAGCGAGCAATAGTCGAGCCCGGGGCAGGCGATGATGTCGGTGATCAGATTGACGTTGGGCGTCGCAAGGCCAAGCTTGTCGAGCGCCTTCCACAACGCCGGCAAATCGCGCTTGGCGACGTGCGGCAGCGCCAGATTCTGCTCATGGCCGACCCGGATCTCGCCGAAGGAATATTTGTCGGCGAGGTCAGCGAGCGCGTCCATCTGCTCGGCCGTGGCATCGCCCGGAGGCCCGCCGGTCGGCTTCAGCGAGATCGTGACGATCGAATAGCCCTGCACCTTGTGCGGAGCCACCGAGTTCTTGCGCCACGCCTCGAACTCGGGATCGGCCGCGGCCTGGCGTAGCTCGTCCGGCATGTGCGGCAGCTTCTCGTAGGCCGGATAGGTGAAGCGCGAGCGGATGTCCTCGATCACCTCGTCGTCGATCTGGAGCGAGGAGTTGCGAATGTGCTGCCACTCCTCCTCGACCTCGCGCGAGAATTTTTCGATGCCGAGCTCGTGCACCAGGATCTTGATGCGCGCCTTGTAGATGTTGTCGCGGCGGCCGTACTGGTTGTAGACGCGAAGGATCGCCTCGATGTAGCTGAGGATGTCGCGGCCGTGCACGAAGTGCTTGATGGTCTTGGCGATGAACGGCGTGCGGCCGAGACCGCCGCCGACCAGCACCTCGAAACCGGTCTCGCCCTTCTCGTTCTTGATCAGGCGGAGGCCGATGTCGTGGATCTTGATCGCGGCGCGATCGTGGTCCGAGGCGGTGATCGCAATCTTGAACTTGCGCGGCAGGAACGAGAATTCCGGATGCAGCGTGGTGTGCTGGCGGATCAGCTCCGACCAGATGCGGGGATCCTCGATCTCGCCCGGCGCGACGCCGGCCCACTGGTCCGAGGTGACGTTGCGCATGTTGTTGCCGGAGGTCTGCATCGCGTGGATGCCGACCTCGGCGAGATCCGCCAGCGCGTCCGGCAGCTCGGCGAGCTTGATCCAGTTGAACTGGATGTTCTGGCGCGTGGTGAAATGGCCATAGCCGCGGTCATATTTGCGCGCGACATGCGCCAGCGCCCGCAACTGGTTCGTCGCCAGCGTCCCGTAGGGGATCGCGACGCGGAACATATAAGCGTGCAGTTGCAGATAGACGCCGTTCTGCAAGCGCAGGATCTTGAACTCGTCCTCGGTGAGCTCGCCGGACAAGCGCCGCTTCACCTGGTCGCGGAACTCCGAGACGCGCTCGTTGACGAGCGTGCGGTCGATTTCGTCGTAAGCGTACATAGAAGAATGCCTTAAACCTGGGCCGGCTGTCCGATGGTGACGCCGGTGCGGCGGATCTGTTCGCGCAGGTTGCCGGGCAGGATCTTGCCGTCCTCGCCGACCTGCACGGGCGCGATATAGGGACCGATGGCGCCGACGTCATCGGCCACCGACTCCGCAAGCAACGCCTTGGCCTCGTCGGAGTTGCGCACGATCGCAGCTTCCGAGAGGTCCGCGGACCAGCTCTTGGCGGCGGTGCGGTACACCACGATGCCGTCCCAGGTGCGGTTGGCGGTCACAACCGAGGGGCCGGCGATCTTGATCTTCTTCTGTTCGAGCGGAGAGGTCATTCGGCTGCATCCAATAGGTCAGAGATGATTTGCTTGGGTGTCTGGCGGCGAAGCGAGCCGGCATGCCGGACCACGTCGCCGATGATGAGGATGGCGGGACCGCCCTGGATCCGCCGCACGAGCTCGGGCAGGTCGCGCAGCGTACCGATCGCTCCTTGCGCATCGGGCCGGGTGACACGAGCGAACACGCCGACCGGCGTTTCCGGCGAACGTCCGGCCGCGAACAGGCCGGCGCGCACGGCGGGTGCCGCAGTCATGCCCATGTAGACCACGACCGTCATTTTCGTGTCGATCATCGTGGACCAGTCCACGGCTTCGGCATCGCGCGCCTTGTGCGCGGTGAGGAAGGTGAAGCGGGTTGCTTCGTGACGGTAAGTGAGCGGCACCTCGAAATCGGCAGCGCCACCCAGTCCTGCGGTGATGCCGGGAATGATCGAATAGGCGAGGCCGGCGGCACGCAGCGCTTCCACTTCCTCACCGCCGCGGCCGAACACGAGGGGATCGCCGCCCTTCAGCCGCACCACGCGCTGGCCTGATTGCGCGGCCTCGATCATGCGCTTGTTGATGGCGTCCTGGCCGATGCCGGGCTTGCCGACGCGGCGGCCGACCGGCACGCGCGTGGTGTCGCGGCGGATGCGGTCGAGAATCTCGGGCGAAACCAGCTCGTCGTGGAAGACGATGTCGGCGTCCTGAAGTGCGCGCAGCGCCTTGATGGTGAGGAGGTCAGGATCGCCGGGACCGGCACCGACCAGCGCGACCGAGCCTTCCGGCTTGTCGGCACGCGCGAAATCGGAGGGATCGGTAATCGCCTTGAGCGCCGCGTCCGCTTCGCCCTTGCGCCCCGAGAGCACGGCGGCACCGATCGGACCGTCGATGACGCGCTCCCAGAAGCGGCGGCGCAGCGGAAACTCGGCGATGCGCTCGTTGATGGATTTGCGGAAGGTGCCGATGAACTCGGCGAGCTCGCCGATGCGCGCCGGCAGCAGCGCCTCGATCTTCTCGCGCACGCGCCGCGCCACCACCGGCGATGTGCCGCCGGTGCCGACCGCGACCACGACATCGCCGCGATCGACGATGGCCGGGAAGATGAAGCTGGAATGCTCGAGATCATCCATGACGTTGACGGGCAGGCCGAGCGCCTTCGCCCGCGCCGACATGGCAACGCCGACGTCGCCCGCACCCGCACAGACGATAGCGATGACGCCGGAGAGATCAGCGGTCAGCGGATCGCCGGCCGCGATTTCGATGCGCGAAGCGTCCTCGGAGCCAAGGCCGAGGTCATGATTGCCGTCGATCGCATGCACGCGGAGGCGCGCGCCGGCAGCGGCGAGCACGCGCAGCTTGGCGCGCAAAAGCTCACCCGCGCCGATGAGGACCACCGGACCGGCCTTCAGATCGAGAAACACCGGCAAGAACCGCATGCGATACTCGCTTCCCCCACATCCGGGGTTGACTGGAATTATTTTCTATATATGTGTCGTTTCGAGCGCGCAAAGAGAAAATTTTTTCTTCTCTTCTGCACCGCAACTATAGAAAATTCGCCTCCAAACGCAAAGTGGCAGAGATGCATCTTCTCAAGGACGATTCCGCAGCTGTCGGAGTGAGCAGCCCGGCCTCCGCCAGCCGCTCAGGCTCGCAAGAATTTTCTGCTGACGTTGCGCCCAGCATGGACCATCTCGACCAGCTCGAGGCGCAGAGCATCTACATCTTTCGCGAGGCCTTCGCCCGCCTGAAGAAGATCGCCCTGCTGTGGTCGCTCGGCAAGGACTCCAACGTCATGATCTGGCTGGCGCGGAAAGCGTTCTTCGGCCGCATGCCGTTCCCGGCGCTCCATGTCGACACCGGCAAGAAGTTTCCGGAGATGTATCGCTTCCGCGATCATTACGGGAAGGAATGGGATCTCGATCTGCGCGTCGAGCCCTGCCCGCCCATCGATGCCGTCGACCCGACGCTTCCCCCCGCCGCCCGTTCCGCCGCGCGCAAGACCGAGGGCCTCAAGATGGCGCTCGCGAAGTACGGCTTCGACGGCCTGATCGCCGGCATCCGCCGCGACGAGGAAGCGACCCGCGCCAAGGAGCGCGTGTTCTCGCCGCGCGGCCTCGAAGGCAATTGGGACGTGCGCGATCAGCCGCCGGAGTTCTGGGACCACTTCAACGCCTCGCCGCCGCAGGGCGCGCATTTGCGCATCCACCCGATCCTGCATTGGACCGAGGCCGACATCTGGGCCTACACCAAGCGCGAGAACATTCCGATCATCCCGCTTTATCTGTCGCAGAACGGCAAGCGCTATCGCTCGCTGGGCGATCAGGACATCACCAACCCCGTGAATTCGACGGCATCGACCATCGACGAGATCCTGGTCGAGCTCGAGCAGACCAAGGTGCCGGAGCGTGCCGGACGCGCGCTCGACCACGAGACCGAGGACGCCTTCGAGCGCCTTCGCGTCGCCGGCTATCTCTGACCTTAGGACGCTTTGCGGCTATGAACATGATCGTCACTCCCGCTTCGCCTGCGACCCCGAACGGCACCACGCGTCCGCAAGTGCGCATCGTCATCGTCGGCCATGTCGACCACGGCAAGTCGACGCTGGTCGGCCGCCTCCTGCACGAGACCGGCAGCCTGCCCGACGGCAAGCTCGAAATGCTCAAAGCCGTCAGCGCACGGCGCGGCATGCCGTTCGAATGGTCGTTCCTGCTCGATGCACTACAGACCGAGCGCGACCAGGGCATCACCATCGACACCACGCAGATCCGCTTCCGCACCAATTCGCGCGACATCGTCTTGATCGACGCGCCCGGCCATGCCGAATTCCTGCGCAACATGATCACCGGCGCCTCGCAGGCCGACGGCGCG
The DNA here is from genome assembly GCF_007830635.1 of Bradyrhizobium huanghuaihaiense. Classification (GTDB taxonomy): domain Bacteria; phylum Pseudomonadota; class Alphaproteobacteria; order Rhizobiales; family Xanthobacteraceae; genus Bradyrhizobium; species Bradyrhizobium huanghuaihaiense. Next base: position 37,783 of record NZ_VLLA01000001.1, on the reverse strand, counting down.
GTGCTGATCATCGACGCGCTCGAAGGCGTGCGCGACCAGACCAGGCGGCACGGTTATCTCCTGCATCTGCTCGGCGTGAAGCAGGTCGCCGTCGTCGTCAACAAGATGGACCGCGTCGATTTCTCGGCCGATCGTTTCAAGGACATCAGCGACGAGATTTCCGCGCATCTCAACGGTCTCGGCGTGACGCCGACCGCCGTGATCCCGATCTCCGCGCGCGATGGCGACGGCGTTGCCCAGCGCACCGACCGCATCGGCTGGTACAAGGGGCCGACCGTGGTCGAGGCGCTCGACAGGCTCGAGCCGGCGCGGCCGCTCGAAGCGCTGGCGCTGCGCCTGCCGGTGCAGGCGATCTACAAGTTCGACGACCGCCGCATCGTGGCAGGCCGCATCGAATCCGGTAGCCTCATTGCCGGCGACGAGATCGTGATCATGCCGGCCGGCAAGATCGCGAAGATCAAGACGGTCGAGAGCTGGCCGGTGACGCCGGTCGCGGGACGGCAAGGAGCCGGCCGCTCGGTCGGCATCACGCTCGACCGCGAGCTGTTCATCGAGCGCGGCGACATCGTCGCGCATGCCGGCACCGCGCCGCGCGAGACGCGGCGGCTGCGCGCACGCATCTTCTGGCTGCACGACAAGCCGCTCGCCAAGGGTGACCAGCTGCTGGTGCGCTGCGGGCCGAAGGAAAGCCGCGCCACCGTCGTCGCCATCGAGAAGGCGGTCGATCCCGGCGAGCTCTCGAGCAGCGAGAACAAGGCGATCGGCCGCAACCATGTCGGCGAGATCGACATTTCTCTTTCGAATCCGATTGCCACCGATCCCTACACCGAGAATCCGCGGACCGGGCGTCTGGTGATCGAGGTCTCCGGCCGTATCGCCGGCGGCGGCCTCGTGCTGTCGGTCGATGCCGGCCAGCGCGCCGTGCCCGTCGATATCGTGCCGGTGGAATCGGCGCTTCGTCCCGACGAGCGCTCGGCGCGCTATCGTCACAACGGCGCCGTGGTCTGGCTCACCGGTCTGCCGGCCTCCGGCAAGTCGACGCTGGCGAAGGCGCTGGAGCGGCGTCTCTTCAGCAATGGCGGCTCGCCGATCCTGCTCGACGGCGACACGCTGCGCGCCGGCCTCAACGGCGATCTCGGCTTCTCGGCCACCGATCGCAGCGAGAACATCCGCCGCCTCGCCGAGGTCGCGACGCATCTCGCCCGCAACGGCCACATCGCGATCGTCGCCGCCGTCTCGCCGGCGCGCGAGGACCGCGCTGCCGCACGCCGCATCGCCGATACCGCGTTCCGCGAGATCCATGTCGCAACGCCGGCCGGCGTCTGCGAGGAGCGCGACCCCAAGGGCCACTACAAGAAGGCGCGCGCCGGCGCGCTTGCCTCTTTCACAGGCATCGGCAACGACTACGAGGCGCCGCAGGCGGCCGAGCTCGTGATCGACACGTCGCAGCGGACGGTGGCCGAGGCGGCCGACGAGATCGAGCAGATGCTCAAGACATCGGGCGTACTGTTCGACGAGCTCGTGGACCTCGCCGCGAATATTTGAGGCACGTGCTCCGCTTAAGGGGCACACTCCGCGCCACATCAACGGTGTCGTCATGGCGAAAGCCAGGACCCATACCGCGTGATCTATCGATAGTAGCCGGGGGCCAGTCCCCGAACGACGAGTCTTCGCCAAACTCCTCCCTGGGAGAATGGGTCCTGGCTTTCGCCAGGACGACGTCGGGGAGAGACCGTCGCCTTCGCGTCCACGCGATCCGACCCAGTCCCCCACCTCACCTTGACATTTTGACAAACCCCCGGGGGTCTTCTCAGCGCCCCGATTTTGGGGCTAATAGGTCCCGAAAGCCGCCCCTCGTGGGCGCATTTTGCTGCTGTCGGGTCAAAAGCAGCCAAAAACAGCCATTTCCAACAAGAAAGCCCATCATGAAACGCGTCGACGCCCACGGATTGAAGATCGCTCCCGTCCTGTTTGACTTCATCGCCAAGGAAGCGGCCCCGAAAACGGGGATCGCGCCGGATGCGTTCTGGGCCGGGGTTGCCGCCATCATCAAGGACCTCGGACCGAAGAACCGCGCGCTGCTGGCGGTGCGTGACACGCTGCAGGTCAAGATCGACGACTGGCACCGCGCCAATAAGGGCAAGGCGTTCGACCTCGAGGCCTACACCGCCTTCCTGAAGGAGATCGGCTATCTCGTCCCGGAGCCGGCGACGCAGAAGGTCGAGACCGCCAATGTCGACGAGGAGATCGGCAAGATCTGCGGCCCGCAGCTCGTCGTGCCGCTCACCAACGCGCGCTACGCGCTGAACGCGGCGAACGCGCGCTGGGGCTCGCTCTACGACGCCTTCTACGGCACCGACGCGATCCCGCACGACCCGTCCGAGGGCGGCAAGGGCTATAACAAGGCGCGCGGCGACAAGGTGATCGCCAAGGCCAAGGCGTTCCTCGATGCGGCCGCGCCGCTCGCAACCGGCAGCCACACCGACGTCACCGCCTATAGCGTCGTCGCGGGCCAGCTCGCGGTGAAGCTGAAGAGCGGCAACGCGACCGCGCTGAAGAACGCCGCGCAGTTCGCCGGCTTCCAGGGCGATGCGGCCGCACCTTCCGCGGTGCTGCTCGTCAACAACGGCCTGCATGTCGAGGTGAAGATCGACCGCAGCAGCACGATCGGCAAGGACGATCCGGCCGGCGTCGCCGACATGATCATGGAAGCCGCGGTCTCCACCATTCTGGACATGGAAGACTCGGTCGCCGCGGTCGATGCCGAAGACAAAGTTCTCGTCTATCGCAACACGCTCGGCCTGATGAACGGCACACTGTCAGCCGATTTCGAGAAGGGCGGCAAGACGCTGACGCGTTCGCTCAACGCCGACCGCGTCTACAAGACGCCTGACGGCAAGGGCGAGCTCAAGCTGCACGGCCGCAGCCTGCTCTTGATGCGCAATTGCGGTCACCACATGTTCACCGACGCGGTGCTGGACGAGAAGGGCGAAGAGGTTCCGGAAGGCCTGCTCGACGCCGCCGTCTCCGGACTGCTCGCCATCCACGACCTCAAGGGTAACTCCAAGGTCAAGAACAGCCGCACGGGATCGGCCTATATCGTCAAGCCGAAGATGCACGGCCCCGACGAAGTCTCGCTCACCTGCGAGATCTTCGACCGCGTCGAGAAAATGCTCTCGCTGCCGGAGAACACGCTCAAGGTCGGCATCATGGACGAGGAGCGGCGCACCACCGTCAACCTCAAGGCCTGCATCCAGCGCGCCTCCAAGCGCATCATGTTCATCAACACCGGCTTCCTCGACCGCACTGGCGACGAGATCCACACCTCGATGGAAGCGGGCCCGATGATCCGCAAGAACGAGATGAAGGCGCAGGCCTGGATCAAGGCGTATGAGGACTGGAACGTCGACATGGGCCTGACCTGTGGCCTGCCCGGCCATGCCCAGATCGGCAAGGGCATGTGGGCCGCGCCCGACAAGATGGCGGACATGCTGGCGCAGAAGCTCGCCCACCCGCAGGCCGGCGCCACCACCGCCTGGGTGCCCTCGCCGACCGCGGCGACGCTGCACGCGCTGCACTACCACCAGGTCAACGTGATCGCGCGCCAGCAGGAGCTGACCAAGGGCGGGCCGCGTGCAAAGCTCTCCGACATCCTCACCATTCCGGTTTCGAAGTCGAACTGGGCGCCCGACGACGTCAAGCAGGAGATCGACAACAACTGCCAGGGCATCCTCGGCTATGTCGTGCGCTGGATCGACCAGGGCGTCGGCTGCTCCAAGGTGCCCGACATTCACGACGTCGGCCTGATGGAAGACCGCGCGACGCTGCGCATCTCCAGCCAGCATCTCGCCAACTGGCTGCACCAGGGCGTGATCACCGAGGCGCAGGTGATGGAATCGCTCAAGCGCATGGCCGTCGTCGTCGACAAGCAGAACGCCGGCGATCCCATCTACAAGCCGATGGCGCCTGCCTTCGACGGCGTTGCCTTCAAGGCCGCCTGCGACCTGATCTTCAGGGGACGCGAGCAGCCGAACGGTTATACCGAATACATCCTCACCGCGCGCCGCCGCGAGGCCAAGGCTCTTGGATAACAAGGCGCTCGGCTGAACTGATCTTTTGAACGCCAAAAGCCCCGGCAACAGCCGGGGCTTTTTTTGTTGGGCACGCGTAGCCCGGATGAGCGAAGCGACATCCGGGACCGGCGGAGCTTGGGGCAAGACCCCGGATCGCTTCGCTCATCCGGGCTGCAAGGCCATCGCTTGTGGCAGACGAAACGTCGCGACACGCCACGGAACGGCTGCGCGCGCCTCGCGTTGTCCGGCCATCAACCCATGGGAGATGGTCATGGACTGGAATCGGATCGAAGGAAACTGGAAGCAGTTCAAGGGATCGGCCAAGGAGAAATGGGGCAAGCTCACTGACGACGATCTTCAATTGATCGAGGGCCGCCGCGAGCAGCTCGAAGGCCGGATCCAGGAACGCTACGGCAAGGCCAAGGACCAGGTTCGTCAGGACGTCGACGACTGGCTGAAGTCGCTGCACTAGCACAGCATGAACGAAGCCCCGGCTCAGGCCGGGGCTTCTTGTGTGGTGATCCGTGGCCCGGATGAGCGATGCGACATCCGGGACCTTTGTTGCGGCTCCCCGGATATCGCTGCGCTCATCCGGGCTACGATACTGTCGCTAGAACACCGCGAGATATTTCAACAATGACACGATGCCGATGATGATGACGATGACGCGCGCGATCTGCTTGGCACGGCCATCCATCGGCAGCATGTTGATGAGATAGAGTACGAGGATGACGACGAGGAAAGTGACGAGGACGCCGATCAGCATTGCAGGGACCCCCCTTCTGGCAAATTGCTAACGGTATCCTAACGCCCATCTCGCGCGCCGGTTCCATCCAGGCAACCCATTGCAACTTCTAGTAAATGCGTATTTCTACCAGCCGGCTGGCTGCCTAAAACTTTACCCTTTTCCTTTCACATGCGGAAACCGTCTGGCCTTGCGGCGCCAACGGCATGTGATTGCCGATCCTAACGGGCCCCTTTGTTTTCGATGTTGCCGGGGCGCCGTCTCGAACTTCGATATGGGAATTGGGGGACCTCGATGCTGAATCGTCTGACCGTATCCGCGCTGCTCAAGGCAGTGATCGCGATCACGTCGGTCTGCGTGGTCGTCGTGCTCTCGCTCACGGCCTATGCCTCCTGGGACCGGTTGAAGACCGCCAACCGCATCTCGCAGATCGCCGACGCGTCCGCCGACCTGTTCAAGGCGATGCACAATCTGCGCACCGACCGTTCGACCACCAACCGGCTCCTCAACGCGACCGAACCGATGGATGCGGAGATCGAGAAATATCTGCGCGCGATCCGGGACGCCGAGATGCCGGCAATGGCACATGCGCTGGAGCTGCTGCCGACGATGGAGTTTCCGCAGTCCGGCACGCTGGTGCCGGAGCTGGCGCGCCTCTACAAATCGGCGAGCGAGCAGCAGAAGCAGTTCTGGGAGGAGGTCGTCAAGCCCAAGGACCAGCGCCGCGCCGGCCTGCCGAAGGACTATATGGAGACGACGCAGGGCCTGCTCGACACGCTCGACAAGCTCTCGAACGCCTTGGCCGCGACCGTCAATCACCAGGACGCGGCGATCGATCAGCTGCTGTCGATCAAGCAGAATGCCTGGCTGCTCCGCAACACCGCGGGTGAAGCGTCGCTGATCATCTCCCTCGGACTCAACAGCGGCCGCATCGCGCCGGAGGCGCGCCTCGCCTACACCCAATTCGTCGGCGGAACAGCCGCGATGTGGAAGGCGCTGGAATTGTCGGCCTCGGGCATGGAGCTGCCGCCGGCCCTGTCGTCCGCCATGACTGCTGCCAAGACCGCCTATTTCGATCCGCAATATCTGGCCCTTCGCGATCGCCTGGCCAACACGCTCGCCAATGGCGAGAAGGCCGAAATGACCGCGAACCAGTGGACGCCCGTCACGGTGGGCCGTCTGTCGAGCGCGGTTGCCGTCGCCGAGACCGCTCTCGACGCCGCCAAGAACCACACGCTGGAGCAGCGCGGTGCTGCGCTGCGTGCGCTGATCGTGCAGCTCGTGCTGCTCGCGCTCGCCGTCGCCCTCGCCGTCGGCGCGATCATGCTGGTCAGCCGCCGCGTGATCCGTCCGCTCAACACCATCCGCGACGCCATGCTCAAGGTCGCCGGCGGCGATCTTGCCGTCGACAGCGGCTATCTCGACCGAAGGGACGAGATCGGCGCGCTCGCCAGCGCGCTGGAGGCCTTCAAGCAGCAGGCCACCGACAAGCTCAAGATCGAGGCGCAGGAAAGCGAGCGCAATGCCGGCGCCACCGCGCGCCAGCGCGCGATCGAGACCTATGTCGGCGAGTTCGAGGGCGTGGTCCGCAAGACGCTCGGCGAACTCAGCGAAGCTTCCGGCGAGATGCGCAAGACCTCGGGCGATCTGTCCGCCGTGTCGCGCCAGACCAACGACCGCGTCCAGGTCGCCGGCAAGGCCTCCAACGACGCCTCGATGAGCGTCGACAGCGTCGCCGCCGCGGCCGAGGAGCTCTCGGCCTCGATCAACGACATCAGCCAGCAGGCCGCCCATGCCGCCGGCATCGCCGGCCGCGCCGTTACGCAAGCGCGCGAGACCGACGGCACCGTGCAGGGGCTGGCGAAGTCCGCCGGACGCATCGGCGAGGTCGTCGGCCTCATCAACACCATCGCAGCGCAGACCAATCTGCTCGCGCTCAACGCCACGATCGAGGCGGCGCGCGCCGGCGAGGCCGGCCGCGGCTTTGCCGTGGTCGCCTCCGAAGTGAAGTCGCTGGCGAGCCAGACCGCGAAGGCTACTGAGGAAATTTCGGAGCAGATCGCCGACATCCAGAAGGTCGCCGGAGACGCCATCAACGCGATCCAGACCATCGGCGGCATCATCGGCGAGGTGAACGAGGTTGCCACCGCGATTGCGGCCGCCGTGCAGGAGCAGGGGGCGGCGACCCAGGAAATCACGCGCAGCACGCAATTTGCGGCGCAGGGCACCAAGAACGTCTCGGACAACATCACCGGCGTCAAGGCCGACGCGGATGCCGCCGCCGCGGCCGCGGACAATGTGAAGCACGCCTCCGAGATGCTGGAGAGCCAGAGCCGCCAGCTCGGCCACGAGGTCAGCGACTTCCTCGGCAAGATCCGCGCGGCGTAGGGCGAGGTCGCGCCACACTCCCGGTGTCGTCCCGGCCTAGTGCGCAATTGCGCACGGGGGCCGGGACCCATACCGCGCGATCTATCAATCTGAAGCGGCAGAAGTACCAACAACGAGTCTTCGCCAAACCGCTCCCTGTGGTTATGGGTCCCGGCCTGCGCCGGGACGACGGCGTAGATTGAGGCGCTAGCTTCGGTCAAATGCCGGCAGCGCAACGGCTCCTCATCATCGTTGGCGCCCGTAATTTTACGGCAGAAGCACTGTCTAAGTTTTTACCCTTTTCGGGCCAAATGCTCCACAAGCGCCTGCCGCACGGCAGGCGCCTCTGTCGCGTGCAACCCTTTGGTCTTTCGAAGTTCGTCGGGGGGCTGCCGTTCGGGGCCACGAACTTCGAAATGCGTACCGGGGTGTCCGATGCTCAACCGCCTGACCGTATCCACGCTGCTGAAAACGGTGATCCTCTCCACCGCGCTCATTGTGGTCGTCGGCTTCTCGATCAGCGCATGGAGTTCATGGACCCGGCTTCAGCAGGCGAACCGGATCGTTGCGGTTTCCGGCGCCTCGGCCGAAGTGTTCAAGGCGATGGCGAACATCCGGGCCGACCGCTCGACCAGCAGCCGTCAGCTCACCTCGGATGTCCAGTTGGACCAGGACATTGAAAGATACATCCGCGGAATCCGCGACATCCTGATGCCCGCGCTGGCGCGCGCCATCGAGATTCTTCCCTCCATCGACTTGCCGCAGGGCGAGGCGATGGTGTCTGACGTCAGTCGGCTGAACAAGCTGCTGCTTGAGAAACAGGCAGAATTCTGGACCGAGGTCGCCAAGCCCAAGGCTTCGCGCCGCGCAGCACTCGCCAAGGAATATACCGACGCCGAGGACGGGCTGATGGCGATCCTCGAAAAGCTGGCGCCGATGCTCGGCGCGAGCGTCAATCATCAGGACGCGATCATCGACCAGTTCCTGATGATCAAGCAGATGGCCTGGCTCTTGCGCCTGAGTGCCGGCGAGTCCTCGCTGATCGTCGGCAACGCGCTCGGCACTGGCAAGATCACGCCCGAGCTTCAACTCGCCTATACGAAGTTCGTCGGCGGCACCGATACCGCCTGGAATGCGATCGAGCTCGCCACGGTCGGCATGCAACTACCGCCGGCGCTCGCCGCGGCCATGGCGAACGCCAAGGCGGTCTATTTCGACCCGCAATACGCCACCACGCGCGACGGCATCATTGCCGCGGTCGCCAAGGGCGAAAAACCGTCGATGACCGCGAACCAGTGGAGCCCCTACTCGGTGGGCCGCATGGCAAGCGCGATCAAGCTCGCCGACGCCGCGCTCGAGGCGGCCAAGGACCATTCCGCGACCCAGCGCGCGGCCGCGGTGCAGCTGCTGATCGTCAACATCGCCCTCCTCGTTGCCGCGATCGTCCTGACCGGCGCTGCCATGCTGGCGGTCAGCCGCCGCGTGATCACGCCGCTGCACCGGATCCGCGACGCCATGCTCAAGGTCGCCGGCGGCGACCTCACCATCGACAGCGGCTATCTCGACCGTCACGACGAGATCGGCTCGCTTGCGGGCGCGCTGGAGACGTTCAAGCAGCAGGCGATCGACAAGCTGAAGATCGAGGAGCAGGAGCGCGAGCGCAATGCCGGCGCCGCCGCGCGCCAGCGCGCGATGGAGGCCTATGTCGGCGAGTTCGAGGGCGTGGTGCGCAAGTCGCTGGGCGAATTGAGCGAGGCCTCCGGCGAGATGCGCAAGACCTCGGGCGACCTCTCCGCGGTCTCGCGCCAGACCAACGAGCGCGTCGAGACCGCCGGCAAGGCCTCCAACGACGCCTCCATGAGCGTCGACAGCGTGGCCGCTGCCGCCGAGGAACTGTCGGCTTCGATCAACGACATCAGCCAGCAGGCCGCGCATGCCGCGGGCATCGCCAGCCGCGCCGTCAACCAGGCCCGCGAGACCGACAGCACCGTTCAGGGACTGGCGCAATCCGCCGGGCGGATCGGCGAGGTCGTCGGTCTCATCAACACCATCGCGGCGCAGACCAACCTGCTGGCGCTCAACGCCACCATTGAAGCCGCACGCGCCGGCGAGGCCGGACGCGGCTTTGCCGTGGTCGCCTCCGAGGTGAAGTCGCTGGCCAGCCAGACCGCGAAAGCGACCGAGGAGATCTCCGAGCAGATCGCCGACATCCAGAAGGTCGCGGGCGATGCCATCAACGCGATCCAGGCGATCGGCGGCATCATCGGCGAGGTCAACGAGGTCGCGACCGCGATCGCCGCCGCCGTTCAGGAACAGGGCGCGGCGACGCAGGAGATCACTCGCAGCACACAATATGCGGCGCAGGGGACCAAGAACGTCTCGGACAACATCACCGGCGTCAAGGCCGACGCCGACACCGCGGCCGGCGCCGCGGAGAACGTCAAGCAGGCCTCCGAAACGCTGGAGACGCAAAGCCGCCAGCTCGGCCAGCAGGTCAGCGACTTCCTGGGCAAGATCCGCGCGGCGTAGGGTACACTGGGCCTACACTCTCGATGTCGTCCCCGCGAAGGCGGGGACCCATAGCCACAGGGAGTGATTTGGCGCGGAGCTGGTATCCACGAGTCTTCGTCAAACTCCTCCCCGGGGTTATGGGTCCCGGGCTCGCGCTACGCGCGCCCCGGGACGACAGCGGTGATTGAGGCACGCACATCGCATCACTCTCGACGTCGTCCTGGCGAAGGCCAGGACCCATAACCACCGGCCTCTGCAATGGGCAGGTGGGTGGTTATCTGGGTGCCGCCAAACTCGTATTCGGGGTAATGGGTCCTGGCTTTCGCCAGGACGACGAGCGAAACCCTATTCCTTCGCCACCACCGGCATCTGGCGGAATTTGGCCCGGACCGAATCCGGCAGCGGCGAGAAATTCATCGCGACGCCGCGGCGGTCGTTGGCATTGCGGTTCGCAACGACCAAACCGCCCGCACCCGCAACGATGTCACCCTTGCGCAAGGTGGGGTCGTCCTCGACCTTGACCTGGGAAAGCCCCACCGGATCCTTGCCGTTGCAGGTGCAGCCCGCAACGATCTCGTTGCGGTAGCGGAACGCGTTCGGCAGGTCGGAGTAGGATTTCCCGCTCTCGGTCGTGGCGTCGTCGATGTTGCTGCCATAGACCAGCGAGGTCTCCGACGTCGGGCAAAAGCTCTTGCAGGATTGCGCCTTGCTCTCGGCGTCACTTCCCTGCGCAGGGAAATAGCGACCATCACAGCCGCGCACACAGTAGGTCGTGCCGCCGCCATAGGCGGCCCGCTGCCGCGGCGCATCGTAGCGCGGCATGTCGTCATTCGGGAACGGAGTGCGGATCTGTGGAGGCCGCGCTCCGAAGGCGCCGAACAGTGCCGAGAAAAAATCTTCCGCATGCGCGGACGGCGCCAATCCCAGACCGGCTGAGATAGCGACCATAACTGCCGCTCCGCCAGCCAGCTTGCCAATCACGCGTCTCTTCATATCACCTCACTCAAACTCTTCAGTTCACGGCAGACGGCGAGATGTTCAAGGCCTGCCGGCCCGAGGGCAACGCCGTCGCCGCGGGGCGCCTGCGCCAGGAATCACTTCCCTTGTCGCCGCCCTTCGCCATCAGCGGGGCGTTCTTCGGCAGCACGACGACCTTGGCGCCGACATTGACGCGGCTGAACAGGTCGGTGACGTCTTCGTTGGTCATGCGGATGCAGCCGGAGGAGACGAACTTGCCGATGGTGGTGGGATCGTTGGTGCCGTGGATGCGATACTCACTCGATCCCAGATACATCGCGCGCGCGCCGAGCGGATTGCCGGGGCCGCCGGCGACGAAGCGCGGCAGGTAAGGCTGGCGCGCGATCATCTCGGCCGGCGGATGCCAGTCCGGCCATTCCGCCTTGCGGCTGATGTTCTGGACGCCCGACCAGGTAAAACCCTCGCGGCCGACGCCGACGCCATAGCGGATCGCCCGGCCATTGCCGAGCACGTAATAGAGGTATGTATTGCCGGTATCGATCACGATGGTGCCGGCCGGCTCGCCGCGGTCGAATGCGACGATCTGCTTGCGCAGGCGGTCGGGGAGCCGGGCATCCTCATCGGTTGCCTGCGCCTCGTCGTTCACATAGCCGTGCGAATAGGTCTGACCTTGCGGATAGGCTTGCGGCTGCATCGGGACATAGCCGAGCGTTTGCGCGCTCGCGGCTCCGAAGGGCACGACAAGCAGTGCGGCGGCGAAGGCAAAAGCAGTGGCGGCGCGCGGCGAGAAGCGGCGGGCTGGAGAGACCATTGTCATGAGCTGCCCCGTTGGATCTGCGCATCAGGGTGATGCGGCTTGCCAACAAACGCAGCCGGGCCGACTCAGGTTCCGCCTTTCGATGCAGCAACGACGTCACAGTCAAGCGAGCGCAACTTCACGAAGCCGCGATGGAACCCCGGCGCCGCCTCGGACGTTGTGACGTCATCAATGGGCGCGCGGAAGCTTTCCGTGCGGGAGAGGTATTGTGCGCGTCCTTCCCAGTGAACGTCTGATTCCCGGCAGCGGCGAAGGTGACCCGCTCCCCGGCAGTCATAGCGAACTGCCGCCGATCATCCGCCGCACCGAGTTCGTCGCCTTCGCACTCGCCGGTCTATTGCTGATCGCAGTGGTCGCGGTGCTCTATGTCGCCAAGGCGTTCTTCCTCCCCGTGGTGATGGCCTTTGTCATCGGCACCATGCTGTCTCCGGCGGCAACCTTCCTGGAAAACCGCAAAGTGCCACGCGGTCTGGGCGCCGTCCTGATCGTGATTGCCGTGACCGCCGTGGTGACCTTCGTCGTCGCGCTGATCGCCTCGCCCGTGATGGAGTGGAGCTCGCGCCTGCCCGAGCTCGGCGCGCAGTTGAAAGACAAGCTGCACGTGTTCGACCGCCCGCTGATGCTGTGGCGCGAGCTGCAAGCCATGGTCGGCGGCTCGGAGGGCCTGCCGAGCTTCCAGCTGCCGAAATTCGAATGGGTGCAGCCGACGCTGGAATTCCTCTCGCCCACCTTCACCGAATTCCTGCTGTTCTTCGTCACGCTGATCCTGTTCATCGCGAGCTGGCGCGATCTACGGCGGGCGTTGATCATGACGTTCAGCGATCGCGATGCGCGGCTGCGCACGCTGCGCATTCTCAACGAGATCGAGGTCCATCTCGGCAGTTACCTGCTGACGGTGACCGTCATCAATATCGGCGTGGGCATTGCCGCCGGACTGGTCTGCGCCCTGACCGGCATGCCCAACCCGGCCGGCCTGGGCGCACTTGCCGCAACCCTCAACTTCATCCCGATCATCGGGCCGATCGCGATGTTCGCCATATTGGTCGTGGTCGGGCTCGTCGCCTTCCCGACCATCGGCGGCGGCCTGGCTGCCGCCATCGCCTTCGGCGGCATCACGTTCCTGGAGGGACATTTCGTCACGCCGACCATCATCGGCCGCCGCCTGGCGCTGAATGCGCTGGCGGTGCTGCTGGCGCTGGCGTTCTGGACCTGGTTGTGGGGGCCGATGGGTGCCTTCCTGTCGTCGCCGCTGCTCATCGTCGGGCTGATCCTGAAGGAACATCTTTTGCCGGAGGATGCGCCGCAGCTGCCGCAGGAGTAACCGGTTTCCGCAATCGGAACTTACCCGACCACGAAACGTTTTCCGGCTATCTCAGCCGCAAACAGTTCGGAGCTTCCTGATGTCAACGACAAGTGCCGAAGCCGGGATCAGCGACTGGACCGACAAAGCCTCCAGAGAACGCCTCGAGAAGGATGTAGCAGCCGTGAAAAGCGATATCGCCGCCCTCACCGACCAGATCACCGACGCGCTCAATACCTTTGCCAATTCCACCAGCAAGCAGGCCAGGCGGGGCTATCGCCAGGCCCGCGAGAACATGGATTCCGCGATCGACGACATGTCGGAGCGCAGCAGCGCCATGATGGGCGCGGCGCAGGATGCCTATGGATCGATCGAGGAGACGCTGGAAGAGGCGATCACGCAGCGGCCGCTGGCGACCGTCGGACTCGCGCTCGGCATCGGCTTCCTGATCGGCGTCGCCTGGCGCCGCTAAGGATGCCCGGCCAACGTTGAGGCGGCGCCGCCGCGCCGCCAAGGCCGGCTTGTGACATCCAGGCTTGTGGGGATCTGAGGAGCAAGGCCATGTTCCAGCGCATCATCGACGGGATCAGTGCATCCACCGGCACGACTGTGCGGCTGACCTCCCTTGCCGCGGGCGCGGCATTCGCGCTGTTCATCACGACATGCTTCCTCTGCGCTGCAGCCTTCATTTCGGTCCTCGAAAAATATGGTCCGGTGCAGGCCTGCCTCGCGGGTGCCGGCGTTTTCTTTCTGCTGACGCTGACCGCCGCGGTGAGCTATTGGGCGTACAAGCGGCAGTTGCGCAAGGAAGCCCACATCGCCGCCGAGCGCGCCGCAAAGTCCGCGGCGCACAGCATGCTCGCCGACCCCATGCTGCTCGCCACCGGGCTGCAGATCGTCCGTGCCATCGGGGTCAAGCGGCTGTTGCCGATCCTGGCCATCGGCGGCGTCGCGCTGGGAATCATGGCGAGCCGCGCCGGCGTCCCCGACGAAGCATCGGCGGAGCCCGCCGAGTAACGGCGAGCATCTCAGCTGCGGCTGCGGACGATACAGATCGCGGCCACCGCGAGCGGAACGGTCAACGCGCCCCAGGACAGCGGCAGCCAAATCCCGGTCTGACCAATCAACGCCGCGAACAGGCCGAAAATGCTCAGGGCCGCGAGCAACGCGGGCCAGCGCCAGATCAGGTTGGGCGAGCGGCGGGCAGTCATTCTGCTGCTCCCGGCGACGACAGCGGCAGGGCCGCAGCGGGCCGCTGTTGCGTCTTCGCGGCCTGCGACCGCGCAAGCCAGAGATAGAGCCCGCTGCCGAGCACGAAGATCGTCGCGAGATCCAGCACCACCCAGATGATCTTCAGCGGCATGCCGCCATAGTCGCCGAAATGCAGCGGGCGCGAGAGCTCCAGCGCGCGCAGATACCAGGGCATGGTCACCGCCGACACCAGGGCGCCGCTTCTCGCATCGACCAGCACCGGGCTGAACAGGCGTGAGGTCAGCGGCTCCTTGCCCTTGGTCCAGACCACGTAGTGGAAGGGCGAACCGAACGGCGAGCCCGGATACACCACGCTGGTCGCGGTCATGTCGGGGAAGGCCGCCTTCACCGTGTCATAGGCCGCCTGCGGCGAGGACAGCTCCGAGGTGTGCGGCACCGGCTTGCCTTGCAGCGGCGCCAGCATCGCGCGCACGTCGGTCTGTTGCCACAGCGCGAACAGCGGCGTCGAGAGCTCGTTGATCACGCCGGTGGCGCCAACCACCAGCGCCCAGCCGACGGTGACGACGCCGAGCAGGTTATGCAGGTCGAGCCATTTCAGCCGTGGCGACCTCGCCGCGCGCACGGTGCCGAAATCCAGCTTGCGCATGAAGGGCCCGTAGATCGCGATGCCGGAGACGATCGCCGCGATGAACAGAAGCGCCATCGCGCCGAGGAACAATTCGCCCGCAAGCCCTGCGAACAGGTCGCGGTGCAGCGACAGCATCAATTGCAGGAAGGTGAGTCCGTCCTCGCCGAACGGTTTGGTCTGCTTCAGCACGTCGCCGGTGTGGGCGTCGAACCGGATCGAGTGCAGCGACCTGCGGTTGGCCTTGAAGGCCTCCCAGGAGCTCGCCATGAACACCATGATCTTGGGCTCGTCATCGTCGACGAACACCGAGAGGATGGTCTCACCGGGATACAGCTTCCGGCTGGCCTCGACCACCCGGTCGAGGCTCACATTGGGCGTGCCCTCCGCGACCTGCGCATAGGGCAAGGCGTCGTCGAGCAGGCCGTCGATCTCGTCGCGCAGCACCAAGGGCAGGCCGGTGATGCAGATCAGCAGCAGGAACAGCGTGCAGATCAGGCTCGACCATTTATGCACGAACAGCCAGCGCCGAAGCGCCGGCTTTCGCTCATAGATGTGTCCCCTGGAGAGCGCCTGTTCGGTCATGCCGTTCCTCTACCAGTGGTAGCGCAGCGTCGCAATCACGTTACGACGGAGGCCGTAATAGCAGCCGATGTCCTGGCAAAGCGTCACATAGGTCTTGTCGAAGATGTTCGTGGCGTTGACCTGCGCCGAATAACCCTTGAACATCGGCCCCAGTGCGGAGAAGTCATAGTGAATCGCCGCATCGAACAACGTGACGTCCGGGACATAGAAAGTGTTTGCTGTGTTACCTGCCGTCTCGCCGATATAGCGCACGCCGCCGGACAGGCCGAAGCCGTCGAGCGGGCCGCCATGGAAGGTGTAATCGACCCAAGCCGATGCCGAGTTCATCGGGGCGATGACCGGATGCTTGCCGAGCTGGCTCGGCGTGTTGGTCCGCGTCACGATGTTGTCGAGATAGGTGTAGGACGCCAGCACTGTCAGCTCACGGCTGATCTCGGTCTTGGCCTCCAGCTCGATGCCGCGCGAACGGATTTCGCCGGTCTGGACACGCGAGCCGGGAGGATGGGTCGGATCCGTATCCGGCGTCAGCACGTTCTGCTGGATCAGGTTGAACGCGGCGAGCGTGTAGAGCGAGTTTGCGTTTGGCTGGTACTTGATGCCTGCTTCTTCCTGCTTGCCGGTTGTCGGCGAGAACGGACGGAGAAGAGCATCCGTGCCGGCAGTCGGCTGGAACGACTCGGTGTACTGGATGTAGGGTGCGATCCCGTTGTCGAACTTGTAGAGCAGCGCACCGCGCTTGGTGACCGCCGTGTCGGACTTTGGCGCGGTCGAGGTGGTCCCGTTCGCGTAGGTCAGCGTATCGGTGCTGGACTGCGCCCGATCATGACGGATACCGAGCAGCGCGACCCAGCGGTCGAATTTGATCTGATCCTGCGCATAGACCCCGAGTTGATCGATCGTCTGCCGGACATTCGTCGTATTGGGCACCGGACCGAACGGCACGCCATAGACCGGATTGAACGCGTTGATCGTCGGCGCGACCAGGAGCTGGCCGTTGAGCCGCTTGTCGACGGCGTTGGTGTAGTCGAGGCCCGCGAGCACGGTGTGCTCGAACGGACCGGCGTTGAATCTGGTCTCGAGCTGGTTGTCGACATTGATCGAGCGGATCGATTCCAGCGTCGTGAAGGCCGCGCGCTTGAGGTTGGTCGGATCCGTCTGGCTGCCGTTGGGGGATACCACCGCGAAATCGGTGCTGAGGTCCATGTAACGCAGGTTCTGTCGCACCTTGACGTTATTGTTGAAGCTGTGTTCGAGCAAATAGCCGACTGTGCCGACTGTGCGGTCGGTCTTGTCGAAATTCGGCTCGCCGGAATAGAAGCTCGTCGGGATATAGCTGCCCTTGTAGGGCGTGATGGTGCCGATGCCGCTCGGCAGCAGCTGGTTGTAGAAGCCGGCCTTGGGATCGCGTTGATAGGTGCCGAGCACCGTCAGCGTGGTCTGGTTGTCCGGCCGCCAGGTCAGCGACGGCGCGATCGAGATGCGCTGGTAGTCGGCGTGATCGACCTGGCTGCCCACATCGAAGCCGGACGCGGTGAAGCGGTAGAGAAACTCCTTGTTCTTGTCGATTGGACCGGACAGGTCGACGCCCGCCTGGACGCGGCCGTAGCTGCCGGTCGACACGAACATCTCGTGATAGGGCTCCAGCGTCGGACGCTTGGAGACGAGATCGACGATGCCGCCCGGCGACGACTGACCGTAGAGAACGGAGGCCGGACCATGCAGGATCTCGACGCGCTCGAGATTGAAGGGCTCGACGATCGGATAGGCGAAGACGCCAAAATTCAGCAGCCGCAGCGAGTCCAGATATTGGTCGGCGAGGAAGCCGCGAATGTAGATATTGTCGAAGCGCGCGTCGGCCCCGAGATTTTCGCTCCTCACGCCCGACGTATAGCGCACCGCCTGCGCAATGCTCTGCGCGCCCTGGGCCTGGATCTGGTCCTGCGTCACGACGGAGATCGCGACCGGCGTCTCGATCAGCGGCGCGTCGGTCTTTGTGCC
Organism: Bradyrhizobium huanghuaihaiense; assembly: GCF_007830635.1. Lineage (GTDB taxonomy): Bacteria > Pseudomonadota > Alphaproteobacteria > Rhizobiales > Xanthobacteraceae > Bradyrhizobium > Bradyrhizobium huanghuaihaiense. The sequence continues at coordinate 20,572 of NZ_VLLA01000001.1, read as the reverse complement.
GGTCGCGCTCCTTGTCGCGACCACGCCGTCGACATGGCCGAACGCCGATTCCTTGTGCCCTCCCCCCGCTCCGGCGCCGGCGGCGGCTGCCGCGGCAGCGCCAGCGGGCGCATTGCCGCGCGAGACCGCGCGCGCGCGGGCCGCGCTGCGGCTACGCGAGGATGGTACGCTGGTGCGCTTGCGAGCCTCGCTTGCCTGGACGACGACCGTTCCAAGCTCGGTCCCCGCCCCCGCGGACGCACCCGAGGTCGATGATTGGGCCGCCGCCCCTCCCGTAACAACGATCAAGACAACCGAGCTGACGGCCCCCATGAGCCGCCAGCGCCCCACTTCCACAATGCCCACTGCAAACTTCCCCAACTTCCAACGACTGCGCAATGCAGCCAGCCGGAACAAGGAGTTAGCGCAGCGGTTCGACGTTGCGGGGTGAAAGGTTTCCAGCCTGGAGGTTTTCTATTTCCAGACTACAGAGACATTGCAGCCGGGAGCAGAGCGGTGCAGTACCGGAGCGACCGATGCCTGCCGCGACCGCAGGCGGATTGTCGCCTTTGCAAAAGTTGCGACTAGGGCGGGTTCAACGCAGACCTGCAAAAGCAGCGGGATGCGCTGCGCAATTTCAGACCAATCGGGACAAACCAGTCTCGCTCACGTAAACGCTACTCGGATAGGCAGGCGGTTGCCGGTAAAAGCATCACCCTGATTCTCAAAGCTATTTTACTCAATGAAACCGTCCGTCAAGGCGAACCTCGCCGCATTTCAGCACGACGCCAGACTCTATCTGACGCTCGGCATCGCCAATTGGTCCGTATTCGTCGACCATATTCCGAACAACGTCGTCAACCTGCTGACGCTGCGGAATTTCGGCTTCAGCGGCGCGGCCGATCTGTTCGTGTTCGTGGTGGGCTACGGCGTCGCCATCATCCACGGCAGGATGGCGCTGGAGCGCGGCTACATCGTCGCGGCGACGCGAATCTTCCGCCGCGTCTGGCGGCTCTATGCCGCCTATGTCGTGCTGTTCGTGATCTATATCGACACCATCGCCTACGTCGCCTCGCAATCGATGGCGCCGGAGATCATCCACGAATACAACATATCCGGGATTCTCGAGCACCCGCTGCGCATCCTGATCCGCGGGCTCGTGCTCCAGGAAGAGCCGCTGAACCTCGACCTGCTGCAACTGATGATCCCGCTGATGGCGTTCTTTCCGCTCGTGCTGTGGGGGCTGCTGAGATGGCCGAACCTGACGCTGGCGGCATCGGTCGCGCTGTACGTCGCCGCGCGCTGGTTCGACTGGAATTTCCGGGTCTACCCGGACCAGGAATGGACCTTCAATCCGCTGTGCTGGCAGATGCTGATGGTGCTGGGCGGCTGGTTCGCCGTCACAGGCGCGCCGGGGCGTGCGCTGCGCGGCATGTCCTGGCTGCGGATGCTCGCAGGCGCCTATCTGGTCTTCGCGATGGCCGTCACCCTGATGCGCCACTCGCCGACGCTGTCCACCTACCTGCCCGATCTGCTCCTCAACAGCATCGCACCGACCGACAAGGAAAACCTCGCGCCCTATCGCGTGCTCCACTTCCTCGCCCTCGCGCTCATTGCGACCCATCTCATTCCGGCGGATCATCCCGGCCTGACATGGAGGCCGCTGCAGGCGGTGATCGCATGCGGCGAGGAATGGCTCGCGGTATTCTGCGTCGCCGTGTTCCTGTCCTTCGCCGGCCACCTCATCCTGATCACCGGGCCGAACCTGGTAGTGATGCAGGTCGCAGTGAGCATCACCGGCTTCGCCGCGATGACCGGGCTCGCCTATTACATCGCATGGTCGAAACGGCAGGATCTGCCGGCAGCCCTGCGGCAGCAGGCCTAAAGCCAAATCGCTCCGACAACAAAATCGTGCGATTCTGCTAGGCCGAAAGCGGCCGCTGCGCTATGCCGGGACTCTGCGTGAGGAGACCGGCGTGGCGATGGCGAAAGGCGGGGGTGAAGAGGCGGAGAGCGCGCCCCGGCGCGGTCGGCCAAGGTCGATCGAGACCACCAACGCCATCCTCGAAAGCGCCTATGCGCTGATGGCGGCCACGGGCCTTGCTACCACCACGATCGATGCGATCGCACGCCACTCCAGCGTGTCCAAGATGACGATCTACAAATGGTGGCCCTCGCGGGAGGCGCTGCTGATCGACGCCTTCCTCCACCATGCCGCGCAGATGCTGCCGCTGCCGCCCGCAAGCAGCGGTACGCCCGCGGCGCGCGCGCGCCGCCACGCCGCCACCTATGCCGAGGCGCTGCAGGGCGAGTTCGGCAAGGTCCAGCTCGCGGTCATCTCCGAATGCATCTCCAAGACCGGCTCGGCGGAGCTGTTCTACGCCCGCTACTTACAATTCCGTCGCGACGCGCTGGTGGACATGATCGCCGCGGGCCAGCAGGACGGCAGCATTCTGGCCGGGGGGCTGCCCGAGGATCTCTACGACGCGATCTATGGCAGCCTGTTCTACCGCTACATCTTCGGCATCGCGCCGATCACACCTGGCTACGCGCGCAATCTGGTCGATCTGGTGTTGCGGCCGAAGGACTAAATCAGCGCACGGGGCGCACCGGCGCCGAGATCTTGTCCGTGCGGTCGCGCTCGGACATGTCGACCACCGTCTCCATCGGCGCGGTCAGTTCATAGACGTAGGAGACGTCGGTGAAGAACCGCTTGGCGGTGCCCCCCAGCGCCTCGGGCGCGACGCGGTCCAGCAGGATCAGGCCGAAGTCAGAATCGGGCCGGCGCGTCGCCTCGCTGGTGTTGAACTCCTCCCAGCGGAAATGGAAGACCTCTTCGGGTGCTTCGCCGGTCACCGTCCAATTGGCGGTGATGTGCGGATGCTTGCCGACCAGCGACAGACCCTCGTCGGAATGCGAGGCGAGCTCGAAGAACAGCAGCGACAGGCTCTGCGCGGCGCGCGCGCTGACCGCGATGTCGGGGCCGGTGACGGCAATGCGATCGGCATGCGGAATCGCGCGCGCCTCGAACAGGCCCTTCAGCTTGACGCCCTGCCACTGGCTCTCGCTGAGCAGCGAGACCACGTTGGACATGGCGTGGATGCGGCCGATCAGGAGCTCGCGCGCGACGTCGATGTCCGAGCCGTGGCGCAGCGTGCGCGTCACGATCGACTGGATCACGGCCAGGATGTTCTTCACGCGGTGATTCAGCTCGTCGATGACCGCGGTCAGGCGGCGCTCGAAGCCGATCCGTACCTGGATCTCCCGGCTGAGCCGCAGATTGTTGTAGGCGACATAGCCGAACAGGCCGCACACCATCGCGGTGATGGCAAAACCGATCGCCGCCACGATGATCGCGGTCTGCTCGGCGCGGCGTGCCGAATTGGTCTTCGCGTAGTAGCTGAGCTGCCAGTCGCGGCCGCCGAAGCTCACCGTGCGCGTCGCCGATGGCGCCGGACCGTCCGCGCCCATGCGCGTGGAGACAATGCCCTGGTCGTTGGCGACGAGCTCGCCGCCCTCCTTGCGCGGATCCTTGAGTGCAACCGAGAACAACGACATGTCGTCGTTGGTCAGCATCAGTGTGGCAAGCTCGTAGGAGAACGTGACGAAACCGGCCGGCTCCGTTGCCCCCTCGGGAACCACGGGAGCAGCCACAATGATGCCGATCGGGCCGTTCCCGCGCAGCAGCGGCACCGGATCGGAAGCAACCGATCGCTTCTCGATCCTGGCCCGGGCGAGCATCGCGCTGCGCACCGGATCCTGGTCATAGCTGCGGCCAGGCAGCGCCTTGGTCTCGTCACTGCGCGGCTCGAGGTCCATCAGCACGTCGATCGGATGGGTGAGGCTCGCGGGGGCGATGGGCTTGTCACTGTAGTCACGGATCTGGGGCTTCGGGAATCCGGCCGCCGCGATCGCCGCCTGCGCCGCCGCGAGCTCGTTCGGCTGAAGCCGGGCAACCCAGCCGGCCACCACGAAGTCAGTCTTGAACGCGTAGATCGCCGAGCGCAGCGGCTCCAGCATATTGGGCTTGAGCACCGACGGCGCACGGAACAGGCCTGAGGCGACACGCGCGAGCAGCTCGCGCTCGGTGAGCCGGTCCTGAACCAGGCTGGCATGGACGTCGATCGCACGCGCGAGCGCGATCCGGTCCAGCGCCAGCTCCTGGTCGTGGACGCGATAGGCCGCAAGCCCGGAAAGCAAGGCTCCGAGCAGAGCGATGAAGCCGATAATGAAACCCAGCCGGACCACGCGACTACTCAGACGGAAGCGGGAGGTCGGCAATAAACACGGAGCATATGAACGCCGCTCGAACGGCCATGTGCCGAAACAGGGTGAACCCCAATGGCGCAGATAATGGAGGAGGAGGCATCAGTACGCAACTTGGGTCGCCTGGAAAGCTTAATCCGCCCGGCCGAGGGTCCGGCCGGGGATGGAATTGCCCCGGGCACCGGAGGTATTCAATCGCCGTGTCCGAAATTTGTTCCGCAAGGCGCGGCCCTGCCCCAGGCGTTAACGACGAAAACCGCCTGCGCCAAGTCGTCGCGTCGGTCAGCCCGCCCGTTTCAGCCCGCCTTTGGCCTCGATGAAGCCGACGATGCGGTCGAGCCCCTCGCTCTTCTTCAGGTTGGTCATGACGAAGGGGCGCTCACCGCGCATGCGCCTTGCGTCCGTCTCCATCTTCTCGAGGGAGGCGCCGACATGGGGCGCAAGATCGATCTTGTTGATGACCAGCAGGTCGGACCGGGTGATGCCGGGGCCGCCCTTGGACGGGATCTTGTCGCCGGCGGCGACGTCGATGACGTAGATGGTGAGGTCGGCGAGCTCCGGGGAAAAAGTGGCAGCGAGGTTGTCGCCGCCGGACTCGATCAGCACGAGATCGAGGCCCGGGAATTTCGCGCGCATGTCCGCGACCGCCGCGAGGTTCATCGAGGCGTCCTCGCGGATCGCCGTGTGCGGGCAGCCGCCGGTCTCGACGCCGGCGATACGATCTGGCGTCAGCGAGCCCGAACGCACCAGGAATTCCGCATCCCATTTGGTGTAGATGTCGTTGGTGATCGCGGCGATGTCATAGCGCTCGCGCATGGTCTTGCAGAGCAGGTCCATCAGCGCGGTCTTGCCTGACCCGACCGGGCCGCCAACTCCGACACGCAAGGGGCCGTGAGACGTAGCCATAGATTCTTCCCTATCGTCGTCCTGGCGAAAGCCAGGACCCATTACCACCGAACTCAATTGTCGCGGCAAGCTGTGGCCCCAGCTGTCCATAATCACAGGCATTCGTGGTTATGGGTCCCGGCCTTCGCCGGGACGACGCTGAGAGCCTAGCACTCATGACCTGAACAACCGCGTATACTGCGTCTCGTGCCGCAGGCTGGCGAGATCGGCGCGGAAGGTGGCGCTGCCGAGATCGTCCAATGCTGCAGTCAGCGCACGGCTGGCGGTGGCGGCCACCGCCGCTTCCAGCCTCACCAGCACGCGCTGGCTGTCGGTCTGGCCGAGCGGAATGAGGCGGCTGGCCGCCGAGATCCAGTTCGAGACCAGCGCATGCAGGAAGGCGTGCAGCGTCGGTGCCAGCGGCACGCCGTGCATTGCGGCAACCACACCGACGGCGACGGGATAGACCAGTGGCGTGCTGCATGCCGCAACCATGGCATCCAGGCCTTCCGCATCCCACGCGGCGCGGGAGATATCGATGAAGGCGCGGCCCTGCGAGACAGTCTCCAGTTGCCGCTCGCGCGATGGCACAAAGGCGCTCGCGAGTTCCGCGATGTCGCGCAAGGAGGTCTCCTCGCCCGCCTCGGTGGCGCGATAAGCCTGGACCAGGAAGACCGCATCGCAAAAGCCCGAGCCGTCGCCGAGCATCGCATCGAGCCAGTCCGCCAGCGTCGCGACGTCGACGATGTCGCCCGCTTCGACCGCCCATTCGATGCCGCTGGAATAGGAGAAGCCGCCGACGGGGAACGCCGGCGACAGCCAGGTCAACAACCGGTACAGCGCCGCCGCCTCGCGCCCGGCGAGGTCACCGGCACCGACAGGCTCATTTGTGGTCATGAGCATGCTTGTGGCCGTGGTGATGGTCGGGATGGTCGCAATGCTCGTCGTGGTGATGGTGGCCGTGTCCATGATCATGCGCGGCATGGTCATGATGATGGTGGTCATGGCCGTGATGATCATGACCGTGATGGTCATGGTGATCGTGGCCATGATCGTGGTGGTCATGGCCGTGATCGTGGTGCGCATGGTCGTCGTGCCCATGCGCGTGACCGGCGTCCGCGTAGGCGCCGCCTTCGGGATCGAACGGTGCCTCGATCTCGATGACGCGCGCGCCGAGGCCTTTCACCATGGCCTCGATGACGTGGTCGCGGCGGATGCGCAGGCTCCTGGCCATGATCTGCGTCGGCAGGTGGCGATTGCCGAGATGCCAGCCGACGCGGATGAGGTGGTGCGGATCGCGACCGCGGATCTCGAGCAGCGGCTCCGGAGCCGCGACCACCTCGACCAGCCTTCCGTCCTCCAGCACCAGCGCATCGCCGCCGCGCAGCGCGACGGCGTTCTCCAGGTCGAGCAGGAATTCGAGGCCGCGCGTCCCCGTCATTGCCATGCGGCGACGGTGCCGATCGTCAAAATCGAGCACGACCGTGTCCGCTGGCGCTTCCGTGAAGCGGTGTTGTCCCCTGACCTGCGTCGCCCGGATCATGCGTCTTACCTCTTTACCGTGTCTCGACCTTCTCGGGCGTGATGATTTCGACCTTCGGTGGCGCCGAGAAACACTTCACCGCGATGCGGCCGAACGTCTTCATGTGCTCCATGGCGCGATGCGGCACCAGCGCCTCGGCATTCTCCCACTGCTCGACGAACACCATCTTGCTGGGATCGGTGACGCTCTCATGCATGTCGTAGGCGATGTTGCCGGGCTCTTTCCGCGTCTCCTTGATGCAGGCGGTGGCACCTGCAATGAATTCGGCGCGCGTCTCGGGCTTGATGGTCAGGGTTGCAACGACGTAGATCACGAGAAATCCTCCCGGCTTTTCTTCTAAGGGTTAGATACCGGGCGGGACATTAGACCAGGCGGGACCGAACGCAAAACCGGAAAAGCCGACCCCGGACACGCACTCAAGCCATATTCCTGGGACATGCGTTGAGGCGCTATTTCAGTACATGAAATAACGCTGCGCCATCGGCAGCACCTCCGCCGGCGCACAGGTGAGCAGCTCGCCGTCGGCGCGAACCTCGTAGGTCTCCGGATCGACCTCGATATTGGGCGTGGCGTCGTTGTGGATCATGCTCTTCTTGGAGATCTTGCTGCGGGTGTTCTGGACCGCATAGAGCTTCTTCTCGATGCCGAGCTTTCGCGCGAGACCCCCGGTGATCGCAGCCTTCGAGGTGAAGACCACCGAGGACGAGGTGCGCGCTCTCCCGAAGGCGCCGAACATCGGCTGATAGTGCACCGGCTGCGGCGTCGGAATCGAGGCATTGGGATCGCCCATGGGCGCTGCGACGATGGTGCCGCCCTTGACGATGCAATCCGGCTTGACGCCGAAGAAGGCGGGCGACCACAGCACGAGATCCGCGAGCTTGCCCTTCTCCACCGAGCCGATCAGCTTCGACACGCCATGCGCGATCGCCGGATTGATGGTGTATTTGGCAATGTAGCGCTTGACGCGAAAGTTGTCGTTGTCCTTGCCCTTGTCCTGCGGCAGCGACCCGCGCTGCTTCTTCATCTTGTCGGCGGTCTGCCAGGTGCGGATGATGACCTCGCCGAGACGGCCCATGGCCTGCGAGTCCGAGGACATCATCGAGAGCGCGCCGAGATCGTGCAGGATGTCTTCGGCCGCGATCGTCTCCTTGCGGATGCGGCTTTCGGCGAACGCCAGATCTTCCGCAATCGAGGGATCGAGGTGGTGGCACACCATCAGCATGTCGAGATGCTCGTCGATGGTGTTGCGGGTGAAGGGCCGCGTCGGATTGGTCGAGGACGGCAGCACGTTCTTCAGCCCGGCGACCTTGATGATGTCAGGGGCGTGACCGCCGCCGGCGCCTTCGGTGTGGAAGGCATGGATGGTGCGGCCCTTGAACGCCTTGATGGTGTCCTCGACGAAGCCGGATTCGTTCAGGGTGTCGGAATGCAGCATCACCTGGATATCGTAATCGTCGGCAACCGACAGGCAGTTGTCGATCGCGGCCGGCGTGGTGCCCCAGTCCTCGTGCAGCTTCAGCGCGCAGGCGCCGCCCTTGATCATCTCGACCAGCGCGGCGGGCCGCGAGGCATTGCCCTTGCCGGAAATGCCGAGATTGACCGGGAAGGCGTCGAACGACTGGATCATCCGGCCCATGTGCCACGGCCCCGGCGTGCAGGTGGTGGCGAAGGTGCCGTGCGAGGGACCGGTGCCGCCACCCAGCATCGAGGTGACGCCTGACATCAGCGCGTGCTCGATCTGCTGCGGACAGATGAAATGGATGTGGCTGTCGAAGCCGCCGGCGGTGAGGATCTTGCCTTCGCCCGCGATGACGTCGGTGCCGGGGCCGATGACGATGGTGACGCCGGGCTGGATGTCGGGATTGCCGGCCTTGCCGATCGCGGAGATCATGCCGTCCTTGATGGCGACGTCGGCCTTCACGATGCCCCAGTGATCGACGATCAGCGCATTGGTAATGACCGTGTCGGCCGCGCCCTGCTTGTTGGTCACCTGCGACTGCCCCATGCCGTCGCGGATCACCTTGCCGCCACCGAACTTCACCTCCTCGCCGTAAGTGGTGAAATCCTTCTCGACCTCGATGATGAGGTCGGTGTCGGCCAGCCGCACCTTGTCGCCGGTGGTCGGGCCGAACATGTCGGCATAGACGGAACGCTTTATTTTGACGGACATCACAAGCCCCGTTTGCGATTGAACTGTTGGCTGCTCACAGCAAAGCTCTCGCTGCTTTCACAGCATCGTCGAATTTCGTATCGAGCCACGCATTGCCGCCGCGGCAACCCGCTACGACCTGCGTGGCCCAGTCGCTGTAGTCAGCGAGGTCGTCGCGTTCTTCAGCGGTCGGATCGGTTTGAATGCGCGCGCCGATGTTGCTGATCTTGTCGGCGATCTTGATCAGCTTTGCGCCGGGGGATTTGTGCGGAGCGTCCTCGATCTGTTTCTGGCGCCGCTTTGCCTTCGGCAGGCTCATGTCATCGGTACACTCGACGACGAGGGACGCGACACGCTCGGAGAACGTCTGCGCGAGCTCCTCGCGCGTGGTATCGGTGTCCTCGATCGTATCGTGCAGCCAGCCGGCTGCGACCAGCTCGGCATCGGCGCCATCGGTCGCGGTCGCAAGCAGGTTCGCGACCTCGGCGAGGTGATTGATATAGGGCTCATTGCCGCGCCCCTTGCGCGCCATGCCGTTGTGGCGGCGCGCGGCGAGGTCGGCAGCTTCCGATACGAGGCGGATTGGGGAAAGCATGGCAAATACCTCCGTTTCCGCCTCAACCGTGCCGCGCCGCGCTCGTTCCTGTGGAGGTCACAGCTTCCCCATGACGTCGCCGCGGAAGCCGTAAATCGTCTTCTTGCCCGCCATGGCGACGAGCTGGACGTCGCGGATCTGCCCGGGTTCGAAGCGAACGGCGGTGCCGGCGGCGATGTCGAGGCGCATGCCGCGGGACTTCTTGCGATCGAACTTCAGCGCGGGGTTGGTCTCGAAGAAATGGTAGTGCGAGCCGACCTGGATCGGCCGGTCACCGGCGTTGGCCACCGTCAGCGTCACGGTCTTGCGGCCGGCATTGAGCTCGATCTCGCCGTCCTGGATGAAGAGTTCGCCGGGGATCATGCTCTCGCTCCTACCTGATCGGGTCATGCACGGTGACGAGCTTGGTGCCGTCGGGAAAGGTCGCCTCGACCTGGATGTCGTGGATCATCTCGGGGATGCCCGGCATCACCTGGTCGCGGGTCAGCACCTGCGCACCGGATTGCATCAGCTCGGCGACGGTGCGGCCGTCGCGCGCGCCTTCGAGGATGAAATCGGAGATGATCGCGATCGCCTCGGGATGGTTGAGCTTGACGCCGCGGTCCAGCCTGCGGCGCGCCACGATCGCCGCCATCGAGATCAGAAGCTTGTCCTTTTCGCGGGGAGACAGGTTCATGAAGAATCTCTTCCGTTCAACACGTCAATTCAGCCAGTCATCAGTTCAGCCAGAGCCGCGGCAGGACCGCGCCGGTGCGCGCCAGCACGGTCATCATGTCGGCGCGCAAACGCGCCGCATCTTGGGCACAGAACCGCGCCATTGCAAAGCCATTCCACGCGGAGATTCCGACCTCGCCGGAGAAAGACTCCGACGCTTCCCGGATGCGCTCGACCAGGGCCTCGTCGCCGGGCACGATCAGGGCCGTGCCGATCGCCGCACCGCCCTTGGCCACGGCCGATCGCGCGAGCTTTGCGCCGATATTGCCGTCGAGCCGGACAGTTTCTGCGAACACCAGTCTGCCGCCGCGGCGCATCCGCCAGCGGTCGACAAACTCGCCCTGCTCCATCCGCTCGCCCATGGCGGTGCGGCCGAACACGACGATCTCGCAGAGCAGGAGCGAAGCCGTCTCGTCGAGCTCGATGTCGAAGCGGCGCTGCACGCGGGCGCGGTCGAACAGAATCGTCTCTTGCGGCAGCCAGGACAAATGCGCGCTGGCGCCGGCCTTCAGTGAGATATTGAGCTGCGCCGCGGGCCCCGGCGCGCGATAGACCTTTTCGGCGGCCGCCGTGGTCAGCGTCAGCCGCGCCGCATCGGAGGCTGATATCTCGATATCGAAGCGATCGCCGCCGGCAACGCCGCCGGCCGTATTGACGAACACGCCGGAGAGGCCCTGATCTTCCGGCGATGGAAAGCGGACGCGGAGCGAGCCGGATTCATGCAACGCGCCGCGCCGCGTCACGCCGTCGCGCGCATGCACGTCGAAGCGCACCGCGCCACGGGCACGGTTGGCTTCGAAAATCGTAGACGTGGCTGACAGTTCGCTGCGCATCCGTCTCCCCAGCCGGTCGCGGCAGGATTTTGCGGCTTACAGCGCCATCTGGCGGCTGATCTCGCTCGCGTCGAGGTTGGAGCGGTCACAGGTGAATTTCACCGCGCCGCGATCCATCACCGCGAAACTGTCGCCGAGTTCGCAGGCAAAGTCGAGATATTGTTCGACCAGCACGATGGCGATGTTGCCGAGGTTGCGCAGGTACGAGATGGCGCGGCCGATGTCCTTGATGATCGAGGGCTGGATGCCCTCGGTCGGCTCGTCGAGCAGGAGCAGCTTTGGCCGCATCACCAGCGCGCGGCCGATCGCGAGCTGCTGCTGTTGGCCGCCTGAGAGGTCGCCGCCGCGCCGGCCGAGCATGGATTGCAGCACCGGAAACAGCGAGAACACGTCGTCCGGAATGTGCTTGTCCTCGCGCTTGAGCGGGCCGAAGCCGGTCTTGAGGTTCTCCTCGACCGTCAGCAGCGGAAAGATCTCGCGGCCCTGCGGCACGAAGCCGATGCCCTTGCGCGCCCGCTCGTAGGGCTTGAGGCCGGTGATGTCGCTGCCGTCGAACACGATCGCGCCCGAGGAGATCGGATATTGCCCGACCATGGCGCGCAGCAGCGAGGTCTTGCCGACGCCGTTGCGCCCGAGCACGCAAGTCACCTTGCCGGGCTCGGCCGAGATCGAGACGCCGCGCAGCGCCTGCGCCGCGCCGTAGAACAGGTTGATGTCCTTGACCTCAAGCATCGCTCAGCGTCCCAGATAGACTTCGATGACCCGCTCGTTGGACGAGACCTGGTCGATGGTACCTTCCGCGAGCACCGTGCCTTCATGCAGGCAGGTGACCTTGACGCCGAGCTCGCGCACGAACGTCATGTCGTGCTCGACCACCATGACGGTGTGGGTCTTGTTGATCTCTTTCAAGAGCTCGGCGGTGAGATGCGTCTCGACGTCGGTCATGCCCGCGACGGGCTCGTCGACCAGCAGCAGCTTCGGATCCTGCGCCAGCAGCATGCCGATCTCGAGCCATTGCTTCTGGCCATGGCTGAGGCTGCCGGCGAGGCGGTTGCGGGCCTCGGTGAGGCGGATCGTCTCCAGCACCTTGTCGATGCGCTCCGACTCCGCCTTGCTGCCGCGCCAGAACAGCGTGCCGCGGACCGAGTGGTCGACATTGAGCGCAAGCAGGAGATTGTCCTGCACGGTCTGGCTCTCGAACACCGTCGGTTTCTGGAATTTGCGGCCGATGCCGAGTTCGGCGATGCGGGTCTCGTCGAGGCGCGTCAGGTCGGTGACGCCGTCGAACAGCACGGTGCCCTCGTCGGGCTTGGTCTTGCCGGTGATGATGTCCATCATCGTGGTCTTGCCGGCGCCGTTCGGACCGATGATGGCGCGCATCTCGCCGGGCTCGAGCGTCAGCGACAAATTGTTGATGGCGTGGAAGCCGTCGAACGAGACGTGCACGCCGTCCAGGTAAAGCATCGCGGAGGTTGCGCGGGTGTCCATGACGTTCATGACCGCTTACTCCGCCATCTTGGGTTCGGTGACGCCGTCTTCGGCTGCGGCGCTCGCAGCGGACGCCGCGGTCCGTTTTTCCTTCGACTGATCCCACCAGGCATTGAAGGTGCCGACGATGCCCTTGGGCAGCAGCAGCGTCACCAGGATGAACAATGCGCCCAGCATGAACAGCCAGTACGGCGCGAGCATGCCCGAGGTGAAGAAGGTCTTGGCGTAGTTGACGACGACGGCACCGAGTGCGGCACCGACCAGGGTGCCGCGGCCGCCGACCGCGACCCAGATCACCGCCTCGATCGAATTGCCCGGCGCAAATTCGGATGGGTTGATGATGCCGACCTGCGGCACGTAGAGCGCACCGGCGACGCCGGCCATGCAAGCCGACACCGTGAACACGAACAGCTTGTAGGATTCGACGCGGTAGCCGAGGAAGCGCGTGCGCGATTCCGCGTCACGGACCGCGATCAGCACCTTGCCGAGCTTGGACGAGACGATGGCGCGGCAGATCAGGAAGCCGATGATCAGCGCCAGACAGCTCAGCGCGAACAGCGCCGCGCGCGTACCCTCCGCCTGCACGTTGAAGCCCAGAATGTCCTTGAAGTCTGTCAGGCCATTGTTGCCGCCGAAGCCGAAATCGTTGCGGAAGAAGGCGAGCAGCAGCGCGTAGGTCATCGCCTGCGTGATGATCGACAGATAGACGCCGGTGACGCGGGAGCGGAAGGCGAGCCAACCGAAGCAGAAGGCGAGCAGGCCCGGCACGAACAGCACCATCAGCGCCGCGAACCAGAACATGTCGAAGCCGTACCAGTACCAGGGCAGCTTCTGCCAGTTCAGGAACACCATGAAGTCGGGCAGGATCGGATTGCCGTAGACGCCGCGGGTGCCGATCTGTCGCATCAGGTACATGCCCATCGCGTAGCCGCCGAGCGCGAAGAAGGCGCCGTGACCGAGCGAGAGGATGCCGCAATAGCCCCAGATCAGGTCGATCGAGAGCGCCAGGATCGCGTAGCAGACATACTTGCCCCAGAGCGCGACGAGATAGGTCGGCACCTGCAGGAACGAGCCCGCGGGCAGCAGCAGGTTGAACAGCGGGATCAGCACGCCCAGCGCGGCGACCACCAGCAGGAAGATCGTCGCGCCGCGGTCCAGCGATCGCGTCAGCATGTGAGGGGTCATGCTTCCACCGCACGGCCCTTGAGCGCGAACAGGCCGCGCGGCCGCTTTTGAATGAACAGGATGATGAGAACGAGGATCGCGATCTTGCCGAGCACGGCGCCGGCGACCGGCTCCAGGAACTTGTTGGCGATGCCGAGCGTGAAGGCGCCGACCAGCGTGCCCCAGAGATTACCGACGCCGCCGAACACCACGACCATAAAGCTGTCGATGATGTAGCTCTGGCCGAGATTGGGGCTGACATTGTCGATCTGCGACAGCGCCACGCCGGCGATGCCGGCGATACCCGAGCCGAGGCCGAAGGTCAGCGCGTCAACGCGCGAGGTGGCGATGCCCATCGAGGCCGCCATGCGGCGGTTCTGCGTCACCGCGCGCATCTCAAGACCGATCGCGCTGTAGCGCAGCATCGCGAGCAGGATCGCGAACACGGCCAGCGTGAAGCAGAGGATCCAGAGCCGGTTGTAGGTGATGGTGATCTGGCCGAGCTCGAACGCGCCGCTCATCCAGGAGGGATTGCCGACCTCGCGGTTGGTCGGGCCGAACATGGTGCGCACCGCCTGCTGCAGCACCAGCGACAGGCCCCAGGTCGCCAGCAGCGTCTCCAGCGGGCGGCCGTAGAGGAAGCGGATGATGCTGCGCTCGATCAAGACGCCGATCGCGCCGGCGACGACGAAGGCGAGCGGCACTGCGATCAGCAGCGAATAGTCGAACAGGCCGGGGTAGCGGGTGCGGATCACCTCCTGCACCACGAAGGTGGTGTAGGCCCCGATCATCACCATTTCGCCATGGGCCATGTTGATGACGCCCATCACGCCGAAGGTGATGGCAAGGCCGATCGCGGCGAGCAGCAGCACCGAGCCGAGCGACAGGCCGTACCAGGCGTTCTGCACCGTGGACCAGACCGCGAGCGAAGACTGGATCGAGCTGATCGCACTGGCTGCAGCCTTGGTCACCGAAGGCGGCTGATCACCCATGCCGGTGAGCAGCGCCATCGCCTCCTGGTCGCCGCGCGCCTTGAGGGTGGCGACGGCCTCGAGCTTCTCGACCTCCGTGGCATCGGACTTGAACAGCAGGATCGCCGCGCGGGCCTCGCCGAGCGCCGTCTTGACCGACTTGTTGCTTTCCTTGGCGAGCGCGGCATCGACGGCCTCGAGCGCCGTCTCCTCGTGCGACTTGAAGACGGATTGCGCGGCCTGCAGGCGCGTTCCGACATCCGGCGACTGCAGGGTCAGGCTGCCGAGCGCGGCATCGACGCTGCGGCGCAGGCGGTTGTTGAGGCGGACCGCGCTCGCACTGTCGGGAACGCTGGCGACGGCCTCGCCAGTCGCGGCGTCGATCGACTTGCCGTCGGTGCCGGTGACGTAAACCTTCTTGCTATCAGGATCGGCCATCAACCGGCCGTCCTGGAGCGCGCTGATGATGGGAAAAGCCAGCTTGTTGCCGCTGCTGGCGATCACACCGACCGCTTCCTCGGTATCGGAAAAATCGTCGTTGGCGAACTTGGCGACCGCATCCTCGAACGGACCGGCAAAGGCCGGCAGCGCGAACGCGATCAGAAACAACGAGAGTACAAACGAGCAGAAGCGAGCGGACAATTTGGTTGGCACTTTGGATCACCCCGGCAGAAGTGGGGAGAAGGCGGCGGAATAGCCGTCTTCTCCCGTCGTGCGATAAAACGTCAGATCCGGATCAGGAGCCGGAGCCGAGGCACTTGTTGGTCTTGGTGTTGAAGTTGCCGCACTTCTTGCCGACCCAGTCGCCGATCAGGTCCTTGGAGCCGTCGAGCTCCTTCGACCAGGCGTCACCCGCGACGAGGCCCGGGGTCTTCCAAACCACGTCGAACTGGCCGTTGCCCTTGATCTCGCCGATGAACACCGGCTTGGTGATGTGGTGGTTCGGCAGCATCTTCGACACGCCACCGGTCAGGTTCGGCGCCTCGATGCCGGGAAGCGCGTCGATCACCTTGTCCGGATCGGTCGACTTCACCTTCTCGACCGCCTTCACCCACATGGCGAAGCCGATCACATGCGCTTCCATCGGGTCGTTGGTCACGCGCTTCGGATTCTTGGTGTAGGTCTGCCAGTCCTTGATGAACTTCTCGTTCGAGCCGTCCTTGGTCTTGATCGACTCGAAGTAGTTCCAGGCAGCCAGATGGCCGACCAGCGGCTTGGTGTCGATGCCGGCGAGCTCTTCCTCACCCACCGAGAACGCGACCACCGGGATGTCCTTGGCCTTGATGCCCTGGTTGCCGAGCTCCTTGTAGAAGGGAACGTTGGCGTCGCCGTTGATGGTCGAGACCACCGCGGTCTTCTTGCCGGCCGAGCCGAACTTCTTGATGTCGGCCACGATCGTCTGCCAGTCGGAGTGACCGAACGGCGTGTAGTTGATCATGATGTCTTCCTGGGCGACACCCTTCGACTTCAGGTAAGCTTCCAGGATCTTGTTGGTGGTGCGCGGATAGACGTAGTCGGTGCCCGCGAGCACCCAGCGCTTCACCTTCTCTTCCTTCATCAGATAGTCGACGGCGGGAATCGCCTGCTGGTTCGGCGCCGCACCCGTGTAGAACACGTTGCGCTCGCTCTCCTCGCCCTCGTACTGCACGGGGTAGAACAGGATGTTGTTGAGCTCCTTGAACACCGGGAGCACCGACTTGCGCGACACCGAGGTCCAGCAGCCGAACACGACCGAGACCTTGTCCTTGGTGATCAGCTCGCGCGCCTTCTCGGCGAACAGCGGCCAGTTCGAGGCGGGATCGACCACGACGGCCTCAAGCTTCTTGCCGAGCACGCCGCCCTTCTTGTTCTGCTCGTCGATCAGGAAGAGGATGGTGTCCTTCAGCGTGGTTTCGCTGATGGCCATGGTGCCGGAGAGGGAGTGAAGCACACCGACCTTGATGGTATCGTCCGCGGCCTTGGCGCCGGTCAATGAGGCCAGACCGAGCATCAGTCCGGCGGTCGCGGCGAGAACGCCGCGGCGGCTAAATGACGCCGCTCTATCGCGAGTGGATTTGGTAAGCATTTGTGTATCATCTCCCTGACGCAGACGTGAAAAGACGCTGCGAAACGGCCCCACGGCCGCCTGCGATTAATGGAATCGCAAGAACCATGCCATGGGCTGAACACGCGGTAACACGTTGGTTTTGTTTAGAAATTCCGCAGAAAACAAAGTTTCGCCGTAGTCAAATTGCTCAAATCTTGAGCGAATAAAATGTATGCTAATGCGGCAGACAGTTCATTTTCTGAGCAAAATGGCGCTTCTGTCTAAATTTCCGGCATAACTATTTCTGCACCGCAACCGCGGTTTGGCGCGGACTTGCCTTGAAAGCGCCCCGTCGATGTTCCATATGAACAGCCGAGACCTCTTGCGAATCAAGGGGTCGTAGCGAGCCGCGTGTTCTTAAGCCCCCTCCGGGCCTCTGGCTTGCCCCATATCATCCAAGCCATCCGACACCCCAAACACGCAGGTGTCTTCTCGACACCCTTTTGCGCGCGCCGCGCTGAATGCGCCGGGCGCCCGCTTTTGACATGGAAAGAACCCATCTTTTGACTTCGTTTCAGGACTTCGGCCTCGCCGAACCCATCGCGCGCGCTCTTCGTGAAGAGAATTACGTCACCCCAACCCCGATCCAGGCCCAGACCATCCCGCTGGCGCTGACCGGCCGCGACGTCGTCGGCATCGCCCAGACCGGCACCGGCAAGACCGCGTCCTTCGCGCTGCCGATCCTGCATCGCCTGCTCGAGAACCGCATCAAGCCGCAGCCCAAGACCGCCCGCGTCCTGGTGCTGTCGCCGACCCGCGAGCTTTCGGGGCAGATCCTCGACAGCTTCAACGCCTATGGGCGCCACGTCCGCCTGTCCTCGACGCTCGCCATCGGCGGCGTTCCGATGGGCCGCCAGGTCCGCGCCCTGATGCAGGGTGTCGACGTGCTGGTCGCCACCCCCGGGCGCCTGCTCGACCTCGTGCAGAGCAACGGATTGAAGCTTTCGAGCGTTGAATTCCTCGTACTCGACGAGGCCGACCGCATGCTCGACATGGGCTTCATCAACGACATCCGCAAAATCGTCGCCAAGCTGCCGATCAAGCGGCAGACGCTGTTCTTCTCGGCCACCATGCCGAAGGACATCGCCGAGCTCGCAGACTCCATGCTGCGCGATCCCGCCCGCGTCGCGGTGACCCCGGTCTCCTCGACTGCCGAGCGGATCAACCAGCGCATCCTGCAGGTCGACTTCTCGGCCAAGCCCGCCTTCCTGACCAAGCTGCTGAAGGACGAGCCGATCAACCGTGCGCTGGTCTTCACCCGCACCAAGCACGGTGCCGACAAGGTCGTGAAGACACTCGAAAAGGCCGGCATCCCCGCCAGCGCCATCCATGGCAACAAGTCGCAGAACCATCGCGAGCGCACGCTGGCACAGTTCCGCTCCGGTGAAATCCGCACGCTGGTTGCCACCGACATCGCCGCCCGCGGCATCGACGTCGACGGCATCACCCATGTGATCAATTTCGACCTGCCCAACGTGCCCGAGACCTATGTGCACCGCATCGGTCGCACCGCGCGCGCCGGGGCCGACGGCACCGCGATCTCGCTGGTCGCCGGCGGCGAGGAGCTCAGCTACCTCCGCGACATCGAGCGGCTGATCAAGGTGGCGCTGCCGCGCGAAGACCTCCGCACCGATGCCGGCCGCCGCGATGCGGGTCCTCCCGCGCCGCAGCAACGGCAGGGCCGCGGAGGCCGCCCGGGCCAGCGTCCGCAAGGCGCACGGCACGGTGACGGACGTCGGGCCGACGAAAGGCATGGTGACGGACGTCACCATAGCGCCGGCAAGCAGGGCGACGGACGTCCCGGTGAAGGCCGGCACGGCGGCGACGCGCGGCATGTCGACGGACGATTCAACGACGGCCAGAACGCCTCGAAGGGGTCTCGCCGCCGCCGCCGCTCCGGTGCTAATAAGCTGGGACATTCGCAAACCGATCGGTCGGAACAGCGTCCCGCGCATAGCGCCGGCAAGCCTGATGGGATACAAGGCGTGGCCTTTCTGCGCCGTGAGAGTCGGCCGAACGGCCAATCGACCCGCAAACCCTATTCGCACTAGCCGTCCACGACCTGGAGATATCAATGGCTAAGGAAGAGCTGATCCAGTTCGAAGGACTGGTCACCGAAATCCTCCCCGACGCCCGCTACCGCGTGCAGCTCGACGCCGGACACGAGATCGTCGCCTACACCGCCGGCAAGATGAAGAAGAACCGCATCAAGACGCTCGCGGGCGACCGCGTGACGGTGGAGATGTCGCCCTATGACCTCGAGAAGGGCCGGCTGATTTTCCGCCACAAGGACGAGCGTCCCGCAACCGCGGGCGGACCGCCGCGCCCCGGTCAACGTGGTGGCCAGTTCCGCCGTCGTTGATCCGCTTCCAGCGCATCGATACGGAAGTAAAATTCTGACCTGTATGCTGATCCGCCGCGCGCATCGCGGCGGATCAAAAAATCGTGCACGTCCGGATTGTTTTGAAGCCCCAATTCCAATAAAATGAATTAATCGATTTTCGGCCGGACGACATTGGCATCCACCGGTATAGCCGGTTCAGACACGCTGACGACCCTTCCAGAAATTCGATCTAACCTGTCCGCGCGAGCGGACTTTTACATTGTTTATCTGAGAGGGAACTACCCCATGAGCATGGGAACCGTGAAGTGGTTTAACGCGACCAAGGGCTTCGGCTTCATCCAGCCCGACGATGGCGGCCAGGACGTGTTCGTTCACATCAGCGCCGTCGAGCGCGCCGGCCTCGGCACGCTGCGCGAAGGCCAGAAGCTCTCCTACGAGATCGTCGCCGATCGCCGGTCCGGCAAGTCGGCCGCCGACAATCTTCGCTCCGCCGGCTGAACCTGCGGACCTTCGGTCCGGATCGGCTCGACCGAGCAAGTCGAAGCAACAATGGAAAAGGCCGTGCGCGACGCACGGCCTTTTTTCATGTTGGAGATCGATGCACTCAGTAGATCGTGCAGGCGGTATCCGGGCTGTAATAGACGCAGGTCGACTGGCGCGGCCTCGTATAGGCGACGTCACTCAGCGTGATCGCGCTCTTCAGCGCATAGCCGACCGACGGCGTGTAGGTGTAGCTGACCTCGCTGAAGATCAGATAGGTGCCACCGATCGCCAGCGTCGTGGGAATCGTCACCGCGGACTTCGGCGTCCGTGGCACCGATCCCTTGCTCCACTGCACATGCGCTTGCAGAGTCGAGGGATCGACATAGAGCTCGGTGATCGTCGCCGAGACCGGCGAGGTAGCATAAGGCGTCATGATGCCGGTCGAGGCAGCGAAGAAGTTGGTCATGTCGGTATCGCTGACCGACGTCGACTGCGAGGTGAGGTCCGACAGCGTCCGCGCCATCAGCGTCACCTTGCGATCGATTGCCACCGCCGACGAGAACTCCACCGTGCCGAAAAACATCACCAGCATCAGCGGCACGACCACGACGAATTCGGTGGCCGCAAGCCCCCTGCTATCGGCGAGGAATTTGTACGCGGTCAGACGCGTCGCCTGCCACAATTTCGCAATCGCCTGCATCGTTTCGCCCGATCACTTGTCCTGTTGTTTGAGCATGATCTTGCCGGAAAACCGCTACGCACCTTTCCGGATCATGCTTTAGTCGTCCGTGAAGAAGGACTAAGCCACTGATCGGGAATCTCGATTTGGGCTAAGGGGCATTTCCAGATTGCAAGGTTTTGATGCTTTGGGCGTCAGAACCTTGCGATTTGGTTTTCGTGGATTCCCTCGAAGCGGGAAGCATGATTCCTTGTCTGCATCGGAGGGAACGATGCGGCCGAAGAAGCACAAGACGACGGGATCGAACGATCTGTTCCGGGCTCGGCTCGACCAGATCATCAATATGAAGCACGAGCTGGTTCTGCTCGCCGGCAAGGTCGATTGGGACTGGAT